>CAWJNF010000008.1:0-1424826 GCA_963844235.1 uncultured Thermoleophilia bacterium | reverse complement strand
ACTCAGATCCGTGACTCAGAGGTCCCGAAACGCCCCGTCTGGCAAGCCGCGCGGCTATGCGGTTCCGCCATCGGGAAGCTGCGGCATGCCTGCGCTGGAGCGGGTTCCTGTCCCTGTCTGGACCCACTGGCCCGACGCGGACTGAACGGCGTTTGCTATGCGCCTGGCAGGATTCGAACCTGCGGCCTTGCGCTCCGGAGGCGCACGCTCTATCCCCTGAGCTACAGGCGCTTGTAGCTGACCGTACCAGACGGCCGAACGGGGCGCCCGCAGGCGCCCCTTCAGCGTCAGGCCGCGATCAGCGTCTCGCTCGCAACCGGATTCGGGTCGATGCCGAGATCGTAGAACGCGGTGTCGGCATCCTGACCGCCGTTGATGCTCGTGTCGGCCTCGTCGTCGTCAGCGTGCAGGGTGTCGACGCCAGGGCCGCCGATTAGCGAATCAGCTCCGGCGCCGCCGATGAGCGAGTCGGCGCCGTCGTTCCCGGCGAGGGTGTCGGTGCCGCCTCCGCCGTCGAGGCTGTCGTCACCCGTGAAGCCGGTCAGGGAGTCGGCGCCGAGGCCCCCATAGAGCTCGTCGTTGCCGGAGCCGCCGGTGAGGGTGTCGCCCGAGTCACCGGCGTGGAGCACGAGCGTTCCGGTGTACGTGGCGCCCGCGCCCGTGCCGCCGCGCCCGTTGATCGTGTTCGGGCCCTCGTGGCCGAACACCTCGATCCGCGCGGGGAGGGTCGAGAACGTGATGTCCCCGTCGCCGTCCGCGTTCAGCGCGATGCCCGCCAGCCCGATCGAGATCGAGTCGGCGCCGCTCGTGCCGTGCACGACCACGAGGTCGCTCGCGTCACCGAGCAGTACGGAGATCTCGATCTCGGACGTCCCTGTCGTCTCGGCCGTGGCTCCTGGAGCGAAGGCTCCGCCCGACTGGTCGACGACGAGGGTCTCGACCGACCCCGCCGCGCCGCCGACCGTGATCGTGTCGGTGTTCTCGGTCGTCGCCGCGCCGCAGGCGACCGGCGACTCGCCGAAACGGATCTCGCCGCCGGCGACCACCAACGTGGCTTGCGCCCCCGCGGTCATCGTGGCGCTGACCGTCCTCGTGCCCGCGTTGTACGTGCAGCCAGGGCCGCTCGGCGGCGGGCCGCCGTCGCCGATCACGTTCTCGACTGCGATCGGCGTCGGGTCGAGGCCTGTATCGATGTGCGCGGTATCGGTGCCGCCACCGCCGCTGATCTGGATGTCCGCCTCGTCGTCCTGCGCGAAGAACGTGTCGTTTCCGTCGCTCCCGTTGAAGGTGTCGCGGCCGGGGCCGCCCGTCATCGAGTCGGCCTCGCTACCGCCGGCCATGAAATCGTCACCGGGCCCGCCGTTCATGATGTCGTCGCCCTGCTGGGCGTCGAGCAGGTCGTTCCCCGGACCACCGTCGATCGAGTCCGCCGCGGATCCGCCGCGCAGGAGGTCGTCGTTGCCCTCGCCGCCCGTGATTACCGATGGGGCCCGTGAAGTGCAGACCAGCTCCGCCGGTGCCGCGAGCGTCGAAGTGATCGTCGCCGCCGAGAAGGTGAACCTCCAGGTTGAAGGCGTTCGGCGAGAAGGTGAAGTCGACGTCGCCGTCGATGCTCGTGGCGAAGCCGTTCTGGCCCGCGGCCATGAAGTCGTTGCCCTCCGTGCCGTAGACGATGATCCGGTCGGTGGCGGTTCCGAGCGTGGTCGTGATCTCGATCTCCGGAGTGTTGAACTCGGGCGTCGCCCCGGGGCCGAAGACACCGCCTCGCATGTCGAGGATCAGCGTCTCGTTCGTGAGCGTGGCACCCTCGATCGAGATCGAGTCGGTGTTGGTCACCGTGGCGCCGCCGCACGGGGCGGGCACTTGACCCCACCAGAGCTGGTCGCCGACCACGACGAGCGTCGCCGTCGACGCCGGCGTCATCACCAGCGAGAGCGACTTGCTCACTCCGTCGTATGTGCACGATTGCGTCGGGCGGATCGAGATCTCCGTGGCGAGTGCCGCCGGGTCGTTGAGGTCGAGGTAGGCGGTGTCGTAGCCCTGCCCGCCGTTGATGGTGGTGTCGACTTCGTCGTCCTGCGCCACCATCGTGTCGTCCCCGCCGCTGCCGTTGAAAATGTCCGGACCGGCCCCGCCGGTCATGAGGTCGTTGCCGTCGCCGCCGTTGAGCGTGTCGTTGCCGTCGCCGCCGTTGAGCGTGTCCGCCAGCTCCTGCCCTTGGAGGACGTCGTTGCCAGGCCCGCCGTCGATCGAGTCGATCTCCGAGCTTCCCCGCAGCAACGACTCGTTGCCAGGGCCTCCGGTGACGACGATCGGCCCCAGGAAGTGCAGGCCCGCGCCACTTTGGCCACGTCCATTGAAGTAGTCGTCGCCGTCGAGCAGGTGTACCTCGAGCGGGAAGGCGCCGGGCGAGAACGTGACGTCCACGTCGCCGTCGCTGTTCGCGGCGAACCCATTCTGGCCGGCCGCCATGACGTCATCCCCGAGGGTCCCGTAGACGATGACTCCGTCGGTGGCGTCGCCGAGCGCGGTCGCGATCTCGATCTCGGGGATGTTCGATTCCGTCGCCGCGCCCGGGCCAAAGACCCCACCGCGGTTGTCGAGTGTCAGCCGCTCGACCGAGCCGGCCGCGCCCGTGATAGAGATCGAATTCGTGTTCGTGGTCGTCGCCGCGCCACAGGGGGCGGGTGTCGCGCCGAACCAGAGCGCTCCACCGGATACGACGAGCGTCGCCTCGGCACCCGGAGTGATCGAGGCGGTGACGGCCTTCGTGCCCGCGTCGTACGCGCAGGACTCCGCGAACGCCGGCTCGGCGAAGCCGAGCGTCATCAGCGTGGCGAGTATCGCCCCGACGAGCAGTGATGACCGGCGAGCCAGGGGCCGTGCAGGCCGCACGAGTGGAGCGTTTGCAGGAACGCAGGAAACCCTCATAACTGGTAGCCGCCGCAACGTTCGTGCCTCCTCGTTCGATTTCCCACGCCGCGGCAGTCGCCCGCCGCGGCGTGGGCCCTTGGACGTCAGGCCGGTATCAACGTCTCCGTCGCGACCGGGTTCGGATCGGTACCGAGGTCGTAGTAGGCGGTGTCGCTCCCCTGCGCCCCGTTGATGCTCGTGTCGATGACGTCGTCCTCGGCGTGCATGACGTCGTTCCCGGCGCCGGCGGCGAAGGCGTCGGCACCCGTTCCGCCGGTGAGCTGGTCGTCGCCGTCGTTGCCGTTGAGGGTGTCGTTGCCGGCGGCGCCGTCGATCGTGTCGGCGCCCTCGCGTCCCGTGAGGAGATCGTTCCCGAGGCCGCCGAAGATGTCGTCGCTCCCCAGGCCGCCCGTGACCGTGTCGCCCGAGTCGCCGGCGTGGAGGATGGCTTTGCCGGCGAAGGTCGTGCCGGCACCGAAGCCGCCCAGGGCGCTGATGGTGTTGGGACCGGCGAGGCCCCATGCCACGATGGCGCTCGGGAGCGGGGCCGTCAGCGTCACGTCGCGGTCGCCGTCGCCGTTGAGAGCCATGCCGCTCTGGCCGATATAGATCGCGTCCGGGCCCGTGGTGCCGTAGACGATGATCGAGTCGGACGCGTCCCCGAGCGCCACGGTGAGCTCGATCTCGGGCGTGGTGCTCTCGACCTCGACGCCGGGTGCGAACGCGCCACCCTGCTGGTCGAGCGTCAGCGTCTCGCTCGTGCCGGCCGCACCGGAGATCGAGATCGTGTCGGTGTTGGTCGTCGTGGCGGCCCCGCAGGCCACCGGTGTCGCGCCGAACTGGATCGCGCCGCCGGACACGCTGAGCGTCGCCTGCTGGCCCGCAGCGATCAACGCCGTCACGGCCCTCGTCGCCGCGTCGTAGACGCACGGCCCGGTGGGAGGAGGCGGTGGCGGCGGGGTATCCCCGATCACGTTCTCCACGGCGATCGTCGCTGCGTCGAGGCCGGTGTCGACGTAGGCGGTGTCGCTCCCCGCCCCGCCGCTCAGCTGGGTGTCGGCCTCGTCGTCCTGGGCGTAGAAGACGTCGTTGCCGCCGCTTCCCGCATAGCTGTCCAGACCGGCCCCGCCCGTGACCAGGTCATCGCCGTCACCGGCGCCGATCGTGTCATCGCCTGGGCCACCGGTGATCACATCGACAGACTCCTCGCCGCGGATCACGTCGTTGCCAGGCCCGCCGTCGAGCAGATCCGGGTCGGAGCTACCACGCAGCAGACTCTCGCTGCCCTCACCGCCGGTGGCGATGATCGGACCGAGGAAGTGGAGGCCGGCTCCGTTCTGGCCGCGCCCGTTGAAGTAGTCGTCGCCGCCGAGCATGTGCACCTCGAGCTGCATCGCGCTCGGCGAGAACGTCCAGTCGACGTCGCCGTCGGTGTTGGTCGCAAACCCGAACTGGCCCGCCGCATGCATGTCCGGCCCCTCGGTCGCGTAGACGACGACGCGGTCGCTGGCGTCGCCGAGCGCGGTCGTGATCTCGATCTCGGGAATGTTGTGCTCGGTTTCCGCGCCCGGAGCGAAGTTCCCGCCCCGCTGGTCGAGGGTCAGCGTCTCGTTCGTTCCGCCCGCACCGGCGATCGAGATCGAAACCGTGTTCGTCGTCGTCGCCGCGCCGCAGGCCGACGGCGCCGCGCCGAAGTGCAGACTCCCGCCGACCACGACGAGCGTGGCCTGACCGCCGGGCGTGACCGCCGCGGTGACCGCCTTCGTGCCGGCGTCGTACGTGCAGGACTCAGCCGACGCAGCCGGAGCGGCGGCGGCGAAGGTCGCGAACGAGATAGCAGCAAGCAACGCCAGCTTGCGAAAACGGACAGGTCGCCCGACGGGCGCTTTCAGAACACGCATGGTTCCCTTTCCCCAGGTCTTGGCCGCAGACTCGACGCAATAGCGTCTCTTGAAGAGTAGAGCCTACCTCACAAAAAGCAAGACCCGACCACGTACCCTTCGGTCGTGCAACTCGCGTACCAGACGGTCACGCTGCCGCTCGAGTCACCGTTCCGGATCTCGCGATCGACCGACGTCGAGGTCGAGGTCGTCTGGATCGAGCTCTCGGCGGGTAGCGTCTCGGGTTTCGGCGAGGCGACTCCCCAGGATCACTACGGCGAGAGCGTCGCGTCGGCGGCGAGCTTCCTCGACGGTGCCGGCGAGCTGCTCGGCGAGGATCCGTTCGCATTCGAGGAGATCGAAGCCCGTCTCGCGGAGGTGCCCGGCGAGATGGCGGCGAAGGCGGCCATCGACGCGGCGCTGCACGATCTCTGCGGCAAGCTCTGCGGTCAGCCGTTCTGGCGCGTGCTCGGCCTCCGTCGGGAGGGTCCGGCGACGTCGTTCACGATCGGGCTCGGCGACCCGGACGACATGGCTCGGCGTGCCGAGCAGGCGAGCGCCGGGGGTCGCTTCCGGCGCCTCAAGCTGAAGCTGGGGGGTCGCGACGCTCTCGACGTCGATCGCGTGCGAGCCGTCCGGGGCGCGACCACACTGCCGCTCCAGGTCGACGTCAACGAGTACTGGACGCTCGACGAGGCCTTGGACGCGATCCCGCAGCTGTCTGCGATCGGCGTCGACTACGTGGAGCAGCCGCTGCCGGCCGGTGATCCCGCCGGCCCGGAGCTGAAGCGCCGATCGTCCCTTCCCATCTACGTCGACGAGGACTGCCACACGCTGGCAGACGTCGCGGGCTGTGCGGAGCGCTCCCACGGGATCAACATCAAGCTCGCCAAGAGCGGGGGGTTGCGCGAGGCCATCCGGATGGTCCATGCCGCCCGTGCCCTCGACCTGGGCGTCATGGTCGGGTGCATGGTCGAGTCGGGCCTGGCGATCGCTCCGGCCTGCGCCGTCGCGAGCCTCTGCGACCACGTCGATCTCGACGGGAACCTGCTCCTGGCCGAAGATCCCTGGCAGGGCGTGGAGCTGGTCGACGGCGTCCAGCTGCCCTCGGAGCGTCCCGGGCTGGGCATGATCCCTCGGACTCCGACCAGGGGTGCGATGTGAGGCGATACCTGGTACTCGCGGAAGGCCATTCCGCCGATGCCCATCACGGCAAGACGATGCGCGGGTTCGTCCGCTACGCGCCCCATCCGACCGTCGCCGTGCTCGACTCGACCCGGGCCGGGGAGACGTTCGAGGGCATCCCGATCGTGGGGCGTGTCGCCGACGCGCTCTGTTATGCGCCGACGACGGCGCTCGTAGGGGTCGCGCCGACCGGCGGCACGCTTCCGGCGGTGTGGCGTGAGCTCTTCAAGTCCTGCATCTCGAACGGCCTCGATCTGGAAGCCGGCATGCACACGTTTCTCGCAGACGATCCCGAGCTCGTCGAGCACGCCAGGCGCCACTCGGTCGAGCTCCGGGACCTCCGGCGCCCGCCCGAGGGCCTGTCCGTGCCGACGGGCGAGAACCTGAGGCACAGCGCCACCGTCGTCCATACGGTCGGCTCGGACTGCGCGATCGGGAAGAAGACGATGGCGCTCGAGCTGCACCTCGAGGCGAAGCGCCGCGGCCTCGAGTCGGTCTTCGTCCCGACAGGCCAGACCGGGATCGCGATCGCCGGATGGGGAATCGCGGTCGACGCCGTGGTCGCCGACTTCGTCGCGGGGGCGGCCGAGCGGCTCGTCGTGGACGGTGCCGCGATGGGTGACCTTCTCTGGGTGGAGGGTCAGGGATCGCTCATCCACCCGTACTACTCGGCGGTGACGCTCGGCCTCTACCACGGCGCGTTGCCGCACGTCCTCGTCCTGTGTCACAAGGCGGGCGACACGCATATCGAGGAGCTGCCAGAGCATCCGATCCCGCCGCTCGCGGAGCTCGTGGAGCTGGCTGAGCGCGTCGCGCTGCCCGTGCGGCCAGCTACCGTCGCTTGTGTGGCCCTGAACACGATGAACCTCGACGACGAGGCTGCCCGGCAGGCGGTGCAGGAAGCCGAGCGGGAGACGGGCCTCGTCGCCGACGACCCGGTGCGGTTCGGTGCGGGTCGGCTGGTCGACGCGGTGCTCGCGCGAGTGCCGGCCGCCGTTCGCGGGTAGGGCCGGACGGATGGAGGACGTGCGCATCCAGCGGCTGGCAGACCTCATCACGGGGTACTCGCTGGGCGTGCGCTCCGGCGACATGGTCAGGCTCGACGGCGGCGCTGTCGCCTTCCCGCTCGTGGTCGCCCTCTACCGCTCCGTGCTCAAGCGCGGTGCGCACGCCTATCCGCACATCGCCGTCGACGGGCTTGCCGAGATCCTCCTCGAGGAGGGCTCCGACGAGCAGGTCGAGTGGGTGTCGCCGCTCGAGCGAAACGAGATCGATCTCGTGGACGCGCTCGTCACGATCTGGGGAGACGTGAACACCCGCGCGCTCAGCGGGGTCGATCCGGCGCGGCGGGGCCGCCAACTTGCCACGCGGCGCGAGCTTCGCGAGCGCCGGTTCGCCCGCATCGAGGCGGGCGAGCTGCGCTGGGTGGGAACCCTGTTTCCGACGAACGCCCATGCCCAGGACGCCGGCATGTCCCTCGGCGAGTACGAGCGGTTCGTCTACCGCGCCTGCCACTGCGAGGACGGCGAGGACGCCGCCGCGCACTGGCAGGCGACGGCGGCCGGCCTCGAGGCTGTCGCGCGCTCGTTCGAGGCCGTGCGCGAGCTCCGCGTCGTCGGGCCCGACACCGACCTCACCCTCGGCGTGGCCGGTCGGCCCTGGGTTGCTGCCGACGGACACCTCAACATGCCGGACGGCGAGATCTTCACGAGCCCGGTCGAGACGGAGACGCGAGGAGAGATCCGCTTCCAGTTCCCGGCGATCTACGAGGGTCGAGAGGTGGAAGACGTCCGGCTGCGCTTCGAAGGGGGCGAGGTGACCCAGGCGGACGCGGCAAGGGGAGGCGACTACCTCGAGGCGCTGCTCGCGATGGAGGGCGCGCGGGTGCTCGGCGAGGTCGCGTTCGGGCTCAACTACGAGATCGATCGCTTCACCCGCAACATCCTGTTCGACGAGAAGATCGGCGGAACGATGCACTTCGCCCTGGGCTCCGGATTCCAGATCACCGGAGGGAAGAACAGATCGGGCCTCCACTGGGACATGATCTGCGACCTGCGCGCCGAGGGCGAGGTCTATGCCGACGGCGAGCTGGTGTGGAAAGCGGGACGCTTCCTGGAAGCGGCGTGATCGCGGTCGTCGCCGACACGCACCTGCCCCGCGGAAACCGCACGCTGCCCGTGCCGTGTCTCGAGCTCCTCGCGGAGGCCAGTCTCGTCGTGCACGCAGGCGACTTCACGGCCGGCTCCGTGCTGAGCGAGCTGGAGGCGCTGGGTTCGGTCGAGGCGGTCCGGGGGAACATGGACGACCATGAGGTACGACACCGGCTACCAGAGCGGACCGTCGTGGCGGCGGAGGGGCTGACGATCGGCGTGGTTCACGACGCCGGTCCCGCCGCCGGGCGCGCCGAGCGGCTGCGCGCAGCCTTCCCGGGCTGCGATCTCGTCGTCTACGGCCACAGCCACGTGCCCGAGCTCTCGCGTTCCTCCGGCGTGTGGATCCTCAACCCCGGCAGCCCGACCGAGCGACGCCGCGCGCCGTCGCACACCATGGCCATCGTCCGGGACGGCGTCCCGGAGCTCGTTCAGCTCAGCTAGTCACGGGAGCAGGTCGATGCGATTCAGGAACAAGGCGCGGCTCGATACCTCGCAGGTGCGAGATTTGCGTGGGGCCCGGCGGCTGCCGGGAGGGGGGAAGACGGCGATCGGCGGGGGAGGCCTGATCGGCCTGATCGTCGCGCTCGTCGTCGTGCTGGCCGGCGGCGGCGGCGGTCTCTCGGCGCTCGAGGATCAGTCGGTCGGCGCCGCCCCGAACCAGGAGCTCAGGGAGGAATGCGTGACGGGTGTCGACGCGAACACCGAGGCCGACTGCCGCATCGTGGGCGTGGTCAACAGCGTCCAGAACTACTGGGACGCGGAGTTCGAGCGCTCGGGCCTTCGCTACGAGCCGGCGCAGACCGTCTTCTTCGACGGCGAGGTGGAGACCGCGTGCGGGGTCGCCTCCTCGGCCGTCGGCCCGTTCTACTGCCCTGGAGACCGTATGGTGTACATCGACCTCGGCTTCTTCTCTCAGCTCCAGGAGAACTTCGGCGCCCAGGGCGGTCCCTTCGCCGAGGCGTACGTGATCGCGCACGAGTACGGGCACCACGTCCAGAACCTGCTCGGCGTGCTCGACCAGATCGGAGGGGATCGCGAAGGGCCGGAGAGTCTCGCCGTTCGCAGCGAGCTGCAGGCCGACTGCTACTCGGGCGTCTGGGCGGGGAATGCGGAGGCCGGCGGCGTCATCGAGGAGCTGACGCCCGCCGACATCGCCCAGGGCTTGGACGCTGCGGCCGCGGTCGGCGACGACCGTATCCAGGAGCGTTACCAGGGCAGGGTGACGCCCGAGAGCTGGACGCACGGATCCTCGGCCCAGCGCCAGCAGTGGTTCACCACGGGCCACGGCGCGGCCAATCCAGACGTCTGCAACACATTCCAGGGCGACATCTAGACACCCCTACAATCGTCCGGGTGGATCTCGAGGTCGCCTTTCTCGGCACCGCGGGGTCGGTGCCGACAGCGCGCCGGGCTCCGACGAGCCTGATGCTGCGGCGCGGCGGCGAGCGATTTCTCCTCGATTGCGGCGAAGGCACCCAGCGGCAGCTCCTGCGCTCCGGAATCGGCCTCGTCGAGCTGCGCGAGGTGCTGCTCACGCACTACCACGCCGACCACTACCTCGGTCTACCCGGCATGCTGAAGACGTTCGCCTTGCGGGGCCGCGAGCTCCCGCTGACGATCTACGGCCCGCCGGGCTTGCGCGAGCTGATGGAGAGCCTGCGCCGTATCTTCGGGCGGCTCACGTTCCCGCTCGAGCTCGTGGAGGTGCGGCCTGGCGACTCGCTGGATCGCGACGACTACCGGATCGAGGCGTTCGCGGTCGACCACGGCGTCACCGGCGTCGGCTACGCGCTCGTGGAGGACCCGAGGCCCGGCCGCTTCGACGTGGACGCGGCGCGCGCGCTCGGCGTTCCCGAGGGGCCCCTTTGGGGGCGACTCCAGGCGGGAGAGCCCGTCGATGTCGCCGGCTCGACCGTGGCGCCACACCAGGTGCTCGGGCCACCGCGGCCGAGCCGGAAGATGGTCGTCTCGGGCGATACGAGGCCTGCCCGTTCGGTGCTCGAAGCAGCCAACGAGGCGGACCTGCTCGTTCACGAGGCGACCTTCGGTGTCGATGAGCGTGACCGAGCCCAGGAGACCGGGCACACCAGCGCGGTCGACGCTGCCGAGCTCGCGCGCGTGGCCGGCGTTCGCCTGCTCGCCCTGACGCACCTCTCGAACCGCTACTTCGGAGGGGAGATCCTGCGAGAGGCGCGACAGGCGGTCGAGGACGCAGGGGGCGAGACGCACGTCGTCGTTCCGAGGGACTTCGATATCATCGAAGTCCGCTTCGCCGAGCGAGGCGGCCCGCAGCTCGTGAAGGGAGGAGCCCTCGGACGAGCCACGGAGGGTGGAGAGATGGAGCGGGTCGCGGTCGTGAGCGTCGAGGGAGAGCAATGACGAGGATGGTGCAGGTGGCGGTCGCGGGTGACGTGACCGAGGCCGAGGAGATCCAGACCATGCTCCACGCGGCTGGCATCCCCTGCGAGGTCCACGAGGCGGTCGACCACCATCCGAGCGGGACCGAGGACCTTCCGACCCGGGTGCTCGTGCCGGAGGCGGAGCTCGAAGCCGCCCAGAACGCGCTCGAGGCGCTCTCGGAGCCCGACGAGCTCGTCGACGACCGGTAGCAGCGGCCACGGACTTCGGCCCGTTAGCGTCTCGCTACGATCGGCTGCGCCCCGCCGACGAAGGTTGGCACGGGGTGCTAGACGCGATCTGGGAGGAAGGAGATCTGCTCGGCCGGCGCGTTCTCGACGTCGGGTGCGGAACCGGGCGGCTTGCCTACGCGCTGGCCGAGCGCGGGGCGAGGCTGTGGGGAGTCGACTCCTCGCCCGAGATGCTCGCCGAGGCACGCGCCGGTACCGGACGGCGAGTCGGCTTCAAGCTCGGGCGGGCCGAGGCATTGCCGTTCAAGGACGGCTGGTTCGACCGGGTAGTGCTCCGTCTCGCCGTGCACCTCGTCGACCGCGCGGCGGCGTTCCCGGAGCTCGCGCGAGTCCTTCGGCCGGGAGGGCGAGCCGTCATCGCGACGTTCCGGCCGGAACACTTCGATCGGATCTGGCTCGCACGCTTCTTCCCGTCCCTCAAGGCGATCGACCTCGAGCGCTTCGCCGATCCTGCGACGCTGGCGGCCGAGCTCGACGAGGCCGGCTTCCTCACCGTTCGTACGCGGGAGCTCTCGCAGGAGGCCCGCATCGCGCGCGACGAGGCGCTCGTGCGGCTCCGCGGGCGCTACATCTCCACCCTCTCCCTCATCCCGGAGCAGGAATACCGGGAGGGACTGGCACTTGCCGAGCGCGAGCTCGAGGACGAGACGGCCTACGGTCTTGAGTGGTCGATCCTCGTTGCCGAGATGCCGCCGCCCGGCTGACCCCGGCTCGGCGGCCGCTGCCCGCCCGGCTCGCGTGGTACCGTCGCGCCGAATCGGATGGACTTCCGGGTTCTCGGGCCGCTCGAGGTGCTCGACGGCGAACAGGCTGTGAAGCTGGGAGGGGCGAAGCAGCGCGCCCTCCTCGCGGTGCTGCTGCTCGACGCGAACGCGGTCGTCTCGTCGGACAGGCTCGTCGACCTGCTCTGGGGCGACGAGCCGCCCGCCACGGCGAGCCATTCGATCCAGGTCTATGTCTCGAATCTGCGCAAGGCGGTCGGCTCGGCGCGGCTTCGCACGGTTGCGCCCGGGTACGCGATCGACGTGGGCCCGGACGAGCTCGATCTCGCCCGTTTCGAACGGCTGCTCGACGAGGGCCGCAACCGGCTCGCGGACGGTCAGGCCGAGCCGGCGGCTGTGACTCTCCGCGAGGCGCTCGGCCTCTGGTACGGGCCCCCGCTCGCCGACTTCTCCTATGAGCCGTTCGCCCAGACGGCGATCGGGCGGCTCGAGGAGCTGCGCCTGTCGGCGCTCGAGGAGAGGATCGAGGCCGATCTCGCCTGCGGCCGGCACGCGGCGTTGGCGGCCGAGCTCGAGGCGCTCGTCCAGGCGCATCCGCTCCGCGAGCGGCTCCGCGCCCAACTGATGCTGGCGCTGTATCGCGCCGGGCGGCAGGCGGAGTCGCTCGAGGCGTTTCAGGACGCGCGGCGTACGCTGGTGGAGGAGCTCGGCATCGATCCCAGCCCGGCGCTGCAGCGTCTCGAGCGGGCGATTCTCCAGCAGGATCCCGCCCTCGATCTCGCGGCACGGCCGTCGGCAGGCGAGCCCCGGCCGCCCGCGAGGCCGGAGCGCTCGATCCTGCTCGCGGGCGAGAGCGACGCAGGGCTCGAGCTGCTCGTCGGGCTCGCGGAGCCGCTCGCGCGCTCGGCCTCCCCGCACGAGCTCATCCTCGCGCGCCCGGTTCTCGATCCGGCGGAGCTGGCCACAGCCTCGGTGCGCGCGGGCGAGCAGCGGGAGGAGCTGGCCGTTCGCGGAGTCCCGGCACGGGCCGCCGCGTTCACGTCGAGCGATCCTGCGGTTGATGTCATACGCCTGGCGGCGGAGCAGGACGTCGACCTTCTATTGGCCGCCGTCGACCCGGCCGACCTCGCACAGGCGCTACCGGCCGGCGTCGAGACGCTGCTCGGCAGCGCACCTTGCGACGTCGCGCTCGTGGTATCCGGTCCCTTGGAGGCAGCTGAAGGGCCCGTGGCAGTGCCGTTCGGCGGGGCGGCCCACGACTGGGCCGCGCTCGAGCTCGGCGCCTGGCTCGCAAGTGCGCACGGTGTGTCGCTGAGGCTCCTCGGCACCGAGGCCGCAGACGGCGGCCGGGATGCGAGCCGACTGCTGGCCCACGCGGCCCTCTCGGTGCAGCAGCTTGCGGGCGTCGCCACCGAGCCGATGTTGTCGGCGCCCGGCGCGGAGGCCATGCTCCTCGCCTCGGCGGGCGCCCGGCTGATCGTCGCCGGTCTGCCCAAGGACCGCACCGGCGCAGTCGGCGCGGACCGCGCAGAGCTTGCTGCCCGCTCGCCCGCCCGCGTTCTCCTCGTGCACCGCGGTCTTCGGCCTGGCGGCCTTGCGCCGGGGGCGAGCCTGACCCGTTTCACCTGGTCGCTCGCCGAGTAGGGGCCGGATCTCATCCGGCCCGTGTGATCCGCCTGGGGATCACGCGTGTCGTAGTAGGGGCCGGATCTCATCGGGCCCGCCCGTGTAGGGGCCGGATCTCATCCGGCCCGGCCGTGTAGGGCCGGATCTCATCCGGCCCGCGTCCCACTCGGTCTACGCGGGCCGGGCTGCCAGCCAGAGCCCGAGCGCGTACGCTCGAGCCGACTTGGGACGCTCGACGGGATCCTTGGCGAGCGCTTCCAGCACGGCGGTGGAAAGACCGGGTGGAACGTCGTCGCGCGCCGCGCCGGGATCCGGCGGCTCGGTACCGAGGTGCGCAACGGTCACCTCGAACGGGCTTGCGGCCGCGAACGGCGGGCTGCCCGCGACGCAGGCAAACACCACGCACCCGAGCGCGTAGAGATCGCTCGCCGGGGTAGCCGCCTCGCCGCGCACGATCTCGGGTGCGAGGTAGTCGACCGTGCCGACGACGTGCCCCGGCTTCGTCAACACCGTGTAGGCCGGTCCCTTCGCGAGCCCGAAGTCGGTGAGGAGCGCGTGCCCCGCCTCGTCGAGCATGACGTTCGAGGGCTTCACGTCCCGGTGCACGACATGGCGCTGGTGAAGGGCGTCGAGGCCGGCCGCGAGCTCGCCCGTGAGCCTCAGGATGTCCTCGACAGGGAGCGGGCCCTCCGAGTCGATGCGCTCGGACAGGGCTCGGCCGGCGATGTAGCGAGACGCGAGGTAGTGACGGCCCTCGATCTCGCCTGCCTCGATGATGGGTACGAGATTCTCGTGCTCGACCTCGGCGGCCACCCTGGCCTCCCGGAGAAAGCGCCTTCGGTACAGGTCACTCTCGGACAACGTCTCGCGGAGGATCTTGAGCGCGACCGTGCGGCCGAGCCGCGTGTGCTCGGCTCGAAAGACGATGCCCATCGCGCCCTCGCCGAGCAGTTCCCGCAGCACGTAGGGCCCCACGCGGGCACCTGGGTTCAGAGACCCGTCGCTCACGCCCTAAGCAGTAGCACGGCCTCGGCGGCCTGCGCCCGCGACGCACCAGCGTTGTCCACCGGGCACCCCCTGGAGTACGATCCCACAGATAACGAACGAATGAGCACGAGCACCCGGATCGGATCGACCATCGCCGGCTACCGGCTCGAGGCGCTGCTCGGGCGCGGCGGCATGAGCGTGGTGTATCTCGCCGAGCACCTCCGCCTCGGTCGCAAAGTCGCTTTGAAGCTCCTCGCCCCGGCCCTGAGCCAGGACGCCGATTTCCGCGAGCGCTTCGAGCGCGAGTCGCGGCGGGCAGCCGAGATGGACCACCCGAACATCATCCCGGTCTACGACGCGGGCGAGGCCGAAGGAGTTCTGTACATCGCCATGCGCTACGTGAGGGGCTCCGACCTCAAGTCGATGCTGGAAGGGGAGGGCGCGCTGGGCGTCGGCCGCACGCTCTACCTTCTCGAGCAGGCGGCCGCCGCGCTCGACGCCGCGCACGCCCGCGATCTCGTGCACCGCGACGTCAAGCCGGCGAACATCCTCGTCGAGCAGCCCGCCGACAACGTCTTCCTCTCGGACTTCGGCATCGTCAAGCAGACGACGGCCTCGCGTGGCCTGACGCGCACGGGAATCTTCGTCGGCACCGTCGACTACGCGGCTCCGGAGCAGATCGAGGGCCAGGGCGTCGACAAGCGAACCGACGTCTACGCGCTCGGGTGTGTGCTCTACGAATGTCTCACCGGCCGGATGCCGTTCGCGCGCGAGGGTGAGGTGGCGGTCATGCACGCGCACCTCACCGAGGCCCCGCCGCACGTGACGGCCGCTCGTGCCGATCTTCCCACCGGCCTCAACGCCGTCGTCGCGCGCGCGATGGCGAAAGACCGTGACGAGCGCTACCCGAGCTGTGGCGAGCTGATGGCGGCTGCCCGCTCTGCGGCCCTTCAGCGCCCGACCGCGGCTCCGACCGCGCACGTGTCCGACGCAGCGATCGCCACCACGGGGGCCGCCGCCGGGGCCGCGGCCGCGGGTGGCGCACCGCCAACCGCGTTCGCCGACCAGCAATCGGTCGTGCCGCCGGCCGCCGTCTCTCAGCCGGGCGGGCCGCCGCCGCCTCCTCAGGAGGCCGCGCCGGCGCAGCCACGGCGGCGCTTCCCGGCCTGGGTCGCAATTGCCGCGGCGCTCGTCGCCGCCGCGATCGCGGCCGCCGTCGTCTTCGCCGTCACGCGAGACTCGGGCTCGTCGGGCTCCAGTTCCCCGCCCGCTGCGCCACAGCAGCCGGCAGCAGAGCCGCCGGCGACCGAGCCGCCGGCCACGGAGCCGCCGGCCACGGAGCCGCCGGCGACCGAGCCGCCGGCGACGACCGCGTCGGGCGAGGAGGCGGTGCTCGCGGACGGGCTCGAGCCTGTGACCGCACCCGAGATCTGGCAGGACTGCACCGTCCAGCCCACGCCGCGGGAGGGCGCCACCGAGACCGCCGTCTGCGTGCCTCCGGAGGGCGAGTCGCGTCGCTTCGACAGCGTCGAGCTGTCTCTCTACCCGGACGCCGCCTCGCTTGCAGCGGCCTACGACTCGATCAGGTCGGAGCAGGACCTCGACAGCGATTTCGGACGGTGCAACGCGACGCGCTGGACGGGCGAGGGAGAGTGGCTGCACGGCGAAGACAGGCCCGGCGGTCGCCGAATGTGCTACTTCGACGACGACGGGGTCGTGATCGTGTGGACACACGAGAAGCTCGGTCAGCCGACCCACCTGGACACGCTTGGCATGGCGCGCCTCAACGGCTCCAACCACGCGGAGCTGTTCGCCTGGTGGAGCTTCTGGGTCCACCAGATCGGCCTCTCGCAGCAGTAGCCCGCTCGGGCCCTCCGTCCGATCGAGCCCGATAGACTGCCACTGCACCTTTAACCCGGTCCTGTGAGGCCGGAAAGGAGGCGATCGTGGCTGCCCCGGAGCCTACCGGGAAACTGCTGCTCGACGGCGAGGCGCTCAGGCGCACTCTGATCCGCATCGCTCACGAGATCGTCGAGCGCAATACCGATCTCGACAGAGTCGCGCTCGTAGGTATCCATACACGCGGCGTTTCGCTCGCCCAGCGTCTGCGGCGCCTGATCGACGAGTTCGCCGGCATCGAGGTCGCGCTCGGCACGATCGACATCACATTTCACCGCGACGACGTGTCGGTGCGCGGCCGATCTGCCCCGCTCGCGCCGCAGCCGGTGGTGAAGGCGACGCGCCTCGACTTCCCTCTCGAGGGGATGACCTGCGTGCTCGTCGACGACGTCCTCTACACGGGACGAACGATCCGGGCCGGCATCGAGGCGCTGTTCTCTTACGGGCGTCCGGCGCGAGTCCAGCTCGCCGTGCTCGTCGATCGCGGGCACCGCGAGCTTCCCATCCGGCCCGACTACGTCGGCAAGAACCTGCCCACTGCTCGCAACGAGCGCATCCAGGTGCAGCTCGTCGAGATCGACGAGACCGACCGTGTCCTCCTCATCCCCGGGGGTATGCAATGACCGACATCCGGCCGTTTCTTCGCGACGAGCTGCTGCCGCCGGGCAGGCCGCCGCGCCGGCATCTCATCTCGATCGCCGACCTCACCCGCGAGGATGTCGAGCGTCTGCTTGCCCTCGCGCGCGCGTTCGCACGCTCGCTCGAGCGCGACGTGAAGAAGCTGCCGACGCTGCGGGGCCGCACCGTCGTCAACCTCTTCTACGAGTCCTCGACGCGGACGTCGTCGAGCTTCGAGCTCGCCGCCAAGCGGCTCTCGGCGGACGTGATGACGATCCGCGCGTCCGGCTCGGCCGTGGACAAGGGCGAGTCCCTGAAGGACACGGCTCTCACGATCGCCGCCTACGACCCCGACGTCGTCGTGATCCGCCACCCCGGGATCGGCTCGCCCGAGCTCGTCGCGCGCACGATCGACGTTCACGTCGTCAACGCCGGCGACGGCAAGCACCAGCACCCCACCCAGGCCCTCCTCGACGTGTTCACGATCGGAGAGGAGTTCGGAGGGATCGCCGGCCTCCACGTCGCCATCGTCGGCGACGTGCTCCACTCGCGCGTGGCCCGCTCGGGCATCCAGGCGCTTGTCCTTCTCGGCGCGAAGGTGACGGTGGTCGGGCCGCCGACGCTGATCCCGCGTGGTATCGAAGCGCTCGGCTGCGAGGTGTCCTACTCGATCGACGCGATTCGCGACGCGGACGTCGTCTACGTCCTGCGGATGCAGAGCGAGCGCATGCTCGAGGGCGCGAACTACGTGCCGAGCCTCCGCGAGTACAGCGCCCGCTGGGGCGTTACGGCCGCACGGCTGCGCCCGGGCCAGCGGGTCATGCATCCGGGGCCCATGAACCGCGGTGTGGAGATCGACGCCGCCGCCGCCGACGCGGCCGAGTCCCTCATCCAGCGGCAGGTCCGCTCCGGGCTCGTGACGCGCATGGCGGTGCTCTACGACCTCCTGACGCACGGCCCAGCCGAGGTCAAGGCGGCGCAGCTGCGATCCGTGCCGGAGCCCGAGCCGGCCGGAGCCCGAAGGGAGGTGGCGTAGGTGCGTCGCGTGCTGTTCGGAGGCAACGGGCGGGTCGACGACCTCGTGATCGACGGGGCAAGGGTGATCGATCCGGTCGAGGGCATCGACGCATGCCTCAAGGTGACCGTGGAGGACGGGATCGTGAGTCGACTCGAGCCGACCGGCTCGAGTCGATCGAGCCTCGTGCTGGCGCCCGCCTTCGTCGATCCCCACGTGCATCTGCGGACGCCCGGCCGCGAGGACGAGGAGGACATCGCCTCGGGTACCGAGGCCGCCGCCGCCGGCGGGTTCTGCGCGATCCTGGCGATGCCGAACACCGAGCCCGTCGTCGACTCGGCTGCCGTCCTCGGGGCGCTGATCGAGCAAGCGAGGGTGGACGCACGGGTGCCCGTCGGCTTCTACGCGGCGATCACGAAGGGCCAGGACGGGGGGGAGCTCACCGAGATGGTCGAGCTGACCGAGCGCGGCGCCGCGGGCTTCACGGACGACGGCAGACCGGTCGTGTCGGCAGCGCTCATGCGCCGGGCGCTTCAGTACGGGGCGGTCGCCGGCCCGCCGATCGCGCTGCACGAGGAGGATCCGACGCTCTCCCGCGGCGGGCACGTGCACGAGGGGCTCGTGTCGGCCGAGCTCGGCCTCGGTGGCTGGCCCTCCGTCGCGGAGTCGACGATGGTGGCCCGGGACCTTGCGCTGGCCGGGTACGAGCGTCGTCCCCTCCATCTGCTGCACGTGTCTGCGCGCGAGTCGGTCGACGAGCTGCGGCGGGCGCGCGCAGCGGGTGTGGAGGCCACCGGAGAGGTGACGCCGCACCACCTCTGCCTGACAGACGAGGCCGTGCGCTCGCTCGATCCGAACGTGAAGATGAACCCGCCGCTACGTGCCGAGGAGGACAGGCGTGCCCTGATCGAGGCGCTCCGCGACGGCACGATCGGCGCTATCGCGACAGACCATGCTCCCCACGCACGGCACGAGAAGGACGTGCCGTTCGAGGAGGCGCCCTTCGGGGTCACCGGCCTCGAGACCGCCTTCGCTGCTCTCAACACGAACCTCGTCCGCCCCGGCCTCGTTCCGCTCGAGACCGTGCTCGAGCGGCTGAGCGCCGGCCCGGCGGGGGCCTTCGGCCTCGAGCGCCCGCGCGTCGCGGTCGGCGCGACCGCGAACCTCGTGCTGCTCGACCTCGAGCGGTCGTGGCGCGTCGAGGAGGGCAGCTTCCGGTCGCGGTCGGCCAACTCGTGGCTGCTTGGCCAGACGCTGACCGGCACGGTCGAGCTCACGGTCGCAAACGGCAAGATAGTCCACCGCCGATGACGGCGACACCCGAGGGCGGGCCGGTCGGGGACCGGCCCCTACGGGAGGATGGTTGGGCGCCCGAGGGCGGGCCCGTCGGGTATCCCTCGACCGTAAGGGCGGGTCCCCGACCCGCCCGGGGCTTCCTCGTGCTGGAGGACGGCTCCGTCTACCCGGGTCGATCGGTCGGAGCCCCGGGGATCGCGTTCGGCGAGGCCGTGTTCACGACGGGGATGACCGGCTACCAGGAGATCGCGACCGATCCGAGCTTCGTGGAGCAGCTCGTCTGCTTCACGGCGCCGATGGTCGGCAACTACGGCGTCGCGGAGGACAGGGACGAGTCGCCACACGTTGCGGCGCGCGCCATTCTCATGCGCCAGGCGGGAGGCGAGGAGTGGTGCCGCTGGCTCGAGGGGCGCGGTGTTGTGGCTCTCGAGGGCATCGACACGCGCAGCCTCGTCATGCGGCTCCGTTCCGTCGGTGCGATGCGGGCCGCGGTGGCGTCCGGCCCCGGTGACTCTGTGGAGCTCCTGGCGGAGGTTCTCGCCCAGCCCGCGATGGAGGGCAGGGCGCTGGTGGCGGCCGTCTCCACGCGGGAGGAGGTCCGCGTCGGCGCCGGCGACGTCCACGTCGGTGTCGTCGATTACGGCTGCAAGCGGTCGATCGTGCGAAGGCTCGTCGCGGCCGGCGCGGCGGTCACCGTCTTCCCGCACGACGTCGAGGCGGAGCGCGTGCTCGAGCAGGGTGTGCACGGCGTCGTGCTCTCGAACGGCCCGGGCGATCCGGCGGCGCTTCCAACAGAGGCCGGCGTGGTGCGCGACCTGCTGGGACGCGTGCCGATTCTCGGCATCTGCCTGGGCCACCAGCTGCTCGGGATCGCGCTCGGCTACGAGACGTACAAGCTGCCCTTCGGCCATCGCGGCGCGAACCACCCTGTGCTCGACATCTGGGCCGACCGCGTGCTCGTCACTTCCCAGAACCACGGCTTCGCCGTCGACGGCGACGGCCCGGAGGTGACGCACCGCTCGCTGTACGACGAGACCGTCGAGGGTCTCTCGCTGTCCTCCGAACGTGCTTGCTCGGTGCAGTTCCATCCCGAGGCCGGGCCGGGGCCCCACGACGCATGGCCGCTCATCGACACGTGGGTGGCCGAGATCCGAGGAGGAAGCCGTGCCAAGGCGGCCTGACCTCGAGTCGATCTGTCTCATCGGCTCCGGGCCCATCGTGATCGGGCAGGCCTGCGAGTTCGACTATGCCGGCAGCCAGGCCCTGAAGGTGCTCCGCGCCGAGGGCTACCGCACCGTCGTCGTCAACTCGAATCCCGCCACGATCATGACCGACCCCGGCTTCGCCGATCGCACGTACCTCGAGCCGCTCGACGTCGACGGCGTCGCGGCCGTGCTCGCCCGCGAGCGTCCGGATGCGCTGCTGCCCACCCTGGGTGGCCAGACGGCGCTCAACCTCTCGACGCAGCTCGCCGAGGAGGGGGTGCTCGACGACCTGGGGATCGAGCTGATCGGCGCCGGCCTCGACACGATTCGCAGGGCCGAGGATCGCGAGCTCTTCCGTCAGACCGTCGAGTCGGTCGGCCTGCGGGTCCCGACCAGCCGCATCGTGACCTCGCTCGACGACCTGCGCGGCGTCGGGCTCCCCGCCGTCGTCCGGCCCGCGTTCACGCTCGGCGGTCACGGCGGTGGCTTCGTGGACAGCGAGCCCGCGCTCCACCGTCAGGTCGAGCACGGGATCAGGGAAAGCCCGATCAACCAGGTGCTGGTCGAGGAGTCCGTGCGCGGCTGGGACGAGTTCGAGCTCGAGGTCATGCGCGACAGGAACGACAACGTGGTCGTCGTCTGCTCGATCGAGAACCTCGACCCGATGGGCGTGCACACCGGAGACTCGGTCACGGTCGCGCCCCAGATGACGCTGTCCGACGAGGCCTACCAGGAGCTGCGCGACGCGGCCGCCCGCGTCATCCGGGCCGTGGGCGTGGAGACCGGCGGCTCGAACATCCAGTTCGCCCGCAACCGCGAGACGGGCGAGGTGTGCGTGATCGAGATGAACCCCCGCGTCTCGCGCTCCTCGGCGCTCGCCTCGAAGGCAACCGGCTATCCGATCGCGAAGGTGGCGGCCAAACTCGCGGTCGGCTACACGCTCGACGAGATCCCGAACGACCTGACGCGGACGACCCCGGCGAGCTTCGAGCCGACGCTCGACTACGTGGTCGTCAAGTTCCCCCGCTTCGCGTTCGAGAAGTTCCCGGGAGCCGACGGCGAGCTCGGGACGCAAATGAAGTCGGTCGGCGAGGCGATGGGCATCGGGCGCACGTTCACGGAGGCGTTCCTGAAGGCGATGCGCTCCCGGGAGCTCGACCTTTCTCGAGCGACAGCCACTCCGTGGGCATCGCTCGACGAGATCCCGTCCGGCGTGCATCCATGGTTCAAGGAGCAGATCACCAGGGCGCGCCGCTCGCTGGGTACGACGGCTCGCGTGGAGGAGCTCACCGCCGAGGACTGGGTCGGGCTCAAGAGCGAAGGCTGGTCAGATGCGGAGATCGCCGCCGCAGTCGGCGGCGCCGAGGAGCACGCCAGGCTCGCTCGCTGGGCGAGGGGCGTTCGGCCCGCGTACCGCCGCGTCGACTCGTGTGCGGCCGAGGTCGCCGCGCACTCGAACTACCTCTACTCGACCTGGGGCGAGTCGGATGAGGATCCTCCGCAGCCGGGCCGATCGGTCGTGATCCTCGGGTCGGGCCCGAACCGGATCGGTCAGGGCATCGAGTTCGACTACTGCTGCGTCCACGCTGCATCGGCATTCCGCGTGCTCGGCTACGAGACCGTGATGGTCAACTGCAACCCGGAGACGGTGTCGACGGATTACGACACCTCGGATCGCCTGTATTTCGAGCCTCTGGGCGCCGAGGAGGTGCTCGAGATCTGCGAGCGGGAGCGCCCGGCAGGCGTCGTCATCCAGTTCGGCGGTCAGACCCCGCTCAAGCTCGCGCGCGCGATCGAGGCGGGCGGATTCCCGATCCTCGGCACGCCGTTCGCCGCCATCGACCTCGCCGAGGACCGCGAGCGCTTCGCGTCCCTCTGCGAGCGGCTCCGGCTTGCGGTTCCCCGCTGGGGAATCGCGAGGACTCGCGCCGAGGCGATCTCGATCGCCGATCGCATCGGCTACCCGGTGCTCGTACGCCCGTCCTACGTCCTCGGTGGCAGGAACATGCGCGTCTGCTACGGCCCGGCCGACCTGCCGGACGACGGCGGCCTCGAGGGCGCGACGATGCTAGTCGACCGTTTCCTCGAGAGCGCCGTGGAGATCGACGTCGACGCGCTCTGCGACGGTGAGGAGACGTACGTCGCCGCCGTCATGCAGCACGTCGAGGAGGCAGGCGTCCATTCGGGGGACTCCTCCTGCGTTCTCCCGCCGATGTCGCTGTCGGCTGATGAGCTCGGGGCGGTGCGAGACGCGGTCCGGCTCCTGGCGCCGGCGCTCGGCGTCGTCGGGCTCCTCAACGTCCAGCTGGCGCTCGCCGAAGGACGCCTCTTCGTGCTCGAGGCGAACCCGCGCGGCTCGCGGACGGTGCCGTTCGCGAGCAAGGCGATCGGCGTCAATCTCGTGGCCGCGGCGTGCCGGCTCGCCGCAGGCGAGCCGCTGACCGCGCTCGGACTGCCGCCCGAGGGCGCGGCCCGAGCAGTGAGCGTCAAGGCTGCCGTGTTCCCCTTCCACCGCTTCCCCGGGGCGGACCCGATCCTCGGGCCGGAGATGCGCTCGACGGGCGAGGTGATGGCAACGGCGGCCGACTTCGCGACGGCGTTCAGCAAGGCCGAGCGGGCAGCGGGACGGCCGCTGCCCACGGCGGGCAGCGCATTCGTCTCGGTCCGGGACGCGGACAAGGACGGGGCGGCCGAGCTCGGGCGCGGTCTCCTCGGTCTCGGCTTCAGCCTGTGCGCGACCGCCGGCACTGCGCGGGCACTCGCAGCGGCCGGACTGCCGGTCGAGCGCATCCGGAAGGTGGGGGAGCCCGGGGACGGTCCGACGGTCGTCGATCGCATCCGCCGGGGCCACTGCGACCTCGTCGTCAACACGCCGCAGGGCGGTGGCGCGCGCTCGGACGGCTACCAGATCCGGGAAGCCGCGCTCGCGGCGCGGATCCCCTGCATCACCACGATGGCGGGGGCGGAGGCGGCCGTCGAGGCGATCGCACGTGCGCGCCAGGAGGGGGCCCTATCCCTCCAGGAGCGCGTCGCCTAGCAGTCGCGGGCGGGGAAGTCGGCGGGCGGCTCGATGTGGATAACCCTTCGGAGAAGGCCGGCAGAGCCGATGGGGAGGGCGCTTCCGGCACGCTCGGGCATGTGGATAACTCGGCCTCGGGCGTGGGACGAAAAGGTGCCGATTAGCACGGAAAAAGTGCTGTTGAACGGTCTGGCGGAGGTGGGCTACAATGCGCCGCCATGACCGCCACCAAGACCGAGGCCCAGGCCCCTACCCGCTCGCTCGAGCAGCGCATGGATGCCCTCCGGCGCGCCAACGACATCCGCGTGGCCCGGGCTCGACTGAAGCGTGACCTGAAGAGCGGAACCGTCCGGGTCGAGGAGATCCTCGCCGACCCGCCCGACTATGTGGGCACCGCGAAGGTGTTCGACATGCTGATGGCCGTGCCGAAGTTCGGGCGCGTGAAAGCCGCCCGCTTCCTGAATCAGTGCCGCATCAGCCAGTCGAAGACCGTCGCGGGACTCTCCGAGCGCCAGCGGCAGGAGCTCGTCGACCTGTTCCGCCACTGAGCGTGGCCCCGCCCGGAGGTACGGACACGACCGCGCCTCCGAACGAGACCGCCGGACGCGGCCGGCTCTTCGTCGTCACCGGCCCATCGGGCGCGGGCAAGGGCACGCTGATCCGGGCCTTGTTGCACCGCCGTTCCGATCTCAGGATCGCGGTCTCGGCGACGACGAGGCCGCAGCGCCCGGGCGAGGAGGACGGGCGCCATTACCACTTCATCGACGAGGCGGAGTTCGAGCGACGGGCCCGCGACGGGGAGTTTCTCGAGCACGTCGTCTACGTCTCCGGCCATCGCTACGGCACGCTGAACTCGGAGGTCGACCGCATCCTCGCCTCCGGCCGGAGCTGCGTGCTCGAGCTCGAGACGCAGGGAGCGAAGGAAGTGGAGGCGAAGCGCCCGGACACGGTGTCGATCTTCATCGCCGCCCCGTCGTTCGCCGAGCTCGAGCGGCGCCTGCGCGAGCGCGCCACCGAGAGCGCCGGCGAGATCGGCGAGCGTCTCGAGCTCGCGCGGCGCCAGGTGGAGGAGCAGGCGGGCTTCGACCATGTCGTCGTCAACGACGATGTCGAGCGAGCGGTCGTGGAGCTCGACGGTGTGATCGCGGAGGAGCTCGCGCCGCAGCGCTCGGCGAGATAGGCGGGAGGGATCCGTCCGAGTGGGGCTCGGCGGCAGGTGCGGAACTTCCAGCTAGACTCGACAGTCATGATCAATCAGCGCATCGATTCCATGGTCGCGAATATCGAGCCCAGCTCGCGCTACGCGCTGGTCATCGTCGCCGCGAAGCGCGCGCGCCAGATCAACAACTACCACCACCAGCTCGGCGAGGGCACGTTCGACGACTTCCCGCCGCCGCTCGTGGAGTCGCGCTCGAAGAACTACCTGACGATCGCCCTCGAGGAGATCGCACAGGGCAAGATCAAGGCCGAGAGCCGGGCCTGATCCGCCTCCGGGGCGTGCTCGAGCCCGGGCTACCAGCAGGATTACCATTACGCCAAGGCGACGCGTCCCCATCTGAAAGGAGCTCGGGGTGGCCCGCGTCATCCTCGGCGTCACCGGTGGCATCGCCGCCTACAAGGCCTGTGAGCTCTGCCGGCTGCTGGTGAAGGCGGGCCACGAGGTGACGCCGATCCTGACCGCCGAGGCGGAGCGGTTTGTCGGTGTGCACACCTTCGAGGCCCTGGCACGGCGGGAGGCGCCGCGTGAGCTCTACCCGCACCTGACGGGAGCCGACCTGCTCGTCGTCGCGCCGCTCTCGGCCAACACGCTCGCGAAGCTCGCCGGCGGCCATGCCGACAACGTGCTCACACAGCTCGCGCTCGCGTTCTCCGGGCCGATCCTGGCCGCCCCGGCCATGAACGCCCGCATGTGGGCACATCCGGCAACGCAGGCGAACGCCCAGATCGTCATGGGGCGAGACATCGAGCTCATCGGGCCGGAGGAGGGCGAGCTCGCAGAGGGTGAGCTCGGGCTGGGCCGCATGAGCGAGCCCGAGGCGATCTTTGCGCGCGCGCAGGAGATCCTGAGCGCGGCCGGCACGCTGGACGGCCGTCACGTCGTAGTCTCGGCCGGCGGCACGCGGGAGCCCCTCGACACGGTGCGCTACCTCGGCAACCGGTCGAGCGGGCGCATGGGCGTGGCGGTGGCCGAGGAGGCAGCCCGTCGCGGTGCCCACGTCACCCTGCTGGCGGCGAACGTGAGCATCCCCGTCGCGCCGCGGATAGAGACCGTGATGACCCCGACGGCCGCGGACCTCGCGCGGGAGGCTTTCGCACGGGACGGCGCCGACGTCATCGTCATGGCCGCTGCCGTCGCGGACTACAGGCCGTCCGACGCGGAAACGGCGAAGCGCAAGAAGGACGGCAAGCCGTGGACGGTCATGCTGGAGCCGACCGAGGACATCCTGGCCGAGCTCGGCCGTCGCCGGCGTCCGGGCCAGGTGCTCGTCGGCTTCGCAGCCGACGAGGGGGCGGCGGGGCTCGAGCAGGCCCGCGCGAAGCTCGAGCGCAAGCGCGTGAACCTCTTGGTCTTCAACGACGTATCCCGTTCCGACATCGGTTTCGACTCGACGATGAACGAGGTGACGCTGATCCGCGCGGAGGGCGAGCGAACGGTCGGGAAGCGGAGCAAGGCTGCGTGCGCCGCCGCTATCCTCGACGAGGTCGCGTCCCTCCTGGAAGGAGGATGATGGAACGAGAGCTCGCTCCGGCCGCCGGCCGGCCGGCCACCACCTCGAGCAGCTCGGCGAGGACGGCCCATCGCATCATCGAGAACCTGAAGACGGTGATCCACGCGCCCGAGGAGACGCTGCAGCTTGCGGTCTACTGCCTCCTCTGCGAGGGGCACCTGATCATCGAGGACTTCCCCGGGGTCGGCAAGACCACGCTCGCCAAGGCGCTCGCCCGCTCGGTCGGCTGCGAGTTCTCGCGGCTCCAGTTCACGCCGGACCTCCTGCCCTCCGACGTCACGGGCGTCAACGTGTTCAACCAGCGCACGAACGAGTTCGAGTTCCGGCGCGGGCCGGTCTTCACGAACCTTCTGCTCGTGGACGAGATCAACCGGGCCTCACCGAAGACGCAAGCGGCGCTGCTCGAGTGCATGCAGGAGCACCAGGTCACGGTCGACGGGGTCTCCTACCTCCTAGAGCGGCCGTTCATGGTGCTCGCCACACAGAACCCGATCGAGTACGAGGGGACCTACCCGCTGCCGGAGGCCGAGCTCGACCGCTTCACGATGCGTATCTCAATCGGCTACCCGCAGCTCGCCGACGAAGCTCGGATGCTGACGGAGCAGACGGTGCAGATGCCGCTCGAGACGCTCGAGCCGGTCGTCTCCCGCGACGAGGTACAACAGGCCATCGAGGGCGCGCGCGACGTGTTCGTCGAGGAGAGCCTAAACCGCTACATCGTGGCGCTGCTGCGGCATACGCGCTCGGATCCGCGCCTCTACCTCGGCGCCAGCCCGCGGGCCGGCATCGCGCTCCTGCGAGTCGCCAAGGCACGGGCACTCGCCGAGGGCCGTGACTACGTGTCGCCCGACGACGTCAAGGCGATCGTCGCCCCGGTGCTCGCGCACAGGCTCATCCTCGCGCCCGAAGCGCGCTCCTCCGGGCTGGACGCCGCCGCGATCGCGGTCGACACCGTGGTGCACACGCCGGTGCCCGTATGAGCGGCGAGTCAGCGCCGGACAGCCAGCCTCAGCGGTGCTAACCGATCGCGGTCGCTTCGCGCTCGCCCTGGGCGGCCTCACGTACCTTGCCGGCTGGGCGTTCGGGTCGGAGCCGCTCTACCCGGTGGCGGTCGGGCTCGTGCTCGCCGCCCTCCTCGGCTTCGCCTGGGTGAAGCTCGTCGGGCGACCGAGGCGCCTGCAACGGACGGTCGCGGGCGAGCACGTCGCCGGCGACGACGTGCCAGTGGGGCTGGTTCTCGAGCTCGAGGGACGCGTGACGCCGAGGCACCTGACCGCGATCGAGCGGATCGAGCGCCTGGGGGAGCGCGAGGTCGAGCTCGAGCGCACCGGCGGGAAGCTCCGCGGCCGCTACGTGATCGAGGACGTCCCGCGCGGCCGCTACCCGTTCGAGGACGCGGAGGTTGTCGTCGAGGACCCACTCGGGCTCGAGCGGGCCGAGGTCCGCGTCGACGCGCCGGACGCGCTGCTCGTCTTCCCTCGTCTCGTAGAGCTCGATCGCCTCTTCTCGGAAACCGGCTCCCGCATCCAGGAAGGCCGCCGGCTCCTCCTTCGCCGACCCAGCGGGTTCGACCTCCACAGCGTGCGCGAGTACGCGCAGGGCGAGTCCCTGCGCCGGGTGCACTGGCCCTCGACGGCGAAGCGCGGTCAGCTCATGGTCAAGGACCTCGAGGACTCTCCGCGCGACGAGGTCGCCGTCCTGCTCGACGCAGACGCGGGCTATGTCGGTGGCGAGGGCGCGAGCTCGAGCTTCGAGACCGCGGTGTCGGCCGCCGGCTCGATCCTGCGCACGCACGTGAGTCGCGGCCGCCGCGTCGGCCTGATCGTGAACGCGCTCACTCCGCGCTACCAGGCGGTGCACACGCTCGACGGCGACTGGGGCCTTGCGCTCGAGCTCCTCGCCTCCGTCGTCCCGGACGGCCGCAACGCGGTAACCGCGATGCTCGTCGAAGGGGCCGGCGCCCCGTCGAAGGCGCTCGAGCTCTGCCTCGTCACCTCGAACCTGATGCCGCGTCTCGTCGACCGGCTCCTGCAGCGCTCGGTCACGCGGCGGGGAACGTCGGTCGTGTACATCGAACCGGCGAGCTACGCGAACGGCTCGGCGGCCGAGCAGCTGCCCGCCGACACCCGCGCGCAGATCGGGCGGCTCGAGCATGCGGGGATCCCAGTCTGCGTGCTGAGGCGCGGCGACGACCTCGCTGCGGCGCTCGGCGCAGGGCTCACGGTCGAGAGGGCCGTCGTTGGTGTTTAGCGCCCACGCTGTCAGGACGCTCGTCCTGCTCGCGTGCATCGCGGCCCTCGTGACGGCGGCCTGGCTCCAGCTCGTCGACTCGTCGTTCCGGGTCGTCGAGGTAGGCCGGATCCTGGCGCTCGCGATTGCCCCCGCGCTCGTCGTGCTCTTCACCCGGCGCCTCAAGCTCGGAATCGCGCTGGCCATCCTGGCCATGCTGCCCGCCGCCGGATACGCGCTCAGCGTCCCGGTCACCGACATGCGCCGAGGCGACAGCGACTTCTGGGGGCCCCTGTTCGACGCCGTCAGCGACGGCTTCTCCGACTTCTACGAGACGCGCGTGCCGCTCGCCCCAGCCGACCATCCGGAGATGTGGGGACTGATTCTCCTCGCGATCTTCCTCGCGGTCGCGATCCCGGCCCTCCTCCTCGCCAGCGGACATGCGCTCGCGGCCGGCGTGGCGGTGCTGCTGGGAGTCGGCTGGCCCCTCACGCTGGCTGCGACCATCCCGGGCCGCAGGGCGCTGCCGCTCGGCGCCGTGCTCTTCGCCGCCATCATCGTCCTGCTCATCCTCACGCGCGAGGGTCGAAGGCCTCTGCGCAGGGCCTGGCCGGCGCTCGCGTTCGGCGCAGTCCTCGTGGTTGCCGCGGTCGGCGCCTCGACCACCGCCGCGGTGTCGAAGGGCGCGTTCCTCGAGGATTGGCAACGCTGGAACTACGACCCGGAGCCGGACACGGTCGGCGTTCGCTACGTCTGGAGCTCGAACTACACGGGAATCAAGTTCCCGGAGGAGCCGACCGTCGTGCTGCGCGTCAAGGCGCCGCGGCGGAATCTCTACTGGCGTGCGACGACGCTCGACGAGTACACCGGCGTTGGCTGGCGCGAGGATCTGGATGCCGGCCCGCCCCTCGTCACGAACCGGATCGAAACGGCACCGACGGAACCGCTGCTCGGGGCGGAGGCCGGTGACGAGGAGAGCTGGACCCGCCAGGAGGTCACCGTCGAGGCGCTCGCCGACACCCACCTCGTGGCCGCAGCGGTGCCGATGCGGGTCGAGGCGCGCTTCTCCGCCGCCATGCGGTATTCGCAGGGCGGCATCATCGTCTTGCCCGACGGACTGGACTACAAGCAGCGCTACACGGTCTGGAGCTACGCGCCGAGGGTCGACCCGAAGGTGCTGACGGAGCTATCGGCCGCCTACCCGGCCGAGGTGGGCCGCTACCTCGAGGTCGTGCCGGATGTCCGCTTCCCGACGTTCGGCCAGCCGCAGCGCGAGCAGCTCGTCCGCCTGCTCTTCGAGGAGCGCTCGTTCGACTCGCTCCTGGCCGAGTACCGACCGCTCTACCGTCAGGCGCGCCAGGTCGTCGAGGGGGCCGCGACGCCGTACGTGGCGGTGGCCAGCCTGGAGGCCTGGTTCCGCAGCCAGGGAGGCTTCGTCTACGACGAGCAGCCGCCTCCCTACGGCTCCGAGCCGCCGCTCGTTACCTTCGTGCTCGACCACAAGGCGGGCTACTGCCAGCAATACGCGGGCGCGATGGCCGTGATGCTGAGGCTGCTCGGGATTCCGGCCCGGGTCGCCGCCGGCTTCACGAGCGGCGAATACGACGAGCGGCGTAAGGAATGGGTCGTCACCAACCACAACGCGCACACGTGGGTCGAGGTGTGGTTCCCCGAGTACGGCTGGCTGCCGTTCGACCCCACACCGGGCAGGGGGACCCTCGGCGGCTCGTACTCGACGTCGTCGGCGACCTTCGGCCAGACCGGTGACTTCCCCACCGCGCTCGGCACCGTGACGCCCGGCGTGCTGCAGGCGCTCCTCGAGCAGCGGCTCGAGGGCGCCGGGGGCGTCGGGCCTCGCCGCGGCGACAACGGCGAAGCCGGTGACGCGGGCACCGCGGCGGCCGACGAGGGCGGTGGGCCCTGGGCGATCGCAGGCCTCGTCTTCCTCGTGCTCGGCTGCATCCTCGCGCTCGTGCTGGGGGCGAAGGAGCTGCGGCGTCGTGTGCGGTTTCTCGGCCGCGACCCACGCCACGAGGCGGCGGCATGCCGCCGCGACTTGCTCGCGTTCCTCGCCGACCAGGGCGTCGCGTTTCCCGAAAGCACCACCCTGGCGGAGGTGGGTGAGTACGTCGAGCGGCGCTACCGGGTCAACGCGACTCCGTTCGTGCACGCGGCGGACCACGCGCGCTTCGGCCCGCCCGGCAAGAGCGGCGACGCCGCGCGCCGCGCCAAGCGGGAGCTGAAGACGCTGCTGCGCCAGGTGCGGCGCCAGATGACCGTCACCCGGCGGGCCCGCGGGGCGCTGAGCCTCCGCTCGCTGGCCGTCTGACGCGGCCCGTGCCGTTCGCCGGTCATTTATTCGTCCGGGCGGGCCGGATATATCCGGCCCCTACGGCCGGCTCTCGGACCCGCTGAGACATGGAGGCGGTGATCCTCGCGGCCGGCGAAGGCCTGCGGCTCCGGCCGCTGACCGAGCGCTGGCCGAAGGCGGTCTTGCCGATCGACGGGCGCCCGGTCGTCGCGACGCTACTGCGCGAGCTCGCGTCGGCCGGGATCGAGCAGGTGACGATCGTGGTCGGCCGGCTCAGCTCGGAGATCGAGCGCCTCGCCGGCGACGGCGCCGCGTTCGGCTTGCGTGTCGCCTACGCGCGGCAAGAGCTGCCCGTGGGGTCGGCCGACGCGCTGGCCGCCGGCCTTGCCGCAGGCGCCTTCCCGCCGCTGCTCGTCAGCGCCGCAGACACCGTCTACCGCGCCGGCGATCTCGCCGCTGCCGCCGCGAGGTTTCTCGCCGCGTCCGCGGCCGGAGGGATCGGCGTTCGTCCGGTCCCCTGCGCGGAGCTGGGACTGCGCTCCTCCGTCAGGGTGGAGGGTGGAGCAGTGCGGGAGGTGGTCGAGAAGCCGGCTGCCGGCGTGGCGCCGTCGCCGCTTGCGGGCGTGCCCCTCTGGTTCCTCGGCGAGCCGCTCCTGTCCTTCCTCGACGGGCTGCCCGGCCCGCCGTACCAGCTCGCGGACGGCTTCCAGCGGGCCATCGACGCCGGCGAGACGGTCGTCGCGCTCGAGCTCGGCCCGACGCGTGACCTGACTCGGCCGGAGGACGTCGTGCGGCACAACTTCCCCTATCTTTGGAGAGGGACACCATGAGCGAGGCGTACACCTTCTACCAGCAAGGCCGCCGTCATCTCTCGGACGGCATGGCCGCGCAGGCGACCGTCGCGCTCGAGAAGGCGAAGCGGCGCGAGCCTCGCAAGGCGTCGATCCGGGAGGCACTCGGCATCGCCTACTTCCGCATCCGGCGCTTCGGCGAGGCTGAGGAGGAGTTCCGCGCCGTGCTCGAGCTCTCGCCGGTGAACGACTACGCGCACTACGCGCTGGGGCGCTGCCTCGAGAAGCAGGGCCGCGGCGGGGAGGCTCGGGGCCACTACAAGCTTGCCTGCTCGCTGCGCCCGGAAAGGGACGAGTACGCGAGCGCCGTGCGGGCGCTGGAGCGCTCGGCGTGACGTCGGGGACCTGGGGCCGGCTCGCCGGCCTCGAGCTCACAATCGACGAGTTGCGCACGGAACGCCGCGCGACCGACGTCTCCAGCGGGTTTACGCGCGTCACCACGACGATCGTCATCGCCGGCGCCGGCCACGAAGGGCGGGGCGAGGACGTCACCTACGCCGCTGCCGACCACGACACGTTCCCCGCGCTGGACCTCCGCGGGGATCACACGCTCGCGTCTGTGTCGTCGGAGCTGGACAGGATGGAGCTTTTCCCGGGCGGTGCCCCGGAGTGGGCTGCCTCGGCGGACTACCGGCGCTGGGGGTTCGAGAGTGCCGCGCTCGACCTCGCGTTGCGGCAGGGCGGCGTCTCGCTCGGCGAGGCAGTCGGCAGGTCGTATCGTCCCGTGCGCTTCGTCGTCTCGACTCGCCTCGACCCGCGCGAGTGGCTCGCTGTCGACCCCTCGCTCGAGTTCAAGCTCGACCCGACGAGCGAGTGGAGCGATGCCTTCATGCGCGAGGTGGCGGCGACCGAGTCCGTTCGCTGCCTCGACTTCAAGTCCTACTACCACGGCACGGTCGTCGACCAGCCGCCCGACCCGGCGCTCTACGCCACGGCTGCCGAGCTCTTTTCGACCGCGGTGATCGAGGACGCCGCGTTCGTGCCGGAGACGCGCGGGCTGCTCCGCGGCGTCGAGGACAGGCTCTCCTTCGACGCGCCCGTCCACTCGCTCGCGGACGTCGACGCTCTACCCGTTGCTCCGCGCTGGCTGAACATCAAGCCGTCGCGATTCGGCACTCTGGCGCTGCTCTTCGAGTGCATCGACGCGTGTGAGGCTCGAGGGGTGACGATGTACGGCGGCGGCCAGTTCGAGCTGGGCTACGGGCGCGGCCAGATCCAGGCGCTCGCGAGCCTCTTCTACGCCGACGGCCCCAACGACGTGGCCCCGGGCGCATACAACGAGCCGGTGCCGCGCGGCGGTCTGCCCGGGAGCCCGCTGACGCCGCCCGAGCGGCAGATTGGGTTCTCGTGGCAGTCGGAGTGAGCGTACGTTCACCTCGGGTCGCCGGCGATCGGCTCTCGTAGAGGCCGGCCTGTCCGGCCCGACCGACGTCGAGGGCGCGCCTGCGCCTGATCTCTACCAGGGTGCCCTTTTCGCAGGCGAGGCGCACCTGCGCAAGCGTGAGTGGTTCGCTGCGTCGAGGGCGTTCGAGCGCGCGAGCCGGTTGGCCGTCGAGCCCGAGGATCGCGAGCTCGCGCGAGCGCTCGTGCATCTCGCCGCTGCCGGATACAAGAAGATGACCGGCGATGGCCGCGGCGCCGAGCGCCAGCGCAGCCACGCCCAGCGGCGCCTGGAGCCGTTCCTACCCGAGGCCTGGCGGCTCGACCTCGAAGCGCTCGTCGCGCTGGTCGACGGCGGCGACTAGCCGATGCTCTGAGCGGCGTCTCAAGCCCAAGCAGACGGCGCCGAGGTAGGCCTCCGCGATCTGCTCGGTGGGTCAGCGCGGGCGACGGGGACTTGCCCGTTCGACGGGGCGCTGTCTCCCTCTCCCGAGGGCGGGGTCAGAGTCTGTGAGCTGAGCCGAAGCTACTGCCCCGTGGCCGTCGGTGTTGGTTGCCGTGCCGGGGGCCCCCCCAATCGCCCCCCGGCACGGGTGTTGCTGCCCTGTGCTTCTCAAGAGATAGCGTCTTGTCGATCACCCGTCCTGTTCGGTCACTCTTCGAAGACGGGGGACAGATCCCACGACCAGACGGTGACGCCACCGGGGTCCTCGTAGGTGCAGGATCCCTTGAGCGCCCACCCGGTGAAGCGTGCAGGGGGTGTGCTGTTGAAGCACCCAGAGGAGATGATCGAGTAGAAGGACAGCCCGATGGTGCGGCTGTCCTCACATGTCGAATCTATGACCATCGTCTTGGTGTTACTGCCGAACCACACCGAGTAGATGTCGGAGTAGCTGGGATCGGGACTCCGGCGCGTGATGTCGATGCCCCCATGGCGCCCCTCGTCGTTCGCGTATGAGAACTGGGCATCGCGCGGGAAGTAGGTGCACGGAGGGTCGCCTGTGGTATACGAGGGAGCCGTCCACGTCTCCTCGGCGCTGTCCAGGTAGTAGCAGTAGTGGAGGTTGTCCGGTGTCGGTGGAACGAAGGAGCCGCATTCTGCCTCCGTGGAGGCGTACTTGAACGTCACGTTCCCTACCGCGCTCCGCTTGATGCAGCAGGTCTCGGTGACCTTGAACGTGCCCTTGTAGGCGATCGGGATGTCGCAGTGGTCCTGCGCCTCGACGTTGTAGGAACCCGACACTGCGGCGGCGGGGTCGGGGCCATCCTTCGGGATCCGGGTGGAGGAATGGTTCGAGAGGACGACGTAGAAGAGCGAGAAGTCCTCGTCGGGGAAGTCCCGGCAGAACGTGTACGTGGATGAGTCGGCCCTGATCCGACGCCACCGGTGCGGCTCGGTGAGCGCGGCGAGCGGCCCGATCTGGCCGACAATGTCGAGCTTGGCCGAACCCGCGTTCTGGAGCGGGCTCAGATCGATCGTGACCTGGCGTACCCGGGGGTCCGTGATCTCGAACCTGTCGTTCTGGGCCGCGAGGACCTTGACGTGAGCGAAGGCGGAATACTGGTCGAGGCCGATCGCGCGGGAGCTGGTGACGTGCGACTTGTCCGGGAAGTCGTCGATGAACGATTGCCAGCTATCGCTCTCGAGCCCGGTGTCTATACCGGTCACGTAGTCATCGGCTTGAAGGTTCCGTACGGAGAAGTCTCGGAAGGAGTCCGCGAACCGCAGCTGGGAGTTGACGGCCGCGTCGACGCCCGCGACATCCTCGGCCAATTCCGCGGTCGCCCAGGTCCGGTAGACGCTCGTCGCGCCGCCGGCCTTCAACTCCTGGAACAGCGGCCAGATCCACGACTGATATTGGTGTTTGGTTACGTCCGAATACTCGAGCAGCGACGAGTTCGTGTCCTGGAATCTCCGGAACGTGCCATATAGGTAGTTCTTCGAGAGGTGCCTGAGGTTCGGGTGCCACGTGGCCCAGTCCGCGCTCGCGTCGTAGTACCAGCTCGAGTCACGGTTGCCGGAGGTACCCGCCATTCCCGCCACGGAGTGGGCGAACTGGAGCACATGGAAGAACTCATGTGCCAGAAGCCGTACATTGCCGGCGTTCGCGAGGGAGATCAAGATGTAGGCGGTCGTGCTCCGTGGCGGGAAGCCCGGGGTCTGGCCGATGATGTTTCCGTCCGGCACGGTCGCCGCGGGCGCTGTGCCCGTGATGTTCACGCACTCGCCGTTGCGGTCGCGGCACTGGTTCGTGGCGAGGACGTAGACGTCGATCTTCCCGTTGCCGCCGTTATCGCGGGTCGATAGCGTGTCGGGGACGGGGCGGCCCATTCCGGCCGGTTCGGGCTGGGTAAAGAGCTGCGCGATGCCCGTGAGGTTGGTAAGGAGCGGGTTCAGGACATCGGCGGCTTCATTCGAGCTTGCTGCGCACATCCAGGCCCTGAACCCCGTGTTGGTGTTGTCCTGCGGATGGTCGAGGTGGAACCACGCGTTGGGTGCGGTGCACTTGACGGACGTGTCCGCTGCCGTGGCCCCGCGCGTTTCACTGGTGATGGCTGCAGGTCCAAATTGGCTGAGGGGATCGGTCGGGCGCGAGATCCACCCCTGGAGCTCCGCCTGCTGCTCGGCCGGGAGGCTCGGCAGCGCGGCCTCGATCTCGGGGAACAGGCTGAGGTCCTCGCCGGTGGAACCGGCGCCGTCGTAGCGAGCGGGGAGCCTCGCGTCCCAGAACAGCGTCCACGCGCGGTAGATGAGCGAGGTGCCGTAGTCGATCAGGCCCGCGTCGAGATCAGCCTGGATCAACGCCTGAGAGGAATCGCCAGACGGCGGAGGGTCGGGGTCGGGCGAAGGGTCGGGGTCCGGGTCGGGTGGAGGGTCGGGGTCGGGGTCGGGCGGAGGGCCGAACGAGACGGTGCCCGCCGAGGCGCGGCAGTTGTCGGCCTCGTCGGCTTCGGCGACGAGCTTCGTGTCGTCGGCGCACGCGAGCAGGCTGTATGTCCCAGCGGCGGGGAGGGCACCGAGCGTGAGCGCGACCGAGGCCGTCCGGGAGTGGTGCTTCTTCAGCTTTCCGACAGCGAGCTCCCCCGACAGGGCCACATCCGAGGCACCGAGTACGGCATCGGTCGAGACGTAGAAGCGCGTCACGGAGACTGGCGCCGGGCGCTTCCCCGCGTTCGTGGTCGTCGCCGTGATCGTGAACGGCGTCCCCACCACGATCGCCGAGGGTGAATCGGAGACCGCAGAGACCGTGAGATCGGGCAAGGCGCGAGCACGAGTTGCGGGCGCGGCTTGGGTGGGCGCGGCTTGCATCACGGCGATGAGCATCGCGAGGGCAGCTCCGGCCGCGATCGGGAGCGAGGCGCGGTGGTTGCGCCTGCCCGCCCCGAAGGCGGACGCGCGCGTGCGGGCGCTCGCACGCTTGAGCTGCATGATCCGTCTGGTCATCTCTGGTCGCCCCTTCCGGTTGTCACGGTGCTGGCCTGTGGCGTAGGTGGGCTAGGTGGTTGCTTCGCAGCGGCTGACGTTGTTGTTGCCTGGGCCGGGCGTGCAGGTGTCGAAGCCGAGGCCTCCGTCGATGGTGTCGTTGCCGGCGCCCGGCGGTTGAGGGTGTCGTGGCCGCCTTCCGGCCGTTGGTGAGGAGCCGGTCAGGGCAAGGAAGAAGTCACCGCTCTCGTTGCGGCCGCGGAGATCCTCCATCCAGCCTGCGTGTTCGTCGTCGGATATCGCGCCGCCACTGCGTGCCTTGTCGCGACGCGTGACAGCTCGAGCATGCCTCGCGCGGGCAGTTCGGTCAGACGAGCGTCCCGGGTTCGCGACGTCCTCGAGCCCCATCGCGCGCATCAAGCGGGCAGCTCGTGTGCGATGCCACCGCTCGCACACCTCACAATGAACAGCTTTGATCCGTCGCATGAGGCACGTCGGAGCAGTCGAGACGAGCGTCTCCCAGTCAGGTCGGTCGACCACGATTCACCCCCTACGTCACGCGTACCAGCTCGCGAGTGCTCGTGCCGTCCCAGTGCTGGAATACGCGCTCGCGCGCAGCCGTCGAACTCGTCGTCGTCGAAATCGAACGCCTGCGTAGCTGTTCCGTACTCACAGCAGCCCATCCCTCGCCCGCGCTGTGCCTCCGCATCATCGCCTCGCTGCTGTCACCCCACACGCGTCCAGTGCGCCACAGCAGGCGAGCCTGCGCGTGTCGTCGCCGCCCGCAGCCGATCGAGAATCGCGTCGCCTTCCCGATGTCCTGAGCCTGATCGCCGAGCTGCTTGAACTGCTGCACGCCCGCTGCGCTGTCGAGTAATCACAAGACTGCGTCGTCGCTTCGTCACCCGCCGAACTCGAACTTGCAAGCTCTCAACATGTCGTCCCTTCGGATTCGCGAGCCGTCCACGCCAGCGTGAGAATCCGTGTCGATCACGATCGGTCACGTAGCGCCGTAGTCGCGGCGGAGAGCTGGAGAGCGTCATCGCGTGCGGCGATCACGTGCTGATCGAGACACGCCCAATGCGAGCGCGATCTCCCCGAAGCAGCTTCCAGGCCCAGGCGTCCGAGCTCGATTCGTTTTCGTCCCGCCCGGCGCCAGACCTGGCCTCGCCCTTCTCGACCACGAAAAGGCGTCGCCATGTTCGCCGCTGCGGATGATGACGTCACCTTCCCGTAGACGCCGCGTTGGCCATGATGTTTGCAGCACCGACGCTCGGCCTCGCGTCGTCAGCCGTTGAAGGCGCGACCTGGCGGAGCCGCTCACCAGGTTTCTCCGATCCCTGCGCGGACAGATGTCCGCATGTCGGCGTGTGGAACCTCGCGCAGGCGAGCGGCGGTACACCTTCCGGCGCTCGAGTCCCGCTCGACGGGGGCGCGGCGGTTCGTCTCAGCGCGAGGAGGTCGCGGACGGCCTGCCGGCCGCGCAGCGCGAGCGCTCGTTCGACCCCCCCCCCCCCCCCCCCCCCCCTTTTTTTTTTTTTTTTTTTTTTTTTTTTTTTTTTTTTTTTTTTTTTTTTTTTTTTTTTTTTTTTTTTTTTTTTTTTTTTTTTTTTTTTTTTTTTTTTTTTTTTTTTTTTTTTTTTTTTTTTTTTTTTTTTTTTTTTTTTTTTTTTTTTTTTTTTTTTTTTTTTTTTTTTTTTTTTTTTTTTTTTTTTTTTTTTTTTTTTTTTTTTTTTTTTTTTTTTTTTTTTTTTTTTTTTTTTTTTTTTTTTTTTTTTTTTTTTTTTTTTTTTTTTTTTTTTTTTTTTTTTTTTTTTTTTTTTTTTTTTTTTTTTTTTTTTTTTTTTTTTTTTTTTTTTTTTTTTTTTTTTTTTTTTTTTTTTTTTTTTTTTTTTTTTTTTTTTTTTTTTTTTTTTTTTTTTTTTTTTTTTTTTTTTTTTTTTTTTTTTTTTTTTTTTTTTTTTTTTTTTTTTTTTTTTTTTTTTTTTTTTTTTTTTTTTTTTTTTTTTTTTTTTTTTTTTTTTTTTTTTTTTTTTTTTTTTTTTTTTTTTTTTTTTTTTTTTTTTTTTTTTTTTTTTTTTTTTTTTTTTTTTTTTTTTTTTTTTTTTTTTTTTTTTTTTTTTTTTTTTTTTTTTTTTTTTTTTTTTTTTTTTTTTTTTTTTTTTTTTTTTTTTTTTTTTTTTTTTTTTTTTTTCCTCCACCCCTACTGTTGTGCCCCTGGGCCGGGCGGTGCAGGTGTCGAAGCCGAGGCCTCCGTCGATGGTGTCGTTGCCGGGCGCCGGCGGTGAGGGTGTCGTTGCCGCGCCTGGCCGTTGAGCTGTTGTTGCCGTCGCCGGCGTCGATGATCGTGTCGTTGCCGGCGCCTGCGTTGATGGTGTCGTCGCCGGGGCCGGTGCGGATGCTGTCTGGGCTGGCGCCGGTGTGGATGGTGTTCCTGGCCGCCGCTGTCGATGACGGTGTCGGAGCCGGCGGCGAGGTAGATCTGGTCGTTGCCGGGGCCGGTGCAGACGGTGTCGTTGCCTCCTCGGCCGCGGATGGTGTTGTTGCCGTCGAGGTCGACGATGACGTCGTTGCCGCTGGTCCCGCGGATCTGTGTTGGCCCGGGTGTGCCGACGATGGTCGCGACCTTGCCGTCGCAGGTCGACACCGCGGCGGCGGACGTCGTCGCTCGTGATCGTGCACGTGTTCGTCCCGCCGGGGGTGAGAATGCCGATGCAGTCGTCCGAGAAGTTCTTGGCGATACCCGGCGGCGGGGGACCCTGACCTCGTAGAGGCCTGCGTCGAGTGTCACCGCTTGTGCCGGGCGCCGCTGCGCCCGGGAAGCTCCCCGGGGCGGGTTGTTACCGATTCACGGTCGATGAAGTCCAGTCGCCCGGCACGTAGCCGTTGCCGCCGTTGTCGTTGACGACCTCGACGATCGACCATCAGTGTCGCCCGCCTGGTCGTCGTTCGTGATCGTGCAGGTCTTGGTTCTGCCGACGCCGATCGGTGCCCTCGCATTCGGCCGAGAGGCGCACTGCTGTAACCGCCGAGACGTGTGCGTGTACACCTCGTAGACGCCTGCGTCGAGTGTCACGCTCGTGCCTGAGCTCCGCCGCGCCCGGGAAGCTCCCTGGCGTGGGGTTCCGATGACGTCGATAGTCCAGTCGGAGCCGTAGCCGTGCCGCCGTTGTCGTTGACGACCTCGACGATCACGATCAGCGTCGCCGCCTGGTCGTCGTTCGTGATCGTGCAGATCTTGGGCTCGGTCGCTACGACAGTGCCGGCGCAGTCGGAGGAAAGCGTCTGCGTGTATCCGGCCGGGCCGGTAGCCGAGACCGAGTAGGCACCGGTGTCCAGCATGACGGTGGTGCCCGGGCGGGCCGCACCCTGGAAGCTGGCCGGCGCGGGGTTGCCACCGGTCACCGTCGTCGCCCAGTCGGAGGCCACGGCGGTGCCGCCGTTGTCGTTGACGACCTCGTTGACGACGACGAGCGTCGCCTGCGAAGGCGGCACGACGACTCGGCACGATTGCGAGCGCGAGCGGATCGCCGCCCTGGTTGGCTCCGGTGCCGAAGTCGCTGACGATCTGGCGGGCGCCGGTCTGGGGGTCGACCCGGAAGAGCATCCCTCTGGTGAGCGGGCCGGCGTGCTTGTCGATGACCAGGATCTGCCCGTTGGCCTCGATCGCGACTCCTTCGGGCTCTCTCCCGGTGTTCGGGGCGGTGTTGAGGTCGCTGAGGATGGTGCGGACGCCGGTCTGGGGGTCGATCCTCAAGAGCAGCCCGAGAGGAAACGAGGACCGTGTCCCTCGTCGGTGACGAGGATCTGCCCGTTCGCCTCAACAGCCACGCTCGTGGGGTTGATCCCGTTCAGGGGCCCGCTCCGAAGTTGCTCACCGACGTGCGGGCTCCGGTTTGTGGGTCGACCCGGAAGAGCTCGCCCAGCGCGGACGTGCCGCCCTGTGCGTCGATGACGAGGATCGCTCCGCCCGCCTCGACGGCGACGCCACGAGGTTCGATCCCGAGGCCACCCTGGCTGCTATCTCCGAAATCGCTCACGATCGCCCGGGCGCCGGTGACAGGGTCGACGCGGACGAGCAGAGCCCTGTTGTTCACCGTGCCGGGGATCCCGGTGGTCACGAGGATCTGCCCATCCGCCTCGACCGTTACCGCTCGCGGGTTGCGCCCGTGTCCGGGCCAACCCCGAAGTCGGTCAGCATCGTGCGGACGAGCTCACCGGTGACCGGGTCGGGGCTCAGCCGGTAGAGCACGCCCCATTCGCTCGTTCCGCCGCTTGGATCGGTACCGGCGGCCGTGTCGGTGACGAGGATCCCCCCGTCCACCTCGACCGCGACCGCGCTGGGGTTGCCCGCGCCGAAATCGTTCAGCACGGTGCGAGCCCCGGTTTGCGGGTCGACCTGGAAGAGCAGCGCGGTGCTGACCGGTGGCACTCGGGGTCGATGACGAGGATGTCACCGGGCTGAGGTTGCGCGGACGCGCTCGCCGTGAAGGCCCATGTCGCCAGTGCGCACGCGGCAAGGGTCACGACCAGGCGCCGGATCAGGGGCTTGCGTTGCATGCGATTCCTCCTCGGTGCGCGATGTCGATCGGGCTCATCAGCAGCCCTTGCGGTACGTGGGCGCGAGTGGCGAGCGGCGAACTTCCCGTCGGCTGCGAACCAGCTGGCAGGCCAGTGGTTGCGCTTGCCTGCCTCGACGGCGAAGACGCGCGCGCATGGGGATTGAGAACCTGCAGCTGCATGATCCGCCTGGTCATCACGAGCCGTCCTTTCCGGTTGGGGTCGTCAGAGAGCTCGTGCCGCAGGGTTCGATCTGCTCGGCCGGAACGACGCGGTCGACGTCGATCCCGGCCCGCTCGGCTACTGCCCGCACCTCGGCCTCGGAACCGGCCTCGAACAGGTGCAGGCAGGTCTCGTCGGTGGGCAGGAAGATCGTGTCCAGGTAGGAGACGGGGCTGCCTTCCCGGCTCAGCTGACGGGCGCTCGCGAAGAGCCGCTCGGCGCCCTCCTGCAGCGAGTCGCTACCCGAGGGGGGCCGGTAGAGCTCGACGATGTAGCGGGCCATTGGCACTGCCGACGCTACGCTCGTGACGTCCGTGTCGAAAGGTGGAAACCCCCGCACTTTGACGGTGCTCACGAAGCGAGCTTTCGCGCGACCGCTGTGAGAACGCTGGCGGAATGCTGGGACATGACTGTCTCCTCTTGCCGGAAGGCCGTCTCGTGTGGCCTCTCGGGCGGAGGGTCGCCCGTCGCGGTCGACGCCCAGCGTCAGTCGGGTAAACGCCGCTAAACGAGCGTGATCACCATCACCGCGTCCGGGGTGACGGTTCCGTCCTGGTGGAGGTTGTACGCGCCGCCGCCGCTCAGGGTCCCGTCCTTGCCTCGGAACCTGCCGGTCACCCCCATGACGTGGCCCCGATAGGACTGCGCGAGCACGGCGTCGCCGGTCGCGTAGTCGACCGAGCCGCTCTCGCTGATCCTCGCGGCGATCGTGATCCGGCCGCCCGGAAGCACGAAGCGCAGCCTCGTGAACACGACCCGGTCGAACTCGAGGCAGTTTCCGGACGGGTCGGCCTTGTGGCACTCGAAGTCCCGTCGCCGAACGCAGCTGCGAAGAACGCCCGCCCGCCGCCCTGAGTGATCGGTCAGCGTCATAACGAGGCGTCCTGCCGGGCAGGCGTCGTTGGACGGCCGAAACCTCGGGGGGCCCGGCCGAACCTCGATCACCGCGGCCCCGACCAGGACGGCTCCCTGGGCCGGGACGACCACGAGTGCAGCCAGGACGGCCGACAGAGCGAGCACCAGCAGGCGTCTCACGAGGCCTCCTTTGGAGCGTTGCGGGCACACACCGACGCTACGCCTGGCAGGCCGGCGGCGAAACGGGGGATATCCCTACGTTTCGAGCGAGGGGTTCAGCGCTCGGCGCCGAGCCTCGCTGCGAGCTCCGTCCGCGAGCGGACGCCGAGCTTTCGGTAGATGCCGAGAGGTTCCCCTCGACCGTCTTGACGCTCAGGTAGAGCTCGCCGGCGACTTCCTTGTTGGCCTTGCCGGCGACGACCAGCGCGACCACACGCTGCTCGGTCGGCGTGAGGCCGGCCGGCGCGCTGCGACCACCAATGCGGGCGAGCTCTGCGCGTGCCTTCTCGGCCCAGAGCGGCGCCGGAGCGTCTCGAAGATCGACAGGGCGCGCCCCAGGGTCTCGCCTGCGAGACGCTTGTGCTTCAGCCGGCGTCGGGTCACGCCGAGAGCGAGCAGGGTCCGACCGAACTCGAGCGGCATTGCGAGCCGCCGGTGATGGGGCAGCGCATCCTCGAACGCTGCAACGGCCTCGTCCAGATGCCCTTCTGCCGCGAGCAGGAGCCCCTCGCCCCGTGCGGCCGCGGCGAGGGCATACGGGCGGTCTCGCCGGCGTCCCTGATCCGCGAGCTCGTCCAGCCGCGCCCGCGCCGCGCCGAGCTCCCCCACCGAGCCGAGCGCCTCCACGAGATCGCCGCCGAACCGGAACATGCCCGGCTCGCCGTAACCGACCTCGTCGGCGAGCTCCGCCGCACGGTGCAGATGCGCGGCCGCCTGCGAGCCGTCGCCGAGCGAGAGGGCGAGGAACCCGAGCGTTTTCACGTTGCGGATCGAGAGTGTGACGTCACCCGCGGCAGCCGCGATCGAATACCCCTCGTTCCCCCGCTCGCGCGCTGTCTCGACCCGCCCCAGATCGGCGTCGACGAGCGCGCGGAGGAAGAGCGAGCGGGGAAGCATCGCGCCGGGCTGACGAGTGCGCAAGATTGCCTTTTCGAGCCCTGCTGCGAGCCGGTCCGCGGCGGCCAAATTCCCCTCCCAGCACTCGAGCTCGCCGAGCTGGAAGAGCACCGGAGGCAGCAGGCCCTCCTCGTGACGGCGCAGGTATTCTTCCTCGAGCCGGCCGAGGATGCGGCGAGCGCCCGCGAAGTCGTCGCTGTACTTGCGACAGATCACGCTGTGGAAGGCGGCGAGCTGGAACGGCGCAAGGGTCGCCTGATCGGTCGACTCGGGCCGTTCGAGCAAGACGTCGAGCGCATCGAGACCAGCGGGCAGCCCGAGACCCGCCTGGAACTCGTAGCCGGCTAGGTTGAGCCGCGTCTCTCGGCGAGGCCGGTGTCGCCGACCTCGACCGCCAGCTCGAGCGCAATCCGCCCGTGCTCGACAGCCTCACGCACGTGTCCGTAGTTGCTGAGGACGAAGGCGATGTCCCGCCTCGAGCACGGCTCGGAGCGGGAGGTCGTCCGCCGCCTCGCCGAGCGCTTCCCGGATGACCGTTGCGCCGCTCGCGAAGCCCCATTCGTACGCAGCTGACCTCGCGAACTGTCGTAGCACTCGGGCGCGCACAGGGCCGGGGGGAGCCGACCGTCTCAGATCGTCGAGCAGCTCCGACGATCTCGCCGTCTCGCCTGCCACGAAGTGGTAGTCGGCCGCCGTCATCGTACGGATCACCGCTGCCTCGATGTCCTCGGTCGGGGTCAGCCGCAATGCCTGCTCGGCCAGCGACGCCGCAGCATCGGGCGCACCTCGGGCGCCGGCGCGCGCGGCGGCCTCGTCGAGCACTGTGGCGACGCCGGCGTCGGGCAGATCCGTGGCAAGCGCAAGATGCCGAGCCCGTTCCTCGACTTCCGCAGCACGGCTGCTAGGTGACGGTGGAGCGCGTGGCCTGCTCGCGGCTCGCGTCGCCGTAGACCGTCGAGGCAAGCGGCGGATCGGCTGTAACCGGAGGACTCCTTGCTCGACCTCGATCAGGCCCGCGTCGATGGCCCGCGCGAGCTGCTCCCGGGCGGTTTCGGGTGAGGCCAGCGCGGGCTCGACGAGCTCGACGGTCGGCGCCGACACGGCCGCGACGACGAGCAGCGCTTCGCGCACGTCGGCGGGGAGCCGTGCGATCCGGTGCGCGATCAGCTCCCTGAGACTGCCCGGCACCGGCAGCGGGTCGCCCGCCGCGAGTGGCTCGCTCCGTTCGGCGAGCGCACGAGCGAGCTCCAGTGCGAAGAAGGGATTCCCGCCGGACGTGCGGTGGAGCTGGAGGAGCGTAGGGCGGAGGAAGGACGGCCTGAGACGGGCGCGCAGAAGCAGGTCGAGCGAGCGCTCGTCGAGCGATCCGACAGCGACTCGCTCGATCCTCTCGGGGGGAGCGAGCGCCCGGACGCGAGGGCTCGACGTGGTCTCGCCGCGGACAATCGTTATGACCGCGACCGGATCCGCCTCGAGCCGGCGGAGCGCGAAATGGAGGAGTGCGCGGACGAGACGTCGAGCCATTGGAGGTCCTCGATGGCAATCAGGACGGCGTGCTCGCGCGCGAGCGCGCGGATCGCTTCCAGCACTGCGAGCGACACGGCACCTGATCCGGGGACGGGCCCAGAGCGTGCCGCTGTGGAGCGCCTGGCGAAGCGCCTGGCGGCGCGGCGGGCAACACCGCGAGAACATCGTCCGCCACCGGCTCGAGCAAGTCGCCGATCGCCGCGTAGGCGAGCTTCGTCTCGAGCTCGCCCGGGCGGGAGACCAGCGTCAGAAGCCCTCGCGCGCGACCCATAGCGAGGCCCTGCTGCCAGATCGTCGTCTTCCCGACGCCCGCCTCGCCGGCGAGAAGCAGCGCGGCGGCACCGCCCCGAGCCCATCCAGGAACCGCTCGTCGGCGTCGAGCTCGCGCTCGCGACCGACGATCTCAGCCGTGGTCACGCTTACACCGGCGTGAGCGTGAAGCCGGCTCCTGCGCGCTCGACGGTCACGGGAGCCCACAGGTGCGGCGCCGCGACGACACAGCCCTCCTCGACGGCCCGGCCGAGCAGCGTTCGACGAGTGGCCTCGACGGTCTCTGCTGCCGCGAGCTCGATCACGCTGCACCAGTCCGGGTGCTCGGCCTGGGCCGGGTGCACGACGACGTCGGCGAGAAATAGCCCGAGCCGGCCCTCGGAGCGCAACTCGACCGCGAGCTGGCCGGGCGTGTGTCCGGGGGCTGCAAGCAGCCGAAGGCCAGGCACGGGCTCGAGGCCTGGGTCGACGAGCTCAAGAGACCTCCCTCATGATCGGAGCGAGCGCCGCCCGGCAACCTTCGACCAGCTGGGGCGGTACTGCTCGTGGAGCGGACTGTCGTTCATCCAGAACTCCCACTCGACCCGCGAGATGAGATGCGGGGTGCCCGTGAAGATCGGCCGGCGGGAACTCGTGAGCCCGCCGACATGGTCGTGGTGCCCGTGGGTGGCGATCACGAGGTCGATGTCATCGGCTTCGATATCGAGGGCATGGAGTTCGTCGAGGAGGCGGCCCCCGCCGCCCTCGAAAATGTGCGGGAACTCGCCGATCCCCCCGTCGACGAGCACGAGGGAGGTCGGCGTGCGAACGAGCAGCGCCTGGTAGGGCGCGTGAAAGCGACCCTGCTCGTCGACGTCGCCCGAGACTGCTACTGCACGCTCGCTCTCGGGCGCGTTCGCGAGAATCGATCTCGGCCGGCGGCCACGCGTCCCCCTCGGCGAGGAGGCGGCACTCGATCGACCCGACTGAGAAAGCGGCAGCCGTCACGTGGCTCGAGCGACATGAAACCTCAAGTCCGCGCGGATGGCAAGACGACTGAAGCGGCCGGCCCGGCAGCTAAGCACCTGCCGGCGGTGCTCCACGGCGTGCTCCACTCCCAGCGCCAGAGGGTGGTCTTGCCGATCCCGGCGTCACCCTCGATGAGAAGCGCGCTGGCCCTAGCGCTCTGCTCGAGAAACGAGGAGATCGTCTGAAGCTCCTCATCGCGCCCGACGATCTCAGTGTCGTGTACGGGCAACTCCTGGTAGCCGGAATTCCGGAGTCTTGATCATCTAGGGGTTCAGCCCCGGCCCGCGAAACGTCGTGCGAGCTCCGAGCGCGAGCGAATGCCGAGCTTTGCGTAGATGCGGGTCAGGTGGCCCTCGACGGTGCGGTCGGTGACGAAGAGCTCCTTGGCGACCGCCTTGTTCGTCAGCCCCTGGGCGACGAGCTCTGCGACGCGCTCTTCCGTCGCCGTCAGTGCACCGCCGCTGGCTCTGCGACCGCTGATGCGGGCGAGCTCGGCCCGCGCGTTATCGGCCCAGATCGCTGCGCCGAGCTCCTCGAAGATCGCGAGTGCCTGGTCGAGCGCTTCGCGTGCGGCGCGCTTCATCCTCGCCCGCCTTCGCGTCGAGCCGAGGACGAGAAGCGTACGGGCACGCTCGAATGGAATCGCTACGCGGTCGTGCTCGACGAGCGCCCGCTCGAGCGAGGTGAGCGCGCCGTCGAGATCGCCTCGGGCGGCCGAGAGGAGGCCGCGGCATCGGCCGACAGCAGCGAGCGCAGATGGGCGGTCGAGTTTTCGCGCTGGCTCCTCGAGCCGAGAGAGAAGCGCCTCCGCCTCGTCATGGCGATCGAGGAGGATCAGCGCCTCGATCTCGTCCGGGACGAAGCGCATGGCCCCCGGTTCGCGGACGCCTGCCGCCTCGAGCGGATCCAGGAGGGGTCCCATGTGGCGGTCAGCTTCAGCCGGATTTCCCAGGGAGAGCTCGAGAAGGCCGAGCGCAGAGGACGCGAGCAGCGTGCCAAACATCGCACCCGTCTCTCCCGAGAATCTCGCCGATTCCTCGGCGGCCGCTCGCGCGTCGTCGACTTGGCCGAGATGAGCGAGAAGGAGTCCCCTCACCCCAGCAAGCACGCCCTGCTGGGAGGTCTGGCCCGTCTGAGCCGCGATCTCATAGCCCTCCTCGGCTTCGTTCGCCGCGGCCTGCCAATCGCCCTCGAGCCAGGCGGTTGTCGCAAGATAGCGCTGGATCAGCGGAAATGAACTCTCGTCTCCCTGCTCGAGAACGCGCCTGCGCGCGGCACCGAACAAGGTGCGGCTTTCTTCGAGTCGATCCGCCCATTGGAGGAGGACACCGTGCATGAAATCCGCGGCGCCGAGCGTGCGGGCGAAGTAGTCGCCCCCCGACCCGCCGCTCGCGTCGTCCGCCTGCTGGAGCTTGGCCGCATTCCTCGCGAGCTCGAGCGCATCCGGATCGCCGAGTAGTGCGTCGATTAGGGCCTGTCGCGCCCTGAACTCCGGCAGCGAGTCCCTGACGGCGTGAGCTTCTGCAAGCTCCACCGCAGCGCGCGCGTGGCGTGCCGCTGTCGGCAGATCGTCGAGCATTCGCATCATTGCTACTGCCAGCCCCGCCTCGGCCTCGATCCTCGTCTCCACGTCGTTGCCCGCCTCGGCCAGGGCTTGGCGATAGAGCGTCATAGCGGTGCGATGGTCTGCTTCGAAGACGTGGGCACGCGCGAGGCGCCAGAGGGCCTGCGCTCGTCGCGGACCAGGGGCCGCCGACTGCGCCGCGTCGTCCAGGAGGTGCCGCGCGCGATCTGGGTCGCCTGCCTCGAAGTTGTATCCGCCGGCGGCGATCGTTCGACGGAACTCGTCGTTCGGTCGCTCCGCGGGGGTCAGCCGGACTGCTTCCTCCGCAAGCTCGGCCGCCGCGGTGGGCGCCCCGCGAGCACGCGCCAGCCGCGCCGCTACCTCGAGGAGATCGGCCACGTCGGCCGAGGCCCCATCCGTCGCGAGCGCCATGTGACGCGCGCGCTCCTCGGGATCGGCGACGAGGCCGGCGAGCCGCCGGTGAAGCGCTCGCTTCTTCGCGGCGCTAGCCGTCCCGTAGACGGCGGAGGAGAGCAGCGGATGGGAAAAGCGAATTCGATCCTCGTCGAGCTCGATCACGTGGGCCTCCAGCGCCGCCTCGAGCCATTGCCCTGGATCGTCGCCGGCCGCGCGGGCGACGAGCTCGAGGGTCGGCTGCGATAACGCCGACGCGGCGAGCAGGACAGTACGAGTCTTGGCTGGAAGTGCCGCGAGCCTCTCCTCCACGAGCGTCGCGAGTGTCCCGGGCAGAGATTCGCCGGCCTCGAGCTCGATGATCCGGCGCCCGAACGCGCGCCCGAGCTCGAGAGCGAAGAAGGGATTTCCGCCCGAGAGCTCGTGGATGCGGCGCAGCTTCGGACGCGAGAGCACGAGTCCGAGCCGCTCGCTCAACAGGTGGCGGATAGCGCCGAGACTGAGCGGACCCACCACGAGCCGCCGGAGCCGCGCCTCCGGGGGAGCGCGCTCGAGTCCGAGCGCTGCTTGCCCCTGGCTGCTCCTCAGACCAAAGAGAGCGGCAACGCGCTCCTCGCGAAGGCGGCGAAGGGCGAACTCGAGCACAAACGCGGAAGAGCGGTCGAGCCATTGGACGTCGTCCACCGCGAGGGCGACCTGGATGTCGTGCGCAAGAGCGCGCAACGCTCCCAGAAAGGCGCGCGCGACCGCCAGCTGATCCGGCGGCGGCCCATCTGGGTCCTCGAGCAGCAGCGCAACCGCTAGGGCGCGCCGCTGAGGTTCCGGCAGCGGGGGGAGAACCTCCTCGAGGACATCTTCGAGCAGGTCGCCGAGCCCTGCGAAGGAGAGCTGGGTCTCCGACCCGGAAGGGCTGCACGAGAGGACGCGGTACGAGCGTGCGCAGGCGAGCTCGAGGCCGCGCCGCCAGAGCGTTGTCTTGCCGATCCCGGCCTCGCCTTCCAACAGGAAGGCGGCCGGAAGGGCGGACGATCGGTCGAGGAAGCCGGCGAGGGCCTGAAGCTCCGACTCCCTGCCGACCACTTCGCTTTCTGCGTGGGCGCCTCGGTCCATCGCACGAGCTCGACCCGTGAATTAGTAGTCAGTTGATCAACAGGCCGCCTTCCCGATCCTTGCTAAAGTAAGGACATGGCAAGGGTGACGAGCAAGCTGCAGGTGACGATCCCGAAGGCGATCGCGAAGCGGTACGGCATCGAGCCCGGGACAGACATCGAGTGGCTGCCCGCCGGCGAGGCCATTCGGGTCGTTCCGCAGACGGATCACGAACCTGAGGCCGACCGCGCTCGCCGGCTCAAGCTCTTCGATTGGGCGACGGAACGGCAACGCGTACGGCAGGACGGCAAGCAAGCCAGCCCGGGAAGGGCCGATCGTGGCTGGAGTCGCGAGGACCTGTACGCACGTGGCAGCGCTCGTTGACACGAACGTCCTCGTCTATCGCCATGACTGGCGATTCCCGGACAAGCAGCGGCTCGCGACCGAGGTCTTGCGTGCCGGGATCGCAGACGGGTCGGTGTTCGTTCCCCACCAGGCGATCGTCGAGTTCGTCGCCGTCACCGTGCGGCCGCTCGACGGAGCCGACCCCCTGCTCGACCCCGTGGATGCGCGGCGCGAGGCCGAGGAGCTGCTGAGCCAGTTCGACGTTCTCTTCCCCGACCAGGAGCTCCTGCGGATCGCGCTGCGAGGGGCGGCCGCCTACCAGCTCTCCTGGTTCGACGCCCATCTGTGGGCGTACGCGGAGCGATTCGGGCTCGATGAGTTGCTGTCCGAGGACTTCGAGCACGGCCGCCTGTACGGCACCGTCGAGATCGTCAACCCGTTCGCGGCGAGCAGCGCTTGAGCGCGTGCCGGGGGAAGGAGCGGGCCGGATGAGATCCGGCCCCTACAGCTCCGTCTACCCCGCTGCCTTGCCGGCTACCGTGCCCTCGGCGGCGGACTCGATGCGGGCGACCTCGGCCTTCGGCGCGACGCACCAGAAGCTGCCGAGCGCGGCGTCCCAGTCGGCGAGCAGCGCCGCCGCACGCCCGGAGGCCGTGTAGTGGACGTGGCGCTCGAGCAGCCCGCGCAGCTCCTCCGCCTCGATCGTCGAGACGCGGTAGGCGGACACGAGCTGACCGTTGAGGTGGCGGTCGAGCTGCTCCTGCGGGTCGTAGACGAGCGCCTGGCCGCCCGTCATGCCGGCTCCGAGGTTGAGCCCGTACGGGCCGAGGATGCACACGGTGCCGCCGGTCATGTACTCGCAGGGGTGGTCGCCGGCGCCTTCGATCACGGCCACCGCGCCGGAGTTCCGCACGGCGAAGCGCTCGCCCGCGGCGCCGGCGCAGTAGAGCTCGCCGCCGGTGGCGCCGTAGAGCACCGTGTTGCCCATGAGGACGGGGTTGCCGGCGTCGTTCTCGGGCGGCCGGATCACGATGCGCCCGCCGCCCATGCCCTTCCCCACGTAGTCGTTCGCCTCGCCGACGAGCCGGAGCTCGACCCCGGCGGCGAGGAAGGCGCCGAAGCCCTGGCCGGCGACGCCGGTGAACGATGCCCGCACGCGACCAGGTGGCGGAGCGGCGCCGAAGCGGCGCCCGATCTCGCCGCCGAGCCGGGCGCCGACCGTGCGATCGGTGTTGGAGATCGGGTACCGCAGCTCGACGAGGCGTGACGCGTCGAGCACCGGGCCGGCGTCCTTGGCGAGCGCGTCTCCGAGCTCGTGCCCCGTCGGCTCGACAGGCGACTCGCCGGCGAAGCTCGTGGGACCCTCCCCGATGCGAGAAAGCAGCGGCGTGAAGTCGAGCGCGTCCGCACGAGGGTCCCCGGTCCGTGCCTGGCGGAGAAGCTCGACGCGGCCGATCGCCTCGTCCAGGCCGCGCAGGCCGAGTGACGCGAGGATCCGGCGCACCTCCTCGGCCACGAAGACGAGGTAGGCCATGACCTGCTCCGGTGTGCCGGCGAACTTCTCGCGCAGCTCCGGGTTCTGGGTGGCGATCCCGACCGGGCAGGAGTCGACGTGGCAGGTGCGCACCATGATGCAGCCCTCCGCGAGCAGGAGCGCGGTGCCGAACGACATCTCATCGGCGCCGAGCAGCGCGGCCACGACGACGTCGCGGCCCGTCTTGAAGCCGCCGTCCGCGCGGACGCGTACCCGTCCGCGCAACCCGTTGGCGACGAGCGCCTGCTGGGTCTCGGCCAGGCCGAGCTCCCACGGAGCGCCCGCGTTCTTGATCGAGGTGAGCGGGCTCGCTCCGGTGCCGCCGTCGCAGCCGGCGATGTGCACGACGTCCGCCAGCGCCTTCGTGACCCCGGCCGCCACGAGGCCGACGCCGGACTCGCTGACGAGCTTCACCGAGACGGCGGCGCGCGGGTTGACCTGCCGTAGGTCGAAGATGAGCTGGGCGAGGTCCTCGATCGAGTAGATGTCGTGGTGAGGCGGCGGTGAGATCAGGGCGACGCCCGGCGTCGTGTGCCGGAGCCGCGCGATCTCCTCCGACACCTTGTGGCCGGGAAGCTGGCCGCCCTCGCCGGGCTTCGAGCCCTGGGCGATCTTGATCTGGAGCTCCTCCGCGTAGGCCGCGTACTCGGGCGTCACGCCGAAGCGGCCCGATGCCACCTGCTTGATCTTGCAGTTGCGCTCGTCCCGGAAGCGCTTCGGGTCCTCGCCGCCCTCGCCGGAGTTCGCCTTGCCGCCGAGCCGGTTGAGCGCGATCGCGATCGTCTCGTGCGCCTCTGCCGAGAGGGCTCCGTGCGACATCGCGCCGCCCGAGAAGCGGCGCAGGATCGCGTCGACGGGCTCGACCTCCTCGAGCGGGACGGGCGGGCCGGCGGGCACGAGCTCGAGCAGGTCGCGAGGCTCCATCGGCTGCCGCCCGTTGACGAGCCCCGCGAACTTCTCGTAGAGGTCGAAGCCCTCGAGCTCGTCTCCGTCCGCGACCGCGCGCCGAAGGGCATGCGCCGCGACGATCTCGTGCGCGGCGTCGACCACCTCGCCGTTCGTCTCGTGCGGCTCGCCGCCCTTGCGCCACTTGACGTAGCCCGGGTTCTCGAGCTGCGGTTTCGCACCCGCCGCCGTTTCGAAGCGGGCGCGGATCTCGCGCTCGAGCTCGGCGAAGCCGATGCCGCCGACCGGGCAGGGCGTCCCGACGAACGCACGGTCGACGACCTCGTGGGCGAGGCCGACCGCGTCGAAGATCTGCGCGCCGCAGTAGCTCGCGACGTCGGAGATCCCCATCTTCGACATCACCTTGAGCACGCCGTCCTCGACCGCGTGCTTGAAGCGCACCTGCGCCTCGGCCGGAGAGGGCCGGTCGCCGCCCACCTTGTCCGCCGCGGCCATCGCGGCGAGCGTCTCGAGCGCCAGGCGCGGGCAGACGGCCTCCGCGCCGTAGCCGAGGAGGCACGCGAAGTGGTGCACCTCGCGCGCCTCGTCCGTCTCCACGACCAGCGTCGCCTTCGTGCGAAGCTGCCGGGCGACGAGCCGGTGGTGGACGGCTCCGACGGCGAGCAGCGCCGGGATCGGCAGCCGATCCGGCGCCGTGTCGGCGATGAGCAGCATCCCGGCTCCCGCCCGGACGGCCGCCTCGGCGTCCCCGGCCAGTCGCTCGCAGGCCTCCTGCAGTCTTGTGGCCGAGTCGAAGGTGGCGTCGAGCCGGACCGGCTGGAACTGCTCGAGTGCGTCCGGGAAGAGGAAGAAGCTGTCGAGCTCGATGCCCCCGGCGACCTCCGGGCCCTCGGAGAGCAGGGGAGCGCGGCTTCCGAGCACGGTTCGCAGCGACATGACGAAGCGCTCGCGCAGGTGGTCGATCGGCGGGTTCGTGACCTGGGCGAAGCGCTGCTTGAAGTAGTGGTAGAGCGGTCTCGGGCGGCCGGCGAGCGGCGCGAGCGCGGTGTCGTCGCCCATCGAGTACGTGGGATCGTGGGCGTGCGAGGCGATCGGCCGCAGGAACTGGACGATCTCCTCGCGCGTGTAGCCGTGCAGCGCCTGTCTCGGCATGAGATCCGTCTCCGGAGGCTCGACGGGGGAGCCGGTCGAGCCGTTCACGAGCCCTTCTGCGAGCCAGACCCCGAAGGGCCGCTCGGCGGCGAGGCGCCGCTTCAGGATGTCGTCCTCCTCCAGCCCGCGCTCGGGGTCGATGGCGATCATCTGGCCGGGGCCGAGCTTTCCGCGGCGTACGCTGCCGTGGCCGTCGACCGACACCGCCCCCGCCTCGGACGAGCAGACGACGAGGCCGTCGTCGCAGACGGCGTAGCGCAGCGGGCGCAGGCCGTTCCGGTCGAGGGCCGCGCCGACGACGCGACCGTCGGTGAAGACGATGCCGGCAGGGCCGTCCCACGGCTCCACGAGGCCGGCGTGGTAGCGGAAGAAGTCGCGCACCTCCTGCGGCAGCTCCGTGTTCCCCTCCCAGGCGGGGGGCACGAGCATGGAGAGCGCGTGGCGGATGTCGCGGCCGCCGTGGACGACGAAGTCGAGCGCATTGTCGAGCATGGCCGAGTCGGAGCCGGCCTCGTCGAGCACGGGGTGGTAGAGCTCGTCGTCGGTCGTCCCGAAGTTGCCCTCACGGGCGCGCATCCAGTTGACGTTGCCCTGGATGGCGTTGATCTCCCCGTTGTGGCACAGGAACCGGAACGGCTGTGCCCGCTCCCAGGAGGGCGCCGTGTTCGTCGAGAAGCGCTGGTGGAAGATGCCGAACGGGACCTCGAGATCGGCCCGCTGCAGGTCGAGGTAGAACGCGCCGAGCTCGTCCGCCGCGCAGAGCGCCTTGTAGGTGACGGTCCTGAAGGAGAGCGAGGCGATGTAGGCGCCGCCCGCTCGCTCGGCGCGGCGGCGGGCGCGGTAGGCGCGCCACTCGGCCTCGTCGTCGGAGAGGCTGGCGGGCGCCGCCAGCAGGAGCTGCTCGATCCGCGGCATCGTCGCCCGCCCGAGCTCGCCGAGGTGGTCCGGATCGACGGGCACCTCCCGCCAGCCGAGAGGCTCGAGATCCTCGGCCCGGCAGGACTCCTCGATGTCCGTACGCGCCGAATCGTCGCGCAGGAACACCATTGCCAGCCCGCCTCCCGCCTCCGGACGCATCGCGTCCGGAAGCGGCAACAGGAGACCGGCTCCGTCACCCGTCCGGCGGTCGCCCGCGATGGCGCCCCGGTGGCGTACCCGGCACAGGCCCTCGAGCAGCGCGTCGAGGATGGCGCGGGAGGGCCGCCCGCCGCTGTCGGCAACGAAGCCGATCCCGCAGGCGTCGCGCTCGGCGGACGGGTCGTGGAGCGTTGGTCTCGGACTCACAACCTGGCCTCTCCTCCGGGTTGCGGGTGGCTGAGGCCCTGCCTTCGCTTCGGCTTCCGGCGTCGACAGAGCTGGAAGCGATGTTCAGCGAGCAGCGACCCGCGCGCTGCGCTTCGACGTCGTGCCGGTCGAGCGGTTGTCCACGCGGGCCATAGGTAGCGCCAGTGTAGGGACGCCCTGGCCAAGATGCAAGTCTGACGAGGTGGTCGGACCGAAGGGCTTTCTCGGCGCTTGACAGCGCAGCTTCGGGTCGCCACACTCAGCTTCACATGGAGCGAAGGCCCGTACGAACCCGCGCTCGCGCCACTGAGGCGCCGCCGCGTGCCGCACTCGTCGCTGCCGGCCTCTCGCTGCTCGCTCTGCTTCTCATCGTGGTCCTCATCGTCCCCCGCTAGGGGGACGCGACTGCACACGCGCCGCGAGGCGCAGACGCCCACCCGCTCACGGGAGGAGTGCGCCCGGCGCCGCCAGGCGTGAAGCCATCCTGGGAGCGGCTACAGTTTCCAATTCCGATGGGCCGTCCAGATGACTGGCGCGGTCGACAGGTGGTGAGGACGATCTCATGAAGATGCTCGGATCCGATGCCGTGCTCCGCTCGCTCGAGGCGGAGGGCGTGGACGTGTGCTTCGGGATCCCGGGTGGGGCGATCCTGCCCATCTACGACGCGTTCGCGCGAGGAGCAACCGTCCGTCACGTGCTCGCCCGCCACGAACAGGGCGCAGGGCACATGGCGGAGGGCTACGCGCGGGCCTCGGGCCGCGTCGGCGTCGCCATGGCGACCTCGGGCCCCGGCGCGACGAACCTCGTCACGCCGATCGCCGACGCGTGGATGGACTCGACCCCGCTCGTGTGCGTCACCGGCCAGGTGCGAAGCCACCTGATCGGCACCGACGCGTTCCAGGAGTGCGACATCACAGGCGTGACGATTCCGATCGTCAAGCACTCCTGGCTGGTCTCGGACGTGAACGAGATTCCCCGCATCATGAAGTCCGCCTTCCACGTCGCCCGCACCGGGCGCTGCGGGCCGGTGCTCGTGGACATCCCTCGCGACATCCAGGAGGCCGAGCTCGACTTCCACTATCCGGCCGAGGTCGACCTGCCCGGCTGGAAGCCTCCCAAGCAGGGCCACGCGCGCCAGATCCGGGAGGCCGCGGCGGCGATCGCGGCTGCCGACAGGCCCATCCTCTACGTGGGCGGCGGCACGCTGAACGGCGACGCGACCGCTGAGCTACGAGAGCTCGCCGAGGCCGCCAGGCTCCCGGTCGTCACGACGCTGATGGGCAAGAGCGCGTTCTCCGAGACGCACGAGCTCTTCTTCGGCTGGCCCGGCATGCACGGGGCCAAGTGGTCGAACTGGGCGCTCAACAAGGCCGATCTGCTCGTGGCGTGCGGCTCCCGCTTCGACGATCGTGTGACGGGCAAGCTGTCCGCGTTCGCGCCCGGGGCGCGGGTGATCCACCTCGACATCGACGCGGCCGAGATCGGCAAGCTCCGCCACGCCGACATCCCCGTGGTGGGCCCGCTCAAGCAGGTGCTCCGCGATCTCGCCGCCGAGTCGCGCAAGCTCGTCGCCGAGAGCTCGGGCCCGCGCACGGAGCCCTGGCTCCGCCAGATTGCGGAATGGCGAGACGAGTTCCCGCTGCGCTACTCGAGGAAGGGCGACTCCCTGAAGCCGCAGACGGTCGTCGAGACGTTGCGCGACCTGACCGCCGGCCGGGAGGACGTCGTCTGGACGACAGGAGTCGGCCAGCATCAGATGTGGGCGATGCAGTACGTCGTGTGCGAGCGTCCACGGACCTTCCTGACGTCGGGCGGGCTCGGGACGATGGGCTACGGGCTTCCTGCCGCGGTCGGCGCCAAGGCGGCCCGCCCCGATGCCACGGTCGTGTGCATCGACGGCGACGGCTGCTTCCAGATGACGTGCCAGGAGCTCGCCACCGCGGTGCTCGAGAACCTGCCGATCGTCGTCGTGATCATCAACAACGGCTACCTCGGCATGGTGCAGCAGTGGCAGGACATGTTCTTCGGCGAGCGGCTCTCGCAGGTGCACCTGACCCATCAGGTGCCCGACTACGCGCAGCTCGCCGAGGCGTACGGCGCCAAGGGCTACACGATCTCCTCCGACGACGAGCTCGACGTGCTCGACGAGGCGCTCGAGCTCGGGCAGACGCGTACGGTCGTCGTCGATGCCCGCGTCGACGCGAAGGAGCAGTGCTTCCCGATGATCCCCGCCGGTGCCGCCGCGCTCGATCTGATCGAGTTCGAGGAGGGCGAGGGAGCAGGGCTGAGAGCACTGTGAGCACGTCATGATCCACACCCTCTCCGTCCTGGTCGAGAACCGCCCGGGGGCGCTGATGCGCATCACGTCGCTCTTCGCGCGCCGGGGATTCAACATCGAGAGCCTCGCCGTGGGGCCGACCGAGCGCTCCGACGTGTCCCGCATCACGATGCGCATCAACTGCGAGCAGCACACGCTCGAGCAGATCGAGAAGCAGATGCACAAGCTCGTCAACGTGCTCCGGGTCGTCGAGCTCGGGCCGGGCGAGGCGATCGAGCGCGAGCTGCTCCTGATCAAGGTCGCGGTGCCGCCCGAGCGGCGTGCCGAGGTGATGGCGCTCGGCGAGGTGTTCCACGCGCGCGTCGTCGACCTCGGTGCCGAGGATCTCATCTTCGAGGTCGTCGGTCATCCGGAGGAGCTCGAGTCGTTCGAGGAGCTCGTCCGCCCGCACGGGATCAAGGAGCTCGTCCGTACCGGCCGCGTCGGCCTTCCTCGCGCGTCCACGGCGAGGCAGGCTCGCCGCCGGCGCCTCACCGTCCTGCAGTAGGCACGAACAGGAAAGGAACGATCCATGGCTGAGATCCTCCGCGACGGCGACGTCTCCCTGCTCTCCGGCAAGGTGGCCGTGATCGGCTACGGCAGCCAGGGGCACGCCCACGCGCTGAACCTGCACGACTCCGGCGTCCAGGTCGAGGTCGGGCTCCGCGAGGGCAGCGAGTCGTGGGCGCTCGCCGAGGACGCGGGGCTCGCCGCCCGGGCGATTCCCGACGCCGTATCCGGTGCGCAGCTCGTCGCGCTGCTGCTTCCCGACCAGGTGCAGCCGAAGGTCTACGCCGAGCAGATCGAGCCGAACCTCTCGGCCGACGCCGCGCTCCTCTTCGCGCACGGGTTCAACGTCCTTTACGAGCGGATCCAGCCGACGGGGCGTGACGTGATCATGGTCGCCCCGAAGGGGCCCGGTCACATCGTGCGCCGCCTCTACACGCAGGGCCTCGGCACGCCGGCGCTCATCGCCGTCTCGCAGGACGCGAGCGGCCGCGCGCGCGAGCTCGCGCTCGCCTACGCGGTCGCGATCGGCTCGGGGCGCGCGGGCATGCTCGAGACGACCTTCAAAGAGGAGACGGAGACCGACCTCTTCGGCGAGCAGTCGGTGCTCTGCGGCGGCGTCTCCGAGCTGATCCGGGCGGGCTTCGAGACGCTCGTCGAGGCGGGGTACCAGCCGGAGATCGCCTACTACGAGTGCCTGCATGAGCTCAAGCTGATCGTCGACCTCATCTGGGAGGGCGGCCTCTCGTACATGCGCTACTCGATCTCCGACACGGCCGAGTACGGCGACTACTCGCGCGGCGCGGTCGTGATCGACCAGCACGTGCGCGACAACATGAAGCGCGTGCTCACCAACATCCAGAACGGCCAGTTCGCGAAGGAGTGGATCGCCGAGATGGACGAGGGCGAGGCGAACCTCAAGCGCGTTCGCGGCGAGATGCGCAACCAGATGATCGAGAAGGTCGGCGAGGAGCTGCGCGCGCTCATGGCGAAGCCGGCCGAGAAGGTGTAGGGGCCGGATCTCATCCGGCCCGCGCGGAGGCCAGGGTCGATGCCTGACGTCACCGACGTCCCCGTCGCCCTGCTCGGCTACGGAACCGTCGGCTCCGCTGTCAGCCGCCTGCTCGCTGCGAACGAGGACGACATCGTCCGCGCGACCGGGCACCGGCTCCGGGTCGTCAAGGCGCTCGTGCGCGACCCGACCAGAGAGCGCGGCTTCCCCGCGGCCGACGGCCTCCTCACGACGGATTTCGGGGAGATCGCAGGCGACCCGTCCATCGAGCTCGTCGCGGAGGTGATGGGAGGCGTCGAGCCGGCGCGCGACTACCTGCTCGAGCTGTTCCGGGCCGGCAAGCCGGTCGTCACTGCGAACAAGCAGCTTCTCGCCCAGCACGGCGCCGAGCTCTTCTCCGCCGCCTCCGCCGCCGGCGTCCAGCTCCGCTTCGAGGCGTCGGTATGCGCCGCGATCCCGGTCATCAAAGTGCTGCGCGAGGCGCTCATCGTCTCGAACGTCCACCGCGTGCTCGGCATCGTCAACGGGACGACCAACTACATCCTCACGAAGATGGAGGCCGGCGGGACCTACGCGGACGCCCTCGCCGAGGCGCAGCGGCTCGGCTACGCCGAGGCCGACCCGACGGACGACGTCGGCGGGGCCGATGCCGCGGCCAAGATGGCGATCCTCGCAACGATCGCGTTCGGCTCCCACGTCACGCTCGCCGACGTCGCCTACGAGGGCATCACCGGCATCGTCCCGGCTCACATCTCCGCGGCGCGCGAGATGGGGATGGTCGTTCGGCTGATCGGCCAGGCGACGCTCGCCGACGGATCAGTCGACGTGCGCGTAAGCCCGGCCCTCGTCGACCGTCACCATCCCCTGGCCGCCGTCGAGGGGGCGTTCAACGCCGTGATGCTGCAGGGGGACGCGATCCGCGAGATCGTGCTCGAAGGCCCGGGGGCGGGCGGGGTGGAGACGGCGTCGGCCGTGATCGCCGACATGGTCTCGATCGTCGGCACGACCGGCACGGGCTTCCTCCAGGACGACCCCACCTGGCGCAGCCTGGGAACGCTGCCGGCGGGGGAGCTGCGCCTGCCGTACTACCTCCGGATCGAGGTCGACGACCGGCCCGGCGTTCTCGCCCACGCGGCCGAGCGCCTGGCCGCTCACGACGTCTCGGTCGCCCGTCTGATCCAGTACCAGCTCGAAGGAGGCGCGGAGCTCCACGTCGTCACGCACACGGCCGCCGCGGGCGCCGTCGAGGCCGCGCTCGCCGAGATCGCCGCGCATCCCGCCACGCACGGCACACCCACGCGCCTGAGCGTCATCGCCGCGCCCGAGTCCGGTCTGTAGGGGCCGGATCTCATCCGGCCCGTCCGGAGAGGGGTGGGCGGCCCGAGCTTCTGCGGCCAATAGGATGGTGGCCGTGGCGGCGGGCATGGACCGGCAGAGCGTCGGCGTGATCGAGCGCTTCCGCGATCGCCTACCGCTTGCCCCCGGCGGAGACGTCGTCGCCATGGGGGAGGGCTCGACGCCGCTCGTGCGCGGCCGCCAGGATCTCGGAGCGGCTCGGCGTCGAAGTCCTGCTGAAGCTCGAGCTCACGAACCCGACCGGAAGCTTCAAGGACCGCGGCATGACCGTCGCGGTCTCGCAGGCACTCGTCGAGGGAGCGGAGGCAGTCATCTGCGCCTCGACCGGCAACACGGCGGCGTCGGCGGCTGCCTACGCCGCGCGGGCCGGAATCGGCTGCGTGATCCTGCAGCCCGCCGGAGCCGTGGCGCTCGGCAAGCTGGCGCAGGCCCGCGCGGTCGGGGCGCGCGTGCTCGAGGTACGCGGCAGCTTCGACCAGGCGCTCGCAGCCGCCCGCGAGCTCGGCAGGCGCGGGACGCACGCGCTCGTCAACTCGGTCAACCCGTACCGGATCGAGGGCCAGAAGACCGCCGCTTTCGAGGTCTGCGAGGAGCTCGGCGGCCCGCCCGACGTGCTCGCGCTCCCCTACGGCGGCGGCGGCAACACGGTCGCATACGTGCGGGGCTTCGAGGAGTGGGGCGCCGGGATGCCCCAGGTCGTCGCCGCCCAGGCCGCTGATCGCGGATGTACCGTCGCGAGCGCGATCCGCATCGCCGAGCCCGCCCACCAGAACGAGGTCGAGACGGCGGTGGCACGTCACGGCGTCGAGGTGGTGACGCTGACGGACGACGCGATCCTCGCCGCCTGGCGGGAGCTCGCCGAGGCCGAGGGCGTCTTCTGCGAGCCGTCGAGCGCCGCAAGCGTGGCTGCCCTCGGGGCCGTGCCGCAGCCGCCCGGCTCCCGCTGCGTCTGCATCGTCACAGGCCATGGCCTCAAGGACGCGGCGATCGTCGAGAGCTCGACCCCTCCACCGGTGCCGGTCGGCCCGGACCCGGACGAGATCGCCGAGGCGGCCCGGGGATGACTGCGACGGGGGACGCGGGCGCGCGCAACCTGCCGGTCAGGGTGAGGGCGCCGGCGACGTCCGCCAACCTCGGATCCGGCTTCGACTGCGCCGGTGCTGCGCTCGACCTCTGGAACGAGCTCGAGGTAACGGAGGGCGAGGGCGTGGAGGTGCTCGGCGAGGGCATCGACGAATGTGCCCACGACCGTAGCCACCTCGGCCTGCGCGCCTTCGAGCTGGTCGCGCCGGCCGAAGGGATGCGGTTCACGTTCACGAACCGCATCCCGTTCACGCGCGGGCTCGGCTCGAGCGCCGCGACGATCGCCCTCGGCCTCGTCGCCGCCTCGATGGCGTCCGGGCGCTGGCCGCAGCCCGAGCAGCTTCTGGCGCTCGGTCTCGAGCTCGAAGGCCATCCAGACAACCTCGCTCCGGCGCTGGCAGGGGGCGTCTGCCTGACCTGGAAGGCGAAGGACGGGCGCCAGCGCGTCGTGCGGATCGCGCAGTCGCTGCCGCTCGTCCCGATCGCCGTGATTCCCGAGGAGCGCGTGGAGACTGCGGCCGCCCGCGCGGCGCTGCCGGCCGAGATCCCGCATGCTGACGCACGCTTCAGCGTCAGCCGTGCGGCTCTGCTCGGTGCCGGCCTCGCCTCCGGCGCTCCGGAGCTGCTCGCGGAGGCGTTCGCCGACCGCCTGCACGAGCCCTACCGGGGGCCTCTTTCCACCGTCTACGGTCCGATCAAGGAGGAGCTGCCGCCGGGTGCGGCCGGCGCGACGATCTCCGGGTCGGGACCGACGGTGCTCGTCTGGGCGCGCGCCGGCGACGCCGGTCTATGCGAGGAGGAGCTCACGACGAGGTTTCCGGCGGCCACGGTGATGAGGCTGTCGGTGGTCGGGGCCGGGGCCGGCCCGCTCTGAGGGAGCTGCCTGGCCCCCTATACGATGGGGGCCATGACCGAGAATCCGTACTCCCGCCCGTCCGATCCCGCCAAGCGCCAGAGCCACGCGATCACCGACGGCTTCGAGCGCGCCGGCGCCCGCGCGATGCTGAAGGCCGTCGGTTTCAGCGACGACGACCTCGCCAAGCCGCTCATCGGGGTCGCGACCGAGTGGATCGAGACGATGCCCTGCAACCTGAACCAGCGCGAGCTCGCCCAGCACGTGAAGAAGGGGATCCGGGCGGCGGGCGGGACGCCGATCGAGTTCAACACGGTCTCGGTCTCGGACGGCGTCTCGATGGGCACGACGGGGATGCGTTGCTCGCTCGTCTCGCGAGAGATCATCGCAGACTCGATCGAGCTGGTGGCGCGCGGTCATCTGCTCGACGGCCTCGTCTGCCTCGTCGGCTGCGATAAGACGATGCCGGGGGCGATGATGGCGCTCGCGCGGCTCGACATCCCCGGCCTGTGCTTCTACAACGGCACGATCGCACCGGGCCAGCTCGGCGGGCGGGACGTGACCATCCAGGACGTGTACGAGCAGATCGGAGCCTGCGCCGTAGGGAAGATCACGCCGGCCGAGCTGCACGCGCTCGAGTCGGTCGCCTGCCCGGGTGCGGGCGCGTGCGGCGGGCAGTTCACCGCGAACACGATGTCGACGATTCTCGAGTTCATCGGGCTCTCCCCCGGCGGCCTGAACGCGATCCCGGCGCTGCATCCGGGGAAGGAGCAGGCGGCCGAGCAGGCCGGGCGTGCGGTCATGGAGCTGGTGCGAAAGGACGTTCGGCCGTCGCAGATCCTCACGCGAGCGGCATTCGAGAACGCGATCGCCTCCATGGCGGCAATGGGCGGCTCGACGAACGGCGTCCTCCATCTGCTCTCCGTGGCGCGCGAGCTCGACGTGCCGCTGACGATCGACGACTTCGACGCGATCCTCGAGCGCACGCCGGTCATCGCCGACATGAAGCCGTGGGGTCGCTTCGTCGCGACGGACGTCTACGCCGCCGGCGGCCTCGGGCTCGTCAGTCGCGAGCTGCTCAAGCGCGGGCTGATCGACGGCGATGCGATGACCGTCGACGGGCGGACGCTCGCCCAGGTGGCGGAGGACGTCGAAGAGACACCGGGCCAGCAGGTCGTCACGACGATCGAGAAGCCGGTGAAGCCGCGTGGCGGCCTCGCGATCCTCCGGGGCAACCTCGCGCCCGACGGAGCCGTGATCAAACTCGCCGGCCACGGCCGCTACGAGCACGAGGGCCCGGCCAAGGTATACGACTCCGAGCCCGACTGCTTCGACGCGGTCAAGGCGGGGCAGGTCGTGCCCGGTGACGTCGTGGTCATCCGCTACGAAGGGCCGGCAGGGGGGCCAGGGATGCCGGAGATGCTGCAGATCACGGCCGCGATCGTCGGCGAGGGGCTTTCCGACTCGGTCGCCCTCGTGACGGACGGCCGCTTCTCGGGCGCGACGTACGGGTTCATGGTCGGTCACGTCGCCCCGGAGGCGTTCCGCGGCGGCCCGATCGCGGCACTGCGAACCGGCGACACGGTCACGATCGACGTCGAGTCACGCCGGATCGACATGGACGTCTCCGACGACGAGATCGCCGCCCGCCTGCGCGACTGGAGCCCACCGCCGCCGCGCTATGCGGCCGGGGTGCTGGCGAAGTACGCCTCGCTCGTCTCGTCGGCCTCGGAGGGGGCGGTCACGAGACCGCTGTGACGCCGGGCGCATGGCGGCGCCTGCACCCGTCGCGCCGGGCGCTCCTGCGTCTCGACGCAATCGGCGACGCAGCGCTGGCGGCGTTCCTGCTCGCCGCCCCGTGGGACGGGCTCTACGGCTGGCTGGGGCTGCCGGTGCCCGAGCCGCCCTGGTACGCGCAGCTCCTCGGCACCGCGCTGCTCGCGATCGCCCTCGTCGAGTGGACGACGGTAGGAGGGCCGGGCGAGCGGGACGTGTCCCGCATGCTGGCGCTCGGCAACGCGCTCGCGGCAGCCGTGCTGGTCGCGTGGCTCGCCTCGGGCGAGAGCGGGGCCGACCTGCACGGCCAGGTGTTGCTGTGGACGATCGCCGCTTCGCTCGGGCTCGAAGCCTGGCTGCACGGACGCGCGTGGTGGCGCTGAGGGCGTGTCCCGTCAGTACAGGACGAGCCGGTCTCGGTGCACGACCTCGAGGCCGCGCGGACGGCGCCGTACCTGGGCCGAGCCCGCGCTCGCCATTCCCTTCGCGAACGCTACGCCGTCCGGGCCGATGATCTCGATCCCGTCTCCCGCCTCGAAGCGGCCCTCGCAGCGCGCGACACCCACGGCGAGCAGGCTCGCGCCCTCGCTCACGAGCGCCGTCTTGGCCCCTTCGTCGACGCGGAGCAGGCCCGACACCGGCTTGCCGAAGCGGAGCCAGAGCTTGAATGCCGACGGCGCGCGGTCGTCGGCGGCGAACCGCGTCCCCCGCGGCTCGCCTGCGAGGATCGGAAGGAGCACGTCCTTCCCGGTGCCGGCGGCGATCACCGTCGGGATACCCGCGGCGGCGGCGACCTCGGCGGCGAGCACCTTGCTGCGCATCCCGCCCTTGCCGAGCGGGGACGCCCCGCCCAGAACCGCGGTGCGCGCGTTCGAGCCGTCGGCGACGAGTTGCGCGCCCGGGGTGCCGGGCGCCCGCGACAGCACGCCCTCGACCTCCGTGAGGAGCACGAGCAGTCTCGCCTTCGCGAGGACGGCCACCTGGGCGGCGAGCGCGTCGTTGTCGCCGAACGTGATCTCGTCGGTCGCCGTCGTGTCGTTCTCGTTCACGACTGGCACGGCCCCGAGCGCGAACAGCGCGTTCAGCGCGTTGCGCGCGTTCACGTAGGTCGACCGCTCGGCGACGTCGACGGAGGTGAGGAGCACCTGCGCCGCCGGCACGCGCTCGGCGCCGAGCGCCTCGTCCCACGCCGCCTGCAGTCGCGTCTGTCCGAGTGCCGAGGCCGCCTGCAGCCGGGGCATGCTGCGCGGACGCCGATCGAGCCCGAGCCGGGGCAGCCCGAGCGCGATCGCGCCCGACGACACGATGCACACGGGAGTTCCGTCGCGCACGACCTGGGCGATCTCGCGTGCCCGGGCCCGCAGCACCTGCCGGCGCACCTGCTGCCGCGGCCCCACGATCAGGCTGGTGCCGAACTTGACCACCAGCGGCCGTCTCACGTGCGCCACCTTGCTGTGGGCTCGCGACGGACCGGGTGAGATCCGGTCCCTACAGACCCGGTGGGTGATCGAGATGTGGTTAGTGGTCGCCTCATCTCCGCTGTGTGCCGTCGCCGACCACGCGGTATTGCCGCAGCCACAAGTCGCGATAGGTTACCGGCCCGCGGGGGCCGGGCGTGTGGTCGACGTTGATGCCGGTCTCCGGCGCTCCGGTGAGTGCGAAGCCATCGGTGAAGCGGGTCGTCGCGTTCCAGAACGCGGCCGTCCCGCGGTACCCCTGCAGGAACCGCCCGGCTGCGTCGGCGTCCTCGGCGACGATCCCGGCCGCGAGCCCCGAGGTCTCGCCGTTCGCGAGCGCGACCGCCTCCTCGAGCGAGTCCACGACGTCGAGGGTGACCGACCCGACGCGGTCGGGGTCGTTTGCCCACTCGTAGCCCAGGCGCTCCGTCAGCGGCTCCCCGGGCGCCAGCTCGCTTGCACGGCTAGTGGTATGGAACACGAGGCCGAGTCGCTGCACGGTCTCGGCCAGCCGAGGCACGAGGTGGCCCGCGGCGCGGTCGACGAGCAGGAGGTTGAGCCGGTTGCAGACGCCGAGGCGATCGAGGCTCGCCTCCGTCAGCGCTGCGGCCTTGGTCTCGTCGGCGCTGGAGTGGACGTAGAGGACGCCGCCCCCCTCGGCATGGGCCAGCGTCCGAACGCCGTTCTCGGCGGCGAGCCGAGCGAGCGCGGCGGTCGTCTCGCCGGAGCCGCGCAGGATGACGAGCGGAATCTCGCGCGGCAGCGAGCACAGGGCGCGGGCGCCTTCGCGGTCGGGCGAGCGGACGAGGCCGACCGCGGCCGCCGGCAGGCCGCTGCCCTCGAGCGCGGGTCGCAACACCTCGTCGACGAGGACGGTCACGGTGCGCAGCGCCGCGCCGCCTGTCCGCAACACGGCGGTGTTGAGGCTCTTGAGCAGCTGGCACGCCACGTCGAGAGCGACGTTTGGCCTCGCCTCGAAGTTCGCGCCGACGGTCCCGATAGGGATCCGCCGCTCGCTCACGTCGAGCCCGCTCGGCAGCGTCCAAGACGCGATCTCGCGATCGAGCGGGGGGATGGCCGCCATTGCGGCGGCCTGGTCGGCGAGCGCGTCGACCCTCCGTCCGTCCAGGCGCAGGCGATCGAGAGTCCCCTCGTCGAGCCGCCCCGTCGCCTCGTCGACGTCCGCCTCGTTGGCTGCGAGGAGCTCCCGCCGGCGTTCGCGGACGAGCGCGGACGCGGTCGTCAGCGCGGCGTCGACGGCCTCGTCGCACAGGTGCGGCGCGGCGAGACCCGCCTCCGTGGCCTCCTTCCGGACGAGCTCGAGCAGTTCCACCGCTTGTCTGGCTGGTTGATCGGAACGTGTCGCAGCAGAGTCGCCGGTCGAGCTCCGATCGCTCATCTGATCGTTATACTCCACCTCGCGAGCGGGCCACGTCCCGCTCCACATCGAGAGGGGGCAGAGGGAACCGGCCCTGCGAAGCCCCGGCAACCTGCCAGACGACGGCAAGGTGCCAAACCCGGCCGGGCCACGGCCCGGAAGGATGTCGAGCGAGACGAAGGAGATCTCAATGGCCGCCGTATCCCTCCGCTGTCGAGTCTGTGAGTCCGAGCACGAGCTCGGCCCTATCGCCGTCTGTCCCCGCGACTTCGGCCCGCTCGATCCCGTCTACGACTGGGAGGCCCTGCGGGGCGAGGTCACGCGCGAGAGCATCGCGGCCGGGCCGGCGTCGATCTGGCGCTACGCGCCGCTTCTGCCCGTCGAGCCGCCCGCCGAGCCGCGGCTCGCGCCCGGGTTCACGCCGCTCGTACCGGCTCCCCGGCTCGCGTCCGCGCTCGGGCTGTCCGAGATCTGGCTGAAGCTCGACACGTCGAACCCGACGCACTCGTTCAAGGACCGCGTCGTCGCCGTGGCGTGCGCGAAGGCCCAGGAGCTCGGCCTCGACACCCTCGCCTGCTCCTCGACCGGCAACCTCGCGAACGCCGTTGCCGCCCGGGCAGCCGCGGAGGGCATGGAGGCGGCCGTCTTCTGTCCCGCCGACCTCGAGCCCGAGAAGCTGATCGCGACGGCGGTGTACGGCGCCACCATCTACGCGGTACGGGGAACCTACGACGACTGCTCGCGCCTCACCGTCGAGCTGTCGTTCGAGATGCCGTGGGGCTTCGTCAACGTCGGCCTCCGCGCCTACTACGCCGAGGGCTCGAAGACGCTCGGGTACGAGATCGGCGAGCAGCTCGGCTGGGAGCTGCCCGATGTCGTCATTGCGCCGATCGCTTCGGGTGCGATGTACTCGAAGGTGAGCCAGGGCCTCGGGGAGCTGCTCGAGCTCGGGCTCGTCGAGGGGCAGCAGCCCCGCATGTACGGCGCCCAGGCTGAAGGCTGCGCGCCCGTGGCGACCGCTCTGGCCGAAAACCGCCGAGTGACTCCAGTACGGCCCGCCTCCATCGCCCGCTCGCTGGCGATCGGAAACCCGGCCGACGGCGAGCTCGCGCTCGCGACCGCGAAGCGGACGAACGGCGACATCCTCGTCACGCCCGAGGACGAGATCGGGCTCAACATGGCGCTGCTCGCCGAGACGACGGGCGTCTTCGGCGAGACGGCGGCGGGCGTGACGCTCGGGGCGCTGCGCGAGGCGGTGCGGCGAGGGCTGATCGGCGATGGCGAGCGTGTGGTGCTCCTCGTCACCGGCGACGGCCTCAAGACGCCGGACCCGATCGCCGAGCGGCTCGTCCCCATCGAGATCGATGCCGACGCCGACGCGCTGCTGGAGCGGCTCGGGGTGGCGTGACCGCCGCGGGCATGCCGGGCGATGTGCGATAGCGCGCTCGACTCTTCGACGGAGCGCTGGCGCGGCTGGCCGAGCCTGCCGTCAGCCGACGCGGGGCAGCCCGCCGGCGAATGGATGGATCTCACCTGGCCCTTCTCGCCCGCGGCCCCGCGGCTGGCGGTCTTTCCGCCGCCGCGCGTCGAGCGGATCATGGCGATGCCCGAGCACCCCCTGAACGTCTCGGAGCTGCACACGGTCGTGCACATCGGCACCCACGTCGACTCGCCCCGCCACTTCGTGATCGACGGCCCGGCGTGCGAGGACATCCCGCTGGACCGGCTGCTCGGGCGCGGCGTCGTCTGGCGCATCGAGAAGCCGCCTCTCGGCGCGGTCGAGCCGGCCGACCTCGAAGCCATGCGCCCGCGTCTCGAGCCGGGGGACATCCTCGCGATCGACACGGGGGCACAGGCTCGGTTCGGCACGGATGCGTACGATCGCCACCCTTCCCTCTCCGTGGACGCGACGAGCTGGCTGATCGAGCAGCAGGTGAAGCTGGTCGCCGTCGACGTCCCGACGCCCGAGGTCGCTCTGGCGGCGAGGTCGGCGGACTTCGACTATCCCGTGCATCGCCTACTGCTCGGCTCGGGTGTTCTCATCGCCGAGCAGGTGACGAACCTCGGCTTGCTCGCCGATAGCCGTGTCGAGTTCATGTTCTGCCCGATCAACATCGTCGGCTCGGACGGAGCGCCGGCCCGGGTGCTGGCCCGCCGGATCGCCGAGTAGGTCCCGCCTCTACGGCCGCGGCACGAGGGTCTGGCCGGAGAGCAACCGCTCGACGCCGCCCGTGCCCCAGTGCCACTGTCCGTCGTCGGCGACGAGCGACGGCACGCCGCGAATGCCCTGGGCCTCCGCCTGCCGGCGGATCTCGCCCAGGCGCTCGATCCGCTCCGGGGCGTAGGCGGCGGCGAGCGCGCCGTCCGGGTCGAGGCCCGCCCGCTCGGCTGCGCGGGCGATCTCGCCGTCGGTCGCGATGTCCTCGCCCTCGCAGAAGAACGCCTCGTAGAAGGCGCGGCGCAGCTCCCGCAGCCGGCCCTGCTCCTCCGCCCAGAGCGTGACGGCGAGCGGCAGCGTCGACCGGGGCTGGTAGCGCGGTAGGTGGATCTCGAGGCCGAGCGCGAGCGCGCGCCGGTAGACGTTCTGCGTCCAGTCGACGCGCAGGTGGTCGCCGCGCGGCTCGAGCAGGGGCCGCGGGGCGGGACGCAGCTCGAGCGGAAGCCACTCGACGACGACGGCGTGCTGATCCTCCGCCGCCTCGACGGCCTGCGACTCCATGTACGAGTACGGACAGACGAGATCGAAGTAGAAGCGCGTGTGTCTCGGCACGGCTCAACGGTAGAGGACCGGAGGGAGGGCCGGACAGGTTTGGCTCGACGGGCCGGATGAGATCCGGCCCCTACGGCATGCGGCGGCGAGTTACACTCGCCCCCGCATGCTCGTCGGCGTCGCCCAGATCGAGCCGCGGCTCGGGGAGCTCGACCGCAACCGGGAGCTGTGCCTCGCACGGCTCGAGGAGGCGGCCGTGGCCGGGTGCTCGCTGCTCGTCCTGCCCGAGTGCTCGAGCTCCGGGTACATGTTCGACAGCGCCGCCGAGGCTTCCCCGTACGCGGAGGAGCTCGACGGGCCCTTCGTCACGGCTCTCGCCTCCGCGTGCAGCCGCCACGGCATGCACTGCGTCTCCGGGATGCTCGAGCGGGATGGCGACGCGCTTCGCAACACCGCGGTGCTCGTAGGACCCGACGGCCTCGTCGGGCGGTACCGGAAGAGCCACCTTCCGTTCCTCGGCGTCGACCGCTTCGTTCTCGCGGGCGACGAGGTCGAGGTATTCGACACCCCGATCGGCCGGATCGGGATCGAGATCTGCTACGACCTGCGCTTTCCCGAGCTGACGCGGACGATCGCGCTGCGAGGCGCGGACATCGTTGCGCATCCGACGAACTGGCCCATGGCCGCACGCTCGAACGCCGATGTCCTCACGCGTGCCCGCGCGCACGAGAACCACGTCTTCGTGCTCACGTCGAACCGCGTGGGCCACGAGCGCAGCGCGGAGTTCTGCGGCTGGAGCCAGGTGTGCGACGTCTGGGGTACCCGAATCGCCGAGCAGGGCGCGACGGGCGAGGGCGTGGCGTTCGCCGAGATAGATGTCGCGGAGGCGCGCGAGAAGGACATCCTGCCCATCCCCGGCGAGTACGAGATGTACCTCTTCGGCCACCGTCGCCCGGAGCTCTACGGGGCGTTGGTCGAGGAGCACGCAACCGTCAACCGACGACAGGAGGTCGCCTGATGGCTACGACGGAGGAAAGCCTGACGTTCGAGCCGCTGCTCGAGCGCGAGGGTGTCAAGGTCTCGAAGAGCCCCTGGGGCCCGGACGACGAGATCGGTCGCCTTAACTGGATCACGTCTGAGACGAACAAGGCGATCCTCGAGCACCTCGACGGCAGCCACGTCTTCGACCTCAACGTCGAGTACTTCATGGGCATGCCGTCCTGGCTCGCCGCCGGCGACCCGAAGTACGAGATCTGGATGACGCACACGCCGCAGGGCTCCATAAACGACGGCCTCTCCACCATGCCGCCCGAGATACACGAGAAGCACAGCTACTGCGGCGACTCGATCCACATGTACACGCACTGCGGGACGCACGTGGACACGTTCAACCACCTCGGCTTCTACGGGACGTTCTGGAACGGCTGGACGCCTGACAAGGACCTCGGCAGCCGCGTCTGGAACAAGGGCGGCCCCGAGAACTACCCGCCGATCATCGCTCGCGGCGTCCTCCTCGACATCGCCGGTCTCCACGGGGTAGACGGCCTGCCAGAGAGCTACGGCGTCACCCCGGACGACTGCAAGAAGGCTGCCGAAGCGCAGGGCGTCGAGCTACGTCGCAAGGACGTCGTCCTCATCCGCACCGGACGCATGGGGGTCTGGCCGGACTTCGACGGCTACTTGCAGAAGCCGCCCGGCATCAACCTCCCGTGCGCGAAGTGGCTCTGCGAGGAGGCCGGCGCGATGTGCATCGCCGGCGACTCGATCGGGCTCGAGGTGATGCCCTGGGAGGAGGAGGGCGCCTTCCTGCCCGTCCACTGCTACATGTTCGCCACCGCCGGCGCGCAGATCATCGAGGTCGTCAACATGGAGGAGATCGCCGCGGAGAAGCAGTACGAGTTCGCGTTCCTCGGCTTCCCGCTCAAGCTTCGCGGCGCGACGGGTGCTCCGATGCCCTGCTACGCGGTGCCGCTGAAGAGCTAGCCGACAGCGTTGGGGTCAAGTCTTGCAAACACACATAAGGGCCGCAGATGTGCACGCCCTTATGTGCGAATGCAAGACTTGACCCCGGTCGTCTGACCCGGTCGTCTTGGCCTAGAAGCGTGCCCTCGCCCTGCAGACCTGGCCGCCCGGGCTCGTCGCCACGGCCCTGATGACATCGGTGCCGGGCCCGTTGGCCGTGACCCGGCGCAGCTCGAACGAGCCGCTCGGTCCCCGTGTCACGCGCGAGCCGCGGAAGAACACGTTCCCTTGTCGCCGCAGCACGATCTGCCAGCGGACGCCGGACCGGTTCTGATCGACCTCGAACTCGACTTCGATACGCCCGTCCTCGTCGCTGAGCTCCAACTCGGACGTGGCGGAACCCGTGCACCGGCCGGAGACGCGAACGTCGTCGTCGCCCCCGCCCCCGTCCCCGGCAAGGGCAGCCGAGGCAAAGCCAAGCGCGGAGACCGCGAGCAGCCCCGCGATCGCCGCTGTCACTCTCCGAGACATTCTCGTTCCTTTCGTCGCTTCAAGCCGGCCGGCGGAAGGTCAAGAAGTCAGGCTATACGCTGGCGAGCTCGATCCGGTTGACTCCCGCAAACGGGTCAGCGGCCGGGTCGGCAACGTAGCGCTCGTGAATCGCGACCGCAACAGCGAGGTCCTGAACGGCGAGCCCGGTCGAGTCGAACGCTGTGATCTCGTCGTCAGATCGGCGTCCGGGCTGCTCGCCGAGGAGAACCCGGCCGAGCTCGGCGACCTCCTCGCGTGCGAGGCGCCCGGCCGCCACCGCGTGCGCGATCTCGCCGTTGTGGCTTGCCTGCGCCCACTCGTCACAGACGATTCGGCAGCGCAGGAGCTCGTCGATCTCCGCCTCGGCCTTGCCCGGTCCGTCGGCGCCCATGAGGCTCACGTGCTGGCCGGTGCGCAGCATCCCCGCACGGAGGACCGGCCCACGCCCCGGGGTCACCGTGACGACGATGTCGCAGGCGAGCGCCTCGGAGAGGCCGGCTGCCGCTGCGCCCGAACCCAGCTCGGCGGCGGCGGCCTCGGCGGCGTCCGGGCGAGCGTCGGCGAGCAGGACCTGCCGGCCGCGCGCGACGAAGGTGCGCGCAGCCGCCCGCCCGTTCACCCCGCAGCCGACGACGCCTGCCGTGCCGGCGCCGGCCCTCGCCAGCGTCTCGGCGGCGAGCACCGCCGCGGCGCCCGTCCGAACGGCGGTGACCGAGGCGGCGTCCAGCAGCGCCAGCAGCTCGCCCGTGCGCGCGTCGGAAAGGAGAACCACGCCGCTCACGGTCGGCAGGCCGCGGGCAGGGTTACCCGGGAACGAGGTGACCCACTTCAGCACGGCGTAGCCTCCACCGGCCGCCGGCATGGCGCGGAAGTCACCGTCCGGCGGAGCCTCGACGTACACCTTCGACGGCATCTGCCAGGCGCCGCGGGCGTGCTCGACGAAGGCGCTGCGGACCGCCTCGACCGCCGCGCCCGGCGGGAGCAACGCGTAGACGTGGTGCGCGGCGAAGACCGGGACCGGCGCCACTCTACGAGCTGCTCTCGAGCGCGCGCGCGTAGGCGGCGTAGGCCTGCTGCCGGAGCACCGAGTCCTCGAGCTGCGCTTCCAGCTCCGCGATCTGCTTCTCGAACCGCGCCTGCGCCTCCTCGGTCGGGCGGTGCTGGATGAAGCCGATGCGCCGGAGCGTCGCCACGTCCTCGTCGGCCAGGCCGGGAATAGCCGCCTCGTCCGCGCGCCAGCCCTCCGCGTCACGGAGCATCGGCTCGAGCCGCTGGCGCAGCATCGCCTCGCGCTCCTGCTCGTACTCGAGGCAGTTGAGCGCCTCCTGGTGCCGACGGGCGCGCGCGACCCGTTCGCGATTCTCCCGTTCGCCGGTCACGACTCGAAGATATCGAGCGGCAGGAGAGCGGAGACGAGCGGGTTCGGGACGTCGACGATCTCCGAGAGGTGCAGGTCGACCGCGACGCTCGCGAGCACGTAGGCCTGCTCGGGCGCCAGGCCGCGCTCGTAGCCAAGGTACGCGATCATCTCGAGCAGCGCCGTCCGCGTGGCCAGGCTGAGGTCCAGGGACTCGTTTCTCCCCTCGGGCGTCACGGACAGCCCCGTCGTGGCGAAGCAGCGCCGCGCCGGTCTGGGTGGCGTCTCGTACGCGGGGAAGCGGAGTGGCCAGCCGGCCCCCTTGCGCACGGCGAAGCGGACCGTTACCGCCCCAGCGATCTCGATCGCGACACCGCAGCACTCGCCGTCGCCTTGCGCGTAGTGCAGGTCACCGAGCGAGAACAGGGCGCCGGGCACGTGCACGGGGAAGTACACGGTGCTGCCGGCGACGAGGCCGCGCACGTCCATGTTGCCGCCGGTCTCGCGAGGCGGGATCGTCCGCAGGCCGTCCGCCGCAAGCGACGGGATCGCCACGTCGGGCGCATCGTCCGCCACCGCGCCGCCCCGGGCGCGGAGCTCGTCCTCCCGGCGGCGCGTCTCTTCCATCAGCTCGTGTGACGGCGCGATGCCGATGACGCCCGGGAACATGCCGGCGGGGATGGCGATGCCCGGCAGGTCGTCCGAGCGAGCGACACCGTCCGCCAGACGCCATTTCACGAGATAGGGCTCGGTGAAGACGTCCGCCAGGAAGCCGAAGCCGGGAACGATGCAGGTCGATCCGAACGGATCCGACTCGAGTTCGAGGATCTCGACCGCGAGCACGTCGCCGGGCTCGGCGCCGTCGACGTAGACGGGCCCGGTCAGGGGGTGGGGGAGGCGCAGGTCGATCGCGAGGACGTCGGCGACCGTGCTCTCCGGCCCGAGCGCGCAGTCGAGACCGTCGCGCGCCTCGAGGGTGATCTGCTCTCCCGGGCGCACGGTCGCGACGGGCGGGATGTCCGGGTGCCAGCGGTTGTGGCCGGACCCCGGCTCGGCGGCAAGCGGTCGGGAGGCGTCGACTCGGATACGGGTCGCCGAGGTCACGTAGGGGCCGGATCTTATCCGGCCCGGTAGATTCCACTCCGTGCTCGTCCTCTACGACCACCCGGCGTCGTCCAACGCGCTAAAGGCTCGCTTCCTGCTCGCCGAGCTCGGGCTCGAATACGAGCGCCGTCACGTCCCGTTCGCCGAGCCACGGCCGGCGGAGTACGTGGCGCTGAACGTCTTCGGGCGCATTCCGACGCTTGTCGACGGCGATCTCGTTCTACCCGAGTCGAATGCGATCCTCCGCTATCTGGCCCATCGCGAGGAGCGGTACGACCTCTACCCGCAGGAGCCGAAGGCGCGCGCGCCGGTCGACGCGGCGCTCGACAGTTGGTCGACTCAGGCGCGGCCGGCGCTGTTTCCGCTCGAGGGAGCTGCGCTCTTCCACCACGACCGGGAGAGCGGCGGCGGCAAGTGGGAGGACGGCGACCAGGCGGCGATCGAGGCGGCGCTGCCGCGCGCATCTCAGGGGCTCGACATCTTCGAGCGGTTCATCGCCGACAACGGCACCGTCCTCGGACACTTCACGATCGCCGACGTCGCTGCCGGCCCGGTCATCTGGCGGACGAAGCGGCTGCCGCTCGACCTCGAGCGCTGGCCCAACATCCTGCGCCTTCGGGACGCGATCGAGGCGCGCCCCGCCTTCCAGGCCGCCGAGCCCGTCGGCTAGAAGTTCACCCTGAGTGGCACTCGTGTCCCGCGGGCGGCGGCACGTCGAGCGCCGGATTGCGGTCGAAGAAGCCGCACGGCTCGAGCCGGAAGCCGATGCTGGCCGCCGGCATGACCGGCCAGTCCTCGGGGCGTGGGACGTGGTGGGCGTTGAACACGTACCAGAGCACGACGTCGGTGTCGGCGACCGGTCGGTCGGCCGCTGTCCACTCGGGCAAGCCCGCTCCGCCGGGATGCTGGTTCGGGTAGTCGCCGGCCGGGAAGAGCTCACGCGGGGCCAGCGGCGTCACCCAGAGGTGGCGGGTCATGAACTCCGCGCGCCGCGCGATGCTCGAGTCGGGCTGGGCGAACGGCGCGGTGTTCGCGCCGGGCACGAGCCGGTACCCGACGGGCTGGCCTAGCGCCCCCTTGACGCGTGGGTTGACGACCTTCCAGTAGCGAGCCGAGAGGGGATCGACGAGACGCTGCGCCTCCCGCTCGGTCGTGAGCGGCGTCTCGCGCGTCACGAACGCACTGCCGTACGGGTTCTCGGGCCCCCACGGGAGCGCCTCGCTCGAGACCTCGACGACGGTGTTCTCCTCGCCGTCGACGTCGAGGTCGAGCCGAGCGCAGTAGACGTGCTGGTGGTACAGGCCCGCGAGCTGCGGCGCGACGAGCGTTCCGTGCCTGGGGATCTCGCCGGGCTCGGCGGCGGCCGTGAGGATGATCCCGGTCGCCTTGACCTCGAGCTCGATCGCGCCGTCCTGGTACAGGCGCCAGTAGAACGCGTACTCGTAGTTGTCGACGGTGACGACGGAGGAGACGACGAGGCGCCGCGAGCGCCGTACCTCGGTCGTGTCGGTCGTCCAGTCGTAGTGCTTCCAGAGCAGGCCGTCGTCCTCCTCGTGCAGGCAGATTGCGTTCGCGATCGTCGTCACCTCGCCGCCGGGCGTGGCGAGGTCGACGTCGAGGTAGCGGATCTCGCCGAGGCAGTCGCAGCCGAGCTCGAGCGAGTTCGTGAGCAGGCCCAGCCCGTACTCGCCGATGTCGAACGCGTTCTTGCGGTAGCCGCCAGGGCCGGGGTCGCCGTACGGGATGACGAGCTCCGCGATGGAAAGCCGGTGCGCGATCGGGCGCACGCGGTCGCCGTCTTCGTAGCCGACCTCGTGCAGGGTGAGCCCCTCGCGCTGGTTGAAGCCGACGCGGAGCCGCCACTTCTGCCAGCGCACCTGCCAGCCGTCGAGCTCGAAGCTGGGGCCCTCCGGCTGCACGACCTCGAGCGGCCGCAGATCGTCCCGGTAGCCGCCGTTGTCCGCCTCGCCGTAATTCCCGGGCTGAGGGGGAAGAGGCGTGATGCCGTGGTCCTCGAGCTTCACGACCTCCATCGCCTGCAGATCGACGATCGCGTGGAGCCCGCGGATCGGATGCGCGTAGTGGTTGTCGGCCGGGTCGCTCTTGACCCAGCAGGGCGTCCAGACGAGGCGGCGGCCTTCGAGCCCCTCCGGCGCCATGTCGCCGATCGACCAGGCCTCGATGTGGACGAGGTCCGGATCGCCGATGCCTCGCCGCTCGAGAGCGAGGCGGAAGTCGGGACTCGCCCGGACGGCGGCGATCGCCTCGCCGAACTCGTCCAGGGTCACCTGCGGCTGCACGCCGGGGACCGGCGTCCACGAGCGGATCTCGCCGCTCGCAGGCGCCACGATCGCCTCGCCCGTCTCGCCGGTATCCCGGTCGTACACGACGGCGAACGCCTCGCGGTCCAGGGCGTCGTCCGGGGTGAAGCCTCGCACGACGTGCTTGGGAGGCTCGTCGAGCCGCACGATCACCAGCCGCGCACGCGGTCCGAGTTTTCCAGCCGAGCGCAGCGCCTCGATGGTGGCCGCGATCTCGTCAACCGTCAGAGGGTCGAGCGGGTGCGTGACCGTGCGGACCGCGGTCGTTGCGCCGTTCTTCGTCTTCATCGAGGCCAGCATACGGGGTCGCTCGGGACGCCGCCGACACCCCGCGGTGCGACGGGTTGCTGTCGCTCACGACGACTCGAAGACGATCCGCTCGTTCTCCGGGCCGTACCACGTGAATCGACCCTGCTCGCCGGTTACGGGGCCGGCGATCCCGTGCCAGACCCCGGTCCCCTTGCCACAGATCACGCCGACTTCCGGGGGCTGCCGCGCTGCGGGCGACGGCCATCTCCTCGAAGCGGAGCGCGAGGGTGCCGAGGCGGTCGATACGGAGTCTGGCGGCGCCGGCGTCGTGGACGGTCGAGGCGAAGGGCGCCTCGACGGTCCCTTCCTCGCATTCGACCGGGCCGCCGGCCGGGTTGTTGCGCTCGAGCCAGGCGCCTTCGTAGACCGCCTCGGTTCCATCTGCCGACCGCATCTGCACCCTTCCCGAGACGTAACAGCGGGAGGGGAGCGCCCCGGCGGCGCCGCAGGAGCCGGGAACGCGAATCGACGCGCTCGCGTAGGCCTCGAACGTGTCCTCCACGCGGGCGGGAAGGTCGGCGTCTCCACCCCGCGCGGCGACCCACACGGCGCCGCGCCCGACTGCGAGCGCAACCGGGTTGGCGCCGACGTCCTCGGAATCCTCTCGACTGCCGCTCTGCGGATCGAGCCGGTGCAGCGTGCCGTCGCTCGTCAGGAGCCAGAGAGCTCCCTCGCCAAGGGCGAGATCGACCGGCCGCCCGGGCGCCTGGACGCTCGCCGCCACACGACCGCCGGCGACGCGTGCGAGCACGCCCTCTCTCGTTGCCACCCAGGCGCCCGTCTCGCTCGCCGCGACCGCGACGGGCGTGCCCTCCACCCGTGTTCGCGAGGCAATCCGTGTGGCTTCGTCGGGGCTGGACGAGTACTCGAGCAGCTCGTCCTCCTGCGCGACCCAGAGCGCCACGCCGGCCGGGTAGGCGAGGGGCTCGTTCGGCGAGAATGCCGTGGCTACGCCGGCCGCGTCCAGAACGAGCGGTGTCCCCCCCGTCTCGAGCCGGGTCAGGCTGTATCCGGAGGTCTGCGGACGGACCTCCAGCAGCGAGCCTTCGGCAGCGTCGAGCACCCAGCCGGCGAACTGGACGCCTGCGTTCGGGTCCGCCTCCAGGGCTGCGACGGCGTTCACGGGCGGCGGTGGGCCGGTGGAGCCGATCGAAAGCTCGCGCACGTCCACGGTCGCCACCGCGGACACGGTGTCGGGTCCGGATGTGAGCCGATGCAGGACGCCCTCCCCGTTGAGCCCGTAGCCGGCGAGCCATAGTCCTGCCGGGCCGGCCGCGAGATTGCTCGAGCCGCTGCCGGTCACGTGGCTTGGAGCCACGGAGCCTGTCTCGACGTCGATGCGGTAGAGGGTGTCGGTCGCGGCGTCTGCGACGATCACACCGTTGCCGCTGAGGGCGACGTCGACGGGCTCTCCCGCCAGCTCGTAGGTGGCCGACAGCCGTGTGCCGTCGAGATCGACGCGCTGGAGGGCCCCGCCGGTGAGATCGACTGTCGGAGCGGTGCTCGATTCCTCGCCGTTGGTAACGAGGACGATCGCCGTCACCAGGGCGGCAGCCACCAGGGCAATCAGCGCCAGAGCCAGCGCCAGCACGGTGCGCCCCGAGAACCTGGTCGTCACGGGCAGCGCGGCCCTTGCGCCGGCGGCGAGCTGGGAGGGAGTGGCGTAGCGCTCGGCCGGATCCTTGGCCAGGGCACTGGCGACGACGTCGTCGAGCGCCCGCGGGAGGTTCGCCCGCGTCTTGCTGGGAGCGGGCGGAGCGTCGTCGACGTGTGCCCACAGCGTCTCCAGCTCCGACGACCTCGGGTACGGGACCTGGCCCGTGAGAGCCTCGTAGAGCACGCAGCCGAGCGCGTACACGTCAGCCGACGCGCCGCCCGTGCCCTCGGTGATCTGCTCCGGCGCGACGTAGTCGACCGTCCCGGAGAGCCTGGGCGTGGCGTCGTCGTCGTCGGCCTCGCCCTCCGTCTTGGTGAGGCCGAAGTCGGCCAGGTAGACGTGCTCACGCTCGCCCTGGCTGGCGATGAGCACGTTCGACGGCTTCACGTCGCGATGCACGAGACCCCGTGCGTGGGCGGCCTCGAGGCCGTCGGCCACCTGGGAAGTGAGCTCGACGGCTCGCCTCGGCTCGAGCGCGCCCGCCTTGTCGAGGAGGCTACGCATGTCGGTCCCGTCGACGTAGCGCATGGCGATGTAGAGCCGGCCCTCCGCCTCGCCCGCCTCGTAGATCGGGATCACGTTCGGGTGGTCGATCGAGGCGGCCAGGCGCGACTCGAGGCGGAAGCGCTCACGGAACCGGCGATCCACCGAGAGCTTCGGAGCCAGGACCTTCAGCGCAACACGGCGGCCGAGAGCCTGATCCTCGGCGAGGTAGACGACGCTCATGCCGCCACGTCCGAGGAGCCGCTCGACGAGGTAGCCGGCAAACTCCTGCCCGACGGCGATCTCCGCGACGGAGTCGCCCTCCGTCATATCGAGAGGGTAGGGGTTGGGGCCGGCCGAGACAACAGTCGCCAGGGTCGGCTCGTCAGCCGCTGTCCGTGACGGCGATTGCATGTCGCCGGATCAGCCTGGTCAGAGCATCCAGTGGTCGACCGGTGGCGCGCGGTCCCGGCGGTCGGCCCTCGGGCACCGGGCACTCGGGCTGTCGCGGCTCCGGCGGGGCGGCGACGGAACGGGCGCGCGCGCGAGCCAGCTCCCAGGCGACATGCGGGTGATGCATCGAGGTCTCCTTCGGGCTCAGGATCGAAGGCCCCAGGATCGCCGCCGATCCTGGAGATGTCCTGGGAACCGCCTGAAGCGTTGCCGGAGACCGGGCTGCAGCGCTCGTCGTGAGGGCTCGTCGGCGAGCTCGGCGACAGTTGCCTTCTTTCCGAGCTGTACGATAATGAGGCGTTCTCGCACAGCTGTGGGAGCCCCGGGGCTCATGCGAAACGAAGCCGCTTCGAGCGTGACCTTCCCGGTCTCGCTCGGGCATGCGACCGTGCCGGCCGTACGTGCACGCGTGCTTCGCACGACCGCCGATGTCGAGTTGCTGCGGGAGCCGTGGCGCAGGCTGCAGGCGAAACGCCTGGCGACGGATATCGACTACTTCCTCACGATCGCACGAGAACATCCGGAAGTTGTGCGTCCGCATGTTCTCGTGCTCGAGCGAGACGGCGAGCCCGCAACGATCGTGCCGGCCCATCTCCACGAGCAGCGGCTCTTGCATTCCGTGGCCGGAATCGACGTCTACCGACCCAGGGTGCGCGCCGTGAACGTCGTCGGCGACGTGCTCGGCGACGCACGCCGAGAGTTCCTCGCGATTGCCTTAGCCGGGTTGCGACGCACCCTCGCTGACGATGAGGCCGACGTCGTGCTGCTGCGCTACCTCGACACCGGGTCGCCGCTGTACGCCGTCGCCAATGAGGTCGTGCCCTCGCTGCTGAGACAGCATTTCGTCCGGCCGGCGGCTCACTGGGAGATGCAGCTCGAAGACAGTCTCGACGCGACCCTTCGCTCCCGGTCGCCGAAGGTGCGGGAGAATGCGCGCCGGATCAACCGCCGCATCCACGCCGAGTTTGGCTCGACCGTGACGGTTCGCGTCTTCCGTGAGCCGGACGATCTCGAGACGCTGGTTCGGGACGTCGACGCCGTCGCTTCCCTCAGCTACCAGCGTCCCGGCCGCCCTCTGTTCGGACACGACGGCCTCGAGCGCGCGCTCGCCCGGCTCGGCCTGGAACGGGGCTGGTACCGCGGATACGTGCTGGAGCTCGACAAGGTTCCGGTTGCCTTCTGGACCGGGTACGTGTACGGGGGCGTCTTCGGGCTACGAGGGGCGACCGGCTTCGATCCGCGCTTTGCGCGCTACAGCCCCGGCACGTTCCTGATGATGCGGCTGATCTCCGATCTCTGTGACGAGGGCGTCCGGCAGTTCGACCTCGGCCGGGGCGACCTCGAGTACAAGCGCTGGCTGGCGAGCGGGTACAGATCGGAGGTCGATGTCCGGGTACACGCCGCCAGGCCGGCGGAGGTCGCCGTTGCCCTCGCCGGATCCGTGATCAACGGGACGCACGCGATCGCTCGTACGGTCGGTTCCGTCACCGACCCAAGCGGACGGCGGCGGCGGCGGCTTCAGCGACGGTCCGCACCCCATCGTCTGGCCGGCCCGTAGGTGCCGCTGCCTGCGGCGACCACCTCCAGCGGATAGGCGTGCCAATGGTAGTCGTAGACGTAGTCCCATGTCCGCTCATAGACACCCACGTCGAAGCGATAGCTGCCCGGCGGTACATCCAGCCGCTCGAGGGTCAGCGTGATGGTGCGCGGGCCGTCCAGCCGGCCGAGTCGCGAGCCGTCGGCCTCGGTGCTGACATCCAGCACCTTGACGACGTCCTCGACACGGTGCAGCGAGACGCTGACGATAGGGTCGTCTACCGGGGTGTGCGGTACGAGGTCGATCTCGAGCCGGACGGGCTCCGTGGTGCTCGAGCCGCCGGCGCGAACGGTGGAAGGGTGGAGCCGAACCGCGGTGATCTCGACCTCGAGGGTGCCGAGCCGGTCAGAGCCCCGAGCCTGCGTCGCCACCCCTAACGCCTCTGTTCGGCGGGCTGTCTCGGCTGCCATCGCCCCCCGGTAGGCGTCGTAGACATCCTCGGGCGCGCCGACCGCCTGCACGCTTCCCCGTGCGAGCCAGAGCGCGCGGCTGCAGAACCTCCGGACGATGCTCTCGTCGTGGGACGCGAGCAGCACCGTGGTTCCACGCTGACGCAGCTCGCCCAGGCGATGCAGGCACTTCTCCTGGAAGCGGAGGTCGCCGACGGACAGGACCTCGTCGATGAGCAAAAGCTCCGGCGTCCGGCTCGTCGCCACCGCGAAGGCGAGGCGGAGGCGCATGCCGTCGCTGTACGTGCGCAGTGGATCGTCGAGAAACGGCTCGAGCTCGGCGAACTCGGCGATGTCGGTCATCTTCGCGCGGACCTCCCGTCGTGACTGGCCCGCGAAGATCCCGGCCGTGATGGCGTTCTCGCGCCCCGTCAGCAGCGGGTCCAGGGTGTCGCCCAGCGACAGCATCGCCTCGACGCTGGCGAAACGCCTGATGCGACCCTGGGTGGGCTGGCCCAGTCCGCCGATCAGCCGCAGGAGCGTCGACTTCCCGGAGCCGTTCGCACCGATCAGTCCAATTGCCTCGCCGACTTCCACGTCGAGAGAAACGTCGCGCAGGGCCCAGAACCAGTCGCGGCGAGTTTCCGCCACGGGATGCAGCGCGAGCCTCTTGAGTGTCAGTGCGCGCGTGCCGCGGCGGCTGAATCGCTTCGAGATGGCCTCTACCGTGACTGCCGTGCTCACAGCTGCTCCGGAACTGCATCGCGCAGCCGTGTGAACACGGCCCAGCCGAGCGCGAGCGCGATCGCCGCTGCGGCGGCGACGACACCAACGTCCTCGAGCGACGGAAGGACGCCGACGAGGAGAACGGCGCGGATCGCCTCGATCAGGCGGGCCATCGGGTTGATGTCGTACAACCAGCTGAGGGAGTCCGGCACCTGGGTTCGCCGGTAGAACACCGGCGTGAGCCAGAAGCCGAGGCCGATGGCCATTGTCACCACCTGGCGGACGTCGCGCACAAAGACCTGGAGCGGCGCGAGCAGCAGGCCCATCCCGACGCAGAACGCGAACTGGAGCGCGAGCAGCACCGGAAGGAGCAGCGCCTCGATCGCGAGCCCGGACGTGAGCCCGATGGCGAGGAGGAGCACAGGCAGACCGATCAGGTAGTCGATCAGTCCGACCAAGACTGCGGCGATCGGCAACAGCTCCGTCCTGAACCCCGGCCGCAGGACGAGGAGCCTGTGCGCCTCGAGTGAGATCGTCCCATCCCCCACCGAGCGCGCGAACCACGTCCAGCTGAGGATCCCTGCGAGCAGGAAGACCGGGTAGTTCGGGATGTCGAGCGGAAAGACGCGCGTGAACAGGAAGTACGTCGCTGCGAGCTGGAATGCGGGCGGGCCGAGCGACCAGAGCCAGCCGAGGATGGAGCCTCGATCGCGCGCGGCGAGCTCGACGCGGACGAGCTGCAGCAGGACGTCGGTCTGGAGCGCGATACGCCGCAGCGCGTCAGGTCGCTTGGCTGCTGTGGCGGTGAGCGTGCTCATCGTCGTAGGCGTGCCACCCCGATGGGCCGGCCTCGGCTGTTCATCGAGCTCACTGTAGATCGAGCCTGAACGGAGCAGATCATCGCGGTCGGAGTGCCCCCCGCATGGGCCCGAGCCACTCCTCCGCCTGCGCGCGCCAGTCAGGGTCGAGCACGGCACGGCGTTTTGCGTCCTGGCGCTCGACCCAGCCGGGGCGGAGCGCGATGCTGGCGCCACGCAACGCGAGGTAGGGGTGCCTCGACCGCACCGCGAGGCGGACGTAGGTGAGGGCCGGCCGAAGACGTGCGCCTCCGCGTCGGCTCATGTCGGCAAGCCAGAGCTCCCAGCGATCCCGGTCGACTTCGATCCCGCTCTCGAGTCGGGCCGCCGCGGTCTTGTCCTCGATGCGACGCAGCTCCTCCAGCACGTTACCGCCGCCGGCCGTCATGTTCGCGCCATGCAGGACGTATCCCACGAGCGGGGCGTCGGCGTAGGCGACGGTCGAGACCTGCCCAAGACGGATCCAGAGATCCCAGTCGGCGAACACTCGCAACGCAGGGTCGAAGCCGCCGACGCGCCGCACGAGATCGGTCGAGGCGAGGACGCCGGACGCACCGCCCGGGACGACGTTGTAGGACAGCAGGCGCCGCATTGTGGCGGCAGGCTCGCGGAGGCGCTGAGCAGCCGTCGGCTCGAGATAGCGATCGAGGATGACGGCGCCGCTGCAGGCCCACAGGGCGTCCGGCTGGGCCTCGATCACGGCGAGCTGGGCGGAGAGCTTTCCCGGGGCCCAGACGTCGTCGTCGTCGAGGAAGGCGATCCAGGGCCCGGTCGCGCGTGCAATGCCGTCGTTACGGGCGAGCGCCACGCCGGTGGGCTTTTCGTGCCGGACGACGACGATGCGGGGATCGCCCAGATTGTCGAGGTAGGTGGCGGTCCCGTCCCGTGAGGCGTCGTCGACGACGATCGCTTCGACGTCGACGCCTCGCTGCCCAAGCGCGCTCTCGAGCGCGCGTTCGAGGAGGCTAGACCGGTCTCGCGTCGGAATGACGACGGAGACACGATCTCGCGTCGACGTCATCCCTGCCACGACCGTCGCGCGTTCTCCGCTCATCCGGTCAAGGACGACGCAGCGCCGCCGAGACGGAGGCTCCCATCTCGCGGGCCTCCTCCTCGCCGACGAGCCGGTGGGCGAAGGGAGTAGCGACCGGCTCGCAGATGAACGTCTGCGCGAAGGGCTCCTCCGCACGCCCCACGACACGGAAGCCGGCCGTTCGTAGAAGCGACTGCAGGCAGCTCGGCGTCAGGCCCCAGAACCAGTTCCCGTAGCCCTGTTCGGGCTCGAACTCGGCGGTCAGGCCGACCTGGCGACCGGTCGTGCGGCCGAGCGTCCAGAGCTTCCGCTGATCGGCCGGAAGCAGCGGCCAATACACCGCCGCGTGTTGCAGCCCACGCACCTCGGGGATCGTGGCCGTGCGAAGGATGAGGCGCGAGCCGCAGACGCGGCGCAGCGCGACGAGCAGATCGAACGGGCTTGGATGGTGGTAGAGCACACCGGCACAGAAGACGACGTCGCAGACGCCCACCCGCGCGATCGTGCTCGGTTGTGAGATGTCACCGAGGATGAACTCCACGCGGGATCCCCGCTCCGCCCGCGCTGCTTCGAACTCGGGCGTCGGCCCGAAGACGTCCACGCCTTTGATGACGGTCGCTCCCGCCTCCTCGGCGAGGAAGGAGTACCACCCGTTCACCCCCCACATGCAGCCAACGTCGACGAAGCTTCGCCCGGGCGCGTGCTCCGCGATGTAGCCGGGCAGCGCGTCGACCCCGCGCACGGTGCCGCCACGCCACACCCGCCAGCGGCGCCAGAGTCGCTCGCCGGCGCCCATCTTCAGGAACTGCACCTTTCGGACGTAGATCATGCCTCACCCCTTTTCGTGGCTGTGTCGGCTGCAAGCTCGAGCGCTCGCGCCCGCCGGCGGGCCCTCGTGTACAGCACCGGCCCCCACAGCATCCCGAAGGCCTCCACGAGGATCAGCCGCATCGGCATGGCCTCTCGACGGAAAATCCGTCTGACGATGCGTCGCAGGTGCCACCACCACATGAACGAGCAGTACTCGAGCACGACGCGGAGGCGCTCCTTCCCACGGGCTCGCCGGAACGCAGCCCAGAGAGCCGCCGAGAACCCGCGACCGTTGTCGAGGAGCTGGCGCCGCAACTGCCGCATTCCTCGTCGATGGAGGTGCCGGACGATGGCGTCGGGGGAGTACACGAGCGTTGCCCCGCTCTCGAGCACTCGCTGGAACGCGTCGAGGTCCCCGCCGCCGTACGTCACGGTGCCCACGTCGAGCGCAGGATCGAAGCCATGGAGCGCCTCGAGGGCCGATCGACGGAACGCCATGTTGCAGCCGGCCCCGTAGCGGCTGAGGTGGTAGGTCGGAAGGCGACCCCGGTCGGAGTAGCGACGTGCGCGAAAGCCCTTGGCCATCCCGCCGTAGACCTGCTCGAACAGCCACTGCGCTCGAGTCTCGAGCTCGGCGGGCACGACGAGCCCGGTCACCCCGGCGATCTGAGGTGTCGCGAACTGTTTGGCCAGGGCGGCGATCCAGCCCGCGTCGGGTCTCGCGTCGTCATCGGTGTAGGCGACGATCTCGCCGCCTGCCTCCTGCCAGCCGAGGTTCCGTGCCCAGTCGAGTCCCGGCGTCGGCTCGCATGCGTAGCGAACCTGGTACTCAGCGGCGAGGTGGCGCGTCCGGTCGTCGGTCGGCGCGTTGTCGACGACGAGGACCTCGAACGGCTCGTATGTCTGCGTTGCGAGCGCGTCCAGACAGCCCCGAAGCTGCTCGGGCCTGTCGCGCGTACAGACGACCGCGGTCACGAGCACGGTATCGCTCGACGCGTCGCGCACCGGCCGCAGGCGATGCCGCAGCCCGGCTTCCCAGATCTCGCGGGCCAGGGCCCGCGCGACCGCCGCCCCGACGAGGTCTGGCGCGAGCGCACGGGCGTCGTTCGGAAGCTCGACCCAGCCGAGCGGCGAGCCTTCGCGACGAACGAGCAGCCGGACCGCCTCGTGCCGACTCGATTCGGCAGGCGCGGTGAACGGGCCGGCGAGATCCCACTCGAGCAACCTATGCATCGTCGGGCCCCTGGGCACGGCAAAGCTGCTCCAGGGCGAGCGCCTCGCGGACGCTGCCGCCCGCTTGTCGAACCACCCGCCTGCGCACCTGCTCGAGGCTCCAGCGGCCGCCTGCGTCGTAGGCCGCGAGTTGCCCGGCCGGTCGTCCCGCGACGCGCAACGCCAGCTCGATCGAGCCGGCCGTCTCGGGGACGTCGAGGCCCGCCTCGTCGAGCAGGTCGAGAGGGATGATCTCCACCGATTCGGCCGACGCGGCCGCCATGAGCTGCGAGAGCTCTGGGGCGGCGAGCTCGTCCGCCAACCCGAGCGCGTAGGCATCCCGCAGAAGGCTGTTCGCCAGGCGCCGCCAGCGGGCGCGCAGGTGGAGCGCCTCGAGCCCGTCGAGCACGCGCCGACGTGCAGCGATCGCCGCACGGCCGCGCGGCTGGTAGCCGTCGGCGAAAAAGCCGAGCGGCAGCTGCCCTCGCAGGTTCGGATGCTTGCGGGCGAGCAGCAGGTCGAATCGCGCCTCCTGCCTGCGCGAGCGCATCGCCGTCTCGAAGCTCGTGTCGAGATCGTGCCATCCCCTCGCTTTCGGGTAGTAGGCGAATCGAACGCCCGCCTGGAGCAGGCGGGCGCCGTACTCCCAGTCCTGCCGCCGCCCGCCGGTGAAATCCTCGTCCCAGCCGCCCGACGATAGGAAGAGCGACCTCGGCATCGACGAGTTGCCGTCACAGAAGTCGGTGAAGCTGAAGCGGTGATCCGGATCGGCCTTCGCTCGGAAGTGATCCTCCCACCAGGCGCGCAGCTGGATCGCCCAGAGCGTTCGTGCCGGGCGTACAGGCGGGTAGTAGCCGAGCGCGAGGTGGGGCTGGCGCGCCTCGTCGTGCGCGGCCGCGTGCGCCTCGAGGAATCCGGGCTCGGGGACGATGTCGTCGTCGAGCCAGACGACGATCGAATGGCGAGACTCCCGGGCCCCGCGGTTGCGAGAGGCCGCAAGCCCCCTGTTCTCCTGCTCCAGTACCCGCAGCTCGTAGGGAAGCTCGAGGCTCCGCGCCATCTCGGCGCTGCCGTCCGTGCTCCCGTCGAGGACGAGCACGACCTCGAACGACCCGGGGTACTCCTCGCCGGCAAGAGACTCGAGCACGACCCGCAGCTTGTCCCTGCGGTTGTAGGACGCGAGCGCGACCGAGAGGGGCGGTCGCTCCCGCAGCATTGCGGGCTGCGAGTGGGTTCTCGGCGCCTGGAGCTCGAGGGGCCGTGCTCGGCGGGCGTGCCGCGATCGCAGGAGCCGCGCGGGCCCCACCACCAAGCCGAGCGCCTCCGCTCCTGTGAGACGGAGCGGCACCGCATTCGGCTTGCCGCGCAGCACCCGCAAGACGTCGCGCGGGAGATGTCGCCACCACCACCAGAACCAGACTCGCAGCGCCGCCGGCTCGCGATGGCGCACGAGGCAGCGAGCCAGGAACGCGGACGATCCACCCGCGTCGTCGCCGAGCATCCGACCGAGGCCGTGCTGGTCCCGGCGATGACGGTGCCAGACGATGCGAGAGGGCTCGTACGCCACGCGGTAGCCCGCCGCCAGCACGCGGTAGACGGCGTACGCGTCTTCCGAGGAGCGCGCTGGAGTTCCCCGCCCGAGGTCCTCGGCGAAGAGGCCGACCTCGGCGAAGACGCTGCGGCGGTACATCTGGTTCGCGCCTGGCCCCGCGAGGCCGGCGGTCTGGACGGGAGGCGAGATGCCTCCATCGATGACCCAGCGCTCGAAGTGGCGCTCGAAGCCGCCGTGTACCTGGAACAGGTACTGCGCCGAGGTCTCCAGCTCGAGTGGTGCTACATACCCGTTCACGACCATGACGAGCGGGTCTGCGAGCGTCTCGCCCAACCCCCGCAGCCAGGCGGGATCGACGACGCAGTCGTCGTCGGTGAAGGCGATCACGTCACCAACGGCCTCGATGATCCCCCGGTTCCGCGCGCGCGAGAGGCCCCCCTCGGGCTCCCTCACGTAGCGGACCGGATAACGGGCGCAGAGCCGCTCGGTAGCATCGTCGCTCGGGCGGTTGTCGACGACGACCACCTCGAGCCCTGGCGGGTCGAGCGCGAGCAGGCTCTTTAGGCAAGACTCCAGCTGATCCGGTCGGTCGCGCGTGCACACGACGACGGAGACTGCCGGCGCCTCCGCGGGGCGCTCGACACGATCGGAGCGGCGCGCGGCGCGGCCCACGGCCTCTGCGAGCCAGCGATCGTAGATCCGCCGGCCGAGCTGTGCCGCGATCCGGCCGGCCAGGAAGTCGCCCGGAATACGGCCGGCACCGGGTATGACGAGCTCGCCGACGACGCTGCCGCCCTTCGACACGACGACGTGCGCCTCGCGGTAGCGCTCCTCCACCTCGAGATCGCGCAGCGGCTCGTCGAGCGATACGTGGAAGACCTCGGCGGCGTGGATCAGAGCCGGGTCTCCCGTGCGAGAGCGCTGGGATCGACCGGTGCACGCAGCGTTCGGTCCACCATGCCTGTCATCGTAGGCCTCGCCCAGGTCGATCCGGCATCCGGGTCGGCAATCCACCGGACACCGACCCGGCATTCGCTGGCAGCCGGTCCTCCTTCATAGGAGATCCCGCCCCTGCAGGCGCTCTGCGGGCCGATCCTGCTTGAGGATCGGCGTCTGAAGCGCAGGCTAGGTGACTTCGGCTCGCTAGAGGCGCCCGGCGCTGACGATCCGCCGCAGGAACTCCCGTGTTCGTTCCTCCCGCGGCTCGGAAAAGACCTCACCGGGCGGGCCTTGCTCGAGGATCACGCCGCTATCGAGGAAGCAGACGCGCGAGGCAATCTCGCGCGCAAAGCCCATCTCGTGGGTCGCGATGAGCATCGTCATGCCCCCCGCGGCGAGCTCCCGGATGACGTCGAGCACCTCGCCGACCAGCTCGGGGTCGAGCGCGCTCGTTATCTCGTCGAGGAGCAAGACCTCGGGCTTCATCGCCAGCGCGCGCACGATCGCGACGCGCTGCTGCTGGCCGCCCGAAAGACGGTCCGGGTACTCGTCCGCCTTGTCGGCGAGACCGAAGCGCGAAAGCAGCTCTCCCGCCTCGGACTCCGCGGCGGCCTTCGGCCTGCGCAGCACCCTGGTGGGTGCGAGCGTCACGTTCCGCAGCACGGTCATGTGTGGGAAGAGGTTGAAGGACTGGAAGACGATGCCGATCCGTCGCCGTACCAGGTTCACGTCCACACCCGCTGCCGTCACGTCCTCGCCGTGAATGACGATGCGCCCCGCGTCGACCGCCTCGAGCAGGTTGACGCAGCGAAGCAGTGTCGACTTGCCGGAGCCGGACGCGCCGATCAGGCAGACGACCTCGTGCTCGGCCACCGCGAGATCGATGCCGCGCAGCACCTCGAGCTCGCCGAAGCGTTTCCGGATCCCTTCGAGGAGCACCGCCGGGCCGGTGCTCACGACAGCACCCCGGCCTGACGGCGTCGCCGCTCGCGTGCGATCAGCCAGTCGGTCAATCGGGTGAGGGGGATCGTGAAGACGAGGAACACGAGCGCGAGGGCGATGAACGGCGTGAAGTTGAATGTCGCCGCCTGATCCAGCTGTGCCTGCCGGAACGCCTCGACGACACCGATGACGGCGATCAGCGCGGTGTCCTTCTGGAGACCGATGAAGTCGTTCAGGAGCGGGGGGACGATCCGGCGCACGGCTTGCGGGACGACGACGTGGCGCAGCGAGCCGAGGCGCGAGAGACCGAGCGACCTCGCTGCGGCGTCCTGGCTCGGATGCACCGACTCGATCCCGGCGCGGTACACCTCGGCAACGTAGGCGGAGTAGACGAGGACGATCGCCACGATTCCCCAGAAGAACGGATCGATCGGCAGGCCCCCGAGCTGCAGCGCCGGGAACCCGAAGCCGAGCAGCGCGATGACGAGGATCGTCGGCATTCCCCGGAACAGGTCGATGTACACGATCGCGAGGGCGCGGATCGGGAAGAAGACCGGCCCCGGCAGGCTGCGCATGATCGCGAGGCCCAGCCCGAGCACGAGCACGATCGTCTCGGCGATCACGAACGCCACGACGTTCTTGCCGAACTTCCGGAGGATGTCGGGGAAGCTCTCCCGGAACACCTCTCCGTTGAAGAACGCCTCGCGGAAAGCGTCCCACCCGGGCGCGTTGACGATCAGCACGCCGAGCACCGTCAGCACGACGACGGTGCTGGCGAGCGCGATGAGCACGCCCCGAGCCCCCTGCTGGCGGTGCCAGCCGCTCAGGATGCGCGAACGCCGGTCGCCCTCGGGTGCAACCGGCTGCTGCGGCTCGTAGAGCGGTCCCGGCGGCTGACTCACCGGGCAGTGCGTCCTACTGGGTGATGACCGGCGCGCCTCCGACGTCGGCGAGCCACTCGTCCTGGATCGCCTGCAACGTCCCGTCGTCCTTCAGCGTCGCGATCCCCTGGTTCACGCAGTCCACGAGGCCGCTCCCCTTCTCGAATGAGAGCCCGAACTGCTCGACCTCGCCGACCGCCGGGAACTGGCCGGCGATGATCCCGTTGTCGAGCTCGACGTCGCGGAGGTAGAAGCCGGTGTAGAGGTCGACCACGATGCCGTCGACCTGCCCGTTCTTGAGCGCCTGGACGGCGCCCGTCTGGTCGTCGTACACGGCGGGCTCGACGTCGGGCTGGATGACCTCGACGACGTAGTCGTAGCTCGTCGTCCCGACCGGTACGCCGAGCTTCGCGCCCTCGAGGTCGGCGAACGTCGTGGCGCCGTCGACGTTCGAGCCCTCGACGGACACGAGCGCCTGCACGTTGTCGTAGTAGCCGTCGCTGAAGTCGACTGCCCTCGCGCGCTTCTTCGTGATCCCGATCTGCTGGATGTTGAAGTCCCACTTCGTCGGCCCCGGTGCGATCGACTGGTTGAACGACGTCGGCAACCAGACGACCTGATCCGCGGCAAAGCCCAGCTCCTCGGCGAGCGCGTAGACGAACGCGCTCTCGAAGCCCTCACCATTGTTCGGGTCGTTGAACTCCCAGTCGCCGGTCTCAGTGCCACCCTCGAACCATGGTGGGAACGCGGGGTTGCCGGTGGCGACGGTGAGCTGCCCGGGATTCTTCAGCGACAGGCTTTCCACCGCGCAGGGGTCAGGCTCCTCCGTGGTCGCCGGCTCCTCGGTCGCCGCGGGCGCCTCCTCGGTGGTCGCGGGCGGCTCCTCGGTCGCCGGGGGCGCCTCGGTCGTTGCCGGTGGCTCGGCGGCCGGCTCGGCGGGCGCCGCCTCTTCTTCTCCGCCGCCGCACGCGGCGAGCACGAGCGCCGCGACTGCGAGCAGCAAAACGAGCCTGCGCATGAAATCTCCCTCTCTCCCTGCGGAGGCGTGACCCTAGCACGGCGGGTGGGAGACGCGGCACGTCCGCGCTTGGCTCGCTGGTGTAGGGGCCGGATCTCATCCGGCCCGCTCTAGCTCATGCTGAGCAGCCCGTGTCGCCGGGAAGCACGAGGTCGATCCCCATCGACCAGAACCGCGGCGAGCCGTCGGCCTTCTCGCCCGAGGCGTAGAGCGCCGTCCATTCCTCGCCCTCGGCGGGAGCCAGGTAGGGCTCGAGCTCGGCGCCGAGGATGGTGAGGCACGAGCCGCCGAACGCGCTGTCGCTCGACGCGGGCGGCCAGTCCGTCGGCAGGCGGTCGAACGGCCACGCGGGCGCGGTGAACCCGGGCTCCACCTCGCGCTCGAAGACGTACACGTCTGCGGCCTCGGGCTCGTACGGGGCGGGCTCTTCGGCGAGCGCGTCGGGTGCGCTCGTCGGAAGCGTGCGGAGGTACTCCGCGAAGCCGGCGAAGCGCTGGCGCGCCTCTCGCTGTGCCGCGGTGAGGCCGGGATCGTCCTCGAACTCGAGGGCGTAGGCGCTGTGAGAGACTGAGGCCCCGTCGACAGCGATTGTGAGGATCGTCGTGGGCACGTCGGTGACCATCGGTTGGCCGTAGTCCGGCGCTTCGCCGAGCAGGCCCGCGTCGTCGGCGGCGGCCAGGACTGTCTGGATGCCCTCCGGCGTGAGCCGGTAGCGCAGGAGCTGTGGCGGGCTCGGGAACGTCTCGTTCTCGGGCCGGGCGAGAACCGTGCCGTCCCCGTAGAGGCGGAACTCCGGCCGGCCGTCGATCGACACCTCGACCGGGACGAAGCCGCCGCCCGTGGTGAGGTCGACGACGACGACGCCGGGGTCGGTCGGGTAGTCGTAGCGAGGATCGTCGGAGGTGGTGGCCGCCGGCTCTGCCGGTGGCGGCTCGGCAGCCGGCGGCTCGGCCTCCGGCACGGTCCCGCCGCAGGCAGCGAGGGCGAGCACGCCTGCCGCGGCGAGACTCGAGAGGACCGTTCGTGTGTGCATGTCCCTTCGACTCCACTCGGCCGCGCGGAGTTCCCGAGTGCTATGCGTCGACGAGTCGCGGCGGCTCGGTGGGCGCCGGCTCGAGCGAGAGCGCGATCTCGACCAGCGTCTCGCCTTCGAGGTCGGAGGTCATCATGACGTGCGTTCCGTGCCGCTCGCACACGAGCAGACGCTGGCGATGCTCGTCGTGGAGCCGGAGCGCCATGCCGTGGCGCTCGAGTGTCTCCTCCCCAAAGTCGCCGGGCACCTGCGGCTCGCCTGTCTGGCCGATCGAGAGCGAGTGACCCGCGCCCTCGAACCAGTAGACGAGATTGACCGAGGGCGGCGACGCCACGCGCTCTGACCCGGGGTTGTAGACGACGTGCAAGGTTGCCCCTTCCGGGAGCCGCCGCGGTAGGAGGACGGTGAACGGCGCGAGCCTCGCCGCCTCCTCGATCGTCGTGTGCTGAGGAGGCGGGAAGGCCGATTCCGCGTCGCGAATCTCCTCGCCCGCGGGCGGCGTGAAGACGAACGTGTCGTCCGGGAAGCTCTCGTCAAACGCTATCTCGAGCACCTCGTGCGAGAAGAACTCCTGCTCGTCCAGGAACGACACCGCCCGCATGAGGACTCCGCGCTCGGCGTCGACGGCGAGCTCATGGCGCTCGGCGCCCTCCGGAAGCCCTGCGGGACCGTGCCACACGGTGCCCCGTCCCCTCGCCTGCACGAGGATCGCGGCGCGGCCGGCAACGCTCGTGCTGCCGACCGGCTGGAGGTCGAGCAAGCCCAGGAGCATCGAGGGGTCGGTCAGGTGCTCGAAGCCACGGTACGAGCCACTGGTCGCCGGGTAGACCATCGCGCCGAGGCTCGGTTCGTAGGACCACTCGTGCGCGCCGTCACTGACGACCGTGTGCGCCTCGCCCTCGCCGGTGCGCTCCATGCGGAGCTTTGCCGGCGGTGCCAGCCAGATCCTGGTCGGCGCCTCCATCGTCTCCGGTGGCAGTTCTGCACAAAAGCCGTAGCTGACCATGGTGCGCCCACCGGATTCCACCGCCTCCATGTGGCGCTCGAAGGCGCGTTGCGAGCGCTCGAGGTGGCGCCATTCGCGGATCGTCGCCCGCAGCGTCGTGTAGCGGCCCGCCGCGCCGTGCATGAGCTCGAGCAGGTCGCCGAGCTCGCTCACGCCTACTCGATCTCGAGCGACGTCGTGACGTCGATCGCGGCGGAGATGGAGCGGTAGACCGGGCAGCGGGCCATGTGGTGGTCGAAGGCGCGCTGCACCGCGGAGCGGTCGGCGTCGGTGTCCAGCCGCAGGTGGTAGGTGACGTGAATCCGCTTGATGACGAGTACGTTGTCGTCCGATTCCACCTCGCCGACCGCCTCGCCGACCAGTCGCCCTTCGCTTGCCGGGACCTGACGCGCCTCCAGCGCGCCTCCGAAGGTGCCCGTGAGTCAGCCGGCGGCCGCCGCGACGATGTAGTCGAGGGTGGCGGCGCGCTCGGACTCGGACCCGGGCGGCACCCCGTAGTGCTCCGCGATCTCCGAGTGCATTCCGAACGCGACGGGCTCGGCCTCCCCGGGGAGATACGCGAGCCGCAGCGGCCCTCGGATCCGTTCGATGCGGGAGCGAGACGTGTAGACGATGTCGCCCATGGGGCCCATCGTACGTCCCCCCGCTGGTGCCCGCAGACCGGCAGTATGCTCGCCGCCATGGCGCGGATCGCGTTCGTCGGCCTCGGGACGATGGGCAGGCACATGGCGGCGAACCTCGTCGCCGCCGGCCACGAGCTCGTCGCCTGCGACGTCGACCCGGCCCCTGCGGCGGCACTCGGTATCCCACTGGTGGCCACTCCGGCCGCTGCGGCCGCCGGTGTCGACGTGGCGATCATGTCGCTCCCGTCTCCGGCCGTCGTCGAGGAGGTCGCGCTCGGGCCAACCGGGCTTCTCCAGGGCGTCCGCCCGGGAGCCGTCGTGGTCGACATGTCGACGAGCCCGCCTTCGCTCGCGCGCCGGCTGGCCGCGGCGTTCGAGGCGGAGGGAGTCGATTCCCTCGACGCGCCGGTCAGCGGTGGCCCGGTCGGAGCAGAGGCGGCGACGCTCGCCATCATGGCCGGCGGGCGGCACGAGGCCTTCGAGCGCGTCAGGCCGGTGCTCGAGTCGATGGGCAGCCTGGTCGAGCTCGTCGGTGGCGCCGGCGCCGGCCAGGCGGTGAAGCTCTGCAACAACCTGATCGTGGGCGTGACGATGGCGGCGATGGCCGAGGCGTGCGCGTTGCTCGAGCAGGAGGGCATCGACCCCACGCAGGCCTACGAGGTCTTCACGCGCTCCACGAGCGACTCGTCGGTCCTGCGGCGCCGGTTTCCGATCGGCGGCGTGCGGCCCGAGCATCCGGCCTCGAAGGGCTTCGAGCCGCTCTTTCGGCTCGATCTCCTCCGCAAGGACCTCGCGCTCGCGCTCGAGCTGGCAGCGGAGCATGGCGTCTCGATGCACGTCACCGAGGTCGCGGCCGGCGCCTACGACGAGGCGCTCGAGGCCGGGCTGGGCGGCCTCGACTACTCGGCTGTGTATCGCGCTCGCCGGCCGTGACCGCGTCCGCGCGGACGGTCCTCGCGACAGCCGTCGCTGCCCAGTCCGCCATCTCCCTCGTGAACTTCGGCCTGCCCTCGATCGGCCCCGAGCTCGCGGAGGAGTTCGACCTCGGTCTCGCGATGCTCGGTGTCGTGCTCACGGCCGGGCTCCTCGGCTCGGGGCTCTCGCTCATCGCCGCGGGCGTGGCCGTCGACCGCTATGGGGCCCGCATCGTCACGTTGGCCGGAACGGCTCTCGGAGCCGTGTCGCTTGCGGGAGCGGCCTTCGCGTCCGGGCCGGCGCTGCTGATCCCGCTGCTCTTCCTCTTCGGCGTGGGTACATCGGCGGTGCCGATCGCGGGGATCGGAGCCATCTTCCGCGCCTATCCGGCCTCTCGCCGCGCCTGGGCGCTCGGCGTTCGGCAGATGGCCGTTCCTCTCGGCGGGATCACGGCCGCCGTGGCCCTGCCGCCGCTCGCGCACGCGGGCGGAACGCGCACGGCGCTGCTCTTCTGCGCCGGGCTGCTGGCAGTGCTCGGCGGCGTGTTCGGTATCGCGAGCGGCGACGTACGGGTCGTGAGCGCGGAGCGGACGAAGGCCGACGTGCGCCGGATCGTCGCGCTACCCGGCATGCGGCGGCTGCTGCTTCTCGCGGCCCTCCTGATCCTCGTGCTCCAGGCGGTGCTCGTGTTCGCGGTTCCGGCCGCGGAGGCGGCCGGCCTCTCCCGCTTCGCGGCGGGGGCCGTGTTCTTCGTGATCCAGATCGCCGCCGGGGTCGCGCGCATCTTCTGGGGTCGTCTCGCCGACGCGGGCGGCGGCGCTCGCCGCGTTCGTACCCTCGTCGAGGCCGGCTGGACGGCTGCCGCCGGCGGCGTGCTGTTCGCCCTCTCGCTGCATGCGGGCACGGCGGCTGTCATCCCGGCCGTGATCCTGTTCGCGTTCGGTGCGCTCGGCTGGAACGCGCTCGTCTACGTGCGGGCCGGGGAGATGGCGCCCCCGCAGCTGGCCGCTCAGTCGGTGTCGGTCGCCGCCACCCTCGTCTTCGTCCTCTCGGCCGCGCTGACCCCGCCGATGGGCGCGCTCGCCGAGTACGCAGGCTGGGACGTCTTCTGGCTCGTCGCGGCGGGTCTCGCGGCCGTCGCGGCGCTACTGGCAGCGACCATCGGGACGACGGCAGCGGAGCGAGTCGCGACGGAGTCGACGCCGTGAGCCTGCTGGAGCGGTTCAGGCCGGCCGTGTACGACCGACTCAGCAGACGCTGGGAGGAGCAGCATGGCCAGGAGTTCCGCGGCGACCTCCTGGCAGCAGCCGGCGGGCGCGTGCTCGAGGTGGGCGCGGGAACGGGCCACAACGGCGCGTACTACCCGGATGCGGTCGAGGAGCTGGTGCTGAGCGAGCCCTCGGCTCCGTCGCTGGATCGCGCGCGGCGACGGCTCTCCGAGGCCGGGAGGGAGGCGACGTTCGTCGTTGCGCCTGCCGAGCGGCTTCCGTTCGACGACGGCTCCTTCGACACGGTGGTCTCGACCGCCGTGCTGTGCTCGGTCTCCGATCCTGACGCCTCTCTCCGAGAGATCAGGCGCGTGCTCCGCCCTGGAGGGCAGCTCCTCTTCAGCGAGCACGTGCGCTCGGAGGACCCGTCCCGGGCGAAGTGGCAGGATCGGCTGGAGGGCGTCTGGGGAGTGATCGCGGACGGCTGTCATCCGAACCGCGACACGCTGGCGGCCATCGAGGCGAGTGGGCTCGAGATCGTCGAGCTCGAGCGAGGCGAGCTACCGCAGTCACCGTCGCTCGTCCGGCCCCTGATCACGGGGCGCGCGGTGTCCCCCGTCCTGAAGAGGGAAGCGCCGGCGGGAGGCGCGTATGCTTTGACCACGGCCTCCGGCGAGCCGATCCCGTGAGGGAGACTCGATCCACATGACGCACGAGCACGACGCGCCCGGGCGGCCAGCGCCCGCAGCCGGCGGCCCGGGAGACGCCGCCGATCCCCGGCCGCGTCTGGCTCGCGTCCAGCCGCTCCCGAGCCGGGAACCCTCGGGTGCGCCGGCGGTCGAGATCGCCGCCCGGCTGCACGCCAGCGTCGAGAAGGTCGTCCGCGGCAAACGCGCCGAGATCACGTTCGTCCTCACCGCGCTCGCCTGCGAGGGTCACGTGCTCTTCGAGGACGTTCCCGGCACGGCGAAGACGGTGCTCGCGCGTGCCATCGCGTCCTCGATCGAGGGCGCGATCCCGTCGCGGATCCAGTGCACGCCCGATCTGCAGCCCGGCGACGTCACGGGCTCGTCGATCTTCGACCAGAAGGCGCGCGACTTCGAGTTCCGGCCGGGGCCGATCTTCGCCAACGTCGTGCTCGTCGACGAGATCAACCGCGCGACCCAGAAGACGCAGTCGGCGCTCCTCGAGGCGATGGCCGAGCGGCAGGTGACCGTGGACGGCGTCACGCGCGGGCTCGCCTCCCCGTTCCTCCTGCTCGCGACCGAGAACCCGATCGAGCAGGAGGGCACCTTTCTCCTGCCCGAGGCGCAGCTCGACCGGTTCCTGCTCCGCACCTCGCTCGGATATCCGGGTGAGCAGGACGAGCACCAGATCGTGCTGGACCAGCGCCACGGCCATCCGCTCGACGACGTCCGCCCGGTCGTGTCGATCGCCGAGGTGCGTTCGCTTCAGCGTGCCGTGGAGGACGTGTACGTCCATCCTCTCCTGCAGCGCTGGATCGTGGCGCTCGTTCGCGCCACCCGAGACCTGGAGATCGTCCAGCTCGGCGCCTCGGTCAGGGGCTCGCTCGCGCTCGAGCGCTCCGCCCGCGCCTTCGCGCTCCTCGACGGGCGCGAGTTCGTCGTCCCGGAGGACGTCGAGGCGCTCTTCGGCCCGGTGCTCGGACATCGCATCCTCTTCGCGCCGTCGTTCCTCGCCGCCTCCCGCCGATCGGAGAGGGACGAGGTGCTGGCGAACGTCTTCGGGCGCTGCGCGGAGCTGGCGCCGCGCCCCGGCGACGCCTGAGCCACTTCCGTGGACGAGCGCCTGACCTTCCCGCTCCTGCCGCGTCGCCGGGTTGCCGGGCTGTCCTTCGGAGCGATGCGCTCGCGCACGCGCGGCGGAGGATTCGATCTCGCCGGGGCTCGCCCGTATAGGCCCGGAGACGACGTCCGACGGATCGACTGGCGCGCATCCGCGCGACTCTCATCCGTTCGGGGGGTCGACGAGTTCGTCGTTCGAGAGCACCTCGCCGAGGAGGCGACGCGGGTCGTGGTCGCCGTCGACCGCGGCCCCTCGATGAGGCTTTTCCCGCCGGAGCTACGGTGGCTGTGCAAGCCCCGCGCGGTCGAGGAGGCCTCTGCGATGATCGCGGAGAGCGCGATCCGCTCCGGCTGCCTCGTCAGCGACCGGTTCGTGCCATACGAGGCGGGCGAGGAGGCGACGCTCGGCGACACGCTCGCCGAGCTTGCGGAGCACGAGCGCGGGCTCGCGCCCGGCACGTTCGTGTTCCTGCTCTCCGACTTCCTGCGATTCCCGCCTGACGCGGTCTGGGAGGCGGCGCTCGAGGCCGGTTGGGATCTCGTGCCGGTCGTCGTGCAGGATCCGCTCTGGGAGCAGAGCTTCCCCGAGGTCGCCGGAGCCATGCTCCCTCTGGCGCACCCGGCCAGCGGACGGCTCGTTCACGTGAGCCTGTCCCGCGCGGACGTCAGGGCCCGCCGAGCAGAGCACGAGGCAAGGCTGACCGCGATCCTGCGGCGGCTGGACGAGCTCGCGCTCGACTGGGTGCTCGTGTCGTCGCACGACCGCGGTGCCGTGCTCGAGGCGTTCCTCGACTGGTCCCACGGGCGGCACCTCGGAGCCCGGCTCGCACGATGAGACGCGTGCTCCTAGCGCTCGGAGCGCTGGCCACGGTCGGAGGGGTCGTGGCTCTCGTCCTGATTGCGGCCGACGATCCAGAGCCCGAGCTCGCCCCTCCGGCGGCCGACCCCGTCGTGATGGAGGCGACCGTTACGCCTACCCGCTACGAGTTCGGCGATCGCCTCGTCGCGCAGATGGAGCTCCTCGTCGACTCGACCAGAGTCGACCCGGCCAGTGTCGTCCCGGCGGTCTTCTTCAGGCCCTTCCGGCGGATCGGCCCGATCGACACCGAGCGCCGCGATCTGGGGAGCACGACCGTTCTTCGCTTCGACTACCACATCCAGTGTGTCGACCGGGCCTGCGTGCCCCGTGCGGCCGAGCGTGCCATCGAGCTGCCGCTCGGCCTGGTGCGCTACTCGCCTCGCGAAGGCGACGTCGTGACGCTTCCGGTGGAATGGCCGTCCGTCGAGGTCTCGTCGAGCCTCTCGTCCGGCGTTCGCGGCGACGTGGCGCTCCGGCCGGCCACGCTGGCTGCCGACGCCCAGACGGACACGCTGCCGCCGCTCCATTTCCGCGGCGGCTCCGGCCTGCTCGGCTGGCTGCTCGTCGGCGCCGCCGCCGCGATCGTGCTGGCACTCGGCGGCTGGGTCGCCTGGCGCGCCTGGCCCAGGCGCACGGCCGTCCGCTCTGTGGAGCCGGAGCAGCCGCCGCTCGAGGCGGCGCTCGAGCGGGTCGACCACGCGCTCGCGGTCGGAGGGGAGGACGAGCGTCGAGCGGCGCTCGACGTCCTCGCTCGCCGCCTCGACGAGGCTGGTCAGGGCGGGCTCGCGGGGGACGCTCGGCGGCTGGCCTGGTCCGAGCCCGGCCCGCAGCCGGACCTGGCCGCGGCGCTTGCGGACGCTGCGCGCGAACGCGCCGGGCAGGCGGCCTGATGCCGATACCGTGGTGGATCGCCCTCCCGGTGCTCGTGGCGCTCGCCGCGATCGCCGTCGCCGCACGACGCGCGAGGCGGATCGAGCCGCTGCCGATCGCGGACGTCGCGGAACTGCGCCGTGCGTCACGGAGGACTGCCGGTGTCCGCGGTGTGCTCCTCCTCGCCGTCGCGGGAGCGCTCGCAGCCGTCTACGTCACGGCGCCACGACCGACGGGCGAGCTCTCCTCCCTCGTCTCGTCGGGGCAGTCGACCGTCGTGATCCTCGACATGTCCCAGAGCGTGTCCGACCTCGTCTACCGCGAGATCGCCCGCACGCTCGAGGGCATCGTCACCGCGAGCGGCGAGAACGGCCGGCTCGGTCTCGTCCTCTTCTCCGACGCGGCGCAAGAGGCGTTGCCTCCTGAGTCGCGCGCGGCGGAGCTCGTCCCGTTCATCCGCTACTTCAGGCCGTTGAGCGAGCGTGGCCTGACCGGCAAGCCCGTCTACTACCGGGCTGCGGGCCCGACCGAGCAGGCGGCGACGCAGTACCCGCTCAACCCGTGGTTCGGGCGTTTCTCGGGTGGCACCCAGATCTCGACGGGACTTCGCGCGGGCAGGGAGGCGCTCGAGCGCGACGGTGGAGGCGGCCGCGCGGTCTTGCTCTCCGACCTCGGAGAGGCGGAAGAGGACGCGGCGCGCCTGACGCGCGAGCTCCTCCGATGGCAGGAAAACCCTGCCCTCGAGCTCAGGGTCGTGGCGCTCCCACCGGCGATACCGGCGGACAAGGCGGCCTTCGAGCGGATCACGGGAGACCGCGACCTCGTCGTCGACTCGCTCGAGCTCGCCACCGGCAACGAGGGCGTGGGCGAGCCGGCGGAGAACATCCCGTGGCCCTTCGTCGGCGCGGTCCTGGCCCTGGCGGTCCTCCTCGCCGCCAACGAGGCCCGGGGCATCGCGCTGTCCTGGCGGCCGGTTGCAGGAGCAGGGCGGTGAGAGGCCGCGTCGCCTACGGCCTCGCCGGGGTCGGGCTGCTCGCGGCGATCGCCCTGGCGCTCGTCGGCGTGGCGGTGCTCGACGTCGCAGGCGACGCGCAGGCCGACGACGATGTGATCGAAAACTCGGCCCCCGATCCGGACGCGGCGCGGCACGAGCGGCCCGTGGGGGTCCGCATCGGCGAATCGATACTCGGCGTTGCCGACGACCGCGCCTACCGCGACGCCGTCGAGCTCGCGAAGGCATCGTCGCTCGACGACCTCGCGCCGCACGTCGCGCTCGAGCGCCGGGCGGAGGCCATCGCCATCCTCGGGCCCATCGTCCAGGGGGACGCCGAGCCCGTGCTCCGCTCCAGCGCTGCGAACCTGCTCGGCGCCCTCTACTTCGAGGACGCGCAGTCGACGGAGGACAATCCCCGGCGGCTGCTCGAGCAGGCCCTCGGCGCCTTCCAGGAGGCCGTCATGCTGGACCCGGCCAACGAGACGGCCAAGGCGAACCTCGAGCTGCTGGCGACGCTCCCGGCCACCACCCGCTTCGATGACGAGAGCGCCGGCGGGACGGCTGCGTCTGCGTCGCCGAGCAACCCCGGAGGGTATTGAGCGTCAGCTTCCTGGCACCCCTCGGCGCGCTCGTCGCGCTTGCCGTCCTCCTCCCGGTCGCCGGCGCCCTGGCCAGGGAGCGGCGCGCTGCCCGTGTCCGCGCCGCGATCGGCCTTGCGCCGCCACCGCGCCGCTTGGTGCTGCCGGTCGCCGCCGCCTGGATCGCGGCCTTCGGGTTGCTTGCCGCCGCCGCGGCCCAGCCCGTTGTCCGTGTCCAGGGCACGACCGAGCGCCGTACCGACGCGCAGGTGTTCGTCGTTGTCGACATCACGCGCTCGATGCTCGCCGCCCTCGCGCCCGACGCGCCGCGCCGGATCGACCGGGCGGCCGAGGCGGCCGTCCAGATCCGCCGCGCCCTGGCCGACGTGCCGGTCGGGGCCGCCTCGATCACGAACCGCCCGCTGCCGCATCTCTTCCCGACGCCCGACGCGGCTCAGTTCGAGCTCGTGATCGAGCAGGCGATCGGCGTGAGCCGTCCACCGGCGACGACCAAGGTCGTCTTTGCCGTCTCCACCGACCTGGACGCCATCGAGGCGATGGCGAGCGACAACTTCTTCGATCCCAGCTCGACCAAGCGGCTCGCGATTCTTGCTGACCGACGGCGAGAGCGCTCCATTCGCCGCCCGCCGGCTAGTCGGGAAGCTCGAGAAGGGAGGCGTCGAGCTGATCGCCATACGGTTCTGGGACGCGGACGAACGTGTCTGGCAGCCGAACGGCAGGCTCGAGACGGGCTACCGGCCTGTGCACTCGTCGCTCCAGTGGCTCGACGAGCTCGCGGCGCTCACGACCGGGGGGCGGGTCTACGGCGAGGGCGAGGTGGGGGTGGCCGTGGCTGCTGCGCAGCGGTATCTGGGCGAAGGGCCGGTCGTCGACGTGCCCGCAGCCGGCCGAACCGTGTCGCTCGCCCCCTACGCCGTCCTGGCGGCGTGCATCCCGCTTGCTGCGCTCCTTCTGCCCGGCGTGCTGCGGCGGCGAAGGGCTCTTGCATACAGTATGCTCGCGCCGTGGCGGGCGTCCTCGAGCACGATCGGGAGCCGCTTACCCGCAACGCGAGCACCGTCGCAGCCGACGTCATCCGCGCCGCGATCGTCGACGGGAGGCTCGAGCCCGGCCGGCGGCTGAAGGAGGAGGAGCTCGCGCGCGAGCTCGGCATCTCCCGCACGCCTGTCCGCGAAGCGCTGCTCGTCCTCCAGACGGAAGGCCTCCTCGACTCCGCCCCGAACCGGGGCGCCACCGTCCGAGCGTACGAGGCCGAGGATCTCGACGACCTGTATCAGCTTCGGGCCGTCCTCGAAGGCTTTGCGGCCCGGCGGGCGGCCACCCGCGTCTCGCGGGACGACGTCGCGCGCCTGGCCGAGAGCTGCAAGCGCTTCGAGGAGCTTCGCGCGGGCGACGACCTGACCGAGCTCGTGCGCGAGAACGTCCGCTTCCACGACATCATCCTGGAGGCCGCGGGGAGCCCTCGGCTCGCCCGGCTCGTGCGTGGCGTCGTGCAGCTGCCGCTCGTCTACCGGTCGTTCTACTGGTACTCGCCTGAGCAAAAGCTGATCTCGGAGCACTACCACCGCCAGCTGACGACCGCCCTCGCAGCGGGTGACGCCGAGCGCGCGGAGATCGTGATGAAGGAGCATGTGCTCGAGGCCCGCGACTTCCTCGTCGCCAAGGTGCGCGCCTGGGAGCCGGCATCGGCGGAGAGCCTGTGAGCGAGCCCGCGGCAGCACCTGGCACCGCCCGCGAGACCGAAGCACCGGGGCCGCTCGCCGGCGTGCGCCTGATCGAGCTCGGGCAGCTCCTCGCAGGCCCCTTCACCGGGCGCATGCTCGGCGACCTGGGCGCCGAGATCATCAAGGTCGAAGCCCCGGGACAGCCCGACGCCATCCGCGACTGGGGCAAGGCGAAGTACCAGGGCCGCTCGCTGTGGTGGCCCGTGCAGTCGCGCAACAAGAGGTGCGTGACGCTCAACCTGCGGCACGAGCGCGGCCAGGAGCTCCTGCTCCAGCTCGTCGAGCGGGCCGACGTCGTCACCGAGAACTTCCGGCCCGGAACGCTCGAGAAGTGGAATCTCGGCTTCGAGCGCCTGTCCGCCGTGAACCCGCGCATCATCCTCGCCCGGATCTCCGGATACGGCCAGACCGGGCCGTACGCCGCGCGGGCGGGGTTCGCGTCCGCCGCCGAGGCGATGAGCGGGATGCGCTACATCAACGGCTTTCCGGGTGAGCCCCCGCCGCGAATGCATCTCTCGCTCGGCGACTCGCTGGCCGGCATGTTCGCGGCGCAGGGCATCCTCTCGGCGCTCTACTGGCGCGACGCGCTCGGCGGCGGCAAGGGTCAGGTGATCGACGTATCGCTGCTCGAGAGCTGCTTCGCGTTCCTCGAGTCGACGGTTCCCGAGTACGACCGGCTCGGCATCGTGCGCGAGCCCGGCGGCACGCATCTGAAGGGGATCGCGCCGTCCAACATCTTCAAGTCGAAAGACGGCAAGTGGATGGTGATAGCGGCGAACCAGGACAACGTGTTCAAGCGCCTCTGCGACGCGATCGGCAGGCCCGAGCTGAAGGACGACGACAGGTTCGCCACCCATCTCGCGCGAGGCGAGAACCAGGACGAGATCGAAGGCATCATCGCCGACTGGGCCGCCGACCACACGGCAGCGGAGATCGACTCGGTGCTGAACGACGCCGGGGTCATCTGCGGTCCCGTCAACACGATCGCGGACATCTTCGAGGACGACCACTTCTGGGCTCGCGACATGCTGCTCGAGCACGAGGACCCGGAGTTCGGCACGTACATCGGTCCGGGGATCACGCCCAAGTTCTCGGAGACGCCGGGCGCCGTCCGCTGGTCGGCGACCTGGGAGGAGGGGAGCCACAACCGTGAGGTCTACGGCGGGTTGCTCGGCCTTACCGACGACGAGATCGCAGAGCTCCGCGAGGAGGGTGTCGTCTGATGTGTCTCTGCCATGTTCAGGTGGTAGGGGCCGGATATATCCGGCCCCTACGGCCGCTCACAGGCTGGTGGGTGTCGTGACTGTCACCATCTGCGACGTTGCCGCCCGGGACGGGTTGCAGAACGATCCCACGATCCTCGTGCCCGCGACCCGCGCCGAGCTCGTCGATCGGCTCGCGGCGGCGGGGCTGCCGCGGATCGAGGCCGTCAGCTTCGTGAACCCTGCGCGCGTGCCGCAGATGGCGGGCGCGGAGGAGGTCGTCTCGGCGATCGACCCGCGTGAGGGAGTCGTCTACGCCGGCCTCGTCCTCAACGAGAAGGGTTACGACCGGCTGCGCGAGACGTCGCTCGGCGAGGTGCACTCGGCGTTCGCGGCGACCGAGACGTTCAACCAGCGCAACTCGAACGCGTCGGTGCAGGACTCTCTGGAGGCCTCGAAGCGAGTCGTCGAGCGGGCCCATGCCGACGGTCTCCGCGCAACGGTGACGATCGGCGCGTCGTTCGGCTGTCCGTTCGAAGGGCGGGTCGATCCCGGGCGCGTGCTCGAACTCGCCGGCGAGCTGGCTGAAGCCGGCGCCGACGAGGTCGGGTTCGCCGACACCATCGGGGTCGCGGTTCCCTCGATGGTGAAGGGCCTGGTGGAGCAGGCGGCGCAACTCCCCTTACCGATAGGCGTTCATCTGCACAACACGCGCAACACCGGGATCGCGAACGCCTTGGCGGCGGTCGAGGCGGGCGCCACGGTCATCGACGCTTCCGTCGGCGGTATCGGCGGCTGCCCGTTCGCCCCCCGGGCGACGGGAAACATCTGCACCGAGGACCTCGTCTACATGCTCCACGGCGAGGGCGTGGAGACCGGGATCGACCTCGACGCGCTGATCGAGGTCGCGACCTGGCTCGAAGGGGTTCTCGGGCGTCAGCTCGAGGGCATGGTCTACCGTGCCGGCACGTTCGCTGCGGTCGCCGGCTAGCCGGCTTACGAGGAGGGGACAAGGCAAATGGCGTACAGGCTCGGCGTGGACGTGGGCGGCACGTTCACCGACCTCTTCCTCGTCTCCGACGAGGATCGCGCGCAGTTCCGGGTGAAGACCCCGTCGACCCCGGCCGACCCGTCCGAGGGCGTGCTGACGGGCGTGCGACGTATCTGCGACGAGGCGGGGATCGGCGTCCCCGACATCCGCAACATCCTCCACGGCACCACCGTGGCCACGAACGCGGTGCTCGAGTCGAAGGGAGCCCGCGTCGGCCTGATCACCACCGTGGGCTTCAAGCAGATCCTCCACCTGGCGCGCTCGCAGACGCCGGGCCCGCTGGCGGGCTGGATCATCATGGTCAAGCCCGATCCGCCTGCGCTCCTCTCGGACACGCGCGAGGCGGTCGAGCGCATGGACGCGCGCGGCGACACGGTCGTGCCGGTCGACGAGCAGCAGGTGGAAGGGATCGTCCGGGACCTCGTCGAGTCGGGTGTCGAGTCACTGACCGTGGGGCTCGTCAACTCCTACGTCTCGTCGCGCCACGAAGAGGAGATCGGGGCGATCGTCGAGCGCCTGTATCCGGGCTTCCCGGTCACGCTCTCCTCGCACGTCCTGCCCGAGTTCCGCGAGTACGAGCGGACGTTGACGGCGTGCATGAACTCGTACGTTCGACCGCGGGTGGCCAGCTACATGGAGCAGCTGCAGCGCTCGCTCAAGGAGATCGGCGCTGCGGCGGAGGTGAACATCCTGCGCTCGGACGCCGGCCTGATGACGACGCGAGAGGCGACGCGCAACCCGATCTACGGCGTCCTGTCCGGCCCGTCCGGCGGCGTCGCGGGTGCTCTGTACGTTGCCCGCAAGGCCGGGTTCGACAACATCCTCACGTTCGACATGGGCGGCACGTCCACCGATGTGGCGCTGTGCGAGAACGGGCAGCCGACGATCGGGCGCGACACGACGGTCGGGCAGTTCCGGATCAAGGTGCCGTCAGTCTCCGTGCACACGGTCGGCGCCGGCGGCGGCTCGATCGCGCACGTGCCCGAGCTCACGAAGGCGTTGCGAGTCGGGCCGCAGTCGGCGGGAGCGGAGCCGGGGCCGGCGGCCTACGCGAAGGGCGGCGAGAGCCCGACCGTCACCGACGCCAACGTCGTGCTCGGCTACCTGCCGCCCCGCCTGCTCGGTGGGGAGATGCAGCTCGACGTGGAGGCGGCGCGCGCGGCGGTCACGTCGATCGCCGACGCGATGGGACTCGACTCCGCCGAGCAGGCGGCCGAGGGGATCATCAAGATCGTCAACGAGAACATGGCCGGCGCCCTCCGGGTCGTCTCGGTCCAGCGGGGCCACGACCCGCGCGAGTTCGCGCTCGTCGCCTACGGCGGCGCGGGCCCGCTGCACGCGAACGCGATGGCGAAGCTGATGGGCTCCTTCCCGGTGGTCGTCCCGCCGGCGCCCGGGCTCCTATGCGCGATCGGAGACCTCGTCGCCGACTTCCGTGACGAGTTCGCCCAGACGTACATCAGGCTCATCGCGGACGCCGACCCGGCGGAGGTGGCGACGATTCTCGACGGCCTGGGCGAGCGAGCGGCGGAATGGCTCGAGGAGGAGGGGATTGCGCCCGAGTCGCGCGGCATCTCCTACGTCGCCGACATGCGCTACCACCGGCAGGGCTACGAGATCCCGGTCGCGGTCGACCCCGGCGAGGCGCGCTCGGCCGGGCTCGCCGACCTCGAGGAGCGCTTCAACGGCCTGCACGAGCAGCTGTACGGCTTCCGCATGCCGGGTACCGCGTCGGAGATCGTCAACCTGCGCGCCGTGGGCTTCGGGGCCGTGCCCAAGCCGGAGCTGCCGGCCGCCGAGCTCGGTGAGGCGGATGCCTCGGCAGCCGTCGTCGACGAGCACGAGATCGTCGTCGAAGGCGACCGCGTCGTGGCGACGATCTACGACCGTGGAAAGCTCACCCCGGGCGCGCGCTTCTCCGGTCCGGCCATCGTGACCGAGTTCGACTCGACGACGCTCGTCCTACCGGGCTACGAGGCCGAGGTCGACCGGAACTACAACATCCTCATCACTCCGAGCGCGTAGGGGGCGGCGAACATGGCAACGATCGAGAAACCGCGGATCGCCGAGATCCCCGACATCGACGTCGACCCGGTCACGGTCGACATCATCGAGGGCGCGCTCAAGAGCGCCCGTTACGAGATGGACGCGGTGCTCTTCCGCTCGGCGATGAGCCCGGTCATCAGGGAGCAGCACGACGAGTTCCCGATGATCACGGACCCGAAGGGCCGCATGGTGGTCGGCCAGTTCGGTGCCTACATCAACGAGATGATGGACGAGTGGGACCGGGGGATCTATCCCGGCGACGTGATCCTCACATCGGACCCGTTCAAGTGCTCCGCGTCGATCTCGCACACGAACGACTGGCTCGTCCTCGTCCCGATCTTCTACGACGACGAGCTGATCGGCTGGTCGTCGCAGTTCGGTCACCAGATGGACTGCGGCGGCCCGCTGCCGGGCTCGCTGCCCACGGGCGCGAAGACCATCTTCGAGGAGGGTCTCATCATCCCGCCGCTCAAGATCATCGAGCGGGGAGAGGTGCAGGAGGACGTTCTGCGCCTGATCCTCAACAACATGCGTTTGCCCGAGGTGAACCGGGCTGACCTCTTCGCGATCGTCGCGGGCTGCCGGGCCGGCGAGAAGCGCATGATGGAGCTCTGCGACCGGTTTGGCAAGGACGTCTACCTCGCGACGCTGCAGAAGCTCCTCGACCGCACCTATGAGGCGATGCGCACGCTGATCCAGGTCGCCATCCCGGAGGTGCCGCAGAGCTTCGAGGACTACATCGACGACGACGGCCTCGGCAACGGGCCGTTCAAGATGAAGCTGACCATCTGGCGGGAAGGCGACCACGCCTTCTTCGACTGGTCGGGCACCGATCCGCAGGCCCTCGGACCGATCAACTTCTACCTCTCCGAGGGCATGTTCAAGATGTTCATCGGGATCTACCTGATCATGGTCAACGATCCCCAGATCCTCTTCAACGACGGCTTCTACCCCCTGCTCCACGTGGTCATGCCGGAGGGGAGCCTGCTGCGTCCTCGCTTCCCGGCCGCGCTCGGCTGCCGCACCCATGCGCTTGCCCGCCTCTTCGACGTCCTCGGCGGCGCACTCTGCAAGCAGGCGCCCGAGCTGAACACCGCGTCCGGCTACGGCACCAGCCCGTACATGCTGTACTCGGGCTGGGACACGCAGGGCGAGTTCTTCTACTCGATGGAGATCCTCTACGGCGGCATTCCGGGCCGGCCGATCGGCGACGGAATGGACGGGCACTCCTGGTGGCCGCTGTTCGAGAACATCCCGACCGAGTACCTCGAGGCCTACTACCCGATGCGGATCGACGGCTACACCACCGTGACCGACTCGGGCGGGCCCGGGTTCCACCGCGGCGGCAACGGCGTCGAGAAGCGCTACATCTACCTCGAGCCGGGGGAGGTGTCGATCCACGACGACCGCTGGCTGACACGCCCGTTCGGCGTGCTCGGGGGCTGGCCCGGCGGCCGCTCCTCCAAGCGGCTCGTGCGCGCTGACGGCACCGAGGAGATCCTGCCGTCGAAGTGCGATCTCGTCCACGTCGAGCCCGGCGACATGCTCGTGTACCGCACGGCCGGCGGTGGAGGCTGGAAGGACCGGCTCGATCGGCCCGCCGAGGCGGTCGCGCGCGACGTCTCGTTCGGGCTCGTCAGCCGCGAGTTCGCGAGTGAGGGCTACGGCGTCGTGCTCGGCGACGACGGCAGCGTGGACGCCGACGCCACGGAGGCCGAGCGAGCTCGCCAGCGCGAGCAGCGTGGGGAGGCGCTCGCGTTCGACTTCGGGCCGCCGCTCGAGCAGCTGCTCGAGCGCTGCGAGGAGGAGACCCGGCTCGCGCCGCCGGCACCGGCGACGCCGCTCCGCTGGTCGGCGCTCGAGCCGGGGGACGAGGCACTCGCGCGCGTGCGCGCGGGCGACGGAATTCCGGAACCAGCATGATCGAAGAGGGACTCACACTGGCGCCTGCCCCGGTCGTAGGGGCCGGATATATCCGGCCCCTACAGAACGCGGCGGGGCGCGGGTAAGGAGGCGCCGATGAGGTTCGAGGGATTCCATGGCAGAGCGGGGCTCGGTGAGCGGCCGGCCCTGATCGTCGTCGACGTCAACGTCGGCTTCACCGATCCTGCCTCGCCTCTCGTCTGCGACCTGGACGAGGTGGTCTCGGCAATCCAGGAGCTTCTTCGGGAATTCCGCGGAGCGGGATTCCCGATCGTCTACACCACCGTAGCCTTCGATGCCGCCGCCAAGGCGGCAGCGAAGGCCTTCATCGAGAAGGTGCCGGCGCTGCTGACCCTCGAAGCCGGAAGCCGCTGGGTCGAGATCGACCCGCGCATCGCGCCGCTCGAGGGCGAGGCGGTGCTGGTGAAGTGCTTCGCCTCGGCGTTCTTCGGGACCACGCTCGCGAGCATCCTCGCCTCGCAGGCGTGCGACTCGGTGATCGTGACCGGAGCGTCCACGTCGGGCTGCGTCCGCGCCACGGCCGTCGACGCGCTCCAGCACGGCTACCGGGTCGTCGTGCCCCGCGAGGCCGTCGGCGACCGGAACCCGGCCGCGCACGAGGCGAACCTGTACGACATCGACACGAAGTACGGCGACGTCGTGTCGCTCGACGAGGTGCTCTCGTACCTCGCCGACGACGGTGTAGGGGCCGGATCTCATCCGGCCCGCCCGCAGGAAGGGGCTACCAATGCTGGTTCGTGACCGCGGCGACAGCTGGCAGCTCGTGCTCCAGCCCGATCACGCAGATCTGTCCGGGCAGCTGGCCGTCGCGTGGGGAGGAGACGGCTTCGCGGCGCCGGCGCCGCGGGAGTCGATGGTGCTCGCGGCGACCCGCCACGACGACGGCTGGGGCGTCTGGGACCGCCGCCCGGGCTGGGATCCGGAGCGGGAGCGCCCGCGCGCCTTCCTCGACGTCCCTGTGCCGGTGCACCTCGCCTTCTACCGGGCGTGCATCGCCGCCGTGACGCACGAGGACCCGTACGCCGGGATGATGATCTCGATGCATGGGGCCGGGATCTACAACGGGCGCTACGGCACGCAGCCGAGCCTCGGCCTCAGCGGTCAGGCGGAGCACAAGGAGCTGGTGGACGAGTTCGTCGGCGAGCAGGAGGAGCGCTACAGCTCTATCTCGGCAGACCTCGGTGTCTCCGATGACGACCGCTGGACGAACTACAAGCTTCTGCAGATGTACGACCGGCTGTCGCTGTACTTCTGCCTCAAGGACCTCGAGGCCGGGGAGGCCGACGAGGTCGGGCCCGCCCCGAACGCGCTGGGGGAGGACGTGGCTCTCCAGCTGGAGCCCGCCGGTGCGTGGCGCGTGAGCATGAAGCCGTTCCCGTTCGCGCAGAGCCCAGCCCGGTTCACGCTCGAGCGCCGCGTTCTGCCGAAGCGTGGCTACACGACCAACGACGAGCTCCGCCATGACATCTACGAGCTTTCGCCGGAGACCGTCCAGATAACGATCGACGAAGCGTAAGCCATCGACTGCGAGGAAAGGAGCGCCAGTGGAGCTTCCCGAAGGACAGATGATCGAGGTCAACGGCATCAACGTCTGGCACCGGATCACCGGGGAGGGAGAGCCGGTGGTGCAGATCCACGGCGCCGGCTTCGGCCACTACAACCTCGATCCCGTGACGCCCCTCATCGCCGACGCCGGCTTCATGGTCGTGGACTGGGACATGCGCGGCTACGGCGTGTCCGACAAGCCCTCCCAGCACTACGACATGGAGGTCTGGGCCGACGACCTGGCCGCGCTCATGGACGTGCTCGGGACCCCGCAGGCCCACGTGCACGGGACGTCGATGGGCGGCATGGTCGCCATCGCCTTCGCAGGCAAGTACCCGGACAGGACGACGTCGGTCGTCATCAACTGCGCGGCGGCGAAGCTCGGCGTGATGGGCAAGCTCATCTTCAAGAACTGGATCGACATCGCGCGTACGGATCCGGACGGCCCGGGCAGCCGGCTGCTGGCCGAGCTGATCACCTGGCAGGGCGTCTCCAAGACCTTCCTCGAGTCACAGGACCAGGTCGCGCTCTCCGACCACATCCAGACGATCCTGCGCGACTCGAACACGACCGAGGTGTTCACGGCCGCCTGCCAGGCGATGTGCGACATGGACCTGACGCCGTTGCTGCCGAAGATCACCTCGCCGGCGCTCGTGATCGGCGGCGACGAGGACGTCATGACGCCGTGGGACCAGGGCCCGAACGGGTGCGGGCAGGAGGGCATCTACCAGGGGATTCCGAACGCCGAGAAGCACGTCATCCGGGGAGCCGCCCACTCGAACGTGTTCGACGCCACCGAGGAGTACGCACGGGTCGTGATCGACTTCCTGACGCGGCACGGAAGGGCGACGACCGGGCTCGCGGTCGGCGGGGAGGCGGCGTCCGCCTGAGTGCGCCGACCCAACAAACTCGGCCCGATGACGTCTCAGAAGCATGTGAGAGCGCGATCCGGTGCGGCAGCCTGGACCCCGCTACAGCGAACGTCGGACTTCAGCCGGTCGCTGTTGACGTGCGGGGTCGAAAGCACGTATACAAGAGCCGTCACGGCGCGCGAGGCGGTGTCCGGCCTCCGTGATCCTCACACTGACGGATAGGCCGGCGAGGAGAAAGGAGCACAGAGGGGATGGGAGACTGGAGGGAGCTCGATCGAGATCAGCTCGAGAAGCATCTCGATCACGAGTGCAAGAAGCGGGGCATGACCCGCCGCGACGTCATGAAGGGCGGCGCCGGCATGGCCGCGGCGCTCGGGCTCGGCTGGCTCGCGGCGGCGTGCGGCGGCGACGACGAGGCTGCGGCTCCGAGTGAGCCTGCTGCTCCGAGTGAGCCTGCGGCCGCTCCTCCGAGCGGGGAGCCGGCGGCTCCACCGGCCGACGCGCCGAAGTTCACCGGCACGCTGCGTGTCACCGGGCTCGGCGTCGACCTGATCGACCCGATCAAGGCCGCCGGCGAGGCGGCGCTCGGCTACACCCTCGCCTTCGACGTCACCGACTCGGTGACGATGGTGCAGAAGGCGATCACGCAGCCGGGCTCGTTCGACGTCTTCTCCGGCTACACGTACCAGTACAACCAGGCGTTCCAGGCGGGCAACTTCCACAACGAGGAGATCGCGAAGATCACCAACTGGGGGCAGATGTCACCGCTCATCAGCCAGGGCAAGGTCGATCCGGCCTCGACGACGTGCACGTACGGCGACGGCGACGCGCCCTTCCGCACCCTGTACATCGACCCGGAGAAGACCGGCAACTGGCCGAGCTCGTCGGAGACGCCGAGCGAGCTGGACGGCCTGCTCGTCTCCTGGGTCGACGAGTCGACCGGCCAGACGGTCGGCGACGAGCCTCTCTACACCATCGGGCCGCCGAACAACTTCAACATGGACTCGATGGGCTACAACGCCGACGTCATCGCCCAGGAGCCGGAGACGGTCGACTGGCCGGAGCTCTTCAACGCGAGCTACCAGGGGCGGGTCGCGCTCCTGAACGACCCGGGTATCGGGCTCCAGGACGCGGCGGCGGCGGCCGTGGCGTCGGGGATGATGACCTTCGGGTCGCTGGGCAACATGACGAAGGAGGAGATCGACGGGATCGTCTCGATCCTCCTCGATCTGAAGGCAAAGGACCACTTCCGCGCCTTCTGGACGACCTTCGACGAGTCTGTCAACTTCATGGCCTCGGGCGAGGTCGTGATCGAGTCGATGTGGTCGCCGGCCGTGGCGCTGCTCGTGGCACAGGGCATCAACGTGCGCTACGCGGCCCCGCCGTCGGGCTTCCGCGGCTGGTGCTCGACGCACTCGATCTCCAAGGAGGCCGAGGCGGATCCGAGCCTCCTGCAGGCGTGCTACGACTACATCAACTGGTGGCACTCGGGCGAGCCCGGGGCCATCATGATGCGCCAGGGCTACTACAACGCCGTCCAGGAGACCTCGCGGCAGTTCGTCGAGCCGGAGGAGTACGCGTTCTGGATCGACGGCGAGGCCGCCGCGAAAGACCTGCCGGGCATCACCGGCCAGGTAGGAGACGTCAAGGCCGGCCAGGTTCGCGACGGCGGCTCGTTCGCCGACCGCGCCTGCAACTACCTCACCTGGAACTCGTACTTCGAGGAGAACGAGTACCAGATCCAGCGCTGGAACGAGTTCCTCGCCGCCTGAGGAATGGCGGACGAGGCCCGGACGTCGAATCAGGAGGAGGGGGCGGCACCGGCCGCCCCCTCCGTTCCGGCTCCGTCGGCGAGCTCGGGCCTCGAGCTACGCTCTCTGACGAAGATCTTCGCGGGGGGCGTCGTCGCCGTCGACGACGTGAACCTGACGATCGAGCACGGCGAGTACGTCGTCCTGCTCGGCCCCTCGGGCTGTGGCAAGACGACGACGCTCCGCATGATCGGCGGGCACGAGACGCCGACCTCGGGCGAGATCGTGCTCGACGGCGAGAACCTCGCGGGCCTTCCGCCCGACAAGCGGCCGACGACGACCGTGTTCCAGCACTTCGCGCTCTTCCCGCACCGCTCGGTGGTCGAGAACGTCGAGTTCGGCCTCAAGATGCACGGGTCGCCGAAGGAAGAGCGTCGCCGGCGCGCCATGGAGACGCTCGAGATGGTGGGCCTCACGCAGCTGGCCGATCGCAAGCCACGGGCGCTCTCGGGGGGACAGCAGCAGCGCGTCGCGCTTGCTCGCGTGCTCGTGACGAGCCCGAAGGCGCTCCTGCTCGACGAGCCGCTCGGCGATCTCGACCGCCTGCTTCAGCTCCGGATGCGGGTCGAGCTGCGCAACCTGCAGCGCCAGCTCGGCCTCATGTTCATCCACGTCACGCACAACCAGGAGGAGTCGCTCTCGATGGCCGACCGGATCGTCGTCATGCACGACGGCCGGATCCAGCAGGTCGCCGATCCGCTGACGATCTCCACGAGGCCGGAAAACGAGCTCGTCGCCTCGTTCATGGGCGACAACAACATCATTCGCGGAACGGTGGCCTCCAGGGAAGGCGATCGGCTCGTCGTCGACGACGGGCACGTCAAGGCGAGCGTTCGTGCGCCGGGGTCCGAGCTCCAGGTCGGCTCCGCGGCCTCGCTGGCGGTCAGGGCGGCGGCGGTCCGGGTCCACGACGACGGTGCGACGGAGGAGGGTGAGGTCAACAGCGCCCGGCCGGAGATCGTCTTCGTCGAGTACCTCGGCGATCTCGTCAAGCTCCACCTGACGCTGGGAGGCGAGCGGCTGCTCGCAAAGGTGGCCGGCGACCGCTTCCCGCAGCTGCGCGGGCGCGAGGGCACGCCGATCCGTATCTCCTGGGACGAGTCGGATGTCCAGCTCCTCGGGGCCTGACGACCGCCAGACGCCGCGCCTCGACGTCGCGGAGATCGAGCAGGTCGAGGGGATCGTCGAGCAGGCGCCGGCCGAGCGGGCCCTCGGCACTGCAGCGGCGGGCAAGACCGGCGGGCGACGCGGTCTGATCACGGCGGCTTGGGCCGCGCCGGGCGCCCTCTGGCTGCTCTTCTTCCTCGTCGGCCCGGTCGTCATGATCATCCTCGTGTCCTTCTGGACGCCGAGCCTGACCGGCTTCGAGAAGGACTTCACGCTCGAGAACTACCGGACGCTGTTCGGGTCGGACGTCTACTGGGATCAGCTCAAGGACAGCTTCTTCGTCGCGCTGATCGTCGTCGGAGCCTGCCTGATCCTCGGCTTTCCGATCGCCTACTTCCTGACGTTCCAGGTGACGAGCCTGCGCAACCAGGTGGCCCTCTTCCTCGTCCTCCTGGCGCCGTTCCTGACCAGCTACCTGATCCGCGCGGTGGCGTGGCAGTACCCGCTCATGGGCCGCAACGGCGCCGTGAACCAGGTATTGCAGGACATCGGGCTGATCGACGAGCCGCTCGAGATCCTCGGCTTCTCACGTCTCTCGGTCACGCTGTTCCTGATCCAGCTCTACATCCTGTTCATGGTCACGCCGCTGTTCTTCATGCTCGCCCAGGTCGACCGGAGCGCGCTCGAGTCGGCCCGCGACCTCGGCGCGAGCTGGTTCAAGAGCTTCCGCGAGGTGATCATCCCGCAGACGATGCCGGGGATCGTGATCGGCTCCATCTTCGTCTTCGTGCTGACGATGGGCGACTACGGCACGACACGGCTCGTCGGCGCCGGCCAGGTCGCGTCGGTGGGGACGATCGTCCAGAACTACATCGTCGGCATCCAGTACCCGATCGCCGCGGCCTCGGCGGTCTTCCTCGTCCTGGCCATGATGCTCGGCGTCTTCGTCATGCTCCGCTTCTCGAACCTCCGCGAGGAGCTCTAGCTCGTGGGGGGGAGGCTCTCCAAATGGGTGCTGGGGGCGTACTTCGTCCTCTTCACGGCTGTCCTCTACCTGCCCGCGATCCTGATGGCGATCCTGTCCTTCCAGGGCGAGAACGGGAGCCCGTACTTCCCGATGCAGGGCTTCAGCGGTAACTGGTGGCAGTCGCTCTTCGACGACTCGATCCCGAGCTCACATGCGACCGAGATCCGATCCGCCGCCATCTCGTCGCTCTATCTGGCGCTCATGTGCGGTGCGCTCGCGTCGTTGCTCTCGCTCTCGCTGTCGATGGCGTTCAGGCGCCGCTTCCCCGGGGACGGCGTCCTCTTCTACGTGATCATGCTCGCCCTGATGACCCCCGGCTTCCTCCTCAGCCTCGGCACGTCGCTCTTCTGGCAGTTCATGGGCAAGGACTTCGACTGGCCGAGCGTCCTGACCGAGTTCGGCGGGCTCGCAGCCATCGGGACGGGGGTCGTCTGGGCGATTCCGTTCGGCTTCCTCGTCATGGTCGCGGTCTGGAACCGCTACGACGTCCGGGTCGAGGAGGCGGCACGTGATCTCGGCGCGTCCACCCCGCGCACGTTCCGCGAGGTGACTCTCCCGCTGATCTGGACGGGTCTCTTCGGCGCGTTCCTGTTCGGCTTCGTCCTCTCGTGGAACGAGTACGACCGGACCGCGCTCGTCATCGCCTCGGGCACGCTCACGCTGCCGATCCAGATCTTCGCGCTCACGACCGGCTCGGTGATCCGGCCGGACCTGTACGCGCTCGGGACGGCCACGACCATCTTCATCCTCGTCGTCGTCGCGATCGTGCTCATCGCCGCGGCAATCGTCCTGCGCCGCCGCCGTGGCGCCGCGCAGGTGCCACTCGAGGCTCAGGTGGCCGAGGAGCTCGGGGAGGTCGAGGGACTGGAGCTCGAGCTCCCGCGCGACACCGCGTCCGGCGGCGCCAGAGCCACCTAGCGGAACGCCCGGCGGCAGAGGGCGGCTGAGCGATACCGTGCACGAGACGGGCCCGATCCCGTCCGGCCCGTGCGGGGTGGCCCGCCGCGAGAAGGGAGACACAGATGTCCGTGCTGATCAAAGGTGGCCGAATCGTCACCGCCTCGGACGACTACGTCGGCGACGTCTTCGCCGACAACGGGACGGTGACGCTGGTCGGCCAGGCGCTCGACGTCCCCGCCGACAAGGTGATCGACGCGACCGGCAAGGTCGTCATGCCGGGCGCCATCGACCCGCACACGCACCTCGAGATGGCGTTCGGTGGCACGGTCACCTGCGACGACTTCACCTCGGGCACGACGTCGGCGGCGTTCGGCGGCACCACCTGCTTGATCGACTTCTGCATGCAGACGCCCGGCGAGTCGTTCCCGGCGGCGCTCGAGAAGTACCAGGAGAAGATCGAGCGCTGCAAGCCGGTGATCGACGTCGGCTTCCACATCGGCGTCACCGACCTGCGTGAGGGCGGGACGCTGGACGACCTCGCCAAGCTCCCGGACGAGGGCGTCACCTCCTACAAGCTGTTCATGGCCTACAAGGGCGCCGTCATGGTGGACGACGAGACGCTCTTCAGGACGATGTCGGTCGCCTCCGAGACCGGCGCGCTCGTGATGGTGCATGCCGAGAACGGCGATGCGATCGACGTGCTCGTCAAGAAGGCGGTCGCCGAGGGCCACACCGAGCCCGTCTGGCACGCGCGGACCCGACCTCCCATCACGGAGGGCGAGGCCACGAACCGGGCCATCCAGCTGGCACGGGTCGCCGGCTGCCCGCTCTACGTCGTCCACGTCTCCTGCAAGGAGGCGATCGACCCGATCGACCAGGCGCGCACGAAGGGCTGGCAGGCGTGGGGCGAGACCTGCACGCAGTACCTCTTCATCGACGAGACCGCGCTCGATCAGCCGAACTTCGAGGGCGGCAAGTACATCTACACGCCGCCGCCCAGGCCGAAGGAGAATCAGGAGCACCTCTGGCATGCGCTCGCGACGGACGTGCTCTCGGTCGTCTCCACGGACCACTGCCCCTTCAACTGGGACGGGCAGAAGACACTCGGCAAGGACGACTTCTCGAAGATCCCGAACGGCGGTCCCGGGATCGAGAACCGCTTGCACATGCTGCACCACTTCGGCGTGAGCGAGGGGCGGCTCTCGTGGAACCGCTTCGTCGAGCTCGTCTCCACGAACGTCGCGAAGTCCTTCGGCCTGTATCCGCGAAAGGGGACGATCGCGCCCGGCTCCGACGCGGACATCGTCGTCTGGGATCCGGAGAAGCCGCACACGATCTCGGCGGCCACGCACCACTCGAACGTGGACTACAACCTCTTCGAAGGCACGCAGGTCGTCGGCGCACCCGACGTCGTCATGGTGCGCGGCCAGGTGATCGTCGAGAACGATGAGCTCGTCGGCCAGCCCGGCGCGGGCCAGTTCGTGAAGCGCGCCCGCTTCGGGGAAGAGCTCGTGGCACAGAAGGCGGTGGTCTAGGCATGTCCGACGAGCAGGCACGCGAGGTCTACCGGGAGGCGCGGCTCGGGCAGTCGCTCACCTGGGGTGAGCGGCCCGGCGTCCTCGTCATCGACTTCACCTGCGGGTTCACCGACCCGGAGTGCATACTCGGCTCCGACCTCAGCGCCGAGGTCGAGGCCACGAGGCGGCTCCTCGACGCGGCGCGGGCGAAGGGCCACCCGGTCGTCTACACGACCATCGGGCTCGAGCCGCATCTGCGCGACGGCGGCCTCTGGGTACAGAAGGCGCCTGCGCTCGCCGAGCTCCAGCTCGACGGGCCATGGGTCGAGGTCGACCCGCGGCTCGACCCCCGCGACGACGAGCCCGTTGTGCTGAAGAAGGGCGCGTCGGGCTTCTTCGGCACGAACCTCGCCACGATCCTCCTGACCCAGGGCGTCGACACCGTGATCCTCTGCGGGGCGACCACGTCGGGCTGCGTCCGCGCCACGGCGGTCGACCTGCTCCAGCACGGCTGGCCGACGCTCGTTCCGCGCGAGTGCGTCGGCGACCGCGCGCAGGCGCCGCACGAGGCGAATCTGTTCGACATCCAGGCGAAGTACGCCGACGTCGTCTCGCTCGCAGGAAGCGCTCGAGTACGTCGAGAGCGTGCCGTCCGTCTGGTCGGCGTGAGCCGGCGACCGCGTAGGGGCCGGGTCTCATCCGGCCCCTACCGCCAGGCAGTCGCACGTGAAGATCGTGCTGCTGCCGGGCGACTGCATCGGCCCCGAGGTCGCGGCCGAGGCACGGCCGCGTGCTGGAGGCTCTGCTTCCCGACGTCGAGATCGAGGAGCGCCTCTTCGGGGGGGAGGCGATCCGGGCGACCGGTGTCCCGCTCCCCGACGAGACGCTCGCGGCCTGCCGCGGAGCGGACGCAATCCTGAAGGCGCCGGTCGGGCATCCCGAGTTCGACGCCGCCGACGTGCGCCCGGAGCAGGGGATCATGAAGCTGCGGGCCGAGCTCGGCCTCTTCGCGAACCTGCGCCCGGCACGCCAGGGCGACGTCGATCTGCTCATCGTCCGCGAGCTGATCGGCGGTATCTACTACGGTGCCCGGGGCGTACGCGAGGACGGCACCGTCTTCGACACGTGCGAATACCATCCGGGCCAGGTCGAGCGTGTGGTCAGGCAGGCCTTCGAGCTCGCCCGCACGCGGCGCCGGCGGCTCACGTCGGTCGACAAGGCGAACGTGCTCGAGACGTCGCGGATGTGGCGGCGGGTCGCAGCGGAGGTGGCCGGCGACTACGACGACGTCGAGTTCGAGCACATCCTGGTCGACAACGCCGCCATGCAGCTCGTCCAGGTTCCCGAGCGCTTCGACACGCTCGTCATGGACAACATGTTCGGCGACATCCTCTCCGACGAGGCGGCGGCGGTCACGGGTGGTCTCGGGCTTGCCGGCTCGGCCAGCCTGGGCGGGAGCGGCCCCGGCATCTTCGAGCCCGTGCACGGCTCGGCCCCCGACATCGCGGGCAAGGGGATCGCCAACCCGGCCGGCATGCTGCGCTCGACGGCGCTCATGCTGGCGCATGGGCTGGGGCGCCACGACGAGGCGCACCGGCTCGACGCGGCCGTCGACCAGGCGCTCGGCGAGGTGCCGACCCCCGATCTGGGCGGGACGGCGACCACCGTCCAGTTCGGCGACGCGGTTCTGGCGGCCCTCGCGAACCACGCGTGAGCGAACGGGCGCGCTGCGGGTGGGCGCCGCCCGGCGACCCCCTCTATCTCGCCTACCACGACGAGGAGTGGGGCGTTCCCTCACGCGACGACGGCCATCTGTTCGAGATGCTGGTCCTCGAAGGCGCTCAGGCCGGCCTCTCGTGGGCGACGATCCTGCGCAAGCGCGAGGGCTACCGGCGTGCCTTCGCCGGGTTCGACGTAGAAGCCGTCGCGCGCTTCGGCCCGGATGACGTCGAGCGGCTGCTGGCCGATGCAGGCATTGTTCGCAACCGCCTCAAGGTGGAGTCGGCGGTCGCGAACGCGCGTGCGACGCTGGTCGTGCAGGAGGAGCACGGCAGCCTGGCCGCCTACCTGTGGGATTTCGTCGGCGGCGAGCCCATGGTGAACGACTGGACGACGCTCGGCGAGATCCCCGCCGAGACGGCCGAGTCGAAGGCCATGAGCAAGGATCTGAAGCGCCGGGGATTTCGCTTCGTCGGGCCGACCGTCTGCTACGCGTTCATGCAGGCGTGCGGGCTCGTCAACGACCACGTCGTCACCTGCTTCCGTCACGCGGAGGTCTGACCGAGACGCGCCGGCGGCTTGCGGGATCGTCGCGTGATCTGCTCGATGCGCCAGTTTTGGGCGCGGCCCGCATCATCCAGGGAATGGCGGAATCGGTCGTGGTGGGTGCCGCCATGGTCCAGCGGCCGGGGTATGGCGGACATGCGTGGGCGCTCCTGCAGTTCGCGCACGGGTTCCGGGAGCTCGGCTTCGACGTGACCGTGATCGACCGGCTGGACGAGTCGATGCTGCCGGACCCGGTCGAGCGCCGGGCGGCGCTGGACTGGCTGCGAGCCGTCATGGACGACGCGGGCCTGGGCAACTCGTACGGCGTCCTCCTCGGGAGCGGGCGTTCGACGGAGGGAATCCCGCGTGCGGAGCTTCTCGCCCGGATGCGCGGGGCTCGCCTCTTCGTGAACGTGATGGGTTTCATCCGCGATCAGGATCTGCTCGCCGCGTCGCGGCGGCGCGTCTTCATCGACATCGATCCGGGTTTCGGTCAGCTCTGGCGTGAGCTCGGGCAGGCTGACATCTTCGAGGGCCACGACGTGTTCGCCACGGTCGGGCGGAACCTCGGAGAGGCGACCTGCCAGGTTCCGACCTGCGGGCTCGAATGGATCCGGCTCCCTCACCCGGTTGTCCTCAGCCAGTGCCCGCCTGGCCGGGGAGGCCCGTGCTTCCGCAGCGTGGGGAGCTGGCGCGGGCCGTACGCACCGGTCGAGTTCAACGGCAGGACGTACGGCCTACGCGTGCATCAGTTTCGCCGCTTCGCCGCCCTACCCCGACTCGCCGAGGCGGGGTTCGAGCTTGCGCTGGACATCGACCCTGAGGATGCCGGCGACCTCGAGCTCCTGCGCGCAGGCGGCTGGACCGTGCTCCGCCCGCGCGATGTCGCCGCGGATCCGGCCGCATATCTCCGCTTCGTCCAGGGCGCGCTCGCCGAGGTCACCGTGGCGAAGGACATGTACGTCCAGACAGGCAGCGGCTGGCTCGGCGACAGGACGATTTGTGCGCTCGCTTGTGGGCGCCCCGCGCTCGTCCAGGACACCGGGCTCGGTCGCCTCTATCCGATCGGTGAGGGCCTCCTGACCTTCTCGACGCTCGACGAGGCGGTCGCCGGCGCCCGCGATATCCGCAGGAACGCGGAGCGCCATGCTGCCGCTGCCCGACGGCTGGCGGAGACGGAGTTCGACGCGCGGCTCGTCCTGGGACGGCTGCTGGAGGAGGCCGAATGAGCCTGCCCGTCGCCGTGGTGGCGGGGGCGATCGCGAACAAGCTCTACCACGGCGGGGAGGCGTGGGTCAGGCTGGGCTGGGCGCTCGGGCTTCGCACGCTCGGCTACGACGTGTATCTGCTCGAGCAGCTCGACCGTACGGCGTCGGCCGAAACGCTGCAGACGAGCGAGGAGGCCGCGTACTTCCTGTCGGTGGCGAGCGAGTTCGGCTTCGACGGGCGCGCGGCGCTGCTCACGGCGGACGGGCACGCGTGCGTGGGGCTCGATCGCGTCACCGCGCGGCAGGTCCCCGCGGACGCCGACTTGCTCGTCAACATCAGCGGCCACCTGCCTTTGAGCGGTGCCGCGGCAGGCGCTCGGCGCAAGGTGTACGTCGACGTCGATCCCGGGTACACGCAGCTCTGGCACGCGCAGGGTCTCGACGCCAGGCTCGACGGTCACGACGCCTTCGTCACCGTCGGGCTCGCCGTCGGCTCGAGCAGCTGCGGTCTTCCGACCGGCGGCCTCGACTGGACTCCGACCCTGCCGCCGATCGACCTCGGCGAGTGGCCGGCCGTCCCGCCCTCGGCAGAGCCGAGGTTCACCACGGTGGCGAGCTGGCGCGGCGCCTACGGCCGGGTCGAGCACGAGGGCGTCCTCTACGGTCAGAAGGCGCACGAGTTCCGCCGTTTCCTCGAGCTGCCCCGGCACGTGCCGTTCGCGTTCGAGCTCGCGCTCGCGATCGACGAGGCCGACGAGGCCGACCGCGCCTCCCTTGCCGCTGCCGGCTGGCGCCTGGTCGATCCCCGTGCGGTCGCCGGCGATCCGAACGCCTACCGGCGCTACGTGCAGGGCTCGGGTGCGGAGTTCTCGGTGGCTCAGGGTGTCTATGTCGCGAGCCGGTGTGGCTGGTTCAGCGACCGCACGGGCGCCTACCTCGCGAGCGGGAGACCGGCCCTCGTCCAGGACACGGGGATCGGCGGCGGTCTGCCCGGTTCGGAAGGGCTCGTGACGTTCGCAACGCTTCAGGAAGCGACAGCCGGCGCCCGGGAGATCGTCCGGGACCTCGACGCTCGCTCCGAGGCCGCTCGCGCCTTCGCCGAGGAGCACCTGGATGCGCCGGTGGTGCTCGGGGGCCTTCTCGAGCGGCTCGAGAAACGCGCCTGAGCTCCCACGCTATGGATAGTCCCAAGGGCCGAGGTCCGAGGCTGTGGATAGCGTCAGGGTTGTGGTGGATAACGCCGCCCGACCGATGCATGGCCTTTCGAGCACACCACAATGGCCCGCAGGCGTCCGCCGAGCTGTGGGAGGCATTGCGAACGTGAGCACGAAAAGCGATTCGCTGCGGTCCAACTCGTCTCCATCGCGTGCTTCCTACCCGAGGCTGGCGACCGACGAGATGCAAGCAGGTTGTAAGCACCTCCACACGGCGTCGCCAAGGTTGCAAGAATGATTCCTCGCCCACCCCGTTAGCAGCGCACAGAGGCGAGGTCGTTTGGATACGGTCGGAACCAGCTGCGGCGCTGGTACGAGGGCCGCGCGGGCCACCGTGGCGGGCAAGTTCCTCGTGCGCGGCGGGGAGAAGCTCTGGGTGCGCGGCGTCACCTACGGCACCTTCCGCCCCGACCGCCAGGGAGACGTCTACGGCCGGCCCTCACGCGTCGAGGCCGACTTCGCAGCCATCGCCGCCGCCGGGCTGAACGCGATCCGAACGTACACCGTGCCCCCGCGTTGGCTTCTCGACAAGGCCGAGGAGAGCGGGCTCTCCGTGATGGTCGGGCTACCGTGGGAGCAGCACGTCACCTTCCTCGACGAGCGCAGACGAACGCGTTCGATCGAGGCTCGGGTGCGCGACGGCGTGCGGGAGTGCTCCGGCCATCCCGCCGTCCTGTGCTACGCCGTCGGCAACGAGATCCCGACCGGCGTCGTTCGCTGGCACGGCCGGCGGCCGGTCGAACGATTCCTCGCTCGACTGGCCTGCGCCGTCCGGGAGGAGGATCCGGACGGCCTCGTGACGTACGTGAACTACCCGTCCACCGAGTACCTCGATCTGTCCTTCGCCGACGTTCTCTGCTTCAACGTCTACCTCGAGACGCGCGTCGCGCTCGAGAGATATCTCGCCCGCCTTCAGAATCTCGCCGGCGAGCGGCCGCTGTTGATGGCCGAGATCGGGCTCGACTCACGGCGGAACGGCAGAGAGATCCAGTCGGACCTCATCTCCAGCCAGCTGCGTAGCACGTTCGCGGCGGGCTGCGCCGGGGCGTTCGTGTTCTCCTGGACGGACGAGTGGCACCGCGGCGGCCATGACGTCGAGGACTGGGAGTTTGGGCTCGTCGACCGGGCCAGGCGCCCGAAGCCGGCGCTCAGCGCTACGGCGGCCGCGTTTGCCGCCGTGCCGTTCCCGCGCGGGCAGACCTGGCCTCCGATCACGGTGGCAGTCTGTTCGTACAACGGGGCGCGTACGCTTCGACAGTGCCTCGGCGCGGTGCGCGCACTCGAGTACCCGACCTTCGAGCTGCTCGTCGTCGACGATGGGTCGACCGACGGCACCGCGGCGCTCGCCGAGGAGTTCGGCGCGCGTGTCGTCCGAACCGAGAATCGGGGGCTCGCGAGCGCTCGCAACACCGCGACCGAGGCCGCCCGAGGCGAGATCGTCGCCTTCCTCGACGACGACGCCTATCCCGACCCGCACTGGCTCTCGTACGTTGCCGACGCCTTCCGATCATCGGGCGTCGCCGGGGTCGGCGGCCCCAATCTGGCGGCGCTGGAGGACGGAGCGTTTGCACGATGCGTCGCGGCGACTCCGGGAAACCCAACTCACGTCCTTCTCTCCGACCGCATAGCCGAGCACATCCCCGGCTGCAACATGGCGTTCCGCCGGGATGCGCTCGAGGCCGTCGGCGGCTTCGATCCGCAGTTTCGCATCGCGGGAGACGACGTCGACATCTGCTGGAGGCTTGCCGACTACGGCTGGCATCTCGGCTTCGCCCCGGCGGCGGTCGTCTGGCACCATCGCCGCGCCAGGCTGCCCGAGTACTGGCGCCAGCAGCGGGAGTACGGCCGCGCCGAGGCGCTGCTCGAGCGCAAGTGGCCGGAGAAGTACAACGTCGGTGGGCACGTCTCGTGGGCAGGGCGGCTGTACCAGCGCCGCCGCTCCGGACTGCCATGGCGCCGCCCGCAAGTGCGGTACGGGATCTGGGGCACGGGCGCCTACCAGCCCGAGGTGCAATCCCCCTCGTCCACCTGGGCGGGGCTCATCGCAACTCCCGAGTATTACCTCCTGCTGGTCGCGCTCGCGGGCCTGTCGGCCCTGGGAGCGCTCTGGCGTCCGCTGCTCTGGGTGCTGCCGGCGCTCGGGCTCGCAGCGTGCTTGCTCCTGGCGCACACCGCGGTGGCCGCGTACAGAGCGCCGCTCGATACGGGAACGCGCAAGCGATCCGAGCGCATTCGGCTGCGGTCACTCACCTGGGGCCTCCACCTTGTCCAGCCGTTCGCACGTCTGCGCGGACGTCTCAGCCACGGGCTGACTCCCTGGCGCCGTCGCGGCCCGCGCGGGCTCGCGGTCCCGCGTCCGCGGAGTGCCTGGCTGTGGAGCGAGTCGTGGCGCGAGCCGTCTGCCTGGATCCATTCGATCGCGACCGCCCTGAAGGAGGACGGAGCTGTCGTCCGACACGGCGGGCCGACGGACCGATGGGATCTCGAGGTGCGCGGTGGCCCGCTCGGCGGCGCGCGCCTTCGCGGGGCCGTCGAAGAGCACGGCGAGGGCAAGCAGCTCGTCCGCATCGGGCTCTGGCCGCGAGTATCGATCCTGGCCGTCGGGCTCGCGGCTGTCTTTGCGCCGCTCGCGGCCAAGGCTGCCGTCGACGGGGCAGTTGCGGCGGCGAGCGTGCTAGGGGCGCTGGCGGCGCTCGTCCTGGCTGGTCACACTCAAGGACTGCGCTTCCGCCGTCGCGGCCGGCTCACGCGTCGCTGGAACGGCCGCTCCCGGAGCCCGCCGCCCCTTCGCCCGTGCTCTCCGAGAACGGCGGCGCCCCGCTGCCACATGTGCTCGCGGAGCAGGAGGCGGAGCGCTGACGCCGCTCGCCCGCTTTCGCACGAAGGGCGCGTACGACCTCTGGCACTACGTGCCGCGTGCGCTCCCGTACCTGCGTCCGTACAAGCGGATGCTCGGCTTCTCGGGCGTGCTCACCGTCCTCAACACGCTCGTCCACCTCATCCAGCCGTGGCCGCTCGCGATCATGATCGACAGCGTCCTCGGCGCGGAATCCGCTGCCGCCGATCGCCGAGGACATCCTGCCGACCGACAACGCCTACGCGATGCTGGCCATCCTCGTCGGCGCGGGCTTCGCTCTCACGGTCCTGGGCAACGGACTTACGGTCTGGATCAGTCCTACCTCGACGCCTCGATCGAGCAGCGGATGGTGCTCGATTTCCGCAGCGACCTCTTCGAGCACTGCCAGAAGCTGTCGCTCACGTTCCACGATGCCCGCAGGACAGGCGAGCTGATGGGCCGGATCAACTACCAGGCGGCGTCGGTCGGCAACGTGCTGATGGCGTTCCCGCCCATCGTCTACAGCGTCCTCAACCTCATCGGCATGTTCACGATCTCGGTCCTGATCGAGTGGCGCCTCGCGGTCATGTCGCTGCTCGTCGTGCCGTTCCTCTACTACTCGGCCGGCATCTACGGCAAGCGAATCGTTCCGCGGCTCGAGCGCGTCCAGGGGCTCGAGTGGCAGTCGCTTTCGATCGTTCACGAGGCGATGGCGATGCTGCGGGTGATCGTGACGTTCGGCCGCGAGCGGTACGAGTTCCGCCGGTTCCGAGAGCAGGGGAAGACCGCGGTCGACGAGCGGGTGAAGCTCACTGTCCGACAGACGCTCTTCAGCCTCGTCGTCAACACGATCACCGCGGCGGGTACGGCGCTCGTGTTCGGGTTCGGCTTCTACCTCGTCCTCGAAGGCGAGCTGCAGACGGGTCTGCTGATCGTGCTGCTTTCGTACGTCGCCGCCGTCTACCAGCCGCTCGAGGAGATCTCGAGCTCGGTCGGCCTGATCCACAGCGAGCTCGTCGGCCTGAGAGCGTCGATCCAGCTGCTCGATACGGAGCCGGAGGTGGCCGAGGATCCGCGACGCGATCGACCTCGGCCGCGCGCGCGGCGCGGTCGACGTACGAAGGTGTGAGCTTCAGCTACCACAGGCGAAAGGCCACCCTGCAGGACGTCAGCTTCTCGGCGGAGCCGGGACAGCGCGTCGCGATCGTCGGGCCCGACCGGCGCCGGGAAGACGACGCTCGTCAGCCTGCTCGTGCGCTTCTACGACGTGCACGGCGGGCGGATCACGATCGACGGCGTCGACATCCGCAAGCTCAAGCTCCGGTCGCTGCGAGAGCAGATCAGCGTCGTGCTCCAGGAGCCGCTCCTCTTCTCCGGCACGATCGCTCGAGAACATCCGCTACGGCCGGCTCGACGCTTCCGACGGACGACGTCGTCGAGGCCGCGCGGTCGGCGAGCGCCCACGACTTCATCGAGCGGCTCCCGCAGGGCTACGAGACGGAGCTCGGCGAGCGCGGCGCCCAGCTCTCCGGCGGCGAGCGCCAGCGCATCTGCGTCGCCCGCGCCTTCATCAAGGACGCGCCGATCCTCATCCTCGACGAGCCGACCTCCTCGATCGACTCGAAGACCGAGGCCGTGATCCTCGACTCGCTCGAGCGCCTCATGGCCGGGCGGACATCGTTCATGATCGCGCACCGGCTCTCGACGATCCGCCACGCGGACCTCATCGTGGTCCTCGACCACGGCCGGGTCGTCGAGCAGGGCACGCACGACGAGCTGCTCGTCGCACGAGGGCCTCTACCGCCAGCTCTACGAGGCCCAGATCCGCGGCAGAGGCCGCGTGCCGACGACCGCGCGCGCGGCCATGGTGTCGACTCTCTCGCGCGTGCTCAGCGAATCCGACGAGGACGTCGCGCGCCGGATCCGCGCGGCGCTCACGGACGAGGAGAACGGCGGATGACACGCACCGGCCGGCGCAAGATCGTCCTGCTCGGGATGATGACCAAGATGCCCGTCGCGGGCGTCGTCTGGGAGACGGTCGCAGTACCTGCGTCGGCTTCGAGCGGCTCGGCTTCGACGCCTACTACGTCGAGGCGCACGCGCGCACGCCGGGCGCGCTCATGCTGCGACGAGGAGGACGACGGCTCGGCGCTCGCCGCCGCCTACATCCGCGAGTCGCTAGCAGCCGTTCGGCTTCGCCGATCGCTGGGCCTTCCACGCGCTCCACGAAGACGAGCCCGCGTGCTACGGGATGAGCGAGCGCGAGCTCATGCGCCTCTACAGCTCCGCCGAGGCTGATCGTGAACCTCTACGGCGGCACCGTGCCGCGGCCCGAGCACTACGAGACCGGGCAGGCTCGTCCTCCTCGAGACCGACCCGGTGCGAGCTGCAGATCGAGCTCTACGAGCGACGACCCGAGCGCGATCGACTTCCTCGAGCCGCACGCGGCGTTCTTCACCTGGGCCGAGAACTACGGCCAGCCCGGGCTGCGGGCTGCCCGTCACGGAGCTCTTCGACTTCAAGCCGACCCGCATGCCGATCGTGCCCGACTTCTGGCTCGGCGGCGGCGCACGACTCGGGCCTCTACACGACGATCGGCAACTGGAATCAGCCCTGGCGCGACGTCGTCTTCCGCGGAGAGCGCTACACGTGGAGCAAGGACGTCGAGTTCCGCAAGTTCCTCGAGCTTCCGTCAGCGTCGGGACAGCGCGTTCGAGCTCGCGCTTGTCGAGCTACGAGCAGGCCGATCGCGACCTGCTCGAGTCGCGCGGCTGGCAGGTGCGCCACGGACTCGACGTCTCGACCGACCTCGAAAGCTACCGCTCGCTACCTGCTCGGCTCGCGCGGCGAGTTCACGGTCGCCAAGGATCAGAACGTCCGGCTCAAGTCGGGCTGGTTCAGCGACCGCAGCGCCGCGTACCTCGCCGCCGGCCGCCCTGTCGTCACCCAGGACACGGGCTTCGGCTGCGCGCTGCCGACAGGCGAGGGCCTCTTCGCCTTCGAGACCGTCGACGACGTCGTCGCCGCGCATCGAGACGATCGAGGCCGACTACGCGCGAGCGCGCCGCGCCGCGTTCGAGCTCGCCCGGGAGTACTTCGACGCGCGAGCTCGTGCTCGGCCGGATGCTCGAGGACGATGGGCGTCTCGCTCCCGGGCGCGCGGACGCGCTGCCGATCCGCCGCTGCCGCCGACGCTCGACCTCTCGCGTCGTCTCCCGGCGCCCGACGACGCTCGTCCAGCGAGACGCGTCGAGGCCGTCCTCGAGCGGCCGATCCCCGATACGGGCGGCGACCGTCTGCCGCGCCCGCGACCGCGAGGTCTCGGTCGTCGTCGTCGCGCCGGACGGGCTCGCCGTTCACCCGCCTGTGCCTCGAGAGCGCTGCTCGTGCAACGCGGCGAGGACCTCGAGGTCGTCGTCGTCGACAACGGCTCGGGCGACGGCACCCGCGACTACCTCCGGAGCCTCGCCGAGCGCGACTCGCGCGTCCGCGTCGTCCGCAACGAGCGAAACGCGGCTTCGCGCCGGCGGTGAACCAGGGCGCTCGCCGCGGCGACGCGGCTCCGTCCTCGTCGTGCTGAACAACGACACGATCGTGCCCGCCGGGCTCGCTCGCCCGGCTCGTCGCACACCTCGAGCGACCGGACGTCGGGCGTCGTCGGCGCCGACCACGAACGAGGCAGGCAACGAGGCCGAGATCGACGCCGACTACCGCACGCTACGGCGAGCTGGTGCGGTTCGCCGACGCCCGAGCGCGCGGAGCACGCCGGCGTGTGCTTCGACATCGACGTCGCGACGTTCTTCTGCGCCGCGATCCGGCGCGACGTCTGGGAGCGCGTCGGCCCCCTCGACGAGCAGTTCGAGATCGGCATGTTCGAGGACGACGACTACGCTCGCCGCGTGCGCGGGGCAGGCTTACGCGTGCTGGCTGCCGAGGACGTCTTCGTCCACCACTTCGGCGAGGCTTCCTTCGGCGCGCCTGTTCGAGAGCGGCGAGCGCAGCCGCGTCTTCGAGGCGAACAAGCGGCGCTTCGAGGAGAAGTGGGGCGTGACGCTGGGAGCCGCACGTCCGGCGGCACAACGCCTGGTACCGCGAGCCTCGTCGAGCGGATCCGTGAGGTCGCCGACCGCGAGCTGCCGCCGACGCGACGGTGCTCGTCGTGTCGAACGGCGACGACGAGCTGCTCCAGCTCGGCGCCGAGCGCCGCGGCTGGCACTTCCCGCAGCAGGACGACGGCGTCTGGGCCGGCCACCACCCCGCCGACTCGGCCGAGGCGATCGCGCATCTCGAGGCGCTGCGCGACAAGGGCGCGCACGCACATCCTCTTCCCGCAGACGGCCTTCTGGTGGCTCGAGTTCTACACCGGGCCTGCGTGACCTGCTCATGATCCCCGCAGGGCCTCTCGATGCGCGAGACTGCGTGATTGTTCATCTGCCCGCCGCCGTCGCGGTACAGCTCGAATTCGGAGGCGAGGTATGAAACGCGACATGGACAGCCCACGCATGCCGTACCTGATGGATGGTCCGGCAAGAGGCTCGCACGCGCAACGAACGGGGACGAGGACACCCACGACGGGGGGCTGCGTGCGAGAGAGCGGCGAGATGCGACAAAGGCGGCGCGCGGCCGGGTAAACGCCGCTGAAGCGCGGGCAGTCACCGAACCGGCTAAGACTGAGGGAGCGGGCCGTGCACCGTTCCCCGGCGCCCCCCGACACCTGGAGGCCGCCCTACGCGCACCGTCGGCTCAGTCTGCGTTGATCGACGAGCTGCGCGGCGACGTTGCTCGGCTGATCGATGAGCTCGTCGCTTCGAGACATCGAGCTGGAGCGAGCGCTGACGCAGCTCGTGGCGACCGACCTATCCGAGGAGGATCGAGATCGCTTGGCCTATCGCTGCATGGTTCAGCGGCTTCGCCGACTCGTCAGCGAGCGTGTTCCGCGTGGGATGCCCTGCGCAGTCGTAAGCAGTGGGGACGATTCGCTTCTGCGCTTCGCAACGTGCAAGGCGGAGCACCTGTCCCAGGACCAGTTGGGCCGCTACGTGGGCGCTCATCCGCAGTCGAGCAGAGCGGCGATAGCCCAGCTCGAAGCCGCTCGCTCCCGTGGGGCACAGGTGCTCGTCATTCCCAGGTCCGGGAGTGGTGGCTCGAGCGGTACCGCGAGTTTGCCCGATACCTCGAGCGCCGCTATGCGCTCGCCGTGGCCGAGGAAGACACGGAGACGTCTGGGATCTGCAAAGCCCCAGCCCTTTCCGCGAGCTGGACGACCTCGTGACCGCGCTGTGCGTCGGCGGGGCGAGCCAGCCCGTCATCCTCGACTGGCACACGGGTCAGGACCTTGCTGCTCGCTTCAGCGAGTGCAATGTGTTCGCGCCCGCAGGCGGCGCCGCGGTGCTCCCGTACCTCGACGGAACCGTCGACGTTATTGCGATCGGAGACCCGACACCAGAGCGGGTTGCCGAGGCACGCCGGGTTGCGGCGGACGTCGTAGTCGGAGTCAACGGTTCGCAGTCTCAGCCGTCTGTCGAGGTGCTGTGGCAGGCTGAGCCCGACGAGAGCCGATCCGATCACACGTCGCTGGTGGTTAGTCATTCTGATGGCAAACCGCCTCCGCTCGCCTTCCTGCATCATCTGGAGGAGACGATCCCGTCGTCCTTGGCTTGCGAAGTCGTGCTTCCGATCGGCTCCGGTGTAAAGGTTGCTGCGCCGAGCGAGCGCGTCCAGATCAGTTCGTTGTCGGAATAGCGACACATTTGCTCAGCGCGTTCAACGGGCCGCCGAGCAGGCAACCGGCCAAGTCTTAATCGTTGTCGATGGCTCTGTCTGGCCTGTCGCGGGTTGGCTCCCACCTCTGGTTCACGTACTCCGGCACGTCCCTCGAGCCGGTGTCGTTACCGGCATGCTCGTAACGCCGGACGGTTGCGTTGCGCAAGGCTTGCCGGGACCGCGAGACGGGGACGGACGCCAAGCGCAGACGATGAAGATCCCGGCTCTGTCGGCAACAGTTACGTCCGTCGTTTGCACACTGTTCCAGGATCGCTCTTCGCGACGCATCGAGACCTCTTCCTCGAGCACGGCAAGCCTTGGCTCCAGGGTCGCGAGCCGGCCGCGGCTTTCTGCGCTGCGGTTGTCAAGCGAGGTATGAGAATCCTGCGTCAGCCCGAGACGCTTGCCATTACGCCTTGGCGCGACGCAGGAACCCGGAGTCGGTGATGAGCGACCGCTCTGCCCTGGTGATCTCGTATCACACACCCCAGCCGGATCGCGACAGCGGATCCAGGCGAGTGTTCCACTTCCTCGAGCTGCTCCAGGAGGACGAGTGGGAGGTCTCCGTTCTCGCCGCAGACGGAGTAGGCCCGGCGCACGACGTTCGCACTTTGACGCAACGCGGGATCGCGGTCTACGACGGGTACGTGTCGACCATCGAGGATGTTCTCGGCGCGCGCACGTACGACCTCATTCTGATCGCCTACTGGCCCAACGCAGAGCGATACCTTGCACCGATTAGATCGCTAGCAGGCTCACCAGGGTCATTGTCGATTCAGTAGACCTGCATTTCCTTCGCGAGAGTCGGGAGACGCTCCGTGACGCACTCGCCTCTCGCGGTCGCGGCCTCACTGACGGGCACGGCTCGCGTTTCGCCGCAGAGCTGAACTCCTACGCGAGCGCGGATGCCGTCATCACGGTGTCGCAGAAAGAGGCCGATCTCGTCAATGACCTCCTTTGGGATCCGGGACTGGCACACGCGGTACCGGACTTCGAGGAAATCCCCGGGAGCTTCGAGCCGTTTGGCCGTCGCAGAGGCATCGTGTGCATCGGAAGCTTCGAACACCCGCCTAACGTCGACGCTGCCCGCCACCTTTGCCACGACATCCTGCCGCTCGTGGACCCGGCCACCCTGGCCAAACATCCAGTCTGGGTCGTGGGCAACAAGCTGAGCGACGAGATTCGCACGTTCGCCAGCGACCTCGAGAATGTTCACATGGTGGGATGGGTTCCGTCGGTGCTGCCATATCTCGCTAAAGCGAGAATCTCGGTCGTCCCCCTCCTGTACGGTGCCGGCACGAAGCGTAAGCTGGTTCAGGCACTCGCTGCGGGGACACCGTCTGTTTCGACGACCATCGGGGTGGAGGGGCTCGGTCTCGAGCATGCCAAGCATGTGCTGGTGGCCGACGACCCGAACGAATTTGCGGCGAGCATGGCGACACTGCTCAACGACGCGAGCATGTGGTCTCGGCTCGCTCGGGCTGGCCGGGCTCATGTAAAGCGCACGAACAGGAGGGAGCTCGCCAAAAGCCGGTTCGTTGCGGCCGTCGAGGCAGCATTTGCCCGGACACCGAAGCGAGTGCCTTGTTTTCCGCGTCATGTGACGCAGCCGCGAGTCACGGCTGAGGAGTACGCGCGACTCGTCGAGCGCCTGCAGGAGAAGCTGTCGACCTTACTACCTCCAGATCACAACGTCCTCGTCGTTAGCAAGGGTGATGAACGGCTGGTTCAGCTCAATGGCTCCAAGGCGGAGCACTTCCCGCAGGACGAGACCGGCAAATGGGCTGGCTATCACCCGGCCGACAGTGCGAGTGCGATCGATCATCTCGAAGTTCTGCGATCCCGGGGCGCCGACTTGCTCGTCTTCCCGATGACCGCTTTTTGGTGGTTCGACCACTATCAGGAGCTGACGGACCACCTGGAGCGCAACTACCGGCTTCTCCATCGCGACCACGAATGCGAGGTCTTCGACCTCGCCGTCGACGAAGTTGAGCTGCTCGTTGACGAACCGTTGTCGATCCAGGCACGCGATTCGACAGCCGAACTAGCTCCTGCTCCGACGGATCCCGCCGACACCGGCAGCGTGCGTCTTATCGCGTTCTACCTTCCCCAATTTCATCCGATTTCAGAGAATGACGAGTGGTGGGGCCGGGGATTCACCGAGTGGCGGAACGTCGCGCGCTCGAGCCGCTGTTCCCAGGTCATTATCAGCCGCATGTCCCCGGCGACCTCGGCTTCTACGATCTGCGTCTGGAGGAAACGAGACAACAGCAGGTCGACCTGGCCCGCAACGCCGGCATCCACGGCTTCTGCTACTACCACTACTGGTTCGACGGCAAGCGGCTCCTGGAGCCGCCCGTTCGACGAGGTGCTGGCTTCCGGCGAGCCTGATTTTCCGTTCGCCCTCTGCTGGGCCAACGACCCATGGTCGCGTCGCTGGGACGGGAGGGACGACGATCTGCTGCAGGCTCAGACCTACAGCGAACGAGACGACCTCGCTCATATTCGCTGGCTTCTCCCCGCGCTCTCCGACCGGCGGGCGATCACCATAGAAGGCAAGCCGCTTTTCCTCGTCTATCGAGCGTCCCACTTGCCCGAGCCAGCGAGAACCTGTGAGACTTGGAGACGCGAAGTCGAGCGCGCTGGGCTACCGGGCATACACCTCGTCGCGGTCGAGACAGCATGGGAGCTGGGTTGGGACGCGACCCAGGTCGGATTCGACGCGAAGGTTCTCTTCCAGCCACAGTTCGGCTGGCTGATCTCGCATGTCACGAAGAGGTACGGGCAACTGTCGGTCCCAGGCGACCACGAGTTACAGGTGTACGACTATGACGTGGTAAGGGCCGCGCTTGCCGACCTGGAGCCGGTTGACTACCGCCGCTACGAGACCGTCTTCCCAAGCTGGGACAACACCCCCCGTGTCGGCGGGCGTGGTGTCGTCATGCACAATGCGACTCCTGCCGGGTACGAAGAATGGCTAAGAGAAGCGGTTGCCCGTGCGCACACCCAACCCGCTGAGCATCGGATCGTGTTCGTAAATGCCTGGAACGAATGGGCCGAGGGATGTCATCTCGAGCCCGACCTGCTACACGGGCACGCCTACCTCGACGCCACACGCCGAGTTCTGACGCAACTTTCAGTGCGTGAGGAAGCGCAGCCTCGACCTAGGAGGGGTGCACAAACGATCCGGGCCCTTCACGATGTCGCGCATTGAGTCTGGCTCGGCGGCACCAGGGACGATAGTTTCATGCCCATCACGATGCTCACTGGGCTTCCTGGCTCGGGGAAGTCAAGGCGCCTGATCGAACTGGTCAATTCGTCTGTCGCCGAGGGGCGGCCGACCCAGACGCTCGTCTGCAGCGACTATCCCTGGCCGAGCGAGCACGGTGCATTCTGGGTACATCGCAGGATCGTCTGCGGAGAGCCCGGCCTGACCTGCGTGATCGATCACTTCGTCTCTCGCGAAGACGCAGCGACTATCCTGGCGTCAATTCCTCCTGGTACACTTGTCGCCGTCGAAGAGGGCTATGCGTTCGGGAACGCCGCGGTTGACGATTGGAGAGTCGCTTCGCAACGGGGCGTCGACCTCGTAATAGCCGCTCCGTCGGGCTATCAGATGCAGCGCCTCGATGAGCCTGAGCATGTTCGTGTCGACCTCACGCTGACCTGCCAACGCTGTGGCTCGCACCCGGCCGAGGAGACCATTCTCACGGCAAACGGGAGCGGCACGTTGTCCATCTGCCCGGGTTGCTTTCGACAGCTCGCCGAGGAGGCACGAGAACAGATCGCCGAGCTCCTCCGGGATGAACACCCTTACCCTGGTGAGGAGGCGCTCTATCAGCCAGTCGAATTGCCTGAGCTCAAAGGTTGGCGTCTGGCTCGGTGGGACTCGATCGCCAGGGCGAATGTGATGGCCCGCGTCCTGGGCGAGCTCGGGCTAACGTACGATAACGCTGAGGAGCAGCGGACCTATCTGGACCTCGGGTGCAACACAGGCCTCTTCTGCGACTACTTCGCTCGCCGTGGCTTCCACACAAAGGGAGTGGACGCTACCAGGCGATTCATCACATCTGCTCGCCTCCTCGAGGCATTCTATCGCCGCAAAGCCCGGCCGGGTCAGGAATGGGTTCGGTACGAACTAGCAAACGCTTATGAGTACCTTCGCGATACGCAACAGGAGCGATTCGATGTCACATCGGCATTCGCTGTACTGCAGTGGATCATGATCCAGCGCTCGCCGGAGCACGGCTTGACTGCCTCCGCTGGCTTTCAGCGAAGACCAAGAACGTGTGTTTCATTGAGGTGGGTATTCCCGCGAGGAAATGTATAAGGATCAGCTAACCATCGTGATCGACCGCGACTGGGTCCTGGCTGCCATGAAAGAGCATGGAGCTTTCTCCGACATTCGCGTGATCGACGCAGTGCCGGGCCAGCTACAGCGCGATCTCTTCGTCGGTGTCAAACGCGATGACGGCACTTCGTAGTCGGACGCTCATGCTCCCACGCACTCGGATAATTGCGTTCTATCTGCCGCAGTTCTATCCAACGAAGGAGAACGACCGCTGGTGGGGCTCAGGATTTACCGAATGGACGAATGTAATCCAAGGCAAGCCGCTGTTCGAGGGTCACTACCAGCCGCGGCTGCCGGCCGATTTGGGCTTTTGCGACCTTCGCGTGCCCGAAGTGCGCGACGGCCCAGGCCAGACTGGCGGGCGAGCACGGTATCGAGGGCTTTTGTTACTGGCACTACTGGTTTCACGGCACGCGTCTCCTCGATCGGCCATTCTCCGAGGTACTCGCCAGTGGCGAGCCTGAACACCCCTTCTGCCTGTCGTGGGCCAATGAGCCCTGGTCGCGCCGGTGGCATGGGTCGGGTGTCCCAGACGAAGTGCTACAGGAGCAGACGTATTCGGACGAGGACGATCGTGCCCATGTTCGATGGCTCATGACAGCGTTCGCCGACCCAAGGTACATCCGTGTCGACGAGCGGCCCGTGTTCCTCATTTACCGACCGTTCGACTTGCCGGACTCCCGACGGACGACGGAGACGATTCGGAGGGAATGCGTTCGCAGCGGGCTGCCCGAGCCGTACCTCATCGGTATCAACGCCCATAATCCGTTCCGGGACACGCGACCGCTTGGCTTCGATTCGACGCTCAACTTCCAGCCCCAGCTATCTGCTGTACCCGGGCCGACCGATCCCGGCCTGAAGATCTACGACTACACAATCGCCACAGACAGCATGCGTCGCCAGGATCGGGACTACCCCTTCCACCCGTGCGTGATGGTGAGTTGGGACAACACGCCACGGCGCGGTGAAAATGGCATTGTCTTCATCAACTCAACCCCCGAAGCATTCGAGCGAAACCTCCGTGCTGCCGCGGACAGTGTCACCGAAGATCCGCCCGCGCACCGCCTCATTTTCGTGAATGCCTGGAACGAGTGGGCCGAGGGCAACCACCTCGAGCCAGACGTCCTATTCGGGCTAGGCTGGCTAGAGGCGGTCCATCGCGTTGCACGCGACGGTCGTTCGGAACCGACGGCCAACGGCTAGCCGAGTGATGGAGACCCTGCATGAGCTTGCGCTCCGACACGGCACCGACAAGGCTGCTCCTCGACGAAGCCTGGCCGCGATCTACGACGCTATCGTTGCACCGAGACGTCAGGCTAGGGTTACAGTTCTCGAGATAGGCGTTCTCGGAGGCGCTAGCCTACGAATGTGGCGCGACTATTTCGAGAACGGAAGGATATTTGGCATCGACATAAACGCGGAAGCTAAGCTTAGTGAGGACGATCGTATAGAGATTTTTATCGGCGACCAGACCGATACGACATTTCTCGATTCCGTGACCGCGAAAACGGGAGCGCTCACGATGGTGATTGATGATGGCGGACATAGGGCTGAACAGCAGATTGGTAGCCTTGTCCACCTTTGGCAATTTGTGGAGCCTGGCGGCCTTTACATCATCGAAGATACTCATACATCCTATATGGAAGACATCGGCATGGGATGGCGTAAAGAGGACTCGACTATTGAGTTTCTAAAAGACTCCTGTGGATGACGTTCACAGCGTGTGGCATGACCAGCCGGAGACGCTAGCGGGGATGGCGGCGATCAGCTTCTACCCAGAAACCTGCGTGATTCAGAAGAGCTGACTTGGGGGGTTGTACCTTTCAAATCGTTCTGTACCTGCGCTGGTCTGGCGCAATGACCATCGGTTAAAGCTTGGTGGAGAGTGTCAGAGAACCGTGCGACATGAATGAGGAATGCGAGCGCGTCTGTACGCGGCCCCCATCCGAGGTGGGACGGTGCGCGGTTCGATGTCACGCAACGTAGTCGAGCGGCGCGACCGAGACGATCCGTGCTTCGAACGACGGATCGGCGCAAGATGAAGGTCAGCGTGCTCGTGACGGCGTGCGAGCACGAGGATCACGTGGGTGAGGCACTCGACAGCGTCCGGATGCAGCGGATGACCTTCGAGCTCGAGGTGCTCGTCAGTGTGACGGCGGATGGTCCCGGCTGGAAGTCGGCGTCGTTCCTCGGAGACGGTGACTTCGAGGTCCTGGGAGAGTCCGTCCAGGAGGCAGAAGGCCCAAGACTTCGGCGGCTCCTCGAGCGTGCGACAGGCGAATACGTCGCCCGCCTTCACACGTGCGATTTTTGGCTCCGCGAGGACAAGCTGAAGCTTCAGGTGGAGGCCCTCGAAGCTCGGCCCGACGCTCACGTTTGTGTGCACGACACGATTCTGTTCTACGAGGACGGGAGCAAGCCCGCCACCGAACTTCCATACGAGTCACTCCTCGGCCCGGACGGGCTTCTCTCCGTCCGCGAGCCTCTAGACCCGAGCTCGGTCGTCATGCGGCGTCGGCCGGCAGCGTGTACCCAGCGTGGGTGTGGCAGCTGCCGTTTGTCGATGGCGCGCTGCACCTCATCGACGGACTCGGTGCGATTGCTCACGTCGCCGATCCGTGGCGGTGCGTCGCGCGTCCGGCAGAGCGCTGTGACGCGCGAAGGGCGGATCCGGCGTCTCGAAAGGCCGCCTTACGCTGCTCGAGCACGTTCGTCCATACGTGGCTTCCCGCTACCTCGAGCAGGTCGAGTACGCCTCGAGCAATATCCGGATGTTGCTCGCCGTCGAGCAGGCCGTGCCACCCGGGGCCGCCGTGCTCGTGCTAAGCAGCGGCGACGAGGAACTTGTCGAGCTTGGCGACCGCAACGCGCGCCATTTTCCTGGCGATGTAACAGGCTACGCCGGTGGGTTGCCTGCGGACGGCCGGGAGGCCGCAGCGCTCCTCGAGCGAGGGCGTGCGAAGGCGCGAGCTATCTCGTGGTGCCTGCCGCCGGGCGCTGGTGGCTCGAGGAGTACACCGAGCTTGCTGAGTATCTCGACGCCAGCCATGAGCGCGTTTGGGTGGATGCCGACGCGGTCTTTACCGCCTCGGTGGGGAGCACGCCTGACCGCTGATTCGGCTCCGGAGCTCTCGATCGTGATCCCGACGCGCAACCGCGCGGGCCTGTTAGAGGCGATGCTTGACAGTCTCGAGCGGCAGACGGTCGAGAGCGTTCGCTTCGAGGTCGTCGTCGTCGACGACGGGTCCTCGACGGCACTCCGGACATGTGCCTCGAGAGAGCGAGGCGGGGCTCGATCCGCTACCGGCGAGTAACGAGCGGTGGAATCGCGCAGGCAAAGAACTTCGGGCTGCTCATGGCCCGAGCGCCGATTGTGCTCTTCCTCGACGACGACGACGTGGCAACGCCCAATCTGGTCGAACGCCACTTGCTCGTACACGGGCAGCGGCCCGAGCCAACCTAGCGGTGCTCGGCTTTACGACGTGGCACCCGAAGCTCGTTGTCACGCCCCTCATGAGTTACGTGACGGATGTTGCGCATCTCCTGTTTGCGTACGGCCTGTTCGAAGATGGGCAGATGCTGCCCTACCACTGCTTCTGGGGTGGACGCTCGTCATGTAAGCGACAGTTCCTTCTCGAGAACGGCGTCTTCAACGCGGCCTTCACAACAATCATCGAAGACGTCGAGCTCGCCTACCGCCTGCGCGACGCAGGCCTCGCGGTCCTCTACGATCGAAATGCTGTGACCCACATGGCTCGGCCGATCACCTACGACGAGTTCTGTGAGAGGTGCGAGCGACGAGGCCGTGCGCTCGCTCGGTTCGTTCAGCTCCATCCTGAGGCTGAGACGAAGGAGCTAGGGGATACCCGCGATGCCGCAATCCGATGGCAGGATGCCTCAGCGCAGCTCTCTCAGCAGGTCGATGAGGTTCGAGAGCTCGAGACGGGAATGAAGGCCGGTCTCCTCAGCTTCGATGAGAATCAGGATCGGCTCCACGAACTCTACGCCGCTACGTTCAAGGCGTTCGAGCTGAAAGGTATCGCCGACGCTCGGGGCGGCGCCGATGGATCGGGCGTCTTCACGCAAGTGGGACGGCGATTAGCCGCATGTCCGCCTTCCGTAGTGCCAGTGTGTCATTTCAAGTGCCCCACGTGGATACGGCGAGAGCCGAGTCGTGTTTGATCGATCGGCTTGGGCAGGAAGCGGGCCTACCGGCCGGCGTGATCGGGGGCGGGGGTCATGCCGCCGGGACGGGCTACTCGCGCTGCTTGCGAACGGCGATGAGAGGTCACATCCGCGCCGAGCGACTCGGTCGGGTGGGCCGGTTCTCTTGAACATAGCCGAGCGGCGACGTATCGAGCGACTCTGCGGCAGGCGCTCCGGCTAGTTCAGGCGGATGATGCGGGTGGGGGGACTTGTCGCTGCCCCCGTCTGACGCTGTTCTGCGGGAAAGGAGTCCGTGATTTGTTCGAAGTACGGTGTACCCAGGTTGACGTACCAGCCTCTCTGAACCTAAGGAGTACAGCATGTTAAGCGCGTCTGACAAAGGAGCTGCTCCGGGATGCAGGCTCGGGACAACGAGGTATTCGAGGACATCATCACGCGCATGTACGTAGGCCTTGTCCACCCAGGGGATACGTGTCTCGACGGTGGTGCGAGCTTGGGGCTGCATACTGTTCGCCTGGCGAGACTCGTTGGTCCTGAGGGAACCGTCTTTGCGCTTGAGCCCGAACCCTCCAGTGCGCGAAGTCTTGAGGCTTTGCTGCGCGACAGTGCTCTCGGGACGTCCGCCTCGTTCGCAAGGCGCTCTATCATGAACGGCACCTTGCCCGATTCACGGTCGTGAAGAACGCGCCGACTCGCAGTCACATCCGTAAGGCAGGTCACACCGAATCCGAGTCGGATGCCGAAGAAGTAGAGGTTGCTACGGTTCTTATTGATGACGTCCTGCATGAGGTAGATTCATGGCGTTTTTGTAAGCTTGATCTGGAAGGTGGCGAGTTCAGAGCCCTGCAAGGAGGACATCAGTCAATCGCGCGCCCGCACCACCGTTCATTGTGTTTGAACGCTCGATGGCGGCAGCACGGTGGTATGACTATTCACCCAGGGAATTTTTCAAATTCTTCGATGATCTCTCCTACAATGTATACGATCTCTTTGGCCGACCATTTAAGATCGCTGACTGGGCGTCCCCTGACCGACCTTGGTACGCTATTGGAGTACGCTCAGCAAGTGAAGACGAGGCGTTCGTGCGCGATCGGTTGCCAGATCTACTCCGCGATCTGTTGACATCAGAGCGATCGCCGTAGGAGCGTCGTCGCCGCCTCCGGCCGGTGTCGGAGCGTTCGATCTGGGCCGCACCGAACCCTGTGCCCAGTGGCGCTGGCCTGGGTAGCACGGTCGTGCACTGGGATACTGGCGACGATTCGGTCGGTGAAGTCTATTTCTCGGTCAATTGGGATGCAGAGCGTCTGTTTTTCAGAGGTTCCCAGGGCTCTCAAGCGGCGCCATGGATTCATCCGTCGTGTAATTACGAATTCCGGCTATATCGCGGTAAAGAACGCGACGAGTTGCTGGGCGCCGTAACGGTTAGGCGGCGAAGAGACCCTGGACCAGCGCGGAGACTGACCCACGCGTAGTCGGACTCGTAACCTCCGCAGAAAGGAGACGTGGCCGGAACGGAAGATGGGAGTGTAGACCAGACTCGTCGGCAGTCGGCATGGCGCGTTGGATTCGCGGGAAACTGGCGTTGTGCGAGTCCGGTAGTACCCTGGCCTGGCGCTCATGGCACTCGGGCTTCCGGACTTGCGCTGCTGAGGCCGCTGACATCTGTGTACCCCGCGGCGTACCCCGCACACCTGCTGGCTGTGTTGGGCGACTGTCAGCCCGATGCCGTTCTCTCAGGTGACGCAAACGATCATGCGCGAGCTTCGGCTCCTACGGCCGGACGCGGTGCTCTAGGCCGGCGACCAGATCTGGGGCTTCAGCGAGACGGCGCAGGAGATGCGCAACGGCGCCGCTCGCGTGACCTCGTCGTCAGCATACGGCCTACCTCTCCTAGCTCGCGTAGAGCCCGAGATTTAGACTGCGCCTTGGCTCGATGCGCGAGCATGCGGGCCTAATGGAGAGCCGCGCGATATGACTGTCAGTATCCTCGTGACAGGATGTGGTGACGAAGCGCATGTCAGGGAGGCGCTCGACAGCGTCTCGGTGCAGCTCGCTTCGTCCAGCTTCACCTTGAGGCTGAGACTGCAGAGCTCGCAGACACGCTCGATGCCGCAGGCCGCTGGCTAGTGCCCCTGCTGAGCTTGGAGAGCAGGTGAACGAGGTTCGAGAGCTCGAGGCGGCAAGCGCAGCAGGCCGTCGGGATCTCGCGGAGTCCAGAGATCGACTTCATGGGCTCTACGCCATCACGTTCAAGGCGTTCGAGTTGAAGGGCATCGCCGAGGGCGGGGGTGGAACTGATGGGTCGCGCCCAAGCGGAGTCCACGAGAGTGAGGCAGGCGCGGCTACGCCATGAGCGTTGCCGAGAGAGCGGTGACAGCCTCCGTCTCAGTGCTCGTGCCTTGCTTTAACCAGGCGCGCTTCCTCTCCGCTGCGCTCGCTAGCGTGCTCGATCAGGAGCTCGACGGAGACGTTGAATGCATCGTCGTCGACGACGGTTCCACAGACGAGACACAAGGCGTCGCGAGGGATCACGGTGTCACGCTTCTAGCCCAGGAGAACCATGGCCTAGCCGCGGCGCGGAACCGAGGGCTCGACGCCGCCAGCGGAAGCCTCGTCGTCTTCCTGGATGCCGACGACTGCCTCACTCCCGGTGCGCTGTCGGTCAATGCTTCTGCGCTCGCTACGCGGCCGGATGCTGCCTTCGTCTCCGGACACTGTACGCTGACCGGGCCGGACGGCACTGCCCTCTACACGCCGGCCCAGCACACGGTCGACGAGCAGCACTACCGTGCCCTTTGGCGGCAGCTACATCTGGAATCCCGGCTCCGTGGCGGTACCGGAAAGGTTGCCTTGCCGAGATCGGTGGTTTCGAGCCCGGGGTAGCCGCCGCCGCGGACTACGACGTGTACCTTCGGCTTGCGAGCTCGCATGTAGTCGTCGCGCACACGACGGTCACCGTCGAGTACCGGCAGCACACGGCCCAGATGTCGCACCACTCGAGACGCCATGCTCGCCGCCGTCCAGCAGGTTCTAGAACGAGAGCGCCGGCGCTGGCCTGACGAGGCATTCCTGCACGAAACAATCCAGCGGACGCAATTGACCTACGAGATTTACTACGGCGATCCGCTAGTGATAGCGGCGCGGTCGGTGCTCACGCATCGACTCGCCCGTGCAGAGAGGCTTCCGCCGGATGTCCACCCCGAAGCTCATCGGCGCGCCGACCAGGAGATCGTTCGCTCCCACCGACGCGTGCTGGAGTCGTTCTTACTCTCCAGGGAGCTTGCACTCGGCCCAGACGCCAACCGCGACGAACTCGAACGACGCCGACAGGAGCTCCGGCAAGACATCGAGGCGGCGTGCTAGCAAGAGTGGAGTGGATCGACCAGGCACCCTGGAGCCTCGGCTCCAGGGCTGCCGAATCGATATGCCCGTCGAGGGACTCGTGACCGAAGATCGTGGCCTGCAGGTCTTGGGCTGGGCGCTGGGTCACTACGGCCAGCCCCGATACGTCGCCTTCCTGTCTGATGAACGAGCCCCGGTCAGGGTGATGGTCGATCAACAACGCCCCGACATCGGGGCTCGCTTCCCCGAGGTCGCAGCTGCGGCCACGAGCGGGTTCCGAGGTTCTGCAGACCTAGACCGTGCGGTTCGTACTCGCCTGGTTGTCTCGGCAGTGTGGTCAGATCGGGTGCATACACCTCTGGGCGCGATATACGTCGAGCGCTTCTGGCCTGATGATCCGGACCCGACTATCGCCCGGCTGGTCTCGGTGGTGGTGTTCGGTTCTGATGAGCTGCTGATTCAAAGTTCGCTCGAGAGCGCTCGGTCGCAGTCTCATGCGCCGTACGAGCTCGGGTTGTAGCGCCTGCGGGTATTGCTGCAGATCAGGCAGCTGCCCGCTTTGGCGCTCGTGCTGTTCTGCTGAGAACATTCGAGCTCTCTACTGCCTATGCAACAGCAATGCGCAGGTCGAATGGCGACCTCCTCGTGTTCCTTGAGGCCGGACGGCTCCTGAAGCAAGACGCCCTGGCGGGAGCCGTCGCTCAGCGACGATGAGCCCCGCAGCCGCCGCAGTACTCGATCTCGGGGCAGTGCCTGGACGCTGACGGGACGCCTGCGCTATACCGCCGATCGGCCATACGAGCGGCGGGGCCGCTCCTCAATACGGGCCGGGATCCGGAGCGACAGCTGCTCGCCAGGTTAAGAGCCCTCTCCAGAATTGAACGCCTGCCGGGGCTGGAGGGCAATTCGCGATCCGAGTGAGCGCAAGCGAACCTCATCCCGTCGACTTCGGCGAGCTTCGCCGTACGAGTCCTATCAGCCCGTACTGGGGCTTCGATCGGGGCACCCCGATCGACCGCTACTACATTGAGGCGTTCCTTGCTGAGCACGCTCGCGACATCCAAGGGGCGGTGCTCGAGTTCGGCGATGACTCATACGCTCGGCGGTTCGGCGGCGATTTGGTCACGAAGGCCGCCGTGCTCGACGTCGACGTGACGAACACCGAGGCCGCTTACCACGAGGACCTTGCCACCGGCGGCGGTCTTCCAGCCCACGCGTTCGACTGCGTGATTTGCACCCAGACGCTGCACCTCATGTACGACCTACATGCTGCGATCGCGGCTCTGTGGAGCGCGCTGAAGCCAGGCGGAGTCATTCTGGCGACGCTGCCAGGGATCACGAGGATCAGCGTCAGCGAATGGCCCGGCTCCTGGTACTGGTCGGTTACCTCCACTTCGACTCAGCGCCTCTTTGGAGAGCACTTCGGCGACTCCCGAGTCCTGTCCGCGCGTACGGGAACGTGCTCGCCGCGACGGCGTTTCTCTATGGGCTCGCCGTCGAGGACCTGGCAACCGCTGAGCTGGACGCACGCGATCCCGAGTTCGAGGTCACTGTGGCCGTTCGGGCCGTCCGGAGCGCGCATCCGCCGCCCTCGCGTTGATGGCGCCGTCCGCGATCCTTCTCTACCACGGGGTGGGGAAGCCCCCGACCGATCCTTGGTGGCTAGCTGTGTCGCGCCGGAACTTCGCCGCGCATCTCGACGTACTGCGCCGGCGCTGCGAGGTCGTGCCGCTGACGTCATTGCCCGAGCGCTCGGAAGGAAGCCGGCCCGAGATTGCGATCACGTTCGACGACGGCTACCGAGACAATCTCATCGCCGCCACCGTTCTCGCGGATCGGCGCCTGCCGGCAACCGTCTTCGTCGTCTCCACGCCACTCGGCCACGGCGCCGAGTTCTGGTGGGATCAGCTCGATCGCGTCGTTCTCCGTACTGCGTCTCTACCAGACAGGCTAGCGCTCGAGACTGAGAACCGGATTTTCTCGTGGGCAGTTCCAGAGCTCGACTCCGCCCGTGAGGCGGCCGAGGCACCGTCGACCTGGCGAGCCTGGGAGCCACCACGTCACGATCGGCAGCGTCTGTATCTCGAGCTCTACGACATCCTCTTCGCCGCTACGCCGGACGAGCGCGGCCATCTGATGGAACAGCTCGCGTCCTGGGCTGCGACGGCGACGAAAGGCAACGATGCTCGGAGGGCGATGACAACGCAGGAGCTCGTCGACCTCGCCTCCGTCCCTGGCATCGAGATTGGCGCGCATACCCAGTCGCATCCGCGCCTGGCGGATCTGCCCGCTGCCGTGCAGGAGCAGGAGATCGACGGCAGCCGACGGACGCTCGAGCAGCTGGTGGCGACGCGGATTTCATCGTTCTCCTATCCCTTCGGGCGGCAGTCGGATTACACACACGAGACAGTCGATCTCGTACGCCGGGCGTCCTTCGAGCTCGCTTGCTCCAATGTCCGCGGGCTGGTCGGGCTGCCGCCGATCGGTTACAGCTTCCTCGCTTGCAGGTACATGACTGGGAACGGACGGAGTTCGAGCGGTGGCTGATGGACTCGCTTAGCAATGGTTCGTGAGCAAGCGCCGAGACTCGAGCCGGGTAGTGGGGTTTCCGGCCGTGCCTCGATCATCGTGCCATGCCACAACCAGGCGCACTTCCTCGCCTCGGCACTTCAGAGCGCGATCGAGCAGACGCACGAGGACGTTGAGCTGATCGTCGTCGACGACGAGTCAAACGACAACGCTGGAGAAGTTGCCCGCCGTTACGGTGTGCGTCTGATCCGGCGGAGAAACGGCGGACTCGCCGCAGCTCGGAACACGGGGGCACTGGTCTCTTCCGGCGAGTACGTGACCTTTCTCGACGCCGACGATCGCCTACTCCCGCAGGCCGTTGCCGCCGGGATCGCCGAGCTCGAGCGTCGACCGCAGCTCGGTTTCGTGTACGGACATCACCGACTCGTAACCTACGACGGGTCGTTGCTAGCAGAGTGGCTTCCGGAACCCGAACCGCCGGATCCCTACGCCGCGCTGTTGAGGGGCAACGTCGTCAAGATGCACGGTACGGTCGTGTATCGACGACGGACGCTTGAGAAGCTTGGCCTCTTCGACCCATCGCTCCTTGCGTGCGAAGACTACGACTTGTATCTCCGGGTCGCTCGCACGCTTCCTGTCGGATCACACCCGTCTGTCGTAGCTGAGTACCGCCGGCATGGCGGGAACATGAGCAACGAGCCTGCTCGAATGCTCTCGGCTGTCATGCATGTCCTCGATCGGCAGAAGCCGTGGCTTCGCGGTCGCCCGGAGCTTCACTCGGCCTACCTAGAGGGCCGCCGCGATTGGCTCCGCTACTACGGCACATCGCTTATTGAGGACGCTCGCCGTAGCCTTGCGACCCGGGACTGGAGGGAGCTAAGCAGAGATGGAGGAATCCTGCTTCGCTGGCATCCAGCTGGCGCGATCCACTCGCCGCCGAAGTGCTTAGGGAGCTTGCCGAAGGCTAGATGGCGGCTGAGCGCCCGCCGGCCAGTGCGGCCTCTCTGGCGTGCGTCAGGTTGTCGAGGTACACGAGCGTGTTGTCGAAGACGGTGTCACGAAGCGTCGCGACTAGGCTCGCCATGTCTCGGTGCGACGGGCGGTGGACAGCCCGTCGCTCGTACTCCTCGTCGGTGAACGTACCCCAGTTCGCGAGCTGGTGGAAGTACACGGTGTCGACGCCCAGTTGCGTCCCCAGAGCGACGAGCCCGCCATCTCCTCGAAGTTGTTCTCCTGCACGACCATATTGATGCCAAGCCAAGTAAGCGGGCCGTCGCGGCGGAGCGACGTGATGAACTCGAGATTGCGTAGCAAGACCTCGAACCGCCCACCGCGCCGGTTGACGGCATATGTCTCCGGCGTCGAAGCGTCGATGGAGATGTCGGCGTACGACAAGAGCACCGTCGGTGCGGGGATGGATGACCACATGGCGGATTCCACAGCAGGCCGTTCGTGTGCAGATGAATGATCTCGAGGTGCGGCATGTCCTCCACCCGCATCGTCCGAAGCCACTGCCGGAAGAAGGGACGACCGAAATGGGTCTCCGGAGCCCGTGATGTAGAGAAGCCGCGCATCAACTCAGAGCTTCGTCGCTGATGCGTTGCTGGAGCGACAGGATCTCGTCGCGCCGGTGCGTCTCCACCAGCAGGCTCGTCCGGCAGGAGGGGCAGGACAGGTTGCAGGAGCGATCAGAAGCAGCAGTTGACGTCGCGCGGGCCGTACGGGAGCACGGTGAGGCCACCTTCGATCACCGCGCGTGCGTAGATCCGGGTCGGTAACCCCCTGGATCTCGCGCAGACCGGTCGAAACGGATTGCACGTACGGGCATCGAGCTGCGTTGCAATAGCTGAACGACCCGTCGAGGATCGAGCGCCGGATGTCCTGTGCCACAGGGCCGTTCCAGACGTCCTCACCTGTAGCCTAGGTTTCCGATTCGCGTGTCCAGCCAGCTCGGGCAGCACGCGTAGACGTCGCCGGATCCCGAACCTCGAACCAGGTGAACGGTTTCGATCAGAAGAGCCTTGCAGGTCGGTGGCGACGGTCGTGGTCCATCGAAGAAGACACCTCTTCACGTCACTATACGGATCGTGCCGAGGCCCTGTCCGATCTCTCCTACACAGCCGGTCGCTCTCGTCGTGGGCCGACCGGGTGACCCCTGCTGCGCCACTCGCGCGTATCATAGGTCTGTACGCGCCGCTCTCCCCACTCGATCGTGAAGACATCAGGCCGGTCCCTACAGATGCGATGGGCACTGGCATGTCCCGCCTGCAGGCATGAGATCCACTCGATGAGTGGCAAGCCATGTGCAGCAACTGCGACTTCGCCCGCGCCTCCAACACGACTCCCGGTTCATCGATCTACGGCCGCAAGATGGCTTTGGACGCGAAATGGCGGCACCGCAGTCGTTGATGGAGGATTGGTACGGCGACTTGAGCCGCGACCACGACCGCGCCGCTGGTTGCTTCGACTGGGACTACTCCGACCTCGGCGAGTTGCTGGCGCCGGTGCGGGGCACCGTAGTCGATATCGGCGGTGGTCTCGGTCTCGCTCGCGACTCGATCTCCGGCTTCGATGGTTATCTGATTGTCGAGCCGAGCCTTTCCTGGCTGGATGACCGCTGGGGCGCACTGGAAGACCGATTTCCCTGCCTCCGACGTCCAGTCGACCTCGTCCGGGGGATTGGCGAGTTGCTGCCACTCCGGCGAAGCTCTTTCGATGCGTGTCTGGCCCTCTGGAGCCTCAACCATGCCGCTGAACCGAAGCGAGTACTCGAGGAGGCCTATCGTGTCCTCCGTCCCGACGGCTACCTCATTGCCATTCTCGAGGACATCACGCCGACCGATGCCGATATCGATGAACACCCGGAACTCGGCAGGCTGTGTGAAGGCGACGTCCAGCCGGATCATCTCCATATCAGCGAAAGTGACTTCGCCGAGCACTCGGCGGGACTCTTCGAACAGGTCGAACGGCGCTGGATGCGGCACTACCTGGGGCTCGTCGTGCGCAAGGTGACGTCCCCTGATGGGAGTCGAACCATGGGCCAGAGCAGGGCGGAATGAGTGGTCACCGCAAGTCGCTCGCGATTGCGTCTGATTCCGTAGCGCCGGCGAGCCGCCTCGACCTCAGTCTCGCTGTCCTCGGCGACTGCCAGCCGCCGCTGGCCCGAATGCCCTTCTCGCAGGTGACGCAGACGATCATGAGGGAGCTCCGGCTGCTCAAGCCGGACGCGGTGCTCTACACGGGCGACCAGATCTGGGGCTTCGGCGAGACCGCGCAAGAGATGCGCAACGGCTACGACCGCTTCCGGGCGCTGGCGGAGACGACCGGCGTGCCGTTCTACGCGGTGCCGGGCAACCACGAGATGCAGTCGGATCCGGCCGCGATCGAGCTCTTCGACGCCACCGGGCAGGCACGGTACGGGTCGTTCGACGTGGGCGCCGTACCACGTGATCGGGCTGAACACCGAGGACTTCTGCCTCGAGGGTCGGGTCAGCGGTGAGCAGCGCGACTGGCTCGAGGCCGACCTCGCGTCGCACGCAGACGCCGCCGGGATCTTCGTCTTCATGCACCGGCCGCTCTACTCCTGGTTTCAGGGAGACTTCAACCCGGACGACGCGCGAGGCGCTACACGGACTCTTCGTCGCGCCACGGCGTGAAGGCCGTGTTCGCCGGGCACGACCACTTCTTCGACGAGCAGAGAGCACGGCGGCGTTCGCTACTTCACGGTCGGCGGAGGCGGCGCGACGGTGTATGCGCAGCCGCCCCGCGGCGGCTTCTCGCACTACCTGCTCGTGCACCTCGGCGAGGGCGAGCCGCAGATCGACGTGGTGGAGCCGGGGCACCTGGAGGTGCAGACGGTGGCCGGGAAACGACGGTCTCGAGCCGGTCACCCGCGTGCGCGTGATGAACACGACGGAGCGACGGCTCGTCGCCCGTAACCTGGAGCTGCGGGTACCGAGGCTGAGCTCACCCGACTTCTACCGGCTCTCGACGGACTACATCGAGTTCGACGGCAGTCGCGTCGAGGTGGACGCGTCGATCCGCGACGTCGTCGACAACGGCGACGGCAGCGTGACCCTCTGCGTCGAGTTGCCGCTTGGCGACGGTGCCGCCTTCTACGTGACGGCGGAAGCGCACGAGCCCCGGTGACGGCTCTCCGCTGCGCCGTCACACTGTCGCCATGGCGCGCGTCCTCGTCAGCGGCATGCTCGCCGGGGATCCGGGACAGGGCGGGGCGACCTGGGCGGTGCTGCAGTGGATCCTCGGCCTGCGGCGACTCGGTCACGACGTCTGGGCGCTGGAGCCCGTACGCGAGCTTCGAGCCGACGTGGTCGCGTACTTCGGACGCGTCGCCGCCGCGTTCGAGCTCCAGGATCGCGCGGCGCTGGTCGGTCCCGGGCGGCAGGTCGTCGGCCAGGCTCCCGAGGACGCGGAGCTCCTGCTCGACGTCGCCGGCATGCTTCGCGACGACGAGCTCTTCGGCGCGGTCCCGACGCGCGTCTACCTGGATCTCGATCCCGCCTTCACGCAGCTCTGGCACACCCAGGGGATCGAGATGCGCCTCGAAGGGCACACGCATTTCGCGACGGTCGGGCTCGCGCTCGGCTCGACGGATTGCCCGGTACCCACGCTCGGCCGCGACTGGATCACGACTCCTCCGCCGGTCGTGCTCGAGCGCTGGCCGTTCTCCGACCGGATTCGCCACGACGCCTTCACCACCGTGGGAAACTGGCGCAGCTACGGGACGCTCGAGGCGAACGGCATGCGCTACGGGCAGCGCGCACACACGGTGCGCGGGCTGATCGAGCTCCCGGGCCGGACGGCCCAGCCGATCACCCCGGCGCTCGCGATCGACGACGCCGAGGAGCCTGATCTGCGCGCCCTCGCCGCGAACGGCTGGCACCTCCTCTCCGCGGAGCAGATGGCGCGCACCCCCGCTCGCTACCACGACTTCGTCCAGGGTTCGCGCGCCGAGCTCGGGCTGCCGAAGGAGGGGTACGTCGTCGGCCGCACCGGTTGGTTCTCGGATCGAAGCGCCTGCTACCTCGCATCGGGGCGGCCTGTCCTGCTGCAGGAGACCGGCTTCTCGACCTATCTGCCGACGGGAGAGGGCCTGCTCGCCTACGACGGGGTCGACAGTGCCGCCGAGGGCATCGCAACCATCGTCGCGGACTACGAGCACCATCGGCGGGAGGCGAGAGCGCTCGCCGAGGGGTTGCTCGACTCCGACGTCGTTCTCGCCAACCTGCTGGGCCGGCTGTGACGGCGTCCGGAGAGCTCGAGGATGTGCTCGGCGCCGCCCTCGGCGACCCGGCGATCCTCCTCTCCCGGCGGCCGGGGCCGTACGCGTCGAGCTTCTGGCTCGAGGAGCTCGACGTCGAGATCGGCGGCGAGCTGCACCGGCTGGTGTTCAAGGACGTCGGACCGCACGGGCTGAGCAGCGCCGCGCGTGCCGCGAAGCCAGACTTCCTGCTCGACCCACTGCGTGAGCCCGAGACCTACGTTTCCATCCTCGCCGGGCAGGTGCCCGATGCGCCGCGGCTCTACGCGGCGGTCGTGGAGCCGAGCCGCGACCGCTTCTGGCTGTTCGTGGAGCGCGTCGTCGGAACGCCGCTGCACGAGATCGGCGACTTCGAGCGCTGGTCGGACGCAGCCCGCTGGCTCGCGCGCCTCCATCGTGAGTGTGCCTCGGCGCGGGCGCCGCACCTGCTCCGCTACGAGCCGTCGCTGTTCCGTACCTGGCTCCGAAGGGCCGCGTCGTTCCATCCCGGGGAGGACGTAACCCGGCTCGAGCGGGCCGTGCCGGCTGCGGCCGAGCGTCTGGCGGCACTTCCTCAGGTCTTCCTGCACGGGGAGTTCTACGCATCGAACGTCCTCGTGGAGGAGAGCGGCCGCGTGCGTCCCGTCGACTGGGAGATGGCCGCCGTCGGGCCGGGCGTCAGCGACCTCGCCGCACTCACGGCGGGAGTTGGGCGCTCGAGCCACGGCAGGAGCTGGCGGCCGCCTATCACCACGAGCTGACCGGAAGCCGCACCGACCGCGGCGTTCGCCGATGCGCTCGAATGCGCACGCCTGCTGCTCGCGGTGCAGTGGCTCGGGTGGTCAGCGTCCTGGGCCCCGCCGCCGGCCCACGAGCACGACTGGCTCGGCGAGGCGGCGCGGACGGCGGAGCGGCTCGCGCTGTGAGCCACCGTGAGCTCATCGTGAACGCGGACGATTTCGGCCGCAGCCGCGGTGTCAATCGGGGGATCGTCCGTGCGCACGAGCACGGCGTGGTCACGAGCGCGAGCCTGATGGTTCGCTGGGCGGCGGCTCCCGAGGCCGCCCGCTATGCGCGCGAGCGACCCGACCTCTCGCTCGGCCTCCACGTCGATCTCGGCGAGTGGGAGTACCGCGACGGCAGGTGGGAGCCCGCGTACGTCGTCGTCGACACGTACGACCCGGTGGCGGTGGGGAACGCCATCGCCGCCCAGCTGGCCGCGTTCCGTGACCTCGTCGGCCGGGACCCGACCCATCTCGACACCCACCAGCACCTCCATCGCGACGAGCCGGTGCGATCCGCGATCGAAGCGGTCGCAGCGGAGATCGGAGTCCCCGCCCGGGAGCTCAGCCCCGGCATCAGATACATCGGCTCCTTCTACGGGCAGATGGGCACCGGCGAGCCGCACCCGGAGTGGATTTCTACCGAGCACCTGCTCGGGATCCTCGAAGCGCTCGAGCCCGGCTCTGAGCGAGCTGGGGTGCCACCCCGGGCTCGACGACGACGCGGGCGGCGCATACGTGACCGAGCGCGCGATCGAGGTGAAAACGCTCTGCGATCCTCGCCTGCGCCAGGCGCTTGCCGACTTGGAGATTGTTCTTCGGCCTCGAGACGGCGTATCTTGTAGCGATGCCGTCCGACGAAGACGCTGAGCGCCCGCCGACGCTCCGGCCTGAGGTTACGCCCGTTGCTTTGGGGAGCATCGATTTCTCGCGCGGGATGTTCGGGTATGACCCGGCAGAGGTCGACGAGGCCCTGGCGCTTGTCCAGGCGACCTACGAGAAGGCGCTCGAGGCGCGAGACGCGCTCGAGCGCGAGGCGCGCGACCTCCGAGCCGAGCTTGCTCGCATTCAGGACGACCGGAACGCGATCAGCGCCGTTCTCGTAGACGCCCGGCGCCGGGCTGACGAGCTCGAGGCATCGTCGCGCACGGACGGACAGCGCCGGATTGCCGAAGCGCAGGCCGAAGCCGAACGGCTCCTAGGCGAGGCCCGCGCGCAGGCCGGGGCCATCGTGCTGGGCGCAAAGGCAGGGTCGGAGCAGATGCTCATCGAAACGGAGAGGCAAGCGCAGCACATCACGGAGGAGGCTCATCGCCTGGCCGAAAAGCAGGCGCATGAGGTGCTCGAGGCCCACTCGCATCACCGGGCCGAGGCCGAGCGCATGGCGGTCCTCCAGCAGGAGATGCGAGCCGGCTACCGCGCCTTTCTCCTGGCCGCGCTCGAGCTTCTCGAGCAGCGCTCACCGCCTACGGGGGACACGAGGGCAACCGATCACGCCGAGCCGACTGGGCCGGATGGTGCAGCCTCGCGCCGTGGGGAGCTCCACGAGCCACTCGCGGAGACGGCTAGGCAGTCCCAGCCAGTCGGCGTGAGAGTGGCTTGAGGCTCTTCTGCGGGGCGTCGCCGACGCCATTCACGGCAAACGTCGGAGCTACGCTGTAACTGATGGTGACGAGCGGGAACGACGACTCGCCTGTCCTGAAACGGCGACTGACGCCCACCGGCCTCGGGCAGATCACCTTTGCGCGGAGTGTACGGGGGTACAACCCGGCTCAGGTCGACGACATGCTCAGGCAGATCCGGAGGAGTTACGAGGAGCTCTGGGACGAGCACGAGGCGTTCGAACACCGCTCTCGCGACCTGGCGGAGAGGCTGACCCGCATCGAGCATGATCGCGAGGCGATCGGCGACGTCCTGATTCAGGCGAGGCGTACCGCCGCCGAGCTGGAGGCGTCGGCTCGTCAAGAGGCGGACCGCTGCGTGGAGGAGGCGCAGAACGCGGGCCGAGGCGATCGAGCGAGAGGCGCAGGCGGCGGCCGACCAGCTTGCGCACGAGAACGAGGAGCGGCTGGAGCGGGTTGCCGAGGAGACGCGCCTGCGCGTGGAGGCGGACACGCGTGACGCTCGGGAGGACGTCGCACGTCTGCGCGCCGAGGTGGAGCGCCTCGAAGGGCTCGAGCGCGAGATGCTAGCCGGCTACCGCGCCTTCCTCCTCGCGGCGTTCGAGCTCCTCGAGCGAGACGCAACGCCCACGGCGCTTGGAGACGACTCCGGCGCACCGCAGAGCGACGGTCAGGCGGCTGCGCCGCTGGCCGTGGCGAGCACGAGGAGCCGGCGGCGGAAACCGAGCCCGAACAGCCGCCGGTGGAAACCGAGCCCGAACAGCCGCCGGCAGCGACGAAAGTCGCCTGAGTCCGCGAGCCGCGGAGGCGCCTCGCGGCGCCGCTCGCATCGTCAGCCCGTCACGCTGCCGGGGACTTCCTTGGTCAGGTGGGCCATCAGCCATCCGTCGTAGAACGGTGGCTCGAACCGGGTGAACGTGACGCTGTGCGCAAAGGGGGCGAGCAGGTGGAAGACCTCGTCGTGTCCCATCCTGTGGAGGCGCTCGGGATCTTGGATGTCCTCGTCGTGCGGGCAAACCATCACGACGATTCCGCCTGTGCGCACGAGCCCGATTGCCTCGGCGGCGACACGGTGTGGCTCTTCGAGATGCTCCAGGACGTTGCACAGCAGGACGCCGTCGAACTCCCGGCGGAGCTCCGGCAGCTCGGTCCGCACGTCTAGCTCGAGGTACTCGATCCCGAGCGCGGCATCGCGTTCGCGGTTCCACGCGACGACGTGGCTCGAGAAGTCGACGCCGAGGACGGTCGCGCGCGGCAGACGGAGCTTGATCTTCCTGCAGAGCAGGCCGATGCCGCAGCCGACGTCGAGGACTCGGCTCCCATCCTCGATCAGCTGCAGGACTGCCTCGTGGATCGGCACGTAGTCGCGCGGGCCGCCCTCCAACAGGCCGCCCTCGCATTCGCGGCGGTAGACGTTGTCCCAGTAGGCGGGAGTATTCGGGTTGGCGCCGACACGCTGCACGTCGTGGCCCTCGTCCGGTGTACCCAGGATGCCAGCTGTGGCGCCGTCATGTAGGGGCCGGACCCGTCGCGGCCTCGCGGCCGCGACCGGGCAGCGGGAGATGCGGCCCCTACACAGACTCGTCCACCTAGCGCGTTTCGTTGGTCGGTTCGTAGGGCCGGATATATCCGGCCCCTACAACCCCCGCGGGGCCGGGAGCGACCGTCACGTCCCGGCGGGCGGGTCGGGGACCCGCCCCTACGCCAGCCGAAGGACGACCACACGCCGGTAGGGGCCGGGTCCCCGACCGGCCCGCCCTCGGCCGCGACCGGGCCGCATGAGATGCGGCCCCTACACGGACTCGTCAGCGGCGCATTTCGTTGGTCCGTTCGTAGGGCCGGATATATCCGGCCCCTACAACCCCGCGGGCCGGGAGCGACCGTCAGTCCCGGCGGGCGGGTCGGGGACCCGCCCCTACGCCTGCCGAAGGACGACCACACGCCGGTAGGGGCCGGTCCCCGACCGGCCCGCCCTCGGCCGCGACCGGGCCGCATGAGATGCGGCCCCTACACCAGAGCGCGTCCGCGAGCGCATTTCCTTCATCCGACCGTAGGGGCCGGATATATCCGGCCCCTACATCCGCGGCGGATGCGGGGACCGACCGAATCCCCCCGTGACGGCCGCGCGCGACACGATCAGACCAGCGCCTCGGCCCGCTCGAGCTCTCCTTCGTAGATGTAGCGCTCCTCCGGATCCCAGAGCTCGCGCCCCGCCAGCTCGCCCTCGTAGATCGCGTGGTCGAGCTTGCGGGGAGCCACGCAGTCGCCGATCCGGTGCAGGTTCGCGACCGTGCCCTTGAGCGCGAGGTACAGGGCGTCGTTCGCTTTCGGGCCTGTCGCGAGGACAACGGTGTCGGCCTCGAGCACGCTCTCCTGCCCCGTGAAGAGGTTGAGCACGGTGACCGTCGATCCGTCCACGGCCTTGGCCCACGAGTTGAGCCGATCGCTCAGGCCCTTCGACATGAGGCGGCCGTAGAGCGTCGCCAGGTCGAGGTTGTAGAGCGTCTGCGGGAAGAGCGCGTTGAAGCGGCTCACGACCTCGACCTCCTTGCCCTGGTCGAGCAGCACCTCGCAGACGCCGGCCGCGTAGCGGCTCCCGTCGTCGTCGAGCACGACGACGCGCCGCCCGACAGGCCGCTCGCCGGTGAGCACGTCCCAGGCGTGCACGACGTTCTCCTGGTCGGCTCCCGGAAGCCGGTCGACCATCGGGTTGACCATCGAGAACCCGGATCGCGACGGGATGGCGCCGGTCGCCACGACGACGCCGTCGGCGCCGATCTCCTCGACGAGCTCCTGGGTCGCCTCGGTCCCGAGCCGGATCTCGACGCCTCCCTTGGCCATGTGCACGACGAGGTCCTTCGTGATCCACTCGAACGGCTCGCGACCTGGTGTCTTCAGGATCAGGTTGACCTGGCCGCCGAGCTGGCCCTCTTTCTCGACGAGCGTCACGCGGTGCCCTCGCTTGCCGAGGACCGCGGCGGCCCGCATGCCTGCCGGCCCGCCGCCGACGACGAGCCAGTGCCTCGGCTCCGCTGCCGGCTCGAGCGTGCCGGCGCCGAACCGCGCTTCCCGTCCCGTCGCCGGGTTCACGGTGCAGGTGATCGGGAGGCCCTTGAAGACCCGTCCGATACAGCCCTGGTTGCCGCGGATGCAGTGGTGGATCTCGTCCTCGCGTCCTTCCATCGCCTTGTTGGCCAGCTCGGGGTCGGCGATCTGGGCACGGGTCATCGCGACCATGTCGGCCTTCCCTTCGGCGAGGATCGCCTCGGCCATGGCCGGGTCCTTGATCCCGCCGATCGTGAACACGGGCACGGCTCGGACCGCGCTCTTCACCTCCGCGGCGAGGTCGACGAGGAAGCCGTCGGGCTCGTCCGAGGGCTGGATGGCCATGTGGATGTTGTGGTAGCCCGCGGCCGAGACGTTGACGTAGTCGATCTGCCCGTCGTCCTCGAGCAGCCTGGCCGTCTGGCAGGCGTCCCCGGCGGTGAGGCCGCCGGGAATGAAGTCGGAGAGCGTTACCCGGACGCCGACTGCCCAGTCGCGCCCGCAGCGGCGCCGGATCTCGGCGATCACCTCGCGCGTGAAACGCAGTCGGTTTTCGAACGACCCGCCGTACTCGTCGTCGCGCTTGTTGTACAGCGGCGAGAGAAACTGGTGCAGCAGGTAGCTGTGCGCGATGTGGACCTCGGTGCCGTCGAAGCCGGCCTCCCTGGACAGCTCCGCCGAGCGGGCCCACCAGTCCACGACCTCGGCGATGTCCTCGTGCTCCATTGCCTTCGCCGTCTCGCCGTAGGCAGGGGACTTCACCGCGGATGGGCCCCAGAGGACGCGGAAGTCGTCCGCGGAGTCGCTCGTCGCGTTGACGCCGAAGTGGTTGAGCTGGGTGAAGATGGCCGCACCGTGCTCGTGCACGGCGGCCGTCATCACCTTGTCGACCTCCATAGCGCCCTTGACGTACTGGTAGGCGAAGCGCGGCATTCCGGTGGTGGAGGTGGGGTGGACGAGCCGGTTGCCGGTGATGAGGAGCCCGGCGCCGCCTTTGGCCCGAGCGGTCTGGTAGGCGATGTTGCGCTGGGAGTCGTGGCCGTCGGTCGTGAAGAGCTTGACGTGTGCCGTCTGCATGATGCGGTTGCGCACCGTGACCGGCCCGATCTGCAGCGGGCTGAAGAGGGTCGGGTAGCGGCTCATGCAAGACCTCCGTGCTCGTTGGACGGGCAAGAGCCTACTCGGGCGGGGGTGCACGCCTCGAGGGCCTCGGCGCCCCCCGCCTTGACAGCCGAGCACGGGGACGGCGAAGATCGGGCGTCTGGAAAATCGATTCTCCGGCAGGGACGGAAACGAGCTCTACGTGATCGCACCGGATCGGCACAGCGGCAAGGTCGTGTTCGTGACCGGCGGCGGCAGCGGCTTCGGACGGGCCACCGCGCTGCGCTTCGCGGCGGAAGGAGCTGCGACCGTCTACGTCGTCGACCGCGTCCAGGAGCGGCTCGACGCCGTCGCCGCAGAGCTCGAGGCGGCCGGCGCGACTGCCGGCACGATCCTCGCCGAGCTGTCCCGGGTCGAGGAATGCGACCGCGCCGTGCGGGAGGCCTACGAGGGCGCGGGCCGGCTCGACGTCGTGATCTCGAACGCCGCCGCCTGGACGAAGGAGCCGTTCCTCGAGATGGAGGACGACTCCTGGCTCACGGTGATCGCGGTCAACCTCACCGCGTCGTTCGTCGTCGGTCAGCGGGCAGCGCGGGCGATGGTCGAGCAGGGAGGCGGCGGCGTCATCCTCTACACGGCGTCGATCTCGTCCCTCGGCGGCTCGCCGGAGTTCGCCCACTACAACGCCGCCAAGGCCGCGACCGCGAACCTCGTCAAGACGATGGCGCTCGAGCTCGTGTCGCACGGGATCCGGGTCAACTGCATCAGCCCGGGCCCGAGCGACACGCAGCAGTCCGTCGATCTCGTCGGCGAGGAGCTCATGGACACCTGGCGTCGCGAGGGGTTCCCCGTCGTGCCCATGGGCCGCCTCGGCTCCGCGGACGACATGGCCGCCGCCTTCTCGTTCCTCGCCTCCGACGACGCCGCCTACGTCACCGGGGTCAACCTCGTCGTCGACGGCGGCCTCACCGCCCACGCCTACAGCGTTCCGGAGAGCTGAATGAAACTCACAGAAGACGTCCATCTCGTCGGCGGCGGCGACTACGGGTTCAACCTGACTCACCGCCTCGACTGCCACACCTACCTCGTCGACGGAGGCGGCGAGCTCGCGCTCATCGACGCGGGCTTCGGCCCCGGCTCCGATCAGATCCTGGAAATCATCCGAGAGGACGGCTTCGACCCCGCCGACATCTCGACGCTCGTGATCACCCACTACCACGCCGACCACGCCGGCGGCGCAGCCGCGCTGCGGCGGGCCACGGGCGCCCGTGTCTGGGCCGGGGTCGAGGCGGCGCCGTTCATCCGGGTTGCCGACGCCGAGCAGATCGGGCTGAACTGGGCGAAGCAGTTCGGCTTCTACCCCGCCGACTACGAGTGGGAGCCGTGCGAGGTGGACGAGGAGTTCACGGACGGGACGCGGATCCCGGTCGGCAATCTCGAGCTCGAGCTCGTCTCCACGCCAGGTCACTGCATGGGTCACTACTGCGTCCGCATGGTGGGACGTGACCGCACGTACATGTTCTCGTCGGACGGCGTCTTCTGGGGCGGGGCGATCATCCTGCAGAACGTCAAGGACTCGAACGTGCAGGAGTACGCGGCGTCCTGCAACAAGATCGCGGCCCTCCACTGGGATGCGCTGCTGCCGGGGCACCACATGATCTCGCTTCGCAACGGGCACCGGCACGCCGAGGCCGCGGCGAACGAGTTCAATCGCATCGGCCTCCCGAAGGACCTCCTTCGCTAGTCGAGGCCGACATGCGCTCCGATGGCTGAGGCTGGCCGGGGCGGCCGAACGGCGCGGCTGGCCGACGTCGCGCAGGCGGCCGGCGTCGGCACGTCGATCGCGTCCAGGGTCTTGAACGGCGACCCGACCGTCTCGATCCGGCTCGAGACCCGGCAGCGGATCCTCGACGCGGCGCGCGAGCTCAACTACCGGCCGAACGCGATGGCGCGAGGCCTCCGGCTCGCTCGCACGATGAGCCTGGGGATCATCATCAACCTGGCGTACTACTACGAGAACGCCGAGATCCTCGCCGCGGTCGAGAGCGCCGCCGCCTCGGCGGGTTACGTCACGCTCATCGCCGATACGGCTGACTTCGTGTCACGCGGCGAGGCGTACCGGCGGCTTCTGTTCGAGCGGCGGGTCGACGGGCTCCTCATCGCCAGCGTCTTCGTGCCCGACGAGTTCATCCACGAGCTCAAGGAAGAGAGCCTGCCCTTCGTCCTCATCAACCGCCGCGTGGCCGGAATCGGGCCCAGCGCGACCGTCGACGACGAGCTCGGGATGCGAATGGCCGTCGACCATCTCGTCGGTCTCGGGCATCGGCGGATCGGCTACCTCGCCGGGCCGGCCCACCTCGATCCCGCCAGCCGGCGCCTGGACGGATTCCGGTCCGGGATCCATGCAGCCGGGCTTCGTGCCCCTGCGCGCCTCGTCCGCCAGTGCCCGGTCGACGACGAGAGCGTTCTCTTCGCCACGGAGCAGCTGCTCGAGGGAGAGCCGCGCCCGACGGCGATCGCGGTCTGGAGCCCGACCGCCGCTGTTCCAGCGCTGGCCGCAGCCCGCCGCCTGGGCATCCGCGTGCCGGAGCACATGTCGGTCATCGCCTACAACGACTCGCCTATCGCCGGCTACCTCGAGCCTTCGCTGACGACGGTGCACATGCCGCTTGCCGAGATGGCCCGCGGGGGCGTCGACTGCCTGCTCGAGACGATCGACGGCGGGGAGCCCCGAAGCTTCGTCGTCCGGACGCCGCCCACGCTCGTTCAGCGCGAATCCACGGCGCCCGCCCCGAGCGCGGCCCCGAGCGTGGCTTGACATTCGCCGAGGATCCGGGAAGATGGGCCGCGCGGAAAAACGATTCTCTAGCCATTTCGGCGTCCCTGACGTCTAAACGATCGGAGCCGTAGCACGACACCGAAGAGGAGGGGTTGGGGTGAGGAATAGGGACGATTCCGGACCGGAGAATGACTCGGTCGAGCAGCTGGTCGACGACTACACCGCGCGCCAGATCACGCGGCGCGATTTCTTCAAGCGCTCGGCCGCCCTCGGCATCACCGTCTCGGTCGCGGGCGCGCTGCTCGCCGCCTGTGGCGGAGACGACGAGGAGGCCGCCGCTCCGCCCGCGGAGGGGGAGCCCCCGGCCGAGACGCCGCCGGCCGACACGGCCGCGGCCGAAGAGCCGCCGGCCGAGGAGCCGGCCGGCGAGCCGGTAACCGGCGGACAGCTCGTCGAGGGGTACGACCGCGACTTCACGCGGATGGACACGGTTCAGTCCAACTGGGCGGATCCGGCCTACGTGGCGCTGTACGAGTTCACGGTCGTCCGCGATGCGGAGGGTGGCTACCAGCCTGGGCTCGTCGATTCGTGGGAGATCTCGGAGGACCTGCTCACCTGGACGTTCGTGATCCGCGAGGGGCTGACGTTCCAGTCCGGCGCGCCGCTCGACGCGCAGGCGATCGCCGACAACTTCAACGCGTTCCGGGATGCCACAGGCGACGCCGGCGGACCAGGACAGAACGCGATCTTCTGGCCCACGGTCTCCGACGTGCAGGCTCCCGACGCGACGACGGTGGTCTGCACCATGAGCGCGCCCTTCACCGCGTTTCCGGAGACGCTCGCGACCGAGTACGCGATGATCCAGAACCTCGCGAAGCGCGCGGAGCTCGGCGAGGACTACGGCGCGACCGAGGCGGACGGGTCGGGGCCGTTCACGCTGGCGAGCTTCCAGCCCGGCACCGAGGTCGTGGTGAACCGCTGGGATGCCTACCCCGGCACGAACGTCCCGTACATCACGAACACCGGTCCCGCCTACCTCGACTCCGTCAAGTGGGTTCCCATCCTCGAGGCGGGGCAGCGCGCCAACGAGATCGAGGGCGGCACCGTCAACGTGGTCAAGAACCCGGCGGGACAGGACATCGAGCGGCTCCAGGCCAACGGCGATCTCGTCACGGTCAGCTTTCCGAGCCTGTCGAACTTCTTCATCGGCCTCAACGCCCAGCAGACGGACAGAGGATTCGACGACGTCCGCGTCCGCCAGGCGATCTCGCACGCGATCGACCGCCAGTCCCTCGCCGACTCGCTCTTCTTCGGCCAGGCCGTGGCGACGTACGGGCCGATCGCGCCGAACTTCAAGTGGTACGAGCCGGGAGTCGAGCAGTTCAACCAGTTCGATCCCGAGATGGCTGCGTCGCTTCTCGACGAGGCGGGCTGGGTCGAGGGCTCCGACGGCATCCGCGAGAAGGACGGGCAGAAGCTCTCGTTCACGCTCACGAGCAACGACAACTACCAGCCGACGACGGCGGCGGTCGATCAGGCGATCGTGCCGATGCTGGCCGAGGTCGGCGTCGACATGCAGCTCAACGTCCCCGACGCGGCGGAGTACTTCGGGATCGTCGCCGCGGCAGCGGCGCCCGAGGAAGCGCTCTCGGTCGACGCGTGGGGCTTCGAGTGGCTGTGGTCGTCGCCGGTCGACCTGCTCATCTTCTTCCAGGCATTCCCGAGCACGGCCTTCAACGGCGACCTGCCCGACATCGCCGCGGCCGCCACGAAGTGGCAGACGGCTCCGGACGAAGCGACGCTCGAGGAGGCCGCGCGGGAGTTCCAGCTCGCCTGGGCCGAGCAGCTGCCCGAGATCCCGATCCTGACCCGGAACGACACCTGGGTGCACCAGACGACCGTCATGGGCTACACGCCGCTCGAGACGATGCTGTACCCGTTCTACAACGACGTCTACATCGCGGCCTGATCTCGCTTCCATGCTGGCGGGTGGCCGGGCGGCCACCCGCTAGCGTGCGCGCCGATGGCCACGTTCATCCTCAAGCGCTTCCTCTACGCGCTCCTCCTGCTCCTGATCGCGTCCTTGCTGATCTTCTACGGGCTGCGTGTCGCGCCCGGGGACGTGACCGGGTCGATCGTGAGCATCACGGGCACCGAGGTGCTCGTGAACGACGTCAAGGAGCGGCTCGGGTTGAACGAGCCGCTTGCGGCCCAGTACTTCATCTTCATGAAGAACGTGGTGACCGGCGATCCCGGGAGCTCGCTCGTAAACGGCGCCAAGATCACCGACCTGATCAAGGACGCCGGGATCCAGACGCTGAAGCTCGGCCTCGCCGCGCTCGTGATCGTGTACGTGCTTGCGATTCCGTTAGGCCTCCTGGCGGCCTGGGGGCGCAACCGGCCGTTCGACCAGGGCGCGCGCCTGATCGCCGTCCTCGGCATGGGCATCCCCAACTTCTTCCTGGCGGTGCTTCTCATCCAGCTCTTCGCCGTGAGTCTCGGCTGGCTTCCGCCGGCGGGGCCCGGAGGACTGGACCACCTCGCGCTCCCAGCCGTCGTGCTCGCGATGGAGTCGATGGCCGTGAACATGCGCCTGATGCGGTCGTCGACGCTCGAGGAGCTCTCGAAGGACTACGTCCGCACCCTGAACGCGAAAGGCCTGGCCGGGAAGCGGATCCTGTGGGTCCACGCCCTTCGCAACGCGCTCGTGCCCGTCATCGCCCTCGCGGGCGTCACGATCCCGCTCGTGCTCGGGTACACGCTGATCGTCGAGGTGATCTTCCGCTACGAGGGCCTCGGGTTCCAGTTCGTCCAGTCGATCCTGAAGCGGGACTACGCGCTTGCCCAGACGCTGGCGCTGCTGTTCACGGCCATCGTGATCATGTCGAACTTCCTCGCGGACGTTGCCCATCAGCTGATCGACCCGCGCGTCCGCGACCGGGCGAGGGCCCACTAGCTAAAGACATGGCGACGAGCGAGCCAGTCGTCGATCTTGCCGGGGTCGAGAACGTCCCCGCAGGCGCCGAGGGACGTCTCCGCGACGCGTTCGCGCTCCTCAAGGCGAACAAGATGGCGCTGGTCGGCCTCGTACTGACGATCTTCTTCCTGCTCGTCGGGATCGTCGGCGCGGTCATCCTGCTCACGCCGAGCCTGCACCATCTCTGGGAGGAACAGCGGCTCGCCGAGGCGCTCCAGCCCCCGAGCAGCTCGCATCCCCTGGGCACCGACCACTACGGGCGCGACCTGATGTGGCGTGCGATCGGCGGGGTCGGGATCGCGGTCCTGATCGGGGTAGGGGTGACATTCCTCGTGATCGCGATCGGCCTCGCCTTCGGGTCTATCGCGGGCTACTTCGGGGGCAGGCGCGACACTGCGATCAGCGGGCTGATCGACCTGACCTGGGGGTTTCCGCTCCTGCTCGTGGCGGTAATCGTGGCCGGGATGGTCGGCAAGGGGCTCCAGGGCGTCGTGATCGCGGTCGCGGTGATCCTCTGGGCCGGCTTCGCGCGGATCGTGCGCGCCCAGGTGAGGACGCTGTCGGAGCGAGAGTTTGTCGAGGCGGCCAGGATGCTCGGGGTGCCGGAGTGGCGGATCCTGCTTCGCCACATGGTCCCGAACGTCATGGGGACGGTGCTCGTCATGGCCTCCTACTACGTGGCCTGGACCGTCGTCGCGGAGGCAGGCTTCTCGTTCATCAACCTGGGCGCACAGCCGCCGACGCCGAGCCTCGGCGCGATGGTCGCCGAGGGCCGCAACTATTGGACAATCTCGCCGTGGGCCGCCGTCGTCCCCGGCGCGATGATCGCCCTGATCGTGCTCGGGCTCAACTCGCTCGGCGACGGCCTGCGAGACGTCTTCGACCCGAGGCTGCGACGGTTCTGATGGCCGGCACCGACCCAATCGGGATGTCCTCGACGGTGGCCGTCCCGTCCGCGTCGGATCTGCTCGTCGTCGAGGGGCTCACGACGGAGATCCGCCGCCGGCGCGGCTCGTTCGCTGCTGTGGACGGCGTGTCGTTCACCGTCAGGCGCGGCGAGATCATGGGCCTCGTCGGCGAGAGCGGCTGCGGCAAGACCATGACCGTGCTCAGCCTGATGCAGCTGCTGCCCGCGGCGGCGACGATCACGTCCGGAAGTGCGCTCCTCGATGGGCGCGACCTGGTCGGGCTGAGCGAGCGCGAGATGCGAAACGTTCGCGGCAAGGACGTGGCGATGGTCTTTCAGGAGCCGATGACGAGCCTCGATCCCTCGTTCACGATCGGCAGCCAGATGACCGAGACCGTCCTCGCCCACGGGGCGGGAACGAAGAAGGAGGCGAAAGAGCGGGCGATCGAGATGCTCCAGCGCGTCGGGATTCCGCGGGCGGCGGCGCGGTTCGGCGATTACCCTCACCAGTTCTCCGGCGGAATGCGCCAGCGGGTGATGATCGCGACGGCCCTTCTGCTGGAGCCCAGGCTGCTCGTCGCCGACGAGCCGACGACCGCCCTGGACGTCACGATTCAGGCCCAGATCCTCGACCTGCTCGCCGGTCTGCGGGACGACCTCGGGATGAGCGTGATCCTGATCACGCACAACCTCGGAGTCGTCCACGAGATCGCCGACCGCGTCGCAGTCATGTACGCCGGGGAGATCGTCGAGGCCGACACCGTAGCCTCGATCTTCGAGGACCCGCGCCATCCCTACACCCAGGGGTTGATGCGCAGCATGCCCGATCTGACCGACGCGGGAGAGCGGCTGCCCGTCATCGTCGGCCGTGTCCCCGACCTGACCGCGCTGCCTGCCGCGTGCCGCTTCTCGCCGCGCTGTCCCAACCGCATCCCGCGCTGTGATGCGGAACACCCCGACCTCGAGAGGTTCGATGACCGCCGAGAGCTCCGGTGCTACAACCCGAAGCCCTTCGAGCTCCGGATCCGCTGACGCCCTCCTGACGGTCCGAGGGCTCGGCAAGCGCTTCCCGGTCGCTCGCGACTTCTTCGGTCGCCCCACGAGCTGGCTGTCCGCGGTGGACGGGGTCGACCTCGACGTGCGGCAGGGCGAGACGCTCGCGCTCGTGGGCGAGTCCGGCTGCGGCAAGAGCACGCTCGCGCGGCTTGTGCTGCGCCTCATCCCAGCAAGCGAGGGCAGCGTGACGTATGAGGGCATGGACGTGCTCGCTGCGAAGGCGCCCGAGCTGAGGCGATTCCGCCGGAGTGCCCAGCTCGTCTTCCAGGATCCGTACGGCTCGCTCGATCCGCGGATGAAGGTCGAGGCGATCGTCTCCGAGGGCATGCCAAGCGGGAGCACGAAGGCCGAGCGGCGGGACCGCGTGCTCGAGCTGCTCGACCTCGTCGAGCTGTCACCGGATGCCGTCGAGCGCTTCCCCCACGAGTTCTCCGGCGGGCAGCGCCAGCGCATCTCGATTGCCCGAGCACTCGCCGTCGACCCCGCTTTCCTCGTCGCCGACGAGCCCGTCAGCGCCCTCGACGTATCGGTGCAGAGCAGGATCCTGAACCTGCTGCACGACCTGCAGGAGCGTCTGAACCTGACGTACCTCTTCATCTCGCACGACATGTCGGTCGTGCGGCACGTCGCCGACCGGATCGCCGTCATGTACCTCGGCAAGATCGTGGAGACGGCACCGGCCGCCGAGATCTTCGACAACCCGCTGCACCCCTACACGCAGGCGCTCCTCTCTTCGGTGCCCACGCTGACCAGGCGCCGGTTCACGAAGCGGATCGTCCTCGAGGGCGACGTCCCGACGGCGATCGACCCGCCCGAGGCATGTCGCTTCGCGAGCCGCTGCTTCCGCGTGATCGAGCGACTGCCGCTCGGAGGTGCCGCCGCTCGAAGGCATCGCCGGCGACGCGGGCCACCGGGTCGCCTGCTTCAACTACGAGCCCATCGCGGCGGATAGCGAAAATGAAGGCCGAGGCCGTCCAGGCGACGACGGCTGACGGCGTCACGCTCCGCGGCGAGCTCGTCCGGGGAGGTGACGTCTGGATCTGTCTCGTCCACGACGTCGGCGAGGACATCGACGCCTGGCGGCAGATTCGCCCGGGCCTGGCTCGGAAGGGCTGGACCGTGCTCGCGCTCGACCTGCGCGGGCACGGCGGCTCGGACGGCGACTGGACCGGGGAGCGTGGCGAGCTCGACGTCGACCTCGCGGTGACGCTCGCCCGCCGGCTCGGCGCCCGCCACGTCTGCGTGGTTGCGGCCGGGCGCGGCGCCGTGATGGCGTTGCAGGCGGTCGAGCGGGCGCTCCCGGAGCCGCTGTTCGCCCTGGCGGACTCGCTCGTGCTCGTCTCGGCCGGGCCGCTCGACGGCGCCGACCCGATGGCGCTTCGCGGCCAGGCCCTGCCGAAGCTGTTCGTGCGTGGCGCGAAGGATCCGCTGAGCGGCGACGCCGAGGCCCTCCGCAAGGCATCGATCGGCTGGACGGTCGGCGTCACGTTCGGAACCGAGGCGCGGGGGACGGACCTCGTCGCCGAGCGTGCCGCGAACCTCGTCGACAAGATCCACGGCCTGTTGAAGGAGCAGGCGAAGCTCCGCGGCCTCGGCGAGAGGCGGGCGGCCTCCGGCTGACGCGCTACCAGGCCGAGATGAGCTGATTCGGGATCAGGAGCCTGTCGAGCGCGTCGTTGGCGCGCTCGATGTGGCGCTGCCCGTCCGACAGCGAGAAGCCCTGGTGCGACGGGATCAGCGCGGTGACGTCCAAGTCCCGGAGGCGGCGAAGCGTGCGGATCGTTGCGTCGAGCCGGCAGTCCCAGATGCTCTGGAGGAGGATGTAGCCGCCGTAGAAGACCGCGTCGGCCGAGAACAGCGTCCGAACGCCGTCGCGCTCGAGGAGCAAAGAGACGTGACCGTCCGCATGGCCGGGCGTGTCGATGACGGTCAACGACAGGTCGCCGACTCGGATCGAGTCGCCGTCGGCGAGCTCGGAGTCGACGGGGCACGGCTCGAGGACGTAGTCGGCGGGGTAGAAGGCCGCCTTCTTGGCGACGTCGAGGCTGACCTTCTCCTCGTTGCCGGTCCTGACCCAGTCGGCGCAGACGGACGAGGCGAGCACGGCCGGGCTGTCGAGAAGTCCGCGCAGCTTGGCGACTCCGCCCGCGTGGTCGACGTGAGCGTGCGTCAGCACGATCTGGCGGACGCGCGCCGGATCGAACCCCTCCGCCTGGACGTTGGCGAGAATCCGCTCGGCTCCCATGCCGGCGCCGGTGTCGATGACCGCGAGCTCGTCGCCGCCGTCGATCAGGAAGACGTGGCAGTCGTAGGCGTCGGTGAGGTCGATTCCCATGATCCCCGAGCCGACGAGATGGATGCGGTCTGCGATCTTCATTCGATCTCCCCCAGCACGGTATCGACAGGAATGACGTCCGGCCCGGCCGCCACTGCGATGCGCAGGGTTCCGCTGGCCGGCGCCTCGATCTCCGTCTGCGTCTTCTCCGTCTCGAGCGACACGATCATCTCCCCGGCGATCACCTCGTCGCCGTCGGCCCTCAGCCACTCGAGGACGACGACTTCCTCGACGAGCCCCAGCTGCGGAATCACGATCGGCGTCGCCATCGGCTCGGCACCCCTCCCTCTAGATATGGCCGTGCTTCTGGAGGCCCTCGAGCGGCGAGACGCCGGCGCGCATGTCGGCGCGGACGCGCGTCTCGGCGGCGACGATCTCCTCGGCCTTGACGAGCACGCGCTCGGCGTCGGACTCGGGCACGACGAGCACACCGTCGAACTCCGCGATCACGACGTCGCCCGGGTGGACGGTGACGTCGGCGATCGTGACGGGCTCCTGCGAGGCGACCATCTCCCAGCGCCCGATCGCGTTGAGCGGCGAGAGGTCGCGGTAGAAGACCTGGAAGCCGATCTCGCGCAGGCCTTCGATGTCGCGAAGGTTGCCGTCGAGGATGCAGCCGACGCAGCCCTTCTGGCGGGCGGAGTTGGCGGTGAGCTCCCCGAAGTGCCCGACGGGGCTCGTGCCGTTCACGTGCACGAGGATCGAGTCCGGCTCGAGCTGCTCGAAGACCTCGAGGTAGGACGTGATCCTGCCGATTCCCTCCTCCCAGCCGATCCGAGGGTCGATGGCGCGGCCGAGCACGGTGAACGCGACGCCCGCGACCCGCTGCTCCGGGAAGAGGGGGCGGAGCCAGGTGGGGAGCACCTGCTCCGGCAGGCCGAGCTCGTAGAGGGCGTCGCAGACGGCTGGCATGTAGAGCTTCCGGTAACGGCCGCAGAGCTCGGCGACGTCCATGTGAGCCTCCAGGAAAAACGATTCTCTTGCGGGTGGAGAGTATAGAGTCCACCCGCATGGAGGGCGTCTTCGCGCTCTTCTCGCTGGCCGGGCGGGTGGCCGTCGTCACCGGAGCGGCGAGCGGGCTCGGCCGCGCGATCGCGGCCGGCTTCGCCGACGCAGGCGCCTTTGTCGTCGCCGTGGATCTCCCGGGGACGGCCCTCGACGACGTCGTGAGCTCGATCGGCGAATCGAGGTCGTGCTCGCTGGCGGTCGACGTCGCGAATCGAGACGGGGTCGAGACCATGGTCGAGCGTGCCCGGCAGGCGGCCCCGGACGGGCGGCTCGACGTGCTCGTCAACAGCGCCGGCATCGGCGGGCGCGGCGCGGCCGTCGAGTACGAGCCCGAGCTCTGGGAACGGGTGCTGGCTGTGAACCTCACGGGCACGCTCAACTGCTGCCAGAGCGTCGGGCGCCACATGCTCGAGGCGGGTGCCGGCTCGATCGTGAACATCGCGTCGATCGGCGGGCTCGTCGGGTACGCCGGCAGTCTCGGCTACCAGGTGAGCAAGGGCGGCGTCGTCCAGCTCACGCGCACGCTCGCGGTCGAGTGGGCGCCGCGCGGCGTGCGGGTCAACGCCCTCGCTCCGTGCGTGTTCGAGACCGCCGTGGTCGCGCGGCAGCGCGCGGCGGAGCCCGATCTCTACCCGGGCATGCTCGCGCGCATCCCGATCGGGCGCTTCGGCGAGCCCGACGAGATCGTGGGCCCCGCGCTCTTCCTCGCCTCCGACTCCTCCGCGATGGTCACGGGGCACATCCTCACCGTCGACGGCGGCTACACGGCCCAGTGACCGCGCTCCCTGCCGCCGACACGATGCTCGACCTGCACCGGACGATGGTGCGGATCCGCCTGTTCGAGGAGCGCGTGCAGGAGCTCTTCCTAGCCCGCAAGCTGCCCGGCTTCGTCCACGTCTACGTCGGCGAGGAGGCCGTCGCCGCCGGTGTCTGCGCCGCGCTGCGTCGCGACGACTACATCACGTCGACCCACCGCGGGCACGGCCACGCGATCGCCAAGGGCGTCGGCCTCGACCGGCTGATGGCCGAGCTCTACGGAAAGGCCACCGGCGTGTGCCGGGGCCGCGGCGGCTCGATGCACGTCGCGGACTTCTCGCTCGGCATGCTCGGCGCGAACGGCATCGTCGCCGCGGGCTGCGGCATCGCGGCCGGCGCGGCGCTCTCGGCCGCCTACCGCGGCTCTGGTCAGGTGGCCGTGTCCTTCTTCGGCGACGGCGGCGTCAACAAGGGGAGCTTCCACGAGGCGCTCAACTTCGCCGGAGTGCGCGGGTTGCCTGTCGTGTACGTCTGCGAGAACAACCAGTACGCGCAGTACACGGCCATCGCCCGGACGACGGCGGTCGACGATCTGGCCCGTCGAGCGGACGGCTACGGGATCCCGGGGATCACGGTGGACGGAAACGACGCGCTCGCCGTGCACAAGGCGGCCGAGGCGGCGGTCGAGCGTGCCCGCTCCGGCGAGGGGCCGACCTTCCTGCATCTCCGCACGTACCGCTTCGGCGGCCATTTCGTGGGCGACGCGGAGGAGTACAGGACGAAGGAGGAGGTCGAGGGCTGGCGCGAGCTCGACCCGATCCTCCGGCTCGAGGCCGTTCTCGACGCGGAAGGCGTGCTGGACGAGCCGGGACGCGCCGAGGTCTGGGACGCCGTCGGCGCCGAGGTCGCCGAGGCGGAGCGCTTCGCCGAGGAGAGCCCGTATCCGGACGAGGCCGAGGCGCTCGAGGGTGTCTTCACGTGAAACAGAGGCGCTTGCCATCGACTGCACGCGTGTTCCTCGGGCGTCGGTCTGGGCACGGGGCCGGAGGGCACAGTATGGGCAATACGGGCCCGGAAGGCACCGTGCCCAGACCGGCGTCAGGCGATGGCGGAGCCCGGCTTCGCCGGGCGGGAGTCATCGCCGGCGAGGGGCGCGCGTGAGCGAGCGTCCGATTAGCTTCGGCCAGGCGACGCTGGACGCGATGCAGCTCGCAATGCGCGAAGACGACCGCGTGATCGTGCTGGGCGAAGACATCGGCTGGGGCGGGAGCTTCGGCCAGTTCCGCGGCTTGCTGGACGAGTTCGGGCCCGAGCGGGTGATCGACATGCCGATCTCGGAAGCGCAGATCGTGTCCGCGTGCGTCGGCGCCGCCCTGACGGGCCTGCGACCGATCGGCTCGATCAGCTTCGTCGAGTTCACGATGGGCGCCATGGACGAGATCGTCAACCAGGCCGCCAAGCTCCGCTACATGTTCGGTGGCCAGGTGAGCGTCCCGATGGTGCTGCGCGCCTCCGACGGCACGCTGCGCTCCTCGGCCGCCCAGCACTCGGAGAGCTTCGAGGCGATCTTCGCGCATGTGCCGGGCCTGAAGGTCGTCGCGCCGTCGACGCCCGCGGACGCGAAGGGGTTGCTGGCGGCGGCGATCGCCGACGACGACCCGGTGATCTACCTCGAGAACAAGAAGATCGGCTCGACTCGCGGGTCGGTTCCGGAGGGCATCCACGAGGTCCCGCTCGGGCAGGCGATCGTCCGGCGGCCGGGCTCGGACGTCACGGTCATCGCCTACTCGATCATGGCGCGTCACGCCGAGCAGGCCTGCGAGGAGCTGGCCGAGGCGGGGATCGACGTCGAGCTCGTCGACCTGCGCAGCCTCGTCCCGCTCGATCTCGAGACGGTGCTCGCGTCTGTCGCGAAGACGCGCCGCGCCGTCGTCTGCCACGAGGCGTGGACGGCCGGCGGCTTCGGCGCGGAGGTGGCCGCGCGCATCACCGAGGAGCTGTTCGACGAGCTGGAGGCGCCGGTCGCACGCGTCGGTGCGCGAACGGCGCACATCCCGTTCAGTCCACCGCTCGAGCGCGCCGTGGTGCCGCAGAAGGAGGAGATTGTCAGCGCCGTCCGGTCCGTCGTCGAGCGGGCGGGGACGGCCGCGACCAGCACTAGGACCAGGAGGTGAGCATGGAGATCGAGCGAGAGACCCAGGAGGCGATCGAGAAACGCAAGTGGTACGACGCCTCGAAGTCGGGGCCGCTGGCGGGCGACGAGCTCGAGGAGTTCCTGGCCGGCAAGTGGCTCATCAAGATCGCCGCCCTCAAGCCCGACGGGTGGCCAACCGTGGTTCCGGTCTGGTATGTCTGGGAAGACGAGGCCTTCTGGGCCGTCGGCCGCAAGCGCTCCGAATGGGTGCACGACCTGCAGCGAGAGCCTCGCTGCGCGATCTGCATCGAGGAGAAGGAGATCCCGCCCGACGGCGGCAACCGAAAGGTGCTCGCGCAGTGCGTCGCCGAGGTCGTCGAGGGCCCCTGCGTCGCGGAGGGCTCGCAATGGGTCGAGGTCGCCAATCGCATGGCGCTCAAGTACGTCGGGCCCGACGGGCCGGCCGCGCTCTCGCGTTCCTACGGCTGGGAGCGCTACCTCGTGAAGATGACCCCGCGTGACGGCAAGCTCACGACGTTCCAGGGCGTGGACTGGCACCGGCGCTACTTCGACCCCGGGCAGCGGCCCGACCTCGAGGCGAAGGCAGCAGCTGAGTAGTGCATGGATAGAGCAGGAGTAGGGGCCGGACATGTCCGGCCCGCGGAGCGCGGCATCGCCCGGCGCAAGGAGGAGCGCCGGCCGTGAAGCCGCTCGCTCCCCGGGCCGTCGCGGCCAGGCGCTCCACGATCCGCGAGGTCTTCGACCTCGCCAACCGGATGCCGGACGCCATCAGGCTCGAGATCGGCGAGCCGAGCTTTCCCACGCCGGAGCACGTGATCGACGCGGCGTTCGCCGCCGCCCGCGCGGGCTACACGCGCTACACCCCGAACGGCGGCTTCCAGAGCCTGCGAGAGCTCATCGCCGAGCGCCTCCGGCGGGTCGACGGCTACTCCCCGGAGCCCGATCAGATCGTCGTGACGCCGGGCGGCATGAACGCGCTCTTCTCCATCTACCTGGCGCTGCTGTCGCCCGGAGACGAGGTTCTCCTGCCGACGCCGGGATTCCCGAACATGGACGAGATGGTCACTCTCCTCGGCGGCGTTCCGGTCTTCTACGAGCTGCGCCGGGACGACGGCTTCCTGCCCGACCTCGACGAGCTTCGCTCGCTCGTCACGCCGAGGACGAAGGCGATCTTCGCGAACACGCCGGGGAACCCGACCGGGGCCGTCTTCCCCGGTGAGCTCGTCGAGGCGCTCGTGCGTCTCGCCGACGAGCACGACGTCTACCTGATCGCGGACGACGTCTACGACGAGATGGTGCTGGACGAGGATCGCGAGCACGTCGCCGCCGCCCGCTTCGACGAGGCCGGCCGCGTCGTCTCCGTCTACAGCTTCTCGAAGATCTACGCGATGACGGGTTGGCGGCTCGGGTACGCCGTCGCCTCGGGCGAGCTGGCGGACGTCCTGCGCAAGCTGCAGGAGCCGGAGGTTTCCTGCCCGAGCGCCGTCTCGCAGAAGGCTGCCGAAGCGGCGCTCTCGGGCCCGCAGGACGTGGTCGCCGAGATGCGCGACGCCTACCGCGTGCGCCGCGACCGGGCCTGGGAGCTCGTGCAGGAGCGCGGGCTGCGCGCGTTCCGGACCCAGGGAACGTTCTACATGCTGATCGACGTGTCGGAGGCGGGCCTGCCGTCGCTCGAGTTCACGCTGCGGCTGCTGGCGGAGTGGGGGGTGGCGGTGGCTCCGGGCGAGGTCTTCGGCCCCGGCGGGCAGGGCCTCGTCCGCGTGTCGCTGGCGGAGGAGCCGGACGTGATCGAGGAGGGCCTCGGGCGGCTCAGCGACGCCGTGCGCGCGCTCGCGACGTCCAGCGCATGAGCGCCGAAGCCGAACTGCTCGCCTTCCTCGACGAGCGCGAGAGCGAGCTCGTCGAGTTCACCCGCGCGCTCGTCGCGACGCCGAGCGTGAACCCGCCGGGAGACGAGCGCGCCGTCGCTGCGCTCGTACGCGAGCGTCTACAGGGGCTCGGGGTCGCGGACGTGCAGGAGCTCGCCGCCGTCGAGGAACGGCCGAACGTCCTCGCCGGCGTGTCCGGCTCGCAGCCGGGGCGGACGCTGATGCTGTGCGGCCACCTCGACACGAAGCCGCCGGGCGATCTCGAGGCCTGGCGCATCGATCCGTGGGATCCCGTCATCGAGGACGGCGAGCTGTACGGCCTCGGCTCCGGCGACATGAAGGCGGCCGTGGCGGCCATGGTCTACGCGGCCGGGGCCGTCGGCGCCGCCGGGCTTCCGGCCGGGCGCCTCGCGCTCGCGCTCGTCGCCGACGAGGAGGCCGGGTCCCATCAGGGCACCCGGTGGCTCGCCGAGTCCGGGCTGCTCCAGGCGGACGCGGCGGTCATCGGCGAGCCCTGCGGCGTCGTGCGCGAGTGGGAGGCGATCGATCTCGTCTCACGGGGCGCGGCGCTGTTCAGGGTGCGGGTCCGCGGGACGCAGATGCACTCGTCCATCTCCGATCGCTTTCCGGCGGTCAACGCGACGGTGACCATGTCGCGGCTCGTCCAGCGGATGCACGGCGAGCTCCGGGACGCGCTCACCTACGACCCTCATCCTCTCGGCGGGCTCGGGCCGACGGTGAACGTCGGCGTGATGGCGAGCGCGGGCGTCTTCTACGGCGTCTACCCGGGCGAGGCCGAGTTCGCGTGCGACATCCGGACGCTGCCGGGCATGAGCGGCGAGCAGATCCAGGCCGACGTCGAGGCGTTTCTCGAGCGGGCCAGGGCCGATGACCCGGAGCTCGACGCGGAGCTCGTCTTCGAGGCGTACATCCCCGCCACCGAGATCGGCCCGGACGAGCCCGTCGTGCGCGCCGTCCAGAGCGCCGCTGCCGATGTGCTGGACGAGCAGCCCGAGCTCGCCGCGTTCCCGGGCGCGACGGACGCGGCCTACGTCCAGGGCGCGGCCGGCATCCCGAGCGTCGCCGCCTTCGGCCCCGGGTACCTGCCGCGTGCGCACAGCCCCAACGAGTCCGTGCCGGTGCGCAGCATCGGCCAGGCGGCGAGGATGTATGCCCTCGCCGCCTGGCGCTATATCGGCTCCGAGAATCCGTAGGGGCCGGATCTCATCCGGCCGGTCGGCCGGTGTGGAAGCCGACCCTACGCGGCGATCCAGGCCTGACTGCTCAGCGAGCCCGGCCCGGTGATCGGCTGCGGGATGTAGACGTGCTCCTTCGTGACCCAGAACGTGCCCGTCAGCTTCGCGTAGTTGGCGACGTCCGCCCAGGCGGCCTGCTCCTCCGGAGAGGCCATGGCCTCGTCGAGCGCCTGCTCGTCGTCCCACCAGATCTCGACGAACGCATCCGCGTCGAGCTCGCCGCCCTCGTACTTGCGGACGACCTCCGAGACGACGTAGCCGCGGATCCCCGGCGCTTTCGCCGTGATGGGCGCGTGGACGTCGCGCCAGTAGCGGAAGAACTCCTCCGTCGTGAAGTCGTCCCGCTTGTACGCCGTTCCGATCAGCTTGACCATGGGGTCACTTTCCCCCGAGGTCGTGCGCGAGCCAGGCCTGGCGGCTCAGCGTGCCCGGGCCGACGATGGGCGGCGGGATGTACACGTGCTCCTTCGTGACCCAGAACGTGCCCGTCGTCTTCGCGTAATTGGGGACGTCGTCCCATGCCGCGGCGACCTCGGGGGAGGCCTCCGCCGCCTCGAGCGCATGCTCATCGTCGAACCACTGCGAGACGAAGCCGTCGGCCTCGACGTCACCCTGGAGCTTGCGAATCACCTCGGTGACGACGTAACCGCGGATCCCGGGCGCCTTCGCCGAGATCGGCGCATGCACGTCGCGCCAGTAGTCGAAGAACTCGCGGGTGGTGAAGTCGTCCCGCTTGTAGGCAGTGCCGATCGCCTTGATCACGCGTGTCCTCCTCGGGTGGTGATGGGCTGGAATAGTCCAGTCAGGGCCCTTGCTCGGGTCCTGGTAGCGAAACCGTAGGCTCTCCGTCGACGGAAAGGTTGTGGCCGGTCACGAAGGAGGCGGCGTCCGAGGCGAGGTAGAGGAACGCCTCGGCGATGTCGTCCACGCCGGCGAGCCGCTTCAAGCGGACGCCGGCGAACCCGGCCGTGCCGTGGTGCCCCATCAGCTCCTCACCGACGAGGTCGACCGACCCCTGCGTGTCCCGGGGCCGGGGCTCACGCAGTCGATCCGGATGCCGTAGGCGGTTGCCTTTCCGAAGCCCGCGCCGGCGCCCGTGACGAGCGCGCCGTCCTACGAACCGAGTCGTGCTCATCGCCTAGCCATCGAACGCCCGCCGGAGGGCGGACGCCGCCTCTGAGAGCGCGTCGTCGGCTCGCGGCACGACCGCAGGCAGCCGGAAGAAGCCGTGAATCATCCCGTCGTAGCGGCTGATCACGGTGGGAACGCCGGCGTCCTGGAGCCGCCGGCCGTACGCCTCTCCCTCGTCGCGAAGGACGTCGTACTCCGCGGTGACGATGTGGGCGGGAGCCACGGAGGCGAGGTCCGGGGCGCGGAGCGGCGAGGCGTCGGGCTGCAGCCAGTCGCCGCGGGGCAGGTACTGCTCCCAGAACCACTGCATCGCCTCGCGCGTCAGCCAGTAGCCGCTGGCGCACTCCGCGTAGGAGCCGGTCTCGAGGTCGGCGTCGCACACGGGGTAGACGAGGAGCTGGAGCTTCAGCTCGACGGAGGCGTCGCGGGCGCGGCGGGCGATCACCGCGCTGATGTTCCCGCCCGCGCTGTCACCCCCGAGCGCGAGCTGGTCGGGAAGTCCGCCGATCTCCCCCGCGTTCGCCCGGAGCCAGTCCACGACCGCCCAGGCGTCGTCGAGGGCGGCGGGGAAGGGGTGCTCCGGCGCGAGCCGGTAGTCGACCGAAACGACCACGCATCCCGACCGTCGCGCGAGCGCGGCACACACGCCGTGCACCGTGTGCACGTTCCCGAGGACCCAGCCGCCGCCGTGGAACCAGACCAGAATCGGCGCAGGATGCTCGACCGGGCGATACACGCGAACGCCGATCGGAGCTACGTCTCCGGGCACCGTGCGGTCCTCGAACGGCACCGGATCGGCTTCGCCGAAGAACATCGGGGCGCTGGCCTGCATCGCGGCGCGCTGCTCGTCGATCGGCTGCTCTCCGTACTTCGGAGCCCCGGCCAGCTCTAGCTGGGCGAGGAAGGCTTGTACGTGCCGGTCGAGCGGCATGACGCGGTCACCTCGAGTCGGGTCGACGGACAGCGGGAAGCCTGGGGATCACGACCGGACCCCGGCCACCGCGGTCGCGAGCCGGGCGACGCCCTCGCGCAGGACGTCCGGGTCGACGTAGAGGGGAAGCGGCGTCATTCCGGAAGGTCGTAGATCTGGGCCGTCAGGCCTCCGTCCACGATCAGGTTGTGGCCGGTGACGTACGACGCCGCGTCGGAGGCGAGGTACAGGAACGCCTCCGCGATGTCGTCCGCGCTGGCGAGGCGGTTCAGCGGGACGCCCGGGAAGTCGCTCCGGTACTGCTCCATCTTCTCCTCGCCGACGAGGTCGACCGAGCGCTGGGTGTCGGCCGGCCCGGGGCTGACGCAGTTCACGCGGATCCCGTGCTGCGCTAGCTCGACCGCCATCACCTGCGCGAGCGCGACGAGCCCGCTCTTCGTCACGCAGTAGGGCGCGAAGTCGCGACCCGCCCCGAGCGCGTTCACCGAGGCGGTGAACAGGATCGAGCCGCCCCCGGTCTGCGCCATGGAGCGCGCCGCACGCTGTGCCAGGACGAAGAAGCTCGTGAGGTTGATCTGGAGCTCGCTCGCCCACGCATCGTCGCCGAGCTCGAGGAAGGGCGTGGCCCACGACATCAGGGCGTGGTTCACGACGACGACGTCGAGCCGGCCGGCCTCCTCGAGGGCGGTTGCCACGGCCTGTTCGCACGAGCCCGTGTCCCCGAGGTCGGCGAGAATCGGGACGGCTCTCGCACCGAGGCTCTCGAGCTCGGCGCAGACCGACTCGAGCCTCTCCGGCAGGCGCTCGACGACGCACGCGGTCGCAGCGCCCTCGCGGGCGAAGGCGAGGGCCGTCGCTCGGCCGAACCCGCTTCCCGCACCGGTCAAGAAAACGTTTTTCTTCGGCATTCTCGGCGTCACGGGGAGTAGTATCCCGCCAGTCCGGGCTCCCCGTCGTCCCGGCGCGTCCACGGAGGCTGCCTGACCATGAGCAAGGCGAGCGTGAACGGGGTCGAGCTGTGGTACGAGCTCAGGGGCTCGGGCCCGTACCTCGTGCAGATCGGAGGCGCCGTGAGCGCCCACGAGGGCTACGTGACGATCACCGACGCGATGACCGAGCACTTCACGGTCATCGACTACGACCACCGGGGGTACGGCAGCAGCGACCGGCCCGAGGAGCGCTACACGATGGCGACGTGGGCCGACGACCTCGCCGCCCTCCTCGACGCGATCGGGGTCGAGCGCACCCACGTGCACGGTGGCTCGATGGGCGGCTTCATCGCGACGCTGTTCGCCGCGCGCTACCCGGAGCGCGTCGACCGACTCGTCATCAGCGGCGCGATCGCGAAGTGCGATTGGATGGCCCGCGGCCAGTTCGAGATCTGGAAGGCTCTCGCGCGGGCGTACGGCACCGACTCCGACGAGCTCGCGGTCGAGCTCTGCACGAAGGCGCTGTCGAGGTCGTACCTCGACGAGAGCTTCGGCCCGGAGGGGGTGCAGGCGATCCGCGAGGTCGTCGCCCGCAACGTGAGCGTCGAGGTCTTCCGCGACGCATGCGACGCCATGATCGAGACGGACGTCACTGCCGAGCTCTCGCAGATCTCGGCACCGACGCTCCTCCTGTGCGGCGCGGAGGACTGCCTGACGCCGCTCGACTGCGGTCCCGACGGCGTCGGCATGCGGCGCATGGCCGAGCTGATCCCGGGAGCCCGGCTGCACGTCTTCGACGGGTGCGGACACGGGAACCTGATCGAGCGCCCCGACGAGTCGATCCAGACGATCGTCGACTTCCTGGAGGGGTAGACCTGATCCTGCGGGAGGCGTTCGACTACGAGTTCTCGCGACTCGATCCGACCGGCCCGCACATCGATCCGTGTCATCTCGCCGTCTACGAGCTGCTCATGGTCAAGGGGCCCGACTGGGCGCCACGCCCACGGCTGGCCGAGTCGTGGGAGGTTTCAGAGGACGGGCTCCACTGGCGGATCCGGCTGCGGGAGGGCGCGCGGTTTCACTCCGGGGCCGCTTGCGACGCAGGGGCCGTGCTTGGGCCACTCGAGCATCTTCGCGACGCGTTCCCCGGACGCCAGCTCTGGTACTGGGATCCGGTCGACAGCGTGGAGGCCGAGGACGCGCGGACGCTCGTCTTCAAGCTCCACTACCCCTACGCACGCCTGCCGTCGCTGCTGTGGGGGACGCACACGACGATCTACAACGAGGCGCTACGAGCGGCCGAGCCGGAGCGGTTCGGCTTCGACGTCGCCGACGGCACAGGACCGTTCCGGCTCGCGTCGTGGGCGCCTGACCGCGTTGTCGCCGAGCGCTTCGACGGCTACGGCGGGCCGGCGCCGGCGCTCGACGGCATCGAGTGGCACGCGATCCTCGACCCGCTCGATCGCTTGCGGGCACTCGAGCGGGGGGAGGTCGACGTCGTGCACGGCCCTCCGATGGCGGACGTCGACGGGCTCCGGGAAGACGGGCGCTTCGTTGTCGTCGAGCACCCGCAGCCCTCGAGCGTCTACCTCGGTCTGGACTGGCGTCGCGCGGAGCTTGGCTTCGACGACCTGCGTGTGCGGGAGGCGATCTCGCTCGCGGTCGACCGGGAGGCGATCGTGCGGGAGGTATTCGACGGCCGCGGCGCAGCAACCTGGGGACCCGTTCCTCCCGGCGACGAGTACTACGACCCGCGGGTGGACGAGGGGCGCTCGTTCGATCCTCGCCGGGCCGCGGAACTGCTTGCGGCCGCGCGTGGCGGCGAGCCGATCCACTGCGAGTGTGTCGTGCAGGACGACGGGTTCCTCCGCCCGTTGGGCGAGCTTCTCGTGCGGCAGCTCGCGGAGGTCGGCGTCCATCTCGAGCTGCGGTTCGCGAAGCCGTTCGCCCCGTTCTACGACGCCTGCGCGGCCGGGCCGCCGGCCTTCGTCAACAAGTGGCTCTGGCAGGACGCACTGGACGCCGTCATCGGCTTTGCCTCGACGGGCTGCAAGGGGTTCCCGAACTGGCAGCACGCGTCGGTGCCGGCCCTGGACGACGCGTTCGACGCCTGGCTGCGGGCGGGGACGACGGACGAGCTCCAGGCTGCCGCAAGCGGTGCCCAGCTTGTGGCCGCCGCGGAGCTTCCGTACGTGCCGCTCGTGACGCCGAACGACGTCTGGGTGCATACGAAGCGCCTGAAGGGCTTCGAGCCCTATCCGGCCGACCTGTACCCGCTCTACGATCGGGCGCACCTCGTCTGATGCTGGCCGCGCGGATCCACGCCGGCGAGTCGCGGCTACGCCTCGAGGACGTGCCGGTGCCGGAGCCTGCCGGCGACGAGGTGCTCGTCCGCGTCGCCGCGGCCGGGGTCTGCCGCTCCGACCTCCACGTGCTCGACGGCGCCTTCGACGAGCTCGTGTCGCCTCCGGTGACGATGGGCCACGAGATCGCCGGCCGGGTCGCGGCGCTCGGCGGCGAGGCCGCCGGGCTCGCTGTGGGGGACGCTGTCGCCGTCATGGTGGGGTGGGGCTGCGGCTCGTGTTCCTGGTGCGCGGCCGGCCACGAGCAGCTCTGCCCGGGCGGAAGGGAGGCCGGCGCGACTGCGGACGGGGGCTTCGCCGAGTACGTGCTCGTTCCGCACGCGCGGTTCCTCGTCCCGCTCGGCGCGCTCGACCCGATCGAGGCGACCCCGCTCGGATGCGCGGGAATCACGGCCTACGCCGCCGTGAAGCGCGTGAGTCCGAACCTCGTCGGAGGCGGAACCGCCGTCGTCATCGGCGTCGGCGGGCTCGGCGGGATCGCCGTTCAGCTCGCACGGACGCTCAGCGGGGCCACCCTGGTCGCGGTCGACGTCGACGAGAAGGCGCTCGCACGCGCGCGGGAGCTCGGTGCCGATCACGCCGTGCTCGCCGGCCCGGACGCAGCCGCGGCCGTCCGCGAGCTGGCGGGTGGAGCGGAGGCGGTCCTCGACTTCGTCGGCTCGGACGACTCGCTCGCTCTTGCAGCCGACGTCGTCGCTCCCCGCGGGATCGTGGCCCTGCTCGGTCTTGCCGGAGGCACGCTCCCGTTCGACTTCTTCCGCCTCGCCCCTGAAGCGTCGCTCACGACTGTCGTCGCGGGTACCGTGCGGGATCTCCAGGAGGTCGTGGCGCTCGCAAGGGCGGGCCGTGTTCGCTCCTCGATCCAGACGTACCCTTTGCGGGCCGTCAACGACGCGCTCGACGACCTGCGTCACGGCCGCATCGCGGGCCGCGCGGTCGTGGTTCCCGACCAGGAGGTGCCGAGATGAGCGAGACATCGCAAGAGTGGAGAGGCAAGGTCGGCGGTATGAGCGAGGAGGAACGTGACGCGTTCCTCGAGCGTGGCGTCGTGATGCGACTCGCTTGCCTCGACGCCGACGGCTACCCGTACGTTGTGCCGTGCTGGCACGAGTGGCGCGACGGCGCGCTGTGGGTCGTTCCGCGCCAACGCTCGGTGTGGGGGGAGCACCTGAAGCGCGATCCGCGCGTGTCGTTCACGATCGACGTGCCGGACACGCTCGAGAAGGTGATCGGGCAGGGCAACGCCGAGCTCGTCGAGGAGCCGAACGTCGGCGGGCAGTGGGTCGAGGTCGCCACGCGCATGTCCGTCCGCTACCTCGGCCCGAACGGCCCGACCTATCTCGAGCCGACCCTCGACCAGCCGCGCTGGCTGTTCAAGATCACGCCGACCTGGACGCAGACCTGGCAGGGAGTCGGCTGGGCGCGGCGCTACTGGGTCGAAGGTGGCGGCACGTCCTACGAGGAAGCGCATGGGATGACATAGCCCGGGGATGGCGGACGCGATGACCGACGCGCTCTCGCGCGGCTTCTCCTCGCTCGCCGGCCGCATCGAGGAGGTGGCCGGCGGGAGCTGGCACGTCCACCGGCTGGCCCGCGAGCGCGCCGCCGCAGGGCACGACGTCATCGTGCTCAGTCTCGGGGAGCCGGACTTCCCGCCGCCCGAGCCGGCCGTCGAGGCGGCGGTCGGCGCCCTGCGGGCGGGACGCACGCGCTACACGTATGCCCGAGGTGAGCCCTCGGCGCTCGATGCGATCGCGCAGCGCGCCTCCGGTCAGGCGGGCCGCGAGGTCGCGACGGATCGGGTCGTGTTCTTCCCCGGCTCGCAGGCGGCGCTCTTCGCGACCATGCTCTGCCTCGTCGAGGAGGGCGACGAGGTGATCCTCGGCGAGCCCGCCTACGCGACCTACCCCGGCGTGCTCGCGGCGGCCGGGACCGCGGCCGTTTACGTGCCGTTGCGACCCGAGGATCGACTTCCATCTGCGCGTCGAGGACGTCGCCGGCGCGATCACGCCGCGGACGCGGGCGATCCTGCTCAACTCGCCGCACAACCCATCGGGGGCGGTGACGACGCCGGAAGCCCTCGAAGGACTCGCCGCGCTGTGCCGGGAGCAGGGGCTCTGGCTCGTCGCCGACGAGGCCTACGCATCCCTCGCCTGGGCACGGCAGCACACGAGCGTGCTCGCGCTCGACGGAGCAGAGGAGTTCGCCGTCTCGCTCGGCAGCCTGTCGAAGTCCCACGCGATGACGGGATTCCGGTTCGGCTGGGCGGTCGCGCCGGTGGATCTCGCGGCGCGGCTCGAGCGCCTGCTCGAGTCGATGCTCTTCGGCTCGCCGTCGTTCGTCCAGGACGCGGGTGTGGCCGCGCTCGCCGACGAGCAGGCGACGGTCGCGATGCGGGAGGCCTACGAACGGCGGGCACGGCTCTTCTGCGAAGCGCTCGCCGGAGCCCCCGGTCTCGTTGCCCGCCCGCCCGAGGGCGGCATGTTCGTCCTCGTCGACGTGCGTCCGACAGGCCTCTCGGGCGACGACTTCGCGCTGCGCCTGCTCGAGGAGGAGGACGTCGCCGTCACGCCTGTCGACGACTTCGGCCCGAGCGGCGCGGGCCACGTGCGCGTGAGCCTCGGAGCGGAGGACGGGCGCCTCGCCGAGGCGGCGGGACGGATCGCGCAGCTCGCCGCGCGACTTGCTCGGGGCGCGTAGGCGCGCTGGCCCAGTAGACGGGCGTACAGTTCGGGCTCGGTCGGCGCTGTGATGACGTCAGTGGGTCGCGAGTGACTCGAGCGTCGCGCGCGCCTTGGCGGCTGAGACGACGTTGCCCTTGCGCTCGTAGAGGGCCACGGCCTCACGGAGCGGGCTCAAGGCCTCCTCGGGCCGGCCGGCAAGACTGAGGATCTCGGCGAGATCGACAAGCGTGTCTCCGTGGAAGTTGAGGAAGTCGCTTCGGCGGGCGAGCTCCACGGCTTCGCAGGCGAGATGCTCGGCCTCGCGCTGGCGGCCAACCGAACTGAGTGCGAGCGCTCGTATTCCGCGGCACCTGATACGGAGTCTGACGTCGCCTGAAGTCAGCGTACCGATCGCCTCGCTAATAGAGAGCGCATCGTCATATCGTCCCTGGGAATGCACCGCGCGGGTGAGCTCCGCCTGGGCTTGCGTGCTGTTGTAACGATCTGCCGAGGCTCCTGGCAGGTCGAAAGCTTCTCGGAGTACCCACTCGGCAAGCTCGAAATCATTCGCGAGCATGGCGAGTTGGCCGGCAAGGATGCCCGACTGCCAGACCCAGTGCCGGAGACCCACTTCCGCAAACGCTCGGCGTCCGTCCTCCATCAGCTCACGTGCTTCGCTCAGGTGACCCTGCATGCCGTCCAGGAGCGCTAGGACTGTCGCCGCTAGAGCTTCGAGCGCGCGATCGCGGCCAGCGCCAAGAAGGACCTCTTCGATTCGTCGCCTTCCGTCATCGGCTGGGGTCGTTCCCTCGCAGATCGACCAGCTGTAACCGGCACAGCACTCGAAATGGTCCAGTCGGTTGCCTGTGCGCCGTGCGAGCTTGATTCCCCGCTCCGCGGAGCGTGCACATCCATCGGCCTTCCCGGATGCATACTCGGCGATGTCGATGTTGAAGATCGCACGCGTTCGTCCGATGTCGTCATTGAGCTCGTCAAAGATGGCCAAGGCCTGCTCGGCCTCCCGGCGAATCGCGTCCGGATCCGCAAGCTCAGGACGAAGCCAGAACTGGCAGTAGGTCCGCGTTACCGCAGCACGGGCTTGTACAGACAGATCGGCCGCTGCCTCCGCGGCCAGCAGCGCCTGCGAGGCGACCTGATTGGAACGCTCCACGCTGCCCATCTGACGCAACGCCAGCGCGAGGTCCGGCATGAGCCGGCGCCCGAGCGGGCTATCCGACGACAAGAGCGCGAGCGCGCGCTCGTAGAGATTCACAGTCGCCGGCCAGTCTCCGCGCATGAACGCCCGGCCTGCGGCGGAGGCGAACAGCTCACCGGCACGGACGGCAAGGGCGGCGGTTTCCTGATCCACCATCCCGAGCTCTGCTCGGTAGCCGTGAGCTTGCTCAAGGTGGTAGGCGAGGAACTCCTCGCCCTCCACAACGCCGGCGCCGAGCGTGCGCTCGAGCCAGGCGGCGAACTGTTCGTGCAAGTCGGAACGCGCCTGTTTGGGGAGGCTGGCGTAGGCGGCGTCACGGATGAGGGCGTGACGGAAGCCGAATGCCTCCTGCCCGGGAAAGGTCGGGTGCTCGGGCCTGATGAGCTCCTTGCGAACGAGGCCCGTCAGGTGCGATGCCACCGCTTCGCGTGTCTGGGGCGAAGCCAGCGCGACGACCCCGCTCACGTGGAACAGCTCGCCCTCGACGGAGGCGCACTCGATGACGCGGCGTTCCTGCGGCGTCAGGTGGTCCAGCCGTGCGGCAAGCAACGCTTGGATGGCCGGCGGGACGACAAGCTCGCCGGTGGTATCGCTGCCTTCGGCAAGCATGGCGAGCATCTGCTCGAGGAAGAGCGGGTTCCCCTCGGCGGCCTCGGTAATGCGGCGGCTCGCCTGCGGCGAGAGCTCCGTTCCCGCCGTAAGTGCACCGATGAGCACCGACGACTCTTCCTGGGAGAGCCGCTCGAGCAGGATGGAGGTGGCGTTGAGCTTCCCGCCGCCCCAGCCCGGGCGTCCGTCGAGCAGCTCGGGTCGAGCGAGACAGACGATCAGCACGGCAGCGCTTCGCATCCAGTCGGCGAGGTGCTCGATCAGGTCGAGCAGAGTCGGCTCGCCCCAGTGGACGTCTTCGAAGACGAGCACGAGCGGCAGCTCACGGGCCAGCGCCTCGGCCAGCTTGCGAACGGCCCAGAAGACCTCCTCGCCTACTGCCCCGCTCGTACCGGTTCCGACGGCGCTGTCGAGCCGTTCGGCGATCGCGTCCGTGTCCGGGTCGTCGCCGAGTAGTTCCCGGACGTTCCGGCCACCGGCTGCCTGGGCCACGATCTCCCTCACAGGCCAGTAGGTGATGCCCTCGCCGTACGAGAGGCAGCGGCCGGTGAGGACCTGCGCCTCGGCCGCCACCGCGTCCGCGAGCTCCGCAGCGAGACGGGTCTTGCCGATTCCGGCCTCGCCGAAGACGGTGAAGAGCTGGGCACGCCGCTCCCGCAGGGCGCGCTCGAACGCTTGGCGGAGCTGGGCGAGCTCGCCGTCGCGGCCAACCAGTGGCGCATCGAAGCGCCGTAGGAACGGCGGAGCGCCCGGCACCAGCTCGCCCAGTCGCCACGCCTGCGGACGACCGTCGCCGAGATCGACCGGCTCACTCGTGACCGCCTCGCGTACGAGCACGTGGGGTGTTGCTCCCATGAGTATCTCTCCCGGACCGCTTGCCTCCTGCAGAGCCATGGCCGTTTCGACGGCGTTGCCGGTGACCAGTGGCGCGCCCGACACCGTGTCGCCGGTCAGCACCTCCCCGGAATCGAACCCCGTGCTAATCATGTCGGCGCGGCCGGCGAATGCCTCGCGGAGCTCGACCGCCGCCCGCACCGCGCGCAGCGCATCGTCTTCGTGGGCGGCCGGCACTCCGAAGACGGCCATGACGCGACCGTCCTGCAGCCGCTCGACCGTGGCGCCGTGACGCTCGAGCACGGGCCCGAGCTCGGCGAGCGCCCGGTCGCCGAGTTTCCGGCGAAGCTCGGGGTCGAGGGCGACACCTGGCCCGCCGCTGCCGGCGACGAGCACGGTGACCGTCTTGCGGACAGCCGGAATGGGAGGACGGGGCTCCGGAGGAGCTTCTCGAGCGTCGGTCGGCTCGACGGCGATCGGCGCGCGCGGCAGGTCGAGCTCGGCGTCCTGGCGCAGGATGGCCTGGTGCAGCTCGCGAAGCTCGCCGCTGGGCTCGATGCCGAGCTCCTCGACGAGCCGGAGGCGCGTCGCCTGGTAGACGTCGAGCGCGTCGGCCTGGCGGCCGGAGCGGTAGAGGGCGAGCATGAGCTGCCCGCGCAGACGCTCCTGCAGGGGTGGTCGGCGGTGAGGAATTCGAGCTCGCCGATCAGCTTGGCGTGCTGGCCGAGCGCCAGGTCGGCCTCGATCCGCTCTGCCAGACAGTCGAGGCGCGCCTCCTCCAGGCGGCCGATCTCGGCCCGAGCGAAGGGCTCGTAGCGGAAGTCCGCCAGCGGCGGGCCGCGCCACATCACCAACGCCTCGCGCAGCACGCGGGCGGCGGCGGGCGCCTCGCCGGCTGCCAGTTGCCGGCTTCCCTCTGCATGAGCGAGCGCGAATCGTGCCGCGTCGAGCTGCGCGGGCTCGATCTCGAGCGCGTAGCCGGACGCCCGCGTGCGAATCAGGGCCGGGTCACCGAGCGCCTTACGAAGCCGCGAGATCCCAACCTGCAACGTCGCCGCAGGGTCGCCCGTCCCGTCCCTCCAGAGCTGCTCGATCAACCAGTCGACCGCGACCGGCTCGCCCGCCCGAATCAGCAGACAGGCCAGCAGCGCCTGCTGGCGCGGGCCGCCGAGGCTGACCTTGTGCGCTCCAGCACTGACCTCCAAGGGTCCTAGAATCCGGAAGTCCAGCACGTCCTCAGGCACGAGCGCCCCGGCTCATCCCAGCTCCGCGAGGGCGGCCTGCGCCTTCGTGGCAAAGACGACGTTGCCCTTGCGCTCGTAGAGAACGGCAGCCTCTGCGAGCGCCGACGCAGCCTCCGCGGACTCGCCCGCGAGGCGCAACACCTCGCCCAGCACCAGGCACGCTTCCCCCTGAAACCGGAGAAGCTCGGTTCCTTCCAGGTGCCGGATCGCCTCGGTGGCGAATCTCTCCGCCTCCTGCGCATGCCCGAGGAGCGCGAGCGCGTGTGCCCGCACGGTTGCCCGGCGGGCAGTTATCTCGACATCGCGCGGCGCAGGACGGCGTTCGCTTTCGTCGAGAATCTGAAGGCACTCCGCCGGCCGATCCTGGTCGCAGACAGCGCGGGCAAGGTCGATTGAGTGGAGCGCATAGAACCAGGTGTCAGGGATTTGCGCAGAGCGCTCAGCGGCGGCTCGCGTCGTGGCCTCGGCCGCCTGCGCGTCGCCGGCGAGAATCTCCACATGGCCGCTCAGCCTCTCGATGAGCACCCTTTGGAAGCCCATGCCGAGCTCGTGGATCGCTGCCCGGCTACGGGCGATCAATTGGCGGGCCTCCTCGATACGGCCGCCCATGCCAATCAGAGGTGCGATGTAGGCACGCAGGATTGCCCCTCCAATCGGATCGCCCTCCACGCTGTCCAACAACCTCTCGAGGATCCGCACGGCTTCGGGAGCAGGCATCGGCCCGTCGAGCAATGGACGGCCGAGCAGGGCAAGGCCCAGAGCCTCATCGAGGCGGCTTCCGGCCCGCCGCGCATGGTCGATCGCCCGTTCAGCCGCTTCCTGCTGCTGTGCTACTTGCCCGCTGGCCTGATGGAGGAGGAAGACGAGGGCGAATCCGCGCGTGAGCATCAGATCGTCCCCCGCGTCTTGGAAGAGCCCAAGCGATTGCTCCGTGTCGAGCAACAGCGCTGCCGGATCGATTCGCTCTGGTTGGCTCCACATGCGCAACATGTCGCGCACGAGCCGGATGTTGCGTTCGGCCAAACGCACTCCCGCGGCGCTCGCGCGCTCGATTGCGTCACTTAGTTCTGATTCGGCCTGTTCGAGCTCGCCGGCCTGGAACATCGCAACACCGAGGTCAGGAACGAGTTCGAGCCAAGTTCGCTCGTCCGGCGCCGGCAGCGAGCGGGCACGCTCCAGCAGGTTGATCGCTGCCCGCGAGTCGCCACGGCGAAAAGCCAGTCGACCGGCCGAGGTCAGGGACATGCGAGCTCGGTCGGCGAGCCCGAGAGCCTCGTCGTCGACCCCGATCAGCTCGACGCGGTACCGGAAGGCCTGCTCGAGGTGGTAGCCGAGGAACTCCTCGTACTCGTCGACCCGCTCACCCGTCACCCCCTCGAGCCAGGCGGCGTAGCGAGCGTGGAGCTCGGACCGCGTCTCCTTCGACAGCTCCTCGTAGGCGGCATCGCGGATGAGGGCGTGGCGGAAGCGGAACGCCTCGTCTCCGGTCAAGTCCGATGGCTCGGGGCGGATCAGCTCCTTGCGCACGAGGCTCATTAGCAGCAAGGCAACGGACTCGCGCGACTCGGGTGCCGCGAGCTCGGCGACGCCGCCGACATGGAAGCTCTCGCCTTCGATAGACGCGCACGCGAGTACCCGGCGCTCATCGGGCTCGAGACGGTCGAGCCGGGCGGCGAGAAGAGCCTGGATCGCCGGCGGAACCGCGATCTCCGGGCTCGACGTTCTCGCTGTCGGCGAGCATGGCGAGCATCTGCTCGAGGAAGAGCGGGTTTCCCGCGGCAGCGGCGGCGATGCGTGCGCGAGCCTCGGGTGCAAGTTCCGCCCCGGTCGAGATGTCCGCCATGAGCTCGGCCGACTCTTCCTCGGTGAGCGGCTCGAGCAGGATCGACGTCGCGTTGAGCTTGCCGCCGGCCCAGCCCGGTCTGCCGTCGAGGAGCTCCGGGCGTGCGAGGCAGACGATCAGGACCGGTGCGTCACGTACCCAGTCGGCGAGGTGCTCGATGAGGTCGAGCAGCGTCGGCTCGGCCCAGTGCACGTCCTCGAACGCGAGAACGAGCGGAAGCTCACGGGCGAGCGCCTCGACGAGCTTGCGTACCGCCCAGAACACCTCCTCGGTGACGGCTCCCGCTGTTCCAGAGCCGATCGCGCTCTCGAGCCGCGCCGCGACGACGTCCGCATCCGGGCTGCCGTCGAGCAGCGCTCGGACACCGCGACCGCCCGCAGCCTGACCCACGATCTCCCTCACGGGCCAGTACGTGATGCCCTCGCCGTACGAGAGGCAGCGGCCGATGAGCATCCGGGCATCACCGTCCACCGAGCGACCGAGCTCCTGCACGAGACGTGTCTTGCCGATCCCGGCATCGCCGAAGACAGTGAAGAGCTGAGCGCGGCGTTCACGCCGGGCGCGCTCGAAGGCCCGGAAAAGCTGGGAAAGCTCTTCGTCGCGGCCGACGAGAGGTGCGTCGAAGCGGCGCTGGAAGGCGGGAGCGTCCGGGACCAGCTCGAGGAGGCGCCAGGCCATAAGAGTTCCGGCTTCCTGTGCGCCGGCGGCAAGGCGATCTCCTCCACGGTGACCGCGTCTACGACGAGGCGTCGGGTGGCCTCGCCGATGCAGATCCAGCCGTCGTGCCCGCCTGCTGGAGCTGGACGGCGACGTCGACCGCGTCGCCGGTGACGAGGGGCTCGCCCGCTGCGGGGTCGCCGGTCAGCATCCTTCCCGTGTCGATGCCGATGCAGAAGGAGTGGTCGCCGGCGAGAAAGCTGTCGCGCAGCTCCACCGCGGCGCGCACCGCGCGCAGCGCGTCGTCCTCGTGGGCGCTCGGGACGCCGAAGACTCCCATGACCCGGCCGGCGCCGAGGCGCTCGACGGCCGCTCCGTGTCGCTCGAGCACCGGTGCGACCAGCTCGAATGACCGCTCGCCGAGCCGGTGGCGCACCTCCGGGTCGACGTGGCCCGCGATGCCGCTGACGAGAACGGTGACCGTCTTGCGAGCCGGCGGCGGTGCCGGACCTGGCTCGGGCTCCTCCTCCGGCGGCGGTTCGAGCGACGCGGGCCCAGCGGCGGCGGCTCCTCGGCCGGCTCGAGGCTTTCTGGCGGCTCCGGCTCGGGAGCCTCGAGCTCGGCGTCCTGGCGCAGGATCGCCTGATGCAGCTCGCGGAGGTCGCCGCTCGGCTCGATGCCGAGCTCCTCGACGAGGTGGCGGCGCGTTGCCTGGTAGATCTCGAGCGCGTCGGCGTGGCGGCCGGAGCGGTAGAGCGCGAGCATGAGCTGGGCGTGCGGTGCGTTGGCGAAGCGGCTGCTCCCTCGTCAGCGCCTCGAGCTCGCTCACGAGCTCGGTATGGCGGCCGAGCGCGAGGTCGGCGTCGATCCGAGCCTCCAGGCAGGACAGGCGGAGCTCCTCCAGGCGGGCGATCTCGGCCTGCGCGAAGGGCTCGTAGCGGAAGTCGGCGAAGGGCTGGCCACGCCAGAGCGCCAGCGCTTGGCGCAGGGCGTCCGCTGCTTCGCCCGCGTCTCCGCGATCCATGTCGCGCCGCGCCTCGTCGAAGAGCCGCTCGAACAGGTCGCGGTCGCACTCCTCGGGAGCGACGCGAAGCAGGTACCCCGGCGGCTGGGTCAGCAAGGCGGTCATCGGCTGCCCAGACGCCTTGCGCAGGCGCGACACCGTCACCTGCAACGCGTTCGCGCCGGACGCACCGCCGCCCCAGAGCTCCTCGACCAGCCGCTCCGCCGCCACCGCCTCGTTCGCGTGCACGAGCAGGTAGGCGAGCAACGCCCGCTGGCGCGGACCGCCAAGCTCGACCGCGCGATCCCCGTCGACCACCTCGAGCGGCCCCAGAACACGGAACTCCATGGATCCCCTCCAGAACGCCGCATCTCCCCGGCGACGCCTGTGCCGATTGTCGCAGCCTGGTGTCCGGAAGAAAAGGCGCAGGGCGATACAAATTGCCCGAGAGCCCGGCAAGCGATTCGACAGCCTTTGGAAAGCGCCGGCAGGCAGGCTGCCTGACACATCGGATCCCACGACTAGCCCTTCGGTGCCGATCCGGTTTACATCCGCAAAGACCGGTTCTACGTTCGCCACAACCAAGGAGGAACCGATGCGTCCGACAGGAGCTGTTCAACCGCTCGCGCACGCGGGGCCTCGCGCCGACCAGCATGCGGCAACGGTAACGAGGCGCTTGCCGAGGGACACCCCGCGACCGCGATCGAGGCGTGGATGCGTAGGGATTCCCATGCCCACTCGCCCAGAGGTGTCGACCGCCTCACGACCGGACCGAGCCGTCGAGGTTGCCAGTCGGCTGATTCTCGACCCGACGCAGCTGCCTGCCCCTGCGGGGAAGCCGCCGCCAGACGCTCAGCGCACCGACACCGGATAGCTGTCGCGGTACTCGAGGCCGTCGTGGACGATCGCTAGGCGGAGGACACCCAACGTGTTTGCCGCCGCCGCGGGAATCCACCAGCGCGATCCGCCCGCCCGGGGCGCGATTAGGTCTCCGCCGAGCACGAGCTCCGACTCAATGTGGTGTGGGAGCACAAGCTCACCGGTGCGGAGCCGAACTCGCACGGGTGCCACAGAGACGACGCTGCCGGCGCGCGGGCGCAAGAGGCTCGCCGGGATCAGGATCGAATGGACCGTACCGTCGCCACTGCCTGAGCCGGGAAAGGGGCAGAACGCGAACACTTCGGATGACGGTCGACTCGTTGGCACCTGGGTCGAGGCTACGCGGGCCAGGCGCCCCTGCGCATCGGAGGAAACCCGCTGGTTGTCCGGGCAGGCAGCCGTACACTTCCCGCCACGATGTCCGCCGTGCTAGTCGGTCGCGGGCTCGAGCTGGACGCGGTGCTTACCTTTCTCGACCGCGCCCTGGAAGGACCGTGCTCGCTCGTGCTGGAGGGTGAAGCCGGGATCGGCAAGACCACTCTCTGGCTGGGGGGTCTGGAGCGCGCACGGGACGTCGGCTTCAGGGTTCTCCGCGCACGACCTTCGCAGGCCGAGACGGCGCTGCCGTTCGCGGCGCTCGCCGATCTCATCGAGCCCGCGCTCGCAGACATCGTCGACGACATACCCGCGGCACAGGGCCGAGCGCTCGAAACGGCGCTGCTGCGGGGTGAGCCGGTCGACGCGCCCGCCGACCAGCTTGCGGTGTCGCTCGCCGTGCTCGCCGGAATGCGCGTGCTTACGGAGGCGGCGCCGGTCATGATCGCGGTGGACGACCTGCCCTGGCTCGATGCACCGTCGGCGCGCGTGCTCGCATTCGCGCTGCGACGGCTCGAGAGCGAGCCAGTCGGCCTGCTCGCGACGCGGCGCCTGGAGCGTGGCCTGCCGCGCGGTGCGGAGGTCGAGGAAGCGATACCGGAGGCTTGTCGCGAGACGCTGGTCGTCGGCCCGCTCTCGCTGAACACCGTAGACGTGCTCCTGCGAGACCGACTCGCGCTCGCCCTCTCGCGCCCCCGGCTCGAGGCGCTGCTCGAGCGCTCGGGCGGTAACCCGCTCCACGCCCTCGAGCTCGGGCGGGCCGTCGCGAGCGGCGCACGGCTTACCCCGGGAGAGGCGCTCCCAGTGGGGGCTACGCTTTCCGAGCTCGTCGAGCAGCGGGTCGCAGCCCTATCCTCGGCGACGCAGCGGCTGCTGCTCGAGGCGGCCGCGCTTTCGCGTCCGTCGATTGCAATGTTCACGGACCGGGGCGAGGCTCTCGACGAGGCGCTTCGTAGCGGCTTGCTCGTTCAGGACGGCGAGCGGCTCCGCTTCGGCCACCCGCTCTATGGCGCGGCCGTCTACGAGCGAGCGTCCGAGAGTGAGCGGCGCGGCGTGCATGCAGAGCTCGCGGCGAGCCTGGCGGATCCCGAAGAGCGAGCGCTGCACCTGGCGGTTGCTGCAAGCGGGCCGGACGAGGCGGTCGCGAAGGTACTCGAGGAGGCCGCTCGGAGGGCCGCCGCCCGGGGTGCTCCGGACGCCGCCGGGGATCTCCTGGAGCGGGCCTGGGCTCTCACGCCCGTGGGCGATCGCGGCTCAGCCAGGCGGCTGTACGAGGCCGCGGAGCAGTACGCCCTCGCCGGCGAGACGCAGCACGCGAACGAGCTGCTCGACGAGCTCATCGCCGCCCTCCCGCCTGGGCCCGAGCGCGGCCGGGCACACCTGCTCGCCGCGGACGAGGCCTTCGACGTCCCCGGCATCGTGCGCCATGCCGAGGCGGCGATTGCCGACGCCGGCGGCGACGACAGGCTGCTCGCCCGGGCGCACGCACGGCTCGGCCTCGCCCTCGGGGGCGGCGGCGGCGACTACCAGGCCTGGGAGGCGCACGCCGAGCGGGCGGTAGCCCACGCCGAGCGGCTCGGAGACGACGCGCTGCTCGCCCGAGCTCTCACCGATCTCTGCCAGGCGCGCTTCTTCGGCGGAGGCGGACTGCAGCGCGCGGGCCTCGAGCGCGCCATCGAGCTCGAGCGCGCGACCGGCGGGCCCCGGGTCGTGTACGACAACGCCCCGACCGCGCTCGCCATGCAGCTGCTCGGCGTCGGCAAGCTCGACGAGGCGCGTCATATCTTCACGGAGCAGCTCGCTCGGGCGATCGAGCGCGGCGACGCCTGGTCGGAGTACTGCATGCGGGCGCATCTCTCCGAGGTCGAGCGCTTCGCGGGCGATTGGGAGCGCGCCCATGCCCTCGCCGCCGAGGCGCACGCACTCGATCGTCAGATCTGGGAGGGACGGACCCAATCGAGCCTGTTCCACTGCGCGATGATCCGCGCGCAGCTGGGACACGTCGAGGCGGCGCGCGAGGCAGCGACAAAGGGCATCGAGCAGGCAAGCCGCGCAAACGACCACCACTGGGAAGCGAACAACCGCTGTGTGCTCGGCTTCCTCGAGCTTTCGCTCGGGAACGTGCAGGCTGCAGCAGAGATCCTGCCACCGCTCGTCGATCAGCTGCGCGGGTTCGGGGTCGGCGAGCCGTCCGAGCTGCTGCCTGTCCCGGACGCGCTGGAGGCGCTGGTCGCCGTGGGCCGTATCGACGAGGCGGAGGCGATGGCCCGCGAGCTACTCGCGACCGGCGAACGGCTCGACCGCGCCTGGGCGCTCGCAATCGCGTCGCGCGGCCTTGCGCTCGTCTGCGCGGCTCGGGGCGAGCACGAGGCGGCGCTGGACTTGGCGGCGCGAGCCCTCCGCGAGCACGACCGCCTCGGCCAGCCGTTCGAGCAGGCCCGGACGTTGCTCGTCAACGGGTCGATCCTGCGGCGGGCGAAGCGCAGGGGGGAGGCCAAGCAGACGCTCGACGAGGCGCTTGCGATCTTCGAGCGCCTCCCCGCGCCGCTCTGGGCGGCCAAGGCACGGGAGGAGATCCGCCGCATCGGTCTTCGGCCCTCGCGCGACGGCGGCCTCACGGAGACGGAGACGGCGGTGGCCGGGCTGGTCGCGGCCGGCCGTACGAACCGCGAGGTCGCGAGCGAGCTCTTCCTGTCCGTGAAGACGGTCGAGGCGAACCTGTCGCGAATCTACGGCAAGCTCGGCGTCCGCTCTCGCACGGAGCTGGCGAACAGGCTGCAGGCGAGAGACTCGGGCGGGTCGTAGACCCCACCGAGACGTGCCGCTGCGCGTCGCCGCTGCACGCGGCCCGGGAGTGCCTCGTGACGCGCCACCCTACTCCGGCGATCCGCACGCGTAGGAGCGAAATGTGGGGGTTTCCCCGATTTCAGGGCCGCCACCGCATCGTAGGTTGGATCGCAGGGCACAGCGGTCTGAGCCCGAGACGAATCAGAAGTTCCTGCCGCGGGAGGGAGAGACGATGGCCACTTCGTTCCCAGCATCGCAGGGGGCGCCGGGCCGCCGGCTCGAGCACGGGGCCCAGCGCGCGGAGTCCCCGACCTTCCGCGTCGGTCGCATCCTCAGGCGCTTCTACGAGCGCGTGTGCAGCGCGATCTTCGATCCCGACGGCGACTTCATGCGGTTCCGTTGAGAACGCGCGTCAGATAGCCCTCAGGCGCCCGCCGGACCACTCCCGACGCCCTGCTGCAGTCGAGAGCCGCGGGCACAACCCGACACCCACGAGCGGCAAGGAAGGAGGAGCGCATGAGCGCTCGGCCGATCATCGCGACCCTGTGCGACGGCGCTTCCCCCACGGCGCCGGCAAGACCGGTGCAAGCCGACAGCAAGAAGAACGGCGAATCGTCGGCCCTCGTCAACCACGTTTCGGGCGGAGTGCCCGACGTACGAGGAGGAGCTCCGATGAAATGGTTCCTGACCTGCACGGTGGTCGCGCTGGCGCTGGCTCTGACCGGCGCCGCATGGAGCGCGCCGCCCGCTGAGTCCCAGCGAGCCGAAGGGCCGGCCGCCACTCCGTCCCAGTGGATCGAGGCCGATCTCGAGGCCCCGCTCCGAGGGCGAGCGCTGGCCGCAGCCCGCCGGCAGCTGGCGACCCAGCGGCCGCTCATCGTCGGCGGCCAGCCGGCCGAGCCCGGGTACTGGGCATCGACCGTCGCCGTCGTGGCCGGCTTTCCTGACGGCACCTATGGCTTCTGCACCGGCTCGCTGTTCGGCGCGCGCTGGGTGATGACGGCGGCCCACTGCATCGCGGGTGCGTACGGCGCAGCCGTGGGTGTCGGGTCCTACGACCTCGACAGCCCGTCACTCCGGTTCGTGGACGTCGAGGACGGCTGGTTCCACTCCGGGTTCGGTCCGCCTCTCTGGCACCACGATGTCGGCTTCCTCCGGCTCAGCGAGCCGGTGGGCGAGCCGGGCATCCGGCTGCAGCGCGAGGTGGAGGCCGAGCTCTCCGCGCCTGGTGTGTCGGCACGCCTAGCGGGCTGGGGTCAAATCTCGGAGTCGGAGACCGACATTCCGCCGCTCCTCTCCGAGATCACGGTGCCGATCGTCGACGGTGCGAGCTGCATGGCCACGTACAGCGTCTACTTCGACCCGTTCGGGATGCTGTGCGCCGGCGCGACCGGTACCGGCCCGTGCTTCGGCGACAGCGGCGGGCCCCTCGTGGTCGAGGGCGCGGGCAGGCCGCTCCTCGCCGGGTTGACGAGCTTCGGCGCAAGTCCGTGTGGCCGCCCCGGCATTCCCGATGCGTTCACGTGGGTCGGGGCGTACGCACAGGGCATCGTCGACTTCCTCGCGGATGATCCGGTCGCGCCCGTCGGCGTGCCCGTCCCGTCGGTTGCTCGGGCGACCGCGATCACCGAGACCTCGGCCGTCATCGAGGGCGGTGTCGATCCCAGGGGTCTCGCCACCGACTACGCGATCGAGTACCGCTCCGGCCGTTCGACGTCCGTCACATCTCTCGGCTACGCCGGTTCGGCGACGAGCGTGACGCTCTCGCTCGAGCTGGTCGGGCTCCGCCCCGGCACGACCTACAAGGCTCGCGTCGTCGCCGTCAACGCGGCCGGCGAGACCGAAAGCTCGGCCATCACCTTCCGCACGGCCGGCGAGCCCCAGGCCCCGGCTGTTCGCGCCATGGCGAGCAAGGGCAAGGCGGGCCAAAAGGTCGCGCTCAGGTACCAGGTCCACGACAAGCAGGGCGACCGCACGAGGGAGCGCATACGCGTGCTGGCGGGTGACCGCGTCCTCGCGACACTCACCGGCCCGCTCGTCCGGAGCGAGCAGGGGGTCGTCCACCGGATGACCTGGAAGGTGCCCCGGGCGCTGACCGGGCGGTTCCGGTTCTGTGTCGAGTCCGCGGACGAATCCGGCAACGAGGGCGATCCGAGCTGCGCGCCCCTACGGCTGAGGTAACGCACTTGCGCGCCATACCAAGGAAAGGAGGAGTCATGCGCAAGCTGTCCATACTCATAGTGGCCATCCTGGCCGCGGCCTGTCTCGCCTCGCCGGCGATGGCGGCCGATCCGGTGAAGACGCTGACCAAGCGGGTCACCGCGCTCGAGAAGCAGGTGAGGACGCTTCGAACCGAGCTCGACACGGCACAGTCGCGTCTGGCTGCGGTCGAGTCGACCACCGACTGCCTCGGGCCCGTGTTCCCGCTGGCCCAGTACGGCGGCGTGTTCAACGGGGTGCCCGAGGGCTACGTCTACGGTGTCGGCAGCACCCCGCAGTTCTTCATGACGACCGGGCTCGACTTCGTGCCCGACACGAACGGGCTCGTGCCCGGCGTCGACTACAGCCTGATGATGACGTGGTCGGGAAGCTGCGCGTCCACCCCGCCGGAACCGGCGCGCGTCCTGGGCCCGGTGCGGCGAGCGGCGGCAGGAGACCACCTGACGAGGCTCGGGTGGTCGCAGAGAGGCTGAAGCCCCTCCCCGCGTGGGGGCGGGTGATCTGCCCCGCCCCCACGACCCCCAGTCTCCTGGCCACGGCTCACGGCGACAGATTCCTGTTCTTCGGGGCTGTGGCCAACGCCGCCCGCTCGAACGGCATCGAGAGGTCAGCGAAGGCAGCCGAGGCGGCGCGGAGCGCCTCGAAGCACGCCGGCTCGCTGTCGAGTAGTCCGTGGCTGGGCGAGATGGCAGCGAGCTCCCACGGGCGGCTCGCATAGCCCCCTTCGATCCGCGCCAAGGCATCGGCAGCTCGCGTCGGTTCGCCCGAGCGGAGGTACGCTTCGACGAGATCGAAGGGCGCCATCACCGGGCAAATGCTGCGCGTGGGTCATCTCCAGGCGCACGACCGGCTCGAGCGCCTGGACGGCCTCAGCTGGGTCGCCGGCGCTGAGGTAGATGAAGCCGAGCGCATACGTAGGCCACTCGTTCAGGCTGCCTGTCTCTGCTGCGAGCTCGGCTCCCTCGCGCGCCGCTGCGAGAGCCTGCTCCACACGCCCGATCGCGGCCTCCGTCTGGGTCACGCGCACTGCCTCGAGCGCGGTCGCATAACCCTCCGACCAGCGACCCGTGGCCAGCTGGAAGCAGGCGAGGTAGTCGAGCGCGTACCCGCGGTCGCCTTACGGCGCTCTTCCCACGAATGAGATGCACCGCGCGCTCGGCGGCTTCGAGCGCCTCAAAGAGCTCGTCCCGCCACGCCGTCCGTTGAGCGCCATGCAGACCATAAACAGGTCAACGCGGAGCCGGTCGTCCGACTCGGTCGTCTCGACGAAGCGGCGCAACAGGCTCCGGCCCTCATCGCCGCGTCCGGTGTTCACCGATCGTCCCCCGTACTCCGTCGGCGTATGCTCGCGCAGCGGAACCGGGCGGTGCCAGCGCGGCGGCGCGGGCACCGGTCTCGGCGGCCTGAAGGAAGTCGCCCACGAAGATGCTCGCCTCGGTAGCCTCGGCCAGCATGAACGCCGCCTTCTCGACGTCGATGTCGAGCACGGCTTCCGCCTCCTCGACCAAGAGCCGGTGCGCTTCCGGAGGAGATCCACCGCGTAGGAGGCATCGTGGCCGCGCAGGTGCTGGATGTTCGCTCGTACCCGCGGGTTTTCGCAGCCGGTCAGCGCCTCTTCGAGAAGCCGGCTCGCCCGCGCTGCATAGCCCGCCTTCCAGGCCGCCTCCACAGCGGCGTAGAGCCGGAGGACTCGTCGGTCTGGTCGGGAGTCAGGCGCGCCGAGCAGTCGAACGCGGCCGCGGCGGCGGCGTAGCCGCTGCGCTCGCGAGCGCGCTGCGCGACCTGATCGAGCTCGGCGGCGATCGGCTCGTTGGGCGTCAGCGCCGCCGCGGCCAGGTGCCAGGCGCGGCGCTCGTCCTCTCCCTCCTCGGTGATTCCTCCGCGAGCGCGAGATGCGCGGCCCGCTGCTCGTCAGCCGCGGCGGCGCGGTAGACGCCGAGCGAACGAGCGGGTGGCGGAAGCGGAGCAGCCCGGCCTCCAGCCGTAGATCGAGGGGGACGGGGTAGGGATTCCCCCGATGTCGGCTCAGAGCGGCCGGCGTACCGTCGAGACGGCCTTGTATCGCTGCGACGGAGGAGAGCGATGACCACGAGCGGCCAGACACGAACTGAAAGCGGCTGCAAGTCGGATGGAAGCGCACGGAAAGCGCCGGGACGCAAGGTGTCGATATGACCGCAACCCACAACACGGAGGGAAAGGCAATGGCTACCTCCTTTCCAGCACCCGAGACCGCTGTCGATCGTCAGCCCCAGCGCTTTCGGCTCGTGCGGCTGCGCTTTCGGTCGCGCCGAACGCGTCGGGTCTCTCCGCAACCGGCGATTGCGACCACGATCTCGCCGATCGGAACCGACTTGGTCGCGCTCGCGCCGGTGTTCGGTCCGGGCGCGTCGATCGACCACCTGAGCTCGAACTTGCACTGACGTGGCGAGCTCCCGAAAGGGAGCTCGGCTGATGTCTGCTCCAAGCCGTCAGGTGCCAACGCCGGCTCGTGCTGCCGGTTCCTCCGCTCCTTGCTCGGCGGGAAGCCGGACGAGCTGCGTCGCGACGTGCGCACACTCAGGGCCGCGCCCCACGAGCATGTGGCAAAGGTAACGCTCGGTCTCCCCCGCCACAACACCGCCCGCGCGGTCCAGGGCTTCGGCGTAGGGATTTCCCCGATGTCTCGCCGGGTCGGCCGGCGTAGCGTCGTGGCATGCAGAGAGGAGGTACGAGCGTGGCTTACAGGCTGAAAGCGTCTGCAAGCCAGTTGCAAGCGCATGGCAAGCACCGGCTTGCACCGTGTGGACGCATGAGGCAGGAGCACCTACCAGGGGAGGCAGAGGCAATGGCCATTTCGTTTCCAGCACCGGAGGCGGCGCCCAGCGGCCGGCTCGAGTCCGACGGCGAGCGCGCGGAGTCCCGGATCGTCAGCGGCGGTCACGTGCTCAGGCGCTTCTACGAGCGCGTGTGCAGCGCGATCTTCGATCCCGACGGCGACTGCATGCGGTTCTGAGGCAGAGGTGAGAGAGCGTCCCTGCGCATGGGCCCGCGAGGTCCGGTGTCACGCGAAAGGAGCAGCCATGCCGTCTCTCAGGAGCATCGCAGTCGTCGCGATTCTCGTGGCCGGCCTGGCGGGCGCGCTCGCCGCACCCGCGCAGGCGCAGCCGGTAACGAAGGTCTACAGCAGCGGCAATCTCAACGTCCCGATGGCGGACGCAGCGCTGGACCCGGCGCGGCCCGGATACGTGACCCTAGGGCTCACGAGCGTCGAGCTTCCAGTCGCCGACCTCGGGACCGTTCTCGACGTCAACCTGCGGCTGCGGATGAACCACGTGACCGACGCGTCGCCGCTGGCGCCGGTCCACGGCTTCAGCCTCGGTGCGCCGGGCGTGGAGGATTCGATCTGGATCTCGAGCGTCCTCGCAGAGTACGGAAGCGGTGCGTCCGACTGCGGCGGAACGCTCGGCGTCGTCGACGACGAGGCGGCGACCCCGCTCGCGGGAGCCACCCCTCCCTTCACCGGAAGCTATCGCCCCGAGAACCCGCTGTCCGCGTTCGACGGGACGGCCATGAACGGCACCTGGGGCCTGTTCTTCATCGACGTCCAGCCGTCGAGCCCCGGGGCGATCCGCTGTTGGGAGCTCGAGATCACCTACGAGCCGGCCGCGATCGACCTCTCCTTGCGCGCGGCGGACACGCCGGACCCGGTGAGGCCGGGGAAACGGCTCAAGTACACGATCACCGCCAGCAACGAGGGACCGGGCGCCGCGACCGGCGTGAGCGTGGTGGACACGCTTCCTGCCGGAACGACCTTCGTCTCGGCCAAGGCGACGCAGGGAAGCTGTTCGCGCGCGGCCAGGAGGGTCACATGCGACGTGGGTGAGCTCGCGAGCGGCGCCTCGGCGACCGTGACCGTCGTCGTGAAGGCGCCGATGCGACCCGGCCGGCTGACGAACACCGCGTCGGTCAAAGCCGAGCAGGCAGACGCCGACCCGGCCGACAACCGCGTCCAGGTGAGGACGCGGGTCAGGAGGTAGCTGGAGGCATGCAGAGCCGTCCGCAGGTACGCCGTCACTTCGTCGTGACGACCACCGAAACCGAAATGTCGTTCAGCGAATGGAGGAAGACCAAGTGAAGCGGAGACTCACACCGAGCATGGCCGTGGCCCTGATCGCGCTTTTCTTCGCGCTCGGCGGCATCGGCACGGCAGCGACGGTGGCGATCGTGCCGTTGGCGAAACGCGCCCTCAGCGCCGACAACGCCAAGAAGCTGGAGAAGAAGAGCCTAAGTCAGGTTGCCGCGATGCCGGGGCCTGCGACCGCTACGACGAAGACCGCCGCGCTGACGCTCGCACCAAACCAGGGAGGCTACTTCACGATCGCCTGCGACTCTGGTCAGGCGGCGATCTCCGGCGGCTATTCCTACACGGCGGCGACGCTCGTTCTCGCGCTCGACACGCATCCCCTCGACGCCGCCACTTGGCGGTTGTTCCTGGCCAACGCGAGCACGACGAATTAGCGTCCCGGTCACGCTCTACGTCGTCTGCCTGGACGTTGACGACAGCAGCTTGACGTTCCGCGCACCGGTATCCGCAGACGAACACCCGAAGCGCGTCCTGCGCTGGCTGACCCCTGAGGGGCGGCTCGGCTAAAGCTCGGCTCGTACCACTCAGCGCCCCTCCCCGCCTGGGGGCGGGTCTTGGCTCCGCCCCCAGGCCGTTGCACGACCGTGATCTTCGAGGCGAGGAGGTTCGATCATGGCAGCTCCAGGAGGATGTTCTCACAGGGCTGGAAGGGTTCTCCGGCCAGCTTCTGCGGCCGGCCGACGACGGGTACGACGAGGCCCGCCAGATCCAGAACGGGATGATCGACCGGCGTCCAGCCGTCATCGCGCGCTGCGGCGGGACCGCCGATGTCGTGACGGCCCTGGGCGCGGCTCGTCAGAGCGGCCGCGAGGTGTCGATTCGCGGCGGCGGCCACAACGTCGCCGGTAAGGCGGTCACCGACGGAGGTCTGATGATCGACCTCGCGCCGATGAAGGGGATCCATGTCGATCCCGCGGCCCGCACCGTGCGGGCGCAAGGCGGTGTGACGTGGGCAGAGCTCAACCGGGAGACGCAGCTCCACGGGCTCGCCGTCACCGGAGGCGCGATCTCAACGACCGGGATCGCGGGCCTGACCCTCGGTGGAGGGTTCGGGTTCCTCATGGCAAAGCATGGCCTCACCGTCGACAACCTCCTCTCCGTGGAGCTCGTGACCGCGGACGGCGCCGTGCTGACGGCTAGCGAGGAGGAGCACGCCGATCTCTTCTGGGCTCTGCGCGGCGGAGGCGGCAACTTCGGCGTCGTGACCTCGTTCGAGTACCGCCTCCATCCGATCGGCCCGACGGTGATCGGCGGCACGATCGTCTACCCGTTCGAAGCGGCCGGCGATGTCCTTCGCTTCTACCGTGACATATGCCCGACATTTCCCGACGAGCTCATCGGCTACCCGGCCCTCGTTCACTCGCCCGACGGCCTGGGTACGAAGCTCGCCGGCGTGATGGTGGGGCACGTCGGCAGCCACGAGCAGGCGGAGAAGGATCTCGCACCCCTCGTCAGCTACGGAGATCCGCTCGCCGTGTTCGTCGGCCCGATCGCCTACTCGACGCTCAACACGCTGATCGACGATGCATGCCCGAGAGGCGCGCTGTACTACTGGAAGTCGAGCTTCCTCTCCGAGCTCTCTGACGGCGCGATCGACACGCTCGTCGAGCGGTTCGCGTTCTGTCCGCCGCCGATGTCGCTGATCGTGCTCGAGGACGTCCACGGGGAGGCGACACGCGTCCCGGTCGACGCCACGGCAGTGCCGCACCGCCGACAGGGGTTCAACCTCGGCATCTACGGGACGTGGCGGGAGCCGGAGCGAACCGACGAGCACGTCGCTTGGACGCGCGAGACATACGACGCGATGCGGCCATTCCTGTCGGGACTTCGCTACGTCAACTACCTCGGCGACGACGAGACGGGCGACGATCCGATCCGGGCCGCGTACGGCCCGAACTACGACCGGCTCGTCGACGTGAAGACCAAGTACGACCCGGACAACGTCTTCCACCTCAACCAGAACATCCGGCCGCTTTAGCGACTGTGAGGAGGCAGAGATGAGGTTCAGCTACGCACCCCTTCCCGTACACCCGGCGGCGCAGATCGTCGACACGATCGTGCTCGCCGAGGAACTCGGGTTTCACGGCGCCTACTTCCCGGACGAGACCTACCACAAGGACGCCTGGCTGATCGCCGCGGTCGCCGCCCGGCAAACGCGTCGGATCCGCCTTTCTCCATGCGCGACTCACGTCATCCTCAAGGACCCGACGATTCTCGCGCAGACGATCGCGACGCTCGACGAGCTCTCCGACGGGCGCGCGGAGGCGGTGTTCGCCATCGGAAACATCGCCATGCTCGGCCAGTACGGCGTCGACTGGAAGTCGAGCGGAGGGCTTCGCCGCCTGCGCGAGGCACATCACGTGCTCCGCACGATGCTCGACGAGGGCAGGATCGACTTCGAGGGCGAGTTCTACCGCTACTCGGGGCTGTTCACGGCGGCAAGACCTGTCCAGGAGCGCGTGCCGCTCAAGATTGGCGCGATTCGGGGCCCTGGGTCGTTCGAGCTGGCCGGCGAGATCGCCGACGGCATGCATCAGGGCTGCGGGTGCTCCCACGAGACGATCGCCTACGCAACCGAGCACGTCGAGGCTGGCGCCGAGCGGGCCGGCCGCGACCCGTCCGAGCTCGACATCGGCACCTGGATGTTCACCGCGATCGCGCAGGACTCGCGGGCGGCGCGTGAGGCCGCACGCTCGGTCGTGGCTTTCTACGTCGCGGCGCTCCCTCGCGAGCATCTCGAGCGGCACGGCATCGACCTCGACGAGTTGCAGCCGATCATTGCTGCTGCCGAGGCCGGCGAGATCGAGCGCGCGATCGAGCTCACGCCGCTCGAGCTGGCGGACAAGCTCTCGCTCGCCGGCTCACCGGACGAATGGATCGAGCACGTCCGCAACCGTGTGGTTCGCGGCGGCGCGAACCATCTGATCTGTTGCCCCGTCGACCCGTTCCTCGTGGAGGCGTGGTCGAGACGAAGGATCGAGGGTGTGCCGGATCAGGCCGGGCAGCTCCGGCTCATCCACGAGCAGGTGTTGCCGGAGTTCGTCCCGTCGGCCGTGGCGTCGTAAGCGGTCGGCTGTCGAGGCGACTGCGGTCGTCGACCGTGGATGGGGCCGGATGGGATCCGGCCCCTACACCTTCTGGGCCGACGTCTCGGCAGCGGCCGCGGACGCCGTCAGCGGGCGGCAGGCCGGTTGCAAGCGCGTGGTCGCATGCTCCGGGCGTCGTGGAGCATCGGATGGGAGCAGTCGTGAAGAGTGTCTGGACGCTGGTCGTCGTATTCGCGGTCCTAGCGGGTCTTGTCGCTTGCGGCACCGATCGCGGCACGGAAATCGGCCTCCTCCCGCCCGGGGCGGCCTCTGAGCCGGCCAGCCTTGTGGCCGGGGATGCGCCGGCGATCGTGGACCCTAAACCTACTGCCGCGTCGAACCAGGCAGAACCCGAGTCCGGTGGTTGGTCGAGGCCGGAGACGATCCGGGGCTCGAAGGGCGCGTCCGCTCTGGAGATCGGAGTCGACGCGGCCGGGAACGTCGTCGCCGCATGGCTGGGCCGCCGCCAGGCGGTGCACCTCGCGGTCCGTTCGCTCGAGACCGGCAAGTGGACGGCTCCGACCCGGATGAGGCGGGCTCGCCGGTACTCGGAACTGTCGCTTGCCGTAGCGCCCAACGGCGCGTTCGTGGTCGCTTGGCTTGGCCTACATGGGCGGACGGCCTACGCGGTCACGGGTTCGGTCGACGGTGAAACGCGCCGCGCGGTCGCGATCGGAAGAGCGCACGAGCAGCCCGAGGTCGGAATCTCGGCTGACGGGGTTGCGACCGTCGCGTGGGGCTGGAGCGACTCGCGCGAGATCGTCCCGGACGAGAGCGCGGTCCTCGTTCGGCGGGTGGACGTCCGTACCGGACGCTGGCTGCGCGTCGTCCGGCTCGCGACGAAGAATCGCGGCGACGTAGCTGCGGTGGCAGTGAACGCCGCTGGCGATGCGGCGCTGGCATGGGACGCGTGCTGGATGGACCACAGCTCTGTGTACGGCTGCGACCCGCTCGAACTCGCGACCCGCAGGACGAGCGAGGCTGCGTGGGCGAGGACGGAAATCGAGCCGTCCGTCGATATCTACACCCTCACGGGTGGCGATGCCAGAAGGCTCGGAATCGATCACACCGGAACACCCACAGTCGTCTGGGTGGATGACGGGGGACGCGTACAAGCCGGAACGCCGGACTCGGTCCAGCTTTCGGGGCCCGATGTCGAGGTGGACCCGCCGTACGAGATGGGTGGTATCGGCCTCGACGTCGACGATCAGGGTCGCGCCGTTGTCGCCTGGCGTGGGGGTATCGCCAGCGATGAGTCGTCGTGCGAGCGGCCACAGGTCATCGAGGCGGTCGTGAGGCTCGCAAACGCGGGTGTGTGGCAGGCTCCGAGGCGGCTTGCGCTGGTGAGATCGGACTATCCATGCGAGCCTGCTTCGAATCCTGCCGTGCTGCTCGTTCGAGACTCCGCGCTGGTCACGTGGCGCGAGGATGTGCACGGCGGCGCGACGATCCGGCTTGCGTGGCTCGGGTGGGACGACGAAGCGCCGGCCGCGCCCGTGTCGTTCGCCGCACGTGGTGCGTGGGACAGGCCGGCTGTCGCGGCGAACGACCGTGGCCTCGTGATCGCGGCCTGGACCGCCAAGCGAGGCGCCGCGGTCACGTTCGACCATGGCGAACGGGGCGGATGAGATCCGGCCCCTACACCTTCTGTGCGCCGGCCTCGGCGGCCGTGCTGGCGGGCAACGCGTCCAGGTACTCGACCACCCGCTCGAGCGGCTCGACGTCGCCGAACTTGGCGTCGATGTCGAAGAGATTCCACTCGGTGACGCCGGGCACGCGATCGCCCACGGCCTCGCGGACGACGATCGGGCGGAAGCCCTCCGCGATCGCGTCCTCGGTCGTGTGGCGGACGCAGCCGGCCATCGTGACGCCGGTGATGATCACGGTGTCGACGGCGTGCGCTCGGAGGTAGCCGGCGAGGTAGGTGCCGTGGAAGGCGCTCGCGCGCTTCTTCACGATCACCTGCTCGCCCGGGTCGGGCGCGATGCGCTCGTCGATCGCGACCGCGTCGGTGCCGAGCTGCAGTACCTCGACGGGGATCTTGTGGTGCCAGATGCCCATGTCGCTGTTCGGGCCCTCGGTGACGTTGAAAGCCGTCGTCGTGTAGACGATCGGGATCCCCTTGGGTCGTGCTGCCGAGTTGAGGCGCTGGACGGCAGGGATGATCGCGTCCATCCCGTCGCAGCTGAACGCGTTACCAGGCCGCGTCCAGGCGTTCGCGAGGTCGATGTGGATGAGCGCCGGGTGCTCGCCGAAGCCGACGCGGCGCTGGAAGCCACGCTGCTGGTAGATCGAGGAGTCGGCCGAGAAGATGCGCTCGAGAGCAGCCTGTATGTCGTCGTGTTCGCTCATGGCGCGAGGCTACCACCGAACGTAGACTTCGGCTTCTCGTTGGCGGCAGCGGCAGGAGGTGTGGTGGTGGCAACGGTTCAGGAGGATCTCGTCGCCGGGCTGGAGGGTTTCTCCGGACAGGTGCTAGGGTCGGCGGACGCCGGCTACGACGAGGCGCGCCGGATCCACAACGGGCTCATCGACAAGCGCCCGGCGATCATCGCCCGCTGCCTCGGAACGGCCGACGTCGTGGCCGCCGTCAACGTGGCGCGCGATCAAGGGCTGGAGCTCTCGGTCCGTGGAGGCGGACACAACGTCGCCGGCAAGGCGGTCACCGACGGCGGCGTCATGGTCGACCTGTCGCTCATGAAGGGCATCCACGTCGACCCGGCAGCGAGCACAGTTCGCGCGCAAGGTGGCGTGACCTGGGCGGAGCTGAACCGGGAGACCCAGGTGCACGGGCTCGCCGTTACGGGAGGCGTCGTCTCGACGACCGGGATCGCCGGCCTGACCCTCGGCGGTGGCTTCGGCTGGACGATGAGCAAGACCGGTCTCGCCGTCGACAACCTGATCTCGGCGGAGGTGGTCACGGCCGACGGCAGCGTGCTCACGGCGAGCGATAGCGAGCATGCCGACCTTTTCTGGGGCCTGCGCGGCGGCGGTGGCAATTTCGGCGTCGTCACCTGGTTCGAATACCGCCTCCAGCCCGTCGGGCCGATCGTGACGGGCGGCCTGATCGCGCACCCGTTCGAGGCGGCGGGCGATGTGCTGCGCTTCGCCCGGGATCACATCCCGAACCTGCCAGACGATCTGGTCGTCTTCCCGGTGCTCGTGCACTCTCCTGACGGCGCCGCCAAGCTCGCGGCGTTCCTCATCGGGCACGTGGGATCAGCCGAGCAGGCGGAGCGTGACATGGCGCCGTGGCTCGAATTCGGCCCGCCCCTCGACATCCAGGTGGGGCCCATGCCGTACACGGTCCTCAACTCGCTCCTCGACGGCGGCTTCCCGAAAGGTGCGCTGAACTACTGGAAGGCCGGGTTTCTCTCCGAGCTCAGCGACGATGTCATCGACACGATCGTGGCGCAGTACGCCGCATGCCCGTCGCCGATGTCCGCGATCGTGCTCGAGCCATTCCAGGGCCAGGTGTCGCGCGTTCCGGTGGACGCCACGGCCGTTCCTCACCGTGCGCAGGGCATCAACCTCAACATCGCCTCGGTCTGGACGGATCCCGCGGCGACCGACGACAATATCGCCTGGACACGAGCCACCTACGACGCCGCGCAACCGGCGATGTCGGGGTTGCGCTACGTCAACTACCTCGGCGACGACGAGCCCGGGCAGGATCCGGTCAGAGCGGCGTACGGGCAGAACTACGACAGGCTCGTCGACCTGAAGACGAAGTACGACCCGCAGAACCTCTTCCACCTGAACCAGAACATCCCGCCCCGCAGCTAGCGCCGGCGCACGGAAGCCCGGATGAGGTCCGGCCCCTACGCCTTGACGGATCCCCGTTCCTCGCGGAGCTCTGCCGTGGCGTCCGCGGCCAGCGTCATCGTCTCCGCGTCGATCATGACGCCGTAGTCACGCTCGGCCAGCTCGACGGTGGTGAAGCCGTCGAGGACGTCGGATAGCACCATCGCCGGATCGCGCTCGAGCGGGTCGCCGTAGCCGCCCGAGTTCGGCACGCAGATCTCGATCGTGGAGCCGGCCGGCAGCGTCTTCCCGGTGAACTTCGAGGGCCAGTACTCCTCGGTGCCGTCCGGGAGCGTGACCTTGCCGTAGGCGAGGATGCCGTCGTGCCCGCCGAAGATGCCCCACGGCGGGTCGGCGTCAACGCGGTCGCCCTCGCACGTGACGATCGTGTCCTCGAGGAAGCGGTTCACACGCACCATGCCGATGCCGCCGCGCCACTTCCCGGCCGCGCAGGGGTCGCCGCGCAGCTCGTAGCGCTCGGTGCGCATCGGGAAGCGCCATTCGAGCTCCTCGATCGGGTTGTTGCGCGTGTTCGCGATCAGGCAGTCGACCGAGTCCAGGCCATCGCGCCCCGGCCTGCCGCCGTAGCTGCCCTCGTCGACCTCGAGGTAGACCCAGTACTCGCCCTCCTCCTCGATGAAGCCGGAGTACGAGATGAAGTGCAGGTGCGCCGAGTTCCCGGCCGTGATCTTGTCCGGCAGCACCGGCGCGAGCGCTCGCAGCGCGAGGTCGACCGCGCGCTGAACCTGACAGAAGCGGGCGAAGCATGCCCGCGGGTAGTTCGGATTGAAGATCGAGCCCTTCGGCGCCACGACGTGGACCGGCGCCAGCATGCCCTCGTTCTGCGGCACGAACACGGGGTAGGTCGCCTCGTCGAGGAAGATCATGCGCGTGATGAACGTCATCGCCGAGACCGTCGTGCCCTCGTACGGGCAGTTGTAGCCGGTCGGGACCTCGTCGCTCGAGCCCGTGAGGTCGTACGTGATCTCGTCGCCGGCGATCTCTACGGCGATCTTCACGGGTAGCCGCTTGCCGCGGTTGACGCCGTCGTCGTCGAGCCAGCCGACGTCTGTCTCGTAGCGCCCATCGGGCACCTTCGCGATCTCCTGGCGCAGCATGCGCTCCGAGTACTCGAGCCAGGCGCGCGCGACGCCGAGCACGGTCTCCTCGCCGTAGCGGGCGAGGAGCTCGACGTAGCGGCGCTTCGCCAGCTCACAGGCCGCGATCATCGCCCGGATGTCTCCGTTGTTGAAGCTCGCCGTGCGGACGTTCTCGAGGATGTGCTTCCAGAGGCCGGCCTGCCAGACACCCTGCTCCTGCAGCTTGACGGCGCGGTAGATGTTCCCCTCCGACCAGTTGTCGACGAGGTCGATCGCGAGCCCCGGGTAGGCGCCCCCGATGTCGAGCACGTGCGCCGACGCGCCCGAGAAGCCGACGAGCTCGCCGTCGAAGAAGATCGGGATCACGATCGCGACGTCCGGGGAGTGCGTGGCGCCGCCGTAGGGGTCGTTGTGCAGGATCACGTCGCCGTCGTGGATGTCTTCGCCGAGGATCGCGATGACGTTCTTGACGATCTTCGGCATCGCGCCCATGAACATCGGAGTCGAGTCCGACTCGGCCAGCTCGTTGCCGTCCCGGTCGAAGATGCCGGCGCCGAGATCCTCTGACTCGCGGATGATCGACGAGTAGGACATCCGGTAGAGCACGCCCGCCATCTCCTTCGCGATCGCGGAGAAGGCGCCACCGATGACGCGCATGAGGATCGGGGTCGCAAGCGCGGCGCCACGGGCCGTCTCGGCGCGCTGGCGGGTCGTGCAGTCGATGACGATGTTCCCGTGGCGGTCGATCTCGGCCTCGAGGCCGGGCGGGATCACCGTCGTCGTGTCGTACTGCTCGACGATCGCCGGACCGGCGATCCGGTCGCCGGCTCTCAAGTGCTCCCGCTCGTAGAACGGCGTCGCGTGGCGCTCGGCCTTGCCGTCGACGTCGAAGACGACGTCCTGGTCGAGCGTTTTCGCCCGCGACGGGTCGCCGTCGCCGGTCTCGAGCTGTGACGGCTGCAACTCGTCCACGCGACCGATTGCGACCGCGCGGATGTTGATGATCTCGATCGGCGCGTCGAAGCGATGGCCGTACTCGGCGTTGTGGGCCACGTGGAAGCGCTCCTTCAGCTCCTCGACCCAGCCGTCGGTCGACATCTCCCGAGGGCACCTCCGTGCGGACCTCGTAGCCCTGGCCGGCGTAGCGGCAGTCGGCGAGCCGGCGGACGAGTCGGCGATCGTCGGGCACGCCGTCCGCCTCGAGCTGGTCGACGGCCTGCCGGCCGAGCTCGGCGAAGCGGGCCTGCGAGTCGCGTCTGGTCGAGCGTCTTCAACGGGTGCCTCTCGGTCGCGACGAACTCGTGCTGCAGGTCGGTCGCGAGCAGGCCGGTCGCAGCGACGATGCCCGGGTACGGAGGCACGAGCACGCGGGCGATGTCGAGCTCGAGCGCGATGTCGCACGCGAACATCGGGCCGCCACCTCCCGCGGCGACGAGCGTGAACTCGCGCGGGTCGTAGCCGCGGCGCACCGAGTTCAGCTCGATCGCCTGGGTCATGCCGTACTTCTGCACTTGCAGAGCGCCGAGCGCTGCATCCTCGACGGACATGCCGAGCTGGGTCGCGACGGTCTGCACCGCCTGCTCGGCGAGCGCGACGTTCGAGTTTCATGCCGCCGCCGAGCAGGCCTCGATCCGGGCGCAGGCGTCCGAGCAGGAGCTGCGCGTCCGTGGCTGTCGGCTGGGTGCCGCCGTACCCGTAACAGGCAGGGCCCGGATCGGCGCCTGCCGACTGCGGGCCCACGCGGAAGACGCCGCCGGGATCGACGTGCGCGATCGAGCCGCCGCCGGCGCCGATCGTGTCGATGTCGACCATCGGCACCATCGCCTGGTAGTCGCCGATCTTCGTGTCGAGGAGGTGGCGCATCCGCAGCTGACCGCCCGCGGCAACGCCGATGTCCGCCGACGTACCGCCGATGTCCAGCGTGACCACGTTGTCGAAGCCGGCTAGCCTGCCGGCCCAGATGCCGCCGATCAGGCCGGCTACCGGGCCCGACATGAGCAGGTTCACCGGTCGCTGCGTCGCCGATTCGACGGTCGCCATGCCGCCCGACGACTGCATCATCTGCACGTCGTGGCGGAAGCCCTCCTCCCGCATCGACTCGTCGAACCGGGCGACGTAGCGGGACACCTTCGGGCCGACGTAGGCGTTCAGGCATACGGTCGAGAAGCGCTCGAACTCGCGGTAGAGGGGCAGCACCTCGTGCGAGACCGACAGGTAGGCCTCGGGAAACTCCTCGAGCACGATCTCCTTGACGCGCCGCTCGTGATCCGGGTTGAGGTACGAGTGGATGAGGCAGACGGACACCGCCTCGACGCCGGCGTCCCTGAGCTGGCGCACCCGCTGCCTCACCTCGCCCTCGTCGAGCGCGACGAGGACCTCGCCGTCGGGGACGATGACACGCTCATTGACTGTGAGGCGGTGCCGGCGCTTGACGAGCGGCCGCGACTGCCAGGGCAGCTCCTGCTGGAGCGAGAAGTTGAACGGCTTCTTGTGGCGGGCGATGTGGAGGATGTCGCGCATCCCCTCGGTGGTGATGAGCCCGACCTCGGCGCCGCTGTGCGTGAGCGCGATGTTCGTCGCGACCGTCGTGCCGTGGAGCAGGTTGTCGACCTCGGCGAGACCGACGCCTGCCTTCGAGCAGAGCTCCCGGATGCCCTCGCCGGTGCCGCGAGCCGGGTCGTCCGGCGTCGACGGGACCTTGTCGACCGTGATCCGGCCCGACTCCTCGTCGACGAGGATCAGGTCGGTGAACGTGCCCCCGACGTCGACGCCGATTCGCTTCATGGACTCCTCCGCTCTGCTCTCAGGGTGTGTGCTCCGGGTGCGTTCGGGGCGAAGCGGGCCGCCCCGGTGACCGTTCCGGCGCAGTTTGGCGCGTCTTCCGTCACGGTGCGCGCGCAATGCACGCGGTTTTTCGCGATACGATGAACATCGGGTGGAGGACCGGGGTGGCCCCGCGGGCTGTGGCGATCGTCGGCCGGGCCGACGTCGGTGGAGAGCCGCTCAGGCGCGTGCTTCCGCGAGTGCCGGGATGATTTCTCGCCCGACCAGGGTCATCTGGTCGAAGGCGCCGTTCAGGTAGGCGCACGAGATCTCGTCGACGCCGAGCTCTGCGAGCTCCGTCGCTCTGGCGCGCACCTTGTCAGGCGCGCCGGCCAGGGCGAAATCGTCGACGAGGTCGCCGCCGAGGTACTCGGTGTGCTCGGCCGCGGAATCGAGGTGGCCGGCGTAGTAGTCGTAGTCGTCGCGCGCCTGCACGAGCCGGGTCATCGTGTCCGGCATCCCGTGCTCGGGATTGCGCTTCATGGTGTCCCGCGATGTGGTTCGCGCAGGCGGCCGGGGCCCAGCGGCACTTCGCCCACGCCTCCTCCTGATCGTCGCCGACCCACATGGCGGTGAGGACGGAGAAGCGAATTCCGGCGGGGTCACGACCCGCGTCCGCCGCGCCGGCACGCACGTGATCCATCGCCCAGCGCACCGACGTCGGGTTGACGCCGACGTAGAGCATCACGCGGTCCGCCAGCGCGCCGGCGTTGCGGAGGTTTCTCGGGCCGGTAGCCGACATCATGATCGGCACTCGCGGCCCCTCCTTGACCCAGCGCAGGTGGACGTCTGCCCCGTTGATCGACACGTGGCGTCCCGCCATCAGATCGTGCAGGAGCGGCACGACCTCTCGCAGGAGAGACGTCTTCACCGGGTTCAGTCCCATCGTTCGCAACGCGGAGTCGCCCCGTCCGATGCCGAGCTCGAGCCGGCCGGGATGGAGCTCAGCCAGCGTCGCGAACGCGCTCGCGGTCGCCGTCACGTGGCGGGTGTACGGGTTCGTCACCGCCGTCCCAACCACGATTCGCGCCGTCGCCGCCAACGCATGGGTCATGTAGACGACGCAGTCCTGCCACAGGATCTGCGAGTCGATGAACCAGGCGTGGCTGTAGCCTGCTTCTTCGGCCGCCCTGACCGAGGCGATGCACTCCTCGAAATCCTGCTCGAGGAACTGGGCGCCGATCGTCGTCATCGCGAGCCGTCAGACCTGCGCGATGACGGCGGGGAACGCCCGCAGCTCCGTGAGGGTCTGCTCGAGCGTGTTTACCTGGCCCCAGCCGACCGAGATCATCTCGATCGCAGGCCCGTGGAGATGGGGGAGTCGTCGTACCGACACACTCCTCGACGACCACGGGCTTGAAGTCTCGGAATAGCGCGTCCTTGCACGTCGCTCCGACACACTGGTTCGTCAGCACGCCGCTCAGCAGCACCGTCTCCGCCTCGAGGCTGCGGAGGACGAGCTCGAGGTTCGTCTGGAAGAACGCCGAGAGGCGGGTCTTCTCGACGTACCAGTCCTCCGCCCGCGGCCCGAGCTCCTCGAGGATCTCGTAGCCCCAGGTTCCGTGGCGCAGGCCCCCTTCGCGCAGGATGGCGCGAATCTCCATGAACGGGCCGCCGTCCTCGACGCCCTTCGTCCCATGCCGCGTCCACACGATCGGCACGCCGCGCCGGCGGCACTCGTCGTTCAGCAGCTTCGTCGGCTCGACGACTCGCTGCATGTGCGAGATGTCGATGTCCTTCTGCCCATACCAGCCCTCGGGATGCAGGAAGTCGTTCTGCTCGTCGATGACCACGTGCACCGTGCGCCCGGGGACAAGAGCCCACGACCCGTCGCGCACGTACGGTGGATTCGGCATGCGGAGCCCTCCTAAGGTTGCTCGGCTCGCATCGATTCTTCCGAAGCTTCCGAGGCCGTGTCAAGCGCGTCGTCTGCCGCAGGCGTCGCCGAGGACGCGTCGGGCCGCACCAGCGCCCAAGCTCGTAGGCTTAGGCCATGACCATGCCCGAAGCCGGAGGAGCCTTCCCTGTCCGCGAAGGCACAGACCGGGTGCTCGTTCCCGACGAGCGCTCGGTTGCCTACGCGGCAGCGCATTCCCTCCGACCCACGCCGCTGATCGAGCGTCTCTCGCAGGAGACCGAGAGCGAGCTCGGCGAACGCGCCGTGATGCTCTCGGGCGTTTTCGAGGCAGGGTTGCTGGCCGCGCTCGTGCATGTCTCGCAAGCGCGACGGGTGCTGGAGATCGGCACGTTCACGGGGCGTTCGGCGCTCGCGATGGCAGCTGCGCTGCCCGAGGGCGGGCGGATCATCACGTGCGAGCTCGATCCCGAGGCGGCGGTGCTTGCCCGGCGCCACTTCGAGGCAAGCCCCTTCCGGGACCGGATCGAGCTACACGTCGGCCCGGCCGGCGAGACGGTCGCAGAGCTCGACGGCCCCTTCGATGTCGTCTTCATCGATGCCGACAAGTCGGGCTACCTCGGCTACTACGAGGCGGTCGTGCCGAAGCTCTCGCCGCACGGCGTCATCGCCCTGGACAACACCCTCTGGGGTGGCTCCGTCGCCGACCCGGCCGATAGGTCGGAGATCGCGGTCCAGCTGCGGGCATTCAACGAGCACGTTGCATCCGATCCGCGGACGCACTGCGTTCTCCTCCCCATCGGAGACGGGGTGACGCTGATCTGGCTCGTGCCGTGAGCGGTGGCTACGACAGCAGCCGCTCGTTGGCCGGGTCGAAGAGCGGCTGCTCGACGACCCGCGCGGGGTAGCGCTCGCCGAGCAGCTCGACGCTCAGCGCCATGCCCGGGCGGGCGTGCTCGGCCGGCAGGTACGAGAGCGCGATCGACTTCTCCACGACGTGTCCGTAGCCGCCTGAGGAGACGTAGGCGATCGGTGGGCCGTCGCCGTCGTAGACCGGCTCGTAGCCGTGGCAGTCGTGCGCTGCGCTTTCTACGACCAGGCAGGCGAGCTCGCGGTCGAGGCCTCGCTCGCGCTGCTCGAGCAACGCCTCACGCCCGACGAAGTCACCCTTGTCGAAGGCGACGAAGCGCTCGAGCCCCGCGTGCAGAGGTGTCCAGTCGGCGGAGAGGTCGGCGCCCCACAGCCGGTAGCACTTCTCGAGCCGCATCGACTCGAGCGCGCGGTAGCCGAAGTCGACGAGCCCGAGCGGCTCGCCCGCCTCCCGCAGAGCGTCATACACCCGGCGCAGAACCTCGAACGGGCAGTGCAGCTCGTAGCCGAGCTCCCCGACGTAGGAGACACGCAGCGCGCGGACGGCCACGCCGGCGACCTCCAGCTCCCGCAGCCTGAAGAAGGGGAACGCGTCCCGCGTCACGTCGGCAGAGGTCAACGCGGCCAGGAGCGCCCGGGAACGCGGCCCGGCGAGGGTGAGCACGCCGAATCGAGCTGTGACGTCCTCGAGCACGACCGAGCCATTGGAAGGAAGGCGGCCGTCGAGCCAGGCATGGTCGTGCGCCTGGGTGGCCGCCGCGGACACGATGTAGAACCGATCGCGGTCGAGCCGGGCCACCGTCACATCGCACTCGATCCCGCCGCGCGGAGTGCACATCTGCGTGAGGCACATGCGTCCCGCCTCGGCCGGCAGGCGGTTCGCGCAGAGCCGGTCGAGCCATTCCTCGGCGCCCGGGCCGGAGACCTCGTACTTCGCGAAGCTCGTCTGGTCGAGCACGCCGACCGCCGACCGCACGGCTTGGCACTCCTCGCCGACAGCCTGGAACCAGTTGCCCCGGCGGAACGAGTAGACGTCGCGCGGCTCCAAGCCGTGACGCGCGAACCAGAGCGGACGCTCCCAGCCGAAGCGGGCGCCGAACACCGCACCCCGGGTCCCGAGAAGGTCGTACAGCGGGTCGGTCTTCGCCGGCCGTCCGGCGGGGCGCTCCTCCTCGGGGTAGTGCGAGGCGTACTCGTGCCCGTAGCTCTCGCGGGCTCGGGCCGCGACGTAACCGGTGTCGGCCGCGTACTCGCCGAAGCGGCGGACGTCGAGCTCCCACATGCTGTCGCTCGGCTGGCCGTCGAGGATCCACTCGGCCAGGTAGCTGCCCGCACCGCCCGAGTAGACGATGCCGAAGAACGAGAAGCCGGCCAGCACCCAGAGGTCCCGGTGGCCGGGGACGGGCCCCATGAGGGGCCGCCCGTCCGGCGTGTATCCGTCGGGACCGTTGATCGTCTTCGAGATCGGCGTGTCGGCGAGGACGGGCACGCGTCGCTCGGCCGCTTCCAGGTTCTGCGTGATGCGGCGCAGGTCGGGGCGCAGGAGCCGGCTCGACCAGCCGCGCGGCACGCCGTCCAGCGCCCAGGCGCGCGGGTCGGCCTCGAACGGGCCGAAAAGCAGTCCTTCGCCATCCTGGCGCACGTAGAACGAAGCCTCGGGATCGCGGAGCACGGGCAGCTCCGCCGGACGGGCCGGGAGCCCGGGGACCGGCTCGGTGAGCACGTACTGGTGCTCGAGCGGGACGATCGGCAGCTCGAGCCCGAGCGTCCGGCCGAGCTGGCGCGACCACATGCCGGTCGCGATCACCACGTGGCCGGCGCGGACAGCGCCGCTCGAGGTCTCGAGGAGCCACCCGCGCTCGTTCCTCTGCAGGGCGGTGACGGCTGTCCTGCGCAGGATCCGCGCCCCACGCCGCTGCGCTTCCCCGGCGAGCCCGTTCGCGACCGTGGCGGGATCGATCCAGCCGTCGGTCGGCAGGTACGCGACAGCGAGCAGCCCGTCCGGGTCGAGCAGCGGAAACAGCTCGGTCGCGCGCTCCGGCGGAACGATCTCGAACGGGACGCCGACCTGATCGGCGACGCCTTTGACGTAACGGAACTCATCGACTCGATCGGCCGTGGCCGCGAGGCGCAGGGAGCCGGTCTCGTGGTAGGAGACGTCGAGCGAGCGGTAGAGCTCGACGCTGCGTCGCAGCAAGGTGCCGAGGTTGTAGCTCCCGGAGTACTGCGTGCACAGACCGGCCGCGTGCCAGGTGGTGCCGGTCGTGAGCTCGTGCTGCTCGAGCAACACGACGTCCGTCTCCCCGAGGCGGGTCAAGTGGTAGGCGAGGCTGCAACCGGCGACGCCGCCGCCGACGATCGCGATCCTGGCCTCGGCGAGCACGGGCGGAGGCTAGCGAAGGTCAGGAAGCCGGCGTGCTCGTCGGCAGACGCTGACATAGGGGAGACGGAACTCGCCGGTGGGCGAGGCTGCGGCAACACGGTGGGCGAGCGCCTCGATCTCGTCGAGCATCGTCGCTCGCTCGTCGGCCGGGAGGACGAGCGCATACGAACGGGTCGCCGCCAGCCCGACGAGCCCCGGCACGTCCACCGTCTGCTCGTGGGGGACCACCGCCTGGTCGACCGACCCGAACAGCGGCCCGAGGTCCACCACGTCCTCGTCCGTACCGGAGTTGCCGGTGCCGTCCTCGCCCCGCAGGATCGCCCCGAGCTCGGCGACCCACGGCTCGGATTCGTCGCGGAGGTTGAAGATCACGGCGAGCAGCCCGCCGGGCCGCAAGACGCGCGCGATCTCGGGCAGCGCACGTGACTCGTCGAACCAGTGAAACGACTGGCCGGCAGCGGCGGCGTCGAAGGAGCTGTCGGCGACCGGGAGCTCCTCGGCTGAGCCTTCGAGGATCTCGGTCTCCGGTAGCGCGGCCGCGAAAGCCGCCCTCATGCCCTGGTCTGGCTCGACCGCGACGACCTCGTGGCCGGCCGCGAGCAGAGCGCGCGTGAGCTTTCCGGTGCCGGCCCCGACGTCGAGGACATGGAGCGGCGAGGGGCCGAGGAGCCACGCGATCGCCTCCTCCGGATATCCCGGCCGGTAGCGCTCGTACACGTCGGCGCTCGGGCCGAACGACAGCCTGCGCCGGTCGCGGTCCACGGAGCCATTCTGACCCGCGCCGCACCGACCTCGGCGCTGACGAACGGCGCCGGCGGCGTTCAGCCGGTGCGGCGAGCGCGCACACACATCGTCAGGTACGGCATGCGGAGCAGCCCGTCGGGCGTCTGCGCCGCGACCCGGCGGCCGAGCTCCTCGACTTCGTCGAGCATGGCGGTGCGCTCGTCCGGCGGCAGCACGACGGTGTAGGAGCGGGACGAGACGAGGCCCAGCAGACCCTCGAGGTCGAGCGGCTGGACGTGCGGGACCGTCGTCTGCTCGAGCGGCGTGAAGAGCGGTCCGAAGCTCGCGATCGCCCGGTCGGTCTCGGGGTCCCCGCGTTGCCCGTCCGGGCCCACGAGGATCCGGGTGAGCTCGGCGACCCAGGGCTCGGACACGTCACGGCGGTTCCACACGACGGCGAGGACGCCGTCCGTGCGGAGGACGCGCGCGATCTCCGGCAGGGCGCGCGAGGCGTCGAACCAGTGGTAGGCCTGGCCGACGGCGACGGCGTCGAAGGAGCCGTCCGGGACGGGCAGGGCCTCCGCGGATCCGTCGAGCACCTCGGCGCCCGTGGCGGCTTCGGCGAAGGCATCCCGCATCTGCGGGTCCGGCTCGACCGCAGCGACCTCGTACCCGGCGGCAAGCAGCGCGCGCGTGAGCTTCCCGGTGCCTGCGCCGACGTCCAGAACGCGCAGCGGCGCGGCGCCGAGCAGCCAGGCGATCGCCGCCGGCGGGTAGTCCGGCCGGTGACGGTCGTAGATCCCGGCGCTGGGACCGAACGAGAGCCGCTGCCGCTCGGCGTCCACGAGGGCCATTCTGCCCGGGCCGGCCCCGCATGAGCGACCGGTGAGCCGGACTCGACGAAGCGTCAGGCGTCCGGCGACCCGGGCACGTAGGTGCCGAAGTGCCAGAAGTGGCCCTCCGGATCCTTCGCCCCGTACTCACGGCTCCCGTACTCGGTATCGGCGAGCGGGTGCACGATCTCGGCGCCGGCCTCGGCCGCCCGGGCGTGATGTGCGTCGACGTCGTCGAGCGCGATGTACACGCTCTGGTTGACCCCGCCAAGGTCGAGGGGGCTCTTCCAGCCTTGCTCGGGCTTGGCGGTGCTGGGCATGACGACGGCGTTACCGAGGCGGAGCTCGGCGTGGACGACCACGGACCCGTCGCGGTGCACCACGAGCTCCTCGAAGCCGAAGGCCCGCTCGAGAAACGCGATTGCGGCATCTGCGTCGCGATAGAAGAGCGCGGGATAGACGGTCGGCGACTTCGGCGGCACGATGGCAGCGTAGCTATGACACGAAGAGGCGTGGCTCTCGGCGTGGGTGGCGCAGCGAAGCCAGCTCGAGCTCGATCGCGCTCGAGTGCGCGTCGTCGAGTCGAAGCCCCAACGCCTCCTCGGCTGCCTCCTCGAGCGCGAGCGCGAGGCGGCGCTGGAGCGCCTGCGCACCGAGTGCGCTCAGGCGGCCGAGTCGGACCGCGGCCGACAGCATGCCGGCCGCGAAGCCGCGCAACTCGAGCAGAACCGCGTCCTCCATGGAGACGTCGAGTGCCCTCGCGAGCGTCCCGTGGACGACGGCGAGATTGCCGTCGCTCTCGCCGGCGTCGACCGCGGCCGCGAACGCGATTGCAGGCTCCCGGTCTGTGAGCCGGGATGTGAGCGCGGCCAGCCGGCGGCCGCAGGACGTGGACGCCCGCCTCGGGCCCGGCGCGAGCTTGCGCGCCGTGAGCCAGGCGTCGAGCTCGTGAAGCTCTCCCGCTGACACGGCGCGATGGGCGTGGGCGACGGCGACACCGTCCAGCGGGCCGACCGACTCGCGAATCGCCGTCTCGACGAGCTCGCCGAGCTCGGCCTCCTCGAGCTCGGGCCACTCGGCGAGCATGGACTCGAGACCGTAGGAGTGGGCGAAGCGGCCGATCGGCAGGGACGAATCGGCGAGCTGAAGCGCGCCGAGCAGGCCGTCAGTGCTCATGGGCGTGGCCGTGCGAGAGCGGGCGGCGGCGGCCGAGCTTGACCTGGGACAGCTCGATCTCGACGCCCTCGAGGTGTAGGCCGCGCACCGTCTCCGCTGCGAGCTCGGCGCTCGTCGTGATCGGGACGAGGAGCACCCCGTCGGCCACGTCGAGGGGCACGTGCTGGTTGCCGAAGGCATGGCCGATCCGGGCGGCGGCCTCGGCGAGCGCTTCGCGCCCGAGCGACGGCGAGAAGCGGACGAGAAGCGCCTGCTCGGGCGGCCGCTCGACCACCAGGATGCGCTCGCCGTCGTCGTGGAGCACGGCGCCGTCGTGCAGATACGAGCCCCGCGGCAGATCGATCGCGACGTCGGCGCCTTCCGTGCTCCTCAGCCGGAGACGCCGCTTGCCCGCGTCGGCCTGGGACACCGAGACGGGATCGCGCCGGCGTCCGGCGTAGCGCGGCTCGTCGGCCTCTCCTAGCAGCGCCGCGACGACGAGCATCACTTCCGCCTCGGCGGCAGCGGTGCTCCGAGGAGGGCCTCACGGGCCTCGGCCCAGGCAGCGTCGATCGCGGCGCGTACTGCGATGGCCGAAACTCCGAGGGCGCGGACCAGCACGCCCTGGCCGCACGGAAGGACACCGGCCGCGGCCTCGACTCCCGCGAGCGCTGCCAGGCGCCGGTCGGCTGCTGCCGCGAGCGCCTCGCCGTCGTGCCCGTGAGCGACCGCGAGGAGCGTGCCGACGTGTGTCGCCGGGCCGAGCAGCCCGCGTGCGGCCGGGCGCCGTCGCAGCGGCTCGAGGCGGACACGGTCGGCGCAGAGCTCGAGTCCCGACACGTCGGTCACAGAGGCCTCGAGCTCGACGAGGTCGAATGCGAACGTCTCGCCGAAGCGGCCGGGGGCGACGAGCTCGGCGCCGACGTAGGCGGCGCCCTCGCCGAGGCACACCGATGTACGGGAGGCGAAGCGCGAGCCCGCCTGCGGGATCACGGGCTCGGGAATCGACTCCACGTACGCGCCGTCGCCCAGGGTCAGCTCGAGCCCCTGCTCGGCGTGGCCCGCGTCCATCCGGTACACCCTGGTCGCCGAGGGCGTCGTCAGGTGCACGCGCGTCGCGGGCCCCGCGTCGATGCGAACGCGGAGGCGGTCGCCGGCGAACACCCCGCCGGTCGGGTTCTGGACGTAGACGAAGGCCATCCCCGGCAGCGCCGGGTCGAGCATCAGCGGCACGGTGAGGCGAAGGGGAAAGCGCTGGCGGCGGGACGCGAGCACGGTCCGGTCGCCCGGTCCGACGCGGAAGGCGAGCTCGAGCAGGCCGTCCGCGTGCTGGGGCGGCCCGGCGCTCCGAGCGAGCGCCATCGCGCTCACACGCGGCTGAAGAGCACGGCGTGCTCCAGGTGCTCGAGCACGACCTCGGCGCCGCCGGACCGCAGGTCTGTGTACACGGTCGGGCGCTCGGGACGGGCCGCTGCGAGGTCCCGGCGCATGCGCTCGAGGTCGGCGCCGACGTGCGGCGCGAGGTCGACCTTGTTGACCACGAGCAAATCGGCCTGGACGAGCCCGAGGCCGCGCTTGCGCGGGATGTCGTCGCCGGCCGCGACGTCGATCACGTAGAGCCAGTGGTCGACCAGATCGGTGGAGAACGTGGCAGCGAGGTTGTCGCCGCCCGACTCGATCAGCACGACGTCGAGCGGACCCTGCTCGCGCTCGAGCTGCTCGGCGGCGGCGATGTTCATGGAGGGATCCTCGCGGATCGCCGTGTGCGGACAGGCGCCGGTCTCGACGCCGACGACGAGCTCGGGCGCGATCAGCCCGCCGGCCTGGAGGCGCTCGGCATCCTCCTTCGTCATGAGGTCGTTCGTGATGACCGCGGCACGGAAGCCTCGGTCGGCGAGCAACGGAAGCAGCCGCTCGATCAGGCGGGTCTTGCCGGAGCCGACCGGGCCGCCGACGCCGATCCGGACAGCCTCGTGCGTCATGCCCTCCTCCGGATGTAGGGGCCGGATCTCATCCGGCCCGCCTGTCACCCACAGGTTGCCGCCCTTTCGCTCATTTGAGGACGTAGAGGGGGCCGAGCGGGACGCGGCTCATAGGCTCGCACGTCGCGAGCTCCCCGTCGACCTCGACGCGGTAGGTCTCCGGGTCGACGCGGATCTCGGGCAGCGCGTCGTTCCAGACCATGTCGCGCTTCGTGAGGGCGCGGCAGCCGCGCGCCGCGACGCACCGGCTACGCAGCCCGAGCCGCTCGGGCACGCCGCCGGCGACCGCCGCCTGGGCCATGAACGTCACCGACAGCGCCTGTTTCGCTCCGCCGAAGGCGCCCCATTGCGGCCGGTACGTGAGCGGCTCGCAGGTCATCAGCGAGGCGTTCGACTCGCCCATCACCGACCAGGCGGGGAAGCCGCCCTTGAAGACGACCTCCGGCTTGATGCCGAAGAACTTCGGCTCCCAGAGGACGATGTCGGCGAGCTTGCCGACCTCGAGCGAGCCGATCTCGTGGTCGATCCCGTACATCCTGGCGGCGTTGAGCGTGTACTTGGCGACGTAGCGCTTGATCCGCTGGTTGTCGTGGCCAGAGCCGGCGTCCTCGGGCAGCGAGCCGCGCTCGGCCTTCATGTGCGCCGCCACCTGCCAGGTGCGTGCGATCGTCTCGCCGATCCGGCCCATGCCCTGCGAGTCCGAGCCGATCACCGAGATCGCCCCGCGGTCGTGGAGCACGTCCTCTGCGGCGATCGTCTCGCGGCGGATCCGGGACTCGGCGAACGCGACGTCCTCGGGCACGCGGGGGTTCAGGTGGTGGCAGACCATGACCATGTCCAGGTGCTCGTCGAACGTGTTCAGCGTGTAGGGGTTCGTCGGGTTCGTCGAGGAGGGGAGGCAGTTCTCCTCGCCGGCGACGCGGATGATGTCCGGCGCGTGGCCGCCGCCTGCGCCCTCGGAGTGGTACGTGTGGATCGTGCGGCCGCCGATCGCGCGCATTGTGTGCTCGAAGAATCCGGACTCGTTCAGCGTGTCGGTGTGGATCTGCACCTGCACGTCCAGCTCGTCGCCCGCGTCGAGCGAGGCGTGGATGACCGCGGGCATGGCGCCCCAGTCCTCGTGGATCTTCAGCCCGATGGCGCCCGCCCGAACCTGCTCGAGCAGCGGCTCGACCGCGTACGCCGAACCTTTGCCGAGGAAGCCGAAGTTGAGCGGGAAGCCGTCGGCCGCCTGCAGCATCCGGCCGAGATTCTCCGTGCCCGAGGAGCAGATTCCGACGGTCACCGGGCCGAGGCCGCCGCCGAGCAGCGTCGTCACGCCGGCGGAGATCGCCTCCTCGCAGAGGCCGGCGGAGTCGAAGTGGACGTGGACGTCGATGCCGCCGGCGGTGACGATCATGCCCTCGGCAGCTCGCACGTCGGTGTTGGCGCCGACGACCAGGCCCGGCGTGACGCCGTCCATCAGCTGCGGGTTGCCGGCCTTGCCGATGCCGGCGATACGCCCGTCCTTGATGCCGATGTCCGCTTTCACGATGCCCTGCGCGGCGTCGACCACGAGCGCATTCGTGATGACGAAGTCGAGCGCTCCCTCGGCGGCCGTCACGCCCCCGTGGGTGCCGAGGCCGTCGCGGAGCGTCTTGCCGCCCCCGAAGACGCACTCGTCGCCGTAGACGGTGTAGTCGTGCTCCACCTCTGCCCAGAGGTCGGAGTCGCCGAGGCGCACGCGGTCGCCGACGGTGGGCCCGAAGAGCTCGGCGTAGGCGCGGCGGCTGATCTTCCGTCCCACTGCGGTCAGGCTCCCTCGTAGCCGCCCTGGAGGGCCCGGGCGAGCGCCTCCTCGAGCCGATCGGGTGTCGCCTTGCCCTCGGTGAGGCGGTTGAGGCCGAAGACCTCGCGATCGCCGCCGAAGGCCACGAGGTCGACCTCGCGCTCCTCGCCGGGCTCGAAGCGGACGGCCGTGCCGGCCGCGATGTCGAGCCGCATCCCGAAGGCCCGGGCGCGGTCGAAGCGAAGCCCGGGGTTCACCTCGAAGAAGTGGTAGTGCGAGCCGACCTGGACGGGGCGGTCGCCGAGGTTGGTGACGGTCACCGTGGCGGTCTCGCGACCGGCGTTCAGCTCGATCTCCCCGTCGGCGATCCGGAGCTCCCCGGGCTCCACGCCCTCCACCGGATCGTGCCCGGGCTGGATGGGGTCGTGGATCGTCACGAGCTTCTGCCCGTCGGGGAACATCGCCTCGACCTGGAGCGTGCCGACGAGCTTCGCCACGCCGGGTTGGACGTCGTCGGTCGTGAGCAGCGTCTGTCCGAAGCCCATCAGCTCGGCGACGGATTTGCCGTCGCGCGCGCCCTCGCAGATCTCGTCGGCGATCAGCGCCCGCGCCTCCGGGTAGTTCAGCTTCAGGCCTCGTGCTCTACGTCTCCGCGCCAGCTCGGCGGCGAGGAAGAGGAGCAGCCGATCCGTCTCCTTCGGGCTCAGGTGCACCTCAGCCCCCTTCCGCGAGCTCGAACGAGATGTCCTGTGCCCCTTCCCATTGCACCAGCCGGCCGAGTGCCTCGAAGTGCTCGCGTCCGTCGAGAACGGTCAGGAAGTGGTTGCCGGCGAGCGGCCCGGCCACGCTGGCGAAGTACGTCGGCCCGTACGGGAACAGGATCTCCGTCTCGGACACCCCGCCGGGGTAGAGGAGGACGTCCCCGGCCTGCGGGATGGTCGTCGCGTTCTCGGGCGGCAGATCGAGCTCGTTGCCGAAGCCCATCGGCACCCAGGCCGCGAACCCGCTCCAGCGCGCCTGGATGATCTTGTTCCTGTAGGGCAGCATCGTGCGAAAGAGCGCCACCGTGCGCGGCGCCTTCTCCTCTTCGAGGCGCGCCTTGAAGGACAGCGGTCCGGCCTGGATCGCGACGAGGTCGGGCATTTCAGGCGACCGGGAGGCCGGGGCGGACGAGGCGGCCCGAGGGGCGCTTCATGCGCGACGTGTCGACCTTCGGGTTGGCCGGCTCGACCAGCGCGGCGGCTCCGAACGAGGCCCGCGTGCGCTCGGGAGCGGGCGTGCCGTAGAGCGTGGTGCGCTGCCTCGGCGTGCGGCCGAGCGATCGGATGGTGGTCTCCATCGCCTCCGGCGGCATCTCCTGGCCGTGGCTCGCACCGGCCGCGCGGGAGATCGACTCGTTCATGAGCGTGCCGCCGAGGTCGTTCGCGCCGGCGCGCAGAGCGGCCGCGGCCCCGTCGACGCCGAGCTTCACCCAGGAAGCCTGCACGTTCGTGATGTGCGGGTGCAGGGCGAGACGGGCGACCGCGTGCATGAGGACCGCCTCCCGGTAGGTGGGGCCGGGGCGGGCGTGGCCGTGCAGGTAGATCGGCGCCTCCATGTGCACGAACGGCAGCGGCACGAACTCCGTGAAGCCCCCGGAGCGCACCTGCTGGTCCCGGATCGCGAGCAGGTGGCGCGCCCAGCTCCTCGTGCCCTCGACGGAGCCGTACATGATCGTCGTCGTGGAGCGCAGGCCGGCCCGGTGCGCGGTGTCGTGCACCTCGAGCCACTGCGCCGTGTTCACCTTGTCCGGGCAGAGGACGCGCCTGACCTCGTCGTCGAGGATCTCGGCTGCGGTGCCGGGCAGCGACGCGAGGCCGACGTCGCGAAGCCGCGCGAGGAAGTCGGACAGCGGCACGCCGAGCGTGGCTGCTCCCTGCCAGACCTCGAGCGCGGAGAAGGCGTGGACGTGGAGGTCGGGCAGCTCCGACTTGATTGCCTCGCAGACCTCGACGTAGTAGTCGCCCGTGAAGCTCGGGTGGATGCCGCCCTGCAGGCAGACCTCCGTCGCACCGCGCTCCCAGGCCTCGTGGCAGCGACGCACGATCTCCTCGAGCGGCACCACGTACGCGGGCCCCCGCAGGTTCTCGGCCAGCTTGCCCTTCGAGAACGCGCAGAACCCGCAGCGGAAGTAGCAGACGTTCGTGTAGTTGATGTTGCGCGTGACGACGTAGCTCACCGTGTCGCCGCACACCTCGCGCCGGAGCCCGTCCGCCGCCTGGAGGACGGCGTCGAGCGAAGGGCCCCGGGCCTCGAACAGGGCGGTGACGTCGTCCTCCTCGAGCGCGACCTCCTCGCGCACCTTCGCGAGCGCGGAGCCAACGGACGGGGTCAAGTCTTGCATACGAACATAAGAGGCCTCGCTATGTGTGTATGCAAGACTTGACCCCGGGCTTGTGAGCGGGGCGAAGGAGGTCGGGATCGGCATCGCGGCGCCCGCGGCCCAGCCGTCCTCGCGGGCCAGGCCGGAGGCATCGGCTCGCCGCAGGACTGCGATCGCCACGCGCGGCTCGCACCACGCCCCGACGTCGGCGACGTACTCCGGGTAGATCGGCAGACGGGGGGCGAGCTCGAGCCCGCGCTCGCGCGTTGCGCGCGCCAGCCGCTCGATCTCGGGCCACGGCGCCTCCGGGTTGACGTGGTCGATCGTCACGGGGGAGACGCCGCCCCAGTCGTTGATTCCCGCGTCGAGCAGTCTCGGGAACTCGTCGTAGGAGAGGTTCGGCGGCGCCTGGATGTTCATCTCGGGGCCGAGGACGACGCGGGCGGCGGCGCATGTCCAGAGCAGCTCCTCGAGAGACGGCTCGGGATGCTCGTGCATCTTCGTGCCGGGCTTGGCGCGGAAGTTCTGGACGATGACCTCCTGCACGTGGCCGTAGCGCTCGTGGAGCTCACGGATGGCGTGCAGTGCCTCGAGCCGCTCGAGGCGAGTCTCGCCGATGCCGATCAGGATCCCGCTCGTGAAGGGGATACGCAGCTCACCTGCGAGCCGCAGCGTCTCCAGCCTGACCGCCGGGAGCTTGTCGGGCGAGCCGAAGTGGGGGCCGCCGCGCTCGGAGAGCCGCCTCGAAGCCGTCTCCAGCATGATCCCCTGCGAGGCCGACGCGCCGCGCAGCAGCGCCAGCTCCTCGGCCGACATGACGCCGGGGTTGGCGTGGGGGAGGAGGCCGGTCTCGTCCAGCACGAGCTGCGCCATCCGGGCGAGGTACTCGATCGTCGTCTCGCACCCGAGCGCCTCGAGCTCCTCGCGGGCGGCCCGGTAGCGGCGCTCGGGCTTGTCGCCGAGCGTGAAGAGGGCCTCGTGACAGCCCGCCGCGGCGCCGGCCTGCGCGATCGCCAGCACCTCGTCGGCGGTCATATAGGCACGCTCGCCCCGTCTCGGCGGCTGCGCGAACGTGCAGTAGTGGCAGACGTCGCGGCAGAGCTTCGTCAGCGGGATGAAGACCTTCGGCGAGAAGGTGACGACGGGACCGTGGCCGCGCTCGCGTAGCTCCTGCGCCCGCTCGAGCAGGTCGGCGGCGTCGAGCTCGACGAGTCCGTCGGTCGTCACGGCAGATGGATCGTAACCGCAGCGGGTACGCTCACCCGGATGGACCGTGAGGCCCTCTCGGCGGTCTGCTCGACCGGGGATGCCGGCCGGCCGGCGCTCGTTTCTCCCGACGACGGCGTCGCGCTGGGTCGCGCCGAGCTCGCCGAGCGGGTCGACGCTCACGCCCGCGAGCTCAGCGGGCTCGGCGTGGAACGGGGAGATCGGGTCGCGCTGGCGCTGCCGAACGGGCCCGAGCTCGTCGAGCTGCTGCTCGCGCTCGGCGCGCTCGGCGCCGCGGCCGCGCCGCTCAACCCGGCCTACACGGCCGACGAGTTTGCATTCTTCCTCGGCGACCTCAGGCCTCGTGTCCTGCTCGTCCCCGAGTCCGAGGCGGCGGCCGCGCGAGCGGCCGCGGGCGACGAGGTGCGGTGCGTCGACGTCGCCATGGGCGCGGGCGCGACCAGGCTGGGAGCGGCGGCCGCGGCGAAGGCGACCAGCTACGAAGCGGGGGGCGCCGAGGACGTCGCCATCCTCCTGCACACGAGCGGGACGACGAGCCGGCCGAAGCAGGTGCCGCTCCTGCAGCGCAACCTCGTCGCCTCGGCGCGCTCGATGACAGCCCACTACCGCCTCACACAGGAGGACGTGTCCTACGTGGCCATGCCGCTTTTCCACGTCCACGGGCTCGTCGCCTCGACCCTGGCCGCGCTGCTCGCCGGGGGAACGGTCGTCGTGCCGAGGCGGCTCGCGCCGCGCCGCTTCTGGCAGCACGTCGCCGAGCTGGGCGTCACCTGGGTCTCCGCGGGGCCGACGATCCACCACATGCTGATCGAGCGGGCCGAGCCGGCGCGAGAGAGCCGGCTGCGTTTCGCGCGCTCGTGCTCCTCGGCGCTCAGCCCCGAGCTGATGGCGCGCTGCGAGGAGGCCTACCGCGTGCCCATGCTGGAGGCGTACGGGATGACCGAGGCGAGCCACGAGATGGCCGCGAACCCGCTTCCGCCCGCCGACCGCCGCGCGGGCACCGTGGGCTTGCCGACCGGGGCTGCAATCCGCATCGTCGATCCTGCCTGGCAGGACGCCCGGCCCGGCACGCCGGGCGAGGTCGCCATATCCGGCCCGGGCCTCACTCCCGGCTACCTGGCGAACCCGGAGGCGAACGCCGAGTCGTTCCGCGACGGCTGGTTCCGGACGGGCGACCAGGGCGTTTTCGAGGACGGCTACCTGCGGCTCGTCGGGCGCATCAAGGAGCTGATCATCCGGGGCGGCGAGAACATCTCGCCCGGCGAGGTCGAGGAGGCGCTACTCGCGCATCCGGCGGTCGCCGACGCCGCCTGCTTCGGCATCCCGGACGAGAAGTACGGGGAGCAGGTGGCGGCCGCGGTGGCGCTGAGCGGGCAGGCCGACGAGCGTGCGCTGATCGACCACTGCCGCGAGCGCTTGACGGCGGTCAAGGTTCCCTCCGTCGTGCACGTCCTTCCGGAGATTCCCCGCACGCCCACCGGGAAGCTCCAGCGCCGCCGCGTCGCGGCGGCGATCTACGGCGAGTAGAGCCGTCCTAGCCGTCGCTGACGGTGAGGGTGCCCTCCATGCCCTGCCCGCGGTGATCGTCGACTGGGCAGTACATCTCGTAGTCGCCTGCCTCCGAGAGCTCTACCGTCACCTCGGCCGATTCGCCCGGACCGATGGTGTCCGTTTCTTCCTCGATGCCGTTGCCCTCGATCTCGAGCGCATGCGGCTCCTCGCCGTCGTTGACGAGGCGGAACGTATAGGTGCCTGGACTGTCGACACTGACCGTCGACGGATCGAACTGATACTCCGTCCCCGAGATCTCGATCGTCTGGGACGCTGCGGCAGGCTCGCCGTTCGCCTCCTCGTCGTCCCCGCCGCAGGCGGCAAGAAACGGAACGAGCACAATCGCGCCGGCGAAAGCCGCGACGAGCGTCTTGCGACGCATGTGTGCCTCCTTGGGTCGGTGGCTCGCCGGTTCTTGGCATATCCCCCCTGGCACGTGCGTGCAAACCACCGGTCTCGTGGGCTCTGGTCTCGTGAATAGCGCTGGCCCGTGACGGTCGACAGGCCACAGCAACGTTGACCTCAATGCGACGGCGCCGGTCGCGGAGAGCCATGTGACTTTTGGCTCGAACCGTCCCCCTGCATGTTGCGAACCCCGCGCAGCCGACAGGCCTCAACCGAGCCAGAAAGGGGTCAGCATGACCTCGCCAGAGATCACGGCCGGCCGTCGTTCGAGGATCCTCGGCTTGGCCGCCTCGCTCCTCGCGACGCTCACTCTTGTCGGGGCCGCAGCACAGCCGTCCTCGGCTGCGAACCAGGATCCGCCGCCCGTGAGCTGCATCACGGACCATCCCGTGGACCCGCTCGGCCCGGGTTTTGTCTTCGACGGGGCTGAGTTCACGACGATCGACCACCCGGACGCCGTACTCGAGACCGCGCCCTTCGGCATCAACAACCGTGGCCACGTCGTCGGCTACTACCTGGACGCCGACCAGGTCCGCCACGGCTTCCTGCTCAGGAACGGCACCTACACGACCATCGATCATCCGCTCGCCTCCTCCGACAGCCACGCCCACGACCTCAACGACCGAGGTCAGATCGTCGGCCTCTATGAGCGCCGCGCGGGTCAGACGGTCGAGGTGGGCGACGCCGCCGAGACTGCGCCGAACCGAGTTGGAGACATCGGCTCTGCCCTGTCTCCCTTCGCGTCGTTGTGGACCGGAGTGGACGGGTTCCAGTGAGGACGGGCCGAGCGGGTGAGGAGATCGCCTTCGCCTGAGGCCTGCCGCTTCGCTCCCAGTAGGGGCCGGAGCAATCCGGCCCCTACACTCCCCGGATGCGGTTCGCGGTCCTCGGTGCCGGCGCGATCGGAGCCTACGTCGAGGCGGCGGCGGCTCTCGTGCTCTCGGGCGGCGCCCGGGAGGAAGCCTCCGCATGAGGGTCTGCATCGTGGGGGCCTCCGGGAAGCTCGGGCGGTACATGGTGCAGCACGCCCTCGACCGTGGCTACGAGGTGGTGGGCGTGTGCCGCGAGCAAAGCGCGGAGAAGCTCCACGCGTTCAAGGAGCGCATGACCGTCGTTCCGGGAGCGACGAACGACCGCGAGGTCATCAAGCGCGCGGTCGAGGGGTGCGACGGGGTGCTCGTCGTGCTGGTCCCGCGGGGCGTCCACCAGTACTCGACGGGGACGGCCCAGGCCGTGCTCGACTACGCGCCTCCCGGAGCGCGGCTCGTGTTCTCGTGCGGGTGGCACATCACGCTCGACGGCAAAGACGTGTACTCCTGGAAGCTCAAGGCGCTCGTGAAGGTCTTCGGCCCGCTCGCGCGCCTCGCCCGGTTCGCGGACCTCGACGACCAGGTGGAGGCGTGCCGGCGGATATTCGCCAGCGACACACGGTGGACGGTCGTGCGCGGGAGCGACCTGGAGGAGGGCGAGAGTCAGGGCTTGCCCGTATGGAGCCGGCACGTGGGGGATCCGATCCTCGAGAGCAACATCACGCGCCGCGTGGACTTCGCCCTCTTCATGGTGGCGGCCCTCGAGAACGACGAGCTTGTCCAGGAGGCGCCGGCGATCGTCGGCTGCCAGACTCCGTCGGCGCTCGCGCACGCCGCCGACCAGGCCTGACACCTCCGGGCTGCAGTCGCCGCGGTTGAGTTCCGGGCCGGAGGAGATCCGGCCCCTACACTCCCCGGATGCGGTTCGCGGTCCTCGGTGCCGGCGCGATCGGAGCGTACGTCGGCGCGGCTCTTTCGCGAGGCGGCGCCGACGTCGTGCTCATCGCGCGGGGCGCGCACCTCGAGGCGATGCAGCGCGACGGCGTGCGGGTGCTTTCGCGGCGAGGCGACTTCGCCGCCCGTCCGGAGGCGACGAGCGAGATCGAGGCGGTGGCCGGCGCGGACTGCGTCATCGTGGGGCTCAAGGCCTACTCCTTCCCGGAGCTGCTGCCGAGCATCGGGCCGCTCCTCACCCCGGACGCCTGCGTCCTCCCGGCACAGAACGGCGTCCCGTGGTGGTTCTTCCAGGGGTTCGACGGGCCGCTGGGCGGCTCGGTGCTCGAGTCGGTCGACCCCGGTGGTCTCATCACCGCCGCCATCGAGCCGAGACGGGTCGTCGGCTGCGTCCCCTATCCGGCGACGGAGATCGCCGAGCCCGGCGTCATCCGCCACGTCGAGGGAACGCGTTTCGCGATCGGCGAGCCGGCCGGCGGCGAGTCGGAGCGTTGCCGCGCGATCCGCGCCGCCTTCGAGGCGGGCGGGCTCAAATGCCCGATCGAGGAGCAGATCCGCGAGCAGCTCTGGCTGAAGCTGATCGGCAACGTGGCGTTCAACCCGGTGACAGCCCTCACGGGGTCGACGCTCGGCCAGCTCGGCGAGGTCGCAGAGATGGTGTCGCTGCTCCGCGCCGTCATGGAGGAGGTGACGGCTGTCGGCGCCGCGCTCGGCATCGAGCTTCCGGTCTCGATCGAGCGGCGGCTCGAGGCCGGGATGAAGGTCGGCGACCACAAGACCTCGATGCTGCAGGACCTCGAAGCGGGCAAGCGGCTCGAGCTCGGCTGCATGAGCGGGGCCGCCCTCGAGATCGCGGAGCGCCTCGGCATACCGTGCCCGCACGTCGAGGCGGTCCACGCCTGCGCGACGCTCGTCGACCGGCTACGACGATCCAGGTGACGGCGCGACCGCGCCTCCCGCTAGCGTCCGACTGAGGAAAGCCTTGGTTTTCGTGCCCTCCCCGAGCTCCATCACCCGTCGCGCGTCCTCCGGTGTATCGACGTCCAGCGCGATCAGCTCGTCCACCACGAGCTTCGCTCGGAGGCCGGCCTCGCGCGCGCGCTCGAGAACGACGCGTGCCCCATGGGGCAGGCCGAACGCCGGCTCGATCACGTCCGCCGGACAGAGGGCGATGGCGTTCGTCCCGCCGTCCTGGGCCTGCGCCAGCGCGATCGGCCTCGCCGCGCCGGCGAGCCGGTCGAGCCCGGCGGGCGTCACCAGGGGGCAGTCGGCCATCACGACGAGCGCCCCGCTCTCGGGAGCCTGCGCGAGCCCGAGCGCGATGGCGGGTGCATGCCCCTGGCCCGGATCGGGCAACACGTCCACATCAGGAGGCGCGAGCGCCGTGTCCGGGGTCACGACGAGGATGTCGCGCACCAGGTGCGCTCGCCGACAGGCCTCGAGGACGTCGGCGAGCATGACGACTACGAGCTCGGCGCGCTCGTCCCAGGCCAGCACGGACTCGAGCCGGCGCTTGGCGCCGCGCGGCGAGTTGACCGGCACGATCGCGAGCACGCGGTGAGGATACGGGGTGGCCGAAACTAAACGCCTGGCGGTGCTGTGCGGTGGCCTCGGCGGCTCGCGGCTCGTGCACGCGCTCGCCCTGGCCGCCGGCCCGGAATCCGTGACGGCCGTCGGCAACGTCGGCGACGATCTCGAGTTTCTCGGCCTGCACGTATCGCCTGACCTGGACACGGTTCTCTACACGCTCACCGGCCTGCTCGACGAGAGCCGCGGCTGGGGCGTCAGGGACGAGACGTACGGCGCGCTGCACCAGGCCGAGCGGCTGGGTGAGGAGAGCTGGTTCACCCTCGGCGACCGTGACATCGGTCTCCATCTCGTCCGGACGCTGTGGCTTGGCCGGGGCCAGCCGCTCTCCGGGGTCATGACATCGATCGCAGGCGCGCTCGGGGCCGGCGTCCAGCTCCTGCCCGCGACCGACGACCGGGTCCGCACGTTCGTCGACACCGACGACGGAGAGCTCGACTTCCAGACGTGGTACGTGCGCCGGCGCCACGCGGACGTGGTGCGCCACGTTCGCTACGAGGGCGCCGAGCAGGCGAGCCCGGCGCCGGGTGTGGTCGAGGCGCTCTCGGATGCCGATGTCATCCTGGTCGCCCCGTCGAACCCGTTCGTCTCGATCGCGCCGATCCTGGCGGTACCGGGTATCCCCGACGCCGTGCGCGCCTGCCGCGGGCCGCGCGCCGCGGTGTCGCCGCTCATCCGTGGCAAGGCCGTCAGGGGACCGCTCGCCGGGATGATGGAGAGCCTCGGCCACGAATCGACGGCCGTCGGCATCGCAGAGATGTACGGAAGCCTCATCGACACGTTCGTCCTCGACGCGGCCGATGCCGACCTCGCGCCCCGGATCGAGGAGCTCGGCCTGCGTCCGGTCGTCTGCGAGACGGTCATGGTCGACCCCGACCGGCGGGCGGAGGTCGGGCGTCAGGTGCTCCAGGGGGTCTTGGCGCAGTGATCGGCATCGTCGGCGGGAGCGGCGACTTCGGCCAGGGCGTCGCCGGCCGGCTGCGGCGTGCGGGTCACGACGTGGTGATCGGCTCCCGCACGCCTCGCGACGAGTTCGTCTCCAACCCGGAGTGCTGCGAGCGGTCGGAGGTCGTCTTCCTCTCCATCCCGGCAGCGAGTGTCGAGGCCATGTCGAGGGAGCTCGCTCCCCATCTCGCCGGCAGGATCGCCGTCAGCGTCGCCGCGTCCGTCGTCTTCCGCGACGGCCGCCCGCTGGCCGAGCCGGGACCGATCTCGCTCGCCGAGGTGGCTGCGCACGAGGCGCCCGAGGCGCGCGTCGTCGCGGCGCTGCACACGGTGAGCGCGAGGCTGCTCGCGCGGGTGGACGAGAGCCTCGACGAGGACACCCTCGTCTGCGGAGACGATGACGACGCGAAGGCGCGCGTGATCGAGCTCTGCCAGGAGCTCGTCGCCGGCCGTGCCGTCGACTGCGGCCCGCTGACGAGCGCGCGCAGCCTCGAGACCCTGACGGCGGCCCTCCTCAACGTCAACCGTTTGCGCCGCGCGAACACGGGGATCCGCGTCACCGGAATCTAGATTTGGCCCCGGTCGAGATCCTGCCGCTCGCCGGCATCCCGGAGCTCCGCGAGGGCGACGATCTCGCGGCGCTTCTCGGTGACGCGATCGAGCGCGCGGGTGGCCTCGAGGAAGGTGACGTGGTCGTTGTCGCGCAGAAGGCGGTGTCGAAGGCCGAGGGGCGCGTCGCGCACGTGCCGGCTGAGCGCCACGTCGAGGCGATCCTCGGCGAGGCGGCGCGGGTCCGACGTCGACGCGGCGACTTCGTCATCGCGGAGACCCGGCACGGATTCGTCTGTGCGAGCGCCGGCATCGATCGTTCGAACACGGCCGGGGACGACTGGGTCGTGCTGCTGCCGCTGGATCCCGACGCCTCGGCCCGCGGGCTGCGCGAAGCCCTCGAGCGGCGATTTGGCGTCGCCCCGGCCGTCGTCGTGACCGACTCGTTCGGCCGGGCCTGGCGGCAGGGCACGACGGACGTCGCGATCGGCGTCGCCGGGATGCTGCCTCTGCTCGACCTGCGCGGTCAGCCCGACGCGCGCGGGCGCGAGCTCCAGGGCACGGTGATCTGCGTCGCTGACGAGCTCGCGGGCGCAGCGGAGCTCGTCATGGGCAAGGCCAGGCAGGTGCCGGCGGCGCTGATCCGCGGCTACGCGGTGCCGGCGGGGGAGGGGACGGCGCGCGACCTCGTCATGCCGCGGGAGCGCGACCTGTTCCCGTAGGCATCCTCGGTTGGCGGCGGTCCCGGGTAGCGCGCGAGCACGTCGACTCAGTCGAGCCCGAACTCCGTGCGTTCCTCGTCGGTCAGCTCGCGGCCGATGGCGTCGAGGTGCTCTTCGGCGAGAGGGACGAGATCGTCGAGCGGCCCGCATACCTGGCACTGGTAGAGGCGGACGCCGCCCGAGCCGTTCGTTGTCATGATCCAATCACCGGTAGGGTCGAAGGTTGCCCCGGTGAGCAACGCCAAGTTGCCGCGAAGGTAGAACAACAGGCTTCCAGTCTCGACCTCCCACAGGCCGGCTATCACCGGCCCGGCTGTAACCACCCACCGCCCATCGGGACTGAACGACGCCTCGAAGACCGTTCCGAAATGCCCCCGGAAGAGCTGCAGTTCCGCACCCGTCCCCGCGTCCCACAGCCGCGCATCCGCATCTGCGCTGGCGGTCACGAGCGTTCGGCCGTCGGGGCTGAAGGCAACGCTCGTAAGAGCATCTACGTGCCCCTTCAGCTCGAGGAGCAGCTCGCCATTGTTCGAGTCCCAGATCCGAGCGATTCCATCGTCGCCTGCGGTGGCGAGGCGCGACCCGTCAGGACTGAACGAGGCGTCTGCGATCATCTCCTCGCCGTCGCGGAACGCGATCCGCTCGGCGCCGGACTCGGCATCGAGGATCCGTGCCACGCCGTCGTCGCCCGCGACCACGATCGTCTCATCGCTCGGGTCGAATTCCACGGCGACGGCGGCAGCAGGCAGGCTGAGAATGCGGACAGGGCTTGCGTCCGGAAGCGTCCAGAGCCTGATCTCGTCGGCATCCGCGGTCGCGGCGAGCGCACCGCCATGGCTAACCGCAGCGCTGGTGGCCGCGTTGTGCTCGATCCAGGTGGTGGGCTCGCCGCCGTCGGCCTCCAGCAGGCGCGGGCGGCCCTTCGTGGGCGCGGCCAGGATTAGCTGACCGTCAGGCGTGAAGACCGCCCGCGTCGCCGAGCCGAGAAGCGCGATCGGTTCCAGGACCGGGCCGATCGTGACGTCCCATACCCGTGCCGTCCCGTCCTCGCTTGCCGTGACCACCCTCGTCGCGTCCTCGCTGAAGTCGGCGCCGTTGACGGCGTCTGCGTGCCCTGACAGAGAGGCCTCGGGCCTCCCGGTGGAGGTTTCCCAGACCTCGGCGACCCCGTCGAGGCTGACGGTGACCGTATGCAGGCCGTCGGAGCTGAGGGCGGCGTTCCAGACCTCGTTCGCATGCGCGACGACGACGGTCCGCAGCCCGGTCTCGACGTCCCAGACACGGGCGCCGCCGTCCCGGCTTGTCGTGACGATGAGCCTTCCGTCGGGGGTGAACGTTGCGCTCGTGACAACGCCCCGATGCTCCTCGAGGCTGTGGACGAGCTCACCGGTGTCGGGTCGCCAGACTCGGGCAATCCGGTCTCTGCTCGTCGTGACCAAGAGACTGCCGTCCGGGCTGAAGTTCACGCTCGTCACGGGCTTCTCGTGCTCGAGGAGCCGGAGGTATGCGCCTGTGGTGGCGTCGAACACCTGGGCCGCGCCGTCGTCGCCCCCGGTGACCACGAGATCTCCAGCAGGGGCGATCGCAGCCGCGAGGACCGGCGCGCCATGACGAAAGACGACGCGGTCAGTCGGCGAACCCCAGAGCCGCGCGGAACCGTCCATGCTCCAGCTCAGAACGAGTTCGCCGGTTGTGTCGAACGAAGCCCCGAGAACCGCGTCATCGTGCGCGTACGAATCGACGAGCGCTCCGGACGGCGACCACACTCTGACCTGCCCATCTGCGCTTGCGGTCAGTATGCGGTCTCCGTCTGCGCTGAACTCGCCGCTTGTCACGGGCCCGTCGTGCTCAAGCACCGACGTGAGCACCGGCGGTGAACCGACGGCGCTGACGTCGAAGAGCCTGGCGGTGCCGTCGTTGCTTACCGTGAGGACCTGCTCGCCGTCGGGGCTGAACTCAGCCTGCGTCACCGCTCCCTGGTGACCCGTCAGAACCGTACGTACACGGGATGCGACGAGGGAATCGCGAAGAGCACTTTCCGCCTCGGGTGTCGGTGCGACGTACGCGGCTTCGAGCGCGCCGAGCGCGCCGAGTTCAGGGTCGACGGGTAGCACGCCGAGTGCGCTGGCCGCCAGCTCGCGCGATTGTGCGACCTTTGCCTGCTCCTGGGCTTCGCTGCGCTGCGTCAGAGCGAAGATCGCGAGGCCGACTGCGATCGCGAGACCCACGAGCGATGCGACCGTCACGCCGAGGAGGCGACGGTGCCGGCGCTTCGCCAACGCTCTCTCGCCGGCGAGGCGACGCTCGGTCTCGTGCTCCGCCCGCCAGCCGAGGATCGGGGCGGCGAGGACGTCGTGGAAGATCTCGTAGCGGGGGTCGCTGGAGCCGTCGGCGGGCGGGAGCGGGCGCAGGATGCGCTGCTCGGCCAGGCCGGTGAGGACCGGTGCGAGGAAGCCGGGATCGACTGCGCTATAGGTGGCGAGGTCGCCGACGGCATGGGCGACCTTGGTGCCCGAGGGGGTGACGAGGTGGTTGAAGGCTGCGGCGGCGCCGTCGCGCTGCTCCGGCGTGAAGGCTGCGAGCGCGGCGCCGAGGTGGTCCTGCACGATTTGCTCCGCGCCGCCGAGCCGTTGGAAGGTCTCCAGCCGCAGCGTGTTCGAGCCGGCGTCGCGCTCCGTCTGCCAGAGCCGTACGAGCACGAGCTGCAGGAAGGCGGTCTCGACCCCTTCGCCGGGGGTGAGGGCCAGCCCCGACGGGCCCCCGGCGCCCAGCTCGATCTCGCCCGCACGCGTGTCAGCGAGCACGGCCTCGACGAGCTCGGGCTCGATCTCGACGGGTCCTGCCGCATCCGCCAGGTCGGCATAGCAGCCCAGCGGCCCCACGACCGCCTCTCGCGCGGCCGATCCGTCGAGAAGAGCGAGCCGAAGCGTGTTGGCGAAGAGCGTCGGTATGCCGGCGCGGAACACGTCGAGGCGGCCCAGAGCGTCCTCCCGTAGCGAGACAAGCACGTTGACGGGCAGGTCGGGGCGGCCCACGAGCTCCGGCAGCTCCCTCGCGAACTCGTCGTCCTGGCCGGCCGAGTGGTACAGAAAGTACTCCTCGGCCTGATCGAGGATCAGGTATACCTCGCCGCCGAGCCGCCTGGCCCAGGCGCCGACCCGCTCCGAGAGCGGCACGGCGCCGTTTCCGTCAGGCGGGGCGCCGGCCAGCGGCGTGATCGCCTCGGCGACGGCGGCGGCGATCCCCTCGGCCGGGTCGTCGCTCCAGCGGTCGAAGACTACGACCGCGTGCTCGGGCTCCCGTCCTTCCTCGAGGTTCGCCTCGGCCTGCCGGCGTAGCGCGTGCGCCACCCCCGCGCGCAGGACGGAGCTCTTGCCGCAGCCGCTCGGGCCGTACAGCACCGTCAACCGCGAGGCCTGCAGGTTGGCGGTGATCACCTCGCGCTCGCCGTCCCGCCCGAAGAAGAGCAGCGCGTCCAGCTCCGAGTCCTCGAACGGCGCCAGGCCCTTGTATGGACTCGCGCCGGCGCCGTCGATCGGGGGCGTCAAGCCGCTGCTCCGGCGAGCGCACGCGCGTGTTCCTCCAGGGCGGCGACGTAGTCAGCGAGCGGGACGCGAATGACCTCGACGTCGCGGTAGCGCCAGAACTCCTCCTCGACGGGGTCGAGCTCGCTGGCGACCGCCCAGCAGCGATAGGCGACCGGCCGCTCCCCCCAGAGCCGGTCGAGGATCACCCGCGAGCTCCAGTCACGCGGGCTGTAGCCGAGGAAGAGGAAGTGGCTCCGGCGTAGGCGTGCGGCCAGACCGACGGGAACGGCGCTCACGACCTCGGTGCGGGCGAGGTAACCGATGTAGTCATCCTCGGTCACGACGAAGCTCTCGTGCTCGCGCTCGAGCGAGCGGTCGACCCGCCCGTGGAGCTTGAGGAGGACGGCGCGCTGCTCGAGCGCCAGCGCGGCCGCGTACGTGTTCGGCACCTCCACGAGCGTCGTGGAGCCGTCTGGGGCGAGGTGCCAGAACTTCCCCCGGTCCCGGCCCGACGCCACGTAGGAGACGACGTCGAGCTCCTCGCCAGCCTCGCGGAAGCCGCGCTCGAGGGCCTCGTCGCAGTTCGCCGTGACGATGAGCGGGCACGGCCCGCCGCCTCCGCGCAGGAGGGCCGGAAGCGCCGCCATCAGCCGGTGCACGCTGCCGGGCGCATAGTCCTCGTCGAGGAGATCGTGCAGCTCGTCGTGCAGCGGGCCCTCGCCGCGCATGACGGCCACGTACTGCGAGACGCGGGTCAGCTCGGCCCTCTCTGACGGCGGATACGAAAAGAGCTCGCGAAGCCGCACTGCGAGCTGGTCGGCGTCCGGCGGTGGTACGCCGTCCCCAATCTGCCCGCCGGGCAGGTTTGCCTTCGTCCCGATCACCGGGACGACTCGCCCGCGAGTCATCGCCTCGATGACGGCGCGGCAGTGCTCGTCGAGCGCGCGGGGTCGGTGACGCGCGCGTCCCTCGGTCCGGGCCACCGCGACTCCCAAAGCCACAGTCGCTGCCTCGAGGAACTCTGCGCACGTCTGGAAGCGATCTCGTGGCGACTTCGCCAGCGCCTGGTCGACGACGCCGTCGATCACAGCCGCGAGCTCGGTGCGGCGCGCGCTCAGCGACGGAGGCTGCTCGTGCGCGTGCGCGACGAGGGTTGCGACCGGCGTCTCACGGCGGAAGGGGGGCTCGCCGGCGAGGCACTCGAACAGGACACAGGCCAGGGAGTACACGTCGGCGCGGCCGTCCACATCCTCGCCCTCCACCTGCTCGGGGGCGACGTAGTCGGCCGTACCAAGCATGTGGCCGGTAGCGCTGTGGGTCTGAGCGCCGGCGAACCGCTTCGCGATACCGAAGTCCGTCAGGTAGACGTGCTCGGCGCCGATCGTGTCGCTCGCCACGAGCACGTTGCTCGGCTTCACATCGCGGTGTACCAGCCCGCGGGCGTGGGCGGTGTCGAGCGCATCCGCGATCGGAGCCAGAAGCGCCACGGTCCGGGCCGGGTCGAGCGGGCCCCGAAGCTCCAGCAGCCCTGCGAGATCGGCTCCCTCCACGTAGCGCATCGCGATGTAGAGGACGCCGGCCGCCTCGCCCGCCTCGTGGACGGGCACGATGTGCGGGTGCTCGATGGCGGCGGCCCGGCGCGACTCGTCGAGGAAACGGCGACGGTAGCTCGGATCGTCTGCGTAGCTCGCGGGCAGGAGCTTGAGCGCGACGCTGCGCTCCAGACGAGGATCGGAGGCGCGGTAGACCACGCCCATTCCGCCGGCGCCCACGAACGCCTCGATCCGGTAGCCGGCGAGCTCGGTGCCTATACGAGGGTCGTGCGCGCCGGTCATGCGGCCACCTCTGTCGTGTGCCGAAATACACTAGCTGCCGTGCTACCCGATTTAAAGCCTGGGGCGCGGATCGGCCCCTATCGGCTCGGGGAGCGTCTCGGCGAGGGAGCCGTCGGGATCGTGGTGAAGGCGGAGCGGGACACCGATGGAGTACCCGTCGCGCTGAAGGTCTTGCGGCCGGAGCTCGCGCCGAGCGAGGTCTTCCTCCGGCGCTTCGAGCACGAGGTGAGGGTCGCGCGCGAGCTGCGGCACCCGAACCTCGTCCCGGTGCTCGACGCGGGGGAGGCGGACGGCGCGCGCTACCTGGCGGCGCGGTTTGTCGCGGGCCGCTCGCTGTCCAGCCGTCTGCGCGCGGACGGGGCACTGAGCGTCGCCGATACGGTGAGCGTCGCGGCCGACGTCGCGGCCGGGCTCACGGCCCTCCATCGCCTCGGTCTCGTCCACCGCGACGTGAAGCCGAGCAACGTGCTCATGGAGAACGGCCGTGCGCTCCTCACCGATTTCGGGCTTGCGAAGGGCGCCGCGCTCACGGTCCTCACGAGGTCGGGACAGCTCGTCGGCACGCCGCAGTACCTCGCCCCGGAACTGCTGGAGGGAGGCGGCGAGGCGTCCCCGGCGTCGGATCTCTACGCCCTCGGCTGCGTTGTGTTCGAGTGCCTGAGCGGCCGACCGCCGTTCACGGGGACGGCGCTCGAGGTCGCGCTCTCACACCTGGACGACGAGCCGCCCGATCCGCGCGAGCTCCGGCCCGAGCTGGGCGAGGAGCTCGCGCGGATATCTCTCCTCGCGCTTGCGAAGGACCCGGCGCAGCGACCGCGGACTCCTGCGATGTACGCGCACCTGCTCCGCGCGGCGGCGCAGGCCACGGCTCAGCCCTGATCGACGAGCGGCCAGGACGACCGGCCGCTGTTCCCTGCGTGTCGAGCACGACGACCTGCATCGGTACACACCCGGCGGAAGGGTCCCGCATCCAAGCCCCGGCCAGGATGAACCGGTACTTGCCGGGCCGGTCGGGCCGTTCTGGCTGGGTGTCGTCGGTTAGATGACTCGAAGGCGCCCGTTGGCAGCCCTGCGCGCACGTCGTGCCCGCCTCGCCAGGGAAGCGCGACGCTGTTCCCTTGCCGTCGACGATTCGCCACTGGACGAGCGCCGGGGTCACGGGTAGCTCGAACCAGGGCGCCGGGGCGCTCATCGCGGGCATGTCGATCAGCGCTGACGACGATGTCGAGTCTCCCGCGGACGGCGTGCCGCCTACGTCCCGCCGCGCTCGAAATGAACCTCCGCCACCAGGGCAGGTGTGTCCGCGTACGGCCACATCGCGCCCGGACGGAGCGGGTTGACGTACATGCCGCCGCGGTACTCGGCGAAATGCACGTGGCCCCAGCCCTTGAGATGTGGCCGATCACCGTCTTGTACGCGACCCGCTGACCGCCTTGCACGGCAGGCTGGATATGCCAGTACGCGAAGATCGAGCCGTCCGTCGCGCGATCAGGAGTGACGACGCGCCTCCGTGAGCCGGGCCACGCCGTCGGTGGCGTCGCGTACACGGCCGTGCCGTCGGGCGCCGAGACGTCGACGCCGAAGTGGATGGCCCTTACGCTCTCCTTCGGGCTCCGCCGATGCGCGGGTCGCCGAAGTGGCCGCGCACCGGGTGCTGGCGATCGAACGGCTTCACCGGCCAGCCGTAGGAGCCGTTCGGCTCGTTCTGGCGGCCGGCACACGAGGGCGTCCGGGGTGACTCGGCAGGCTGTACGGCGGTCAAGCGTGACCAGGCCCACGGGTTGCCACCACTCAACCGGTCACCAGCATGGGTGTCAGGTGGCTCGGAGCGCGCCGCGGAGGGCAGCTCGTCACGTCGCCGGGCAGTCGGACTCTCGCCGACCCGGAGCAGCGACGTGCCGACGGTGCGAAGCGGCGTCTCTACGACGAGCGCCGGGGTCTCGTTAGGCCGGTAGCGCGCGTGCACGAAGCTCGCCTCGACTGCCGAGCGGGATGTCTGTGCGCTCAATGCCCTGGATGTCGCCGCCCTCTCGCCCCGGCTCGCCGCCAAGGCTGGCAACGCCCAGCGTGGCTACGGCGAGGGCTGCAACGACCCCCACCGCGATCCCGACCTGCTTCCTTCCGCACATCGCTCCTCCCCCCGCTCGGGGCCGCGGTGTGCGGCCCGTGAAGCGAGGGTCGAGCGGAGCGATTGCGCCCCTCTTGCAGGCAACTTGCGGTCATCCGGGTGCGGGGAGCGGGCGGGACATTGCCCCAGTCGGGTGTGCTTGCTGTGAATCCGCCGACCTGGCGAGAGAGCCGCTCGGAGCCTTACTCAGCCGGCGGCGGTTCCTGGGGAGGTCGATAGTGATCCGCGACCCTGCTCGCCCGTCCTCTCATCGGGACGGAGCAGCGATCCAGGCTCTCGTCGAGTTGCCCGCCGGGTCCATCGCCGTGATCCAGCATCCAGCGGCGCACTGTCCGGCCGCGCCGAGTCGAAGCCAGTATGTCCCGTCGCACGCGAACGTCTCGGTTGACCCGTTCGCGAGGCACTTCGCCGCCTTGAGGTTGCGCTTGGTCTCCGAGCCGACGCCGACGAACACGTCGTCCGGGCTGTCGTGCATATCGCGCTTGACGAAGACGAGCCTGTCGCCGACCCAAACACGGTCAGGCCTGTGCCGAACCTGCAGCGGGGCCAGGGAGCCATCGAGAAAGCCCTGGGTGATCGGGTCGTCGATCCGGGCGACCAGCTCCTCGCCGTCGCGTCTGACCTCCACGATCTCCGGCGCCCAGGAGTCGGCCAGTCGGAGCAACCCGCCGGGCCGCAGCGGATTGACACGGCACTCGGGGATTCCCGCCTCGCAGTCGCCCTTCGAGCTCCATTCAGTGACGTGAACGTGCCACTCGCCGGCGCAGGTGGTTCCGATCCGGGCTCCTGCTGCCACTCGGTCGCCGACCTCGAGTCCCGCTCTCGGTCGAACGTGCCCGTAGCCGAAGCGGCCGACTGTTATCGCTGAGCAGCCCCGGAGAGTGGCGATCTTCGAGACCCGCCCGCCGCCGATCGCCTCGACGGGGGCGCCTTGCGTCCAGCGGCGTTCGTCGACGGCGACGTCCAGGCCGCCATGGAGAACCCAGCGCTTGTCACGGGCAGACCAACGAACATCGTAGAAATCCGACCGCACTGTCGGCGGCCCGGGCACGGGCCAGTGGTCGGCGACCACCGTTGCCTCGCGGGCCGCGCCCGCTTGTCGAGCGCCGTCGCGGGAAGCTCTCTCCGGAACCGCCGGCACCGGGATCTCGTCCGGGTTGGCGGCCTCCGCTGTCGTGGCGGTTGTCTGAGCTTCGCCGCGCCGCGGCCGTCGGCGTCCTTGCGGCGACTGCGCCGATCCCCGATGCCACGATCCCCGCGACGAGCCCTGTCGCGACCCTGATCCTCGCTCTTCCTCCCATCGCTCTGCCCTCCGCTCTGGGCCGCGGTGTGCGGCCCGGTGGAGCGAGGGTGCGATGGCGCTTTTGCAGCCCTTTTGCAGCTGACTTGCAGTCGCCGGCGCGTTCGGCCCGTTGTGCGTCCAGTGGGCGACGGGCTGCCGTTCCAGCAGCCCGTCAGGGGAAGATCGGTCGCCGCGCCGCCCAGGGCCCGCCGCGGCCGCGGACGGCGTCAGCCGGCCCGCTACTCGGTGGCGAGCCTGGACCAGAGGTTCGCGAGAACCCGCGAGACATCGGGCCAGAGCGCGGCCCCCGCGAGGGTGAAGGCGCCCGCGGCGAAGACCTTCGCCCCCCGGGTCGTCTCGTAGTACGTCATCTGCGCGGTCGCGCCGGACCCGGCGAGGTCGGGAATCTCCGCCAGCACCTGCGTCCCCTTCGGCGAGTCGATCGTCGTCCCGTCGACCTCGATCCCCGACTTTCCGAACTGCGACCCCGCACCGCGGCCGGTGAGCGCGAAGACCCACGGCGCCGCCGGAGCTCTCTGCACGACGTACGGCTCGGAGGCCGGGACGAAGCGTATGAACCCGACTCCGGTGAGGGCCGCCTCGGGCCGGCCGAGGTCACGCCAGCGTCCGACCCTGGTCATCACGTCGCCGGCCTTGGTGACCTTGTAGTAGAAGTTGTTGGCCGAGAGGAACATGAGGTTGCCGCCGAGGTCGCGGTAGCGCTCGACGACGTCGAACTCGTGGGCGGTGACGTACTCGTGGTGCCCCGGAAAGACAATGAGGTCGTAGGCACGCGCAAGCTCCTCGCCGGTGACCTCGCGCTCCAGCTCGCGCTGCGACAGCACGTCCACGGCCCTCCCGCCCAGGAAGAGCCAACGAAGGAAGCCGAAGTCGTAGTGGCCGAAATGCGGGGGAACGCCGCGGTCGAGGAACGGGCGGGTCGTATCCACCGTCGTGCGCTCGTCGTCCTCGTACCAGGTGTCGCCCACCCCGTTTGCGTCGCCGTCGCGCTCGTTGTAGGCAAACCACGTATTCGTCGGCATCACGATGGCCACCCGATGCTCGCCGAGCCTTCTCGGCGCAAGGACGAACGTGGCGTAGCCGACCCGACCGTCGGCCGTCCGGAGCTCGCTGTAGTACATCCCCGACGGCCAGGCACCGATCGTGACGCGCGCGCTGCGGGTCGATCCCGGCTCGAAGAGGAGTTGGCGTCTCGCCGTGACCGGCACACCGCGCAACTCGTAGCGCCGTCCGGACGCCGGCGCATCGCCGACCCTGAACACCTGGATCGACGCCCGGCCGACCGGAGAATCGACGACCAGCGTCGCGATGTCGCCGGGCCGGTAGCTCTCTCGTTGGAAATAGGCCTCGACGCCTGGCCGCGCCGTCTGGGCCGCCAGCGTCGCGGCGTCCCGTCCGCCTTCCGCGGCCTCGTCCCCCAACATGGCGACGAGCAGGCTCGCCGCCGCGAGACCCGCGACCAGCACGGTCGCGATCCGCGTTCTCGTCTTCCTTGCCATCGCTGCGCCCTCCACTCGGGGCCGCGGCGTGCGGCCCGGTGGAGCGACCGTGCGATTCCGCTCCTGCCCGGCTCTTGCACCCGGCTTGCGGGAGCGGTAGAACGAGCGCCATGGAGTTCCGGATCCTCGGCCCGCTCGAGGTCGTGGACGGCGGCCGGGTGGTCGACGTCGGCGGAGTCCGCCAGCGGGCGCTGCTCGCAATCCTCCTCACCCGAGCCAACCAGGTCGTGCCGCGCGACAACCTCGTCGACGCGCTCTTCGGCGAGGAGCCGCGGGAGGCCGCCGCGAACCTCGTGCAGGTCTACGTCTCGCGCCTACGCAAGGGGCTCGAGCCCGAGCGCGAGCGGCGCAGCGGCGGCAGCGTCGTCGTGACACGTGCCCCCGGCTACCTCATTCGCGCTGGCCCCGAGGAGCTCGACCTCCTCCGGTTCGAGCGCCTCGTCGAGGAGGGCCGGCGCGCGCTCGCCGGCGGCGAGGCCGAGACGGCTGCCGCCCGGCTGCACGAGGCGCTCGGGCTGTGGCGGGGCCCGGCTCTCGCCGACTTCGCCTACGAGGAGTTCGCCTCCGTCGAGAGCGCCCGCCTCGAGGAGCTCCGTGTCGCCGCCATCGAGGACCGCGTCGACGCGGACCTCGCCCTCGGCGAGCATGCGGCGCTCACCGGCGAGCTGCAGGCGCTCGTGACCGAGCACCCGTTGCGCGAGCGACTCCGTGGCCAGCTCATGCTCGCGCTGTACCGGTCGGGACGACAGGCGGAGGCGCTCGAGACCTTTCAGACGGGTCGCCGAGAGCTCGTCGAGGAGCTCGGGCTCGAGCCGTCAGCCGCCCTACGGGAGCTCGAGCGCGCAATGCTGCGGCAGGACCCCGGCCTGGAGGCGCCAGGCCCCTCGGCGCCCGAGCGACCGGAAAGCCGGGCGCTGCTCGTGCTCTCGCAGGACGACGCCGAGCTCGACGCCCTGCTTGCCGTCGGCACGCCACTGGCCTCGGGTGAACGCCCGCATGACCTCGTGCTCGCCCGGCTGGTCACGGATCACGGACGCCTGCGTGACGAGGCCCGGGCGCTGAACGAGCGTCGTGACGCGCTCACCGATCGGGGAATCGCGTCCCGCTCCTGCGCGTTCACGTCCGAGACGCCCGCCGCCGACGTGCTGCGCCTGGTCCGTGAGCAACGCGTCGAGCTCGTGCTTACGCGCCTTCCCGAGGAGGAGCTCGCGGCTGAAGATATCGGCAGCCTGCTCACGGAGGCCCCGTGCGACGTCGGCCTCGTCGCCGGTGCGATCGGCGAGCCTTCGTGGCGACGGACCGGTCGCCGTCCCCTTCGGCGGCGGTGAGCACGACTGGGCGGCGCTCGAGCTCGGCGCCTGGCTGGCGGCCTCCTTGCCCGCGCCCCTTCTTCTGCTCGGCCCCGTCGCGGAGCCCGAGAGCGGCCGGCGGGACGCCAGCCGGCTCCTGGCCCGCGCCTCGATGATCGTCCAGCGGATCGTCGGCGTCTCGGCCGAGCCGCTGCTCACGCCGCCCGGGGCCGAGCCGGTGCTCGAGGCGAGCGCCGACGCACGGGCGCTCGTGATCGGCCTCTCGCAGAACTGGCGCGAGAAGGGCCTGGGCGGCTCTCGCGCGCGACCATCGCTTCGCGGGCCCAGATGCCGGTCCTGCTCGTTCGCCGCGGCGTGCGACCGGGCGGCCTCGCGCCCGACGAGACGCTTACGCGCTTCACCTGGTCGCTCGCGAACGCGACCGCCTGAACCGCTCGCGGCACGACCTGCACGCGTTGGCTACCCTGGGTAGCTGGCGGCCGCTATCTCGGCTGTCCCGGACGAGTGCGCCGTACCCGGTCCGACAAGACGGCGTTCATACCAGGAGGCCGTCATGGGACAGCTCGTTCAGCTCGTCGGTGCGCTGCTCATCCTCGCTGCTTTCGTGCTCGCGCAGGTGGGGTTCCTTGACCAGCGATCGAACCGCTACCTCGTTGCAAACCTCGCCGGCGCGGCCGTGCTGGCGTTCGACGCCTGGATCGAGGGCCAGCTCGGGTTCCTCGTGCTCGAGGCCGCGTGGGCGCTCGTCTCGGTCTGGAGCCTCGGAGCACGCTTGCGGGAGCCGGCGCCGGCACGCCGAAAGGCCGGTGACCATGTCCCTAGGATGCGCTGATGGGCTCTGGGATGAGAGGGGCGCCCGCTGGAAGTCGATGGCCGCGGGCGGCTGGGAGCGTGATGCTCGCGCCATCCGCTTCGTGAAGACCCTGCGGTAGCGGCGCGAGTAATCTCGCGGGAGCGAGCGCGAGGAGGACCGCAGTGGACCAGCAGTTCTTCGTCAGGGAGGACGGACCCTACGCAGGGCCGGCGCGTGACTACGTCGGCTACGGGGAGCATCCGCCTCGCATCGAGTGGCCGGGCGGTGCCCGGGTAGCCGTTCAGGTCGTCGTCAACTACGAAGAAGGCTCGGAAAAGTCGTTCCCGATGGGGGACGGCGTCAACGACGGGATGCACGAGATCCCGTTCCACCTCGACGGCGTCCGCGACCTCTGCGTCGAGTCGGTCTACGAGTACGGGTCGCGCGCTGGAATCTGGCGGCTCTTCCGCGTCTTCGACGCTGCCGGGATCCCGGTCACCTTCTTCGCCGCCGCCGTGGCGCTCGAGCGCAACCCGGCCGTCGCGGCGAAGCTGGCGGCACGCGGCGACGAGGCAGCCGGGCACGGATACCGCTGGTCGAACCACTTCGAGATGACGCGCGAGGAGGAACAGGAGGCGATCCGACTCGGGATCGAGTCGATCGAGCGCACGACCGGCGCCAGGCCGCTCGGCTGGTACTGCCGCGAGATGAGCGTCAACACCCGCGAGTTGATCGTCGAGGAGGGCGGCTTCCTCTACGACTCGGAGTGCTACAACGACGACCTTCCGTTCTGGACGGATGTGAACGGCACTGCGCATCTCGTCGTTCCCTACACGCTCGTCGTCAACGACGCGCGCTACGTGCTGGCGCAGGGCTACGGGAGCCCCGAGCACTTCCTCGACTACGCGAAGGCGACGATCGACCGGTTGCGGGCCGACGGCGACGACGTCTCGCGAATGATGTCGATCGGGCTCCATCCCCGCTTCAGCGGCCAGCCCGCCCGCGCCGACGCGCTCGCCCGCTTCATCGACTGGGCGCAAGGACACGACGACGTCGATCTTCATGCGGCGCGTCGACATCGCGCGCACGTTCCGCGAGCAACTGCCGGCCGAAAGCGCCGGGCTGGGAGGGTGACCATGGCCGGGATCGTGAATCGCTTGCGCTCGGGCGAGCTCTCCTCCGTCGAGCTGACCGAGCAGTGCCTGGAGCGGATCGAGCGGCTCGACGCCGAGCTGCGCGTCTTCGTGACGGTCACCGCCGACCTCGCGCGCGAGCGGGCGCGAGGCGCCGACGAGGCGCTCGCCCGCGGCGAGCTGCTCGGCCCCCTGCACGGCCTCCCGGTGGCGCTGAAGGACAACATCGACACGGCCGGCATCCGGACGACGGCCGGGGCCGGCTTCCTGGCCGATCGCGTACCGCGCGAGGACGCCGCGGTCGTCGAGCGGCTGGACGCGGCCGGGGCGGTGCTCGTCGGGAAGGTGCAGCTCCATGAGCTCGCCTACGGCGGGACGACGCAGAACCCGCACTTCGGGCCGTGCCGCAATCCCTGGGACCCTGAGCGGATCCCGGGTGGCTCGAGCGGCGGGTCGGGCGCCGCGGTGGCTGCGGGGATGTGCGCGGCCGCGCTCGGGACCGACACCGGCGGCTCGGTCAGGATCCCGGCGGCGCTCAACGGCGTCAGCGGGCTTAGGCCGACGACGGGCGCGATCTCGAACCGCGGCCTCGTCTGGCTGACCCACTCCTTCGACACGATCGGGCCGCTCGCGCGGACGGTCGAGGACGTGGCCGCCCTGTACGCGACCCTTGCCGGCTACGACCCAGAGGAGCCGACCTCCGTCCCCGGGTCTCAGGGCGACCCGCTCGCCGAGCTCGAGACGGGCATCGAGGGGATGCGCATCGGGCTGCCCGCCAGCTTCTACTTCGACGACGCAGACGAGCCCGTCGTGGCGGCCGTGCGCACGGCCGGCGACGCTCTCGCGGGCCTCGGCGCCAGCGTTGTCGAGGTGGAGCTGCCCGGCTCGGCAGAGGCGCTCGAGGCGGGGACGAGAATCATCTGGGCCGAGGCGCTGGCGACGCACCGCGATCGCCTCGCCGCCGAGCCGGAGTCGTTCGGGGAGGACGTCCGCCGTCGGCTGCCATCCGGCGAGGGCGTCTCGGGCGCCGACTACGCGAACGCCGTCCAGACCGGCCGCGAGTGGCGCCGTATGCTCGACGGCGTCTTCGACGTGGTCGACGCGATCCTCTCGCCGGTGTCCGGAGCCGTTGCGCCGCTCGCGGCCGACTGCGAGACGATCGAGACGACGCGGAAGCTCACCATCCGCACGTACGGCTGGTCGCTCGCGGGCGTCCCGGCACTGGCCGTCCCGTGCGGCTTCTCGCCGGAGGGCATGCCGATCGGAATGCAGCTCGCCGCGCCTGCGTGGCGAGAGCCGACGCTCTTCCGGATCGGCGCCGCCTACCAGCGCGCGACCGACTGGCACCTGCGCGAGCCGCCGCTCGTGACCGCTCCGGTCGCGGGGTGACGGGCCGGATGAGATCCGGCCCCTACGGACGAGCCCGAACGGGTCGGATGAGATCCGGCCCCTACGGACGAGCCCCTATGCTCCGGCTGTGACCGAGGCCGGCACCACCGACGCGCCGAGCACGACCCGGCTGCCGCTCGAGGGCGTCAAGGTGATCGACATAGCGACGCTCGGAGCCGGCCCCTGGCTCGGCACGAGGCTCGCCGATTTCGGCGCCGACGTGCTCAAGGTGGAGCATCCGTCCACCGGCGACCCGATGCGGCTGCTCGGCTGGTTCGACCGCGACGTGCCGCTGTGGTGGAAGGTCGACGCGCGCAACAAGCGCTGCCTGACGCTCGACCTGAAGGCGCCCGACGGGCAGCAGATCCTGAAGCGCCTCGTCCGTGACGCCGACGTCCTGATCGAGAACTTCCGGCCCGGCACGCTCGAGCGTTGGAACCTCGGCTACGAGGAGCTGGCTGCCGAGAACCCGGGTCTGATCATGGTGCGCGTCACCGGCTGGGGCCAGGACGGGCCGCTGCGCGACAAGCCCGGCTTCGGGACGCTGGCCGAGGCGTTCTCCGGCTGGGCGCATCTGAACGGCTTTCCCGAGAACCCGCCCACGCTCCCGCCGATGGGGCTCGGCGACGCGCTCACCTCGGTTCTCGGCGCCTACGCCACGATGGTCGCGCTGTACGAGCGCGACGTGAAGGGCGACGGTCGGGGCCAGGTCGTCGACCTCGCCATCTACGAGTCGCTGTTCTCGCTCATCGGCCAACAGGTGATCCTCTACGACCGCCTCGGGGAGATCCCCCAGCGCATGGGCAACGAGTTCCCCTTCGTCGCCCCGCGCAACGTCTACGCGACGAAGGACGACCGCCACGTCGCGCTGGCGGCGTCCACGCCCTCCACGTTCGAGCGCCTGATGCGTGCCATCGAGCGGCCCGAGCTGATCGACGACGAGCGCTTCGCGACGAACGCCGCCCGCCTCGAGAACCGCGCCGCGCTCGACGGGATCGTCGCCGCCTGGATGGCCGCGCACACGCAGGCGGAGGTGCTCGAGACCTGTGACCGTCACGAGACGACCGTGGCGCCCGTCTACGACATCGCTCAGATCTTCGAGGACGAGCACTACGCCGCGCGAGGGGCCATCGTCACCGTCGACGACTCCGAGCTCGGGCCGACTCGCACGGCGGACGTCTTCCCGAGGCTGACGAGGACACCCGGGAAAGTGCGCCACCTGGGCCCGCGCTCGGGCACGGACACCGATGCAGTCCTCGGGGAGCTCGGCTACGGCGAGGACGAGATCGCGAGGCTCCGCGAGCAGAAGGTGGTGTGACATGCACGACGGCGCCAACGACTACGTCTCGGTGTACACCCCGAGGACGGACATCGACCCGGCCCGCGCCTGCCTGGTCGTCGTCGACGTCATGTACGCGACCGGTCACCCCGACACGGGCCTGGGGCGCTTTCTCGCCTCGCAGGGCCGGCTCCACGAGGCGGAGTACCGGTACCGGCGGATCGCCGAGCAGGTCGTCCCGAACACGAAGCGGCTGCTCGAGTTCTGCCGCGAGCATGATCTTCGCCGCGTCTTCCTCACGTACGGCTCGGAGGTGTCCGACTACTCCGATCTCTCGCCGCAGATGTACGCGCTGTGCTCGGGAACGAACAACCGGGTCGGCGAGCGCGAGCACGAGATCGTCGAGGAGCTGAAGCCGCTCCCGAACGAGCGCGTCTTCAACAAGATCACGCCGAGCGCATTCACCTCGACGCCGATCGAGCTCGTGCTGCACACGTACGGCGTCGACACGCTGCTCTTCGCGGGCGTCTCGACCAACATGTGCGTCGAGCACACGTTGCGCGACGCCTCCGACCGGGGCTTCGCCTGCTTCCTCGTCGAGGACGCGTGCGGCGCCGACTCGCAGGAGATGCACGACGCCTCGTGCGTCGTGGTACAGAGGCTCTACGGCGCGATCACGACCACGCAGGACGCCATCGCGCAGATGGAGGCGAAGCTCGGTCTCGCTTCTCGCGCCACGTGAGGCGCGCCGGGGTCGACGTCGGCGGGACGTTCACCGACATCATGCTCTGGGACGACGAGGTCGGCCGGGCCGTCGTCCACAAGCTGCCGTCGACGCCCGCGGACCCGGCGAACGCGATGACCGAGGGGCTGCGCGAGCTATGCGCGTCGCTCGGCTCGTCGACGTCCGACCTCGACCAGGTGCTGCACGGTACGACGGTGGCGACGAACGCCGTGCTCGAGCGCGAGGGCAGCGAGGTCGGAATGATCACGACCGAGGGTTTCCGGGACCTCATCTACATCGGTCGCCACCGGCGGCCCCACACCTTCTCGATCTACCAGGACCTCCCGTGGCGCGAGCCGGCGCTCGCCTCGCGCGCGAACCGCCTCACCGTGCGGGAGCGCGTTGTGGCGCCGGACGGCGACGTGCTCGAGCCGCTCGACGAGGACGCCGTGCGCGCGGCGGCCAGGCGGCTGAACGAGACCGGGGTGGAGTCGGTCGCCGTGTGCTTCCTCTTCTCCTTCCTCAATCCGGAGCACGAGCGGCGCGCGGCCGAGATCGTCCGCGAGGAGCTCCCCGACACGTACCTCTCGGTGAGCCATGAGGTCGTGCCGCTGCACCGAGAGTACGAGCGCTTCTCGACGACCTGCCTGAATGCCTACATCGGGCCCAGGGTGTCGCGCTACCTCGCCCGGATGCGCGACGCAATGGCCGCGGACGCGCCCGACACGGAGTTCCACCTGATGGCCTCGAACGGCGGCGTCGTCACCGTCGACGGGGCGATCGACCGTCCGGTGTCGCTCCTCGTGTCCGGCCCCGCGGCCGGAATCGTCGGGGGCATCTGGATCGGCCGGGAGGCCGGCGCCGAGAACGTGATCACGCTCGACGTCGGCGGCACCTCCGCGGACATCGGCGTTGCGCCGGGCGGCCGGTTGCGCATGAAGCACCTCTACGACACCTCGATCGGCGGCTACGACGTGATGCTGCCGATGGTCGACATGGACACGATCGGAGCGGGCGGCGGCTCGATCGCGCGCATCGACGCCGGTGGTCTCCTACGCGTGGGCCCGCGGAGCGCCGGGGCGGAGCCAGGGCCGGTGTGCTACGGGCGCGGCGGCGCGCAGGTCACGGCCACCGACGCCCAGGTGGCGCTCGGACGGCTGCGCCCCGCGACCTTCCTCGGCGGGCGCATGCGCATCGACCCGGACGCCGCGGTCGGCGCCGTCGAGCGGCTCCTGACCGGGCCGCTGGGCCTCTCGATCGACGAGGCGGCCATGGGCGTCGTCCGCGTTCTCGACCACAACATGGTGCGCGCGATCGAGCTCAACTCCGTGCGCAAGGGCTACGACCCGCGCGAGTTCGCGCTCGTCGCTTTCGGCGGTGCCGGTCCGCTGTCGGCGTGCGACATCGCGCTCGAGCTCGCGATCCCGCGCGTCGTCGTGCCGCGACACCCTGGGATCGCGTCGGCCCTCGGATTGCTCGCGACCGACCTGAAGGTCGAGGTTGCACGCACCGTGATGGTCGAGGCGGGAGGCGTCGATCCGGCGTTCCTGAACGCCGTCTACGAGGAGCTCGAGGCTGATGGCCGAGCGCGCTTGCGCGCGGACGGCGTGCCGGAGGGCAGTATCGTCCTCGAGCGCTGGGCGGACTGCCGCTACACGGGGCAGGCCTACGAGCTCCTCATCCAGGCGCCTGCCGGCAGTCTCGACGCATTGGCTCTGCGCGCCCTCGCGGACGCGTTTCACGAGCGGCACGAGCGCGAGTACTTCTGGCGCTTCACCGACAAGCCCGTGCAGCTCGTGCACCTGCGCGTCTACGCGATCGGCGTCATGCCGGCGCTGGCGGCGGAAGAGATCGAAGCCGGCACGCGCGAACCACCTGCGGCCGCCCTCGTCGCGACGCTGCCTGTCGCCTTCCATGTGGACGGCTCGGTCGAGCGCCTCGACACGGCGTTCTGGGACGCCGGTGCGCTCCGGGCCGGGAACGTCGTCGCCGGCCCGGCCGTCGTCGAGCACCAGGATTCGACGACCGTCGTCAACCCGGGCCTCGTGGCCGAAGTCGATCGCCACGGGAGTCTGTTGATCGACTGCGAGGCGGCCTCGTGAGGCAGCGGCTCGACGCGATCGAGCTGTCCGTGATCGGCGGGGCCTTCGTCGCGATCGGCCACGAGATGGGACACGCGCTGAAGCGGATGGCGTATTCGCCGGCGGCGCAGCAGGTCGAGGACATCGGCGGCGGCCTCTTCACCCTGGACGGGCGCGAGATCTGCGAGTCGGACACGACACCGCTGCACATCGGGTCGATCCCCGCCTACATCCGCGGGTTCATGCGTCGTCTCGAGGGTCGAATCGACGAGGGCGACGTGATCATCCACAACCACCCCTACTACGGGGCCTCCCACTCGCCCGACCTGTGTGTGGCGATCCCGATCTTCTGGGAAGGCGAGCACGTGGCCTGGGCGGCGTCCACGATCCACCTCTCCGACACCGGTGGCGTGTTCCCGGGTATCGCGCTCGACGTTCACGACGTCTGGGCGGAGTCGAAGATCTACGACTCGCTGAAGCTCTACGAGAAGGGCGTGCGCAACGAGATGCTGTGGACGTTCTTCCTCGACAACACACGTACGCCGACGTACGTCGAGGGGGATACGGAGGCGATGATCGCGACCGGCCGGCTCGGCGAGAAACGCATGCACGAGCTGCTCGGGCGCCACGGCAGGGACACGGTGATGGCCGCGGTCGAGGAATGGCTCGACTACTGCGAGCGCATGATGCGCGCCGAGATCGCGAAGTGCCCCGACGGGGAGTGGAACGCGGTGCTGTGGCTCGACGACGACGGCCGCAACCGCGGCCAGCCGCTGCGGGTCGAGGTCGACGTCACGATCGACGGGGACGAGATCACCGTCGACCTGTCCCGCTCGAACGAGAACGTCGAGACCGGCTACAACGTCCCCTTCGCCGGCTCGACGCTGCCCGGCATCTACACGATCGTGCGGTCGATCTTCCTCGACGAGGCGCGCTTCGAGGAGTTCATCCCCCAGAACGACGGGATCTTCCGCCCGATCAAAGTCGTGGCGAAGGAGGGCACGCTCTTCAACCCGTCCTTCCCCCGCTCCGCGCTCGCGCGCGCGACGCAGACGAACACGGCCGCCGACGCGGTGATGAAGGCGCTCGCCGACGTCGTCCCCGACAAGATCTGTGCAGGCACATCGACGCTCTCCGCGTCGGTCTACGCCGGCTACATCGCCGCGAAGCAGGAGTACTGGGTACACGTCGAGATCAACGAGGGCGCGTACGGCGGGCGTCTCGGCAAGGATGGGATGGACGCGGTCGACGTCCTCATCGCGAACTCCCGCAACACGCCGATCGAGGAGATCGACCTCCTCTTCCCTCTCCGTACCGAGCGCTACGAGCTGAGACCGGATCCGCCGGCCGCGGGGAAATGGCGCGGGGGCATCGGCATCGTGCGGGTCAACCGCTTCCTCGAGGACGGGGTCGTCACGATGGAGTCCGACGGGACGTACGAGGCGCCGTGGGGGATTTTCGGCGGCCGCGACGGACATCCGATGCACCTGACCCGGATCGACCCGGACGGCTCGCGCGAGCCGCTCTTCTCGAAGATGACGAACGTCCCCATGCCGCGGGGGACGGCGCTCGAGTGGATACAGGCCTCGGCCGGCGGATACGGCGATCCGCTCGAGCGCGACCCGGAGGCCGTGCTGCGCGACGTCCGCGACGAGCTCGTATCGGTCGGGCAGGCGTTCGACGACTACGGCGTGGTCATCGATCCCGGCCTCGCACGCGTGGACGGCGCGGCGACGGCCACCGAGCGCACGAGGAGGCGAGCTACGTGAGGTTTCCCGACGCCGTGACGATCGTCGAGGTGGGCCCGCGCGACGGCCTGCAGAGCCTGGCGAGCACCTATCCGACCGACGTCAAGGTCGCGCTGGTCGAGCTGCTCGCGGCAACCGGCCTGCGCAAGATCGAGGTGACGGGCATGGTGCGGCCCGACGTCATCCCGCAGCTCGCGGATGCGGAGGACGTCCTCCGGCGCGTGACCCGCCAACCCGGCGTCGTCTACCGGGCGCTATGCCCGAACCGCCGCGGCGCCGAGCGGGCGGTCGGCGCCGGCGCGGACGAGCTCCTCGGGCTCATCACGGCGAGCGAGACGTACAACCGCAAGAACTCGAACATGTCGGTCGACGAGAACCTCGACCAGGTCGCCCTGATGGCGGAGGTCGCCCGCCAGGCCGGCGTCCATATGGTCATGGCGATCGGCGTCTGCATGTTCTGCCCCTACGAGGGTGAGCTGCCCGAGAGCCGCGTCCTCGAGCTGATCGAGCGCATGCGCGCGGACGGCATCGGCGAGTTCTACCTCGCGACGAGTGTGGGGCTCGACGCGCCGCGCAAGGTGCATGGGCTGTTCTCGATGATCCGGGACCGCTGGCCCGACCTGCCGATCGGGATCCACCTGCACAACACGAACGGGATGGCGCTCGCGAACGCGCTTGCCGCGATGGACGCCGGCGCGACTGTCTTCGAGGGCTCGATCTGCGGGATCGGAGGCGGCATCCGCATGCCTCACGGGATGGCGCATTTCGGGAACATCGCGACCGAGGACCTCGTGCAGATGTTCGCCGAATCGGGCGTCGAGACGGGCGTCGACCTGCCGAAGCTGCTGGAGGCCGGCCGTCGGATTCGCGACCTCCTCGGGCTCGAGGAGACCTTCTCCGCCGCGCTGGCCGGCGGGACCAAGGCGGACGTCCTCGAGCGGGGCCGCGCCGCGCCGCGCGAGGCTTGACCCAAAGCCCGGGGTCAAGTCTTGCATTCGAACATAAGCGCCGCCGGCTGCCGCTCAGCGGACAGCCTTATGTGCCTATGAAAGACTTGACCCCGGGCTGGCGTAGGGGCCGGATCTCATCCGGCCCGTCCTGGCTCAGAACTCCTCGTGGTGGTCGAGCCACCAGCGCGCGATGTCGAGCCGCCTCGCGAACCAGACGTCGCCGAGCTCGAGCGCGTGCTCGATGAACTCGCGTAGGCCGGAGGTGCGCCCCGCCTCGCCGGCCCAGCGCGGGTGGAGGCCGATCGACATCATCTTCGGGTGGCCGGCCTCGGCCTCGCGGCGGTACTCGTCCAGGCCACGGCGGCAGTAGTCGAAGAAGTCGGTCGGGCTCGCGTATCCCTGCGGGAGGATGTAGCGGCCGTCGTTGTAGGTCAGCGTGTAGGGGACGACGAGGTGGCGCGTTCCCTTCACCTCGGTGAAGTACGGGAGATCGTCGTTGTAGGCGTCGGCGTCGTAGACGAAGCCGCCTTCCTCGACGACGAGCTCGCGCGTGTTCACGCTCGGGCCGTAGCGGCAGTACCAGCCGAGTGGGCGCTCGCCGCAGGTGCGCTCGATCGTCTCGATCGCCCACTGCATGTGCTGGCGCTCCTGCTCGCGGTCGAAGAGCCAGTGCTCGCTCCAGCGCCAGCCGTGCGAGCACGGCTCGTGACCGGACTCCTGGAGCCACTGGCCGACCTCGGGGTTGCGCTCCATCGCGACCGCGCAGGCGAAGAACGTCACCTTGACCTGGTACTCGTCGAAGAGACGCATCAGGCGCCAGATGCCCGCGCGGCTCCCGTACTCGTAGACCGACTCGGCGCAGAGGTCGCGGTACTCGGCGTCCATCGTGTACGGGATCTCCGCGAGGCCCTCGTTGCGGCCGTCGCCGGCGGGCTTCGAGTACTCCGAGCCCTCCTCGTAGTTGACGACGAGGTTGACCGCGACCTTGGCCTCGTTCGGCCACACGACCTTCGGCTGGTGCCGCCCGTAGCCGACGAAGTTCCGCCGGGGCCCGGGTACGTCCTGATCGACGAGCTGCATCGGTTCCTCCCGCATCGATGGTTGATCGCTAGCCGGTCGGAATCCTCTCAGATCACCGGAGGCGGCATGATCCGGGCGTGGAGACCGCTGCCTCGACGCGCACGCCGGGACCCGTCGCGGTCGTGGGCGTCTCGCTCGCGTCGCTTGCCGCGGGCACGTTCTGCACGGTTGGGATCGGCGCGCTGGCGCCGGAGCTGCAGGCGGACCTCGGCTTCTCGCGGGCGGAGATCGGCCTCCTGACGGCGCTCGTCTTCGCGGGCGCCTCGGCCGCCTCACGCAAGGCGGGGACCTTGACGGACTCGGCCGGGCCCGTGGTCGTGCTGGCCGGCGCCCTGCTCCTCTTCGCCGCCGCGTTCTCCGTGGTCGCCACCGCGTCAGCCGAGGGCGTCGTGATGGGCGCAGCCTTCGTGGCCGGGCTCGGCTACGGCGCGACGAACCCGCCCACAAACGTCGTCGTGGCCGGGGCGATGACGCGGCGGCTCGGCTTCTTCATGAGCCTGAAGCAGACCGGCGTGCCGGTCGGCGGCTTTCTCGCCGGTCTCGTGTTGCCGCCGATCGCGGTCGCGCTCTCGTGGCGTTGGGCGTTCGGGTTCGCCGTCCTCGTCGTCCTCGTCACGGCGGCGTCGACCGCGCTCCTGCGGGGGGCAAGCGTTCTCCGGGTGTCGGCTCGCGGCGACGATCACAGCGAGCCCAGCCGTCGAGAGCGGCTCGTGATCGCCTTCTACGGCTTCGTGATGGCGGGCATCCAGTGGGTCTTCCTGACGTACTTCGTCCTCTACCTCACCGACGACCAAGGGTTCAGCCTCCAGCTCGCCGGCGTCGCGCTCGCGCTCGCAACCGCCTTCAGTGTCGGCGGTCGCCTCTTCTGGGGCTGGCTCAGCGACCACCGGGGTCGCTATGTCGGCGTGCTCGTCTCCTCCTCCGCGATCGCCGTGGCCACGCTCGCGCTCCTCGCGGCCGGTGTGGGAGGCGCCGCCATCTGGCCGCTCGCGGCCGTCACAGGGGCTGCCCTCGTCGGCTGGAACGGGGTGTTCCACGCGTTGCTCACCTACCGGGCGGGTCCGGGAACGGTCGGTCGCCTCTCGGGCGAGGTGATGGCGCTCGTCTTCGCCGGCTCGGTCGTCCTTCCGCCGCTGATCGGGCTCGCGTCGGAGCAGACGGATTCCTGGACGCTGCTGTGGGCTCTCGCCGCCGGTTGCGTGGCCGTAGCCGGCATCGTTCTCAGAGCAGCCGTCCGGGATCCATAGGGCGCGGCGTCGGCGTCCTGGAACGGGCCGGCGCCCCGACTTCGGCGGTCTCCGACCCGTCCCGCAAGGCCATCTCGGTCCCAACCATCGGCGCTCGATGCCGTCCAATGTTGAAACGGCGTTCCGGGGGTTGTACGATCGGCCGTCCGGGAGGGTGCGTGTCGCCCCGCCGAGAAAATACAAAATAGGGGCAAAGGAGGAGGAAGACGTGGACGATCGGGTCAAAGGACCGACGACGCGGCGGCGCCTTGGATGGTTGCTGCTCGCGCTCGTCACACTCGCGCTCGCCGTGGGCGCCGCATCCTGCGGTGGCGACGACGAGGAAGCAGCGGCGCCTCCGCCTGCCGAGCCGGCCGAGCCGGCCGAGCCGCCGGCGGAGCCTCCCGCTGAGACTGGCGAGCCGGCCGAGACGGGGGCGGCGCCCGCAGAGGCGCCCGCCACCGGCGAATGCCCGGCCGAGGACGGGGTCATCAACGTCTTCTCGGCGTCCGATCTCGAGTCGGCGACGATCGGCGAGAACATCAGTCCTGGAGCGTTCGTGCGAATGACCGGGCTCTACGTCGACAAGATCAACGCGGAGGGCGGCATCCTCGGCTGCCAGGTCGAGTTCACCGGTGCCGAGGACGGGTTCGTCATCGACGAGTGCCTGAGGCTGTACCGCGAGGCGCTCCAATCGGGCGACTACGACGTCTACTTCGGCCCGACGAACTCCGGGTGCATGGCCGGTCTGCCCGATCTCGTCGGCGCGGCCGGGAAGTTCCTGATCTCCGGCGTTGCGGCGGACCACCAGCCGTTCTTCAGCGACTGCTCGCAGACGGCGTGCTTCAAGGAGCCCTACTACGTGGCACACGCCTCGGTCTCGACCTTCCTCGAAGGCACGGGCGTCGGCCAAGTTCGCCGCCGATGAGGGCTGGACACGGCCCGCGCTGATGGTTCCGAACTACGCATACGGGCAGGACGTCGGCAATGCGTTCAAGCCGTACTTCCTGACGCTCGTGCCGGACGGCGAGATCGTCGACGAGCAGTTCCCCGAGTTCGACGAGGACGACTTCACGCCGTTCATCAACGCGATGCTCGCGGCAGAGCCCGACGGGATCCTGTCGGCGTTCTTCTCGACGTCGATCGTGCCGTTCATGAACCAGTGGAAGGCGGCCGGTCGGGACGGCGACATCCCGGTCATCTCCGGGCTCGCGAACCTCGACTTCGACAATGCCGTGACGGATCCCAACGCGATCCCCGAGAACTTCTACGGCTACGACCGAGGCAACTACTCGCTGCTCGAGAACAATCCCGTGGCGGCGGAGTACATCGACCTCTGGGTCGAGGCCTACGGCGACGAGTACCGCGTTCCGGACTCGTTCCCGTTCCAGGTGCTCTCGTCCTGGACGATGCTGCAGGCGCTCGTCGAGCAGTCGGGCAGTCTCGAGCCCGAGGACTGGAAGACGCTCATCGAGTCCGGGACGTTCGCGTTCGAGGGGCCCTACAACGAGGGGCCGACGTACGTGAACCCGATCAACCACATGGCTGACACGTGCGCGTCCGTCGGTCCGGTGATCTTCGACGAGGAGATCGGCACCGCCTCCTACGACGCGTCCGCGTGGTCGGTCGGCTGCATGCGCGACGTGCTCTCGATCGCGGAAGCGCAGGAGCTCACGGACAACGCCGGCAGTCACCCCCGAGGCGATCGCCGCCTACCAGGAGGCAACGGGGACGCCCTAGTCATCGAGCAAGAACGACGGGAGATCGTGACACCGCCGGACGACCTCCGGCGGTGTCACGCTTCCGACCGATCCTCTAGCGTCCAGCGACGCTTTCTGCGAACAGGCACAGAATTGAAAGGCAGCACCGGAAGCTTCAGGACCGACCGGATGACGCTCGGGTACTCGTTCAGCCAGTACTTCGTACAGATCATCGCCGGCCTCGGCACCGGTGCGGTGCTGTTTCTCGTCTCCGCGGGCCTCACGCTCGTCTTCGGAGCGCTCCGAGTCGTCAACTTCGCGCACGGCTCGATGACGATGCTCGGGGCGTTCGTCGGCATCTCTCTCATCCCCGCGATCGGATTCGGCAACGCGACGTTCTGGATCGTGCTGATCCTGGCCGGACTGATAATCGCGGCGGGCGGACTCTTCATGGAGGTGCTGTTCTTCCGGCCGATCTACAACCGGCCGCTGCTCGCCCAGCTGCTCGTCACGTTCGCATTCGTGCTCATCATCGCCGGCGTTCAGCGCGAGGTCTGGGGCGCGCCGACCCGCCAGGTCACGGCACCATCCGTTCGTCCAGGGCGGGGTCGACATACTCGGCGGGGCGATTCCGAAATACAACTTCTTCTTCATGGCGGTCGCGGTCGCGGTCGGTGTGGCGCTCTGGGCGCTGCTCTACCGAACCGGGCTCGGCCGGATGATCCGGGCGGCGGTCTCGGACCCGACCCTGCTCGGCCTTTCCGGCGTCAACGTGCGGCGCCTCTTCACCGGTGTCTTCGTGATCTCCGCCTTCCTGGCCGGGTTCGCGGGCGCCCTGACGCTGCTCCGTGGCTCGGCGAGCCCCGACCTCGCCGTCGACGTCATCATTCGCGCCTTCGTCGTGGTCGTCGTGGGCGGCCTCGGCTCGCTGAGCGGCGCCTTCATCGCGGCGTTCATCATCGGCGTCGCGGAGGCCCTCGGGATCCTCTGGGTCCCGCAGGCTTCGCTGGCAATCGTGTTCGCCGTTCTCGTCGTGGTGCTCGCAGTGCGACCGCAGGGTCTACGAGGAAGGACGGCCTGACGTGGCGGAGAGGACGCAGGAGTTCTCGTCGGCGCCGGTTCGTAGCCTGACCGACGCGTACCACGACCTCGTCGGCCGGCTACGGGTGGCGCCGGCCGCCTACGACGCGGCAAGGAAGCCGCTCTGGGTGCTCGGGCTCGCGATGATCGTCTTCGCAGGCCTGATCCCGCTGTTCGCAGGCGACGGCGACCACATCATCGCGCAGCGTGCCCTCTATCTCGGGCTGCTCGCGCTCAGCGTCAACTTCCTCGTCGCAAACGTCGGCCTCATCAGCTTCGGCCACGCGATGTTCTGGGCCTTCGGCGCCTATCTCGTGGGCATCCCGGCTGCCAAAGAGATCTCGTTTCTCCAGGACCCGCTGATCGGGTTGGCCTTCACGCCGCTGATGGGCGCCGCCGCGGGATTCGTCATCGGGCTGGTCGTATTCCGGGGCCGGGAGCTCTACTTCTCGCTGCTCACCCTGGGTGTGGGCCAGCTCGTCTGGGCAGTCGCGCACGGCTGGCAGAGCCTCACGGGCGGCACGAACGGGACGAACGGCGTCTTCGCCGCGGACTGGATCAATGCGTTCCTCCACCCCGACCAGCTCTACTGGTTCATCTTCGGCGTCGTCCTCCTGTGTACGGGCGCCGTGTATGTGATCACGAAGTCCCCGTTTGGCGACGCATTGCGTGGAATCCGCGAGAACCGCCGCCGCGCCGAGTTCGCCGGCCTCTGGGTGAAGCGCTATGAGCTGTCTGCCTTCGTGATCTCGGCGACCTTCGCGTCGATCGCGGGTGGGCTCTCGGTACTCGGTGAGACGCAGGTGAACACGGCCCAGGTCGACTGGGGCCTCTCGACCCGCGCCCTGATCGTGGCGTTGATCGGCGGCACGCGCTATTTCCTCGGACCCTTTGCCGGCGCCTTCTTCTACCTCTTCGTCTTCAGCGAGGTGATCGAGCGGACGGTGCTCTGGGACACCGTGCTCGGCGTCGTCGTGCTCGGCGTCGCGCTCGTCCTCTCGGGCGGCCTGTCGGGGTTGCTCCACTGGCTGCTCGCGCAGTTCATCGCCATCTACTATCGAGTCGTAGGCCGCAAGGAGGCCGTCGCCGTCCCCCCGATCGAGGCCGCGGCCGACCTGGAAGCAGTCCATCTACCCGACGTCGAGCCGGTCGCGGCAGCGGCGCCGGTCGAGTGGAGCGAGCGCGAGCTCGTCCTCGACGTCGAGGGCCTGACCAAGAGCTTCGGCGGGCTCGTCGCTGTCAACGACGTCAGCTTCCACGTTCGCAAGGGTGCGATCCACGCGATCATCGGCCCGAACGGCGCCGGCAAGACGACGCTCTTCAACCTCATCACCGGCCTGATAAAGCCAGACTCGGGCCAGGTGTTGCTCGAAGGTGACGACATCACCGGGGCGGAGCCCTGGAGGCTCGTCAAGCGCGGAGTCGGCCGGTCGTTCCAGCAGACGAACCTGTTCTGGGAGCTTTCGGCGTTGACGAACGTGACCATCGCCGAGGCGGCAGCGAAGGGCGGCACTCGGAAGCTCTACGGAACACATCCGCCGGGCGTCGTCGAGCGCGCCGCCGGGCTGCTCGATCGTGTGGGCCTGACAGCGTTCGGTCTCACCGGGGCGCGCGAGCTGTCCCACGGCGATCAGCGCTCCCTCGAGATCGCGACCGCGCTCGCCGTCGAGTCGCGTTTCCTGCTCCTCGACGAGCCGACCGCTGGGATCTCGCCGGCAGAGACGAGGACCGCCGTCGAGCTGATCCGCAAGATCGCCCACTCCGAGGAGCTCACCGTGCTCTTCGTCGAGCACGACATGGAGGTCGTGTTCGGCATCGCCGACTACATCACCGTGCTCCACTACGGCGCCGTGCTCGCCGAGGGGACGCCCGAGCAGGTACGCGCCAATCCCGACGTGCAGCGGGCCTACCTCGGCGAGATCACCGAGGAGGAGGTTGCAGGATGAGCAGCGATGCGGCGCCTCCGGTCCTCGAGATCGCGGCGCTCGACGCCTTCTACGGCAAGAGCCAGGTCATCTTCGACCTCAACCTGCGGGTCGAGCGGGGGGAGGCCGTTGCCGTGCTCGGACGCAACGGCGCAGGCAAGACGACCGCGCTGATGGCGATCGCGGGCGTGGTCACCAGCCGCGCCCAGGCGGTGAGGCTCGCCGGAGAGGACATCTCGCACATGGCGTCGTTCAAGCGGGTGCGCAAAGGCCTGTCGCTCGTCCCGTCGGGCTCGCGCGCCTTCCCCAACCTCACAGTGAACGAGAATCTCGAGCTCGTTCGAGGAGGAGAGGACGGGGGCGCCCGGTGGACCCCGGACGATGCATATCGCACGTTCCCGAAGCTTGCCGAGCTGAAAGGGAACAGTGCCGGCACTCTCTCGGGCGGCGAGCGCCAGATGCTCGCAGTGGCGCGGGCGATGCTGGCCGGTCCGAAGCTGCTCATGCTCGACGAGCCGAGCGAGGGACTCGCGCCGATGGTCGTCAAGGGAATCGCCGAGCGGCTCCAGGCCATGCGCGGCGAGGGCATCGGCATTCTGCTCACCGAGCAGAACCACCGCCTCGCGCTCGACGTCGCCGACCGCGTCTACTTCATCGAGAAGGGTCAGGTCGACTGGGAGGGTACGGCCGAGCAGGCCGGCGCGCCCGAGGTGATCGAGCGCTACCTCGCCGTCTGAGCTAGGCACGTCCGCCGATGGCGGCACGCACGAGCTCCGGTAGCGTCGCGAGCGGCGTCGAGGTCGGGAAGACCGCGGCGACTCCAGCCGTGCGCAGCTTCTCGACGTCCTGCTCGGGGATCGTGCCGCCGACGATCACGGGGACGTCGAGCCCTTCGCGCTCGAGCTCGGCGACCACCTTCCGCGAGAGCCCGACATGGGCTCCCGAGAGCACCGAGAGCCCGATCGCGTCGACGTCCTCCTGGAGCGCCGCGGCGACGATCTCGCGCGGCGTCTTTCGCAGGCCGAGGTACACGACTTCGAAGCCGCCGTCGCGCAGCGCCCGCGCGACGACCTTGGCGCCGCGATCGTGCCCGTCGAGACCGGGCTTCGCGATCAGGATGCGCAGCGGGCGCTTGTCCGTGTCGGCCTTGCGCAAGGCTCGACAGCGTACCTCCCACGGAGCCCCTCACGCGCTTCGCGCGCGGCTCGAGCCCGTACAGCGTGCGGCGATCGGCACTCGTGCGCGCGCTCGGTGCGCTCGCCGGGCTGCTCGTCTCGCCGGCGGGATTCGCCTCTACAACCGGGGAGACGCAGAGAACTTACGGCGGCGGGCCGGATGAGATCCGGCCCCTACAGGCCTCCGGCGTTCGTCAGATGACCGCCGGCTCGCGGAAGACGCCGAAGACGCCGCGCAGGACGGCGACCATCTCGCCGAGCGTGCAGTAGGCGCGGGAGCATTCGACGAGGTAGGGCATCAGGTTCTCGGTGCCCGTCGCGGCCTCCCGCAGCCGTGCCAGCGCGCCCTCCGCCCGTTGCGGATCCCGCTCGCTGCGCACCCGCCGGACGCGCTCGATCTGCGCGGCCAGTTCCTCCGTGTCGACCTCGTAGAGCTCGACGCTCGGTGGGGCCTCCTCGCGGCGGTACTTGTTGACGCCCACGAGGACGCGGTCGCCGCTCTCGAGCCGTCGCTGGTCCTCGTAGGCGCGGTCGGCGATCCAGAGCTGGATCGTCCCGTTCTCGATGCACGGCACCATGCCGCCGAGCTCCTCGATCTCGGCGATGATGCGCTCCGCCTCGGCCTCGAAGCGGTCGGTCAGCTCCTCCACGTAATGCGATCCGCCGAGGGGGTCGACGACGGCTGCGACGCCCGTCTCCTCGGCGAGCACCTGCTGCGTGCGAAGCGCCAGCTCCGCCGTCTCCTCGCTCGGGATCGTCAGCGCCTCGTCCCAGGCGCAGGTGAACATGGACTGGACGCCGCCGAGCGTGGCCGCGAGCGCCTGATAGGCGACCCGCACGACGTTGTTGAGCGGCTGCTCGGCCGTCAGCGAGGCGCCGCCGCAGACGCAGCCGACGCGGAACATGCAGGCCCGGTCGGACGTGGCGCCGAAGCGATCGCGCATGATGCGCGCCCACAGCCGCCGGCCCGCCCGGTACTTCGCCACCTCCTCGAAGAAGTCGGTGTGGGTGTAGAAGAAGAAGCTGAGCTGGCGGCCCACCTCGTCGACGGAGAGCCCGCGGGCGCGGCAGCGCTCGACGTACGTGATCGCGTCCGCGAGCGTGAAGGCGAGCTCCTGCACCGCCGTCGCGCCCGCATCGCGGAAGTGGGCGCCGGCGACCGAGATCGGGTTGAAGCGCGGAGCGCGCTCGAGACAGAACTCGATCGTGTCGACGATGAGTCGCAGCGAAGGCTCGGGCGGGAAGATCCAGGTGCCCCGGGAGACGTACTCCTTGAGGATGTCGTTCTGGATCGTGCCGCGGATCTGGTCGGCGGGCACGCCCTGCTTCTCGGCCACGGCGACGTACATGGCGAGCAGGATCGCTGCGGTGCCGTTGATCGTGAACGACGTCGACACCTCGCCGAGCGGTATGCCGTCGAAGATCGCCTCCATGTCGGCGAGCGTGTCGATCGCGACGCCGACCCGCCCGACCTCCTCCTCGACGTCGGGGTCGTCCGAGTCGTAGCCGATCTGCGTCGGCAGGTCGAGCGCCACCGAGAGGCCGGTGGCGCCCTGAGCGAGTAGGAACCGGTAGCGCTCGTTCGTCTGCGCGGCCGTGCCGAGTCCCGAGTACTGGCGCATCGTCCAGCGGCGGCCGCGGTACATGTCGGGGTGGATCCCGCGCGTGAACGGGTACGTGCCGGCCTCGTCGGGCCCGTAGATCCGCTCGAGCGGGATCCCGGAGGGGGAGGTGCGTCTGTCGTTTTCCGTCGTGATGGCGCTCTCCTCGAGCGAATTCAACCGGATTCGCAGCGCGCTCGCCTGGGCGGGCGGGCCGGATGCATCCGGCCCCTACGACCCCCGGAACGTTGGCGGGCGCCGCTCCCGGAAGGCCCGCGGCCCTTCCTTCGCGTCCTCGCTCGCCCACACGCGGCGGCGCGCCTCCTCGAGCGCCGCGAGCGCCGTCCCGGTGGGCGACACTCCGTCGGCGATGGCGGTCACCGCGAGCTTCGACGCGGCGACGGAGAGCGGCGCGTTGGCCGCGATCGTGTCGAGCACGACCTCGGTCTCCGCGTCGAGGCGCTCGGCCGGGACGAGCCGGTTGATGAGGCCCATCTGGAAGGCTCGCGCTGCCTCTACCGGCTCGCCGCAGAGGAGCAGCTCCCGCGCGAACGCCGGGCCGACGGTCTGCACGAGGCGGGCCATGCCGCCCGTCTCGTAGAGAACGCCGAGCTTCGCCGGGGGCATCTGGAAGCGTGCCGCCTCGGAAGCGATGCGCAGGTCGCAGGAGACCGCGAGGTCGCAACCTGTGCCCGAGGCGACGCCGTTCACCTTCGCCACGACCGGCACGCGCAGCGCCCGGACGCGCGAGCAGAGGCGCTCGGACGCCCCGGCGGCGCCTCCCGCGCTGTCGATCCGGTTGATGTCGAAGCCGGCGCAGAACGCCGTGCCGGCCCCGGTCAGGACGACGACACGGATATCCGCATCCGCATCGATGCGGTCGAACGCCTCCAGTGCCTCCTCGATCAGCTCGGGAGTCACAGCGTTGCGCTGCGCCGGCCGGTTCAGCGTCAGACGAACGACGTGACCGTCCTGCTCGAGGATCAGCTCGCCGGCCACAGCACGCCCACCTCCTCGGGCGGAAGACCGGCCGCGAGCAGCACTTCCTCCGTGTGCTCACCGAGATGAGGTGCGCGACTGTACGGCTGCCCGTCGTCGCCGGAGAGCTTGATCGGGTTCCCGAGCATCCTCACGCCGTCGGCCTGGACCACCATCTCACGCGCCTCGATCTGCGGGTCGGCGAGGATCTCCGGCACCGAGTTGACCGGCGCGGCCGGGACCCCGTGGGCGACGAGGAGCTCGACTGTGGGGGCCGTTTCCCTGGCGGAGAACTCCTCGACGAGCCGGCGGACGATTCGATCCCGGTTCTGCAGACGCCCGTCGGCGGTACGGAGCTCCGTGTCCGCCTCGAGGTCGCCGAGCTCGAGCGCCTCGCAGAGCTGGATCCACATCCGGTCGGCCATCGGCATGATCACGAGGTCGCCGTCGCGGGTCGAGAAGCGCTGCGACGGGACGATGTACGGATGCGCCGAGTCGTCGTAGCGCTCGGGCTCCATGCCGCAGTTGAGGTAATCGGCGGCCAGGTACGTGAGCATGTGCACGTGCGAGTCGAGCAACGCCAGGTCGACGTGCCGGCCGATGCCCGTCTGCTCGACCCCACGCAGGGCCGCGAGGATGGCGAACGCACCCATGACACCAGAGGTGTGGTCGACGATCGAGATGCCGTACTTCGTCGGCTTGCCGCCAGGGTCGCCGGTCAGGCTCATCATCCCCGACAGGGCCTGGATCAGGTAGTCGTACGCGGGCAAGTCGCGTTTGGGCCCTGTGGCGCCGAAGCCCGTCAGCGAGCAGGTGACGAGGCTCGGGTTCATCCGGCGCAGGGTCTCAGAGTCTGCTCCGAGTCGTTCCATGACCCCCAGGCGGAAGTTGTCGACCACGACCTGCGCGGTCTCGACGAGGCGATAGAAGGCCGCACGGCCGGCCTCGCTCTTCAGGTCGAGGGCGACGCTTCTCTTGCCGCGGTTGAGGCAGTGGAAGTACGCGGGCTCGCCCTCGATCCGGCAGCCGGGCATGGCGCGGCCGAGGTCGGGGTGATCCGGCGACTCGATCTTGATCACGTCGGCGCCCAGGTCGGCGAGGAAGAGCGTGCAGTACGGACCTGCGAGGTAGTGCGTCAGCTCGAGCACCCGTAGTCCGGCGAGCGGGGGCGGCGCGGTCACGAGACCGGGAAGAGCGTCGACGGCTCGCGGCCGAGGGCGAGGCCGACGAGAAGTCGCAGGCGGGTCTTGTGGGGCGGCAGGTGGCCGGCCGGGATCACGCCCAGCCCGACGAGGTCCATCTCACCGCCGGGCATCCCGTAGGTGCGCTCGAGCGTCCGTCCGCCCGGCGGGCGCGGCGCCATGACGACCGGGATGCCCGCGGCGACCGCCTCGGCGACGACGGGAACGAGCGGCGGGGGCACGTGTCCGCCGCCGAAGCCGTCGATCACGATCGCGGCCGGCCGGCGCTCGAGCGCGCCGGCGAGCTGCGCCGGGCCCGCGCCCGTCACCATACGGACGATCTCGACGTCGATCCCGTCGAGCGACTCCGGCAGGCCGAGGTAGTCCTCCCAGACGGGGCGATACCAGAGGTGGGGCCTGCGCTCGGCCACCTCGCCGAGGGGCCCGGCGCCGGCCGACGCGAAGGTCGAAAGCCGGGTGGAATGCGACTTCGCCACGAAGCGGGCGGCGTGGACCTCGTCGTTCAGGACGACGACCGGGCCCGCGGCGCCGAAGCGCTCGTCGGCGGCGACGGCGGCGGCGGCGACGAGATTCCCCTCGCCCTCCGTGCCGGGGATGCTCGGACCCCGCATGGCGCCGGTGAGCACCACGGGGCGGCCGCGGGGGACCATGAGCGCGAGGGCGTAGGCGCTCTCCTCGATCGTGTCCGTGCCGTGCGTGACGACCACGCCGGCGCAGCCGTCGTCGAGCGCTCTCGTGACCTCCTCGGCCAGCGCGCGCATGTCGGCCGGCGTGACGGCGAAGCTCGCGATCGTCGCGAAGTCGGCGAGCTCGAGGTCGGCCAGGGCCGCGAGCTCGGGCGTCGCCTCGACGATGTCCGCTGCCGTGAGCGTAGGCAGGGATCCCGGGGAGGCTTCCTGTGCAACGCACGAGATGGTGCCGCCGACGGCGACGAGGCGGATCCTGGGCAGTGCGGCCACCACCTCATCGTATGAGGACTATTGGCACGGAGTGGCGGGAGCCGTCGATGCGTTCTCCGGGCCGCTCGGTGGCGCCCCCTCATAGGGTGGCCACCGTGACCGTCGTCCTCTACGGCTGCTTGGCCGGAGTCCTGCTCGGCGCCGTCAACGTGGCGGCGAGGCTCGCGATGCGGTGGTTTCCGGACGCCGAGGTCGGGGGCTTCGTCATGGCGGTCATCGCGCTCCCGATCCTCGTCGCGGTCACGGCCGCGTCTGGCGTCACTGCGGACGAGGTCGACGCCGGCGAGCTCTGGCCGTACTTCGTCGCCGGCATGTTCGTGCCCGGCGCCTCGCAGATCCTGTGGGTGAAGGCGCTTCGGGACGCTGGGGTCTCGCGGGCGGCCATCGCGATGGGCGTCGCGCCCCTGTTCTCAGTGCTGATCGCCGTTACCTTCCTCGACGAGCCGTTCGAGGCGCCCCTCATCGTCGGCACGGTTCTCATCGTCGCCGGCGGGGTCACGATTGCGTGGGAGCGCGATCGGCCCGCCGACTTCAAGCGGATCGGGATCGTGCTGGCGCTCGTGGCGGCCGTGATGCAGGCGGGGCGTGACAACACGGTCCGCGGCCTCTCGGAGAATCGGGACGTCGATCCTCTGCTCGCCGCGACCACGATGGTTGCGGGCGCGGTGCTGCTGCTCCTCGCCTACGTCGTGATGAGGCGCCGGAGCTTCCTTCGCCCAACCGTGCTGCGACGCGCTTTCCTGCCGTGGCTTCCGTGCGGCATCTTCATGGCGTCGATCTACTTCACGTTTCTCCACGGGCTCCAGGCCGGGCCGGTCACGGTCTTCGCCCCGCTCGCCGGCACGAACGTGCTCTGGTCGGTCCTCCTCGCCTTTCTCGTCTTCGGACGCAGCGAGGGAGTCGGGCGCCACATCGTGCTCGCTGCCGTGCTGGTGGTCGGCGGCGGGGCGCTGATCGGCGTGTTCCGCTAATCGACGGCGGGTTAGACTCGCCGCGCATGGGCGACCAGCGCTACGACGTGGCTGTGGTGGGCGCCGGGTCGGCCGGCGCCGTCGTCGCAGCCCGCCTCTCCGAGGACTCGTCGCGCTCGGTGCTCCTGGTCGAGGCGGGCCCGGACTTCCCCGACGAGGCCGTGTCGCCGCCGGCCTTCCTCACCGGCGGCAACCTGCTCGGAGAGGGTTTTGCGGGCGCCGGTGCCGCCACGCCCGAACACGACTGGGGCTACTGGAGCGAGCCCGTCGCCGGCGAGCGGAGGGTCCACCTGCGCCGCGGCAAGCTCGCGGGCGGCACCTCGATGATCAACGGCACAGTGGCCGTGCGCGGAGCGCCGCGGGACTACGACCGCTGGCAGGAGCTCGGTGCGCCGGGCTGGGGCTGGGACGCTGTGCGGCCGGTGTTCGAGCGCGTGGAGCGCTCCGTCCCGATCAAGCGTTACCCCGAGGAGCGCTGGCTGCCGTTCCAGCACGCCTTCGTCGAGGGTTTCGCGGAGCTCGGCTACCGCCGTGTCGCAGATATGAACGCGCCCGACTCCTGGGGCCGCGTTGTCGGCGCCTGGCCGCAGAACCGCCGCAACGAGATCCGGATGGGCACGCTGACGACGTACCTGCGCGAGGCCAGGCCGCGGCCGAACCTGACGATTCGCGACCGGACCCACGTGGACTCGGTGGTGCTCGACGGCTCCCGGGCTCGCGGGATTCGCGTGGTCGCGAACGGGCGATTGGAGGAGATCGAGGCCGCCGCGGTCGTCCTCTCGGCCGGCGCCTACGGCACGCCCGCCATCCTCCTGCGCTCCGGCGTGGGGCCGGCAGGGGACCTGCGGCGCCTCGGGATCGAGGCCGCAGTCGACCTGCCGGTCGGACGGCGGCTTGCGGATCACCCGCAGTGCCTCTTCATGGTGCAGACGCCGCCCGGGCTCGCGGCGATGAGCGGCCCCGGCTTCGCCGTCGTGGCACGAGGCGACAGCTGGTGGTCGTTCCCGCTCTGCCTGGACGAGGAGGAGGGCCTCTGCGCCGTCGCCTTCGCCCTCGCGTCCGAGGACGCCTCCGGCACGGTCACGCTCGCCTCTGCCGATCCGACGGCTGCGCCGCTGATCGACCACCGCTACCGGGACGTGATCGCCCGGGGGGACTTCGAGGGCGCCTTCGCCACCTTTCGCGAGCTGGTCGCGACGGCCGCCTTCACACGACGCGGGGCGGGAGACGGGGATGCCGGCCGCTCCCTCGAGGAGCTTCTCGCCGAGCGGCTCGGCACCGCGTTCCACCCGGTCGGCACATGTGCGATCGGCGCGGTCGTCGACGAGGATCTCGCCGTCTACGGGCTCGAGGGCCTCACGGTCGCCGACGCGAGCGTGTTTCCTGCCCACGTGACGAACAACCCGAATCTCACCTGCTTCATGGTCGGCGAGCGCGCCGCCGAGAAGCTGTCCCTGAAGGAGGCCCAGCCGTGACCGACACCGACGCCGTGGTGGAAACGACGCTGCTCGGCCGGCGGGTGCGGCTGCACGATCTCACCCAGGAGCTCTCGCAGCGGACGCAGATGCACCCGCTCCATCCGCGCTGCGAGGTCTACCAGTTCGAGTCGCACGCGAACTCGCGCGCGCTGCTCGACACGGGCTTCTCGTACCACTCGCGCCTGCTCGTCATGTCCGATCACGCGTCGACGCACGTGGACGCGCTCTGCCACTTCGACCCTGCTCCCGACGCTCCGACGATCGACCGCATGCCGCTCGATCTCTTCTGCGGCGAGGCGATCTGCATCGACCTCTCGCACCTGCCCCCGCGGACCGGTATCACCGTCGAGGAGCTCGAGCGCTCGCTCGAGAAGGACGGGCTCGAGCTCCGCGAGGGCGACATCGTCCTCCTCCACACGGGGCACTACGAGCGCACGATTGGCACGCCGGAGTACCTGACGGAGTTCTCCGGGCTCGAGCCGGAGGCTGCGCGCTGGCTGATCGAGCAGGGGACGAAGGTCTTCGGCAACCAGGCCATGAGCGTCGACGTCCCCGATCGCTACGCGTTCCCCGTTCACCAGGTCTGCCGGGAGCTCGGCGTGACGCACTTCGAGAACGTGGGCCCGCTCGAGGCCGTCGCTGGCAAGCGCTTCACGCTCTTCGGGTTCCCGCTCAAGATCGAGCCGGGCACCGGGTCGCCGGTCCGGCTCGTGGCCGCCGTGCCCGTCGACTGACGATGACTCGGCCCGCGACGAGGCTCGCCGAAGGCGTGCAGCGGTTCCAGTCGCCGCAGTGGCAGACGAACTCGCTCGTCGTCCTCCGGGACGGGCACTCCCTCGTCGTCGATCCGGCCTGGACGCCGGCGGAGATCCACGACATCCACGCCGCCGCGGCAGTTGCGCAGGGCGAGCGGCATTTCGTCCTCACGCACGCGGATCCCGACCACATCTGCGGGATGGAGGCGTTCCGGGACGCGCGGATCCACGTGGAGTCGCGAAGCGCCGCGCTCATCGACGAGGGCCTGTCGGGCAGGTTCCTCCACGACACCGGCGCCGAGTGGGGGCTCGACTTCCCCTTCGAGCCGCACTACGACGAGGTCTTCGAGGTCGGGGCGGAGCTGTCGCTCGGCCCGTTCCGGATCGCCACGCTGGACGCCGCCGGCCACATGCTGGACGGCGCCGCCTATGTGCTGATCGACGAGGGCATCCTCGTTCCGGGCGACAACCTGTGCTCGCTCGGGGCGCCGCTCGTCTTCTGGTCGGTCTCGGCGGCCGCCGAGACCGTCGAGCGGTTGCTCGGCGCGCTCGAGCGCTACGACGTGTCGTGGGTGGTTCCCGGGCACGGCCATGTGCTCAGCCCCGGCGAGGCGCGCGCGATCGGCCTGCAGGATCTCGAGTACCTGCGGACGCTCGAGTCGACGGCGGCGGAGGCGCGGGACGCAGGGCTCGCCTGGGCGGAGGCGCTCGTCCGGCTGATGACGGTCAAGGCTCCCCGGCCGAACGGGCCGGACATCGAGATCTACACGCCGAGCTACCTCGCCGCACGGCGTGTGCTCATCGACGTGGGATTCCTCAGGCCCGGCGAGACCCCGCCACGGATCGGGCTCTAGGAGACGACGGTGAGCACGGCGCCGACGAGCACGTCCGACCGTCATGGGCTGATCGACGCGGCGGACAGCATCCTCGTGCTCGTGGACGTCCAGGAGAAGTTCCTGGAGCGCGTCGAGGCCGAGCGCCAGGCAGGGTTCCTCGAGCGCGTCGCGTTCCTCGCCCAGGCCGCTCGCTGGCTCGGGATCCCGGTCCTGGCGACGGTCGAGCGGCCCGAGGACTGGGGCGGCCTGCATCCGGCTCTCGCACGCGTCGTGCCGGACACGGCGCCGATTCGCAAGGAGGTGTTCGCCCTGGCCGACGACGAGGCGGTTTGGGCGCTGCTCCGCGCCGTCGAGCGCGGCACCGTCGTCCTCAGCGGTCTCGAGACGGACGTCTGCGTGGCCCAGTCCGCGCTCTCCCTGCTGGCGAAGGGCTACCAGGTCGTCGCGGTCGGGGACGCCGTCGCCTCGCCCGGCGAGCCCCACGAGTACGGGCTCTCGCGCATGCGCGCGGCCGGTGTCCGCATCCTCTCGGCGAAGCAGCTCTTCTACGAGTGGATGCGCACCGTGCCGACCAGCCGTCGCTTTCGGGCGGAGCATCCCGACCTCGCCGTCCCACCCGGGATGACGCTCTGATGACCCGGCCGCCCTTCGCGGAGGTCGTCTTGCCGGCAACACACAGCCGGTGCGCGATCGGGTCAAGGCCGCGAGCGGCGTCACGCCCAGGGTCGTCGTCCGTGCACCGAATACGCTGCCGACGATGGGGTTCAAGTCCCGCCGCGTCGTCGAGCGGCGGCGCGCGGTGGAGTCGTACGGGCCGGATGCAAGCCGGCCGGAGATTGTGTAGGGGCCGGATCTCATCCGGCCGGAGACTGTGTAGGGGCCGGATCTCATCCGGCCCGTGAGGAGGGAAGGATGAGCACCACCGAAGAAACGTTTCTCGCCAAGAGCCAGCGGGGGACGACCCTCGTGGACCTCTCGATCGGCCTCGAGAACCAGATGCCCGCCCATGCGTTCTTCCCGTCGCCGATCATCCTCCCGTACGTCACGCACGAGATGGCGAAGTCGGCGGGCCTCGGCGAGCCGGGCGATCCCATGACGTACTCGATCAACTACTTCTCGATGCTGGAGCACGTCGGTACGCACGTCGACGCCCCGCTGCACATCAAGGATGGCGGCGACTCTGTCGACCAGCTCTCGCTCGACTGGTTCTGCGGCAAGGCCGTCTGCCTCGATCTGCGCCACATCCCGGATCTCGGCACGATCGACGTCGACGAGCTCGAACGAGCCGAGGAGAAGGCCGGCGTCGAGATCGGCGAGCACATCGTGCTGATGTGCAGCGGCTTCCATGCGCGCCACTGGCCGAACCGCGAGATCGTGACCATGAACCCGGGCCTGACGTACGAGGCCTCGGTGTGGCTCGCCGACAGGGGCTCGCGCGTTCACGGCGTCGAAGGCCCTTCGACCGACAAGGCCGGCACGAAAGAGTTCCCGAACCATCGCGTCTGTCGCGACCGCGGGATGATCCACTACGAGTTCCTGACGAACCTCGAATACCTCGTCGGCAAGGGCGAGTTCTGGTTCGAGGGCTTCCCGCTCAAGTGGGTGGGAGGCACCGGCTCGCCGGTGCGCGCGGTCGCGGAGCTGCCCGCGTGAGCGATGGACGTGCCGGCGCGGCGGAGCCGTACCCACGCGACATGGTGGGGTACGGGCGGCGTCGTCCGGACCCGGCCTGGCCCGGCGACGCCCGCGTCGCGGTGCAGTTCGTCATCAACTACGAAGAGGGCGCTGAGAACTCGATCCTCCACGGCGACGCCGCCTCCGAGAGCCTGCTCACGGAGTTCGGCTTCGCGCTTCCGCGGCAGGGCGAGCGCTACCTGCCGGTCGAGTCCATGTACGAGTTCGGCAGCCGCGTCGGCTTCTGGCGGCTGCACCGGCTGTTCACGGAACGCGAGATCCCGGTCACGGTCTTCGGGGTCGCGATGGCGCTCGAGCGCAATCCGGACGCGGTCGCGGCCATGGTGGAGGCCGGCTGGGAGGTCGCCAGCCACGGCCTGCGCTGGATCGACCACCACGGCATGCCGGAGGCCGAGGAGCGCGAGCACATCCGCCGGGCGGTCGAGCTGACGACCGCCGTCGCGGGGACGCGCCCGCTCGGCCACTTCCTCGGCCGCCGCAGCGAGAACACGGTCCGCCTCGTGGCCGAGGAGGGCGGCTTCCTCTACAGCCAGGACTCCTACGCCGACGAGCTGCCCTACTGGGTGACCGAGTCGGGCCGACCGCTGCTGATGATCCCCTACACGGCCGACGTCAACGACCACCGCTTCACGACGACGCCCGGGTTCAACTGGGGCACACCGTTCTTCGAGTACCTGCGCGACACGTTCGACGCGCTCTACGCGGAGGGCGAGCGCTCGCCGGGGCTCATGAACATCGGCTTGCACTGCCGCCTGGTCGGCCGGGCCGGTCGCATCGGCGCCCTCGAGCGGTTCGTCGAGCACGTCCAGGGCCACGACCGCGTCTGGCTCGCTCGGGGGATCGACATCGCGAATCACTGGCGGGAGCGGTTTCCACCCCCGTAAGCTCTCCATAGGCGAACTCACTGGAGGCACCGCATGCGGATCCTGGTTGTGAACGCGAACACCTCGGAGGAGATGACCCGAGACATCGGCGAGGCCGCGAGGCGCTACGCGCGGGCCGACACCGAGATCGAGATCACACGCCCGGAGTGGGGGCCGCGCTCGATCGAGGGTCACTACGAGGAGACGGTCGCCGCGCTCGCGACGCTGGAGACGATCCAGGAGCGGGTCGCGGAGTTCGACGGGGTCGTGATCGGCTGCTACGGCGACCCGGCGCTGTACGCGGCGCGCGAGATCTCGCCGGTGCCGGTCGTGGGGACGGCGGAGGCGTCGATGCTGATGGCGTGCCCGGTGGCGCACAAGTTCTCGGTCGTCACGGTGCTGCCGCGCGTCAAGCCGTTCGTCGAGGACGTCATCCGCATGCACGGCCTGGAGGCCCGCTGCGCGTCTATCCGCACGACGCCGCTCTCGGTGCTCGACTGCGAGCGTGACCCGAGCGCCGCGGAGCGCGAGATCGTGAACGCGGCGAAGGCCGCGGTCGAGGAGGACGGCGCCGAGGCGATCTGCCTCGGGTGCGCCGGCATGGGGCCGCTCGACAAGGCCGTGCAGAATGCCGTCGACGTGCCGGTCTTCGACGGCATCGCGTGCGGCGTCAAGCTGATCGAGAGCCTCGTCGACTACGGCGTCTCCACGAGCCGCGTGGCGTCGTTCATGGCGCCGGAGCCGAAGGAGTTCGTGAGCTACCCGAAGGCGTACGGGCCCGTGTCGGCCTGATCGTCGGATGGACGACGCTGAGCTTCAGGAGCGCATCGGGCAGGGGAAGCTCGTCGAGAGGCCCGAGCATGCGAACGAGCGCTACCTCGAGGGGCTCAAACGCACGCTCATCGTCTCCGGCGACACCGAGCTCGTCAGCGCGCCGGCCTACCTGCGCGCGGCCCAGCACGCGCCGCGCATGCAGTCCTACATCTCGGTCGTCGGGATCATCCAGGACGAGCTCGGGCACGCGCACATCGCCTACCGGATGCTGCGCGATCTCGGCGTCGACACCGACGCGCTGATCTACGAACGCGAGCCGAGCGACTTCCGCTACCCCTACGCGTTCGACGTCCCGCTCGACTCCTGGTACGAGATGGTCGTCGCCAACGGCTTCTACGACCGCGCGGGGTTCGTCCTGCTGTCCGACATCTTCGAGCACACGAGCTACGGGCCGTGGAAGCGCGCCCTCGTCAAGGTCGACCGGGAGGAGACGTTCCACTTGCGCCATGGGGAGCGCTGGATGCGCACGCTCGCCCAGGACCCAGAGCACAGGCCGAAGCTGCAGGCCGCAGTCGACTGGATGTTCGTCATGACGCTCGAGTGGTTCGGGCTGCCGGACGACCTGAAGCGCCACAAGGAGCAGCTCGGCTTCGGGCTCAAGGGCAAGAGCAACGACACGCTGCGGCAGGAGTGGATGTCGACCGCCGTCCCGTTCTGCCAGTCGATCGGCATCGACGTTCCCGCCCACCTCGACGAGGAGAGCGGCGCCTACGCGATCGACATGCCGTTCCCCGTCGAGTTCGACGAGGAGGAGAAGCGCTGGCTGCTCGAGGACGGAGCGATCACGTGGGATCAGGTGCTCACCCGTTGGAAGCGCCGGGGGCCGTCGAACCAGGAGTTCGTCTCCCAGCTCCAGGCCGGCTACCGCAACCTCCAGGCGGGGCTCGCGGCATGACTCGTGCCACGCCGGAGAGCCTCCGCGCCGCCCTGGCCGACGTCGCAGACCCCGAGTACCCGGTCAGCCTCGTCGATCTCGGGCTGATCCGCGGCCTCGCCGTCGACGGCGGCACCGCCAGGGTGGAGGTCGTCTTCTGCTCGCTCGGCTGTCCGTGCATCGAGCTGATCCGCGACGACATCGAGGAGCGCCTGCTGGAGCTACCCGGGATCGACCAGGTGGAGATCGAGGAGGTCTACGAGCCCTGGTCGCGCGCCGACATCACGCCCCGGGGCCTCGCCGAGCTGCGCAGCGTCGGAGTGGCGTGAACGCCGCGTCCGCGCGGGAGCACTGGGACGTGTTCGCGCGCGAGGATCGCTCGGTGCCGATCCGCCACGTCGGATCGGTCGAGGCCGTCGACTCGGAGGACGCCGAGGTCTTCGCGACGACGCTCTACGACGAGTTCCGCTGGGTGGAGATGTTCATCGCGCCTCGCCGCGCGATCATCGAGGTCATCCGGCCGGGTTGACCGTCGTCCGCTCCTACCACGTGTTCGGCCGGACGGCCTACGACGAGCCGCTACGCGAGCTCGAGCTGCTCGCGGCCGCCTATGACGAGCAGGCTCGCAGCGAGGCCCTGAAGCGTCACGGCGAGGGCTTGATCGAGCTGTCCCTCGTGCCCGACTACGACGTCGTCTGGGTGCTGCGCCGGGAGGAGGACGGGGATGACGACGACGGTGGGTAGCGACGCGAACGTCGACGCTGCGCTCGCCAACCTCGTCGTCGTGCTCGCCGACAACAAGTACTTCCTCGGACGCCGCCTGTCGGAGTCGGCGATCGGGGCGCCCACGCTCGAGAGCGCCGTCGCCTGCGCCGCCATCGCGCAGGAGGAGCTCGGGCACACGCGCCCGCTCTACTCCTTCCTCGAGCAGGTGCCGAGCGCGCCCGTGCCGCTCGAGCGCGACGACGACCGCAAGCGCAAGTACTGCCTCACGCTGCTGCGCGAGCGCTTTCGGACCTGGCCGCACGCGATGGCGGCGCTCTTCCTCGTCGACGCGGCCGTGACGATCATGCTCGAGGGTCTCGCGCAGGCCGGGCCGGACGTGCTGCGGCGGCGAGCGAGCCGCGTCGTCGCGGACGAGCCGACACACGCGAGGTTCGCCGTCGGGCGGGTCCGGGAGATCGCGGCGGCCTCGGGCGGGCAGGAGCTCGCGCGCCGCGTCGACGAGCTGCTGCCGGAAGTCCTCTGCTGGTTCGGGCCTCCCGGCGAGGGCGGGCTGGAGACGTTGCGCGGGGCGGGCCTCGTGGACCTCGACAACGAGCGCCTGCGCCAGAGCTTCCTCGAGCGGGTCATGCCGGTTCTCGCCGAGGCAGGCCTCGAGGTCGGCATAGTCTGGAACGCGCAAGCCGAAGCATGGGAGTACGAGCCGCTGCCGTGGGAGAGCTGGAACAGCCTGGAGAGACGCCTCGAGCCTGCTCTGGCGGAGAGCCCGCAGTGAGGTGCGTGTGGTGCGAGTCGGAGGATGTCGAGCGGCTGGGCGACTTCGGCCCCGGCCTGATGACGGAGCAGTGGTTCTGCCGCGCCTGCCGCAGCCCGTTCGAGCTCGTCCGGAAACGAGGTCGGGCCGGATGAGATCCGGCCCCTACAACACGCTGGCGGTGCCGTAGACATGGCGACGATTCTCGCCTTCGAAGGTAAGACCCCGGAGATCGCGGACGACGTCTTCCTCGCCCCGACTGCCACGCTCATCGGCGACGTCGTCGTCGGGCCGCGTGCGAGCATCTGGTTCGGCGCCGTGCTGCGCGGCGATTTCGATCGCATCGAGGTCGGCGAGGGCACGTCCGTGCAGGACAACGCGGTCATCCACTGCGCTCCCGGACTGCCGACGGTCGTCGGCAGCAACGTGATCGTCGGCCACGGCGCCCTGCTCGAGGGCTGCGTCGTCGAGGATTGGGCCGTCATCGGCATGGGGTGCGTCGTCCTCCAGCACGCCCGGATCGGCGAGGGAGCCATGCTCGCCGCGGGGGCAGTCCTGGCCGAGCGTCAGGAGATACCAGGCGGTCACCTCGGCGTGGGCGTCCCGGCCCGTGTGGCGAAGGAGCTCGGCGGCAGCTCGAAGGCCTGGGTCGCCCAGGCTGCGCCCGCCTACGATGAGTTGCGGCGGCGCTACCAGAGAGACGAGACCAGGGAGTTGACAGATGCCTGAGATGCTGATCGGCGGCGAATGGTGCGCCGCGCGGAAGGGAGAGGAGCTCGACGTCCACGATCCCGCCACCGAGGAGACCGTGGCCACCGTGCCGAGCGGCTCCCCGGAGGATGTCGACGCTGCGGTCGCGGCGGCCCTGGCCGCATTCCCCGCCTGGTCGCGCACCGATCCCGAGGCGAGGGCGGAGGTCCTGCGCAGGAGCCTCGTGCTTCTCGACGAGAATCGTGGGCGGCTCGTCGACACGCTCGTCCACGAGCAGGGCAAGCCGACCTTCGAGGCCTCCGGCGAGCTCGACCACCTCATCCACGGGCTCCGCTACTACGCCGACCTGTCGACGAAGCTGCGTGGCTCCTACCAGCCGCTGCCGTCGGCTCTCGGGGAGTGCTACGGCCTCGTGATCCGCCGGCCGGTTGGCGTCGTCGCGGCCATCGTGCCGTTCAACTACCCGCTCACCCTCATGGGGACGAAGATCGGCCCGGCGCTCGTGGCGGGGAACACGGTCGTCGTCAAGCCGGCCTCGACGACGCCGCTCTCGGCGCTAATCGTGGCGGAGCTCATGCAGGAGGCCGGGCTGCCCGCCGGCGTGCTGAACGTCGTCACGGGAACCGGCGCCAACATCGGGGACGCGCTCTCAGGCCATCCGGACGTGCGCCGCGTCGCCTTCACCGGCGAGACGGAGACCGGGCGCCGGATCATGGCGCTTGCCGGGCCCCAGTTCAAGCGGGTGACCATGGAGCTGGGTGGGTCCGACCCGGTGATCATCTGCCCCGACGCCGACGTCAAGCGGGCCGTCAAGGGAGTGCTCATCGGCCGCTTCTGGAACGCCGGCCAGTCGTGCCTCGCCGGCAAGCGGGTGTACGTCTTCGAGGAGGTCTACGACGCGTGCGTCGAGCAGCTCGTCGCGGAGCTCGAGCGCTACGAGCCCGGCGCTGGCTGGGTCAAGGCCGAGAAGCCGAAGATCCGGATGGGCCCGGTGCACACGGCTGCCCAGCGCGACACGCTGCTCGCCCAGGTCGAGGACTCACGGCAGCGGGGCGGCGACGTGCTGTTCGGCGGCGCGGCGCCGGACGGTGCGGAGAAGGGGTACTTCATGCTGCCGACGCTCGTGGCCGGCGCGCCGGACGACTCGCGCGTCGCCGTCGAGGAGACGTTCGGGCCGGTGCTCCCGATCTTCAAGGTGAAGGACATGGACGAGGCGATCGCCCGCGCGAACGCCTCGCGCTACGGCCTCGGCTCCTCGATCTGGACGTACGACGCCCGGCTCATCCACCGCGCCGCGCACGAGCTCGATGCCGGCATGACCTGGGTCAACCAGATCCACTACGGCTACGACGAGCTGCCCTTCGGCGGCGTCAAGGACTCGGGGCTCGGCAAGGAGCACGGCATCGAGGGGCTCGACCACTACACCGAGCTCAAATCCGTCGTCGTAGGGGGGCTCGGCTAATGGCTGTGGAGTTTTCGAAGGACGCCGGCGTTGGTTTCATCACGCTGGCGAACCCGCCGGCGAACTCGTACGACATGGCCTTCGTCGAGGAGCTGGGGGCCGCCGTTGGCGAGTGCTCCTCTGACGACGACGTGAAGGTTGTCGTCCTGCGCAGCGGCCTCGAGCGCTTCTTCTCCGCGGGCGCCGACATCAAGGCGTTCATGGCGAACACCCCGGACGCGAACATGGACATGGTGCGCCGCGCGCACGAGGTGCTGGGCTCGATCGCAGCGATCCCGAAGGTCTTCATCGCCCAGATCGCCGGCCACGCGCTCGGCGGGGGTCTCGAGATGGCGCTCGCGTGCGATCTGCGCTTCGGCGCGGAGGGCGAGCACCGGTTGGGGCTGCCGGAGTCGACGCTGGGGCTGCTCCCCGGCAACGGCGGCACCCAGCGCCTGCCGCGGCTGATCGGCGCGAGCCGCGCGCTCGACCTGATGGTCTCCGGGAGGACGCTGACTCCCGCCGAGGCCTTCCAGGTCGGCCTGCTCGACCGGCTCGTGCCCGCCGAGCAGCTCGAGGCCGAGACGGCCACGTACTGCGAGACGCTCGTCAAGGGCGCGCAGCGCGCGATCGGCTCGATCAAGCTCGCCGTCCACGAAGGCATACAAGGGCCGCTCGACGCGGGCATGCGCCGCGAGCAGGAGCTCATGGACGCGCTCTTCCGGACGCAGGACGCGAAGGAAGGCGTGACCGCGTTCGTCGAGAAGCGGCCGCCGCAGTTCACGGGCGAATGACGGTCGTCGAGTCCGGCACTGAACGGGGCATGTTCGTCGACGGCGCGTTCGTCGCCGGCGATGGGCTCGAGTGGACGCAGGTTCGGGACCCGGCCACGGGCGAGGACGTCGGCAAGGCGCCGCAGGCCCGGGCAGCGGAGGCCGACCTGGCCGTCCAGGCCGCCGCGAGAGCGTTCGCCGGCTGGTCGCAGCTGCCGGCTGCGGCCAGGGGCGAGATCCTGCGCGCCGCGGCCGAGCGCGTCCAGGAGGAAGTCGAGCCGCTTGCGTTGCTCCTGACGCGGGAGCAGGGCAAGCCGCTGCGCGAGGCCCGGATCGAGTTGATGCGCTTCGTCGACACGCTCGAGCACTACGCCGGGCTCGCGAAGGCGATCCGCGGCGGGTATGTCCCGAACCTCGACGAGCGTGCGCACGGATTGATCCTGCGCCGGCCCCTCGGCGTCGTCGTCGCCATCGTGCCCTGGAATTTCCCGACCACGCTGCTCGCCAACAAGCTGGGTCCCGCGCTCGTGACCGGCAACACCGTGGTCGCCAAGCCGGCCGAGACGACGCCGTTGACGACGCTCCGTCTTGCGGAGCTCATGCACGAGGCCGGTCTGCCTGCCGGCGTCTTCAACGTCGTGACGGGCAAGGGCTCGGAGCTCGGCCCGCCGCTCGTCCGCCACCCGCTCGTGCGCAAGGTCGCCTTCACCGGCTCGACGCCGGTGGGCCGCCAGGTGATGGCGCTAGCCGCAGAGGGGACGAAGCGCCTGACGCTCGAGCTCGGCGGCTCCGATCCGATGATCGTGTGCGCGGACGCCGACCTCGACGCCGCGGTCAGCGCCGCGAGCGTCGGGCGCTTCTTCAACTGCGGTCAGGCCTGCCTCGCCGTCAAGCGGCTCTACGTCTACGAGACGGTGGCGGACGAGGTCGTCGAGAAGCTGCTCGGCAAGGTGCGGCGGCTGCGCGTCGGCGCTGGAACGGAGGAGGGAGTCGCGCTGGGGCCGCTCCACAGCGCCGAGCAGCGGGCCGCGATCGAGGAGCAGGTGGCGGACGCCATCGAGCGGGGCGCTGATGTCCTCCTGGGCGGCGGCCGGCCCGACGGCGGCGCTTTCGAGGCGGGGTTCTTCTACGAGCCGACGCTCCTGGCAGAGCCGGCGAAGGACGCCAGGGTGGCGACGGAGGAGGTCTTCGGGCCGGTCCTTCCGATCTGGCGCGTCGGCGGGCTGGACGAGGCCATCGCGCTCGCGAACAGCTCGCCGTTCGGACTCGGCTCCTCCATCTTCACCTCCGACCTCGACACGGCCACGATCGCGGCCGAGCGGCTCGAGGCCGGCTACACCTGGATCAACTCGCCGCAGAAGATCTACGACGAGCTGCCCTTCGGCGGCGTCGGCGAGAGCGGCTTCGGCAAGGAGCACGGCGCCGAGGCGCTCGACTACTACACGGACCTGAAGTCCGTCGTGGTCAAGCGCACGGCGGGCTCGAGGTAGGCGCGATGGCCGTGAGATTCGCCCCTCCAGCGGACTCGCCGGGCACGTTCTCGGACATCGGGCTCCCGCGGCCCGAGCTGATCGACGTGCTGCGCTACATGCTGCTGCACCGCGGTGTCGAGGAGCGGGGCCTGCTCCTCTACAAGCAGGGGAAGGTTCCCGGCAGCTTCTACACCGGTCGCGGGAACGAGGGCGCCGCGGTCGGCACCGGGCTGGCTCTTCGTCCGGAGGACGTCGCGACGGCGACGCAGCGGGACATGGCGGTGCACATCATCCGCGGGCTCGAGCCGTGGCGGATCCTGGCGCAGTACATGGGCCGAATCGACGGTCCCGCGCGCGGCCGCGACGCCAACGTGCACTTCGCCGATCCCAGCCTCGGCATGGTGGCGATGGTCAGCCACATGGGTGCGATGGTGCCGATCGCGGTCGGCCAGGCCCTCGCCTTCAGGATTCGCGGCGAGAAGCGCGTCGCAGTGACGTGGTTCGGCGAAGGCGCCTCGGTCATCGGCGCAATCCACGAGGCGCTGAACTTCGCCGGCGTGCGCCGCCTCCCGGTCGTGTTCGTCTGCGACAACAACCAGTGGGCCTACTCGACGCCCGCGAGCCTCGAGTTCGCCACCGAGCACGTCGCCGACCGCGCCGCCGCCTACGGCTTCGAGGGCGTGGTTGTTGACGGCACCGACGTCCTCGCCGTCTACCGCGAGGCGACGCGGGCGATCGAGAAGGCGCGCGAGGGGGGCGGCCCGACGCTGCTCGAGTGCGTCACGCTGCGGATGGAGGGCCACGGGGCACACGACGACTCCTCCTACATCCCCGGCGAGCTGCGGGCAGAGTGGGCGAAGCGCGATCCGATCGAGCGCTACCGCGTCTGGCTGCGCGATCAGGTCGGCTTCACGGACGATGAGGACGCCGAGCTGACGGCGTGGGTGAGTAGGCTTCTCCATGACGCCGTGCGCCGGGCGGAGGAGAGCCCACTTCCCGACCCGAGCACGCTGCTCGACGGGGTCTACGCGGAGCCCGACACGCTCCAAGGAGGAGACGGATGAGACGCCTGGTCTTCAACGGATCGACTGCAGGAGCCGAGCACCGGGAGAGCGGTCGATGAAGCTCGCCGGCGTCGACGTCGGCGGGACGTTCACGGACGTCATCGTCGCCGATACCGAGACCGGGGAGGTCTGGATCCGCAAGGTGCCCTCGACGGTTGCCGATCCCTCCGAGGGACTGATCGCGGGGGTGAGCGGCGCGGACGGCGATCCGGCTGCCATCGACGCGCTCCTCCACGGGACGACGATCGCGACCAACGCGCTCCTGCAGCACGACGGCGCGCGCGTGGGGCTGATCACGACGCTCGGCTACCGCGACATCCTCCACATCGCGCGCCATCAGCGTCCGCAGCACTACTCGATCCATCAGGAAGTCCCGTGGCAGGACCGCGCCCTCATCCGGCGGCGCTACCGGAAGGTCGTCACGGAGCGGATCGGGCCGTCGGGAGAGATCCTCGTCCCGCTCGCTGAGGACGAGGTCGCCCAGGCCGCCGCGGAGCTGCGAGAGAGGGGCGTCGAGTCGGTCGTCATCGGGTTCATCAACAGCTACCGCAACCCCGCCCACGAGGAGCGGGCGCGCGAGATCGTGCTCTCCGTCTGGCCGGACGTCTTCGTGACCACGTCCGCGAGTGTCTTTCCGCAGTTTCGCGAGTACGAGCGCTTCACGACCGCCGCGATCAACGGCTTCGTCGGTCTCAAGGTGCGCAACTACCTCGATCGGCTGCGCCAGCGGATGATCGATCGGGGCATGCCCGCCGAGCTACGCCTCATGCGCTCGAACGGGGGCGTCGTGACCGGCGAGGTAGCCGCGCAGCTTCCGGCGACGCTCCTGCTGAGCGGCCCGGCGGCCGGCGTCCTCGCCGGTGCCCACGCCGGGCGCAGCTCGGGACAGGAGAACCTGATCACGTTCGACGTCGGGGGAACGAGCGCCGACATCGGCATCGTCACGCCGCGCGGGATCACCGAGGCGACGGCCCGCGACACGTTCATCGCCGGCTACCCGATCCTCGTCCCGATGATCGACGTGCACACGGTCGGCGCCGGCGGAGGCAGCATCGCGTACGTCGATCCGGGCGGTGCCTTCCGGGTCGGCCCGCGGAGCGCCGGCGCCGAGCCTGGCCCCGCGTGCTACGGACGCGGGGGAGAAGAAGCGACCGTCACCGATGCGAACGTCGTCCTCGGACGCCTCCGCCCCGAGTACTTCCTGGGCGGCGAGATGCAGATCGATCCAGGTCTCGCGACCGCGGCCATCGAGCGGCTGAGCGCGCAGCTCGAGCTGGGAACCTCCGAGGCGGCCGCCGGCGTGATCACGCTCGTCAACCACAACATGGCGAACGCGATCCGCTCGCGGACGATCCAGAAGGGCCACGATCCGCGCCAGTTCACGCTCGTGGCCTTCGGCGGCGCCGGCCCTCTGCACGCGGCCGAGGTCGCCCGCTCGCTCGGGATCCCCCAGGTGCTCGTGCCGGTGTTCCCCGGGCTGACGTCGGCGATCGGGCTTCTCTCGACCGACCTCAAGTACGACCTGATCCAGAACGAGTTCATGCTCGACCGCGACGCCGACCTCGAGCGGCTGGCCGCTGACTTCGCCCGCCTCGACGACGAGGCGCGCGAGCAGCTTCGCCGCGACGGGGTCCGCGACGAGCACGTCACGCTCCAGCACGCCGCCGATGCCCGCTACGTCGGCCAGGGCTACGAGCTACGGGTCCCCATGGCGGCGGGAGCGCTCGACGAAGACGCCCTGAAGGCCTTCACGGCCGACTTCAACCGGCTGCACGAGGAGGAGTACGGCCACGTCTTCCCGGAGAACCCGATCCAGATCGTCAACATAAGGGTCGTCGCGATCGGCGAGATGCCGAAGCTGCCGGCCCTGCCCGCGCCGACGGCGACGAGCCTGGCCGACGCCCGGATCGACGAGGCGCCGGTGCAGTTCTCCGAGGACGGCTCGGTCGCTTCTCGCGCCACGGCCTTCTACCACCGCGACAAGCTCCCGGTCGGCGAGGTTGTCCCGGGACCGGCCGTGCTCGTCCAGTTCGACTCGACCGTGGTCGTGCCACCGGGAGCGAGCGCGGAGGCGCTCCCGACCGGCGACGTCCTCGTCCGCGTCTAGATGATCTAGGAGAGGGAAGAGATGGCAGTCACCGAGGAAACGACGACGCCCGTCGTGGACGTCATCGAGTACGAGCGCGGCGAGCCCACTGAGGGCAAGATCGACCCGATCACGGCGCGCGTCATCGCGGGCGCGCTCGACAACATCGCGCTCGAGGTCGGGCACAAGCTCACCCGCATGTCGTACTCGTCGATCATCCGCGAGTCCGAGGACTTCGGCGTCGCGTTGCTCGACGCCGAGGGCCGGCAGATCTGCGAGTGCGCTCTCTCGACGCCGCTCCAGCTCGGCCCGATCCCCGGCTACGTGCGCGGGATCATGCGGCTCTTCGAGGAGCGCGGCGAGACGTTCAACGAGGGCGACGTCATCCTCCACAACTCGCCCTACTACGGCGCTTCGCACGAGCCCGACATCGGGTTCTGCGTGCCGATCTTTCTCCGGGGCGAGCTCGTCGGCTTCAGCGTCACGACGGCGCATCATCTCGACGTCGGGGCCATGACCCCGGGGTCCTGCGGCATCGTGGACGCCGTCGACGCCTACGCGGAAGGGCTGCAGTTCAAGGCTCTCAAGGTCTACGACCGCGGCGTCAAGAACGACGTGGTCTGGCGCCTCATGCGCGACAACATCCGTGCGAGCGACATGGTCGTGGGCGACATGGAGGCGCAGGTCGCCGCTTGCCATATCGGCGCGCAGCGTTACATCGAGATGCTGGAGGAGTGGGGTCGCGAGACGGTCGAGGCGGCCTGCGAGGAGCTGATGGCCTACTCCGAGCGCATGCTGCGGCAGGAGATCGAGCAGCTTCCGGACGGGACGTATAGCGCCGAGGGCTTTATCGACGGGTTCGCCGACGACCCCGACCCCAGCAAGCGCGACCAGCGGATCAAGGTGACGGTGATCGTCGAGGGCGACACGATGACCGTCGACCTGACGGGCACGTCGCCGCAGATCTCCGACCGGTCGATCAACATGCCGTTCGTCGGTACCGTCGACGTGGCGATCTACGTCACGTTGCGGTCGATCCTGCTCGATACGGCGACGCACGAGTATGTTCCGCAGAACTCAGGGCTCGTGCGTCCGGTGCGCATCATCGCCGAGCGCGGCTCGCTCGCCAACCCGACCTTCCCGTGCGCCACGATCGGGCGCTTCTGCCCCGGGAACATCGTCGCCGACACGCTCATGCGCGCCCTGTCCCAGATCTGCCCGGAGCGGGTTTCGTCCGGGATCGGGAACATGAAGGTGATCTCCTACTCGGGTGTCGTCGACCAGAACCACTGGGTCTACATGGACATCACGGAAGGGGCCTACGGCGGGCGGCTCGGCAAAGACGGCATCGACGCCGTCGACGTCCTCTACGCGAACACCCGGAACAACCCGGTCGAGGACATCGAGGCCCACTACCCGCTCCGCGTGACCCGCTACGAGCTGCGCACGGACAAGGTCGGGGCGGGGAGATGGCGCGGCGGGGTCGGCTCGATCAGGGACATGCAGTTCCTCGGCCGGGCGCACATGAGCCTCGAGGGCGACGGCCACCGGCACCCGCCGCCGGGGATCTTCGGCGGCAAGGACGGCTTTCCCGGCGCCGCCATCTACATCACCAAGGACGGCGAGGAGATTCAGCTGCCGTCGAAGCTGCAGTCGCGCTGGGCCGAGCCGGGCGACACCATCCGGACGGTGAGCCCGAACGCGGCCGGGTACGGCTCCCCGCTCGAGCGCGACCCGCAGAAGGTGCTCGACGACGTGCTCGAGGAGTTCATCGGCGTGGAGGACGCCCGTGAGTCGTATGGGGTCGTCCTCGACCTCGAGCGGGAACGGGTCGACGAGCAGGCGACGGCAGCGCTGCGGGAGCGGCTCGCGACCGAGCCGGGCTGAGCATCCCGGGGAGGGACTCCGTAGAGCCCTTCAACGCGTCCGCGTACCTGGTCGACCGTCGACTGGCAGCCGGCGACGGTGGGCGCGTGGCGCTGCACGCCGAGAGCGGCCGTGTCACGTACGCCGAGCTGCACGACCTCGTTTGCCGCGCGGCGAGCGGCCTGCGGGCTATCGGCGTGCGGCCCGAGGAGCGCGTGGCGCTCGTCCTGCTCGACAGCCTCGAGCTCGTCGTCACCTTCCTCGCCGCGATGCGGATCGGCGCCATCCCGCTCCCGCTGAACCCGTTGCTGCCCGCCCCCGATCTCGCGCTCTCGATCGCCGAGGCCAGGGCGCGCGTGCTTGCCGTCTCGGCGGAACGGGCATCCGACGCCCCCGATCTGGTAGAGGGTGCTCCCGAGCTCGCGCACCTGATCGTCGCCGAGGACTCGCCGCCTCCGGCTGTGGCGCACGCGACGACTACGAGCTTCGACGACGTGCTCGGCGCAGACCCCGGAGCAGGCGAGCCGTATGACACCTGGGAGGACTCGCCCGGCTTCTGGCTCTGCACATCGGGCACGACGGGCCGGCCGAAGCTCGCGATGCACCGCCACGCCGACCTGCTGGTCACGGCGGAGGGCTACGCACGCGAGGTGCTCGCGATCGGGCCCGAGGATCGCTGCTTCTCGGTCGCCCCACTCTTCCACGCCTACGGCCTCGGCAACGCGCTCGGCTTCCCGCTGTCGGTGGGAGCGTCCGCGATCCTGGAGCGGGCCCGGCCGCCCAGGGCGGGGCGGGTCGCCGAGGTCGTCCGGGACGGCCTGCCGACGCTTTTCTTCGCCGTGCCCACGTTCTACGCCGCGCTGCTGGCCGCCGAGCTCCCCGCGGACACGTTCGAGTCGGTACGGCAGGCTGTCTCCGCCGGGGAGGCGCTCCCGGCGGAGCTGTTCACGCGCTTCCGCGAGCGCTTCGGCGTCGAGATCCTCGACGGGATCGGCTCCACGGAAATGACCCACATCTACGTCTCGAATCGTGCCGGACGCTGCCGGCCCGGGTCGTCGGGGACGGTGGTGGGCGGGTATCGCGTCCGTCTCCGCGACGAGGCCGGCAACGACGTGGCCCCGGGCACGCCGGGCCAGCTCTGGGTCTCGGGGGCCTCCGCGGCGACCGGCTACTGGTGCCACGCCGATGCGACCCGCCAGAGCTTCCACGGCGAGTGGTTCAAGAGCGGTGACATGTACGTCGAGTCCGAGGGCGGCTTCTACACCTACCTCGGACGCGCCGATGACATGTTCAAGGTCGGCGGCGAGTGGGTCGCTCCCGCCGAGGTCGAGGCGGTGCTGATCGAGCATGCCGACGTGCTCGAAGCGGTGGTCGTCGGGGCTACCCGCGCCGACGGCCTCGTCGAGGCGGTTGCCTGTGTCGTCCCGGTGGCGGGGCAGGAGCTCGAGCCCGGCGCGTTGATCGAGCACTGCCGCGGTCGCCTCGCCGGGTTCAAGCGGCCGCGGCGGGTCATCGTCCTCGACGAGCTGCCGAAGACGGCCACGGGCAAGATCCAGCGCGGCGTGCTGCGGGAGCGGGCGGGCGCGACATGATCGACGCGATCCCGCTTGTCGACGCGCACGTGCACGCCCCGGCTTTGGCCGGGCTCAAGGTTCCCTGGTCGGACTGGACGGGCGGCTTCCCGTCGGGAGAGGCGACCCGCGCGCTCTACGACGAGCGGGGGCTCGTGGTGCCGGCCCGGTTCCACGAGTACCTCGAGCAGGAGGGCGTCGACATCGCGCTTGTCTTCGCCGAGTACAGCCCGAAGGTCACGGGGATCCAGCCGGTCGAGGACATCCTCCCGCTGGTCGAGTACGACCCGAGGCGGGTCCGCCTCGTCGCGAACCTCAACCCACACCTGCACCACCCGGCCACGGCCGAGCTCGAGCGCCAGCTCGACCTCGGCGCCGTCGCGCTCAAGCTTCACCCGGTGCACGGCGGCTTCCCCCTCAACGAGCGCTCGCTGTACAAGGCCTACGCGCTGTGCGAGGAACGCGGCATTCCCGTCGTCGTGCACTTCGGAACCAGCATCTACCCGGGCTCGTCGAACCGCTACGTGGACGCTGCGCAGCTCAACGACGTCGTCGACGACTTCCGCGACCTCAAGCTCGTGCTCGCCCACGGCGGCCGCGGCTGGGCGCACGAGGTGGCGGGCGTGCTCGCGCTCGGCCGGCCGAACGTCTGGATCGAGATCTCGGGCCTGCCGCCGAGGAGGCTGCCCGAGTACTTCGCCCGCTTCGACCTCGCCCGGCTTGCCGAGCGGTTCATCTTCGGCACCGACTGGCCCGGCGTCCCCGGCATTCGCGCGAACGCACAGGCGGTGGTCGACCTGGGCTTCGGCCGCGAGCTGCTCGAGACGGTCTTCTACCGAAACGCCCTCGCCGTCTACGGTCTCGAGCTGCCGAGCTGAGCTCACCTTGGCGGCGGTCGGGCCCTTCCGGGCCTCCGCCTCGGAGCAGCGTCCGCCTCGGGGTGCGCGGCGCCGGTCAGAACGCGATTGCCTGCTCCTGCGGCACGAGCCCGAGCCCGCGGCGCGCATCGGGGCTACGCGCCGCGGGGTCGGTGATCGCGTTCACGAGGAGCGGCCGGTCTCGCGGCCGGCGCGACAGGGCGGCCGCCAGCTCCTCGGGCCGCGTCACCTCTATCCCGTCGCAGCCGAGCGCCTCTGCGAGGACGTGGTAGGGCCGCCGTTCGAGCGCGGTCGCGACGGCACGACCGAACTCCATCTCCTGGCTGGTCGCCTCGATGGCCCATGAGCCGTTCGTCGACACGACCACGAGGATGCCGAGACCGTGGCGGGCGGCCGTGTCGAGCTCCATCGCCTGGAGACCGAGCGCTCCGTCCCCGAGGAGGGCGACCGCGGGGCGGTCGGGGCGCGCGAGCTTGGCGGCGCACGCCGACGCGATCCCATAGCCGAGGCAGCCGAAGGGGCCCGAGTCGAGCCAGCAGCCGGGCGCCGACACCTGGACGGCCTGCCGGGCGAACGAGAGGATGTCGCCTCCGTCCGCGGCCACGAAGGCATCCTCCGGCAGTGCGAGGGTGAGCTCCCGGCAGAGCCGCAGCGGGTGGATCGGCGTTGCGCCCGACGCCGCCTCGGCCTCGAGAGCGGCCCGGGCGTTCGCGTCCGTCTCGCGGAGCACTCCCAGCCACGCCCCGGGCGACCTTTCGTCGACACGGTCGACGAGCTGCCCGAGCACGGTACGGGCGTCGCCGACGAGGCCCACGGCAACCGAGCGGTTGTGGCCGATCGCGGAGGGGTCGACGTCGATCTGGACGATCCGAGCCTCGGCGTTGAAGCGAGGCGGCTGGCCGTAGGCGAGCATGAAGTTGAGCCTGGAGCCGGCCACGAGCACGACGTCCGCGTCGCGGAGGGCGCGGGAGCGCGCGGCGGGCACGTGCTGCGGGTGGGCGAAGGGGAGGACGCCTCGCGCGGCATGTGAGGTGATCGCCGGCGCACCGAGGCGCTCGACCAGCGCGCGGAGCTCGTTCCATGCCTCGGCCCAGTAGACGCCGCTGCCGGCCACCACGAGCGGGCGCTTCGGCATCGGCGAGCAGGCGGGCGGCCGCGTCCACGTCGGCGTCCTCGGCGCCGCCGCGGGCGGGCTCGCTCGGAGTGGGCCAGGTCTCCGGTTCAGGGCCGTCCGCGCGCAGCACGTCGGACGGCAGCTCGAGGAAGACCGGCCCCGGACGTCCGCGGCGGGTCTCCGCGACGGCCTCCGAGAGCAGCGCCGGCAGGTCCGCCGGATCGAGCGCGCTCTCGGAGCGCTTCGTGATCGGTGTCATCAGCCCCAGCTGGTCCATCTCGTGGAGCGCTCCCCGTCCGAGCTGCGCCCGTGGGACGCCCCCGCCGAGGAGGAGCAGCGGCGCGCCCCCGGACCAGGCGTTCGCGACGGCCGTCGCGGTGTTCGTGACGCCGGGCCCCGCGGTGACGAGCACGACTCCCGTCCGCCCGGTGACTCGCGCCCATGCGTGGGCCATGTGGCCGGCGGTCTCCTCGTGGCGGACGTCCACCAAGCGGATGCCGATCTCGTGGCACGCGTCCACCACCGGAGTCGTGTGGCCGCCGACGAGCGTGAACACGGTGTCGATCCCGGCTGCGGCAAGCGCCCGGGCAACGAGCCGGCCGCCGGTCATCCGACGTGCTCGACGTAGAAGCGGCGGATGTGGGACTCGACCCGCCGGGCTGCCGTGTCGGGATCGCGAGCGCGGACCGCGTCGGCGATTCCCCGGTGCTCCCGGACCAGCCTCGCTCTCGTCGCGGGCCAGTCGTCCACCTTCAGGATCGCCTCGAGCATCGCGCGCTGGATGGCGCCACGAGCGCCCTCGAGGACGAGGACGGCGAGCTCGTTCCCCGATGCTCGGACAAGCCCCATGTGAAAGGCCGCGTCGAGCTCGTGGAACTCGTGCTGGCCGAGATCGTCTCGCTCCATCTGCACGAGGGGCGCGTCGAGCTCCGCGAGCAGCGGCTCCCGTGCGCCGATCGCGGCCACCCGCACGGCCCAGGACTCGACCGCAGCCCGGAACTCGATCAGGCTATCGGCGCTGAGGTGGCGCAGGGCGAGCTGGAAGCGCAGGGCGTGGGCGAGCGCGTTGCCCGGCTCGCGACGCAGCGTCACGCCGTAGTCGGCGCCGCGGCGGACGTCGACGAGGCCCAGCGTCTCGAGGACCCGCAGCGCCTCCCGAACGGTCGTCCGCGACACGCCGAAGCCCGCCGCGAGCTCCCGTTCCGGCGGGAGCCGGTCGCCCGCCGCGAGCTGACCGTCCGCGATCGCCTCCTCCAGGCGGTCGAGGATCTCCTCGAAGGCCCGCCGGCGCTCCACCGGTCTGATGAAGGCGGGCCGCTCGCCCGTCTGCGGCGCTCTCGCCAACCGTCCTCCCTGCGGTTTGACGCCTTTGGTCCAACCTTATACCTTTGCTCACAATGAAGTCGGACCACTGGCGCCGTGAGCGCGAGCGCTGGGAGCAGGACGCGGTGGCGCCGTTCGCCGCCCGCCAGCCGGAGCGCAAGCAGGAGTTCGAGACGATGTCCGGCCGCGTCCTCGAACGCGTCTACACGCAAGAGCACGTCGAGCGGGATCGCGACGACGAAGGGCTCCCCGGCGAGTGGCCGTACCTGCGCGGCCCCTACCCGACGATGTACCGCGCGAGGCCCTGGACGATGCGCCAGATCGCGGGGTTCGGGCAGCCGGAGGACACGAACGGCCGGCTCCGCTACCTGATCGCGAACGGCCAGACCGGCATCTCGGTCGACTTCGACATGCCGACGCTGATGGGCTTCGACTCCGACGACGAGCGCTCGTTCGGCGAGGTGGGGCGGGAGGGCGTCGCGGTCGACCACGTCGACGACGTGCACGGGATCTTCGACGGGATCGACATCGGCTCGATCTCGGTGTCGATGACGATCAACCCGACGGCCTGGATCCTGCTCGCGATGTTCCTCGTCGTCGCCGACGAGCGTGGCATCCCGCGCGCGCGGCTGTCGGGCACGACGCAGGCGGACATCGTGAAGGAGTTCATCGCCCAGAAGGAGTGGATCTACCCCGTCGAGCCCTCGCTTCGCATCTGTCGCGACATGATCACGTTCGGCGCCCGCGAGCTTCCGCGGTGGAACCCGATCAACATCTCCGGCTACCACGTCCGCGAGGCCGGCGCCACCGCCGAGCAGGAGGTCGCCTTCACGCTCGCCGCCGCGATCGCCTACGCGGAGCGCGCGACGGCGACCGGCATGGACTTCGACGAGTTCGCGCCGCGCTTCTCGTTCTACTTCATCGCGCACTCCGACTTCCTCGAGGAAGTGGCGAAGTTCCGGGCGGCACGGCGGCTGTGGGCGAAGATCGCGCGCGCCCGCTTCGGCGCGCGCAAGCCGGAGTCGATGCGCCTGCGCTTCCACTGCCAGACCTCGGGCTCCTCGCTGACCGCTCCGCAGCCGCTCAACAACGTCGCCCGCGGAGCGCTCCAGGCGCTCGCCGCTGTCTTCGGCGGCGCGCAGTCCTTGCACGTGAGCGGGCTCGACGAGGCGCTCGCCATCCCCTCCGAGGAGGCGATGAAAGTCTCGCTGCGCACCCAGCAGATCCTGCTCGAGGAGTCCGGCGTGGCCGGAACGATCGACCCGCTGGGAGGCTCGTACGCCATCGAGGCGCTGACCGATGCGATCGAGCGCGAAGCGCAGCGCTACCTCGACGAGATCGACGAGCTCGGCGGAACAGTCGCCTGTATCGAGTCGGGGTACTTCCAGCGGGAGACCGCCGACGCCGCGTACCGCTTCCAGCTCGAGAAGGAGCGTGGTGAGCGCGTGATCGTCGGCGTGAACGCGTACCGCGATTCGGAGGCGGGGCCGCCCCCGTTCGCGCTGCACGAGGTGGATCCCGAGGTCGAGACCCGCAAGGTCGCCGAGCTGCGGGCCTTCAAGGCGCGGCGCGACGAGGAGGCGCTGTCGGCGCGGCTCGACGAGCTGCGCGCGGTGGCCGAGACCGACGAGAACCTCATGCCCGCCACCATCGAGGCAGTCCGCGCCCGCGCCACCGGAGGGGAGATCGTGGAGGCCGTCCGTGCGGTCTACGGCTCGTACGTCGAGACGGCGGTCTTCTGATGGCGCGACCGATCCGCGTGCTGCTCGCAAAGATCGGGCTCGACGGCCACGATCGCGGCGTGAAGATCGTGGCGCGGGCGTTACGCGACGCCGGCATGGAGGTCGTCTACACGGGCCTGCACCGCCGCCCGGCGGAGGTCGTGCGCACGGCCATCGACGAGGACGTGGACGCCATCGGCGTCTCGGTGCTGTCCGGCGCCCAGATGACGATCTTCCCGGCGCTCCTCGCAGAGCTCCGCGAGGAGGGTGGGGAGGAGATCGTCGTCATCGGCGGCGGCACCATCCTCCCCGGCGACGTCGAGAAGCTCGAGGCAATGGGCGTGCGGAAGGTCTTCGGAGTGGACACGCCCCTCCAGGAGATCGTGGACGCGATTCGGGACGCGGTGGCCGAGAAGGCGGGTCACGCGTGAGCTGGCCGCCGACCGGCGAGGTTGTCCTCCCGAAGCCGGAGAGCCCGTACTGGGGGGCCGAGGAGACGATGGACCCCGGCGTACGCGCCGAGATCGTTCTCGCGAAGCTGAAGGCGCAGGTCGCGTACTGCCACGAGCGCTCCCCGTTCTATCGGCGCCTGTGGGCCGAGGCCGGCGTCGGGCCAGAGACGCTCCGAAGCGTCGATGACCTGGCCCGCTTCCCGTTCGTGACGAAGGACGCCATCCGCGGCGACCAGGAGGAGCACCCGCCGTTCGGCTCCAACGTCTGCTGCCCGCCGGACGCGATCGCGCGCGTCCACGGGACCTCGGGCACGACCGGCCGGCCGACCGCCTTCGCGATCTCGCGCGACGACTGGGCGCGGATCGGCGCAACGCACGCCCGCATCATGTGGAGCTTCGGCGTCCGACCCCCGGACGCCGTGTTCATCGCCTCGTTCTTCAGCCTCTACCTGGGGAGCTGGGGGGCGCTCGCCGGCGCCGAGGCGCTCGGCGCGCGGGTGTTCCCGTTCGGCGCCGGCCTGCCGGGGCAGACCGAGCGTGCGCTCGACTACCTCGCGCTCGTCCGTCCGACGGTCTTCTACGGCACGCCGTCCTACGCGCTCCATCTCGCCCGGGTGGCGCGGGAGCGCGCGGTCGACCCGGCGGGCCTCGGCTTCCGCATCATGTTCTTCTCCGGCGAGCCGGGCGCCGGCATCCCGGCCACGAAGCGCCGGCTCGAGGAGGCGTTCGACGCGATCTGCATAGACACGGGATCGATGGCCGAGATGACGCCGTGGATGACGAGCGCGGAATGCTCCGAGCGCTCCGGCATGCACCTCTGGGAGGACGTCGTCTACACGGAGCTCGTGGACGCTCGGACCCAGGAGGTCATCGCGGAGGGCGAAGGCGTGCCGGTGTACACGCACCTCGAGCGGACCTCGCAGCCCATGATCCGGCTCTGGTCGGGCGACCTCGCCCGCGTGACGTCGGAGCCGTGCCCGTGCGGACGCACCTACCGGCGCCTCCCCGACGGCGTCTACGGCCGCATCGACGACATGCTGCTCGTGCGTGGCGTCAACGTCTATCCCAACGTGATCGAGAACGCGCTCGGGTCCGTACCCGGGGTCGGGCCCGAGTACAGGATCCTGGTCGAGCGCCCGGCCGAGCTCGACGTGCTGACGCTCGAGGTCGAGTCGGATGACGGCGCGGTCGAGATCGTCGTGCGCGACCGGGTCAAGGCCGCCTGCGGCGTGACGCCCAACGTCGTGATCCACGCGCCGAACACGCTTCCGACCACCGAGTTCAAGTCCCGTCGCGTCGTCGATCGGCGGAAGGACACCGCGCTCGCTGCGACCGGGTCGGGGGCATCCAGCTAGTGGCGCGGGTCAAGGCAGACGTCCCGTACGTGTTCCTCCACCCGGCGTGGAGAGGCGCCTGGTGCTGGGACAAGGTGCTTGCCGTCATGGCGGCGTGGGGCAGGGAGGCGTACGCCGTCGACTGCCCGGGTCACGGGGAGCGGCTGCACGAGATCGAGCAGGTGACGCTGGCCGACTACCCGAAGGTCGTCATGGAGTTCATCGAGGAGCGGGGCCTCGACCAGGTCGTCCTCGTTGGCAACTCCACGGGCGGCCTCGTCTGCCAGCTGACTGCCCAGGAGGTCCCCGAGCGGATCTCGCACATCGTCTGGTACATGGCTTTCGTCCTCGAGGACGGCGAGTCGATCCTCGACGCCTGCCCGCCGGAGTTCTCCGCTCATCTCGACCAGATGACGGGCAACCGCTATCCGGTGCCTCCGCACGACGTCATCCGGGCGCGGTGGATGCAGGACATGTCCGCGGAGGCGCAGACAGCCGACCTGGCCCGCTGGCAGCCCCAGCCGCTTCGTTCGTTCACCGACAAGCCGGATCTGGCTCGCTTCTATGCGGATCCGCGGGTGGCGGCGATCCCCAAGAGCTTCATCAACGGCGTCAAGGATGTGTGCTTCGACTGGGACTACCGGAAGGCGTGGGATCCCCGCCTCTCCGGGAACATCACCGGCTTCACGTACGCCGAGGTGCCGGGGAGCCACTGCTGCTTCAACTGCCATCCGGAGGAGCTGGCGCTCGCCGTCATCGAGCTGGCGGAGTACGAGCACCGCGGCGAGGCGTACGCGACCGAGCGTCTCTGGGAACGGAGCCCGGGCTATCTGAGCTGAGCCAGGCGGTTCCCCGGCTCGACGCGGGTGTTCCGGCCGGCCCAACTCCCGCTTGCGACGACGAGCGGGGTCAAGTCTTGCATACGCACATAAGCGACTTGGGGAGAGGCGTGTTCTTATGCTCTAATGCAAGACTTGACCCCCAGGCTGCCCTCGCAGGCTCACCGGAGTGCTGCGTCACGCGATCAGGCGGCGTCGTACTCGTCGTGGAGGTTCCACCACCGGTAGGGCGGCGTCTGCGGGTAGCCCTCGGGCGAGTCTTCCCACTCTTCCTGGCGCCCGAGCGCGGTGAGGTCGAGGTAGCTCCAGGTGCTCCCCATGGCTTCGTCGCCGCGGCTGTTGACGAAGTAGGTGCGGTAGATCCGCTCGCCGTCGCGAAGGAAGGCGTTCGTGCCGTGCCACTCGTCCACGCCGAAGTCGGCGTCGAACTCGTCCGTGAGCGTGTACCAGGGGATCTGCCAGCCCATCCGCGCCTTCCAGCGCTCGATGTCGGGCTGCGGCGCGCGGGAGACGAACGCGAGGGTGGTGTCGCGGGCGTTCAGATGAGCGAGGTGGGCGACCTGGTCGGCGAGGAAGCTGCAGCCACGGCAGCCGCCCTCTGGCCAGTCGGCCACGCCGGGCTCGTAGAAGAAGCGGTAGACGATCAGCTGACGGCGCCCTGCGAACAGGTCGAGCAGGCCCGCCGGGCCGCTTGGGCCCTCGAAGCGATACTGCTTCTCCACGGCCATCCACGGCATCCGGCGCCGCTCGGCGGCCAGCGCATCGCGGGCGCGGGTTAGCTCCTTCTCCTTCACGAGCATGTCATCGCGTGCGGCCTCCCACTCCTGCGGCGAGACGATCGGCGGCATGTTCATCTCGTGCCTTCCCTTCGGGTTACTCGTCGACGAGGTGGTTCGTGAGAGTAGACCCGGCGGGCCGGCGAAAGTCATCGGCCGTGGCCGTTCGTCGACGCCAGAGCGTGCTACGCGGCCCCGACGCGGCTCTCCCGGCCGGCCCACTCCTTCTCGCGGAGGACGTACTTCTGCACCTTGCCGGTCGACGTCTTCGGCAGCGGGCCGAACTCGACCGCGTCGGGGCACTTGTAGCGCGCGAGCCGGCCGCGCGCGAACTCGATGATCTCCTCCTCCGTCGCGCTCGCGCCCTCCTTGAGGGTGACGAACGCCTTCGGCCGCTCGCCCCAGTGCTCGTGCGGGATGGCGACGATGGCGCACTCGAGCACGGCGGGATGCGCGACGATGGCCTGCTCGACCTCGATCGACGAGATGTTCTCGCCACCCGAGATGATGATGTCCTTGCCGCGGTCGCGCAGCTCGACGTTCCCGTCGGGGTGCCAGACGGCTAGGTCGCCGGAATGGAACCAGCCGCCGCGGAATGCCTTCTCCGTAGCCGAGGGGTCGTCGAAGTACCCGCCCATGATCATGTTGCCGCGCATGATCACCTCGCCCATGGCCTCGCCGTCCCGCGGAATGTCGTTCATGTCTTCGTCCACGACACGCACCAGGTCCGAGGACGGAAAGCCCTGGCCCTGACGGGCGAGGAGCTTCGCGCGCTCCTCCGGTGTCAGGTCGACCCACTCCTCCTGCTCGGGGCTGACCGTGACCGGCCCGTAGGTCTCGGTGAGGCCGTAGACGTGGACCACGCGGAAGTTCAGCTCGCGCATCCGCGCGAAGAGCGTCGGCGACGGGGGCGCAGCCGCGACGATCGCCGTGATCGCGGGCTCGACGGCATGTGCCCGCGGGTGGTTGATGATCGAGAGCTGCACCGTGGGAGCGCCGCAGTAGTGCGTGACGCCTTCACGGTCGATCATGTCCCAGATCGACTCGGGGTCGGGCCTGCGGATAGTGACGTGGCGCCCGGCGACCGCCGTTACCGCCCAGGGGAACGTCCAGCCGTTGCAGTGGAACATCGGGAGGGTCCACAGGTAGACCGAGTCGGTCTGCAAGCCGGTGACCAGCGCCTCGTTGAGCCCGCTCAGGTAGGCGCCGCGATAGGTGTACTGGACGCCTTTCGGGCGACCTGTCGTTCCGGACGTGTAGTTGATGGAGATCGTCTGCTCCTCGTCTTCGAGCCAGCGCTCAGGCTCGGCGGGCGAGGCGGAGGCGAGGAAGTCCTCGTAGGGGTCGCCGGCCGCCCCGGTGTCGTCCACCCGGATCACGCGGATGCCGGCGAGGTCGATCGGCTCGACGAGCGGCCCGAGCTCGGCGTCGAGCAGGAGGACGCGGGTGCCGCTGTGCTCGAGGATGTACTCGATCTCCGCGCTCGACAGGCGCGTGTTGACCGTGACGAGGATCGTCCCGGCTGCTGGGACGCCGAAATGGGCCTCGAGCATCGCCGGGGAGTTCGGGAGCAGGGTCGCGACGCGGTCTCCGGGGGCGAGGCCGGCGGCGCGCAGGCCGTTGGCGAGTCGCCAGGAGCGCTCGCCGAGCTCGCCGTACGTGATACGGCGCTCGCCGTGTACGCACGCCACCTTCTCCGAGTACATGTAGGCCGCACGGCGCAGCAGGTCCACAGGGTCGAGCTCCGTCCGGAAGACCTTGCCGCTCACGGGAGGATTATGCAGCGTGCAGAGCGCCGGGTGCCGGCAGGTCAGCCGCCGCCGTCGTCGCCGTCCGAGACCTCGATCTCCGGGACGCGGAGCCGGACGAGCGTGCCGCCGCCTTCCGGGCGCTCGACGGCGACGGTACCGCCGTGCTCGTCGGCGACCTGCCGAACGAGCGCGAGCCCGAGGCCGAAGCCCGGCAAGGCGCGTGCGGAGGGTGCTCGGTAGAAGCGGTCGAAGACGAACGGGACGTCCGCGTCGTCGATGCCCGGGCCGCGATCCCGTACGGTGATCTCGCCGCCGTTCACGCTGACGTCGACGGCGGCGCCGGGAGGGCTCCACTTCACCGCGTTGTCGAGCAGGTTCGCGATCGCGCGCTCGAGGCGGCTCGGAACGGCGCTCACCACGGACTCGTGCAGATCGGTGTGGAAGGTGACCTGGGGGGAGAGCCGCCTGGCCCGGTCGACCGCCTCCTGGGTGAGCACGTCGAGCTGGGTCTCCGTCGCCTCGAGCTCCGGAGGCCGCTCGTTCGAGAGCTCGACGAGGTTCGTGACGAGCAGGCTGATCTCCTCGAGCTGGCCGACGAGATCGCGGAGCAGAGCCTCCCGCTTCTCGTCGGGAAGGTCGGCCCGGCGGGCGAGCACCTCGATGTTCGTACGCAGGCTCGTGAGCGGCGTGCGCAGCTCATGCGAGGCGTCCGCGACAAGCTGGCGCTGCGCGCGCTGGGACTCCTCGAGGGCGGCCAGCATGGTGTTGAAGCTGGCGCCGAGCCGGGCCAGCTCGTCGTGTCCATGCAGCTCGATACGGTGTCCGAGATCCTGCGTCTCGGTCACGAGCTCGGCCTCGGTCGTCAGCTTCCTCACGGGCTTCAGCGCCGTTCGCGCCACGAGGGCGCCGAGGACGGCCGCCACGCCGATTCCCACCACCGCGACGAGGATCATGACGAGGCCGACCCGGTCGAGCAGCTGATCGACCTCGTCGAGCGGGCGGACGAGCTGAAGCGCGAAGCCCTGCTCCATCGGGACGGTCAGCATCCGCACGTGCGTGCCCGCCACCGTCGCGTCGGAGAAGAACTCTTCACGGCGGCCGTGGGCGGCCGCCAGCGTGTCCTCCGAGATGGGGAACTCGGCCTGGTTCGGGTCGGGGCTCGCGATGCTGCCGTCCTGACCCACCGCCTGGACGAAGACGCCACCCGGCTCGAGCCCGGGCCCCGGCGGGCCCGGCAGCCGGAGCACCAGCCCGCCGGTCTCCGGGTCGGAAGCGACCGCGAGCGGCCGGCGGGTCAGGAACTCCGCCCGTTCGCGTAGCGCCTCTTCCACCTGGCCGCGCTGCTCGTTGCGGATGAGGACGTAGACGACCGCGGACGCCGCGGCCACGGCCACGGCGACCGCGAGCGCGGTAGCCAAGGTCTGTCTGAGTCGGAAACTCACGCGCGCTCCTGGCCGGCGGCGGCTCCCGCCCGGCAGAGCCGGGCTCTGCCGCCGCCTGGCGCCGCTCGCGGCACCCGCCTCTCCGGGTCTGTACTGCTCGTACTATCCCCTCCGGCCGGGCACCGCGACCGACGCCCCAGGAACGCGCGGACGCCCGAGGTTGAGACGGGACGTCTCATCGCTCCCGCAACGCGTACCCGACGCCGCGCACCGTGTGGATCAGCCGAGGCTCGCCGCCTGCCTCGAGCTTGCGGCGCAGGTAGCCCACGTAGACGTCGAGCGCGTGCGAGTCAGGCCCGAAGTCGTATCCCCAGACGCGGTCGTAGATGAGCGAGCGTCGTAGCACCTGGCGCGGGTTGCGCAGGAGGAGCTCGAGGAGGTTGAACTCGGTCACCGTCAGCTCCATGGGCCGGCCTCCTCTGAACACCTCGCGCGTGACCGTGTTCAGCGTCAGGTCGGCGAACTGCAGCTCTTCCACGCCCCCGGTCGCGCGGCGGAGCAGCGCGCGCAGGCGCGCAAGCAGCTCCTCCAGCGCGAAGGGCTTCACGAGGTAGTCGTCGGCGCCCGCGTCGAGGCCGGCAACGCGGTCTCCGACCGCTCCTCGGGCCGTCAACATCAGGATCGGCACGGGGGAGCGCTCGGCCCGTAGCTGCCGCGCGACCTCGAGGCCGTCGATGCCGGGCAGCATCACGTCGAGCACGATCGCGTCCGCGGGGGTGTGTGCCATGGCGGCGAGGGCCTCCGCGCCGTCCTCGGCGAGCACGAGCTCGTACCCCTCGCTCTCGAGCGCCCGCACGAGGGCGTCCCGCACGGCCGCCTCGTCCTCGACGATCAGGAGGCGCATCGTCCTCTACCGCATGCCGTCGCGTTCTCGCGTGGATCGTTCCTTCCGGGCACGAAACGGATCTTCGCAGGCGCGCTTCAGAGCCCGGTAAGAGCAGAACCGGCGAACTCTTCACGACTTCTGTGCGTGCTCTTACCGGTGTCTGAAAGTGCGCTGCTGCCATAGAGCCGTCAGCCACAGCGCAAGGAGGTAGACGTGATCGAGAAGAGATGGAGGAACAGGGTCGTCATGGGCGCGGTCGCCGCCGCCGCGCTCGTCGGCGGCGGCGGGGCACTGGCGGCGAGCCAGCTCGGCTCCGAGGAGGACCAGCAGGCCATCCTCGACGACGCTGCCGCGCAGCTCGGCGTCGAGCCGGGAGAGCTCAGGTCAGCCCTCGTCGATGCGTACGAGGCCCGGATCGACACGGCTGTCGCAGACGGCGACCTCACGCAGGAGCAGGCGGACGCGCTCAAGGAGCATCTCGAGGCCGAGGGCGCCACGCTCTTCGGCGGGCCGCTCTTCCACGACGGCCCCGGCCACCACCACGAGGTTCGCTTCGGAGGCCTCGAAGCTGCCGCGACCTACCTCGGTCTGACCCGCGACGAGCTGCGCGAGCGGCTCGAGAGCGGCGACACGCTCGCCGAGATTGCCGGTGCCGAGGACAAGACCGTCGACGGCCTCGTCCAGGCGATGGTCGACTCGGCGGAGGAGGACATCGCCGCCGCCGTCGAGGCCGGGCGGTTCACCCAGGAGCAGGGCGACGAGATCCTCGCCGACCTGCCGCAGCGGATCGAGGACATGGTGAACGGTGAACTCCTCGGCCCGGGCGGCCCTCCCGGGCACCGCTGGGATGACGGCCCGGAGCGGGCCGAGAGCGACGCGACCGCCTGACCAGACAACGTTGCACCAAACAAGCGAAAGGATGACGATGACAAGCAGGTTCAGCAGGGTGATCACGGGCGCGGCGCTCGTTGCAGTGCTCGCGCTCGGCGGCGCCGGGATTGCGAACGCGCTGACGAGCAACAGCGCTGACGCGGGGGTCGCAGCCCTCACCAGCGACGTCGCGACTGGAAGCGACGACCCGCGCGCGGCCGAGAGCCCATCGGCGGACGCCACGCCGGCGGACGGCCGGGACTGCCCGGAGCGGAGTGGCAACGCCACGCCGGAGCAAGACAGCGACCGGGCGACCACGACCGAGGACGCGGACGTCTGAGGCAGCGCTCTCGTGAGACACGCGAGGAGCCCGGCTCTCGTGCCGGGCTCCTCCCCCCGACCACGCACGGACAGGGAGCCCCGGCGTCAGCGGGCTCAGCCGCGAGGCTCGAGCAGGACGCCGGGGTTCATGATCCCGGCCGGGTCGAGCATGTCCTTGGCGGCACCGAGCCCCTCGAGGAACAGGCCGGGCACCTCGCGCCGGTACCAGGGCGCGTGGTCCCGGCCCACCGAGTGGTGGTGGGTGATCGTGCCGCCGAGCGCGAGGATCGCCTCCGAGGCCGCGGTCTTCACGGCGTCCCACTGCTCGAGCTCGGCGCCGGGCCGGCCCGGCGCGTAGACGGAGTAGTAGGGCGCCGGCCCGTCCGGGTACACGTATGTGAAGCGGCAGGAGAGCGCGCCGCCGCCGCACTGGCGGTCCATCGCGTCGCGAACCGCCGCGCGGACGCCGTCGTGGAACTCCGGGAAGCGATCCCACGTTACCGCGGTCTCGAAGGTCTCGTGGATGAGGCCGAGCCGCGGCATGGCGTCGCGGATGTGCGGCCCGCGCAGGAAGGCCGCGCGCCACGCTGCGGCCGCGTCGGAACCGCGCTCCTCGGCCTGTGGCTCCCCACGGTGCTCGCGGCAGATCTCGAGCGCGCGGGCTAGCCAGGGCTCGAGCTCGTGGTCGGCCGACTCGAAGCCGAGCACCAGAATCGAGCTCGAGCCGTCGCCGCTGCCGGAGAGGAGAGCCTCGTCCTGGTCGAGCAGCCGGCAGTTGCTGGGGTACAGGCCGGACTGGGCCACGAGTCGGGAGGCCTCTGCGGCGTCCTCGAAGCTCGCGAAGTGCACCGAGGCGCCGGCCCGGAACGTGGGGCGGCCCTGGAGACGCATCCAGGCCTCGGTGATGATGCCGAGTGTTCCCTCCGAGCCGCAGAGGAAGCGGTCCGGGGACGGCCCGGCGCCGGAGGCCGGCAGGCGGCGCGTCTCGAGCACGCCGCGTGGCGTCACCGCGCGCAGCCCCTGGACGAACTCGTCGATGTGGGTGAAGAGCGTTGCGAAGTGGCCTCCCGAGCGGGTCGCGATCCAGCCGCCGAGCGTCGACCACTCGAAGGCCTGCGGGAAGTGGCGCAGCGTCAGCCCGTGCGGCTTCAGCTGGGCCTCGAGCGACGGCCCCAGCGTTCCTCCCTGGATCCGCGCCGAGCGCGACGCCGCGTCCACCTCGAGCACCCGGTCGAGCCGGCCCAGGTCAATCGAGACGGCTCCCCGGTAGCTCTCGCCGACATCCGGCTCGACCCCTCCCGCGACGCTGGAGCCTCCGCCGAAGGGCACGGCGGCGACGTGCTCCTCCGTGCACCAGTCGAGGATCGCGATCACATCAGCCTCGTCGCGCGGAAAGGCGACGAGGTCGGGCGGGTGCGGGTACTCGCGCCGGAAGGCCCGCACGATGTCGCGGAACGACTTGCCGTAGCTGTGGGCCGCCCGCTCGTAAGGCTCGGCGCTGAACAGGCTCTCGAGCGTGCTCGGAGGGGCGACGCGGGGCTCCGGCAGGGCGAGCTCCTGGACGCGAGGCGGCTCCTGGATGCGGACGCCGTCGAGCCCGAAGCGATCGGCGAACGTCGTGCCCAGGTCCTCGAGCTCCGCGGTGTCGAGCCCCTCGTCCTCGAGGCCCCAGCCCCAGAACTTGCGGCGAGCGGTGGAGGGTGCGGCCACGTCAGTACCCCGCCGGGGTCAGCACCCAGAGGGCACGGGTGTGTCTCTTCGCCGGATTCGACCACTGGTGCGGCGAGCGGCACGGGAACGTGATCGCGTCGCCGGGTCGGAGGTCGTACTCGTCGTCGTCGACCCACACGCGTAACGTGCCTTCGAGGACGACGATGCACTCCTCGTCGCCGGGATGGCTGTACGGGGGCTCGCCGCTTCCCTCACCCGGCTGGATGATGGTCTCGATGACCTCGAGCCGACCGGAGCGGGTGGGGGAGAGCAGGTAGTCGTCGACGCCTCGGTTCCGGATCACGCGGCGATCCCTTACACGCACCACGGGGCCGGCGAGGTCGTCGTCTCCGAACACCCGCGAGACGGGCTCCCCCAGCGCCTGCATGACCCGGGTCAGGGTCGACACTGTCGGGCTCAGCCGGCCGTTCTCGAGCCGGCTCAGGTACGCCGGAGTGACACCGGCACGGTCGGCGAGCTCGCGCGCCGACATGCTCCGGCCCTCGCGGAGCGCCCGGATGCGAACGCCGAGATGCAGGCCGTTGGCCCCCGAGCCGTTGGCTTGCTCGCCGTCCACGTCGAGTCGCTTCTCCCTCACCTGCCGCTGGTAAGGGCGGCAGCGTAGCAGTGCAGTCCAGCGCGAGCCTACTCCCTCGTCGTTGCTATTTCAGGCAATCATTCTTGACTTTTCATACCTGGCCTCCTAGGTTAAGCGCGCCTCGACCAAGCCGATAGGGAGGACGCGATGGCTACTGGCGGCGAAGATCTCGAGCGGGTCGCGGAGCGCCTGCGGGCGCTCGAGCGCGCGGGCATCTCCAGGCGAGACCTGCTGATCCGCGGCGGCGCTTTCCTCGGCGCCGTGACGCTGGGGGGGACGCTGGCGGCCTGCGGAGGCGGCGACGAGGAGAGCGCCGAGCCTGCCGCCCCGGCCGAGGGGGAGACGGGGGCGGCGGCCGCGCCGCCGGCAAGCGGCGGCGAGGGCGGCACCGTGAACTGGCTCTCCTGGCCCGGCCACAACGACCCCTCGTTCATCCAGCCGTTCACCGACGAGACCGGCATCACGGTCCGGGGCAAGGAGTACTCCGGCGGCGACAACATGCTCGCGCTCGCGACGACCTCGCCCCCGGGCACCTACGACGTCGTCCAGGCGGATGCCGAGTACATCGTGCAGCTCAAAGAGGCGGACCTGATCGAGCCGTTGGACCCGTCGGAGTTCCCGGAGCTCGACGACTACCAGGACGTCTTCAAGCCCGAAGGCGAGCTCGTGCCCGGCCTCGTGCTCGACGGCGATGTGTACGGCCTGATCCAGCGCTTCGGCTTCCTCGGCCTCGCCTACAACTCGGAGCAGGTCACCGAGGAGGAGGCTCAGTCCTACGACATCCTCTTCGACCCGAAGGTCGCCGGAAAGGTCGGCTGGTTCGACTGGTGGGCCCATATGGGCCCGATCGGGCTGTACGAGGGCGCGAAGGGCAGTTGGTGGCCGGCCGGCGAGCTCGACCCATACGACATCGACGCGACGCAGTTCCAGACGATGGTGGACACCGTCAAGAGCCTGAAGCCGGCCACGGCGGGTTTCTACTCGATCGCGGACCTGTTCGGCGTCTTCGCGAACGGGGAGATCTGGATCCAGCCGGCGGGCGGCGGCTGGACGGCTCTCCTGCTCGAGGCCGAAGGCCATCCCGTCGCCGCGAGCGTCCCGGAGCAGGGCGCCATCCAGTGGACGGAGACGCTCGGCATCTTCAAGGGCGCCAAGAATCCGGAGCAGGCGAAGGAGTTCATCCACTACGCGCTCGGCCCTCGCGGGCAGATGCAGACCGCCATCCTGCCCGCCTACCAGGCAGAGATCCCGAACACGGCGGGCTGGGAGCTCATGGCGGAGGAGCAGCCCGACTGGGTAGACCGCCTCGATCTCAGCCTCGAGGGGCCGAACATCCTCGACCTCTACGACGAAGGCCGGATCTCGATCCGCAAGCTGCCCGTGCAGCAGACGATCGAGGAATGGAACGACGCCTGGACGGAGTTCAAGGCGCAGTAGCAACGCCGAGCGGGCCCCGTCCTAGCGACGGGGCCCGCTCGCCGTCCAAGGAGGCCTCCAAATAGCTGTCGACACTGCCACCTCGCAGGGCGCTGACGAGTCTCGTGTAGGCAAGCGGCCTCGCCGCATAGACACGTTCAAGCTGTTCTGGGGCGTGCCGCTGATCGTGTGGCAGGCCGCGTTCTTCCTGGCCGCGCTCGTGTTCCTGATCCTGATGAGCTTCTGGATCGTCGAGAACTTCCGGCTCGTGCACGACTACACCGTCGCGAACTGGACCGAGCTCCTGTGGTCGGGTCTCTTCCATCAGGTCTACGTGCGGACGCTCGTGTACGCCCTGGTGGCTGCGGTCGCCGCCACCGTGCTCGCCTTCCCGCTCGCGTACGCGCTCGCGTACCGGGTCTCGCCGGGCGCGCGGCGGCTCGCGATCATGCTGCTGATCACGCCGTTCTTCACGAGCTACGTCGTTCGTGCCTACTCGTGGCAGCTGATCCTGGCCGAGGACGGGATCATCAACAGAGCGCTCGCGGAGATCAGCATCGGGCCGATCAACATGCTTGGCACGCCGTTCGCGACGGGAATCGGCTACCTGACGCTGTTCTTCCCGCTGACGACGTTGCTGATCCTGTTCAGCCTCGTCAACGTCGACCGCGATCTCGTCGAGGCCGCGAACAACCTCGGCGCGGGCCGCATCCGATCGGTGTTCACGGTCGTGATCCCGACGGCGAAGATCGGCATCGTCTTCGCGTTCAGCTTCGCTTTCATCCTGGCGTTCGGGGACTTCATCGCGCCGGCGCTGCTGGGCTCCAGCAACGCGGTGACGTTATCCATCCTCCTCAACGCCAAGATCAAATCCGGGGCGGACTTCCCCGAGGCGGCCACGGTCGCGCTCGTCATGGTGGTGACGCTCGTGATCGCGGTGTTCGCCGCGTTCAGGGCCGCGTTCCCGCCGCAGAAGGAGGCGCGCATGGCTCCCCGCCAGGAGGAGGTGAAGGCGTGACCGACCGTCTGATCGGAATCGGCTTCAAGCTCTACATCGTCCTCGGGTTCGCGTTCATCTTCGCCCCGATCGTGTCGCTGATGGTGTTCGCCTTTAACGAGGACCGGTTCCCGAGCCTGCCGTGGAAGGGCTTCTCGACGAAGTGGTTCGAGGCCGTGTTCGCGACGCCGGAGTTCACCAACGCGCTCAAGAACAGCCTCGTCGTGGGAGGGATCGTCGCGGTGATCGCGACGTTCCTCGGCGGGACAGCGGCTTACTTCCTGAACCGCTGGGATTTCAAGGGCAAGGGCGTCTACCTGGGAATCGCGGTCCTGCCGCCGTGCATTCCGCTCATCATCCTCGGTCTGGCGCTGCTGATCTACCTGAAGGAGATCGGGCTGTCGGGCTCGCTCACGTCGGTCGTCATCTCCCATGTCGTGCTGGCCTCGGCGTTCGCGCTCGGGATCGTGCGGATGCGTCTGACCGAGATGGACGCCACGCTCGAGGAAGCGTCCTGGAACCTGGGCGCGTCCCAGTGGCGGACGATCAAGGAGGTCGTGCTCCCACAGGTGGCCCCGGCTCTGGTCGCGTCGCTTCTGATCACGATGGCGGTGTCGTGGGACGAGTTCATCATCTCGTGGTTCGTGTCGGGCCTCGAGGTGACGCTCCCGGTCGCGATCTTCAACGAGCTGCAGGGCCAGGTGAGCGCTCGTATCAACGCGATCGGAACGATCGTGTTCGGGGTGACGATCACGCTCGTCGTCGTCGCGCAGCTCGTCCTCTTCGTGTGGGCGAGGACGGGTAGCCGGCGGGTCGGGCTGGAGGAGGAGGGGGCCTGAGGTGAGCGACAAGGCGCTGGTGCTGGAGAACGTGGTCAAGCGGTTCGGGGAGGTGAACGCGGTTGCCGGTATCAGCCTGGAGGTCGACCACGGGGAGTTCGTGGCTTTCATCGGCCCGAGCGGTTGTGGGAAGACGACGACGTTGCGGCTGATTGCGGGGCTGGAGGCGCCGACGAGCGGGTTGATCCGTATCGACGGGCAGTTGACGAACGACATGAAGCCGTGGGAGCGCGACACGCCTCTGGTGTGGCAGAACTTCGCGCTGTTCCCGTTCCTCAACGTGACGAAGAACGTCGAGTTCGGGCTCAAGATGCGAAAGGTCGAGAAGGAGGAGCGCAGGGAGCGCGTCAAGCGCGCCCTCGAGAAGGTCGGTATCGGCGACCTCGCGGGTCGCTCGATCTCCCAGCTCTCGGGTGGCCAGAAGCAGCGGGTGGGACTGGCGCGGGCGCTCGTCATGGATCCGAAGGTGCTGCTGCTGGACGAGCCGTTGGGGTCGCTCGACGCGCATTTGCGTGTGCGGATGCAGAGCGAGCTGCGGCTGTTGCAGCAGGAGCTCGGGATCACGTTCGTCTACGTGACGCACAACCAGTCGGAGGCGCTCGCGACCGCTGATCGCATCATCGTCATGTACCTGGGGGAGATCCAGCAGGCCGGGCCGCCGCAGGAGGTGTACCGGCGGCCGCACAACCGCTTCGTGGCCGAGTTCGTCGGTACCAACAACATCCTCTCCGGAACCGTCACGGCGGTGGAGGCGGGGAGGCTCATGGTCTCGACGTCGACCGGCGAGTTCGCCGTGCACGCTACGAACGGCGTGCCGGAGGTCGGGGAGGCGGCCACGTTCGTGATCGCCGCCGATCGCATCACGACAGCGGCCGAGGGCGATCTGCTCGAGAACCGTGTCAACGGCCGGCTGAGAGGCGAGGAGTTCGTCGGCGCGATAGCGACGCTCTTCCTCGAGCTCGAGGACGGCACCGAGTTTCGTATCCAGAAGCAGGAGCACCAGCTCGCCCGCATGTCGGCCACGCTCGGCGACCGCGTCGACGCGTCGTGGGACACCACGGCGGCCTACCTGCTCCCGAAGCCCAAATGATTGATCTGCAATTGACCGGTAACCGTGGCACCGCCGGATGGCGGCCGATATCGTCGCCTGAGATCACGCTCGTGGCTCGCACGTACCTACGGGTACGCACGAGCCATGATCGCGCCCTCATGCTCGGTCTCTGCCGTCCCCGACGGCACCACAATTCCCGACCACTCATCTAGGAGGTTTCGTGGCTGGGTATCTGATCCGAGGCCGCTACGTCGTCGCCGACGCGGCCACTGTGTCGAGCGGCGGCCTGATCGAGGAGGGCGCGGTCGCCGTCGAGGGCGACAGCGTTGCCGCCGTCGGCCGGTACGACGACCTGAAGGCGCGCTATCCCGACGCGGAGGAGATCGGCGGCGAGGGCCACGTCGTCATCCCGGGGCTCGTCAACACGCATCACCACGGCTGGGGCCTGACGAGCTTCGAGCTCGGCTTCACGGACGATTACCTCGAGGCCTGGATCATGGACATCTGGCAGCTGAAGATCGTCGACGCCTATCTCGACACGCTCTGGGCCGACATGAAGAACATCCGCTCCGGCGTCACGACGCTCCTGCACGCGGCCTACGGGCGCGACTTCGGCAACTACGCCGGCGAGACGCGCGCGAAGCTCCGCGCTCATGCCGACTCGGGGATCCGCGCCGGGTACGCGGTGCACACGCTCGACCAGCACCTCTTCGTCTACCAGGACAACGCCGAGTTCCTGGCGTCGCTTCCCGGCGATCTCGGCGAGCGCATCGGCGGGATCCTGGCCGAGATCGGGCCGGCGACGAGCGCCGACTTCTTCGACCTGCTCGAGAGCCTCGTCTCCGAGTACTCGGGTCATCCCAGGATCACGCTGATGGCGTGTCCCGTCGCGCCGCAGTGGTGCTCGGACGGTCTGCTCGGGAAGATCAGGGAGCGGTCGACCGAGTACGGGATCCCGATCCATCTCCACTGCGTGGAGTCGCCGTACCAGCGGGCCTTCGGGCTCCAGAGCTACGGCGAGAGCACGGTCGAGCACCTGAACGGTCTCGGTTTCCTGGGCCCGGACGTCTCGTTCGGCCATGCGGTCTGGATGTCGGAGGGCGACATGGACATCTGCGCCGCGACCGGAACGTCCGTCTGCCACAACCCGAGCTCGAACCTGCGGCTGCGAGTGGGCATCCTGCCTGCAGCTCGGCTGCTCGAGAAGGGGGTCAACGTCTCGATCGGGATGGACGGGACGACGCTCAACGACGACGAGGACATGCTCCAGGAGCTGCGGCTGGTCGCGAAGCTCCACCGCCTGCCTCGCGGGCTCTACTACGCCGCCTGCCCCACGTCGGAGGACGTGCTCCGCATGGCGACCGCGAACGGCGCCCGGTCGATGACGCTCCAGGACAGCATCGGCAGCCTCGAGGCCGGCAAGAAGGCGGACGTCGTCCTGATCGACCTCGACCGGATCGAGCAGCCCTACCTCGATCCGCGCGTGCACATCGTCGATGCGATCCTCTACCGCGCGCGCGGCATGGACGTCGACACCGTGCTGGTCGACGGCGAGATCGTGCTGCGCGACCGGCAGTTCGTCAAGATCGACGAGAACGAGATCGTCCGCGAGCTGAGAGCAAGCGCGGAGACCGACCCGACCCCGCTCCAGGCCCGCTGGCATGCGGCTCTGCAGGAGCTCAAGCCGCACGTCGTGCGCTTCTACGAGCGCTGGGAGACGCCCGCGTACGAGCCCTGCTACGCGGTCAACACGCTGATCTGAGGAGGTAGACGGTGGCGATCCTGATCAGAGGCGCGACGATCCTCAGCCTCGATGCGGAACGAGGCGCCGAGCCGTTCACCGGCGACATCCTGATCGAGGACGATCGGATCTCGGCGGTCGGCTCCGACCTCGAGAGCGCCGGCGCAACGGTGCTGGACGGGCGGAACCGGCTCGTGATGCCGGGGATCACGAACGCCCATTACCACTCGTGGGAGAACTTCTTCAAGGGCCGCTACGACAACCTGCCGCTCGAGCTCTGGATGCTCTACTCGTACCCGATCCTCGGCCTGACCCCGATCTCCGACCGGCTTATCTACCTGCGGACGATGCTCGGGGCGATCGACTCCCTCAGGCACGGCGTCACGAACGTGCTCGACGACGTGCTCGAGATGCCGGCGCAGAGCCTCGACCAGCTCGGCGTCGTCTTCCAGGCCTACGAGGACGTCGGCATCCGTGCGAGCTGCTCCGGCCACATCATCAACCGGATGTTCACGGACACGATCCCCTACGTCAGCGACATCATGCCGCAGGAGATCCTCGACGAGATCAAGCAGGTGCCCGTGCCCAGCACGGACGACTTCGTCGACTTCGCGAAGAAGGCGATCGAGCGCTTCCACGGCCGCGCGGGTCGCCTGCGCTACGTGATCGCCCCGAGCGGGCCGCAGCGCTGCACCGAGGACATGCTCGTGGCTGCCGAGGAGCTCTCGCGGGAGCACGGCACCACCTACCACATCCACATCTGCGAGACGAAGATGCAGGCAGTCACCGGACGGGAGTTCTACGGGAAGACGCTGTTCCGCTACCTCCACGACGTCGGGGCGCTGACCGAGCGGACGACGATCGCCCATTCCGTCTGGGCGACCGACGAGGACATCGAGCTCATGGCCCAGAGCGGCTGCAGCGTCTCGCACAACCCGATCTCGAACATGAAGCTGATCGCCGGCATCGCCCCGTTCCGCAAGCTCTGGGACGCCGGTGTCAACGTCGCCCTGGGCACCGACGGCACGTCCTCGAACGACACGCCGCGCGTCCTCGACGTCATGAAGATCGCCGCGCTCATCCACAAGGTCACAACCCCTGACTACACGAAGGGCCCGACGGCGACCGAGATCATCCGCGCCGCCACGATCAACGGCGCCCGCAGCGCCTTCATCCATGACGAGGTGGGCTCGCTCGAGCCCGGCAAGAAGGCCGACCTGATCCTGTTCGACACGAACGCCATCAACTTCACGCCGCTGAACGACGTCCGCAACCACGTCGTCTACTGCGAGAACGGCGAGTCCATCGACAAGGTGATCGTCAACGGCCAGATCGTCGTCGACGGTGGGAAGGTGACGACGGTCGACGAGGCTGCGATCCTCGAGGAGATCCGCGAAAGCATGCCCGAGTTCCTCGCCAACCACACGAGGGTGGAGGCGCTCAACCGCAAGCTCGAGCCCTACTTCGCCGAGGTGCACTTCCGCTGCGCGTCGCAGGGAATCGGCATCAACCGCTGGACCGGCGACGAGAAGGAGTGGGTCACGGAGCCGGCGCTGGCGTGAACGGCAGTCGCGTCTACGAGCACCACACCTGGAAAGAGATCGCGGAGGCGGTCGAACGAGGCGCGGCCGTGGCCGTCCCGGTCGGAGCGATCGAGCAGCACGGCTACCACCTGCCGCTCGACACGGATGCGTTCTTCGCGCGAGAGCTCTGTCTCGCGGGCTCCGAAGGGTTCGACGTCATCGTGGGCCCGCTGCTCCCGTTCGGCTACCGCTCCCGGCCGCTTTCCGGCGGCGGCCCGACGTTTCCGGGCACGCTGTCGCTCTCGGGCGGAACCTTCACCGCGCTCGTGCGCGAGGTGCTCGAGCGCCTCATCGGCATGGGCTTTCGCAAGCTGCTCGTGTACTCGTGGCACATGGAGAACCAGAACTTCGTCTACGAGGCCGCATACCTCGCCGCCGAGGGCCGCGACGACCTGAAGGTCGTGGTCCTCGAGACGCCGTTCGACGGCCTCTCCGACACCGCGATGGCGACGATGTACGGAGACGAGTTCCCGGGCTGGCCGGCCGAGCACGCGTCGCTCATGGAGACGTCGGTGATGCTGCACATGCGCCCGGAGCTCGTGGACATGGAGAGGGCCGTCGACGACGGCGCCGAGCGCGAGCCCTCCTACGAGATCATCCCGCCGCCGGACTCGGTCACGACGGAGTCGGGCGCGCTGTGGAAGCCGACCCGCGGAACGGCGGACAAGGGGAAGGTCGCGCTCGAGGAGATCGCCGAGCATCTGCAACGCGTGCTGCGGGAGGAGTTTCCGGAGCTGGCGCTCGCGTAGAGAGGGAGGATCACATGGACGGACGGCTGCCCGCCGGATACACGCTCCGCCCCGACGAGGGCGAGGCGCTCTGGCTTCAGGGAGGCCTCCTCTTCATCAAGGCGTCGCGGGAGCAGACAGGCAACCAGTTCTGCCTCTCCGAGCAGCTGATGCCGCGGGGAATGTCGACGCCCATCCACATCCAGCCCGACGAGGACGAGGTCTTCTACGTCCTCGAGGGTCAGATCACGTTCTATCTCGACGGCGATCTCATCCCCGGGCCGAAGGGAGCGCTCGTCTGCATCCCTCGGGGCGCCGCTCACGGCTTTCGTGTGGAATCCGAGACGGCGAGGTTCCTCGTGCTGAACACCCCGGCGGGCCACGAGGGCTGGTTCAGGGCCGCGGGGGAGCCGGCCGACTCGCTCACGCTCCCGACGGAGCCGCACGACGTCGAGAAGGCCGCGGCCGCCTCGACGGCCTTCGGCTACACGGTGGTCGGCCCGTTCCCCGACGAGCCGGCTCCCGCCGGCCACTGAACAGGGCTCGGTCGGGCGCCTACTCGTCCCAGGTTCCCTGCTCCGTCTGCATCCGCCTCCACTCCTCGGCGACGTCGAGGTGGTGGGCGAACCAGACGTTCGGGAAGCCCTTGATGAAGGTGATCAGCTCGTCCAGCATCGCGATGCGCGGGTGGCGCCCGATGCAGAACGGATGGACGACCAGGAGGAAGCAGCCCCCGACGCGGTAGGAGCCCTCGAACTCCGCCTTCCAGATCTCGAGCACCTGCGACGGCGTCGAGAGGCCGGACATGTAGGGGAAAAAGCTGAACAGGAAGTACGGGGCGTCGTCGAGCTCCCAGCTCACGGGCAGCTCGACGAAGTCACGCAGCCTGCCCGTCACGGTCGGGACGCGGGGCCGATACGGCTCGTCGTGGCCGAAGAGGCTCGAGTCGTACGCGAACCCGAATTCCTCGAGCAGGTCGGCCGTGTGCGGCCCGAGCGCGAACGGCGGCGAGCGGTTCCCGCGCGGCGTCTGCCCGAACGTCTCCTCGAGCTTGGCGATGCCACGCTTCATGAGCTCGCGCTCCTCGTCGATGGTGACGTCGAGCACGCTTTCGTGGTGGTATCCGTGGTAGCCGACGTCGTGGATTCCCCGGGCGGCGATCTCCGCGCACTCGGCCGGATGATCGTCGGCGACCTGGCCGGGCACCATGAACGTGGCCGGAAGCTCGTGCCGGTCGAGAAGGGCGAGGATGCGGGGCAGGCCGGCCCGGATGTCGTAATCGCCGCGCGACATGGGACTCGGCGTCAGCAGCTTGAGCGTGCCGCTCCAGAGCGTCTCGGCGTCGAAGTCGACCGAGAGCGTGACCGCGCACTGGTAGCGCCCCTTCCACATGGCTCGCCAGCCTTCTACCCGTTTGGCTCGGGCCGTGTCAAGCGCCGCCGAGCGACGCGTGCCGATCGTGCGGTGCGGGAAGCCTGTCCGGCGGGCCTGTAGGGGCCGTATCTCATCCGGCCTAGCACGGCGCATCGTGGGCGTCACGGCCGCGACGGCCGTGACCGGGCCGCATGAGATGCGGCCCCTACGCAGACCTCTGTACGGCCGCGCCTGCAATCCATTTGACGGTCGGGACGGGCGCGTCGACAATGCAGCGTCGCATCTCCGACTCGAGGGGAGTCGCATGGGTACCGCAACCGTCACCGCGAGCCCGACCGGAGTCAGCTGGGAAGAGGTGAAGGAGTGGGACGAGCGCTACTACCTGCGTCCGTTCCGCTCCCTCGACGAGTACACGCACGTCGCCGTCGACCACGGCGAGGGGAGCTACCTCGTGCTCGCCGACGGGACACGGATCCTCGACTTCATGAGCCAGTACATCTGCGCGAATCTCGGCCAGAGCCATCCGAGGATCCGGGACGCGATCGTCGAGGCCGCCCACCGGTTCGCGTACCTCTCGGAGCCGTGGGCGAGCGACTATCGCTCGAAGGCGGCGAAGCTGATCATCGAGGACGTGCTCGGCGGCGAGGGCTGGGCCGGCCAGGTGCGCTTCGTCGCGACCGGGAGCGAGTCGATCGAGCTCGCCCTCATCATGGCCAAGCTCTACACCGGCCGCCCGAACATCATCACGCAGGAGTACGCCTACCACGGCTGGACGCAGGGTGCCGCGGGCACGACGGGGTTCAGGGCCCAGCGCGCCCACGTATCGTCGGCCTCCGGCGAAGCGCACGAGGTGCCGGGCTACCCGCCGCCCGAGTACCACGTCGTGCCGGCCCCGACGCACTACCCGGAGACGGCTCGCGTAGGGCCTAGCGGTCGGCTCACGTGCGTCGAGGAGACGGAGGAGGCAATCCGGCGCATCGGCCCGGAGACGATCGCCGCGTTCGTCTTCGACGTGGCCCAGGGGCCGGGCCTGCATCCGCCGCCCGAGTACGTGCCGCAGATCCGCGAGTTGCTCGACCGCCACGGCATCCTCTGGATCGACGACGAGATCCTCACCGGCTTCGGCCGCACAGGGAAGTGGTTCGGCTATCAGCACCATCCCGGCGTGACGCCCGACATCATGTGCTGCGCCAAGGGCATCGTCGGCGCCGCGGTTCCGGCTGCCGCCGTCGTCGTCCGCTCCGAGATCGGCGAGTTCTTCAAGAGCAAGCGCTGGTGGCTGCCTTCGACGATGGCCGCTCACCCGCTCTCGATGGCGGCTGTCGTGGCCACCATCGAGGCCCTGATCGAGGAGCGCGTCGTCGAGAACGCCGCCCGGGTGGGCGAGTACCTCGGTGCGCAGCTGGGCGACCTCGAGACGCGCCACCGCTGCGTCGGTCATGTCGACGGGCTCGGTCTCTTCTGGGCGATCGACCTGGTCAGGAACAAGGAGACCGCCGAGCCGTTCGTCGCCGATCGCAACGACCTCGCTGCGGGCGATCTCTCCGGCTGGCCCGTCCCGCTCGTCACGCGCGCCTGCCTCGAGCGAGGGGTGTTCATCACCGGCTTCTCGCCGAACACGCTGCGAATCGGTCCGCCGCTGAACGTCACGGAGGCCGAGGTCGACGAAGCGATGCGCGCGCTCGACGCGGCGCTTTCGGAGCTCGACGAGATCTGCTCGTAGAGGCCCGATCGAATCCGACCCGCTGCCGCGGACGTCAGCTCGGTGCTCGGCGTGGACAGCAGGACCGCGTCATCGGCCGCGGTCTTGCCGCCGCCGACGGCCGCGAGACCCGGCTCGAGGACGTCCCCGTCGACCGCATCGTCACAGTCGCGCCCTAGCCGAAGGCGCGCGCCAGGCCGACGCGAAGCGCGATGCGGCGATCGATCACTCCCGAGAGTCCAGGAGCCCGGCGTCGATCGACCTGGGCGCGATGACCTGCTCGGGGCCGAGCGGCGGAATCTCCGGATTCTCCACCGTGGCTGTGTAGGAATCTGGGCGGGGGCCGAGGTCGAAGAGCGGGACCGTCGTCCTGGCTCGCTCGTGGCGAAGTCGGCCGGTGGCGTCCTCGTCCACGTGGTAGCCGCTGTCTACGGCGAGGAGAACGACGCCGTACCCGCTCTTCGCTGCCTCAGCCGACACGAATCCCCTCTCGGCGTCTACGCGCACGGCCTCCACCGGTCGCAGCAGCGGATTGCCCCAGCCACCCGCGCCCGCGGTCTCGAAGACGAGCCTGTCGCCTGGCGCCACCTCGACGAAGTCGATCTTGCCGGGCAGATCGGCGACCGTCCCATCGGCCCGGTCGAGCCGCTTGCGCGAGCGTCCGCCATGGAGACCGCCGCCGATCCCCCATGGGGAGGACGTGTGGCGGTCGTCGTAGATCGACACGTGGCCAGGAGCGAGGAAGCGGAAGACCTTGCGAACGCCGCAGCCCCCGCGATGGAAACCTGCGCCCCCCGAGTCGGGGACGATGCCGGCCTCCTCCGTGACGAGCGGGTAGTAGATCTCCTGGTACTCGCACGGCGTGTTCTCGAGCTGCGGGTACCAGCTGTGGCCGTCCATGCCGTCGCCGGCGGGACGCGCAGGGATACCGCCCATGAGGATCTCGACGACGCCGAACCCGCTTCCGTCCGCGTCGATTCCGGAGAAGATCATGTGGGGGCTCGAGCCGTACCCGGCAGCCACGGCGGTCTCCGGCACATGGCGGCCGAGCGCCCCGGCCACGACCTCGACCCACCGCGACAGCGTGTGGTGGCGGTTGCCGAGCGGCGCCGGGTAGCGTGGCTTGAGGATCGTCCCGTCCTCGACGCGGATGTCGAGCAGGTCGTAAAACCCTTCGTTGAACAGGATCTCGGGGTCGAAGACCATGATCAGGTAGGCCCCGATCACCATCTTCATCATCCCCTCGTGGAGGTAGAAGTTGACCGGGCCCGGGGCCTGCGGCGACGTCCCTCCGAAGTCGAACACGGCGCGCTCGCCCTCACGCCAGACCGTCAGCTTGATGCGGAACGGACCGTTGCCCTGCCCGTCGTCGTCCACGAAGTCCTCGAACGACTGCGGCGCCTCGGGGATCTTCTCCAGGATGAGCCGCTGCACCGCGCGGCGCGTGCGGTCGAGCAGCGCATCGCACGCGGCCAGGTACGTGGCGCGGCCGAACCGCTCGCAGAGCTCGAGGATCCGCTGCTCGCCCACCGCCGTCGCCGCGCAGAGCGCCATGACGTCCGCCACGGCGGCCTCCGGCGCGCGGGAGTTGCGCGCCAGGACGGAGAGCAGCGGGCGGTTCAGCTTGCCGGCATCGTAGAGCTTCACCGGCGGAAAGCGGATCCCCTCCTCGTAGATCGAGCGAACCTCGACGCTCATCGACCCGAATGTGCGGCCGCCGATATCGAGCAGGTTCCCGAACTGGCTCGTGAAGCCGACGAGCCCGTCCCCGTGGAAGACCGGGCGCAGGATGAGCACGTCCGGCGTGTGCGAGATGGATCCGCCGCAGAGGTACGGGTCGTTCTGAATGATCACGTCGCCGGGCCCGAGCTCCTCGTCGAAGTGCTCGAAGAAGGCGGTCAGGTAGGAACCGAACTGCCCGACGAGCATGCGCCCGTTCCGGTCGGCGACGAGCGGGTACGTGTCGTGCGTCTCGCGGATCATGGGCGAGATCGACGCTCGGAACATGACCGCATCCATCTCGTGCCGCACCATTCGCAGCGTGTTCTCGATGATCTCGAGCGTGACCGTGTCCACAGCGGGTGTCGGCATCGTCACACCTCCTCACGCCGCAGGATCAGGTTGAGGTACGGATCGACGCTGGCGGTGAAGCCGGGATGGACGAGCGTCGTCGAGTCCTCCTGCTCGATCACGGCGGGGCCGGCCATGCGGTGGCCGGGCCCCAGCCGTTCACGGGCGTAGACGGGCGCGGCGATCCAGCCGCCGTCCCAGTAGACGGTGTGGCCTCCGTCCACCACCGCATCGTTCGCCGGGGCGCGGGCCGGCGGCGACGCGTGCACGGCCGGACTGGGAGTGAGGCCCGTGGCGATGCAGCGGACGACGACGAGCTCCGGCTCGAGCTCGAGCTCGAAGCCGTACAGGAGGCCGTGGGCCGTCACGAAGCGCTCGGCGAGCGACGCGCCGAGGTCGCCGTCCGCGAAGGGATCGGGATGCGTCACCGGGAGCTCGAAGCCCTGCTGGTGATAGCGCATGCCGAACTGGAACGAGAGCTGCTGCTCGGCGTCGGCAAAGCCATGCTCGCGAAGCCACGCGATCGCGCGTGCCTGGAGGTCGTCGAGGATCGCGGCCAGATCGCCGGCCGTGACGTCAGCAAGGCGACGGATGTGGCTCGTCGCGAATTCCCGCTGCATGTCGGCGACGAGGAACCCGAAGGTCGAGAAGACGCCGGGCGCAGGCGGAACGATCGCGAGCGGACTGCCGAGAAGCTCCATGAGCGCGTTCGCGTGCAGCGGTCCGGCGCCGCCGAACGCGACGAGCGCAAAGCCGCGAGGGTCCTGTCCGCGCTGGACGGAGACGAGACGCAGCCCGCTCAGCATCTTCTCGTTCGCGATCGCGACGATCGCGCGGGCCCCGTCCTCGAGGCTCGTGCCGAGGCGCTCTGCCACCTCCGCGACCGCGCGCGCCGCGAGCTCGGGGTGCAGCTCCATGCGGCCCCCGAGCAGGCTGCGCAGGTAGCCGAGCACGACGTTCGCGTCGGTCACCGTCGCGAGCTCGCCGCCGCGGCCGTAGCAGGCGGGGCCGGGCAACGAGCCGGCGCTCTCGGGGCCGACGCGGAGCGCCCCGGTCATCGGCACGTGCGCGACCGAGCCGCCGCCGGCGCCGATCGCGACGACGTCGAGCGAGGGGACGCGGACGCGGAAGTAGTCGGTGAGAGGGCTCGTGCGCGAGACGGCTGGATGCGCGTTTCGGTTGAGCGCGACGTCGGTCGACGTGCCGCCCATGTCGAAGCTGAGGACGTCGCGTTGGCCCGTGAGCTCGCCGAGGAACACGGCCGCGCGCACGCCGCCTGCAGGCCCCGAGAGGACCGTCTCGATGGGGCGGGTCCCGGCCTCGGAGGCCGTCATCAGACCGCCGTCCGAGCGCACGACGTGGAGGGCTGCATCCGGGAGGCGGTCGGCGAGAGCGCCGGCGAGGTTCGCCGCGTACCCGATCATCGCGGGCTGAACGTAGGCGTTCGCGACCGCGGCGAGCGTTCGCTCGTACTCGCGGAACTCCGGCAGCACGTCCGACGAGGCGGAAACGGGGAGCCCGCCCACCGCGTCGCGGGCGACCGCGGCGGCGTCCTTCTCGAGCGCAGGCCGCGCGTAGCCGTTCAGGAGCGACACGGTCAGCGCCTCGACGCCGCGCCGCTCCAGATCCTGGACGGCGGCGCGAACCTCGTCGGCGTCGACGGCCTCCGCGACCTCACCGCGCGCGGTCGCACGACCACGCACCTCACGAATGTCCCGAACGTCGACGAGCGGCTGCGGCTTGTCCCAGACGATCCAGCCGGAAATGGGGCCGGGGGTCCACGAGCGGGCGATCTCGAGGACGTATCGGAAACCGCTCGTCACCAGGAGGCCGACGCGCGCGCCCTTGCCCTCGAGCACCGTGTTCGTCGCGATCGTCGTGCCGTGCAGCACGGCCCGGACCGCACCGGGATCGACTCCGGCGCGTTCGACCGCCTCGAGGATCCCGCGCACGACGCCCTCGGCCGGATCGGCCGTCGTCGGCACCTTGGCCAGCACCGCTGGGCCGCCGTCGAGGGGCATGAGCAGGACGTCTGTGAACGTTCCGCCGACGTCGACGCCGACGAGGTGGGTCACGCGGCCGCGTCCGGCTCGGGTGGCACGACGAGCGCAGCCGTGTGCTCGACATGCTCGCGCATGAGCGCCGTCGCCGCGACCTGATCGCGCCGCTCGATCGCCGCCACGATCCGATCGTGAAAATCGACCTCCTCGTGGGGGTTGGGCACCGTCCGTTGCCGGTACTGCGACGTGCGCCGCAGCGGCTCGACCAGCACGGAGTAGAGGCCGGCGAGCAGCGGGCTCCGCGCCGCCTGCGCGAGGCGCACGTGGAACGCGAGCCCGAGCTCGAACGCCTCCGTCTCGTGGCCCGTCAGGCCCTGCTCGAGCAGGCGCCGCGACTGCGCCACGACCTCGCGGAGCTCGGCGACGTCTCGCTCGTCCGCCCGGGCGGCGGCGAGCTCGACGATGCCTAGCTCCAGCACCAGGCGGGCCTCGTGCACCTCCTGAACACGCTCGGGAGAACGGGCGATCAGATCGACGATGCCGTCCGGGACGAGGAGGGACGGACTGGCCTCGAGGACGTACGTGCCACGGCCGTGCACGACCCGCACGAGGCCCTGGGCCTGCAGGTGGCTGATGGCCTCGCGCACGCTCGAGCGGCTGACCCCGAGCCCTTCGGCGAGCGTCGGCTCGGGCGGCAATTGGTCGCCCGGCCGCCAGCGGCCGGCGGCGATTTGCTCGACAAGATCGTCGGCGACCTCGCGGGCCAGAGACGTCCGCCTGCGGCCGCGGGGTGGCCACTCCTGGAGAGGGACATCAGACATCAGATGTCCTGTACGCTAGCGCCTCCGGAAGCCATTCGTCGTCCGTGACCCCGTGAAAGGAAGGTCCGCATGGCAGCCGACGAGAAGCAGGGACTGGCAGCGTGGCACAGCGTCGTTCGCCTGCCCGAGTTCCCGGTCGAGGCGCGCAGCACCGCCCTCGTCGTCATAGACCTGACCCTCCAGCAAGCGTCGCGCTACCACGGCATGTGCAGGCGCATTTGCGATGACGGTCTCGGCGCCGACCTCGAGTACTACCTGACGCGCATGGAGCAGACGATCGTCCCGAACGTGGCGCGGCTCACGGAGGCCTTCCGGGCGGCGGGTGCGCCCGTGATCTACACGCGCTGCGTCTCGCTCCGCGGCGACGGCTCGGACCAGACCTGGCGGCACCGCTCGTTCGGGCTCGTCTGCTCGCTCGACTCGGAGGATGCGCAGATCCTCGACCAGATCGCTCCGCAGGACGGTGACATCGTCCTCAACAAGACCGGATCGAGCGTCTTCAACTCGACGAACGCCGAGCACCTGCTGCGCAACATGGGGATCACGACCCTCGTCGTCACCGGCATCTTCACGAACAGCTGCGTCGAGGGGACGACGCGCGACGCGGGCGACCTCGACTTCCGGGTCCTGGTCGCCGAGGACGCCTGCGCGGCGATGAGCGCAGTCGGGCACGACAACGCGCTCGCGTACCTCGACGCGAACTTCTGCCACGTGCGGTCGACCGAGCAGATCCTGTCGCTGCTCGACGTGCAGGTCGCGGAGGCGGCCAGATGAGGCGATTGGGGGTCGACGTCGGCGGCACGTTCACCGACCTCATCTACCTCGACGACGAGGGCGGCGTCCACGTGCACAAGGTGCCGTCGACGCCGGCCGACCCGTCCACCGCGACCGTGCAGGGTGCGCTCGAGCTCTGCGGGACTGCCGGGGCGGAGCCGGCCGGGATCGACCAGTTCTTCCACGGCACCACCGTTGCGACGAACATCATCATCGAGCACAACGGCGCCGAGGTCGGTCTCATCACGACCAGGGGCTTCCGGGACATCATCCACATCGCGCGGCACAAGAAGCCGCTCAACTGGTCGAACTTCCAGGACCTGCCGTGGCAGCGGTACCCGCTCGCTCGGCGCCGTCACCGGATGCCGGTGACCGAGCGCGTCACCGCGCCGAACGGGGACGTGCTCGTGCCGCTCGACGAGGACGAGGTTCGCGGCGCCGTTCGGTCGCTGAAAGCCGCGGGAGTCGAGTCGATCGCGGTCTGCTTCCTCTTCTCCTTCCTCAACGCCGAGCACGAGAGGCGGGCGAAGGAGATCGTGCTCGAGGAGTTTCCCGAGGCGTTCCTCTCGGTGCGGCACGAGGTTTTGCCGCAGTACCGCGAGTACGAGGGCTTCTCGACGGTCTGCCTGAACGCCTACGTCGGGCCGAAGGTGAGCCACTACGTGCGCGGCCTGGCCGGGGCGATGCGGGAGCGAGGCTTCGCGGGCGAGCTTCACCTGATGACCTCCGCGGGCGGCGTGATGACCGCAGAGAGCGCGGCCGAGAAGCCCGTCTCGACACTGTTCTCCGGGCCGGTGGCGGGTCTGATCGGCGGCATCTGGGTCGGGCGAACGGCCGGCACGCCGAGCGTCATCTCGCTCGACGTCGGCGGCACGTCCGCGGACATCGGGGTCGCGCCGAGCGGCGAGGTGCGCATGCGCCATCTACTCGATACGAAGGTCGGCGACTACCACGCCATGATCCCGATGGTCGAGATGGACGCAATCGGCGCGGGTGGGGGCTCGATCGCCTACGTCGACGCCGGCGGGATCTTCCGGGTCGGGCCGCGCAGCGCGGGCGCCGATCCGGGCCCTGCCTGCTACGGCCGCGGCGGCACGGAGCCGGCGGCCACGGATTGCCTGCTCGCGCTCGGCCGGATCCCGGCCAGAGGGCTCCTCGGCGGTCGGCTGCCGCTCGACCTGGATGCGGCACGTGCGGCCATCGAGGCGAACCTGTGCCGCAGGCTCGGCATGACGGTCGAGGAGGCCGCGCTGTCGGCGCTCAAGATCCAGACGCACACGATGGTGCAGGCCATCGAGGAGAACTCGGTGCGCCGCGGCTACGACCCGCGCGACTTCACCCTCGTCGCCTTCGGCGGCGGCGGGCCCCTCTACGCCTGCGATATCGCGCAGGAGCTCGAGATCCCGCAAGTCGTCGTGCCGCCGCACCCGGGCATTACGTCCGCGATGGGCCTGCTCGCGACGAACGTCGCGTACGACTACGTGAGGACGGAGATGGCGCCGCTGCACGAAGCGGACCCCGTTCGGCTCGAAGCCGACTTCGCAGAGCTCGAAGCCCAGGCGGCCGCGCAGCTGCAGCGGGACGGCTTCTCCGGCGTCTCAGCCCTGCTCGAGCGATCGGCCGACTGCCGCTACGTCGGCCAGGGATACGAGCTGCGGATCCCGCTGCCGACGGGACCGGTCGACGCCGCCTGGCTCGAGCGGGCGCGCGAGACCTTCCACGAGCAGCACGAGCGGCGCTACTACCGCCGCTACGACGACGCCCCGATCCAGCTCGTCAACATCCACTCGGTCGGGGTGGGGACCCTGCCTGAGCTGGCGCTCGCACCCGTCCCGCAGGCGGAGGGCGCCGAACCCGCGGAGGCGCTGACCGGCGAGGCGGACGTCACGTTCGTGGTCCGGGGCGAGCCGCAACGTCTGCGCACGTCGCAGTACGACCGCGCGTTGCTCAAGGCCGGACACGAGGTGGCCGGGCCCGCGATCGTCCACCAGTTCGACTCGACCACGGTCGTCAATCCCGGTCTCGTCGCCCGCGTCGATGCGGTCGGCAACCTGCTGATCGACTGCTCCACCGTGCGCGACACCGGCATCACGTCCCTCGCGGCGGGCGTCGCCACGGCCGCAGGGCCGGACTCCGAGCTCGACCCGGTGACGCTACGAGTCATCGGTGGTGCGTTCAACGCGGTTGCCCACGAGATGGCGCAGACGGCGATGCGCATGTCCTTCTCGAGCATCATCCGTGAGTCGGAAGACCTCGGCGCGGGCCTCTTCGACGCCGACGGCGAGGAGCTCTGCGAGAGCGACACGACGCCGCTGCAAGCCGGCCCCTTGCCGTGGAGCATCCGCGGGATCCTCGAGCGCATGCGAGAGACGGGGCAAGAGATCGAGGACGGCGACGTCTTCATCCACAACCACCCGTACCACGGCGCCTCGCACAGCCCCGACGTGATGATCGCCGTGCCGATCTTCCACGGAGGCAGCCACATCGCCTGGTCGGCCTGCGTGGCGCACCTGCTCGACATCGGCGGCTCGGCACCGGGAATCAACCCGGACTCGATCGACCTCTGGGCCGAGGGCAAGATCTACTGGGCGCTGAAGCTGCATGCCCGCGGCGTTCGCAACGACCAGCTCTGGCGCCACATCTTCGAGAACGTCCGAACGGGTCGCATGAACGAGGGCGACGTCGAGGCACTGCTCTCCGCCTGCCTCCTGGGTCGCGACCGGCTGCTCGAGGTCGTCGACAAGTACGGCGTCGACCCGGTGATGCGGGCCGCGATGTCCTGGAAGGACTACTCGGAGGCGATGCTGCGGCGGGAGATCGAGAGGATCCCGGACGGCGTCTACGAGGCGCCGCTGGCGCTCTTCGACAACGACGGCAGGACGCTCGACAAGCCGCTTCCGATCGCCACGAAGGTCATCATCGAGGGCAGCGACCTGATCGTCGACCTCGAGGGGACGAGCCCCGAGGTCCCGACCGGCATCAACGTGCCGTTCCAGGGATCGACGCAGATGGCCGCCTACTTCACCGTCCGCAGCATCTTCATGGACGAGGCGACGTACGACGAGTTCATCCCGCAGAACGAGGGGATGTTCCGCCCGATCACTGTCCGGGCGCCGAAGGGCTGCCTCTACAACCCGACCTTCCCGCGCTCGTGCTTCTCACGCTTCCCCCAGCTCCAGCGCCTCGCGGACAACATCAACCTCGCCCTTGCGCCCGCCCTCGGCGAGCGGGCCATGGCGGGAAGCTCGGCGCACTGCCACTTCTGCGCCTACACGGGGTTCGACGAGGAGACCGGCGAGTACTGGGTCTACCTCGAGGTCAACGAGGGCGCCTACGGCGGGCGGTACGGGAAGGACGGGCCCGACTCGGTCGACACGCTCATCCCGAACACCCGCAACAACCCGATCGAGGAGCTCGAGTGGCGCTTCCCGATGCGCTGCGAGCGCTACGAGCTGCGCGACGAGCCGGCCGCGCCGGGACAGTGGCGCGGCGGCATCGGGATCGTGCGCGAGAACCGCTTCCTCGTCGACGGCTTCTTCGGCTGCGAGGGCACTCGCCAGCTCGAGGAGGATCCACCGCGCGGGATGTTCGGCGGCGTCAACGGCCTCGTCGGCGCGCTCACCCGCAATCCCGGGACGGCGGGCGAGGAGGCGATCAACGCGATGGTCAGCGGCGTCCCGATCAACGCCGGCGACCTCTTCCAGATCGTGGCGCCGAGCGGCGGCGGCTTCGGCAACCCGCTCGAGCGCGACCCGCTCCAGGTGCGCGAGGACGTGCTCGACGGTTTCACGACGGTCGAGCAGGCTCGTGACGCCTACGGGGTCGTCATCGACGGGGAGACGAGGGAGGTCGACCTGGCAGAGACGGTCGCGCTGCGCGAGCACGAACCGGAGCGACGAGGGCAACCGCTGTCAAGGTCGAGAGCTAAGACAGGTACGCCCCCGAGATGAGCGCCCTCGCGGCCGTCGCTAGTCGACCCCGACCGCGGCCCGCAGCCGCGCTGTCTCCTCCTCGTCCAGGGTGAGCGTCTCGGGGTCGATCGCCACGCGGTAGATCTCCTTCGCCTGCTCGAGGCTCGTGAAGCCGTCGAGGACGTCGTCGAGGACGAGCCTCGGCTCGCGCTCGACCGGATCGCCGAAGCCGCCCGAGCAGGGGACGGTGATCTCGATCGCCTCCCCGGCGAGCAGCCGCTGGTTCGTGAACTTCGACGGCCAGTGCTCCTCGCTCGGCGTGTCCGGGTTCTTGCGTAGCGTCGAGGTCATCCCCGGATGCCCGCCGAAGATGCCCCATGGCGGGTCGCCGAAGAAGCGGTCACCCTCGCAGGCGACGATCGTGTCGGCGAGGAAGCGGTTCACGCGCACCGTGCCGATGCCTCCACGCCACTTGCCGGGAGCGGCCCAGTTGTCACGAAGCTCGTAGCGCTCCGTCCGCATCGGGTAGCGCCACTCGAGCTCCTCGATCGGGTTGTTGCGCGTGTTCGCGACGAGCGAGTCGACCGAGTCCCACCCGTCGGAGCCCTGCTTGCCGCCGTGTGAGCCCTCGTTGACCTCGAGGTAGATCCAGTACTCGTCGTTCTCCGGCTGGAAGCCGGAGTAGGAGAGGAACGTCGTCGACGCCGAGTTACCCGCGGTGATCTTCTCGGGGATCGCGGGCGCGAGCGCCTGGAGCGTGAAGTCCGCCATGCGCTGGATCTGGCAGAAGCGTGCCTTCGTGGCGCGCGGGAACCTCGGGTTGAAGATCGATCCTTTCGGCGCGATCACGCGCACCGGGCGCAGCATCCCCTCGTTCTGGGGCACGAAGACATCGTGGGTGACCTCGTCGAGGAAGATCGTGCGGACGATGTACGTGGCGGCGCTGAGCACGGCGCCCTCGTAGGGGCTGTTGAACGCGGTCTCCACCTCATCGCTCGAGCCGGTCACGTCGATCGTGAGGGTGTCGCCCTCGATGATCACCTTCACCTTCACCGGCAGCAGCTTGTCCCGGTTCTTGCCGTCGTCGTCCATGTAGCCCATTTCCGCCTCGTAGACGCCGTCGGGCACCTTGGCGATCTCCTGGCGCAGCATCCGTTCCGAGTAGTCGAGCCAGGCGCCGGCCGCGCCGAGCACCGTCTCCTTCCCGTAGCGGCGGAGGAGATCGAGGAGCCGTTCCTTCCCGCGCTCGCATGCCGCGATCATGGCCTCGATGTCGCCGCGGTTGAGCGTCGGCGCGCGGACGTTCGTCAGCATCATCTTCCAGACCGACTCCTGGCGGACGCCGTGCTCGGAGAGCTTGATCGCATCGAGGATGTGGCCCTCCGACCAGATGTCCACGAGGTCGATCGCCATGCCCGGATAGGCGCCGCCGATGTCCACGAGATGGGCGGACGCGCCCGAGAACGCGACGATCGCTCCTTCCCAGAAGATCGGCACGACGATCCCGATGTCGGGCGTGTGCGTCGCGCCCTTGTACGGGTGGTTGTGCGCGATGATGTCGCCCTCGTGGATCCCGTCGATCCCGAGCTCGCGGATCACGCCCTTGACGATCTTCGGCATCGCGCCCATGAACATGGGCGTCGAGTCAGACTCGGCGATCTCGTTGCCTTCGGCGTCGAAGAGGCCGGCGCCGAGGTCTTCCGACTCGCGGATGATCGAGGAGTAGGAGATGCGGAAGAGGATCGCGCCCATCTCCTTGGCGATCGATTGGAAGGCGCCGCCGATGACCCGCATGAGCACCGGGTTCGACAGGCCGGCCCCGGCGTCGTCGGCCTTCACGACCCCGGTGCAGTCGATGACGATGTTCCCGTGGCGGTCGATCTCGGCCGTCAAGCCCGGAGGCACCACCGTCGTCGAGTCGTACTGCTCGATCACGGCCGGCCCGGAGATCGTCTGGCCGCCGCGGAGCGCCACCCTGTCGTAGAAGGGTGTGGGCACCGAGCGGGCGCTACCGTCGAGCTCGAACACGACGTCTCGCTCGAACGCAGGCTCGGGCGCAGCTGTCTCGGCGTCGGCGGCCGGCCACTCGAGCGGCGGCACGAGGCCGACACCGCTCACGCGCACGTTGACGATGTCGATCTCGGCCGCGAAGCGCTGGCCGTACTCGCGTTCGTGGGCGCGATGGAACGCCTCCGTCGTGCGCGCGACCCAGTCGCCGTCGCCGACGGGCCCGCCGGGCGCCTCGAAGCGCACCTCGTAGCCCTGGCCGGCGTAGCGGCAGTCCGCGAGACGTGTGACGACGGCCCGGTCGCCGGCGAAGCCGTCCTCGTCGAGCTGGCGGGCCGCCTGCTCCTCGAGCTCGGCGTAGGTGCGCTCGAGTCTCGCCGCGTCGAGGCGGCGCAGCGGCATCATCGTCGTCGCGACGAACTCGTGGACGACGTCGGTGGCGAGCAGGCCGGTCGCCGACGTGATGCCGGGATGCGGGGGGACGAGCACCCGTGGGATCTCGAGCTCGAGCGCGATGTCGCAGGCGAACAGCGGCCCGGCGCCCCCGGCCGCGACGAGCGTGAACTCACGTGGGTCGTAGCCCCGTCTGACCGAGTTCAGCTCGATCGACTGCGTCATCCCGTACTTCTGGACCTGCAGCACCCCGAGGGCCGCCTCGGTCGCGGTGACGCCGAGTCGGTCGGCGATCGTCGCCATGGCCTGCTCGGCGAGCTCGCGGTCGAGCTGCATGCGCCCGCCGAGCAGACCGCGGTCGGCGCGCAGGCGTCCCAGCACGAGTTGCGCGTCGGTCGACGTCGGCTCTTCGCCACCCCGCCCGTAGCACGCCGGCCCGGGGTCGGCGCCCGCCGACTCCGGGCCGACCCGGAAGATTCCGCCGCGGTCGACGTAGGCGATCGAGCCGCCGCCCGCGCCGATCGTGTCGACGTCGACCATGGGGGTCATTGCCTGGTAGCCGGCCACCGTCGTGTCGACGAGGTGGCGCATGCGGAGCTCGCCACCCGGCGCGACGCCGATGTCGGCCGACGTGCCGCCCATGTCGAGCGTGATGACGTTCTCGTGGCCGGCCATCCGGCCGGCCCAGATGCCACCGATCAGGCCGGCGACCGGGCCGGACATGAGCAGGGAGACCGGCTTGGCGCTCGCCGCCCGCGCCCCGACCGTTCCGCCGCTCGACTGCATGAGCTGGACGTCCCGTTGGAACCCGGCCTCCCGCATGGCCTCGGCGAAGCGCTCGACGTAATGGGTCACCTTCGGCCCGATGTAGGCGTTGAGGCAGACCGTCGAGAAGCGCTCGTATTCGCGGTAGAGCGGCAGCACCTCGTGCGAGACGGACGCGTAGGCCTCGGGGAACTCCTCGGCCAGGATCGCCGCGACGCGGCGCTCGTGGTCGGCGTTGAGGTAGGAGTGCAGGAGGCAGACGGAGACCGCCTCGACGCCGGCCGCCTTCAGCTCGCGGACGCGCTCCCTGACCTCGTCCTCGTCGAGTGGGACGAGGACGTCCCCGTCGGGCGCCGTGATCCGCTCGGCGACCGTGAGCCGGTGACGCCGGCGGACAAGCGGCCGCGACTGCCACGGCAGCTCGCAGTGGAGCGAGAAGTTGTAGGGGCGCTTGTGCCGCGCGATGTGGAGGATGTCGCGGAAGCCGTCGGTGGTGATCAGGCCGACGGCGGCGCCGCTGTGCGTGAGGACGATGTTCGTCGCGACCGTCGTGCCGTGCAGGATCGCGTCGAGCTCACCGAGCTCGATGCCCGCCTCCTGGCAGAGCTCCCGGACGCCCGCGACGGTGCCGCGCGCCGGGTCGTCCGGCGTGGAGGGCACCTTGTCGACCGTGATCCGGCCGGTCTCCTCGTCGACGAGGATCAGGTCGGTGAACGTTCCTCCGACGTCAACGCCGATGCGCCGCATCTAGGCGGTGGCCAGCTGCGGCAGGCGCTCGAGGTAGGAGATCACCTCGTCCGAGCTCGTGACCTCGGCGTAGCGGCGGTGCACGTCGCGGAGGTTCGACTCGTGCGCGTCGCGGCCCTGATCGCCGATGCAGTCCTCCGGCAGAATCGTGCGGAAGCCGTACGAGAACGCGTCCACCGTGGTTGCGCGCACGCAACCCGACGTCGTGCAGCCGGTGACGATGACGGTGTCGCGCTGCTGCGCGGTGAGGAGCGAGATGAGCGGCGTGCCGTGGAAGAACGACGGCCACTTCTTGGGGAGCAGCACGTCCGAGTCCTCCCAGAGACGTCCGTCGACCTCCGCCCAGCGCGAGCCCGGCGTGATCTCCGCGCAGGGAGGCAGCTTGATCGTCCAGAGCCCGAGCTCCTTCTCGTCGCGCCATTCGACGACGGTGTGGAAGACCGGCACGCCGGCGGCGCGCGCGACCTTGAGCAGCGGCGCCGTGTTCACCGTCGCGCGCTCGATCAGCTCGGCGCCGCCGAAGATGAAGTCAGGATCGGTGAACGCGTACTGCAGGTCGATGACGAGCACCGCCGGGCGCTCGCCCGGCTCGATGCGCGCCTGGCCGTAGCCGCGGCTGACCCAGGGATCGTCTGGTGCGAGCTCGAGGCCCACTCATGCCTCCTTCGTCGTCGGGACACTCACGAGCATCCTAGATCGGCCGGGCGTGCGCGAGCGCGGCGGCCAGCTCCTCCGGCCGGATCGGCTTCGCGACGTAATCGTCCATGCCGGCCTCGAAGCAGGCCTCACGGTCCTCCGTCATGGCGTTGGCCGTCATGGCGATGATGCGCGGGCGTTGCTCGGCCGGCCAGCGCGCGCAGATGCGCCGCGTCGCCTCGAGCCCGTCCAGCTCGGGCATCTGCACGTCCATGAGCACCACGTCGTATTGCTGCCGCTCGAGCGCCTCGAGCGCCTCGAGTCCGTTCTCCGCGACATCGGCCGTGAAGCCGAGCTTCTTCAGCAGCAGTACCGCGAGCTGCTGGTTCACCGCGTTGTCCTCGGCGAGCAGGATCCTGAGCCCCGAGGCCTTCCCGTCGTCCGGCTTGACGGCGGCCGGCGGTGGCGCCTCCTCGGCGGGTCGTTCCGCGAGAGCGGTCACGATCGCGTCGTGGAGCTGGGACGCCTTCACGGGCTTCGTCAGCTGCGCCGCGAACTCCGTCGCGGAGCCCGCCTCCGCCACGTGGCCGAGCGAGGTGAGCAGGATCAGCGGCAGGTCGGCATGCGAGCGCCGGATCTCGCGCGCGAGCGCGAGGCCGTCCATGCCCGGCATCTGCATGTCGATCACGGCGACGTCGAACTGATCGCCCCTCCGGATCCTGGCGAGCGCATCCGAGGGGTCCTCGAGCGCGTCCACGTGCATCCCCCACGCCTTGGCCTGGCGGCTCACGATCTCGCGGTTCGTCGCGTTGTCGTCCACGACGAGCACACGCCGGCCCTCGAGCCGGCCCTCCGACCCGGCCGCCTCCGGGCGTGCCGGGAGCGCGGCCTCGTCGGTCTCGAGCGTGACGTGGAACGTCGATCCCTGGCCCTCCTCGCTCTCGGCCCACAGCTCGCCGCCCATCAGCTCCACCAGGCGCTTCGAGATCGCGAGGCCGAGCCCGGTGCCGCCGAAGCGCCGTGAGGTCGAGACGTCCACCTGGCTGAACGACTCGAACAGCTGATGCACTCGATCCGGGGGGATCCCGATGCCCGTGTCGCGCACGCGGAGGTGAAGACGCCACCGACCCGGACTCGCCCGCTCGCCGTCGACATGGAGGATGACCTCACCCACCTCCGTGAACTTGACGGCATTCGAGAGCAGGTTGAGCAGCACCTGCCTCAGGCGAGCGGGGTCGCCGACAATGCCTGCAGGCAGCTCCTGGTCGAGCAGGCAGCCCAGCTCGATGTGCTTGTCGGCCGCACGCGCGGCGATGATGTCGAGCGCGCTCTCGACGCAGTCGCGCAGGTCGAAGGGGTGGTTCTCCAGCTCGAGCTTGCCCGCCTCGATCTTCGAGTAGTCGAGGATGTCGTCGATGATGGCGAGGAGCGCGTCGCCGCTCGTCTGCGTCACCTCCGCGAAGCCGCGCTGCTCCGGGGTCAGGTCCGTGTCGAGGAGCAGACCTGTCATCCCGATCACCGCGTTCATCGGCGTCCGGATCTCGTGGCTCATCGTGGCCAGGAAGGCGCTCTTTGCCTGCGTCGCGGCCTCCGCCTCGGCCCGCGCCTGCCGCAGCTCCTCCTCGGCCGCCTTGCGCTCCGTGACGTCCACCCAGAAGCCCTCGATGTACAGCGCGGCGCCGCTCTCGTCGCGGACGACGACCGGCTCGTCGCGCACCCAGACGACGCTGCCGTCGCGATGGATCATTCGGTACTCCATGTTGAACGGCTCGCCGGTCTCGTAGAAACGGCGCTGTTCGGCAAGGACGCGCTCGCGATCGTCCGCGTGGAGGACCTGCTGCCACAACGTGCTGTTGCTCCAGTCGGCGGGCGGATACCCGAGCATCGACTCGCACTGGGGGCTCATGTAGACGTTGTGCCCGCCAGGCGAGGCGGTCGGCGCGGAGCCTTGCCCGGCGAATCCCTCGGGCGCGTCGATGTAGGTGACGAGCGGCAGCTCTTCGGCGAGCCGGCGGAACCTCGTCTCCGCTTCCCTGACGGCTGTGATGTCGTGATAGACGAGCAGGTACCCCTGCTGGCCGTCGACAAGGGTGAGCGGGCGCATCAGGATCTCGACATCGAGGCGGGCGCCGTCCTTGCGCGTCCGGCGCGTGGTCATGTGCGCCAGGCCTTCATCGAGCGCTTGGCGCGTCACGGACTCGCCCTCCTCCAGCTGCTCGGCCGTGCCGAGGACGAGCTCGTCGATCCCGCGGCCGATCGCCTCCTCCTCGCTCCAGCCGAACAGCCGCTTCGCCGCCGGGTTCCACGAGGTGACCCGCTCCTCGACGTCCATGGTCACGATCGCAGTCGGGCTCAGCGCGACGAGCGATTCGTAGTACTGCTTCTCGAGGGCGAGCTCCGCCTCGCGGGCGCGCAGCGTCTCCTCGAGCTCCTTGCGGTCCGTGATGTTGAGCCAGAAGCCTTGCGTGTAGAGCGGCGTGCCGTTCTCGTCGCGAACCACGACCTCCTCGTCTCTTACCCACGTCACGACGCTGCCATCGGGTGAGACCATCCGGTACTCGATGCTCAACGGCTCGCCCGTCGCCTCAAACCGGAGCTGCTCCGCCAGCACGTGATCACGGTCCTCCGGATGGACTGCAGCCTCCCATGCTTCGCGGGCATGCCAGTCCATGTGGAATCCCATCACCGCGTCCGCCTGGGGGCTGACATAGAGGGTCTCCCATGCTGGGAAGTCGCTCGAGGCGTCCCCGGGTCCGGACGCTCGAGGCGCGTCGACGTAGAGCACGAACGGCAGCTCCTCGACGAGCGTTCGGAAGCGCCGCTCGGCGTCCCGCTGGGCCTCGAACAGCCGCGCGTTCTCGATCGCCGCGGCCGCCTGCTGCGAGAGGCCAACGAGGAAGTTCAGATCCGCTTCGGTGAACGGGCTCCTGGCGCCGAAGCGCCAGACGGCCGTCATCCCGATCACCTGGTCGCGCGCAAGCAGTGGCGCGACCATGAGCTGCTCCTCCGCCTCCTCCTGCGTACCGGGGATCGTGCGCGCGCGCGGATCCAGGGCTACGTCGTTGACGACCTCCGCCGCTCCCTGGGCGGCCAGGTCGCCGATGATTCCCTCTCCGAGCACGATCCGATCCGCCTTGATCTCGGCGGCGTTCTCGCCCAGGGCCACGGTCGCGCGAAACGCCTGATCCTCCGACTCCACGAGGTAGACGGCGCTCGTATCGGCTTCCAGGAGGTCCTTCGCCCGTTCGGCGATGCGCTCCACCACCGCGGCCATGTCGACCGCGGCCGATAGCTCGCGACCGACCTCGGCCAGCGCCGCCATCTCGTCACCGCGACGACGGGTCTCCTCGTAGAGCTGGGCATTCTGGATCACGACGCCGACGTTGGCCGCGATCGTGGAGAGCAGACGCACGTCGGCCTCGCCGAAACGGCCCTGGTGGACGGAGCTCTGCACGCTGATGACCCCAATCGCCGTCTCCCCCGCCATGATCGGCACGCCGAGGTACGACTCCGCGGGCACGCCGAGACCTCTCGTCCCTATCTCCTCGAAGTGCTCCGCTCGGTTGAGCAGGAGAGCTGCGCGCGACTGGAGGATGCGGGACGTCAATCCCTCCCCGAAGGCGATCGGCGACGAGGTGATACGTGTCCCGAGCTCGCTGTAGTAGGGGAAGTCGATGATGTCGCTCGCCGGGTCGTGCAGCGCCACGTAGACGATGTCGGCGTCGAACGTCTCGCGCATCTTCTCTCCGACGAGGTCGATGAGGGACGGGAGGTCGAGGTGCGCCGCGAGCGCCTGCCCGACGCTGTTGACGATGGCGAGCTCGGCGGCGCGCCGCCGCGTCTCGTCGATCAGGCGGGCGTTCTCGAGCGCCACGCCGAGGCTTCTGGTGAGCGTCGCCAGGAGCTGCTGGTCGGACTCGGTGAACGCGTGCTCGCGGTCAATGTTCTGGATCGAGATGACGCCCGTGGCCTCGCCGCCGACGACGAGCGGCATCCAGATTCCCGACTTCGACGGCTCCCCTGCCATTACGGCTGGATTGCCGTATTGCTTGTCCGCGATCTCGATGTCCTCGTTGATCACCAGCGGCTGGCGCGTCTCCATCACGTAGCGCCGAAAGCCGATCAACGGGATCGGCTCGTCCGGGAAGCGGACGCCGCGCTCGATCGTGTAGGGGAAGCGCACCAGGCCTGCCTCGGCGTCGTAGACGCCGATGTCGACGACCTGCGCGTCGAAGATGTCGCGGAGCTTGTCGCCGACGAGATCGTAGATGGCCTGCAGCTCGAGCTCGCCGGCGAGCCCCTCCTGCACGCTGTTGATGAGTGCCAGCTCGGCAACACGCTGCCGTGTCTCGTCCAGCAGCCGCGTCCGCTGCAGGGCGGACGCGACGTGCTGGCCGACGTACGTCAGCAGCTCCTGGTCCTCGTCCGTGTAGCGGATGCCCTCCGTGTAGCTCTGCACCACGAGGACGCCGAGCGTCTTCCCGTCGGACTTGAGGGGAACGCCGAGCCAGCTCGTGTGCTCCGTGATGACGCCGACGAGCTCGATCTCGCCTTGCTCGGCCAGTTCCATCCACCGCTCGTACGGGATCAGTTGGGGCTCGCCCGTGCGGAGCACGTAGGCCGTCGAGCCTGTCGCGGTGCCGGTGCCCAGCTCCTCCCAGACGTTGGGGTCGGGCCAATCGGTATCGAGCTCGTCGACGTAGAACGGCCAGTTGATCAGCTGCCGCCCCTCGTCGTAGAGCGTGATGTAGAAGTTCTTCGCGTACATGAGCTCGCCGACGATGCCGTGGATCGCGGCGTAGAACGCCTGCATGTCCTGCGCGGCGCTCGCCGTCTCGGCGATGCGGTACAGGGCGTCCTGGATCTGCTCGGCTCGGTGCCGCTCCGCCTCGGCGGCCTCCAGCTCCTCGAGGCGCACGCGGGCGGCAGCCAGCTTGGCCGAGAGCTTCGCCTTCTTCATCCGGCCGTCACCGTGTGATTATCGCGCCGATCGCTGGCTGACGATCACGTCAATCGGGCGGGTATGGGCGAGCGCGGCTGCGAGCTCTTCGGGCCGGATGGGTTTTGCGACGTAGTCGTCCATGCCGGCCTGGAGGCACGCTTCGCGGTCTTCCTGCATGGCGTTTGCGGTCATGGCGATGATGCGCGGGCGCCGCCGAGCGGGCCAGCGGGCGCAGATGCGCCGTGTTGCTTCGAGCCCGTCGAGCTCGGGCATCTGGACGTCCATGAGCACGACGTCGTATTGGCGTTGCTCGAGCGCTGCGAGTACTTCCAGCCCGTTGGCGGCGACATCTGCCACGAAGCCGAGCTTTCGCAGCAGCAGCACGGCGAGCTGCTGGTTGACGGCATTGTCCTCGGCCAGCAGGATCCGAAGCGGCGAGGTCTTCGCCTCGGACGGCTCGAGGGCGGTCGGGGCAGGCTGCTGCTCCGCGGTTTGTCGGGCAAGCGCGGTCGCGATCGCGTCGTGGAGCTGAGACGCCTTCACGGGCTTCGTCAGCTGAGCCGCGAACTCCGCCCCGGAGCCCGCCTGCGCCACGTGGCCGAGCGAGGTGAGCAGGATCAGCGGCAAGTCGGCATGCGAGCGCCGGATCTCGCGCGCGAGCGCGAGGCCGTCCATATCCGGCATCTGCATGTCGATCACGGCGACGTCGAAGCTGATCGCCCTCGCGGATCCTGGCGAGCGCATCCGACGGGGCCTCGAGCGCGTCCACGTGCATCCCCCACGCCTTGGCCTGGCGGCTCACGATCTCGCGGTTCGTCGCGCTGTCGTCCACCACGAGGACACGCCCGCCCTCGAGCCCGCTCCCTGCCGCGCTCGCCCCGGGGCGCGCCGGGAGCGCAGCCTCCTCGGGCCTCGAGCCTGACATGGAACGTCGATCCCTGGCCCTCCTCGCTCTCGGCCCATAGCTCGCCGCCCATCAGCTCCACCAGACGCTTCGAGATCGCGAGGCCGAGCCCGGTGCCGCCGAAGCGCCGTGAGGTCGAGACGTCCACCTGGCTGAACGACTCGAACAGCCTGATGCACTCGATCCGCGGGGATCCCGATGCCCGTGTCGCGCACGCGCAGGTGGAGACGCCACCTGCCCGGCTCTGCCCGTTCGCCGTCGACATGGAGGATGACCTCACCCACCTCCGTGAACTTGACGGCATTCGAGAGCAGGTTGAGCAGCACCTGCCTCAGCCGAGTCGGGGTCGCCGACAACGCCTGCAGGCAGCTCCTGGTCGAGCAGGCAGCCCAGCTCGATGTGCTTGTCGGCCGCACGCGCCGCCACGATGTCGAGCGCGCTCTCGACGCAGTCGCGCAGGTCGAAGGGGTGGTTCTCCAGCTCGAGCTTGCCCGCCTCGATCTTCGAGTAGTCGAGGATGTCGTCGATGATGGCCAGCAGCGCATCGCCGCTCGTCCGCGTCACCTCCGCGAAGCCGCGCTGCGCCGGGGTCAGCTCCGTGTCGAGGAGGAGACCGGTCATCCCGATCACCGCGTTCATCGGCGTGCGGATCTCGTGGCTCATCGTCGCCAGGAACGCGCTCTTCGCCTGCGTCGCCGCCTCCGCCTCGGCCCGAGCCTGCCTCAACTCCTCCTCGGCCGCCTTGCGCTCGGTGACGTCCACCCAGAAACCCTGCACGTACAGCGGGCCGCCGCTCTCGTCGCGTACTACGACGGACTCGTCGCGCACCCAGACGACGCTGCCGTCGCGGTGGAGCATCCGGTACTCCATGCTCACGGGCTCGCTGGACTTCTGGAAGTCCAGCTGGTGGGCCAGCACGCGCTCGCGGTCGTCCGGGTGGATGATCTGCTCCCACAGCGTGTTGTCGCTCCAGTCGGCGGGCGGATAGCCGAACATCGCCTCGCATTGCGGACTCGTGTAGAGGTTCTTGCCGACGATGGAGGTGCCGGTCGGGCCGGGAACGCCGAACTCGTCCGGCTCGTCGATGTAGGTCACGAGCGGCAGCTCCTCGGCAAGCCGGCGGAACCTCGTCTCGGCCGCCTTGGCGGCTGTGACGTCGTGGTAGACGAGCAGGAAGCCCTGCTGGCCGTCGACGAGGGTGAGCGGGCGCATCAGGATCTCGACATCGAGTCGCGTACCGTCCTTGCGGGTTCGATGCGTCGTCATATGCGCCAGCCCCTTCTCGAGCGCCTGGCGCGTCACCGACTCGCCCTCCTCCCGCTCGGCGGCCGTGCCGAGAACGAGCTCGTCGATCGGGCGGCCAACCGCCTCCGCGTCGCTCCAGCCGAACAGCCGCTCCGCCGCCGGATTCCAGGAGGTCACCCGCTCGTCCGGATCCATCGTCACGATCGCCGTCGGGCTCAGAGTGACCAGCGCCTCGTAGTACTGCTTCTCCCGGTCCCGGGCATCGTGGAGACGTGCGTTCTCGATCCCGGCGGCGGCCTGTTGGGAGAGGCCGACGAGGAAGTCGAGATCCGATTGCGTGAAGGGGCGTCGAGGGCCGGAGCGCCAAACGGCCATCATCCCGATCACCTGCTCGCGAGCGACGAGCGGGGCCGCCATCAACCGTTCCTCGGCTGCGTCTTGCGTGCCGGGTATCGAATGGGCACGCTGGTCGTCGTAGACGTCGTTGACGATCTCCGCCTCGCCACGAGCTGCCAGATCGCCGATGATCCCCTGTCCGAGCTCGATCCGATCCGCCTTGATCTCGTCCGCGCTCTCTCCGAGCACGGCGGCCGCGCGAAACACCGGCGCGTCCCGCTCCGAAAGAAAGACCGCGCTCGTGTCGGCTTCGATGAGGTCCAGCGCCTGCCGGGCGATGCGCTCCAGCACCGCAGCCAGGTCGACCGCTGTCGAAAGCTCGCGACCGACCTCGGCCAGCGCCGCCATCTCGCGGCCGCGGCGGCCCGTCTCCTCGTACAGCTGGGCGTTGCGTATCGCGACGCCCAGGCTTGCCGCGATCGTCGAGAGCAGACGCACGTCGGCTTCGCCGAACCGGCCCCCCTCTCGGGTGCTCTGCACGCTGATGACGCCGATCGCGTCTTCCTCGGGCACGATCGGCACGCCGATGTACGACCGAGCGGGGGTCCCGATTCCGTGAGTGCCGATCTCCTCGAAGTGCGCGTCCTCGTTGAGGAGCCGCGGCTGACGAGACTCGATGATCCGGGAGGTCAGTCCCTCGCCGAGAGGCAGGGGCGGCTCATCTGTCCGATCGCCGTCCTCAACGTAGTACGGAAACTCGATCAAGCCCGTGATGGGATCGAGGAGCGCGACGTAGACGATGTCGGCGCCGAATGTCTCGACCAGCCGTTCCCCGACCAGCTCGATCAGCGCCTCGAGATCGAGGTGGGCCGCCAGCGCTTGCCCGATGCTGTTTACGATCGCGAGCTCGGCCGCGCGCCGACGCGTCTCGTCGAGAAGTCGCGCGCGGTCGAGAGCCGACGCGACGTGCTGGGCGACGAAGATCAGCAGTTCCTTGTCCTGCTCGGTCAGCCGCTGGACGTCCTCGGTGTACGTCTGCACGACGATGACACCCAGCGTCCGTCCCTCCGAGCGCAGCGGGACACCGAGCCAGTCCACGCCTGCCTCGCCCACCGGCTCGACCTCCCCGCGCGCCAGGAGCTCGTCGTAGACCTCGGGAGTCGCCAGGAGCGGTTCCCCGGTGCGCAGCACGTAGGCCGTGATGCCACGGCCGAGGCCCGCAGCACCGATCTCCTCCCAGGCCTCAGGGTCGGTGATGTCGACGTCGACCTCGTCGACCTGGAACGGGAAGTTGATCGCCCGGCGCTCGTCGTCGTAGAGCGCGATATAGAAGTTCTTCGCGTACATCAGTCCACCGACGATCCGGTGGATGGCCGCGTAGAACTCCTGCATGTCGTCCGCCGCGGCGGCCGTCGCGGCGATGCGGTAAAGAGCGTCCTGGATCTGCTCGGCCCGGCGGCGCACCACCTCGGCGGTCTCCAGCTCCTCGAGGCGCTCGCGCGCGGCGGCCAGCTTGGCCGCGAGCTTCGCCTTTTTCATGATCCGCCGGTCACCCTGTCGATTATCTCGCGAATCGCTCGCGCACGATCTCCTCAGCCGCCTGAGCCGCGGGTGCATGCCCGGTCACGGCAAGCACGAACGGCTCGCGGTCGAGCGCATAGAGGAGGACGTCGGTCGTGGCGGTCACGGTGGCCGTACGCGGGATGTCGTGGAGAAGCGCGATCTCGCCGATGCCGTCGCCTCTACCGCGGCTCGCCAGCCGCCTGCCGGCGCGGCTGATCTCGACCTCCCCGTCGGCGATCGCGTAGAAGCGATCGCCGGGGTCGCCCTCGCGGATGATCACCGTCCCCGGCTCCGTTCGAACCTGCTCGAGGCTGCGCGCGAGCCCCTCGAGGGCCGGCGCCGGCAGTAGAGCGAAGATCCGCATCGAGCGGAGGAGCGAGATCTCGACGATGGGGACCGTCGCCTCCTCGTCGATCATGCGAAGGGCCCTGAACCGCAGCAGGACGAGGCAGGGGAGGAGCACTCCCGTCGCCACGAGCGCGGCCTTCGCGCCGCCGGCTGCCACGAGCGCCGGGACCAGGATCGCGCCGATTGCGAATGAGGCCTGAGAGAGCGCCTCGTAGAGCGCGAACACCCGGGCGAGCAGGTCCGGCGGCGCGATCCGCTGGAGGAGCGTGCGCCCGGCCACGTCGACGATCATGCTGCCGCCGCCGGCTACGGCGAGGAGCACGAACGCGCCGACCGCCGTCGGGTACGCGCCGAGCAGCACGAAGGCCGCACCGAAGCTGATGGCGCCGAACAGAAGCGGGGGAACGAGGTGGCGCCGGCCGATCAGGGTCAGCGTCGCGGCCGCGCCCAGGACGCCACCCGCGCCGAGCGCTGCGTAAAGGTAGCCGGCCCCCGACTCGCCGAGATCGAGCACGTCGAGCGCCAGGACGACAGCGAGCACGTCGAAGGCGCCGAGCGCGACGCACTGTGCAACGAGGAACACGACGAGCAGGCGAACGGGCGGGGTGGCCGCAACGGCCCGGAACCCGGCCAGAACGTCTGCGACCGCTCCCTCCCAGATCGGCCGGGCCGTGGACGGTTGCGCCTTGCCGGTCCGGAGCGGCAGGATCAGGAATCCGGCCACGAGCACGGCGACGGCGGAGAGCGCGAACACGAGACCGGGGCTGCCGAAGGCCAGCAGGATCCCCGTCAGCGCCGGGGAGACCAGCACCGCCGCGCTCTCGATCCAGCCTATGACGACGTTGAAGCCGGTCAGCTCCTCCGTGAGTTCGAGCCAGACCGGGAGCGAGCACGGCCTGGGCGGGCCGCGTGATCGTGATCGCCGTCGTCGCCGCGGCGGCGAAGGCATACGCAAGCCATGGCGCTCCTCCCCCGAACAGCACGACGGCAGTGGCGCCCATCGCGGCGGCCTGAGCTACGTACCCTCCCGCCAGCACCCCTTCCGGGCGCCGCCGATCGGCGAGCAGGCCCCCTATCGGGGCGAAGAGCGCCGCGGGTACCAGCTGGACGAGCGCGACGACGCCCGCAGCCGTGGTGCCTCCCTGCTGAAACGCGTAGACGAGCATCGCGATCCAGACCGCGAACTCGGTCGAGCTGAAAAGCCCGTATCCGAGCACGACCCAGCGGAGATCGCGGTTCCGCAGAGTCGTGCGGATGACCGAAGCCGCGCGACGCATGGCCTAGCGTATTGCGCCCCGTGCGGCACGCAACGGCCTACTCCATCACGATGCCGCCGTCGACGTTCATCGTCTCGCCGGTGACGTAGCCCGACACATCCGAGAGCAGGAAGAGGATCGCGGCCGCGATCTCTCTCGGCTCGCCGACCCGGCCGAGCGGCACCGCGGCCAGGCAGCGGGCCCACACGTCGGGATCGGCGCGCAAAGTGTCCAGGCGCGCGGTGTCGACGAGCCCCGGGTTGATCGCGTTGACCCGAACACCGTAGGGCGCGACCTCTCGCGCCAGAGCCTTCGTGAAGCCGTTGACGGCGGCCTTGGCGCCCGCGTATGCGCTCTTGCCGAGAAAGCCACCTCCCCGTTTGCCGGCGACCGACGCGACGTTGACGACGCGACCCCAGCGCCGCTCCACCATCCCCGGCACGACCAGTCGGCATGTCGCGAAGGTGCTCTTGACGTGGCTGCGAAGCGCAGAGTCCCACTCCTCCGGCGTAAGCGAGAGGAACGTCGAGGCGGTGACGTTGCCGGCGGCGTTGACGAGCAGGTCGACGGGTCCGGTCGCCTGCTCGAGCTCGGGGATGATCGAGGCCACGGCCGAAAAGTCTCCGCAGTCGACCGTTCCCGCCTGAGCTACGGCGCCGAGGGCGGCGCATTCCTCGGCCGCCTCGCCGAGCCGCGCCGCGTCGAGGTCGAGCAGGATGAGCGCCTGCGCCCCTTGCTCGGCGAGCAACCGCGCGGTCGCGCGGCCGATCCCGGCGCCCGCGCCGGTGACGAGCGCCGTTCGGCCCGAGACGCGGAGGCGCTCGTCGACGCTCATTCCATCGTCACCCCTCCGTCGACGTCGATCGTCTCCCCGGTCATGTACGCGGCCAGGTCGGAGGCGAGGAAGCAGACCGTGTCCGAGACGTCCTGGATCTCGCCGCGTCGCCCCATCGGGATGGCCGCCAGCACCCGGGCGAGGAGCTCCTTGTCGTCGCGCAGCACCTTCGTCATCTCGGTGTCGATGGCGCCGGGCGCGACGGCGTTGACGGTGACCCCGTGGGGTGCCAGCTCGCGGGCGAGCGCCTTCGTGAACCCGATCACGCCGGCCTTGGTGCTCGAGTACGTCACCCGGCCGAGGAACCCGCCCCCGCGCTTGCCCGCGACCGACGCGATGTTGACGATGCGCCCGAAACCCCGCTCGACCATGCCGGGCACGACCGCCTGGCAGCAGTTGAACGTTCCCGTGTAGTTGACGGCGAAGATCCGGTCGAACTCCTCCTCGGTCGTCTCGAGGAAGGGGGTGAAGGTCGCGATTCCCGCGTTGTTGACGAGGACGTCGACGTCTCCGAGCGCGTCGACCACCGATGCGAAGGCGGACTGCACTCCCGCGGCGTCGGAGACGTCGCACATGGCCGCTGCCGCGCGTACACCGCTTGCCTCGAGCCGTGCGGCGCATGCGTCGGCAGCCTCGCCGTCCACGTCGAGGACCCCGACAGCGGCGCCCAGCTCGCCGAGGTCGACGGCGATCTGCTCGCCGAACCCGCGCCCGGCGCCCGTCACGACGGCGCAGCGGCCCGCGAACGTCAGGAGCGGGTGCCCCACGATCAGCCGAGAAAGCGCCTGATCGCGTTCAGCATGACCTCGGCGGCGAGCGCCCCGTCGGCCGGGCTCGCCTCTTCGGACGGGTCGTGGCTGACGCCGTCCTTGCAGGGCACGAAGAGCATGGCACTCGGCACGTGGGCGGCAACGAGCTGCGTGTCGTGGCCCGCACCGGACGGCATCTGGCGGAACGCCTCGCCGGTTGCGGCGGCGGCGGCCGCCAGCGCCTCGACGACGGTGGCGTCCATCGGCGTCGCGGACGTGTCCGAGCGCTGCACGTACTCGGCCGTCATCCCTCGTCTGGCTGCGGCGTCCCGTGCGAAGTCGGCGATTCCTCGGGCAACGCCCCGGTAGGCCTCGGTGGTCACGCTGCGGATGTCGAGCCCCAGCCTGACCTCGCCCGGGATGACGTTCTTCAGGCTCGGCCAGTAGACACACTCCCCGGCCGTGGCTACTGTCCCGCCGCCGGCCGCCGTTGCCAGCCGCTCGAGCTCGAGCACGCACTCGGCCGCGACCGAGCCGGCATCCTGGCGGAGATCCATCGGCGTGCCGCCCGCGTGATCCGCGCGGCCATGGATCGTGAGGTCGGCCCACAGGAGGCCGACGATCGCGTTCACGATACCGAGCCGCTCGCCGGCGTCCTGGAGCACGCGTCCCTGCTCGATGTGCATCTCGATCCATCCGACCATGTCGTCGAGGACGTGGATGCACTCCCGCCACCGCCCCGGCTCGTAGCCCGCCTCGGTCGCGTGCTCCCAGAACGAGCGTCCGTCGTCGATCGCCCTGACACCTTCGCGAAGGTGCTGCTCGTCGATCTCCTGGGTTATCGCGCGGCTGCCGATGAAGGGCTCGCCGAAGCCCGAGGCCTCCTCTTCGAGGAACGAGATCAGCTGTAGTGGCAGGCCTAGCCCGAGCTCGTGGTCGAGCCGGCAGACCTCGAGCGCGGTGACGACGCCCATCGTGCCGTCGTACTTGCCGCCGTTGCGGTTCGAGTCGCAATGCGAGCCGACCCCGAAGACCTTCTCGCCTCGCGGCCGGTTGCGTGCCACGAGATTGCCGACCGGATCCTCCGAGACCTCGAAGCCGATCGCGTCGAGCTCGGCGGTGAAGTAGTCGAGCGTATTGCGGTATTCAGTCGTGTAGGCGTAGCGCCGGATGGCGTCGGACGAGCTCGTGTAGTCCGGTCCGCCCAGCGTCTCGATGTCGCGCTCGATCCGCGCGGCGCTGCTCTCGCGGTCGATGGCGATGTCGCCGGCGGTCACGCCGGTACCGTAATACGCCCGAGTCCCGAGGAGGGTCATGCCGTTTCAGAAGCTCGCCGAGGAGCTGCTCGAGCGCACGGGAGCGAGCCGCACGACGGTGCGGATCGACGACGAGCCGGGCGTCGAGTTTCCCGTCAAGGCCGAAGCGCTCGCGCCCGGGATCCACTCGATCGCCGGCGACCGAGGGCTTGCCGTGCGCGCGTCGGCGACGTTCCAGTGGGTCGATCGCGAGCGCCGGATTCTCGTGCAGGATGACCTGCTCGGTGTCGATCCGGCGCCGGCGCCGGAGCTGATCGAGCGCTACGGCGCCAGGGCGCAGATGCTCGCGCCGGTCCAGCGCGGCGGCGAGCTCGTCGGCCTCGTATCCGTTCACCACGCGCCGGGACCGCGACACTGGATGGACTCGGAGATCGCGTCGCTCCAGGAGATCGTCGCGCGGGTCGAGCAGGAGCTCGCCTGAGCGGTCCCCCCGTCCGATCTCAGGGCGCGTGCGGAAGCGGGGCGCTCCGCACTCGCAGGCGCACGCGGTAGACGGAATGAGTCGCGGTGACGTAGAGCGTCGACCAACCCGGCCCGCCGAAGGCCATGTTGGAGGCTGGTTCGGGGATCCCGATCGTGCCGAGGTGCTCGCCCTCGGGCGAGATGACCCAGACGCCGCCCGGCCCCGTGCAGTAGAGGTTGCCGAGCGCGTCGCACTTCATGCCGTCGGGGATGCCGTCCTGGAAGGTGCCCGGCCCCGGCTCCGTGAGGAGCAGCCGGTTGTTCTCGATACTGCCATCGGGCCTGACGTCGAAAACGCGGATTTGCATGCGCCACGAGTCGTTCACGTAGAGCCGGCGCTCGTCGGGGGAGAGGCAGAGGCCGTTCGGGAAGTCGAGCTCGGCGGTGAGCAGCGCGGGCTCGGCCGCTCCGGGCGTGATCCGGAAGACCCCGCGGAAATCGAGCTCGGCGTCGCGCTCGATCCCCCAGTCGGCCGTCCGGCCCGAGGGGTGCGGGTCGGTGAACCAGACGGCGCCGTCCGAGCTGACGCAGACGTCGTTGGGGCTGTTCAGCTCCTTGCCGTCGTAGTGGGAGGCGACGACGCTCACCGATCCGTCGAGCTCCGCGCGCGTGACGACGCTGCGGTCGTGCTCGCACGCGACGAGGCGGTGCTCCGCGTCGTACACGAGGCCGTTCGCGTGGCCGCTCGGCCGGCGCCAGTCCGTCGCGCCGTCGTCCTCGCTCCAGCGAACGGTGACGTCTCCGGACACGTCGCTGAAGAGGAGGAAGCCCTCGATGCCGTTCCAGACGGGGCCCTCGGTGAACTCGAAGCCCGTTGCGACCTGCTCCACCTCGGCCTCGGGGTCGACGACGTCGTGCAGACGCGGAGAGTTGACCTGGATCGTCATGATGATCCGCCTGTGGAGCGTGAGGCGGCGAGTCGGACCGCGGCGACGATGTTCTGGTAGCCGGTGCAGCGGCAGAGGTTCCCGGAGAGAGCCTCGCGGATCTCGTTGTCGGTCACCCCGTCCAGCCCGTCAAGGAGCGGCTCGAGCGACATCAGGAAGCCCGGGGTGCAGAAGCCGCACTGGAGGGCGTGCAGCTCGTGGAAGGCCTGCTGGAGGGCGTGCGGCTGCCCGTCCGCTCCCTGCAGGCTCTCGATCGTGCGCACCGCGTGGCCGTTCGCCTGGACGGCGAAAAGGAGGCACGAACGGACGGGCGCACCGTCGAGTTGCACTGTGCACGCGCCGCAGACACCGTGCTCGCAGCCGACGTGCGTGCCGGTCAGCCCGGCCTCGTGACGGATGAAGTCGGAGAGGAGCAGGCGGGGCTCGATCTCGCGCTCCCAGTGCGTGCCGTTGATCTGGATGGCGACGGCGCGCTTCACGCCGGCCCCCCTTGGGCACGCTGCGCCGCGAGCAGCAGCGCACGGCGGACCATCACCTCGGCGAGCCCGCGGCGGAAATCCGTGCCCCCGTGGACGTCGCTCGGCGGGCGAGTGCCGGCGGCCGCGCGCGCGCCGGCCTCGGCGGCGCTCCGCTCGTCGAGGACGACACCGGAGAGCCACTCCTCGGCGGCCGTCGCACGTACCGGCGTCGGCCCGGCGGCGAGGAGCGCGATGGCAGCGCGTTCGCACGCGCCCGTCTCGGAGAGCGTCACGACGGCGGCAGCCCCGGCAAGCGCGAAGTCGCCGTGTCGGCGCGTGAACTCGACGAACGACGCGCCCGTGCGAGGCGGCGGGGCCGGCACCTCGATCTCGACGAGCACCTCGTCGGGCTCGAGCGACGTGGTGAGATGGGTGACGGAGAGCTCGTCGAAGCGCAGCGAGCGGGCTCCGCGGGCCGAGCTCACGTGGAACGTGGCGGCGAGCGCGGCCAGGGCGGCAGGGAGCTCGGCGGCCGGGTCGGCGTGGGCGACGGAGCCACCAACGGTGCCGCGGTTGCGGATCTGCGGGTGCCCGACGAGCCGCACGGCCTCGACGAGCAGGGGCCAGCCTGCGGCAGCGGCGTCCGAGCGCTCGAGCTCGGCCTGGCGTGTCATGGCCCCGATCCTCAGCGTGCCGTTTTCCGCATGCACGTAGGCGAGCTCGGAGATTTCGTTCAGGTCGACGAGGCAGTCGGGCCTGGCGAGCCGGAAGTTGAGCAACGGCACGAGGCTCTGTCCGCCCGCCAGCACCTTGGCCTCCTCGCCCCGGGCCGCCAGGACGGCGAGGGCCTCGTCGAGGCCCTCGGGTCTCTCGTAGTCGAAGCGGGGTGGCTTCATCGGACGTCGGCCCGGCCGAGCGCCGATGCCGGGGCGATTACTCTAGTCCGGTGTCTTTGGTCGGGCAATCGCTGCCGCGGGTCGAGGATCGGCGGCTCCTGTCCGGCGGCGGGGAGTTCGTCGACGACATCCGCCTGCCCGGGACGCTCGAGGTGGCGTTCCTGCGAAGCCCGGTGGCGCACGGCGAGATCGTGCACCTCGATGCGGAGGCGGCACGGGCGCTCGAGGGCGTCCACGCGGCGGTGACCGGCCGGGAGCTCCCGCTGGGCCCGCTCCTGCCGCCGCTCGCCAACGCCGATGCGTACAGCCCGCCGAGGCCTCTGCTCGCCTCCGAGGTCGTTCGCTTCGTCGGCGAGGCGATCGCCGTCGTCGTCGCGGGCTCGCGCTATCTGGCGGAGGATGCGGTCGAGGAGATCGAGCTCGAGATCGAGCCGCGCGAGGCGCTCGCCGACCCGTGGCGGGCGCTGGCCGACGACGCGCCGCGCCTGCACGAGCACCCGACGAACGCCGTCTTCGACCACAGGGTCGAAGGGGGAGACGTCGAGCGAGCCTTCGCCGAGGCCGCCGTGGTCGTCGAGCGCATCTTCGTGAACCCGCGCTACTGCGCCACGCCGATCGAGCCGCGCGGGGTGCTCGCCGTCCCGGAAGGAGGCGGCGTCTGCGTCTGGTCGTCCACCCAGGCGCCCTACCGGGTGCGGGCCGCGCTCTCGGAGCTGCTCGAGCTTCCGCTCGAGGCCTGCCGGGTGCGCTGCCCCGACATCGGCGGCGGCTTCGGCCAGAAGGCGCACGTGTACCCGGAGGAGATCGTCGTGGCGTGGCTGGCCCGCCACCTGGACCGGCCCGTGAAGTGGATCGAGGATCGCAGCGAGAACCTGCTGGCTGCCAGCCACGCACGTGACCAGGAGGTACGCGTTCGCGCGGCGGCGAGCGCGGACGGGCGGCTGCTCGGCCTCGAGGCCGACGTCGTCTGCGACGTGGGCGCGTACGGCGTCTACCCGCAGGGTCATCTCCTCGAGGCCGCGGGCACGCCGGGCATGATCCCGGGGCCCTACCGCGTCGAGAGCTACAGGGCGCGGGGCCGCTCGGTGACGACGAACAAGTGCCCCGAGGGGGCCTACCGCGGTGTCGGGCTCCCGGTCTCGGCGTTCGTGCACGAGCGCCTGATGGACGTCCTCGCCGGAGAGCTCGGCATCGACCGCGCGGAGATCAGGCGTCGCAACTTCATCCGGCCGGACGAGTTCCCGTACACGTCGGTCACGCACCATCGCTACGACAGCGGGGACTATGCGACGGCACTCGACACCGCGCTCGAGGCGATCGGGTACGACGCCTTCGCGCAGGAGCAGGAGGAGGCGCGTGCCGAAGGACGGCTGCTGGGCCTCGGGCTCTCCTCCTACGTCGAGTTCACGGGCATCAACTCGAAGGTCTTCGCGCGGCGCGGCATCCTCGGGATCCCCGGCTACGACGGCGCCTGCGTGAAGCTCGGCGACGACGGGACGGCGACGCTCTGGACGACGCTGCCGTCCATGGGCCAGGGTCTGTCGACGACCTTCGCACAGCTCGTCGCGGAGGCGCTCGGGCTCCGGGTGGAGGACGTGACGGTCGCGCCCCCGGACACGTCGATCGGCGGCCTCGAGGGAACCGGGACGTTCGCCAGCCGCAGCGCCATTGCCGGCGGCGGTGCCATCCAGGCGGCCTGCGCCGTCGTACGCGACCGCCTGGTCGACGACGCGGCGGCGCGCCTGGAGGTCGCGGCCGCGGACCTCGAGGTTGTCGACAGCGCCGTCCGCGTGGTCGGCGCCCCGGAGCGCGCCGTCGGGGTCGCCGAGCTGGCCGCGGCGGCGGGTGAGGGCCGCTACGAGGCCAGCGAGCGCTTCGACCCGCCGGAGATCTGCTACCCGTACGCAACCCACGCCTGCGTGGTCGAGGTCGACCCGGAGACGGGGCATGTCGGCCTCCTGCGGTACGCGATCGTCGAGGACTGCGGCACGGTCATCAACCCGATGATCGTCGAGGGGCAGACGCACGGAGCGACCGCCCAGGGCATCGGCGGGACGCTCTACGAAGCGGTTGCCTACGACGAGGACGGCAACCTGGTCAACGCCTCGCTCATGGACTACCTCGTCCTGACGGCGGCGGAGATGCCCGAGCTCGACGTGCGGCACCTCGAGACGCCCTCGCCCGACTCGCCGAACGGCGTCAAGGGCGCGGGGGAGGGGGGCACGCTCGCGCCTCCCGGAGCGATCGCGAACGCCGTCTCGAACGCGCTCGGCGTCGAGCTCAACGAGCTCCCGCTGACGCCGGAGCGGGTTCGCGCCGCCGCAGCGTCCATGCTCGCGAATGGAGACGTAGGGGCGGGCCTTGGCCCGCCCGTCGGCAACCGTTTGCCGAATGCTGACGGGGTTGTGGGGCCGACCGGATGACAGAGGATCGCGTCGTCGAGCGCGAGATCGAGGCGTTCTGGCGCTCGATACGCGAGCAAGGCCTCGGCGGACGGACGGGCTTCGGCGAGCGGCCGGCTTTGCTCGTCGTGGACATGTCGTGCGGCTTCACGGACGAGCGCTCGCCGCTCGGGGCCGACGTCAGCCCGGCCGTCGCCGAGATCGTGCGGCTGCTCGAGGTGGCGCGCGTGGCCGGCGTCCCGATCGTCTTCTCCACCGTCTCGTACGACGCCGACCTCGTCGAGGCCGGTGTCTGGCCTCGCAAGATCCCCGGCCAGCGCGTGCTCGTCGAGGGGACGCGCTGGGTGGAGATCGACCCGCGTCTCGGGCGGCGACCGGACGAGACCCTGCTGGTCAAGAAGTACGCGTCGTGCTTCTTCGGCACGCCGCTCGCCGCGCAGCTCACCGCAAAGGGCGTCGACACGATCGTCGTCACCGGTGTGACGACGAGCGGCTGCGTCCGCGCGACCGCCGTCGACGGGTGCTCGGCCGGTTTCCGCGTGATCGTGCCGCGCCAGGCGGTCGCCGACCGGTGGGGGCCGAGTCACGCAATGAGCCTCTTCGACATGGACATGAAGTACGCAGACGTCGTCGACGTGAAGGAGGCGCTCGCCTACCTCGGCGGCGACCGTTCCGTGCCCGAGGCGGTTCCGCCGGCAGAGGATCGCGAGCAGGCGCAGCTCGCCACACGAATCGCGCTCGCATGCCGGATCCTCCACCGCCACGGCCATGAGCACCTCTGCTTCGGTCACGTCAGCGGACGCGTGCCGGGCGCGGCGGAGCTGCTGATCAAGGGAGCCGGGAGCGGGCTCGAAGAGGTGGGAGCGGCCGACGTCGTCGCTGTCGGGGTCGCCGACGGTCAGCCGCCTTCGGGCGCACCGCTGCCGGACGAGCTGCCGCTGCACCGGGAGATCTACCGCGCCCGCCCGGACGTGGGCGGCGTTGTCCACACGCATCCGCAGGCGTCTGTCGCAGTGAGCTTGCACCCGCAGCGCTGGGCGGTCGCGTGCCAGGACGCCGTCCCGTTCTGGAACCGCATCGCGTTCCACGAGCCGGCGGAGCTCGTCTCGACGCCGGAAGCCGGACGGCGGCTGGCGACGGCGCTCGGCGACGGGCGGGCCGTGCTCCTGCGCGGCCACGGCCTCGTGACGGTCGGCGCCGACGTCGAGGAGGCGACCGTCAGGGCGGTCCAGCTCGAGCGCGCGCTGCGCCTCCAGCTCGCCGCGCAGTTGCTCGGCCCGGTCTCGCCGCTCCCCGATGACGAGCTCGCCGACCTCGACGCCCGCTTCGAGTCACGCGGCCGCGAACGCGTCGCCCGTATCTGGGACTACCTCGCGCGCAGCGCCGGCCGGCCCGCGTGACGCAGTCCATGTGGGCGCGATTGCACCCGCGTATGCTGGGCCTCGATGAAGCTCGTCGAGCCGGAATCGGTGCCCGAGGCCCTCGAGGTCCTGGCTGAGGGCGGGCCGGACACGAGGGTCATCGCGGGCGGCACCGCGCTGACGCTGCTCATCCGGCAACGGCTCGTGCGGCCCGAGATGCTCGTCAGTCTGAGGAGGGCTCCGGGCCTCGATCGGGTCGAGATCGAAGAGCAGGCGCAGCGAGTCCGGCTCGGCCCGCTCGTCACCCACGCGGCGCTCGAGCGGCACGCGGAGCTGCGTGAACGCCTCCCGCTCGTGCCCGACGTCTTCAGCCGGGTCGGCAACGTGCGCGTCCGCAGCGTGGCCACCGTCGGCGGAGTGCTCGCGGAGGCCGACTACGCCTCGGATCCGCCCGGCGCGCTGTTGGCGCTCGGCGCGTCGGTGCGCCTCGCCAGCGTCGAGGGCGAGCGCCAGGTGGCTCTCGGGGACTTCTTCCGCGGCTACTTCGAGACCGTTGTGCGCGAGAACGAGCTGGTCGCGGAGATCGAGGTCCCGCTCCCTCCACCCGGCACCGTGGGCGCCTACACGAAGTTCGTCACGCGCTCCTCCGAGGACAGGCCGTGTGTCGGCGTGACCGTGCTGCTGCGGCTGGCCGAGGACGAACGCTGTGAGGATCTGCGGGTGGTCGTGGGCGCGGCGACCGAGCTCCCCCTGGCGCGGCCCGAGGTCGAGGCCGCCGCACGGGGCCAGATGATGACGGACGAGGTCGCGCGCGAGGTCGGCGAAGCGTACGCACGCGATGCGCGCACGCTCTCCGACGGTCGTGGCTCCGCCTCGTACCGGCGCGAGATGATCCGTGTCTGGGTGCGCAGGACGATCGAGCTGGCGCGCGACAGGGCCCGCGCGGCGCGGGCGACGACGAACGGCCCCTCATGATCGGCCTCGACACGGCGCAGGCGCTTCGCCTGCACGTGAACGGACACGAGCGCGTCGTCCTCGCGAGCACGCACCACACGCTGCTCGAGGTGCTCCGGCGGGAGCTCGATCTCGCCGGCGCCCGGGAGGGGTGCGGCGTCGGCATGTGCGGCGCCTGTACCGTCCTGCTCGACGGTGAGCCCGTGAGCTCGTGTCTCATGCTCGCGCCGCTGGCGGCGGGCCGCGAGATCACGACGATCGAGGGGCTCGCAGGGGTGGACGGCAGCCTCGACCCAGTCCAGCAGGCGTTCGTCGACCAGAACGCATTCCAGTGCTCCTACTGCACGCCCGGCTTCGTCCTCGCGGCCAAGGCGCTGCTCGCCGAGCGGCCGACCCCCACCGAGGCCGAGGTCGAGGAGTTCCTGTCCGGCAACCTCTGCCGGTGCGGCTGCTATCGGGAGATCGTGGCAGCGGTCCTGGCGGTCGCGGGATCGGCGGAAGCGGCGGGGGCTCGGTAACGACAACGAGAGAAAGGAAGCGAGCGTGGCGGTTGAGCTGGTTGTGAAGAACGGCACCGTGGTGACGTCCACGGGACGGTTTCGCGGGGGCATCGCGATCGACGGCGGCATCATCGTCGCAGTCGCCGGGGACGAGGGCCTCCCCTCGGCGGAGCGCACGATCGACGCGACCGGGCTCTACGTCCTGCCGGGCGCGATCAACCCGCACGTCCACTTCCGCGAGCCGGGCCTCGAGTACAAGGAGGACTTCACCACCGGCTCCACGGCCGCGGTGATGGGCGGGATCTGCACCGTCGTCGACATGCCGAACACGAAGCCGCCCACGGCCGATCCCGACGGCGTGATGCTCAAGCGGCGCCTGATCGAGGAGAAGTCGTTCTGCGACATCGGCATCCTCGGCGTCGTCATACAGGAGAACGTCGACCAGATCCCGGCCATGGACGAGGCGGGCGTCTGCGGCTACAAGATCTTTCTCGGCGAGACGATCGGCAACATCCCGGCCCCCGACGACGGGATGCTCCTCGACGCGTTGCGCCTCATCACGAAGACCGGCAAGCGCATCGGCTTCCACGCCGAGAACGACCAGATCATGCAGCACCTGATCCGGCAGGCGAAGGCCGCCGGTCGCACCGACGCGCTCGCTCACGTCGACTCACGGCCTCCGATCTGCGAGGCCGAGTCGATCCAGCGCATGGCGCTCTTTGCGAGCTACACGGGCACGAAGATCCACATCTTCCACCTGAGCTCGCGCGACGGGCTCGAGATGATCGAGGAGTGGCGCCGGAAGGGCGTCGACATCACGACCGAGACCGGCGAGCACTACTGCTTCCTCGACGCCGACGTGGACATGCCGCGGCTCGGCTCGGTGTTGCGGATGAACCCGCCCGTGCGGTCGGCCGAGCACGGCAAGGCGCTTTTCCAGGGGCTTCTCGACGGCTCGATCGAGGCCATCGGGACCGACCATTCCCCGCACACGCGGGAGGAGAAGCTGAACGACGACATCTGGAAGGCGATCTCCGGCTTCACGAGCGTCGAGACGAGCCTCGCGGTCTTTCTGTCGCAGGCGGTGCGACCCGGTGACATGACGCTCGAGCAGCTCGTCCGCGTGACGTCGGAAGGCCCGGCAAAGATCTGGGGCATGTACCCGCAGAAGGGCACGCTGCAGCCCGGCTCGGATGGCGACCTGACGATCGTCGACCTCGACCACACGTGGACGATCGACGAGGAGAAGCTGCACTCGAAGAACAACGTGACCCCGTACAACGGCGTCGAGGTCACCGGGCGAGCGGTCGGCACCATCGTCCGAGGCCGCGTCGTCATGCAGGACGGGGAGCTCGTCGACGAGCCGTCGGGCCGGGCCGTCATCCCGGGTGCCGCCGCGGCGGTGGCGGCGTGATGAGTCCGGGAGAGCTTCGTCTGCCGTACCGCTCCGGCCTCGAGCAGGGCCGGATCGGGCGGGCTGCCGTGCGCGCCAACCTGGGGGGCTTCGTGTCCGCCCTCGCAGCGCGCGGGATCGGCCCGCGGGTCCTGCGCGACCGAGCAGTCCGCGACCACCGCCGGCTTGCCGAGTCGACACGCGCTCAGATCCGCGGCCTCGCCGAGGGGGCGGGCGAGCCCTATTCCCTGCTGCTCGCCTACAACCTCTACGGCGAGCTCGCGGCAGCCGACGGCTGCACGGTCATGGCGGCTCTCGGCAGCGCCAGCGCCACGGGCCGCACGCTGCTGATGAAGAACTCCGACCAGCTCGGCAACGACTCCATGGTCGGGCCGGGGTACCACCTTCACAAGGACATCTACGTGGTGCAGGCGACGCGAGCCGCGAACGGACGCCGCATCGTCGGACTGTCGGCCGCCGGCGCAACGGGCATCAAGGTCGGGGTCAACGACTGCGGCGTCGCCGCCGGCTCCAACATCGCCCGCACGTCGGAGCTGGCTGCGCGCAAGACCGACGTGTCGCAGGTGCGCGCGAGCGACCGCACCCAGCTGCTGCGCGAGGGCCTCGAGGAGGAGACCGCCGTCGCTGCGGCCCAGCGGATCCTCGCGAAGACGATGGAGGCGCCGACGAGCACCCCGGGCAACATGGAGTTCGCCGACGCGGGGGAGGCATGGGTGCTCGAGACCTCGTACGACCGCTTCGCCTGTGACGTGACGCGCGACGGCCCCCTCGTACGGACGAACCGCTTCCAGACGCTCGAGTACCTGAACGACCCCGGCGACGTCTCGAGCGTCGAGCGCTACGCGCGGTGCAGCGCGCTGCTGGAGTCGGCCGCGGCGAACGGCGGCGTCAGCTTCGACGACCTCGTCGCCGCCTCGGGCGACCACGCGAACGGCCCCGGCGAGAGCTCGATCTGCCGCCATGGCGAGGACTACCACGAGGAGACGTCGCTCGGCGCGGGCGTTGTCGAAATCGACCCGGAGCAGCCCGAGCGCTCACGGATCGCGCTGGCGCTCGGCAAGCCGTGCCATGCCTGGCGGAATCCGGAGAGCCACATCGAGCTCACCGCCGACGCCGAGCCCGGCGACATCCCTGCGCCGTTTCTCGACGGCTCGGCCTGGCGCGTCTCCTACAGCGAGGAGCCGCACGAGGAGGCGCTCGTCGGCGGAGGCCCGGACCGATGAGCCCAGCCCCCCGGCACGCCGTGCCATGACGGAGGTCGGCCGCCCCATCCCGATGAGGGAGGCGCGGCAGCGCGTGACGGGCTCGCTGCCCTTCGCGGTAGACGCTCGCGTGCCGGGGATGCTGCACGGCAAGATCGTGCGCAGCACATGCGCTCACGGCGTCATCGATCGGCTCGACGTGAGCGCGGCGGCTGGGAGCCCGGGCGTCGTGGGGGTGCTCGTCGGCGGCGACCTGGTCGGCGCGGAGATCGAGTCCCATTACGGCCCCGTGATCCCGGACCGGCCGCTGCTCGCGATCGAACGCGTGCGCTTCAGCGGTGAGCCGGTGGCGGCCGTTATCGCCGTGGACGAGGACGCGGCGGCCGCCGCCTGCGAGCTCGTGGACGTCCGGTACGAGGACCTGCCCGTGCTCGCGACTCCCGAGGAGGCGATGGCGCTCGACGCGCCCGACATCCACGACGCGATCCCGCTGCGCGAGCGGACGCCGTTTCCCGACATCGTGCTCCATCCAGGGGCGGGCAAGAACGTCTGCAACCACTTCCGGCTGCGTCACGGCGACGTCGCGGAGGGCTTCGCCGAAGCGGACGAGATCTTCGAGGACGTGTTCCGCACCCCGGCCCAGCAGCACTGCAACCTCGAGCCCCACGTCGCCGTCGTGGCGATCGAGCCGGGCCAGGCGACGGTGTGGACGTCCGCGGCGAGCCCGTACACCGTCCGTTTCCAGGTCGCCGAGACGCTCCGACTGCCCGAGAGCGCGGTACGCGTCGTCGTCTCGAACGTCGGCGGCGCCTACGGGTCCAAGACCTACCCGCGGCTGGAGCCGCTCGTCGCCGCCATGTCGTGGCGCGTGGGGGGGAGGCCGGTCCGCGTCGAGCTCACGCGCACCGAGGAGTTCTTCACCATCACCCGCCACGCGGCGACGGTGCACCTGCGGACCGGGGTGCGCCGCGACGGCACGATCCTCGCGCGCGAGGCGCGGATCCTCTGGAGCGCGGGTGCCTACGCGGACATCAGCCCCCGGCTGATCAAGAACGGCGGCTACAGCTCCGCGGGGCCGTACCGGATCCCGCACGTGGCGGTCGACTCCTACGCCGTCTACACGAACGTGACGCCGGCCGGCGGCTTTCGCGGCTACGCGATTCCGCAGGTCGCCTGGGCCTACGAGAGCCAGATGGACCTGATCGCCGACCGCCTCGGCATCGACCCGGTCGAGCTTCGCCTCCAGAACCTGCTGCGCGACGGCGACGAGTTCGCCACCGGCCAGACCGTGGAGGACTTCCACCTCGGCGAGCTGGTGCAGACGGTCTCCGAGCGAATCGGCTGGAGCGGGCCGGGGCCCACGGAGGCGTCCGCGCCCAGCCTGGTGCGCGGCAAGGGCATCGCCTGCACGCTCAAGACGACGGTGACGCCCTCGACCTCGACGGCCGCGATCAAGCTGAACGAGGACGGCTCCGCAAGCCTCCTCACGAGCACGGTCGAGATCGGCCAGGGCGCGCGAACGGTGCTCGCGCAGATCGCAGCCGACGCGCTGGGAATCGCGGTCGACCGTATCGTCGTCTCCTATCCCGACACCGACGCGACGCCGTGGGACCAGACGACGAGCTCGAGCCGCTCGACGCTGATGATGGGCGGGGCGGTCGAGGAGGCGGGGCTCGCTCTGCGCCGCGAGCTGCTCGCGCTGGCCGCTCCCATGCTGTCGGCGCCGATCGAGGCGCTGACCGCGGAGGAGGGCCTGGTCTGGCCGGGCAGCGAGCGCGGTCGTGCCCTGGCCTACGGCGAGATCGTGCGCCGTTCCGGTCGCCGCAACCTCGTCCAGAGCGCGGTCAACCAGAGCCCCGGGGGGCTCGACCCGGAGACCGGTCAGGGCGTGGTCACGCCGCACTTCTTCCACGCCGCCGCGGGCGCCGAGGTGGAGGTCGATCTCGAGACCGGCGTCGTGCGCGTGGTCGATCTCCACGTGGAGACCTACGCGGGCAAGGTGGTGAACCCCGTGCTCGCGTCGCTTCAGTGCGAGGGCAATGTCGCGTTCGGAGTGGGTCAGGCGCTGTTCGAGGAGATCGAGCTCGACGGGGGCCAGATCGTCAACCCGACCCTGGCCGACTACATGATCCCGTCGCTACGTGATCTTCCCGAGCGGTGGACGGTCGGGCTCGCGGAGGATCCGGCGGGGGGCCGCGTTCACGGCCTGGGCGAGACGGGGGCGCCGCCGGTGCCGGCGGCGATCGGCAACGCCCTCTTCCACGCGACCGGCGTGCGGCTGACCACGCTGCCGCTGACGCCGGAGAAGGTGCTGGCCGGCCTGCGCGAGGCCGCCGCCGCCCGCCGTGATCCGGCACCGCTCGAGGCGGCAGCGAGAACCCGGGCATGACCTCGGGGATGGGCTGGCAGGCCGCCGTCGCCGAGGGCGACCAGCGCGCCGTCCGCTGCGTTCTGATGCGTGGCGGGACCAGCCGGGGCGCCTTTCTGCTCGCGGAAGATCTTCCCACCGAGCCGACCCTGCGCGACCGGGTGATTCTCGCGATCTACGGAAGCCCCGACCCCCGTCAGATCGACGGGATCGGCGGAGCCGATCCGCTCACGAGCAAGGTGGCGATCGTGTCGCGGTCGGACCACCTCGGCGCCGACGTCGACTACCTCTTCGGCCAGGTGCGGATCGAGGATCCGGTCGTCGACTACCGCGGCAACTGCGGCAACATGCTCGCGGCCGTCGGCCCGTTCGCGATCGACGAAGGCCTCGTCGCAGCTGACGAGCCCATCACCCGGGTCCGTATCTTCAATGTCAACACGGGGCGGCTCGTCGTCGCCGAGGTCCCTGTCTGGGGAGGTCGTGCCCGAGTGAGCGGCGACGCCACGATCGCCGGCGTCCCGGGCTCCGGCGCGGGGATCGCGCTCGACTTCTCGGCCACCGGGGCCACCCTGGGCCGGGGGTTGCTCCCGACGGGGCTCCCGCGAGAGCAGCTCGAGCTCGACGGGGGCGATGTGGTCACGGTCTCCATCGTCGACGCGGGCGCACCCGCCGTGTTCGTCGCTGCTCGCGAGCTCGGGCTGGCGGGTGAGGCGTTCGTCGCGCGGCCCCTGGAGCCGGCGGCGATCACGCGGTTGACGTCGATTCGCGCTGTCGCGGCAGAGCACCTCGGGCTCGTCTCCGATCGCGCGCTGGCCGCCGCCGAGACTCCCGCCGTCCCCAAGGTCTACGCGGTGCAGGAGGCCGTCGACTACGTTGACTCGCTCGGACGCTCGGTCCGCGCCGCGGACACGACACTGGCCGGTCGTGGACTGTCCATGGGGCGCCCCCATGGCGCCTACGCGACCACCGTCGCCGTCGCCACCGCCACCGCGGCACGGCTTCCAGGGACGCTCGTCGCCGAGCATGCGGCCGCCTCCACCGGCGAGGAACCCGACGTGCGCATCGCGCATCCGGGCGGCGTCATGCGGGTCGAGGTAGACGTCGACGTCTCCGGCGAGGAGCCGACCCTCCGGCGGGCCGCGATCGAGCGGACTGCCCGGCGCATCATGGCCGGGCTCGTCTACGTTGCCGTCAGCGCCTAGTTGACGCACCCAACGAAAAGAAGCCCGTCGGCGAGTGGTCATTCCGTTGGGTGCTCCGGGTAGTGTGCAGCCGATGCTCGACCTGAACGGCGTTCGCCTCCGGAACCGGGTCGTCACCTCGGCGAGCCTGCTCGGCTACGGGGCGAAACCGCAGAGCGGCTTCTTCCCCTACGGGATGAGCCCGGTCGGGCAGTTTCTGCCGCTCGAGCGCTTCGGCGCCGTGACCACGAGGACGATGACGTACGAGCCGCGGGAGGGCCACTTCACGACCCGGACCGACTGGCGCGTGCGCGACTGGCCGGGCCTTCTACGCCGTTACTCTGGCGCACTCCGGCAGATCGACGCCGGCTGGATGAACGCCTTCGGCTGGTCGAACATCGGCGTCGAGGCCTACTTCCGGGAGTACCACCCGCGCACGAGCCACCTCAACCGGATCGTCTCGCTCGGCGGCTTCTCCGCCGAGGAGTTCAGCCGGCTCGTCGGCTACGTGAACGAGCACGTCGCGCCGGGCGAGATCGCGGCTGTCGAGCTCAACGTCTCCTGTCACAACGTCAACTTCGGCTTCGACGAGATCATCGACGAGGTCCTGACCGAGGCCGTCCCCATGAGCCGGCACCCGGTCATCCTCAAGCTCTCGCCCGACTCCGACTACCTCGCGATTGCCCGGCTTGCCGAGGAGCGCGGTGTCGCGGCCCTCACCGCCGTCAACACGGTGAAGGGCCTGCGCCTCGACCCGGAGACCGGGCAGCCGTTCATGACGAACCGCTACGGCGGCATGAGCGGTCGCTGTATCAAGCCGATCTGCCTGCGGGTCGTCTCCGAGCTGCGCGAGGGGGGCATCCGACTTCCGATCATCGCGACCGGCGGCATCGCGACCTTCGACGACGCCCGCGAGTACTTCTGGGCCGGCGCGGACGCCGTCAGCATCGGCTCGGAGGCGTTCCTCGCGAGCTGGCCCGGCTACCTCGCCTCGCCGCTGAAGGCGCAGGCGCTCGTGCGCGTGCTCCGCCGCGTGGAGAGCTACGAGAGCGAGCTCACACGCCGGCGCGGCGGCAAGTCCGCCGGCGCGGGATACGCCGAGACGGGCACGAAGGTCTCCGCCGCGCGGTAGCTCGCGTCAGGCTGACGCGAGCGTGCGGATCGCGTTCAGCACGACCTCGACGGCAACGGCGGCATCCTCGGGCTTCGCGTCCTCGGCGGGATGGTGGCTGATGCCGTCCTTGCAGGGGACGAAGAGCATCGCGCTCGGCACGCGGTCGGCGATGCACATCGTGTCGTGGCCCGCCCCGGAGGACATTCGCAGGAACGGCTCGCCGCCCTGCGCGGCGGCCTGCTCGAGCGCGGCGACGACGCCGGGGCCCATCGGCGTCGGCAGCGCGTGCTGGCGCCGTACGTGTTCGGTGCGCATCCCGCGGTCCTGCGCCGCCCGCTCGGCGAATGCCACGATGTCGCGGGTCACCTTCTCGAAGACGTCGGGATCGACCGCCCGTATGTCCACGGAGAAGCGGATGCGCTCGGCGATCGCGTTGATCAGCCCCGGCGTCACGTCGATCTCGCCGACCGTGCCGACGGTGCCCGTCCCGGCCTCGCGCGCGAGCCGCTCGAGCTCGAGGATGGACTCCGCCATCACCGTGGTCGGGTCGAGCCGGAAGTCCATCGGCGTGGCGCCGGCATGATCGCCGCGGCCGTGCACTGTCACGTCCGTCCAGTGCACCCCGGAGATGGCGTCGACGACGCCGATCCGGTTTCCCGTGTCCTGCAGGACCCTGCCCTGCTCGATGTGCGGCTCGATCCAGCCGGCGAGATCGTCGAGGAGGTGGACGCACTCGCGCCAGCGAGCCGGGTCACAGCCGGCGTCGGCGGCGTGCTCCCAGAAGCTGCGCCCGTCGTCGATCGCCCGAATCGTCTCCTTGAGATCCTCTTCGGTCACGCGCTGGGCGACGATGCGGCTGCCGAGCAGGCCGACGTTGAAGCCCGAGCCCTCCTCCTCGAGGAAGGAGATCAGCGTCAGGGGCAGGCCGAGCCCGAGCTCCTCGTTCAGCCGGCAGGCCTCGAGTCCGATGACGACGCCCAGCGTGCCGTCCCACCTGCCGCCGTTTCGGTTGCTGTCGCAGTGCGAGCCGACCCCGAACACCGTCTCGCCCTTCGGCCTGTTGCGGGCGATGAGGTTGGCGACAGGGTCCCGCTCGACCGTGAAGCCGATGCGCTCGAGCTCGCCCGTGAAGTAGCGCAGGGTGTTCTCGTAGACCTCCGTGTAGGCATAGCGGCGGATCGCCTCTGAGGACAGCGTGTAGTCCGGCCCCGAGAGCGTCTCGACGTCCGAGCTGATCCGGGCAGCGCTCTTCTCGCGGTCGATTCCGACGTACGCCGCAGCCACGCGCTCACGCTACACGACGTATGTGCGCGGCAGCTTGCGGTCGAAGGCCAGGACGACGTCGTCGGCGCTCGCAGCCTGCCAAGACGCGATCTCGGTCGCGGAGATCGTCTCGCTCCCCTGCGTGCCCAGGACGACGACCTCGTCGCCCACAGCGGCGTCGACGCCGGTGAGGTCGAGCGTCGTGTGCTCGAGCGACACGCCGCGGACCGGGACCCGGCGACCGTGCACGAGCGCGAACGCCTGCCGGCCCGCGACGGCTCCCCGGTAGCCGTCCGTGCGCCCGAACGAGACGACTCCGGTGACCGCGCCAGCCGCGAGCTCGACCTGCCCGCCGACCCCCGCGGTGCGCGTGGCGGCGTGCGGCGTGACCTGCAGCACCCGCGTCTTGACGGCCCGCAGCACCGGCTGGAACGCCGAGTAGTCCACGGCCTCGGGCGAGGACGGCGGCAGGCCGTAGAGGACGTGTCCGGGGCAGACTGCGGTGCAACCGTCCTCGAGGCCGGCCAGGATGCCGGCGCTCGACAGCGCCTGGGTGACCTCCGGCTGGAGGCCGGCATGCGCCAGGGCACTGACAAGCGTTCGGAAAGCCGGCAGCCTGGCGTCGGCCCAATCGAGGCCGGCGCGGTCGACGAACGGCAGGTGCGTGTAGACGCCCCGCACGCTGATGCCCCGCAGCCCGGCGACGCTTCGCACGAACTCCTCCGCCTCCTCGATGGGGACGCCGAGCCTGCCGAGGCCCGCATCGACCTTGATCCAGACCGGGGTGGGGGCCGTCGCGGCCTCCGACACGGTCGCGGCCTCCGACACGGCTCGAGCCGAGGTGAGGTCGTGCACCGTGGGCTCGAAACCGCGTGCGACCACGTCCGCCATCGCGGCGGCGGGGGCGCCGGCGAGTAGCAGGATCGGCGTAGGAACGCCCGCCTCGCGGATCGCCACCGCCTCCTCGAAGGTACCCGTGGCCAGCCAGTCGGCGCCCTCGGCGGAAAGGACCCGCGCGACCTCGACCGCGCCGTGCCCGTAGGCGTTCGCCTTCACCGACGCGATCACGGCGACGCCCGGCCGCAGGCGCCGGGCGAGCTCGCGGTAGTTCGCCGCGAGCGCCCCGAGATCGATCTCGGCCCAGGCCGTACGTGTGCTCACGTCACGAGCGTATCGGCCCCTCGTAGGCTGTAGGGGCCGGATCACGTCCGCAGGGGCGGGTCTCATCCGCCCCGCTGTCAGGCCGAGGAGAGGAGCGCACCCGTGGGCTACACCGTTCTGCGTCCAGACGACCAGCAGTTCGAGCCGCCGAGCTGGCGGCCCGAGGAGCCAGTCCGGCGCATCGTCGAGGTTCCGCTCCACGCGAACATGGCTCATTCGCGCGCGCACCTCTGGAAGTACCCGGCGGGAGCCCAGGGTCGCAAGCACCGCCCCGTGACGCAGGAGGAGGTCTTCTTCGTCCACGAGGGGACGTTCACGATGCTGCTCGGCGACGGGGGCGATCGGCACGAGCTACCGCCGCGCTCGATCGTGGTCGTCGAGCCGGGAACGACGCTCAAGCTCATGAACGAGAGCGACGGGGACGGCCTGATCTGGATCTACGGCGCTCCGGCCGACTCCGCGGCGGAGATCCTCGAGGATTGAGCCCGGAAGCGCCCGAGCCTATGCCGGCGCTCGATCCCGCCGGCCTCTGGGGGACGCTAGAGCGCATCGTTGCGCTCGGGAATCGCTTCGCCGGGACGCCCGGCGAGGCGAGGTGCCGCGAGCTCGTCTCCGAGGAGCTCTCGGGCGCGGGCCTCGCGAACGTCCGCCTCGAGGAGTTCCGCTACCTCGGCTACGAGCCCGAGGTGTCGTCGTGCACGGTCCTCGCGGACGGCGCCGAGCTTCCCTGCGCCGGGCTGCAGTACTCCGCCGATGGGGTCGTCGAGGGTGAGGGCGTCTACCTCGGAGCCTGCCGGCCGGAGGACGTGGAGGCGATCGAGCAGAGCGGCGTGGACCTCGCCGGCCGCGTCGCCGTCGCACACTCGTACCACACCTGGCTCGTGGCGCCACAGCTGGCCGAGAAGGGCGTGGCCGCGCTCGTGAACGTCGGCGACACGCCGGACGGGCTGGTCGGTCACTTCCCGGTCTCCTTCTACCCGACCGGCCTCGAGCCGCCCTGGGAGGGCCGCGTCCTGCCGTTCCCGGGCGTAACCATCGAGGCGCATGCGGCGAGAAGGCTGCTGAGTCTCATGACGGCGGGCCCGGTACGGATTCGCGTCGAGCACCGGGCACGCTACGTCGAGAAGGACGCGGCAAACGTGCTCGGCGAGATTCCGGGGCACACCGACCAGCGCGTCGTCGTGGGCGCTCACTACGACACCCAGCTCGAAGGCCCGGGCGCCGCCGACAACGGCACCGGGGTTGCATCGCTGCTCGAGCTCGCCCGCGCGTGGCGGGGCCTGGCTCCGCGGCGAACCGTCGTCCTCGCGGCCTTCGCCGTCGAGGAGCTCGCGGCCTGGGGCGCCTACAGCTACGTCACCCGCCACCGCGACGAGAACGAGCGCACCGTGGGCATGGTCAACCTCGACGCGCTCGGCCTGCCGTTCCCGGGCCGGCGGGTGGTCGTCGCGGACGCAGCCATGGCCCCGTTCGCGCGTAATGCTGCCGCCCGCACCGGCTGGGAGGCGGAGGGCGAGCTCGACGCGAGCCTCTACGCCTGGGGCGACCACAACCCGTTCATCGACGCGGGTGTGCCCTCCTGCTGGCTCTGGCGCTATCCGCCGCAGCACCCGTACTACCACAGCGCCGGAGACGTGCTCCGTTACGTCGACGCCGACCGGACGACCGACGTGGCGACCGCGAGCGCGAGCGTGGCCTTCAGGCTCGCCGAGCTGCCCGAGATCGAGCTCGGCCGCTCCCGTCCCGTTCAGAGCTTCGCGGCGCTCCGATGAGCCTCTTCTTCTTCTACGGGACGTTCATGCGCGGGCAGCCGGGCGAGGCCAACCTGGCCGGGACGAACTTCCTCGGCGAGGCGCGTACCGCCCCGCGGTACCGCATCTACTCGATCCGGGACGAGCACCCGCTCGTGGTCGAGGTAGAGGCCGGCGGGGCGTCCATCGCCGGCCAGCTGCACGACGTGCCCGAGGAGCTCTGGGCGAGGATCTTCGCCGCGGAGCCCCCCGGCCTTCACTTCGGCAAGGTCGAGCTGGACGACGGTCAGGTGGTGGACACGATGTTCGGCGAGCCTGGCTACGCCGAGACCGACGGGACGGACATCACGGAGCACGGCGGCTGGGCCGCGTACGTCGCGACCCTCGACTGATCAGCCGCCCTCCGGGTCGTCCAGGAAGGCCAGCAGCTCGGTCGCCGTCTCCTCGGGCCGCTCCTCGGCGAGGAAGTGGCCGCAGTCGAGCGAACGCCCGCGGACGTCGGGAAAGCGCTCACCCCAGACGCGGATCACGTCGAAGAGCGGAACGAGGTGTCCCCTGGCGCCCCACAGGACGAGCAGCGGGACGTCCACCGTGCGGCCGAGGTCGACCTCGTCGTGAGCGAGGTCGATCGATGCCCCGGCGCGGTAGTCCTCGCAGGTCGCGTGGATCGTCGCGGGGTCCCCGAAGCAGCGCTCGTACTCGGCCACTGCCTCGGGGTCGAAGTATGCCCCGGCGCTCCAGCGGCCGAGCATCCGATGGAGGAAGTACGCGGGGTCGGCGCCGATCATCCGCTCGGGCAGCCCGTCCGGCTGGATCAGGAAGAACCAGTGGAACGTGGAGGTGGCGATCTGCGTGTTCGTCGCCTGGAACACCTCCCAGGTCGGGACGATGTCGAGCAGGGTGAGCTTCGTCACCCGCTCCGGGTGGTCGAGGACGAGCCGGTGCGCGACGCGGCCGCCGCGATCGTGCCCGACGAGCGCGAAACGCTCGTAGCCGAGCGCCTGCATGACCTCGACCTGGTCGGCCGCCAGGGCGCGCTTCGAGTACGTGGCATGGTCGGCGTCGCCCGGCGGCTTCGAGGAGTCGCCGTACCCTCGCAGGTCGGGGGCGACGACCGTGAAGCGCTCGGCCAGCACGGGCGCGATCGCGTGCCACATGACGTGGGTCTGGGGGTAGCCGTGCAGGAGCAGCACCGGAGGGCCCGAGCCGCCCTGCCAGACGGCGATCTCGGCACCGCCGGTCGCGACGCGTTGCTGCGAGAAGCCCTCGAACACCGTGCGCGATCATACTCACGCCGGCAAGCCGTCCTACAGCGGGAGGGTCGTGAACGGAGAGGCGAGTTGCAGCGTCGCGGTCTTCGGCCTCGGCCTCATGGGCCGGCCGCTGGCGCGCGTGCTCGCGGAGTCCGGCTACGACGTGACCGGCTGGAACCGGTCGCGGCTCGACGAGTCGCTCGTCGAGGGAATCCACGTCGGCGAGCTGGACGAGGCTGCGGCGGCCCAGGCCTTGCTCCTCTTCCTCGCCGACACGGAGGCCGTCGGCGACGTGCTGCGCTCGCTCGAGCCTCACCTTCGGCCGGGTCAGCTCATCGTGGACATGGGCACATCGCATCCGTCCGACTCTGCCGAGCGGGCAGCGCGCCTGGCCGAGCGCGGTATCGCCTGGGTGGATGCTCCGGTCTCGGGCGGGCCTGACGCGATCGTCGAACGGCGTCTCGCTGTCATGGCCGGCGGTAACGCGGCCGATGTCGCGCGGGCACGGCCCATCCTCGAGGAGGCCGGCGCCGTCGTCCACGTCGGAGGGCCGGGCGCAGGCCACACGGTGAAGCTGATCAACCAGGTGATCGTCTGCCTGACGATCGAGGCGGTCGCCGAGGCGCTCGCCCTCGCCGAGCGGTGCGGGCTCGAGCTCGACCTCGTACGCGAGGCGCTGACCGGCGGCTCGGCCGACTCCCGCATCTTTCAGGTGCAGGGAGCGCGCATGATCGCGCACGACTACACGCCGGCCGCGAAGGCGACGATCATGCTGAAGGACCTGCGGCTGATCTCCGAGCTCGCGGACTCGGTGGGCGCCGCGCTGCCGCACGCCGCCGGCACGCTCGCGCTGTACGAGCAGCTCGTCGCCAACGGTGACGGCGGCCTCGACGCCTCGGCCCTCCACAAGCTGAGGCTCGCCGCAGGCCTGTAGGACGGTCCCCGACCGGCCAGTCCGGGTCTGGGGACCGACGCCTTTACGGAAGGCCTGCCGAGTCGGCGCAGTGGAGCCGCTCGAGCTTGAACGATGCCCTGCTGCCGGCGGCTCCGACAGCGCTGGCGGCGAGCGCTCCGCTGCAGCGGTCGAGCCGGACGCCTGCGATCCGCACGACGAACGTCCCGTCGGCCTTCGCCCGTGTCTTCACCACGTGCTTCCGATCGCCGGAGACGACCGCCAGCCGGACGCGCTCGCTCGCCTGGAAGCCCCGGCCGGCGATCGCGAGCGGCTCCCGGTCGACGATACGCAGGGCCGGCTTGCCGGCGGCCGGCCGCCCGGCCGGCTCCGCCGCCTGGAGCGAGCCGGCGACGAGGAGGACAAGAGCCGTTGCGGCGGCGAGGAACCCGGGCGTCCCCACGGAACAAGTATGCCGCGCGGGGCGGCACCGGGCATTACTTGACATGCAGGCCGAGGCTCGGAGATGCTCTGCGCCGTCGCTGGGCAGCGACGCTGGGGTACACCGACAGGAGGAGCACAGACATGAGCAGTGCCGCAGCTGTTCGTCGTGCCATCCGTCGCTTCGGCGGGATCGCGGGAGCCGTCCTCGTGACGTCCGGGCTCGCCTTCGCGGCGGCCGGAGTGGCGGCCGGGGGATCAGGCACGCCTGCCGGCGATCGGTTCACAGCGACACCGATTCAGCCTGACAGCGCGCCCATCGAGAGCGCGAAATCCGCTACGGGCCAGCTGGCGGAGAGCGACCCGAGCCTGCTCGGGCGCACCGACGACACGCCGGTCAACGTGATGGTCAAGCTCGACTACGACTCGGTCGCGACCTACGAGGGCAACGAGCCGGGACTGCCTGCGACGAGCCCGGCCGTGACGGGCGAGGAGCTACAGGACAACCAGGCCGCAGTCGCTGCCTACGAGAGCCACGTCGCCGGAATCGAGGCGGAGATCCAGCAGGACATTCAGGCCGAGGTGCCGCAGGCGCAGGTGCGAGAGTCGTTCCGGGTCGCCTACGGCGGCCTCGCCATGCGGGTCCCCGCGAACCGGATCGGCGACCTCCTCGGAGTCGAAGGCGTCGTCGCGGTGCAGAAGGACAGCCTGGCCCGGCCGTTGACAGACGCCACCCCAGCCTTCCTCGGCGCCACCGGCGTGTACCCACAGCTTGGCGGAACGAGCACCGCCGGCGAGGGCGTGATCGTCGGCGTCCTCGACAGCGGCATCTGGCCGGAGCACCCATCGTTCGCCGACCCCGGTATCAGCCATCCGGGCGGCTCGTACGGGTGCGAGTTCGGTCTCTCCGGGGAGCCCGGTGACGATGCATTCCCCTGTAACGACAAGCTGATCGGCGCCTACGCCTTCACGGATACGTACCTCGACGTCGTCGGTGCCGAGCCGGGCGAGTTCTGCAACATGGCGACGGGTGTCTGCTCGGCGCGCGACGCCGACGGCCACGGGACGCATACGGCCTCGACCGCGGCGGGCAGCCCGGTCGCCTCGGCGCCGCTCTTCGGCATCGAGCGGGGGCCGATCAACGGCATCGCCCCGGGCGCGCACGTCATCATGTACCGCGTCTGCCTCGACCAGGGCTGCTTCCAGTCCGACTCGGTAGCGGCGATCCAGCAGGCGATCCTCGACGGCGTCGACGTGATCAACTTCTCGATCGGCGGCGGCGCGAGCCCGTTCAGCGACCCGGTCGAGCTCGCCTTTCTCGAGGCCTACGCGGCGGGCATCACGGTCAACGCGTCAGCCGGCAACGCCGGACCGGGCGCGGGAACGGCGGATCACGGCGGCCCCTGGGTGAACACGGTCGGCGCCTCGACGTCCAACCGCCACTTCCTCACGACGCTCGAGCTCACGGCCGCCGGCGGCGCAGCGCTTTCGCTGAGCGGCGCCTCGATCACGCCCGGCATCGAGACTCCGACGGACGTCGTCCTCGCGACCGACGTGGGTGGCAACACGCTGTGCTCGGCGCCGCTCGCGCCCGGCTCCGCCACCGGCAAGGTCGTCGTGTGCGAGGGCGCTACCGGCCGCAACGTCAAGTCGTTCAACGTCATGCAGGGCGGCGCGGTCGGGATGATCCTCCGCAACCCGGGCAGTCTCGACCTCTTCACCGACAACTTCTGGATCCCGACGATCATGCTCACGCCCGGGCCGGCTGCCGACCTGCTCGCCTTCCTCGCTGCGAACACGGGCGAGACGGCGCAGTGGGCGACGGGCACGCCGACGGCTGTTCTCGCGGATCGGATGACGGCCTTCTCCTCGCGCGGGCCTGTCTCGGACTTCCTGAAGCCGGACGTCACGGCGCCGGGGAATCAGATCCTGGCCGGCACGACGCCCCAGCCCTGGCCGGGAGCCGTCCATGCGGGGCCTCCGGGCGAGTACTTCCAGGTCATCTCGGGCACGTCGATGTCCTCTCCGCACGCGGCGGGCGTGTCGGCGCTCGTCAAAGCCGTGCATCCCGACTGGACGCCCGGGCAGATCAAGTCGGCGCTGATGACCTCGTCGGTGCAGTCGGTCGTGAAGGAGGACGGCGTCACGCCGGCGGACCCGTTCGACCGCGGCGCCGGCTCCATCCGGGCCGACCTCGCCGCCGCGTCGCCGGTCACGTTCGACGTCACCCCGGCGGACTACGTCGCGGCGGCGGCGGACCCGCTGAACCGAATCCACCTCAACCTGCCGAGCATCAACGCGCCCAGGATGGCCGGCGCGGTGACGACGCGGCGGACGCTCGTCAACGTCAGCGGCCAGCGGCAGAAGTTCACCGTCCAGACGGAGGCCCCCGCCGGAGCGAGCATCGAGGTCAGGCCCGATCACCTCTCGCTCAATCCCGGGAAGAGCCAGAGGATCGAGATCGAGATCGACGGGAAGCTGCTACCGATCGGTCACCAGTTCTTCGGCCAGATCACGCTGCTGTCCGACAGCGGCGCTCGGGTTGTGATCCCCGTCGCGTTCTTCACGGCCCAGGGCGACGTCAGCCTCGAGCATTCGTGCAACCCCACCACGATCCCGCAGCAGGGCACCGCGGAATGCGTGATCACGGCGAAGAACCTGAGCTCCCTGCCGTCGAGCACGAGCATCGACCTGCGGCCCGCCCAGCCTGGCCGGCTGCGGCTCGAGAACGTCACCGGCGGCGCGACGACCACGAGCCGCGGCTTCGAGTGGAGCGGGGTGCTCACCGGCACCGTGGCACCGCAGATCGTGTCGATCACGCCCGGCGGCAGCCCGGCCGGCTACCTGCCGCTGTCCCTCTTCGACATCGACCCGATCCCAGGGATCGGCGACGAGACGCTCGTGAACTTCACCGTGCCGGCCTTCGAGTACGGATCGGAGGTCTACACGCGAATCGGGATGGTCTCGAACGGATACGCGGTCGTGGGCGGCGGCACGTCCACCGACATCAACTTCGTGCCGCAGACGTTCCCCGACGCGTTCGCTCCCAACAACGTCCTGGCCCCGTACTGGACCGACCTCGACCCGAGCTCGGGCGGGGCGCTCCGCGCCGGGTTCCTGACGGACGACGTCAACGTCTGGCTCGTGCTCGAGTGGGAGGCGGTCCCCGTCTGGGGCACGAACGACCTGCGCTCGTTCCAGATCTGGATCCAGATCGGGGACACCGAGAGCATCACGTACGCGCTCGGCGAGGTCGGGCCCGGTGACGCAGAGGTCGGCCTCACCGTCGGCGCCGAGAACCGCGACGGGTCGAGCGGCGTGAACCTCGGGGCCGTTCCGGCCTCGGGCGCCGACTATACGATCACGACCGCTCCGCCGCAGCCGGGAGGGAGCGTGACGATCGGGTACGACGCGATCGCCCGCAACCGGCTCGGAGCGGTCGCGCTCATCGCGAGCATGACGTCCGACATCGTGACGGGAACGACGGTAGACGTGGAGACGATCACGGTCGCGAAGTAGACATCGACGTCATCGAGCCCGGCCAAGGAGGGGCGCCCAGCGGCGCCCCTCCTTCTGCTGGCCACAGAGAGCGTGGCGAGCGCCGATATTCTCCGCCCACGGACGCGGCATCCCCCACCCGGACGACCGCCGCCGCTGTCGTCGACTGCGAGCCCGAGGACGAGCCGCTCCTGGCCCGGCTCAGGGGCGAGCTACCCACGAGCGTCAGCTTCGGCCCGCCGGACAGCGAGGCGATCGTCGCGCGCGCCGCGGCGGCCGGCGTGCTCGTCACCCTCTACACGTACACGCAGATCGACGCCGCCGTGCTCGAGCGCCTTCCCGACCTGCGACTCGTCGCCACGCGCACGGCCGGCTACTCGCACATCGACGTCGAGGCCGCGTCGGCGCAGGGCGTGGCCGTCGCAGTCGTCCCCGCCGCGGCGACGCAGTCCGTCGCCGAGTTCACGTTCGGGGCGCTGCTCGCACTCGGGCGCCGTCTCTTCGACGCGTACGAATCGACGCGAGCGGGCCGCTTCGAGTACCGCGGCTTCCGCGGCTTCGAGCTGGCCGGGAAGACGCTCGGCGTCGTCGGCCTGGGGACGATCGGCCTCCGCATCGCGGAGCTCGGGCAGGCGTTCGGCATGGACGTCGTGGCCTGGTCGCGACACGAGCGGAACATTCCGGGAGTCGTGCACCTCGCTCTCGACGACCTGCTCTCCCGCGCAGACGTCGTCTCCGTCAACGTCGCGCTCACCGACGACACGCGCGACCTGCTACCGGCCGAGCGGCTCGCGCTCATGAAGCCCGGGGCGATCCTGGTCAACACGGCTCGGGGGGGAATCGTCGACGACGAGGCGGTGCGCAGGATGCTCGAGGAGGGGCGCCTCGGTGGCGCCGTGCTCGACGTGCTCGGGAAGGAGCCGCCCGAGCCAGAGGCGCTCGCAAGGCTCGCCGGCGCGCCGAACGCTCTCGTCACGCCTCACATCGCCTGGCACACCGAGGAGGCGCTCTCGCGCCAGTTCGAGGAGCTGACCGAGAACGTTCTCGCCTTCGTAGCCGGCGCGCCCCGCAACCTCGTGACGTCGCCGAGAACGCTCGCCGCATGAAAGGAGATCAGTCAACCGATGGCGCAGCATGACCTCGCGATAGCCGGAGGGCGGGTGCTCCTGCCGGACGGCCGTATCGAGCCGGCCACGATCGGCGTCAGGGCCGGCAGGATCGTGACGCTTTCCGACGGGCCGCTGGACGCCGACGAGACCCTCGACGCGACCGGCCTCACGGTGCTGCCCGGGCTCATCGACGAGCACTTCCACGTCTTCTGGGGCTACGGCTGGGAGACCTACCGGGGCGCGACGCGCGCGGCGGCGAAGGGCGGCATCACGACGGTGGTCGACATGCCGCTCGACAAGCCGCCCATCCTGTCCGCCGCACGGCTCCAGGAGAAGCTCGCCCACGTGCGCTCCGAGTGTCTCGTCGACTACGCGCTGTTCGGCGGGGCGCCGAGCGACGACCCCGAGGACATCGCGGCGCTGGCCGAGGGAGGCATCGTCGCGCTGAAGCTCTTCACCGGCGGCGTCGCCCCACCGGGCATGTACCCCGGGGCCGACACCGGTCAGATGCTCGACTGCATGCGCAGAGCCAGGCAGGAGGGCCTGACCGTGGTCGTGCACTGCGAGAACGCCGAGATCGTCGACTTCGAGACGCGTCGCCTGCAGGGGGAGGGTCGTACCGACCCCGGCGCGTGGGACGAGGCGCGGCCGTGGTACTCGGAGCTCGAGGCCGTCCAGCGCGTCGCGCTCGTTGCCGAGGTGACCGGTTGCCGCACCGTGATCGCGCACGTGACGGCCCCCGAGTCCGTGGCCTACGTCCGCGACGCTCGGGCACGCGGAGCCGATGTCTGGATCGAGACCTGCCCGCACTACCTCTGCGTGACCCTCGAGGACATGGCTGCGGACACGCGGCTCAAGTGGAACCCGCCGAGCCGCAGCAGCGAGTCGGTCGAGCGGCTCTGGCAGCTTCTCGCGGAGGGCCACGTGCACACCGTGGGCTCCGACCACGCGCCGCTCGCGAAGATCCCCGGAGCGGACATCTGGACGCAGCTCCCCGGCGCCGGCAACGGCCTCGAGGGGATGCTCCCGCTCGTCGCCACCGAGGCCGCCCGCAGGGGGGTCACGCTCGCCCAGGTCGCCGGCCTGCTCTCGACAACGCCGGCCAGGCTCTTTGGCCTCTTCCCGCGCAAGGGCACGATCGCGGTGGGCTCCGACGCCGACTTCTGCGTCGTCGAGACGAACGGCAGCAGGATGATCGACGCGCAGCAGCTCGAGTACCACGAGCAGGAGAAGTGGTCGCCCTTCGACGGCCGCGAAGTGAGTGTCTTCCCGGTCTACACCGTCCTGCGGGGCCGCGTGATCTTCGCCGAGGGCGAAGTGACCGGGGAGCCGGGCTTCGGCGAGCTGATCGCGAAGCGTGAGACGGTGCCGGCGTGAAGGTGAGTCGGGCGTGCAGCTGACGCCGAGAGAGGTCGAGCGCCTGCTCGTCTTCACCGCTGCGGAGCTCGCCCGACGGCGGCTAGCCGACGGCGTCCCGCTCAGCCATCCGGAGGCGGTGGCGCTCGCATGCGACACGGTCCTCGAGCGAGCCCGGCGCGGCGCCTCCTACGAGGACGCTCGTGCGAGCGTCCACGGGCTCTTCCAGCCCGGCCAGCTCCTACCGGGCGTTGCCGCCCTGCTCGCGGGGCCGCATCAGGTCGAGGCCGTGTTCGGCGACGGCAGCCGGCTCGTGCCGCTCGAGCGGCTGGTTGGCGCGTGAAACCGGGCGAGGTGATCCCCGGCGACGGGCCGCTTCCGAGCGCGCCGGCGGCGCGTCGCGCCACGGCCCGGGTGCGGAACAGGGGTCGTTTCCCCGCCTACGTCGGCTCGCACTTCCCGCTCGCCCGGGTGAGCTCCGCCCTCGAGCTGGACCGCGACGCTCTCGCGGGCGCGCGCGCCGATCTCCCGGCCGGGGCTACCGTCAGAATCGCCCCCGGCGCCGAAATCGAGCTTCCGGTCGTATGGACCTGACGCGGGCGGAGTACGCGTCGCTCTACGGCCCGACCGCCGGCGATCGTGTTCGCCTGGGCGACACGGACCTGCTGCTCGAGGTCGAGGCCGACGACACGGCGCCGGGAGCCGAGCCGGTCGTCGGCTTCGCGAAGACGATCCGCGACGGGCTCATGACGACCGGGAGCATCCGGCCGGAGGACGCCCTGGACGTCGCCGTCACGAACGTCGTCCTGCTCGATCCCGTCCTCGGCATACGCAAGACGTCGCTCGGTATCAAGGACGGCCGCATCGCCGCGGTCGGACGCGCCGGGAATCCCGACACGATGGACGGCGTCGCCGTTCCTCTGTCCGCGGCGACGGGCGTCATCCCGGCCGAGGGCCTCATCGCGACGCCCGGCGCGATCGACTCGCACGTCCACCTGCTCGGGCCGCAGGTCGCCGCCGCGGCGCTCGCGGGGGGCACCACGACGCTCGTCGCGATGGGCTACGGCGGCGCCTTCGACCTCGGCGTCAATCCGCGGACGAACCTCGATCGCCTGCTCGACGCCTGGCGTGCCGTTCCGCTCAACCTCCTGCCGCTGGCCCGTGCCGCCACCGCGAACGAGAGCTTCCTCGAGGCCACGCTCGAGTGGGGGGCAGGCGGCCTCAAGGTGCACGAGGACACGGGCGCGTACCCCGAGATCGTCGACGCCGCCCTCTCCGTCGCCGAGCGCCACGACGTGCAGCTGGCCCTGCACGCCGACGGCATCGGCGAGTCGGCGACGCTCGAGGAGACGCTCGCCGCGATCGGCGACCGGTCGGTGCACTGCTACCACGTCGAGGGCTGCGGCGGCGGCCCCGTGAACCTGCTCGAGGTCGTGAGCCGCGACAACGTCCTGCCCTCCTCGACCGACCCCACCGTCCCCTTCGGCGCCACCGCCGTCGCCGAGCACGAGGAGATGATCCGCACGGTGCACCGCCTGCACCCACGCTTCGAGAACGACCTTCAGGCGGCACGCGGTCGCGTGCGCGGCTGGACGATGGCGGCCGAGAGCGTGCTCCACGACCTCGGCGCCATCTCGATCATGAGCTCGGACTCCATGGGCATGGGCCGCATCGGCGAAGTCACGCGCAGGACCTGGCAGCTTGCGCACGTGATGAAGCGAGCGAGCGGTGACGACTCGGCGAACGACAACGAGCGCATCCTGCGCTACCTCGCCAAGCTGACGATCAACCCGGCGTTGACGCACGGAATCGCGCACGAGGTCGGCACGCTCGAGCGAGGCAAGATCGCCGACGTCGTCCTCTGGCGGCCGGCGTTCTTCGGAGCGAAGCCGCAACTCGTCCTCAAGGCCGGGTTCGCGACCTGGGCGCCGCTCGGGTCGGGGAGCGGCTCGACCCGTATCGGCGAGCCGCTCGTGTTCGGGGCGATGTTCGGCGGCATCGGCGCGGCGCCGACCGAGCTCGCCAGCGTGTTCACGAGCGGCGCCGGCGCCGAACGGTTGCGAGGGCGCTGGCCCGGTCGGGTGGCGACGGTGCGTGAGGCGCGGACGGTTCGCAAGCGAGACCTCGTCCGGAACGGCGCGACGCCCGATGTCCGCGTCGATCCCGAGGCGGAGCGCGTCTTCGTGGACGGGCAGCCCGTGGAGCTCGAGCCGGCAACCGAGCTTCCGCTGAACCGTGCCTACTTCCTCGCCTGATCGCGCCCGGGCGCCGCAGCTTGGCCGTGCCGCTCGTCAGCGGCGGGCCGTCGCCTGACGGCCGGCGGGCAGCTGCTCGATCGCCGCGATCACGTCGTCGAGCCGCATCACATCGCCGTACTTCGCGTCGATGTCGAAGAGGTTCGCCCAGTGGGGCCCCTCCGCCCGGTCGGCGACGCACTCCTGCGGCACGATCACGCGGTAGCCGTGCGAGACCGCGTCGAGCGCCGCCGCCCTCACGCACCCAGAGGTCGAGCATCCCGTGAGGATCACCGTGTCGATGCCCTCGTACACGAGCAGCGACGCCAGGTTCGTCTGGAAGAAGCAGGATGCGAACTTCTTCGTGATCACGATCTCGCCCTCGTCCGGCGCGAGCCGCGGATCGATCTCGACGCCCGGGTCGCCGAGCTGGAGCTCGAGCAGCGCCGGGACCTTCTCGCCGAAGATGCCCGCGTCCTTTCCATCCGGGTGGTAGGCCGTCGTGGAGAAGAAGACGGGAACCTCGGCCGCGCGAGCGACGGGCAGGAGCCGTGCGATCGCCTCGATTGCGGAGCTCTGGTCGCCGCCGACCTTGTACGACGGGTCGTTGAACGCGACCGCCATGTCGATGACGAGCAGCGCCGGGCTCTGCCCGAAGCCGGTGCGGGCGCCGATGCCGCGCGCGCGGTAGAGCTCGAGCGTCTCGGCGCCCCAGCGCTCCCCGACGACCTGCGACGCCGGGTCGAAGCCCTTGCCGAGCTCGTCCATCCGCTGCCTGAACTCGTCGCGCGACACGTCAGATCACCCCTTCCTCTTGCAGCCTGGCGAGCTCCTCCTCCGTGAGCCCGAGCTCGTCGACGTAGACCTCGCGGTTGTGCTCGCCGAGCTCGGGGCCCGTGTGGTCGATGCGGCCCGGCGTCTCGCTGAGGGTCGGGATCACGTTCTGCATCTTCACCGGCCCGAGACGCGGGTGGTCGACGGTCGTCACCGTGTGCCGCGCCTCGTACTGAGGGTCGGCGAGGATGTCTGCGATGGAGTTGACGGGCGCGATCGCGGCCTCGTGCTCGGCGAATGCCGCCAGCACCTCCTCCGTCGTGTGGCGCCCGATCCACTCCTGGATGATCGCGTCGAGCTCGTCGGCGTGCTCGACCCGGCCGGCGTGATTGCGAAACCATGGCTCCTCGACCAGATCCTCGCGGCCGACGATCTTCATCACCCGCTCGGCGATCGACTGGGCGCTGGCCGAGAGCCCGAGCCAGCGGCCGTCCTTCGCCTGATAGGCGTTGCGGGGCGCGACGAACGGCGCCGCGTTGCCGGTTCGCTCCTGGACGATGCCGAGCTGGTCGTAGACGAGCGCCTGGGGGCCGAGGATCCAGAAGAGCGGCTCGTAGATGGCGAGGTCGATCACCTGGCCACGGCCCTCGCCGGCGTGCTCTCGCCACCACAGCGCGAACATCGCGGCGAACGTTCCGGTGAGGGACGCGACCCCGTCGGCGAGAGCGAACGGCGGCAGCGTCGGCGGGCCGTCCGGCCAGCCGTTGATGTAGGCGTAGCCCGAGATCGACTCGGCGAGCGTCCCGAAGCCCGGCAGGGAGCTGTACGGGCCCGTCTGCCCGAAGCCGCTCGTCCTGACGATGACGAGGCCGGGGTTGACCTCGTGGAGGACGTCCGGGCCGAGGTTCCAGCGCTCGAGCGTGCCCGGCCGGAAGCCCTCGATGAAGACGTCCGCGTCGGCGAGGATGCGCTTCAGCAGCTCGGCGCCGCGGGGATGGCCGAAGTTGAGCGTCACCGCGCGCTTGTTGCGCCCGATCAGCGCCCACCACAGCGAGACGCCGTCCTTCGACCAGCCGAGCGTGCGCAGGCTGTCGCCGCGGGGGTGCTCGATCTTGATCACGTCGGCGCCGAAGTCGCCCATCATCGTCGCGATCACCGGCCCGGCGAACAGTGTCGCGGCGTCGACGACCTTCAGTCCGTCGAGCGGCAGGGGCGGCGTCCGGTCCGCGGTCACGTAGAGGTACCCGCGCCGGCGCGCTGAGAGGCCTCGAACAGGGTGAGCTTGTGCCGGGCGCGATGGTAGAGCGGGTAGTCGACGAAGCGCCCGTCGACCTGGATGGACGCGGAGCCGGCGGCCTCGGCGGCCTCGAACGCGGCGACGATTCGCCGGCAGCGCTCGGCCTCCTCGTCGGAGAGCTCCGCGTACACGCGCTGGACGGTGTCGACGTGGCCCGGGTAGATCACGACGCGGCCCTGGAAGCCCAGCCGTCGCGAGCGCCAGCAGTCGGCCTCCAGGCCCTCGAGGTTCGGGAGGTCGAGGTAGGGCCCGTCGAGCGCGGGGCGCATGCCCGCCGCGCGCGCTGCGACGATGACGCGCGAGCGCCCATAGAGCAGCTCGTCGCCCTCGGGCGTGATGTCGACGCCCACGTCGACCGAGAAGTCGCCGAGCCCGAAAATCAGCGTCAGCATCCGGGGCGGCGCTGCGAGAGCGATCTCCTCGCAGTGCACGAGGCCGCGGGCTGTCTCGATCAGGGCGAGGACGCGTATCGCGCCCTCCGGGAGGCCGCGCTGGCGCTCGAGCTGCCCGAGCACGGCATCCGCGCGGGCGAGGGTCTCGGGGCGCTCGACCTTCGGCACCATCACACAGTCGAGCGCCTCGCAGGCGACGGCCTGCAGGTCGTCCTCCATCCTGCCGGTGTCGTGACCGTTGACGCGCACGATCCGAACGGTGCCCGTGCCGTACGTCGCGAGGGCCTCGCGGACGAGCCCTCGCGCGGCGTCCTTCTCGGCGTCGGCGACCGCGTCCTCGAGATCGAGCACGATCGCATCCGAGCCGAACGTCCCCACCTTCTCGAGCTTGCGAGGGTGGTTGCCCGGCGCGAAGAGGAGGCTGCGGAGAACCTGGACGTCCTGATCGACCATCGAGCCGATATTTTATTTTCTTTGGCACATGGCTGAGACGGCGACCCACAGAACGAAGACCGAGCTCGCCCTCCAGATCCTGCGGGACCGGATCCGGACGGGCGCGCTCGAGCCGGGGCGACGCCTGCGCCTCAACCTCCTCACCGCCGAGCTGGGCATGAGCCCGACGCCGATCCGCGAGGCGCTACGTCTCCTGCAGGCGGACGGCCTCGTGACCTACCGGCCGCACCAGGGCATCGTCGTGGCCGAGCTATCCGAGCCGCAGACGGCCGAGGTGATCCGCCTGCGCTGCCTGCTCGAGGGGTCCGCCGTGGAGCTCGCGGTCGCGTCGCTGGCGTCGGCTCGGCTGCGCGAGCTCGAGCGGCTGCACCAGCGCTTCCTCGGCGCGATCGAGGACGGGCGGGGTCGGGACATCGTCGGCGGCAACGAGACATGGCATCACGCCCTCTACGAGGGGTCCGAGTCGCCGCTCCTGTGTGAGTTCATCCGCCGGCTCTGGGACGTCTACCCGTGGCGCACGATGTGGGTGCTGCCCGGTCGGGTCGAGCAGTCTGCACGCGAGCACGAGGAGATCATGGAGGCCGCGCGGGCCGCTGACCCGACCCGGGCGGCCGACCGGATGCGTACTCACATAGCCGGCGGCCTGATCTCCCTGGCCGACGATGCCTGAGCTATCGAGCGCTACTTGAGCTCGATCTCGACGAAGGCGAAGTCGCCGTCGTTCGCGCTGATCACGTCGTGCTCGACGCCGGCCTGCCGGAAGTACGGCACGCCGTGGCCGAGCTCCGCGATTCGCGTCCCGTCGGTCTCCTCGAGCTGCAGCCGTCCGTCCGCGAGCGGCACGACGACGTAGTCGAACTCGTGCCGATGCCAGCCCGTCGCCGCGCCGGGCGAGAACTGCCAGCGGGACACGCGGACGCGGTCGTTCTCGACCAGGACCGTCTGGATCGCGGGCGGGCGCTCGGACATGCCTACGAGATCCCTCCCGCGTCGCGTCGCGCCGCCGTGTCGACGAGGCCGATCGCGGCAGCCCTGTTGACCGCGCTCGTGACCGCCCGCAGAGAGGCGGTGACGATGCTCGAGTGGATGCCGACCCCCCAGAGCACGCGGTCGCCGACGGTCGCCTCGATGTAGCACGCTGCGCGCGCGTCGGCGCCGGCGCCGATCGAGTCCTCGTGGAAGTCGAGCACGCGCAGCTCGATGCCGAGCCCCGCAAGCGCGTCGACGAAAGACGCGATCGGCCCGTTGCCGCGTCCCACGGCGAGTCGCTCCTCTCCGTCCAGGCGCAGCTTTGCCTGCAGCGTCTCGTGCTCGTCGAGCTCGGCGGTCGACTGGTGGCCGATGATCTCGACCGGTCCCGGGCGCAGGTACTCGACGGCGAAGCAGTCCCAGATCTGCTCGGGCGTCACTTCGCCACCATGCGTCTCGGCGACCTCCTGGATCACGCGCGAGAACTCGATCTGGAGCCTGCGCGGCAGGTCGAGCCCGTGCTCCGCCTTCATGATGTAGGCGACGCCGCCCTTGCCGGACTGGCTGTTGACGCGGATGATCGCCTCGTACGTGCGCCCCACGTCCTTGGGGTCGATCAGCAGGTAGGGCACCTCGAAGAGACTGCCGGGCGTTCTTTCGAGCGCATCCATGCCCTTTTTGATCGCATCCTGGTGCGAGCCCGAGAATGCCGTGTAGACGAGCTCGCCGACGTACGGATGTCGGTGGTGAACGGGGAGCTGGTTGCAGTACTCGACCTCACGCCGGGCCTCGTCTATGTCCGAGAAGTCGAGGCCGGGGTCGACCCCGAGGCTGAAGAGGTTGAGCGCCAGCGTGACGAGGTCGACGTTCCCCGTGCGCTCGCCGTTGCCGAACAGCGCCCCCTCGACACGCTCGCCGCCCGCCATGAGGGCCAGCTCCGTCGCGGCCACCGCGCAGCCGCGGTCGTTGTGCGGGTGGATCGAGAGCACGATCGCGTCCCGCCGGGAGACGTTGCGGCCGAACCACTCGAACTGGTCGGCGTACACGTTCGGCGTCGCCATCTCGACCGTTGCGGGCAGGTTGATGATCGTCTTCCAGTCGGGCCGTGGCTGCCAGACGTCCAGGACGGACTCGCAGATCTCGAGCGCGAAGTCCATCTCGGTGCCGGTGAAGCTCTCCGGCGAGTACTCGAGCCTGATCTCCGTACCGGGGAGCTCGTCGAGCGCTCGCAGGCAGAGCCTCGCGCCGCTCGTGGCAATGTCGACGATGCCGGCGCGATCCTGCCGGAAGACAACGCGCCGCTGCAGCTCCGAGGTCGAGTTGTAGAGGTGGACGATTGCGCGCTTCGCGCCCTTGATGCTCTCGATCGTGCGCTCGATCAGCTCCTCGCGACTCTGCGTGAGCACCTGGATCCAGACGTCGTCCGGGACGAGATCCTCCTCGATCAGCAGGCGTGTGAAGTCGTAGTCCGGCTGGGACGCGGCCGGGAAGCCGACCTCCACCTCCTTGAAGCCGAGCCGCATGAGCAGATCCCAGAAGCGCCGCTTTCGCGTCACGTCCATGGGGTCGATGAGGGCCTGGTTCCCGTCGCGCAGGTCGACCGAGCACCAGACCGGGGCGCGCTCCAGCCGCCGCTCGGGCCATGTCCTGTCCGGGAACTCGACACCGAACGAGTACGGCCCGTAGCGCTGGAACGGCATGCCCACGCGTGAAGCCTAGACCCTGGCAGGGCGCCACGGGGTCAATCGATCCCAGTTCGGCGCGCGCCTTCCCGGTTGACCTTCTTCTCATGTGTGTACCATGCGTCGGTACGTTTCGTCTGCGGCGCTCGAAAGGAAAACTCGTATGGGCCGATTTAGGCCACGCACGGCTTCGCTTCGCCTCGGTCTACCATTGCTCGCCGTAGGCATCGCCTCGGCCGTCCTACTCGCGGGCATCGCGTCCGCGACGCCGCCGAAGCCCTTCAAGGCCGTCATCGCCCCCTCGAGCGTGGGCGCGGGTTCGAGCGGGACATACACGTACACGATCACGAATCTCACGAGTCAGGGGCTCGGCTCCGCGAACGTGTCCATTCCGAGTGGCTGGAGCGTCACGTCGATCGTCTCGACCGTCGCTTCAGCCGGTAAGCAGTGGACATCGACGCTCGGCGCCGGAGTCATCCAGCTCAGGAACAGCGGCCCCGCGTCGACGCAGAGGCTGAGTCAGAACCAATCCGTCACGGTGACGTTCCAGGCGAGCGCTCCTTGCGTGGTGCCGGCGAACGACGACTGGACGCCGGTCGTGAAGCAGGCGAACAACTTCAACGGGAGCGGGAACGACTTCGCCCTCGACGCCGCCCAGTCGGACCTCGACGTAACGTTGACGGGCGGCTCGGCGTCGGTCGCCAGCTTCGCGTTCGACCCGATTGCTGACGTTGACCTACCTGAAGCCGGTACGCAGGTGCAGGCCGGCACGCCGTTCGCCGTCACCGTCCGTGCGAAGGACGGGTGTGGAAACACCTCGAGCTTCTCCGGCAGCGCTACGTTGAGCGGGCTCGGCACGGCGCCGAACGGGACGCCGCCGAGCTACGGCGCGCTGACGTTCGTGGGCGGCGTCGCGACGACCAACGTCACGGCCACGCAAACCGCCGCGAGCGTGCAGCTAACGGTGACGTCGGGGAGCCTCAGCGGGACCAGCGCCTCGTTCGAGGTGGAGGCGGGCCCGCCCAGCTCTGTCGCGTTCACGCAGGAGCCGACGAACACGCAATTCAGTGACGAGATCACGCCGGCACCGGCGGTCGCGGTCACGGATCAGTTCGGGAACCCTGTGGAGAATGGCACCGCCGTAACCATCGCGCTCGACGCGAACGCTTTCGGCGGCGCGCTCGACGGCGTGGCCACGCGTACGACGACCGCCGGCTCGGCGTCGTTCCCGGGGCTCGACATCGACGAGGTGGGGCTCGACTACACGCTGACGGCGACGGCCGGTAGCGCTTCGGTGACGAGCGATCCGTTCGACATCGTCACGGCTCTGTTCGACTGCTCGAACCACCCGAACGAGCCCTGCGTAGGCTCGACCGGAACGGACACCAACAAGGGTCAGCCCACGAACAGCCACGTCTTCGCGCCCGCCGGCGGCAACCCCGGTACGCTCGAGATCACCCTCGTCGACGTGACCCCCGGCCAGTGCGCGGACGGCACCGGCATGGCGGTCGTCGTCAACCCGCCGAGCGGACACGGCAACGACAACCCGATCCAGGTCACGCTGGAGTACGACAAGTCGGTCACGCCCGGCACCGGCGTTGCGAACTTCGAGTTCTGCATGGAGAAGCTCGTAGCCGGCCAGAGCGTCGTCATCGATCCCGTTCCGAACTGCAACGACACCGCCGGAACTCCCGACCCGTTCCCGTGCATCGACGAGCGCCACCGTGACAACGCCGGCGACCTGATCGTCGTCGTCCTGATCACGGACGATCCGATCCTCGGCAAGAAGTAGCCTGGCCAGGTCGGCCGGACGCTGGTCGTGTCAGCCGCGGCCGGCCAGTGCCACGGCTGAGTCCAGCGGCATGGAAGGGACGTAGACGATGCCGAGGGCAGAGAAGATGGCGTCCCGCTCGACTCGGTAGGTCTCGGCAGCCGGGTCGTCGCTCAGCTCGCAGAACTTGACGAGGGCATCCAGGCTGATCGCCTCTTCGTACTGCGCGCTCTGAGCGCGGGCCGACTCGAGGCTGCGTATGAAAGCCTCCCGCGCGCCCTCGGTGTCGCCGAGCCGGACGAGCGCGAAGCCCTGCGTGCGCTGGAGGACCGGCACGATGGGACCGGAGGCTCCGCCGAGCGCCTCGGTCGCCACCTGGAGAGCGCCTTCTGAGAGCCCCTGCCGGGCAAGCGAGCCGGCGATGCGGGCGTCGGTCTCGACGATCTCCGCCTGGGCCCCGAGCTCCCGGAACTCCTCACGCGCCTGGAACAGGAGCTGCGTCCCCTCCTCGCTGCGGCCGAGGCGAGACTCGATACGCCCGAGCAGACGGGTCGCGTAGGCGATGCCGGGACGCTGGCCCGACGCCCGCCAGATCCGTAGCGACCGGCGGACGAGCTCCTCGGCCTCCGTCAGCCGGCCGCGGTCGACGAGGATCTCGGCGATGTTGTACGTGATCTCCGCCCCGGTGACCACGTCGCCGAGCCGTTCGCGCGCGGTCTGCGCCCGTTCGTACAGACGAAGCGCATCGTCCCAGCGGCCGTCGAAGTACGCGCGGGCGCCCATGTTGTTGAGCGTGAGCGCCTGGCCGTCGAGATCGCCCAGCTCCTCGTACAGAGCCAGCGCAGCAGGCGACCGCGTCGCCTCCGCCAGGCGCCCGAGCGAGATATCCGCCCAGTCGAGAATCAGGTATGCATGGGCGAGCGCTTTCTTCTCGCCGGCCTGCTTCGCCTCGGCGACGGCTTCGCCACACCACCGGATGGCTTCCCTCGAACGACCCTGGCCCTGCCTCACTGCCCCGTAGAAAACCTTGAGCTGGGCGCGCCGGGCGGCCGCCGCGCGACCCGTGACATCCTGGAGGGAGTTGAGGCCCCGCCTGACGAGTCGAAGGGTCTGGGGAAAGTCTCCGAGATCGTCTAGGACGAAGGCCTCCTTCAGCCAAAGCCCGGCCTCGGCCAGGTTGTCGCCCCCGCGTAGCCGACGGGCGGCGCGGAAGGCGCTCGCGGCCTCCCGTTGGAGCCCGGCCCGGCGCTGCGCGTCGCCGAGCGCCTCCGAGATCTGGGCGACGTCGAGAGGCTCGACGTCGTGGAGCCGGCGGGCGGCCTGGAGCGCCCGACCGAAGAACTCAGCGGCCTCGAGGTTCGCGTAGACGGCCTGGGCGCGCTCGCCGGCGACGCGGGCGTAGCGCCAGGCCTTGTCGAACCGGTGCGCGTGCAGGAAGTGGAGCGAGAGGAGCTCCGCCTGCTCGTCCGGCGTGGCCCCGGCGACGCTCTCGATCGTCTCGCCGACGCGTGCGTGCAGCTCGAGCCGGCGGCGGTACGGCAGTCCCTCGTAGGCGGCGTCGCGGACGAGGGCGTGGCGGAAGCGGACCGTTCCAAGGCCATCGATGTGGACGAAACCGGCCAGGCGCTCCCAGATCCCGTCGTCGAGGTGGTAGCGGCTCGCGTCGAGGGACGCGGCGAGGATCTCCGGCGAGAAGCTGGCGCCGAGGACGGCAGCGGCGCGCAGTACGGCTCGGTCGCGCGTGCCGAGGCGGTCTATCTGGTTGGCCAGCAGGGCCTCCAGGGTGTCCGGTAGGGCGTCGACGCCTTCCGAGCGGGCGGCGGCGAGGAGCTCGCCGAGAAAGAGTGGGTTCCCGCCGGCGCGCTCGGCCAGCGCGGCGACGACGTGCGGTGCCAGTGGAGAATCGTCCGTGTCGATGAGCGCCAGCGCGTCCTGGCTGTCCAGCGGACGCGGCTCGAGGACGACGGCAGCCTCGAGCCCCGCGGCGACGAAGCCGGTGTGCACATCCCGGCGGGTCGTTACGAGGAGCCACGGCAGCTCGGCGATCTCGCGCGCCAAGTGGCGCAGCAGCTCGGCCGATGCCTCGTCCATCCAGTGCGTGTCCTCGGCGACGAGGAGGGTTCGTCCACGGATGATCCGGCAGAGGAAATCGGAGGCCACCTCCTCCAGGCGCGCGCGGCGGAAACGGCCCTCGAGCCCAGCGACCTCTGCGGTCTCGGGCATCTCGACCCCGACCAGCACCCCGAGGAGAGGCAGCCAGCGCGCGAGCTCCGGGGCGACGCCGAGTACGGCGTCGCGCAGGGCCTCCTCGACCACCTCCGGGTGGGCGGCCGCATCGAGGCCGAGCAGCGAGCGCACCGCCTGATGGAAGGCGAAGTACGGCGTGGAGGCCTCGTACTGCTCGCAGATCAGCTCGACAAGGGCGAAGTCGTCCGCCTCCGCCGTCACTTCCTCGACGAGCCTCGATTTGCCGATGCCGGGCTCGCCGACGAGCTCGACGAGCCGACCCGTGCCGCCGCGCGCGACGTCGAGCGCATGACGGAGGATCGAGAGCTCCCGGTCGCGTCCCACGAGCGGCGTGGCGGAGCTCCTGCGTGCGTCCCTGCCCTCGAGCCCACCGAGCTCGAACGCGGCGACGGGCTGGGCCTTGCCCTTGAGCGCGAAGGGGCCCACGGCGGCCGTCTCGAACTTCGCCGCGGAACGGGCAAGGGTCGCCTCGGTGACGAGCACGCCGCCGATGGGCGACTTGCCCATGATGCGGGCTGCCGTGTTGACGGCGTCACCCTTGACCGAGTAGGTGCGGCGGTACGGGGGGCCGAAGTTCCCGGCGAACACACGACCGGAGTTGACGCCGATGCGGATCGGGATCCGGCAGCGGGCGTCCAAGATCTGACGGGCGGCGCGGAGCATCGCCTCTTCGTCCCGGCCCGTCGTCGCGGGTGCGCCGGCGATCAGCATGATCTTGCCGCCGTCCTTGCTGATGTCCGACTCGAAGAACGTGACGCCGTGCCGCGCGGTGGCGTGTTGCACGACCCGAATCAGCTCGTCGAGGTCGTCTGTGACTTGTGCTGCGCCGTGCTCGGCCAGCAGCGCGTCGAGGCCCCGGAACTCGATGAACGCGGCGGTGACGAGACGGTGCTCCGGCTCGACGGGCCCCCCGAGCAGGAGCTCTGTGATCGGTCTCGCAAGGCACGTCGCGATATCGAGGCCGGTCGCGTCGGGCGCCGGATCCGCACGCCTCGACTCGAATGCGGCCCGGCGAAGCAACAGCGCCTCGCCCTTGGCGGCTCCGACGTCGCTCGGATCGAGGAGCGCCGCGGTCTCGGGGCTCAACGCGACTTCGCCGGCGTCGGCGATCGCCTCCATGTCCACCGTGCGCGACGCGCCCGGGCCGGCAACAAGGAGCTCTCGATGGAGGTCGCCGACGAGGAAGAACTGGAACACGCCGGAGTGGAGGCCGAGCGACATCCTCAGCGTGACCTGACCCGACGACGTAGACATCCGGCCGACCGTGCGAAGCGTTCGCTGCATCTCGACGGCGGCCCTCGCCGCTCGCCGCGCGTGCTCGTCCTCGTCGAAGAGGAGCAGGACTGCATCGCCGCCCCATTTGACGACGCCTGCCCCGTAGTCGTACGCGACGTCCAGCAGCGGGCCGAAGACGTGGTCGAGGGCGTCGTTGATCTCCTCCGCGCCAACCTTGCCCCTCCGCGCAAGGCGCTCGGTCATCTTCGTGAACCCGGAGATGTCGACGAAGGCGAGCGTCCCCTCGACGTCCCGGTGCCGAGCCTCAGGCGTGTCGCGCAGCCAGCTGATCAGAAGCCGCGGGACGTACGGTTTGAGAAGCTCCTCTGGGTTGTGCGAATCTGGCACGGGTCGCCTCGGGCTGCCAGCCGACTACCTCGGCGGCTTCGCGTCTCACCAGACCTTAGCCATGCCCGCTGCGGACCGTGCGGTCAGCCGCTGATGCGCACCGAGTTCACCGGCGCGATTCGCGTCGCTGCGGCGAACCAGCTCGCGCCCCCGTCCGCCGAGCCGAACACGTCGCCGGATGTGGCGCCGAAGTAGAGGCTCGGCGGGGAGCCGGCGTCGGCGTCGAAGGCCTGGCGCAGAACCGTGAGGTAAGCGTCTTCGGCCGGCAAGCCGTCCTGGCCGGCCGTCCAGCTCGTCCCGGCGTCGCGCGTCTCGTACACGCGCATGCGCCCCTCCGGTGTGACCCGGTCGACATCCGCGGTCAGCGGGATGACGTACGCGCTGTCCGGGTCTGCGGCGTCGACCACGATCGGGAAGCCGAAGCCGGAAGGCAGTCCGGAGGCGATGTCCGTCCAGGTGGAGCCCGCGTCGTCGCTGCGGTACACGCTTCCGTGGAACTGCATGAACAGGCGCTCGGGAGCCAGTGGAGCGCGGCGCATGTCGTGGACGCAGAGCGCATGCGAGCCCTCCCGCGCGTCCTCCGGAAGGTACAGCGGCTCGAGCCCCGTGTAGCCGGTGCGCCAGCTCTCGCCCCGGTCGTCGCTGAGCCACACGCCCGCGGCCGAGATGCCGACCGCGAGGCGGTCGGGGTCCCCGGGCCAGGGGCAGATCGAGTGGAGCGCCAGGCCGCCGGCGCCCGGCTCCCACTCGGGCCGGGTCGGCACATTCCAGAGCGGCCGGTTGAGCGTCCACGACTCACCGTCGTCCTCGCTGCGCCAGAGCGAGGCGGGAGCGGCGCCGGCCCAGAGGACGCCCGCCTCCTCGGCCGGCTGGACGACCCAGATGCGGGTGACCGCCGAGTCCGGGATGTCCTCGGGAAACGCGGGACCGGTCGCCTGCCGCCACTCGCCGGCGGGGTCGTCTGCGAAGTACAAGCGGGGGCCGAAGAACCCGGATGTGACGCTCGCGAAGTACCGCCCGCTGCGGGGATCCCTGAGCGCGAACTCGACGACGTCGCCGGCGAAGGCGCGGTGCGCGACCTCGAAGGCGTCGCCGGGCTCTCCGCGCAACACGAACAGGCCTTTCTTCGAGCCCACCAGGAGCTCCGTCATCGCTCACCTCCCGAGATGGCAGACAGCACGTGCAGCACGTCCTCCGACTCGACCGGGGTCGCCTCCTTGACGCGTTCGCCGTCGTGGAAGACGTTGACGTGCTGGCGGATACGGCCGTGCTCGTCGAGGATCCAGCCCGCGATCGGCGGGTGGACGCGCTCGAGCGAGCGCAGGGCGTCGCCGACCGTCGTTCCGTCCACCTGGACCTCGGCCGCGCCGCCGGTGAGATCGCGAAGGGGCGAGCGCAGCCGCACGACGGCCATGCGGGGCAGTGTAGTAGGGGCGGTGCGTTCGCCCGCCCTGACTCGCCATTCCGGACGTCGTCGAGCTGCCACCCGAGCCTGCTAGTACGACCGCGGCATGCCGAGCACGTGCTGGCCGAGGTAGGCCAGCACGAGGTTGTTCGAGACCGGGGCGACCTTGTACAGCCGGTTCTCGCGAAACTTGCGCTCGACGTCGTACTCCTCGGCGAAGCCGAAGCCGCCGTGCGTGTCGAGGCACGCGTTCGCCGCTTGCCAGGATGCCTCGGCCCCGAGGTACTTGGCCATGTTGGCCTCCGGGCCGCAGGGCAGGCCCTGCTCGAAGAGCCAGGCGGCCTTGTAGCGCATCAGGTCGGCGGCCTCGAGCGCCGCGTGCGCCTCGGCGATCGGGAACTGGATGCCCTGGTTGGCCCCGATCGGGCGACCGAACACCACCCGCTCGGATGCGTACGCGGTCGCCTTGTCGGTGAACCAGCGCCCGTCGCCGATGCACTCCGCCGCGATCAAGATCCGTTCTGCGTTCATGCCGTCGAGGATGTAGCGGAAGCCCTTGCCCTCCTCGCCGACCAGCGCGTCGGCCGCGATCTCCACGCCGTCGAAGAAGATCTCCGTGGTGGCGTGGTTCATCAACGTCTTGATGGGCCGGATCGTCATGGTTCCGTCGGCGAGGGCCTGTTTCATGTCGACAATGAACGTCGAGAGGCCCTCCGTCTTCTTCTCCACCTGCTCGAGCGGTGTCGTCCGCGCCAGGAGCAGCATGAGGTCGGAGTAGAGCGCCCGCGACGTCCAGATCTTCTGCCCGTGCACGACGTAGCCGCCGTTCGCCTTCGCGGCAGTCGTCTGGATGCTGGTCGTGTCCGAGCCGGCCGTCGGCTCGGTGACGCCGAACGCCTGGAGCCGCAGCTCGCCCGAGGCGATCTTCGGGAGGTAGCGCTGCTTCTGCTCGTCGGAGCCGTGCCTCAGGATCGTCCCCATCGTGTACATCTGCGCGTGGCAGGCGCCCGAGTTGCAGCCGGACGCGTTGATCTCCTCGAGGATCGCGCTGGCCGCCGTGAGCGAGAGGCCGGCGCCGCCGAACTCCTCCGGGATGAGCGCGGCGAGCCAGCCGTTCTCCGTCAGGGCCTGGACGAACGCCTCCGGGTACCGGTCGGGCTCGAGCTCGCGCCAGTACTCGCCGGGGTACTGCGCGCAGAGCTCCCGCACCGCGGCGCGAATCTCGGCGAGCTCCTCGGGCGGCGCGAAGTCCATCGCAGCCACTTTAGGGTCAGGCGCTCCGAGTTTGCCCCGGCGAGCATCCGTCAGTCGTCCTCATGGTGGAGCTCCGCGTTTGCGGCGGCGACGCCTCCAGGGCTGTCTACCACGGTGTTGCCGCTCACCGTCGCCGTCGCGCCGTAGTGGGAGAGGATCCCGAAGCCGGCTCGGTGGCCGTCGCCTGAGCGCTCGTCCGGATGGGTGGAGCTCACGCTGTTGTCCGAGATCTCGCAGTGCGAGTAGTCGCCACAGAAGATGCCGACGCCGACTGTGTCCTCGACATGGTTCTCCTCGACGGTGCCCATCGACATCTCCGTGACGGTGATCCCCCGCAGGGTCGTTCCGGTGACGACGTTGTCGCGAAAGTGGACGTGAGCGGAGTGACTCACGAGCCCCTCTTGGCCGCCGTGCACGAGGCACCCCTCGACGAGGCTGGGCGGGAGGTCGAAGGCGAACGAGATGTCGATCCCCTGGCCGTGCGGCTCCGTGGATTGCACGATGCAGTCGCGTACCGTGACCTGGCCGCGCCGGACGTTGATGCCGTCGAGCTTCGCCCCCGAGATGCGGACGTTCTCGAGCCGGACCCCGGTCGCACCGTCGACCGCAATCCCGTTCTCGCCGCCGATGACAGCCAGGTCCTCGATCACGACGCCGTCGGCGAGCACGACGATTCCCCCCCGGACGACGGCGCCGGGCTCGCCTTCGAGGCGCTGCTCGTGATCGAGGAGCAGCGGGCCTTCGTGGACGCCCGCTTGCAGGGTCACGGTGGGCGGGCGCGTGGCCCATGCGACACCGCCGGTGGCGACCAGCATGAGCACCACACCGGCGGCGACGGTGACGCCCTGCCGGCCGAGCTCTCCGCCGTCCTCTCCGTATTCGAGCCGGATCCTGGGCAGCAGGGCGTGGCCGACCACCTGACCGAAAACCCAGGCGCCGGCGAAGAAGCCGAGTGCCGGTCCGACCGGCGCGTCGAGGCCGAGCGCGAATGACAGGCCGACGACGATTCCGAGCTCGACCACGCCGAGCGGCAACGCCAGCCAGCCGGCCTGGTACGGCAGGAGTCTGTGGTACACGAGCACGTCGAGGGCGACGCCGACTCCGATCATGAGCGCGGCCAGCGCCGCCGGCCACCACGCAGGGAGCGCCGCCGCCAGCACGAGCGCCACGGCGAGCGGGAGAAGCGTCGCGGCCAGCCGCGATTCGAGTCGCCCCCTCAGCGTGTACGCCATCGCCTGACCCTTCGTACGAAACGGTGTGCGGCGTAGCGGGCCCCCGCAAGCGTGTCGGCGCCGGGAAAGGCCCACTGCCCGGACACACCGGCCACGGACAGCGTCCGCTCGTCGTCGGTAAGCGACGGCACTGTCGAGTCGGTAGCCAGGACGATCCATGCGTCGGCAGTCTCGAGGCCGTGGTCGTCGGCTAGGCGGGACAGAAGCGGGCTTGCCCGAAAGCCGCGCTGGAAGCCCGTGGCGCAGATCACCTGGTCGACGCCGTCGGGTTGCTCGGCGATCCGGAAGCGGCCGGCGGCCGCCGCCTCCTCGACAGGGGCGTCCCAGGCCCGTCCCGGCGGGTACGAGGGCGCCGAGAAGCGGCGGAGCACCGCTACGCGCTCGTCGCTCGGGGTCGCGTGGAAGGCCGACAGGCCCCGCCGTGTGAACATAGTCCGGTCCAGGTTCAGGGGTCGGCGCGCCGGCTCGCGGCGCCGAACGGAGACGACCGAGGAGCCCGCAGCGAGCGCGTTCAGCCACTCCGTGGCCGCCGCCATGCCGGCGCCGACGACGGCGACGTGCTCTCGGTAGTCGTGCGGCTGGTACGCGTGGATCGCGCGCGGGTCGGCGACGAGCTCCTCGGGCAACGCGAGCCCGGGATGGCCGACCGCGACGAGGACGTGGGGAAAGACGCCCGTCCCGTCGAGCTCGAATCCCTCCTCAACGGCGTGAATGCGACGCACCCGGTAGCTGCGGAAGCTCGTGTCCCAGCCCGTGCGCTCGCGAACGTCGGCGACGTGCTCGAGGAACTCGTCGACCGTCGGGTGATAGCGGTCGCAGAGGCTCCGCGCGACCGGCATGAGGCTCCTGCGTCGCATCGCGCTCTTGACGGCGAGCCCCGGAAACGTCGCCGGCAAGCAGTGGCCGTCGCTCTCCGAGCGCATGAAACGCTGGCGGATGCCGGCGGCGCGCACGCGCCAGGTTGTAGCGGGGTCGGGGTGATCCCCGAAGACGGCAATCTCGCCGGGCTCGAGCCCGGCCCGGCGCAGTGCCACGTACGCCGTGAGCCCGGCGAGCCCGCCGCCGACGATCGCACACGGCGTCGAGCTCACTTGACGGAGCCTGCGAGGAGCCCCTGGACGAAGTAGCGCTGGAACGCGAAGAACACCGCGAGCGGGATGGCGAGGGAGATGAAGGCCGCCGGCGCGATCAGCTCCACGTTGGTGCTGAACGATCGCATCTGGGAGAAGATCGCGACGGTGATCGGATCCACCTGACGCGCGAACGTGAGCGCGACGAGGAAGTCGTTCCACACCCAGAGGAACTGGAAGATCGCGAGCGCGGCGATCGCGGGCAGCGCGAGGGGGAGCATGAGCTTGAAGAAGATCCTGACCTCTGAGGCGCCGTCGATCCGAGCCGCCTCGAGCAGGTCTTTCGGTATCCCGATGAAGAAGTTCCTCAGGAGGAAGATCGCGAACGGGAGCCCGAACGCGGTGTGGAAGAGGACGAGGCCGATCACCGTGTCGAAGATCCCGACGGTGCTGTAGAGCGAGAAGATCGGGATCAGCGCCATCTGCAGCGGGACGACGAGCAGCCCGATGACCACGAGGAAGAGCCAGTCGCGGCCGGGGAACTCGAGCCACGCGAAGGCGTAGGCCGCGAGCGCGGCGACGAAGATCGGGAGCAGCGTCCCGCCGATCGCTATCCAGAGCGTGGTGAGCAGCGAGTCGGTGATCGTGTCGTTCGCGAATACCTCGCGGTAGTTCTCGAACGTCGCGCGACTCGGCGTCGAGATGATCGTCCACCAGCCGGTCGTCTCGATCTGATCGACCGGCATCAGGGACGTGAGGAAGAGCCCGATGGTCGGCACCAGCCACAGGATCCCGACCAGGATCAGGAACACCTGGACGGGCGCCCTCGTCACGGTGCGGCGGGTTCTCGACGCGAAGCTCTCCTCGAGGACGACGGGGGCCGCGCGACGCCCAACCGTGGCGGTGGCCATCAGGTCTCTCTCCTGAAGCGGCGGATGTTCAGCGCCAGGACGGGGATCACGAGCACGAAGAGGAACACTGCGATCGCAGAGCCGAGCCCGAAGTTCCGCACGCCGCCGAACGACGTCCTCCACATCGCGAGCGCGATCACGTTCGCCTCGTCCTGCACGGAGCCGGGAGCGATCGAGAGGACGATGTCGAACGCCTTGAGGACGTTGATGATCATGGTGATGAACACGACCACGAGCACGGGAGTGAGCAGGGGAGCGGTCACCCGTCGGAAGACCTGCCACTCGTTGGCCCCGTCGATTCGCGCCGCCTCGAGGAGATCGCGCGGTATCGCCGCCAAGCCGGCCGCGAGGATGACCATCGCGAAACCGGCCCAGATCCAGATGTAGGCGATGAACATCGACGGCAGGATGAGGTCCGGGCCGAGCCATGAGACGCCATCGAACGGCTCCGCGAACGTGTCCGCGCCGACCGCGAGGCGGTAGTCGCCGGGCTCGAGCTCGTCGAAGGCGAACGTCCCGTCGCTCCCCGTGGTGGTCGACTCGATGTCCCCGTCCGGGGTTCGCAGCTCGACGACCGCGCCCGGGATCCCGACCTCCTCCTCCTCGACCTCGCCCGGCGCGCCGCCGCCCGGTCGGAAGTCCCGCCACACGACGCCGGTAATCCCCCCGTCTATCGCCTCGGGGACGACCGCCTGCTCGGCGCCGGCCGGCACCTCTTCCGGCGCGATGCCGGTGAGGCCCAGGCGCGCGACGTCTCCCGGCTGCAGGGGGTCGCTCATGGCGATCCCGCCGCCGGCTTCGGTGAGATCGTCGGTCGAAGGCTGCGCATCGGGCAGGACCCCCGGCGAGAAGGCGTCGTCGATCGCGGCGATCACGGCGTTCACCGCGCCGACGTCCGGGTCCTTCTGGAGCATCACCCGCCAGATGACGCCCGAGGCGAACAGCGAGATGGCCATCGGCATGAAGACGGCGGTCTTGAACGCGACCGACCAGCGGATCCGCTCGGTGAGCACCGCGTACATGAGGCCGAACACCGTCACGAGCGCCGGCACGACCGCGATCCAGAGCGCGTTGTTCCGGATCGCCGTGACGAGGATGTCCGTCGTGAAGATCGTCTCGTAGTTCCGGAACCAGACCCAGGTGTCCCCGCTGCGATCGAAGAAGCTCCGGATGATCGTGCGGATCGCGGGATGGACGAGCCAGATGCCGAGGAAGAACAGGGCCGGCAGCAGGAAGCCGGCCGCGACCAGCCAATTGCGGCGCCGGGTCTTCCCCGGCGCCGGCGCGGGCGACTCCCCGACGCCGGGAGCCGCCGTGACGTCCGCGCTGCTCATGCCGTGTCCGGAGCCGCCTTCTCGCTAGCCTCCGTACGCGGCCGCCGCCGCATCCTCCATCTGCTGCGCGATCCCGTCGATGTCGTCCGGGTTTGCGATGAAGTCCTGGAAGAGCTTCCAGAGACCCTGGCCGGTCGTCGCGCCGAACGCACCCGGCTGCAGGTCCGACAGGTCGAACTTCACGACCTCGACCTCACCCTCTGAGATCGCGGTCGCCGTCTCCTGGTAGACGGGATCCGGATAGGAGCTCGGGTCGACGCCCAGGTTGTACGTGATGTAGCCGCCTCGCTCCACCCAGATCTGCGCCGCCTCCGGCGAGGCGAGGTAGGTGGCGAGAGCCTGCGCCGCCGGGCTGTCTCTCAGCATGACGATGAAGTTGCCGTCGGTGATGATCGAGCCAGGCGAGTCGTCGATCGACGGAAACGGGAACGAGTTGTACCCGTCCGGGTACGTGAGCGGGCTCTCGACGACGCCCGGGACGAAGATGCCCTCGAGCAGCATGGAGGCGGATGGATCCTCCGCGAGGACGTTCCCCACAGATGTCGGGAAATCGGTCTGGAGCGTGCCGTCGGTTCCGCCGGCCATGTTCTCGGGATCGCCGACGATCTCCGCCATGAGCGCGAGCGCGTCCTTGACCGACTGATCGGTCCAGGGGATCTCGTGGCGCGAGAGCTGGTCGTAGAGGTCCGCGTCCGGCGCTGCGGACGTAGATGTTCTCGAACAGGTCCGTCAGGGTCCAGCCGTCGGCGCCGGCGATCGAGTACGGCGGCAGCCCCGAGGCCTTGATCGTCTCGGCGGCCGCGACCATATCGTCGAACGTCGCGGGCGGCTCAACCCCGGCCGTCTCGTACGTCGCGACGTTGTACCAGCCGAGCGACTTGCTGCTCGCCTTGAACAGGAAGCCGTAGAGCGTGCCTTCGAACTCCGCGATCTGCGCGACGGACTCGCCGTAGTTCTCGACCACTACGTCGCGCATGAAGTCGATCGGCAGCAGGTCCCCCGCCGTGGCGAGCTCGCCGATGAAGCCGGGCTGGGCGGGGGCCGCCAGATCGGGCGGGTTGCCGCCCTCGATCGCCGTCGTCAGAATGGTGGGCAGGTCGTCGCCTGCCGGGTCGTAGGTGACCTCGACGTTCGGGTACTGCTCGCGGAAGCCGTCCAGCACGGCCTCGAAGTGCTCCGCCTCGACGTCCTGCCAGATGCCCATGATCGAGATCTCGCCCGAGACGTCCTCGGCCGGGGCTGCCGGCTCCGCGGCACCGGTTTCTCCCGCTCCAGTATCTGCGGCTCCGGTCTCTGCCGGTGCGGGCTCCGCGGGTGCGGGCTCCGCGGGGGCGGGCTCGGCAGGTGCGGCCTCCTCGTCGTCGCCCCCACACGAGGCTGCCGCGAGCACGAGCACGGAGACGAGTAGAGCCAGGAAGAGCCACCGACGTTTCATTCGAGCTCCTTTCTCGTTGGCGTTCACACGACGTTCCAGTTCAGCCGTAGATCCCGAGGCCGGTCTCGAGATCGAAGAAGTGCAGGGCGCGCGTGTCGACGGCCGCCTGGACCCGCTCGTTTTCGCGGACCGTCGAGCGTGCGCCGAAGCGTCCGACCATGACGGTCTCGTCGCTTCCGGCGGAAGCGTCGAGCTCTCTCGTCGCGACCTCGCCGACGTCCTCGGCCAGCTCGCGCACGTCCTCGGTGAGCGCGGGTCGCGCGCGGACCCTGAAATGCACCATCAGCTCGGAGCCGAGCGCCTCGCGCAGCACGACCTCACCGTCGAGCCGCTGATCGGCCGGCGCATCCGGCACGAGCGCGGCGTCCTCGAGGTCCTCCGGTCGGATCCCGAGGACGACGTCGCGCCCTTCGTACTCCTTTAGGCCGGGTCTGGCGGCCAGCGTCTCCTCACCCAGCCCGAGGCGCTGGTCGCCGACGACCGCGAGGAGCTGTCCGTCGGAACGCTCGAGCCTCGCCTCGACCATGTTCATCGCGGGGCTGCCGATGAAGCCGCCCACGAAGAGGTTGACCGGCCGGTCGTACAGCTCCTGTGGTGGTGCGACCTGCTGCAGCTTTCCCCGGCGCATCACCGCGACGCGGTCGCCCATCGTCATCGCCTCGACCTGATCGTGCGTGACGTAGATCGTCGTCACGCCCGAGGTCGTCCTGGAGGCGGGCTATCTCCGCCCGCATCTGCACCCGAAGCTTCGCGTCGAGGTTCGAGAGCGGCTCGTCCATCAGGTATGCGGCCGGCTCGCGGACGATCGCGCGACCCATCGCCACCCGCTGCCGCTGGCCTCCGGACAGCGCACGCGGCTTGCGCTCGAGCAGATCGTCGAGACCGAGGAGTCTCGCCGCGTCGCGGACGCGGCGGTCGATCTCGTCCTTGCGGAGCTTTCTGAGGCGGAGGCCGAACGCGATGTTCTCGTAGACCGTGAGGTGTGGATAGAGCGCGTAGCTCTGGAACACCATGGCGATGTCCCGATCCTTGGACGCCACGTGATTGACAACGCGATCGCCGATCTGGATGAGACCCTCGGTGATCTCCTCTAGCCCGGCGAGCATGCGAAGGGCGGTGGTCTTGCCACAGCCGGATGGGCCGACGAGCACCATGAACTCGCCGTCGCCGACGTCGAGATCGAGATCTTCGACGGCTCGCGTTCCGTCCGGATAGACCTTGCCAACTTGGGAGAACGTGACGGCCGTCATATGACCGGGCCCCGCGCTTCCGCCGTCGGATGTCGCGACGGCCACCCCGGAGCCCACGGGCCGCGCGCAGCCCGGGGCGACGCACAGCCCGATGAACGGAGTACCCGGAAGGGAAGGCGCTCAAACCAGAGCGCAGGAGCTGTCGGGGCGACGGGCGTTCGACGGGGACGGCACCGCAGGGGTACCATCGCGGCCGTGAGCGTGGCCGTCTCCCTCGAGCGCCTCCGGGACGAGATCGAAGTGTTCGGGAAGAGCGCCTACGCCCTCACGACGGGAGCCGATGGGCGACCCCACGCCGTCCTGACGACCGTCGGCTGGAGCGGGGAGCGCCTGGAGCTGCCCGCCGGCGGGCGCACCGCGGCCAATGCCGGCGAGCGACCGTACGTCGCGCTGCTCTGGCCCCCGGTGGAGGCCGGCGGCTACAGCCTGATCGTCGACGGGAACGCCGGGGTGGCGGACGACCGCCTTCTTGTCGAGCCGACGAAGGCGGTGCTGCACCGCCCCTCTGCGTCAGGCTCCACGCCGGCCGCAAACGGCTGCGGCTCGGACTGCGTGCCCGTCGTCTGACGGGATCAGCGGGAGGAGCGCTGTCGACGCTGTGTCGGACGGGCTGTGGGTTCCGCCGTACCCGGCCCCGCCGCATGGAGGCCGGTTACAGCATCGGCTGCAGCTAGAGCTCGGCCGCCCGAGCCTCCGCGGCCGGCCGCGGCCGCGGGCGAGCGCTCTCGCCTCGCCGAGGAGATCGCGCCTTCGCGGCGCGGAACACGACGAGCGCGGCGACTGCGCCGAGGGCGAGGCCTGCGAGCATGTCGTCCCAGCTGACCCCGCTCGAGGTGCCGGGCACAGCTCCAGCGCTGTCTTCCGGAGCGCTTCTGCTGCCCGCGACGAGTGGCTTTGCTCCTGCGACCGGCCCGGCCACGAGTGCGGTGATGGCCGTTCCGGCAGCAACGACGAGAGTACGCCTCCGCCGGATGGGCAATCGCCTCCGCATGCGCGCCTAGCCTGACAGGCCGCGCGCGCCACCGGAAGGCGGCTGCCACCCTTCCGGCGGTACGGCTAGCTCTACGTTGCGGCCTGCGGCGGGCCGGATGAGATCCGGCCCCTACGACTGCGCTCGCTCGAGCAGCCTCCTTGCGATGATGAGCTGCTGGATCTCGTTCGAGCCCTCGCCGATAAGGAGCAGCGGCGCGTCTCTGTAGTAGCGCTCCGGGCGGTACTCGAGCGAGTAGCCGTAGCCGCCGTGGATGCGCATGGAGTCGAGCGCGTTGTCCTGCGCCGCCTCGGTGGCGAAGTACTTGGCCATGCCCGCCTCGAGGTCGGCGCGCTCGCCGGAGGCCTTCCTCTGGGCAGCCTGGATGACGAGCAGCCGCGCCGCCTCGGCGCGGGTGGCCATCTTGGCGAGCATGAGCTGCACGGCCTGGTGGTGCCCGATCTTCTTGCCGAATGCCTCCCGCTCGGTCGCGTACTGCAGCGCATCGTCGAGGGCGGCCTTCGCGAGCCCGGCGCCGCGAGCGGCGACGTTGACGCGTCCCACCTCGATGCCGCTCATGAAGTACTGGAACCCCTGGCCGATCCCCGCCTCGCCGCCGAGGACACTGGAGGCGGGCGTACGGAAGCCGTCGAAGACGAGCTCGGTGGACTCGACGCCCTTGTAGCCGAGCTTCTTGAGCCCCGGCATCGGGATCGTCAGGCCGGGTGGGCTCGTCTCGGGCTCCTTCTCGACGAGGAAGCCGGTCATTCCCCTGTGCGGCGGGTCGGCGGTCGGGTCGGTCTTCGCGAGCAGCATGATCAGGCCCGACCTCCAGCCGTTCGTCACCCACATCTTCTGGCCGCTGACGACATAGTCCTCGCCGTCACGTAGGGCCACGGTGCGCATCGACTGCACGTCCGAGCCGGCGTGCGGCTCCGTCATCGAGAACGCAGCGCGTGTTCGACACGAGGCCAGCTCGGGCAGGAGGCGCTCGCGCTGCTCCTCCGTGCCGTGCATGCGGATCATGTAGGCGGCGATGAAGGAGCCGTTGAGAATCCCCGAGAGCGTCGTCCAGCCCCGCGAGAGCTCCATCACGATCATCGCGTAGGTGTCCAGGCCGAGCCCCAGGCCGCCGTACTCCTCCGGAATCGTCGTCCCGAAGAGGCCCATCTCCACCATCGTCGCGACGAGCTTCTCCGGGAACTCGTCGGCGTGCTCGAGCTCGGAGGCGACGGGGATGACGTCGCGGTCGACGAACTCGCGGACGGCCGCGAGGATCTCGGCCTGCTCCTCGGTCGACGCCGTCACCGTCATACGCGCGCGACCTCTCTGAGCGTGAGCGGAGCAAGCGCTTCGGAGACGTCCGCCTGATCCTCGAGACCGAGGATGGCTTCTTCGAGCGCGTCGGCAGACGCGCTGGAAATACAGAGCTCGGCGTTGCCGCGGAACTTGGCGCTGACCTCGCTCTCGGAGAGCGGGTTCTCCGGGCCGCCCTTCTGGTACGGGAAATCCGCGCTGAGCGTCTCGCCCGACGCGAGCTGTACGCGGACACCGCCCGGGAAGGCCTGCGGGTACGTCGGGTACTCGGGGGTCTCGTAGACGACCTTGGCCGAGACCGCGAGCACGGCCGGATCGGCTATCGCCTCCTCCGTGAAATCCGACACCGCGACATGACCGCGCACGAGCATCGAGGCCACGGAGTACTGGAGCGAGAACTTGCCCTCGTAGTCCGAGCGCGGGACGCATTTCTGACCCGCCGGCTCGAGCACGAGCGACACGCCCGCCGCCGGGACGGTGACGGTCACCGAGTCGATCTCGTCCGGGGAGAGCGTGCGCCCCGCGAGCGCCTGGTCGGCCGCGCCGAGCGATCCGTGCATGAAGTGGCAGACCGGGAACGGCTTGTAAGCGATGCGCGGAGTCTCCCAGCGCGAGCCGAGGTCGGCGATCTGGCCGTCGATGTCCACCTCGCCCGGCTCGGCCGCGAGGAAGGAGTGGTAGAGGCCGAACTTGCCCTCGAAGACGGACTGGGGCCCGGCGGCGCCGTGGTGGGCGAGCCTGGTCGCGAGATGCGCGCCGTGTGCCGCCCAGGCCGGGTGGATCGGCTTCGTCGGAGTGCCGTCCTCGAGGTAGGCGAAGATCCCGGACGCCATCGAGCCGGCGATGCCGAGCGCCCGTGTCGTCGTCTCGGCGTCGAGCCCGCCGAGCTTCCCGACCGAGGCCGTGCCTCCGAAGATGCCGCAGACGGCCGTGGGGTGGAAGCCACGCGTGTGGAACCGGCCAGAGGCGGCCATGCCCACCCGGATGACGACCTCGTTGCCGGCGACGATCGCCGTGAGCACGTCCCGTCCGCTGGCTCCGACAGCCTCGCCGGCGGCGAGAGATGCGGGCGTGACGACCGCCGAGACGTGGCTGACCGAGTCCGAGTGCGTGTCGTCGAAGTCGAGCCCGTGGCAGAGCATCCCGTTCGCGAAGGCAGCGTTTGCGGCGGGGAGACCGCTCTCGAGGCCGATCACGGTCGCCTGCGGCTCGCCGCCGAGCTCCGTCATCGTCGCGCGGCCCTCGCCGGCGACGCCGGTCGCGTGCGCGGCTAGCCCGCAGCCCAGCGTGTCGAGCACGTGCTGCTTCGCGTGCTCGAGGACGTCGGCGGGGATGTCCTCGAAGCGGAGATTCGTCGTCCAGTTGGAGATCTTCTGTGCTGCGGTCGGCATCGGGGCTCCTTTCGGGCCGGTCGGGGATCGGCCCCTACGGGCGGGCCGGACGAGATCCGGCCCCTACACGGTCCATTCCTCGGTGGTCTTCGGAAACGTGTCGGTTACCTCGGGGGCGTCGCGCTTGTAGACCATGAACGTCCGCTTGAACTCGATCACGACCTCGCCGCGCTGGTTGAGGCCACGGCAGCGCATCGAGACGATGCCCACGCTCGCGTTCGACTTCGACTCCCGCTTGTCGGTGATCTCGCTCTCCGCGTAGAGCGTGTCGCCGACGTAGACGGGCTTCGGGAGCTTGATGTCCGTCCACGCGAGATTCGCGGCCGCGTTCTCGCTCGTGTCCGGAACCGTCATGCCGGTGACGAGGGCGAGCGTGAACGCGGAGTTCACGAGCGGTTGCTCGAAGCGCGTGCCCTCCGCGTAGGGGACGTCGAAGTGCATCGGGTTCGTGTTCATGGTCAGGCACGTGAACCAGACGTTGTCGGTGTCGGTGATCGTGCGCCCGAACCGGCTCCGGAACACGTCGCCGACGTCGAAGTCCTCGAGGAAGCGGCCTCGCCAGACCTTGGGCGCGGTCTCCGTCGTGCTCATTCAGCGTCCTTTCGTTCCGTTCGGGCCGGATGAGATCCGGCCCTACACATTCTCCGTCGCCTCCAGCAGCCTACGTGCGCGCTCGACGACCGGGAGGTCGATCATCTCGCCGTCCATCGCGACAGCGCCCCGCCCCTCGGCAAGGCCCTGCTCGTAGGCGTCCAAAACGGCCCGCGCCCACTCGAGCTGGGCGGGGTCCGGCGCGAAGACCCGGTTCACCACGGGCACCTGTGCCGGGTGGATGCAGGCTTTCCCACGCATCCCGAGCGAACGGGCGAGTCTCGCCTCGGCCTCGAGCGTCTTGTCGTTTCGCACGCGCAGGTGCACGACGTCGAGCGGGCCGCGGATGCCGGCCGCGGCCGAGTCGACGACGAGCTGCGAGCGCGCGTGGAGGATCTCGAGGCCGTCGGTGCGAGGCTCTAGCCGGAGCTCGGCAGCCAGGTCGACGGCCCCGAGCATGAGCGCAGCTACCCGGGGCAGGCACGCCGTCTCGTAGGCGAGGCGGAGGCCCTGCGCCGACTCGACGATCGCGATCACCGGCGGGCCGGAGTCGCCCAGCGCCTCGACGGCCTCGGGCGTCGCCTTGGGCAGCACGATCCCGGCGAGCGGCAGCTCGCGGATGGCCACGCGGTCGTCGTCGAAGAACTCGGTGTCGGCGCCGTTGACGCGGATCGTCTTCAGGGTCGTGCTCTCGACCTCGCCGAGCACGCGACAGGCGAGGTCGCGTGCAGACGCCTTCTCGGCTGGCGCCACCGCGTCCTCCAGGTCCGCGGTCATGGCGTCTGCCCCTGACTCGAGCGCGCGCCGAATCCGCCGCTCGTCCGAGCCTGGCGTGAAGAGGAGCGAGCGCACGCTGCGGAGCGAGCCGGGCACGAGTCTCCGTTTATATGTCAGACATTCGGCGCATGTCAACCGGGCGCCTGCCGAGTCCCGCGTCCCCGGCTCGGCAGTGACGGGCCCGATGAGATCCGGCCCCTACTTGACATGACCGTGGAAGTCAGACATAAACATGCTCCCAAACGAAGCACACCCGGAGGTCAATGGCGTGAAGGCGGTACGGTTCCACGAGTTCGGCAACTCGGATGTCCTCAAGCTCGAGGAGATCGACGACCCGAAACCGGGTCCAGGCGAGGTGACGATCCGGATCAGGGCCAGCGCCCTGAACCACCTCGACGTCGACGTCCGCGAAGGGATCTCGCGCTTTCCCGTCGACCTCCCGCACACGCTCGGCATCGAGATCGCCGGCGACGTCGAGGAGATCGGCGGCGGCGTGGAGGGCTGGAGGCCCGGCGACCGTGTCAACCCGTTCATCATGGCGACCTGCGGCACCTGCCGCTTCTGCCGAACGGGGCGCGAGTCGCTCTGTCTCGCGTCCGGGTTCATCAGCTTCTCGATGGGAGGCGGCTACGCGGAGAAGATCGCGGTCAAGGCCCGCCAGCTCGTCCGCATCCCGGACGGAGTCTCCTACGAGGACGCGGCGGCGCTCCAGGTCGCGTTCGCGACGTCGTGGCACATGCTGTTCACGCGCGCGCGGCTGAAGGCCGGCGAGACGGTGATGATCAACTCGGTCAGCAGCGGCATCGGCTCGGCGGCCGTGCAGCTCGCCAGCCTCGCGGGCGCGGTCGTGATCGGCAACGCCTCGAGCGACGAGAAGCTCGAGAAGGCGAAGGCGCTCGGCCTGGACGTGGGGATCAACCACGCGCGCGAGGACGTCGTCGAGCGCGTCATGGAGATCACCGACGGCAACGGCGTCGACGTCGTCTACGAGCACGTTGGCGGCGAGCTCTTCCAGAAGGGGCTCGACTCGCTGGCCAAGGACGGCCGTCTCGTGATCTGCGGGGGCCACTCGGGCGAGGTCGTCCCGTTCGACATCATCCCCTTCTTCCGTATGCAGCGCAGCGTCATCGGCTCGTTCGTCTACACGACCGACGAGGTGGAGAGGTGTTACGCGCTCGCGGCGCACGGGAAGATCAAGCCGCTCGTCCACGCGACGTTCCCGCTTGCCGAGGCGAAGGAGGCCATGGAGACGATGGAGAGGCGCGAGCACTTCGGCAAGCTCGTCCTCACCCCGTAGGGCAAAGGAGTCGGCAGATGAAACGTGTGGGTGTCGACGTCGGAGGGACCTTCACCGACCTGATCTATGTCGACGACGAGGCCGGGGAGATCCGGGTTCACAAGCTTCCGACCACGCCTGCGGACCCCTCGCTCGGCACCGTCCAGGGCATCGTCGAGGTCGCGGAGCAGGCGGGGGAGAGCCCGGCCTCGCTCGACCAGGTGTTCCACGGCACGACGATCGCGACGAACATCGTGATCGAGCACAACGGCGCCACTGTCGGGATGATCACGACCGAGGGCTACCGCGACATCCTCCACATCGCGCGCCACAAGAAGCCCCTCAACTTCTCGAACTACCAGGACCTGCCGTGGCAGCGGTACCCGGTCGTCCGGCGTCGCTATCGCCTCACGGTTCCGGAGCGCATCACGAAGGACGGCTCGGTGCTCGTCCCGCTCGACGAGGGGAAGGCGCGCGAGCAGGTCCGCAAGCTGAAGGAGGCCGGGGTCGAGGCGGTCGCGGTGTGCTTCCTGTTCTCGTTCCTGAACCCGGAGCACGAGCAGCGCGTCGCCGAGATCGTGCGCGAGGAGTTCCCGGAGGCGTTCCTGTCCGTGTCGTCCGAGGTGCTGCCTCAGTACCGGGAGTACGAGCGCTTCTCGACCGTCGGCCTCAACGCCTACATCGGCCCGAAGGTCGCCCGCTACGTCGGCCGGCTCGAGGAGGAGCTGCGCGGGCTCGGAGTGAGGACCGGCGTCCACCTGATGACATCCGCCTCCGGAGTGGCTACGGCCGAGGCGGCGACGAGGCGGCCCGTGAACCTGCTGATGTCGGGCCCCGTCGCGGGCGTCGTCGGCGGGATCTGGGCCGGGAAGACGGCGGGGTACGACAATGTCATCACCCTCGACGTGGGCGGCACCTCCGCCGACATAGGCCTCGCACAGGAGGGCAGGCTGCGCATGAAGCACCTGCTCGACACGAAGGTCGGCCCGTACCAGGCGATGATCCCGATGGTCGACGTCGACACGATCGGCGCCGGCGGCGGCTCGATCGCCTACGTCGACGCAGGGGGGATCTTCCGCGTCGGACCGCGCTCGGCGGGCGCCGATCCCGGTCCGGCCGCATATGGGCGCGGCGGCACGGAGGCGACGGCCACCGACGCGATGGTCAACCTCGGCTGGCTCCTGCCCGAGGCGTTTCTCGGCGGCGGCATGGAGCTGCGCGCCGACCTCGCCCGGAAGGCGTTCGAGGACGGCCCGGCCGCAACGCTCGGCATGTCCGTCGAGGAGGCCTCGATGGGCGCCGTCCAGATCCTCACCCACTCGATGGTGCAGTCGATCGAGGAGAACTCGGTGCGCAAGGGCTTCGACCCCCGCGACTTCGCGCTCGTGGCCGAGGGCGGCGCGGGCCCGCTGTTCGCCGCGCAGATCGCGCTCGAGGTGGGGACGCCGTGGGTTGTCGTGCCTCCGTACCCGGGAATCGCGGCCGCGATGGGCCTGCTCGCGACGGACATGGTCTACGAGTACGTCGCGACGACCTACCAGCGCCTCGCCAAGCTCGACGCTCCGGCGCTCCAGCGCCGTCTCGAGGAGCTCGAGGAGCAGGCGGTCCGCCAGCTCGAGGAGGACGGTGTTCCGGCCGACCGGATCGTGATCCAGCGGATCGCCGACTGCCGCTACCTGGGCCAGGGCTACGAGCTCAGGGTCGACGCCCCCGCCGGTCAGGTCGACGACGCCTGGGTCGAGAAGGTGCGCTCCGACTTCCACGACATCCACGAGCGCGAGTACTCGCGGCGCTTCGAGGACTCCGACATCGAGATCCCGAACGTCCGCGTGCGTGGCATCGGGCTCATGCCGGCGCTCCGGACGCCGGAGATCGAGCAGGGCGACGAGTCGCCCGACGCGGCGCTGCGTGCCGAGCGGGAGGCCTGGTTCCGGGTCAACGGGAAGCTCGAGGCCGTCTCGACGCGCTACTACGACCGGACGGCGCTGAAGGCCGGCAACCGGCTCAAGGGCCCCGCGATCCTCAACCAGTACGACTCGACGACCGTGATCCCACCGGGGATCGAGGCGTACGTCGATCGGTTCGGGAACATCGTCATCGAGGTCGGCGGATCGGCCGAGGCGCGCGCCATCGCGGCCGCGTCCGCCGTGACGGCGCCGTAGGAGGCTGACATGTCGGTCATGGAGTACGAGCTCGGCAAGCATCCGGGCCCACCCGAACGCGAGCGGGTAGAGGTCGATCCGATCACGCTGCGCGTGCTCGGTGGAGCCTTCCACGCCATCGCGAAGGAGATGGCAGGCGTGCTCTTCCGCATGTCGTACAGCTCGATCATCCGGGAATCGGAGGACCTCGGCGCGGGCATCTTCGACAACGCGGGCCGCGAATTATGCGAGTCGGACTCGACCCCGATGCACATCGGCTCGCTGCCGTGGTACATCCGCGGCTTCATGCACCGCCTCGAGGGTCAGGTCCAGGACGGCGACGTCATCATCCACAACCACCCGTACCTCGGCGCGTCGCACAGCCCCGACATCGCGGTGGCCGTGCCGATCTTCCACGAGGACGAGCACCTGGGCTTCGCGGCCGTGACCGCGCACGTCCTGGACGTCGGCGGCTCCTTCCCCGGGATCAACGCCGACTGCTTCGACATGTACGCCGAGGCGAAGATCTACAACGGGCTGCGCTGGTACCAGGCGGGCGAGCTGAACGAGGACCTGGACAGCATGGTGTTCGAGAACGTTCGCACGGAGACCATGAACCGCGGCGACATGAACGCGATGATGGCCGCCTGCCAGCTCGGCAAGGAGCGGTTCCTGCGCCTCGTCCAGCGCTACGGCGCCGACGTCGTCATGAGTGCCGCGTACGACTGGATGGACTACTCGGAGCGCATGCTGCGGGAGCAGATTGCGAAGCTTCCCGACGGCGAGTACAAGGCCCCGACGGGATGGCTCGACGACGACGCCCGCAACCGCGACATCCCGTTGCGAGTCGAGACCAAGGTGATCGTCGAGGGCGACGAGATCACGATCGACCTGACCGGCTCGAACCCCGAGGTGCCGACCGGGTACAACGTTCCCTTCGAGGGATCGCTGCTCGTCTGCTGCTACTACGCCGTGCGGACGATCCTCCTCGACGAGGTCACGTTCCCGGAGCACGTGCCTCAGAACGACGGCGTCTTCCGTCCCGTGAAGGTGATCGCGCCCAAGGGGACGATCTTCAACCCCCAGTTCCCGCGCGCGTGCTTCTCGCGCTTCTGCCAGACGCAGCGCGTGGTCGACAACGTGATCCTCGCGCTCGCCGATGCCCTGCCCCAGGGCGTCACGGCCGGCAACGCCGCCGGGATCCACTTCTGCGCGTACTCGGGCTTCCTGGACGAGGTGGGCGAGTACTGGCTCTACCTCGAGGTGAACGAGGGCTCGTACGGCGGGCGCTACGGGAAGGACGCGATGGACTCCGTCGACAACCTGATGGCGAACACCCGCAACAATCCCATCGAAGAGCTGGACATGCGCTTCCCGATGCGGTGCGACCAGTACGAGTTGCGTCCCGAGCCGGCCGCTCCCGGCAAGTGGCGCGGGGGCATCGGGATCATCCGGCGGAACCGCTTCATGGTCGCCGGCATCTACTCCTGTGAGGGGGATCGGCAGTACGACCCGCCGCACGGGATCTTTGGCGGCTGGGACGGCCTCGTGGCCTCCTGCCGCAAGAACCCCGACACCCAGCACGAGGAGGTCTTGCCCGCCAAGGTGACTGGCGTGCCCTTCGCGGCGGGCGAGTTCATCGAGTTCAGGGAGCCGAACGCGGCGGGCTACGGCAATCCGCTCGAGCGCGAACCCGAGCTCGTGCGAGAGGACATCCTCGACGACTTCACGACGCTCGAGCTCGCCCGCGCCGCCTACGGCGTCGTCTTCAAGGACGAGCAGAGCCTCGAGATCGATGCCGAGGCTACGGAGGCGCTGCGGGCGGAGCTGCGCGCCGAGAATGTCAAACGTTCACTGAGCGGCTTCTTCGAGGGCCGAGAGCTGCCCCCTTCGTCGTCGCCGTCGGCGCTGGCCGGCAACCGGGAGTTCGGCCTCGCATGATGTCGGCTCGGCCCGGGCCGCAGGCCGGGCAGGGCGCCCCTGTAGAGGCCGCGCGCCCTCTGCGGCTGAGCACCATCGAGCCAGTTGTGCAGGGCGGCGTCGCCGTCCGGCGGGTGCGCAAGGCCTACGAGCAGGTCGCCGACCAGCTGCGCGAGCTGATCATGACCGGCGAGCTCTTACCCGGCGAGCGGCTGCCCAACGAGGCGCTGCTCGCGCGCGAGTTCGGCGTCAGCCGGGCGACGATCCGCGAGGCCCTGCGCGTGCTCGCCGCCCAGAACCTGCTGCGAACGGCGAAGGGCGCTGGGGGCGGCAGCTACGTCACGGTCCCGTCGGTCCGCAACATCTCGGACTTCCTGCGGTCGAACATCGACCTGCTGACCGGGAACCGAGACCTGACCCTCGAGGAGCTGATCGAGGCCCGCGTCCTGCTCGAGGTGCCGGCGGCCCGGCTGGCCGCCGAGCGGCGCAGCGAGGACGACCTCGAGCGCCTGCGCTCGTCCATCCCGTCGGACTCCCCGCGGGTGGACACGCGCGAGGAGTTTCTCCACAACGCGGAGTTCCACACGACCCTGATCGAAAGCTGCGGCAACACGCTGCTCTACATCGCGGCGCAGCCGGTGTTCTCGGCCCTGCAGACCCACCTCGCGCGGTCGCAGCTCGGCCGGCGCTTTCACGTCGAGATCCACCGCCACCACCATCGGATCGTGCAGGCGATCCAGGCCGGTGACGCGGGCGAGGCGGGCTCCGAGATGCAGTCGCACCTCGAGTACCTCGTCCCGTTCTACGAGAAGGCGTGGCGAGACGTCCGGCGCGGCCGCGAGGCCTAACAGTCGAACGTGCGGTAGAGCTCGGCGCCGTCGCAGGTCGCGCGGACGGCCCGACCGTCGATCACGTCGCCGAAGGCCACGACGCGCGGGAGAACCTCCTCGCCGCCCTCGACGCGGAAGCGGCCCTCACCCAGCGGCTCGAGCGCAGCCTCGATCCCCGGTGGCGCCAGGGCGACCAGCCGGTTCTTGCGCGCGAAGACCCGAAACCCCGGTACCCAGGGACTGAACGAGGCGTACACGCCTGTGTAGGCGCGCCACTCCCCAGGGACTGGGAGGCTGGCCGGCCCCCGGTAGCGCTCGCCAAAGTACCAGTCAGGCCCGTCGGAGAGCTCGACGACCTCGCCCTCGGCCCGTCCGAAGCGGATGAAGAATGGCACCGGCTCGGATGCGACCGGATAGAAGACGTCCTTCTCCACCCGCTCGAGCCTCGCCGCATGACCGTCGCGCAGAAGGGTGAGACGGTCGCCGTCGGCGCGTACGACGAGCTCGGCGCTCTGTGAGCGATACGTCCCGGCGTAGGCATCGGCATCGGGAACCGCCGCACGGTGCTCGCTCGGCGGCTCGGGCAGCTCCCGTCCCTCGACCGCCGCCGTGACGAGCGCGAGGGCCGCGTCGATGATCTTCCTGGGTATCCAGACGAGATCGATCATGTTGCACAGGACGACCGCACCGATCCCGGCGCGCGCGTCGACCTCGAGCTCGGAGCTGAAGCCGACCATCGCGCCCGGGTGCCCGATCACGCGCCCGTTGCTGCGCTCCTCGACGTAGAGGCCGTAGCCGTAGCCGTAGCCCTCCTCGTCCTCGCCGACGGCGGTCGTGATGCGCTCGAAGCTCGAGCGACTTAGGACGCCGGCGCCCTCGTTGAGGAGCAGGCGCGCGTAGGCGGCCATGTCCTCGGCGGTCGCGCAGATGCTGCCGGCCGCCGAATCCGTCTCGACCCAGGTCGCGGGTGCGAGCGGCATCCCCGGATGCCACGGGCGCGAGGAATCGGCCGCGGAATAGCCGACGGCGAGCCGCGCCCGCAGCGCGTTCGTGATCACCGGCTCGGTGGCGGCCATCCCGGCGGGCTCGAGCACGCTCTCGCGGAGCACGTCCGCGATCGGCTTCCCGCTGACGCGCTCGAGCACGAGGCCGACGAGCGAGTAGCCGAGGTTCGAGTAGAAGAACCCGCCCGGGGGCGCTGGCTCGATCCGGGCCAGCCGCAGGGCCTCGCCGAGCGTCGAGGGCGTCGCCTCCATGCCAGGCGGGAGCCCGGCCGTATGCGAGAGGAGATGGTGGAGCGTGATCGGCTCGCCCACGGTGCGCAGCGGAAGCCAGGGCAGGTAGTCGGTGACCGGCGCCTGCAGGCTGAGCCGGCCTGCCTCGACCTCGCGCAGAACGGCCAGGGCGGCGAACGACTTCGAGATCGAGCCGATCTGGAAGAGCGTGCCCGGCGTGACCGGCGTCCCGCTCCCGATGTCGGCATAGCCATGCGCGATGACGCCGAGCGTCCGCTCTCGATCGGTGACGGCAACGGCCACGCCCGGTGTCGCCCACTCGCGTGCCACCTCGCGGACGTGGAGATCGAGCCGATCGAGAGCGGCTTCGATGCTCATGGCGAGCCCGAGCGTACGCGACGGCGTGGTCACCTGGATAATCCGGGCCAATGGCGTTGTCGGTCGCGGAAGCCCAATCTCTCTGGAGCCCGGAGCTCGTCTACCTGAACACGGCAAGCTTCGGCCTACCGCCCCGACCCGCCTGGGAGGCGCTGCAGGCTGCGCTTGCCGACTGGCGCGGCGGCCGCGCGAACTGGGAGGACTGGAACGACACGACCGACCGCGCGCGTGCGACATGGGCGCGGCTCGTCAGCGTGGACGCCTCCTCCGTGGCGGTGAGCTCCACCGTCTCTGGCCTCATCGGGCTGATCGCCGCCTCGATTCCGGACGGCACGCGGGTCGTCGCTCCCGACATCGAGTTCGGCTCCGCGCTCTTCCCATTTCTCGCCCAGGAGCACCGCGGCGTCTCGGTACGGACAGTCCCTATGGAACGGCTCGCGGATGCCGTCGACGAGAGGACAGACGTCGTTGTGACGAGCGCCGTGCAGATGTCGAACGGGGCCGTGGTCGATCTGGACGCCGTCGAGGCGGCGGCGAGCGCTCACGGAGCGATGACGGTGGTGGACGCGACCCACGGCGTCGGATGGCTGCTGCTCGACGCGAGTCGCTTCGACGTGGTCGCGTGCGCCGCCTACAAGTGGCTGATGTCGCCGCGCGGCACGGCCTTCATGGCCGTGCGCCCTGAGCGGCTCGACGGCATCGTCCCGCACCTGGCCGGCTGGTATGCGGGCGAGAACCCGCACGACTCATACTTCGGCCCGCCGCTTCGCCTGGCGACGAGTGCCCGCCGCCTCGATGTGTCGCCCGCGTGGCACTCCTGGGTCGGCACCGTCCCGGCTCTCGAGCTGGTGGAGCAGATCGGCGTCAGGGCGATCCACGACCACGACGTGGGGCTCGCGAATCGCTTCCGCGCAGGCCTCGGGCTCGAGCCGGGCGACTCGGCCATAGTCTCGGTCGACATCCCCGGCGCAGCGGAGCGACTCGAGCGCGCCGGGATCATGGCGGCCGTTCGCGGCGGGCGGCTGCGCACGTCCTGGCACGTCTACAACACCGAGGCGGACGTGGACGCGGCGCTCGAGGCGCTGTGCGATTGACAAGCTGTCCCGGACCCACTACAACCGCCCGAGAAGGGCCCAAGTCAGACATTCAGGAGGTCTGCCGTGCACAAGGTGCTCGTGATCGTCCCGTTCGCCTTCGGCGAGGGTGGCCTGGCGAACCGTGAGGCCCAGTTGACGGACGTGAAGCTCGGGCCCGACATCGAGTTCGACTACCGCGGGGTCAAGGCCGGGCCGGCGCTGTTCGACAGCTACCACGACTACGTGCTCGCCGACGTGGCGCTCTTCGACGCCGGCAAGACCGCACAGGACGAAGGCTACGACGCCGTCTGCATCGACACCATGAGCGATTCCGGCATGAACGCACTGCGCTCGGTGCTCGACATCCCCGTCATCGGCCCCGGTCGCTGCTCGTTCCTGACCGCCCTGATGCTCGGCAACAAGTTCTCCATCCTCACACAATGGGATCCGTGGATGGCGCTCTACAAGAAAGCGCTCGTCGAGTACGGCCTGGCCGACAAGTGCGCCTCCGTGCGGTCGATCAACACGCCGCCGGACGTCGAGAACCTCCTCGGCGGCAAGGAGGAGGTCGTCTTCCCGAAGCTGAAGGCCGCCGCCGAGCAGTGCATCGAGGACGGCGCCGAGGTGATCTGCATGGGCTCGACGACGATGCACCAGTCCGTTCCGTACCTCCGGGAGAACCTGCCGGTGCCGGTCATCAATCCCGGCCCGCTGACGTACAAGCTCGCCGAGTTCTTCATCGGGCTCGGGCTGACGCAGAGCCGCAAGACGTATCCCAAGCCGCATGTGCCGAAGCTGGACATGCTCGACGCGATGCTCGAGGCGGCCGCCACGACGGAGAAAGCGCCGGCGTGACGGAGCCCGGCACGAGGCAGGACGGACGCCTGGCAGCGGGAGGCAGGTCGCTCCCGCTGTCGGACGTCCGGGTCGTCGCGATCGAGCAGTTCGGAGCCGGACCGTGGGGGACGCTCCAGCTGTCCGACCTCGGGGCCGAGGTCATCAAGATCGAAGACCCGGCCTCCGGCGGCGACGTCAGCCGCTACGTGCCGCCCTTCCAGGACGGTGAGGACGCGATCTTCTTCGAGACCTTCAATCGCAACAAGAAGTCGCTGTCGCTGGATCTCCGCCACGTGGGTGCGACGGCCGTCCTGCACGACCTCGTGCGCGTGTCCGACGCCATGTACTCGAACCTCCGCGGCGACCAGCCGAGAAAGCTCGGCATCACGTACGAGACGCTGAAGGACGTCAACCCCAGGATCGTGTGCTGCTCCCTCTCCGGCTTCGGCATGACCGGTCCCAGGGCGGCCGAGGGAGGCTACGACTACATGATGCAGGGGCTCGCCGGCTGGCAGTCGTTGACCGGGGATCCTGACGGGCCGCCGACGAAGTCGGGCATATCGCTCGTCGACCTCTCAGGGGGCTATGCGTCGACGATAGCTCTGCTCGCGGGCCTGTGGCGCGCGCGACGCGACGGCGTGGGATGCGACTGCGACGTCTCGCTCTTCGAGACGGCGCTCCACGAACTGATGTACATCGGGCCGTGGGCGGCCACGCACGGCTACGTGCCCCCACGAATGCCGAGCAGCGCCCACCCATCCATCGTCCCCTTCCAGAACTTCGAGGCGAAGGACGGCTGGTTCGTCGTCGCAGCGGCCAAGCAGAAGTTCTGGGAACGGCTCTGCGAGGTCACGGGCCATCCCGAGCTGAACGAGGACGCGCGCTTTGCGACGATGGCGGCGCGCCACGAGAACCGCGATGTCCTCGTGCCCCTCCTCGAAGCTATCTTCCGTGAGCGGACGGTGGACGAGTGGCTGGAACTGCTCGTACCGGCGGGTGTCCCGAGCGCGAAGATCAACTCCGTCCTCGAAGCGCTCGAGGAGGAGCAGACGGTCGCACGGGGCGGGATCGTCGAGCACGAGCACCCGACGCTCGGCACGGTCAGGACGATCGCGTCGCCGCTCCGCATCTCGGACGAGCGCGGGCAGGACCTTCGTGCGCAGCCGCCCACCCGGGCGCCGTTTCGCGGCGAGCACACCGAGCAGGTGCTCGTCGAGTACTGCGGCTACAGCCCGATGCGGGTGCGCGAGCTCGCCGAAGCAGGCGTCTTCGGCGACGTCGCGCTCGCGACGCCGACGTTGTAGGGGCCGGATCTCCTCTGGCCCGACGGCTCAGGCGACCGAGTCGCGGAAGGCGACCGCCTCGCCGCCGATCGCCGTCGCCTCCTCGATGGGCACGATAGGCGTCACCACGAAGCGAAGCCACGGTGTCCACGGTGCGGTCGTCCGCGTCAGGGTTGCAGCGCTGTCGACCTCGATCAGCGCCACCCCGCCGCTGCCGTCAGCGAAGCCGTAGAACCCCTGGAAGTCGGCGCCGGCCGGGGGCTGCCACTGCTGGAACACGGAGAGGGATCGCCGCTCTCCGTCCTCGGTCTGGTCGATGAACTCCCATGTCACATGGAACAGCATCGGTGCCTCACCTCCGTCGGTGGTTGTGCGCGGCGCGCGAGCCTACCATTGCGCACGAGCAGGTTGCGGCGGCTCAGGCGGGCCGGCCGGCGTCGATGTTGAGGCGCACGTAGTCGAAGACGACCGGCTCGCCGAGCAGTTCGATCACCCCGTCGACGAACGGCCGCTCGAGCTCGCCGGGGAGGCGGCTGAGGTGGTCCCGCAGCACGATCGTCTGGAGGTAGTCGGCCGGGTCGTCGGGCTGAAGCGGATTGTCGGCCAGCCAGCAACGGATCTCCGCGAAGCCGGCGCGCTCGAGCCGCGCCTCGGTCTCTTCGGCGGTCGCGAAGTACGAGGGGCGCGACCAGCCGTGAAAGCTCGTCGCGAACGCCGGCCGGGAGGCAACCTCGGCGGCGGCCGCGAGGACCCGCGCGATATTGCCGTACCCGCCGCACTGCGCCACCAGCCGGCCGCCGGGGCGGAGCGCGGCGAAGAGCTGCGCGAAGAGCCGGTCGTGGTCGAGGATCCAGTGGAAGGTCGCCGTCGAGAGGATCGCGTCCACCGGCTCGACGAGGTCGAGCGATCGAGCAGGTCGGCGCGACGCACGTCGGCTCTCCCGTCAAGCGTCCTCCGCGCCTCCTCGACCATCCCCTCGGAGAGATCGACGGCGATCACCCGGCCCCGGGGCAGGCGCTCGACGAGGTGCGCCGTGACGCGCCCCGATCCGCAGCCGGCATCGAGCACCGTCTCGCCGCCGCACAGGTCGAGCCGATCGAGGACGCCGAGGCCCATCTCCTCCATCGGCCCGGATACCCGGTGGTAGCGCTCGGCGTCCCAGTGCGTCGACACGGACGGCAAGTCTAGGCGCGAGGCGGTTTCCGGCTGCGCTGGGTCAGCCGCATGAAGGACACTCCGCGGCGGTGGATGCCGTCTTCCTCGCACTCGCGGCAGGCTTCATGTTCGGCGCCCTCGGGGTTGCGCTGAGGCACGGCCTCAACGAAGTCAGGGACGCGGAGCTCGGAGCGTTCCACTCGGTCGCGATCGGATTCCTCGTGGCGATCGCCGTGGCCGGCGTGGCGGGGCAGCTCGACGATCTGGGCCCGCGCGAGATCTGGCCGTTCGTCGCCATCGGAGTGTTCGTGCCTGGCATCTCCCAGGTGCTGTTCGTCCGCGCGATTCGGGACATCGGCGCGTCCAGGACGATCATCATCACGGCGGCGGCGCCGCTGCTCGCGGGGATCGCGGCGATCCTGTTGCTCGACGAGCCGCTCCGGCTCGGGCTGCTCCTCGGCGCGCTGCTCGTCGTCGGCGGGGCGATCACCCTTGCCTGGGAGCCCACCCGGCCCGCGGGCTGGCAGCCGATCGGGTTGGTGTGGGCGTTCTCGGGGGTGCTCCTCTTCGCGGTGCGGGACACGACGGCCCGCTGGGTGATCGGCGAGCGGGACGTACCCGGGATCGCAGCTGCCGTCTACCTCTTCTTCGGCGCGACCGTCGCCATGGTCGCCTACCTGCTCGTCACGCGGCGGGGCCGGCATCCTCTCCGCCGGGCGGCGCGGACGGTGCGGCCGTTCTTCTTGGCGGGCATCGTGTTCGGTACCGGCTACTGCCTCCTGTTCGAGGCGTTCGAGCGTGGGAAGGTGACGGTCGTCTCGCCGCTCAACGCCACCTACGCGTTGTGGGGAGTCGTCCTCTCGGTGATCGTCCTGCGCAGGACGGAGGCGGTGACTCCGCGGGTGGGGCTCGCCGCCGCCCTGATCGTGGCGGGTACCGCCGCGGTGGCCGCGACCCGGTAGGGGCATCATTCGGGGGTGGCCCGGCCTCGTCACGCCCTTGTGTCCCGGCTGCTCGTGCTCGGCGTGATCGCGGTCGTCGCGGTCGCGGCGGTGAGCGCCGTCCGAGGCGGCTCGCAGGTCCCGGCCGGTACCGCTACGAACGCAGGGGACGAGGCCGCCGCGGCTAGCGACGGTAGCGAGCCGCTGGAGGACGCGGGACTCGGCACGTTCCCGGCGGCCGGTGCGCTTCCCGGCCGTCTCGTGGTGCTCGACACCGGGACCTGCAGGCCGCGGGTGCTCGACCTGGCGACCCTCGAGCTCGGTCCGCCGGGCCCGCTCACCGCGTGCAGAGCCTGGTTCGACCCGGGAGGTCGCTACGGCGCGGCGGCGCTTCCGGAGCGGGAGGGCATCTGGCTGTTGGACATCGCCGCTGGCACCGTCGGCAGGCAGCTGTCGAGGTCATCGGAGTCCGTGGTGTTCGCCGACGACGGCGCCGTACTCGCCCAGTGCGGCGACGACGGGCGCACGATCGTCGTCGAGTTCGCGGGCGGCCCCGACCGGCCCCTCACCGGCTGCCGGCCTGCCTTTGCCCCGGACGGCTCCGTGCTCACGCGCCCCGACGTTCGACTGCCGACGTCGCTGCTCCGCGACGGACGGGAGATCCTGGGCTTCTCGCAGCTCGAGAGAGGGCTGCCGCCGAGCCCGGATGGAGCGGTCGCCGTGATCGGCTACGACGAGGGCGAGGACGGCGTCCTCGCCGTGCTCGTGGCCCGATTCCCCGGCCGCAGCCAGGCTCAGGACTACGCCCCGAGCGTCCAGCCGCGGCTGACGCTCGAGCTCTGGCGCCGAGGGATGCTCGACCGGGCGCACCGGATCGGAGGTGTCACCTGGGGATTCGGATCCCGCGTCGAGCTGAGCCCGTCGGGGAGGTATGCCCTCGTGACGTCCAGCGGTCCCGGCCTCCTCGTCGCGGCGGATTTGCGCCGGGAGGGCGCGCCAGAGCTCCGGCAGCGGCAGTTCGGCGTCGCGTGGTCGCCCGACGGAGCGTGGCTCGCGGTCGCCACGGCCGACCGGATCGAGATCAGGACCGGGGCGACGCTCGAGCTCGCGTACGAGCTCCCGCTGAGCGTCCGCGCGCTGGCCTGGGTCGGGACAGGCTGATACCCGAGCCGGATTGCTGTGTGAGAATGCGCCGTTCAGACGACCCTGACACGAGGAGCAGCGCGTGCGGATCAAGTTCATCATCCCCTTCCCGTTCGACGACGAGGGGCTCGCCAACCGGGCGGCGCAGGTGCCGAGGGAGATCCTGGGCCCCGACACGGACGTCGAGTGCGTCTCCGTCCGGAACAGCCCCACGATCGTCACCGACTACTACGAGTCGATGCTGTTCGACATGTACATCGCAGAGGCCGCGTTCCGGGCCGAGGAGGAAGGTTACGACGCGGTGATCATGGACACCGTCTCGGACTCGGGGCTCTACGCGATCCGCTCACGGCTCAACATCCTCGCCATCGGCCCCGGGCTGATCTCGTACGCGGTCGCGATCATGCTCGGCAAGCGGTTCTCGATCGTCACGATGTGGGACAGGTGGCGCCACCTCTACGAGAAGAACCTCGACACCTACCACCTCTGGGAGAAATGCGCATCGATCCGAGCGGTGAACATCCCGCCCGACGTCGAGCAGCTCTTCACCGGCAAGGAGGAGGAGATGTTCGAGAAGCTGACCGGCGAGGCCCGCGCGGCGATCGAGCAGGACGGCGCGGACGTCATCCTGCTCGGCTCGACGACCATGCACCAGGCCGGCGACTACATGGCGGCAAACCTCCCGTGTCCGGTGATCAACCCGGGCCCGGTCGGCATCAAGCTCGTCGAGACGCTCGTCCAGCTCGGGCTCAAGCACTCGAAGGTGGCGTTCCCGGATCCGCCGCTCGTGCAGGACGAGAAGTTCTTCTCGCTCGTCGGCGCCGACGGCAAGACGAGGGAGGTGTAGGAATGCATCCAGTTCTCTCGCCGATTGCCGGCGCCGACCACCACAGCGTCGCCGGTCTCGAGGTCGACGTCGCCAAGGTCGGCGGAGGCCGCATGAAACGGCTCGTCTATCCGGTGGGATACAGGTGGTCGACGCACATGAAGCCCGTGGCGGGAACCGAGTACTGCATGCACACCCATGTCGGCTTCCTCGCCCAGGGCAGGCTCGAGGGCGTCTACGAGGACGGCTGCTCGTACGAGCTCGAGGCACCGGCGTTCGCGGCCATCGCCGCCGGTCACGACGCGTGGGTCGTGGGCGAGGATCCGGCGGTCTTCATCCAGTTCGACTTCGAGGAGGGCACCGCGCGGCGGTTCGGGCTGCCCGACCGCCATGAGCACTAGCGACGGGATGCCGAACGGCGTCGCGCTCGAGCGCGTGCTCGCGTGCGAGCCCCGGCTGGTCGGCGTGCGGCCGGCCGGTGAGGTCGTTCCCGGGCTTACCGGCGACCTGATCCTCCACGCGGCGCCCCCTACACCGTTCTCCGAGGCATGCGAGCTGCTCCAGGGAGGGCTCGTCGGCGCGGCGCTCTTCGAGGGCCTCGCCGCGTCGGAGGCCGAGGCGAAGCGGCGGCTCGAGTCAGGGGAGATCCGGCTCGGGGCTGCGCAGGATCACGGCGCCATGGCAGGCGGCGTCGGCTCGATCAGCGCGTCGCTGCCGGTGATGGTCGTCGAGGACGCCCGCTCCGGCGCCCGCTCGTTCCACTTCCTGATGGAGGGCTTCGGCCGCACGCTCGTGCTCGGCATGTGGGACGAGGAGGTCGGGGCGCGGCTCGCGTGGTTCCGCGACGAGCTCGGTCCGGCGCTCGACGCCTCGATTCGGGCGCTCGAGGGCATCGACCTGCTGCCGCTCATGGCCGAGGCGCTTCGGCGCGGCGACGAGCTGCACAACCGCAACGCGGCGGCGACGTCGATGCTCGCCGAGCAGCTCGCGCGAGGATTCACCCGCGCCGGTGTCGAGGCGGCGCTCCAGGAGCGTGCCTTCGAGCTCATGGCGGCAAACCCGCAGTTCTTCGTCCCGTGCTCGCTCGCCGTCTCGAGGCTGGCGCTGATGGCGGCCGAGGGCATCGCCGGCGCGAGCGTCGTCACGGCCTGCGGCGCGAACGGCCGCGAGTGCGGCATCCAGGTCGCGGGGTTGCCGGGCCGCTGGTTCACGGCCCCGGCCGAGGTGCCGACCGGAGTCCTCCTTCCAGGGTTCACGGCAGAAGACGCCGGGCCCGGCTGCGGCGACTCGCTGCTGGTCGAGTGCTTCGGGCTGGGGGCGTCGGTACTCCCGGCCGCGCCGGCGCTCTGGCCGGTGCTGGGCGTCGACGAGCCTCGCGCACGCCAGATTCGCGACGATGCGCTGAAGATAGCGCTCGGTGAGCACCCGGCGTTGCGCGTCCCCGTGGCCGGGAACGGCGGCGCTCCCCTCGGTGTCGACGCGCGCAGGGTCGTCGAGACCGGCATCAGGCCCGTCATCGACATCGTCATGGTCCATCCCGAGCGGGGTCGCGGGATGGTCGGCTTCGGCCTCACCTCACCGCCGCTCGCCTGCTTCGAGCAGGCTGTCGAGGCACTTGCGGCCGAGGCGGTGTAAGCGGCAGGCCGTGTTTCCCGGGCTGGGCTCGTGGGTAGCGCAGGATTTGTGCTGCGGCCCCAGCATCTGGCGATCCTTGCCGGCGTGGCGATCGGCTTCGGGCTCGTCGCGGCTCCGGCCGCTGCCGAGCCGCACCGTAACGTCGGCATCGGCGTCGTCCGTGTCAACGGCTACGGCGCGGAGCACTGGCACTGGGAGTACCGCAAGGCCCTGCGCCGCAACGCCGCCCTCGAACGACGGCTGGCGAAGCGCGAGAGGGCGGAGGCCGGCTACGCGCTGCGACTTGCGGCTGCAGCGTATGACGTCCCGTACCGCGAGCTGCGGGAGGTGGCTCGGTGCGAGACGGGTGGCACGTTCGCGCCGGACGCGTACAACGGCTCGAGCGGTGCTGCGGGTCTGCTCCAGTTCCTCCTGTCGACCTGGGACAGGACACCGTTCGCGGCCTTCTCCCGCTTCGATCCGGTAGCGAACGCCCTCGCCGGGGCCCGGATCGTCTCGCAGGAGAGGCTGGATGCAGTGGACCTGCGGCTATGCGGCCGGCCCGTCCGGCTGAGCCGGAGCGAGCTCTCAGCCTCGATCCACCGTTTCCCGGGTGTGGGCCCGTCGGCGAGATTGCAGCCGAGTTCGGTCAGCGTTCGAGACGGCGGCGCCAATCCCGGAACGCCTCGGCGAGCTCGGCATCGCCCAGCGAGTCCAGGCGTGCGACGTGGTCGGCGATGTAGTGGAGGTAGAGCGGCACCATCTGCTCGCGGAGGAGCGCGGCCGCGGCAGCGTCGTCGACTGGCGGTGACGTTCGCCAGGCCAGCGCCGCAGCGACCAGGGGAGTGCCCGGTGCTCCTCCCATGCTGAGGTACCTGGCGGCCGCGGCGTCGTTGGTGCCGACCTGGCCTGTCGCCGCCGTGTAGAGGAAGCGAACCGGGAAGAGCACCAGCTTGGTCAGGCGACGAGCCCCGTGGGCAACCAGCAGCTCGGGGCAGCGGATCTCCCCGATCGCGTCCTCCCGTGCGTGCCGGGGCGAGGTCGAGCCTCGATCCGGCCCTTCGGCGGCTCGTGGGTTGCCGGCCAGATAGTCGAGCGCGAACTCGGCGCCGGTCACGACGAGCTCCCGCAAGCCCGGGCGTGGCAGTCCGGCACGCGCGTCGTCGGCGCCGGCGAGCAGGCGACCGTTCTCGATCAGGTCCAGGCGATCGAGCGCCGGGAAGCGACCGCCGTCCAGTTCTCCGCGAAGCGTCGCCGGCGTGCCCCAGAAGACCGACAGCCGCTCGTGGAGCACCGAGCCCTTGCTCTTCTCCGCGGCCGCGATCAGCTCGATCGTGGAATCGTCCGCAGGTGGAGGCGGGTCGCTGACGATCAGGCCGAGGTCGACGTCGCTGACGAGCTCGCTGAAACCGCCGTGTGCCAGGCTCCCCAGCGCGTAGGCGGCGAGCAGCCGGTCGCCGAGCGCGACCCGATAGGCCTCCGCCGCCTCGGCCAGGACCCTCTCGCCGTCGCGCACGCCGACGTTCGTTCGGTCTCGGCTCAGTCCTCGAGGATCCCGACCGCCCGCACGGGAGATCCGGCGGCCGGCACGAGCCGGAGCGGGAACGCGTAGAAGTCGAACCTCCGGTTGACCACGTCCTTGAGGTTGTTGAGGTTCTCGTAGTGCGTGATCCCCGTCTCCGCGCAGGCGCGGTGCGTCGGGTACTCGTCGGTCAGGTAGACGAGGTCGGGTGAGATCGTCTCGACACCGAAGATCTTGACGCCCTTCTCCTTCATCCAGTGCACGCACTCCGCCTCGACGCCCGAGAACCCGTCGAGAAAGGCCGGTGTCCCCGCCGTCCGGTTGTAGTGGTCGGTGCAGAAGAGCAGGATGTCGCCCTGTCTGACGTCGAGCCCGCCGCTCTCGAGGGCCGCCTCGAGCTCGGCGACGGTCACCCAGTGCCCGGCCGGGTACTCGCGCACGTCGACGCAGATCGCCTCGCCGCAGAACGTGTCGAGCGGCATCTCCGAGATCCTCGGGGCATCGGGGCGCCGGTCGAAGTGGCCGAGCGCGTCGACGTGGGTGGCGGCGTGATTCGACGTGATGATCATCTCGGCGTCGAACGAGGGCTGTCCCTCGGGCCGGTCGGCATGAACCATGTGGCGCAGGATCTGCACCGTTGGAAAGAACGGATGCAGCTGGCTGTCCTTGGACAGCGGCTGGGTGAGATCGATCACGTGACGGGCCATCGTCGTCCTCCTCGTCGGCGCCTGGGGAGATCCACAGTCTTACGTTCCGGCGGCCACTCTGGAGCGACGGTCACAATGGACGCGTGTTCGACTCGATCCTCGACGCCATCGCCGGCTCGAACTGGACGTACCTGCTCTGTTTCGGGCTTGCGTTCGGCGACGTGCTGTTCCCGCTGCTGCCGGCCGAGACCGCGGTCATCGCGGCGGGCGTGCTCGCGAATACCGGCGACCTGAGCCTCGGAATCATCATCGTCGTCTCCGCCGCCGGCGCCATCCTAGGGGACAACACTGCCTATTGGCTCGGGCGCTGGTTGAAAGAGCCGGTGCAGAATCGCCTCTTCAGCGGCGACAAGCGGCGACACCTCGACCGCGCGGAGCGAGGGCTTCGAGATCGAGGAGGCATGTTGATCTTCGTCGGCCGGTTCATCCCCGGCGGACGCTCGGCGATCACGTTCGGCGCCGGCGTGCTCGAGTACCCGTACCGGCGCTTCCTCGCCTACGACATCATCGCAGGCGTCCTGTGGGCCTCCTACGCGGGCCTGATCGGCTACATCGGCGGCGAGGCGTTCGAGGAAAGCCCCATCAAGGGGATCCTGCTCGCGCTGGCGATCGCCTTCGTCGTCACGGGCCTGGTGGAAGGCGTGCGGTGGCTGCGGCGCCGGCAGATCAGGCAGGCGGGAATGGGCGAGCCGGCCTCCGGTGACGATCCAACCGGGGCCGGATGAGATCCGGCCCCTACGACCCGGGCCGGTCGGGGACCGGCCGCTACGACCCGGGCCGGATATATCCGGCCCCTACAGACCTGGGCCGGATGAGATCCGGCCCCTACTTGGGGCCGTCGGGAAGGAACTCTGCCTGCAGGCCGCGGGCCCGGAACCACTCGACCATGGCGAGCTGAGGCGGCTTCTCGGTTCCGTAGTGCGTCGCGTCGATCACCGCCACGTCCTCCGAGCGCGCCAGCTCGAGGAAGGCGCTGACACCCTCCTGGACGAAGTCGAGCCTGCAGCGGGTGACGGCGTTGCCGGTCACGTACGTCTGGCAGCCGCGGTCGAGAGAGGCGGCCAGCATCTCGGCGTCGGCGCCGCCGCCGGCGACGACGGCGACGCGGCCCGCGGCCTCGCGTGGGCGTGCGACGACTGAACCGGGATCTCGGGGCCGAGGAAGCCGGCGAGACGGGCGGCGAGGCGCTCGACGCTCTCGGAGGAGTCTCCGATGACGGCGGCCCCGCCGGGAATCCCTTCGGCGATGGGAAAGTACTCCTCGAGGTGGACCAGGTCCAGTCCGCGGGCACAGAGGCGCGAGGGGGAGACCTCGGGGTGCATGTCGAGCGGAGCGTGGACGTGGTAGAGGCTCACGCCGCGCTGGCGCATGGCCTCGAAGCTGGCCGGAGCCAGCGGCAGGAAGCCCGGCTCGTCCTCGAGGTCGACCGGATGCTCGGTGAAGAGCAGCGTCGCGGGCTGGAGCAAGGAGACGATACGGTCGCTCGGAAAGACGCAGGTCACAGCCTGTCGCACGTCCTCGTCGCCGCGAACCATGAGCCCGTTCCAGCGCCCCTCGTAGTCCGGCTCCGCGTAGTCGCGCCAGTACGGCTCGGGGTAGAGGAGGTCGAACTCGCTCGACCAGTCGTCGCCACGGACGTCGCGCGTCCGGAAGTAGTCGTCGAGCGTGGCCACCAGGCCGTCGAGCTGCATCACGGTGGATGGTAGGAGCAGCGGTATGCTGGCGCGGCCGTGAGCGCGACGACCACACCGGGCCTCGCCGACAGCCTCGGGCGGCTCGGGACGGAGACGGCGTTCTCGGTGCTCGCGCGGGCTCGGGAGCTCGAGCGCGAGGGCAGGGACGTGGTGCACCTCGAGATCGGCGAGCCCGACTTCGACACCCCACCGCATGTCGTCGAGGCGGCGTACGAGGCGATGCGCGCTGGTCAGACGCACTACTGCCCGAGCGCCGGCATCGTCGAGTTCCGGGAGGCGATCGCGGAGCATCTCACGCACACGCGTGGCGTCACCGTTCGTCCGGAGAACGTGCTCGTCGCGAACGGGGCCAAGCCGTTCCTCTTCTTCACGATCCTGGCCGTCGCCAATCCCGGCGACGAGGTGATCTATCCCGATCCGGGCTTCCCGATCTACGAGTCCGCCATCCGCTGGATCGGCGCGACCCCGGTTCCGCTTCCGCTGGTCGAGGAGCGCGACTTCTCCTTCGCGGTCGCCGATCTCGCCGAGCGGCTGTCGCCGCGAACGAAGCTCGTCATTCTCAACTCGCCGCAGAACCCGACTGGGGGAGTCGTGCCGGCGGAGGATCTCGTCGAGGCGGCCAGGCTGATCTCCAGCACCGGCGCCTGGGTGCTGTCGGACGAGGTCTACTGGCGGATCCTCTACGAGGGTGAGTTCGCCTCGATCGCCTCTCTTCCCGGAATGCTCGAGCGGACGATTCTCCTCGACGGGCTCTCGAAGACGTACGCGATGACAGGCTGGCGCTGCGGCTTCGCGGCGGTCCCCGACGCGCTCGTCGAGCCGCTCGTGCGCTTCTTCGTCAACTCGACGTCGTGCGTGCCGCCGTTCGTCCAGCTCGCCGGCGTGGCGGCTCTGACCGGGCCACACGACGCGGTGGACGACATGGTCGCGGAGTTCCGTCGCCGCCGGGACGTCGTCGTCGCCGGTCTGAACTCGCTGCCGGGCGTGTCCAGCCGGACACCGAAGGGCGCCTTCTACGCATTCCCGAACGTGTCGGGCGTTCCCATCCCTGCCGATGACCTGGCGGCTCGGCTCCTGGAGGAGGCCGGCGTGGCCGTGCTCGCCGGCTCCGCCTTCGGGCGCGTGGGCGAGCCGAACCTGCGCCTGTCCTACGCGAACTCCGTCGAGAACCTCGAGCTGGCGCTCGACCGCATGCGCGGCTTCCTCGAGCGTCTCTGAGCCGCCAGGCACCCGCTCTTCGGGCCGCGCTACGGGCTCGTCGCGATCTCTGCGCGGATGCCAGGCGCGGCGTCCACGAGCTCGATGAGATGCCAGCCGGGCGCGCCGAGCTCGAGCGCGACCGTGTCGGAGGGCACCTCGACGCTGCCTCTCGGCTCGCCGTCGACCGAGATCGTCACGGAGCCGGGCGTCACGGCGTCGAGCTCGAGCGCAGCCTCCGACCCCCAGACCCACAGCAGTGCGTCCCCGCCCGCCGTGCCATGTCCGAGCCAGCCGTCGCAGTACACCGGCCGGCCGCGATCGGGCTCGGGCACCGGCGGCGGCCTCCCCGGCGCGGCGTTCGAGCGCCCGAATACCCAGACGGCGCCCCGGCCTGCCTCCGCCCGGAGGCCTTGACGCTGCAGACCCTGCCACGCGAACCACGCACCGGGCAGGCCCGCCTGCCCGAAGACGCCGCTGTGGAAGACGAGCCGCGTCACACCGAGCTGCTCGAGCCCGGCTGCGTCGCCCTCCCGCCAGCGGCCACAGTTGAGGCCCCGGTAGCGCTGCGTGAAGTCGTGCACCGTGTCGGGGGCGAGTGTCGAGTAGCCGGTCGGCCGCTCGCGCGGGGCCTGCAGCGCGTAGTAGAGGTAGACGCTGCCGAAGTGGCCGAGCCCGCGCGGCAGCACCGGTAGCTCGAGGATCCGGCCCTCGGGCGCCGCTGCGACGGCCGCATAGGCCGCGTTGTCGGGGTCGGCACGAGCGTTCCGCAGCGGGAACACGAGCAGGTCGGCGGCCACGAGGAGCGCCACGAGGGCCACGACCGTGCGACGGCGGTGCGCCAACCTGCCGGTCGCGGCGGCAACCGCTACGGCGGCGAGCGCGGCCAGGGCGAGCGTGGCGATGGGCAGCAAGCGGCCCGGCACCCTGGGGAACCGAAGCGGAGGGAAGACGTCGCGAAGAGGCTCGTAGAGCGGGAAGTTCGTGCCGAGGGCGAGGAGCACCGGCACGAGCACGCCCACGGCGAGAACCGCTGCGAGCCAGACCTTGCGGCGGCGAACGAGCACGGCGACGCCCGCAACGCCCAGCAGCGGCACGAGCCAGCCGAGGTATGCGAAGTGCTCGAGGCCGCGCCTCGGGGACCGGCTCAGGAGATCCAGGCCTTCCGCGGAGTAATAGTCCACCTCGGCGAGCGACCGTCCGGCTCCGGCGGCAGACTCCTCGATCACCGTCTCGCGCATGAGCAGGCCGACGGCGATCGCCGCCGCCACGCCTGCTGCCGCCCACGCCAGCGCGGGCCCACGGGAGCGGACCACCGCGTAAGCGGCCAGGAACGGAACCGCTCCGAGGGCGAGATGAACCTGGCCGGACAACGGGATGGAGACGATCGCGAGCGCGCACAGCATCCCGAACGCGACGCGCTCACGTCCCGAACGGGCGCTGCGGCAGCGCTCATAGGCCCAGAGCGCGACCGGGAGCAGCACGGCCACGAGGCCGAGAAGATGGCTGCCGCTCTGCATGAGCCGGTAGGGCGCGATCGCGAAGGCCAGCCCGCCGAGGGCGGCCGCCTCGGGGGACAGGCCCAGGCGGCGGAGCCAGGCTGCGGTCGCGAGGCCGCCGCCCACGCCGGCCAGGAGCAGGAGCAGGTTCCACGCGAGCACCGGGCCGAGGGCGGCCTCGAGGGGCCAGAAGGCGAGCGCGAACGGCCACCCCGCCGGGTTCAGCTGCGGCGGGGCGATGGGCTGGAAGCTGTAGGGGTCGCGCCACGGCGCACCGCCGTGCTCGAGCTGGTGGCCCGGAAGCCACAGCCAGTACGCCGCCTGAAGGTGATCGCCTGCCGCCGCCTCCCCGAGGCCCGGCCGCGCCTCCGGCTCGGCAACCATGAACTCGGAGCTGAACGACGCGATCGCCGGTGCCGTCGCGATCACCATCGCCGCCAGGTACCCGGCCGCGAGCAGCAGCGCCCCGCGCCTGCTCCAGCCGTCCCGAGCGGGCCGGCGCTCGGGCAGGTTTCCGCGGGGCTCACCGTCGACGTCGGTGCTTCCGGCGAGGCCGGCGGCGGTCTCCTTCCGGGACAGCTCCACGGCCTGGATGATGCCCGGCTCGCTAGGATCGAGCGACGTGCCCGCCGGTTTCCACGAGCGGTTCTCGAGCGCCGACCCCATGGAACGCGGCGGCTCCCGGCCGCGCTGAGCCGGCCGATGCCACCTCCTCAGTCGCGCACGTATCCCTCTGCTGCGGACGCGTCCGCCGTCCTCCCGGCCGACCTCGACCGGAGTAGCCATGCGGCGCGGCCACCCGGTGGCGAGCGATCGCGTCCTGGCCTACCGGCTCGTCGGGGCAATCCTGCTCGTCGTCGTCGTCGCCATCGCGATGCGGCTCCCGAGCGCTCTGTCCGACCCGTTCTGGCAGGACGAGGTCGCGTCGGCGCGCGTTGTCATCCAGCCGTCCTTCGGCGACATGCTGGCGCAGGTCAGGCTCACCGAGTCGACTCCGCCGGCCTGGTACGCGCTCGCCTGGGCGGGGCACCGAGCGGGGATCTCGCTGGAAGGGCTGCGCATCGCGTCCGTCGTCCTCTCCGCCGTGCTCGCCGCGCTGATCGTCGTCGTTGCCCGCCGGCTGCTTCCTCTCTGGGCGGCGACCGTCGCGGGCCTCCTCGCGGCAGTCGGCTGGCAGTTCGTCTCGCACGGGGCCGAGCTCCGCGCGTACGCCCTGTACGGCCTGCTGGCGCTGCTCTTCGGCGTGCTCGTGCACGACGCTGCCGTCCGCCCTCGCCCGCTGCGGCTCGTGGCCGTTGCGCTGTGCGTCGCGGTCGGCATTCTCACCCACTACCTGTTCGTGCTGCCCGTGCTCGCAGCTCTCGTCTGGCTGGCCGTGTCCCCGCGCCTGCCGAGGGCGATCCGTCTGTGGGTCGGCGGCGCGGCGGTCGTCGGCCTTGCCGGGATCGCTCCGTGGGCCGGCGTCCTCGCCGAGCAGTACTCCGCCGAGCGCTTCGGGTGGATCGACGACTTCGATCCGCTCAAGGGCCTGTACCTGTACGGAACGATCTTCGATCCCGGGGGGCCGCTCTACTCGAGCGAGCCGACGTCGTTCGGCGGCAGGCAAGTGGCCTGGCTTGCCGTCCTGGTGCCGGTCGTCGCCGGCGCGGTCTGCCTCTGGCGTCGTGGGGACGAGGGGCGACTCTACGCGCTCCTGACGGTCGTGCCGGTCGCCGCGGCGTACGTCATCTGGGCAGCCGGGCCCGACATCTTCAATACGAGGAACCTCCTACCCGTTGCGCCCTTCGCCATGATTGCCGTCGCGGCGCTCCTGGCCGCGCTGCCTCGCCCGCTCGCGCTCGCGGGCGCAGCGACCGCGATCGGCCTTGCGGTCGCCGCCACGCTCGAAGCGCCGCCGGTGGCCCCGCCGGCAGACCGCTACGCCCAGGTGCTCGTCGAGGAGGGCTGGCAGCGCGAGGACGTCATCGTCCTCCTCGCCGACTTCTACGGGTTCCGGTCGCCGATCGGCTGGTATCTGCCGGGACGGCCGTTCCTCGAGGTCGTCGATCTCCAGGCGGAGCGACGCCGCGCGTTCCTCATCGTCCAGGGCGACCGCGCGTGGGCCTGGCTCGGGACGCTCCGGCCCGACTTCGGCGTGCGGCGCATCGGCAACGTCTACATCGCGCCCCTCGGGCCCGACGACCGGGAGCTCCAGACGCTCGTCGAGCTCGGCGGCAAGCTCGTCCAGGCCCGCGGCTGAGCGTCCGTCGGCGGCCGGCGCCGCTCAGGGCCCAACCGCGAGGGGGCTCTCGCCGTCGGCGAGCGCCGCGAGCGCCAGGGCGGCCGTCCGGTAGTTGAGGCTCGCCGTCTCGATGCCGAGCTCTTGGCCTAGCTGCTGCACCTGGACGGTCGCGCGCAGGTAGGCCTCCGGAGAGCCAACGGGCGCGGTCGTGCGGATGACCAGGAAGGGGCCGAACGCCCGGGACTCGAAGCCCCTTCCCGGGGACCGGCTCTCGATCTCGAGGCGTGACGTGAGCCCGCCCTGGATGTCGTTCCCCTCGCTCGCGTCAAGGACCCAGACCGCGTGACCGAGCGGCTTGGGCGCGTCCGTGAGCGCTTGCACGGCGAGCTGCGCGTCGGCCCGCGGCACGACGATGTCGCCGACAGCTCCGCCGTCCTCACGCGCTCCGAGGAAGAGGGGGTCGTAGCCGAAGAGCACGTCGTCGCGCCGAAGTGTGGCCGCGAGCCAGGTCGACGCCGCCTCGCGCGCCTGCTCTCGCCGCTCCGGCTCGCCGGCGTAGAGCGTCGGTGTCGTCGTGTAGCCCCACGCCACCTCGACGCCCACCAGAGCGACGACCAGGAGCGCGAGGACCGGGCCCGCGCGCGCACCGACCAGCCCGGCGAGGTGATCGACCCCGACTGCGAGCAGGAGCGCGAAGAACGGCAAGACGAAGATCAGGTGCCTTGTCTCGGGAGCCCCCGCGCTGGCACCGAGCGCGAGCATCAGCCCGATCACGGGGACGCCGATCGCAAGCCCGGTCAGCAGCGCGGAGGACGGTCGCTCGCGGATCAGCGTCACCAGTCCGACCACGGCGAGCGCGCACACGACGACGAAGCAGGCGAGCCAGCCCGCGACGAAGTCCCCGAGGGCGCTGCGCAGGTACTCGAGCACCGGATACGGCCCTCCCAGCCGCGTCCCGCTCTGACCGATGTCGACGTCGAAGCGCGATGCGAGCACGAGGTTCGAGCGCCAGAGCGGTACGGCGGTCGCGACGACCGCCGACAGCGCGACGAGCGGCGCGACGAGCGGATAGCGCCCGCGCCGCCAGACGACGGCGGCATAGGCGACCTGGCTGGCGAGGACGAAGGCGCCGTACTGGTGAGAGGCGAGCGTCGCGAGGACGGCGAGCGCCCACAACCCCCAGTCGAGCGGCCGGCGCCGATCGAGCGCTCGCAGCAATGCGAGGAACGACATGGCGCTCGCGAACGCGAAGAGGCCGTACATGCGCCCGTAGATGCCGTGGAAGAGCGTGACCCAGCTGGCGGCGAGCAACACCGTCGCGATCAACCCGACCCTGCGACCGCCCAGGCGTGAGAGGAGGGCCGCCACGGCCGGGATGCTCGCGATCGTGAACACCACCGAGATCAGGCGCACCGCTGTAAGCGTCGGGGAGCCGAGCGTGGCGAGGTGGACGAGCAGGAAGTGGAGCGGGGCGCCGCCGCGCTGCTGCAAGACGACGTCCAGCATCTCGTCGAGGGGCTTCGAGCCCACGAATAGCGCCAGCGTCTCGTCTTCGTGCGGTGGCCAGGCATGCAGCCTGGCGAGCAGGAATGCGGCCACGGCGGCCGTCGTAGCGCCGACGCCCAGCCGGAACCACCGCCGCGACATCGGCTGCTGCACGGCTTTGAGAATACCCGCCGGCCGAGTCTGGCACTTGCCGGGGGAGAGTGCCAGAGCCCGCCGAGGCCCGTGCTAGCATTGCCACGAACGTACCCTCTGAGACATGCCGACCTACGAGTACCGCTGCCCTGACGGCCACACCTTCGAGCTCTTCCAGCGGATGAGCGATCCCCGGCCGGACGCCTGCGAGGTCTGCGGAGCGGCGCCGGTCGAGCGGGTGCTCTCCGCTCCCGCCGTCCACTTCAAGGGGTCGGGCTTCTACTCGACGGACTACGGCAAGGGCACGAAGAAGAAGGACGGCGCGAAGGAAGAGGGCGGCGGCACCGAGACCAAGACGACGGAGCCCAAGTCCGACACTGCGGGCCCGGAGAAGAAGTCCAGCGCACCGGCCGAGTAGGGGCCGGATCTCATCCGGCCCGCGTCGCGGACCCTTCGTAGGGGCCGGATCTCATCCGGCCCGCATCTGATCTCAGCCGACGACGCAGCCTGGCGCGAAGAGGCCCTGGTCCGGCGGCGGCGGCTGCGGGGCCGACTCGCCCGTCACCATCGCCACCACGGCGTTGTTCTCCTCCGAGCCGACGATGTACTGGACACCGTCGATGGTGGTGGGAATTCCGCCGAGGCGGCAGCGAAGCGTCGCGTCGTCGGCCGCGCGGAACTTCACCCAGCCGAGCTCGAGTAGCTCCGACGCCGAGAGATCCGTCGCGATCGGCCGGACGACGTCGCCGCCGATGAACGGGAGCCGAAGAAACCCGCCGAGGCTCACGACCTCGTTGGCGATCGCCTGCACGACCTGCTGTTGCCGCCCGCCACGCGTCAGATCGTTCTCGCTCTCGTTGAGCGTGTTCTCGCGGACCCGCGCGTAGACGAGCGCGCGCCGGCCGTTCATCGTCCGCTCCCCTTTCTCGAAGCGCCAGCCTTCCCATTGCTCGCACTCGGAGCGAGAGTCGAACGGACAGTCGAAGCGGTTCGAGACGATGGTCCTGGGAACGTTGATCGTCACTCCCCCCAATTCGTCGATGAGCGTCGGGAAGGAGTCGAAGTCGACGACGGCCACGTGGTTGATCGGGAGCCCGGTGAGATCTTGCACCGCTTCCACGGTGAGGGCCGCTCCGCCGAACGCGTACGCCGCGTTGATCTTGTCGGTGCCGTATTCGCCGAGGTCGACCCGCAAGTCCCGGGGAATCGAGAGATAGGCGATCCGGTGTGCATCGGGATCGGTGCGAACGACGACGATCGCGTCGGCGCGCCCCTTCTCACCGCGGGCGCCGCCCGAATCCGCGCCGATCAGAAGCGTGTTCGTCGGCGTCGTCAGCAGCGACCCGGATGGTGTCGAGAGCGCCGCGCGCGCATCGTTCGGGAGGCGCTCGTTCGCCTCCTCGACGCCGCCACGGAACGCGAAGTAGCCGAAGGCACCCCATCCCACGACGACGAGCACCAACGACAGGATGATGAGCCCGACCCAGAACGTCACGCGCCGAGCCCTACGGCGTCGTGGGCGCTCTCGGCGCGGAGCGCGCTCGGGCGGCCTCGGCGGCTCGGGCGCCGGCTCGATCCCGGGCAGGTCGTCCCACGGAGGCTTCGGCGGCGGCGGCGTGGCGGGAACAGTGGGCGGACGACCGTTCCCGTCGCGCGGCAGAAGCGGCTCGGTGCCACCTCGAACGCGCCGGGGCGTCCGATAGACGCGGTACGGCTTTCCCTTCCCGGCCACGAGGACTAGGGTAGCCGCCGGCCAGGCGGCATCCCGCCGGTGAAGGTTCGTGCTGCGCCGGGGTGCCGAGGCGTGACGTCATCCTCTCCTGCCACGGTGTTCCGAAACGCCGAGGCCGAGGTCAAGCTGGTGCCCCTGCTCGTGTGCGCGACACCGATCGGAAACCTGGAAGACGTGACGCTGCGCGTCCTCCGCGAGCTGCGTGAGGCCGAGCTCGTCCTCTGCGAGGACACCAGGCGGACACGGATTCTGCTCGCGCGCCACGGCATCGCGGGCCGGCTTACGAGCTACGAGCGTCACAGCGAGGCGCGCCGAACCGCCGAGATCCTGCCGCTGCTCGAGGAGGGCAGGCGCATCGCGCTGGTGAGCGACGCCGGCCTGCCGGGAGTCAACGACCCGGGGACGAGGCTGATCCGGGCGGCGCTCGAGCGCGGGCTCGAGGTGAGCGTGCTGCCCGGTGCGTCGGCCGTCGAGACAGCCCTGGTCGCGAGCGGGCTCGCGGGCGACCGGTACATGTCCCTGGGGTTCCTGCCCCGCGGGGAGAAGCAGCTCGGCCTGCTCTGGAGCGAGCTCGCAGCCTGGCCGTGGCCCGTGGTTGCCTTCGAGTCCCCACGCCGGCTTCCGGCGACACTCGCGAGCCTCGCCGCGGCCCAGCCGGAGCGACCCGTCGCCGTATGCCGTGAGCTGACCAAGCGCTTCGAAGAGGTCGTTCGCGGGCCGGCGGCTGCGCTCGCAGCCCGCTTCCAGCAGCCGCCGAAGGGAGAGATCACCCTCGTGATCGGTGCGGCCCCAGTTACGGCGGTGGCGGCCGGGGAGGAAGCCGCGGCCCGGGCCATGGCCGAGCTTCTGGCCGAGAACGTCAGCCGCCGGCGGGCGGCGCGGATCGTGAGCAAGCTCACCGGCGTGCCGGCGAACCGCCTCTACGCAGGCTCCCTGTAGTCTCTATTGACAACAGAGGGCGGCTCTGCTACGCTCGCTGTGTTCTCAACAAAGACAACGGAGGGGAGCGATGAACAGGTACCTCGTTCTGCTCCCGGTCCTCGTCGCGTTCCTGGTCGGGGCAGCGCCCGCCACCGCCTGGACCTGGCCCGTCGGTGGGCCGGTGTTGCATCAGTTCCAGCTCGGAGACGACCCGTACGCAGCCGATCAGCATCGGGGTATCGACATCCGTGGCGCGAGCGGCATGCCCGTGCACGCGCCGGCCGCGGGTACCGTCACGTTCGCCGGCACGGTGCCGGGAGGCGGCCGAACGGTCACGATCGAGACGCCGGACGGCTTCGCCGTGACGTTGCTGCACCTCGGGTCTACGACAGTCGCACGTGGAGGCTCCGTTCTCGAGGGCCAGGCGGTCGCCACCGTCGGACAGAGCGGCGACATCGAGCACGCGGAGCCGTACGTCCATCTCGGGGTTCGGCTTGCCGCCGACCCGCATGGCTACCTCGACCCGCTCGCCTTTCTGCCGCCGAAGGTGGAGAGCCCGGCGACGGAGCCCGGAATCGAGGAGCCCGAGATGGAGCCGACCGGGTCGCCCGCAAGCGAAGCCGTCGCAGCACCCGAGACGCCGGGCGATCAGGTCGAGGCTCAGCCGGGGCCGACCGGCGCCGAGCTCGATCCGTCCGAGACACCGCTCGAGCCGGTCGACGTGTCCGCCTCTCCGTCGACGCCCCAACCCGTCACGGCATCCCCGGCGGCCGTGCCGCCTCCTCCGGCAGCGCAGCCGACGACAGGGCACGGGCACTCGGGCGAGGTCGAGCCTCCGGTGACCGTCACGGCGGCTGCTCCAGCGGTTTCGGACGCGCCCGCACCGCCGCCGGTTGCCGAAGCGCATCAACAGCCCGGCGCCGCGGATGGCAGCCCGACCGCGGCCGCAGCCACGCCACAAACCGTCAATACCGATGGTCAGCCGGCAGCTACCAGCGTCGCCGCGCTCGGGCCGTCCGCAGGCAGGGGCCGGGCTGAGGGAGCTGCGGCCGGCGGAAACCCACGCTCGCCCGGGACGGATGCCCACCGTGGCCGCGACCGGGGGCGCTCACACGACGGCGATCGCGCGAGCCGGGTCGCCGCTGCGGGGGACGGGCGCGCCGCGCAGGCAGGGCACGCGCGGTCGGCGCTCGCGGCGGTTGCCGTGCCCGACATTGCGTCCGCGGGAGACCCGGGGGGAGGGCTGGAGCTGGAGCTCTCCGTCGTCGCCAGCCTTGTGGTCCTCGCGCTGCTGGCCCTTTGGCGGCGACCGGGTCATGCTTTACCGGCTCAGCCGCCTCATGTGCCACCCGAACCGGGCAGCGGGCTGTCCGTGCGCGGCAGTCCGGAGCGCGTGCGCCGCGGCCCGGGCGGCTCTACGGCTCGAGTCGGCCGACGAGCTCGCTCGCGCGGCATAGAGGAGATGGCGGGGTCGAACCGACCGCGACGACCCGCGGTCTGAGCTCGTCGGCCGGCGTGCGTCGGGACGGCGTCGAGGTGGACGAGCGTCGTGTGACACGAGCACGAACGGCAGGTCGTGCAGCCCCGCCGGACCGGGGACCGTCGGCGGTGCGGCCGCGTTCCGGGCCTTCCGGGAAGGGAGAACGCCCTGCCTATCATGCCCCTGATGACCTTCTACATCACGACGCCGATCTACTACGTGAACTCGACGCCGCACATCGGGCATGCCTACACGACCATTGCTGCGGACGTCGTGGCGCGTCACCACCGCCAGCGCGGGGAGGAGACCTTCTTCCTCACGGGCACCGACGAGCACGGATCGAAGATCGCTCAAGCGGCGGCGAGCGAGGGGCTCGACCCGCGGGCGTTCGTCGATCGGATGGCCGGCGTGTGGCGCGAGCTTCCCGGGCTGGTCAACGCGTCGAACGACTTCTTCATCCGGACCACCGACTCAGGTCATGCGACGGTGGTGCAAGAGTTCGTTCAGAGCATTTACGACGCCGGCCACATCTTCGAGGGCGTCTACTCGGGTCTCTACTGCGTCGCTTGCGAAGCCTTCTACAACGAGTCGGACCTCGTCGACGGACGCTGCCCGCAGCACGGAACCATTCCCGAGCTCGTCGAGGAGAAGAACTGGTTCTTCCGCCTCTCAGCATTCCAGCAGCCGTTACTCGAGCTCTTCGACGCGCAGCCGGAGTTCGTGCTTCCCCGCATCAGGTACAACGAGGCGCGGAGCTTCATCGAGCAGGGGCTCGACGACATCTCGATCAGCCGCGCCGGTCAGAGCTGGGGTATTCCGGTGCCGTGGGATCCCGAGCAGATGATCTACGTCTGGGTCGACGCGCTGATCAACTACTGGAGCGCGCTGAGCTTCGCGCGCGACGGGGAAGACCTCCGCAGCAGCCTCTGGCCGCACGTGCGGCACATGCTCGGCAAGGACATCCTCAAGTTCCATTGCGTCATCTGGCCGGCGCTGCTGATGGCGGCGAGCATCGAGGTCCCGCGGCAGCTCTTCGTGCACGGCTTCTTGCTGCTCGACGATCGCAAGATCTCGAAATCGATCGGGAATGTCATCGACCCCCTGAGCCTGACCTCGGTGTACGGCGTCGACCCGGTCAGGTTCTTCCTGCTGCGGGTGGCGCCCTTTGGCCAGGACGGCAGCGCGTCCGTGGAGGCGCTGCACGAGCGCTACGAGCGCGAGCTCGGCAACGAGCTCGGGAACCTCCTCTCCCGGTCGACGGCGATGGTCTCGCGCTACCGGGAGGGGCTCGTACCGGAACGCCCTGCCGACTCGCCGCTGCGCGACCTGATCGACGGCCTGGGCCATGATGTCGCCGCGCGGATCGATCGCTTCGATCTCTCGGGCGCCGTAGACGAGATCTGGCACGCCGTCCGCGCGCTCAACCGCCACGTCGAGGAACAGGCGCCCTGGCAGCTGGCCAAGGAGCCCGAGCGTGCCCGCGAGCTCGACTCGACGCTCTACGACCTCGTCGACGGTCTTCGAGCGGTCGCCGTCGCGCTCGCCTCCTACTTGCCGGAGACGGCGCCCCGGATCCTCGAGGCGCTCGGCCAGCGGCCCGACCTCTCCTGGGCGGAGGTGGCCTGGGGCCGCAGCCAAAGTGGCGTGTCAGTGGAGCCGGCGGCGCCCCTCTTCCCACGGGTCGAGTCGCCGCTCGCAACCGAGTGATCGACACCCACGCGCACCTCGACGCGTGCGCCGAGCCGCCGGCCGAGCTGATGGCGCGTGCGCGCGCCTCGGGCGTCCATCAGGTCATCACGATCGGCTCCGGGCTCGAGTCGTGCCGGGTCGCGCTCGACATCTCGGCCGCGGAGAACGGCGTCGGCGCGGGTCTCGGCATCCACCCGCATCAGGCCGGCGAATGCGGCGATGACGACATCCGGGAGCTCCGACGCCTGCTTGCGGACACGCACGCGGTCGCCGTGGGCGAGACGGGCCTCGACTACTACCGGGACTACGCGCCTCGCGATCGCCAGCTGACGCTCTTTCGCGCCCAGGCGGCTCTCGCCGCGGAGCTAGGCAAGCCCCTGGTCGTCCATTCGCGGGCGGCAGAGGCCGATACGCTCGCGGTCCTCGAGACACTCCCGCCGGACGTGGCGGTGATCCTGCATTGCTTCTCGTCGCCAGGCCTGCTCCCGTCGGCGCTCGAGCGGGGCTGGTACGTGTCGTTCGCCGGGAACGTCACGTACCCGAAGGCCGAGGCCCTCCGTCTCGCGGCCGCCCGCGTCCCGAGCGAGCGTTTGCTCGCCGAGACCGATGCCCCGTATCTCGCTCCCCAGCCCGTGCGCGGCCGGCGCAACGAGCCGGCGTACGTCGTGCATGTGCTCGACCAGCTCGCCGGGGCGCGAGGCGAGGATCGCGACGAGCTCGAGCGGCGGATCGAGGCCAATGCAGCGTCTCTGTTCGGGCTGCCGTGAGCCCTGCGCGCGTCAGACCCAACCGCGAGCTCGGTCAGCACTTCCTCGTCGACGAGAACATTCTCGGCGTCATCGGACGCCTGGCGGAGCTCGGCCCCGACGACGACGTGCTCGAGATCGGGGCGGGCCTCGGCGTGCTCACCCGCTACCTCGCCTCGTACGTGCGGACAGTTCACGCGGTCGAGATCGACCGCCTGCTCGAAGAGCAGCTTCGGGAGACGCTCCAGGGCCTCGCGAACGTCCAGCTCCTCTTCGGGGATGCCATGGCGCTCGACCTCGCCGGGCTCGACCCGGCGCCGACCAAGCTGGTCGCCAACCTGCCCTACGGCATCGCGACGCCCGTCTGCGTGGAGAGCCTCGACGGGCTTCCGAGGGTCACCCGCTGGTGTGTGATGCTCCAGCGGGAGGTCGCCGATCGCTTCGTCGCGGAGCCGGGGACACGGGCGTACGGCGCCGTGTCGGTGCTCGTGCAGCTGACCTGCGCGCGTGTCGGGTTCCATCCCGTCTCGCGCGCCTGTTTCCGTCCGCCGCCGGGCGTGGACTCCGCGCTGCTCGCGCTCCAGCGTCGGACAGACTGGGGCGCGGAGTACAGCGGTCTCAAACGCGTCGTTCAGGCCGCGTTCGCCCATCGGCGCAAGACGCTCGCGAACTCGCTGGAGCTCGCGGGCGTGGCCAGCCGCGCGCAGGCAGTCTCTGCGCTTCAGGCGATCGGGCAGCCCCCGAGCGTTCGCGCGGAGGCGCTTGCGCCCGATGAGTTCGTACGCCTCGCGGAGGCTCTGCGTTGACGGTGCGGCTGCCGGCCGCGGCCAAGGTGAATCTGGCGCTGCTCGTGGGGCCGGGACGGAGCGACGGCTACCACGACGTCGCGACCGTCATTCAGCGGATCGATATCTGCGACCTGATCGAGATCCGACATGCGGCGGCCCTGGAAGTCGAAGGCTTCGAAGGAGACACGCTGGTGCGCGGCGCGCTCCAGCGCCTGGCGGGGGAGGCCGGGGTCGAGCCCCGCTGGCGCGTGCGGATCGAGAAGCGGATCCCCGTCGCCGCCGGCCTGGGTGGAGGCAGCGCGGACGCCGCCGCGGCGCTCGTCCTCGCCAACCGCATGCTCCCGGTTCCTGTTGGCGCCGAGCGGCTACACGCGCTCGCGTTGGGGCTCGGCTCCGACGTCCCGTTCTTCCTGGAGCCGGGACCGAAGCTCGCCGAGGGTCGAGGCGAGCAGCTCGTGACGTTGCAGCTGCCACAGGACTACTGGACGGTCGTGGCGATCGAGCGGGGTGCCCGCAAGCGCTCCACCGCGGACGTGTACGCGCGGTTCGACGAGCTCGGCGGCGCAACGGGGTTCGACGAGCGGCGGCGTGCGTTGCTCGAGGCCGTCGACGGCTGCCGACGGGCAGCGGATCTGGCGTCGCTGCCACGCAACGATCTCGCCGTGGCCGCGAGGGTCTCGAGCCTGCCGGACATCCTCCGTCGCGCCGGCGCGTTTCGCGCCGACGTGAGCGGCGCCGGGCCCGCGAGTTACGGGCTCTTCCTGACCCGACGCGACGCCGTGGCCGCGACGCGCCGGCTCCCGTCGGGAGCCCGTTCCTGGATCGCGGCACCCGTCTGGTAACGTCGCCGGCCGTGGGCTTGGTTGCCGCTGGATCGCGTACGGGCGCGACAGAGGGACGGGCCTCGGACGTGCGACCTGCGCATCCCGCCGCCGACCATCGTGGACGCGACCAGCTCGGAGCCTATACTCGGCCCGGGAGGATGGGGCGGCGCAGATCGGCGCCCAGCCGTGTCCTGCGCGCGCCGGATGCTGCTCTCGAGGTGAAGGACGGTCAAATCGCTGGGGCGTAGCCAAGTGGTAAGGCAACGGGTTTTGGTCCCGTGACCGGAGGTTCGAATCCTCCCGCCCCAGCCATCACCGGGGTGCCGTGAACGGCCGACCGCTCGCAGCGGTGGTCATGGCCGCGGGCCTCGGCACGCGCATGAAGTCAGTGCGGCCGAAGCACCTGCACGACGTGCTCGGACGCCGCTTGGTCGACTGGGTGCTACTCGCGGCGCTGCCGCTCGAGCCGGCGCCGTTCGTCGTCGTCTGTTCCGACGAGACGCGCGAGGAGCTCGAGCGGACGCTGCCCGAGGGCGTCAGCGTCGTGGTGCAGGAGCGCCCGCTGGGAACGGGCGACGCGGTCGCCTCTGCCCGGCCCGCGCTCGAGGGCAGCGACGGCGACCTCCTCGTCCTCTCGGGCGATACGCCCCTGCTGACGACGGATCTGCTCGAGGACCTGGTCGCCGAGCACCGTCGTCTGGAGGCCGCCGTGACGGTGCTGTCCTTCGAGCCGGCCGACCCGCGCTCGTATGGGCGCGTGCTGCGCGACGGAGACGGACGGCTGGCCGGAATCGTCGAGGCGGCCGACGCCACCTCGGAGCAGCTGTCGGTGCGCGAGGTGAACTCGTCCATCTACGTGTTCGCGCTGCCGGGGCTCTGGGCCGCCCTCGAGCGTCTCGAACCGCAGAACGCGCAGGGTGAGCTCTACCTGACCGACGCCGTGCGCGGCCTCGTCGAGGCGGGCGCAAACGGCGCCGCGTATCGAGCGCCTCGAACGGAGGAGGTCGACGGCGTCAACACGCGGGTGGAGCTGGCCGCCGCGGCTGCCACCCTGCGCGACCGGATCGTCACGGGGCACATGCTCGCCGGTGTCACGATCGTCGACCCGTCGACGACCTGGATCGAAGCCGACGTCGAGATCGAGGCCGATGCCGTCATCCAGCCGTTCACCGTGCTCCGCGGCCGGACGCGGGTCGGCAGCGCCGCGGAGGTGGGCCCGCACGTCGTCGCCGTCGACGCCGTCGTCGGCTCACGCGCACTGGTGGGGCCGTTCTGCTACCTGCGGCCGGGAACGGTCCTCCACGAGGGCGCCAAGGCGGGGACCTTCGTCGAGGTGAAGGCCTCGACGATCGGCGCCGACGCCAAGGTTCCGCATCTCTCCTACATCGGCGACGCGGAGATCGGCGACGGAACCAACATCGGGGCGGGCGCGATCACCGCGAACTACCGTGCCGAGCGCTTCCGCGAGAAGCAACGGACGGTTATCGGCCGCAACGTCCACACCGGTAGCCAAACTGTGTTCGTCCCGCCCGTGACCATCGGGGACGGCGCGTGGACGGGAGCAGGCTCGACGATCACGGAGGATGTACCCCCTGGTGCGCTGGCCATCGCAAGAGCACGGCAAGTCAACAAAGAGGGATATCGTGGGGGAGAGCGACGTGACTGAGCTGACGGCACTGCCCGGACTCGAGGTGCTCGACATGCCCCATCCGTCGGGCGAGCGCGGACCCTGGCTCGAGCGGACCCCGTCGCCCAGGCTCATGCTCTTCGCGGGCCGTTCCCACCCGGAGCTCGCGCACCGGATCGCCGACGAGCTCGGGCTCGAGCTCGGCAAGGTCGAGCTGAAGACGTTCGCGAACGGCGAGACGTACTGCCGCTACCTCGAGTCGATCCGGGGAGCCGACGTCTTCATCGTCCAGTCGCCGGCGATGAGCCCGAACGATCAGCTCTGGGAGCTCCTGATCATGATCGACGCTGCGAAGCTCGCCTCGGCGCAGCGCATCACGGCTGTGCTTCCCTGGTATCCGTACTCGCGCCAGGACAAGAAGTCGGCCCCTCGCGAGCCGATCACGGCGAAGCTCGTGGCGGAGACGCTCCAGGTCGCGGGCGTCGACCGTGTCCTCACCATGGACCTGCACGCCGGTCAGATCCAGGGGTTCTTCAAGATCCCCGTCGACCACATGACCGCGCTGCCGATCTTCGCGCAGTACTTCAAGGATCTCGGGCTCTCGGGAGACAACGTCGTCTCGGTTTCGCCGGACGCCGGCCGGGCCAAGATGGCCCGGCGCTTCGGCGAGATGCTCGAAGGCAAGGTCGCCTACCTGAACAAGACCCGGCCGAGCCACGACTCGGCGGCCGCGACCGAGGTGATCGGTGACGTCGTCGGCAAGGTCGCGATCATGAGCGACGACATGATCGTCACGGGCGGCACGCTTCTCGCCGGCGCGAAGGCGCTCAAGGCGGCGGGCGCCGAGGCCGTCTACGCGTGTGCGACCCATGGGCTGTTCCCTCCTGGCGCTCTCCAGAAGCTCGCCGACAGCCATATCGAGCGCATCGTCGTCACCGACACCGTTCCGGTCAACCTGCTCGAGCAACCGGCGAAGCTGCAGATCCTGACCGTGTCCCGGATCCTCGCCGAGTCGATCCGCAACGTCTTCTCGGACGAGTCCGTCTCGGCGATCTTCGCCGGCGAGAACCAGCTCTTCTAGCGCCGCCCTTCCGGTGAGGACGCCAGCGAGGCAGTGGCTGCCGTGAGCGCGGCCTTCGCTTCGGCCATGAGGCGGGAGACGATCTGGGCGGCCGGCGCGACGTCATGTACCAGCCCAGCCGATTGGCCGGTGAAGGGCACGAGGTCGTGGCCACGATTGGCCCTGACCTCCGCGACCAGGCGCGGACCGATCTCTGCCGGATCCACGGACGCTGGGTCGGCTTCGAGCCGATCGACGAGCGGTGTGCGGAGCGCCCGCGGCGCCGGCGGCTCGCTGGACGGGAGCTCCAGGGTGAACGGCGGCATCACGAGCTCGCTGTTCCGCACCTTGACCACGTCCGTCGCGTCGGAGGCCAGGATCCTGTTCTTCCACTGCGGATCGATCGACATCTCGGCGCTGGCGAGGAACCGGGTCCCGATCATCACCCCCTGCGCGCCCAGCGCGAGGGCTGCCGCCAGGCCGCGGCCGTCGCCGACGCCGCCCGCGGCGAGGACGGGCACGTCACCGGCCAGGTCGACCACCTGCGGCACGAGGACCATGGTCGCGACCCACCCGGAGTTGCCGCCGGCCTCCCAGCCCTGTGCGGCGAGCACATCGGCACCCGCCTCCAGGGCGAGCGCGGCGCTCCGCACGTCTCCCACCTGCTGGATCCATCGCGCACCCACGTCATGGGCTTCCGCGATCCGATCGGCGGGCACCCCCATGTGGAACGAGATCGCTGCTGGAGCCGCCTCGAGAATCGCGGCGAACACCTCCGCGTCGAAGGGGCGCCCGGTGTGGTTGATCGCGAACGGCCGGTTGGTCAGCTCGCGCAAGCGCGCCCACTGGGTGCGCAGCTCCTCCGGAGAGCGCACGGCCGTACCGACGCTCCCGAGCCCTCCTGCGTTGCAGACGGCAGCGGCCAGCTCGACCTGCTCCCAGGGTCCGAACGGTGCGAGGACGATCGGAAGCTCCACGCCGAGCAGATCACAGAAGCTCGTGCTCACCTAGTCGTAAGGGTGCCACGGCGAAGCGGCTTTCTAACCTCGGCCGTGAGCGGCGGAGCTTCGGTTCGCGACTAGAAGCGATCGCTCGCAGGCGGAGCAGGCGCGCTCTCCGCGAACGACCAGCTGAGCGTCACGCACTCCTCGGGAGGCTCGGCGCCGGCGGCGCGATAGGTGGCGAGGGCGGCGGCGTTGTCTCGCTCGGTGCCGACCCACATGCCGTAGCAGCCGCGCTCCCGTGCGAGCTTTGCCAAGGCACCGACGAGCGCCGTGCCGATGCCCCGGTTCCTATGAGCCGGATCCACCGACAGCTCGTACAGGAGCATCTCGGTGCCCTTGTCCGGGTGAGTCGTCTCGATGCCGCTGACGAAGCCGACAGGAGCGTCGTCCACAAGGGCGACGAGAAAGTGATGGCCCTCGCTCGACAGGAACTTCCGGGTCCAGGCCATCGTCGGAGCGGCGTCGAAGAGGTCGGAGCCGGCAAGAACGACGTGCTCGTCGCCAGGAGCGAGCCGCGTGATCCTCATCGACCCATCGTACGAGGGCGAGCGCGCCGGCCGCGGGGCGCCGCCCGCTACACTTCGCGGCCGGAGATGGCCGATAACAAGACCGTCAAGCTCGAGGTAAAGGTGCGCGAGAGCACGGGCAGCCGTGAGTCGCGTCGCCTGCGCCGGGAGGGGCTCGTGCCCGGCGTGCTCTACGGAAGCGGTGCGCCGCGCGCATTCTGCGTGGACGAGCGTGATCTGCGCAAGGCGCTCACCGGCGGCCACGGCATGCACGCGATCCTGGACGTCGTCCTCGACGGGCACGGGAAGGCGCACCACGCAGTGCTCAAGGACTACCAGCTGGATCCGCGCCGCTCGACGCTCACCCACGTCGATCTGCACGAGGTGCGCCTCGACCGTCCGATCCAGACCCAGGTCGTGATCGAGCTCGTCGGTCACTCCCAAGGTGTCGCCGCGGGAGGCGTGCTACAGCTCGTCACCCGCGAGATCGCGCTCGAGGCGCTACCGATGGAGGTGCCCGATCGCCTCGAGCTGGACGTCAGCGCCCTCGGAATCGGCGACAGCGTGCGCGTCGAGCAGATCGCGCCCCCGGCCGGCGTGACGTTGCTGGCCGACCCCGACACCGTCGTCGCGACCGTGCTCGCCCCGACCGTGCTCACGGTCGAGGAGGAGGAAGGCGTCGAGGAGGAGGAAGGCGCCGAGGTCGAGGGCGAGGGCGAGGCCGAAGCGGACGGCGCTGCGGAATCCGGCGAGAGCGAGTCCTCGGAAGGCGAGTAGCCGCTCGTGCGGCTGTTCCGCCGCGCCGACGGGGCGTCCACGCTCGACCTGCTCGTTGCGGGTCTCGGCAATCCTGGTCGCGAGTACCGGGACACCCGGCACAACGTCGGCTTCATGGTCGCCGACGAGCTTGCCCGCAGGCACGGCGCCAGCTTCCGATCGAAGTTCTCGGGGCTCGTTGCGGACGTGCGAATCGACGGGCGACGGGTCGCGCTGCTGGAGCCCCAGACATACATGAACGAGTCCGGCGGCTCGGTGGCTGCGGCCACACGCTTCTACAAGGTGCCTCCGCCGTCGCTGCTCGTCGTGCACGACGAGGTCGATCTCCCACTCGGACGCCTGCAGGTCAGGCTCGGAGGCGGCCTCGCCGGCCACAACGGCCTCCGCTCGATCGCACGTCAGCTGGGGACGCCGGACTTCCTGCGGCTTCGCATCGGCGTGGGCCGGCCCGAGCGTGGGGATCCGCGGCCCGTGGCGGACTTCGTCCTGGCGCCGTTCGAGGCGGACGTCGACGTGGACGGGATCGTGGCGCGGGCGACCGATGCGGTCGAGGCGGTGGCAGCCGACGGCGTCGAAGCGGCTCAGCAGCGATTCAACGAGCGGCCCGGGTAACAGCCGGCCGAAGCACCGACGCCCCTGCCCCGGTCGTGAGGCTCTGAGCCGACCGGCGTGACGGATAGAGGTCGGCGGCTACGATGCCGGCGCGGAACCCCGTTCCGTCGCCCGTCATGGACCCGTCGACCGTCGCCGACGCACCGGTGTTACAGGCCCTCGCGGCCGAGCTCGCCGAGAGCGAGCGGCTGCGTGCGTTCGCGAGCTCGAAGCGGGGCACGGCAGCACGGGTCTCCGAGCCCCTCCTGCCGGTCTTCCTCGCCGCGCTATGGCTCTCCCGCCGCGAGGCGGGAGTCGAGGGCCCGCTCGTGTGCCTGCTTCCGGAGGACGCCGATGCTCGCGACGCAGCCGATGCGGCCGGCTGGTTCCTGGGCGCCGAGCGCGTGGGGCTGCTCGCCTCTCGGGGCGTCTCCTACCAGAGTGGGCTCGCGCCGCCTCCGCATCTCGTGGGCGAGCGCTTCCGGGCGCTCGACGTGCACGCCGCCGGGGGCCTCGTCTGCGTGTCGGCGCTCGGGTTCGGCCAGGGTCTGCCGAGGTCTGAGGCGCGTGCCGAGACCATCCGCATCGCCACGGGTGACGAGCCGGGAGTCGAGGGGCTCGCCGAGCAGCTCGCCCTCGCCGGCTACGAGCGCGTCGAGCGCGTCGACGAGCGAGGCCAGTTCGCAGTCCGCGGCGGGATCGTGGACGTCTTCCGGTCGACCGGCCGCGAGCCGGTCCGGGTGGAGCTGTTCGGCGACGAGGTCGAGCAGATCCGTGCGTTCTCGCCCTTCACCCAGCGGACGCTCCACGCTCTCTCGGACGCCGTCGTCTACCCGGCAGCCGAGCGGCGGCTGGACACGCTGGACCTCGAGCTGAAGCACGCCGACTCCGTCAACGTCCCGGACGACCTCGTGCCGCCCATCGGACGGTGCGACCTCGTCTGGGAGGTAGACGAGGCGCGTGCGATCTGGCGGGAGGAGCTGGGCTACGAGGTTGGGCTCGACCGCGCGAGCCCGATAGAACCCCTCCCGAGCGGGCAGCCGTTCGCGTTCGAGGCACAGCGGCCGGCGGTCGCCGCGCGGGGCCTTGCAGAGGCCGAGAACGACCTCGGCGGGTTCCTGCAGGCGGGAAATCGCGTCGTTGTCGCATTCGCCCACGCAGGCGAGGCGGCGAGGACGAAGGCCATGCTCCGCAAGGTCGACGCCGAGCAGCTCGAGGCGGGGCAGCAACTCCCGCGCGATGCGAGTCTGCTCTTCGCCGTCGCCCCGGTGCGCCGCGGCTTCGTCTCGCGGGAGCTGGGAATCGTGCTGCTCCCGGACACGCAGGTCTTTCGCAAGCGACCGCCGCGTGCCGACGCGCGGCTCGGGCGCGCGCTCCAGAGCTTCGCCGACCTGCGTCCCGGCGACTTCGTCGTCCACGAGGACCACGGTGTCGGCAAGCTCCTCGGCTTCGAGACGAAGACCGTCGCCGACGTCACCCGCGACTACCTCTTCCTCGCGTTCCGGGGCGAGGATCGCCTCTACGTCCCGCACGAGCAGATCGGCAAGGTCTCCCGCTACGTGGGTGCGGGGGCTGCGTCGCCTGCGCTGTCGAAGCTCGGCGGCAAGGCGTGGCAGAACCTGAAAGCCCGGGCGCGCGAAGGCGCGCGGGAGCTCGCGGGCGAGCTGCTCGCCCTGTACGCACAGCGCCAGCGGGTCGAAGGGATCCCGCTGGACGTGGACGGCGATCTCGTCGAGGAGCTCGAGGCGAGCTTCCCGTACGAGGAGACACCCGACCAGCAGCGCGCGATCGAGGCCGTCAAAGAGGATCTCGAGGCTCCGCGCCCCATGGACCGGCTTGTCTGCGGCGACGTGGGCTTCGGGAAGACCGAGGTCGCCATCCGGGCGGCGTTCGCCGCGGTCGCAAACGGGAGGCAGGCGCTCGTGCTGGCTCCGACGACCGTGCTCGCCCAGCAGCACTGGAACACGTTCCGGGAGCGCTACCGCGACCTGCCCGTCGGCGTCGAGATGGTGTCCCGCTTCCGCCGGCCGGCGGAGGTGAAGCGCGTCCTCGGCGAGTTCCGCGACGGCCGAGTGGACGTCCTGATCGGGACCCATCGCGTGCTTTCGCGCGACGTCGTGCCGAAGGACCTCGGCCTGGTCATCGTCGACGAGGAGCAGCGCTTCGGGGTCGCCCAGAAGGAGCTCCTGCGCCAGCTCCGCCTCGAGGTGCACGTGCTCGCGCTCTCGGCCACTCCGATCCCGCGCACGCTGCATCTCTCGCTGGCCGGACTGCGCGACATCAGCGTCATCGAGACGCCTCCGCGAGGCCGCCGTCCCATTCGCACCCACGTCGGCGAGTACGACGAGGAGCTGCTGACGCTCGCGCTTCGGCGCGAAGCCGAGCGGGAGGGGCAGGCCTTCTACCTCCACAATCGCGTCGAGACGATCGACGAGGCGGCCGAAAAGCTACGGCAGCTCTGCCCGGAGCTGCGCTTCCTCGTCGCCCACGGCCAGCTGGCGGAGCGCGAGCTGGAGGAGCGCATGCTCGCGTTTCTGCGGGGCGACGCGGACGTCCTCGTCTCGACCACGATCATCGAGTCGGGGCTCGACATCCCGCAGGCGAACACGCTCGTCGTCGAGCGTGCCGACATGCTCGGTCTCGCCCAGCTCTACCAGATACGCGGACGGGTGGGACGCAGCGACGTGACGGCCCACGCGTACCTCTTCTACCCAGACTCGCGCGAGCTGTCGCCGGAGGCCCGTGCGCGCCTCGCCACGATCGCGGATCACACCGAGCTCGGCGCCGGCTTTGCGATCGCGATGCGGGATCTGGAGATCAGGGGAGCCGGCGACCTGCTGGGAGCGGAACAGTCGGGTCACGTCGCCGCGGTGGGCTTCGAGCTCTACGTCGAGCTGCTCGGGGAGGCTGTCGCCGAGCTCAGCGGCGCTCGCCGCCCGATCACTCGGCCCGTCCGCGTCGATGCGGCGATCGACGCCTACATCCCGGCGTCGTACATCGGCGCCGAGACAGCGAAGATCGATCTCCACCGTCGCATCGCCCTGGCCGAGTCGGAAGACGAGCTGCGCGAGCTGCACGCGGCGCTCGAAGATCGCTTCGGGCCGGTGCCGAGCCCCGTCGAGCACCTATTCTCGATCCAGGAGGCGAAGCTGAAGCTCGCGCGTCTCGGAGCGGACTACCTCGTCTTCCGTGGCGGCCGTGCCACGGTCGGGCCGCTCGTGCTGGGCTCGGCAGAGCTCCGCGGGCTGCGATCCGCTGCGCCGATCGCCGTCTACACGAGCTCGCGTCGGGAGGTGTCTCAGCGGGTCGACGACCTCGGTACGGCAGTTGCGCTCGTCGATGCTATTCTGGCTCTGGCCGCTTGAGCGGCACCTCATCGCCTGCATGCGTTCCCTTCGGCTCGTCATTCTGTCCCTCTTGGGCGCGGCCCTTCTCGTGCTCGGTGCCGCCTGTGGCGGGGGAGACGACGACGCCGCCGAGACGACCGGCTCCGGGAATCCCGACATCGAGGTGCCCGCGGACGCGGTCGCCGTCGTCGCCGGCACGTCGATCCCGAGAGCGGACTACGACCGTCTCTTTGCGCAGGCCGAGAATGCATACGAGGCACAGCAGCGCGAGTTCCCGGCTGCCGGCACGCCCGAGTACGAGCAGCTCAAGAACCAGACCGTCGAGTTCCTCATCGACCGCGTCATCCGGGAGAAGGAGGCGGCGGCGCTCGGCATCGAGGTGACCGATCAGGAAGTGGCCGACCGGCTGACAGAGCTCAAGCAACAGTTCTTCGAGGGTGACGAGCAGAAGTACCAGGACGAGCTAGAGGCGCAGGGCGTGACCGAGGAGGACGTGCTCGCCGACCTGCGGGCGCAGCTCATCTCGCAGAAGATCTTCGACCAGGTCACCGCGGACGTGACCGTCACGGACGACGAGGTTCAGCAGTACTACGAAGACAACGAAGAGCAGTTCACGACGCCGGAGAGCCGCGAGGTTGCCCACATTCTCGTCGACGCGAACGACAAGAAGCTCGCCGACGACCTCTACCAACAGCTTCAGGACGGGGCTGACTTCGCGGAGCTCGCCAAGGAGCACTCGACCGACACCGCCTCGGCCGAGCAGGGCGGGCAGCTCACCGACGTCCGCGGCAGCTTCGTGCCCGAGTTCGAGGAGGTCGCGTTCGCGCTCGAAACCGGCGAGATCGGCGAGCCCGTGAAGAGCCAGTTCGGCTGGCACATCATCACCGCGCTCGAGGACACGCAGCCGGAGGCGACGACGCCGTTCGCGGAGGTGAGCGACTCGGTCCGCGAGCAGCTGCTCGACGAGCAGAAGGACGCGCTGATGCTCGAGTGGGTCCGGGACGCCCGCGCGAAGAACGCTGCCACGATCGGCTTTGCGACCGGATTCGAGCCGGCCACGACTGCGACGCTACCCGACTTGACGGGCGCGACCGAGACCGGGTCGGCGGCCGAGACCGGATCGTAGGCTCACCCGCCGTGACGGGGGGAGAGGGCCTCGGAGCAGCCGTCGCCGATCTCGCCGTCCTCGCCGAGCGCCTGCGCCGCGACTGCCCGTGGGACCGGGCCCAGACCGCCCGGACGATCGTCCCGCACACGATCGAGGAGGCCTACGAGGTCGCCGACGCCGCGCTGGCCGACGACGACGGGAAGCTCCTCGACGAGCTCGGCGATCTCCTCTTCCAGGCCGTGTTTCTCGCGCTCCTGCTCGAGGAGCGCGGTGAGGGCGACCTCGCCGAGGTCGCCAGGCGGATCCACGCCAAGCTCGTGCGTCGCCATCCGCACGTCTTCGAGACACCCGGCGAGCTCGACACGCCCGGCGCCGTGAAGAGCCGCTGGGAGACGTTGAAGGCCGAGCAAGAGCAGCGGGAAGGGATCTTCCACGACGTTCCCGAGACGTTGCCGGCCCTGCTCCACGCCCGGAAGGTGCAACGCCGGGCGGCGACGGCCGGCTTCGACTTCGACCATGCCGTGCACGCCCTCACGGACGTCGAGAACGAGCTCGCGGAGCTGCGCGACGAGGTACGACCCGTTGCTCCCGAGACCGAGCCCGACCCGAGAGCGGCCGCTGAGCTCGGCGATCTGCTCTTCGCCTGCGTCAACGTCTCCCGCCACCTGAACGCGGACCCGGAGCTCGCGCTGCGGCAGGCGACCGGTCGCTTCGTCACACGTGTCGAGCGCGCGGCGGAGCTCGCCGCGGCGGACGGCCAGGAGTGGGTCGCTCTGCCGGTCGGAGACCAGGATCGGTACTTCGATCGCGCCAAGGAGGAGGAATGACCGTCGCCTGCACCCGGGCTGCGCGTGCGGGGGAGCCTGTCGCACCCGCCCACGAGTCGTGGGCTCGCCCATGAGCGCGATCGCCGGCGTGCACGCGCGCCAGATTCTCGACTCGCGCGGGAACCCGACCGTCGAAGTCGACGTCGTTCTCGCCTCCGGATCGCGAGGGCGCGCCGCCGTTCCCTCGGGCGCGTCGACCGGACGGTTCGAGGCGGTCGAGCTGCGGGACGGAGACCCGAGCTCGTACCTCGGCAAGGGCGTCCTCCGCGCCGTCGAGAACGTGAACGGAGAGATCGCAGCGTCGCTCGAAGGCAGCGACGCCTCCGACCAGCGGGCGATCGACGAGCGCCTCATCGACCTGGACGGAACGGCGAACAAGAGCAGGCTCGGCGCGAACGCCGTGCTCGGCTGCTCCCTCGCCGCCGCGCGAGCCGCCGCCGACGAGGCTCGCATGCCCCTCTGGCGCTGGCTTGGCGGCGAGGGTGCTCACGTCCTGCCGGTCCCGCTCATGAACGTGGTCAACGGCGGTGCGCACGCCCAGAACTCGCTCGACTTCCAGGAGTTCATGGTGGTTCCGGTCGGAGCCGCCAGCTTCTCGGAGGCGCTGCGCATGGGAGCCGAGGTGTTTCACCATCTCAAGGCGCTGCTGCACGAGCGTGGGCTCGTGACCGCTGTCGGCGACGAGGGCGGCTTCGCCCCGGACGTTGGCGGAACCGAGGCGGCGATCGAGGCTGTCATAGAGGCGGCTCGCCGCGCCGGCCATGCCGATCGGGTGGCGATCGCGCTCGACGTGGCGTCGACCGAGCTCTTCCACGACGGGGCGTACCGGCTCGAGCGTGCGGGCAGCACGCTCTCGACCCAGGAGTTGATCGAGCTGTACGCAACGCTCTGCGAGCGCTACCCGATCGTGTCGATCGAGGACCCGCTCGCGGAGGATGAGTGGGAAGCGTGGGCCGAGCTGACGCGTCGCCTGGGCGACCGGACCCAGCTCGTCGGCGACGACCTCTTCGTGACGAACGTGGATCGGCTCCGACGCGGAATCGACGAAGGGGTGGCGAACGCGATCCTCGTCAAGGTGAACCAGATCGGGACGCTGACCGAGACGCTCGACGCTATCGGGCTCGCCCGCAAGAGCGGCTATTCCGCGATCATCTCGCACCGCTCGGGCGAGACCGAGGACACGACGATCGCCGACCTCGCTGTCGCGACCGGCGCCGGGCAGATAAAGACCGGAGCCCCGTCGCGCAGCGACCGTGTGGCGAAGTACAACCAGCTCCTGCGCATCGACGAGGAGCTCGGCGGGCGTGCCGTCTATCCCGGAGCCGAGGTGTTCGCCTCCGGCCGCCGGAAGTCTTCTTAGAGCGCCCACGCGCGGCCGGGTCGGGTGACCGACGGGGTCCCGGCCGTCGCCCGCGCTACCGTTGACGGCATGGACAGTGGCCGGCGGCGCACCAAGATCGTCTGCACGATCGGACCCGCGTCCGAGGCATCCGGGGTCGTCAGGGCGCTCGTCGGCGCCGGTATGGACGGGGCTCGGCTCAACTTCTCGCACGGCACCCACGACGATCATGCCCGGCGTGCTCGCGCTGTCCGCGAGGCGCAGGTGGAGGCGGGCAGGCCGCTCGCGCTGATCGCCGACCTTCAGGGCCCGAAGCTCCGGCTGGGCCGTCTGCGCGACGCCCGCGTGCTCGAGGCAGGCGAGCAGGTCACGGTCACCGGCGAGGCCGGCGCGGCCGATGGCGAGCTGCCCATTACGCCTCCCGTCCTCTCGGAGGTGCTTCGTCCGGGTCACGACCTTCTGATCGACGACGGGCTCGTCCGCCTACGCGTCGAACGCGTGGTCGGTGGCAAGGCCAGCTGCACCGTGGTCGTGGGCGGGGCCGTCTCGGCGAGCAAGGGCGTGAACGTGCCGGGCGTCGCGATCCCGGTGCCGTCGCTGACGGAGAAGGACCGGAAGGATCTCGAGTTCGCTCTGACGCTCGGGGTCGACTTCGTCGCGCTCTCCTTCGTCCGCTCTGTCGAGGACGTGCGCCAGCTCCGCGAGCTGCTGCACGGGGCCGGCTCGCAGACCCAGGTCATCGCGAAGATCGAGAAGTCCGAGGCGCTCGGCGATCTGTCGGCGATCATCGAGGCATCCGACGCGGTCATGGTCGCGCGAGGGGACCTCGGCGTCGAGATCGGCCCTGAGCAGGTGCCTCTCGTGCAGAAGCGCATCATCCAGTCGGCTCTCGAGCACGGGAAGCCGGTGATCACCGCCACGCAGATGCTCGAGTCGATGCTGACGCGGCCCGAGCCGACCCGCGCCGAGGCGTCGGACGTGGCGAACGCCATCCTCGACGGCACCGCGGCCGCGATGCTCTCCGGCGAGACGGCCGTGGGGCGCTATCCCGTGGAGAGCGTGCTGGCGATCGACCGGATCGCCCGCGCGGTCGAGCCGAGTCTCGGCTACCGCCACGAGCTTGCCGCCACCGCCGAGCAGCCGTTCCCGACCGTGCGCGACGCCGTCACCAACGCCGCGTGCGACATCGCCGAGCTGCTCACGGCCGCGGCGATCCTGGTGCCGACGTTCTCGGGCCGGACGGCATCCGGTGTCGCCCGCCATCGGCCCAGGCGACCCGTCATCGCCGTGTCCCACCGAACCTCAGCCTTGCAGCAGATGGCGCTCGAGTGGGGGGTCGTTCCGCACGAGATGGAGGAGTGCCAGGACGTCGAGCATCTCTGGGCACGCAGCATGGAGGCAGCCCGCGCCACCGGAATCGTCGTTCCCGGTGACCGGGTCGTCATCACGGGCGGTACCGCGGTCAACGTTCCCGGCTCCACGAACCTGATCAAGGTCGAGACAGCCTGAGCCTTCGCGTTCGCGAAGGAGGGAGGCGCGCGGTAGCGAAGCCTGCGGCGTGCGAAGGCTTCTCTGGCTCCGGCTCCCGCGCCGTTTGCATGTCGGGCGGCTGCTCGGCGTGGCCGTGATCGCGGCAATCGCATTTGCCTACGTGCAGCCGATCCGGGCGTACATGGCCGCCCAGGACGACATCGAGACACACCGGGCTCAGCGTTCGGCGCTCCTGCGCCAGCAGGCGGCGCTGCGCCACCAGCTCGAGCAGGTGGAGACCGATGCGTTCGTCGAACGTGAGGCCCGCCGCATCGGCCTGGTGCACCCCGGGGAGACCCTCTACGTCGTCAAGGGTGTCCAGAAGTGGAAGCGAGCCGCTTCGGGGCGATGACGAGCGCCAGGCCGTAGAGGCCGGATATCTCCGGCCCCTACACTGCCACCGTGGACGATCGCGCCGTCGTCGAGTGGCAGATCGGGCGCCCGCCACGCGCCTTCCGCAGCGTCGCCTGCCGCTGCCCGCACGGCTTCCCGGCCGTCTCCGAGCAAGAGGCGTTGCCCGAGGGGGGCCCGCCGTTCCCGACGACGTTCTGGCTTACCTGTCCGTGGCTCGTCGCGGCGATCTCTCGCGTCGAAGCGGCGGGAGGCGTCGAGAGCTTCTCGCGTATGGCGGCGGATGACGTGTCGCTGGCCGGGAGTCTCGCCGAGGCGGATGCCGAGCAGCGGCGTCTCCGGCCGGAGCTCGACGTCGGCATCGGCGGCAGCCGCAATCCAGGCAAGTTGAAGTGCCTCCATGCGCACGGCGCGTTCGCTCTCGCCCGCCCCGGATACGCGCTCGGCGAGCGGATCCTGGCCGCCGCCGGCGAGCGCTGGTGCCCCGATGCCCGTTGCGGGCAGGCGGTCACGGTCCGCCTCAGCCCAGGCTCGTGATCGACCCCGCTCGTCAGCAGTGGGCAGATGGCGCGAAGCGCCTCGACGTCGAGCAGCGAGATCCGGTGCGGCACCGGCAGCTCTGGGCGCTCGTCGACGTGATCGTCAGCGAGCTGAGGCGTCGCATCGGGCAGCGCTTCACGCTCGACGAGCTGGTGGCGTTGCACTCGGGGGCGGCCGAAGACTGGGCGCGCGAGGTCGTCTCCGAGTGGCTGCCGGCCGAGCCACGTGTGGGGCTCGCCGATGTCACGCTCGTCCTCGACACGGCCTTCCACGTGTACGCGCGTGGAGCGTCCGACTATCGCCCCTGAGCATCTGGCAGGCGTCCCATGGACGATTCGGCCAGGCCGGAGCGACGCGACCGTAGAATCGGAGTCCCGTGGATGAGTTGCCGCCGCTGCCGCCGGAGACGGGTCCCCGGCCGCCGCGGGGCGAGCGACCCGAACGGGGCCGCTCCAGCCGTCACAGGGCTGTCGGGCGCTGGGCGGTGTGGCTCGTCGTGCTCGTCGCCGTCTTTCTCGCCGGCCTCGTGATCGGCCGGGCGATCGAGGACGCGCCTCAACCGGGCGGCCAACAGACGGGCGTCCGCACGCTCCAGCCCTCGACGCTCGCTCCGGTCGAGACGGTCACGGTCACCGTGACCGGCGGCTAGGCCGGCCGCTCCGGGCTCTCAGGTCCTTGCTGGGGTAGGGCGGTCGACCTCTTGCGAGGCCTCGAGCAGACCGGCTCCCACCACCGCGAGGGCGGAGATGAGGCTGATCCAGATCCCGATGCCGCGGCCGGCGCCGAGAAACCGGTCCGGAATGTCGATAAGCCGCACGAGCACGAGGATCGTTCCGAGCGCCCCCAGGCTCGCGACCGCGGCGCCGACGGGAAAGACCGGCGGGAGGTCGAGCCCCGTGGCGCGCAGCAGGAGCAACACGAGCACCGCCAGACCCGTGAAGAACACGAGCTTGCCGATCGTGCCCGTGTGCCAGCCGATGACCGCGACCGTGGCCGTCTCGCCTTCGGATGCGTACCAACCCGTGAACGCGCTGACGGCGAGGAGCAGCCCGGCGACCCACGAGAGGGCCTCGCCGGGGCCGGAGATGCTCCTGACCGACGGGACCGACGGCCGTCTCGGGGCTGTCATGCCGCTAGATCCCGAACACGGACTGGATCTGCTCCCAGATCGTGACACCCAGGAACAGCGCCAGCATGAAGAGCGCCCCGACCAGGATCCAGAACCGGCGCTTGGCGCGTTTCACCTCGAGCCGTTGCTCGATGCGTGCCAGCCGTTTGCGACGGTGGCGCCTGAACTCGCGGTGGACGACGAACGGGTCGTCGATCGGCGGCGTGATCTGCTCGCTCCGCGCCTTGTACGCACGTACCGGGGCCATCAAGCGCCGAATTCTTGCGGTTCCGGAGGACGGATGCAAGCCGAACAGTCGCTTTCACGAGTCGGCCACCGGTGCGATCCACCATGATGCGCGGATGGAGCAACGGCGATTCCTCCGCATCGGCCACAAGGGCGCGGCCGCACTCGCTCCCGAGAACACGATCGGTTCGCTCGCGGCGGCGCTCGAGGTCGGGGTCGACATGGTGGAGTTCGACGTCGTCGACGCTCCGGACGGCACGCTCGTGCTTGCCCACTCGCACGAGGAGATCCAGGCCGATGCCGCGACGCTCGACGAGGCGCTCGCCTTCCTCGCCTCAGAGGCGCCCGCATCTCTGCAGCTCGACCTCGACCTCAAGTGGCACGGCTTCGAGGCGAGCGTCGCGGACGCGCTCCAGCGGCACGGCCTGGTCGAGCGCTCGATCGCCTGCTCGTTCTACCCGGCGAGCCTGCGCGAGCTGCGACGTCGTGAGCCCGAACTGCGAACGGGAATCTCGTATCCGCTGGACAGGCGGGGATTGGCGCGACGGCGGGCGCTCTCTCCGGTGATCCAGGGCGGCGCGGCGGTGCTGCGTTCGGCGCTTCCGTATCGCATCGGGCGCATGGTCAAGGCGGCGGAGGCAGGCTCGGCCATGCTCCATTTCGCGGTGCTCTCGCGCGCGACGGTCGAGCGCTGCCACGCGCTCGGCGTCTCCGTGTTCGCCTGGACCGTGGACGACGAGGACCTGCTCGCCCGGGTCGTCGCGACCGGCGTGGACGGAGTGATCACGAACGATCCGAGGATCTTCTCCGCGAGCGCCGAATCCCTGTAGCGTGTCTCCGCGGTCGGTAGCATTCCGGTACCGGATGCGTCGTCTTGCAGTTTTCTTTGCTCTCGGGCTGGCCGCCATAGGGGCGCTCGTACCCGTGGTCCACGGCCAGGAGGACCCCGTGCCGGGCGCGACGACCGCGCCCGTCACGACCGAGCCGCCGCCCGCGCCCGAGCCGCCGCTGCCGCCGCTGCCGCCGCTGCTGATCCCGGACGGGGTGACGATCGGCTCGTCCTCGGTCGGAGGTCTCAGCGTCGACCAGGCGCGTGTCGTCGTCGAGACAGCCTTCGCCCAACCCGTCGAGATCGTCCATAAGCGGCTTCGCTGGCTCGTCGCCCCGACACGACTGGGCGCGAGGCCTCGCGTGGAGGCCGCGCTCGCGCAGGCCCTCGCGGCTCCTCCCGGATCACAGGTCCCGCTCGTCGTGACGGTGCAGGGCCAGGCGGTTCACGAATACGTCTCGAAGCTGGGGCAGCGGGTCAACCGGCAGCCGAAGGATTCGAGGCTTCGTCTCGTGAAGCTCCGTCCGCGGATCTCGGAGGCGCGCCCCGGACTGCGCGTCGACCGCTACCCGACGGTGGCTGCCATCGTGCGAGGCGCTCAGAGCGAACGAACGAGGCCCGGTGGAGATCGAGACCGACCCGATCAGGCCGGAGGTCACGCGGGCGAACTTCGGGCCCGTGGTCGTCATCCGGCGGGAGTCGAAACGGCTATTCCTCTACCGCGGCGAGAAGCACTGGCGGACGTTCGGGGTCGCCACCGGGCAGGCCGCCTACCCGACGCCGATCGGCCGCTTCTCGATCGTCACGATGCAGCGGAACCCGTGGTGGTATCCACCGCAAACCTCTGACTGGGCGGAGGGCCTGGAGCCGGTCCCGCCTGGTCCGGGAAACCCATTGGGGACGCGCTGGATGGGCCTTTCCGCCCCGCTCGTGGGTATCCACGGAACGCCCGATTCAGCCTCCATCGGGTACTCGGCGTCGCATGGCTGCATCCGCATGCTCGTGTGGGAGGCGGAATGGCTGTTCGAGCGCGTGCGCGTGGGGACGACGGTCTTCATCGTCCCCGCCTAGATGGGCTGAACGCTCGTCAGAGCCCGCTCTCGCCGCTTCAGTACCCTTTTCCAGATGCGCCAGCGGGGCAAGCTCCTGGTCATCGTCGCGGTCGTCGGCCTCGTCGCTGCCCTCGCCGGACTGCTCGGGTGGCGCATGGCCGCCAAGGAGGAGGGTAAGGGTCTCGCAGCGGCGGCCGCGGCCGGCGAGCGGCCGCTCGCGCCCGACTTCGAGCTCGATCAGCTGAACGGCGACGGGGGCCTGTCGCTTTCCTCGTTGCGCGGCCAGGTCGTCGTCCTGAACTTCTGGGCCTCGTGGTGCCCTCCGTGCCGGGAGGAGGCGCCCGTGCTCCAGGACGGCTGGGAGCGCTACCGTGAGCAGGGTGTCGTCTTTCTCGGCGTCGACGCGAACGACCTCTCGAACGACGCGCGAGAGTTCATCGAGGAGCACGGGATCACGTACCCGAACGTTCACGACGGTCAGGGCGCGACGCTCGGCCGCTTCGGCATCCCGGCGTTGCCGGAGACGATGTTCATCGACCGGGACGGCCGCGTGGCGGCCTACGTCGCCGGGGCCGTCGACGCCGCGGCGCTCGAGCAGAGCATCGAGAAGGCGCTGGCGCCGTGATCCGCGTATGCGCTGTCGTGCTCGCGCTCCTCGTCGGGCTTGCGCTCGCCGCGCCCGCGCTCCCGAGCGAGGAGCGTCCAACGCTGGAGGAGCTCGAGAACGAGGTCAACTGCCCCACCTGCAAGACGACGCTCGCGCTCTCGAACGCCCCTGTCGCCGACCGGATACGTGCCTTCATCAGCGAGCGGATCGCCGCCGGCGACACGAAGAGCGAGATCAAGACGGCCCTCGTCGGGGAGTTCGGAGAGGGCATCCTGGCCGCGCCGCCGAAGGAAGGATTCAACCTGCTCGCCTGGGTGCTACCGCTTGCGGGGCTCGTGTGCGCCGGCGCGCTGGTCGGCGGGCTGGCCTGGCGCGCGGCAAGGTCGGGCCGCGTGCGTGGCGCAGCGCCGGGCGATCCGTCGCTGAACGGCCGCCGGTCGCTCGATCCGGAGGCCGAGCGCCGGCTCGACGAGGAGCTCGCCCGTTTCGACGGGTGAGCACGCGAACGACACTGCGGCGCCGGTTCCGGTCGCTAACGGCGGTCTCGTAGAGGGGACTAGGCGAGATCGGCAGCCGGTGGTAGGCTCTCGCGCGTGGCAACGATCCTTGTTGCCGGGGTCGATCTCTTCTTCCGCGGCAAGCTCGATGCGGCCCTCGGCGGGGCCCACCGGCTCGTCACGACCGAGAGCATCGATCCACCCGACCTCGTGATCGTCGACATCGCGCGCGTGGACCCGGGCGAGGTCGCCGACGCGTACCCGGATACGCCGATTCTCGGCTTCACGAATCACACGGACACGGCCGGGCTCCGGCGGGCCCATGCCGCCGGCTTCGACCGCGTCGTCGTACGCTCGGCGCTGGCCGAGCAGGCGAAGGACCTCGTGGCCGAGCTCGTCGGCTGACGCCCGCTAACGGCGGCGGCAGGCGGGCGCGGCGCGCCGCCGGTTGGCGTCGTGGAGCCGGCCGCCCTTCCTTTGGCACCGCCGCACGGCCCGCGGCAGCGGCTAGACTCAGCCGCGGATGACCTACATCATCGCCGAGCCCTGTCTCGACATCAAAGACCGGTCGTGTGTCGATGTCTGCCCTGTCGACTGCATCCACGAGGGCGATCGGATGCTCGTCATCGACCCGGAGGAGTGCATCGACTGCGGCGCCTGCGAGCCGGAATGCCCCGTGGAAGCCATCTTCCCGGAGGATGCGCTGCCGGAGAAATGGGAGCCGTTCGTCCGGATCAACTACGCGTTCCCCGAGGGCATGGACGTCGTCAACCAGCTCGCCGAGACGTACGCGACCGACCACAACGTCCAGAACCCGCCGCTCGACACGCGGTAGACGTTCACGTTGCCGGCTCTACCGCGCCCGCCTCGGCCGCGCGTCCCCCCGGCGTCAATCGAAGCTCGACCGGGATCCAGCGCTCCACCGCGAGGGTGGCAAGAGCCGCGGCCGCGCACACGGCGGCAGCGAGCGGCCACAGCGCGAGGGGCTCCGCCGCGAGCACGAAACCGCCGACGGCGGGACCGACGATGTAGCCGACGTCCCAGGAGTTGGCCGACAGGGCCCAGTAGCGACCCTGCAGGTGCTCCGGCACGAGGTCGGCGATCAGCGCGACCCGCGCGGGGCCGTCCAGGCACTCGCCGATCGCGAATGCGACAGCGGCAAGGCCGAAGACCGTTGCGGCGGCTCCCGCCTCGAGCCAGGCCCCACCGGCGGCGACGGTGAGCCATGCAACGGCCCAGACCGCCGGCATCACCGCGAGCGCCCGCATCCGCGGACGCCCCTCGATGAGCTTGGCGACGGGAAGCTGGCAGAGAACGAGCGTGACGGAGCTGGCCAGGAAGATGAGGCCGATCGACCGTTCGCTGACTCCGGCCTCGTTCTTCGCGAACACCGGAAGCAGCTCGAGCTGCGTGTAGCCGGCGGCCACGAACGCGACGTTCAGTCCGATAAGGCCCATGAAAGGGCGGTTCCGGATCACGTCGCGATAGCCTCCTCGCGGGCCCGCTTCGTCCCGTGCCCGCCGATGGAAGCCCGGATCGGGGATGAGCGGAATGAGGGCGCAGAAGGCGAGCGTCGCGGCCGCGTCGACGACGAACAGCACGGTGAAAGTCGCCGGATCCGCCGTGCTGGCGATCAGGCCGCCGGTCATCCCGCCGAGGCCCAGGCCGAGGTTGAACATGCCTCGCTGGACGGCGTACGCAGCGTGGCGACGGGCCGGCGGCGCCAGCCCGGCCAGCAGGGTGGACTGCGACGGCCAGAAGCTGCCGCTCGAGAGCCCGACCAGGCATCCGACCAGGAATGCCGACCACGGCTCGTGGACGAATGGAAAGAGGGCGAACGCGCACGCGCCGAGAACGAGCGCCGTCGCGAGCGTCACCCTCGCGCCAACGCGATCGACGAGGCGTCCGAACAGCGGTCCGGACACGAGGCCCGCAAGCCCCGAGACGGCGATCACGAGCCCGGCCGTAGCGAGCGAGAAGCCGCGCACGTTGTGGAGGTAGATGACGAGAAACGGGTACGCGACACCGGTTCCGAAGGCGTTGATGAAGAAGCCCGCCTCGAGTAGCCACACGGGCGCCGGCAGCTGCGGGTTCAGGCTCGAGACGTAAGCTGCGACCCGGCGCACGTCCCGACCCTACACCGGCCGCACCGCCCGACCTCCGTTGGGACGGGCTCGTGATGGTGATACGTCGTTGTGCGGTGCCGGGCCAGCGGCCGGCGACACTCTCGTCGGCGGCCGACAGGCTTGGCCCGGACGCGCCTAGACCTCCGAGAGGCTCGACCAGACCTCGAGCTTCTGGCGGACACGCTCGATGACGGCGTCCGTGAACTCGGTCGTACCCGCGTGACCGCCGAGGTCGGCCGTGCGCGTGCCAGCAGCAACCGCCTCGAGGCTCGCCTCGCGAATCGCTCGGCCGGCGGCCTGGGCGCCCTTCGCTTCCATGTGAGTGAGCAGCGCTGCGCCGGCGAGGGTCATCGCGAGCGGGTTGGCGACGTTCTTGCCGAAAAGGGCTGGGGCGGTGCCATGGGCGGCCTCCGCCATGATCGCCCGCGGCGCGTAGTCGTCGCCGAAGGCGACAACGAGCGACTCGGACCCGGCGATCGACCCGAACAGTGGCAGCACGAAGTCGCTCAGGATGTCGCCGTCGCGATTCAGCGCAGGGATCACGAGCGGATCGCCGGCAGAGGCCAGGAGCAACGCGAACGTCGCGTCGATCAGCTGCGGCTCGTACGGCACCTCCGCATGGCGGGCGGCGGCCGCGTCCATCTCCTCCTTGAGCATGCCCTCGTAGATCGGGCTGACCGTGTACTTCGGCCCGCCGAATACCTTCGCCCGCGTCCGCGTCGCGTGCCGGAACGAGAACTCGGCGACGGCGCGGCAGACGCGCCGCTCGATGCGCTCGGTCCGGAACGCGACCTCGTCATCGCCGTCGCCCTCCCGCCATTCGCGGGCGCCGTACGCGTCACCCACCGCCATCCGGACGACGGAGATCGGAGCGTGGACGCCGCCGACCGGGGTCACCCCGGGAATCCGCCGGCCGGTGCGTACGATCACGTGCCCGCCGATCTCCTCCCGGAGGATGCGATTTGGGCTGCCGACGTCGTCGGCTCCCTCCGGCGTGATCGTCGCCGCCTTGAGGCCGAGGCCCGTCTCGACGATGGCGCGCGCGGCCTCGTGGACGACCTGATTCTTCGTCCGGCGTCGCGACTCCAGCGACAGGTCGAAGTGCGGGAACTCGAGCTCGAGGCCGACGACCTCGGGGGCGAGAACCCGCAGTGCCTCCGCGAGCAGCTCCTGGCCGGTCTCGTCGCCTTCGAGGACGGCGATCGCCCGCGTGTCCACGATGTCCAGTCTACGGCCGAACCGGTCCTCCGCGTACCTCGCCCGGATGCCAGGGTACGAGCGACTCCCGCGGGAACATCCGTGGAGGACGACCGGTCGGAATGGCGAAACCCTTGCGAGCGTTACACGAGTACGAGGTGAGGTATGCGCACGCTGAACGAGATCAAGCAGGAGCTCGATCGGGCTGCGGCGCGGCGGACCGAGCTCTGGAAAGAGCTCGCCGAGACGGGCGCGGACGAGGCCAGGTCGGCTGAGATCGCGACGCTTTCCGAGCGCATCGAGTCGCTCTTCCAGGAGGCGCGGATCGTAAGGAGCCGCACCCGCTTCGGCGCCCAGGAGGCGATCATCGCCCGCGCGCGTGCGGAGGAGCGGCTCGACAGAGAGCTGGCAAAGGTCGCCTGAGGCCGTTCGCTGCGTCCAGGGACGCGGTGGTCCTTCCGCGGCCGCATGGTCGGGGGCTTGGGTTGCCGTGCCTGCCAGTCCATCGACGACTCTAGGATGCTCCCGTGGCGGCGTCGATCCGCGTCGGGACGTGCTCGTTCGCGGACGAGGCGCTTACCCGCTCGTACTACCCGCGGGGCCTCCGCACGGGTGCCGAGCGGCTGCGCCACTACGCGACCCGCTTCGACACCGTAGAGGTCGACTCGACCTACTACACGCTTCCGGTCGCGGAGTACGCGGAGCGCTGGGCTGCCGCCACGCCGCCGGGGTTCGTCTTCCATGTCAAGGCCTTCGCGCTCATGACCCGGCATCCCGTGCGCGCCGTGCAGCTTCCGCCCGACCTGCGCGAGGCGGTCGAGCCCGACGATCGCGGGAGGGTCGACCGCCCGCCTCGTGAGGTTCGCGCGGAGGTGTTCGCACGCTTCCGCGCGGCGCTCGAGCCGTTACGCACGGCCGGCAAGCTCGGAGGGATCCTCATGCAGTTTCCGCCCTATGTCGTTCCGCGCCGCGAGTCCTACGACGACATCGCGTGGGCGAGGGAGCAGCTGGCGGGCGACGGGATGCTGGTCGAGTTCCGGCACGCAGCCTGGCTCGACGAGGCCGAGCGTGGCCGGACGTTCGCCTTCCTCGAGAGCGTCGATGCATCGTACGTCGCGGTCGACGCCCCGCGCACGGGTGGGCGAAACGTGCTGCCCACGATCGTGGGCAGCACGTCACCCGTTGCCTACGTGCGCATGCACGGACGCAACGCGTCGACCTGGAACGTGCGCGGGAAAAGCGCTGCAGAGCGATTCGACCATCTCTACGCGGCGGAAGAGCTCGAGGAATGGGTGGCGCCGTTGCGCGACCTCGGAGCGACGTCGGAGCAGGCGTTCGTTCTGTTCAACACGAACGGACGGAGCCCGGCTCCCGGCACAGGCGAATTCGAGCTCCGAATGCCGGGCGAGGCGAAGGAGAGCGAGTGGATCGCGCAGGGGCCCGCGAACGCCGAGATGCTGCGCGATCTTCTGCGCTCGTCCGGGGTTCCGGTAAGCGAACCGGGAGGCGCAAATACCAGCACGTGATGACCAACTCGGTATTCGTCTATGATCTCCTGTGCAAAGCTCGAAATCGAGGAGGATCGAGTGGCACGAAAGACCGTACTCGTCTGTGACAATTGTGGATCCGAGGTTGGAGAAGGAAAGGGCGCCACGCTTCGTCTGACCTATTCCGATGCTCGTCGCGGAGCGAAGGTCGCCGATCTGTGTGATGACTGTGCAGGAGGTACGCCGGGCCGCTCGGCGGCACGCCGCGGCCGCCGGCCCAAGGCGGTCGCCGGCTAATCCCAGTCGACTCCGGGTAGGGCGTCAGGGGATACCCGACCCCCGCTCGAGTCCGTCCGTGGGCTAACCGTCCGTCCGGCGGCGCTGTCCCGGCTCGAAGCTAGGATGGACCGGTGCCGCTGACCCTGCTCGTCGGGCCGGCGAACGCCGGCAAGGTCGCGGGTCTGCTCGATCGCTACGTCGCCGCGCTCGACCGGGACCCGTTTCTCGTCGTGCCCAACCGCGCCGAGGTCGAGCGGGTCGAGCGCGACCTGCTCGTACGGGTGCCGGTGCTGCTCGGGGGCTCGGTCGGGACGTTCGACGACCTCTTCCGTCGCGTAACGGGACGGGTGGCCACAGCCGCGCCGGCGTTGCTATCGCCGGCGCAGCGCGCACTCGTCGTCGCCCGGGTGATCTCGCGGACGCCGCTCCAGCGTATGGCTGCCTCGGCACGTTTCGGCGGCTTCGCAGAGGGCCTCGCCGACGCGCTCGGCGAGCTCGAGGCGGCCCTCGTCGACCCGGGCGACGTCGACGACGACCTCGGCGCGCTCTTCGCGGCCTACCGGTTGGAATGCGAGCGCCTCGGCACCGGCGACCTCCAGGCCCTGCGGCGGCGGGCTGCAGAGCTCGTCGCGTCCGATCTCGGAGCATGGGACACGACCCCCGTCCTGGTCTACGGCTTCGAGGACATGAGCGGCGTCCAGTGGCGCCTGATCGAGGCGCTCGCGGCGCGCACCGACGTCTGCGTCTCACTGCCGTACGAGCCGGCTCGAGCCGCGTTTGCGGCGCTGGAGCGCACGGCGGGCGACCTCGCTGCTCTCGCGGGCCCCCATATCGTGGAGCTCCCACCGCAGGGGTGGTACGAATCGCCGTCTCTGGCGCGCCTCGAACGTGTGCTGTTCACGGATGCCGACGGCGAGCCGGAGCCGCTCGACGGTGGTGTCCGCTTCCTCGAGGCGGCCGGGTCGCGCGCGGCGCTCGAGCTCGTGGGCGCGGAGATCCTTGGCCTGCTCCGCGACGCTGTCCCGGCGGAGGAGATCGCGGTCGTGTGCCCCTCCGTCGAGTCGAGGCTGGCGTCGATCGAAACAGCGTTCGGGGCCCTTGGCGTGCCGCACGTGTTCGAAAACGTCCTGCGTCTCGGGCGCACCCCCTTTGGCCGTGCGTTGCTCGGCCTCTGCCGTTTCGCCTGGCTCGAGGGCGACCGGGCGGATCTGTACCGCTTCCTTCGCTCGCCGTACTCGGGCATTCCGCGCCAACGCGTCGACATGGTCGAGGGTCGGTTGCGTGGGCGGGCCGTGTCGGCTCGGGCCAGAGTCGAGGAGGAGACGCTGAGGTTGCTCGGTCATCACATCCCGGCGCTCGACCGGCTGCGCGAAGCCGGCAGCCCGCTCACGGGCGTGCGCGCGGTCGCGTCGGGCATGCTGGTGGCGGCGTGGGGGCTCGAGCGGCCACCGCTCGAGGACGCCGCCGGCCTGGATCTCCGGGCTGAGGAGAGCATCCGTCGGGTCCTCGACGAGCTGGAGGGGTGGCTCGCCGTCGACGCCGCGCCGGAGGAGCTGGTGAGGACGCTCGAGCAGGTCACGGTCGCGCCGCGCCCGCCGGTCGCAGGCCGGGTCCGCATCCTCGACCTCCTGCGGGCCCGCACTCGGCGTTTCCGGGTCGTGTTCGTGCTCGGCCTCGAAGAGGGAGTCTTGCCGAGACGGGCGTCGGACTCGCCCTTCCTAACCGACGACCAGCGCCGCCGCCTCGAGGATCGGGCACCCGGCAGGAGGCTGCTTCGCGCGGACGCGCTCAGCCGGGACCGCTACCTCTTCTATACGGCTTCCACGCGGCCCTGGGAGCGTCTCTACCTCGTGCGCGAAGCCGCGACGGACGACGGCCGGCCGCTCGAGCCGAGCTCGTTCTGGGAAGAAGTGCGTGGCGCCTTCGCGAGCCCGGACGTCGAGCGCTTCACTGCGAGGCGGCCGCTGTCGGCGCTCTCCTGGGAGCTGCACCTCGCCCCGACCGAGCGCGAGCGCCTCCGGGCCGTGGCAGCGTTGGCGGGCGGGAGCGAGTCCCAGGCGCGAGCGCTGGCGGCGGCCGGGGGCTGGGAGCGCCAGATCGAGCGGGCCCTCGGCGCTTTTCAGCGGCCGACGAGGCTGGCGAATCCTGCCGTGCTTCGCGTGTTGCAGGAGCAGACCCGGTTCTCCGCGACCGAGCTCGAGAAGTTCGTCGACTGCTCGTCGATGTGGCTCGTCGAGCGGGTGCTCGACCCCAAGACCATCGATCCCGAGATCGATGCGCGCCTTCGCGGCATCGTCGCTCATCAGACGTTGCGGGCGTTCTATGCGGGCTTGCCCAAGCAGTTCGGCGTCGAGACCATCGATGCGGGCCGTCTCGACGAGGCGGTCGAGTACTTGCGCGCCTGCCTGCGCGAGGCGATCGAGAGCCAGGTCCGCCTCGAGCTCGCCGACGTCGACCTGCTCGAGCTCGAGTCCCAGCTCGCGCGCGATCTCGAGCTGTTCCTGCGCTCCGAGCTCGAGCTCGGGCTCGAGCTCGTCCCGCGGCGCTTCGAGGTGGCGTTCGGGACGACCCGTAGCGCGCCCGAGCTGCAGTCGGGCCTCGACCTCGACGGCCTCACCGTGTCCGGAAAGATCGACCGGATCGACCTCGACCCGTACTCCGCTTCCGGGATCGTCCAGGACTACAAGTCCGGTGAGGCCTTCTCGGCGAGCAGGATCGAGTCGGAGCGGCGCCTGCAGATGCCCCTCTACATCCTGGCGCTCCGCGACCTCGTCGGCCTCGAGCCGCTCGGGGGTCTCTACCGGTCGCTCTCGGGCGAGCGCGAGGCCCGGGGCATGGCACGGGCCGGCGCGAGGCAGTCGGTGCCCGGCCTCAAGCCGACGGACTACCTCGACGAGGAGGACTTCTGGGGCCGCGTGAACGCAGCCGTCGCGCTCGCACGCGACGCGGCAGAGGAGATTCGAGACGGCGACGTCCGCCACAATCCCCGCTTCGGCGAGTGCCCGGCCTGGTGCGGTGCGTGGCCGATCTGCAGGGTGAGGCGCGCGTGAGCACGCCCGTGGTCAATCCCGAGCAGGCGGCCGCCATCGCGGAGCCCGGTGTCGTCTTCGTCTCGGCGGGCGCCGGCACCGGGAAGACGACCGTGCTGGTCGAGCGTGTCGCGCTGGCGGTGCTGGAGCGCGGGCTCTCGCTCGACTCGATCCTTGTGATCACATACACGGAGCGGGCTGCCGGCGAGCTGCGTGAGCGCGTACGGGAGCGGTTACGCGCCGCCGGCCGGCGCGATCTGGCTCGCGACGTCGACGGCGCCTGGATCTCGACGATCCACGGCTTCTGTGCGCGCGTGCTTCGCATGCACCCGTTCGAGGCCGGCGTCGACCCCCGCTTCCGCGTGCTCGACGAGAGCCAGGCTTCGGTGCTCGCCGCCGAGGCGTTCACGGACGCGCTGGCATCGTTCTGCGCCGGACGCGAGCCCGAGCGGCTGGGCTTGCTTGCCGCGTACGGCGCGCGCGGCCTGCGCTCAATGCTCCTCGGCGTCTACGGTCGCTTGCGATCGGCCGGACGCCCGCTCGGGCTCGCGATCGCTCACACCGGCGAGCTTCCCACGAGGCTCGACGAGCTGAGGGCGGCCTGCGAGGCGGCGGCGGGCCTAGTGGATACGGCCGCTCGAGCCGAGCTCGACGACTACCTGGCCCTCGCGGTCGGCGAGACCCCCGAGCGGCTCCGCCAGCTTCCGGACCCGCCGGAGGCGGCCGGCGGCGATGTCGCGGATGCGGCCGAGGCCGTTCGCACGGCCGCCCTCGAGCACATCGCGGCGCGCGACCGGATGCTGCTCGAGGAACTGCTGCGGGCCATCGACACGGCCTACACGCGCGCGAAAGCCCGCGAGTCCGCGGTCGACTTCGAGGACCTGCAGCTGCTCGCACGGGACTTGCTCGCCCGGGACGAGGCTGCGAGGACGGAGCTGCGCCTTCGCTTCCGCTCGATCATGGTGGACGAGTTCCAGGACACGAACAGGCTGCAGTGCGAGCTCGTCGACATCGTTGCGGGGAGCCCCGGCGATCCGGGGGGGCCGGTTCCGGAGCTCTTCTTCGTCGGGGATGAGTTCCAGTCGATCTACCGCTTCCGGCATGCGGACGTCGACGTCTTCCGGGAGCGTCGAGCTGCGAGCGACGGCCTTCTCGCGCTGACGACGAACTATCGCTCGAGGCCGGAGGTGCTCGGCGTCGTCAACCATCTCTTCGGTCCAGAGTTCGGCGAGCGCTACGCGCCTCTCGAAGCGGGCCGTCTGTTTCCCGAGCCGCTCGGAGGCTCTGCGGTCGAGCTGCTTGTGACCGACAAGGCGAGCTACCGCGACGCGGAGATCGGTTGGCGAGTCGCGGAGGCGCGGCACGTCGCGCGCCGCGTCCAGGAGCTCGTTGCCGAGGAGAAGTGCGTACCCGGGGACGTCGTGCTCCTGTTCGCGGCGGGGACGAGCGCCGAGGCATACGAGGAGGCACTCCGGGCGGAGGGCCTACCGACTCACCGAGCGACGGGCCGCGGTTACTTCGGCCAGCAGCAGGTCGTGGACCTGCTGGCCTACCTGCGGCTGCTCCACAACCGCTACGACGACGAGGCCCTCCTTACCGTCCTTGCGTCCCCGCTCGTCGGGGTGTCGAACGACGCGCTCGTCCTCCTCCGGCGCTCGGCCGGCAAGCGGCCTCTCTACTGCGGCCTCGAGCAGGAGCTACCGGAGACCCTGTCGGAGCGCGACCGGCGCTGGCTGTCGGCCTTCCGCCAGCGCTACGAGCGTCTCGCCAGGCTCTCGGTGGCTGCCGGTCTCGAGCACCTGTGCGACCGTATCGTCGCCGAGCACGACTACGACCTCGCGGTTCTCGCACGCTGGGACGGCCGGCGACGGTACGCGAACCTCAGGAAGCTCGCGCGGTTGGCCCGGTCCTACGAGGAGCTCCGCGGCCGCGATCTCGAGGGGTTCGTCCGCTTCGTCCGAGATCAGCAGCTCGTCGGAGCACGGGAGGTCGAGGCCGTCTCCGAGGAGGAGGGCGCCGAAGCGGTGCGGTTGATGACGATTCACGCGGCTAAGGGCCTCGAGTTCCCGGTCGTCGTCGTGTGCGACGCCGGCCGCACGTCCCTCCAGGCTCAGCCGGACGAGATCCTCTGCCTGCCCGACGGCCGGCTCGGGATCAGAGTTGCCGATCCCGCGAGCGGCAAGCGTGTCGGAGTCTTCGGCTACGACGAGGTTCGCGAGGCCGAGCGCGCGGCGGAGGAGGCCGAGGGACGTCGCCTCCATTACGTCGCGATGACCCGCGCCATCGACCGGCTCATCGTCGCCGGCTCGCTCGACCCGAGTCGTCGCGACAGATCGCGCAGCCTTATCGGCTGGACGCTCGATCGGCTGGGTGCGGATCTCGACCAGGAGCAGCTCGAGCTCCCGGGTGGAGAGAAGGTCCTTCTCCGCGTCGACCGCCGGGCGGAGGAGAGCAGGCCGTCGTCACCCGAGCTCGAGCAGCTGACGCTCTTCGAGCCTGGTGTAGCGGGCGAGCCGGCCGCCGTGTTCGAGCTGCGGCCGCTCCCGGTCGTGCCGGAGCCCGGGCCGGAGCGCATTCGTCGCCTCTCGTACAGCGCGCTGGCGCTCCTGGAGCGGTGCTCGTATCGCTTCTACCTCGAGCGCTTCGTCGGTCTGCGTCCGGACGAGGACGCCGGCCGCGGCAGCGGCTCTGTCGGCTTGAGCCCGGCCGAGGTGGGGGACGCGGTGCACGCACTCCTCGAGACGGGCGAAGGCCCCGAGGCTGCGGCAGCGCGCCTGGCTTCACCGGCGTACGCCCACGCTCTCGACGAGGACGTGGAGCGCGTGAGCGCTCTGGTCGCTGCCTGGCGGGAGTCGGTGCTCGCAGCGGACCTGACCGGTCTCGCCGGGATCCGTCCGGAGCTACCGTTCGCCTTCGAGCACGACGGCGTGCTGCTCCACGGGCGCTTCGACCTCTTCTCGCGCCAGGGCGAGCGCGCGCTGGTCGTCGACTACAAGACGAACCGGCTCGGAGACCTGACCCCGGACGAGGTCGTCGGGCACGAGTACCGGATCCAGCGGCTCGTCTATGCGCTCGCAGCCCTGCGCGCCGGTGTCGAGGAGGTCGACGTGATCTTCAGCTTCCTCGAGCAGGCCGAGCACCCGGTCACGGCGAGGTTCTCGCGCGCCGACCTGCCTGCGCTCGAGGCCGAGCTTTCGGCGGCGATCGCTGGGGTTCACCGCGGCGAGTTCCGGCCGACGCCGCACGAGCTCGCCTGCCCGGGCTGCCCGGCGCTGGACCGGGTCTGTGCCGGGCCACGACTCGGCCTGGGGCCGTCGGACGACGTCGAGCTCCTCGCGGAGCCGCCTGCCGGCACGCTGGCCGCCAGGTGACCGAGCAGTCAGGTGGCCCGGAGCTACGTTCACGAGGCCCGACGGCGGGTTGGGCCACGCAAGGCCCGGCTCAGGCCGGTCATCGGGCGCCTCGCGGCCGACCATCCGGACGCGTTCATCGCGCTGCGGTTCCGCTCGGACATCGAGTTGCTCGTGTCGGTGATGCTCTCGGCCCAGACCACGGACGTGACGGTGAACCGAGTCACCGAGACGCTGTTCCGGAAGTACCACCGGCCGGACGACTACCTGGCCGTACCGCTCGAGGAGCTGGAGCGCGACATCAGGCCGACGGGGACCTTTCGTCAGAAGGCGAAGAACATCCGTGGCACGATGCGCAAGCTGATCGAGGAGTACGACGGCGAGGTGCCGACCCGTCTCGACGAGCTCGTGCGCCTACCGGGGGTCGGCCGCAAAACCGCCAACGTCGTCGCGGCCGAGCTTGGCGCGACGCAGGGGATCGTCGTCGACACACACGTACGGCGACTCTCGCAACGGCTCGGCTTCACGCGGCACGACGACCCGGCGAAGATCGAGCGCGATCTGATCCGGATCGTCCCGCGTGCCGATTGGCCGAGGTTCCCGCACCTGCTCATCTGGCACGGCCGTCGCGTCTGCCTCGCCCGTGGCCCCCGCTGCGAGCTGTGCGTCTTGACCGATCTCTGCCCCTCGAGCAGGGTCGACACTTCTGTCACGCCTGCGTGACGCGCTCGCCACACTGCGTGCGAAACGCGTGCGGCTTTGCTCGCTACGGTTCAGAGGTGCGCTCGGTCGAGCTCGCCATCTACGCGGATTCGCTCGCCGCAGAGGCGGCGGCACTGGCGGCGCGTGTGGAGCAGGGTCGGTCACGGTTGCGGCAGGCCGCGATCGAGGACGAGGCCGCCTCCGCGCTTCCGCCCCAGGTTGTCGGACGCCTGCGGGCGCTCGGCCTGCTGGTCGGCGGAAGCGTCGTCGACGGCCCGGCCGAGCTCGCCCGCCTCGGCCTCGACCTCGAGGCGGTGCTCAAGCTTCAGGCCTGGGTCGAGCGGCAGCTCCAGTCAGCGCGCGACGGCTCGGTTCAGGCACTGCGCGAGGCCTCGTAGGTCGACGGCATGTCGCTCGTTCGGAGCTGAGACGGCTCGGCCTGACCGTCAGGATCCCCGGGCGGCATCGTTGAAGCCGCACCACCGAGGGTGTCGGGCCGGATGAGATCCGGCCCCTACGGCCCCACCGGTAGCGACCGGCGGGATGAGAGTGGGTCGCCGGGCGGACAAGTCGAATGGCGGGCCGCATGACATCCGGCCCTGCAGCGCCCGGTCGGCGTGCCGGATGAGATCCGGCCCCTACGCGACGGCGCGTTCGCCCTCGCCGGTGCCGAGCGCGGCGAGGTAGCGCTCCGCGTCGAGGGCGGCCATGCAGCCCGATCCGGCCGCGGTCACGGCCTGGCGGTAGACATGGTCCTGCACGTCGCCGGCCGCGAAGACCCCGGGGATGTTCGTCTCGGTCGTCTTGCCCTTCGTCAGGATGTAGCCCTCGTCGTCCATGTCGAGGATGCCCGTGAAGAGGGCCGTGTTCGGGTCGTGGCCGATCGCGACGAACAGCCCGTCGGTCGTCACGTCGGTCGTCTCGCCGGTGCGGACGTTGCGAATCCGGACGCCGGTGACGTGACCCTCGTCAACGCCGAGCACGTCGTCGACGACCGAGTCCAGCACGAACTCGATCTTGTCGTTCCCACGAGCCCGGTCGACCATGATGGGCGAGGCCCTGAACTCGTCCCGACGGTGGACGAGCGGCACCCGGCGGGCGAACTTCGTGAGGAACGTCGCCTCCTCCATCGCAGTGTCGCCGCCGCCGACGACGACGACGTCCTGGTCCTTGAAGAAGGCGGCGTCGCACGTCGCGCAATACGAGACGCCCCGGCCCTGCAGCTTGCGCTCCGACTCGAGCCCGAGCTGCCGCGCGGTCGCTCCCGTCGCGACGATGATCGTGCGAGCCTGGTACTCGTCGTCGCCGACCCAGACGCGAAACGGCGTGCTCGAGAAGTCGACGCGTGTGACGTCGTCCGTGATCAGCTCGGCCCCGAAGCGCTCGGCCTGCTGGCGGAACTCCGCCATCATCTCGGGGCCGAGAACGCCGGTCGGGTAGCCCGGGTAGTTCTCGACGTCGCTCGTGATCATCAGCTGGCCGCCCCAGGAGAAGCCCTCGATCACCAGCGGCTGCATGTTCGCCCGCGCGCAGTAGAGCGCCGCCGTGTACCCGGCCGGCCCGCCGCCGATCACGATCACCTCACGCACGTTCTCGCCCACCCTCTGTCCCTTTCGTCGCCTTCAGGCGCGAATTCTGCCTCTGCAGATGAAAACGCGCCGCAGGGCCCGTCTGTTCCGATCGTGTACCCGGCGCGCGTGCGTTTACGCCGTGCACGAGGTAGGTCACGCGGCGTCGAGCACGCCGTCGTCGTCGGCCTCGCCGGGCGCCGGCGGCGGCAGGGACGACGCGACGCCGGGCACACGGGTCACGAGCTCGGCGGCCTGGGGGGAGCGGGTGGAGTGCTGGATCGTCTCGAGCTCGGGCAGCTCCTTCGCGATCCGGACGCCGAGGTCCGGGAACCGGCGCGCCGCCGGGAGGACGCTCCGCTCGAGGGATCCCACCGCGTTGTTGTACGCGGCAACGGCCTGATCGAGGCCCCGGCCGGCCTTCGCGAAGTGGTCCGCGAACGTGGCAAGGCGCTCGTAGAGCTGCTTGCCGAGGTCGGCCACGTGGCGTGCGCTCTCCGCCACCTTCTCCTGCCGCCAGCCGTACGCGACGACGAAGAGCAGGCCGATGAGCGTGCTCGGAGTGGCGAGCACGACCCGTTTCTTCCAGGCGTCTTCCTGCAGCGTCGGATCCTGGTCGAGCGCGGCCGCGAAGAACGGGTCGCCGGGGATGAAGAGGACGACGAAGTCGGGCGACGCCTCGAACTGGCCCCAGTACGCCTTGGCGCTCAGTTTCGTCACGTGGTCGCGAAGCTGGCGCGCGTGGTCGCGCAGCTTCGCCATCCGCAAGTCGTCGTCGGACGCCTCCAGGGCTTCGAGGTAGGCGGAGAGGGGCGTCTTGGCGTCGACGACCACCTGCTTCGCGCCGGGAAGGTGCACGACCAGGTCGGGTCGTAGCATCTGGCCGTCTGACACCGCGGCCGTCTGCTCCTCGAAGTCGCAGTACGGCAACATCCCGGCTGCCTCGACGACCCGTCGTAGCTGCATCTCGCCCCAGCGGCCGCGCACGGTCGGCGCGCGCAGCGCGGTGACGAGGCTGGCTGTCTCGAGGCGCAGGCGTTCCTGGCCTTCGGCGAGGGAAGCCAGGTACTCCCGCAGCGCGCCTTCGGCCTCGGCGCGCTCGGTCTCGAGCTTGCGAACGCCACCCTCGAGCTTGTCCATCTGCTGCTTCACGGGGCCCACGACCTGCTCGATCGCTCTCCGGCTCTCCTCGAGACCCTGGCGGTTGCCGAGCTGCAGGCGCTCGACCGCATCGGCGGAGAGCGCGCGCACTGCGTCGGTCACCTCCTCCTTGAACGCCGGCCGCTCGGAGGCTGCTCTGCGCTCGAGCTCGAGCGCAGAGGCGAGCACCGTGTGGCGCGTACGCATGACGAGCCAGGCAGCGGTGGCGCCAACCGCGAGCCCGACGAGGAGAAGGACGACTTCCAAAGCCTCACCTGCCTTTCCGTGGGCAAGTGAACGTAGCGGAGCCGTCGGACGGAGCCGGAGAAAATGGCCCCAGAAATGCCAAATCCGGCGAGCCCGAGGGCTTACCGGATCTGGCAAAGCGGAGCCTATACGTGCACCGGATCGCCCGTCAAGGCGCCCCGCCCACGAATGTGTGCAATTTGCGACCTTTTTGTGGCCGGCTGGTGTCTCGAGCGGGGCTCGGCTAGGTGGACGTCCGGGGCGCTGCCGCTCGTGCCGGCTTCCCGGAGCGCGAGCCTCGAAGGACCGTGGCCGCGTAGATGATGATGAGAACGATCGCGCCCACGGCGCCCTGCGAGCGCACGTCCCCCGTTTCCTTCTCCACCCACTCCTGCGCCGTTGTCCCGCGAGCCTCTTCGAAGGCGGGCACGTCGACGCCGCGTGCGAGCGCGGCCCGCTCATAGTCGTCGAGGAAGCTCCCGACGGGAGGGAGCTTCAAAAACGTCATGGCTGCGGTGACGAAGAGCACGATCACGAACGGGAGCGCAAGGCGCACGCCGAGCGGCTTCCGCATCAGGACGAGGAGCGCTGAGACGAGGCCGAGCACCGCGGCCGGGAGGATGAAGAGCGTGATGCCGACCCAGCTCGAGTAGCCCTCGCTCGCGACCACGTACATGAAGCGCGCGATCGACGCGGCGGCGAAGCCGTACGCGATCAGGACACAAAGTGCGCCGATTCTGGGGATGATCACGGCCGTTTCAGTGTACGCGGCGACCCGATCGTCTACGGTGACCAGATGGAGGCGTTCTTCGGGCCCGAGGGGCGGCTGGCGGCCGCGCTGCCCGCGTTCGAGGCGCGCGCCGAGCAGCTCGAGCTGGCGACCGCCGTGGCCGACGCGCTCGAGTCGGGTGAGCACCTGCTCGCGGAGGCCGGCACCGGCACGGGCAAGAGCCTCGCCTACCTCGTGCCCGCGCTCGCCTCCGGCAAGCGAGTCGTCGTCGCGACCGCCACGAAAGCGTTGCAGCAGCAGCTGCTCGCCAAGGACGTTCCCGCGGCAGCCGTCGCGCTCGACCGTCCGGTGGACTGCGTCCTGCTCAAGGGCAGGGAGAACTACCTCTGCCGGCGGCTCCTCGACGGCCTCGCGCTGCTCGGCGGCTCGGCCGGCGCGCTCTTCCGGTCGGCGGAGGACGCCGAGCAGTACGAGGATCTGCGCGGCTGGATCGAGACGACGGCGACGGGCGATCGCGCCGAGCTCCCCTTCGAGCCGAGACCGTCGCTATGGGCCGAGCTCGCCGTCGGCGGCGATCGCTGCCTCGGGCGCAAGTGCGCCTCTCGCGCCATCTGCTTCTCGGAGGCCGTCCGCGAGCGGGCTGGATCGGCGGAGCTCGTGATCACGAACCACGCGCTCTACCTCGCCGACATCGCCGTCCGCTCGCGTGCCGTCGGGCGGGACTCGACGATCCTGCCCGAGCACGACGCGGTCGTCTTCGACGAGGCTCACCGGCTCGAGGACGCAGCCTCCAACTGGTTCGGCGGCCGGGTGTCGCTTGCCGGCCTCCGTCGCCTTGCCCGCGACGTCGAGCGAGCCGCCAGAGAACGGAGCCAGCCGGCGCCCGCTCGCCTGCTCGACGAGATCGAGACGCTCGGAGTAGAGCTCCTCGGCTCACTGGAGGCTCCACGCGGTCGCAGACGACTCGGTCCCGACGACGTCGACGGAGCGCTCGACGGCGTGGCCGCGCTGGCGGCGGCTCTGGCCCGGCTCGAGGAGACGCTGCAGGGCAGCGGTGAGGAGGCGGACGCGCTCGGTCGCCGTGCCCTCGGCGCCGCGCTCGACCTGGAGACTTGCTTCGAGCTCGATCCCGACCGCGTCTCGTGGGCAGAGGCCGGGGCGGTCTCGTGGGCGCCCGTCGACGTCGCCGGCGTCCTGCGCGACGTGCTCTGGGACAGGGACGTGACCGCGGTGCTCGTCTCGGCGACGCTCGAGCCCGACTTCCTGGCGCGCCGCCTGGGTCTCGACGACGCCCGGGCTGTGACGTTCTCTTCCCCGTTCGACTTCGCGGAACAGGCGCTTCTCTACGTGCCGGCCCGACTTCCCGAGCCGCGCTCGCGCGACTACTTCGAACGACTCGGCGCCGAGGTTCTCGCGCTCTGCAGGCTCTCGCGCGGGCGCGCGCTCGTGCTCACGACGTCCTACCGGGCGCTCGAGGAGATCGCGACGCGTGTTGCGCCGGAGCTCGAGTACCCGGTCCTGTGTCAGGGAGACGCGCCCCGAGAGCGGCTGCTCGAGCAGTTCCGGGACGAGGTCGACTCCGTGCTCATCGCGACTGCCACGTTCTGGCAGGGCGTGGACGTGCGGGGTGAGGCGCTCTCGCTGCTCGTGATCGACAAGCTGCCGTTCGCGCCTCCGGACGACCCGCTCGTCCAGGCTCGTTGCGAGCGGATCACCGCCGAGGGCGGTGACTGGTTCGGCGAGTACTCGGTGCCCGCAGCGATCCTGCAGCTGCGTCAGGGCTTCGGGCGCCTGATCCGCAGCCGGGAGGACCACGGGGTCGTTGCGATCCTCGACACGCGCCTGCGGACACGAGGCTACGGACGGCGGTTTCTCGCGGCGTTGCCGCCCTGCCCGGTCGTGTCCGATCTCGACGCCGTCGGGCGTTTCTTCGCCGCCACGAGCGTCTGACGATCGCATACGGGGCCGGGCGGGCTGCTTGCTACGCTCAGCGTCGTGGCCAAGAAGAAGCCGCGCACTCCTCCTCCGCCGCGGCCCGTACAGGCGCCGCGCGCCGGCACCACGTCCACCAAGGGACCCCGCGACCCGCGCAAGACGAGGCTGATGTTCCTCGGGCTGATCGGCGCGATCGTCCTGATCGCGGTTGCGGCCGTGCTCGCGATTGCCCTCGGCGGCGGCGACGAGGCGGGCGCGGAGGTCACAGCCGGCGGGTGTACGACGGAGACGTTCCCAGAGCAGGGGCGGGAGCATGTCGAGGCGCTTCCCGCGGGCTACGAGTACAACTCCTTCCCGCCGACGAGCGGCAGCCACAACCCGGTCCCAGCGATCTACAACGTGTACGGCGATCCCGTCGATCAGATGCTGCTCGTCCACAACCTCGAGCACGGCGCCATCGTCGTCCAGTACGGCGACCAGGTACCGCAATCCGAGATCGACAGCATCGTCGCGTGGTACTCCGAGGACCCGAACGGCATCATCGTGGCGCCGCTGCCAGGGCTCGAGGACAAGATCGCGGTGACTGCCTGGACCCAGCTCATGACGTGCCCGGCCTTCTCCGAAGAGGCCTTCGACGAGTTCACAGAGTCCTACCGCTTCCAGGGCCCCGAGCGCTTCAGCCCCGACGCGATGCAGCCCGGCACCAACTGAGCGGCAGCGCATAATCCGAAGGACGCCGGGGTGGCGGAACGGTAGACGCGGGGGACTTAAAATCCTCTGCCCCCAGGGGCATGTGGGTTCGACTCCCACCCCCGGCATTTCAGGGCCGTCTCGCGAGTCTGCCCAGGTGCGGCGAGCGGGCTCAGGTCGTGTGGCCAGCGATGTTCACAGGTGAGGCATCCGTGCCGCGCAGTTGGCACAGTAGGTGCCGTAGCATCTGGGATGGTCGGCGTTCGGCTCGCCGTGTCGGTAGATCCTGACGTCGACGATCGAGCTACACCGGATGCAGCGCCACGCGTCTCGCCTGTAGATAGCCAGCTCGAGGGCGTGATCGAGATTCATGCTGCCCTTCCCATCGTCTCTTCCTTGTCTTGACTGTGCCCGCAACGGCTTTGTTCCCGCGTGGGCTCGGACGGACGCCCCGTCGAGCCGCCGCCGTGCCAACGCGCTGCTAACGAACGGGGAGCTACAGGCTGGACGCGATGGACGGCTGCCTGGCACCTACGACGCTCCGGAGCTCGTGTGCGCACGCGGGCGGACGGGCACTCGGCGGCGGCGAAGCGTCCAGGCCAGGCCCGAGACCGACCGACGGGATGCTTCGGCACGATCGAGGGTCGCCCCTCCCACGGGAGACTGCGGGCGCCGTGCCGACGCGCCGAATACGGTCTTCGCGAAAGGCACCCGCGGGTCGAAGGTCTCCAACGTCACAGCGCCGATCGACCTGGTGCTGAACATCGTGCCCCTCGCTTCCGGTCGCCTGTGTATCACCAACGACGGTATGCCCACGTGCTTGCGGAACGCTTGTGACGCACTGGAGAAACGCTGAGCGCGTGGCACCACTCGGTTGACGGGCCCGAAGAGAGCCACACCAACCCAGCGTCGAGGGTGTCCCGAACCCGCTCGCCATGCAGCATCGCGCCTACCCAAGCCATCTCCGAGCCGACGCCTTTCTTGGACTTGGAATCCTCTGCCCCCGGGGGGATGTGGGTTCGACTACCACCCCCGGCATGCGTGGCCCTCGCCCTGATGGTCATCCTCGTGACCGTGGCCTGCGGCGGCGGCGGGGTCGAGGCGCCACCGGCAGAGACCGTTGCCGGAACGGCGCTGCGCGCCGACGAGGTCGTCTCGGGGCTCGATCGTCCCGTCCACGTCGCCGTCGCTCCGGGCGAGCCGGGCAGGCTCTACGTCGTCGGCCAGGCCGGAGTCGTCAGCGTCGTGGAAGGAAGCCGCCTCCTGCCCGAGCCCTTTCTGGACCTGTCGGCGCAGGTGCTGACAGGGGCGAAGGGCGAGCTGACGGAGCTCGGCCTGCTTTCCATCGCCTTCGCGCCCGACTACCCGACGAGCGGACGCCTCGCCGTCTTCTACACCGACCGGCACGGCGACGTGAACATCGTCGAGTACCGGGCGGAGCAGGGCCGCGTGGTCGACGGCTCGGCGCGCCTCCTGCTCCTCGTGCCCAAGGAGACCGAGCGCCACTTCGGCGGTCAGCTGCAGTACGGGCCCGAGGGAAAGCTGTACGCGGCGATCGGCGACGACGCCGGCTCTCAGGTGCATCCGCAATCGCTCGACGAGGGCGACTATCTCGGCAAGGTGCTGCGTCTAGACGACGACCGTTGGACCGTGGTGGCATACGGCCTGCGCAATCCCTGGCGGTTCTCCTTCGATCGCGAGACCGGCGACCTCTGGATCGGCGACGTGGGGGAGAACGACGTCGAGGAGATCGACCGGCTTCCGGCCGGCACCGGCCTCGCCAACCTCGGCTGGGACGGCTTCGAGGGCTACGACGAAGTCGTCTGGGACGAGGGCGGCCACAACGAGCCGCGCGGCCCCGGGGAGCTCGTCTGGCCCGTGGTGACGTACACGCATCGAGTCGGCTGCTCTGTCATCGGCGGCTACGTCTATCGCGGCTCTGCCGTCCCGAGCGCTTCCGGGCGGTACTTCTACGGGGACTTCTGCAAGGGAGTCGTGTGGAGCATCGACCCGGCCGATCCCACGCGTGTGCGGCGGGAGCTCGTCCTCGGCACGGCGCTCGCCTCCTTCGGCGAGGACGGGGCGGGCGAGCTCTACCTCGTCGCCCGCACCGGTCGCATCTTCAGGCTGGCGGCGGGGGAGTAGGTCACCAAAGGGCCGGGCCGCAAGCCGGCCCCCAGGGATCGTCCGGTTACGCGACCTGCGAGCGGTCGCCCAGGGCCGCCTCGACCGTGAGCTCGCTGCTGCCGCGGAGAATCGTGAGGCTCACGACGTCGCCCGGCACGCGGGCACGGAGCTCCGAGACGAGCTCCTCGGCCGATGTCACCGAGGTACCGTCGATTGCGGTGATCAGGTCGCCTTCAGCGAGCCCGGCCGCGTCTGCGGCGGAGCCGGCCGTCACCGAGACGACGCGCACGCCGCCTTCGGCTGCCTCGGAGGAGACGCCGAGAAGCGCATGACCGGCCTCGCCTCGCTCGACGAGCTGCTCGACGATCGCCCGAACCGTGGTCGACGGGATAGCGAAGCCGAGGGAGTTGGCGCGGGTGTCCGGTGGGAGTCCTGCCGAGTTGATGCCGATGACGCGGCCCTCGGCGTCGACGAGGGCGCCGCCCGAGTTGCCGGGCGAGATCGGTGCGTCGGTCTGGATCAGGTCGATGTACGGGGAGCTTCCCTCGAGGCTGCGGTGGAGGGCCGAGACGATGCCGGCCGTGACAGTGTTCTCGAAGCCGAGCGGGTTGCCGATCGCGAGCGCGAGCTCTCCGACACGCGGCAGCTCGGTCGCGAACTCGGCCGTGGGGAGGTCTGTACGGTCGACCTCGATGACCGCAAGATCGGTCTCCGGGTCGGTGGCGCGAACGCGGGCCGGGACGCGCTCGCCGCTCGCGAGCTCGATCTCGACGGCGGTTGCGCCCTCGACGACGTGGTTGTTCGTGACGATGAGGCCGTTCGGGCCGTCCCAGACGACGCCGGAGCCCTGGCCGCCGCCTTCGCCGGTCTGGACCTGCACGGAGATGATGGACGGCTGGAGGCGCTCGACGAGCGACGGGATCAGATCGAGGTTTCCTGTGGCGAGAACGAGGGGCTCCGCGGCGACGACCTGCTCTTCAGCAGGGTCGGCGGAGCTCGTCGCCGAGGCGCCGCATCCCGCCGCGAAAGCGGCCAGTGGGAGCGCGACGGCGACCGGAAGGAGCAGGCGTCGGTTCATGCTTACCTTCTACCCGTTGCAGCATTCACCGCTCGTTGTCGGCGGTTAAGGCCGCCGAACTACGGGTTAAGGAGTGCGAACGCCGGCCGTCTCGAGGGCCACGCCGTGGAGGATGTCCGCCTCCGAGATCTCGAGCTCGTCGAGTTCGAAGAAGGCGACGATCTCCGCGACCGCGAGTGCTCCGGGACCGATTACGGCCGCCCGCTCCGGCTCGATTCCCGCGCGCCGGCGGAGCTCGGCAACCGGGGTCGCGGCAAGGCGTCCCGCCTCAGCGCTGATCCAGGCGGCCGGGAGCCGATGCCCGTGGAGAACCTCCGGATCCTCCTCGTCGAGGCCGAGGTGGAGCGTTCCGAGCGTCGTCACCGTGCCGGCAGCTCCGATGCCGTGCGCCGGTAGCGAGTCGAGTGGAATCTGCTCCATGAGCAGCCTGCGGACGTGGAGGACGAGCGCCTCGGCGTCGCAGGCCTCGAGCGCGTCCGCGCGCGCAAAGCGCTCCGCGAGCCGCACGCAGCCGATGTCGAGGCTGGCGTGGAACGTCAGCCCGGAGGCGTCGCCGATGACGATCTCTGTCGAGCCGCCCCCGAGATCCACGATGACCGTCGGCTCGAGGAGCGGACGGCCTGTCGAGACGCCACGGAACGTGAGCAGAGCCTCCTCCTCGCCTGAGAGCAGGCGTGTCGGGAGGTCGAAGCGCCGTTCGACGCCGTCCAGGAACTCGGCCCGGTTGCCTGCGTCGCGGACGGCGCTGGTGGCGTACGCGAGGGTCCGCTCGGGCTCGTGGTCGTCGATGAGGTTCCGGTAGGTCTCGAGGCAGGCATGGACGCGAGCGACCGCGTCCGGGAGCAGCTGGCGGTCGCCGTCGACGCGCTCGCCGAGCTTCGTGATCGTGACCCGCCGCTCGATCTCGTGCACGACGTCGTCTTCGACGTCGGCGACGAGCAGGCGGGTCGAGTTCGAGCCGAGATCGACGACCGAGACGCGCGTCACTTCGGTGACGTCAGCCAGCGGTACGCGCCGAGCAGCCGGCGGACGTCCTCGAGGGCCCAGAGGAGGACGCCGGCGCGCTCGCGCGAGGCCTGGAGTCGGGCCAGAGCCTCGTTCAGCAGCTCGGCCTTCGCCGCAGCCGTCTCGCTCCGGGCCGAGAGCGCCTCGAAACGCGGCGGGAGCTCCCCCGAGACCTCTTGGAGAGTCTTGCCGAAGCGGTTGAGCGAGCGGAGCATTCGCATCGTGGCGACGAGCGCGACGATCGAGGTCGACAGCACGAGAACGCCGAAGACCGCGCAGCAGACGATCGTCCACCAGGGCACGCCCGCGATCGTAGCCGCGCAGAGCCGATGCGCGGCGTCCCGAGGCTCCGATCGGTGGCTATACTGGAGATCGCGACGCGGGGTGGAGCAGTCAGGTAGCTCGCCGGGCTCATAACCCGGAGGTCGCAGGTTCAAATCCTGCCCCCGCTACTCGGAAAGGCCCTGCTAAGCAGGGCCTTTTTCGTCGGAGGGGACGGTCTCGGGCTCGGGTCGCCTGCACGTTTCCTGCACAGACGGCCCTGGATCGCCCGCGAACAGCAAGGCTTCGCTCTTCTCTGCGGCACCGGTGAGCAACGCGGTCGCGAGCGAGACGTAGCGGTCAGTCACCTGCATCGAGCTATGGCCCGCCTGGGCCTTCACGACGTAGCCTGGATTGACGGCGGCGCTGAACGTGAGCGCGGTATGACGGAGGTCGTGCCACGGGCGGAAGCTCTCGCGGATGCCTGCCTCGCGAAGCGCCGGACGCATGTAATCCCGGCCGAGCCTCGCGGGGTCGAGCGGAGTCCCCAGCGTCGGGTGGCCGAAGACGAGATCGTCGTCGTCGGTGAACGCGGAGGCGGCGTACTGCTCCTCCGCGGCGGCGCGTGCCATCGGCCCAAGCTCCAGCGTGCGGCGCGACTGCCGCGTCTTCGGGGTCGTGATCTTGCCGCGGACGATCGCACGCTCCACACGCAGAAGCCCGGCGAGGAGGTCGAGATCGCCCCAGCGAAGGCCAAGCAGCTCCCCGCGGCGAAGGCCGGTCGAGATAGCGACCACGACCATCCGCCGGACCGTTGCGAAGCAGGCCGCGTCCTTCTCTTCCCCGGCCGTCGCCTCCAACTCGCGCAGGGCCGCGACCAGCCCGGCTATCTCCTCGGCGCTCAGCGGGTCGATCGGCTGCTCCTGCGTTCGGGGCCGGTCGATGAGGTCGCAAGGGTTCGTCCGGATCACCCGCTCGCGCTGCGCCCGCTTGCACAACGTCGAGAGCGCGACGAGCGTGCTCAGCACGGTCTTGGGCGCCCGGCCGTTCCGCAACTCGGCGGTGCTCCAGCGTTCGATCAGCTCGGGCCGGCGCTCAAGCTCCGCAAGCGTCCGGTCGCCGAGGGCGGGGAGCAGGCGGGCGAGCGCGACGCGGTAGTGCTCGACGCTGGTCGGTTTGAGGCCGCGCACGGTCGGGTGCACATCGAGGAAGCGGACGACGTAATCGTTCAGGGTTGCCCCGCCGACGGTGTGGCGCAGGCCTTCGCGGTGCACGTCGACGCGCCGCTGCACGCAGACCTGCCCGGCCCTCGCCCGTGTCCACCCCTCAAGGGACGTACCGACCCGCTCTTGGTGCTGGCGTCCAGTGGCGTCGCGGAAGCGGATCGAGTAGACGATCGTGCCGTCGCGGCGCCTGTGCTCGACGACGCCGTCGCGGCTACGGTTCTTGCTGCTCATGGAGGTCCTCTCTTCATGGGCCACGGGCCAGGGCGTGTCTGCGCCGCTGGCCCACTGTTTTCGGGTCGTCTTCACCTTACCCATGCGGCGGGGAACTCCTCGCGTCTCCGCTCGATGAAGGCGTCGAGGTCGGCTCGGTGCCAGCGCGTGTTGCGCTCGGTGAGACGCACGTAGGGCAGTTCGCCGCGGCGGCTCAGATCGCGCAGCACCGACACGGAGACGGCTAGGTAGGCGGCGGCCTCGCGAGCGGTGAGCAGCGGCCCGGTCACGCCGCCCGAGTCGCCCCCGTCATCGTCGTCGCCGGCCGGTCGCGCTCGCCGAGCGCGGCCGCGTGGTCTGAGAGCAGGGAGCGCAGCTCGGCGAGCTCGCGGTTGAGAGCGCCGACCGAGCGGTCGAGCGTCTTCACCCGATCGTCGAGCGTCTTGACGCGGTCGGCCGTGCGACCGCCCTGGCGCTCGAGCGCGTCGAGGCGCATCTTGGTCACCGCTCGGCCTCCTCGAGCTTCGACGGCGAGCTGCAGCAGCCGCCGGCGCTTCTCCGAGGAGTCGAGCCAGTCGACCAGGCAGGCGTACTCACCTCGTTGAACACGGCCGGGATGACTCGCGAGCCGCCCTCAAGCGAAACACGATGAGCAGCGCAACGCTGGCGGACCCAGCATCCACGGCTCGCGAGCCTTAGCGCGTCGTCGGCGCCCGCGCGGGCTCCGTCGCGATGGCGATACGACGGCCTCTCCAGGGGAAAGCACCGGTCTATCTCGACGGCCTGCGGTGCCGGGAGAAGAGCCGTGTACTCCTCCAGCGTGAGGCCTCCGGCGCACGCTCCAGCGCCTCGATGATCTTGTCGGCATCGGGGTCGCCGAGCGGTCGCCGAAGACGAGATGGGCCGACTCTTCGCAATACTCCAGAGCGCTAGCGCGGCTCCACAGGTCGAGCCGATCGTGTCGACGGTCGAGCAGCGCGTAGATCATCGACAGACGCAGGCGGCGCCTTGCCCGCGAGCAGCGGCGCCACCAGCGTGGCGTCGATGGAGAGCTCCTCCCGTATGCCTGCGCCCAACGCTCGCCGGCTCCGGCTCGCGACGCATGGGGCCGGCGCTTCCGTGCACGCGAATGCCAAGGAAAGCGCAGGTCTTCCACGTAGACGCTCTCGAGGTCACCGGGATCGGTGGCGGCTCGGGGAGCAGGTGGTCGCGCGCAACGGCGACGAGGAGGAATCGATCAAGAAGCGTCCGCGACTCGGTCTCCGGGACGCGGCGGCGCAGCTCGTCCGGCGTGATCGCGGCGAGAGAGACGTGGGCGTCGGTGGCGAGCAGCTTGCGCCCCTTGGTCGGTTCTCCAGCGCGTGCCGTCCCAGGCCGAGCGCATGAGCGAGGAGAGGGTCGAGCCCTCGCGGCGGCGACGGCGAGGACATGGGCCAGCTCGTCCTCGTGGATCAAGAGGCGCTTGTCTTCAGCGCCCTCGTCGATGAGCTTCTCATTCCCATCGTCGTCGACCCCGTGCATCGAATCGCGAACCTCCAGACGACGCCTCCCGGAGCCGAAGCGCGCGCGATGCGCTCGTCCCAGCGCCCCTCGGCCAGCGGACGGGACGTATGCCGAGCCGCATGGTCTCGCCTTGCGAGCAGTCGCTGTCGGGCCGATGAAGAGCGCGTTCTCGTTCAGGTAATGCGGCGTGGCGCCCACCTGCATCCAGGCCCAGCGGCCCACGGCATTGCCGAAGGCCACGAGCTCGGCGATGAGCGCCCCCACGGTGCAAGCCTCCGAGTACGGGGCCGTTGATTCCCGCCCAGCGTCCGGCGGGCCCGTGCAGCGCGGCAGCCTCCAGGCGCGGGGCTTCCCACGGGTTCTCGGTGCGAAAAAAGCGAGATAAGCGAAATAAGGGGGTCCCTTTCGCTTTCTTCGCTTTTTCGCCGGGCAGAAGTCAGCGCAGTATGTGAGATTCGCGGAGGCTGGTAGCGGCGACGCTGGCGGCGATCGCCTGCGCCTCGTCCTCGCCGAGTGGCGGCGGCAGCGGCGCGCGTCACCTCGAGCAGCGCGGCGACGATCGCCGCTGGCCCATGCCTTGGCGCTGCTCGCCCGGCCAGCGGGTGAGCTGTCGTTCCGTGTTCCCTCGGGGATGGGCGTGTCGGGGGCGGCGTCGAGGCGGCGTCGCACCTCGCCGTCGCGGCCAGCGAGGCGCACGAGCTCGTCGTAGGCGCACTGGGGCAGCGTCGCGATCTCGTCCTCGGGGGAGCGCAGGAAGCGGTCGACGTGCCCGGAGGGGTGCAGCGCCGGGGGCGCGAGCAGGTAGCGGCCACGGTCGGCCGTAACGCCCTCTCCTCGAAGCGGAAGCGACGAACTCCGGGTCATCGACGGCGGCCGGAACAGAAGGCAACTTGTGCGGCTCGCTCGACTGCACGGTCACCGTCAGCAGGGCGAGCTCCTGCAGTTGCCGAGCCCCTCGACGGTGTCGCACTCGACGCCGACCAAGCCGGAGGGGCGCAGCACGACGGCCGGGTTCGCCGCACGCCCGCGTTCCTCAGCAAGCCGGCGCCGAAGCGTCCGTGGCAGAGGCTTCGTCTTCGGCCAGTTGGCGCCGCAACGTTTGGCTGCGTCGCCGACGATCGACTCCGTGAAGGCAACCGCGAGCTGAAGCCGGCCGTAGAGCTCGCCGTAGAGCTCAAGCAGCTTGAGGCGGTCGGGCGGGCTCACGCGGCCGCCCTCGCGGCTATCCGGTCAGGTTCGCCCTCGTGGATCGTGACCCGGGCGAGCGGGCCCGAGCCCGCCGCGGCCTCGATCTGCCCTCGCGTGCGCGTGCGCGTGCGCGTGCGCGAGGGCCGGTGTAGCAGACCCGCACCCACTCGACGGCGTTGCGTGACTGCCGCGTGGCAGTCACTATCTGCGCCACCGGGCCTCGATCCGCTTGAGCCGCTCCTCGATCCGCTTGAGCCGCTCCAGGTACTCGTCGGCCGCCCCGGCGTCTTCCGGCGAGACTTCGCCTACCGGCTCAGCCCGGCGTCCGGGAAGGTGCTGGCATCGCATTCCATCCGGCCGCTCCAATTTGCTCGTCGATCGCCCCGGCGTCTGGGAACGAAGGCGGAATTGATTACAGGCCGATCGGACGACAGCCCCGGAGACGGCAAGGGCGCCGATGCCAGGCGGCGCCCGAGCCCACACCGGATGAGATGCAGGCCGAACGATAGTGCACCGGCCGGTCGGGCACCTCGGCAGCGGACGATGTCAGCCGACAGCAGCCGCGGAGGTAGCGCTCGCTGTGCGCGTGCGTGTACCTCGGGGACCCCGTCCGCATTCCAGCAGGCCCCGGGTCGGGGGCCGGGGGGTCAGCATCCCGACGTCGGGCCACCCAGCCAGCGCCGCGAAGCTCGAGCGGCACTCGTCGCCGACGTTCGCCGTGGCCGGCCTGCGAAAGCGACGATCCGTTAGACCATGGGCGTCCGGACGGAGACGAAATCCCCGGATGTGTGGGCGCCGAAGCCCTTGGCGGCCCTAAACGTCGGGTTCGAACGCGGCGACATGTCGGGCGGGGGGGAGCTCCTGCACCGCGGGGTTGTCTTCCATGAGTCTGCTTGTGATACTGGATGCTTGGCCCGGGATCACAGTCGCCCGCTCGGGCGAGGATCATCGCCGCGGCGCTTGTGCTGTGCCTGGCTTGCAGCGGAGCCGCGAAGGCGCTCCCCGCAACATCTGGGAGACCGACGGCGAGGTCAACGCGATCGTAGAGCACGGCGGTGTGATCTACCTCGGGGGCAGCTTCGGCTACATCGGCCCGCATACCGGGAGCGGGGTCGCGCTCTCGCCGACCAGTGGCAGCGTTGATACGTCCCTGCCGCAGGTCGAGGGCGGGTTCGTACACGCTGTCGCGCCCGACGGCACGGGAGGCTTCTACATCGGTGGGACGTTCACAACGGTGGGTGGGGTGGCGCGGCACGCTCTTGCCCACACGTCGAGCCGATGGGACCTTCGACACCAGCTGGGACCCCGGGTCGGTGGCTACTACTCCATGGTCGGGGTTGAGGCGCTTGCCCGTCTCGGGCTCTGCCGTCTATGTAGGCGGTGAGTTTCGGAGCGTCGATGGCCTGGCACGGAACAGGCTGGCGGCCGTGGATGCTGCGAGCGGTTCCGTGCTCGCGTGGGACCCGAAAGTACGTGGCGAAAGCATTGGGTCAAGGGGGTGGACGCACTTGCCGTCTCGGGCTCGACCGTCTATGTCGGCGGATCGTTCGCCCGGGTCGGCGGCAAGCCGCGGTGGGGACTCGCCGCCGTCGACGCTGGGAGCAGCGCAGTCTTGGCCTGGAAGCGCGCGTCACCGGTGGCGTACAGGCACTTGCTGTGTCCGGGCGGAGGCTGTACGTCGGCGGGCGGCTGCGAGTCGGCGGCAAGTCGCGAAGCCTCGTAGCTCTCGGTACGACGAGCGGCGCCTTGACCGGTGGGGGCCGCAGGTCGAGAACGACGCGAACAACTCTGATGTAAACGCGCTCGTCGTGTCCGGTTCGACCGTCTATTGGCGGATGGTTCGAGAAGGTTGGAGGCAAGACTAGACGTGGCATGGCAGCTGTCCATGCGCTCAGCGGTCGGGTGACGGCATGGAATCCGAGCGTCGACATTTTCCAGGATGCGCCGTACTTCCCTGAGGAAAATGCGTGGGTCGACGCCGTTGTTGTCGCCGGCTCCACTGTGTACATCGGCGGACACTTCACCAGGGTGGGGATGGCCCGTCGTCATCTGGCTGGAGTAGACACGGCCACCGGGGCCGTCGCACTCAACCTGGTGCCAATGGCGAGGTAGCAGCGCTCGCGGTCTCGGACTCGGCCGTCTATGTCGGCGGCGATTTCTCGAGCGTGGGTGGTCTGGTCCGCACCAACGTGGCGGCGCTAGACGCCGCGAGCGGGGCGGCCACTTCGTGGCACCCCGACGTCCGCAGCGTGGGCCTCGTTGTTCAAGGAGTGTTTGCGCTGCTCGTGTCGGGCCCGACCGTGTACATCGGTGGGGGATTTTCGAGCGTGGGTGGGCAGCCTCGAAACGCGCTGGCCGCCGTGGACGCAGCGAGCGGCAACGTGACCCAGTGGAACCCGCATGTCGGTGGCGATCCCGGATCGATTTCTCGGTGGTGGACGCGCTCGCAATATCCGGTCCGATCTTCTACCTAGGCGGTGGCTTCCAGAGTGTGGGAGGGCAAGCCCGCGGGAACCTCGCCGCTGTGGACCTCACAAGCGGCGCCGTCAGCGCCTGGAACCCGGACACGGACAGTCGTGTAATGGCTCTCGCCCTGGCGGGCCCAGCCGTTTACGTCGGTGGGTTCTTCGAACGTATAGGCGGGGAGGACCACAACTCCCTGGCAGCCGTGGATGCCGCGACCGGGGGGTAACTGCTTGGGATCCCGAGGTAGGCGGCAACGTCTGTCTCGGTGGATGCGCTGGCAGTGTCCGGCTCGGAGTTGTACGTCGGAGAGAGTTCGAGCGGTTCGGCGGGCAGGTCGGAACAGCCTGGCGGCTGTCAACACCGCGAATGGCGCTGTAACTTCGTGGAACCCGAACGTCGATGGCGGTGTGGAGGCCATTGCGGTTTCCGGCTCCACGGTCTACGTCGGCGGTGCGTTCACAACGGTCAGCGGCAGACCCCACGAAAGTCTCGCTGCCGTCGACGCAACCAGCGGCGCGGCGCTAACCTGGAACCCTAACGTCGGTTCGATCTTCGGTGGCCAGGGCGTGAGAGCCCTTGCAGTGTCCGGTCAACTGTCTATGCGGGCGGGACCTTCTCACGATCGGCACGAGGACGCGATTCCACCTAGCCGCCCTGGACGCCACCACCGGGCTCGCCACCAGGCGCTGACCCCATTCCCTCAAAGAACGACACCGCTGCAGTGGCGACGCTCTCCGTCTCGACGTTGGCACGAGGCTCGGGCCGGGGGGCCGGGGTTCCCGCTGGCCGCGTACTCGCTCGATGCCCGCCGCCAACGGGCGTACCGTCGGCGCCGGCAGGGCCTCGAGGAGTGGGCGTACTCGCACGGCCCCGGTGGCGAGTCGGCGCGGCGCAGCCGGGTGCCGATGGGCGAGCTGACCGAGGCGCGAGGTGCGCGAGCTCGAGCGGCTGCTCGACTGAGCCCGGAAGCGCCGCAGCACCTCCGGGCTCTCTGGCCTCCTCGACTTCGTGGCAGCCCGGCTCTAGATCGTCATTCCCTCGTTGCAGCGATCAAGGAGCACCGGGGTCCCTCGCTTGCCGGCCCTTCCTCGCCTTCTACGAGGCTGCGTGTTGGCCGCGCGCTGGGCCATCGGAGCCGAGGAGGGACGGGCTGCGACGGCTGAGGACAGAGTGACTCTACTGACGAGCAGGCTCGAGCCTGCTGGGCTACCTCCAGCCCCCGTTCGGGAGTCTCAGGCGCGCAGGGCGAACACGAGTCCGTCGGGCTGACATCAGACCCACTCGCCGCGCTTCTCCGCCGAGTTCAGCATCTCACCCCGGGCGCCTTCTGGATCACAGCACGGGCCACAGCTCGCGGCGAAGCCGCCCGTGACCCTCAGCGCTGCTTCGGCGCAGTGCTGACGAACCAGCTCACGGATGGGGTTTTTGCTGTCGGTCGTCTTGGTGCTCATGGGGAAACCTCCGGGGAATCGATGAGTTCGGCCTGATGCGGCCGCTCACTGGGTTGGGGACTGCTTCGAGTCGTGCCGCGGGGACGTGCCGGCGCGGATGTTGGTGGCCGTGAAGGCGATGAGTGCGGCGGTGAGCACAAGAGCGGTGCCGATCAGGAAGGCTCGTTGGAAGCCGGCGGTGAGCGCGGATCGGAGCGTTGTCGCTCGTTCTCGAGGACGGTGTTGGTGCGGTTGGTGGCGGCGGCGGAGAGGACGGCTAGTCCGAGCGCGCCGCCGAACTGCATGGAGGCGTTGAGCAGCCCGGATGCGATGCCGGCCTTGTCGCGCGGGACGCCTTCGGTTGCGGCGGTGGTGACGCCGGCGAAGACGGCGCCGACTCCGATTGCGACAATGCCGATGCCGGGTAGCAGGTCGCTGAGGAAGGTGCCGTCGACGGGGGCGCGTGAGAGGTAGTAGACGCCGCTGGCTGCGATGAGGGCGCCGGAGACGATCACGGGTTTCGTGCCGATGCGAGGCAGCAGCGGTGTAGCGATGCCGGCCGCGATCATGAAGCCGACGGTCAGCGGCAGGTAGGCGAGGCCGGTCTGGATCGGCGAATAGCCCAGGACCTGCTGCATGTACAGGCTGAGGAAGAAGAACATCGAGTAGAGGCCGCTGAAGGTGATCAGCTGGGTCACGTTGGCGGCGGCGAGACCCTTAATGCGGAAGATCGAAAAGGGGACCAGTGGGTTGCGCGCGCGGAGCTCGTTGGCGACGAAGGCGGCGAGGATGACGGTGGCGGCGGCGAGCTCGCCGATCGTGCGCGTGGCGCCCCAACCACTGTTGGGCGCTTGCACGAGCGCGTAGATGAGCAGCAACATGCCGGCGGTGACGAGCACGGCGCCCGGTGAGGTCGAAGCTGGCGCTGCCTGCGGACGCCCCGGTCGCGGGCGATGAGCGCGAGCGCGCCGAGGCCGGCGAGGGTGGCGACGGCCACGTTGAGGTAGAAGATCCAGCGCCAGCCTGGTCCCTGGGTGAGGACGCCGCTGAGTACGACGCCGGAGGCGCCGGCGAGGCCGGGAATGGCGGCCCACGCTCCCAGCGCGATGTTGCGGTCGCGACGGTTTGTGAAGGTCGTCGTCAGGATCGAGAGCGCGGCCGGGGACATCATCGCGGCGCCGATGCCTTGGCGCGAGCGCGTGCGCGCGATGAGCAGTCCGTCGCTGTGGGCGGCGCCGCCGACGAGCGAGGCGAGCGTAAACAGGATGAGTCCGCCGACAAGGATGCGGCGGCGGCCGACGAGGTCGGCGGCGCGGCCGCCGAGCAGCAGGAATCCGCCGTAGGTGAGCACGTAGCCGCTCACGACCCACTGCAGGCTCTGCTCGGAGAAGCCCAGCTCGTGCTTGATCGATGGAAGAGCGACGTTCACGATCGAGACGTCGAGGAAGTCGAGGAACTGGATGAGGAGGAGCAGCGTCAGCGTCAGGGCACCGCGACGACACTTCAGCGAGCAGCGCCGGTTCTGGTTCCTGCCGCGCCGACCCGTGCGACCCCACTCTGCATGCTCGGTGCCTGGTCGACGTCTCGAGTGTGGTCGTCTCGCTCATGCTCAGCCTCCGCTCCGATCGATTGGCTTCTCGATCACGGAGACGGAGCGAACGGTCGAGGGATGCAAAGCTCGCCTCGGACCTCGACGGCGGCGCTCCTCGGCGCGCTGGCTTTCAGTCGCTCGAGCTGGCGCAGCCGCAGGCGCCGTTACCGCTTCGCTCGAGCTCGCTGACTTGCCCGCGGCGGTCGAGCTCGATTCGGCAGCAGGCGCGCAGCAGCTCGCGCAGTTGCGCGCGCCCTCGCTGCACGCGCGCTTTCATTCCGGGAACCGAAAGACCGAGCTCTGGCCGCCGCCTCCGCCTGGGTGCGATCGCCGAGATCGGTCAGGCGGATCGCTTCCCGGTACGGGCTCGGCCAAGCCGCTCCACCATCGGCGCCAGGCAGGAAGCGATCTCGCTGCCGAAACTGACCGGCCTGATCCTCGTCCTCGTTCTCGAGGGCGGGCAGGGATGCGAGGCGCTCGCTCAGCGACTGATCGAAGGGCAGCTCACGGCGGGCCGCGCTGAGTCGCGCCAGTAGTCGGCGATGACGTTACGAGCCACTTGATAGGCCCAGGCGTCCAGCCGGTCCTGCTCGCGTAGCCGCCCGATGTGCCTGTAGAGCCGCAACAGGATGTCCTGCGCCAGGTCGTCGACGACGACCCGATCGGGCACCCGCCGCGCCACGAAGGCGCGCAAACGTTCGTGCAACTCCGCCCACATCGGCTCCGCCGCTGCGCCCTGTTGCGCGACGAAGCGGGAGCAGCGGCGGCTACCGACATCCGCACACTCCCGAAGCGGTCTTCTCCGGCGAACAGCAGCTCGCCCGCTCCTTCGGCTCGCAACATTCCGCTCTCTCGATCGCGTCGCAACACTCGTCGGGAGTCGGCGCGGCAGGATGGTTCGTCGCGGTCTCGATCGTCCGGTTCATGGTCAGCCTCCAGTCCAGTTGATGGCGTCCACAACATGGAGACGGAGAAGACCGTCGAGGGATGCAAAGCCCGCAAAAGTCACCGGTACCGTCGCCTCCGCGGCCGGCGGCAAGCCCCATCCGACCGCCGCGGGGCAGTTGCGATCCAAGGCTTGACAAATCGACACTCGTCGATACATTAACATCTATCGAACGGCTCTTCCAACCACCGGCTCCGACATCGGGGGCCGGGGTCTACTCGGCGCCGGGAGGCAGCGCCGGCCGCGCGGCCTCAAGCTCCCGATCCTGGGCCTCCTTTGCGGCCGCGACCATGCTGAAGATCGGCGATTCGATGACGATCTCCTCTTCATGCTCCGGCGGCCTGACCTCGATCGGGACGTGTGAGCGGCCGAAACCACGATCGGCCAGCCAACGGCCAGCCTCCATGCGAACCTCACGTACGCTCGCGCTCGTCCTCGAGCACGGCGACCATGAAGTCGGCGACCCGCCGGCCATCGTCGCCTACAAGCTCGCGCACGTAGCGTGCAAGCCCCTTCGGGCGACCGCCCGGGTTCCCCGACACGCCCGGGAGAAACGGCCGACCGACCACCGGCGAAAGCGCTGTTTCGACGCTGTTCTCAGCGAGCTCCATGCTTAGCGAATGGTCGCACAGAAGGCTGACGACCGTGAAATTCCCGCGTGTGTAGGCGCGTGAGGCAAGACGTCGTACTTCGCGGCACACAGGGCTCGGGTCGGGGGGCCGGGGCCAAATCCTCCCTTGAGTGGTAGACGAGCTCGGCCGGCCCGGTTTACCTGCACGTTTCCTGCACACCTACCCCGTTGTTAGCCGTCCTTAGCGCCGACTATTTGGCTGAACCATGCGCCCTGATGCCTACCGGCTCGAACTCATAACCCGGAGGTCGCAGGTTCAAATCCTGCCCCCGCTACTCGGAAAGGCCCTGCTAAGCAGGGCCTTTTTCGTTCTCGGCGACCCGGGCGGTTCGGGGTTCGTCCTCTTTCCGCCGCCTTTTCCGAAACGCAGGGCCCGGATTCCCGCGCTACCGCGTCGTGGCGGTGCCCGCGGTGCGGCCGGCAGTGGCTCGGCATGGCGCCTGGGGGCCCGGGTGCACGCCGACGCACCCAAGCTCACTATGAGGTAGAGGGCTCGGGTGCATCGCCGCAGTTAGCGGCGCACGTCCACGCCGCGAGCGAAGGCTACACCGGATCACGGGGGGCGAGGGCTGGTGCCTCCTTCGCGAGCCCCGACCCAGCGGTCGGTTACAGCCTTGCCGCCGGGCCCAACACCGAGCGCCGAGCACTGTCACAGGCGACCCCTCTATCTCGTCTCAAGGGCAAATGAGACGAGAGGAGCAGTCATGAAGGTCTTCGTAGCCGGCGCCACAGGCGTTCTCGGCAGAGAGCTCGTCCCGAAACTCGTGGCGCGAGGCCACGAGGTGGTCGGGATGACCAGGAGCGCATCGAAGCAGGACCTCGTGCGCAGCTTGGGAGGGCGCCCGGTCGTGGCCGACGCGCTCGACCCCGACGCGGTCGCCCAGGCGGTGGCGTCCGCCGAGCCCGAGGTGATCGTGCATCAGCTCACGGCGCTGTCGGGCGAGTTCGACTTGCGCCACATCGACCGTTTCTTCGAGACCACGAACCGACTGCGTACGGAAGGCACCGACCACCTGCTCGCCGCCGGCCGCGCCATCGGCGCGCGCCGCTTCGTGGCGCAGAGCTTTGCGGGCTGGCCGGCCGCGCGCACGGGCGGATCCGTGAAGGGCGAGGACGCTCCATTCGATCCCGACCCACCGGAGAAGCTCCGCGGCATGCTGGACGCCATCCGCCACCTGGAGGAGGCGGTGACCGGGGCGGGCTGGCTCGAGGGCGTGGTGCTCCGCTACGGCGGGTTCTACGGCCCCGGCACCACCCTCAGCGGCGACCCCGCCGCCGCCCACACCATGGCGATCCGCAAGCGCCAGTTCCCCGTGGTCGGAGACGGCGGCGGGATCTGGTCCTTCATCCACGTCGACGACGCCGCGACGGCCACCGCGGTCGCGGTCGAGCACGGCCAGCCTGGCATCTACAACGTCGTGGACGACGACCCCGCCCCGGCGCGGGACTGGATGCCCGAGCTGGCGCGCGTGCTGGGCGCCAAGCCGCCGCGGCGCGTGCCGCGCTGGCTCGGTCGGCTCCTGGCGGGTGAGGCGGCGGCCGTCATGATGACCGAGGTGCGGGGTGCCTCGAACGAGAAGGCGAAGCGCGAGCTCGGCTGGAAGCCGCGCTATGCGAGCTGGCGGCAGGGCTTCGCGCAGGGGCTCGGCTGAGCGATGAGCGAGGAGTTCGAGGAGCTGCGCCCGTCGGTGTTCGCGATCGCCTACCGGATGCTGGGCAGCGTGAGCGAGGCGGAGGACGTGGTGCAGGAGGGGTTCCTGCGTCTCCATAGGGCGCGCGAGGGCGGCGAGCGGATCGAGTCGCCGCGCGCCTACCTGTCGACGGTGGTCTCGCGGCTTTCGCTCGACCAGCTGCGCTCGGCGCGGGTGCGGCGCGAGACCTATGTGGGCGAGTGGCTGCCGGAGCCGCTGCTGGCGAGCGGCGCCGACGATCCTGCTCGCAAGGTCGAGATGGCGGACTCGCTGTCGCTGGCCTTTCTCGTCCTGCTCGAGAGCCTGTCGCCGGAGCAGCGCGCCGCGTTCCTGCTGCGTGAGGTGTTCGACGAGCCCTACGAGCGGATCGCGGAGATCGTCGGCACGAGCGAGCAGAACGCGCGCCAGCTCGCCGCCCGGGCCCGCCGCCATGTGGAGGAGCGGCGGCCCCGCTTCGAGGTCTCGCGGGAGCAGCGGGAGGAGCTCGCGACCCGCTTCTTCGCGGCCGCCGAGGAGGGCGATCTCGAAGGGCTGGAGGAGCTGCTGGCCCACGACGTCGTGCTCCGCGGTGACGGCGGCGGCAAGGCGCCGGCCCTCGCACGTGCGGTCCACGGCCGAGCAAGGGTGGCGCGCACGTTGATGGCGTGGGTGCGCGCCGGCGCCCGTGTCGGCGGCTACCACATCCGGCGCGAGGAGGTGAACGGGCAACCGGGCGCGATGTTCTTCGATAGCGAGGGCAAACTGATCAGCGTGATGGTCCTTGACGTCGCGGAGGGCCAGATCCAGGGCGTGAGCGGGATCGTCAACCCGGACAAGCTGCGCCACCTGGGGCCGGTGGCCGACCTCGGCGCACTGCTGCGCGAGCGAAGCTAGATTCTTCAGCTCGCGGGCTCGAGCTGGATCGCGACCGCTGCGATCGCGTGCGAGTAAACCAGTCGCGTGCCCTTGGCCTGGCTTGCGGCGCGAGGACTCATGCAGCGAAGGCACTCCTCCGAGTCGCGGAAGGAGACCATGAAGGGAGAGCCGCCAAGACGACAGCTAGTCGTCCGGCTTGAGCGAAAGATCGCCCTGCTCCGCGGGCATACCAGGCGCTCATCACCGCCAGGCGCAGGCGAGTCGGCGCGCCCTCTCCGGAGCGAGGGCGATCCCGTCGTCGAGCTCGCAGCCTCCCTCGCCGTCGTGGGAGAGGGCCCCTCGCCAGCGTGGACGACGACCTGGTGGCGCTCGCCGCCCGTGCGGCTCTCGCCGGGATGGCTGAGGGCGGCATCCGCGACGGCGAGGAGCGCCTCGGCGTTCGACGCCTGCCGCGCGGGCCGCGGTTCCGCGGAACCGCGGCCCTACTCCCGAGCGCGTCGCGCATCGCGTCGAGGGCCCGCAGGAAAAGCGCCCCGTCCTCGGGCGCGAGCCGGCCGTGGATCGCGAGCGACCCGTCGGCCTCCCAGACACGCTCGGGTACTGCGCCCTCCTGCAGCTCGCGCGCCTCTCCGGTCGTAACGCGCCGGTAGGCCCTCACCGCCCCGCTCGAGCTGGGCCGCGGTGAAGACCCGGGCAAGCGCGAGCAGCTCCTCCTCATCCTCTGCCGTCGCGACGCGGGTGAGCCGGCGCACCTTCGCATGCGACAGCTCGCCCCGGGCGAAGGCGGCGTGGATGAGGGCCAGCTCCGGGAGTCGGCGCGCCACCCGCACGTGCTCGCGCGCGGTCCGCGGCGTGAGCGCGCAGCGCCATGCGAGCCGCTCGGCGCAGGAAGACCGTCCTGACTCGGCGAGCCCGCCCCGCCGGTCGAGACTGCTGGCGTGAGGCCATGCTGAGCTATGCCTCGTATCTGAGCGAGTTTGCCCTTGCTGGCGGACCCTGTCGAGCGGCACAGCTCTCGTGACGATCAGGCGCGCTCGAGCACGACCACCGGGATCTCTCGCTCTGCCTTCCTCTGGTAGGCGTCGTAGTCGGGCCACTGGAGCGCCGCCAGCTTCCAGAGCCGCTCACGCTCCTCGCCGCTCGCTGTCCGGGCCTGGGCGGGGAAGACCTCGCCCTTCACCTGCAGCTCGACCTGCGGCTCCTTGGCGAGGTTCTTGTACCAACCCGGATGCTCAGGCGACCCGCCCTTGGAGGCGACGATGACGTAGGCACCGTCGGCGTCCTCGTAGATAAGCGGCGCGGTGCGGGGCTCGCCGCTCGTACGGCCCTTCGTCGTCAGCAGCAGGATCTTCGAGCCGCGCCGCCAGATGTGGCCGACCTCGCCATCGGTCTCCCGGTAGCGGCGCACGTGTTCCTCGCCGAAGAGATCTTCCGCCTTGCTCATTCGACACTCCTTTCCCGAGCACAAGAACCGAGCGGTCGGTCCCTTTGTATCTCCTGCCGGCTCGCCACGACAACACCGGCACGCCAACCCGGAGCCCGCCCGCCTGCTGGCGGATGTATCTTCTCGACGCCGAGCCCGCTGCGCGCAATCAGCCATGAGATCGTCGAGTTCGAGTTCCACATCTCGCCGGCTCCGAGCTCGTCACGCCCCCAGACCGGTGTGGGGGCATTAGGGACGAGCTCGAGGCAGCGTTGCGCGAGGGATTGATCACGTGTCAGCGTCCGCGGGCTATCGACCGCCTCGTCGATGTCCGGGATCACGCCGTCATGCCAACATCGGACCTCGTATCGAAAGATGCGCAGCGATCGCGCCCAGCGGCTGCCGACCGCGCCTTCGGCGACAACGCCGCGCAACGCGCCATTCCCGTCGCGTACCGGTGCCTGCTCGATGACGAACGCTCCGTCGGGCACGGTGACGACGAGCGCGGAATGGTAGAGATCCTCGGTCGGTCGCTTCTCGAGCCGTGCCACCACCGCCTCGAACATGCGTCCGTTCAACCGTACGAAATGACCGCCGGCCCCCAACGGAAGCCAGTAGAGATCGACGCCGGACTTCATTCACCGGTCACGATGCCTTCGCCAGGCCGGCGTGGCGCTGGCCCAGCAGCTCAGTGGCTGGCGGTGCCCTCGGGGTCTCCCACCTTCAGGAGGCCGACCTGGCCGAGGTCGACGTCCGCGAAGGCATGCGAGACGAAGGGATACAGGCCCTCGTCGTCGATCTTGACGTCGAAGACCGCGCCCCCGCCCGCCGGGACGACGACGGTCTGGACGCCCTGCTGCGGCGGGCTCGTGAGGTCGGAGTTCTCCCAGGCCCGGTCGAAGATCGTGCCGACGACGTGGAAGTTGACGTTGTTCGTCGGCCCCGCCGCGACGACCCAGAAGCGCGTTGTCTCTCCGGGATCTGCGGTCAACGGATGCGTCACGTACTGGTTGGCGTAGCCGTTGAACGTCACCCAGTCCGACAACCTGGCCCGTGCCTTCGCCATGTCGAGCGACGCAGGCTCCTCGATGCCGTCTCCGTTCATGTACCACTCGCTGCCGACCAGCACATACTCGTTGTCGACCGGCGGGAGGCCCTCCTTGGGCTGGACGATGATCGCGCCGTACATGCCGTTGGCGATGTGCGCGAGCACCGGCTTCGTCCCGCAGTGGTACATGTAGACACCGGGATCGTCGGCGGTGAAGCGGAAGGTGAACGACTCGCCCGGCTGCGCGTCGCGGAAGGCACGGTCGGGGGCGATGCGCGCCGCATGGAAGTCGATCGAGTGCGGAATCGAGCCGCCGTTCGTCAGCGTCATCTCGACCGTCTGGCCTTCGCGCACGTGCACGATCGGACCGGGAGCCCCATGGCCGTCGAACGCCCACGTGTTGTACTTGACGCCCGGCGCGATCTCGACAGTCATGTCCTTCAGCGTCATCTGCACCTTGACGAGGTCGCCTGCCGGGAGTGGCGGCAGCGTTGCGTCATACGGTGTGTGCGCCTCGGCGAGCGCCTGAGCGTCCTCGGGCACGTTGCCCGCAAAGCTCTCGATCGGGAGCGCGGTGTTGTAGTCCTGCGCGGCGTGGTCGTGGCCGGACGCTGCCGGCTGCGCCTCGCTCGCGGCCGACTGGTTCTCGACGAGCGCCGCTGCCTGCTGCGCGTCGTCGCGCGCTTCGCGGGCGTCCGCCCACATCATGAGCGCGAAGATCGCCAGCACGCCCACCAGCAAGCCGAGCAATACAGCCGCCACATTGCCGAACATTCCCGACTGCGTTCGAGCCGGCCTACGGCGAACCGACGAGGGATGGCTTGCCATCGAAGCACTCCTTCTGTAGCTACCGCCTACGGTATGGACTGTAGGGCTGTGCCGCGTCGGCGCATTCGCCGCATGCCTGCTGCCGGCAAACCACAGCGAACGATGCGGGTTTCCCGCAGCCGGCTACCGGTCGCGCGACGATGAGTTCCGCCGCGGCTCCCGGTCTGTAAGGGGAGACAATGCCGCGAAGCGAGAAAGGAGCTTCGGGATGGCCATGAAGACGTTCATCAACCTGCCCGTGAAGGATCTGGCCAGGACGACCGAGTTCTTCGAGAAGCTCGGCTTCACGTTCGACCAGCAGTTCACCGACGAGAACGCGACCCGCATGATCGTCAGCGAGGAGTCGTCGGTCATGCTGATCGTGGAGCCGTTCTTCGAGGGGTTCATCGCCGGTCAGAAGATCGCGGACACCTCGCAGAGCAGAGAGGTGCTGGTGGGCCTCTCGACCGAGAGCAGGGAGCAGGTCGACGACCTCGCCGACAAGGCCCTCGCGGCCGGTGCTCAGGCCGTTGGTGAGCCGGACGACCAGGGGTTCATGTACATGCGGGGCTTCCGCGACCTCGACGGGCACCAGTGGTCGTTCATCTACATGGACTTTTCCGCGATCCCGGAGCAGTAGTCGAAGAGCGGGCACGAAGGGCGCCACCGCAGCGGTCCGACCGAGCTCATGCTCGGGCGCGACTGAGCCGCGGCGCGGCCTGACAACGGGCTGCCAGTCGAGCCCACAGATCGCGAATGATCAGGTCAGGCCGGCCGGGGTGGTGCTTACGCTGCGAGCGCGCCGGCGACTTCGCTCTCACGGAGCGCGCCGCCGTGGGTCAGCTGGGCCTGGAGCCTGGCAAGCGCCTTACGCTCCAGCTGATGCAGGCGCTGGCGGCTGGTTCGCAGCTCGCGTCCGATCACCTCGAGGGACTGCGGCTCGCCGTCGAGACCGAAGCGGAGCTCGATGACCCGCCGTTCCTCGTCGGGCAGCGTCTCGAGCGCTTCCTGCAACGACTGCCGCTGCAGCGATTCGTGCGCGCTCTCGACCGGATCGTCCATGCTCGTATCGGTGAAGAGATCGCCGAGCTCGGTGCCCTCGTCGGAGCCCACGGGCCGGCTCAGCGACACGTTCGCCTCGGCTGCCCCGAGGGCCTCCTCGACGTGGTGCAGCTCGAGCCCGGTCGCGAGGGCGAGCTCCTCGGCCGTCGGCGTCGTTCCCGACATGACCTCGAGCCGCTGGCGGGCACGGGCCAAGCGGACCTTGCGCTCGTGCACGTGCGTCGGAACGCGAATCGTCGCCGACTGGCTGAAGATGGCACGCTGGCAGGCCTGGCGAATCCACCACGTGGCGTACGTGGAGAACTTGTAACCGCGGCGCCAGTCGAACTTCTCGACGGCGCGATTGAGCCCGATCGCGCCCTCCTGGATGAGATCGCCCAGGGGCACGCCGCGTCCCTGGTAGCGTTTCGCGATCGAGATCACGAGCCGGAGGTTGGAGGCGATCATGCGCTCCTTCGCGGCGCGGTCTCCCTGCTCGACGCGCTTGGCGAGCTCCACCTCCTCGGCCGGCGTCAGCAGCCGGTGGCGGCCGGCCTCGTTCATGAACAGCGCCACCGAATCGGTCGCGCGGGTCGTTTCAACGTGGTAGGCGGCCGGCTCGGCCGCGTCGCTCTTGTCGTCGGTCTCGGCGTCGAAGTCGGCGTCGAGCTCGTGCTCGGTCGCCGAGTAGTCGAGCGCGTCCTCGGTCTCGTCCAAGAGCGCGGCAAGGGGGGTGCTGCTAGTACTCAGTTCAGTTCGCTCCTCTCAGCTCAGGCGGTGCGGGTGGCCCGCTCGACGCCCGTGTAGACACGTAGCAGTGCGTTCGGATCTCGACGACGATCTCGCTGCCCGTCGAGCGGAAGGACGAACGCGGTAGCACACGCCGCACGGCTCAACGCCGCCGGCATCAGCTCGCGAACGACTTGCTTCGACACATTCGACTCCCGCAGAACCTGCTAGTGCGTGCTGCATCGCCGACCCAGTGCCTGCGACCAGACGCTCCGTTCCTGCCCGTTCAAACGGCAGACACCGAGCGGGCATTCCGGCGAAAACGTTAAGCGCAGCTTAAGCTCGCGGCTCGGACGCGAAGATGTCGAGGCCGGCCGCCGGCGCCTGGCGAAGCCGCCTGGTCGCGGGCCCGCCGCAGCATTCGGTGCTCGGGCGAGCCGAAGCTCGTGTTCGCAGAGGCGGCCGGGCTGCCGCACGAGCGCGAACCGGTGCTGTCTCGCGATCCAGCCGGCGACCAGCGTCACGACGAAGCACGCCGGTGAATTCAGCGGGCCGAGCCCGGTCACAGTCGCTCTTCGGCCGCCGTTGCGCTCGAGCACCTGGAGCGCGCGGATGACGCTGCGATGAGCCTCCTCGAAGCGGTCGGGCTGGGCGAGCGGCCGGACCCCGAGAAGCTCTCGCGCGATGTCGCGCTCCGCAACTCCGAGCTCCTCGAGCTCCGCGAGCTCCTCGAGCAGCACACCTTCTCGGCTTCGTCGTCAGCGCGCAGAACGCGGAGCGCGTCGAGCCGGCCCAGCAGCGAATCGGACGCCTTCTTCTCACGCGTCACTGCCGGATCCGGCTCGGTCGCTGCCTGCGGCTGGGTGGTCGGAGCCGGCGGGATCGCTGACGAGCCAGGTGGAGCGTCGCGGCCTTCGGGCGAGCGTATCCGGCCCAGAATCGACACCCTTCTCGAGAACCCCAATGGCTCGACCTGCACGCGTACCCGTGCTCCGTCCGATCGGGTGTCGTATGCTTCGACCGCCCCGAAGGTCCGAAAGGAGATCAGCGTGCCGGTAGCAGCCGACTATCCATTCCTCGACTTCTTCTGGTCGATGCTCCTGATCTTCCTGTGGATCGCGTGGATCTTCATCCTCTTCCGCATCATCATCGACGTCTTCCGGCGCGACGAGTCCGGCTTGAAGAAGACCGCCTGGGTCATCTTTCTCATCTTCATCCCGTTCCTCGGCGTGCTCGTGTACCTGATCGTGAACGGCAGCGGCATGACGCGGCGCGACATGGACCAAGCCCAGGCGGCACAGGCCGATATGGACGCCTACATCCGCCAAACGGCGGGGGGCGGGGGTGGGGGCGGAGGCGCCGCCGAGATCGCCAAGGCGAAGGAGCTCCTCGACAGCGGGGCGATCAGCCAGGCGGAGTTCGACCAGATCAAGCAGAAGGCGCTCGCCTAATCGCAGCCGCAGCCATGGCTGACATGGCGCGCTAGCAGACAATCCAGCCGGCGAATGCCGGACAGGTTGTAGTCGCGTGATGCCCGTGCGTCGGACGGTCTCCGCGCTCGTCGCGGGCCTCGCTGTCGGCCTTGATCCGAGGGCCTCGGCCGACCTCGCCGACGAGACTGCGCCCGCCGAGCGCTCACGCCGGGCGTTCGGCTCGTGGAGCAGGCCGCGGAGTGCGCGCGACGACCGATGGGCGCTCCTGGGTTGTCAACGTCGTCGCGGGCGTCATCCACACCGTGACGATGCCGCTCGTCGCGCTCGCGACCGCGCGCGGCTACTTCGACGCGAGGGTTCGCGACGAGCTCGCCCCGAGGTGCGGCAGGGGGAGCTGCCTGCGGAGATCGAGCTCCCCGCGTGACCAGGGCCGCGTCGGATGCGGGGGGGACCCGCCGCGCTACTGTTGCCCGGCCGGAGATGAGCAGCGGCGTCGAGAGTGTCGTGCAGCCGACCGGGTGGACCAGACGCCGGATCTTCCTGCGCTGCCTCCTGCTCGTCGTGACACTCGTGTCCCTGTACCTGCTCATGCCGAGCCTGCTCGAGGTCTTCACGAGCTGGCGCGAGCTCCTCGATCTGAGACCCGAGTGGGTCGTTGCCGCCATCGGTTTCGAGGCCGCGAGCTTTGTCGCGATCTGGCAGCTTCTCCGCGTCGCCCTGCACGTCGACGACTGGTTCGTCGTCGCGACCTCGCAGCTGGCCGGGAACGCGCTGGGCCGCATCGTCCCGGGCGGCATGGCCACCGCGGGCGCCCTCCAGTACCGCATGCTCACGCGCGTGGGCGTCGCCGGCGGCTCCGTCGCCTCGGGCATCACCGCGTCCTCGGCGCTCTCGTTCGCGACACTGCTGGCGTTACCCGTGCTCGCCGTGCCGGCAATCCTGGCCGGCGCCCCCGTCGACAGGGGCCTTCTCCAGTCGCTCTGGGTCGGCCTGGCCGCGTTCGTGCTCCTGGTCGCCGTGGGTGTGGCCGCGTTTGCCTTCCACACGCCCTTGCATGCCGTCGGGCGGACGATCGAGTGGCTGCTCAACCGTACGGTGCGGCGACGGAGCCACATGTCCGCCCTGCCGGAGCGCCTGCTGTCCGAGCGGGACGCCATCCGGCGGATCCTCGGAGCACGGTGGCGCGCGGCCATGATGGCGTCCGTAGGCAGGTGGCTCCTCGACTACCTCGCGCTGATCGCGGCGCTCTGGGCCGTCGGGGCGAATCCACGGCCCTCGCTCGTGCTGCTCGCGTACGTCGCCGCCTCGTTCCTCGGGATGATCCCGCTCACGCCGGGCGGGCTCGGCTTCGTCGAGGCGGGCCTGACCGGTACGCTGGCGCTCGCCGGTGTCGCAGCGGGGCCTGCCGTTCTCGCCACGCTCGCATACCGGCTCGTTTCCTTCTGGCTGCCGATCCCGCTAGGCGGAGCGGCGTGGTGGCTCTTCCGCCGCCGCTATCCCGACCGTGCAGGCGACTCTCTCGCCACAGCGTCGGCGCGGCTCGACGATCCAGGCTAGCCGGCGGCTACCTTCGATATGTGAGGGAACTGGCGGATCGGCTTCCGGCTCCGATGGTGGCGGCGCGAATCGTCCTGGTCGCGTTCGTGCTCGCGTGGATCTTCGGCCCCTACGCGCTGCGTTCGGCGGTCCCGATCTGGCTCGTGTTCCTGATCGCGGTCGGCCTCGAGCTGCACTTCTTCGTGCGCGCGCTCGGCTCCGCTCCGGCTCGGCGCGAAGACCGCGGCCCGCAGGACGTCGATCGCGAGCGCTACGGCTACGCACGCGAGCCAGACGAGCTGCTCCTCGTTCGGGAGGGAGCCGACGAGCTGTGGATCCCTTACTCGGGCGAGAAGGCCGAGGAGCTCGAGGCGCTCACCGAGGAGGCCCGGGCGCGGCGTGACGAAGAGCAGGCGGAGCCGCCCTGGGTCGCTCCGCGAGAGGAGCGCGGGCGGCGGCCGGCCGTGTACCGCCTCCTCGCCGGCCTCGGCGTGATCGGCGCGCTCGCGCTCGTCTTCTGGCTCGTCGAGGGGCGAACGGGCTGGGACGGGCTTGCCAACGACACGCGGGCCGAGGCGACGGCGCGCTTCTCGAGCGAGGCCTCGCGCATCGCCGGAAAGCCCGTCACGATCGAGTGCGACGAGTCGGGGGAGCACGTCGGCATCGTCCAGCATGCTGACGGCGCCGCCATCGTCGGAGGCGACCTCGCCTACCTGACCCCCCAGCGCTGCTACGACCTGTACCGGCTCGCGTTCGAAGGCGAGGTCACCTCGAGCCAGACCGGGCGCGCGCTCGCCGTTCTCGCGCACGAGGCCTGGCATCTTCGCGGCGAGGGCAACGAGGGTGCGACCGAGTGCTATGCGCTCCAGTCGGCGGTGGAGCTAGGACAGCGCCTGGGCCTACCCGAGGACACCGCCGCGCGCATGATGCGGCAGCAGCTGGTGGGGAACATCGACCGTGGCCAGGCCGGCGGTGAGTACCTCGTGCCGGCGGACTGCCGCGACGGTGGCCGCCTCGACCTCGACCCCGACAGCGGCCGATTCCCGTAGAGAAGCGAGAGAGGGCCCGTGTGGCCCTCCTCGACCAGACGCAGCGGCCCGCCCTACTCGTAGTGCACCGCGCTCAGCACGCTCCGCTGCGAGGCACATCTTGCCCCGATCTCGCGCGTGCGCTCGTAGACAGTTAGATCACAAGCGTGTTGACCATCCCGAGGACGCTCACGACGACCCGAGAGAGGCGAGCAGCACGTAGAGCAGGTTCACGAGCTCCGAGAAGCTCGACGCGCAGTCGTGCACGAAGTCCACCCGCGTCTGAACCCTTCGCGTCAGTGTACGCGGCGAGGGCCGCGTCGCTCTTCCTCGTGCTCACGAAGCTCGGCCTTCGCGACCGGGTGCAGGCGGTCGTGCTCGCTTATGAGTCCGGGGATCGTCCAGCCCGGTGCGAGCGGCGACTAGCGTCGCGTCGAGTCGAGCTACCTAGCCGGCCGAGGACATCCTCGGGGGCCTCGCGCGCCGCGCAGGGGCGGGCGGCGTCTCCGCCCAGGCGAGCGCCGCCTCGAACGACGTGCAACGCGGATCCGACGCGGGTAACTCCTCGTTGCCCGTGTCGATGCCGTCTACCGCCCCGGTCCCCAAGAAGATCGATCCGCCGGTCGGCGTCAGGTCCGGGCAGCCGACGGAGTCGCGGATTCCCGAGCGGATCGACGTCTGCACGAAGAAGCCGTTCGCGCTGCCCGGCCCCATCGCCGAGCGCTCGAAGACGACATCCGTCGGCGTCGAGGTGCCGGCGCCGCCGAGGGCGATCATGACCTGGCTGTTGACGCCGTCGCCGATCTGCCCATCCGGGTCGCCGCACCAGACGACGAGGGCGCGGAAGGTGAGCCGGTAGCCCCCCATGACCTGGATCCCGTCCTGGTGCGCGCCGTCGGGATGGCCGGTGCAACGCACGTAGCCTCCCTCGACGGCGAGATCCTGCGCCACTACCGAGCCGTTGCGAACCTTGATCCCGTCGGCTCCGTTCGTGTCGACCTCCACCCGCCCGATCCTGCCGCTGCACCCGTCGATCCGGATCGCATCCGTGTTGCTGCCATCGTCGATCGTGACCTTCACGAGGTCGATGTCGACGGCGCCGTTGCAGCCCCAGGGCCGGTTCACGAAGGCGACGAGGTTCCCGGCCGGGTAGACCTCGAATCCCGCCGAGGCGGCCGTCGCCGACCCCGAGGAGTTGACGGCGGTGACCATGACGCGGACGGCGGCCCCGACGTCCGACGGGCCGAGCGTGTAGGTCTGGCCGATGGCGCCGGCGAGGTCGGCCCAGATCGAGCCGCCGTCGGTGGCCCGCTGCCACTGGTACGCGTAAGCCGGCGAGCCGGACCACGTACCCGGCCTCGCGGTGAGCCTCCCCGCGACCTGGAGCACGCCCGCCATGGTCGGGTGCAGCAGGTTGACGGGAAGCTCGACAGGCGTGGCGGGCAGCACCGGCCCGGCGACGTTGGAGACCGCGGTCGCCTCGCCGGCACGGTTCGTCGCGATCACGCGGACGCGGATGTGGAGGCCGATCTCGGTCGCGCCAGGCGTGTAGGTCGAGCCGACGGCGTCCGGGATGTCGGAGAAGGTCTGGCCGCCGTCCCCGGACTGCTGCCAGCGGTAGGCGAGGGTGGGCCAACCCGACCAGCTACCGGCATCGGCCGTCAGCGTCTCGTTCGCCTGCGCGACTCCAGCGATCGAGGGGGACGTCAGGCTCGTCGGCGGCGCGGCCGCCTCGACGGCCGCGCTGGCCTGCGACGCCGCCGAGGCCGATCCGCCGGCGTTCGACGCGGTCACGACGACGCGAACTCTCCTGCCGACGTCGGCGCTGGCGAGCGTGTAGCTCACACCGGCGGTGCCCTCGATCGCGACGCAGTTTCCCCCGTCGAGGTCGCAGCGTTCCCAGGCGTAGACGTAGCTGGTCGGCGCGCCCGACCAGGATCCGGGGGTGGCGGCGAGCGTCTCGTTCGCCATCGGCCCGCCGCTGACCTGGGGCGGAGAGAGGTTCACCGGCGGAGCCGGCAGCACCGGCGGGGTCGGAGCCGAGGCGGCCGACCGTGAGCCGCTGGCGTTCGCGGCCACGACGACGACCCGGATCGCCATCCCGACGTCCACCGTCCTCACTGTGTAGGAGGCGGAGGTCGCCCCACCCACGCCGACCCACGTCTGGCCCGTGGCCGAGCGCTGCCACTGGTAGCTGTACGAGGTCGGCGAGCCGGTCCAGGTTCCCGTGGTGGCCGTCAGGATCCGACCCTCCTGGGCCGTTCCCTGGACGAGCGGCGGCGCCAGGTTCACGGGAGTATCGGGTCCCGGGCGGAGGGCGACGAGCTGGGACACGGTGCAGGCGGAGCCCTGCTGCGTCTCGGCGCGCCGGGGCCCGGTCGGGCCGGCTGCGGCCAGCGACTGCTCCACCATCAGCGCCCGCGCCGTCGGGGCCGTCCCGCCGGTCGGCACATCCGCCCGCACCGTCATACCGGCCGGTGGCGTAATCGCTCCGAGGCCGCTGTGTGCGAACACCCCGAGCAGCATCGCCTTCGCGATGGACGCCGTGACCGATGGTGCCTCGAGCACCAGGGAGCTGCGTGCGAATGCGCTCGAGGCGGCAAGGACCGGCTGCACCAGGTCGACACCCGTGTAGGCGGCGATCGCGCCGACGACACCGGTCGCAGCGGTGGCCGTGAACGTGTGCGTCCCGGGCTCGGCCGCGGTCGCGGCGCGGACGAAGATCGCCTGGGTCAGGCCCCCCGTCCCGGTGCAGGCCCTGCGATTCGCCGCCGTCCATCCCGTCGGTGCGGAAATCGCCGTAGCCGAGCCGATCCGGGCGGCGACTGTAGCGACAAGCACGTGTCCGGCGCTCACGCCCGTCGGCGTCGCGATGCTCAGCGTCTGCGACGGGGCGGTGGTAGTCGCGCTCGTCGCGGAGACGAACGCCGGCGTCGCCGCGGTCGCCGTTCCGCAGCTGAGACCCACCAACACCGCCGCTGACGTGGCGAGGAGCAGGCGAGCTATGGCTGCAGCAGGGTGACGCCTCATGGTGATCCTCTCCGTATGTCGGCGCCGGGGGGGCGCGCGCCTGAAAAAGTCTCGAGGCGCGGCAGCGCCGCCTGGAGAATGTGCGAGCCTAGTTGATTTCACGTCGCCGAGCAAGCGGTGATCGCTCTAGTAGCTGCCGAGCAGCCGCTCCAGCTCGCGCTCCTCGCGCTTGGGGAGCCTCCGCATCGGCACTCGGCCGCGGCGGGCCGAGTCCGCCGCTGCGGTTGAGGAGAACGACGGCCGTTCGCGTCCGGTGTCGCACGCGTGCTACTGCCCCTGCCAGCTTGCCTCGTAGGCCTCGGCCAGCCAGGCCCGGAAATCGTCGTCGACGTCTTCGGGCCGGTCGATCCGGAACGAGTGGACGTGCTGCGTGCGGATCGACTCGATCCGAACGAAGCGCGGGTGCGGGAGGACGCGGCGCAGGACGACGTGGCAGCGCAGGCCCCGCTGCTGCACGGCCAGCCCGGCGAAGCGCATGCGGGCGCGGAAGCTGATCCAGGTCTTGACCGCTTCCGGCTCCACATCGGGCCCGACCGCGAGCGCCGCGGCCTCGAAGGCCCGGTAGAGCTCGACCACGGCCGGCGGCTTCTCGCGCAGGTGGTCGTCCACCGTGTACGTCGTGCACGAGTGAGACTGGTTGCGCCAGCGGAAGCGGTGGCCGCACTCCGGACAGGTCCAGAGCTCGCTCACGGCTCCAGTGCGGTCGTGCGGGCGTCGTAGCGCCGGAACCCGGGCAGCGCGGCGGCAAGCGCGCCGACCGAGATTACGCAAAGCACCCCGCCCGATACCGCGGAGGCGCGGATGCCTGCGAAGGAGGCCACGACGCCCGACTCGACGTTGCCGAGCAGGGGGCCACTGGTGTAGCTGACCATCTCGATCCCTGCCAGGCGGCCACGCAGGTGGTCGGGGATCGTCTCGTTCCAGATCGTCATGCGGAAGATGCCGCTGACCATGTCCGCGAACCCCGCAAGGGCGAGCAGCCCCAGCGCGAGGACGAGGGACGGAGCGAGGCCGAAGCCGCAGACCGCGATCCCCCATACCGACGCCGCCAGAATGACGGCGAGCCCGTGGCGGCGAATGCGCCCGACCCAGCCGCTCGTCGCGCTCGCGACCAGGGCTCCGGCCGCAGGCGCCGCGTAGAGCAGACCGAGGGCTGCGGGTCCGCCGCCGAGCTCCTTCGCGAAGGCGGGGAAAAGCGCCTCCGGAATCCCGAAGAACATCGCGGCCATGTCGACGAAGTAGGTGCCGAGCAGCTCCGGGCGGCGGCGGGCGTACTGCAGCCCTTCGACGATTCCCCTCAGGCTCGGCCGATCTGCCTCAGGTGGCGGAGGCACGGTGCGCATGAGCAGAAGGAAGAGGAGCGAGATCGCGTAGGTCGCGATGTCGAAGCCGTAGGTTGCGGGCAACCCGATCGCGGCGATCAGGCCGCCGGCAAGCGCGGGGCCGGCGAGCGCGCCGAACGTGCCGCGGAACGAGGCGAGCGCGCTCGCGGCGGCCAGCTCCTCGCGCTCGACCAGGCGAGGCGTCAGCGCGTCGAGCGAGGGCCGCTGGATCCCGTAGAAGCCGGCGCCCAGCCCGGCGACGACGAACAGCACCCAGAGCTTCGGGTCCGGCAGGAGGCTGTTGAAGAGCAGCATCCCGGCCGAGGCCATCATGCCGAGCTCGCTCAGGAGCACCATCCGGCGGCGGTCGATCGCATCGGCGAGCGCGCCGCCGACGAAAGCCATGACGAGGATCGGCACGAGCTCGGCGAGGGCGATCAGGCCGACCGTGAGCGAGGAGCCGGTGAGCTCGAAGGCCTGGAACGGCACTGCCACGAACGTGACCATCGACCCGAGAAACGAGACCGTTTGGCCGAAAAAGAGCAGCCGGAAATCGCGGTGCCGCCTCAGCGGGCCGATGTCGACGACGGCGAGGCCGGCGATCCGTCGTAGCCGGCCAGGCTCCGCCCGCGGGAAGACAGGAGGCCCCGGCGAGAGGCGCTCCCCCTCGCTGGGGTCCCGTTCGTGGTGGTGGTCCTCGGGCATGACCGCGGCACCCTAGCGTCGCCCGTTGCGGGCTTCCTGATGTCCGAGATGGGATCCCATCCGGGCCGCTCGGAGACGATGCGCCGTGGCGGTTCAGGCAGTGCGCCGGCGTGCGAGCTCTGCCTTGGCGCAGCCGAAGCATGGATCGCTCCCTCGGACAGTGGGACTGCGATCTCAATCGGGGTACGCCCGGCGCGGGCCCATCCCCTTTCGGGTGAAGCGACACGACCTCACGCGCGTCCTGCCGCGGGGAGTAGGGTTATCGGCGCCGAATGGGAACCATCGTCGTGGGGGTCGACGGCTCGCCCGCCTCGCTGGCGGCGCTGCGCTTCGCGCTAGGCGAGGCGCGACTCCGCCGCGCCAGACTCGTCGCGCTGCACGCCTGGGTGCTGCCGCTCACGGAGGCGCCGGGGCCGTTCCTGCTCGAGCTGCCGAGCTCTGGCGGCCCCTCCGTCCAGGAGCTGAGCGCCGACCTCGGGCGGGCCGCCGACGCACGCTTGGCGGCGGCGCTCGCCGAGGTCGCCGATGCGGCCGAGGGAGTCGAGGTCGAGCGGAGAGTCGTGGAAGGCCCGGTCGCCTCGGTGCTCGTCGAGGCCTCCGAAGGCGCCGATCTCCTGGTAGTCGGCTCGCGCGGCCACGGCGGCTTTCATGGCCTCCTGCTCGGCTCGGTGAGCCAGCAGTGCGCCCACCACGCGCGCTGTCCGCTCGTGATCGTGCCCTCGCCCGAGCGCGCGCACGGCCGCGCTGCCTAACTCCCGTATCGAAGCGAGGTAGCAGCCTGGCACCCCGTCTGGGACCCGCATCCGGCTCGCCGGCCGGAGCCGCGGGCAGCACGCGTGACGTCCTCCTCAGAGACGGCACGACCCTGAGGCTCCACCGGCCTGGCGCCGGCGAGGCGGATGCTCTCGTGGCGTTCTTCTCGCGGCTCTCTCCGCAGAGCCTCTACTACCGCTTTCACGGCATGCCCTCGGTGGGCCCGCCGCTCGTGGCGCCGTTCCTCGATCCGGACGGCGTTGATCGCGACACGTTCGTCGGGCGCCTCTCCGAGGACGGCGAGGAGCGGATCGTGGCGGTCGCCAGCTGGGCGCGCCTCCGCGATCCGGCGACGGCAGAGGTCGCATTCGCGGTCGAGGACGCGCTGCAGGGGAAGGGCGTCGGCACGCGGCTGCTCGAGCAGCTCGCCGCCACGGCCGGGTCGGTCGGCATCGCGAGCTTCGTGGCTGAGGTCCTGGCCGAGAACCGCGCCATGCTCGGCGTCTTCGCGGATGCCGGCTTCGACGTGACGCGGACGCTCGCGGGTGGATCGGTCGAGGTGCTGTTCCCGATCGCACCGACCGAGAGCTACCGCGAGCACGTCGACAGCCGCGACCACGAGGGCGTCGTCGCGTCGCTCGAGCCGTTCTTCCGACCCGAGAGCATTGCCGTGATCGGCGCGTCGGCCCGGGCCGGATCGATCGGGGCCACGGTGTTCCGCAATCTCGTCGAGGGTGGCTTCGCCGGGCGCGCCTACCCCGTGAACCGATCGGGGGCACCTGTCGGAGGCGTTGCCGCCGTCCGCTCGACCGCCGAGCTTCCCGAGCCCGTCGATCTGGCCGTGATCTGTGTCCCGGCTGCGGGCGTGCTCGAGGTGGCCCGCGAGGCGCTCGAGCAGGGGACGCGGGCCCTCTGCGTGTTGACCGCCGGTTTCGCCGAGGTGGGCAGCAAGGGCGCGGAGCGACAGGAGCGCCTGCTGGCGCTGGTTCGCTCCCACGGCGCCCGCCTGCTCGGGCCGAACTGCCTCGGGCTCGCCGTGGCAGCGGCGAGCGTCAACGCGACGTTCGCCCGAGAGTCGTTTCCCGTCGGGCCGATCGGCTTCGCGTCCCAGAGCGGCGCCCTCGGGCTCGCGCTGCTCGAGGCGGCGAGCGTACGCGGGCTGGGGTTCTCGGCGTTCGTTTCCATCGGCAACAAGGCCGACGTCTCGTCCAACGACCTGCTCGAGTACTGGGAGGACGAGGACGAGACGCAAGTCGTCCTCCTCTACCTCGAGTCGTTCGGCAACCCGCGGAAGTTCGCGCGCGTCGCCAGGCGCGTCGCCCGCCGGAAGCCGGTGCTCGCCCTGAAGAGCGGCAGGACTCGCGCGGGCGCCAGGGCAGCGAGCTCGCACACGGCCGCGCTCGCCGGCGCCGACGAGGCGGCAGAAGCGCTCTTCCGCCGGGCCGGGGTCACGCGGGCCGCCTCGCTCGAGGAGCTGCTCGACGTCGCTGCGCTCTACGCGCATGGCGCCGCGCCGCGCGGCAGGCGGGTGGCGGTGCTCACGAACGCGGGCGGGCTCGGCATCCTCTGTGCGGATGCCTGCGAAGCCGCGGGCCTCGAGCTTCCGGGCCTCGGCGCTGCGACGCAGGCGGCTCTCGCACGGCTCCTCCCGGACGAGGCGAGCACGGCGAACCCGGTCGACATGCTCGGCTCCGCGACCGCCGAGCGCTACGAGCAGGCTCTCCCCGCCGTGCTCGCGGATGCCGGAGTCGATGCCGTCATCGTCCTCTTCGTGCCGGCCGCCGCCGTCGAGGCAGACGATGTCGCCGCCGCGATCGCCGGTGCGGCCGCGTGCGACGAGACTGGAAAGCCGATCCTTGCCGCAGTCGTCAGTGCCGGCGGCATTCCAGCACCGCTGCGAGGCGCCGGGAGCCGGGTCGCCGCGTTCGCCTACCCGGAGTCGGCTGCCCGCGCACTCGGACGGGCGGCGGAGCGGGCGGATTGGCTGCGACGCCCTGCCGGGTCGGTACCAGAGCTCACCGGGATCGATACAGACGAGGCAGGCGCCCTGGTCGCGGCCGCGCTCGAGGGCTCGAGCGACGTCTGGCTCGGCCCGGGCGAGGTGCGGCGCCTGCTCGCCGCGTGGGGGATTCCGTTCGTTGCCGAGCGGGACGCAGCCGGCGCCGAGGCCGCGGTCGAGGCCGCTCGCGAGCTCGGGTACCCGGTCGTCGTCAAGACGGCCGCTCCGGGCGTTCACAAGACGGAAATGGGCGGCGTCGCGCTCGGCCTCACGAGCGACCAGGAGGTGCGCGACGCCGTTGCGCGCGTCGGGGCTCCGGCCGTTGTCCAGCCGCTGCTCTCGGGCAACGCCGAGCTCTTCGCGGGCCTCGTCCAGGACCCGGTCTTCGGGCCGCTCGTCGGCTTCGGCCCGGGTGGACGCCTGGCCGAGCTCATCGCCGAGGCGCAGTTCGCGATCGCACCGCTGACCGATGTCGACGCCGAGGAGCTCGTGCGCGGCGGCAAGGCCGGCCGCCTCGTCGACGGGTTCCGCGGCGCCCCTCCATCCGACGCGAACGCGCTTGCCGAGCTCGCGCTGCGCCTCTCCCGCCTTGGCGAGCACTTGCCCGAGGTGGCCGAGCTCGACCTCAATCCCGTGCTCGGGCTCGGGCGGGGATGCGTTGCCGTCGATGCCCGGATCCGTGTGGCCGCCGCGGGCGCGCCGTCGCGCACGAAGACCTGGTGACGGGCTCTGCGGGGTAGGCGCGGGTAGCATCCGGGTTGGCACCGATGCGGGCGCTTGGCAACAGGGCGAGACTGAGCTCGTGATCTTCGAGCGGGTCGTCTGTGGCGTCGACGGGACGCCCGAGGGGTTGGCAGCGGCGCGGCAGGGCGCACGGCTCGCCTCGCCGGCAGGGCAGCTCACGCTGGTGACCGTCGTCGAGTCGAACGTGGCAGTACACGGGGGATGGAGGGCGACGGCGCTCGCGGATCGGCTGCACGTCGAGGCCGAGCAAGCGCTCGAGGGCGCGCGCGCCGAGATCGCAGCGCTGCGTGACGTCGAGACACGCCTCCTCGACGGCGCTCTGCTCCCCTCCTTCAAGGCCGAGCTCGAGCGGGCGGAGGCGACGCTCGCGTGCGTCGGCTCCCACCGCACGAGGCGAGCGGCCGGGCTGATCCTCGGGAGCCTTCCCACCATGCTCCTCCACGAGGCGGCGTGCGCCGTTCTCGTCGCGGGCCCGCCCGCCGCGGACAGGTCGTTTCCGTCGGCGATCGCGGCCGGCGTGGACGGGTCGGAGTCGGCAGCCGCGGCCGGGGCGGTCGCGAAGGATCTCGCCGAGCGCTTCGGCGCGGAGCTCAGGCTGATCGTCGCGGAAGGTGGAAAGGATGTCGACGTGGACGGCGTTCGCACGGCGGATCCGGGTGTGGAGACCGAGTCCGGCAAGCCGGTCAAGGCGCTGGTCGAAGCGTCGAAGCACGCCGACCTGCTCGTCCTCGGCAGCCGCGGCCTCCACGGCCTGCGGGCGCTCGGCTCGGTGTCGGAGCGGGTCGCCCACGAGGCCCGCTGCTCCGTGCTCGTCGTGCGCTGAGCCGGAATCCGCACCGGTGTAGGATCGGCGAGCATGAGCTCGGACAGCGCGGCGCCAGGCGCCGGCGAGCGCCGCCCAAGCGGCCTCCTGCTCGACCTGTACCAGCTCACGATGGCCCAGAGCTACTTCGCCGAGGGCATGCACCTGCGACCGGCGACGTTCGCTCTCTATACGCGCAGGCTGCCGGCGGGCTGGGGCTACCTCGTGGCGGCGGGCCTGGAGGACGCGCTCGCCTACCTCGAGCGGTTCGCATTCTCCCGGCGCGACTTGGCCTATCTGGAGCAGACGCGGCTGTTCACGGCCGACTTCCTTGCCTACCTGGCGGAGCTTCGCTTCTCGGGCGACGTGAGGGCGCTCCCGGAGGGCACGATCTTCTTCCCGAACGAGCCGGTGCTCGAGGTGACGGCGCCCGTGCTCGAGGCCCAGCTCGTCGAGACCGTGCTGCTGCAGGAGATCCACTTCCAGTCGCTCGCGGCCGCCAAAGCCTCGCGCTGCGTCGATGTCGCCGACGGTCGCACGCTGCTCGACTTCGGCCTGCGCCGCGCGCACCGTGCCGATGCCGGCATGCGGCTGGCTCGGTCGAGCTTCCTGGCGGGCTTCGACTCGACCAGCAACGTCCTCGCAGGCCTCGAGTACGGGATCCCCATCGCCGGCACCATGGCGCACTCCTACATCGAGGCGTTCGCCGACGAGCTGACCGCCTTTCGCGCCTACGCGCGCTCGTTTCCCGACAGCGCAGTGCTGCTCGTCGACACGTACGACACGGTCGAGGGCGCTCGGCGTGCCGCCGTCGTCGCCCGCGAGCTGGCCGAGAGCGGCCATCGACTCGTCGGCGTCCGCCTCGACTCGGGCGATCTCGGCGCTCTCGCCCACGGCGTCCGCTCGGTGCTCGACGGGGCCGGCTGCGAGGGCGTGACGATCTTCGCCAGCGGCGGGCTCGACGAGCGGGACATCGCTGCGTTGCTCGCGAGCGGCGCGCCGATCGACGGTTTCGGGATCGGCAGCAAGCTCGGAACGGTGGCGGACTCGCCATTCCTGGACATCGCGTACAAGCTCGTCGACTTCGACGGCCGCCCGACGCTGAAGCTCTCGCCGACGAAGGCGACGTGGCCGGGATCGAAGCAGGTGTGGCGCCTGACCGCGAACGGCCGGCTCGCGCGAGATGTGCTCGGTCTCGCCGGCGAAAACGGGCCGGAGGGCGGGGAGCCGCTGCTGGTCCCGGCGCTGCAGCGTGGCGCGCGCGTCTGGCAGGACTCGCTCGAGCGCGCGAGAGAGCGGTGCGCAGCGCAGCGCTCCTTGCTTCCGGAGCGCCTACGCGGTCTCGATGCCGGCGCGTTCGAGGTCGAGCGCAGCCGTGCGCTCTCGGAGCTGACGGAGGCGACCGCGGCAGAAGCCCGCGGCCGGCATGGCCTCCCGCCGGCGTCCGGTCCGTAGTTCCCCGCACGCAAATCCGCACGTTCGCCGATGACCAGCTCGCCGGCCCGCGCGACGATTCGCAGCATCGAGAGGTCGATGAAGCTCGCAGACGTCATGAACACGATCGTCGCAATAGCCACGACCGCGGGAGAGCTGAGCCCGCGTGCCGGCCGGGCACCCCTACCGGGTACTCGTCGCAGGCGCCGGCGTCGCCGGGCTCGAATGCGTGCTGGCTCTGCGGGCGCTGGCCGAGGAACGGGTCGAGATCGACGTGCTCTCGCCGGAAAGCGAGTTCAGCTACAGACCGCTATCCGTGACCGAGCCGTTCGGAGTCGGCGACATGTACCGGGCTCCCCTGTCGGAGCTGCTGTCACCGGTCGGGGCACGTCACCGCCTGGATGCACTCGCGGCGGTCGACGCCGGCCGGCGTCGCGTGACGACCGTCGCAGGAGACGTGATCGAGTACGAGGCGCTCGTCGTCGCCTGTGGAGGGCAGCCGGGCGACCCGCTGCCCGGCGCGCTGATGTTTAACGGTACGGCCGGCCGCGACGCGCTCAGGGGGCTGCTCGACGAGCTCGCCGACGGGCAGGTGCGGCGCGTCGTATTCGCGGTCCCGAGCGGTACGGCCTGGGCCCTGCCGCTGTACGAGCTTGCGCTCCTGACGGCCGCTCACGTGGAAGCCCGCGGGCGCGCGGGCGTCGAGCTCACCCTGCTCACGCCCGAGCGCGCCCCGCTCGCCCTGTTCGGCCGGGCCGCGAGCGAGGCGGTCGGCGACCTGCTCGACCTCCGTGGCATCGCGGTGGTGCCCGGCGCGCATCCGATCGAGTTCGCGAACGCGGAGCTGAGGGCCACCGGGGGGATCTCCCTGCCGGCTGACCGCGTGGTGTCGATTCCCCGGCTCGTGGGGCCCCGTCTTCCGGGGCTTCCGAGCGACGCCGAAGGCTTCATTCCCACGACCGACCATGGGGCGGTGCGCGGCCTGCGCGGCGTGTACGCGGCCGGCGACGCCGTCTCCTTCCCGATCAAGCAGGGCGGCATCGCCGCCCAGCAGGCGGATGCCGTCGCGGAGGTGCTGGCCGCGCGCGCCGGCGTGGCGCTGACGCCGCGCCCGTTCCGTCCGGTGCTGCGCGGCCTGTTGCTGACCGGGGGAGCTCCCCGGTACCTGCGCGCCGAGCCCGCGAGTGGCCACGGAGACACCTCCGTGGTGGCGCCGGAGCCGTTGTGGTGGCCGCCGAGCAAGGTAGCCGGTCGCCATCTGGCGCCGTTCCTGGCCGAGCTCGCCGGCCGCGAGCCGCTCGAGGCGCCGCTCATCCCCGGAGCGGTTCGGGTGGAGCGCGAAGTTGGCGCGGCCGAGGCTCAGACAGGGTCCCCGAGGCGCTGAGTAGCGCCTCCCGTGGTCGTTTCGCGACCCGGCCCGAGGTGGTCTGACCGATGCTCCATGCTAGGATTCATTCGAGCGGACTCCTCCTCAGCGCCCAACACCGGCGCCGGTTCCTGCTCCGCTCCGGCCGACTGACAGATCGGCCCGTTTCGCGGGAAGAAGGAGCCAAACGTGCGAAGCATCAGCGAGATTCGGGACGAGCTCAACCGCGCGACCGAGCGGCGCGCGGAGTTGTGGGGGGAGCTTGCCCGCGCTCACGACGAAGAGCCCGCGTCGGAGCTCGCTCGGCTCAACGCTCGCGTCGCCGAGCTGTGGGAGGAGCTTCGCACGACGCAGGTTCGCGAGCGGTTCGGCTCACCGGAGCCGATCCTGCAGCGTGCCGAGCGTGACCGCCGCCTGGAGCGCGAGCTGAACCGCGCTGTCGAGGCCGCCGACTCGCTGCGCCGGGCCGCCTGACCGCCTCACCCACTGTCCGCCGTCGTCCGGCGCGGCGGGCGGACTCGTCCCGCGCTCGGCAGGAGCATGGGGCGCCGCCAGGAATGAAGCAGCACCGTGCTCGGAAGGCTCGTCGTCTCCGCTGCGATCGTCCTCGCAGCTCTCCTGCCCCCATCCGCTCTGGGCTTCGCGCCCGGCATGATGGTGACCACCGAAGATTCGAAGGACAGGACGACGATCGAGCTCGGCGATCCCGACGGCGCGACGGCCGGCGTCGTCGTCTACGCACCGCCCGGGTTCTCGGCGACGCTCGACCAGGCGCCGGGCGAGCGCGTCGGGACGGTTCCGGCCGCCACGGTCTCGACCGCCGGCCTGCACGTGAGCCTGACGGGCGAGCTCAAGGCGACGGATCCGGCCCTGGGCACGCCGCGATCGTGCACGCCTGGGCCGCATGCAGCGTCGCTGCTGCTCGAGCTGCACGCGCCCGGTCTCGACGTGTCGTTCCCGGTCGACCTCGACCGCGCGCAGGGGACCGAGGCCGGCTATGCGTCCTACCGCTTGCACCTGTGTCCGAGCGACGCACCCGCGATGCGCCTCGTCGCGCTCCGGCTCGTGCTCGACGGCCTCTTCGCCGCTCCGGCGGCGCCCGCAAGGCACGTGTGGCGGGGCGTGTTCACGCCGTTCTCGGCGGAGGGAGTGCCAGACCCGGCCGCGTCGGTGGAGAGCCGCTCGATCCTGCCGCAGCCGGTCCGGCTCGATCTCGCCGCGTCGTACGACCCTCTCGCCGTGGCAGTCGCGCTGCGCGGCTCTCTGAGCTCGGGCGGCCAGGCGGTGGCCGGCCAGCGCGTACGGCTGTTCGCCGGGCCGAACGCCTGGCCTCGGCGGTCGAGCGGCGAGGTGACCACCGGTGCCCAGGGGAGGTTCCGCGCCAGCCGGCCGATACGGACGCGGACCACGTTCCGCGCCACCGCCACGCTGCCGGCGCAGGACGTGACGGCGAGCGAGTGCGGAGAGCCGGTCGCTCCGGGCGGCTGCATCAGGGCCGTAGTGGCGCCACAGGAGGCTGAGAGCCGCGCCGTCCGGGTGCGCGCGCCCGCCCCGCTCCAGTACGGGAGCCGGGGTGCCCTCGTGCGCACGCTGCAGCAGACGCTCGTGCGTCTCAAGTACCTGGCCGCCGGCGCCCCACGGGGAACCTTCGACGAGAACACATGGCACGCTGTCGTCGCCTTCCAGGGTTGGCAGGGCTTCGCGCGCGACGGCGTCGTGACGAAGGCGATCTGGAGAGCGCTCGGACGCGCGGGCCCGCCGCGGCCCTGGGGCGGCATGAAGCTCCGGCCTCCAGGTCGACACGGCGCGGCAGGTGCTCCTCCTCGTGGAGCGGCGACAGGTCGTGCGAGCGATCCACGTCTCGACCGGCGCCGGCGGCGGGACACCGCTCGGACGGTTCGCCGTCTACCGCAAGGAGGTGATGTCGTGGTCGGTGCCGTTCGAGACCTGGATGCCCTACGCCAGCTACTTCTACGGCGGCTACGCCCTGCACGCCTACTCGAGCGTCCCGGCGTATCCGGCCTCCCACGGTTGCATCCGCGTACCGCCGATCGAGGCGCCGGGCGTTTACGCCTTCGCGACGTACGGCAGGCCGGTCTGGGTCCGCTGACGGACGCGGCGCGGCGCTTACCCCTTGACGACGCCGAGCGGGCGAAGCTGGACGACCCGCCGCGCCAGGCCGGCGCGCTCGACGACGGCCACGACGCGCTCGACGTCCTTGTACGCGAACGGCGCCTCCTCGGCCAGGCCGCGGTTCGACGTGCAGCGGACGACGATGCCGTCCGCCTCGAGCTGACGGCGCAGCTCGGCGCCGCTGATCTGCCGCAGCGCGGCGTGCCTCGAGAGCCGCCGGCCGGCGCCGTGGCACGTGCTGCCGAACGAGCGCTCCATCGCGGCCGGCTGTCCGGCGAGGACGAAGCTCGACGTTCCCATGCTGCCCGGGATGAAGACCGGCTGGCCGATCTCGCGGTACACGTCGGGGATCTCGGGCGACCCGGGTGGGAAGGCGCGCGTGGCGCCCTTGCGATGGACGCACAGCTCGCGCCCGCCGTAGGTCTCGAGCTTGGCGACGTTGTGGGCGACGTCGTAGACCTGGCGCGTCCCCTCGGCTGCGGCCGTGCCGAGCACGCGCGCCACCGCGCCCCGCACGAGGTGCGCCATCGCGTGGCGGTTGGCCCAGGCGAAGTTCGCCGCGCATGCCATGGCGCCGAGGTAGGCCCGGCCCTCCGGCGAGGACTGGGGTGCGCAGGCGAGCTGCCGATCGGGCAGGGTGATCCCGTAGCGGCCGAGGGCAGCGTCCATACGCTTGACGTGGTCCGTGCAGATCTGGTGGCCGAGGCCGCGCGAGCCGGAGTGGATGAGCACCGTGACCTGCCCTTCGGTCAGGCCGCAGGCCCGGGCGGCGACCGGGTCGTGAACGTGCGAGACGCGCTGCACCTCGATGAAGTGGTTCCCGGAGCCGACGGTGCCCAGCTGACCGGCGCCGCGCTCCCTGGCGCGCTCGGACACGGCGGTAGGGTCGGCTCCGGGAAGGCAGCCGCGAGACTCCGTGCGCTCGATGTCGTCGCCGGTCCCGATCGCTCGCTCGACGAGCGCTCGTGGACCTTCACGCAGCACGCGGTCGAGGTCGGCCCCCTGGAGGCGTAGCTGTCCGGGCTTGCCCATCCCGGCCGGGATCGCGCGCGAGAGCTCGTGCACGAAGGCCTCCCGGCGCCCGTTCAACTCCGTCTCGGTGAGCGGAAGCGCGAGCAGGCGGACGCCGCAGTTGATGTCGTAGCCGACGCCGCCGGGGGACACGATCCCGTCCGGCGCCTCGAACGCGGCGACCCCCCCGACCGGGAAGCCGTACCCCTGGTGGATGTCCGGCATCGCCAGGGCGGCTCCGACGATGCCTGGGAGCGTCGCGACGTTCGCGAGCTGCTCGAGCGAGAGGTCTTGCCGGATCGCGTCGAGGAGCTCGGCGTCCGCGAAGACGCGCGCCGGAACGCGCATGTCCGGACCGCTCGCTCCGCCGGGATCTCCCAGAGCGTCTCGTCGATCCGGACGAGATCAGACATCGAGCACCACCGTCGCGCGCCAGCCCGCGCCGTGCGCGGCCAGCGACAGCCCATGGTAGGTGACCGCCTTCACGAGGTGGGGAGGGCTGCTCGAGCCGGCCGGAGACCGTCGCCCGCAGCCGCGCGCTCCTCGAGCTCGAGCGTCTCGACCCGATCGGCGACGAAGCCCTCGGTCTCCGCCAGGAATGCGAGCTCGGCCAGCCACTCGGCCAGCAGCGCGGGCCGGTCCGCGGCGTCCACCGTCACTGGCTGCGAGTGGAAGCCGGCTCGCTCGCCGCCGCCGTCCGCGCCGAGCAGCTCTCGCAGAGCCCCGCGGCGGCCTCGCGGAAGACGTCCTCCTGGGTCGCCGCCTCGATCGCGAGCTCCGCCTCACCGGTGTGGTTCAGCCAGCGATACACGGTCCGCAGGGCACATCATGAGCACGGAGGCCGTCCTGTGGATCCTGGCAGCCGGGCTCGCGACCTCCATCGGCGGTCTCGGGATCCTGCTCCTGCCCGGGGCCTCCCAGCGCGGGCTCGACGTCTTGCTCGGCTTCACGGCGGGGATCATGCTCGCGGCCACCGCCTTCAGCCTGCTCGTGCCGGCGCTCGATCTCGGCGCCCTCTGGGAGGTCGTCCTCGGTTTCGCGCTCGGCGGCGGGACGCTCGCGGTGGCCGACCGGTTCGTGCCGCACCTGCACCTGCGATTCCTCGAGCGGCGCCACACCGATGTCGCGAGCCGGAAGACGGCGGAGCGCGCCGGGCTCCTGCTCGCCGCGCTGACGATCCACAACGTCCCGGAGGGCCTGGCCGTGGGTGTGGCGTTCGCGGCGGGCGGCAGCGACCTGGGCGTGCCGATCGCGCTCGCGATCGGGATCCAGAACATACCCGAGGGATTCGCCGCCGCAGCGCCGCTCGTCGAGACCGGGGTGAGCAGGCGCAGGCGCCGCCCTCGTTGCGGCGCTGACGGGTCTCGTCGAGCCGCCGGCCGCCTTCGCGGCGTTCGCTGCGTTCGAGTTCGCCTCGGTGCTGCTCCCCGCCGGGCTCGCCTTCGCCGCCGGGGCGATGCTGTACGTGATCGTGGACGAGCTGATCCCGGAGAGTCACGCCCGGGGCAACGAACGTGAGGCGACGCTCGCGCTGCTCGGCGGGTTCATCCTGATGATGGCCCTGGACAACGCGTTCGGCTGAGCCGCCGGTCAGAGCGACGAGCTCCTGGAAGGCCATCATGGCCGCGAAGCCGAGGGTGCCGCTGAGGGCGACGGCTCGCCGCGAGGCGGTGGTGAGGGCATCGGGCGTGAGCTCCGCGACCACCATCCAGACCATCGCGCCGGCGGCGAAGCCGAGCCCTGCGGGCAGGAACGGAGTGAACGCATCGACGAAGAGGAACGCGGGGACCGCCATGAGCGGCTGCGGGAGGCTCGAGAACACGCTCCACCAGGCTGCCCGCGCGACGCTGACACCGCGCGGAACGAGGACGAGGCTGATCGCGAGCCCTTCGGGGATGTTGTGGACGGCGATCGCAACGGTGATGAACACTCCCAGGGCCTCGCCGCCCCCGTAGGAGACGCCGACCGCCGACTCCCTCGGTGAAGGAGTGGGCCGTCATGACGGCGACGATCGTCGCCGCCTTGCGGGCGTCCGCCCCTCGGAGCGCGCCGAAGTCGAAGTCCTTGTGCTCGCGCAGCCCGCGCCGGACGAGGACGATGAAAGCCGCGCCGGCGAGCGCTCCCAGCGCGGTGCGAAGCCCGCTGTAGCCTGCTCCCTCCCGCGCGAGAGCCACGCTGGCAGCCAGCATTATGCCGGCGGCGATCGCGTTCGAGACGCCGAGCCAGAACCGGCTCATCGCCGGCACCGCCAGCAGGGGAAGCGCTCCGAGGCCGGTTGCGAGAGCCGTGGCGAGAGCCGCGAGAAAGACGATCCAGACCGGCGTGCTCAGTGGCTCCTGCCGAGGTCTCTAGAACCCCCGGCGCCTCCTCGCCGCTTGCAGCTCGATGCTCCTCGGCATGCTCCTCCTTCGCTCCGCCGCTGCCGCAGTGTTCCCGAGCAGCCGCTCGCGGTGCATCGGGGAGCGGGCGGATCGCGCCAGCGGTGAACTACGCAATCGGCGGCGGTTTGCGGCAACTCCGCAGGCTCGATCAGTGAGCGCGCCGATTCACGGTCTGGGTGTCTCCTGGCATGCTGCCCGTGACGTGAGCGCGTCGAAGCGTGCGATTGCGAGGAGCCGCCCATGAGCGTCGGCAAGGTTCTGCTGCTCGTCTTCGGGACGTTCGTGACCCTCGTCGCGCTCGCGCTGCTGGCCGCCGGGGGTGCCGGGCTCTGGGCGCAGACGACTCAGCGCGACGAGGACGGGTTCTTCACGACGGGGACCCAGCGCTTCGAGACACCGGGGTTTGCGATCGCGTCGGAGGAGGTCGAGCTCTTCACGGACGACGACATTCCGGACTGGCTCGACGTCGGCGATCTCGCAACGGTGCGCGTCGTGGCGACGGGGACGGAGCCCGACGCCGAGATCTTCGTTGGCATCGCCCGGGCGCGGGTCGTGAGCGACTACCTCGCGGGTGTCGCTCATTCCCAGATCGTGGATACCGACTGGGAGCCGTTCGATGCCGAGTACCGGCTCGTGGCCGGCGATCGCGTCCCCGCGCCTCCCGGCGAGCAGGGCTTCTGGGCGGCGTCCGTCCAGGGTGCAGGGACGCAGACGCTCCTCTGGGAGCTCGAGCAGGGGCGCTACTCGATCGTCGTCATGAACGCCGACGCGGCGGAGAGGGTGACGTTCGACGCGTCGGTGGGAGCGAAGGTCGGCTGGCTCCTGCCGCTCGTCATCGGCCTGCTCGCGGGCGGAGCCCTCCTGCTCGCCGCCGGCGTGACGATGCTCATCTTCGGCGCTCGCGGCCTCGGCGCGAAGCCCGCTCCCGCGGTAGCCGGCGGTGTGGCCGCCGGCATCGCGGCGCCGCCCGAGCACGGACCGCCGCCCTCGCCTACCCGGTGCGGCTCGAGGGTGACGTCGAGCCCGGGCTCTCACGCTGGCTCTGGCTCGTCAAGTGGCTGCTCGCGATCCCGCACTTCATCGTGCTGTTCTTCCTGTGGGTCGCCTTCGCCGTGCTCACCGTGGTGGCGTTCTTCGCGATCCTTTTCACGGAGCGCTACCCACGCTCGATCTTCGACTTCAACGTCGGCGTGCTGCGCTGGTCCTGGCGGGTGGGCTTCTACGCGTACAGCGCGCTCGGCACCGATCGCTACCCGCCCTTCACGCTCGACGACGTGCCCGACTACCCGGCTAGGCTCCAGATCGCCTACCCGGAGCGGCTCTCGCGCGGGCTCGTCCTCGTCAAGTGGTGGCTCCTCGCCATCCCGCAGTACCTCATCGTCAGCGTCTTCGGCGGCGGCTGGAGCTTCGGCGGCTGGCCCTGGGCGTGGCGGTGGGGGAACGCGATCGACGAGGACTACATGTTCTGGGTGGGCGGCGGCCTGATCGGGATCCTCGTCGTGATTGCCGCGCTCTGGCTGCTCTTCGCGAATCGCTACCCGCGTGATCTCTTCGACTTCGTCATGGGCCTGAACCGCTGGTCGTACCGCGTCTGGGCCTATGCGACGCTCATGCGGGACGAGTACCCGCCCTTCCGTCTCGACTCCGGCCCGCGCGAGCCCGAGGAGCAGCTCCCGTTCCAGGCGTATGAACGGCCGGCGATCGCCCTTGGGCCGGGGGCGGTCCTCGACGGCAGCCTCCTGCGGCCCTGGCTCGTCCTGCTGCGTGCGGGACCATGCGGAGCGAGACCGCCCGGTGGACGGTCTGGGGAGGCGCCGTGAGCCCCTCGCGGGCCGGGCGGCGATCACGCTGCTTCCGCCGCTTCGGCGCAGTCCTCGTGCTGCGCCGCGGCTGCCCCGGTGGGGGGCGACGAGGAGGAGGCCGCCGGCGGCTGCCCGGAGACGAGCTCGTGGCCAGGCCCACGTTCGTCTCCACCCGCGCCGTCACAATCGACGCCCCGCCCGCCGCCGTCTGGCCGTGGCTCGTCCAGATGGGCCAGGGGCGCGGCGGCCTCTACAGCTACGACCGACTGGAGAACCTCCTCGGTCTCGACATCCACAGCACCGAGCGGATCGTGCCCGAGCTCCAGCAGCTGGAGGTTGGCGATCGGATCTCCCTGGGGAAGGACGCCCACATGGTCGTCACGCGATCGAGCCGGAGCGAGCACTCGTGCTCCGCCATCCTGAAGGCGACTGGAGCTGGTCGTTCGTCCTCGAGCCGCTCGCGAACGGGAGCACCCGGCTGATGGTACGCAACCGCTGGACGACCGAACGGGCAAGGCCCGCCGAGCGGCTCGGTCTGAAGCTCACCGAGCTTCCCGCATTCGCGATGGAGCGCAAGATGCTGCTCGGCCTCAAGCAGCGTGCGGAGGGCAATCCCTGAAGGACGATCCCGTGGCTCGGGTGCGGCCGACCGCCGGCAGGCAGCGGCGGGCCCGCCGGCTGCCCGCGCTTCTCGACCGCCGTTTCGAGGCGATCGTCTTCGACTGGGACGGCACCGCCGTCCCCGACCGGCAGGCCGACGCCGGAACGGTTCGCGACGCGATCGAGGCGCTCTGCGCGCTCGGCATGCAGATCGCCGTCATCAGCGGCACCCATCGTCGGCAACGTCGACGGTCAGTTACGGGCGCGCCCGTCGGGCCCGGGCAGCCTGCACCTGCTGCTCAACCGGGGATCCGAGGTGTTCCGGGTCGGCGAGCAGGGCCCCGAGCGGATCTTCGCGACGGTGGCGACCGACGCCGAGGAGGACGCGCTCGATCGAGCCGCGGAGCTGACGGTGGAGCGCCTCGGCGCGCAGGGCCTCCGGGCGGAGATCGTCTCGCAACGGCTGAACCGGCGCAAGATCGACCTGATCCCGGAGCCGGAGTGGGCAGATCCCCCCAAGGCGCGCATCGCCGAGTTGCTGCAGGCGATCGAGGCTCGCCTCGCCGCCCACGGGATCGGCTCGCTCGCCGAGGCGGCCGAGCTCGCACGCGGGGCCGCGGTCGAGGTCGGGCTCCCTGAGGCTCGGGTGACGAGCGACGCGAAGCACGTCGAGATCGGGTTGACCGACAAGGCCGACTCCGGCCGCTGGATCGCGACGTTCCTCCGGCGGCAGGGGATCGGTGCCGGCCTCGTGCTTATCGTCGGGGATGAGTTCGGCGCCCTCGGCGGGCTGCCCGGCAGCGACTCGCTCATGCTCGTGCCCGAGGCGGCGCGTTCGACGGCGGTCTCCGTCGGCGCCGAGCCGACCGGCGTCCCGGACGGGGTCGTCGCCGTGCCGGGGGGACCGGAGGCGTTCCTGTCGCTGCTTCGCGACCAGCTGAGACGCCGTCGCGAGCGCGCCGTTCCCGAGAGCGACGGGGACCCTTCGTGGACGATCGCCGTTGGCGGCGTCGACCGCCAACGTGAGCGCGCGGACGCTACGTTGCTCACGCAGGCGGACGGCACGATCGGCACGCGTGGAAGCCCTCTCGGCCGCCATCCAGCCGCGGCGCCGTCGGTGCTCGCCGCCGGACTTTACGGCAGCGCCGAGACCCGATCTGCAGCCAGGCCCTCGCTGGAACGTGTTGCCGTTCGACCTCGACACGCGTCCGCGCCTCGAGCGGATCCTCGATCTGCGGACAGGGATCCTCCACCAGCGCCTCGACACCGACGCCGGAACCCTGCGCTCCGTCTCCCTGTCGGCACTCTCCCGCCCCGGCACAGTCGCCCTCCGGATCGAGGCGCCCGGGGACCTGCTCGCCGGCGCGAGACCGCTGGAACCGCCCGGCCGGGGGCCAGTCGAAGGTGGCCGCGAAGACGACGCCAGCTGGATGTATGTGCGGGCCAGGCCGGGCGGGATCGTCGCAGCGGCCGCCGACGCGGCATCCCGCGAAAAGCACGGGCTCCGGCGCCTCGACCGGCTGGCCGCCTACGTCGTCGACGCGGCCGAGCCTCCCGCGGAAGGGCGCGCGCTCGCCGCTCTCGCCGAGGCCCGCGAGGCCGGCTTCGAGACGCTGTTCTGCGAGCACCGCGCTGCCTGGGCCGCGCGTTGGGAGGAACGCCGACATCAGGATCGAGGGAGACGAGGCTCTCCAGCACGCGGTTCGCCTCGCGCTCTTCCACCTCACGGCTTCGGTGGCCTCCGAGGGCGAGGCCGCCGTCGGAGCGCGCGGCCTGAGCGGGCCCGGCTACGGCGGCCATGTGTTCTGGGACAGCGACGTCTTCGTGCTGCCGTTCCTCGCCGCCACGCATCCGCCAGCCGCGCGGGCGATGCTCGACTACAGGCTTCGGCGCTTGCCCGTGGCCCTAGACGTGGCCAGGGCACTCGGGCGGGCGGGGGCCCGCTTCCCCTGGGAGTCGGCCGCGAGCGGGAGGGACGTCACGCCCACGTCGGCCCGGACTCGCACCGGCGAGATCGTGCCGATCCGGACCGGGCTTCTCGAGGAGCACATCGTCGCCGACGTGGCGTGGGCGGCGTCGTGCTACCTCGACTGGACCGGCGACGAGGCCTTCGCGACAGGGCCGGCGCGGAGCCTCTTCGTCGAGACGGCCCGCTACTGGGCATCGCGGGTCGCGCATCGCCCGGGACGGACGAGCCCACATCTACGGGGTGATCGGCCCCGACGAGTACCACGAGCCTGTCGACGACAACGCGTTCACGAACGTCATGGCACGCTGGAACCTGAGCCGCGCGCTCGCAGCGACCGAGGATGACGAGACGGTCGAGCCGAGCGAGCGGGCCCGCTGGCGCGACGCTCGTGGACCTGATCGTACGACGGGTACGACCCGGCGACGAAGCTCTACGAGCAGTTCGCCGGCTTCTTCGATCTCGAGCCGCTCGTGGTCGGCCGAGTTCGCCCCGCGGCGGCCGATCGTTGCCGACCTGCTGCTCGGCCGTGACCGCACGGCGGGCGCGCAGGTCGTCAAGCAGGCCGATGTTCTCATGCTGCACCACCTTCTGCCGGACGAGGTCGCGCCGGGCTCGCTAGAGCCGAACCTGCGCTTCTACGAGCCGCGCACGGCCCACGGCAGCTCGCTTTCCCCGGCCGTCCATGCGGCCCTGTTTGCGCGGGTCGGACAGCTAGACCGGGCGCTCGAGCTGCTGCAGCTGTCGAGTCGGATCGACCTCGACGACCTCACGCAGACGACCTCGGGGGGCCTGCACCTGGCGACGATGGGAGGCCTCTGGCAGGCGCTCGTCTACGGCCTCGCAGGGATTCGGCCCATGGATGGGACGCTCCGCCTCGACCCGCGGCTCCCGGCCTCGTGGGACAGGTTCGAGATCGCGCTGCGCTTCCTCGGGAGCCACGTGAGCATCGCGATGGACCACCATCGCCTACGGGTGGTCGCCGATCCGCCCGTGGCGATCGCGCTCGCGGGGCGGCCCGAGCTGCTCGCGGCGAATCCCGCCGGCCTCGAGCTCGAACGACGGAGCGACGAATGGAAGCAGGTCACACGATGAGCACCGTTCTGGCAGCAATCGACAACAGCGCCGCCGCCGGGTCCGTCCTCGCGACGGCGCAGACCATTGCCAGGCGCCTCGGCTGGAACTTCGAGGCTCTCCACGTACGCGCGGACGGCGACATCAGCGCACGCGAGGCGGCGGCCGCCGCAGGCGTGCAGCTGACGGAGGTCGAGGGCTCTCCGACCGAGCGGATCGGCGAGCTCGCAGGACGCAGCGAGGTCGTCGCGCTCGTCGTCGGAGCGAGGAGCTTCGCCGCCGCCGATGTACTCGGCGGCACGGCGGTGAAGCTCGTCATCGCGCTCGACAAGCCGGTCGTCGTGGTTCCGCCCGAGGCGCCTCCGATCGAGACGCTCTCGCGCATCCTCCTCCCGCTCGACGCGTCGGAAGCGAGCGCCGAGGCGCTCAACCGCGGCCTCGAGCTCCTCACCGCCGGGGAGGTCGAGCTCGTCGTCCTCCACGTCGACTTCGGCGACACGCTGCCGATGTTCGAGGATCAGTGCCAGCACGAGACCGACGCCTGGATGGCAGAGTTCCTCAGACGCTACTGCCCGGTCCCACCCGAGGGCGTGCGGCTCGAGCTCCGCACGGGCAGGCCGGGTGAGCACGTCGTCGACGTCGCGGTCGAGACGGGTGCCGAGTTGATCGCGCTCGGGTGGCGGCAGGAGGTCGCCACCGGGAGGTCGGCGGTCGTCCGGGAGGTGCTCATGCGCTCGCCGCTACCGGTCGTGCTCTTCCCGATCCCGAAGGCCACCGTCGCGAGGTAGCGTCCGCGGTGGGCTCGATCCTCGTCGTCAACGCCGGCTCGACGAGCCTCAAGCTCCACCTCGTCGCCGCGGACGGCACGAGCCGGCCGGTCGAGGTGCTCGAGGACGTCGACCCGGTCGAGGTCGACGCGGTCGCACACCGCGTCGTCCACGGCGGCGATCGGTTCCGGGAGCCCGTCGTCGTCGATGCAGAGGTGCGGGCAGGCATCGCAGCCCTCGAGCCACTCGCGCCGCTCCACAACGCATCCGCCCTCGCGGGCATCGCCCTCGGCGAGCGGTTCCTGCCCGATGCGCCGCAGGTCGCCGTCTTCGACACCGCCTTCCACGCCACCATGCCCGCGGAGGCCGCCGTCTACGCCCTACCCGAGCGCTGGCGGGCCGACTGGGGGATCCGCAGGTACGGCTTCCACGGATTGTCGGTCGAATGGAGCGCGGAGCGGGCTCCGGAGCTTCTGGGCCGTCCGCCCGAGGGTCTTCGGCTCGTCGTCTGCCACCTGGGCGGCGGTTGCTCCGTCACGGCAGTTCGGGACGGCCGCTCCTGCGACACGACAATGGGGTTCTCGCCGCTCGAGGGCATCCCGATGGCGAGCCGCGCCGGTTCTGTCGATCCGAGCGCGCTGCTCTACGTCCTCCGCGAGCACGGCCTCAGCGCCGCTCAGGTCGATCGTGAGCTGCACTCCGAGTCCGGCCTCAAAGGCCTCGGCGGGACCGGGGACGTGCGCGAGCTCGAGCACCGTGCGGGCGCCGGAGACGAGCGCGCAAGGCTCGCGCTCGAGGTCTTCGCCTATCGCGTTGCCGGCGCGGTCGCCGCGATGGCTGTCGCGACCGCCGGTCTCGACGCGCTCGTCTTCACGGCCGGTATCGGGGAGAACTCCGCGTTCGTCCGCGACCGCGTCTGCGCGCGGCTCGGATTCCTCGGCGTGGAGCTCGACCTCCGGCGCAACGCGGAGCCCGTGTCGGACTGCGACATCGCCGCGGAGGGCTCGGCTGTGCGGGTGCTGGTCATCAGGGCGCGGGAGGAACTCGTCGCGGCACGAGCAGCACGGCGATTGCTCGCCCCCGCCTGAGCCGCGCCGCGGGCGTTGCGGGGAATACCGGATCGCCGATCGGTAGCGGCACCGATGACTCGGACGCAGCGTCCTGCGACCCTCGGAGGGGACGGGAGAAGGGCGCATGGCAGTCAAGCTGAAGCAAACCGCACGAAGATCGGAGCCCGTTCGCACGCCGTGGGCCTCCACGGCGGTGTCCGCCGGCCGGCGCGAGTCGCTGATCGCCCGCGCCGGCTTCGGGACGATCGCGCTCCACCTCCTCGACGACGCCTTCCTCCAGCCGGAGCCGGGGACGTCGGCGGGTGACCACCTCGTCAGCGGCACCGTGCCCGTTGCGATCGCGGTCGCCCTGGCCGTGGTCTATCCGCGCCTCCGTGCGGGGCTACGCGGCTCGATCGCGATCGGCGTCGGCCTCCTCTCTTTCGCGGCCGGTCTTGCGGTTCCAGCCCGCCACGTCGTCCTCGACGGCGCGTCGGGAGACGACTTTACGGGGCTCCTCGCGCTGCTCGGCGGGCTCGTGCTCGCCGCCGTGGGCACCTCTGTTCTGTGGCGGTCGCGCCGCCTCGACGAGAGCCGCACGCGCCGTTATCTCCGTCGTTTCCTCATCGCGCTCGCGGGATTCGTCGTCGCCTTCGAGCTCGTGGTGCCGGTCGGGATCGCCTTCGTTGTCACCCACAAGCCCCGCTCACCGGTCGCCGCGGCCGATCTCGGCCGCCCCCACGAAGACGTCTCCTTCCAGACTGCCGACGGCCTGACGCTCGCCGGCTGGTATGTCCCGTCGCAGAACGGCGCGGCGGTGATCGCGTTCCCCGGTCGCTCCGGCCCGCTCGACCACGCCCGGATGCTGGTTCGCCACGGCTACGGCGTCCTGCTCTTCGATCGCAGGGGTGAGGGCGAGAGCGACGGCGACTACAACGCGTTCGGCTGGGGAGGGGACGAGGACCTGCTGGCCGCGATCGCGTTCCTGCAGGCCCGGCCCGACGTCGATCCCGAGCGGATCGGCGGCCTCGGGCTCTCTGTCGGAGGGGAGCTCCTCCTGGAAACGGCGGCCGAGACAGACGACCTCGAGGCGGTCGTCGCCGACGGGGCCGGCTACCGCTCCATCCGCGAGCAGCTGGCTGCGCCCGGTGCGGGCAAGTGGCTCCTGCTCCCCAACTACGCGCTGACGACGGGCGCGACCGCGATCCTCGCGAACCAGGGGCCGCCGTCGAACCTGAAGGATCTCGTCGCGCGCATCGCGCCGCGGCCCGTCTTCCTCGTCTACGCCGACCCAGGCGGCGGGGGGGAGGAGCACCTGAACCCGGTGTACTTCGATGCGGCCGGCGAGCCGAAGACGGTCTGGGCGATTCCGGAGGCCGGCCACACCGGTGGGCTCGACGCGCGTCCGCGCGAGTACGAGGCGCGGGTGATCGCCTTCTTCGAGCGCGCGCTGCTCGGGCTCGAGTGACGTGCATGTGGTTCGCTCCGCCGTGATGGCGGTCCTGCTTTTCGTCGTCATGACATACATGGTTGGGGCGGTGGTCGTCGCCGGGGCGATCGCCTTCGCCTTCGGCTTGTTGGCGGCGGGTACCGGCCGGCGCTCGGCACCCGGGGGGCCCCCGATACCGGGGGGACGTAGACGTATGCTTCGGAGGTCGGGATGAACAGGATCGTCGTCGGCGTCGACGGCTCGAAGCACTCTCTCGGGGCGCTTCGCTTCGCGCTCTCCGAGGCGCGTCTGCGTGACGCCAAGGTCGTCGCCGTCCATGTCCCGCACCTTCCGGTCGCGCCCGTGGTGGGCGCTCCCGCATTCGTGATCGGCGACCCGCCGGATCTGGCCCAGAGCGTCGAGGAGGCAGCCGCGAAGATCTTCGACGACATGCTGGCCGAGGTGGGCAGCGAGGCGGCAGACGTCGAAGTCGAGAGGGTCGTCACGAGAGGCGGAGTCGCACACGAGCTTGTCAAGGCCGCCGAGGACGCCGACCTGCTCGTTCTCGGGTCCCGTGGTCATGGCGGCTTCATGGGACTGCTGCTCGGCTCGGTGAGCCACCAGTGCGTACACCACGCCACCTGCCCTGTCGTGATCGTCCCGGGCGGCGAGCGCTAGCGCTTCACGCGTAGCCTTCCCGCGTGCGCCTGTACGTCCTTACGCGGCACGCCGAGTCCGTCCTGAACCACGAGCGCCGCGTAAACGGCGACCCGTCGCGTCCGGTGCCGCTGACGCCGGTCGGCCGGCTGCAGGCCGAGCAGCTCGGCTCTCAGCTCGCGCACCTGCCGCTCGAGGCGGTCGTCCACACCCGTTTCTCGCGAACGCGCGAGACGGCTGAGCTCTCGCTGCTCGGGCGAGAAATTCCACTGCTCGTCGAGCCCGACCTCGATGACGTGGACGTCGGCGAGCTCGAGGGCTACCCGCTCGACCGCTACAGGGAGATCAAGCATCACCTCGGGCGCCGAGAGCCCTTCCCGGGTGGCGAGAGCCTGGATGCGGCCGCCCGCCGCTTTGCGCGCGGCTTCGCGAGCCTGCTCGCGACGCCCTACCGGGCCGTGCTCGTCGTCTGCCACGAGATCCCCGTCCGCTACGCGCTCAACGCCGCAGCGGGCTCGGACACGCTCGACAGCCCGGCCCACGAGATCCCGAACGCGACCGCGTACCTCTTCGACGAGGAAGCGCTCGGCCGGGCGGCCGGCCACATCGAGCGCCTGGCTCCGCCGGACTAGCGGCCCGGATATTCGCCAACGATCTCGCAGCAGCTCCCGTCGAGCCGCAGCGGACACCGCCCCGCATGCCAGAATGGCTCGGGGACATGGGCGAGAGCGTCTCGATCGAGCGGTCGGCGAGGCCGCGGGAGGAAGAAACGCATGAGGCCGGGTTACCCATTCCCCGGCTGCACGGCCCGCTCCGCTACGGGATCCTCATCGGTTTCGGAGTGCTTCTCGTCGTCGGGGTGTTCGTCCTGGTCGGCAAGGTCGCCGGCTACACGAAGACGCTCGACTCCCTGAAGGGAGCGAGCCCGGTCTGGCTCGCGTTCTGCTTCGGCTCACAGGTCATCTCCTACGCGGCCTACGTCGTGCTTTTCCGCGCGTTCGCCGGGCTCGGCGGAAGACCGTGCCCTCCCATCTGGCTCACGTCTCGGATCGTGTTCGCGTCGCTCGGAGCAACTCGGCTGCTGGCGGCGGGCGGGGTAGGCGGCATTGCGGTCTTCTACTGGGCGCTGCGGCAGCTCGGCTTCGGAGGCCACCAGTCAGTCGTGCGAGTGTTCGCCCTCAACACGGCGCTCTATGCGAGCTTCGGCGCCGCGACCTTGATCGCTGCGCTTGCGCTCCTCGTCGGCCTGGGCGAGGACGTCCCGCTTGCGATGACTCTCCCGTGGATCGCGGGTCTCGGGGTCCTCGCCGCGCTGGGGCTGGCGGTCACGCGGCCGGACCGTGCCGCCCGGCTCACGGCTGAGAGCGCGGAGGGGAGGCTTCGGCGTGCAGCCGGCGGCGCCATCGAGGGCGCCCGGCTCGTTCGCAGCCTCGCCGAGGAGCCGCGCGCGAACCGGGCCACGCTCGTGGCGGCGCCCCTCTACTGGTTCGGAGACATGTCGTGCCTGTGGGCGGCGCTCCGAGCCTTCGACATCGCGCTCTCTCCGCAGGCTCTCGTGCTCGCTTACGCGACCGGCTTCCTCGCGAACATGCTGCCGCTGCCGACCGGCGGGATCGGCGGTGTAGACGCCGCCACGACCTTTGCGCTCACCGTCGTCGGCGTCCCGCTCTCCGCTGCGCTGCTCGGCGTCTTCACGTACCGGTTCTTCAGCTTCCTCCTGCCGACGCTTCCAGCGGTCGTTGCGATCCCTGGGCTTCCGCGGGCGGGCCGAGAGCTTCGAGCCCTCGCACCGAGCGCTGCCACCTAGTCTGCAAACCTGCGGGTTTGCCGCAGCGCGGATCCGCAGCGGCACCGATGGCCGGCCGCGGCCACCGTAAGAGACTCGTAGAGGCCACGCGAGGAGTAGATTGCTGGCCCACCGGAGCTACGAAAGGCCTCCGACGAAAGGAGCGACCGTGAAGACCATTCTCGTCGGCTACGACGGCTCGGAGCCCAGCGAGCGAGCGCTCGACCGCGCGATCGAGCTCGCGAAGCAGGCCGGAGCGCAGGTCTTCGTCATGACCGCGGCCGAGCCCACCGCTCGCGCGGGCGGCTTCGGCGGCACGCGTGACGTCGATCGGGCCGAGCTCGAGGAGGCGCACGAGGCTCTGGCGAAGGCGCAGGCGAAGCTCGAGGCGGCAGGGGCGACCGCCGGTCTGGTGGAGGCGCACGGCGACGCCGCCGACATGATCGTCCAGGTCGCGAACGACAAGAGCGCCGACCTGATCGTGGTGGGCCACCGCGGGCACAACGCCGCCGTCCGGGCGCTGCTCGGCTCGGTATCGACCAAGGTGGTGAACCACACCGACCGCGACGTGCTCGTCGTGCACTGAGAACGCGAGGCCGGTGCAGCCGCAGCCTCTCCACCAAGCTCACTCCTCGAGCAGATCGTTCGCTATCGCGTAGCGGACGAGCTCGGCTCTCGTCGACAGCCGTAGCTTCTGCATGATGTGGGCGCGATGCGTCTCGGCCGTCCGGACCGAGATGTAGAGCATCTTCGCGATCTCCTGGTTCGTGTGCCCGAGGGCGAGCAACCGGAGCACCTCGCGCTCGCGTTCCGAGAGCGGGTCGGCCTCGGCGCGGGCTCGCGCCTGCTGATCGGCCACGACGAGCCGTGCTCCGAGAGTCGGGTGCACGTAGCGCCCTCCTGCAGACACCTCTTGTACGGCCTGCACTACCTCCGACTCGGCCGCCTCCTTCAGCACGTAGCCCACGGCCCCCGCGGCGAACGCCTCACGCACGTAGCTCGGGTCGTCCTGCATCGACAGGACGAGCACCTTCGCGTCGGGGGCGGCGTCGAGGATGTCGGGCGTTGCTTCGATGCCGGACCTGCCGGGCATCACGACGTCGAGCAGAACGACGTCCGGCTGCTCTCGCCGCGCCAGCCTGACGGCTTCCTCTGCGCTCCCGGCTTCGCCCACGCACTCGATGTCCTCCTCGCTCTCGAGCAGGAGCCGGAGCCCCGACCGGACGATCGCATGGTCGTCGACGATGAGGAGACGGATCACGGTAGCGGCACCTCGGCCACGAGGGTCGTCCCCGCCCCGCTGGCCGCCTCGATCGTCAGTCGGCCGCCGACCAGCGCGATGCGCTCGCGCATGCCGACGAGGCCGAGACCCTCTGCCGGGGCGTCCGGCGTAAAGCCCACGCCGTCGTCCTCGATCACGGCGGTCACCGACGCACCCTTGCGGGCGAGCACGATGCTCACTGTCGTCGCCCTCGAGTGCTTGACGACATTCGTGAGTGCCTCCTGAACGATGCGGTACAGAGCCGTCTCGGTCTCGTACGGCAGCCTCCCGTCGAGCCGCGCCTGGAACTGCGCGTCGAGGCCGGTGCGCTCGCGGAAGCCTTCGACGAGCCGTTCGAGCGCAGCGACGAGCCCGAAGTCGTCGAGCGCCTTGGGCCGCAGCTCGACCGCGAGCCGGCGCACGTCCTGCAGCGTCGAGCTCGCCAGCTCCCGCAGCGAGGCGAGCGCCTGTCGCCGCGTCGCGTCGTCCTTCGTCTCCTCGGCCGTGCGCAGGCCGAGGAGCATCGACGTGAGCGCCTGGCCGGTCTCGTCGTGGAGCTCGCGGGCGAGCCGCTGCCGCTCGGTCTCCTGGGCGGCGACGACCCGACGCATGGTGTCTTGCGCGACCCTGAGCGAGAGGTCGACGGCGACCGCGGCACGGGCGGCGACCGCCTCGACGACCCTGACGTCGTCCACGCTGAAGCGCAGATCGCCGGGCGCGCCGAGCACCTTGTCGTGGACGACGATCGCTCCGATCGCGCGGTCGCGGACGAGCAGCGGCGCGAAGACGCCCGCGGTCGGCAGCGGCAACCGCATGAGCTCTGCCAGCTGCCGGGCGAGGTCCTGGTCGATCTCCGGATCGTCGATGAACGAGTCGACCCGGAACGTCCGTCGCTTCGTGAACGCGCGGCCCGTCATCGACCCGACGAGGGGCACGGGTACGCCCACGGCATCGGCGAGATCGTGGTCGTCGTCGGCGGCCTCGACCCGGAGCCCGCCGTCGGGCGCGGGAAGGGCGACGAACACGGTCCGGGCGCCGACGAGATCGCGCAGACGACGGCAGATCAGCTCGAGCATCCGAGGAAGGTCGAGATCCGAGACGAGCGCCTGGCCGATCTCGTCCATCGACTCGAGCTGTCGCATCCAGCGTGTGAGCGATTCGTACAGACGAGCGTTCTCGATCGCCACGGCAGCCTGCGCAGCGAGCATGATCACGACCTCCTCGTCCTCCTCGGTGAAGGCGGTGCCACCGTGCTTCTCCGTCAGGTACAGGTTTCCGTAGACCGTCCCGCGCAGGATGACGGGCACGCCGAGGAAGGTTTTCATCTCGGGATGCCCCGGCGGGAAGCCGACCGAGCGCGGATCCTGGGATAGGTCGTGAAGACGAAGTGGCTTCGCGTCCTGGATGAGGGCGCCGAGGATGCCCCGGCCAATCGGCAGGTGGCCGATCTGCCGCGCCGAGCCTCGTCGATGCCACGGTGGACGAAGCGCTCGAGCCCTTGTCCGGAGCGGTCGACCACGCCGAGCGCCGCATAGCGGGCGTCCGTCAGGCGTATTGCCGCCTCGAGTAGCTTGTCGAGAACGGACTCGAGCGAGAGCTCGGACGTCAGCAGGATGCCCACGTCGACGAGTCCCCGCAGCCGCTCCTCCTGCGCGATCACTCTACGTTCCGTCGGACACGGCTCCAGTCGTACACCTGCTCCGCGAGCCGGGGCCGGCCGGCGAGGATATCGCGCCAGGCGGCGGCGGCCCGCCACATGCCGGCGTCGCCGGCGAGCCGCTCGAACGCCGCACGCGGCTGCGCGCCCTCGAAGACGAAGACTGCCTCCCGCTCGGTCAGGTACACGCGGTGGAGCGGATAGGTCCGTGCCGCTCAGGCTCGAACGGCGGGCCGTCCGTGACGAGCTCCCGCGCCCGCTCACGCATGCCCTCTGCGAGCCGAGCGACGACGACGAAGTAGCTTGCCGAGTCAGCCACGGCCGCTGATCGACCCGCTGAGCCGCTCGGCGAGCTCGCGCAGCGCACCGGTCTGGTCGGCGTCGCCGAGGAGCAGAGGCTCCGAGCCCGGGCGCTCGAGGACGAGGGCCGGCCGCCCGGCTAGGCGTTCGGAGCGCACCCTGCCGATCCTAACCGCCGCCAACGAGTCGTAGGCGAGCTCGCAGACGCAGCGCCTTCCGTCCCCTGCACGCCCGTCCAGGCGGAGGCGGTCGGAGAGCAGCTCGAGGCTTCCCGCCACCCGCCGTCCGTCGCCGAGGTTCCAGACGACCGCGTAGCGATGAGCCGGGCCGAGGACGCGAGGTGGCATGGGATCATCGTGGCGTGACCACGCCCGGGACGCATCGGTTGGCGCGCTGATCCCAGGTACGTGGAAACCCGCAGCGACGGAGCCGCTCAGCCGGCCAGCAGGCGCCGGAGCACAAAGCGGAGAATGCCGCCGTGGCGGACGTACTCGCGCTCCCGTGGCGTGTCCAGCCGCACGCGGCAGCGGAAACGAACAGGCTTGCCTTCGTCCGGGCTGGCCGTGACGACTACCTCGCGGGCGTCTCCCTCCGCAAGCCCCTCGACGGCGAACGTCTCTCGACCGGTCAAGCCGAGCGAGGCCGCCGAGTCGCCGTCGGCGAACTGGAGCGGCACGATGCCCATCATGAGCAGGTTCGAGCGGTGGATCCGCTCGAAGCTCTCGGCGATCGCGGCCCGTACGCCGAGCAGCGACGGCCCCTTCGCCGCCCAGTCCCGGGAGGAGCCCGACCCGTATTCTTTGCCGGCGAGCACGATCAGGGGCACGCTGTCGGCGCGGTAGCGCTCGGCCGCCTCGAAGATCGAGGTCTCATCACCGCTCGGGAGGTGCACGGTGACGGTGCCCTCGCTCTCCGGGACGATCAGGTTGCGCAGGCGGACGTTCGCGAACGTGCCGCGCACCATCACCTCATGGTTGCCGCGGCGCGAGCCGTAGGAGTTGAAGTCCCGTTGCCCGACCCCGCTGTCGGTCAGGTAGCGCCCGGCCGGGCTGTCCGGACGGATCGAGCCGGCGGGCGAGATGTGGTCGGTCGTCACGGAGTCGCCGACCATGACGAGGCAGCGGGCGCCGGCGATGTCGGCGATTCCCTCGGGCTCGAGGCCCATCGCCGTCGAAGTAGGGTGGCTGGCGCACGTACGTGGAGTCGGTATCCCAGGCATAGAGGCTCCCGGACGGCGTCTCGAGCGCGTTCCAGCGCTCGTCGCCGGCGAAGACGTCGGCGTATGTACGCGCGAACATGTCACGGCGCAGAGACTCCTGTATCAGCGTCTGGATCTCCTCGGGCGTGGGCCAGAGCTCGTGCAGGTAGACGTCGTTGCCGTCGCGGTCCTGGCCGAGCGGCTCGGTCGTGAGGTCGACGTCCATCCGGCCCGCGAGCGCGTAGGCGACGACGAGCGGGGGGAGGCGAGGTAGTTGGCCTTGACCTCCGAGTGGATGCGCGCCTCGAAGTTCCGGTTCCCGGAAAGGACGGCGCAGACGACCAGGTCGTTGTCCGCGACCGCCTGCGAGATCGGCTGGGGTAGCGGGCCCGAGTTCCCGATGCACGTCGTGCAGCCGTAGCCGACGAGGTTGAAGCCGAGTGCGTCGAGATGCGGCGTCAGCCCGGCCCTGTCGAGATACTCGGTGACGACCTTCGAGCCCGGGGCAAGGCTCGACTTCACCCACGGCCGGCGCGTCAGGCCGCGCTCGACGGCTCGCTGCGCCAGCAAGCCGGCACCGACCATGACCGCCGGGTTCGACGTGTTCGTGCAGCTCGTGATCGCCGCGATGACGACGCTTCCGTGCTCGAGCTCGAAGCTCTCGCCGTCGAGCTCGACGGGTGCCGAAGCCGGGAGCGCCGGCGCCACGGCGACCGGGGCGGTGAGCTCTGCCGGCTCGTGCCCGGGCGCGATGTCCGCGGGCGGGTCGCTCGCCGGAAACGACGCCGCGACCGCATCGTCGTGCGTGTTCTCGAGGCCGATCCCGAAGCCCGCCAGGGAGGCCTGGAAGGCGGCGCCGGCCTGGGTCAACGGCACGCGATCCTGCGGCCGGCGGGGCCCGGCGAGACTCGGCTCCACGTCGCCGAGGTCGAGTTCGACGACCTGCGTGTACGTCGGCTCCTGATCGGGGTCGTGGAAGAGGCCCTGCGCCCTTGCGTAGGCCTCGACGAGGGCGATGCGCTCGGCGGGCCGCGCGGTGAGCTCGAGGTAGCGGAGCGTCTCGTCGTCCACCGGGAAGAAGTTGCAGGTCGAGCCGCACTCCGGCGCCATGTTCGCGATGGTGGCGCGGTCGGCCAGCGGCAGGCCGGCGAGGCCGTGGCCGAAGAACTCGACGAACTTGCCGACGACACCCAGCGCGCGCAGCTGCTCCGTGACCGTGAGCACCAGATCGGTGCCGGTGGAGCCGGCCGGCAAGCGGCCGGAGAGCTTGAACCCGACGACCTGCGGGACGAGCATCGAGATCGGCTCACCCAGCATCGACGCCTCGGCCTCGATTCCCCCGACGCCCCAGCCCAGCACGCCGAGGCCGTTGACCATCGTCGTGTGCGAGTCCGTTCCGACGAGGGTGTCGGGGAAGGCCTGGAGCCGGCCGTCGAGCTCGCGCGACTCGATGACCCGCGCAAGGTATTCCAGGTTCACCTGGTGGACGATGCCCGTCTCCGGCGGCACGACGTCGAAGCTCGCGAAGGCTCCCTGGCCCCAGCGCAGGAACGCGTAGCGCTCGCGGTTCCGCTCGAACTCGAGCTCCGCGTTGCGCGCGAAGGCGAAGCGCGTCCCGTACTCGTCTACCTGCACGGAGTGGTCGATCACCAGCTCCACCGGGAGGAGCGGGTTGATGAGAGAGGGATCGCCGCCGAGCGCCCGCATGGCATCTCGCATCGCGGCAAGGTCGACGACGACCGGCACGCCGGTGAAGTCCTGGAGCAGAACACGCGCCGGCGTGAAGGAGATCTCGCGGTTCGGCTCCTCGGTCGCGACCCATCCGGCCACGGCCTCCACGTCCGCCGACGTGACCACCGTCCCGTCCTCGAGCCGCAGGACGTTCTCGAGCAAGACCCGCAGCGTGTAGGGGAGGCGGGCGACATCGTAGGCGTCCTGCAGCGCGTCGAGGCGGAAGATCTCGTAGTCCCGGCCACCGACGGAGAGGGTGGCTTTCGCTCCGAAGCTATCGGCCATCGCACTCGGAGACTACCGACTCGGCGACCGGGCAAGAGCATCCCGGCCGGGAGGAGCGATCATTAGACGATCGATCGGTAATCGTGGTGGTGCCACGGTTATCGGGCAATTGCAGATCAATCATCTAGGCTCCCCGCGATGCCGCTCGACGCGGACACACGTGCATACCTCGACGCGATTGCCGATTTCCCCCCGGCGCACACGCTTCCAGTCGAGGTGGTGCGAGCGGGGATGGAGGCAACCGCGGCCGACCTGTTCGGGCCTGTCGCGGAGGTCGCCTCGACGGAGGACCGCGCGATCCCGGGACCGAACGGGCCGATCCGCGTGCGCATCTACCGACCCACGCTGCCGGTGCAGGCCGCTCCCGGCACGCGGCTTCCCGCGTTCGTGTTCTTTCACGGCGGCGGCTGGGTGATCGGCAGCCTCGACACCCACGACGGCGTCTGCCGGGCTCTCTGCGCGCGCACGCCGTGCGTCGTCGTCTCGGTCGACTACCGACTGGCGCCGGAGCATCGCTTTCCGGCGGCCCTCGAGGACGCCTGGGCGGCAACCGTGTGGGTCTGGGAGCGGGCGGCCGAGCTCATGATCGAGCCTGGCGCGGTAGCCGTTGGCGGCGATTCCGCCGGTGGGAACCTGGCGGCCGTCGTCGCGTTGCGTGCCCGCGACAAGGGGATGGCGCTACGGCTCCAGCTCCTCGTCTACCCGGCGTGCGACTTCGACGCCGGCACGCCTTCCTACGAGGAGAACGGCGCGGGCTTCGGGCTCACGAAGGAGACGATGGAGTGGTTCGGGCGCCACTACCTCGGACCGGACGGTGACGGCGCCGATCACGAGGCCTCTCCTCTGCGGGCCGAGAACCTGTCCGGCGTCGCGCCGGCTCTCGTCCAGACCGCCGAGTTCGACCCCCTGCGCGACGAGGGGGAGGCGTATGCCCGTCGCCTAGCGGACGCCCGCGTGCCCGTGCGGCTGACGCGCTACGACGGCACCATCCACGGCTTCCTGCGCCTGCCGGCCCGGATTCGAGTGGCGGAGGAGGCGCTCGACGAGGCCGCGGGAGCGCTCCGCAAGGCATTCGCGACGGCCTGACGGGGCGGGCCGGATGAGATCCGGCCCCTACACCGGCGCCCCGGCGCGCGGTCTGCGTCACCGGGCTGAACGGGCCGGATGAGATCCGGCCCCTACACCGGCGCCCCGGCGCGCGGTCTGCGTCACCGGGCTGAACGGGCCGGATGAGATCCGGCCCCTACACCGGCGCCCCGGCGCGCGGTCTGCGTCACCGGGCTGAACGGGCCGGATGAGATCCGGCCCCTACACCGGCGCCCCGGCGCGCGGTCTGCGCCACCGGGCTGAACGGGCCGGATGAGATCCGGCCGCTACGCCGGATAGGTCGCGATCGGCTGGAGATCTGCGGAGGAGCCCCCGGCGAGCTCGACGATCACCTTCATGACGGGCTCGGTATCGAGGTAGTAGAACTCCGTCGAGGCGCCGATCTTGCCGCCCATCAGCACCGGGTAGCCCGCAGCCTCGAAGCGGCTGCGGATGTCGCGGGCTGTGGTCACGCTTCCGGGAAGCTCACCCTCGGCCTGCTTCGGGGCTCCCGGCGCCTGCTCCTCGGGATCCCAGCCCACGAGGACGTGGTGCAGGCCCTCGCCCTTCGTCTCCAGGAACTCCTTGTAGATGCTCGGGCCCTCGAGCGGCTGGACCAGCTCGAACCACACGGGGCCCACCTGCACCTCCGCCGTATACATGGAGTAGTCGACCGGCTCGCCGCGGAGCTCCCCGCCGTGAAACCAGGGCGGCTTGTACTCGTAGACGTACCACGGAGCCCAGCCGAGCAGCTCGTGGTACAGCCGCATGCTCGTCCAGATGTCGCGAACGACGACGCCGACCTGGGTGAGGGGAGCAGGCGCGACCGTCATTCGACTCAGTCGAGCAGCTCGTAAGCCGGGAGCGTCAGGAACTCTGCGAAGTCGTCGGCGAGCACCACCTGCTCGAAGATCTGCCGTGCCTGTGCGAACCGCCCGCCGTCGTAGGCCTCGGCGCCGACCAGCTCGCGAATCTTGCCGAGCTCCTCGTCGACGACGCGGCGCACGTCGTCCTTCGTGAAGCGCCCGTGCCTGATCCACTGCCAGACCTGCGAGCGCGAGATCTCCGCCGTCGCGGCGTCCTCCATGAGGTTGTAGATCGCGGCGGCGCCCACTCCGCGCAGCCACGACTCGAGGTAGAGGATCCCGACGTTGACGTTCGTGCGCAGCCCGGCCTCCGTCGTCTCGCCCGGGGTGTCCGGGACGCTCAGGATGTCTGCAGCCGCCACCGACACGTCGTCGCGGACGCGAGCAAGCTGGTTCGGCAGGTCGGCGATCACCTCGTCGAAGACGGCCGTCGCGACCGGTACGAGGTCGGGGTGGGCGACCCAGGTGCCGTCGAACCCGTCGCCCGCCTCGCGCACCTTGTCCTCGGTCACCCTGGCGAGCGCGGTCTCGTTCACCTCGGGATCGCGTCGGCTCGGGATGAACGCCGCCATGCCCCCGATCGCGTGCGCGCCGCGCCGGTGGCAGGTGGACACGAGCAGCTCGGTGTACGCGCGCATGAAGGGAACGGCCATCGACACCTGTGCGCGGTCGGGCAGGACGAACTCGGGGCGGTCGCGGAACTTCTTGATGACGGAGAAGATGTAGTCCCAGCGGCCCGCGTTGAGCCCGCCGGAATGCTCGCGGAGCTCGTAGAGGATCTCGTCCATCTCGAACGCCGCCAGGATCGTCTCGATGAGGACCGTGGCGCGGATCGAGCCGCGCGGTAGCCCGAGCGCGTCCTGCGCGAAGCAGAAGACGTCGTTCCAGAGGCGCGCCTCGTGGTGGCTCTCCAGCTTGGGTAGGTAGAAGTAGGGCCCGAGGCCGCGCTCGAGGAGCTCGCGCCCGTTCGCATGGAGGTAGAGGCCGAAGTCGAAGAGACCGGCGGAGACGGGCTCGCCGTCGAGGAGGACGTGCTTCTCGGGCAGGTGCCAGCCGCGTGGGCGCACGAGCAGAACCGCCGTCTCCTCGTTCAGCCGGTAGCTCTTCTCGGGTGTGTCGAGCGAGATCGTGCGACGCACGGCGTCGAAGCAATTCGCCTGGCCGTCCACGCAGTTCGGGAAGGTTGGCGAGCTCGCGTCCTCGAAGTCGGCCATGAAGACCCTGGCGCCGGAGTTGAGGGCGTTGATCATCATCTTGCGCTCGACGGGGCCCGTGATCTCGCAGCGGCGGTCGCGGAGCGCGGGCGGCGCTTCTGCCACGCGCCAGTCTCCAGCTCGAATGTGAGCAGTCTCGGTCAGGAAGTCGGGGAGCTCGCCGGCCTCGATGCGCGCCTGGCGCTCCTGCCTCTCGGCGAGCAGCTCGGTGCGACGGCGGCCGAACTCCCGCTGCAGCGAGGCGACGAAGGAGAGCGCCTCCGGGGTCAGGACCTCGGCGGAGCGCCCGTCGACCGGTGCGCGAACCTCGATGCCGCTGTCCGCCTCGACCACGGCGGGATCCTACCCGCGTGGACTAGACGGGCTTCGACGAGGGGTTGCGCCCCGGCGCCAGCCTGCCGCGCAGGGCGTCCGGCAGGTCGGGTGGAGCGGAGACGGTCCGGGAGCGATCCTCGAGAGTCACCTGGAGCGACTCGCGGCCACGATCGGCGAGCCAGGTCTCGAGCGCGGCGACGAGCTCGGCGATCAGCCGGTCGGCCTCCTCGTGCGGGTCGTGGACGACGACGGCATGACGCTTGCCTTTCCTGAGCGGCTTTCCGACGAGGCCGCGTACGGAGAGAGCCTGAACGAGGTCGATCGCCTCAGCGCCATCGAGCCACTCGATACGAACCGGAGGAGCCACCCTACCCTCTCGCGCGACGCTCGGGAGACGAGAGAGGTCGCCGCACCACCTCTCCGCCTCCCAGCGGAAAGCTAGCGTCCCGTTGCTCCGGATGCAACTACGCGAGCCTGGCTGGGCTCGTCCGTCCCCGCCTATGATCGGGTTCCGCTAGCGCCGGCACGTGCCTGGGAGGAGCCGATGACCGATTTCCGCGTGCGAGCGATGGAGACGCCCGATCACACCGAGGTCGCGGAGCTGATCTGCGCGTCGATGAACGTGTGGGACATCCTGCACGGCGGCGCCCCGGGCAGGTTTACGGGCGGGCCGGCGCAAACGGCGGTGTTTCCGGACGTCTACGAGCGCCTCGATCCCGGGCATTGCCTGGTCGCGGAGGATCTCGAGACGAGGCGGCTGCTGGGCTCCTGCTTCTACCGGGCGCGCGAGACGCACGTCTCGCTCGGGATCATGAACGTGCATCCGAACCACTTCGGCAAGGGCGTCGCCAAGGCGCTGATCGAGCCCATCATCGCCTTCCAGGAACGCGAGCAGAAGCCGCTCCGGCTCGTCTCGAGCGTGATGAACCTCGAGTCCTTCTCCCTCTACACGAAGTACGGCTTCGTGCCCAAGCTGCTGTACCAGGACATCCTGCTCCATGTGCCGGAGAACGGGCTCGGCGTCAGGCCGGACGGGCTCGAGCGCGTTCGGGACGCCACGGAGGACGACGTCGAGGCGCTCGCGGAGCTCGAGCTCGAGGTGAGTGGGATCGCCCGTCGCGCCGACTACCGGTTCTTCGTCGCCAACGATGACGGGAACTGGAGCATGTCCGTGTTCGAGAGCGCTCGGGGGCGTATCGATGGGTACCTGGTCTCGATCGGTCACCCGGAGTTCCTCGAGGTGGGCCCGGGAGTCGCGCGGGACGAGACGGTCGGAGCCGCGCTGCTCGTGCGCGAGCTCGACCGCCACCGAGGCCGCTGGCCGGTGTTCCTGGTTCCGGCCGAATGCTCGGAGCTCGTCCGACTCGCCTACCGCCTGGGCGGACGAAACGTCGAGATGCATGCTGCACAGGTACGCGGCGACTCCCAGCCGTTCCGCGGAGTGAGCTTCCCGACCTTCATGCCCGAGACCGGGTGAGCCGGGCTTGACAACGCTCGTCACGGGGGCGACCGGCTTCCTCGGCCGGCACCTCGTTCCGCTCCTCGCGGAGCGTGGCGACCGGCTACGGGCGCTCGTGCGAGAGGGCACCGACGCGTCGCGCCTCGTCGCCCAGGACGTCGAGGTGATCCGCGGCGACGCGCTCGACCAGGACGCGGTCCGCGGCGCCTCGGCCGGGTGCGAGCGCGTCTACCACCTTGCCGGCAAGGTCGACCACCGCCGCCGGCTCGAGGCCGAGATCCGAGCTGCGAACGTGGACAGCGTGCGCATCGTCCTCGCTGCCTCCGACCCGGAGGCTCGTATCGTCCTTGCCTCCAGCATCTCGACGATCGGCCCGGCAGCAGGCCCCGGCGCCGCCTCCGACGAGAGCGTGCCGTTCCCCGCTTTCGCCGAGCGCTACGTCTACCACCGCAGCAAGCGCGACGGCGAACGGCTCGCGCTCGATGCTGCCGCGGCCGGCCGGGACATCGTCGTCGCCAACGTCGGCTTCATCATCGGGCCCGACGACTTCGAGCGCGTGACCGGCTGGATGGTCGAGCGCTATCTCAAGGGGCTGATCCGCTTCGTCGTGGCCGGCGGGCTGTCGTTCTTCGACGTCCGCGACGCGGCCAGGGGCCTGATCCTGATAGAGGAACGAGGCCCCGCCGGGGAGCGGACGATCCTGACGAACCGCGCAGGCAACCTCTCGATCCGCGATTTCTACGCGAGGGTCGGCGACGTCACCGGCGTTCGCCGGAGGCAGGTTCAGCTTCCGGTGCGGGTAGCCGTTGCGGGGGCCCGGCTCGCTCCCTGGGTCGCCCACCCCGACGAGGTTGCGGCCGTCGCGAACTGGTGGTTCTACGACCCGGCCAAGGCCGAGCGCGAGCTCGGCTTCGTGACCCGGCCCCTCGACGAGACGATCGCAGCGACTGCCGCCCAGTACCTCTAGTGGGTGTGCCCGCGGTGCCGTCGGGGACGGTCGAGACCGGGCATGGGGGACGGATCATGGCGAACACGTCGCGTGCAAACTCGAAGTTGCCGCGGTCTCAGACCTCCTCGTCCACCGTCGCACCGGGGGGTGGCGACGGGCCGACGACGGCCGGGGTGCCGACCCCCGGGGGTGTTGCGCCGACGCGAGCCCTCCGCGTGGAAAACACGATGGAAACGCTCTCAGACGGCGTCGGGACGTGTCGGCAGACCCGTCGAACGGAAAGGTGAATCGTGCCCGTGCGCGAACTTTGGACCACCGGGTCGGATCTCACGCCGGGTGATCGAAAGGGGGAAGCATGGGTCCCGCGCTTGAACGGAAGCTGGTCGTCGAGTTCCTCGGCATGTTCGTGTTCATGTTCACGGTCGGTATGGCGACCAACACGGCGGGCGCCGGGGCTTTGGCGCCGCTGGCGATCGGGTCGGTCCTGATGGTGATGGTGTTTGCCGGCGGTCACGTTTCTGGCGGCCACTTCAACCCGGCGGTCAGCACCGCGGTGTACTTGCGCGGCCGAATGGCCGCGAATGAGTTCGTCGCCTATGTAGTTACGCAGGTCGCGGCGGCAATGCTCGCGGGTCTGCTGGTGCGCTACGTGGGCGGCCGCGAGGAGCATGCGATCGTCGCGAGCTCGGGCAAGATGCTGATCGCGGAGTTCATCTTTACGTTCGCGCTCGCCTGGGTCGTCCTGCATGTCGCCACTGCGCGGGGCACGGAGGGCAACTCGTTCTACGGATTGGCGATCGGGTTTACGGTGGTGGTGGGCGCATTTGCCGTCGGGGGTATCTCGGGGGGCGCCTTCAATCCCGCGATCGCGCTCGGTGCGATGGTGACCGGGCTCTTCGAATGGAGCAACATCTGGATCTATCTGCTCGCCGACTTCCTCGGCGCCGCCGCAGCCGCGTCCATGTTCCTCTACGTTCTGCCAGCCGAGAAAGCGACCGGAGACATCGAGGCAGCCAGCACCGAATAACCGTCCGCCGTCGAGGGGGCCGGGGATGAGTCGCCGAGCTTGCCGCGGCCGGCCGGCGTAACGGCGGTATTCCGCCGTACCCGGGCGGACTCGGCGCACAAGCGGGTTACGTCATCGGCACCTGGCGGAGAATGCTCGGCTCGATCCGGTCGAGGATCTCCCGGAGGCTGTCGCCGGTGGCCGTGATCCCGTGGTTGCGAAGACCGATGACGGCGTGCACGGGGTCGGGCTCGCGCGCAAGCAGGTCGGCGACCGCCAGGGCGAGCTCGTGCGTCCCGCATGGGTAGTTGATGTCGGTCGCGCGGATGCCCTCCATCCAGGCATGTACGTGGACGATGCCGCCAACGCCCGGGTGGGCCTGGTAGATCATCCAGTGCTCGATCGCGTCGACCGACACGCGCCGCGGCTCGACGCCGGGAGGGACGCTCAGCAGCATCTTCGAGGCCCCTTCGTCGTAGCCCGCGACGAGCAGGACGTCGCGGCCGGCGATCTCGAGCTTCGACTTGTCGACACCGCTGGCGCTCATCCAGAAGCGCTTCTCGTCCTTGCGCATGGAGAGGTTTCCGTATGACAGGCCGCCGATCCCGTAGAGCCGCTTGACCTGGCGGATGTCTCGCTCGTCGAGGAGGTCCTCGATCGGGAAGGGCGCGGGGAGGAGGTCGAGGTCGCCCATACGCCTCCCGGCCCACTTGATCTCCTCGACGACCTCGTCGCCGTCCCACAGCGCGGCTTCGAGATCGGTCCGAAACTCGTTGTCGATGACGAGCCGGGAGGTCGCGAGAGGCGTCAAACGCTCGACGACCCCTTCCGCGAGCGCCGCCTCGCCGTTCCTCGACTCGACCCCGTAGTGCCCGCGCTCCATCGTCGTGAACCAGACGCCGCGGCCCGGTACGTAGCAGAGCACGATGTTCGCGAGTGCCCGCACGAGCAGCGGGTAGTTCGTCTGGAGAACGTCGGTCGGGATCTCGGGCAGCTCGTGGATCGCTGCGACGAACGTACCCCGGGCGCTACGCCGGAAGGGCTTCGGGTCGGAGGCGTCGATGAGGTTGATGACCAGCGCCGCCTCCTGCGGATCGCCGGCGGGCACGAACCCGGCTCGCTCGAGCGCACCGCCGAGCTCCTCCGCGAACTGCTCGAACTCCGGCGAGGTCGCCTGGCCCCAAAGGCTGTAATCCATCTGCCCCTCTCTCCGTGACCCTGCGTCCGGTCGGCGCGGCCGCGCCGCGGTCACGAAGTCTAGATGCTCGCTGTGACGGATCGGGGCTGGGATGCTCCGGTGGCGGCGGTGGTTGGGGACGAGGAGAGCCGGCGCGCCGGCGAGCCCGGTTGTGGCACGCTGACGTCGTGCCCGACCCTCCCGCTCGCAAGCTCGGCTACGTCGCGTCGCTTCCCGAGCGAGGCGTAAGGGCAGGTGCGGCGATCCTCGGCGGGGCGCTCTACGAGTCCGCGCACCTGCTCCTGCCGCGCCTCGTGCGACGCTCGCGCCTCTACGAGGCTACGGCGCGCAACGCGTTGCGCATCACCACCGAGCTCGTCGGCGGGGTGGAAGGCGCGACGCGGGAGCCTGTCGAGACTCCCGCCAAGGAGCTGGCCGCGCGCAAGGTTGCGGGGAATGTCGTCGAGGTCGGCTCGATCGCCGCGTTCGGGTTCTCCCCGCTCTGGCTCCTCGCCGGCGCGTCCGACGTGCTTCACGGCTCGCGGGTCTACCTTGGCGCGCTCGTCTCCGAGCTGAAAGCGGCGGGCGTGGTGGCACGGGACGCGTATCCAACCTCGCTCGAGGACCTGCTCGCCGGTCTCGAGGGCGCTTCGGGAGGCGCCGCCCGCCTCATCGACATTCCGCCGCTCGAGCTCGCCGAGCTTCGGAAGTCGCTCGAGGAGCTTCGCGCCGACGCCGGCCGGTTGCCGAGCCCGGGGGAGCTGGCGCGGCTCTTCGATGGCCTGCGCCACACGGCGGCCGTCGAGCGCGTCTCGCTCCTCGGCGTCTCGTCGGCGATCGGCCTCGCCTTCCTCGTCTCGGCTCGGAAGGTGGGGAGGGCCCATGTCATCGACCCGTATCGCGAGGACTGGCGGCCGCTTCGCGACGAGGGTCTCGCCAGCTACGCGCGCCGGATCGCCGGCCCCTATGGGAAGGCCATCGTCGAGAATCTCGACCGCCGGCGCCCGACGCTGACGGAAAGGGCGCTGGCGCGCCGCCGCGGCCAGGCCTGAGCCGGGCCGCTATATCCTCGGTCCCCCCGATGCGGCGGCCGGCTCTCACAGCCCAGCGGATCGCCTGAGACGTCGGCGTGCCCGGCGACCATCCGTGAGAGCGCTCCGACGATCGGCCGGGCGCACAGTCCGTGCCTTCGGGGCCGCCGTCTCCGCATTCTCGAGTCATCTCGGTCCTCAGCTCTCGGCCGCGCTCGCCTACCACGTGCTGCTCTCGCTCTTCCCGCTGCTCATCTTCCTGGTGGCCATCCTCGGGCTGGCGCTGAACGACGAGGCGACGAGGGAGAGGGTCGTCGACTGGCTGCTCGACCGCCTGCCGGTCGACGAGGACGCTCGGGACACCGTCGAGAGCGCCGTGGAGGGGATCTCGACCCCGGCGAGTGCCGCCGGCCTCCTGTCGCTCATCCCGCTCATCTGGGCGGCGAGCGGCGCCATGGCCGCCATCCGGAAGGGCCTCGACGTCGTCTGGAAGCCTGAGCAGCGGCGACCGGCGGGCCGGGCGAAGCTCCTCGACGTGCTGCTCGTGCTGCTCGCCGGAGCCTTCGTGCTCGTCTCGGTCGGGCTCACGGTCATCATCCAGGTCGCGCTCGACAAGGCCGATCTCGAGGCGTTCGAGGGCGTCGTGTCGGCGGCCGGCGAGCTGACGCGCCTCGCGCTCCCGTTCCTGTTCACCTTCGCGACGTTCGTCCTCCTCTACGCGCGGGTGCCCTGGGCGCGGCCGCCGTTCCGCACCGTGTGGCCGGGTGCGCTCGTGGCAGCGCTTGCCTTCGAGGTGTTCAAGGTCGGCTTCGGCATCTACCTCGCGCACTTCGCGAACTACAACCTCATCTACGGCTCCCTCGGTGCCGTCATCGGCTTCCTCGTGTTCACGTACCTCGCGGGAGCCATCTTCTTCCTGGGCGCTGACTTCGCGGCAGCGTGGCCGAAGGTCCGCGAGCCGGTCCCGCAGGCGACCGCGGAGCGCGAGCCTCTCCTGCACAGGGCACGCCGCCTCGTCCGCGGGCTGTTCGTCCACGAGCGCCACCCTTCCGGCAAGGACAACTGAGCGGTTTCACCCGCAGGGCCTGGGACGGTCTCGGCGGTGGCGCGGCGGCCGCTGGCCTATACTCGGTGCCCGCAAGATCGTGCTGCAATGCGCCGGTAACAGAAGGAGTTCGCGATGACGACCGCCACCAAGCCGCCCCCGGCCCGTACCGATGAGGAGCTCGTCGAGCTGCTCTCGTTGATGAAGGGCTCCGACAGCGTCGAGCTGAAGCTGACTGTCCCGGCATCCGACCATCGCGCGACCATCAACGCCCTCGGCATGGACCCGCTAGAGGCCCAGATCCGCCAGGTCTTCTTCTTCGACACTCCGGACCTGCTGCTCTACGAGCACGGCGTCGTTCCGCGCGCCCGCCGGGTGCAGGGCAAGGGCGACGACTCGGTCGTGAAGCTGCGACCGGTCGTCCCGAGCGAGCTTCCGGCCAAGGTGCGCCGCTCGCAGAGCTTCGGCGTCGAGGTCGACACCATGCCAGGCGGGCACGTGTGCTCGGGGTCGATGAAAGCAGTGCTCGAGTCGACCGCCGTGCGGGAGGCGGCCTTGGGCAAGCGTCCGCTGCGCAAGCTGTTCACGAAGGAGCAGCGCGCCTTCTACGCAGAGCATGCGCCGGACGGCATCGGACTCGACGATCTCTCCATCCTCGGCCCGATCTTCGTCCTCAAGCTCAAGTTCACGCCGAAGGAATTCCCCCGCAAGCTCGTCGCGGAGATGTGGCTCTACCCCGACGGCTCGCGGGTGCTCGAGCTCTCCACGAAGTGCACGCCGGGAGAGGCCTTCCAGGCCGCGGCGGAGAGCCGTGCCTACCTGACCGCGCAGGGCGTCAACCTCTCCGGCGAGCAGGAGACCAAGACGCGCCGGGCGCTCGAGTACTTCTCGGAGCAGCTGCAGGCCCAAGCGGCGTAGCGCGCATCGACTCAGGCTGAGCGAAGCGAGGTAGCGGCGTAGGCGAAGCGTTCGCGTGGGGTATCGTCGCGAGCTCATCGCTGTTGCTCGGCGGCGCGGCCGCGCTTCGCTTTCACATCGGGCACCGGCTGCTCGGCGTCGTGATGGCGTTCGGGGGCGGCGTGCTGATCAGTGCGGTCGCCTTCGAGCTCGTTCTCGATGCGTACGAGAAGTCCCCCGGCGGTGGAGGGATCGCGTTCGGCCTCTTGGCCGGGTGCGCGACCTTCTTCGGCGGGGACGCGCTGATCGATCGTCTCGGCGGCGCTGCGCGGAAACGCTCCAGCGGTCAGCAGGCGTCGGGCTCAGCGCTCGCGATCCTGCTCGGAATCGTCCTCGACGGGATCCCCGAGAGCATCGTCCTCGGCCTCACCGTCCTCGAGGGCGGCGAGGTCGGCGTTGCCTTCCTCGCCGCCGTCTGGCTGTCGAACCTTCCGGAGGCCGTCGCCGCCTCGACCGGGCTCGCGGCCGGCGGCTGGGCGCGATCCCGGATTCTCGGCGTCTGGGTGGTCGTGATGGTCGTCTCCGGCCTGGCGGCGCTCGCCGGCTACGGGCTCTTCGACGGCGCCTCGCCGAGCACGCTCGCGTTCGTCAACGCATTTGCCGCCGGCGCGATCCTGACGATGCTCGCCGACACGATGATGCCCGAGGCGTTCGAGCACGGAGGCAAGCTCGTGGGCATTTTCACGACGTTCGGGTTTGCGGTCGCGTTCGCGCTCACCACGCTGGAGTGAGCGGTCGCTAGCCGCTGGAGTGAGTGGTCGCTAGCGCCAGCGCTCCGCCTCGCGCTGGGCCTGGGCGCGGGTGCCGGCGGCGACTGCCTCCTCGGTTCCCGAGGTGACCGCCCAGTCTGCGGCCGGACGAGCGCCGGCCGCGGCGCGGCGCCAGATCTCGTTGACCGAGCGCTGGACGTAGATCACGTGCACGAAGAGCAGCGGGAAGAGCAGCGCGGCGATGACGGGGCGGATCCGGCCCGACGTGCCAACGCCCTCCTCGAGCGTGCGGATCCAGCGAGAGCCGAGGTAGATCGAGATCACGGCCGGGATCCAGGCGAGCGGCCAGAGGGCGGCGAGCACTGCCATGAAGACGGGCGAGTTGCCGAGCGGGCGCCCCAGGGCACGGGACACGTCGCGGACCTCACGGTTGATCCCGTACCACCAGAACGCCCCCAGGATTCCGAGCGTCAGCAGTGTGAGGATCCAGAGCGCGACCGGGTTGCGGATCGTCGCTCGTGCGCCCTCGATCTCGACCGCCTGAGCGCTTGTCACTTGCATTCCCACGGCCCCCTCGGCCGAACAATACGGGAATGCAACTCCGGTCTGTCCGGCCTGACTCGAATGACCGGCCACGCTCCGCATCGGCGCAGGCTCGGCGGTAAGCTGCCGCGCTACCGAGCCGACGCGCGGAGGCTGCCGCTTGCGGGCTCCGCCCGGGCGTGCGCCCGATGATCAGACGAATCCTCATCAGCATTGCCACGAACGTCGCGGCCATCTTCGTCGCGTCGATCTTCATCGACGGTGTCGACTACGGCAGCAGGTTCTGGGTCCTGATCGTCGCGGGCTTCGTCTTCGGGATCGTCAACCTCCTGCTGAAGCCGATCGTGAAGCTGTTCGCGCTCCCGCTGGCCGTCGTCACCCTCGGCCTGGCGTTCTTCGGCGTCAACCTGCTCATGCTCTACATCACGAGCTGGATTGTCGGCCCCTTCTCGATCGGGAGCTTCATCGACGCCGTCTGGGCCACGATCATCATCTGGGCGGTGAACATGGTGCTCGACGCGATCTTCAGGGCCGAGGACCGCGGCAAGCGCTGAAGGGAGTCCCGAGCTCGCGGCGCAGGTTCACCACCCAGCTGCTACCGGCCGAGGTGATGCGCGTCGAGCAGCCGACCAGCTCGAGCCGCTCGGCGAGCCTGGCAGCCGCGCGTCTCGCCGGGGCCGGTCGCGCGCATGTGCCAGCCCTCGACCGGTAGCTGCTGCGTGTTGCCGTCAGGACGACTCCGGTCGCTCGCCGAGCTCCACCTCGATGGTCCGCCCGTCGCTCAGCTCGAGCGTCACCCGCTCGCCGGGCTCGCGTGCGGCGATCGCGTTGACGAGATCCTCCGCGGACCCGATCGGCTCTCCGTCGATTCCGACGACGACGTCCCCGGGCACGAGACCGGCCTCGTCCGCGGGCCCTCCAGGGAGGACATCGGCGAGCAGCGCACCCTCGTCCGAGTCGGCGGCCGCCGCTCCGAGCCACGCCGGCTCCGCAGCGCCATCCTCCGAGCCCGAGCCGGGCTGCTCTTCCGCGGGCTGCTCTTCCTCGGGCTGCTCCTCAGCAGACGGCTCGTCCGGGGACGGCTCGGGCTCGGCGCCGGGCTCCCGGACGGACGGCTCCTCGGCGCTTCCGCCGGCCCCGCACCCGGAATGCCCTTCGAGGATGTCCTCGACGACGGGCATGGCTCCGTCGATGGCGATGGCGAAGCCGACGTTCTCGGCGAACGCGGCAAGCGCGCCGGCCGTGTTGATCCCGATCAGCTTCCCGTCGATGTCGACGAGCGGCCCGCCCGAGTTGCCGGGGTTGATGGCCGCGTCCGTCTGGATCATGTCCCGGAGAGGAACGCCGCCCAGGGGCGCGAGCTCCCGGCCGAGGCCGGAGACGATCCCGCGCGTCACCGTCGGGCCGCCGAGCCCGAGCGGGTAGCCGAGCGCGACCGCGTCGTCGCCCAGGCGTAGGCTCGCGGAGGACCCGATCTCGACAGCATGGAGATCGGTCGCGTCCACGCAGACGACCGCCAGGTCGCGCTCGGGAGCGGTGCCGAGAACCCGGCCGGGAAGCTCGGCGTGCTGCCCGTCGGCGAACACGATCGTGACGCTCTCGGCGTCCTGGACGACGTGGTTGTTCGTGAGGATGGTGCCGTTCTCGTCGATGATGACGCCGGAGCCCTCGCCCTCGCCTCCTCCGATGAGGTCTTCGAGGAAGCCCCCGCCGCCCCCGAGCTGGACGCGCACGTTCACGAGCGCCGGCAGTACGCGCTCGACCATGTCGGCGAGCGGTCCGCGCGCCGCGGGCGCGGCGGTGCCGGAGCTGGAGCCCGTGCCGGAGCCGCCACCGGGCTGGGAGGGGGTGGTCGAGCCGGCGGCCGCGGTGACGCTGGTCGAGCTCAGCGAGCTCGACTCGGGCTGCCCGCCGCAGCCGGCAGCCACGAGGGCAAGCGATACGACGGCGGAGGCAGCAATGACGTAGGGGCGCATTGGGCTACTCCTAGGGGAGACGGTTGAACCAGAGGGCGGACAGCGTTCCGGCGACGAGGAGGAGCACGAGCCCACCGGCCGCGAAGGCGTAGGTGATCTCCCGCAGCTCCTCCTCGTAGCCGATGCTCGAGCCGAGACGGTCGTAGACGGCGTCGAGGGCCTGCTCGGTCGGTGCCGAGAAGGCGGCGGCGCCGGTGATGCGGGCGATCTCCGCCAGCGTCTCGCGGTCGGGCGGCACCTCGATGGTCTCCGTGAAGCCGAGCTCGTCGACCACCTCGACCGTGCCTTCGTCTGTGCCAAGCGCGATCGTGTACACAGGGATGCCTGCGGCCTTTGCCTCTTGCGCCGCTTCGATCGGGTCGAGCGTGTCCGGCGAGGGGGCTCCGTCGGAGAGGAGGAGCACGACCAGGGGCGGCCCGTCCTCCGTCTCGGCCTCGTCGCTCGCGAGCTGCTCGTCTGGAGTCTGGCTAGCGAGATCGGTCGCGAGAGCGACGGCGTCGCCGATGGCAGTCCCGCCTTCGGCCTCGAGGCGGCGCAGCGAGTCGCGAACGACGTCGTGCTGGTCGGTGGGCTGAACGACGAGATGTGCCTCGCTCGAGAACGTCACGAGCCCCACGCGGAGCTCTTCGGGCACGCGGTCGAGGAACCGGTTGGCCGCGCGCTCGGCCGCATCGAGGCGCGTGGGGGATACGTCCGTGGCCTGCATGGACCCCGAGACGTCGGTGGCGAGGACGACCGAGGCCTCCTCCTGCGGCACCTCGGTGACGAGCTGCGGCCGGGCCATGGCGAAGAGCAGCGCGGCGAGAGCCAGCAGGAAGGCCGCCGGCGGTACGTGTCGGCGCCACCTCGGCGACGCGGCGACGAGGTTCGCGAGCAGGTCGACGTTCGTGAAGCGCATGGCGTAGCGCATCCGCCGCCGCTGCAGCAGCAGGTAGCCGGCGAGCAGGGCCGGGACGAGGAGGAGCGCCCAGAGGAGATGTGGCGAGACGAAGGTCATGCAGCACCTCGAGGTCCGGGCCGGCGCAGGAACGACGCGAGCTCGCGCAGCCAGTCGCCGGACGTCGTGAGGACGAGATGGTCGGCGCCGGTGGAGCGGAGAAAGCTCGCGAGCTCTTCCCGCTCGGCAGCTGCCCCCTCGGCGAAGCGCTCGCGCAGGCGTCTGCTCGATGTATCGGCGCGCACGAGCCGGCCGGTCTCGGCATCGACGAGCCAGAGATCTCCGACGTCGGGAAGCTCCTGCTCGCGCCGGTCGAGCACCTCCACGGCCAGAACGTGGCAGCGGCTGGCGACATGGAGGAGCTCGCGCCGCCAGTCGAGCGGCCCGCGGAAGTCCGAGACGAGGACGACCAGCGAACGGCGGCGCGCGACCCGCGCCACGCGGGCGAGCGACTCCCGGAAGGCCGTGGTCCCGATCGGCTCCTCGGCCGTCTCGGGCCGGACGGCGTGCAGGAGCCCGAGCAGGCCGGGCCTGCCCTGGCGCGGAGGGAGCGTCCGCGGCGACGGATCGCCGAACGTGACCACGCCGAGCCGATTGCCGTTGCGCGTGGCCGCGTAGCCAACCGCGTGAGCGACTCCCTCGGCGACGTCTGCCTTCCGCCGGTCCCCGGTCCCGAACGTCATCGAGAGCGACGTGTCGAGGACCAGCCAGGTGGTGAGGGCCCGCTCGGCGACCTGGACGCGCACGTGGGGCTCGCCGGTGCGTGCCGTGACGTTCCAGTCGATGAGGCGGACGTCGTCGCCGGGGACGTACGGGCGGATCTGCGCGAGCTCGGTGCCGGGGCCGAGCGTGGTCGATCGGTGCTCTCCGGCGAGGAGCCCGTCGATCCGTCCTCGCAGGGTGAGCTCGAGCGTGCGCAGCAGCTCCTCGGGCATCGGTCCCGGGCCCGGGCGGGCGGCGGTGCGAGGAGGCGCGAGGGTCACGCAGCCTCCCGTCCGAGGTCGATCTGGGGCAGCGGCACCGCTGCGAGAACGGCGTCGAGCAGGGTGTCGGGCGTCACACCCTCGGCGAGCGCCTCGTACGTGAGCACCAGCCGGTGCCGGAGCACGTCCTTGGCGAGGTCGCGCACGTCTTGCGGGAGCGCGTACGTGCGCCCGCGGATCAAGGCGAGGGCCCGGGCGGCGTGCACGAGCGAGATCGAGCCTCGCGGGCTCGCTCCGTAGGCCACGTAGCGGGAGAGGTCGGTCAGCCCGCGCTCTTCGGGCCGGCGCGTCGCGAGGGTCAAGGAGACGGCGTACGTGGAGACGTGCGGATCGACGTAGACGCCGCTCGCCGTCCGCTGCATCGCGGCCAGCTCGTCGACGGACACCACGGCGTGGAGCGGCGGCTTGCCGCCGAGGGAGCGTTGGACGACGGCGAGCTCGTCGGTGAAGTCCGGGTAGTCGACGAGCACCTTCAGCATGAACCGGTCGACCTGGGCTTCCGGCAGCGGGTACGTTCCTTCGGCCTCGATCGGGTTCTGGGTCGCGAGAACGAGGAACGGCTCGGGAACCCGGTAGGTCTCGCCGCCGATCGTGACCTGGTGCTCCTGCATGACCTCGAGCAGCGCCGACTGCACCTTGGCCGGGGCCCGGTTGATCTCGTCGGCGAGGAGGAAGTTGCAGAAGACCGGGCCGAGCTCCGTATCGAATCCGTCGCCCGCGCGGTAGATGCGGGTGCCGACGAGATCGGAGGGGACGAGGTCGGGCGTGAACTGGATGCGGCGGAAGGTGCCGCCGAGCACGTCGGCGAGCGTCTTGACCGTGAGCGTCTTGGCCAGGCCGGGCACGCCCTCGATGAGCACGTGCCCGCCGGAGAGCAGCGCGACGAGCACGCGCTCGAGCATCCGCTCCTGACCCACGATGACGCGCTTGATCTCGAACAGGGTCGCCTCGAGCTTGCCCCTCACGGCAGCGAAGTCGCCTGCTGTGAGCGACTCGGGCACGGGCTCGGGCCGGGGCTCGGGCTCGGGCCCGGCCCCGGCTGGGACCGCGCGCGGCTCTGGTCCGGTCATGAGGTCTCCTTCCTCCCTGGCTTCCGATCTGGAACAGGTCCGACCGACAGTGAAGCTGCGCGCTGGTCAAGGGGAGGTAAAGGCGGCCGCGCCGGCGACACCTTCTTAACGTCGCCTCAATCGAGCCTTACAGAAGGTTCAAGAGCGCCAACGAGCCGTCAACAGCCGCGCCGGTAGCGTCTTTCGTGGAGCGATGCGGTTGCTGGTCGTTGAAGACGAGCGAGAGCTCGCGGATGCCATCGTGCTCGGCTTGCGCCGTCAGGGCTACGCGGTCGATTCCGCCTACGACGGTCTCGACGGGTACGTGAAGTCGCGCGTGCACCCGTACGACCTCGTCTGCCTCGACATCAATCTGCCGGGAATGGACGGCCGCGAGCTCTGCCGGCGCCTGCGGGAGACCGGCGATGCCGCCGCCACGCGGATCCTCATGCTCACGGGCTGCGACGACGTCGCCGACCGGGTCGCGGGCCTGGACGCCGGCGCCGACGACTACCTGGTCAAGCCCTTTCGCTTCGACGAGCTGGCGGCCCGCATCAGGGCGCTGCTCCGGCGTGACGCGGGTCGATCGGGAGCGGCGCTCAAGGTCGGCGGCCTCGAGCTCGACCTGGCGCGCCACACAGCGTCGCAAAACGGCCTCGACCTCGAGCTGACGCCGAAGGAGTTCGCTCTGCTCCACTACTTCATGACCCGGCCGGGCGAGGCGCTCTCGGAGGGACACCTGCTCGAGCACGTCTGGGACGAGAACGCCGACCCGGCGACCCGCACGGTGCGAGTCACCGTCGGGAACCTGCGCCGTAAGCTCGCCTCGGGCGGCCCGCAGCCGATCGAGACGATTGCCGGCCGCGGCTACCGGCTCCGCGAGGACACATGAGCGCTCTCGCCGCGCTCGGCTCACGGATACCACCGCCGCTGCGGTCGGTTCGGTTCCGCATTGCGTTTCTGACGGCCGCGTCGCTCGTCGTGCTCGCGGGGCTCGTGGTCGGCGCGTTCCACTTCACCATCTCGGCCACGCTCGAGGACGAGCAGCGACTGAACGATTTCGCGCGGCCCGGCCTCGTTGCGGGCGAGGACGGCAGGCTCCTCCGTACCAACACGCTCGTCGTGGCGGACGCGGTCGACCTCGAACGTGCGGCGAGCGCCCGGACGTTGCGAACGCTCCGCGACGTCGCGCTCGGCGCGCTCGGAGTGCTGTTCGTCTTCACCCTCGGAGTCGCATGGCTGGTGGCCGGGCGGTTCCTCCGCCCGGTCGACGAGATGGCGTCCACCGTCCGGCGGATCGAGGCGACGACTCTGTCGCAGCGGCTCGCGCTCGAGGGCCCCGAGCACGAGCTCAAGCGTCTCGCGGACGCGGTCGACGGCCTGCTCGCGCGACTCGAGTCGGCATTCGCCCTGCAGCGCCGCTACGTCGCCGAAGCCTCGCACGAGCTTCGCAACCCCCTCGCCGTGATCCGCACGAACCTCGACGTTGCGCTCGCCGAGCAGCACGGACCGGCGGATAACCTGCGCAGCCACGCGAACGTGGCGCTGCGCGCGACCGACCGCATGGCGGGCATCCTGCGTGACCTGCTTGCCGTCTCGCGGCTGGAGGCGCCCGGGTCGCGCAACCGCGAGGTCGACCTTGCAGAGGTCGCAGCGGAGGTCAGTGACGAGCTCGACGCCCTCGCCGCGCTCAGGGGGCTCGTGATCGTGCGCCGTCTGGCGCCGGGGTTGTGCGTCGCCGGCGACCGCGAGGCCCTCAAGCGCGCCCTCGCCAACCTGGTCGACAACGCCGTGCGACTCGCTCCCGGAGGCTCTCGCATCGAGATCGTCGGCTCCCGGTCGAACGGCTGGGTCGAGCTCGCCGTCACGGACGAGGGCCCCGGCATCGACCCGGAGGATCGGGCCCACGTCTTCGACCGCTTCTGGCAGGGGGATCGATCACGCCCCGGGAGCGGGCTCGGGCTCGCCCTCGTCAGGCAGGTGGCCGAGTCGCACGGCGGCCGGGCGAGCGTCCGTCCGGCCCCCGGCGGAGGGTCGACCTTCGAGATCGGCCTCCCGGTCGCGGCCTGAACGGCTCCGGCTACGGCTGGGGTGGAGCGCACTGCGTGCGCTCCACCCCGACCGAGAGCCTCGTTCTCAGACGTCTCGCGCCCCGAGCGGCCGGGTCAGCGCCCAGATGACCCACACGCAGAGCGCGATCACGAGGATCGACCAGAACGGGTAGTACGGGACCCAGAAGAAGTTCGCGATCGCGCTGAGCACCGCCAGCACGATGGCGAGAACGCGTGCCCACGTCTTGCCGGCGAACAATCCCCATCCGGCGAAGATCAGGACGAGGCCGAGGATCAGGTGGATCCAGCCCCATCCGGACACGTCTAGGTTGAATGCGTACTGCGACCCGATCACGAAGAACTCGTCCTCGATGATCGCGGCGATGCCCTGGATCACCCCGAAGATGCCGATCATGAGCATCATCACTGCGGCGAAGCCGATGCCGCCGACCGCCCAGCCGCTCGGCTCGGGGCTTCGCGACGAGTCGTACTGGCTCATTGTCCGTCCCACCTCCCATATCGACCAAAGCTGATGTGACGCCGGGTCTCGACGCGCATCTTCGACCTCGATCTCCACCTTCCTCCGGGCCGAGTCGGCCGGCCGGCTCTCGTCGAGGGAAACCGGCAGCTGACGGCGAACCGGGAGACCAGGCGGCCACGCCACCGCTTGGCCGGCCAACTCTGCACGGAAGGAGCAGACATGGGGGTCGACGAGCGGAACGACATGCCCGAGCCGCAGGAGCCTCTGGGATCCGTGGAGCCGGGCAGTGGACCCGGGCGGCCCGAGGAGACGACCGCAGGAGCCGGCGCCTACCCGCAACCCGGCGCCTACGCGCAGCCCGGCGACGGTTGGGACGAGCAGCCTCCCGAAAAGCCGGATCGCGGGCTTCTCGCGCTTGGTGCGGGTGCGCTCGCCGTCGCGCTGTTGGCGCTCGGGCTGTCCCTTTTCAGTCTTCTGCGCGACGAGCCGGCGGCCGAGGCCGAGTCGGTCGGGAGCGAGGAGATCGCCGATGAGTCCATCACGTCGGACAAGATCGCGGAGGAGGCTGTCATGGAGGCCTCGCTGGCCGAGGGCTCGGTGACGGAAGCGAAGCTTGCGGACGGCGCCGTGACCGAGCCGAAGCTCGCCGACATGGCGGTGGCGACGGCGAAGCTCGCGGACGAAGCGGTGACGAACGCGAAGATCGCCAGGCTGGCGGTCGGGACCGGGAGGCTTGCCGACGATGCCGTCACGGGCGCCAAGGTGACCGACGACTCGCTCACCGGGGACGACATCGACGAGTCGACCCTGGAGACCGTACCCAGCGCGACGAGGGCGGACACCGCGGCGACCGCCGAGGTGGCACAGAGCGTCGAGGGGCTCGACATCGGGTCTCTGACGCCGACGATCGACGTCGTCCAGGCGGCGAGCGACTCGAGCTCGGAGGACACCAAGTCCGCGAGCGTGAGCTGCCCCGATGGGACCAGCCTCCTGGGCGGCGGCGGGGGCATCGCAGGCGATGCGGCCGGTATCGCACTCGTCCGGAGCTCCGCCGACGGAAACACGTGGGTCGTGACGGCACAGGAGCTTGCCCCGAGCGAGGCCGCCTGGAGCGTCGACGCGGTCGCGTTCTGCGGGGCGCTGGCGAGCTGACCGATCGTCCCCTTCAGGGTCACAACACGGCCGTGCTCACGCGAGCTGGGAGGTGCAGAATCCGCAACGGCGCGCGGCGAACGGGATCTCGCTTGCGCACTCGGGGCAGACCTTCAGCGTGGCCTCCTCACCCCTCTGGCGACGCGCCTGCAACGCGTTGTAGGGCTTGACGACGGCGAAGAAGACGGCGGCGGCGATCAGCACGAACGCGATCAGGGCGTTGATGAACGCCCCGTACTGGAACGTGCTGCCGTTGATCGTGAACGAGAGCTGCGAAAAGTCCGGCTTCCCGAAGATCGCGGCGACGAGCGGCGTCAGCAGATAGTCGACGGCTGCTTTCACGAGCACGCCGAACGCGGTTGCGATCACGACGGCTACGGCCAGCTCGACGACGTTCCCGCGCAGCAGGAACTCCTTGAACTCCTTCATCACGCCGGTCGCTCTCTCCATCTCCGCGCCTCCTGGACTGGGGTTGGACCACGCCGGTGCCGCTCCGGCCCCTGTAACGGGCAGGATGACCGACCGGGCCGGCGACCAGCGCGGCGGGTGCGGCGCTAGCGCCCTGCGGCGTGGTGCGGGATGGAGACGGAGACGGCGGTGCCGCTCTCGTCGGCCGAGACCTGGACGAGCGCTCCCAGCAGCCGAGCGCGCTCCTCGAGCGCTTCGATGCTGGCGCGGCGCCGCTCCGCGACGCCGTCATCCGCGACGTCGACCTCGTAGCCGAGGTCGGGAGTCTCACGCACGACGATGGAAACGCGGGTCGGTCGCCGGTCGGACGCCTGGCTGAGCGCCTCGCGAAGAATCTGGTAGAGGGCTACCTGCGACCTCTCGCCGAGCGCGGCAGCGGCGGCCACGTCCACGTCGACGTCGATCGGGCGTGCGCGCTGGAGCTGGTCGGCAAGCTGGCGCACCGCGACCTCGAGGTCGGCGTCGCGCAGCACGACCGGCTCGATTGCGAACGAGAGGTCACGCAATTCCTGGATGATCCCGCGCTCGCGCGCGACGGCGTTCTCGAGCAGTTCGGCGGCCTCCGTCGCGCGCCCGTCGCGGATCGCGGCGAGCGCCGCATCCTGCATCAGCGCGACGCCCGAGAGCGACTGTAGCGGCCCGTCGTGCAGCGCGACCGACAGCCGCCGCCGCTCGTCCTGCTCGGCCGTGATCAACCTTGCGACGAGCCATTCGCGCTCAGCTTCACCCACGAAGGCGGAGCCTAGCTCAGCGAGCCCGCCGGGGCCCCGGGCGAAAGGGCTTCTAGTCGATGATCGACTCGCGAATCGCGATGGCGACCGCGTGCGTGCGGGTGTCGGCCTCGAGCTTCGCGAGGATATGCCGTACGTGGCTCTTCACCGTCTCCTGGCTGATGAAGAGCTTGGCTGCGACATCGGCGTTCGACATGCCGTCAGCCAGGAGCTGGAGGATCTGGCGCTCGCGCGGCGTCAGCAGATCCTGGGTGTCGCGTGAGAGGAACGTCGGCATCAGAGCCGGATCGACGTAGCCCTCGCCGCCCGCGACCTTCTCGATCGCGCGGACGAGCGTCTCGTTCGTCGCCTCCTTCAGGAGGTAGCCACGCGCGCCCGATTCGAGCCCCCGTCCGAGCAGGCTTCGCTCCGAGAAGGCGGTGAAGAGAAGGACGTTCGTCCCCGGCAGGCGCTCCAGCAGCTCTTTCGTGGCTTCGAGGCCGTCCATGCCCGGCATGCGGATGTCCATCACGACGACGTCGGGCCGGCGCCGCTCGGCAAGGGAGATCGCGCTCTCGCCGTCCGATGCCTCTCCGACGACGCGGATGTGCGGTGCTCGCGAGAGCGATAGGCGAAGCCCTTCACGAACGATCTCGTGGTCGTCTGCGATGAGGCAGGTGATCTCGGCAGGCATACGGTGTTTCAGATGATACGCGGGGTGCGTGTACAAGTCTTGTCGGTGCTTTGGCACGTTTCCTTTAGCAGGAGCTCGAAACGAGCACTTGGCGCATGAGGCTCAAACGGCCAGCGCCAGCTGGCCGCGCGGCTCGCGCGAGGCCGGGTCCGGGCGCCCGGGCGACGCCGCGAGCCCGTGCCGCAGCCGCAGCCGGGCGAATCGTTCGGAGATCTCGTCGAGGTAGGACCTGGGCGCGTAGGCGCGCTTCCCGTACAGCTCCACGTAGCGTGGGTAGAGCCACGGGTAGGCCTCGCGCAGCCAGGGCATGAAGTGCTCACGAATCGACTGCCTGACATGGAGCACGATCGGCGTCGCGCTGTGCACGCCCGCTGCGGCGCAGGCAGCGAGCACCTCGTCGAGGTGCTCCTCGTCGTCGCTGATGCCCGGCAGGATCGGAGCGACCAGGACGCCCGTGCGAATGCCCGCGTCGGCGAAGCGCGCGAGCACCTCGAGCCTGCGCCTGCCGGGCGGGGTGCCGGGCTCGATGATGCGCCTCACCTGCTCGTCGAGCGTTCCGACGCTCATGGACACGGAGGCTCCCGCTACGGCGTCGAGTCGTCGCAGCTCGTCGAGGTCGCGGACGATGAGCGTCGACTTCGTGAGGATCGAGAGCGGGTTCTCGAAGTCGGCAAGGGCGGTGAGGATGCCCCGGGTGAGCCGGTAGCGCCCCTCGCAGTGCTGGTACGGATCCGTCGCCGTCCCCATCGCGATCGGCTCGCCGGTCCAGCGCGGCGACGCGAGCTCCGCTCGGAGTACCTCGACGACGTTCGTCTTGACGACGATCTTCGACGCGAAATCCTCGCCGATGCCGAGATCGAGGTAGGCGTGGTAGGCGCGGGCGAAGCAGTAGTGGCAGCTGTGCGAGCAGCCACGGTAGGGGTTGACCGTCCAGCGAAACGGCAGTCGCGACTCCTCCGGGACACGGTTGAGCGCGCTCTTGCACGTGTCCTCCAGATAGGACAGTCGTGGCATACCCGCACTATAGAACATACGTTCGACAGCACGGGTACCGATGTTTGGCGCGCCGACCCCGTGGCTATACTCGCCCGGCAGGTGGACGGCGAAATCCCGCCGAGTACGTACGCCCCGCGAGGCGGGGCGTGAGCGACGGCCTTCGTATCCTGATCGTGCTCCTGCTCGTCCTGGGGAACGCGTACTTCGTCGTGGCCGAGTACGCGCTCGTCACGGCGCGGCGTGCCCTGCTGCAGGAACGCGCGCGGGTGGGCAAGCGAGGGGCCGTGATCGCGCTTCGGCTCATGGAGGAGCCGGTCCGCTTCATCTCGACCGTCCAGATCGGCATCACGGTGCTCTCGATCCTGCTCGGCGCCATCGGCGAGCCGCTGCTCGCGCACTTCTTCGATCCGCTGCTGCCGCGCACCGTGTCCTTCCTGCTCTCCTTCTCCATCCTCACCTACCTCGGTCTCGTCGTGGGCGAGCTCGTGCCCAAGGCGATCGCGCTCCAGCACGCGGAGCGCATCGCGATGGTCGTGGCGGCGCCGGTGGACCTCATGCAGCGGATCGCGCACCCCCTCGTGCTCGTGCTCCAGGGTTCGGCCAAGGGGATCCTCCGGCTCTTCGGCATGCGCACGGCGGCCGTCGGCCTCGTGGTCCGCAGCGAGGAGGAGATCCGCTCGATGCTCGCCGAGGCGGAGGAGACGGGCCTGATCGAGGAGGCGGAGGAGGAGATGATCTACAAGGTCTTCGACTTCGCCGAGAAGGAGGTGCACGACGTCATGGTCCCGCGGCCCGAGGTCGTCGGCGTGCCCGTCGACCTGCCGGCGCAGGAGTGCCTCGCCTCCGTCATCGACTCGCCGTTCACGCGCTACCCGGCCTACCGCGAGTCGCTCGACGAGATCGTCGGCGTCCTCCACGTGCGCGACCTTTTCTCCGCGCTCTACGCGAACGGGATCGACAACGTCCGGATCGAGGACCTGCTGCGCCCGGCGTACTTCGTGCCCGAGACGAAGGATCTCGGGCCGCTCCTGACCGAGTTCCGGCGCACGAACCAGCACATGGCGATCGTCGTCGACGAGTACGGCTCCACGCATGGGATCGTCACCCTCGAGGACCTGCTGGAGGAGATCGTGGGCGAGATCGAGGACGAGTACGACATGCCCGACGACTCCGTCCAGCACATCGACGACCACACCGTGCGGGTCGACGGCACGTTTCCGATCGACGACTTCAATGAGCGCTTCGGGCGCGACCTGCCGCATGAGGACTACCACACCCTCGCGGGCTTCGTCTTCGGCGAGCTGGGGCGAGCGCCAGAGGCCGGCGACGAGGTCGTCTGGGACGGCCTGCGCTTCCAGGTCGTCGAGACGGACGGCCCCCGTATCGAGCTGCTCGAGATCGAGTTCCTGACCGGGTGGGAGCCCGAGACCGGGGAGCGCGAGCGCAAGGTGTCGTAGCTCGGCTGATCCCGGCTCGAAGATCAGGGCGAGGGGTCGCGCGAGGTCTCGACAGGGCTCTCGAACGCCGGCGCATCGGGCCAGTCGCGCCAGCCATCCGCGAGCTGAAGCGCCAGGGTGAGACCCGCCAGGGCCAGTGCGATCGCCCGAGCACGACAACGGCGACGGGGATGCAGTTCGCGCGAGCGACCGGCAGGATCGCGAGGTTCATGCCAGGCAGCGTCCGACCGGGGCCTGAGGGATCACTGGCGCGACGCTGGGACGGGGAGCGTAGGGGTCACGCGCCCGCGGCGTGCGCCGCGACCGGGCCGACCGGCTCACACGCCGCGCCGTCGGACTCAGCAGCTGATCCGGTGGGCGATTGCGGTCTTGCGACCGTCGGCACGTGACCCTAGGCTGACTGCGTGTCGCCGCACGCCGATCCGGTGATCGGGAGCGAGCTGGCCGGCTACCGGCTGGAATCGGTGCTGGGCAGGGGAGGAATGGGGATCGTCTATCTGGCTGAGCACCTGCGCCTGCACCGCAGGGCAGCGCTCAAGCTCCTTCCGGCCGAGCTGGCGGATGACCCCCGCTTCCGCGACCGCTTCCTGCGCGAGCTGGAGATCGCCGCCCGTCTCGACCATCCCAACGTGATCCCGATCTACGACGCCGGCGAGACCGACGGCGTGCTCTACATCGCCATGCGCTACGTGGAGGGCACGGACCTTCGGGCGCTGCTGAGGCGCGAGCACGCGCTGCGGCCTTCCCGTGCGCTCGACATTCTCTGGCAGGTGGCGGGGGCGCTCGACGCGGCCCACGGGCGCGGCCTCGTACACCGGGACGTCAAGCCGGGCAACATGCTGCTGGCCGAGGGCGAGCACGCGTACCTGTGCGACTTCGGGCTTTCCAAGCAGGTGAGCTCGATCTCGGGGCTGACGGCCTCCGGCGAGTTCCTGGGCACGGTCGACTACGCCGCCCCCGAGCAGATCCGAGGCGACGCGGTCGACTTTCGCGCCGACCTCTACTCGCTGGGCTGCGTGCTCTACGAGTGCTTGGCCGGCGAGACGCCTTTCCGGCGCGACTCCGACCTCGCAGTTCTCTGGGCGCACCTCCAGGAGGAGCCGCCCGCGCTCCATAGGAGAGGCGCCGACCTCCCGCAGGAGTTCGACGGGCTCGTCGCTCGGGCCCTCGCGAAGAAGCCGCACGAACGCTTCCGGAGCGGCCGCGAGCTCGTTGCCCAGGCCCGGAACGTGCTGGAGGCGCAGGGCCTGCTCGAGGAGGAGCCCGGCTTCGTGCCCATCGAAGCGCAGAGGAGCCTCGCGCCCGCTTTCTCCGAGGTGTTCTCCGAGCCGGAGCTCGGGCGCCTCGATGCCCGATCGGGCGTGCCGGCGCCGATAGTGCCCACTGAGTCCGGCTCGCCGGGCGGTGAGCGCAAGCTCGCGACCGTGCTCTTCGCGGACCTCGTCGGCTCGCCCGATCTGGCCGAGCAGGACCCCGAGCGCACCCGCGCGCTTCTGGACCGCTTCTACGACGCCATGGCCGCGGAGATCGAGAGCGCCGGCGGCACCGTCGAGAAGTTCATCGGCGATGCCGTCATGGCCGTGTTCGGCGTCCCGGCGGCTCAGGAGGACCATGCGGAGCGTGCCCTCCATGCGGCGCTCTCGATGCAACGACGGATAGAGGAGAGCGTCGGCGACAAGCTCTCGCTCCGCATTGGAGTCAACACGGGTGATGTCATCGCTGCCCGTCGGCGAGCGGGAAGCTCCTTCGTCACCGGCGACGCGGTCAACGTGGCTGCGCGGCTCGAGCAGTCGGCCTCTCCTGGCGAGATCCTGGTCGGCGAGCGGACCGTTGGCTCCGCACGGGGCGCCTTCGAGTTCGACGGCCCGAGGACGATCGAGGCGAAGGGCAGGCCGGACGGAATCCTCTGCCGCCGGCTCGCGGGCGCCCTTGGCTCGATACGGCCGCCTGGCGTGGGCGGTCTGAGGCGAACGTTCGTCGGTCGCCAGAGCGAGCTGGAGCTGCTTCAGGCGACCTATCACCGTGTCGTCCGTGAGCGCGAGCCGCACTGCGTGACGCTCATGGGGGATGCCGGGGTTGGCAAGACGAGCCTCGTGGGCGAGCTCTGGGCCGTGCTTGCCGCCGAGCAGCCCGAGCCGCTCCGCCTAACGGGCCGCTGCATACCGTATGGGCGAGGGATCACGTACTGGCCGCTCGGGGAGATCCTCAAGCAGCACTTGGGCATCCAGGAGGACACACCACCCGAGACGGTTCGGCGCCTGCTCGGCGCCCGCGAGGGTCTCGGACTGACGCTCGGGCTCGAGCCGGTGGGCGCTCTCCACCCGCTCGCGGTGCGGCACAGCCTGTACGAGGCGTGGGTCGAGTTTCTCGGAGAGCTTGTCGCCAACCGGCCGGCGGTCGTCCTCGTCGAGGATCTGCACTGGGCCGAGGAGCCTCTGCTCGACCTGATCGACCGCCTCGTGCGCGACGTGCGGGGGCCGCTCCTCGTTCTTGCTACCGGGCGCCCGGAGCTGCTTGACCGCCGGCCCGCCTGGGGCGGTGGCAAGCGCAATGCGGCGACGCTCTGGCTCGAGCCCCTGTCGCCGGCGGAGGCCGCCCGCATGCTCGAGGAGCTCGTCGCGGGCGCTATCCCTGCGCCGCTGTCCGCGATCGTGGTCGAACGCGCGGAGGGCAATCCGTTCTTCATCGAGGAGCTCGTCGGGTCGCTGATCGACCAGGGCGCGCTCGGGCCCGCCGGCGAGGCCGTGGACGAGCAGCGGTTTCAGCCCGGCCCCGCTATTCCCGACTCGGTCCAGGCCGTCTTGGCGGCCCGCATCGATCTGCTCGGAAGCGCCGAGAAAGCGGCCCTTCAAACGGCGGCGGTTATCGGACGCGTCTTCTGGGCGGGGCCGGTGTGCGAGTTGCTCGAGGGGGCGATGCCGGACTTCGAGGTCCTCGAGGACCGCGACTTCATACGCCGCCGCTCCACGTCCACCCTGGCCGGCGAGCACGAGTTCGCGTTCAAGCACGCGCTGACTCGCGAGGTTGCCTACAGCAGCCTCCCGAAGGCGCGGCGGGGTCGCCTGCACGCGGCGGTCGCCGACTGGATGGAGCGTGCCGTGGAGAACCACGACGAGCTTGCTCCCTTCCTTGCGCATCACTACGTCGAGGCGGTGCGGCCGGAGGATGCCGATCTTGCATGGGCCGGGGAAGAGGACGAGCTGGCAGAGCTACGGGAGAAAGCGGTCGCCTGGCTACGGCGTGCCGCCGAGCTTGCGGTGGGCCGGTACGAGATCGACGAGGGCCTGGGGCTGCTGCACCGTGCCATCGAGCTCGAGTCGCTCGAGTGGAAGCAAGCCGACGCTTGGCTCGAGATCGGGCGGGCGAACGCGCTCAAGTACGACGGTGAGGCGTTCTGGGCCGCGATGCAGAACGCGATCAGCGCGAGCGTCGATCGGCCAGCGAAGGCCGAGCTCTACGGTGAGCTCGTCTTCCAGACCGCGATCCGCTCGGGGATGTGGAGGCTGAGGCCGGACCGTGAGCTCGTCAAGAGCTGGATCGCGCAGGGGCTCGAGCTCGCGGCGCCGGACACCCGAGCCCGGGCGAAGGCGCTCATCGCTCGCTCGCACTGGCAGCCCGTGGCCGCCGAGGAGGCTGCGCGCGAGGCACATTCGATAGCCGAGCTTCTGGGCGATGCCGAGCTTCGCTCCTACGCGCTGGACTCGCTCGCGGTCACGGCGTTCGCCGGCAACCGCTTCGAGGAGTGCCTCGGCTGGTCGGAGAGGCGTCTCGAGCTGCTCGACGAGACCAGCGATCCCGGGCACCACGCGAGCACCCTTGCCTGCGCAGCGCTCGGGTACCTCGGGTGTGGCCGTATTCACGACGCTCGCCGCCTCGCGCGAACCCACGAGGAGCTCACGCGTCAGCTAACGCCCCACCATCAGCTGCACGGGATTGCCTACCTCCTCGAGGTCGAAGAGCTCGCCGGGAACTGGCAGGGCATCCGCCGGCTGGGACCGCGTGTCGAGGAGGCGGTCGCGGCGAATCTCACCACGCCGTGCGTGCTCAACTCTCGCTCGCTCCTCGTCTCCGCCCTCGCGAGCGCACACCTCGCCGACGAGGACGAGGCACGCCGTCTCGAAGGCAGCTCCGAGGCGCTCGGTATGGAGGGATACAGCGTCCTGCTCGACCCGCCGCGCATCCAGCTCACTTTCCTCCGTGGCGAGCTGGATAGCGCCGCGCGGCTCCTCCGGGACGCCGTCTTCTCGCAGGACGAGACGTGGGGGCAGCTCGCGGCGCTGGCTACGTGGCTCGATGCGTTTGCGGCGCTCGGCGACCGTGACCGGATCGAGTCTGACGCCCTGCCTCTGATGCAGCCGCGGACGTATCTCGAGCCGTTCGCCCTGCGAGCCCTGGGGCTCGTGCGTGAGGACAGGGCCCTGGTCGAGCAGGCTGCGGCTCGCTTCGACGCGCTCGGCCTCGCGTGGCACGGGGACCGGACCCGCGCGATGCTCGCATAGCTGCCGGGCATAATCGGGCTCCGCGAAGGCGCTCGCGGACCAGGAGGCTAGGACGACGCGAATGGCCATGCGCCGAGGGATAGGCGGGGGTCAGAGCGAGCCGAGCGGCGCGATCGTGCGTACCGGCCGCCCGGTGACCTCGGCGATCAGCTCGAAGTGGCGGTCGTGGCAGCTCCGCGAGCTCAGCGGTGGCAGCACTGAGGAGATCCATGAAAGGGCACTTGCCGATGATGGAGGGGGCCGCGCTCCGAGAACGTGTGCATCACGTCCAGCGCCCGGCGCCACGCTCGCTCCGAGATCGGACAGCGGCGAGGTGAGCGAGCTGGCTCCGGCGCTGCTCGAACTCGTCAGCGTCCTGGGTCTGCCGAAGACACTCCATCTGAACTCCGTCACAGGTCGCGATGTCGCCTGCCTTCAGAACCTCGCCGAACGTGCCGCGGGAGCGGCTAGGTTTCGCGCGTGGCTCTTGTCGTTCAGAAGTACGGTGGCACGTCGGTCGGCAACGCCGAGCGGATCAAGCACGTCGCGCGGCGGGTCGTGCAGGCGGCGGAGGCCGGCAACGAGGTCTGCGTGGTCGTCTCGGCGATGGGCGACACGACAGACGAGCTGCTGGAGCTCGCCGGGCAGGTCTCGAAGCGGCCGCACGACCGCGAGCTCGACATGCTGCTCACGGCGGGCGAGCGCATCTCCATGGCGCTCCTGTCCATGGCGATCATCGACCTCGGCCGCCAGGCGATCTCGTTCACCGGCTCGCAGGCGGGCATCGTCACCGACACGAGCCACGGCAAGGCGAAGATCATCGACGTGCGCGCGCGACGCGTGCGCGAGGAGATCGGGGCCGGCAAGATCGCGATCGTGGCCGGCTTCCAGGGCGTCTCCACGGAAGACGAGGTGACGACGCTCGGACGAGGCGGCTCGGATGCCACCGCGGTCGCGATCGCGGCCGGGCTCGGCGCCGACGTCTGCGAGATCTACACCGACGTCGAGGGCGTCTACACCGCCGACCCGCGCATCGTCGCGAGCGCGCGCAAGCTGCGCGAGGTGTCGTACGAGGAGATGCTCGAGCTCGCCGCGTCGGGCGCCAAGGTGCTCATGGCGCGCTCGGTCGAGTTCGGGCGCAACCATGGCGTGGTCATCCACGTACGCTCGACCTTCTCGGAGGCCGACGGGACGTGGGTGAGGAAGGAAGAGGAGCTGATGGAGCAGCCGACCATCTCGGGGATCGCGCACGACACCTCGGAGGCGAAGGTGACGATCTCGGGCGTTCCCGACCGCCCGGGGATCGCGGCCCGCGTCTTCCGGCCGCTCGCCGACGCAGGGGTGAACATCGACATGATCGTCCAGAACGTGTCCGAGGCTGGCCACACGGACATCTCGTTCACCCTGCCGGTCACGGACTTGCCGCGGGCCGAGCCGATCCTCGCCGAGACCGCGACGGCCGTCGGGGCCCGTGGCGTGGCGACGGACGCGGGCATCGCGAAGGTCTCGCTCGTCGGTGCCGGCATGAAGAGCCACCCGGGCGTGGCCGCCGAGATGTTCGACGCGCTCGCCGACGCGGGGATCAACATCGAGATCATCTCGACCTCCTCCATCCGCATCTCCTGCGTCGTGCGTGCAGCCGACGTCGAGCGCGCAGTCCAGGTGATCCACGACCGCTTCCGGCTCTCGGACGAGGTTGTCTACCGCGAGGCCGAGGGAGCGCCGGCGCCATGAGGACGAGCCTCGGCATCTGGGCGCTGGGCGCCATGGTGACGCGCTTCGTGCCGGGCGGCTACCAGCCCCAATGGGCCGGTGAGACCACGGCAGAGCGAGTGCGGCGGGCGGTGGACGGGCTCGAGGGGCTGATCGACGACTACGAGTTCCACTACCCGCAGGAGCTCTCCGAGGAGAACCTCGACGCGGTGCGCGGGGTGTTGGGCGAGCACGGCATCTACTGCATCGCGACCGGGCTCCACCTCGACCCGCTCTTCGGCCGCGGCGGCCTCTGCTCCCCCGATCCCGAGGTGCGGGGCGAGGCCCAGCGCCGCACGGTCGCCGCCGCTGACTTCGCGGGCCGGCTGGGCGCCAACTTCATCGTCTGGCCTGGGATCGAGGGCTACAACTACCCCTTCCAGACCCCGTACGCCGAGAGCTGGGCGTGGTTCCTCGATGGTCTCCGGATGGCGGCAGAGCGCTGCCGCGACCACGGCGTCCTGCTGCTCCTCGAGCACAAGAACTCCGAGCCGGCCATGAAGATCCTCATGCGCAACGTCGGTATGACGTTGCACGTCATCCACAAGCTGCGCGCCGAGGGGCTCGACAACGTGCGCGTGAACATGGACTGGCAGCACCTGATCATGAACGGCGAGAGCCTGGCCGAGTACGCCGCCATGCTCGCCGCCGAGGGTCTGCTCGGCCACCTGCACGCGAACTCCGGCTGGGGCACGTTCGACGACGACAACATGGTGGGGGCGACCGCGTTCATGGAGACGCTCGAGCTCGCCGTCGAGCTGCGCCGCGCCGGCTACGGCGAGCGCGGCGAGCGCCTCGGTTTCGATCTGTACCCGTATACGGAGGACGGGCTGGCCGCCGTGAGGCGCAGCGTGCTGCAGTGGCGGTTCATCGACTCCGTCGCTGAGCGCATCGACGACGACGCGCTCAGAGAGGCGCAGCTGCGAAAGGACGCCGTGCGGGCCTCCGAGATCGTCTACGCCGCGCTGGGCGCCGAGGCGTGATCCCGTAAGGCGGCGGAGCGACCCACGACGTCATCGCCTGGTGTCAAGGGGTTCCGTCGCGCGGTTCGAGCACGATCACGGGTGTCTCGGTCGACCGCCGGCCGGCATACGCGTCGAGCTTCGGCTCAACCGCGACCCAGCGCTGCCACAGTCGATCACGCTCCTCCCCCGCGGAAGGGCGTGCGCGCACCGGGCGCGGAGGCTGGTGCGCCAATCGAACCACGGCGTCCGGGTGCGCCTCGAGGTTGAGCCACCACGAGGGATGGCCCTCGTCCCAGCCGTTCATCGCGAGCGCGACGAGGTTGGGGCCGTCTTCGACGTAGCCGATGATGACGCTGCGCTCTTTCCCGGATCTCCGCCCGATGGTCGTGAGGCGCAGTGCGCCCCAACCGCGCTTGTTCGCAGTGGTCCACAGGAATCGGCCGCCGCTGAGTCGGTAGAGCGCTCGATGAGCGCGCCAGGCCGTGTGCACGAACCACGACGGCGGGACTTTCGGCACCCCGGTCGTTGGTTCCGTCACGAGAGACATGATCGCACCCTCGGATGGGCAAGCTTGCGTTCGCTCATCCGATCGAATGCGTCATGCCCTGGTGCTCCACCCGAGGGGGAGTAGCGGCCACGCGCGCGCCGGTCTGCGGAAATGCCACTCGATGGGGCCGTGAGCCGCAAGTCATCGAGGCGCGGTACGGAAAAGCGTCGGACAGACTTCGGCTACGGTCATCCCGTGACCGAACGTCCTCCGCTCGAGGCCGCGATCGTCGAGCGCGTCCACGCCAGCTTCGCCCGCCAGGGGGCGATGGCGACGCTCGGCGCCGAGCTCGCGGACGTCGCGGCCGGTCACGTCGCGATCGCGGTGCCGGTCGAACCGCACCTATCCCAGCAGCACGGGTTCCTCCACGCGGGCGTCGTCGTCACTGCACTCGACAGCGCCTGCGGGTACGCGGCGCTGACCCTGATGCCGGACGACGCGGAGGTGCTGACAGTCGAGCTCAAGGTCAACCTGCTAGCGCCGGTGACCGGTGACCGCATCGTCGCGGAGGGCGAGGTCGTCCGCGCCGGTGGCACGCTGACCGTCTGCCGCGGCGACGCGTACGCGGAGCAGGGCAGCGAGCGCGCGCATGTAGCGACGATGCTGGCCACCATGGTGCGTCGGCGCGGCGGCTGACCGTCGCACCCAGCCGACCGGCCGGAGACCTCCGAGAGCAGCGCCGACTGCGCGAGCGTGCTCTCACCTGGTCCTCCCTCCTATCCGAGCCTCGCTCTGCCCCTTGTCGCCACGCTGAGTCGTCAGCCCGGGGCCCGCGCGAGCCGCTACGCCCCCGGCGCCCGGTACTGGACGTGCTGGGCCTTTCGCAGCGCGTCCATCGTTTCCTCGACGGTCAGGAGAACAGTCGTCTCGAGCGAGCTGAGCGCACCGCCGCCGCCGATCGCTAGCACAACCGCGGCCATCGACACGTTGTCAGGGGCCTCCCAGAGGTTGTAGGCGTCATGTTCGCCGAACGCGTACCAGAACCCGTGGAGCTTCCCACCAACCGACTCGATGTACGACTGAGCGGCCTTCCGGCGGTCCTCTGGGTTGTCGATCAGCCTGGCCCAAGTCTCCGGCGTGTAGCTGAATCGCGTTAGGTAGAGCGGCATCGTCCCTCCCTCTCGTTCGCCGACCCGTGCAGGTCGCCCTTCGGCGGCGAAGTATGACCGCGCGGGAAGCACGCAGGCACGGGACCTCGCCTACGGGCTCAGCGCGGCCGTCAGCGCCGATCTCGCGTCCGCCAGCACCGGCTCGCCGTGGGAGACGAGGACGCGCTCGACCGGAAGCTCAGCCGTGGCGGCGAGAGCGGTGCGGACCTCGTCGAGCGTGTGGCCCTCCGGCAGCCACGACTGCGGGCAGAGACGAAGGCCTCCCTCGTCGGCCATCAGCAGGTCGCCCGGGACCAGAGCGCGGTGCCCGTCGAGCCAGAGGACGCTTTCCGCGCCTGCGTCGACAGGATAGGAGGCGACGCCGGCCGGGAGGTCTCCGTCCCCCGAGCCCCGCCAGACGGAGCCGCCGTAGCGCCCGGCGACCTCGTCTACGCTCCGCTCGTGCCAGCGCACCGTCTCGAGGACGCGGACGGGCACGCCGAGCCGCTCCACGTCACGGTCGAGCGCGGCCCAGAAGCGATCCGCCTCGCCTTCCGGAACGAGCGGGTCGACGAGCACGATGCTCTCGGACAGCTCCGCGTAGACGCAGCCGACCTCCTGCGGCCAGTCGGCGTCCGGACGCCAGTCGGGATGCGGCGCCGTCCAGCGCCACAGGCCTCGAGCGAGCTCCGTCACGACCATCGCCATCGGCGGCGACTCTACTCGTGACGGCGCTCGTCGGCATCGACGTCGGCACGACCGGCGTCAAGGCGCTCGCGATCTCGCCCACGGGCGAGGTACTAGGGAAGGCCGAGGAGGGCTACCCGCTCTCGACGCCCCGGCCGGGCTGGTCGGAACAGCGTCCGGAGGACTGGTGGCAGGCCACGGAACGTGCGCTCGCAGCGCTTGGCCGGCGAGACGTCGCCGGGATCGGCCTCTCCGGTCAGATGCACGGTCTCGTCTGCCTCGACGCGGCGGAGGAGGTGCTGCGTCCCGCCATCCTCTGGAACGACCAGCGCACCGCCGCCGAGTGCGCGGAGATCGAAGAGCGCGTGGGGCGGAAGCGCCTGATCGCTCTGACCGGCAACCGGGCGCTGACGGGCTTCACCGCGCCGAAGCTGCTCTGGGTGCGGGCGCACGAGCCAGAGCTCTACGGTCGAATCGCCCATGTGCTGCTGCCGAAGGACTACGTTCGACTGCGACTGACCGGCGAGCGCGCGATCGACGTCGCCGACGCCTCGGGAACGCTGCTGTTCGACGTGGCGAGACGGCGCTGGTCGGAGGATGTCCTCGACGCGCTCGAGCTCGACGCAAGGATGCTGCCGCGCGTGCTCGAGTCGCCCGACGTCTCGGGCACCACTGCAGACGGGATTCCCGTGGCAGCGGGCGCGGGCGACCAGGCGGCCGGCGCCGTCGGCGTCGGGGTCGATCGGCCCGGGCCGCTCTCGATTCAGATCGGAACGTCTGGCGTCGTCTTCGCTGCGCTCGCCGCCTATCAGGCAGACGCGGAGGCTCGCGTCCACGCGTTCTGTCACGCCGTTCCCGGTGCCTGGCACGCGATGGGCGTCATGCTCTCCGCCGCGGGCTCGCTTGCCTGGCTGCGAGATCTCGCGGCGCCAGGCGTCCCGTTCGGCGAGCTCGTCGCCGAGGCCGAGCGCTGGCCCCCTGGGTCGGACGGTCTGCTGTTCCTGCCCTACCTGACCGGCGAGCGGACACCGCACGCCGACCCCGATGCGCGCGGGGCCTTCGCCGGGCTCGAGCTCCGGCACGACCGCGGGGCCCTGGTGCGGGCAGTGCTCGAAGGGGTGGCCTACGGGCTGCGCGACTCGCTCGAGCTGATCCGCGCGCTCGGGCTCGAGCCGGATCGCGGCCGCGCGCTCGGCGGCGGGGCGCGCAGCGCGCTCTGGTTGAGGATCGTGGCGTCGGTGCTGGAGCTTCCGCTCGAGCGCGTGGCCGTCGAGGAGGGCGCGGCCTACGGGGCCGCGCTCCTCGGAGGGGTCGCGGGCGGCGTGTTCGCGAACGTGCAGGAAGCCGTGGCGGCGTGTGTCCGCATACGCGAGACGGTCGAGCCAGAGCCCGCCTGGCTCGACGCCTACGCCGCCGGCTTCGAGCGTTTCCGGGCCCTCTACCCGGCTCTCAGGCCGCTGCAGGTGACCTGAGACCGGCGCCGGACGTCCGGCGCGCCCGGCGGGACCTGCGGCCTGCACAGCAAACCGGCCTCGCCCGCGCTTCGTACTCGCAGACGTCGACCCCGGACAAGGAGGATTCATGAGCCGACGGAGAACGCTGGCCTTTGGCCTTTGCGTCCTGGCCGCCTCAGCGACGCTCGCCGCGTGCGGCGGCGACGACGAGGAGGCGGCGGCCCCGGCGGAGCCGGCGCCGGCCGAGCCGGCCGAGCCGCCCGCCGAGCCCGCAGAGCCCCCGGCGGAAGGCGGCGGGACGCTGGTCGCGACCGTAGGCCCCGACTTCACGATCACGCTCACCCAGGACGGCGCGGACGTGACCGAGCTCGCCGCCGGGAGCTACACGATCGAGGTCGACGATCAGGCGGACACCCATAACTTCCACCTGTCGGGACCGGGTGTCGAAGAGACGACCGATGTCGCTGAGACCGGCCAGACGTCGTGGACGGTCGACTTCGAGGCCGGCGACTACACGTTCGTCTGCGACCCGCACGCCGGCGAGATGAACGGAGCCTTCACGGTGCAGTGACGAGCGGGCCGGATGAGATCCGGCCCTACGAGCTGTGCTCGCCGCTCAGGCGAGCACGAGCTGGCGGAAAGGCTCGAGGTTCGAGACACCCACTCCGACCAGCCTGAGCGCGCCCGGACGATCCGCGAGCGCCCGGTCGAGCAAGGCGCACGCGAGCTCTGCGATGTGGTCCGGATCCTCGGTCCCAACCGGGAGCGTCTGTGAGCGACTCCTGATCGCGAAGTCGGGATAGCGCACCTTCGTCGTGACCGTGCGGGCTGCGAGACCCTCCGTGGCGAGCCGGCCGGCTACCGATCGCGACATGCGCCGGAGCTCCTCGTGCAAGGCGTCCCGGTCGGCGACGTCGCGCTCGAACGTCTCCTCGGTCGAGATGGAGAGCCACTCCGACTCGGTCTCGAGCGGCCGCGGGTCGATGCCGCGGGCGCGGTCACGGAGCAGCACGCCGATCTTGCCGGGGAGGAGCCGCGACAGCTCGTCGTCGGCGAGGTCCGCCAGCCGGCCGATCGTGGTCACCCCCGCCCGCACGAGCCGGGCCTCGGCACGGGGACCGACACCGGGCAGCAGGCGGACGTCGAACGACGCGAGAAAGGCACGCTCCCGACCCGGAGGCACAACGGTCAGTCCGCCGGGCTTGCGCCGGTCGCTCGCGACCTTCGCGACGACCTTGCACGTTGCGACACCAAGGGAGCACGAGAGGCGCGTCGAGGCCCGGACGGCCGCCTGCACGGCCTCTGCGACATCGCGGGCGCGCCGGAACTCGCCCGCCACCGCCTCGACGTCGAGGTAGCCCTCGTCGATGCCGGTCTGCTCGACGGTGGGGCAGACCTCGCGGACGCTGCGCCAGACGGCCTCGGAGTACGCCTTGTACACGCGGTGTCGCGGTCGCACGAACACGGCGGCAGGACACCGGCGGAGGGCCTCGGCGGAGCTCATCGCCGAGTGGATGCCGAACTGCCGCGCCACGTAGTTGGCGGTCGCCACGACCCCGCGGCCGTGCGGGTCGCCGCCGACGACGAGCGGGCGCCAGCGGAGCTCAGGCTGCTCGAGCTCCTCGACGGCCGCGAAGAACGCGTCGAGGTCGAGGTGGGCGACGATCACCGGCGGTCAGCCGGCGAGCGCCCCGATGCGCGCCGCCTCGGCGACGTCGCTATCGGTGATCGCGTTCTCCGTGTGCGTCCAGTACCGGAGGGTCACGCGACGGAAATGCACTGCGATGTCCGGATGGTGGTTCGCCTCCTCCGCCGCCTCCGCAACGCGGTTCACGAAAGCGATCGCTTCGGGGAAGGACGGGAACTCGAACGTTCGCTCGAGCGCCTCGTCCACCACCTCCCAGCCGGCTGGGTACGATTTGCTCATCCCTTCGAAGTATGCACTGCGACGCTGACGTGAAAACCGGAAGCCCGCCCGATCTCGAAGTCACCTTTGGCAGCAACGGGAAAGGAGCTCTATGCGTCGTCGATTCATTTTGACGCTTGCGGCGCTCGCCGCTCTCGCGGCACTCGTTCTCACGAGCGTGGTTCAGGCAGCCCCGGACGCGAGGAAACGGCTCAGCGGCTTCGACGGTCCCGGATTCGTCATCGGGATGAGCAAGCGAGCCGTCGCACATGGGCAGTTCCGGATCACGATCAACGACAGGTCCGGGATCCATAACTTCCACCTGACGGGCCCCGGCGTGAACAAGAAGACGAGCGTCTCCGGGACGGGCAGGACCACCTGGAACCTGACGCTTCGCGCGGGCACCTACAGGTTCGTGTGCGATCCGCACGCGAGCAGCATGAAGGGAACGCTCCGGGTCACCTAGTCCAGCCGTCGGGGCCGGTGCGGGGCCGGCCGACGCCGGCCCCGCACTCCCCGCCACTCAGGCCTCGCTCACCGCGAGCACGCCGTCTGCGACGACGCCGTACAGCTCTACCGGCGCGTTGGTCCAGGAGGTATGGGCGTACTCCGGCTCGGCCGGGTCGTCAGGCTCTCGACCGAGGCGAGCTCGAGGCCCTCGACGACGGGTGACGCGCCACCGCATTGCGGCGGGATAGGACTCTGCGAGGGCTCTTCGACCCGGCCTGCGTCGAGAACGTCCTGTCGGACGCGGAGGGCCGGCACTTGGTCCGGTCAGGCTCGGGCCGGTCAGGAGAGCGGCGCTGCCTCGACCCTGCCGTCGCGGATGCGCCAGGCGGCGAGCTCGCCGGTCGAGAGCGTCAGGATGACGTACGGCCGGCCTTCCCAGAGGCCGATGTTCTCGATGTCGGTGCGGGATGGCCGCGGGGGGCTCGAGAGATGGGAGTGGAAGACCGCGAGCTCGTAGCCCTCGTCCTCGAGAAACCACGCTTCGGGATCGGCGTCGAGCTCGAAGCGGTACGGGCTCGCGGCGGCATTCCGCGCGGGGAGGTAGCGCTCCGCCACGGCGTCCCGAAACGCGATCAGGCCGCAGCACTCGTTAGGGCTCTCCGCCTGCGCGTGCTCGACGAGCGCTGCGCGCACCTCCGGTGGGATCAGCAACGTCGCCCCTACCGCGGGACGCCGGTTACCACCAGACGCGGTCGTCCATGGACTGCTCGACCTCGTCGAGAGGCTGCGTCCAGAACGGGGCCGAGAGGTACTTCCACCCGCCGTCCGCGAGCACCGTGACGACGACGCCCTCGTCCATCTCACGCGCGATCTTCCGCGCGACGTGGATAACGGCTCCGCAAGAGACACCGGCGAAGATCCCCTCGCGCTCGAGCAGCAGCTTCAGGCCGACGACCGACTCCTGGTTGGAGACGAGGATCTTTCGGTCGAGCCTCGAGATGTCGAGGATCGGTGGCGTGTAGCCGTCGTCGAGCGAGCGCAGGCCGTAGATGAGATCGCCCTGAAGCGGCTCGGCGGCGACAACCTGGACCTCCGGGAACGACTCGCGGAGCCGTTCGGCGCACCCCATCAGCGTGCCGCCCGTGCCGAGACCGGCGACGAACGCGTCGACCCGCGGGAGCGCGTCGGCGATCTCGGCGCCGGTGCCCTCGTAGTGGGCGCGAGGGTTGGCCTCGTTCGCGTACTGGAACGGCATGAAGTAGCGAGGCTCGCGCTCGGCGAGCTCCAGTGCGTGGCGCACGGCGCCGTTCGAGCCCGCCGCGGCCGGCGAGAAGACGATCTTGGCGCCGAAGAGCTCGAGCAGGCGGAGGCGCTCCGCTGTTGCGCTCTCGGGCATCACGCAGGTCAGCGGATAGCCCTTGAGCTTGGCCACCATCGCGAGCGAGATGCCCGTGTTGCCGCTCGTCGGCTCGAGCAGCTCACGACCAGGGGAGAGGTCGCCGCGCGCCTCGGCCGACTCGATCATCGCCCGCGCGACGCGGTCCTTGATCGAGCCGCTCGGGTTCTGGCCCTCGAGCTTGGCGTAGATCTTCACGTTCGCGTTGGGCGTCAGATTGCGAAGCTCGACGAGCGGCGTCGAGCCGATCAGGTCGAGCACGCTCGAGGCCACGAGCGGGGGCCGCTGCACGAGCGGCGCCTGGCCGCCGGCCATGGCGGGGAGCAGGATGATCGTCGAGCTCTCGCCGACCGGTGTGTCGAGCCCCTGCAGCGTGCGCACGTCCTCGTTGTCGATGTAGACGTTCACGAACGGAGCGATGTCCCCGTCGTTCAGGATCTGAGAGCCGAGGCCGGGGTAGCGCGTCGCGAGGTCTCCAAGGACGTCGCGCATCGTGTCACCTGTGGCCTCGACTTCCCGGGCGCCACCCACCTCTGCACGGAGCGTGGGCGGAATCCGGATCTTTGTCACGACACGGCCTCGGCGTGCTCGGCGTGGGCGCCGTTCCGGTGGCCGGCGCCGCCCAGGCAGAACTCGACGTAGTCGATGTAGTCGGTGATCGTCGGCGCCTCGCCGCAGACCGGGCAGGCCGGATCCTTGCGGAGCTTGATCTCGGTGAACGAGCCCTCGAGCGCCTCGAAGAGGAGCGAGCGGCCGACGAGCGGGTCGCCGATCCCGAGCAGGAGCTTGAGCGCCTCGTTTGCCTGCAGCGTGCCGATGATCCCGGGTAGGACCCCGAGCACGCCGCCCTCCGCGCAGCTCGGCGCGAGCTCGGGCGGCGGGGGCTGCGGGAAGAGGCAGCGGTAGCACGGGCCATCGCCAGGCTTGAACACGGTCACCTGGCCGTGGAAGCGGAAGATCGAGCCATGCACCACCGGGATCCCGTGCCAGACGGAGGCATCGTTGACGAGATAGCGCGTGGGGAAGTTGTCGGCGCCGTCGACGATCAAGTCCCAGCGGTCGGCCAGGATCCGCTCGATCGAGTCGGAGTCGAGGCGCTCCTCGTAGGGGACGACCGTGACGTCGGGATTGAGCGCCTCGAGGGTCTTCTGCGCCGAGAGCACCTTGGGCTCGCCGATGCGCTCCGTCGAATGGATCACCTGGCGCTGGAGGTTCGAGTCGTCGACGACGTCGGGATCGACGATGCCGATCGTGCCCACGCCTGCCGCCGCGAGATAGAGCGCAGCGGGCGATCCGAGCCCGCCGGCGCCCAGCATGAGGACGCGGGAGTCGAGCAGCTTCAGCTGCCCCTCCTCGCCGACCTCGGGGATGAGCAGATGACGGCTGTAGCGTGCGCGCTTGCCGGCGTCCAGGGACCGCGGGGACTCCCAGGCGAGCCCGGCGCGCTTCCACTCGGTGTAGCCGCCTGCGAGCGAGGAGACGTTCGTGTAGCCGAGCTCGCCGAGCGACTTGGCAGCGAATGCCGAGCGGCTGCCGCCGGCGCAGTAGACGACGATCGGCGCGTCGCGGTCCGGCACGACCTGCTCGATCCTCGACTCGAGGAAGCCGCGCGGGACGTGCACGGCGCCCGGGATCTTGCCTTCCTCCCACTCGTCGCGCTCGCGAACGTCGATGAGCGCGGGCGCCTGCGGGCCGTCGAGAAGCGCTGCTGCGCCGGAGGCGTCGACCTCGTCGATCTCGGCCTTGACCTGCTGCAGGAGGTCTCTGTAGCTGTGCATTGCTTTCAAGAGTATAGCGACTGGCGAAGGTGAAGTTAACGCCGTCGCAGATGCACAACGCTACTCTCGCCGAGTGTCTTCCCGCACGCGCGCGCGAGTGGCCGTCATCGCGGTTGCGGCCGTGGCCGCTGCCGTGGCCGCCGTTGTGGCCTGGGCAGGTCGAGCCGACGACGGGCAGGCCCGGGAGGCGGCTGGACGGCGTGAGGGGGCCCCTCCTCTGGCGCTCGACGCGCTGGTCGCCGACCGGTCGGAGGCCGTCGGCCTGGAGAGCGCGGCGCGCCTCTATCGAGACGGGCAGCGGCGCGCGGCGCTCGACAGCTTCCGGCAGGTGCTCGAGTCGAGCCCCGACTCCCTCTACGCGCAGGTGGGCGCGGCGTTCGCTCTGTGGCCGGACGGCACGTTCGAGGAGCTGCGCCGGCTCGAGGAGCGTCAGCCTGAAAGCGCGCTCGTGCAGCTGCACCTCGGGCTGGCGCTGTTCTGGGACGGGCGCCAGCAGGAGGCGCAGGAAGCGTGGCGCAGAGCCGAGGAGCTCGAGCCCGATTCCTCGGCCGCGGTTCGCGCGGAGAGCCTCCTGCACCCCGAGATGCCCGCAGGGCGGCCGTTCTTCGTCCCGTCCGAGCCGCTGCCGCAAGAGCTCGAGGGTGCGCTGCCGCTCGTTCAGCTCGAGATGCTCGAGGAGCGCGCGAACGCTGCCACCGACGCGACCCCATGGATCCAGTACGGCGTAGCGCTGCAGCGCGCGGGTCGCCCGCTGTCGGCCAGAGAGGCGTTCGACCGTGCCGTCGAGCTCGAGCCCGAGAACGTGGAGGCGTTGGCGGGCGCCGCCGTCGTTCGCTTCGAGAAGGACGACCCGTCGCAGGCGTTCTCGCGGCTCGGCCCTCTGTCCGACCGCTACGGGCAGGAGCCCGTCGTCCGCTTCCATCTCGGCCTCTGCCTGCTGTGGCTGCGCCAGGTCGAGGAGGCGCGTGACCAGCTCGAGCAGGCGGTGGCGATCGGAGGAGAGACCGTCTGGGGGAGGCAGGCGGCCCAGCTGCTCGAGAGCCTCGACTCGGCGAGCGGATAGGCGGTCGGCGGCGGGCGCGCCGACGGCGGCTAACAAGCGCCGCAGAGCGCCGTCCGATCGAGATGCGAGAGTCGCGTTCAAGCCGTGACGGAGCCGTCACACGGCGCCGTTGACATGTATTGGCAGGGCAGTTAGGTTGGGAGGCAGGGTTCCCGTGTGCGGGAAAGGCGACGGGGAGAGCCGTTGATGCTCGAGCGGCACGAGAGCGCGGAGGCGCTGGTACGGCATGGGCAGGAGGCCGGCTTCCTCACGGCCGAGGAGATCTCGCTGGCGCTCGACGACCTCGGCCTCGGTCCCGGCGAGGTGGACGAGTTCTACGACGCCCTCGAAGCGCTCCAGATCGAGGTCGTCGAGGAGTCGGGCGACGATCGGCCCGAGGTCGACCTCGATGTCGCCATGGGCGAGATGTCCACCGACTCGCTGCAGCTCTTCCTGAAGGACATCGGCAAGGTGCCGCTCCTGACCGCCGCGCAGGAGGTCGAGCTGGCGAAGCGGATCGAGCGCGGCGACCACCTCGCGAAGCAGCAGATGGTCTCCGCGAACCTGCGGCTCGTCGTGTCGATCGCGAAGAACTACCGCAATCAAGGCCTGCCGTTCCTCGACCTGATCCAGGAGGGCACGATCGGGCTGGTTCGAGCCGCCGAGAAGTTCGACCACCGGCGGGGCTACAAGTTCTCGACCTACGCGACGTGGTGGATCCGGCAGGCTGTCGCACGAGCGCTGGCTGACAAGGGCCGCACGATCCGGATGCCCGTACACGTCGTCGAGAAGCTGAACAAGATCGCTCGCATCGAGCGCAAGCTGATCGGCGAGCTCGGGCGCGAGCCGAGCGTCGCCGAGCTGGCGCGCGAGCTCGAGATCGACCCCGACGAGATCGACCAGATCCGCCGGTCGGCGCAGGTGCCCGTCTCGCTCGAGAAGCCGGTGGGCGACGAGGACGAATCGGAGTTCGGGCACTTCATCGCCGATCACTCGGTCCCGCGTCCCGACGAGGCGGCCGAGAGCCGGATCCGGCACGAGGCGCTGCACCGGGCCCTCTCTGCGCTCTCCCACCGGGAGCGGCGAGTGCTCGAGATGCGTTACGGGCTCGACGGCGAGCAGCCGCGCACCCTCGACGAGGTCGGCCGCGCCTTCAACGTGACGCGGGAGCGCGTCCGCCAGATCGAGCACCAGAGCCTTCGCAAGCTGCAGGCGCTGTCGGAATCGCAGACGCTGCGCGATCGCGTCGCGTAGCGAACCGAAACGCGCCGCCCAGCGAAGAGCTTCGCCCGCCTGCGCCGTGCTCCACCGTTCCTAGACGGGCGTTTCGGCCTTCGCGGTAGGCACGGCCGTCCGCTACCGGCGCCGGTACCACGGCTGGTTTCGCACGCGCTGGAGCCGCCCGAAACGGAACTGCTCGAACTGAATAGCCGTCCAGAGCGCCGCGATCACGGCGCCCAGATCGAAGGCCGACCGCACATCCCCGGGCAAACGAAGGATTGCATCGGGGATGTTCCCCTCTCTCATCCAGGTGCTGAAGGCCTCGTCGATTGTCGTTGCATCGCTCGTGATGAACTTCTCATGCCGAACACGGATGGCGAGCTTCCCCAACTCATGACCCCGTAGGTCGTCGTTGTGCTTCCCTCCGAAGACGGTGCTCCACATCCGCCCGAGAGTCGCCGTGTCTTCCTTGGCGGTACGGCTGAAGTCACCAGCCATTAGCGCCTGGCGGCCCCAGTTGTATCCGGCGATAGCAGCCCTGCCGTACGGAGTGGCAAGGACGTGCGGCAGCTCGACGTTGCCGGATAGCCGCGGCGGGCCGAGCGGGTCGTTGATAGCGAGGCTCTGGATCGCGTAGTGCAACATGTCCGCGGGAAGTGGCTCCCGCTGAGCGCGCTCACTGTCCGCGTTGATTTGAGCCTCGAGCCGCTCGGCGAACGTCGCCGGATCTTGCAGCATGCCGCGTTTCACGGACACTCTCCTTCTCAGGTAACCGTCAGAGCTCGATGCAGCTCGAGCACGGCCGGCCGCGCGGGATTCGTCCTGTCGCACGCTCGCGTAGCCGGACGCCGACGATCCTAGTCAGAACATCGGTGGTCCCCGTGAGGACCAGCGCCGTCTTAACGCGAAACACACACGTTGCAACAACGTGCCAACACAGAGCACCGCCGGCGCGTAATGCTGCGTGCGCTCGACGGCGCCGCGCTCCCATCCAGACGAACAGGTCGGCGGCAGTTTGTGGCTCGTGCGCGACGAAGGCGCCGGGCTCCGCGGCATCGACGGCCCTACAATCGTGCTCATGCCTGCGCCTGATCCAGCCTGGCTCGACGAGCTCTTCGACTGGCTCCGCATCCCGAGCATCAGCGCCGATGCCGCGCATGCCGCCGACGTGCGCGGCGCGGGCGAGTGGCTGTGCGACTTCGTCAGGAAGGCCGGCGGCGCGTGCGAGCTCGTCGAGACGAAAGGGCCGTTACCACTAGCCGTTGGCGAGCTCCGGGCCTCTGCCGACTCCGAGCACGCTCCGACCATCCTGCTCTACGGCCATTTCGACGTGCAGCCATCGGGGGACGAGTCCCTCTGGCAATCGCCTGCCTTCGCACCCGAGGTGCGAGACGGCTGGATCTACGGCCGGGGCTCGGTGGACGACAAGGGCAACTTCTACCTCCTGCTCAAGGCCGCTGCGACGCTTGCCGCCGAGCGTTCGCTTCCCGTCAACGTTCGCGTCGCGAGCGACGGGGAGGAGGAGACCGGCGGGCACTCGATCGTCGACTTCATCGCGGCGGACGAGCGCGGCGCCGACGCGTGCCTCATCTTCGACAGCGTCATGCCACAGGACGGGATTCCCGCCTTCGACGTGGGCACGCGGGGTCTCGTCTACTACCACGTCCGTCTCCGAAGCGGCGAGCGGGACCTGCACTCGGGCCTGTTCGGCGGCGCCGCGCTCAACGCGGTGCACGCGCTGGCTCAGGTGCTCGCCCCCGTCGTGGCCGTCCCGGACGAGCTGCGTGCCGGCGCCGTCGCGCCCACACAGGAGGAGCTGGCTGCCTGGGAGCAGCTCGAGCCCGGGCAGGCCGTCCTCGCTCGCGACGGAGCGCGGCCGCTGGACGCGCGGGCGGCCGAGGAGCTCTATCTCCGGACGTTCGCCGGGCCTGCCGTGGACGTGAACGGGATCCATGGCGGCGAGCCCGACCTCCAGAAGACCGTCCTCCCGGTCGAGGCGCACGCGAATGTCTCGATCCGGCTCGCGCCCGGGCAGGACCTCGAGGGCATCGCCTCGGCTTTCGAGCGCCTCCTGCACGAGGCCGTGCCCGACGGCGCGGAGCTGGACGTCGAGCGCTGGTCAGCGAGCCCCCCGGGGCTGATCCCGCCCGACGCGCCGGCGATCAAGCTCGCGCAGGACGCCTTCGAGCGGGTCGTGGGCCGCCGTCCCCTGCTGCTGCGAACCGGCGGCACCCTGCCGATCATCCCCGCGCTGGCCGCAAGGGGCATCCCGACCATCCTCTCCGGATTCGGTGTCCCCGGCCACAACGTGCACTCACCGAACGAGCGCTTCCCGCTCGGACATCTTGCCCTCGGAGTCGAGGCCGCGCGCGAGACGCTGCGCGCCCTCGCCGAGCTCACATAGAGGCCCTCGAAACCTCGACACGGCGCGGCGTGTTTATGTAAGGTCGTCCTTACAACGCCCGTCTGGTTTCCTTGTCCGGAGGTGGTCTCGATGGTTCGTGCCCGTACCCGTCTGCTCGCCCTCGCCGCGGTAGCAGCGATCGCTCTGCTCGCCGCGTGCGGAGGCTCCGACGACGAAGCGGCAGCGCCGGCCGAGACCCCGGCGACCGCGCCGGCGACCCCACCGGCGAGCGGCGCCTCAGAGGCCGACCTCGCGGGCGTGAAGGACTACCTCCTCGAGCACACGGCTCAGCTGACGGGCTTTACCACCGAGTTCGCGGCGGCCGCTCAGGAGTACCACGATCTCGCAGAGGCGGCCGGCTTCGACTACGAGGCTCTCTGGTCGGACTCTGCCGCCGAGGTGGGCCCGCTCGTCGACCGGATGAAGGAGCTCTGGATCGAGGGCAACCCGTACTACGAGCGCGTCGAGGGCGTCGTCGCCGGGACGCCGTCGCTCGCCGAGTACGACGTGATCCTGGATGCCGGCTCGAGCGCGGCGGAGGATCCGGAGAGCGCCGTCCCGTTCGACCTGACGCTGCCGGACGGAGCCGTGCTCGAGCAGCCGGGCAACCTCTTCAACCTGACCGAGGGGACGTTGTGGGGCACGCTGCCGGAGGACCTCGGCAGGCCTTCCACGCCCGCCGACCTCGACGGTGACGGCGAGGCGGCGTTCGGCGAGGTGCTTCCCGAGGCAAACTTCCTGCTCTCGGCGGCGCAGGCGTTCGACCAGTACGCCGGCGAGCTCGACGCCTCGTCGAACGAATGGCAGCCGAGCGACTCGGACGCCTTCACGGCTCTCGTCGTGATGGTGCCGACCATGAGCGAGTACTTCGGCCAGTGGAAGGAGTCGCGATTCGTCCAGGGAGACGCGGCGACCTCCGACTCGTTCAACGTGGTCTCCAGACTCTCCGACATCCGGGACATCCTGGGCGGGCTGGACATCATCTACGGCGGCGTCCAGCCGCTCGTGGCGACGGTAGACGAAGGCCAGAGCAGCCAGACCGGGCAGGAGCTCGACGACCTGATCGCCTTCATCGAGGACCTGCACGACCAGGAGCAGGCGGGCGACACCTTCGCGCCGGAAGAGGCCGACACGCTCGGCGCCGAGGCGCAGGAGCGGGCGACGGCGATCGCCGGGCAGGTCTCGCAGGCGGCAGCCGAGCTCGGGATCCCGATCGAGCAGTAGGCGCCGTGCGCCGGCGGGCCCCGCGCATCGTCCTGAGCCTGGTCGCGCTCGTCGCGGCAGGGGCGCTTGCGGTCGCGGCACCGGCAGCGGCGGCCGACACGGCTCCGCCCTGGCGACTCGCCGGGGAGCTGCGCACGCTCCTCGCCGATGCCGAGAAGACGCTCATCCTCGACGGGCCCGAGGACGCGGTCGCGCACGTCGACGCTGCCCGGCCCGTGGCACAGTCGCTCGCCGAGCTCATCAGGCCCGCTGCGCCCGCAGCTTCCGGTGACCTCCTCGCCGCAGTGGAGCGCGCCGCCGCGGCCACCGCGGCGGGCTCCGGCGTCGAGTTGGCGATCGCCAGGGCCGAGGCGCGGATGGCCGTCCTCGCCGGAGCCTACGAGGCCGTTGCCGCCGCCACGGCGGCTGGTGACGTCGCCTCCGCGCGCGCCTGGCTGCTCGTGCGGGAGTTCCGCAAGCCGACGCGCTTCTCCCGCCCGGGAGCGGACGCGACGCTTGCGCTCGGGGCGCTCGCAGGCGGCACCACCACGCCCGAGGTCGCGCTGGCGGCGGTACGTGCCGACCTGCTCGACACCTACCAGGCTCGCCTGAACGCCTCTCTCGAGGCGGCGGATCAGGCTGTCGAGCGCGGGTTCGCGACGCGGGCGGCGAGCGAGGCGACGCTGGCGGCCGGATACGCCGGCATCCTCACGCCGGCCTACCGCGAGCAGCGCGGAGCGGCCGCAGCGGCCGGCCTCGACGCGGCTGCGCAGGCGCTCTCCGCGGCTGCGCTGGCGGGCGACGAGACCGCCTACGAGGAGGCGCGCGCCTCGCTCGACGAGGCGCTGGCCGGCTTCCGCGCCGCACCGCTGTCCAAGGAGGAGGAGGAGCGCCGGGCGGGCCAGTTCCTCCGCTTCCTCGCGCTCGTGCCGGTCGAGTACGGCCGTGGGGTCGACGACGGCCGGGTGACGCTCGACTTCGAGGTGCAGGAGGCGATCACGTTCCGGGACGGCGCCGCCCAGGCCTATGCCGATCTCGAAGCCGCGCTGGCCAAACGCGACGCGGCCGCGACGGCGCGCATCGGCGTCGTCGTCGACGAGCTCGGCAGCGCGCTTGCGCTCGCCGCGCGCGGCGAGCAGGTGGCCGATCCCGAGCAGGTCGAGGCGCTGGCGGAGGAGGCGCTCGCCCTCGCGGACGGCATCTTCCCGGAGGCCTGGAAGGACACCGAGGCCGCCGACTTCGACGTCATCCGCACGTCCCTCGACCGCGTAGAGGGCGCCGTGGCGGCCGGCGAGTGGGGGAAGGCCGAGCAGGCGCGCCTCGAGGCGTACGCGTTCTTCGAGTTCGGGCCCGAGCAGCGGCTGCGGGGGCTCGCGCCGGAGCTGTTCATCAGTGTCGAGGGTCTGTTCTGGTACGGGGAGGGCGACCACGCCGGCCTGGCGCAGCTCCTCACGCGGAAGTCGGCGCCGGAGGAGGTGAAGGCGACGCGAGCCGCTCTCGACGAGGCGCTCGCCGACGCGGAGGCCGCGGTCGGCTCCGGGCCGCAGTCGACGTTCTCCGTCGTCACCAACACCGCGATCATCGTCTTCCGGGAGGGCCTCGAGGCGGTGCTGATCCTGGCGGCGCTGACCGCGGGCATGGTCGGCGCGCAGCGGCGCTTCCGCCGGCCGCTCCTGTTCGGCGCTGTCGGCGCCCTCGTCGCGTCGGTCGCGACGTTCGTCGTGGCGCAGACGGTGCTCGACTCGCTGACGCGCTACGGCGAGAAGCTCGAGGCAGTGGTCTCGCTCGTCGCGATCGCGGTGCTGCTCCTGATCATGAACTGGTTCTTCCACAAGGTGTACTGGAGCGAGCACCTCGCCGGGCTGCACGGCAGGAAGAAGACACTCCTCCGAGGCGCCGGGCTAACCGCCGCGGCTGCGCAGCTCGCCGGCCTGGCGATGCTCGGCTTCACGGCCGTCTACCGCGAGGGCTTCGAGACGGTGCTCTTCCTGCAGGCGATCGTTCTGGAGGCCGGCGTGGGGCCCGTCGCCGAGGGCGTCGCCCTCGGGCTCGCCGGCGTCGCCGTCATCGCCGTGGCGACGATGGCACTTCAGCGCAAGCTTCCGCACAGGCGCATGCTCGAGCTGACCGGCGTCCTCATCCTCGCCGTCCTCGTCATGATGGTCGGGAAGACCGTGCAGGTCTCCCAGGTGGTCGGCTGGCTGCCCGTACACGCTGTCGACGGCGTCCGGCTTCCCTACTGGGCGGGCGCGTGGTTCGGCGTCTTCCCGACCTGGGAAGGCATCGCCGCGCAGACCGCCGCGGTGCTCCTCGTGGTCGGGAGCTATTTCGCCGCGGAGCGCCTGCGCGCGCAGCGGCGGCGGCGGCGCCTGCTGGCGCCCGCCGACCTTCGGCCGCTCGCACGTGAGCCCGAGCGCGAGCACGAGCGCGTCGAGACGCCCGCGTGAGGGACGCAGAGCTCGGCCGTGCCCTCGCCGACGTCCGTCGCGCGGTTGCGCTCGCCCACGCGCTCCCGCGCTGCATCATCGCGCTCGAGACGGCGGAGGGCGAGACGATGCAGGTCGGATTCCGTCGCGACGCCTGCGTGCAGGGAACACCCTGCGACCTACGCGAGGCGCTGTGTCTCGTGCTCGCCGGCCTCGCGCCCGAGCGCGGCATGTTGCTCGGACTCCCGCTCGGGCGCGTCGACGCGCGCCTCGTCGTGACGGATGACGCCGGCCAGCACGTCGGGCTCGGCCTGTACCGGTACCGCTCCTGCGACGGTCAGGGCTACGTGTTCGCCTCGCTCGCGCCCGTCGCCGGGATCGAGCGCAGGCTGCACGAGGGAGTCGCCGAGCTGCGCGCAGCCGCCGCTTCCACCGAGGAGGACGCAGTCGAGCAGGCGGAGATCCGGCTCGTCCACGACCCCGTGCTCGATGTGTCGCTCGTGTTCATCGAGTATCCGCCGCTGCCGCTTCTCGTCGAGGGCTGCCTCGAAGAGCAGGCTGCGATCGGGCTCGCCGCGGGTTGCCTGGCCGAGGAGCTCGCCGCAGAGCTCGAGCGCCCCGGGGACTGAACCGCCTTCGCCCGCCGGGTAGCATCCGCGGCGTGATCGATCTTCGCTCCGACACCGCCACCCTTCCCACCGACGGCATGCGGCGGGCGATCGCCGAAGCCGAGGTCGGGGACGAGCAGCGCCGCGAGGACCCGAGCGTGAACCGCCTCGAGGAGCGCGCGGCTACCCTGCTCGGCCACGAGGCGGCCATCTTCCTGCCCACCGCCTCGATGGCGAACCAGATCGCGCTCAAGCTCCTCTCCCAGCCGGGCGAAGAGCTCATCGCCGAGGAGCTCGCGCATGTCGTCCGCTACGAGGTCGGCGGGCCGGCGTTCCACTCGGGCCTCGTGATCAAGCGGATCGCGGGCCGGCGCGGCCTCTTCGGCCCCGAGGACGTGCGTCCCCTGGTGAACGACTCCGCGATTCTCCACCTCGCGCCAACGCGCGTGCTCTCGCTCGAGAACACGAGCAACGGCGGCGGCGGCGTCGTGTGGCCGCTCGACCAGGTTCGCGAGGTCTGCGGCGAGGGACGGCGCCACGGGCTCGCGCTGCACCTGGACGGCGCCCGGCTCCTCAACGCCTCGGTCGCGAGCGGCATCCCTGCCGCCGACTACGGCCGCGAGTTCGACACCGTGACGCTCTGCCTCTCCAAGGGCCTCGGCTGCCCGCTCGGGGCGCTGCTCGCGGGATCCGGGGAGCTGATGGCGCGAGGGCGGCGCCTCAAGCACCTCTTCGGCGGCGCCATGCGCCAGGCGGGGATCGTCGCCGCGGCCGGCGTCTACGCGCTCGAGCGCCATGTCGACCGGCTGGCCGACGACCACGCGAACGCCCGCAGGCTGGCCGAGGGTCTCGCGGAAGGCGGGTTGCCGGTCGATCCGGGCGAGGTGGAGACGAACTTCGTGCTGCTCGATTGCTCGGCGCTCGGGCTCACCGTCCAGGAGTGCGCGGCCCGTCTGCGCGACGAGGGCGTGCTGTTCTCCCCGGCGGCGCGGCCCGGCCATCTCCGTGCCGTGACCCACCTCGACGTCTCGGCGGACGGCATCGAGCAGGCGATCGCCGGCGCCGTGCGCGCCCTGGCGCCGGCGGCTGCGCGCGTCGCCTGACCGTTCGGGCTAGTTGACCGTCGCGATGCCGGCGCGCCCGTGAGTGCGCACGTGCTCGTCGTCGTTGACGAGCCAGGCATGCCCGAACTCGCTCATGGCCTGGATGATCGGCAGGAGCGCCGAGCCCTTCGCGCTCAGCTCGTACTCGACCCGCGGCGGCGACTCGGGATAGCTCTGCCGCCCGACGATGCCCTGACGCTCGAGCATGTCGAGCCGCTCCGACAGGGTGCGAGGGCTGATCCCGGGGCAGGCCCGCTCGAGCTCGGAGAACCTACGCGCGCCCTCCGACAGGTCGTGCACGATCACCGCCGTCCATTTCGAGCCGATGATGTCGGCCGTACAGGCGACGGCGCACTCTGCGTCATGTACCGGTCGCATCGTGCGCATAGACGCATGGTAGCGGCCTCCGCGGCCGGTGTCGGACGGGCCCCTCCTTCGGGGGAAAAAGAGTCATGTCCAGGGCGGCGGGTTGTGCACCCAGCGCCCCGCGACCATCGTCGCGACGACCTCCACCTCGCGCAGCTCGTCGGGCGGGCACGTCAGCGGGTCACGGTCGAGCACGACGAGATCGGCCAGCCGCCCGGGCACGAGGGTTCCCCGGCGCCGCTCGTCGCCGGAGAGGACGGCCGGGTTGACCGTGCTCGCGGCGAGCGCCTGCTCGACGGCGAGCCCCTGCTCTGGCCGCCAAGGCTCGCGGTCGTCGAGCGTCCGCAGGACGCCGGCACGTATGCCTGCGAGCGGGTCGAGCTCCTCGATGGGGGCGTCGGACCCGTTGGCGAGCAGCGCGCCCGAGTCCGCCAGGGTTCGGTACGCGTAGGCGCCCTCGAGGCGATCGGCCCAGTGGCGCTCGGCGAGGTCGCGATCCGACGGGGCGTGGCTGAGCTGGATCGAGCAGGCGACGCCGAGCTGGGCGAAGCGCGGGGCGTCCTCGAGGTTCAGGCACTGGGCGTGCTCGACGCGCTGGCGCAGGCGGCGCGGCCACCACTCCGCACGGGTTGCCTCGAAGGCGTCGAGGGCCTCCCGGTTCGCACGATCGCCGATGGCGTGGACGGCGACCGGCCAGCCGGCTCGAGCCGCCCGGCCCACGACGTCCGCGAGCTCCTCTCCGCTCGTGATCCGAACGCCGGAGCCGTCGAGGAGCCAGGCGGTGCCAGAACCGAGGGCGCCGTCCATGAACGCCTTCAGGTATCCGATCCGGAACCAGTCGTCGCCTATCCCGGAGCGCAGGCCCAGCGCCTCGAGCTCGTCGAGCCGCTCGTGGGGCAACGACTGCCAGACGCGCAGCGTCAGCGCTCCCTCCTCGTGCAGCCGCTGCCAGAGCCGCGGTGCGCCGAGCCAGCCGTCCTTGTCGTGGATCGCAGTGACCCCGCGACGCGTGCGCGATCCGGATCCCCGCTCGCATCGCCTCCACGTACTCGTCGTCGGTCACCGCGATGAGGGCGCGGAGCCGCCAGGCGGACTCCTCGCGCAGCACGCCCGTCGGCTCGCCGGCCTCGTCGATCTCGACGACGCCGCCCGGGACGGCGAGATCACCGTCCGCGCGCCGGAGGGCCTCCGAGCTCAGCCAGAGCGAGTGGTCGTCCTTCGACCACAGCGCCACGGGCGTGTCCCCGCTGAACGTGTCGAGATCGTGGCGCGTCGGCTCGCGCCCCTCGAGCCAATCGGCGCTGCGCCAGCCGTAGCCGACCAGCCAGCCCGGGGACCCGTGCGCGGCGAGCGCGTCGCGGACGCGTCCGAGCGCCTCCTCGAGCGAGGCGCAGCCTTCGAGGCGGACCTGCCGCTGGGCGAGCGCCCAGGTGGGGAAGTGCACGTGCGAGTCCGTGAAGCCGGGAAGGACGCACCGCCCGCCCAGGTCGACACGCTCGGGAGTGGGGAGGGCCGTCTCGTGCGTCCCGACGCCGCCGGCGACGCGCTCGCCCGCGATCGCGAGCGCGCGCGCCGTCGGCAGCACGGCGTCCATCGTCCTGATCGTGCCGCCCTCGAGGATCACGGGCAGAATCTACCGCGGTGTACCAGCTCGTCCCTGCAACCGAGGTGGAGCGCCGTCTCGGCGCCTTCCAGGAGGCCTTGCGAGACCACGAGCTGGACGGCGCCGTGCTCGTCCAGTCCGTCGACCTCTACTACTTCACCGGTACGACGCAGAACGCCCACCTCGTCGTCCCTGCCGAGGGCGAGCCCGTCCTGCTCGTGCGCAGGACGCTCGAGCGGGCGCGGGCCGAGTCGCCGCTCGAGCGCATCGAGGCGCTCCGCTCGCTGCGGGATCTCGCCGCGGCGTTGGACGGGGCCGGCGTCTCGGGCGGTCGGCTCGGCTTCGAGCTCGACGTGCTGCCGGCGCTTCGCTACCTCGACTACGCGAAGCGGCTGAGGGCCTTCGAGCTCGCGGACTGCTCGGGCCTGATCCGGGGGCTGCGAGCGGTGAAGAGCCCGTGGGAGCTCGAGCGCATCCGTGAGGCCGGGGCCATGGTCGCCCGAGTCGACGAATGCGTCGCCGGCGTGCTCCGCGAGGGCATGACCGAGATCGAGCTCGCAGCCGAGGTCGAGGCCTGGTTGCGGCGCCAGGGCCACCAGGGTGTCATCCGGATGCGCGCGTTCAACGGCGAGGTGCACTACGGCACCATCTCGTCCGGCCCGGCCGCCGCCGAGCCTGGCGGGACGGACACTCCTCTCGTCGGGGTCGGCCCGAACCCCTACGTCGCCAAGGGCCCATCGTTTCGGCCGATCGAGCGGGGCGTGCCCGTGATCGTGGACGGGCTCGGCTCCTCGTGCGGCTACATGGCCGACCAGACGCGGACGTTCTCCCTCGGGCCTGTCGCGCCGCACCTGCGCGAGGCGTACGAGACCTCCGTTGCGATCATGCACGGGGTGGCGGCGGCCGCCCGCCCCGGCGTCACCGGAGCAAGCCTGTGGGAGCTCTCCGTCGAGCTCGCCGGAGAGCGGCGGGACCACTATGCGAGCGCGGGCCGGATTTCCTTCGTCGCGCACGGATTCGGCCTCGAGATCGACGAGCCGCCCTTCCTCGCGCGCGGCTACGAGGTGCCGCTCGAGGAGGGAATGGTGTTCGCCCTCGAGCCGAAGTTCGTCTACGAGGGCGAGGGGGCCGTCGGCATCGAGAACTCGTACGCGGTCACCGCCGACGGTGTCGAGCGGCTGACGACGGCGCCGGAGGAGCTGATCGAGCTGTAGCGGCCTGGCGTCGGGCGCGTCGCGTCGGGTAACGCCTAGAGCGCGCCCTCGACGCCGCTGAGGGTGTCGCGGACGTCGGACTTGGCCTTGTCGGCGCCCTTGCCGCCGACGAGCGTGTCTCGGCCGGCGCCGCCGTAGAGCTTGTCGGCGCCGCGTCCGCCGTAGAGCTTGTCGCTGCCGCTGCCGCCGTAGATCCGGTCGCGGCCGCCGAGCCCGTACAGCTTGTCGTTGCCGCCGAGGCCGCAGATGACGTCGGTGCCCTTCGTGCCCTTGAGGACGTCTGCGCCGCTCGTGCCGGTGATCGTGCAGATGTCGTAGCTGCCGCCGGAGCCGCCCGAGCCGCCGCCGGAGCCGCCCGAGCCGCCACCGGGCTCCGCCTTCTCGAACGTGACGGTCACGTTCGTGGCGCCGTCGGCGATGACCACGCACGGCTGGTCGGGCGCGGTGCCGTCGCAGGCGCCGCCCCAGGCCGCGACCTGTGAGTCGTCGGCGGGCGCCGCCGTCAGCGTCACTGCCGTGCCCTCGAGGAAGCCACCCTCGCAGTCGCTGCCGCAGTCGATGCCGGCCGGGTCGCTGGTGACCGTGCCGCGCCCCGCGCCGAGGGTCTCGACCGTGATCGTCTCGGTGCCGCCGCTTCCCGTCTCCTGGACGACGGTATCGACCTTGACCTGGTTGCTGTTCAGAGGCGCGGTGATCCGTGGCCGCGCTCGTGGCGCTGAAGAAGGCGCTGGCCGTGCCCGCGCTGCCGGGCCTGACGACGATGTCGATGACGCTGGAGGCGCCGCTGTCGAGGTCGCCGAGGTCGCAGACGAGCTCGCCGCCTGCGACGTCGCCACACGTGTCCGGCGTAGCCGCGACGAACTCGGCGCCGGTCGGCAGCTTGACCGCGATCTTCGCAGTCTTCGCCTTGTCCGGCCCGAGGTTCTTGACAGTAGCGCTGTACGTGAGCTCGTTGCCGACCGACGTCGGGTCGGGCGAATCGGTGACAGTCACCTCGAGGTCGGCGACGGCAACGGTGATCTCGAGGTTCCAACACACGAGCATGCCGGTCTCGGCGTTGCTCGAGTCGTCCACGATCTTGAGCGTCCAGTCGCCCTCGGCCGGCTTGCCGTCGAAAGCGCTCAGTGGGTTGTCCGGCTGGAAGGAGCCCGCGAACGGCGACGTGCCGGAGCTCATGGCCGTCGTCGCCTCGTCATCGAGGCGGGTGAGCGTCGTCGGATTGGTGCAGTCGGCGCCGGTTCCGAGATTGTCGCCGTCGTCGCCGTTGTCCCTGTTGACCTGGACGGTGACCCCGTCGTGCGTGAGCCACAGGTCGAGATCGGAGTCCCGGGCGTGGTCGATGCGGAGGTGGAGGTTGACGTCGGTGATCTTCGCGTTCTCGAATCCGGGGCCGAGATCCACGTCCGAGAGCTCGTTCTCGAGAGACGAGCCCGACGACTCCGGAATGACCAGGCTGAGGACGCCGCTCGAGACAACGGATGGCGCGGCCGAGACGGTGCCCGCTGCTGCGAGCACCGCTACGGCCGCGCCTGCGACGAGGAGCCTGATGAGCGTTCGCCTCATGCAACCCCGTCTATCGGCGTGACCGCGTCGTGGGTTTAGACTCGGGCTCGACCCTCGGATGGGGGTGGGAGCGGGCCGGATGAGATCCGGCCCCTACAATTAGCGCGTGGCGCACGACTGGCTCTCGGACGATCAGCGGGAGCTGCGCGACCTCGTCCGCCAGGTCGCGGCGGAGCGGGTGGCGCCCCGGGCGGCCGATATCGATGCGACGGGGGAGTTTCCCTGGGACGTCGTCGAGGCGCTACGTGAGGCGGAGATCCTTGCCCTCCCGTTCCAGGAGCGCCACGGTGGCACCGGTACCGGCTCGCTGATGCTGCTCGTCGCGATCGAGGAGCTGTCGAAGGTCTGCGCGACGACCGGCCTGATCCTCGCGGTGCAGGCTCTTGGCGCGATCGCGCTCGACCTCCACGGCTCGGAGGAGCAGAAAGCATGCTACGTTCCGCGACTCGCCTCCGGGGAGTGGTTGTCGGCCTACGCGCTCACCGAGCCGGGGTCGGGGAGCGACTCGGCGGCGATGCTGACGACGGCACGCCGCGACGGCGACGAGTACGTCATCAACGGCACCAAGCGGTTCATCACGAACGCGGGCGTGGCGAAGCTCTACACCGTGTTCGCGAAGACCGACCCGGAGGCCGCGCACCGCGGCATCAGCTGCTTCCTGGTCGAGGCGGACTCGCCCGGGTTCGAGGTCGGGCGGATCGAGCCGAAGATGGGGGTCAAGGGCTCGACGACCGGCGAGCTGTTCCTCACGGACTGCCGGGTGCCGGCGGAGAACAGGATCGGTGAGGACGGCGACGGCTTCCGGATCGCGATGCGCGTCCTCGATCGCTCGCGCCCTGGGATTGGAGCGCAGGCGCTCGGGATCGCGCAGGGCGCGACCGACTATGCGCTCGAGTACTCCCGCTCCCGCGAGACGTTCGGCCGGCCGATCGCCGACCACCAGATGATCCAGGCCATGCTGGCGGACATGGAGACGAAATGCGCCGCCGGCCGGGGGCTCCTCTACCGGGTCGGCAGGATGCTCGACGAGGGTGTCGACGGGGCCGAGCTGACGAAGGCCTCGGCGCAGGCGAAGCTCTACTGCTCCGACATCGCGATGGAGGTGACGACCGACGCCGTCCAGATACTGGGCGGCTACGGCTACATGCGCGAGTACCCGGTCGAGCGGATGATGCGCGACGCGAAGATCACCCAGATCTACGAGGGCACGAACCAGGTGCAGCGGCTCGTGATCGCGCGCGAGATGCTGCGCGAGGAGCGCGCTTTCCTGCTCGCGGGCGTGTCGTAGGCGAAGTACATGGCCGAGCGTGTCGCCGCCCCTCCTCTCGTCACGAGGCCGCTCGCGGTTGCCGGGCGGGCTCGCCGCACCCTGTCGGGGGCGCTGCTCGCACCCCTCTACCGGCTCTACACCGACCGCCTCCGCCATCAGGTGCGGCAGGCGGTCGTTCCCCACCACGTTGCCGTCATCCTCGACGGCAACCGCCGCTGGGCGACCGAGGCCGGGCTGCGAGACCTGAGCGACGGTCACCGTCAGGGTGCCGACAAGATCGACGACCTGCTCGACTGGTGCTCCGACCTCGAGATCGGCGAGGTGACGCTCTGGGCGCTCTCGGGAGAGAACCTGGCCAGGCGATCCGGCGAGCTGGCAGCGCTGCTCGACGTCGTGGCCGAGAAGCTCGACTCGCTCGTCGAGCACGCGTCCAGGCGGCCAATGCGGATCCGGGTCTTCGGGCGCTTCGACGGCTTTCCGCCTCGCCTGCTCGAGGCGATCGAGCAGGCTGAGGCGACGACCGCGCTATACGGCGGCTTGCGGCTCAACATCGCCCTCGGGTACTCGGGCCGCGACGAGCTGGTCGACGCGTGCCGCGCGCTCGTCAGCGGCCTTGCCGGGCGCGGAGTGAGCGCCGAAGGGATGGCGGAGCATGTCACCGAGGACACGCTCGAGGCGCATCTGTACACGGCCGGCGCGCCCGATCCCGACCTCATCATCCGCACGAGCGGCGAGGTGCGCCTGTCGGGCTTCCTCCCCTGGCAGAGCGCCCACAGCGAGTTCCACTTCACGGACGTCTACTGGCCCGCGTTCAGGGAGCTCGACTTCCTGCGCGCGCTCAGGACCTACCAGCAGCGCGAGCGCAGGTACGGGCGTTAGCCGACCCGGCCCTATCCGGGGCCGGCGTGCTCGCGAAGCTGCTCGAGGGTGCGCTTCACGCGTCTGGCCTTCGTGTCCGCCCGTTTCGCCTCGGCGATCCAGTTCGCGTACTCGCGCCGATGAGTCGGCGAGAGCGCGTCGAGCGCGGCCTGCGCCGCGGCATCGCCCGCCAGCGCGGCTGCGAGCTCGTCCGGGATGTCTACCGGCCTCGGCTCCTCGTCGAGCTCGAGCTCGATCGTGATGAGATCGCCGTCCGAGATGCCCGCCGCCTCTCGCACCTCGCGGTTGAAGCCCAGGTAGTCGACGCCGCCGTAGCGGGCGAGCCTGGTGCGGAACGTGTGGCCGTTGACGGTCGCGCGAACGGGGGCGCGCACCCTCCCGAAGGCTGCGTTCGGATCGAACGGGACGACGACCGTGTGTCCGCCCGAGGCGTTCTTCGACACGCGCGCCGCGAAGCGCGGCACGCCGTCAGCCGGACGCGGCTTCGCGCAGCGCCGCCTTGTGGGCGCGCTTCGCGGCCTGGTACTCGGCCAGCCTCTGCGGCGAGTCGACGTCGCCGAGGCAGAAGTGGTTCGCGGCGACCTCCTCCCAGCCGGCGGGGCGGACGCCCAGGCGCTTGCCCAGCACCGCGGCGAGCGACCGCACCTTCATGTCGCCGAAGCCGGGCAGGCCCCGGAGCCGCCGGTCGAGGTCAGCGCCGTCGACAGCCTCCTCCCAGACGCGAGACGCGTCGCCTCCGTACTCGTCGACAACGACCTGGCAGAGCTCCTGCGTGCGGCGGGCCATGTTCGCCGGAAAGCGGTGCAGCGCCGGCTTCCGGCGAAAGACCTCCTCGAGCAGGGCGGGATCCATGCCCGCGATCTCGGCGGCGTCGAGCGCGCCCAGCCTGCGCTTCAGCTCGAGCGGGCCCGAGAACGCCTTCTGCAGCGGCACCTGCTGGTCGAGCACGAAACCGACGAGCAGGGCGAGCGGCTCCTCGACGAGCAGCCGGTCGGCCTCGTCGTCACCGGTGAAGTACAGCCGGTCGTCGGCGGTCGTCGCCATGCGGCGAGTGTAGCGCCGGCGCGGCGACCACTGCGAGGTTTTCAGGCCGAGCGCCGCCCGCTGCTGGAGTCTCCTGCCGTGCGCGGCCGCCGAGGCGCTGGCTCGTTTGCTCACCCGCCGTAAGGCCCTAGGGCTGTCGGCGGCCGAATTGTCACGATCGCGTGCGAAACCGTTGCGGATCGCGTGAGACCTGCGCGGCCCGGCCCCGTACCCTGGAAGCGGGACCGCGGGTCCCCCCACCCAGGGTGGGGGACTGCGCGCGGGCTGACGTCGGGGTCGCCATCTTCTGCGCTCGCGCGTTCCGCAACCGGGTCCGGCGCCGGGAGGCGAGCGCGATACCCTGGGACGGTGGACGCGCTCGCACCCTTCAGCCCGGCGGTGCGCTCGTGGTTCGAGCGGAGCTTCGCGGCGCCGACGCCGCCGCAGGAGCTCGGCTGGCCGATCATCTCGTCCGGCTGCCACACGCTGATCCAGGCGCCGACCGGATCCGGCAAGACGCTGGCAGCATTCCTCTGGGCGCTCGACCGGGCCCGTCCGGGCGATGGCCTGCAGGTGCTCTACGTGAGCCCCCTGAAAGCGCTCAACTACGACGTCGAGCGCAATCTGCGGGGGCCGCTGGCCGGGATCGGGCTCGAGCTGAACGTCGCGGTGCGCACCGGCGACACGCCGCAGAAGGAGCGCGCCGAGATCCGCAAGCGCCCGCCCGAGATCCTGATCACGACGCCGGAATCGCTCTTTCTCATGCTGACTTCGCAGGCTCGCGAGATCCTGGCGGGGGTCGAGACGCTCATCCTCGACGAGGTGCACGCGGTCGCCGGGACGAAGCGTGGGGCGCACCTCGCTCTGAGCGTCGAACGGCTCGAGCGTCTACTGGAGGAGCCGATGCAACGCATCGGTCTGTCCGCCACCCAGCGACCGCTCGAGGAGATCGCGCGCTTCGTCTCCGGAGGCCGGCCGATCGAGGTCGTGGACGCCGGTCGCGCCAAGGAGCTGGACCTCGAGGTGGTCGTGCCCGTCGAGGACATGCGGGAGCTGCAGAGCACGGCCGGCCTCTCGACGCCGGTCATGCCGGACGGCGTCGAGATGGCTCCCGGGGTCGAAGGCTCGTCGCGGTCGATCTGGCCGTCGATCTACCCCGCGGTGCTCGACCTCGTCGAGCGGCACCGCTCGACGATCCTGTTCGTCAACAACCGACGCCTCGCGGAGCGGCTCGCCGTACGCCTCAACGAGCTCGCCGAGAAGCCGATCGCCCGCGCACATCACGGCTCGCTGGCGCGCGAGCAGCGCGTCGAGATCGAGGAGCTTCTGAAGCGAGGGGAGATCCCGTGCCTCGTCGCAACGTCGTCGCTCGAGCTCGGCGTCGACATGGGGGCAGTCGACCTCGTGATCCAGATCGAGTCGCCGAAGTCGGTGGCCCGCGGCCTGCAGCGCATCGGCCGCGCAGGCCACACCCTCGATGCGGTCTCGCGCGGCCGCATCTTCCCGAAGTTCCGGGGCGACCTGCTCGAGTGCGCCGTCGTCGCGAGGGGGATGGAGGAAGGCGCGATCGAGGAGACCCAGATCCCCCGCAACCCGCTCGACGTGCTGGCCCAGCAGATCGTGGCGGTCTGCGCCGACGAGGAGATCGGCGTGGACGAGCTGCACGAGCTCGTGCGTGGCGCCTGGAGCTTCCGCGACCTCTCGCGGGCGGCGCTCGAGAACGTGCTCGACATGCTCGCCGGCCGCTACCCGTCCGAGGAGTTCGCCGAGCTGCGACCGCGGATCGTGTGGGATCGGATCAAGGGCGTCGTGCGCGGCCGGCAGGGTGCCCGGCGGCTTGCCGTGACGAACGCCGGCACGATCCCGGATCGCGGTCTCTTCGGCGTGTTTCTCGTCGACGGCGGCGGGCGCGTGGGCGAGCTGGACGAGGAGATGGTCTACGAGGCGCGCGAGGGCCAGACGTTCATGCTGGGCGCGTCGACGTGGCGCATCGAGGACATCACCAGAGATCGCGTCCTCGTCTCGCCGGCGCCGGGCGTCCCCGGAGCTGTGCCGTTCTGGAAGGGCGAGGGCACCGGCCGCCCGTACGAGCTCGGAGAGGCGATCGGCCGCACCGCGCGAGAGCTGGCTGCGCTCGCCGACGACGACGCGGTCGCACGGCTCACGAGCCAGCACCGCCTCGACGCCCGCGCCGCCGCGAACCTCGTTACGTACCTGCGCGAGCAGGAGCAGGCCACCGGGGCGCTCCCGTCCGATCGAACGGTTGTCGTCGAGCGCTTCCGGGACGAGATCGGAGACTGGCGGCTCTGCATCCTGACGCCCTTCGGCAGTCGGGTGCACGCGCCCTGGTCGCTCGCCCTCGCCGCACGCCTGCGCGACTCGCTCGGGCTCGAGGTGAACGCGATCTGGTCCGACGACGGGATCGCGCTGCACCTCCCGGACGCCGAGGCGCCGCCGCCCACGACCGACGTGCTCGTCTCGCCCGGCGAGGTCGAGGATATCGTCGTGCAGGAGCTCGCCGGCTCGGCGCTCTTCGGCTCGCGCTTCCGCGAGAACGCAGGCCGCGCTCTGCTCATCCCGAGGCGGCGCCCCGGCCAGCGGACGCCGCTCTGGCAGCAGCGGCTGAAAGCGCAGGGCCTGCTGCAGGTGGCGCGCCGGTACTCGGACTTCCCCATCGTGCTCGAGACCTACCGCGAGTGCCTGCGCGACGTGTTCGACATGCCCGCGCTGCGCCGGCTGCTCGGTGATCTCGAAGCGCGCCGCCTCGACCTGGTCGAGGTCGAGACGGCGTCGGCGTCCCCGTTCGCGTCCTCGCTGCTCTTCGACTACGTCGCCACGTACATGTACGAGGACGACACGCCGAGCGCCGAGCGCCGTGCGCAGGCGCTCGCGCTCGACCGCGACCTCCTGCGAGAGCTGCTCGGAGCCGAGGAGCTCAGGGACCTCCTCGATCGCTCTGCGATCCAGGAGGTGGAGGAAGAGCTGCACGGACGGGCGCGAACCCCCGACGAGCTGCACGATCTGCTCCTTCGCCGAGGCGATCGCACGTCAGATGAGATGGATCCGGCACACGCGGACGAGCTCGTCGCCGAGCGGCGAGCGATCTGGGTCGGGCTGGCGAGCGGGCGGCGGCTGATCGCCGCCGAGGACGCCGGGCGCTACCGCGACGCCTTCGGTGCCATGCCTCCCGGCGGGCTGCCCGACGCGTTCCTCGAGAGCGACGAGGATCCGGTCGGCTTCATCCTCGTCCGCTTCGCCCGCGGCCGCGGGCCCTTCACGACGGCAGAGGCTGCGACCCGCTTCGGCATGGAGAGCGAGCGGATCGAGGACGCGCTCGCGCGCCTCGAGCGGGAAGGCCGGCTCGTGCGCGGCGAGCTTCGTCCCGGCGGCACGGAGCGCGAATGGTGCGATCCCGACGTCCTGCGTCGGCTGCGGCGCGCGACGTTGGCCCGCCTGCGCAAGGAGGTCGAGCCGGTCGAACCGAGCGCCCTCGCCCGCTTCCTACCGGCCTGGCAGGGAGTCGATCGCCGCGCGAGCCTGCGGGAAGCGCTCGTGCCGCTCCAGGGCGTGTCCCTCCCCGTCCCGTTGTGGGAGTCGGATGTCCTGCCGCGGCGCGTGCCCGGCTACCGGCCCGAGCAGCTCGACCAGCTCTGCGCCTCCGGAGAGGTCATCTGGGTCGGCGCCGGGCTCGAGCGGGTTGCCCTCTACTACCGCGAGGACGCACCTGTGCTCGGTCAGCCGGGCTCTCTACCCCCGCCGGAGGGCGAGGACGCCGAGCGTCTGCGAGCGGCCCTCGGCCGCGGAGCATTCTTCTGGCATGACCTCCTCGACGCCTGCGGCCTCGAGGGCGAGGTCGCCCTCCCTGCCCTGTGGGAGCTCGTCTGGGCCGGCGAAGCCACGAACGACGCCTGGCAGCCGCTGCGCTCTGGCCGCCGCTACGCGACGCCGCGACCCGCGAGGCTCGGCCCCCGGAGCCGCCGCTTCTCGAGGCAGCGAGCGGACGCGGTCATCGCGACGCAGGGACGCTGGTCCCTGACGCGCGGCCTCTTCGCCGGCGAAGTCGAGGCGCGGGCCCTCGCCGAGCTCCTGCTCGAGCGGCAGGGGATCGTGACGCGCGACGGGGTCCGCGGAGAGGGCGTTCCGGGCGGGTATGCGCCCGTCTACCGCGAGCTGCGCAAGCTCGAGACGGTCGGCGTCTGCCGGCGCGGCTACTTCGTCGAGGGGCTTGGCGGCGCGCAGTTCGCGCTGCCGGGCGCCGTCGAGCGCCTGCGGGAGCGGCCGTCGGAGGAGGCACCCGGCGCGCTCGTGCTCGCCGCGGCCGACCCGGCACAGCCGTACGGCGCCGCACTTTCCTGGCCGAAGCGCGCCGGCGGCCGAGCCTCCCGCGTGGCCGGCGCATACGTCGTCCTGCTCGACGGCGAGCCCGCGCTCTTCGTCGAGCGCGGCGGCAGGACGCTCGTCCCGCTCCGCGAGCCGGAGCCCGACTGGATGCGCCCGGCGCTCACCGCGCTCGTCGAGCATGCTCGACGGACGGCCGGCGTCAAGCGTCTGGCGGTCGAGCGCTTCGACGGCGCTCCGATCACGGAGACCGATGCGCTCGAGCTACTCGTCGAGGCCGGCTTCCGCGCCGGCCCGCGCCGCGCCGTCCTCCGCAGCGGCTGAAGTTCGGGGTCAAGTCTTGCATACGCACATAAGGGCGGCGTCGGCGCGATGGCTTATGCTGCTATGCAAGACTTGACCCCGAACTCTTGTTGCGGCGATTAGCCGTGCGGGCCGAGGTCTCTCGTCCGGACGTGCTCGACGGACTGCGCGATCAGTGAGCGCAGGACCTCGGGGTCGGCGTCGTCGAGTCGCTTCAGGTACAGGCACGCCTTGCCCGTCGAGTGCTTGCCGAGTCGGCCGAGGAGCTCCTCGTACCCACCGAAGCCGTCCATGATGTACAGCGTCAGGTTCTGCTTGCGCGGCGAGAAGCCGACGACGAACCACTCGCCCTCGCGGCCGCTGCCGTAGCGGTAGCGGTAGCGGCCGAAGCCGACGATGCTCGTTCCCCACATCGTGGGCGGCTCGCCGGTGATCTCCTCCATGAGGGCGCAGACGGCGATCGCGTCGCCGCGCCGGCGCTCGTCCGGCACCGAGGCCAGGAACGCGTGCACGTCCCCGTCGTGCGGCTTCGTCTTCAGCTCGGCCACGCGGCTTCTCCTCCTGTCGGGTTGTCGAGCCTACAACGTGAGAGCGCCAGCTACCCGGACGTCACCTCGATGCTCCACCTGTTCAGCTTGCCGACGTCGCGCTGGGCCGTGTCCGCCGCGGTGAGGCGCCATGTTCCACCGGCATCGCTGCCGCGCAGCGCGGCCAGCGCAGGCAGGTCCGCTGCCCGCCATGTCCTGAGGATGTTGTCGGCGTCGCGTCCGGTGTGGTCGTGCAGGACGATGGCGCTGCCGTCGGGAGGCGTGAGCGCGACCCGGAGATCGCCGATCCACGGGTGGGTGATGTCCACGGCGACGGCGATGTCGTCGATCGTCCCGTTCGTGACGGAGAGCGTGCGGGTGACACCGGCCGGGTTGTCGTCCGGGATCGTCGCTCCAGCCTCGTCAGCCACGGAAATGACCTCGCTCGAGACGGCGAGATCGAGGTTCCAGGCGTGCAACGTGCCGGTGTCGCGCCTGGCCAGATCCTGCACGCGGAGCGTCCAATCGCCGCGCGCCGGGCGGCCGATGACGGACGCGAGCGCTGGGAGGGCGGTCATGTCGAAGATGCGTTTGATGTCGTCCTGGCCCGAGCCGCTGCGGCTGTGCAGGACGACGGCGAGCCCATCCGGAGCGAGCAGCGTGACGCGCAGGTCGCCGATCCACGGGTGCACGATGTCGACGCCGACCCGTATCGCCTCGACGCTGCCGTTCGAGTCCACCCCGATCCGGTCCTCGATGCCGGTCGCGTCGCCGTCGGGGATCGGCTGGTCGGGACGCGACTCGAGCGTAAGGTCTCGTCTCGCCGGCGCTGCCGGGACCGCCTCGGCGACGGCCGCAGCGGCATCGACTCGCCCATGGCCGAACCAGGGGCTCCACGAGCCGTCCGCGCTGCCGTTCTCGGCGAAGGCACCGAGGTGGAAGGGTGCGATCGGAGAGACGTCCCAGGAGGTGTCCTGGTCGAAGGAAGCCGGAGGAGTACGCGGGTACGCGTCCAGGACGAGATCCTTGGAGGCGGTTCGCTTGAGAATCGAAGCGACGCCGACGGCGGTCAGCTCGGGATTCGCCGAGATCACGAGGGCGGCGATGCCGGCGACGAGGGGTGTGGCGCTCGACGTCCCGCCGAAGCGGTCGGTGAGGCCGCTACCGGTCGCAGTCGTGACGCCGAGCCCCCGGACTGTCAGTCGGCCGAAGCGGTGGCTGTTGCTGCTCGGCGCGCAGAGCTCGATCCCGGTGCCGTAGTTCGAGTAATGGCTCCGCTGCGCCGTGCTCGCGAGCGCGGCCACGTGCATGACGCCGGCGACGCCGACCAGGTTGTTCCGAAAGCGCCTGGCCTTCTGGACGCCGACCCAGACGGGGCTCGCGCCCGACTGGTCCCAGCCGTTCGTATACGGGACGTCGACGTTCGCGTCGTGCTGGATGGGACAGGCCTCGTTCCCCGCCGCCCAGAGAAAGAGAATGCCCCTGCCGCGGCGCCCGCCGATCTGCGCGAGCGACGCGATCCGGTCGCGCACCATCGGCGCACGCAGGTTCGTGGGGACGATCCCCCACGAGTTGGAGAGGACGTCGATGCGACCGGCGACGTAGTCGAGGACGGTCATGAGCTTCGAGTCGCTGATGAACAGGCTGCGACCCGAGGACTCCCACTTGATCGGCAGGAGCCGGCAACCGGGCGCGGCGCCAACGGTGTTGAGCGCGTCGGCCTCGGCTGCCGATCACGCCCGCGCAGGAAGTCCCGTGGTTCGAGCCCGCCTGGTACATCTTCGCCGGGTCGGCGTCGGCGTCGCCGCGCCGCACGAGACGGGTGCCCTCGAAGTACCCCCAGCCCGCGAACTTGTCCGGGCTGTCGAAATCCTGGTGGTCGAGCTTGCAGCCGTCGTCGGTGACGCCGACGACGACCTCCGGCAGGCCGCCGTGGCCGAGGATCGCCCAGGCCTCCTCACATCGGGACGAGGAGCGTGGGTCGATCGCGGGGTCGACGCGCCGGGTGTGGAGGTGCCACTGGCGCGCGTAGGCCGGGTCGGTCGGGGGCAGGGACTGATACGTCGACGCCCGCAGGTTGAGGTCGTGGTCGGCGCGCTCGACGAGCGGCTCCCGCTCGGTGAGCTCGACGATCAGCTTCACCGGGTTCATCCCGGTATGGGAAGTGACCTGGTAGAGAAACTCGCGCGGCGAATACTCCTCGAGCTGGACGAGCCCGTAGCGGCCGGCGAACTCCGCGAGTTGCTCGGCGGCCGGCGGCTCCGCGAACGTCACGAAGACGCGATCGGTGATGAGGAACTCCTCGCCCGTGTCGGCAATCCGGTAGGCGTGGTGCGTCGGGGCGAGCTCGCGGGCGCGGCGCATCGACGGCTCGAGATCCGTCCTGCGGACGGTGACGCGTGAGGAGCCTGAGGACACCTGCTCCGCATCGTCGATGCCGAGCTCCGCCACGTCGTCCGGAAGCGCTCTGACGACGAACTGGTCAGGCTCCTTCTCGAGCTCCACCTGCTCGCCGTCGCGGTACGTGTACGTCCGGTCCTCAGGCATGGAGCTCCTCTCGCCGTGGTCGCGTCCTGGCCGTCGTCCGGCGGGCGCAGCGTCGCGCGACCGGCGGTGTCAGCCTCCAGCTCGTGAGCCGCAGCAACGTGTCGAGGGACCGGTCGGTCATACCCCTCCCGTCGCTTGCCGCGCCACCGTAGGACGCGGCCGCGCTCGTGTCAAGGGGCTCGGACTGGGCCGCTCTATCCTTCGGCCACGATGGAACCACCGGCCGCGGGCCCTCCGGCCTCGCCGAACTGGCTCGACCCCTCCGAGCTGCGGGTCGGCCTTGGCTGCATGCGGCTCTCGACCGACGCCGACCGAGACGAGCAGCGCGCCGTCGAGACGATCGCCGCGGCTGTCGATGGCGGCATCACCGTCTTCGACACCGCCCGGGCCTACGGGCGCGACGAGACCGAGCTCGGGCACAACGAGCGGCTGCTCGCCCGCGCTCTCGGTGCTTGCAACGCGCCCCTGGCGCGGATCGTCACGAAGGGCGGCATGACGCGACCTGGCGGCGACTGGGTACCGGACGGGCGGGCCCGCTCCCTCCGGGCTGACTGCGAGGCGAGCCTGGCCGCGCTCGCCGGCCTGCCGATCGACCTCTATCTGCTGCACGCTTCCGACCCTCGGGTTCCGTGGCGGACGTCGGTTCGCGCGCTCGCTCGGGTCCGCGAAGACGGGCTGGCTGCGCGCATCGGCGTCGCCAACGTCAATCGCGCGCAGCTCGACGAGGCGCTCGAGCTCGCTCCGCTGGCGGCGGTCCAGGTTGCGCTGAGCCCGTTCGACGACGCCGCGCTCCGCGGCGGTGTCGTCGAGCGTTGCCTCGAGGCCGGGTTGATCGTCATGGCCCACTCGCCGCTTGGCGGACCCCGCCGCGCCGGCCGCCTGGCCGGGAACTCTCCGCTTGGAGCGATCGCGGCGGCCCGTGGAGCGACTCCGGCCGAGATCGCGCTCGCCTGGCTGCTCGATCTGGATGCAGCAATCGTCGCCATCCCGGGCGCGCGCCGCCCGGAGACCGTACGGTCGGCGGCCGCAGCCGCGCGTCTCCGGCTCAGCGACGACGATCGTGCCGCACTCGCAACCGGCCTACCGCGCGCGCGGGGCGAGGGCCTCCGCGCCCGGCGCGTGGCGGGAGACGGCGAGGTCGTGCTGATCATGGGGATCCCGGGCGCCGGGAAGACGGAGACCGTCGCCGACTACGTCGCGCGCGGATATCGGCGGCTGAACCGTGACGAGCTCGGAGGCTCTCTGCGATCGGTGGCGCGGGCGCTCGACGAGGCGCTCGCGAGCGGAGCGCATCGTGTCGTCCTCGACAACACCTACCTGACGCGCGCGTCACGCAGCCATGTCGTCGACGCCGCCGTCCGCCATGCGCTGGCGACGCGCTGCGTCTGGCTCGACACGCCGCTCGCTCAAGCGCAGGTCAACCTGGTCGAGCGGCTGCTCGATCGCCACGGCGCGCTTCCCGGGCCGGACGAGCTGCAGCAGCTCGCGCGTCGCGAGGCAGGCGTCATGGCGCCGACATCGCAGATGCGCGCCCTGCGCGAGCTCGAGCCGCCAACTGCCGACGAGGGATTCGACGCCGTCGAGGTCGTGCCGTTCGCTCGCGCGCCGCGCCGCCGCCGGGTTGCGAGCCGGTGTCTTCATCGCAGCCACCTCCCTGGCAAACGCGTATGGAGCGGGCTCTGGCCGTCGGGCGACTCGGCGTTATCCGCGCCTCGTCTTCGACTGGAGCGCCGACGGCATTGCCCGCGGGCTCGAGGATCTGGTCGCGCGCCTCGCCGCCGAGGTCGAAGGACCCGTCGAAGGCGCCTTCTGCCCGCACGGAGGCGGCCCACCGGTGTGCTGGTGCCGCCCGCCGCTCCCGGGACTACCGCTCGCGTTCGCGCGCACGCATGACGTCGATCCCGCGCGTTCGGTCGTCGTCGGGACCGGTCGCCGCTCACCGCACGCTCGCCGCAGCCCTCGGCGCGTCATACGTGGCGATAGATCCTGCCGAGTCACCACCGGCCGGCCCATCGCCGTCACGGAGCCTCGAGCCCGGCGTCGTCCTCGCCGGCTTCGAGGTGGAGGAGCTCGTCGGCCGTGGTGGGATGGGGGTCGTCTACAGGGCGCGTCAGCGCTCGCTGGATCGGGTGGTGGCGCTCAAGGTGCTGACGCCGGCGCTGGCCGAGGACGAGACGTATCGGGCGCGGTTCCTGCGGGAGGCGCGGCTGGCGGCGGCGATCGAGCATCCGAACGTGCTGCCAGTTCACGAGGCGGGGGAGGCGGGCGGGCACCTGTTTCTCGCCGTCCGCTTCGTGGAGGGGGAGGATCTGGGGTCGCTGCTCGGGCGGGAGAGGCGGCTCGAGCCCGGGCGGGCCGTCGCGCTGATCCGCCAGATCGCCGCGGCGCTCGACGCCGCGCATGCGAAGGGCCTGGTGCACCGGGACGTGAAGCCCTCGAACGTGCTGGTCGAACGTCGTGGGGACATCGAGCACGCGTCGCTGACGGATTTCGGAGTCGCGAAGCCTGCCGACCGCGACACGCGGAGCCTCACGCAAGCCGGGCAGCTGCTCGGCACGGTGGACTACCTGGCGCCGGAGCTGATCGAGGGGGAGGAGAGCGGTCCCGCGTCCGACGTCTACGCGCTGGGCTGCGTGCTGTTCGAGCTGGTGACCGGGCACGTGCCGTTCGAGCGCGATTCGCAGCTCGCGACCCTGTTCGCGCACGTGAGTGACGATCCGCCGGCGCCGTCGGCGCTGGAGCCGACGCTGCCGGTCGGGCTCGACGGCGTCGTGGCTCGGGCGCTCGCGAAGGACCCGGGCGATCGCTTCGCGACGGCCGGGGAGCTGGCAGAGGCGGCGCATGCGGCGCTCCATGCGGGCTCGACGCCCGCCGCTCCGGGTCTGGCAGCGCCGGAAAGCCTGCCGCGCCCCGGGACTCCCCTCGTCGGTCGGGAGCGGGAATTGTCGGAGCTCGGCCAACCTCCTTGGTCGGGAAGGCGTGCGGCTGCTGACCCTCATCGGGCCCGGCGGCGTGGGCAAGACGCGGCTCGCTCTGGAGCTCATGGCACGGCTTGCTCCGCGTTACCCGGATGGCGCCGTATTCGTGCCGCTCGCACCGATCGCCGACCACAGGTTGGTGGCCGCGACAATCGCCCAGGCGCTCGGGCTGCGCGAGTCGGGCGGCCGGCCACCTGCTGATCTGCTCGTCGACTACGTGCGCGAACGCCGGCTGCTTCTGTGCCTGGACAACATCGAGCACCTGCTCGAAGCGGCACCGCTCGTTGCCGAGATCCACCGGACGAGCCCGGAGGTCACGGTGCTCCTCACCAGCCGTGCACCGCTGCGCCTGGCGGCCGAGCGTGAGTTTCCGGTTCCCGCGTTGGCCGAGCGCGAGGCGGTCGAGCTCTTCGTGGAGCGGGCGAGAGCGACCCAGCCGGATCTCGCTCTTGGTGACGAGACCGGCGCGGGCAGTTGCCGCGATCTGCGAGAGGCTCGACGGGCTTCCGCTGGCAATCGAGCTCGCGGCAGCGCGGGCGCGGCTGCTCTCGCCGCAAGCGATCCTAGCCAGGCTGGACGAGCGGTTCGATCTGCTGACCGGAGGCCCTCGTGACGTTCCCGACCGCCAGCAGACGCTTCGAGCGGCGATCGACTGGAGCTACCAGCTGCTCGAGCCAGACGAGCAGCGGCTCTTCGCGAGGTTCGCCGTGTTCGCCGGCGGTGCCAGACTCGACGTGATCGAGCCCGTTTGCGACGGCACGCTCGATCTGGTCGAGTCGCTCGTCGAGAAGAATCTGCTCATCCGGCGGAACGACCCGGACGGTGAGCCGCGCCTCGACATGCTCGAGACGATACGCGAATACGCCCGCGACAAGCTGGAGAAGGCGGGTGAGGCAGATGGCATTCGGCGGCGGCACGCAGAGGTCTACGCCGAGGTCGTAGAGGCGGAGTGGCACGCGTGGCTCAAAGGGGAGACGAGCCTCATGCGGCGGCTCGTGGAGGATCACGCGAATATCCGCGCCGCCGTCGCACTTGCGCTTGCCACACGGGACATCGACCTGGTACACGGAATCGGGGCAGGCGTCGGACGCTTCTGGGCCGATTTCGGGCACTTGGAGGAGGGTCGCACGCTTCTGGACGCCATGCTCTTGCTCGCCGAAGACGAGCCGGAGCGACCTTGGGGTTGGGTCTTGTTCGGCGCCGCCACGATCGCCACCAGGCAGAGCCGGTTCGTGGACGCCGAGCGCATCTGCATGAGGGGGCTAGAGAGCTTCAGGCATGCCGGCGATAGTCTCGGTGTGGGCATGGCGCTGCGACAGCTTGCGAACGCACTCGGCGCGCGCGGGGAGCACGCGCGCGCAGACGAGGTCTTCCTCGAGAGCCTCGACGTCCTTCGGAGGGCGGGCGAAGATCGGTTCGTAGCATGGACGCTCAACGACCTTGGCTACAGCCTCCTTCGGCCGGGGTAGGTTGGCCGAGAGCGAGTCCCTCCTGATGGAGGCTCGTGGGCTGTCCGAGCGGCAAGGGGACAGGGCCACTCTGGTTGTCGTGCTCACGAATCTCGCTGAGCTCCGCGTCCGCCGAGGCGATCCAGAGGGAGCGGCTGCGCTGTACGCCGAGGTCATCACAACGTATCGAGATGCGGCGGAGGGGCCGCGCTTGCCCATTCCCCTTGACGGCTTGGCAATCGTCGCTGCGCTCGAAGGAAGACCCGACCGAGCGGCTCGGCTATGGGGTGCGAGCCAGGCGAGTCTCGAGTCGATGAGCGCAGCGCTCGATACCGTGCTTCACGAGGAGAGGGCGGCGGCGATCGCGTCCGCGCGCGAGGCGCTCGGCGACGACGCGTTCGAGCGGCTCTTTGCCGAGGGGCAGGCGATGTCGCTCGACGAGGCCATCGCCTACGCGCTCGAGGGCGAGAACGACTGACGCCAGCGGGCATCATTCATCACGGCGATGCGGCTCAACCAGGTCACGCTCGAGGTCTCGGACGTCCCGCGTGCGGTCGAGTTCTACCGCGGCCTGGGGCTCGGTCCAGATCGTCGGCGGGGACGACCGCTACGCGCGCTTCGTCTGCCCGGACGGCGACTCGACGTTCTCGGTCGAGCGTCTCCGACCGTCCGCTGCCGGAGTGGACGCCGGCGACCGTCTACTTCGAGTGCGACGATCTCGACGCTAGGGTCACCGCGCTGGAAGGGGCGGGCTACGCGTTCGAGCACGGCCCCGTCGACCAGCGGTGGCTCTGGAGGGAAGCCCGGCTGCACGACCCGGACGGGCACGTGATCTGCCTCTTCCACGCGGGCGAGAACCGTCTCGACCCGCCCTGGCGGCTGCGGGAGGCCACGTGAAGCGCGACCGCTGGAACGAGAAGTGGCGCGAGCGCGGCGCCGGAGCGCGCTCGGAGCCGAACCGCTTCCTCGTCGAGGAGGTCTCCGAGCTGCCCGCGGGACGCGCGCTCGACCTCGCCTGCGGCGCTGGGCGCAACGCGATCTGGCTCGCCGAGCGCGGCTGGCGGGTCACCGCGGTCGACTACTCGGAGGTCGCGCTCGCGGAGGCTCGCCGTCGTGCGGCGGAGCAAGGACGTCGACATCGACTGGATCCACGCCGACCTCACAGAGTGGTCACCTCCCGTCGCCGCCTACGACCTCGTCTGCGTCCTCTACCTCCAGCTCCCGGCCGGCGAGCGGCGCCTCGTGCTCGACCGGGCGGCCGGCGCGCTGGCGCCGGGTGGGAACCATGCTCGTCATCGGCCACGACCTCTCCAATCTGACCGAGGGCTACGGCGGCCCGACGTCGGCGGACGTCCTCTACACCCCAGACGATCTCGTCGCCGATCTCACCGGTCTCGCGGTCGAGCGGGCCGAGCGTGTCATCCGCCCGGTCGAGGACGAGGACGGCCTGCACGAGGCGATCGACGCGCTCGTACGGGCTCGACGGCCTGACTAGCCGTGCCCGAAGGAGACGCCCTCCACCGGGCGGCCCAGCGGCTGCGCGTGCTCGAGGGCGAGGTCGTGTCGGCGGAGAGCCCGCATCCTCGCGCGGCCGTCCTCGGGATCGCCCCTCGGATCGACGGCCGCCGGCTGGAGCGGGTCGAGGCGCTGGGCAAGAACCTGCTGCTCACGTTCGAGGGCGATCTCGTCCTGCGCAGCCATCTGCGCATGAAGGGGCGCTGGCACGTGCGCGAGGCCGGTGCGGCCGTGGCCGGATTGCCCTGGCTCGTGCTGCGGGGTGAGCGCCATCAAGCCGTGCTCTGGCACGGCCCGGTGCTCGAGCTTGCCCGCGGCAGGCGGCCGACGGGGCTCGCCGGGATCGGGCCCGACATCCTGGCCAGTCCGCCGGCGTTCGAGGCGATGATCGCGCGGCTGCGATCTGCCGATCAGTCGCGGGAGATCGGCGAGGCGCTGCTCGACCAGCGCCTCGTCGCCGGGATCGGGAACATGTGGAAGGCGGAGTCGCTCTTCGACGCGGCGACGTCGCCGTGGAGACGACTCGGGGAGCTTTCCGACGACGAGCTACGTGGCGCGCTCGAGGCGGCGGCCCGGCTGATGCGCGGCGGGCGTCGAGACCGGCAGGTCTACCGTCGCGCCGGCCTCCCGTGCCGGCGTTGCCAGGCGGCGATCGCCTCCCGCCGGCAGGGCGACGCGGCCCGGACGGCCTACTGGTGTCCGGTGTGCCAGGCAGGAACCGGAGGGGCGAGCGCGTAACGGTCCGCGTGACGCAGCGCCCGGTCCAGTCGCCGACTCTCTACCGAGCGCTGCGTAACTTCTGCCTCGGCTCGTTCTTCGCGCTCGCGGAGGAGCTCGAAGCCGGTGCCGACCTTCCCGCGGCTCTCACGGAGCACGCTGGGCCGAACCGGCCCACGCTCTACGAGTACCGGCCGCTCGTCGGGGCCTTCGTCGAGCAGCGAGCAGGCTGGCTCGGCCAGCGTGAGGACGCGACGAGCGCGCTTGTCGCGCTCAAGGACGAGCCCGCCGCAGGCATCTTCGCCCAGGCGCACGCGCACGAGCACGCCGGGAGAGGACGAGGCGTTGCGTCGCACGATCCTGATTCCCCTGCTCGTTCGGAGCGCTGAGCGCTGCGGCGGCTTCGACTGGGAGGACGCAGCGTTCGACTCCGCCTACGACGAGCTCGAGCGCTCCCTGTTCGGGGAACGGCGCTCGTACGCGGCGCTCGTCCCGCTGGTCGGCCTCACGGCCGGCGGTGAGATCGACCTCGGCGGTGGGCTGCGCGTGCGGCCCGCAGCCGCCGGCGAGCTCGCCGCTCATTGGCCGGAAGCGAGCCGGCTGCTCCCGCGCGACTACGGGCGGGAGTGGGATCGCACGCTCGTCGCCGAGCTCGCCGTGGATCTCGACACGGCCGTTCCGCAGGTTCCCGACGCACCATCCGTGTTCGGGCGCGCGATCAGCGCCCTTCGTCTCGCCACCCCCGGTGCGATCGCGGCCGGGCCGGTGCTCTTCGAGCGGCTCGACTGGCGACCCTACGACGTCAAGCCGATGCCGCCGCTCGCCGCCCAGCTGCCGACGGGCGAGGCCACGCGGCTCGATCCGTTTCGGGGCCGGCTCGTCGCCGAGCTGATCCGCCGCCTGGAGCACCCGGGCGACGATCACGATCTGCCGGAGGCCCTCGAGCGGTTCGAGATCGCCCTCTTCCACCGGGGGCCGCTCCGGGCCGACGAGTTGCGCGAGGCCCTCGTGCTCCTCCTCGGCGGCGAGGACGGCGCCTGGGCGGCCGCGATGCGCGCCGCGGTGCTGCTCGGCGAGAGCCCGCGCGAGCGGGCCGAGTTGCTGGGCGCGCTGCGTGCGCTCGTCGACGGCGACGGGCCGGGGGCCCGCGCCGAGGACGCCGTCCGGCGGACACTCGTGGAGGCGCTGCTCGCCGAGTCGCGTGAGATCCTGATCGCGTCGCTCGACGACGCGCTGCTCGGGCTCCGCCCGCACCAGCAGGTGACCGGAGCCACGCGCGTGATCGCGGCGCACTGACGACGGGCGGCGGCCGGCCGGCAGTCGAGGCCCAATCGACCTGTCGACCACGATCAGCGACGGAGCGATTACGGCCATGCTGCCGGAAGGACGAGCAGCGAGAGAGTCGTGACGACTGCGACGTACAGTCGGTACATGGCGTCACATTCTCGTGGACATTCGAGCGCTACGGTTGCTGCATGGACGAGGCGCGACGCGTACTCGATCGGCTCGGACGCATCGACGGGCTGCGCAGAGCTCACGCGAGCCCGGCCGTGATCCTGCGCGAGGTACGGGCGCTGCTCGCAGAGGGGGAGGCCTGGCGGGACGCCGAGCAAGCCGGCGCACGAGAGCAGGTCGTCGGGAGCGGGGAGCTTGCCCGAACGAGCCTCGCCGGCGCCGATGCGAACGGAGCCGCGGCCGACACGCCAGGAGCTCCCGCCCATCCCCCGGACGGCGGGCCGATCCGAAGGGCTGCCGACGCTCTCGCCCAACTCGACCGGGCGCTGGCCGGCGGCGCCGCTGACGCTCGCGAGGGTGAGGTGATGCCAGGGCGACCGGCGCTCTAGAATCGAGTCGCCGTGCCGCGCTACGGGCCTCCTAACGCGCTCGAGCTTCCCCGCTACTCGGGCGTCAGGACCTTCATGCGCTGTCCGCACGTGCGCGAGCTCGAGGACGTCGACGTAGCGGTGATCGGCATCCCGACCGATGACGCAGTGTCGTTCCGCAGCGGCGCCCGCTTCGGACCGGAAGCAATCCGCAGCGCGTCGGTGCTGCTGCGCAACTACAACCCGATCCTGCGCGTGAACGTCGCGGAGCGGCTGTCGATCGTCGACTGGGGCGATGCGCCAACCGTTCCCGGCTATGCGGTCGACTCGCTCGAGCGCACGCGGGAGGCCGTCGAGACGGTGGCGCGCTCCGGGGTCACGCCACTGTGTCTCGGCGGCGATCACACCATTCTCCTGGCGGAGCTGCGGGCGCTGGCGGCGGTGCACGGCCCTCTCGGGCTCATCCAGCTCGACTCTCACCACGATCTCTGGGACGAGTACTTCGGTCAGAAGGTGTTCCACGGGAGCATCGTTCGCCGGGCCGTCGAGGAAGGCCTGATCGATCCCGCACGCTCGGTCCAGGCGGGGCTGCGCGGGTCGCTCTACGGGCCCGATGACGTCGAGCTGCCCGCGCGCTTCGGGATCGACGCGCTCTCCTTCGAGGAGCTCGCGGCCCTCGGGCCGGGGGAGTTCTCGACGAGGGTGAGGGATCGGGTCGGCAACGGGCCCTGCTTCCTCTCGTTCGACATCGACTTCGTCGACCCGGCCTTCGCGCCCGGGACAGGCACCCCCGAGGTGGGTGGGCCGTCGAGTCGGGAGGCGCTGACGTACGTCCGCTCATTGGCCGGGCTCGACTTCCGCGGCTTCGACTGCGTCGAGGTGTCGCCTCCGTTCGACGCGGGCGCCGTGACGGCTCTCGTGGCTGCGAACGCCTGCTTCGAGATGCTCTCGTTGCTGGCGCTGCGGCGTTGAGTTTCCAAACGTCAATATGTTATAGGTCTTTTGCATAGACTCCATCACGCAATAGACAGCCGTTGACGATCCGCGCCTCGAGCGCATGTCTGGCCGGACGGTGGTCTCGCCCACGACGACGACTCCGGCGCTGCCGGCGTGTCGCGTACGCTTCGCGAGGTGAGAGTCGCACTCGCCCAGCTGAGGCTCTGGCCTGCCCGGCGCTGGGCGCTCGCCGCCGTCGCGGCAACTGTCTCCGCCGTCGTCACCGGCATCCCGACCGACCTGCTCGACACACCGCTCTTCGGTCGCACGATCCCCGTAACCGGCTGGGCGTACCCGGTCTGGATCGTCTCCTCGCTTCTCGCCGGCCTGCTCGTCGCGACCGAGCTCCGGCCGGGCCGCCCACTCGCGGGCGGCGGAGCATTGGCCGTGTTCGCCGTCGCGTGCCCGGTCTGCACCAAGCCTGCCGTCCTTCTGCTCGGGACGGGCGGGGCGGTGAGCGTGTTCGGGCCGTTCCAGCCGGTCCTGGGCGGCGTCGCAATCGTCCTGCTCGGCGCCGCGGTGGGCATGCGCCTCAGGGCTCTGGCCTCCTGTCCAGCCCCCACGGGGAGCGCCGAGAACCCAGCCTAGAACGGGCGTACTGCGACCGTTCGCGAGCTCTTCGAACGAGGGAAGGTGGGCCGGAAGGATTGTGCTACCTTGGCACGAAAGAGGGCGGGCCATGGTTTCCCTTCTTTCGCGCCCTGACGAGGGCGCCCATTCCTCGCAACGACCGATGCTGAGCAAGGTCATCGCGTTCGCCAACCAGAAGGGCGGCGTCGCCAAGACGACGACGACGTTGAACCTCGCCGTCGCGTTCAGAGAGCTCGGCTTCCGCGTGCTCGCGGTGGATCTCGATCCTCAGGGCAACCTGACCATGAGCCAGGGCATGAACCCGGACGAGATCGACGTGTCGATGTTCGACGTCCTCGTTCGCCAGGTGCCCATTCAGGACGCCATCCGGCGCGTCGAGGTAGACGTCGCCGTCTCGTCGATCGATCTCGCCGGCGCCGAGCTGGCGCTCTCGAGCATGATCGGGCGCGAGCGAGCGCTGCAGAAGGCGCTCCTTCCGGCACGGCACGACTACGACTACATCCTCATCGACACGCCCCCGTCGCTCGGCCTGCTCACGATCAACGCCTTGACGGCATCCGACGAGGTGATCGTGCCAGTGCAGTGCGAGTACCTTTCGCTGCGAGGGCTCGCGCAGCTGCAGAACACGCTCGAGCTGATCCGCGAGAATCTGAACCCGAGCGTCTCGATCCGGGGCATCCTTCCGACCATGTTCGACAGCCGTCTGCTGCACAGCCGAGAGGCCATCGAGCTGCTGCAGGAGAGCTTCGGCGAGCTCGTGTTCAAGACGCTGATCCGCAAGACCGTCCGCTACGCCGAGGCGCCCGTGCAGGGCAGCTCGGTGCTGCGCTACGACCCCGAGGGCGCCGCGGCCCAGGCGTACCGTGACCTGGCAAAGGAGGTGCTGAACGGTGCGGCGCCGAGCTAGCATGCGAGAAGGCCCGCTGGCCGAGCTCTTCCGGGCGACGGAAGCGGCTCAGCGGCAGGCAGATCCCGATCAGAACGACAAGGCCGAGCGGCTTCGAGTCGGGGAACAGCCGACCGTAGAGTCGTCGCTTTCCGAAGAGCAGACCCAGGTCATCTCGGCACTGCCCGCCGAGGAGGAGCCCGTGACGCCACCGGCCGCGGGTGAGGGCGCCCAAATACGCCTCGGAGCCGAAGCTGCTCCCGCGCCCGAGCCCCAAGCGGCGGGCGAGGCCGGGCCCGATCCAATCCATGCGCCCGACGCGAAGCCCGCCTCAGCGCAGCCCGAGCGCGCGGCCGCGCCCGCGATCGAAGCCGAGCCGCGGCCACGGCCGGGGCAACGATCTCCGGCTGAGGCTCGCAAGTCCACGCGAGGGACGGCCGCGCGACCGAGCGATGGGCCTGCAGTCGCTGCGACGGCGCCGCGCCTCCAGCGAGTGCCGCGCGCAGACTCCGCTGCCTATCTCGCCGTGATCCGCGTCGTCGGGGTCGGCGGCGCCGGGCTCAACGCGGTCAACCGGATGATCGACGCGGGGATCTCGCAGGTCGAGTTCATCGCCCTCAACACCGACATCCAGCAGCTCCGCACCTCGGACGCGCCGGTCAAGCTGCACGTCGGGCGGGAGCTGACGCAGGGTCTCGGCTCCGGCGCCGATCCGGATGTCGGCCGCCGAGCCGCCGAGGAGTCGTACGACCAGATCAAGCACGTGCTCCGAGGCTCCGACATGGTCTTCGTCACGGCAGGCGAGGGGGGTGGAACCGGCTCCGGCGCGGCGCCTGTGGTCGCGCGCATCGCGAGGGAGGTAGGTGCGCTCACAGTCGGCATCGTGACGACGCCATTTCGCTTCGAGGGCTCCCGGAGGCGCGCCCAGGCAGACTCCGGCGTCGAGGAGATGCGCGCCATCTGCGACACGTTGATCGTCATCCCTAACGACCGGCTGCTCGAAGTCCTCGATCGGTCGACGTCCATGCTCGAGGCGTTCCGGATCGCCGACGACGTTCTCCGCCAGGGCGTGCAGGGCATCTGCGACCTGATCACCATGCCAGGGCTCATAAACCTCGACTTCGCCGATGTCCGGACGATCATGCGCGACGCGGGCTCGGCGCTGATGGGCATCGGGTTCGCCACGGGCGAGACTCGGGCGAAGGACGCCGCCGAGCGGGCGTTGCGCTCGCCGCTCATCGAGACCGAGATCGTCGGAGCGCGCGGCATCCTGCTTTCGATCGCCGGCGGCGACGATCTCTCTCTGCTCGAGGTGACGGAAGCCGCCGAGGTGATCCGTAGCGCCGCGACCAACGAGACGAACATCATCTTCGGCGCAACGATCGACCCGCGTCTCAACGGCCAGGTCTGGGTCACGGTGATCGCGACCGGTCTCGGCAAGAAGCCGACCGGCCCGGCAGTGACGCCGTTGCGACGCGAGCGTGGCGATCCCACGCAGCTCGACCCGCCGAGCTTCCTGCAGGATCTCTAGTCCGGTGACTGTCACCGCTCCGGGCGGTGACAGTCATCACCCGTTTCGTTCCTGTCGCGGGCCGCACGAGGTCCGTCGGGCTGCGCGCCGCCGCCGAACCAAGTCCGTCGGACGAGTTCCGGGTCTACGCGGGGCTCTTCGTTCCTCAGGGCCGGTCGGGGACCGGCCCCTACGTCAGGCTTTCCGTGGCTGAGGGCGGGTCAGGGACCGGCCCCTACACTGACGGGATGAGAGGTGCGGTTGCGGCGGGGCACCCGTGCACGGCCGAGGCGGGTGCGCGCGTGCTCGAGCTCGGCGGCAACGCGGTCGACGCGTGCGTGGCCGCGGCGTGCGTCTCGTGGGTTGCCGAGAGCCCGCTGACCGGTCCCGGCGCAGGTGGCTTCATGCTCGTCCATCGCGCACGGGACGGCCGGGACTGGCTGCTGGACTTCTTCGTCTCGACGCCCGGGCTCGGCCTGCCGCGAGGCGTGGGCCTCGGGATGGAGGTCGTCGACGTCCCCTTCGGAGTCGGCGAGACGACCCAGCGTTTCCGCATCGGTCCGGCCTCCTGTGCCGTCCCGGGCACCGTCGCGGGCCTCGCGGAGGCCCACAGGCGTTTCGGCACGATGCCGTGGGCGACACTCCTCGAGCCGGCAATCCGCCACGCGCGCGAGGGTGTCGAGCTCACGGAGTCCCAGGCATTCGTCCACGGCCTGCTCGATGCCGTCCTGCGCCGCAGCGCGGAGAGCCGCCGCGTCTACGGCGAAGCGCGGGCGCTCGAGACGGGCGAGCGCCTCGTCATGGCGGATCTCGCCGCGACGCTCGAGTGGCTCGCCGAGGAGGGCGCGTCCGCCTTCTACCGTGGCACGCTGGCGCGGCAGATCGCCGCGGCCTGTCGCGACGCCGGCGGCCGGATCACCGAGGAGGATCTGGCCGGCTATCGTGTCATCCACCGCCGCCCCGTACGAGCCGCGTACCGGGGTCACGAGCTCGTCGCCAACCCGCCGCCGTCGTCAGGCGGCGTACTGATCGCGTACGCGCTCAGGCTGCTCGACGGGTTGGGGCCAGGAGGGCCGCCGGGAAGCGCGTCCGCCCTCGCCTACCAGGCGGAAGTGGCCCGTGCCGCCACCGGCGCGCGCGGCGCCGGCTTCGCCGCCGAGCTGGCCCGCGGCGGGCTTGCCAGGCGACTGCTCGCCGACGAGCGCGTCGACGCCGTGGTGGCGGACATCCGCCGTCGGGGAATCGGAGCGGCTCGACGCGAGCCGGCGCTGCTTCCTTCCACGACTCATGTGAGCGTGGTCGACGCCCGGGGCAACGCGGCCTCCCTCTCGGCATCGACTGGCTGCGGTTCCGGGTTCGTGGTGGCCGGCACCGGACTCCACCTGAACAACATGCTCGGCGAAGACGACTTGAACCCGAGTGGGCCGCCGCGCGCGGCCGGCCGCCGGCTGACGAGCATGATGGCGCCTACCATCGTCCTTGAAGGCGGGCGCCCTCGGCTAGTGCTCGGAAGCGCGGGCTCCGAGCGACTGCGGGGGGCGATCGTCCAGACGATCGTGAACGTCGTCGACCACGGGCTCGCCGTGCCGGAGGCGATCGAGCGTCCCCGCGTTCACCTCGACGGTGCCGATCTCCACTGCGAGGGAGGCACCGACGACGCCGTCACGAGCGAGCTCGAAGCCATGGGCTACCCGCTCGTGCGCTGGCCGGGACCCCGGCGGAATCTCTACTTCGGCGGCGTGGCCGCCGTCGGGCTCGGCTCGCGCGGCGAGCTCGAGGCGGCGGGCGATTCCCGGCGCGGCGGTCACGGAGTGGTCGTGGCGTGAGACGCCTGGCGTCCACGTCCCGCGTCCGTGTGCGGCTGGCGAGCCCGCGCGATGCCCGCGCCCTCGTCGAGCTCGCGCACGAGGTGGGGGCGGAGCCCGAGGGATGGCTCATCAGCGAGGGCGACTGGCGCAGCGTCCGCGACGAGCGCCGGCAGCTCGCGGCTGCCCGACGATCGCGGGACGTGGCGGTCCTCGTGGCCGAGAACGCTGCCGGGATCGTGGGTCGCCTGTCGATCGTGCGTGATCTCCATCCGGCCTGTGCGCACGTGGCCGACCTGGGTCTTATGGTCGCGCGATCTCATCGCCGGGAAGGGGTCGGCAGCGCGCTGCTGGCCGCCGCCGAGAGCTGGGCCCGCGACGTGGGCGTCCGCAAGCTCGAGCTCTCCGTGTTCCCGCACAACGCGCCGGCCCTGGCGCTCTACCACCGGTGCGGCTACGAGCAGGAAGGGCACCGTGTCGGTCAGTTCCGCCGGGGCGACACCTACGTCGACTCGATCCTGATGGCAAAGGATCTCTCGGCGTGCTGACTCACCGCTGCACAGTTGAGCCTTCGCGCCCCTCGGCGATGGGGCAAGCTTCGCCGGTGAGCGAGAGCGAGCAGCCGGGACGCGGCACGATCACGCTCGAGGATGTCGACCTCGGCGTCGAGGAAGAGCTGTGGACGGACGACTCCGACTCCGACTACGCCGGCTGGTTCTGCGTGTCTACCGACCCGTTTCCCTGCCCGGCCGCGGGCTGCACCTACGTGGCGGAGTTCATGACGGCGGCGCACCTGATCCTCGTCTGGGAAGAGCGCGACGACCCGAACCTCCTTCGCCATGCTCAGCGGGCGAAGGACATCGGCCGAAACCCGCGGGTCGTCAGCTACGAGCCGGCTTTCGGCCCGTGTGCCTCCTACTACCTCTGGGAGGCGGCCGGCCGACCCGTGCACGGCGTCAGGCGTCCCTGAGGCTGGCGGGCCTGTGCTGAACGTCGAGGGAGTCGACTTCGTCTCGATCCCGACGCGGGATCTCGAGCGGGCACGGCGCTTCTACGGCGAGACCCTGGGTCTGCAGCCGAGTCTCCACACGCCGGACGAGTTCGAGACCGCCAACGTCACTCTCGGTCTCTGGCTACCCGAGACGGACGGCGAGCCCTTCGAGCCCACCACCGCCGGGATCGCGCTGCGTGTCGCCGACGTCGCCGCGGCGCGTCGGGAGCTCGAGCAAACCGGGGTCGAGTTCCTCGGCGAGACAGTCGACACCGGTGTCTGCCTCATGGCCTTCCTGCACGACCCGGACGGCAACGTGCTGATCCTGCATCGCCGTTACGCGCCGCCCGGGGAGCGGTGACGTTCGCCGCTCCTGGCCGCGTTGTCGGCTATCCCGGTGGCTCGACGCGACCGTTGCCCGGCGCCCGCTCCCGCGCCGTCCTCGCCCAGGCGAGCGTCACCCGGGCCCGGGCGAGCAGGCTTCCGACGCGCGCGATCCGCTCGCGCTCCGACGTGAGCTCGAGCAGCTCCTGCTTGATCTCGGGGCCGAAGTCCACTCGTGCGGCGAGCCAGTAGGCCAGGCCTTCGAAGCCCGGATCGGGCTCGACGAGCTCCTCGTCGGCAGCCTCGACGACCCCTCGGTAGGCGGCGACGCAGCGCTCCACGTCCTGCTCGGCCGGCGGCGCGTCCTCCGAGTCGGGAAGCGGCTCGACGCGGGCGGTCCGGAACGAGCGCCCGGAGGTCTCGGCGAGGATACGGAAGCGCTCCCGACCCTCGACGACGATATTGAGACGGCCGTCCTCGAAACGGTCGATGACCGCGACGACGGCCGCCGTGGTCCCGATCTCCTCCACGGAGCTCTCGCCGCCGAGCACGAGGCCGAACTCGCGGTCCTCGTCGAGACACTCCCCGATGAGCTCGCGGTAACGCGGCTCGAAGATGTGCAGCGGCACGCGCTCGCCGGGCAGCAGAACGAGGCCGAGAGGAAAGAGGCCGATCTCGTCCATGGCCACAGAGTAAGGTCTCGGAGTGGATTCCTACGCGGTCGCGCGAGTCTCCGAGTCGTTCTTCAAGCCCGCGCTGGCCGAAATCGTCCCGTACGAGCCCGGCAAGCCCGCGGAGGAGGTCCAGCGCGAGCTCGGCCTGGCCAAGGTCGTCAAGCTGGCGTCGAACGAGGGGCCGTTCGGGCCGTTCCCGGCCGCAAGTGAAGCGCTCGCGCGGGGGATTGCCAACCTCAACCGCTATCCGGACGGTGGCTTCTACCGCCTCCGCCATGCGCTCGCCGAGCGGCACGGCGTGCTCCCGGAGCAGGTGGCGCCGGCGTCCGGCGCCGACGGGGTCGTCATGTACCTGTCGCTCGCGGCGCTCGACCCGGGCGACGAGGTCGTCTGCGGCTGGCCGTCGTTTCCGAGCTATGTGCTGGACGCCCTCAAGCTCGGCGCGACCTGCCGGCAGGTGCCGCTCCGGGACGATCGGTACGACCTCGGCGCCATGCTCGGTGCGATCACACGGCGCACGAAGATCGTCTACGTCTGCAACCCCAACAATCCCACCGGCACCATGGTCGGCCGCGGCGAGATCGATGCCTACTTCGAGCGCGTGCCAGACCACGTGCTCACCGTTCTGGACGAAGCGTACTTCGAGTACGTCGAGGACCCCGACTATCCGGACGGCATCGAGGAGCACCTCAAGCGAGGACGGCGAGTGCTCGTGCTGCGCACGTTCTCGAAGATCTACGGGCTTGCGGGTCTGCGCGTCGGGTACGGCGTCGGGCCGGCCGAGGTCGTCACCGCCATCCGCAAAGTGCAGAACGCGTTCGACGTGACGCAGCCGGCCCAGGATGCGGCACTCGCGTCGCTCGGCGACGATGCCGAGATCGCCCGGCGCCGGGGGCTCAACTCCGAGGGCCTCGAAGCGCTGGGTAGCGGCCTCGCCGGGCTCGGGTTGCGCGTCGCCGGGCCGCCGGTCGGCAACTTCGTCTATGCCGAGGTCGACGGCGACAGCCGCCCGCTGTTCGAGTCGCTGTTGCGCGAAGGGGTCATCGTGCGGCCGCTACACGGCTTCGGGGCGCCCACGGCGATCCGGGTCAGCGTGGGCACGCCTGAGGAGTGCGCCGCCTGCCTCGAGGCGCTCCGCCGCGTGCTGGGCGACTGACAGGGCCGCCGACTCGACGTCGTTCGGGTCACGCGCGGGTCGCCGGCCCGGGCCCGTGAAGCCGTCCCTGACGTCGGATAGCGTACGCACCGCGATGCCGCGCCTCGCCGTGCCGACGCTGCTTGGAGCGCGCCGTGATTTCCGGCTCCTCTTCCTCGCCTCGCTCGGCTCGTCGATCGGTACGTGGCTTGCGTTCGTCGCCCTGGTCGTCGACGTGTACGACCGCACCGGCAGCGCGGCGTGGGTGAGCGCGCTCCTCGTCGCCGAGTTCGCGCCGCTGGTCGTCATCGGCCTTCTCGCGGGGCCCTTACTCGACCGACTGCCCCGACGGCGGGTCCTTATTGCGACAGACGTTATACGCGTTGGTGTTTTCGCTGTTCTTCCTTTTGCTAACACTCCATTGCAGATCATCCTTCTTGCTTTGGTTGCAGGCGCAGCCACGAGCCTTTTCCGGCCGGCCCTGTATGCGGGCCTGCCGAGTCTCGTCGACGGCGACACGGAGCTCCCCAGGGCGAACGGCCTGCTCCAGATGAGCGAGAACGTGACGCTCGCCGTCGGCCCGCTCCTCGGCGGGGTGCTCGTCGCCTGGACGGGGCCGGGTCCGGCCTACGTGCTCAACGCCGCGTCCTTCGCCCTCTCCGCGCTCCTCGTCGTCCGCATCCGCCGCAGCCTCGAGGAGAAGCCGGAACCGAGCGAGGGCCACTGGCGGGATCTCGTCGCAGGCCTCTCGCTCGTTTCCCGCTCGACCGCTCTTCGCACCGTGGTGGTGGTGTGGAGCCTCGTGATGCTCGGCTCGGGCGCGATTGGCGTTGCGGAGGTGGTTCTCGCCAAGGACGTCTTCGAAGCCGGCGACGCGGGCTACGGGCTCATGCTCTCCGCAATGGGTCTGGGGCTCGTGGTCGGCTGCTACCTCGGTGCGAGCCGCCTGGAAGACCAGGGAGCTGGTCGCGTCTACGGGACTGCGATCGTCCTCATGGCCGTCGGCATCGGCGGCGCGGCCGCGGCACCGAACGTGTGGGTTGCCGCGGTGCTCCTCGTCCTCAGCGGGGTCGGCAACGGTGCCGCGCTCGTGTGCAACGCGGTGCTCATCCAGCGAGGCGTGCCGGATCGCCTGCGAGGCCGGGCGTTCACGGTCGCCATGAGCCTGAGCTACGCCGCGCTGGGGGTAGGCATGATCGGCGGAGGCCCGCTCACCGACGCGCTCGGGCCGCGTGCCGTCTGGGGCATCGCGGCGGGCGTGCTCGCGCTCGCCGCGCCTGTCGCCTTCATACTGTCGCGTGCCGGCTCGGGCGAGGGCGTGCGGGGTAAGCCGAGCGCCGTTTCGACAGGCACGCGCTCCTGATGCCGAGCGAGCTGACGCACGAGGCGCTCGTCGAGGGCGTCGCGTCGGGCGACCGGCGGGCGATCGCACGAGCGCTGTCGCTCGTCGAGGACCGCGACCCCCGCGCCTACGAGCTCGTCAAGGAGCTGTACGGGCGCACCGGAAGCGCCTACGCGATCGGAGTCACTGGGCCGCCCGGGGTAGGGAAGTCGAGCCTCATCGCGGCGCTGGTCGGGCACGTTCGTGCCCAGGGACGGACGGTCGGGGTCGTCTCGGTGGATCCGACGAGCCCGTTCAGCCACGGGGCCGTGCTCGGGGACAGGATCCGGCTCGCCGACCACTTCCTCGATCCCGGCGTCTTCATTCGCTCCATGGCCACGCGCGGACATCTCGGCGGTCTAGCCGAGGCGACGCTCCAGGCCGCTCTCATCCTCGACGCCGCGGGCAAGGAGCTGCTCTTCGTCGAGACCGTCGGGATCGGGCAGAGCGAGGTCGAGATCGCCCAGGTCGCCGACACCGTCGTGCTCGTCCTGATGCCCGGTTCCGGAGACTCGGTGCAGGCGCTCAAGGCCGGGGTCATGGAGATCCCGGACGTCATCGCGGTCAACAAGCGCGATCACCCGCACGCACGGACGATGCTCCAGGAGGTGCGCGGCGTGCTCGCGCTCGCTCCGAAGCGGGAGTGGGAGCCCCCGATCGTCCTGACGGAGGCGATTACCGAGGTCGGCGTCGACGGGCTCTGGGACGCGATCCTGTCGCACCGCGCCTACCTGGAGGAGAACGACCGGCTGGCCGAGCGCAGGCGCGCGAAGCTCGCCGCCGAGGTGTTCTCTGTCGCCAGCGGAAGGGCACAGGAGCACCTCGAGAGGGCCGTGCAGGGGGACCCGGAGCTACGACGGCTGCTCGAGGCGGTGGAGCGGCGGGAGCTCGATCCGCTCTCGGCCGTCCGCGAGATCCTCGAGCGTGTGTTCCGGATTCCGTCCGAGCGGGCGTAGCGCGCCGCGCAGGCGGGCTCGCCGGCGAGCAGCGCGGTAGCGTTCTCCGCATGGCCACGCTGCCCCGCCCCGAGGACGTTCTCGCGGCGCGTCAGGTGCTTACCGGGGCGGCCCGGATGACGCCCGCGTTTCCCTCCGAGACGCTCACCCGCCGCTGCGGGCGCCCCGTCTGGCTCAAGGCCGAGAACCTCCAGCGCACCGGCTCGTTCAAGGTACGAGGCGCGCTGAACCGCATCGCAGCCCTCTCGGAGAAGGAACGGAACGCCGGCGTCGTCGCGGCCAGCGCCGGGAACCACGGGCAGGCGGTCGCCTGGGCCGCACGCGAGGCAGGCGTGCGCGCCACGGTGTTCATGCCAGAGGAGGCCGCTCTCGCGAAGGTCGAGGCAACAAGGGGGTACGGGGCGGACGTGCGACTCGAGGGGGTCATGCTGGACGATGCTCTCGAGCGGGCTCTCGAGCACGCCGCCGAGGTCGGCGCCGTGCTCGTCCACCCGTTCGACGACCCGTTGGTGGTGGCCGGCCAGGGGACGATCGGGGTCGAGCTCGTGGAGCAGGTCGACGAGCTCGAGACGGTGGTCGTGCCGGTCGGTGGAGGCGGGCTCGCCGCCGGCATCGCGATCGCGCTGGGGGAGCTGCGCCCGGAGACGCGTGTCGTCGGCGTGCAGGCGGCGAGGTGCGCTCCGCTCGCGGGAGAGACCGTTTTCGGCTTCACGATCGCGGACGGGATCGCCGTCAAGCAGCCGGGTGCCCTAACGCGCCCGATCCTCGATGAGCGCCTGACCGCGGTCGTCACGGTCACGGACGAGCAGATCGCGCTAGCGATCGTGCTCCTGCTCGAGCGCGCGAAGCTCGTGGTGGAAGGCGCCGGCGCCGCGGCGGTCGCCGCGCTCCTCGCCGGCGTCGTCGACGGTGACGGGCCCGTGTGCTGCCTCCTGTCCGGTGGCAACATCGACGCCACCGTGCTCGTCCAGGTCGCGCGCCACGGTCTGACGCAGGCGGGCCGCTACCTCGTCGTCCGGACACGGATGGCGGATCGTCCCGGCCAGCTTGCGGCGCTGCTGACGCGACTCGCCAGCGAGGAGGGGGCCAACGTCGTCGAGGTGCAGCACCGCAGGGAGGGGGTGGACATCGCGGTGTGGGAGACCGAGATCGAGCTCACCCTCTTGACGCGTGACGAGGAGCACTGCCGCGACCTGCTCGCCGACATGGCGTCGTGGGGCTATCCGGCCGTCCGCGTCCGCTGACGACTCCGACGCCCTCGCCACTCCTGTGGACTTGCTCGCCCGCGCACGCACCGGCTGGCGGCCGAGCCTACTGCGGCCGGCGCGTCTGGTCGACGGCCACGAGGCGTAGCTCGGAGGACGTAGCGGTTGTCCTCGGGATCGCTGAGCCAGCATTGCTCGGGTGTGGGCAGCATCTCGGTGAAGCGGATGCGCGAGCTGGGTGATTCGGCAGCGTGCGCGCACGACGTGCCTCCACTGGTGCGCCACGAGCGGGAGAAGTCGTTGCAGGGGCTTCGTATCCGGGCGGGGACATGTGAGAATCAGAGGGAACCGAGCGAAAGGACTCTTGTGGACGCTGCTGCAGTCTTCCCGGACGTCACACAAGACGAGCTCATGGCCGCGCCGGCGAACTACACGATCGGAACGACGATGCTGCTCGAGAACGAGCGCGTCCGGGTCTGGGACATCACGCTAGGCCCGGGCGAGCGGATGCCGTTCCACTGTCATCGCACGACCTACTTCTACCGCTGCGAGTCGGGCGGCCGCTGGCGGCTACGCACGACCGAGGGCGAGGTGCTGATCGGCGAGGACGCCCCCGGCGAGGTCACCTTCCACGAGCTTGCGCCGGGCGAGCGGCTCGTCCACGAGCTGACGAACATCGGCGACTCGCCTCTGCGCTACACGACCGTGGAGCTGCTCGAGTCCTCGTAGCGCACGCCCGGAGCCCTTCCAGAGTCGGGTCGGTGCCAGGCGTGGCGGGGTCCCCACACCCACCCCCCACCCATTGGGGTGGGGGCCCAGGGTAGCCGGCATTCAGCCACGTCTTTCGCGCGGAAGCGTGACAAAACGCGCGCGACTGTGTGGCGATTTCGCGCGAGGCCGCGGATCCGTTCGCTCGACGTGCAAGAGGGTCTTTACAGGCCGAGGCCGCGCGCGATCACGAGACGCTGGATCTCGTTCGTCCCCTCGCCGATCTCGAGCACCTTCTGGTCGCGGTAGAAGCGCGCGATCGGCGTCTCCTCCATGTAGCCGTAGCCGCCGTGCAGCTCGAGCGCCGCGTTGACCACGCGGTTCGAAACGAGCCCGGAGAACAGCTTCGCCATCGCGGCTTCGTGGGCGAACGGCCGGCCCTCGTCCTTCAGCCAGGCCGCCTGCCAGACGAGGCTCCGGGCCGCAGCGATCTCGGTCGCCATGTCGGCGAGCTTGAACTGCACCGCCTGGAAGCGGCCGATCGGCCGTCCGAACTGCTGACGCCCCTTGGCGTAGGCGAGCGCCTGCTCGTAGGCCCCCTGGGAGAGGCCGACGGCGAGCGCGGCAACGGAGATGCGGCCCCCGTCGAGAATCTCGAGGAACTGGCGGAACCCGTCGCCACGCTCCCCGACCAGCGCGTCCCAGGGGACCGTGCAGTCCCGAAAGGACAACTCGCGCGTGTCGGAGGCGCGCCAGCCGAGCTTCTCGAGCGGCGGCGACACCTCCAGGCCGGGCGTGCCGGCCGGCACGATCAGGTTCGAGATCTCCGGCTCTCCGTCGCGCTCGCCGGTGACGGCCGTGATCGTGACGCAGGCGGTGATGTCCGTGCCGGCGTTGGTGATGAACATCTTGGAGCCGTTGACGACCCAGCTGCCCTCCCGTTCCTCCGCGCGCGAACGTGTCGCCCCGGCGTCCGAGCCGGCTTCGGGCTCCGTGAGGCCGAAGGCGGCGAGCCGCCGGCCAGACGCAAGGTCCGGGAGCCAGCGGCGACGCTGCTCGTCGGTTCCGAAGAGGAGGATCGGCATCGTGCCGAGCGAGGTGTGGGCGGCGACCGTGATCGCCACCGACGAGTCGACGCGGGCAAGCTCCTCGACAACGAGCGCGTACGACAGGGTGTCGAGACCCGCGCCTCCGTGGTCCTCGGGGATCGGGATGCCCATGACGCCGAGCTCCGCCAGGCCGGCAACGATGTCGTACGGAAAGCGGTGCTCCCGGTCGAGCTCCGCGGCGACGGGGGCGATCCGCGCCTCCGCGAACTCTCGCACCGTGCGACGGAGGAGCTCGCGGTCCTCGCCGAGATCGAGGTTCACGCCGTCCGCGTGCTCTCTGCCAGCCGGGCGGCCAGCTCGGCGAGCAGCCGTACTCCGTAGCCCGTCGCGCCCTTCTGCGTGTAGTAGTCGCCGCGAGCGCGATCGAGATGCGCGGTGCCGGCGATGTCGAGATGCGCCCAGGGCCCCACGCCGGCGAACTCCTGCAGGAAGCGAGCCGCGTAGAGCGGTCCGGCCTGGCGCAGGTCCGATGAGTTCTTCATGTCGGCGAACGGTGAACGGTAGAGCCGTCTGTACGTGTCGTGCAGTGGCAGCCGCCAGGCGTGATCGCCACTCGTCGCGCCCGCGGCCAGAATGAGCTCGACCCACTCCTCGTCGTTTGCCATGACTCCCGCGTAGTAGTCGCCGAGCGCGATCACGACTGCGCCCGTGAGCGTCGCGAGGTCGATCACGTGTGTCGCTCCCTCCCGGCGAGCGTACGTGAGCGCGTCGGCGAGCACGAGCCGACCTTCGGCATCGGTGTTCGTGACCTCGATCGTCTTGCCGTTGAGCGCGGTGACGATGTCGCCCGGCCGGTACGATCGCCCGCTCAGCATGTTCTCGCAGGCCGGCACGACCGCGAGCACGCGCAACGGAAGGCCGAGCTCCGCGATCGCCCCCATGGTCGAGACCACGGCGCCGCCGCCCGCCATGTCGCTCTTCATCTCGTCCATGCGGGCGGACGGCTTGATCGAGATGCCGCCGGTGTCGAACGTGATCGCCTTGCCCACGAGGCCGAGAACGATGCCGTCCACGGCGTCCTCGGGATCGTGGCGGAGGACGATCAGCCTGGGATCCGAGTCCGCGCCCTGGGCGACGGCGGCGAACGCGCCCATGCCGGCCGCCTCGATCTCCGCCCGTCCCCAGATCTCGGCCGCGAGGCCGCCGCTCGACGCGATCTCCCCGGCGCGCTCGGCAAGCGCGGTCGGGGTGAGCAGATTGGCGGGGGCGTTGACGAGCTCACGGCAGCGGTTGGCCCAGTGCGCGACTATCCCGGCACGTGCCGCCGGCTCGGCGGCGGCGGCAGCGCCGGCGCCGCAGAGGACGAGACGCTCGATCGGCGCCCGCTCGCTGTCCTTCGTCTTCCAGCGGCCGGCGTCGAAGGCGCCGAGGACCGTGCCGTCCACGATCGCCCGTGCCTGCTCACCGGGGGGAAGGCGCAGGCCAGGCTCGAGCGCCCACGCGACCGTTCCACCGCGGAGGGCGCCCGCTCGCTGGACGACCCGGGACGCCGCCGTACGGAGAGCATCTGCGTCCAGATCGGTCGTCTTGCCGATCCCGACGGGCGCCAACCGGTGCGCAGCGAGCTCGCCGAGCGTGTGCACGAGCGCGAGCTGGCCGAGCTGGCCCTTGATCTCACGATCCTCGGCCAGATGGGCGAGACGGCCGGCCAACAGGCCGTCCAGCTGCGCACCCACCTCCCCCAGCGCGGCCGGCTCGGCGACAGGGAAAGCGAGGATGTCCGCCTCGACCGACTCGGGCGGCGCGTCGACGACGGAAATCTGCATCTGCAGCCGGCGCATGGTAGCCGACGCGGCAGCTAGCCTGGCTCGATGTCTCGAACCGGCGGCAAGCCATTCGACGAACTCGTGGTGCCGGTTCAAGGAAACCGGCCTCGCGTCGATAAGAAGGAGCGGATGGTCGATCGCGCAGACAGCGCCAGTTCGTCTCAGCCCGTGGGAGCTCTCGACGGACAACCTCCTTTCCCTGTCGAGGCCCTCCAGGAGCTGCTCGGAGGGCTGGTGCTGGAGCGTGAGGAGCTGCGCCGCATTGGGCGCCGACCGCCCGACGCTCGAGCGCAACCGCCGCGACATCGTGCGTGCTCAGTGGCAGCTGTCGCACGCGCTGATCGCGCGCCACCGGCCCGGCGCCGCCGCGGCCTGACCGACACGTCTGACCGACACGTCCTTCCGACGGGCTCGTGTTGCCGGAGCGCTGTGTCCGCATCGCGGTTCCGGCGAGACCGGCTGACGCCCCGAGGGCCATCCGGCGAGATCGATCGGCGACCGGGCTATGCTCATCCACGTGGCGGGGGGGCTCGACAAGCGAGGCATGACCTCGCTGTCCGCCGGCCATCTGGCCACGGACCTCGCGCAGGGCACGATTCCGGCGATCCTCGTCTTCCTCGTGCCCAGGCTCGGGCTCACGAACGCGCTGGCCGGAGCTGTCGTGCTCGTCTCGGCGCTGGCGTCGTCGCTCGTGCAGCCGCTGTTCGGGCTCTGGTCGGATCGCCGCGGCACGATGTGGCTCCTCCCGGGGGGTGTCGCGCTAGCGGCCGCCGGCGTCGCCGTCGCGGCGCTCGCCGAGACCTACGCCATGCTGCTCGCGGCCGTCTTCGTCTCCGGCCTCGGTGTGGCCGCCTTCCACCCGGAGGGATCGAAGTTCGCGAGCTTCGTCAGCGGCTCACGGCGGGCAAGTGGCATGGCGTTGTTCTCGGTCGGAGGAAATCTCGGCTTCGCGATCGGGCCGCTGTTCGGCGCCGCGGTGCTCGGTGTCGGCCTCGGTTTCGGTCCGCTGCTAGCCGTGCCGGGCGTTGTGATCGCAGCGCTGCTCATCGCCGAGCTGCGGTACCTCCGACGATTCGACCTCGGACCGACGAGCGCCACTCGCTTCTCCGCTGAGCCGGACCGACCTGGCGCCTTCATTCTCCTGCAGGTAGCCGTCGCCGCGCGGAGCGTCGTGCACTACGGCCTGTTCACGTTCGTGCCCCTCTGGGAGATCGAGAAGGGCGCGACCGAGGGCGAGGCCACTCGGCTCCTGTTCTTCTTCCTCGGTGCGGGCGCGGTCGGCACCCTGCTGATCGGGCCGCTCGCCGACCGGATCGGGCGCAAGCCCGTCATCGTCGGCAGCTACCTTCTCACGGCACCGCTGGTGGTCCTGTACGCGTTCGCCGGCGGCACCGTCGGGCACGTGGCTGTCGCTCTGGCCGGGATGTGCGTGATCTGTACGTTCGGGATCACCACCGTGCTGAGCCAGGAGCTTCTCCCGAGCAGGATCGCGCTTGCGTCCGGGCTCTCGATCGGGCTCGCGATGGGGCTCGGCGGGGTGTTCGCCGTGGCGCTGGGCGGAGTCGCCGACGCCGCCGACCTCAAGACGGCGGTGCTCGCGACGGCGATCGGGCCGGTCGTAGGGGCGATCGTGGCCCTGTGGCTCCCGACAGAGAGGCCGCATGGGATGGTAGAACCGACAGCGGCCACAACCATTTGAGGATGTGATGACAGAAACCACTCGCGAGTTCTTCGAGAGCCTCGCCGGCCGCATCGACCCGGCCAAGATCGATGGCGTGACAGCCTCCTACCGCTTCGACATCGCCGGCGCCGGGAGTTGGCGGGTCGACGTCGCCGACAGCGCCGCCACGGTGACGGAGACCGACGAGGGTGGGGACTGCGTGATCCGCATGAAGGACGAGGTCTTCGGGAAGCTCCGCCGCGGCCAGCAGAACCCGATGACCGGCTTCATGACCGGCAAGATCAAGGTGGACGGCGACACGGGGCTCGCCCTCAAGCTGAAGGACCTGTTTCTCTAGCGCTCGACGCCTCCGCGGGACCTCGAGTCGCCTCGCGTCCGTACCACCCGTGTGCGACGCTTGCTCGTCGGACTTGCGCTCTCGACCTGTCTCGCGCTCAATGCCGGAGGGAGCGAAGCGCGGAAAGCGTCCGCCCTTGGTACTCACACGACTGCACGCGGGCCGTTCGTACTCGTGTCACTCGGCTCGCTCGGCACCGTAACCTGGACGTGCGAGGGCCGTACGGGTCGCTACGCGCTCGGCTTTCGTCTCGCCGGCCGCTGGGCAACGACGTCCGTAACGCTTCGGGTGAGCGGCCGCAGTCAACGGCAGGTCACGGTACAACCCGGCGATCGCGTCACCTTCCCGTTCCTCGCCGAGGACGTGCAACGGCTCGTAATCGCACAGCGAACCGGCGCGAGGACGATCCGCGCCGAGGTCGCGGCGACCTTCGACCCCGGCGCGTCGTATGCGTTCTGCTGGGCATACCTGCCGCCGACGCTCGACGTCCGGATGCGCCAGGTCGGCTAGCGGCTGGCGCCCTAGTCGGGCCTGCCAGGGAGAGCCTCGTAGGTAGGGGGTCTGACCCATGGGGTCAGACCCCCTACACGTGTGTGACGAACGGTGTCAAGAGTGTGACTCGGGTGTGCCGAAAGCCGGGCGAATGAGTCTCCTCTTACGCCGTTCTTAGACCGATCGCGTACAGTCGCGGAGGGGTGAGGGCGCTCATCGTCGACGACGAGCCGGCCGTTCGCGACTCCCTCCGGCGGGTGCTCCAGGCGGAGCGCTACGACGTGGACATCGCCGCTGACGGGCCGGAGGCGCTGGGGAAGATCGCCGATGCCACGCCGGACGTGGTCATCCTCGACGTGCTCATGCCCGAGATGAGCGGCCTCGAGGTCTGCCGGCGCATGCGCGTGGCGGGGAACTGGACGCCCGTGCTCATGCTCACGGCGCGAGAGGCAGTGAGCGATCGCGTCGCCGGGCTCGACGCCGGGGCGGACGACTACCTCGCGAAGCCGTTCGCGCTCGAGGAGCTGCTGGCGCGGCTGCGCGCGCTCGTGCGCCGGTCGACGTTCGACGGCGCCTCTGTCGAGCTCTCCTTTCGCGACCTCGTGCTCGATCTGCGCCGTCACGAGGCGCGCCGCGGCAGCCGGCAAATCGAGCTGACGCGCACCGAGTTCCAGCTGCTCGAGCTGTTCCTCCGCAACCCGAGGCAGGTGCTCACGAGGACTATGATCTTCGAGCGAGTCTGGGGCGTCGATCTCTCCGAGAGCTCGAACTCGCTCGGCGTCTACATCGGCTACCTACGGCGCAAGACCGAGGCGGGCGAGGAGCCGCGGCTGATCCACACGGTGCACGGCGTGGGCTACGCTCTGCGAGAGCCATGACGCTGCAGCGCCGGCTCACGATTCTCGCCGGCACGGCTGTCGCGCTCGCCGTGGCCGCCGCGTCGACCGGTCTCTACCTCAGCGTGCGCGAGTCTCTGCGAGACGAGATCGACCGCTCGCTGGAGGATCGCCTCGAGGCTCTCGAGGTCGACCGGCTCGCGCCGCAGCCGTCCGACTCCCGACCCGAGTCGGGTCTCAGCTCGATCGACGACCCGCTGGGCGACCAGCCGTTCGGCGGTACCGAGGTCTTCGCGCAGCTGATCTCGTCCAGCCTGTCGAGCGCGCTCAGCCGCAGCGGCGAGGTCACCCTCCCGGTTGGCGAGCGGGAGCGGGCGGTCGCCGCCGGTCAGGAGCCGGCGTTCTTCGCCGACGCCGAAGTCGACGGCCAGCACCTGCGTGTCCTCACCGGGCCGACCCGCGCGGGCCTCGCCGTGCAGCTTGCCCGGCCTCTGGACGAGCTCCATGCGACCCTGGATCGCCTGACCCTGATCCTCGCCGGCTTCACGGTGGCCGGCCTCGGGCTGGGCGCGGCGTTCGGCCATCTCGTCGCGCGCAGCGCCACGCGCCCGATCAGGCGGCTGGGGGCCGCCACACGCCGGGTCCGCTCGACACTCGACCTCAGTGCGCGTGTCGACGCCGAGGGCAGGGACGAGCTCGCCGAGCTCGCGAAGGACTTCAATGCGATGCTCGAGGCGCTCGAAGCATCGCAGCGCTCGCAGCGACAGCTCGTGGCGGACGCCTCCCACGAGCTCAGAACGCCGGTCACGAGCCTCCGCACCTACCTCGAGTTCCTGCGCCGCGAGGACGACCTCCCCGACGACGAGCGCGACGAAGTGCTCGGCGAGGCGGTCGACCAGGTCGAGGAGCTGGCGGCCCTCGTCTCCGACCTCGTCGAGCTGGCCCGCGGCGAGCATCAGGAGCTCACGAAGGAGCCCGTCCGGCTGGATCTGCTCGTGAACGAGGCGGTGGAGCGGACGCGCCACCGCGCTCCCGGCGTGCTGCTCGAGCCGCATCTCGAGCCGACGACGGTCGCGGGCTCTCCCGACCTGCTCCTGCGCGCCGTCAAGAACCTGCTCGACAACGCGGTCAAGTGGAGCCCGCCGGGCGGCGCAATCGAGGTAACGACCGGCGATGGCGTCATGACCGTTCGCGACCACGGGCCCGGCTTCGCGCCCGACGACCTACCGCATGTCTTCGATCGCTTCTACCGCTCGCTCGAGGCCCGCAAGCTTCCCGGGTCGGGCCTGGGCCTCGCGATCGTGAAACACGTCGCGGAGGCGCACGGCGGCACCGTGACGGCCGCGAACGGCCCCGACGGCGGCGCCGTGCTGACGCTCGACCTGGCGGGCTCGCTCCTCGAGCTGTCGGAATCGCGGCGCGAGCACCCTTCTCCTCCCGTTCCCGTGCCCTAGCCGGCGCCGGATCCTCGGCGCTCTAAGAAATTCTTCGCGCAGGCTCACGGTTCTCTTAGAGCGCGCCGGTTCAATCGGGCGCGTGGCGCGGGGAGGGACGCCCTCGCCGCAGGAGGCGGACCTCCTCGCGTCTGAGAGAAGCGCGCCGCTGCCGTTCTCGCCCGTACCCCGGCTGGAACGGCGGCGGCGCATCGACAACGGGGAGGTGTCGAGTGAGACGCTCGCGACCTGCATGGATCGCGGCCGTCGCCGCAGCCGCGGCCCTCGCGGCGGGATGTGGCGGTGGGGAGAGCGATGAAGAGGCGGCCCCGGCGACGCCGTCGGAGACGGCCACGCAGGCGGCCGAGCCGGGTGCGGAGCCGCCGTCTGCGACGGGAGCGGAGACCGAGGCCGGAGGCGTCTATCGCGTGGACTGGGAGGCGTCGTTCAACTTCACGAACGGGTTCGACCCGACGGGCGAGTACCTCGGCGAGGTCTGGGGCATCTACTCGAGCCTGCTCATCCGTACGCTCGTCGGCTACCGCCACACCGCCGGTGCGGCCGGCAACGAGCTCATTCCGGATCTCGCCACCGATCTCGGTGAGGTCTCGCCCGACGGTCTCACGTACACGTTCACGCTCAAGGACGGCATCGCGTTCGGCCCACCGCTCTCGCGCGAGATCACCTCGGCCGACATCGCCTTCGCGTTCGAGCGCATCGGCACCGCGTCGCTCGTCGCGCAGTACAGCGGCTACTACCAGGTCATCGAGGGCATGCCCGAGTTTCTCGAGGGGACGGCAGACACGATCTCGGGCATCGAGACACCCGATGAGCAGACCGTCGTCTTCCGGCTCACCGAGCCGACGGGCGACTTCCTCTACCGGCTCGCCATGCCCGCCACCGGACCGATTCCGGAGGAGGTAGCCGGGTGCTTCGACCAGGCGGGCGAGTACGGCCGCTACGTCATCTCCTCGGGCCCGTACATGATCGAGGGCTCGGACGCCCTCGATGCGTCGGGCTGCGAGACGCTCGAGCCGATCTCCGGGTTCGACGGCGACACGTCGCTCACGCTGGTGCGCAACCCCGACTACGACCCTGCCACTGACACGCCGGAGGCACGGGAGAACTTCGTCGATCGTTTCGAATGGCGGATCAACACGAACAACGACGACATCTACAACCGGGTCGAGGCCGGTCTCATCGAGGACGAGATCGCGACCGAGACACCCCCGTCCTGAAGCGCTACAGCGAGGACGAGGAGCTGAGCCCGAGCCTGCATGCCAGCTCCGGCGACCGCACGTGGTACATCACCATGAACCTCACCCAGCCGCCCTTCGACGACGTCCACGTCCGCAAGGCGGTCAACCTCGTGCTCGACAAGCAGGCGCTGCGCCTCGCCTGGGGCGGTCCCATCACCGGCGAGATCGGCACGCACATCGTTCCCGATCCGATCTTCGACGACGAGCTCGAGGGCTACGACCCGTACGCGACGCCCGACAGCCGCGGCGACGTCGAGGCGGCCAAGGTGGAGATGAGGCAGTCCCGCTATGACACCGACGGCGACGGCCTCTGCGACGCGCCCGAGTGCTCGAACCTCGTTCACATCACCGGCGACGCGGCAAGCCGCCAGCAGATGATCCCCGTGATCGAGGACGGCCTTCAGCAGATCGGGATCGGAGTCAGGACGCGAACGCTCGCCGACTCGTACTCGGTCATCCAGACCGTGGAGCGGAACGTTCCGATCTCCTCCCAGCCGGGCTGGGGCAAGGACTATGCCGACGCCTTCACGTTCTTCTTCTACCTCTTCAACAGCCGGACGCTCACCCCGACGGGCAACTCGAACTACTCGCTCGTCGGCGTCACGTCGGAACAAGCCGCCGAGCTCGGGGCCACGGGCTCGATCGAGGACGTGCCGAGCGTCGACGGGGACATCGACGCGTGCGGCGCGCTGTCGGGCGACGAGCGCCGCGTCTGCTTCGAGGAGCTCGACAAGAAGCTGATGGAGGAGGTCGTGCCCTGGGTTCCGTACCTCTTCGCGAACAACATCCAGATAACCGGGCCCGCCGTCGTGAAGTGGGACTACGACCAGTTCAGCGGCACGACCGCCTACGCCCACGTGGCCGTCGACCCTGAGATGCAGTAGGGCCTGGTTGCCCCGTGGAATCCCTCCTTGGATTGTCCACGCGTGTCTCGCGGCGAGGCGTCGGGGGCGAAGCCCGGCGACGCCGAAACGACCGACCGCGGCGGAGGACGTCAGCGGCAACGAGCTCGCCCTCCGTAGGGAAGCGGGCCCCCGACCCGCCCGTTCGTAGGGGCCGGATATATCCGGCCCCGGCGTTTCATGGGGCGAGCCGCTCGCGTCGCCAGCCGTCGTCGACGCGGGTGTAGAGAACGCGGTCGTGCAGCCGGTCTTCCCGATGCTGCCAGAGCTCGATCTCGCGCGGGACCACGCGGTAGCCGCCCCAGTGCGGCGGCAGCGGCGGCTCGGCTGCCCGATAGCGCTCGGTGACCTCGGTCACGAGGCTCTCGAGCTCCTCCCGCGAGCGGATTGGACGGCTCTGTGGCGATGCCCAGGCGCCGAGCTGCGAGCCGAGCGGCCGCGACCGGAAGTACGCCTCCGCCTCGTCCCGGGACACGGGCTCGACGTGGCCCGTCACCCGCACCTGACGCCCGAGGCCGCTCCAGTAGAAGGCCAGAGCCCCCTGCGCGTTCTCGGCGAGCTCACCTGCCTTGCGGCTCTCGGTGTTCGTGTAGAAGACGAAGCCGCGCGCGTCCGCGCCCTTGCAGAGGACGAAGCGCACGGACGGTCTCCCGTCGGCGGCCGCGGTCGCGACCGCGCAGGCGTCGGCGTTCTGGATCCCGCTCGCGAAGGCGTCCGCGAGCCAGCGAGCGAACTCGGCGAGCGGATCGGGATCGGCTGTCTCCGGGTCGAGCATGGTTCCGGCGCGATCCTACTAGCCGTAGGATCGCGGCATGGAACCGTAGGATGCCGCCATGCCGGACCGGGACCAGGCGACCGCCGACGGCGAGCTCCCCGCGTGGAGCCTGCCCGCCGGTGCCGAGGAGCGTCTCGCGCCGAACTGGCCGGACGGCGTGACGCGCGAGTGGGCGCTCGGCGGCGCGACGGGCACGGGCGTGCGTGTCGCCATCGTCGACTCCGGCGTCGAGGCCGGCCATCCGCTCGTGGGAGGGGTCGATCGGGCGGTCGTCGTCACCGGGGGCGAGGACGAGATCGCCGTCGAGGAGGACAGCGAAGGCGACGCGAGCGGTCACGGCACCGCCTGCGCCGGCATCGTGCGCGCGCTGGCGCCGGGGGTCGAGCTCGCAAGCGTCCGTGTGCTCGGGCCGGACTCGACGGGCTCGGGCGACATCCTGCTCGCCGGCCTCCGTTGGGCGGTCGAGGAAGGCTACGGCGTCGTCAACATGAGCCTCTCGACGCGCAAGCGTCAGTTCGCGCTCGCTCTGCACGACCTCGCCGATCGAGCCTACTTCGGACGCACCGTGCTCGTGTGCTCTGCGCACAACCTCGCGATCGAGAGCTATCCCTGGCGGTTCGCGTCTGTGCTCTCCGTGGGGAGCCACGAGCTGACGGAGCCGCTCGTCTGGCACTACAACCCGCGCCCGCCGGTGGAGTTCTTCGCGCGCGGGGTCGACGTCGAGGTCGCGTGGCCGGGAGGCGGGAACCTGCTGGCGACGGGGAACAGCCTGGCCACGCCGCACCTCGCCGGCGTCTGCGCGCTCGTGCTTTCAAAGCACCCGGAGCTGACTCCATTCCAGCTGAAGAGCGTGCTCTACCTCACTGCGACGAACGTGGCGGACGGCCCGTGAGCCAGCCCGCGGAGGCGCAGCACAGGGCGCTGCTCCAGGCGATCGTCGAGGCCGCCCGGGCGATCTTCGGTGCGGCCGCCTCGTCGGTCTTCCTCTACGACGAGGAGCGAGGCGAGCTCGTCTTCGAGGCGGTCGCCGGGCAGGGCTCCGACGAGCTCGTCGGCCGGCGGTTCCCGGCTGGCACGGGCATCGCGGGCTCCGTGCTCGCCACGCGCCAGCCGCTCGTGGTCGAGCAGGTCGAGCAGGATCCTCGCTTCGCGAGGGAGGCCGCCGAGGCGACCGGCTACGTCCCGTCGGGGATCATGGCCGTTCCGCTCGTCTCGGGGGACCGGCCGCTCGGCGTGCTGTCGGTGCTCGACCGCCGTGATCGCTCCCGGTCGGCCCTCGAGGAGATCGAGCTGCTGGGTCTCTTCGCCGAGCAGGCGGCGATCGCGCTCGACCTCCTGGCCGGCGCCAGACGCGGGGGTCAGGTCGAGACCGGCCCGGCCGCACGTCTCGTGGCGGCGGTCGACGACCTCGAGGGCGGGCGGCGACGCGCCGCCGACCGGCTGCTGGAGGCGCTCGCAGAGCTGCTCGGGCCCGAGCCGTGACCCGGCGAGGGCGCCGCGAGCACTGACGCCGGTGGGCGCGGCCGCAGCCCTACGTGAGTCGCGCACGGCCTTTGCCGGCGTCTTCGCGAACCCCGATCTGCGCCGGATCCAGCTTGCCTTCGCGGGCTCCGAGATCGGGAGCTGGGCTGCGTCCGTCGCGCTCGCCGTGCTGGCGTTTCGCTCGGCCGGCACCGGCGCGGTCAGCGTCGTCGTGCTCGTGCAGATGCTCCCCGCGGCGCTCGCCGGGCCGTTCCTCGCGCTGCTCGGCGACCGCTTTCCGCGCCGACGGGTGATGATCGGCGCAGACCTCGTGCGAGCCGTCCTCGTCTGCGCAGCGAGCGCGCTCGCTTTCGCCGACGCGCCGATCGGGTCGATCTACGCGATTGCCGCGGTCGTCGCGGTCACCGCTACGGCATTTCGCCCTGCGGAGGCCGCGATTCTCCCCACGCTGGCCCGAACGCCGGACGAGCTGACCGCCGCGAACGTCGCGACGAGCACCCTCGAGAGCTTGATGTCCTTCGCAGGGCCGGCCATCGCAGGCGTGCTCCTCGCCGTCGCCGAGCCGGCCGCCTGCCTCGCGCTCACCGCCGGCGCCTTCGTCTGGTCGGCGGCGCTCATCGCCGGCGTGCGCCACGACGAGGCGGCCGTCGCAGGCCGCACGGATGAGGATGATGATGACGCAGGTGGCGTCGTGCGGGAACTCGTCGCGGGGGGCGAGGCGATTGTCCGGGACCCGCCCCTGCGCCTGCTCGTCGGGCTCTTCGCAGCCCAGGTGCTGGTGTGGGGGGTGCTCTACGTCCTCCTCGTGCCGATCTCGTTCGAGTTGCTGGATACCGGTGAGGAGGGCTTCGGCTCGCTGCTCGCGGCGCTCGGGGTGGGCGGGCTGGCCGGAGCGTTCCTCGCGGCTGGTCTCGTCGGCCGCCGGCTCTCGCTCGCGTTCGGCGCCAGCATGGTGCTCTGGGGGGCTCCGATCGCGCTCATACCCATCTGGCCTGAGCACGCCGTCGTCCTCGTCCTGCTCGGTATCGTCGGCCTCTCGAACACGGTTGCCGACGTCGCAGGAATGACGCTGCTGCAGCGCGGGGTACGCGACGAGGTTCTCGCGCGCGCCTTCGGCGTCTTCAACAGCCTGTTGCTGGCGATGATGGCGGCGGGCTCGGCGCTAGCGCCTGCGCTCAAGGGCTGGCTCGGCCTCGAGGGCGCGCTGATCGCCACCGGCGTTTCCCTGCCCGCCCTCACCCTCCTCTGCTGGCGCCGGTTCGCGCGGATCGACGCGGCCGCCCCGGTCCCGGGCGAACGGCTGGTGCTCCTGCGCCGTGTGCCGTTCCTTGCTCCGCTACCGGCCCCGGCGCTGGAGCATCTGGCAGGCTCGCTTGCCGCCGTCGAGGTGGAGGCCGGTCAGACCGTGTTCCACGAGGGCGATCGAGGCGACCGCTTCTACGTGATCGACCGGGGGGAGGTCGAGGTCCGGGCCGCGGGCCGGCTCCTTCGCACGCTCGGCCCGGGGGAGTTCTTCGGCGAGATCGCGCTCGTGCGCGACGTGCCCCGCACGGCGACGGTGGCGGCGTCGACGAGTTGCTCGCTGCTGGCGCTCGAAGCGGCGGAGTTCCTCGGCGCCGTGACGGGGCATGCGAGCAGCGCGGAGGCGGCTGACGCGGTCGTCGTCTCGCGCCTCGGCGCCGGCCGCCGGCCGCCGGGCGGCGCGTGATCAGGGCTGATCGGCGACTCGTTCCATCCGCGCCGCGATCGTCTCGAGCAGGAGCCACGCGACGGGCGGATGGGCCTCGACGAACGAGCGAAACTCCCAGGAGGACAGCGCGAGGCAGCGCAGTTCGCTCTTCGCCGTCACCGTTGCCGTCCGCGGGCTGTCCGAGAAGAGCGCCATCTCGCCGAAATGGTCGCCGGCACGGAGCGTCCCAAGGTGCTTCCCCGCGAGCGTCACGGCCGCCTCGCCCTCGACGACCACGAAGAACGCGAGCACGCGGGCCCCGCGCTCGTGCTCTCGGATGACGGTCGAGCCGGCCTCGAAGACGAGCTCGCGGAAGAGCTCGGCGACCTCCCGAAGCTGTGGCTGCGAAAGCCCCTCGAAGACGGCGACTCGCGCGAGCATGTCGATGCGATCGGTCGCCATCGGCACCGGATACTAGGGCCGCAGCGAGCGCGTCGCACCCGGGGCAGCGCGGTCAGCTTACGATGTACCGATGGACGGAGGGTCGTCCTTTCTCGACAACACGGTCGCCGAGCTGCTCGAGCGCGTCTCCGCGCGGACGCCGGCGCCTGGGGGCGGCTCCGTCGCGGCGATCGCCGTCACGCTGGCGGCCGGGCTTGCGACGATGGCGGCACGCTTTTCCGTCGAGCACTGGGACGGAGCGGCGGGAGCGGTTGCACAGGGGGAGGCGCTGCGCAAGCGCGCGGCGCCTCTGGCCGACGAGGATGCGGTGGCGTACGAACAGGCGCTCGAGGCTCTCCGGGCACCGCGGAGCGGGGATCCCGAGGCGCGCGACCGCGAGATCGGCGATGCGCTGGCCCGGGCCGCCGACGTCCCGCTTCGCATCGCCGAGGTCGCGACCGACGTGGCCGAGCTCGCGGCCGAGGTGGCCGAGCGCGGGAACGAGAACCTGCGTGGCGACGCTGCCGCCGCCGCCGTCCTCGCCGAGGCGGGGGCGCGCATGGCGGCGAACCTCGTCGTCATCAACCTGACCATGCGCGAGGAGGACGAACGGGTTCAGCGTGCGCTCTGGCTCGCCGACGCGGCCACCCGAGCGGCTCACCGGGCGGTCGCCGCAACGTCGTGAGCGTCAACGTGCTGACCGACGCAGATCTCGTCGCGCGCTGCCGCGCCGGCGAGCCTGAGGCCTGGAACGTCCTCGTCGAGCGGTTCTCCCGTTACGTCTACGCGATCGCGACCCAGGCGTACCGGCTCTCGCACGAGGACGCCGAAGACGTCTTCCAGGAGGTGTTCTCGCGCACCTACGAGCACCTGGGAAAGCTGCGCTCCGCCGAGGCGATTCGGCCCTGGATAGGCCAGCTCACGCGCCGGCTCTGCGTGGACCGGCTCCGGGCCGGACGGCGCGTGGAGCTGGAGGCGACCCCTGACGAGGTCGAGGCCTTCGACACGCGTCTCGAGCGGATCGAGGAGGCGCTCACCGTCCAGGAGGCGCTCGCTGCGCTCTCGGACGACTGCCGCGAGATCCTGGACCGGTTCTTCTGCCGCGACCAGAGCTACCGCGAGATCGGCGAGCTGCTCGGCATTCCGGCAGGGACGATCGCGAGCCGCATCTCACGTTGCCTCGGAAAGCTTCGTGAGCGCCTCGAGGGAAGATTCGAGGCCACTACCCCGTCCAGTAACCGATGACGTACGAGGAGGAGCGCATCGCTGCCTTGCTGCAGCAGCTGCCCCCGGCCCCCGAGGGTTGGGTTCGCGCTGCGCAGGAGCTTCCGCTGGCGCGCCTCGAGCTCGACGAGATCGTTGCCCGCGCCGAGGCGGACGCCGCCTTCCGGCAGGCGCTTGTCGCCGATCTCGAGCGGGCGCTCGAGCGCGAGGGCTACGAGCCCGACCGGGCGCTCGTCAACCTGCTGCGCCAGCGGCTCGCCGACCTGTAGCGGCCGGATCTCATCCGGCCCGCGCCGGACGGTCCAGTCTCCCGCTGACCGCGGCACTGGGTGCCCGTGGGGGCCGGATCTCATGCGGCCCGCGCTCCACCCCCGACCGACCCGGGCACGTCCCAACCCGCCCCGGGGCTGTTCGTTCAACCGGCCCGCCCGGGGAGGGGCGGGGCGGGTGGGGAAACCCGCCCCGCCGCGGTGAGGGGGCTTTAGGAGGGGGTCGAGAGGGGCCGCGTTGGATGCGGCACCGGCAGACCGCGCCGCACGCGCCGCCCGCGGAGGCGGGCGAGCAGCTCGCCGAAGAGCCTCTCGAGCGGATGCGGGCCGCCGGGGGAGAGCGAGCGAGCGATGCGCTCCCGCTCGGCCGCGTGCCTGAGCTCGGCGGCCCGCTGGCGGGCGATGTGCTCGTTGAGGTGAGGGGTCATCATCTCGTCCGTCCTCGCTCCTACCTACGAGACGGGGAACCCCCGCGCGATCTTCCCCCGACACGACGAGAGGCCCGCAGTGCGGGCCTCTCGAGAAGAACCGAAGCGGGGTACTCTACTTCTGGATCCGGTGTGCTTCGACGTCCGGCCCGTCATCGTCCTCATCCGCGCGAATCACGCTCTCGCGCTCGATGGTCGGGCTGTCGTCAAGCTTCTGCGACCTTGTGCCCCTCGACGTCCGGCACCTCGGAGTCCTCGGTTGCCTTCTGCACCCTCTTCTGAACCTTCTCGCGCTCCTCCATTGCAAGGCCTCCTTTTCGGTGATCACCCGTGATTCAGGCCGACGACGAAGCGGCGCAGCCTTCCGCCATTCTCCCCCCGGAGTGGCGAGTCGGCAAGTGCGCCGGCGCGGCGGCCGCGGGCGAGGAACCCCACGCGCTCGTCGCGGCGGCTCTCGCCGACCGCATACGCGAGCGGGTTGCCCCGAGCTAGCCGCACGAGCTCGGCACTATGCCTATCGAGCCGGAGCCGCACCGCTTCGGTCGCCGTCGTCACGAACTACAAGACGCGCCCGGAGCCTCCCATCTTCCCTGTCGGCGGGCTCAGGCGAGCTCGACCAGCACGGCGCCCGCGGCAACCCGATCGCCCTCGGCGACTCGTATCCGGCCGACGGTCGCGTCGAAGGGGCAGAGCACGGGCGTCTCCATCTTCATCGCCTCGAGCACGGCCAGCGGCTGCCGTGCCTCGACGCGGTCGCCTTCCAACACGAGCACCTGCAGCACCACGCCCGGCATCGGGGCGGTGACGACGTTCGCCTGCCCGCCCGGAGCAGCCGTGTGGGTGCCCGGCTCGACCTGGGGGGGCGCGGCAGGGCGCGGGGGCCGTGCCGCGGGGCCGCGGCCCGCTCTCCACCACCCGGAGAACGCCCCCCGGGGCGGCCGGGGGCGCTGCAGGGGGTGGTGGAGGGCAAGAAAGTCCGTGGTCGCCTCGCCGGCACGCACGACGGGGTGGGCCACCAGCCAGCGCAGGAACGCGAGGTTCGTCGTGACGCCGCCGATCTCGGTCTCGCGCAGGGCAGCGTCGAGCTCGTCGAAGGCCTCGTCGCGCGTCCCGGCGCCCGCGACGAGCTTCGCGAGTAGGGGGTCGTAGGCGGCCGGCACCCGGTCGCCCTCCTCGACGCCGGGATCGACGCGAACCGTGTGCGGAAAGCGGAGGCGCTCGAGCAGGCCGTCTTGCGGGAGGAAGGTGAGCGGATGCTCTGCGTAGAGGCGCACCTCGACTGCATGACCGCGTGGCTCTGGAGCAGCGTCCAGAGGCTCGCCGGCGGCGATCCGGAGCTGCTGCTCGACGAGATCGAGACCCGTGACCAGCTCGGTCACGGGGTGCTCGACCTGCAGACGCGCGTTCAGCTCGATGAACCAGAAGCCCTCCCCGGCGACGAGGAACTCGGCCGTCCCGGCGCCCTCGTAGGAGACCGCACGGGCGAGCGCGACCGCAGACGCGGCGATCGCCGTTCCGGCGCTCGCCGCGAGGCCGGGCGAGGGTGTCTCCTCGAGCACTTTCTGGTGACGTCGCTGAATCGAGCAGTCGCGCTCGCCGAGGGCCTGGATGGCACCGTGGCCGTCGGCCAGGAGCTGAACCTCGACGTGCCGCGCGCCCTCGACGAGGCGCTCGCAGAAGACACGATCGTCGCCGAACGCCGCCAGCGCCTCGCGGCGGGCCGCCGCGAGCGCCGGCTCGAGCTCGTCTTGCTCGCGGACCGCGCGCATGCCCCGGCCGCCACCTCCGGCGGCCGCCTTGACGACGAGCGGCAGGCCGATCTCCTCGGCCGTTCCCGTCGGCAGCGTCGGAACCTCGACGCCCGCGGCAATCCGCTTCGCCTCGAGCTTGTCGGCGGCGAGGCGCATGGCGCTTGCGGGCGGGCCGACCCACACGAGGCCGGCGCCGCTCACCGCCTCTGCCAGTGCGGGGCTTTCGGCCAGGAAGCCCCAGCCGGGGTGCACGGCGTCGGCGCCCGCCTCGAGGGCCGCCTGCACGAGCCCGTCGGCGTCGAGGTAGCTGCCGACCTCCCGGACGTCGTCGGCCACGCGGGCGTGCAGCGAGCCTCGATCGTCGGCGGTCACCGCCGCGACCGACGCCACGCCGAGCCGTCCGCACGTGCGCGCGACCCGGACCGCCACATCTCCCCGGTTTGCGATGAAGAGCCGCTCGATCCTCCCGCTCATGCTTTTCCACGCATCGTTTGCGCCCCTGTGGAAAAGCTGGCACACTTCCTCGCCCGGGACGTAGGTGAGACGTGGAGGGAAGGCTCCGTCACCTCGTCACAATTCTCGCGCCCTGCGCCGGGGCGTCTGTGCTGCTTGCTACCGGGCTCGGGGCAGCGGGCGGAAACGCGTGCGCCAGCCCGTCTGTCGACGCCCCGCCCGCGCAGCAAAAGGCTGCCTTCGTGTGTCTCGTCAACGAGTTGCGCCAGGGGAACGACCTCCGGGCCCTGCGCCCGTCGGCGGGCCTCGAGCGAGCGGCGCGGCTCAAGGCGAGGGCGATCGTCCGCTGCGAGCACTTCTCGCATACCCCTTGCGGCCGGGCGTTCGCGTCGACCTTCATCGACGCGGGCTACGCGGTCGGCAGCTGGACGGTCGGCGAGAATCTCGCCTGGGGTACCGGCGATCGAGGCTCCACGGCGCGAGCCTTCGCGGCGCTGCTCGATTCGGCGTCGCACAGGGCGAACTTCCTGCGCCGCGGCTGGAGGGACGTCGGCATCTCCCTGTGGCGGGGAACGCTCTTCGGGCACGATCGGGTGGCCCTCTGGGTGATCGACTTCGGGAGCCGTAATTAGTGCTCCTGCGGCAAGCGCCGAGGGATCAGCTCCACGACGGAGGTCGCTTCTCGAGGAAGGCGCACAGGCCCTCCTGACCCTCCGGGCTGGCTCGCCGCTCGCCGATTCGCCTCGCCGCCTCGACGCCCGTCAACGGCGCATCGTGGACGAGGCGCTTGGCCGCGCGCACCGCCGCCGGGCCACCGGCGAGGAGGCTCTCGACGATCCGGGCGCACGCCTCATCCAGATCGTCGGCCACCTCGTGGACGAGGCCGATGCGGAGGGCCTCATGGGCGCCGAAGCGCTCGCCGGTCAGGAAGTAGCGGCGGGCCGCGCCCGGGCCGATGCGGGCGATCACGAACGTGGAGATCATGGCCGGCACGATGCCGAGCCTCACCTCGGAGAAGCCGAAGACCGTGTCCTCCGCGGCCACCGCGACGTCCGTGCACGCGATCAGGCCGGCCGCGCCGCCCAGGACATGGCCGTGGACGCGAGCGACGACGGGCGCCTCGCAGGCGTCGACGGCCTCGAGCATCCGCTCGAAGCGCAAGGCGTCCCCGACGTTCTCCTCCTCGGTGAGCTCGACGGATGCGCGCATCCATTCGATGTCTGCCCCTGCGGAGAAGCTGGTGCCCTCGCCGTCGAGCACGACGGCGCGCGCGTCCCCGATGTCGGCGAACGCCCCGGCGAGCCCGTCGATCAGCGTCGGGTCGAACGCGTTTCGACGCTCGGGGCGTGCGAGAGTCACCCGCAATACGGACCCTTCCCGCGCGACACGCACCGCCGTCACCGTGGGCCGGATCGTATCCGGCCGTATCGTTCGGCAATGCGGATCGTCGTCTGCGGCGCGGGTGCGACCGGCGCGAGCATCGCGTACCACCTGGCGCTCGCCGGAGCCGGACGGGTCGTGCTCTGCGACCGCGGCGAGGTGGCCGGCGGCGCGACCGCCAAGGCCTTCGGCGGAGTTCGCCAGCAGTTCTCGACGGCGGCGGAGGTCAAGCTCGCGCAGGCGAGCGTCCGCTTCTTCGAGGAGCTCGGCGAGCCGCTGTTCCTCCAGGTCGGGTACCTGTTCATGGCCACGACCGAGGAGGGCCTGGACGCGCTCGACGAGCGCCGGGCGCTCCAGGAGCAGCTCGGGGTGCCGATCGAGAGCGTCGACGCTCGGCGGATCGCGCAGCTCGCGCCCGGCCTGGCGGTCGACGACGTGCTCGGAGGGGTGCTCGGCACGGCGGACGGGCTCTCCGATCCTCCTGCGGTCTGCCGCGAGGTCGTTCGGCGCGCCGTCGAGCTCGGCGTCGAGCTGCGCGAGCATACGGACGCGCGCGAGCTCGACGCGGACATCCGCGTCATCGCGTGCGGGCCGTGGTCGGCAGAGCTCGCGGCCTTGTACGGCATAGACCTCCCGGTGCGGCCTTTGCGGCGGCAGCTGATCCTGACGGAGCCCGTACGGGGGCTGCCGGAGCGACTTCCACTCGTCATCGAGGCCGAGACCGGCTTTCACTTCCGGAGGCGGGAGGACCGGCTGCTGATCGCGATGGTCGATCCTGCGCCGCGCTGGGGGAGCGAGGAGACGGTCGACGAGTCCGTCCTCCCCGACCGAATGGCCCGGCTTGGCCGGCGCTACCCTCCCGCAGCCGGCGTCGGGCTCGAGCGGGCGTGGGCAGGCCTGTACGACATGACCCCGGACGCGCATCCGATCATCGACCGGGTCGCAGGTGGGGTGTTCACCGCCTGCGGCTTCTCGGGGCACGGGTTCATGCAGTCGCCGGCGGTCGGGCGCGCCGTTGCCGAGCTCGTACTCGGGCAGGAGCCGTCCTTCGACCTCACGCCGTACAGGCTCGACCGGTTCGCGCTCGGCGCCGTCTTTCCCGAGCAGGTCGTGCTGTAGGGGCCGGACGTCGCCGACCGGGGCTCAGAACGGCTCGCGCGCCTCGTACGCACCGCCCGGGACGGAGCCCACCGCCACCCAGGAGAGGCCGTCGGGGCCCGCCACCGGCTTGCGGGTGGTGCCGGCGTGGACGAGCACCCAGCGGCCCGGGTGCACCTGGATCTCCTCGCCCTCGACGTGGAGCACGCCGCTGCCGGCGAGGTAGACGTAGACCTCCTCCTGGCCCGAGCCGGACTCGTCGTGCTCGAGGCCCTCCGCTCCGGGCGGCAGGTCGAACTGGTTGATGCCGAAGGCCGTGGCGCCGAGCGCCCGGCGCATCTGGCGGAACGCGCCGTTGCGACCCTCGCGGGGCTCGACGTCGGCGCTGTCGACGACTGCATAGCCCATGCGTTCCTCCTTCACATCCGGAAGACGCCGAACGACGTCTCGGGGATCGGCGCGTTGAGACTGGCCGCGATACCGAGGGCGAGGGCGCGGCGCGTGTCGAGCGGGTCGAGGATCCCGTCGTCCCACAGTCGGGCGGTCGAGTAGTACGGGTTGCCTTCGGCCTCGTAGGTGGCGCGGATCGTGTCCGGGTCGGCATCGCCGACCGCGGAGAGGACCATGGCCGCCTGCTCGCCGCCCATGACCGAGATGCGCGCGTTCGGCCACATCCAGAGCTGCCTCGGGGCGAAGGCGCGACCGCACATCCCGTAGTTGCCGGCGCCGAACGACCCGCCGACCACGACCGTGAACTTCGGCACCTGCGCGCACGAGACGGCGGTGACGAGCTTTGCGCCGTCCTTCGCGATCCCGCCCGCCTCGTACTCCCTGCCCACCATGAAGCCGGTGATGTTCTGGAGGAAGAGCAGCGGCGTGCGCCGCTGGCAGGCGAGTTGCACGAAATGCGCGCCCTTGAGCGCCGACTCGGAGAACAGGACGCCGTTGTTGGCGAGGATCGCGACCGGAAAGCCCTCGATGCGCGCGAACCCGCAGACGAGCGTGTCGCCGTAGCGCGCCTTGAACTCGTGCAGGCGGCTGCCGTCCACGAGCCGCGCGATGACCTCCCGGACGTCATACAGGACGCGGTAGTCCTCAGGCACGATCCCGTAGAGGTCGGCCGGGTCGTAGAGGGGGTCCTCGGGCGCTTCGAGCTCCCACGACGCGTCGGGCCGGCGCAGGTCGAGCCCGCGCACGATCTCCCGGACGATCGCGAGCGCATGCTCGTCGGAGACGGCGTAGTGGTCTGCCACGCCCGATACCGCCGTGTGGACATCGGCCCCGCCGAGCTCCTCCGCCGAGACCTCCTCACCGGTCGCCGCCTTCACGAGCGGTGGGCCCGCGAGGAAGATCGTGCCCGTGCCTCGGACGATGACAGCCTCGTCCGACATGGCCGGGACATAGGCGCCCCCCGCCGTGCAGGAGCCCATCACGCAGCCGATCTGCGGGATTCCTGCCGCGGACATGGTCGCCTGGTTGAAAAAGATGCGCCCGAAGTGGTCGCGGTCGGGGAAGACCTCGGCCTGGAGCGGCAGGAACGCCCCGCCCGAGTCGACCAGGTAGATGCAGGGCAGCCGGTTCTGGGCGGCGACTTCCTGGGCCCGGAGGTGCTTCTTGACGGTGAGGGGGTAGTAGGTGCCGCCCTTCACGGTGGCGTCGTTGGCCACGATGGCGCACTCGCGGCCCTCGATCGAGCCGATTCCCGTGACCATGCCCGCGGCCGGCGCGTCGCCGCCGTAGCAGTCCCAGGCGGCGAGCGCCCCGAGCTCGAGGAAGGCAGAGTCCGGGTCGAGCAGGCGCTCGAGCCTTTCGCGCACGGGTAGCTTTCCGCGCGCTCGGTGGCGCTCGATCGCCTCGGGCGGGCCCCCGTTCGCCACGTGCGCCAGGCGCTCGCGAAGCTCGGCCACGAGAGCCTCCATGCGCGCACGACGCTCGGCGAACGCCGGGCTAGCGCGATCGACCCTCGTCTCGAGGATCGCCAAGCGGCTACGTGTTGTCGGGGAGCTTCGCGAGGATCGCCTTGACGACCTGCAGGATGTCCGCCTCCTCGTGCCCGAAGTCGTCGAGGAAGGCGTGCAGCGCCGTGCGGACGATCCGGAGCTCCTCGTCCGTGAGCTCGATGACGTGCATCACCGCAAGCGTATGCGTGCTCGGGGCACCGCCGCCGCGTTGTCCGGTGGCGGGGCAGGCGGTCACAAACGCCTTACAGAACTCGTAAGCGCCGCTCACCGAGTCCGAACGAGACGTGCACGATCTTCTCACTCCCTCCTAGCACGCGGCTGGTCTCCTCCCTCAGGTCAACCGAGGAGGAGCATCGTGAAGCTCAGGCTCTCCATTCTGGTCGCGCTCGGCGCCACCCTCGTCGCGGCTTCGGGCGCGGCGGCCGCCGTGATCGTCGGCACCGACCGCCACGACGCCATCGCGGGAACGCCGAAGGGAGACGTCATCGTCGCGCTCGCCGGCAACGACGTCGTCCTGTCGGGCGCGGGGAGAGACATCGTCCGAGGGCAGGCGGGCAACGACATCCTCGACGGAGGTCCCGACGGCGACGATCTCGGCGGAGGGGGCGGGAACGACGACGAGTGGGGGGGAGAGGGCGACGATCGCGTCCGCGGCTGGAACGGCGACGATCGCCTGCGCGGGAACCAGGGCGACGACGTCGTGCGGGGCGGCGACGGCGCCGACCGGCTCGGCGGCGGTCTCGGCGCCGACACGCTCTGGGGCGAGGGCGGCGACGACGTGCTGTTCGCGAAGGCGGACGACGGCGCCCGCGATCACCTCGACTGCGGCGAGGGCACCGACACGGCCTACGTGCGCGCGGGCGATGTGACCGAAGGCTGCGAGACCGTGTTCGTGGTCGCCGACGGCGAGGACGAGACGCTGAGTCGCGGTTGAGGGCAGGTAGGGGCCGGATACATCCGGCCCCTACACGACAACCGTCAGCTCGGCGACGAAGCCGTCCGCGGCGCTGCCGGACATCGTCGCGAGCTCGAGCTCGTAGCCGTCGGCGAAGACGTTGTCCGACTCGAGCGACACCTGGCCGAGGTTCGTCACGCTCTGGCTGTAGCCGTCGGTCGCGTACACGGTCTCGCAGACGTCGGCCGGGAACGCGAGCTGCGAGATCGCGATCGGAGCGTCGCCGCCCGTCGCGCTGTCGACGTCCGAGTAGACCTCGAAGTGGAGGTGCGGCCAGCGGCCCGCGTAGCAGGCGGGGAAGATGCTGGTGAAGCTGACCGCGCCGCCCGAGTCGGTCTCCTGCACGCCGCGCAGGTAGTTCTGGTCGGTCGCTCCTTCGGAGTACAGCGAGTAGCGCCCCTCGCGGTCGCAGTGCCACAGGTAGACGGCCGCTCCCTCGACGGGGGCGCAGCCGTTCGCGCCGTCCAGGACCAGCAGGTTGACGGTGAGCGGAACCCCGTCGGCGACGCCGCTCGACGAGCCGAAGCTCGAGCGGATGTCGCTGCGAACGATCCCGGTCTCTGCGAGGACGTTGGGGCCGTTCGACCCGTCGCCCGGATACGGGCCGGCCGTCTCCTCGGGGATGACCTCACAGCTCTCGACGGACACCGCGGTCGTCTGCGCTCCGGCCGCGTTCTCGGTTGCCGCCCCCGCTACCGCGGTCGAGCCACCGTCGTCGCCTCCGCAGGCGACCCCGACGAGGGAGACGAGGCTGGCGCCGGCGATCAGCTTGATGACCTGACGCCGATCCATGAGGGTCGTCAGGTCGAACGCGAGCCCTCGGTCGTGATCGTCAGGCTCCTCCTCCATCACTCCGGGCTTCGGCTCGGCCTGCCTCGTCACGTCGTTCCTCCTTGCGTCGCATCCGTGGTCTCGGTCAGCGCGGCAGTCGCGCTCGGTCGATTACACCGCGACATCTTCACGCGGTCCTCAGAGCGGGCTAAGGGCAGGGTAAGAATCGCACCGGCGACGCGGCGCGCGCTACCAGAGCTTGTCGATCTCGCCGGGATACAGCTCGATCCGGCAACCGACGAACGCGTCGGCGAGGGTGCGCGCGCGCTGCGAGAAGAAGCGCGCCATGGTGACCTTGTCGAACTGGTCGCTGGGAAACGGCGCCTCCGGTGTCCCTCCGACGAGTACCGTGCCCGGGAGGAGCTGCCAGCCGCCGCGCTCGTAGAACGCCTGCAGCGGGCTGTCGCAGGTGAAGATGCCGAGGTCGGCGCCGCTCGCCTCGATCGCATCGCGGGCAGCCTGCACGAGCCGGTGACCGTGGCCTTTGCCGCGGTTGGCCCTGCCGGTCACGACCGTGCTCAGCCCGCTGGCGTCGAAGCCCTGGCCCCGGTGGTGGATCTGCTTGGACAGGATGTCGAGCGCGGAGAGCACGCGGTCGCCGTCGAGCAACAGCATCGACAACGGCCGCAACGCCGGGTCGTGCACAGGCCCGTCCCGCTCCGCCTTGTAGTCGGGCCAGGCCTCGTCGTGCAGGGCCCGCACCTGTACGCGGAGCTCTCGTGGGACATCCGCCTCCGGAAAGGAGACGATTCGCATCCCGTCAGCCGATCGCGACCATACGCTCGAGCGCGCGCCGCGCCCTGGCGGCCGTCTCCTCGGGCACGGTAACGGCGAACTTCTCGTCGCGCAGGGAGTCGCGGAGCTTCTCGAGCGTGATCATCTTCATGTACTTGCAGATCGCACGCTCGGAGACGGCCTCGAAGCGCTTCTCGGGCGCTTCCTTGGCGAGCCGGTGCAGGATCCCGGTCTCGGTCGCCACGAGGAAGCGCTGCTTCGGCGAGGAGCGGGCGAAGCGGATCATCCCCTCCGTGGAGAGGATGTGCGTGCGGTCGTTGCCGAACGCCATGCACTGGCTCGCGCAGCCGCACTCCGGGTGGACGAGCAGCTCTGCGTCGGGGGCCTCGGCCTGCCAGCGCTCGATGTCGGACGGGCGGATGCCGGCGTGGACATGGCATTCACCCATCCAGATCGTCAGCTTGCGTCCCGTGACGCGCTCGACCCACAGGCCGAGGTAGAGGTCGGGGAGGAAGAGGATCTCCCGGTCGGCGGGGATTGCCTCGACGACCTGGACGGCGTTGCCGGATGTACAGCAGTAGTCCGTCTCCGCCTTCACCTCCGCGGTGGTGTTGACGTAGGAGACGACGACCGCGTCCGGATGCTCGGCCTTCCAGGCACGGAGCTGGGCGCCCGTGATCGAGGCGGCCAGCGAGCAGCCGGCGTCGAGGTCGGGGATGAGGACCGTCTTCTCGGGCGAGAGGATCGCGGCCGTCTCGGCCATGAAGTGGACGCCGCAGAACGCGATCGTCGCGGCGTCGGTGGCCGCGCCCTCGCGCGCGAGGCCGAGCGAGTCCCCGACGAAGTCCGCGACATCCTGGACCTCGGGCAGCTGGTAGTTGTGGGCGAGGATCACGGCGTCGCGGGCGCGCGCAAGCTCGCGCACCTCGTCCTGCAGGGGCCGGATCGCATCCGGCCCGATCGTCGGCGCTTCGGCGAGCGCGCTCACGCGAGCACCTCCATCGACACGTCGAGTGAGCGGGCGGAATGCGTGAGGGCGCCCACGGAGATGACGTCGACGCCGGTCTCGGCGACGGCGCGGATCGTCTCCAGGGTGACCCCACCGGAAGCCTCGAGCTCCGCCCGCCCGGCCGTGAGCTCGACCGCACGGCGCAGGAGCACGGGCGGCATGTTGTCGAGCAGGATTCGGTCGGCGCCGGCGGCAAGCGCCTCGCGGACCTGGTCGAGCGTGTCGCACTCGACCTCGATCTCGAAGCCGGAGCCGGCGGCGCGCAGCCGCTCGACGGCCTCCGTGACTCCTCCGGCGAGGCGGAGATGGTTGTCCTTGACGAGGATGCCGTCGAACAGGCCCAGCCGGTGGTTCGTGCCGCCCCCACAGCGCACGGCGTACTTCTCGAGCGCACGGAGGCCAGGTGTCGTCTTGCGCGTGTCGAGCAGCACTGCGCCGGTGCCGGCTACGGCGTCGGCGTAGCTGCGCGTGAGCGTGGCGATGCCGCTCAGGCGTCCCAGCAGGTTCAGGGCCGTCCGCTCGCCGGAGAGCAGGGCCCGCGTCGCGCCCTCGACTCGTGCCACCGTGACGGGCGTTTCGCCGACGGCGTCACCGTCCGTCGAGAGCGGCTCGAAGCCGGCCTCCGGATCGAGGGCGCGGAACACCGCTTCCGCCGCTGCGAGCCCGCAGACGACACCCGGCTGCTTGAGCAGCAGCGCGGCGCGACAGGTCTCGTCGGCGTCGAAGAGCCCATTGCTGGTCTCGTCGCCCGGGCCGAGGTCTTCCTCGAGCGCCGTCTCGACGACACGCGCCAGCTCGGCTGTCGGGAGGGCGATCAGATCCATTGCTCGAGGGCGGGCTCCTGCCCGCGCCGGTGGACGATGTGCACCGCCAGGGCCGGATCTTCGACAGGGTGGTCGGTCCGGAAGTGGCCGCCGCGGCTCTCCTCGCGGGCGAGCGCCGCCTCGGCGACGAGCCGCGCGAGTGGGTGCGGCTGCTCGCGGAGGGTCTCGAGGCCCGCCGCATCGCGAACGAGCCCGGCGTGCTCCCAGAACGCTCGGCGGAGCTCCGGCGTGACGGCCGGCAAGGGCTCCTCCCGGCGTGCGGTCGGCAGGGGTCTCGGCATGTCCGGCTCGTGTTGCGCGGCGAGCGCAGCTCGGCGCCCGAAGACAAGGCATTCGAGCAGCGAGTTCGACGCGAGCCGGTTCGCCCCGTGGACCCCGGTGCACGCGCATTCGCCGGCCGCGTAGAGGCCGGGCACCTCAGTGCGCCCTTCGAGATCGGTGACGACCCCTCCCATCGTGTAGTGGGCCGCCGGGGCGACGGGCACAGGTTCCGCGGCCGGATCGAAGCCTGCGTTGGCGAGCGTGCGCATGAGCGCGGGGAAGCGCGTGCGGTCGACCGGGCGCAGGTCGAGCAGCGCCGTTCCCCGCGACCCGACGGCCCTTGCGACGACGTCCCTGGGCGCGAGCTCGTCCGTGAACCGGGAGCCGCCGCCGTCGAGCAGAAGGGCTCCCTCACCGCGGAGCGCCTCGCTGAGGAGGAGCCCGCCCCGCGCGAGCACGGTCGGATGGAACTGGACGAGCTCGAGGTCGGCGAGCGCCGCGCCCGCGCGCCAGGCGAGCAGCGCGCCGTCGCCGACCGCGCCGGGCGGGTTCGTCGTCCGCTCCCAGAGAGCGGCCATGCCGCCCGTTGCCAGGAGCGTGGCCGGGGCGCCGATATGGCTGCGCTCGGTCATCGCTCCCACGCAGCGGCCGTCATGCTCGCGGAGCGCGAGCACGCGCGTGTCCTCGACCAGCCTCACGTTGGGATCGGCGGCGGCGCGTTCCCACAGGGCCCGCGCGACGTGCTCGCCGGTCTGCGCGCCCCCGGCGTGGACGATCCGGCGGCGCGAATGCCCACCCTCGAGGCCGAGGTCCGCGTCGAAGCGGCCGCCGAGCGTCACGAGGTCGGCGACGCGCGCCGCGGCGTCCTCCACGAGCGTCTCGACCGCGCTCGGTCGGCAGAGACCGCGGCCGGCCCGGAGCGTGTCGCCGGCGTGCAACGTGGGGGAGTCGTCTTCGCCAAGTGCCGCGGCGATGCCGCCCTGGGCCCGCCAGCTCGACGACGAGGCCCGCGGGGCGGCAGTGACGAGCGCGACAGAGGCGCCCTCCGCGGCAGACGTCAGGGCGGCGGTGAGGCCGGCGAGGCCGGAGCCGACCACGAGGAGGTCGACCCGTTGCTCTTCCACGCGCGCGCTCCCTCTGCTAGTTTACGACCATGAAGCGAAAACCTTGGAGACGAGTCTAGCAGAGTTCGCAACTCGCAAGCGAAAACATGGACAGGGAAGCGCCCACGCACGTCACGCTCGCCGTCGTCCTGCAGGTGCGCGACGGCCGCCTCCAGGTGCTGCTCTGGGAGCGTGCGATCGAGCCCTTCGCCGGGCGGTGGTCGCTTCCGGGCGGCTACCTCGTCCCGGGCGAGACCCTCGAGGACTCGATCAGGCGCCATCTGGCCGTGAAGGTCGACGTCCGGGAGCTGTCGCACCTGGAGCAGCTCGAGACGCTCTCCGAACCGGGTCGTCACCCGAGCGAGTGGCAGCTCGCGACAACGTATCTCGGCCTCGTGCCCTCGGACGTCGATCCGGCGCTCCCGACGGACACGCTCTGGCACCCCGTCGAGGCGACTCCCGAGCTCGCGTTCGACCACCGCGCCATCGTCCTCGCCGGCAGCGAGCGTCTGCGTGCGAAGCTCTCGTACACGAACGTCGGCTTCGCGCTGGCGCCGGCCGAGTTCACGATCTCCGAGCTCCGAGAGCTCTACGTCGCAGCGCTCGGGCATGAGGTCTCCGCCACGAACCTGCAGCGCGTTCTCGTGCGGCGCCGCACGCTCGAGCCGACCGGGGGGCGGCGCGAGCCGGGACGTGCCGGCGGCCGGCCGGCGGCCCTGTACCGCTTCGGCGTGCGCCGGCTCGAGGTCACCGACCAGTTCGCGGTGCTGCGCCCACCCGGGCATGCCTAGACGGCTACTTCCAGCGCCGCTGCGCGCCCGTGAGCTCCTTGAGGTAACCGACGAAGGAGACCGGCGACATGATCGGCGCGTAGAGAAGCATGTAGCAGAGGAAGCCGGTGTAGTTCCGGCGGATGCGCAGGCCGGTCTGGCGGAAGACGATGCGCTGGCGGTGGAGCATCGCGTAGGAGATCAGCATGTTCATCGGCAGCACCGCGGCGGTCATCGGTCCCGCGATCATGAAGTTCCCCGCGCAGGCGAGCACGATGCCCGGGAGGAAGGCAAGGCTGTACATGCCGTCGAGGAACGGAAAGAGGTAGTTCACCGCGATCGAGTGCGCGAGCAGCTTGCGCTGGCGCAGCAGTGTCCCGCCGTGGTCGCGCAGGCCCTCGATCATTCCCCGGGCCCAGCGCTGGCGCTGGCGCATGAAGTGACGCATCCGCACCGGTACCTCGGTGAACGCGATCGCCGTGGGCTCGAACGTCGTGCGTCCGCCCCGCCGGATCATCGACCAGGTGAGGACGATGTCCTCGCCGATCCGGTCGGGCCAGCCTCCGACTGTCTTCAGCGACTCGGTGCGGTAGACGCTGAAGGCGCCCTGAGCGACGAGCGTGCCCTGAAGCAACGCCTGCTGGCGCTTGACGGCAGCGATGGCCAGGAAGTAGTCCCATTCCTGCATCTTCGCGAGCAGGTTCGCGCGCGAGTTGCGCACGAGCACGGAGCCGGCGACGGCAACCGTGTCGGGCGGGGACTGGAGGTAGCGTGCCACGCCGTGCTTGAGGCTCCACGGCATGAGCAGCGTGTCGGCGTCGATGGTCGCGACGAGCGGAGTCTGCACCCTCTCGAGCACGGTGTTCAGCGCCCTGGCCTTGCCCCCGTGGTTCGCCTTCACGAGGCAGACGCGCCAGTCGCGGCGCGCCACTGCCCGCACGATGTCGCGTGTGGCATCTGTCGAGCCGTCGTCCACGACGACGACCTCGAACCGGCCCGGGTACTCCGACCGTAGGGCGTACTCGACGGTCTCGGCGATAGCGGCCTCCTCGTTGTACGCCGCGATGATCACCGTGACCGCCGGGAAATCGTGATCGAAGCGGAGCCCGCGCGGCCGGTCGAGCACGACCGAGGAGACGAGCTGCATGTTGAGGTACCCGGGGATGACGGCGATGCCGAAAATGATCGCGATCGCCACCGGTAGGGTCACGAGCGCGCCCAGGTCACCGATCCAGGCGAGCGAGATCCAGATCGACACGGCGGCCCAGGCCAGGCTGAGGGCGACGCTGACGACGAAGCGCGTGCGGACGCGCAGGTAGAAGCGCAGGGGCTCGGGTGCCGGCGACGGCGGCGGGGCGAGCGTTAGCTTCGGCCGCGGGCGAGCGTCCGGCTCGACCGGGAGCGCGGTCTTCCGTTGTGCAAGGGCCATGGTCCCTGGAAGGGGATCGACCGATGCGGCGGAAGGCCGCGTAGCGAGAAGGGGGGAGGTGCGCTCCCCCTGGGTGGGGGAGGCGCACTCCCCTGGGAGGTGCGCTGCCCCTGGGTGGGGGAGGCGCACTCCCCCTGGGAGGTGCGCTGCCCCTGGGTGGGGGAGGCGCACTCCCCCTGAGGGGCGCGCTCCCCTTCGGAGGGTCGGCCCCGGCTAGGCGGTGGAGGCGTCGACGGCGGCGCGAAGCGCCGCGACGAAGTCGCGCAGCGCGCCGGGCCCGCCTGTCTGGCCGATCTCGACGGCGCGGCTGCCGACGACGATGCCGTCGCAGAGCCCCGCGGCCTCGGCGGCCTGCTCGGGCGTCGAGATCCCGAAGCCGGCGTAGAGCGGCACGTCGGTCACGGAGCGCGCGCGCTCGACCAGCGCGGGAAGCTGTGTCGAGCCGGCCGCGCGGGCCCCGGTCGTGCCGGTTACCGAGACGAGGTAGAGCCAGCCGTCCGTACGCTCGGCGGCCAGGCTGAGGCGCTCGGTGGGGCTCGTCGGAGCGACGAGGTGCACGCGGGGGAGCTCGGGAGCGGCCTCGATCGGGAGGTCGGCGGCGATGAGGCTGGTCGCGCCGGCCTCGCGCGAGTCCTGCAGGAAGCGCTCGTAGCCGTACGCCTCGAGGATCGACGCGTACGTCATCGGGATCAGCGGCACGCCGGGTCCCACGCGCCGGCGGATCTCCGCGAGGCATTCGAGGCAGGCGGCGGGCCGCATTCCCTGCGCGAGCGCGCGCTCGCCGGCCAGGCGGATGACCGGCCCGTCGGCGAGCGGGTCGGAGAACGGCACCCCGAGCTCCAGCAGGTCGGCGCCCCCTGCGACGGCGGCCTCGGCCAGCTCGGGCGTGTCCGGCCCGGCCATCAGGTACACGTTAAGGGCCTTCCCGCTCACGTTCTGCCCTCGTGCTCGAGGACGGTCTGCAGATCCTTGTCGCCGCGCCCGGAGAGGCAGACGACGATGAGCTCATCGTCCATCGCCAGGGCCTGGGCCACGGCGTGTGACGACTCGAGCGCCGGGATGATGCCCTCGCGCTCCGCCACGAGGTGAAACGCGGCGAGCGCCTCCTCGTCGGTGATCGGGACGTACTCGGCCCGTCCGCTGTCGCGCAGATGGGCGTGCTCGGGACCGACGCCCGGGTAGTCGAGGCCGGCGGAGATCGAGTGGGCGTCGAGGATCTGCCCGTCCTCGTCGGCGAGGATCGCCGAGCGGGAGCCGTGCAGGACGCCGGTGCGCCCCCGCGCGAGGCTGGCCGCTCCGGCCGCCTCGGCGCCGACGAGCCGCACGCCGGCATCCTCGACGAAGCCGGCGAACACGCCGATCGCATTCGAGCCGCCGCCGACGCAGGCGACGACCGCGTCGGGGAGGCGGCCTTCTGCGGCGAGAATCTGTTCGCGCGTCTCTCGGCCGATCACGGTCTGCAGCTCGGAGACGATCGCCGGATACGGGTGCGGGCCTGCGCAGGTGCCGATCAGGTAGTGGGTCGTCTCGACGTTGGTGATCCAGTCGCGGATGGCCTCCGAGAGGGCCTCCTTGAGGGTCTTCGTGCCGAACTCCACCGGCACCACCTCGGCGCCGAGCAAGTACATGCGCTCGACGTTCGGTCGCTGGCGCCGCATGTCCTCGGCGCCCATGTAGACGACGCACTCGAAGCCGAACCGCGCGCACACCGTCGCGGTGGCGACGCCGTGCTGGCCGGCGCCCGTCTCCGCGACGATCCTGGACTTGCCGAGGCTCTTGGCGATCAGCGCCTGGCCGAGCGCGTTGTTGATCTTGTGAGCGCCCGTGTGGCAGAGGTCCTCCCGCTTCAGGTAGATCGTTCGCCCGGGCGCGAGGCGCTCGGTGCGGTAGAGCGGGGTCGGCCGGCCGGCGTACGTCCGCTGGAGCGTGCCCAGCTCGGCGAGGTGGGACGGGTCGGCGCGGATCTCGTGCCAGCCGCGCTCGAGCTCGTCGAGCGCCGGCACGAGCGTCTCCGGCACGTAGCGTCCGCCGTAGGCGCCGTAGTAGGGGCCGGATCTCATCCGGCCCGCCAGAGCAGTGGACGGGTTGTCGACGCTCAATTCCGCACCTCCTCGACGGCGCGCACGAAGGCGCGCACGCGCTCGTGGTCCTTGATCCCCGGCGCCGCCTCGAGGCTCCGGGCCGCATCGACCGCCCAGGGCCGCACGGCCTCCACGGCGGCGCCGACGTTCTCGGGCGCGAGCCCCCCGGCGAGCATCACGCGGCCCTCGGCCTGCGCCGCCCGCGGCCAGTGATCCGTGCCCTCGCCGAGCCACGGGAGGTCGACCACTTCCGCGACTCGCTGGCCCTCGCGCAGGAGCACGGCATCGCGGCCACGATGGCCGTCCTCCTCCTCGTAGAGCTGCACGAGGTCGGCTCCGGAGTCCTCTGCCGCGTCGACGAAGACGGCGACGGAGAGCATCGTGTCCGGGACCGGGAGAACGGAGGGAGCGCGACGGGGGGTATCGGCGAGGATGAAGCCGGCGAGGTCGGCTCCTGCCTCGGCGGCGCAGGTCACGTCCTCGTCCCGCGTGAGCCCGCAGACCTTGACGAGCGGCCGCGCGATGAGCTCTGCGAGCCTGGCGGCGGGATCCGGGGCACGCATCAGCGCCGAGCCGACGAGGATCGCGTCCGCACCGGCAAGCTCGGCTTCGGCGCCCTGGGCGCGGTTCCAGATGCCGCTCTCCGCGACGACGACGCGATCGGCGGCCTTCCGGCGCGCCACGGCGACGAGCTCGAGCTGCGTCCGCCTGTCGATAGCGAACGTCGAGAGGTCTCGAGCGTTGACGCCGATCGGGTCCGCGCCGAGTGCGAGCGCCCGGCCGAGCTCGTCCGCGTCGTGGGCCTCCACGAACGCGTCGAGGCCCCGGTCGGCCGCGGCCTGCATCAGCCGCCGGCAGACATCGTCGTCGAGATCGCGCAGAAGGATCAGGATCGCGTCGGCGCCGGCCTCGGCCGCCGTCCGCACGTCCTCCTCGGCCGTGAAGAAGCCCTTGGCGAGCAGCGGGACGGCCGTGACCGTCCGTGCTGCCCGCATGTCGTCCCAGCTACCGCCGAAGCGCTCCGCGTCGACGAGGATCGAGACCGCAGCCGCGCCTGCCTGCTCGTAGGCCGCCGCGATCGCCGCCGGATCCGCGTCCGGGCGCAGGTCGCCGGCCGACGGCGAGCGGCGCTTGACCTCGGCGATCGCCGCCAGCCCGCTCCCCGCCAGGGCAGCGCGGAAGCGCCCCATCAGCCCTCGGCCTCCCCCGGTGTGCTCTCGTCCGGCCGACCCTCCTGCGAGAAGCGCACGAGCTCCTCGAGCCGCTGCCCTGCGGAACCCGAGTCGACCGCCTCGGCGGCCAGGGCGAGCCCGTCGCGCAAGTCGTCCGCGCGCCCGGCCGCGGCGATCGCGGCGGCTCCGTTCAGCAGCACCGCGTGTCGCCTCGGGCCGTCGGCGCCGGTGAAGATCTCTCGAATCGTGGCCGCGTTGGCCTCCGGAGAGCCGCCCGCGAGGTCGGACGGAGCGCAGCGCGGGATCCCGAGCTCCAGCGGGTCGATGAGCCGCTCACGAGCCTCTCCGCCCACCACCTCCCAGACGAGGTTCGGCCCCGTCGGGGAGAGCTCGTCGATGCCGTCGGCGCCGTGGACGACGAAGGCGCGCTCGGCGCCGAGCTGGAGAAGAACCTGCGCGAGAGTCGCCGCGAGCTCGGGCGCGTAGACCCCCACGACCTGCGTGCGAGCCCCGGCCGGGTTCGTCAGCGGCCCGAGCACGTTGAACACCGTCCGCGTCGCGAGCTCGCGACGGACGGAGGCCGCATGGCGCATGGCGGGGTGGTGGAGGGGAGCGAACAGAAACCCGAAGCCGAGCTCGTCGATCGAGTGCTCGATGCGCTCCGCCGGCAGCTCGAGCTCGAATCCGAGCGCCTCGAGGACGTCCGCCGAGCCGGACGCTGACGACACCGAGCGGTTGCCGTGCTTCGCGACTCCGGCGCCGGCTGCGGCGGCGACGAGCGCGGCCGCGGTCGAGATGTTGAACGTGTGCGCGCCGTCTCCCCCCGTGCCCGCGGTGTCGACGAGATCGTCCCGCTGCGGCTGCACGGCGAGCACGTGAGAGCGCATCGCCTCGGCGCAGCCTGCGATCTCGTCCGGGGTCTCGCCCTTGATGCGGAGCGCGACGAGGAACGCGCCCATCTGGGCCGCCGTCGCCTCGCCGTCCATGATCTGGTCCATGACGGCCCTCGCCTCCGACCGGGTCAGGTCGCGGCCGTCGAGGAGGCGCGCGAGCGCGAGCTGGATCATCGCTCGCCTTCCAGGAAGCGCCGGCCGATCTCCGGGCCGAGCGGCGTCAGCACCGATTCCGGATGGAACTGGATGCCGACGACGGGGTGCTCGCGGTGCCGTACCGCCATGACCTCGCCGTCCTCGGTCGTCGCGCACACCTCCAGCGAGTCGGGCACGCGTGTCGCGGCCAGGGAGTGGTAGCGGCCGCCCTCGAGCGGGCTCGGGAGGCCTCGGAACAGACCCTGGCCGTCGTGCTCGATCCGACTCGCCTTGCCGTGGACGAGGAGCCGGGCAGGCCCGACCTCGCCGCCGTAGGCCTCGACGATCGCCTGGTGGCCGAGACAGACGCCGAGCGTGGGAACCCGCGGGCCGATCCGCCGCACGATCTCGACGCTGGCGCCCGCGTCGGCAGGACGCCCCGGCCCGGGCGAGATGACGAGATGCGTGGGCGCGAGGCCCTCGGCGCCGCTCGCGTCGATCGCGTCGTTGCGGAGGACCGTGACATCGGCCCCGAGCTCCTCGAGCAGGTGCGCCAGGTTGTACGTGAAGCTGTCGTAGTTGTCGATCAGCAACACGCGCGAGCCGGGTGCGTTCACGCGCCTGCCTCCGCGAGGTCGATCGCGGTCTCGATCGCGCGCAGCTTGTTGAGGCACTCCTGGTTCTCGGCGGTTGGATCGGAGTCGGCCACGACGCCGGCTCCGGCCTGTAGATGGGCGACTCCATCCGAGAGGACGACCGTGCGTATGCCGATGCAGGTGTCGAACGAGCCGCCGGCCGGGAGCGCGTACCCCACGGCTCCCGCGTAGGGACCGCGCCGGTAGCCCTCGAGCTCCGAGATGATCTGCATCGCCCGTATCTTCGGCGCTCCGGAGACGGTGCCCGCCGGGAACGTGGCGCGGAGCAGGTCGAAGGGCGAGACGCCCGGCCTGAGCACGCCCGCCACCTCGGAGACGAGGTGGCTGACGTGCGAGTAGCGCTCGGCGACGAGGAAGCGCTCGACGCGGACGGTGCCCGGCCGGCACACCCTGGACAGGTCGTTGCGACCGAGGTCCACGAGCATGACGTGCTCGGCGCGATCCTTCTCCGAGGCGAGCAGACGCTCCTCGTCGCCCTCGCCGGGCTTCGTCGTGCCGGCGATCGGGTTCACGCTGGCGCGAGCCCCCTCGAGCTTCACGAGCGTCTCCGGAGAGGAGCCGATCAGCGACAGGTCGCCGAGCTCGAGCAGGAAGAGGTAGGGCGAGGGATTGACCCGCCGCAGTGCCCGGTAGATCGCCACGGGCGTCGCCGACGTGGGCCGCTCCGCCCGTTGCGAGAGAACGATCTGGAAGGCGTCGCCGGCGCGGATGTGCTCCTTGGCCGTGAGGACGGCCCGCTCGTAGGCCTCCCGCGAGAGGAAGCGCCGGATCGGGCCGCCCGCGTGCCCGCTGCCCGCGCGGGGCTCCTCCAGCGGGCCTGCAAGCCGTGCTGCGATCTCGTCGACGTCGCCGGCGAGCACCTCCGCGACCCCGGCCAGGTGGTCGAAGCGGACGAGCGTGTGCGCGACGACGAAGAGGCTCTCCGGGAAGTCGGGCCCGTCCGCGGGCAGCCGAACGGTCGGCTCCAGCCTCGCGACATGGTCGTAGCCGAGGTAGCCCACCACCGGTGCCCCTCCCTCGACCGCGCGCTCGGCGTCCTCGAACGCGAGCAGCCGGGCGCCCGAGCCGAGGAGGCTGTAGCGGCCGAGGCGTCCCTGCTCGACCGACTCGAGCAGAAAGCTCGGCTCGTCGCCGCGCAGGCGCAGGTACGCCCCGAGCGGGGTGATCAGGTCGGTCGGGATGTGGGTGGCGGTCTTCAGCACGGATAGGTCGCTCTCGGCACAGACAAAAAGACCCCCGGGGGCGGAGGTCTTCGAGCGGGCTCGGGTTCGCGTCGTCTCGAACTAGGCGACGCTCCCGCCCCGCTCGCGGCACCAGCCCCACCACGTCACGACGAGAGTCGTCATCTGGCCGCCAGAGTACGGGACGCCACCCGGGGCGTCAACCCGAGGACAGCAGATCAGGGGGCGCCGAAGTCGGCGACGACGATGGTCACGTCGAGGCCGCCGAACGCACCGGGGGCGGCCGAGGCGCGGACGACGCCCATGCCGAGGTCGCGAAAGGCCGGGTGGAGGAGCACGCGGCGGTGGGGTGGGCTTCCCAGCCACAGCGTCACGACCTGCTGCGCCGTCAGGCCGGGGGACCTCCAGAGCAGCGTCTCGCCGACCACCGAGCCCGGGTAGTAGCGGCGTATGCGATCCGAGGCGGAGGCGCCGTCGCTCGAGTCGTGGCCGAAAAAGCCCGTGCTCGCCATCGACCGGGCATGTGCGCCGGCGCTGCGAGCGAGGGCAGGCGCCGTCCGCAGCCCGCTCAGGCCATGGTCCCGCCTGATCGCCGTTGATGCGCGCCCGCACCGACTCGGCGATGGAGGGCGCCGCCGCGCGGAGCGTCGGAGCGGGCGGCTGCTCGCGGGCGAGCACCGGTGCCGCGAGGAGCGCGGCGACGAGCGCCGCTGCGGCGACGGCGACGATCCTGGTGAGGGCATGCGCACACGTATGCACGGGTGGGCTCCGAGACTCGCGAAAGCGCCGCGACGGAACAAGACCGTTTTGGACGATCCGGGGCTCCCCCGAATCGGGGATCCTGCGTCGCGGCCCGGCCGCACCCGTCGGCGCTACATTGCCGCTGTGGCCCGGAGCGTGATTCTCGGAGCGGCGCGCACGCCGTTCGGCAAATTCGCCGGTGCGCTCGCGCGCTTCAGCGCCGTCGAGCTCGGGGCGCGCGCGATTCGCGCCGCGCTGGAACGCTCCGGAGTTCCTGACCAGGACGTCGACTATGTGGTCTTCGGGCAGGTGCTCCAGGCGGGCGTCGGCCAGATCCCGTCGCGGCAGGCGCAGATCGCGGCGGGGCTTTCCGAGGAGATCTCCTCGGACACGATCAACAAGGTCTGCGCCTCGGGGATGCGGGCCGTCACGATCGCCGATCAGATGATCCGCGCCGGCGACCTCGAGGTGGTCGTGGCCGGGGGCATGGAGTCGATGTCGAACGCGCCGTACCTGCTGCCGAAGGCTCGGTTCGGCTACCGGCTCGGGGACGGCGAGATCGTCGACCACGCCGTCTTCGACGGGCTGACGTCGACGTTCGACGGTTGCCACATGATCCAGCAGGCCTCGAAGGGCTCGAGGGAGCTCGGAATCGACCGCGAGGCTCAGGACGTCTGGGCGCTGCGCTCGCACGAGCGCGCGATCGCGGCGACGGATACCGGGATCCTGAGCGAGGAGATCATCGCCATGGACGGCCTCGAGTACGACGAGGCGCCGCGCCGCGACACGTCCCTCGAGAAGCTCTCACGGCTTCCGCCCGTCATGGACCCGGACGGCACGACGACGGTCGGCAACGCTCCCGGCCTCAACGACGGCGCTTCGGCGCTCGTGGTGGCGAGCGAGGATTACGCGCGGCGGCGCGGGCTCGAGCGGCTCGTCACGATCGTGTCCACGGGGTATGCGGCGAACGACTTTCCGCTGCTCGCCAGGGCGCCGGCGCTCGCGGGCCAGAAGGCGCTCGACCACGCCGGCAAGCAGATCGAGGACGTAGCGCGGATCGAGATCAACGAGGCGTTCTGCTCCGTTGCGATCCACTCGACGCGCATGCTCGGCGCGGATCCGGACAGGGTCAACGTCCACGGCGGCGCCGTTGCCCTCGGCCACCCGATCGGCGCCTCGGGCGCCCGGCTGCTCACGACCCTGTCCCACGAGCTGCGTCGCCTGGGAGGCGGCGTGGGCCTGGCCGCGATCTGCTCCGGCGGCGGCCAGGGGGACGCTGTTCTGCTGGAGCGGTAGCCGGGGCCCGCCGGACGCTGGAACAATCCGAGCACGGCGGTCGTCGAACGCCCATGACACGCATCGCGCTCGTCCTTGCCGCTCTCGCGACAACCCTGGTGCTTGCCGGTGAAGCCCTGGCCTGCTCGTGCCTCGTCGGCGACCCTCGGGACATGCTGGAGCGATCCGCCGGCGCTTTCACCGGCACGCTGGTCGAGCGCGTCGTCGAGGGGGAGGAGGCGCTGCACACCTTCAGCGTCGACCACGCCGTCAAGGGCTCGCTTGGCACGACGGTCCAGATCAGGAGCCAGCGCGACGGCGCGACGTGCGGCCTCGAGATCGCCCTGGGCCAGCGCGTCGGGCTGTTCCTCGATCGCGAGGGCGAGACGTGGACCTCGACTCTCTGTCAGCAGATCGATCCGGACGAGCTCCTCGCGGCCGCGGCGCCGCTGCCGGCGCCGACGGGCTCGGGCCCCGTCGCGGTGCTCGTCGGCGGCAGCTTCGGCGACGTGCGTACGGTGGCGCTCGACGACCGGGGCCGTGTGCTCGCCTACGGCGCCGGTGACGGCGACGTGCTCGCGCTCTCGGTCTGCCCGGGCTCGGAGCACGCGGTCGAGATCGTCGGTCTTCCGTTCGAGGAGGGCGGCGGCTACGCGGTCGACGTGCGCGACCTCGCGACGCATGGCGATCGCCGGCCGCCTGGGCCTGCCGCGGGACTTCGCGAACAGCTACCCGGAGTCCATCCGCTGCCTCGACCGCTCCGGTGCGGCGGCGGTTGTGTTCGCGGGCGATCTCGCCGACGGTTCACGCCCCGATCGGGTGCTGCGTCTCACGGCCGGAGCCTCCGACGTCGTCTGGCGTGGGAGCGCATGGTCCGCGTCGTTCGACTCCCGGCGCGCCTACCTCTGCAAGGGTGCGAAGGGGACGCGCGCGGTCGCCGTTTCACTGGCGACCGGTCGGGAGACGCTGCTCGCGAAGCTGCCGCCCTTCGTCGGGCCGCTCTCGCCGAGCCCGGACGGGCGCTACCTCGCCGGCGTCGCCTTCAGCTCGCCGGAGAGCGGCGACGCGCCGTCCCGCGCCGTCGTCGCCAACCTGACGACCGGCCGCGTTCGCACGGCCCCACTGGGAGAGCCGTACGTGGCCGGCGAGATGCTCTGGCTCTCTCCGAAACGCGTGGTCTTCGCGCCCGTGCGCAGCTTCGATCGCATCCGCGTCTACAACCCGGCGCTGCGGATCATGGCCCGCGGCGAGCTGCTCGCCGCGTCTGATGCGACGCTTGCCGGCGACCGGTTGCTCGCCGTGGCCGGGTCGCTCGTCGTCGAGGCATCCCCGCCCGGCGCGCGTCTCACCGAACTGACGGTGCTGCCGAGCCCTGTCGTCAACGCCATCGAGGCGGTGCCGGTGCCGGCCGTGACAGCCACCGGGCGACCAGGGCCGTAGCAAGACGCTTCGGCACGGTTCCCGCGGCCGCGCCGAGTAGGCTTGGAACATGCGGTTTCCTCACGTCCTGGTCGTGGGCGTGGGCCAGATGGGCGGTGGGATCGCCCAGGTGCTCGCTGCCTCCGGCCGCCAGGTCACCTTGCTCGACGAGGTACCCGGCGCTGCCGACCGGGCGCTCGAGCGGATGTCGGCGAGCCTCGAGAAGTTGGCCGCGAAAGGAGCGCCGCACCGACCCGACGAGGTGCTCGCTCGAGTGGAGGTGGGCGAGGACCTCGCTCCCGCCGACCTCCTGATCGAGGCCATCGTGGAGGAACCGGCGGCGAAGGAAGAGCTCTTCCGTCGCGCCGACCGTCTGCTGCCGGCCGGGGCCATCCTCGCCTCGAACACGTCCTCGATCTCGATCACGCAGCTCGGCGCAGCGACAGCCAGACCGGACCGAGTGATCGGGATGCACTTCTTCAACCCGGTCCCGCTGATGGGCCTCGTCGAGGTGATCCGCGGGCTCGAGACCTCGGACGAGACGGCCGAGGCCGTCATCGGGCTCGCCCGCGAGCTCGACAAGACGCCCGCGGAGGCGCGCGACTACCCGGGCTTCGTCGCGAACCGCATCCTCATGCCCCTGCTCAACGAGGCGGCGTACACGCTCATGGAAGGCGTTGCGGACGCCGAGTCGATCGACACGATCGCCCGCCTCGGCCTCAACCATCCGCTGGGCCCGCTGGCGCTCGCCGATCTGATTGGCCTCGACACGTGCGTGGCGATCATGGAAGTGCTGCACGACGGGCTCGGAAACCCGAAGTACGCGCCATGCCCGCTTCTGCGCCAGTACGTCGCCGCCGGCCGGCTGGGCCGCAAGAGCGGCAGAGGCTTCTTCGAGTACGCGTGATGCCGAGCCGCAAACGCGATGAGCCGGTCCGCCTGACGCGGATCTACACCGGGGGAGGCGACGCGGGGGAGACAAGCCTCGGCGGCGGAGGCCGCGTGTCCAAGACGGATCCGCGGATCGAGACGTACGGAACCGTCGACGAGCTCAACTCCGCGCTCGGCCTCGTCCTCGCGGCGGGTCCTCCGGACGAGCTCCGCGGCTGGCTCGAGCGCATCCAGAACGAGCTCTTCGACCTGGGTGCCGACCTCTCCGTCCCGCTCGACGACACAAAGGAACGGCTCCGTGTCGACGCAGGGCAGGTGCGCTCGCTGGAGGAGCTCTGCGACCTCGTCAACGAGCGCCTCGAGCCGCTGCGCAGCTTCGTGCTCCCGGGCGGTACGGAGGTGGCGGCACGCCTCCACGTGGCGCGAACGGTCTGCCGGCGGGCGGAGCGCCTGGCCGTGGGGCTGGCCGGACAGGCGGCCGTGAATCCCGAGGCGCTCCGGTACCTGAACCGCCTCTCCGACCTCCTGTTCATCCTCGCCAGAGCGGCAAACGCTGTCGAGGGTCGCGACGAGCCGTTGTGGAAGCCCGGGGCATCCCGTTGACCGAGCGGCGCCCGCACACGGCCGTGCGCCGGACGACCTTCGCCGCCGGCGGGTTCGATCCGTCGTTTCCGTGGGTCAGCGACTGGGGAGCTCTGGCTGCGGCTCGTCCTCGACGGATCCCGGGTCGGGCTCGCCGATGCGCCGCCATCACGCTATCGGGTGCACGAGGCGAGCCAGTCGGTGGATCTCGCCGGCCATCTGCGCGGCATCGTGCAGACGCTCGACAAGGCGGCGGCACGCGGGAACCTGTCGGCGCACGAGCGGGCCGTCCTCGAGCGACGCGAGCGGCGCTACTGGGAGCACGCGGGCGGTCTCCGGATCCCGCGAACGTGATCGACACGAGGTTTTCGCACGGGTAGCGACTTGACGCGACCGGTCGCGGTCGTCTGAACTGGAGAGACGTGTGGACGCGCGAGACCGCAGGGTTGCGGGCCGGATGGGCCACTTCTGGCTGAAAGCACCGCTGGCGCTGCTCCGCCACCCGGCGGCGTTCGGCGCCATCGCGGCGGCGTCGCTCCTCGTGGCCCTGGCGGCGGCCTCTGCGCCCCTCTTCACCACCGCGGCGGGCAGCGCGGCCCTCTCGAGCAAGCTGGACGAGATCAACGTGTTCGGTGCAGGCCTCGAGGTCAGGCGAGACGACGAGCTCGCCGCCGCGGTCACCCCGGACGATCGAGCCCTGCGGACGACGGTGTCGCAGCTTCCCTTCCTCGACGATCCCGTGGGCACGATCATGACCGTTCCGATCACCGTCCGGCGGGCCGGGGCTCCGGCGCCGGAGCCCGTCAGCGTCCGGCTGATGGCGCGGACCGGCGCGCTCGGGCACGTCATGAGGCTGGCCGGGCGGGACGGCGAGGGCGTCTGGATCGCCGACTCGGTCGCTCAGGTGCTCGACCTCGGCCCGGGTGACGTGCTCGTCCTCGAAGCGGAGCAGGAGCCGGGCGGCGAGGCCCGCACGGCCGAGGTTCCGGTCGACGGCGTCTACCGCGCCCTCGCCGACGAGGCGCAGACCGCGTACTGGACCAACCTCGTCGGCGACATCTACCCGGAGGACCCAGACGCTCCGACGCCTCCGTCGTTCGTGCTCGCGAGCCCGGAGCAGGTCGTCGCCCTCCGACGGGTGCTTGGCGGCGACCCGATCGCATATCGCTGGGAGTACCCTCTCGAGCGGCGCGACCTGACGCTCGACGAGGCCAGGGCGCTCGACCGGCGGTTCGAAGCGCTTGAGGCGGGTCTCGCTAGCGGACAGTCCGATCCGTGGCGGGCGCTCGGCTGCCGCGGCTCCGGAACCGCGGGACAGGCACAGTGCACGTTGAAGAGCTCGCTCTCGGTCGCGATCACGCTCGCGGACGAGAACATCGACGCGGTCTCTCCACCCGCGCGGCTGCTCGCGACGGCCGGGATGCTCGTCGCTCTCGCCGCCGCCGCGGCTGCGGGCGTCTTCCTCGTCGCCCGCCGGCGGGTCGAGGCCCGGCTGCTCTTCGCCCAGGGCAGAGCCCCGGCGTGGTTCGCCGGACGAACGGCGCTCGAGTCGCTGGCTCCGATGCTGCTCGGGACGGCGGCTGGGCTCGCGCTCGCTTTCCTTCTCGTAAACGCCTTCGAACCGCGCGGCGCGATCGACCGCGACGGGCTGCAGTCAGCCGGGGTCGCCGTAGGGCTCGGCTTCGCGGTGGCACTTGCCCTCCTCGCGCTCGCGGCCGGCATCTCGTTCTCCCGTCAGTTCGACTCGGGCCGAAGGCGTGGCGCCTCGCTCGGGTGGATCCCGTGGGAGATCGTGCCCCTCGGCCTCGCCGCCTACTTCTTCCTCGACCTGCGCGGGGGCGGCGGGCTCGTCGAGGGCGGCTCCTCGGGGGTCGCCCACCCGACCGTTGCCGTCTTCCTCTTCCCGCTGCTCGTGACGGCCGGTGTTGCCGGTCTGGCCGGGCGGCTCATGCGGACGGTGCTGCGCCGCGTCGGCACTCGTGAGCGAACCATGGCGCCGCCCGTCTACCTGGCGCTGCGCCGGCTGGCCGTGTCGAGGGGCCTTGCGGTCGTCCTCCTCTGCGGGTGCGCCGTGGCGCTCGGCGCGTTCTTCTACGCGCAGACCCTGGTGGCGACGCTCGACCGCTCGGTGGAGGCGAAGGCGCTCGTGGCGAAGGGAGGCGACGCGGAGGGCACGATCGACTACTTGGACAGCCTTCCGGAGCGATTTCCGTTCCCGCTCACGAAGGTGACGATCCGCTACGCCGCCGCCTCGGTCGGGGGATTCGACGGCCCGAAGGTGGACCTGATGGCCGTCGATCCCGGAACGATCCCGCAGGTGGTCTCGTGGGAGCCGAGCTGGGGGCGGCCGCTCGAGGAGCTCGTCGAGCGGCTCGGCGCCTCCTCCGAGCAGGGCATGCCCGTGATCGTCGCCGCCGGCGCGCTTGCTTCGCGCCCGCTCTACGTCGACGGAGCGCTCGTTCCCGTGCGGCACGTGGCGGAGGTGGAGGCCTTTCCCGGCATGGGCTCCACCCGGCCTCTCGTCGTCACGTCCTACGAGGCGCTCGAGCGCGCGGCCGAGGAGGCCGGCATCGGCAATCCCCTGCGGCAGCCGGCGGCGGCGACGCTCGTCTGGGGGAAGGGCCCGCCGGCCGAGGTCGCGGAGGCGTTACGAACGTCTCCGCTGAGCCCGTACTACATCCAGACGACCGAGACGTTCCTGGCCGACTCGGACGTCGCCGCCGAGACGAGGACGTTCTCCTACCTGCGCGCGCTCGGCATCGCCGCCGGCCTGCTCGCGGTCGTCGGGCTCGTCCTCTACCTCCAGGCGCGCCAGCGACGTACCGTCGTCGCCGCGGCGCTGTCCAGGCGGATGGGTCTCGGCCAGGCGTCCCAGGCGCTCGCGCTGTCGCTCGAGCTCGGGGCCATCCTCCTCGTCGCGACCCTCGTCGCCGTCGCCACGTCGGTCACCGCCGCCCGCTTCGTCGCCACGAAGGTCGACCCGCTCGCCACCTTCCCGCCCGGGCCGCTCTTCGAGGCGCCGTTCCACCTCGCCTGGATCGCGGTTCTCGTGCTGGTGGTCGTGGCCGCTCTCGGTGGGGCGCTCGCGAGCCGGACGGCGGCGCGTACCGACTTCGCCGAGGTGATGCGCCTTGGCGAGTGAGCCCGCCGCGATCTGCGCCGACGTCTGGAAGACGTACGTGACCTCGACCGGCCAGGTCGAGGCGCTGGTGGGCGTCGATGCCGAGTTCGCCCCGGGCGCGGTCACCGCCGTCGTCGGCCCGTCCGGGAGCGGCAAGTCGACGCTGCTGAGGCTGCTGGCGGGCCTCGACCGGGCTACGCACGGGGACGTGGTCGTCCAGGGGCGCCATCTGGTCGGAGTCGCGCAGCGCCGGATGCGGTACGTGCGCCGGCACTCGATGACGTACGTCTTCCAGCGTCCCGGCGACAACTTCATCCCGCACCTGACGCTGGCCGAGCACGCGAGCCTCGTCCAGGGCCCGGGAGCGCATGAGCCCGGTCATCCTCACCTGGAGGTCTTCGAGCAGTTCGGCATCGGGCACAAGCTCGCGGACCTGCCGCAGGCTCTCTCGGGCGGCGAGCAGGCGCGCGCGGCGTTCGCCCTCGCGTTGCTGCGCGGAACGCCATTGATTCTCGCAGACGAGCCGACCGCCGAGCTCGACGAGCACTCGGCGCTCGATCTGCTCTCGGCCATGCGGTTCCATGCGGATCGCGGCGTTGCGTTCGTCCTCGCCACGCACGACAGGAACGTCACGGACGTCTCGGACGAGGTCCTGCTGCTCGAGCGCGGCCGATTGGTCGCCGACGGCGGAAGCCCCGCCGAGACGATGCCCCGCGGGGCAGTCGCCGCGAGGATGGGCAGAGAGGCGATCGCACGCGCCCACGGCATCAGCAAGTCCTACCGGCGCGGGGAGGAGATCGTCCACGCCGTCATGGGCGTCAGCGTCGAGCTTCGTTCCGGCGAGCTGGTCGCGCTCGTGGGCCGCTCGGGATCCGGCAAGTCGACGCTTCTGAACATCCTGGCAGGCTGGCAACGACCCGATGCGGGCGACCTCTCCTACTCCGTGGCCGGCCTCATGCAGTCCGACCCCGCCCGCCTGGGCTGGGACACGCTCGCCGTGCTCCCGCAGAAGTTCGGGCTCATGGAGGAGCTGAGCGTCCGCGGGAACGTCGAATATCCGGCGCGGCTCGCCGGCTCCCTTGCCGAGCGCCGCGCCTGGATCGACTCGATTCTGGCCGACCTCGAGCTGGACGAGCTCGCGGATCGCCTGCCGCAGGAGATCTCGGTCGGCCAGCAGCAGCGGACCGCGCTCGCGCGTGCTCTCGCCCTCGCTCCCGCCGTGCTGCTCGCCGACGAGCCGACGGCTCATCAGGACAGCCGCCTGCGCGCCGCGGTCCTCACACTGCTGCGACGGGTGGCGGAGTCGGGGACGTGCTGCGTGATCGCGACCCACGAGGAGGAGATCTGCCGGGTCGCCGACGCGACGTGGCGCATGGCCGAGGGACAGCTCGCGTCCGATCTGTCTCCGGCGGGCCACCGGGGCACCGCGACAGGCCGCGACATATGAGGAGCGCTTAGCCCGCGAGCCTTCTGCGCACGGGACTCAGCCCGGGGTCAAGTCTTGCATTAGAGCATAAGGGCCGGGCTAGCCGCCCGGCTCCGGGCCGGCCCCTGCGAGCACGCGACGTTCCTCTCGCCGGCGCACGAACGCCCGGGCGGGCATCCACAAGCAGAGCCAGAGAGCGACGGTGCTCAGGGCGACTATCACGATGATCGAGCTCCCGGGAACCTCGAGCAGACGGAGGCCGACCACGACGAGCACGGTCGCGAGCAGCCCGCGGAAGGCCCGCTCCGGCAGCTTGACCGTGAACTGGCTTCCGATGAGGATGCCGGGAACGGAACCAATCAGGAGCCACCCGACGGCGCGGAGGTCGACGTTGCCGGCGACGAAGTGCCCGATGCCCGCGACCCACAGCAGCGCCGCGGCGTGGAAGATGTCGGTACCCACCACCTTGGCCGAGCGGAGCGGGAAGGCGAGCAGCATCGTGAGCGCGAAGAAGACGCCGCTGCCGACCGAGGTGAGGCCGACGATGAAGCCGCCGAAGAACCCGATCGCGAAGGCGACGATCCGGTCACGGTTCGAGAGGTGCTTGAGCTCCTCGCCGGTCCGTGGCGCCACGAAGCTCTTCGCGACGAGTCCGATCCCGCCGGCAAGGAGAGCGATTCCGAGCACCTTGCCTCCGAGCGCCTCGACGTCGCCGCCGTAGTTGTGCTCGATCCACGTGGCGAGGGCCACGCCGGCGAGCGACATCGGGGCGCTGCCGAGGAACATCCAGCCCGAGAGCCGTGCCTTGACGTGTCCAAGGGTGCGCTGGCGCACCGCTCCGACTGATTTGAAGATGGCACCGTGGAGGATGTCCGTGCCGATCGCGTAGGCCGGGCTGAAGCCGAAGCCGAGCACGAGCACGGGTGTCATCAGCGACCCGCCGCCCATGCCGGTCAGCCCGACGAGCGCGCCGATCAGGAGCCCGGCGAGGGTGAGCTGCCAGGTCACCGCCGGTCAGGTCCGGCGCGGCCCGTTCCGGGTCGGCCGTAGACCGGGCTGTCGAACGGGCGCACGGCGGCCGCAGCCTGCCGGCTCACCGGCGGCGTGGAACGGCGTGGCTCCTGCCCTCCATCGCGTCCACCCTAGCGACCCGGCAGGTCAGGAGCGAACGCCGAAGTCGGCGACCACGATCGTGACATTCCGGCCGCCGAAGGCTCCCGGCGCCCGCGTCACGCCAACGGCGCCGATTCCGATGTCCCGGAACTCGCCGGCGAGGAGGATCTTGCGGTGTGGCGGGCTGGCGAGCCAGAGCGCGACCGCGTCGGAGGCACCGACGCCGGGTGACTGCCAGAGCAGCGTCTCGCCCGTGAGCCAGCGCCTGTAGCCCTCGACTCGGTAGTAGCGGCGGATCCGAGTCGACGCCGAGCTCCCGTCCCGGGACTCGTGCGCGAAGAAGCCGTTCGTGCCCATGGCGCGGGCGTGCGCGTCGGCCGCCCGCGCGAGGTCACGCGAGGGTCGCAGCGGCTTCAGGCCCCGCTGCTGCCGCTCGGCGTTGATCGCGGCAAGGAGCGTCCGTTCAAGCGTGTCCTGCGCGGTCAGCGGCCCGCGCGCCGCCTCCCTCGGCTCCGCCGTGACCGGCGCCACGCCCAGCGCGGAGGACAGGCACGTCAGCGCGACCACGAGGGCCAGCAGGCGAGAAGACCGCATACGCCGGAACCGCATGGATCACGCATCGGCTTCGCAGGGTGCAGTACCCAAGCACGCCGCACTCGTTCGAGGGACGGGTGTACCCGGCCGGCCGCGAGGCATGACACGCGCTGCTGGTGTGCGTACGATCTGATCGATGCGCCGGATAGCCGTCGTGCTCCTCGTGGCCGGTTTGCTGGCGGGCTGCGGCGCGGCGGAGCAGGAGCGGCCTGCGCCGGCGCTCTTCGCCTTCCCGACGCCTCCCGCCGGCGCGCCGCCGCCGGTCGATCCGGTCGCGGAGCTGGCCACGGGGCTCGTGCGCGCCGACCTGCCGCCGCCTTCGGCCCCCGCTTGCGCGAATGGCGTCGAGGAGCGGCTGGGCGGCCGGCAGGTCGCCTTCGCGGGTGTCGCGCGCGGGCGCACGACCGCCTTCGCGAAGCCCGGGGGTCGATCCGTCGAGGTCTTCGAGCGCCTGAACGTGAACGGCTACCCGACCGTCTTCGGCGTCCTCGCGGTGGTGCGGAACAAGCGCTGTGAGCCGATCTGGTACCGCGTTCAGCTTCCCATCCGGCCGAACGGCGCGCAGGGCTACGTGCGAGCGGGAAAGGTGGAGCTGAACCGCGTACGAACGCGGATCGAGGTGGACCTCTCGGAGCGCCGTCTCGACTTTCTCAGGGATGGAAGGCTCGTCTGGACGCTCACGACCGCAATCGGCTCGGATTCGACGCCTACGCCGACCGGCCGCTACTACGTGAACCAGCGCCTCGTGGCTCCTGACCCGAGTGGGCCCTGGGGCCCCGCCGCGCTCGGCATCAGCGCGTACTCACCCGTCCTGATCCACTGGGCGCAGGGCGGGCCCATCGCGATCCACGGCACCAACAATCCTGCTTCGATCGGGCAGGCGGCCTCGAACGGATGCCTCCGCCTCTCGAACGACGATCTCGAGCGCCTCTACGAGCGGACGTCGGCGGGGACGCCGGTCGTGATCCGAGCCTAGGCGAGGCTCTACCGTCCGCCGTAGTCCACGACCACGATCGTGACGTCGTGGCCGCCGAAGACGCCGGGCGCGCCCGGCACGTCGAACGCGGCCACGCCGATATGGCCGAAACGGCCCGCGAGCAGGGTGGCGCGATGGGAGCCGGAGGCGAGCCACCAGTCGACCACCGCCGCGGCGGTCACCGGGCGGGCTGACCAGTAGAGCGTCTCGCCGACGGCGTAGCGCCTCGAGCCGTTGCGCGGATAGTAGTCCCGGATGCGCTCGGCGAACGAGGTCCCGTCCAGCGACGTGTGGCTGAAGAACCCGCCGCTCGCCATTGCCAGCAGGTGGGCCTCCGACGAGCGCTCGAGGCCTGCCGCTCGGGTCATCGGGCGCGTGCCCTTCGCCTCGCGGACGTCGTTGATCCCGGCGGCAACCGCAGCTTCGAGCGCGTCGCCCGCGACCGGCCCGGCCGCGGCGGGCACGACGCCGAGCGCCAGCAGGACAACGAGGCCGAGCACTGCCACGGCGGCGCGAACGACGTGCATGCGAGCCACCACTACGTCGGCGGCGGGTCTGCTCCTCCTCACGGGCGGCCGAGTATACGCACGCGAGCGATGGTCCCGGCGCCGGAAACAGGGCCACCGGGCGTCTGCAGGCCGGTCTGCGACGATGGCGCGAGTGGCGCCGTCGAGCATCCCTAGGGAGGATCACAGATCGCGGATCAGCCGGAGGGCAGCCGAGACGACAGGCGGGCGATTGCTCGTGAGACGCGGTCGGCGTGCTCGAGCTCGAGCACGCCTCGCCTCGATCTCAGCCATCACAACCCAGCCCGGCGGTTCGGCAGTCTGTCGGGCCCTCGTCTGTCGGGGGCCGCGCCCGCACGGCGTCAGCGTGCGTCGCGAAGCCCGCGGACGCGTCCCACTCCTCCGCGAGCACGCTCGAGGGGTGGCCCGCGAGGACGGTGAGCACGATTACCCGGTCTCCGCTCGCCGCGGTCGCCGGGATGGTCGCGCCCACGGACAGCGCGGCATCGTCGAGGTGGGGCGAGATCACGACGACGCTCCCGCCGGGCTCGGCGCGTGCGGGCCGGGTCGAGATCTCCGCCATCGGAGCGACGGCGGAGCACGGGACAGGACCGCGGCGTGACGGATCCCCTCGGCGGCGAGGACGCGGTCGCGCGCACGACGGGGCGCAGCGTCCTCGGCGGCGGTATGTGGTACCTCCTCGCGCGGGCGGCGCCACAGCTTTACACGGTCGCGGTGTCCGTGGCGGCGGCCCGGTTCCTCGGCGCAGAGGGCCTCGGCCGGCAGAGCTTCATCAGCTTCGTCGCCATCTCGACGGCGATGGTGGTCGGCGGCGGCTTCACGATCGCCGTGGCTCGCTACGTGGGCGAGACGATGGGCCGTGCCCGGCCCGGGCGGGTCCGCGGGCTGATCGGGTGGGCGTGGAAGGTGCAGGGGTCGCTCGCGCTCGTCGGCGGGGCCATCCTCGCGGGTGCGGCGCTGGCCGGCGCGGATCCGCAAGCGGCCTGGCTGCTGGCTGCGGTCGCGACGATCGTGGCGATGCTGCACAACGTGCCGAGCGCCGCCTTGATCGGCCTCCAGCGCTGGCGCGCCGCCTCCGTGGTGGGGCTCGTGACGGGGGCGATCAGCGTCGCGGCCACGATCGCCGTCCTCGCGGCCGGGGGCGGGATCACCGGCATGTTCGCCGTGGAAGCGGCAGTCGCCGCGGGCAACCTGGTCTGGACGAGCTCGCTGGCCAGGCGGGCGCTCTCGGACGTGTCCGCGACGATCGAGCGGCCGGTCGAGTTGCGGCGGGAGGTGGTTCGCTTCGCTGCGATCACATCGGTCGGCGTGGTGATCACGTTCGTCGTCTGGCGACGGTCCGAGCTCTTCTTCCTGGCGCGCTACTCGACGGACACGGAGATCGCGCTCTACTCGATCTCCTTCGGCATGGTCGCCGCGCTCGGGATGATCCCGCTCGCCCTCTCGGGCGTCCTCGGGCCCGCGCTCGCCACCCTCTACGGGGGCGGAGCGACCGACCGCATCCGCTCGGGCTTCGGGCGCGCGCTGCGCCTGATCGTACTCACGAGCCTGCCGCTGACCGCCGCGGGGTTGTCCCTCGGCCCGCTCCTTCTCCGCCTCGCGTACGGAGACGATTACGAGGCGGCGGGGCGTGTGCTGCGCATCCTGCTCCTCGCCTTCCCGCTCGTCGCCGCGATGTATGTGAGCGGGGCGCTCCTCACCGGGCTCGGCCGCATCGTCGTGCCGCTCGGCCTGGAGGCGGTGGCCGCCGCGCTCAACCTGGGCCTGGACGCAGCTTTGATCCCGGGCCGCGGTGCCGAGGCGGCGGCCATCGCGAACGTCTGCTCGCAGGCGGCCGGTGCGGTGCTCGTGACCGCGTACGCCCTGAAGGTGATCGGCGGGGTCAGCCTAGAGCCTCGCAGGCTGCTCGCCGCGACCGTGGCGTCGGGCGGCGGGGGCGCAGCGGCCTGGCTGGTGGGGACGGCGCTCGACGGCTGGGGCGGGCTCGTGCTCGGGCTGGCAGCGGGGCTCGTCCTGTTCACCATGCTCGCGCGGGTCGGGCGGATACTGTCTCCGGGCGACGCGCGCTGGCTCGAGGAGGCCGTCGGCGAGAGGCTGCGGGGTCCGGTGGCGGCGGTCTGCAGGCTGTGGGGCGCCCGCGAGCCGGGCTGACCGCGAAGAGCCGTCGCCGCCGTCGTGTACAACGTTCCCGTGCGCTCTGACCGTCGCCTGCGCTGACCGATGCGTGTTCTCGTCGTGCTCGCCCAGCCGCCACTGCCGGAGGGCGGCGCGCCGGGGCGCTGTGCCATCGGCCTCCTGCGCGGGCTGCAGGGACACGGGCTCGAGGTGACGGCGCTGGCGGCGCGCCAGCTCGGAGCCGCGAGCGACGATCCGCCTCCCGACCTGCCGGTCGAGGTGGTGAGGGTGCCTCCCGATCCGCCCGGCTGGGGCGGGCGCATACAGCGCCTGCAGAGGCCGCGTGGCTGGCTTTCCCGGGGCGTGTTCGGCGAGCGCGTGCGCCAGCTTGCTCGCGACGCTGACGTGCTCCACCTGGAGGAGACGGAGACGGCCTGGTGCGATCGCGGAACCGCCACTCCGGCGCTTCTCCACGCGCACTACCTGATCCGCGAGGATCAGGGGTGGCCGCGCCCCTGGGAGCGCGAGGTCCGCCACTTCGTGGAGTTCGCCCTTGCCGAGCGTGCGGCGACACGCCGCCATCGGCGTCTCGTCGCAAGCTCGCCACGCGTGGCGGAGGAGCTGCGGCGGCGGGCGCCACAGGCACGCGTGATCGAAGCGCCTCTCTGCCTCGACCCCACGGCCTACGCGCAGGCGTCGCTCGCGGGGCCGCCGACGGCGGGCATCATCGGAACGGCCTCGTGGGTCCCAACGCGGGCGGCCGTCCTGCGCCTCGTGGAGCGCGTCTGGCCGCTCGTGCGGCAATCCGTCCCCGACGCTCGGCTCCTCGTCGCGGGCCGGGGTACGAGCGAGCTGCTCCGCTCCGTCGACGCGCCGGGCGTGTCGGTGGTGGGCGAGGTACCGTCCGCGCCGGCCTTCCTCCGCGGGCTGTCGACGTTGCTCTACCCGCTCGAGCGCGGGAGCGGGATGAAGGTAAAGGTGCTCGAGTCGATTGCCTGTGGTCTGCCCGTCGTGACCACGCCTCTCGGTGCCGAGGGGATCGCGGTGGACGGTGTCACGATTCGGAAGGACGACCGCTCGCTCGCCGAGGCGGCGATCGAGCTGCTCTCCGACCCGGCGGCCCGGCGAGAGCAGGGGGCCGCTGCCCGGGCGGCCTTCCTCGCCGGCTACTCGCCGGCCGTGGCGACCGAGCCGCTCGTCGAGCTCTACGGGGAGCTGACTGGAGGGTGACGGCCCCCGGTTCCCGGAGCAGTCACGAGGATCGCCTTCTGTGGCGACGCGGTGGCTTCGACGGAGACCGTGATGGGGCACCCTGTGGCCGGACTCGCCGGCCGGTTCGCCGTCGACGTGCTCGGCGTGGACGCCGACGTCGTCTCGAGAGGTGCGAGCCGCCGTCCAGACACGCGACTCTTCGTCGTGCCACCGGTTCGAGAAGAGCTCGGTCGAGACCCTGAGACCGCCGCGCGGCGATCATGCCTGGCCCGGCAGCCAAGCGATCGCCTCTCCACCGCGCTTGGTGTCCGAAGCGATCGTGCGGAGGATCGGGACGCGGCCGAGACCCCGCGCTTGCGAGGTGTAAGCGAGGCATGCAGCAGCTTTCCTGAGGAGAGTCGCCGGTGCGGCGCTGCGCTCGCACCCACTTGAGCGGGCTCGTCAGGAGATCCGCGATCGGTTCCGGGATCCCGCTCGGCTCGCCCGACGCCCACCACGTATAGGGTTGCTCGGCATAGAGCCCGATCCTGCCGGCGGGGAAACCATGGGAGAGGCAGAGCCGCGCGAGCCACCGGTGGTCCGCGTGAGAGAGCGGGTAGCCTGGGACGAGCACGAGGGCGCTCCCCGCAACGGCGTCGCGGAGAGCGGCCAGCATCGTCTTCTCGTCGGCGCCGCGCGGGTAGTCGCCGTAGTTGAACGGGAGCCAGACGGGCGTGGCGCCCACGATGGAGCAGGCGCGGCGATCCTCTGTCCGGCGGGCCGCAACGGCCGCCCGGAGCGTTGTGAAGCCGCAGCTTCGGTCCCACTTGGCGGACGGATACGGCGAGGCAGGATCTCCGGCGAGCACTGTGACAATGCGCACCTGCTGACCAGCCCGCGACGCCGCGGCAATACGCGCGCCGAGGGAGAAGACCGCGTCGTCCAGGTGCGGCGAGACGACGGCGAGAGTCGAGGCCGGGTCCAGGGAATGGACTGTAGCGCCATCGCTCGGTTCGACCTTCGACGATGCCCGCGCTAGGGGAAGACAACCGCTTGGCGCTGGGGGAGACGGGCACGCCCGTCGCGACGCGGACTACCTGGCGATCTGTCCTCGCGCGTATGATGGGCGGCTGAGAGCATGGCCGGGCGGGACGAGCCACGCGCGCTGCCACGCCTGCGCGTCGCTACCTACTCCGACGCGACTACGCTGGGCGGCGCGGAACATGCGCTCCGACATCTCGTTCAGCGCCTCGGATCGCACGTCGATGTCGCTGTAGTCGGCACTGACGCCGCAGTCGTGCGCTTCCTCGTAGATGCGCGCCCCGGCGCCAGCGCCTGGCTTCTCCCGAGCGTCCGTGACAAATGGGACGTCACCGCGATCCTCGCACACGTCCGAGTGCTCGCGCGGCTGCGGCCGCACATCCTTCATGCAAGCCTTCGGACGCCGTGGACCTGCCAATACGCGCTTCTCGCTGCTCTCCTCACGCCCGGCGTGAACGCAATTGCCACGGAGCGTTGCCCGCTGCCGTCGGACCAACGTGTGCAACGGTGGTTGAAGCGGGTCGTCTCCCGTCGCCTGGCTGCGCACGTTGCGGTGAGCGAGCGAGCGGCGCGCCTCGTGGAGTCGTACGCCGAGCTGTTGCCTGGCTCGGTGCGCGTCATCTACAGCGGCGTGCCCGACGTGTCCCTCCCGCCGATGCCGCGGCTAACGAGCGGCCGCGTCGTGGGGTCACTCGGGCGGCTGGACGAGCTGAAGGGGTACGACGTCCTCGTGCGTGCACTTCCGGCGCTTCCCCACGTCACCGCCGTGCTCGTCGGCGACGGAGAGGCGCGGCCTCGGCTCGAGAGGCTCGCACGCGAGCTAGGCGTGATGGAGCGCCTCGTGATCACGGGCTGGGAGAACTGCGCGCGCGCTTACCTCGCGACGTTCGATGTCTTCGTGCTGCCCTCCCGCTTCGAGGCCTTCGGCCTCTCGATCCTAGAGGCAATGCTGGCCGAACTCCCGGTCGTGGCGAGCAACGTCGGTGGGATCCCAGAGCTGGTGGTCCACGGAGACACGGGACTGCTCGTGCCACCGGACGACGCCGAGGCGCTCGCGGAGGCGATTCGGGAGGCGCTGGAGCCGGAGACGGCTGCGCGGCTGGGGCGGCAGGGCCGCGAACGCGCGGTCGCTCGCTTCGGCGTCGACGCCATGGTGCACGCGTACGAGGCGCTCTACGAGGAGGTCACGCGCGGCGAGGCACGGCCGCGGCGGCCGGCGCCAGCGTCACCGACGTGACCGTAGAGCCGTCCGGAGCGACGTACGCGGCCGAGACGGACCTTCCGAGTGGCCGTCGAGGGATTGACGACCACATGCGTTCATTCGTCACGTCGATGCCCACGTGGTCGTAGGCGAGGGGGCGAGCCGCTCGAGCGCGCCACGCTCCGGCGCGTCGCCGACGACGAGACGCTCTACGACGATGTGCTGCGCTGACGGAGCGGCGCAGCGCCGGCCGCCGTCTACACCCGGACCTGGATCGCGGCGCGCGCGCTCGGTCCGTTCCTCGCGTACGCCGCGGCCGAGATCGTGTGCCTGCCGCTCGAGGCCCGCATCGGACACGCATACGGCGCCGCGGTGACCGTACACACGGAGCGGCCGTCGAGCAGGAAGACAACCCGGCCGATACCGCCCGTGCTGCTCGCGCTCGCCCTGACCGTGAAGACGCCCCCGACCCGAGCGTTGGGATCGGGGCTCGTGATCGAGACCCGCGGAGCCCGGCTCGCGCTCGGCGGCGCGGTCGTGCCGGGCCCGGCCCCGCGGAAGATGGCCGCGGTCGCCGGGGCAAGGGTCACGGACGTCTGCCGCGAGCCGTCAGCGGCGACGTACGAGCCCCCGAGGCTCACGGTCTGCGACGACGTCGACGGATTCACGACCACCATCCCGCCCGCGAACTGGCGCTTCCAGGCGGCTCCTGCCGCGACCTTGGCGCCCGCGGGCGCCCCGAGGTCGATCGTCCAGGCGTCGTTCCAGGGATCGACCGGGCCGGGGTCGAAGAGGAGCGCGCTCTTGCCGCCGTTCCAGTCGAGCAGGAAGCTCGCGCGGGCGTACGTCATCGAGCGGATGTCGCCAGCAGGCGCGTAGGTGATTGCGAGATAGATCTTCCCGGCCCGCTGCGTGAGATCCAGGAAGCTCTGGCGGTAGTCCCAGTCGGCGCCGGCGAAGTGGAGGCTCGCAGCCGAGCCCCACTTCGTCCAGTACTCCTGGAATGCGCCCGACGTGTATCGGATCCAGTCACTCCAGATCGTGGGCCCGTCGGGCCACTCGACCATGATGTTCGGAAGCGCGAGGATGCCCTTCGAGGTCAACCCCGGGCCCACGGTGGCGAGGAAGCTCTTCATCGCCCGCTGCTGATCGGCGGCGGTGGGGTACCGCTCGAGCGTGCGTCCCCCGAGATGGAGGCGCTGGTTTGCGTTGACGTCGTCGATCAGCACGCCGTCCCAGCCGTTCTCCTTCACCTCTCGGACCACGTTCGCGAGCCAGGCCTCCTGGTAGTCGCGGCTGCCGAAGTCCATCATCCACATGTCTGCATAGTCGGCGTACTCGATCCGATTGCCCTGCGTGTCTCGGAGGAACCAGCCGGGATGGTTCTCGGTGGCGTCCACGTATCCGACACCGGAGGGGAGGTGGGCCCAGTCCGCCCCGTTCGCCTGCGCATAGGCGTAGGTTGCGCTCGCGTTCACGTAGACGAGCGCCTTGAGGCGCGGATTCTTCGCCTTCAGGCCCGGGATGCGCCACGCCTGATCGGACTGCAGGACGACGTACTCGTAGCGCGAGAGCTCGCCCGCGGCCGCGCAACTCGAGCAGATCCGCAGAGCTCCCACGGTCGACGCCCCCGCCGTCGTCACGCCCAGCACTATCTGGAGGAGCAGAACGAGTGAGACGGACATGGCGGCGCGGAGGTGTTTCATACTCCACTGCCGCAGGGTCGGATGGGTGCTTTTCATCAGGGTATACGCGTTTCCGAGGTCGTGTCGCAATAGCAACGAGCGCCGGTGGGATCCGCTCTCGGCTGAGGGAGCGGGGCCCGCTACTGGACGTCGGCGGGCGCAGCGGTGCGAGCGATCCCTGTGTTGGTATCACTCGCCCGAGCGAAGCCCCGCCCCGAATCACGAGGGCGAGGGACGCCGATCACTCGAACTGGCGTCGACCGGAGGTGCTCGACGTCAGGCGAGGAGCTCGTCGTACAGCGCCACGACCTCGGCGCCCATCCGTTCCCTTCCGAGCTCCCGCCGGGCTCGAGCTCGACCCTCGGCGCCGAACCGCATGGCGAGGTCGCGATCGGCGAGGACAGTCTCGAGCGCCCGAGCGAGCGCCTGCGCGTCGCCGCGTGGCGTAAGGAGCCCGGTCTCGCCGTCGGCGACGAGCTCGGGGATGCCGCCGACGGCGGTCGCGACGACCGGCACACCCGCGGCCATCGCTTCGAGCACCGAGAGGGGACAGCCCTCGTAGTCGCTGGCGAGCAGCACGCACTGCGCGGTCGCGAGCAGCTCCGGCACGTCCGAGCGCGTGCCGAGCAGCCGCGCGGCGTCGCGAAGGCCGAGCTCGGCCGCGAGGCGCTCGATCTCAGGCCTACCGGGCCCGTCACCGACCAGGTACAGCTCGGCCTCGGGCACGCGCCGCCTGACGACCTGGAGCGCGTGGAGAGCGAGGTCGTGGCGCTTCGGCGGCGCCAGCCGGGCGAGCATGACGATCCGGCCGGCCACGGGCGAGGGCACTGCGTCGAACCGGCTGAGGTCGACGCCGTTCCGGATCACCCGATACTGGTCGAAGCGCCCGACGCCGGCAGTCAGGCCGGCATCGCGCTCGTGCTCGGAGACGGCGACGATGCGGCGGCACCAGCGCGCCGCACGCCGCTCGAGCCCGAGGTAGGTGCGCGCCGCTGCTCCCTGCGCGGCCCAGAACGACCAACCGTGAGGCGTGAAGACGCACCGTGCCGTTCGTCCCCGCACTGCGGCAGCGAGCCGCACGAGAAATCCAGCCTTCGCGGAGTGGCCGTGCACGACGTCGGCGTCGGCCACGAGCCGGAGCAGACGGCTGAGCGACACCGTGTCGGCCGGCGACGGTGCTCGCTCGGCCCCTAGCGCGTGGCGTGCGACCCAGGGCATCGCCTCGAGCCCGCGCCAGAGCGTCGACTCGGTCGGGCAGGCGACCGCGATCTCGAACCTCGAGGGCTCGAGGCAGGCGACGAGGTCGAGCACGTGCCGAGGCACGCCGGCGTCAAGCGGCTGCGAGGCGAGCAGGATCCGGCGCCTCGGCGTCGTCGTCACGGCGCGATTGTCGCGAACCGTGCGGCCGGCGCGAGGGCGATTCGAACGCGATCGACGGAATCGGCCAGGGGTTCGGTTACTCTTGGTCGGTGGCAGCGCCGTCTCAACGACCGTCGTTGCCCTGCCGATGACTCAGAACGTGTCGAGTACGCACCACGGCATGGACCTGGCCGAGCTCATGCGGATTCTCTGGCGCTGGAAGCTCGTGGTCTTCTCGGTCACGGCGATCGTCCTCGTGGCCACCTTCGGCGTCCTGCAGCTCGTGACCGAGCAGTACGAGTCCTCGACGACGGTTGCGATCCAGCCCGTGAGCGGCGAGCCGGACTACTTCCTGTACCAGACGGTGGACTCGATCGTGCCGATCTACGCCGATGCGGCGACGAGCCGCACGACCCGCGACCAGGCCGAGCAGATCACCGGCTTCCCGATCGGCGAGGTCTCCGTGGAGGCGGTCGACGGCACGCCTCTGATGCGCTTCAGCGTCAAGGATCCCGACCCCGAGCAGGCCGAGGAGGGCGTCCAGGCGATCACAGACGCGGTGATCGACCGAGCCGAGTCGGGCGACCTCGGGATCACGACGCTCACGCTCACGCAGCTCGATCGCCCGTCGGCTGCCACCCAGGTGTTTCCGCGCGTCCCGCTGACGCTTCTCGTCGCCGGCCTCCTGGGGTTCTTTCTCGGCTGCGTGGCCGCGGTGATCGGCGAGAGCTTCCGCGCCCGCGTCGACTCGGCGGACGCCATCGAGGACCTGCTCGGCGTCCCGTGCTACGCGGAGGTGCCGCTCGAGGCGGTCGTTCCACAGCTCGACCTGCTCGGCTCGCTCGGCTCGGATCCGAGGCTCCGAGGCATGCACGAGGCACTCCGCGACGTGAGGACGAACCTCCAGCTCGAGGAAGGGATCTTCCGCTCGATCGTGATCACGAGCCCCGACGGGCATCATGGCAAGACGACCATCGCCGCAGGGGTTGCGACGACGCTCGCGCAGTCCGGCCGGCGGACGCTCCTCATCGACGGGGACCTGCGCCGGGGTCGCCTCGCCGAGGTTACGGGGCTCGGCCCCGGGCCCGGTCTCATGGACGCGCTCACCGGCGCGCCGGTGAGCGAGCTGACGCGAGCGACGGAGGTCGAGGGACTCGAGGTACTCACGCGCGGAGACGTCGCCGCCGACCCGGGCGACCTGCTGCGGGCCTACCCCTCGGTGCTGCGACAGGTCAGGGAGGCCTACGACGTGGCGGTAATCGACACGACGCCGCTGCTGCCGATCAACGACGCTCGCGTGCTCGCGGGCTTCTCGGATGTGATCCTGCTCGTCGTCAGCGCCGACGCGGCACTCAAGCGCCGGCTCCAGGCTGCAGTCGACCGACTCACGGTGCTCTCGCTCCGTCCGACCGCGTTCATCCTGAACCGCTCCCGGGAGCGGGTGGCGAGCGACTACTACGTCACGATCCCGGAGCGCGCCGAGCGGCGGCACGCGCCCCAGGGCTGAGCCCGCGCACGGCGATGCTCCGTCACCGGCGCCCCCTGCTCGCCGGACCGGGCGTGGCGGCTGCTGGGCGGCCTGCTCTCGTCGCCGCGTCGGCCGCGCTCGCCGTCTCGGTCCCGCTCGTCTACGGGTCGATCCAGGCTCCCCTGCTCACGCTCGGCGTCGTCCTCGGCGTCGCGACCTTCGCGCTCAGCGTGCTTCGGGTCGACCTCGCGCTCTTGGTGCTCGTCGCCACGATCCCGCTGGAGGCCGCCTTCGCGCCGTTCGCCTCGGTGCTCTCGGTAACGAAGGTCGCCGGGGTCGTCTGCTTCGCGAGCTTCGTCGTCAACTGCTTCGTCACGCGGCGGCGGATCCAGGTCGACAGCACGCACGCCTTCGTGTTCGTACTGCTCGGCATCGCGCTGCTCTCGTCGGTGCAAGCCGCCAACGTCGAGGATGCGCTCACCACGACGTTGCGCTACGGGAGCTTCGCGCTGCTCTTCCTGATCATCTCCCAGCTGGCCGTGGATCGCGTCTTGCAACGGCGCATCGTGTGGACGCTCTCGGCGGCAGGCGCCGCCTCCGCGGTGATCGCCCTCGATCGATACCTCGACGGGGTCGATTACTTCGCCGGCCTCCCGCACCAGAGCCCGGGGGAGTACGCCTTCGTCCTTGTCGCGACGATTCCGCTCACGGTCTGGCTCGCCGGCCGGGCCGCGTGGCCGCTCCGGCTTCTCGCCCTCGCGCTGGCCGCGGTCATGACGGCGGCGGTCGTGTTCAGCTTTTCCCGCGGCGCCCTCCTCGGCCTCGCCGCAGCCGGTGCCTACGCCGCCATCGTGCACTGGCGCCGGCTGCCCGTGATCCTCATGGTCCTCGGCCTGGGGGCGGCGCTCGTGATCGGCGTGTACAAGCGCGATCCAGGACGGTTCGACACGAGCTTCGAGCTAAAGGGCAATGTCGCGCAGACGAACATCGAGTCCCGCCTGGACACGTGGGTGGCGGCGCTCGAGCTCACCGCCGAGCAGCCGGTGCTCGGCGTCGGCCCGGGCAACTTCAAGGATTACTTCTCGCAGGCCACGGGCCGGCCCGCCGGCACGGAGCAGCTCACCCAGGTTCATAACTCCTATCTCGACGTCGCTACGGAGACCGGCATCGCCGGGGCGGCGGCCTTCATCCTCTACCTGGTCACGGTCTTCAGCCGCGCGAGAACGGCCGCCGCGAGGAACCTGGGCGCGCCGGGCCTCGGGTTCGCGCTGACGGTGGCGCTCGTCGGAGCCATCGTGACGGGCTTCTTCCTCTCCGGGCAGTACGCGGCGCCGTTCTGGGTGCTGGGGGCGCTGGCGGTGGCGGCCTGCCGCGACCCGGCCGTTCGCCCGGTCCAACCTGCCGTACCCCAACGTGGCCCGTGAGGGTCGTCTACGCGTCGAGTATCGACCGCTTCGGCCCGCTCTCGCACCTCCGCGCGCTCGCACCGGCTGTGGCCCGCGAGGGGGGCGAGGTCAAGGTGCTGTGCCTCGACGAGGCCGTCGCCGACTCCTTCAGGGCGCTCGGCGTGGAGGCTGCGGTCACGCCGCTCACGTCGAAGACCGACCTCCGCGGTGCCGCGGCAGTCTGGCGTCATCTCGCCGGCACGGACGTCGTGCACACCCAGGATCCGAGGACCGGTCTGCTCGTGCGCCCGCAGGCGTACGCACGTGGGCTGAAGGTGGTTCACACGTTCCACGGCCTTCCCTACCACCTGGCCATGAACGTGCGGCCTGCGGGCGTGCCGGCCCCTGAGGCGGCGAACGGCTCCTCGGGGCACAGCAGCGGGCACATGCCCGCCGAGGCGCTCCTCAGCCGCCTGGGAGCGGTCGTCGCGCCGTCGCGGGCGCTCCGCGACTACATCGCCCGGCACGGCGTCCCCGCAGGGCGGATCCGCGTCATCCCGCACGGCATCGAGGTACAGCGCGCTGAGCCGGGGCCGCCGGGCGATCCTCCGGTCCTCGCCACCGCGGCGGTGCTCGACTACCACAAGGGCATCGACGTGCTGCTCGAGGCCTGCGCGCGAGTCGAGGTTCCCCACCGGCTCGAGATCTACGGCGACGGTCCGCTGCGCGGGGAGCTCGAGGCGCAGGCGGCGCGTCTCGGCGTGCCGGCGCGCTTCCACGGCTTCGTCGGAGACATGCGGGAGCATCTGCTCGCCATGGACGTCTTCGTCCTACCGACGCGGGGGGACAACTTTCCGGTCTCGATCCTCGAGGCGATGGCGTATGCCGTGCCCGTCGTCTCGACCAGGGTCGGCGGCGTGCCGGAGCAGGTCGACGACGGCGTGACCGGCATCCTCGTCGATCCCGAGGACCCGGGCGCTCTCGCCGACGCTCTCACGAGGCTGATCGCCGATCCTGCTCTGCGGGCCTCGTTCGGGCGCGCCGGCGCTCAGAGGGCGCTTGCCGAGTTCGACCGGTCGGCGATGGCGCGTCGGACGCTGGAGCTCTACGAGGAGCTCTGCGGGCCGAGCGGCCGGCGCTGAGCAGCGCGTGCGGATCCTGCAGGTGATCCAGGAGCTTCGCACCGGAGGTGCGGAGCGGGCGCTGCTCATGCTGACGGCCGGCGCGCGCGCCGCCGGCCACGAGGTGTTCGTCGCCGCCGCCGGCGGGCCGCTGGCGGCCGCTGCCGGAACGGAGCCGTTCCCTCTGCCGGTGCTCGAGCGCAGCCTCCGTCGCGTTCCGGCCGGCGTGCTCGCGCTCCGCCGGGCCATCGGCGGCAGCCGGCCCGACGTCGTCCATGCCCACAACCCCGGCATGGCGCTCATCGCCGGCAGCGCGACGATACGCGGCCGCAAACCCGCCGCGCTCGCCAGCCTCCACGGAGTTCCCGACGACGACTACCGGGCCGCGGCCCGGATCCTCCGGCTCGCCGGCCTGCCCGTCGTCGCCTGCGGGCCCGGGGTAGCCGCCGCGCTCACGGAGCACGGCCTCGAGCCGGCGGCCACGATCCTGAACGCGGTGGGCCCGCCGCCGCCGCCCGCCGATCGCGGTGTCCTGGAGCGGGAGTGGGGGATCCCCGTGGACGCACCGCTCGCGGTCGCCGTCGGCCGGCTCGTCCACCAGAAGAACCACGCGCTCGCGCTGGAGGCGCTCGCTCTCCTGCCGGGTGTTCATCTCGCCGTCGTCGGAGACGGGGAGCTGCGCGGCGACCTCGAGCGGCTGGCATCGGAGCGCGGGCTCTCCGATCGCGTCACGTTCCTGGGGCTGCGAGAGGACGCCAGGGCGCTCGTGGGCGCCGCGGACGTGCTCGTGCTGCCGTCCCGGTGGGAGGGCCTGCCGCTCGTGGCACTCGAGGCGCTTGCCGCCGGCACTCCCGTCGTCGCGACGGCCGCCAGGGGCGTGCGCGAGCTGCTCGTGGATGGGCGCACCGGGCTGCTGGTGGAGCCGGGCGATCCGACGGCTCTGGCGGGCGCAGTGCGGCGCGTGCTCGCCGAGCCGGCCCTTGCGGCTTCGCTCGCGGAGCAGGGCCGCAGGCTTGCCGATGAGCACGGAGAAGAGGAGATGGTGCGTGCCTTCCTCGACCTCTACGAGCGCCTCGCGCCGGGCGCCGGAGCCGCTGATGCCCCGGGTCAGCGTCGTCATGCCCGCCTACCAGGCGGCGTGGTGCATCGGCGCCGCGGCGTCGTCGGTCCTCTGGCAGACCTACGACGACCTCGAGCTGGTCGTCGTGGACGACGGCTCGACGGACGGAACGGCCGACGTCGCGGAGGCGCTTCCCGGCCCGGTGAGGGTGCTGAGGCAGGAGAACGCCGGCGTCGGCGCGGCCCGCAATCGCGGCATCGAGGCGGCGACGGGCGAGCTGATCGCCTTCGTCGACGCCGACGACGTGGTCTTCCCGCGCCACCTCGAGGCCCTGGTCGGCGTCTACGACCGTCACGGGGGTATCGCGACCGCGAACGCGTACTGGCTGTTCCCGGGTGGTATCCACCCTGGCAAGACCCGGCACAAGGGTCGCTTCCCGCCGCCCGGGGAGCAGCGCGGCGCCATCCTCGAGCAGAACTTCGTCTCCACCATGTCCGTCTTCCGGCGTTCCTTGCCGGCGGAGATCGGCGGCTTTCCGCGTGCACCACCGCCGTGCCGAGGACTGGCACTTCTGGATCCGGGCCATCTTCGCCGGTTACCGCGTCTGGCATCAGCCGCGACCGCTCGCGCTGTACCGCTGGGGGACGGAGAGCCTCGTCTCGGACTGGCGCGCGACCGACGAGGCGGAGACGGCCGTGCTCCGGGAGCTCGCCGAGACCCTCGAGCTATCCGCCGCGGAGCGCGCGTTCCTGGACCGGCGGCTGGCGGCGGCAGGTCCGCGCACGATCAGCCGGCAGGCCGACGAGGCGCTGCTCGCCAGGCGCTACGACGAGGCCGCGCGCGCCTACCACCGGGCGGCGGCGCTCGCTCCCCACGAGTCGCGGCTCGTCTGGAAGGCGCGGCTCATGGCTGTGGCGCCGTGGGCGACGGGGCCGGTTCTGCGCGCACGGCAGCGGCGCATCGAGCACGAGCTCGCGATCGACGAGCGCCACGTTCGCTAGCCGGCCTTGCGGCTGCGACCCGAGCTGCGGTCGACGACCTAGGCCGGAATCCGCACTGTCGTCCCGTCGGGCCGGTCGACCGAGACGAGCCGTGCGTAGACGATCCAGCGGTGCGAGGCGCTGTAGAGCGGATGGCACGCCGAGAGAACGAGTGTCTCGTAGCTACGAGGAGTGAGGATGGTCCAGTCGCCGTCGTCCACGATCTCGTGTCCGACGACCGTGTAGCGGAAGGTGCCGTACGGGAGGGCGAGCGAGACGGCGTCGCCGGCCTCGAGGTCGTCGATGTTCCGGAACCAGGCTCCGAAGGTCGTCCGGTGGCCCGCGATCGCGGTGACGCGCCCGGCGCCGGGGAACTTCGACTCGGGGAAAAGCCCTGGACCGCGCGAGAGGTCGCGTCCCCAGTCGGTTCCGTTCACCACGATCGGGTCGATGCCGAGCTCCGGGATCACGAGCCGCCCGAGCGCCTCGCCTTCCGCGACGCCCGCCTGGAAGCGACGGGCGTCCGCGGCGATCACCTTGAGGCCGGCGGCGGCGTCCGGCGGCGGCGCCGGGCTCGGCTCGGCGGCAGCTTCGGCTGCAGGCTCGGCGGGAGGCGCGACGGAAGGCGTCGTGGTTTGAGCGGGTGGAGCCTCGACCTCGGCCGGCGGCGTAGCTCTGAACTCTGCCGGCGGCGTAGCTCTGAACTCTGCGAAGGACTGGTCGAGCTCGCTTGCGAGCCCGCGCTGTTTCCACATCGCCCAGAGGTCGGTAACAGGGTCCTTCCAGAAGTACACCGTGGCGCCGTAGGCGAGCGAGAGGCACCCGACGATCATCAGCGCGGTGCCGAGGCGCCGCAGGCTGCGACGTGCCTTCCGGGGCGGGGCCGCGGCCCGCTCGCCCAACTCTGGTGCGAGGGGCGGCGTCGTCTCGGGGGCGGAGGCCTCCATCAGGCTCCGCGGTGGTGCAGGACAGCCGTGAACGTCATGAGCATGATCTTGACGTCGAGCCAGAGAGACCAGTGCTCGATGTAGTAGTTGTCCCACTCGACCCGGTCGGCAAGAGACGTGTTGCCACGCAGGCCGTGCACCTGCGCCCACCCGGTGATGCCCGCCTTGACGCGGTGGCGCTCGTCGTAGCGGTGGATGCTGTCCTCGAAGATCGCGACGAGCTCGGGTCGCTCCGGCCGCGGGCCGACGAGGCTCATCTCTCCTCTCACGACGTTGAGGAGCTGGGGAAGCTCGTCGAGCGACGTGCGGCGCAGAAACGCGCCGGCGCGGGTGCGCCGATCCTCGCCCTCGACGCCGCCCGGCGCGATCCCGTCCTCGCCCAGCGCGTAGGCTGAGCCGGGCGTCTGCCCCTCGGCGGGACGCATCGTGCGGAACTTGAGGATGTCGAACGGCCGCCCGTCGAGGCCGACCCGGCGCTGTCGGTAGAAGATGGGGCGGCCGAGCGAGATGGCCACGGCCGCGGCCGCGCCCAGCAGGATCGGGCCGACCAGCACGAGCGCGACGGCCGCCGCCGCGCGGTCGAGCGTGTACTTGACGGCGAAATGCCAGCCTTGCGGGTCCGCGCGGCGTACCGAGATCAGCGGCAGGCCGCCCAGGTGCTCGACGGTCACCCGGTCGGTCATCTTCTCGAAGAGGCGGGGCACCTGCGAGACCGTCACGCCGAGCTCGTCGCAGCGGTCGACGATGCTGAGGAAAACCTGATGGGGGGCCGTCGAGAACGCGATGACGACGTGCCGGACGCCGTGCTCGCGCACCACGCGCTCGAGGTCCCAGCTCGCTCCGAGCACCGGCAGCGAGTCGTCGCCGTCGTCGAGCGGCTCCTTGTCGAGGAAGCCGATCGGGCGCAGCCCGGACTCCGCGTGCTCCTGGAGGCGGCGGGCCGTGAGCTTTCCGATCCGGCCGGCTCCGACGATGAGCGTGGGCAGCATGGCGCGATCGTGGCGCCTGGCGCCGGAGAGCGCCCAGGCGAGGCTCACCCGCCCCGCCGTTAGGTAGACCGCGGAGAAAGCCCACAGGCGGACGGTCTGGCCGACGAGGTTCGGGTCGTCGGCGACCAGGGCCCGCGCCGAGATCACCGCCATCGCGGCGAGCGCCGTCGCGGTGAGCGTTCCCCGCACCTCGTCCAGGATCTGGACCCGGAGCCGGAGCCTGTACATGTGCCGCAGGTGGAAGAGCAGGAGCACGAGGATCGGATAGATGACGAGCCACTTGACCGGCGCGGTCCCGACGCCGGCGGCGCTCGAGCCGATCGTGGCGGTCACGCACGCGAGCGCGAGCATGGCGGCGTCGAGCGCCAGGCAGATGACTTGCCAGCCATGCTGCGGGCCCACGGCCGGGGTGAGCCGGGTGCGCTCTGTCGCTTCGGGGCGTGAGGCCGCGAGTGTCTCGAGCTCGGTCACGATCTCCAAGGTGGGTAGAGCTCCTTCCGAGGGTACACGCCGGCCGCTCGCGACCCGAGAACGGGGCTCCGAGCCGCAGCGAACCTCGTGCCGGACGACACCCTCGTATGACGGGATGCGGTCACGTGCCAACCGTTGTCGGCGGGAGACCGCAAACTCTTTGTCGTCACACGCGCATCGTGCCGCAGATCGGCCGTCAGCGCATTCGGTGGTCGCCGCTCTAGGAAGCGTTGCCGCGCGCGAGCCGGCGCAGCCCGAAGCCGACCGCCAGCAGCACGAGGCCGCCGCCGATCAACAGGCCGAGGTCCATTCCGGTGAATGGCAACGAGCCGCCGGCACCGCCACCGCCCTCGACCTCCGACTGGACGCCGCCCGCGCCGCCGCCTAGCCGTCCACCGACGACTGCTGGGCGAGCGCAAGGGGCGCGTAGACCACGGCGGCCGCTAGGAGGCCGACGGACATGATGGCAAGTCTTTTCACAGTGATCCCTCTCACTTGATGCTTTGATTGAGCGTAGTAGCGCGCGAACCTCACCGAATCCCCCGAACGGGTACCTCTTGACCCATTCGCGGGATATCGGTACTGCCCTGCTAGCTGTTGCCGCAGCCCCAGGTTGTCCTCAGGGTACAACAAGGACAGGACGGAGCGACAAGATATTTTCTTCTTCCCGAGGGCTGGCTGGTGTCCTCGGCTCAGCTCGTCAGCGACTCCACCCGGTCGAGGAACAGGCGCCGCAGGAAGTCGGGTGGAATTGGCTGTCGCGCCTCCAGACGCTCGCGGGCGAGCGCCAGCGCAGGCTCGCCAGGGTTGAGCGCCGAAGCCTGTTCGAGCCGTCTGGCCGCCTCCGAGAAGCGGCCCTCGTTCGAGTCGACGACCGCGAGCTCGAGCAGCGCATACCAGTTGCGAGGATTGCGCTCGAGAGCGCGTGTGAACGACGCGCGCATCTGCTCGAGGTCGCCCAGGCGGCTCGCGATGGCGCCGGCGATGAGGTCCGGGCGCTCGGCGAGCGGATTGAGCCGGCGCGCCCGGTCGAGCCGGTCGAAGGCCGCCTGCGGATCGTCGCGCCACGTCGCGGCCGCCTGATCGATGTCACGAGCGGCGAGCCAGGGCGGCACGAACGAGACGAGAACGGCCAGGCCCAGAGTCGCGAGGCACAGGGGCAGCGCAACCCGGTGCCAGCCCGGCCCGGCCGGCTGTGGCGCGGCCGGTGGAGCGGTGACCGGCGGAACCCGGGAAAGCCCGGCGGCGAGCCCGAGCCAGGCGAAGGCGGGAGCGCCGAGCGCGGGAAACTCCCAGAACCAATCGACCGTCCCGTGGATGAGCCAGTACGCGAAGGCAACGACGCAGCCGGCGGCGAGGGCGGCCCCGAACGGTGTCGACGAGCGCCGTGCCCGGTGCGCCGCAGCGAGCGCGAAGCCCACGGCCGCGGTGAAGAGCGCCGCGCCGACGATGCCGAGCCCTCCCAGCACGCGGAGCTCCACGCTGTGGGCGTACCGCGGCTCTTCCGGGCTCCGGCGGTCGCGCACGTAGTCGAGCGCGAAGTTGTCTGCGCCGGCGCCGAGCAGCGGCGAGCGCTCGAAGCTGTCGACGGCGACGCGCCAGAAGTCCCAGCGGTTGGAGCCGAGACCGCCCGAGAAGCGCGACGAGCCCGGGTCGAGGTAATTCTCGTCGCCGTGGGCCGCCGTGAAGTCGTTCCACGCGCTCTCGACTCGCGTGACCGGGTTGCCGTAGGCGGCGACGAGGCCGGCGAGCGCGGCTCCAGCGAGCACGACGCACGCCGCCAGGACGGCGAGCCCGGTTCGGCGGCGGGCGCGCTCGGAGAGCTCGAGCCGCTGGTCCGCGAGCGCGACGGCGGCGCCGACCGCGGCGAGGATTGCGGCCGAGATGCCGACGGCTTGCGCGGCCTGAGCGAGCGCGTCGCGCAGTGCGCCGGCGTCGTCCCGCGCCGGGTACACGTCCAGGAGAGGCGAGCGGAAGGCGAACGCGACGATTCCGACCGCGGCGAAGGAGAGCAGCAGGCGTGACCGCCCCGGGACGATCGCCAGCGCCAGCAGCGCAGTGAGCGGCACGGCGACCAGCGAGCCCCGACTCTGCGTGAGTATGGCAAGCTCGAGCGTCACGCCGGACGCGGCGAGCAACAGAGCTCGGCCGAGCCACGGAAGCTCCCGTCTCGAGGCGAGGAACGCCGCCAGGAAGAACGCGCCCATGGCCAGAGCGCAGTTCGCGTTCGGGTAGCCGGCCGGCTCGGCGAGACGCCCACCGATCAAGAACTTGCCGGGATCGTCGGCGGCCGCGGCACGCGCGAGGTAGGCGCCCATGACCGCCGCTACGCCCACGGCGTAGAGCGCCATCAGCGCCGCGGCGGCGCCGGGTCGCCACGGCCAGAGTGCGAACAGCGCATAGACGCCGAGGTAGAGAAGCGTGCGATTCGCGCCGTCCCATGCGTCCGCACGCTGGTCGGCCCAGAGGATCGAGAGGAACGACCAGGCGGTGAAGCCTGCGAACAGAGCGAGCGCGGCCACGAGCGGCCGGGGGGCGCCGGCGAGCGGGCGCCGCGAGATCGCGAGAGCCGTCGCGAGGCAGGCGCCGACCAGCAGCCCGCCCGGGTACCAGACGGTCGGAGGGTAGCCGGCCTGGTAGCCCGACCAGCCGACGAAGACCGCCACGGCGACGGCGCATGGCGCGAGCGCCGGACTGCGCACAAACGGCTCGGCGAGCGCGCGCGCGTCGACCCGCCGCCGGGACGGCGCGGCTGGCTCGTCCATCATCAAGAGAGGATAGATCGCTCCCCGGCCGCGGAATGAAGCCCGGCGCGAGCGCGAACGGCTAGATGTGGATCTCGGGAACGGGCTCGACGAGGAGCGGCGGCAGGTGCAGGTACGCGGTCGCGCGACGCTTCGCCTCGATGTCGTGGTAGACGCGCTCGGCTGCCTCGACCGGAAGGCCGGCCGCCTCGGCGACGGCCGCGGGCGGGATGCCCGCGTTGTGGCCGTAGAGGCAGAGGTCCATCGCCTGGTAGGGCACCGAGAAGAAGAACTCCTCCTGGCTCTGCTCGAGCGCGTACGTGTCGGTCGTCGGCGGGCGGCGACGGATCTCCTCTGGCACGCCGAGGTGCTCGGCGAGCTGGTAGACCTGGGTCTTGTAGAGATGGGCGATCGGCTTCACGTCGGCGGCGCCGTCCCCGCACTTGACGAAGAAGCCCTGGTCGTACTCGAGCCGGTTCGGGGTGCCCACGACCGCGTAGTCGAGCCGGTCGGCGTGGTGGTACTCGAGCATCTTGCGCGTGCGCTGCTTGAAGTTCGTCGCGGCGACCACCTCGCGATAGGCGACGGACGTGAGCCTCGCCTCCGTGCGCTCCCCCTCCGGCGACTCCGCGACGACGGAGAAGAGACGGAAGCTCTCGCCGTCCGCGAGCCCCGGCAGCACGATCTTGGAGCGCCAGTCTGGGCCATAGTCGGGAATCACCCGGCGGATCGCCTCGTCCCGGCGCCGGTAGCAGCCGGCCGCCTCGAGCAGACCGGTGATGTCCTCGAGCACCGTCTCGACGCCGACGCTCTCCGCCGAGAGCCTGCTCAGGGCGAGCGTGTCGGGCGCCGAGTCCGCCTCCGGCATGAGCAGCCCCAGGACCCGCTCGCGACCGAAGGCGAGGGCGCTGAGGGCGCAGCAGACGCTCGAGTCCACGCCGCCCGAGAGCCCGAGGACGGCTCCACGGCGCCGCAGCCGGCCGCCCACGGCGGCCTGGAGCGCTTCCACGATCTCGGCGACGGCTTGTTCCGCGTCGAGCCGGAGGACGTCCGCGGGCAGCGTGGGCTCAGCCTCGCCGGCCGTCACCGCGCATCCTAGGATCCGCCGACGCCGTTGAGCTTGGCGCCGACGTAGCGGACGATCGCGTCGACCGAGTCGAGGTTCTCCGGAAGCACGTCGTGGTCGGGGATCGCGACGTCGTAGCGCTCCTCGATGAACTCGATCAGCTCGAGGACGCCGGTCGAATCGATGACGCCCGCCTCGAGGAGCGAGTCGCTGCCGCCGAGGGTGAAGCCGCCGGCCGAGAGCGGAAAGTTCTCGGTCAGGAAGCGGCGGATGTCGAGCTCGATCGCGGAAGGGTCCATGAGAGGGTGCTGTGCGGTTGGCGAGTCTAGCAGCCGTGGTCGGTTCGCCCGTACGAGATCGAGGAAGGCGCTTGCGTTTGCGGCTCCGGCGGGGCGTCCATATCCTGGGAGCAGAGTGTGCGGCATCGCCGGGATGTATTCGCGTAACGGCTCGCCGCCGACACGACTCCTGCTCGAGATGGCAGGCGAGCTCAGTCATCGGGGGCCCGACGGCACCGGGCTCTACCTCGACGGGTCGTTCGGCATGGTCAACACGCGTCTCGCCATCATCGACCTCGCCGGCGGGGATCAGCCGCTCGCGGACGAGAGCGGCCGCTACTGGGTCATGCAGAACGGCGAGATCTACAACTACGTCGAGCTGCGGGCGGAGCTCGAAGGCCTGGGGCGTCGCTTCGCCACACGCTCGGACACGGAGGTGCTCGCCGTCGCCTACGCGGAGTGGGGCCCCGACTGCCTCGATCGCCTCAACGGCGACTTCGCGTTCGCGGTCTGGGACCGGCTCGCGCGCGAGCTCTTCCTCGCCCGCGATCGCTTCGGCGCCCGGCCGCTCTACGTGGCGGAGCTCGGCGGCGACCTCTGCTTCGCGTCGGAGTGCAAGGCGCTCCTGCGCCATCCGGCGGCACGCCGTGAGCTCGATCCGGCCGCGCTCGTCGAGTCGTTCACGACCTGGGCCATCCTCCCCGACCGCTCCTCGTTCAAGGGCATCCGGGAGCTCGCCCCGGCGCACTACCTGATCGCGGACTCGGGCGGGATCCGAGCGGAGCGCCGCTGGTGGGACATCGACTTCTCCCCGGACACGGCCCGGGCGGCGGAGTCGGAGGACGAGCTGGTCGACGAGCTGCGCGAGGTGCTCGAGGACGCGACCCGGATCCGGCTGCGCGCCGACGTGCCCGTCGCCGCCTACGTCAGCGGCGGGCTCGATTCCTCCGCCATCGCCGCCTTCACGCGGCGCCTCAACCGCGAAGAGCTCTTCTCGTTCGGGTTGACGTTCCGCGACGAGCGCTTCGACGAGCGGGAGCACCAGGCGCGAATCGCCGAGGCGCTCGGAACGACGCTGACGCAAGTCGAGGTCGACGCGCCCGACATCGCCGAGCTCCTGCCGCGGGCGATCGAGCTGTGGGAGAAGCCCACGCTCCGCACAGCGCCGGCCCCGCTGCTGGCGCTGTCCGGCGCCGTGCGGCAGGCGGGGCTCAAGGTGGTGCTCACCGGCGAGGCCGCCGACGAGCTCTTCGCCGGCTACGACATCTTCCGCGAGGACAAGGTGCGCCGCTTCTGGGCGCGGGACCCCGAGTCGGAGCTGCGCCCGAGGCTCCTGGCCCGCCTGAACGCCTTCCTGGGGCGGGACCTCGGCCGCTCGGGCCCCTTCCTCACCGGCTTCTACGCCCGCGGGCTCACCGACACGGACGATCCGCTGTACAGCCACCGGATCCGCTTCGCCAACACGTCGCGCCTCGCGCGCATCCTCTCGCCGGACGTCCTCGCCGCGGCGGAGCCGGCCGGCGACCCGCTCGCGCGCCTGACCGCGAGGCTGCCCGAGGGATTCGGCGGCTTCACGCCGCTCGGCCGGGCGCAGTACCTCGAGATCGTCACATTCCTCGACGCCTACCTCCTCCACGCCCAGGGCGACCGAATGCTGATGGGCAACTCGATCGAGGGCCGGTTCCCGTTCCTCGACTACCGGGTGGCCGAGCTCGCGGCGTCCCTCCCCGACCGGATGCGCCTCCGCGGCCTGGAGGAGAAGCACGCCCTCCGCCGCGCGGTCGCCCCCCTGGTGCCGCGCGAGGTGGGCGAGCGGCGCAAGGTGCCCTACCGAGCGCCGATCGCCGAGGTCTTCGCCGGCCCCAGGGCGCCGGAGTGGGTCGCGGAGCTCCTCTCGCCGGGTCGCGTCGCCGATGCGGGTGTGCTCTCGCCGGACGCCGTCTCCAGGGTCGTCGGCAAGCTGGCAGGCGCCGGCGCGGCCGCCGGCGAGACCGACGAGATGGCACTCGTCGGCGCCGTCTCGGTCATGCTGCTCCACGACCGGCTCGTGGCCCGCCCGACCCTGGCGCCGGCGCTCGAGCCGACCAGGGCGGTCGTCGGCGACCGGGTCGAGCCGAGGCTCGAGGCCGCGGTCGCATGACGCTCGTCCACCAGCGGCTGCTGCACGACAGCCTGCTCGCGGCGGCCGAGCGGGAGCCGGACAAGCAGGCACTGATCGTGCCAGGCGAAAGCGCGACGTACGCGGAGCTCCTGCATTCGGCGCTCGCATTTGCGCGTGGCCTCCAGGAGCTCGGGCTGGAGCGCGGCGAGCGCGTCGCTCTCTACATGGACAACTCGCTGCCCTGCGTCACGGCTCTCTTCGGAACGCTGCTCGCGGGCGGCGTGTTCATGGTCGTGAACCCGCAGACGAAGGAGGACAAGCTCTCCTTCATCCTCGAGGACAGCGAGGCGTCGATCCTGATCACCGAGGGCTCGATCGCCCGCATCGCCGCGTCGGCCGCTCCGCGCGTCGCGAGCTTGAAGGCCGTCGTCTGCGCGGCGGCCCCGGATGGCGTCGAGGGCATGACGCCGTTCGAGCAGTTGCTCGCCTGCGAGCCCGAGCCCGAGGCTCGTGGCACGATCCCGCCGGATCTCGCCGCGCTCATCTACACATCGGGCTCCACCGGGCACCCGAAGGGCGTGATGATGAGCCATCAGAGCATGGTCTTCGCGGCCGGCTCGATCTCGGAGTACCTGCGCCTCGGCGCCTCGGATCGGATCCTCGGCCTCCTGCCGCTCGCCTTCGATTACGGTCTCTACCAGCTGCTCATGAGCACGCGCCTCGGCGCGACGCTCGTGCTCGAGCGCTCGTTCGTCTTCCCGGCGCAGACGGTCCGCAGGGTCGAGGACGAGGGCGTGACGGTGTTCCCCGGTGTCCCGACCGTGTACGCAACCCTCATCTCGATGAGCGAGCGGGAGCCGTTCGAGCTTCCAGGCGTGCGACGTGTCACGAACACCGCGGCAGCGCTCCTACCCGCCTTCCACGAGGGGCTGCGACGGATCTTTCCGAACGCGCTCGTCTTCGCGATGTACGGCCTCACCGAGTGCAAGCGCGTGAGCTACCTCGAGCCCGAGCTGCTCGAGGAGAAGCCAAGCTCCGTCGGGCGGCCGATCCCGGGAACGGAGGCGATGGTGCTGCGTCCCGACGGCACGCGGGTCGCCCCGGGCGAGACCGGGATCCTGCACGTGCGCGGCCCGCACGTCATGGCCGGTTACTGGCGCCAGCCCGACCTCACCGCCGAGATGCTGGTCGACGGCCCGGTTCCGGGCGAGCGAATGCTCTGCACGCACGACCACTTCACCGTGGACGCGGACGGCTTCCTGTACTTCGTCGGGAGGACCGACGACATCATCAAGACGCGAGGCGAGAAGGTCAGCCCGCTCGAGGTGGAGAACGCACTCGTCGGCATCACCGGCGTCAGCGAGGCGGCGGTCGTCGGTGTCCCGGACGACACGCTCGGCCAGGCGATCCACGCGTACGTCGTGCTCGGGAGCGGGGTGGAGCTGACCAGCCAGGAAGTGATCGCCGCGTGCCGCCTTACGCTCGAGGCGTTCATGGTGCCCCAGCAGGTGACCTTCCTCGACGAGCTGCCGAAGACCGACTCGGGCAAGGTGCGCAAGAAGAGCCTGCTCGAAGCCGTGTGAGGCAACCGGAACGGCCGGCGCCTCCCCGAGGGGAGGCGCCGGAGACTTCGCTTGGCCGATCCGGAGCGGGACTAGCTACTAGCTCGGGCTCACGTCGTCCCAGTCGTTCCTGCCGGCGTTCCATCTCTGGCACGTCACGTCGGCGAACGCGAACCTCGCGGTTCCGAGGCAGGGATTCGAGGCGCTGAAGCCCACACACCGCGGATCGCCGCCGCCGCTGGCGGCTTCCGTCCGGCCGGTGCGGAACCCGGCGCCGTCCACACGGTTGCCGGCGGTGCCCTGGCCGGCGCCGAAGAACCCGTGGTTACACGTGACGTACTGGCCGCCGAGGATGTCGATGTCGTTGGTCGTGCTCCAGAACGTGGCGCCGCCGGCGCCGACGCACGTGGCCGTTCCGGCATGCCAGTTCCCGGACACGCCGTTGACGATGGCGAGGTTGGAGCTCGCGCTGCCGCCCTGGAACTGCCAGACGTCCTGGTGGGCTGCCGAGCCGGCGGCGACCGGGCCGCACTGGAAGACGCCGGTCACCTGGATGTTGGTCGGGCCGGGCGGAGCCCGGAACTTGGCCGCGCCGCCGCTCGAGCCGAAGCTGCGGCCGTCACCCGGCACGTAGGCGATGAGGTCGATGGTGTCGGGGTTGCCGTCGCCGGTGCAGCCGGCGACCAGATCGAGCGCCCCCTGGTCTCCCCAGCTCGGGTTCCGGTTCGCGGCGAAGTCCCATGTGATCTTGAGGGGCAGCGGACCGTAGTTCGACAGGGGCTGGGAGCATCTGAACTGGGAGCTGCCCATGTTCAGCAACGTCCCGTACCTGCAGCTCTGGCCGCCGACGGCCCACTGGCTGCGGTTCGAGACGAGGCAGTCGGCCGAGCCGCCTCCCCCGGACGGCGGTGAGTTCGTGGTCGGCTGAGGCAACGGCGTGCTCGGTTCGGCTGCGACAGATGCCGTGGCGTTCGAGGTCGCCGACGTCGAGCCGGCCCCGTTCGACGCGCGGACGGTGACCCGGATACGGACTCCGGCGTCCGTTGCCGCCGGAACGTAGGTCGAGGCATCCTGTCCGCTCAGCGGGAGGCAGTTGGCGCCCGCGGCGTCGCAGCGCGCCCACTGGTACGCGTAGGAGAACGGGGAGCTTCCGCTCCACGTGCCGGCCGACGCGGTCAGCGTCACACCGACCCGGGTCGTGCCGAAGATGCTCGGGAGCGCCGTGTTGACAGGCGCCGCGGGCGTCGGGCTCGGGCTGGGGGAGGGGGAGCCGGAGCACGACGCTGTCGTGGCGGAGATGGTGGCCGTGGTCGAGGCGTCGCCGCCGCCGAGGAACGTCCTGGCGCCGAGCGTGTATGCCCTCCCGCAGGAGAGGCCGGTGAACCTGTACGAGAAGAGCTTCGTATTGGCGATGTAGCGCCCGTTGAGGTACGTGCCGTACGTTGCCTGCACCCCGTTCCACGACAGGGTGATCGTCGACTGGCCGGCGCTCGAGGCCCGCAGGTTCGTCGGCGGAGCGGCCGCACTGGCAGGCGGAGCCAGCGCCAGAGCGCAGAGGCCGCCGAGCGCCAGGGCCACGAGCGTGGAGAGTCGTCGACGTGTCCGGCCGGCGCCTGGTGCGCCGGTGCGCGGTCGGGTTGGCACCTCGACCTCCGATCCGAGAGCAAGCGACATGGGTGGGGTTCCTTCGGGTCCGTGGGTTGGCTGCACACACGGGTCTTCGGCCGAGCGGCCGCGCGCCTGGCTCCCTCAGACCGGTGTTTCGCCCTACGGTGTTTCCGGCCGGCCGCTACAGCAAGCCGCAAACGTCGATCCCGCCCGGCTTTGGGTGGGGTCGCAGAGATCGGTGATCCGTGAAGAATCGGAGCCGTCGGTGACGGCCGGCCGCTCGGCGTCAGGAGGCCGCGGCGTCGCCCGGCGCGGAGGCCTCGGCGTCGCCCCCGGCCGGCCGGGCCGGGCGAACTGCCATCAGACTCTTCGTGACGCCGAACATGCGTTCGCGATGGATCTCGGCGTCCGGGAACAGCCGCCGCAGGTCGGGCTCGGTGAGGAGCGTCGTCTCGTACCACTCGCCCTTGGCGCGAAAGCCCATCGTGAAGCGCCGATTCAGGGCCTTCAGCGTCTTCTCGGGAAGGAACTGCACGAGAGGCATCTGGTAGTGAGGCTCGATCGGGAAGTACCTGTTTGGTGTCTGGACGAAGTAGCGCTCGCCGACCCGTCTGATCTCGTTGGCGAAGGCCTGCTGGAGGTCCTTGGGCACATGTTCGATCACAGAGTTCGAGAAGACGACCGGAAACGATCCGTCCGGGAACGGGAGCTGCGTGCCGTCCGCGTACTGGACGCTGACGTTCTCGCTGGCGAGCCAGTCTCGGGCATCCGTGCGCAGGTCGACGGCGGTGATCGGGTTCGTCCGGTTGAAGCGCTCGAGCGCGCTTCCCTCGCCGGCGCCGACGTCGAGGATCTGCTCCTCGGGCTTGACCTGGCACAGGCTCATGAAGAGGCGGTAGCGCTGCTCGCGCCAGCCGCGCACCGTATCGCTGCGCTTCGCCCATTCGCGAGTGCGCTCGCCGAGTCCCATGCGCGTCACCGGCTCATTCGCTGCGTTGCGGGCCGGTGACGTCGGCACACGCGGGATCTTCGTGCGGCAGCACCCTGGTGTTTTCCTCGACGATTTCCTCTGCCCCGGGCTCGATGCGGATCGCACGGAAGCGGCCGGTGCAGACCACTGTGTCTCGCACGCCCGATCGGAGCGACCCCGCGTAGAACAGCGTCTGACCCGAGTTGGGTCCGAGGATACACCCTTCGCACACGACGTCCGTCGGCGTCGAGCTCAGGCCTCCGCCCTCGCTCAGGAAGAGGTTCGCGTTCCCGAGGCAGTCGACGGCGAGGTTCCTGAAGGTCAGCCGTGTACCGCCCATCACCTGGATGCCGTCCTGGTGGTACTCGCCGAAGACGTCGTGACACTTCACGTATCCGGACTCGATCACGAGGTCGTGGGCCACGGTCCCGCGGTTCTGCACCTTGATGCCGTCGGCGGTCCAGGTCTCGACCTCGATCCGGCCGATCCGTCCCGAGCAGTTCTGGTCGATCCTGACCGCGTCGTCCACTTCCGTTCGCATCGTGACCTTGACGAGGTCGAGATCGACCTCTTCCGTGCACGACCACGAGACGTCGTCGAGGATCACCGTGTGCTCATCGATCGTGGCCTCGGCGACCCGGGGGCAGTCCGGCCCGCGCTCGTCGATCGGGTCCTGGACGATCGTGTCCCGACCCCCGCCGCAGTTGATGACGTCGCGCTCGCCGTCTTGCGCGTTGATCCGGTCGTCGCCCGGTCCCCCGTCGAGGACGTCCTGCCCCTGGCCCCCGACGATGGTGTCCGGGCCGGGACCGCCGTCGATGCGATCGTCGCCGTCATAGCCGTAGAGGCGGTCCGCCCCCGCGAGGCCGGCGATGTTGTCGGAGCCGGCCGTCCCGCGGATCGTGTCAGGCCCATCCGTCACCCGGCTCGCCTGGCTCGACGGGCTCGGGTCGTCGCCGGCGGCGACGACCACTAGGAGCACGATCACGCCGAGCGCGACTGCCAGCAGCGCGAGAGCGAGCCGCCGAAAGGCCGTGCTCTGGGACCACAGTTCCGTGATACGGGCCGGAAGCCAACGCTTCATGCGTACGCACTTCCAGCGTGCTCCTCCGTGCGGCTCGAGACGCGGCCGCTCGTCGCCGCCCGCGAGCCGTGGGCGCTCGACACTGCCACTCGGTCGCCGACCCGACGCGCAATCACTGCGGTCGGGCTCTTCATCGATATCGGGTCATCGCGAACGGGTGGTCAAGACTGCGGCCGACGGCCTCGTCGTGGAGTTAGACGCAGGCTGTCGCAGCGGTACCACGTGGTCGGCTAGCCCTTCACCCACCGCTGCCCGGAGGGATCCCAACGCTGGCACGTCAGGTTCCGCTCCGTCACGAGCCTGTTCGTCGTGATGCAGGGGCGGGAGGCGAAGTACGGGTCTGCCGGTGGCCTCATCGATGCAGAGGCCCGTCGCCCGATCGCTGCGTCCAGTCCGGAATCCCGCGCTCCCGACGCTACCGGTGGGTGACGTCGCCAGACCGTGGCCGTCGAGAAGACCGTGGTTGCACGTGATGTATCGACCCCGGATCACCGTCATGTTGCGCGGCGCCACACCCGTGGCGCCCGAGTAGAAGACCGCGCCGCCGGCGCCCTGGCACGTTGCGACGCCAGTGTTCCAGTCGCCGATCGTGAAGTCGACGAATGTGATGTTCGTGCCGCCGATCGCGTGGATTCCGTCCTGGTGGAAGGCACTCTGTTTCTTGCCACAGTCGGCATGGCCCGTGATCTGGATGTTGCTGGCCCCCGGCGAGGCGTTCGTGATCCGGATCGCGTCATCGGCCGTCCCGTACGTCTGACCATCGCCGCGGACGTCGAGAATCAGATCGATGGTGCTCGGATCCCGGTCTCCGGTGCATCCGGGGTCGAGGCGCACGCCGAACCTCGTGAGGTTGTTCGTGAAGGTGGCGATCACCTTGATCGGCAGCTTGCCGTAGCGGGCGAGAGGCCGGCTACAGGTCCAGGTCTCATCCGTGAAGCTGAGGGTCGTTCGAGGCGTGCAGCCTGTGGTGACGTCGACCGTGCACGCTGCAGGGCAATCGGACGCTCGCTTGTCGATCGGATCCTGCTGGATCGTGTCACGTCCGGTGCCGCAGGCGATGGTGTCGACCTGTCCGTCGCGTGCGTCGATGCGATCGTCTCCGGGCCCGGCGCTCAGCGCGTCGCGGCCCGGGCCTCCTACGAGGACGTCATTGCCGCGGCCGCCCGCGAGTCGGTCGGCGCCGCGCTGACCGTAGAGTCGGTCGGCGCCGCCGAGGCCGCTCAGCTGGTCGGGCCCGGCCGTTCCGCGGAGGACGTCGGGGCCGTCGCCGCCGACCCGGACCGCGGACGTGGCATCGGAGACCGCGATGAGGGCGACGAGCATCGTCGCTCCGAGCAGTCCCGCCTTCGTGACGAGCCGACGCACGGCTCCAGGAAGGCCGCTTCGGAGGCAGACGCATGTCGGAGATTCCATCGTTGGGTGGTGGCCGGGGCGCGCCGATCGCAGTGCACTGGTACGCCACATGGCCATAGGCTGCAGGCCGCTCGTGCGCCCGGTCCCCCAGGGCACGCACAGGGCCCGACGCGAAGCCACCGTAGCAAATCGGCGCCGGGGCCCGAGGCGGCCGGCGCCCCCAAGCGGGGGCACCGGCCGCGTTCTCTTCACGACGTTACTGGTTGACCCACTGCCCCGCCCTGGGGTTCCAGCGCTGGCAGGTCAGCCCGCTCTGCGTCACCATCGGGTTCGAGGTGAGGCAGGCCGGGGACGCCGAATACGGCCGTCCCGAGTTCCCGTCCTCGCACAGGCCCGTGGCCATGTCGAAGCGGCCTGTCCGGAACATCGCGCCGACCACGGAGCCCGAGGCAGGCGCCACGCCGTCGAGCAGGCCGTGGTTGCATCCGATGAACTTGCCTCGAACCACGTTCAGGTTCCGCGGGGCGCCGGAGTAGAAGATCATGCCGCCAGCGCCCTGGCAGGTGGCAATCGCCGGCGTCGTAGTTGCCGATCGTGAAGTCCACGAACGTGATGTTCGTGCCACCGATGGCATGGACGCCGTCCTGGTGGTAGATGCTCTGCTTCTTCCCGCAGTTCGCCTGCCCGGTGATCTGGATGTTGCTCGCACCGGGGAGCTCGTTCATGATCCTGATCGCGTCGTCGGCGGTGCCGAAGGTCTGGCCGTTGCCGCGAATGTCGAGGATCAGGTCGATGCTGCTCGAGCTGCTGTCTCCCACGCAGCCAGCCCCGAGCCGGACGCCGAAGGCCGTCTGGTTGTTCGTGTAGTTCATCACGACCCTGAGTGGGAGCGTGCCGTAGCTGGCGAGCGGCCGCGTGCAGGTCCACGTCTGGTTCGTGAACGTCAGCGTCGCGGCGGGCACGCAGCCTGCCGTGCTCACGACGGAGCAGCTTCCTCCCGCGGGGGGCGGGGTTCCGCCGCCGCCGCCACCACCGCCGTCAGGGTCGTCGGGGCCACCGCCGCCGCCGCCACCGCCGCCGCCGCCGCCGCCGCCGCCGCCACCGCCACCGCCGCCACCGCCACCGCCGCTCGAGCGCCGCTCGCAGTCGGCGGCGATCCGGTCGAGCGCGTCGACTATCACATAGTCGTTTCCGGGGCCGCAGCCGATCGTGTCGATCGCCGTGTCGCGGGTGTACACGGTGTCGTCGCCAACTCCGGCAACGATCGTGTCGGCAGCCGGCCCGCCGTTGATCCTGTCGTTTCCGCCGCGGCCGTCGAGATGATCGTTGCCACCTCGGCCGTCCATCGCGTCGGCGCCTTCGGTGCCGACGAGCGTGTCGTTACCCCCGGTTCCGATGATCGCTGCTCCGGCGGCGGACGCTGCCGACACAGCGATCGTGCCGGCGAGCGCCAGCGCCACGAGTAGGCGGGGTATGCGACGCGCCGATGAAAGTCCGGCCACGTCAAAACCTTCGGGATCCGCCACAGTGCTCAACCTCCTCCGTTGATGGGCGACTCTAAAGGGCCATGAGGACTGCTCTGCCGCGTTTCTTGCGCTCGCCTTTTCGATATGGCCCGCCACGGCCCTGCCCGGAGCGGTCGATCGCCAACCGATCGACCAGTTCCTGCGTCGGCCGTCAGCACGAGAGACGGCACTCTCGAGCGGCGACTGGCGAGTCGGCCACCCGTTCTATGCAGGCGCTCCGAGTAGCATCCGTCCGGGCAGCCCGAGCCACAGCTCGTGGACGCCTCCGGTCGCCGCGACGCATCGCCTGACGCCATGCAGGACAGCCACCAGCCCGTACCGCCAACCGACGATCGCGGCTCCAGCGTGGATGTGTTGCTCGTCTGCTCTACCGGAGGACATCTCCTGCAGCTCGTCGCCCTCGGCGGCGCCTGGTCGGGCCTCGATCGCGCCTGGGTGACGTTCGACAAGAGCGATGCCCGCTCGCTGCTGGCGAGCGAGCGCGTGTACTTCGCCCACGGGCCGACCAACCGCAACATCGGGAACTTCCTGCGGAACCTGCCGCTTGCGTGGGAGCTCGTCGGAACGCTGCGCCCGAAGGTGATCGTGACCACGGGTGCCGGCATCGCCGTCCCGTTCGCATGGATCGGTCGCCTGCGTGGGGCCCGCGTCGCCTACGTCGAGAGCTTCACACGTATCGACGGCCCATCGCTCAGCTGCCGCCTCATACGGCCCGTAGCCGACCGCGTCTACGTGCAGTGGCCGGAGCTGGCCGAGCGGCTGGCCGGGTCGAGGTATCTCGGCAGCATCTTCTCGGCTCGATGATCTTCGTCACGGTCGGAACGAACGAGGCGAGATTCGATCGGCTCCTCCGCGCGGTCGACACGTTGGCGACCGACGAGGAGCTGCTCGTCCAGCATGGGCCGTCCACCGTGCGCCCGTCGTCGGCGACGTGCGTCGACTATCTGTCCTTCGACGACGTCGTCGCGGCGGTTCGCCGTGCTCGCATCGTGATCACCCATGCCGGCGTCGGCTCGATGCTCTCCTCGCTCGCGAACGGCAAGCGACCTGTCGTCGTACCGCGGCTCGCCCGCTTCGGCGAGGCGGTCGACGACCACCAGGTGCCGCTCGGCCGCCGCCTCGGAGAGGAGGGGCTCGTCCTGTTCGTCGAGGATCCGGCCGATCTCGAGTCGGCGCTCACTGCCGACGGGTCGGCGGCCGAGGCCGCTGTCCGGATGGACGAGCGGCTTGTCGGCGACCTGCGGTCGTACCTCCTCGAGCAAGCGGGGCGAAGCTGAGCGGAAGGACGGCAGCCGTCTACTCGAGGTAGCCGAGGTCGCGCAGCCTGCTCTCCACCTCGGCCGCCTCGCCGGGACTGTAGCTCTCGGCACGGCCGACCTCGACCACCTCCGCCTCGCCGTAGGTCGGCGGGCTCTGTTGCAGCGTCTCCGGAGAGACGGCCTCCTCGAGAACCCGCCCCTCGAGGTCGAGCGGCACCTGCTCGCCCATGAGATACAAGACCGTCGGCGCGACGTCCTCGATGCCGGCGGCGATCGTCATGCCGGAGGCCGCCGCGGGCCCGGCGAGTGCGACCATTCCGGCAACCCGGTGGCTGCCGACGTACGAGCGCGAGCTGCCCGGCTCGATCTCTACGCGGTCCCACAGCTCGGTGCTCCTGCTCTTGAGGTTGCCCTTGCCGAGCCAGGCATAGTCATCGAACTCGACGATCAGGTCGGGGACCTTCTCGAGCTCCGGGCCGTCGAAGAGCTCGTCACGGTGGTAGACGGCGCGGACGATCCGTTCGCCGTCAGGCCCGGCGAGATCCCGCGCTCGCGAAGCGATCTCGTCGCATAGCCGGCGGTACGTCTCGCCGGGCTCGACGATGCCCTGCGCCTCCCGGCCGCGGACGTTGATCACGATATTGCCGAAGGTTCCGTAGGCGAACGCCTGCGTGCGACTCCAGTCGATGACGGTGTACTCGGTCTGGCGGTACGCGCGCTCACGCAGGCCGGGAAGTCGTTGCTTCGCTGCCGAGCGGATGCTCTCGGGCACGTGTCGGCGCAACGCGAACAGCCGATCGGCGGCCTGCCTGCTTCTTTCGGTCGACCCCTCGGCGAAGGCCAGTAGCCCGATCGAGTGAAGCCACGCGTTCAGGTTGATCACGCCACGGAGCTCGCCTCCGCCGTGATCCGAGACGAGCATGACGTTCCAGCTCTCGTCGAGCGCCTCGAGCAGCCGTCCGACGGCCGCGTCGAGGATCCGGTACACCTCCCCGACGGGGCTCGTGCGGCCTTCCGCCATCCAGGCGTCCCAGGCCAGGTGCTGGACGTGGTCGGCCGCCATGAACACGACGAACAGCAGCTCCGGCGAGAAGCGCTCGCAGAGCCACCCGGTCAGCTCCGTCTTCTGCTCGCAGCCTCGCCGCACGCGCTCGAGATCGAGGTCGCCGTCCGCGGAGACCGGGAAACGGTGATCGAGCTCGAGCGTGCCGAATGCGCGCTGTACGTCGCCCAGCAGGCCTTCCGGGTAGGCCATGCCGCGCTCGCGACCTCCGGCGTCGAACCCGGCGATGGCGAAGCCGTCGACCGCCGGCGCCGGCCAGGTGAACGGCACGTTCACGATCCCGACCCGACGACCGCTCGCGGTGAGGCGATCCCAGATCGCCGGAGCCCGCCGGTAGCTGCCGTTTACGAGCTCCAGGTGGTACCCGTCCTCGCTTCGCTCGGTGAAGTCCCAGATGCCATGGCGGCCTGCATTGACGCCCGTGACCATGGTCGACCAGGCGTGCGGGGTAAGGGGATGCGTCGTCGAGCGGAGCGAACCCCTGCACCCGTCGGCGAAAATCTTGGCTAGATTGGGGAGGTCGCCTGCCTCGAGCAGGGGGTCGATCACGTCAAGCGTTGCGGCGTCCAGGCCGATGACGGCGAGTTTCGGTGTGGACATCTCGATTTTCGGTGTGGACATCTCGGTGGACAGCGAGCCGGGAAGCACCTATAAAGACACTAGTAAAACTCCTGGAGGGTGAACACTGTGGCCATGATCTGCCTGGACGATGATGTTCCGTCCTGCCTGCGCGCGCCTGCCGGGCTTGCCCGCGCTGGCTTGGCCCGAGGCGAGCGAGGCCCCGTGACGACGGGTGAGATCGGATGACTGGAACCTATAGAAGAACCTTCGCACGCTTCTGGTGGATCCTCTTGCTCGGGGTCCTCCTGGCGGGACTCGCCGGCGTGGCAGTGGTCGTCAACGAGCGTGACCAGCGGACCTACCTCGCCTCGACGAGGATGCTCGTCACGAGCTCCGAGGCTCCGTACTTCCGTATCGGCACGACGGACTTCATCGAGGCGCCGCAGCCCGAGAGCACGAACGGCGAAGAGCAGACACGAGGCGCTCCCGTCCTGGTCACCGATACGCCGGACACGGCGACGCTGATCCAGGCCGCGAACCTGTATCCGCTGCTGATCGAGTCGGACCAGGTTCAGAGCACCCGCGAGCGCATGTTCGGCCCGCTCGCCGGCAACGTCAGCGCCCGCGCGATATACGCGGTCGCGACTCCGGGCAGATTCGAGCTGTCGGACGTACCGGTGATCGAGCTCACGGCCGAGGCGCAGACGGGCGGCGAGGCGATCGCGCTCGCCGAGGCTTCGTCCAAGGCTTTCATCCGGTGGATCTCGCAACAGCAGGAGACGGCCGGCGTCGAGGAGAGCGAGCGTATCGTGGTGGAGCAGCTCCGCACCCCGCAGCAGGCCATCGCTTCAGGGGAGACGCCGATCACGCTCGTCGGGCTGGTGGGGCTCGCGGTCATGGGCGCTTTCGTCGCGCTCGCCGTTGCTCTCGACCGCATCTTCCCGAGGAAGCCCGGGCCGGAGCCCGAGCGAGTGGAGAAGCCTGTGGCCGAGCGCGTTGACACGCCGATCGAGGTGACCGACCACTGAGCCAGTTCGAAGCTGGGTTGCGCGTCCGCGACACGGCTCCACCCAGACGCGCCATCCCGCTCGCGCTCGTCTCGGTGGGGATTGTCGCCCTCGTTGCCGGCGTCAGCGCCGGCCCCGAGCAGGCTGCCGTCGGGGCCCTGGTGTTGCTCGCGGGGTGCGTCGTCGCGCTGCGCGACATCAAGGCGCCGGTCTTCACGTGGCAGAACGCCCTCATCGGGCTCTTCCTGCTGGTGTGGCTCGTCCCGAGCAGGCAGTACACGCTGTCGGTGAGCCTGCCGTTCAACCTCGAGCTCTACCGTGCCGTTCTGTTTCTGCTCATCTTCGCCTGGGCGGTCGGACTGCTCGCGCGGCGAGGCCGAGTCGACGCCGCCGGACACGGCAAAGCCCTTGCGGCACTCGCCATCGTGATGGTGGTGTCGTTTCTCGCCAACGTCGGCGACATCGACCAGGCCGAGGGCGTCAAGGCGCTGTCGTTCCTGCTCAGCTACGTCGCAGTCTTCCTCCTCATTGCATCGACCGTCGAGACGACCGCCCAGGCGGAGAAGGTGATCGCCTGGATCGTCGTCGGCGGGACCATCGTCGCAGTCGCGTCGCTCTATGAAGGCACGGCCGGGTACAACGTCTTCGACCACCTCGACGCGTGGATTCCGGCGCTCGACCAGCTACCGCGCGACGTCGAAGCGCTGCGGGGCGGCCGGCTTCGCGTGAGTGGTTCGTCCCAGCACCCGATCGCTCTCGGCTGTGCGCTGGTCATGTGCGTCCCTCTTGCCATTCATCTCGCGCGCTGGGCAGCCTCGCGTTGGGCCTCCCGAGCCTGGGCCGCCTGCGGCTTCCTCCTTGCAGCCGGTGCCGCGGCGACCATTTCCCGAACGACCGTGGTCATGACCGTCGTCATGCTCGGCATAGCCTTCTACCTCTATCGCAGTCGGCTCCTGCGGTACTGGCCACTACTCGCCGTGCTCCTCGTGGCGGTCCACCTCGTCGCGCCCTGGGGCGATCGGCGGTCTCTACAAGTCGTTCTTCCCGGAGGAGGGTCTCGTTGCCTCCGTGACGGGCAGAGAAGGACAGCTCGGCTCGGGGCGCCTCTCTGACGTCGGGCCGGCACAAGAGCTGTGGACGGAGAAGCCGCTGCTCGGGCACGGACCGGGTACCGAGATCGTCATCGACGACCCACTCGTGGTGAGCCTGGGACAGCTTCCCCCGGAGATCTTCTTCGACAACCAGTACCTGAACGCGCTCGTGACGCTCGGGGCGATTGGGTTGCTTGCCACGGCGTGGTTCGTCTGGGGTGCGGCAATCAAGACGGTCAGAGCAGCGCGGAGAGCGACCGGCCGGGAGGCGAGCCTGCTGGCAGCGTGCGGTCTAGCCGCCTCGGGCTTCGCCTTCGGGATGCTGTTCTTCGACGCGTTCGCGTTCGTACAGGCGACGCTCGTGTTCGTCGCCGTGGCCGCTCTCGGCCTGCGAGTCGCCGCTCGGGCGGCGATTCCCGCTGACGAGCGCCAGAGCCGCGAGGCCCCTCGGGAGGAGGGCGTGGCCCTTCCCACGACCGGGGCCGCTGGGTGACGCGCGTGCGTGCTCGGACCGTCGTCGTCCTCGCGGTCGGCGCCTTGGCGCTCGCGGCAGCCGGCGTAGCTCTTGCGTCGGTGACCGTGACCCTCACCGCGGCTGGGCCCCAGCCGGCGACGGTGACGATCCCCTGGGGCGAGACGGTCGTCTTTGGCAACCAGGCCGGCGAGCCTCAGGTCATCGAGATACCGCGGGAGACCTACACGAGCGAGACGATCCCGTCGGGAGGCACGCTCGAGCACGTCTTCGGGGGCCGTGCAGGCACCTACATCATCCGGCAGGTCGGCTCGCAGGTCCATCAGGGACGCGTCGTGGTCGAGGTCGAGGGGGACGTCTCGCTGACGGCTGACGAGACCGTGCGCTTTGGCAAGCGACTCACGCTTCGGGGCACGTCGACCGTTCCCGGCTCGCCACCGATCTCGATTGTCCGGGGCGTGGAGTCCGACCCCGGCGCGTGGCAGGAGATCGCCACGGCGGAGGTAGCCGACGACGGCACGTTTCTCGCGCGGCTCGAGCTCGCGGTAGGCGGGCGGTTCCGAGCAGAGGCCGCCGCGGGGCAGGTTCGCTCGGCTCCGATCCGGGTCGACGTCCAGCCGAAGGTCAGTATGAAGATCGCCGACGCGTCCGTCCCCGTCGGGGGGCTGCTCAGGGTCACCGGCAAGGTCACGCCCGCCCACTCGGCGAGGCGCGCCGTGCTGGAGGTATACGACCGTGCGCACAAGCGCTGGCAGCGCGTAGACTCGGCCCGCGTAGCCGGCTCGGGGACCGTCACCCTCGTCTACAGGCTCCAGGAGCCCGGTGGGATGCTCGTGCGCGTCGGGCTCCAACGCTCCACGCTCGCCACCGGGTTCGCGCTCTCGACGAGCCCGCCGGGCGCCGTCCGGGCGACCTGAACCCTTCGTCCCGCCCGTTTTCACAGATGGCCAGGCTTGTCCTCAACGCCGACGACTTCGGAGCGTCCGCCGATACAGTCCAGGCAACGATCGACTGCTTCGACCGCGCAGCGCTGACCAGCGCGACGATCATGCCGCGGGCGCCGGCGACCGCCGAGGCGATCGCGTTCGCGAGGGAGCGGCCCGACCTCAGCTTCGGAGTCCACCTTACGCTCGTGCGCGACGAGGACACGAGGTGCGTGTCGGAGCCGGGTCGGCTCCGGGGACTCGTCGACGAGGAAGGACGGTTCCTCTCGACGAGCACCTTCCGCGCTCAGGCGCTTCTGCGCCGGCTGCCGACTGCAGCCCTCGAGCTGGAGATCGCCGCGCAGATCGCCCACGTGCAGGGGAAAGGGGTGCCGGTCTCGCACGTCGACTCGCATCGACACGTTCACAAGCTGCCGGTCGTTCAGGAGGCGCTCGCTCGCGCGCTCCAGAGCTGCGGGATTCGACGAGTGCGCGCCGTCCAGGACATCTACCTGCGCCGTCCGACGCGAAGCCCGACCTACTGGGTCGGCGCTCGATGGGGCCGGATGCTGACGAGCCGCTTCACGACTACCGCGCATTTCTACATGCCGACGAGCGCTGGGGACACCGACTGGCACGCACCGCTGCTGGCGGTCGCCCAGGGGCTCGGCTCGGAATCGCTCGAGGTGGGCGTGCATCCCGGACACCAGGAGGAGTGGCGGGTGTCCGAGCGCGACTCGACGCTCGCGTTCGCCGCAGCGGCCCGCGAGCGCGGTCACTCCCTCGTGTCGTGGGCCGACGTCTGACCGGCGACGTGGACGGGACTGGAAGCAGGTGGGCGCCCGTCGGCGCGGACAGCCGGTCAGGCGGCCTTCGTGAGGCGAGCGACGAGGCTTCGACCCCGCATGTCGGGAGTCGGGGCGATTCCCATGAGCTCGAGGACGGTAGGGGCGATGTCGAGCAGGTTGGCGTCGAGATGCGTGCCGGGCGCGATACCTGGGCCTGCGGCCACGAAGAGCCCGTCCTGTGCGTGGTTCGCGTCGTCGGGGCCGGTGTCGTTCTCGAAGGTGTGGACACCTTCGCTGCCGCCCACCGTGCCGACCGAGCGCCAGAAGAGATCGCCGAAGTGGACGATGAGATCGGGTGCGATTCCACGCACCTGCGGATAGACCTCCTCCGGGAGGTAGACGACAGTCCCGATGTCCCGGCCCTGCTCGTCGGGAATGGCGGCGAGCCGTGCCGCCAGGTCGCGGCGAACCCGCTCGTAGTCCTCGGGGTCGACGATGCCCTCGGGCTCCCGGCCCTTGACGTTGAGGACGACGCGGGAGTAGTAGCCGCCCTCGCCCCAGGCCACCGTGCGGGACCAGTCGACGCTCACCCGCGCGAGCGGCGTGGCCTCGGTCGGCTCGTCGCGAAGCGTGAGCAGCCCTTCCCGCCGGAGCCATTCGTTGACCCGGATGCCGCCGTCCATGCGCTTGGCGCCGTGATCGGAGACAACGAGGACGACGGTGTTCTCGTCGGCGTGTGCGAGCAGGCGCCCGATGAGCTCGTCGACGTGCCGGTGATAGTCGAGGATGGCGTCCTCGTACGGGCCGCCCGCGACGTGCTTCCGGTGTGCCGGATCCATGTACTTCCAGAATCCGTGGTGCATTCGGTCAGTTCCCATCTCGACCATGGCGAAGAGCTCCCACGGCTTGGAGGCGAGGAGGTGCTCGGCGAGGGCGAACCTCCGATCGGTCATCACGTAGACCTGACGGAGCAAGTCGTCCTTGTCCTCGGTGCGGAAGTTCGTACAGTCGAAGACGTACTCGCCGACTGCCGCCTCCACCTCGCGCCGGAGGGTCGCCGGATAGGTGTACTGGCTCTCGAGCGACGGGGTCAGGAAGCAGGACACCATCACGCCGTTCAACGGTCGCGGCGGGTACGTTCCGGGCACGCCGAGCACGATCGACGGCTTGCCGGCCCTCGTTGCGAGATCCCACAGGCGGGGCTCGCGAATGGCGGTGCTCGTGGCGATCGTCAGGCTGTCATACGTGTGGTCCGCGCGGTTGCGGAACCCGTAGACGCCGAGGTCGCCGGGTGTGCGGCTGGACATCATGCAGGACCAGGCCGGCACGGTGATGGGCGGGATGACCGAGGTCAGGAGACCTGACGTGCCTCGCTCCATCAGGCCGTTCAGCACCGGAAGCTCCGGACGCCACCGCTCGAGCACGAGCGACGGTTCGGCACAGTCGAGCCCGATGAGTATGATCTTCCTGCCGGCCACCGACGAGTCCCAGCGGGCTCTTGACGCCGCTCGATTCCCGCATAGTGTAGGAGTGAAGGGATCGACGGCGCATCAGGACGTGGCGGGCGCCCCCTTCAGTCAACATACGCGTCGACCGAGGCCACGCCAGCGGCAGCGCTCGCACAGAGGAGGTACCAACCCGTGACAGCGAGGCTTCGCCGGCTTGCCGTGTCGTTCCTCGATCCGATGACGTACTTGCACGTCTTCCGGATCCTCCACTTCTACGGGTACGCACACGTGCGCCCACGCCGCCGGGTGACGCTCGGCCCTGGCGCGACGCTCGCGCCCAACGTCTCGCTTCGTAACGGGGAGCGGGTCTCGATCGGCGCCGGCACGCAGGTCGGCGAGCGCGTCTACCTATGGGCGGGAGACTCGACTGGACGGGTGACGATAGGAGAGCATTGCCGCCTCGGGCCGGAAGTCTTCCTCACGGCCTCCGACTACGGAATGCTGCCCGACGAGAAGATCGCGCACCAGGCGCGCAACGAGCGCGACATCGTCATCGGGAACGACGTGTGGCTCGGTGCCCGCGTCTTCGTGGGGGCCGGGGTGACCATCGGCGACGGTTGCGTCGTCAGCGCGAACTCGGTCGTCACGAAGTCGTTGCCTCCGAACTCCATCGCAGTGGGGAACCCCGCGAGGATCGTTCGCAGGCGGGAGGACTACGCCGCCAACGGACAGGCGCGCGGGGAGGCCGAGGCACCGGCGGAGCATACGGGGTGAGGCCGGACGTCTCGATCGTCGTCGTCACCTACAAGTGCCGGGACGAGGCGGCCGAGTGCCTGGCGTCGATCTACGAGCGGACTCACGGCGTGTCCTTCGAGGTCGTCGTGGTGGAGAACGGCTCCGGCGACGGCACGGCCGAGCGCCTCAGGAACGAGTTCCCTGCTGTGAAGCTCGTCGCACTCGAAGAGAACATCGGCTTTGCCGCCGGGGTCAATCGGGGCGTCGAGGAGGCCACGGGCGAGTATGTGCTTCTCCTCAATCCCGACAGCGTCGTGCACGAGGGTGCCGTCCCCGAGCTCGTCGAGTTCGCCAGAGACAACCCGGGCCACGGCCTCTACGGTGGCCGGACGCTGTGGCCGGACGGCACCGTGTGCCCGGGCTCGTGCTGGGGCAAGCCGTCGCTGTGGAGTCTCTTCTGCTTCTCGACGCTCCTGTCCACAGTGTTCAAGGGGTCGCGCGTGTTCGACCCGGAGTCGCTCGGGGGCTGGCAGCGAGACACTGTCCGCGAGGTCGACATCGTGACCGGCTGCCTCCTGCTCGCTCCGCGAGAGGTGTGGGACGTGCTCGGCGGGTTCGACGAGCGCTTCTTCATGTACGGCGAGGACGGCGATCTCGCGTTGCGCGTCGCCCGTCTCGGCCTGCGGCCGATCATCACCCCGGATGCGGTCATCACGCACGAGGTCGGTGTCTCGTCGGCGACGCGTTCGGACAAGGTCGTCCTCCTGCTCAAAGGTAAGGCGACCCTGCTGCACAAGCACTGGCCATCCGGTAAGCGGCGGGTCGGGCTCGCGCTGCTCTCGCTCGGGGTCGCCGTTCGTGCCTTCGGGGCCAGGATCGCATTGCGCGGGAAGGACTCGCCCTGGGTCCCCGTGTGGCGGGCACGCCGAGACTGGCTACGCGGATATGCCCCGCGCCGGCCGGTCTCCGAACGACAGGCGGAGCTCGGCGGGCTCACCCGCATGCCGGGCAGTCGATGAGCACGGCCCGCTCTCTACAACGCCCGCTCGCCTGGGCCTTCGCGATGAACTGGGGTCAGCGCGGCTTGACCACGGTCTTCACGTTCGTGCTCGCTGCGATGCTCGGGCCACGCGATTTCGGCGTCGTGGCGATGGCCATCGTGTACGTCACGTTCATCGACGGGTTCGTGGAGCAGGGGCTCGGAACCGCGATCATCCAGCGGAAGGACATCGATAAGGAGCACCTCGACTCGGCGTTCTGGCTGAACCTCGCCTGGAGCCTGGTCTTCGTGGGGATTACGTTCCTGACAGCCGGTTGGTGGGCTCGCGCCAACGACCTGCCCGAGCTCGAGAACGTGATCAAGGCGCTTTCGCCGACCATCGTCCTCGCGAGTCTCACCATCGTTCAGTTCTCGCTACTCCAGCGGCGGATGGACTTCAAGAGCCTCGCCGTTCGCGCAAATGCCGCCGCGCTTGCCGGCGGGGCCGCAGGAATCGCGCTTGCTCTGGCCGGTTTCGGGGTGTGGGCGCTCGTGGCACAACAGCTGACGGCTCACGTCGTGTCGCTCGTGCTCTTCTGGGCGCTCGTACGCTGGGCTCCCCGGCTTCGCTTCTCGCGAGCCCACTCTCGCGACCTGCTGAGCTTCTCGGTTCACGTCTTCGTGGCCAACATCGGCGGGTTCCTCAACCGGCGGGCCGACGCGTTGCTGATGGGCCTCTTCTTCGGCCCGGTGGTCGTCGGCATCTACCGGCTCGCGGATCGCCTCGTCGACGTCGTGCTCGAGCTCACCATGCGCCCGGTAGGCGCGATCTCGCTGCCTCACTTCTCGAGGTTGCAAGCCGATCCGGAGGCTCTTCGCCAGGGCGTGAGGTCGTGCATGCGGGTCGCGGTTCTGGCCACCGTCCCCGCCATGCTCGTGATCGCCGCCTGCAGTGACTACGTGCTCGCCGTGTTCGGGGAGGAGTGGGAGCCCGGAGGAGTTGCGCTCAAGCTGCTCGCCATCGTCGGCATCGCCAAGGCCCTCGTCTTCTTCAGCGGCCCGCTGCTGTTCGCGCTGGCCCGACCCGGCTTCCGGGCCTTGATGCTCTGGGTGCTCGCGGGCGCAAGTGCTGCCACCGTCGTGCTAGTTGCCATGCCACTCCAGGGCGAGCCGGAGAGCGACCAGCTGCTCGGCATGGCGGCGTCCCGGGCGGTGCTCTTCGTGCTCGTCGTGATTCCGGTGAACCTCGCGATCATCGCGCGGCTCACGGGGCTGACGTTCAAACAGCTCCTGCACGGAACGCCGGTGCCGCTCGTGGCCGGGCTGCTCGCCGTCGGCGCCGTCGCCGGTCTGCAGGCACTCGGGCTGCTCGACCGCGTGCCACCGATCCCGGCGCTCATCATCACGCTGGGGTTGGCGACTGCGATCACGCTCGGCGTCCTGCTGCTGCTCGACGGCTCGGCACGGCGCGCGACGAGGGATACCGTCCAGGCGTTCGCCCACAAGCTTCGCAGAGCACGGACCAACGCTCACGCGAGCTCGACATGACCGTATTGTTGGAGCCATGAGCGGGCCTTCTCCAGATCCCGGCTCGGTGGTTCCCGAGCGTCTTGCCGCGCCCGGGCCGATGGTTATCGGCGCGACGGGCGGGTCGGGGACTCGGGTGGTGGCGGGAATCGTCCGAGACGCGGGCATGTTCATCGGCGAGCGCCTGAACGCCTACGAGGACGCTCTCGACGTCGCCGACTACCTGGACCGGTGGATCAATCCCTACGTCGCGGGAGGTCAAGACGGACCGGATGACCTCGCCGAGGCGATGGCAGGAGATCTTCGCGTTCTCGTCGAGCGTCACTGCGCGAGCGTTCCCGCCGCCGCTACGGCCTGGGGCTGGAAGGAGCCGAGGAGCATCTACCTCCTGCCCTTCTTCCACGCTCAGATGCCCTCGCTTCGGTTCCTCCACTTCGTGCGCGACGGCAGAGACATGGCCCTGTCGGAGAACCAGAATCAGCTCGTCAAGCATGGATCGGTGGTGCTCGGTGGAGCGCGCGTCAGCTGGCGGCGGCCCGTGCGGTCGATCGCGCTCTGGAGCCGTGCCAACTGCGCAGCGGCTGACTACTGCGAGCGCGAGCTCGGCGACGCGTACCTGCGTGTGCGTTTCGAGGATCTGTGCGCGGAACCAGCCGCGACCATTGCAGCGATCCTCGGGCTCTTCGGCCTCGAGGGCGACGCCGAGCGGATGGCCGACGCCGTCCGCCCACCCGCGACGCTGGGGCGCTGGCAGAAGAAGAGCCGCCGGCTGGTCGAGCAGCTCGAGCAGGTCGGTGGCGAAGGGCTGCGCCGCTTCGGCTACCTGTAGGAACGCTAGGCCGTGTCGAGCGCGGCTCCGGCGGGCTCAGGCGGCCGCCTCGGCCTGCTGCTTGAGCGCCGCGGCCATGGCTTCGAGCCCCTCTTGGCGACCTTCCTCGTCGGCCAGCGGCGCCAGCAACCCCTCCGTGCGATACTGGAGCCTCGCCCGCACGCGACCGTCGGCGATCGGGTCGAGGATGACCTCGACCTCCTCGTCGCGAAGTCCTGGAAGCAGGACGCGGGACTGCCAGCGCAGCTTCCGCTCGGGATGGAAGATCGTGATCGTCGACTCCTTCGTGTGCAGCTCGTCGCCCACGAGGACGTTCATCGTGATCTTTCCCCCGGCTTCGGTCGCACCCGTTGCTTTGACGACGAACGGATTCCAGGTCTCGTAGGCGCCGAAATCGATGAGCGTCGCCCAGACAGTCGCCTTGTCCGCTGCGATCTCCGTTTGAGCCCCGACCATCATTACGGGCCGGTCCGTGGCGGCGCTGGCGACGATGGCGATCAGACAGGCGATGGCAAGAGCGAGCAGCCCGACGGCGGCCCAGCGTGCGAGCCGGAACCGGCGCTGCCGGGTGCCAGGCTCTGCACCCGTCGTCATCGCCCTTCCCGGCGGGCGGCCTGCTTGAGCCGCCCCATCGCGATGCGAGTGCGGCGGGCGGCGCGCCGAGCGCGGTAGCCGGGGAGATGCAGCGAGTCGAGCCGCTCGATGTCCGCCGGCTCGAGCTCGAACGTGGCCGCGCGAGCGTTCTCCTCGAGGTGCCCGAGCGACGCCGTGCCCGGGATCGGTAGCACTACCGGCGAGCGCTGGAGGAGCCAGGCGAGCGCCACCTGTCCAGGCTCCGCGCCGTGTCGCTTTGCGATGCCCGCTACAGAACCCTGCGGCCGTGTCAGGAAACCCTTTGCGAGCGGCGCCCAGGCGATGAACGGAATCCCGAGCTCCGCACAACGCTCGACGACGCGCTCGGAGCCGCGCTCGGCAAGGCTGTAGCGGTTCTGGACGGAGACGATGGGGCCGGTCTTCAGGGCGCGCTCGAGCTCGTCCTCGTCGACGTTGCAGACCCCGACGTCCCGGATCTTGCCCTCGCCCTGCAGCTCGAACAGCGTTCCGAGGGATTCCTCCAGCGGAACGGCGGGGTCGACCACGTGGAGCTGATAGAGGCCGATGCAGTCGACCTGGAGCCGGCGCAGGCTTGCCTCGCACGCCTCGCGGAGACGGTCGGGTCGGGCGTCCGGGTCCAGCGCCCGGGGGCGGGCCGCGCGAAGCCGCCCTTCGTCGCCACGAGCACGTTGTCCGGGTAGGGTCGCAGCGCTTCCGCGATCAGCTGCTCGCTCACGTCCGGCCCGTACGAGTCGGCCGTGTCGATGAGCTCGATGCCCAGCTCCACCGCGCGGTGCAGCACCCGGCGAGCCTCGCCGGGATCTCGAGGCATTCCCCATACGCCTGGGCCGGTCAGCGCCATGGCGCCGAAGCCCAGCCGGCGGACGGCTGCTCCACCCACCAGCACTCGCTCGGGGCTCACGAGGTGCGGAACCCCGCGCCGGTGCTGGCCCGCACCGGCGGGCGGCGGAAGACGTAACGGCAAGCGCTGAGGCCAAGCGCCCACTCGGCGATCACGATCCGCGGGAGAAAGCGGAGGAAGGGCCGACGGAGACCCTGGTCGTCGCGGATCCGCCGGTAGATCGGCACGAGCCGGGCGAGAACGAAGTAGTGAATCGGGAACCGCGAGAGCACGCGCTTGTGGAGGCCCTCCTGCTGCACCGCGCCGCAGCGGGCGAGGCCGAACGCGAGCCGGCGCTGTTGGTTGCGGACGTCCGCGAACGTCTTGCGGTCGTGGTCGTGGACGGCGTGGAAACGGGGGTCGAAGACGAGAGTGACGCCGGTCTGGAGGGCATCAGCGCAGAAGACGCAGTCCTCGCCGCCGTAGCTCGCCGAGAAGCGAACGGGAAGAGCTCGTGGCACCGTCATGCAGTACGACGAGACGAAACGGACGGTTCGCGGCTCGCCTCGAGGCAAATACGGCGTCTCGATCTGCAGGTGCGCCACCCATCCCCACGGCGTGCGCGGCGCAAACGTGCGGGCGCAGCCGATGACCGCGCCGGGGAAGTCCGTGACGGCACGTCGCAGGCCCTCGCCCCAGCCGGGAGCCGGCACGGCATCGGAGTCGAGGAAGCAGACGACGTCGCCGCTGGCTGCTTCCCAGCCCGCGTTACGCGCTCCGCCGGCGAGAGCGCCTCCGCCTGTGGCGACGACGGAGGCGCCGTGCGCCTCCGCGATCGCCCGCGTGCCGTCGGTGGATCCGTCGTCGACGAGGATGATCTCATCCGGCGGGACGGTCTGGCGGGTAAGGGCCGTCAGCACCGTGCCGATCGTCCGCGCCGCATTGCGTGCGGGAATCACGACGCTCACCGAGCTCGATCGTGCGTCCATGTCGGGCGTAGGGCGGAAAGACCGTGCGGGTTGTCAGCCAGTATGCGGCCGACAGAGGATGGGGATCGTCCGCAGGATCAGCTTGACGTCGTTCATGAGCGACCAGGTGGTGACATAGAGGTAGTCGAGCTTGACCATCTCCTCGAAGGGGATGTCGTCTCGGCCCAGCACTTGCCAGAGTCCCGTGATCCCCGGCTTGAGGTTGAGACGACGGCGGCGCCAGTCTATGACGTGCTGGTCCTCGTCGAGGATGAGCGGTCTCGGCCCGACGAGGCTCATCTCGCCTCGGACGACATTGAGCAGTTGTGGCAGCTCGTCGAGCGAGTACCGGCGCAGGTGACGCCCGACCCTCGTGAGGCGAGGATCGTCGGGGATCTTGAACATACGCGGATCGCCGCCCTCCGAGAGGTGCTTGTTGAGGGATGCGACCTCCGACTTGCGCAGCTCGGCATCTGCGGACATCGTCCGGAACTTGAAGATCCGGAACTCCGTCTCGTCGGCGCCACGGCGTACCTGCCGGAAGAACACCGGCCCGGGAGAGTCGAGCTTGATGAAGACAGCGATGAGCCCGAACAGCGGCACGAGCGGTATGAGGCACAGGAGCGAGAACGCGAGGTCGAGCGCCCGCTTCGAGTAGATCGCCGAGCGCGACAGCCGAAGCGGAGGCAGCCCCATCAGCGGCAGGCCCTCTGCCGTGTGGATTCCCACGTTCGTCCCCAGTACCTCGAACAGTCTCGGGACGATGTCGATCTGGACACCCATGTCCTTGATCGATCTGATCAGGTCGAGCAGCTCCTCGTGCGAGTCCTCGGAGAATGCGAACACGACCCGTTCGACGTCGAGCACGCGGACAAGCTCGGGAAGCTGGTCGGGCGTGCCGAGAATCCGCCGGCTCTCGAGCCCGGGTCGCTTCTCTCTCGGATTCCCGTCGACGAAGCCGAGCAAGTTGATTCCGTACTCGGGGTGCTGACCGAACTTGTGGGCCACGAGCTGGCCGACGTCGCCGGCCCCGACGATTACCGTGTTCTGGAGATAGGCGACCGTACGACGGCAGAACGCGCGGCCGAGCGCACGGGCGCTCGTAATGAGCACGACGGCCGAGAGCCAGAACGCGATCTGACGCTGGAGCGGCGGATCGGCTAGCCCGGACATCTCGGCGGCGATGAAGAACACCCAGCTTCCTACCGTGACGAGATGGAAAACGCCGAACAGGTCATCGGCGGTCGAGTGGTCGGTTCGCTCCTCGTCGGAGTCGTAGAGCCCGTAGAGACGAGCGGCGACGAGCCACAGCGGCACGGTGAGGAGGAAGATCAGGATCTCCGTCGCGTCGCTCAGGGTGTTCGACTGTCCCTCGCCGGCGAACATGAGCAGCGAGAACACGAAGGCCACCGTGAGGCCGAACACGTCGGCGAGCGCCAGCATGCGGCGGACGAGCCAGCCGCGGCGCGTCATGAGTGCGCCGCGTTCACGGCGACGCAGGATGTCGAGCGTACGCTCGTCGAGCAGCGGGCGGACCGACTCGAGAAGCTCGGCCTGAGACCGTGCGACAGATTCTGCTGTGCTCATGGGGTCATCTATCCCTCGTCAGGGAGCGAATTCAAAAAAGGGCCGCACCAGGCTCGACGTTCTCCTGGGAAGTAGAACGGTACACACCCTAGCCGAAGGAATCAACAGGCAGGCGACGAACAGTCAGAGGTTTTATCCGCAGGGCGAGCCCAACTTTTCGACAGGGCCCTATCCCCATTGTGCGCCGGTCGGGGCGACTGTCAAGCGGGGGTGACCGTCGTGCCCTCGAAGCACTGCAGCACGAAGGGCACGACGGCGTCGAGAATCGCCTCCTGGTCGGCGTGCGCGAGACCGTCGAACGTCGTCAGCGGACCGCTCGAGAGCATGCGAAGCTCGAAGCGCGCGCGCTGCTCATCCGGCAGGGCCGCGACCGTTTCATCGATGTTCCTCCGCACCTGGTCGCTGTAGTGGTCCTCCGCCGGGTTGCGTCCGTAGAGGAACACGATCCGGAGACGGTCGAGGTGCGCGAAGACGCTTCCCGTTGGCGCCAGCCGCTCACGCTTCTCCCCCAGCGTGCGCAACGGCTCCACGATCAGCCGGCGCGAGATCCGGTTCGAGCGCAGGAGGGCGAGCACGGCTCCCGTCCCGCGTCCGCTGCGCCCCCGGTGCACCGCGACGTTCGAGGAGTGGTGGGGCGAGGCAGATCGCGCCCACGCAGGCAGCGTCCTCGGTGAGCTCGAGCGCGATACGGCTGCCGTAGCAGGTGCCGACGGAGGCGAAGCGACTCACCCCGAGCGCGGCGCTCGCCTCTGCGAGCGCCGCCCGAGCCTGCTCGGATGCGGCGCCGACGTCGGAAGGCGACCACGTCGAGACGATCCCCGGGCTATCGCCGACGCCCTCGTAGTCCAGCCGCACCGACGCCAGTCGGTGCGTGGCGAGCCGATCGGAGAGAAGTGCCGACATGGTGGAGCCGATCACGTTGTGGCGGCCGGTGCCGGCGAGCAGGAGGACGACCCCGCTCGGATCGCCCTCGGGGATCGTGACGACAGCCGCAACGTGGCCGTCCGGAGAAGGGACGAACAGCGGGAACTGTTTCATGCGCCGGCATCCGAGGTCGCGGCGGACGCGGCGAGCGCCCAGCTGACGGTCAGCGCTGCCACCGCCTGATCGAGCACGAGCCGGGTATCGACGCGCAACGGGCCGACGTTCCGGTAGTAGTAGTCGCCGAGGGGAGCCTCGAGCGGGTCCTGCACGGATTCCAGCGTCACCTCGCCGCCGAGCTCCTCCAGCCGCGCCGCGAGCTTACGAAGACCGGCGGCGATCGCTCCGGTGGGGGAGATCCCGACGAGCAGCGAGCGCCCACCGAAGGATTGAATGTCCTCGAGGAGGTTGACGGCCGAGATGCGGTCGAGCTCGGAGCTGGAGAGTCCGAGTCCCCGGACGGTCGTGTGTCCTGTCTCTGCGAGCTCGCGCATGGGCCGTTGCGACGTGGGCTCCTCGCCGCCGGTCGCGGTCATCAGCTCGGCGACGGCCTCGCGCATGATCGCCTCGCGGGCGTACTGCTTGCCGCGACCGGCAGGCTCGATCAGGGCCATTGCCGGGAGCCCGTGGCGCTCGCAGGAGAGCGCGGCGACGGTGGCGCCGAAGAGCGCTCCGGCGAGGCCCACGTCGCGAGCGTCGCCCAGCGAGCGCATCAGCTCGACGGCGTCATCGATCTCCCGCAGCCGGGCCGAGAGGTCGATGTCGCGCATCAGCCCCTGCGTCGGGTCGACGTCGGGACGGATCCGGAGGACGGGAAAGCCGGCACCCGCCAGGCGGCGTGCCAGGATCGCCTCCAGACGCCGCATGTTCCCGTGCTCGGGTCCGATCGACGGACAGATCACCCACCCCGTCGCCTGCCGCTCGCCCAGCGGAGCGGCGATGAGGGCCAGGGCGCTCCACGGACCGAGTCGCTGCTCTGCGAACTCCTCGGAGATTCCGGCCTGCGGGTCCTCGTAGCGGCGCAGCCGTGTCAGCCGCTGATCGTCGATCGGCATGGTCGTGTTGCTCTCCTGGTCGGCTGCTCGACCATCTAGGCCGCTCCTGTGTCGGCTACGGCACCCGGCAGCTTGTCAATCGCTGTGGACAAAGCTATAAAGCTAGTGGTCCCGTACGTCAACGGGGTCCTGTCGGGCGGCGACTTCAGGGCGCTGTGCGGCGTTCTCGATGGACTTCGATCTCACCGAAGAGCAGCGGCTCCTGCGGGATGCCGTGATCGATTTCGCCCGGGGCGAGCTCAACGACGACATCGTCGAGCGAGACCGCACGGGCACGTTTTCGCGCGAGGCCTGGACCAAGTGCGCGGGCCTCGGCCTGTTGGGGCTGCCGATCGCCAGGGAGTACGGCGGCGCCGGCGCAGACGCCGTCACGACGCTGGTCGCGCTCGAGGCGCTCGGCTACGGGTGCACCGACAACGGACTGATCTTCTCGATCAACGCCCAGCTCTGGGCCTGCGAGACGCCGATCGCCCGCTACGGCACCGAGGAGCAGAAGCGACGCTACCTGCCCGGCCTCTGCGACGGCTCGCTGATCGCGGCACACGGGATGAGCGAGCCGGGCTCAGGATCCGACGCGTTCGGCATGAGCACGGTCGCTGAGCCCACGGACGGCGGCTACGTACTGAACGGCTCCAAGACGTTCGTCACGAACGCGCCCGAGAGCGACGTCTTCGTCGTCTTCGCCACCACCGACCGGACGGCGGGCTTCGCCGGGGTGACGGGCTTCGTGATCGAGAACGGCACCGCCGGGTTGACGGTGGGCAAGCCGCTCTCGAAGATGGGCCTGCGCACGTCGCCGATGAGCGAGCTCTTCTTCGAGGGCTGCGAGGTGGGGGAGGCATGCCTTCTCGGCAAGCCGGGCGGCGGCATGGTGATCTTCAACTCCTCGATGACGTGGGAGCGAAGCTGCATCCTCGCCAGCACGATCGGCACGATGGAGCGACAGCACGAGCGTGCGGTCGCCTACGCGCAGGAGCGCAAGCAGTTCGGGCAGCCGATCGGAGGCTTTCAGGCCGTTGCGCACAAGCTGGTCGACATGAAGCTCCGCCTCGAGACCGCGCGCCTGCTCCTGTACCGACTGGGCTGGCTGCTCGACAACGGGAAGCCGGTCGCGCTCGACTCGGCCCTGGTCAAGCTCTACCTCAGCGAGTGCTTTCTCCGCTCGAGCCTCGACGCGTTGCAGGTGCACGGCGGGTACGGCTACATGACCGAGTACGAGCTCGAGCGGGACGTCCGCGACGCGATCGGGAGCCGGCTCTACTCCGGGACATCCGAGATTCAGTACAACATCGCTGCGCGGAGCATGGGGTTGTGAACGTGGAGGGAAAGCTGGTTCACGAGCTGCTCGCGCGGTCGGCGGCCCGACACCCCGATCGGACGGCGATCGTCGACGGCGAGCGGAGCCTCACGTACGCGGAGCTCGACAACGCCGCGAATCGCTGCGCGCATCTGCTGCTCGAACTCGGCGTCGAGCACGGCGACCGCGTCGGGCTCTTCCTCGAGAAGTCGATGGAGGCGCTCGTAGGGATCTACGGCGTTCTCCGCGCCGGAGCGACGTACGTGCCGCTCGACCCGGCGGCGCCCGTCTCGCGCCTCGCCACGATCGCCGCGAACGCGGGGCTCTCGTGCCTCGTGACGAGCCGGGAGAAGGCGGAGGCCTGGCCCGAGCTGCTCGCGGAGGGCGCGCCGGTCGAGACGCTTGTCGCCCTCGACGCCGCCGACGGTGAGGTCTCGGCTCCGGAAGGCGTCCGTCTGCTCACGGCCACGGCGCTCTCGGGCTCCCCGGTCGATGCCCCTGCCGGCGTCTCCTGCTCGGAGTCGGACCTCGCCTACATCCTCTACACGTCGGGCTCGACCGGCGTGCCGAAGGGTGTAATGCTGTCCCACCTGAACGCCCGCGCCTTCGTCGACTGGGTGGTCGACGAGTTCGAGGTCCGCGAGACCGATCGCCTGTCCAGCCACGCGCCCCTCCACTTCGACCTTTCCGTCCTCGACCTGTTCGCCGCGGCGAGCGCCGGTGCCGCGGTCGTGCTCGTTCCGTCGCAGCTCTCGCTGTTTCCGATCCAGCTCGGACGCTGGATCCGCGACGCCCGGATCTCGATCTGGTACTCGGTGCCGTCGATCCTGACGCTGCTCGTGCTGCGCGGCAAGCTGCAGCAGTCCCCGCTTCCCGACCTCCGCACGATCCTCTTCGCCGGCGAGGTGTTTCCGACGAAGTACCTGCACCAGCTCATGGAGGCGCTGCCCGGCGTCCGCTTCGCGAACCTCTTCGGGCCGACGGAGACGAACGTCTGCACGTGGTACGAGGTGCCGCGCTTCGAAGGAGAGCCGCCGCCGTCGATCCCGATCGGCAAGCCCATCGACGGCGTCGAGGTGTTCGCGATCGCCGAGGACGGCTCACCTACGCCGGCGGGCGAGGTCGGGGAGCTCTACGTGCGGGGGCCGACGGTCATGCGCGGCTACTGGGGCGACGCGGAGCGCACCGAGGCCACGCTCATCCGCAGCTGGGACGACGATCCGGACGGGCACTTCGTGTACCGGACCGGCGACCTCGGGTATCTGGACGAGCCGTGGAGACTGGATCTTCCTCGGGCGCCGCGACGCGCAGATCAAGAGCCGCGGGTATCGCATCGAGCTCGGTGACATCGAGGCGGCGCTGCATCTGCATCCGTCCGTCGTCGAGTGCGCCGTCGTCGCCATACCCGACGAGATGGTCACGAACCGGATCAAGGCATTCGTGGTCGCCCGCGACGCCGTTTCCGAAGACGAGCTGTCCAGCTTCTGTCACACTCGGATCCCCCGCTACATGGCACCGGAGCTCTACGAGTTCCGCGACGAGCTCCCGCGTTCCTCGACCGGCAAGGTCGACCGTCGAGCGCTCGCCGCCGAGGTCGGGGAGCCGCCCGCCAAGGCAACAGGAAGGTGACGCGTGTCCACTGAGCAGCGCATCAAGGAGCTGATGGTCGACAACCTGACCTGGAGCGGCTCGTGGAGCCAGATCGACGACGACTATCCCCTGCTCGAGAAGCAGGTCATCGACTCCTTCGGCATGCTCAAGCTCATCTCCCTGCTCGAGGAGGAGTTCGACGTCACGATCGACGACGAGGACGTCGTTCCGGACAACTGGCGGACGATCCGGCATATCGCCGGGCTCGTCGAGTCGAAGCAGGCCTAGGCACCCTTACGCGGCGGGGCCGATCTCCGCCACGAGCCCGTCCCGCGCCAGCTCGCCGCCCTCGGGCACGGGCAGCTCGGCCGGCCGGTGGGTCAGGAGCGTCCGGCCCCTCGACACCTGCAGCGCCTCGGCGGCTGACATGTGCCCTCGCGGGTTGGCGTCGTTCGTCGCGTTTGCGAGCGTCGCCTCGCAGAGGAACAGGTCGGCTCCCGAGGAAATCGCCTCGAGGCCCCCGCACGGTGCGGAGTCTCCCGAGTAGCCGAGAACCTGCCCGTCAGGGCCCTGGACGCGAAAGCCGAAGGCGGGCACGCCGTAGTGGTCGACGGCCACCGGCAGCACGGCGAATCCGGCCGCATCGAACGACTGCCCGGCTTCGTACTCCTGCACCCTGAAGGCGCTCGTGAACATGTTCTCTGTACCCCAGCGGACGGCATACGCGGCCAGGTCGTCGCGCCCGCCTTGCGGGATCCACAGCGCAGGCGGTGGAGCGCCGGCGTTGCCATGTGCCGAGAACCAGGCCCACGCGACGAGGTCGCCCCAGTGGTCGAGGTGAAAGTGCGTGATCGCGATCGCGTCGACCGGCAGGAGCTCGGCCGCACGGAGGCGGGACAGGACGCCGGGGCCGCAGTCGAGCAACAGGCGCCCGCAGCCGCGTGCGTCGACGAGGTAGCCCGAGTGGGCCGCGCCCGGGTTGGGGTAGGCAGGCGAGGACCCCATGACGGTCAGCCGCACCCCCATATACTTGCCGACATGAGCCGGCCGATCCGGGTGGTCATCGCGAAACCCGGGCTCGACGGTCACGATCGGGGCGCAAAGGTGATCGCCCGGGCGCTTCGGGACGCAGGATTCGAGGTCATCTACACCGGCCTGCACCAGACGCCCGACCAGATCGTCGAGACGGCGATCCAGGAGGACGCCGACGCCATCGGCATCTCGATTCTCTCCGGCGCTCACATGACGCTCGTTCCTCGGATCCTCGACCTGTTGCGCGCAGGCGGGGCCGAGGACGTCCTCGTCGTCGTGGGCGGCACGATCCCGAAGGACGACGCGGCGGCGCTCGAAGCGATGGGCGTGGCGCGGGTCTTCACGCCGGGCGCGCCGCTCACCGGGATCGTGGACTTCCTGCGCGAGAGGACCCTCGCCTCCGCGACCTAGGTGATCGATCGCTAGCTCGACGATGGCGATCGACGTCGAGAAGGAAGGCACGGCGGCCTTCTCCGAGAGGCGGGACGCTCGCTTCGGCGGGCGCTAGTCTGAACCCGTGCGTGACGATCGCCGGCAACGCCTGTGCGCCGTGGCTCGAGATCACGGGCAACGACGGGGCACGGGCGCAACCGGAGGGCTGGGCGCCAGGTTCGTGCTCGCGGCCGCGATTGCCCTGGCGGGGCTCGCGTCGTGTCTTTCCGTCGCCTTTCTGGTGCCTCCGCCCGAGGACGCGTCCGCCGGATCGGGAGCGCCGCGTCTCCTCCTGCCGGACCTGGACGTGGCCGTCCCCTCCGGGCTCGTGACCGACGTCGTCGTAACCGACGAGGGTCGTCTCGCGCGGCTTGCCTTTGTCTCCCTCGCGTCCAACCTGGGCGAGGGCCCGTTGGTCGTGCAGGGCCGACGCGCGAGTGCCGTCGACGCCGAGCTCACAGCGGATCAGGTCCTCAGGCGCGCCAACGGCCAGCAGGTCATGCGACCGGAAGTTGGCGTGCTCGCCTACGTCGAGGACTCCACGCACGAACACTGGCACCTCCTCCCGTTCATGTCGTACGAGCTACGGCGCGCGTCCGACTTCCGGCTCGTCGTTCCGGACGAGAAGACGGGCTTCTGCCTCGGCGACCGCGTCGACGCCAAGCCGCACCGGCGGCTTCCCGGCGAGCCGGCCGCTCCGGTCTTCAATACCGACTGCAGCGCCGGCGACCGGAGCATTCTCGCCATCGAGGAAGGGATCTCGGTCGGCTGGGGGGACGTCTACCAGGCCTGGCGCGACGGCCAGCATCTCGACGTGACCGGCCTGCAGGCCGGTCGCTACGTGCTCGTCCACCGCGTCAACGCCACCCGTCGCCTGCGGGAGTCGACGTACCGAAACAACGCCTCGTCGGTCCTGCTCCTCCTGTCCTGGCCGGAGGGGCCGACGGGCCGCCCGGCCGTCCGCGTGCTCGCACGATGTCCGGACACGGCACGCTGCCCGGCGCCGTAGGCCGGGAGCGCCGGCTAGCGCAACAGCGCCCGTTCCACGACGAGCTCGCCCGCCCTGGCGCGCTGGGCGGCAAGCGACGGCTCGACGGCCGTGGTCGTCACGGAGAGCTTGTCTCCGGCGACGAGATCGGCGAACTGCGCCTCGTCCCCCGATGGGCGCTCGAGCCGCGCCGAGGCCGGCACGGCGAGCGTCACCCGGCGGGTCACGCGGAACTGCAGGCCACCGACGACCCGAATCGTGGTCACGCGCATCGTGAGCAGCGCTCCGTCGGCAGTCACGCGGGGCGTAGGCGGCGGTGGTAGCTCCTCCGAGTCAGGCTCGGAGCCGCCGCCGGAATCCGGCTCCGAAGTGTCCCCGGAATCCGTGTTGCCGGCCCCGTTCCCCGGCGCCTGCGCAACGTAGTCCACGACCGTGCCGAGGAGCGCGAGCGCGACAGCGGTCTGCGTTCCACGCCCGCCCTCCGGAAGGGCGAAGAGGAGCTTCTCGGCCGAGCGGAGATGACGGTACGGCGAGACCGCGCCCCCGTCGCCCGGGTGCAGCTCGAAGTGCAGGTGGTGGTGGATCCCGTCGGCGTCGCCGGAGTCCCCGACGTAGCCGATCAGCTCTCCAGCTCGCACCTGGGCACCGTCCTCGAGCCCGGGCGCATAGGAGACACCCTGCTTGCAGCCGCCGTCGTTGTCGTTGTTCTTCGTGAGGTCGTTGTTGAGATGGATGTAGAGGTAGGTCGTGCCGCTCTTGCCGTAGAGGTAGAGCATGCAGCCTGCCCTCGACGAGCTCGTCCAGATCTTGATCCGCCCAGCCTCGACGGCGACCACGGAGCTTTTCCAGGGAGCCATCATGTCGTTGCCCTCGTGCGACCCCTGGCCTCGCGGATCGCCGAAGTCGTCCTCGTAGCTGGCGTTGCCGACGATCGGGAACACGAGCTTCGGGACTCCCGCCACCGCAGGTGCGGCGAGGGTCCCTGTGAGAGCCCCGATTACAAGGAGCAAGAGAGCCAGTCGAGCGAGCGTCCGGCGTCGGATGGCGTCCGGTTCGCGCAACGAGCGCCGAACCCTACCACACCTGCCGACCAGCGCCCGAGCCGTAGCCATGGACGGTCGTCGCGATCGGGCGACACCGGAGCCTCGCACGCACGTCGCGCCCTCGCCCTCCACCGAAGGCATCGACACCCTGTTCCCGAGGAGGCAAGATGCGTGGATGGAGTCGAGCGAGGACCTGACCGAGGCAATGCGCGATACCTCTGCCGATCGACCCGTACCCGTCGCATCCATGGGCAAGGCGCAGTACACGGTCACGGTCGCCCGGACCGTCGAGGAGCTGGCCGGCCTGCGGGGCGCCTGGGAGAGCCTCCAGGGCAGCGCCGTGACGACGGACCCGGACCACTACCTCACGGTTCTGCGGTCCGATCCGCGGTTTCGCATGCCGCACGTCGTGCTGCTGGAGGAGGACGGCGTTCCCGCAGCGATGGTCATAGGCCGCATCGCGGATATCCGCGTCAGCTGCAACTTCGGCTACAAGACGATCTTCCGACCTCGGCTTCGCGCGCTAAACGTCGTCTACGACGGCGTGCTGGGCGACCGGGCCGAGGACCACGCGGACCTGCTCATCCGCGAGCTCAAGGCTGCGCTCGACCGGGGCGAGGCCGACGTCGCCTACATCCCGAACTTCCGGGCTCACTCGCGCCTGGTGACGCTCGCGCGAACCAGACCGTCCGTTCTGTGCCGCCAGCATGCCTCGGACGAGAAGCTCCACTGGCGCGTCCCGATCCCGTCGTCGATGGACGAGTTCCTGCGCTCGCAGTCGGGACATGCGCAGAAGCGCATCCGCTACTACGCGCGTCGCATCGAGCGAGAACTCGGGGACATCATGACGATCGAGGTATTCCGCGACGTCGCCGACATCGACGCGTTCTTCGAGCGCGTGGGAGAGGTAGCGGCGAAGACCTACCAGCACGGCCTCGGGGCAGCGGTCCGCGACGACGAGGTGCACCGCAACCTGACGAGGCTCAGCATGGAGCGAGGATGGTTCCGCGCCTACGTGATGTTGCTGGACGGCCGTCCGGTGGCCTTCTGGTACGGCTCCGCCTATCGCGGTGTGTTCACGACGGCGACTACCGGCTACGACCCCGCCTACGGGAGCCTGAACGTCGGGACGTACGTGCTCATGAAGCTCGTCGAGGATCTCTGCGGCGACCCGACCGTCGACGTCGTCGATTTCGGGTTCGGCGACGCCGACTACAAGCGACGGTTCGGCCAGGAGAGCTGGGCCGAGACCGACGTCTTCGTGTTCGCCGCGAGACCACGCCCGATCGCCGTCAACCTCGCCCGGTCGGCGATCGTCGGCGCTGGCGACGTCGCCGCGAGCGTCGTCGGGCGCGCCGGTCTCACCGACCGGGTCAAGAAGGTATGGCGGGGACGCGTTCGCACGAACGAGGCCGGCTGACCTCGCCGGCGCGCGGCCGCGGCAGCGGCGCACCTCCACGTAGCGGTTGCGGGAGGCCGCGTCTACCATGAGTCGCATGGCGGCCGGATCTGCCTCGGGCGATGGGGTCGCGGCAACGGCGACCGCTCCCGCCACCCTTACGAGCCGCTCGAACGGCAGCGTCTCCTTCCTTCGTAGCGTCGAGGAGCTCGAGTCGGTCCGCGACTTGTGGGTCGCCCTGCTGGGCGAGCACGTCACCGCCGACCCGGACTACTTCGTCAGAGCGCTCGAGACCGATCCGCATGCGGTTCGCCCGCACGTGCTGGTCCTCGAGCGGGACGGAATCTCCTCCACGATCGTCGTGGCGCGGATCGAGGAGATCGAGCTAGCAAGCCGGGTCGGCTACGCGAAGCTCTTCCCGTCGCGCGTGCGCGCCATCACGACCTCCTACGGCGGCCTCCTCGGCGAAGCCGACGCGACGGCGTGTAGAGCGGTCGTCGACGGCCTGCGGCGGTCGCTGGCCGACGGCGAGGCGGACGTCATCATGTTCCGGCACCTCGAGATCGGCTCGACGCTCCACGGGGTCGCGACGACGGAGCCTCCCTATCGCTGCCGCCAGCACGTGTCGAAGCGGCATATCCACTGGGAGCTCGCGGTGCCCGAGAGCCTCGACGCGTTCCTCGCCTCCTGCTCGAAGTCCACACGCGACGGGATCAAGCGCTACCGAAACAAGCTTCGACGCGAGCTGGGCGATCGCGCCAGCGTGGTCATGTTCGACAGGCCGGAGCAGCTGGACGAGATGTTCGCCGACATCGACGCCGTGGCGGTAAAGACGTACCAGCACGGGCTCGGCGTCGCGTTCGAGGGGACACCCCGGCACCGCGAGCAGACCCGCCTCGCGCTCGAGCAGGGGTGGTTCAGGGCCTACGTCCTCTACGACGACGGGAAGCCGATCGCGTTCTGGCCGGGCGACGGGTACCGCGGGCGCTTCCGAACCGGGCGACCGGGCTACGACCCTGAGTACGCGGAGCTGCGACCCGGGACCTTCCTCCTGATGCGGATGCTCGACGACCTGTGCCGGGAGGGCGAGACACGGATTCTGGATTTCGGGGTGGGCGACGCCGAGTACAAGCGCCGGTACGCCGACCGCCATGTCGAGGAGGAGGACGTCGTCGTCTACGCGAGCACGCTCCGGGCCGTGCGCATCAACCTCGTCCGGACCGCCCTGGTCGGCACGACAGATGTCGTTGCGCGAGGGATCCAGCGGCTGGGGCTCTACGATCGCCTCAAGCGCTCCTGGCGCAAGCGGCTGCAGTCCGGTGACAGCGCGAGGTGACGTAGACGGTCGATAGAGTCTCGGCCGATGAAAGTCGCCGTGTGCGTGAAGGAGGTGCCGGAGTCGACGGCTCCCAGGCGGATCGACCCGTCGACCATGCGCCTCGACCGCAGCGGCGAGGGAACGCTGAACCCGTGGGACCTCTCCGCCGTCGAGGAAGGGCTCCGTCTGGTGGAGGCGGGCGGAGGCGAGGTGGTGTGCGTATCGATGGGGCCCGAGCGGGCCGGCACGTCGCTGCGCAAGGCGCTGGCCATGGGCGCCGACCGAGCCGTTCTCGTCGCCGACGAGGCTGCCGCCGGCTCCGACCTGGTCGCGACCAGCCGCGTGCTCGCGAAGGCGCTCGAGCGCGAAGGTGCGGATCTCGTCCTCTTCGGCCAGCAGAGCGCCGATTCGGACGGGGCCGTGCTCTGGGCGGCGGTCGCCGAGCGGCTGCGGCTGCCGCTGATCTCGCAGGCGGCGACGCTCGAGGTCGCCGAGGGGCGCGCGAGGGTGAAGCGCCAGACGGAGCATGGTTACGATCTCATCGAGGCGCCCCTGCCATGCGTCGTGGCCGTTTCCGACGCCATCAACGAGCCGCGCTACCCATCGCTCAAGGGGATCATGGGCGCGAAGAAGAAGCCGCAGGACGTCCTCGCTCTCGGCGATCTCGGCCTCACCGCGGACGAGGTCGGCGCCGCAGGCTCGGGAACCGTGGTCCACGGTCTCAACCCGCCGCCGCCGCACGGCGAGACGATCGTCATCGAGGACGACGGCTCGGGCGCCGAGCGCATCGTCGACTACCTCGCCGAGAGGCGATTTCTCTAGCGCGGGCATGCCGACCCTCGTCTACGTCGAGCATTACGACGGCGAGCCGCAGAAGGCGTCGCTCGGCGTGCTGTCGAAGGCCGCCCAGCTCTGGCCCGACGTCGTCGCCCTGCTCTGCGGCTCGGGCGTCCGCGAGTTGGCAGAGCAGGTCGGCGCCCACGGGGCCGCCACGGTGCTTGTCGCGGACGACCCTGCGCTCGCGGACCCGCTGCCGCAGCCGCGCGTCGACGTGCTCGCGCGACTGGTGCGCGACCGCGGTTTCGACACCGTCGTCTTCGGCGCCTCCGTGCTGACCGCCGACGTTGCCGCCGGGCTCGCGGCGCGGCTCGAGGGTGGGCTCAACTGGGATCTCGTCGAGCTCTCGCTCGACGGAGGCGACCTCGTCGCGAGGCGCCCCGCGCTGCAGGACTCGGTGTACGTGGACTGCGGCTGGACAGCCGAGCCGCGGATCGCGCTCGTCCGCGCCGGGACCTTCGAGCCCTCCGGCCTCGGAGGGTCTCCCTCCGTGGAGGAGGTGGCCGTCGCGGTCGAGGACTGGTCGCGCGGAGCCGTGCTCGTCGACCAGGAGCTGGCTGCGAGCGAGGGGCCGTCGATCGAGGAAGCGGAGATCATCGTCGCCGGTGGACGCGGCCTCGGCGGGCCCGAGAACTTCGGCCTCGTCGAGGAGCTGGCAGTGGCGCTCGGCGGCGCCGTCGGCGCCACACGGGCCGTCGTCGACGCGGGCTGGTATCCGTACGCGACGCAGGTTGGCCAGACCGGCAAGAGCGTCTCGCCGAAGCTCTACGTGGCCTGTGGAATCTCCGGCGCCATCCAGCACAAGGTGGGCATGCAGTCGTCGGGGACGATCGTGGCGATCAACAAGGACCGCAACGCGCCCATCTTCGACTTCTGCGACCTCGGCGTCGTCGGAGACCTCCACCAGATCGTGCCGCGTCTCACGCAGCTCGTCCGCGAGAGGAGAGGGGTGTAGGGCGGGCTTCAGCCCGCCCGTTCCGGGATGAAGCCGTCCGAGTACCCACCGCCGTTCGACCCCGCGGAGGTCTTCGTTCCCCCGTCGGATCCGCCCGACGAGCGGATCGACGTGGGCATTCTCGTCGTCGGCGGGGGGCCCGCGGGCCTGGCGGCCGCGATTCGCGCAGGTCAGCTCCTGCAGGAGCGGCCCGAGCTCGCCGAGCGGCTCGGGGACGTGCCGATCTGCGTCCTCGAGAAGGGCAGGGCTCCCGGCTCGCACGCTCTCTCCGGCGCAGTCGTCAACCCTCGCGGGATGCAGCTGCTCTTCCCCGGCATGCGGGCTTCGGAGATGCCCTTCGCGGGGCTTGTCGAGCACGAGGCCGTGTACTTCCTGAGGGAGAAGCGCGCGCTGCGGGTCCCGATGCCCCCGCAGATGCGCAACGACCGCAACTACTTCGCATCCGTCAGCAGGCTCTGCCGGTGGCTCGCCGAGCGCGCCGAGGAGCTCGGCGTGACGATCGTCCCGGAGACGAGCGCCGTGAAGCTGCTCGAGTCGGGCGGGCGCGTGATCGGCGTCAGGACCGGGGACAAGGGGCGGGGGAGAGACGGCGAGGAGCTGGCGAACACGGAGCCGGGCAGCGACGTCACGGGTCGCGTCACCATTCTCGCGGAGGGCACGCTCGGTCACCTCTCCCGCGCCGCGATGGATCGCTACGACCTCGTCGGCGCGCCGCAGGTGTACGCCCTGGGCGTGAAAGAGGTGTGGGAGGTGGCGGAGCCGCTCGTGCCGATCATCCACACCATCGGCTGGCCCCTGCGGCTGGGGAAGCGCTGGCGCGAGTTCGGCGGGAGCTTCATCTACCCGATGGGCGAGAACCTCGTCTCGCTCGGGCTCGTCGTCGGCCTCGACTACACGGACCCCGCCCTCTCGGTGCACGACATGCTCCAGCAGCTGAAGACCCATCCGCTCGTGAGCAAGATCCTTCGGGGTGGCAAGCGAATCGCCTGGGGCGCGAAGACGATTCCCGAGGGTGGCTTCCAGTCGATCCCCCAGCGCCTCAACTTTCCCGGCGGCCTCATCGCCGGCGATGCCGCCGGCCTCGTGAACGTTCCGGCGCTCAAGGGCATCCACTACGCGATGGAGTCCGGCCGCCTGGCGGCGGAGGCTGCCCTCGGTGCGGTCGCGCCGGGGTCGACCGCCTGGACACCCGGGGCGCTCTCGAGCTACGACGAAGCCGTGCGCTCGAGCTTCATCTGGAGCGACTTGCGCCGCCAGCGGAACCTACGGCCCGCGTTCGCGAAGGGGTTCGTCGTCGGCTCGGCGCTCGCCGGCATGGCGACGGTCACGTTCGGCAAAGTGCCCCGCGGCGACCTGGCCGTTCATGCGGATGCCGAGGCCGAGCTCGGCCAGCCGAGCCCGCGCGCCTACCCGCAGCCGGACGGGACGCTCACGTTCGACAAGCTCTCGAGCGTCTTCGCGTCGGGAACGAAAACGCGCGACGACGCGCCGAACCACATCCGGATCAGGCGCGACGTCCCGCGGCGTCTCGCCGAGACCTGGGTCAACATGTGCCCGGCTGAGGTGTACGCGATCGCCGGCGAGGCTGAGGGCGACCTGGTGTCGGTCGAGGTGACCGCATCGAACTGCGTCCAGTGCGGCGCCATCACCGCCAAGGGTGGGCGCCTCACCATCCCCGAGGGCGGGGACGGGCCCGAGTACACCGTCATGTAGGACGGGCCGGATCAGATCTGGCCCTACGGTAGGGCCGTACCCCTTGCGGCCCTAGAATCCCCCCGTGCCAGACGCCCCGATCACGCTCGACGACGTCGAGCGCGCCGCTCGCGGGCTCGGCGGCCGGGTCCACCGCACGCCGCTGCTCACGTCTCGGACCCTGGGCGAGGTGGTGGGAGCGCCGGTCCTGCTGAAGGGCGAGCTCCTCCAGAAGACCGGGTCGTTCAAGCCCCGCGGCGTCTTCACGCGGCTCGACGCGCTGACCGCCGAGGAGCGCCGGCGCGGCGTGATCTCGATCTCGGCCGGCAACCACGCGCAGGCGCTCGCGTACGCCTGCGCCCAGGAGGGGATCGACTGCCTGGTCGTGATGTGGCGAGGTGCCAGCGCGCTCAAGCTCGCCGCGGCGCGGGGCTACGGCGCCGCCGTCGATCTCGAGTCGGCCGGTCCGGACGCCGCCTTCGACCGGCTCGCCGAGCTCATGGATGAGACGGGGCGGACGCTGGTGCATCCCTTCGACGATGCCCACGTCATTGCCGGGCAGGGCACGGTCGGGCTCGAGATCCTGGACGACGCGCCGGAGGCCGACGTGGTCGTCGTGCCGGTCGGCGGCGGTGGGCTCATGGCGGGCGTCGCCACGGCCGCCAAGGGACGTAACCCGTCGGTCCGCATCGTGGCGGTCGAGCCGGAGGGCTCCGCCGCGCTGCACCGCTCGCTCGCCGCGGGGCATCCGGTACGCCACGAAGGGGGCATGTCCATCGCCGATGGGCTCGTCTGCCCCTTCGTGGGGGAGCGTTGCTTCGCGGCCGCGACGGCCGGCCTCGACGAGTCGGTGACGGTGAGCGACGACGAGATCCGGGCCGGCATGCGGTTTCTCTACGGGCGCGCAAAGCTGGCGGCGGAACCGGCCGGCTCCGCGGGAGTGGCGGCGCTGCTTGCCGGCAAGGTCGACGTCGGCGGAGCGGCTGCCGTCGCCGTCGTTGTCTCGGGTGGAAACGTAGCTGCCGAAATGGTCTCTGGTATTCTGGCCGAGTCATGAAGACGGACATCCATCCCGAGTACGTGCTCGCCACCGTGCGCTGCTCGTGCGGGAACACCTTCACCACGCGATCGACGAAGGCGGAGCTGCACGTCGAGATCTGCTCCGAATGTCACCCGTTCTACACCGGCAAGCAGAAGCTCGTCGACACGGGCGGCCGCGTCGAGCGCTTCCAGCGCCGCCTCGAGAAGGCCCAGAAGGCGCGCGCCTGACCGCGAGCCTCTCCGACCGATGAACGCGCCGATCGGAGGGCAGGCCGTCCTCGAGGGCGTGATGATGCGCGGTCCCACGGCGTGGGCGCTCGCGGTACGCAAGCCGGACGGGGACATCGCGGAGATGAACCGCCCGATCTCGTCCGCGCTTGCGCGTCACCGTTGGCTGCGCGCACCGATCATCCGCGGCATCGTGGCTCTCGGCGAGTCGCTGGCGATCGGTTTCAGGGCGCTCGCCATCTCCGCGCAGTACGCGGCTCCCGAGGGCGACGAGGTGGGCGAGGACGGCAAGCCGGTGCAGACCGAGCTGACACGGACGCAGCTCATCTTCGCCTTCGCGATCGCGATCGGCTTCGCGATCATGCTGTTCAAGGTCTCGCCCGCCCTGATCACGAACTGGCTGCCGATCGAAGGCACGTCGTGGTTCGTGATCGTCGAAGGCGTCATCCGGGTGGCCATCTTCATCGCCTACCTGGTGCTGATCTCCCTCTGGCCCGACCTGCGGCGCGTCTTCCAGTACCACGCCGCCGAGCACAAGGCGATCAACGCCTACGAGGCGGGCGACCCGCTCGAGCCCGAGGTCGTCCAGCGGCACAGCCTCCTCCACGTCCGTTGCGGCACCGCTTTCCTGCTCTACGTCATGGTCGTGGCGATCTTCGTGTTCGCGTTCTTCGGGCGCCCGGAGTGGTACTGGCTCGTGCTCTCGCGCATCGCGGCGCTGCCGCTGATCGCCGGCATCGCCTACGAGATCATCCGCTTCGCCGGTCGCCATCCGGAGAACCCGTTCCTGCGCATCGTGCTCGCGCCCGGCCTCTGGCTCCAGCGGCTCACGACGCGCCAGCCGACGCTCGACCAGGTCGAGGTCTCGATCCAGGCTCTGCGCGAGGTGCTCCGGCTCGAGGGTCGCATCACCCCCGAGCAGCGCAAGGTCGAGGTCATGGCGTAATCATGCGGACGTGCCTCCGGCACGACGCAATGGCCCTGTAGGGCCGGATATCTCCGGCCCGCGACCGAAAGGAGACCGATGGCAGTCGAGAAGCGTGCAACGGCGACCTGGACAGGCAGCCTCACGGAGGGCTCGGGGAGCGTCACCTCGGCGAGCGGCGCGCTCTCGAGCCTCGGCGTGACGTGGGCGAAGCGCGCCGAGCAGGGCCCGGAGGAGACGAGCCCCGAGGAGCTGATCGCCGCGGCCCACGCGGCCTGCTTCTGCATGGCGCTCTCCCACGGTCTCACGCAGGCCGGCAATCCGCCCGACGAGCTGCAGGTCACGGCGACCGTCGGCTTCCAGCCGGGTCAGGGCATCACCGGCAGCCACCTCGACGTGCAGGGACGGGTGCCCGGCCTCGACGACTCTGGCTTCGCGGGCGCTGCCGCGACCGCGGCGGCGGAGTGCCCGGTCTCGAAGGCGCTGGCCGGCGTCGAGATCACGCACTCGGCGCGCCTGGCCGGATAGCCCTCGTGTCCCCCGCTTGTGTTAGCTAACACAAGCGCGTCGGGCGCCTAGAATCGAACCGTCATGGCTGCGATCGACCAGCTCGTCGAGGATCTCGAGCGTTCCTACGCGGACGCGCAGGAACGCATGGGCGACCCCGAGGTCTTCTCGGACCGCGCGCGCGCGGCAGTGGCGGGCCGGCGGCTGAAAGAGCTCGAGGAGCCCTACCGGCTGGCGCAGGCCTGGCTGCAGGCCCGGCAGGACCTCGAGGATGCGAGGGGGGACCCAGAGCTCACTGACCTCGCGGACGAGTATCGCCTCGAGGCGGAACGCCTCGAGGCGGACCTGAAGCTGGCCCTGCTCGAGCGCGACCCGAACGACGCCAAGGACGTAATCGTCGAGATCCGCCAGGGAGTGGGTGGGGACGAAGCGGCGCTCTGGGCCCGCGACGTCTTCGGAATGCTGAGCCGCTACGCCGAGCGCCGAGGCTTCGCGACCGAGGTGCTCGGCTCGAGCCCGAGCGAGGCGGGTGGCTTCAAGGAGGTGACGTTCGCGGTCAAGGGCGACGGCGCCTACTCGATCTTCAAGTGGGAGGGCGGCACGCATCGGGTTCAGCGCGTGCCGGCGACCGAGTCTCAGGGCCGCATTCACACCTCGACGGCGACAGTGGCGGTGATGGCGGAAGTCGAGGACGTCGAGGTGGAGATCGACCCGGGCGACCTCAAGATCGACGTGTACCGCTCCACCGGTCCAGGTGGGCAGAGCGTCAACACGACCGACTCCGCGGTGCGGATCACGCACGGGCCAACCGGTCTCGTGGTGGCGATGCAGGATGAGAAGTCCCAGCTCCAGAACAAGCAGAAGGCGCTGCGGGTCCTGCGAGCGCGGCTCTACGAGCTCGAGCTCAGGCGTCAGCAGGCCGAGCTGTCGCAGCAACGCCGAGCGCAGATCGGGTCGGGCGACCGCTCGGAGAAGATCCGGACGTACAACTACCCGGAAAGCCGCGTCACCGACCACCGCATCAAGCTCACGATCCACCGGCTGGACGCTGTCCTCGCCGGCGAGCTCGACGAGCTCACCGAAGGCCTCGCGGCCGAGGATCGGCGTCGCGCGCTCGAGGCCGCGGCGGTCGCGTGACCATCCGGGAGGCGCTGCAGGACGCGGGCCGGCGGCTGAAGGCGGCCGGCTGCGAGTCCCCGCACGTCGATGCGGAGCTGCTCCTGGCCGCTGCGCTCGGTGTCTCGCGTACCGAGCTCCACGCCCGCTCCGACGGCGCGCTCGACCTCGACGCCGAGGCACGCTTCGCGTCGCTCGTCGGGCGGCGCGCCGGGCGCGAGCCGACCGCGTACATCCTCGGCGAGTGGGGGTTCCGGGGGCTGACGCTGCGTGTCGACCCGCGCGTGCTGGTACCCCGCCCGGACACCGAGACCGTCGTCGAGCGCGCACTCGACCACATCCGGGACGTCGAGCAGCCGCTCGTTCTAGACGTCGGCACCGGCTCGGGGGCGATCGCGCTCGCCCTCGCCAGCGAGCACGACGGCGCGCGGGTGGTGGCGACCGACATCTCGTCCGACGCGCTCGCTCTCGCAGCGGAGAACCGCACGCGCACCGCGCTCGACGACCGCGTGGAGCTCGTGCTCGGCCACCTCGTGGCGGGCCTGCGAGGGCCCTTCGACCTCGTCGTCTCGAACCCGCCCTACGTCCCGCCCGAGGAGTGGGAGACCCTTCCCCCCGAGATCCGTAACTTCGAGCCGTACGAGGCCGTCGTCGGTACCGGCCAGACCGACGCGATCGCGCGGCGTGCCCGCGAGATCCTCAGGCCCGGTGGCTGGCTGGTGCTCGAGTCCTACGACACCCGCGCCGGCGACATCGCAGCGGCGCTCCGGGCGCTCGGGTACCAGGACGTCGAGGTCCACCGCGACCTGGCCGGGAGGGAGCGCGCCGTCGAAGGCCGGCAGCCGTGATGAACGGTGACGTCGACGGCGCTGTCGCGGCTATCAGAGCCGGCAAGGCCGTGATCCTTCCCACGGACACCGTCTACGGGCTCGTGGCCGACGGCTACAGGGAGGCGCCGGCGCGCCTGCTGTATCGGCTCAAGCAGCGCCCCGAGACCATGCCCTGCGCGTTGATGGCCGCGGACCTCGACGACATCCTCGACGCCGTGCCGGAGCTGCGTGGGCGGGCGGCCGTCGCCGCCCGTGCGCTCCTGCCGGGCCCGTACACGCTGGTGCTCCCGAACCCGGCCAGGCGCTTCCGGTGGCTCTGCGGCGCGCGGCCCGAGGCCGTTGGCATACGGGTACCGGCGCTCGCGGAGAGCGCGGGCGAGGTCCTCCGCCGGGTGGGCGTCGTCGTCTCGACGAGCGCGAACGTCCACGGGGAGGGGGAAGCTCGCCGGCTCGCGGACGTAACCCGAGAGCTGCGCGAGAAGGCTGCTGCCGCGATCGACGGAGGCGACCTGCCCGGCGTTCCCTCCACGGTCATCGACCTGACGGAGCGCGAGCCGAAGATCCTGCGCGACGGCGCCGGGCCCCCCGTGGACGCGTTGGAGCGCGTCCGTCAGGCGGTTGGCTGACCTCGGAAACAGGGCGCTGCGGGCCGAGCGATCCCGATCCCGATGGTTGATTCCACGAGATCCGCCTTCGCCGGGGCGTCAGGTGGCCGCTCTGGGACGTGGGGCTGGGGCGCAGGCGAGGCTGGACGCCTCGGCAAGTCCCGGCCTCGCGAAGCGCACGTCCTGTTTGTGAGGCCGCAGGCCTCACGGACAGGACGGAAGTGGCCCAGACGCGCCAGATGGCGCATCCGGCCGCGCGTAGATCGTGGAATCACCCATCTAGACTACGCCCGATGGCCCTGGCCGAGGTTTCGCTCGAGACGCTCCGTTCCGCCGGGCTCGGCGACGTCGATCCGGAGATCGCGGGGCTGATCGAGCGCGAGCTCGGGCGCCAGCGCGGTCAGATCGAGCTGATCGCGTCCGAGAACTTCACCTGGCCGTCGGTGCTCGAGGCGGCCGGGTCGGTGCCGACGAACAAGTACGCCGAGGGGTATCCCGGAAAGCGGTACTACGGCGGCTGCGAGGTGGTCGATGAGATCGAGCGGCTTGCGATCGAGCGCGCGAAGGCGGTTTTCGGGGCCGAGCACGTGAACGTGCAGCCCCATGCCGGCTCGCAGACGAATATGGCGGTCTACTTCGCCTGCCTCGAGCCCGGCGACACGCTCCTGGCCCTGCGGCTCGACCACGGCGGCCACCTGACGCACGGGCACAAGGTGAACTTCTCGGGGCACCTGTACACGGTCGCCTCCTACGGCGTCGACCGTGAGACCAGCCTCGTCGACTTCGACGAGGTGCTTCGGCTCGCGAAGGAGCACCGTCCGAAGCTCGTCGTCTGCGGCGCCTCGGCGTATCCCCGGGTGGTCGAAGCCGAGCGCTTCCGGGCCGTCGCCGACGAGGTCGGCGCCCTGCTCCTCTGCGACATGGCCCATTTCGCCGGCCTCGTCGCCGCGGGCCTGCACCCGAACCCGACGCCCCACTGCGACTTCGTCACCTCCACGACGCACAAGACGCTCGCCGGGCCCCGAGGCGGCTTCGTGCTCTGCAACGAGGAGCACGCGGCGGCGCTCGACCGAGCGGTGTTCCCGGGAATGCAGGGAGGCCCGCTCGAGCACGCGATCGCCGCCAAGGCGACCTGCTTCAAGATCGCGGCCTCTGATCCGTTCCGCACCTACCAGACGCAGATCCGTGCGAATGCGGACGCGCTCGCCGCTCGACTGCTCGACGGCGGGCTCGACCTGATCACGGGCGGCACGGACACGCATCTGCTCCAGCTCGACCTGCGTCGCGGCTCGTGGACCGGCAAGGATGCGGAGGAGCGCCTCGACGAGGTCGCGATCACGGTGAACCGCAACACGGTGCCGTTCGACGAGCGACCGCCGACCGTCGCCTCGGGCATACGGCTCGGAACGCCCGCGGTGACCATGCGCGGCTTCGACGAGGACGACATGCGCGAGGTCGGCGCGATCATCTGCGAGGCACTCGCGGACGGCGCCGACCTGGCGGCGTTGCGCGCGCGCAGCACCGCCCTCTGCGACAGCCGACCGCTCTACCCGGGCTTCCGGGGCTTCACGACGTACCGATGAACGACCTCGCCGCCGGGGCGTCTTCCGCGACGACGAGCCGGCGCCTCGTGGTCGCGGAGCACCCGCTCGTTCGCCACAAGCTCGGCCTCCTGCGGGACGAGACAACGACGACGCAGATGTTCCGCCAGCTCGTCAACGAGCTCACGCTGCTCCTGACCTACGAGGCGACGAAGGAGCTCGTGACCGAGGTCGTGCGGGTCAAGACGCCCAACGAGTGGGCGGAGGTCGAGCGCATCTCGGGGAAGAAGGTGGCCGTCTGCCCGATCCTGCGGGCGGGCGTCGGGATGCTCGACGGCGTCCTCTCGCTCATCTCGGGAGCACGCGTCGGCTTCATCGGCCTCTACCGGGACGAGGAGACGCTGCAGCCGGTCGAGTACTACGTGAAGCTGCCCCAGGACATCGCCGAGCGCCACGTCATCCTGCTCGATCCGATGCTGGCGACCGGGAACTCGACCGCGGCCGCAGTCGAGCTCGTCGGACGCGCCGGGGCGCAGAGCGTCGTCGTCATCGCCCTCATCGCGGCGCCGGAGGGCATCGAGCGTGTGCACGCCGAACACCCGGAGGCCACGATTGTCGTCGCAGCCGTCGACCGCGGCCTGAACGAGCATGGCTTCATCGTTCCGGGCCTCGGCGACGCGGGGGATCGGCTCTATGGAACGCGGTAGGACGTACCATTCGGGCGCCGAAGGGTTGTAGGGGCCGGATATATCCGGCCCCTACGGAGGAGCGCACGCGGAATGCTTGACACCTTCCTCGACCACAAGGACGTGCTCTGGGGGTTTCTGGTGGCGCTCGCCGTCGTGCTCGCGCTGACGCCCGCCGTCGGCGGCGTCGCGCGCCTCTTCGGCGTGATGGACGTGCCCGGCGGGGAAAAGCGCCGGATGCATCGCCGGCCGGTTCCCCGGCTGGGCGGCCTAGCGATGTTCCTCGCCATGATCGTGCCGGCGCTCGCGTTCCTGCCGCTCGAGGGCCCGTATCGCGGCATCCTGCTCGGCGCCGCGATCGCGACCGTGGTCGGGATCGCCGACGACACCATGGGGCTGCCGTGGTGGGCCAAGCTGACGGGACAGTTCGGGGCGGCGGCCGTCGCGGTCGGGCTCGGGGTGGCGCTCGACCGCTTCACGTTCCCCGCGCTCGGTGTGCACGAGTTGCCCGAGTGGGCGGCGTGGGCCGTGAGCATCACCTGGATCGTGGCCCTCATGAACATGGTCAACTTCGTCGACGGGCTGGACGGGCTGGCGGCGGGGATCTGCGGAATCGCAGGCAGCACATTCGCCGTCATCGCGCTCTCGCTGGGGAAGCCGGAAGCGGCCGTGCTATCGGCGATCGTGGCCGGGACGTGCTTCGGCTTCCTGCGCCAGAACTTCTACCCTGCCCGGATCTTCATGGGCGACTCGGGCGCCATGCTGCTCGGGTTCACCCTTGCAGCGGTGTCGATCCAGGGCCTGCTCAAGACGGCCGCGACCGTGGCCCTGTTCGTGCCGTTGCTCGCGCTCGCGATCCCGATCATCGACACGTCCTTCGTGGTGGCGAAGCGGCTCAAGTACGGTCTCCCGGTCTGGCAGGCCGACCGCTCGCATCTGCACCATCGCTTCGCGAACATCGGGTTCTCGCAGCGCCGTACCGTCCTGTACCTGTGGGGGTGGTGCGCGATCCTCGCGGGCGCCGCGCTCGCGACGCGCTTCGTCCCCTTCCGGGCGCACGGCCACTGGAACCTCTGGCCCACGGTCGGCGTGGGCCTCATCGCGCTCGTGGCGCTCGCGGCATCGGTCTACGTCGTGATCGTGCTCGAGATCCTCAAGCTCAAGCGCGTACGGGAGTGGGCGAATTGGCGCCGCGAGGCCGACGCCAGGCGCGAGCGCCGGACGGCGTAGCCGGCCAGGCGCGTGTAGGGGCCGGATCTCATCCGGCCGGCGGCCCGATCGCTTGGGACCGGCGATCGCGCGCCCGGCGCTTCCGTGCCATGACTAGCCACCAGGCCTCGAGCGGGAGCGGGGGTGTGCGTCACGCTGGAGCGGATGTTACGAAGTTGCTCCCAATCAGGTCTTTTCCCAGCAAGAAAGCCGTTTGTTCGCGTTACAATGTCGGCGTGATGGTAGGCTACTCGCCGGCCGGATGACCAGCGCTCTCGCCATGCCCGCGCAATCGGACTTCCACCCGCTGAGCGCCGGGGCCTACCTGGTGTCCGTCATCGCGATCTGCGTCGGAATCGGGGCAGGGATCGGCGGAGCCGTCGGCAGCGTCGGCATCGGCGTCGCCGTCGGGGCGCTCGTGGGCGTGCCCGCCGGCGTCGCCGCCGTCATCCTCCGTTACCGGGACCGGGTGTAGCCGTGGCCGTCCTCAGCCCGCGTCCGCTTCCCGAGCGCCGCCTGCCGGTGATCGCCGGTCTGCTCGTGGTCGTGCTCGCGCTCCCCGTGTTCCTGGCGGCGGGATGGCCGCTCGGAGGCTGGGTGCTGGGCGCCACGCTCTGGTTTGTCGCCGAGCTCGTCGGCATCCTGCTCGGTCGCCGTGGGCTCGGGCCTCCGACGCTCTCGGGCTCGGGCGTCGTCGCGTTCGGGATGATCTCGCGCGGCATCATCGTGATGGTGTCGCTGATCGTCGTCGCTGCCTTCGAGCCGGCGGTAGGCCTCGGCGGCGCGCTCGTCTACGCGGCCGCGTACACGACCGAGCTCGCGCTCTCGCTCACGTCCTACTACTCGGGGGGCACCAAGCGATGAGCGCGTTCCTGCTCGCCCAGGAGGAGTTCAAGCCGGAGGACGAGTTCCATCTCGAGACGTGGATCGACCTCGGGATCCTCTCCGTGAACAAGGCCGTCGTCTACCTCTGGGTCGGCGCCGCCGTGACCATCGTGCTCGGGATCTGGATCATGCGCTTCGGGCTCTCCCTGCGTCCGGGCCGCCGCCAGACGTTGGGCGAGTCGATCTACGAGCTCGTCCAGGGCCAGATCGCCGAGGGCAACCTGCCGAGCAAGGCGATCAACCGGTGGTTCCCCTACGTCGCCGCGCTCTTCCTCTTCATCTGGGTGCTCAACATCATCAGCTTCATTCCGCTGCCGATCTCGAACGAGACCTTCGAGGTCTTCGGCGTCGAGGTCCCGACCTTCGGGCTCTACGCGGCGACGTCGAGCCTCAGCGTGACGCTCGCCTTCGCGCTGATCACGTTCGTCGCCACGCACGTGGAGGGCGTGCGCTACAACGGCGTCGTCCAGTACGTCAAGAGCTGGATTCCGCCGGGCGTGCCGCGGGGGCTGCTCCCGATGATCGCCGTCCTCGAGGTCATCTCCCAGTTCATGCGGCTGATCTCGCTCTCCGTGCGTCTCTTCGCCAACATGCTCGCGGGCCACATGCTGATACTCGTCATGCTCGGCCTCATCATCATCCTCGAGAGCGTCGCCGTCGCCGTCATCGCCGTGCCGGTGGGGGTGGGCGTGTACATCTTCGAGGTCGCGATCGTCGTCACGATCCAGGCGTTCGTCTTCGCGCTGCTCTCCGCCATCTACATCGGCGGAGCGATCGAACCGGAACATTGAGGATCGAGAGGGAGGGTGTATGGGATCTGTCTTCGCAATGCTCCTGGCGCAGGTCGAGGGGGAGGACGTCGTCAGCGCGGGGCGCGCCATCGCCTTCGGGCTCGGCGTCGGCCTCGGCGCCGCGGGCGCCGGCGTCGGCCTCGGCTACCTGTTCGGCTCGATGATCCAGGCGGTCGCGCGCCAGCCCGAGCTGCGCAGCGAGCTGCAGGGCATCCAGTGGCTCGGGTTCGCCCTGGTCGAGGCGGTCGTGTTCTACGGCCTGCTCGGCGGCCTGCTCGCGTACGTTCTGGCGTAGCCGATGCAGGACGCGCTGCTCGCCACGCTCGTCCTCGCGCAGGAGACGACCGAAGAGGACTCCGGCAGCGACCTGATCAAGGTCGTCCCGGGCCTCATGATCTGGACCGCGATCACGTTCGTGATCGTGTTCTTCGTGCTCAGGAAGCTCGCGTTCGGCCGCATCCAGGTGATGATCGACGCCCGCCGCGACCGCATCCGCGAAGCCCTCGACGAGGCCGATCGCGCGCGCACCGAGGCCCGTGCGGCCGTCGAGGAGAACCGTCAGCTCATCGCTCAGGCGAAGGTGCAGGCCGAGGAGATCCTGAGCGAGGCGCGCCGTGTCGGTGACGCCCAGCGCCATCGCGTCATCGAGGAGGCGCAGGCCGACCTCGATCGGCGTCTCGAGGAGAATCGCAAGGCGATCGAGGCCGAGAACCAGAGGCTCGTCGAGCAGATCCGCCGCGAGGTGGTCGAGCTGACGCTGGTCGCGGCCGAGAAGGTGACCGGCAAGGTGCTCGGCGCCGAGGACCAGCGCCGGCTGATCGACGAAGCCATCGGCGAGATCGACTTCGACAGGCTCGCGTCGAGGAACTGACGCGAATGGCCGTCGCCCAGCGGATCTACGCGAAGGCCCTCTTCGACGCGGCCAAGGAGAAGGGCCGGGTGCGCGAGGTGAGCGAGGAGCTGGCCGGCTTCGTCGAGGCCGTCGAGGCCTCGCCGGAGCTGCGCAACCTGCTGCTCAATCCTCAGATCGACGCGCGGGCGAAGAGGGCCGGGCTCGACGCGGTCTTCGAGGGCGCCGAGCCGGTCTTCCTGAACTTCCTGCGCCTGGCCGCCGACAAGGGCCGGCTGGGCGAGATCGACGAGGTGCAGCACGAGTTCGAGCGCCTCGTCGCCGAGGACGAGCGCGTGCTCAAGGTCGACCTCGTCACGGCGCAGGACCTCTCGGACGCCGAGGCCGCAGACATCATCGCCACGATCGAGCGGGCTTCGGGCCGGCGCGTCGACGCGACGAGATCGGTGGATCCGAGCCTGATCGGAGGCATCGTCCTCCAGGCCGGCTCGTTCCGCGCTGACGCGAGCGTGCGCGGCCGCCTCGACTCCCTCCGCCACGAGCTCGCCGCCAGAACGTAGAGGACCCACTGCACACATGAGGAGCGCTGCACACAGATGAGACTTCGCCCGGAAGAGATCACCTCGATCCTCAAGCAGCGGATCGAGGAGTACGACGTCGAGACGAACCTGGCCGAGGTCGGCACCGTACTCCAGGTCGGCGACGGCATCGCGCGCGTGTACGGCCTCGAGAACTGCTTCGCCCTGGAGATGCTCGAGTTCGAGCACGGCGTCACCGGTCTCGCTCTCAATCTCGAGTCGGACAACGTCGGCGCCGCGCTCTTCGGCCACTGGGAGCGCATCCAGGAGGGCTCCGTCGTGCGACGCAGCGGCCGTATCGCGAGCGTGCCCGTCGGCGACGCTCTCATCGGGCGCATCGTCGACCCGCTCGGGAATCCGCTCGACGGCGGCGGCCCGGTCGGCGCCGACCAATTCCGTCCGCTCGAGTTCAAGGCGCCCGGCGTCGTCGATCGCCAGCCCGTGAAGGAGCCGCTGCAGACCGGCCTCAAGGCCATCGACTCGATGATCCCGATCGGACGCGGCCAGCGCGAGCTGGTGATCGGTGACCGCGGCACGGGCAAGACGGCCATCCTGATCGACACGATCCTCAACCAGAAGGGCGGCGACGTCATCTGCGTCTACGTCGCCATCGGTCAGAAGGCCTCGAGCGTGGCGCAGGTGGTACAGCGCCTGAGGGACGAGGGCGCCATGGACTACACGATCGTCGTCTCGGCCTCGGCCGCGGAGGCGGCCCCGATCAAGTGGATGGCCCCGTTCGCCGGCTGCGCGATGGGCGAGTACTTCTGCTACGGCGGGCGCCACGCGCTCTGCATGTACGACGACCTCTCCAAGCACGCCGACGCCTACCGCCAGATGTCTCTGCTGCTGCGCCGCCCGCCGGGCCGGGAGGCGTTCCCGGGGGACGTGTTCTACCTGCACTCGCGGCTGCTCGAGCGCGCCTGCAAGCTCTCCGACGAGCTGGGCGGCGGGTCGTTGACAGCCCTGCCCGTGATCGAGACGCAGGCGGGCGACGTGTCGGCATACATCCCGACGAACGTCATCTCGATCACGGACGGGCAGATCTTCCTCGAGTCCGACCTCTTCTACTCCGGGGTGCGGCCGGCAATCAACGTGGGGATCTCGGTCTCCCGCGTGGGCGGCAACGCGCAGACGAAGGCGATGAAGAAGGTCGCCGGGCGGCTCCGGCTCGACCTGGCGCAGTATCGCGACCTGGAGGCGTTCGCCCAGTTCGGCTCGGAGCTCGACCCCGTGACGCAACGGACGCTCGCGAACGGAGAGCGCATGGTCTCGACGCTGAACCAGCCGCAGTACTCACCGTGGCCGTTCGAGGAGCAGGTGCCCGCCATCTTCGCAGGCATCAACGGCTACCTCGCCGACATCCCCACGCCTCAGGTGCCGCGCTTCCAGGAGGAGCTTCGCGAGCATCTGCGCACCGAGGGCTCGGTGTACGCGGCGATCCGCGACGCGGGCGATCTCCCGGACGAGCTCCAGGAGACGCTGCACGCGGAGATCAAGAAGCTCAAGGAGCGCTTCAACATCCAGGAAGAGGCGAGTCTGGTGGGGACGACCGCGTCGTGAGCGTCGGGCGGCAGAGTGGGCCGCATGAGATGCGGCCCCTACATGTGGCCCCCCAGCGGTGGTGCACAGAGGGCCCGCGTCAATCGTCCGTAGCGGCCGGATATAGCCGGCCCCTACAGGCGAAGGCGGCGGAGACGTCCTAGATGGCCTCCCAGCAGGACCTCAAACGCCGGATCCGCTCCGTCCGCAACACGCGCAAGATCACGAAGGCGATGGAGCTCGTCGCCGGCGCGCGCCTGCGACGGGCGGAGGCGCGCATCCAGGCGATGAGGCCTTACGCCGAGCGCATGCGCGAGCTGATGATCGGCACGGCCCGCGCCGCGGGCCAGGCGTCGAACCGTCTGCCCCTGCTCGAGGTGCGCGACGAGGTCGCCTCGACCGCCATCGTCGCGCTCACCGGTGACAGGGGCCTGGCCGGCCCCTTCAACTCGCAGATCCTCAGGCGCGCGTTCTCGCTCGAGCGCGAGGTACGTGCCTCGGGAGGCGCGCCGCGCTGGCTCGTCGCCGGAAAGAAGGGCCGCTCGACGCTGTCGTTTCGCCGCTACGAGCTCGCCGGCGCCTGGGTCGGCTTCACCGACAAGCCCGCCTATTCGGACGCCGCCACCATCGCCCACCGCGTGATCGAGCTCTTCGTGGAGCGGGAGGTCGACTCGGTCGTGCTCGTCTACAACCGCTACTACTCGCCGTTGACGCAGAAGGTCGAGACGATCGACCTCCTGCCGATTCCGCGCTCCGCGATGGAACAGGAGGAGGAGAAGAAGACCCCGTACGAGATCGCCCTCGAAGGGGACATCATCTACGAGCCGGAGCCGGAGGAGATCCTCGAGCGCCTCCTGCCCACGTACGTCGAGACCACGATCTATCGCGCCCTGCTCGAGTCCGCCGCCTCGGAGCTCGGCGCCAGGATGACGGCGATGCGGAACGCGTCCAAGAACGCGAACGAGCTCATCGACCGGCTCACGCTCGACATGAACCGGGCGCGGCAGTCGGAGATCACGCAGGAGATCCTCGAGGTTGTCGCCGGCGCCGACGCCCTCGAATACGGATAGCAGCGCGGGGGAACCCATCGGTTCCCCCACGGACCCCCTCCTTGAATGTTCACGCGTTTCTCGCGCTGAGGCGTCGCCCGGCATAGCCCGGCGACGCCGTAACGACCGAACGGCATCGCCGTCGATCGGAACCGGTCTTCTGTTCGGGCGCGCCGAGCGCTACAGTTCTCGGGTCATGACCGCGAGGGGAATGGCGTGAGCGTCGTCAGCGAGGTCGAGCGCGCGCCCACCGACGTCACGAGCGTCGCCGGAGCGGTCGAGGGGAAGTCGCCGCGGCAGCTCTTCTGGCTCCGCTTCAAGCGCGACAAGGCCGCCCTGGGCGGCCTTGCCGTCGTGATCCTGCTCATCCTGATCGCGATCTTCGCCGGCGTCATCGCGAAATACCTCATCGGCCACGGCCCGAACGAGCTCTTCCAGCGGGAGATGACGGACGAGTTCGGCATTCCGCTCGGCCCCAACGCCGACTTCTGGTTCGGCGCCGACACGGCCGGGCGCGACGTGTTCGTACGCGTCCTCTACGGCGCGCGCACGTCACTGCTCATCGCCCTCTTCGCCACCGGGATCGCGGTGGCCATCGGCACCGTGGTCGGCCTCCTGGCGGGCTACTTCCGGGGCTTCGCGGACACGATCATCTCGCGCACGACGGACATCGTGCTCGCCCTGCCGATCCTTCTGCTTGCGATCGGCATGGCCGCGGCGTGCGGCACGTCGGCCGAGGGCTGCCTGGGCGGTTTCATCCAACCCGGCACCCGTCGGCTCGTCGTCTTCATCATCGCCATCTTTTCGTGGCCCTACATCGCACGCATCGTGCGCGGCAACGTGCTCTCGATTCGCGAGAAGGAGTTCGTCGAGGCGAGCCGTTCGCTCGGGGCCGGCAACGTGCGGATCATGTTCCGGGAGGTCCTGCCGAACCTCGTCGCGCCGATCATCGTCTACTCGACGCTGCTCATTCCGGCCAACATCCTGTTCGAGGCGGCGCTCGCCTTCCTCGGGCTCGGTGTGTCGCAGGACATACCGTCGTGGGGCCGGATGCTCTCCGACGCGGCCACGATCTTCGACGTCGCCTGGTGGCTCATGGTCTTCCCGGGCCTCTTCCTGATCGCGACGACGCTCGCCTTCAACCTGCTGGGCGACGGCCTACGCGATGCGCTCGACCCGAGGACGGACCGGTGAGCCGGTCGCCGCCCGAGCCTAACTTCGGCGGCTCGTATACCGTCGTAGCGTTGTTGGAGTACAGTCCCGCAATTCGGGCCGGTTCAGGGGAGGCGGCCCGTCGAGAAGAGAAGAGGGGGTTCATGTGAAACGCTTGAGAGTGCTGGGCTTTCTTGCGCTGGCCGGGGTGGCCGCTGCGCTGGCGGCGGGCTGCGGCGGCGACGAGGAGCCCGCGGCCGAGCCGGCAGAGCCGGCCGCCACGGAGCCGGCCGAGCCGGCAGAGCCGGCCGAGACGTCCGAGGCGCCTGCCGAGGAGCCTGCCGAGGAGCCTGCCGAGGGCGGAGCCGAGGCGGGCGGCGTGTACCGCGTCGACTGGGAGACGTCGTTCGACTTCACGAGCGGCTTCGATCCGGTGGGCGAGTACCTGGGCGAGGCCTGGGGGATCATGTCCAACCTGCTCGTACGCACGCTGGTCGGCTACCGGCACGTTCCGGGAGCAGCTGGGAACGAGGTCATCCCAGACCTGGCGACGGATACGGGCCAGGCCTCAGCGGACGGGCTCACCTACACGTTCACGCTCAAGGACGGGATCATGTTCGGCCCGCCGCTCTCGAGGGAGATCGTGGCCGATGACGTCGTCTACGCGTTCGAGCGGATCGGCACCGACGCGCTCGTGGCGCAGTACGGCTTCTACTACGACGGCGTGATCGAGGGAATGGCCGAGTTCAGGGCGGGCGAGGCCGACACGATCTCGGGCGTCACCGCGGTCGACGACAAGACCGTCGAGTTCAAGCTCACGCAGCCGACCGGCGACTTCCTCTATCGCATCGCCATGCCCGCAACCGGGCCGGTGCCGAGAGAGGTCGCGAGCTGCTTCAACGAGGCCAACCTGTACGGTCGCTACCTCGTGTCGTCCGGCCCGTACATGATCGAGGGCTCGGACGCGCAGGACGCAACGAGCTGCGACACGCTGCAGCCGCTGTCCGGCTTCGACCCGGACACGTCGATGACGCTTGTCCGCAACCCGGACTACGACCCCGCGACGGACACGACCGAGGCGCGGGAGAACCTCCCCGACGGCTTCGAGTTCCGGATCAACTCGAACGTCGACGACATCTACAACAAGATCGCCGCGGGCGAGATCGAAGACGCAATCGCCAGCGAGCCGCCGGAGGTGCTCCGCGAGTACTCGCAGGACGAGGAGCTCCAGCCGTTCCTGCACGTCAACGCCGGCGACCGCACGTGGTACATCACGATGAACTTCACTCAGCCACCGTTCGACGACATCCACGTCCGCAAGGCCGCGAACTTCGTCATGGACAAGGAGGGCCTGCGCCGCGCGTGGGGCGGCCCGCTGTTCGGCGAGATCGCGAACCACATCGTTCCCGATGTCATGCTCAACGACACTCTCTCCGATTACGTGCCCTACCCGAGCGAGGGCGACGCGGGCGACGCCGCCGCGGCCATGGAGGAGATGAAGCTGTCCAAATACGACACCGACCAGGACGGGATCTGCGACGCGCCTGAGTGCAAGGACGTCCTCTACCTGACGGCGACCGACCGGCTGCGCCAGGACATGGTGCCCCCGACGGTTGCGTCGCTCGAGAAGATCGGGATCACGCTGAACGTGCGCTCGGTCGAGGACGCCTACACGCCGATCCAGACGGTAAACGAGAACATCCCGATCTCCGGCCGGGCCGGCTGGGGCAAGGACTACCCGGACAGCTCGACCTTCATGGTGCTCTTCGACTCGCGCAGCATCATCCCGACGGGCAACGTCAACTACTCGCTCGTCGGTGCAACCTGCGAGCAGCTCGGCGAGATCCAGGGATGGGAGGGCGTCTGCGAGGGTCTCCCGAGCGTGGATGCCGACATCGATGCGTGCAACCAGGTGCTCGATCCGGGCGAGCGCATCACCTGCTGGGGCGATCTCGACAAGAAGCTCATGGAAGAGGTCGTGCCGTGGGTGCCGTACCTGGACGCCTCGGCGGTCCAGATCACGGGCCCGACCGTGACCCAGTGGGAGTTCGATCAGTTCGCAGGTACGATCGCGTACGCCCACGTGGGCGTGGACGCGTCAGCGCAATAAGGAAGCACACGATCGGAGAGCTGCCCCGGATGACGGGGCAGCTCTCCGGCCCACAATGTGACCCGGCGTCGGAGAAGCGAGAGGTGACCTGAGTGGGGGCGTACGTCGTAAGGCGCATCCTCTGGGCGATCCTCGTCGTCGTCTTCGTCACGTTCGTGACGTTCGTGATCTTCTACCTGCTGCCCTCGGGTGACCCCGCGCTGCGCTTCGCGGGACGCGTGCCCACCGAGGAGAACATCGCCATCGTGCGGGAGCAGCTGGGCCTCGACAAGCCGTGGTACCACCAGTACTGGATCTTCCTCTCGAACCTCGTCACCGGCGACGAGTACGGCTGGCCCGGTCTCGGGTTCTCCTTCGACACCCGGGACTCCGTGCGGGACGAGCTCTTCGACCGCGCCCCGCGGACGCTGATCCTCGTTGCCGGCGCGGCCTTCATCTGGCTGATCATGGGCGTGACCATCGGCGTCGTGTCGGCCATCAAGCGCGGATCGCTGATCGACCGGGCCGCCATGGGCTTCGCCCTCTTCGGCGTTTCCGCCCCCGTTTTCTGGCTCGGCCTGATGGCCCTCTACATCTTCTGGGAGAAGCTGGGCTGGTTACCCGGGACGGGATACGTCGCGTTTTCCGAGAGCCCGGGCGAGTGGTTCCAGCACATGATCTTGCCCTGGTTCGTCTTAGCCCTGCTCTACGCCGCGTTCTACGCGCGGATGACGCGCGGCAACCTCCTCGACGTCATGGGGGAGGACTACATCCGCACGGCGCGCGCCAAGGGCCTCTCCGAGCGCAGGGTGATCTTCAAGCACGGCCTGCGAGCCAGCCTGACGCCGATCGTGACGATGTTCGGCATGGATGTCGCGCTCCTCATCGGCGGCGCGGTCATCACCGAGACGGTCTTCAACTTCCAGGGCCTCGGCGCCTGGGCGATCACGTCGACCTTCCAGGAGGATCTGCCTGCCGTCGTCGGCGTCGTCCTGGTCGGCGCCGTGGCGGTGGCGCTCTTCAACCTGATCGTCGACGTGCTCTACGCCTACCTCGATCCCCGGGTGCGCTACCAGTGACGGCCGAGCCGCTGCTCGAGGTCGAGAACCTCGTTGTGGAGTTTCCGACGCCGGACGGCGTCGTCCATGCCGTCGACGGCCTGACGTTCGCCGTCCATCGCGGCGAGACGTTCGGGATCGTGGGGGAGTCCGGCTCGGGAAAGAGCGTCACGAACCTCGCGCTCCTGGGCCTGCTCAACCGCGAGCGCACGAGGATCTCCGGCACGGCGCGGTTCATGGGCCAGGATCTGATCTCCGCGCCGGTCTCGGCCCTCCGGAAGGTTCGCGGCAAGGACATCGCGATGATCTTCCAGGATCCCTTCGCGTGCCTGCATCCCATGTACTCGGTGGGCGACCAGATCGTCGAGGCGGTCCGTGTCCACGAGAACATCCCGAAGGCTCAGGCACTGCAGCGCGCCGTCGACCTGCTGGGCGCTGTCGGGATCCCGAACCCTCGCCAGCGCGTCAAGGACTACCCGCACCAGTACTCGGGGGGCATGCGACAGCGGGCAATGATCGCCATGGCGATGATCAACAACCCGGATCTCCTGATCGCCGACGAGCCGACCACGGCGCTCGACGTCACGGTGCAGGCGCAGATCCTCGAGCTGATCGACCGGGTGAAGCAGGAGTTCAACATCGGCGTGATCCTGATCACGCACGACCTGGGCGTGATCGCAGAGGTCGCGCAGACGGTCATGGTCATGTACGCGGGCCGCTCCATGGAGCTTGGCTCGACCGAGGACGTCTTCCGGCAGCCGCTGCATCCCTACACGTGGGGCCTCCTCGAGTCGATTCCGCGTGCCGAGCAGAAGGCATCGAGCCTCGTGCCGATCGAGGGATCGCCTCCGTCGCTGATCTTCGTCCCTCCCGGCTGCCCGTTCCACCCCCGCTGCCCGCACCGCTTCTCGCCCTGCGACCAGGAGCGACCTGAGTTTCGTGACCGCGGCGGCGGGCACGAGGACGCCTGCCATCTCGGGATCGACGACAAGCGGCGGCTGTGGCTCGAGCGCGAGGCCAGGCGCGTGCAGGTCGTGGTATGAGCCAGACCGTCTCGGAACCGGCGGCCGGGCCAAGGCCAAGCGGCCGCGAGGACCTGCTCGTCGAGGTCGAGCACCTGACGAAGCGGTTCCCGATCCAAGCGGGGCTCCTCCAGCGGACGGTGGGTCACGTCCATGCCGTGGAGGACATCAGCTTCACGATCAAGAGGGGGGAGACGCTCGGGCTCGTCGGCGAGTCCGGCTGCGGCAAGTCCACGACGGCGCGCCTGATCACGAAGCTCATCGATCAGACCTCCGGCACGATCCGCTTCGAGGGTGAGGACATCAGCAAGTTCAACCGCCGCCGTATGCGTCCGCTGCGCCGCGAGATGCAGATCGTGTTCCAGGATCCGTACTCCTCGCTGAACCCGCGCCAGACGGTCGGCCAGATCATCGGCGCTCCCTTTGCCATCCACCGCACCGAGGGCTCGACGCGCAGCAAGGTCCAGGATCTGATGTCCCGAGTCGGCCTCAACCCGGAGCACTACAACCGGTACCCGCACGAGTTCTCGGGCGGCCAGCGCCAGCGCATAGGCGTGGCGCGCGCGCTCGCGCTGTCGCCGAAGCTGATCGTCTGCGACGAGCCGGTGTCCGCGCTCGACGTCTCGATCCAGGCGCAGATCCTCAACCTGCTGCAAAGCCTCCAGCGCGACTTCGCGCTCACCTACCTCTTCATCTCGCACGACCTCGGAGTTGTCCGCCACATCTCGGATCGCATCGCCGTCATGTACCTCGGCCGGATCGTCGAGCTCGGGGAGGCCGACCAGGTCTACAACGGTCCGCGCCATCCGTACACCGCGGCGCTCCTGTCCGCCGTGCCGAAGCCGGAGGGCGACGGCGTCGTCCGTCGCCAGCGCATCGTCCTCACGGGAGACGTGCCGTCTCCGGTCGATCCGCCGCCAGGCTGCTCGTTCCATCCCCGCTGCCCGAAAGCGCGCCTCGTCACCGGCAAGGCCGACGTGGTCCCGGAGCGCTGCAGCGGCGAGCGCCCGGAGCTCGACCCGGTCGGCCAGGGGCAGCTGGCCGCCTGCTGGTATCCGCTCGACCCGGCCGACCGGCTCGACGAGGCCCCCACAGCGGCCGCGTGACGCGGGCTACGCTGGGCGCCGACGGTAGGCTGTATTCGATGCCCTACCAGCCGACCTACATCGCTCACGAGGTTTGAGCGCTCGACCACGCAGCCCGTGTGGCTGCGCACCGCTCTCGTGCCTGGCGGCACGAGTGCGAAAGAGCGAAGGAGCGCCGGACGTCGAGACCAGCCCGACACGGGTGGACGCTCCGCCTGAGCGCGCTCCTGGCGCGAGTGAGCGCTTCCTAACTTCCACCGCTCGCTATCGTCAGACATAGGGCAGGACGATGATCGGCGCACATCGTGATCGGGAGCGTGGCTGCGGCCGCGCTCGGGAATGGGTCTCGCTCCGGCTCGACGGCGAGCTGTCGGAGCTCGAACGGCTGCTCTTGTGGCGGCACCTCGCGCGCTGCGGCGAGTGTCACGCGTTCGCGGCGTCGATCGAGGTCACGACACGCTCCATCCGCGAGACGCCGCAGGAGCGCCCGTCGCGCTCGCTCGACCCGGCTCCCAGGCCGGCCCGGCCGCACGCTCGCAGGCGGCTCGCCGTTGCGGCGATCGTGGTCGGCGCGGCGGCTGCGGGCGGGGTTGTCGGCGGGCTCGTGGGCTCCGGCGGCGACACGCCCTTGCCGACGGCGCCCGGGCCGACCGAGATCGCCGATCTTCCGCCCGTGCCCACGCAGCCGCCGACTCCCGTCACGACGGTCAACGTCTGATCCGGGCCGCCGTGGCGCCTGCGGCATCGGTGCTCGGCAGCGGCCGGTAAACTCAGCGGCGGCGGCGGCCGGCGGCCGCCGCGGACCTGCCTCGAGGCGACCCAGGAGCATCCAGGAGCACCATGTCCGAGACTGCCACAGAAGCGAACGTCGGCAAGGTGGCCGAGATCAGGGGCGTCGTCGTCGACGCCGTCTTCCCCGATCGCCTGCCTGCGATCTACAACGCGCTGCGCATTCAGGTGCCGGAAGCGGACGGCCGCCCGGCCATCGATCTCATCGCCGAGGTGCAGCAGCACCTCGGGGACGACACCGTCCGGGCCGTTGCGATGGACTCCACGGACGGCATTCCGCGGGGCGCCGACGTGCACGACACCGGCGAGGCGATCACGGTGCCCGTCGGCGAGCAGACGCTGGGCCGGCTGTTCAACGTCCTCGGAGACACGATCGACAGGCGTGAGGAGTTGGAGATCAAGGAGCGCTGGCCGATCCACCGTGACCCGCCGACGTTCGAGTCGCTGAAGCCGACCCTCGAGATCTTCGAGACGGGGATCAAGGTCGTCGATCTGCTCGCTCCGTACGTCAAGGGCGGCAAGGTCGGCCTCTTCGGGGGCGCCGGCGTTGGCAAGACCGTGCTGATCCAGGAGCTGATCCGCAACATCGCCGAGGAGCACTCGGGCCTGTCCGTGTTCTGCGGCGTCGGCGAGCGCACACGCGAGGGAAACGACCTGTACATCGAGATGACCGAGTCCGGCGTCATCGACAAGACCGCCCTCGTCTACGGCCAGATGAACGAGCCGCCGGGGGCGCGTCTACGGGTCGGGCTCTCCGGCCTGACGATGGCCGAGTACTTCCGCGAGCAGGGACAAGACGTGCTCGTCTTCATCGACAACATCTTCCGCTTCGTGCAGGCCGGATCCGAGGTGTCGGCGCTGCTCGGACGCATGCCCTCCGCCGTCGGCTACCAGCCGACGCTCGCGACCGAGATGGGGCAGCTGCAGGAGCGCATCACCTCGACGCAGCGCGGCTCGATCACCTCCGTGCAGGCCATCTACGTGCCGGCCGACGACCTCACCGATCCGGCTCCGGCAAACACGTTCGCCCACCTCGACGCGACCACGGTGCTCTCGCGGGCCATCTCGGAGCAGGGTCTCTACCCGGCCGTCGACCCGCTCGACTCGAGCTCGCGCATCCTGCAGCCGGGCGTCGTGTCGGACGAGCACTACCAGACGGCGACGCGCGTGCAGGAGATCTTGCAGCGCTACAAGGACCTGCAGGACATCATCGCCATCCTCGGCATCGACGAGCTGTCGGACGAGGACAAGGTCGTCGTCGCGCGCGCCCGCAAGATCCAGCGCTTCCTCTCGCAGCCGTTCTTCGTCGCCCAGGCCTTCACGGGACAGGACGGGAAGTACGTGCGCCTCGACGACACGATCAAGGGGTTCATCGAGATCATCGAGGGCAAGCACGACGAGCTCCCCGAGGGTGCGTTCTACATGTGCGGGCCGATCGAGGAGTCGGTGGAACGCGGACGCGAGATGCTCGCCGCCGCCTAGTTCGTTTCTCCCGTGGCGACCGAGCAGAGCGAGAAGACCTTCGACCTCTCGGTCGTCACGCCCGAGGGGCCGATCTACGAGGGCGAGGCGCAGATGCTGATCGTGCCCGGCGCGGCAGGCGAGATCGGAGTGCTTCCCCGCCACGCGCCGCTCGTCGCGATGCTCAAGGCGGGGGAGACGCGGATCAAGGCGGAGAACGCCTGGCAGGCGCTGGCGACCGGGCCCGGGTACTTCAAGATCCAGCGTGATCGGGCGATCGTGCTCGTCGACGACGCCGTCCGGGCCGAGGAGATCGACGTCGAGCAGGCGCGGCGAGAGGCCGACGAGGCGCGCGCACTGCTCGAGCGCGCGGACGCCGGCGCGGAAGGAATCGACCGCTGGCGTGTCGGCGAGCAGCTCCGCCACGCCGAGAACAAGATCGCGGTCGCGGGTCGCGACTGAATCCGACCTCGGGGTGAGGTGTAGGGGCCGGAGCTCACGGCCCGCAACCGAGGGGAGACCCCGCGGGGCGGCCGGCCCGGCTCATCCCGCCATGTTCGTGTCTGGTGGCTCGAGCTTCAGGCTGGTCGCCACCTCGAGCAGCTCGTCGTCGCTCAGCACGGCCTGGCCGGCGTCCAGGAGCTCGACCGTCTCGACGGCGAAGTCGAGCTCCGGTGGCGGCCCGGCGACGGCCACCCTCCCGACGAGCGCGGCGAGGTAGGGGTTGCCCGGCGTCGGATCGGCGGCGGGATCGAAGAAGGCTGCGAAGTGCGGACGCTCGAGGCCGCCGGGAAGCACGCTCGGGCCGCCGTCGGAGAGCACGAGGCGCAGCGTTGCAGAGCCTTCGGCGCGGGTGTTGAAGCGAATCAGCACCCACGCGTTCGTCGACTGCGACAGCTCGGTCAGCCCGTTTGCCAGGGCCGGGTCGGCGAGCAGCTGCTGCATGTGGACGAGCGCCTGGAGCGCGGTTGCGACGAGCTCCTCGAGATCGCTGACCCGATCATCCGCGTGGAGGGCCTCGTGAGCGATGACGACGGAGAGCAGACCCGGCTCCTCGAAGGCCAGGCGGGATGCGACGACGATGCGCTGACGTCCATCCGCGCCGGTCTGCGACTGCGCGATCTCGGGTCCGTCAAGCTCTCCGAAGTCGACGAGCGCGAAGCGTCCCCCCTCGAGCAGCCATTCGATTGCGGGCTCGGCGAGCGTGCCGAGCAGGGAAACGACTGCCGCACGGAGAGCAGGGTGAGGCACGAGCTGCTCGAGTCTCGGGTCGGCGTAGAGCTCACGCGCCCGGCTCACGAGCGCGGCATCCCGAGCGGCGACGAGCTGTTCGGCCCGTCGCCCCAGCGCGCCCGCACCGGGAGCTTCCGCCGGCCTCCGCGCGGCCGGGGCCTGAGGGACATCGGGGTAGTACGGCGGCCCGAACAGCCCGGGCCGTGCCGGGACGAACGGCCCGGCCTCGAGGGGATCGGCGGGCACTGTGCCGGCCGGTACCGACGTCGCAGCGGGAGGCTCGTTTCCGGTCGGGGCCTCGGTCGCGCAGCCCGCAGCGAGAGCGAGCGCAACCGCCAGATGGACGAGACCGAGGGCGGGCGGAGGGCGCCGCACGCGGACACTCTAGGGCCGGCGAACTGCCGCTCAGACGCTACAACTTCAGAAGGGGCTGCGGCCTCGAGGCCGAACGCTTCGGTATCCTCGACCGCGGCCCGTCCAGCAGTCCTGACCGGAATCCTGCGTGCGAACGACCCTGAAGAGAGGCGCCGGCGGCGATTGGGCCGGTGGCCGAGAGCCGAAGAGGCCTGACGCGACGGGGGGCGCTGCCATACGCCCGCCGCTGACAGCGGTGAGCCGATACGGCGGCCGCGACCATCGTGGCCTCAAGCTCACGGGCCGCGTCCTCATGTGGCTCCTCGTCTTCGTGCTGGTCGCCGCCGGAGCGCTCGGCGGCGGCGTGCTGCTCTACCTCGAGGAGAGCGTCGCGACCATCAACGACAACTCCCAGGAGCTGCGGGAGGAGTTCGCGGGGGCCGATCCGGAGCTGATCACGGAGGTGACCGACCCCGGCAGGGCGACGAACGCGATCATCATCGGCTACGACAAGCGCGCCGGGGAGCACACCGTCGGCCTATCCGACACCGTCATGCTCGTTCGCGCCGACCCGAGGGCCGACACGCTCTCGCTGCTCTCGTTCCCGCGCGATCTCGAGGTCGACCATCCGGGCTGCAACGCCAACCCCACGCCGTGGCGCGGCAAGCTCAACGAGGCATTCGCCCTCTGCGGCCCGACCGGCACCGTCGCGACGGTGAAGGCGCTCACCGACCTCCAGATCAACTACGTGATCACGGTCGACTTCCACGGCTTCAAGGAGCTCGTCAACAAGGTCGACGGCGTCTATGTGGACGTCGATCGCCGCTACTACAACCCGCTTGGCACGGGCTACGCGAAGATCAACGTCAAGCCGGGCTACCAGAAGCTGACGGGCGGAGCCGCCCTCGACTATGCCCGCTACCGGCACACGGACTCGGACTTCCACCGGATCGCGCGTCAGCAGCAGTTTGTCAAGTCGTTCAAGCAGGCCGTGCGCACGGAGTTCTCGGTCACGAAGCTGCCCGGAATCATGAAGGTCTTCGTCGACAGCGTGCAGGTGAGCCGCAGCGCGGGCAAGGAGATCGATCTGGACACGCTCCTCCGCTATGCCCAGTTCGCGTACAACCTTCCCTCGGGCCACTTCTACCATGGGCAGCTGGACGTCGGAGACTTGACAGGCTCGAGCCTGCTCGGCACGACCCCGGAGGAGATCCAGGAGGCCGTTCGCGACTTCCTCAACCCGGACGTCGAGGCAGCCGAGAAGGCGACCGCCGTCGCCTCGGGCGGGAAGCCCGAGACCGAGGCGCCGCTCCCGGACGAGACGACGATCGAGGTGCTGAACGGGAACGGGGAGGACCTCTCGGCAGTCACGGCCGCCGAGGCGCTCGGCGAGCTCGAGTACGTGGCCCAGTCGGGCGGGAACGCCCTCGACGAGGCTGGCAACGCGAAATGGGACTACTTCGAGACGACGATCCTCTTCGATCCGGCGGCGGCCGGTGCGGCGGCGGCCGCGGAGTCGGTCGGCAAGCTGTTCGGCGACTACCGAGTCGAGCGGGCGTCGCCGGAACAGGAGCTCGACACGATGTTGCAGGTGATCGTCGGCAAGACGTTCCACGGCACGCTGGCGCCGGTCTCGGTGGACGACACGCCCGAGCACCTTCCGCCGAACACCGTCCGCGACTTCGACGAGGAGCTTGCGCTCCTTCGCCCGCTGCGAGGGCAGGTCGACTTCCCGCTGCTCGTTCCGCTCATGAAGGAGCGTACGTCGAGCCTCGACTCGGAGATGCCCGTGCGGAGGTACCGGCTCGAGGAGCACGACGCCGTGAAGCTCGTGTTTCGCTCGATGACCGGCTGGTGGGGAATCATGGAGACGAGCTGGGAGGAGGCTCCGATCCTCGACGAGCCCTCGACGAGGAAGCGCGTCGGCGGGCGGGAGCTCCGCCTGTACTACAACGGCTCGAAGCTCCACATGGTGGCCTTCCAGGAGAACAACGCCGTCTACTGGGTGACGAACACGCTGCTTGACGAGCTCTCCAACGAGACGATGCTCGACATCGCCAAGGGCCTGAAGCCGCTCTCGGCGGCCAAATGATCGATCGGATCGTGGCCGCGCGCCGATCGGTCGGCGAATGAGCCCGCCGCCGCTGGGCGTTCTCGGCGCCGGCTGGGTCGGTCTCGTCACGGCCGCCTGCTTCGCCGAACGGGGCCATGACGTCTGGGTTCGAGACATCGACGACGAACGAATCGCGATGCTCGAGCGCGGCGAGGCGCCCTTCCACGAGCCCGGCCTTGCCGAGCTGCTCGGGCGGAATGGCGACCGCCTCCACTTCACGAACGCCCCCGAGGACCTGTTCTCGCGTGCCCACATCGCATTCGTCTGCGTGGGCACGCCGCCGACCTACTCGGGGGACGCGGACCTTTCGGCCGTGTGGCGGCTCCTCGACGAGCTCCCGGGATCGCTCGACTCCCTGCTGCTCGTCATGAAGAGCACCGTCCCGGTCGGCACCGGGCTGAAGGCGCGCGCCGAGCTCGATGCCCGCGGTCTTGGGACGGTCGGGTATGTGGCGAACCCCGAGTTCCTGAGCGAGAGCACCGCGATCCGGGACTTCATGGAGCCCGACCGGGTCGTGATCGGCGCCTTCGACCCCGCTCACGGCGATGCGCTGGCGGCGCTCTACGAGCCGCTCGGCGCTCCGATCGTGCGCACGGATGTGGCCACGGCCGAGATGATCAAGTACGCGTCCAACGCGTTTCTCGCCACCAAGATCTCGTTCATCAACGAGATTGCGAACGTCTGCGAGGCGACGGGCGCCGACGTCAACGAGGTAGCGGCAGGGATGGGCTACGACCGCCGCATCGGGCCGCACTTCCTGCGCGCGGGCCTTGGCTACTCGGGAAACTGCTTGCCCAAAGACGTCACGGCGCTGAAGCAGCTCGCGGGGAACTCGGGCTACCACTTCCAGCTGCTCACCGCCGTCATCGAGGTGAACGAGCTTCAGAAGCGGCGAGTCATCGGCAAGCTCGAGAAGCACCTCGGCCCTCTCCGGGGCAAAACCATCACCCTGCTCGGGCTCGCCTTCAAGCCCGACACCGACGACATGCGCCACGCGGCAAGCCTCGTGCTCGCCGCACGGCTGCTCTCCGAGGGCGCTCGCGTGAAGGGGTGGGACCCGGTGGCGACCGAGGCCGCGCGACCGCTGCTCGCCGGCGTGGAGCTGCACCAGGATCTGCTGGAGGCCCTCGAGGGCGCCGACGCGGCGGTCATCGTGACCGAATGGGACGAGGTGCGCCACTTCCCCTACGAGCAGGCCGCGCTGGTGATGGCGAGGCCGGTGCTCGTCGACGGCAGGAACGTCCTCGATCCCGACGAAGCGCGCGCGAGCATGTTTGCGTACGAGTCGATCGGGCGTCCGTCCACCGGTTGATGGAGGCGATCCTGCTCGCCGGCGGCAAGGCCGAGCGGCTCGGGGAGGCGGCGAAGGGGAGACCGAAGCCGCTCGTCCCGGTTGCGGGCAAGCCGCTCGCCGCCTACCAGGTCGCGCGACTCTCGGCGGCCGGGGTCGGTCGCGTGATCGTCGCCTGCGCGGCGGGAACCGCTGAAGCGTTTCGGACGGCGCTGACCGGTCTCGGGCCGGAGATCGTCGCCGTGGAGGAGCCGGAGCCGCTGGGTCGCGGCGGTGGGCTGCGCCACGCGTGCGCGAGCCTTCAGGAGGAGGGCGCCGTCTACGCCCTGAACGGCGACGAGCTGATCGACGTCGACTTCGGCGCTCTGGCCGCGAAGCACGAGGCCGAGGACGCGGCGGCGACGATCACCGTCACGCCGCTCGTGTCGGCGTTCGGCGTCGTCGAGCTCGACGGCGACGTCGTCGCCGGCTTCCGGGAGGCGCCGCGGCTCCCGTACTGGGTGAGCTGCGGGGTGTACGTGCTCGGGCCCGAGGCTGTCGAGCGGCTGCCGGAGCGCGGCGACCACGAGCGCACCACGTTTCCCGAGCTCGCGGCCGGGGGAAGGCTGCGCGCCCACCGCCACGACGGGCTCTGGCTGACCGTCAACACCCCGAAGGAGCTGCGGGTGGCCGAGGAGCACGTCGCCGCGCACCCGGAATGGCTCGCGCCGTGACCGGGTCCCGCTACGCCGCAGACGTCGAGCGCGTCGAGAAGCCGTGGGGCCACGAGCTCATCTGGGCCCGTGCCGCGGAGTACTGCGGCAAGATCCTCTTCGTCAGAGCCGGAGAGTCGCTCAGCCTCCAATACCACCGCGTCAAGGACGAGTCGTGGTACGTCCTCGACGGGAGGGCCCGGGTCGAGATCGGCGACGAGGGCATGCCGCTCGAGGAGATCGTCGTCGAGCCCGGCGACGCCCTGCGGTTGCCGCCGGGGACCGTTCACCGGATCACGGCTATCGAGGACACTCGTATCCTCGAAGCCTCGACCACCCAGCTCGACGACGTCGTAAGGCTCGCGGACAGGTACGGCCGGGCATAGATGGTTGCTCCTAGAGTCCCGAACAGGGCCCTGGGTAGACTGGTCGCGCGATGGCGACGAGGGCGGAGCGCTTCGACGTCAAGGACCTCTCGCTCGCGCCGGACGGCGTTCGCCGGATCGAGTGGGCCGAACGCGAGATGCCCGTCCTGCGGGCTATCGGCGAGCGCTTCGAGCGCAGTCGACCCCTCGCCGGGCACCGGATCTCGGCCTGCCTGCACGTCACGACGGAGACCGCGAACCTCCTGCGGGCGCTGAAGGCGGGCGGAGCAGACGTCGTCGCCTGCGCGTCCAATCCGCTCACCACTCAGGACGACGTCGCCGCGGCGCTCGTCGCCGAGTACGGCATCCCCGCCTTCGCCATCAGGGGTGAGGACAACGACACCTACTACTCGCACATCGAGGCTGCGTGCGACCACAGACCCCACCTGACGATGGACGACGGCGCCGACGTCATCGGCGTGCTCCATGCGGCCCGACGCGAGCAGCTCGGGAACGTGATCGCCGGAACCGAGGAGACGACCACGGGTGTCCTCCGCCTGCGCGCGCTCGAGGCCGAGGGGAAGCTCGCGTTCCCGGTTATCGCGGTCAACGAGGCGGAGACCAAACATCTTTTCGACAACCGCTACGGCACCGGGCAGTCGACCATCGATGGGGTGATCCGGGCGACGAACCTCCTGCTCGCCGGCCGGCGCGTCGTCGTCGCCGGCTACGGCTGGTGCGGTCGGGGCGTTGCAGCGAGGGCCCGTGGCATGGGCGCGCACGTGATCGTCACCGAGGTCGACCCCATGCGGGCGCTCGAGGCGACGATGGACGGCCTCGAGGTGATGGCGATGGAACGGGCGGCGGAGGTCGGCGACGTGTTCATCACCGCGACGGGCGACAAGCACGTGATCGCGCGCCGTCACCTGGAACGAATGAAAGACGGCGCCGTGCTCGCGAACACGGGCCACTTCAACGTCGAGATCGAGCTCCCGGCGCTGCGCCAGCTCGCGGTATCCAGCAGGGAAGCGCGGCCGCTCGTGGAGGAGTTCACCCTTGCCGGCGGCAGGCGTCTCTACCTGCTCGCAGAGGGCAGGCTCGTGAATCTGTCCGCGGCCGAGGGCCATCCGGCCGCGGTGATGGACATGAGCTTCGCGAACCAGGCCCTGGCGGCCGAGTATGCAGTCGAGCACGCCGGTCAGCTCGAGCGCAGGGTCTACGGCGTGCCGCGCGAGATCGACCGCGAGATCGCCCGGCTGAAGCTCGCGACGATGGGCGTCGAGATCGACACCCTCACCGCGGAGCAGCGGCGCTACCTCTCCTCGTGGGATGAGGGCACCTGACGAGCCGCGGGAAGGCGGGCTTGCTCGTGCTACCCGAACAAGCTGACCTGCGTCCCGAGGATATCGTCCGGCTCGAGGAGGATCGGGTCGTCCTGCTCGACCAGCGGCGGCTGCCCGAGGAGACGGCCTGGCTCGAGTGTCGCTCGGCCGGCGACGTGGCGGAGGCGATCGCGACCCTCGCGGTCCGCGGCGCTCCCGCGATCGGCATCGCAGCCGCCATGGGGTATGCGCTCGCAGCCGCTCGCGGCGAGGACCTCGCCGCCGCGGCGGCAGATCTCCTCGCCTCGAGACCGACCGCGGTCAACCTTGCGTGGGCGATCGCGGAGCTCCAGGCGCTGGCGCCCGACCCGGCACTCCTGGCCGAGCGGGCCCGCGCAATTCACCGCGAGGAGGTCGAGCGCTGCCGCGCGATGGCGACGCACGCCGCCGGGACCTTCGGCGCGAGCTGGGCGCGCCCGCTCACCCACTGCAACACCGGTGCGCTGGCGACCGGCGGCCACGGCACGGCGCTCGGCGCCATCCGCAGCGCCCACGGGCGAGGCGAGGTCGAGCACGTGCTGGTCGACGAGACGCGCCCTCTGCTCCAGGGCGGGCGGCTGACCGCCTGGGAGCTCGACCGGGCGGCCATCCCGTACAGCATCATCGTCGACGGCGCCGCCGCATCCCGCATGGCCGCGGGTGAGGTGAGCCTGGTGGTCGTCGGCGCCGACCGAATCGCCGCGAACGGGGACGTCGCGAATAAGATCGGCACCTACGGACTCGCCGTGCTCGCGCGCCACCATGACATCCCGTTCGTTGCGGTCGCCCCGACGTCGACCGTCGACCTCGGCACGCCGTCGGGCGCCGCGATCACGATCGAGGAGCGGGCCGGCGACGAGGTGTCACCGCGGTTCCCGGCGCGCAACCCCGCCTTCGACGTCACCCCGCACAGCCTCGTGTCCGCGATCGTCACCGAGGTGGGCGTTCACCGCCCGCCGTACGCAGCTTCTCTGCGCACGGCCGTAGGGGCGGGCCTTGGCCCGCCCGTCCCCCCGATCGACGAGAATCAACCGTGAAGGCCATGATCATGGCCGCGGGACTCGGGACCCGCCTGCGGCCGCTCACCGACGTGCTGCCGAAGCCGATGGTGCCGATCGCGAACCGGCCCGTCCTCCACCACCTGCTGAACCTTCTCGCGCGGCACGACGTGCGCGACGTGGGCATCAACATCCACGTGTTCCCGGAGCTGATCGAGCGCTACTTCGGGGACGGCGCCGCTCTCGGAATGCGCATCCGGTGGTCGTACGAGGAGGAGTTGCTCGGCACCGCCGGCGGCACGAAGAAGCTCGAGGACCTCTGGGAACGGGAGACGATCCTCGTCACGTCTGGCGACGGCCTCCACGACGTCGACGTCACCGCCCTGCTCGGACACCACCAGCGCACCGGCGCTCTCGCCACGCTCGCGCTCAAGCCGGTCGACGACCCATCGGCCTACGGGGTCGCGATCCTCGACCGGGATACGCGCATCCGCGGCTTCCAGGAGAAGCCGAGCCGTGACGAGGCGCGCTCCGACCTTGCCAACTGCGGTGTCTACGTCGTCGAGCCGGAGTTGCTCGACCGGGTGCCGGCGGGCACGTTCTACGACTTCGGCAACGACGTCTGGCCGGCCCTCGTCCAGTCGGGGGAGCCGATCTACGGGTATACGACGATGGCCTACTGGAACGACGTCGGCGGCCTCGACGAGCTGCGGAACTCGATCGTCGACGCCGTCAGCGGGCGGGTGCGCATCGACATACCGGGAGAGGAGATCGCGCCAGGGGTCTGGGCGGAGGCCGGCTGCGTCGTCGACCCGGCGGCGACCGTCGAGGGCCCGATCGTGCTCGGCCGCAACGTCGTCATCGAGGCGGGGGCCCGGATCCGCGGACCGGCCGCGATCGGCGCGGACTCCCGGGTCGGCACGGACGCTGCGATCCGCAGCGCCGCTCTCCTGCCCGGCAGCGTCGTGCCGAGCGAGGGCATAGCCATCGCCGGCATCTTCGGCGACGCCTCACAGCTCGCGGAGAGCATCCTGCGCTACCCGGCGACACACGCGTCCTGACGACGCGCCACGTCGTTACAGGCTCGACGCGATCCCGGCACTGACTCGCGCGCGAGCCGGGCCTACGCTGCCGGCGTGGGGCTCGTCGACCTGCTGCTGCCGGCCCGCTGTGCAGCGTGCGGGATCGAGGCCTCGGAGCCTCTCTGCCCGCCGTGCACGGCGAGGCTCGTCCACCTGCGCGCGCCTCGGTGCGAGCGGTGCGGCTGTCCGACGGCGTGGCCCGTCGCGCGCTGCGCCGAGTGCAGGGGCCGGCGGCTCGCGTTCGCCCGCGCCCGGGCGGCCGTCGCCTACGAGGGCCCGGCCGTGGCGATGGTCAGGTGCTGGAAAGAGGGCGGCCTGCGGCATGCCGCGCGCTTCGCGGCGCTTCTCGTCGCCTCGTCCGTCGAGCGACCCGCGGCCGAGGTCGTGACGTTCGTTCCGGCGGTGCGCGAGCACGAGCTGTGGCGCGGCCACAACCCCGCCCGCCGTCTCGCCGAGGAGCTGGCGAGCCTCTGGGGGCTCCCGTGTGTCCCGTGCCTCGCCCGCACGGGTGGGACGGTGCGGCAGCGCGGGCTCCCGCTCGCCCGCCGCCGCTCGAACGTGGCCGGAGCGTTCCGCGCAGCTCGGCGTCCGTCCGGCCGCGTGCTGCTCGTCGACGACGTCTACACGAGTGGCTCTACGGCCGCGGCGGCTGCCTCCGTGCTTCGCGCCGCGGGTGCTCGTGAGGTCGTGGTCGTGACGTTCGCGCGCACGCTCCGTGACCGTCCCCCTACGGTCGAAAGAGGGTGAGGTACATTGTCCCTCGTCTGGGAAAGGGGGCTCAGTGAGACTTCAGGTGAAGGGCAAGAACCTGGAGGTCAGCGACTCCCTCCATCGGTACGCCGAGGAGAAGCTGGGCAAGCTCGAGAGGCACCTCAACGACGCGACACGACTCGAGCTCGAGCTGGCCGTCGAGAAGAACCCGTCAATCTCCGACAAGCAGGTCGCCGAGGCGACCATATGGACGAAGGGGCCGATCCTCCGGGCGAGGGAGAGCTCCGACGACATGCGGGCGTCCATCGATCTCCTCGCCGAGAAGCTGGAGCGCCAGGTGAAGCGCTACAAGGAAAAGCGCCAGCGCAAGCAGGTCGCCCGCCACGGGCCGCATCACCAGCACGACGAGGAGGTGCGTCCGGTCGTTCCCGAAGAGGAGGAGCCCGTCATCGTCAAGACGAAGCAGTTCGCGGTGAAGCCGATGACGCCGGAGGAAGCGGTCCTCCAGCTCGAGCTGATCGGACACGACTTCTTCGTCTTCCGCAACGTCGAGTCGAGCGACGTCAACGTGGTGTACCGCCGTCGGGACGGCAACTACGGGCTCATCGAGCCGAGCACGTAGGCGCGATGGGCTCGCGTCACCTCCGTCGTCGCTGCCGGAGGCCGCGGTGACGCACGAGGACATCCGGGATCCCCGCGTCGCGCCACGCTGGCTCGAGGCCGGTATCACCGGCGTGCCGCGCAGCCGCGAGTGGGACGTCGTCCGGGTCGTCGAGCTCCCGGAGCTCGAAGCGAGCAGGCTGGCCGAGATCTCGTTCGACGGGCTCGGCGGCGGCGGCGTCTCCGTCGACGGCGAGCTCAGCCTGCCTGCCGCCGTCGTCCAGCGACTCGCCGCGGCGCTCGACCAGGAGCTCGACCCGCCCTACGAGGCGATCGCCGTGCGCAGGGGACAGCTCGACTGGGCGCTCGCCGCCCGGTCGCGGCAGTTCGAGGAGCTCCCGCTGCCTCGGCTCGCAAACGTGGACATGATCAGCGTCGCCGTCTCCCCGGACGGCGAGCGCAGCGTGTACGTGCTCCCCGAGGGCGCTGACGGCGAGGGCATCGACCGCGCCGTCGACGAGCTCGAGCGCCGAGGGCGCGAGCGCTTCGACGCGTTCGCCGCCCAGGCCGAGCAAACGTCCTCCGGCTGGAAGCTAACGATCGACCCGCTGTGACCGATACCCTGAACTAGTGACGACCACGACCGACATTTCACGCTGATGGCGCAGAATTACGGAGCGCTGGAGGGCTTCCTCCGCATGGGCGAGGGCCGCCGGCTCAAGCGACTCGCGGAGCAGGCCGCCTACATCACGTCGATCGAGCCGGAGTTCGAGCGCCTCTCGGACGTGGAGCTCCACGGGAAGACGGCCGAGTTCAGGCAGCGGCTGGAGAACGGGGAGGAGCTCGACAACCTCGTGTTCGAGGCATACGCGGCCGTGCGCGAGGCTGCCCGGCGCACCGTGGACATGCGACCGTTCGACGTGCAGCTGATGGGCGGGATCGTTCTCCACGAGGGCGACATCGCCGAGATGAAGACCGGTGAGGGCAAGACGCTCGTGGCCACGATGCCGCTCTACTTGAACGCGCTCGGCAGGCTCGACGAGAACGGCACGCTGGCGCGGACGAACGTCCACCTCGTCACCGTCAACGACTACCTGGCCAAGCGCGACACAGAGTGGATGGAGCCGGTCTACCAGGCGCTCGGGATGCGAGCCGGTTCCATCCGCAACATGATGCCCTTCTCGGAGAAGCGGGCTGCTTACGACGCTGACATCACGTACGGCACGAACTCCGAGTTCGGCTTCGACTACCTCCGCGACAACATGGCGGTGGCGCTCGCCAACTGCGTCCAGCGCGGTCATGCCTACGCGATCGTCGACGAGGTCGACTCGATCCTCGTCGACGAGGCGCGCACTCCGCTGATCATCTCCGGCCAGCCGGAAACGGCGGCGAAGACCTACTACGACTTCGCGCGCGTCGTCCGCACGCTCAAGGGCGTGCCGGCGAAGTTCGTGCCGAAGGGCATGCCCAAGCCGGAGGACGACGCCGACTACGAGTACGACGAGAAGTTCAAGACCGTCTCGCCGCGCGAATCGGCGATCGAGAGGATCGAGGAGGCGCTCGGAATCGAGAACCTCTACGACCCTCGCCACGCGCAGCTCGTCAACCATCTGGTGCAGGCGCTGAAGGCCCAGGCCCTGTACAACCGCGACGACGAGTACGTCGTCATCGACGGCGAGGTCAAGATCGTCGACGAGTTCACCGGCCGGATCATGGAAGGCCGCCGCTGGTCGGAGGGCCTGCACCAGGCGGTGGAGGCCAAGGAGGGCGTGGCGATCAAGGAGGAGTTCGTAACGCTCGCCACGATCACGCTTCAGAACTACTTCCGCCTCTACGAGAAGCTCGCCGGCATGACGGGAACCGCGAAGACGGAGGAGAAGGAGTTCCAGGAGATCTACAACCTGTCCGTCGCCGAGATCCCGACGAACGTGCCCGTGGCCCGCGCCGATGAGAACGACTACATCTACAAGACGAAGGAAGCCAAGTACGACGCCGCCATCGCCGATATCAAAGAACGTCATGCGGCCGGGCAGCCGGTGCTCGTCGGGACGATCTCGGTCGAGGTCTCCGAGTATCTCGCGCAGCTGCTCGAGCGCGCCGGGATCCCCCATAGCGTCCTCAACGCCAAGCAGCACGAGCGGGAGGCCGAGATCATCAAGGACGCGGGTCAGCCCGGTGCCGTGACCATCGCGACGAACATGGCCGGCCGCGGTGTCGACATCAAGCTCGGCGAGGGCGTCCGCGAGGTCGGCGGCCTCTACGTGCTCGGTACCGAGCGCCACGAGGCGCGGCGGATCGACAACCAGCTTCGCGGACGCTCCGGCCGCCAGGGAGACCCGGGCGAGTCGCGCTTCTACCTCTCCGCTCAGGACGATCTCGTCCGGCTGTTCTCCGGCGACCGGATCTACAAGATCATCGATCGCTTCAAGCTGCCCGACGACCAGCCGATGGAGGCCGGGATCCTGACGAAGCAGATCGAGAGCGCGCAGAAGAAGGTCGAAGAGCAGAACTTCGTCACGCGGAAGAACGTCCTCAAGTACGACGACGTCATGAACGTCCAGCGTCAGGTGATCTACGAGCAGCGACGCGAGGTGCTCGAGGGCCACGACATGTCGGAGCTGCTCAAAGGCTGGGTCGACGACGTCGTCGAGCGCATCGTGCTCGACCACACCGAGGCCGATAGCCCGGCCGAGTGGGACATCGAGGCGCTGCTCAGCGAGATGGGCTCGCTGTACGACTGCGAGATCCAGCCCGACGAGCTCGACGTGGGCCGGATGTCCCGTGTCGACCTCGTCGCGGAGTTCCAGGACGACGCGCAGGACGCGTACGAAGCCAAGGAGGAGGAGCTCGGCTCGGAGCTGATGCGCGAGATCGAGCGCTACCTCGTGCTCCAGGTGGTCGACGCCCGCTGGCGCGAGCACCTCGACTCGATGGAGTACCTCCGGGATGGCATCCACCTGCGCGCGATGGCCCAGAAGGATCCTCTCGTCGAGTACCGCAACGAGGGCTCGGCGATGTTCGAGGAGCTCAACGACCTGATCCGCGAGGAGGTCGTTCGCTACGTCTTCCACGTCGAGGTGCAGGTTCCCGAGGCGGAGGCCGAAGGCGAGGCGCCGCACTACGACACCTCCGACCAGGGAGGAGACGGAAACCTCGTCTACGAGCACGAGTCCGTCGCGGGCGCGGACGCGATCGCCGCTGCCACGGGCGGAGCGCGGGCCGCAGCCCCCGCCGCCGCGGGAGGTGCCGCCACGGCCACTGCCGCCGCCTCCAAACAGGCCCCCGCGCAGGCGCAGGCCCCACCGAGCGAATACGCGGGCGTCGGGCGCAACGATCTCTGCCCCTGCGGCAGCGGCAAGAAGTACAAACGCTGCCACGGCGCGTAACGCGCACGAGGCCGGCGGCCCCCCTCGTGGCCCCCCGGCGCTCGCTCCGCTCGCGCAGGTAGCGCGCGAAGCCCGGCCGGCCGGCCGGTCGGTTTCGCTTCATCTCTGCAGCGCGCCGCCAGAGGCTTACGGGTCCTTCGGCGGTAGGGGCCGGACATATCCGGCCCCTACGATTCCGCGGCCAGGTCTGTAGGGGCCGGATCTCATCCGGCCCGTAGAATGGCTCCATGGCCGAACGGCCCGACCTGGAGAGCGACCTGAAGGAGATCGGGGCCCAGCTTGCCTGGGTCCGTGATTACCTTTGACCCCGACACGATTCGCGCGAGGCTCGACGAGCTCGAAGGGGCGATGGGCGAGCCGGGGTTCTGGGACGACCAGCAGCGTGCCGCGGCGCTCTCGGCCGAGCACGCGCGCCTGACGAAGCGGCTCGAGCGCTACGAGGCGCTCAGCGGCGAGGCGCACGACCTCGAGGAGCTGCTCGCCATCTCTGCCGAGGCCGAGCTGGACGAGATCGAGGAAGGCGTACACGCCCTGCAGGCGCAGCTGGCGCGGCTGGAAGAGGCAGCGCTCTTCAAGGGCGAGTACGACGCCGGCGACGCCGTCGTGACGATTCACTCCGGGACCGGCGGCACCGACGCGCAGGACTGGACCGAGATCCTGCTGCGCATGTACCTGCGCTGGGCGGGCGACCGCGGCTTCACGACCGAGCTGGTCGAGGCGTCGCCCGGAGAGGAGGCCGGCCTCAAGTCCGCCACGTTCACGGTCTCGGGTGAGAACGCGTACGGGATCCTGAAAGCGGAGCGCGGCGTGCACCGGCTCGTTCGGCTCTCGCCGTTCGATCAGGCCCACCGCCGCCACACGTCCTTCGCTCAGGTCATCGTCAGCCCGCTCGTCGCGGACACGGTCGCCGTCGACATCGACGAGACCGAGCTGCGCATCGACACCTACCGCGCGAGCGGCGCGGGCGGCCAGCACGTCAACAAGACGGACTCGGCCGTACGCATCACCCACATCCCGACCGGAATCGTCGTGCAATGCCAGAACGAGCGCTCGCAGCTCTCGAACAAGCAGACGGCCATGCGCATCCTCAGGAGTCGCATGCTCGAGGCCGAGCAGGAGCGGCGGGAGGCCGAGCTCGCCGCCGAGCGCGGCGCAGCGCAGGACATCGGCTTCGGTAGCCAGATTCGCAGCTACGTGCTCCACCCGTACCAGCTCGTCAAGGACCACCGCACAGGCTTCGAGGAGGGGAACGCCCAGGCCGTGCTCGACGGACGGCTGGACGAGCTCATCCACGCCTACCTGCGCCAGGCTGCCTCGTAACGACCGGGCGGATCGCTTGACGGCGTGTAGAGCGGTCGCTAGCCTGACTCGAGCTCGGCCCGCGACCACGGAAGGAGGGGATGACCTGATGACCGAGATTGCCGCCCTCCTTCGCGGGCCCGCCTCTCCCGTCGCGTAGCGAACGCGCGCGCTTCCGGACGCTGCGGCCCGTTCGCTCGTGGCCTCACCGGTCGCGAGCGCCGTACCGTCCTCTTCGACGAAAGGGAGTCGTGTCGAGCATGGCTCACGACCTCGAGACGCTCGGCTGGACTGCCGAGCGAGACCAGCAGTTCGAGCCCTACGCCGCCGCAGGCCTCGTCGCGGGCCGCGTCGGCGCCCAACACCGCGGCGCCTGCCTGGTGTACTCCAAGGCGGGGGAGTTCCTCACCGAGCCATCAGGGAAGCTGCAGGCGAGCGCGTCCGGCGCCGCGGATCTGCCGGCCGTCGGCGACTGGGTGGCCTTCAGGCCGGCCGCCGCCGGCTCGCGCGGTGTCATTCATGCCGTCCTGCCACGCCGCTCCTCCTTCTCTCGCGCCCGGCGCGACCTGGCTCGGCGCACCCCGCAGGCGGCCGAGCGGCAGGTGCTCGCCGCGAACGTGGACGTCGCCTTCCTCGTGACGGGCCTCGTCGGCGATCTGAACCTGCGCCGGCTCGAGCGCTACCTCGCATCCTCCTGGGAGAGCGGCTCGGAGCCGGTCGTCGTCCTGACGAAGCGCGATCTCGTCGCAGACCTCGACAGCGCCCTCGCGGCCGTCGAGCAGGTCGCAATCGGCGTGGCGGTCCACGCCGTCTCCAACGTCACCGGCGAAGGCCTCGACGGTGTCAGGGCTCTCGTCGGCCACGGGCGCACGGCGGCGCTGCTCGGCTCGTCGGGCGCCGGGAAGTCGTCGCTCGTGAACCGCCTGCTCGGCCGGGACGCGCAGGTGGTGCGGGACGTGCGCGCCGACGGCCGCGGGCGGCACACGACCAGCCACCGCGAGCTCTTTCTCCTCCCGGGAGGCGGCCTGGTGATGGACACGCCCGGCCTCCGCGTGATCGAGCCGTGGGCGGGCGAGGGACTCGAGACAGCGTTCGGCGACCTCGAGGAGCTAGCGGCCGGCTGCCGCTTCCGCGACTGCCGGCACGCCGGCGAGCCGGGCTGCGCCGTCCAGGAGGCGATCGACGCCGGCGCTCTCGACGAGGAGCGTCTGGACGGCTTTCGCAAGCTGGAGCGCGAGCTGGCGTTCCTCGAGCGGCGTGGCGATCCACGCGCGCAGGACGAGGAGCGGCGCCGCGGGCGCGCCGTCTCCCGGGACTCCAGGCAACGCCAGCGCCAGGAGCACGGGTGGCGCGAATGAGCTGCTGCGTCAGCTACACTCCCCCGACGGAGAGACAGCGCGGCGCGTGGCAGCGGCCCCTGGCAGCCCGCCGACCGAGGACTCCAGCGTGCCCTCACGAATCACCCGTCCAGTGACGACGCCCTACGACCCCGATCTCGATCTCGACATGGCGGACACGACGAGAACGCGTCCGGGGCCTTTGAACGGCGCGGCGGAGAACGGCGAGACGCCGCAGGCACGGGCTCCCCGGTCGTACGACGAGGTGATCCCCGAGCACGAGGTCGAGGAGCCGGAGCGCCCCGGCGGCCGCCCGATGATCTTCTTCGACGCCGTCACGAAGGTCTACGAGCCCAACGTCGTCGCCCTCTCCGAGGTGAGCTTCGCGATCGAGAAGGGCGAGTTCGTCTTCTTCGTCGGGCCCTCGGGATCCGGCAAGTCGACGATGATCAAGCTCCTTCTGAAGGAGGTCGAGCCCTCGAACGGGCGCATCATCGTCGGCGGCCGCGAGCTCGCTCGCCTCAAGGGCTCGAAGGTGCCGATGCTGCGCCGCAACATCGGCTGCGTGTTCCAGGACTTCAAGCTGCTCCCCAACCGGACGGCGTACGAGAACGTCGCGTACGCGCTGAAGGTGCAGGGCGAGAACAAGCGGGAGATCCGCCAGAAGGTGCCGGAGGTGCTCAACCTCGTTGGGCTCACGCACAAGACGAGCTCGTACCCTGACGAGCTCTCCGGCGGCGAGCAGCAACGCGTCTCCATCGCCCGTGCGTTCGTGAACCATCCGCCGCTGCTCATCTGCGACGAGCCGACGGGCAACCTCGACCCGGATACCTCGGTCGGGATCATGCAGCTCCTCTACCGGATCAACCGCACCGGGACGACGGTCGTCATGGCCACCCATGACCGCGAGATGGTCGACAAGATGCGCCGCCGCGTGATCGCGCTCGAGAACGGGCGGGTCATCCGCGACGAGCGCCGCGGCGGCTACGTGACGTGAGAAGCCGGCTCTTCGTCGGGGAGGCGCTCCGCTCGATCACCTCCAACCTCTCGACCACGGTCGCCGCCACGATGACCGTGCTCATCGGGATGTTTCTGCTCGGCCTGTTCATCGCGCTCGGATCCTGGGTCGTCTCGTGGAGCAACGACGTGAAGAAGGAGGTACTCGTCGAGGTCTTCTTCACGACGGAGCCGGACGTGTCCGTCAAGCGCCAGGACGCGACCGCGCTGGCCGAGCGCGTGCGAGGCATGCCCGAGGTCGAGCAGGTGACGATCGTGCCACCCGACGTCGGGCTCGAGGAGATGCGGGAGCAGTTCCCGGAGCTCGTGGATCAGCTGTCGTCGAACCCGCTTCCGTGGGCGCTCGAGATCAAGCCGAGGAACGCGGAGAACGCGGAGCTCATCGCCAGTCGTCTCGATCCCCTGCCGCCCAAGGTGGACAAGGTCGACTTCGGCAAGGAGACGACTGACAAGATCCTCAACACCGCGCGCATCATCGAGATCGCGTTCCTCGTCGCCGCAGTGATCCTCCTGATCGCGTCCACGATCCTGATCGCGAACACGATCCGGCTCTCCATCTTCTCGCGTCGGCGCGAGATCGAGGTGATGAAGCTCGTCGGCGCGACGAACTGGTTCGTCCGGGGCCCGTTCATGGTCGAAGGCCTGATCTGCGGCCTCATCGGCAGCATCTTTGCCGTCGTGCTCCTGTTCCTCGGCAAGGAGCTGGCGCTGCCCGAGCTCCTGAGCGACACGGTCAAGGACGCGGGCGAGGAGGTTCAGGCGTGGGCATTCCCGGCCGTCGCCGGGATTCTCGTGGCCCTCGGCCTCGGGCTCGGCGCCCTCGGTTCCGGGATCACGCTGCGCCGCTTCCTCCGGGTCTGAGGCGTCGTGGGGGAACGTGGTTCCCCACGACCCCCTGGCGTTGAGCCAGAGCTCCACCTGCGGGACTGACGCGCCCCACGACGCCGGCGGCGACCGTTCGGCTCAGCCCGGAGGAGCCTCTATAATCACGTCACGTTTTCTCCCCCGGTGAGACGAGCGGCTCTTGTGGCCTGCGGTGCTCTTCTCGTCGCGGGCTCGGCGGGCATCGGGCTCGCCGGGCTTCGCGATCGCCATGCACCGCCGGTCGAGGCTGCCGCACCCCCGACGATCGGCCACGAGGGCCCGTTGCACGGCTACGGCCCCTTCCCGGCACCCGTTGCTCCGTCGAGCCCACCGCGCGCGCTCGACCAGGTCAGGCAGGCGATCGCGACCGCGTACTACAGGCACGTGCCGTCGTCGCTGCTCGCGCTTCCCACGATCGATCAGATCCTGACGGAGCTGGGCGATCCGTACACGGAGTACCTCTCGCCCGCCGAGTACGGAAAGCTCGAGGATCGCCTCACGCGAACGTACTACGGCGTGGGGCTGACCGTGAGCCCGGCGGAGGACGGGCTGATGGTGACGTCATCGCTGCGCGGCCCGGCCCGCGAGGCCGGCATCCGGCCGGGCGACGTGATCGTCTCGATCGACGGACGGCCGACAGCCGCAATCGGCTTCGAGCGGGCGGTGCAGCTGATGGTCGGGGAGCAGGGCACGCTCGTGCACCTCACTGTGCTCCGACCGGGAGCCAAGGACTCGATCGGCTTCACAGTCGTGCGCCGGCCCGTGCCGCTGCCCACGGTGGAGGCGCGGCTCATGCGCACCGGGGGCCACCGGATCGGGCACATCCGTCTGCACGCGTTCTCGGAGCACGCCGCCGAGCGTCTCGAGGAGGCGACGACCAGGATGGTGGGCCAGGGCGCCGAGGCGCTCGTTCTCGACCTCCGCGGCAATCCGGGCGGCCTCCTCGCCCAGGCCATCCGCGTGACGTCGCTCTACCTCGAGGCGGGCGAGGTCGGCTCGACAGCCGGCGCCAACCAGGAGGCGAGGCTTCTGACTGTCGGGGGCGCGCCGGTGGAGCCGAACGCGCCGATGGCGGTGCTCGTCGACGACCACACCGCGAGCGCCGCAGAGATCGTGGCGGCGGCCCTGCGCGACAACAAGCGGGCGGTCGTCGTCGGCATACGGACGTACGGCAAGACGACCGTCCAGTCGCTCGTCCCGCTTTCGAACGGAGCCGCGCTGCGGCTCACGACCGCGAGCTACATGACGCCGAACGGGAAGAGCCTCGCCGGTCGCGGCCTGAAGCCGAGGGTGCGCGCGTACGACGATCTTCGCACCCGGCCTGACGAGGGAGTCGTCACGGCAGCCGACGTCCTCGTCGAGCAACTCGCGGCGTAGCTCCGGCATCCGTGCGCTCCCACACCGACGATGCGGCCGGGGAGCCGATCGTCTGTGAGCTCGCGCGTCGCGGGAAGCTGCTCGTCGGGGAGCCGTACTTCGACCCGCGCACGCCGATCGTGCTCGACCGTGCTTCCGCCGCAGACGGCGCCGTCGGCGATCTCGTGGTGGTCACGACCCGACGCCGCGGAGGGCGGGCGCGAGTCGTGCGGGTACTCGGGCCCTCCGCGTCGATAGCGCCGGTGCTCGAGGGCCTGCTGTACCACCTCGGCATGCGGCCGGCCGGCGGCCGCGCTGCCGACGCCGAGGCAGAAGCCGACCGGCTCCCGACCGACCCCGACGGGATCGAGCCGGACCAGGTCGACCTGCGAGCGCTGCCGACGTTCACGATCGACCCGGACGACGCGCAGGACTTCGACGACGCGATCAGCATCCGTCGGGAGGACGTCGGCTTCCGGCTCTGGGTGCACATCGCGGACGTCACACGCTACGTACCGGCCGGATCGTCGCTCGACCGAGACGCTGCCGAGCGGGCCCTGTCCGTCTACGTCCCGGGCCTCAGCGAGCCGATGCTGCCGGAACGGCTCTCGAACCGGCTGTGCAGCCTCGTTCCTCACCGGGAGCGGTGCTGCGTGACGGTCGAGGTGCCGTTCGACGCGGATCTCGAGGCCGGCGAGCCGCTCTTCTACCGGAGCCTTATCCGCTCTGACGCCCGCCTCACCTACTCGCACGTCGAGGCGATCCTGACGGGCCGCGAGCGAGTCGGGGCGGAGCTCGAGGACGCGTTGGCGCTCGCGGAGCGTTTGTCGCAGGAGCTGCGACGGCGCCGGTATGCCCGTGGCGCGCTGCGGATCGAGACGCCCGAGGTCGCGTTCTCCTTCGACGGGCGCGAGAGCGTCGAGCGGGCATGGGTCGAGGCGGAGCCGCTGGCGCACACTCTCGTGGAGGAGCTCATGATCCTGGCCAACGAGGCGGTTGCGCAACTCCTCGCCGGCAGGCGGCGAGAGGCGCTCTACCGCGTTCACGAGCGACCGGACCCGCAGGCGATCGAGCTCCTGCTCGCAAAGCTCGAGGCGCTCGAGGTGCCGACGCCGCCGGTGCCCGAGCACGTGAGCGGCGGAGACGCGGCCGGGCTCGCCGCACGCGTGAGCGCCCGGGTCGGCGAATACGCCAAGCAGTCGGGTAGGGGAGCGGAGGCATTCCCGTCGCTGGTCCTGCGCGCCCTCAAGCAGGCTCGCTACGACCCTCGCAATCTCGGTCACTCGGGCCTCGCCAGCCGCGCCTACTGCCACTTCACCTCCCCCATCCGGCGCTACCCCGACGTCGTGTGCCACCGGGCGCTGCTGCGGGAGCTCGGCCTCGCCGACGACCCACTTCCCGAGGCGCTCGACGACGCGGCCGAGTGGGCTTCGGGGCGCGAGCGCGAGGCCGCCCAGGCCGAGCACGCGGCTGACGCGATCTGCCTCGCCTGGCTGCTCGATCGGCGGCTCTTCGAGCTCGGCTGGGAGGCCGACTTCGACGGCGAGGTGACCGGAGCCATCGGCTCGGGGCTGTTCGTCCGCTTTGACGGGGTGTTCGAGGGCTACCTGCCTGCGAGGCGTCTCGCCGACGACTACTACGAGCTCGACCGGCTCGGCACGGCGCTTGTCGGTCGCCGCAGCGGACGCCGGTTTCGTCTCGGAGACGGCATCGCCGTGCGCGTCGAGCGCATCGATCGCGTCGAGGGGAAGGTGGAGCTCTCGCCTTCGTGAGCGTGCCGAGGAAAACTGCGCTCTTTGCGAGAACTTCACCATCCGGCTTCCTTGCATTCACGATCCGGATGTCCTAGTGTCCCCGTTGCGCCGAGCACGGGGCGCGAGTAGGCCGAAGCTCCACCGGGAGGCCGTACGCGGAAGCGGAAAGTCGGTCGGTGGGGTGGACGAAAGCGACACCCGGCTCGGCGAACCTATGGTCCTTTCCGTGGGGGAGCAGGCTCCCCCCACGAACCCCCCTCTGGCGCTCGCTTCGCTCGCGCAGCTTGCTTCTTTCATAATCGGGGCGTGGCCGGGACGAAGGGCATCAAGCTGATCGCCGACAATCGCCGGGCTCGGCACGACTACGAGCTGCTCGAGCGCTTCGAGGCCGGCGTCGCCCTCGTCGGCACCGAGGTGAAGTCCCTGCGCTCGGGCACGGCGAGCCTGCAGCATGCCTACGCGGTCGTGCGCGACGGCGACGTCTGGCTGTCCGGCGCCAACATCCCCGAGTACCCGCAGGCGAGCCGGCAGAACCACCACCCGGAGCGTGAGCGCAAGCTCCTGCTGCACCGGCGCGAGATCGACGAGCTGACCGGCAAGGTGGCCGAGCGGGGTCTGACCCTCGTGCCGACACGCCTCTACTTCAAGAACGGCAAGGTCAAGGTCGAGATCGCTTTGGGGCGCGGGAAGGACGTGCGCGACAAGCGCCGCGACATCGCCGAGCGGGACGCGCGCCGCGAGATGGAACGGGCGATCAAAGCGCACCGGACCTAGCGTGGGGGAACCCATGGTTCCCCCACGGACCCCCTCCTTGGTGTTTCACGCGTTGCCCGCCGTGAGCAGGACGTAAGGGGCCGGATATATCCGGCCCCTAAACGTTTGGGACCCTCGACTCCGGTGCGAGCGGCCCCCGCAGAAGCGCCCGGCCCGGGATCGGCCGGTACCCGAAATCCGCGTTGAGCTTCCTTATCGGCGCGTTACGCAGCTCGTTCGCTGTCTCGAGCCGCTCGTAGCCCTCGCGCATCGCCCAGGCGATCTGAGCTGCCTTGAGGGCGCGGGCGATCCCGCGACCGCGCCAGCTGCGCTTGACGCCCGTGAGGTCGTGGACTGCCACTCCAGGCCGGGCCGAGGAGAGGTGGAACTTCGCGTAGCCGACGACCTCGTCCCCGGCGAGTGCCACGAACGTCGCGTCTGGCCGGTCAGAGGCGGCGCCCATGTGGTGCTCGACCCACTCCTCATACCCGGGTATCCCCGCGTCGTTCCCGGGGATGTCGGGCGCGGCTTCGCACATCACCTCGTACATTCCACGCGCGAGCTCCGGTCGATCGGCCCACGTGACGATCGCGATACCGTTTGGTGGGGCGACGTCGGGCCGCTCGAGCCCGGCGAGGTCGAGGGCGACGAGCGCGTCGTGGAAGACCTCCTCGAAGCCGCGAGCGACCGCGAAGGTGATGCCGTCGGAGTCGGCGTCGAGCACCCAGGTCTCGAGCTGCGTTCGGCCGTGCCCGCGCGCCCATGCGGAAACGGCCTGGTAAAGCGCCGTGCCGGCGCCGCGACGGCGCGCCGCAGGCAGAACCGCCACGTGGACCATCGCCAGCTCGGGCGTGGCGGCATCCGGGTGGAGCTCGATGTCCCCCGTGCCGACCGGCTCGCCGTCGAGCGAGGCGAGGTACTCGGCGTGACCGAGACACCGGGCGAGGTGGCTCTCGCGGTCCGCCTCGCTCGCGGGCATCGTCCGATAGACAGCGTTCCAGATGGCGAGCGAGCGCCCCCTGGCCGCGTCCTCTTCGACCGCTCGGATCTCGACGTCGCCCACGCGCGGGAGAGCGTATCCGGCTGGGACGGTTGCTAGTGTCCCGCGCGGCCGCGGACGATAGGACGGCAACGCGTGGGCCGGATCGCGTTCGCCGGGCAGGACAGCGAGGGGCGCGCCGGCGACCCGAGGACGCGATCTACTCGGGCAGGCGCTGTGTCGAGAAGCTCGCGTCGATGATGTGAACGTCGCGGCTACAATGACGTCTACGACATACGGGGGCGATCAGGTTTCGACGTGGTCGGTTCTCCGGTTGAGCTGCAAGCCGAGGTCCCCGGTTGGCCTCGTAAATCCACCGGGAACATGTATATGCGGATAACGAACTCGCATACGCTGCCTAAGTAATTAGGTAACGCGTCGCCCCGCTCTCGGCCCGTGGAGCGGGATCCGGCGTCAACGAACGGGCTCGCCGCGGAGGGAGCGCCAATCGCCCGAAGCGGGACCTCAAAGGATGGCTAGCCCGTCGGTGGGCCGCCTCGGAGCCGGCCGGCGGGCGAATCGCAAGCCGAGGCTACGCTTGTAGACGCTCATCCCGGTGCGACCGCGGACGCGGGTTCGATTCCCGCCGCCTCCACTCTCTCGGGCACGTGCCGCTGGTGCGGGCGAGCCCCAGCGACCTCGGGACTGCTAGAGCCCTGCGCTCGCCCGGCGCAGGCCGGCGAGCGCCTCCGTCGCTACTGCTGGCTTCCCCTCGGCGCTGGCGTAGCGGGCGAGCGCCGCGTTGAGGAAGAGGGCGAGGACTCGCGCCCGCAGCAGCGACGCTTCGGTGACGGTGCCGTACTCGTCGAGGAACTCCTCGCGCGCCGCAGGCGGCAGGAAGCTCCACGCGAGCTGGAGGTCGATGCCGGGGTCGGAGCGGCAGACGTCCACCCAGTCGATGATCCCGGTGAGCTCGCCGCGGTGGACGAGCAGCTGACGGAAGTGCAGGTCGCCGTGGCAGACTGCGCTGGGGCTCCGGCGGAGGCAGCGCGGCGGCTTGCTCTAGCAGCTCGTCGAGCTGCGGCGGAACGTCCCACAGGCCGAGCTCGGCAACAGCGACCAGCTCGTCGCGGGCACGAGCCACGCGGAGGGTCATGTCGGCGCGCTGATTCGGGTCGAACGGCAGCAGCCCGCCGACGTCCGCGAGCACCGAGGGAGCGTGCAGCGCTCTCAGCGCCCGCGCGAGCGGCCGCGCGAGCTGCGTGCGCTCCCTGTCCGAGAGCGCCGCCTCGCTCGCCTCGACTCCCGGCAGGTAGACGGCGCCGAAGAACGGCCACGGGAACTGCGCCGTCGGCCGGCCGACGTAGACGGGCGCCGGCACTGCGATCGGCAGGTGCGGCGCGAGCAGCCCGAGCACGGCGATCTCGCGCTCGGTGCCCGGCACGACGACAGCCCGTCGGGGGAAGCGAAACGCCCACTCGCCGTCGACGAGGTGCACGACGTAGTCCCAGCCTTCCGAGAGGAGCTCCAACGAGTGACGCGGCAGCGGCGCGAACTGCTCCGCTATGAGGGCGCGCGCCAGCTCCTCGCCGACGCGCGCCTCCGCCGTCCAGTCCGCCACGCGCGGAGACTACGCAGCAGACCTACAGTCCGTCGTCTGTGCTCCGAGTCGCTCCGAAGCAGCGCTTGACCAATAGATAACGAGCATATATACTCGTTATCTATGAGAGAGCTCTTTCTCGCGCTGCTCAGCGGGGAGCGCGCCCACGGTTATGAGCTGAAGCAGTCGTTCGAGCAAGAGTTCGGCGATCTGTTGCCGGCGCTGAACGCTGGTCAGATCTACGTGACCCTCGGGCGGCTCGAGCGGGATGGCCTCGTCGTCGGTCAGGCGGTGCCCGGGGACAGCCGCGGCAAGCGCCTGTACGAGCTGACAGAGGCGGGCCGGGCCGCGCTCGCGGCCTGGATCGAGCTGCCGGTCTCGGGCAGGCGGCTCAAGGACGAGTTCTTCATGAAGTTCATCGTCGTCGTGTCGACACAGCTGGCGGAGCCGAAGCAGCTTCTGGAGGGGCAGCGTCGCGAGTACCTGCAGTCGCTACGCGACCTGAACGCGCTCCTCGAGGCGAACGGGAACGGGCCTGCGGCCGCGCTTCTGATCGAGGGGGCGATCTTGCATCTGAGGGCCGACCTGGAGTGGCTCGAACTGATCGAGCAGCGACTCGCACTGAACGAGGAGGTCTGATGGCACCGGTACTCGAGGCGAGGCAGCTCGCGAAAACGTACGAAACCGGAGGCGCGAAGGTTCTGGGTCTTCGCGGCGTCGACATCGCGATCGAGCGTGGCGAGTTCGTCGCGATCATGGGGCCGAGTGGGTGCGGGAAGTCGACGCTGCTCAATCTCCTCGCCGGGCTCGATCGACCGACGGCTGGTGAGGTCTGGCTCGACGGCGAGCGCATCGACGGGTTGAGCGAGACCGAGCTCGCGCGCCTGCGCCGTCGCAAGGTCGGCTTCGTGTTCCAGTTCTTCAACCTGGTGCCGACGCTGACCGCGGTCGAGAACGTCGAGCTGCCGTTGCTCCTGGTCGGCCGCGGGCGCAGACAGGCACGCCGGTCTGCGAACGAGCTGCTGAGCGATCTCGGCATTCCGGAGAAGCACGGAGCCGCTCCCGGCCAGCTGTCGGGTGGGCAGCAGCAGCGGGTCGCGCTGGCACGCGCGCTCGCGAACAGGCCGGACATCATTCTCGCCGACGAGCCGACCGGCAACCTCGACTCGGGGTCGGCCCGCGACGTCCTCGGTCTCTTTCGCGACGCGCGGGGGCACGGGCAGACGCTGCTGCTCGTCACGCACGACGCGAGCGTCGCCTCGGCAGCAGACCGGGTGATCATGCTTCGCGACGGCCTGGTTGCCAACGAAACGCAGCTGGCTGCCGCCCGCCAGGTCGCTCCGCTGCTCGAGCTGCAAGGCCAGGCGTGACGGCGCTGCTGTTCAAGCTGGCGTTCGCGGGCATCCGCTCGCGTCTGCTCGCGAGCGCGCTCACGATCGCGATCGCGGGGGCAGCGTCCGCGACGATCGTGCTGGCGCTCGAGGTGCGCTCGAGTGGGCTCGATCCCTGGCAACGGACGTTCGACGCGGCCAACGGGGCGCACGTGCTCGCGTCCGTCCCCTCGCAGGCCGCCGCGCAGGCGCTCGCGGAGCTACCCGGCGTTTCCGAACGGGGCGCGCCGGTTCCTCTGGCGAGGGCGACCGTTGGCCCGCCGGGAAGCACCGATCGCGTGGACCTCGCCGGCCTGAGCGGTCGCACGGCCGTGAACGTGCCTGTTCTGACCGCCGGCTCGCCGCTGCGCGAGGACGGGATCGTGCTCGAACGCAGCCTTGCGAATGCACTCGGCATCGAGGTTGGTGACACGCTTGCAGTTACGGGCAGGCGCGGCTCGATCGACCTTCCGGTGCTCGGGACGGCGGTCGTACCGAGCCAGCCGCGCTACCCCCGCCGCAACCCCGGCCTGGCCTGGGTCACTCCTGCCACGCTCGAACGCGTCGAGCCCGATCGCACCCGCTGGCGCTGGACGGAGGCGCTTCGACTGGCGAATCCGGCTGCGGCTGCGGCGTTCGCCGAGCGGGCGGCGACAACGGTGCCTTCGTGCGATCTCTGCTTCGAGACCTGGCAAGACCAGCGCGATTACGCGCTGGGCGATGCACAGCCCACGCAGGTGATCGCGACGACGTTCACCATCCTGCTCCTGATCGCTGCCTTCGTCGTCGTCGGCATCCTCGTCGGCGCCCGCGCCAGCGACCAACACCGTGAGATCGGACTGCTGAAGGCGGCCGGCTTCACGCCGCGCCAGGTCGGTGCCGTTTTCGCGCTCGAGGCAACCGCGCTTGGTCTCGTCGCCGCGGCGCTCGGCTTCGCGCTCGGATCGATCGTTGCGCCCCGCCTCGCCGCACCCAGCGCCGAAACGCTGATCGGCTCGCCAACGATTGCGGCGAATCCCTGGCACATCCTTGTCGCGAGCTGTGTCGTCCTTCCCGTGCTCCTGGCCGGAGCGTTGACGTCCACCCGTCGCAGCACCCGCTTCAGCGTCCTCGAGGCGATCCGCGCCGGCACCTCATCTCCGCCGAACTCCCGGCTCGCGCGCGCCGTCGCCCGCTCCGTCCTGCCGTTGACGATCGGGCTCGGCCTCAGAGACCTACTGGCCCGAGGACGCAGGGCGCTTCTCCTCGCAGCCGCGATCGCACTCACCGGTGCCGTGGTGGTCGTGGCGCTATCGGTCGACGCAACGCTCGACGCGCAGGCAGCAACCGGCGAAACCAGCGACATCCCGGATGAGCTGCCGCTCCTCGTCTACACACTCGACACGACGTTGCTGCTGATCACCGTGATCACGCTCGTCGCAGTCGCCCTGCTCTCGGTCCGCGAGCGCATCCGCGACTACGGTGTCCTCAAGGCGATCGGCCTCACGCCCAGGCAGATCACCTCCACCGTCATCAGCGCCCACGCCGCACTCGCGCTGGTCGCCTCGCTCCTTGCCGTCCCGCTCGGCGTCGGGCTCTACCTCGCCCTCGCCTGGATCACCAGCGGCACGACCGAGGACGCGGTCGTCGCACCCTGGCGGTCGCTCGCCCTGATTCCGATCGGAACCGTGCTCGTCGTCGTCGCCGCGACCATCGTCCCGGCCGGGCTGGCCACCCGGATCCGCATCTCCGACGCGCTGCGTTACGAGTGAGCCCCGGGGGCGCCTTCCCATGGCCTCTGCATCCGCTTCGGATAGGCTCGGGGGTCAGAAGCGTCAGAGAATCGAACGATCTGAGGAGCGCCCGGGTGGCGTACGGAGGACATACCGGGCGAGGAGCGTGGCGGCCATGGTGACGGCGGAGGAGATCGTCGGCGTCTCGATCTTCGCCGGTCTGGGCCCGGTCGAGTGTCAGCGGCTCTCGCGGGTTGCGGCGGATGTCCGCCTCGTGCCGGGCGAGTACGCGATCCACGCGGGTGACGAGCGGGCGCTGTTCGCCGTGCTCGAAGGTCGCCTGGAGACGGTCGCGCTGGTCGACGGGATCGAGCGCGTGGTCGGGGGCCGGGTGGTCGGCGAGCTCGTCGGGGAGGTGCCGATAGCGCTCGGGACCACCTTCCCGTTTGGTTTTCGAGCTGCCGAGCCGACGCGCCTCATGCGGGTTGCGGCACAGGACTACTACGCGATCGCGTCCTCGTCACCCGAGGTCGGAGTGAAGCTCGGCGAGCTGGCGCGGGAGCGGATCGGCGGGTTGCAGGGCATCACGGCGGATCAGCCTCCGCCACGCGCGATCGTGGTGGGGCATCGCTGGGATGCGTCGTGCGCGCAGCTGCGGCGCTTCCTCGACCGTAACCAGATCACGTTCAGCTGGATCACGCCCGATGCGCCGGATGCGGCCGCCCAGTGGGGCGGTCCCTTGCCGCCGGACGAGGATTACCCCGTCATCCGGGTCGTCGACGGGAAGACCGTGGTACGCCCGCAGCTGAGCCGGGTCGCCCAGCTGCTGGGTCTGAGCACGGAACCGTTGGCCGCCGAGTACGACACGGTGATCGTGGGCGCCGGGCCGGCAGGGCTCGCCGCCGCGGTGTACGGGGCCTCGGAGGGACTGCGGACGATCGTGGTCGAGCGGGAAGCGCCCGGCGGGCAGGCCGGCGCGTCGTCGCGGATCGAGAACTACCTCGGGTTCCCTTCGGGGGTGTCCGGTGACGAGCTAGCAAGCCGTGCGTTGCAGCAGGCGCGGAGGCTCGGCGCGGAGATTCTCGTCACCCGCTCGATCACGCGGATCGACGCTTCCACGCGCCAGGTGCACCTCGACGGCGGCGACGTCCTGAAGGCCCGGACGATCATCCTCGCCTGCGGCGTCTCGTGGCGCCATCTGCCGATCGAGGGCTTCGACCGGCTGGTCGGGAAGGGCATCTCGTACGGCGCAGCCCGCAGCGAGGCATCGAACGCCCACGGTCTGGACGTCCATATCGTCGGCGCGGGCAACTCGGCAGGGCAGGCGGCGCTCTTCTTCTCCACGTACGCGCGCAGCGTGACGATCCTCTGCCGTGCCGACAGACTCGACAAGAGCATGTCGCGCTACCTGATCGACCAGCTTGCTACACGCTCGAACATCAGCGTGATGTTCGGGGCAGAGGTGGCCGGGGTGCACGGCGACTCCTCGCTCGAAGCGATCGACGTCCAGGCCAGCGGAGCGACCGAGCCGACCCGGCTCGAGTCGGGAGGGCTGTTCATCTTCATCGGCGCGGATGCGGATACGGCGTGGTTGCCGCCCGAGATCGCACTCGACGAGATGGGATACGTGCTCACTGGCTCCGACGCGCTCGCCGCGGGGCACTGGGACCTCGACCGCGACCCCTACCTGCTGGAGACGAGCGTCCCGGGCGTCTTCGCCTGTGGCGACGTGCGGTACAGCCCCGTGAAACGCGTCGCTGCGGCCGTCGGCGAAGGCAGCATGGCCATCGCCTTCGTCCACCAGTACGTCAAGGACGCGCAGCTCACACCGAGTTCCTGAGCGCTCGCGCGGGCACGCCGGTGTCGCTCGGCGGTCCGCGTGCCCTCGTCTACCGTTTCCGGCTGACCGGTGTGAGAGGAGGGGGCAGTGAGACTCGAGCGGGACATCGTGATCGGGCGGCCGGTGGGCGACGTGTTCTCCTACGTCTCCGAGCCAGCGAACCTGCCGTCCTGGCAGCCGGCCGTCGTCGAGGTGCGACGGCCGGAGGGCGGGATCGACGTCGGAAGCCGTTTCGGCGAGACGCGCAACTTCGTCGGCAAGCGCTTTCAGACCACCGTGGAGATCGTCGCGCTGGAGCCGGACAGGCTCTTCGGGATCCGGGTCGTCGACGGCCCGCTTCCGATCACGATCCACCACCTCTTCGAGCCGGTGGGAGATGGCACCCGTCTGACCATCTCCGGCGAGGCGGAGCTGCGCGGTGCGCTGCGTATTGCGGGCGGCGTCATGGCCAAGGCGGCCGAGCACGACGCCGGAGCGAACCTCGCGCGTCTGAAGGCGCTGCTCGAGAACGACGGTCAGGGCTCGTGAGACGGGCGCTGGCCGTCCTGGTGCTCACTGGCGCGCTGCTCGCCGCGGCGGGCTGCGGCGGCGCGTCGGAGGAGGACCTCGAGGCGCTCGAGGCTCGTGTGGCCGCGCTCGAGGCGGAGGTCGACACCCTCGCGGAGGAGACCGAAGCCGTACGCGCCGTGGCCGGCCGTATCGACGACCTCGAGGCCCTGGTCGAAGGGCTGCGCGAGAGCCTGCCCGACCTCGACGAGCTGCCGGATCTCCTCGCTTACCTCGACGAGCTGCGCGAGCTCATACCCGACCTCGACGAGCTAGGCGGGCTGCTCGAGCAGGTCGAGGACATCGGCGACCTGCTCCCCTGACATACCGGCAATCCCGTCGTCTAACGAAGAGAGCGATGATGGAGATCGGCGAGCCGAAGCGGGTGTACACGATCGAGCCGGTCGAGGATCCGGTCCCGCGGCCCCTGCCCGAGCCTGACGAGCCGGGGGAGCAGGCGGACGTTCCCGAGGAGCCCGACAAGGTGCCGGGGTAGCGATCCGGGCGCCCGATTACGCGGAGCCCCTCGTCGGCTGGCGCGTCTGGAGCGTCGTCCAGGCGGGCGGAGAGCTACGGCTGAGCTCGCTCGTCTACCACGAGCTCTGGGAGCCGGGCAGGGAGACCAGAGCGCGCTGCCGCCGCACGCTGGCCGCGCTCCCCTGGAGCCGGCCGCCGCTCCACGAGGCGCCCGGCTATGACTGCTGCTGCGGGATCTATGCGCTCTCCTCGCCCGACCTCGCCGCCCGCTACCTGGGGAGCGCGGTGGAGAACGCACCTCGAGCGTTGCTGCGGGTCTTCGGGGCAGTCTCGCTGTGGGGGCGTGTCGTGGAGACCGACCGGGGCTGGCGGGCCTCCTGCGCGTATCCACAGCGAATCGTCGTTCCGTCACACCGTCTGAAGCGCCTCGCCGCCGTCGCGCTCTGGCCGTACAGGCCGACGCCGGGCGCCGCCGCGCGTGAGCTCGAAGCCTACGGGGTGGAGGTGGAGGTCGTCGACGCGGCGCGCCTTCCAGCGCTCCGTTCGCTGCAACCCATGCGCTGAGCCAATCAGACGGCGGCCGTCGAGGAGACGTTGGCGGGGAGGCTCGACACCCCTCGGACGAGGGACGCCGGCTCACCTCCCCGCGGGGCCGAGCCGATTCGGTGCACATGTCGTTGCAGGGCTCCGACCCCCTCGCTCAGCAACTCTTCGTGCGCCACGCGCGGAAGGACGACCGCACCGTGGTCGCGCTACGCGGCGTCGACCACGGAGACGCGTGCGTCGTCCAGGTCGACGTCTACCCGACGGGGGCGGTCGGCATGGAGCCGATGCCGCTCGGGCCGTACAGCTTCGGGAACCTCGACGAGGCGGTGCGCTTCACCGAGGAGGCGTTGCTGGCGCTCGAGTACCTGGGTTGCTCTGTGCACAGCGGTCCGAGCGATGACATCGCTTTCGAGTAAGGGGTTGAGATGGGCTTGATCAGGAAGAAGGATCGCTCCGAGAAGCGCGCCTCCCAGGCGAGGACGAGCCGTTCGCCGCAGACGTCGAGCACGGAGGAGTCCGTGAAGGAGATCCGCCTGACACTCGACGCGAGCGCCGACACGCCGGGCGACGCTTCGGAGCCGTCGTTCCCGACCGAGCTCCGGCTGGCCGTCGAAGCCGTGGCCTCCGCGGACACCGTGGCTCCCGGCGGAAGCGGGTCGGACGCATATGGGTTGCGCGCCGAGCTCGAGGCGTCGCGGCGGCGTGGCGACGACCAGCCCGCCGAGCCGAAGCCGGAAACATCAGAGCCGGCTCCGCTAGCGGACGAGCCCGCGCCCGAGGATTCCATGCTCGAGCACGACCCGGACAACGAGGCCGCAGGCGAGCCCGATCTCGGGGCCGTCGCCCGCCAGGAGCCCGAGGCGACCGTCGCCGGGCCTGCCGACCCCCACGAGGAGCCCGATGTGGCATCCCCGACGGCGGTCGATAGGGCGGACGAGACGGGCCAGCCGGACGCTACCGGGGTGTCGGCAGGAACGTTCGCATCAGAGGCCCGTGCCCGGCTCGAGGCACTGGAGCGCTCGATCGCCGAGAAGACCGAGACCCTGCGAGGCCGCGCCGCCGAGCTTGCCGACCGAGAGGGCGAGCTCGCCCGAACCGGCGGCGAGCTGGGTGAGCTCGAGTCCCGGTTCGCCGAGCGGGAGCGGAAGCTCGACGAGCGAGAGGACGAGCTGCGCGCCGAGGCCGGACGCCTCGAGCAGGAGCAGGCGATCTGGGGTGAGGCGACGCGCGAGTCGCGTGCGCGGCTGGCCGAGCTCCAGGAAGCCCTGGAAGCGAAGGGGAAGGAGCTGGCCGAGATCGAGGAAGCGCACACGGCCAAGGCGTCCGAGCTCGACGCGCGCGCAGACCGAATCTCCATCGCCGAGGACGAGCTTGCCGCGCGCGCGAAGAAGCTGGACGACCGCGAGGCGCTCGTGGGCGACGGCGAGGAAGATGTCACCGAACGCGAGCGGCGCCTGTCCGAGCGTGAAGCGGCCATCGCCGGCCGCGACGCCGCGCTCGACCAGAGCGAGGCCCGGGTGGCCGAGCGCCAGAATTCGTTCGAGCAGCGCGAGGCCGCGCTCGTCGCGCGGGAGGAGACTCTGGCCGCCGACCGCGAGCAGCTCGATCGTGACCGGGCGGACTGGGAAGAGATCATGGGCGGAGCCTTCTCACGGCTGAGCGAGCTCGAGACCGACCTCGTGAGCTCGCTGTCCCTCGCAGGGATGCTGAAGCGCGAGCTCGAGGGGCGCGACGCGAACGAGCGTCTCGACCGCAAGGCGCCCAACCCGCCGCGGCCTGAGCCCGAGGAACGGCGTGGAGCGCGAGCCGGGCATGCCTCGACCGACGAGGACGCCTCCGGGGTCGCCGAGCCGGTGCTGGCTGCGCTCGAGTCGAACGGATCGTCGATCCCGAAGGGCGAGGCGGCCGCCAAGCAGCAGGTCGTCGAGACTGACTGGTGGGCGCGCCAGCTCGGTCGCCGCAAGAAGGACCACTAAGAGCCTTTCCCGCGCCGAGCGCGGACGGGCTGCGAGGCCCCGGGCACTCGCGTGACGCCGCGTTCGGCGGCAAGCAGCCCACGGTGTCTTCCGGAGGGTTTCCGCTGCGCTCCGCGAACACGCTCTCGTCGATGCGGTGCGTGCTTTCTACCCTCGTTCTGATCGCAGCCCTCGCCACGACGTCCGTGGCGCACGCTCAGACCGCCGCAGTTGTCACGTTTGCGCTCTCGCCCGCAAGCGTCACGTACGGAGACCCCGTGCAGGCCACCGGGCAGGTCGAGCTCGGGACGCCCGGCGAGCAGGTCATCCTCGAGCGCGCAGAAGGCGAGACCTGGCTCGAGGAAGCGCGCGGCCCGACCGATGCCGCCGGCAGCTTTCGCGTCGATCTCCCGGCGCTGCGCGGCGGCTTCTACCGCGCCAGGGCCGAGCTCAGCGGCGCCGTCAGCGAGCCGGTCCTGCTCGAGGTGCTACCGCGGATACGTGTGACCGTCGCTCGAGGTCGGGCATTCGTCGGCGCGCGGCTGACGGCGCGGATCAGACCGACCTCGTACACGGGGAACGTGTCGATCGCGGTGCGGGACCGCGGTCGAGTCGTGGCTACGGCCTCCGCCATGGTCCGTGACGGCAAGCTCTCCACGACCGTGCCCGTTCCGGGCCTCGGCCCCTTCATCGCCGTGCTCACCGTCCCCGCGGTGGACGGACTGGCTGCGCGGACGCTCGCCGCCCGGGTCCGGGTCACCGCGCGCGCCCTCTCGGTCGGTGCGAGCGGCGCCGACGTACACGGTCTCGCGCGCGCACTCGCCAGGCTGGGATTCCGGGTACCGGGGTTCTGGCAGACGTTCACCTGGGAGCTCGTCGACTCTGTGATCGCGTTTCAGAAGGCCTACGGGCTGCCGCGCACGGGCTTCGTCGGCCGCGAGACCTGGGGCAAGCTCGGCCGAGTGCCGGTCGTGCGGCCCCGGTATCGCGGCCCTGAGGCGCACATCGAGGTAGACAAGACGCGCCAGATCCTGCTCGACGTTCGAGGCGGGGAGGTCGTGGCCGTCATTCCCGTCTCCTCGGGCGCGACAGGGAACACCCCGGAGGGTCGCCACCGGATCCGCTGGAAGGCGCCGGCCACCACGACGTGGCTCGGCCCGGCCATCCTGTACCGGACGCTGACGTTTTACGGGGACAGCTTCGCCATCCACGGCTTCCCGTCGGTGCCGGCGTATCCGGCGAGCCACGGCTGCGTCCGGATTCCGATCTGGACCGCGGACTGGCTGTACAACCGCTCCCCGGTGGGCGAGACCGTGTACGTCTACGCGTAGGACGTGCGGGCGCTCGTCCAGCGGGTGCGAGAGGCGGCCGTCAGCGTCGAGGGGGAGCGGGTCGCCGAGATCGGCCCGGGCGCCTGCGTTCTGCTCGGTATCGCCGAGGGCGACGAGCTTCGAGACGCGGAGCGGCTCGCGCGACCGCGTTGCGGGCCTGCGGATCTTCGAGAACGACGGTGGGAAGCTCGATCGGAGCGTTCTCGACATCGCCGGCAGCGCTCTCGTCGTCAGCCAGTTCACGCTGATCGCCGACACCGCGAGAGGCAACCGCCCGAGCTTCTCGCGAGCGGCCAGGCCCGAGGTCGCCGAGCCGCGCTTCCGGGCCTTCTGCGAGGCGCTCGAGCGGCAGGGGATCCACACCGAGCGCGGGGTATTCGGGGCCCGCATGCTGGTGGAGATTGCGAACGACGGCCCTGTGACGATCATCCTCGACGTCGAGCCGCGCGAGCGGCTGGGGATCCGCACCGGGCGCTAGAATTCGAAGCCCCGGACGGCGGTGGCCGGGCCCGTTACCGTGCTCTCGAGACATCCGTCACGAACGCCGTGACGGCGTACCGAGCCTGCTATCCTGACGCTGCCACCTCACGCATCCAGCTCTGGAGCGGGCGCGCTGCGCCCGCTTTTCGTGAGGGGCTAGAACACGCGGAGAAGATCAATGACCCGGATACACGAACAAGAGAAAACACTGTACGGCGAGATCTCGGCGACGCTCGCGGAGCGCCTGCCCGATGTCGACGTCCTCGCGGTCGAGTTGCTCGGGCCCGACCGCTTCTGCGTGTTCGTGGACGCTCCGGCCGGCGTCGACCACGCTGTCTGCGAGCGAGTGACGAATGTGCTCCGCGGCTACCTCGACCGCTACACGGTCGACGTCTCGAGCCCGGGCTTCGACCGCCCGGTGCGGACCCGCGAGCACTTCGCCGGCGCCGAAGGGAAGCGCGTCGCCGTCCGGACAGAGCATGAGATCGGCGGCCGCAAGCGGTTCCGGGGCGAGGTCGTCGAGGCCGGCGACCAGACGGTTGCGCTCGTGGGCGCCGCCGGGCGGATCGAGATTCCCTACGACGAGATCGTGCGCGGAAACGTGGTCAACGGGAGCGCGAGCCATGACTAGGGAGATCATCGAGGCCGTCAGGCAGATCGAGAAGGAGAAGGGCATCGAGTCGATGACCCTCGTCGACGCCCTCGAGGACGCGCTCCTCGCCGCCTACAAGAAGACACCCGGTGCAGCCCGGCACGCGCAGGTCGCGCTCGACGACGAGGGGGACTTCCGCGTCTACGCGATCGAGATTCCGGACGACCTCGAGGCGCGGCTGCTCGAGGAGGCGCGCGAGCGGAAGCTCGACGAGCTCGAGGCTGCCGAAGTCGAGACCGGAGAGAAGTCGCACACGCTCATCTCGGACGACGACCTCGACCTCGACTGGTCGCAGGTTCCACCGGAGCACATGTCGCGGAAGGACGTGACGCCCGAGAACTTCGGTCGCATCGCCGCGCAGACCGCCAAGCAGGTGATCCTCCAGCGGATCCGTGAGGCCGAGCGGGCGATGATGTACGAGGAGTACGTCGATCGGGTGGGCGAGGTCGTGACCGGCATCGTCCAACAGGCCGGCGATCGCAACAACGTCCTCGTCGACCTCGGCAAGGTGGAGGCGCTGCTGCCTCGCTCCGAGCAGGTCGACGGCGAGCGCTACGAGCAGGGGAGCCGCATCAAGGCGGTCATCACGGAGGTCCGCTCGGGCACGAAGGGCCCCCAGGTCATCCTGTCCCGGCGGGATCCGGAGCTCATCAGGACACTGTTCGAGCTCGAGGTGCCCGAGGTCGCAGACGGGCTCGTCGAGATCCGTGGCGTCGCCCGCGAGCCCGGCTACCGGTCCAAGATCGCGGTGCAGTCCCACGCCCAGGGCGTCGACCCGGTCGGCGCGTGCGTCGGCCCGCGCGGCTCCCGCGTCCGGATGGTGGTCTCCGAGCTCCGCGGCGAGAAAATCGACATCATCCCGTGGAATCCCGAGCCGGCCCGCTTCATCGCGAAGGCGCTGTCGCCGGCGCGCGTGCGGGAGGTGCTGATCGACGACGAGGCCAAGGAGGCGACGGTCATCGTCCCCGACGATCAGCTCTCGCTCGCGATCGGCAAGGAGGGGATGAACGCTCGTCTGGCCGCCCGCCTCACCGGCTGGCGGGTGGACATCAACTCCGAGACGCAGTTCGCCGAGGCCGAGGCCGAGGCCGCGTACGGCCGCGGCGAGGACGGCGAGGAGTTCTCCGGCCGCTGCGCAGCAGTCCTGGCGACAGGCAAGCGTTGCCCGAATGCGCCGCTCCCCGGTTCGCGCTTCTGCGGCATCGCGGCCCACCGGGAGCTCGCGCTCGTGGAGGGAGAGCCCGCTGCTTAGCTTCGATTCCAGTGGATTTGCAGGGCTTTCATGAAGGGGCTAAGGTACCGACGTGGCTGATCAGGGCGGACAGAAACGGCCGTTGCGGCCGAGAGGGGGAGCGCCGACCGGACGGCGCAAGCGCCGCGTGGTCATCGACGCGCCGCGACCGCGGCCGGACCAGCGTCAGCGCGACGGCGGCGGTGCGGCCAAGGGGCCTCGCGAGACGCAGGCCCCGGTTCAGCCGACGGGTCCCGTCACGGTTTCCTCCGGCGCCACGGTGAAGGATCTCTCCGCCGCGTTTGGCGTTCCCGCGGGCCAGATCATCAAGATCATGATGGGCGTGGGCGAGATGGTCACGATCACGCAGTCGCTGGGGGACGAGGCGATCGAGCTCATCGCGGGCGAGCTCAAGCGCGAGGTGACGATCAAGCACGCGAGCGAGGAAGAGCTGGAGCCCGAGGTCTACGAGGACGATCCGGACGATCTCCAGGCGCGGCCGCCCGTGGTCACGATCATGGGTCACGTCGACCACGGCAAGACCACGCTGCTCGATGCGATCCGACAGAGCGCCGTCGTCGAGACGGAGGCTGGCGGCATCACGCAGCACATCGGCGCGTACCAGGTGGACCACAGCGGGCGCGGCCTCACCTTCCTCGATACGCCCGGTCACGAGGCGTTCACGGCGCTGCGCGCGCGGGGCGCCAAGATCACGGACATCGCGGTCTTGGTGGTCGCTGCGGACGACGGCGTCATGCCGCAGACCGTCGAGTCCATCAACCATGCGCGAGCGGCCGAGGTGCCGATCGTCGTGGCCGTGAACAAGATGGATCGGCCGGACGCGAATCCGACCAAGGTGCGACAGGAGCTCGTGGCTCACGGGCTCCAACCGGAGGAATGGGGCGGCACCACACAGTTCTCGGACGTGTCCGCGAAGGCGATCCAGAACCTCGACGATCTGCTGGAGAAGGTGCTCCTCGTCGCGGACGCCGAGCTCGAGCTCGTCGCCAACCCGAATGCGGAGGCGTCGGGCCCGATCATCGAGAGCCGTCTCGACGTGGGCCGCGGCCCCGTCGCGACGATGCTCGTACAGCGTGGCACGATCCAGGTCGGAGACGCGATCGTCGCCGGTGACGCCTGGGGCAAGGTCCGCGCCCTCCATGACTTCCGCGGCGAGCGCATCAAGGACGCGAAGCCCGGAACGCCGGTCGAGATCCTTGGCTTCGACAAGCCGCCTCAGGCGGGCGAGCACGCGCGTGTGGTCGAGAACGAGCGCCAGGCCCGCCATCTCGCCGGGCTGCGAGTCCAGCGCCTGCGCGCCGAGGAGCTCGCGAAGCAGTCGAAGGGCCCGTCCCTCGAGGATCTGTTCTCGCTCATGGCCAAGGGTGCCGTCCAGGATCTCAACATCGTCGTCAAGGCCGACGTGCAGGGCTCGGTGGAGGCGATCGTCGGCGAGCTCGGGAAGATCCAGCATCCCGAGCTGCGCGCCAACGTCATTCACACCGGGATCGGCGCGATCTCGGAGAGCGACGTCATGCTCGCGTCCGCGTCGAAGGCGATCGTGCTCGGCTTCAACGTCCGTCCGAACGCCGAGGCCCGCGGGCTGGCCGAGCGCGAGGGCGTGGACGTACGCACCTACCGCGTCATCTATCAGCTCACCGACGACATTCAGCAGGCGCTCGTCGGCATGCTCGCGCCCGAGCAGGTCGAGGAGACAATCGGCGAGGCCGAGGTGCGGCAGCTGTTCCGCATCTCGCGTATCGGCGTCATCGCCGGGTGCTACGTGACGAACGGCGTCGTGCGCCGCAACGCGAATGTCCGAGTCGTCCGCGAGGGCACCGTCGTGTACGAGACGACCCTTGCGAGCCTCAAGCGCTTCAAGGAGGACGTCCGCGAAGTCCAGAACGGCTTCGAGTGCGGCATCCAGCTCGAGGGCTTCAACGACGTCAAGGAAGGCGACATCCTCGAGTTCTACGAGACGAAGCAAGTCGAGCGGACGGACGTCGACCTGCGCGCTGCGGACAACGGCGCAGCCGCCGACGAAGCCGAGTCCTCGTAGGCCGGTTCTTCCCGGCCTGCCCGCTGGTGAGGCTCCCCTGAGGGGCGTGGAGGGGCCGGTCCCCGACCGGCCCGCGCTAGCCGACACCGGCGCGACGTTAGTGTGGCGGCTGGTCGTCGATCTGACGCCGGTGACAGCCGCCGTGGGCTGGTAGGGCCGGTGCCCGACCGGGCCCATTCGAACGCCGCGGGAGAAGCGACGATTGCGGGTAGCCCGAGCATCTGTCGGTACGCTGTCCCAGCAGGCTTTTGGCGCACTTTGCGGCTGTCCTGCAATGCGATGGGCTCCGGATACGTCGGCATCCTCTCCTTCGAGCTCCGGTTCCCCGACAACCACTCCCTCAAGGGGAAGCGGAAGGAGCTGCTGTCGGTGAAGGCGCAGTTGTCGCGGCGGTTCTCGGCCTCCGTCGCCGAGGTCGACCATCACGATGCCTGGCAGCGTGCCCGGCTGACGATGGCCTGCGTCGCGCGGGAGCATCGGGAGCTGCAAGAGCTGCTCGACGGCGCGGAGCGTTGGCTCGCCTCGCAGGGATTCGAGCTTGCTGCGGTCGAGCGGGAGGTGGTGACGCTCGATGAGTGAACGAGGGGCAGCCGGCGGGCTCGAATCGGGACCCGAGTCGTGAGCGAGCGCATGCGTCGGGTGAACGAGGCGCTGCGGGCGGTGGTCTCCCAGGAGCTCGGCTCGCTGAAGGATCCGGGCCTCGGCTTCGTCACCGTCACGGAGGTGCGGGCCAGTCCCGATCTCGCCCACGCAACGGTGTACGTCAGCGTGCTCGGCTCGGAGCGCCGCCGCGAGCGGAGCCTGGCCGCGCTCGAGCGCGCGCACGGTGTCCTGCAGCAGGAGGTCAACCGGCAACTGCACCTGAAGCGCACTCCCCGGCTCGTGTTTGAGTACGATCGGACAGCAGAGCGTGCGGCGAGGCTTTCCCAGCTTCTCGATGAGCTCGACCACGACCGACGAGATCAAGGCGACCGCGAAGGCGATCGAGAAGCATGATCGCTTCGTCGTCACGACCCACGAGAACCCCGACGGCGACGCGCTCGGCTCGCTCCTCGCCATGCAGCTCGCGCTCGAGCAGCTCGGCAAGGACTCGTACATGTGGCTCTGGGGAGCCGTCCCGCTGCCGCACGAGTACGGCTTCATGGAGCTGTCGAGCCTCCGTCGCGGCCCGGTTCCCGACGACCTCGCGGGCCGAGTCCTCGTCGCGCTCGACTGCGCGAACACCCGGCGACTCGGGCCGGACACGGGGATCGTAGAGCGCGCCGAGCTCGTCGTCGACATCGACCATCACCACGACAACACGCGCTTCGGGGCGCACAACCTCGTCGTCCCCGACGCGTCGTCGACGGGCGAGATCCTGCGCGACCTCTTCGCGGAGCTCGGCGTGGGCATGACCCCCGCCATCGCCGAGGCGCTGTACATCGCCCTCGTGACCGACACGGGACGCTTCCAGTACCAGAACACGACCCCGAAGACCCTGCGGCTGGCCGCCGAGCTCGTGGAGGCCGGCGCGAACGTGCACCGCGTCTTCCAGGGCGTCTACGAGAGCGTCGCCTTCGCGAAGCTGAAGCTGCTCGCGAGAGCGCTCGAGAGCGCTCTCGTCTTCGAGGGCGGGCGTCTCATCGTTTCCTTCCTGCATCGCCGGGACTTCGCCGACGCCGGCGCCGAAGAGCCGTTCTCGGAGGGGATCATCGACCACCTGCGCGCCGTGGAGGGCACCGACGTGGTGGCGCTCATCCGCGAGCCGCCGACGATGGACGGCCCGACACGCCGGGTCAGCCTGCGGACGACGGCCGAGGACATCGACGTCTCCGTCATCGCCCGCAAGAGCGGCGGCGGCGGCCACCGGCAGGCGGCCGGCTTCTCGAGCGAGGCCTCGGTCGACGAGGTCGTGGAGTTCATCCGCCGCGAGTACCTCGCCCAGGTCAAGACGGGCTAGGGCTTACCCCCGGCAGCGTGGGCGGGAGACGAACAGATGGCGGCGCCGGGCTCGTGCTCGTCGACAAGCCTGCGGGCCCCTCGTCGTTCGCGGTGGTCCGGCGCCTCCGCAAGCACCATGGCGGCAAGGCCGGTCATGCGGGCACCCTCGACCCGCTCGCGAGCGGGCTCCTGCTCGTGCTGCTCGGGCCGGCGACGCGGCTCAACCGATACCTGGTCGGGCTGGACAAGCGGTACGTGACCGAGGTGGAGCTCGGACGGCGGACGACAACCGGTGACGCCGAGGGGGAGGAGCTCGACCGCCCCGCGCTCCCGGACGATCTCGAAGCTGCGCTGGCGGCGCTGACGGGCGAGGTCGAGCTGCGGGTTCCGGCCGCGTCCGCCGTCAAGGTCGACGGCGAGCGCGCCTACCGACTGCACCGGCGCGGCGTCGCCGTCGAGATGCCGCTCCGTCGCTCGCAGGTCCACGCGCTCGAGCTTCGCCGCTACGAGCCGCCGCTGGCCGAGCTCGAGCTGCACGTCGGCAGCGGGACGTACATCCGGGCGATCGCCGATGCCCTCGGAGGCCATTGCCGGACGCTTCGCCGGACGGCTGTCGGCTCGTTCAGCGTCGACGACGCCGACGAGGACCGCGTCCTGCCGATGCGCGAGGCGTTGCCTCACCTTCCTGAGGTCGAGCTCGCCCAGCCCGAGGTCGGGCGCGTCCTGTCGGGCATGCCCGTGTCACGGTCAGGCAACGGCCGCGCTCGACTCACCTATGACGGCCGGCTGATGGCGGTCGCGAAGCTCGGCGGTGGCCAGGCCCGTCCCGAGACCGTGTTCGCGCGGGCGAGCGAATGATCGTCGCCGACCGAGCGGACGAGCTTCCACGCGCCGACCGCGCGGTCGCCATCGGGACGTTCGACGGCGTCCATCGGGGTCACAAGGCCGTGATCCAAGCTGCCAGGTCGACCGGGCTGCGCTCCACCGTCGTCACCTTCCATCCACATCCCCGCGAGGTGCTCGGCTACAGCGTTCAGGTCCTGACGACGCTCGAGCGCAGGCTGGAGCTGCTCGAGGAGGCAGCCCCCGACGACGTGCTCGTCGTCGAGTTCACGAGCGAGCTCTCGCGGGACACCCCCGAGGAGTTCGTGCACGAGGTCATCGACGCGCTCGGGACGCGCATCGTCGTCGCGGGCGAGAGCTTCCGCTTCGGACGCGGTCGCAGCGGCGACACGGCTCTGCTACGCCGGTTGGGCTTCGAGGTGCGAGAGGTACCGATCGTCGAGGGCGTATCGTCGAGCCGGATCAGGGAGCTGCTCGCAGAGGGAGCGATCGGGGAGGCCGCCGCGCACCTCGGGCGCCCGCACGAGCTCGAAGGCCTGGTGGTCGCGGGCGACCAGCGGGGGGGCACGCTGGGGTTTCCGACCGCGAACCTCGCCGTGCCGCCCAATCTGCTCGTCCCCGCGCACGGGATCTACGCCGGGGCGGCCGTCATCGACGGAGAACGGCACCGGACCGCGCTCTCGATCGGCGTCAACCCCCATTACGGGGGCACCGAGCGCCGCATCGAGGCGTTCCTGCTCGATTTCGACGGCGATCTCTACGGCGCGCACCTGCGACTGGAGCTGTGGCAGCGCCTACGCGACGAGCGGTCGTTCGCGAGCGAAGCGGAGCTCGTCGATCAGATCGCCCTCGACGTGGAGCAGACCCGCCGGGCCGTCCGGCCGGGATAAGGTAGGTGGCCGATGCGATCGGCTCACGTCTCCGACATCGGGCCCCTGCGGCTGCGGCCGTTCGACTTCCTCTGGAGGCCGGTTCGGCACACGCTCGGAGTCGAGGCGTTCGGCGTGAACGCCTACACCCAGCCCGAGGCCGGCGGTGAGCTGATCGAGGAGCACGACGAGACCGGCGGCGGCGCTGGGAAGCACCAGGAGCTCTACGTCGTGCTCAGCGGCCGGGCGACGTTCAGAGCGGGGGGCCGCGAGCTCGACGCCGCGGCCGGCACGTTCGTGTTCTTCGCCGACCCCGCCGAGCGGCGAAGCGCCGTCGCGGCGGAGGAGAACACGACGGTGCTCGCGGTCGGCGCTCCGCTCGGCGGCTCCTACGAAGTCTCGCCGTGGGAGTGGTACTTCCGCGCGGACGCCCAGCTGGGCGCCGGCGACGTCGCCGGCGCGCTCGCCACGATGGCCGAGGGAGTCGAGCAGCGGCCGGACAACGCCAGCGTGCATTTCAACGCCGCCTGCTACGCGGCGCTCGCGGACGAGCGCGAGCTGGCGCTCGGCTACCTCGAGCGGGCGCTCGAGCTCGATCCGGGCCTGGCCGAGGCCGTCCGCACCGACTCGGATCTCGACGTGCTGCGGGGCGACAGCCGTTTCGCCGAGATCCTCACGCATTCGGCTGACGCGTGAGGCGTCGGGGTGGAGCCAGCCGGGCCTGCGAGAGCCCTCTGATACTGTGTTGCGGATGGGATTGACCACCGAGGTGAAGAGGGAGATCGTCGACAAGCACGGCCGATCCACGGCCGACACGGGCTCGCCGCAGGTGCAGATCGCGCTGCTCACACGCCGAATCAACGACCTTACGGCGCATCTGCAGGCGCACAAGAAGGATCACCATTCGCGGCGCGGTCTCCTGATGCTGGTGGGGCAGCGTCGGCGGCTCCTGAACTACCTCCAGAGGAACGATCTCGAGGGTTATCGCACGCTTATTTCGGAGCTCGGCCTCAGGCGATAGCGGAGGCCGGCAGGAGGAGCCGGAAGTTTGAGGGAGCTGCGAGCGTCGCAGCATCTGCCCGCGCAGCTGCCTCAAACCTCCGTTCTCCTCCTGCCTTGAACTGACAGGAGGACACATGTCCATCGTTGCTACAGAGCGCCGCACGGTGTCGCGTGACGTCGGCGGTCGCGAGATTCGCTTCGAGACGGGTCATCTGGCCAAGCAGGCCGACGGCGCCGTCATCGTGCAGGCCGGAGACACGATGGTGCTCGCCACCGCCGTGGGTCGCCAGGAAGGGCGTGAGGGCGCGGACTTCTTCCCGCTCACCGTCGACGTCGAGGAGCGCATGTACGCCGCCGGAAAGATCCCCGGTGGTTTCTTCAAGCGTGAGGGCCGTCCGACGGAACGCGCGATCCTGAACGCGCGGATGATCGATAGACCGATCCGCCCGCTGTGGCCGAAGGGCTTCAAGAACGAGGTGCAGCTGATCGCGACGATCCTCTCCGCGGACCAGATCGTCGCCCACGACGTGCTCGCGATCAACGGGTGCTCGGCGGCGCTGATGATCTCGTCGCTGCCGTTTCTCGGCCCCGTAGGAGCGGTTCGCATCGGGATGGACGCCGACGGCCGGCTCATCGTCGACCCCACCCTGCCGGAGCTCGTCGAGTCGCGCCTCGACCTGCTCGTCGTCGGTACGCGCGAGGCGATCACGATGGTCGAATGCGGTGCCCAGGAGGTGCCGGAGGACGTCGTCCTCGCCGCCCTCGAGCTCGCCCACCGCGAGATCCAGGGGCTCTGCGAGGCGCAGGAGGAGCTGCGGCGCGCTGCAGGCAAGCCCAAGCTTCCCGATCCGGCCGTCACCGCGGAGATCGAGGCTCAGCACGCGGGCAGGATTCGCGACCGGATCCGGGCCGAGGGCCTCAAGGAGGGTCAGGCGGCGGTCGAGGAGGTCGAGGCCGAGCTGTGCGCCCCGGTGTCGATGAGCTCGACCGAGGAAGACATCCGCCGGCGCATGCAGGTGAAGGCCGGGCTGGCGCAGATCCTCGAGCGCCTGCGCCTCGAGAGCGTGAGCGAGCCCGTGCGCGCGCAGTTCGAGAACGACCTGCGGGCGTTGACCGACGCCGAGCAGGACTCGAAGGAGCTGAAGTCCGCCAAGCGCGATCTCCTGTACGCCCGCATCGTCGACGAGGTTCAGCTCCCGTTCCCGGTCGGCGCGGCGCCGGCCTCGGTCGACGGCGAGGAGCCCCCGGCGACGGTGAAAGATCCGCTCACCCGCCAGTACGTCAAGAAGGCAGCCGAGTCGATCTACAAGGATCTCGTGCGCCAGAAGATCGCGGTAGAGAAGCGCCGCCCGGACGGTCGCGGGACGGACGAGATCCGGCCGATCGCGTGCGAGATCGACGTTGCGCCGCGGACACACGGCTCGGCCCTCTTCACTCGTGGACAGACGCAGATCCTGACGCTCCTGACGCTCGGCACCGCGAAGGAGGGCCAGCGGATCGACGATCTCTCGCTCGAGCAGGAGCGGCGGTTCATGCACCACTACAACTTCCCGCCGTTCTCGGTCGGGGAGACCGGCTTCATGCGCGGCCCCAAGCGGCGCGACATCGGCCACGGCCAGCTCGCCCAGCGGTCGCTCGAGCCCATGATCCCGGACGAGTCCGAGTTCCCCTACACGATCCGGCTCGTCTCGGAGACGCTCGAGTCCAACGGCTCGTCGTCGATGGGGTCGGTGTGCGCGTCCACGCTGGCGCTGCTCGCCGCCGGGGTTCGGATGACCCGGCCCGTGGCGGGCATCGCGATGGGCCTGATCAAGGAGGGCTCCGACTACGTGATCCTCACGGACATCCAGGGCGCGGAGGATCACCTCGGGGACATGGACTTCAAGGTGGCGGGCACCCGGCTCGGCATCACCGCGCTCCAGATGGACATCAAGATCACGGGCGTCACGCAGGAGATCATGCAGAACGCCCTCGTCCAGGCCCGGGAGGCGCGTGAGTTCATCCTCGATCGGATGGCGGAGACGCTCGCGGACGCCCGCGACCAGCTCGCGGAGCACGCCCCGCGGATCACGAGCGTCCAGATCAACCCGGAATTCATCGGGCTCGTGATCGGCAAGGGCGGGGAGACGATTCGTTCGCTCGAGGCCGACTACGAGGTGCAGATCGACATCGAGGAGGACGGCACCGTCCTCGTGTACGCGACCGACGGGCTCAAAGCCGACGCAGCCGTGACAGCGATCAAGGCGCTGACCAAGGAGCCCGAGGTGGGGGACACCTACACGGGCAAGGTCGTGCGCACCACCGACTTCGGCGCGTTCGTCGAGCTGAAGAAGGGAACGGACGGCCTGCTCCACGTCTCGAACGTCGGCCCCGGCCGGTTGGCGCACATCGAGCAGGCGCTCCAGAAGGGCGACACGGTGGACGTCTTCGTGCAGGAGATCGACAAGGCGCGCGGCCGCATCAGCCTGAAGCTCGTGGCCAAGCATGACGACGGCGGCCTCGTCACGCCCGAGGCTCTGATGGAGCAGGCGAAGGACGTACCGCCTCCCGCTCCGCGAGACCGCGACGACCGCGGAGGCCGTGGCCGCGACCGCGACCGCGGCCCCAGGCGCGATCGCGGGCCACGCGACTAGACCGAGGTTACGGTGGGGGGCCGGACCCGTCCGGCCCTCTCCGGTCTCCTCCCGGGAGCCCGTCGGTACGATGGCGCCGTGACCTGGGATGCAATCGTCGTCGGCGCGGGCCCGGCGGGCTCGCTGGCCGCCTACCGCCTGGCGCAGGCGGGCGCCCGCGTGCTGCTCCTCGACCGGGCGTCCTTCCCGCGCGACAAGCCCTGCGGCGGCGGGCTGACGCTGCGGGCCGTGAAGCAGCTTCCCTTCGGCGTCGACCCCGTGGTGGAGCACGCTGTCGACAGGATGGCGTTCAGGCTCGGGTACGGCCCGTGGTACGAGCGGCAGGCCGCCGAGCCGCTCATCCTCATGACGCAACGTCGCCTGCTGGACGCGTTCCTTGCCGAGCAGGCTGCCTCGGCCGGAGCCGAGTTCCGCGACGGCGAGCGGGTGACGGCGGTGGCCGAGGACGAGGACGGCGTCACCGTCACCGTGGCGGGACGGACAGAGCGATGCAGGCTGCTTCTGGGCGCGGACGGCGCCAACGGCATCACCGCGCGTCAGCTCGGGCTCTGCGCCGAGCCGACGTACGGCGTCGCGCTCGAGGGGAATCTCCCTCACCGCGACGCGGACCCGTCACGCTATGCCGGCAGGGCCGTTGTCGAGCTCGGCGTCGTGCCCGGCGGATACGGCTGGGTGTTCCCGAAGGGAGACCACCTCAATCTCGGCATCGGCGGTTGGGAGGCCGAAGGCCCGGCGCTCCGAGATCACCTGACGGCGCTCTGCGAGGCCCACGGGGTCGACGCAGCGCAGCTCGAGAACCTGCGAGGCCATCGCCTCCCGCTGAGAACCCCGGAGGCGCGTCTGGCGAGCCGCCGCGCGCTCGTGGTCGGGGACGCCGCAGGGCTCGTCGACCCGCTCTCGGGCGACGGGATGTACGAGGCTTTCCTCTCAGCCCGGCTCGCCGCGGCCGCCGCAGCCGACGTCCTCGAGGAGCGGGCCGCGACGCTCGAGCCGTACGACATGGCCGTGCGCCGTGCCCTCGGCCGCATGGCCTCGGCCTCCTGGGGGGCCAAGCATGCCTTCGACCGCTTTCCGAGGGTCGCGTTCGCTCTCTCGCGCCCGCGCTTCGTCTGGCCGGTGGTCGAGGGGCTGCTGCGCGGCGATCTCTCGCACCCCGGCGCCGCGGGCGGGCTCGCACGGGGGCCGCTGAAGGTCGTCCAGGCCCTGTCGCGGCTCGCCGGTAGCCAGGATGCGCGCTACCGGGTCGAGGGCGCTCCGAACTGACATGCAGGATTACGTGCTCTCCACGCTCGCCGACGGCGAGCGGGTCATCACCGAGCGGCTCGACGGCGTTCGCTCGGTCGCGATCGGCTTCTGGATCGGGACGGGCTCTCGAGACGAGGACAACGCGCGTGCGGGCCTCAGCCACTTCATCGAGCACCTGCTCTTCAAAGGAACCCGCTCGTACTCCGCCCAGGACATCGCGGAGATCTTCGACGGGATCGGCGGTGAGCTCAACGCGCTGACCACGCGCGAGTACACCGTCGTCTATGCGCGCGTCATGGACGATCACCTCGAGACCGCCCTCGACGTGATGACCGACATGGTCTACGCGCCCACGCTCGACGACCTGGACTCGGAGCGGGAGGTCGTGCTCGAGGAGATCGCCATGGTCGAGGACACGCCCCAGGAGCTGGTGCACGACCTGGCCGGGGCAGCGATCTTCGGCGGGCACCCGCTCGGCCGGCCGATCGTGGGCAGCGCCGAGGTGATCGCGACCGTATCGCGCAGGGCGGTTCGCGCCTTCCACCGTGGCCGCTACGTGCCGCCGAGCACCGTCGTCGCCGCCGCCGGCAGCGTCGATCACGACCGTCTGGTCGGATTGCTCGCCGAGCACGGGCGCAAGAAGCCGGCGCCGCCGCCGCGTGGCGGGTCGAGCCGGCGGTCGCTCAACGGGAGGCTGCGGCCGCGACTCGTCTTCCAGCGCAAGGAGACGGAGCAGTACCACGTCTGCATCGGCGCTCCCGGCATCTCGCGTGCCGATCCGCGCCGCTTTGCAGCCTCGGCGCTCGACGGCATCCTCGGCGGCTCGGCCTCGTCCCGGCTGTTCCAGGAGATCCGCGAGAAGCGCGGCCTCGCCTACAACGTCTACACCTTCGCTTCCATGTACGCCGAGACGGGCGAGGTCGGCGTGTACGTGGGCACGCGAGAGGACAACCTCGCGGAGTGCCTCGACATTCTGGCGCGCGAGATCGGAGACGTCGCCGCCGGCGGCGTGCGGGATGACGAGCTGCGCCGTGCCAAGGAAAGCCTCAAAGGGCGCATCATGCTCTCCATGGAGTCGACGGCAACCCGCGCCAACCGGCTCGGGAAATCAGTCGTCACCGACACCGAGCTTCTGTCGCTCGACGAGGTCATCGAGTCGCTCGAAGCCGTGACCGCCGACGACGTCGCGTCCCTTGCCGCCGAGCTCCTACCGCACGAGCGGCTCTCGGTGGCGGGGATCGGGGGAAGCGAACGTCGCTTCCGCAAGGCGGTGGCGCGCGTGAGCCCAGCGCTCGCGGACGCGGCGGCGTGATCGCCGGCAGCACGCGCCGAGGCGTAGAGGTCGGATCTGATCCGGCCCGTCCTGCTCGGGCCCCCTGCCGATGAAGGTCGTTCTCTTCGGCCATGACGGCAAGGTCGGCTCGGTGATGGCGCGGGCGCTCGAGGAGGCAGGACACGAGGTAACGGGCGTCGAGGTCGGAGAGGAGCCCGAGCTCGCCGGCCACGACGCGGCGATCGACTTCACGGCTCCCTCGGCCGTGCTCGGGAACGTGACGCGCGCTCTCGGCGCGGGCGTCCCCTGCGTCGTCGGAACGACAGGCCTGCCCGAGGACGGCCTCGCGGAGATCGACGCGCTGGCACGGGCGCGGGCTCTCCCGTGCTTCGTGGCGCCGAACTTCGCGATCGGCGCCGTGCTGATGATGCGCTTTGCCGAGGAGGCCGCGAGGCACATGCCGCACGGGGAGATCGTCGAGCTGCACCACGAGACGAAGCTCGACGCGCCGTCAGGCACGGCGAAGGCGACCGCAGCCCGGATGGGCGGCCACGTGCCGATCCACTCGGTGCGCCTGCCGGGCCTCGTCGCACACCAGGAGGTCATCCTCGGCGCCGCCGGGCAGTTCCTCTCGATCCGCCACGACACCACGTCGCGCGACGCCTTCGTACCGGGCGTCCTGCTCGCGCTCGAGCGGCTCCACACGCTGCCGCCCGGCCTCACCGTCGGGCTCGACGCCCTGCTGTGATCCGCCGGCGCATCGGGCCAGGGCCGGGGCGAGCTCTACAATGAGCGAAGGCAGTCGAGGAGGTGGGCTGATGCTCGGGGAGGTTCTCACCGCGATCGTGACGCCGTTTCGGGAGGACGGCACGATCGACTTCGACGCGTTCGGCCGGCTCTGCGCGCATCTCGTCGAGCACGGCTCGGACGGGCTCGTCGTCGCGGGCACGACGGGAGAGAGCCCGACGCTCTCCGACCGCGAGAAGCTCCACCTGTTCACGGCCGCCGTCGACGCGGTCGGCGACCGGGCCACGATCGTGGCCGGGACCGGGTCGAACGACACCGCCCACTCGGTGCACCTCACGCGGGAGGCGCACGAGCTGGGGGTCGACGGCTTCCTCGTGGTCACGCCGTACTACAACAAGCCGCCGCCGCGCGGCATCGTCGGCCACTTCGCCGCCATCGCGGACGCGACCGACCGACCGATCCTCGTCTACAACATCCCGCAGCGCGTCGTCGTCAACATCGAGCCGGAGACGATCGCCGAGCTCGCCCGGATCCCGAACGTGCGGGCGGTCAAGCAGGCGACAACCGACCCTGACCAGGCGCGCAGGATCGTCGAGCTCGGTCTGGCCCTCTACGCGGGCAACGACGACCTCATCCTGCCGTTCCTCGAGGTCGGCGGCACGGGCGGCGTGTGCGTCTTCACGCACCTCGTCGGCCCGCAGGTCAAGGAGCTGATCGGCCGGTTCAAGTCGGGTGACCGGGACGGCGCCTACGCGATCGGGAAGGAGCTCGAGCCGGTGCTCGACGCCCTCGCCGTGAGCGTCAACCCCATCCCCGTCAAGGCCGCTCTCAACCTGCTCGGTCACGACGTCGGCGGCCTGCGGCTCCCGCTCGTCGAGGCGACGGACGAGGAGAAGGCAACGGTTCGGGCGGGCCTGGAGCGAGCCGGAGCGCTCGCAACCGCCGCGCGCTAGCCGACGTACCGGGGCGGGCCGGATGAGATCCGGCCCCTACGACAGCCGGGGCAGGCGGGAAGAGTGGCCGATGGGTCGTGTGGAGGGCCGCATCTCATGCGGCCCGGTCGCGGCCGTCGGGCCGCGACTCGTGGGCCGGGCAGCGGGCCGGTCGGGGACCGGCCCCTACGATAACCCGCGGGCTGGAAGGCGGAGCGGATGAGACCCGCCGTACGAGACGGATGGGGGGTCAGCCGGGGGCGGGCCGGATCGCGAGCGTAGAATGCGCGGATGCCAGCAGGAGTCACCAGGGTCATCCCGCTCGGCGGCCTCGGCGAGGTCGGCAAGAACATGACGATCGTCGAGTCGGACGACGGGCTCGTCGTCATCGACGCGGGCCTTGCCTTCCCCCGCGACGAGCACCTGGGGGTCGACCTGCTCCTGCCGGACTTCTCCTACCTCCGCGACCGCGAGTCGCTGATCCGCGCCGTGATCCTGACTCACGGCCACGAGGACCACGTCGGCGCGCTCCCGTACCTGCTGCGCGAGCTCGATATCCCCGAGGTGTGGGCGACGCGGCTCACCATGGGGCTCGTGAAATCGAAGCTGGACGAGCACGGTCTCCTTCGCGCCGCCGAGCTCGTCGAGATCGATCCCGAGGGCGGGGGGGTCGAGGTCGGCCCGTTTCGCGCCGAGTTCATCCGCATGGCCCACTCGATCCCCGACACGGTCGCCGTGTGCCTCGACACGCCCGGCGGGCGGATCGTGCATACCGGCGACTACAAGATCGACCATACGCCGGTCGACGGGTTTCGCACGGACGTCGGGCGCCTCGCCGATATCGGCAACCGCGGAGTCGACCTCCTCCTCGGCGACTCGACGAATGCCGAGCGGCCGGGTGTCACGCCGTCCGAGCGCACCGTCGGAGAGGCCTTTCGGCAGATCATCCCGCGCTGCGAGGGACGGGTGCTGCTCGCGTCCTTCGCCTCGAACGTACACCGCATGCAGCAGGCGATCGACGTCGCGCTCGAGACCGGCCGCAAGGCGTGCCTGATCGGCCGCTCGCTGCGCAAGAACATCAACATCGCCCGCAACCTCGGCTACATGGACGTGCCCGAGGACATCTTCGTGCGGCCGGGCGACCTCGACGACCTCGCCCCGCACGAGACCATGATCCTCTGCACCGGCAGCCAGGGCGAGCCGCTCTCGGCGCTCGTACGCATTGCATTCGGCGACCACCAGCACGTGCGCGTGCGCGAGGGCGACACGGTGATCGTCTCGGCGAAGCCCGTGCCCGGCAACGAGCTGAAGGTGCACGACACGATCAACCGGCTCGCGAAGTCCGGTGCCGAGGTGCTCCACCAGGAGATCGCGCCGGTTCACACGTCCGGCCACGGAAACGCCGAGGAGCTCCGGATGGTGCTCGGGCTCCTGCGTCCTCGCAACGTCATGCCGGTGCACGGCGAGTTCCGCATGCTCGCCGCGCACGCGCGGCTCGCCCGCGATGCCGGCGTGCCGCCGGAGCGAACGGCGATCGCCGATAACGGGTCGGTCGTCGAGCTCTCGTCGGCCGGCGTGAGGATCGCCGACCAGGTCGAGGCCGGCGTCACCTTCGTCGACGGGCTCGCCGTCGGCGACGTCCGCGATGCGTCGCTGCGCGACCGCCGCCACCTCGCCGAGGACGGCGTTCTCATCGTCGTCGTCACGATCGCCACGCAGAACGGCCACGAGATCGCGGCGCCCGAGGTGATCGCGCGTGGCTTCTCCGGGCCGGACGACGTTCTGGACGAAGCTCGCGACGAGGCCGAAGAGGTGCTGCGCGAATGCCTCGACGGGCAGATCAGCGAGCTCAAGCTCCTGCAGGAGCATCTCCACGACGCCGTCGGGCAGCTCATCCACGACCGTACGGGTCGCCGGCCGATGATTCTCCCGGTGGTGCTCGAGGTCTGATGGCCTGGTCGAGCGTCGTCCGCTCCTACGGCGTCTCCGAGGCGACCACGGAGCGTCTGGTGCGCTCCCTGCGGGCATGTGAGGTCGCCGCGCTGGCGTTCTGCCGCCTGCTCGAGACGTGGCAACGCGGTGACCCTCAGCCGTGCACGCCCGGCCGGCGCCAGGCGGCGCTGCGCCGTGCCGCCGAGCGCGCGGAGACGGCCCTCGCGGATTTGCAGGCGCCGCTCGAGCGCTTCTTGCTCGAGCTCGAGAGCGACGCCGCCGAGGGACGGCCCTGGTACGGCGAGCCCGGCGCCGGCGAGGTCGTCGAGTGGGAGCCGGTGCTGCGCATGGCCGGCGTGTCGGTCGCTCCGCACCGCGTGTCGCAGGCATACCTCGAGCTCGCAGTGCTCGTCCGGGCCCTCGAAGGGCTCTCGGCGTCGCACCGACTCGAAACGGTCCCGGACCGCACGTCGCTCTGGGCGGGCCTCTTCGACCTCCGCGAGAACCTCTACGGCGCGGCCGAGGACCTCCGGGCCCTGGCGGCCTAGGGGCGGGTCGTGTCTCTGTGGCGGGCGGCCTGTAGGCCGCCCCTACGAATCGTCACGCGCGATAGTCCAGCGATGCGTCGGGCGCCGGCCGCGTAGGGGCGGGCCTTGGCCCGCCCGGGCAGGAGGCCGATCCCCGACCCCGAACCCTTCCTGCATGGCGCACGCGACGCGAGCTGGACGCGCACGCCCGAGAACGAACGGCACGAACACGAAGAAGACGTCGAGCCGTCCGCACCAGCATCTCGACCTCTGGGGCCTGGGGCTGTGCGGGCTCGGGCTGTTCCTTGCGGTCGTGCTCTGGCTCGGGCTCGACGGCGGTGTGGTCGGCGGCAAGGTCTCCGTGACGGTGAAGACGCTCGTCGGCCAGGCCGGGGTCCTCCTGCCGGTTGCGCTCGTCGGCGTCGGCGTGCTTCTCGTCGTGCGCAGCGGCCTCCTCGATCTGCGTCCGTTTCGCACCGGGCTCGTCGTCGTCGCGATCGCGGTCTTGCTCGCGTGTGGCGGAGGCCTTTTCGGCATCGGTCCCGACGGGGACGCGCTCGCCTCCTTCGACCTCGACCGCCTTCGCGAATACGGCGGCGTTCTCGGTGGCTCGTTGGCCACCGCGGTGGGCAAGGCGATCGGCGGCGCCGGCCTCGCCATCCTGACGACCTTCACCTTCCTGGCCGGCGTGCTCCTCGTCACGGGTGCCTCGGCAGGCGCCTGGCTCCGCCATTCCGCGACCGCCGGCCAGCACGTCGCCCGCCACACGGCGCGGGCAGCCCGCCACACCGCCCGTCACACGGCTACGGCCGTTCGCGCCGCGCTGCCGCAGGCCCAGGGCCCGGAACGGGCTCCCGTCGACGGCGAACGGGACTACCCCGACGTCATTCCCCCGACGCCGAGCTCCGAGCGGCCGGAGATCCCGCAGCTGCTGGTCGACCAGCTCGAGGGAGACGGTGGAGGGGCCGGATCTCACCCGGCCTTCGAGGCCGAGCACGTCGGCCCCGGGCTCGACGCCGAGACCACGTCCGGCGAGCACGCTGCGCCTTCCCAGGAGCGGCTCTTCGACGCTCCTCCGCCGCCCGGGGACTACCGGCTGCCCGACCGGACGCTGCTGCGACGCTCGCGCCAGCACGAGGCCCAGCCCGCACGGGCTTCCGAGCGCACCGCGGAAGTGCTCGTCGAGACGCTCAAGCACTTCGGGATCGAGGCGACCGTGATCGGCCAGGTGTCGGGGCCGCGCGTAACGCGGTACGAGCTCACGCTGGCGCCCGGCACCAAAGTGGCTCGCGTTTCCGCCCTCAAGGACGACCTCGCCTATGCGCTGGCGACCACGGAGATCCGCATCCTCGCGCCCATCCCGGGGAAGCAGGCAGTGGGCGTCGAGGTGCCGAACCTCTCGCCAAACCTGGTCACGCTCGGCGACATCTTCGACGAGCTACCGCCGAACGCGAGCCCGTTGACCGCCTGGCTCGGCAAGGACATCTCGGGCGCGTCCGTCTCGGCGGATCTCGCGCGCATGCCCCATATCCTCATCGCCGGCACGACCGGCTCGGGCAAGTCCGGCTGCATCAACACGATGCTCTGCTCGATCCTGATGCGGGCCACGCCCGACGAGGTCCGCATGATCCTCGTCGACCCGAAGCGCGTCGAGCTCGGGCTCTACGAGTCGATCCCGCACCTCCTCACGCCGGTCGTGTCGAGCCCGAAGCGGGCGGCGGCCGTGCTTGCGAACGTGACCGAGGAGATGGAGCGCCGCTACGAGCGCATGAGCCTCGCCAAGGCCCGCAACCTCGCCGAGATGAACCGCACGCTCGCGAAACGAAAGGAGCCCTCCGTCCCGTACCTGCTCGTGGTCATCGACGAGCTCGCCGACCTGATGATGATCTCGCCGCAGGAGGTCGAGGACTCGGTGATCCGGCTCGCCCAGAAGTCTCGCGCGGTCGGCATCCATCTCGTCCTCGCCACGCAGCGTCCGTCAGTGGACGTCATCACGGGGATGATCAAGGCGAACGTGCCGTCGCGGATCGCGTTCGCCGTCTCGAGCCAGACCGACAGCCGCGTCATCCTCGACCAGGCCGGCGCCGAGGCGCTCCTGGGCCAGGGGGACATGCTGTTCAAGCCGCTCGGCACGTCGCGGCTCCAGCGCGTGCAGGGCGCGTACGTCAGCGAGGAGGAGATCGCGCTCGTCGTCGAGCAGTGCCGCGCCCAGCGCGCGCAGGAGCTCGACGAGTCCCTCCTCGAGGCTCCCGAGCGCGACCGGGCGGGCGACGAAGCCGGCGACGAGGACTTCGATCCGGACGAGGATCCACTGCTCGACAAGGCCATCGAGATCGTCGTCCAGACGCAGACCGCGTCCGTCTCCCTCATCCAGCGACGCTTGCGCGTGGGGTACACGCGCGCGGGCCGGCTGATCGACATGCTCGAGCGCCGCGGGATCATCTCCGGGTACGAGGGCTCGAAGCCCAGGCGCGTGCTGATCGCCGAGAGCGACCTCGACCAGGCGCTGAGCGCTCCCTCTCAGCACTAACCTCGTTTCTCCCCGCCCGTCGTAGCAAGGGGAGCCGCGCCTGTGTAGGATCGCGCGGGTTTTCCTGGGCGGGAACAGAGAGGGTAACGACAGGCAAGGGGAGGTTCAGCGACGTGAAACGACTTCTGCCATGGGCCCTGCTCGCGCTCGTGACGCTTGCGCTAGCGGTTGCCGCGGCGGGCTGCGGCGGTGGGGATGACGAGGAGGCAGCGCCGGCTGAGGCGCCGCCCGCCGAGCCGGCCGAGCCGCCCGCCGAGCCACCCGCGGAGCCGCCGGCCGAGACCGGCGCCGCCGACACCGGCGCCACCGACACGGGCGCGGCACCCTCGGCCGGGGCGGGCGAGGGCATCAAGGTCGGCCTTGTCACCGACACGGGCGGCGTGAACGACCGTGGCTTCAACGAGTTCTCGATCAACGGCCTCGAGCGCGCCGCCGCAGAGCTCGGGGTCGAGACCCAGATCTACGTTTCCAACGCCTCCGAGGACTACCTGCCGAACCTGTCGGCGGCGGCCGAGGACGGGGCGAACCTCGTCATATCGGTCGGCTTTCTGATCGGCGCGGACACGGTGACGGCGGCGCAGGAGTACACGGATGTGATGTTCGCCGGCGTCGACCAGTTCTACGGCGAGCCTCCCGATTGCGAAGAGAGCGGGACCTGCGTGCAGCCGAACACGCTCGGCCTGATCTACCCATCCGAGGAGGCCGGCTACCTCGCGGGGATCGTCGCGGCGATGATGACGGAGTCCGGGACCATCTCGACGGTCGGGGGCATCCCGCTTCCCTCCGTGGACAACTGGATCGCCGGCTTCCAGCAGGGCGCGATCGACACGAAGCCCGACGTCACGCTGCTGAACGACTACTCGAACGACTTCGTCGACCAGGCGCTGTGCAAGGAGATCGCGCTCGACCACATCGCGCAGGGCGCCGACATCGTGTTCCAGGTCGCCGGTCTGTGCGGTTTGGGCGCGCTCGACGCCGCCAAGCAGGAGGGTGTCTACGCGATCGGCGTCGACGCCGACCAGTCCTTCGCAGGGGATCACATCCTCACGAGCGCGCTGAAGCCGCTCGAGACGTCCGTCTTCGGGGTGATCGAGTCGTTCGTCAACGGGACGTTCGAGCCGGCTCAAAACTTCGGCTTCTCGATCGTGGACTTCCCGGACTCGCAGCTGCTCGCGCCCTTCAGCCCAGACGTGCCACAGGAGGTCCAGGACGCAGTCGCCGAGGCGAACGAGAAGCTGAAGACCGGAGAGATCGACCCGCCGGCAACCCTCGACGCGGTCGTCAAGTAGAGCCGGAGGCCGGTGGGGCGCCCTCGGCCGCCCCACCGGCCTTGCACCGTGGAAGAGACGCCCCTCCTCGAGCTCCGGGGCATCACGAAGCAGTTCCCCGGCGTTCTCGCCAACGACAAGGTCGATTTCGACCTCCGGCGGGGGGAGGTGCATGCGCTCCTAGGCGAGAACGGCGCCGGCAAGTCGACGCTGATGAGCGTCCTGTACGGGCTGTACAAGCCCGACGCAGGCGAGATCATGCTCGACGGCAAGCCGCTCAAGATCGACTCCCCCCACGCTGCCATCGCCGCCGGGATCGGAATGGTGCACCAGCACTTCACGCTCATCCCGGTCATGACCGTCGCCGAGAACATCGTGCTCGGCATGGAGCCCACGCACGGCCCCTTCATCGACAGGTCCGAGGCCGAGAAGCGGGTGCGCGCCATCGCCGTGGCGCTCGGGTTCCGCATCGACCCGCACGACCGCGTGGAGTCGATCTCCGTCGGTCAGCAGCAGCGCGTCGAGATCCTGAAGGCGCTCTACAGGAACGCGGACATCCTGATCCTCGACGAGCCGACGGCCGTCCTCACCCCCCAGGAGGCGAACGAGCTCTTCGAGATCATCCGCACGCTCACCCGCGAGGGCCAGTCCGTCATCTTCATCAGCCACAAGCTGCACGAGGTGCTCGCCATCGCCGACCGGATCACGGTGCTGCGGCAGGGGAAGCACATCGGCACCGTCCCGCGCGCCGGCGCAACGGAGGAGCAGCTGGCGCGGATGATGGTCGGTCGCGAGGTCGTGCTGCGCGTCCAGAAGGGCGCCTCGCAGCCGGGCGAGCCGCTGCTCGTCGTCGAGAACCTCACGGTCCTCGACGAGCGGGAGCTGGAGGCGGTGCGCGACGTATCGCTCACCGTCCGAGCCGGCGAGATCGTCGGCGTCGCGGGAGTCGACGGCAACGGCCAGACGGAGCTCATCGACGCCCTGACGGGGCTCCGGCGCCCCTCGGGAGGCCGCATCCTCCTCCGCGGCAAAGACGTCACCGGCGCGCACGCGCGGACGGTGCTCGACGAGGGAGTCGGCCATATCCCCGAGGACCGGCAGCGGCGTGGGCTCGTGCTGGACTTCACCCTCGCCGAGAACCTCGCGCTGCACGATTTCAAGCAGGAGCCGGCGTCGCGCTTCGGCTGGCTGTACCCGAGGCGGCTCGTCGAGCGGGCGGTCGGTCTGCTGCGCGAGTTCGACGTTCGGGGTGGGGGGCCGGCGACGCTCGCGGCGTCGCTCTCGGGCGGGAACCAGCAGAAGGTCGTCGTCGCGCGCGAGGTGTCGCGTGACCCGTCCGTCCTCGTTGCCGCGCAGCCCACGCGCGGCCTCGACGTCGGCGCCATCGAGTTCGTCCACCGCCGGCTCGTCCAGGAACGGGACGAGGGCCGCGCGATCCTGCTCGTCTCCTTCGAGCTCGAGGAGATCCTCTCCCTCTCTGACCGGATCCTGGTCATCTACGAGGGCCGGATCGTCGGCGAGTACACGCCGGATGTCTCCGAGGAGGAGCTCGGGATCGCCATGACCGGCGGCCGGCGGGACGAGGCTGCGTGATGGCGTCCGCCGGTCCCTCTGCGGACCCGCAGGCACGCAGCGTCGTCACCGAATGGTTCTCGACCCGCGCGGGCGGGATCCTGATCCCGATCGCGGCGACGGTGCTCGCGTTCCTCATCGGCGGGCTCGTCGTGCTCATCCAGGGCTCGAACCCGATCTCCGCCTACCGGGCCATCTTCGAGGGCACGGGCCTGAACTGGTTCTTCCCCTGGCTGGGCGGGGAAGCGCGCGAGGAGGCGGCCCGCGACCTGCAGCAAACGCTGCTCGTCACCACGCCGCTGATCCTCACGGCTCTTGCCGTGGCGTTCGCATTCCGCTGCGGGCTGTTCAACATCGGCGGGCAGGGCCAGTTCTGGGTTGGGCTCATCTCGGCGCTCTGGATCGGCACGCACCTCGAGGGCACACCGCGGCCGCTGCACATCCTCATCGGCCTCGTCGCGGCCATCCTGGCCGGCGCGATCTGGGGCGGCATCGCGGGGATCCTGCGCGCCACCGTCGGCGCCCACGAGGTGATCACGACGATCATGCTGAACTGGATCGCGATCTACGGAGGGAAGTACCTCTTCGAGCAGGGAGGCCCCTTACAGGGGTCACAGCCGTCGATCCCACGCTCGGCCGAGATCTACGAGTCTGCCGAGATCTGGCAGATCTGGGGCCGCATCCAGGCACTGCACGCCGGCATCTTCATCGCGCTCGCCGCGCTCGTCGTCTACCACGTGCTCCTCAACCGGACGACGCTCGGCTACGAGGTGCGCGCGGTCGGCTTCAACCCGGACGCCGCCGCCTACGCGGGGATCTCCGTGCGGCGGAACTACTTCCTCGCCATGGCGATCTCGGGCGCATTCGCCGGGCTGGCGGGCGGCGTCGACCTGCTCGGCTGGCGGTACGACATCGACATCAGCGACTTCGACACGAGCCTCCTCGGTTTCACGGGCATCGCGGTGGCTCTGCTCGGGCGCAACAAGGCGGTCGGCATCCTGCTCGCCGCGTTGCTCTTCGGCGCGCTCCAGGTGGGGACCTCGTCCCGCCAGCTCGATCCGACCGTTTTCGAGCCCGAGCTGGCGGAGAACCTCTCGACCATGATCCAGGCGCTCGTCATCTTTTTCGTCGGCGCGGAGCTCCTCATCGTCTACCTCTGGCAGGCGCGCCGGTACCTCGGCTTCGGTCGGCGCCGCGGGGGCAAGCCGGGCGCGGAGGTCGGTGAATGAGCGCCGACGAGGCCCGTATGGACGCCGTCGCCGACGTCGTCCGGCGGCTCACGGCGACGCGCACGATCGCCTGGATCGGCATCGTCGCAGGCCTCGTCGCGCTCTGGGTGGCGCTGCCCCCCTGGAGCTTCGGGTCGGTGGGCGCGCCGATCGCAGCGGGCATGATCGCGATCGCATGCGGCATCGCGGCCGTCCCGCGCGGCGAGACGCGCCTGGGCTGGTGGGCGATCGGGATCGGCATCGCCGGCACGCTGGTCGCGATCTGGGTGCAGTCGAAGGACGCCGACACCGTCGAGAGCATCTTCACTGCGGGCCTGTTCGCGTCGATGCTCCGCTTCGCTACGCCGCTCGCGTTCGCCGCCATAGGCGGCGTGCTGTCGGAGCGCGCCGGCGTCGTGAACATCGGGCTCGAAGGGATGATGCTCGCGGGCGCGTTCTTCGGCATCTGGGGCGCGGTCTGGAGCGGCTCTTGGGTGGTCGGGCTGTTCATGGCCATGCTCTTCGGAGGATTGCTCGGGCTCATTCACGCCGTGTTCTCGGTGACGCTGCGCTCGGACCAGATCGTCAGCGGCTTCGCGATCAACTTCCTCGCGCTCGGCCTGACCGGCTTCCTGTTCAACTCGATCTACCCGCAGGGCATCCCGTCCGACGTGTCGCGCGTTCCGAACGTCCATCTCGCGTTCCTCGACGACGTGCCCTTCCTCGGCGACGTCTTCGGCAACCTCAACCTCATGGTCTGGATCATGTTCGGAGTCGTCATCGTGGCCCACGTCATGCTCTTCCGCACGCCCCTCGGCCTCCGCCTCCGCTCGGTCGGCGAGCACCCGAAAGCGGCTGACACGGTTGGTATCAACGTCTACGCGATCCGCTACGGCGCCGTCATCGCATCCGGCGTGCTGGCCGCGCTCGGCGGTGCCTTCCTGTCGGTCGGCTTCGTCGGCTCCTTCGCCGAGAACATGACCGCGGGGCGAGGATTCATCGCGCTCGCCGCGGTCATCTTCGGCAAGTGGCGGCCGGCCTGGGCATTCGCCGCCACCCTCCTTTTCGGCTTCGGCTACGCCCTGCGGATCCCGCTGCAGCGCGAGGCGGACGTCTCCGCGTTCCTCATCTCGACACTGCCTTACGTGTTCACGCTGATCGCCCTCGTCGGCCTCATCGGCCGCTCGGTGCCGCCCGCCGCCGATGGCAAGCCCTACATCAAGGGCTAGGAGGTGCGCCCGCGCGTCGCGGTGGTCGGCAGCGTGAACGTCGACCTCGTCGCTCGCTGCGAACGGCTACCGCTGCCGGGCGAGACTGTGACCGGGGCCGCGCTCGAGCGCTTTCACGGCGGGAAGGGCGCGAACCAGGCGGTTGCCGCCTCCCGGCTCGGTGCCGAGACGCGCATGGTGGCCTGCGTGGGCGACGACGAGCACGGTCGTCAAGCCCTGGCTGCGCTTGCCGCCGAGGGAATCGACACGGCGGGCGTCACGACCGTGCCGGCACCGACGGGCATCGCGCTCATCGTCGTGGCGGCCGACGGCGAGAACCAGATCGTCGTCGCTCCGGGCGCGAACAGCCTGCTCGGGCCGGACCAGGTGGACGTGGGCGGCAGCGATGCCGTGCTCTGCCAGCTCGAGATCCCGCTCGAGGCGGTGGAAGCTGCGGCAGAGCGTTCGACGGGCCTCTTCGCTCTCAACGCCGCTCCGGCACGCGAGCTCCCTGGCCGGCTCCTGCAGCGCTGCGACCTCCTCGTCGTGAATCGGGCCGAGGCCGAAACGCTCGACCTGGCCGCACCACGAGGGCTCGTCGCCGTGACGCTGGGAGCCGAGGGCGCGATGCTGCTCGAGGGTGGGGAGGAGCTGGCGCGGGTGGGAGCGCCGCCGGTGGACGCGGTCGACGCGACCGCCGCCGGCGACGCGTTCTGTGCTGCCCTGCTCGTGTCGATGCTCGAGAGACGAGATCGCCGGGAGGCGCTGCGACGGGCCTGCGCGGCCGGCGCGCTGGCCGCGTCGCGGCACGGTGCACAACCGTCGCTCCCGAGCGCGGCCGAGCTCGACGCGATGATGTGACCGCATGGCCGTGCCGGTTCTCATCGACTGCGACCCGGGACATGACGACGCGATCGCGCTCCTGCTCGCGCTCGCGAGCCCCGAGCTCGACGTGCTCGGCGTCACGACTGTCGCCGGGAACACCACGCTCGAGCAGGCGACGGCGAACGCCATCCGCGTGCTCGAGTTCGTCGGCCGAGGAGACGTGACCGTCGCCGCCGGCGCCGAGCGACCGCTCGTCCGCGAGCCGTACGCCGCCGTCTACGTCCACGGGGAGAGCGGCCTCGACGGTCCAGCGCTCCCGCCGCCCGTCGGGCGGCCGAGCGCACTCCACGCCGTCGACTTCCTCGCCGAGCGCCTGCTCTCGTCCTCGCGCCCGGTCACCCTGATCCCCACCGGCCCGCTCACGAACGTGGCGATCCTTCTGGCGATGCATCCCGAGGCGGCGGAGCGCATCGAGCGGATCGTGCTCATGGGTGGCTCGATCGCCGAGGGCAACGTCACGCCGGCGGCGGAGTTCAACATCTGGGCCGATCCCGAAGCGGCCGCGCGCGTGCTCGACAGCGGGCTCGACGTGACGATGATCGGCCTGGACGTCACCCACCAGGCCCTTGTGACGGCCGCGGACGCCGACCGCCTCCGTGCCCTCGGCCGCACCGGGGCAATGGTGGCCGAGCTGCTGGACTTCTTCTCGCGCTTCCACGCCGAGACCTACGGTTTCGACGGCGCCCCCGTCCACGACGCCGTCGCGGTCGCGGCGATCGCTCAGCCGGGGCTCGTCGAGACGCTCGAGCTCCACGTGGCCATCGAGTGCGCCTCGGAGCTGTGTCGGGGGAGGACGGTCGTCGACCGCTGGCGGCGCACAGGGAACCCATCGAACGCACAGGTAGGCGTGGGCATCGATCGCGAGGTCTTCGTCCGCCTGCTCACAGAGCGGCTCGCCGGGTTCCCGTGAGCGCAGCCCGGCCCGGCGGCTAGATTCTCCTCGGTGCGCAACCCCAAGGCGATCATCGCGTTCCTCTTCAGCCTGCTCGCGCTCGCGTTCGTGGTCGCGGGAGTCCTTCTTCCCCGCTTGCGCGGCGAGATCGAGCCGCTGGAGGCGCTCGTGGTCACGCCGGCAGCGTTTGCGGCCGCGTTGATCGCCATCGCGCTCGCTCGCCGCGCCCGCTTCGACTTCCAGCGCACGCTCGGCCGCGCCGGGGGCGACGGGCTCGCCAGCCTCGCCAGTCTGCTCGGCGTGCTCGTCCTGCTCGTCTCGCTCACCGCCGGGCTCGCCGCGGGCGTCTACGCCGTCCTCGTGCTCGTTCAGGGCTAGGAGCGGGCGGGGGAGGCAGGCCTCCCTCACGAACCCCCGCCAGCCGCGCACACGCTCGCGGAGCTTGCCCGAACCCTGATCTCTGGTCTCGGCTACGAAAGGGGATTTCGGGACCGCCGCGCCGTTTGGCCGCTTGCCGATGGGAGAGCGCCCGTGCTGGCAGTTACAATCCCCCAGCGTGTTCGAGATCGGCAACAGCCTGCGCGACGCTCGCGTCCGCAAGGGCCTCGAGCTCGCGGAGCTCGAGGCGGAGACGAAGATTCGGGCGAGCTACCTCCGCGCCCTCGAGGAGGAGCGGTTCGACGCGCTGCCGGGCGACTCGTACGTCAAGGGATTCCTGCGGACGTACGCGGAGCGGCTCGGCCTCGACGGTCAGCTCTACGTCGACGAGTACAACTCTCGCTTCTCGCTCGCCGAGGAGCCCGTGGTCGCCTCCCGCGACAGGGGCCGTACCCGTCGCAGCCGCGCCGAGTCCCACGCCGTCGTCGTGGCTCTGGTCGGCATCCTCGCGGTAACCGTGCTCGTCATCGCCGCCTGGAAGTTCGGTGCCACCGGCTCCGAGGGCGGGCCGTCCTCGGCGCCGCCGGTGTCGACTTCGGCTCCGCCCGTCTCCGCCACGACGGACGCAGGTACCGGCTCGACTGCGGAGGGCGAGCCCGTCAATCTCTCGGTCACTGCCGTCGACGGCCCGTCCAGGATCGAGGTGCGCCGTGGCTCGGCGCTCGGCGAGTTCGTGTGGGAAGGGACGCTCGAGGAGGGCGAGAGCCAGGTCTTCCGGGGTGTCGAGCTCTGGCTTCAGGTGAGCAGACCCGGGAACCTCGAGTTCCTGCTGGGCGGGACCCCGGTCTCCGGCTTCACGGGCAAGAAGCCCGTCGTCCTCGTCGCCAGCGCCGACGGCCTCGAGCGCGCGCCTTCCCCGTAGGGGCAACGTGTCTTCGCGTCCGCGCGCCGTCGTCGTCGTCACGGGTTCCGAGCTCGTCCGCGGGGATCGGCTCGACGCGAACGGGCCGTTCGTCGCGGCCGAGCTCGTGCGGCTGGGTCTCGATCCCGGCCGGATCCTCGTCGTGGGCGACCGCGAAGAGGAGCTCGCCGACGCGATCGCCGAGGGCCTCGAGGCGGACGTCTGCATCTGCTCGGGTGGGTTGGGGCCGACCCACGACGACCGTACCATCGAGCTCGTGAGCCGGCTCACGGGGCGTCCGCTGCACGTGGACGAGCCGCTCGAGCGCGAGATCGAGGCCGTGTCCAGGTCGTTCGCGAGGCGCCTCGGGAGGCCGTACCACGACTTCGCCCCCGGGGTCCGCAAGCAGGCGTCGGTCCCGGAGGGAGCGGTCATTCTCGGCCTTGCCGGCACCGCGCCAGGAGTCCTGCTCGAGCACGCCGCCGGGCGTATCGTGATCGCGCTCCCCGGACCGCCGATCGAGCTCCAGCGCCTCTGGGTAGACGCGGTGGCGGCACCCGCGTTTCGCCGCATGCTCGAGCGCGTCCGCCCGCGGACGCATCGGATCCTGCGCTTCTTCGGGCCCAGCGAATCGTCGGTGGCGAGGGCGCTCGCCGAGGCCGGGGGAGAGGGCGGCGGGCTCGAGGTGACGGTGTGCGCGCGCGACTTCGAGATCCATGTCGACCTGTACGCCGAAGAGGGAGCCGAGGCGCGCCGGGAGACCGTCGAGAAGGCCCTGCGAGCTGCCTTCGGTACTCATCTCTTCGCCGAGGACGAGCGCCCGGTCGAGGAGACCGTGCTCGCCCTCGCGAAGGCACAAGGTGTGACGATTGCCACGGCGGAGTCCTGCACCGGGGGCCTGGTCGGCGCGCGTCTGACCTCCGTCCCGGGCTCGAGCGACGCGTACCTCGGCGGCGTGGTCGCGTACTCGGACGGGGTGAAAGAGGGCCAGCTCGGAGTTCCCCGCGGCCTGCTGAAGCGCCACGGTGCTGTCTCCGCCGAGTCGGCCGCGGCCATGGCTGCGGGCGTGCGCGCCGCGCTGGGCGCCGATCTCGGGGCGGCCGTGACCGGGGTCGCCGGGCCGGACGGCGGGACCCCCGAGAAGCCGGTCGGGCTCGTCTTCATCCACGTCGAGGCGGACGGCGAGCCCCAGGCCACGCGCCTCGACCTCCCCGGGGATCGCGAAAGGATCCGTGCCCGGGCCACCGCATGGGTCTTGCATCACATCCGTGACGTTCTGTCACGGTCCCGCGCGCAAGCCGGGTGAATCGCGCTGCTAGCCTCGGCGGCGGTGACCGTCTCCGTCTATTCGTCGCGCTGTGCCTGCCGCTGGACGTGGTCGACGGTCTCGTGGCCTGGCAGGAGCGGGAGCTCGCGGGAGCTCCCGGCGTGCGACGGCTTGCACGGGATCACCTGCACATCACGCTCGCGTTCCTCGGCGGGCGCCCCGCCGGCGAGCGGTCCGCCGTCGAGCAGATCGTGCGTGAGACGGCACGTGAGTCGGCGGTGCCGACGTTCCATGCGCACCGCTACCGCGAGACCGCTCGGGTGGGCATGGTCGTCCTCGCCGAGGAGCCCGGACCAGGCGACACCCACGTCTGGCGCGGCAACGACCTGGCCGGCCGTCTGATGCTCCGCCTGGAGGAGATCGGGGCGTATCGGCGCGAGCGGCGCGGCTGGCTGCCGCACGTCACCGTCGCACGCTTCCGCGATCGCCCGCAGGTCTCGCCGGCCGTCCCCGACCTGGGCTCGTTCAGTCCGTCCGAGGTCGCTCTCTATCATTCGGTGCTGCGGCCAGCCGGGGCGCAGTACGAGATTCTCGACGCAGTGGCGCTAGGAGGTTGAACGTGGACCGCACACAAGCACTGGATGCCGCGCTGAGCCAGATCGAGCGGCAGTTCGGCAAGGGATCTGTCATGAAGATGAACGACGCGGCCCAGTCCTCGATCGCGGCCGTCTCGACGGGCTGTCTCTCGCTCGATCTCGCGCTCGGTATCGGCGGACTGCCGCGGGGCAGGATCGTCGAGATCTTCGGGCCGGAGTCCTCCGGAAAGACCACCCTCGTCTACCACGTGATCGCCGAGGCGCAGAAGCTCGGCGGCATCTGCGCCTTCATCGACGCGGAGCACTCGATGGACCCGATCTATGCGAAGCGGATCGGCGTGAACATCGACGACCTGCTCGTCTCGCAGCCCGACCACGGCGAGCAAGCGCTCGAGATCGCCGAGCTCCTGATCCGCAGCGGCGCTCTCGACGTCGTGGCGATCGACTCCGTCGCGGCACTCGTCCCGAAGGCCGAGATCGAGGGCGAGATGGGCGACCATTTCGTCGGCGTCCAGGCACGGCTGATGAGCCAGGCGTTGCGCAAGCTCGCGGGAACGCTCAACCGGACAGGCACGATCTGCCTCTTCACGAACCAGCTGCGCGAGAAGATCGGGGTCATGTTCGGGAACCCCGAGACGACGCCCGGTGGCCGGGCGCTGAAGTTCTACGCGTCGGTGCGGCTCGACGTGCGCCGGATCGAGACGCTCAAGGAGGGCGTCGAGGCAATCGGCAACCGCACGCGCGTCAAGGTCGTGAAGAACAAGGTGGCCCCGCCGTTCAAGCAGGCGGAGTTCGACATCATCTACGGCGAGGGAATCTCGTGGGAGGGGTCGCTCATCGACGTCGGGCTCGAGCAGAAGATCGTCCAGAAGTCGGGCTCGTACTTCAGCCTCGGCGACGAGCGCCTCGGCCAGGGCCGTCAGAACGCGATCGCCTTCCTCCGCGAGCACCCGGACGTCGCCGCGGAGATCGTGCGACGGGTGGAGGGCGACGCCGCCGAGGCGGCGGCGGCCGAGGCCGGCACACCTGCCGAGGACGGGGAGGAGGCGTCGGAGGCGGCCCAGATCGCCGAGGTGGCGTAGGCCCGCATCCACGGCTCGTAACCGTCGTGGAGAGCTCCGAAAGCGTTCGGGCGCGGGACATCGCCGCTCGAGCGCTTGCGCGCCGGGATGTCTCGGTCAGTGCCCTGAAGAAGCGCCTGGATGCCGGAGGCGTGGAGCGCGACGAGATCGATCGCGTCGTCGAAGCGTTGGTACGGGCGGGGCTCGTCGACGACGTCCGCCTGGCCCGGGAGCTCTCGTCATCGCTTGCCGACCGGGGCCTCGGAGACGAGGCGATCCTGGCTCGACTGGAGGCCGAGGGAATCGGGCCCGAGGAACGAGCGTACGCCCTGACCATGCTCGAGCCGGAGGAGAGACGCGCCGTGGGAGTGGCGGAGCGCGAGTCCGCGCGCGGCCCACGACGTCTCGCGGCGCTGCTCGCGCGGCGGGGCTTCGGCGAGGACGCAGTCGAGGCGGCCCTCGTGTCCTGCGACGGCCGTACCCGGCCGAAGGTACCATGAACGGTGTTACGAACCAGTGAATTCCGTGGCCTGCAAGGGCACGGTGAGCGGCGATCAGAGGACGCCCAGCAAGCAAGCGAGCATCACGTGAGGGCATCACAGAGGAGATCCCGGAGGGGCAAGGAGGACAAGGGCTAGCTCGCCCGTCCCATTCACGCTCGCAGCGTGCGCCCGCCGCGCGCCGTTCCTACGCAGCACTGACGTAGGAGCAAGCAATGCTATTAGTGGTTGGGATCCTGATCGGCCTCGCGGCGGGGGCCGCAGGCGCGTACGTGGTTGCCCGGCTCGTGCTCGGGAACCGCCTCCAGGCGGCCACGGAGGAGCGGGAGCGGGTCCTCGCCGACGCCGAGCGCGATGCCGAGGCCATCCGCAGGGAGGCCCAGGTCGAATCGCGCGAGCTGGCCGTCAGGCTGCGGGGCGAGGTCGACCAGGAGGTCAAGGACAAACAGGCAGAGATCATCCGGGTCGAAGCACGGGTGCTCGAGAAGGAGGAGGAGATCGACCGCAAGCTCGGCGGGCTCGAGCAGCGGGAGCAGGAGCTCGGCGAGCGCGAGGGCGGGCTCGCTCGCCTTCAGGTCGAGCTGGAGCAGGCGAAGGACGTCCATACGCGAGAGCTGGAGCGCATCTCGGGCATGACGACTGGGGAGGCGCGCGCCGAGCTCCTCGGTCGCTGCGAGGAGCTCGTGCGTCACGAGATGGCGAGAATGGTGCGCCAGATCGAGGAGGAGGCGCAGGCGGACGCGAAGCAACGAGCGCGCGCGCTGGTCGCAGACGCTCTCCAACGGGTGGCCGCGAGTCACGCGGCCGAGACGACCGTCTCGCTCGTCCAGCTGCCGTCCGACGACATGAAAGGTCGCATCATCGGTCGCGAGGGCCGCAATATCCGTGCCCTCGAGAACCTCACGGGCGTCGAGTTCATCATCGACGACACTCCGCAGGCCGTCGTCCTGTCGTCCTTCGACGGCCTACGCCGCGAGATCGCGAAGCTCACGCTCGCCAAGCTCGTCGAGGACGGCCGGATCCACCCGTCGCGGATCGAGGAGATGTACTACCAGTCGAAGGCCGAGATCGAGGAGCACGTACGCCAGGCCGGAGAGCAGGCCGTGTTCGAGGCGAACTGCGGAACCGTGCACGAGGAGCTCGTCAAGGTGCTCGGGCGTCTGCGCTACCGGACGAGCTACGGTCAGAACGTCCTCAAGCACTCGCTCGAGGTCGCCCACCTGGCGGGGATCATGGCCTCGGAGCTGGGGGTCAGCGTGAAGACGGCCAAGCGCGCCGCGCTCCTGCACGACATCGGCAAGGCGATGACGCACGAGATCGAGGGCCCGCACGCCCAGATCTCCGGGCAGCTCGCGCGCAAGTACGGTGAGACCCCGCAGGTCGTGCACGCGATCGAGGCGCACCACTACGAGGTGCAGCCGGAGTCCGTCGAGGCGATCCTCGTCATCTCGGCCGACGCCATCTCGGCGTCGCGCCCCGGGGCCCGTGGCGAGAGCCTCGAGCACTACATCAAGCGGCTCGAGGGCCTCGAGCGGATCGCGGCCGAGAAGAAGGGCGTCGAGCGCGTGTTCGCCCTCCAGGCCGGACGGGAGATCCGGGTCATGGTCAAGCCGACGGAGATCGACGACGACGAAGCCGTGCTCCTCTCCCACGAGATCGCGCGCGAGATCGAGGGCCAGCTCGAATACCCCGGTCAGATCAAGGTGACCGTCATCCGCGAGAGCCGCGCCGTCGAATTCGCCAAATAGCCGCCGTGCCGGAGGCCCGGCGGCGATGACGTAGGGGCCGGATCTCATCCGGCCCGTCAACCCCTTCGCCGTTCGTCCCCCCGGCCCACCTCCTGGCCCGCGCTACGCTTCGTCCGGAATGCGCCGCTACCACGTCACCACGTTCGGCTGCCAGATGAACGCGCACGACTCCGAGCGCATCAAGGGCATGCTCGAGGAGCTCGGGCTCGGCGAGACGCTGTCCCAGGACCAGGCGGACGTGATGGTCTTCAACACGTGCACGATCCGCGAGAAGCCGGATCAGCGCTTCGCGGCTCATCTCGCCCAGGCCCGCGCGCTGAAGGAGCGTGATCCGGAGCGCGTCATCGCGGTCGGCGGCTGCTACGCGGAGGCCCAGCGAGAGCGCCTCTTCGACATGTACCCCTTCGTCGACGTGGCCTTCGGGCCCGGCTCCATCGCGCACTTGGCCGACTGGCTCGGCACGGGCGGGCTCGGAGCTCAGCGCGGGAGCTTCGGCACCGGAGAGGAGCGGGCCTTCGCCGCGCTGCTGCCGACGGTGCGCGAGCGGCCGTTCCAGGCGTGGGTGCAGGTCTCGATGGGGTGCAACTCACGCTGCGCGTACTGCATCGTGCCCGCGGTGCGCGGGCGGGAGCGGAGCCGCCGCCCGGGCGAGATCGCGGCCGAGGTCGAGCGCTTGGCCGGTGAGGGCGTCCGGGAGATCACGCTGCTCGGCCAGAACGTGAACTCATGGGGGCGTGATCTCGGGCCCGACCTCAACACGGACTTCGGCGAGCTGCTCCGAGCGGTGGATGCGATCGACGGCATCGAGCGGATCCGCTTCACGAGCCCGCATCCGAAGGATTTCCGCGATCCCGTAGTGAATGCCATGGCCGAGTGCGCCGCGGTCTGCGAGCACGCCCACCTTCCGGCGCAGTCCGGGTCGACGCGGATCCTCAAGGCCATGCGACGAACCTACTCGCGGGAGCGCTACCTGACGCTCGTCGAACGGTTGCGAGCGGCCATTCCGGAGCTCGCGCTGACGACCGACCTGATCGTCGGCTTTCCCGGCGAGACCGATGAGGACTTCGAGCAGACGCTCACGCTCGTCGACGACGTGCGCTTCGACGGCGCCTTCACGTTCGTCTTCAGCCCCCGAGCAGGCACCGAGGCGGCCGCGATGGGCGACCAGGTTCCCGACCAGCTCAAGCGCGAGCGTATCGAGCGACTCGTCGAGGTCGTTCAGCACGCCGCGGCCGAGCGCAATCGGGCTCGGATCGGCCGTGTCGAAGAGGTGCTCGTCGAGGGTCCGAGCCGCACGGACCCCTCGCTGTTCCGTGGGCGGACACGACGGAACACCACGGTGAACTTCGCGGGGACGGCCGCCGCCGGCGAGCTCGTCGACGTCCTGATCGAGGCGGCGACGTCGGCCACGCTGCGTGGTACGCAGACGGCGCTCGCAGCTGCCTGACCGGCTGCCGGCGCCGGACGGGCGCGACGTCGTCGAAAGGGAGCACGCGCGGCACCCGCGAGCGACGCCGGTGCACGGGTGTCACCCGGCGCGGAGGCGTCGCTCTCTCGGCACGGTGCGTGAGCCACGTGTGACGCTTTTCGCGCTACGCTCGCAGCAGGGAGGAGGGCGGCACACCCGGTCTTCACGCGAGACCGCCGGATCGGACATGGCTGCTGGGGACGGTGAGTTGCCCGTGATCGGGATCTTCGGGCCGACGGCGTCCGGGAAGAGCGCCGTGGCGGAGGCCCTCGCAGGTCTCGTTCCGGCGGAGCTCGTATCCGCCGATGCCATGCAGGTCTACGACGGGCTGCCGATCCTCACGAATCAGCCCACTCGGCCCACGCGTCTCGTGGCCGTATGGCCTCTCGCGCACGAAGCCTCCGTCGGGGAGTACGCACGCCTCGCGCACGGAGCGATCGACGAGATTCTCGCCGCCGGACGGATGGCGATCGTGGCAGGCGGAACCGGGCTCTATCTTCGCGCGGCCCTGGCGGAGCTCGAGCTTCCGCCCGCACCGCCCCCCGGCGCCCGCGAGCGCTACGAGCAGCTGTACGACCGGTCCGGCGGAGTGGAGGCCCACGCGCTGCTCGCGAAGCGGGATCCGGCCGCCGCGGAGGCCATCCACCCGAACGACCGCCGGCGCGTCGTGAGGGCGCTCGAGCTCGTCGAGGCGGGAACGTCGCTCCGCCCCTCGCGTGACCGGCTCTGGGCAGGGGAGACGCGACATGCCACGACCGTCGTCGGTCTGGACGCCCCGCGCGAGCTGCTCGAGCGGCGGATCCGCGAGCGCACCGAGGCCATGTTCGAGCGCGGGGTGGAGGAGGAAGTCTGCCGGGCGCTCGCGCAGCCGCTTTCGTCGACCGCCCGTCACGTCATCGGCCTCAGCGAGGTCGCCGATCTTCCCCGTGACGAGGCGGTCGCCGCGATCGTGCGCCGGACGCTGCGCTATGCGGCCTACCAGCGCAAGTGGCTTCGGCGGATCCCCGGCGTTGTTAGCCTCAGCGCCGACCGCCCCCCGGAGGAGGTTGCACGTGAGGTTCTCGAAGTGGCACGCGCTCGGCAACGACTACCTGCTGGTGACGCGGGCTGATGCCGGCGGGCCGCTCGACCCGGCCACGGTCACGCGGCTTTGCGACGTCCACACGGGGATAGGGGCGGACGGGGTGCTCGAGGTGCTCTCGGCCGACGGCGCAAAGGCCGAAGTCGTGATCTGGAACCCTGATGGCTCGACCGCTGAGCTCTCCGGCAACGGCACCCGTATCGCGGCACGCTGGCTGTCGGAGCAAGCCGGCCAGCCGGTCGTCCGCATTCGCGTCGGCGAGCGCGAGGTCGTCGGGCGCATGGGCGACGCGCCAGTCGTCGAGCAGGACATGGGCGACATCGCCGTCAGCGGGCCCGAGACGCTCACCGTCGAGGGCCGGGACGTCGAGGTGACGGTCGTCTCCGTCGGCAACCCCCATGCGGTCGTCCGTCAGAATCCGATCCGCGAGGAGCTGCTGCGCCTCGGCCCTGCGATCGAGCAGCACCCGCGCTTCCCCGAGAGGACGAACGTCCAGCTGATCCGCGTCGACGGGAGGCACGACGTCACGGCGGCGGTCTGGGAGCGGGGGGCGGGGGAGACGAGGGCCTCCGGCACGAGCGCCTGCGCCGTTGCCGCAGCGGCGATCGCGAACGGCTGGTGCGAGAGCCCGGTCCGCGTGCACATGCCGGGTGGAGCACTGGCTGTCGCGATCGTCGACGGCAAGGCCCGGCTTACCGGCCCGGCCCAGGAGATCTGTCGGGGCGAGGTGAGCGAGGAGTTGCTCGCCGAGATGCGCAGCCCTGGCTGAGCACCGCCGGTGGGGCAAGCGGCGTCGGCGACACAGCGTCACACCGCTACGCCGTAGCTCCTGAGCGCGTCGTTGAGGCTGACCTTCAGGTCGGTCGACTCGGTGCGACGGCCGATGACGAGCGCCGCCGGCAGGTGGTACGTGCCGGCGGGGAAGCCCTTTTCGCGTGTTCCCGGTACGACGACGGAGCGGGGCGGTACCCGACCGCGGGTCTCGACCGGCTCCGGCCCGGTGACGTCGATGATCGGCGTGGACGCGGTGAGGACGACGTTCGCGCCCAGGACGGCCTGCTCGCCCACAAGGACGCCCTCGACGACGATGCAGCGCGAGCCGACGAAGGCGCCGTCCTCGACGATCACCGGGGATGCTTGCGGTGGCTCGAGCACGCCGCCGATGCCGACCCCACCGGAGAGGTGCACGTCGGCGCCGATCTGGGCGCAGGAGCCGACGGTGGCCCACGTGTCGACCATCGTGCGGGGACCGACCCAGGCGCCGATGTTGACGTAGCTGGGCATCATCACGACGCCCGGGGAGAGGTACGAGCCGTACCGTGCGACCGCCGGCGGCACGACGCGCACGCCGAGAGACTCGTCGACGCGCTTCAGCGGAACCTTGTCGAAGTAGCTGTACGGGCCCACCTCGATCGGCCCGGCCTGCTTGAGACGAAACGACAGGAGAATCGCCTTCTTCGTCCACTCGTTGACGACCCACTCGCCGTCGCGCTTCTCCGCCACGCGCGCCTCGCCCCGATCGAGCAGGCGAATCGCCTCGTCGACCGCATCGACCCCCCGGACGGCCTCCTCCGCGGGAAGGTCCCAGAGCCGGTCGATCTCGCGGGCGAGGGACGCCACGGTCAGGGCACGTCCTCGATGATCGCCGCGGCCTCGGCGCACTCCGCCTCTGTGGGGACGAGCGCGAACCTGACGTAGCCCTCTCCCGACGGCCCGAGGTACGCGCCCGGTGCCACGACGAGGCCGTGCTCGAGCAGGCGGTGGGCGAATGTCTCCGAGGTCTCGCCGCCCGGGGCCTCCACCCACAGGTACATCGTCGCCACGCTCCCCGCGACCCTGAGCCCCTTCCGGGCGAGTGCCTGCATGAGGACGGCACGCTTCCGCCCGTAGCGCCGGCGTGCCTCTGCGACGTGCTCCTCGTCTGTCCAGGCTGCGACGGCAGCGCGTTGAACGAATTCCTGCGGCGCCGTGCCGACCGTGGGCCTGAACACGCGAAGGGCGTCGATCACGTCCGGGGGCGCCGCCACGAACCCGCTGCGATAGCCGGTCATCGACGAGCGCTTGCTCAGGCTGTTGAAGACGACGATGCGCGAGCGGTCATCGACCTCGAGCGCCGTCACGGGAGCCTCGCCTTCGAACCACAGCTCGCTGTAGGCCTCGTCGGAGGCGACGAGGAAGTCGTGCTCCGCCGCCAGCGACGCGAGCCGCTCGTAGAAGCTCCGCGGCGCGGTAACGCCGGTCGGGTTGTTGGGGTAGTTCGTCCAGACGACGGCCGTGCGGCGCCAGATCGCGGGGTCGACCCCATCGAGATCCGGAAGAAAGTCCCGTTCCTCGAGCAGCGGCAGATGAACGACCTCGCCGCCCGCCAAGCGTGTGCCGCGCTCGGCGACGGGGTAGCCCGGCTCGGTGACGACGACGGTGTCGCGCCCGGAACCGGGGTCGAGCGCGACCTGGGCGAAGCTGCAGATCGCCTCCTTCGATCCGAGCGTCGGGATGACCTCGCGCTCGGGATCCAGGACGACGCCGAAGCGCCGCCCCACCCAGTCCGCGATCGCCTCCCGCAGCTCCGGCAGGCCGAGCGCACGCGGATAGCCCATCGTCTCCCTGACCCCGTCCACCAGGGCCTGGCGGATGCGCGGCGCGGTCGGCTCACGCGGGTCGCCGACCCCGAAGTCGATCACGCGGGCTCCGCTCTCGGCCAGGCGCCGCTTCGCGTCGTCGAGACGGACGAAGGGATAGGTGCCGAGCTCCGCGAGGACCGGCGACACCTTCACGGGCTCGCCGTCCCGGTGATGAACCGTTGCAGCGCCTCGTACGTGCGGGCGAGCTCGAGGATCGAGACCCGCTCGTCGCGCTTGTGCGCGTACTCGGTCGCCCCGGGCCCCAGGTTGACCGCGTCGACGCCCTCCTCGGTGAACTGTGCGACAGGCGTCCACGCCTGCTTCGGCTCGACGCGGAAGCCACCCGTCTCGCGGAGGCGGTGGACGAGCGGCGAGGTGGCCGAGACACGACCCGGGGGGGAGCTGCTCGTCACCTCGAGCTCTCCAGTACCGGCGACGAGCTCGTGGAGGCGTTGCACAGCCTCGTCCAGCGTTCGACTGGGCGCGAAGCGGTAGTTGAGCCGGGCAGTGACGGCGTCCGGCACGACATTGTCTGCGATGCCGCCCTCGATACGGGTCACGGTGAGCACCTCCACGAACGTCAGACCAGCCACGTCGACCTGCGCCGGCGGGATGCGGGTGAGCGGGTGCAGCCCGTCGACCGCCACGCCGATCGCGTTGACGCCGAGCCACGGCCTGGCCGAATGGGCGCTGATTCCGCGGAACGCGAGCGTTGCATTGAGGTTGCCGAGGCAGCCGGCCTGGATCGTGTTGTCCGTAGGCTCGAGCACGATGGCGAGATCCGTCTCGCGCAGGTCGGGACAGGCGGCGAAGACCCCGGGCAGCGGGCTCTCTGCGACCGGCAGCTCCTCGCGCGTGAAGAAGAGCAGGCCGATGTCGAGCTCGCGGTCGGGGCGGTCGCGGTCGAGCCAGCTTGCGAGCTCGAGCATGACTGCGAGCCCGCCCTTCATGTCAGTGGCGCCCAGGCCCACCACCCAGCCGTCCTCGATCCGGCCTGGGAGGTTGTCCTGGGCCGGAATCGTGTCCAGGTGGCCGACGAGCAGGACCTGGGGGCTTCCCGGGCGTCTCTCCGTCGAGTAGTAGAAGCCTTCACCGTCGGCGTGTCGCTCCAGGAACGCTCCGCGAGGCACCGAGTCGACGACCAGCTCGGCCAGACGTGCCTCGTCGCGACTCACCGACGGCACGTCGACGAGGGCAAGCGTACGGTCGGCGAGCCTACGCGCTACGGCTGTCTCTGGAGTCATGGCGAAGAGTCTATGGGCCGGGGTCTCATTTCCACCGCGTCGCGCGTCCCGCCCGGCTGCCGCAGCTCGTGGCCGGCCGCGCAACCGGGCATAATGCGGGGACGTGAGCCAGCACCAGCCGGATCCTGCGCCCGGCGCCGAGCCGGAGCGTGCCTTCCTGATCGCGGCGCTGGCTCCCGAGATCGACGCCGACGAGGAGCTCGGGGAGGTACGCGAGCTGATGCGCACGGCCGGCGTCGAGCCCGTCGGCGAGATCGTGCAGCGTCGGGCCGCTCCCGACCCCCGCACCTACCTCGGCAAGGGCCGCTTCGAGGAGCTGAAGGCCTCGGTGGCGGAGACCCGGGCGGAGTCCCTCGTGGTGGACGGCGACCTCGGTCCGAGTCAGCAGCGGCGCCTCGAGGACGCGCTCAAGCTGCGCGTCGTCGATCGGACGCAGCTGATACTCGACATCTTCGCCCAGCATGCGCGAACGGCGGAGGGCAAGCTCCAGGTCGAGCTCGCGCAGCTCGAGTACAACCTTCCGCGGATGCGAGGCATGTGGCAGCACCTCGAGCGCCTCGGCGGCGGCATCGGCACGAGGGGCCCCGGCGAGTCGCAGCTCGAGTCCGACCGCCGGATGGCCCGGCGCCGAATCGCCCTTCTGCGCCAGAAGCTCCGCTCGCTCGAGCGCCAGCGCGAGACGCAGCGCATGGCGCGACATCGGGCCGAGACCCCTCTCGTCGCTCTGGCCGGCTACACGAACGTCGGCAAGTCCACGATGTTGAACGCGCTCACGGATGCGACCGTCTCCGTGGACGATCGTCTCTTCGAGACCCTCGACCCGACGACGCGTTCGTTCGACGTCCAGGGGCGCCGCTACCTGCTCACGGACACGGTGGGCTTCATCCGGCGCCTGCCTACACAGCTCGTCGAGGGCTTCCGTGCGACGCTCGAGGAGACGCGCGGCGCCGACCTCGTCCTGCACGTGGCCGACGGGTCGGCCCCCGAGCAGCGTCTGGCGGAGCAGGTGGCCGCGGTCGAGGACGTGCTCGCGGAGATCGGAGCGGGGGAGCTGCCGGTCGAGCTCGTCATGAACAAGATCGACGCCGTCAGCCCACTCGCGAGACGGCGGCTGCACAACCGCTACCCGGACGCCGTCCAGGTCTCGGCGCGGACCGGCGAGGGGCTCGACCGGCTCAGGGAGCGGATCGCGGAGCGCTTCGCCGAGCGCTTCGAGCCTGTCCGGCTGCTCATTCCGCACGGCGAGGGAGCTCGCCTGGCAGAGTTGTATGCGCTCGGCGCCCCCATCGACGAGCGCTCCGACCGGGCCGACGGCGTTCTCATTGTCGCCCGCCTGCCACGGGCGAATCTGTCGCGCTTCGCTCCCTATCTCATCGCCGACGCACCCTCCTCAGCACGCGTGCGCGGGTGATCGAGCTCCGGGTGAGGCGGCTGCGTCCCCAGGCGACGCTTCCCGGGCGCGCCTACCAGGGCGACGCCGGCGTGGATCTCGCTGCGTGCGAGCGCGTCGAGCTCGGGCCCGGCGAGCGCGCCGTCGTGCCGACCGGGCTGGCCGTCGAGATCCCCGACGGCTTCGCTGGATTCGTCCAGCCCCGTTCCGGGCTGGCGGCCCGCCACGGCATCGCGGTGGTCAACTCGCCGGGCCTCATCGACGCGGGCTACCGCGGCGAGGTGAAGGTGGTGCTCCTCAACACCGATCTGCGGGAGACGTTCGTGGCCATGCCGGGCGAGCGCATCGCGCAGCTCGTGGTGCTGCCGGTTCCCGAGCTCGAGGTTGTCGAGGTGGACGAGCTCGACGAGAGCGAGCGCGGCGTACGCGGCTTCGGATCCTCACCCACGACGTGATCGAGCCGAGGATTCGCGTCTCGGCATTGCTCGCCCGGGGCGGCAAGATCCTGCTTTGCCGGCACGAGAAGGGTGGCCGCGAGCACTGGCTCCTCCCCGGTGGCGGCGTTCACGGCGGCGAGACGCTCGTGAGCGCGCTGAGGCGGGAGCTCGCAGAGGAAGTCGGGCTCGCGCACGACTTCCCGCTCGAGGGGCCGATCGCCGTCTGCGAGTCGATCAGTCCGGCCGATGCCGAGAAGGCTCGGCACGTCGTCCACATCATCTTCGCCGGCTACCTCGGCGACCGGTCGCTCGAACGTGTCTCCTCGAGCGACGTGGCCGTCCGCGGCCACCGGCTCTTCGAGCTCGAGGAGCTGGCGGAGGTCTCGCTCCACCCGCCGATCCAGCGCTTCCTCACCCGCTGGCAGCCCGGCGACCCGGTGGTCTACCTCGGCGCGCTCTGGGCGCCCTAGAGCCGCGACCGGGGGTCACGACCGGGGGTCAAGTCTTGCATAAAAGCATAAGCGTCGGAGCCGTTGTCGCGCTTATGTTCGAATGCAAGACTTGACCCCGATCTTGAGCCGGGGCGCGGCTCAGGCGTAGCGCCCGCCGCGGGCTCGTGCCCGTCCGGCTGCGACCTCGTGGGCCCGGCTCTCGAGCTCATCCGGGAGCGGCTCGAGGTCGGGCGTCTCGCCGAGCCGGTGGGCGAGCGCCTGACCGAGCAGCCAGTCGGCGAGCCACGGGTTGCGCGGCAGTAGTGGGCCGTGGAGATAGGTGCCGAGCGCAGAGCCCAGGCGGCAGCCTTCCACGCCATCCTCGCCGTTGTTGCCGAACCCGGACGCCACTCGACCGAGGGGCTCGGCGCCCTCCTCGAGATAGGTGCGCCCGCCGTGATTCTCGAACCCTGCGAGCGTCCGGCGGCCCGCGCCGGGGAGCTCGCACTCGAGCAGGATGTCGCCGATCATACGCCGATCTCCCGCCTCGGTCCACAGCGGCAGCACGCCCGCCCCGGGCAGCTCGGCGCCGGCGCGGTCGCGGTAGAAGCGGCCAAGGAGCTGGTAGCCGCCGCAGACGGCGAGCAGGGCGGTGCCCGCCGCGACCAGCTCGGTCAGCTCCCGTCCACGGGCGGCGAGGTCGCCCGCTACGAGCGCCTGCTCGCGATCCTGTCCGCCGCCGACATAGAGCAGGTCGACATCCGGTGGGATCGCCTCGTCGAGCCCGACCGGGACGACGTCGAGCTCGATGCCTCGCCACGCCGCGCGCCGCTCGAGCACGGCGATGTTGCCGCGATCGGCGTAGATGTTCAGATAGTCGGGGTAGAGGTGGCCGCACAGGACGCGCATCCGCTTGACACGATATCGGCGTGACCGGCCCGTTCCGCTCGCTCGGCCTCCAGCTTCGCACCGCCCGACACGTCCTACGACGGCGTCCGCTCTCTGCCCGCGCTCTCGCGGAGCCGCTCGATCAGCGAATCGTCTTCGTCGCCGGTTGCCCGCGCTCCGGAACGACGTTTCTGGCGGGATCCATCGGCGCATGCCCGGGATTCGTGGATCTCGGCGAGGTGGCGGCCTTCAAGGCGGCGATCCCCGACCTCTCGAAGCTCGCCGCGGAGGAGGCGGCGGCCCGCATCCGACGGCTGCTCACCACCACCCGGCGGCTCGGGCTCGTCGGAAGGCTCCGGGCAGTCGAGCAGACGCCGGAGGCGGCGTTCGTCGCGCACGCGCTGCCCCTGGCCTTTCCGGACGCCGTGACCCTGCATCTCGTTCGCGACGGCCGGGACGTCGTGTGCTCCCTGCTCGAGCGCGGCTGGCTCAGCGCCGGCCGGCAGGGCGCCGACGACGCGGGTCAGGCGTTCGGGCCACACGCGCGTTTCTGGGTCGAGCCCGAGAGGCGAGAGGAGTTCGAGCGTGCGAGCGACGTGCGGCGCGCCGCCTGGGCGTGGCGCCGCTACGTCGAGAGCGCCCGGGCCGGCCCCGTCCACGACGTGCGCTACGAGCGGCTCGCGACGACCCCCGACGCCGTGGCGGACGAGCTCGGGAGCGCTCTCGGTACGGATGCATTGCCGCTCCGGGCCGCTCTCGCCGGCGTCCGCCACGACTCGGTGGGCCGGTTCGAGCGAGACCTCACGTCAGCCCAGCTGGCTGAGGTCGACGCCGAGGCCGGCGACCTGCTCGCCGAGCTGGGTTACGGCTCGTAAGCGCACGGCACCGCCGGCGCGGCGACGGCTTGCGTGCGAGGGCCTTTTTGCACGTACTCCATCATGATCTATTCTACTTGCAGCGATGGGTCGCAAACGACGTCCGCCGGCTCCGCCTCGTGTCGACGAGAACGCGCTGGCCGCGTTCCGTCAGGGGCTGCGGCGGCGGTACTCGGACGAGCAGCTCCTTGCCGCGCTGAAGGCGAGCGCCCGCCGGCTGGGACGCTCGCCGACGATGCGGGAGTTCGAGGCCGACCCGGCGGCGAGCGTGCACCCGCAGACGATGGTGGAGCGCTTCGGAAGCTGGAACGAGGCAAAGCGCCGCGCCGGGCTCGTGCCCCGACGCTTCACGACCCGCGACGATCTGCTGCGGCTGCTGCGAGAGCTCGGTGAGGAGCTCGGGCGCGTGCCAAGAGCGGCGGACCTGGACGCGCAGCGCAAACGCATGCCGTCGAAATCGCTCTACTGGCATACGTTCGGCTCGTTCGCCGAGGCGCTGCGAGAGGCCGGATTCGACGTTCCGGTGGGGGAGGAGAGGCTCGAGCGCGCGATCGTGCAAGGGGCGGCGCTGGCGCTCGAGCTCGGGCGGCTACCGCGCTTCGTCGACTGGAAGGCCGCGCGGAACCGGGACGCCGCGATGCTCACGGAGTGGCAGGTCTACCGCATGCTGGGCGGCGGCGCCGGGGCGTGGCCCACGTTCCAGTTTCTCCTCCGCGACCGGCTTGTCCAGCAGGGCGCCTCGGTTGCGATCGACGGCGCCGTGCAGCCCGGCGGCTGACACGAGTCAGGATCCCTCGGGCGGCCTCAAGTGGCCGGCGCTCGATGCCGATGCTGTTTTCGTGGGGCACGGTCCTCTACCCGAGCTTCGGCACGACGAGGACGAGCCGGAGGCTCGTCCGCTCGAGCTCGTCCGTAAGGAATCCACGGGTGAGCAGGTTTCAGAGGACGTGGAAGAGGAACAGCACGAGACCGACGCGGAGTCCGCCGGCGCCGCCGACGAAGACAGTGCTGACGCGGCCGAGCAGGCCGAGCAGGCGCCCGCACCCGAGACGCAGGACCCGCTCAAGCTGTACGTGCGCCAGATCGGCGATGGGCGGCTGCTCACGGCGGCCGAGGAGCGCGAGCTCGCGCGCCGGAAGGATCTCGGCGACGAGATCGCGAAGCGCCGTCTGATCGAATCCAACCTCCGGTTGGTCATGTCGATCGCCCGCAACTACACGAACTCCGGCGTCCCGCTCCTGGATCTCATCCAGGAGGGAAATCTCGGGCTCATCCGGGCGGTCGAGAAGTTCGACGGCAGTCGTGGCTTCAAGCTCTCGACCTACGCGACCTGGTGGATCCGGCAGGCCGTCTCGCGTGCGATCGCCGACCAGGGGAGGACCATCCGCCTGCCCGTTCACGTCGTCGACCAGGTTCGGCGCGTCACACGAGCGAGGCGCGTCCTGACGCAGAAGCTCGGCCGCGACCCCCTGATCGCGGAAATCGCCGCTGAGGCCGGTTTCGAGTCGAAGCGCGTCGTCGAGCTGTTCGAGCTCGTCGAGGATCCCGTCAGTCTCGAGACGCCGGTCGGCGACGGCGACTCCATGTACAGCGATCTGATCGAGGACGCGAACGCGGACCAGCCCGAAGCGCTCACGGCCGATCGGCTGCGAGAGGCGGAGATCGTGGAAGCGCTCGGGAAGCTGAACCCGCGCATGCGTCATGTGCTCGAGCTCCGCTACGGCCTCACCGGCGATCGCTCGCGATCGCTCGAGGAGGTCGGAGGGCTGCTCGGCGTCACCCGCGAGCGCATTCGCCAGCTCGAAGCGAACGCATTCCGCGACCTGCAGGCACACGCGCCCGCGCTCCGGCTCTACCTGCGCGCCGAGTAGCAGCTGGAACCCCGGCGTGGGTCGGCCGGCCGCGTCTGACTGGACTTCCGCCCACCACCGCCGGCGGCGGGTACGGTGGAGGCCGTGCCGTTCGTCGACGTCCATAGCCACGTGGTGCCCTCCGGCGACGACGGGGTGGCCACGGTCGAGGAGGGTCTCGAGCTCTGCCGCGAGGCCGCGCGCCGCGGCACCCGCGTCCTCTACGCGACGCCGCACGTTTGGCCGTTCGACGGGCTGTCCTCCGAGCGCGAGGAGGCCGTCCGCCGGGCACACGACGCCATGGCGCAAGAGACGGTCGCGTTTGGCCTGACGCTCGGGCTCGGTTTCGAGCTGACACCGGCAGAGGCGCTCCTGGACGAGGGCCTGGAACGGTACGCCCTCGGTGGCATCGATCCTGCGACGCTGCTCGTCGAGGTGCCGTTCACCGGCGGACTGCGTCTCTTCGCCGCCGTCTGCGAGAAAGCGGAGCGCGAGGGCTTCCGGCTCATAATCGCCCACCCGGAGCGGGCCGAGGTGGTTCTCGAGGATCCGGCTCGAGCCACGGAGATCGCCGTGCCCGGTCGGCTCCTGCAGGTGAACGCAACGAGCCTGCTCGGGCGCCACGGGCCGGTCTCCGAGCGCCTGGCGTGGGAGCTGCTGGAGAGCGGCGTCGCGGCGCTGGTCGGCTCGGACGGGCACCGCGCCACGCGGCCGCCGTACCTCGACCAGGCCTTCGAGCTCGCCCGCCGGCGCATGGGCGGGGCCGCGGAGCGGCTCTTCGACGGAAGCGCCCTAGGAGCGCCGACGGCCGCCCGGGTCGCCTGAGGCGCAGGGTAGGGCGAGCCCGCGCGGGGCTACCGGCTCGAGACGCCTTCGATCTCGCGCAGCGAGGCGAGCCGGTTGAGCGACTCCACCTCGATCTGGCGGACACGCTCCCGTGTCATGCCGAGGCGCTTGCCGATCTGCTCGAGCGTATGGGGCTCGCAGCCCCGCAACCCGTAGCGAAGCTCGAGCACCCGCCGGTCGCGGGCCGGCAGAGCCTCGAGCGCTCGCTCGAGCGCCTCGTTGCGCAGGCGCCGCTCCGCCTCCTCCTCGGGAAGCGGGCCGTCGCCGGGCACGAGGTCGCCGAAGACGGCGTCCTCGTCCTCGCCGATCGGCTGGTCGAGGCTCGTCGAGGTTCGAGCCGCGGCCCGCACCTCGGTGGCCTGCTGAAGCGGGAGCCCCGCCTCCTCGGCGATCTCCTCGAGCGTCGGCTCGCGGGCGAGCTGCATCCAGAGGCGCCGCTCGGCCTGGTGCATCTTCTGCATGCGCTCGACGACGTGGACCGGCATGCGGATCGTCCGCGCCTTGTCCGCCACCGCGCGCTGCACGGCCTGGCGGATCCACCACGTCGCATAGGTCGAGAACTTGAGCCCGCGCTGCCACTCGAACTTCTCGACCGCGCGGATGAGCCCGAACATGCCCTCCTGGATGAGATCGAGGAACGGAAGCCCCTGGTTGCGGTAGTTCTTGGCGATCGACACGACCAGCCGCAGATTCGACTCGATCATCTTCTGCTTCGCGGCCATGTCGCCCTTCTCGATCCGCTTGGCGAGCTCGACCTCGTCCGCAGCGGTGAGCAGCGGGTGGCGTCCGATCTCCCGCAAGAAGAGCTGCAACGCGTCGGTCGTGGTCTCGACGGCTGCCTCGAACGGATCCTGCGTCGGCTTCGTGGAGGTCGTCTCGGGGACCGGCTCCGCCGGCGTGCGGCGATCGACGATCTCGATTCCGCGGTCTTCCAGCTCCCGCAGGAGCCCTTCCAGGTCTTGCGGCTCGAACTCGAGCTGCTCCACGGCCTCCATCAGCTCTGCGTGCTCGAGGATTCCGCTCGTCTCGGCGGCCTCGATGAGCTGCGCGAGCTCTTCGGTGTGCGGGAACTGTACGGTCGTGTCTTCAGCCATGGGGGTTTGGTTCCCTCTTTTCTCCCGAACGATGCCGTGCCAGCGCCGCGCTTCGGGCACCGCAGCCCGAGAGGCGCTCGCTCCCAGTCGCAGCACTCACCTTAGCAGGCTGGCAGCGGATTTCCACCCCCGCCGAAGACCGGCCTGTCACGCACGATAAGGCGCGTTATGTCAAGTTGGGCGGGCCGAGGATCGACGTCCCGGACGGCCCTGCCCCGCCCGGTCGTGTATCCACAGGCCGGGGTTTTCCACAACGCTTGCGAAAAGCGGTCCCAGGCCGTACCGTGCAGGGTCTCGGTGTACAACGATCCGCCCGTCTTTCCGGGTCGCGTCGACCCGAGCGAGCAGTTTCGCGAGCGCCGGCGCCGTTCGCGGCGTCGCCGGCGCATCCGCGGTCTGATCGTCCTCGCGTGCCTCGTCGGGGGCATCGTCGCGCTCGCCCTCAACGCACGCTTCATCTCCGGCCACGACTCCGCCGCGCCGCCGCCGGCGCCGCCGGCGACCGCAGGCGCGGAGCCGCCCCCGGCACCCGTCTCCGCGGTTCCCGCCGAGATCCGCGGCGTTCACGTCACCGCGGCGCTCGCGTCGATCGACGGCAAGCTCGACGAGTACATCGCGCTCAAGGACTCCTGCCTGAACACGATCGAGCTCGACGTCAAGGACGAGAACGGCGAGGTCGGCTTCACCCGGCCCGACGTGCCGCTCGCGCGCCAGGTCGGCGCGGCGCAGAGCTACTACAACCCGCGCGCCGTCGCCCAGAAGGCGCATGCCGCAGAGCTCTACCTCGTCGGCCGGGTGGTCGTGTTCCAGGACCCGCGCCTGGCGGCCGGACGGCCGGACATGGCGATTCAGACGCCCTCAGGCGAGGTCTGGACGACGACAGCGGGCCTCGGCTGGACGAACCCGTACGACCGCCGCGTCTGGGACTACAACGTCGACGTGGCCGAAGCCGCCGCGCGGGCCGGATTCGACGAGATCATGTTCGACTACGTCCGGTTCCCCACCGACGGTGCCGCCGCCGCCGTCTACCCCGACCGCTCGAGCGCTCCGAAGTGGCAGGTCATCGCCGATTTCGTCGAGTACGCGACCGACAGGCTGAGGCCGCTCGGCGTTCGCGTCTCGGCGGCTCTCTTCGGGCTCGCCGCGACGCGTGACCTCGGTATCGGACAGAGGCCCCGCCTGCTCGGCAAGCACCTCGACGCGATCTACCCCATGGTCTACCCCTCCCACTTCAACCCCGGCGAGTACGACATCGCGAGTCCGAACGACGAGCCCGGCCGCACGGTGAGCTTCGCGCTGCTCGACTACCAGGCGAGGCTCGCCGACCGGAAGGCCACGGTGGTCCCGTGGTTGCAGGACTGGGGCGGCTACTCGCTCTCCGACATCGAGGAGCAGGTGTCGGCCGCGGACCGTGCCGGCAGCCGGGGCTTCATGCTGTGGAACGCCGGCGCCGTGTACACCGACGGCGCCCTCTGCTGAGACGCATCTTCTCCACAGCTACCCACAGGTTATCCCGAATATCTGTGGAAAATTCTGTGCAAAATAGAACTCATGCAATTTGCGAGCTTTCTCTCGTCAGGCTGCTTGATTTCCAAGCTTCCCTATTCTAGGGTTCCCACTGCGCCGAGCACGGGACGCGAGTAGGTCGAATCCTCACCGGGCAGAAGGTACGCGGCAGCGGATAGCTGGCCGGTGGAGTGGACGAAAGCGTTACCGGCTCGGCGAACCTCTGGTCCGGGCCTTTTCCGGCCGCGCGGTGCTCTAGATGATTGATCGGCAGTTGTGGTGGCGTCGGGGACGGCAGAGACCGAGCATGAGGGTGCGATCCTGGCTCGTGCGTACCTGTAGGTACGTGCGAGCCACGAGCGTGGCCTCAGGCGACGGTATCGGCCGCCATCCGGCGGTGCCACGGTTGCCGGTCAATTGCAGATCAATCGTCTAGTGTTCGGCCGATGCACCTCCCCCGCTCCCCGGCCATCAGCCCTGGAACGCAGGCGTTGCTCTGGGCGGTCGGGCTCGGCCTCTACGTCTTCCTCGGGATGCTCGCGATCTCGATCTCGCTGGGCACGTCGATCGTCACGTCGATCCTCAGCGCGATCGTGATCTTCATCGCGGTACGCCTGTTCGGTGAAGGCGCTCCCCCCCGTCCGCGGCGGCACTAGCCTCGCTTCACCGCGTCGCGCAGGGCGTCCGCCCAGCGGGGCCTGACGAGGCGGTGATCCCCGGAGAGCGCACGGATGAGACTTCCGGCGAGCTCCGGACCGATCAGGGCCTCCAGGCGCTCGCGGCTCGAAGGACGCTCGCCAGCTATCAGCCGGTCGAGGCGATCGCAGTGGTCGAGCAGGAGGGCGGAGCCGCGCCCGACGGAGTCACGCGCGGGCGCTGTTGCCCTCGCCCGGAGATCGGCCCGCCCAGCCCGGAGGCTTGGTTCCATGCCCCAGAGATCGGCACGCGCGGCTCGGAGGCTCGATCCCTGGCGCGGGTGGTCCTTCCGGTCAGGCGACCAGCCGGCGGGAGCCGGTCTCGAGCTCGACCGCACCGAGTGCCTCCGCGAGCGCGCCGATACCGAGCTCCGTCGGGAAGACCCGCTCGACGACGTCGATCTCGCGGTCGGAGTAGAACGGAATGTCGAGGTGCTCGGCCGAGACGACGTTCGCGGACGTGCGCCCACAGGCCGAGCAGCGGGCGGCGAGGACGATGCGGCCGTCCTGGGGCGCCACCAGGCGGAACGCGGACGGGTACACCGGCTGTGGCCGCTCCTCCGAGTAGCAGAAGAAACACCAGGGCCAGCGTCCGCGCTTGATGTTGCTCGCCGCCTGCTCGGCGAGCTCGGCGGATGTTGAGTCGAGGCGACCCGTCATCACGTTGAAGAAGGCCGGGTCGTCCCCGCCGACGGGGGCCCAGTCGAGCTCATCGTGCGTGACGAGGCCGTCGTGCTCGTCGCCGCAGCGGCAGGAGAACGCGACGTCGTAGACGGCGGGATGGGCCGGCCCCGGCAAGCGCTGCACACGGCGGAAGCGCGACAGCCGCACGTGGACCTCCTCCCTCCTCCGGGGGCACGAGAACGAGTACCGCGCCGTCAACCGGTCGTACACCATCCACCAGTATGATCGTTCGTGCGGACGGTCACTTGAGCGTACGTCTCCCTCGTCTCAGTGATACTGAACGAGCGAGCAGACGTCCTGGCCGCCGAGCTTGGCCCGCCCGCCCAGGAATACGAGCTCGACGAGAAACGCCAGGCCGACCACGACGCCGCCGAGCTTCTCGATCAGTTCGACCTTCGCGCGGGCAGTACCCCCCGTTGCGAGGACGTCGTCATGGACCAGCACCCGCATCCCCGGTCGGATCGCGTCCTCGTGCACCTCGAGCGAGTCCGTGCCGTACTCGAGCGCGTACTCGACGGAGACCGTGCGCCACGGGAGCTTGCCGGGCTTGCGCGCCGTCGCGAAGCCGCTCCCGAGCGCATAGGCGAGGGCGCCCCCGAGGATGAAGCCCCGGGCCTCGGCGCCGAGCACGAGCTCCGGGCGGCGCGGCGCGGCGAAGCGGGCGAGCTCGTCGACCGCTTGACGGAGACCCTGCGCATCCGCGAGCAGCGGCATGATGTCCTTGAACACGATTCCCGGCCGGGGGAAGTCCGGGACGTCGCGAATCAGCGCGGTGAGGTCCTGAGCGTCGCTCACGCGCGGGCGACCACGCCGCGGAGCGATCGCCAGAAGAGCGCCTGCGAGAGCTCGAGCGTCAGGACCGCCAGCGTCTCGAGCTCCTCGAGCCCGCCGTGGCGGCGCTCCGGGTTGCGCGACCTGAGCGCCGGCGCCACGATGGCCTCGATGAGCGCGGCCTCCCGGTCGATGCCGGTCCGGATCGCGCGTAGGTTGCGCGGAGCTACCCCGTAGCGCGCGAGCCGCGCGCAGAGCGCGACGATCGCGGCGTCCGTCTCCGGGTAGCCGGCCTCATCGGCCTCGAGGATGCCGTAGTCGCCGAGCTCGCGCACGAAAGCCGGGTCCGCGCCGGCGCGCTCGCAAAGCTCCTCGAACGTAAGCATGGGGACGTCCAGCCGCGATCGGATTCCGGCCTGCGTTCCGCGGCGGCGGTCTCGCTTGCCCCTGCCGGGCACCGTCAGCTCCTCCCGGATGACGCGAAGGGGCAGGAACTCGTCCCGCTGAAGCCGGAGGATCGTGCGCAGCCGCTCGACGTCGTCCTCCGAGAAGAGCCGGTAGCCGCCGTGCGTCCGGCGGAGCACGAGCAGACCCTGATCCTCGAGGTACCGGATCTTCGAGATCGAGACGTCCGGGAACTCCTCTTTCAGCTCCCTGCAGACCGCCCCGATCGTGAGGGGCCGGGCGGCGCGCTCCGAGACGGCGTTCATGGTCTGAGCTAGCGCTCCAGAAAGGTGAGCTTGTACTTGCCTATCTGTACCTCGTCACCGTCTTCGAGCCGCTGGGAGTCGACCCGGCGGCGGTTGACGAACGTGCCGTTCAGGCTGCCGAGATCCTCGATGGAGAATCCGGCTCCCTGGCGCGACAGCACTGCGTGACGGCGTGAGACGGTGACGTCGTCGAGGAAGACGTCGGCCTCCGGCGAGCGTCCGATCGTCAGTCGATCGCGCTCGAGCACGTAGGCCTCGCCCGCCCGCCCGCCGCCCGAGCGGACGATGATCGCCATCCCCTCGGCCGGCACGATAGACGGCCGGGACTCGTCGTCCTGGCCCGGCGAGATGGAAAGCGTCGTCTCTCCACCGGACGCGTCGTCGGGAATGAGCAGGGCGCCGCACTTCTCGCAGTACTGCGCGGCTTCGAGGTTCTGGAAGCCGCACTCCGGGCAGTGAACGTGCGTCACGGCACTAAGACGAACGTTCCCGCGTGCCTACCCGGCGCTCACGCATCCGGATCCTTCAGCTCCTCCTCCGAGATCTGCGGCGGCGCCTTGACGGCGAGAATCGCGGTCAGCCGGTCGAGGTCGACCTCGGCAAGCGGGCTCTCCCCCCGCCCGACCTGGTTCTGCAGCCTGGCCACGAGCTCGGCGCGCAGGATGTCGATCTTCCCGTGCAGGATGCGGCGCTGATAGGAGATGTCCCGCTCTTCCTCGAGCAGCTTGCGGATCAGGTCGCGAAGATCGCTGTCGGACAGTGTCGCGAGGTCGGGAAGAGCTTCCACGTGGCCTCCAGGGTCGGGTGGGAACCTGTGTGCTACCTGCATTAGAGCAAGAGGGCCGAAATCCTTCAACCTCCACTTGAGGGTTTCGGCTTCGCGCCGGGCGCCGCACCGCGCTAGGTGACCGTCCGTTCCCTGCCGATGATGTCCTCGACCAGTGCCTGGAGCTCCGTCGCGAGCCGCTCGCCGTCGCGCGCCGTACGGCCCTCGGCGTAGACGTGGACGAGCGGCTCCTCCGGGTCGGGGATGACCTGCGACCAGCCCTCCTCGTCGACCACCTTGATGCCGTCGAGCGTGTCGGTCTCGCGCTCCTTCATCCGCTCGGTCAGCAGCCGCATCACCGCTCCCTTGAGCGCGAACGGGCAGCGAACCTCCCGATGGACGACCGCAGGCCGCGGGAGCGCGTCGACGAGAGCCGAGAGGGGCTGCTCCACCGGCGCGAGCAGCTGCAGGAGGTAGCACAGGCTTGCGATGGCGTCGTAGGCGGGCAGGAAGGCCGGGAATACGAAGCCGCCCCTGACCGCGCCCGCGAAGATCGTCCCGGGCTCCGACGCAGCCTTCGTCAGGGCCGCGAGCGACACCTGCGTCCTGCGCACCGTCACCCCGCTTCCCTCGACGAGCGTGTCGATCAGGTTCGTCGCGTTCACCGGCACCGCGAGCGTTCCGGTCGCGCCGTTGCTCGAGAGCAGGGACACGAAGAGGAGCAGCTCCTGCTCGAGCGGCACCTCTCGCCCCTGTTCGTCGACGAGGGAGATCCGCTCGGCCGCTTGATCCATGACGACTCCGAAGTCGGCGCCGGCAGCGGTGACGAGGCGTTTCGTCGCCTCGACCGACTCGCCCGCGCCGACAGCGGCGGGCGGCCGGCCGGCCACGTAGCCGTGCGCGGCGATCTTCTCGACGTCGAGGGCGCCGAGGACGAGTGGCAGGATGATGGAGGCCGACGAGTAGGTGTAGTCCACCGCGATGCGGAAGCGGCGCGCTCGGATGGCAGCCACGTCGAGCGTGCGGACGAGGTCTTCCGCGTAGCTCTCGGCGGCACGCGCCGGATAGGCAAGCTCCCCGAGGTCGGCGTACGAGGCGCGTCGGAACTCCTGTCGCGACGCATGTTTCTCGATCTCCTTCTCGAGCGCCGGGCCCGCCTGGATGCCCGGGTGCTCGAAGACGTCGATCTGGACTGCCTCCGGGTCGGACTCGCTCGTGCGGACGTGGACGCCGGCCGCGTAGCCCTGCGTCTTCAGGAGGTGGCGATTCACGGGCGCCGGCATCACCCGCAGATCGTCGACGTGGACTCCCGTCGAGAGAATGCCCGCGAGCAGTGCCCGCTTGATGAGCCGGCACGCCGGCTGGGCGGCGGCGCTCGCGGCCACGCGATTGCCGCGCTGCATCGCCGTGCCGAGTGCCATTCCGAGACGCAACGCCGCTTCGGGAGTGAGGTCGACGTTGACGAGCCCCCGCAGCCGCGCGGCGTTACCGCCCCCGGCCGCGACTCGCGATTCCCATACGAGGTTTCGGTCGACGATGGTGCCGGACTCGACCTCCTTGAACGGGTAGATCCGCACGCCGGGGAGCACGACGCTCTCCTGGCCGATGGTGCACTCGTCGCCGATGGCCGCGCCTTCACGGACATGCGCGTGCGCGCGGAGCTCGGCCGACCGGCCGAGTGTCGCGCCCTCCACGGTGCTGCTCCGGCCCAGGTACGTGGCCACGTCGATGACCGAGCGGGTGACACTCGCGCCTTCACGCACGGTGACGCTCGAGCCGAGCACCGAGTACGGGCCGATCGAGGCCGTCGGCGAGATCCGGCAGTAGTTGCCGACGTACGCGGGGCCTTCGATCTGGCCGAGGTCGGCGAGCTCGACGCCCTCTCCGAGCCAGATGTTGCCGCGCAGCCGAAGTCCCGGAATGGTGAGGGTGACGCGCTCGTCCAACGCGTCGAAGTTCGCTTGCCGGTACTGGTCGAGGTTGCCGATGTCCTGCCAGTAGCCGTCCAGCACGTAGCCGTACAGCGGCCGGCCCATCTCGAGCAGCAGCGGGAACAGCTCCTTCGAGAAGTCGTACGGACGGTCGGCCGGAACGTGTCGGAGCACCTCGGCCTCCAATACGTAGATGCCGGTGTTGATCGTGTCCGAGAACACCTGGCCCCACGAGGGCTTCTCGAGGAAGCGCTCGATTCGGCCGTCCTCGTCGGTCACGACGATGCCGAACTCGAGCGGGTTGTCGACAGAGACGAGGCCGATCGTGGCTGACGCGCCCTTCTCGCGGTGGAAGCGCACCAGCGCGCCGAGGTCGACGTCGCAGAGCGCGTCGCCCGAGATGACGAGGAGCGTGTCGTCGAGCTCGTCTCGGGCGAGGAGGACCGAGCCGGCCGTGCCTGCCGGCGTCTCCTCCACGGAGTAGCTCATTCGCACCCCGAGCGACTCGCCGGAGCCGAAGTAGCTGCGGACGGCCTGCGGCATGAAGGCAAGCGTGACCACGACGTCCTCGAACCCGTGCTGCCGCAGGAGCTCGACGATGTGCTCCATGCAAGGCCGGCCGACGATCGGCACCATCGGCTTCGGCTGGTTCGACGTCAGCGGGCGCAGGCGGGTGCCCTCGCCGCCGGCCATCACGACGGCCTTCACCTCGTCGTCCTCAGGACCCGCACGACGTACTCGATGCCGGCGACGCCGGCCATGCCGATGCCGATCCAGAAGATCCAGAGCGGCCAGTCGGTGCCCGCGGGCGTCGTGAGCACGCAGACGATCGAGACGTACAGCACCCAGGTGGCCGCCTTGCCGAGCAGGCTGACGTCGAAGACGTAGCCGCGGTTGGTCGCGAAGCGGGACCCGCCGACGAGCACCACGTCACGTACGAGGATGACCGCGAGGGCGGCCAGCGGCAGGCGGTCGGCGAGCCAGAGCAGCACGATCGCGGCGTCGATCATGAGGCGGTCGGCCAGCGGATCTGCGTACTTCCCGAACTCCGACTCGACGTGCCAGCGCCGCGCCAGGTAGCCGTCCACCTGATCGGTGATACCCGCGATGCCGAACACGATGGCAGCCGGCCAGCTGTGGCCGTCCTCTGCCCCGAGCACGAGAACCACGAACACCGGGATGAGCGCGAACCGGGCGATCGTGAGCGCGTTCGGGAGCTGCGCCAGAGGTGGCGCCACCGTCGGGACCGCCATGGGCTGATTGTAGGGCCCGGATCTCATCCGGCCCTACACTCACGGCGTGGCGACCGCCATGGGCTGATTGTAGGGCCCGGATCTCATCCGGCCCTACACTCACGGCGTGGCGACGCTTGCCATTCCCGGCTTCGTCAACGCGCACAGCCACGCGTTCCAGCGCTCGCTGCGCGGCCGGGCCGAAGGCGGCGACTTCTGGGCCTGGCGCGACGGCATGTACGCCGAGGCGGAGGGGCTGACGCCCGAGCGGGCCCGCGGCCTGTACGCCGACGTCTATCGCGAGATGCGTGTAGCCGGCTTCACAGTGGTCGGCGAGTTCCACTACGTCGGTCTGCAAGAGGCGCACGCAGCGGCCGAGGCGGCGGACGAGGCGGGCGTCGCGCTCCGGCTCCTCTACGCCGCCTACGGCCGGGGAGGGCTGCCGAGGTTCCGGCAGGACTCGGTCGTCGAGTACCTCGACGCCGTCGAAGGGCTCGCCGAGGCGGGGATCCCGGTCGGCCTTGCCCCCCACTCCGTCCGTGCCTGCCCGACGGACTGGCTGCGGGAGCTCGGGGCCTACGCCGCGCGGGAAAGCCTCGTGCTGCACGTCCACGCGTGCGAGCAGCCCCGCGAGATCGAGGAATGCCTGGCGGAGCACGGCCTCCGCCCGATCGAGCTGCTCGCGGAGTGCGGTTGCCTCGGGCCGCGAACGACGATCGTGCACGCGACGCACGCGTCGGACGGCGAGCTCGACCTGCTCGCGGATGCAGGGGCCCGGATCTGCGTCTGCCCGACGACGGAGGCGAACCTCGGAGACGGTTTCCTCCCGGTCGCCCGCGTTCTCGAGCGCAGCATCGCTTTGTGTATCGGCTCGGACTCGAACGTTCGCATCGACCCGCTCGAGGAGCTCCGCGAGCTCGAGGGCATCGCCCGCCGGCAGGAGCTCCGCCGTAACGTCGTGCCGGTGGAGGATCTCCTGGCCATCGGCTCCGTTGGGGGTGCGACGTCGCTCGGGGTCGATGTCTGGGACGGCGTCGAGGTCGAGCTCGGTCACCGCTCGCTCGCCGGCGTCTCCCCCGGCGAGGTACCGGCCGCGCTCGTCTTCGGCTGCAGCGGCGACGTCTTCGCATCCGACCGGTAGGGCCGGATCCGGCCCGGCCCGGATTCACGAGCTCGCCGCCAGCTCCTTCGAGCGGTTCATAGCCGCCTGGATCGCGTTCAGGAAAGCGGCCCGCACGCCCGCCTGCTCGAGCTCGCGGATGGCGGCGATCGTCGTGCCTCCGGGGGAGGTAACTGACTCGCGGAGCTCGACCGGGTGCATCTTCCCGTCACGCAGGAGCTTGGCCGTGCCGAGCATCGTCTGCACCACGAGCTGGGTCGAGATCTCGCGCGAGAGCCCGAGCAGGATCCCGGCTTCGATCATCGACTCGGCCAGCAGGGCGAAGTAGGCCGGGCCGGACCCCGACACCGCCGTGACCGCGTCCATGTGCGACTCGGGAACGCGAACGGTGCGGCCGACGTGTGCGAGCAGCTCCTCGGCCAGCTGGAGGTGCTCGTCCCCGGCATGCTGCCCGGCGGCGATCCCGGCCATGCCCTCGTGCACCGTCGCGGGCGTGTTCGGCATCGCGCGGACGACGGGCACAGCCGCGCCGAGATGCTGCTCGATCGCGGCCGTGGGGATCGCAGCGGCGATCGAGAGAACGGTCTGCTCGGCGGTCAGGAGCCCGCCGATCTCGGCGAGCAGCGCGTCCATGTCTTGTGGCTTCACCGCGAGACCACGATCTGGGCGTCCGCGACGGCCTCGGCGTTCGAGCTGGTGGTCGCGGCGCCGAACTTCGTCGACACTTCCTCCAGCCGCTCCGGTCGCCTGTCGGCCGCGACGATCTCGTCGGGCCGCCGCCAGCCCGAGGAGAGCAGCCCGGCGATGAGGGCCTCCCCCATCTTGCCGGTCCCGAGGATCGCGATCCGCCGGGTCATCGAGCGGACCCTAGCGCACCTCGGTCGTCGCCTCCGCGCCGGGCTCGAGCAGGCGCACGGTCGCCAACCCGGCCGTGTCGAGCACCCGCAGCTTGTAGACCTGTCCACCAGGCACGAAGTAGAATGCCCCGGGGCCGTACGTCGTGGTTTTCCCGTCGATCTCGACCTCGATGCGGCCGGCGTCGACGAACGTGAACGTCGGTCCGCCGTGGAACCGCTGCGACTCGAAGCCCGCCGGGAGCCGGACTCGGTCGGCCAGCACCTGGACGGGAGCCGCCGGGCTCTCCTCGAGCGTTCCCACGGGCGCCTCGACGACGGTCTCCTGCGCGCGCATGGGCCCCTGATCCTGGAGGGCCCGGTCGACGACGATCGCCAGGATCCCACCAAGCACGAACGCCCCACAGGCAATCGCCAGCTGTCTCGGTGTGGGCCGCGGCCGGGAACGCGACGGCGTTCCGTTACCGTCCATCGACGAGACCGTACAAGGGTCGGACCGGCCGGCGTCGGGATGCACCGCCGGAGGGGTGGCACAGAGCGGTAGAGCGAGCCTCTAGACTGACCTCGTGCCGTCGCTCGTGGTCAAGGACGGCCCGCTGGCTGGGCGTCGATTCGCGATCGAGTCCCAGCTTGTGGTCGGGCGCCTGAACGCGGATATCACCATCGAGGATCCGCTCATCTCGCGACGCCATGCTTTCGTACGCCCGGCCGACGATTCGATCGAGATCGAGGACCTCGGGTCGCTCAACGGCACCTGGGTGAACGGAGAGCGCATCGTGGGGACGAAACGGCTCGCTGCCGGCGATGTCGTCACGGTCGGGACGAGCTCGATGGAGGTGCTGGCCGATCCGGTCGAGGAAGGTCGGACGGTCCTGGCGATGCCCGGCGACGCCCCGCGCGCCGCCGAGGAGGCCAAAGCCGTGCCGGCCGCGGCTGCGATCGTCCCGTCGGTTGCGGAGCCGCGCGTGGACGAGCGCCCGCCCGCCCCTGCCGGCGCCGAGGACGAGCTGCGTCCTGTGACCGCCCTCTTCGCGGACATCGTCGGCTCCACAAGCCTCGGCGAGCGTCTCACGCCCGCCGAGGTGAAGATGGTCGTCGGCGAGTGCGTCAGCCGCATGAGCCGCGCCGTCGAGCAGTTCGGCGGGACTGTCCATGCCTACATGGGTGACGGGATCGCCGCCTTCTTCGGCGTCCCCACGGCGCACGAGGACGACGCGGAGCGCGCGGCCCGTGCTGGCCTGCGCATCCTCGACGTGGTCCGTGCGTACGCTGCGGAGGTCGAGGCCGCGTGGGGCATCTCGGACTTCAGCGCCAGGGTCGGGATCAATACGGGCGAGACCGCCGTCGGCCTTGTTGGGGCCGCCGACCCGCAGGCCGTCGTGCTCGGCGACACGCCGAACGTCGCCGCGCGGCTGCAGTCCTACACGAACCCGGGGACGATTGCCGTCGGCGAGGCCACGGCTCGCGCGCTGCTGCAGCGCTTCGTGCTCGAGCCTCTGGGCGAGGTGAGCGTCAAGGGTCGCGTCAAGCCGGTCGAGGCGTGGCGCCTCGTCTCCTCCCAGTCGGCTACGCAGGCGAGTGCGCCCACGACCCCCCTTGTCGGTCGCGAGGCCGAGGTCACGCGCCTCGAGGCGATCGCCAAGGACCTCACGGCCGGGCGAGGCCAGATCGTCTTCCTTCTGGGCGACTCCGGCATCGGAAAGACCCGCCTGCTCGGCGAGCTCCATGTCCTCACGGAGGATCGGGTCACGTGGATGGAGGGCCGCTGCCTCTCCTACGGCACCGAGCTCCTGTACGGCCCGTTCATCGAGATGCTGAGGAGCTGGGTCGGCGCCGAGGAGGGTGAGGCGGAGATCTCGGTGCGGACGAAGCTGCGCGCAAAGCTGGGGCTGTTGCCGAGCGTCGAGCACGCCGACGTGCTCCCCTACCTCTCCCGGCTGCTCTCCCTCAAGCTCGATCCGGACACCGAGGAGCGGCTGCGACAGCTCCCCACGCACGAGCTGGGCGCGGAGGTCCGCAGGGCGTTTCGCACGTGGATCGCGAGCGTGGCCCGCCAGGGCCCCGTCGTGCTCGCCGTCGAGGACCTGCATTGGGCCGATGCGTCGGCGCGCGAGCTCGCCGAGATCCTCCTCGAGCTCGTCGACCTCACCCCTCTGCTCGTCGTGTCCACGCTGCGGCCCGACCCCGCGTCGGAGGGCTGGCGGCTCCGGATCGGGGCGCTCTCGAACTACGCGCACCGCTCGGTCGAGCTGACGCTCGCGCCGCTGTCCGACGACGACGCCTGGCAGCTCCTCTCCGGGCTGCCGGGAAGCAAGTTCCTGCAGGACACCGAGCTGCAGCAGATCGTGAACGGCGCCGAGGGCAACCCCCTGTATCTCGAGGAGCTCGTGAACGCGTTCGCGGAGGGCTCGCAGGTGCGCCGGGCGCAGACCTGGGCGCCGACGGTGACCGGCGCGCGCGTGATGACCGCGACCCTCGAGAGCCTGTTGCTCGCGCGCATCGACCGGCTCCCGAGCGGCGCCCGCAGGCTCGCTCAGGTTGCCGCCGTCGTCGGGCGCAGCTTCCCCCTCCGTGCCCTTCAGCACGTCGCCGGAAGCGATGACCTGGAAGGCGACCTCGCCGCGCTGCTGCGGGCCGACATCATTCGCGAGCTCCGTCGCTATCCGGAGCCCGAGTACATCTTCCGTCACGGGCTACTGCGAGAGGCATCGCTCTCGACCATGCCTCCCGCGCGCCAGCGCGAGCTCTACGGAGCGGTCGGGGCGGCCTTCGAGAGCCTCTACGCGAGCACGCTGGACGACCACCTGGAGGTCCTGGCGCACTACTTCTCGCGCAGCCAGGAGCTGCCCAGGGCGCTCGTGTACCTCGAGCGGGCCGCAGACCGGGCGCTCGCGCTCGACGCCGTCTCACGCGCCGACGAGCTGTTCCTGCGAGCGCAGAAGGTCGCCGAGAAGCTGGGCGACGCCGAGGCGCTCAGCCGCGTCGCCGAGCGCCTCGGGGCGCTTCGTACCCAATCGGGCGAGCGGCTGCAGCTCGACACGAGCTCGCAGCCCGGTGGGAGCACCCCGGAGCAGGCGGCCTGAGCGGCCGAGCCCGGCGGCCGGTCGGGGACCGGCCGCTATGGACGAGCGGGGCTCGTCCCGGCCGACGGTCGGGGACCGGCCGCTACCGACGAGCGGGGCTCGCGAGCGCGCGTAACGAGGGCAGCGCCTCCTCCGCGGCGTCGCGCCCAGCCTCGAGGAACAGGTCGGCGAGGTGGAAGTCGCGCCAGCTTCCCGGCCCGAACCGTGGCGTGACGACGACGTCCGCGCGCGCAGCCTGGCGCTCGCTGGAGTCGAGCTGGGCGACGTCCATGAGCTCGAGCAGCGCGTCGAGGATCCGCGCTCGACGGGTGGGAGGCTCATTGGCAGGCGGAGCGTGGCCGGGCCAGGCGGGGAGCGTGTCCCGGCTGATCAGGTTGACCGAGACCGTGACGTCCGCGCCAACGTCCACGAGCGAGTCGGTCGGAACCGGCACGAGCGCGTGACCGTCCACGAGCCGTTGGCCGTCGCGCTCGTGAGGCGGGAAAAGGCCTGCGACGGCAATCGCGCCCACGAGGGCATCCCAGAGCGCGCCTTTTGTCACCGGTTCCGCACGCCGGGCGTTGAGGTCGACCGTCATGACGACAAGGGGCGTCAGCAGGTCCGCGAACGACTTCTCCCCCGTGCTCTCGCGAAGGAGCCGCGTCACCTTGTCGACTCCGGTCGAGGCTCCGGACATAGACAGCTCGAACATGGCCGCCACGACGTCCGGGCTGAACCCGGCCCGCATCGTCGACTCGATCTCGTCCGCGTTCATGCCGAGCGCATACCAGGCGCCGACGACTGCCCCGATACTGCTGCCCGCGACGCAGTCGACCGTGTACCCGGCCTGTTCGAGCACCCTCAACGCGCCTACGTGCGCATAGCCCTTGGCTCCGCCCGCCCCGAGCGCGAGCCCGAGCTTCGTCCGCGAGAGATGCCTTCCGAGCCAGGCGCTGTCGTGCTCGCCGAGGGGATAGCCCGACGAGATGGCACGGACCACGGATCGGCTCGCTTCGGCCGCGCGCGCGCTCGCCTGCCGGCTCTCGTCCACGGAGTCGGCGACGACGACCACCTCGATCCCGTGCTCACGCCCTGCCGTTCGCTCGAGCGACGCCTCGAGCTCCTCGAGCTCGCCCGCGTGCGCGACGAGCGCGACGACCCGGTCGACGGAGTCCACCAGCAGCGGGGGCGTGTCGAGCCCGATCGTGCCGACGACGAGCACGGTGGCGTGGTCGGCGAGGAGATCGTCGAGCGGGCCGAGGGTGTCCTCGGCCGACGTGCGAGCATCGACGGACGTGACCGGTCGTGGCGTCGCTGCCTTCGTCGCCGCGACCAGCCCGGGCAGAGCGTGCTCGGCGGCTGACCCGAGCAGCAGGCCGACAGCTTCCCCCTCGCGCGCGGCTGCGCGATCCGGGCGGTCGTCTCGGCGAGTCGATGACTCAGGATGCGGCTCAGGTTCGCGAGGATGCGCGGCTGCCGTGCGACGATCGCCGCGAAGTCCCGCTGGCCCAGCTCGAGGGCTGTCGTCGGCATCGCCGCGACGACGGTCGCCGAGCGCAGCTCGCCCGTCAGGAGGGACATCTCGCCGATCACGTCTCCCCGGCGCAGGCGGGCGAGCGCGGGCGACTCGCGGCTCCCGCCGGCGCCGACCACGTGGGCGAGCCCGTCCGCGATGACGAACAGGCTGTCGCCCGGGTCGCCTGCCCGGCAGATGAGCTCGTTGCGCTCGAACTGCCGCGAGCTCATGCGGCGCGCGAGCTCGTCGAGCTCGGCTTCGGTCAGACCTTCGAACAGCGCGTTCCGTGCGAGCGCCGATACTGCCACTAGATGGTTGATCGGTAATTGTGGTGCCGTCGGGGACGGCAGAGACCGAGCATGAGGGCGCGATCATGGCTCGTGCGTACCTGTAGGTACGTGCGAGGCACGAGCGTGGTCTCAGGCGACGGTATCGGCCGCCATCCGGCGGTGCCACGGTTGCCGGTCAATTGCAGATCGACCATCTGGCGAGGTCCTCCTCCGAAACCGGCCGACGAGCCCTTCGGGCAGCGCCACGGCGCCCGCGTCGACGACCGAATGCCGACCGAGTATGGCACACAGGCGGCGGTGGATCGCCGCTCTGACACGACGAGAGAGCACGAAGCCGCGATCTCCACCACGGGCGTCCAGCTGGTACCGTCAGGCCGTCCAGGCGAAGGAGGGATCGATGGCCGCGAACGCCACGCTGACTGTACCGCCGCACGTACTTACGTACCTCACGGAGCAGAAGACGCTGACGTTGGCGACCGCATCGACGAGCGGCGTTCCGCACGCTGCGACGCTCACGTTCGTGAACGACGGCGTGACGCTCTACGTCTGGACGCGACCGGACGCCACGACCGCCGGACACATCGAGCAGAACTCGATGGTTGCCTTCGCGATCGACGAGTACGCGGCCGACTGGCGGCAGACGAAGGGCATCCAGGGAGCCGGCGAGGCGCGCGTCCTCCTCAACGCCGACGACATCCGCCGGGTCGTCGGCCTCTTCGAGCAGAAGTTCGCGTCGGTCTCGGCATCGGGCGAGAGCAATATCTCGTTCTTCCGCATCACGCCTGCCGAGATCCGCTTCATCGAGGGCGCGAGCGGCACCGAGGGCTCCGATCAGGCGCTCGGGTTCGACTACCACCGAGATCTCGTCTACAGCGTCTTCCACGACCTGCCGCCGGGCGAGGTAAGCGCCACGCTCGGCGCGAGCCTCCAGGTCGTGCAGGCAGACCCGGGCACGGTGATCGTGCGGCAGGGTGCTCCCGCGGACAAGTTCTTCATCGTCGTGGACGGAGAGGTCGAGGTCGTCCGCGAGGACGCCGGCGAGCGGCGAACCGTCGCGCGACTCGAGCGAGGCCAGTTCTTCGGCGAGATGGCGATCCTGCGCGACATGCCGCGCACCGCGACGGTGCAGGCGACTGCCGCGACCACCCTGTTCGCCATGGAGCGCGACGCCTTCCGCTCTCTCGTCGCCCAGTCGCTCGGCACCACGCAGGACTTCGACCGGACGATCCAGCAGCGGCTCGGCGAGATCGGGGCGAGCGACTCCTAGTCGCGATGGCGACGGCCGAGGACGAGACCCAAGCCGAGGCGTTCAGCAGCGCCGACTTCCGGCGCGCCCTGGGGGCCTTCGCGACCGGCGTGACCGTGATCACGACCCACGGGCCCGGCGAGCAGTACGGGATGACCGCGAACGCGTTCTCGTCCCTGTCGCTCGACCCGCCGCTCGTGCTCGTGTGTGTCATGAGCGGCACTGCCGGCAGCGAGAGCATCGAACGCAACGAGGTCTTCGCGGTCAACATTCTCGGCGCCGAGCAGGAGGCCCTTTCCCGCTACTTCGCGTCGAAGGATCGGCCTCGCGGCGAGGCGGCGTTCCGAGAGGTGGAGCACGCCGTCGCCGTTACCGGCTCGCCGATACTCGTGGGCGCCGCCTGCCACCTGGACTGCAGGCTGACGGCGAGCCACGAGGCGGGCGATCACGTCATCTTCGTGGGCGAGGTGGTCGCGCTCGGCGTCGATCCCGACACGCCGCCGCTGCTCTTCCACCACGGGCAGTACCGCCTCCTGCCCTAGGAGCGCCCAGCAGAGGGAGACCCGCCCGGCTGGGTGCGATGAGATCGAGGCAAGGACGCAGGGAGCGTGCGTATCCGGAGGATACGTGCGCGACCGAGGACACAGAATCGGGCCAGCCAACGTGGCCAGACGGCGCAGTAGTCAATCTGTTGGGTGCTCCAAGCTAAGCGATCGGGGTGGGGCTCCCGGCCGGAGCCGGCGGCCGGCGGCCGGTGAGCCGGTAGCCCTCTAGCGGCGCCGGGCCCTCCGCGGCGAGCACGCCGAGGGGCTGCAGCTCGAAGCTCTGCCCGAGCGCGCTCGCCGCAGCCTGGCCGACCACGATCGTGTCGGGCGCGGCGCCCGCTTGCAGGGCCGCGGCCGCGTCGACCACGTTCCCGACGGCTGCCCCCCCGCCGCCCGCATGAGCCGACGAGGCGTCGACCCCCTCGATCCCGATGCGAACGTGGACGGTCTCGACGTTCCACGCCTGGGCCACGGCGCGCGCGTGCGCCGCGATCTCGTCGACCATGCGCAGCGCCGCGCCGGCCGTGCGGTCGAGATCGTCGTCGCGGCGGGTTGGGACACCGAAGTAGGCGCGGATCGCGCTGTGGGCATGCAGCTGCACCATGCCGCCGTGCTCCGCGGCGACCTCCGTGAGACGCTGCAGGCACTCGTCGATGAGCTGCTGCGTGCGCTCCGGTGCGAGGCGCTCCCAGAGCGAGGCGGGGCCGACGATGTCGGCGACGAGGGCGGTGACCGGCCTCAGCTCGTGCTCGCGCAGCACGGTGGCCGCGGGGCGTGCCGGCGCCGCTCGCTCGGGTATGTGGACCTCGATCCGCGTGTCGCCGATGACGAGCACGTCGCCGGTCGCGAGCCGGGTCGCCTGCTCGATGCGCTGTCCGTTCACCCAGGTGCCGTTCAGCGAGCCCAGGTCCTCGACCTCGATGCCCTCCTGAACGGGCCGAATAGCGGCGTGCCGCCTCGAGACCTGCGCGTCGTCGAGGAGCAAATCGGTACCCTCGCGCCCGATGACCAGCTCGGCCGAGGCCTCGACCGCCTGACCGGCCAGCGGACCGGCGGTCACCTGCAACCACGCCTTCTCGGCCGTGGAGGATGCGGCCGCGCCGCCAAGGAACTCCCCGATCCGGCTCGGCGACCCGACCCAGGCCGCCTCCGGGGGCGGCAGCTCGCCCTCGCTGAGCCCGTAGCGGTCGTGCAGGCGCCTGAGCGGCCCCGGCGCCCACCAGTTCCACTCGCCGAGCAGCTTCATGAGCGAGGGGACGAGCAGGGCCCGGACGATCGTCGCGTCGATGATCACGGCGAGCGCGATGCCGATACCGACCTCCTTGATGAATGCGATCTCCGAGGTCGAGAAGGCTCCCACCGCGATCGAGAAGAGCAGCGCTGCGGCGGTCACGATCCGGCCGGTGCGCTCGAGCCCGGCGGCCACGGCGTCGGTGTTGCTCATGCCCGAGTCCCGCGCCTCCTTGATGCGGGTCAGGAGGAACACGGCATAGTCGGTGGAGAGCGCGAAGGCGACCGCAAAGAGGAGGATCGGCTGCGTCGCGTCGAGCGCCCCCGCGCTCTTGTAGTCGAGCAGGCCTTCGAGCCGGCCCTCCTGGAAGACGAACACCAGGATCCCGAAGGCCGCGCTGAGCGTGAGCAGGTTGAGGATGAACGTCTTGATTGGAATGAGGACGGACCCGGTCATGGCGAAGAGGAAAACGAAGGTGCCGAGCGCGATCACCAGGAGCGCCCAGGGCAGGTGTGCCTTCAGGCTCGCCTGCTGGTCGACGAAGCTTGCCGTCTCCCCCCCGACGGCCACCGGGAACGGCGCCTCCTGCGCGCGGATCTCGTCAACGAGGTCCTTGGATGCGTCGTCGAGGGCCGGTTGCTCCGGGGTCACCTCGACCTTCCAGAGGCCGCCGCCGAGATCCTCGGGTGGGGCCACCGCGGCGACACCGGAGAGGCCGCCGAGCGTCGTCGCGTAGCTCTCGACCTGAGCGGATTCCGAGCTCGGCGCGTCGACCGCGATGAAGATCGGCGAGGTGCTCCGGGGCGGGAACTCGTTGCGGAGCGCGTCGTCCACCTGGCGCGCGCTGGCCGACTCCGGCAGAACGCCCGCGTCGACGCCCGTGAACTTGACGCTGAAGAAGGGAAGCCCGAGGACGATGAGCAACGTCGCCGTGCCGAGCGCGATCGCACCGGGCCTGCGCATCACGGCCTGCGAGAGCCGGTACCAGAAGCCGGTGTGCTCCGCGCGCGCCGTGCGCTCGGCGGACTCGCGCCAGCGCGCTGGGGCGATCGCGTTCACGCGGGTGCCCAGGGCGGCCAGGATCGCCGGCAGCACGATGAGTGCCGTCGCCGCGGAGACCAACGCCACGGCGACCCCGCCGATACCCATCGAGTACAGGAACGGCTGTGGGAAGATGAGCAGCGAGGCGAGCGCGGCCGCGACGGTGAGCGCGCTGTACGTCACCGTCCGCCCGGCCGTTGCCAGAGTCCGCCTGAGCGCCTCCCGGCCGGGGCCGACCCGGATCAGCTCCTCCCGGTAGCGCGAGACGATGAACAGGCTGTAGTCGATGGCGAGGCCGAGCCCGAGACCGGTCACGAGGTTGAGAGCGAAGACCGAGAGCGGCGTCAGCTCGTTCCCGGCGCGAAGGATGAGCAGCGTCACGACGATCGAGATGGCGCCGCAGACGAGCGGGAGCAGCGCGGCGACGAGCCCGCGGAAGATGAAGAACGAGAGGGCGAACAGAATCGGGAACGCGAAGAGCTCAGCGCGCGCGAGATCCTTCTCGACCTGCTCGCCGACCTGCGCGCCGGCGATCTCCCCACCGCCGATCGTCACCGAGGGGTCGTCCTCGAAGAGGTCCTGGATGCGCAGCGCCGCCTCCTCCGCCGCCTCCTCGCCGAGGGGCGCGAACGAGGCGAGCACGTAGGTCTTCGTCCCGTCCCGCGAGACGAAGCCGGGGGCGTTCGTGTCGAAGAACGTGATCGTCCGCGTCACTGCGTCGTCGCCGGCGATCTGCTGCGCCACGTCCTCGACCTTGGTCCTGGCAGCCGCGTCGGTGCGCACGTCGGCGTTCGTGTCGACGAGCGCGATCAGCCCGACCTCCGGGTTCTCCCCAGCCGCTTCCTCGAGACGCACCCGCGCGTCGACGCTCTCCGAGCTGGAGTCTTCGAAGCTCTCGCCGCCGCCCGAGAGCAGCTCCGCGACCGGGCCGCCGAGGAACACTGCGACGGCGACGAGCGGCACGACGAGGGCGAACACCCACCGCCGACGGCGATCCGCGAGATCGGTCAGGCGGTCGATCATCTAGCTGGCCTGGGGGAACCCATGGTTCCCCACGGACCCCCTGCCTCGACTGTTCACGCGTTACTCGCGAAGAGGCGTCGCCGGGCGAAGCCCGCCGACGCCGAAACGACCGCCCTCCGCCGACGAGACGTCACTGTGAGACTTGCCACAACGTCACGAGGTCCCGCCGTCAAGATCCGATCTGGCCCCTAGCTCGTGGTTGCGAGCTTCGGTCGGCTCTCGGTGAAGCTCGCGAGCGCCTGCGGTGCATCCGCGGCGGCCGTGTCGGTGTCCTTGCCGAGGATCTGCCGTACGAGGCCCGTCAGGACGCGGCCCGAGCCGAGCTCGAGGAACGTCGTACAGCCGGCGCCCGCCAGCGCCTCCACGCACTCGACCCAGCGAACCGGGCTCGCGATCTGCGCGATGAGCGCTGCACGTACCTCGTCGCCCGTGCGGATGACGCCGCCGAAGGCATTGGACGCGAGCGGAACCTCGGGCTCGCGCCACGAGACCTGCTCCATCTCGGTGGCGAGGCGATCCTGCACGGGCTTCATGAGCTCGCTGTGGAACGCGGCGCCCACCTGTAGGCGCACCACCTTCTCCGCACCGGCCTCGCCGGCGAGCGCCATCAGCCGCTCGACGGCGGTCTCCTCGCCCGAGACGACGATCTGCACGGGCGTGTTCAGGTTGGCCGGGGAAACCGAGCCGGTGGCGGATGCCTCTTCGCAGAGCTCCCCCACCCGCTCGGCGGGAAGGCCGATCACCGCCGCCATCGCACCGGGTCGCTCCGCCTGGATCTCGGCCATCAACCGCCCGCGCATGCTCACGAGCCGCATCCCGTCCTCGAGCGAAAGCGCGCCCGCGGCGACGGCGGCCGTGTACTCGCCGAGGCTGTGGCCGGCGACGACGGCGGGCCGCAACCCGGCCTCGCGCGCGACCTCGTGCACCGCCAGCGAGAGCGCGAACAGAGCGGGCTGAGCGGCATTCGTCTCGGTCAGCGACTCGAGCGGCCCGTCGAGCGACAGGGCGCGGATGGGCAACCCCGACGCCTCGTCCGCGCTGTCGAGGTACCTGTCGTAGACATCCGGTCGGGCAGCCGCGAGGTCGGCGCCCATGCCGACCTTCTGCGAGCCCTGTCCTGGGAAGAGGAACGCAAGCTTGCCGATTCTCCACCTCCTGGATCTCAGCCGGAGCTACCGACGCCGGCCGAGTATCTCACATGGCGCTCCGGCCGGCTTGTCTCCGGCGGTGGCACCGGCACGTCTCCTCGTGACTCGATGTGTACCGGACGGCTTCCTGCCCGCGGCGGTCGCTGCCGGCCCCGGGGCTTCGTCGACGCCGATTCCCGTATTCTCTCGCCGTCCCGACGTGCCCGGGAGGGAGAGACCTGCCGCGGATCATCGATCTGAGCGTCCCGATCTCGCCGGGCGGCGGGGAGCCGCTGCCGCCCAAGATCAAGTATTACGACCACTCCCGGGGCGGCTCTCTGCTCGCGCTCGCTCCCGCCCAGGACCCGCGCTCGCGAGGGAAATCCGTTCTCCGCATCCTCCGCGGGCTGGTCACGGGGAAACGGGTGCGCAAGCGTGACTTCCCCGGCGGCGTCGGGATGGCCTGGGAGTCGATGCGGACGGAGAGCCATCACGGCACGCACGTGGACGCCCCGTGGCATTACGGCCCGACGACCGCCGGTCGGCCGGCGCGCACGATCGACCAGCTGCCGCTCGAGTGGTTCCTCGGGCCGGGGGTCCGCCTCGACCTCCGCGCGAAGGCTGCAGGGACGACGATCACCGTCGCCGACCTGGAGCAGGCCCTCGCGGCCGCCGGCCACACACTGCGTCCGAACGACATCGTCCTGATCTGGACAGGCGCCGACGAGCTCTGGGGTCGGCCGGAGTACCTCGAGCGCTACTGCGGTCTCGGCGCGGAGAGCACGCGGTGGCTGCTCGACCACGGCGTCATGGTGATCGGCACCGACGCCTGGAGCCTCGACCGACCGCCGGTGTTCATGGGCAGCGACTTCCTGCGCGACGGGGATTCGGGCCACCTGTGGCCCGCGCACTTCGTCGGTCGCGAGCGCGAGTACTGCCAGATCGAGAAGCTCGCCCACCTCGGCGACCTCCCGGCCGCCAGCGGGTTCACGGTCGCCTGCTTTCCGGTCCTCGTCGAGCGGGCGAGCGCCGGCTGGACGCGGGCGGTCGCGATCATGCCCGATGAGAGCGTGTAGGGGCCGAATCCCGTCCGGCCCAACGGCGTAAGGGCGGATTGCGCCTGGCTCGCGCACTGCTACGGACGGTCGCAAACGCGTAATATCTCGCCTTGCACGTGTCCACTCACGGCGAGGCATGATGAGCAGCAAGCCGATCGTCAGCGAAGGGCAGATCGACAAGGCGGCTCTGCTCCGCGGCGCCAGGCTGTTCGAAGGCCTGTCCGACGATGCGATCGCCCGGTTGGCCAGGCTGGCCCGCGTGGCGGCGTACCCGCAGGGCGACGAGATCATCCAGGAGGGCGCCGACTTCGACGAGGAGGCGGACGGCATGTTCCTCCTCGTCGAGGGCTCGGTCGAGGTGCGCGTCGGGTCGACCGACGGCAGCGACGGCCGGCTGCTCGCCCAGCTCGGACCGGGTGAGTTCTTCGGCGAGCTGGCACTCCTGGACGGGCGCCCGCGGTCGGCCTCCGTCTTCGCGGTCGAGGAGGCGCTCTGCATGGTGCTCCACCGGTGGGATTTCCTCCGCGAGCTCCGGAAGGATCCGCGGCTCGCCGAGCACATGCTCGTCACGCTGGCAGCTCGGCTGCGCACCATGGACGAGGCCGAAGGCAGGCCCGAATGACGGCCTCGAGCGAGCAGCGCGGCTCCGACGCCGCACCGGTCCCGGAGGGCGCGGACCAGGCGATCGACGCGCAGCTCTGGAAGGCGCTGATCGGGGGCGATGCGAAGGCGCGCGCCGCCGCCGCGACCCGGATCGGCGAGCGTGGCGAGAACGCCGCCTACGCGGCCGCGCTCGCGCAGGCAGCCGAAGACGACGGCACCTACTCGTTTCCCAGGCGACGCGCGGCGGGTACCGCGCTCGGCCTCCTGGGCGACCCCCGCGTGCCGTCGCACGAGCCCGTCATGCTCCGGGTCGCAAGCGGGCCGTTCCGCATGGGGACACTCGCCGAGGACCAGCCGCGCATCATCAAGGAATACAAGCATGCCCGGGTCCAGCCCCGCTTCATCGCGAAGGAGATGCCCCAGCACGAGGTCGAGGTGGCCGAGTTCGAGATCGGGAAGTACCCCGTGACGAATCGGGAGTACGCGGAGTTCGTGGAGGCCACGGGCCAGCCACGGCCTGCATCGTGGACCGGCCCGACCTATCCGGAGGGCAAGAGCAACCATCCCGTGGTTCGGATCAGCCACGAGGACGCGGTCGCCTATGCCGGGTGGCTGGCCAAGGAGACGGGCGTCCCGTACCGGCTGCCGACCGAGGCCGAGTGGGAGAAGGCGGCTCGCGGCACGGACGGGCGGTTGTACCCGTGGGGCAACGAGTTCGATCCGGAGCGCTGCAACACGCTCGAGGGCAACACGTTCGCGGGGCTCTACAAGAAGGCGCGACCCGTCTACAACGTCGTGCTGCGCGTTGGCTCGGTCGTCGTGGACAGCGGGCTCTTCGGCGACCGCTTCGATCAGGCTCTTGCCACGACGCCGATCGGGATCTACCCGAACGGCGCCTCCCCGTGTGGCGCGCTCGACATGGCCGGGAACGCCGAGGAGTGGGTCGCGGACAAGTTCTCGCTCTACCCCGGCTACCCCTTCGACGAGGACAAGTTCGACTGGAGCGCGGAGGACTGGGTCTGCCGGGGGGGTGCGTGGAACCGGCCGGGCGACGTCGCCCGCACAGCGCGACGGCACGGCAACTTCGTGGGGGTCGGCTCGATCGGCCTGCGCCTGGCCCGCGACGTCCGGGCCTGACGGGGCTGGGAATGGCGAGCGCTGCGCGGACGCCACGAGCCGTCGTGACCGACGAGGAGTTCCTCGCCGACGAGCAGTACATCTTCGACCGCTATGCGCCGGCGACCATCGGCACCTGGAGCACGCGCATCTTCGACGACGGGGAAGGCGCGCCGATCCTCTTCGTGCCGATCATCCGGGGCCTCGAGGTCGTGTACGCGAAGCAGTTGCGGGCCTTTGCCGGCACGAACCGCGTTGTCCTCTACGAGCGCACCGAGAGCGTCGACAAGCCGGTCTACGTCGCTGCGCGCGTCGCCGAGATGCGTGCTCTCCTCGACCACCTCGAGATCGAGCGGGCACACGTCGTCGGGCTGGGCGACGCAGGTGTCCCGACGTTCAACTTCGGCCGAGAGCATCCCGACCGCTGCATCTCGCTGACGTCGATCTGCCTCGGGCCGCGCTATCGGGTGCCGCCGTACTGGCTCAACGAACGCATACTCAACCCGCTCGTCGAGCATCTGCCCATGGAGCGCGTGATCCCGGACAAGATGATCCGCGCCATGGTCGTCAAGGCCACGGCGGGCGGAGGCCCGCTCCCACCGCACCTCATCGGCCACATGGTGGATCACATCCCCGACCAGATGCGCGTCCACAAGTACTCGGTGCTCCCCGTGACGGGCCGCCACGAGATGCGGGACTGGGCGCGAGACCTCCGCATGCCGACCCTCCTCATCAACCGCGACGACGATCCGCTCGCGCCTGTGGCGGAGATGGAGGAGCTCGCCGGCCTGCTGCCCAACTGCCACGGCTTGACCGTGCTCGAGGACGGCGGGCGCTTCATCACGTACACCCACGCCGACGAGATCAACGGGCTCCTGCGTGACTTCTTCCGCGTGGCGGCGCCCGACCCGGAACCGGCCGGGGACCAGCGAGCGGAGAGCCGGTGACCTCGCAGCCAGAAGCGGCCGCGGAGACCAAAGCCCGTCCGAGAGCGACAAGCGGGCCGCTCGTGTCCGACGATCAATGGAACGCGGATCGGGAGCTCCTCGACTCGGGCCTGCGGCGGGTCGACGGTTTCGAGACCGAGATCTACGACCACGGGGAGGGCGAGGCGGTCCTCTACGTCCCCATCCTCGCGCACGTCGAGGTCATCTACGCTCGGCAGCTGCGCGACTTCGGCCGCGACCACCGCGTCATCACCTACCGGCGTCCCGAGGCAACCACGGCGCCGGCGACCATCGCCGACCGCGTTGCAGAGCTCCGGCGCCTCCTGGACGTGCTCGGGATCGACCGAGCCCACGTCGTCGGACGCGGCGAGGGAGCCATCGTCGCCTCGGAATTCGCCTATGCGGAGCCGAGCCGATGCCTCTCGTTGGTCATGATAGGCGTCGGCATGCGCCACAAGGTCCCCCCCGTCGCCGTCACGAAGGCTCTCAACTGGGCCCTTCTCCATCTGCCTATCGAGGGTCGTCTGCTGACCGACGACAGCTGGCGGCACAAAGTCGTCAAGTTTCTCTCCGGCGCCGACCAGCGCCTCACGTACGAGCAGCTCGACGGCGTCTACGAGCAGATTCCGAGCTTCATCACCGTGTGCAAGTACTCGGTGACGCCGCTCGTCTACTACCACGACCTGCGGCGGAAGGCGGCCAGCCTCACGTCCCCCACGCTACTGATCACGACCGACGAGGACCCGCGTGCCAGCCGTGCCGACCTGGACGAGCTCGCAGCCGCGCTGCCGGACTGCCGCGGCGTTCACGTCGTGCCCCAGGGCGGCCGTTTCGTGAACTACGTCCAGGGCGACGAGGTCAACCGCCTGATCCGCTCCTTCTACGCCGGGATCGTCGCCGGCCCCCAGGCCAAGCTGGAGGTGACCTAGGACCGTTATGCGTCGTGTCGTCGTCACCGGACTGGGCGTGCTCGCGCCGAACGGGATCGGAGTGGAGGCCTACTGGGACAGCTGCGTCAAGGGCATCTCCGGCGCCGAGCGCATCACGAAGTTCGACATCAGCCAGTACACGTCCCAGATCGCCTGCGAGGTGCGCGGCTTCGACCCGGCCGCGTTCGGCCTGACCGACGAGGAGAAGACGCTCGACCGCCACGTGCAGCTGGCGCTCGGTGCGTCGATCGAGGCCGTCGGCGACGCCGACCTCGATCCGGAGGCGATCGACCGGGAGCGCGCCGGCGTCTACATCGGCTCCACGAACTCGGCTCCCGAGACGTTCGAGGGAGTCTGGGAGCCGGCGACGAATCGAGGCGCCGAGAGCATGGTCGGCAAGGAGCTGCCGGCCGCGTTCTACTACGGCCTGCTCGCGAACGCGGCGCCCGCGAGCATCGCCATCCGCTACGGCTTCATGGGCCCCAGCCTGCTCGTCTCCGACGCCTGCTCGTCCGGCATGAACGCGATCGAGCAGGCGCGCCACGCGATCCGCGACGGCTTCTGCGACGTCGCTCTCGCCGGTGGGACCGATGCCTCGGTGACGCCGATGGGCCTCTCCTGCTACTGCACGCTCGGCGCGGTCAGCAAGCGCAACGAGGATCCCACGGGCGCGAGCCGGCCCTTCGACCGGGATCGCGACGGCTTCGTGCTCGGCGAGGGCTCCGCCATGGTCGTGCTGGAGGAGCTCGAGCACGCCGAGAAGCGAGGCGCGCGCATCTACGCAGAGGTGCTCGGGGTGGCGACGAACACGAACGCCTACCACATGACCGCTCTGCCGACCGGCGGCGAACCCCTCGCCGTGGTCATGACGGCGGCGATGCAGCGGGCCGGCGTGGAGCCGCGTCAGGTCGGGTATCTCAACGCGCACGGGACCTCGACGCCCGTCAACGACCGCCACGAGACCGGGGCCGCCAAGCTCGCGTTCGGGGACAGGGCGCCCAAGATCCCGATCAGCTCGACCAAGTGCATGATCGGGCACACGCAGGGGGCGGCGAGCGCCCATCAGATGCTCGTGCTCTGCCTCACGCTGCGCGACCAGGTGATCCATCCCACGACGAGCTACGAGAACCCGGACCCCGAATGCGACCTCGACTATGTGCCGAACGAGGCGCGTGAGGCGAAGGTCGACGTCGCGATGGCGAACGCCTGCGGGTTCGGCGGCATCAACTCGTCCATCGTCGTGTCCCGTTGGGGGGCGCTCGAATGATCCCTGCCGATCGGCGAGTGGCGATCACGGGCATCGGCGTCGTGACCCCGATCGGGACCGGCAAGGACGCCTTCTGGACGGCCGCGATGGCCGGAACGTCCGGTGTCGGTCCTCCCTACGCTCGCCGCGCATCCCGATCTCCCGGTACAGGTCGTCGGCGAGGTGGACGGCTTCGACGCCGAGCAGTGGATGCCCCGGAAGCTCGTCGTCCGCACCGACCGGAACACCCACTTCGCGTTCGCGGCGTGCACCGAGGCGCTGGCCGACGCGGCCCTCGACCTCGAGCAGGAGGACAGGACGCGCATCGGGATGGTCCTCGCTGCCGACTACGGCGGCCTCGGCTACGTCCTCGACAACCTGGTACGGCTACACCAGCGCGGGCCCTCGTTCGTCTCCGCGTACATGGCGATCGCGTGGCTGCCGTCGGCGCCGGTCGGGCAGCTCTCGATCCTCCATAACACCACGGGCTACTCGAAGACCGTCGTCAACGACGCGGCCGGCGGGACGTGCGCGCTCGGCGCCGCGTACCGCGCGGTCCGGCGCGGCGACTCGGACGTGGTCATCGCGGGCGGCTTCGAGATCCCGCTCGTCGAAGGCGCCCTCGCCTCGCTGTCGACCTGGGAGCTGATCTGCAGGAGCTCGGCCGATCCGTCGAGGGCCTTCCGTCCGTTCAACAGCGAGCGGGAGGGCGTGGTCATCGCGGAGGGCGGCGGGCTGCTCGTGCTCGAGGAGCTCGAGCGCGCTCAGGCGCGCGGTGCCCGCATCTACGCCGAAGTGGCCGGCTTCGCGCAGACGACCGACGCGGTGAGCCTGAAGCACTTCGCCGAGGACGGCGTGCAGTACGCACGGGCGATGCGGCTTGCGCTCGAGGTCGCCGGCCTCGGCCCGGACGACATCGACTACGTGAACGCCGACGGCCACGGAACTGCGCTCGGCGACCGCGCCGAAGCGAGGGCGCTGCGTGCGCTGCTGGGCGATCGTGCCGGGAGCGTGCTCGTGAGCGCGCCGAAGTCGATGACGGGGAACGCTCTCGCCGGCGCCGGCCCGATCGACGCGTCGTTCGCCCTGCTCGCGATGCAGCACGGGGCCATCCCACCGACGATCAACCTCGACGAGCAGGACCCGGAGTGCGACGTGAATCTCGTCGCCAACCAGCCGGCGGAGGCGACCATCGACGTCGCGCTCGTGGCCTCACGCGGCGCTGCCGGCGCGAACGCCGCCCTCGTGCTCAAACGAGTGAGCTAGACCTCATGGTGGCGAGAGTCGTGCCGCTGACAGGTGTCCTACGCCGTGTCGCGGGCTGCGGCGCAGCCGGGCCTTGCCCGGTTGCGCTTCTACCGCGAGCAACGCGGGAACACTCAAGGAGGGGGTCCGTGGGGGAACCATGGGTTGCCCCACGCTAAGAAGGAGGGAGGCGTCGTGTCGCAAGAGCCACTGCGGGTGATCATCGTGGGCGCGGGCATCGGTGGCCTGGCGGCGGCCGTGGGCCTGCGCCGGGCGGGCATCGACGTGAAGGTCTTCGAGCGCACGCGGGAGCTCGGCGAGGTCGGCTCGGCGTTCTTCGTCTGGACGAACGGCATGCGTGCTCTGCAGGAGCTCGGCCTCGCCGACCAGGTCGAGGCGCTCGGCGACAAGGTCGAGGAGACCGAGTACGTGAGCAGCGGCGGGAAGCTGCTCCACCGCTGGCCCGTCGCCGATGTGGCTCGCCGGCTCGGAGCGCCCAACGTCGCCGTTCCGCGGTCCGACCTGCAGCGTGTCCTCGCCGAGGCTGCCGGGGATGCCATCGAGCTCGGGCGCGAGTGCTCGGCGGTGACGCAGGACGAGTCCGGCGTGACCGTGCGCTTCGCCGACGGCGGAGAAGAGCGCGGCCACGTGGCGATCGGCGCCGACGGCATCCACTCCGTCGTCGCCGACAGCCTGCAGCTCCAGACGGAGCTCCGCTACGGTGGGTACTCGGTCCTGCGGGCCGTTGCCCCATTCGAGCACGAGGCCTTTCCCCGCGACACGTTCCGGCAGCACCTGGGCCGGGGAACCTCCTTCCTGTTCCTGCCGGTCGGCAACGGCCGAGCCTACTGGGCGGCATCCGAGGTGGCCCCGCAGACCGGCCGCCCGCCCGCCGAGGATCTCAAGCGCTGGATGCTCTCGACGTTCGGGAAGTTCGCCGCGCCCGTGGTTCCCATGATCGAGGCGACGCAGGGGGACGACATCCGCTGGCTCGAGATCTTCGACCGGGAGCCCAAGACGCGCTGGGGGGATGGACGGGTCACGCTGGTCGGCGACGCTGCCCACGCGATGCTGCCGACGATGGCGCAAGGGGCGTGCCAGTCGATGGAGGACGGGGTGGTGCTCGCGAAGTGCCTGACAGAGGAGCCGGATCCCGTCACCGCGCTGCGTACGTACGAGACGCGGCGGATCGAGCGCGCCAACGGCTACGTCGCCAACTCGAGGCGGATCGCCCAGATGGGCGCCTCCAAGAATCCGATCGCCTGCGCGATCCGCGACCGCATGCTGAAGCGCGTGATGGCGCGCATGATCCCCAAGCGCGAAGCGGGGCTGGCCGTCTCGTTCTAGCGCCTACGGGCCCCAGTCCGGAAACTCGTCGGCACAGAGCCCCGTGGTGAGCCGGGTGGAGCGAGCCCCGTCCGGCGAGAGCACATCGAGGCAGCCGTAGCGACTCACGAGCAGGTAGTCGCCGGCCGGCGACCACGCGACGCTCCTGTCGTCCTCGTCCGGGTGCGTCGTGACGCGTCGTAGACCGCTGCCGTCCGGCCGCACGACGTACACCTCGTACTCGCCGTAGCGCTCGCCGTCGTACCCCGGCGGCTTGGGACCGCTCGGCCAGCCGTTCCGGTCGCTCTGGAACGCGATCCAGGCGCCGTCCGGAGACCAGGCCGGCAGCTTGCTCTCGCCGGGTGCGTCGGTGATCTGCTCGAGGTTCGAGCCTTCGCGGTCGACGACGCAGATCTCGAAGTCGCCGACCCCGCTCTCGAGCACCCGACCGGACGTGCAGTGGAAGGCGAGCCGGGCGCCGTCGGGCGACCAGGACGGGTACTCCGAGATTCCGGGAAGGTCGGTCAGCTGCTTCGGCGCGGTTCCATCCGGGCGCATCAGCCAGACGTTCGGGCTGCCGGAGCGATCCGACATGAAGGCGATCCACTTCCCGTCGGGCGACCAGGCGGGCGAGTAGTCGCCGCCCGGCGATCGCGATGCGTTCCGCTGCTCCGAGCCGTCGGCGTTCATGACGTAGACCTCTTCGTTCCCGTCACGGTGCGTGCGGAACGCGACGCGGCGGCCGTCGGGAGACCAGGCAGGGTCGAAATCCGCGGCGGGATCGGTCGTGAGGCGGGCTCGCTCGCTCCCGTCAGCGTTCATGACCCAGATGTCGTCTTCGTGTGAGAACACGATCCGACCCCGTAGCTGCTCCAACTCGATGGACGCTGCTTCGGCGGCTGCCGTCTCGGAAGCCGAGCTCGCCGGAGGCGTGGCCGAATCGGCCTCCGGCTGCGCAGCGCAGGCGCACGCGGCCAGGATGACCGGGAGCACCGGCAGCGCCTGCCTCGCGAATCGGAACCATCGCCGCATCAGCTACCTCTCTATCCCGCCGGCCGCGTGGAATATCACCGACGCGTCGCCTGCCGGCGACATGTCGTCGCCCGGCGACGTCGCCGGGATGGTGCTCGGCCGTGCCGACCCGCCGATCCGGGCAGCGCTAGCGAGCGGCGTCCGGAATGCCGGCGTCGAGCGAGGAGACTTTCTTGCCGAGCTCGCCGAACTCCGTGTGGATGGCCTTGTGGATGGCCCGGCGTCCGACCGTGCTCATGAGCGAGTCGCGCAGCTTGTAGGCGACCGGGTTCGACCACGCGCCGACCTTGCCGAAGCGCCACGCCATGTTCTGCGTCCGATGGGCGGCCGGCATCCGCGTGCTCTCGTAGTCGCGCAGCGCAGCGGCGACGGCGCTTCCGTCCGTCAGGGAGCCCGCCCGGCCGAGGCAGCCCGCGACCACGAGCGAGTCCTCGACGGCCTCGCCGGCGCCGCGACCGAGGTACGGCGTCGCGGCATGTGCGGCATCGCCGAGGAGCGTTACGCGTCCTTCACCCCAGCGTGCCTGGGGGACGATGTCGGAGATGTCGGCACGGTAGATCGTCTCCTCCGGCGTGCCGTCGATCACGTCTGCGATCGGCGCCGGGAAGTCGCGGTAGCGCTCCAGCAGCTCGGCCTTCCGTCCCGCGGGGCCGTCCTTGGTACCCGGAGGCGCGAGAAAAATGCCGAACCAGCAGAGCACGTCCGGGGACGTGTGGATGAGGCCGAAGCGGCTCGGTCCTCCGAACGTCAGGATGAAGGTACCGGCCGGAATGGCCGGGTGCTCGAACGGCAGCAGCGCGCGAGTGACCTGAGCGCCCGAGGCTCGGGCGGGACTACCGCCGAGCTGCGCCCGGATCGTCGACAGGATGCCGTCGGCCCCGATCAGGGCGCGGCCTCGCTCCTCCGACCCATCCTCGAAGCGCACCGTCACGCCTGCGTCGTCCTGCTCGAAGCCGACGCACTTCGTGCCGAAGCGCACGATACCCTCCTCGAGCGACTCGAAGACGGTCTTGATCATGTCGAGCCGGCGGATGTTGACCGGAGGGAGCGAGCCGTGGCTGCGCGCGATCTCCCGCACGGGGGCGCGCATCATCACCTTCCCCTTCCCCGTTCGGAAGACCTGCTCCTCCATCACGAGGCCGCGCTCGATCATCGTCTCGGAGACGCCGAGCTCGTGCAGCGCGACCATGCCGTTCGACCAGATCTGGACGCAACCGACGTCGGTAAGCGCCGGATGGCGATCGAACACGGCGACGTCGATGCCGACCTTCTTGAGCGCGGCGGCGGTACTCAGCCCACCCACTCCCGCGCCGACGATGATCACGCGCTCCGGGGTTTCCATCGGTCGCCTCCAGTCGTACTCAGGTGATAGTCGGGGGCGGGAGCTTGTAGCGCATCATCTTGCCGACGGACGCGACTGTCCTGAACACCCGCGGCGGCGGCTTGAGCAGCTCGATGTCCTCGCGATAGGCGTCGAACAGCATCGCCATCATGAGGAACGAGCGCCGGTCCTTCGGTGGCACAGACTTCACCTGGCCCGAGCGTACGAGCTCGCAGAAGACGATGAAGAAGTCCTCCATCTTCCCGGCGGGGCGGTGGGTGTGGACGATCTCGGCGGGCTCCGGATGATGGTTCCTCGCCGCGTGATAGCCGCCGGGCGGGACGGTGTAGCTCTCGCCCGTCCCCAGCTCCGTCCACGTTCCGTCGATCCAGACGTCGAGGGTACCGGCGAGGACATCGAACGTCTCGGCCATGTTCTTGTGCGTATGGACAGGCGGCCCGTCATGGCCCGGCGCGAGCCCGCCCACCATCACGAGCTCGTCCTCACCGGTGACCCTGGGGGACTTCGTGACCGTGTACCAGAACCCGGTCGTGGGACGCCAGTCGAGAAACGTCCCGGCTTTCTCTGTCTCCACCCTCGGCCCCCTTCGTCAACCGTGAACGCGCCAGTGGCGGCGTGCGGCGCCGGCAGCGAACCATACCAGCGAGCCGAGCGTGGAGAGGAACGCCGTCCCCGGGCGGGAACGGTGTACGATCGGCCGACGGCGGCGGGCCTACGCAGCCGGTCGCGCCTCCGTTCGAAGCGAGGAGATCACGGTGAGCGAACCCCAGAGCCTTCCATTCGAGCCGGCGGCGCCTCCGCCGAAGATCGCGGCCAAGGTGGGCGGTTGGGTTTTTCCGCTGCTCCTGCGCTCGCCGCTCCACCGTGTGCTGCCTCACCACCTGCTCCTGCTCACGGTCACCTATCGCGACACCGGCCAGGAGCGGACGCTGCCGATGGAGTACCACGAGGTGGATGGGCGGATGCTCGTCGTCACCCAGGGACGCTGGCGCCACCAGGTCAGCGGCGGGGCGACGGTCGGGGTCACCCTGCACGGCAAGCGCCGGCGAGCTCACGCGGAGGTCCAGGAGGACCCGGACGAGGTCGCCGCCGTCTACAAGCGACTCCTCGGCCCGGATCTCGAGAACGCCGGGAGCCTCGACCTCGTCGTCAAGGAGCACCGCGAGCCGACGCTCGAGGAGCTCAAGGCGCTCACTGCCGGGACCGCGCTCGTCTACCTCGAGCTCGAGGACGCGTCGGCCGCGTCAGCGCCGAAGGCCTAATCGGCTCGGTCGCCCGGCGACATGCAGGAGCCTACGATCTTCGCGGGGCTTCCGGCCGGGGCGCTCGAAGCCGAGCTGCAAGGTCTCGAGCACCGGCACTTCCCGGAGGGGTCGGTCGTCCTCGCCGAGGGAGACAGCCCGCTCGAGACGTACGTCGTCGAGCGTGGCACGGCGGACGTCTTCGTGACCGATCGCAACGGCGTCGAGGCTCGCATAGGCACCGCCGTGCCGGGGAGCACGATCGGCGAGATGTCCGTCCTGACCGGCGAGCCCGCGGCGGCCACGGTCCGCGCCATGGCGGACCTCGAGGTGCTGGTCCTGAGCCAGGCCGACTTCGAGCGGCTCGCCGCCACCTACCCCGTCATCTACCGCAACGTCGGGGCGCTCCTCTCGGACCGCCTCGATCGCTCGAACCGGAGGCCCTTCCGGGACGTCACCGGCCGCGTAACCGTCCTGCGCGATCTCGGCGCCCCCCCACTCCTCGGCTACGGGCTCGCCTGCAGCATGGCGTGGCATCTCAAGCGGCCGACCCTGCTGCTCGTTCTGGACGACGCGCCCGCGGAGGAGCTGGCGGCGCTCGCGCGCAGCCAGCCGCGCCCGAAGCTGCGGTCCCGCCGAGCCCCCAGCACGGCCGATACCGCGGTCCGCCGGTTGGATGCGACCGCGGAGCTGACGCTGCTGAGCTCCGCGCTGGGCTTCACCGCCGACACGCTCGCGGTGCGGATCGAGGATCTCTGCACGATCTACGAGCACGTGCTCGTCCAGGTGCGAGGAGACCTGCCCGTTCTGCCTGCGTGCAGGGCAATAGAGCTCGCCGGGCCGGGCGGCGGCCGCTCGGCGGCGGTCTCGGAGGATGCGCCCCTCCGGCTGCGTGCCTGGACGGCAGCTGGGCTATCCCGGCCGGATCAGGCGGGCATGCTCGACGTGCCGGCACTCGGCCGAGCCGACGACGACGGGATCAGAAAAGGCGTTCTCGCGCCGGACAGCGCGGCCGGCCGGGCGCTCGGCTGGGCGGCGCGGGACCTCGCCGGCGTGAAGGTCGGTATCGCGCTGGGGGGCGGCGCCGCCCGCGGGTACGCGCACTGCGGCGTCCTCCGGGTGCTCGAGCGTTCGGGCGTGCCGATCGACTACCTCGCGGGCACGAGCATCGGTGGCGCCGTCGCTGCGCTACGCGGGCTCGGGCTCGACACAGACGAGCAGGTAGAAACGCTGACTCGCGTGGGTGCCCGGGCTTTCCGGGTCGGCCTGCCGCGAAGCTCGCTCCTCTCGAGCGGACGGATGCGGATGCTGATCCGCGACATCTTCGGCGAGAAGCGGCTCGAGGAGCTCGAGTTGCCTGTTGCGGTGACTGCCGTCGACCTGCCGACTCGCCAGGAGATCGTCTTCGGCCGAGGTCTCATCTGGTCGGCGCTCATGGCCACGATGGCCATACCGGGCATCTACCCGCCGCAGCGGATCGGCCCCTACACCCTCGTCGACGGCGGCATTCTGAATCCGGTGCCGAGCAGCGTGGCCGCCGGCATGGGCGCCGGGGTCGTGATCTCCGTGAACCTCGGGCGCTTCTCTCCCTCGACCGGCACCCTCGAGGCAGGCCCGGCGAAGAGCGGCGGCGCCTCGGTCATCTACGTGATCATGCGCTCGCTGGAGCTGCAGCAGAGCCGTATGTGGGCCGAGGCAGCGGCGGCGGCGCAGATCGTCATATCGCCGCTCTTCGAGGATACGACGGTCGTGGGCTTACGGCGCTTCCGCGACGGTCTCGCATTCGTCGATGTGGGCGAGGCCGCCGCCGAGGCTGCTCTGCCGCGCGTCGCAGCTGCGCTGCCGTGGATGCGCTCGTAACACCGTCGCACGCCCGGATCGCTTCTCGGGCAGATTCGTCGCCCGGCCGGACGCGGCTCAGGAGCAGACGGTGAGTCGACCCTTGGGGCTGATCGGCGTTCCCACCAGCGCGGGAGCGTTCGCTCCCGGCCAAGAGCAGGCGCCCCGAGCTCTCCGAGATGCGGGCCTCGTCGAGTCGCTGCACCGCGCCGGCGTTGTCGTACGCGACCACGGGGATCGGGAGACGTGGCGGTGGCGCCCCGACCGTGACAACCGGCGCGCTCAGAACCTGAGCACGGTCGTGGAGATCGTGCGCGATACCGCCCGCCGCGTGGCCGAAGTCGCTGGCGCCGGCGAGGTCACGCTGGTGCTCGGCGGCGACTGCACGATAGGCATCGGCACGGTCGCCGGACATGCAGGAAGCGACGAACGAGTCGGCCTCGTTTACTTCGACACCCACGCCGATCTCAACGTCCCGAGCAGCGTCCGGGAAGGCGCCGTGGACTGGATGGGCCTCGCCCACATGCTGGGCGAGGAGGAAGCCGTGCCGGAGCTGGTCAGCGTGGGCACGCGCGTCCCGCTGCTCCAGGCCGATCAGGTCGTCCTGTTCGCCTGGGGTAGCGAGCAGGCAACGCCTTTCGAGCGCGCCGCTATCGACCGTCGAGGCATCTCGGTGATCCCGGTCGATGAGGTCGCCACCGGCCCGGAGAATGCCGCGCTGCGAGCGCGCGACCTCATCGAAGCTCGCTGCGATCGGCTCCTGGTGCACTTCGACGTCGACGTCATCGACTTCACGGACGTGCCCCTCTCGGAGAACTGGGGCCGCAACGAGGGGCTTGCCTACGACCACGCCATGAGAGCGCTGCAGACCCTGTTGGCGAGCCCGCGGCTGGCGGGACTGACGATCACGGAGCTGAATCCCGATCACGTCGAAGAGGGCGCCCAGAGCATCAGCCGCTTCGTGGCGGCCCTCAGCGGAAGCCTTGCCGGTGCGCCGGCGCTCGCGCGCAGCCGGCAGTCGTGACGTCGAGCCCACCGGCTCGTCCGGCCTTCCCGGAGACGCCTGTCGGCCAGCCCCTCTCGCGCTTGCCGGCTCCGTAGAGACGCTCGATCTCGTCCTGGAAGTGCTCCTCGCACACCCGCCGCCGCAGCTTCAAGGTCGGCGTGACCTCGCCCTCCTCGGCCGAGAAGTCGCGCGGAAGGATCGCGAAGCGTCTGATCTGCTCGGCCGGCCCGAAGTGGGAGTTGATCTCGTCGACAGCCTGCTGGATCGGCCCGCGGGTGTCCTCGTCCGCGCCGGCTGCGCCCAGCTTGCTTCGATCGGGGCATACGAGCGCCACGATGTAGGGCCGGTTGTCACCGACGACCAGAGCCTGCGAGACGAGCCCCGAGGCCTTGAGCGCGTTCTCGAGGTTCTGCGGGGACACGTTCTTGCCCCCTGACGTGATGATCAGGTCCTTCTTCCGGTCGGTGATGGTGACGAAGCCGTCGGTGTCGATGCTGCCGATGTCTCCGGTTCGGAGCCAGCCGTCCTCGCCGAGCACCTCCCGGGTCTCCTCGTCCTTCTCGTGGTAGCCCTGGAAGATCGTCGGGCCGCGCACGAGGATCTCGCCGTCGTCCGCGATCGACACGTCGATGTCAGGGAGCGCGGGGCCGACGCTACCGAAGCGGTAGCGCGTCGGCGTGTTCAACGTGCACCCGCTCGTCGTCTCCGTGAGGCCGTAGCCCTCGAGGATGAGCAGGCCGAGCCCGGCGAAGAACTCGATGATTTCCTTCGAGAGCGGCGCTCCGCCCGATATGGCGAGGCGCACCTGTCCGCCGAGGCGCTCGGTGACCTTCGAGAAGACGAGGCGGTGGGCGATGCCCAGCTGGACCTGGAGCAGCGGTGAGACGCGGGCGCCCTGCTGTCGTTTGGCGGCCGCTCGCGCCCCAACGTCGAGCGACCAGTCGACGAGCCGCCGCCGTGCCCCCGTTGCCTCGTCGAGCTTCGATCGCACGTTCGCGTAGATCATCTCGAAGAGCCTGGGGACGCTCGGCAGGACGGTCGGGCGAACCTCCGTCAGGGCGCGGGTCACCTGGACGATGTCGGGACAGAAAGCGATGCGAAACCCGATCGCCGCCCCGGCGAACTGGACGAGCCGCGCGAAGTTGTGCGCCAGGGGGAGGAACAGCAGGACCACATCGTCCGGCGTCAGAAAGCCTGCGACCTGCCGGACCGAGTCGGCCATGGCGAACCAGTTCCCGTGCGTCAGCACGCAGCCCTTGGGATGGCCCGTCGTCCCCGAGGTGTAGATGAACGTGAGGACGTCCGACTCGGATACCTCGTTCCGGGCCTCCGCGACCGCGTCGGGACGCTCGCCGAGCAGCCTCCGTCCCCTGTCGGTGATCTCATCGAGCGGTATCGCGTCCTCGTGCGTTCCGTCGATGACGATCGCGTGCTCGAGCTCGGGCATCGCCGTCCCGGAGCCGCGGATGCCCGCCAGCTGCTTGCCGTCGTCGCAGACGAGGGCACGCGCGCCCGAGTCGGCGACGATGTACGCGCACTCCTCGGGCGAGCTCGTCTGGTAGATCGGCACGACGATCGCGCCCATCGAGGCGAGGGCGTAGTCGCAGAGCGTCCACTCGAGCCGCGTACGGCTTACGAGCGCCACCCTGTCGCCTCGCTCGAGCCCGAGCGCGAGGAAGCCTGCGGCGAGCTCGTCCACTCGCTCGCGCGCCGAGCGCCAGCTGACCTCGCGCCATGCGCCCTCGTCCTTGACGAGGAAGGCCGTGGCGTCCTCGCTGGCGCCGGCTCGCTGCCAGAGATCGACGATCGTTCGTCGCGCGGTCATCGGGTCCCCTCCTAGAGCCGGTAGGAGAGCCTCGACGTCACGACGGCGTCGGCCAGCCGCGCATACAGGCGCGCGTTGTCGATCGCGATCGCAGCCTGATTGGCCAGGGCCGAGGCCACCTGCAGATCGCGCTCGGCGAAGCTGCCGCTATGGCGGTTGATGACCTCGATGGCGCCGATGACACGCTCCTTCGTGCGCATCGGCACGGCCAGCATGTTGCGCGTCTCGAAGCCCGTGCTTTCGTCGATCTCGCTGTAGAAACGCGGATCGTTCTTGGGCTCGTCGACGACGGCAGGCTCGTCGTTCGCCACCACCCAGCCGGCGATGCCGGACCCGGCGGGCACCCGCTGCTTCTCGACCGCCTGGCCCGGCTCTCCCGTCGCGATCTCGGCGGTCAGCTCGCCGCTTGTCTCGTCGAGCAGGAAGAGCGAGCTGGTCTCGGCGTCGAGGAGCTCGGTCGCCGAGGACATGATGAGCCCGAGCAGATCCTCGAGCTTGAGCGTCGAGTTCAGGAGGCCCGTGATCTCGACGAGCCGGTTGAGCCTCCCGACCTCCTCGTCGAGCCGCTTACGCAGCTCCGCGTTCTCCTGCTCTCGCGCGTTCTCGGCCTCTCCGGCCATGGTGTCCTCCTTCAACGGCGAGCGCTACCCTGCGGCGGCGACCGCGCCCTGCTCCTCGGCCATGAACTGCTCGACGAAGTCCGTGGACACGTCCCCGGAGCGGAAGCGGGGATGAGCCAGGATCCGCTGGTGGAAGGGGATCGTGGTCTTGACGCCCCGGCCGGCGATCTGGAACTCGCCGAGCGCGCGCTGCATTCGGTCGATCGCCCCCTGGCGGTCGGGAGCCCAGACGATGAGCTTCGCGATCAGCGAGTCGTAGAACGGGCTCACCATCCAGCCGGGATAGCAGTGCGAGTCGACCCGTGTCCACGGCCCTCCGGGCGGGACGTACGTGTCGAGGCGGCCCGCGGTCGGGGCGAAGTTCGCGTCCGGGTCCTCCGCGTTGACGCGGCACTCGATCGCATGCCCGCGAAACTCGATCTCGTCCTGAGTGACGGAGAGCGGCTCACCGGCGGCGACCCGGAGCTGCTCCTGGATCAGGTCGGCGCTCGTGATCATCTCGCTGACCGGATGCTCGACCTGGATCCGCGCGTTCATCTCCATGAACGCGAGGTTGCCCTCCGAGTCGAGGAGAAACTCCATCGTCCCGGCGCCCGTGTATCCGATGGACAGGGCCGCCTTGACGGCCTTGTCGCCGATCTCCGCCCTCGTCTCCGGGCTGAGATGGATCGACGGCGCCTCCTCGATGAGCTTCTGGTGCCGCCGCTGAACCGAGCAGTCGCGCTCGCCGTAGTAGACGCCGTTCCCGTGCTGGTCGCAGACGATCTGGATCTCGGTGTGGCGAGGCGAGGTCAGGTAACGCTCGATGTAGACGTTCGAGTCCTTGAAGACCGCCTGGGCGGTCGCGCGGGTCGTGTTGTAGAGGCGCGGCAGCTCGTCGCGGCTCCACACCACGCTCATGCCGCGCCCGCCGCCCCCGGCGACGGCCTTGACGATGACCGGGTAGCCGATCGAGTCTGCGATCTCGCGGGCGTCGTCGACCGTCATGACCGGATCCACGGTCCCGGGCAGCAGCGGGAGCCCGGCCTTGCTCATGAGCTCCCGGGCCGTGGCCTTGTCGCCGACGTTCTCCATCACGTCGGGACGCGGTCCGATGAACGTGATGTCCTCGCCGGCACAGATCTCGGCGAAGTACGGGTCCTCCGAGAGGAACCCGTAGCCGGGATGGATGGCGTCGGCGCCCGTCTTCCGCGCCGCGCCGATGATGCTCGGGATGTGCAGATAGCTTCTCCCGGTGGCGGGCGGGCCGATACAGACCGCCTCGTCCGCGAAGCGCACGACGGCCGACTCCGCGTCGGCGGTCGAGTAGACGGCGACGCATCTCACGCCGAGCTCGCGGCACGCGCGTGCCACGCGCAGGGCGATCTCCCCCCGGTTCGCGATCAGGACCTTCTGGAACACCCGAGCGCTCCTGCACGGGCCGGACACATCCGGCCCCTACACGATTCGGCGATCCGGCCCCTACACGATTCGGCACGCCGGGTCACGTCTCGACCTCCTCGAGGTACATGAGCACCTGCTCGAACTCGACCCACTCGCCGTCGTTCGCCACGATCTCCGCCACACGCCCGCCCTCGTCGGCCGTGACCTGGTTCATGAGCTTCATCGCCTCGACGATGCCGATCGTCTGGCCCGGCTCGACGACGTCCCCCTCCTCCACGAACGGCTTCGCGCCGGGCTGCTGCGCCCGGTAGAAGGTGCCTACGAGCGGCGATACGATCGGACGGCGGCCGTCGACCTCGGCCGCTGCCTCGGCCGGCGCGCCGGCGCCGCTGGCAGCCGCGGCCGGAGCGCCGGTCGTCGCGCCTCCTGCGGCGAGCCGCTCGATGTCGATCTTGTACTTCCCCGCCTCGACGCGCAGGCGCTGCACCGTCGATCCCTCGAGGCGCTTGACGAGGTCGCGGGCCTCCTCCCAGACGGCGCGGAGCAGCTCCGCGTCGTTCGTCTCCTCGGGCTTCTCGGCGTCGGTCATGGGCTCTCTCCAGTCGGGGGTAGGACGGGCTGGCGTCCCGGCGCTCCGAACGCGCGGAAGCGATCGTAGCGCCGTGCGAGCAGCTGCTCCGACGGAACGTCCAGCAGCTCGCTGAGACAGGCGAGGATGGCCGCCTTGAGATTGGCACCGGCGGTCGGCGGATCGGCGTGGGCGCCTCCCTCGGGCTCGGGAACGGCCGCCTCCATGATCCCGAGCCGCACGAGGTCCGGCGCGGTCAGCCGCAACACTTCCGCCGCGCGCGGCGCCATGGCGGCATCCTTGAAGAGGATCGTCGAGCACCCCTCGGGGCTGATGACGGAGTAGTACGCGTTTTCCATGGCGAGCACGCGATCGCCGACGGCCAGCGCGAGGGCCCCTCCGCTCCCACCCTCGCCGGTGACGACCGTGACGATCGGGACGGGCAGGCGTGCCATCTCCATGATTCCCTCGGCGATCGCGACGGACTGCCCACGCTCCTCGGCGCCGACGCCCGGGTAGGCGCCGGGCGTGTCGACGAGCGTGATGATGGGCATGCCGAAGCGTGCCGCATAGCGCATGAGTCGCAGGGCCTTGCGGTATCCCTCGGGCTGCGGCATCCCGAAGTTGCGGACCATCATCTCCTGCGTCGTGTGCCCCTTCTGATGGCCCATCACGAGCAGCGGCAGCTCGCCGAGCCGGGCGATGCCGCCGACGATGGACGGGTCCTCGGCGAAGAGGCGGTCGCCGTGGAGCTCCTGGAAATCGTCGAAGACGTAGCCGATGTACTCGAGCGAGTTCGGCCGGTCGACGTGGCGCGCGAGCTGGACCACGTCCCAGGCCGGGCGCTGCTCGAGTTGGTCGGGATCGGTGACCGGGCCCTGCCCGTCGGAGCTCGGAAGCCTGTCCCGCGCTCCCCCCGGAGCGTCGCGGCACTCGGCGGCGAGCGCATGGAGCTGGAGCAGCTTTCGGAGCGTGGGACGGAGGTTCTCGCGCGGCTCGACGAGGTCGAGCATCCCGTGCTCCATGAGGAACTCGGCCGTCTGGAAGCCGTCCGGGAGCGTCTGGCGAATCGTCTGCTCGATCACCTTCGGGCCGGCGAAGCCGACGTAGCTGCCCGGCTCGGAGACGAGGACGTCGCCGAGGGTGGCGAACGAGGCAGTCACGCCGCCGTAGGTCGGATCGGTGAGGAGGCAGACGAACAGGATTCCTTCCTCGTGCAGCCGTGCGATCGCCTGGCTCGTCTTCGCCATCTGCATGAGCGAGACGCAGCCCTCCTGCATCCGGGCGCCGCCCGAGGCGGCGATCACGAGCAGCGGCGCCCGGCTCTCGAGCGCGAGCTCGGCGGCGCACGTGATCCCCTCGCCGACGCCGCTCCCCATGCTTCCTCCGATGAACGCGAAGTCCATCGCGGCGACGACCAGCGGCTGACCGTCGATGGTGGCCGTGCCGAAGAGGATGCCTTCACTCGAGCCGGTCTTGCGCTGGGCGTCCGCGAGCCTGTCCGCGTAGGGCCTCGAGTCTGCGAAGGCGAGCACGTCGAGCGGCTGGATCTCGCCGCTGCGATCGACGAAGCTCTCCTCGTCGAGCAGCATTGCGAGCCGCTGGCGGACCGGGACGCGGAAGTGGAAGTTGCATTCCGGACAGACGCCGAGGTTCCGTCTCAGGCGCTTGTGGTAGACGAACGCCTCGCACGCCGGGCACCTGGTCCACTGTGTCTCGGCGGCTGCGCCTGCCGGTGCTGCGACCTCAGCCAACGAGAGCCTCGGCATGTCTCCGCCGGTGTTCGCCCCGCGACCGCTCGAGGGCCTCGTCGATCTCCTCGCGCGCGGGCGCGGGCCTGTCTTCCTCGCCGAACACCTGAGCGACGACGAAGGCGAGGATGTCCGTCGTGCGACCGAGGCGGTCGACGCGGGTGCAATCGACGGCCAGGTCGAGCGCCCGGCGCCAGCGCTCTCGCCGCGCCTCGACTTCGATCATCCCGTGGTAGGCATAGACCTCGTGCTCGGGCTCCTCGTCCACCTCGAGCAGGCGGGCGAAGGCCGTCGACGCCTCGTCGAGGCGCCCGAGCGCCAGGCAGAGCTCGGCCACGTCGATGGCGGCGATCACGTCTCCCGGGCGGGCCTCCCCCACCCGCCGCGCCATGTCCAGGGCCTCGGCGAGCTTTCCCGAGCTCCGGTACATCTCGACGAGGCCTCGCATGGCGCCGACATTGGTCGGATCTCGCTCGGCCGCCTGCTGAAGGTAGCCGATCGCGTCAGCCGCCTGCCCGACCGCGAAGGACGCGTGGCCGAGATCGACGAGCGCCGCGACATCGTCCGGGCGCAGCTCGACGGCCCGCTGGAGCGACGCGCGCGCCTCCTGGAGCGACCCCTGACCGGCCAGCGCGTTGCCGAGCGCGAGCCAGGCCTCGGCGTCGCCCGGGTCGAGCGCGACGGCCCGCTCCAGGTAGCCGGTGGCGTCGTCGAGATCGAGCTCGAGGCTCGCCCTTCCCGCGAGCCGAAGCAGCGCTGGCTGGTCGGGATGGTCGGCCAGGCCGGCCAGGGCGGCCTCCCGGCACTTGCGGTAGTCGCCGGCCTCGAAGCTGGCGCGCGCCTCGCTGGCCCGGGTCGTTCATCGGATGGCGCTGAGCGGGGCTGAGTGCATGGGCTAGCTCGATCCGGTTCGTCCAATGGAGGTGGCGTGCGCCGCACGGATTCCGGCGATCGGGTGCATTCGCGTCGCCGAGGGCGCGAAGCCACCGATGGCGGGAATCGCCTGTTCGAGCGGGAACTCCTGCTCCTTCGGACGCATTGCCGGGATCAGGAGCGAGGCCAGCGCGCCGATGGCGAGCACGACCGCGCCGACCCACGTCGGTGGGATGATGCCGTCGGTGTACGCCTGCGGGGAGGCATAGGAGCCGTAGGAGGCGAAGATCGTGGTCATGACCGCGATACCGAAGACGCCGCCGAGCTCGCGGATCGCGTTGTTGGCGCCCGATGCTACACCCTCTTGCTCGATGCCAACCGCGCCGAGGATGACAATGGCGACGGGGGCGAAGAAGAGCGACATGCCGACGCCGCACACGATGAAGGGGCCGAGCATGTGGCTGTACGGGACCTCCGGGTCGAGGATCAGCGCAATCCAGGCGAGGGCGACCGCCTGCAGGGCGAGCCCGGCAACCATCAGAGGACGGCCGCCGATGCGCTCGGCGACGATGCCCGCGATAGGCGCGACGAAGATCGTCATGCCGGTCCACGGGAGCGAAAGCAGGCCCGCCTCGAGGGCAGAGTAGCCCTGAGCGGTCTGGAGGAACTGCGCGAGCAGGAAGATCGACCCGAACATCCCGAAGTACATGCAGAGCGACGCCACGTTCGCCGCGGAAAAGGCCCTGCTGCGGAAGAGGTGCATCGGCAGCATCGGCGCCGCCGTCCGGAGCTCCCAGAAGACGAAGGCCGCGAGCAGCACGAGGCCGAGGAGCAGCGGCCCGAGCACCTGGAGCGAGGTCCAGCCGACCGAGCTTGCTCTGATGACGCCGAACACGATCCCGAAGCAGCCCGTGGCCACGAGCACCACCCCTGGAAGGTCGATGCGGCTGCTCGGTCCGAAGCTCTCGCGGAGGCGCATCATGACGAGCGGTGCGACGATGATCCCGACCGGCACGTTGATCCAGAAGATCCACTCCCAGCTGAAGGCGGTGACGACGGCGCCACCGACCATGGGGCCGAGCGCAACGGCGAGACCGGCGACCCCGGACCAGGCGCCGATCGCGAGGCCGCGGCGCTCCTCGCGAAAGGCGACGCTGAGGATCGTGAGGGTGAGCGGTGTGATCACCGCGCCGCCGAGACCCTGTACGGCTCGCGCGAGGAGGAGCGTCTCGATGTTCGGAGCGAGCGCGCACGCGAGCGAGGCGACGGTGAAGATGGCGACCCCAATGGCGAACACGCGTCTGCGGCCGAACCTGTCACCCAGCGTCGCAGCAGGGAGCAGGGCAACAGCGAAGGTGAGCGTGAAGGCGTTCACCGTCCACTCCAGCTGCTGAACGCTCGCGTTGAGGCTCACCTGGATGCTCGGGAGGGCGAACAGCACGACGAGGTTGTCGAGGACGGCCATGAACAGAGCGAGCGACGTGAGAACGAACGTCCAGACGGGTCTGTCGGGCCGCTCGCCGGTCGGCGCGTCGGGGTGCGGCTCCGGTTGCCCAGGCGGTGAGGCCGGCTGCGGGTTGTACCTCACGACCGCCGTGTGGAACGCCGTTTGGGCCACGGTAAGGCCGCCGGCGCCCGCCGCCTCCGCCCGGCGCAGCTCAAGCACGGCCCCGCCGACGCGGATCTCATCTGCCGGCCCGACGAGCGTCGGCGCCTCGATCCGCACGCCGTTGACCCACGTGCCGTTCCGCGATCCCAGATCCTCGACGACGATCCCGTCGGGGGTCACGCTCACCCGCGCGTGGAGCCTCGACACGAGCGGGTCGTCCGGGAGCGGGAAGTCGGCTCCGGGATCTCGCCCGATCTCGAGCGGCTTCGTCAGGCGAGCCTGCGTGCGGCCTCCGCCGTCCGCGACGACCTCCAGGACGTACTCGAGCGTCGCCTGCTCCTCCCGTACGTCGATCGTCGTATCGCCGACGACGATCCGATCGCCCGCCTTCGCGAGCGCCGGCCCCGGGATGCGTGTGCCGTTCACGTAGGTCCCGTTCCGTGAGCCGAGGTCCTCCACGGCCACGCCGTCCGCGAGAGGCGCGAGCCGGGCGTGCGTCCAGGACACCAGGTGATCCTCGATCAGCGCGAGGCCGGCCGACGGATTGCGTCCGATCTCCAGCGGCTGGGCCAGGGGAAACTGGCCGAGCGACCCGCGCGGCCCGTTGAGCTGCAGGAGGAACCCGGCCGGTGCCGCCTCCTGGGCCACCACGACCGCGATTGTCGTATTGCCGATCTGGAGGACGTCTTCCGGCCGTAGCAGCGTCGGCTCCGCGATCCGCACGTTGTTGACGAACGTGCCGTTGCGCGAGCCGAGATCCTCGACGACGGCGCCGTCGGCGTGTGGCGACACCCTGGCATGGCGAGAGGAGACCAGCTGATCGTCCGGAAGCGCCAGCCCGGCCGCCGGATCGCGGCCGATCTCGACCGGGCCGGTGAGCTCGAGCTCCCGGCCGTCCGTCGAGCCTCCCGCGATCCTGAGCACGTAGCGAGCCATCCACCGCTCCCCGTGGCCTCCGACAGCGGCCACTAGCATATCGCCCGCGAAAGCCGAACCTAGGGCGCTAGAAGTCTCGCCGCACCGCGTTCAGGCGCCGGTCGAGGTAGTGGCCCGCCCTGATCAGCGCGAGGTGCGTGAACGCCTGCGGGAAGTTGCCGAGCGCCTCGCCGGTGCGTCCGATCTCCTCCGCGTAGAGGCCGAGGTGGTTCGCGTACGTCAGCATCTTCTCGAACGCGAGCCTCGCCTCGTCGACCCGGCCGGCTCGGGCGAGCGCCTCCACGTACCAGAACGTGCAGATCGAGAAGGTGCCCTCGTCGCCTTCGAGGCCGTCCGGGGAGTCGTCGACGTCGTACCGGTAGACGAGGCTGTCCGAGACGAGCGTCTTCGACATGGCGTCGAGCGTCGCGAGCCAGCGAGGGTCGGTGGGGGCGATGAACTTCACGAGCGGCATCACGAGCACGCTCGCGTCGAGCACGTCCGTTCCGTAGTGCTGGACGAAGGCCTTGCGCTCCTGGCTCCAACCCTTGTCCATGATCTGGTGGTAGATGCGGTCGCGGACGCCCTGCCAGCGCACGATGTCGGCCGGCAGCCCGCGATCCAGCGCGATGCGGACAGCGCGCTCGATGGCCACCCAGGACATGAGCCGCGAGTACGTGAAGTGCTGGCGGCCGCCGCGCACCTCCCAGATGCCCTCGTCGGCCTGATCCCAGTTCTCGCACACCCAGTCCACGAGCCGCGTCAGGTCCATCCACGCCTCGTGGTAGATCGAGACGCCGGACTCCCCGGTCACGGCCGGCGTGCCGTAGCGGTTGTAGAAGTAGACCGAGTCGACGAGCTCCCCGTAGATGTCGAGCTGGAGCTGGTCGGCGGCACCGTTGCCGATCCTGACCGGCCGCGAGCCGCGGTAGCCCTCGAGGTGGTCGAGCACGATCTCCTCGAGGTCGGAGCGGCCGTCGATCCCGTACATGATCTGTAGCGGGCCGAGGTGAGCCGGCCGCGGCTCGCGGAACCGCTCGGTCAGCCAGCCCATGAACGAGGCCGCCTCCTCCGTGAACCCGAGCAGGAGCAGCGCGTACAGGGAGAACGCCGCGTCGCGGATCCACGTGTAGCGGTAGTCCCAGTTCCGGCCGCCGCCGAGCTGCTCGGGCAGGCTGGTCGTCGGCGCCGCGACGATCGCGCCGGTCGGCTCGTAGGTCATGAGCTTGAGCGTCAGGGCGGAGCGGTGGATCGTCTCGCGCCAGCGGCCCTCGTAGGGTGACTGCGCGAGCCACCGCCGCCAGTACTCGACCGTGTGCTCGAACGCCTCGCGCGTCTCGTCTTCGGAGTAGAGGCGAGGAACGTAGGTCTCGGGCACCTGCTCGAGCACGAAGGCGGCGGTGTCGCCCGAGTGGAGGGTGAACTCGCCGTAGGCGCCGTCGTCGCGGTAGTCGAGCGGGACCGACGTCTCGAGCGCCAGCGAGAGCGAGGACGAGCGGAAGAGCACGCCGCGCTCGTGGAAGATCGTCTCGTGGGGGTCGCGCGCGTAGTTGAAGCGCGGTTGCACCTCGATCCGGAAGCGCATCTCTCCGCGGACGCCGAGAACGCGCCGGATCAGGCGGTGCCGATGGGCCAGGCCCTTCTGTATGGGCATGAAGTCCTGCACCTCGCCGACGCCGCCGGGCGTCAGGAAGCGCGTGATGAGCACGTTCGTCTCGGGAAAGTAGAGCTGCTTCGGCTTCCAGTCGTCCGTCGTCGGGACGATGCGATAGAAGCCGCCACGCTGCTTGTCGAGAATGGCGCCGAAGACGCTCGGCGAGTCGAAGCGCGGGCAGCAATACCAGTCGATCCTGCCGTCGGTCCCGACGAGGGCGATCGTATGGAGGTCGCCGATGATGCCGTGCTCGGCGATCGGCAAGTAATCCATGTCGGGCGACGTCGTACGGTTTCCCACGCTTGCCACGGATCAGATCCGGAGCTCGTCGGTCGTGCGCACCCGGCGAGCCTCCGTCTGGAGCATCCGGTACATGACCCGGGGGTTCGCGAGCAGGAACGACTCGACGTCCTCGGTGGGAACGACGAGGCATCGGAGCTGCGTGCGAGCCAGGATGTCGGCAGCGGTCGGCTCACCCAGCAGCGCCGAGATCTCGCCGAAGAAGCTGCCCTTGGAGAGCGTGGCGAGCTCCATCTCTTCGAGCACGACGCCGGCCTCCCCGTCGACGATGATGTGCATGCCCGCGACCATCTCTCCGCGTCGCAGGACCCACTGGCCCTCCTCGTAGGAGACCTCCTGGAGCCCGCCGACGATATCGGCGAGCTGTTCCCGCTCGAGGTCGGCGAAGAGCGCCAGCCGGCCGGCGTTCGCGAGCAGGGCAGGATCGGCCGTCATCGACCGAGAACCCTACTAGGAGCGCCCAACAGAACGAAGCACGGCGCCGTTAGGCGCTCTGATCGGGACAGCCGAACGGAAGAAAGAGTGCGGTGGAGGTCGTGATGTGAGGTCGAGACTGCCACCGACGGCGGCGTCCTCAATAATGCGTCTGACGAACGATTCCGCCCGACGATGGGAGGAGAGATGGCGGTAACTGTCCCTGAGGCGACGGCTCGGACGGCGTCCGACGACGAGCTGCAGCTGATCGATCGCTACTGGCGGGCGACGAACTACCTCTCCGTCGGCCAGATCTACCTCATGGACAACCCACTGCTCGAGCAGCCCTTGGCCCTCGAGCACATCAAGCCCCGCCTGCTCGGCCACTGGGGGACGACCCCTGGATTGAACTTTGTCTACGTGCACCTGAACCGCGTCATCAAGGCTTACGACCTGGACATGATCTACATCTGCGGGCCGGGACACGGCGGTCCTGCGATGGTCGCCAACACGTACCTCGAGGGCACCTACTCGGAGCTCTATCCGGATGTCTCCGAAGACCTCGAGGGGATGACGAAGCTCTTCAAGCAGTTCTCGTTCCCCGGTGGCATCCCGAGCCACGCCGCCCCGGAGACGCCAGGGTCGATCCACGAAGGAGGCGAGCTCGGCTACGCGATCTCGCACGCCTACGGCGCGGCCTTCGACAACCCCGATCTCATCGCCGCCTGCGTGATCGGCGACGGCGAGGCGGAGACCGGCCCTCTGGCGACGTCGTGGCACTCGAACAAGTTCCTGAGCTCCGTCTCCGACGGCGCGGTGTTGCCGATTCTCCACCTGAACGGGTACAAGATCGCGAACCCGACGATCTTCGCGCGAGTAGGCCGGGAGGAGCTCGAGAGCCTCTTCGTCGGCTACGGCTACAAGCCGTACTTCGTGGAAGGGTCGGACCCGGCCGTGGTGCACCGCGCGATGGCTGACACGCTCGACCAGGTGGTCGGCGAGATCAAGACGATTCAGCACGACGCGCGCCAGAACGGCATCGGTGGGCGGCCACGCTGGCCGATGATCGTCTTGCGGACGCCGAAGGGCTGGACGGGCCCCAAGGAGGTCGACGGCAAGAAGACCGAGGACAACTGGCGCTCGCACCAGGTGCCGATGGCGGAGATGGCGTCGAACCCGGGGCATATCGCGCTGCTCGAGGAGTGGATGCGCAGCTACCGGCCGGAGGAGCTCTTCGACGAGAACGGGACGCTCCACGCCGAGCTGCGAGAGCTCGCCCCCACGGGGGTGCGCCGCATGGGGGCAAACCCGCACGCGAACGGCGGTCTGCTCCTGCGCGACCTGCGCATGCCGGACTTCCACAGCTACGCGGTCGACGTCCCGAAGCCCGGCACGGTGGTGGGAGAGGCCACGAAGGTGATGGGCTCCTTCCTGCGCGACGTCATGAAGCTCAACATGAGCTCGCGGAACTTCCGCGTGTTCGCGCCAGACGAGCTCGCATCGAACCGGCTCAACGCGATCTTCGACGTGACGCCGCGCTGCTGGTCGGCCGACATGTCGGACGAGGACGACAACCTGGCGAGCGACGGCCGGGTCATGGAGATGCTGAGCGAGCACACGTGCCAGGGCTGGCTCGAGGGGTACCTGCTGACGGGCCGCCACGGTCTGTTCACGACGTACGAGGCCTTCGTCCACATCGTCGACTCGATGTTCAACCAGCACGCGAAGTGGCTGAAGGTGACGAGCCGGGAGATCCCCTGGCGGCGCCCGGTCGCGTCGCTCACGTACCTGCTGTCCTCGCACGTCTGGCGCCAGGACCACAACGGCTTCTCCCATCAGGACCCGGGGTTCATCGACCACGTGGTCAACAAGAAGGCCGAGGTCATCAGCGTCTACCTGCCCCCGGACGCGAACTCGCTCCTCTGGGTGACCGACGAGTGCCTTCGCAGCCGCGATTCGATCAACGTGATCGTCGCCGGCAAGCAGCCCGCGCTCCAGTATCTCGACATGGACGCCGCGGTGAAGCACTGCACGGCGGGAATCGGCATCTGGGAGTGGGCCTCCAACGACCGGGACTCCGAGCCGGACGTGGTCATGGCCTGCTGCGGCGACATCCCCACGCTGGAGACGCTCGCAGCCGTCGACCTGCTCCGCACCTACTTCCCCGAGTTGCGCGTTCGCGTCGTCAACGTGGTCGATCTCATGCGCCTGCAGCCCCAGAAGGAGCACCCGCACGGGCTTTCCGACGCCGACTTCGACAGCCTCTTCACGGCCGACAAGCCGATCATCTTCGCCTTCCACGGCTACCCCTGGCTCATCCACCGGCTCACGTACCGTCGCACGGGTCACAACAACCTCCACGTGCGCGGGTACAAGGAGGAGGGGACCACGACGACGCCGTTCGACATGGTCGTCCGCAACGACCTCGATCGCTACCACCTCGTCGACGACGCGATCGACCGGCTCCCCCAGCTCGGCGCCAGCGCCGCCTACGTGAAGCAGGAGATCCGCGCGAAGCTCGTCGAGCACACGGAGTACATCTCGAGGGTCGGCGACGACATGCCTTCGATCCGCGACTGGCGGTGGCCGCACTCCTGACCCGGCGCCGGGCGAACCGGCTCCTGCCCTCTGTCCTTCGAACCCAGCGTACGGGCCCGGTATCCGGGCCTGACGTCTGATCCACCGCGACCTGTCCTACGGGCCGGCGTAGGGGCCGGATACATTCGGCCCCTACATTGCTCCAGGGCGGCCTGGCTGGTCGTGGCACCTGTCCTGGCGTAGGCCGGATTATCCGGCCCCTGCATCTCGCGCGCACCGTGGGTCGTTCGTAGGGGCCGGATCTCATCCGGCCCGGGCGGCTAGCCCGGCAGCGGCGCCGTCCAGAGGGTCGCGTCCTGGTCGCTGGGCCCTTGCTCCCAGCCGACCGCCACGACGGTCGTGCCGACCACGCTGATCGCGTTGAGCTGTGCCGCCGAGCCTGCGGTCGGCAGCTGGTCTGCATCCGTTCGGGTCCACGTCTGCCCGTCCACCGACGTCCAGACGACCGGCCGCACGAATTCCCCCCGGCAGCCGGAACAGCCGACCGCCACGATGCCGAAGTCACCGGCGGTGACACCGAGGATCCGCTGGTCGTCGGAGCCCCCGAAGATCTCCTCGTCCGTCAGGAACGTCCACGTCTGGCCATCCGCCGAGAACCACACGGCGGCGTTCTCGTCGTCATCGGCAGTCCTCACCTCGCCCCCTGCGACCAGCCCGTTCGGCCACACGGCGACGTCCCTCATGTCGAGCTCGAGCACGTCGTCCCCGGGCAGGAGATCCGGCTGGGCGCCGACCCGGCTCCACGTCGCGCCGTCGCCGAGCCAGACGGCCGCGTCACCGATGTCGTAGCCGACCCCGACGAGCCGATCGCCGAGCGCGACGACGCCACGCATCTCCTGGTAGCCGTCCTCGACGAGCCCTTCGTCCCCGTTACGGGCCCAGCTGGCGCCACCGTCCGTCGAGATCCAGGCCGCCGCGTCTGTCGGGAGTGGGACGGCGGAACCCTCGCCGTAGCCGGCACCAACCGCCCCGACGGCGATGACCTCGCCTCCCGGCCCGGTCGTCACGCGGTTCATCTTCTCGAAGCCCGCCCCTGCCAGCCCTTCGGTCACGATCTCGGCGGCACCACCCGTGGAGAGCCAGACGGCCGCGTCGGTATCGCCCGGGGGAGGCACGGGCTGGCGGTAGCCGACGGCGACGAAGCCCGCTTCACCGATCGCGGCAACCCCGTACATGACCTCCTCCCCGCTCCCACCGAGTGGTTCGACCTCGACCGTCGGGCTTGCGCCCGCACCCAGGATCCGGTAGATCACGGCGTCGCGATCGACGTCGCTGCCCACCGTGCCGACTCCGATGACGGTCGGCCCGGAGGGTGTCGTCGTTGTCCTGAGGAGGTCCTGCGCGTCCGCACCCCCGAGGGCCGGGTCCTCGAGTCGCGTCCATTGGAGCTCGAGAACGCCTGACGCCGGCGGCGTCGGCGGCGCTGTCTCGGGCGGTGCCGTCGTCTCGGGTGGCGCGGTCGCAGGGGGCTCGGTTGCGGACGGCTCGGTCTGGCCGCCGCCCGTGGTCGCGGCGGCGGTTCCGCCTGCCGCCGCCGGCTGCGTCGCCGTCGCGCCGCTCTCGCCGTCTCCGCCGCGCGTGGCGAGAACGGCCGCGATCGCGCCTCCCGCCGCGATGGCCGCGACCACGGCGCCGGCGACGATCAGGCGGCGGCGCGACCGGCCGGGACCTGCGGGCTGATCCGGCCCGGGCGGAGCGGCCGGCGGCGGCGGTGCGGGCGTGGGAACGGCCGCCGGGGGCAAAGCGGGGGCTGCCGGCGTCGTCGGCGGCGTGCTCACGGGGGCAGCCGGTGTGGTCGGGGGGGCGGCGAGCGGCTCTGCGGGTGTCGTCGGTGGGGTGACTGCCGGCGTGGCAGGCGTCGTGGGAGCCGAGGCGACCGCGGCATCCGCGGCGGGCAGGGTTCCCTCCGGAGATCCGGAGGTCGCCGCGATCGTCGCTGCGCCGAGGGTGGCGGCGGCCCCGAGCGCGGTGGGCGCAACCTCCTTTCGCAGCGCCGCCCTGGCCGAGGCGGCGACCCCGGCGCCGGTCGCGTAGCGGTCGTCCCGGTGCTTCGCCATCGCTTTCGCGATCACGCTGTCGAAGGCGGCCGGGACGTCCGGCCGGATCGCGCTGATCGAGGGTGGCGGCTCGTTGAGGTGCGCGTACATGACCGCGACTTCTTCGGTGCGCTCGTAGGGCCGGTGCCCGGAGAGGCAGTGGAAGAGCATGCAGCCGAGCGCATAGACGTCCGCCCTTGGATCGAGCTCCTGCCCCTGGAACTGCTCCGGAGCGGCGTAGTCCGGCGTGCCGAGAAACGAGCCTGTCCGGGTCAGCGCGGAGGCGGACATGAGCTTGGCGATCCCGAAGTCGGTGAGGTAGACGTGCTCCGTGTGGTGGCCTCCGGCTCCGCGCGTGACGAGCACGTTCCCGGGCTTGACGTCCCGGTGGAGGAGCCCGCGCTCGTGGGCAGCGTCGAGCGCCGAGGCGACCTGCTCCATCAACCCCACGACGCGCTCCGGCTCGAGCGGGCCCTCCCGGTCGAGGATCTCGCGCAGGTCGCTGCCCTCGACCCACCGCATCGCGATGAAGAGGAGGCCCTCGGCCTCCCCCTCCTCGTACACCGGGATGATGTTCGGGTGGTCGATCAGCGCCGCCAGTCGGGACTCGCGCTCGAACCGCTCGCGAAAGCTCTGGTCGGAGACGAGCGCGCTCGCGAGCACCTTCAGCGCAACCGTGCGCCCGAGCCGCAGGTGCTCCGCCCGGTACACCATCCCCATTCCGCCACGGCCGGCAAGCGCCTGGATGCGGTACCCGGCGAACTCGCGGCCGATCTCGAGGTCACCCCTCACCGTCCCGCAGTTGTACCATCGCGACCCCCTGGGCGAGCCGAAGGCGCTGCACCGGCGGGACTGGGCCTCGAGCCCGAAGTGGGTCTCGGCCTTCCTGCAAAGGAGGTCGAGCAGCTGCGCCACGCACTCGCCGCCCTGCCTCGTCGACCCACGCTCCGAGAGTGGACGGTGGCGGCGAGAGTTCCGCATGGACGTGGCCCAGGAGCGGATGCCGGCCGATCCGACCCCGGCTTCCCGATATACCTGCAGCAGTGGATGCAGCACGGAGCGTGAGCCTCGAGGAGGCGCGGCGGATCGCCATTCGTGCGCAGCTCCTCGACGGCTCCGCGGTGTCGGTGCTCGAGACCGTGCGGCGGCTCGGCTTCCTGCAGCTCGACCCGATCGCGACCGTCGCGACGCCGCAGCACCTGGTCCTGTGGAGCCGCCTCGGGCCTTTCGACACGGCCGAGCTCGACGCTCTGCTCTGGGCCGAGCGCCGGCTCTTCGAGTGGAATGCCTTCATCTGGCCGATCGAGTCGCTGCCGTTGATCCGGGCACTCATGCGGCGCCGCCCCACGCCGACGGCGGCCTGGGAGCGCCACCGGCACGAGTTCCTGAGGCAGAACGGTGCCTTCCGACGCTATCTCCTGCAGGAGCTGGAGGCGCGCGGGCCGCTGCTCTCGCGCGAGCTCGAGGATCGGTCGGCTTCCGGTCGCCGAGACCACCGTTGGTTCGGCAGCCGCCACGTCGCAGAGATGCTCGAGATCCTGCACGAGCGCGGCGAGATCGCGGTCGCCGGGCGCCGCGGCGGGCAGCGGGTCTGGGACCTCGCCGAGCGCTGGTACCCGGTCACGGAGACGGTGCCGATTCGAGAGGCGGAGCGCGAGCTCGCCGAGCAGCGCTTCCGAGCGCTCGGCGTCAGGCTGGAGAAGGGTGTGTGGCGGGCGCACCCCGATGCGAGCGACGAGCCGATCGACGACCGCGTGACGCTTCTGTCGCCCTTCGATCGCCTGATCCACGATCGGCGTCGCACCGAAGCGCTGTTCGGCTTCCGTTACCGGCTCGAGATGTACGTGCCGCCGACGAAGCGCGAGTACGGCTACTACGTCCTGCCGCTACTGGTCGGCGACAGGCTCGTGGGCCGCGCCGAGCCGCGCTTCGAGCGCAGGCAAGGCGTGCTGGAGGTCCTGGGCGCCTGGGGAGACACGTCGCGACTGGCGGAGGCCCTGGCAGGGCTCGCGGCGTTCCTCGGCGCCGATCACGTCACGGCCTGCGAGACCCCGGGTGGGCGCCGCGGATGAGCGGCGAGCCTACGGCGTCTGCGACTGCCGTGTCTCGCTCGCTTCACTGTGCTCCTTCGCGCGGTCGTCGTCGTCGACGTTCATGGCTGTGCCGGGATCCGGGCTCCACTCCCCTGTGCGGTGTGCGGCGTCGCTTTCTTGCCCCGACGACGACGGAAGACTAGGCGCGCCACCCACGAGGTCATTGAAGCGGCGCTTGAAGCGAGCGGCCCAGCCGACCTCGGACCGCTTCGTCGCCCTCGGAAGCTTCCGCTCGCCGTTCCGGAACAACCAGCGCTCGTACCAGGGCTTTCCTTCACCGCTTCGGTAGAACCACCTCGCCCACGGCGAGGTCGGCTTGGCGAGTCGGATACCGCCGACGAGGCCGAGAACCGGCAGGAAGAGCGCCACCACCCCGAACAGCAGCTTCCCTTTCAGCAGCGTGATGGCCACCCAGAAGAAATGGAAAGCGGCGTAGGCCGAGAGCCCGAGGAGGGAGTCGTAGTCCTCCCCGGTCCCTAACGGGCTCGCCCCGACCAGGATCAGACCGCCGACGAGAAGGGCCAGAACCGTGGCGTCGATCGAGCTTCGCCCCTCCTCGGACCAGTAGACGTCCTTCAGGTGGAACCAGAGCGCGAACTCGTCCAGCGTGACCGCGGCGCCGCCGCCAAAGAAGATCGCCAGCACCCCGGTTGCGATGCGGCCCGGTTGCAGCGCGAACATCGCCAGGCCCGCGGAGAACATCAGGAAGATGCCGACGACGTAGTGATGCAGGTGCACCCCTCCCGCGCTGGCGCTTCCGAGCCCGTAGACGCGCGCGAGCCGCGTGTAGAGCCTCGTCAGGGCGAACGTGATCAGGAAGGAAACGAGGAGGAGGAACAGGGGCTCCTTGCCTGCATCGAGGATGTGCTCCTCATAACCGGGGATGCCGTCGAAGACCCCCACTGACCTTGACAGTACTCCGCCGGGGCCAGAGTCGTTTGCCGGTTGCCTGCCGCCGCGACGCCGACGAGGGAGGAGGCTCGGGCTCGGCCAGGATTCAACGGCCCGTGCCCGAGGCAGGCGCCGCCCTCGATTGCGTGCCGGTCTATCCCGTGAAGAGACTCCACCGAGCCAGTAGCCTGGGGCGGCGTCCCTCCGCGATCACGAGAGGCGTCCTCCAACTAACACGCCACGCCAGACATCTCTCGGTCTCGAGCAGCAAGGCTTCCTCAGACCCCGCTGACCGCCGGACGGTTGATCCCAAGGTCAGCCCGCGACAGGATGTTCCTGCTTCACGCCGCGCGGAGAGCGTCCCTGATCTTGTCGATCGCGGCAGTCTCACCCGGCTTGAGGCCTCCCTTCGCGTTGGCGACGGAGTCGGCGAGGTCCAGGACAAGCTTCCGGTAAGCGTCCACCTCGTCCGGGGCCTTGGCCGCGAGGATCGCCGTCGCCGAGCGAAGGGCTTCGAGCGTCTCGGCCTCGATCTTCTGCGGCGAAGCGGTAAACCCGAACCCGCTTCCCCGCGCACCCGCGAGTTCACGGACGAGCTCGCTTGCGCTCTGCCCGTGCTCCTCACGAAGGCGTCCCGCCAGTGCCCCTGCCTCCCCGAAGGTGTCGGTGAAGTCGCGGTCGCCAACCGAAACGAGCATCCCAGCGCCGGTCATCCCCTTATGCAACGCCTCCCACTCCACTTCGGTGAAATCTGCTTTGGTAGCCATCGGGCCTCCTTCGTTAGGACAGTGGAATACCCGTCCCGCCGACCGGCCTAACAGCCGGTTCAAGGGAGGGAACCTCGCGGGTCGCCAAACTCCACCAGGGCAAAGGCGGAGGCGCAAGACGGCCTCGCGGCCTACGAGAGTCGCGTGCGCTGAACACAAGGGAGAGCTCGGGCACCCCGCCGGGGCTCCCGCCCACACCATCACCGGACCCTTCGCCCGAGGAATCCTCCGCGGGTTCGATTCGCACCTGACAACGCCCTGGGCGCTGGCGCCACAACGGTATCTGCGCAAGCAAGCGAAAAGCCCAGAGCGTGCAGGGCCTTCAGCTAGTCGGGGTGCCGAGATTCGAACTCGGGACCTCCAGTCCCCCAGACCGAGCCAGTGGCGGCGACGCTCGGCGACGACCGACCCCGATCGCTGTCACCAAGCGGGTTTGCAGGGCCTCCCGCGTCAGCCGACCCGCATGGCTGCGTGAGCGGGTCCGGGGACGTTTGGGCCAGGATTGGGCCACGGTTCTTGTCGGCGCGTCTGAGCCAGTGCACCCCTCCACCGAGCCGCGAGGAGGAACCATGGAAAGCGAGAACGGACACATGACGAAGGTCGAGCGCGACGAGCTCGCGAAGCTCGTCCGGCGACCGCGAGAAGCTCGCGAAGGGCCGACACCGACCGCGTCGCCACCGACCGGCTCGCTGACTTCGCGCAGCAGCTCGCCAGCATCTACAAGCCAGCCGACGACCCGGTCTGGCGGCACCCACGAGGAAGCGGCCAAGATCGTCGCCAACGCCGCTAAGCAGATCGCGGAGCGCTGTCGCGCCCTTAGCATCCCGGAGAACTTCAGGCCCGAGCTGATGGTGAGCTGGTACGGGCGCGGCGAGAACGCGAGCGCCTGCGTCGTGGCGAGCTGCGCGCTGTCGCCAAGACCCGCATCGACGGGGACGCCAAGGCCGCCAAGGTCGCGATCGAGCGTAGCTCCGTCGATATACAGACCGAGCTCGTCGCCGGCGGCCTGGAGTCGGAGGCGGCGCGTGCCTTCCTCGCCTCGATGCCGACCGCCGAGGCCCTGATGGCGGCGGCTCCCTCCGTCGCCGAGATCGAGGCCGCTCACGCGGGCCGCCTGGTACGCGAGCGGAGCTGATTCTTCAGCTCCGGGCTCGAGCTGAGCCCGGTGACCGCTGCGGGCGATTCGCCAGGGCTCGCCTGGCAGGGGCGTGCTCGGTGACCGGTCGACCGGGAGCAGCCTCGGTCGTGGGATCCGGCTCAGGTCGAGGTTGCCGCGAGCGCCGAAGTCGGGATTAGCGAGCGCCCAGGATCGGCGAGGACCCCCGCCCCCTGACCCGAGGGCAGTGCCAACGTCGAGAGGGAGAAGGCGCGCCCGGACGAGTCAGCTCACAAGAAGATGCAGCGGATCACACGTGTACCGTTCCGGCCCACCAGACGTCCTTGGAATTCGTCGATCGGAGTGAGCCGCCATCGGTAGCCGCCGTACGACCACCGAGTTCGACCTCGACGGACGCTGCTCAGCATTGTCCTGTCAAGTAGCTGGCGAGCGCGTCGGCACGTAACGCCCACAGCCGTGAGGTTCGAGTAGACCGCCGGGCCGATGCTGAACTGTGCGCATCGCTGGGTGGGTGCGGGGTCGCCGCTTGCGTCAGAGGTGTCACGAGACACAGGACCGCACTTGCGGCGACTACAGCCACGAGCGGTGCACGTCCGGCTAGCAAGTGCCTCCGTTGAACACCCACCAAAGGCATCGGCGGTTCACGAACGGTAGGCGACACGCCGATGCGGCGGTGGTTGCCGTACCTCGTGAGCGATTCATCCGATGGCGGGATGCTGACCGCCGGCCCCCCGACCCGAGGTCGTGCGAATATCGCGACGGGAAGTGCTCCGCGACACACGTGCTCCTCGAAGAAGGCGACGGAAATGCCGAGCGCGGAGACCCCGCCCCTCCAGTGAGGCGGGGTCTCCGATTGAAACCGATTGAAACGACTCAGGCAGCCTGTTTAGCCCGGTTTGGAACCCAAATCGGACTTCTTACGGAACGAACTGAAGCTCGGCTCCGTCGAAGGTGGTCACCTGCGCCCCCATGAGGCCGTTCTTCGTCACGTAGGCGTCGGCGCCGTAATAGGGCTCCGCGAGGAAGGGGGCGTTGGCCACCCACTGAACGTTCACGGTTTTCCCGACCGTCCACGATTTGACTTCGGTGAACTGGAGGCCGTTGAGCCCCGCCGGATAGGGCTGGCAGAAACCCTCGAAGAGAGCACGAACCTCCGTCCGTCCCTCACTGGTCACGCCTCCAGGAAGAAGGATGGCGACGCTCTCCGGGTACTGCGCCATTAGCCGATCCACGTCGCAGTCGTTGAGGGCATCGATGTGCTCGGCCACGACCGCCTCTGGCGATGGCTGGCGATCGAACGGCGGTGGACCCTGACCCGCTGAAGCGACAACGGCAAAGCCCGAGGCGACGATGATGACAAGCGCGATCACGATGATTCTGCGCATGCGACAACCCCCTTCTGAGTTCCCACTGCCATGATGACGGGCGGCCCAACACGCCGCCATGGCCGGAATCGTTGCACGGCGACGCCCATCATGCGGGACAACGATGTACTCGAAGGAAAGTCTGGCTCGCTGCCAAGAGCCCAAGACCCTCTGATCGGACGGATGACACCGAAAGACTCAGAGGTTGACCGTCTCGACAACGTGCGCGCCCAGCTAGCCTCGGGGACGTGACGGCCGATTCGCTGCGACGGTGGTGCCTAGCGAGGCGGTCTGCGGTCGAGGAGTTCCCGTTCGGCCTGGAGACCTCCGTCTTCAAGGTCGGCGGGAAGATTGTTCGCTCTGACGGCCCTCGACGCGCGCCCACTGACCGTGAGCCTCAAGTGCGAGCCGTCCCTGGCTGAAGCGCTCCGCGCCGAACACTCGGCCGTCCGGCCGGGCTACCACCTGAACAAGCGTCACTGGATCACCGTCACCCTCGACGACTCCGCGAGCGAGGCCGATGACTTCTGCGTCGCAGCCATGTCCTACTCATCGACAACGGCGACGAACTCAACGAAACGGAGAAGACCATGAGCAGCACTCCTGACGTTGACGATCGACCCGGACCAAGCGCCGGCGGCAGCCAACGCACTCACGCGGGACATCCTGCCCACGATCCGTTCCGCTCCCGGTTTCGTCGCGGGCTATTGGCTTGAGCCTGTCGAAGGCCGCGGCTTCTCGTTCGTCGTGTTCGATACCGAGGAGCAGGCGCGGCGATCGGCCCCGCCGGCCAGCAACTGGGCAGCCCCCGGCGTCAGCATCACCGAGGTGGACTTCCGGCGAGTGGCTGCCAGCGCTTAAGTCCTCACCGCAGCGCTATGCATCCGGCGGGTGCTTCGGCCGTCGGGGCCGTCGGCGTAGCCGCGGCCGCGCGCACGAGAGTCGCGATCGATACCTTCGTGGCCTCCGATCGGGCCCGCAACGAATCGTTTGGGCGCTGAATGGGCGCTGGCCGCCTAGGCTCTCGGGCACGAGGAAGCGAGAAAGCCCCGAGCGTGCAGGGCCTTCAGCTAGTCGGGGTGCCGAGATTCGAACTCGGGACCTCCAGTCCCCCAGACTCCTCGAGCGCCGTGGCGGGCGACGGTGCGGGTTGGCGGCGAATGGCTTCGTCGCAAGCATCCATGCGGGATCGCGGCGCTGGTTTGGCTCGGCGTCTCGGTTCACCCGCGCGGTGAATTCCGAGCGTTTGGGCACGGATCGGGCACTCGGACCCGCGAAGGATTCTCGTCGCTCGCCAGTGGCCCCGACCTGAGGGAGCACGCCGGCCGGAGGGGTTGAGGCGGCCCTCTTCCCCTCCCAATTTGCCGGCTCCTTCCCCGCGGGAGATATCGCTCACCGCGGCCCCGATCCCTGCGGCCTGCCAGATCGGGCGCGCCATCGTATCCCGATACAAGCCCCGCTACAAGCGAGGGGGCGCTGCGTCGGCGCCCCCTCCTCGCACGCTGACCCTAGGGAACCGCATCCCCTGGTTCGCGTGCGGTCTTGTGGCTACCCGTTTCCGCCGATCGCGGTGGGCCGATGACCCAACGCATCAGAATCGACGCCGCATACGGGAACCCTTCCCGCGCTCGCCCAACACGAAACAGCGAGTCCTTGACATCGGAGGCGCTAGACGACTAACTGCCCGAAAGGCGGCAGTGACCGGCGTTGCGTTGGCATGTGTCGTCGTAAGGGGATGAACGTTTCGATGGCCACGGTCACGACTCCCGACCCGGGCGTGGTCACGGTGCTCAGGAGGACGCGACGCACCTATCAGTACCACTGTTCAGGCTGCGGCTATGGCGTTGTCCCTTGCGAGATCCCCGCCTCGTGCCCGATGTGTCTCGGCACCGTCTGGGAGCTCGCGGTGACGAACCGGCGATTATCCGACGACACGTTACGCCGACCCGCTAAGGGTTCCCGCCACCAGGCGCGCGTCGCTGTGCCTCAAACCAGAGTGCAGTAGCATCAGTCGCGGCAAAGGCCGGGGCGGGGTACTTGCGGCGTGACGCCCTGCAGGGCGTCAAACCCTCCGCCGACCTGAGGGCGCTTCGGTCTGGGGGGCCGTGCAATGCGGCCCCCTCCCCTTTCCCGTGGGCGGAGGCTCAGGCGCGACGCTCGAGCTCCTCCGTCAGCGCCCGCAGGGTCTCGCGCACGGCGACGATCTGCGGGTACAGATCCAGGAGCTCATCGGCATGGAGATTCGCGCATTCGAGCCGCGACGGCCTCGAGCTCGCGGAGTTCGAGGTTGATGGCTTCGACAACGGGCGACGGGACATCGATCAAGCGCAGGCGCGGTTGCCGCCGCCTCGAACACCGCGCGTTGGGCAACGAATTGGCGTGAACACTGAGGGGTCAACCTCAACACGGTTGGCGTTATCCTGCTCATCGTCGGCGCCGTGGGGTTGCTGCTCTCGCTCGCCTTCTGGGGCAGCTGGGGTGGTTACGACCCGTGGCGGCGAGAGACAGTCGTGCGCGAGGACGTGTAGGAGCGTCGGGTCTAGTTCGCGCTCATGGGGTGAGCGTTGGAGACGGGTGCCGGCTTCCGACGCGGTTTCCCACCTGGTGCGGCCGGGTAGTAAGCCCGTAGTCCCTCCGCCTCCTCGGCGGGACCAGAAGGGGGTCTCGGGTGGCCCCCTTCGTCTTGTGTGTGATCCCTTCACCGGCGCTCGAGCTGCTGCTCCTCATCGCTGACGAGGACGAGCGTAGGTTTCGTCGGGCGGCGGTCCGCTGGGCGTCGCGTTACTGCAGCGAGGTACCGGATGTCGAGCCGGTGGAGGCGCAGGCGGTGATGGGCTCGTGGTCATGTTGGGAGGTGAGAGGCGTGCGCGGGCGGCGTGTGCGTTGGCGCGGCTGATGGATCGGCGGTCAGCTGCCGGCATCCGAGATGCTGCTTCGGTTCCCGGCTGGTCTCCGGCGTCAGGAGGCGGAAACGAGCCCGGGGGTTGATCGCGTTCCCCGGGGCTCGTCGCGGGTGTTTACGCCGGGATTCGGTTCTCGGTCGCGACGGGGTTGGGGTCGCTTCCGAGGTCGTAGTGGGCGGTGTCGGTGCCTTGGGCGCCGTTGATGGTGGTGTCGGCGTGGTGTCCTCGGCTCACGCCGTCGGTGTAGGGGCCGGTCCCCGACCGGCCGGTAGGGGCCGGATATATCCGGCCCGCCGTCGCCGAGAGCTGCCTCTCAGCGCGGCTCGAGGATGACGACGGGGATCTCGCGCGAGGTCTTGTCTATTGTCATACGACGGCTACGCGACATGTCCGGGCCGAGCATGACTTCGACGGGCACGTCCAGAACGTCCATCTAGGGACGGCCCGAGCTCGGGCGTACTCTCGACGTGCCGGTCTCGCCGTCGTGGTTCAAGCTCGCGAGCGCGCCCTGAAGGTGGACCTACGGCGAGGCCGGCCCTGACCTACGGCGAGGCCGGCAAGGGATGAAGGTCACGCCACACAGCCTCGGGAGTTCCGCCGGACTCGAACCGCTGCCAGCAGCTGTCAGACTGGGAGGCGGACCTCGGTGTCCTCGTCCGCGTTTCCCCGATTGGCGGCAAGCCCGATCGCCGCAGAGATCAGCCTAGGGCCGGGTCCGCCGGGTCATCGACAGCGAACTCGCTGTCGTGTGGCGTGGCCGAGCTCGGTGGAGCCGCAAGGTGGCCTACAACGCCTGCCCGTCCGCTGGCGCTCGCGATCGCCTCGTCACGGTCTCGTGCGATGCCGAGAGCGCTGTCGAGCTGGGTTAGCTCCAGGACTCGCAGGACGGTGCTGGCCTCTGTGATCTGGACGATCAGCTCGTGGCCTCGCGCCTCGAGGACATGGTGGGCGTTGATGAGGAGATGAACCACGGTCGAGTCCATGAACGTGGTCTCGGACAGGTCCATGACGAGCCCAGGCCGCTCCGCTAGGGCCTGGTCGATCGCCGCGGTGAGCTCGTCGGCAGTCGCGAGATCGTGGTCGCCGAGCAGCTCGAGCACCGTGATACCCGCCGCACTCAGGTCAATGCGGATCTCCGAGTCATACACCTCCGCCCCCTTTGCCCTGATCGAAGCGGGCCGCCGAAAGCCCCTCCTGGGATTGCTCGGCCTCCACTGGGTCGAGGTGCGGTGGCTCGCGGCCCGCGACAAACGGATCGGGATGCTGACGATCGGTGCGCGCAGCAAGTGGCGTCCGCCCGAGAACGACCTCACGCTACTCGACGCCGCATCAGTGGAGCTCGGTAACGCCCTGGAGAAGATCGAGCGCAGCCCGCAGTTCCTTCGAAGCCGTTCTCTCGAGATGGCCCGCCTAAAAGCGGACGTAGGCGAGGCCGTGCAAAACCGCAGTACCGACCTCCGCCCACGCGAGCTCGAGATCCTCCGCCTCTACGGCGAAGGACTCCGAACAGACCAAGTCGCCGAACTACTCGTACTTTCCCCGCACACAGTCCGAACACACGTCAGGAACGCTCGCCGCCGCCTCGGCGTCAGCTCCCGAGCCGAGGCACTCGACCTTCTTAAAGGTGCCGACGCCGATTCCTTCATGTGACTGAAGGAACACTCGAGCGAGCATGACCACAAGTCCGAGCACAGCCTGTGCCTCGGCCGGCTCGACGTCGAGTACCTCTCGCACGTAGGGAGAGCTCACCGCACCGGGTCCCCTCACGGTCCCATCCCGCGCCGGTCCCGATCCCGCACGGAGAGGAGATGGTCCGTCTTACCCCGGGTGCGAAAGGCAAACGCGCCGTTGCCATCCGGTCACGATTCGGTGCGCTCCGGCCGGGCGTGGAGGTTTGCGGATTGCGCTTTTCGCGCTTGCTCGATGTGCTCTGGAGCCGCTTCAGTTGCTCGTCGATGTCGAGCAACTCCATGATTCGCCCAGTGACGCGGTCAGCGACAGCCTTGGTGAGGCGCGCGTCGCGAACAGACAACGCTGCGGCCAAGTGGCCGGCTGGCGAGGTTGCGAACGTTTGCCATCCAGGAGGACTTCCCCGTTCGTCGCAGTCCCCAACCATCGTCTTGTTCCCCCACGTCTCGGCAGCGACGTCGGGGGACCATGTCAGTGCTGTCTTGCGTCGGGTCGCTCGGGGCCGCTCATTCGGGGGCCTGTGTCCGGCGTGCCGGCGGCGACGAGGAACTCGAATTCGCGGAGCCGCCGAAATCGCTGCATGAGCGTCGTGGGTTCCCCCGACCGGCTGGGCGGGCTAGGGAAAGCGGAGGGGGCGCTGCGTCAGCGCCCCCTCCTACGTCGCACTCAGATAGCGGAAGGCCAGGTTGCGAGCAGCTTCTATGCAGTTGCGAAGTCCTTTGCCTGCTCCTTGGTGAGGCGGGTCGTCAGCTTCTCGATCTCACGCAGGGTCTCCTTCTCCTGCTTGAGGTTCTGCTCGAGCGGTGCCACCGCCTCGCGCTCGCCAAGCGCTCGACCCATCTTGATCAGGCCCTCGTAGGCTGCGATCTCGTAGTGCTCGGTACGGGCGGCCGCGCCGAGATCGACGAGATCGATCAGCGCGGGAGAGGACCCTTCGCTGAGGGTGTCGTGTTCGCTCTTGAGCCCCTCGAAGCCGATGCATTCCTCGGCCTGAGGCGGCTCGCCAAACGTCTTGAAGACCTTCTCGACGTTCGTGACGTGCCGGCGCGTCTGATCGAGGTGCTTCTCCAGGCCTCGCTTGAACTCCCCATCGTCTACTTCCCCGATGAGCTTCGGCAGCGCTTCTTGAGCGAGTGCCCTCTCGACGTAGAGGATGTCTCCCAGCTCGTGCAGGAAGAGCTCGCGCGGATTCGCGATTTCGGGCATTTGATCTCCTTTTGTTGATGGGCTTGGGGGTATGGGTCTAGCGGGTTGTGGTCTTCCGCCGGGTGGCGCGGCCGCGTGTGGATGTGCTCTTCGGCGACGCCCTGCGCTGCCCGTTGGCGACGATGCCGGTTGGCGCGGCCGGGAGGCCGGCCTGGTCGCGGAGCTTTGCTGCGATCTCGGCGATCTCCTCGGGGGCGTAGTCGGGTGCGAAGACGGCCGGTTGGGCCGGCAGGTCGTTCGGTGCGGCACCCTCGGGCGGATTGTCGATCACGACCAGGTCCTCGCCGGTCTCCGGGTGCGGGCCGTTCCAGACGGCCGCAAGCTCCTGGTACTCCTCGGGCGAGAACCGGTAAAGACGCCGATGGTCGCCGCGCTTGATATGCGGCTTGCATTCCGGGATCTTGTCGGTCGGGATGCGCGGGACGGGAAACATCCGCATCAGCTCTGCGCCGGTCAGGTGTTCCATGGCGCGGGCGTAGGCGACTTGGTGGACGCCCCCGCGTACGAGCAGGTAGCCGGTCAAGGCCCGTGCGGCGGGATGCTCGACCATTTCGTAGACCTTGAGCTTGTTGTTGCGCGCCCCGGTCTCGAGAAAGAAGTTGTGGGTGAGGTCTTCGACGAGGTCACCGGAGGAGAACACGTAGTCGCCCGTCCACGGGCGCCCCTGGGAGTTCTGCGGTAGCGCTCCCTGACCGCCAGCGAGGAAGTGATGGGGGTTGCCGAGGCCCTTGAAGTCACGCAGGGCCGCGCTGGGTGCCTTGCCGTTCCGGGTCGAGCTGGCGCCGGTCAGCATCGTGTTGATCGTGGCCGCCACCAGCTCGACGTGACCGAACTCCTCGGCGGCGATGTTCGCGATCAGGTCGTAGAACGGCCTCGCTCCCTGGCGGTTGCGGAAGTTGAACGACTGGAACGTGTAATTCAGGAATGTCGACATCTCGCCGAAGCGGCCGCCCATCAGCTCCTGCACCGCCGCCGCGCCGGCGGGGTCGGGGTCCGACGGGGGCGGTAGCTCCGTACCGATACGGTCACTGCGAAGGATCATGTGGCTCCTTGCTCGATGGGTCAGTGGGTCAGACAGCGTGGCGGGAGCGCCGGAAGGCGAGGCCCTCCCCGTGCGCACTAGACCGAGGGCGCCCGGGTCGACGCGACGCCGACCCGGGACACCCACGAGTGCTACTTCGGCCTGGCGACCGCGATCAGCGTGATACCCATGAACATTCCGACAACGAGGCCGGCCGCACCGGCGATCATCGCCGACCAGGTGCCGGCGTGCGTGGCCGCCTGGGTCGCGTTCGCACCCGCTTCCGTTGCCGCCTGAACCTCCATGTCCTTGCGGAGCTTCTGCACCTCCTGCTCCAGGTTCGAATTCGTGGTCTCGAATTCAGTCGTGGTCACGCGCGTTCTCCTCTCCGTTGTCGCGACGTCCTAAGACGTCACGGTTCGGTAGGTCTTCCGACCCTCGATACTTCGAGCTCTCCGTGTCGCGACGCTTAAACGTCGCGGTTCAGCGGGTCATCCGACCCTCGATACTTCGAGCCCGACTTCGCCAGCCCGCGGCTCATCATGTAGCCGATCGCGACCGCGGTGACGAGCGTCCAGGCACGCACGTCTCCGAGCGTGTCGGAGACGGCAGCGGCGACGAGTATGGCCACGATCATCGCGACCATGGCCCAGAACTCCGTCGTCTTCAGCGAGAGCTTCGTCTCGTCGGGCGCGAAGCCTCTCGAACGCGTCGGGTCCGTCGCAGCTCTGGACATCGGGGTTGTAATGTCTCGTGTTGCCATGGGGCCTCCTTGGTAGGTGTGCCCCATGGCTACCCCTTTCACGAGAACCAACCGCCACTGCTGACTTCGAGGCGCTCGTCCACAGCACCAACGCCGCGGAGAACCAACCACTGAAGCGATTGCCCGCCGGCTCGGCCAGTTCGGCCCGGATGTGCGGCGCCGAGGACGTGGCGGCGCAGATGCAGATGCGGCCGCTACGGCCCGCACGCGACCGGTGCGCTCGAGCGCCCAGTAACGTCGGACCGCGGCCTTCCTCAGCCGCTCCTCCTCCTTCGGCAATCGGGTGAGGATGAGTCTGCTCCTCGGCTGATGACTCTCGCCAATGCAAGGCAAGGCTGACCAGCGCATCTGGGCCGAGCACCATCCGGCGCGGGCCTCTACCCGGTCGGGCAGTTACGCACGCGACTAACGGCCGCACGATGATCCCGCCGCCTGGGCGTCGCCCGTCGCCTGCTCTACGAGGGAGGAAGAGGGAGGAAGCTGTTCTGAGTTACTCCAGGGGCGAGTTGGAGCACCGACTAGAGACCCGCTGGTTGCAACGACCCTCGCGCAAGCTTGCGTGGTAGTTCGCTGTGGTTCGGCGGCGCGTTTAGAGGGTACGACGTCCGGGGAGTCGCGTGAGGCGCGCCAAGTTGTTCATGCATCTGAGGTCGAGCCTCTGGCTCGTGCCGGTGCTGTGCGTGCTTGCCGGGGCGGCTCTCTCGTTCGGGACGATCGCTGTCGACCGCTACTTCGACTACGAGGCGCTTCCCACTCGTCTCGTGGCCGGTCCGGATGCTGCGGCTGCCGTCCTTTCGACCGTCGCCGCCTCGATGGTGAGCCTGACCGCGCTCGTTCTCACGATCACGATGGTTGTCGTCCAGCTCGCCATGGGTCAGTTTTCTCCTCGCATCGTGCAGCGCATTCTGCGGGACAAGCCGAGCCAGCTGGCGATCGGCCTGTTCGTCGCGACCTTCGTTCACGCGATCCTCGCGCTGCGGGAGGTGACGATCAACGGCGACGGCACGGGCAATGTGCCAGGCGTCGCGGTCGTGATGGCGTTCGTCCTTGTTCTCGCGAGCATCGCAGTCCTCGTCGTGTATGTGCAACACATCGGCCAGGCGCTCCGCGTTTCGGCGCTGATCGAACTCGTCGGCGACGAGACGCGTCTGGTGCTCGACCGGCGCTATCCGGACAAGGGGCCAGCTCTCGACTCCGAGGTGGACTCTCTTCCCGTCGTGAGAGCGAGGGAGTCCGGAGTGATCGCGGGGATCGGCTACGAGCAGCTTGTCGAGGAAGGACGACGTGCGGACTGCCTGCTGGAGCTTGTCCCTGCCCTCGGCGAGTTCGTTCCCGCGGACGACGCCCTTTTTCGCGTCCACGGGGAGTCCACTGCCTTGGACGAGGATCGATTGCACGACGCTCTGATCCTCAGCTTGGAGCCGACGCTTGACGAGGACGTCGCCTACGGCGTTCGCCTCCTCGTCGACATCGCGGAACGCTCGCTCGCTGATTCGCCTTTTCAAGATCCCACGACAGCTGTGCAAGCGATCGACCGACTGCACGACATCCTGAGGCAGCTCGCCCGCAGGCCCTTTCCTGACGGTCGGCATCTCGACGAGGCGGGACAGGTCAGACTCACCGTGCGGACCATGAGCTGGGAGGCCTACGTCCATCTCGCCTTCGACGAGATCCGCCTAGCTGGGGCGGGCTCGCCCCAGGTCACGCGTCGACTGAAAGCCGCTCTTACCGATCTCAGGTCGATCGCGCCTCCCGAGCGAGTCGGGATCGTCGATCTCCAGCTCGACCTACTCTCGACTACCACTGAGGCGTCCCTCAGCGACGAGCGAGATGTCGCGTTCGCGCTTCACCAAGATCGAGAAGGAATCGGCGCCGCGGCCACCGCACTCGACGGTACGGCGCCTCTCGCCACCTAGACAACGTCTCGGCGCCGGTAGGGCATCGCGCGGCCTGCGTAGCCCTCGCCGAGCGGCTCGAGTTCGTCGACGAAGCCTCCCAGCGGCCGGTCGTAGAGGAGCAGGCACCCGTCGATGCGAAATGGGAGGCTCGGGAGACGCCAGAGCTTCGTTGCTCCTCGCGAGCCGTGGATGATCTTGCGCACGCCTACGAGGGCGGCAGCAGACCGCCTGTCCTTACGACGCGCCATACGCCGTCGAGCCCAGCCGTGAACTTGCCGTCCGTTTCCACGAAACGGTCTAACTCGGTCAGTTCCATCGCCTCAGGCGGCCTCGCGGAGCGCGTCGATCTCCCGCATGACCGCGAGCCGCTCGAGAGCGTCCGCCTCGATCTTTCGCACCTGCTCACGCGCCCACACACGCGGGAATTTCAGGGTCGTCAGCCTTCTGTGCGACCATTCGCCAAGCATGGAGCTCGCTGAGAACAGCATCGAAACAGCGCTTTCGCCCGTGGTCGGTCGGCCGTTCGCCCCGGGTATGAGCGGCAACCCCGGAGGTCGCCCGAAAGGGCTTGCTCGCTACGTGCGCGAGTTGGTGGGCGACGATGGCCGGCGGGTCGCCGACTTCATGCTCGGGGTGCTCGAGGACGAGCGCGAGCGTACGGAGGTTCGCATGGAGGCTGGCCGTTGGCTGGCCGATCGTGGATTCGGGCGGGCACATGTGCCCGTCGATGTCAGGCCGCCGGAGCATGAAGAGGAGATCATCATCGAATCGCCGATCTTCAGAATGGTCGCGGCCGCAAAGGAGGCCCAGGATCGGGAGCTTGAGGCCGCGCCGCCTGCGCTGCCTCCCGGCGCCGAGTAGACCCCGGCCCCCCGACCCGCGGATGGCGGCGAACGCGATCGGGCGAGTCGTCCGCCTCAACGACGAGAAGTGGCAGGAGGCACTCGTCACCGCCGGCAGGGAGATCCGGCCACGCGCGATCTTCCTCGACCCGCTCGTCCGTCTGAAGGGCGCCGACGTCGACGAGAACTCCCAGAAGGAGCTCGGCCGGGTACTCGACTTCATGCGCTACCTGCGCGACGAGACCGGCGCGGCCGTTGTGTTCGTCCACCACGTCGGCCACGACGGCACCCGGATGCGCGGCAGCTCCGACCTGGCGGGCTACTGGGAGAGCGCCATCACCGTCAAGAAACGCGACGACGCCCAACGCGAAATCCAGGCCGAACACCGCGAGGCCGAAGCCAGCCCGGTCACGAGCTACCGGGCCGACTTCGACCCGACGACGAGCAGCGCCCGCCTCAACGTCGTCGAGGGAACAGCCCGCGCGAAGGTCGCCGCCTACCTCTCCGACCACCCCGACGTCAGCGCCAACGAGGTATTCGAGCACGTCGGCGGCAACCGCGCCGAAGTGCTCCGAATCGTCGCCGAAATCCGAGGCTCCGACGATGTCTGACAACTGGTACCGGGATTGGTACCACCCTTGGTACCACCTGCCTCGGGCCTCGGGCGGTACCGGCCCCCTAAAGGGGGTGCCGTGGTACCACCACTCCGCTGGTACCCGAGCCGGTACCACCCCTCCGTCCGAGCTCCTCGACAGTCGACACCGTTCGACAGGCTGACATTGGAGGCGGAGCGTCGGACGGCCGAGGAGGCCGAACAGAACCGCGTCCGGGCGGTCGCGGTGCGCCGGAGCAGACGCCCCCCATGCGGCGCTTGATGCGCGACGTCGTCCTCTCGCGCAACGGAAGGGCGACCACCGTCGAGGAAGGGCTCCGAGGCGTTCGAGGGCGACGAGATCGTCATGATTACTGGGCGCGCGACCTTTGGGAATCGTTGAAATGACCAAGGTCTCCCTGGCGTTGGGGGTGCGCGCGATGATCTCCTCCCTCGCGCTGCGCGTCCTTGCAGACGGCGTCAGAGAGCGACCACCCCGGGGCTGGGCACCTCTCCCTAGTCCTGGGGCGCATCGGGACTGGGCCAGCGCGGCTAGGCACGCGGGGGAACGGCCTTCCCAGGCTGGCGGGCCCTTGACCGACCGGCTCCTGACCGCTCGAGAAGTTGCCGACTGGCTCGGGTTGAGGCCGGCGACGGTGCTCGACCGGTTCGAGCGCGGCGAGCTCCCCGGCTTCCGGCTAGGGGCGAAGGGCGGCCCGGTGAGGTTCGACGAAGGGGAGTTGCGTGAGTGGCTCGAGGGGCGACGTCATGGCCCGCTCAGTGCGAAAGGGCCGCAAGTTTTCGGGCAAGACGATCGAGTGCGTTGAAGAGCGGAAAGGTGTCCGCTTTGTTGATGAACTCCGCGAGGAAGGGCACGTCTTGGCCGTCGAGATAGACGCCTTCGCCGTCCATGGCTCTGACCTCGGCGCCGGCCTCAGCGAACCGTGCCTTGATGGTCTCCCAGCCGAGCCACTGGAGCTCTTCCCAGCCTTCCCGGGCGCCACGCTCAGCGACCCAGGCCGGCTCCGGCAGCATCGTGACGCGAAGGGTACCCCGCCTGGAAAGTCCGCCGCGGTCGATCGCGTGGAACGCCCCGGAGCGGCTTGCGGCTGCGGCGACCGCGCCAACTCCGGGGCGATGACGTTACTTCTCTCTTGTACTCCCCCGTCCTGCGGCGTATCGTCGTCGGCGCGTGTGTGATGGCGCGCACCTTGTGCGGCATGTACGTTTGCGCCGGCTCCCGGCCGGGGTCCATCACCCTCGGTCCGGGAGCCTTTGGCGATGAAAGAGGTTCCGGATGACGAAGGTTGATGATCGTGCCTAGCGTCCAGTCCGGGCAGGTGCTCCGCCGACCCGGCGGCTGGTACGCCCGCTGGTACGACCAGGACGGGGTCCGCCGCTTCGAAGGCGGCTTCGCCACGAAGGGCGAGGCGCGCGACTTCGTGAACCGCATGGTCGACACGGTCGCGAAGCGCCGCCGCGGCGACGTCGTCGCCGTCTGCCGCCAGAACATGCCGACCCTGATCGAGCTCGTCGAGGAGTTCGTCGGCCAGCACGTCGCCGAGCAAAACACGATCGCGACACTCGAGCAGCGGTTGAAGCACGCCACGAAGGCGTTCGGCGACACACGGGTCGACCGGCTCGACGTGAAGGAGATCTCGGCGTGGCGCAAACGGCTCCCCGAGCGGTCCGCCTGGCACATCGCGAAGGCGCTCCGTCAGGTGCTTCACTATGCCGTCCGCACCGGCCTCCTCGACGACAACCCGGCCGTGAAGGTGCCGAACCCGGAGCCGAAGCGCCAGGAGGTGCCGACGTTCGGGACATGGGATGAGGTCGAGGCCGTCGCGGCCGAGCTCGGCAAGACCTACGGGCCGATCGCGATCTTCGCGTCCGGCACCGGCCTTCGTCCCGAGGAATGGATCGGTCTCGAACGGCGAGACCTCGATCGCCGGGAGCGAGCCGTCACCGTGCGGCGCGTCTACACGGCCGGCGCCGTCAAGCTCTACGGCAAGACCGACGGGGCTCTCAGGCGCGTGCCGCTTCGCCAACGCATCCTCGACGCGATCCAAGAGCTTCCGCCGCGGCTCAACAGCCCTCTGCTCTTCCCCGCCCCAGACGGCGGCCACCTCAACCTCCGTGGCTGGCGGTCCCGCGAGTGGACGCCCGCCGTGAAGGCCGCACGGCTCGAGCACCGCTCGCCGTACGCGATGCGCCACACCTACGCGTCGTTTTCGATCGCAGCCGGCGTCTCGCTGTTCGCGCTCGCCCGCCGGATGGGCACGTCGGTCGAGCAGATCGACCGCACCTACGGCCACCTGCTGCCGGACGCCGAGGAGCACGAGCGGGCGCTCCTCGACGCGTTCGACGCCCGTGAGGAGGAAACCGAGGAGCAGTCCTGGAACGCCTGACGATAGATTCGACAGTCGTTCACGCCTACTGCAAGCCCAACGAAGCCGAGCACGGTGATGCAGGGAGCTCGTCAGGCTTCACGTCAAGGGCGATGTCGAGGTCGCCGTGACCTGGATGGTCGACCTCGACATCCAGGTCGAGCCTATGGCGGGCAACCTACGGTCGCTCCTGGCCGAGCTCGCGATTCCAAAGGACCTCTCGCCGCCGATTCCGAGCTCGATGATCCCAGGAGGCCACTACTGGATCGCACCCGCATTCACAACGGCCAAAGCTGTTGTAGACGCCTCCGGGTGGCAACCCGCGCGCGGCAGACAGCCCGGCTCCCAGGATTGGCTACATCTCGCCTCGCACTACTCGCACGACCGGGACGTCTTCATCACCAGCGACAAAGGCATCCTCGAGTTGCGCGAATCAGAACTGCCGCGACACGGCGTCCACATCTGCGCGATGCGGCTCGCCGAGTACCTCGCAAGGCGTTTGGGCACGTAACGGGCACTCCGGGTGCTCGATGCCGGGCCATCACGAGACGAGAAAAGCCCCGCGTTTGCGGGGCTTTCCTGATGGTCGGGGTGCCGAGATTCGAACTCGGGACCTCCAGTCCCCCAGACTGGCGCGCTAACCAGGCTGCGCCACACCCCGCAACGGCTCCACCATAGCGGTTGCGATCTCTCGGCCGTATTGCATCCCGTTGTGCTTGCTCGGACTGTCTACCAGCCATCTACCACTAGCAGCGCCGCAGTACGATTCGCCGTCTGTCACGACCCGGAAGGAGCACGGCGTCATGGAATTCACGACCGAGAAGAACAACACGCCCGGCACCAACTCGATGTCGCTGAGAGGTACGCCAACAACTCACAATGGGAGCAGGCAGCGGCCTGGGCATCGACCACGGCTGTATGGGCGCAGCTAGCTGCCGTGAATCGCCTCGATCGCATCGCCAGACTGCTCGAGGACCGCTGAACCGGCATTAGCCCGTCGCGGCTGCTCTCAGCGGGTCGTACAACGCCGCCGCCTCGGTCACCCGGTCAGTCATGAGGTGCCCGTACGTATCGAGCGTGACGGTCGCACTTGAGTGGCCGGCGATCGCCTGCAGGAGCTTCACGTCGGCCCGTTGAGCGATCAGCGTCGAGACGGCGTAGTGCCGTAGGTCGTGGAGCCGGAAAGCTCCCTCGAGCCCGGCGGACTTCAGCGCGCGCTTAAACTCCCGCCGCTCGAAGTTGCCGGGATCGAGTGGTGTTCCGACAGCGGTCGCGAACACCGGGACGTCCGGCCGGCAGAGCCGCGGGTCGAGTCGAAGCTGACGGGCCCGGAACACCCGCCTCGCTGACTCGAACAGCGGCACCGCCCTCTCCCCCGCCTCGCTCTTCGTGGTCTCCGTGATGACGGCCCGCTCGTTCGTCGCGTGGACCCGCACGAGCGCCGCCTTGAAGTTCGACATCGCTCCATCGGAGCGCGAAGAGCTCGCCGCGGCGTAGGCCGAGCGCCGCGGCGAGCGTGAGAGCCTCTGCCGCGTCCTCGCGCGCCTTCAGGATCAGCGCCTCAACTTGGGCCCGTGTCGGCGGCACGATCTTGCGCTTGTGCGCCGCCGGGATCGGCACCCGCGCCGCCGGATTCGACGGGATCAGGCCGCCGTCGACCGCGTGCGCGAGGCACTCCCGCAGCGGGATCAGCGCGTTACGGAGCGTGTTCGCGGCGGCGCCGGCGGCGGCACGTTCGGCGAGAAGCGTCTTAACGTGCGTGCGGGTGACAGCGGCGAGCTCGAGCGTCCCGAAGGCCTTCCGGGCGCGACGGAGCTCGCGCCGGTAGTTCTCGAGAACCCGCGGCCGCACCGCCCGCGCCGCGTACCCGTCGAGCCACTCCTGCGCGTACTTGTCGAAGAGGACGGGGACGGGCGGTACCCACCGCCCGCCCGTCCGTGCCATCTCGAGCTCGACCTGGGCCTTGCGCGCTTTCGCAGGCTTCTCCCGCTCGAACTGCTCCCACCGCTTGCGACCCGACCCGTCGCGGTAGACGACGAAGTACGACGTCGAGCCGCCCAGCCGGTCGCGCTTGACGATCGCCGCCATCAGGCCAGTCCGTGACGCCGCGTGGCTTCCTGGTCGCCCTCGTAGATCGCGAACGCCTCGTCGCGGATCTCCTCCGGGACAAACCGCTCGAGCATCCTTGCCACGCTCATCGTCGCGAGTTCGCGAAAGGCCCTGGTTGCGTCCGGCGACTCGGCACCCTTCACGCTCACGAGCACCGTCCAGACAAGCATCACGTCGTCGAGCTCGGCCGTCTTATGCGCCAGTCGCTCACGCTACTCCTCCGAGAGCCCCTGCTGGTCGAGCTTGAGTTGCTCATCCCATTGATCGAGCCGTACGCGGATCGCGCGCAGCTCCTCGTCGACGTCGACAGAGTTGCTGGCCACGACTGGCCTCCCTTCAGCGCAAAGGGCTCCGGACGCCGCGACTGCACCGCGGGCCCGGAGCCCCGCGCGAGAGTACAACGACCAGAGGATGCTGGGTGCAGTCCAGCATGGTCGCGAACGATACGCCGCCCGCCGGGTGAGCGCAAAAGTTAACATGTCATCGCCCTGGAGTTGGCTTGGGAGCCGCACCCCGATGCCGCTCCGGGGTCTTCCACGCGACCGACCGCGACGGACAGTCAAGGCGCGATAACCTCCAGCGCCGTGGCCGGCTCCCGGAGAGCCCCTCAACGCGCCGGCCACTCCCCCACCCTCCTGAGCGCTAGCCAGCCCCGCACGGCTGACAACTCGAACCTGAGGCTGCGCCTGAGCTTGTACGCCGGCAACCCGGCTTGCTCGACGAGCTCGTAGACCTGGCGCCTCGAGAACCCGAGCGCCTCCGCGAGCTCCTCGGCGGTCAACAGCGGCTCGCCCCAAGCGGTCCGGTCGGTCAACAGCCGTTCCCCCGCGTTCCTAGCCGCGCTGGCCCATCCCCGATGCGCCCCGGGCTGGGAGAGGTGGCCCAGCCCGGGGGCGCCTCCCCGACGGCGCGGGAGCGCAGCGCCACGCAAGAAGACGCGCAGCCCCCGGGCGTCGGGAAGCTCGTCACTTCACCGGCTCCCAGAGGGAAGCGCCGGTGCTCGTGACGATCTCGTCACCGGGGAACGCCGTGGAGCCCTTTTCGATCGTCTCCACGCGCCCGCCGCGGTTAAGGACGACGTCGCGCGTAAGGCGCAGCCTGGGAGGCGTCTGCTCCGGCTGCTCCGCCGCCTGCACGATTCGATCGAACTCGCTCGGCCACTCCGACTCCGGAGTGCCATCCGGCCGGAAGAACCCGAAGTGTTCGGCGACGATCGGGTCCGACCCCCGTAGCCGCGTGCCCCGGGGGATGGCACGAGTCTGCGTCGCGAATCCGGAGGTGCAGACGTACAGCGCGTCCGCCTCGGGTAGCGCATTCTTGGGTTTCCGTACGGTGGGCATCTTCACGAGCTCCTTTCGTTGTGGTCAGACAGGGCGGCCCGGATGACGCGACGGCACGCCGCGCCGGACAGCGTCTCGCGCTCGAGCAGGTCGCCCGCCACCGCGACGCAGGCCGCCCAGAACACGTCGCGCCAATGAGCGTTCTCGTCCTCTGCCCAACCAGGCCCGGTAGGACAGGATCTCCGCGTCGGTCGCGGAGAGGGCTGTAAGCAACCGATCGACCTGCTCCTCATCGGACGGGTTGCTGGTCTCGCCGGCTTCGCGGGCAGCCACCACGAGCGCCGCCTCCTCCAGAAATCGAGTCCGCTGGAAGCGGGCGAGCTCGTCCGAGTCGTCCGGGACAGGATCGCGAACCACCAGGGCCCGCCCCTCGGCCACGGCGCGGTCCTCGGCGAGACCACCCGCCATCAACGTCATGCAGAGGGTCTCCACACGTTTACGCGTGGGGAGCTTCACCGGCCTGCCGTTCAGAACCGCGTCGCGGGCCTCCGCAAGCCGATCCTCCAGGCCGACAACCGGCCCGTAGGCACGCCCCAGGAACCGGAAGCCCGGCTTGACCGTCGCGCCCCGAAGCGCAACGCCGAGCCAGTGGAAGGCACAGACGTGGCCCGCCTCGTGAAATGCGGTGCAGTCTCGTTGCCGGGCGGCCCGCTGAAAGTGGCCGGCGACCAGCTCCTCGTCGGTGACCGCGATCCGCTCGAGCTCGTCAGTCACGGCCCGTCGGCCTCCCGCACCAAACGCCCGAAACTCGACGCCCGCGGCCGCCACGGCTCACGCGCATACGACGACTGGAGCTCCACGAGCGCCCGCCAACACCACTCGTCGACATCGAGCGACTCGGGCGTCGACGTCTCCGCCAACGACTCCGTCAAGAGCAGCCCCGCGTGCCGCTCGATACGGAACGAACGGTCGCGAACATGCTCCGCCAAAGTCTTCGGCTTCCGGCCAGCCCCCGGCCGCTTCCCGCCGCGCCCGCTCACGCCACACCGCTTTGATTGCGGGGATTCGCTCGCGGGGAGGGGCAGGGGCGAGCAGGGCGTGCATGGCGCCAGCGATCGCGACCTACCCCCGGGGTGCCCGTCCGAATCGCGGGCTCGTCTCGCGCAACGGCGCGTTAAACATCGTGTCCTTCCGTGTCGTGCGAGCGCCAGGCGAGGGATGGGTGTGCGGCCGGTCGTGGGCGCGTCGCTGCCATACGGATCGATGTGTGAAGGGGCAGGCAGGCCGCTTCTCGTGCGCCTCTGGTGCGGTGTGCGGCCACTTGCTCGAGGTGCGGCGTGTGCTGTCGCGGCTGCGACGTGGCGGTGACGACGGCCTCGGTGTGCCATCGGTTCATGGCCGGTCCTCGCCGTGGGGGACGACGGTGTCGGTCTCGGTCGTGAGTTCGCTCGAAGGGTCGGAACACCCAGCGGGAACACCGTGGCTGGAAGGTGTGCCCGAGTCCCTCTCCCCTACGGGGAGAGAGGGGACGTCGGGAACACCCTCAGCCTTGCCGTGGCCGGAGGGGGTGTGCCCGGTGTGCCCGTAGTCTGGGAACACCCTTGGTTGGGCGGTGGAGTAGCGGCCGTTCGCCTTGTCGAGGAGGCCGGCACGGTGGAGCGCGTCGACTCGCTGGATGATGGCGCTGTCGCGTCCGCTCACGCCCTCGCGGATGGCCTTCTTGTACTGCCCCCCGTGGACGGTGAGGTAGCGGAGGATGTCGTCGTCTAGGGTGCGGATGTCTTCGCTCGGTGTGGTCTCGGCGACGACGGCGAAGGACTGCTCGTCGCGCAGTCGAGCGAGGATGAGCGGGTCGCGCCGGTTGGCCCACCGGAGCTTCGGGAAGGAGAGGCGGGCTCGGTCGCCGGCTACGTCTTTGAGGACGAGGATGGTGTCGGCGTGGCCGGCCCATGCCCCGGAGAGCTCGTCGAGCTCGTCACCGGCGGCGTCGCCGCAGGTGGCGCCGTGGCGGAAGTGATGGAGGAGGAACCACGCGACGTTCGTGGTGTAGCCGACGTTGGTGAGGAGGCCGACGAAGTCGCGGGTGTCGGCCGGCGACCCGACGTCCTTCACGCCAAGGGTCGTGAGCGGGTCGGCTATCACGACATCGGCGAGCTGTACCGCGTACTGCAGGTCGCGCAGGCAGGGCTCGTCGGCGAGTGTGAACCTGCCCCAGTGCATGACGTGGACGTGGATCGACGCCTCGAGCGAGTGCGGCCAGGCGGCGCGTTTCGCCTCGAGCTTGCGCCGGAACGGCTCGCGCGGCCCTTCGTTCTCGATGATGAGTACGCGCCCCGGCTGCGGAACGGGGATGCCGAGCCAGTCGGCGCCGCTTGCTAGGTGGAACGCGAGGTCGACGGCGAGGGTGGTCTTGCCCTTGTGCGGCAGCGCAGCGAGGATCGCGAGCCCTCCGGCGGGCAGGACATTGTCGTCGGGCGTGCCGAGTAGGGCGGCCTTGCCTTCCTGCTTTTCGGCGATGAAGTCGTCGAGTTCGAGCGCGAACGGGGGCGCCGCGTCCTCTGGCGCGGACCCGTTCGGCGATGGCCCGGGGATGAGCACGTGCGGCTGGCCGTCGTCGGTCGGGGTCACGGCCGGCCGGTCGAAGTAGGTCTCGTTGGGGATGATCGCGCTCACGCGGCACGCCGCCCCTCGAGCTGGTTGGGATGCAGGGGAGACCGGATGCCGAGTCGGCGGTTGATCCGGACGAGAGCGTCGTGCGCGGCGTGCGGGTCGCGCGGCGGCAGCGGCGCCGGCGGGCACGGGACCTGCCTGACGTCGTCGGCGGGATCGAGCACGACGAGGGCAGGGGCGAGATACCCGTCGGCGATGCCGACGAGTTCGCGGGCGTACTCGATGTCGCCGGCCTGAAAAGCCTCGACCGCCTGCGTGATGGCGACGGCCGCCCCACGGATCGCGACCGGGACGTTCACCAACGCCCTTCCTTGGCGAACGGCCGACCGACCCGACTACGTGACGCTGAGGCTGGTGAGGGCGGGCTAAGGCCCGTGCGACCGCCAGTGCGGCGTGCGCGACGCTCGCGAGGCGCAGCGGCCGACGCCGTGAGACACCGGGGCGGTACAGGGGCAGGGCGAGGAGCGGTCAGGGTCCCGCATAGGACCGGAGAGCCCACGAACGTCCATACTCGCGAACGGCGAGCCCGCCTTCGTCTCCGTATCCGGCGACCGCACCGCTTCCGGAGCGAACCAAGGAACGGGCTAGACGGCTGTCCATTTCGCGGTCTCCATCACAGGTGAACGCACCTTAGCGCGAGGGTCGGCCGGACTGGCCTCACCGAACGCGAACGGCCCGCTCGCGCGGGCCGCCGCCACCTGTGACCGACCGCGATGCCGGACGAGGTCCAGCCTAGCCGATTGGTCGGCGGGTACCGCCTGGACTTCGCCTAAGCAACTGAAGGCGCCTTTAGGCAGCCGCTCTGCGAAACTCGGCCTTGTCTATCACTTCCGCTGGGATGGCGATGTGCGTCCGGGAGTCATGCCTTTCCCTGTAGACCATCCATCCGTTCTCGAACCACACGCTGCTGACCTCGACCTCGGTCTTCTCACCACCCATCGTCCGCCACCAGGTCACTGTCAGATCGCCAGATTCCTGCACCCCGGCCTCCTCCGATTGCGTGACGACCGCCAGCGGGAAAGGCTACTCCTGCACGGCGCTACACTCGCCACAGTGGCCGACCACTTCCGCGTCTGGCTCGACCGGCGCGCATCCGCCACCGAGATGGAACGTCGCGTCTCGAGAGCCGTCCTCGAAGCCCGAGCCGAGGCGCCACGCCACGCGAACGACCCGCGGGTACCCGGCTCGCCCGGCGACCTTCGCGGAATCCCCGTGATCGGATTCGGGGTGGGCGACGCGTCGCCAGGCACACGGCCGGATAGGGCGATCCTCCGCCGCCGCTAACGCTAGGGGCCGCCGCCGGCGATCGTGGCGGCGATCTCCTCCAGCGCCGCACCGGCGCGTTCTACCAGTTCCGGCGTGCGGACAGTCGCGGTGCCCCCGGCGTCAACAAGCTCGGCTGCCGCCAGAGCGCGCGTCACGGTCACGGGTTCAGGGAGAAGCGCCAAGGTCACCGTCATCCGTCGCTGCAAGAGGCGGAGTTCGTCATAGGAAGGATTCCCGGCCGAGAGCCGGCCGAGCTCGCCCACGAGCTCGCCCACCCGCTCAAGACGCTGCATCCGCCGCGCAGTCTCTTCGTCGCGCCGCATGGCGCGGGTCTCTCGGACAGTACGCCACGCGAAATAGAGCGCACCGGCCGCCAAGGCCGCCGTGAAGGCGGTCAGGGCCAGCGTGGTGTCCGACGTCGCGCTGTCCATGCTCGGCCGAGCGGCAAGCCTAGACGAGCAGCCGCCTCGGCCTCGCCGAGCTTGTGCTCAAGCCGCGCGAAGCGCGACCTGGGGCGAGGAAATGGGAAGCCCGACGCTCGGGAACGCTAGCGCGGCGCCTGCGACCGGCTCGCTTCTCGTACCTGGCTCGCTAGCACTGCGGCGAGCGTTCGACGGGCGTCCTCGGGGACGTCGCTCTCGCCCGTGTCCGTGCTCGTGTCAGGCGCTGGAGGCAGCCGCTCAGGCTCCAGGTGTTTGATCGTCACCTTCTCCTGTGGCATCGTCACGGACCTCCTTCGGCATCGCCTTTTCAGCGTAGCTGTCCCAGTTCCTCTGCAGGGCGTCGATCAGCTGGAGGATGAACAGCGGCGAGAACGCTACGCGAGCGACGACGATGCCGCGGCGCGTGGACTCCCGGCGCTGTAGTCGAGGCGCACGAAGTCGAGCGTGAATTCGTGCTCGCTGTGGTGGACCTGGGCGAAGTTAGACCATACGCCGGCGAGGTGTTCCGGCTGAACGATGATCTCGAGGGACGGCTGCTCTTCGCCGGCGCCTTCTTCGTTCTCGGCCACGCGGGTGATGATTCCACAGGCCACGGACGCTATGCGCACTTCATGCGCAAACGCGGCGCTCGAAGTCCCAGGGAGCCGCGCCCAGACGGGAACGACCGGAGCCCCGCCCGCGAGAAACGGGGGAGAAACTCGGGGCGGGACTCACCCTCGGCCGCAGTCGGCCCCACCGGGGGTTCGTGGCGGAACCGGACGGTGAGCCTAGCCGGTCGCTGCTGAGATTGGCGAAGGTGCCGTCCCTTTATTCGGCTTGCGTCGATTCGGCCGCTGTGCGGGACGCTGAGGGAGGAGCTCGAGCGTCAGGCTTGAGGTCCGCTGGGTAATGGGGAGGGGGCCGCGCTGCGCGGCCCCCCAGACCGAAGCGCCCTCAGGTCGGCGGAGGGTTTGACGCCCTGTGGGGCGTCACGCCCCAAGTACCCCGCCCGGCCTTTGCCGTGACTGGTGCTACTGCACCTCTGGCTTGAGGCGCGCCTTGTGCCGGGAACCCTTAACGGGTCGGCGCAAACGTGTCGTCGGACATCGCGGGGTTCGTCATCGCGAGCTCCCAGACGGTGCCGAGACACATCGGGCAGGTGACGGGGAGCTCGCAAGCGACAACGCCATAGCCGCAGCCTGAGCAGTGGTACTGGTAGGTGCGTCGCGTTCTCCTGAGTACCGTGGCCGCCGCGCCCGGGTCGCTAGTCGTAACCGTGACCATCGAAACGTTCATCCCCTACGACGACACATGCCAAACGCAGCGCTGGTCACTGCTCCTCTCGGGTTGGGCAGTTGGTCGTCTAAGCCCCCCGATGTCAAGGACTCGCTGTTTCGCGTTGGGCGAGCGCGGGAAAGGTGCCCGCATGCGGCGTCGACTTTGATGCGCTGGGCCATCGGCCCACTGCGATCGGCGAGAACGGTTAGGCCACAAGATCGCACGCGAACCAGGGGATGCGGTTCTCTGGGTCAGCGTGCGTAGAGGGGGCGTTGACGTAGCGCGCCCCCTCGCTCGCCTTGTAGTGGCGCTTGCAACCAGATACGCTGGCGGCGCGTCCGATTCCGGCAGCCGCAGGGATCGGGACCGCGGTGATGGACATTCGCCCGCGGAGAGCGGGCTGGCCCAGGGACGGGGAACAGACCGACCCCGAATGCCTTTGGCCGGCCTGCTCCGTTAGCAGGACCTCTGCAGGCATCCGCTTGGCTTGATAGAAACCTGAGGCGTCCCGGTGGGCGAGGGTCGAGCGGCGTGCATCCAACGCGACTGGGGGATGACGGCAACCGCCGCTCGGCTTTCCCCGTTCACACGGCCCCCCTTGTGGCAGGCCGAGCCGACCTCTAGGCGAGGTACGGTCAGCCGTCGCGCTCCTCATCGGACGGCACCTTCGGTCATGCGCACTCCATGCACAAACGGCGCGCGCTCGAGGCCCCGACGGAGCTGCCTAGACGAAGACGACCGAGGCCCCGCCCGCGAGAACTTGCGAGGAGAACTCGGGGGCGGGCTCGGCCGCAGACGGCCCCACCGGAGGGTTCGCGGCGGAACCGGATCGTGAGCCTACCCGGTCGCGTGATGGCGTGCGAGACCTCCCGCGGCCATCTACCAGCCATCTACCAGGAGCCGCCGGGAAGCGGCCGGACGCGAGCGTACTCGGTTCACCACGCTCCCGGGAAACTCCTGCATATCGGGGACACGGACGGAGCCGGCCGGACTCGGTTCATCTGTCCCGTCCGGCCCCCAGACTGGCGCGCTAACCAGGCTGCGCCACACCCCGCGACGGCTCCACCATAGCGGTTGCGATCTCTCGGCCGTATTGCATCCCGTTGTGCTTGCTCGGGCGCAGTACCAGCGATCCACCAGCGCAGCTCGTCACGACTACCGCGTCCGGCCGTCGGGGCCTCAGGGGACGCCTGTCGCTCCGCAAACGGTGACCGCCGGAGGCGTCTAGGTGGGAGGGCCGTCGGGCGCTGCGCCGAGCTGTTGCATCATCGTCATCGTGTCGAAAACTCCCCAGTGCTCTCGCGCGAGCCCATCGTCGCCGAAGCGGATGATGTCGATCAGCTGGACGTCGACAGCCTTGCCCGTTGCCGACATGCCCATGAACTCGCCTTGATGGGTTCCGGTCGCCCTCACGCGAGCGACAGCCTTGTCGCCGCTCGTCAGAACGTCCTCCGGGACCATCCGGAGGTCTGGGAACGCCGCGATGTACATCCGGAACAACGCAATAACCCCCTCCTTCGTCGGCGTGAGGCCGGGGAGCTCCTCGTGCTCGACGAAGTCGTCGGCGAGTAGGTCGCCGAAGCTGTCGACGTCGCCGGCGGTGAGCAGCTCGTACAGGCGTCGCATCGTGGGCTCGGGATCCATCGTGTGCGTGTCTCCTTCCGGTCGTGGAGGGCCGCGAGCATAGAGACCGGCCGCGGGCGAACGGCAGGCCCGAGATCTTACGCCGGTGCGCCCACCGCCGGGAGCTTGGAGAGCGCCGCCTCGACGAGCGACTCGTCGTACTCGAAGTCCGGCAGGTTGCCGGCGAAGTACTCGTCGTAGGCGCCCATGTCGAAGTGCCCGTGACCGGAGAGGTTGAACGCGATGACCTTCTCCTCGCCGGCCTCCTTCGCCTTCAGCGCCTCGTCGATCGCGACGCGGATGGCGTGCGCCGCCTCGGGGGCGGGGATGATGCCCTCGGCGCGCGCGAAGCGGGCGGCAGCCTCGAAGACCGGGTTCTGGGTCACGGCCACGGCCTCGATCAGCCCCTGCTCGTGGAGTGCCGACACGATCGGCGCAATCCCGTGGTAGCGCAGGCCGCCGGCATGCACGGGCGCGGGGATGAAGGTATGGCCGAGCGTGAACATCTTCAGGAGCGGCGTCGATGCGGCGGTGTCGCCGAAGTCGTAGATGTAGCGGCCCCTGGTGAGGCTCGGCGCCGCCGTGGGCTCGACCGCGATGATCCGCGTCTTCTTGCCGCTCGTGAGGTTCTCGCGGACGAACGGCAGCGCGAAGCCGCCGAAGTTCGACCCGCCGCCGACGCAGCCGATAGCGACGTCGGGATACTCCTCCGCCAGCTCGAACTGCTCGAGCGCCTCGAGGCCGATGACGGTCTGGTGCAGGAGGACATGGTTCAGCACCGAGCCGAGCGAGTACTTCTTGGCGCCGCCGCTTGTGGCCGCCGCCTCGACCGCCTCCGAGATGGCGATGCCGAGCGAGCCGGGCGACTCCGGGTCCTGCTCGAGGATGGAGCGGCCCGCGTTCGTCCGGTCGGAGGGGCTCGGCGTGACGCTCGCGCCGAACGTCTGCATGATGCTGCGCCGGTAGGGCTTCTGCTCGTAGGAGATCTTCACCATGTAGACCTCGCACTCGAGGTCGAAGAAGTTGCAGGCCATCGCAAGCGAGCTGCCCCACTGGCCGGCGCCGGTCTCGGTCGTGAGGCCCTTGACGCCCTCTTCCTTGTTGTAGAAGGCCTGCGCGATGGCGGTGTTCGGCTTGTGCGAGCCGGCGGGCGAGACCCCCTCGTACTTGTAGTAGATGTGCGCGGGCGTATCGAGCGCGTGCTCGAGCCTGCGCGCGCGAAAGAGCGGCGTCGGACGCCACAGGCGCAGCACGTCGCGGACGGGATCGGGGATCTCGATCCAGCGCTCCTGGCTGACCTCCTGGCCGATGACGGCCATGGGAAAGAGCGGCGCGAGATCGTCCGGTCCGATGGGCTCGCCGGTTCCGGGATGGATGACCGGTGGGAGCGGCTGCGGGAGGTCGGCCTGGATGTTGTACCAGGCCTTCGGGATGCTCTTCTCGGTGAGCACGAACTTCGTCTTGGCCATGACGCCACCTTTTCTCGGATCGACGGGCCGGACATCTCAGGGCCCTGCAGGGGATCGGGGCCGTGCCCCTGGTCGAAGCCTACCGCTCCTCTGCAAGCCGGCGGTAGAGCCGGTCGACCAGCTCGGGCATCTCCTCGAGCCGCTCCGTGATCAGGCGGATGCGGTACTCGCGGAAGTGCTCGGGCTCGACGCCGAGCGCCTCGGCAAGACGCGCCATCACGTCGTTCGCCGGAACGGGCCGGTTGCCGTGGACCATGTGGTTCAGGTACCCGGCCGAGAGCCCTGCCTTGGCGGCCAGCTGCCGGTAGGTCATGCCCTGCTCTGCCATGAGGGCGGTCAGGGTGTCCCCGAACGGTCTCTCGCTGAAGCGGCGGCGTGTCATGTGAGTGCCTCCAGGATGGTGCGTGATCGGTCGCCGACGGCGTCTGCCGGTACCCGCTCCTCGGCTCGGGTCGCTCGTGTGAGGACGTCGACCTGGCCGTCTGCGAGGGACTTCCGGCCCACGGTGACGCGGACCGGGCAACCGAGCAGGTCGGCGTCCGCGAACTTCTCGCCGGGACGGCGGTCGCGGTCGTCGAGCAGAACGCTCAGACCGGCGCCTTCGAGCGCCTCGCCGGCACGTTCGGCCAGCGCGGATGCTGCGTCGCCGGGGGCGCCGATGGCGACGACGTGCACGTCGTACGGCGTCAGCGAGCGCGGCCAGCAGATACCCGCCTCGTCGTGGCGCTGCTCGACGGCGGCGGCGAGGATCCGGCCGGGCCCGATTCCATAGGAGCCCATGAGGATCGGCTGCTCGCTGCCGCTCTCGTCCAGGTACACCGCGCCGAGGGGAACGGAGTAGCGCGTCTCGAGCTTGAAGATGTGGCCGACCTCGATCGCGACCTGGAAGCGCAGGGCGCCTGCGCAGCGCGGGCACGCATCGCCCTCGTGCGGCTCGCGCAGGTCGGCGAAGCGCGGCTCGAAGTCCCTCCCGGCCTCGACACCGCGTAGATGCCGGCCGGTCCGGTTCGCACCGGCGACGAACTGACCGGCGCGCAGCGCCTCGTCGGCGACGATCTCGCCGGCGAAGCCGACCGGACCGAGCGAGCCCGGGTCGGCACCGAACGCCGTGCGGATCTCCTCGTCCGTCGCCGGCCGGCAGTCGTCCCCGAGCGCGACCGCGAGGCGCGCCTCGTCGAGCCGGTCGTCCCCGCGCACGAGGCCGAGAACGACCGTCCCGTCCGGCTTCACGACCGGCATCGCCTTGGACGTCGCCGCCGGGTCGAGGCCGAGCAGCTCAGCGAGCCCGTCGATCGTCGTGACACCCGGCGTCTCCACCTCCTGCGGCGCGTCCAGGCGATCGGGGAACTGCGGCCCGCGGGGAACGCCGCGGGCGACCTCGATATCGGCGGCGTAGTCGCCGCGCTCGCACGTCACCAGGGTGTTCTCGCCGGCGCCGGCGGGCGCAAGGAAGTCGATCGAGCTCGACCCGCCCATCATCCCCGACTCGGCCTCCACAGCATGCGCCTCGATGCCGCAGCGCTCGAAGATGCGCTCGTACGCGCCCAGGTGGAGACGGAAGCTGCGCTCGAGGCCCTCGTCGTCGCGATCGAACGAGTACGCGTCCTTCATGATGAACTCGCGGACGCGAAGCAGACCACCGCGGGGCCTCGGCTCGTCGCGGTCCTTCGTCTGGAAGTGGTACAGGATCTGCGGCAGCTCCCGGTAGCTCTGGATCTCGCGTGCGTGGAAGGTGAAGGTCTCCTCGTGCGTGATCGGGAGCACGAACGGCCGCCCGGCCCGGTCCTCGAGCTTGAAGAGCTCGGGGATCTCGTATCTGCCGGTTGCCTGCCAGAGCTCTGCCGGCGTCAGCACCGGGCAGAGCATCTCCTGCCCTCCGATCGCGTTCATCTCCTCGCGGACGATCTGGACGGCCCGCGCGTGAACGCGCCAGCCGAGCGGCAGGAACGACCAGAGCCCGGCGCTCACCTGCCGGACGAAGCCCCCGCGGACGAGCAGCTTGTGGCTGATCGCCTCGGCCTCGGCGGGAGCATCCCGAAGCGTCGGGATGAAGAGCTGCGAGGCCCGCGCGGGCACTACGCGGTGGCTGTTTCGGGCGCCTGCTCGACGACGGGGCGCTGCGCTGCCTCGGCCATCAGGAGCGCTGCCGGCTTGGCGAGCTTCAGGCGCTTCGGGCGCTGCATGCCGCCGGCGATCCAGGTGTCGATCTCGTTGAAGAGCTCGTCGATGAGGCTCTCGGACGACACTTTCCTGAGGACGCGACCGTGTGCATAGATGAACCCGACGTCGCGACCGCCGGCGATGCCGAAATCCGCGTCCCCGGCCTCTCCCGGCCCGTTCACGGCACAGCCCATCACGGCCACCTCGAAGGCCTCGGGATAGGCTGCGAGCCGCCCTGCGACCGTCTCGGCGAGCTGCTCGACGCCGACGTTGTCACGCCCGCAGGAGGGACACGCGATCATCACGGGCCCTCGCTCACGCAGGCCGAGCGACTTCAGAATGTCCCAGGCCGTCTCGACCTCCCTGACCGGATCGGCGGTCAGCGACACGCGGATCGTGTCGCCGATCCCGTCCATGAGCAGGGCGCCGATGCCGACGGAGCTCTTGATCACGCCGGAGGGCGGCGGGCCCGCCTCGGTCACGCCGAGGTGGAGCGGGTAGGGCACCCGGGAGGACAGCATGCGGTAGGCGCGCACCATGGTCGGAACCGAGCTCGACTTCACGGAGATGGCGAAGTCGCGGTAGTCCAGCGACTCCAGCAGGCGCACCTGCTCGAGCGCCTCCTCGACGAGCGCCGCGGCCGTGTCCTCCTGGGCGAGCGCGATGAGGTGCTTGGGCAGCGAGCCTGAGTTCGCGCCGATCCGCATGGGGATACCCTTGGCCTTGCAGGCCTTTACCACCTCGGCGGTCTTGTCGAGGCCTCCGATGTTGCCCGGGTTGATCCGCACCTTCGCCACCCCGGCCTCGACGGCCTTGAGCGCCAGAGAGGCGTTGAAGTGGATGTCGGCGACGATCGGCAGAGGCGACAGGTAGACGAGCTTCTTCAGCGCCTGGGCGTCCTCCGTCTTCGGGACGGCGACTCGCACGATCTCACAACCGGCCGACGCGAGGCGACCGATCTGCTCCATGGTGGCGTCGACGTCGTGCGTGTAGGTCAGCGTCATCGACTGGACGGCTACAGGCGCCCCGCCGCCGACCGGGACACCGCCGACGCTGATCCGTGCCTGGCTCGCCATCCCGCCAGAGTCTAACGAGGGGGGACCCGGGCGCTCCGCAGGCCTTCGAGCAGCTCCCGCTCGCGGGCCCCGTCGAGGCCCGCCGGCGCCTGCTGTACCCCGAACTTCTCCCCCGCCGCCTCGCCCGAACGTGCCCAGGCGAGCGTGTCGCGCGCCGTGTCGGCGAGCGGACGGAAGCGGAGGCCGGTCGCGATCGCGCGACCGGGGTCGACCGCCAGGAAGCCTGCGAACGAGGGATCGGCGCCGGGAGCGAGCCACAGCGGCAGGTCCGACCACGGCTCGACGCCTGCGTCGACGAGGAAGCGCTCGCCGGCCCAGACGAGCTCGGCATCCGACCCGACTGCGGCACGGATCGTCTCGAGCGTCGCGCCGATCGTGAGCTCCTCCGCGGGGCCGGTGGCGTTGTAGACGCCGGTCTCGCCCGTCTCCGCCATCGAGAGCATCCACGCGGCAAGGTCGCGCGCGTCGACGAGCTGCACGGGCTGCCCCCGTGGCTCGGGGGCGAGCACCCTCCCACCCTCGGCGAGTCGCGTCACCCAGTACGTGAAGCGGTTCGTCGGGTCGTGCGGTCCGACGATGAGCCCTGCTCTGACGGAGAGCACATGTCCCGGCAGCAGCCGCTCCGCGGTCTCTTCGCAGAGCGCCTTCAGTGCGCCGTAGTCGCGCTCGAGGTTCTCGCTGCCGGGCTCGGACAGCTCGGCGACCGGCGCCGACTCATCCGTGCCCGGGGTGCTGTGGTCGGCGTAGACGGAGCAGCTCGAGAGGAACGTGTAGTGGCGGACGGCACCAGCGAGGCGGCTTGCGGTCTCCTCGACCTGTCGGGGGAAGTACGCAGAGAAATCGAACGCAGCGTCGAAGCTGCGTCCCGCTAGCGCGGAGAGATCGCCGTCCCGGTCGCCGACCAACCGCTCGGCCTCCGGGAAGAGCTCCGGCCGCGTCCGGCCGCGGTTCAGCAGCGTCACTTCGTGGCCGCGGGCCTGGGCCGCCTCGACGAGATGGCGGCCGGCGAACAGCGTGCCTCCGAGGACGAGAAGGCGGATCGGTCAGCCTCCCCGAAGACGGTCGATGTCGTTGGACAGGCCGATGAAGAAGAGTAGGAGCACGAGCGCGATACCCACCACCGAGGCACGCTCGTAGGCTGCCCGCGGGATCGCCCGGCCACGGATCTTCTCCGCGATCGAGAACGCGATGTGACCCCCGTCGAGCGGAAGCAGCGGCAGCAGATTGAGCAGCGCGAGCGAGAGGCTGATGAGCGCGAGCACGCCGAGGTAGTAGCGCAGGCCCGCCTCGACGACCTGGGACGACTGCTCGACGATGCCGACGGCGCTCGACACGTCGTCGCGCGTGGAGCCGGTGACGATGCCGCCGAGCGACTTGCCGATCGCGACCGTCACCTCGCCGGTCTCGTCGAACGCCTTCACGATCGCCTCGCCGGGGCCGTACTTCACGAGCACGGGCTCGGGCACGAAGCCGATCCGGTAGCGCCCTTCGATGAGCCGCGCCTGCAGCGGCCCGAGCTCGATGGTCTCTCCGTCACGCTCCACGGTGACGCTGATCGGGCTCCCCTTGCTCGCGCGAATCCGATTGGAGACCTCCTCGAACTCGCTCGTCGCCTGACCCGACACGGCCACGATGACGTCCCCCTCCTGCAGGCCGGCGGCGGCCGCAGGGGAATCAGCGCGTGACCTCCTCCACGGTGCGGGTGGCGTCTCCAGGGACGCCGAGCGCGAACACGACGGCGAGCAGCGCGACCGCGAACACGAGATTGGCGAAGGGACCGGCGAAGATGACCGCGATCCGCTTCCAGGCCGGGGCACGCCAGTACGCGTCCTTCGAGAGGCCGTCGTCGAGGTCGGTGAGCCCCTTCTCGGCGCTCCGGCGAGCGGCCTCGCTGAGATCGGCGCGCTCGAGCGCAGCTGCGAGCTCTGGCAGGGCTGCTCTTGCCGCGTCGTGGTCCTCGCGAGCCAGCGCGTCCTTGACGTCCGCGCTGTGGCGCCCGATCCAGGGAGACTCGTCGAGCGCCCGACCGAGCTGCGCGTCGACGTCGCCGGCGGCCGGTCGATGCATGCCCGGGATCTTCACGTAGCCGCCGAGCGGGATCGTGCCGATGCCGTACTCGATCCCTCCGCGAACCGTCTTCACGAGCGCCGGCGGGAAGAAGACGTAGAACTTGCGCGGACGCATGCCGACCGCGCGGGCCACGACGAAGTGCCCGAGCTCGTGGATGAGCACGAGCAGCGCCAGGCCGCCGATAGCGATCGCAATGCTCACAGGACGAGGTGCGCGGTGAGATCGCGGGCCACGGCGCGGGCTTCGGCGTCGACCGCGATCAGGTCGTCGAGGTCGCGCGCCGGCGGCGCCTCGGAGGACCCGAGCGTACGCTCGACGACCTCGGGGATCGCGAGAAACGGGAGCTCGCCGGCGAGGAATGCGGCAACCGCGATCTCGTTCGCGGCGTTGAGCACGCACGGCGCCGTCCCCCCCGCCTCTCCGGCGGCGCGCGCGAGCGCCAGGCAGGGGAAGGCCTCCTCGTCGGGCGCGCGAAACTCGAGCGTGAGCCCGGACGCGAGATCGAGACCCGGCAGCGGCGTCGCCGCTCGCTCCGGGTACGTGAGCGCGTACGAGATCGGCACGCGCATGTCCGGATAGCCCAGGTGCGCGAGCGCAGCGCCGTCGCGGAAGCGAACGAGCGAATGCACGACGGAGGTCGGATGGATCGCGACCTCGATTCGGTCATAGGGGACGGCGAAGAGGAAATGCGCCTCGATCAGCTCGAGCCCTTTGTTCATCAGCGTCGCGGAGTCGATCGTGATCTTCGGCCCCATGTTCCACGTCGGGTGCGCCAGCGCCTCCTCCGGGGTGACGCTCGTCAGCTCGTCCCGTGTCCGGCCACGGAACGGCCCTCCGGAGGCGGTGAGGACGAGCGAGTCGACGGTCTCGGCGTCGCGCCCCTCGAGACACTGGAAGAGAGCGCTGTGCTCGGAGTCGACAGGCAGCACCCGCCCGGCGCCTCGCTCCCAGGCGGCGAGCACGAGCTCGCCTCCTGCCACGAGGCTCTCCTTGTTGGCGAGGGCCAGGTCGATGCCCGCCCCGAGGGCAGCGAGCGTTCCCGGCAGCCCCGCGAAGCCGACGACGGCGTTCAGCACCACGTCCGGCTCCGACGCGTGTATCAGCTCGTCCAGGGGCGGATCGCCCGCGATCGAGACGTGGGCGACGCCTCGCTCGGCTGCCACGGCGCGTGCCTCGGCGCCGCGGCTTCCGGCCGCGACGGCGCAGAGCTGGAGCTCCGGATGGGCATCGACGATCTCGAGCGCCTGGCGCCCGATCGAGCCGGTGGCGCCGAGGAGGGCGACCTTCCGCATTCGTCTCAGTCTACGGATGAACCCCCGCGACCCCGTGCGCTTCGCGTAGGCGGGCCGCATGAGATGCGGCCCCTACATCTTCCAGGAACTTCGTAGGGGCCGGATCTCATCCGGCCCATCTCCCGCCTCGGGTCACACTGCCCCCAGTGCGAGCAGGCAGTAGAACGCGGCGGGACCGGCGACCAGCAGGCTGTCGATGCGGTCCAGCATGCCGCCGTGGCCGCCGAGCAACCTGCCCGTGTCCTTGATCCCGATGTCCCGCTTGACGAGCGACTCCAGCAGGTCGCCGACGACGGACGCGACGACGACGACGGCGCCGAGGACGAGCGACTCCCAGATCTCGACGTACTCCGCCCTGTAGAGCGCGACGAAGCTCGTGAAGATCCCTGCCGCCGCGCCGCCGAAGAAGCCTTCCCAGCTCTTGCCGGGGGAGATGGCGGGCGCCATCCGATGGCGGCCCACGAGGCGGCCGACCACGTACGCGCCCGTATCGGTCGCGAACACGGTCAGGAGCACGGTGAATATGGCCAGGCGGCCGTGCTCGGGGATGTCGCGCAGGAGCGCGAGATGGGCCAGGCCCAGGCCTATCCATACCGTCCCGAACACGGTGTAGCTGATCGAGACGGTGATCGACTGACGCGTCTCGGCGAAGCCGGCGAACGCGAACGCGAGTGGCAGCGCGAGCAGCGCGCCGCCGAGCATCCACGTGACGCCGCCCAGCTGCAGGCCGAGCAGGGCGGCGATGGTGGCCCCGTAGCCGGCCAGGACGAGCGGCCTGAAGGCGCGTCCGACGCGGTAGAGCTCGTGCAGAGCGACGAGCGCCGCCACGGCGAGCAATGCGAGCATCGTCCAGCCGCCCAGCCACGCCGCACCGAGGACGATCGGCAGCCCGGCCGCAGTCACGACCAGACGCGACGCCAGGCCGGTCATCGCCCGCCGAAGCGGCGGCGCCGGCTCGCATACTCCTCGAGCGCCCCGCGCAGCTCCCGCTCCCCGAAGTCAGGCCAGAGCGTGTCGACGAACACGAGCTCCGAGTACGCCACCTGCCAGAGCAGGAAATTCGACATTCGCAGCTCGCCGGACGTACGAATGAAGATGTCGGGCTCGGGCATGTCCGGAGCGTAGAGACGCGAGGCGATGGCGTTCTCGTCGACGTCACGGGGATCGACGTTCTCCTCGAGCAGTCGCCTCGCCGCCTCGACGATCTCGGCGCGTCCTCCGTAGTCGAACGCCACCCACAGCTCCATGCGCTCGCCCGGGCTGGTCTCCGCCTCGAGCCGCTCCATGGTGTGGCGAACGCTGTCGGGAGCTCGGTCGCGCCGGCCCACGAAGCGGGCCCGCACGCCCTGTCGAACGAGGTCGGGAAGCTCGCGCTCGACAGCCTCGACGAAGAGCTGCATGAGAGCCTCGACCTCGTGCTGGGGTCGCGACCAGTTCTCCGTCGAGAACGCGAACACGCAGAGCGACTCGACTCCGAGGTCGAGTGACGCCTCGATCGTTCGCCGCAGCGCGCGTGTCCCCGCCGAGTGCCCTGCGACCACGGGCAGGCGGCGCTTCCGGGCCCAGCGCGCGTTGCCGTCCATGATGATCGCGACTGAGCGGGCCGAGGCCGGCCGAGCCGGCTCCTCCGCGGGACGTAGCCGCCGGAGCGCCAGAAGCCGGCTGACGAGGCTCACGGCGGTCGTTTCCGGAATGAGCTCACGGCGCGGGGCCGAGAGCTCATACCTCCATGATCTCCTCTTCCTTCTTCTTGAGGAGATCGTCGATCTTGTGCACGTGCTCGTCCGTGATCTTCTGCAGCCTGTCCTCTGCGCGCCGCTCCTCGTCGTCACCGACGTCTCCGTCGCGGACGAGCTCCTTGAGATCGTGCATGACGTCGCGCCGGACGTTGCGGATCGCGACCCGTCCCTCCTCGGCGAGGTGGCGGACGATCTTGACGAGCTCCTTGCGGCGCTCCTCGGTCAGCGTCGGGATGGGCAGGCGGATCAGCTTGCCGTCGTTCGACGGCGTGACGCCGAGATCCGACTCCTGCAGAGCGCGCTCGATCGACTTCAGCGAGCTCGGGTCGAACGGCTGAATCGTGAGCATCCGGGGCTCGGGCACGTTGATCGTGGCGAGCTGCTTCACCGGCGTCGGCTGGCCGTAGTAGTCGACGTTGATGCGGTCGAGCAACGCCGCAGAGGCCCGGCCCGTGCGAACCGTGTTGAACTCGTGATGCGTCGCCTCGACCGACTTGTCCATACGACGCTTCCCGTCGTCGAGCAGCGGGTCGATCATCCGTGCCTCCTCTCCGTCGCCGGCTCGTGCGAATCTTACGAGGCGGCCGTCAGCGGGGGCGGTCGCGCCGGCGTCGGCGAGGGCGGGCTCCTGCTGCTACTGGCCGGAGTCGATCGAGCCGCACGGGCGAGGGATGCCGCCACCGGGCGGGATGCAGCGCTCGCCGAACCGCTTCAACCCCGTGGGCGTCACGCGGTACCGCGCGTACCAGCCGATCTCGTTCGGCCTTGTGATCGCAACCGAGATCACCGTGCCGTACGAGAGGGTCCGCCCTGCCACGATGCGGACCACGAGCGGGCGGCCGGGCTTCTTCGTCACGGTCAGCTTGCGTGATCCCACGCGGACGACGACCTTGGAGCCGTTCTCCACCGAGTCGAGCGTCGCCACCCTGAACGTCAGGCCTCCGCCGGACTTGACCCACTGGTTGAGGAACGTCGGTCGCCCGACCCTGTCGAACGGTCCCGGGCACCCGTTGTGGTTCGGGTCGTAGTTTCCGGCCGGCTCCGTCGGGCACACGTCATACGTGTCGGAGATCGAGTCGGAATCGGCGTCGCGCGTGTCGAAGGGGGGATACCAGCCGCGATTGTCCGGTGCGGTATCGGCTTCGCCCGTGGCCACGAAGGACCAGACGTCGATTTCGAAGGCCGCGGGGTTGCCCAGATCGGTGAGCCTGACGCTTACGTCGATCACACCGTTGCCGACTGAAGCGGTCACGCTGGAGGTCGTGATCAAGTCGTACTGCTGGGTGGTCTCGTTGTAGTGGCCGAACTGATAAACCAGATCGGCAGGGAAGACCCAGATTGCGTACTCTCCGCCGCCGTCACCGTTTAGCTGGTTGTTGTCGGTATTGAAGAAGAGCCCGACGAATTCCGTGCTCACCCACGACGTCCGGTTCGGAACCTCGATCCGGAACGCGAGGGTCCCGCCCGAGAACGAGACGGTGGTGTTGCCGATGTCGGGGCCGCTCCCGGCGTCGCCGGCCGGGTCAGAGTAGATCTGGGTTATTACGCCGCCCCCGGCGGAGGCGGTACCCGCGAACACTCCAAATGCGGCCGCTACGCCGCACGCGAGCATGCACGTCAGTCGCATGCGAGGCCACATGTTCCCCTCCTGGGCCGTGTATCCGAGACGCCGGCCCACTATAGCCCGCGCTACCAGCCGCGTCCACAGGCAACCGTCGGGCTCCCCGCACGCGCCCCGTCCTCCGAGCCGCACCCGAAGGGAGCCGGATGGTTCGGGTCAGGTGGCCGAGGTCGTGATGATCGTGCCGATCCGCTCGCCGCGCGCGAGGCGCTCGATGTTGCGCTCGTCGTCGAGGCCGAAGACGTAGATCGGCAGGCTGTTGTCCATGCAGAGCGAGAGCGCGGTCGTGTCCATGACCTTGAGACCGCGCTCGATCGCTTCCCGGTGGGTGAGCTCGGGCAGGAAGGAGGCGGTCGGGTCGAGCCGGGGATCGCCGTCGTAGACGCCGTCGACGCCGTTCTTCCCCATCAGGAGCGCCTCGGCGTTGATCTCGAGCGCGCGCAGCGCAGCGGCGGTGTCAGTCGTGAAGAACGGGTTCCCGGTGCCGCAGGCGAAGATGACGATGCGGTTCTTCTCGAGATGGCGGATCGCACGACGGCGTATGTACGGCTCGGCCACCTCCGACACGGTGATCGCCGACATGACGCGGGTGACGGCGCCGAGCTTCTCGAGCGCGTCCTGCACCGCGAGGCAGTTCAGCATGGTGGCGAGCATCCCCGCGTAATCCGCGGTCGCCCGATCCATCCCCTCGGCCGCCGCGGCCATGCCGCGATAGATATTGCCGGCCCCGATGACCACCGCGGCCTCCACGCCACTCTCGGCCACCGTGTGGAGCTCGCGCGAGATCGCATCCACCCGCTGCGGATCGATGCCGTATGGCTCATCGCCCATCAGGGCCTCGCCTGAAAGCTTGACGAGGAGCCTGCGGAACGGGACTTCCGCCCCGCCCCTGAGGGGGCTCGAAGTCGCTTCCGGCTCTGCGCTCACCCGGCCAGCGCGAAGCGTACGAACGCGCGCACCTCGGAGCCGTGCTCCGCGAGCGCCTTGGCGACGGTGAGCGAGTCCTCGTGGATCCAGGCCTGGTCGGCGAGCACGGATTCGGCGAAGAAGCGCTTCTGCAGCATGCCTTCGACGATTTTCGCACGGATCTCGTCCGGCTTGCCCGACACGTCCGGGAGCTTCTCGTACACGGCCCGCTCCTCCTCGACCGCCGCCTCGGAGACCTCGCTCCGCGCGAGGTACTGCGGATTCGCGAACGCGATGTGCATCGCGAGCATTCTCGCGAGCTCCGGAGACGACGTGGTATTGACGAGGACGCCGATCTTGTTTGCGGGTGGGTGCACGTAGGCGCTCACCGTCTCGCCGTCTCCGGCCACGAAGCGCTCGCTACCGCGGACTGCGACGTTCTCGCCGAGCTTCGCGACCAGCGCGATCCTGTCCTCTTCCAGCTGCGCGACGGCGTCCGGTCCTGACTCGTGCACGACCGCGAGCACGCGGTCGGCGAACTCGCGGAAGTCGGCGTTCTTCGAGACCGGCTCCGTCTCGCAGCCGACGGCCACGAGCGTACCCGTCCCGTTCTCGACCTGGGCGAGCACGATCCCCTCGGTCGTCTCGCGTCCGGCGCGCTTCGTCGCGGCCGCCATGCCCTTCTCGCGCAGGAGCTTCGCCGCCTCGTCGAGATCGCCAGCCGAGTCCTGGAGGGCGCGCTTGCAGTCCATCATCCCCGCGCCAGTCAGCTCGCGCAGCTCCTTGACCAGTGTGGCCGGAACGTCTGCCACCTAGCTCTCCTCGCTCGCGGTCTCGGGGGGCGGCGCGACGTCCTCGGCTGCCGGCGCGTCCGCCTTGACCTCCGGCCCGGCCTCGGCCTTGGGCTCGTCATCGGGTTGCTCGGCGGCCGTCTCCTCGGCCGGCTCGTCGGCGGGAGGCACGTCCTCGCCGCCCGCGTCCGGCGCGGGCTCGGCGGCGGCAGCGGCGTCCACATCCTCGGCGGGCTCCTCCTCGGAGGCTCCCTCGGGCTGGCCGTTGCCTGCGGTCAGCTCCGTGATGTCGACCCGGCGCCCGCCGGCGGAGACCCCGTCGGCGATGACGCGGACGATCAGGCTGCAGGCGCGGATCGCGTCGTCGTTGCCGGGGATCACGAAGTCCACGTCATCCGGGTCGCAGTTCGTATCGACGAGGCCGATCACCGGGATCCCGAGCCGGCGCGCCTCGCGAACCGCGAGCTGCTCCTTGCGAAGGTCGACGAGCAGGATCGCATCCGGCAGCCGCTTCATGTCGGCGACGCCGCCGAGGTTCGTCTCGAGCTTCTCGAGCTCCGCCATCATGTCGAGCCGCTCCTTCGAGGGGAGCTTCTCGAGCGAGCCGTCGTCGCGGAGGCGCCGGAGCTCGTGGAGTCGCTCGATCCGCTCGGACATCGTGCGCCAGTTCGTCAGCAGGCCGCCGAGCCAGCGGTGGTTGACGAACGGCATGCCGACCCGAGCAGCGTGCTCGGCGACCGCGTCCTGCGCCTGCTTCTTCGTCCCGACGAACAGGACGCTGCCACCGCGCTCGGCGATGTTGCGGACGAAGCCGTGCGCCTGCTCGAGCAGCGCCAGCGTCTGCTGCAGATCGATGATGTAGATGCCACCACGCTCCGTGAAGATGAAGCGGCGCATCTTCGGATTCCAGCGGCGCGTCTGGTGGCCGAAGTGCACACCGGCCTCCAGGAGCTCCCGCATGCTCACGACGGACATGGAGTCCTCCCTGCTGGTTGTTGAGATCGGCCGGCGGCGAGGAGCGGAACCGGGCGAAGCGCCCGGCACCCCCACTCCCCGGTCTCCACCGGGTCGAGGACGATGGTCGCGTGAATTCTAGCCGACGCGCGCGCGCTCCAGCGCGTCCGCGAGGGCGGGTGGGAGCGGTGACGCGACGTCGATCGGCTCGCCGGTCGCGGGGTGCGTGAACGCCAGCCGGGCAGCGTGGAGGAACTGGCGTGCGAGGCCCACGTCGGGCATCACCCCGTAGACCGGGTCGCCCGACACCGGCAGGTCGATCGCCGCGAGGTGCACGCGGATCTGATGCGTCCTCCCCGTCTCCAGCCGTACCCGGAGCAGCGCGTGCGCCGGTAGGAGCTCGAGCACCTCGAAGTGCGTCACCGCATCGCGCGGTCGCTCCGTGTCGAGCGACATGCGCGTGCGATCGCGGCGGTCGCGGCCGATGGCCGCCTCGATCCGCCCGGCTCGGGACCGCGGCCGGCCGTGGACGAGCGCCAGATACTCCCGCGTGAGCTCACGGCGGCGAACGAGGCGGGCGAGACGCCGGTGGGTCTCGGAATCGCGCGCGAGAACGAGCAAGCCCGACGTGTCCCGATCGAGCCGATGGACGACTCCGGGGCGGCTTCCCTCCTCGCCGCCGGCGATCCCGGCCGCGAGCAGGGCGTGGACGAGGGTGCCGTGCTGCTGCCCGGCGCCCGGGTGCACGGTGACGCCCGCCGGCTTGTCCACCACCAGCAGGCGCTCGTCCGAGTGGCGCACCACGACCCCGTCGACATGCTCGGGCTCGAGGCCGCCCATTGGCCGGTCGTCGACGGACACGGTGAGCGCCTCGCCCCCCGAGAGCCGGTGACTCTTCGGCTCCCGGCGACCGTCGACGAGCACGAGGCCGCCGGCGACCAGGCGCTCTGCCTCGGCTCGGGAGGCGATCTCGGGTAGTCCGGCGAGGAAGCGGTCGAGCCTCTCGCCGGCCGCCTCCCGAGGAACGGCCAGCTCCCGGTCGGCCACGGGTCAGGGAGTGGTACGCGGCCGGCGGTTGAGGCCGGCGGACCGGCGCTCGAAGACCAGGAAGGTCGCAAGCAGGAAGAGCACGCCGATCGTGATGAAGACATCGCCGAGGTTGAACGCCGGCCAGTACTCCGGGTCGATGAAGTCCGTCACGTACCCCTGCCGGGCTCGGTCGACGAGATTCGAGAGGCTGCCGCCGAGCAGCAGGCCCAGCGCCACCGGCAGGAATGGATGTCGCGCGCCCGAGCGGGCGAAGTAGACGAGCATCCAGATCACCGCGATGCCGGTCAGGATCGTCACAGGATTGGCGGCCCCGGGGAAGAGCCCGAAGGCGATCCCCGTGTTTCGCACGTGATGGATCGCGAACGGGCCGGCGATGTCTACGGACTCGTGCAGCACGAGCTCCGAGCGCACGATGCCCTTCGTCACCTGATCCGCGGCGATGCAGGCGAGGGCGACCACCGCGAGCGACAGCCACTGGGCCAGGCCGGGGGCGAGCGACCGCGTCGCGACCGACACCGGCACACGGCCGTCGGTCGCGGAGCCGACGCGTACGTCAGTGAAGGGAGGGTGATCGCTCAGCCTCTCTCCTCCAGCCGCTTGCAGTCGATGCACTTCGTCGCATAGGGCATCGCCTCGAGGCGCTCGAGCGCGATGGTGTTCCCGCAGCGCTCGCACGCGCCGAACGTTCCGTCCTCGATCCGGCGCAGAGCGCTCTCGATCTCGTCCAGCACGCGTGTCGAGTTCTCCTCGAGCGAGTAGTCGAGCTCTCTGTCGAGCGTCACCGTAGCGGTGTCCGCGTCGCCGGTCTCCGGCACCTCGTCGTCCTGGGAGCCGGCGTTCTCCGCGTGGAGGTACGCGATGGCGTCACTGACACGCCGTCGCTCGTCCAGAAGGAGCTCGCGGAAGCGCTCGTTGTTCACCCGTTCCCCTTTCGTCGTCGGGCCGAGAGGAGACGGTCAGCCTCGTCCTGCGTCATGCCGTCGATCTCGACCAGCTTGTCTCTCGAGCCCTGCCCGGTGACGAGCCGAAGCCTTGCCGGGCGCACGCCCAGGGTCGCGGCGAGAAACCCCAGCAGCTCCTGGTTCGCCCTTCCGCGCTCTGCCCGAGCGGCAACCCGCACCTTCCACCCTTCCCCGTAGCGTCCGACGATCTCGTTCCGAGCCGCTCCGGGCGACACACGGAGCTCCATGCGCGCCGACGGGCCCGGCTGCCGGCCTGTCACGGAGTGTAGCCCACTCCTCCAGGCACCTCACGCGTCAAACGACGTGAGGTGGCGCCTCTGTGTCGTCGGGATCGTCGTCCTGGGCCTCGAGCTGACGGGGGGCGCCGTTGTCGCTCAGCGCGACCGTGGCGCCCTCGATCGCGGCGGGCGCCTCGTCGAGCTCGTCGTCGAGCCTGTCGAGAGCCGCCTGCAGGAAGGATCGGTAGCTCGAGCGCAGCTCGGTTCGCGCCGAGCGCAGGCTACGTATCTCGCTGCGGATCTTCTCACGCTCCGTCTCCGCCTCCATGACGATCTCCCGGGCCTTCAGCCGCGCCTCCTGCAGCAGGAGGTCGTACTCACGCCTCGCCTGGGTACGGACGTCCTCCGCGGTCTTCTCTGCGGACATCAGCGCGTCGCGCAGCAGCCGCTCCATGTCGCGGAAGCGCGCGAGCTCGTTCTGGAGCCGCTCGACCTCGTCGCGCAGGTCTGCGCGCTCCCACCACGTTTGCTCGTAGCTCTGGGCGATCGCCTCGAGGAGGTTGTCCGTGGCGGTGCGGCTGTAGCCGAGAACGCCCCGTGAGAGCTGCGCGTGGCGTACTTCGACTGGCGTGATGGACGACATCTCAGCCGAGTTGTTCGATACCGGCATCGATCAACCTCCAGATGATCGTGAGCATGAGGATGGCGACGATCGGCGAGAGGTCGAGGCCGACCCCGCCGAGTCGCAGCGCCGGGAGGAAACGGCGGAAGACCGCCAGGTAGGGATTGACGACGTCGTACAGGAACTGCTGGAACGCCGAGAGCCATCGCGAGTAGGGCAGCCGGAACCACGAGAGCAGGATGTAGATCAGGATCAGGAGGAGGTAGACGTAGTACACCGCCTCGACGAACGAGCGGGCCGTGGAGATGGCGTCCGCGAGCGGCATGAACGTAGCGCTAGTCGGAAGCGGAGCACCGGGTTCCGGGCCGCGTCCCGATCGCCATCAAGGCTAGCGCGAACGGCTGCTGGTATCCACAGGTCCGCTCGATGTCATGTTTTTCGACCTGCTCGGACCGCGGACGGCCGGACCGACGAAGCACACGTGAACTTCGAGGAGAGGATCCGTGGGGGAACCATGGGTTCCCCCACGCAGCTACGCCTGGTTGAAGAAGCCGCGCTCGAGGAGCTTCGCGCGCTCCTCGGCCGAAACCTCGACGTCGCGCGGAGTCAGCAGGAAAACCTTGTCGGCCACCCGCTGCATGCCGCCGTTGAGCGCGTACGTGAGCCCGCTCGAGAAGTCGATCAGGCGCTTGGCGAGCTCCGGATCGGCGCTCTGGAGGTTCAGGATCACCGGAACCGAGTCCTTGAAGCGGTCGGCGATCGACTGCGCGTCGTTGAAGCTCCGCGGGATGACGAGGTGCACCTTCTGCGCGGTCGACGGCGAGGGCGCGACGGCCTCGAGCTGCGCGCGACCACCACGGCGGGCTGGCGGCGCGGCCGGCTTGGGCGCGGGCTCCTCGCTCGCCGACCAGTCGTCGAACTCCGGCTGACGCTGACGCGGCCGGTGCAGCCGGCGCACGTTCGGGCGGTCGGCGTAGCTGCGCTCGAGGGACTGCTCGGCCGAGTAGTCGTCGTCCCAGTACTCCTCTTCCTCGGCGATCCCGAAGTACACGAGCGCCCGGTTCCAGACGGTGCCCAGACCCACGCCCGGATGTTAGCGCCCGAACAGAACGGAGCCGACCCGGATGAACGTGGCGCCCTCCTCCACCGCCACGCGGTAGTCCTGCGACGTGCCCATCGACAGCTCGCCCAGGCCGTGCTCACGGGCGAGCTCGTGGAGCTCACGGAAGTACGGCCGCGAGCGCTCGGCCTCGTCTGCGAGGGGCGGCATCGTCGTCAGTCCCCGCACGTCGACGCCGAGCTCACCGACCTCGGCCAGAAAGCGGCCGAGCTCCCGCGGCGATACACCGGACTTCGAGTCCTCGCCCGCCAGGTTCACCTCCACGAGCGTCGGGATCGAGAGCTTACGCGCCGCCGAGAGCGAGTCGAGCGAGTGGCACAGCTCGCACAGCTCCGACACGAGCGGCGCTTTCCGGGACTGGAGATGGCCGATGAAGTGCCAGCGAAACCTGGGCGCGTAGCGCCCATGCTTCGTTTCGAGATCCTGTGCCCGGTTCTCGCCGACGACCTCGATACCCGCTTCCGCGAGCGCGGCCATCTCGGTCGCGTCGACGTACTTCGTCGCGACGACGACCGTTACGTCAGGGCCGGCCTCGGCCCGGACGCGCTCGTACGCCGCGCTGATCTCAGCGCTCGACCACATGCCCGATCACTCCCTGTCGGCCTGTCCGTCCGCTGTCTCGCCGGTGCGAGAAGAACGTTTCCGACTCGCAGGACGTGCAGCGGTCGACGCGATGGACGTCGTCGCAGCCCGCCGCCCGCAGTGCGCGCTCGCACGCGGTCCAGAGGTCGAGCCGCCCGTCCGCGAGGACATCCGCGCCGAACGCCCTGCTGTACGGCTCTGCCACCTCCGCGCCCACCTCGTAGCAACACGGGCCGATTCCGGGCCCGATGGCCGCGGCAAGCGGCGCCTGCCCGAGCACGCTGCAGCCCTCGCCGACGATTCCCGCGAGCAGGCCGCGCCAGCCGGCGTGCAGCAGCGTCAGCGCCGGGACGCCGTCGGCACGGCAGATGGCTACCGGCAGGCAATCGGCGGTCAGCAGCATCATCGGCTGGCCGGGCTCGTCCGTCCAGAGGCCGTCGCAGCGCTCCCAGACCCTCCCCGGCGTCACGAAGCCGACCGGTTGCGCACGCGTGACGCGCGCGCCGTGGCACTGCCATGCCATCGTCGCCCGGCTCGCGTCGGCGTCGACGGCCTCGGCCAGGCGGCGACGATTCTCGATCACATGGCCCGGCTCGTCCTCCGTCCACAAGCCGAGGTTGAGCGAACGGAAGTCGCCGTCGCTGACCCCGCCGCACCGGGTCGAGAACCCGACCCGATACGGACCAGGCGCGTCCCAGTCGATGAGCTCCACGGGGTCAGGCACCGACGATCGTTTCCATGACGCGTGTCACCGCGTCATACGCCTCGCTCAGGAGCTCGGACGACTCCTCGCGGAAGACGATGAACAGCCCGAGCACCACGACCATGCCGTACATGTCGAGGCGGGCCCACTGCCGGTAGGTGGCGTCGGACATGAAGATCCCGACGATACGGGAGCCGTCGAGCGGCGGGATCGGGAGCAGGTTGAAGATGCCGAGGACGACGTTGACGAGGTAGGCGTAGAACGTGACCTCTTCCGCCTCGCCCTCGAGATCGGTGTGGACGAGAACGGCGAGCGCCGCCAGCGCGAGCGCGAAGTTCGTCGCCGGGCCGGCCGCGGCGACCAGCGCCATTCCCTCCTTCGGACGGCGGAAGAAGCGGGGCTGCACAGGCACCGGTTTCGCCCAGCCGAACGGCGTGCTCGTGGCGAGCGCGGTGATGGCGAACATCGCCGTGCCGAGCGGGTCGAGGTGCTTGAGGGGATTCAAGGTCAGGCGCCCCTGCTCCTTGGCGGTCGGGTCGCCGAGCTTCCACGCCGTCCAGGCGTGAGCGAGCTCGTGCAGCGCCAGGCTCATGAGAACGCACGGGGCGAGCAGGAGAAATGTGCGGATGTCCATCAGGCGGAGCCGGTAGCAGGCGCCTGGCGGCTGTGCTCGACGGCCACCAGGTCGCGCGCGGCGGCCAGCTCGGCTTCCCGGCCGCCGGTGAGCTCGCCGTCGAGCCTGCGGCGCAGGAGCTCCGTGAGCACCTCGCCGACCCGCGGCGACTCGTGGAGACCGAGCCGGTCGAGATCGGCACCGGTGATCTCGAGCCGCACGCCCCGGAGCTCGTCCAGGTAGCGATGCGGCCAGTCGGAATCGGCGCCGTCCCGGCCGAGGGCCAGCGCGAGCAGCACCCCCAGCGGGTCGTGCCGCTCGAGCAGCCGCCGCGCCTCCGAAGGTCGCCCGACGCCTGCGAGGAGGTCCGGAAGCCTCGGGGCGACCGTCACCGCGTCGGCCACGAGGTCGGCGTCGGCACGGCGGAGCCGAAGCCGGGAAAACCAGTCATAGAGCTCGTCCGGCGGGAGCCGGCGCGCGAGCACGGCCAGCCGCAGGCGCCACGCCGGCTCGTCCGGCGCGTAACGCTCGCGGAGGCTGTCGGCGCGCTCGAGCAGCTTCGCGGTCTCCGCGTCGACGGCCAGATGTGGGTGCACCGCCTCCGCGAGACCGAGCTCTCCGAGTCGGCGAATCGAGTCTGCGACGGACTGCTCCGAGAGCAGCGCCACGAGCTCGTCCCGCAGCCGCGCCGAGGAGAGCTCGCCGACGAGGCCCATCTCCACGCAGGCGCGCGCGAGCGCGACCGTGTGCCCGTCCATCCGGAAGCCGTAGCGGTTCTCGTAGCGGATGGCCCGGAAGATCCGCGTCGGATCGTCGATGAACGAGAGGTTGTGGAGGACGCGCAGGACTCGCTGCTCGAGGTCGGCCAAGCCGCCGAAGAAGTCGGCGAGGCGTCCGAAGTCGCCGCCCCTCAGCGAGACGGCCATGGCGTTGACGGTGAAGTCGCGACGGAACAGGTCCTGGCGGATGGTCGCGTGCTCCACGGTGGGCAGCGCCGCGGGCTCATCGTAGAACTCGGTGCGTGCCGTGGCGACGTCGACACGACCAGCCGCCCAGCGCACGATCGCCGTGCCGAACTTCTCGTGGGGCGTCACCCGCCCGCCTAGCGTCCCGGCGAGCGCGCGTCCGAACGCGATCCCGTCGCCCTCCACGGCGATGTCGAGGTCGAAGTGCTCCTCACCCAGCAGGATGTCCCTCACCGTGCCGCCGACGAGGTAGACGCCGTCGAAGCCCCCGCTGACGGCCTGGATGGCCTCGAAGACGGGCTCGAGGCCGGGTAGGGCCATCAGCATGGCGCCGAGGTCACGCCCCTTCTCGTCCGCCTCCGGCTCGGGCTCGCCGAGGCCGCGCAAGACATCTCCGCGGGTGACGACGCCGATTACCTCGCCGTCGCGGATGACCGGCACACGGCCCGCCTGGGACGCGGCGACGAGGCGGCGCAGCTCGCCGAGCGGCGTGTCGTCGGAGCATGTGACCACGTCCGAGGACATGATCGCCTTCACCGGGGCGTTCGAGAGCCCGTGGCCGATGGCCTTGTCGAGATCCTCGCGCGTCACGATCCCGACGAGCCGGCGGCGCCCGCCGACCTGGATGCCGCTCTGGCGATATCGCTGGCAGAGCGCCATCGCGTGCGCGACCGTGTCGTCGAGCGCGACGAAGCGAGCCGGCCGTGACATGACGTCGACCGCCCGCGGAGCCTCGCGAACGGCGCCGGGAAGCGCCGCGAGGACCCGGGCGCGGGCGTCGGCCAGCGTCCCGTGGAAGGAGGCGGACGCAGCCTGCGCGTGTCCGCCGCCGCCGAGCGCGGCAGCGAGCACCGAGGCGTCGAGCTCGGGCAGGCGGCTGCGAAATACAGCCACCACTCGGCCGTCCATCTCGACGAGGCAGACGAGACCCCGGGCGTCGGTGAGGTCGACGAGCTTGTGGGCGAGGTTGGAGACGCCGTCGACGTAGCGCGGCCAGGCAAGTGCGCCGACAAGGACGTCGTGCCCGGCGACGCTCTGCGGCTCGAGTGCGGCGAGCAGCGCGTCGAGTAGCCCCCGCTCGTCCTCCACCAGCGGCTGATGCAGGTAGCGGGCGACCATGTCCTGGCGCGCCCCGTGCCGGAGGCACCAGGTGAGCGCCTCGGCGTCACGGAGGGTCGCGCTCGCGTAGGTCAGCGAGCCGGTGTCCTCGTGGATCCCGAGGGCGAACGCGGTCGCCTCGAGCGCAGACACGGCGATCTCGCGCTCGGCCAGGATGCCGCAGAGCGTCGTCGTGAGCGCACCGTCTCCCGAGACCACGGCCGTCTCGGGCGGCAGCCACTCGGGGAGAGGCTCGCTGTGGTGGTCGAAGAGCGCGACCTCGACGCCGGGTCGCAGGGCGCTCGCTAGCTCGCCGAGCTTAGCCGGGTCGCGCAGCTCGACGAGCACGAGCCGCGTGACCCGCGCCGGATCGATCCGGGCCGCGTCGACGAGGTCGAGCTCGTCCGCATGCAGCCGCGCGAACTCCCGCACGTTGCGGTTCAACGAGCCCGTCAGGACGACAACCGCGTGGGGATAGAGCCGGCGGCATGCCAGCATCGACGCGAACGCGTCGAAGTCGGTGTTCGGATGACCGGCGATGACCTCCATGCCCTCGAAATGGTACGGGCGGCAGCACGGCCTTCCCTGGCTTCGGCCCGTTACTCTCTCTGCGTGGACCAGCGCCGCCTAGGGCTCCTCTTCGCCGGCGCGCCCCGTGTGCCGGAGATGGTCGCGCTCGCCCGCCGCGCCGAGGAGCGCGGCTTCGAGTCCGTCTGGGTCGCGGAGACGAGGATGACGCGCGACGGCTTCGTCCCGCTGGCGGCGATCGCACAGGCGACGAGCCGCGTGAAGGTCGGGACGGGCATCGTGAACGTCTACACGCGTGGAGCCGTGGTCGTCGCGATCTCCTTCGCGGCGCTCGAGGAGATCGCGCCCGGCCGGGTGATCATGGGCCTCGGGGCCGGCTCCCCGCTGGTCCTCGCACCGCAGGGCGTTGCCTGGAAGAAGCCGGTGACACGCCTGCGGGAGTACTGCGACGTCGTGCGGCCGCTGCTGCGCGGCGAGGAGGTCGTCTACGAGGGCGAGTTCGTCCATCTGGAAGGCGCGCAGATCCAGGACCTGCTCGTCGCCGACACCTCGATCGTGAAGGGCGAGATGCCGCTCGTCCTCGGCGTCACCGGCCGTCCCGCGGTCGAGCTCGCGGGCGAGGTCGCCGACGGGGCCCTCTACAACGCCTGCCTGCCCACGGCGTACCTCGAGCGGGCGCGCGGCTGGCTCGAGGCCGGCGCCGCGCGCTCCGGCCGAGACGCCGGGGCGGTCGAGGTCGGGATGGGGATCGTGAGCGCCGTCCATCACGACTCCGCTACCGGCAAGGACATCGCGCACCGCTTCTGCGGCCTCTATCTGTCGCTGTTCCCGAACATCGCCAAGGAAACGGGTCTCGACCCCGAGCTCGTCGCAGCCACTCGCTCGGCGTTCGAGCAGGGCGGGGTCGAGGAGGCGCTCCGGGTGCTGCCGCGGTCGGTCGTCGACCTGCTCTGCGCCGCCGGGACGCCTGCCGAATGCCAGGAGCGCATCGACGAGTACCGTGCCGCCGGCGTGCAGGTGCCCGTGCTGCTCGCGCTCGAGGGCACCGTCGACCTCGCGATCGACTCGCTCCGCTGACCTGAGAGGCCTGGGACGCGTGAGCTCGAGCCCTGCTGTCCACCTCAGCGCGGCCGAGCGCGCCGTCGTGGCCGGCCTCGGCCGGGAGGTCTCGTTCGCGGCCGGCGAGCGCGTCGTCGAGGAGGGCTCGGTCGGCGAGGGCTTCTACGTCGTCGAGTCGGGATGCGTCGAGGTGCTGAAGGGCGGGCGTCCGATCGCGGAGCTCGGCGAGGGCGCCGTGCTCGGCGAGATGGCGGTATTCGGCGAGAACGTGCGCACCGCCGAGGCGCGGGCCCTCGAGCCGAGCCGGCTCCTCTTCGTGCCCACCGAGGAGCTGGTCGGCCTGGTGCTGCGCGGCGAGCCGGCCGCTGTCGAGGTCATGCAGGCGCTGGGGCAGCTCATGGTCGGGCGGCTGCAGGAGCTCGATGCCGAGCTCGCCCGGTGGACAGGCGAGCTTGTAGCTCAAGCTACGAGCCGCGACTCCGCCGGTGCCGCCGAGGAGTTCGCCGTCGTGCGCAAGCGCCTCCTGGCCGATTGGGCGCTGCGCTACCACGCGCTCGGCAAGCCGGGCAAGCTCTCGGTCGTGTCGTCGAAGGCGGTCGGGACCGCCGCCGACCTGTCGGTCGCGTACTCCCCCGGCGTCGCCGAGCCCTGCCTCGCCATTCACGACGCGCCGGAGCTGGCCTACGAGTACACGGGCCGCGGCCACCTCGTGGGCGTCGTGACCAACGGCACCGCGGTGCTCGGCCTCGGCGACATCGGCGCGCTCGCGTCGAAGCCGGTCATGGAGGGCAAGGCCGTGCTCTTCAAGCGCTTCGCCGACATCGATGCGTTCGACGTCGAGGTCGACGAGCGGGACCCGGAGCGATTCGTCGACATCGTCTGTTCCATCGCCCCCACGTTCGGCGGCATCAACCTCGAGGACATCCGCGCGCCCGAGTGCTTCTTCATCGAGGCCGAGTGCAAGCGCCGCTGCGACATTCCGGTGTTCCACGACGACCAGCACGGGACGGCGATCATCGCCGGGGCCGGGCTCCTGAACGCGCTCGAGCTCGTCGGCAAGGCGATCGAGGAGAGCCGCGTCGTCTTCTCCGGCGCCGGCGCTGCCGGATTCGCCTGCGCGAAGTACTTCCTGCGGCTCGGCGTCCGTCCCGAGCTACTGATTCTGACCGACGTGAACGGGGTCGTCTATCGCGGCCGCGGCGACGGCAACTACCTCGACGAGCTGGCCGCCGACACGGACATGCGGACGCTCGCGGATGCCGCGGCAGGCGCGGACGTGTTCGTCGGCGTCTCGGCGCCGAACGTGCTCACGCCCGACATGCTCCGCTCGATGGCGCGCGACCCGGTCGTGTTCGCGCTCGCGAACCCGGTGCCGGAGATCGACTACCGCCTGGCCCGCTCCACCCGGGACGACGTGATCGTCGCCACGGGTCGCAGCGACTACCCGAACCAGGTGAACAACGTCATCGCGTTCCCGCACATCTTCCGCGGCGCGCTCGATGCGCGCGCCCGGGCGATCGACGAGGACATGAAGCTCGCCGCGACGCGAGCGATCGCCGACCTCGCGCGCGGGCAGGCCGATTTCGGGCGCGACGCCGTCATCCCGAAGCCGTTCGACCGGCGGCTCCTCACACGGGTCGCGCCCGCCGTGGCGGAGGCGGCGATGCGCAGCGGCGCGGCGCGGGTGGAGGTCGACCTCGACGGCTACCGGGAGCGGCTCGAGCGGGCGATCGTCTGAGCGTCGCCTCTACTTCAGCGCGAGGACGTTCGGCGGGCTTCCCGCGCCGCCGGGGATCACCAGCGGCGCCGAGGTGAGCAGGAACTCGTAGACGCCGTCCTGCGCACAGTCGCGGGCGAGCTGCTGGACGTCCCACAGCTCGCCGAGCGGCATGCCCAGCCTCGCCAGCAGCGCCTTGTGCAGCGCGAGATCGGAGCCGGTTCCGCGACGGCCGGCCTCCAACGCCGGGTTGTCCGCGGCGACGGCGGCCATGCCCGCGTCCCAGAGGAACGCCGGCACGTCATCGCCGTACAGGCCGGGGCTGCCCGGCCGCCCTTCCTCGGCCAGCGCGATGCGAGCCTCGCCGCTGAGCCGTTCGTACGCCTCGATCCAGCCCGTGCGGATGACGAGGACGTCGCCGGTCCGGAGTTCCACGTCCTGCTCGGCGGCCGCGCGGGCAAGCAGCGACGGCCCGACCGGGTGGAAGTCGAAGGGGTCAAAGCCGACCCCGTCCCGCTCGAGAACGCGAGCCACGTCGAGCAGGACGCCGCGCGCAGCGATCCCCCGCCTCGCCCAATGCTCCATGCCGAGCCGCCCCGGCCCCGGGGCGGTCACGTCCTCGAGCGACGCGCCGTTGTAGAAGCCGTGCTCGGCGTCGGCGAAGTGGCGCAGGCCGTCCCACTGGCTGGACGCCTGCGGCCAGAAGCCGTCCACGAAGTCGTCGACCGCGACGCCCTCGTACTTGGCGAGGATCGTATGGCGCAGCGTTGCCCGGCCGAAGAACGGGGGTGCCGGCTGCGTCAAGTCCCAGTTGAGCGAGAACACCGAGCCGCGGCGCACGAGCGCGGCTGCGGCTCGTACCTGCTCGCGCCCGATCAGGTTCAGGGTGCCGATCTCGTCGTCGTCGCCCCAGAGGCCCCAGGTCGACCCGCGCGGGGCGCCGGGGCGGACAGGGAGATCGGCGAACCGTGGTCGCTCAGTCACGGGCCCGGGCCGCGATCTCCGCGCCGGCGCGCGCGAGCTGGTCCTCGCGCTCGCGGATCGCCGTGAGCCCGATCAGCGCGTCGAGCTCCGCTCGGGTCATCATCCGCTCGATCCACGGCTGTTGCGTGCGCGCGTCCCCGAGGTCGGCAAGGAACCGGCGCACGGCGCCGAGAGCGACGCGCATCGCCGACACGGCGAAGATGCCGAGGTCGAATCCGAAGCCCTCCAGCTCGTCGATCGTCACGGTGGGGCTACGCCCCCATTCGGGCACGTCGATGACGAGCGGCCCGTCGAGAGCATCCCGGACCCGGACGAACTCCTCGGCCGTGAGGAGGGCCTCCGGGAAGATCGCGTCCGCGCCGGCCGCCCGGTAGGCGCGGCACCGCTCGACGAGAGGCTCGAGTCCCTCGCACTGGCGGGCGTCGGAGCGTACGACGACGACGAAGTCGTCCCCTCGCTGTGCCTCCTTCGCCGCAACGATCTTCGCGCACATCTCGTCCACGGGAATGCAGGAGGCGCCTACCGTCTGGCCGCAGCGCTTCGGAAAGGTCTGGTCCTCGATATGGACACCGGCCGCGCCGATCGCCTCGAACTCGCGGACCGTGCGCGCGACGTTGGTCGGGTTGCCGAAGCCCGTGTCGATGTCGCAGAGCACCGGCAGCTCGACGGCGTTGACGATGTGGTGGGCGTTCGCGAGCAGTTCGGAGAACGACAGCAGGCCGACGTCCGGGAAGCCGGCGACCGCGGTGGACGACGCCGACCCGCTCACGTAGCACAGCGGGAAACCCGCCTCCTCCACGAGGCGCGCGACGGCCGGATCGTACGCGCCGACAGCCATGGCGCACCCGGGTTGCGCGAGGATCGCGCGCAACGCTGCGCCCGGGGAGCTCGGCGGCGCCGTCACCGGCTGCCCGCCGGCTCGGGCACGAATCGCGGCACGCGGCGCAGGTAGCGTCCGTGGCCCTCTGATCCGGTCACGATGCCGTCACGCATCACCACGACGCCGCGGCAGACGGTAAGCGTCGGCCAGCCGCGAAACGTTCGACCTTCCCAGATCGAGAAGTCCGAGACCGAGCCGAGCATGGCTGCATCGACGACGCGCTCGAGCTCGAGGTCGACGACGACGAAGTCCGCGTCCATCCCGGGGAGCAGGGCGCCCTTGCCGGGTAGGCCGAGGATCCGGGCGGGATTCGTGCTCGTGATCGCGACGAGCCGGGCGAGGGAGAGACCGCGGCGATGGACTCCCTCAGATAGCAGCACCGGCAGGATGGTCGCGATTCCCGGGAAGGCGAGCTGGGCGTCCCAGATCGAGCCCTGCTTCCGTGACCGTGACGCCGCGACGTGGTCGGAGCCGATTGTGTCGACCTCGCCCACCGCGACGCCGTGCCAGAGCGCATCGGCATCGGCGAGATCACGGATCGGCGGCAGCACCTTGGCGAGGTTCCCGGCCGGCGAGTCCGCGGTCTCCGTCAGGTAGTGCGGCTCCGTCTCGATGAAGACGCGCTGCCCGGCGGCGCGGCGGCGCACGAGCTCAGCAAGACCCTGCCTGCTCGTGACGTGGACGACGTAGAGCGGGCAGCCGGCCGCATCGGCCAGCCCGGCGGCGCGGGCGATCGCCTCGGCCTCGACGATCCACGGGCGGCTGTCGGCGAAGGCCCGCAGGCCGTCTCTCCCGTCGGCGAGCACGCGCGCGAGCATCCGGGCGGCGATGTCCTGGTTTTCGCAGTGGACGAGGGCGAGGCCGCCGACCGCGGCGATCGCGACGAAGGCGTCCAGCAGCTGGCCGTCGTCGACACCCTGGATCCCGATCCTCATGCCCTCCTCGCCCTTGTACGCCGTGAAGAGCTTGAAGGACGTGAGGCCGAACGCCTCCGCGTAGGCGGGGATCTCCGCGATCTGGGCGTCGGTCATCACCGCGAGGTGGAACGCAAAGTCGACGTGCGCCCGCGACTCGGCGCCGTCGAGCTCGGCCTGGAGCTCCCCCTCCGGATACCCAGCGAGGTCGCGGTGCATCTTCACGATCGTCGTGACGCCGCCGAGCGCAGCCGAGCCGGTCTCGGTCGCGTAGTGAGCGAAGTCGGGCTGTGGATAGAGCTGCACGTGAGGGTCCACGAGCCCCGGGAGCACGTGCCTGCCGCCCGCGTCGATCACATCCGCCCCGTCCAGGACGGCCGGCGGGTCGCCGGAGAAGACCTCGCTGATGACGCCGTCGCGAGCGACCAGACCGCCGTGGACGACCTGTCCGTCCGCATAGACGAGGCGCGCGTTCACCAGCACCAGGCTGCCCACGGGCCGCAGCCTACTCGCCGCGTCTCCGTCGAGCAGGGCTCGGCCGAGCAAGCGATTCCAAGACTGGCTGGAAGCTTCGAAGGAGGGCGCTGGAGCAGTTCGGCGCTCAGCAGGGGGCTTGCCCACGCGGCCCGGTCGGTCACGAGCACTCCCCCCGCGCCCCAGTAGAATGAGCCATGTGACACGCATTCGCTTCCGCTTCGACAACGCGATACACGTCCAGGGCGTGGACGACAGCGACGCCCGGCTGCTTGGGGCCGAGCTCGATACCTCGACGTCCCTGGCCGCGCGTGGCGCCGGCGCCAAGATCAGCAGGGCTCTCGAGTCGGAGGCGACCAAGCTCACCTTCGACGTCGAGGAACGAGCCGCCATCCTCGACGTTCTCGGTACGGATACCGGCAACCGCTCGCCGCGGCTCCGCGAGCTCTACCACGAGCTCCGCGACGCATCCCACCGTCGCTAGCGGCCAGGTCGCGAGACTCGAACCGGTCGAGCATCGTTGACGGTGCCAGGCGGAGCCCCTCTGCCACCCGGTGAGCGGTGAGCGGGCGGCCCAGCCTTGCGAGCTGCGGGCAAGCCGCCCTACCAGGAGCACCCCCGGAAGCGGGCGTACGCCAGCGGATAGCGTTCGCATATGGAGTTCATCTACACGATGTACCGGGTCGACAAGTTCTACGGCCCGGACCGGCAGGTGCTCGCAAACATCTCGCTCAGCTTCCTTCCGGGCGCGAAGATCGGCGTGCTGGGACCGAACGGCGCCGGCAAGTCCACGCTGCTCCGCATCATGGCCGGCCTCGACGAGCCCTCCTCGGGCGTCGCAGAGCTCGCCCCCGGGGCGACCGTCGGCCTTCTCTCGCAGGAGCCCGAGCTCGACCCGGGCAAGGACGTGCGCGGGAACGTCGAGGACGGGGTACGGGCGCTGCGCGACCTGCTCGACCGCTTCAACGTGATCTCGGCGCAGTTCGCCGAGCCGGATGCCGACTTCGACGCGCTGCTCGTGGAGCAGGGCCGGCTCCAGGAGCAGATCGACCGCCATGACGCGTGGAGCCTCGACCAGGCGCTCGACACGGCAATGGACGCGCTTCGCTGCCCGCCCGGCGACCAGGACGTCGGAACGCTCTCGGGCGGCGAGCGGCGGCGCGTGGCGCTCTGCCGACTCCTCCTCTCCTCCCCGATCTGCTGCTGCTCGACGAGCCGACGAACCACCTCGACGCCGAGTCCGTCGCGTGGCTCGAGCGCTTCCTGGCCGAGTACCGGGGCACCGTGATCGCGGTCACGCACGACCGCTACTTCCTCGACAACGTGGCCGGCTGGATCCTCGAGCTCGACCGCGGGCGCGGGATTCCCTTCAAGGGCAACTACACCTCGTGGCTCGAGCAGAAGGAGGCGCGCCTCGCCGCCGAGGAGAAGCAGGCATCCGCCCGCCGGCGCACGTTGCAGCGCGAGCTCGAATGGGTGCGGTCGAGCCCCAAGGCCCGCCAGGCCAAGTCGAAGGCGCGCGTCGCGGCCTACGAACGCCTCTTCGACGAGGAGCAGCGCGTCAAGCTCGACACGGTCGAGATCCACATCCCGGCCGGCCCCCGGCTCGGAGACCTCGTCGTCGATGCCGACCACGTCTCGAAGGGCTTCGGCGACCGCCTGCTCGTCGAGGATCTCAGCTTCAGCCTGCCGCCGGGCGGCATCGTGGGCGTGATCGGGCCGAACGGCGCCGGCAAGACGACGCTCTTCCGCATGATCGCGGGCGAGGAGCAGCCGGACTCGGGAGCGCTGCGGGTCGGCGACACGGTGCAGCTCGCCTACGTCGACCAGAGCCGCGCTGGGCTCGACCCGGCGAAGACGGTCTGGAAGGAGATCTCGGACAACCAGGACGTGATCCTGCTCGGCAAGCGCGAGGTCAACTCGCGCCAGTACGTCTCGTGGTTCAACTTCAAGGGAGGCGACCAGCAGAAGCGTGTCGTCGGACCTCTCCGGAGGCGAGCGCAACCGCCTGCACCTCGCGAAGCTCCTCAGATCCGGCGGGAACGTCCTGCTGCTGGACGAGCCGACGAACGACCTCGACGTCGACACGCTGCGCGCGCTCGAGGAGGCGCTTCTCGACTTCGCGGGCTGCGCCGTCGTCATCTCGCACGACCGCTGGTTCCTCGACCGCGTCGCGACCCACATCCTCGCGTTCGAAGGCGACTCGCAGACCGTGTGGTTCGAGGGCACCTACGAGGAGTACGAGGTAGACCGGCATCGCAGGCTCGGTGCCGAGGCCGACCAGCCCTCACCGGATCAAGTACAAGCGGCTCGTTCGCAGCTGAGCGCCGGTCTATTCTGAGCGCAGGTCTATCCTGAGCGGATGAGCTGCCCTGAGTGCGGCACGGCGAACGAGGCCGGCCGGAAATTCTGCGCCGAATGCGGGGCGAAGCTTGCGCTTGCCTGCCCCGCGTGCGGTGCGGCGAACACCCCGGGCGCGAAGTTCTGCGGCGACTGCGGGGCGAGGCTCGGCGAGCCGGCGCCGGCGGCCGAGCCGGCCCGTGCGCAGGCGGAGCGCAGGCTCGTCTCGGTGCTCTTCGCGGATCTGGTCGGCTTCACGACGCTCGCCGAGGGCCGCGACCCGGAGGAGACGCGCGAGCTCCTGTCGCGTTACTTCGACACGGCGCGCCAGGTCATCGGCCGCTACGGCGGCACCGTCGAGAAGTTCATCGGCGATGCGGTCATGGCGGTCTGGGGGGCCCCAGTCGCGCAGGAGGACGACGCCGAGCGAGCCGTGCGAACGGCACTCGACCTCGTCGCCGAGGTCGCCGACCTCGGAACGCAGGCGGGGCTCGCCGAGCTCCGGCTGCGCGCAGGCGTGGTCACCGGCGAGGCGGCCGTTACGATCGGCGCCGACGGGCAGGGCATGGTTGCGGGAGACATGGTCAACACCGCGTCGCGCGTCCAGTCGGTCGCGAGTCCGGGTAGCGCGCTCGTCGACGAAGTGACCGCGCGGATGACCGAGGCGGCGATCGCCTACGAGGACGCCGGGGAGCACGAGCTGAAGGGAAAGTCCGAGCCGGTGCGCTTGCTGCGGGCTCAGCGCGTCGTAGCCGCTCGTCGCGGCGAGGGGCGGTCGAGCTTCGTGGAGGCGCCGTTCGTGGGGCGCGATGCCGAGCTGCGCCTCGTCAAGGAGTTGCTGCACGCGACGATCGACGAAGGCAAGGCGCATGTGATCTCGGTCGTCGGCGACGCGGGGATCGGCAAGTCGCGGCTCGCGTGGGAGTTCTACAAGTACTTCGACGGGCTCGTGGAGCAGCTGTGGTGGCACCGCGGGCGTTGCCTTGCCTACGGCGAGGGAGTCGCCTACTGGGCGCTAGCCGAGATGGTTCGCATGCGGGCGGGGATCGCCGAGGACGAGCCGCACGACGCACAGCAGACGCAGCTTTCCGCCTGCGTTGCAGAGCGGATCCCGGACCCGGACGAGCGGGCCTGGATCGAGCCCCGACTGGCGCATCTTCTCGGTCTGACCGAGCGCACCGCGCCGGACCAGCAGGATCTCTTCTCCGCCTGGCGGCGCTTCTTCGAGCGGATGGCGGAGGAAGGGCCGGTGATCCTCCTCTTCGAGGACATCCACTGGGCCGACGCCGCGCTCCTCGACTTCGTCGAATACCTCGCGGAGTGGTCTCGCAACCACCCGCTCCTCATCCTCACGCTCGCGCGGCCGGAGCTGCTCGAGCGCCGTCCCACCTGGGGCGCGGGCAGGCGGAACTTCCACTCGGTCGTTCTCGAGCCGCTTCCCGAGTCGGCCCGGGAGGAGCTGCTGCGCGGGCTGGTGCCCGGGCTTCCGGACGAGTTGCGGACGCGCATCGCCGAAAGAGCGGAAGGCATACCGCTCTACGCGATCGAGACCGTTCGCATGCTGGTCGATCGTGGCGTGCTCGTCCAGCAGGAGGGCGAGTACCGCATCAGCGGACGGGTCGACGCGCTCGACGTTCCCGAGACGCTGCACGCTCTCATCGCCGCCCGTCTGGATGGACTCGCCTCCTCCGAGCGGCACCTTCTCGAGGACGCGTCCGTTCTGGGCCGAACGTTCACGACAAACGGGCTGAGCGCAGTCTCCGGGCTCGGGGAGCCGGAGCTTGTCCCGCTGCTTGCCTCGCTCGTGAGGAAGGAGATCGTCACGGTCGAGACCGATCCACGCTCTCCCGAGCGCGGGCAGTACGGCTTCCTCCATGCGCTCGTGCAGAAGGTTGCCTACGACACGCTCGGTCGAAGGGACCGCAAGGTACGCCATCTCGCAGCCGCCGCGCACCTCGAGGCCACCTGGGACGCCGAGGAAATACCGGAGGTGATCGCCTCGCACTATCACGAGGCGTATCGGGCCGCGCCGGATGCCGGCGACGCCGCCGAGGTCAAGGCGAAGGCGCGCGACCGGCTCGTCCAGGCTGGCAACCGGGCGGCGTCACTCGCCGCAGCGGCCGAGGCGCGGCGTTGGTTCGAGCAGGCGCTCGATCTCGCGGACGATCCACTGGCGCGTGCGGGGCTCCACGAGAGGGCGGCCGAGACCGCTCTGGCCATGGGCGACGGAGACGCCGCCAAGGCCCACTTCCGGCAAGCGATGGAGCTCTTCGAAGGCGGCGGCGAGCGCCACGCAGCCGCGCGGGCGGCGGCCGGCCATGCCGAGGTGGTCTGGCTCCAGGAGGGCGGCGTCGACGAGGGGCTCGTCGGGATGGAGGAAGCCTATGCGGCGCTCTCCCGGGAGGAGCCCGACGAGGATCTGGCGAGAATCGCGGCGGAGCTGGGACGACTACTCCATTTCGCCGGCAGACCCGAGGCGGCTCAGCGCCTCGAGGAGGCTCTCCGCCTCGCGGAGGGGCTCCAGCTTCCGGAAGTCTTCGCGCAGGCGCTCAACAGCAAGTCGTTGTGCCTCGCCTCACAGGGGCGGCACGAGGAGGCGATCCTCCTCGTGCGCCATGCGCTCCAGGTGGCGCTGGACAACGACCTCGGTAATGCGGCGCTGCGCGCCTACAACAACCTTTGCGTTTCATTCTGGAACGCCGGGCGCCACGAGGACGAGCTCCTGGCGGCGAGGCAGGGCGTCGAGCTCGCCCAGCGGCTCGGCAACCGCCGCTGGGAGACGAATCTGAGCGCATGCCACATCTCGCCGCTGATCACGCTCGGGCGCTGGGACGAGGCATTCTCGCAGGCCGAGGAGGCTCGACAGGGAGTGCTCGCGGCTACCGCGCGACTCGGTGTGGAGCTCGAACCCCTCGTCGCCGTCTACCTCCACCGCGGCGAGCTCCAGCCCGCGCAGGAGCTCGCGGACCTCATTCCACACGCCGAGGGGTCGAGTCTGCAGGTCCGTGGAGCAGCCCTCTCGGCGCGTGCAGCGCTCGCCAACGCGGAAGGCCGCTTTCGGGAAGCGCTCTCGCTCGCGGCCGATGCGCTCGAGCTTGCCGTAATGGAGCCATCCGCAGAGATCGAAGCCGCAATCGAGTGGTTCGAGGCCGCGGTCGCGCTCGGCGACACGGGCAAGCTGTCCGAGCTCCTCTCGATCTTCGAGCGCAAGCTGCCGGGTGCCATTCCGCCCCTGACGCATGCCCAACTCGCACGGTTCCGGGCTCGACTCGCGCTCCTGAACGGCGACGAGGGCGCCGCGGAGGCCGGTTTCAGACGCGCCGCCGCACAGTTCCGCGAGCTCGGCGCACAGTTCTGGCTCGCCGTCTCGTTGCTCGAGCAGGCGGAGGTGCTGGTCCGTCAGGAGCGTTCGGCGGAGGCCGAGCCGCTTCTGGCCGAGGCGCGGTCGATCTTCGAGCGCCTCGAAGCCCGGCCGTTGCTCGAACGGCTCGAGCACGTGTGGCTGCCCGCCGAGGTGACCGCGTGACGTGCCCGTCCTGTGGCCGGGCGAACGAGGCCGGGCGGAAGTTCTGCGGCGGCTGCGGCGCGAAGCTCGCTCGTGCCTGCGTCGCGTGCGGGGCGGCCAACGCGCCGGACGACGGGTTCTGCGGGGAGTGCGGCGCCGCGCTCGAGGCGGAGGCGACCCTCTCTCCCCCACCTCGCGCGACGCCCGAGGCCGAGCGGCGGTTGGTATCGGTGCTGTTCGCCGATCTCGTTGGCTTCACCACCCTCTCGGAGAGCCGAGACGCCGAGGAGGTACGGGAGCTCCTCTCCCGCTACTTCGAGGACGCAAGGCGTGTCATCGAGCGCTTCGGCGGCACGGTGGAGAAGTTCATCGGGGACGCGGTCATGGCCGTCTGGGGGGCTCCGGTCGCGAACGAGGACGATGCCGAGCGAGCCGTCCGCGCCGGTCTCGACCTCGTCGCGGCCGTCATGGCGCTCGGCGAGGAGGTCGGTACACCCGGCCTCGCGGCACGCGCGGGGGTCCTGACCGGCGAGGCGGCGGTGACGCTCGGCGCGGAAGCCCAGGGCATGGTCGCCGGGGACCTCGTCAACACCGCCTCGCGGGTGCAGGCGACCGCCTCGCCGGGCACCGTGCTCGTGGGCGAAGCTACCCGCAGGGCCTCGGAGGCGGCGATCGTCTACGAGGACGCCGGGACGCACGAGCTGAAGGGGAAGGCCGAATCCGTGCCGCTCTGGCGCGCCGTCCGGGTGGTCGCGCTGCGCGGCGGCGTGGTCAGATCACCCGCCCTCGAGCCTCCATTCGTCGGCCGCGACCGGGAGCTGCGTCTCATCAAGGAGCTCTTCCACGCGTCCGCCGAAGAGCGCCGAGCGCATCTCGTCTCGGTGGTGGGCATCGGCGGCATCGGCAAGTCCCGCCTCGCGTGGGAGTTCGAGAAGTACCTCGACGGGCTGGCGGCGGACGCCTGGTGGCACCGCGGCCGCTGCCTCGCCTACGGTGAGGGAGTCGCGTTCTGGGCGCTGGCCGAGATGGTGCGCCTGCGCGCGGGGATCCTCGAGGACGAGGACTCCGTCTCCGCGTCGGCGAAGCTCCGCGCCGCCGTCGACACCTACATCCCCGACCCGAACGAGCGGCGTTTCGTGGAGCCGCGCCTCGCGCATCTTCTCGGTCTCGAGGAGCGCGGCGCGCCAGACCAGGAGAACCTCTTCGCCGCCTGGAGGCTCCTCTTCGAGCGCATGTCCGAGGCGCTTCCGGTCATTCTCGTCTTCGAGGACATCCACTGGGCGGACAGCGCGCTCCTCGACTTCGTCGAGTACCTCGTCGACTGGGCGAAAGACCACCCGATCTTCATCCTCACACTGGCCCGCCCCGAGCTCGCCGACCGGCGGGCGACCTGGGGTGCCGGCAAGCGCGCCTTCAGCTCGCTGTTCCTCGACCCGCTCCCGCCCGAGCTGATGGAGGCTCTCCTCACCGGCCCGGTTCCCGGCCTTCCCGACGATCTCCGCAGGCGGATACTCGAGCGCGCCGAGGGCGTTCCGTTCTATGCCGTCGAGACCGTCCGGATGCTGCTCGACCGTGGCCTGATCGTGCGCGAGGGCGACGCGTACCGCCCGACCGGGAAGATCGAGACGCTCGAGGTGCCGGAGACCCTTCAGGCGCTGATCGCTGCCCGGCTCGACGGGCTCGCTCCGGAAGAGCGAGGCCTCCTGCAGGACGCCTCGGTGCTCGGCAGGACGTTCACGGTCCCCGGGCTCGGCGCGATGACCGGCCTCCGGGAGACGGAGCTCGAGCCGATCCTCGGCGCGCTCGTGCGCAAGGAGGTCTTGTCGCTCAGCTCCGACCCGCTCTCGCCCGAGCGAGGTCAGTACGGCTTCCTCCAGGACCTCGTCAAGAAGGTGGCGTACGACACGATGTCGCGCCGGGAGCGCAAGGCCCGGCACCTGGCGGCCGCGACCCACCTCGCCTCCGTCACCGACGAGGACGAGATCGCGGAGGTCGTGGCCGCACACCTCCTCGACGCCTACCGCGCGGCGCCGGATGACCCCGACGCGGCCGACGTGCGCGTGCGGGCTCGGACAGCCCTCACACGGGCGGGCGAGCGGGCAGCCTCGCTGGGAGCGCGCTCGGAAGCCCAGCACCACTTCGAGCGCGCCGCCGAGCTCGCCGACGAGCCTTCCGCGCAGGCAGAGCTGCTCGAGCAGGCGGGCGTCATGGCAGCCGATGGGGGCCGAGGAGACGATGCGGCGTCGCTCCTCGAGCGGTCGTTCACCCTCTTCGAGCAGGAGGGCCAGCTTCATCCGGCCGCGCGCGTCTCGGCACGCATCGGAGAGCTCGTCTGGAACCACGGTCGGGGCGCCGATGCCATCGAGCGCATGGAGCGCTCGTTCGCCGTGCTGGCCGACGAGGAGCCGGACGAGTCGTTCGCGATGCTCGCGGCGCAGCTGGGACGCTTCCTCTTCTTCTCCGGCGAGGTAGACGCCGCGGTCGAGCGGATCGAGGTCGCCCTCGACCTGGCGGAGGCGTACGACCTCCCGGAGGTGCTGTCTCAGGCGCTCAACACGAAGGCCCTCACGCTCATCGCTCGAGAGCGGCGCCGGGAAGGGGTCGCCCTTCTCCGTCATGCGCTCGAGATCGCGCTCGACCACGAGCTCCCGTCGGCCGCGCTTCGCGCCTACTACAACCTCGCAGACGTCGCCATCCATGCGGGCGCGTCGCACGACGGCCAGGAGTTCGTGAGGAGCGGGCTTGCGCTTGCACGCCGGGTGGGAAACCGCTACTGGGAGTGGTCGTTCGCCTCGCAGACCTATCCGTTGCTCCTGCTCGGCGAATGGGACGAGGTGCTCGACATGACCGGGGCCCTGAGCGACGAGGCTGTCGCGCACGTGCGGACCGCGATGACCTCGTTTCTCGCACACGTCCCGTTCATTCACGTCAACAGAGGCCAGCTCGACGAGGCCCGGTCGGCTCACGACCGCTTCCCGGAGGCAGTGGAAGGAGACGATGTCCAGGAAAGGTCCGAGTATGCGGTCGGCTCTGCCGTGATCGCGCTTGCCGAGGGTCGCGCAACCGACGCCCTGTCGACCGCGATGGAGGCGTTCGACGTGCGCGGGCAGCTCGGCATCGGGGCGCAGTCTCCGCGGGAGGCGTTCATCCTCGCCGTCGAGGCCGCGCTCGTGCTCGGCGACCGTGCGGCGGCGGAGGGCTTGCTGGCGTTCGTCGAGCAGCTGCCACGAGGCAAGCGACCCCAGTACCTCGAAGCGCATGCGAGACGCTTCCGCGCGAGGCTGGCGGCCGAAGGAGGGCAGCCGGCGGAGGCCGAGCAGCGGTTCAAGCGAGCCGCGGCTCAGTTCCGCGAGCTCGCGGCCCCGTTCTGGCTCGCCGTCACGCTGCTCGAGTACGGCGAGTGGCTGGCCGGCGAGGGCCGGAACGCCGAGAGCCTGCCGCTGCTGGAAGAAGGACGGGAGCTCTTCGAGCGGCTCGCGGCGACGCCCTGGCTCGAGCGCCTGGAGCAGGTCGCAGCTCGAGACGCTGCCGCGGTCTGACCTCGGGCAGCAGCCAGCCGCGCTGGGTGAGTGTACGGCGGCGCATCGCGCCGGGCGAGGAAGCGCCGGCCCCTAGACTCTCCGCGTGGCCGGTGTCGCCGAGTCCGTCCTGCGCGTGCCGAACTCACGGATCCGGGAGATCGCCGAGATGGCGATGGCCATGCCGGACGTGCTGCGACTCTACTTCGGCGAGTCGACCCTGCCTACGCCCGCGTTCATCAAGGACGCCGCGGCGCGCGCCCTCGCCGACGGGTTCACGTACTACTCGGAGAACGCGGGACTGCCGACGCTCCGCGAGGCGCTCGCTGCTCAGTACCGGCGCCTCCACGACGTCGAGCTCGATCCCGGCTCAGAGATCGTTGTTACGGCCTCCGGCGTGCAGGCGCTCCACCTGGGTATCCGCTCGCTGCTCGACCCGGGCGACGAGGCGCTCTGCCTCACGCCGGCCTGGCCGAACGGGGCCGCCGTCGTCGGGCTCGCGAACGCGACGCCGATCGAGATACCGCATGTCCTCGTCGGCGAGCGCTACGTCGTCGATTTCGAGGCTCTCGAGGCCGCCGTCACGCCGCGGACGCGCCTGCTCATCTACACGTCCCCGTCGAACCCGCTCGGCTGGGTCGCGACCGACGAGGAGCAGGATCGTCTGCTCGAATTCGCGCGCCGGCACGACCTGTGGCTGCTCGCGGACGAGGTCTACGAACGGCTCTACTACCGCACCGACGAGCCCGGCACGGCGGTTCCGTCGATCCTGCGCAAGGCAACCCGGGAGGATCCCGTCGTCGTTTTCGGAAGCTTCTCGAAGACGTACTGCATGACGGGCTGGCGGCTTGGCTGGCTCGTCTGTCGTAGCGACATGGGCCGGAAGGCCGGGCCGATGAACGAGTTCGTCGTCTCTCACGCGACAAGCTTCATCCAGAAGGCAGGCGAGGCCGCTCTGGCCGAGGGTGAAGGCTGGGTACGCGAGCAGCTCGCGCTGCTCCGCGCGAACCGCGACCTCTGCCTTGCCGCGCTGCGCGACATGCCGGGGGTCACCGTCCCGGACCCGGACGGCGCCTTCTACCTCTTCCCGCGCATCGACGGCCTGACCGACTCCTTCGAGTTCTGCCGGCGCCTGCTCGTCGAGTCGCGCGTGGGCCTCGCCCCCGGCGTCGCGTTCGGAGCCGGCGGGGAGGGCTCTGTGCGCCTGTGCTACGCGTCGGATTCTCGCATCCTCGAAGCGGCGCTGAGTCGCCTCGAGGCATTCCTTGCCTCGGGCGCCCGGTAGCGAGCACCGCCGGCGTACGCCGCCGCGAGCCCTCCGAGCGGCCGATCCGCGCTTGTAGCTCAAGCCGCAAGCCGCTGCCACGTTCGGGATGAAGTGGCGGGCTCGTGGCTTGAGCTACGAGCCCGGGTTGCGGCGTGCTGAAGATGGCGCGCTTTCGCGTCTCTCCCGACGCAATGACTGGTTGAGGGGCGGGCACCACGATGAGAGGCTTGATGCATGGCATTTCGGGGGCCGATCGACGCGCGACTCCGCCGCGCGCTGCGGCGAACGACGGCACTGCCGTCGGCCGAGGCGTGGAGGCGGCTGCGGCCGATCTCGGCTCGGCTCGGCGTGCGCCACCCGAGCTACCAGACTGTCCGCAGACTGCTCGTCCTCGAACGGCACCTGCGCGGGCTCCGGGCGGCCAGTCGCCGCAGAAACGAGAAGCTCTTCGCGGATCTGCTCGCCGGCCGAGTGCCGTGGTCGTGGCTCAACGAGCGGCTCGGCGGCATCGACCCCGGCTGGGACGCCACGGCATCGGCCACTCCGCAAGCACGGAGCGCGACGAGACGTTCCTCGCCGAACTGATCGCCGACAGATGCCGCGAGAGCGCGGATGGACGGCGGGCCTGGCCGACGTGAACGGCGCATGCCCTTCGTGTTGACGATCGGCCGAGTGCCGAGTCGCTCGTAGATCGTCCCTGCCATGGGAGGCGAGACCGTAGCAGCCGACCGGACCAACCCCGCCTTCCTCCCAAAGCTGCGCTTGGCGCCTGGCCCGTCGCGGCAGCAGCCGTCTAAGATCCGGGCCATGGCCGTCGACGGCGCCGTGCGCACGACCTGTCCGCGCGACTGCTACGACGGCTGCGGAATCCTCGTCGAGCGCCGCGGCGATCGCCTCGTCGTGCGCGGCGACCCTGACCACCCGGTCAGCCGCGGCAAGCTCTGCCGCAAGTGCACGCTCGGCTACAACGGCGAGTGGCTCGACCCCGAGGCTCGCCTCACGCGGCCGCTCCGCCGCACCGGCCGCAAGGGAGAAGGCCGCTTCTCGCCGATCTCGTGGGAGGCAGCGCTCGAGGAGGTCGCCGGGCGCTTCCAGGGGATCGTCGACGCGCAGGGCGGCGCGGCCATCCTGAACACGCACTACACGGGTACGCTCGGTCTGCTCGCGTACGCCTTCCCGCAGCGATTCTTCAACCGGCTCGGCGCCACGGAGGTCGAGCCGGACACGATCTGCAACAACGCCGGCCACGTCGCGCTCCGCTACGTCTACGGGACCTCTGAGCTCGGCTTCGATCCGCGCACGGCTCGCGATGCGGCGTGCATCGTCGTCTGGGGCGCGAACCCGTCTGCCTCCGCCCCGCACCAGGACGAGCACTGGCTCGGCGAGGCCCCGGGAACGGTCATCGTCGTCGACCCGGTCCGCACGGGGACGGCATCGCGCGCCGACGTTCACCTGCAGCCGTTTCCCGGCAGCGACGCAGCGCTCGCGTTCGCGTTTCTGCACGTCATCGTGCGCGACGGGCTCGCCGACCGGGACTTGCTCGGGCGGCACGCGGTCGGGTTCGACGAGCTCGAGCCTGCGCTCGAGCCCTGCACCCCGGCTTGGGGCGAGGAGACCACCGGCGTCCCCGCGGCGCTGATCGAGAAGGCGGCGCGGCTCTACGGAGCGGGTCCATCTCTCCTCTGGCTTGGGCAGGGTCTCCAGCGCCAGCGCACGGGCGGCAACGTCATGCGGGCCTGTGCCCTCCTGCCGGCCGTGAGCGGCAACCTCGGCAAGGCCGGCGCCGGATTCCTCTACCTGAACGGCCAGGCGCCCATGGACGGCGACTACCTCACCGCAGCCCACCTCGCCGCGGCCGGGCCGCCTTCGGTCAGTCACATGGATCTCTGCGAGGTACTCGAGGACGACTCCCGATCGCAGGCGCTGGTCTGCTGGAACATCAACATCGCGGCGTCCAACCCCGAACAGCACCGCCTCCGGCGCGCGCTCGCCCGCGACGATCTCTTCACCGTCGTGTGCGAGCTCTTCCCGACGGACACGACCGATCTCGCGGACGTCGTGCTGCCCGCCGCGAGCTTCCTCGAGTTCGACGACCTCGTCTGCCCGTACTTCGACCTCGCCCTCTCGGCCCAGGTGAAGGCGATGGAGCCGCTCGGCGAGGCGCTCCCGAACCCCGAGATCTTCCGCCGTCTCGCCGTGGCAATGGGCTACGACGAGCCAGAGCTGCTCGAGCCCGACCGTGCCGTGATCGACGAGCTCCTGCACCGCGCCGGCCTGGGAATCGAGTTCGAGGAGCTGGCCCTCCGCGGCTGGGTGCCATTGTCGGCCGACCCGATTGTCCAGTTCGGCGACCTCGTCTTCCCCACCTCGAGCGGCAAGATCGAGATCGCCTCGGCCGACGCCGAGTCCCACGGCCATCCGCGAATCCCGCTTCCGCTCGCCGATCCGCGACCGCGGAACGGCCGGCTACGGCTGCTCTCGCCCGCCTCCTCGTGGCTTCTCAACGACAGCTTCGCGAACTCCGCGAAGATCGCGAAGCGTCTCGGCGCCGCCACGATCGCGCTCCACCCCGACGACGCCGCCTCACGGGGCCTCGCGCGCGGCGACGACGCGCTGATCGAGAACGCGACAGGCCGGCTACGGCTTCGCGTCGAGGTCTCCCGGGACGTTCCCCCTGGCGTGGCGCTGTCGCACAAGGGCCGCTGGCCGCGACGCGAGCCGGACGGCGCGAATGTGAACGCGCTCAACCCGGGCGAGCGCTCCGATATGGGCGAGAGCACGGCTGTACACGGCGTCGAGGTCGCCGTGTCGCGCGTCTGAGGCCCGGGCTCGACGGCCACCGACCCAGACCACGGTTCACGTCACGCCCGAGCTCGTACCGAGCCTGCGCGGCTCGCGCGCCGGCGCTTGGTCATGCCGCCCGCTTTGCGCGAAGGCCGGGAGCTGGAGCTTGCGCCGGTACGCGGCGGGCGTGACACCCGTGTTGCGCTTGAACAGCCGGCGGAAGGATGCGGGGTCCTCGTATCCGACCAGGTAGCTGACCGCGTCGACCGACTCCGATGTCCGCTCCAGGCGGCGTTTCGCCTCCTCGACGCGAACGTGCTGGACGTAGGCGATCGGCGAGTGTCCGGTGGCCTTGGCGAAACGCCGCTTGAAGGTCCGTTCAGGCAATCCCGAGCGCTCGACCAGCTCCGTCACCGGCGCGGCGACGGCATACGCGGTCCGCAGCCATTCCTGCGCTTCGAGGACGATCGCATCGCCGTGGTCCGTCGGCGGGTCGAACGGCACGTACGGCGCCTGCCCGTCCGTGTGCCATTGCAGCATCATGAACTTGGCGAGCGCCTGCGATACGGTCGGGCCGACGTGGCGCGCAACGAGGTACAAGACGAGGTCGTGCCAGGACGCGGACGCTCCCGCCATCACGAGCTCCTCCCGGTCGCCCGTCGCGACCAGGACCTTCTCGAGCATCAGCCTGACGTCGGGATAGTTCTCTCTGAACGTCGGCGCGTAGGCCGGGTGCACGGTCGCCGAGCGTCCCGCGAGAAGCCCGGTCTCGGCGATCAGGAGCACGCCGGAGCAGGCGGAGCAGAGAAGCGCCCCTTGCTCGTGCGTCTGCCGGAGCCAGCCTACGAGCTCCGGGTAACGGCCCTGCACCCAGGCGCCGTCGGGTACGAGCAGAGAGGGCACGATCGCGATGTCGGTGGCGCCGGGGTCGCCGATCGACCTGTGGACCGGCACCGAGAGGCCGCTGGCCGTAGCCACGGTGCCGACCGATGCGGCGACGAGCTCGACCACGAACGGCGGGTCGGCCGGCACGGCGTCGTTGAACGTCCCGACCAGCGGGAAGCACGAGAGCGCGTCGTACATGCCCGTGAGGCTTCCGATCGTGGCGTCGGGAAGCGCCAGCAACGAGACGCGGAGAGGCTCACGGCGCGTGGTTCTGGTGGTGGATGGCACGTTCGAACCTTTCCTGGGCAGTCTCACCCTTCCGCCGCCGCGTCGCAACGGGAATCGTTACTGGAAAGCGCAATCCAGACGACGGAGGACACACGATGGCAGTTGACGTGACAACGACAGAGACGTTCTTCGAGCAAGTGCTCGGTGAGATCGCCGCCTGCTACGGCGGCGTCATGGTGAGCACCGGGCACAAGCTCGGCCTCTACCGGGCGCTCGCCGGCCAAGGCCCCCTGAGCTCGTTCGAGCTCGCGGCCCGGACTCAGTGTGAGGAGCGCTACGTACGCGAGTGGCTGAACTCGCAGGTCGCGGCCGGGTACCTCGTCTACCACGACGAGTCGGAGACGTACGAGCTACCGGCCGAGTACATCCCGGTGCTGGTGGACGAGGACAGCCCGATCTTCATGCCGCCGGCGTTCGAGATCCCCGCCTCGATGTGGTTCGATCAGGAGCGGACGCTCGAGGCGTTCCGCACCGGCGCCGGTATCCCCTGGGGCGAGCACGACGAGCACCTCTACTGCGGCATCGGGGCGTTCTACCGCAACGCCTACCGCGCGTCGCTCGTCCCGGAATGGCTCCCTGCCCTGGACGGCGTCGTCGAGAGGCTGGAGCGGGGCGCGCGCGTCGCGGACGTCGGCTCCGGCTACGGGCATTCGACGGTGCTCCTGGCGTCGGCCTTCGAGCGCTCTCGCTTCGTGGGTGTCGACACCCACGCCGCGTCGGTCCAGGCGGCCGCCGAGAACGCCGAGGATGCGGGCGTGTCCGACCGCGTCGACTTCCAGCGAGCCGACGCGCAGTCGTACGCAGGCGGGCCCTACGACCTGATCTGCTTCTTCGACTGCCTCCACGACCTGGGCGATCCCGTCGGGGCGGCGAAGCACGCGCTCGAGCAGCTCGCCGACGACGGCACGGTGATGATCGTCGAGCCCTTCGCGGGGGACACCGTGTCGGACAACGTCGGCGTGGTCGGACGCCTCTACTACACGGGCTCGACCACGCTGTGCGTCCCTCACTCGAGATCCGAGGACGTAGGGCTCGCGCTCGGGGCGCAGGCCGGACCGGCTCAGCTGACCGCGGTCCTGGAGGAGGCCGGCTTTGGCTCCATCCGCTCCGCCTACGAGTCCCCGTTCAACATCGTCCTCGAGGCGCGGCGCTGACTCGTGATCTCACCCCCGGGCCGGGCGCGATGCCCGAGCTCCTGCATCCGCCCGGCCCGGAGCCGAGCCTGCTGACAACAACCGGACGACGGAACTGACTCGTCAGGCGTCGACGCGCTCGATCCGAGCGCCGAGGCCGCGCAGGCGCTCGTCGATCCGCTCGTAGCCGCGGTCGATCTGGCCGATGTTGCCGATAGTGGAGCGGCCCTCGGCGCACAGCGCGGCGATCAGCATCGCCATGCCCGCGCGGATGTCCGGACTCTCCATCCGCTCGCCGTACAGCTGGGCTGGTCCGCTGACCACTGCGCGGTGCGGGTCACACAGGATGATGCGGGCTCCCATGGTCACGAGCTTGTCCACGAAGAAGAGGCGGTTCTCGAACATCTTCTCGAAGATGAGCACCGTGCCTCGCGCCTGCGTGGCTACCGCGAGCGCGATGGACGTGAGGTCGGCGGGGAAGGCCGGCCAGGGGCCGTCCTCGATCTTCGGGATCTGCGAGCCGAGGTCGTCGCGAACGACCAGCTCCCGTCCGCCGTGAACCCGCACAGTCGTGCCCTCGATGTCGTACGACACGCCGAGCCGCTCGAACCCGGGCCAGATCGCGGCCAGGTGCTCCGGGACGACCTCTTCGATGACGATCTCGCCCTCGGTGACCGCGCCGAGCCCGATGAAGCTCGCGACCTCGATGTGATCGGGACAGATGCGCCAGTCGCCGCCCCGCAGACGCTCGACGCCGCGCACCCGCAGGACGTTGGAGCCGATGCCTTCGATATCCGCTCCCAGCGCGACCAGAAAACGGCAGAGATCCTGGACGTGCGGCTCGCTGGCCGCGTTCGCGATGACGGTCTCGCCCTGGGCGAGCACGGCGGCCATGACGGCGTTCTCGGTTCCCGTTACCGAGGCTTCGTCGAGGAACACGTTCGCGCCCTGCAGGCGGTCCGCGCTGACGTCCACACGCCGACCTGCGTTCACCCGAGCGCCGAGGCGCTCGAAGGCGTTCATGTGCGTGTCGAGGCGGCGGCGCCCGATCACGTCGCCTCCGGGTGGGGGAACGACCGCGCGGCCGCAGCGGGCGAGCAACGGGCCGGTGAACAGCACCGACGCGCGGATGCGACCGCAGAGCTCCTCGTCGAGCTCGGTACGCGGGTCGTCCGCCGCGTGGATGCGGAGCTCGCCTGCCGAAAGGCGCTCGACCTCGGCGCCGAGGTCGGCCGCCAGCTCCAGCATCGTGTCGACGTCCCGGATCGCAGGCACGTTGCGAAGGGTGACCGGCTCGTCGGTGAGCAGGCACGCGGCGACGATCGGCAGCGCCGCGTTCTTGTTCCCGGCCGCTCGCACCCGTCCACGGAGCGGATGGCCGCCTTCGATGACGAACGACTCCACGAGGCTCTGGTGGACGAGAGTAGTGGACACGAAGGGTGCGGGTGCCTCGCGGGGGCGACGGCAGCCGGGCTATCGTACCCGAGCCGATGGAGGTCACCCGCCAGAACGCCTGGGCAACCCTGACCCGGTACACGAAGAGTGAGGCCCTCCTGCGGCACGCTCTCGCCGTGGAGGCGGGCGTTCGCGCCTACGGGCACAAGCTCGGCGAGGACGAGGAGCTGTGGAGCGCCGTGGCGCTCCTCCACGACTTCGACTACGAGGTCCACCCGACCCTCGACCAGCACCCCCAGGACGGCGCGTCGATTCTCCGCGAGGAGGGCTGGCCCGAGGAAGTCGTCGAGTCGGTGCTCTCCCACGCCGAGCACCTCGCGAGGCCACGCGACACTCCGCTCAAGCGGACGCTGTTCGCGTGCGACGAGCTGTCGGGCTTCATCCACGCCTGCGGCCTCGTGCGCCCGGACGGCATCGATAGCCTCGAGCCCAAGTCCGTGCGCAAGAAGCTGAAGCAGCCGTCCTTCGCGGCCGGTGTGCACCGCGACGAGGTCTACCAGGGCGCCGAGCTGATCGGCGTCGACCTCGACGAGCACATCGCATTCCTGATCACGGCTTTGCGCCCGATCGCAAAGGACCTGGGCCTGCGCACCACCGCCGACGCGGCGGCCGCGTCATAGGCCCGGCTGGAACGGTCACGGTCCCGCCTCACTCTCGGCACGGGCGTCACACACGCGCTGTCGACCACGTTACGCTCATTGAGGGTGGACACCCGGTGGCAGTGTCCTGAGCCACTCTGATGGGGCGATGGACTTCGCCCAGCATCACTCGCCCGATCATCCGGGCGTACGGGCGTGAGCCGGTAACGCGAAGATGCCGGAACGCCCGCACCGCGCGGAGGAAGTCGGCGGTTCGGGTCGGGCTTGCTCCATACCCCTTCGAGGACGATCCGGACCATCCGCGGTGACTTCCTACAGGAAGTGCTCTTCGATCGGTGCCGCCGGCGGCCGTGGGATGGAGCCACCTCGATTCAGTCGGCCGTTTCCGACCTTCGTTCCTCGATCGCTCGGCTAGCGATTACTGGCCTGCTTCGTCGTCGAAGCGGTCGGTTTCGGGGGTCGCTCGTCCGCCCGGTCTGTCGGATTCGCCACGTTTGTGCTGAACGCCTTCTTCTCTCGGTTTGGCAGGTGTCGGGCTTGCACGGCGGGCCGCGTCCGCGGCGAACGTATCGATTCGGTACTTCGCCTCCTGCGGGCGCTCCTCTGCTACGGCCTCGAGCGCGTCAGCGTTTGTCGTGTCCGTGGGTCTCGCACGCACTTCGTTCCAGGCCGCTCGAAGGCGATCGAGCCATCGCCGCTCGTGAACTGGGGTGCCGGGGTCAGGTTGGTTCTGCACGTGGACTCGCCTCCGGTCGTGCCTCGCGTTTGCTCGCTGATGTTTCTCACCAACGTGTGGCCCTACAAGACAGCGTAGCGCTGAGCAGCTCTTGTCTCAGAAGCGGGTGGAACCACGCCGGGTCGGATTTCCGCACGCGGAGCGATCATCGTGGCCAGCCAGTTCGTGCACACTCAGCAAGCTCCTATTCCGGGTTGGCGCAAAACGCATGCCAGTGCGCCACACGATGGCGAAGAGGAGGATCGCGGCCCCGGCGAACACGCTCATCGCCTGGACGGCGACCGCGAAAGCCACTGCCTGCCCGACTGCGACGCCGGAGGCAACGAGCACAGCGGCACCGGCGCCGATCTGGGTCGCGGCGCCCGCCGGGCCGATCGGCAGCGCTGACGCCGCCGCGCCGGCGCACAGGAAGAGAAGGGCAAGCGGGAAGGAGAGACCGATCCCGAATGCGCCGAGGAGAAGGCAAAGCGCGACTACCCGCACGAGCCAGGACGCAGACACGAGCACCCACGCCTGCGATGCACCTCGCATCGAGGTCGTGCGCGGCCTCAACCAGCATGCGAGGCGAGTGTTGCAGAGGCGCTTGCTCGCGACGATGCGCGGCAGCGTGATGACGAGCGCTGCGGCTCCCACTCCCGCCGCGGCAATGAGGGCCAGGCCGGCGCGGAGGCCGACGGCGTGGCCCGGCAGGACAGCGACGGTCACCGCAAGAGGCGCCAGAGCAACGCTGTCGATCAGCCCGAGCATGAACAGAGAGAGGCAGAGGGAGCGCACACCGGCGGGGCACTGCGGATAGCGTCGGACGATCGCGACCCGGACGATCTCGTCGAATCGCCCCGGCAGCGCGACTCCGGTCACCGAGGCGCCGCCGTTCGCGGCAGCGAGCGCGAGCGGCTGCGGGCGTTCGTCCGCCGCGAAGAGCCGTTGCCAGCCATAGGCCTTGAAGGCGTAGGCGAGGAGAAAGAGAAGACCCACACCAACGAGCAGGCCGGGGTGCCCGCGCGAGATAGGCCAGCCGGTCACAGCGAAGTGGCGCACAGCCAGGACGGAAAGCCCGATCGCAAGAGCGCCCGACGCGATAGTGAGAGTCAGTCGGCCGCCCCGCGAGCGCGCCAGCTGCCGCAGGTTGCTCAGAGCCACGAGCGACGCCCGAGGCAGGGGCGCGGCAGCCCGGGGGGCGGCAGGTCCTCCCGAGCCGCTGTCCGTCATGGCTCTTCGCGAACGGAGTCTGACGCTGGATGCGGTGTCTGTCTCAGTACCATCTGCCCTTCGCGAAGCCGCCGAAGGCAACGAGCCCGACGGCGGCGAGGATGATCCCGAGCCAGACGCTCCAGATGATTGCGACCACGATGCCGGCGATGACCAGGGCGCCTCCCAGGCCGATGCCGGCAGAACCTGCTTGCGTCGCTCGCGCTGCCACGATGCGCTCCTCTCAGTCAGCCGAAGGGCTCAGCGGCGGGCGAGCCGGCGCCCACTCGGTGTGTCGGGCGGCGTGTAGTTGAGCTGGTAGTGGTGGTAGAGGGTTGCCTCGTCCGGCTGTGAGAGCTCGTCGCCCTCCAGCTCGATGTTCGGGGCGCTCTTCACCAGCTCCTTGGACACCCTCGCCTGGAGGTCGTCGGGGCCGATCGTGATCCCGCCCAGCGGCACGAAAGTCAAATGGCGGCCGAAACGCCCCTCCTTGATCGTGCCGAACATCGGCTCGTCGGTCTCGACGTCGACGTAGACGTCTTCGAGCTTGCCGATCTTGTCGCCGTCCCGGTCGACCAGAAGCTTGCCGTGCCACTCGGCGATGTTCTGATGCTTAGCCATTCGTCACTGCCTTTCCGTCTCGTGCCGCGGCCGTGTGGGGTGCTGGCGCCGTTGTCTCGACGTTCGTCTCGATGACCTGGGTCTTGCAATTACCGATCTCATCGCCTTCCGTTGGAGGCAAACGGGACAGGCGCAGCTTCGTCTCGGCGAAAGGGTTCAGCCGAAGCGGCGAAGAGCTCACGGGCGAAGTCCGAGATGCGCCGCCTCGGGACGCGGGGAGTGATCCGCAGCTCGAGCCGCTTCCTGCTTGCGACTACCGATCCGACCTCGTGAATGGGGACGAATACGCTCCATGTTCTGAACAACCCCGTCCGGATGACGAGCCCACCCACGCCTTCCTCGGAGGAGAGCACGAGCGCGACGAAGCCGATCCTCCCGTTCGGCCCGAAGACCTGGAAGCCCTCGCTGTGCTCGAGCCAGTAGTTCGAGCGTACGTCGCTCGTTTGCTGATCGACCGTGCTCGGATGCGCCTCGGGCGCACCCACCGGGGCCTCCTCTCGATCGAGGACGGCGATGCCTCCGTCCGACCCGCTCGAAGCATCTGGCGTCTCCGCGTCGGCGTGCTCGAGCGGATCGCTGCTCGGTCGTTGCCAGCTCTCGAGCGGGCTCATCTGGTGAACCGGTAGGAGCGCTTGCCGAGTCGCAGGTCGGCGAAGCCGGCTCCGGTGTGGTCGAGCCACCTGTCGACGGCGTCGAGTACGCGTAGGACGGCCCGGTCGGAGTGGCGCCCGACCTTCACCCCGACTTCCGGGCCGCTCGGGCGCGAGATCTTATGGGCGCCGAAGGCTGCGGTCAGTCGCTCCGCGAGCGCGCTAGCACTCGTGGCGTCAGGCACCACGATCCGCATCTCCATCGTAGATCCCTCCCTCGTTCGACTCATCGCCGACCTACCGTTCCGGTCGACGTGGACGGTTCCGACCCAGTTGCTGAGGGATGGATCTTGGCGGGCCGATTCTTGTGGCCCGCACACCTCTATGCAAGCCGATTGTTACAGCCTGCACAAGAAAGTGTAGCAGGCAGCTCGGTTCGAACGATGGCGCGACGGACTGGAACCAGGGCGGTCGCTAAACTGAGCTTGTCCATCCTGGTCGCTGCCGTTCGGGGGCGATGACGAGCGACGACATCACGCACCTGCGCGTCCTGATCGCGAACGAACGAAGGGACCGTCTCGAGCTGCTCGCCCGGGTCGTGGCCGGTCTCGGCCATGAGGTGATCGCCCGCGAGATCGACGTCAGAGAAGTCGGGGCGGTGACCGCGAGGGAGCATCCCGACGTCGCGCTGGTCGGGCTCGGGCTCAGCTCCGAGCACGCACTGGAGCTGATCGCGGAGATCGTGCACACGTCGACCTGCCCCGTGATCGCTCTCCTCTCCGCCAAAGACCCCGCCTACATCCACGAGGCGGCCAGGCGCGGCGTCTTCGCCTACATCGTCGATGCCGACGCCGAAGAGCTGCAGAGCGCGATCGACATCACCCTGCAGCGCTTCGCCGAGTACCACAACCTGCAGGGGGCGTTCGGGCGCCGCGCCGTGATCGAGCAGGCCAAGGGGATCCTCATGGCACGCCACGCCATCGACCAGCAGAGGGCCTTCGAGCTGCTACGCACCCACTCCCAGCGCAACGGACACAAACTCGCCGACGTCGCAGCAGCGATCGTCGAGAGCCATCTCCTGCTGCTGCCCCCCCTTCCCCAGCCCCCGCAGGCGATGCCTCTCGATACGCCGCCGCTGTGAGCCTCGACCGCCGCTCGAGCCACAGGTAACGCTCGACAGCCACCAAGCAGCCCGTTCGCCTACATCATTTGTGACCTCCGTCACGAGGACGCTGCTATACGCGACCTTTCGCGCGATCCGACCGTTCCAGTGGCTCGGCTGGGACACCATCAAGCCGGTCTGGGCCGCGCCTCAGATGCCGAACGGGAAGCTGTCGTCGAACGGCTGCGGGCTGCTTCGGCCGAGGGACGGCTGACTCTAGAGGAGCTGACCACGCGCACTCAGGCGGCCTACGCCGCCCGCGCACGGGGGCGAGGTGGCCACGGTCACGAGTGATCTGCCCGAACGGCGTCCGACGGCGACGTCAGCGCGGCCCGCCGGTGCCAGCAGATCGTTGGCGAGTTCGCCAACGTCATTCGGACCGGCTCGTGGCGAGCCGAAGGGTCGGTCGCCGGGAGGACTGCCAGCATCGGCTGTTGCTCGCGGGAGCCGTGGAGCGCCTGCGCTACGACCGTCGGCGAGACGCCACGAGGACCCAGGACCTAGATGGTTGATTCCACGATCTACGTCGCAGCCGGATGCGACATCTGGCGCGTCTGGGCCGCTTCGCGAGGCCTGGCCTTGCCGAGGCGTCCAGCCTCGGCTGCGCCCCGGCTTCACGTCCCAGAGCGGCCAGCTGACGCCCCGGCGGAGGCGGATCTCGTGGAACCAACCATCTAGGCTGGAGAGATGAGCCCGCTGATCCCGATGGTGATCGAGCAGGACTCGCGCGGCGAGCGAGCCTTCGATATCTACTCGCGCCTGCTGAAGGAGCGGATCATCTTCCTGGGCACGCCGATCGACGACCAGATCGCGAACCTGCTGGTGGCCGAGCTCCTGCACCTGGAATCCGAGGATCCGGACAAAGACATCTCGATCTACGTCAACTCGCCCGGTGGCGGCGTCTATGCGGGATTGACGATCTACGACACGATGCAGTTCGTCAAACCGGACGTGCAGACGATCTGCCTCGGCACGGCCTTGTCGATGGGCGCCCTGCTGCTCGCCGGGGGGGCGAAGGGGAAACGGATGGCGCTGCCAAACGCGAAGATCCTGCTGCACCAAGTCTCGGGCGGCTTTGAGGGCCAGGCAACCGACGTCGAGATCCAGGCGCGCGAGGTGATCAGCGTCAGGCGGCGTCTCGAGGAGATCATCGCCCTTCACAGCGGCCAGCCACTCGAGAAAGTCTCCACGGACATGGAGCGCGACTACTTTCTGAGCGCGGAGGAGGCAAAGGAATACGGGATCATCGACCGAGTGATCGCTCACCGCTGACGCGATCGCCCACGCAAGCGGTCGCCGTGAACTCAGCGTCTCCCAGGCGCACGCGAAGCATTCCGGCGCTCCCATCGTTGCTCGCACCTCAGGTTCGCGAGCCGAGCCAGCATCGGCGGCGACTTTGCGCCTGACGCCGGCGGCCGGTAAGAGTCGAGTTCGGCGATGCGCGCCAAGGCGGCGCGCAGGCATGGCTTCACACCGGGCCGCTCGGCCTGCGCGCAGAGGATGGTGACGCGAATCGAGCCCAACCGCGCGGACATCGAGGGGGATCAGCCGCGCGTCCTACCACCACAGAGGCTGTTGCCGAGCCTCGCTTCGTCGTCGGGAAACGACGTCCGTTGGGGGCGATACGACTCCCGGGGACTTCCCCGCTTCGGCCTTGTACCCCGGGGCTGAGGTGCTCCGCCAGTTGCGCCTTCGGCTGCGCTCGACTCGCCCCACTACGAGTGCGGAGGGCCGGCGTTGGCCGGCCCTCCGTTCCATGTTCGAGCCTTGGGGGCTCGTTACATCATCCCCTCCATGCCGCCCATGCCGCCCATGCCGCCCATGCTGCTTGCGGCACCGGCCTTCTCGGGCGCCTCGGCGACGATCGCCTCGGTCGTGATGATGTTCTTGGCGATCGAGGCAGCGTTCTGGAGTGCCGAGCGTGTGACCATCGTCGGGTCGATGATGCCGGCCTTGACCAGGTCCTCGAGCACGCCTGTGTCGACGTTCATGCCCTGCCCCTTCGGGGCGTTGCGGACCTTGTCGATGACGACCGAGCCCTCGAGCCCGGCGTTCGACGCCAGCTGGCGGAGCGGCTCCTCTAGCGCCCGCAGGATGATCTGGGCGCCCGTCTTCTCGTCACCCGTCAAGGCGTCGGCGCTCTTCTTGGCCGGGCCGACCGCGTTCAGAAGCGCGACGCCGCCGCCGGCGACGATACCCTCCTCGAGAGCGGCCCGGGTGGCCTGCAGCGCGTCCTCGACGCGATGCTTCTTCTCCTTCATCTCCGTCTCGGTGGCAGCGCCGACCTTGACGACGGCAACGCCGCCGGCAAGCTTGGCGAGCCGCTCCTGAAGCTTCTCACGGTCGAAGTCCGAGTCGGTGTTCTCCACCTCCGCCTTGAGCTGCTTGATCCGGCCCTTGATCTGGTCGGGGTCGCCGGCCCCATCGATGATCGTGGTCGAGTCCTTGTCGATGACGACCTTGCGGGCACGGCCGAGCTGCGAGAGCTTCGTGTTCTCGAGCTTCAGGCCCATCTCCTCGGTGATCACCTCGCCGCCGGTGAGAATGGCGATGTCCTCGAGCGTCCGCTTGCGGCGATCGCCGAAGCCAGGCGCTTTGACGGCCACGGCGGTGAACGTACCACGCAGCTTGTTGACGACGATCGTCGCCAGCGACTCGCCTTCCACGTCCTCAGCCACGATCAGTAGCGGCCGGCCCGCCTGGATGACCTGCTCGAGCACGGGCAGGATGTCCTTCACGGCGCCGATCTTCTGGCTGGCGATCAGGATGAACGGATCCTCGAGCACCGCCTCCATCCGCTCCGGGTCGGTGATCATGTAGGGCGACAGGTAGCCCTTGTCGAACTGCATACCCTCCGTGAACTCGAGCTCGAGCCCGAACGTCTGGCCTTCCTCGACGTTCACGACGCCGTCCTTGCCGACCTTCTCGATCGCGTCGGCGATGACGTCGCCGATCTCACGCTCGCGCGACGAGATCGTGGCGACACGGGCGATGTCCTCCTTGCCCGAGACCTCCTTGGACTGCGCCTTCAAGTCATCGACCACCCAGCCGACGGCCGACTCGATGCCACGCTTGAGCGCCATCGGGTTCGCACCCGCGGCCACATTCTTCAGACCCTCACGCACGATCGCCTGCGCCAGCACGGTCGCCGTTGTCGTGCCGTCGCCGGCGACGTCATTCGTCGCCGTCGCGACCTCGCGCACGAGCTGTGCGCCCTGGTTCTCGAACGCGTTCTCGACCTCGATCTCGCGCGCGATCGTGACGCCGTCGTTGGTGATCGTCGGCGCGCCGAACCTCTTGTCGAGCACCACGTAGCGGCCCTTCGGGCCAAGCGTCACCTTCACCGCGTCCGCAAGGATGTTCACGCCACGCTCGAGCGAGCGCCGCGCATCCTCGTTGAACTTGAGTTCCTTATGAGCCATGTCTTCGTTCCTTCCTGGTGGCGCGATTTAGGTGGTGGCCCCGGCGAGCTCGCGCTTGCGCTTGCCCTTGATCGTCGACGCCGTGACCTTCGCGAGCACGTCCGACTCGCGCAGGATCAGGACATCGTCCGTACCGAGCTTGATCTCGGTGCCGCCATACTTCGAGAAGATCACCTCATCACCCTCGGCGACGTCGAGCGGGACTCGCTCGCCCTTGTCGTTGAGCGCACCGGGGCCGACCGCGTGCACCCGGCCACGCTGCGGCTTCTCCCTCGCGGTGTCCGGCAGCACGATCCCACTGACGGTCTCCAACTCCTCCTCGAGCGCCTCGACGATCAGACGGTCACCAAGCGGCTGCACATGCATGAGAACGCTCCCTCTTCCACCTTGACATGGGGCCGGACCTTGTGGACGGTCTCTTGGCACTCTCGCATAGAGAGTGCCAAGTACTCTAGCAGTTAAGTTCAAATAGCACAAACTGCCCTGACGTTGCACGTCTGGGCTCGGCCCGCGGCATGCGAGCCGGAGCTCGACGCGGGCATCGCGCCAGGCGAGCGAGAGGTAGTCCCTTCACGTTGTCGGGATAGCACGCCCCCCCGACAATGACGCGCTGCTCCGCGTGTACCGGGGCGGAGGGACACGAACCGCTATTCGAGCAGCAGCCTGCGCGCGTCGAAGTCCGACGAGTAGAGGCGCGCGCGGAACTCCTCGAGCGTCTGGGCGCCGTCGCTGGCGAAGACGTGCTCGACGACGCCGACCTCCGCGTCGTTGTGGAACGGCAGGTCGACGTGCTCGTGCGAGACGAGGTTGATCGAGATCCGGAAGCAGGCGGGGCAGAGGACAGCGAGGCCGATCGAGCCGTCGGGCGCGCCCGGTGCGAGCAGGCGGAAGAACGACGGGAACACCGGCCGCGGCCGTTCCTCCGGGTAGCAGAAAAAGCTCCAGGGCCACTCTCCGGCCTGGATCCGACGGATGGCGAGGTCGACGAACTCCGAATCAAGCAGCTCGAGCCGGGCCGTCATCAGGTTCAGGAATGTCGCGCTGTCGCCCAGCCCGAGCGGCGCCCAGTCGAGGTCGTCGTGCGAGACGAGACCGACGTGGTCACCACCGCAGTCGCAGGCAAAGCGGACACGGAACACGGCCGGGTGGGCCGCGCCCGCCAACCGGCCGACCTCCCGGAACGCAGACAGCCTCACGCTCGCCTCACCCCCGGCCGGGCACGCGAACGTGTACCGAGTCGTCAACGCGTCGTACATGCCGTAGTTGTAATCGACAGCGCAGACACGTGCCTAACCCCGCGAAGCGAGGCGCTAGCGGCTGGATCGCGGCGTGACCACTCGTCGTCGACGATCACGATGCTCATCTGACAGCGGCCGGCCTCCGCCGGATGCGGACTTCTACGCGCGTCCAATCCGGCTCGGCCAGAGACAAAGGTGCGCTGAAGCGCACACCGGACACGCCGAGTTGCTCGTCGCCGATATTGCGGCGGCGATCGGCCAGCAGCGCTCGCCCGATCACAGCTTCGAGCGCCAGCTCCTTCGGCGTCAGTTTTCGAGCGATGCTCGTGCTTGGCCCGGGCGAAGGTAGCGGATCGACTCCTCGGCCGGTGGCGAGGAAGGCACAGGGAACGGCCGTGATGGCGCGCAGGCGGTAGCGTTGCATGCCGCGCTCGACGCGATCGGCGAGCGATCACGACCGTGAGTCCGCTATTCCTCAACGACGACGGTGCGCTCTTCGGCCTGCGCGACCGCGTCGGCAGCCGACTCGGCCTCCTCCCGGCTCTCATGGTCTCGGATCACGCCTTCGCCGTAATCGACGTGCCACATATCGTGCTCCTGGTAGACCCGGATCGGTAGCCCGCTCTCAGGCAAGGGCAACCCCCTCTCTATGCGTGAAGCCTAGCTCGCCTCGCGACCTCCTCCCCGGCGCCCGCGCCGCTCAAGCCGAACGAGCGATTCTTCGCCCCCAAAGGGAATGCAGGTTCGTCCCAAGCTGAGCCAAACCCCGCATCCATGCTAGTTAACGGGGACGGGGGTCGACGGGAAAGGTCGAACGCTCGACCAGAGGCACGGGGTGGCCCCCTCCGCTGATCACCCCGGTCATGGCCCTTTTCAGGACAGGCCGGCGGCCAACCGTTCGAGGTCGTCGTCGGACGTCCAGTAACCGATCGAGGCGCGGATCCAGTCCAGCCCGGGGAAGCTGCGGACGATGACGCCCCGCTCGGCGAGCCCGTCCACGACGGCCTCCGGGTCGCCTCGCACGCGGAACGAGACGAGCGTCGCCTGGTCGGGCTCGGTGAGGATCTCGACTGACGGCGAAAGCAGCTCGCGGCAGCGCTCGGTCGTCGCCCGAGCCGCGGCGAAGCGCTCGGCTGCCGATCTCGCCCGCCAGCCGAAGCGCCGCCTCGAGCCCGGCCAGCGCCGGTGCAGGCAGGGTGCCCGGCTCGAAGCGTGCGGCGCCGGGCGCCGGAGCGAATGCGCCCGTCTCCTCGTAGCTCTGCTGGGAGAAGTACGACGGGAACGGCACGGGCAGCTGATCGATCAGCTCGGGCCGCACGTAGAGCGCGCCGGTGCCGTCGGGCCCGAGCAGCCACTTCTGTCCGGAGACGGTGTAGAAGTCGCAGCCGAGCTCGCCGACGTCGACCGGGATGGCCCCAGCGCTCTGCGCGCCGTCGACCAACACGGGAATGCCTTGCCCGGCGAGCTCGCGCACCGGCAGGACACGCCCGGTCGTCCATGTCACGTGCGACAGCGCGATCAGCCGCGTGCGGGACGTGATCTCGGCCTTTATCGCCTCCAGGGCGTGCTCGAGCGGCCAACTCCGGATATGCGCCACTCGCACGCGGGCTCTGGAGACGTGGAGCGCACCGAGGAGGCCGAAGTGCTCGTCGTCGGTCGTGACGATCTCGTCCTCGGGCTGCAGATGCAGGCTTGCCACGGCGATGTTGCAGCCGTCCCCCGTCGAGCGTGTCAGCGCGATCGACCCGGATGACGCACCGAGCAGGCCGGCGACAGCTTCACGCACCTGGCCTCGTAGCCCGCGGATCTCGTCGAAGTACGGGCGGCCCGTGCGACCCTGATCGAGCTCCTCGGTCTGGATCCCCCGCATCACGTCGACGACTCGGCGAGGGAGCGGCCCGAACGTCCCCGCGTTCAGGTACGCGAGCCGCTCGAGCACCGGGAGCTCCGCGCGGACGGCGGCGAGGTTCATGGCGGCATCATCTCCGCTTCCACCGGAGCGTGGTCGGAGAGAAGGCTCTCGCCGAGTCTTCTACGGTCGTCCGGCCAGGGCTCGGGCCCTCGAGTGAACGTCCATCCCCGCGCGAGCACATGGTCGATTCCCGCGGCAGCGGCGGAGAATCCCCAGGAGCCGAGCTCGCGTAGCGTCAAGGAGCTGGCAGCAGTCAGGTTGAGGTCGCCTGCGATCACGATTGGCTCGCCGGGGCTCGCATACCCCTCCGCGTACGTCGCCGCCCGCAGCAGTTCGGCATCCGCCGGGCGGCTGTCCGGCGAGGTGGTCAGGTGGAGATTGACCACGACCGCGCTCACCTCGCGGTCGCCAACCCTGAGCACCTGCGCCACACGGCGGTTTCGGGCCCAGTCGAAACGGGCCGCCAGCGGAAGGCCGAGCCGCGCTGCCTCCCGCCTGCGGAAGCGGCGAGGATTCAGCGGCAGCGTCTGGTGAGCGGTTGCCGAGAGCCGGACGGACACCAGCACCGCGTTCGCCTGCCCGGTGAGCGCCGAGCGAAGCCGGCGCGGATCGAGCTCCGTGAGGCCGCGCGCCAGCGGCCCGCCGAGCGCCGGCATCGTCACCGCGCCGAACGCTGCCATGCCGCTCCAGCCAGGCAGCTGTCGAAGCGCCCACACGGGCACTTCCTGCAGGCACACGACGTCGGGGGCGCCGGCGGTGACGAGGCGAACCATGGCTTCGAGCTCGCTGTGCCCGGACTCGGGAAGGGTGCGCCCGTGGAAGAGGTTCCAGGTGCGCAGGAGCAGCCGCATGGCGCCGCGTACTGTACGCGGCGTGCGCGTCGCGATCGTCGACCCGGCCGGCTTCACCGTTCCATACGACCACCACCTCGCGCGGGCGCTCGGTGCCTGCGGAGCCGCTGTCGAGCTCGTCACGTCCCGGTTCCGGTTCGGCGCCGCACCCGAGCCGGAGGGGTACGAGCGCCGCGAGCTCTTCTATCCGGTGAGCTCCCGCGCCTTCGGCCGCTCGCGCCTCAGGCTGCCGCTCAAGGCGACCGAGCACCTGGCCGGCCTTGCTCGCCTGCGCAGGGTCGAGCACGACGTCCTCCACGTACAGTGGGCCCCCCTTCCGGAGCTGGACGTGCGGCTCATGCCGTCCGGGCGTCGTGCCGTCTTCACGGCCCACGACATCCTGCCCCGGCGCACCGCCGATCGGCCAGAGCTCTGGCGGCGGCTCTACGGCCGCTATGCCCGCGTCGTGTGCCACTCGGAGCGCGGGCGCGACCGACTCGTACACGAGCTCGAGCTCCCCGAGCGGCGTGTCGCCGTGATCCCACACCCGGTGTTTCCCGGCACGGTGCGGCGGGAGGACGACGCGCGCACGCTGCTCCTCTTCGGCCTCATCCGACCCTACAAGCAGGTGGAGCACGCGATCGAGCTGTCACGGCGACTCGGCGTGCGCCTCGTCGTCGCCGGCGACCCGCTCTACGACATCGGCGACCTGCGGTCGGTGCCGGGCGTCGAATGGCGGCTCGGCTACCAGTCGGAGGCGCAGATCGACGATCTCCTTGCCGAGGCCACCGTCACTCTGTTCCCCTACCGGCCCGAGCTCGATCAGAGCGGGGCCCTCCTGCGGGCGCTCGGATCGGGGGCAGCCGTAGCCGCCTACGACGTCGGCGGCATAGCCGAGCCGGTGCGACGCTTCGGCGCCGGTCTGGTCGTGCCCGCGGACGACATCGACGCGCTCGCGGAGGGAGTCGGACGGCTGCTCGACGACCCGGATACGCTCGCGAGCGCGCGTGAGGGTGCGCTGCGCGCTCGAGCCGAGCTCACCTGGGACGTCGCCGCCGCGGCCCACCTCGCCCTCTACGAGGACCTGCTCGGTTGAGGCTCCGTCGCCGGCGGCCGTTCGCGGAGGTCATCGAGCGGCAGCTCGACCTCTTCGCCGGCGAGCACGCAGGCCTGCTGGCCGACTGCGACGCGGCCCTGCGCGCCTACGACGACGCGACCGCGGAAGAAGCCGAGGAACGCTACGGCGACTACGTCGATCTCACCGAGGCCGTCGGAGAGGAGCTCGAGCGGCTCCGCGACGGCTACGCGTCGACTCTCGACGAGGAGACGGCGAAGCGCTACGAATCCGCCTTTGCCCTGGAGGCCCGTCGACGCTACCCGCGGTACGCGCTCGACCTGGACTAGGACACGGCCTACCGCCTCCCGAAGCTGTGACCCGAGGGCAGGGACGAGCGCACCTCGGCGTCGTTCGCAGCCCGGCGCGCCAACGGGCCGAGGGACGTGAGCTCGAAGGCGACGACGTTGCGGTTGCGGCCGTTCACCTCGTACCGCCCCCTCGCGAGCAGGAGCGGCTCGCCGCGAACGGCCGCGCGGAAGCGCTCGTAGACCGGCGGGGGCACGATGAGGTTCATCTGCGCGTGCTCGTCCTCGAGCAGCATGAAGACGACCCCGTTCGCGGTCGAGGGGCGCTGGCGGGCGACCACGAGCCCGGCGACCGAGACTTCCGCGCCGTCCTCGGCGCCGTCCAGCTCGAGCGAGGAGACCACGCCGGCCGGCAGGTGCGGTCGTAGGAGGTCGAGTGGGTGCGTGTCGACCGAGAGCGAGGTGAGGCGGTAGTCGGCGAGCATCCGCTCCCAGGAAGACTGCTCGGGCAGCTCGGGGATCTCGGTCTGCGGCTCGAGCGGGAGAGCGAGCTGTGTCTTCGCTCCACGAGCTGCGCTCGTGGAGCGGGGTGCCAGACCGAGGCGCCAGAGCAGCTGCCGCCGCGGCCAGCCGAACCCGTCGCATGCTCCCGAGGCGGCGAGCGCCTCCAAGGCGGCTCTATCGACGGGGGCACGGACGGCCAGATCCTGCACCGTGCGGAAGTGACCACTCACCTCGCGCTCGTCGACCAGCGCCCGCGCCTGCTCCTCCCCCACCCCCTTCACGTACGCGAGACCCACCCGGACGCCGCCGCGCTCGAGGGCACACGTCGCGCCGCTCGTGTTGACATCCGGCGGCAGCACCTCTACCCCGCGCCGCTGCCCGTCCCGCACGAGGCTCGCCGGAGGATAGAAGCCCATGGGCTGGGCGTTGAGGAGCGCACACAGGAACTCGGCCGGGTAGCGGTGACGCAACCAGGCGGACTGGTAGGCGAGCAGGCCGAACGCCGCCGCGTGGGACTTCGGGAAGCCGAACGACGCGAAGCCGAGAAGCTTCTCGAAGACGCGCTCGGCGATCTCACGCTCCACGCCTCGCGCAGCCGATCCGTGGTAGAAGCGCTCCCGGTAGGCCTCGATCGCCTCGCGGCTGCGCTTACGGCTCATCGCCCGCCGCAGCCCTTCCGCCTCCCCGACCGAGAAGCCCGCCAGCGCCATCGCCACCTCGAGCACCTGCTCCTGGAAGACGACGACGCCGAGCGTCTCGGCGAGCGGGCCCTCGAGCAACGGGTGGTCGTATGGCGGCACGTACGACGGGTCCTCTCGCCGGCGTTGGCGCCGCTCGATGTAGGGGTGAACGGCGCCGCCCTGGATCGGCCCCGGCCGGACGAGCGCCACCTCGACGGTCAGGTCGTCGAGGTTCTCGGGCAGGGTGCGGACGAGCATCTGCATCTGCGCACGGCTCTCGATCTGGAAGACGCCGACAGTGTCGGCCGTCTGGATCTCTCTGTAGACGGCAGCGTCGTCGAGCGGGATGCGGGAGAGGTCGATCGGCTCGCCGCGGCGGCGTGCGATCGCCTCGACGCACTCCTCGACGGCGGACAGCATTCCGAGCCCGAGCAGGTCGATCTTGAGGAAACCGGCGTCCGCGCACGAGTCCTTGTCCCACTGGACGAGCTGGCGGCCCTCCATCGCGGCCGGGATCACGGGAACGAGCTCGACGAGCGGGCGCGTCGAGATCACCATGCCGCCGGGGTGCTGCGATACGTGGCGAGGAAGGCCGGCGATCTCGGCGCAGAGCTCCGGAAGAGCCTGCCAGCGAGGCGAGCGGAGCTTCTCCACGGCGTCGGGGAGGGCGGTGAGCTCGCGGCCGACGTTGCGTGCGTCCCAGCCGTCGGAGAGGCGCGCGAGGCGCTCGAGCTCCGTCTGAGGCAGGCCGAGCGCCTTCCCGACCTCCCGGATCGCGCCACGGGCCCGGTAGGTGGCGAACGTCGCGACGAGGGCGGCATGCTCGCGGCCGTAGCGCTCCGTGACGGCGACGATCAGCTTCTCGCGGATGTCTCGCGGGAAGTCGAGATCGATATCGGGGATGGAGGCGAGCTCGCGGTTGAGGAAACGCCCGAGCGGCAGGTCGGCGGCCACCGGATCGACATGGGAGAGCCCGGTCAGGTAGCAGACGATCGACCCAACCGAGCTGCCACGTCCCCGCCCGGGCGGCAGCAGGTGGCGGGCGGCGCTCTCCCCACGTACCTCGTGCGCTATCTCCCGGGCGAGCTCCAGAACCTCCCAGTGGAGGAGGAAGAAGCCGGAGAAGCCGAGCTCGGCGATCAGCGCGAGCTCCTCGCGCAGCCGTGCGTCGGCCTGGGCGTGGAGAGGCTGAGGCGCGTGACGGTAGCGCTCTTCGAATGCCCGCCGGCAAAGGCGAACGAGCTGTCCGTCGGCCGACTCGGCCCCGTCCGAGAAGTCCGGATAGCGGTAGCCGAGCTCCTCCGTCAGGTCGAACGCGAGCCGCTCGGCCAGCTCGAGCGTCCTCTGGACTGCGCCGGGATCGTCCGGAAACCGGGCCGCCGCCTCCTCGGGGGGAAGCAAGACGAACTCCTCGTTCCCGCGCCGCTCGGGCTCGCAGGCGTCCAGCGAGGCGTGGCTCGCGATCGCGACGAGAACGTCCTGGAGACGCGTGCGCCGCGCGTCGTGCGCATGGACGTCGCCGGTCGCGACGGTGCGCACGCCGAGCGTCTCCGCCAGCTCGCGCAGCGCGGCGTTGCGGCGGGCGTCGCCGCGCAGGTAGGGCCGCTGCAGCTCCACGAAGAAGTGCTCGTCCCCGAACGCGCCGGCCAACCGGGCGGCGGCGTTCGGATCGACGACGGCCAGCCCGCAGTGGGCACAGCCGGAAAGGCAGACGAGCCCGCCCCGGTACTCCTCGAGCAGGCCGGGATCGAGCGCCGGGTCGAGCCGGTCGCGTGCGTACGCGATGGTGAGGAGCCGGCAGAGATTGGCGTAGCCTTGCGGCGTCTCGCAAAGGACGGTGACGTGAGCACGTGGCTCGGTCGCGAGGGTCAGCTCGGCGCCCGTGATCGGGCGCACGCCGAGCGACTTTGCGGCATGGGCGAACTCGAGCGAGCCGTGAACTGCGTCGTGGTCGGTCAGTGCGAGCGCCTGGTAGCCGAGCTCGGCCGCCCGCGCGGCAAGCTCCTCCGGCAGCGACGCGCCGTCGAGGAACGAGTACGCCGAGTGGCAGTGGAGCTCGACGTAGGTCATGCGCGGTCGGGGCGAGAGCGATCAAGCGCACCGCGCCTCCCGAGCGCAGGCGCCTCGCCGGGGCTGTCACACATCCGCCACCAACCCGGTGCGGTCCCTACCCGGTCCGCGCACCCGGCCCATGTCCTTACGCCCGCTGCCGGTACCAGCGACCAGCGAGCTCGTCGAGGAAGACGGCGGCGTTCTCCCCCGTCTCGAGCACGACGTCGAAGTAGCGCCGTCTCACCGGTTGGCTGGTCCACCAGCGCTCGACCACACGCCACTCCTCGCGCACACGGGCGACCTGAACCCGGTCCACACTCGCCGGCGCGTCGCCGGCGCACACGACCGCCGCCGGACGGGGCTCGTTCAGTCGTCTCGCGGCACGAGCATCGCGCGAGCCTCGGGAATGCGCGACCACGGCGCGACCTCCACTACGGTACAGACGGCGTCGACCCCTGCCGCCGTGCGCGCCTGACGCAAGCCTTCGCGAAGGCGCTCGCGCAGACGGATGCCGCGCGGCTTGACGAGCTCCTCCTGGTATCCGGTCACCTCGGTGAGCTCGCCGAGCTCGAGGCGAAGCTCGACGGCTGGGGCTGGAAGCTCGGTCAGCTTCGGCCCCAGTGCTGCCAGCAGGCGTCGCTGCTCCGCGGTCGGCTCGCGCAACGTCAAGGAGCGTCGCCAGGATCCGCCTCCGACGAGCCGGGCCGACACGGCCAGCTCTCGCGGCTCTCGCCCCGCCCGTTCCGGCCTGGCGAGCAGACGGTCGAGCAACGCCGCGAGCGCACGCTCGAGCGTGACGGCATTCGCGATCGACTCGGGGAAGGCGATCGCCTCGGCCAACTCGGACGGCGGCTGCCGAGGCGCTACACGCGCGCCGTCCTCTCCTGCGGCACGATGCCACGCCTGCGCACCGTCGGCGCCGAGCCGGTCGGCCACCGAGGAGCGTGGCAGCCTGGCGAGCTCGCCGAGACGGCGAATGCCAAGCTCGGAGAGCTCACGGCGGCGGTTATGGTCGAGCGGCAGCAGATCGAGGGGGAGCGGCTCGAGGAAGAGCGCCTCCTCGCCGTCGTCGACGACAACGGCGCGGCAGGGAGGAGCGATGCTGGCGGCGGCGAGCGCGGCGAAGCGCCGCCCGGCGGCGCCGACACGGGGATTCCATTCCGGCCCGGCAGCATCGAGAGCACGCCGGAGCACGGCGCGGAGGCCACCGGCAAGACGCTCGACGCCCGTGGTATCGAAGTAGGCGCAGCCCGGCTCGACCGGCTCGACGGCGAGGCCGGCGTCCTCGAGACGGCGGAGCATGCGCTCCCACTCCTCGTTGACAGCGGCTGGATCCTGCTCGACGAGCGCGAGCGACGGGCACGTGGCGAGCGCCTCCCCGAGCCGCATGCCGGGCCGAACGCCGGCCCGCTCGGCCTTGCCGGTGCACGGGCCGACGAGGTCGGGCTCTCCAGGCGCAGGAGCCAGCGCCACAGGATGGAGTGCGAGGTCGGGCCGGGCACGGAGCGCTGCTCTGAGGGCAAACGCGGGAACCGAGATGCAGGCGACCATGGGAACATATGTTCTACACGAACATGTGTTCTCCTGTCAAGGGGAAATGTGCCGACGATTCGTTCCACTCAGGTCATCGAGCTTGACCTGTGCTCTGGCGCAGGTCAGATGAAACGGGCCGGATGAGATCCGGCCCCTACAGCGGCTGGAGCTCGACGGCGCCGCCGCCGTGCAACCCGACGACCGCCGGCACCACGTCGAAGGTGCTCTCGCGCGCGCACCATGCGATGTCCTCCGCGAGCCCGGCCGCGAGGAGGTTCCGGGCGCTCTGGCTCGCGGCGAGCCCCTCCTCGGCGTCGGGAAACGAACGCGCGAGGCGCATCGCCGCCGACGCCGCATCCGTGGGCTGGCCACCGAGAAGCTCTGCCAGCCTCCCCGCGCAGTACGCGTCGTCCATCGCGAGCTCGCCCAGAACGCCCGCGCAAACGATGGCGACGTCCCCGCTTTCAGACCGCGCTGCGTCGGCGACCGCTTCGAGGTTGAGCAGCGACCCGGCGAGCACGCGTTCGCACCGGCTCGCCGCCGCGACGAGCGCGCGCGTGCCGTTCGTCGTCGTCAGGATCACCGTGTCGCCGTGCGGCTCGACGAACTCACGCGGCGAGTTGCCGAGGTCGAAGCCGGGGATACGCACGCATTCGCGCTCGCCGGCGAGCACTCCCGCTCCCAGCGTCCTGCGCAGCGCCTGGGCCTCCTCGATCTCGCCGCAGCAGAGCGCTCGCCGGTAGCCGGAAGCGAGTGCCTGCACGATCGACGACGTCGCCCGGAGGACGTCGACGACGATCGCGGTCTGTGCCGAGGCCGCCTCGGCGGGCGTGAAGGCGACGTGGACGCGCACGTCCTCGACTCTAGAGGCTTGCGTGGGGCGGGCAGCCCACCGGGCCCGCGAGGCCGCCGACTAGGATGAGCCCATGGCCGAGCCGAGCACGACGGAGCGCACGGTCTGCTACCGCCACCCCCGGGTCGAGACCGGCCTCAGCTGTGTCACGTGCGAGCGGCCTATCTGCACGGACTGCCTCGTCCAGGGCCCGGTCGGGCACCGCTGTCCCGAGTGTGCCGGCGTGCCGACAGGCGCGCGCAAGCAGGTTCGGCGGGTTTCCAAGGCGAGCGGGCGGGCACCGACCGGCATCGTCACGTACACGCTGATCGCGCTCAACGCCGTCGTGTTCATGGCCCAACTGATCACCGCCGGCGACATCAGCGGGACGTCGGGCGAGGTCTTCGTGAACGGCGCCCTCTTCGGGCCACTCGTCGCCGACGGCGAGTGGTGGCGGCTGATCACGTCCGCCTTCCTGCACGGCGGCCTGCTCCATCTCGCGTTCAACATGCTCTTCCTCTGGTGGTTCGGGCGCAATCTGGAGGCCTTCGTCGGGCCGGGGCGCTACCTGGGCATCTACCTCGTCTCGGCGCTCGCCGGCGCTGCGGGCGCACTGCTCGTGGCCCCCGGCGTGCCTACGGTAGGCGCCTCGGGCGCGGTGTTCGGGATCCTCGGCGCCGGCCTCGTGCTCGAGCGCGGCAAGGGCATCGCGATCTTCGGCGGGCAGGCGCTGTTCGTGATCGTCATCAACCTGGCGCTGGGATTCGTGCTCTCGAACGTCTCGATCGGAGGCCACATCGGCGGTCTCATCGGCGGCGCGCTCTGCATGCTCGCCCTCGAGCACTTCGGGCGCCAGCGTCCGCTCCTTTCTCGCGAGGGTGCCGCGAGCATCGCGGCGCTCGTCGCGATCGGCATCGTGAGCGTTCTGATCGCGTACGCGAAGGTCCGCGGGCTCGCCTAGCCGACAGCTAGGCCCCGCCCCCGCCCGTGCTGCCGCCGGTGCTGCCTCCGCCGCTGCTTCCTCCGCTGCTGCTTCCGCCCGTGCTGCCACCGCTGCTGCCGCCCGTGCTGCCACCGGTGCTGCCGCCGCTCGAAGGCGGTGGCGGCGGGGGATCGACCGCCTGCTCGTACCCTGGAACCTCCCACCACGTCACGAGGGGGCCGATCGAGTTCGTGTCCGTGCGGCGCACGACCGACACGACGTTGGACTCGTCGTTCGTCCAGACGATGCGCGGGCGTCCGTCGACCTCGTGGCAGAGCATGCGCCCCAGCACGTTGCCGCCCCTCAGGTACTCGTTCTCGGCGGTCGGGTTGTCCAGTCCGCAAGTGCCGGAGTCGCGCTCGATGCCGGCGGGTCGCAGTCCGCCGTAGTACGCGCTCATCGTCTCGCCGGACGGGAAGAGGAAGTAGGTGGCCCTTACGGGCCCTCCCTCGCCGCACGAGATGCCTGCCACGGCCCGGCCGGGAACGCTACCGGCATCGAGAGGGACACACGTGCGGCGCAGGTCGACCCTCGCCTGGGAGCGCAGGAGCCGCTGCTCCTCCGTGAACTCGTAGACGACGGCGATCGTGAAGCTCTGCGTCGCCGACTGCCCATCCGCGTCGGCTACCTCCGCCGTGAAGTCGGCGGTCTCCTCCGCCGTGGGCGTGCCGCTGACGACACCGTCCTCGCCCAGCGAGAGCCCGGCGGGCAGGGCGCCCGAGGTCAGCGACCAGGTGTAGGGCTCGGTGCCCCCCGACGCGGTCAGCGTGGCGTCGTAGGGGCTGCCGACCGCTCCGCGCGGGAGCGTCCCGGCCTCGATCGACGGCGGGCTCGTAGGAGTAGTGGGAGGCGTCGACGGCGTCTCCGCTGGAGCCGCGGGCTGGGTCTCGGACGGGGGCGTCGCCGGCTCGGCTGGCGACGCTGGCGACGCTGGAGGATCTGTCGGAGCCGCTTCCTCGCCTCCGCCCGTCGCGACGACCACGGCGACGATGACGGCGGCGACCACCGCGGCCAGGGCAGCGAGCAGGAGCACGAGCCGTCGACGTGGACGGCCGGGTTCGGCAACCGATGGCGTGGGCGCCGGAGGCACGGTCGCCGGAGGCACGGTCGCCTCGCCGGAGTCGGCTACATGGGTCATTCCCGCAGACGCAGCGCCCCCCGCGGTGGCGGCGCCGGCGATCGCGGTCGGAAGCAGGCCTACCGGCTCCGCGTCCACCTCGACCTCCGAGATCGCATCGCCCGGCTCGAGGACGGTCTCGCGCCCGCCCGTGTCTCGCAGGACGGTCGCCGTCTCCTCGGCGAACCAGTCCGTGGTCGGCTCGGCTCCGCTGCCACCGGCTCGACCGCGGCGATATCGGACGCCTGCTCTTCCGGACTTCGCCGAGCACGGTCTCGCCCGCAACCGGCTCGGCCTCGGCGAAGGCCGTCTCGCCTGCGGGAGCCACCCTGTCTCCGCCCAGGACAGTGGCCGCGCCCGCCGCATCCGTCACCGGCGCGGTTGCCGACGCCGGGCTCTGCTCACCCAGAACGGTGGGCTCGGCGGCCGCGCCTGCGCCCGTCGCCGCGGCGCCGGCGAGCGTGCCCGCCAGGCCCGCGGCCGCTGCCAGGCCGGGCACCTCGGTCCCGGCTCTCGTCTCGGGCGCCGGCGGCGCCGGCTCGACCGCAGTGCTGCCGATCAACGTCGCCTCCGGCTCGCCCGGTGTCGGACCATCGGAGGAAACCGGCTCCGAGCCTTCCGTCATGCCGGCCGCAGCCGGCGCCACCTCGGCCTCCAGGGGCGGAACAGCCGCGCCGGCCGAGACGCCGTCCGCGGCAAGTGCGCCGGTTCCTGCGGCGGATGCGGGCAGCGCGGGGCCGGGAGCACCCGTGTCGAGGGCCGCCGCCGCAGCCGCTGCCGCCGCCGCCGGGGCAGCGGGGCTGCTCCGGCGGAGCCGACGCAGAAGGCCGCGCGACGACCGCGCGGCAGGCAGCGCAACGGCCGCAGAAGCCGGCACTGCCGCCAGGGTGGCCCGCGCCTCGGCCACGAGCTCTCGAGCCGTCGCCTGGCGGTTCTCCCGGGGCTTCGCCATCGCTTTCGCGATGACCGCGTCGAGGCCCGGGGGAAGATCGGGACGCACCGCCGAGAGGGCCGGCGGGGGCTCGACCAGGTGGGCGTAGAGGACGGCGACCTCGCTGTCCCGCTCGAATGGCAGCTTCCCTGAGAGGCACTGGTAGAGCACGCAACCGAGCGCATAGACGTCGGCCCGCCCGTCGAGAGCGCGCCCCTCGATCTGCTCCGGAGCCGCGTAGTCGAGGGTTCCGACGAAATGGCCGGTTCGCGTGAGACCTGCCCGGGATGCCGCGTGCTTGGCGATGCCGAAGTCCGTCAGGTAGACATGGTCCGATCCGTGCACGTCGATCCCGGACGCGATGACGATGTTCCCGGGCTTGATGTCACGGTGGATGAGGCCCTTCCCGTGCGCCGTGTCGAGCGCGGCGGCGACCTGGCCGAGGATGTTCAACGTCGGCACGGGCTCGAGCCGCTGCGCCTGCTCGAGCCGCGCCTTCAGGTCGATACCCTCGACGTAGCGCATGACGATGAACAGGACGCCGTCGGCTTCTCCGGCTTCGTAGATCGGGATGATGTTCGGGTGATCGATCGACGCCGCAAGATGGGACTCGCGTTCGAACCGCTCGCGGAAGCCGGTGTCGTGTGCGAGCTCAGGCGCCAGGATCTTGAGCGCCACGTGGCGCTCGAGACGCGTCTGAACGGCGCGGTAGACGACGCCCATGCCGCCCCGACCGACCAGCCCCTCGATCCGGTAGCCGGCGAGCTCCGTGCCGATCCGCGGGTCGGTGTAGACACTCATTGCGATAGTCACGTTCTACCATGCTCCAGCGCGGGTTGGGCGCTCGGGGAGCGATGGCTGCGTGCGCTCCGGGCTCGCGACAGCCGCCGGCGCGACGAGACGGCCTCTTCGTCGCCGGCCTGGGCCCGCGTGCGCTCTCCCCGAGGCGGCCGTCGCCCGCCGGTCACGACGACGGTCGTACCCGAGCCGTCGCCCGGTCAGAACTCCCAGGAGCACCGCGGCGCGAGCATAGTTGCCGGTCCAGTCGTTTCCTCTCGGGAAGGCGCATAGAATCCGCCCTCTACGACGAGGAGGGAGAGGCGACATGTGGCTCACGATCCGCTCGCGAGAGGGCGACCCGCGGTCGCTCGAGATTGCGAAGGAGCGGCTCGTCATCGGGCGCGAGGAGGGGTGCGATCTCCTGCTCGAGGACGACAAGGTCTCCCGCGAGCATGCCGCCCTCTCCGTCAACCCGGAGGGCCACATCATCGTCGAGGATCTCAGGTCGACCAACGGGACCTACGTCAACGGCCGGCGGATCACGGAACCGACGCACCTCGGCCCGGACGACGAGCTGCGAATCGGCGAGTCCCAGATCAACGCCTCCGTGATCGAGCCTGGTACCGGAGCGCCTCGGACGATGCTCGCCGGACCGGGGATGACCGTCCAGCAGGGCGCGCAAAGCGCGCCGCCGTCGGCGCCCTCACCCGTCGTACCGCCCCCGCCGCCCCAGGAGCCGGCCCCTCAGTACACGCCTCCTCCCCAGGCGGCTCCTCCTCCGATGACCGCCCCTCCCCCGGTCGGCGCGCCCCAGGCCGCCTCTCCACCCTCGGGGGCTCCCGCGAGCCCGTCCCGTATCGAGCGCATCATGCTGCGCAAGTCGGTCAAGCGGGCCCAGATCATCGCGGCGATCGCGGGTGCCGGAGTGCTCATCGCCATCCTCGTCGTCGTGCTCTTCGTCACCGGCGCGATCGGCGGCGAGGAGGAAGAAGCGGCACCACCGCCGACCGCCTCCGAGATCATCACCTCGGTGAAGCCCTCGACGGCGCAGATCCGCGGGATCGATTCCCAGGGGCAGTCGGTCGGGCTCGGAAGCGGCTGGGTGCTCGACGCCCAGAACGGCCTGATCGTGACCAACGGGCACGTCACGAACGAGGCGTCGGAGTTCACGGTCCGGATCGGCGACCAGACCGAGGAGCGGCCGGCCACGGTCGTCGGAGTTGCTCCCTGCGAGGACCTCGCCGTCCTCAAGGTGCAGAACACGCAAGGGCTGAAGACGCTGCCGCTCGGTTCCCAGGCCAACGTCCAGCAGGGTGATCAGGTGATCGCGCTCGGCTACCCCGCGTCGCTCCTCGCCGACTCGGCGCTGACGACGACGCAGGGCGTCGTGTCGATCGTGAAGACGAGCGTCACCCTCCCCGACGGATCGATCTACCCCAACACGATCCAGACCGACGCGACGATCAACCCCGGCAACTCGGGCGGGCCGCTCGTGAACCTCGATGGCGAGCTCGTCGGCGTCAACACGTTCAAGACGAACGCCGCCTCGGGCATCGAGGGTCAGTTCTACGGAATCGGCGTCGACCGCGTGAAGCTGATCGCGCCGGAGCTCCGGCAGGGCAACTCGATCGGCTGGAACGGGATGGGCTTCTTCTACCCGACCTCCGACGCCGACTTCACGGACAACGGCTTCCCCATCGTGCCCGACCCGGCCGGGGTCGAAGGCGATGTAGGCGGACTCATCGTCGCGAGGACCGTGCCCGGGACGGTTGCGGCGAACGCCGGCTTCAACGCGAACGCACCCGCGTCGATCGAGGCGATCAACGGCCAGGCGATCGACAACACGCTCGGAAGCTACTGCAGCGTCGTGGGCCAGGCGAAGCAGGGCGAGACGGCAACGTTCAGCGTGTACGCCCAGAACACCACCGAGGCGCAGCAGGTCGAGGTCGGCTTCGAGTAGGGGCCGGATCTCATCCGGCCCGTATGTCCGGCCTCACCATTTAGGCGTGAGGAGCCTCACCATCTAGGCGTGAGGCCCGGAGTTGGGGCCGAGCCAGAACCGGTAGAGAGCGGCGCGGTTGTCGTCCTCCCGCTGCGCCCAGGAGACGATGCGTAGCTCGTCGTAGCTCCAGACCACCACCCGGTTGCCCGACGATGTCGTGTAGCAGAGCAGGCGACCGGCCTCCTCCTCGCCGAGCGTCCAGTTGCTCTCGGCGGTCGCGCTCGTCTGGCAGGAGCCCACACCCCGCGTGGCGCCGGAGCCCGCCAGGGCTCTGTTGTAGTAGGCCCGCATCGCCTGCGGCGTCCGGAAGAGGTCGTAGAAGACCGTTACCGGGCCACTCGAGCAGGCGACGCCCGCTATCGCGCGGCCCGCGATGTCCGACCGCTGCTCCCGCTCGCACGTCTGCCGCGTGCGTTGAGGCACGTGCGTGAGGAGCAGCGCCTCGGCGCGCGTCGGGAACGCGGTCGAGTCCTCGAGGAAAGGCAGCGGCGCGCCCACGGGCAGCGTGGCCACGGTCGACACGTCGGGCTCGAAGTCCGGGGTCAGGTCGTCGGTGACCTGCGTCTGGCTGCTTCCGTCGGCGTTCATCAGGAAGACCTCGAAGTCGCCGTCCCGGCTCGAGTCGAACACGATCCTCGACCCGTCGCCGAAGAAGGCCGGCAGGCCGTCCTCGCGCGACGCGGTCGCGAGCCGAGCGGAGCTCGACCCGTCCGCGGCCATCGTCCAGATGTCGTAGTTCGCGTTCTGGCGATTCGAGGCAAAGACGATGAGCGAGCCGTCCGGCGACCACGACGGCGCGTCGTCGTTAGCCGTGTTGTCGGTCAGCTGAAGCTCGCCGCTGCCGTCGGCGGCCATCGTCCACAGCTCGTAGTCCGTGCCGTCGAAGCGGCTGAACGCGATCTGCGTGCCGTCCGGCGACCACGACGGCGCCGAGTCCTGCTGTCCGTTCTGCGTCAGCTGGGTGAGGTTGGCGCCGTCGACGCCGATCGACCAGATCTCCGCCTGCTCGCCCTCGCCCACCGCGAACGCGAGCTGTGCACCGTCCGGGCTGAACGACGGACGCCCTTCCGGAACGTCGTCCTCGGTCAGCTTCGCGACACCGGAGCCGTCCGCGTTCATGAGGTAGAGCTCGTAGTCGCCGTCACGGTCGGAGTAGAAGGCTATCCGGGTCCCGTCCGGCGACCAGCGCGGCCCCCCGTCTGTCGCCGGCTCGTCTGTGAGCCGGACGCGGCCGCTGCCGTCGAGCGCCGATGCGTAGACGTCGAAGTCGCCGTCTCGCTCGCTTGCGAACAGGAGCACCCCGTCCGCCTCCGGAGGAGGCGCCGTCGCCGGCGCCGTCTCGCCGGTCGTCGGCGGCTGCTCGCCGGTCGTCGTGCCGTCCGTCGTCGAGCCACCCTGCGTTCCCGCGCCGCCGCCGGTCGTTACCCCGGCCTGCGTCTCCGCATCCTCCCCGCCACCCATTCCGAGCCCGACCCCGAGGCCGATCCCGAGAATGGCGACGAGCGCGGCCCCGCCGACGAGCGCGAGACGCCGTCGTGACCAGCGCCTTGCCGGCGGCGCTGCCGGGACGGTCGCGGCCGCCGCCTCCGCCGTGGCCGCGAGGGGCGCCTCGGCGACGGTGCGGGGCGCGCCCGCGGCAACCGTAGACGGCGCCGCCTGGCGACCGACCCCGGCGGCGGAGCGTGCCGCCGTGATGAGCTCGGAACAGCTCGCATACCGGGCGTCCGGCGCTTTCGCAAGCGCTTTACCGATCACGGGGTCGAGAGCTGCTGGAAGGTCTGGTCGCTTCGCCGAGAGCGCGGGGGCCGGCTCGAACAGGTGGGCCGAGATGAGCGCGACCTGCGACTCCCGCTCGAATGGTCGTGCTCCCGCGAGGCACTGGTAGAGGACACACCCGAGGGCGTACTGATCCGCCCGCCCGTCTACGCGCTTGCCCTCGATCTGCTCGGGCGCCGCGTAGTCGACCGTGCCGACGAAGAAGCCCGTTTGCGTCAGGCCGCTCCTCGTGTGCGACTGCTTGGCGACGCCGAAGTCCGCGAGGTACGCGTGCTCCCCCGCGATCCCGGGGCCCGCCGAAATGAGGATGTTGGCCGGCTTGACGTCGCGATGCACCAGCCCCTTCGTGTGCGCGGCGTCGAGCGCGCCCGCCACCTGCCCGAGTATGTCGAGCGTGCGGTCCGGCGCGAGTCGGCCCTCGTTCGAGATCAGCGCCTGCAGATCGATCCCCTCGACGTAGCGCATCGCGATGTAGAGCACGCCCTCGGCCTCACCCGCCTCGAAGATCGGCACGATGCTGGGGTGGTCGAGCCTGGCGGCCGTCCGCCACTCCTGCTCGAAGCGCTCGCGGTAGAGCGCGTCGTCCGTGAGCTCGGGTGCGAGCACTTTGAGAGCGACCTTGCGCCCGTACCGGAGTTGCTCCGCGATGTAGACGACGCCCATGCCGCCGCGGCCGAGCACGCGCTCGACGCGGAAGCCGGCCAGCTCGGTGCCGACGCGGGGGTCGCCCGGGACGCTCATCTGACATTTCTAGCACGGAGGCCGGCCACGGCCGGTGGGGTGTCGTCAGCCGCCGACGGCGACAACCTCGACGCCGGCCTCGGCGAGCGCCGCCTGGGCCGCGGCGAGCCGGGCCAGCGGAACCCGGTAGGGCGAGCACGAGACGTAGTCGAGCCCGAGGTCGTGGCAGAACGCGACCGAGCGAGGATCGCCGCCGTGCTCGCCGCAGATGCCGAGCTTGATCTCCGGCTTCGGGCCACGTGCGCGCTCGACCGCGATCCGCATGAGGTCGCCGACGCCGGAGACGTCGAGCGTCTCGAACGGGTTCGCCGCCAGGATGCGGTCGTCGAGGTAGCGCGTCAGGAACTTGCCCTCGGCGTCGTCCCGCGAGAACCCGAGCGCGGTCTGGGTGAGATCGTTCGTGCCGAACGAGAAGAAGTCGGCCTCAGCGGCGATCTCGTCGGCGCGCACGCACGCACGCGGCAGCTCGATCATCGTGCCGACGACGTAGGCGATAGAGCGCCCGGAACCCTCGAGCTCCGACGCGACCGTGTCGAGGGTGAGCTCGCGGAGCCGCCGGAGCTCCTCTGCGAAGCCGACGAGCGGGTGCATGATCTCCACGAGCGGCACCTCGTTGGAACGCGCCTCGACTGCGAGCGCCGCCCGGACGATCGCCCTCACCTGCATCTCGTAGATCTCCGGATACAGGAGCCCGAGCCGGCAGCCGCGGGTGCCGAGCATCGGGTTCGCCTCGCGGAGGCTCCGGATCCGCTGCGCCATCTCCGGGCTCTCCGCGTGCTCGAGCGGCGGCAGAAACTCGTGCAACGGCGGGTCGAGGAGCCTGATCGTGACGGGCAGCCCGTGCATGGCCTCGAGGATTCCCTCGAAATCCGACTGCTGCACGGGGAGCAGCGTCTCGAGCGCCGCCCGCCGCTCGTCCTCGGAGCCCGCCATGATCATCTGACGGACGATCGGCAGCCGGTCCTCGGCCATGAACATATGCTCGGTTCGGCAGAGGCCGATGCCTTCGGCGCCGAATTCACGCGCCTTCGCCGCGTCCTCCGGCGTGTCCGCGTTCGCCCGGACGCGCAGCCGGCGAGCCTCGTCTGTCCACGCGAGGATGGTCTGGAAGTGCTCGTCCATCCGAGGCGGGACGAGCGGCACCCGCCCGGCGATGACGCGCCCGCTGCCGCCGTCGATCGTGAGCATGTCTCCCTCGGCGAACTCGCGCCCGTCGATCACCGCCGTTCCCTTCTCGAGCCGGAGCGCGTCGCAACCGGTCACGGCCGGCTTGCCCATCCCGCGGGCGACGACGGCCGCGTGCGACGTCATCCCGCCGTGTGCGGTCAGGACGCCGCGCGCCCAGATGAGGCCGTTGATGTCGTCCGGCGTCGTCTCCCAGCGCACGAGGATGACGTCTTCCCCGTCGCGGCCGCGCTCCTCCGCCGTTTCCGCGTCGAAGACGATCGCGCCGGTGGCCGCGCCCGGCGAGGCGTTCAGGCCCTCGGCGAGCACCTCCACCTCGGCCGCCGGGTCGATCATCGGATGGAGGAGCTGGTCGAGCTGGCCGGGGTCGATGCGGACGATCGCCTCCTCCCGCGAGATCAGCTTCTCCGCGGCCATGTCGACGGCGATGCGCAGCGCGGCGGCCGCGGTTCGCTTTCCCGTGCGCGTCTGCAGGAGGTACAGCCTGCCCTCCTCGACCGTGAACTCGACGTCCTGCATCTCCCGATAGTGGCCCTCGAGGCGCGAGAGGGTCGCGAGGAGCTGCTCGTACGCCTCCGGCAGCGCGTCCGCCATCCGCTCGATCGGCTCGGGCGTACGGATGCCCGCGACGACGTCCTCGCCCTGCGCGTTGACGAGGAACTCGCCGAACACCCCGGGCTCCCCCGTTGACGGGTTGCGGGTGAAGGCCACGCCCGTCGCGGACGTGTCGCCTCTGTTGCCGAAGACCATCTGGACGACGTTCGCCGCCGTGCCGAGGTCGTCGGAAATCCCGCTCGCACGCCGGTACACCTGGGCACGGGGCGTGTCCCACGAGCGGAACACAGCGCCGACGGCGGCCATCAGCTGCGTTCTCGGATCCTGCGGGAACTCGGCGTCCCCGGCCTCGCGGTAGATCTGCTCGAAGCGCCCGATCAGCTCGGCGAGGTCGTCCGCGGTGAGGTCGACGTCCTGCTCCGCCCCACGTTCCTCCTTGAGGACGGAAAGCGCGTGCTCGAAGCGGTGCCCGTCGATCCCGTCGACGACCTCGCCGTACATCTGGAGCAGCCGCCGGTAGGCGTCGCGGGCGAAGCGTGGGTTGGCGGTCGAGCGGCCGAGCGCCTCACATGTCTCCGCGCCCAGCCCGAGGTTGAGGATCGTGTCCATCATGCCGGGCATCGAGACCGCCGCCCCTGAGCGGACGGAGACGAGGAGCGGGTCATCCGGGTCCCCGAGCCTCTTGCCCGTCTCCTGCTCGAGCCGGCCGAGAGCATTGGCGATCTCGTCCTCGAGCCCGTCCGGGAAGCTGCCCGACCGCATGAACTCGACACAGGCCTCCGTCGTGACGGCGAAGCCCATCGGGACAGGAATCCCGAGCCCGGTCATCTCAGTGAGACCGGCTCCCTTGCCGCCCAGAAGCTCCCGGCCGACGCCGGCCGCGTCGCCGTAGCTGTAGACGTACCGCGCCATCCTCCGACTCTAGATGGTCGATCGGTATTTGTGGCGCCGTGGGGAACCTCCTGCTGCCCGGCGCGGTCCGAGGGACAGCGAAAAGGGGGACCGACCATGAGGAAGTCCGCGACCATCCTGTTTCCGCTCCTGCTCGTGCTCGTCGGCGCCGCGCTGCTCGCCGCCTCTTGCTCGGGCGCCGGCGACGACGAGGCCGCAGCGCCGCCCTCGGCGGCGGAGCCCGGGTTCGCCGGCGAGGCAGACGGCAGCCGGGACCTCGCCGCGCCGGTCCCGGCCGAGACAGTGGCTGAGCCCGCCGAGCCGCCCGCCGAAGCCGGCGGCGCGGCGCTCGAGGAGGACCTGCTGGCTGTCGATCCACTGCCGGGTGTGCCGCCCCGGGTCATCCAGAACGCCACGCTCTCGGTGACCGTCGCGAAGGGTGACTTCGAGGAGGCGATCGACCGCGCGCGCCAGATCGCGGCCGCGCTCGGCGGCTTCGTGACGAGCTCGCAGTCGAGCCAGGGCCCGGAGGAGCGGCTCGTCCGGGGCTCGATCGTCGTCCGGGTTCCGGGCGCTGCCTACCCGCAGGCGATGTCGCAGTTCGCCGCCCTCGGCAAGGTGATCGGCCGCGAGGAGTCGGGCACGGACGTCTCGCTCCAGTACGTCGACCTCGAAGCGCGGGCCAGCCACCTCGAGGCCGTCGAGCGGCAGCTGCTCGGTTTCCTCGGAGAGACGAAGACCGTCGCCGATGCCCTGATCGTGCAGGAGCGTCTCAGCAAGGTGCAGCTTCAGCTCGAGGAGATCGAAGGCCGGCTGCGCTACCTCGACGACCAGACGTCCTTCGCGACGATCTCGCTCGCTGTCGCCGAGCGGGGCGTGCCCGTCGCGAAGCCTACGGAGAAGGACGGCGGCTGGTCGATCGGCGACGCATGGGAGGCCGCCGTGAACGGGATCGAGAAGGTTGCCGGCGGGATGCTGGTGTTCCTCGTGACCGCAGGCCCGATCCTCGCCGTCCTCGGCCTCGCGTTCCTCGGCGGCCGGGCCTACGTCAGACGCCGGCGCCCACCGAAGCCACAGGCTCCGGCGCAGTCGCCGTCGGCCTGATCAGCAGCACTTCCGCGTGAAGGGGCGCCGGTAGGCCGCCCCTTCACGCCCGTCGCGGCAGGCCGTGCTCGGAAAGCCAGGCCACGCCGCGAAACGCCATCCAGGCGGGCGTGAGGGCGGCGTAGAAGACGACCAGCCCGACCGCGAGCAGGAACATCCACCAGGGCCACCAGTACCACGGGATCGGCGGCTTCGGCGTGCTCATCGAGCACGTGCGCGGCGTGCCGGCCGCTCGCGCTCCGCAAGTCGGAGCTCGACGAGCCGGATGATCCGATGGGCCGTTTCCTCGATCGCGAGCGTCGCCACCTCGATCACCGGGCACCCCAGCCGCCGGAAGACGGCGTCGGCAAGGTCGAGCTCCTCGTACACGTCCTCGAGCCTGGCGTACGCCCGCGTCGAGCTGCGCATGTCGCGGACGCGCCGGCCGCGGATCTCGGCGAGCATCTCGGCCGGCAGGGTGACGCCCACGACCCTCGCCTGGTCGACCTGCCAGAGCCCCTCGGGCGGGTCGATGCCCTTCACGAGCGGGACGTTCGCGGCCTTGTAGCCCAGGTAGCCGAGGTAGATCGAGAGCGGCGTCTTCGACGTCCGGGACACCCCGACCAGCACGATGTCCGCCTCGCGCAGCCGGCGTGGCGCGATCCCGTCGTCCGCCTGCACGGCGAACTCGATCGCCTCGACCCTCCTGAAGTAGCTCGAGTCGAGGACAGGCAGCGCCCCCGGCTCGCCCTTTGCGGGCAGGCCGGAGACGCGGGCCACTGCCTCGAGCGGATGGCCGAGCAGGTCGCAGTAGTGGAGGCGGTAGCGCTTGCAGCACGCGCGCATCGCGTCGCGCAGCTCCGGGTTGACGAGCGTGTACACGATGACGGCACGGCGACCACGCGCCCGCACCGCGGCGAGCTGGACCTCGTCGACGTTCGTAACGCGCGGATGGCGAATCTCCTGGAACTCGAGCTCGGGAAACTGCCGCTCGACGGCCATGACGACCCGGGTCGCGGTCTCCCCGGTCGCGTCCGACACGACGTGGATCTCGACCGGCTGCGGCACACCGGGAGCCTAGATGATTGATTCCACGATCCACGCGCGGCCGGATGCGACATCTGACGCCCCGGCGGAGACGGATCTCGTCGAATCAACCATCTAGCCTCTGGCCGGCCGATCGGTGATCGCCGTGCCCGGGCGGTTGCGATCCGGACTGAGGTCGCGATCACGCGGTCGCCGGTCGACCCCGCCCGCTCGGGACGCCGCCGCCCCGGAGACGGGCGGGCCGGTGCTGCGGGGGGAGCGGCCGGACCTGGGCGCCGAGTCGAAGGCCTCCTGCCCTCAGGACCCACCCCCCGCCCTTGTGGGAGGGGGCGGGAGTCTACCCCTCGAGATGTGACGGAAGTGATGGCGATCGTGTCGATTGTGAGCCTGATCCGTGCCAACTTTCCGCACGCATGCGGCGGGCTTTCTCCACCAGGAGGCTCGGCGGAACGCGCGTCCTGACCAGCGCGGCGACGAGTCGGGGCGGGCCGCCGCTATCGGGGGATCTGGCCGAAATCGCCGAGAAGCCCGACCGTGTCCCGCACGTCGAGCAGCAGGCGCAGGCGGTTCGCCCGGACTGCCGCGTCGTCGGCCATCACGAGCACGTCCTCGAAGAAGCGGTGGAGCGGGTCGCCGAGCTCCGCGGCGGCCGCGAGGGCCGTATCGAAGTCGTCCTCTGCGATCGCCGTCTCGATCCGGGGTGAGACGCGGTCGAGCGCTGCGACCACCTCACCCTCGGCGTCCTCGACCAGCAGCGTGCCGTCGAGGCTCGCGGCCGCGTCACCCTCGTGCTTCCCTGCCAGGCGGTCCGAGCGCGTGTACACCGTATGCACGGCGTCGAGCTCGCGCTCCGGGAGTCGGGCGAGCGCCGTCGCGAGCGCTCCGATCTGGCCCAGCTGCGCGAGGCCGGAGGCGCGCGCGGCGCGCACGAACTCGACCGGGACGCGCAGCAGTCCCTCGAGCCGCTCGGCCACGAAGTCGTGGACGTCGTCGGGAGGCTCCTCCTGTACCTCGGCGCCCTGCTCGACGAGCAGGCGATGCGCGAGGGCCGTCAGCGCGCGGGCGTCGATCGCGATCGAGGTCTCGAGCGCCAGGCGACAGAGGCCGATCGCAGCCCGGCGGAGGCCGTACGGGTCGCGCGTGCCCGAGGGCCGCTCGCCCAGCGAGAACGCAACGGCGAGGCTGTCGACCTTCTCGGCCACGGCGAGCACCCGGCCCGGCTCCGTGGCGGGCAGCGGGCCGCCGGCAGAGTCGGGGAGGTACTGCTCCTCGATCGCGCTGCAGACCGCCTCGGGGTAGCCGGCCAGTCGGGCGTACTCCGCGCCTATGTGACCCTCCAGGTCGGGGAACTCCCGCACGAGCTCCGCCGCCTGATCGGCCTTGGAGAGCCGCGCGGCCTCCCGGGACGCGTCCCCGCCCGCGAGCGCCTCGACGAGTCGCTCGAGCCGCGCGGTCTTGTCCGCCATCGAGCCGGCTCCTGCCACGAACGTGATCGCGCTGAGCCCCTGGGCGAGCTCGTCGATGCCACGGGACACGTCCCGTTCGAACGTGAAGGACGCGTCCTCCAGGCGCCCCTCGAGAACCCGCTCGTTGCCGGCGCGGACGAGCTCGGGATCGCCGCCGTTGGCCACGAACGCGAAGCGCGCGCCTCCGAGCGGGAAGTAGCGCTGGTGCGACTGCATCGCAGTCACGACGACGCGCTCGGGCAGCGCGAGGAAGCGCTCGGAGAAGGTGCCCGTCAACACGAGCGGGGACTCGACCAGGTAGACGACCTCCTCCAGCACGCCACCGGGATCGCTCCAGCCCCCGATCGCGTCGAGCTCGGCGAGGATGGCGTCACGGCGCGCGCCGGCGTCCGGCTCCACTCCCGCCGCTCGCACCCGCTCGGCGTACTCGCTTCCGTGGGCGATGTCGACCGGGCCGGGGTGGCGGAAGCGATGGCCGTAGGACACGCCCCCGCACGGAACGCCTTCGACGGGGACGTCGAGCACCTCGCCGTCGAGCGTCGCGAGCAGCCAGCGCACCGGCCGGGAGAAGCGCAGCTCGGGGCCCCACCGCATCGACTTCCCGAACGCGAGCGAGCGCACGACCTCGGCGAGGCGCTCGGGAAGCACGCCGGTAAGCGCGACGCCGGGCCTCGTCCCCCAGACGTGGCCGTCACGCCGCTCGAGCTCCGCGACAGTCAGCCCCAACCCGCGGGCGAACCCCTCTGCCGCCTTCGTGGGCTCGTCGTCGTCGAATGCGATCCGTTCGGCAGGCCCGCGGCGTACCTCGTCAGGCGTGCGCTCCGGCAGGTCGTCCACGACGACGGTCAACCGGCGCGGCCCGATGTAGACGTTCCCCGGCTCCGCTCCGAGATGGTGGCGGCAGAGCTCCGGCAGCTGCGCCTCCGCTTCCCGGCAGGCCGACGCCGGCAGCTCCTCGCACCCGATCTCAAACAGCAGCGTCGGCATGCTCGAGGCCGGCCTCCTCCGCCTCGTCCGCTGTGCTCTCCATCTCCACGTAGAGCTGCGCGACGCGCCTCGCCAAGGCTCGCACGCGGCCGATGTACGCCGCGCGCTCGGTCACCGAGATCGCGCCGCGCGCGTCGAGGAGGTTGAACGCGTGGGAGCACTTGAGCACCTGGTCGTATGCCGGGAGCGGTAGGCGCGCTTCCAGCAGCTGGCCACACTCAGCCTCGTGCTCGGCGAAACGCCGCATGAGGGTCTCGACCGGGGCGTGCTCGAAGTTGTACGTCGACCACTGGCGCTCGCTCTCGCGGTAGACGTCGCCCCAGGTGACGCCGGGCGCCCACTCGAGCTCGAAAGCGCTGCGCTTCCCTTGCAGGAACATCGCCAGCCGCTCCAGGCCGTACGTGATCTCAGCCGGAATCAGGTCGAGGTCGAGACCGCCGAACTGCTGGAAGTACGTGAACTGGGTTACCTCCATGCCGTCGATCCAGACCTCCCAGCCGAGCCCCCAGGCTCCCAGGGTGGGCCCCTCCCAGTCGTCCTCGACCAGCCGAACGTCGTGCGCCCGGACGTCGATGCCGATGCTCTCGAGCGACGCGAAGTAGAGGTCGAGCACGTCTGCGGGCGCGGGCTTGAGGATCACCTGGTACTGGAAGTAGTGCTGGAAGCGGAACGGGTTCTCGCCGTAGCGCCCGTCGGCCGGGCGGATCACCGGCTCGACGTACGCCGTCCGCCACGGTGTCGGGCCGAGACAACGGAGCGCCGTGGCCGGGTTGAACGTGCCCGCGCCGACCTCGGTGTGGTAGGCCTGCATCGTCACGCAGCCCCGATCCATCCAGTACTGCTGCAGTGCTGCGATCATCTCCTGAAAGTTGGGCGCGGCCACGCGACCATCCTACTGAGGGGAGAACGGGGCGTATGGAGCCGTGGGGAATGCCGCTCGCAGGGCAGCTCGACGAGGCGGAGATCGACAGCGAGGCGTTGCGCGGCAACCCTCTGGGCGATCCGAGCGCACGCCCGATCTGGGTGTACCTGCCGCCCTCCTACGACGCGGAGCCCGAGCGACGCTTCCCGGTGCTGTACGTCATCCAGGGCTTCACCGGGCAGGTCGACATGTGGCGGAACCGCGTCGCCTTCCGCCCGACCTCGATCGAGCGGCTCGACGCGCTCTTCGCGGGCGAGGACGTCCCGCCCTCCATCGTCGTCCTCGTCGACGCGTGGACGTCGCTGGGCGGGAGCCAGTTCGTCGACTCGCCCGGGACCGGCCGCTACCACACCTACCTCTGCGAGGACGTCGTCTCCTGGGTAGACGCTCGCTATCGCACGCTCGCCTCGCGCGACCATCGCGGCATCGCCGGGAAGTCGAGCGGCGGCTACGGCGCGATGGTCAGCTGCATGCTGCGCCCCGACGTCTTCGGCGGCCTCGCCTCGCATGCGGGCGACACGCTGTTCGAGCTGTCCGCGGGCCATGAGTGGGGCACGGTCGCGCGCCTGTTGCGTGACCGCTACGGCGGCTCCTACGAACGCTTCTGGGAGGCGTTCCGATCCCGCCCCGTTCCCCTCGCCGACGACGAGGTGGTCCTGGTCGAGGTCTGGGCCATGGCCGCCTGCTACTCGGCCGACCCGGACGGCACTGTTCGCCTGCCGTTCGACGTCGCCACCGGGCGCATGGTCGACGAGGTCTGGGCACGGTGGCTCGAGCACGACCCGGTGCGAATGGTGCGCCACCATGCCGACGCGCTCCGGTCTCTGAAGGCGATCTATCTCGACGCCGGGAGGCGCGACGAGTGGTTCCTCGATCTCGGAGCCGAGGCGTTCCGTCGCGAGCTCGAGGCGATCGGCGTCACGGATGTTCGCTGCGAGCTGTTCGACGCCGGCCACTTCGGGATCGAGTATCGCTACCCGCTCGCGCTTCGCTACCTCGCCGAGCGCCTCTCGCCGTAGCTTCGCTTTGGCGCCTGCCGGCGCCGAGTGCTAGCCGAACAGGTCCGCGAGCTCCTGACCGCCTCGGATCAGCCAGTCGATCGGGGCCCGCTCGACGACCTCGCGCAGGATCGCCGCGGTGATGTCCCCGATGTCGCCGCGCTCCTCCGCGTCCTCGATCGCGTTCAGGAGCCCGCTGCGCACCGACCGCTCGATCGTCTCGTTGTCCCACTCGATCGGCTTGGGCGCGACCGACGGAGCGAACGACAGGATGAGCTCCGCACGGGTAGCGCCGAGCTCGCAGGCGGCGCCGTTCAGGCCCGACAGCACGATGCGCTGCAGCGACGCGTCGAGCCCCTCGCCCGGGAACTGCTCGACAGCGGTGCACGGATCCTCCTGCTCGACCGCCCCGTATGACGGCGCGCCGCGAACGAGCTCGACGATGATCAGCGCGGCCGCCGCAGCGAACAGCGCCCCCAGCACCCCGAACGCGACGAGATGGCGCTTCATGCCAGATCCTTTCGCCGCGCGAGCACCGGGACGAGCACGAGCAGCGCGAACGCGGCGGAGAGGAAGAACGACGTCCGGAAGCTACGGGTGAGGGGAGCGCGAATGGCCTCCAGAAGGTCCTCCTGGACGGCGGCCACCTGCGGGTCGTCGGCGGCACCGTTCTCCTCGAACGGTGCTACGAGATCCGGGATCTCGCCCTCGGGCGTCTGCTCGAAGGCGTCGCGCATGTCGAGCGCAATCGGAATCTTCGTGGTCAACGGGAGCGGGGCTTCGATGATCACCTCGGCGGCACCGAGCGTGGCCCGCGTGCCGCCACGGTCGAGCTCGTATCCGAGGAGCGGCGCGATGAGCACGAGCCCGAGCACGAGCCCAGCATGACGCGTGCCGACGGACAGCGTGCCGCTCCACGCGAGGCCGACGATCTCGCTGACCGAAGCGTGCGTGAGCGTCGGCAGGACGAGCCCGAGACCGGCCCCGCAGATCGCCAGAGCCGGTCCCGCGTACCACGCGCTCGAGGCCGGCAGCAGCGCAAGCCCCACGAGGCCGCCCGCCAGGAGAATGCTTCCGCCGACGGCGTCGAGGCTGCCGGGGAGCCGGGTCGCGAGCGGCCGCACTGCGAGGGCCGCGAGGGGAAGCAGGCTGACGATGCCGGCGCCGGCGAGGGGCCCGAAGTCCCACACGGTGACGATCATCAGAACGGCCAGGAACAGCGCTCCGACGAGCGCGGCGAAGAGGAAGACCAGCGCGATGTTCGCGGCGGCGAACCCCCGCGGCCGAGCGCCGCCACGCGGCGGCGCCGGCAGGTCGAGGCGGCGCAGCGCCCCGCCGATCGCGAGAGCAGCGACCGGCGCCTGGGCGAAGAAGATCGCGCGCCAGTCGAACAGCTCCGTCAGAAGCCCGCCGGCTGCCGGCCCGAACGTCGCGCCAAGCGTCCCGGCCGTCACCCAGACGGCGATCCCGCGTCCGGCCGACCCGCACAGCCCGGCGAGCAGCGGGAGCGATCCGGCCAGGAGCATGGCGCCGCCGAGGCCCTGAACGGCCCGTGCCGCGATCAAGAACGTGAGCCCGTCGGAGAAGCCGCAGGCGATCGACGCGGCGAGGAACACGACCAGGCCGGCCAGGACGAGCGGCGCCGGGCGCACCCGACGAGCCACAGGGAGCAGCGCGAACGTCGCGACGAAGACCACGAGGTTGTACGCCGTGATCACCCACGAGATGCCGACGATCGACGTGTCCAGCGCGACGTAGAGCTCCGGGAGCGCGAGCACGACGATCGACGAGTCCGCGAAGGCGACTGCCACCGACGCCGCCATCGCGGCGATCAGCACGCGATTCCACATCATCCGTCAGCGGGCGGCAAGCGTCCGTAGGCGAAAGCCGCCGTGGTACTCGTAGAGGGCTTCGATCACCCGCAGCGTCTCCCGTGCGGCCCTGTTCGTGAGACCTGCCTCCCGCGCCTCGCCGAGCGGGCGCTCGAGCAGGCCGCGGACACCGCGGAAGCCCGCGGCCGAGAGCGGCAGCGCCCCGCCCGCGCACTCCACGCACACGCCTCCGCCGGCCGCGGCCGAGAAGGCCACGAGCGCGCCGGGCTGGCCACATCCCGCACAGCTCGCGAGGTGAGGCAAGTAGCCGGCCAGCCACAGCAGCTTGAGCTGGAAGGAGAGGGTGAGCGGGTCGAGAGCAGGATCCGGGGGGAGCTCCTCCGGCTCGCCGGGGGCATCGAGGAGGTCGAGGAAGCGACAGGTCGCATGGAACGCGCGCGGATTCGCGTCGTGCTCGATGAAGAGGCGGAGCACGGCCTCGAGCCCGATCGACCCGGCCCTGAGGCGGGACGGATTCAGCGCCAGGCTCTGGTGCGAGCGGATCAGATCGACCTGGGTCACGGTGGCGAGCTCGCCGCGCCCCTCGTGAAGGTGCAGCGCGACCTGGCTGAACGGCTCGAGCCGGGCGCCGACGCGAGAGCGGGTGCGCCGGACTCCCTTCGCGATCGCACCGACCCTGCCGCGCTCCGACGTGAACAGATGGAGGATCCTGTCTGCCTCGCCGAACCGCAGCGAGCGCAGGACGACGGCCTGCGTCCGGTAGGTCCGGGAGCCCACGGATGCAGTGTAGTTCGCAGCCTCGGCGGAATCCGCGAGCCCGCGCGCTCGTTCTGGAGGTGATGGCGCAGATCACCGTCTACAGCACCGACTGGTGCGGCTACTGCGAACGGGCGAAGCAGTTGCTCCGGCAACGCGGCCTCCCGTTCGACGAAGTCCGCATCGACGAGCAGCCGGCGTTCCGCGAGCGGCTGTACGACCTCACCGGCGGCTGGACGGTCCCCCAGATCGTCATCGACGACCGGCCGATCGGCGGCTTCCTGGAGCTCTGGAGGCTCGACCGCGAGGGTGAGCTCGAGCGTCTGGCTGCCTAATGCCTCCCCCGGCTCCACCTAGGGACCGCGGCCCTCACGGCGTAGACGCTCGAACTCCCGCTCCACCTCGTCGGGTGAAGGCACGGTGAGGATGTTCTCCTCGGCGAACCTCGGCAACGGGAAGCCGCTCGCCCGAACGGCCGCCGCGGCCCGGTCGAGATCGTAGCTCGTTCGGCGGAACGCCACCTCCGGCCCGAGAAGCGCCCAGTACGCGCCCGGTTGCGTCTCGTACGCGAAGCCGACACTGCCTGCGTTGACGACGCGTGTCGGGCCGACCCGGCGCTCGAACTGCATGTGCGTGTGCCCGCACACGACCACGCCGGCCTCGACGTCGCCGAGGAGGTCGGCGACCTCTGCGGCGGGCGTCAGCCTCGTGAAGCGCGCTTCGTCGCTCGACGGCGTCGCATGGCAGAAGAGGGTGCGCCCGAGCCCCTCCACCTCGAGGGTTGCCGTCGGCTCGAACGAGGCAAGGAAGTCCCGCTGGACGCGTGTGAGCCGCTCAGCGGCCCAGGGCGCGACGGACTCGGCCGTGGCATCGGGGACACTCCCAGCGCTCGCACCGGCGTCGAAGGCCTCGACCATCTCGCGGTCGCAGTTGCCGCGCACGAGCCGCACCGCTCCGTCCAGCCCCATGAGCCGCTCGACCGTCTCGGCCGGAAACGGCCCCCAGGCCACATCACCGCCGATGACGACGGCGTCGACGCGCTCGAGGCGGACATCGGCGAGCACGGCGTCGAGGGCCGCGATGTTGCCGTGGATGTCGTACAGGGCGGCGACGATCACCGCGCCACCGTCATCCGTACGCCTTCCGCTCCGCGGCCGCCGGGCAGCCGGGCGCACCGCCCGCCTGACGCACCGCGTCCCGGATCGCCGCCGCGGCGATTTCCGCCCCGACTGCGGCGACGGTTAGCGGATCGAGGTCGTTCCCCCCGGTTGCGACGCAGTACACGACGTCGCCGTCGACGGCAGTCGCGGCCGGATCGACGGCGCGGGCGACGCCCGCGCTGGCCGCGCGTGCGACGAGCCAGGCCTGGGTCTTCGTCAGCCGCGCGTCCGTGAGCACGCAGGCGAGGGTCGTCGACTCCCGCCAGGGCCGCAGCGGCGACTCGCCGGCGGCGAGGAGGTCGACCGTTCGGCGATAGGCTCCATCGCGCCATATTCCTGCGAGGATCGAGCCGTCCTCGGCGAGCACCTCACCGAACGCGTTCACGGCGGCGATCGCGGCGACCTTGCCGCCCCCTGCCAGCGTGCGGCCGGCGAAGCCGAGGCCGCCCTTCGTCCAGCACTCTGGACCGAGCAGCTTGCCCACCGTGCAGCCGCTTCCGGCACCGACGCTTCCTCGCTCGACGTCCTGGCCGGCGGCGACGCAGGCGGCGTAGCCCTGCTCGGGGCCCGGGCGGGCGGACGGGTCCCCGAGCGCGAGGTCGAAGACCACGGCCGACGCGACGAGCGGCACGATCCCGGCGCGTGTCCGAAAGCCGACACCCTGCTCTGCGAGCCATGAGACGACCCCGTCGGCGGCGGCGAGCCCATAGGCGCTTCCGCCCGTGAGCAGGATTGCGTTCGCCCCCGGCGCGCTCGCCGCGGGCGAGAGCAGGTCGCTCTCCCTCGTCCCGGGACCGCCGCCCCGGACCTCGCACGCGGCAGTGCTCCCCTCGGGGCAGAGGATCGCCGTGCAGCCGGTCCAGCCGTCGAGGTCGGTCACGTGGCCCACGAGCACGCCCCTGGGGAGAAAGAGGCTCACGTCTTCGGAACAGGCCCTCGCTGGCACCGCGGGCAGTAGAACGAGCTGCGACCACCGACGACGAGACGCTCGATCGTCCCTCGACAGCGCCGGCACGGCTCACCGCGTCGGCCGTAGACCTTGAACTCGTCCTGCATGGAGCCTGCTGCGCCGGTCGGGTCGCGGTAGTCGCGCAACGTGGCTCCCTGCCGGTCGATCCCTCTGCGGAGCGCGGCGCGCAGGCATCGGTGCAGCCGCCCGACCGTGACCGCGTCCAGGCTGCCGGCCGGCCTCAGGGGGTGGATCCGTGCGCACCAGAGCGCTTCGTCCGCGTAGATGTTTCCGACACCGGCGGCCGTGCGCTGGTCGAGCAGGGCTGACTTGATCGGCGCTCTCCGCCCTCGCAGGGCATCCCCTAGCCGGCGCGACGTATAGCCGCGCTCGAGCGGCTCCGGGCCCAGACGCTTTCCGAGGTAGAGCTCGAGCTCCCCCTCCTCGAGCAGCGTCCACGTGCCGAAGCGGCGCACGTCCCGATACGTGACGTCCGAGCCGTCGTCTAATCTGACAACTGCTCGCCGGTAGGGGTCTTCCTCGAGGGATCCGTTCCGGTGGAGCCGGAAGCTCCCTGTCATGCGCAGGTGAACGAGGAGGTGACGGCCGCTCGAGAGCTCGACGACGACATACTTGCCTCGACGACCGACGCGGACCACGCGGTCACCTGTCAGAGCGGCGGCGACGGCATCCGGGGGGTACGGCGCCGTCAAGCGTGGATCGAGGATGCTGACGCGCTCGAGCTGCCGGCCCTCGAGGGCGGGGACGAGCGCGCTGCGAATCGTCTCGACTTCGGGAAGCTCCGGCACCAACGAGAGCCTAGCGCCGCGTTCCCCCTCGCCCGGGCGGCGACCACGTGCGAACGGATGGACCGACGCGCGGCGGCCCAGGGCCCTCGAAACGAACGGGGCGAACCGGGCGCGCTTGGCCTGCGCAGGGCGCTCCGGCTGCGCAGCCGGCCCCCACGACGATCGCTCTCGCGAGCCCCGACCGACGCTTCGGCTACTCGATGACCTCGAGCACGAGCGGAGCGGGGAACGGCGGCTCGGGCCCGACCTCGTAGCAGGCTGCGACCTCGACCGCGGCACGCTCGGCGTCGCCCTGGTTCCGAGCATGCACCTCGGCGAGCGGCTCGCCCGCCCGCACCCGATCGCCGCGCTTGGCCCGGCAGACGACGCCCGTGGCGTGGTCCACGGGATCCTCCTTCCGTGAGCGACCGGCCCCGAGGCGGACGGCGGCGCGGCCGACGCCGAGCCCGTGCAACGCGACGACGTAGCCCGACGAGGGCGCTTCGACAGGAGCCACGACGGGCGCCCACGGCAGGCGGGCCTCGTCGGGATCCCCTCCCTGCGCGGAGATCCAGCGGTGGTACATGGCGAGTGCCTCACCGGTCGCGACGGCGGCCTCGGCTCGGCGTCTTCCCTCCGCCTCGTCGACGTCGAGGTCCGACATGGCCAGCAGGCGCCCGGCCGAGCCCAGCACGAGCTCGGTGAAGTCCGGCGGGCCCTCGCCGCGAAGCGCCGCGAGCGCCTCGCGGACCTCGAGGGCATTCCCGACCGCGCGACCGAGGGGCTCGTCCATCGCAGTCAGCTCGCAGACGACGCGGCGGCCGGCGCGTTGCCCGAGGTCGAGCATGGTCTCGGCAAGCACTCGAGCCCGCTCGTGGGTTTTCATGAACGCTCCCTCGCCGACCTTCACGTCGAGGAGGATCGCACCGGCTCCTGCCGCGATCTTCTTCGACATGATGCTCGCCGCGATCAGCGAGACCTCCTCGACGGTCGCGGTCACGTCGCGCAGCGCGTAGAGACGCTGGTCGGCGGGTACGAGGTCGGGCGTCTGACCGACGATCGCCAGGCCGACCTCTCCGACCTGACGGACGAACGCTTCGGCCTCCAGCTCTGCCGTGAAGCCGGGTATCGACTCGAGCTTGTCCAACGTCCCCCCCGTGTGCCCGAGCCCGCGGCCGCTCATCTTCGCGAACGGGACGCCGCACGCGGCGACCACGGGGCCGAGGGCTATGGACGTCTTGTCGCCGACCCCGCCCGTCGAGTGCTTGTCCACGCAGATGCGGCCGATTGAGGAGAGGTCGACGACCGCGCCGCTCTGCACCATTGCGTCCGTGAGCGCGTGGGTCTCGGCCGACGAGAGGCCCCGGAAGAACACGGCCATCGTGAAGGCGGCCATCTGCTCGTCGGGCACCTCGCCGCGGGCGTAGCCAAGGACGAGCTCGCTGAGCTCGCCGTCGTCGAGCTCGGCACCGTCTCGCTTTCGTTCGATCAGCTCGACCGCGCGGGTCATAGCCGCGCTCGGGGCCCGGGATCGGCCGGGCTCACGGCTCGACGAACGGCTGCCCGGAGACGCGACGGGAGGCGGCCTTGCCGCCCAGCCAGCGGTTGACGGTCGCTCCGACGTCCCCGAGCTCCCCCTCGTAGGTTTGCCCCGCGGCGTTCCGGCCCGCAATGTAGGCAACGAGCAGGGCGTGCTCCCGGGAATGGTCGGTCGAGGGGGTGGTCGGGTCGCAACCGTGGTCGGACGTGAGGATCAGGAGGTCGCCGGGGCGCAACGCTGCGAGCAAGTCGGGAAGGCGGCGATCGAAGTCCTGGAGGCAGCGGTGGAAGTTCTCGGGATCGTTGCGATGGCCCCAGAGCATGTCCGTCTCGACGAGATTCGTGAACACGAAGCCGCCGTCGAGCCCGTGGAGGAGCTCCTCCGTTTGCGCAATCCCGTCGACGTTGGACCGCGTCGAATACGCGTGGTCGATGTCGAGGCCGGCGAAAATGTCGGAGATCTTGCCCACTCCATGGATCTCGACATCGGCCTCGCGGAGCAGCGTGAGGTAGTTCGGGCGTCTCGGCGGCAGCGCCCAGTCATGGCGGTCCGCCGTGCGTGTGTAGTTGCCGGCCTCGCCCTCGAACGGCCGTGCGATCACCCGGCCGACGGCGTTCTGCCCTTTGAGGACGTCCCTCGCGATCTCGCAGGCGTGGAGGAGCTCCTCGAGCGGAATCGTCTCGACGTGCGCCGCGACCTGGAAGACCGAGTCGGCGGACGTGTAGACGATCCACTTGCCCGTGACCTGGTGCTCCTCGCCGAGCTCCTGGATGATCTCTGTGCCTGACGCCGGGACATTCCCCAGCACGCCGCGACCGGTGCGGTGCGCGAACTCCTCGATGATCGAGAAGGGAAAGCCGTGCGGGTAAGTCGGCATCGCCTGGGCGGAGACGATGCCCATCAGCTCCCAGTGACCGGAGATCGAGTCCTTGCCCTTCGAGCGCTCCACCAGCCGGCCGGCGATCGCCGGCGCGCCCGGCTGGGGAGGGCAGCCCTCGAGCGGAGTGACGTTGCCGAGACCCAGGGCCTCGAGACTCGGCAAGTCGAGGCCGCCCACCGCGCGCGCCAGATTGCCGAGCGTGTTCGAGCCCTCGTCACCGTAGTCGGCAGCATCCGGAAGCTCTCCGGCGCCGACCGCGTCGAGCACGATGACGCAGGCACGAGGCATCGGGCTATTCTACGGAGCAGGTGGACACGTTCATCGGCTTTCTCGAGCTGGCCTTGTGGGTGATCCTCGTCGTCGGTCTCGCGGCCGGCGTCACCTACGCGGTGATCAAGCTCTTCCCGGCCAAGGACGAGTCCGCGCCGCCCAGCGAGCCCGCGCCCACCAAGTCGCGGTAGAGGCTCGATGGTTGATTCCACGAGATCCGGGGCGTCAGCTGGCCGCTCTTGGACGGGAGGCCGGGGCGCAGGCGAGGCTGGACGCCTCGGCAAGCCTCGTCCCGTGCCGGGCACCGAGCCGCCTGGGCGCCCTACCGGGCTCTTGCCGACGGCCACTCGCCCGAGGAGCTAGGAAAGCGCGGGGGGCAGGGCCTGCTCGAGCGGCGTGTATGCAAGGCCGTGCGCGTCGGCCACAGCCTGGTACGTGAGCTTTCCGGCGACGACGTTGACTCCACGTCCTAGCGGCGGGCTTGCTGCGACTGCCTCTCGAACCCCGCGGCTCGCGATCTCCTCGACGTAGGGCAGCGTGACGTTGGTGAGCGATTTCGTCGACGTGATGGGAACGGCCCCTGGCATGTTCGCGACGCAGTAGTGGACGATGCCGTCCACCTCGTAGATCGGATCCGAGTGGGTGGTCGGCCGTGAGGTCTCGAAGCAGCCGCCCTGGTCGATCGCCACGTCGACGAGCACGGAGCCCGGCTTCATGCGGGCGAGCATGTCGCGCGTCACGAGCTTGGGGGCGCGGGCACCGGGGATCAGTACCGCGCCGATGACCAGATCGCAGTCCGGCAGTGCCTCCTCGATCAGGAGGCGGCTCGACATCGCCAGCGTGATCCGCCCGTCGAGCATCATCTCGAGGTCGCGCATGCGCTCGACCGACCGGTCGACGACCCATACGTCCGCCTGCATGCCGACCGCGATCAGCGCCGCGTTGTAGCCGACGATCCCTCCGCCGAGCACGACCACCCGGGCAGGCGGGACGCCCGGCACCCCGCCGAGGAGCATCCCCCGTCCCCCCTGCGCCTTCTCGAGCGCCCAGGCGCCCATCTGCGTAGCAAGGCGGCCCGCCACTTCGCTCATCGGCGCGAGCAGCGGAAGACGGCCGTCGTCGCTCTGAACGGTCTCGTACGCCAGACAGGTCGCGCCTGAGGCGAGCAGGGCGCGAGTCAGCGCTTCGTCGGCTGCGAGGTGGAGGTACGTGAACAGCACGAGCCCCTCGCGAAGCCGGGGGTACTCCTCCGGGAGCGGCTCCTTTACCTTGAGCAGCAGGTCGACGGTTTCCCAGACCTCTTCGACGGGCGCGATCCGGGCGCCGACCGCCGCATAGGCCAAGTCCGGAAATGCGCTGCCAACGCCCGCGCCGGCCTCGACGACGACAGCGTGCCCGTGCGCCACGAGCTCCCCTGCGCCGGCCGGCGTGAGCGCTACGCGATGCTCGTCGGCCTTGATCTCCTGGACGACACCGACCTTCACAGCCGCCGAAGCCTACAGACGGTCGGTCGAGGTATGTGGTACCGAGACTGGTGGGCGAATCGACGACGTCGCAGCTGCCGGAGAGACCGATCGACGGCGAGCGGTTACCGGCCGGCCAGCGGCACTCCCGCGGCGGCCAGAACGCGGCCGACGAACGCGCGCTTGCCGGTCGTGTACGCGCCGATGTCTTCGGGATGTGCCTCGGCAAGGCCTCGCTTCAGCGCCTCGTACTCGGCGACCAGCGCCGGGTCGGCCCGAAGCGCGTCGCGGAAGGCGAGCCGCTCGCGCCACAGGTCGCTGCCGGGCCGGGTCAGATGGAGGTTGTGCGTCATCTCGGACAGGCGAGGCGATGGCTTGGAGAAATGGTGTGCGATACGCGGCCGGTGCGGAGTGTCGACGTACGAATGCTCGCGAAGCGGGACGAACGCCGCCCGAGCCTCCTCGAGGTCGCGCACGCCGGCCATCATGTCGATGATCGGCTTGGCAGCGAGGCCGGGAACGGATGTCGCGCCGACATGATGAATCCCGCTTTCCAGCCATGGGGCGAGCACGGCCTCGAGCAGTGTCCGGTCCACCTCGAAACGACTCGGCCATCCGGGATCGTAGGGAGCGACGGCGATCAGCTCGTCCGCCACGCGTCGAGCCTAGATGGTTGATTCCACGAGATCCGCCTCCGCCGGGGCGTCAGCTGGCCGCTCTGGGACACGAGGCCGGGGCGCAGTCGAGGCTGGACGCCTCGGCAAGCCCGACCTCGCGAAGCGCACGTGGATCGTGGAATCAACCATCTAGCGCCGGGTCGCGACCGTTCGCTGAGCCGCGACGAGCCTCGGCCGAGGCGGCTCACGCCGGGTCGGGCTCCTCGCCCGCCGCGCGCGCGGCAGGTGCGGCGCCGGCAGGCTCCTCTGACCGGCGGAGCTCTTCGAGGTAGAGCAGGAGGCCGAGGATGGTCTTCGCATCGTCCAGCTCCCCGATCCGGGAGGAGAGCTCGGCCCGGGGCCAACGGACGATCTCGAGCACCTCTCCCTCGTCGGGTGAGGCCTCCCCGCGCTCGAGCTCCTCCGCGAAGAAGAGGTGGGCTTGCTCCCGGCAGAAGCCCGGCGTCGTCCACCAGATGGGGCCCGCGCGCCAGCGGCCGCCGCGCAGACCGGTCTCCTCGAGGAGCTCGCGCCTGGCTGTCTCGAGTGGCTCCTCGCCCCCTTCGATCGTCCCGGCGGGGATCTCGAGCACCGGGCGCCGCGCTGCCTCGCGAAACTGGCGGACGAGCGTCACGAACCCTTCTACGTCGACGGCCACGATCACGGCCACGTCTGCCCGGTGGACGACCTCGCGCTCGCGCACGCCCCACCGCTCGCGGGTGACCGAGATGTACTTGCCGTCGTAGACGGTCGTCGCTTCGTCCGGGTTCACGGCAACATCCTCTCAGCCAGGCGCCCGGCCGCGAAGGCGGCGGCGAACAGCCAGGGATCCTCCTCGGCCCCGCGTCCCATCGTCCCGAGCGGCAGGTCGGCGCAGACCGTGCGCCACTCCTCAACGTCGACAACCTCCACGGCAACGCCGGCCGGGGCCTCGAGGCCGGCGGGCCACGCGACGGCGAGCGGGTCGCCGCAAAGGGCGACGACCGCCCGTGCGTGGTGGGAGATCCCGCGGTGTCGTTCGCGCTCGTCGGCGAGAGAGACTCGCGGCGCGAGAATCGGGCGGCCCTGGAGCGCGGCCGCCGTCCACAGCGCAGCGGCCACGGCGAGGGCTCCGTGCCCGAGGAACGAGCCGGTGCCGACGATCCCCGGGCCAAGCGCGCATACGGCCGCGTCGAAGCCCTCCCGCTTCGCCCAGGTGAGCGCGGACGCCGGCGTGACGCACGAGACGTCTCCGTCGAGGCAGGCCCCGACCGCGACCGTCGCCTCGATGAGCCCCCGCTGCCGCAAGGCGCGCAGGGCGTCCGACAGCGTGACCGGCAACGCGCCGCCCTCGACCTGGACGTACGCGATGCGCCTCCCCGGACCGAGCCCGGCGCAGGCCGGGACGACCTGGCTGTGCAACGTGCAGCCGACGACCGGCAGTCCCGCGAGCGTCCTCGGAAGCTCGGCGTCCTCCTCGGCGTGGCGCACGGCCGCCTGGAGCGGCGTGTACGGCAGCTTCACGACGTGGGCGCCGACATCCGGCGGCAGCTCGAGCCCCCGGGTGAGGTTCGTGTGCAACACGTCGAAGCCGCCGGAGCCGAGGCCGAGGTCGAGCGCCTGGGTGTTCACGACGACCTCGTCACCCAGCGCGACGGGTCCCGTGAGCCTCGGATAGGCGACGCAGGGGCGCCCGTCCACGTCGAGGCGCGCGAGGCCGGTGTGCCGCTCACGCACCGCCGTCACGCGCCCACGTCGCAATGTCAGCATGCCCTCACCGACCGCGAACGCGCACCTGGGCGTCCGACGGCCGCCGTGGAGCGGATCACGCGCACGTCTCGTGCCATCGGTGAAGCTTGCCACGCCTGCCGCTCGCCTACCGATCCGTGACAAGCGCGATCGCGACGTCGTAGCCCGGCGCGGACCGTCTGGATCGCCGTCGCGCTCACGCGCGCGGTCGACCGCGGCGACGAGCTCCTGCTCCACGGGTGGGAGTCCCGCCAGGCGGCTCTACGCGGCGAGGGCGGCGTCGACGAGCGCGAGCGTGACGTCCACCATGGCGTCGAGGTCGGCGACCGCGATGTGCTCGTCCGGGCTGTGGATGTCAGCCATCCCGTTGGACAGGACGACGCACGGTATGCCACGCGCGTTGAAGACGTTCGCGTCGGCGCCTCCGCCGACCGGGACACCGCGGGGCGTGTGGCCCGCGCGCTCCAGCGCGGCATACGCGAGCCCAAGCGCGGGGTTCCCGGTCTCGAGCCGGTAGCCGCGGTAGAGCTCGGTGAGGTTCGTCTCGACGTCGCAGTCCGTGACCGATGCCGCGAAAGCGAAGGCGTCCACCATCGTCTGGACCACCTCCAGGAGCCGGCCTTCGTCGAGCGAGCGCGCCTCGGCGACGACCTCGCAGCGTTCCGGGACGACGTTGCGCGCAGTGCCTCCCTGGATGCGACCGACGTTCGCCGTCGTCCGATCGTCCAGGCGTCCGAGCTCGAGATCCGCGATCGCCCTCGCCGCGGCCTGGATCGCCGAGCGGCCATCCTCCGGGTTGAATCCGGCGTGGGCGGCCCTGCCGCGGAAGACGACGTCGATCGTGCGCTGGAAGGGTGCGGCGACGACGACCTCGCCGATCGGCGCCTGATGGTCGTAGACGAAGCCGCAGCGCGCGCCGAGCACGCTCGCGTCGAACGCGCCCGCGCCCTGGCAGCCGGTCTCCTCTCTGGTCGTGAAGACGAGCTCGATGCCGGCGTGGGGCCGCTCCTCCTCGACGACCCGGCGCACGCCCTCGAGCATCACGGCCACCGCCGCCTTGTTGTCGGCGCCGAGGATCGTCCCGGCCGCGTTGCGCACGACCCCGTCCTCGACCACCGGATCGATCGGCGCCGTCGGGACGACCGTGTCGACGTGTGCGCAGAAGAAGATTGGGAGCCCGGTAGCGGTCGGCTCGAGACGGGCGTAGAGGTTCCCGGCCTCGGAGTCGATCTGCGGACCCGTGTCGTCGAAGCGCGGCTCGAGGCCGAGGCTCCGCACCTCCTCCGCCACGCGCTCGGCGACGGCCTTCTCCTTCCCCGACGGACTTGGCATGGCTGCGAGCTCGAGGAAGAGCGGCAGCGGCCCGGATGCGAACAGTGTGTCCACGACCGGGGATCTTATGCGCCTGCGGCACGGCGAACCGCGATGTCCTGCTCCTCGAGGAACTCTTCGAGCACCGCGCGCCAGGCGTCGGGCCGGTCGAGGTGCAGGTTGTGGCCCGCGCCTTCCACGAGCGAATAGCGTCCCGCCGGCAGGCACGCCGCCATCGATCCGAGCTCCGTCTGCGACATCTCGCTGTCCGCGCCGCCCACGACGAGCGTCGGGACCTGGATCTGCCGCCACTCGGCCCAGTAGTCGTGCTCGCCCATGTCCTCGCTCGACTCGATCGCGCCCTCGACGTCGAACCTGGGCCACCACCCGTCCGGTCGCTCGTCGAGGACTTCCCGCCACGACTCGCCGGGAAAGCCGGCGTCCTGCAGGAAAGCGCGCGCCGCCGCGGCGGTGCGAAACGGAACCGGGAACCTGCGCAGCCAGTCGCGCAGCCCTCGCATGCCCTCCGGATTGGTGGACGCCTGGGCCTCGACGACGACCAGCGCCCGCACGAGCTCCGAGCGCCGGGCCGCTACGAGGTACGCGTTCAGTCCGCCCATCGACTGGCCGACGAGGACCACGGGAGCCAGCTGCAGCTGCTCGATCGCAGCCGTCGCGTCGGCTACGTACGCATCGCGCCCGTAGCGCCCCGGTGTGCGCTCGCTCGCCCCGTGACCACGCTGGTCGACCGCGAGCACCCTGCACGATCGGCGGAGCCACGCAGCCGTGGCCGCCCACTCCGTCGCCTCGCCGCAAAGGCCATGGAGGAGGAGCGCAGCGGCTCCCTCGCCGCCGTAGTCGAGGTACCGCAAACGTGCTCCGTCCGCTCCGCGGATAGAGCCGATCAGCGGTTCCGGCCGCCCTGCCACGTCCCCTCGGACCCGTACGGCTTCGTACGGCTACCGTGCGCGCGCGGCGGTGACGCCGGCCCGCGCTCGGGCCCGCTCGACAGCGGCGCCGACGAAGTCGCGGAAGAGCGGCGCGGGGCGGTTCGGTCGTGACTTGAACTCGGGATGGAACTGGCTTGCGACGAACCACGGGTGGTCGGGCGCCTCGATCACCTCGACGAGCTGTCCCTCGCGGTACGTGCCGGACACGACGAGGCCGGCGTCGACGAGCCGCGGGCGGAAGTGGTTGTTCACCTCGAAGCGGTGGCGATGGCGCTCGTAGATAGGACTCTCGCCGTACGCGGCGTACGTCCTCGTCCCCTCGACGAGATCGACCGGCTGGGCGCCGAGGCGCATTGTCGCGCCCTTGTCCTCCACGTCTCGCTGGTCGGGCAGCAGGTCGATGACCGGGTAGGGAGTCTCGGGATCGAACTCGCTCGAGTTGGCGCCGTCCAGGCCGCAGACATGGCGTGCGAACTCGATCACCGCGATCTGCATGCCGAGGCAGATCCCGAGGTACGGGATTCCCTGCTCGCGGGCCACCTGAGCGGCGAGCACCTTCCCCTCGATCCCTCGGCCGCCGAAGCCACCGGGCACGAGGATTCCGTCGGCGTGCTCGAGCTGTGCCCGCACCTCGTCGATGCCGGCCCCCTCCGCCTCCACCCAGGAGAGCCGGACGCCCGTCTCGTGGTGGATGCCGGCGTGCTTGAGCGCCTCGGCGACGGAGAGGTAGGCGTCCTTGACCTTGACGTACTTGCCGACGAGCGCGATCTCGACCTCGCCGCTGCGGGCATGGATGCGCCGCGCGAGCGCGCTCCCACTCCGACAGGTCGGCCGCGTCGCAGCCGAGCGCGAGCATCTCGCAGACGAGCGCGTCGAGACCCTCCTCGTGGAGCGCCTGCGGCACGAGGTACACGTCCTCGATGTCGCCGTTCGCGATCACCGCCTTCGTGTCGATGTCGGCGAAGAGGGCGATCTTCTCGCGGATGTCGTGCGACAGCGTGTCGCTCGAGCGGCAGACGACGATGTCCGGATGGATACCGATGCGACGCAGCTCGTTCACCGAGTGCTGCGTCGGCTTCGTCTTCAGCTCTCCGGCCGCCTCGATGAACGGCACGAGCGTCACGTGAACGTAGACGACGTTCTCCGGCCCCTCTTCGCGCCGAAACTGGCGGATCGCCTCGAGGAACGGCAGCGACTCGATGTCGCCGACGGTGCCGCCGATCTCCGAGATGACGACGTCGGCGTCCGAGGCCTGCGCGACGCGTCTGATCCGGTCCTTGATCTCGTTCGTGATATGCGGGATGACCTGGACGGTCGAGCCGAGGTACTCCCCTTTTCGCTCCTTGCGGATGACCGCGTACCAGATCGACCCGGACGTGTGGTTTGCGTTGCGGGAGAGGTTCTCGTCGACGAACCGCTCGTAGTGGCCGATGTCGAGATCGGTCTCGGCGCCGTCCTCGGTGACGAACACCTCGCCGTGCTGGTACGGGCTCATCGTCCCCGGATCGACGTTGATGTACGGGTCGAACTTCTGGACCTGCACCTTCATGCCGCGCGTTTTCAGCAACGCTCCCAGCGAGGCGGCGGTGATGCCCTTCCCGAGAGACGACGCGACGCCCCCGGTGACGAACACGTACTTCGTCCGCCGACCGTGCTCCTCCGCCACGGTCAGACCCGCCCCGCGCGGTCGATGGCGGACAGGATCGGCGCCCGCTCGATCCAGTCGCCGAGAGAGACACGCTCGCCGAGAACGTTGATGCCGGCGAGAGCCGCGATGGTCGCAATGCGCCTACCCCGCGTGTCCGACACCACGGACTCCAAGCCTAGCACGGCCCCAAGCGCATTCGATCCCGCGTCGCCCAGCATCATCTGCTCGCGCAGATCGTAGGGAACGAGCATGACGGCTCCTCCCGCGAAGCCGCCGTATCCGGAACGGTGCAAGACGAGCTGAGCCGCGAGGAACGCCTTGAGCGCCCTCCCCGGCTTCGTGTCGAGCTGGTTGAGGCTGTTCGCCGCGAGTCCCACGACGACTCCCCCCGAGAGCGAGCGAGTCGCGAGCGCGCCCGCGAGCGGGATCGCCGCCAGCTTGAGAACGCCGGTCGTCGTGCCGGACGCGAGATGGGCGCGCCAGCCGCGCTCGGGGCCGGAGTAGAGATCGTCGAGCAGGCCGACCGCGGCCACGACGGCGATGCAGGCCTGGACGCGCCGCGGCGCGCCGACTCCTGCGAGCGGCACCAGGAAGCCGAGCACGGGGAGACGGTTGCCCCGGTGGTTGAGCGCGAGCGGGCCGGCGGCGGCGAGGGCCTCGACGAGCTGGCGGCCGCGATGGGCGAAGCCTGCCGCGTCCCGGCCGGTCGCGCGGTGGCGGAGGTCGAGCTCGATTTCGCGGACGTCGAGCCCGGCCTTCAACGCATCGATCGTCATCCGCACCTCGCAGCCGAAGCCGCGCGCCAGCGGGAAGCAGGCCGCGCGCGCTCGCTCGCTCAGGTAGCGCTGGCCCGACAGCGGCTCCGCCAGCAAGCGTCCAGTCCTCGCCTGCGCGAGGATCCGGGCGGCGTGCTTCGCGATCCCGAAGCCGCCGCCCTCCGACCGTGCGAACGCCGCGACGGCAAGGTCGCAGCCCGACTCGACCAGCGGTCGCAGGTCGCCGTGGAGGTCCGCGTCGCAGAGCAGCAGTGGCCCTGGCGGTGCGACCCGCTCCGCGGCGGTGAGCGCCTCGCCCTTGCCGAGGCGTGGGCCCGTCACGACCATCGCGCCCGCTGCGCGCGCGCGCTCGGCCGTCCGGTCGCGAGAGCCGTCATCGGCCACCACGACCTCGCCGTCCGGGAAGGCAGCTCGGAGACGCCCGACCAGCGAACCGATCGTGCCCTCCTCGTCGCGAGCAGCGACGAGGACGGCGAGTCTAGGGGCGCGGGCGCCCATCGGCTGGTCCCGGGTGGGCTTGCACGGACGGCGCGCTCGCTAGGCCGACACGACGTCGGTCTCGGCCGGCGTGAGCACGAGCTGCGGAACGATCCGCTCCTCGTCCACGCCGTAGTGACCCGGCTCCCCGCCGGAGAGCAGGAGCGCGAGGGCCACGCGACCGGGCACGGTGTCGACGTCGTCGACGCTCGACACGTCCAGGCTCTTGAACAGCTCGATGGCGGACTCCTCGTCCCTCGCGCCCTGCCCCTCGACCCCGACGACGACGATCTCGGCATCGACGAGGCCGGCGACGAAGCCGCGGATGAGAGCCTCCGTCTGCTCGTTGCGCTCGGTCTCGATTGGGCTCTCGCTCTCGACCGGCCGCCACGAGCGCACGAGAATCACGCTGTCGAGGGGCTCGAGGATGCCGCCGATCGTCTGCGCCGCGAGGTCGCCCTGGAGCTCGTCCCACAAGGGCCGGTCCCCGCCGGCCGCGAACTCGAGGCCGAGCGCCTCGCCGAGCGGCTCCAGGTTCGACGAGCCTGCGAAGTCCGCGAGCTCGGGCACGGAGGCGAGCCGGCTGGCGATTCGGTCGACGTCGATGGGGAGCGCGAGCGCGGTGACGTTCGCCGGCGCCGAAAGGCCGGCGTCCTCGAGCGTTCGGTCGACGTCGTCGTCGAGGCCCGCGTCGCTCTCTCCGAGGTACACGACCGCGATGCGCTTCTCCGCGAGCCGCCCGGCCATGATCGGCTCGTACGTCTCGTCCATGAGCCTGCGCACGGCCTCGTTCTGCTCCTCCAGCGTGTCGCCCCGTCCCTGGGCCTCCTCGAGCTGGCGGTTGAGGTCGTCCAGCTCGGCCTGCTCGATGTCCGCTGTCGTCTCCTCGAGGTTGCCGCCGCCGGCGATGGCAACGCCGATCACGATGCCGACCGCGAGGGCGACGAAGACCGCAGCGAGCGAGGCGACGTGGTAACGGAGATCGAACACGCGGGGCTAGCCTTTCGTGGTCACGAGGAGTCGTGGCGCTGACCAACATTGTTCCTGCCGCCGTGGAAGCGGGAGCCCGTGACATCGTTGGTGAAGGCGTTCGGTCGTTTCGGCGTCCCCGGGCTTCGCCGGGCGACGCCTCGCCGCGAGAAACGCGTGGACAGTCAAGGAGGGGGTCCGTGGGGGAACCATGGGTTCCCCCACGTTAAAGGTCGGCGGCGGTCTGGCAGAGGTCGTAGAGGCGGCGGGCCGCCTTGTTCGGCACGGGCCGCAGCCCCTCGACGACGACACGCCAGCCGGGAGCCTCGAGCGTGACCTCCACCTCCGTACGGCGCGCGGCGGCCGGCTGGATCGCCACTCGCACGTCGATCCGCTGCTCGACGTCGTGCCACGCGACCAGGCCGCCCTCGACGACATCGCCGATCACGAGCGTCCCCACGCCTCCCGGGCGCCGCAGAAGACCGCTTGCCGACCCGCCCGTGGGCCCGCGCACCACCCGCCAGCGCGCGCCCGCCGAGAGCCCGCGCCGGTCAGGCTCGACGCCCTGGTAGCCGGGCCACCAGTCCGGCAGGTGGTACGGCTCGGCGAGGAGCCGCCAGACGTCCTCCGGCGGCGCGAGGAGCAACGCGCGCGCCACGACCCTCATTCGACGCCGACGAGAGTGAGGAACCAGTCGACGAGGGCGGAGATGAAGTCCCGCAGCCCGGGTGAGCTCGCGATCGCCGCCACGACGACCCCGAGCGCGGCGACGCCGAAGGCGACGAGGGGCCAGAGGCCCGCCCGCTGGCGGAACAGGCGGGAGACGCCCCGCGCGTCGACGAGGATCTCGCCCACCTTCAGCCGGGTCAGGAACGTCGACGACATGCCGGCCCGGTTGCGCTCGAGGAACTCGACGAGGTTGAAGCGCGTGCCCACGGCGACGATGAGATCGGCGCCCTTCTCGTAGGCGAGCAGCATCGCCAGGTCCTCGCTGATCCCGGGTGTCGCGACGGCTACCGACGCGAGGCCGAGCCGGTCGAGGCGGGCGCGGCCGGGCGCGCGGCCGTCCTCGTACGCATGGACGACGAGCTCGGCCCCGCAGGTGAGCGCCCCGTCGGAGACGGAGTCCATGTCGCCCACGATGAGCTCAGGCCGGTAGCCGGCGTCGAGCAGCGCGTCCGCGCCGCCGTCCACGGCAACGAGGACAGGCTTGAACTCGCGAATGTAGTGGCGGACGATCGCGAGATCCTTCTTGTAGCCGGGCCCTCGGGCGACGACGAGCGCATGCCGGTCCCGAAAGCGAGTCCGCAGCTGCGGGAGCTGGATGCCCTCCGTGAGCAGCTGCCCCTCCTCCCGCAGGTAGCGCATCGTGTTGTCCGCGAACGACTCGAGCGCCTCCGTCACGCGGCCCTGCTGCTCGCTGAGGACGTCCTCGAGCTCGGCCGTCGTGAGCTCGTGGCCTGTCGCGAGGCGCGTGCCGTTCAGGAACAACGTCGACCCGCGCACAGCCAGCAAGTCGCCTTCGCGAAGCTGCTCGAAGAGCGGAACCCCCGGTGCGTCGATCAGGCAGACGCCGCTGCGCACGAGCTCGAGCGGCCCCGGGTTCGGGAAGCGGCTCGAGACGGAGGGCGCCACGTTCACGACGACGCGGACGCCCGACTCGACGAGCTCCTCGGCGGAGACGCGGTCGAGCTCGGCGTGGTCGATGATCGCGATGTCGTCGGGGCCAAGCCGCTTGACGAGACGCTTCGTACGGCGGTCCAGGCGTGCAGTCCCGTGGAACTCGCCGAGGGCCATCAGCGGCTGTCCTTGGCCCGCCGGGCAGGCTTCGATCCCGCCGCGACGCCCTTCGCGCCCGCCGTCGCGCCGACGGTCTCGAGCTGGGTGACGAACTCGCGCCCGCCGAGCATGCGCTCGAGCTCTTCGCGCCGCTCCTCCTCGTCGAGGAGCTGGATGCGCGTCCTCGTCGGGTCGCCCTGCACCTTGTCGACCCGGAAGTGTCGGTCGGCGACGCTCGCGATCTGCGGCAGGTGCGTGATCACGATGACCTGCGAGAGCGATGCGAGCCGGGCGAGCGCGTCGGCGACCGCGTGCGCCGTCCTGCCGCCGATGCCCGCGTCGATCTCGTCGAACACGATTGTCGGCTCGCCTCCCTGCTGGTGGGCGGCTATCCGTAGGGCGAGCGCGATCCTCGACAGCTCGCCGCCCGATGCCGTCGACGCGATCGGGGCGAGCGGCAGGCCCGCGTTCGCCCGGATGCTCAGATCGACCGCATCCGCGCCTGTGGGGCCGCTGTCTCGGGGCGAGAGCTCGACGCCGAGCTCGCCCTCGCCGAGCCCGAGCGCGGCCAGCTCCTCGCGGACGGCGCGCGCGAACGGCCCCGCCGCGGCCTCGCGGGCAACGCGGAGCTGCTCGGCGAGCGAGCCGTAGGCGGCCGCCGCATCCGTAACCGCCGTCTCGGCGCGCGCAAGCGGGTCGACCCCGGCCTCGAGCGCCTCGAGCTCGTCCCGCGCCGAGCCGGCCAGCGCGATGAGGTCGGCGAGGCTCGCGACCCGGAAGCGCCGCTTCGTGTCCGCGATGCGCTCGAGCGCACCCTCGATCGCATCGAGCCGCCCGGGCTCGGCGTCGAGCGTTGCGAGGAAGGCCCGCAGCTGGGAAGCGCTGTCGCGCAGCCGCTGGCCCGCGTCCGCGATCTCCGCCGCGGTCACCGCAAGCTCGGGCGCGACCTCCGCGGTGGGCCGGAGCGCGCGCTCGGCCCGCGCCGCGAGGTCGGCAGCTCCGTCGGCGTCGCCGAGGTCAGGTGCCAGCGTCTCGGCCGCCTCCACCGCTGCCGCTGCTAGCGCGGCCGCGTTGCGCACGAGCTCGCGCTCGGCGCGCAGCGTCTCCTCGGCGTCGGGAGCGAGGCCCTCGCAGGCGGCCAGGAGCGCCCGCAGCTCGATCGCACGGCCCTCGCGGTCGCCCGCGTCGCGCGCCAGCTCCTCGAGGCGGCGGCGTGCGTCCCGGAGCCTGCGCCAGGCTGTCACCGCGTCGCCACGTCGGCGAAGCTGGTCGTCGCCCGCGAAGGCGTCGAGCAGGTCGAGCTGGTGTGCCGGGCGCGCCAGCCGGCGCTGCTCGAACTGGCCCGACATGGCGACGAGGCGCTCTACCAGCGCGGCGGCGTCCTCCCGCGCGAGCGCCCGCCCCCACGCGTACGCGCGGCTTCGACCGTCGCCGAAGATCCGGCGCGCCACCGCGAGGCCCGGCTCGTCGGCCGGCGCGAGCTCGGCGACGGCGTCGAAGGCCTCCTCCGCGAGCAGGCCGGCGGGGAGATCGAGCTCGGCCTCGACGTACGCCTCGGCGCCGGCGGGCCCGACGTAGGACACGTCGCCCCGCGCGCCGAGCAGCAATCCGACGGCGTGCGCGAGGATGGTCTTGCCCGCCCCCGTCTCTCCCGTGACGACGTTGAGTCCGGGCGCGAGCTCGACCTCCGCCTCCTGGATCAGAACGAGGTTCTCGATGCGCAGGCGGCGCAGCACAGGAGTCAGCGTTGCTCGAGGAACACGTCGCGGTAGCGGCTGAAGAACGTGACCTCGGGGAGGAGACCGAGCAGCGCCTTGTCGGTGCCCACGTCCACGGAGAGCGCCTGCCCGGGCTCGAGCTCGGTCACCGCCTGGCCGTCGACGAGCACGGTGACCGCGACGTCAGGCGTCCGGTTCGTCACCTCCATGCCGAGGCCGGGCGGGACGACGAGCGTCCGGATGTGCAGCGAGTGCGGGGCGACATACGTCACCGCCATCGCGTCAAGGCCGCGCATGATGACCGGGCCGCCACTCGAGAGGTTGTAGGCGGTGGAGCCGGACGGCGTCGAGCAGATCATGCCGTCGCAGGCGGTCACGCCGAGGCTCTCGCCGGCGAGCGAGGCACCGAGCTCGACCATACGGCCGGGCGTGGAGCTCGTCGCGACGACGTCGTTCACGGCCCCGTGCGGGCGGCCGCCCACCGACGCCGCGATCGTCGCGAGCTCGACCACCTTGTAGTCGCCTGCGAAGGCGCGCGCGAGGCCATTCTCCAGATCGTCGGCGGCGATGCTCGTCAGGAAGCCGATACGGCCGAAGTTGACGCCGATGACCGGTACTCCAGCGCCGAGGAAGCGGTGGAGCGCACGCAGCATCGTGCCGTCGCCTCCGAGCGCGACGGCGAGGTCGATGCCCTCCGGGTCCTCGTCCGGAACGAGCTCCACGCCGGCGGTGGCTGCCGCCGCATGGAGGCGCTCGAGCGCATCGTCGATCACCTCGGCCCGCCCATGCGGGACGATGGCAGCCCGCCGCACGACAGCCGCCACGCTCACGCGCGCTCCTCGCCGAGGAACGCGCGGGCGTTCGATGCCAACCGAGGACGTCTCATGCCTTGACCACCGCGTCGATCCGGCCGTCGAGCTCGTCGGCGTGCGCCGGCTGCTGCCCTCCGAGCAGGTAGAGGAAGAACTCGCGGTTGCCCTTCGGCCCCGGGAGCCCGGAGTCGCAGATGCCTGCGACCCGGCAGCCGTCCGGGCCCCATTCCTGCGACGCGCGCGCGAGCTCGCGCAGCACGCGCCGGTGGACCGCCGGTTCCCGGACGACCCCCCGGCCGGCATCGGCCCTCCCGGCCTCGAACTGGGGCTTCACGAGCACGAGGGCGCGAAACGCCGGAGATGCGCAGACGAGGACGGGCGGCAGGGCGGCACGGAGGCTGATGAAGGATACGTCGCAGGTCACGAAGGTCGGCTGGAACGGGAGGTCTGTGCACACGAGCAGGCGCGCGTTCACGCGCTCGTGCACCGAGACTCGATCGTCTCTGAGGAGGCGCTCGTGGAGCTGACCGCGGCCGACGTCGAGCGCGCAGACCCGGGCGGCGCCGGCCTGGAGGAGGCAGTCCGTGAACCCGCCGGTCGAGGCGCCGACATCGAGGCATTCCTCGCCCGCGACGTCGACCGAGAACGTGGCGAGCGCATGGGCGAGCTTCTCGCCTCCGCGGGAGACGAAGCGGGGCGGCTGTGTGACCTCCAGCCGTGCCTCCTCGTCGAGCAGCGAGCCGGCCTTGTCCTGGCCCCTGACGCGTCCGGCGAGCACGAGGGCCTGGGCCTGCGACCGCGACACGGCCAGGCCGCGCTCGACGAGCAGCACGTCCAGCCGCTTCTTCACCCTTGGGAAGCTTAACGACGGGCCGGACGGCCGGGCCGGCCGCCGCCCTCCGGGTCCGCGCGAGAGCGGCACGATTTCGTGCCGACTGCCTACCATCGCCGCGTCTCCGGCTCGGTTCTGCCGCGGGGCTCGCGGCTACGATCTCGCGAAATGGTCGACCGCGATCCGGCCCCCGCCGCCGAGGGTTGGTTCGAGTCCGTGCGCTCGCTGCTCGAGGCTCCCGCTCCTGCCGTGCTCACGACGTACAGGACGGACGGAAGCGCGCTCGTCACGCCGGTCTGGTTTCGCTTCGCGGACGCCGCCTTCGAGCTCGTGATCGCCGAAGGTGACGTGAAGCTGCGCCACCTGAGGCGCGATCCGCGGTGTGCGCTCCTCGTCTTCGAGGCCGTGCGACCGTTTCGCGGCATCGAGGCCCATGGCACCGCCGAGCTGATCGAGGGTGACGTCACCTCGGCCCGGGCGGCCATCGCGGGGCGGTATCTCGGAGCGTCCGACGGACGCCGCTTCGCCGAGGACCGAACGTCCAAACCGGGAGTCCTGCTCCGGCTGACCGCCGCGAGCCCACGGGTGTGGGACCTGGCGGCGATCCTTCCGCCGTGAGGTGACGGCGTCTGGATGGTTGATTCAACGAGATCCGCCCACGCCGGGGCGTCAGCTGGCCGCTCTGGGACGCGAGGCTGGCGCGCGCGGGAGGGCTGGACGCCTCGGCAAGCGCCGGGCTCGCGAAGCGCACGTGCAATCAGCCATCTAGGCCCGGCGCTCGCGGATCGTCGCCACGAGCTCCGTGAGCATCGTCGTGTCCGCGTCGAGCCCGGCGAGCGCGCCCTCGACGCGGCTCCGGGTCTCGTCGGCCAGCTCCCGCGCCCGGGCGAGGCCGTGGAGCGAGACGTAGGTTGCCTTGCCCGCGACCGCGTCCTTGCCCGGCGTCTTCCCGAGCTCCTCTGCGGTGCCGGTGGCGTCGAGGATGTCGTCGACGATCTGGAAGAGCAGGCCGACCTCGTCGGCGAAGCGGCGCCACCGCTCCCGCTCGGCCTCCGCCACGTCGGCCACCGCGAGCGCGCACCCGACGCAGGCGGCGAGGAGCTTCCCTGTCTTCAGGCGGTGGAGCGCCACGAGCTCGTCGCGGTCGAGGGTCCCGTTCGTCGTGATGTCGACGTACTGCCCGCCGATCATCCCGAGGGTCGCCGCGGCAAGCTCCCGCGCCGGCCCCGGCGACGGGTACGCGAGGATCAGCCGGAACGCCTCCGTGAGGAGCGCATCGCCGGAAAGGATCGCGACAGCCTCCCCGAAGCGCACGTGCGCGCTCGGCTGGCCGCGCCGTAGATCGTCGTCGTCGAGGGCCGGGAGGTCGTCGTGCACGAGGCTGAACGTGTGCACGAGCTCGAGCGAGCAGGCCGCTGGGAGGAGCTCGTCCGCTGAGCGGCCGAGCGCCTCACCGGTCGCGAGGCACAGCACGGGGCGGATGCGCTTGCCGCCGCCGAGGAGCGAGTAGCGCAGCGCCTCCTCGAGGCGGCCGAGGTCCGCACAGAGAGGGAGCTTGCCGAGGTAGTCGTCGGCGAGCTTCCGCAACTCGTCGATGTCATGCACGGCCGCCTCCCGGCTCGCTCCCGCCGCGCGCGCGCTCGATCTCGGCCTGGGTCTCCCTGGCAAGGTCGGCGAGCTCCTGCAGCAGGTCGACCGCCTGCTCGGCGTTCTCGGCCTGCTCGAGCCGGCCGCGCACGGCTTCGAGCCTGTCGAGCAGCACGCGCAAGCGCTCCGTCGTCTCCGCGTCGGTCTCCGGCTGCTCCGGGGATGGTGGCGTCGCGCTCATCGGACCATTCTCACGCGGCCTCGCGCGCGATGCGGGCGAGGATGCCGTTGACGAGCGCGGCGGCATCCGCCGACGCATAGCGTTTCGCGAGCCGGACGGCTTCGTCGATGGCGACCTCGAGCGGCACCTCGCCGCGGTCGAGCTCCGTGATCGCGATCCGCAGGACGTTCCGCTCCACCACGCCGAGCCGGTCGGCGGTCCAGTCGCGGGCGGCGGCCGTGATCCGCGCGTCGAGGTCCGGCGCCCGCGCGATGACCTCCTCGGCGAGCCGGCGCCCGAACGGATCGACGTCGCCCTCGTAGAGCGAGGCCAGCTGCTGACCGGTGAGGTCCCACTGGTAGAGGAGAAACAGAGCCTGGCGGCGCGCCGCCCGCCGTCCGCTCATTCCAGGCACTGTTCCGGCAGCCCGCCGTGCAGACACCGCCACGCTTTCGTCACGATCCGTGACACACACGCGCGAGTCTCGGCGATAGGCTCAAGCCGGAGGGAGGCAAGCGGCCGGCCCCGGGTCGCGCGGCAAACGGTCGTCTCCTCCCGGGCCATGGCCTACAGCCCGGCGGGTGGGCCTGCGTCGATCGGCTCGAGCTCGAAGAGCAGCTGGCCGTACTCGACCGGCGCCGCGTTCTCGACGTGGATGGCGCGGACGACTGCGTCGATCTCCGCCTTCACCTCGTTGAAGAGCTTCATCGCCTCGAGCAGGCAGAGCGTCTGGCCGTTCTCCACCGTGTCCCCGACGTCCACGAACGGGGGCGTCGCCGGATCCGCAGCACGGTAGAAGACGCCCACCATCGGCGACTCCACGCGTACGAGGCCGTTGCGAACCGGGAGCTCGCCGGCGGGCTCCCCGAGACCGACGTCCTCCGGCACCAGCTGCTCGACGGCCTGCAGCGTCGAAGGAGGCTCCTCGCCGCGCCGCACGGTGATCCGCAGCTCGCCTTCCTCGATCGTCACCTCACCGATGCCCGACTCCTGCACCAGATCGACCAGCTCGCGAACCCGGCCCGCCTGGGTCTCGCCCACCCCCCGGCCGGCCAGCTCCTCACCACGCGCACGGGCACGGATCGTCCGCAGGAGCGGCTCGGCTTCGTCCCCGAACAGCGCGATCAGGAGCAGTTCTTCCTCGCTCGTCGCCAGGCCGGCGGCAGCCTCCCGCACCAGCTCGAGACGCGGCGGCGCCTCGGCAGGGAGCCCCTCGTCGCCGAGCAGCTCGACCGCCCGCCGGACGATCGGATCGACGGGCCGCGGGGGCACGCCGTACACGCCCGCCACGAGCAGCCGCACTTCGTCGACGACGGCCTGCCAGCGCTGGGCCGAAAGAACGTGGAGCAGCGCCTGCGAACCGAGCATGCCGCCGACGGGCTCGTTGAGCGGGGGCCAGCCGCACTCGGTTCGTACGCGCGCCAGCTCGTCGAGCACCTCGTCGAGCCGATCGGCCTGGCTGAACGAGCGCAGCCGGTCGTCGAGCTGGGCGACGAGCCCGGCCGACAGTCCATGCTCGGCGGCGCGAACGGCGTCTCGGGGGGACAGCGGCGGAACGGGCATGTCGCCGAGCTCCTCGTCGACGAGCTCGCATGCTTCCCAGAGCGTCGACACGTCGACACCGGCAGACAGGCCGATACCGCCGAGCGACTGGGCCAGCGCCTCCGCGGAGGGCCGGTAGAGCGTGATCGCGACCGGGTAGATCGTGCACGCGACCGGCGATCCTCCGCCGCGGGCGCCCTCGAGCGCGGCCGAGAGTGCCCGGCCGGCGGCGCCCTGGCAGTAGAGCCCGACGGGCAGGCCGGACGCGGCGCGCACCCGCTCGACCACCGACCGCGCATGCGCCGCGTCCAGCGAGCCGGCGGGGTCCTCGACGACGACGCGTGACGCTCCTAGCTCGGGCGCCCGCGCGGCCCGCTCGACCAGCTCGGCGTCCTCGCCCTCCGGGCCCGGGTTGTGCACGAGCCCGATGACCAGATCCTTGCCCGCCTCGCGCACCGCCGCGGCGGCGTCGACGAGGCCGGCGACGTCGTTCAGAGGATCGTGGATGCGGAAGACGTCCACCCCGCTGTCGGCCGCGCTTCGGACGAAGCGCCGGACGAGATCGGCATCGAGCGGTCGAGAGCCGACCAGGAAGCGGCCCCGCAGAGCCATGCCGAGCGGGGTCGAGCAGCGGGCCGCTATCCCGCGGATTCGCTCCCACGGGCTCTCGACGCCGCGGGTGACAGCCCAGTCGAAGCACCCGCCGCCCGAGATCTCCAGGCAGGCGAAGCCGGCGCGGTCGAGCACCGAGGCAAGCTCCAGCAGGCGCGCCGTGCTGACGTGCCGGGCCAGCGGCTCCTGCGAGAGGAGCCGGAGCGTCGTGTCCCAGAGCTCGATCACCGGACGCTAGGCCCGGGAGATGTAGCGGTGCTCCCGGGTGTCCACTTTGATCCTGTCGCCGACGTTGACGAAGAGCGGCACCTGGACGACCGCACCCGTCTCGAGCGTCGCCGGCTTGGTCACGTTCGAGACGGTGTCGCCCTTGACACCAGGCTCCGTCTCGACGACGGCGAGCTCGACCGACGCCGGCAGCTCGATCCCCGACGGGCGGCCGTCCAGCGTGAGCAGGAGCACCGAGCTGGACGGTTGGAGGAACGTCAGCGCCTCCTCGAGTTCCCGCCGCGGGAAGGAGATCTGCTCGTACGACTCCTGGTCCATGAACACGACCTCGTCACCGGCGTCGTAGAGGTACTGGACGCTCTTCGTCTCGGTGTGGACTCGCGGCATCTTCTCGCCGGCGCGGAAGGTCTTCTCCACGACGGCGCCGCTCTGAGCGTTCTTCAGCTTCGTCCGGACGAACGCGCCACCCTTGCCTGGCTTCACGTGCTGGAAATCGACGATCTTCCACGTCTGACTATCGAGCTCGATGTGCATGCCCGTCTTGAACTGCGCGGTGGAGATGGTCTCGGCCACGCGAGGATTGTAGATGGTCGACTCCCCGATCCTCGCACCGGGTGCCTCGCCCTGCCGCGCCAGGGGGCGCTCCATCGCACCGGACCGGGACGACGGTCCTAGCTCAGGACGACGAGCTCCTTCGTGAAGGCGGTCAACACCTCCGGCCCCGCCTCGCCGACGATCACGAGGTCCTCGATCCGTACGCCACCGGCTCCCGGCAGGTAGACGCCCGGCTCGACGGTGACGACGTTGCCTGTCGCCAGCGTGTCGGTCGACGTCTCCGAAAGCCGGGGATCCTCGTGGATCTCGAGACCGACCGCGTGGCCGAGCCCGTGCATCACCTCGTACCCCTGCTCGCGCAGGAGCGCTCGCGCGATCGCGTCGACCTCCACCCCGCTCTTGCCGGGCACGACACCGTCGACCGAGCGCCGTTGCGCGTCGAGGCATACCTCGTAGGCGCGGGCCAGGTCCGAAGGCAACTCGCCCGTGGCAAACGTCCGTGTGCAGTCGGAGCAGTAGCCGTCGACGCGCGCACCCGCGTCCACGAGCAGCGTCTCGTCCGGGCCCACGACTCGGTCGCCGGGGTGATGGTGCGGGAGCGCCGCGTTCGGGCCGCTCGCAACGATCGGCTGGAAGCTGACGCCCTCGGCTCCCAACTCCCGGATCGCCCGTTCCATCCACCACGCGAGCTCCGCCTCCGTTCGGCCGACGACACGCTCGCCGGCGAGACCCTCGAAGGCATCGTTCAGCAGCCGGGTCGAGCGGCGGACGGCGTCGAGCTCAGGCCCCTCCTTCACGGCGCGGAGGCGCTCGACCACCTTCCGCGTCTGCACGAGTGTCGCCCCCTCCGCCGAGAGCCGCCCGTGCTGGGCGACCGTCACGTGCTCCGCCTCGAAGGCGACGGGTCCGCCGGCCAGCGCCGGTAGCCGCCGGCCCAGATCGCCGTAGAGATCGCGCTCCGCGCGAACGACCTCCACCCCTTCCACTCCGCGAGCGGACTCGACATAGCGTCCGTCGGTCAGGAGCCAGAGGTGATCCGCGCTGGCGAGGACGGCCGCGTTCGAGCTCGCGAATCCCGTCAGGTAGAGCACGTTCGTCGCGTTCGTGACGAGCAGCGCTTCTGCCTCGAGCTCGGCGACGAGCTCCTGGAGCTGCCCGAGCCGTGGGCTCACTCGCGGTGCCTCGCGAGCCACTGGAGCGCCGTCCGGTACCCGTCAGGCCCCTCGCCGATGACGCGGTGGGACACGACATCGGCGATCACGGAGTGGCGGCGCCACTCCTCGCGCTCCTCGACGTTCGACAGGTGGACCTCGACGATCGGGCAGGCGAAGAGCTCGAGCGCGTCCCGGATCGCATAGCTGTAGTGCGTCCACGCGCCCGGGTTCGCCACCACCCCGTCCGCCCAGCTCCGCGCCTCGTGGCACCAGTCGATGTACGCGCCTTCGTGGTTGGTCTGGAAGCAACGGACGGAAAGGTCGAGAGCACGAGCCCACTCGTACACCCGCGTGTCGAGCTCCTGGTAGGACAGACCGCCGTAGAGCGACGGGTCGCGGTAGGCGAGAGCGTCGAGGTTGGCGCCGTTGAGCACCGCGATCCGCACGGGCTGAGTCTATGCGGCCACCAGGGCGGCGAGCGCCTCGCGAATCTCGCTCTCGGGGAGCTCGATCCCGAACATCGGCTCGCCGGGCGCCCGCAACAGCACGAGCCGCGGGCGGCCCCTACGCGCCTTCTTGTCGTACGACATCGCGTTCCAGGCTACGTCCAGGTCGACCCTCGCGGGCTCGGCTGGGAGCACGGCCTCGAGCTCCTCGAGCACCGCGCGGTCCAGGCCGAGATGGCGGACCGAGAGCCGGAGCGCGGCCCGCAGCCCGAGCGCGACCGCCTCGCCGTGCGTCGGTCCGCTGTAGCCACCGGCTGCTTCGAGCGCGTGCGCGAAGGTGTGGCCCAGGTTGAGAATCGCCCGCCGGCCGCGCTCGGTCGGGTCGGCGAGGCAGACCGCGGCCTTGAAGGCGGCGCATGCCCGGACGACCTCTGAACGGGGCAGCCGCCAGAGCTCCCGGCCCGCGAGCAGCCCTGTCTTCACGACCTCCGCCATCCCTTCGCGCAGCTGTTCCGCGGACAGCGTCTCGAGGACGTCCGGATCGATGACGACCCGCGCCGGCTCGTGGAAAGCACCGACGAGGTTCTTGCCCCGCTCGAGATTGATGGCTGTCTTTCCGCCGATGCCGGCGTCGACCTGACCGACGAGGGTCGTAGGCACCGGCACCCACGCGATGCCGCGCAGATAGCAGGCCGCGACGAAGCCCGCGGCGTCGGTCGTCGTGCCGCCGCCGAGAGCGGCCAGAATGCCGCCACGGTCGAGGCGGAGCTCGCCCCACAGGCGCTCGCACACGGCAAGGGCTTTGGCCGCCTCGCCGGATGGGACGGTATGGACGGACGCGAGTCGATCGGCCAGGCGCGGCCGGTGGAGGTCGAGCACCCGCTCGTCCGCGACGAGCGCGACGGGGCCGTCGCCCGGGACGAGCTCGTCCAGGCGCCCGACCGAGCCCTCCTCGACGACGATGCCGGCGAGAGCGAGCACGATGCCCTCGAGATCGGAGGCCACGGCATCCGCCGTCTCGCCATAGACGGGCTGGCGCTCGGCGTAGAGGGAGCGGAAGCGCTCCTCGTCCTGCGCCAGCGGGCGATTCGTGGCACTCGCGCGGGCCCACGCCTCGTCAGGGTCGATGGCCAGCAGGACGGTGAAGGCGCGGCGCGCGAGCGCCTCCCGGCTCTCGGCGCGCATGACCGCGCCGCCGCCGAGAGCGAGCACGGCCGGCTCAAGCCGATCGAGCAGCTCCCGCGTCAGCTCGGCCTCGGCGGTCCGGAACCAGAGCTCGCCCCGCTGGTCGAACAGCTGGCTGATCGTCGCGCCCTGCCGGCGCTCGAGCTCGTCGTCCACGTCTATGAAGGGCCGCTCGAGCAGACGCGCGAGCGCCGCGCCGGTGGTCGTCTTCCCGGCTCCCATGAAACCGATGAGAGCGATGTGCCTGCCTGTCGCGTTCACGCAGGCGCCTCGGCCAGGGCGGGCGGCGCGACCAGACCGCTCACGGCGCTTCGCTCTCGGTCTGCCACGGCGCGGCGGCTCGACCACGACCGGCGCCCCGTGCATGGCCCGGCACGGATTCGTTGCGCACTCGACGCGATCCGGTACAGACTCGCGACAACACGCTCGGTACCCTCCGGGGGCGGGTTCGTGGGCCCCCCACCCTGGGTGGGGGCTGCGACGGTCGAGACTGCCGGGTAGAGCTGTCCTGCCGCGCGGAGCCGGGTAGCCAGGCGCGGCTCAGAACGGAGCCGGGCAGCCGAGCGCGGCTGAGCACGGCCGCCGAGCCGGCGCCGCGTGGTCGCGCGACGGCGGGTGTGACCAGCTCGAGTCTCACGACGCGGCCGGCGCCGGTCGCGGCGACCAGTCGATGCGCGCCAGGTAGGCTCGGTGAGCGGCGAGGAAGTCGCCGATAGCATCGCCGCCGAACTTGTCTCGCGCAGCGCGCGCGATCTCGAAGGCGACACAGGCCTCGGCGACCACGGCGAGCGCCTCGACGGCGCTGACGTCCGAGCGCTCCACCAGGGCCTGCGCGGGCTCCAGCGTGTCGATGTCCACGGAGCGAAGCGGCCGCATCAACGTGGGCAGAGGCTTCATCGCCGCGCGCACGACGACGTCCTCGCCGTTCGTGATGCCCGCCTCCAGCCCTCCCGCGCGGTTCGTCTCGCGGTAGAAGCCGTGCTTGCCCCGGAACAGCTCGTCGTGGGCGGCCGAGCCGCGGAGCGACGCGAGCGAGAGGCCGTCGCCAACCTCGACCGACTTCACGGCCTGGATGCCCATCAGCGTCCAGGCGAGGCGCGCGTCCAGCCGCTCCTCCTTCGTTGCGTACGACCCGAGTCCGGGCGGGACCCCGCAGACGCGTACCTCGACCACGCCGCCGAGCGTGTCGCGATCCTTCCGTGCGGCGTCGATGGCCGCCTTGATCTGCGGCTCGCCCTGTGCGCCGCCGACCTCGAGCGTCCGCGCCTCGACGCTGACGTCGATCTCCGCGAGCAGCGCCCCCGCCACGGCGCCGGCGGCGACGATCGCCGCGGTATGTCGCGCGCTCGCGCGCTCGAGCGCGTCGCGCACGTCGGGGAGGTCGTACTTCATCACGCCGGCCAGGTCGGCGTGACCGGGTCGCGGCAACGTCACGGCCTTGACGCCCTTGCCCTCCGGCTCGCCCTCCGGCGGCCACGGGCTCATGCCCCATGTCCAGTTCCTGTGGTCGCGGTTTTTCACGACGAGCGTCAGCGGCGTCCCGAGCGTGCGGCCCTGGCGGAGCCCGGTCAGAACCTCGACCGTGTCCGACTCGAGCTTCTGCCGCGGACTGCGGCCGTAGCCCTGCTGGCGCCGCCAGAGATCGTGGTCGATCGCCTCCTTCGAGAGCACGAGGCCCGCCGGCAGACCGGCGACGATCGCCACGAGCGCGGGCCCGTGCGACTCCCCTGCGGTGGTGAGCGTGAGCGTCACGGGAAAAGACTAGACGGTGGCTTCGCTGACCCTGGCCCCGGGCCCGGGCGGCGACCCGCCCGACGTAGCATCGTCGAGGCCGACCGGCGCTCGGCCGCTCTCACCGGGTTTGCGTGATCGCGTCGCGCATGACGTCGAGCGGCGCCGGGATACCCGTCCAGCGCTCGAAGGAGGCGGCGCCTTGGCGGACGAGCACCTCGAGCCCGTCGACGACCCGCGCGCAGCCTGAGGCTCGGGCAGCCGCGACGAGGGCGGTTGCCCGCCCGTCCGCCAGGTAGGCGAGGTCGACGACGTCGTGGTGTGGCCGTGGCGTCACGACCAGCTCCTCCTTCACGGGTGTCGCGTTGACCAGGAGCGTCGCCGTGTCGGGGTCGGGTGGCCACGCCACCGCCCGGGCCTCCACGCCTGTGAAGGTCGCGCGGAGGTGCGCGACGAGGAGCTCCGCTCCCTCCGGACGCCTCGCCGAGACGGCCATGCTCTCCGCGCCGGCCTCGACGAAGGCGCATGCCACCGCCCGGGCGGCGCCGCCCGCGCCGACGAGGAGCACGTCTGCTCCGCTCCCGTCCAGCACGGCGCTGACGGCGAGGCCGTCGGTGCTCGACCCATGGACCTTGCCGTCCTCGATCACGAGCGTGTTCACCGAGGCCGCTCGGCGGGCCACGTCGTCGACGACGTCGCAGTGCTCGAGAACGGCCGTCTTGTGAGGAATGGTGACGTTCGCTCCGGCGAAGCCCAGCGCCGCGAGGCCACGCACCGCGTCGCCGACCCTGGCCGACTCCACCGGGAGCGGCACATAGGCCCAGTCGAGCCCTACCGCCGCGAACGCGGCGTTCTGCATGCGCGGCGAGAGCGACTGCGTGACAGGGTTCCCGACGATGCCGACGAGGCGGGTCGCCCCGCTCAGCATCGGATGTCCCGCTCGAGGAACTCGAGGAACTCCGCCTCGCTCTCCGTGAAGAAGTGGCTCTTGCAATCCGCCTTGCGCACGAAGAACAGGTGATCGGCATCGGCCGGGTGCGCGGCTGCCTCGAGCGCGGCCAGGCCGGGGTTCCCGATCGGTGTGGGCGGCAGGCCCTTGTGGATCAGCGTGTTGTACGGTGTCGGGTTCTCGAGCTCGGACTGACGGATCGACCGGGTCGGCGGGATGTCCAGCCCGTACCTGAGCGTCGCGTCGATCCCGAGCTCCATCCCGAGCCGCAGGCGGTTGTAGATGACGGCGGCCACGAGTGCACGCTCCCGCGGCACCTGCACCTCCCCTTCGATCATGGAGGCGATGATGAGGACGTCGTAGGGCGTGAGGTTCCTCCGCTTTGCGGACGCGAGATCGAGTTGAGCCCAGGCGTCCGCGAAGGCGGCGAGCTGGTCGGTCACCAGCTCGTCGGACGTCGTGCTCGGCGTGAAGTCGTAGGTCGCCGGGAAGAGGAACCCCTCGAGCGATCGCGGCTTTTTCCCGAAGCCGGCCGGTGGCGGAGCCTCCTCGGTGACGAGCAGGTACTCCTCCGGCACGAGCGACGTCTCGAGCTGCCGTTCGGTTCGGGCGATCTCGTTGACCGCTTCGATACGACCGGCCATCTCCTTGCGCGTAAACCCCTCGGGGAAGACGATTCTGAGCGTCGGCTCGGCGGTAGTCGTGGCCGCAGGCGGCGGAGGAGGTGCCGGATCCGCCCTGGAATCCCCGCCGCCGCGGAGGAGCAGCACGACGAGGACAATCGCCGTAACAGCAACGCCTACGCCGACCACGGCAGGCACAGCATGCCCTCGTCGGCGAGGCGGTTTCTCAGGTGGATACTCGCCCGAGATCACGTTCAGATCCGGCCGCTCGCCCACGTCAGGTAGCCGGTCAGCAAGTACGCGGCGGCGACGGCGTCCTCCGGCGCCGTCCGGTCGCGCCTCCGTGCGGCCAGCCGCGTGGTGAAGCGCTCGTCGAACGTGTCGATCGGGACGGTGACCGCTCCTCGAAGCGCCTCGACGAACTGCTCGGTCTCCTCGGCCTGGGCCCCGCGCTCGCCGCGCAGCGTAACGGGCATACCGACGACGATCCGCTCGACGGCTTCGCTCCGTGCCAGGCCCGCGATGCGCTCGAGCCCGGCAACGGACGCTGCCCGTTCGACCACCTCGAGGGGGCGGGCAACGGTACCGGTCGGATCGGAGACGGCGACGCCCGTGCGCGCCGACCCGTAGTCGAGTGCAAGCACCTTCACCCGCGGCGATTGTACCGACGCCCCTCGTCCGCTCCGAGCGAGTTCCGCAGCCTCCTCTCGTCCCTCGAACGAGGGAACTTCGCGTCCAGCATCCCTCCACGGAGGGATCAGACGTCGCAGCGACCGGTGATTCGTGGTACCACGAACGGGTCACGACAGGAAGGGGACAATGACGACGCTCGAACGCCTCGTGGCAGTCACGATGCTCGCCCTCATCTGGACGCTTCTGCCGGTCTGAGCAGCTCGCGATTCTGACGCCGAAGTACGGATTGCCTGGTGCCGTCGCCTGCGGCGCCGTACAGCGACGGACAGGACCGGCGAGCAGCGCCGTCTGCCGTAGGAGTTTCGTCACAGCCTGCTGACGAAATCGGCACGGTCCGCGTGCCTCCTGTGCGCTTTGCCCCGCCAACGTGACGGGGTAGTCAAACGAAGGAGGACACGTGACCTTGCCGCACCCGCGACGCCGGAGACGGCTCGCCTCGCTGGTCTTCGCTGCGGCCGCGGCCGCAGCGGCGATCGTCATGCTCGCCCAACCGGCAGCGGCCGTCCCGACGGAGCTCTTCATCTCCGAGTACGTCGAGGGGTCGAGCTCGAACAAGGCGCTCGAGCTCTACAACGGCACCGGCGCGCCGATCGCGCTCGACGGCACGTACGACATCCAGATCTTCGCGAACGGCAGCCCGACTGCCACCGCGACGGTGGCCCTCAGCGGGACGGTCGCGGCCGGTGACGCCTTCGTCCTCGCCCGCAGCGCCGCCGACCCGGCGATCCTCGCGCTCGCCGACCAGACGACGACGAACTTCCTCTGGTCAGGCAACGATGCGGTCGCGCTGCGCAAGGCCGGCGTGGTGATCGACATCATCGGACAGGTCGGCGTCGACCCGGGCACCGAGTGGGGCTCCGGTGACGCCAGCACCACGGACAACACGCTGAGACGCAAGCCGACGGTCGAGGCGGGGGACCCGGACGGCTCCGATCCCTTCGACCCGTCGATCGGGTGGACCGGGCATGTAATCGACACGTTCGACGGGCTAGGAGCGCATTCGACGACCGGCGGTGGCGGCGGTGGCGGCGGCGGCGGCTCCAACACGCCTCCGGTCGCCCTCGACGACAGCGCCACGACGGAGGAGGACGAGACGGCAAGCGTGGCCGTGCTTGCGAACGACGGCGACGCGGACGGCGACGTGCTCGCCCTGGCCGGCGTTGCCGACCCCGCGCACGGGTCAGCCTCGATATCCGGCACGACCGTCGTCTATGCGCCCGACGTCGACTTCGTCGGCACCGACACGGTCGTCTACACGGCAGGGGACGGACACGGCGGCGAAGACTCGGCGACGCTTACCGTCACGGTCGTTGCCGTCAACGACGACCCTGACCCGGAGGACGACGCGGTCACCCTGGCCGAGGACGCGGCCGCCACCTTCGACGTCGTCGCCAACGACGAGGACGTCGACGGCGACACGCTCGTCGTGAGCTCCGTTGACGAGCCCGAGCACGGCACGGCATCGGTCGCGCCGGACGGCCGAAGCGTCATCTACGCACCCGACGCGGACTGGAACGGCACCGACACGTTCTCCTACACGGTGACGGACGGGCAGCAGGGGACCGAGGACGCCGAGGTCACGGCGAACGTCGCCCCGGTGAACGACCCGCCCCGGGCGCAGCCCGACGCCGCGACCGTCGCGCAGGGGGCGAACGCCATCGTCGACGTCGTCGCCAACGACGTGCCCGGCCCGGCCGACGAGGCGGGTCAGACACTCCTGGTCGTCGGGATCGCCTCACCGGCCCATGGCACCGCTGCGCTCGTCGACTCGGGAGCCGATGCCGGCAAGATCCGCTACACGCCGGGTCCCGGCTACACGGGACCCGACTCGTTCACGTACGACATCTCGGACGGGGAGAGCATCGCCACCGGCTCGGTGACGGTGACGGTCACGGCCCCCGTGCTGCGGACGTTCTGCGGGCTGGTCGCCACGATCGCGGGCACGCCGCGAGCAGACGTCATCGTCGGCACTCCCGGCGACGACGTGATCCACGCCAAGCGCGGCGCCGACGTCATCGACGGCAACGGCGGCAACGACATCATCTGCGGCGGGCCCGGCACCGACCGCATCACGACCCTCGGCGGCGCCGACCGAGTCGCGGGCGGGACCGGAGCCGACGCCATCGAGTCGGGCGCGGGCGGCGACCGTGTACGAGGCGGCAACGGGGGCGACGACATCACAACGGGCGCCGGCGACGACCGCGTCGCGGCCGGGCCGGGAGCTGACACGGTGGACGCAGGGGACGGCGCCAACACGGTCGCCGGCGGTGCCGGCAACGACGTCCTCACAGCGGGATCCGGCCAGGATCGCCTCGACGGCGGGCCGGGCAACGACAACTGCGATGCCGACGGCGGGCGGAACTCGGTGGTCGGCTGCGAATAGCAGGGCTAAGGCATGGCGGCGGGCCGGGTTCGAGCGCGCTCGACTCCGGCCCGCCGCCGCCTATCCGCCCAGAGCGTCGAGAAGGGCCTGCTTCGCCGCCGCGAGCGCTTCGGGAAGCCGCTTGGGATCGCTCCCGCCCGCACGGGCCATGGACGGCCTGCCACCGCCTCCGCCACCGACGAGGACGGCGGCGCCCTTGACGATGTCGGATGCATTGGCGCCGCGCTCGACCGCCGCGTCGGAGAAGTTCGCGACGAGATGAACGCGCCCGTTCTCGCGAGCGCCGAGCACGACCGCCGCCGGGGCCGCCTTCTGCTTGAGGCGGTCCGAGAGCTCGAGCAGCGCGTCGGCGTCCATCTCCCCGGCGTCCCCGGTGACTACGCGAACTCCGCTCGCCTCGCTGCCCGCCTCGAGCAGAGCCGTCACCGCCTCGTCGGCGCCGCCGGCGCCCGCGCGCAGCTGTCGCTCGAGCCGTGCCCAGGCCTTGCGCTCGTCCTCGAGCTCCTGGCGAAGCCGTTCGGCCTCACGTTCGCGCTCGAAGAGGTAGCTCGCGGCCGAGCCCGACGTGACGGCCTCGATCCGCCGCGTCGCCGCGCCCACGGAGCTCTCGGAGAGGATCTTGAACGCGCCGATCTCGGCTGTCGTCCTGGCGTGGGTGCCGCCACACAGCTCGCGGGAGAACGCCTCGTCGCCCGAGCCGATCTCCACAACCCTCACGACGTCGCCGTATTTCTCGCCGAAGAGCATGGTCGCCCCGAGCCTGCGTGCCTCGTCGATGGGAGTCTCGAAGGTGTGCACCGGCAGGTTCACGAAGATCGCCTCGTTCACGCCCTGCTCGATCAGCTCCCGCTCGGAGGGGCTGAGCGGGCGACCGTGCGAGAAATCGAAGCGAAGCTTGTCCGGCCGGACGGCGGAGCCCGCCTGCTTGACGTGATCCCCGAGCGTTCCGCGAAGAACTCTGTGAAGGAGGTGAGTGGCCGTGTGATTCGCCATCGTCGGGAAGCGCACCGACCAGGGCACGACGGCGCGAACGCGATCACCCGACGCGAAGCCCTCGCCCTCGAGCAGCAGGGCCTGGTCGTCGCCGAAACGGAACGCGACGGCGAGCTCTGCCCGCTCGCCGGTCTCCAGCTCGACGAATCCCGTGTCGGAGACCTGCCCGCCTCCCTCGGGGTAGAACGGCGATTCCCGCAGCTTGGCGAGGAAGAGGCCGTCACCGAGCTCCTCGACGGCGCCGAGCTGGGTAAGCACCTCGGTCTTCTCCCACCCGACGAACACGGTCTGGAACCCGGCAGCGCGGGCAAATCCAGCGGCGCGTTCGAGCTCGCCGGCGCGCCCTGCGCGCGAACGCTCCCGCTGCTCGGCCATGAGCCGTTCGAACCCGTCCTCGTCGACGGGAAGCCCACGCTCGAGGGCGATCTCGCGCGTGAGCTCGAGCGGGAACCCGTACGTGTCGTGAAGCCGGAAGGAGTCCTCACCGCTGATGCCGTCCGGGCTGCGCGCGAGCACGTCTTCGAAGAGCCGCATCCCCGTTGTGAGGGTCTGACCGAAGCGCCCCTCCTCCTCACTCAGCACGCGATGGATCTCGGCGCGGTGATCGTGGAGCTCCGGATAGGAGCTTCCCATCAGCTCGATGACGACGTCCGCGAGCCGGCCGGCGAACGGCGCTTCGAGCCCGATACGCGACCCGTGCTGCAGGGCCCTGCGGACGATACGGCGCAGGACGTACCCGCGCCCTTCGTTGCTCGGCGTCACGCCGTCGGAGGCGAGAAACGTCATCGCCCTGCCGTGATCCGAGAGCACTCGGTGCGCCTTTGTCGCCTCCTCGGACTCGCCGTGTCGGGTACCGGTCTCGGCCTCGACCCAGCTCATGACGTCCTGGAAGGCGTCGGTCTCGTACACGGAGTGAACGCCCTGGAGCAACGCGGCGCCGCGCTCGACACCGAGACCGGTGTCGATGTTCTGCTCGGGCAGAGGCGTCAGACGTCCGTCGTCGTGGAGCTCGAACTCCATGAAGACGAGGTTCCAGAACTCGAGGAAGCGATCGCATTCACACCCCGGCGCGCAATCCGGCCGCTCGCAGCCGTGCTCCGGGCCGCGGTCGTAGTAGAGCTCCGAGCAGGGCCCGCACGGCCCGGTCGGCCCCGCCTGCCAGAAGTTCTCGGAGCGCGGCAGGCCCCGGATCCGATCAGCGGGGATGCCGACCCGAAGCCACCCGTTGACGGCCACCTCGTCCTCGCCGAGGCCGAGCTCCGGGTCGCCCGCAAAGACCGTCGCCCAGAGACGCTCCGTGGGGAAGCGGAGATGCTCGAGCACGAACTCCCATGCGAAATCGATCGCGCCGTCCTTGAAGTAGTCGCCGAACGAGAAATTGCCGAGCATCTCGAAGAACGTGCAATGCCGGGCAGTGAGCCCGACCGAGTCGATGTCGGTCGTCCGAAAGACCTTCTGCACGGTCGCCAGCCGTGGGCCGGGAGGCTGCTCGAGCCCAGCGAAGTAGGGCTTCAGAGGCTGCATCCCGGCGGTCGTGAACAGGACCGAAGGATCGTAGGTAGCGGGCACGAGGGAGGCCGAGGGCCTCCGGAGGTGACCCTTCGACTCGAAGTAGGCGAGGAAGCCCTCGCGCAGCTCGTGACTCGTGCGCACGGGATCGATTCTACGGGTGGCCGGTCCGATAACCCGGTTGTGCGCGCGACTCGCGCACGCCCTACATCAGTGACGTGGACGCGTCGCTCCGACTCGGCGACGACCCTGGCGAGCGCCCAGCCCCACGGCACCGTTGCCGGGCCGGTTCTTCCAGAACGTCGCGGGCGGGCCGCCGCATTCGCAGGCCGGCGACGGCAGGTTTACGGGACGAGTCCGTCGTCCGCCGCGTCGGCGGGCCGCGCGGCCGTCGTTGCCGAGGGTGCGACCGTGGCTCCCGGAGCCGCCGACGGCGCCATCGTGGCACCCGCAGCCGTCGCCGCAGACGGCTCGGGCGTAGGCGTAGGCGTAGGCTGCTGACGTTGGAGGCGATCGCGTCGGCCGAGCTCCTCGGCGAGCTCCTGTTCCCGGCGGCGCGACGCATCCTTGCCGGCTTCCATGGCCGCGCGAACGCTCATCGTGTCGGCCAGCGCCGACGCGCCTTGCGAGACGCCCTTCGCCAGCGCGGACACCTTCTGCACCGGGCGCGTGACCGCGAACGACACGGCGCGGACCGCGGTGTCGAGCGAGTCCGCCGCGCTGACGGCGCTATCCGTGACGAGATCGACCTTGTCGAGCTGGACGTTGACGCGGTCGACGGTGCCTCCGGTCTTCGTGAGCAGCGGGACGATCGTCTGCTCGAGCCCGCCCAGCAGCCCCGAGAGCCGTCCGGCGGTGGTCGCGAGACGGATGAGCAGAATCGCGAGCGCGATGCCGACGACGATCAGGAACACGCTGAGCACGATCCAGAGCACGTCGATCGTGGTGAAGTCGGCGACGAGCACGCGCCTATCGTACTCGCATGCCGACGGCCCGTACTACGCGGCGCACGCGATCGTCCCCGCGCCGACGACCGCGTCCTCCGCGTAGAGGACGGCCGTCTGCCCTGAAGCGATTCCGTAAACGGGCTCGTCGAGTGCCAGCTCGAAGCCGTGCCCACCTGGGCTCACGCGCGCGCCGACCGCCGGCGAGCGGTAGCGCACCTTCGCCTCAGCACGCTCGACGTGGACGTACAGCTGCCCGTCGGGAACCGAGACCGCGGTGCGCGCCAGCGCCTCGCGCGGGCCCACGACGACGGCGTTGCGACCCGGATCGGTCCCCAGCGCGTACAGCGGCCCCGTGGCCGAGGCGACGCCGAGCCCGCGCCGCTGTCCCGGTGTGAAGCGCCAGAATCCGTCGTGCCGACCGACCTCCCGGCCCTGGAGATCGAGGACGGGCCCGCTTCGCGGCTGGAGACCGTGGCGGCCGAGGAACGTCCGGTAGTCGTCGCCCGCGAGGAAGCACGCCTCCTGACTCTCGGCGCGATCGGCCACCGGGAGCCCGGCGCCCCGAGCCTTGGCCCGCGTCTCCTCCTTCGTGCGCTCTCCGAGCGGAAACCAGACGCTGGCCAGCTCTCCGGGATCGACGCGCCCGAGCATGTATGACTGATCCTTCTCCTGGTCGAGCGCCCGGCCTACGAGCAGGCGCCCTCGGCGCTCGACGATGCGCGCGTAGTGACCGGTGACGAGGCGCCGTGCACCTAGCCGCGCACACGCGTCGAGGAGCGCGGCGAAGCGGAGGTTTCCGTTGCAACGAGTGCAGGGGTTCGGCGTCTCGCCCCGAGAGTAGCCGTCGATGAAGGGCTCGACGACCGCGGCTCGGAACGTGTCGCGCAGATCCAGCGTGACGTGCGGAATGCCCCGGGCATGACAGAGTTCGCGAGCCACGCCGACCGCCGCCGGGGAGCAGCAGGCACGGTCGGCATCCGAGCCCTTCGGATCGATCCAGAGGCGAAGCGTCACGCCGACCGGTTCGAGGCCGGCCTCCTCGGCCTCGAGGAGCGCGACGGCGCTGTCCACCCCGCCGCTCATCGCGACGGCGACGCGGCGCTCGGTGGGGGCTGCGCGTGCAGCCGGCCCGATCGCCGCGGCGAGTGCGTCGGCGGCGAGACGCGGCGCCGGCACCGCGGCCGCCGCGAGCAGGCTCAGGCCCCGAACGGCGTGCGCGAGCGGGCGCACGCCGGGACCCTCGCCACGGGCCTCGACGATCCGGCCGCTCTCCGCCAGGTCGAGGCGGATCCAGACCCAGTCCTCCCCGTCGCCCGCGTCTCCGTAGAGCTCGACCACGTCATCACGCTAGACGATTGGCACGCGCGCGGTCAGCGCTGCTGGACGCGCACGAGGTCACCCCAGTCGGCGACGCGTCGGCTCGTACGTCGGTTCCCGCCGGCTCGGCGGGTAGGGCCGGCGAGCTACGCCGGCCCCGGCTTGAGCCGGATACCGAGCTCGTCGAGCTGCTCGTCGGTGACGGCAGTCGGCGCGCCGCTCATCGGATCCACGCCGGCCTGGTTCTTCGGGAACGCGATCACGTCGCGCAGGTTCTCCTCGCCGGCGAGCACCATGGTCATGCGATCGATGCCGAGTGCGATGCCTCCGTGCGGCGGCGCGCCCATGGCGAGCGCGTCGAGGAGGAAGCCGAATTTCGCCCGCTGCTCCTCGGGCGAGAGGCGCAGGAGATCGAAGACGCGCGCCTGGAGCTCTGGCTCGTGGATCCGGAAACTGCCGCCCCCGAGCTCGTTGCCGTTGCAGACGAGGTCGTAGGCATGGGCGAGAGCAGCACCCGGCTCCTCGTGGAAGCGACCGGCCCACTCGGGTGTCGGTCGCGTGAACGGGTGGTGCACGGCGCCCCAGCGCTCCGCGTCGTCGTCCCATTCGAACATCGGGAAGTCGCTCACCCACAGCCAGCGCCGGGCGTCCTCCTCGACGAGCCCGAGCTCGCGGCCCAGGTGGAGACGAAGCGCCGAGAGCACGCGGGAGGTCATGGGCCACGCGTCGGCGGCGAACAGCACGGTCGTGCCCGGGTCGCTCCGGAAGGCCGACAGCTCGGGCTCGGACAGGAACTTGGCGATCGGCGAGCGCACCTCTCCCGTCTCGTCGTAGACGAGGTACGCCATGCCCTTGGCGCCCCACTCCTTGGCGACTTCCTCGAGCGCCGCGAGCTCGCTCCGGGAGAAGGCCTGTGGCACGCGAAGGAACCGCACGGCCTCGGCTCCGGCGAAGACCCCGAACTCCGATCCCCTCGTCACCGCGGTCGCGTCCTCCAGCTCGAGGCCGAAGCGCAGGTCGGGCTTGTCCGTGCCGAAGCGCAGGTCGGCCTCCGCGTGCGTCATGCGCGGGAAGGGCAGCTCGAGCTCGACGCCGATGCACTCCCGCCAGATCGCGGCCATCGTCGTCTCGATCAGCTGATGGAGGAGCTCCTGGTCGGGGAACGACATCTCGACGTCGAGCTGGGTGATCTCCTGCACCCGATCCGCGCGCAGGTCCTCGTCGCGGAAGCAGATGGCGATCTGGTAGTAGCGGTCGAAGCCCGCCACCATGGAGAGCTGCTTGAGGATCTGCGGGCTCTGCGGCAACGCGTAGAAGCGGCCCTTCTGGAGCCGGCTCGGGACGACGAAGTCGCGAGCACCCTCCGGCGTCGGCTTGAAGAGGATCGGCGTCTGGATGTCGAGGAAGCCGGCGGCTTCCATCTCGCGCCGGATGATTCCCACCATCTGCGCCCGCAGCGCGATGTTGCGCTGGAGCTTCGGACGGCGGAGGTCGAGCCAGCGGTAGCGCAGGCGGAGCGTCTCGTCGACGTCCTCCTCGTCGAGCTGGAAAGGCAGCGGCGGGCATCGCGAGACGATCTCGAGCCGGTCGACCTGCAGCTCCACCTCGCCCGTCGGCAGCTTCGGGTTGACCGCTTCAGGCGCTCGCGGGGTCACCTCACCCTCGGCCTGGAGCACGAACTCGTTCCGCGTCCCGTGCGCGGCGGGCATCGCCTCCGGCGCCCGCTCGGGGTTGACGACGAGCTGGCAGCGTCCACTACGGTCGCGCAGGTCGATGAAGACGAGACCGCCGTGGTCTCGGCGCGTGTCGACCCAGCCCGCCAGCCGCAGGCGCCGGCCGACGTGCTCGGGCCGGACCTCGCCGCACATGAGGTCGCGCCAGGGATGCGGCCGCGGCTCGGCGGGCTCGATCTCGCTCACCCGAGGAAAGCCTCCGCGATGGCACCGACCGGAACCGTCTGCTCCTCGTCCTCGCGCCCGCGCTTCACCGTCGCGCCGGCGGCTGTCACGAGCACGTAGCCCGTCGCCCCCAGACGTGCGAGCTGGGTGCGCTGTCCTTTCAGCGAGCGACCGGCATATTCGGCGTCGCAGGCGAGCCCGGCGCCCCGGAGCTTCGCCATCTCGGCGAGCGCACCCGATCGCTCGACGCTCTCGCCGAACATGAAGAAGACGTCGATGCCCGCAGGCTCGGTTTCCATCCCGGCCCCCTCGACCGCCAGCGCCAGGCGCTCGATCCCGGCGCCGAAGCCGACACCGGGCGTCGGGGAACCGCCGATCTCCTCCACGAGACCGTCGTAGCGGCCGCCGCCGGAGATCGTGCTCTGCGCCCCGAGAGCCGGGCCCACGAACTCCCAGGTCGTGCGCGTGTAGTAGTCGAGCCCGCGCACCAGCGTCGGCACGAGCTCGTAGCGAACGCCGTAGGCGTCGAGGAACGCCCGCACGTGCGCGAAGTGCTCTCGGCACTGCTCGCAGAGCGCATCCCCGATCGCCGGAGCATGCGCCAGCGCCGCGCGGGCCGGCTGGGGCTTTGCCTCGAGGTTGTCGAACACTCGCAGGGGGCTCGTCGCGGCCTTCGCGCGCGTGTCCTCGTCGAGCTCGGCATCGTGGTCGGCGAGCCAGTCGCGGAGCCGCTGGAGATACGCAGGCCGGCAAGCGGCATCTCCGATCGAGTTCAGCTCGAGCCGGTAGTCCGTCACGCCCAGCCGGGCGAGCAGCGTCGCGTAGAGCTGGATCAGCTCGGCGTCGAGCGCCGGGTCGTCCGAGCCGATCGCCTCGACCGAGGCCTGCCAGTGCTCCCGGTAGCGGCCCTTCTGGGGGGCCGCGTACCGGTACATGGTCGCCACCGTGTAGAGCTTCTGCGGCTGGGGCTCGCGCTGGAGCCCGTGCTCGACGTAGGCACGGCAGATCGGCGCCGTGGCCTCAGGCCGCAGGGTCAGCGAGCGCCCGCCTCTGTCCTCGAATGTGTACATCTCCTTCTGTACGACGTCGGAGCCGGCCCCGGACGTCCGCGCGAAGAGAGTCGTGTCCTCGAACACCGGCGTCTGGATGCGCCGGTAGCCGTAGAGCCCGCAGAGCCGATCCACCTCGCCGAGAATCCGCTGCCACAGCGGCTGGTCGGAGGGGAGCACGTCGTGCGTGCCCCGCGGCGCCTCGATCTTCACGCCCGAGCGGCTCGGATGTCGGCGAGAAACGGGTTCGTCTGAAGCTCCTCCCCGAGCGTCGTGGCCGGTCCGTGCCCCGGGTAGACCACGGTCTCGGGTGGAAGCCGCTCGAGCAGCGTCTCGATCGACGCTCGCAGCACGTCCCAGCTCGAGCCGGGGAAGTCGGTACGCCCCACCGAGCCGGCGAAGAGCACATCCCCCGAGAACAGCGCCCCGTCCGCGGCGAAGGCGAGATGCGCAGGCGAGTGCCCGGGCACTGCGATCGTCTCGAACGTGATTCCGGCCGCCTCGACGATCTCGCCGCCGAGGAGCAGGACCTCCGGCGTGTAGGACCGTACGATCACCCCGGGCGGCGTGTAGTCGGCCGGCCGCTCGAGCAAGGCGCGCTCCGCCTCGGCCATGTGCACCGCCGCACCCGTGCCTTCCGCCAGGTCGGCGACGGCGCCGAGGTGGTCCCAGTGGCCGTGGGTGATGAGGATCGCGACACAGCGGGCGGCCCGGCTTGCGAGCTCGAGCCGGATCGTCGCCGCGTCCCCGCTCGGGTCGACCACGACCGCTTCCGGCGCCCCCTGCTGCCGGACGATGTAGCAGTTCGTCTCGATCGGGCCGAGCGGCAACTGGACGACGTCGAGGCTCACGGCGGTTCAGTGTAGTGGTCTATCCGCGGAGAATTGATGAGGCCGGCCGCCCGCCGGCGGGCGGCCGCTGCACCGGTGCCGAACGCGGGGTCCTCGCCGCTCAGGCGTCGAGAGGACACGACTCGTGCTTCACATTGCGCGGGGGCCGACTGCCTGCCGGCGTGGGCTGGGCCGAGCCCGCCATCGGGCCGGCAGCCGGGACCGAGCGAACAGCCGTCAGGCCGGTTCTCGTGCCCGCGAGCAGGGCGCCCTCCGGCCACGGAACGTGGACGGCCGGCGTGCCTCGACTCAGTGTCCGGCTTCTCGCTGCTGGCGCTTCGCGACCGACCGGTAGATGAGCATGTCGGTCAGGTAGCTCATGGGCAGAAAGATCGCCAGCATGACCACCGCGTTGACGATCTTGGCCGTGGTCGAGATGTTCCCGCCGAGAGCGAACATGAGAACCAGGAGCAGCGGGCCGAAGATGGCGCCGCGCTTGAGCACACGCCCCCAGGATGGCCGTGAGATGACACGGCCGCGGCGGTCCACGATGGCGCCCTGCGGGAGCTTGCTCTGGCTGCCGTCTCCCGGCGACGCGCGCGCGGGTCGCGGCGCTTCGACGACGACCTCCTCGCCCTCGTCCGTCTCGACGACGTACTCGTACTCATGGCGTTGGAGCTTCTCGCGCCGGCGCCGCTGCTTCTTCGTGGCCATCGCTCGATTATCGCAGGCCGGCGGGAGGGACGGAGGCGGGTCTTCGCCGGCTCGGCGTGGTCTTGCCGAAGCTGCGGCCGGTGAGCCCGGTGCCCGGGCGTCAGTCGGCTGACAGCCCGACCGCGAGCCCCACGATCAGGGCGATGGCGGCGAGGACGACCACGAACGCGGTCACGTTCGGCCGGGGGTAGTTCGACTTGCTCGTCTCCTCGTAGCGGATCCGCTCCGCGACCCGCGATCCGCCGGCAGGGTTCCCGACGAACGCGAGCAACAGGTAGCCGGCGAGAAGGCCGACGAGCGCGCCGCCGATGATCGCCAGCGGGGCCCACCAGGCGATGTCGGCGAGGACGAGGCTCATGGATCGATTATCGCAGCGCGACCCGCCGGCGCCGGCAGGGTGGCGACACGGCCTGCGTGCCGTCCCCGCCGGCTCGCAAGGTCAAGCCTCGAACACAACCTTTCCGCCTTCGAGCACGAGCGCCACGTGGTCGTGACCGAAGTGGTAGGCGAGATAGCGCCAGTCCGGAGCGTCGAGAAGCACCAGGTCTGCCCTGTAGCCCCGAAGGAGGCGGCCCCGGCTCGCGGCGCGGCCGAGCACGTGCGCGGCGTTCACCGTGCATGCCGCGAGCGCCTCCGCGGGCCCGAGACGCAGCTGGGTGCACGCGAGCGCGCACGCGACCGGGAGGCTCTCGCAGAAGGCGCTTCCAGGGTTGAAGTCCGTTGCGAGAGCGACCGCGGCGCCCGCGTCGACGAGCCGGCGGCCGGGCGGCATGGGCCGTCCCAGGACCAGCGCCGCGATCGGGAGCAGCACCGCGGTGACGTCGCTCCCGGCGAGGGCTTCGACGCCCCGGTCGCCGGTTGCCTCGAGATGGTCGACAGATCGGGCTCCGAGCTCGATCGCGAGCGGGATCGCTCCCGCCTCCGTGAACTGGTCACCGTGGAGCCGGAGCACGAGCCCGGTCTCGGCGCAGGCGAGCAGGTAGCGCCTCGCCTGATCCACATCGAAAGCGCCGCGCTCGAGGAACACGTCGGCCGCCTCCGCAATGCCCGCGGCGCTGGGCAGGACGTCGGCCAGCGCGAAGGCGAGGTAGGTGTCGGCGCTGTCGAACTCCGGCGGCACCGCGTGCGCGCCGAGCCATGTCGGTATGCCGCCTGCGTCCCGCACTGCCCTCAGGCAGGCAAGCTCGGTCTCACGGTCGAGGCCGTAGCCCGACTTCGCCTCGAACGTCGTCGTCCCCTGCGCGCGCATCCAGGAGCGGTGACGCTCCACTCGGGCCCGCAGGCCGGCCTGGTCGAGCGCTCGCGTCGCTCGGACCGTCGACAGGATGCCGCCGCCCGCCGCATGCAGCTCCTCGTAGCTCGCGCCTCGGGCACGGAGAGCGAACTCCTCGACCCGGTCGCCGCCGAAGCAGGCGTGGGTGTGGCAGTCGACCAGCCCGGGCAGCGCGCAGCGGCCCCGTCCGTCGATCTCGACGAGGTCGCCCTCGAGTGGCTCCAGGTCGCGCATGCGGCCGACGGCCGCGATCGCGTCGCCGTCGACGAGCACGTACGCCGCCTCCAGCAGCTCGACCTCTCCGAGCGCGCTTCCGCGCAGTGGCGCGGCCCGACCGGCCGGGGTGACGAGCTGCGCGAGATCGCGGATGAGAAGCCGCGCCATGCCGCTACGGAATCGCCCGAAAGCCCAGCGCGAGCCACCTCCCGCCGGGGCCGGCAGGGAGGCCGCCGCGATATCCGCGCGTCGGTCTGACGCGGCGACCGGTACGGCCCTCGTTCACAGCAGCCGACGCCTCTGGGCCATGTCGGATCCCGTTGCACGGTCCACGGCGCTCGCCTCGTCGTTCGACTGGCCCGCACGACTCATGCCATGCCGAGCCCATGCTCACGAGCTGCTTCGATCGCGTCCTCGTAGCCCGCGTCCGCGTGGCGGAGGACGCCGATGCCCGGATCGCTGGAGAGCACCCGCTCGAGCCGCTCCGCTGCGGCGCTCGTTCCGTCGGCCAGAACGACCATGCCCGCGTGGATGGAGTTGCCGATACCGACGCCGCCGCCGTGATGGACCGACACCCAGGTGGCACCGGCGGCGGTGTTCAGCAGCGCGTTCAGGATGGGCCAGTCCGCGATCGCGTCGGAGCCGTCGCGCATCGCCTCGGTCTCGCGGTACGGCGACGCAACCGATCCCGAATCGAGATGGTCTCGGCCGATGACGACCGGGGCCCGCACGCGGCCCCTCCTCACGAGCTCGTTTATCGCCAGACCGGCGCGGGCGCGATCGCCGTAGCCGAGCCAGCAGATGCGCGCCGGAAGCCCTTGGAACGCGACGCGCTCGGCCGCGAGCTCGAGCCACCGCTGGAGCAGGCGGTCGCCGGGGAACAGCCGCCTCAGCTCCTCGTCGATGGTCGCGATGTCGGCTGGGTCGCCGGAGAGGGCTGCCCACCGAAACGGGCCGATGCCGCGACAGAAGAGCGGCCGGATATAGGCCGGGACGAAGCCCGGGTATGTGAACGCGTCCTCTACGCCTGCCTCGAGCGCCTCCCCTCGCAGGTTGTTGCCATAATCGAAAACATAGCTGCCGGCCCGGACGAACTCGAGCATGGCGTTGACATGGACGGCGATGGACTCGCGCGCCAGCCTCAGGTACTCATCCGGATTGCGCTCCCTGAAGCGCCCCGCTTCCTCGAACGGAAGCTCGCTCGGGATATACCCGAGCAGGGGGTCGTGTGCGGCCGTCTGGTCCGTGACGAGGTCGAACTGCTCCCCGCGACGGGCGAGCTCGGGGTAGACCAGCGCGGCATTGCCGAGCACGGCAACCGACAGCGGGCGCCGTTCGGCCGCAGCTGCGCGAACTCGTCCGACGGCCTCGTCGAGGGACCCCGCCTCCTCGTCGAGATACCCGGTCTCCAGGCGCCGCTCGATGCGCGACGGATCGACCTCGACGCAGAGAATCGCCGCGCCGGCCATGGTCGCGGCCAGCGGCTGGGCGCCGCCCATCCCGCCGAGACCGGCGGTCAGGATCGTTCGGCCGGCGAGATCCGGTGAGCCGAAGTGCGTCTCGGCGGCAGCCGCGAACGTCTGGTACGTCCCCTGGAGGATGCCCTGCGTCCCGATGTAGATCCAGCTCCCAGCAGTCATCTGCCCGAACATCGTCAGCCCGAGCGCCTCGAGCCGCCGGAACTCGTCCCAGGTCGCCCAGCGCGGTACCAGCAGCGAGTTGGCGATGAGAACGCGAGGGGCACCGGGATGGGTGCGGAAGACGCCCACCGGCTTCCCGCTCTGTACGAGCAGCGTCTCGTCGTCGCCGAGTCGGAGCAAGGCACGGACAATGCCGCGAAGCGCCTCGTGGTTCCGCGCTGCCTTGCCGGAGCCCCCGTACACGACGAGCCGCTCCGGGTGCTCGGCGACCTCGGCGTCGAGGTTGTTCAGCAGCATCCGGAGCGGCGCCTCGCTCTGCCAGGAGCGGGCGTTCAGCTGCGTCCCGCGCGGCGCCCGGATCTGGCCGAGGTCTCCGCACAGGGCCTCGACGCGCGTGTCGAGCCCTTCCGCCGGGCTGACTCCCTCGCTCACCGGCGCCATCTTAGGATGCACGCGCGTCCGGCTCTCGAGCGCTACCGACAGAGCACCATCGCGCGCTCAGGGGCCCGGCCCCGGCATGAGGCCCCGAGCCAGGATGGCGGCGGCGTGCGCCGGGAAGCCCTCGTGCCTCGCGAGTGCGACGATCGCCTGCGGACAGCTCGCCGAGCGCCGCGGGCGAGGTCCGTGCGATCGAGGTCGTCTTGACGAACGTACGCGCAGTGACGCCCGAGGCCAGGCGGGCATAGCGGCCGGTCGGCAGCGTGTTCGGCACGCCGATCAGGTAATTCGCGGCCGCGAACGGCGTGTTGCCCAGCAGGATCTCACCGGCGTGCTCGAGCTTCGGGAGCAGCGCGTCCGGTTCGCGAACGGACAGCAGCAGATGCTCCGGCGCGAACTCATTCGCAAACTCGCATGCCTCGGCGAGATCCCGAACGAGCATGGCGCCGCCCGTCCGAGACAGGGCGGCGCTCGCGTAGGCCGCGCCGTGGCTGCGGGAGCGCCGCGAGCTGGCGCTCGATCTCTTCTGCGACCGCGTCCACGAGCGTCTCGGATGCCGTCACGAGCAGGGCGACGGAATCGTCGCCGTGCTCGGCCTCGTTGAGGAGATCGGCGGCGAGGATGGCCGGATCGGCGGCCTCGTCTGCGATGACGAGGCTCTCGGAGGGCCCGAAGAGCATGGCGGTCGCACAGCCGTATGCCTGCAGCTGCACCTGCGCGGAGGTCACCGCCGGGCTACCCGGACCGACGATCTTGGCGACCTTCGGGATCGTCTCGGTACCGAAGGCGGCGGCGGCGATACCGGCCGGTCCGTTCGCGCGGAAGACGGTGGTCAGCCCGAGCTCGCTCGCCACCGCCAGAACAGCCGGGTCGACATCGAGCCCGTGCCCGGCGGAGGGCGGAACGACGACGATGATGTCCTCGACACCGGCCACGACGGCGGGCGTCCCGATGTGCATGAGCACGGACGGAAAGGAGCCCTTGCCGCTCGGGACGAAGAGGCCGGCGGAGGCGATCGGCCCGGTCTTCTCCCCGACCAGGAGCCCGGGCGCGATCTCAGCACGCCACGACGCGCCCTCGAGCACGCGCTCGTTGAAGGCGCGGATGTTCGCGATTCCCCGTCGGATCGCCGCGATGACGGCCGCTGCGACCCGCTCGCGCGCGGCGGCGAGCTCGGCTTCCGGGACTCGCAGCTGGGCCGGGGTGCACTCGACGCCGTCGAAGCGTTCGAGGGCGTCGCACACGGCTGCATCGCCACGTGCACGCACGTCCTCGATGATGGCGCGAACGCCGGCGACGAGCTCCGGGTCGAAGATCGCCGCGGTCGACCGGGCCAGGATGCGCTCGCGCTCGGCGGGGTCGAGATCGCGGAGCCGGCGGACGGCGAGGGCGCCCATACCCCGAGCGATCCTAGTCGCCCGCGTAGCGGGCGACAGCGGCGGCGAGGTCACCGGCGGACACCAGGTCACGCACGGCTTCGATGTCCGGCGCCGGAGGGCGGTCCTCCTCGAGCGGCGAGACTCGCGAGCGGACGAGCCCGTGCATCTCGGCCGCGCCCGCTCCCGGCCGGCCCGGCACCAGCTCGAGCGCCTGCGCCGCGCAGAGCGCCTCGATCGCGAGCACGGCTTCGAGGCGGGAGACGGACTCGAGCGCCAGGAGAGCACCGGTCATGCCCATGCTCACGTGGTCCTCCTGGTTGTCCGAGGTCGGCACCGTGTCGTGGCTTACCGGATGCGCCAGCGCGCGGAGCTCGGACAGCAGCGCAGCGGCCGTGTATTGCACGACCATGTAGCCGCTCGAGCTGCCGGCCTCGGGTGTCAGGAAGGCAGGCAGGCCGAAGTTGAGCGACGGCGACAACAGCCTGAACGTGCGTCGCTCGGAGATCGACGCGAGATCGGCCAGCGCGAGCCGCAGCGTGTCGAAGGCGAGCGCGAGCGTCTGCCCGTGGAAGTTTCCGGCCGAGACCACTCGGGCCGGATCGTCGAACACGATCGGGTTGTCGGTGACCGCGTTCAGGTCGATCTCGACGAGCCGCCGGAAGAACGCGAGGGCTTCGCGGGCGGCGCCGTGGACCTGCGGGATGCAGCGGAACGAGTAGGCGTCCTGCAGGTCTCGCTCGCGCGTCCCGAGGCGTTCCGAGCCATCGGTCAGCGCTCGCACGATCGCCGCCGACCGGGCCTGCCCTGGCACCGGGCGAAGCGCGTGGACTGCCGGATCGAACGCGGCCGGCTCGCCGCGCAACGCCTCGAGAGAGAGCGCCGCGATGCCGTCGGCCGTGTCGGCTAGGCGCTCGCACCGCACGGTGAGCAAGGAGCCGATCGCGGCCATGAAGTGGGTGCCGTTGACGAGCGCCAACGCCTCCTTCGGGGCGAGCTCGATCGGCTCCACGTGCGCGTCTCGCAAGACGTCCGCGCCCGAGCGGTAGCCGCCGTCCTGATCGATGGCCTGGCCTTCGCCGACGAGGACGAGGAACGCATGTGCAGACGGGGCGAGATCGCCGCTGGCTCCGAGCGAGCCCGTTCGTGGGACGACAGGCACGATGCCCGCGTTGAGGAGCTGGCCGACGCGCTCGGCCAGGAGCGGGCGAACGCCAGAGCGGGCTCTCAGCAGGCCGTTCAGCCGGATTGCGAGCGCCGCCCGAACCACCTCCGCCGGCAGTGGCTCCCCCACGCCGGCCGCATGGCTTCGGAGCACGTCTCGCTGCATCGTGGCGGCGTCCTCAGCGGAGACCCGCTCGCGGACGAGCGCGCCGAGGCCCGTCGTGACGCCATAGATCCGGTCGCCGCGAGCGATCGCCGCCTCGAGCGCGGCGCGATTCGCGGCAACGTCCGCAAGCGCCTTCGCCTCGACCTCCACCGATGCGCCTTCGACGGCGATTCGCCACACCGCCGCGGGATCGAGGTCCCGCCCGGTGAGGCAGACAGGCTCAGGCATCGACGAGGCAGAGCTCGAGAACTCGGCCGACGCCGAGGTCCGGCAGGAGCAGCACGTGCCCGGCAGCCGCGACGGCCGCACCGGCGGGCATCAGGCCGACGAGCTCGCTTCCGTCGACCTCGATGCCCCGAGCCCTCGCCTCCGCGGCGATGCGCTCGACAGCGGCGTGTGGCGGCGTGCGTTCCCAGTCCTCGAGGTTCATGCTGACCTGCACCAGCCCTGCGCGCGGCAGCTCGAGACCCAGGGCGCGCACGCCAGGCAGGCCGCCGTCGCGCTCCCGGATGAGGCCCGCGATCTCACGTGCAGCGTCGAGGTCGCCCGAGCGGAGGTTGACGTTGAAGGCGACGAGCGGCTTGCGCACGCCGATCAGGACGGCGCCGGCGGTCGCATGGAGACGGCTCGGGCCGCGATCCGGCATCAGCTCGGCCGCATCGATGCGGCGCTGCAGCTCGGCGGTACCGCCGCGACGGAAGTACGCGGGCGGCCTGCGCTCCTCCGTCGAGCCCCGCGTAGAAGAAGACAGGCAGCTCGAGCTCCTGCGCAACGCGATCGGCGAGGGCGACGGCGGCCTCCCGGGCTCGCGGCTCGTCCTCCGGCTGGAGCGGGACGAGCGGCACGACGTCGGCCGCGCCGGTCCGCGGATGCACGCCTTCGTGCCCGGCGAGATCGATCCGCTCCGTCGCGACGCGGATGCCCGCGAGCAGGGTTTCGACGAGCTCGTCGCCGTTACCGGCGAGCGTGTAGACGGAGCGGTTGTGATCGTCGTCGACATGGACGTCGAGAAGCCGAGCCGGCGCCGACAGCGCAGTCCGCAATGCCGCGACCGTTTCCCGATCTCGGGCGGCCGAGAAGTTCGGGACGGACTCGAGCGGGAGCGCCACGGGAGGCTAGTCTAGGCTGATCGCGGCGTGTCCTTCGCATCGGATACGCGTGGCCGGCAGGGGAAGGTGCCCGTGAGCAGCTGGGACCGGTTCCAGAGCGGCTGCCGACACCGATAGCTCACGCGCCGCGGGCGGGCCGTTCGAGTCGTGCTGCGCGAGCAGGCGCCTAGCTCACGGGCGCCAACTCGCTTTCGGTGCACACACGCACAGGGACCCCCTCAACGGGGGGCCAGGGTCGGCCGAGCGGACTCGAGCCTCCATGGCCGTGAGCGCTGACGGCGAGTGCGGGCCGCAGCCGAAGCGGCTGGCAGCCGGCGTGGGCCGTCGGTGGCGGCTGCCGGCCTTGGTGCAGCCGCTGGCTTCCCGAGCTCCGGCGCAACGGCCGCCGTGGAGCCGCCCGGGCCCACGGTCGGCGCGACCGCACCCTTGCGCGCCCCCTTCCGCTCTCCGCTGCCTGGAACTTGCATGGATACGGGGCCCGCGACTAGACTGCGCCCTTCCGCGCCCGCTGTGCTCGCGCTTCTCATCGATCTCGTCGGTTGTGCGCCCGGCGCATGGACGAGGGCGGTTCGGCGTCCTAACCTGATCGAGCGGCCAATGACTGACCTGCCTGCGGGCACCGTTACCTTCCTCTTCACGGACATCGAGGGGTCGACACGTCTGCTTCAGGAGCTCGGCGAGCGTTACGCCGACGTTCTGGCGGATCATCGGCGGCTTCTCCGCGCGGCGTTCGCGCAGTACAGCGGTCGAGAAGTCGATACCCAGGGCGATAGCTTCTTCGTCGCGTTCGGGAAGGCAGGCGACGCCGTCGGCGCGGCGGCGACCGCGCAGCAAGCGCTCGCGGCTCATGCGTGGCCGGGGGCAGTCGATGTGCGCGTGCGGATGGGCATTCACACCGGTGAGCCGCTGCTGGCGGAGGACAACTACGTCGGTATCGACGTGCACCGGGGCGCGCGCATCGCCGCGGCCGCTTACGGTGGGCAGGTGCTGATCTCCGCCCGAACGAGCGCGGTCGTACGGGACGGCACCGACGGGAGCGCCACGCTCCGGGAGCTCGGGGCGTTTCCGCTCAAGGATCTGCCCGAGCCGGAACGTCTTTTTCAGCTTGTGGTCGAAGGCCTTCCCGCCAGCTTTCCACCGCCACGCGTTCACGAGAAGGCACCCGCCGCGGCGGGACTGCCGGACTATTCCCTGCCGCCGGCCGACGTTCCCTGTCCGTACAAGGGGCTTGTCCAGTTCGAGCCGGAGGACTCCGACATCTTCTTCGGACGCGAAGAGCTCATCTCGACGCTCGTGGCGCGCCTCGAGAAGTGCGCGTTCCTCGCGGTTGTCGGGCCCTCGGGAAGCGGGAAGTCGTCGCTCGTGCGCGCAGGGGTCGTGCCCGAGCTCGAGCGTGGCGAGGCGTCAATTCGCGCGGTGATCATCGAGCCGGGCGAGCATCCGCTCCAGCAGCTCGCCCGGGCGCACGACGCCGAGTTGGTCGTCGCCGATCAGTTCGAAGAGGTCTTCACGCTCTGCCGGGACGACGAGGAGCGGCTTGCATTCGTCGATCTTCTGCTCGAGACCGCGGAGCAGGGTCGCCGCCTGATCGTCGTGCTGCGCGCCGACTTCTACGGGCACTGCGCCTCACACGGGCGCCTCGCTGCGGCTCTAGAGGATCACCAAGCGCTGATCGGCCCCATGACGGAGGAGGAGCTGCGGCGGGCGATCGAACGGCCGGCCGAGCAAGCCGGGCTCGTGCTCGAGCCCGGCTTGGCGGAAGGCATCCTACGCGACATCGTCGGCGAGCCAGGCGCCCTGCCGCTGCTCTCGCACAGCCTCCTCGAGACCTGGAGGCGGCGCAGCGATCGGATGCTCACCCTCCTCGGCTACGTGCAGTCGGGTGGCGTCCGCGGGGCCATCGCGAAGACCGCGGAGACGGTGTACCAGGAGGCGCTCACGCTCGAGCAGAAGGCGCTGGCGCGCAACATCTTTCTGCGCCTGACCGAGCTCGGCGAGGGGACGGAGGACACCCGCCGACGCGTTCGTGTCGGCGAGCTCACGCCCCGACCCGAGCGGGCTCGTGACGTCGAGGAGGTGCTGCGTTTGCTGGTCGAGGCTCGGCTGGTGACGGTCGATGAGGGCACGGTGGAAGTGGCTCACGAGGCGCTCATCCGCCACTGGCCGACGTTGCGCGCCTGGCTCGACGAGGACCGTGAGGGAAGACTCGTCCACCGGCGGTTGACCGAAGCCGCGCAGGAGTGGGAGACGCTCGGCAGGGATCCGGGAGCCCTGTATCGCGGTACGCGGCTTGCCGTGACGACCGAATGGGCGGAGCCGCACGACGACGACCTCAACGAGCTCGAGCACGTATTCCTCGGGGCCGCGCGGGAGGCCGAGCTCAGCGAGGCGGAGGCGACGAAGAGACGCAACCGGCGGCTCCGCGTGCTGGTGGCAGCCCTCGCCGTCTTCCTCGCTGCGGCGCTAGCTGGAGGCGTGTTCGCGCTCGTGCAGCGCTCGGACGCGCAGCATCAGGCCCGCGTCGCACAGGCCGGACGGCTTGCTGCTCAGTCGCGCGAGGCGGCAGGGCAGCATCCGGATCTCGGGCTCCTCCTTGCGCTGGAGGCGGGCCGCCTCGACGATTCGATCGATACGCGCGGTGCGCTCCTGGGTGCGCTCGAGCATGGCTCGCGAATCCGCACGTGGCTCCAGGGATTCGACGCGCCTGTCATTGCCACAGCGTTCAGCCCGGACGGCACGCTCCTGGCCACCGTGACGCTTGCGGAGGCCACTCTCTGGAACACGGCGACCTGGCGCCCGATCGCCCCGCCGCTGCGATCGTCGCAGGGTGGATGGGAGGAGGGGGTCGATTTCAGTCCCGACGGGCGGACGCTGGCGATCGCAGGGGCACAGGGCCGCGTAGAGCTGTGGGATCCCTCGACCGGGACACAGCTTGGGGAGCTGACCGACCCCGTCGCGGCGGCATCCGATGAACCGGCGCTCTCCGTCGTTCGCTACAGCCCCGACGGCAAGGTCATCGCCGCGGGCTCGAAGGCGATGAACCACGTCACGCTCTGGGATACCGCAAGCGGCCGCGTGATCGGGCGGCCGATCACGACCCATCCGCCGGGCTCCGGCGCGCAATCGGTCGCCTTCAGCCCGGATTCGAAGCGGATCGCCGTCCCCGGCGCTCCAGGGACCGTTGGGATCTGGGAGGTCGCAACGGGGCGGCGGGTCGGAGAGCCACTCGCAATCGGGAGCGAAGACGTGGAGGCGGCGATCTTCGCCGACGGCGGCCGGACGCTGATTGCCGGCGACGACGCCGGCTCGGTGTCCCTGGTCGACATCGCAACAGGGCGACCGATCCGCCCGCCGCTGTCGGTCGGCGAGGAGCCCGCCGCCGCGCTGGATCTGAGCCCGGACGGGCGGCTGCTGGCCGCGTCGTCATTCGACGGGTCGGTCTTTCTCTGGGATGTCGAGACGGGAGCGCCGTACGGCCCGCCGCTCACGGCGGACACGAGTCCGGTCAACGGCATCGCGTTCAGCCCGGACGGCCGGACCCTGGTGAGCTCGCATCTGCGCTCTGCCGTCGTTTGGAACGTCAGCGGAGAACAGGTGATCGGGGAGTCGCTCGGCGGCCCGGCGGATCTGACCACCGACGTGGCCTTCAGCCGGGACGGCAGGTGGCTCGTCGCGGGGCGGTTCGACGGCGGCACGGTGGTGTATGACACGGCGACCCGCCGAGAGGCTCTCCGGATCGGCGGCGGCTCAGTCGTCACCGCAGTCGCGTTCAGCCCCGGGGGTAACCTCATCGCCGTTGGAACGATCGACGGGCAGGTGCGATTCTTCGATCGAACGAGCGGGGCCGCTGTCGGCTCCACGCTCGAGGGCGGGAACTCGGCCGTCTGGCAGCTCGGCTTCAGCCCCGACGGTCGGCTACTCGCGGTGGCGCTCGACCCGAACGGCGTGGACGGGTTCTACGGCCAGCAGCGGCAGGGCCAGGTGGAACTCTGGGACGTGGAGTCCCAGCGTCGCGTGAGTGTGATTACCCCGGGCGGCGGATCGGTGCTGTCCGTGGCCTTCAGCGACGACGGCACACTGCTGGCGACCGGCAGCTACTTCGGGCGGCTGGACCTGTGGGACGTGGCCACACTGGCCGTCCATGGCAAGCCGATGAGGGTGGCTGACGACGGCATCCTGAGTGTCGCGTTCGATGCGAGCGGACGGCTCGTTGCCGGCGGCGGAGCAATCGGACCGGTACGGGTGTGGCGCGTGGCCGATCAGCGTCCGGCCTTTCCTCCGCTCTCCGGTCATACCGGCCCCGTTACCGGGGCGGCTTTCGACCCGACCGGCTCGTTTCTCGCAACCACGAGCCCGTTTGGCGGCACAAGGCTGTGGGACCCCGCCACCGGACTCGGCTACGGCGACGAGCTAGTCGCAAGCCCCAGGCCCGGCTCGCTCATATCGTCGATCGAGCTGCCGCCGTTCCTGGGGCTGCGCAACGCGTTCAGCCCGGACGGCAAGCTGCTAGCCGTCGCGGGCATGGAGACGCTCGGGATGCTGTGGGACGTCAACCCGCCGGTGTGGCGCCAGCGTGCCTGTGCGATCGTGGGGCGAAACCTGAGCCGCGAGGAATGGAACCTGTACCTGCCGCGCGGGAAGCGTTACCGCGCGACGTGCCCGGAATGGCCGCCGGGTGGATCAAGCGGATCGGGTGGGGACTAGAGTCCTCTTCCAAGCGCGCGCAGGTACTGCGCAACCGGGGGCAACTTCCTCGGGAGACTACGGCCCCGACGGCCTGGCAACGCTCGGGGACAACGGGGGCAGCTCGGCCTACCTGAGCCGCAACGAGCAGCCGCTACTTGCCGGGCCCGACCTGGCGGGGCCAGCGGAACCAGCCTGCCGAGCGCGCGCAAGTCCTCCCTCAACGGGGGCACGGGGGGCTGCACCGGCTCGAGCTCGCCAGACCGCAGAGCACTCCAAGCCAACCGAGCTGAACCAAAGCGCTGGTCCGCTCTGGGGGTACCGCCGACGGCGCTCCCGCCGCGGGGAGTCGAGCGCTCGGCGCCGTTCTCACCCGCAGGGGCGACCTAGCGCAGCTTGACGGATGAGGACAATTGCACCACGGTATTTAGCCACTTTGAGCGTAACGATCGCGGGCGCGCGGGTGTATGTCCGGCCGTGCCAGACGGCGCACGGCGGTGTGACGAGTGCGTCACGCGTGCGCGGAGCGGCGTGAGCCGACGGGTTTCGTACCGATCGCTCGGCTCGCTGCAGCGCGACAATCGCGGCTGCCGGGCATGCGCCGACGCGGGGTTTCCGCTCGCCTCGCTCCCTGTCGTCGAGGGACATGCTCGGCAGCGCGCCATGATCGTCGGGCAGGCGCCCGGGGTGGTCGAGGGCGAACAGCGCCGCCCCTGGCGCGGTCGGGCGGGCGCCACACTGCGGCGCTGGCTCGAGCTGGAAGAGGACGAGTTCTACGCGACGTTCTACTGTTGCTCGGTCACGCGCTGCTACCCGGGCCGAAGCCCGGGCGGCCGAGGTGACCGCACGCCGGCCGCGGCGGAGATCGAGCTGTGCCGCTTCTGGCTCGACTGGGAACGGCGCCTGCTCCGGCCCGCGCTCGTGCTCACCGTGGGCGGTCTCGCGGCGCGCCGGACGCTCGGCATCGAGCGCCTCACGGACCACGTGGGCGTCCGTCATCGGCTGGGCGACGCGATCGCCGTCCCGCTCCCCCACCCGTCCGGTGCGAGTGGCTGGCTCAACGCGCCGGAGAATCGGGCACGACTCGCCGCGGCGCTCGCGGTTGCGCGCGACGAGCTCGCGCAAGTGAAGCGCTGAGCCCACACTGCGGGCGGTCCGGCCGGGTTCCCGAGGCGCCTTCCGAGTCGAGCGGAAGCGATGACCAGTGAGGCCCGGGGGACTACTCCCCCGCGCCCTACACGACCTTCTCGTCCGAGAGCTCCTCGACGAACTCCTGGCCGAGGCGCGCGGCATCGTAGGCCTTGCCGACGAGGTGGTGGTAGGGGACGCCGGAGAAGAAGTGGTGGCTTCGGGTCGGGAAGTCTTCACCCTCCGCCCACTCCTGCCGCTGGAGCTCCACATAGCCCTGCTCCTGGATGTCGCCCATCCGCTCGAGGAGCCGGGAGAGCCCATGCCCCATGGCGTGCTGGCCGCCGAGCGTGATGAAGATGAACCCGAATCCGAGCTCGCCGAGCTCGGCGAAGGTGATCGGGTCGGGATCGTTGAACCACTTGAACGAGCTCGACCAGTTGAACGCGAAGCGCGCCTCCGGGAAGCGTCGTCGGATGGCCTCGGCGAACGTCTCGATAGGGGCGCGGTCCGAGGTCGGGAACTCGCACCAGAGCAGGTCGGGGATTCCTGTGTCGAGGTAGCGCAGGCCGCGCTCGACGGCGAGGTCGATGCCGCGCTTGTCCTCCGGCGCGTCGACCGCGGAGATGCCGTCAGTGCGGGCGATGATGACGAAGTCCGGGTTGCCGCAATCGTCGGCGACGGCACGGGCCATGCGGAGCTTGCCGATCATCTCGCTCGCCGGGATGAGCGCCTTGCCGCCGATGTGTCCGCAGCGCTTCGGCAGCACCTGATCCTCGATGTGCGCAGCAGCGACGCCGGCGTTGACGTACAGCTCGGCCGTGCGCATGACGTTGAAGATGTTGCCGTAGCCGCCGTCCATGTCGACGATGACCGGCGGGATCTCGAGGTGCTTCGGCGGCACCGCCTTCTCCGGATCACCGACCGCCATGGTCAGCTGGAACTTCCGCAGTGCCGAAACGGTCCGCCGTGCTCCGTCCGCGATCTCGACCGAGTCGTAGATATCCATGTCGGTCGTCCCGAGATGCCCGATGGCGAAGGAGTAGCCGGAGAAGTACACGGCCTTGAAGCCGTGGTACATCGCGAGCTGCGCGCCCATCGGGTCGTAGACGCCGGGGCCGAACAAGTACGGCTCGGTGTCGAGCAGCTCGCGCATCCGGGTGGACGGGTTCGTCCAGCGCGAGGCGGGCACGGAGAAGCCGTCTGGAAGCAGCGCCGAGGGCGCGAGCTCCGGTCCCGTCGAGGTTGGCAGATCCTGCACCTGGGTCATAAGCGGTCGTCCCTCCGCGGCGATCGTGGTCACTGGCGGCAACGGCATTGCCTCTACGGCAATTTGGTCGCCTCGTTGCAGTGTAGAAGTGGTGTAGACATCAGTCCAATCGTTCATTCTGATAAAAGCAATAGAATCTGCTGATATCATCGCCCAATGCTGCTGGGGCAACTCGAGGCATTCGTCCACGCGGCCCGCCATGGCTCCGTGACGCGGGCCGCCGAGCTTCTCTTCGTCACCCAGCCGGCGCTCACGGCGCGCATCAAGGGGCTCGAGCGCTCTCTCGGCGCCGAGCTCTTCATCCGCACGGGGCGGGGCGTCCGGCTGACGGAGTCGGGGCGCGCGTTTCTCCCCTACGCCCAGCGCTCCCTCCACGCCCTCTCGGAGGGACGAAGCGCCGTTCACGACATCGTCCTCGGCGGCGCCGGCGAGCTCGCCATCGGCGCGGCGCCCGCCGTCTCCACGTATGTCCTCCCGGTCATCCTCGAGCGCTACCACGCCAGCCACCCCAGCGTGCAGCTCGCGGTCCGCACAGGCCACTCCGAAGAGGTGCTCGAGCTCGTGCTCCGCGACGAGGTCGAGATCGGCCTGATCAGAGCGCTTCGCCATCCCGAGGTCGAGAGCGTGCCGCTCTACGAGGACGAGCTCGTGCTCGTCTGCCACCCGGATCATCGCTTCGCCGAGGCGGGCGAGGTCGAGATCGAGCAGCTCGGAGGCGAGCGCGTGATCCTCTTCGACCGGACGTCGAGCTACCACGACCTCACCGCGGCGCTGCTACGTGAGGCGGGCGTGGTTCCCCGTGGCCTCATGGAGCTCGACAACATCGACGCCACGAAGAAGATGGTGCGGCAGGGCCTCGGCGTAGCGATGGTGCCGTACACGGCCGCTGCCGAGGAGCTCGAAGCAGGGACGCTGCGAGCCATCGGCGTGGTCGACGCGACGCCCGTCCGCCGCCAGATCGTGGCCATCCGGCGGCGTGCCGCAGGCCCGCCGCAAGGGCTCGTCGCCGCGTTCCTCGCCACGATCGACGTGCTTCGCGGCCAGCTCGAACGCGCCTCGGCCGGTCTGCTGGTGGACTAGCCGTTCCCTGGACCGCCTCAGGACTCGAACCCCGGTGGCATGCACGTCTACTTGGTTCTCGCCCAGCCGGCGGGGCGGCCGGCACGCCATCCTCGCCGCCGCGAGCGCGCGAGGATCGCACGATCCGATAGTTACTCCGCCCCGGGCGGGCCGTGCGTGCTCGGAGACGGGCACCCGCCGCATCGGCGCCGCGTCTCCGCTCACAGGCCTCACCCGAAGCGGTGATCTCACGGTACCGAGGTCGTTGATGCTCCGCATCCCTCGTATGGGGGAATGCCGCTCGGGCTGGTTCACGCGCGGCGAAAGAGGCGCCGGCGCGGGCGCGCCGAGGGTCGCGGCGGCAGCTCCGTCCCGCCGACGATCGAGGCCGGCACGCCGTGCGTGAGCCACCGGGCGAGCGGCTCGTCGCCGACGCTCGCCGCGGCATCCGTCATGCCGATGCCCCGGACATCCGGCGTGTGGGCGTCGCTCGCCACGAGGTGCGCAAGACCGCTCTCGACGAGCGCGAGGCCGGTGCGGCGGGCCTGCTTGCCGATGCGGCCGTCGAGCGATGACGCCGTCACCTGGCAGAGCGCGCCCATGAGTACGAGCGGACGCAGGCGCTCCGGGTCGCGCTGCACGTCCGGGTTGCGCTCGGGGTGCGCGAGCACCGGAACGACACCACGGGCGCTGAGCGCCCTCACCTGCTCGGGCAGCGCGAGCGGCCAGCCGGTGTACGGCGTCTCGAGAAGCAGGAAGTCCGGGTTTCCGCCCAGCCCGAAGCCGGCCAGCTCCTCCTCGGAGAGCAGGTCGAGCCGATCGAGCGCCAGCTCGCCGCCGGGGAGCACGTCGAGCGGGATCCCCGCCTCGACTAGCGCGGCGCGCAGCTCGGCGACCGCGCGCTGCATGCGGACGGGCTCGGTCGGGTAGTCGTGACGGACGTGTGGGGTCGCGGCAACAGCCCGGATCCCGTCGGCGACCGCCGCCCGTGCCATGTCGAGCGCGTCCTCGAGCGTCCGCGACCCGTCGTCGAAGCCCGGGAGGATGTGCGTGTGCAGGTCGATCAAGGGTCTACGCGAGCCGCGGAGAGCGCCTCGGCGGCTGCGGAATCGCCGGCGCGCCCTTCGTCCACGAGCGGGAAGAGCTCCCACGACGGTAACGTCTCTGAGCGCCTCGGCACGAGCCGTGGGTAACAGCGAGGCCGCGAAGCAGGCGGACGACGACGCTGAGCTGGAACCGCAGATTCTGAGCCGTCCTCATCGGCAACGAATGAGTGTACTGAGGGCCTTCCGGCCGGGAATCCCAGTCTGTTCGCGCGCGTTCGGCCCAGTATGGAGGCGGAATCGCGGAGCGAAGCGGCCGGGCGAAAGGCCCAGCAGCGCGGCCTCTACACTCGGACGGTGTCCACCCCCGCCGCAGCACCGTCCCGCATGCGCACCTTCGCACGGCTGCTCGGGTTTCTGCGGCCGTACAAGGTCTCGCTCGCGATCTCGATCGTCCTGGCCGTCGGCTCGCAAGCGGCCGGCTTGGCGATTCCCTGGCTCCTCGGCGACGCCATCGACGGGCCGATTCCCGATGGCGACGGCGAGCGCCTCGCGCTGCTGGTCGGCCTGATCGTCGCGTTCGGGGTCGCCAAGGCGGTCATGATGGTCGGCCGCCGGCTGATCTCGGGGCAGCAGGCGCTCGGCGTCGAGTACGACATGCGAAACGCGCTCTACGGGCACCTGCTGCGGCTCTCGTTTGGCTTCTTCGACCGGCACCAGACGGGCCAGCTCATGTCGCGCGCCACCGTGGATCTGCAGAACGTCCGTTTCTTCCTCGGCTACGGGCTCATCTTTCTCGCCCAGCACGTGCTGACGATCGTGGGCGTCACAGCGCTCCTGTTCGTGATCGACTGGCGCCTGGCGCTGATCGCCCTCGCGATCACCCCTCTCCTCGTCGCCGTCGCGTGGCGCTACAGCCACGTGTCCCACCCGGTGCTCAAGGACGTACAGCAGCGCCTGGCGGACATGACCACCGTCGCCGAGGAGTCGATCGTCGGCGCCGGCGTCGTCAAGGCCTTCGCGCGGGAGGACGACCGCCAGGCGGAGTTCGCACGCCGGACGGAGGCGATCTTCGAGCGATCTCTCCACGCAACGCGCCAGGCTGCGACGTACCTGCCGTTCCTCTCGTTCCTGCCGCTCGCCGCACAGGCGGCCGTGCTGTTTGCAGGTGGTCACTTCGTGGTCTCCGGCTCGCTGGCGCTCGGCTCCTTCGTGACGTTCAACGTGTACCTGCTGATGCTCGTGTTCCCGCTGCGGATGCTGGGAATGTGGATCGGGCAGATCCAGAGGGCGCTCGCGGCAGGCGAGCGGATCTTCGAGGTGCTCGACGAGCGGCCGGACGTCCGCGACCGCGCTGACGCGCGTCCGCTGCCGGCAGGCGGCGGACGGGTCACCTTCGATGACGTCACGTTCGCGTACGACGGCGGCGAACCGGTCGTGAACGGGCTCGACCTCGACGTCGCTCCGGGTCGCATCGTGGCGCTGATCGGGCGTACGGGCTCCGGGAAGACGACGCTGACCGCGCTCGTCCCGCGCTTCTATGACCCGCAGCGAGGTCGCGTGCTGGTCGACGGCATCGACGTTCGCGACCTCGAGCTCGAGTCGCTGCGCCGAGCCGTCGGCATCGTGTCCCAGGACCCGTTCCTCTTCTCGGCGACCGTGCGCGAGAACATCGCATTCGGCGTGGTCGGCGCCAGCGCCGCGGACGTGGAGCGAGCCGCCCACGCGGCGCAGGCGCACGAGTTCATCGAGGCGTTGCCGGACGGGTACGAGACCGTCATCGGCGAGCGCGGCATCACCCTCTCCGGCGGCCAGCGCCAGCGCATCGCGATCGCCCGCGCGCTGCTCGTCGACCCGAGAGTCCTGATTCTCGACGACGCGACCGCCTCGGTCGACGCGACGACCGAAGCGCGGATCCGGGTCGCGCTGCGCGAGGTCATGCAGGGGCGGACGACGTTGATCATCGCCCATCGCCTGTCCACGATTTCCTTGGCAGACGAGATCGCCGTCCTCGAGGACGGCCGTATCGCCGAGCTCGGAACGCCCGACGAGCTGCGCCGCACGAGTGCCGTCTACCGCGAGATCGAGGAGCATGGCCTCGTGACGGACGCGGCGCCCGAGCCGGAGGATCTCTCGCCGGCGCTGTCGGACGCCGCGCCGGAGCCGGACGAAGGTCCGGACCTCCCCGCCGCCGCGGGAGCGCGCGCATGATCGCCCCGCACCCCTCTGCAACACCACGAGCCGACCACCAGGCCCCGCACGCCCCGCCCATGGGTGGGGGGCCCACCACCCTTTCGGGACGGACCCTAGCGCGGCAATCTGCACCCATGTGTGTCGGATTGCGCCGGAGACGTGACTTCTCGGCGGGCGAGCCGATCGGCGCCCCACGGCCGGCCCCTCGGAGCCCAGGGCACTCGGAGATCCGGGCCGACCGACGAGGCCCCCCGCTCTCCGCCCCGCCGGACAGCCCGCGGCTCCGCACGTACGGGAGGCCGCGATGAAGGTCTACCAGGCAGGCCAGATCGGCGAGCGGGTGTCGCGCTCCCAGATCGAGGACTGGAGCTGGGCGCGCACGGCTCGTCGCGTATCGGTGCTCGTCCGGCTCGCGCGGCCCTACCGTGGCCGCGTTATCGGCGGCCTCGCGGCGCTGCTGGTCGCCACGGCCGCCTCGCTTGCTCCGCCGTGGCTCGGCAAGATCGCGATCGACGAGGGCATCCAGGGCGACGATCTCCGCCTGCTCGCCTGGGTCGTCGTCGCCTTCCTCGGCGCCGGCCTGGTGGCCTGGCTCGCGGGCGTGGCGCAGGTGTACCTGACGAGCTGGGTAGGCGAGCGCGTCCTCGCCGATCTTCGCCTACGGCTCTTCCGCCACCTCGGGCGCCTTTCGCTCGGCTTCTACGAGCGCAATCGCACCGGGGCGATCATCTCCCGCCTCACGAACGACGTCGAAGCGCTCGACCAGCTCGTCACGGAGGGCGTGACCAGCCTTGTCCAGAACACCCTGGTCCTCTTCGGTTCGGCGGTGATCCTCTTCGTCCTCGACTGGCGGCTCGCGCTCGCGACCCTCGTGGTCTTCCCGCTCATGGCCGTCGCGACCTCGATCTTCCGCCGCCGTTCCTCGCGCGCATATCGGCGCGTGCGCGAGCGGCTGGGCTCCGTCACGGCGACGCTCCAGGAGGACATCTCCGGCGTGCGCGTCGTCCAGGCGTTCGCCCGCGAGGAGCGCTCGAACGAGCAGTTCCAGGAAATCAACGCGGGCTACCGCACCGCGAACCACGAGACCGTGGTGCTGAACGCCTGGTACTTCCCGTTCGTCGACGTGCTCTCGTCGATCGCGACGGCCGTGGTGCTCGGGTTCGGCGGCTGGCTCATCTTCGACGGCTCGCTGACGGTCGGCACGCTGTTCGCGTTCATCGGCTACCTCGCGAACTTCTTCGACCCCGTCCAGGTGCTCTCGCAGCTCTACAACACCTTCCTCGCCGCTGTCGCCGCGCTCGACAAGATCATCGACGTCATGGAAGAGGAGCCGGAGATTGTGGACCGACCCGGCGCGGTCCCGCTCCCGCGCGTCGACGGACGTGTCCGTTTCGAGGGCGTGCGCTTCGGCTACGGATCGCTGGCGGAGGTCCTGCACGGCATCGACCTCGACGTCCCGCCCGGCACGACCGTCGCGCTCGTCGGCCACACCGGCGCCGGCAAGTCGACGATCGCGAAGCTGATCGCGCGCTTCTACGATCCGCGCGAGGGACAGATCACGATCGACGGCCACGACCTGCGCGACGTGACCCAGCACAGCCTGCGGCGCCAGCTCGGCATCGTGCCCCAGGAGGGCTTCCTGTTCTCCGGCTCGATCCGCGACAACATCGCCTTCGCCCGGCCGGAGGCCACCGACGACGAGATCCACGCCGCCGCCGAGACTGTTGGAGCCGACGAGTTCATCCGCGGGCTCGCCGAGGGCTACGCGACCGAGGTGGGCGAGCGAGGAGGCCTCCTCTCGCTCGGCCAGCGTCAGCTCGTGGCATTCGCGCGGGCGCTCGTCGCCGACCCGCGCGTCCTCGTCCTCGACGAGGCGACATCGAGCGTCGACATCCAGACCGAGCAGCGGATCGAGCACGCGCTCCGCCGCCTGCTCGCCGGTCGCACCGCGTTCGTGATCGCCCACCGCCTCTCGACGATCCGCCAGGCCGACCTGATCGTCGTGCTCGAGCACGGCCGCATCGTCGAGCAGGGGACACACGAGGAGCTGCTCGCCCACGGCGGCCGCTACCTCGCGCTCTACGGCGACTGGGCTCGCGCGGTGGCCTGACCGATCCCGGATGGAAGACGGCTCGCCCGAGTCTCCCGGGATCGAGCCCACCCCCGCCTAGACTGCGCCGCGTGCAGCCGGGGGCGCTCATCAGGGAGGCGTGGGCCATCTACCGGGCTCACTGGTGGCACCTGACCCTCATCGCGGTTGTGGTCTATATCGCGATCTCCGTGGTCGTCATCGCGCTGGCCTTCCTGATCGGCGGCTGGGCGGTCTTCGTCTCCCTCGCGGGCGTCTTCTGGCTCCAGGGCGTCCTCGTCAAGGCCGTGGAGGACGTGCGCGACGGTCGAGCCGATCTCTCCGTGCGCGCGACGCTCGAGAGCGCGCTGCCGAAGATCAACGTGCTCTCGGCAACCGGCATCCTCGCATCGATCGCGATCGGGATCGGGTTCCTGCTCCTGATCGTGCCCGGGCTCATCCTGCTGACGATCTGGTCGGTCGTCATCCCCGCGGTCATGGTCGAGAACACCGGCGTCTTTCGCGGGTTCGGCCGCAGCCAGGAGCTGGTGCGTGGCAACGGCTTGAACGTCTTCACAGTCATCGTGCTCACGGTCGCCCTCATCATCGTGGCGGGCCTCGTGGCCGGCCTCGCCCTGGCGCCGATCAACCCCGAGTGGGTCGAGTCGATCATCGTCAACGTCGTCGCGAACACGGTCGTGGCCCCGTTCACCGCGGTTGCCTGGACGCTGATGTACTTCCGCCTGCGTGCGCTCGAGACTGCCGCGTGAGGCTCTCCATCGGCGAGGTGCTCGGGGAGGCGTGGAGCCTCTACACCCGGCACGCGGCCAAGCTCATCCTCATGTGTGCGGCCGTCTTCGCAGTGATCTCGCTCGTGCCGGCGGCGATCGGGCCGACCCGCGACCCCGGGCTCGTCGCCGTCGTCGTGATCCTCGACATCGCCGCGATCGCCCTCCTGCAGGGGGCGCTTGCCGTCGCCGTCGCAGAGCTCCGCGCCGGCCGCACCGAGATCTCGGTCGGCCGGGTCCTGGCGCAGGCCGGGGAGCACTTCTGGTCGCTCGTCGTCGCCGTCCTGCTGCTCGCGATCGTCGTCGTCGGCGGCCTCATCCTCCTGATCGTTCCGGGTCTCGTCCTGCTGACCTACACGATGGCCGTGGTGCCGGCGGTCGTGCTCGAAGGTCGCGATCCGCTGGGCGCCTTCCAGCGCAGCTTCGCGCTCGTCAGAGGCGACGGGCTCGCCGTCTTCGCGATCATCGTGCTCACGACGCTCGTGTCGGTTGCCGTGTCCGCCGCGATCCAGGCGGCGCTGGCGCCCCTCCCCCGCTTCGTCGACATCTACCTCGCGTGGGTCGTCGCGAACGCGATCGTCGTACCCGTCGTGGCCCTCGCCTGGACGATCACGTATTTCGACCTGAAGCTCAACAAGGGCTAGATCGCTGTAGCGTGAAGGTCATGGAGTCCGAGGAAGACGCCCCCGAGCTGATCGAGGCACCGGCGCCGCGTGAGGTCGAGCGCGAGGCGCGGCTCACGCCCGGCGAGGCGATAGAGAAGATGCGCATCCGCCTGCCCTGGCGCGCGAACCGGAAGCTGCGCGAGCTCGTCGGCCGCGTCAACGAGGACCGCCAGCTGCAAGCGTCGTGGCACGTCGCCAACGTCAACGCCGTCAAGCGACTCGAGATCAACGACCACTCGTGGGTGCACGTCCAGATCGTCGCCAACATCGGGCTGAAGCTGCTGCGCCAGCTCGCCAAGAACGGGGTCGAGCCGGCGATGGTCGCCGACTACGGGATGGCGCAGGACGACGCGGAGGTCGTGGTCGTGCTTTCCGCGCTGCTCCACTGCGTCGGCATGTCAGTGCATCGCGACGACCACGAGACCTGGTCGCTGCTTCTGGCCGAGCCGAAGGCGCGGGAGCTCCTCGACGGCATCTACGACGAGCCCGAGCTGACCGTCTGCGTCGCCGAGATCCTCCAGGCGATCATCACGCACCGCGAGGACGGGCACCCGCTGACGCTCGAGGCGGGCATCGTCCGCGTGGCCGATGCTCTCGACATGGCGAAGGGCCGCTCGCGGATCCCGTTCGAGCGCGGTCACTTTACGATCCACGCACTGTCGGCTGCGGCGATCGAGGCGGTGGAGATCAAGGACGGCACCGAGCGCCCGGTGCTGATCGAGATCGACATGAACAACTCCTCGGGCGTCTACCAGGTGGATCAGCTTCTGAAGGCGAAGCTCCGCGGCTCCGGCCTCGAGCCCCACCTCGAGGTGGTCGCAAGGATCGAGGCCGAAGCCGAGAAGCGCCTCGTCCCGCTGTACCGGCTGGAGGTGTAGGCCCGCGGCGCCTCGCGCCGCTCCCTCAGCCACCCCACCCCCCTCGCACGGCTCCACCCGATGTTGATGCACCTCTGCCGACGGGACGCTCGAGCGGCCTCGCGGCACGTCCGATAACGGCGGCATGACGGTCCGGTACGGCTTCTTCGTCGCCATCAGCGGCGCAATCGTCGGGCTGTGCCTCATGGCTTGGCGGTTGTCCGTCGCGACCGAGGCGCTCGACAGGCTGCCGAATGCCGCCGGCCAGGCCGTCACCGGCCCGGTCGCAAGGGCGGAGGCGGCGCTCGACGCGACTGCAGCAGGCCTCGATCGCGGCCAACGTCTACGTCGCCCAGAACGGAACGCTCGACGGCCTCACGGCGGAGACGCTGCACCAGCTCGATCCGAGCTGAGACGCCTCCGTCGTCCGCGGGTGGACGGAGCCGGCAAACGCATGCTTCTAGACCGGCGAGGGCGCCGCGACCGTCCTTGTTCTCGTCTCGACCACCGGCTCCGCGCTTCCCGGCCCCTGCTGATCCGGGCTGCACTCGGCGCGGGCCCCGGTCGATACACTGGGAACGCCGGTGCGGGGTCGTCTAACGGTAGGACGCCTGACTCTGGATCAGGTAGTCAAGGTTCGAATCCTTGCCCCGCAGCCTCACGAAAGCCCTGTAAACAGGGCTTTTGTGTCTCTCGAGTTGGCGCGGCTACAGCTTGGGGGTAAACGAAGGGGTAAACAGGGATGGTGCTGGGCCTCCGATCATCGGCCGATTCGCCACCAGGCAGCCCGCGGACTGGATCTGGTGGTACTACGATTGCTGCGAGCCGACCCCGGCATCGACTTGACGTGGAATGCATGGCCATACCCGACCAGCCGGGGAGGCGGTTGCCGACGAGGATGCCCTTCGGCGCCACTAGTGCTCGGAGGGCTGGCAGGTCAGCAGCGACGTGTAGACACATGTAGGCGAGTGATTCAAACAGCACCGAGCGAACGGTGCCACGCGGCCCAATCGGAAACGCTGTAACGGCGTCGCTGGGCGCCCGTGACCTTGTAGCCCTGCCTCACGAGCGCGTGGTAGGTGCCGAGCTCGGCCTGCACACGCTGCTCAGCGGCAACGGTGTCGACGAACGCGTGTGTGCGTCCTTGCCTTCTCCGACGTGCCGCCAGTCGGGAAATCGCCCGTGAAGCGGACATGGGCAGTTGAGATCGACGGGCCATGAGATGACGTAGATGTGACGCATGTCCTTCGGCGCTACCTAGCACCGTTCGTAGTCACGGAGGCATGCACAGGGGTCGCCCTCACGGCGGTTCACCTCCAACGGCGGAGCGTGTTCAGGACCTGCGGGCCAGGTCTTGCAGCGATGCGTTAGCGCAAGACCTACCCTCACGCTCGGCTTCTTCGCGGAACGACCCCGGCCAGATGCACCTACGTCTTCGTGGCGCCATGTTTCGGTGACCCGCCTTCGTCATCACCGCGATCTCGGACGCACCGGAAGCGGCATCGTGGGTTATCGCCGAATGGCGCAAGTCGTGGAACGCTCTCTGCTCCATCTGTGTGGTGGCTGTCAGCAGGCTCCGCGCCGAGAGGGAGATGCCTCTCATGGAGGTGCTGCAGGGGCCTACGAGCCAGCCCCTGCCGCAGAGCTGGAGTAGCAGGCCTAGCTTCTGCGGTTCTCGACTCTCACCCAGTCAACCTCGATGGTCTCTGTCGCAGCCTGGTTGGTGGGGCAGCCCCCGGCGGAGTCGCGGATGCACTCCTGTTGCAGCACCAGCACCCGGGGCCTGGAAGGAAGCTGCAGCTCCGTGCTGGTGTAGTCAAACCTGAGCACCCCGTCGATCCAGAACCGCATCCGGTAGCCGCGCTTCTCGGCGGTCATCGTGTGCCACTGGGTCAGGTCAACCTGGTAGAGCTCTGAGCGGACGGTGCCCACAGACCCGTCCGGGTTCAGCCAGTGCAAGAAGGTGAGGCAGCCGTCGTTGCGGTGGCCCTCGCACCAGTCCTCCTCGCCGTGCGTGTTGTTGGGCAGATCGGCGGGCCAGCGCATCGGCATGATCCGATGGAACTGCGCCCCTCCAGGCACGACGCGCCAGCGGACGGTGACGCGTTGATCGACGGCGATGTACGGCGCTGTCTTCACGAGACGGACGCCGCCGACGTACCAGCCTGCTTGGTGTCCGCACGACTCGACTTGCGCCGGACGTGTGTGCTGGTACTTCGCGAGGAGTTTGAGGACGCCGCCTGAGACGGTGACGTGCTCCGGTGCGGGGCAGCCGCTCGAGCTGCGATAGCCGTAGCGGTACTTGAACCAGTGCGGGCCAAGCTCCGTCCCGTTGAACTGGTCATCGACCACGACCGTCCAGCTAGGGGGCTTCTGCCTCTCGCCTGTGTCCTGGGTGGCAGCAAGACCGCCGAACCCCGGCAGTGCGCAGGCAGCGCCGCCGGCCGTGTTGAAGAAGCCGCCGCCGGCGGCGGTCGAGCTGACCGAGGTCACAGCCGGGGGTCCGGTCGGGTTGAGGCCCTGGATGTAGCTGACGACGGTTGGCGAGCCGTTCGTGCCGTCCGCAGCACCCGTATAGCTGGGCATCCGCACCTTGGTGTCGAAACGCGGACGGCGGCGGACCTCGTCGCCGGCTCCGGTGCCGGCCTGGTCGACCACGTTGCCCGCGAACCGAAGGCAGGTCGTGTGGTTGTCGCCGCTGTTCATCCCGTTGTCAAGCTGGAACCCTTGGGCGGAATTCGCCACCGCCACGCCGAACGGCAGCCCAGCCACCACAAACACACCCACCAGCGCCGCCACGAAGGCACCGCGCGGCCGCCATAGCCGAGGCCGAACTCGTCGTCGCTCCCTCACAAACTCGCTCCGATTCCTTCTCAGGCGAGTCGGAGCGTCGCTCCTAGGCGGGCCGCAGACACCCACCCGCACCGCGACCAGTCTGCCAGGCAAGCTGCCCAATAGCAAGACGCGGTCGGGCCACGCGTTGAGCCTGGCGCCTCCTCTATCGCTACAACGGGGGCAACGATCTACAGCCGGGCGCCCACGAAGCCGAGGTAAGAGAGGGCCCCGAGGCCGCACCTCCGGGCTCTCATTCGGAGGCCGTGCACGGGCAGAGCTTCGTCGTCGTCGGCATCTTTCTGATAATTCACCCGCCCGTTCACTCCGGCGGCTGCTGCATACCCGCTGACGATGCTCCGACCCACCACTGCGGGTTCTGCGCGTTCGAGTGGGTCGCCGACGCGATTCCCGATCGGTAGACCGGGGCCCTATCGGCCGCCACGAGCTCCTGGAGAGCCGGGAGCAAACGTCGCGATCGCGTTACTGCCCCGGTGGCGAAGACTCCTCAGCGATGGCCTAGATCCGCGTAGGGGTCGTCCCGTCAGGGCCATGAAGGCTCACCGCATCAAACCCCATCCGGCCATACCTCCGGCGACCGCCTGGGCGACTGCTACATGTGTTGACCTAGACCCGCCGCGGGTCCTTGCGTCCCGACGATGATCGTTGAGATCGCAACGCACGTTCGGGATCACGGCGGGACGTCCATTGGCGCAAGGGTAAGGGACCCGTTGAGCCACACCTCGGGCCGCTAATCCGACCGACAGGCAGTCCAGTCAATCCCTGGACCGAGGGACCTCAGGCACAGACACTCGGCCCCATACCGTCACAGCTCACCGGTCGCGGCGCCCTACAAGCCCGGACGGGTGCTCTGTGTGCGCTGCGATCGTGTGTTCCGACGCGTCACTCCTCGAATGGTAGGGGCGCCACCGATCAACACAGCCTTTGCGTCCTCAGGCGTCGCAATCAACTGCTCTCGCCCGTGGGCAGCTTGAGCCTGTTCGGCGATCCGATGGCCCTCGTTCGGGAGTCTCCCGGCTCCGACGCCGCACTCGGCCGACATGGCCCCGGGCTCAGGGCTACCTCGACACCGGCGCTCGGCGCAGGCGGCGGACTCCAAGTCGTTACTCGATGTGGTGCGCTAGACGATGGTGATGGGATCGCAGCCCTCGATGCTGGCTCCGTCAATGGTCGTGCCGTTCAAGCATGCCTCTGAGTCGGCGGGGTCGATGCCGGTCTGCTGTGTCTCGAAATGGAGCACGAGATCGGGGAGGCCGTCCGCGTTGATGTCCTCGACATGTCCCTTGCCGTGCTTCTCGCTTTGGGAGTCTCACGAGTCCGTGGGGCTGCCCGAACCTTCTAGGTTGGGCATGCCTGGCGAGCGACGATCGTGCCTACGCCCAACCTGGTCGAGAGATAGCTGACTGTACGTGTCCAGACGGGGCCGTCCGGGCTGAGGCAGACCGACCAGAAGTCGTAGCTGCCGAAAGCGCGATCGCCTGCCTCGTTGAGCACGATACGTCCGCTGACACCACGGTAGCCGTCTGCCCGCACGGCGAAGGCCCGTCGCAGGAAGGAGACACCACGGCGCGCAGATGCCCGCGCCGCAGTGACGCCGATGCGAAGGCCGTCATAGGCAGCAAGCGCAAAGGCGTCGGGCACGGTGCCGAGCCGCTCGGCTGCCCGCTCGATGACACTCTGCGCGCGCGGCGAGGCCGTCTCGTCGAGACCCAAGATCGGGTTGGGATAGCCGACGTGCGCCGCGAACGTTGCCGCCTCGATGTCGCCCACGAGCGCCTGGCTGAGCGCGACCCCGTCGCTTCCATACCAGGACACAGCCGCGAGCACCGGATCGGCCTGCGCCACACGAAACAGCTGGGCAACCTCGTCGAAACCGGCCAGATACACAGCCACATGATCCTCACCCGCGGTCGCTCTCACCGCGTCGACCTGGCTGCGCAGCGCGGCCACCGCCGCAGCGAAATCCGGGCCTTCGGTCGCATACGGCACACCCGCCGAGACGCTGCCCCCACGCGCCTGCACCTCCGCTCGCAGCGACGTCGCCAGGCCCTCGTTGCCCGGATCCATGCGCCAGACAGGAACAATGGCCGTGATCTCGTCGCGCTCAAGCAGCGCGTCCAACGCCTCGGCCTCGCGCACATCATCGGGAACGAGCCGAAAGACGTTATCGCCACCGATGGCCAACGTATGCGCCGTACTGCCCTGGCTGACCAGTAGCACCCCCAGGCGCCGCGCCTCCACTCTCAGAGCAGCCACCTCCGCGCTTGACTGCGGGCCGACCACCACGCGAACGCCCAGTCGCGCCAACCGGCCCAGCTCCCGCAGCGCCACCTCCGCATCGCCGCCGGCATCGGCTACCACGAGCCGCACCCGGTAACGGGATCCGAGCTGGCGCAACCTCTCGTTCGCGTCGTCGCGGGCCAGCTGCAGCGTCACACGACTTGCCCGTCCAAGCGTCGTCCATCCTGCCGACAGATCGAGCAGAGCCCCGATCCTGATCTGCTGCGTCCTCGCCGAGACCGACGCGGCAGCGCTCGAAGGCCAAACTGCAACCACCACGCAAACGAGCGGCCCCAGCAACGCTGCCAACGCGACCACAACGTAGCGCCAACCGACGCCCTCACATACACCCGCAGGACCCAGCGCCCCGGTCGCGAGCACCCGTCGCCCGCCCAAAGCGCGGTCCCTACGCATCCGGCACAGTTAACCGCGCCCCTCATCTGCCGTCAAGGCGCACGGCTGTGGCGGCGCCAGTGTTACCCGTTGTGCATCCCCTGCGCGTAAGCTGGAAGGCGTCTTGCTCAGACATCTGAACGCCCGGACGTGGTGGGAAAGCTCAGACCGGAACAGCCTCCTTGGCCGCCTCGGCTGCCTTCGCCGCGTCCGTCCACTCGCCATACACACCAATCGTCAGATTCATGTCAGCGGGGCCGAGCTGGCCCTGCACCCCGCTGCGGGCGGTAGCCCGCGCTCGAGGTACAGCCGCGCATACGTGGCGCGGAAGGCCTGATGCGGTCGGTGTAGCTCGGCCATCCTCATCAGCGACACGCGCGGCAGCGACAGATTCCCCAGTTAGTCGGCGCGAGTTCCTGCCGCGTGCCGGTAGCCACCGCTCGCGGGTACACGGCGGGTACAGAGTGGCACCCGCAATCCCTGACTAACCCTCGCTCACCCCAAACTCGTGGGCCTCGCCGAGTTGGTTCTGCCATGCCTGATTTGGCGCAGCGTGCGGGTTCGTGGCCGGCGCCGGGCACGGACTCTTGATCTAAGGTCGCTGGTTCGAATCCAGCACGGCCCGTGCAGATTGGCCACGCGCCGTCACTAGATTCGCGTGGTACCCGCCTTCGACGGTGAGCAGATCAGGGTCGTGCGGGAGCCGCGGCTGCGCGGTGACGGCGGAGCTCGAACGTCGGCGCTGACGGCAGGCTGCACATCCCAACGTCGACCTGGGCGACGGCAGGCGCGAGCAAACGGAAGGGACTAGAGTCACCGGAGATGCCGGGCAGAGCGACGGGTGTGCTCTTCGATCTTCCGGGAGTGACCGAGCGGCAGTATGAGTCCCTGCTAGAAGCGCTGTGGCTGGAGGACGAGGTGCCCGAAGGCGTCCTTGTTCACCTGGCCGGTCCGCATCCCGCGGGCGGATGGCTCGTAGTCGACGTGTGGGAATCAGAGGGCGCATTCGAGCGATTTGCCCGTGAGCGCCTGATCCCCGCAGCAAAGGCGGTTGGCATCCCGCCGGTCAAGCCGCGGCTGTTTCCGGTTCACGACCTCATCGCCCACCGCCTAGACCTCTTCAAAGGGCAGATTAGCCGCTGACAACGTTTTCAACGCTTTCCACACATTCCCCAGGAAGCTGGGGGAAAGTTTTCCTGGGCGCCGGATTTCCCCTCCCGCGACATACACGCCAGCTTCGGGTCGGGCTCTATCGTCGCCCGGGCGCCCCCGCACCGCTGGGGAGCGCGTGCCCAAGCTCAGGCGCCAACCACAATGCGCCGCAGGACCACGGAGTGCAGCGCGAATACGGGATCGCCCCGGAGGCGGCGCGTGGCCGCAAACCTCAGCGCCGCTCTGGGCTCTCACGCGATCGGCCTCGGCCCGTTCACAGACGACGACTGGCCTCTAGCACGGTCTAAACAACGCTGCTACAGAGGAAGTTCGTCGTCGTCTGGTCGGCGAGCGCGAGGATCGCCGGGTCGGCGGCACTGCGGGCGAGCACGAAGGAGTCGACCATTCGCGGCGCCTCCCTCTCGACGTTGGCACGAGGCCCAGATGGGGGGCCGGAGTCTACTCGGCGCCGGGAGGCAGCGCAGGCCGCGCCGACCCTCTCACCGCGTCTCAGGCCATCTGCCGATGGGATGGGGCACGGGAACGGCGATGCAGGCTCGAGACCTGAGGTAGCGGGCGGTCGTGCGTGAGGCAGCCGCAGCCATCGAGCTCTCGTTTGCCTTTTTGCCAATCACCGCTAGTACCCTCGACGGGGGACCGGGCGCGCTCCGGGCGGCGCGCCCGGGTGAGCAAGCGCTGGTGCCCGCTGCGGCGCCGTCGGTCCTCGAGGCGGTCGGCGGTGGCGTAGGCTCTGTTGGTCGTGCCTTTCGGAGCCCCGTTTGGGCCCCTCGGACGTCCGCGGGGTCGAGACCTGCTGCGTGCTAGCGGATCCGCGACTGGTTCCGCGGGAGGAGTGCGATCGGGAGCTCGATGAGGGTGGGTGTGCCGGTGCCGCTGAGCGGCCGCTACGCGGCGCAGGGGATGCAGGTGCGGACTGGCCTGTTGCTGTGGGCGCGGTGGGCTGGTGTGCATCTCGTGGTCGAGGACGACGCGAGTCGGCCCGAGCGCGCCGTCGCCTGTTACCGGCGGCTACTCGCGAGCTGCGAGCTGGTGCTTGGGCCCTACGGCAGCGATTCAGTTCGGGCGGTGGCGCGCGCTGGCATCGCCGCTCCGCTCTGGAACCATGGCGGCGCCGCCGACGATGTCCAGAGACTTCCGGGTGTCGTCTCTGTCCCGTCTCCGGCCAGCTCCTACCTGGTGGCCCTGGCACGGGCCGCAGTCATGCTGCGACAGGGCTGCAGGGTCGCCATCGCAACGGCTCGAGGAGAGTTCGCCCGGCTTGCCCGCGAGGGGCTCGAGGCTGCGGTAGGAGCCGGAGCCGCCTTGCGGGGGTCTCCGGACGCAGCTTTGCGACTGGCAGCTCTGGAGGTCTTCGCGCTGGACGATCCGCCCGAGCGAATAACCGCCTTCAAGCCAGACGCCGTGCTGCTCTGCGGGCCGCTGGGGCAGGAGCTCTCGCTGCTGCGTGCGCTCCGAGGCAAGGTGCCTCTCCTCGGCGGTGTCTCGCCCGCTCTGAGATCGTTCCCGACGCTGTTTGGCGGGGACCCTGACGGGTTGCTCGCTCCTGCCCAGTGGCACCCGGCGCTGCCCGGCGCAGCCGAACTCGGCCCCTCCACGGCGGAGGTCCTCGACACGGCGCGGGCGCTGGGCTGCCCCTCGCCGGACTATCTCGCGGCGCAGGCCTTCGCCTGTGCGCTCGTCGCATCGCGCTGCCGCGAGCTCACGCCCGAAGACCCGCAACGCGCAGCACGGCGCCTCTGCACCACCACCTTCTTCGGCCCCTTCGCGCTCGATCCGGACACACAGGTCCAACGCGGCCACCGGCTCTGCGCCGTGCACTGGCGAGGCTCAGAGCAGGAGCTTCTGCTTGCCGATGCCGCGTAAGGTGAGCCTCACGACCCGGGCAAGATTCCCGAGCGGAACCCGCGCCCAGAGCCGCCGACTTCAGCCCGACCGCCTCGAGCTGCGCGAGCACTGGGCGAGCCTGCGCGTGAAGCCTCAGGGGCGTGACATCGGGGATGTCCCCGCCGGCCGTTCTCCCATCTGTCCGTCCTGCGGCCGTGATGTCCTCCGGCGCCAGCATCCGGGCAATTTCGGCGCCCGTCGCGTGCGCTGCCGCGGCTGGCTCGCCCAGATCAACGCCGACCAGAAGAAGGGCTCGTGAACTTGCGGATCGCTGCCGCCAAAGAAGGGCAGCACGGCCTCCACATCGGCGACGCAGGAGGCCCACCTACAAGGGCCCGCGCTTGCAAGCTTGAACCACGGCGGCGAGGCCGGCGAGAGAACGTTACGTCGTCCGCCTCGGTTGCCTAGATGGCTCTGAACGGACTCCACCCGGCTCAGCGATCGTATGGAATCGCGGGTGGTTGCGACGCCGGCGCCCGGATGGAACGGAGACTCAGGGGGAGGCGGGAGGTGTTGCCTCCCCAGGGGCAAGCTCTGCAACAGAGTGCCGGACCTCGTCGAGGACTCCGATTCGGTCCTGTGCCTGTGCGGCCCTTATTCCAGCCAGGAAGGAGACCAACGGGGCGGCGGTGCGGTCTCCGGTTCCGTGAGCGGCGATGGCCGCGAGCGCGAGGAGGGCCTCCACCTCGCCGGAGCTGAGCGTCGGCACGCCGATCTGCTGCGCCAATGCATCAACCAAGTTCGACCTTGCGTCCGCCATGCGCCTTCCCCTCGCTTTCAGGCTGGATGCTCCCGGGCCGACATGCCGGCGACGGTTAGAAGTACGCATCGTGCCTGAACGTCACGGCCGCGCGGCGGACAACAACGTGGCCTGCCCTTTACGGGCGGGTGCGCAGGGCTAGCAAATGCGTGTGGGAGCGCGAGCCGAGGCTCGACGGCGCCCGCTGCAGCTCGCGGGCGTGAGGAGGGCCATGCGCCGGGGCTATGCGCCGAACGGTTGGCTACACGCCGGGGCCGAAGCGCTCGCGGTTGGAGAGCCATTCGTCATCCTGCGGCGAGGGCGCCGCGTGGACCTCTGGCTCACTCGCTCGTCCGACGTCGGGACGCGAAGCCGCTGAGAGCCTCCCCCCGTCGCATTCCAGCAGGCCCCGGTCGAGGGCCGGGGGCAGCCGTTCTGCTCTTTATCGCCACCCTGAGGAGGGGGACGGCCCAACGTTCGTCTCGTGCAGGTGAGGTGCGAACCTAGTTCACGTTGAAACCGATAATCGTCGCCGTCAGGAGACCCAGCGAGACCAGTCCAGCAGAGAAAGCGGTCACCCGCAACAGACCGTCTCTCCCGCGCAGACCGGCGTAGAACAGAACAGCAGCGCATACGGCCATGAGGGCGACCGAGAGCACGAACATCCAGCCAAGCGCCCCGCCTGGGGAGCGATACGCTTCCCAGCGGCTGATGCTGTTCCCCCGGTAGCTGTCTTCGCCAAAGACGTAGACGGTGAGCAGGGCCGCAGTCAGGAGCGGAAGGACGGCGAGCGCCACGAGGGCCACAGAGTGGCGTGACAGCCAGCGCCCGAGGCGGCCACTGGTCGCGACCCCAAGCAGGATAGCCCCGACCAAGAGGTTCACGAGAAGAACGACTTCGGGCGACACCAACGCATCTTCGCCCTCGGGCTGGTAGTCGCGTGCGTAACCCGTTCTGGCCTTTGACGCCACGCTAAGCGGCATGGCGGCCCCGCCGCAGGCCCCCCTTCACTCGCGAGCTTGAACCACGCGGCGAGACTGGCACGAGGAAGGTACGCCTGAGTCCCTACGTGCCTGGATGGCTCTTTCGGTGATGCGAGGCCAGTGCCGGGTTGCTCGGCGACGTGGAATCACATAGGCTCGCGAATCCTCCGGGCGGCGTCGCCACCGCGCCTCGAGGCTTTTTTCCGAGGCGTGGCGGCCCCCGCGCCCGGCCTCGACTAGGAGGAGGAGAACGCTGTGAGAGCAGAGGCAGGTGGAGCTGAAGGGTTGGCGGTGGCCGGCAGGCGTGGAGACTCGTGGGTGGGGGGCATGGGCAGACCGTTGCTGCCGCGCTTGAGCGGTCGGGTCGTGTCGGGGCTGTTTTTCTTTCCGCGTGGGGGTTCGGCGCAGGTTGCGCGTGCTCTGTGCCCATTTGCTCCGGTGACAGCCTCGCGAGACGAACGAGCGTATGGCTCGCACCCGACGAGCCCGTGGAGCGCCCGTTTAGCGATGCTTGCTTTCCGAATCGCCTGCCTTCGCTCGAACGATCCGAACGCTCGTCTCCTCTGACCACCAGGAGCACTCGCCCACACACGGAACGGGCGGCTCCGAGCCGCGCCATTGCGCGCGGCGATTGTCGCTAATTCGTGAGAAGGTAACGGTGGGGGCCGCTCGGAGCCGTGTCGGTTTCCCCGGTAGAGCCGCCCGGAAGAGGTCCGGCACCCCGGCGGCCCCCAAGAAGACCGCAGATCATCAGCGTAGCCAATGAAACCGTCCCGAGCACAGCCCGGCCGCAGGTAACCGCCAGCGCCTTCGGCCTTGCGGGGACGGCTGAGCCTCCCCGACGCGATATTCGCACGAGCTCGGTCGGGGGGCAGGGGGGTCAGCATCCCGACGTCGGGATGAATCGCTCACGAGGTACAGCGACCACAACGGCGGCGGCCGGCGCTCGAAGGTGTTCTGCGACGGCGCCTGCCGCCAGGCCGCTTACAGGCGCCGCAAGGCGGGCGTCCCCGAGCACGCACTGCCCCACGGCGGCCAGGCCGGTCACCGGCCGCTCCGCGCCAGCTTCGAGCGGGAGCTCCTCGCCGAGGCCGCGGCCGAGCTGCGCGAGGCCCGCCAGGTGCTCGAGGAAGGCCCCGCGCCGGGCTGGCTCGCCGTCAGCATCAACGGCGGGCAGCCGGTCAGCTACACCCCGATCTGGACGGACGACGAGGCGTGAGCGACGACGAGCTCCCGCCCGGGCTGCCCGAGCCGATCGCCGACATCGTGCGAGAACAGCAGGCCCGCACGCGGCGGGTTCGCGCGCGAAGGAGCGCCGCCGCCTGGCGCTCGAGAACAACCCGGCCGCCCAGGTCGAGCTCGTCCTCGCCGAGGCCGAGCGGGACGCGTACTACGGTCTCGTCGACGAGCTCGACGCCGCGAACCTCCGCCTCGACGAGCTCGCCGTCGAGGCCGAGCACGAGGTTCGCGACGACGACCCCGGCGATTCCGCCAGACACGGCCCGTAGCGCCACGTCGATGGCGCCCCGAGCGATTCCGGCGGCCCGGGCCAATAGCTGTCCACCGAGACGAAAGACCCTCGGTGGCCGGGTATGCGACCGGCGTCGCCGTACACTCGGTGGCGCGTCCCGACCCTCGGGGCGCCGGCTGCCGAGGCCGCTCCGCGAACAGCGGCCACCGGCGTTCGCGTCACCCGTGCCCGGTCGCCGCAGGGCCGGGCCGGGCGGCGCGGCACCCGCCAATCCCCGGCAGGCGTCGCCTCGCAATAGCCGGCCACGCGGTCGTGAGCCTGGTGGAGGAGGAGGAGCCTCAGCCGCGGCGGGGGCGCGGGCCGAGATGCTCGCTTGTCACCTGTGCGAGCATCTCGGGCAAGGTCCCCGTCGCTGCTGGTTGCATGGACCTCGGCACTCGTCCCCCGGTCCGTCTCGGCGCGCGTAGATGTCAACGGCGTAGAACTGGAGAATGTCAACGGCGTAGGACCGCAGCAGGCGAGCCGGTGCTGCTCGTGAGCTCTGGTCCGGCCACGGTTCCCGGCTGACGTTTACGCTCGCATAGGTCCTCCTGGTTTGGCGCGGGCGTTTATGGTCCGCAAGTCAGGCGGGCTGGCCGGCGGCCAGCGCGTGGACGCCCTCAGTGGTCAGGCACTGGCCGCCGATCGCCCAGGCGCCGCTGTTGACTTCGTCGATTACGCACCAGGTGACGCCGCGCATGTTCTCGCCCTCGACGCTGACCAACGCGTCGGTGAGCCGTTCGGCGATCTGGGTCTTCTGCTCGGGCGTGAAGACGCCCTCGATGACCTTGACGTTGATGAGGGGCATGGGTCCTCCTCGGTTAGTGCGGGGGGTTTAACGTCCGCACACAAGATGCGTGAGCAAGACCGTTACAGCGGTAACTCTCACGGTTAACGGCCGGCGCCGCTCGGCCTGCGTTTCGGTGGCGTGCGATGACCGACGCCGCGCGAGCTCCCGATCGGGAGCTCGAGCACCGTCGCTGTCGCAATGAGGCAGAAGCGAGAGTTCGGGTTCATCGCCCCGTTCCCCTGGCCGGGAGCGACGTGCGCGGGGCGTCGTCGTCACCGACGATCTTCGGAGCAGGGACGGGGGGCTTGCGCCTACGCCCGCTGCTCGCAATCCCCTGGACCGGGACCTCAAGGCGCGGCAGGCCGATTGCAAAACCGTCGGTTTCGTGGCGAGGAGGCAAGGGGGCTGACATGTATGACTCGGAGATCTGCATAGACCTGAGTGCGGCGGGCATCACGGTGCTCGAGCTGCTCGGCGACCACGATCTTTCGACCGCCGAGGAGCTTTCGGCAGCGATCGACCAAGCCTTAGTCGAGCGGCCTGGGCTCGTAATCGACCTGTCCCAGACCACGTTCATGGACTCGACCGTGGTTCATCTTCTCATCAACGCCCACCAGCTTCTCGAGGCGCGAGGCCACGAGCTGATCGTCCAGATCACAGGCCAGCGCCGTCCTGCGAGTCCTGGAGCTCACCCAGCTCGACACCGCTCTCGGCATCGCACGAAACCGTTACGAAGCCATCGCCAGCGCCAACGGACGAGCAGCCGTGGTCGGCCACCTTACGGCTCTCCCCGGCTCGGCTATGCCACACGACGGCGAGTACGCACTCGAGGACGCGGCCGACGCGGCCCTAGGCTAATCCCTGCGGCGATCGGGCTCGCTGCCAACCGCTGCTCACACCCACCGCCGCTCTCTTCAGACGCTCGCTCGAGACGCCAGCTTCCAACACGCACAAGGATGTCCACGTCGCCGTTGCGCTCGACGCGCTCGGTGCCCTCCGTCCCTTGCCCGACACAGCCCTGTCCAGGCCGGTCGACCACCTCGACGAGAAGGCAATCGGCGCGTAGATGAGCCGAATATTGGCCTCTGACGCCCGATCCAGTCGCCTCCTCGGCGGCGAAAGGGAGGCTCGCTGGTTGCGGCTGCATCGCGCAGTAACCACAATGCGGCGACTTCGTCAGCGCCTCGGGGGCAGACAAGCCGAACGCGGCTCATCGGCATCCGCTCGAGCGACCCGCGTCCCGGCGGGCGCGCTGCTGGAACCGCGGTTTGCCTACTATTTCTCGGTGGCGGCCGGACAGCTCGTTCTCGCGGCCGGTACCGGGTTCGAGTTCGGTGACTGGTATGCGATCGGGTTGGCCTTCGCTGGAATCGCGGTGTTCGCGGCGATCGGCGCCCTTTCCCATCAGCATGAGCGTGCCTTCTCGGCAAGCCTGATCTATCTGGGCCTCGGCCTTGTTGCGGCCGTGGTTATCCAGGCGCTCGACGTCCGCTGGCTCGACCCGGTGGACGACGCGGAGATCATCGAACGCCTCAGCGAGGTCGCTGTGACCATCGCACTTTTCTCGGCCGGGCTGAAACTCGACAGGCCGCTGGGTTGGCGCGGCTGGGGATCGGTGCTGCGCCTGCTGGGACTGGTCATGCCCCTGACAATCGTCGTCGTCGCCGTCTACGGGGTCGGCGTCATGGGCCTCTCGCTCGCCGCGGCGATTGTGCTCGGCGGCGCGCTGGCGCCGACGGATCCCGTGCTAGCAGGCGACATCGGGGTCGGGCCCCCGGGTGAGGAAGACGAGAGAGAACCGCAGTTCGCGATCACTGCAGAGGCGGGCCTGAACGATGGACTCGCCTTCCCGTTCGTGCTCCTGGGGCTCTTTCTCGCCTCGCGTGGAGGCACCGGCTGGCTGGGTGAGTGGGTGATCGCGGATCTCCTCTATGCGATCGCGGTTGGGCTCCTCGTCGGCGCCGCCGTCGGCTGGGTCCTGGCAGCCATGATCGTCCGCCTCCGGGAGCGGAAGCTCCTAGCACCGACCTTCGACGGGTGGGTTGCCGTCGCTGCCGTCCTGCTCGTGTACGGTCTGGCCGAGACGCTGTCCGCGTACGGCTTCCTTGCAGCGTTCGCAGCCGGCCTCGCGTTCCGCCGGTACGAGCGCGACCACGAGTTGAACGTCCGCGTCCACGACGGCGCCGAGGTGGTCGAGAAGTTCGGTGAGCTCGCCGCGATTCTGCTGCTCGGAAGCATCGTCACCCTCTCCGGGCTCGAGAATCCCGGCTGGTCAGGTTGGCTCCTCGCTCCTCTTCTGATCTTCCTCGTCCGTCCGCTCAGCGTGATGCTTGCCTTCATCGGCTCGCAGCTTCCTCTCCGGCAGGTCGCCTTTATCGCCTGGTTCGGCGTACGGGGCATCGGGTCGCTCTACTACGCAGCCATTGCTGCCGGCGCAGCCGCCCTTGCGGGCGAGAGCGAGATAACCGTCTTCTGGACCGTAATCGTGTCCGTGATCGTCTCGATCGTGCTGCACGGCGCGACCGGATCGCCGCTCACACGCAGACTCCTAGGCCGGGCGGCGACCAGTTCTCGCGCAGCCGCGTCGTAGCCCCCGGACACTTCGCGGCCCGCGCCACGGAAGGGCCTAGACCGTATGGAGTGCCCGGCGCCTCGCTCATAGGTTGGCGCGGGAAGGGTCCCCTCGCGATGTCGCCGCGAGCCTCAGGTCGGGGGCGTACTTCGCGGCACACGAGGCTCGGGTCGGGGGGCCGGGGTTCCCGGCCCGCCCTGGAGAGCGAGCGCGTAAGCGCGCGACGGAGGAACGGGAGTGCCGTGGACGCGTGACCTGTCTCTCGTAACTTCCGCGCGTGCGGCCGCGCCGTGATGGGTGGCGACCACGGCCGTTCCGAGTCCTTCCCGACTCGTATTGCTTCCGCGACGTTCAGGACGGAACTCTTAAGCGCGCGGGCGGTAAGTCCCAGGGCTCAGCTGGCTGCGATCCCGTAGAAGGCGGGAACCTTGACTGTGAGCCGTCGCGCCTGGTCCTAGCCGAGCCGGTACGCCACAATGACCCGAGCCTTCGGCGTGGCACCACCGGTCAAGAACACCTCGTCCCCAGAGGACGCCCACGCCACCAGCACCCAGCCGCCTGGCACCAGCCACCGACGCGAGCACCAAGGCGAACACGACATGGGCCCTAGGTCGTTGCACCACCACCTGCTACGACCAGCCGCGCCGATTAGGTCCGACAACCACAATCGACAGCCGGCGGCGCGGAACCTGCTGTCGGGACGGGCGTGCATTCGCCGGGACTGGGCCGCAGTCTCACGCCGCCCGTTCAACTCAACCGAGGATCGGCCGTCGAGGGAGGCACTCAGCCGCTCAACCGGAGGCTGTCGAGAATGGTGTTGACGTGCGCCCGCGTCTCGGCTGAGGCGCTCTTGCCGATCGCGACGAGGAGATAGAAAGCGCGGTCGCCGTCGCTGAAAGCAACCCAGGTGTCGAGTCGGTCGGGATCGGGGACACAGAAGCGACCACTATCGGAGATGTTTTCGAGCAACAAGCTCAGGCGCCGGGGTCGCTCGGGGTAGTCGCTCGGAGAGAAGAGAGGGGCGCGCTCGTAGAGAGCGATGAAGGCATCACCACGCCCGAAGTCCTCAAGAGCGTTCACGGGATGATGCAGGCAGCGGTCACCTCTCGGTCGTAGCGGATACGTCGCCACGGCGAGAACCTCGACAGGGTCGAGGAGCTCCGGGGTCAGCGTCTCCTCTGCCCGATACCAGTGACTCGGATATGTGGCCCGGTAGCCGGCCTCCTCGTTCGCGTAGCGAATCCAAGACGGGTTAGAAGAGACATTGCTTGGCTCGCCAACAGCCGAGGGCAGTATCGACGGCTCAGGCTCAGTCGCCGCCGCCGGGCGTTCCGCCGCTATCTCCTTGCCGCCGCAGGAGACGACAAGGACCGCAACGACGAGGATGAGAGCACGCGCAAGTACGCGGCGACGCGTGCTTCCTCCGCAGAGTGGCCGGTACCCCATCGGCACAGGCCATACGTGTGCGCCAGCGGCCAAGGTCCGTGCAGACGCGCGCACCCTGAAGACCTCCAGCACGAACGGGACGAATCGTTCGCGGATTCGGGGGTCAGCATCCCGCAGTCGGGATGAATCGATCACGAGAGACGGCGACGGGCTGGTCGAGGCCAGGTGATAGGTTCTCACATACGAATTTCAAGAATCGTGTCCGCGTGGAACGTCGTACTTCGCGGCACACAAGGCTCGGGTCGGGGGGCGGGGTCCTTTTCGATCGTGGCACTCGCGCATCCGGATGTCGGGCGCCCAACCAAAGGCCGGGTAGCTCGAGCCGCCGGGCTCGGCGCGACCTTGCCACGGCCGGTCTGGGTGAGCAGACGACCGGTAGACCATCGGCGTCCGGCACGATCCGCTCTTTCTCGCTCGATCTCGCTCCATCAACGCGGCGGCTGGTGAGTGTCGCCGGGTGCGCCGAGGAGCCCCTCTCCGTCTCAATATCTAGGCCGTAGTACACGAAGGCGCGGGCGGCCAGACGCGCAACCCGACCCTATGCATCGCGCCGGATTACCTCCACGAGTTGGTCTTTCGCCATGCCGAGTTCCAGATCGACGAGCACGATGCGACTCAGAATTTCAAGGTTCCCGCCTCTGTAGACCAATTTCTTAGCTTTTCGCAACTGGACAATGGTTTCGTCGAGGTTATCGATGACAGACTCAGCAATCAGCGTCACCGGAGCCCCCTTAGTTCCGCCGTCTTGCCACGTACGGTTCCGTGTGCGTGCGACCACGAGCCCGAGTTACAGCTGATGCACTCACTAGCACGGTTCGCTTGCAATAACTGCTTTTAAGGGGACACCGGGGTCAACCTCCGAGCACCAGAGCGTGTGTCGAGGTTCTTCACCGTGTTCATGCGCTCGAGCTACGGCCGCTTCGTCCAGCGATTGCTTGCCAGATGAGGAGCAGGACGACGGCTCCGATGATCGCCGCGATCCAGGTGCTCCAGTCGAAGAATTCGTCGATCGGGTCGCCGAAACCGATTGCTTGTGCGATGAAGCCTGCGATGACGGCGCCAAGGACACCGATAATCGTTGTAACGATGATGCCGCCGCGCTGGTCACCGGGCAGGATCGCCTTCGCGATCAGGCCCGCGAGAATTCCTAGGATGACCCAGCCGATGATGCCCATCGCCGACTATCGCTGGAGTTCTTTGACGGCGTCTTTGGCTTTGTCGACGGCGCCTTTGGCTTTGCCCTTGGCCTCGTCGCGCTTGCCCTCGGCCTGAAGAGATTTGTCCCCGGTTGCTTTCCCGGCGCCTTGCTTGATCGCACCTGTGGCTCGGTCGATATTCTCGCCCATAACGGTCCTCCTTGTTTCGTGGGTGTCCTCCGCGTTACCCTGGCTATTTACACCTGAAACCCAGTGTGTAGTCCGATCGGGGCGGCTCCGAGTTCGTCCTTGCTGCGGTCGAGGAGCACGCGGGTGCGGTCGCGATCGACTTCAAGGATCGCGTGGGCGGCCACGACACCGCTTCGACCATTGGGTCGATGCTGACACTCTCCCTCTCGACGTTGATACGACCTCGGGTCGGGGGTGAGATTCCTCGCGCGCTGGCGCGGCGTCGTCATGACCACGAAGGCGCTCGCCGAGATCGAACGGCTCCGACGAAGCCCGACCGCCAACGAGACGACCGAGCCCTCCACCGAGGAGGTGATCGCAGCCTAGGATCACACCGAAGCGGAGCTGCGCCCGGACCATTTCACCCGGACACTGGGACGTCACCCCCTTCTCAGCTCCGCGCCGTTTGGCGGCGTGACGTGGGTTGCGGGGCTAGCGGGCAGCACGCCCCACCGCCTGGGGCCACCGAACGGGGCAGGCAAGGGCGGGCCGAGCTTGACGAGGCTCGTCCACCCATCAGCCATGACGACCTATTAGCACCGCTCCTGAGATACCACGCGCGCCCGCGGGTCTAGGTCAACACCAAATAGCAGTCGAATCAGTCGGCTGTCAGGGCGTCCTTCCATGGAGAGAGCTTGCTTCGGGTGGCGGCGGCCCTGCGTGCCTGACTGCTACTCGGGCCAGGGCCATTAGGGGAGGTCTCCCGGCTGCCGCACTGCTGACTCCGGTGAAGTCGTCCCGTCATACCGTGGCGCCGAGGGCCCCCGGGCCGGCGGCTAGGCCGAAGGTGCTCGAAAACACGCTGCCGATCCGGGCGCTAGAAATCCAACCGTGCGGAGTTCTGCGGCAGCCCCACGCGGGCCAGCTGCGCTCCAGGAGTTTCGTGCTGCGGATCCGCTTGCGGTGCTCGGCGGGGAAGCGCAGGTGGCAGACGAGCGAGTCCAGGTCGCGCTCGATCACGGCCATCGCCGAGGCGTAGGCGGCACGGTAGTCGGCGACAAGGGCAGCAGCCGGCCGTGTGCGGCGGCCAATGTGCCTTGCGAGGGCTTCCCGCAACTCGCCTAGGTCAGAGCGGCCTCCCTGCGGTCGGCGCGACCGACGTTTCCCGGCCCCTTTTCGCCCCCTCGTCCGACCCGACGACGAGGACGTCGGGCGCTCGCTGTGGCTCATCCTCTTCTGACGACGAAGGTCGCCTCGACATGGAGCTCGCCGTAGTCGGCCTGGGCCTTCTTCCCGAAGCCGGGCCAGACGAAGATCTGCCAGGTGCCGGGAGCCAATCTGTGCCGCTTGCCCTCGAAGCGCCAGCTCCGCTGCAGCATGATGCTGGGCTTGACAGGCCAGGCGGAGAGCTTCTTGCCGTTGTGCCAGAACTGGGCGTTGTAGTAGTCGGCACCCTGGACCGGCCTCCAGGCGAAGCGCCTCGGGGCGTCGATGGTGGCGCCGTTGACCGGGACGACCAGGTTCTGCCGCTCGGCGAACACGACGACCGCGACGCCCGCAGCGCGGTTGCCAGCCTCGTCGTGGGCGACGATCACGAACCGGTACTCGACACCGTCCTGGAGGCCACGGGCGAGGAATGTCTTTTTCTTGCCGCTGTATACGACGGTCTGCGGCGCGCCCTTCAGCCCGGGTGACCGGGTGATGGTGACGTGGTGGAAGTCCTGCGCCTGTGGCGCGCGCCATCTGATCGCGACGGACAGGTTGCCCGCGATCGCTTTGACGGCGCGGACGTTGTCCGGAGGAGTCGTGTCCGTCGACGTGGGCGGCGCGGTGGGCTGGGTCGTGACGGTCACGACGGCGCTCTTCTCGGTGGCGTTGCCCGCGTCGTCCTCGGCCCTGAAGACGACCGTGGTCGTCCCGAGCGGGAAGCTCGCCGGGGCGTTGTGGCTGATCGACACGCTCTGGTCGACGATGTCGCTCGCAGTCGCCCCGCCGAGGAAGTCCTGGATCGCGGAGTGAGACGCCGGGACGGCCGAGCTCGACTGGATCGAGATGTCCGCCGGAACCGTGAGCACCGGCGCTGTCGTGTCCACCACGGTCACGGTGAAGGAGGCGCTGCCCGTGCGACCGCCACTGTCGGTGGCCGAGCACGTCACCACCGTCACACCGAGCGGGAAGACGGAGCCCGACGGCTTGGAGCAGGCCGCCAGCAGCGGCCCGTCAACGAGACCGACGGCCGTCGCTGTCCCGTAGTTCACGATCGCCCCACCCGGCCCGTTCGCCTCCACCGTCCTGCTCGCGGGCACGGTGACGACCGGGGCGCCGACGTCCTGCGCCGTGAACGCTTCCGTGTCGGTGCCGGTGTTACCGGCGTCGTCGGTCGCGTCGCAGCTGATGGTGACCGTGGTGCCAACCAGGACCGTGGTGCCCGAGGCGGGTGATGCGCCGCAGTCGAGCGTCGGGCTGGGATCCGAGTCGTCGGTTGCGGCGACGCTGTATGTCAGGATAGCGCCGCCCGGCCCGTCAGCGATCCCGTCGCTCGTGATCGTGATCGTCACGACCGGCGGCGTCGTGTCCGGACGCGGCCGGGCGGTGAACGTCTCCGTGTCGCTGCCTTCGTTGCCGGACTCGTCTGTGGCTGTGCAGCTGATGGTGACGGTGGCACCGACTGCGACTTGGGTGCCGGAAGCGGGGGACGTGCCGCAGTCGATCGTCGGGGTAGGGTCCAGGGCGTCGATTGCGGAGACCGTGTAGGTGAGGATGGCGCCGCCGGGTCCGTCGGCGAATGTGTCGCTCGTGATCGTGATCGTCACGACCGGCGACGTGTGGTCTGGAGGCGCCTGGGCGGTGAATGTCTCCGTGTCGCTGCCCACGTTGCCGGCGCCGTCCGTGGCTGTGCAGGTGATGGTGACCGTGGTGTTGACGTGTACCTCGCTGCCAGATGGGGGTGATGCGCCGCAGTCGATCGTGGGGGCGGGATCCGTGTTGTCGATCGCGGAGACGTCGTATGTGAGGATCGCGTCACCATGTCCGTCCGCGACCGGGTCGCTCGTGATCGTGATCGTCACGACCGGCGGGGCGGTGTCGGTGGGGACGCCACCGATCGCGATGCCGGCGAGCAGCAGCGCGGTGACGACCATGGGAACGGGCAGGATGAGGTGACGGCGTCGCATCAGCGGCTTATGAGTGCTACCAGCAGGCCGATGATCGCGGCTGCGAGCAGCGTTGTCCCAATCAGGCCGATCTCGAGGCGCCGCTGGTCGACGAGAGACGCAAGCCCGCCCCGAGACGCTGCTCGAGGGAATCGCCGCGATTCCGAGCAGGAGGGAGAGTAGGAGGAGACCGATGAGGATCGGGCCGGCGCTCCTCAGCATCGAATCCGACGAGGAGACAAAAGCCACCCTCGCGACCGGGGCAACCGCCTCCGCGGCAGGGCTCGCGGCAGGCTCGGCGTCGGCGGTCGTCGACGCGACCCGCAGCGCCGCTTCAGGCTGTGGCGCGACTTGCGGCCAGACGAAGCCGCCGGGAATGCCGTAGCCCTGGCCGGCCTCGCGTTCGACCGCGGCACGGATCTCCTGCATTGCCCGCTCGCGGCGGCGCTCCGCTTCCGCTCTGCGTCGCCGCTCCCGCTCCCGCTGCCTGGCCTCCCGGCGCTCGATCTCTTCCGGGCTGGGACCGGCCGCGACCGGCGGTGCAGGCGGGGGCGTGACAACCGCCGGCGGCGGAGGCGGGCTTGGCGCCGCAGGAGGCGGCGAGCTCGGCGCGGCCGGGGGCGGGGCCGGCTCGGGCGCCGGGTCGGGGCTCGGGTTCGCACCTCCGCCGCCGGGGTCGGCGGGAACGGTCGTCGCCGGGCCCGGATCCTGGCCGAACGCGGCCGGAGCTGCCAAGAGAACGAGGCAGCAAACGCCGACGACGAACACGGCAACAGGAACTCGCCGCACGAAAAATCCCATGCCGTCCACGATGGTAGCCGGCTCCCGCGGTCCCGTGACGTGCTGCAGGTACTGGCGCGGCGGCCGTGTATCCGAACACCTCACGCAACCCTCGAGGAGTGACCCACGGCTAGCACTCTCAGGGTCTCGGAGCGCCGCCGAAGCATCACGGCGCTCGCTGCAATCGCCGTGCACCGCCGGCGTGGCCTGGGCGTTGCCGCCGTTCTCCTTCAGCCGCTCAAGTACAGACATGCCTGAACCATGCCTCCGAGCGCGACTTCGGAAACGGTTCGGACGGCTGCGCTGCCACCCCTCTGTCTGACCACTCCGACCCAAACACTCGCTCGTGCAAGCCGGCCCGCGGCCACGCAATCTCTGGGCACTCGACCCGCCCCGAGCCGCTGAACGCCGAACTACTACGTCGTCCTGATCTACCGCGACCTCTCCGACCCGCACGCCGGACCGCCGCCGCGCGTCGGGGAGAGCGCCGAGCGATTCGGCTTCGCTGACCTCCAGGTCGTCGCTGTCGGGCCGGGTATCCACTCGGGCCGCACGACAGTGATCCTCTCGGGAGTCGACGCACCGCGCTTCCAAGAGTGGCTCGCGGGACGCTCCCCGGCTGCCTCGCCGAGCTCGGCTCCGACGACCTCTGAGGAAGCGATGTCGCAGACCGATTCCCGGGGCGGCGGGGCTGCCTGACCCGCCAGTCTGAGTACCGACTGGTCCTCCCGGCAGCCTCTTATTGGTTGCCATGGTGCAAGTACGGGTAATTGACGGAGCGCCGCAGAGGCTCGAGGCGGTCCGAGTGAGCGCTGAGCAACAACCGGGCCGGTGCGGAGACGGCTGACACAGACCGCGCCGGAGCACCCGTCGCCGAACCGGAACCTGGTCACGGCCTGTCGGTCTCCCTGGCTAAGGAACGCCGCGCTAGCCCGCGGCAGAGCCGAGCCTTTGTGACCAGACCGTCGGGTGACGGGCCATGAGCGCGTGTACGCTCGACCGCTACACGGCAACGGCGCGTCCGAGTCGGACGCCCTTTAGTGGCGCCGGCGAGACTTGCGACCGCGCCTCGGGGAAAGCGCCGAGCGATTCGGCTTCGGTGACCTCCAGGTCGTGGCTCGGGCCGGGTATCCACTCCGGCCGCGTGCCCTTCGCGCGGTGCGCTCCCCGTGAGCGCGGCCGAAACGCCGCCGTCAGTTCGCCGTCGCGGCGAGTTTGTGCTGCTGGGGGCTGACCCCGCGGACACGTTGAAGGCGGTGCTGGGGGCGAAGGGGCTGCTGTAGCCGACCTGGTGGGCGACCGATCCGATGGTGGCCTGCGGCTCGACTAACAGGTCGGCGGCGAGCGCAAGTCGCCATTCGGTGAGAAAGGTCATCGGCGGCTCGCCTACGAGCTCGGTGAAGCGGCGGGCTAGCGCGGCGCGCGAGACGCCGCTCTCGGCGGCCAGCCTTGCTACGGTCCATCGATTCGCGGGGTCGTTGTGGATCAGGCGCAGAGCCAGGCCGACCACCGGATCGCTGTAGGCGCGGTACCAGGCGGGGGTCCCGGCGTCTGGCCGGGCGAACCACGCGCGCAGGACGGCGATTAGCAGCAGGTCGAGCAGCCGGTCGAGGACGGCCTCCTGCCCGGGTCGTCTTTGACGATCTCGCTGGCGAGCAGCGAGAGCAGCGGTGACTCCCAGGCGTCGGCCGGCAGAACCAGCACCGGCGGCAGCGCGGCGAGCAGGCGCCGGCTGACCTCACGCTCCATCTCGTAGGTGCCGTTGAGCATCACCGTCGAGCCTTCGGGGCTGTTGCCCCAGGTGCGGACGCCCATGTACTGCATCAGCGGCACGTCTTCGCCGTCCGGCGTCTTGCATTCCTGCCCTGGAACGATGATGACCTGTGGGTCTGTGCCGGGGTCGTCGGCGAGCGTGTAGGGGTCGGGCCCGCGCATGATCGCGACGTCCCCGGGCAGGAGCCGTTGCGCGTTGCCCTCGTCGGGCATGAGCCAGGCCACGCCGCGCGTGAGCGCGACGAGACAGAGCGGCGCCTCGTCCTGGATTCGCATCGACCAGGGCGGGTGGAGCAGCGAGCGGAGTAGGAAGGCTCCCCGGGCTCTCGGTCCATCCAGCAGGCCGCCGACCGCGTCCACGCCTCGCGGGAAGCTATGGAGCCGAGCCGGCGTGCACCTGATCCTGACAAACGCGGCCTACTGCGGCGAGCGCCACGGCGTCAAAGAAGGCGCACCCGGCGATCGTCTCGAGGCGGCTGTTCAACGAGGCACAAGCAGCACTCGCCCGCCGGGCCCGACGCTCGAGCTAGGCACGTTTGTCGGGGGCCGGATCTCATCCCCCCTCCCGGGCGGACGAGCTCGACCCCGAGCCTCTCGCGAGCGCCTCCCGAGCGCGAACTCTCGGCCGCAGCCTCGACCCGGGCGGCCGCACCCTCGAACTCCGCCCGCATCGCCTGTGCCCGCTCGTCGTCCGCGACAAGCCGGCCTCCCGCCACCGCGCCGGCAACGCGGCGAAGCAGCACGCCAACACCCGTCAGCCCGTGCGGGTCGAGCTCCGCCGATCGAAGCCTCGACGCCTCCGGGCCGAACTTCCGCTCCACCGTTCGCGGCAACGGTCTCCCATGCCTATCGACATCGGCCGCCCGGTCAGCCCTCCGCCGCTCCGGCGACCGCCTCACCCGCTCGCCTCGTCGCGCTCAGCCCGGAACGACGGTTCCACTGCTCACGCCTCATCTGTACCGAGCCCGGTGGTCGTGCCGAGGGTCGGCAAGCAAACGATGTCATTCAAGCCGCGGAGAAGAGCCGCCGGGGTGCCGGTGGCTTCCTGCCCGACGTTGGGCTGGTCGGCAACGTAGTCCGTCGAGACGCCGTACATTATGGCCACGGTTCGCAAGAGACGCGCTACCAACGCGAGCTTCCACTGGTCAGTCATCGCGTCGAGCTGATCAACGGACACGCTGAACTCATCGACGAACCGGGCCTCCCCTCCCGCTCCCACAGCTCTAAGTCAACCACCGTCGCGTCCATTGCGACTCGCAGCGCCCGCTCCATATCGACCAGGTGACCATCGATGTCGCCCCACGGCAAACTCTCGATCAGAGCGAGTACGCGCCCGCTGCTCAGTGGTCAAGCGCCCCTCGTCCGTGGCCATGCCCCTCCTCGGCGGCGCGGGCATGCACCCCGCGCGCAGTGCATCGAAGTTGTGCTCGTAGTGCGTCGTGGCGATGACCTGCTGTCCGAGCATAGGATCCTCGTGGGAGCCGTTGTCTTCGGTCGGCAGCCCGAAATCGGCGGGGCTCGGCGGCAGTTGGTCGGCGACCGTTCTAGATCCGTGCGTGCTCAAGCCCCGGCCTCTCCCTTAGCTCGCTAGGCCCGAGAGCGCATGGCTAAGACGTTCCCGACCTGCTCGGAAACCGGCGGGGACTCCTCGGACAGCGTCACCGCTTCCAGGACGCCTCCATAGCGAGCCTCCAGCGCCGCCCTCGCCGTGTCAGCGTGACGCTGACGATCGAACAGCTTCGCGTACACCCGCAGCGTGATCGCCGGATCGGCGTGGCCGAGCTGACGCGACACGTACACCACGTCGAGCCCCTCGGCGACCAGCATGCTCGCGAAGCAGTGCCGCAGGTCATGCCAACGGAGCTTCGGCCGACCCCCCCGTTCAGGCCCGCCCTGTCCGCCGCCGGCTCGAAGCCGCGCCGGACGACGTTCCGGTAGGACGGCGGCGTGCCCACCTCCGTCGCGAACACGAAGTCGCTCGGGAGCGAGAACCGCGACGCCGCCTTGTGCTCCCGCAGGATCCTCGCCAGCGCGGGCATCAGCACCACCTCGCGCCTCGACGCCGCCGTCTTCCCGGTCACGAGCTTCCGGCTCCGGTCAAGCTGGCCGCGCACGTGGACGAGGCCCGCCTCGAGTCCACGTCCACCCACCGCAGGCCGAGAAGCTCGCCCTGACGGAGGCCCGTGAACACCGCCGCCGCGATGCACCGCCCGATAACCCGCCCTCGCCGCCCCGATCAGCCTCTCGATCTCGTCCCCCTCCAGGATCCGCTTCTCCCGCTCGCCAACCGACGGGCGCTCCCCCCGCTCCAACTTGCTGACCGGGTTGCTCGCGACCATCCCCCGCATCGCCGCGTAGCTCATCACCCGCGAGAGCACCACAAGTGCGCTCCTCACCGACCAGGCCGCCAACGGCCTACGGCGCTCCCCGTCCGGCCCCCGCCCCTCGCGCAGATCAACGACCAGACGAGCCGCATCCTCCTCCGTGACCGCGACCTTCCGCCTCCCGAGCCTCGGCAGTAGATGCACCCGCAGCATCCGCTCGTACGCTCCCGCGTCACAGGCAGCAAGCTCGACTGCGAGACGAGCCACGCCTCCGCGACCTCCGCCAGCGTCGCGTTCGTCGTCTCGACCCGCTCGCCCTTCCTCCTGCGCCCCAGCACCGAGTCGCGGAAGTCGAGCGCGTCATCGAGCTTCGGGCCGGTGGACTTCCACCGCTGCTTCCCGAGCGAGTCGCGGTAGCCGACCTCGTACGTCCTCACCAGCTTCCGACGGCCAGGCTCGACCACCTCGCGGAAGAAGACGTTCGGGTACTTCGGCCCGAGCTTCGTGCGCCGGGCTGCTTAGCGAATGGTCGCACAAGAGGCTGACGACCGTGAAATTCCCGCGTGTGTAGGGGCGTGAGACGGATCACTCCGAGCGCTCAGCCGGTTCTAACAGCGGGACGAGCAGTAGGTAGGGCCCCACGATGCGTTCGGGGCGGTAGCTCCTCGCGATTGCGTCGACGATCGGCCTGCTGAAGTGGATCGTGCGCCAGGTCGGATCGTCGACGTCGACGGTTAGGGCGCCGCCGCGAGCAAAGAGGATCACCCGGTCGAAGTCGTGGTTGTCGATGCGATCGACGAGCTCCGCCTCCCACTGCGGATGGTCTCGAACGATGCGATGCAGGGTGAACGGGTCTAGCACGACGGGATGCTGTCCGAGTGCCACGGGCACCGACGGATCCTCCGAGACCACCGCATCCCCGGGCTGCACGATTCCCTCGAGCGGCTCCGCCGAATAGCCCCCGCCGCCACGACCGAGTGCGCCGCGAAACGCGTCCCGGGTGTCGTCCCATACACCAGCGGAGAAGGAGGCGCCGATTCCCCAGACGACCGCCAGCGGAACAGCGAGCCAGACGATCGTTGCGCCTGCGCCACTCGTGCCGTAGCGCTTCCAGGCGCGCGCGGCTACGAGAGCGGTGATGACCTGGAGGTCGAACGCGTGTCGCGCTCCGGCTCCGATGTCGGCGAGGATGACGAGCGTGAGCGCGAGCGACAATACCCAGGCGTGGTCATAGGCGTCAGCCGCTCGACGCCGAACCGAGACGATCCACGCGGCTGCCGCGATCGGGAACAGCACGAACGTCGCGCTGCCAGCGAACGACGCGAATAGCTCTTCCTGCGTGTCATACAGCGCCGAGCCGATACCCGGAAACGCGGACGCCGAGAGACCCAGCAGGTTGTCGCTGAACCGCCCATCGGTCGCGACCTCGGTCACGGCGAGACCGACGATGAGCGCACCGAGGCACGTGGCCAGGAACACCCCGGTCAAGCGGCGATTCCGGTGGACGAGCCAGACGGTGATTGCCAGCGGCGCCCAAAGCGCGGTCGTCTTCGTCAGCACCGCGGCCGCGCACACCAGCCCCGCCGCCGCTGCCCGGCGCTGGGTCGGATCGGGCGTGACCACAGCGAGCGCGACCAGCTGCAGAACGATCGGCAGCGCATGGCCTCGAATCGAGAGGGTGCCGTAAAGCCCGACGTTCGCGACCACGATCGAGCCGACGACAGCGATCGTCAGCCACCAGGGGACGCCGAAGCGCCGGCGCAGGATCAGGGCAACAATCGCGACGAGCGCCAGCGTGACGGCGTACCCGAAGACCTTGCCCGAGACCAGATACTCGCCGCTGACACGGGCCAACCCCGCATGCGCGAGGATCTGAAACGGCATCTGTCGAGTACCGCCAAAGCTTTCCCCGTCATAGAGCGGCGGGTAGAGGAGACCGTCATTTGCGTACTGCGCGAGCGCCATCCACGCGCCCGAGACGTGGTTGACCAGGTAGCGATCGTCTGCATGGACGATCGCGAGTATCGCCCAGGCCGCCAACGCAAGTGAACCAGCGAGCGCCGTCGCGATTCGGACGAGCTTGGCCGCCCACGACAAGCCGTGGTCGCACCCGGCCCCCGCCGACGTCGACACCGACGCGATGCTACTGGGCCGACCAGGTGCCAAACGGACTTCAGCTCGAGGAACCTTGCGACTCCCAGAGGCTCTGCGCCCCGGACGGCCGCACCCGACTCACCCGCAGTGGCCCGGAGTAGGCGATCTGCTCACGCGCCAAGGAGCGGCGCACAACCACCTGTGGCCAGAGTCCTACATACGACCCGAGCCGTGAATGAGATACGCCGCAGTCACCCCAGCATGTACCCGCAAGGGCATCACGGCAGCGTCAGGCCACGCTTCCTTTCAAGAACGGAACAGCTTGTTCACGGTGCCCGCCGTCAGAATTACGGCCCTGGCAAACGAGCAAGACTTCCGGTTCAACGTCGGAGACGGCTGGCTCGATGTGACCCACTCCGAGCCCGGCAACTCGTGGGTGGTGGCGTATGGCCCGTTCGAGCGCGAGCGCAACACCGGCGGCCCGTGGCTATCGGCCGCCTATCCCCGACATGCCCACTGAGGGCTCCGATAACGCGAGGCCATGGGCTGGCTAACCCGAGTGCTGCTGGCCGAGGCGGCGGACGTGATTGAGCGGGCCGTGGCCGAACGCGACGAGGCGTTACGCCAGCTGGCGACCACCCGCCACGAGGTGGCCTCCATTCTCGGGCCGGCGCTGGCCGCCGCGAGCCCGGGCACGCCGGAGTGGTCTGCCGTGCGGGATGCGCTGGCCGCGGTGCGGCCCGAGCGCGAGCCCGAGCACCGAGCAACTGCGGCGTCAGAAATGGCAACGGCAATGCCGGGGAAGGCCCCGCGAGCTTGATCCTCGATCACCCCAGACGGGTGCGCAAAGGTGCACATTCCGACCGAGCGGTTGGCCCGTGGGCTTGGGCCCCAGGCCCGGGTTGCCGACGCCCAGGGAGTCAACAAATTGTTGACCCTGCCGCCCCTCACGGCCTCGGCCGCGATTGCCCGCGAGGCTCCTCGAGCAGCACGTCCGCGGCACCGGCGACTTCCTCGTGGGTCTCCGGCTTGGCAAGGTCTCGCCGTGAGAGACGGCAAGCCGGTCATCGGCGTCTCGGGTGCCGCCTCGAAGCGGACCTCTTCCTCCAATCGGTGCAGTTCGATGAGCGCCTCGGAGTAGATACGGACGGCAGGCGCCGCGCTCTCTAGGTTGGACAGCGTCCCGGCGTGTTCGCTGAGGAGCCCGGTCAGGTCATCGCCGAAGTGGATTGGCCGCAGCGCACCCGTGTAGTAGAGATCTACAGCCTCGCCCATTGCGGCCGTCGAAATCCATGCCTCGTTGGGTCCTCAGCCCGCAACGTACGGGTCCCTCTCGGCTGGAAGCGCTCCTCGATCAAGTAAAGAAGGAAGACAAAGACAGAAAGGAGACAGCCGAACTCACCGCGGCCTGAGCAGCCGACCATCAAGCCGACGAGTTACACCACGTCGTGGGACTTGACTGCTCGATCTCGCTCCATCATCTCAGAAGCAGGTGGACGCAAGAACGAAAATCCCCGAGTGTGGGCGCGGGAGACGTGGGCGCCTGGATAGCTGACCCCTACGGTGCTCCGGCAAGCGCCGATGAAGGGGGCCCGGGGTCACCGAGCCCTGGGCCGCCCTGTACCGGGAGGCCAATGTGGCGCGCCCAGGTCGTTCCGCTCGGTCTGGCCGTATGCCTGAACTCAACCAGACTCCCTCCGAAGAACCCTGAACGCAGCCCGTGCGACCAATCTGCGACCACCCGGCGGGTGCCGCCGGAGTGCGCTTACGGCAGCCGGCCATCCGTGGCGGACTCGCCCTCTTGTCCAGGGGCCGGCGTAAATCGGGCGAGCGCCGTTTGCCGCGGCCCCGCCCCGACATCGAAGGAGGATCTTCGATGCAAGCAGGCCCACGCTCGACCCGGGCAGCCCCGCCGTCGTTCACTGCTCGCGCTGTGGCCGCGCGGGAACGGCGTCTGATGCCGCCCTACCGGACGGTTGGGAAGGCACGCTCAGCACGGAGGGGGTCGCCGAGGCGTTCTGCCCTGGCTGCCAGCTTGGGTCGCGCTGGCACCCGATGTGCGTAAGCGTCTTCGACGCGGATGGGCAACGCCTCGGTGGGTTCAGCCGGTTGCCGGAGGAGGAGCTGGGCGATTTGCTTATGCGCTGCCACTACCTCGACCGTGAGCACAGCTACGCGGAGGGCGAGGCGCCCGCGACGTGGACGTGTCCGGAGTGTGGCGGGACAGAGCTGGGACCTCGTGCGCATGGTGGTCGACTTCGTCACGCCGGACGACCCGCGCGTCCAACACAGCAACCGCTTCCGTCATGTCAGCAACCGCTACCCGTACATGGTCGCGATGGCCTACGACCGCGACCTTGCCGCCGCCGCCGCTGACAGCGACGAGGAGGTAGCCGCCAGGGTCGCCGCCTATGAGCGGGCGCAAGGGCTGAAGCCTCGGGACTGGTACGCGATCGGCGCCGAGGAGCCCGGGACTGACGAGAACACCTTGGACAGCATGAAGGCCCGCCCGATGCACAGCACGGGAGCTGTCTGTGCGATGAGCTCGTCCGAGGGCGAGGAGCTAGTCTTTCCGCTCGGTTTCACCCGCGGAACGGGCACTCGATCTCCTCATGGTGATCCTCCAGCTCAGGCTCACTCCAGCTGAGGCTCACTCGGTTCAGGCTGCGATTGGGGGGCCTCGGTGATGAGTTCGCCCTGCTTAGCGTCTGCCATTCCCATCGCCGCCATCATCGCCCACGACCGGGCACTCTGGCACGTCGCCAACCCGCCGAAGAAGTACAAGTCGTGGAGGCCGGCCGGTGCGTGAGGAGGCGGGCCGCCTGAAGTCGTGGGCGACGAAGGCCGGCCGGGCGCCCACGACCCGGAACGGTTATCCGAGGCTTTCCTCCCGGCCGGCCAGGGCTGCCATCCCTCGTTCCCGATGCAAGCCCCACCACAAGACAGTGAGGGGGCGCGCTACGTCGACGCCCCCTCTACGCACGCTGACGCCAGGCGCCGCATCCCCCAGAGCCGACGCCGCATTAGGACGAAAGCCTTCCCACCCTCGGCCAATACGAAACAGCGAGTCCCTGACATCGTGGGGCGCTTGGACGACCAACCGGCCAACCGAGACACGGCAGTGACCAGCGTCGCGTTTGACATGCGTCGTCGTAGGGGAGGAACGTCTCGATGGTCACGGTTACGACTACGGACCCGAGCGCGACGGGCGCGGTACTCAAGAGGACGCGACGCCCACACCAGTACCACTGTTCAGGCTGCGGCTATGGCATTGTCGTTCGCGAGCTCCCCGCCTCCTGCCCGATGTGTCTCGGCACCGTATGGGAGCTCGCAATGACGAACCCGACGACGTCCGACGACACGTAACGCCGACCTAGCGCTCCGGCACAAGGCACGCCTCCCTGAGCCTCAACTCAGAAATGCAGTAGGATCGAGAGGCAAGGCCGGGGCGGGGTACTTGCGGCGTGACGCCCGGCAGGGCGTCAAACCCTCCGCCGACCTGAGGGCGCTTCGGTCTGGGGGGCCGTGCAGTGCGGCCCCCCTCCCCTTTCTCGGGGGCAGAAGCTCAGATCCGGCGCTCGAGTTCCTCGGTCAGCGCACGCAGCGCCTCGCAGCGGCGATCTGCGGGTACAGGTTCAGGAGCTCGCGCTCTTGAAGTTCGCCGCATACGAGCCGCGACAGCCTCGAGCTCGCTCGCAGTTCGAGGTTGATGGCTTCGAGGACGGGCGAGGGGATGGCCATCGGCTAAGCGTAGTGCGCGGTCGGCCAATGGGCTCGGGTGCCGCCCGTTTGCTCATGAAGCGCGCAGGGCGGCGCCCCGGTCGCGGCCTCGCCCCGTGATTCAAGCTCGCGAGCGCGCGCCGGAGATCGTGAGCTTCAAGAAGCCTGTCCCTGCCAGCAACCAAGAAACGACTCCGCCAGGCCCGACGCCATGGCTGACGGAGCCGCTCTTGAACTGGCGCCTAGTGGCAGTGGAAGAACTCGTTTACCGTGCCGTCAGGCCGTTCGTTGAAGTGGTCGACGAGATGGATGCGAACGATCGATCCGTCCGAGCCCGTGCCGCGGACACTGAAGGTGGACGTGCCGTTCACTGTGTTCCGGTTCTGGTTGAAGTTTCCCGATTGCGTGAAGTGACCGGTGAAGCTTGGCAGGCTCGGATCCTCCAGCGGCACCGCCACGAACGTGCCCGTCTGGGTGAACGTCGCGTGAACGCGGCCGTCGTTGAAGATGGTCTCGTGCAGGACGAGGTTGCTGGTCGTCGTGATCGTGTACGGAGCCCCGTCCTCCTCGCAGCTCGGAATCACGTCGACGAAGGTCTCGACGAGCCCCTTCTCGTGAGTGGTTACGGTTTCGGGCGGCTGAGCGAAGGCTGGAGCCGCAATCGAGAGTAGCCCTGCCGCCAGCAGGCCCAAGGCCAGACGTCGAAACATAGGAACTCTCCCTTCCTCGTTTATTCGCGCCGGGCAAGCTCTACCTACCCTCCGGGCGAGAAGAGAAACGCGCGCTGCCCCTGCCTTCGCCGCCATGTCCCCTGCCCATTCGAGCCGGCGGTGGCGTGGGAGCGTCCCGTTCGGATTTTCGGTGACGATCGTCCCGCACGTCGGACACCGAAGCCGCTTGCTTCGGTAGACGCATTGCTCTACCGGCGCCGGAGTGATCCGTGCTGTCTGGCAGGACCTCTGCAGGCATCCGCGTGGCTTGCTAGAAAACCTGAGGCGTCCCGGTGGGCGAGGGTCGAGCGGCGTTCATCCAACGAACCTGGGGATGACGGCAACCGCCGCTCGGCCTCCCCCGTTTACACCGGCCCCCCTGTGGCAGGCCGACCTCTAGGCGAGGCACGGTCAGCCGTCGCGCTCCTCATCGGACGGCCCTTCGGCGCGGGCCGCGCGAAAAGGTCGAGCCGTTCGCGGATCGCGTCGTCGGAGCTCTTCACGAGATGCCCGTACACCTTGTCGATCTGCTCGACCAACGTGCCCATCCTGCGGGCGTCCACTCGCGCGACCGCAAGTTGTGGAGGCCCAGGTGTCCGCCGCCCGGAACGGGGAAGAGGCGAGGACTGTCGAGCCGGGGCGGGAGCTCCTCGAGAGCGTCGAGACGCCGCAGGAGCCGAGTGTGCAAGAGCGAAACCCTGGATCGCCCCGGAGTTGGCGCGGTGGCCGCAGCCCGCATGGCCGCTCCGGGGCATCTCACGCAAGGCGTTCGAGCTCGTCCCCGAGCCGCTCCAGCGCCTCGCGCGTCTCGTCGATCAGCGGTTCCAGCTCCGGCCTCCGCGTCCGGGCCCAGCGCCGGGGCGCGAGCAGCTGCGGCCTCGAGACGCCGTAGCGACAGCGAGAGCGCCTCCCAGCGAGACTGATCCCCTGGACAGGACCTGACAGGATGGGCGCACGAATGCGCGAGGATGCCGCAACGCCGTCGGTGCGCTTCGAGCCGCTCTATCCGGCTTCGCGCGCGAGCCTGATCGTGGGCGTCGTGCTCGGTCCGCTCCAGCAACGGTGTTGCAACACCTTGCGCCTCGCCAACCCTCCGCTCCGGCCCGCTAAGAGATTTCACCCGAGGAGCGTGTTTGGCCGCTCTGGGAATCGCGACGTTGGGGCCGCGGCTGGGCTGGAGCCTCTTTCCGCTCCCGTATCAGCCGCAGAACGGGCACCGCTCAGCTCACAAGTTCGCCACCGCGAGAAGAGCGCGATCACGCCGACCACATTTAGATCGCTGCGCTGCAATCGACGTTTGGGGGTCAATCATGGAGCCGAACTACTTCGACGTTCTGATCTACCGGGACCTCTCCGACCCGCACGCTGGCCCGCCGCCGCGCGTCGGGGAAAGCGCCGAGCGATTCGGCTGCGGCGGCCTCCAGGTCGTCGCTGTCGGGCCGGGTATCCACTCGGGCCGCACCGCAGTGATCCTCTCGGGAGTCGACGCACCGCGCTTCCAAGAATGGCTCGCGGGACGCTCCCCGGCTGCCTCCCCGGCCTCGGCTCCGACCACCTCTGAGGGGGCGATGCTGCAGACCGATCCCCGGGGCAGTGGGGGCGCCTGACCGGCCATTCCGAGTGCGAGGAGCCACCGTCGCGATTCGCGCTTACCACCCGCGGCCTGATAGCTCCTAACCGAAGGCCCAGGTCCGTGTAGCGGTTGGGTCATCAGGGCAGTCGAGGACACACCGCAACAGACTCACCCCGGCCATCTGACCAGCGACTGCATGGCGACTGCTACACGTGTTGACCTAGACCCGCGGTGCGGGTTAGATGACCGTCCGCCACGTGGCTGGCTCGGGCCTCTTATAGCGTCCGTCACGCGCTCGCGAGCAGCGCGACAAGCGTTCCTGCCCGCGGGCACTCCTAGACAGGCCCGATCGAACGATGAGCCGCCGGGTGACGTTGGCCGCCGACGACGAACACGCATCGCTCGTGACCGTGCCCGCGCTGGCACTGGCACTGGCACTGGCCGACCTTGACGACCTACCTCGGGCAGGCGTATTTCGGTCTCAGGGATGAGCGCGCGCCGAGCTGCTGTTGGCGCCCGGGATTCGTGATCAACCTGCTGCGGATCGGGCAGTCGCGCGGTTCCACTGCCCGATCGCCGAAGACTCCCTGCAATCCCCTCGCATCAGTGGCCGCCGGGCTTGGCGCTACGAGTGCTGCGAACCGTTAATCCAAGCGGTTGTACGGACAACAATGCCCTCCACCAGCGCTTCCTCTGGATCAGGTAGTCAAGGTTCGAATCCTTGCCCCGCAGCCTCATGAAAGCCCCGCAAGTCGGGGCTTCCGTGTTTTCGGGGGAGACGACGGTTCGGGGCTGCACGTAAACAGTGCGTTGGCGAACAAGGTCCCCCGACACCCTCTAGGGGGCCGGGAACCACACCGTCCCTCGTCGGCTACGCCGCGCCGCGAACGAGGATCGACGCGGAAAGGTCGGGCAGCGTCCACGGCCACACGTCCGCAAGCGGGCCCGGGGCGGCCATCAGCCAGACACCCAGGACGAGACAGACCACCGCGAGCACCGCAAAGAGCGCACGCGTCGACCACAGCAACGGCTCCTCGACCGCGTACTCGTGCCGCCCACCGGCCCGCTCTTGCCTCACGAACGCCGCCGACGCCACGACCGGTATCGCGACATACACCAAGAGCCACGTCCACGCCACGACCTGCTCGAGCCCCGTGCCCTCACCGAGCCGGAACTGGTCGGCGAACCGTATGGTGACGATCAGGCTGGTCCACGTGAGCACCCCCGCGACGACAACGACGATTCTCACCCGCGCCCACGCGCGCTGGAACGCCGCGTGCCCGAGGGCGACCGAGGCACCGGCCAAGTAGAACGCGCCCATCCATGCGGCCGTCAGCGGCGCCCGGATCTCCCAGGCGAACCCCTGGCCGACCGACCGCGCGGCCGCGTACAGCCCGAGCCCCGTCCCGGCCGTAACGAGGACACCGATGACGAGGAGAGCGCGCGTGGACGCAAGCAAGGGAGTCGGCGACGCGGGCGTGCGCTTCAACGAAAACCCTCCTTCGTTATATCCAGGAACCTGGCGGAGAGGCGGAGGCGCCGCAACGCGCTCCCCGCGCAGGGACGTGACCCTAGCCACAGGGTGTTCGGTGTGTCAACAGGGAACCCTGACTCGCCCTGCGTCATGGAGAGAGGCACCCCTGGTTTCCACGGCACGGCCGCCCATGTTCCCCCTCAGGCGCCCACACGCCCGCGAGTTTCGTTTCTTCGTCGCGCTGCTCTGAGATCATGGAGCGAGATCGAGCGAAGGAGCGTTTGTGCCTCGCCCGGAGCTCACGCAGTAAGCGACGCCTGAGAGCCGCCGCACGGGAGCGGTGGTTGCCGCCAAGCGCAGGCTGCGAGTTGGGCAGACCGTGCGCGAGTGGCTCGCCATGTCGCGCGTATCGAAGTAGCGATCGTCCGGAGGCGGAGGCATCCCTACCCCCGCATCCCGATTCGCGAATCTTGCCTGACTCAAGGAGCGGACTGTCTATTTCATCAGCTGGTGGCCGTTTGAACTGCCGGTAACCGGCTACCTTCGGGCCGAGATCCAAGAGCCTGAAAGGAGTCGCAGATGCCAGAGCTGATGATCGATTTCATCACCTCGCTCGATGGATACGGGGCAGCCGACGGTTGGCCCGGCTGGTGGGGCCTGGAAGGGCCTGAGTACCTCGCCTGGTTGGGAGACCAGCCGGAGGCGGACTACCCGGTCCTGATGGGCGCGAACACCTATCGGCTCATGTCTGGGCTGGCCGCCGACGGCGAGCGGGTACAGACGCCCTAGCGGGGCTGTCGAAGATCGTTTTCTCGAGCACCTTGACGGAGCCGCTGTCGTGGGGGAACACACAGGCTGGTCACCCAAGACGCCGTCGAGGCCGTGCGCGAGATGAAGGACACCGGCACCGAGTCGATGCGCACCATGGGCAGCCTCACGCTGTGCCGCTCCCTTCTGAATGCTGGTCTCGTGGATCGTTTCCGCGTCGTCGTCTTCCCGGTCATCACCGGGAGCAGTGGCCGGGACCGGATCTACGACGGGTATCCCGACGTTTCTCTCGACATGGTGAGCGGCCGTACCTTCGACGGTCGGCTGCAGCTGCTCGAGTACTTCCCTACGGTTCTGGCTGGGCCACCCGGTACGAGCCAGGATGACGCCTAGTAAGGCGTCCTTGTCGAATCGGGCCGGATGGCCGCCGAGTAGCGGGGGTCGCCCTCGCGTCGAAAGCGCTCGTGCCGGGCTGGCCTCCAGGGCCCGGAGCTCGTCCGCGCGAGGTCGTTCAGCTGGGCGTGGCTCGTCCTGCTCCTTCCGCTAGTCGATCAACGCGCCGCAGGAGACGTTGACGATGGCAGCGGTCAAGGTGCGGGCCAGATCCGAGGCAGCAAACGCGGCTGCGTTACCCACGTCCTCTAGCGTCGCGGCCCGCCCTAGCAGCGTCTGTCCGTCGATCATCTCGACGATCCGCTCGCGACCCTCGAAGCCCTCGGGAAGCGACTCGGGCACACCGCCGGTGGCAAGGGTGACGAACCGGATCCCGTGCGGTCCAAGCTCGACGGAGAGCTGCCGCCGCATGGTTTCGATCGCATCGAAGGCGACCTGAGTCCCGCCGAGGTAGTAGTCGCGCATCGGTCCACTGCGGTCGCCGGGGCCGCCGAACGCGAGGATCACGCCGGAGCGCCGCGGGATCATGTGGCGTGCGGCGGCGCGCGCGGTGATGAATGTCGTTCGCGCCGCGGTCTCCACCGGCGCCGTGAAATCGTCGACCTCCATCTCGTGGAACGGGATGCCGTGGGTGTGCGGGTGCGTGATCAGATTGAAGGAGATGTCGATGCCTCCTGCCTTCGCGACTACCGCGTCGGCGTGGCGGTCGACGGCGTCCTCATCGAGCGCATCCACGACGGCGGTCTCTGCCTCGCCTCCCGCCTTACGAATGTCGTTGGCTACCTGCGCGAGCTTCGCGTCGGTACGGCCGGCGAGGAATACGTGCGCCCCTTCGCGAGCGAAAACGCGCGCGACCGCGCCGCCGATCGAGCCGCCTCCGCCGTAGATCACAGCCTTCTTGCTTTCGAGCAGCACAGGGTCTACCTCCTCTGCTTTGTGGGTCTGCAACGAAGACCCGGCGAACAGCCGGAACTCATCTGCGCAGATCGCTTCGTTCCAGCCGCCCGACCTCGGCCGGGCGCCATGATGTGCGGCCGGCCGCCAGTCCTGAGTGTTGCGGTGGCTCGTCGAGTCTCGCGGCGGACAGCGGGCGAGAGACAGGCTCGGCGGCTCGCCGCATCGCAGCGTCAGGCGGCCGGCTGGAAGATCTCGATCGGGTTGCCGGAGGGATCGTCGACGAGTATCTGTCGACCACCGGGGCCGCTGACGATGTCGTTGCGGAAGCTGAGTCCCTCGTCTCGCAGGCGCTCGACCTCGGCGTCGATGTCGTCGACGACGAAGTGGATGCGGTTCCAGCCGCCCGGTTCGGGCTTGCGACCGTCGGGCATCGGCCGCCCGGCCGAGCTCTCCGGGCCTGCGAGCAGCAGCCGCAGGTTGCCCCTGAGCACCTCGGCAAATGCCGGCGAGGCGTCGTGGCCTGACTCGAAGCCGAAGTGCTTGGTGTAGAAGTCGATCGCCCGGCCGACGTCGTCGACCATGTACCGGACGCTGACCTTTCCATCGGTCATCGCACTTCACCTCCTTGCGGTCGCCACTCCTCGCGCTGGCATGCGGTGCATGGGCTGTAGCTGTCGCAGCCCAAATCCATACGTTTCCCCGGTCGCCGCCCAGCAAAACGAAGCGCTCGGCGCACCGCTCGAGAGCTCGTCCGCCTCGACCTGGTGCAACGCCTGCTCCGGACACCCGACCGGGTCGTGCCTCGCTCGCCTCGTCCCTGTATGCGGGACGATGGAGTGAATCGCGGCCGGCCAGGAGCGTCGCAGCACCGCTCGGGGGTTGACGCGATCCGCCGACGGGTACGACGTACCTATGGGCGCCGGAATCGTCGCCGCTATCGTCACGGCCGCCGTCGTCGTCGTGGTGCTCGCCGGCTTCGTGTGGGCGGCACGCGAGGACGGCCGCGCCCAGCGCCGTCAGGATCGTCTCAGCGGCCGCCGCCGCCGAGCTGCGCGGCGACGCGGGCGTCTCCGGCCGCTGCCTTCCCTGCGCGAGCTCACAGTGAGCCGGGCTGACGTCCGGCTTGCGTAGTATGGGTGCCTGACCGACTGGCGCATCTTGGCCAGGCACGAGGACATTGTTCGTGAAGGCGCCGGAAGGTTCTCGATGAGAAGCGTGACAAGGCTCGATCCGCTCGAGGTGCGCGGTCTCTAGCGAGCCTCTCCTAGCGGCTCAGCCCGCGAGTCCCCTACCCCTCACGACCCGTCCTCGACGCGGCCTCGCCTATCTGGTCGTTTTCGCGTCGGCGGCGATCGGTGCCGGCCTGGTCCGTACCGTCGCGACCACCTACCTGCCGGTCTTGCTTGCCGAGATCAGGGAGGCACCGGCCCTGATCGGTGCTGTGATGCTCGTGAACTCGGTGGCGGGCTTCGCCGTGCCGCTCCTCGTCGGCCGCTGGAGCGACCGCCGCCACACGCTGACACATGGACGGCGGCCCTTCATCGCGGGGGGCAGCGTGCTGGCAGCCTGCGGCATGGGGGCGGTCGCTCTCGGTCACGGCACCTCTTTCCTCGTGCTGACCCTCGCCGGTGCCGTGGCGTACGTCGGCGTCAACGTCGTCTCGACCACGCACCGCGCCCTGATCCATGACTGTTTCGAGGCGAAGGAGTACGCCAGGGCGAACGGCGCCCAGGAGATCGCGATGCTCGTGGGTGGTCTGGTCGGGCTCGCGATCGGCGGCCTGCTCGCGGGCCTCGCCTTGTGGGCGCCCTTCGTGCTAGCAGCGGTCGGAATGCCCCTGCTCGCGTGGCCCACCCTTCGCTGGCTACCGGTGTCAGATCCAGGCGAGGCGAAGCGCCGAGACGTCCGCCCGCTGCGCTACTACACGCGCGCCATGATCCGGCCCGGCGTTCGCTCCATGTTCGCCGCGGAGGTGCTTTGGGTGACCGGGTACGCGGGTCTGCCCGTGTTCTTCATCCTCTACGCGAGGGACGTGCTCGGGCTCGAGGCCGGTATCGCGTCCCTCTGGCTCGCCGCGTTCGCGATCGCGGCCGGTCTGACGATGCTCGCGGCCGGACGCATCCGGAATCCGCGCGTCCACAAGCCCTTCCTGGCACTCGGCGTCGCCCTGATGGGTCTCGGTCTCCTTGCGACGTCGGCTTCGGCCGACCTCATCTGGGTGTCGGCGGGAATCGCCGCCACGGCAACGGGGTACGGACTCGTCGCGACCCTCGGCTACTCGCTCTTCGCGTCGCTGATACCCCGCGGGGAGGCAGGCGGCTATACCGCCCTCTACTACTCGCTGCGCGCGGTAGCCTCGGCGGTCGCGGTTCCGATGGTCGGGTTGACGATCGCTCTGAGCGACAACTACCGCTCCCTTTTTCTCTTCGGCGGCATCGCCACGCTCGCTGCGCTCGTGCCGCTCGCCTTCGCACCAAGCCCCCGACGCGGAGCGGACTTGACCGAGCGCTGGCACTAGCGTCCGAGCTCACGCCGACGACTCGCTCCGCTTGCGCGCGACGACCAACAGATCCTCGTAGCGAGACTCGGCGGGCCCCAGGCAGGCACCCCGGTTCGTGTGGTCTCGAGCAGACATCGGAGAGGGGACCGTCGTCGTCCGTGTCGATCCGCAATGTTGGCGCAGACTGATGATGACAGTGCGCTGACCGGGCTCTAGGCTCTCAGTCACAGTTCTGCGGCCCCATCGGGAGGAGTCAATCCATGCGCTCTGCGGCCATGCGTCGTTCCGCTGCGTTCCTGTTCGTCGCCGTGCGATGCTCGCGGGTGCCGGTGTTCGTCCCACCTCTCGAGCTTCGATCAGATCGCGATCGAGGGCCCGAGCGTCGGTCCGACCGTGCAGGGCAATCTCGGCATCGGCAACGGGAGGGAGACGCTATGAACGGTTACACCGCAACGAGGTCGGTACCCGTCGCCAAAGTCGATCGCGCGCGAGTGGTCCTGGCCGTATGCACGGCGCTCATCGCAATGCTGTGGCTCGCTGCCGGCTCGGCCCTCGGTGCGCATCCAGGTACGAACGGTCGGATCGCGTTCCAGGGTCTGGGCTCCCACGGGCTCCACACGATCAAGACGATCAACCCCGACGGAAGCGGGCTCGCGGAGCATCTGGATGCCAACCCGTCTCCCCCGTCTCAGTGGGATTGGTACGCGGCGTTCGACAGTTTCACCTTGAGCTTTTCGCCCGACGGCGAGTCGCTCGCGTTCAACGCCACGCCGGGCGGGGACCATCCGTTCGCGCCGCTCTCCTGCGGGGACGAGAGCCTCTGGTTGCTCACGCTCGACGACGACGCGATCTCGCCTCTCCTTCCGTGTCCACCGCCGTACTGGACGCCGCGCAACATGAGCTGGTCCCCGAACGGCGCGACGATCGTGCTCGACAACGCGCAGTCGGCTGATGATCGGCACGAGGCTGTCGCAGGTGGCGCTCCTGGACGTCGCGACGGGGACGTTGACGCCGCTGGTCTCCGAGCAAACGGTTTCCGATCCGGCTTGCCCCCTCACGCTACGAACAGGTTGGCGGCGCCTCGTGGTCGCCGCTCGGTGACCGGATCGCGTTCGTCCGCACTAGCATCCCCGAGTGCCCCGGGATCGACGGGATCTGGACGATTCGGCCCGACGGGACGGATCTCACGAAGGTCGCCGGCGGGAAGTACGCAGCTCCCGACTGGTCACCGGACGGAGCGAGCATCGTGTTCGTCGAGGACGACGGGGGAGGCGACGCCTGGAACTCGGTGCACGGCTCGATCTGGGTTGTCGACGCCGAGGGCGGCACGCCGACGCTTCTGCGCGCCGGGTTCAGCATGCGTCCCGTCTGGTCTCCCGACGGCAGCAAGATCGCCTTCAGGGCCACGGGTGGCGTCTACGTGATGGACGCCGACGGCGACAATGTGTCGCTCGTCCCGAACACGGCCGACGCGAGAGGGAACGGCCTCGCTTGGCAGCGGGTAGTCCCGCCTCCGGCTGAGGATGCGGACTCGGACGGCGTCGTCGACTCGATCGACAGCGGAGATGCGGCGTTCGACGACGGTTCCGGCACGTCCGGCTCCATCGTGGACGCGGCCGGCCTCGACGTGCTCGTGAGCGACGCGGACGATGCGGGTGACGGTGTGAAGATCACGGTCGGAGCGGGAGGCGGGAGAGCGACGTTCTCCGTCTGCGGCTTCACGGTCAGGGTCTCGGCAGGCAGCGAGGTCGTGATCACCTGCTCGAGCGTCACAGTGGAAGTGGTGGAGGGTGCGGCCGAGGTGGAGTTCGGGGGCGTGGTTGTTGCCGTGCCCGAGGGCGGCAAGGCCAAGGTGTCCGACCTGGGCGGCACCGTCTTCCGGATCGAGAACCAGGGCGCCACGAGCGTAGCCGTCACCGCGGCGGGTCAGGAAACGACGCTCGCACCGGGCGAGGAGATCTCGCTGAGCACCGACACCGATCCCGTCGCCGACGCGGGCGGCCCCTACCAAGCCGTCGAAGGCTCGAGCGCGCAGCTCACCGGCTCGGCCTCGGGCGGCACGGCCCCGTACGACTTCCTCTGGAGCAGCATCGTTTCCCTGTCCGACCCCTTCGTCGCCGCCCCGACGATCGACGCCGTCGACGACGGCACCCTCCCGCTCTCGCTGACCGTCACTGACGCGAACGGGAGCACGGGCTCGGACGACACCGAGTTGACGGTCACGAACGCCGACCCCGAGCTCGGGTCGCTGCAGCTCACCGCCCGCCTCTGTCCCAACAGGAACGCCCGTAAGCGCTCAGGCCGCCTTCACGGACGCGGGCCTCGCCGACACGCACACGGCCACGATCGACTGGGGCGACGGTAGTCCTGTCGACGCAGCCACAGTGACGGGAGCAGACGGCTCGGGAACCGCCTCCGCCGGCCACACCTACACGACCCCCGCCACCTACACGGTCACGCTCACCGTCGAGGACGACGACGGCGGGCAGGATCAGGTGTCGGCACAGGTCACGGTGCTGGGCGGCGTTCCCGTAGAGCTCACCAAGACCGTCTCCAAGGCACAGGTAGCCGTCGGGACGTCGGTCCGGTACACGCTCACGATCACGAACACCGCGAGCGTGACCGTCACGGTCACTGCGCTCACCGACGACCGGCCGCTGCCGAGCGCCTGCACCGGCCTCGTCGGACGGACCATCCTGGCCGGCGCCTCGCGCAAGTGCACCTACAACGCCACGCTCACGAGCGTCGGACAGGCAATCAACACCGCCTCGGTCAGCGTCCGCAACGCCCAAAGCCAGACCGGGAGCGATTCCGCCACGGCCACCGTCACCGTCACCAAGGCCAGCGCCAAGCTGACGACGACGTCGCTCCCGACCAGCGGGCCGCTCGGCACGAACCTCAAGAACACGGCCACGCTGACAGGCGGCTACCAGCCGAGTGGCACGGTCACCTTCCGCCTCTACAGCCCATCTCAGACCGCCTGCACCGGCAACCCGCAACACACCGAAACCGTCAGCGTCAACGGCGCAGGCACCTACACCACCCTCACCGGCTACGCGGCTAACGCCCGCGGCACGTGGCGCTGGACCGTCGAGTACTCCGGCGACGCGAACAACAACCCCGGAACGACCCCCTGCAACGGCGCACGCGTTCGCATCGCCTGACATCCCAGTGGGCGGGGGCGTAGGAGGCCGTCCCCGCCGTCTGGCCCGAGCCAACGCGAGCCGCGGCGGCGATAGCCGCAGCGGGAACAATTGACGACATGACCGGTGGCGAGCTCGAACGCGCCCGGGAGCTGTACGCGCAGCGGGCCTGGGAAGCGGCCTATGACTCGCTGGCGCGGATCGGGCGGGCGGCACCGCTGGCGCCGGAGGATCTGGAGCTCTTCGCGACGGTCGCCTACATGCTGGGCCGCGATGACGAGCAGCTGACCGCGCTGGAACGGGCGCATCAGGGCTACCTCGACCACGACGATCGGCCACGCGCCGTGCGCTGCGCGTTCTGGCTCGGCGTCCATCTCCTGCTTCGCCGGGAGATGGCGCCCGGCATGGGTTGGTTCCGGCGGGCCCAGCGGCTGCTCGATCAAGAGCGCAGCGACTGCGTCGAGCACGGCTACCTGCTCTTCGCGGCAGACGTTCAGCACAGGGTCGCCGGCGACCTGGTGGCTGCCCTCGCCGCCGCCGCCGGCGCAGCTCAGATCGCCGAGCGCTTCGGCGATGCGAATCTCCTCGCCCTCGCCCTGGCGGAGCAAGGCCAGTTGCTGATCAGGCAAGGGCACGTGGTGGGAGGTCTCGGGAAGCTGGACGAGGCGATGGTCGAGGCCACCGCTGCCGGGCTGTCGCCGATCGTCACCGGCCTGGTCTATTGCAGCGTCATCGACGGCTGCCAGGAGGTGCACGAGCTGCGCCGCGCCAACGAGTGGACTGCTGCCTTGACCCGGTGGTGCGACGGCCAGCCCGGCCTCGTGCCGTTCACGGGCACCTGCCTGCTGCACCGAGCCGAGCTCCTCCAGCTGCGCGGTGAGTGGCCGGCTGCGCTGGAGGAGGCGCGCCTGGCGGGCAAGCGCCTTGCACAGAGATCGAACGACGCGGCTGCCGGCCGGGCCTCGTATCGACAGGGTGAGCTCCTTCGTGTCCAGGGTGAGCTCGCGGAAGCGGAGCAGGCCTACCGCGATGCAAGCCGGTGCGGGTGCGAGGTGCAGCCCGGACTGGCCCTGTTGCGCCTGGCTCAGGGACAGACCGACGCCGCGGCCGCCGCGATCGCCCAGGCCGTCGCGGGAGCCGCAGACTGGGTTGAGCGGGAGAGGCTTCTGCCAGCGTACGTCGAGATCATGCTGGCGCACGGCGACCGCGAGCAGGCGCGCAGCGCCTGGGTCGAGCTCGACGGAATCGCGGCGCGCAACGGCACTCCCGTATTGCGCGCGCAAGCGGCGCAGGCGCGCGGAACTGTCGACCTGGCCGACGACGACGCCCGCGGCGCGCTGCTCGGGCTCCGGCAGGCGTGGAAGCTCTGGCAGGAGGTCGAGGCGCCGTACGAGGCCGCGCAAACCCGGGTCCTCGTTGCGCAGGCCTGCCGCGCCTTGGGAGACGCCGAAACCGCTGCACTCGAGCTGGAGGCGGCCCGCGCCGTCTTCGAGCAGTTGGGGGCGGCGCCGGATCTCGCACGAGTCGACTCGCTCACGGGACGCGCAGCGGCGGGCGAAACCGGAGGCCTGACGGCACGCGAGCTGCAGGTGCTGCGCCTCGTCGCCGCCGGCCAGAGCAACAAGGAGATCGCGGCCGGGCTGGTCCTCAGCAAGCGCACCGTCGACAGGCACGTGAGCAACATCTTCACCAAGCTCCGCGTCTCCTCGCGCGCCGCGGCGACCTCCTACGCGTACGAGCATAAGCTCATCTGAGCGCGCTGTGGGTCGAACGACCCACGCCGCGACGAGCGAAGTTGGGTCATTCGGCCGACGCGGATCCCCCGCGCCCACCGCACAGTCGACGGTGGAGTCGACGAAATGGAGGGATCCATGAGCACGAGACTCGAGAAGCACGAGCGAGCCCAGCGCCGCGGTGCGCGCGACGCTCGCGAGAAGCTGCTGGCCGGAATCCCAGTAACCGAGCGGCGACTACCGCTCGCGGGCGTGTCGACGTCCGTACTGGAGGGCGGGGACGGCCCGCCGCTGCTCCTGCTGCACGGTCCTGGTGCCTACGGCGCGTCGTGGCAGTCGGTGATCCCGGAGCTGGCGACCACCCACCGTGTCGTCGCTCCCGACCTACCCGGCCACGGCAGCTCGACCGTCGCCGACGGCCAACTGGATGCCGGCCGCGTGCTCTCCTGGCTCGGTGAGCTGATCGAGCAGACATGCCCGACGCCGCCCGCCCTCGTAGGGCAGTTGGTCGGCGGCGCCATCGCGGCGCGGTTTGCAGCCGAGCACGGCGATCGGCTCGACCGGCTTGTGCTCGTCGTCCCCTTCGGCCTCGCGCCCTTCCAGCCCACGCCCGCGTTCGGCGCCGCCCTGACGGGTTTCCTCACCGAGCCGAGCGAGGGCACGCACGACGAGCTCTGGGAGCACTGCGTTCTCGACCTCGAGGCGCTGCGACGTCAGCCGGCCGCCCGGTGGGAGCTCATGAAGGCGTACACCCTCGAGCTGGCCCTCACCGGCGGGGTCGTCGATTCGCTCCAGGTCCTCATGGACCTGTTCGGGTTCGAGCCGATCCCGGAGGGGATGCTGGCAGGGATCGCGGTTCCCACGGCCCTGATCTGGGGGCGCCACGATTCCATCGTCCCGCTCTCGATCGGCGACGATGCGAGCGCCCGTTTCGGGTGGCCGTTGCGGATCATCGAGAACGCCGGCAACGAGCCGGCGATCGAAGCGCCGGACGCGTTTGTGCGGGCGCTTCGAACCGCCCTCGAGGTACCGCGGCGACAGGAAGTCGTGGCATGACGCGGGGCGCCGGCATCGCGAGACGCGACGGCAGACACGCCGCGCTGACGTCGGGCCAGCTCGACGACCTGGCCTTCCACCTCGACGGCTCGCTCCTCCAGGCGGGCGACGAAGGCTGGGAGGACGCACTGTCGATCTGGAACGGCATGGTGGCGAGCGTCCCCGCGCTCGTCCTCCAGCCGATCTCGGCCGGCGACGTCGCCGCGGCCGTCGTCTTCGCCCGGGACAACGGCCTGCTCGTCAGCATCAAGGGCGGCGGCCACAACGTCGCCGGCACCGCGATCGCCGAGGGCGGCCTCATGCTCGACATGTCCCGCATGCGCGAGCTCACGGTCGATTCCGAGGCGAAGCTCGCGCACGTTGGGCCGGGCTGTCGACTGCAGGACGTCGATCGGGCGACGCAGGCCCACGGGCTGGCGACCGTGCTCGGCTTCGTCTCCGAGGTCGGCGTCGCCGGCCTGACGCTCGGAGGGGGGCTCGGCTATCTCACGCGGCGATTCGGCTGGACGGTCGACAACCTCCAGGAGGTCGAGATCGTCACCGCCGACGGCCAGATCCTGGACCGCGAGCCGTGACGGAGAACGCGGACCTGTTCTGGGCGCTCAGAGGCGGCGGCGGCAACTTCGGCGTCGTCACCCGGTTCACGTTCCGGCTGCACGAGGTCGGCCCGACCGTCTTCGGCGGCCTGATCGCCTGGCCGTTCGAGCGCGCCGACGAGATCCTCCGCGAGTACCGCGCGATCACATCCGAGTCCCCGCGGGAGCTCGCCGTGCACATCGACCTCCTCCACGCTCCGCCGGCCCCCTTCGTGCCCGAGGAATGGCACGGGAAGAAGCTCTGTGCGATGCTCGTCTGCTACAGCGGCGATCTGGCCGTGACAGACCAGGTGCTTGCTCCGATCCGCTCTCTCCGCGACCCCGTCGTCGACCTTCTCGCGGAGCTGCCGTACACCCGGCTGCAGTCCCTTCTCGACGAGACGGAGCCCACGGGCATGCACTACTACTGGAAGACGGAATACCTCGCCGAGCTGAGCGACGGCTTCCTGTCGGCGCTACCGGAGCTCTACGCCACCTGCCCGATGCCACTCGGCGACCTCGGCGTCCTCCAGCTCGGTGAGGCGCTCGAGGAGCACGACGAGGACGACGGGGCCGTCGGCAACCGGGACGCGCGCTACGTCTTCGGCGTGAAGGGCATGTGGGAGCCCGGCGAGACGAACGCCGACGGCTTCAGGCAGTGGGTCCGGGACGCGTGGGAGCGGCTCCGGCCCTTCTCCACGGGCCGGACGTACATCAACTTCCAGTCCGCCGACGAAGGCGAGGAGCGCGTACGCGCGAGCTACGGCGACAACTACGACCGACTCATGGACGTCAAGGGGAGGTACGACCCGGAGAACCTGTTCCGGTCGAATCGAAACATCCGCCCTCGCTGATGCCGGGACCCGCTCCGAGGCGGCGGCCCGAGGGCCACTCCGAACGATCGTCGCCGCTGGAGCGTCTACAGGTCGATGCCGAGCTTCCGCAGCTCGACGATCGCCGAGCGGCGCCAACGGATCGTGTCGGGAGAGAACGGCAGCATGAACGGCATCCCGTTCGCCTTGCGGAGCGGCTTGCCGTCCCGCAGAACGCGGTAGTGCCCCGGCGTCGACTCGACCGTGAGGCCCACGGCCTCGAGCCGGCGAATGAACTCGCGAACGTCCTTCCTCATCTCGAACCGTCCTGGCGGCTGACCCTGGCCTGGTCGCCACGGACATCATTGCTGCCAGCGCATCTGGCTCGGGCCGTCGGGCATGGGCAACAAGGCGGTGCAGCGCGTCAGCGTTACGGTTCACTGACGGACCGGCGAGCCCTCGGACGACCGATGAGTTTCGGCGGCCGGGGCAGTCGAGAACTGGAACGCTCGTTCCCCAAGCCAGGAGGAAAGCACCATGCCCGCACCAACGCTCGTCGTCGGCGCGCCGTGCTGGATCGACCTGTACAGCTCGGACACGGACAAGGCGACCGAGTTCTACGGAAAGCTCTTCGGGTGGACGACACAGTCGGCCGGGCCCGAGTTCGGCGGCTACTTCACCTTCCTGAAGGACGGGAAGCACGTCGCCGGCTGTATGCACAACGACGGCCAGCAGGGGTCTCCCGACGCCTGGACCGTGTACCTGATGACGGACGACATCACACGCACCGCCGAGGCCGCGGCGGCTAACGGTGGGCAAGTCCATCTCCAGCCGATGGACGTTGCGCAGAACGGCCGGATGGCGATCGTCGGCGATCCCGGTCAGGCAACGATCGGCGTCTGGCAGCCGGGCACGCAGAACGGGTTCGAGGTCCGGAACGAGGTCGGCGTCGCGAGCTGGTTCGAGCTGCTGACGCGAAACTACGACGCGAGCGTCGCCTTCTACCGCGACGTGTTCGGCTGGGACGCCCACACGATGAGCGACTCCCCCGAGCTCCGGTACACGACGCACGGCGAGGGAGACGACGCGCTCGCGGGAATCATGGACGCGTCGGCGTTCGTGCCCGAAGGCGCGCCGGGGTTCTGGTCGATCTACTTCCGGGTCACGGACGCCGACGCCGCACTCGAGCAGATCGTCGAGCTCGGTGGGACGATCGTCCGGGCGGCCGAGGACACGCCGTACGGCCGGCTCGCCGAGGCCGCGGACCCCACCGGCACACCGTTCAAGCTGATCGCGGACAACGTCTGAGTCGCCTCGAAGTCAGGCTGTGAGCGCGCGAGAGCAGTCGGCCGACAACCGGCCCATGTCCTAACGCCTCGGGCCTTCCCCCCGCACGCTCCGAAACCCGCTGCTCACAGCGGGTTTCGCTGTCATGCGGCAGCTGCCGCAAGGATCCTGCTGACCGCGAGCTCCTGTCGCTCGTCGCCTGGGAAGGGCTCACCCCGCTGCGGCCGCCGAGGTGCTCGGCATTCCGGCGACCGTCGCGCGCACGCGCCTGCAGCGGGCGCGGACCCGGTTCGCGGAGGAGCTGCGGCGGCAGGGCATCGAGCCGGAGCGCCATCCGTCACCGCCGTGGGCGGGGAGCGTCCAGGCGCAGGACTCGTTCGCCGGATGCAGCCAGTCCCCGGCGGGCGCTAGCAGCTGACCCCGCCAGGTCTTCCCCTCCGCGCCCGCCCGCGCTAGCGTGGCGCTCACCGGGCTACGGACGGAGGACACGATGGAAGAGCATGTCTCCTGGTTGATCGAGCTTGCCGTGAAGGACGGACAGCTCGACGCGTTCACCGAGCTGATGGAGGAGATGGTCACGGGCACGAGCGTGGAGCCGCAGACCCTCGCCTACGAGTGGTACATCTCGGACGACCGCACGACGGTCCACATCTACGAGAAGTACGCCGACTCGGCGTCGACGATCAGCCATGTCAACGGCTTCCTCGAGAAGTGGGCCGAACGCTTTGCGGCATGCGTCGACGTCAGCCGCTTCGTCGTCTACGGGACTCCGAACGCGCAGGCGCGAGAGATCCTGGACGCCTTCGGCGGCGTGTACATGGGCCCGTGGGGCGGCTTTTCCCGCTTCGGATAGGTCTCCGCACTCCGACCGAATCCGCGGTGGTTCCTGGCAGGCCACTACTGAGCTCCCGAACGCGTGGTCGCGCCTGCTTCGGCGGGCGCGCCCCACGCACCCTCAGTCGGCGAGCGGCTCCACGTCCGCGCCGAGACCCAGCAGCAGGCCGTTCTCCTCCACCGCGGGGCTCGTCGTCACGAACAGCACCACGCCGGCCTCGGGGCAGGCGATTTCCTCGACCGGGTCTCCGTAGAGGTCGGTGATCGAACCGATCACGGCGCCCGCATCCACCCTCTCCCCCGCGCGCACTGCCGCCTCCCACCAGCCGCCCCCGTTCGTGCGCAGCCAGACGAAGCGGCCGACGCTCCACTGCGGCGGCGGCGGATCGAGCGCGCCCGGCAGCATCCCGAGCCGGCGGAGCACGTTGCGCAGGCCGCGAACGTGGGTCTCCACGGCGTCCGCTTCGAGCAGCCCGCAGCCGCCTGCCTCGGCGGTGATGCCGGGGATGCCGGCTGCTGCCGCCGCGGCGCTCGTCGTACCGGCGATCGGGCTCCCGCCGCGGGCCTGCCGGACGACATATGGGAGCCCGAACGCAATCGCCATCGACCGGGCCGTTGCCTCGACGGGCGACTCGTCGTAGAGCGAGAAGGGCTCGAGCGCCTCCGGGATGTCGCCGCCGTGCAGGTCGACGAGGTAGTCGCTGCGGGCGATCAGCTCCGTGAACACGTGGTGTGCGAGCACGTCCGCGAACGAACCATCGGGATCGCCTGGAAAGCAGCGGTTGAGGTTCTTGCCGTCCTCCGGGACGACGAACGCCGCGCGTGCCCGGAAGGCCGTCATGTTCACGATCGGGACGGCGACGATCGTCCCGGCGAGCTCGGTGGTGTCGAGCTCGCGCATCAACCGGCGCACCGCCGCGATGGAGGAGTACTCGCCGCCGTGGACGCCTGCGAGCAGGCACAGACGCGGCCCCTCCGGCGATCCGGCGGCCGTCAGCGAGGGCAGCTCGAGCCCCGCGAGCGCCGGTGCCGCGAAGCGGACGACGCCGCGCTCGCTCACGAGATCGGCTCACCCAGGCCCTCGACGAACGCGAGGATGAGCCTGACCGCGCCTTCGATGTCGTCGAGGTTGACGCAGCCGACCGCCGAGTGAACGTACCGGGAGGGCACGGATACGCAGCCGGCGAGCACGCCCGTCCCGCTGAGCGCGATGCCCCACGCGTCGGTCGCGCCGCCCATCAGCACCTCGCGCTGGTAGTCGATCCCGGCCGCTTCGGCCGCCTCCTCGAGCCGGCGCGTCAGGCGCCGGGGAACGGCGTTGCCGATCAGAAGCGTGGGAGCCCAGTCGAAGTACTTGATCGCAGGCCCTTCCCCCATTCGGATCGGCGCCCGCGCGAGCTCCATGCCGGGCGTGTCGCCGCAGAGCGTGACGTCGATGGCGAGCGCCACGTCCGGCTGCACGCGGAGCGCGGCGGGCCCGGCGCCCCGGATGCCGAGCTCCTCCTGGACGGCGGCCGTGGCGACGACGCGCGCACCCGGCTCACGTTCGACCAGGCGGCGCATCACCTCGACCATCACGGCGCAGCCGGCACGGTCGTCGACCGCCTTGCCCGTGAACAGGCGGGTTCCGTTCAGGAGCCGGCCCGTGCGGGCGAACGACGCGAGCTGGCCGACGCGGACGCCGAGCGCCTCCGTCTCCGCGCGGCTCGCCGTCCCGACGTCGACGAAGAGCTCCTCGAGCGGAATCGCCTTCGCCCGCTCCTCCGGCGTGAGCAGGTGGGCGGGCTTGGCGCCGGTGACGCCGTCTACAGGCCCGTTCTCGCCGTGGATGCGCAGATCCTGGTCGACGACCATGCGGGCGTCGTGATAACCCACCTGCGCGATGCGGACGAAGCCCTCGTCTTCGACGTGCTGGACGACGAAGCCGAGCTCGTCCATGTGCGCGCAGAGCATCACGGTCGGCGCTCCCTCGGCGCCGCGCTTGACGAAGAAGTGGTTCCCGAGCACGTCCTGCTCGTGCTCGTCGTAGGCGCCCGCGAGCTCGTCCTGGATGATCTCCGCGACGGCGGACTCGTCGCCCGAGACGCCGGTCGCCGCGTCGAGCCGTGCGAGCAGCTCGAGCATGTCGTTCGCCATACGTCTGGCCCTCCTCGTGTTCGGGATCCCGTCAGGCGTCCGCGCCGCCGTCGACGACGAGCTGCGCCCCGTGCATGTACCCGGCGGCCGGTGAGGCCAGGAACGACACCGCCGAGGCGACGTCGTCCACGGTGCCGATCCTCTGGGCCGGCACCGTGCGCTCCCAGGCGCGCAATCGCCGCCGGTCGAGCCTGATCCAGTCTGCCATGGCTGTATCGATCAGACCCGGGCAGACGCAGTTGATCCGCACCCCCTCGGGCCCGTGGTCGAGCGCCAGGCTGCGGGTCAGCAGGACGACGCCGCCCTTGGCCGCGCAATAGGCGGCGCGGGTGTGCCCGCCCCGGGTGCCGGCAGTCGACGCGATGTTGACAATGCAACCCGAGCCGGCGGCGACCATGGCCGGCAGAAACGTCTTGCACGTGAGAAACGTGCCCTTGAGGTTGACGTCCACCAGCAGATCCCAGTCCTTTTCGGCGAGCTCCGTGATGCGGTGCTCGAAGAACACGCCGGCGACGTTGACCAGCAGCCACGGTGCGCCCAGCGCTCCCTCCACCTGCTCGCGGAGACGCAGCACCTGCCGCTCGCGGCTCACGTCGCAGCGGAAGGCGTGGCCGTCGCCCAGGCTCGCAGCCGTCGCGCGGGCGGCAGCCAGGTCGATATCCGTGCAGGCCACGGCGAAGCCGTCGCCGGCGAGAGCGGCGGCGACGGCACGCCCGATCTCACCGCCGGCACCGGTCACGACCGCGACGTTCGGCCTTGTCATATGCCGCTCGCCGTCGAGGAGACGAGCAGCGCCATGTCGATGAAGCCGCGGAAGGCCTCGCGGTAGTCGTCGCTCGTCAGGCTGATCGTCGTGGGGCCTTCGCGAATGACGCTCGGGAAGTACGTGCACACGGCCGCCTGTGTCGAGTCCTTGACCTGGATGCGGAAGGTGTAGGGCGGCTCGAGGCTGTAGGGGGTCAGGCCGGCGCCGGCCTCGACCACTTCCCGGGCGGTTGCGCGGATCCGTTCGGCGGTGACCGCCGGCGGCAGGCAGCGCGACGTCGTGCGGTCGATCGCGCTCTTCGTCGGAGCGACCCGAACAACGCCGCTGACGCCCTCCGTGTCGGCCGAGATGAGGACCCGCATCAGAAATCCTCGGCGAGACCGCGTGTCAAAGCGATCATCGTGACGAACGTGCGGTAGAGGCGAAGCGGCTCGTCGTCCTCGATCGCGACACTGCGCGTCGCGGTGCGCTCGATGCCGCGGATCCAGGTTGCCTGCTCGGCTATGTCAGCCGTTCGCAGCGTCACGTCCAGCCGCGCCGGCAGCTCGATCGCTGGCGGCCCGAGCGTCGAGACGCGCTCGAGCGCTCGCCGCGCGCCCTCGCGGATCAGCTCGCAGGCGACCTCCGGGTGGAGGCTCCGCGCGGCGAAGCGGCCGATCGACTCCTTGACGACGACCGCCTCCGCGCCCGGCATGAAGAGCTCCGCCTCGGCCGCGGTCTGCCGGTCGCCGGTCACGAGAGCCACCGGCACCTCGTGGTGCAGCGCGACCAGAGCGTTGATCCCGCTCTCCCCGACCGGCGTGCCGTTCAGCGTGACCTCGTAGACCGCCTGCGGGTTGTAGGTGTGGGAGAGGACGGCGACCTCCGCCCCGATGGAGCCGTGGTAGGCGACGAAGAAGACCGCGTCGAACGAGCCGTCGAGCCCTTCCATCATGTAGAGAGGCTTGTGCTTCCCGGAGATGTACTCCGAGCGGCCGTGTAGCTCGGCGGGCGGCAGGTTCTGCATCGTCCAGTGCGAGTCGTTCACCACGACGCCCGTCGAGCCCGCGTCGAGCGCGCCGTCGATAGCGGCGTTGACCTCGTTCAGCAGCAGCCGCCGGCCCAGCTCGTACTCGGCCCCCGGGCCGACGACCTGCTGCCAGTCGGCAATTCCCGCCGTTCCCTCGATGTCGCTGGACAGGTAGACCTTCACAGCACCGCCCTTTCGCGGATGTCGGGCTCGGCCATGTCCTCGGTCATGACGGCGTAGGTCGCGCCCGCGTGGGTGGAGGCCGCTCCGTGGCGCCCGTCCGGCGCCAGAGCGAGGACGTTCAGCGGCGCCCGGAACTCGTCGGGCAGCGAGGCGGCGTCGAGAAGCGCAGCGAGGCACGCCGCCTCGGGCTCGGCCCCCGCCGCGAGGCCCCAGACCGCAGCCCGTGCCGTGCAGCCCCGAATCGCGAGCTCGCCGCGCCCCGTGCAGGCGGCCGCCCCGGCAGCGTTGTCACAGTAGTTGCCGGCCCCGACAAGGGGAGAGTCGCCGATTCGCCCGGGGTGCTTCCAGGGATAGCCGCTCGTGCTCACGCCGGAGCAGAGATCGCCGTGCCGGTCGAGCGCGACGACGTTCACCGTCCCCCACGGCCCGTCGGGCGGGCCCAGCCGCTTCAGCATGGCGACCGCCTCCTCGCGGTAGCGTCGGTCCCCCTCGCTCTCGGCGCCTTCCCATGACGGCTGCTCGAGCCGGGTGCGCCAGATCTCGAGCGCCTCTTCCGTCAGCGTCTCCTCCTCCTCGAAGCCGAGCGCGCGCGCGAAACGCTCGGCGCCCTCGCCGACGAGGAGCACGTGCTGGGGCAGCTCCTCGAGCACCCGGCGGGCGATCGAGATCGGATGCGGGAAGCCGCGCACCGCTCCGACGGCGCCGGCCGCCCGCGTGCGCCCGTCCATGATCGAGGCGTCGAGCTCGAGAACGCCCAGGAGGTTCGGGATGCCGCCGACCCCCACGTAGTGGTCGTCAGGGTTCGCCTCCGCCGCCCTCACGGCCGTCTCGACGGCGTCGATCGCCCGGCCGCCGGCTCGCAGGGCGTCCATCGCCTCGGCCAGCCCGATCTCCCCACGCTCGCTCGCGAGCAGCACGCTGTTGTTCATGACGCTGCCTCGCCGGCGTCGAGCTCGACCTCGGGGGTGTGCTCGGCCGGCTTGCTCGTCCAGGCGAAGTGACAGGCGGCGGCGTGGGTGGCCTCGCCGTGACCGTGCGACAGCGCCGGATCCAGCTGGCGGCAGATCGGCTGGGCGATGGGGCAGCGTGGATGGAAGCGGCAGCCGGGGGGAAGCTGGATCGGGCTGGCTGGATCGCCGGCGACCGCGACGGCCTCCGTCGTCCGCCCTGGGACAAGCCGCGGGATCGCCTTCAGCAGGCCCTGGGTGTAGGGATGCCGCGGGTCGGCGAACACCTCGTCCGTCGCCGCCTCCTCGACGATCCGCCCCAGGTACATGACCGCGACCCGGTCGCAGACGTGGCGCACGACCGCGAGATTGTGGGCGATGAACAGCATGGTGAGGCCGAGCCGCTCGCGCAGGCTCTCGAGCAGGTTGAGCACGTTTGCCTGCACCGAGACGTCGAGGGCGGAGACGGGCTCGTCGGCAACGAGGAGGTCCGGCTCGAGCGCGAGCGCGCGGGCGATGCTCACACGCTGCCGCTGTCCGCCCGAGAGCTGGCGCGGGAAGGCTTCGAGGGCGCGCTGGCCGAGGCCCACGAGGTCGACGAGCTCACGGCAGCGCTCGCCGATCCGAGCGGGCTCCACGATCTCGTGCACACCCATGACCTCGGCGAGCGCCTGCTGCACGGTCATGCGCGGGTTCAGCGACGAGTAGGGGTCCTGGAACACGATCTGCATGTGCCGCCGCTCGGCGCGCTCCCGCTTCAGCGGCTCACCACGAAAGCGGATCTCGCCCGCGGTCGGCTCGTAGATGCCGACGATGCAGCGGCCGAGCGTCGACTTGCCGCAGCCCGACTCCCCCACGAGCCCGAGCACCTCGCCCTGCGCGATCGTCAGGTCGACGCCGTCCACGGCGCGAAGCACATCGGGTGGGATGTGACGCATCCTGCGGAGCACCGACGTGCGCATCGTGAAGTGCATATGGAGGCCGGCGACCTCGAGCAGCGGCTCAGCCATCGGCGATCACGGCGTGCTCGCGCGCGGAGGCGACGGCCGCCTCGGGGTGGATACAGGCGGTGGCGCGACCTCCGGAGGCCCGCAGGGGGAAATCGCCCTCCACGCAGTCCGGCTGGACGAACGGGCAGCGCGGGTGGAAGCGGCAACCGGCGGGAGGGTGCACGAGGTCGGGGGGAGCGCCGGGGATCGGCTGGAGCACCTCGCGGACGTTCTCGAAGTCCGGCACCGATCGGAGCAGCCCCAGCGTGTACGGGTGGTGCGGCTCCCGGAACACCTTCGCCACGAGCCCGGTCTCCACGACCTCGCCCGCGTACATGACGGCGACGCTCTGGCACGTCTGGGCGATCACGGCCAGGTCGTGCGTGACGAAGACGATGCTCACGCCGAAATCGTTGCGCAGTCCTAGCAACAGCTTCAGGATCTGGTCCTGGATCGTGACGTCGAGGGCCGTGGTCGGCTCGTCGCACAGGATCACGCTCGGCGTGCAGGCGAGCGCGATCGCGATCATGACACGCTGGCGCAGGCCGCCCGAGAGCTCGTGCGGGTAGGCCTGGAGGCGGCGCTCCGCGTCCGGGACGCCGACGCGCTGCAGCAGCGCGAGCGCGGTCGCCCGAGCCTCGTCCCGCCCCTGGTCGAGGCGGCGCCTGGGGCCCTCGGCGATCTGGTCGCCGACACGCATGACGGGGTTGAGCGCCGTCATCGGCTCCTGGAAGATGAGGCTGATCTGGCGGCCGCGGACGGCCCGTAGGCTCCTGGGGGAGAGCTGCGTGAGATCGACACCGTTGTAGAGCACCTGGCCGCTGACGATGTGCGCCGGCCGGACGAGCAAGCCGCAGATTGCCCGCAGCGTCATTGTCTTGCCACACCCCGACTCTCCGACGAGCCCGAGCACGTCGCCCTGCTCGAGGGTGAACGACGCGCCGTCAACGGCGTGGACGACACCCCGGCTCGTCGGGATCTCGACGTGGAGGTCCCGGATCTCGAGGATCGGCTCGGTCACAGGCAAGCCAGGCGAGCGATGGTCATTCCGGCTTCAGGAGGTCGGAGAGCCCGTCTCCGAGCAGGGACAGGCCGAGCCCCGTGATCACGACCGCGATACCCGGATAGGTCGAGAGCTGCCAGTTCGTCGTCAGGAAGGTCTGGCCCTCGAAGATCATCGAGCCCCAGTCCGGCGTCGGGGGCGGCACGCCGATTCCCACGTAGCCGAGGGTCACGATCGCGAGGATCGACAGCACGATGTCGGACATGGCGAACACGATCGACTGGGTGATCACGTTCGGGAAGATGTGGCGACTGACGATGCGCCGGTCGGAGAAGCCGGCCGCCCTGGCCGCGAGGACGTACTCCTGCTCCTTCGCCACGAGTATCTCGCCGCGGACGATGCGCGCGTACGACACCCACCCCACGAACGCGATCGCGATGTACATGCTCCGCGTGCCGGCGCCCAGCACGAAGACGAGGGCGATCACGAGCACGAAGAACGGAAACGCGACGAAGACGTCGACGATCCGCATGATCACGGTGTCGAGCCAGCCACCCCGGTAGCCCGCGATCGCTCCGAGCACGGTGCCGATCACGAAGGCGATCAGCACCGCGACGAAGCCGACCTGGAGGTCGATCCGGCCGCCGTAGAGCAGGCGCGCCCAGATGTCGCGCCCGAGGTGGTCGGTGCCGAGCAGGTGCTCCGACGACGGGGGCTGGAGGATGTTGAGCAGGTCCTGCTCGACCGGGTCCCACGACGTGATGAGCGGCGCGAAGGCCACGAGCACGGCGAGCGTGCCGAGGATGAGGAGCCCCGCGACGAAGGTCGGCGTCCGGTACCACCGATGCCGGAACGTGCGCCGCTCGGCGATCTCGGCCGGCGCAGCGATGACGTCGGCCGTTGCCATCAGGTGAGCTTCACACGCGGGTCGAGTGTCGCGTGGGTCAGGTCTGTCGCCAGGTAGACGAGGATCACGAGCAGGGCGTAGAAGAGGGTGATGCCCTGCACGACGGCGAAGTCGCGGTTGAAGATGGAGTCGATCATCAGCGCCCCGATCCCGGGCAGCGCGAACACCTTCTCGATCACGATCGTGCCGCCGACGAGAAAGCCGATGTTGACGCCGAGGATGACGACCGTCGAGATCACGGCGTTGCGCAACGCGTGGCGCGTCATGATGCGTGACTCCGCGATCCCCTTCGACCGGGCCGTGGCCACGTAGTCGGACTCGAGCACGTCGAGCAGGGCCACCCGAAGGCTGCGCACGAGGATCGGCGAGATCGCGAGCGCGACGGTGAGGCTCGGCAGGAACATCGAGCGGAGGTGCCCGGTGAAGCCCTCGCCGAAGCCTCCGACCGGGAACCAGCCCAGTTTCAGGGCGAACAGCAGGATGAGCATGATCCCGACCCAGAACTGCGGCATGCCGAGGCCCACCATCGGGACAGCGCGCACGACCTGGTCGCGGGCCCCGTTCTTCCTCGTCGCCGCGAGCGTCGCGAGCGGCACCGCGATGAGGATCGAGAGGATCGTCCCGTACGCGAGCAACCACAGCGTCACGGGGAGCCGGTCGACGATCAGCTCGCTCGCCGGCACCCGGTAGAAGAACGACTCGCCGAGATCGCCCTGGAAGAGGCGCTGCATGAACATCGCGTACTGCTCCCAGAGCGGCTCGTCGAGCCCCCAGCGCTCGTGCAAGGCCGCCACGGCCTGGTCGGTCGCGCGCACCCCGAGCAACGTCCTGGCCGGGTCGCCGGGGATCAGGTGGATGAGGAAGAACGCGATGATCGTGACCCCGATCACGACCGGGATCATCTGGATCAGGCGCCGTCCGGTATATGCGAGCCGGTCCAGCGGGCCTCCCTTCCTCGCTCAGGAGGCCCGCATCGAAACGGCTAGTGGACGGGCGGCCGGCACGCTACTGCGAGAGCCAGACGTCCTCCATGTGGTAGTTGCCCGTCGGGTAGACGACGAACCCGTTCACCGTGTCGGAAAACGCGTAGCGGTACGGGGAGTAGTACAGGAACACCATGAACGCGTCTTCCGCGGCCATCGTCTGGATCTGCGAGTAGAGCTCCTGGCGCTCGGCAGGCTCGAACGTCGACTGCGCTGCCTTCGTCGCCGCGATCGCCTCCTCGTTGCGGTAGTCGGTGAAGAACGAGTGCGAGCCCGCATCGGCGTCGATCGCGAAGGTGACGAGCTCGTCGGGGTCGGCGATGTCCATCGTCCAGTAGCTGTGCGCCATCGAGTAGTTGAGCTTCTGCACCTCGGCGAACTGCGTGGTCGGGTCGAGCTTCTTGATCGTCACGTTGATGCCGAGCGGCTCGAGGCTCTGCTGGAGGATGGCCGCGATCGACTCGTCGAGGACGTCGCCCGAGGCGAGCAGGTACTCGAGGTCGAAGCCGTCGGGCACGGAGGACTGCGCCATCTCCGCCTGCGCCGCCTCGAGGTCGAACTGCAGGCCCGGAGAGGCCGGATCGTAGTACGGCACCTGGGGCGGCATGAACGAGTTCGCCGGCTCCCCGTTTCCGAACAGGATCGAGTCGACCATCGCCTGGCGGTCGATCGCCATCGAGATCGCACGCCGCACGTGCACGTCGTTCAGCGGCTCCACGTTGTGGTTGAAGAGCAGGTAGTCCGTCCGCGTGGACGGGAACAGCTCCATGACGACACCCTCGGTCGCCTGCAGGTCCGCGATCGAGGAGAACGGCGGGAACTCGTTGATCTGGATCTGGCCGCCCTTGAGCTGCAGGATGCGGGTGTTGTCGTCGCCCACGACCGTCCACGTGACGCTGTCGAGGTACGGCTTGCCCTCCTGCCAGTAGCTGTCGTTCCGGACCAGCTTCAGGTCGGAGCCCTTCGTCCAGTGCTCCCACACGAACGGGCCGGTGCCGATCGGATGCTCGTAGAACTGCTCCTTCGTCTCGCCCGCGTAGTCCACCGGGATGATCGCGTTGTTGAACAGCGCGAGGTCGGCGATCATCGGCGACCACGGGTACTTCGTCGTCACGACGACGGTGTAGGGATCCGGGGTCTCGATGCTCTCGATGGCGGCGTTGATCCACTCCCACCCGCCCGTGACGGAGCTCGCCTCGTCGATCGAGAACTTCACGTCGGCCGACGTCATCTCCTGGCCGTTGTGGAAGAGCACGCCCTGCCGCAGCGTGATCGTGTACGTGAGCTGGTCGTCCGAGAGCTCGAAGCCCTCCGCGAGCCACGGCTCCACGTCCTTGCCGTCGGGCGTGACGGCGAACAGCGACTCCATCACCTGCTGGAACACCCAGATCGACTCGTTGTCGAAGACGGTCGTCTTGTCCATCGACGTGGAGTCGGCGACCCGCGCGATGATGAGGTCGCCGCCGGGCTGCGGCTCGCCCTCCGCCGGTGCGGCCGGCTCTGCGGGCTCTCCCGTCTCGGCCGGTGGCTCGGCGGGCTCGGCCGGAGGTTCCGCGGGTGCAGGCTCGGCCGGCGCGGGCTCCGCGGGCGGCGCCGCCTCCTCCTCGCCGCCGCAGGCGGACAGCGCAAGAGCCGCGACCACCCCGAGCAGCACCAGCCACCGCACACGAGGCCATCTTCCGTTCATGGGACCGGACCTCCCTCCGCTCGATTCCCCGCCGCTGTCAGCGGCACCCAATCTTACGACGTTCGCCGCCGGGAAAAGGCTGCGCCGCCGGCTACGAGGTAGCGAGCAGCTCGAGCAGGTGTCTCCACGCCTCCTGCCCCTCGCGCAGCCGGGCGAGCCGGAAGAACTCGTTCGGCGCGTGCAGGTTCTCGTCGCCGCTGGAGAAGGAGAAGAAAACCGTGTCGAGCCGGAGCTCCGCAGCCAGCATCGAGGCGGCCGGCAGCGTGCCGCCCATCCGCACCACGAGCGGCTCGACCTGGGGTAGACGCGCCGCAACGCCTCGCGCGCGGCGGCGATCCCCGGATGGTCTGCCCGGATCGCATACGCGGGCACTCCCTCCGACTCGGGAACGACCGACGCCGCGACTCCGCGACGGGCAATGGGCCTCGACGTGGCAGGCGAGCGACTCGATCACCCCCGCCGGGCGCTGGTCCGGAACGAGCCGGCAGGTGACGTGCGCACGCGCCTCGCTGCGGGATCACGGTGAGGTCGCCGCCGCCGCGGACGCCGTTGACCTCGAGCGTCGGCCGCGTCCAGATCCGCTCGAGGGTCGTGTAACCGGGCTCGCCGGCGAGCGCCTGGGCGCCGACCTCGTCGCGGTACGCCTCCTCGTCGAAGGGAATCGCCGAGAGCGCCTCCCTGTCCTCCGGGCTCAGCGGCAGCACGTCGTCGTAGAAGCCGGCGACGGCGACGGAGCCGTCCTCCCGGTGAAGGCTCGCGAGGATCGCCGCCAGTGCATGGACGGGATTCGGGACGGCGCCGCCATGGCGGCCCGAGTGGAGGTCCGCGCCCGCGCCGGTGACGACGAGGTCGAGCCCGACGAGCCCGCGCGCAGCGACCGTCAGCGACGGCTCGCTCGGTCGCCACATCGCCCCGTCGGCCGACACGACGAGGTCGGCCCGGAGCCGATCGCGGTGCTCGCGCAGGAAGCCGGCGAGGCTGGGGCTGCCGACCTCCTCCTCGCCCTCGAAGAGGAAGCGGACGTTGAGCGGAAGCTCGCCGCGCTCGGCCAGAAACGCCTCCGCCACCAGGATCGGGATCAGCAGCGGCCCCTTGTCGTCGGTGGCCCCACGCGCGTAGATCCGCCCGTCGCGCACGCTCGGCTCGAACGGCGGGCTCCCCCACTCGGCCGCGTTCCCGGGAGGCTGGACGTCGTAGTGGCCGTACACGAGGATCGTCGGTCTGCCCGGCCGGCCGAGCCACTCACCGACGACGACGGGGCGGCCGGCCGTCTCGACGACCTCGCCGCCGGCGAAACGGAGCCGGCCGGCGAGCCACTCCGCCGCCCGTCGCATGTCGTCCGCGTTGGACGGCTCCCGGCTGATGCTGGGGATGCGCAGGAACTCGACGAGCTCGCGCAGGTAGCGCGGCTCGTCGTCAAAAGATGGCGTGGCCGCCGTCAATCGAGAGGACCTGGCCGGTAACCCACCCGGCCTCCTCGGCTGCGAAGAAGAGAACGCCACGGGCGATGTCCTCGGGCGTGCCCAGCCGGCGCGTCGCGATCCGCTCCAGCAGCACTCGCTGGCCGTCCTCGCCGTAGCTCTCCCACTGGCGGATGCTGGTCGGGTTCGAGAGGACGAAGCCGGGCGCGATCGCGTTGACCGTGATGCCGAAGGGCCCGAGCTCGTGGGCCGTCTGCCGCGTGAGGCCGATCTGCCCCGCCTTCGCGCTCGCGTACGCCTGGATGCCGGTCAGGCTCACGCTGCGGCCGGCGCCGGAGGAGATGTTGACGATGCGCCCGTAGCCACGCTCCTTCATCCCCGAGACTGCGGCGCGGGTGCACAGGAACGTGCTCGTGAGGTTCGCGTCAACGACGGCCCTCCAGTCCTCGTCGGTCACCTCCTCGAGCGGTTGCCCGACCTGGCCGACGACGCCGCCCGCGTTGTTGACGAGGATGTCGACGGCGCCGACCGAGCGGATAAAGCCCTCCACCTGCTCCGCGTCCGTCACGTCGACGGTGCCCAGATCGCACCCGTGCACGCGCGCACCGCTCTCTTCGAGCGCCACTGCGATCGCGGCGCCGATGCCCTGAGCCGTGCCGGTGACGACAGCCGACCGGCCGGAGAGATCAGGCATCCCGCCAGCCGTCTGCGAGCAGGTCGCGAACCTCCTCGACCCCTGCGCGCCAGATCGCAAGCATGTCCTCGTCGGAGCGCTCGTAGAGGCCCCCGTAGGAGCCGTCGCCCAGCAGGCTCCGCACGCCGGCCGGGTCGCGGACGGCCAGCGCGCGAAGGTCGGCCATCGGCTTCTTCTCGCGCGGCAACGTCACGCTCTCGAGCCGCGTCCAGGGGAAGTTCTCGAGCCAGGAGGCGTGACTCGCATCGGGGTCGATGGACTGGACGACCGGCCACGTCTTCGGCCCGTTCCACCAGTTGTGGAAGCGCACCTGCGCGTCGGGGTTGGCCGCCGTCCACTCGATCGCGAAGGCGCCGGCAGGGTTGTTGCCGCCGTGGCCGTTGACGAGCAAGAAGCGGCGGAAGCCCTGGCCGTGCAGCGAGTCGAGCAGGTCGCCGACGACCGCGATGTATGTCTCGACGCGCAGGCTGGGGCTGCCGGGGTACGCGGCGAAGTACGGCGTCAGCCCGAACGGGAGCGCCGGGAGCACGGGCACGCCGAGCGGCTCGGCGGCCTCCACCGAGACGCGTTCCGCGAGGATCGCGTCGACGCCGAGCGACAGGTACCCGTGCTGCTCCGTGGAGCCGAGCGGCAGCACGACACGGTCGTCCTCCTCGAGGTAGCGCTCGATCTGCATCCAGTTGCAGTCGTGCACCCTCACGGGCTCACCTCCTCGTAGGCGTGGCCGACCGAGAGCAGCAGCGCCTCGCGATGCAACCCGGCGGCGAGCTGAAGGCCGGCCGGGAGACCGTCCTCGGCGAGCCCGCACGGGATCGAGACCGCGGGAATGCCGGCCAGGTTGTACGGCCCCGCGTAGCGGGCCTCGACGTCGCCGTCAGGCGTGCCGAACGGCGGATCCTCCGGCGGCGCGACGTAGGCGACGGACGGGCCCAGCAGGATGTCGACGTCCTCGAGCATGGCCGCGAAGCCCGCGGCGACGCGCTCCTTGTCGGCCAGGCCCTGGCGGTACTGCTCGTCCGTGATCGCGGATCCGAGCTCGAGCAGCGCCCGCGTCCCCGGACCGTAGCTGTCGGCCTCCGTCTCGAGCCAGCGGCGATGGATGTCGAAAGCCTCCTTGAAGATGATCGGCCCGAGCGCTTCGTCGACGAGGTCGAGCTCGGCGACGTCGACGTCGACCACGTCGAGCCCGAGACGGGCCAGCGTCTCGGCGGCGTCCGACACACGCTCGCGCACGAGCGGCCGCAGGTCCGGGTCGTCGAGCTGGCGGCGAAGCACGCCCACGCGCAGGCCGCTGACCGGCTTCAGCTCGTAGCGACGGCCCGCGAGCACCTCCAGCAGCCGGGCGGCCCGCTCTGCCGTGCGCGTGATCGGCCCGACGTGGTCGAGGGTCGGGGAGAGCGGGAACACGCCGTCCAGGGGCACCAGCCCGAATGTCGGCTTCAGTCCGACGAGCCCGCAGTAGGCAGCCGGGATGCGGATCGAGCCGCCGGTGTCGCTCCCGAGCGCGTACTCGCAGACGCCCGCAGCAACGAGCGCCGCCGAGCCGCTGCTCGACCCGCCCGAGGTGCGGCCGAGGTTCAGCGGGTTGTACGTCATGCCGTACGCGGGGTTGACGCTGCCCGCGCCGTACTCGAGCAGGTTGGTCTTGCAGAAGACGTCGGCGCCGGTAGCGCGCAGCCGCGCCACGACCTCGGCATCCCTGGCGGCGGGCGGCGGCGTACCGACTGTCGAGGAGTTCGTCGTCACGTAGCCCGCGACGTCCATGTTGTCCTTGACCGCAACCTGGCAGCCGTGGAGCGCGCCGTCCGCGGCCCGGTCGGGCGCGCCGACGACGGTCGTCACCGCGTTCAGCCTCGGCCCCCACTCCTCGAGGCGATCGTAGGCCGCCAGCAGCTCCAGGTTGGCCCGCTCGCAGACGCGGCGGCCGTCCTCGATGGCGTGGATGAGCTGTGCTGTGCGGCGCACGAGCGGGCGGTCGATCGGTTCGAGCATCGCGACCTCGGTCGGGCGGCGGCGCACCGCCAGGTCCCTGTAGATGCCCGAGTGCGTCTTTGCCGAGCCGCGGTTGAACTCGACGAGGCGCGCGAGCGAGCCGTCGAGGTCCCCGGGGTCGAAGCCGTCGAACGCCTCGGGCGTCGCGGTCGCCGCCTCCAGCGCCTCGTGCGCCAGGCGGGTGAACAGCGGCCGGTACGCCGGCTCTTCGAGCGCGTCGGCGATGGACAGGTCGGAGACGGCGGTGCCGAAGAGCATGGCACCGTAGGCCATCTTCCCCCACAGGTAGCCGAGGACGTTGTCGGTCTCGCGCGCGTCCTCGATGGCGGCGACGAGGGCGGCGACGCGCTCGCTCCGGCGCCCGTCCAGCTCGCCGATCACGAAGGTCGCGCGGTTGGCGACGAGGATACGTCCGGGACCGAGGTAGTCGGCTCCGAAGTTCACGAAGGCGCCGATCGTCCGCCCCTCCCCCACGAGGGCGGCGATTACCGGCTCGTTGAGCCCGTTTTGCAGCGAGACGACGTAGCCGTCCCGGGCGAGGCGGGGGGCGACCGCGGAGAGAGCCGTCTCCGTGTGCTGCGACTTCACGGCGAGCAGAACGTGCTCGAGCCGGTCCGGCAGGCCGTCGGGATGCACGGCAGTCGCCGGCACGGTGAGCTCCTCGACCGGCCCCTCGATGACGAGGCCGTGCTCGTTCATCGCTGCGACGTGCTCCGTATCGGCGTCACAGAAGAGGACGTCGTGGCCGTCCCGGACGAGGCGCGCGCCGACGGTTCCCCCGATCGCGCCAACGCCCACGACGACGAACCGCACGGCGGGATCCTAGTTACGACGGGTCAGGCGGTCACCACAGAGCTGCGGTGGCCAGCCTGGCACCCTCGACGAGGACATCGAGCTTCGCCCAGGCGAGCGAGGGGTGGAGCCGCAATCCGAGGCCGCAGTCGGTGGAGGCGATGACGTTCTCGCGACCGACCAGCTTGGCGAAGCGCTCGATCCGGTTTGCCACGAGCTGCGGGTGCTCGATCAGCGGTGTCGAGTGGGTCACGACGCCGGGCGCGAGGATCTTGCCATCCGGGAGCTTGGTCTCTTCCCAGAGCGTGACCTCGTGCTCGTGGCGGACGTTCGCCGCTTCGATCGAGTAGGTCTGCGCCTTCACCGACAGCATGATGTCGACGATGTCGGGCAGCGGCAGGTCGGCCGAGTGCGGCCCGTGCCAGCTGCCCCAGCACAGGTGGTAGCGGATCTGCTCTACGGGGATGTTGCGCAGGGCGTGGTTCAGCGCCTCGCAGCGCAGCTGGCAGAACTTGCGGTAGGCCTCGAGGCCCATTGGGATGCCGATGCGGTCCCACAGCGCGCCGAGCCAGGCGTCGTCGACCTGCACCTGGAACCCGGCCGCGGCGATCGCCTCGTACTCCACCTGCATGGCCTCCGCGATGGCGTATACGTGCTCCTCGTCGGTCTCGTAGATTCCCTTGTCACGGCCCGGCTCGACGCTGAGCGGCGCGGTCGTGGTCAAGAACGCGTCCGACGCGGGCGTGTCGCCGAGCGCCGACTTCATGAGGTCGATCTCGCGCTCGAGCGCGGCCTGGCCGCGAAAGTGGACGGGCGACGTGCATACCCAGTCCTCGACCGACTGCGTCGTCTCCCCGGCGCCCTCCGGCACGTGCTGGGCCGCACCCGACTGCTCGAACAGGGTGCCGTTCTCGAGCACGGCGAGATAGAAGTCGCGGAACTCGACCCAGTCGGTGCTCGAGAGGAGCAGCTCGCCGAGTGCACCGGGATGCCCGGCAGGCTCGTATCCGCCGAGGCGGGACGCGAGGTACTCCGTCCAGTGGCCGCCCTTGGTCAGCTCCCCCTCGTTGATGAAGTCGATGCCGGCCTGGCGCTGCCGGTCGCACACCTCGCCGACGGCAGCCGAGAGCCGCTCGTCGCTGACGTCGAGGCGACCCCAGACGTCGTGGGGCGCGGGCAGGGCGCCGACGTGGGTGGTGAGGATCCGGTCCGTGCTTCGTCTCATGACGTCACCCCAGCATCGAGTTGATGGAAGTCCCTCTCGGCGCGGCGGCCGGGCGCCAATGTAACCGAACGGGATGGCTCGGTAGGCTTGGCACGCAGGAGCGAGCCCGCTGATCGCCTGGATCTCATGAGCGTCTCCCCGACGGAGCCACCTGCCGCCTCGGCCGGCCGGACCACCGGCATCGCCGGGCTGCTCGCGTCCGGCGTCGTGCTCGGCGACGGCGGCTACCTGATCGAGCTCGAGCGGCGCGGCCACGTCGACAGCGGCTCCGGTCGCGAAGCGGTGGGCACGGGGCGCGGGAGCGGCCAGTTCACACCCGAGGTCGCTGTCGAGAGCCCCGACGCGCTGCGCGAGCTGCACAGCGAGTTCCTCGCCGCCGGTGCCGCCGTCCTGCAGGCGCTCACGTTCTTCGGGACCAGGGAGAAGCTGCGCCGAGCGGGCTACGGCGAGCAGACCGAGGCGATCAATACGACGGCGGTGGGGCTGGCCCGGGAGGTCGCCGGCGAGAGCGCGCTCGTGGCGGGTAGCGTCTCGAGGACGCAGCTGCTCGAGCGCGAGGGCCCGGCGGCACTGGGCGCGGCCCGGGATCATCTTGCCGAGCAGATCCGAATCCTCGCTGACGCCGGCGTCGACTTCCTCGTCCTCGAGACCTTCTTCCACCTGTCCGAGATGCGTGAGGCGCTCGCGTGCGCGGCAGCGGCCGGGCTGCCCGTCGTCGCCACAATGAGCTTCCGGCCTCTGATCACGAGCTGCAGCGACGGCCACTCCCCGGCGGAGTGCGCGCGGGCCATGGCCGACGGAGGCGCCCTCGCCGTGGGAGCGAACTGCGAGCAGGACCCCGAGCGCATGCTGCCGTTGCTCCGCGAGATGCGCGCCGCGGCCGGGGTTCCGATCGCCGCGCAGCCGGCTGCCTTCCGGACGACGGAGGAGTGCCACAGCTTCACCCGCCTGCCCGCGTTTCCCGACGACTTGGAGACGATCCAGGTGTCCCGCACCGCTTTCGAGGCGCTCGGGGCGGCCGCGCGGGACGAGGGCATCGGCTACGTCGGCGGCTGCTGTGGCTGCAACGCCGCCTACATCCGCTCGCTCGCAGCTCGGGCTGGCAGCCTCCCAGGCGACCTAGCCGCCGCATGGACGTCTCGATCCATCGCGATCCGGAAGACGCGAGCGCCGCGGCCGCCGACTGTCTCGCCACATGGCTCGAGAATCCGGCCGTGCGCACCGTCATGGTCGCGGGGGGCGGGTCGCCCCTCGGTCTCTATCGCCACATCGGTGAGCGCGGGCTAGACCTCCGCCGCCTCTCGATCTTCACCCTCGACGAGTACGTCGGCGTCCCTGCCGACGAGCCGCGAACCTGCGGAAACCTCCTCCGCGCGACCGTCGCCGACGCCTGGGGCATCCCGCCTGCGCGGTACCACGCGATCAGCCCCGTCGCGTCTGAGGCGATCGCGAGCCTCCGTCGCCACGAGCAGCTCCTGGACGACGCCGGCGGGCTCGACGTGATCGTGCTCGGCCTCGGCCGTAACGGCCACCTCGGCTTCAACGAGCCCGGCAGCGGCGGCGACTCGGAAGGGCGGCTCGTCGAGCTCGAGCCCGTCTCGGTAGAGGCGAACCGGGAGTGGTTCGGCGGGACGTACGCGCCGTCCGTCGGCGTCACCGTCGGCCTTCGCACCGTGCTCTCGGCGCGGCGGGTGCTCCTCGTCGCGTTCGGCGCGCAGAAGGCAGACGCCGTGCGGGCCACGGTGGAAGGCCCGGTGAGCGCCGACTGCCCGGCCTCGTTCCTCCAGCGCCATCCCGACACGCGCGTCTTCCTCGACGAGGCTGGCGCCTCCGCTCTGTCGCGCGTCGCGGGCGCAGAACTCGATGGCTGACGTCGCCGCGATCGGAGTCGACGTCGGCGGCACGAAGATCGCCGCCGGCCTCGTCTCGGGGTCGAGCGGCGAGATTCTCGAGCGTCGTACCATCCCGACCCGACCGGAGCGGCCCGGGAACGAGGTGCTCGCCGATGCCGTGCGGCTGGCGGAGGAGCTGGAGCACGAGGCTCACGACCGCGCCGTCACGCTGGCGGGCGTGGGCGTCGGCGTGCCGGAGCTCGTCGATCTCGACGGTCGCATCGTCACGGACGCGGTCATCGGATGGCGAGGGCTTCCCGTGGCGTCCGCCTTCTCCCACATCGGACCGGCCGTGATCGAGTCGGACGTCCGCGCGGCAGCGCTCGCCGAGGCGTCGCTCGGCGCCGGCCGCCCCTTCGACCCGTTCGCCTACATCGGGGTCGGGACCGGAATCAGCTACAGCCTGGTCTCGGGCGGCATGCCGTACACGGGCGCCCGCGGCGCCGCGATCCTGCTCGGCAGCGGCACGCTCACCGTGCCCTGCGAGGCGTGCGGCGCCGACGCGTCGCTCGTGCTCGAGGAGGCAGCCGGCGGCCCCTCTCTGGTACGCGACTTTCGCAATCTCGGCGGCCACGCCGAGCGTGCAGAAGACGTGCTCGCGGCGGCGGCCGCGGGAGACCCGCGGGCCGTCGCGGTGGCCGAGCGCGCCGGCCGGCTCGTCGGCGTCGGTGTCGGCCTCCTCGTCAACCTGCTCGACCCCGCGGCGGTCGTGGTCGGCGGCGGCCTCGGCTGTGCCGGCGGGAGCTTCTGGCACGCCCTCGTGGCCGCGGCCCGCGAGCAGACGTGGTACGAGGCGGCGCGGACTACCCCGTTCCTGCAGGCGACGTTCGGACCCGATGCGGGCATGGTGGGGGCGGCCCTGGCGGTCCTGGGGACGCGGGACTCCCGTCGGAGCCAGACGCTTCACAACGCTGGGCGGCGAGGCGAGCCGTCCTAAGCTTGCGCCGTGGCCGAGGGCGGGGCGGCGGACCGGGAACTTCTGGATAGGCTCGCTCGGCGCGGGATCGAGGTCGTGGCGCTCTCGTTCGTCGACAATGCGGGCATCGCACGGGCGAAGGCGGTGCCGGCCGAGGCGCTTCCGCGGGCGCTGGTGGCGGGCGTCGGCTCGCCGCGGGTGCTCGGAGTGTTCACGGGGAACGACGCCATCGCGCCGGCGGGCGAGCTCTCGCTGCCCGTCGGCGACCTGCGCCTCGTGCCCGATCTCGACGCGCTGGCTGGAGGCGTGGACGGCTGGGGCTGGGCGCCGGCCGACCAGCGTGACCAGGAGGGCGAGGTCTGGCCCCTGTGCCCGCGTGCCCTCCTGCGTCGTACGGTCGACGCGGCTGCCGCCCGCGGCTTCGAGCTGCGCCTCGCCTTCGAGCTCGAGTGGTACGCCGAGGACGCCGCCGGCGTCCCCGTGCACGACGGGCCGGCCTACAGCGCCGTCGCGCTGGGCGACGCGGGCGAGCACCTGGCCGCCGTCGCAGCGAGGCTCGCGCTCCACGGCATCGCCGCCCAGCAGGTCCACGCCGAGTACTCGCCCGGGCAGCTCGAGGCATCCCTCCCGGCTACGGGCCCGCTCCAGGCGGCGGACCACTGCGTCCTCGCCCGCCACGTCATCCACGGCGCCGCCAGGGCGACAGGCCTCCGAGCCTCGTTCTCGCCGCTCACCTACCCGGGCATGGTCGGCAACGGCTGCCACCTGCACGTCAGCCTCTGGCGCGGGGACGCGAACCTGCTCGGCCCGGGAGAGGACGGGGCTCCCAGCGACCCGTCGGGACGCGCGTTCCTCGCAGGAATGCTTCGCGAGCTACCCGGTCTGGTGGCTCTCGGCTGTGCGAGCCCGCTTTCCTACCACCGCCTCGGCCCCACGCGCTGGACGGGTGCGTATCGGTGCTGGGGAGTGGAGAACCGGGAGGCGCCGCTGCGCTACATCCCCGGCTCGAGGGCTCTGCGCCCCGGAGCGGCGAACGTGGAGCTGAAGCCGCTCGACTCCTCCGGGAACCCCTACGTCGTCGCCGCCGCCGCCATCGCAGCCGGCCTCGACGGGATCGAGCGCGGCGCCGAGCTCCCGTCTCCGGTCGCCGTCGATCCGGCCACGCTCCCGGCCGGGGAGCGCGACCGGCTCGAGCTCGTGCCACTTCCCGGAGACCCCGAGGCGGCTGCGGCCGCCCTCGAGGGCTCGGAGACCATGCGGCGTGCGCTCGGTGAGGAGCTACACGGGGCCGTCGTCGCCGTCCGCCGCGCCGAGGCGGCGACGACGAGCGAGCTGGCCGACGACGAGCTCTCCGCGTACTACCGCTGGCGCTACTGATGGGCGGCGAGGCTGCAGTCGTTGAGCTGGCGCACGAGGCGCTGCAGCGGGTACACGAGCGCTTCGTCGCGCCCCTCGTCCCGCCCGGTCAGCCCGTATGGAACGCGCACGCGCACCTCGGCCGCGATGCCGACGGCTCTCGCCTGGAGCCGGCTGAGCTCCTCCAGGAGATGGCCCGATACAGCGTCGAGCGAGCCTTCGTCGTCCCGTTTCGCGCGCCCAGCCGAGACGCGTATCCCGCGCTGAACGACGAGCTCCTCGACCAGTGCGTCGCAACGGCCGGGAGACTCGTCCCGTTCTGTCGCTCCGAGCCGGGAGACGGCTTTGCCGCAGAGCTCGAGCGCGCGCTCGACCGCGGCGCGGCCGGCATCAAGCTCCACCCGACGGACGGCGTCTTCGACGTCTCCCATCCCGACCTGCGCGCCGCGTTCGCGCTCGCCGCCGAACGCCGTGTCCCGATCCTGCTCCATGCAGGTCGCGGCCTTGCTCCGCTCGCCTCGCAGCTCGGCGCGCTCGTCGAGCAACATCCGCAAGCCCAGGTGATCCTGGCGCACGCAGCGATCGCCGACATGCACCGGCTCTTCGAGTCGCTCGCCGGGTGGCCCGGCCTGGTGTTCGACACGTCGGTCTGGAACGCGCTCGACGTCCATGCGCTGCTGACGCTGGCCGCGCCCGAGCAGCTCGTCTTCGGCACGGACGCGCCCTACTACACGATCACCGGCTCGCTGGCCAAGCTCCTGCTCGCGCTCGCGAGCGCCGGCGGCGGTCCGGACGAGGCGGCCGCCGCTCTCTGGCACAACGCCGCACGGGTCGCGAAGGGCCTCCCGGCGAAGCGGCTCTCCCCGCCGCTGCGTTCGGCCGAGCGGCCGATCCCGCTCGACCTCCTGCGCGCCCACGAGTACCTCGTAATGGCGATCCCGCTTGTCTGGCACCGTCAGCCCGACCTGATCGGGCTGCTGCGCCTCGCCGCCCAGACGGTGCGCACCGAGGAAGACGAGGCGCTGGCCGAGGCAGCCTCCCTGCTCGCGCTCGCCGAGGCCTGCTGGCGCCACGAGCTCGAGGCCGGCAGCCGGGAGGAGATTCTCTCGCTCTCGTGGCAGACCTTCAGGCTCGTCGAGCTATCGGACTCGCTCATACTGGGAGCCGCGTGACGAGTCCAACGGTCGACCTGTCGGCGCTTCCCGTCCTCGACGGTCATCTCCACGCGCCGCTCAGGGAGATTCCGTCCGACCTCGACGGCTATCGCTGGCTGTGGTACGAGGGCCAGCGGGAGGATGCCTACCTCGCCGCCGGCCTGACCGCTTACCGCTGGGCCGTCCACGAGCTGGCGGCGGAGCTCGGCTGCGGCGACGACGAGGAGTCGGTGATCGCCGCGATCGCCACTCACGAGGTCGCCGAGTGGGCGCGCCGGATCGTCGGCGCGGCCGACGTCGAGGCGCTCGTCGTCGATACCGGCTTCCCGCCTCCCGAGCTCGCGCTCTTGCCGGACGAGCTGGGAGCGGCGGCAGGCGTACCGGTCGCGACGCTGCTGCGCATCGAGCAGGTGGCGGGCGAGCTGACCGGCCTCGTCTCCAGCTTCGACCAGTTCCTCGACGCCTTCGACGAGCGGGTCGAGGGCGCTCGAGCTGCCGGGCACGCGGGCCTGAAGAGCATCATCGCCTACCGCAGCGGGCTCGCCGTCGAGCCCGCCTCGCTCGAGGAGGCGCGGGTCGGGTTCGAGCGCGAGCACGGTCGCGGCGCGACCCGGCTCGTGGAAAAGCCGCTGCTGGACTTCCTGCTCGTCCGATCGCTCGGCGCCGCGCGCCGGCAGGCACTGCCGATGCAGCTGCACGCCGGCTACGGCGACCCGGACATCGACCTGCGCCTCGCCAACCCGCTGGAGCTGCGCTGGCTGCTCGAGAGCGGCGCGGCGAACGGGGTACCGCTCGTCCTGCTCCACGGCGCCTATCCGTACGCGCGTGAGGGGGCGTGGCTCGCGGCCGTGTACCCGCACGTGTACCTGGACGTGGCGACCTGCATTCCCCCACTCGGCTTCGCCGCGCTCGTCGATACGTGGCGCGAGGCGCTCGCGATCGCGCCGATCTCCCGTCTCCAGGCCTCGAGCGACGCCGCCGGGCTCGCCGAGCACGTCTGGCTCGGCGCCCGGCGAGCCCGAGCCACGCTGGGTGCTGCTCTCGGCGAGCTGCATGCGGCCGGCGCCCTGACCGCCGCCGAGGCCGAGGACGCGGCCGAGGCGATCCTCGCCGGGAACGCCCGCGGGCTCTACCTCGGCTGACTGTCGGGTGACGGCGGCGGCTGCGCCCCGCTGAGCCGCTCGGCGCGTTCCCTGATCCCGCGCAGCATCTTGCGCTCCATCACGAGCGACCCGGGCTCCATCGCCAGCATCGCCAGACGCCCGCCGAGCGAGCCGCCGACGCGGATGCGGTTGCGGCTGAGCAGCCGCGTCCCGCCGTGCTGCTCCTCGAGGACGAACGTCCAGACCCAGGCGCCGTCCTCGGAGCGGGACGAAAGCACGCGCTCCGGCTCGAGGATCTCGACCCGCATGCCCATCTCGCCGTTGGGGCTGCGGAGCACCTCGCCGACCTCCAGGTGCTGGAACTCGGGCAGGATCTCCTCGGCGCTGTGCATCTCGAGGCCGAAGAGGTTCTCGATCCAGTCGTACGTGTAGGCGCCGCCGCGGCCCGGCCCCATCTGGACGAGCCAGGGCCAGATCGCCGAGGCCGGCGCGTCCACCGTGATCGCCCGCGTCGCGACGATGTCGGCGTGCTCGAGCAGCTCGTCTCCGGGGAGACTTCGCGCGGCCTCCTCGGTGGTCGCGCCCCAGTTGAGGACCGGCTCGCGCAGGAGGCGCCGGTAGATCGCGGCCAGCGCGGCGCCGACGACCAACATGCCGAGCAGCCTCCTCATCCCTGAGGCTTCCGCCTAGCGGCCGTCGATGTGCTCGGCGACGAGGGGTAGGACGTTCTCCGGATCCGGGTAGCGCCCCAGCATCGACTTCGTGAAGACGAGCTCGCCGTTGACGTGGACGTCGAAGATCCCTCCCGTGCCGGGCACGACCTCGAGGGTGCGGATGACGTTCTCCCAGCGGTCGAGCAACGCAGCCGTCAGACCGACGGCGTTCGGCACCGCCCCTCAGGGAACGCAGTACTCGATCCGGATCGCGTGCGTCGGGTTCATCGCCACGCGCGCATTCTCACATGTCAGGCGCCTGCCCGCGGGGCGGTTCGACGGCGGCACCAGAGCTGCGGGCCGCCAGTTCACATCCGCGTAAGGCGCTCGTGCGAATATTGCTCAGATGCACGAAGGGCTCGCCCGAGCCGTCGAGGAAGGCCGTGCCGGCGACCGGCTCTGGCTCTATGCGACCTACCACTGCAACCTCGCCTGCACGTACTGCCTGACCGAGTCGCACCCCCGAATCGCCGACCGCCGCGAGCTCTCGCGCGACAGGCTCGTGGACGCGGTCGCCCAGGGCCGCGCGCTCGGCTTTCGCTCCGTCGGCATCACCGGAGGCGAGGTCTTCATGCTGCGCTGGTTCCCGGAGGCGCTCGCCGAAATCGCCTCGCTCCTCCCGACGGTCGCGCTGACGAACGGAACCCTCTTCGGCCAGAGGCTGCTCGACAGGCTCGCCCCGCTCGCGGGGCTGGACGTCGCGTTCCAGCTCTCGCTCGACGCGGCCGAGCCGGAGACGAACGACGCCCTGCGTGGCCAGGGGAACTTCCGCGACGTCGTCGACGCGATCGGACGGCTGCGCAAGCATGGGCTCCGCGTCCGCATCGCGACCACCGTCGAGCACCGCGACGAGGACGCGCTCGAGCGGCTCTGCACGCTGCACCGGGAGCTCGGGATCCCTGACGAGGATCACGTCGTCCGCTCGATCGTGCGTCGCGGCAAGGCCGCGGTCGAGGGGCTCGGGGTCGACCTCGGGCCCCATGACGCGCTGCCCGAGCTCACGCTCACGGCCGAGGGGGCGTTCCTGCATCCGTTCGGGCCCACCGTCCGTCATGGCGTCACCGACGTCGACCTGCGCGTGGCGGCCGAGCCGCTCCCGCTCGCGGGATCGCTCGAGGCGTTCCTGGCCACGGTCGCCGAGCTGCCGGCCGGCGACGACGTCGTGCGGAACGTGAGGTGAGCGTGACGGCGCCTCGCGGTCGCGGGGAGCGCGTCCTCGTCGTCGCCAAGGCGCCCGCGCCCGGGCGCACGAAGACGCGCCTCTGCCCGCCGCTCTCCCCGGAAGAGGCAGCCGCGCTCGGCCGGCCATGCTCCTCGACACGCTCGAGACCTGCCGTGCCGAGAGCGACGACGTCGGCATCCTCTACGCGGATCCCGAGGAGGCCGAGGCGCTGCATGCCCTGGCCGGTCCCGGCCCGCGGCTCGTGCTCCAGGACGGAGAAGGGCTGACGGATGCGCTCCGATCGGGCGCCGCCGCCGCACTTGCCGGCGCGGACGCGGTGGCGCTCGTCTCGTCCGACATCCCCGGCATCCCGCCGGGCTCGCTCCGCCGGGCCTTCGCCGAGCTCGAGGGCGGCGCCGACGTGGTGCTCGGCCCGGGGCTCGACGGGGGCTACTGGCTCGTCGCCCTGCGCGCGCCGCACGCGGCGCCGTTCGAGGACATCCCCTGGTCGACCCCGGACGTGCTCGAGGTGACGCGCGAGCGCTGCGCGGCCGCCGGCCTCGAGGTCGGCCTGCTCGCCCCGTGGCGCGACGTCGACACTGCCGCCGACCTCGCAGCGCTCCTCGCCGACCGCGACGGACTGCCCGGCCGCCGCACCGCCACGACGCTCGACCGCCTCGTTCAGACCGGACGCATCCCGCCGCCCGCCGCCGACCGTCCGCCGGCGGTAGCGTCACCCGCCCTTGAGGTAGCGAACACGAGCCCGCGAGACCACCGCCAACACGATCCCACCCAGCGCACGCAGGAGGTGCACAGCCGATGACCGCCGTCTCCCCCGCTCTCCGGCCCCTGGCCGTTCCGGTCGAGACGATTCGAACCCACGCCGCCGAGGTCGATCGCGACGCCCGGTTCCCGCACGAGAGCATCGCGGCGCTCCGCGAGGCCGGGCTGCTCGGCCTCGGTCTGCCCGAGCGGCTCGGCGGCCCGGGCGGAGGGGCAGCCGAGATCGCCCGCACGATCACGGACGTCGCCGCGGCGTGCGGCTCGACGGCCATGGTCTACACGATGCACGTCGTGGCGGCCCGGACGTTGCTCGCGACGACGGGCGAGGACGAGGGCCCGAAGGCCGACGCGCTGCGCGCGATCGCGGCCGGGGAGCACCTGACGACGATCGCGTTCTCCGAGCGCGGCTCGCGGAGCCATTTCTGGGCGCAGGTCTCGCGCGCCGCGCCCGACGGCGCCGGCATCGTCGTCGACGCCGACAAGTCGTGGGTGACATCGGCCGCCGAGGCCGACTCGTACGTGGCCGCCGTGGGCGCGCCCGGCACGGACGATCCGCTCGCGACGGAGCTCTATCTCCTCGACTCGCGCTCGGCCGGGATCGAGGTCGAGGAAGCCTTCGACGGGCTGGGCATGCGCGGCAACGGCTCCTCCCCGGTCCGCTTCCGCGGCGTCCGCGTCACCGCCGAGCGGCGGCTGGGCGAGCCAGCCGGTGGCTTTGCGGTCATGCTCGAAGCCACGCTGCCCTGGTTCGTGCTCGGCTGCGGCGCTTGCTGCGTCGGCCTCGCCGGCGTAGCGCTCGAGCTCGCAGCCGCGCATGCCGTGTCAGCGCGGCTCGAGCACGAGGGTCAGGCGCTCGCCGATCTCCCGACCGTTCGTGCCCGGCTCGGCCAGGCGAAGGTGCGGCACGAGCAGGCCCGCGCGTACCTCGAGGAGACCGCGCGCCGCCTCGACGACGGCGACCCGGCCGTCCAGCTCTCGGTCCTCGGGCTCAAGGCCGCCTGTGCGGAGATGGCGATCGAGGTCACGGACGCAGCCATGCGCGTCTGCGGCGGCGCCGCCTACTCGCGTCACCTGCCACTCGAGCGGGTCTTCCGCGACGCCCGCGCCGCGGCGGTGATGGCGCCGACCACGGACATCCTCGTCGACCTGCTCGGCAAGTCGCTCACCGATCGGCCGCTGTTTTGATCGACCGGATCGTCGAGCTCAGCCGCGGCGTCCCGAGCGCTGCGACCGCCGCCTGGGCCCTGGCCGGCCTGCGCATCTTCACCGGCGTGATCTGGCTGGCGAATCTGGGCTGGAAGCTGCCGCCGGACTTCGGCCGGGAGGAGACCGGCGGGCTCATGGACAACTTCGTGATCGCCGAGCAGGACGCCGTGTTCGGCTTCCTGCGGACGTTCATGAGCGACGTCGTCATCCCGAACTACACCCTCTTCGGCTGGCTCGTCTTCCTCGTCGAGCTGGCCGCCGGCGTCCTGCTGACCCTCGGGCTCCTCACCCGACTCGGCGCGCTGATCGGGGGCATTCAGGCGCTCATCATCACGCTGCTCGTGGTGCAGGCGCCGACCGAGTGGTTCTGGACCTACGCGATGCTGATCGCGCTTCACGTCGTGCTCTTCTTCACCCCGTGCGCGGAGCGCCTCGCGCTCGACTCGGGGCTCCGGCGGCGCCGATGAGGATCTCGGTCGTCGTGCCGACCCTGACCGAGTCCGCAACCGTCGCCGAGGCGGTCGGCGCGGCCCGGCGGACGCTCGGCGACTGCGAGGTGATCGTCGTCGACGGCGGCAGCGCCGACGGCACGGCCGAGGCCGCCGAGGCCGCCGGAGCCACCGTCCTCCAGGCGACCGGCAGCCGGGCGGAGGCGATGAACGCCGGCGCGGCGCAGGCGAGCGGCGCCGCGTTGCTCTTTCTGCACGCCGACACGATCCTTCCCGAGGGTGCGGGTGACGCGATCCGCGCAGCGCTGGCGCATGCCGAGGGCGGCGCGTTCCGGCTCGGCTTCGACGAGCGGCCGCCGCTGTGGCGCGTGCTCTCCGCCGGCTACGCGCGGACGAGCCGGACCGCCTACGGCGACCAGGCCATCTTCGTCTCTCGTACCGCGTTCGACCGGCTCGGCGGGTACCGCCCGCTGCCGATCATGGAGGACTACGACCTCGTCGAGCGCCTCCGGCGTCGCGGTCGCTTCGAGCTCCTGCCGCTCACCGTGCGGGTCTCGGCCCGACGGCACCGCCGTCAGGGCGAGCTCCGTACCTTCCTGCGCATCGGGGCGATCAAGATCCTCTACCGGCTCGGCGTCCCGCCCGATCGGCTCGCGCGCGCCTACCCGCCCGCCCGCTGAGCGTCGACAACCCGCTGGTGGCTCCTGGTAGCGTCAGCGCCGTGGGCTCGGAGCACAGCCTCGTCGCCCTTTCCTACCCGAGCCGCGAGGCTGCCGAGGCCGCGAGTGCCGAGCTCGGGCGGCTCGCCGACGAGCACGTGGCCGAGGTGAAGGACTCCGCGATCGTCGCCAAGGTGGCAGGCGACCGGATCGAGCTCCACCAGACGGAAGACCTGTCGGTCGGCCAGGGGCTCATCGCCGGCGGCACGGTCGGCTTCCTGCTCGGGCTCGCGGTCGGTGGGCCCATCGGCGCGTCCATCGCCGGCATGGTCGCCGGAGGCGGGTACGGGGTGTTCGACACGGGCATAAAGAACAAGCGCCTCCGCGCGCTCGGTGACAAGCTCGAGCCCGGACAGGCAGCCCTCGTGCTCCTGGTCGGGAAGGCGGACTGGGCGAAGCTGCGCGCCAGCCTCGCGCCCCATCACGGAGAGCTGCTGCTCGCCGAGCTCACGGACGAGGCACTCGAGGCGCTTGGGAGCGACCCGGGAGCCGAGCCGGGCTCATCCGGCACGCGCCCGTAGCGGCGGCGGAAGAGCCACCAGCTCGCCAGACCGAACGGGAGCGGCAACCAGAACGAGACGAGGCGGTAGGCGAGCGTCGCCACGATGGCGTCCCCGCCGTCGACGCCGGCCGCCCGCAGAAGCCCCGTCAGGCCCGCCTCGACGAACCCGAGCCCGCCGGGCGTCAGCGGGATCGTGCCGAGCAGCTGGGCGGCCACGTACGCGAGCAGGACGAGCGACGGATCGGGCTCGGCCCCGACGGCCCGGAGCGCGGCGAGCAGAGCGAGGTAGTCGAACGCCCACCGCCCGACGGCGGCCACGAGGGCCATCCGCCAGTGCGGGCCGACGGCGACGCGGATGGCGTCCCGCTCGCGGAGCAGCTTCTCCCGCAGTCCATGCGCCCGCGACGCTCTGCCGAGGCGGGCCTGGATCCAGCCGACCAGCCGCGCGATGAGCGCGAGCGGACGGTCGGACAGGAGCACGGCCGCTCCCGCGCCGGCCATCAGGACGAAGACGGCCGCGCCGAGGTAGGCGGACTGGAGGAGCCCCTCGGGCGCTCGCACTCCGCCGAGCACAGCGGGAAGGGCGAGCACGGGCAGCGCCAGCATCGTCGCGAACGCGATCACGGACGTCGCCGTCAGCCCGGCGGCCGCTGTCGACCCCGGTATGCCCGCCTGAACGAGCATCCGGTACTGGAGCGCGCCGGCGGTCGCCATGCCGCCCGGCACGATGCGCCCGAACGCGTTGCCGGTGAGCTGCGAGGTGCCGACGGCGAACCAGCTCGGCGTCCTGAGCACGATCCGCTGCAGCTCCCACACCGCCAGGAAGCTCGCAGCCTCGAACCCGAGCGCGATGGCGACCCAGAGCACGTCCAGCGTCCGCAGATCGCGCCAGGAGGTGAAGACCTCGACCAGGCTCGGAAACAGCAGGTAGAGGGAGACGGCCGTCAGCAGCAGGAAGAGCCCACGGACGACGAGCTTGCGCCGCAGCGTGCCTCGCCCGTCCCCGACGGGCTCCCCGGAGTCTCCGGGCAGCTCGGAGTCTTGATCCACGAGCGACAACGTACACAGAGCCTGGCGCCGGGCCCGACGGCGCTTCCGGTTCCGAGCGGTCAGGCTCGCCGGCTACCCGCCGCTGAGCACGCCGCAGAGGGCGACGACCCGCAGGCCCCACGGCTCGTCGACGGGACGGATCTCGAGCGCTTCCGCGTTCCAGCCGTTGCCGGCGTTCGACGTGGTCGCGGTGAGCGCGATCGGCAGCTTCGTGCCGCTCTCCGTCACGATCGACGCGCCGCCGGCGATGACGGTCGTCCCGTCCGGGCAGGTCGCGGTGACGGGGCCCTTGCGATCGTTCGTGTTGAGGCTGCTCGTCTGCTGGGCCGATTGGATCTCGTTGATGTAGGACGCCGAGCCGTTGAGGGTGGCGGCGTCCACGCCTTCGAGCGTCGACTCGTCGACGTCGGCCCCGGTGAGGGAGTCGTCGGCGACCTTGTCGCCGAGGACGGCGTCGCTCGCGAGCCCGTCCGCGGTGACGGCCTCGTCCGCCAGCTTGTCCGAGTCGACGGCGCCGTCTTCGAGCCGGGCGGTGCCGACGGCACCCGGGGCGAGCTTGTCCTTCGTGACCGCCTCGTCGGCGAGCTTCGGCGTGCTCACCGCGCCGTTCTCGAGCTGGTCGGACCCGACCTGGTCGCTCTCGTCTCCGCCGCCGCACGCGGCGGTGAGCGCCAGGACGACGATGAGCAGTACGGCTCGCACAATGTGCTTCATGGGGCTCCTCCGGAGTCGGAACGCGATCGCCGAACAGGCGGCGACAGACGGCGGCGACACTATTCGCGGCTTTCACGCGTTCTCCTCACCTGCGCGCAGCCTGTTGGACGGTCGTCCAGCGTGCCGACATGTGGCAAACCGCACCTTGATCTGACACAATCCGCGAATCGATGGCCGTCGGCCTGCGCACCAAGCTGAGGCACTGGCTCGAGGCCAGGGACGCCGCCAAGGCGACGGCCGAGAAGGACGCTCGGGCGAAGGCTCCGAGCTCTCCTGAGCGCGAGCGTCATGCGGCCCAGCCGGGCGGGGAGCCGCCGAGCGACAGCGGCGGTAGCGGCCCAAGCGCAACCTGACCGCGCCGTGATCGTGGCGCGCCCCGAACGGGCGCGCCGAACGGCTAGCCGAGCTCGATCTCCATCCCCTCGTAGCCAAGCTCGACGTGCGGGCCCGAGCCGTCGAGCAGCGCGGCGGCCTCGGCCAGCATCGACTCCAGCTCCTCGTCGGTATGCGCGGGGTCGTGGTGGAACATGACGACGCGGGACGGCTCGGCCAGGCGGGTGAAGGCGGCGAAGTCGGGCAGCGAGGAATGGCCCCAGCCGACGCGCGTCGCGTACTCCTCCGCCGTGTACTGCGCATCGTGGAAGAGGACGTCTGCGCTCCGTGCGATCGCGGAGCCCGGGATGGTCTCCAGGCTTCCGCCGCGCAGGCCTTCAGTCAGCGCAGGCTCGTGGTCGGGCACGAAGGCAAAGGAGCGGCCGTTCTCCTCGAGCCGGTACGCGAACGTCGGGCCGGGGTGCGTGACCGGCTCGGTCGTGACGTGCAGCGACCCGAGGTCGAGCGTGCCCGCCTCGACCTCGTGGAACTCGATGTGCCCCGAGACCTGGGCGAAGGGCACCGGGAAGAGCGGCGGCGACAGGTAGGCGGCAATCCAGTCGCTCAGGCTCCCCTCCGGCGGGCGGGGCCCCCAGACGTGGACGGTCGCCTCCGGGTCGAAGCGCGGCGTGAAGAAGCCCAGTCCCTCGACGTGATCGAGGTGCATGTGCGTGAGCAGGAGATGCACGGTCTTCGGCCGCTCGGCGGCGAGTGCGGCGCCCAGGGCCCGGATCCCCGTACCGGCGTCGAGGACGACGAGCGTCCCGTCAGTCCCGCGGACCTCGACGCAGGACGTGTTGCCCCCGTAGCGGGCCGTCTGCGCCCCGGGGCTCGCGAGCGAGCCGCGGCAGCCCCAGATCCGCGCGCGCACGCTCTGAGCCCTCTGTCATCACGGTCCCGGAAGCCTAGAGGCTGGGCAGCGACGTCCCGTCCGGCAACCCGCAACGGGCCGGCCTAAAAGCCGTCGTGCAACTCAGGCGCGGGGTCAGCGAACGAAGAGCAGCCGCTCGTGTTTGCGCGGCGGTGTGGCTAACCGAACGCGTCGCAGGGGGGCAGCAACGGCCGCGACGGGTGGCAACACGCTCGCCCTGCCGAGCCGACCCTGCGAGCCTCCCGTCCACAGTCGAGAACGGAGGCTCAGATGAGCAGCACCGAGACCACCGCGACCGCCGACACTCTGCAGCTCCGCGTTCTGCCTACGAAGATTCCGGGCATGCCCGAGCTGACGCTTCGGCTCTCCTTCCCGGAGGACGGACTTCGCGACGGCGAGATCGTCGTCCGTCCGACCCGCCAGGACGACGTAGACGCGCTCGTGGCTGCATTCGCAGACCCGGTGATCCGGGAGGCTGGGAACCTGCCGGACCTCGACCGGCAGGAGCTCCTGGACACGCTGCCGCACCTGCCCTACCTCGCCGCCAGCGGACGGCTGCTGCCGCTCGTCGTGGCCGACGCCGAGCTGGGAGACGTCCTGGGCGGCGCCACGCTCCACCACCTCGATGCGGAGCGCGGGATCGTCGAGATCGGCTACTGGCTGTTCCCGCACGCTCGCGGGCGAGGAGTTGCGACCCGGACGGCGCGGCTGCTCGCCGAGCACGCCTTCTCGCTCGGCGTCGAGCGTGTAGCCGCCTACGTCAACGTCGGCAACGACGCCTCCGACCGCGTGCTCGAGCGCGCCGGCTTCACGCGGGAAGGCGTCGTGCGCTCGCTCCCGAGACCCGACGGGACGCGGGTGGACAAGACGCTGTACTCGATCCTGCCCGGCGAATAGGCCGCGCCGGCGAGCTCAGACCCGAGCTACCTGTTCCTCGGCGACTTCGACGAGCCGGCAGAGCGCGTTCACGAGCTGCATCTCCTCGATCGTCCGGCAGCGGGCCTCGAGCAGCCGCGGCGAGCAGACGAGGATCGCGAGGCACTGAGCGCGAGAGATCGCGACGTTGAGGCGGTTGCGCGACAGGAGGAAGGCGAGCGAGCGCGGGACGTCCTCCCCGCTGGAGGTCGCCATGGAGAAGAAGACGACCGGCGCCTCGCGGCCCTGGAACTTGTCGACCGTGCCGATCGGCACACCGGCCGGAAGGGCCCGCGAGAGCTCGTGCACCTGGGCGTTGTAGGGCGCCACGACCATGAAGTCCATCTGTTGAAGGGGCCGGGTCGCGCCGTCCGAGCCCGTGAGCTCGACGCCGATCATCGCCTGCAGCTCGGCGGCGATTCGCTCGGCCTCCTCGGGGGAGGACGAACGGTTCCCCTCGTGCTCGACCGGCAGGTAGCGGATGCCCGTGCCGATGGCCGTTCGGCGCGTGGCGGCGCCGCGGTCGGAGCCGAGGCGCCCCGCGTAGACGAGGTCGGAGATGAACGTGCAGACGTCGGGGTGCATGCGGAAGCTCTCGAGCAAGAAGACGCCTCGCTCGGGCGGGATCGTCGGCTCGTCGCCGAGCAGGTGCTCGAGGACGGAGACGCCCGAGCCGCCCGGGTGCGTCCCTTGCGTCACCTGCGCGAGTTGGAGCGGATCGCCGAGCAGAATCAGGTTGCGGGCGGCCGTCCCGACCGCGAGCGCGTCGGCGAGCGAGACCTGGCCGGCCTCGTCGATGACGAGCGTGTCGAGAGTCGAGTCGAGCTCTCGCCTGGCGAAAAGCCAGTACGTGCCGGCGATGAGCGCCACTTCCGGATCGAGGCACGCGGCGATGTCGGTCGTGCTCGCGATCTGCTCGCCCCGGTACTCGTCCTCCGGGTCGCCGCCCGAATGCCGCTTCAGGCCGCGGAAGACGACGCCCTCTTCCCGGGCGACGCGCTCGACCTCGTCGAGCAGGTTGTGAATCACCTTGTGGCTCTGCGCGGTCACGCCGACGCGCTTGCCCGCGCGGATCAGGTGGACGATCAGCCGCGCGCCGCGCCACGTCTTGCCCGTTCCGGGCGGGCCCTGGAGGAAGAGGTAGCTCGCGTCGAGGCCGGCCGCGAGGGCCCGCAGCTCCCCGAGGTCGATCGTCTGCACGGGCGCGCCCGCAGGGCGGCCGATCACGCGAGGCGGCTCGCGCGCGAGCAGGCGGGCGAGAGCCGGATACCGTCCGGAGCCGTCCGCGAGGAGATCCTTGCCGACGCGCAGGAGAGCGCCCTGCTGCATCCCCGTGTCGTACGGCGCGCCGCCGACGAGCGCCCGGGGCAACGGCACCTCCGCGAGACTCGGCCCGCGCCTGAGCAGCAGCGTGCACGCGTCGGGATCCAGCTCGACGAGCTCGCCGGCTCCCCGGCCCGTTGCCGGATCGGTGACGCTGTCGCCGGCCGAGAGGCGAACGTCCTGCTCGGGGAATCGAAGCGGCCAGACGAGCGATTTTCCCGTCTCCTCCGGCTCGCCGGCCCGCTCGAGGCAGCCGACCGCCTCGGCCTCCTCTACGAGCTCCTCGGGCGACATGAGCAGGCGCGCGAAGAAGCGCCACCAGCCGGGCCTCGCCTCGCGGCGGTGGTACTCGAGCAGCTCGCCCGCGAGCGCCTGCGGCGTCCCCTCGCCGAACGCGAGCAGTGCCTCGCGGATATGCGCCCGCTCCGCGATCGCTTCCTGCTTCTCCTCGGAGACCTCGGCTGCGGCGATCGGCTCGGGCCAGGCGATGTCGGGCGGCCGCACCCCGAGGAGCCAGTCCCTGAGGGCGAGCGTGGCGCGGCAGTCCTCCTCGTTGTAGGCGGCGATCCGCTCGAGCAGCGCGGCGTCTCCGGTCTCGCGCCAGCGCTCGTAGTCGACGACGGCCTCGTCGCCGGACCCGACCGAGGCGGCCCGAACGAAGCCTGCGAGCGCCTCCACCTCTTTGAGCCCGTATCCGGGCACGCCGGCACGCAGGGCCTGGCGCACGGTCGTGTAGAGGTCGACGAAGACGCCGCCGCGCAGCAGCGCGTCGACCTCGTGCTCGCGCGTCCCGTACTCCCCCATCAGCCGCTTGACGGCGGTCGGCTCGTAGAAGGCGTAGTGGTACACGTGCAGGTCAGGCCAACGCGCGAGCCGCGCGTGCACCAGGTCGACGAAACGCTCGAGCGCCTCACGCTCGGACTCGCGGTCGTGGGCCCAGATCGCCTCGTAGCGCCACTCGCCGTCCTCGCGGAGCAGCAGGCCGAACAGGAACTCGAGCCCGCGGGCCGGCTCGAAGAACATGTCTCCCTCGAAGTCGAAGACCACGTCGCCCTCCGACGGGGGCGGCAGCGCCTCGAAACCGCGTCCTGTCTCGACCGGGCGCAGCCGGTGCACGAGCTCCCCCGTTCGGGTGCGATGAAGCTGGAGCTCCGCCTGCTCGCGCAGTGCCTCGAACGTATCGGGCTGGAGCTTTCGCACCGCCGTCCCCGGCGCCGCCTCGGCGAGCGCCGCGAGCGTCCCGATGCCGGCCTCGGCGAAGCGCTCGATCTGGTCGCGGCGCATGCCCGCCACGCGCACGAGGTGGTCGCGCTCCTCCCACCAGTCGTTGCAGCGCGGACGCCAGTCGCAGATCCGGCAGTGGTCGCAGCGGTAGGGCTGGGTCGCCGGCCGCCGGCCGACCGCGTCTCGGAAGCGTCGCCTGAGGCGGCGGTAGTACGCCTCCACGTCCGCGAGGCGCAGCACGTGGCGCTCGCTCGTCCCGAGGACGACGGCTGCGTGATCGGGTGCCAGGCCCTGGACGGCCGCTACAGCCTCGCTGTAGAAGCACAGCTGCAGCGCGTGTGACGGGCGCGCATGGCGGGCGAGCTTCGTGTCGAGCACCTCGTAGGACCACGGGCCGAGGGCCGACGGCCGTTCCACCCGTTCGAGGAAGTCCGCGATCCCGCGCCAGCCGTCGAGCACGAGCACGGCCTGGTAGACGTACTCCGCGCCCGCCCGCATCGCCGCGGCCGTGCGCGCTGCCGCCTCCTCGAAGTCGCGTTCCTCGCCGAGCTCGATCGTGACGACCTCGCGTCCCTGCGCGAGGAGCGCGTGCACGAAGGCCGCCTCGTGCTCCTCCCCCTTGCGCTTGCGCAGATCGTCGAAGGCATTCACGTAGTGCGGTTTTGCGATCTCGCCGCGCGCCGCCGCGACCTCGAGCTGCGTCAGGTGCTCGCAGCCGACGAAGTGACCGAGATCGGACGGCGAGAAGCGGAGGGCTTCCCCGTGGAGCTTCATGTCTCTAGTATCCGCTGCCGATCGGCGCGGTCTTACGACGAGCGCGGCGATCGCCGCGGTACGGATCCCGGCCGGCAAGCTGCCGGGCCTACCGAGAGAGCAATTCTTCTTCTGCGGTGAGCTCGGACCCCGCCCTCTCATCTAGGCTGCCCGCGTGCGCGAGGAAGGCTCGATCGACGTCACGGGCGGCCGCGTCTGGTACCGGCGCGACGGCGGCGGCGACCGCATGCCGCTGCTGATCCTGCATGGTGGCCCCGGCGCGGCGAGCTACTACGTGGAGCCGCTGGCCGAGCGCCTGGCCGTCCACCGCCCGACCGTCGTGTACGACCAGCTCGGCTGCGGCCGCTCGGACAAGCCAGACGACCCGTCGCTGTGGACGCTCGACCGCTCCTGCGAGGAGGTCGACCAGGTGCGCGACGCGCTCGGCCTCGAGCGCTGCCACCTGCTCGGGCAGTCGTGGGGCGGCTGGCTCTCGGTCGAGTACATGTGTCGCGGGCCGCAGGGAATCGCCGGGCTCGTGCTCGCCTCGACGTCCGCGAGCATCCCCCAGTTCACGGGCGAGGCGAGGCGGCTGATCGAGCAGCTGCCTGAGCCGGCACGAACGACCCTGATCGAGCTAGGCGCCCGCGGCGAGTACGACCGGCCCGAGTACGGCGAGGCGGTGCAGGAGTTCTACCGCCGCCACGTCTGCCGGCTCGACCCCTGGCCTGAGGCGCTGCAGCGGACGGCCGACCAGCTCGAGGGCAACCAGGTCTACCTCACCATGAACGGCCCGACCGAGTTCGACGTCATCGGCAGCCTGCGCGACTGGGACCGCACCGCCGACCTCCACCGCATCGCGTCGCCGACGCTCGTCACCGTCGGCCGCCACGACGAGCTCACGCCTGCCTGCTCCGAGACCCTGCGCGACGGGATCGCCGGCGCCCGCATGGTCGTCTTCGAGGACTCCGCCCACTGCGCCCACCTCGAGGAGCCCGAGCTGTACGCACAGGTCGTCGAGGAGTTCCTGAGCGAGGTCGACGCAGCAGTGTAGGGGCCGGATACATCCGGCCCTACGCCCGCGCAGCGCCGCCTCGCAGATGTAGGGGCCGGATCTCATCCGGCCCGCCCCTTGGAACGGCCATCGGGCATGCTTCGCCGACCCAACCGCGGAGGTGCCATGGCCGTCGTCAAGATCAACGCGATCGAGGTGCCCGAAGGGCGCGGCGAGGCGCTCGAGGAGCGCTTCCGCACCCGCGCCGGCGAGGTCGAGAAGATGCCCGGCTTCCTCGGCTTCGAGCTACTGCGCCCGACCGCCGGCGAGTCGCGCTACTTCGTCTACACGCGCTGGGAGACCGAAGACGCTTTCCGCGCCTGGGTCGAAGGCGACGCCTTCAAGCGCGGCCATGCCGGCGGCGAGGGCCGGGGTGACCAGCGCCCCGTAGGCACCGCCTCGAGCCTGCTGGAGTTCGAGGTCGTGCTCTCCGCCGGACCGGCCTGAACAGGCCCGCGACGGTCGGTTCCGACAGTCCGATCCATGAGCGGCTACGCAGTTCGCGCTTCAGGGCAGGCTGCGTGCGCAAGTTTCTCGTGCGTCTGCGCTCTAGCTCCGTGAATGACCTGGTGGATGTGGCTCATCGTCGCCACTGTTCTCGTCGCGGTGGAGCTCGCGCTGCTCGCTGCAATGTGCCGAGCCGGGGCGCTGGCAGACCGTCGTGAGCTCGCCTACGTTCGCGCGCGACCGAGCCGGCCGCACGAGAGGCGCCGGTAGCCACGCCAGGGCATTCGGCCGGGGGCGCCGGCGCGGTGGATGCCGGAGGTAACACTTCCCACCCCTCCTTGCTTCCCGCCACCGCGGTGGCGCTCCCGGCCCCCTTCCCATCGCAGCGCTGACCGGCTGACGGCCGGACGCTCGGAAACCGTCTGCTACCCTTCGCGTCCGCCGGGCGCATTCGTCTAGTGGCCTAGGACGCTGGCCTCTCACGCCGGTAACACGGGTTCGAATCCCGTATGCGCCTCCTCGACGTGCGAGGAGCGGGTGCACCTGTCCCGCTCCTGGCCACCGCTGACGGGGACCCACAAGCGTTGCCCCGCTCCCGCGCGGTTTCGCGCCTGCATGCGCCGGCCTATGGCCGAGAGGCCCGCACATGGCGGGCCTCTCGACGGCCATGCGGCCGGCTAGCTGCGCTCGGCGCCGCTAGACGAACTTGTTGCCGAAGACCGGCACCCATTGCATCACGACGGAGCTCAGCCCCTCGTCCGTCGTGATACAGAACTGCACCCATGCCCAGCCCGAATGAAGCACTCCACCACTGCCATCCTCGACCGTATCCACCTCGAACACGGCGGTGTGCCGCTCGCCGTCACAGGTGAAAGTGCCGCGATGGCTCTGCCACCACGCGGTTGCGACTCCGCCGAACCCGGAGCCTTCGGCTGCGACGGCTGGGTCGATCGTGGCCGACGCGTTCTGCTTGGCGGAGACCCAGATGTGGTTGCCGACGTCGCAGGAGTACCTGACCTTGACCGTGGCGACGTCGCCACGCACGTGCACCGCCGATTTCACGGTCGCATCCCCGAATACGAACGAGTCGTTGGCGCTTGCCGAGGTCACACCGACCAAGGCAGTCAACGCCACCGCGACGAACGCGATCAACCGTTTCATGCTTTCCCTCCTGATCGAGAAGATGGTGGACCGCCACCGGGTGGACTTCCACTTGGTGGACTTTCCACCCCGTTGGGCGTCCTTTGCTGCGAGCCGCGAGATGCGGCCTCGCCGCGCCCACCGTGAGACCGTACACGACCGCCGAGTGCCGTTGCCGCAGTTGGCGTGCCAGACGCGTGTGCGTCCCGTTCCGCAGGGCGGGGGTGGGCTGACCGGGCCCGAGCGCCCCGCCAGGAGCAAGACGGCGCACTTGAGCGTGAGCCGGGGAAACGGCCGGGCCACGCCCGTCTGCGCGCCGTCCAACACCACGCGCAACGCCGATTCAGCTGCTGCTATGACGCCGCACTCGATGCGCCTCCTGAGGCTGTCTATCCACGCGACACCCCCGGACGGACACACAGGTCACGTGCCGGGGGTGTCGGGTTCATCATCCGTAGCGTTGATCGCTGGGCTAGACGTAGTTCAGGAACTCGTAGTCCCAGCGGACCTTGCCCTTCACGAGGAAGCGAATGTAGTACTCGTCCTCGCCGACGGGAGCAGTCGTGTACACGTAGCACCGGAACTTGCGGAAGAGCCGGGCGGTCTGGGAGTCGTTCCAGATCCACCGGCCCTGGCCGACGCACCGAGCGACGAGCACCTCCTCGAAGCCGGACTCCCATTCGAGCCCTTCCCGAAGAAGCGCCTTCTGCGCCTCCTTCTTTCCCCAGAACCACGCGGCCTGGGCGTTCGCCGGCGCTGCGCAGAGCGCGACGAACGCGACGACCATGGCCGCAAGCACTACTTTCAGCCGCATTGACGTGTCTCCCTCCTGGCGCGACCCCGTCGGGTGCGCCCGATCTCGTCGTGCTCGGCAACCTGCCACGCACGACCTGCCCTTCCCAGATACCTAAGGCTGCTGATACGGCGATTTCGTGTCAAGCGCCAACCGTCCGAGCCCGAGCAGGCTCGGCGGCCGCCGTGCTACGCGCCGGCGCCGGGGCGCCAGCCGGTCGCGGCCTTGAAGCGCTCGGCGGAGACGTCGCCCCCAGCGTCGACGACGTTGTAGATGCCGCTCGGCAGCTCGAGCGCTGCCAGGAGGGCGGCGCCGGCGTCGTCGATCTCGAGCGTCGCGCCGAACATCGGATTCGGCTCGTCGCTGCCCGTCCCGGGCCCGTAGAGCAGGCCTAGGCGCAGCACGACGCCCGTGCGGCCGGCTCCGGCGAAGCGCGCCGCCTCCGCTTCCGCGGCGAGCGCCGATTCGAGGAAGAACGGCTGATCGCCGATCGGGGTCTCCTCGTCGGCTGGTCCCGGCGGGTAGACGAACGTGATCGTCGGTACGACATACATGCCGACCTCGCCGGCGATCGCAGCGTCGACCAGAATCTTGGACGCCTCCGCGCGCAGCCGGTCGTTCTCCGCCCACGCCTCGGGCTCGCCCATGCGCTCCTCGGGCGGGATCCGCGTCGCGAGGTGCATGATCGCGTCCGCTTCCGCCGCGGCGAGCGCCTCGGCGACGGCGCCCGGGTCGAAGAGGTCGAGGGCGCCGTTCGCCGGTGCCACCGCCTTATGGCCGGCGGCCTTGAGTCTCGGCAGCAGAACCTGGCCGAGGACGCCGCTCCCACCGGTGACGAAGACGCGCACGGGGAAACGTTACTGGCGCGCGTCGACCGCGCGGAGGCGGGCCCGTCGCGCATAGGCGCCGGCCGACTGGCGCAGGGAATCGAGCATGACCTCGAGCCCGGGCTCGGCATCGCCCTCGCGGCGAGCCGCCAGGATGCGGCGTCTCGGCGGGTTCGAAGCCACCGGCCGCGCCACGACGCCGCGCTGCGCGGGACGCAACCCCATGCGGGGCGCAAATGCCACCCCGAGCCCTGACGCGACGAGGCTCTGCAGCGACTGGTAGTCGTCGAACTCGAACTTGACGTGCGGGGCGAAACCGGCTGCCCGGCAGGCGCGCTCGGTGAACGGGCTGCACGAGGACTTCGGCGTGGACTTGATCCACGTCTCGTCCGCCAGGTCGGCGAGCACGACCTCGGGAGCGCTCGCGGCGGGGTGCGCCCGCGGGAGGAGCACGAGCAGGTCCTCCTCGAGCAGCAGCTCGAGCTCGACGCCGGGCCGCGCGGGGAGCGGCACGTACGGGTACTCGAAGACGACCGCGAGGTCGGCCTCGCTGCCGGCTACGCAAGCGAGCGCCGGGATCGGATCGAGCGCGGCGACCGTCACGCTCGTGTCCGGCCGGCGCTCGGAGAAGTGATCGAGCGCAGTGGGCACGAGCGCGGCGCCCGCCGTGCCGAACGTCAAGAGTCGGAGCGGCCGTGCGTCGGGCGGCGCGAGCGCGCGAAGCTCCGCCTCCGCGACCGCGAGCCGCTCGAGGATCTGGGCGGCATGACCAGCGAGCATCCGGCCAGCCTCGGTGAGGCGAACGCTCTGCGGACCGCGCTCGAGCAGAGTGACGCCCGTCTCGCGCTCGAGCTTCGTGAGCTGCTGCGAGACCGCCGACGGCGTGAAGGAGAGCGTGCGCGCCGCTCCCGCAATCGAGCCGTGGGTGGCGACCTCACGCAGGAGTCGCAACCGCCTGACATCGAGCATAAGGGAAGCTTAGCCTCGACCCGTACGAAGCGGATCGGTCGAGCCGCTCCGCGGCTGGCAGAGTCACCTGGATGGACTTCGTGCGCCGCGCGGCCTCGGTCCTGCGCCTGGCCGGCGCCAGGCTGCGCGCGCGCCCGGCGCTCGTCGCGCTCCCCGTGCTGGGGATGGCAGCGGGAACGGGCGTTCTCGCCGCAGTCCTCGCCGGCGGACTCGTGGCGCAGGATCGCAGCCTCGCGAACGCGATCGACAACCTTCCGCCATCGAGCCGTGCCGTGCGGGCAGTCTCGTTCGGCGTGCCCGGCCAGCTCCTCGAGAAGTACGGCTCGCTCGACGAGCGGGTGCGCCGCGAGCTGGCCACCGTGTCGGAACGGGCGCCAACCGCGATCGCCCTCTACCGGGAAAGCACCGTCGCCGGCGCCTATATCGGGCTCGGCGCCGTCGAGGGGCTCGAGGACTGGGTCGAGCTCGAGTCCGGCCGGCTCCCGCAGCCCTGCCGGCCCGAGCGCTGCGAGGTGCTGCTTATCCGGGGTGAGGGGCGCATACCCGACGCCCCCGGCCTCCGGCTCGCGGTGGTCGGCGAGGCGAGGCTCGCGTCGGATGTCCTCTTCGGCGACTTCCTCGCCCCGGTCGAGAACGACAGCCGCGAAGGAGCGGTGCTCGGCGCCGGCAACCAGAGCCCGCGCTACCACGAGCCGGCGCCGCCGCCGCTCGTGATCGCCGACGGCGTCGAGGGCCTGGTCGCCTCGCCGGTCCTACGCTCGGTCTACCGCAGCCTCGCCTGGGTGGTGCCGCTCGCCGGCGGCGGCCTCCACGTCTGGGACGTCGAGGGCTTCCGCGGCGACGTCCAGCGCGCTCGCTCATCGCTCCGAGCCGTATCCGCCTCCTTCGAGGTGCTGGCGCCAACCGAGGAGCTCGAGACGGCCCGCGCGTCGGGCCAGGCGGGCGGGCGGCGCCTGCTGCTGGTCGGCGGCGAGGTCGCCGCCCTGCTCTTCGCATTCGCCGTGCTCGCGGCCCTGAGCCTGCGGGGGGACGCGGCGTCGGCGCGGCGGCGCCTCCTCTGGGCCGGCGCGCGGCGCTGGCAGCTCGCGTTGATGACCGCGGCCGAAGCGCTCGTCCTCGGCGCGCTCGGCACCGCCGCAGGTTGGGTCGCCGGCGCCGCGGCCGGCGCGGTCATCGCCCGGAGGGCGGACGCACCGCCGGGCGACGTGCTGGCGCACTCTGTCGTCTCCGGCCAAGGTCTTGCCATCGGCGCCGCGGCGGCGGTGGGAGCAGCGTGCGTCGTCTTCGCCGTGCTGGCCTCGCCCGCGCTCGGCCTGCGCCGGCGCGCCGTCTCGCCGCTGGACGTGGCGGCACTTGCCGCCCTCGCGCTCGTCGGGCTCGCCCTGGCCCGCGGCGACCTCGACCGCGACGAGCTCGCCCAGGAAGGCGGCACGGCGCCGCTTCTCACCCTCCTCCCCGCGCTTGTCACATTCGCCGCCGCCGTGCTGGCCGCCCGGCTGTTTGCGTTGCTCGCGCGCGGTCTCGAGCGACTGGCACGCGGCCGCTCGCTCGCCCTCCGCATCGCGTTCGTCTCCCTCGCCCGCGAGCCGGCGGGTGCCTCGGTGGCGCTCGCGGTCTTCGTCGTCGCCGTCTCGCTCGCCCTCTTTGCCGCGGCGTACCGCACCACGCTCGCACGCGGGCAGGAGCAGCAGGCCGCGTTCCAGGTGCCGCCGGACTTCGTCGTCCGCGAGGATCTCCGCCGCCTCGTCCCCGTGCTCGATGCCGCTCCGCTCGGGCGCTTCCAGGCGCTGCCCGGAGTCGAGGTGACGCCCGTCGCGCGTCTCGCAGGCAGCGTCCCCCGGCTCGGGACGAGCGGAGCGACCGTCCTCGGCCTCGACGCCGCGGGGATCCCGGCGCTCGACGGCTGGCGCGACGACTTCTCGGCGCTCTCGCGCGAGGAGATCGCGCGGCGGCTCGAGCCGGCGCGACCCACTGAGCTCGTGGGCGTCCGGATTCCCGAGGATGCGCGCGCGCTCGTCCTGCCCGCCGAGGGCCAGTCGATGTCGGTTCGGGCCAGCGTACGGACCGTCGAGGACCGCTACCTCACCGTGGAGCTCGGACGGCTCGATGACGCCGAGGACGGGGTGCTGCGCGCCGAGCTTCCCGCCGAGGCGCGTGGCGGCGAGGTCATGGCGCTCGCGATCCGCCCGCCGAGCCGTCTCGTCGAGACCGGGGCCGGAGCGGGCGGCGCCTTCACGAGCAGTCTCGAGCTCGGCTTCCTCGCGGCCGAGACGGACAACGGGCTCGAGTCGCTCGCCGGATACGCCGGCTGGGTTGGCGACGACGGCATCCGTGCCACACAGACCGACGCCGGCGCGGTTCTCGACCTCACGCTCACCGTCGAGGACACGAGCTGGTTCCGCCCGCGCCAGGCGATCGACGGCTACGCGATCCCCGCCGTCGTCTCGCCGCGTCTCGCGGCCGCGGCCGGGCGCGGCGGCGTCCTCTCCCTGCGCATCGCGGGCGGCGACCTGCTCGTCCACGTCGCCGGAGTCGTCGAGCGCTTCCCCGGCATACCGGGGGAGGCGGTGGTGGCCGATCGCGCTGCACTCGTGGCGGCGCTCAACGCTGCCCGACCTGGGGCGGGGCTCGTGAACGAGATCTGGCTGGACGCGCCCGCCCGCGGGCAGGCGGCGGTCGCGGCGGCACTCGCGGAGCCGCCGTTCGCCGTGCTCGACGTCCGCTCGCGCGCGGAGCTCGAGACGGCGCTCGCCCGGGAGCCGCTCGCGGACGGCATCTTGCTGACGCTTGCGGCCGCCGCCGCCGCCGCGCTCCTGCTCGGGCTCGCAGGGCTCGTCCTCAGCGTGCTCGCGAGCCTGCGCGACGACCGCGGCACCTTCGACGACCTCGAGGCGCAGGGCGCAGAACCGCGGTTGCTGCGGCGCGCCGTCGAGGCGCGGGCCGGGACGCTCGCGGGCTTCGGCGTGCTCGGCGGCGTCGCGATCGGCATCGCGCTCGGCGCGGTCGTCGTCGCTCTCGTCGCGGTCAGCGCCGGCGTAGCAGACGCCGAGCCGCCATTGCGCCTTGCGGTCGACTGGCGGCTGGCCGCGGCTGCGCTCGCCGGTTACCTCGCAGTTGCCCTCATGGTGGTGGTGCTGGTGTCACGGCTCGCCTTCCGCGGCCGGGCGGCACGCGAGGAGCCGGTCGCGTGAGCTCGGCGGCCGCCGTGCGCGACGTGTTCCGGATCCATCCGACGGCCGAGGGCGGCGTCGCGGCGCTGCAGGGGCTCACGCTCGAGGTCCACGCGGAGGAGATCTGCGTCGTCCTCGGGCCGAGCGGCTCCGGCAAGACGACGCTGCTCCGGCTGCTCGCCGGCCTCGACCGCCCCTCGGCCGGCACCGTCACCGTCCTCGGAGAGGAGCTCCCCCGGCTCTCGCGCCGTGCGCTCGCGGACTTCCGCGGGCTTCGCCTCGGCTACGTCGACCAGCACCACCGCAATGCGCTCGCGCCCGAGCTCAGCGTCCGCGACGTCACAGGGCTGCGCCTCGCCCTCGACGGCGCCACCCGCCGGGAGCGACTCGGCCGCGCCGACGAGCTGCTCGAGCGGGTGGGTCTCGCCGACCGCGCCCGTGCACGGCCGGCCGAGCTCTCGGGCGGCGAGCAGCAGCGACTCGCGGTCTGCATGGCGCTGGCCCCGCACCCGAGGCTCCTGCTCGCCGACGAGCCGACCGGCGAGCTCGACGCCGCCAGCGCCCGCACCGTCTACGAGCTCGTGGCGGAGCTCGTAGACGAGCAGCGCTGCGCGGCCGTCATCGTCAGCCACGACCCGGAGTCGGCCCGGATCGCCGACCGCATCGTGCGCATCCGCGACGGGCGGCTGAGCGACGAAGCCGTGCGTGCCGTAGGCGGCGAGGAGGCGATCGTCGTGGGCCGCGGCGGGTGGCTCCGCCTCTCCGAGGAGCTCCTGCGGCGGGCAAGGATCGGGACGCGTGCGGCGGCCCGGCTCACGCCCGACGGCATCGTCGTTGCGCCCGCCGGCCGTGCGGTCGAGCCGCACGCCGCGCCTGCTGGACGCGAAGGGGGCGCCGAGAAGCCAGTGAGCCGCACGGTCGCCGCGCTACGCGGCGTTTCGAGGCGATACGGTCCACCGGGCTCGCCGGAGCCGATCAGGGAGCTGACCGCCTCGTTCCCGGCCGCCCGGCTCATCGCGGTGACGGGCCCGTCCGGGTCCGGCAAGACCACGCTGCTCGAGCTCCTCGCCGGCCTTTCGCTGCCAACCGCGGGCGACGTCGTCGTGCTCGGCACGGCTCTCGCGCGGCTCAGCCGCGACGAGCGGGCCGCATTCCGCCGCGAGCACATCGGCTGGGTCGCACAGGATCATGGGCTCGTCCCGTTCCTCTCCGCGTCGGAGAACGTCGAGCTCGGCCTCGAGCTCCGCGGCGTCACCGGCGCCGAGGCGTTCGCCCGTGCGCAGGAGGCGCTCGCCGAGGTCGGCCTCGACCTCCTCGGATCGCGGACCGTCGAGACGCTCTCCTCCGGCCAGCGCCAGCGCGTCGCCGTCGCCCGGGCTCTCGCCGCTCGGCCGGCGCTCCTCCTCGTCGACGAGCCGACGGCGCGACTCGACCAGGCCAACGCCATCGCGGTCGGAACGCTTCTCGCGCGGCTCGCCGGCGAGCTCGGCGCCGCGGTCGTCTGCGCCACCCATGATCCCTTGCTGATCGAGCAGGCCGACGCCGAGCTGCCGTTGACGCTCACGCCAGCGTCGACCGAGGCGGCGGCCTGACCTCCCGGGTCAACCACCTGGGGTCAAGTCTTTCATAGCAACATAAGGGGCCGACCGAGCTGTCCCGGGCTGGAGGGGTCGACGTCTGCCCGGGGTCGTCCGACCAGAAGCGAGCGATCGCCTCCTGTTCGGCCCTCAGCGCGTTCACCGTGTCGTATACCTCCAGCGCCTCACGCCGGAACCGGGACCCTGGCTCTTCCGAGTACGGCGGATGGTCGCCGGGCGGAAAGGCCGTTCCGTCGGCGATCGCGAACGTCCGGTTCGACCCCCAGGTCGGCTGGAGAGCCGAGGGAACCCGGGCGGTGTGGGCGCCCAGAGACCAGGGCCCACCGGGGGGACGTACGGCGGGAAGTTTCGGAGGTGGCCCTCGTGGCCGCCGTCCCCTTGCGACCACGCGAAGAGCGCGTCAGCCACATCGCGCCGCGCTGCCGGGAACGGGAGCGGACGCGGTGCGAAAGGTCCCGGGAGAGGCGGCGGTCGAAGGTGGCTTCGAGAGCGTCCAGCGCCTCGAGCTCCGCCGCGCCGGCGGTTGGGATGAGGTTTCTGAAGATCGCCGCGAGCGCGGCGTTGGCGGCCGCCTCCCAGTCGTATCCCTCTCCTCGCTCCTCCGGCACGCCGTCGAGACCCGGGAACAGCCGCCCGAGCGAGCGGTAGCCGGGCATCCCCGGGACGACCGCCTCGTACAGCGTCAGACCCGCGTAAGCAAACGCGCGGGACGCCACCGGCGGGCTGTAGCCGGTCCGCTTCGGACGAGGCGCAGCGAGAGGTCGAACCAGGCAAGCGGCACCTCGCCGCTGACGTGGTCGGCCTTGCGATCCCGTCCGGCGCCCGCCGCCGCGATCGGCGAGAGTCGCCCGGCGGCGAGACCGGCAGCCACTCCGCCGAGCCCGACCACGAACGCTCGCCGCGTCAGGGCCCGGTCTGTCGGCCAGTCACGTGCGTTCTCGTGTCGGTCGCGGCTCATCGCCTGGGGTTCGCTCCCCAGCCGGCGCCTTCGTCAGCCCCCAACTCGTGCGACCGGGGTCAAGTCTTGCAAACACACATGACGAGCCTCGCTCTCGCCGGCTTATGTTCGTATGCAAGACTTGACCCCGGTCGCCGTCATCCCGCCCCGCCCATCGGAGCGAGAGACTCCATGGCCCTGATGAGCTCGTCGCGGCTGAGGTCGCCGCCGACCGTGACCACGAGCTCGTCCGTGAGCACCCATGCGTGCGGGATCCCCCGCGGCGCGATGAGCAGCTCGGCGTCGGCGCCGGCGAGCGCCCCGCCGCGGATCGCGACGATCTCGGGCTCGTCGCGGAATCCTTCGCCGGTGGCAAGCGGATCGCCCCAGCGCTCCTCGACTGGCAGCGCCGGGCCGCCGTCGACGAGCACGCCCGCGAGCCGGGTGGTGACGAGGAACTGGTCGAGGCCGCGACGGTAGGAGAGCGATACGACCATGCGCGACTCGGGATTCCCCGCCTCGGCGCCGGTCGGCGCCGCTCTCGGGGCGACGGCGACCTCGGCCAGCTCGTAGCCCTCGGGGACGAACGACGGCACGAGCGGCGAGTACCCGGCGGCCGCTCCGACCTTGCCGAGCTCCACGCGGCGAAAGCCATCGTCGCTTCGCAGCACCTCGGCGCCTGCGGGGAACTCGAGCGCGAAAGCATCCGGCCCGAGCTCGGCGTCGACGGCGATGTCCTCGATCCGGATCTCGCTCAGGAACGCGCCATCCTTCCGCTCCACCACCCGCACCGGGATGCCGGTGCCGCGGTCGACCGTGATCTCGAAGCGGTTGCCGGAGAGCTCGGGGACGATCGCATTCGGAGCCACGTCGATGTCGAGGCGCCAGGCCGGCCGCCCTTCGTAGCTCGTCTCCCGCACACGCGGGTCGTCGGTCGCCAGGAGTGCCCGTACGACTGCACCGAAGTTCCGCGGCAGGAGCCACGTCGCCGGGCCGCCGTCCGGTGGGCCTGGCGCGATACCGCGCCGCTCCGCCGCGAAGAGCGTGTCGCCGCCGACGCTGGCGCTCGGGTTGAGCGAGCGCTCCACTCCCGTGGCAGCGTCGTAGGCGATGTTCTCGACGAGGGTGATGCCGGTCAGCCGAAAGTCCCCGTTCGCGGCGAGGACGAACCGCCAGCGATTCTCGTCACCTCTCCTGGGGCCGTCGCTCACCACGATCCCGCTGAGGGTCTCGGCCTGAGCCAACGCGGCACGCACGTCCGCCTTGATCGCGGCAGCGGTAGCGATGGACGGCTGGACGACGTCGGGAAGTCGGTCGTCCCGCGGAAGGCCGACCAGGAGGACGACGACGGCGACGACCGCGGCAACGACCGCGGCGCGCAGCGCGAAGCGGAGCCTGCCGCGATGAGCGTGGTGCCACCGCGCGTGGGCTCCGCTGACCCGCCGCTCCTGTGCCAGCCGATGCCGAAGCTCCGGGAGGAAGTCCGGCCGGTGCTCCGGCGTGCCGAGCTCCGCCAGCCATTCGCCGAGCTCTTCGTCACGCCACTCCTGTAGGTGCTTGCTCATCGCTCCGGCGCTCCTTCGTGCTCGCTCAGGGCGCCGCGAAGCCGGGCGCGGGCCCGGTGGAGCCTCGAGGCGACCGTTCCCGGTGGCACTCCGAGCACCTCGCCGGCGGCCCGGTAGTCGAGCCCCTGGGCGTCGACGAGGAGGACCGCCGCCCGCTCCGCGGGCGCAAGCCCGGCCAGCGCCCGCGCGAGGTCGCGCCGCCACGCCACCGTCTCATCGAGCCCGGGCTGCGGATCGGGCGGCTCGGAGAGCTCCTCGAGCGCGTAGGGCGGCGCTCCGCCGTGACCGCCGCAGCTCGTCGAGGCACGCGTTGTAGACAATCCGGTAGAGCCACGTGCCGAGCGCCGCCCTGCGCCGGAATCGTGGCAGGCTCCGGAAGGCTCGCACGTAGGCCTCCTGGAGCACGTCGTCCATCCGGTCCCGGTCGTGCAGCAGACGGTAGGCGAGCGCTCGCAGGCCGGGGTCGTAGTGCCGGACCACGGCGGCGAACGCCTCGTGGTCGCCGCGCCGCGCCCGTTCGACTACCTCGGGCGCGATCTCGGCGATCCGCCCGGCCAGCGACATCGTGCTCATCGTCGTCTTGGACTCCGGCCGCGCGTCGATTGTTCGCGGGCCGCTCAGGGTCCCAGCCAAACGACAACGAACGGGGTCAAGTCTTGCATAGCAGCATGAGCCCGCCGTCGGGTGCCACGGCTTATGTGCTAATGCAAGACTTGACCCCGCTCGGCTGGGCTTGCTCAGGAGGCGGTACGCGCCTGCGCCCGACGGGCCCGGTAGGCGCGCGCTTTCTGGCGGCTGCCGCAGACGGCCATCGTGCACCAGGTGCCCGAGCGGTTCTTGGAGCCGTCGTAGAAGGCCCAGCGGCATGTCTCGCTTCGGCAGGCCTTGAGCCGAGGCCAGGTGCCCTCCAGCATCGATGCGTAGACGACGCCGAGGAGCCGCGCCAACGCGCCCGCGGCATCAGCCGCTGCCGGCTCCAGTTCGGCGATACCGGCAGCCGAGAAGCGGAGCTCGAGCGGCGCCGTCGCCGCCGTACGGTTGAGCGTCTCGACCGCGCCCGGGTCGAGGGGCTCGCCGTTGTTGGCGAGCAGGAGCACGCGGAGGGCCTCCCGCAGGTCGACCGCTCGCCGCCGGTCCTCCTCGCCGACCTCGGCGCCCACCGCGAGCAGACCGCGCTCGAGCAGCCAGTCCCGCAGTCCCCACGTCCGCGCCAGCTCGTCGTGCCCGGTCTCGACGTCCAGCGTGTTCACGAGCTCCTGCACGAGCCGCAGCCGGCCGGGAGCCTGTCCTACGTCTGCCACTGGTTACCAGCATAGCGCCCGCACCGGTCATCAACTTCCTGTTAATCTCTTTCACCGGTAACGCGCCACTGGTAACCTGTTAACACCGGTGACGACCAGGAGGTGAAGCAGTGGAGGAGCTCCAGCCCGGACTGTGGCGGTGGGCGGCGCCGCACCCCGAGTGGAAGCGCTCGCACCCGTGGACGAAGGAGGTCGCGAGCTTCGCGCTCGAGCTCGACTCTGGGGTGGCGCTCGTCGACCCGCTGGCGCCCGACGGCCCGCCCGCGGAGGGGTTCTGGGCGCAGCTCGACCGCCTCGTCGAGCGCGGCGGCGGTGAGGTGCTCGTCTTCGTCACGATTCCGTACCACGTGCGCAGCGCGGTGGCCCTGCACGCACGCTACGGCGCCAGGATCCTGGGCCACGTGGCTGTCGCGCGGCGTCTCCCGGACACCACGCCGCTCCAGGCCATCGAGCCGGGCAACGGGCTCCCGGCCGGCGTGCGGGCGTTCGCGATCGGGAGCCCGCGCCGGCAGGAGCTGCCGCTCTACTTCCCCTCCCACGACGCGCTCGCCTTCGGCGACGCGGTCGTCGGCGTCGACGACTCGCTGCGGGTCTGGCAGGACGTCGCAAACGACCGGCAGCTCGCCTGGTACCGCAAGCGCCTCGTCCCGTCGCTGGAGCCGCTACTCGACCTCGAGGCCGACCGCGTACTCGTCACGCACGGCTCCCCGGTGCTGCACGGTGGCGCGCGCGAGCTCGCACGGGCGCTCGAGGCCGGCCCCTGGAACTACCGCCGCGGAGGCTCGTGAGCCTGCGACGACCCGTACCCGTGGAGCTTCTCGGCCGTGGGATCGCTCCCGCGTAGGAGACCGCAGCGGCGGCTCGCCGCCGTCCGCTGGCGCCTCGAGCGCGCCGTTCCCGAGCGATCGGCCATGCCCGCGCGTCGCTGCCGCTCCTCCTGACCGACCCGGGAGGCCGGCCACTCGACTGCGGCGGGTGAGCCCGAGTTTTCCTGCCGTGGCGAGAGGGAACTCCACGGTACGCACACGACGAAAGGGGTGTAGCGTGCCACGCGCGATCTGGTCGGGCTCGATCTCGTTCGGGCTCGTCAACGTTCCCGTCAAGCTGTACAGCGCGATCCAGGAGCAGGACGTGCGCTTCCATCTCCTGCATACGAAGGACGACAGCCGGATCGGCTACGAGAAGATCTGCAAGGCCGAGGGCAAGCCCGTGCCGGACGACGAGATCGTGAAGGCGTACGAGTTCGGCGAGGGCGAGTACGTCTACCTGACCGACGAGGACTTCGAGGCGGCCGAGGGCGAGAAGACCAGGACCATCGACATCTCCGACTTCGTGCCCTACGAGGAGATCGACCCGATCTACTTCGAGCGCCCCTATTACCTGGGGCCGCAGGAGGGTGCCGAGAAGGTGTACGCCCTGCTCGTCCGGGCGATGGAGAACTCCTCGCTGGCGGCGATCGCCACCTACGTCATGCGCGGCCAGCAGCAGCTCGGGTGCCTGCGCATCCGCGAGGGTGTCGTGACGCTCTCGAAGATGTACTTCGCCGACGAGATCAGGCCGTCCGACGACATTCGACCGCCGAAACGCACCGTCTCGAAGAACGAGCTCGAGATGGCCGCGCAGCTGATCGAGCGCTTCACCGGCTCCTTCCGGCCCGAGAAGTACGAGGACACCTACCGCGACGCGCTGCTCGCCGTCATCAAGGCCAAGCGGAAGGGCAAGGAGGTGCACGTGGAGCGGCCGCAGCGGCAGGAGGAGCCGCCGGACCTGCTGGCGGCGCTGCGCGCGAGTCTCGACGAGGCGACCGGCGGGCCGCGAAAGCGAACCGGGAAGGCGCACCGGCGGTCGAACGGGAACGGCTCCCTGGACAGGCTCTCGAAGGCCGACCTGCAGGAGCGCGCGAAGGACGCGAACGTCCCCGGTCGCTCGAAGATGTCGAAGGACGAGCTCGTGGAGGCTCTCAGAGCTGCCTGAGCGGCGATCACTCGCAGCCGTTCCCGACCTCGACGAGGAGCTCGAGCGCCTGTTCGGCCGGCCACTCGAGGAGTTCACGCGCGAGCGGAACGAGCTCGCGAAGCGGGTACGCGCCGCCGGGCTAGGCGATGCTGCCGAGCGGGTGCAGGCGCTTCGCAAGCCGAGCGTGCCTGCCTGGGCGATCAACCAGCTCGCCCGGCGCCATCCGGGGGAGCTGGGCGCGCTCGCCGAGGCGGGCGAGCGGCTGACACGCGCGCAGCAGGACGTGCTGAGCGGCGGCGACCGCTCCGAGTTCGACCGCGCCGGTGTCGAGCAGCGCGAGGCGCTCAACGTCCTCACCGGGCTCGCGCGAGACCTCCTGGCCGAGGCCGGCAAACCGGTGTCGGATCCGCTCCTCGAGCGTGTCGCGTCGTCGCTGCGAGCAGCGTCGCTCGATCCCGTCGCCCGCACCGCCATGCTCGCGGGCTCGCTCGAGGAGGAGGTCGCGCCCGGCGGCTTCGAGCAGCTCGCCGGCCTTGCCGTGCCCGGCCCGGGGGCGACCAGGCAGCGCGGGCAGGAGGAGGCAAGCCGGCGGCGCGAGGAGCTGGCCGAGGCCCGTCAGGCGCTCAAGGACGCCCGTGCGGCCGAGCGCGAGCAGAACGCAGCCGCGCGGGCGGCGGAGGACGAGGCGCGCAAGCTGCGAGCGGCCGCAGAACGGGCCGAGCGCGACGCCGAGACCGCCCTGAAGGCGACGGCCGAGGCCGCCGAGAGGACGGCGCAGGCGGAGAGCCGCCTGGAGGAGCTCGAGCAGCCTCCACGGCAAAGCGGCGGCGGGTCTCGGCGCTCCACCTCCTCGCGGTCCCGCGGTCGCCGGAGCTGACCGAGGGCTCGGTCGGCGGCGCTGGCTCGGTTTCGCCACGGGCATCGTGGGGAAATGCCAGTCAACTCGAACGGAGGGGCTGCGAATGGAAAACTGGATGTGGATCGCCGTCGTCGCTGCGGTCGTGCTCGTCGTCTTCGCCCTCGTCTTCGCCGTCTCCCGCGCTCGCGGGCGGGCGCGGACCGAGCGGCTGCGCGAGACGTTCGGACCCGAGTACGAGCGGACGGCCGAGGACCTGGGCAACCGCCGCAGCGCCGAGGCCGAGCTCGAGGCGCGCATCGAGCGACGTGCGGGGTTCGAGACCCGCCCGCTCGACGAGGAGCGAGAGGCGGCCTACCGGGCCACGTGGCAGGAGATCCAGGCGCGGTTCGTCGAGGCCCCGAGCGCTGCAGTCGGGTCGGCAAACGGCCTCGTCGTCGACGTGATGCGCGAGCGCGGCTATCCGATCGAGGACTTCGACCAGCGCGCGGCCGACATCTCCGTCGACCATCCGGACGTAGTCGAGAACTACAGGGCAGCCCGCGAGATCGCCGAGCGAATGGATCAGGGCCTGACCGAAACGGAGGATCTCCGAAAGGCCATGGTGCATATCGGCGCCCTGCTGGACGGACTCCTCGGCGCCGCGCCCGACACGGTCGAGTCACAGCCGGAACCCGATCCCGTCGAGCCACGCGTGCTGGAACCCGATCCCGTCGAGCCACGCGTGCCGGAGCCGGGTCCAGTAGCGCCTTCGACCTCCGTGCCGTAGCCGGACTCAGTTGCTCAGGGTTCCGCGGCGAGCGCGAGCACCGCGTCCGCGTAGCGGCGGGCGTCGCCGGGGGAGAGCGAGCCGGGAGGGAGCTCGACGACGAAGCTCGTCTGCCCGAGGCGAGTGTTCTGCCAGCGAGGCGCGGTTCCGGGCGGCCACGGCACGGCGCGAAACGACACGCCGGCGAGACGAGCGTAGCGCCGCGCCGTCCCGACGCTCCTCCCCCAGGCGCGCACGACGGCCTGCGGCTGGTGGAGCCAGATCGTCACGTCGGGGTCGAGCCGCCGGACGAGAGCGCGGGCGATCCTCGACTCGGGCTCCGAGAGCGGGCGAGGCCCTCCCCACTCCGGGCCTCTGGGACCTGCCCGCCAGGCGGCGGGGAAGTTCCGGTTCAGGTCGACGCCGTGAGCGTTCGTGCGGGTTCGCGCGGCGTGACCGTCGGGATTCAGGTCGCGGACGAGCCAGAGCTGGAGAGGGGGAAGCGCCGGGGCGGCCTCGAGGCGGCGAACTACGGCCGCCCCGGCACATTCATCTCCATGGATGCACCCGACGACCAGAAACTTGCGCTCGCTCGCCGGGTCGCCGCGCACGACGGCCGTGATCCGGCGCCCGAGCACCGATCTGCCGAGAGCGACTCGGCGTGCGGGCGTACTCGCGCCCGGCGAGATGCGTACGTGCATGTGGTTGTCGTGATGGACAGCCTCGCGGACGATCCCGGGCGGGCCCGTGAGCCCGGTCCGCGGGCCGACGAAGATCACCTCGGGCTGCGTCTGCAGGAAGCGATCGACGAGGTCTTGGGCGAGCGCCCGGTCGATCTGGCGTGGCGCGCCGGGTTCCCGCTCGCGGCGGTCCCTGCGCGGGTAGTAGACGTCGACGTCGAGCCCGTTCTGGTGCGAGAAGTGGCCGAGCCCCCCGAAGCGGGCGCCGAAATCGCCGCCTCGGCGCCGGCTGAGATCGCCCACGCCGACACGTGCGATCCCCGGATGGGCGGCGCGGAACTCGGCCAGCACGCGCAGCACCGTGCGCACGAGCTCATCGGTGCCGAAGCGCCGCCAGGGCCGGTTCGGGGCGCGGTCCAGCGCCGGGTCCCACGTGAAGAAATCCGCCCCGTCGGCCGGGAGCTGTACGCCTCGCAGGAGCCGCCCTCCGGCGGGCGTCCCGAGCGCGACCGACTGCCGCCAGTCGATCGCCGGCCAGCGGGGGCCCGGATCCGGCACTGCCGCGGGCGCCCCGCCTGTGTGGGCGAGAGCCGCGAGGCACGTGGCGACGATCAACGCGGCGTTTCGCTGGCGGCCCACGTTTCTCCTACGGTGCCTGGGCCGGCGAGGGTCCCGAGACGGAGCTGCACCGGCGTCGGGGCGCGTGTACGCTCCCGCGGGGCGCATGACGCGTGTCTGCAATCGCTGCTGTTCGCCGGCTGACCCGGAGTTCCGGTTCTGCCCGTGGTGCGCGGCGCCGCTCCGGCTGAAGCTGACCGAGCTCTTCGGCGGCGACGACGGCAGGGCGCTCAGGGTCTCTCGCTACCTGGCGCCCCCCGACCGGGAGCCTCACGTCCGTTTCAGCGTCTGGAGCCCCGAGGGAGAGGCCGAGGCCGCGGTGTCGGTCGCCGAGACGGAGGCGGCGCGGCTCGCCGGGTTCCTGGCGGACATCCCGGCGCCGAGGCGCAGACGGCGGCTCCGCGCCGCGCTCGGAACGATCGCCCGCCCCCGCTAGCCACCCCGGGTCAGGGCCCGGTCTGTGCCGAGGCGGTCCCGGTCGTGCCGGTGTCCCCGCCATCCGTCTCGCCGGCGCCGGTCTCCGCCGCACCGCCCTCGGCGGCCTCACCGCTCGCGCCGTCCCCGACCCAGCCCTCGACGCGCGGGAACGCGCCGGCGGTCGTGGCTCCAGGATCGAACTGCTGCGCCACGTCGGTGCGTGTGACGACCTTGCCCTGTCCCTGGACCGGCACGAACAGCCACTGGTCGGCCGCCGCCCACGGCACCAGAAGCAGCTGCCCGTCGGGCGACCAGACGATGTCCTCGAAGCGCCCGCCGCCAGAGAAGAGCGGCCTCGAGAAGCGGCCGTTGAAGAGGAAGATCGTGCCCTGGCCGGTTCGCTCCGAGTAGACGGAGTAGGCGACGTCGTTGCTGTTCGGCCGGGCGGCGAGCGCCGTCGCCGAATACAGACGCCTGGGGATCTCGATCGCGCGCACCAGAGTGCGCGGCGCCCGGAACGTGCGTAGCCGCTGCTCCGTGAGGACGACGAGCTGCTGGCTCTCCGCAGTCCAGCCGAGCGCGACCGGCACCGGCGCGCGCGCCGTCCTGAAGAGGTTCTCGCCGGAGTCCACGTCGACCGCGATGACGCGGCCGAGCCGGTCGGCGTAGGCGACGACATGCTGCGCGCCCGGGCGCCAGGCCGGCGCGACCCGTGCGACCGGCGCGGCGAGCTCTCGGTCATTGTCGCCGTTGCCGATCACGACGCGGAGCGCCGAGCGGGCGAGGTAGGCGACGCGGAAGCCGCTCGGCGCCCAGCGTGCCTCGGAGATCCCCCGCTGCGACACCGTCCAGTGGATGGCGTCGGTCGCCGCCGGGTCGAGCGCGACGAGCTCCCGGTCCGTCCAGGCTCCCACGAAGAGCCCCTGCGGAGACCAGGTGGCCCCCTCGTAGGCGCCGAGGCGGCGCTTGCCTCCGTCCTCGTTCACGACCCAGACGCCGTTCGGCGCCGCGACGAGAAGCCGCCCGGGCGCGGGCAGAGGCGCCACGACGGGCTCGGCCGGCGCAACGCTCGCCACCCGATCTCGGCCCAGCTTGTCGCGTACCCAGTCCGCGACCTCCGATCCGGCCGGGCTGACGCCGATCGCGATGCCCGCCGCGACGATCGCAGCCGCGATCAGCAGGCGCCAGGGCACGCGGCGCTCGCGAGGCACGGGCTCCCGTGCGAGGAAGGCGGCCCGAACGGCGTCCCAGCTTCGCTCCTCCGCGATGTGCTCGTCGGGGAGCGGCTGCTCGAGCAGCAGGTTGCGCAGGTCCTTCTCCTTCACCGGCGCTCCCTCCCCGCCGTCGGCTCGCGCTCCGGCCCGCGAAGGGCGTCGCCGTGCCGGGTCCGCGGAGTTCCGCGGCGGATCACTCGTTGCCTCCGTGATGGGCCTGGAGCGCGTCGAGACCGCGGCGCAGGCGCGAGTTGACGGTGCCGCGCGGAATCTCCAGAAGCTCGGCGATCTCGCCGGGCGTGTACTCGAGCAGGTACCGGAGCACGATCACGGCCCGCTGCTCCGGCGGCAGGGCGGCGAGCCCGGCGGCGATGGCCTTCGCCTCGGATCCGGCGTACGGCTGCTCGGCCGACCAGGCGAGCGGGTCGGTGAGCTCCATGAACGACTCCCCGGCCACCTCGTGCCTGGCGATGCGGCCGCGCGCCCAGTCGATCGCACGGTTGACGACGATCCGATGCAGCCAGGGCCCAAACGGCCGGTCGTGATCGAAGCGCTCGAGTGAGCGCACCGCGGCGAGGAACCCCTCCTGCGCGATGTCCTCGGCGGCGCCGTGGTCGTGGACGACGAGGTAGGCGGCCCTGTAGGCCCGTGTCCAGTGCGCCCGGAAGAGCTGCTCCAGGTCCGCGACCGAGCCTGCCTGGGCGGCACGAATCCAGGAACGCTCGTCGCGTCCGACGCCCGCCATCGCGCGAGGACTATACGGATCGCGGCGGCTTGGAGGTCCATGAAAGCGCTACGGATCCCGACCGCCCTCAGGTCCACCGCCGACGTGCAAGTCGTCACACAGCCGCGCGGCTTTCGACACGGTCCGTCACACACGTGTAGGGGGTCTGACCCCATGGGTCAGACCCCTTCGGCCCGGGCCCGGCGCCACGCTCGCCGCGTGCGTGAAATCGTCACACAGCCGCGCAACCCTCGACACGGTCCGTCACACACGTGTAGGGGGTCTGACCCCATGGGTCAGACCCCACGGCCCCGACGCTCAGCGCAGCGGCTCGAGCCGCTCGAGCGCTCCGAAGACGTCGAGCTTCGTGAGCTCGGGGGCGACGATTGCGGTCGAGCCGTCGGCGCGCTCGTACTCGCCGATGATGGGACCGCCCTCGGGAGCGGTGAAGCGGGCGGTGCCGTCGTCGAGCGGGACGACCTTCACGGGCCCGGACCGGCCCGCGACGATCTCGGTCGGCACGGAGGTCGTGTAGTTCCAGACGACGACGTCGCCGTAGCGCAGCCGGTACGCGGTGCCCCCTTCGAGGCGGACTTCGTCGATCGCCTCGAGCCGCACTCCGTTGAACTCGGGCCCGAGCCAGTAGAGCGGCGGCTCGAGCGCACGGGCGTCGTCCAGGCTGATCGGTTGCTCGCTCTCGACGCTCCCGGCCTCGACCCGCTCGACGACGCGAACGTCGGCGGGGAGCTCGAGGGTGAACGCCCCGGAGGGAACCTCGGCCCGCGGGACGAGCCGAAGCGAGACGATGTCGATCACGGCGAAGGGCCTGGCCGAGCCGTCGGCCGCGACGTCCCGCCAGACGATCTGGCGCGGCAGGTAGGTCTCCGCGTCGACGATCGCGACCTGCTCGATCCGCGCCGCGTCGGGCAGAGCCTGGACGGGCAGCACGATGCGATAGGCCTTCCGGCCGGCGAAGGTGACCTCGGTCACGTCCGGCTCTTCGGCAACCGCGAGCGCGTCGCGGTAGAACGCGATCGGGTCGACCACGTCTGCACAGCCGCTCGCGAACGTGGCGCAAGACGGGCCGGCGATCACGGTCGCCTGCTGCGGAAGGTAGTGGCTCACGGACCCCGGCTCGACGAGCGTCTCGGCGACGATCCGTCCGAACACCTCCTGCGTCCAGCGCGCTCGCCCGTTCTCGAGATCGAGCCAGCCGGTGCGGGTCGACTCCCGGAACGTCCCCGGCTCGGCTGGGCTGACGCGTTCGACCAACGAGAGCACGACGTCGTCCTCGGCCAGCGCTGCGTTTGCCTCTTCCGCAACGTCCAGCCCGCCGAACGGAGCGACGACGAGGAGCGCGATCGCGACCGCGGCTGCGGCAGCGACACCCGCGAACGCGAGCCGGGCCCTGACGGACGGACGTCTGCGGCGATCCGTGCGCACGCGCGGCTCCACGACCCGGGGCTGCAGGCCGGCCAGCACGCGCTCCACCTCGGCCTGCGGCACCTCGAGCCGCGCCGACTCGGCCGCCTGCTCGAGCAGGGCCGCGAGCGCGGCGGTCTCGCCGTCGCCACGCTCCTCGCCGTCGAGAACGCGGGCGAGGCGCCGGGCCAGCTCGCGCTCAGGCGCCTGCACGGATGCCCTCCCGTTCGAGCTTCTCGCGGAGCTCGCGCGCGGCGCGCAGCATGAGCATCTGGCAGGCTCCGATGGAGCGGCCCATGAGCCGCGCGGTCTCCGCGAACGAGTAATCCTCGACGAGCCGCAGGTGCACGACGAGCTGGTGATCGGGCGGAAGGTCGGCGAGCGCCCGACCCAGGGCCTCGCGCTCGGGCAGGGTCTCGACCTCGTCGAGCACGGCTACCGGAGGGACGAGCGGCTCCTCGACCGGCAGCTCGCGACCTCGGCGCTTCAGCTCGTCGGCAGCCATATTCGCGGCCACGCGGTAGAGCCAGGCGAGCACCGGCCGGCCGCGCCAGGACAGGAGCGGAACGCGGCGCAGCGCCTCGACGAACACTTCGCTGGCGAGATCCGACGCGAGCTCGCGCGAGCCGAGCCGGACTGCCAGGTAGCGCACGATCTCGGGGTAGTGGGCGCGAAAGAGCGCATCGAAGTCCCTCTGCTCATGGCGGAAACGCTGCTCCTCACGAACCGACTCCAACGCTCAGCCGGGTCGCGGCGTCGTCGCCCCCAGCGACGACCGGTACCGGCGCACGGCCCACGGGGCGGCGGCCAGGGCAACAAGTGCGAGCATCCCCGCGGCGAGGGCGGCGCCGAGCCCCCAAGGGAGCCCGTCGGTCCCGCCGGTGGCTGCTGCCGGTGCACGCGGCGCCGCCGGCTCCGGACCCGCTACCGGCACCGCGACCCGCTCCGACGGCGCCTGGGTGACGGAGTCTCGCTCGATCGATGCCGCGAGCTCCGGCGGCACCTGGCGCCAGCCCGTGTCCCCGAGGATTACCCGCTCCTCGGGTGCGTACGAGAGCTGCACGCGGGCGCCGCGCGGGGTCCACGGGCTCGGCTTTGCGGTCACGAGGTCGAGCGATACGCGCGGTGTCTTGGCGGACGGGTATGTCCCCTCCGGCAGTGAGCCGGCCAGGGCGAGGTACGGGGCCGGGTCTGCCACGTAGCCTGGCTCGAGGTCGACGCGCACGACGATCGGCGCCGGGAAGGGCTCGAGCCCGCCGGCGAGCTCCTCGAGCCCGGCGGCCGCCGGCGGCGGCGTCTCGATCCAGCCGACGCCGACGCGTACGTTCGGCTGGACGAACAGCATTCCGGCCGACGGCACGAGGTACGCGGCGAGATCGCGAGGGCTTCCGTCGAACCGAAGCTCGAAGTACGTCGCCGGATCGGCAGGCGGCCCGACCCCCGGGATCGGCTCGCCCCACAGCGCAGCGCCGAGCGCGTCGAGCGTCCTCGAGTCGTCGATCGGCAGGCAGTCTGCGGAGCCGCAGAGGAGCAGCGACCCCTCTTCCAGCTCGCCCTTCGCCGCCGCCGGCGACGGCAGCCCGAGACAGATTGCGAGGGTGATCGCCAGTGCGAGCCGTTTCATCGCTCCTCCCGGTCAAAGCCTACGCTCGCCTATCCGCCGGGCGGCACCGAAACTCACGCGCAGCGAACCGGCAAGCCGAGGTAGCGCAGCGTCCCCTCGCAGAGGCCGCGTGCCGCTCTGTACCGGTAGGAGGCGGTCGCGAGCAGGCGATCCTCGTCGGGGTTCGACAGGTAGCCGACCTCGACCAGGATCGCGGGCACGTCGGCCCAGTTGAACCCGGTGAGGTCCGAGCGCTCCTGGATGCCGCGGTCGCGCGACCCGAGCCGCGCGAGAAGGGCGCGCTGGACGACCCGACCTGCGCGCCTGGAGCGGCCGTAGATGTCGTCCGTCCAGCCTGTGCGCAGCGCGGGAACGAGCGTGTGCGTGCCGCTCACCGAACGATCGGTCGAGCCGTCAGCGTGGATGCGGAGAAAGAGGTCCGCGCCGGCTCGGTTGGCGATCCGCGCCCGCGCGATGTTGCCCATAGAGACGCCCGCGGTGCGGGTTCGCGTCATGACGACCTCGACGCCGGCACGCTCGAGCAGTGTGCGCAGCCGCAGCGCGACCCTCAGGTTGAAGACGGGCTCCCGCAGGCCCGTCACCACGCCTGTGGCGCCGCCGCCGTCCTTGATCTTGCGCGTGCTCGACCCTGGGCCGATCGGCTCCGTCTCGAGGTTTGCCTGCTCGTCGTGGCCGGGATCGATGACCACGACGGCCCCACCTCCGAAGGCAGAGCCGGCGCCGAGCAGCACGCCGGCCGCGACCGCGACGGCTCCAAGGACGGCACGCGTCATCGCCTCATCGTTGCAAACCGTTCCGCTTGACACTGCGATCGGCCGGCGCGTAGCCTCGCTGGGTGGTTCCCAGCGCAGCGTGGCGGCTCGTTCCGATCGTCGCCGCGTGCGTCGCGCTCCTGGCCGCGGTCTCCGCCTCCGCCATGCCCCTGGCACCCGACATGGCTGGGCAGTCCCCGCGAATGAACGCGGCCGCCGTCGGGACATCCGGCCTTCCGGCCGTACGCTTTCGTCCCACGATCATCGGAGGAGGCCCGGCGACTCCCGGCGAATGGCCCTGGGCCGCACATATCGACATCTTCGTCTCCGGCCTGCCCTACAGCTCCTGCGGCGCTTCGCTGATCGGCCACCGCTGGCTGCTCACGACCGCCCACTGCGTCACCGACGACAACGGGAACCTGTTGCCCGGGATCGGCGTCGAGGCCCAGATCGGCGTGCACGACCTCGGGCTCGTGCCGGTGGAGATGGTGCGCGAGGTCGACTTCGTGTACTGGGGGACATACGAGCCGCAGAGCGGCGACAAATCGGACGACTGGGCACTCCTGCGGCTCACGGCCCCCGCTCCGGCGGGCGTGCAGGGCATCCGGCTCGCGGGCACTGAGGACGCGGCCGACATCGCCGCGGGCGCGCTCGCGGGCATCGTCGGCTGGGGCGTGACCGCCTCGGGCGGCCCCACCTCCGACATCCTGCTCGAGGCCGCCGTGCCGATCGTCGACGACGTCACGTGCAAGGCCCAGATCGACGCCCTCGGAGGCGGCTTCTTCCCGGCGACGATGCTCTGCGCGGGATATCCGCAGGGGGGCGTCGACACGTGCCAGGGAGACTCCGGCGGCGGCATCTTCCTCGACGACGAGCTCGGCCTGCCGCTCCAGATCGGCATCGCGAGCTGGGGGTACGGCTGCGCCCTGGCGCTGTCGCCGGGCGTCTACACGCGACTCACCCGCTACCAGCGGGACATCGCCGCCGCCCTCGTCGATGACGCCGAGGCACCGGTCGGCCCGCCGACCACTGGCGCGGTGAGCCACCGCCTCACCGGCCCGCGCTCTGCCGAGATCACCGCGAGCGTCAACCCGCACGGGCTGGCGACGAACATGATCGTCGAGTTCGGCTCCACATCCGGCTACGGAAGCGTCGTCGCCGGCTATGCGGGGCTCGCGGGCGCCGTGCCGGTGACGCTCGCCCTCGAGGGTCTCACGCCGGGCAGGGTCTACCACTACAGGGTCATCGTGCAGAGCGGCGCCGGCGTCGCCGTCGGCCCCGACCGCCGCTTCCGCGCCGGGGGGAGCGATGGGCCGCCGATCGTCAGAGCCATCGCCAGCTCGGGCGCCGGCGGCACCGTCGTCAGGCTGAAGTACACGATTTACGACGCCGTCGCAGCGAGGACCCGGGAGCGCATCACCGTGTACTCGGGCAGCCGAAGGATCGCCCGCTTCACGACCGCGCTGGGGAGAGCCGAGCGCGGGGTCGTCTACAGCGTCGGCTGGCGCGCGCCGGCGCGCCTCGACGGGATCTTCCGCTTCTGCGTCGAGGGCTTCGACCCGGCCGGGAACAAGAGCGCGCCCTCGTGTGCGCGGCTGCGGCTTACCTAACGGACGGCGCAGGCTCAGGACGTCCGGGCCAGCGCGGCGTCCAGGCGTGCGAGCGATTCGTCGCGGCCGAGCAGAGCGATCGACTCGAAGAGACCGGGAGAGATCTTCGACCCCGTCACCGCCAGCCGGACCGGCTGGAACGCCTCGCGCGGCTTGAGCCCGAGCGCCTCGCAGGCGGCTCGCAGCTCGGCCTCGATGGCGCCCGGCTCGAACGGCTCGACGGTCGCGAGCCGGCCACGGATCTCGCGCAGCACGGGTCCCGCGCCGTCGAGCGGCTCGGGCGTCACGGGCTCGAAGAGGAAGCCGGCAAAGGCGGGGAACTCTCCCAGGCGCGCGATCTTGTCCTGGACGAGCGGCGCGGCCTCCCTGATTCTCGCCTCGTCCCAGGCGTGGCCCTGCTCGCGCAGGTAGGCGGCGAGCGTTTCCGCGTACTCGTCCGGCGGCATGTCGCGCAGGTAGACGCCGTTGAGCCAGTCGAGCTTCGCATAGTCGAACGTCGCCGGGCTCGTGCCCACCCGCTCGAGCGAGAAGCGCTCGACGAGCTCGCCCCTCGACATCACCGTGGTCTTGTCGTCGTAGCTCCAGCCGAGCAGGGCGAGGAAGTTCAGGAGCGCCGGCGCAACGTAGCCGGCCTCGCGAAACTCGTCGACCGACACGGCGCCGTGCCGCTTCGAGAGCTTCTTGCCGTCGAGGCCGAACACGTTGGGCACGTGCGCGTAGACGGGCGGCTCGGCGCCGAGCGCGCGCAGCACGTGGATCTGCTTCGGGGTGTTCGAGACGTGGTCGTCGCCGCGGATGACGTGCGTGATGCCGTCCAGCCAATCCTCGAGCGGCGAGGCGAAGTTGTAGGTCGGGCGGCCGTCGGAGCGTACGAGCACGAGATCCTCGAGCTGCTCGCTCGGGAACTCGATGCGGCCCTTGACCGCGTCGTCCCAGCCAGTCACGCCCTCGTCGGGCATGCGGATCCGGATCGCGCCCTCGTCCTCGTAGGCAGAGCCCTCCGAGAGCAGGCGGCGGGCCTCCTCCTGCGCACGCCCGATGCGGTCGAGCTGAAAGGTCGTAGGCCCGTCCCAGTCGATCCCGAGCCAGGCGAGCGAGCGCTCGATCTGCCCGACCGACTCCGCGACCTCCCTGCTCGTGTCCGTGTTCTCGATGCGCAGCAGGCAGGCGCCGTCGCGCCCGCGCGCGAACAGCCAGTTGAAGAGGAAGGTTCGGACACCCCCGATGTGGAGGAGCCCGGTCGGGCTCGGCGCCATGCGGACCCGGACGGACACGGAGGCTATGCTACGGCCTGCCCACGCGCGTTCGACGATGGGAGGGTCGATGGCAAACGTCCTGACCTGGGAGGCGGAGACCGCGTCGAGCGGCATGCCGGGGCGGGCGCTCGCCCGCATCCGCACGAACAACTTCGTCGTCGACGACTACGCGGTCGCGCCGTACAACGGCCCGGGCGAGGAGCCCGGGGCGGGCGAGCTCTTCCTCGCCGGCATCACCACCTGCGCCGTGCTGATGATCGAGCGCCTCGCGCGGGCCGAGGAGCTCCCGCTGGAGCACGTGCGGGCGACGATGGAGGCCTCTCGCGACACCGCACAGCCGCTCGGCGGCATCCCCGTGCTCGACAGCGCCCACCTCGAGCTCGGCTTCCGGGGCCTCACGCGCGAGCAGGCGGGTCAGCTCGTCCAGATGTTCAAAGACCGCTGACCGCTCTACGGCTCGGTCGCAGTTGCGACCCCTGACACGACGGTCGACTTCAAGCTAGACGACGAGTAGGAGCGGCGCCGCCCCACAGACCGTTCGGGCCGGATGAGATCCGGCCCCTACACCCCGATCCGCAGGGCACGCTCTTCTCCAGACGACGCGGGCCGGATATATCCGGCCCCTACACCCGATCCGGGCGCCTGGTCACCCGCCTCCGGCGCGCGCGGAATATACGCGGCGCGGCTCGCCTGTTTCCGTAGGGGCCGGATATATCCGGCCCGTCTGGCGTAGGGGATCGCCGGATAGGGTTGCCGCGTGCTGATCGGCGGACACGTCTCGAGCGCGGGTGGGATCTACACGGCGATCGACCGGATCGAGGCCATCGGCGGCAACGCCCTGCAGCTCTTCACGCAGAGCCCGCGCATGTGGCGTCCCACCGCGCACGATGCGGCGAGCCTCGAGCGCTTCCGCGAGCGCCGGCGGGAGGCTCGGGTCGGCTACGCCCTCTGCCATGCCCTCTACCTGATCAACCTGGGATCGCCGGACGACGAGCTCTACGAGAAGTCCGTCACGGCGCTCCTCGCGACAGTCGACGTCGCCCGCGCGATCGAGGCCGACGTCGTCCTCCACGTCGGCTCGCACCTCGGCGCCGGCTTCGAGGCCGGGCGCGACCGCGCCGTGCCCGCCCTCGCGCGCGCGCTCGACCACGCCGGTGGCGACATCTGGCTGCTGCTCGAGAACTCCGCCGGGGAGGGCGGCACGATGGGCCGCTCGATCTCCGAGCTTGCCGCCATCGTCGACGCCCTCGGCAGCCCGCCCGGGCTCGGGCTCTGTCTCGACAGCTGCCACCTGTGGGTCTCCGGGGTGGACGTCTCGGACCGCGCCGCGGTTGACGCGCTCCTCGCGGAGGTGGACGAGCGGATCGGCCTCGAGCGACTACGCGCCGTCCACGTCAACGAGGCGGCGGTGCCGCTCGGCTCGAACCGCGACCGGCATGCCAACCTCGGCGAGGGCGTGATCGGACGCGGCCTGGCCACGTTCGTCGGGCATCCGCGCCTGCGCGGGCTCCCACAGCTGCTCGAGACGCCCGGGCAGGACGGGCACGGGCCCGACGCCGATCAAGTTCGCCGGCTCAAGGAGCTACGTCGGGGCCGCCGCGCCGGCCGTGCCCGATGACCGCGGCTCGCACCTCTAGACTCCCCGGCAAAGTGCTCCACAGGCCCTGTGGGAAAGAGGTTCTCATCCCGCCGCATTTCGACGAAATCCGTGCTAATGTCCATCTTCCGCTCGATCCACAACCTCCTTCCCACAGCGGTTGCCGAGGCGCTCGGGTACGGGGACGTACCCGAGCATCTCGGTGAAAGGCGTCTCAGATGCACCGCCGGGCTCAGGATCGGGTGGCCCGCGCGGACGATCGCGAGCTGCTCGCATCGGCCGCGCATGAGCTGAAGACGCCGATCGCGGCAATCCGGGGTGCGGCGACGGCGCTGCGCCGCGACTGGGACGTCGTGAAGCCGGAGACCCGCGAGCGGCTGCTCGGGGTCATCGCGTCGGCCGGAGACCAGCTCGCCAGGCTCACCGACGACCTGCTCGCGGCCGCTCGCGGGACGGGTTCCGGGCGGAGCGTCGAGCCCCGCCCGTGCGACGTCGTCGCCACCGTGCGGCGCGCGGTCGAGGCTGCGCGAGCCGCGGCGCCCGAGGCGTCCATCGAGCTCGACGTCACGGGCGCGGTGCCCCCTGCCCTCGCCGATCCGGGCCGGCTCGAGCAGGTGGTCGCGAACCTCGTCCAGAACGCACTGCGCCACGGCGGCGGCACCGCCGAGGTATCGGTCGCGGTACCCCGGAACGTGGTACGGGTCGAGGTGGCCGATCGCGGCCCCGGTATCGCTCTCGAGGATCGCGACCGGATCTTCGAGCCGTTCGAGCGACTGGCCGGCGCTCCGCCGGGCGGCAGCGGCCTCGGCCTCTACCTCGCCCGCGAGCTGACGGAGGCGATGGGCGGGGAGCTCGCCCTGGCCGCGCGCGACGGCGGCGGCGCGATCTTCAGCATCGAGCTGCGGCGCGCCTAGGGAGCCCGGCCCTACACCCTCTCGCCGTCGGCCTGATCGCAGACCCGGCCGCGGGCACCCGTAGGCCGGATCTCATCCGGCCCGTTGGTGAGGGGTAGCTCTTCGTCTACGCCGTCGAATGACGCGGGAGGCCCTTAGTGCTCCTCGACGGCGGCGATCACGCGGAAGGGCGGCATGCCCTGCGAGAGCTCGTGGAACTCCGGGTTGAGGCAGCCGAGCTCGTCCTCGCGCGTGTCGTAACAGCGGATGACCTCGGACCGGCACATCGGCAGCGGCTGACGCCGTGCCTTGACCGCTCCGAATCCATCACGTCGCCCCTGGGCCGAGCTCAGCACGGCGAGGTCGATCTCGACGTCGTACACCTTCTGCATGCAGCCGATGTAGGTGCGACCCCACTCCTCGTAGGCGTAGACGAACGGGCAGGCACGCTCGAGGCAGGCGCCGGGATACACGACCTTGTCGCAATGGACTCGGCAGCGGCGGCACTCGGTCTCGTCCTGCGGACGCAGCGGCAGCTCCGCCGTGAACGCGTGCTTCCGCCTGGCCCGCTCCATCTACGAGCCGATTTTGAGCGACCTCGTCGTCCAGCGCAAGACTTGACAAATGGCGGCGGCGTGGTAACGCGCGGAGGCTCCCGGCGTCCGGCTCCGGCCGCTCGGGTAGGCTCAGCGCGCGATGGCCCGCCGCATCCTCTGGTGCTCGCTCGTCATCGCCCCGATCGCGTTCGCCGTCCATCGTGCGGGAGGCGGCGATGTCCTCGTCTTCGTCCTTTCCGCCGCGGCCCTCATCCCGCTGGCGTGGCTCATCGGCGAGGCGACCGAGCACGCCGCCCATCACACAGGCCCCGGGATCGGCGGCTTCCTCAACGCGAGCTTCGGCAACGCGCCCGAGCTGATCATCGCTCTCTTCGCGGTCGCCGAGGGCCTCCCCGAGGTCGTCCGGGGCTCGCTCTCGGGGAGCGTGATCGGCAACCTCCTGCTCGTCCTCGGCTTCTCGCTTCTCTTCGGGGGCAAGGGGGAGCTCGACCGCTGGTCGAGTCTCGTCTCCCTCAGTCTCGTCATGACCGCCAGCCTGCTGCTGCTCATCCCCGCGGTGCCCAGCTGGGAGGGCGACCCCGAGCGCCACTCGCTCGCGGTTCTGTCTCTCCCCGTGTCGATCGTGCTGCTGCTCCTCTACGTCGGCGTGACGTGGTACTCGCTGCGCCGCCACAAGGAGCTGCACCACACCTCGGACGAGCCGGCGCACATGGCGGCCTGGTCACTCAGGCTGTCACTGGGCGTGCTCGCGGTCGCGACGGCCGTCACGGCTGTGGTCGCGGAGATGCTCACCTCGACCATCGACACCTTCGCCGAGGAGGTCGGCCTCTCCGACTTCTTCGTGGCGGCGATCATCGTCGCCATCGTCGGCAACGCGGCCGAGCACGGCGGCGCCGTCATCGTGGCGGCGCGCGGCAAGATCAAGCTCGCGGCCGAGATCGCGCTCGCCTCGAGCGCCCAGGTGGCGGTCTTCCTCATCCCGGCGGTCCAGCTCCTCTCCTGGGCCGTCTCGCCGGCGCTGCCGCTCTCCTTCCGGCCCGTGGAGATGGGGGCTCTCATCGGCTCGACCGCGTTCGTCGCAATACTGCTCCACGACGGCCGCTCGAGCCGGCTGCGTGGCGCCATCCTGATCGCCGTCTACGTCGGAATCGCGATCGCGTTCTTCTTCGCCGGCGACCGGTAGCCGGGCCACGTCCACAGAGCAGCCCATGAGCTCGTTCGACCCTCGCGCCTTCATCGCCGGGGTCGAGTGGCGCTTCGCGGCCACGATGCCGGACAACCCGCACGAATACATCCTCGAGAGCACTGCCGGCGGCCCCGACTTCCTCGCGTTCCACGAGCTCATCCGCGGAGAGGGCCGCGTCGAGGTGTACGAGGGCTACCCGTACCCATACCTCACCGTCGACGAGTACGTGTACTGGACGACGTGGAGCCCTCACGGCAGCGGCAGGATCGTCAACCGCCGCCGTGCCGATCAGCTCCGCGTAGGACCGCGTGCACCCGCCAACGGTGCTCGCGGCCTGCACGTCTACTGTGTGGAGGTGGACCTCGCGCTGCTCGAGCGTACGCTCGCCCTGCGCGGCGAGCCCGCCTACCGCAAGACCCAGGTCTGGACGGCGACCGCCGCCGGCGCGCCCGACTACGAGTCGATCACGACGCTGCCCACGGCGCTGCGGGCCGAGCTCGCGCTTGCTGTTCCCTTCTCGACGCTCTCGCTCGAGCGCGAGGCACAGGCGCGCGACGGCACGGTCAAGGCGCTGCTGCGAACGGTCGACGGCCATCCCGTGGAGGCGGTGCTCATGCGCTACCGGGACGGTCGCCGCTCGATCTGCCTGTCCGCGCAGTCCGGCTGCCCGCTCACCTGCACGTTCTGCGCCACCGGAAGCATGCGCTTCGGTCGCAACCTGACCGCGTCCGAGCTTCTCGACCAGGCGCTCCACTTCCGCCGCCTCGAGCCCATCGACCACTGTGTCTTCATGGGGATGGGTGAGCCGATGATGAACCTGGATGCCGTGATCGAGGCGTGCCGGCGCCTCCCCGAGCTCGGCGTCACGCACCGGCGCACCGCCATCTCGACGGTCGGCTGGCTCCCGGGTCTCGAGCGCTTCACGGAGATCGACCTGCCCGTGCGGCTCGCGCTCTCCCTGCACGCGCCCGACGACGCGCTGCGCTCACGACTCATGCCCGTGAACGACCGCTACCCGCTCGCCGACGTGCTCGCCGCCTGCGAGCGCTACCACGAGCGCCGCCGGCGCAAGGTCTTCGTCGAGTACGTGATGCTCGCGGGGGTCAACGACCGGCCCGAGCAGGCGCGCGCGCTCGCCGCGCTCCTCGACCCGCGCGTCTACAAGGTCAACCTGATCCCGTACAACCCGACGGGCGTCTTCGAGGGCTCTTCGCCCGGGGCGATCGAGGCGTTCCGCCGGCCGCTCGAGCGCGCCGGCCTCGGCGCCACCGTACGGCTCACGCGAGGCCGCGACATCGCCGCCGCCTGCGGGCAGCTCGCCGCCGCGCCTCGTAGCCGAGCCGCCGGCTCCCCGATCGCCGCGACGCGCGCCTGAGCGTCAGTCCTCGCCCAGGGCGAGGCCCGTCGCGAGGCCCGACTCGAACAGGATCGTGACAGGCCCCTGCAGCTCGCTGCGCTCGACCTCGGGCAGGTCGACTCCGTCGACGAGCGCTTCCGCGTAGACCTGCTCGAAGCGAGCGACCGTGTCGAGGTCGCAGTAGTCCGCGATGACCGCGTGGCGCCCGCGCTCGCGGACGCGCTCCACCGCCCATGCCACCGTGTCGCCCCGCCCGCCCACGCGCGCGCCTTGCGGGAGGTAGGCGCCGACGAGGAAGCCGGCCGTGAACGCCTCGGCGCCGTTGGCGACGGCGTCGAGCCGCTCGGTGAGCGAGCCGAGCACCTCCTCGGCGACACCGATTCCGAGCCAGGCGAGGTAGTCCCAGTCGACACCGATCCCCTGCGCCAGCTCCTTCGGCTGGAACGCGGCGCCGACGATGTCCATCGCCCGCCGGAAGTCGGTGTCGACGTAGTTGGCTCTCATGCTGCGAAGCCGGTGGCGGGCCGGCGCTCCGGCTGCCCCGGCTCAGTCTCAGTATCGGCACCCGAGCGCGAGATGCAAGCCGACCGCGAGCCGAGCTTCCGGACGGCGCGCGGTCACTCCGAGCTCGGATGCTCCTCGAAGCGGTAGCGCACGAGCGGCTGCTTGACCGCGCGGACCTCGTCGAGCCGACCGACCGGGCGCGAGTGCGGCGCGTCGTGGAGCACCGCCGGGTCGGTGGCGGCCTCCTGCGCGATCGCGAGCATCGCGTCGACGAACGCGTCCAGGGTCTCCTTCGCTTCCGTCTCGGTCGGCTCGATCATGAGCGCCTCCGGCACGACGAGCGGGAAGTAGATGGTCGGCGGATGGAAGCCGAAGTCCATCAGCCGCTTGGCGACGTCCAGCGCGGAGACGCCGCGCTCGCGCTTGAGGCTGCGCGCGCTGAGGACGAGCTCGTGCATGCACAGCCGGTCGTAGGGGAGATCGTAGGCGTCTCTGAGGCGGGCGAGCAGGTAGTTGGCGTTCAGCACGGCGGCCTCGGACATGCCACGCAGGGCCGGCCCGTAGGAGCGGATGAAGGCGTAGGAGCGCACGAAGACGCCAAAGGGCCCGGCGAAGCCTCGCACCTTCCCCACGGAGCGCGGCCGGTCGCGCTCGAGGTCGAACGTCCCATCGTCCCGGCGCACGAGGACGGGCACCGGCAGGTACGGCTCGAGCGGCGCCCGGACCGCGATCGGGCCGCCGCCTGGCCCGCCCCCGCCGTGCGGCTGGCTAAACGTCTTGTGGAGGTTGATGTGAACGACGTCGAAGCCCATGTCGCCCGGCCGTGAGATCCCGCACACCGCATTGAGGTTGGCGCCGTCGTAGTAGCAGAGGCCCCCGGCCTGGTGGACGACGCTCGTCACCTCCTCGATGCCCTCGTCGAAGAGCCCGAGCGTCGAGGGGTTCGTGAGCATCAGGCCGGCCGTCCGTTCCGAGACCCGCTGCCGAAGATCCGCGAGGTCGACGTTTCCACGCGCGTCCGTCGCGACGCCGACGAGCGTGAACCCGGCCATCGTCACGCTGGCCGGGTTCGTGCCGTGAGCGGTGTCGGGGACGATGATCTCGGTGCGCTCCTCGCCCCGCTCGGCGAAGTAGGCGCGCAGCAGGAGCAGCCCCAGAAGCTCCCCCTGCGACCCCGCGGCAGGTTGCAGCGTGACGGCGTCGAGGCCCGCCACTGCAGCGAGGGAGCGCTCGAGTCTCCACATCAGCTCGAGGGCTCCCTGACAACCCTCGATCTCCTGGTGAGGGTGAAGATCGCGGAATCCCGGCAGCGCGGCCAGCAGCTCGTTGACCCTCGGGTTGTGCTTCATGGTGCAGGAGCCGAGCGGGTAGAAGCCCGTGTCGACGCCGAAGTTGCGGGAGGAGAGCTCCGTGAAGTGGCGCAGCAGCTCCGGCTCCGAAAGCTCCGGAAGCCGTGGAGGTTGCCGCCGGCGGAGCTCGTTCGGGACCTCCGCCGGGGGGAGGTCGTGCCGCGGGAACGTCGCCCCCCGCCGGCCCGGCCTGGACTTCTCGTAGAGGAGCTTCACGTCAGCCTCAGCTTCATCTCTGCCCCAGACTGGTCGAGCTTGGGCACGAAAGTGACACCGTCTCGCGCACGAATCGACACGATCCGGCACAGAGCCGCGGGTTTCTCACGGCTACCCTGGTGAGCGGGAGGCGGGTTTCCCCCCTCCCAGGGTGGGGCCGTACCTCCAACCGTGCTCACGCGGTCACCTCGCGGAGCACCTCGACGAGGCGGTCGATCTCGGCCGGCGTGCGCTTCTCCGTCAGGCAGACGAGCAGGACGTCCTCGAGGCCCGGGTAGTCCCTGCCGAGCGCGTAGCCGGGTGGATCCCTCGCGTACGCGCGCGCGGGATTACCTCTCCGGCGGGGCGGGGCAGCCGGACGGCGACCTCCTTGAAGTGCGGTCGGTCGAACGCCGGCGGGAAGCCGGCCTCCGCGAGGCGCTCCCTCGCCCGGCCGGCCAGCGCGAGGCACGTCTCACCCAGCTCTGCCAGCCCGGTCGGGCCGAGCCAGGAGAGGTAGACGAGGCCGGCGAGGGCGAGCAGCGTCTGGTTCGTCGTGATGTTCGAGGTGGCCTTCTCCCGCCGGATGTGCTGCTCGCGCGTCTGCAGGGTGAGGACGAAGCCGCGCCGGCCCTGGCCGTCCACCGTCTCGCCCACGATGCGGCCGGGCAGCCTGCGCATCAGCGTCTCGCGCGAGGCGAGGAACCCGTAGTGCGGCCCCCCGAAGGCGAGGTGGTTTCCCGCCGGCTGCCCCTCCCCGATCGCGATGGCGCAGCCGTAGGCTCCTGGCGCCTCCAGCACGCCGAGCGAGAGCGGGTCGACGTGGGCGCACGCCAGCGCACCCGCCGCCTCGGCCGCGGCCGCCAGCTCGGGCGCGGGCTCGAGGCAGCCGAGGAAGCTCGGCTGCTGGAAGAGGACGATCGCGGCTCCCTCCGCCGCCGCGCCCAGCTCGGCGGGGTCGATCGTGCCGCCGCGGTGCGGAACGGTCTCGACCTCCATCCCGAACCCGACCGCGTAGGTCGACACCACCGCGCGCACCTCCGGGCTCAGCGTCTCGGCAACGACGATCTTCGTGCGCCCGGTCAGGTGCTTCGCCATGTAGCAGGCGTCCGCCGCCACCGTGGTCCCGTCGTAGCCCGAGGCGTTCGAGACCTCCATGCCCGTGAGCTCGCAGATCGCGGTCTGGTACTCGAAGATCGCCTGGAGCACGCCCTGGCTCATCTCCGGCTGGTAGGGCGTGTACGCGGTGAGCAGCTCGCCGCGGGCGAGCACCGCGTCGACGACGGCGGGCACGTGGTGGTCGTAGATCCCGGCGCCGAGGAACGAGAGCTCGTCCCCCACCGCGACGTTCCGTGCGGCGAGCGCTCCCAGCTCGCGCACGAGCTCGAGCTCGGACAGCGCCGGCTCGAGGTCGAGCTGCCCGCCGAACCGCACGCCGGCAGGGATGTCCCGGAAGAGCTCCTCGACGGTCTCGACGCCGATCGCAGCCAGCATCTCGCGGCGGTCGGCGTCGGTGAGCGAGAGGTAGGGGTGCGTTCCCGGCTCGTCGAGACTGCGGGCCATCAGGCGTCGGCGAGCAGCGCGCGGTAGGCGTCGGCGTCGAGCAGGTCGCCGACCTCGGCGGCATCGGCGAGCCGGATCCGCACGAGCCAGCCCCGTCCGTAGGGATCGTCGTTGACGAGCTCGGGCGCGTCCACGACCTCCTGGTTGACCTCGAGCACCTCGCCCGAGAGCGGCGAGACGAGATCGGAGACGGCCTTCACCGACTCGACCTCGCCGTAGCTCTGATCCTTCGCGATCGACTGGCCGGGCTCCGGCGGCTCGTAGTGCACGAGCTCGCCCAGCGCGTCCTGGGCGTGCCAGGTGATGCCGAGCACGGCCTCGTCCCCTTCGATGCGCGCCCAGTCGTGCTCGGGGTGGTAGCGGAGCTCGGCGGGGTAGCTCTCCTCCGTCACTTCTCGTTCTCCTTTCGTCGGTAGAACGGCTTCTCGACGACTCGGGCGGCTCGCGGCCGGCCGCGCACGTCGATCGTCAGAGGCGTACCGACATCGGCGAGCACCGCCGGCACGTAGGCGAGCCCGATGCCGCGGTCGAGGCTCGGCGACCATCCGCCCGACGTCACCTCGCCGCCTTCGTGCACGACCATGCCCGCGCGCGGGATCGCCTTCTCCTCCATGGCGAACGCCACCAGCCGCTCGGCCGGGCCCTCGTCGCGCTGGCGACGCAGCGTCTCCGCACCGGGGAACTCCTTCGCGAGCGCGCAGGCCCAGCCGAGCCCGGCCTCGATCGGCGTTCGCTCCTCGGTGAGGTCCTGCCCGTGCAGCGGGTAGCACGCCTCGAGCCGGAGCGTGTCGCGGGCGCCGAGCCCGCAGGGAGCGACGCCGCGCTCGAGCACGCGGTCCCACAGCGCCACGGCGTCGGCGGGTGCGCAGAGCAGCTCGCACCCGCGCTCGCCCGTGTATCCGGTCCCGCAGACGACGCAACGGATGCCGAGCACCTCGTCCTCGCGGAACGCGAACGGCGCGATGTCCGTGCCGAGCAGCTCCAGCGCAGCGGGCCCCTGCACCGCCAGCATCGCCCAGTCGGCCGACACGTCGCGGGCCTCCTCGAGCACGGCTGCGTCCCACTGCACGTTCGCAGCGTTGACGACGAGCAGGTAGCCGTCCTCGCGCCGGTAGGCGATCAGGTCGTCGATCACCCCACCGCGATCGTTCGTCAGCAGCGTGTACTGCGCACCCCCCGGGGCGAGCTTGTCGAGATCGTTCGAGAGCCGGTGCTGCAAGTAGGGAAACGCCCCGGGACCGAGAACTTCGAGTTGGCCCATATGCGACACGTCGAACACGCCCGCGCGCCCGCGCACGGCCAGATGCTCCTCGGCGATCGAGGTGAACTGCACTGGCAGCTCCCACCCGGCGAACGGGACGAGGCGCGCGCCGGCTTCAGCGTGTCGCACATGGAGAGGCGTCCGGCGGAGCGTCTGCACCGGGCCATGATCCTAGCGACGGGCACCCGAGCACGGGCCTGCCGGCGAGATCGAGCCGTAAGGAGGGTGTTAACTCACGCCCCACACGGCTTGCCCTCGTCCGCTCGGGGTGGTAGCGTCCGCCGCTGACCTACGCCCTCTCTGGCAAAGAGGGGTGTCAACCGATTGGGAGGGGTGATATGAGTACATCTACGAAACGGAGGAGCAGGCGTTTGCCACTGCTTGCGGTCGTTGCGGCCGCATTCGGGCTCTTCCTCACGCTCGGCGCGGGCAACGCGTTCGCGCTGAGCTGCAATACGGCCGCGCCGGGTCCCGGCGGCATCACCGTCGTCACGCTGAACGCGGGCGAGACCGTCACGATGAGCGTGGGTGCCGGCGACGCCATCACGGCGACCGGCGCCGGCGGCAGCATCAACTGCGGTGCCACGACGACGACGACCGACACGATCGCCGTCTACGGCACCGACCTCGGCAACGAGACGCTCATCATCGACGAGGGTGTCGGCGGGCGTTTCGAGCCGGGTGCCTCGCCGGATCTCTTCGTTGTTCCCTCGATCAACGAGATCGAGTGGTACGTGAACCTCGGAGAGGACATCATCGATCAGGCCGATACGGCCACTGACACGACGTTGATCGACTGCTTCGACGACAACGACTCGCTCGTGATCAACGACATCCAGACCACCGGCGCCGTACGCATCGGCGAGGACGGCGCGCTCGGCTCCGTCTTCGATACCGACGCGGTGGGACTCGAAGCGACCCCGCCGGCTCCCCCCGCGACGATCCTACTGCCCGGCATTGCGCCGGAGCCAGTGCCCGGGGGCAACCTGATCAACCTCAACTCGTTCCCAGGCGACGTCGATGCCGACATCTTCGACGGCGGCGGAACGGCCCCGTGCGCGGGGACGCCAGGAGGCCTGGTTGACATCGGCCCCGGCGAGAGCATCGAGTCCATTACCGTCAACGGCCAGGGTGGGAACGACGACCTGTCGGCCAAGGGCGGCAACGGTACCGGCGCTACCGCCGGCCAGGCGTGCCTCGATCTGGGCGCCGGAGAGGTTGGAGCTATTACGCCTCCTCCGGACGGGATCCTGGACGACGACGAGTCGCCGGACATCACGTTCGACGGTGGTTCTGGTGACGATTTCCTGCAGGGCAGCGAGTGCGGCGACCTGCTGATCGGCGGCCCAGGTGTGGATCAGATCCAGGGCAACGGGCCGAACAACCCCGCGGGGTGTCTACAGAACGAGGCGTCCGGTGAGTACGAGGCGTTTACGGGCGGTCTGCTCGGGGACGTCATCGACCTCAGCGCCGATGCTGGCCCGTACGTGATCGTGTTCAACGCCAACGGCACGATCACGATCACCCCCGCTCCCGGCGACTTCATCTCGGGCGTCGAGGCGGTAGGTGGCTCGGCCGGCAACGACACCATCATCGGCAACGGCGGGAACAACGTCATTGTCGGTGGCCCCGGTGACGATCACCTCGCCGGTAACGGCGGTAACGACTGCGTGATCGGCGGCACTGGGAACGACATGCTCAACGAGAACGCTGTCTCGCTCAACGCGGACGGCACGCTCGCCGTGGCCGCTACCGGTCCCTTCGGTAACGGCGCGGATGCGCTCGACGGCGGTCCCGGTGCGGACGATGTGATCGACTACAGCGCCCGCGAGAACCGGACGGTCGTGAACCTTGGTCTGATCAGCTGGTTCAACGACGGTGCCGATCCGAACTTCGACGGCATCTCGAACGAGTGCGACGACGTGTTCGCAACGACCGAGAACGTGCTCTCGGGTGCCGGCAACGACCTGCTCTCGGCCGACTACATCAACAACCAGTCGGACAACGAGTTCACGGACAATGCCGGTAACGACCAGGCCGAGGGCGGTGCAGGAAACGACACCATGCATATCGGTTCCGCGCCGCAGGGCTCTGATGCCTACGAAGGTGACGCTGGCCTTGACGAGTACGACGGCAGCCAGCGCTCCGGCGACCTCACGGTCACCAACGACGGCAACTCCAACGACGGAGAGGCCGGCGAGGGCGACAACACCTGGGCCAGCGTGTTCAACAACGGCCCGGCAGGGTGCTCCGAGGCCGATCGGGCGACGCTCGGCGGCTCGGTTAGCGCCACGAATGCGGTCACTGGCCCCGCGACGTTCTTCTTCTTCCAGACGACGGGTGACGACATCTTCGACCCGTCTCCGGGAGCCGGAGAGCCCACCGCAGGTGACGAGGCGCTCGACTTCCATGCGTTGGAGAATCTGACGGGTGGTTCGGGCAACGACAACCTGACCGGTGACGACTCCTCCAACGTGCTGAGAGGCAATGCCGGAAACGACACCCTGACGGGTGAGGGCGGCGTCGATCGGCTCGATGGTGGCGATGGTGACGACTTGCTCAACGGTGGTGCGGGTAACGACCAGCTCCTTGGTGGTGCCGGCACCAACACGGCTGACTTCGCGTCGGCCCCCAGCGGTGTCAACGTCAATCTGACCAGCAATGTGGCCAGTGGCGACGGCAACGACACCCTGTCCGACGTCGTCAACGTGAACGGTTCCCGCGGTGCCGATGTGATCAACGGCAACGCGAGCGCCAACGTGCTCAATGGTCGTGGCGGTAACGACACGATGAACGGGCGCGGCGGCGATGACCGTGTCAACGGTAGTGCGGGTGTTGACGAGCTCAACGGCAACGGTGGGAACGACAACGTTTCCGGCGGCTCGGGCAACGACGCTGTGCGTGGCCAGACAGGGAACGACCGTCTGCAGGGTGGCCCAGGGCGTGACTTCCTGGGCGGCGGCAGAGGCAACGACTTCATCTCTGGCAACGCCAACCCCGACGACATGAACGGCGGGCCCGGCACCGACAGGTGCCAGCCCGGCTCGCCCGGCTTCGGTAACGGAGACACCGCGGTCAACTGCGAGAGCTAACACCTCCCGCGTAGGTCAGCGACGACGCTCACGCGTCATCGCAAGGAGCCGGCCCCGAAAGGGGCCGGCTCTCTTTCTTCCGGATGTTCTCGTACCCGCCGCCCGGTGGCGTAGAGTTCCCCGGTCGCGACCTTGTGGCCCGCAGCGTGGATCGGTGGGGGTTGACCGACGCGAATCGACGCGAAGAGCATGCAAGAAGGAGGGGGAATGCGCGCCAAATCGCCTTGGAAAACGGAAGCGCGAGGCGTGCGAGCCCGACGCCGCCCCGCCGGTCGCGCGCTCGTGCTGCTGGGCACGGCGCTGGGGCTGCTCCTCGCACTGGGCGGCGCGGGGAACGCGTTCGCGCTCAGCTGCTCGACGACCGCCGCCGTGACGACGGTCATATTGAACCCGGGCGAGACCGTCACGATGACCGTCGGAGCCGGAGACGCGATCACGGCGACCGGCGCCGGCGGCAGCATCGACTGCGGCGGCACGACTTCGAACGTCGACCTGATCGCCGTCTTCGGCAGCGACGTCGGCCTCACCGTGCCCGTCTCCGAAGACGAGCCAGACGGCGTGCAGGACGAGACGCTGATCATCGACAACGCCACCGGCGGGCGCTTCGAGCCCGGCCTGACGCCGGAAGCCAACGGGATCAACGAGATCGAGTGGCTGGTCAACCTCGGCGATGACATCACGCCGCCGCTGTACGGCGACAGCGACACGCTCGTGATCAACGACATCCAGGTCGCCGGAGCCGTGCGGATCGGCGAGGGTCCTCCCGGCGCGGTCTGGGACGAGGCCATCGCCGGCCCATTACCGGCGGCGCCGCCTGGTGTAACGGCGGGGTCGAACGGTCCCACGCTCGGCGGCACCCTGGTCAACATGAACTCGTTCCCGGCCGACGGCGATGCCGACATCCTCGATGACGGCCCGGCCGCGGGCAGCATCGTCTTTGGCGGCGAGAGCATCGAGAACATCACGGTCAACGGCCTGGGCGGCAACGACGACCTGTCCGCCAAGGGCGGCAACGGCACCGGTGTGCCGGCAGGGCAATTCTGCGTCGACACGGACCCGGTGACCCCCGGCATCCAAATCCTCGACGACCAGTCGCCGCATATCACGCTCGACGGCGGCAGCGGCGATGACCACCTCCAGGGCAGCGAGTGCGGTGACGTGCTCATCGGTGGCCCTGGTGTGGATCAGATCCAGGGCAACGGGCCGTCGAATCCGGTGGGCTGCCTGGAGAACGAGGCTGCCGGCGAGTACGAGCTGTTCACGGGCGGCTTGCTCGGTGACCTGATCGATCTCAGCGCCGACGCGGGCCCCTACACGATCGTGTTCAGCCGCACCGACGGCACGATCTCGATTGCTCCTTCGCCGAACGACTTCGTCTCCGGTGTGGAGGGCGTGGTCGGCTCGGCCGGCAACGACACGATCATCGGCAACCAGGCGAACAACGCGTTCGCCGGTGGCCCGGGTGATGACATCCTGGCCGGCAACGCGGGTCATGACTGCGTGCTCGGCAACGAGGGCAACGACGTCCTGAACGAGAACTTCGTCTCGCTGGCGGCCGATGGGTCGCTTGTCTCGGCCGCTACCGGCATCTTCGGTAACGGCGCCGACGCGTTGGACGGCGGTCCTGGTGCGGACGACGTGGTCGACTACAGCGCACGCGACAACCGCACGGTCGTCAACCTGGGTCTGATCAGCTGGTTCAACGACGGCGCCGACACGAACTTCGACGGCGTCTCCAACGAGTGCGACGACGTGTTCGCAACCACGGAGAACGTCCTGTCGGGTTCCGGTAACGACCTGCTCTCGGCCGACTACATCAACAACCAGTCGGACAACGAGTTCACCGACAATGCCGGTAACGACCAGGCCGAGGGCGGTGCAGGAAACGACATCATGCACATCGGTTCCGCTCCGCAGGGCTCGGACGCCTACGAGGGCGACGCCGGTGCTGACGAGTACGACGGCAGCCAGCGCTCCGGCGACCTCACCGTCACCAACGACGGCAACTCCAATGACGGAGAGGCCGGCGAAGGCGACAACACCTGGGCCGACGTTTTCAACAACGGCCCCGCAGGCTGCACCGAGGAGCAGCGGCAAGAGCTCGGCGGCTCGATCGACGTCCTGGTTGGCGTCGGGGGCCAACCTGCACGGCAGGGCTTCCGGGGCTCGATCGTCTTCGCCCCGCTGGGTGAGGTCCCGCCCGTGAGCCCCATCACGTTCTTCTTCTTCCAGAGCACCGGCGACGACGTGTTCGACCCGGAGGTCGGCGGCGATCCAGAGCCCACCGCAGGTAATGAGGCGCGGGATACCTTTGCGCTCGAGAACCTGACGGGTGGTTCTGGGAACGACGTGCTCGTGGGTGATCGGGGTGAGGGTGGTCATGATCAGGCTGCCAACGTGCTGACGGGCAATGCCGGCAATGACACCTTGTCGGGTGAGGGCGGTGTCGATCGGCTCGATGGTGGCGACGGTGACGACACGTTGAACGGTGGTGCTGGGTAACGACCAGTTCCTCGGTGGTGCCGGCACCAACACGGCTGACTTCGCGTCTGCCCCCAGCGGTGTCAACGTCAATCTGACCAGCAATGTGGCCAGTGGCGAGGGCAACGACACCCTGGCCGACGTCGTCAACGTGAACGGTTCCCGCGGTGCCGATGTGATCAACGGCAACGCGAGCGCCAACGTGCTCAATGGTCGTGGCGGTAACGACACGATGAACGGGCGCGGCGGCGATGACCGTGTCAACGGTAGTGCGGGTGTTGACGAGCTCAACGGCAACGGTGGTAACGACAACGTTTCCGGCGGCTCGGGCAACGACGCCATCCGCGGCCAGACAGGCAATGACCGTCTGCAGGGCGGCCCAGGTGCTGACTTCCTGGGCGGCGGCAGAGGCAACGACTTCCTGTCGGGCAACGCAGCCAGGACGACATGAACGGCGGGCCCGGCACCGACAGGTGCCAGCCCGGCGCGCCCGGCTTCGGTAACGGAGACACCGCAGTCAACTGCGAGACGTAGCCGACGTCACACGACGTCGCTAGGACGGGAGCCGGCTCTCTGGGCCGGCTCCCGTCGTTTCGGCGGGACTCGTAGGAGCTGGGTCTCATCCGGCCCGCCAGGCTTCACGAGACGTCACGGCCTCACGGCCGCGACCGGGCCGCATGAGATGCGGCCCCTACACGGATCTCACGCCGGCCACCCAGCCGATCCGCAACCCCACGGGCCGTGAGGGAACCGGTCCCGCAGCCCGCACGGCCGATGTAGGGGCCGGATCTCATCCGGCCCGCCGCACCGCCGCATGAGACGTTGCCGCCTCATGGCGGTACCGCGCCCGTGGAATGCGCCCCTACACCGCTCCAGCCCGCTGCCCGCCTCGAGCCGTGTGTACATCGGGAGCGTACGATCACGCTGCACTGACGAGCGCACGGTCGACGCGGACGCGTTCAACGCGTTCGAGGCGGCGGGCTGGGAGAAGGCCGCCGGCTACGAGACCGTTTCCTTCACCTATCGAGTCGCCTCTCCGGACGAGCTCCGGCGAGGCCTCCTCGGCGGGACCTGCGGACCTCCGCGATCGTCCTCGCCCAGGCGGAGAGGATGTAGCGGGCGATCCGCACCGCCCGACGACACTGCTCGCCGCTACGACGTCAAGTCCGAGCTCGAGCTCCCGGTTCGACGAAGCTCGCGTCCGGCCGTCGGCCTCGCGCGGCCCGCTGACGGCACAGCTTGGCCACCGATGGCGCTCGTCGAGCCGTTCCTGAGCCCGCGGCGCCGGGGCCCTCACTCGAACGAGGGTCGAGGGCTGGGCGCCCGGCGCCGACCCGGAAATGGTGGAAAGCCCCCTAATGAGACAGGAGAGACAGGAGAGACGATGAGACCATTCCGAACGTCGGCCATTGCGCTTTCGCTCGTCGCCTGGGCTGTCTTCGCCGGTCCGGCAGGCGCCGCGCCGAGCTCGGATGGTGAAGACGGCGCTGTCATCACGTTCTCGCGCGCACCCGCCCCGTCGGGCACGGAGCGCGTTTGGCATGTGGTGGGCGAGCGAGCGCTCGACTATCTCGAGACGAGGAGCCCGCAGACTCGGAGGACGAGGAAGGGCTGTACCCGGAGGACGAGGACGACTTCCTCGACGACTACGTGATGCCGAGCTCGCTGCCCGAGAGCGAGTACGAGCTGATGGGCATCCTGCAGGGTGCGGGGCTCGTCTCGGGCGGTACCTTCGCCTCCGCCCTCGAGGAGCTCGAGCTGCCGTTCCTGTTCGCCGGCCGCGAGCAGTGGGTGCTGAACGTGAGCGGCGTCGGGGTCGAGGACGACCCGCGCCTGTGGGACGTCTCGATGCAGAGCATCGTCCACGAGCCGCACGCGCAGCGGCTCCTGTTCGGGCGCACGCTGGCAAGCAACGAGGACCGCGGCCCGCAGGCGGCCTTCGACGACCTCGGCTACTGGCAGAGCCTCGTTCCCGAGTGGGCGCCCGAGGTGCGCGACACCCTCGCCGCCGCAAGGCATCCCCTTCTCGGTCGAGCTGCTCGCTTCGCCCGAGATCAACCTCACCGATCCTTCGCAGCCGCTCTTCCCCAAGGGCGAGCACCCGCAGTCGCTGCTCGGCCTCGGCGTCCTGCAGGTCGGCGAGAACGAGTACCTGCGCAGCCTCTCCGCGCAGGAGCTCATGGTCGAGGTCTGGCCCGCCTACTGGCGCTACAACCATCGCGCCGCGGGCTCGGCGGTCGCCGACGACCTCCGCGCCGGCCTGACGTTCGGCTCGCCCGTTCTCCTGCCGAACGGCACCTACCTCCGCTCGCCGCTGATGAGCACGGACTCCTACACGCGCTGGCGCCTGTACGGCTACCCCGGCTACCACGTCGACGAGGACGCGACCAGCCTCGCGGACTACGACCCGACAGGCTACGGCACGGTCTACGCGTTCGGCGGTCCTCTCGAGAAGTTCGCCCCCTGGAACCTCGACGAGGACACGCTCACCCGGCTCGAGACCATGCTCGCCGGCAAGTAGGCTCACCCCTCTCCCCCGAGCCGCCAGACGGCGCCCGGCCACCCGCCGGGCGCCGTCGCGTTGCCGGGAACAATCCGACCGACCGCGCCGTCAAACTGCGGACCACCCGCCACGCGGAGGTCGTAAAGCCTTTGTAAGTGCCCGCACGCACCGGTTGTTCTCCCTCCAGGCCCGTGTTAGCTTTGGGCGTTCCGCCGAGTATGCGGCGCCGGCGCTGGGGGAAGCGGCCAGAGCGGCCTGATCAGGGGGAGATGATGCTGAGAGAGACGATCGAGGGGACCCGGGCGGAGCGACTCCGCCGCCGGAGGCTCGTTTCGTGGCTGGTCACGCTCGGAGGCGCAGTGGTCGCGTCAGCGGTGTTCGCCGCGCCGGCGAGCGCGGCAGTGGTGATTACGGCGGATGCGCCTGCTTTCATCATCACCCTCACCGCTGCGGACAACGTCGCCGTGACCTGCGTGGCCGGTGACGTCCATGTCAACGGCATCGACCAAGTCACCGAGTGCGCCGACGTGATCTCCCTGACGATTACCGCGACCGGTCTGTTCGCGAACACGATCGACCTCAGCGGCGTGACCGCAGCCGCCTTCGCGACCCCGCCGCCCGCCCCGACCATCACCGTCAACGCCGGCGCGGGCGACGACACGATCACGGGCAGCCCACTCGACGACATCGCACTCAACGGCGAGGACGGCAACGACACCGTCAATGGTGCTGCCGGGGTAGACAACATCTTGGGCGGCAACGGAAACGACACGCTCCTCGGCGGCGAAGGTAACGACAACGTGGACGGTGGTGCCGACAACGACACGATCAACGGCGGCGCCGGTGCCGACACGCTCGGCGGCGGCCCGGGCGTCGACACCCTCAGCTACGTCGGCGACACGGCCGGCGTCACCGTCAATCTCGGTGCGAACACCGCCGACCGGAGGGCAGGCAACCGGCGACACGATCGGCACGTTCGAGAACGTCACCGGTGGTGGCGGCGGCGACACGCTCACGGGGGACGCCAACGCCAACGTCCTCTCCGGTGGGCCCGGCGCGGACGCGCTCAACGGTGCGGGCGGCAACGACACCGAGAACGGCGGCGACGGCAACGACACCTTCAACCAGGAAGCCGCTCCGAACGGCGGCGACATTCTGAACGGTGGCGCCGGCACCGACACGGCGAACTGGGGCGCACGGACGACCGACACGAACGCGAGCCACGACGCCGTCGCCAACGACGGGCAGAAGACCCCGGCCGAAGCAGACAACCTCGGCGCCGACGTCGAGAACGTCAACACCGGCACGGGAGCCGACACCGTGACCGTCAACGGCCTCGGCACCGCGTTCAACGGCGGCACCGGCACCGACGCGCTCTCGTTCGCGGCCGCCACCGCCGGCGTGGTCGCCGACCTCTCCGCCGGCACCGGGACGAACGCTGCGGCACAACCGATGACCCTGGCCGGGTTCGAGAACCTGACGGGCACGAACTTCAACGACACGCTCGTCGGCGACGCGAACGCGAACGCCATCGTCGGCCTCCTCGGCAACGACTCGCTCACCGGTCGAGCCGGCAACGACGCGCTCACGTGTAGCGTGCCACCCCCGGTCACCCGCGAAGCGGCCGGCGCCACCGACACCGACGTGCTCGGCTACAACAACGCCACGGGAGCCGTCACCGTCAACCTCGCGAGCGGCGTCGCCACCGGCGCGGACGGCAACGACACGCTGTCCGGCTGCGAGAACATCGTCGGGTCGGGGTTCAACGACACGCTCACGGGCAGCGACGCGAACAACGCGCTCGACGGCGGCCCCGGTAACGACACGCTCGCCGGCGGCCTCGGCAACGACGCGCTCACCGGCGGCGACGGCACCGACACCGGCTCGTTCGAGAGCTCGACGAGCGGCGTCACCGCCGACATCTCCGCCGGCACCGCCACCGGCCAGGGCTCCGACACGCTCGGCTCGGTCGAGAACCTGCGAGGCTCGAACAGAAACGACAACCTCCAGGGCGGCGGCGGCGCAAACACGCTGTGGGGCCTGGGCGGCAACGACACGATCAACGGCCGAGCCGGGCTCGACACCCTGAACGGCGGCGAAGGCGCCGACAAGCTCAACGGCGCCGGCGACGCCGACAAGGTCAACGGCGGCGCCGGCAACGACAACATGCGTGGCGGCGGCGGCACCGACACGCTCAGCGCAGGCGGCGGCAACGACCTCCTCAAGGGCGAGGACGGCAACGACACCGTGAAGGGCGAGGCCGGCAACGACGACGTCCGCGGCGGCAACGGCAACGACAGCTTGCGCGGCGGCGACGGCACCGACCGCCTCGACGGCGGCGCCGGCAACAATTCCTGCGACGGCGGCAAGGGAAGCGACACCCTGCTGAACTGCTAACGCCCTGACGGCGGGCCGAGCTCCTGCCCCGAGACACCAGCAGGCCCCGCCTTGGCGGGGCCTGCTCCGTCTCCGCGGCGGCCCCCTGGGACGAGCCGCACGATCGCGACCTTCGTCGCCGATTACGGAAGGAATGCGCGGTGTCGTTAGCGCGGGGGGCCGCCTCGCGCCGCCCCGATTCTGGGCCTCCTCGCGCTCTGGCTGTTCACAGCCTCGGCGCACGCGGCAGCGAGCATGGAGCTCGCCTCGTGCTGAAGCGGGGATACGGCACCGGCGAAGCGGCCGAGTTCGTCCGCAAGTGCAACGGGCACGTGCTCGCCTCGATCCCGGCACTCGATGCCGACATGGGTCACGGTCGGAGGCGGCGCCGACCAACCTCGGCGCCGCCGGCCCGTGACGCGATCTTCGGGTTCAGACGCGTCGACCCCTCGCGCGCTTGTCGCCGCCGGGCCGGCGCCGGGCCCAAGCCCACCGCCCGCACCGCCCACTCCCAGTCACGACGAGCCTCCCCCGGACCTCCGGGAACCCGTTACGACGCAACGCTCGTCGCGAGCGGCGGAACCCTGCCCCACTCGTGGGATCCGCGGACGACGGATGGGTCTGCTGCTTGCTCGGAAGCGCGCCGTTTGACGTCCAGCGCCGGGATGGGCCGGATCCATTCCAGGCCGGCGAGCTGACCTGAGGCTCAGTCCTCGCGCAGGAAGGCCGGTACCTCGAGGACGTCCGGCGACACCTCGAATCCGCCTTCGCCGGCCGGCTCCTGGTCCCGCTCGCTCGAGCGCGTCGGAGCGACGACCGTCCGCTCCTCGCGCTTGCTCCGGAAACGCGGGTCGAAGCCTGTCGCGATTACGGTCACTCGCACTTCGTCCTCGATGCTCTCGTCGATCACGGCGCCGAAAATGACCTCCGCGTTGCGGTCCGCAGCCCCGGTCACCACTTCGGCCGCCTCGTTGACCTCGAAGAGGCCGAGATCGGCTCCGCCCGTGATATTCAGCAGGACGCCGGTGGCGCCCTCGACCGACGACTCGAGCAGCGGCGACGAGACCGCCTGCCGGGCTGCCTCGGTCGCGCGGCCTTCGCCGCGAGCCTCGCCGATCCCCATCAGCGCCGAGCCCTGGTCGCGCATGATCTTGCGGACGTCGGCGAAGTCGAGATTGATCAGGCCGGGCACCGTGATCAGGTCCGTGATGCCCTGTACGCCCTGGCGGAGGATGTCGTCGGCCATACGGAACGCATCGACGATCGACGTTTGCCGCTCGACGACCGAGAGCAGGCGGTCGTTCGGGATGATGATGATCGTGTCGACCTTGTCGCGCAGATTGCGGATCCCGAACTCCGCCTGGTCGGCACGCTTCTGGCCCTCGAACGTGAACGGGCGGGTGACGACTCCAACCGTGAGCGCGCCGAGTTCGCGCGCTATCTCGGCGATCACGGGCGCGCCCCCGGTGCCGGTGCCGCCACCCTCGCCGGCGGTCACGAACACCATGTCGGAGCCCTTCAGGGCCTCCTTCAGCTCGTCACGGCTCTCGGCCGCAGCCTCGTGCCCGGTCGCGGGATCGGCCCCGGCGCCGAGGCCACGCGTGGACTTCGCGCCGATGTGCAGCTTCACGTCCGCCTCGCACATCAGCAGCGCCTGGGCGTCGGTGTTGACCGCGAGGAACTCCACGCCCTTCAGGCCGGCGTCGACCATCCTCGTCACGGCATTCGTCCCGCCGCCGCCTACGCCGACGACCTTGATGACGGCGAGGTAGCTACCTGTCTGATCTCGAACGCTCAATGTCTCTCCATCTCAAGCTCAACCAGAACGTTGAACCAGGGTACGCTCCCGGGAGGTTCGTTGTCAATGGCCTATTTGCAGGCAAAAAGCGAAATTACTCTAAGGCTAAAGCTTCGACTTGAGAGTTGTATGCGCCGACGGGCCTCGTGGGAAGGCTGACATCGAGGTAGTCGAGCTCACCGCGCTCCTGCATTCCGAGGCTCTCGAGCACGGTCGCAGCCACGGCGAGCTTGAGGCGCAGCTCGGCGGCCTCGCCGAGCCGCAGCTCCGCCTTCGTGTCCTCCACGACGAGCACGAGCTCGTCCACGGACCCACGCGCGGCGGCGATCTGCACGGGGAAATCGTCGGGTAGGCGCGACAGCGCGTCGATGACGAGCCCGCCTTCGTTCGGGAGGAGGTAGACGCCCGGTCGCGGCGGTGCGACATCGGGGCTCAGCCAGACGCGAGGCAGCCGTGCCGCAGAGCCGAGCACAACCGACTCCATGACCCGACCCCGGGCCGAGACCATCCAGGCGCCGTCGCCGTGGCGCACAACGGCTACGGGCCGCTCCTCCCGTAGTTCGACCCGCAGCGTGTGCGGGAAGTCGCGCTCGGCGGACGCCGAGACGATCGTCGGCAGCGCCTCGAGCCGGCGGACCACATCGTCCGTGTCGACGGAGACGAGGCTCTCGCCGACGAAAGCGGCCATGACCTCCCGCGCCTGCTCGGCGACGGGTTCGGAGACGCCCTGCACATCGAGCGTACGCAGCGCGAACAGCGACGTCTCGCGGGCAACGACGTACGCGAGCACGGCGAGGACAGCTCCGCACGCCACCAGCGCGACGGCGCGCGGCAAGGCGCGCCCTTCGCGGGCGCGGGAACGCCGGACGGTCGCTTCGCGCCGCACGTCCTCCACGGACGCCTGTTCGCCGTTCCGTCAGCGCCTCCTCCCCACGACGCGAGAATCGACACACCCGCGTTGCACTTCCGGCACGGTCCGTCACACACCTGTAGGGGGTCTGACCCCATGGGTCAGACCCCTCTCAAGCTCCGCTCGAGCCTGCGGGTGTCCGAGGCGCCACGCGTCGAGCCCTGCGGAGCCACGCGCCCTTCGGTCAGGTCAGCGGCTGGCCGAAGGCGATGTCGTAGCCGTCCGGATCCTGCACGCCGAACTCGCGGAAGCCGGTCGGCGCGTCGTAGAGCGAGTAGTCGATGCCGGCGCCCCGCTCCTGCACCTCGGCGTACACGGCGTCGACATCGTCCACGACGATATAGGCGTTCCACATCTTGTCCACGATCCGCCAGTTCGGGATGAGGCGCTCGGGCTGGTCGGCGAGGGCGAGCAGGATCCGCACTGCGTCGCGGTCGGCGACGGCGAAATCGGGCGGATCCCCGTACACCTCGCACGTGAAGCCGAGGTGCTCGCGGTAGTAGGCAACCGAGCGCGGGAGATCCGCGACGAGGAGGACGGGCGAGACGCCGGTCAACGTCGCCATGCAGCGATCCTATGCCTCCCGAGCCGACGCCGTGGCGATGCCGGCGCCCTCGCCCCGCACCAGGCGCCTACCTTGCCCGCCGGCGGGCTACTGACCGGCCGGGCTGCCTGGACTGAGAGCTGGGATCTCGATGCTGCCGATCAGTTGCACCTCCGGCTCGAGGACGACCCCGTAGTGCTCCAGCGCTTGCCGGCGCGCCTCGCCGATCAGCTCGAGCACGTCGGCCGTCGTCGCGCCGCCGGCGTTCTCGATGAAGTTCGCGTGCTTGGGAGAGATCTGCGCGCCGCCGATCCGGAAACCGCGCAAACCGCAGGCCTCGAGCAGCCGTCCGGCGGTCAGCTCGTGAGCGGGATTCTTGAACACGCTTCCGAACGTGCGCTTGTTCGTCGGCTGCGCCTCCTTGCGCTGCCGCTGCAGCTCGGCGACGATCCTCCGGATCTCATCCACGGGCCGGAGCTCGAGCTCGAAGCTCGCCGAGGCGACGACCTGCCCGTGGCGAAGGCCCGAGCGGCGATATTCCAGGCCGAGCTCCTCGGGCGTGAGCTCCTCGGCTCCGGCGGCAGTGGCGACCACGGCCGCGTGCAGCACCCCGCGCAGATCGGCCCCGTACGCGCCCGCGTTCATCCAGACCGCCCCGCCGACCGTGCCCGGGATGGCGCAGGCGAACTCGAGGCCACCGAGCCCCGCCGACCGTGCCCGGTGCAGGCAGACGGCGAGCGTCGCCCCTCCCCCGGCCTCGAGCCAGGTCTCGCCCGCCGACGGATCGCCGAGGCTCACCTCCGCAAGGCCGCCTGCCAGCTTGAGCGCGAGACCGGGAAAGCCCTCATCCGCGACGAGGAGGTTCGAACCGAGCCCGACGACGGCCACCGGGAGCCCACCGTCCGCCGCGTAGCGAAGCAGCTCGACGAGCTCCTCCAGGTCGCCGGGCTTTGCGAACGCGCTGGCCGGCCCCCCCGTTCCGATGGTCGTGAAGCGGCTGAGCGGGACGTCGTGCTCGAGCCTCACGCGCCACTCCGCCAGGCGACGCGCCCCGCAAAGGGACTACCGCGAAGGGAGCGCCTGCCCGAGTGCGAGGGCCGAGGCCGGCGCAGGGGCCATCGCCCGCCGCCGACCCACGTGCGCATCCGGAGGAAGCGGGCGCGACCGACGAATCGCGTGGGTGCTCCCGGCGGTGGCGACGCGGCGGGAGCCACTCGGGCCGGCAAGCGCGTCGCTCCGAGGCCCCAGCGCGTCGTGCTGTGCAGCGCCCTCAACCACCCAGCAGCTCCAGGATCATCGGGCCGGCCCGGTCGACGTCGCCGGCACCGATCGTGAGGACGATGTCTCCACCCCGCGCGCGCCCGGCGGCGAGAGCGGCAGCGTCCTCGAGCCGCGGGGCCCAGCCGACCGGGAGGCCGGGCCTGAGCTCCGACAGGCGCTCGGCGACGAGCTTCCCTGTAACGCCCGGAAGGGGCTTTTCACGCGCCGGGTAGACGTCGCAGACGACCGCGTCGTCGGCCGCCGCAAGCGCGGCCGCGAGCTCCCATGCCAGATGGCGCGTCCGCGAGTAGAGGTGCGGCTGGAAGACAGCCAGGACTCGGCCGTTCCCGGCAACAGTGCGAGCCGCTGCCAGCGTCGCCGCCACCTCCGCCGGATGGTGGCCGTAGTCGTCGAAGACCCGCACGGCGGCAGCCTCCCCGACGAGCTGGAAGCGCCGGCCGGCGCCGCGAAACCCAGGTAGCGCGCCCTCGGCGGCCGACCGGTCCACCCCGGCCGCAGCCAGCGCGGCGAGCGCGCACGCGGCATTCAGTCGGTTGTGCTCACCCGGAATCGCGAGCTCCAGCTCCGGCACGGAGGCCACGTCGGCGCCGCGCACGATCGCGGCCCCGCCGGGAAGCGCAGCGAGCCAGTCCTCGAACAGCGCCTCCACCTCGGCCCGGGACGCGAACGTCGAGTGGTGGTCGAGGTCGACATTCGTGACGACCGCGACACGCGGACGCAGAAGCAGCAGCGAGCGATCCGACTCGTCGCCCTCGGCGACGAGCCAGCCCTCCCCCGCCCGCGCATTGCCTCCGAGCTGAGGCACCTCGCCGCCGATCAGGAAGGCCGGGTCGAGCCCGAGCCGGTCGAGGCAGTAGGCGATCATCGCCGCGGTGGTCGTCTTGCCGTGCGCGCCGGCGACGACGATCGACGGGCGGAGCTCGACGAGCTCGGCCAGCAGCTCCCCGCGCCCTCGCACCGGCCCCGAAGCGGCTGCCACTTCCGGGTTGTCAGCCGCGATCGCCGAGGACGCGACCACCTCCGCGCCGTCGGGCACGTTCGCGGCGTCGTGTCCGATGACTACCCGAATGCCCGCGTCCTCGAGCGCGGCGACGTACGACGAGCGCGTGCGGTCGGAGCCACCGACCTCCGCGCCCCACGCCCTGCAAACGAGCGCCAGCGCGCTCATCCCGGCACCGCCGATGCCGACGAACCAGAGCCTGCGGCCGCTGAACGGGCTCGATCCTGTTGCCCCTTGCGGTGCGCCGGAGTCGTAGGGGCCGGATCTCATCCGGCCCGTCCTCTCCACCCGGCGCGGGGAACGGACCTTCCCCATGCCCTCCCGCTCCATCGCGGCTGCCCGATCTCATCCCGCCTGCCGGCCTGCCACCCCCGGGCGTCACGGCCTCGCGGCCGCGACCGGGCCGCACGAGACGCGGCCCCTACACAGAACCGGCGCGAGATCCCATCCGACCCGCCGGCCTGCCACCCGCTCGCGTCACGGCCTCGCGGCCGCGACCGGGCCGCACGAGACGCGGCTTCTACACGGAACCACGCGACCTCGGGCTCGCCGTAGGGGCCGGATCTCATCCGGCCCTTCTTCCCTGTTTGTGCTCGGCCAGCGCGATCAGCTCCTGCGCGACGTCCGCGGCGGCTTCGGGCCGCGCGGCCGTGCGCATCGCCTGGCCCATGCGCGCGAGCCGGGCCGGATCGGCGAGAAGCTCGCGAACCTGCCGGCCGAGATCGAGCGTGGGCTCGGGAACCACGACCGCACCGCCGGCCCGCTCGAAATGACGCGCGTTCTTCGTCTGGTGGTCGGCCGTCGCGTGCGGGTACGGGACGAGCAGGGCCGGCTTGCCGGCGGCCGCAATCTCCCAGACGACGCCGCCCGAGCGGGAGACGACGAGGTCGCTCGCGGCGAGCGCGTCGCCGAAGTCGTCCGTGAGGGCGAGGAGACGGTATCCGGGCCGCGCCACCCGCGGCGCGAGCTCCGCGTAGTCGCGCTCGCCGGAAAGGTGCAGCACGGCCGGCATACCGTCCGCCGCGTCGTCGCCTGCCCCGAAAGCTTCGAGCGCCGCCTCGTTCAGCCGCCGGGCGCCCTGGCTGCCGCCCGCGACGAGCACGACAGGCCCCTCCTCCGGAAGCCCGAACCGGCGTCGCGATCCCGCGCTGTCCACCTGCTCTGCGACCCGCGAGCGCCTCGGCACGGGCCGCCCGACGACCCGGTACTTCCCACCCGCCCGACCGGGGAGCGGATAGGCGAGAAAGACGCGCTTCGCGAACGGGGCGGCTAGGCGGTTCGCGAGCCCGAGCTCGGCATCGGCCTCCGTCAGGGCGGCCGGGATGCCGAGCAGCCACGCCGCCGTCACCATCGGCCCCGCGGCGTAGCCGCCGGCCCCGAGCACGACGTGGGGCCGGCGACGCCGTAGGATCCCGGCGCAGGCGGCCGGTGCCTTCGCCGCCACGCCGACCGCCTTCAGCGTCGCCAGGCCGGCCTCACGAGGGATTCCGCGGACGTCGAACTCGTCCACCTCGTAGCCGGCGTCGAGGAGGATTCGACGCTCAGCGCGAGGCGGCCCGGCGAAGGTCACGTCCACCCCGCGAGCCGTCAGCTCCTCCGCGACTGCCAGTGCCGGCAGCACGTGTCCCGCCGTCCCCCCGGCCCCGATCGCGCACCGTAACCCGTCGTACCTCCGCATCGCTCAGCGCGATGTTAAGGAGGATGCCGATCGCGGCGAGGGAGACGACCAGGCTCGAGCCGCCATAGGAGACGAACGGCAGCGGCACGCCGGTGATCGGCGCGAACCCGAGCACCGCACCGAGGTTCAGCGCCGCCTGGCCACACAGGAGGGCCGTCAGCGCGGCTGCGAGCCGCTTCCCGAAGGGGTCTCGGCAGGCGAGCGCGATCCGGAAGCCGGCGTAGCCGATGAGGCAGTACGCGAGGATCACGGTCGCGGCGCCGACCAGGCCGAGCTCCTCGCCGACGATGGCGAAGATCATGTCCGTCGAGGACTCCGGCAGGTAGTAGACCTTCTGGACGCCCTCCCCGAGGCCGGTCCCGAACAGCCCGCCCGAGCCGAGCGCGATCTGCGCCTGCACCGCCTGATGCCCCGTGTCGAGCGGGTCCGCCCACGGGTTGAGGAAGCTCAGCAGCCGAGCCTTGCGGTAGGGCGTCATCCAGGCGACCGCGAGAACGAGGCCGACGGTGAGCCCGGTCGTCAGACCCATCACCCGCAGCGGCGTGCCGGACACGAGCAGGACAGCGCCGGCGACGATCGCGAACGCAATCGCAGTGCCGAGGTCGGGTTCGGCGATGACGAGCAGGCCGGCGAGACCGGTGGCGAGACCGACCGGCCGGAAGAGAGCCCCGAGCGACGCGGGTGCCGGCTTGCTGGCGAGGAACGCGGCCACCCAGAGCGCCAGCGCGAGCTTCGTGAGCTCCGACGGCTGCAGCGTGATCGCCCCGACCTCGAGCCAGCGGCGTGCGCCGTTGACCGACTCTCCGGCGACGAGCACGAGCGCGAGCAAGGCCAGGCTGACGCAGAAGAAGACGCCGGCGACGCGCTTCAGCGCCCGGTAGTCGACACGCATGAGCACGACGAAGAGGACGAGGCCGACGGCCGCAAACAGTCCCTGCCGCTTCAGGTAGTAGGCGGGGTCGCCCTCGGAGATCGCGGCCCGCGCAGAGCTGGCGCTGTACACCATGACGAGGCCGAACGCGACGAGACCGAGCGTGACGAGCACGAGCAGCCCATGCACGACCGGCATCTCGAGCCGAGCGCCAGACCTGGAGGCGGCCCTGCCCCGCTCCACCGCGGTCGAGCTCACGAGAGCGCCTCGACGAGCTCGCGGAAGCGCTCGCCCCGCTGCTCGAAATCCCGGAACTGGTCGAAGCTAGCGCAGGCCGGCGACAGCAGGACGACCTCGCCCGGCCGCGCGTCCGCGGCCGCCCTGGCGACTGCGTTCTCCAGCTCACCGCAGCGCTCGAACGCCACCGCCTGCGTCTCGAGGGCGTCCGCCAGCTCGCCGGCGGTCTCGCCGATGAGGTAGGCGGCCAGAACGGCCCGCCGGCTCGCGACGCGCGCCAGCGAGTCGAACGCGCCCTGCTTGCGGCTGCCGCCGAGGATGACGCGAAGCGTGCCCGGCGGATAGGCCTCGAGCGCGCGCTCGGCCGACTCCGGGTTGGTGGCCTTCGAGTCGTTGACGAAGCGCACGCCCGCGAGCTCGCGGACGGGCTCGAGCCGGTGCGCGACCCCGGGGAAGGTGCGCAGGGCCTCGGCGATGGCGTCGTCGGCGATCCCGGCGGCGCGAGCGGCGGCGGCCGCGGCGGCCGCGTTCTCCCGATTGTGCGCCCCCGGGATGAGCGGCTCGGCGGGCAGGTCGTCGTCTGCGCGGAACTCGATCCGCCGCCCCGATCCTGGGATGGCGCCGAAGCCGCTCGGCACGACCGCGGCGTCCCCGGCCTCCTGCCGCTCGAAGATGCGCAGCTTCGCCTCGCGGTAGGCATCCAGCGAGCCATGACGGTCGAGGTGGTCCGGGGTGAGGTTGAGAAGGACGGCCACATGGCAACGGAGCGTCTTCACGTCCTCGAGCTGGAAGCTCGAGAGCTCGCAGACGACGGACTCGCCGGATGAGAGCTTCCCGTCGAGCCCGCAGAGCGGCCGGCCGACGTTGCCGCAGACGGCGACCGGCGCGTCCGCGGCCCGGAAGATGGCACCGAGCAGCTCGGTCGTCGTCGTCTTCCCGTTCGTCCCCGTGACGGCCACGGTGGGCTGTGCGACCAGGCGCGCGCCGAGCTCGATCTCGCTCCACACGGGCAGGCCGAGCTCGTGCGCGGCCGCGACGAGCGGCGCCTCGCTCGGTACCCCGGGGCTCTTGACCAGCACCTGCACGCGTTCCACCAGCGCGACGTCGGCCTCCGCGCCGAGGACGACTTCGACGCCGGCCTCGCGAAGCCTGCCCACGTCTGCGTCCGGCCGGCGGTCGACCCCGAGCACGCGGACACCCCGGCGCGCCAGCGCGAGCGCCGCCGCCTCGCCGGAGCGCGCCAGCCCGAGCACGAGCGCCCTCTCCGGAACGTCAACGCGGGCCGGATGAGAGCCGGCCCCTACGGGATGGGACGCAGGCTCACTCGGCAAAGTGCGAGAAGTCGCGGTAGTAGAGGACGAAGGCGCAGGCGCAGAGGATCAGCGCGGCTATCCAGAAGCGCACCATGATGCGGGCTTCCGACCAGGCCTTCATCTCGAAGTGGTGGTGCAGCGGCGCCATCAGGAAGATCCGCTTGCCCGTCCACTTGAAGGAGATCACCTGGAGGATCACCGACAGCGCCTCGATCAGGAAGATCCCGCCGATGAGGAGCAGCAGCACCTCCGTCTTGGAGAGGATCGCGAATGCGGCGAGCGCGCCGCCGAGCCCCATGGAGCCGGTGTCGCCCATGAACGCCTGGGCCGGGTAGGCGTTGAACCAGAGGAAGCCGATCGAGGCCCCGATCAGGCTGGCGCCGAGGATGGCGAGGTCGAGATCCTCGGGGTCGCCCCCCTGCGCGGCGCCCGAGGCGATCCAGGCGACGACGCTCATGGCCGTGAACGTGAAGACGGAGATCGCCACGGTCCCCGCCGCGAGGCCGTCGAGGCCGTCGGTGAGGTTCACCCCGTTCGAGGCGCCCGCGATCATCAGGAAGAGCAGCACGTACCAGCCGTACGACAGCTCGACGTCGACGCCGATCAACGGCAGGTAGACGTCGGTCTCGTAGTCGAGCTCCGACACGACAATCGCGACGAACGCCGTGATGAGGCCGAGCAGAACGAGCTTCCAGCGGCCGGGGAGCCCGAGCGAGCGGCGTCGCGTCAGCTTGGTCCAGTCGTCGACGAAGCCGATCGCGGCGCAGGCGAGGGTGACGAAGAAGGCGGTCAGCGCCTCGAGCGTTCGCTCCGAGAAGATCAGGAACGGCACGAACATCGCCGCCATGATCAGGAGCCCGCCCATGGTGGGCGTGCCCTGCTTGACGACGTGCCCGCTCGGGCCCTCCTCGCGGATGTGCTGCCCGAACTCGTTCCGCCGCAGGAACTCGATGAACTTCGGGCCGGCCACGATCGCGATGACCATGGCGAGGATCCCCGAGAGCAGGACCTGAACCACGCTCAGCAGCCCTGCGTCAACGCTCGACCGCCGGTGCCGAGGCGAGTGCCTCGGCGACCGTCTCGAGGCCCATGGAGCGCGAGCCCTTGACGAGCACGCAGTCGCCGGGTCGCAGGGCCTCGTGGACGACGGGGAGCCCTTCCGAAGGGGTCGGCGCCCAGAGGCGGACGGCGACGCCCTCCGCCCCCTCGAGGTAGCCGCGAGCGAGCGGGCCGAGTGCGACGAGGACGTCGACGCCCGCCACGGCGGCAGCCCGTCCGACCTCGCCGTGGTAGGCGGGCGCGCCCGGCCCGAGCTCGGCCATGTCGCCGAGGACGGCGACGCAACGCCGTCCTCGGGCCCGCTCGGCGAGGTGGTCGAGCGCGGCCGCCATGGAGACCGGATTCGCGTTGTAGGCGTCGTTGATGAGAAGCCCGCCGCCGGGAAGCGCGATCTCCTCCTCGCGGAAGCGCGACAGCGAGACCTCCGACGCTCCGCGCTGTGCCTGCGCTAGCGGCAGCCCGAGCGAGCGGTAGGCCGCGAGCGCGGCGAGCGCGTTCGTCGCGTTGTGCCGCGAACGGATGTTGAACGTCAGCTCCATCCGCTCGCCGCGCACGCTCACGTCCACGCACGCGTCGTCCTCTCCCGGCTCGAAGCCGAGCATTTCGACGTCGCCACCGTCCCCGTACGTGACGACCTCGACGTCCTCGCGGCGGAGATAGGGATCGAGCAGCCTCTCGCCGGCCGGAACGCAGACGGCACCGCCGCTCGGGAGCTCGGCGACGACCTCGGCCTCAGCCTCGGCGACTCGCTCGACGGTTCCGAAGAGCTCGAGGTGGGCCGGGCCGATCTGCGTGATCACCGCGATCTCTGGCCGGGCGATGCGGCTCAGCTCCCGCACCTGGCCGAGCCCTCGCGTCCCCATCTCGGCGACGACGATCTCGGTGTCGGGCTCGATCCGGGTGAGCGTGAGCGGCAGGCCGATCTCGTTGTTGTGGCTCTGCTCGGCCGCGACCGTGCGACGGTGCGGCCGGCAGAGAGCGGCCAGGATGTCCTTCGTCGACGTCTTGCCGGTCGAGCCCGTGACCGCCACCACCCGGGCGCGCGAACGGTCGCGCACGGCCCGCCCGAGCGCCGCCATCGATGCGTGCTCGTTCTCCGGCACGAGCGCGGCGGCGGCGCCCCGCGCAAGCGCGTCGTCCAGGAAGTCGACGCCGCCCCGGACCGCGACGAACAGGTCGCCCGGGCGGACCCGGCGCGAGTCGATCTCGAGGCCGGTCGCCTCCGTCGCGCCGTTCCTGACCTCCAGCCTCCCGGGGCACAGGCGCGCCACTTCCACGAGCGCGATCGGGATCACGCCGTCGCCCGCTCGACAAGGCGGCGGAGAGCGTCCCGCGCCTCCTCGACGTCGGAGAAGGGGACGGTGCGGTCGACGAAGGTCTGGCCCTGCTCGTGCCCCTTGCCGGCGATCACGACGACGTCGCCGTCGCCGGCGTCCCGGATCGCGGCGCGGATGGCCGCGCGCCGATCGGGCTCCACCTCGACCCCGGGGCCTCGCCCGGAGCCGGCGAGGATCTCGTCGATGATTGCCTCCGGCTCCTCCGACCGCGGGTTATCGGAGGTCACGACCAGCGCGTCCGCCAGCTCCCGGGCCGTGCGCCCCATGAGCGGCCGCTTGGCGCGGTCGCGGTCGCCGCCGCACCCGAAGACGCATACGAGCCGGCCCTGCGCGATCTCCCTCGCCGCGTCAAGCACGTTCGCGAGCGCGTCAGGGGTGTGGGCATAGTCAACGAGCACCGTGAACGGCTGGCCCTCCTCGACCGCCTCGAAGCGGCCGGGTACTCCGGCGACATGCGAGACGCCGCGCACGATCGCATCGTCGGGCAAGTCGAGGAGCCGCCCGGCCGCGACGGCGCCGAGGGCGTTCTCGACGTTGAAGCGGCCGCGCAGGCGCGTCCGGCAGGTGAGCCCTGCGGCCGTGAAGCTCGCTCCGCTCGGGCTCAGCTCGAGCGCTTCGGCCCGGACGTCCGCATCGTCCGCGAGCCCGAACGTGACGAGCTGCGACCCGGACGCCCGCAGCTCCTCGGCCAGACGACGACCGTACGGGTCGCGAACGTTGACCGCGGCGGGCGGGAGCCGACCTTCGGGGTCGGGCTCGGTGAAGAGTCGCCGCTTCGCCTCGAAGTACGCGTCCAGCGTCCCGTGGAAGTCCAGATGATCCTGCGTCAGGTTCGTGAACACGAGACACGCGAAGCGCGTGCAGTCGAGGCGGTGCAGAGCGGCGGCGTGCGAGGAGGCCTCGAGGGCGCAGCTTCGGTCGCCCGAGTCGAGCATCTCGCGGAACGTCGCCTGGAGGTCGATCGCCTCCGGCGTCGTGTGGACGGCGGAACGGCGCTCGCCGCCGACTCGCCACTCGACGGTTCCCACGAGCCCCGGGCGCCTGCCCGCGGCGGCGAGCATCGCGAAGAGCAGGAACGCCGTGGTCGTCTTCCCGTTCGTGCCGGTCACCGCGGCGACCTGGAGCTCCGCGCTCGGGCGGCCGTAGAAGGCATCGGCCGCGGGCGCCATCGCGGCCCGCGCGTCGGATACCAGGAGCTGCGGGACGCTGGGCCCGCCGGCGGGGAGCTCGAGCAGGCGCTCGACGACGAGGCACGTCGCGCCGCGCCTGATTGCCTCCGGAGCGTGATCGTGGCCGTCGGCCCGTTCGCCGCGCACGCAGAAGTAGGCGTACCCCGGCCCGACCGTGCGGCTGTCGTAGGCGAGCCCCGACACCTGCGCCGGGGCGCCATCGCCCGTGCGCACGCCCGCGATCGCCCGGCTCAGGGTCTCTAGCTCGATGGCGGTCGATTCTAGCAGCGGCCCCCGGCTCCTCCCTTGTGCAGCGCGGGTGAAAAGTTGCTCTTTTGCACGTCTTTCGTTTCGAATAGACACGCACAAGCGTGCGTTTCGCCGCTACGCTCGCGCCAGGGACCTGACCGCCCCCACCCTGAAGGGTGGGGGGTGGGCGGTGGGCCCCGGCGAACCTGTCCGCCCTTGGCAGCGATCTCGTGTCCGGTGTCGCCGAACGCTTCCTTTCGCCGAGGGCGGCTCAGCCGGCAGTTGCCGCGAGCGTGAGTGGCTCGTCGGGCTGGACGTCGAGATAGGGCAGCGCAAACTCAGCGATCCTCGAGAACAGCGGTGCGGCCACGGTGCCGCCCCAGATCGCCCCCCTCGGCTCGTCGACGGCGACGAGCACGACGATCCGGGGAGCGGCCGCCGGAGCAAAGCCGACGAACGACGCGACGTAGCGGGTATCGGAGTAGCCGCCGGAGGGATCGGGCTTCGCGGCTGTTCCCGTCTTCCCCGCCACGCTGTAGCCGGGCACCTGCGCCTCGACGCCCGTCCCGTCCGCGACGACGTCGCGCATCATCGCGGTCAAGAGGTCGGCCGTCTGGCGCGACATCACGCGATGCCGATCGCCCGGGTCGATCCTGCGATCGCCGATCCGTTCGATCACGTGGGGGCGGATCCAGCGGCCCCCGTTGGCGATGGTCGCGTACGCGGCCGCCATCTGGATCGGCGTGACCGCGATACCCTGGCCGATCGGGACGTTGCCGATCGTCGAGCCCGTCCAGCGGTCGGCCGGGAGGACGATCCCCTCGCTCTCACCGGGGAAGTCGATGCCCGTCTTGGCGCCGAAGCCGAAGCGCTCGATCCAGCGCGCGAGGCGTTCTCTCCCGAGCTGGATCGCGAGCGTGATGGCGCCGACGTTGGAGGAGCGGGACAGAATCTGCGAGACCGTCATGTCCTCGGTGCCGCGCTCCTCGGCGTCGTGGATGACCCGGTCCGCGACCTGGATGGAGTACTGAAGTCGGAAGGAGGTCTGCGGTCCGACGAGCTGCTCCTCGAGCGCTCCCGCGACGGTCACCACCTTGAACGTCGACCCTGGCTCGTAGGTGTCCGTGACGGCCCTGTTCCGCTGTGCATCGAGGCTCTGTGCGCCATAGGCGTTCGCGTCGAAGCCCGGTTCGACTGCCATCGAGAGCACTCCGCCCGTGCGCGGGTCGAGGACGATCGCGGTGGCCGCCTTCGCCGACCAGGCGACGCGGGCCTGGCGCAGGATCTTCTCCACTTCCGCCTGGAGGCGGTGGTCGAGCGTGAGGTGGATGTCGCGGCCCTCTCGAACGGGTCGCGCCTCGACGACGTCGAGCAGCCGCCCGAAGGGGTCGCGGACGATCGTCTCGCGCCCGTCGCGCCCGGTCAGCACCTCGTCGTACTGAAGCTCGAGCCCTGCCAGGCCCTCGTTGTCTAGGCCGGCGTAGCCGATGACAGCGGCTCCGATGCGACGGTGCGGATACGTGCGCCGCTCCTCCGGGTAGAAGCCGAGCCCGACGATGTCGCGACGCTCCAGCAGCCGTGCTTTCGTGGGGTCGATCTTGCGCGCGAGGTAGACGAAGCCCCTGGAGCGGTCGGCGAGGAGCGCGGCGACGGCCTTCTCGTCGAGCCCGAGGTCTCGCGCGACTGCGGCGGCGACGACCGCAGGCTGCCGGATCTGCGACGGGTTGGCGTACACGGTCGTCGCGTCCTCGCCGATCGCGAGCTCGACTCCCATGCGGTCGTACACCGTGCCGCGGTGTGCAGGGAGCGCGATCGTCTCACGCTGCTGGCCCTGGGCAAGGCTTGCGAGCGAGGGCGCCTTCACCGCCTGCAGCCACGCCGCTCTCGCGAAGGCGATGCAGAAGATGGCGGCCAGGACGACTGCGAGCAGCCGGATGCGGCGGTTCGCCAGCCGCGTGGTCGAGACCGTCAACGGTCCACCTCTCGCCTGCGGGGCCCGAGCCGACAGCGCGTCCGTCCCGGCTAGCGCCCGCCCGGCGGGGCGAGCCTCAGGTACACGACGTCGGCCCGCTCGACGAGGCCGAGGCGCGCGCGGGCGAGGGACTCGACACGGCCGGACGCCTTGGCGGTCGAGAGCTCAGCGCGCAGGCCATCGTTCTCGGCGCGGATCTTCGTGATCTCGGACCCGATGCGGCCGCGCTCGATGCGCAGCTGCAACACGGCGACGTTGAGCGCCACGATGCCGGTCAGCAGGCCTCCGACGATGCCGATCCAGAGCAGCGGACGGGTGACACGCATCCGGCGCGCACGTGCCGTCCGGCGCTGACCGGCGGTCCGGTCGTAGGCGGTGTCGGGACGTGTCGCCGAGGCACGGCGAGGCCGTGGTGCGGAAAGCGGTTCAGCCGCCGCGAGCCGCCGAGCCGCGACCGCCATCAGTCCTCCGCGACCTTGACGGCCGCGCGAAGGCGGGCCGAGGCCGAGCGCGGGTTCGCGCCGATCTCGCGCGGCGAGGGACGTACGGCCTTGCGCGTCAGCAGCCGCAGCCGTGGCTCGTGGCCGCAAACGCAGACGGGCAGCTCGGGCGGGCAGATGCAACCGCGAGCCTCGCCCGCGAAGAACCGCTTCACGATCCGGTCCTCGAGCGAATGGAAGCTGATGACGGCGAGCCGCCCGCCCGGCCGGAGCATCTCGACCGCCGGCGGCAGCGCTCGCTCGAGCGCGCCCAGCTCGTCGTTCACGGCGATCCGGAGTGCCTGGAACACACGCCGCGCCGGGTGGCCGTCGCCGAAGCGCCTCGGGGCAGGGACGCTTCCGCGGATCGTGTCGACGAGCTCCGCCGTGCGCTCGTAGGGCCGCTCCGAGCGGCGCCGGACGATGGCCCGCGCGATCTGGCGCGCGAAGCGCTCCTCGCCGTAGCGGCGGAACAGCTCGGCGAGCTCGCGCTCCTCGGCCTCGTTGACGAGGTCGCCGGCCGAGAGCGGCGCGGCCGGATCCATGCGCATGTCGAGCGGCGCGTCGACCGCGTACGAAAACCCGCGCTCGGGCCGGTCGATCTGCATGCTCGAGATGCCGAGGTCGAGCAGGATCGCGTCCGCGCGGATGCCGTTCGAGGCGAGCTGGGCGAGCACCGTGTCGAAGCCACCGCGCAGGAAGCGCGTCTGGACGCCGGCGCGCCGGGCGAACCGGTCGAAGTACGGGCGCACCGTGGGGTCGCGGTCGACCGCTACGAACCGTCCGCGCCCTTCGAGATCCGCAGCCAGGAGCGCCGCGTGGCCACCGGCGCCGAATGTGGCGTCGACGACGGTCTCCCCGGGCTGGACCGCGAGGAGATCCCGGATCTCCTCCGCGAGCACGGCGACGTGGTCAGCCGCGCTGTGCGGCGAGGCGTTCGGCAACACTGTCGACACTCCCTTCCACTTGCTCGAGGTGCTGGCGCCAGGCGCCGCGATCCCAGATCTCGACGTGGTCGCGGACACCCGCGACGACGACCTCGCGCGCGAGCCGCGCGTGCTTGAGCAGTGCCGGCGGCAGCGCGATCCGGCCCTGCTTGTCCGGATCGGCCTCAGACGCGCCCGAGAACATGAATCGCGCCATCTGCCGAGCCTCCTGGGAGAAGGGGTCGAGGCCCTCGAGCCGAAGGCCCACGAAGCGCTCCCACTCGTCCTTCGTGAACACGAACAGACAACCGTCCATGCCCCTCGTCACGATGCCCCCCGCCGCGAACGCCTCCCGGAAGCGCGCCGGCAGCGTCAGGCGATTCTTGTCGTCAAGGGTGTGCTCGTACTCACCGAGGAACACGGCCGGCCTGCTCGCTCCACTCCACAATGCCCCACTGTACCCCACTTTCCACCACATATCAACCCCTGCGCTCCCCTGCCGCGTGACGGCGGGCGTGATCCGACCGTGACGCACGTGGGTCGCTGCGGGGCCGCGGGCCGGCCGCGGCCGCTCAGACGAGCCGCAGCTGGCCTTCGTAGGCGCCGCGCCCGGTGAGGCATGCGGCGCCGCAGCGCGCTCCGAGACGGAGCGCCTCGTCGAGCGCGAGCCCGCTCGCGAGACCGAACGTGAAGCCCGCGGCGAAGCTGTCGCCGCAGCCGTAGGCGTCGACCGGAGGGCCGGGCACGGGCTCCGGCGGATACGTCCCGTGCTGCCCATCCGGCGTCTCCCACGCCCCGCCTTCACCGCCGGCAGTGCGCACGACGAGACGCGGCGGCGGCTCGAGGTCGCCACCGACGTAGCGCTCCGACGGGTCCCTGGCGCTGCCGACGAGCGCGTCGAGCTCGACGGCGCCTGCCTGCAGGCTCTCGAGCGCTCGCGGCGTGGCCACGAGCACTCGCGCTGCGCGCGCCGCCCGGAGCGTTGCCGCGTCGCCGCCGGTGAAGTAGACGGCATCGCAGGCCGCGAGCTCCTCGAGCGGCAGGCCGTCGCCCAGGCGCGGTGTCATCCGGTCGCCGATCACGGTGATCGTCCGCTCGCCGTCGTCGTCCACGTGCGTGAACGCGCGCCGCTGAGGCTCCGGCCGGAAGACGGCGACGACGCGCAGGCCGAGCGCCTCGAGCTCGGACTCGGCGCGGTGGCCCCGGTCGTCGCGGCCGAGCGCTGTGTACAGCGTCGCCGCACCGGCGAGCCGGACAAGCTGGACAGCGGCGACGGCGCCGCCGCCGGCGGGCTCCTCCCAGGCCTCGCGCGCGTGCACGATCGCACCCGGCGGGGGCACCCGCTCGACGCGGGCAAACTCGACCCATTCGACGTGTCCCACGACGGCGACCCGCACGGCGGGAGTCTCGCATGCGCGAGGATTGGGCTCCTGACACCGCCGGAGACGATGCCTCGCGCCGCCGCAGCCCGCCACGACTTCCGCCGTGCCCGGCGCTGCCGGCCGGCCGCGATGAAGGTCGCCCTTCCCGCTGCCGGCGACGGAAGCGGAGATGGCGGGTGAGTGCGGCCGCGCTCGGCTCTCGCGCCCAGAGCGAAGCGGCCCGGAGATCCCGGTAGTGCTCCGTCCCGAAGCTCGTCCTGCGCTCCGGCAGCCGCTAGGCGTCGGCGCTTTTCGCACGCCTGAGCATCAAGGATCTTCCGAGACGGAACACCCGTCGTGACGGGAGTCCTGCTCGCCTGCGTCGCCGGTATGGCGTTCGGAGCGCTGACCGTGGCGATACGGATCGCGCTGCGCCGTGCTCCGGACCCGGAGGTGGCACCGGCCATCACCTCGCTGCTGGCGTGCGCTCTGGCTGCGGTCGCCGCCGCGGTCACGGGCGACCTCGCAGACGTCGATGTCGGCGCCCTCTGGCCGTTCGCAGCCATCGGCGCCGGCGTGCCCGGCCTGTCGCAGGTCGTCTTCGTGCGCGCCATCCGTGACGCGGGCCCGTCGCGTGCGGCAGTCGTCCTCGGTGTGGCGCCGCTCCTATCGGCCGTCCTCGCGGTGGCGTTCCTCGACGAGTCCCTCGGCCCGGCTCTCGCGATCGGAACCGTGCTCGTCGTCCTCGGAGGCGCCACGCTGGCCTGGGAGCGCTCCCGCCCGGTGGACTTCCGTCTCGTCGGGCTCGCATTCGCGCTCGCCGCCGCCTGTCTCTTCGCGGTGCGGGACAACCTCGTGCGCGCGGTCGCGCGAACGGAGGACGTGCCTCCGCTCGCGGCGACGACGGCCTCACTGCTCGGCGCCTCGTGCGCCCTCGTCGCCCTCGTCCTGGTCGTGCGACGACGGGACGCGTTCCGCGCCATGGCCGGTGCCGCCGTGCCGTTCTTCCCGTCGGCGGCGATCCTCGCGATCGCCTACTGGGCGCTCTTAGAAGCGTTCGACCGCGGAACGGTGACGGTCGTCGCTCCGCTCAACGCCACGCAGTCGCTGTGGGCCGTCGCCTTCGCGGCGGTCTTCCTCGGCCGCTCGGAAGCGATCGGCCGCCGCCTCGTCCTGGCCGCCGTGCTGATTGTCGCCGGCAGCGCGATCGTCGCCGCAGCCCGCTGAATCCCACGCGCCCGCCTTCGTTTGTGACGGAGCCCCGGCCGGGGCACCCCATATCCCACCACCCGGTTTCAGCCTATCCCGACAAAGCGCGCGTGTGTGTGTGACGGGTCGTGTCGAGCCTGGCACGAATGTCAGCCAGATCTCACACGACTGCGCGCTGATGCGTTTCACCTGATGATGGAGGTCGTGTGCATCCCGCCGTTCGAGCGCCTCTACACCCAGCACGCGGGCGAGCTGCTCGGCTACCTCCACCGCGTGGCCGGGCGCGACAGGGCTGAGGACTGTTTCCAGGAGACGTTCCTGCGGGCGCTGGCGGCCTACCCGAGGCTGAGCTCGGCACGAAACCTGAGAGGCTGGTTGTTCACGATCGCGACCCGGGTGGCGATCGACGAGCGGCGGCGCCGATTGCCGGCCGAGGAGCTTCCGGAGATCGCGGTGGGCGACCGGCGACCGGCGTACGCGGAGCTCGAGCACCTCACAGATGAGCTTCCGCCGACGGAACGCGCTGCTGTCGTCCTGCGCTACGGCTACGACCTGTCCTACGCCGACATCGCTGCCGTGCTCGGCTCGACCGAGGAGGCAGCACGCCAGGCCTCCTCGTCCGGGGTGCGCCGGCTGCGCGGAAGGAGAATCGCATGAGCGTGCCTGCCCATCTCGACACCGAGTTCCGGCGGCGAGCGGCGGCCGAGGGGCTCCTCGACGTCGCCTACGACCTGACGGACTCTCCCATCGGTCAGCTGCTGATCGCGGCGACGGCTGCGGGGCTTTGCAGGGTGTCGTTCGACCCGGATCCCGAAGCGGAAGCGGATGACCTCGCGCGCGCCTTCGGAGCGCGGGTGCTGCGTTCTCCGCGCCCCCTCGATGGCGCGCGGAAAGAGCTCGACGAGTACTTCGAGGGCCGGCGTCACACCTTCGACCTCGACGTCGACCTCCGCCCCGTGCCCAGCTTTCAGCGAGCTGTCCTCGAGGAGCTGGCGCGCGTTCCGTACGGCGCGACGTCGACGTACGGCGCGCTCGCGGCGGCCATCGACCAGCCGCGCGCCGCCCGCGCCGTGGGTGGGGCGTTGAACCGTAACCCGGTTCCGGTCGTCCTTCCCTGCCACCGGGTGGTCGGTGCCGGCGGCAAGCTCGTCGGCTACGGCGGCGGGCTCGATCGCAAGCGGGTGCTGCTGGAGCTCGAGGGGGTCGCGCTCGCATGAGCGCGCGAGCGAATCGCTCAGGCCCAGTCCATAGGCTGATAGCCGCTCGTCGTCGGTGCCGAGATGATCAGCACGCGTGCCGGTTCGGTCCCGTTGTTGACGACGTAGCGCAGCGGGGTCGGAGCGACCCGTGCGAACGTGCCCTCGGGCGCCGGATGCTCCGTGCCGTCGACGACGATCGTGGGCGATCCGCTGAGCGTGACGAACACCTCTTCCTGCAGGCGACCGGTCTCGTCGTGCTCGGGGATCTGCTCGCCCGGTTGGAGCTCGCAGACGTTCATGCCAAACGACTCGACCCCGAGCGACTTGCGGACCAGGATCCATTTCGGCCAGGGGTGCTCGAGCTCGTCGATGTGCTTGACCTCGATGTCGGCCAACGCGACCTCCTTTCGCGATAGTGAGCGCATTCTCGAAAGGCGCGCGGACCGCTGTCAAGGGCAAGGTCAGCCGAGCGGGGCGCCGAGGCCCCCGCCGCCGGGCGTCTCGACCCGGATGACGTCGCCGGGCGCGAGCGAGCGTGTGGCCTTGGCCGGCAGCTCCTCCCCGTTCAGGAGGTTCCGTCCGCGCTCGCCCGGCTCCCCGCCCCCCACTCCCTGCGGCGCGTGGGCTCTGCGCTCGGTGAGAAGGGACACGCGGCACGCCTCCAGCACCTCGATCTCGCGGACGACGCCGTCGCCCCCGCGGCAACGCCCGTCGCCGCCCGAGCCGACGCGAAGCTCGTAGCGGCGCACCCGGAGCGGATAGGCGAGCTCGAGCGCCTCCACGGGTGTGTTGAGGGCGTTCGACATCGCGACGTGGACCGCCGACGGGCCGTCGCTATCGGGGCAGGCGCCCTGCCCCCCGCCGATGGTCTCGTAGTACGTGAAACGACGGTTGCCGAAGGTGAGGTTGTTCATCGTCCCCTGTCCCTGGGCAGCCACGTCCACGGCCTGGCCGAGCGCGCGGAAGACGACATCCGTGATGCGGCTCGACGTCTCGGTGTTGCCGGCGACGACGGCGGCCGGCGGGCCGGCGTTCACGAGGCAGCCCTCCGGCGCCAGGACCCGCACGGGCGCGTAGGCGCCACCCGATGCCGGGATGTCCGGCGCTGTAAGGACGCGTACGACGAAGTAGCAGGCCGAGCGGGTGACACTGAGAGGGCAGTTGAGATTCCCGTCGTGCTGGGATGACGTGCCCGCGAAGTCGATCTCGATCTCCTCGCCGGCGAGGGTCACTCGCACGCGGATCTCGAGCTCGCCTTCCAGTGGCTCGAGGACGTCGGCGGCCTCGTAGACGCCGTCCGGCAGCGACCGCAGACCCGCCCGGACACGCCGTTCGGAATACGCGTACAGCTCGTCCATCGCGGCCTCGATGCGATCGCGCCCATGCTTCCGGCAGAGCTCTGCGATGCGCCGCTCGGCCACGTTCTGGGCACCGAGCTGGGCCCGGAGGTCACCGAGCCGCTCGTCCGGGTTGCGCATATTGGCGACGAACAGCCGCAACACCTCGTCGTCGAGCCGGACCGGTGGGATGACGAGACCCTCCTGGTAGATCTCGCGTGACTCGGCCGGCAGGCTCGAGGGCTCCATGCCTCCGACGTCGGCGTGGTGCGCCCGCGAAACGGCGAAGCCGGCCTCGGTTCGCGAGACGAGCGTGATGTCCGGCAGATGGGTGCCACCCGTGAACGGATCGTTGACGGCGAAGACCTCGCCGGGCGCAGGATCACGCGCCATCACTGCGGCGACCGCCTCCGGCATCGCTCCGAGATGCACGGGGATGTGCTCGGCCTGAGCGATCATCCGGCCACGTGCGTCGAAGAGCGCGGTCGAGCAGTCGCGGCGCTCCTTGATGTTCGACGAGAACGCGGAGCGGATCAACGCCGCGCCCATCTCCTCCGCCGCGGCGACGAGTGCGCTCCCGATCACCTGCAGCTCGACGTTCACACGGCCCGCTCTCGCCTCGCTCGCCGCCGCGGCTTCGCTCTAGGCTCGAAGCCGTGCGCGTTCCCCGCCGGAAGCGTCTCGGAGCCGCGGGCGTGACACCCGGCCCGGAGCGGCAACCGAGCGCACCTGGCTCCGAACGGCAGCCGGCGGCTCACGTGCACGAATTGGCGCCCTTTCACGCGCTTCCGGCACACCTGCGTCACGATCTCGTGAGAATCAGGGTGCTATACCCATCCCTAGCCCCCTCCCACCCACGGGGGACCCAGCAGGTGGCGCCCTCGAGCTCGAGCACCGCGGGGCCCTCGACCGAGAGAGCCTCGCCGGGCGGCAGCTCGACCTGGGGCCCGGGACGAACGTCGGCCGTGCGGACTGCGACGAGCTCGATCTCACGCTCGCGGTCGGCATACCCGTAACGCTCCTCGTGCGCCCGATGGAATGCCGCGGCGACATCTCCACCGACCGGTACGGAGAGCTCGAAGGACTGGCCGCGGTAGCGGAGGTCGGCCTCACCCTCGGCGGGCAGCTCGTGGGCGACCTCGGCGAGCGGGCGGATGTACGAGGTCACGTGGTCGCGCCGCTCGTCGCTGGCGACGAGCCCGAGAGCCGATAGGACGCCGGCCGCGGACGGGACGAGCACGGTCGAGATGCCGAGCTCGTCCGCGAGCTCACAGGCGTGCAACGGACCCGCACCGCCGAAGGCGACGAGCGCGAAGTCCCTCGCGTCGTGGCCGCGCTCGACGGAGACGACCCGGAGGGCGCGCAGCATGCCGGCGTTGACGACGTCCACGACGGCACCGGGGTCGATCCCGTGCAGCGCGCGGCGAGCCGCTTCCTCGTCCAGGACGATCCCGCCGGGCAGCGTGGGCGGCAGCCGGCCGAGGAGCAGGTTCGCGTCGGTGACCGTCGGCTCGCGCCCGCCGCGCCCGTAGCACGCAGGGCCCGGGTCGGCACCGGCGCTCTGCGGGCCGACCCGAAGTGCGCCGCCCGCGTCGATCCAGGCGATCGACCCGCCGCCGGCGCCTACGGTGTGGATATCCACGGTCGGCAGGCGCAGCGGCAGCCCGCCGACGGCGCGCTCGGTCGAGCGCTCCGCCTGCCCGTCTGCGATCAGGCAGACGTCCGTCGACGTGCCTCCCATATCGAACGAGAGCGCGTTCGCGAAGCCGGCGAGCCGTGCGACGAGGGCGGCGCCGACCACACCGCCGGCCGGGCCAGAGACCAGAATCCACGAAGGGTGCGCGGCAGCCTCCTCGATCGTGGCGACGCCGCCCGACGACCGCATGACGAGCGGCGCCCCGAGCCCGGCCTCGCGGCAGCGATCGCCCAGGGCACGAAGGTAGCGAGCCACGCGTGGCCCGAGGTAGGCGTCCGCGGCAGTCGTCGAGGCGCGTTCGTACTCGCGGAACTCGGGCGCCACCTCGTGGGAGGCCACGACGTGTGCGCCCGGCAGCCGGCGCCGCACCTCGGCTGCGACCGCCTGCTCGTGCGAAGGATTCCGAAACGCGAAGAGGAGGCAGATCGCGACCGCCTCCGCGTCGAGCTCTGGCAGCGTCGTCAGGTCGAGCGGCTCGACGACGCCGTCGGCGCCGATCCGCTCCTTCACGCCGACGCAGCGCTCGAGCGGCACGAGCGCCGGCGGGTGCTCCTCGCAAGGGCGGTACAGGTTCGCCCGCGTCTGCCGGCGCAGATGGAGTAGGTGCTCGAATCCCTGCGTGCCGACGAAGGCCGTGCGCGCGCCCTTGCGCTCGAGCAGCGCGTTCGTCGCCACGGTGGTTCCGTGCGTGAAGCGCTCGACGGTCTCGGCGCCGACCGCGCGTGCAGCCGCGATGACCGACTCCTCCTGACGCGCTTCGGTCGGTACCTTCGCGGTGACGATGCGGTCGCCGGCGAGCAGGACGGCATCCGTGAAGGTTCCGCCGACGTCGATGCCGAGGATCGCCACGGCGCAACTCTACGAGCCCGCCTCGGCTACACGCGCCCGCATGACCGCCTGGGCCGCTCGCGAACACAGGATCCCGGTCACTCACCCGGCCGTGACCGGTCTCGAGAGCTCGGCCCATGCCCGCCGAGCATCTGCGCGCACACCGCCCACGCCGTGATGCTGGCGGTGGCGCTCACGAGCCAGCCGTAGACGAACCCCTCAGCACACTCCGCTCGGGCAAACCGCGGCTGCAGCGAACGTTGTCCCTTGCGGCGCGGAGGCTCCAGCTCACCTCTCACGTCTTCCTGGGACATCCGGCTGCAGGTCGCAGGTTCAGGTCACCGCGGGTTTCGGACGAGCCGGCGAGCTCGACGCAAAGGCGAATTCTGGTCTGCACCGCCGACGCCCAGGCTCCGGCTACCGCGCTGACCATGACCAAGCAGATCAACGAGCCGACCACTACTGCCCGCGTGATGCATCGACCCCGCCTTTCCGCGGCACGGGCCGAGGTCGCGTTGGCGTGTGAGCTCCCGCAGTCGGCTGAGATCATGCCCGAGGCTGGGTCTCCTCGTCGCTTGCACCACGCCGGCCCGCCCAGATCGGCCGTACGCCGCCGCCGGCAGGTACCGCCTCGGCTGTCGGTGGCCCTCCGCCCGGCGGCGACTAGACTCGGCGTCCCATACCGCGACGGAAGGAGGCGAGATGGCCGAGCTGCCCTTCAAGGTGGCGCACCTGTCCGAGCTGCCGCAGTTCACCGATCCGGACGGCGCCGAGCTCACCTACGACTTCCGCATGGTCAGGCGCCCGCTCGGCGTCGGCTCGTTCGGCATCAACGCGATGCAGGCACTCAACGCCGGTGGCGTGGTCGTCCCGGAGCACGTGGAGCTCGACGAGGGTGGACGGCACGAGGAGCTCTACTACGTCGCCAAGGGCGCCGCCCGCTTCACGATCGACGGCGAGTCGGTCGATGCCCGCGAGGGGACGTTCGTCTTCGTGCCCGATCCGGCGAGCTCCCGAGCGGCGGTCGCCGACGAGGCCGGCACTGTCGTTCTGGGCATCGGAGGGGAGCCCGGCGTCGCGTTCACGCCGTCGACCTGGGAAGCGGCCTGGTCGAGTGGTTAGCGGTCGATCCGCGCGGAGGCTCGGTGCGCTCGAGCTCGTCGGGCCCGGCGGCGAGCCCGTCGATCTCTGGCGCACGATCCTCTCGCACGGTCTCGTCGAGCTTCCGCCGATGCGCGTGGACGAGGACCAACGCGCCCTCGAGCTGACCGTGCCCGTGCCGGCAGGCCGCCCGCGGCTCGTGCGCATCGAGGCCGGGCAGCCGCGGCGCGCCACGGTGCGGGTCGAGGGTCGCCTGCCGGGCGCGCGGGCGAACGCGGCGATCCTCTCCGCCGTGCGCCATGTGCTCCGCCTCGACGAGGACCTCGCGCCCTTCTACGCGCTCGCCGAGCTCGACGCCGAGCTCTCGTGGGCGACAGAGGGCGCGGGTCGGATGATCCGCAGCCTGACGGTCTTCGAGGACGTCGTGAAGACGATCTGCACGACCAACTGCGCCTGGTCGGCGACGGTGCGCATGGTTGGAGGGCTCGTCGAGCATCTCGGCGAGCCGGCCCTCGGAGCGCCGGCCGCCGGCCCATTCGGTCGGACGTTCCCGACACCCGAGGCGATGGCCGCCGCCGGTGATGCCTTTTACACGGACGTCGTGCGCGCCGGCTACCGCGGGCGATACCTCCATTCGCTCGCGACCTCGGTAGCGGAGGGCTCGCTCGACCTCGCCGGCCTCGAGGACCCCGCGCTTCCGGACGACGAGGTCGAGCGCCGGCTGCTCGCGCTGCCGGGAGTCGGACCCTACGCTGCGGCGCACATCATGATGATGGGCCTCGGGCGCTACTCGAAGCTGATCCTCGACTCCTGGACGCGGCCCAAGTACGCGAGCGTCAGCGGTGGCAAGCCCGTCGCCGACGCGCGCATCGTCCGCCGCTTTCGCGGCTACGGCCGCTACGCGGGGCTTGCCTTCTGGCTCACGGTCACCGAGGACTGGGCCTAACTGCCGGTCGCACGGCCGGCGCAGGGCGGCCCGAGCTCGGCCGATAATCCCACGATGTTGCATCGTGCACTCGACCTTCTCCGCGAGCGCGCCGCGAGCGGGCGCCCACTCGGCGTCGGCCTGGTGGGGGCCGGCGCGTTCGGGACGATGCTGCTCTCGCAGGCGCGACGTCTCGCAGGTCTCGAGATCGCCGGGGTCGCCGACCGCGAGCCGAACCGGGCGCGCAACGCGCTCGAGCGCGCCGGGTGGTCCCGCGACGAGCTGCCGCCCGTGACGGACGACGCCGCGACGCTGGTTGCGAGAGACGGTGTCGACGTCGTGGTCGAGGCCACGGGCGACGCCGTCGCCGGGGTCGCACACGCGCTGGAGGCCATCCGCCTCGGCCGGCACGTCGTGATGGTGAACGTCGAGGCCGACGCGCTTGCCGGTCCGGTCCTCGCAGCGCGGGCGCGAGCTGCCGGCATCGTCTACTCCCTGGCCTACGGCGACCAGCCGGCGCTCGTCTGCGAGCTCGTCGACTGGGCGCGAGCGACCGGGTTCGAGCCCGTCTGTGCGGGCAAGGGGACGAAGTACCTGCCGTCGTATCCGAGCGTGACGCCCGACGATGTCTGGGCGCACTACGGGCTCACGCCCGCTCAGGTCTCCGAAGGCGGGTTCAACCCGTCCATGTTCACCTCGTTCCTCGACGGCACGAAGTCCGCGATCGAGATGGCGGCCGTGTGCAACGCGACCGGGCTCATGCCGCAGGCCGAGGGTCTCGCCTTCCCGCCGGCCGGCGCCGACCGCCTCGCGGAGGTCTGCATCCCGAGGGAGGACGGCGGCCAACTGTCCAGGAGCGCCACGGTGGAGGTGGTCTCGAGCCTCGAGCGCGACGGCACGCCGGTACCGGACGACCTCCGTTGGGGCGTCTACGTCACATTCGCCGCCCCGAGCGACTATGTCGTCGGCTGCTTCGCAGCGTACGGCCTCGCCACCGACCCGACCGGCCGTTACGCGGCGCTCTGGCGCCCGTACCACCTCATCGGGCTCGAAACCACCGTCAGCGTCCTAACGGCCGGCCTGCTCGGTGAGCCCACCGGCGCTCCCAACGCGCTACGGGCCGACACCGTCGCGATCGCCAAGCGCGACCTCGAAGCCGGCGAGGCCCTCGACGGCGAGGGTGGCTTCACGGTGTACGGCGCGCTCGTCCCCAGCTCGCGCTCGCTGCGAGACCGGCTGTTGCCGATCGGACTCGCCCGCGGGGCCGTGCTGCGCCGCGCGGTCGGTGGGGGCGATCCCGTCGGCCGCGACGACGTCGAGCCTCTCCCCGAGAGCGCGGCTCTCGCGATGCGCGCCGAGCTCGAGGGAGCCGCCGCATAGCCGTGAACGGGAGCCGGCCGCCCGGCCTTCTACCTCGGCTCGACCAGCCTATAGCCCACCCCCCATACGTTGTGCTGTTATTAGACGTCGCCTACGCGCCGGTGAGAAAGAGCCATCTAGGCAAACGGGGCGAGGGGCCGATCGCGGGGCCGGACAATCTCGACGATCGCGACCGCGAGTCCCAGAACACCCCGTCCGGGCACCGGCATAGTGGGGTAGCGTGCCAGCATGGAAATCAGCGCACGCAACCAATTCAAGGGGACTGTCAAGAGCGTGACGACCGGGACAGTCATGGCCGAGGTCGTCGTCGACGCCGGTGGCCAGGAGATCGTCGCGGCGATCACCCGCGGCGGCGTCGAAAGCCTGGGTATCGCCGAGGGCCAGGAGGTCACCGTCGTCATCAAGGCGACGGAGGTCATGCTCGCGCGCTGATCGGGCTGTCGGGGCGGGTCGATCTCTGCGAGCGCCGACGCGATCACTCGCGGACGGAACGGGGCGACCGCGTGACAGGGCAGCGACCGGCTACCGTGGAAAGTGGACGGAGCGCCCATGGGGCCGCAGCCTGGCGCGCTCCGCTCCCTTCGGGAGACGGCGCCGCCGCCCGGCTACCGACAGGCAGCGCGTGGGCAGCGGCGCCGGTCCATTACTTCGGCACGGGCGGCGCATTGGATTGAGACTCGATCTAGGGTTGCGCTCACCCCGCCGGGCACAGGGGGCTGCAATCGCTGCGATCGTCGCCGCGAGTCGTTCTCGGGCGTACCCCGGGCTGCCGGTCTCGCCGCCGTGGTTCAAGCTGCGAGCGCACCCCTGAAGGTGGGCCTACGGCGAGGCCGGCCCGCGTGGACGCTTAGGGAGCTCGACCCTCCGCCGCTCTCGCCGATCGCGCTCGCCAGAGCAATGTCCGTTCCGCTCGCGGCGTAGGTTTTCGAATAGGCCACAGGGGTTAACATGGGCGCGTGCTCCTGGCCGTGTCCACCGTCGCCATAGTCGCCATAGCCGCGGTGGCCATCGTCGCCCTCCTCGTGCTGATGTACGTCCTCCCCCGTGGGGGCCGAAAACGCCGCTAGGAAGCCAGGAGAGCGAAGCAGTCCGGTGGCCTCTCCCGCACGTCCAGCCCAATAGCGACAGGCAGCGTCGGCCGACGTCCCCGCCGGGTCTCGGCGACTGCCCTCTTTCTGCACCGGTCCATGGGCGGTCGGTTCGAAAAGCTATTAGGCGGGCTCGTCGTCCAGACGCAGTTCTCGAACCGCCGGCCTCACCGTCGTGGGTCAAGCTCGCGAGCGCACCCCTTTGGGTGGGCCTACGGCGAGGCCGGCACCCCTGGACAGCCAAGCTGAACGACACGGCCGCGTTGGCCTATGCGTCTGCGCGTGCTCGCGAGGCAGCTGGAAGTGGTCCGGTTTGGAAAATCTGCGCGACGCAGGCCCCCGAAGAGAGTTAGCCTTCGTAGCAATGAAGGCAAGGTTCGCCGAAGGAGGGACCCGATGTCCGTAATGCGGTTTGACCCCTTCCGTGACTACGATCAGCTCGCCGAGCAGATCGCCGGCTACGTGGTCCGCCGCGAAGCGTCCCGATCGATGCCTACCGGCGCGGGGACCAGTTCCTCATCCATCTCGATCTGCCCGGAGTCGACCCGGACGCGATCGAACTAACGGTGGAGAAGAATGTGCTAACGATCAAGGCCGAGCGGCGCTTCGAACCCGAGGAAGGTGACGAGCCAGTCATCAGCGAACGGCCGCAGGGCACTTTCACGCGCCAGCTCCTGCTCGGCGAGAGCCTCGAAACCGACAGCCTCGAAGCCGACTACGACCAGGGCGTGCTCACGCTGAGGATCCCGGTTGCCCAGGCAGCGAAGCCGCGCCGCGTGCAGGTCACAAAGAGCGGCGGCGGCCAGCAATCGATCGTCGAGGGCCAAGCAGCGCCTAAGTCCTGAACGAGGCGAATGGAAGCTCCTCGAGGACGAAACCCGGCTGGAAAGCAAGTCGGAGCGTGGAGCGGATGCCTCACCTGTAGGCATCGTTCTTCTCGGATGTTCATGGCGATAGGTCCGGAAAAGCCACTAGGCAGGCGCGTCGTCGCGGCGTAACCTCAACCAGCCGGCCTCGCCGTCGTGGTTCAAGCTCGCGAGCGCGCCTACGGGTGGGGCCTACGGCGAGACCGGCGCTAGTCCGTCGAGTGACCTCCGCCGACCGGCCCGAGTACACGCCAGATTGCAATTCGGTTCGCCAGATGCGATTCCGTTCCGGCGCTCGTGGCTCAGTACCACTTGCCCTTCGCGAAACCACCGAAGGCAACCAGTCCGACAACGGCGAGGATGATACCCAGCCAGACGCTCCAGACGATCGCGATCACGATTCCGGCGATGACCAGAATGCCTCCCAAGCCAAGGCCGGCGGAACCTGCTCGTGCATCTGCCATTTCTCTCCTCTGTCTCCGCGAAGGTGCTAGCGGCGCGCGAGCCGGCGCCCACTCTCCGTCTGAGGCGGGACATAGTTGAGCTCGTAGTGGCGGTACAGGGTTGACTCGTCCGCCTGGGAGAGCTCTTCGTTCTTCTGCATCTCGAGGTTCGGGGCGTCCTTCACCTGCTCCCTAGATACCGTGACCTGGAGGTCGTGACCTGGAGGTCGTCGGGGCCGATCGTAAGGTCGCGGTATGCGGCGCCGACGAACGCGGTGGGCTATTTTGACGCTCGGTGCGTGGGCGATGCGGCGGCGGCTGGCCCGCCGATAAACAGCGCGGCCGAAGCTTCTAGCCCTGGGAGGTCGACACCTGTACCTGCTAGTGAAAACCCAGCACGACAGTTTTCTCGTCGACGTCGGCGACAATCCCGTAATCGCGCAGACTGAGCTTCAAGAGGCCAAGAAGCTTATGAACCAGACCGGGTCAGTCACGATCGGGGGCAGCCTGGTCGTAATGGCGAGCGACATCGAGTCGATCGCGTTGCAGGACTCCGAAGAGCCCGACGAGAGGATCTGAAGGCAGGTTCTACTGAGCAAAGCGAGTGCAGACGCGAGTCAGTCGCCGTAGTCGCTGACGTCGATGACCCGCAGGTCGAACCTCTCGCTGTAGCCGCTGCACCGGATGGCGTCTTCGACGACGTCCCAGAATCGCGCCTCGGAATCGGCCTTCCCCTCGGCCCGCGAGAGGTGCTCCAGGCGTAGCCGGCCGCGGCGGGCCGGGTAGGGCGGGTCCACTCGGGTAGGCCCGTCTGCCGTCGTCGCAGCGCGCGCTGCTTGCAGGCGGGCCGCGAAAATGCGCTTTCGACCGTCTGCCGACGAGGATGTTGCCGGGACGGTGCCGCAACGCGAGCAGTAACTCAGCACCAGCGTGCAGCGTGCCGCGCTTTAGCCAGGCCCGGTAGAGCTCCTCCACCGGAAACCGCCGCGACGACGTGGAGCCTCTACCCGAGAGCTCGGCGCTCGCGCTACGCGCCGACCTCGAGGCCGCGCCGTATGTGTAGCGGCGAGACGTGTCCGGCGCGCCTCGCCGAGCGCCATGACTCCCGGCGGCTCGTGGGGCCGCGACAGATCACGCCCTGCATTCGGGCCCGGCGTCGAGTGCACGTTGACAGCGGCCTGCTAGAGCAGCTGCGGCTCGACCAGCCTGTACCCTACCCCCCAGACATTGACCACGAACGTCCCGTCGCCGACAGCGGCGTTCAGCTTGCGCCGTAGCCGGCTCGCGTGCGAGTCGAGCGTCCGCGTTCGACCCAGGCTGCGGAAGCCCCAGACGTCGCGGAGCAGCTCCTCCTTGCGGAAGACACGTTCCGGCTCGCAGGCCAGCGCGAGGAGGAGCTCGTACTCCTTCGATGCGAGCAGGACCGGCGCACCCGCTACGCGCACGCTGCGCGAGAGCCGGTCGACCTCGAGCTGCCCGACGACCAGCCGGTCACGTCGGCCCGCCGGGGCGGTGCGGCGGAGAACGGCCCGCATGCGGGCGACGAGCTCCTCGTAGACGAAGGGCCTGACGACGTAGTCGTCGCAGCCGCGTGCGAAGCCGCGTAGCCGGTCGATCGGATCGCCGCGCGCGGTGAGCATGATCACGGGGACGTCACGATTCCAGGCGCGACCCGGCTCACCCTCGCGCAGCCTCCGGCACACCTCGAACCCGGAGGCATCCGGGAGCACCGCATCGAGCAGCACGAGGTCGGGCGCCGAGTCCTCGACGAGCTCGATCGCCCGCCCTCCCCGATCGGCCGAGACGACCGCGAAACCGTCGTCGGCCAGCTGCTGTTCGAGAAACGACCGAGCGCCGGCCTCGTCCTCGACGAGAAGCACCGACTCACCTGCCATGCGCCGACGCTAGCAGCCGGCTCGCCGCCGCTCCAGATGTCCTTTCCGGCGACTTCGTGTCAAGAGATCGACAGCCGACCAGAAGAGCCGGGCCCTGCCAGGACGCAGGGCGCCATCTCCCGCTCACCCGCTCGGGGGATCGCGCTGATCGGAGCGGGCGCCGATCTCTCACGCGGCATGCTCCGGCGCCTCGTAACCGTCCTCGCCGCGCTTGCGCTGCTCGTGACCATGGGCGGCTGCGCCGCTCTCGAGGAGGGCGCCGACGGCGTCGAGGCGGCCACCATCCTCGAGCGGGCGACGGAGGCTCAGGACAGCATCGAGTCGATGTCGTTCACGATGACGATGCGCGGCGAAGCGGCCGGCGAGGCGTTCTCGATGCAGCTAGACGGCGGCGGCTACGTGAAGGGCGACCACGAAGGCGACATGGTCATGCGGATGTCGACGGCGGGCGCCGGGATGCCTGCGATGCACTTTCAGATGGTCGCGCTGGAAGGCCGCGCGTTCACGAACATGGGCGGCAGCTGGCAGGAAATCCCGGGCGGGCTCGGCGAGGTCGGCGGCGCGGCCCAGGCCCAGCTCGAGCAGCAGCTGGAGGGGCTCGACCTCACCCGCTACGTCACCGACGTGGAGGTCGAGAAGGGGACGACCTTCCTCGGCGAGCCGGTCACGAAGATCGTCGGGACGATCGCGATCGAGGACATGATGACCGGGCTCTTCGACCAGCTCGGCTCCGCGACGGGGAACCTCGACGGCCTGTCGAGTCCAGCTCAGCTCTTCGAGCAGGTCGGCATCGAGGACGTGCGCGCGGCCATCTACGTCTCGGACGTGACGAACCTCGTTCGCGCCTCGCACATGGAGTTCGCGATCGAGGTCGAGGGTCAGAAGGCGACGTTCGCCGTCGACCTCTCGATCGACTCGGTGAACGAGCCGATCGAGATCCCCGAGCCCGCGGTCGCCGCCTAGCCGCACAGCAACAACCGGGGCGCCGGCGTCCCTCACAAGTCGCCGGCGCCCACTCCTGCCGAGGCCCTGCCGGCCCTACAGGCGGCCGGAGCGGATGACCCCCCAGACGAGCCAGGCGCCGAGGAGCGTGGAGAGGCCGAAGCCGACGAACGAGATCACGTTGAGGCCGAGGACCTGCGGGCCGGACTCGGCGAGCACGCCGATGAGGGCGGATCCGATCACTCCTCCGACGGCGACGAGCGCGATGACCATCCGGTTGGCGATGATGTCGAGGCGCCGCGCGAGGACGTCGAGACCCTCGTGGCGGAACCCGATCTCGACCTGACCGTCGCGCAGCTCCTGGAGGATGTCGGAGATCTGATACGGGGCCTCGAAGAGGACGCGAGCCAGGGAGCTGGTCTCCTGACGGGCTCGTGCGGCCACCCGCCTCGGGGTGAAGCGCTCGACGAGCAGCCCGCGGGCGTAGGGCTGCGCCACCTCGAAGACGTTGAAGTCGGGGTAGAGCTCGACCCCGACGGAGGCGAGCATGGCGATCGCCTTGTCGAGCAGCACGAACCTCGCGGGCAACCGTAGATTCATGCGGTAGATCAGTCCGAGCGCCTCGCGGATGAGCTGGAGGGGATCGATCTCCGACAGGCGGGCGCCGAAGTAGTGGTCGTACACCTCACGGAGCTCCTCGACGAACTCCTGCTCGCGCTCCTGCGGGAACTTGACGCCCAGGTCGGCAAGCCGCGCCGGGAGCGCCTCCACGTTCTCGCGCGCCGCGTCGATGAAGAGGCGCGTGAGCTTCGACATGTCGGTGTCCGAGAGCTTGCCTGTCTGGCCGAAGTCGACGAGGCCAAGCGTGCCGTCCGCGAGCCGCAGGATGTTCGACGGATGCGGGTCGGCGTGGAAGAACCCGTGCCGGAAGATCATCGTCATCCAGGTCTCGGCGATCGCGTCGGTGAGGGCACGACGCTCCTCGACCTGCCAGCCGCTCGTGTCGAGATCGCGGATCTTCTCGCCGTCGAGGTACTCGAGCGTGAGGACTCGCGCGCCCGAGTAGCTCCAGTAGACACGCGGGATGCGAACCGTGGAGGACCCCGCGAAGTTACGCCGGAAACGCTCGGCGTTGCGCGCTTCCGCGCGGTAGTCGAGCTCGGCGCGAATCGAGCGGGCGAACTCGTCCACGATTGCGACGGTGTCCACGAACGCGAGTGCGCGGACGCGGGAGCGGACAAACCGGGCGGCCTGGTAGAGGAGCTCGAGGTCGGACTCGATCTGGCGCGGGGCCCGCGGACGCTGCACTTTCACCGCGACGCTTTCGCCGTTCGGCAGCACCGCTCTGTGCACCTGCCCGATGGAGGCCGCGGCAACGGGCTCCAGCTCGAACTCGAGGAAGGCACGGTCGAGCGTCAGCCCGAGCTCGGCCTCGAGCACCTGCTCGACCTCGCTGGAGGGGAACGGGCTGACGTTGTCCTGAAGCGAGCGGAGCTCGAAGACGATGTCCGGCGGCACGACGTCGGGACGGGTCGACAGCACCTGGCCGAACTTCACGAAGGTGGGCCCGAGCTCGTCGAGCATGGCGCGCAGACGCTGGCCACGCGCCGAGCCCGGGCCGGCGGCCGTCTCCTCTTCCGTGAGCCGCCAGGGCTTCAGGTCGATGCGGCGCCGCTCGAACAGGAAGCCGAAGCCGTGCTTCGACGCCACCTGCGCAATCTCCGACAGACGTCCCAACTGCCGTACCGCCGGCCGCGCCATGCCGGCCAGTGTACGGCGGGCTGCGGACCCGATGAGCCTCGGCCGTCGGGCCGGTCGGGGACCGGCCCCTACGAACGCAACCCGGGAGGCATGGAGAGGCCGGCCCTGACCGGCACGTTCTTCCTGCCCGGCGAGGGCCGGATGTACCCGGCGCCTACTGCTCGGGCGAGTCCGCCGGCGGCGGGTCGCGCTGCTCGAGGAGGCGGAGGCGATGCTCGAGCTGGGCGACCTTGAGCTCGAGCTCCTCGTAGCGATCACGGGTCACGAAGCCGAGATCGCCCGCGACCCCGGTGATGGCGCCCTGAGCACGCTCCTTGAGCGGTGGGCCGGTCTTGGATCCCACGGCCTCCTGCGCCTGGTCCTTGGCAGCGTCGAGCAGGCTGAGGCCGGCCAGGAGGGCCTTCTCGGCGAGCTCGCGCAGCGAGCCTGCCTCGGCGGGCTTACCCGGCTCGGGCGCCTTACCCGGGTCGGGCGCCTCACCGGGCTCTGGAGGGTTACCGGGCTCGGCCATGGGGCTTTGTTCGCCGCCGCTGGCGCCTTGCCTCCCGCCGCGCGGCCGCGTCGGCCGGCGCCGGCGCGCTCGGCGCGGGCGCGCTGGGCTCCGTCTCGGGCTCGATGTCCGCCTCGGGCTCGATGTCCGCCTCGGGCTCGAGGTCGGGCTCCGGCTCGAGCGAGGTGGGCGCCGCCTCCTCGTGGAGCTCGTCGGCAGGTGCGCTCGCTACAGCCGCCCCCACGGCGGCTCCGGCCGCGGCTTTGCGCGGGAGACGTCGGGTGAGGCGCTGGGCTGGCGTCGCCTCCGCCGGAGCACCATCCTCCGGCTCGAGCAGCTTCTCCTGCGGGACGTCGCTTCCGCGGCGCGCTGCAAACTCGGGCGTGCGCTCCATGATCACCGTCAGGAAGGGTGTCGCGACGAAGATGGTCGAGACCGCGCCGAGCCCGATGCCGACGAGCAGCGCGAACGCGAAGTCCTTCAGCGTGGCGCCGCCGAAGATGAACAGCGACGCGACCGGGAGCAGCGTGATGAACGTCGTCGCGATCGAGCGGCGCAGCGTCTCCCAGACCGACTGGTTCGCGATCGCCGCGAAGCTCGACTTGCGCATGAGCGGCATGTTCTCGCGGACTCGATCGAAGACGATGATCGTGTCGTAGATCGAGTAGCCGAGGATCGTGAGCAGGGCTGCGACGGTGGCGGTGGTCAGCTCGCGGCCGGACAGCGAGTACACGCCGAGCGTGATCAGGATGTCGTTCACGAACGTGCGCAGGATCGGGATTGCGAAGCGCCACTGGAAGCGGAACGTGATGTAGAGCGCGATGAGGACGAACGAGACGATGATCGCGATGATGGCTCCGCGCGCGATCTGCGAGCTGAAGCTTCCCGAGACGTTTCGGACCGCCGTGACCTCGGCGCCGAGCTCCTGCTCGAGCGCCAGGTTGAGCTCCTCCTGCTCGGCCACCGTCAGAGGCTCGGTGCGGATCTGGAAGCTCGTGTAGTCGCTGCCGGTCGGCTCGCCGCGGCCCTGGATGACGGCCTCCGCGGGCACCACCTCGTCGGCGACGTCGCGGACCTCCTCGACGGACATCGGCGTCGCCGTGTCGAACGAGATCTGGCTGCCGCCCTCGAAGTCGATGCCGAGGTTGAGGCCCTTGACCGCGATCGAGATGACGCTCACGATGATCAGCGCGGTCGCGATCGACAGCCAGATCCGACGCCGCTTCTGGCTGCAGATGTCGATCTGCTGCCAGCGCGGGATCTTCTGCGCGCTGGCTCCCATGAACGACGGGTTGTCGAACCACCTGAAGGTCGAGAGCATCCCGAGCATCGCCCGCGTGGCGGCGACCGCCGTGAACATCGAGAGCAACGTGCCGATGAGCAGCATGAGGGCGAAGCCCTTCACGCCGGCGCTCGCCACCGCGAAGATGATGAACGCGGTGATCATCGTCACGACGTTCGCGTCCACGATCGTCCCGAAGCCCTTGCGGTAGCCGGTCGCGATCGAGGCGCGCACCGACTTGCCGAGCCTCACCTCTTCCTTGATGCGCTCGAAGATGACGATGTTCGCGTCCGCGGCGACGCCGATCGTGAGAATCAGGCCGGCGAAGCCGGGCAGCGTGAGCGTCACCTCGAAGAGGAGAATGGCCCCGTAGAGCAGGCCCCCGTAGATCGCGAGGCCCGCGATCGCGACCAGGCCGAGGAACCGGTACACGATCAGGAGTACGAGCGCGACGGCCACGATGCCGCCGATGGCGGCGATGACGGCCTGGCGGAGCGAGTCCTTGCCGAGCGTCGCGGAGACGTCCGTCCGGTCGACGGTCTCGAACTTGAGCGGGAGCGCGCCGGTCTGAAGCACGAGCGAGAGGTCGTCCGCCTCCTGCTGCGATGAGAGACCGGTGATCTGGGCGCTGTTGCCGGCGATCCCGTCCGGGTTCTGAACGAAGTCGATGGTCGGGAACGACCGGATTTCGCCGTCGAGAACGATCGCGAAGCTCTGGAGGATGGGCTCGGGGCTCGCGAGCTCGTCGGTCCTGATCTGGCCGCGGCGAGCGAGCTCGCGCGTGATCTCGTGGAACTTCTCGCCGCCCTCGTCGGTGAACTGCAGCGTCACGATCGGCTCGCCGGCCTGACCGAAGTCGGAGCGCGTGCCGCGAAGCTCGAGATCCTCGCCGGTCATCTCCGGGACGGGATCCACGGGGTCGTTCGGTCGGTACTCGAAGAGGTAGTAGAACGTCCTTCTCGGCGAGCCGACGCCGCCGGGACAGACATCGGTCGGCGGGCCGCACGTGATGATGATTCGGTTCCCCGGTACGGCGAGGATCTCCCCGCCCTCCGGAAGCTCGCCGTCCGGGAGCTGGCGCAGCAGCTCCTCCTCTGTCGGCTCGGGGCCGGCGATGCGCGTCAGCGTGTCGTCGTAGGCGTACCAGGCGGTGGGCTCCCCGTTCCCCTCGACCTGGTCCTGGATCCCCTTGAGAATCGGATAGAGCGTCGCGCTCGGGACCGGGAAGCCGTCCTGGGTGATCGACGGCGGCACGAGGTCCTTCTCGAGGTCGTAGAACTGGAGCTGCGCCGTCTGGCCGATCAGCTCCGCCGCCTTGTCGGGATCGTCGAGCCCCGGCAGCTGGACGATGATCTGGTTCGGCGGCTGCGTGCGCAGCTCGGGCTCGCGCGCACCGATCTTGTCGATCCGGTTGCGGATGATCTCGACCGAGCGGTCGAGATCCTCGTCGGTCACCTCCTCGCCGGGTGGGGCCTCCGCCTCGAGAACCACCTCGAGGCCGCCCTGCAGGTCGAGCCCGAGCACCGGCGAGCGGGTGATCGCGAGGGCCGCGACCGCGCCGAGCAGGGCCACGACGAGGAGGACGATGAGGTGGTAGCGGCGCACGGCTAGATGAGGCGATCAATCATCTGGATGGAGGTCTGTCGGGTCGCGAGCACGTCAGGAACGGCGGCCGAAGACCCCCCAGCGCTTGTCCTCGCGCACCGGGTCCGGGGCGCCGTCGGCCTCGGGCTCGCCCACCACGACCGGCTCCTGGTACTCGCCCTCGAGCTCCTTGCCCGGGCCGGTCTCGGGTGTCTCCGGCGGCACGATGCTCGAGATCGCTTTGCGGGCGACCTCGATGTGCACGTCCTCGGCGATCTCGACGACGACCTTGTCGTCGTGCACCTCGACAACGTCGCCGTAGATGCCGCCGATCGTGATCACCTCGTCACCGGGCGCCAAGCGGCTGAGCATGTCCTGCGCCGCTCGCTGCTTCGCCTTCTGCGGGCGGATGAGCAGGAAGTACATCACTGCGAACATCCCGAGAAGGACGATGAGAAAGCCGCTACCACCCACTGCTGTTCCTTTCCTAGCCGGCCGGGACCCTGGCGTCGGCGAGCCGGGCGAGCGCGTCCGCCTTGTACGAGGCGTATGCGCCTCGCTCGATCGCCGCCCGCGCGCCGGCGGTCACGTCGAGGAGAAATCGCACGTTGTGAACTGACAAAAGTAGCAGGCCCAGCAGCTCTTGCTGGTTGACGAGGTGCCGGAGGTAGGCCCTCGAGAAGCGGGAGCAGGCGGGGCAGTGGCACGCCTCGTCGAGCGGACGCCGGTCACGGGCAAACCGTGCGTTCCGAAGGTTGAGACGCCCCTCCCACGTGAGCGCCGATCCGGTCCGGCCTATGCGGGTGGGAAGCACGCAATCGAACATGTCGACGCCCCGCTCGATCACGTCGAGGATCCCCGCCGGATCGCCGATGCCCATGAAGTAGCGCGGCCGGTCCGCGGGGAGCAGAGGCGCTGCCCACTCGACGGTGTCGAGCCTCGCCTCGCGCTCCTCGCCGACGAGCAGACCGCCGAGCGCGTGCCCGTCGAACCCGAGCTCCGCGATCTCCTCGATGGAACGTCGCCGGAGGTCGACGTCGACGCCTCCCTGGGTGATGCCGAAGAGGAGCTGGCCGTCGGCGCGGGGCGCGGCGATCTGTCGCTGCGCCCATGCTGTCGTCAGGCTGACGGCCCGCTCGAGCTCCGCGCGAGCGACCCCTGCCGGCTCGCAGACGTCGAGGCACATGGCGACGTCGGAGCCGAGTGACCGCTGGATGGCGCCCGCCTGCTCGGGTGTCAGACGCGCCGGCGTGCCGTCGTAGACGGAGCGGAAGGTGACGCCGTCCTCGTCCAGCGAGACGATGCTGTCGCGCAGGGAGAACACCTGGAAGCCGCCGGAGTCGGTGAGGATCGGCCAGTTCCAGCCCATGAAGCTATGCAGGCCCCCGAGCTCGGCGATCACCTCCTCGCCTGGGCGGAGATGCAGGTGGTAGGTGTTCGCGAGCACGATCGAGGCGCCGAGCCCCGCCAGCACGTCCGGGTCGATCCCCTTCACCGACCCCTTCGTCCCGACCGGCATGAACGCGGGAGTCGGCACGTCGCCGTGCGCAGTGCGCAGGACTCCGGCGCGAGCCTGTCCGTCCGTGGCGGTGACCGTGAAACGCGTCACGGCGACGCCCCATCTCGCCGGAGACCCCGTAGGGGCCGGATCTCACCCGGCCCGTCCGTCACAGGATGACCATCGCATCGCCGAAGGAGTAGAACCGGTAGCGCTCGGCGATCGCGAGGCGATAGAGCTCTCGCGTCTGCTCCACTCCGGCGAAGGCCATGACGAGGGCGAGCAGGCTCGTGCGCGGAAGATGGAAGTTGGTCACCAGGCAGTCGACACGCCGGAACTCGAACCCGGGCGTGACGAAGAGGTCTGTCCGACCCGTCAGGGGCGCTCCGCGGGCAAGCGTCTCGAGAACACGCACCGTGGTCGTGCCGACCGCGACGACGCAGGCCGCCGCCTGGATGCGCTCCCACGCGTCCGGCTCGACGCGGTAGCGCTCGCCGTGGATCGGGTGCTCCTCGACCGTGCCGCTGGTGACGGGCCGAAAGGTGTCGAGGCCGACGTGGAGGGTGATCCGCTCCACGCTGGGAAGCCGGCCGAGCAGCTCCGGCGTGAAATGCAGACCGGCCGTTGGCGCGGCGGCCGAGCCGGCCTCGTCCGCGTACACCGTCTGGTAGCGGTCCGGGTCGTCGAGCGGGGCGCGGATGTAGGGTGGGAGCGGCGTGTCGCCGTCCGGCTCGCCGCCGAGCCGGACGAGCCAGCGGCCCTCGCCCAGCGACTCGAGCAGCTCGAGCTCCCCGCCACCCGAGATGGTTGATTCCACGAGATCCGCCCTCACCGGGGCGTCAGCTGGCCGCTCTGGGACACGAGGCCGGGGCGCAGGCGAGGCTGGACGCCTCGGCAAGCCCCGGCCTCGCGAAGCGCACGGCTCTGTTGAGAGGCCGCACCGCCTCGCAGACAGAGACGGAAGCGGCCCAGACGCGCCAGATGGCGCATCCGGCCGCGCGTGGATCGTGGAATTAACCATCGAAAGCCGCATGCCCGGCCGGAGGCGCCGCGACGGGCGGGCCAGCGCCTCCCAGAGACCCTGCCCGTTTCGGCGCTCGAGCAGCAGCACCTCCGCGTCGCCGCCACCCGGCCGCTGGACGCGCAAGCGACCCGGAACGACCCGCGTGTCGTTGAGGACGACGAGCGCGCCGTCCGGCAGCTCTCTCGGCAGGTCGGAGAAGGAACGCCGGCGCGTCGAGCCGCTCGCGCGCTCGTAGACGAGCAGCCGCGACGAATCGCGTACGGCGAGCGGCTGCTGGGCGATTAGCTCGGGCGGCAGCAGATAGTCGAGCTCGCTCGTGTCCATCCGACACGAACGGTAGCGTCGAGACGATGAACGCCGAGATGCTGGAGCGCGCACGGATGCGGCTCGTCGAGCGCGAGCGCGGAGGCCCGCGCGAGCCGGACCTGGCTGCCGCGCTCGATCGTGCCCGTGCAGGAGTCGAGGCGCTCGCCGAGCGCACCGCCGAGCTCGAGGCGGCGCTACCCGCTCGACTCTCGAGCGCCCTCCGCGAGGGCATGCAGGCAGAGGTGATGCCGGTCGCGCGCAGCCTCGCCGAGGTAAGGGGGCTCTCTGGCCAGACGATCCGCCGCCTCGAGCGCCTCGACACGGTCATCGAGGCCGAGCGACGCGCGCGAGTCGAGGATCTCGCCCTCCTCGTCGAGCTCGTCGCCTCCGGCTGGAAGGCCGCGGAGCGGCGCCTCGACCGCATCGAGCGCACGCTCGAGCGGCTGGAGCGCGAGCCCGACCGCAACGGCGAGCCCGCCTCGGTGCTGCGGCCCGCCTAGCCGGATCGAGCCCGCGGGCCGCGTGAGACGCGGTCTCGACGCGTCCTGAACTCCCGAGAAGAGCGCCGACGTCGCGCGACCTGCCCGTCGCAGGATCGCGCCGCCAGCCGGCAGCGAGCGACCCGACGTTTGGGCAATCGTAGGGCCGGATATATCCGGCCCTACGGTCGGTTCGCGGGCAGCACGAGCGTGAACCGCGATCCGTTCCCCGGCTCGGAATCGAGCTCGATGCCGCCGCCGAGGGCGTGCGCGAGCTCGTGGGCTATGGCCAGGCCGAGCCCGGTACCCTGCCCGTGGCCCGACCAGAACGGCCGGAAGATCAACTCCCGCTCCGCTGCCGGAACACCGGGCCCCGTGTCGGAGACGCTGACCGCGACACGGCCATTCGCTCGCTCCAGGGCGAGCGACACGCGGCCGCCGTCGGGCGTCCAGTCGAACGCGTTCACGAGCAGGTTGGAGACGATCTGCAATACCCGGTCGCCGTCGGTCGCGAGCGTCGGCGCCCCGTCCAGGTGGCGCTCGAAGCGGATATGGCGACCCTTGGCCGACTCGGCGAAGGAGTGGTAGGCCTGGGCGAGCAGGCGGCCGAGGTCGACTTCCTCCCGCACCAGCGTGAAGCGATTCGCGTCGAGCTTGGCCAGATCGAGCAGGTCGCCGACCAGGCGCGAGAGCCGCTCGGTCTCGGCGGCCACGACATCGAGCGAGGCCGCCCGCGCCTCGGCGTCCTCGACGAGCCCCTCGCGCAGCGCCTCGACATGCCCTCGGATCGCCGTCAGCGGGGTGCGCAGCTCATGCGACACGGTCATCAGGAAATGCCGCTCCAGCTCGTCCGCCTCCGCCAGTTTGCGGGTCATCTCGCCGAAGCGGTTGGTGAGGTGGGCGATCTCGTCGCCCGAGCGCGCCTCCGGAATCCGGACGTCGTACCTGCCGGCGGCAACCTCGTCGGCCGCACGCGAGAGAGCAAGGACCGGGCGTGTCACTCGGCGCGACAGGTAGAGGAACAGCAGGCCCGCGACGACGAGCCCGCCGAGGCAGGCGAGGCCCACTCGCCAGATGAGGACGAGCCAGCGATTGCGCAGCTCCGCTTTCGGCTTTGCCACGACGAGCGCCCCGAACGTCTCCCCGAGCACCTCGACGGGCTCCGCGATGGCGAGATACGTGCGATCCTCGCCGGGAGGCACCAGCTCGAAGGTCTGCGTGCTCTCCGGCGGAGCGGCAAGCCCTGCCTGTTCGGGCGTCAGCCGGCGGAGACCGGAGACGTCACCGGGAAAGAGCCCGACGCCGACGTAGTAGAGGCGGGTGCCGGTGGCCACCTCGAGCCGCGGCACGACGAGACGCGGCGGCGCCGTCCCCTCGTCCACGCTCTGGATCGCCTGCTCGGCGAAGAGCTGGCCGAGCTCGCGGGCCTGCCGCCGGAGGTCGGCCTTGGTCTGGCTCTCGGTGTAGTCCTGGAAGAGGCGGATCGTGATCGCCGCGGTGACGATCCCCGCGATGACGACGCCGAGGAGGAAGAGGGCGGGTAGGCGGAACCGGAGGGACCGCATCCCACTCAGAGTTACACGACGGCCGGTCTCGGCTCGGCGGAGACTTTGTAGCCGACGCCCCAGACCGTCACGACCGGGCAGGCATCGCCGAGCTTACGCCGGAGCTGACGAACGTGGACATCCACGGTCCGCGTGTCGCCCGCGAAGGTGTAGCCCCAGACTCGCTCGAGCAGCTGATCGCGCGTCAGCACGATGCCGCGATGGTCCAGGAGCTCCCAGAGCAGGTCGAATTCCTTGGGGGCGAGCTGCACCTCCTCGCCGGCGACGCTCACCTCACGGCGGCCCGCGTCGATGGAGAGCTCGCCGTGAGAGAGGACGGCGCTCTCGAGGCGCCGCCGGGACGGCGCGGCGCGACGAAGGATCGACTTCACGCGCGCGACGAGCTCGCGCGGGTTGAACGGCTTCGTAAGGTAGTCGTCCGCCCCCACCTCGAGCCCGATGATCTTGTCGATATCGTCGTCGCGGGCGGTCAGCATCAGGATGGGCACGTCGGAGCGCTGGCGTATCCGCCGGCACACGTCGATCCCGTCGATGTCCGGCAGCGCGAGGTCGAGCACGATGAGGGCCGGCGCCTCGGCCGAGGCCTTGGCGAGCGCATCGGCGCCGTCACGCGCGACCGACACGGCGAACCCGCCCTTCTTGAGGTACAGGGCGACGAACGAGGCGATCGACTCCTCGTCTTCGACGATGAGCACCTTTTGCATCGATTGGATCATCGGATACGGAGGCGCCGTTCAGGTGGAGCGGGTCGGCGTGCGCCGTCGGCGCCTAGGCATCGGCGCCGAGGGCAATGACGTCGTACTCCTCCGGCCAGGGATGGTATTCGCCTCCGTCCAGAGAGTAGCGGCCGCTGCCACGGAGCCCGATGGTGCCCGGGCCGACCGCGCTCGCGTCGATGCCGCTTCCCGTGATCGTCACGCGCCAGGCGCCGCGGAAGACACGGAAGCGCATGTCACGGCCCCCGTACGTCGTGTCGCCGTCCAGCTCTTCGTGTTGCCACTCGTAGCCCTGCACGAGCACCAGGGGCTCGCCGCGCCGGACCGCGATCGTGATGCGGCCACGGTCGATCGAGCCGAGAACGGCTCCTTCGAGCGCCAGCACCGCCCTGCCGGAGCCCCCGGCCAGCTCGATCCCGCTCTCGCTGGCGGCAGCGGAGGTCGTGCCGCTCGCGACGAGCGCGGCGACGACGGCGAGAACAAGGGCGATGGGACGGAACACCGTGGCTTACCCTTAACCACTTTCTCGGACGAAGGTATGGACGCGCTTAGCGCGTTGTTAGGAAACCGTGAGCACCGGGCCGGCAGGCCGAGGTATCAGGCTACCAAGCGCACGGTGGAACTGGGCGCCTGGGCCCCCTGGCGCTCCGCGCCGGCCCCGGCGCGTACCCAGCCCGCGCGGCCGGCCTCCGGCTCACACAGCGCGCAGACGGCGAGAGCGGCCCGGTGCGACTCAGGCGGCTCCCAGCGGCGATAGCGCTCCCCCGTCATCAGATTCCGCCGGCAGAGCGCGCACGTCGCCACGGACACCGATCGTAGAGCGCAGGGCGGACGGAAACGACGACACTAGATGATCAGATCATCATCTAGTCGTAGGTGAAGAAGCCGCGGCCCGACTTGCGCCCCAGGTGCCCGGCCTTGGCCTTGCGGACGAGCAGAGGCGGCGGCGCGAACCTCGGGTCACGGTAGGCCTCCCAGAGCGCTTCCGACGCGTGGACGTGGACGTCCAGGCCGATCAGGTCGATGAGGGCGAGCGGGCCGATCGGCCAGCTCGTCCCGAGCCGCATCGCGCGATCGACGTCCTCGGCGCTCGCGGTGCCCTCGTCGAGCACTCGGACGGCGTCGTTGAGCACGGGGATGAGGATCCGGTTGACGACGAACCCCGGGCTGTCGCCGCAGACGATCGGCTCCTTGCCGATCCGCTCCACGAATGCGCGGGCCGCCTGCACGACCTCCTCGGCCACGAGCTCGGTGCGCACGATCTCGACGAGCGGCAGCACGGGCGCGGGGTTGAAGAAGTGGAGCCCGACGACGCGCTCGGGCCGGGCGCTCGCAGCGGCTATCTCGGTGACCGAGAGCGCCGACGTGTTCGTCGCCATCAGCGCCGACTCCCTCAGCACCCCGCCGAGCTCGCGGAAGACGACCTGCTTGGCCGCGAGGTCCTCCACGACTGCCTCGATGACGACGTCGCAGGCCGCGAGGTCGGCGAGCTCCGTCGTCACGGTGAGCCGCGCGAGCGCCAAGTCCCGCTCGTCCGGGGACATTCGTTCCTTCTCGACGTGGCGCGCGAGGCCACGGGCGACGGCCGCTCGGCCGCGCTCGCCGAGCTCCGCGGACACCTCGCGCCCGAGGACGGCCAGCCCCGCCTGGACGCACACCTGCGCGATCCCGGCCCCCATCGTGCCCAGGCCGACGACCCCGACATTCTCGATCTGCGCAGGCACTTCGGCGGAGCGTACAAGCGCGGCGGCACCGAGTCGTGCTTGAATGCCACCGGTGGACGGACACGACGACCGCCCGGGCTCCCCGCCGTGGGTGTGGGCAGCCCTCGTGGCGCTCGCCCTCGCCACGCTTACCGCGGGAGCGATCGTCGGGATGGTGACCACGGACGACCGCGACGGGTCGACCGCAGCCAGCGGCACCGACGCCGCGGCTGAGCCGGCCGCGTCCGTGCCGGCGATCCCGACCGACGTCCTACCGCCCACCGTGCCCATTCCGCCGGTCACGGAGGTGCCCACCGACACGGGCTTCACCATCCCGACCGTGCCGGGCGCCACGACCGCGCCCGACGGCTCGACGGTTCCCTCGAGCGCCGGCACGTGGCCGGCAGGCCAGCCGGGCTACACAATCATCCTGGCCTCGGTCGCCGAGGCGCAGGGCCGTGCGGAGGCCGACAGCGCCGCCCAGCGCGCCACCGCGGCCGGGCTGCCCCAGGTGGGCGTCCTCCGCTCATCCGACTTCCCGAGCCTTCGGCCAGGCTGGTGGGTCGTGTACAGCGGCGTCTACGGCACCGACGCGGAGGCCCGCGCCGCGCTGCCTCAGGCTCAGGCCGCTGGATTCCCGTCGGCCTACCCCCGCCGCGTCGCTCCATAACGCGACTTAATGTTGCGACTTTGTAACAACGGTGAAAGCACGCTACAATGGCACGAGCGCGCCCGGTGTGACCTGCGGTGAGGTCTATTTTCCAGGGCTTATGTATCAACGCGACCTCGTAACAGGGTGTCCATGAACGAGAGGATCCTCGGCGTCATGTATCAGTATTCGCGGGCTATCTACCGGTCAGTCAAGGATCTCGTGGACCCGTACGCAGACCAGGAGAGCCAGCTCGAATATCGCCGGGCGGTGCTCGCGGCCTGCGAGGAGACCGTGGAGCGGCTGGCCCGCGATCCGCGCTACTTCGCCCGTCCCGACCGCACGCTGTTCACCGACATCAGGCGCTACTTCCCGATCACGGCGCAGGCCCAGGTCTGCTGGGCCGTGACCCAGGGGATCGAGGCGGCCATCGCCTGGATCGACGAGCAGATCGAGCTCGGCGCCTTCGACGGAGGCATCGCCCGCTGCCAGGCGACGACCCGCAAGGGCAAGCCGTGCCAGCGCACCCCGCTCCCCGAGCGCGATTACTGCCCGTCTCACCAGCATCTCGAGACGCGCCGCCGCGCCGTCGCGGCCTGAGAGCCCGCGGCGCCTCGCGCTGCTACCTCCCCCACCCCACCCCCCTCGCAGACCGCTGCGCGCGCAGCCGAGGCCTGGCAGCGGCCTGTAGATTTCCTCGCCGAGGCGAAGAAATCTGTCTCACGACGCCGACAAGCTGATCCGGGAGCTCTCGCTCGTCGCCTTCCTCATGGCCGAGCGGCGTCCGCTCACCGCTCGTGATATCAAGCAGTGCGTCGAGGGCTACTCCGAGATGTCGGACGAAGCCTTCGCGCGGCGGTTCTACTCGGACCGCAGCGAGCTGCTCGGCCTCGGGGTGCCGTTGCAGTCCCAGCGCGACGAGTTCACGGGCGAGGAGCTCTACACACTGCGCTCCGAGCACTACTTCCTCCCCCCGCTCGAGCTGACCGACGAGGAGCTGGCCGCGCTCCAACCGGCCCTCTTCCTCCTCGACGGGCGCTTCGCGTACGCCGAGCCGCTGCGGCTCGCGCTCCAGAACCTCGCCCTCGGCCGGGACGGCGCGCTCGAGGCCCCGACGGCGAACGCGGTCAAGGTGGAGTTCCGCGACCCCGACTACTCGCCGGAGATGGCGGGGCGGCTCACCAAGCTCGAGGCGGCGATCTCGAAACAACGAACGGTCAAGTTCCAGTACTGGTCGATCACGCGCGACGAGCTCGGAGTCCGGACGCTCAACCCGTACGCGCTCTTCTCCGACAACGGCGTCTGGTACGTCGTGGGCCGGGATCTGGAGCGGGACGACATCCGCACGTTTCGCGTCTCGCGCGTTCAGGGGGACATCACATTCGCCACGAGGCGCGAACGGGATTTCCGGGCCCCGAAGGACTTCGACGTGGCCGAACGCCGCGGTCGGCCGCCCTGGCAGTTCGGCGAGCCCGAGGGCGAGGCACAGATCGAGGTCTCGCCCGACACCGGATGGTGGATCGAGCGCACGTACGCGGGCCGCGGCCGCCTCGAGGACGGGGTCTTCGTCACCGAGTACGCCAGCATCCCACGCCTCTCGTCCTGGGTGCTGCTGCAGGACGGCCGGGCGATCCCGCTCGACCCGCCCGAGCTCGTGGCCGACGTCGAGGCGAGCCTGCATCGGATCGCGGAAGCCCACGAGGGGGCGCCGCCGAAGCCCGCGCGGGCCGCGAAGCGGCGACCGGCGACGGCCCCGGTGACCGAGCGGATGGCCGGCCCGGTGCCTCCCGAGCGGTTCGCGCTCCTCCAGGCGCTGCTCGCCCACCTGCTCGCCGCCTGCGGTGAGAGCAAGCGGGCGGTGATTCCTGCTTCCGAGCTCGTCGAGCGCTTCCGGATCCCGCCGGACCAGCTCGACGAGCACCTCCAGCTCCTCAACCTCGTCAACTTCGGCGGCGGCTGCTACGCCGTCTACGCAAGGCTCGAGGACGACGAGGTCAGGGTCGACAAGGAGCTGTTCGGCGATGCGTTCCGGCGGGCTCCACGGCTCACCCCGCTGGAGGCCAGAGCGATCCGCCTCGCGCTCGAGTTCGTGGGGCCGATGATCGCCGCCGACGCGCACACCTCGCTCAAGGGCGTCCGCGACAAGCTCGAGGAGACCTTCGGGCAGTTCGAGCTGCGCGAGACGCCGGAGCCCGAGGCGCCCGACGCCGAGGAGGAGCTGATCGCGACCCTCTCCCGCGCGATCGAGCAGCGTCGCCTCGCCGAGATCGAGTACCTGTCGCAGGGCGCGCAGACCACGACGCGGCGCATCGTCGAGCCCTACCGCTTCGAGCGCCGGCTGCCGTTCTGGTACGTGCACACCTGGGATCGCACGCGGGACGCGTCGCGCAGCTTCCGCTTCGACCGCATGCGCAGCGCCACGATGCTCGACGAGGCGTTCGACCCGCGCCCTGGATTCACGCTCGAGTCGGAGCGCCAGACAGCCCGGGTGTGGTTCTCGCCGGAGGTGGCCAGGTGGCGCGTCGAGCGCGGCGCCGCGCGGCTCGCCGACCGCTCGGCGGTCGCCGACCTCCACTTCGGCAGCATCGACTGGCTGGTCGGCGAGGTGCTGTCGGAGCGCGGGCACGCGGTGGTGCTCGAGCCCGAGGAGCTCCGTGCCCCGGTGGCGGAGCGGGCGCGCGAGCTGCTGGCCGAGCTCACCCGCTCCGGCTCCCGCCGCTAAGTTCGCGACGGCAACGGGCGCTCACGGTAGGCGCGGAATCTCATCCGGCACGAAAGGGCGGGTCGGGGACCCGCCCCTACGCCAGCCGCCGCGGATCACGGGCCCGTGTAGGGCCGGTCACGACCGGCCCGCCCTGCGGCGACATCGCGGCCCGCGGCGGCTGCGCCCGGGCCGCATGAGATGCGGCCCCTATACCCCCATCACCGCCGCAGGGGCCGGATCTCATCCCGCCCGCTCGGCAGCCGGCGACAGCCGCTCGAGCGCCCAGCGGGCGTGCTCGGCCAGTAGCTCGTCCTCGCCCTCGGCGTAGCCCTCGACGAGAGGCACGAGCGACGCCTCACCGGAGTTCCCGGCGGCGACGAGCGCGTTTCGGCGCAGGTAGCGGGGGTCGTTGCGCGGGACATAGAGGCGGTCGTAGCGCTCCTGCAGCTCGTCGCCCGGCGCCTCCAGCCACGCGGCGAGCGACACGTGCGGCTCGGCCCCTGCGGGGAGCGGCGCCCCCGCTCGCCGCCGCTCCACGCCCCGGTTCCAGGGGCAGACGTCCTGGCAGATGTCGCAGCCGTAGACCTGCGCGCCCAGTTCCTCCCTGTAGGGCTCGGGAATCGCTGCAGGCGCCTGCGTCCAGTAGGAGAGGCACTTCGTCGAGTCGAGCACGCCCGGCTCGTCGAGCGCGCCTGTCGGGCAGGCTTCGATGCAGAGCGTGCAGGAGCCGCAGTCGGTCTCCAGCGGCGACGTGGGGTCGATCCGCACGTCCGTGACGAGCGTGCCGAGCACGACCCAGGAGCCGAAGCGGCGGGTGATCAGCATCGTGTTCTTGCCGTAGAAGCCGACGCCGGAGCGCGCCGCGCCCTCGCGGTCGACGTGCTGGTTCGCGTCCACGAGCACGCGGTAGGAGCCGCCGAGACGCGCTCCGAGCTCGCCGAGCTTCTCGCGCAGCTCCGCGTACGCGTCGTACCACGTGTAGCGCGGCAGTCTCCCCGCGCGCGGCCCCGGTTCCTCCGTCGGCACGTAGTAGCACAGCGCTGCCGAGATCACCGTCCGCGCTTCCGGCAGCAGCCGCTCGGGATGGCACGAGACCTCGGGCTGGGCCATCGTGAAGCGCATGTCGGCGAACAGGCCTCGCGCGCGACGCTCGGCGATCGCGCGCTCCGTCTCCTCGTAGGGTCTCGCCGGCGCCGCGCCGATCGCGTCGATCCCGAGCTCCGCGGCGTGCCGCTCGAGCTCAGCGGTTCTCATCGGGCCACCGTAGCACCCGGCGGGCGGTGCGTCCTGGGGCTCCCAGGACGGCGCCGAGCGCTCACCGCCGGCGGTGAGCGGCTGGTGAGGGACTGGTGAGCGGCGGGCGTGATCCTCCACATGCAGACACGAGAGAAACCGTCACTACGACGAAGGGAGAGGTCATGAAGGTCAAGGTTCTCATCGCAACGGCAGTAGCAGCGGCGGCGATCCTGGTTCCCGTCACGAGCGCATCCGCGGGCACCTACTGGACATGGACGCCCTCCTACACCGCCGACCAGGTCGCCGGGTCGACCCTCACCTGGGACAACGACTCCCCCGACCGCGTCACCTACGCGCAGTGCCGTGGCATCGGCCGCCCGCACCGGAGCGAGGGCGGGCCGCAGTTCCACCGCCACAACTGCTTCGTCGAGACGAGAGACGGCGAGAGCTTCGTGATCCGCGTGGTGGCGAACGGCGAGCACAGCTTCAAGTACCGCTTCCTGCGCTGGGCGTAGCAGCGAGAGCAGACTCCGATGCGACGGGCCGTGCCAATGCGCGGCCCGTCGCCGTTCTGTCAGCGCACCGCAAAGCCGACGAGGTGCGCGAGAGCGGTCCCGGTGGAAGGCCGCCGGGCGGGGTCGCGGTCCAGCGCCCGGTGCAGGGCAGAGCCGAGGGACGGCCGCAGCCCGGGGCGCGTCTCGCTCGGGTCGGGTGGATCCTGGACGAGACGGGCTGCGACCATCTCGACGAGGCTCGGGCTCGCAAACGGCGCCGCGCCCGTCACGCACTCGTAGAGGACGCACCCCAGCGCGTAGAGGTCGGTGGACGGTGTCGCCTCCCCGCCCGAGATCAGCTCCGGGGCCATGTAGGCGGGCGTCCCCATCAGCTCGCCGGGCCGCGTGACGACCGAGTGCGCCGGTCCCTTGGCGAGGCCGAAGTCGGCGAGCAGCGCGCGCCCGTCGGCGGTCAGCATCACGTTCGACGGCTTGACGTCGCGATGGACGAGGTCGGCCTCGTGTAGCGCGTCGAGAGCGGCACCGATGCCTGCAGCCAGGCGGGCGACGTCGCGGAGCGGGAGCACGCCTACCTCCGCCAGCCGATCTCGCAGCGAGCCTCCCTCGACGTATTCCGACGCCAGGTAGTGGCGCCCCTCGGCCTCGCCGGCCTCGACGATCGGCACGAGATGGCTGTTCGCGACCGCGCGGGCGACGGCTGCCTCGCGCAGAAAGCGACGCACGAACTGCTCGTCCGCGGAGAGCGGGCGACGCAGGACCTTGAGCGCCACCGCCCGGCTGTCGTCGTCGCGAACGGCCCGAAAGACGATCCCTGTCGCGCCGTGCCCTAGCCGGGCCTCGACCAGGTAGGGCCCCAGGCGATCGCCTGCTGCGAGCTCGGCCCCCGTTCCCCCAGACGGGCCCGTCACGCCGTGTCACCGGCAAGCGACCACGTGAACCGCGTCAGGCTCTCGGGCGGAGCCAGCCCGCTCGGCCTTACGCCGCGCCGGACCAGCAGCACCGAGACGCTCGCGCCCGCGGCGACCGCCCGGCGCGCCTCGCCGAGCCCCTCCTGCCGCCACCGCTCCGGCAGGCCGAGCACGACGAGCGCAGCCTCCTCGGCCTGCTCGAGCACTGCCTCGCTCCCCGGTGGCACCAGCCGGGGCTCGGCCCCGATGCCGATCAGCCGCTGGACGGCCAGCGAGGCGACGGCGAGCAACCGGCTGGCGTCACGACCCGCTTCGCTGTCGGCCGTCGTCCCGAGCAGGCGCAGGCCGACGCCATGCGCACGAGCCGTCCAGGCGCCGAGCTCGAGCGCCCCCCAGTCGTGCTCGCCGCCTCCGAAGGGCACGAGCACCGGACGGGCAGCCTCGGCAGGCGCCGCGCTCCCGCGCGCCACGACCAGGCCTACGTCGCACGGCGCCTCCGCGAGGATCGCCGTCAGCTCCGGGGTGATCTCGGCCCCGCGGACGAGACCGGCGGGCCAGTCGAGCAGCAGGAGGTCGACCTTCTCGTCGCCGGCGAGGCGAACGACGTCGGCAGCCGGATGTGGCGAGGTGAACGCAGCCGCGCGCACCGAGGCTCCTCGGCTCACCAGCTCGGCCCGTACGGCTTCGAGCGCGGTGCTCGCCGCTCCCAGGGTCGAGGCGTCGGCAGGGTCGACGAGGCGGCACACGAGGAGATCATGCGGCGAGCCGGACCCGGCGAGCGGCTCGGCCAGCGAGATCAGCTGCTGCAGGCCGGCGTCGGACGACGCCGCCGTGAGAATGGTCCGCGACGGCAGCGAGTCGTCGGGCTCGCCGCTGGACGGCCTGGCCCGAGGCTGGTCGGGCAGCTCGAGCTCGGCCTCCTGCATCAGGATCGCCCGCTCGAGCCGCTGCAGCGCGGGTCCTGGGTCGATCCCCAGCTCCTCGACGAGCGCGCGCCGTGCCTCCTGGTAGCACTCGAGCGCATCGGCTTGCCTGCCGGAGCGGTAGAGGGCAAGCATGAGCTGGGACAGGAAGCGCTCGCGCATCGGGTGCTCGGCCACCAGCGCCTCGAGCTCGCCGATCACGTCGTGGTGGCGGCCGAGCGCGAGGTCCGCCTCGACGCGGTCGGCGAGGGCGGAGAGCCGAAGCTCCTCGAGCCGGGCGATCGCCGCCTGGGCAAAGGCCTCGTAGGCGAAGTCGGCGAGCGCCGGCCCACGCCATAGGCCGAGCGCCTCGCGGAGGCGAGCCCCGGCTGCGGCGGCGTCGCCCCCGGCGAGCGACGCACGGCCCTGGGTCACGAGGTGCTCGAAGCGATCGAGGTCGAGCGCGTCGGGCTCGAGCCGGGCGACGTAACCGGGGGGCGCGGTCACCAGCGCGGCCCCGCCCTCGCCGAGCGCCTTCCGCAGGCGCGAGACGAACACCTGCACGGTGTGCGACGCGGTCGGCGGCGGCTCGTCGCCCCAGAGCTCGTCGATCAGCCGGTCGGTCGACACCACCTCGCCGGCGTGGAGGAGGAGCACGGCGAGCAGGGCGCGCTGCTTCGTGCCCCCGAGCGCGACCGGCAGGCCGTCCCGGCGAGCCTCGAGCGGCCCCAGCACGCAGAATTCCATCCCCCTGTTCGCAACGTACCACGGGGCCGGGTGGCACGCACCGTCTAGGATCACGCCTCGTGAAGGCGGTGCGCATCCACGAGGACGGCGGCCCCGAGGTCCTGCGCTACGAGGACGCGCCGGATCCGGTCGCCGGCCGGGGCGAGGCGCTCGTGCGCCTCGCGGCCGCTTCCCTCAACCACCTCGACGTCTGGATGCGGATGGGGATGCCGTCGGTGCCCAAGCCCCGCATTCTCGGCGCGGACGGCGCCGGCACGGTCGAGGCGGTCGGCGAGGAGGTGACGGGCTTCGAGGCGGGCCAGGAGGTCGTGCTCAACCCCGGGCTCGAGGACGGAGCGCACATCATCGGCGAGCACTGCGACGGTACTCACGCCGAGCTGATCGCCGTCCCGGCCGAGTACGTCCATGCCAAGCCGGCCCATCTCGACATGGTCGAGTCGGCGGCGTTCCCGCTCGTGTACGAGACCGCCTACCGGATGCTCGTCACCCGTGCCGCTCTGCGCGAGGGCGAGTGGGTGTTGTGCTGGGGAGTCGGCAGCGGCGTCGGCTCGGCGGCGTTCGTGCTGGCGAAGGCACTAGGGGCCCGGGTCGTGGTGACCTCCGGATCGGACGAGAAGCTCGAGCGGGCGCTCGCGCTCGGCGCCGACGCGGCCGTGAACCACGCGACGGCCGACGTCGGCAAGGAGGTCAAGGCGGTCACCGGCGGGCACGGCATCGACGTCGTGGTCGAGCACGTCGGCGAGGCGACCTGGAAGACGTCGCTGTCCGTCGCCGCGCAGGGCGGGCGGATCGCGGTCTGCGGCGCGACGAGCGGCCCCAACCCGCCCGCCGGGCTGAGCCGGATCTGGTGGAAGCACCTGTCCATCCTCGGCTCGACGATGGCGACGCGCGCCGACTTCGCCGGCCTGCTCGAGCTCATGGAGAGAGCCGAGGTGCGGCCGATCGTCGACCGCGTCTTCCCGCTGGCCGAGGCGGCGGAGGCACACCGCTACCTCGAGGAGCAGCGCCAGTTCGGGAAGGTCATGCTGCGGATTCCCGCCTGAACGACGCCGGGTAGCGGCGGCGGTAACTAGCCTACGGGGGTGGCGGGCCGGCCGGAGGTAGCGGGCATGGACACGTTCCGCGTGGACGAGAATGTGCGCGCGGCGCTCGTCAGGCGCAACACGTTCCTGCTCATGGGATCCCAGGCAGCCCTGCTCGGGGCGGGCGCGGTCTGGTTCTCGCTCGCCGTCGTCGCCGCCTCCGATCTCGCCGGCAAGGAGCGCTGGGCCGGCATCTTCCTGGCCATGTACAACCTCTTCGTCGCCGGCAGCGCCCTGCTCGTAGGGAGGATGATGGACAGGCACGGCAGGCGTCCGGGGCTCGTGCTCGGACACGCGCTGATGGCAATCGGGGGTGGAGCAGGAGGGCTCGCCGTCTGGGCCGACTCGCTGTGGGGCCTGTTCCTGGCCGCCACCGTCTTCGGCGCCGGCTACGGCGCCGCCCTGCTGGGCCGGGTCGCGGCGGCCGACATGGTCCCGGCCGAGCGGCGCGGGCGGGTCGTGGGCGTCGTCGTCTCGGCGGGCGTTCTCGGCGCGATCGGCGGCGCGCCCCTCGTTGCCGTGATCGAGCACGCCGGCGGCGCTCCCGAGCTCGCCTGGGTCACGATCCCGGCCTTTGCCCTCGCCGGCGTCCTCGTGACGATGAAGCTGCGCCCGGACCCCCAGCAGCTGGCGGTCGAGGAGGAGTCGACGAGCGCTGCCCTGCCCGCACGGCCACTGCGCGAGCTGCTCGAGATTCGGCCGCTGCGGGCTGCCATGGGCGCCATCGCGGTCGCGCAGACCGCCATGGTGGCGATCATGGGTGTCACACCGGTCGCGCTCGACGACGAGGGCTTCGGGCCGACGGCGATCGCGGCCGTGATCAGCCTCCACATCGCCGGGATGTACGCGCTCGCGCCCGCGATCGGCGCCGCGCTCGACCGCTACGGCCGGCGCCCCGGGCTGCTCAGCGGCTGCGCCCTCTCGGCGGCCGGCGCGCTCGTCGGATCCTTCAGCGGCGAGATCGTCCTCGTCGCGATCGGCATGACCCTTGTCGGGCTGGGCTGGGCCGCTTGCTACCTGGGCGCGACCGCCGTCGTCGCCGACCTGACGACCGCCGAGGAGCGCGGCACTGCGCTCGGCGCCTCCGACCTGTTCACCTCGCTCGCCGCCGCCGCCGGCGTCCTCGCGAGCGGCTTCGTGCTCGAGTCCGCCGGTCTCGGCCTCGTCGGCATCGTCATGGCCGGCCTGATGGTGCCCGTGGTGCTGCTCGTGCTACCGCTCCGCGAGCCCTCTCCCGGCCACTGGGCGACGCGGGCCCGGAGAATCGCCGACGAACCCGCCTAGGCCTGATCGTACGGCCGGCGCAGCAGGCGCAAGGCGAGTCCGGCAGGCTACGACGCCCCCGAGGCCTGGTGGTCGAGGACATGCCCGAGCTCATCGAGGTCGTCGAGAGGGCGGAGGGCGGTCGATCCGGCCCCTTCAGGCTCGGCGGGGTCAGTCGACCCGGTGGCGGTGATGCCGGCGAGGGCAGAGCCCGCCGTCGGCAGGGCGACAAGCGCGACGACGACGAGCGACAGCATGATGCGGCGGACGCGAGTGATTTCCATCTCCTTTGTCTCGGAACCAACGACTCGGCTCTGATTCGCCGGCGGCGCGACGGCGGTTCGCACCGGTCCACCGCGACAGGCGCCCGTCCGGGCCGGATGAGATCCGGCCCCTACGCGTCCATCCTCTGATTCGGGCTAGCCGAACCCGAGGATGAATTTCGCGTCGTCCGACATGCGCTCGGGCGTCCACGGCGGGTCCCAGGTGAGCTCCGTCTCGACCTCGGTCACACCCGGGATCGACTCGACGGCCTCGTGGATCTGCTGCTCGATCATCGGGCCCACGGGACAGCCGAGCGACGTGAGGCTGTAGGTCACCTTGACCTTCTCCCCCGCGATCTCGGCGTCGTAGACGAGCCCGAGCTCGACGACGTCCATCCCGAGCTCCGGGTCCTCGACGACCCGTAGCGCGTCCATCACCTCGTCACGGCTGGGCATGAAGCCAGTCTAGCGCGGCGGATCTCATCCGGCCCGTGGGCGGGACGGGACGTGTAGGGGCCGGATCTCATCCGGCCCGATCGGATGGCAGACCGCAGGTCTGCTATCCGAGCAGCCGTACTTCCTCACGCCGCTCACGGGCGAAGAAGTGGATCCCGTCGACGAACCGCACCCAGTTGCAGCGGGTGCACATGACGAGGGACTGCGTGCGGGCAGAGTCCGCGAGGTAGCGCACGCCGCGCAGGAGGTCACCGTTCGTGATCCCTGTCGCCGCGACGATGACGTCTGAGGGCGCCAGCTCCTCGAGCGTGAACACCTTCTCCATGTCCTCGAAGCCGTACTCGCGCGCCTGGGTGATCTCCGTTCGCGAGACCGGCCAGAACTGCGCCTGCAGCTCGCCGCCGAGGCAGCGGAGCGCGGCAGCGGTGAGCACGGTCTGGCGCGCGCCGCCGATGCCGATCGCCAGGTGGTCGTTCGTGCCGCGCACCGACGCGGTGATCGCCGCGGTGACGTCGCCGTCCTGGATCAGCTTGATCCGGGCACCGGAGCCGCGTAGCTCCTCGATGAGGTCGTGGTGCCGCGGCCGGTCGAGCACGATGGCGGTGACGTCGTTGGGATTCCGTCCGTACGCCTCGGCGATCGCCAGCACGTTGTCGGCCACGGAACGGCGCAGATCGATGTGCTCACGCGCCACCGGCCCAACCGCCATCTTGCGCATGTACATCTGCGGCACACGCAGGAAGCTTCCCGGGTCGCCGACCGCGATCATCGCCATCGCGCCGGGACCGCCCCGGGCGACCACGCTCGGGCCCTCCAGCGGGTCGACGGCGAGATCGAGCTCCTGCCCGCCTGTCCCGACGACGACGTCCGGTTGGAGCGCCGGGTCGTCGCCGTCGGTGCCGATGACGATGCGACCCGAGATCGGGATCGAGTCGAGCGCCGCGCGCATCCCGGAGATCGCCGCCTCCTGCGCCCCCTCGAGGTCGCCGCGGCCGAGCCAGCGGCCGCTCGCGAGCGCCGCGCGCTCGGTGGCGGCGGCGAACGACTCGCACTGGCAGACGTTGCCGTCGCCGGTCTTGCGCACGGAACGATTGTACGGGCGGCCCGCTCTCCGGAGCCCGCCGGCCGGCACGCGGAGCGGTCGCCGTCCGGACCGGTTGCTACGCTGGGACTCAGATGGCGCTGAAAACGCCTGTTTTCCAGGCATATTGTGGAGAGGACGAACCGCGATTCGCCAACGAGGCCGAGCTCGAGTGCGCGAAGATCCTCGATTACTACGCCGTACCATGGGAGTACGAGCCGAGGACGTTCGTGCTCGAGGAGGACGAAGGAGGGCGGGTCGTCGAGGCGATCACGCCCGACTTCTACCTGCCCGAGCAAGATCTCTACGTCGAGCTCACGGTGATGAAGCAGTCCCTCGTCACGCGCAAGAACAGGAAGCTTCGCAAGCTGCGTGAGCGCTATCCGGACGTGAGGGTCAAGCTCTTCTACCGGCGCGACTTCGAGCGCCTCGCCCGCAAGTACGGTCTCGAGCCCCGGCAATAGTGGATCATCCGCGCGTCGGCGACGTCTACCTGACCCGCGGCGAGATCGCAGCTCGCGTCGAGGAGCTGGGCGCCCAGATCTCCAGCGACTACGAGGGTCGCGACCTCCTGCTCGTGTCGGTGCTCCGCGGCGCGTTCATCTTCGTCGCCGACCTCGCGCGCCAGATCACCATCCCTCACGCGATCGAGTTCGTCGCTCTCGCCGGCTACGGCGGAGGGCTCGGCGGCCGCTCGGCCGTGCGCCTGATCAAGGATCTCGACGTCCCGATCGACGGACGCGACGTGCTCGTCGCCGAGGACGTCGTCGACACGGGCCTGACGCTCAACTACCTGCTGCGCACGCTCGAGCTGCGCGGGCCGGCTGACGTGGCCGTCTGCACCCTCCTCGACCGCCCGTACCGCCGCCTCGTCGACGCCCTGCCGATCCGCTACGTCGGCTTTACCGTGCCCGACGAGTTCTTCGTCGGCTACGGGTTCGACATCGACCAGCGCCACCGTGGCCTACCCGACCTGCACGTGGCGCTCCTCGAGGACGAGGCAGCCTAGGGCGCAGACGAGGGCCGGTCGGGGACCGCCCCTACGAACCCGGGCGGCCGAGACGTTCCACGTCGCCGGGGGTCGTCTTCGGCGTCGCCGGGCTTTGCCCGGTGACGCCTCACCGCGAGAAACGCGGGAACCGTGAAGGAGGGGGTCCGTGGGGGAACCATGGGTTCCCCCACGTTCACAAATAGCCCAACGGGTCGACGGCTGAGCCGTTGACGCGGACCTCGAAATGGAGGTGCGGCCCGGTCGAGTTCCCGGTCGAGCCCACTTCCCCGAGCACCGTGCCCTGGTCGACCTGCTGGCCGGACGAGACGTAGATCTCCTGCTGGTGACCGTACGCAGTCGAGAGGCCGCCGCCGTGGTCGACGACGACGAGGTTGCCGTAGCCGCCGAGCCAGCCAGCGTGGATGACCGTGCCGGCAGCCGCGGCGCGGATCGGCGTGCCGAACCCGACGCCGATGTCGATGCCCTCGTGCATTCTGCCCCAGCGCAGACCGAAGGAGCTCGTGATGGGTCCGTCGACCGGCCAGACGAAGCCGCTCGCAGGGGCGGCGCCGCTCCCCGAGGAGGCGCTCCCGGTGCCCTGCGCGGAACGGATGCGGGCAGCGAGCTCGGCGCTCGCCTCCTCGAGCTCGTCCACGTCCTCCTCGGCCTCGTGCCGCTCGCCGCGGAGCTCGTCGAGGAGCGCCTGCCGGTCAGCCTGGGCACCGACGAGCTCGTCCCGTCGCGCGACGATCTCGGCCAGCGCCGCCTGCCGCTCGGCCGTGCGCGTCGGCGAGCACCGCGGTCGTGCGCGCCTGCTCGTCCCGGAGCGCCTCCGTATGCCGGCGCTCGGCGGCGAGCTCGACGCGAGCCCGGGCGACCTCGGCGGCGATCTCCCGGTCGCGCTCGGCGATCTCGTCGAGGTACTCGATCCCGTCGATGAGCTCGTCCAGGCTCGAGACGGAGAGCAGCACCTCGATCGTGTCCGGGCGGCGGCTGGTGTAGATGGCGACGACGCGATCCTCGAGACGCTCGTTGGCCGTGTGCTCGTTGGCTGCGACGATCGCGAGGACGCGGGTCTGCTGGGCGAGCAGCTCGCGGAGCTCCGCGAGGCGGGCGCGGTGACGGGCGAGCTCGGCCTCGAGCTCGGCCACCTCGGCGGCGAGGTCGTCCACCCGGCTTTGCACCGCGTCGATCTGGTCGGATGCGGCCGAGATGTCCGTTGTGAGCGTTCCCTCGCGGGCCTTCGCCTCGGCGATGCGGACGCGCAGCTCGGCGATCCGCGCGTCGACTGTCTGCTTGTCCTCCGCGAGGTCGGCGAGGGCAGAGGGCGCCGCGAGGGCGGCGGCGCAGACGAGGGCGAGCAGGAGACGGCGCCGGGCCACCGCCTTCCGTTTCGCGACTAGCGGTGCTGCTCCTGCCGCTCTCCTGCGGTCGGAGAGGACAGTCCATCCTCCCGAGCGGGCTCGGTGCGCTCACGCGCTGCGGCATCGAGCGCGGCCAGCGCGTCGGCCGCCTCTTGCCTCAGGTGCCGCACGAGCTCCCGGTAGTCGGCGTCGGAGATCTTGCCGGTGCGGTGGTCGAACTCGAGCTCCTTCAGCGCCGCCAGTGCCCGGTCGCGGGCCTCGAGCAGCCGCAGTCGCTCGCGCGCGGCTTCGTCCTCCGCCGCGACGTCGCCCCCGCCGGGGGCCACCAGCGGCCGCGCCACCCAGATCACGGCGGCGACCGCGAGCAGCGCCGCGAGCACGACGGCTGCGGTCGTCATGCGTGGGCGACGGCGAAGCGCTTCGCGAGACGTTGCTGCTCGCGCGCGTCGGGCCACATCGTGACCGCCGACCCGAGCAGGAACACGATGCCCGCCAGCCAGATGAGGTTCACGAGCGGGTTGACGCGGACCTCGAGGTCGACCGACCCGTCGGCGTTGAACTGGTTGCCGATCACGAAGAGGTCCTCGGCGCGCAGCCAGTCGGTGCGGATGCCGACCTCGTTCGTCGGCTGCTCGCCCTCTGCGAAGTAGCGGTTCTTCCCCGCCTCGACGACGCCGAGCGACTCGCCGTCGCGGACGACCTCGAGTCGGGCGCGCAGCTCCTCGCGGTTCTCGATCCGGCGGTCGACCACGTCGACGAGCGTGAGCGCGTAGCCGCCGACCGCCAGACGGTCGCCCACGCTCAGCCGTGCCTCGCGCGTCTGGTGGAAGGCCCCGATGCCAACCGCTCCGATGACGAGCAGGGCGATGGCGGCGTGGACGACGTAGCCGCCGTAGCGGCGCCGGTTGCGGGCAACGAGCGACGCGAGCGCCCCGGGCCAGGACGGCTCGCCGAGCGCCTTGCGGGCGCGCGTGCCGCGCACGAACTCGAGCGTGATCGCAGCCAGTACGAAGGCGGCGAACGTGTAGCCGACGAGGCCGGCCGCGCTCGAGCCGGATCCCGTCGCGGCAACGGCCACGCCGCAGGCGACGGCCACCGCGGCCGGCACGGCGAGCTGGGAGCGAACCGATCGGAGCGACGCCCGACGCCAAGCCACGACCGGGCCGATGCCCATGAGCAGCACGATCGGCAGCCCGAAGGCGATTGCGAAGAAGTCGTAGTAGGGCGCTCCGACCGTCGTGGCGACACCCCGTACGGCTTCGGAGACGAGGGGCCAGGCCACGCCCCAGAGCACGGTGAGCGCGAGCGCGACGAGGAAGAGGTTGTTGTAGAGGAACGCCGCCTCGCGGGAAACGAGCGACTCGAGCTTCGTCCTCGCCCGCAGGACGTCGAGTCGCGAGACGATCAGCGCGATCGAGGCTGCCGCCGAGACGCAGACCGCGCCGAGCAGCCACGGGCCGATCGACGACTCGGCGAACGAGTGGATGGAGTTGAGGACGCCGCTGCGCGTGAGGAAGGTGCCGAACAGCGAGAGGCAGAACGCGAGCGCGACGAGCACCACGTTCCAGACGCGCAGCATGTCCTTCTTCTCCTGCACCATCACCGAGTGCAGGAAGGCCGTGGCGACGAGCCACGGCATCAACGCGGCGTTCTCGACCGGATCCCAGGCGTACCAGCCGCCCCAGCCGACCTCCTCGTACGCCCACTTGGCGCCGAGCAGGATGCCGACGCCGAGGAACGTCCACGCGGCGAGCGTCCAGCGGCGGGTGGCGACGATCCAGCGCTCGTCCACTCTCCGAGAGGCAAGCGCGGCCATCGCGAAGACGAACGGGATCGTGAGGCCGACGTATCCGAGGTAGAGCAGCGGCGGATGCGCCATCATGTACGGGTTCTGCAGGCTCGTGTTGAGCCCGACGCCGTCGGTCGCCTCGGGGATGGTCGCAAACGGGCTCGACACGAAGACGAGCACGAGCAGGAAAAAGCTCGCGACGACGCCGAGGATCGGCACCGTCCAGGGCAGCACGTCCGCGACGAGCCGCCGGTTGAGCCAGACGGCGGCTGAGCCCATTCCCGTGAGGACGAGGGCCCAGAGCAGCAGCGAGCCCTCCTGCCCACCCCAGAAGGCGGTGAACGCGTACTGCGGCGGCAGGTCGCGGCTCGAGTGCTCCGCCACGTAGCGGAAGCCGAGGTCGTCGCTGAGGAATGCTCCCCACAGCACCACCGACGCCGCGAGGCAGGCGACGAACGCCGCGGTGAGCGCATTCCGGGCGGAGCGGGCAAGCCGCGGCCGCCCGCTGCGGGCCGCGTACGCGCCTGCGACAGCTGCGTAGATGACCAGCGCGAGCGCGATGACGAGGGCGGCGCGGCCGAGGCCCGGCACGCTCTCAGCCCCGTCCGCCCACTAACTCTGAGAGCCGTCCTGGGCGGGCGCGTACTTCGACGGGCACTTCATAACGAGCGAGTCCTCGACGCCGACGAAGGTTCCGCCCGTGAGCGTGCCGCGCAGGTAGACGTGCCGTCCGACCTTGAAGAGCTCGGAGATGGTGCCGGTGTAGACGACGTCGACGGTCTCTGGCCCGTCGAAGTCCTTGAGCTTGAAGCGCTTCCCGCCGGCGTGCGAGTCCCCCGAGATCGGGCCGGTGACGATCCCCGCGAGCTGCACTTCCTTGCCCGTGAAGCTGCCGGACGTGAGCTGGCTCGGCCGTAGCGACTCGGTCGCGCCGCCGGCGAAGCTCGTGTAGAGCAGGAAGACGGCGAGCACCGCCGCGACGGAGACGGCGACGATCAGCCTTACCGGGACGCGCCTCGACCCCGCTTCCACACCAGGATTGTAGCTCCGCGAGGCCGCGGAACCCGGCGGAACCCGATTCCGGGAGCCCAGGCACCTGTAGGGGCCGGATATATCCGGCCCCTCAGGGCGAGGTGGAACTGGCCGGACGTCGCAGCGCCAAGCGCTGCCGGGCTAGCCCTCGACGGTCGAGGAGCGCCGCCGCGGCGGGACGACATACCCGTGATCGCGGCAGAGCGAGCCGGGGTCGGCCTCGGTCAACGCATCGCAGTAGCCCTTCCCGTACGCGGCGCGCATGAGCGCGGCGACCACGTCGATGCTCCACTCGTCGACAGCCATCGCCTCCCCCCAGAGATCGGCGAGGCGTAGGTCGATGTCCAGCTCGAGCAGCTCGATACGGGAGGGTCTCTTGGCCATGATCTGACCGTAGCGAGGGGGTCGGACGGACAGCCGCAAGGTCCCGCCAGGAGTCGGGCCGGATGAGGTCCGGCCCCTACGACGGCGCCTCGCGTCACGGGCCGGTCGGGGACCGGCCCCTACGGATAACCGGTCACGTTCGAGGCCGGCCGTACGGCGAGCCTGTCCGGGACCGGCCCATAGAATCGCTCCGTGATTCGCGTCGGCCCGGCCCGGCTTCCCAGCCGCGACTCGCCCGAGGAGGCCGTGCGCCTGCTCGTGGAGGCGGGCTATCGCGCCTGCGAGCTCGACTTCGAGACCGGGTTCTGGATGGAGCGCGACTTCGCGGAGGCGCTGGGCGAAAGCGCGCGGGCAAGCGACGTCGCGCTCTCGGTCCACGCGCCGCTCGCAGCCTTCCCCGGGCACACGGACCGCGGGGCGAAGCTCCGCCGCGCCACCGGCATGCTCGATCACTCCGCCGGGCTTGCCGCCGCCTGCGGCGCCGAGCTCGTGGTCGTGCACCCGGGATTCCTGCTCGGCCGTGATCACGCGGGCGCGATCGACGCCGTCTGCGACGACCTGACCGATCTCCGCGCGCGGCTCGAGCAGAAGGATCGTGCCGTGCCCTTCGGGATCGAGATGATGGGGCGCGTCCGCGAGCTCGGAACCGCCGAGGACGTCTTCGCAATCGCCGCCCGCCTCGCCTGGGTGCGTCCCGTGATCGACTTCGCGCACCTTCACGCGGTGAGCGACGGGGCCTTCCTGGACGCGGCCGCGTTCGCCGGCGTGCTCGCGACGGCGGACGGGCTGCTCGAGCCGGGGGCGCCGTTCCACGTCCACTTCTCCGACATCGCGTTCGCCAACCGCAACGAGACGAAGCACCTCTCCTACGGCGAGGGCACGCTACGTGCCGAGCCCCTGCGCGAGGCGCTGGATCGGTTCGACCGGCCGGCGACGGTGATCAGCGAGTCGCCGGACGAGACCTCGAGCCAGACGATCCGGGCAATCCTGATGGGCTAGATCGGCGCGTGCGCAGCGCCTACCCGGTGACTCGGAAGGGGTTGCCTCCAGGCACGAGGTCGACGACGCGCTCGTTTCCCGGCGCCCGCCAGCCGTCGCCGAGCTTCTCCTCGAGCTTCTTCTCGAGGTCGCCCGACTCGAACAGCTCCTCGGTGATGTCGGCCCCGCCGATCAGCTCACCGCCGACGAAGACTTGCGGGATCGTCGGCCAGCCGGAGAGCGCCGAGAGCTCCTGGCGGATGCTCGGATCCGGAAGGACGTCGACCGTGGTGACCGGCGCGCCCAGGGCCCGAAGCGCCTGCAGCGCCCGGCCCGAGTTGCCGCACGCGATGAACTGCGGCGTCCCCTTCATGAACAGGGCCACCGGCTCGCCGTCGATGATCTCCTTGATCCTGTCGCGCAAGTCGCTCACTCGGCTCCCCTCGTCTTGATCCTGAGCTCGTGGATGGTGCCGTCGGCGAGCGGCGCGGCCAGCGCGTCGTAGACGAGACGGTGCTGCTCGACGAGCGAGAGCCCGCTGAAGCGTGGCGCCGCGACGACCACCTGGAAGTGATCGCCGGTGCCGGTGCGGTCCTGGGCCGCCACCTCGCTCGCGTCCGGGAACGCCTCGCGTAGCAGGGTCTCGAGCCTCTCCGCCGACATGCCTCCACTATGCCCGAAGCAGCCGGCGCTCGCGGCCAGAGGCTCTGCGCTTCAGGCTCGCTGGATGTTCTAGGCCGCTCGGGCAAGGGCATCCCCGGCGAGCGGGAAGATCACGCTGAAGGTCGTTCCGCGTCCCTCCTCGCTGGCGACGGAGATCGAGCCTCCGTGAGCCTCGGCAATCGCCTTCGAGATCGTCAGGCCGAGGCCCGTCCCCGGGATGGCCAGACGGTTCGCGCTCTCGGCTCGGTAGAAGCGCTCGAACAGCCGCTTCTGCTCGGCCGCGGGGATACCGATGCCCGTGTCGGCCACGATGACGACTGCGTTCCCGCCGCGTTCGGTGACGCCGAGCTGCACGCGTCCGCCGGACGGGGTGAACTTGATCGCGTTCGAGACGAGGTTGTCGAGAAGCTGGGCCAGCCGGAGCCGGTCGCCCGCGAAGCCCGAGACCGAATCGACGTCGAGCCCGAGCGCGATCTCCTTCTCGTCGGCTCGCGGGCGCGCCGCCTCGAGACAGTCGCGCGCGACGCCGGCGAGGTCGACAGGCCCCGTCTCGAGGGTCAGCTTGCCCGACTCGACCTGGGCGACGAACAGCAGGTCGCCGACGAGCCGCAACAGTCGCTGCGAGTTTCGCTTGATCACGTCGAGGAAGCGATGCTGCTCGTCGGTCACCGGTCCCCCCTCCTCGTCGGACACGAGGTCCACGTACCCGAGGATCGAGGTGAGCGGCGTCCGCAGCTCGTGGGAGACGAGCGCCACGAACTCGTCCTTGAGCCGGTCGGCCTTGCGAAGCGCCTCGTTCTGCTCGGCGAGCTGCTCACGGGCGGTCTCGGCCTCGGCGCGGGCCGCCTGCTCGGCCTGGAGCAGCCGGTCACGCTCCGCCTCGGCCAGCTTGCGGTGGGTCACGTCGAAGATGGCGCCGTCGAGCCAGCGGATGCTGCCGTCCTCCTCGTAGACCGGCTGGCCCTTCTCGTACACCCAGCGCTCGGTGCCGTCGGCCCGCACGATGCGGTACTCGAGGATGAACGGTGACCTGTTGTCGATTGCGGCGCCCACCACTCCGAGCACCGCCGCCCGATCGTCGGCGCTGATGACGCTCGCGTAGGAGCGAACCACATTGCCGAGGAAGTCGGAGGCGGGATGGCCGGTCACCGCCTCGATCTCGTCGCTGATGAACTCCATCGTCCAGTCCTCGTCGGCGAGGCAGCGGTAGACGGCACCCGGAATGTTCTCGATCAGCGTGCGGAAGCGCTCCTCGCTGCGTCGCAGGGCAAGCTCCTGGTCGCGGCGGGCCGAGATATCGCGGATGAACGCGTTGAACGTCACCGTCCCGTTCGAACGGTCGGCGGTGATCGCGAGCTCGACCGGGAACTCGACCCCGCTCCTGCGGATCGCGGTCAGCTCGATCCGGCGCCCGATGACGGCGGTCTCCCCGGTCTCGAGGTAGTGTCGCAGCCCACGACGGTGGGCTTCGCGGCGTGCAGGCGGCACGATCGTCTCGGCGAGCTCGCGGCCTATCGCCTCCACAGCGGGCCAGCCGAACAGCGCCTCGGCATTCGCGTTCCAGCCCGTGATGCGTCCGCTCTCGTCCATCGAGACGACCGCGTCGAGTGCTCCCTCGACGATCGACCGCGTCCGCGCCTCGCTCGCGCGCAGCTCGTCCTCGGCGACCTTTCGCTCGGTGATGTCGAGCAGGTAGCCCTGGGACTCGGACGGAATCCCCCGAGGGTCACGGATCGCGACGGCGGCGTCCCGAACCCAGACGACACGGCCGTCGCGAGCCAGCATCCGGTATTCCTGGAGGAAGGGCTCGGCGTTCGTGTTCGTGCGCAGGATCTCGGCGATCACACGGTCCCGGTCGTCTGGGTGCAGGATCTTGACGAAGAGCTCGGGGTCGGCCTGCCACTCGTCGACCGAGTATCCGAGTAGCTCCTCCACCTGCGGGCTCATATAGATGCTCGAGCTGACGTGGTCGAGCGCGTCGATGTACGTGACGATGGGCAGCTGCTCGACGAGGCTGCGATAGCGCTCTTCGGCCTCTCGCAATAGCCGCTCGGCGCACTTCAGGTCGTCGACGTTCTCGATCATCGCGACGACGTGCCCCGGTGCTCCCCGGCCGGTCCGCAGGCGGGACGTGTTGATCCGGCCCCAGACGACGGAGCCGTCCCTACGCAGGAAGCGCTTCTCGAGCCGGTAGCGCTCGCGCTTCCCGGCCAAGAGGTCCTCGAACAGCTCGAGGTTGCCGGCGACGTCGTCCGGGTGGGTGATGTCCCCGATCGTCATGCCGACGAGCTCGTGGCGCTGATAGCCGAGCATCGCTGCGAGCGACGTGTTGACGTCCACGAGGCGAGCATCCGCGTCCACCAGCGAGACGCCGACGGCAACCGACTCGAAGATGGGAGCCAGCCGAGCGGTTGCCCGACCCTCCCGGTCCACACGCCGGAAACGACCCTTCACGGGTGGTTTATCGGCCGTCGGGCGACCGCCATGAAGGGGGCGCGGCCGAAAAAGGTGCGGATACCCGCACCGTCAGTCGGGAGCCAGCGCCTGACGAGTCGGGTGCAAGCCCGTCGGTGCAAGCGTCCTGCGCCGCATCTAGTTGGAAGGAGCCGAAAAAGGAGCACCGAGATGAACCTGAATGCGAGCGGCGAGCATCACCACGGTCAGTCCAAACAGACCCACCCGATGAGATCGCAGTCGTCGTGGCGCTGGAACTACTTCCCGGAGGAGCGACCGGGCCACCGCGTCCGCCGCCAAGGGCCGAACGCGTTCGTCGCGGCCCGGATGGGATATCGCGCAGCCCTCTGAGCGAGCATCCGCCGAGGCGTGCCCGAGGGCTCGGTGGGCAAGAACGGCCGGATCGACGGGGATTGGCTGTGCCGCTGCTCGGTCGAGGTAGCCGCTCTGAGTCGCCCGCACGAGGCCCTCGGGGAGGCCGGGCGGTCGTCAGACCGTCATGCGGACGGCGACGTCGTACTTCACCACCGACGTCCGCCGACCCGGCGTCTCGGCAGCCGGCATCGCGTTCAGGATCTCGTCGCCCCGCTGGTAGTCGTCCTCCGTCTCGAAGAACACGATCGCGACCGACTTCTCGGCTTCCGCGTCGTGGAGCACGATGAGCTCTGTCGCCGGCATTCCCTCGGGCGGCTCGCCCTCGCTCATCTCGCCCTTCATCTGCTCCATCCGGCTCTTGTCAACGCCTTCAAAGGTCACGACACGCGCGAGTGCCATTCGAGCCTCCTTGGTCGATTCGGGCCATCCTACGGTGTCCGCGGCCGCCTGAACAGGGGTCTCGAGGTCGGCTGACTCTCGCACGCTCGGGTGGCTGCCCGAGAAAGTCGAGGGAGCCGCCCCTCGTGGAGCGGCTCCCTCCCCCGCGGGCAAATGCGTCCCTCACCGCGGTACCGACCCCTGCGGCCTGCCGGGTCGGTCTCACGAAGCGTATCCACGATACGGCCTCTGGCGAAGGGACTACCGCTCGAGCGCCACCGGTCGCCTAGACATGCACCGATCGAGTTCATACTGAACGAGCGCTCGGGCGTGCCCACCTACCTCCAGCTGGTTCAACAGGTGCGGCAGGCAGCGCGACTGGGCTTGCTGCAGCCGGGCAAGCAGCTGCCGACCGTCAAGGAGGTGGTCGGCACGCTGGCGATCAACCCGAACACGGTGCTGAAGGCATATCGGGAGCTCGATCACGAAGGGCTGGTCGAGGCGCGACGCGGGCAGGGCACGTTCGTCTCGCGCGTGCTCACCCCGGCCGTGCCGGCCGAGCACGCGGCGCTGCAAGCCGCGCTGTTGCGGTAGGTCAGACCCGCGCAGGCAGCCGGGTTCGACGAGGAAGGCGTCGCCGCGCTCTTCGCCGCCGCGGTTCAGGCCGCGTTTCTCGAGGAGGCGGCATGACGCCCATTCCGGCTGTCCAGACACAGAATCTCGGGAAGCGCTACGGGTCGCGCTGGGCACTGCGCGAGTGCTCGTTGGCGATTCCGACCGGGTCGGTCACGGCCCTCGTCGGGCCAAACGGCGCGGGCAAGACGACGCCTCTGCACCTCGTGATCGGTCTCAGCGAGCCGAGCGCAGGCGAGGTACGGGTGCGTCGATCTCCGTGGCGCCTGGGTCTTCAATGAGGGCGGCGAGCTCCGGCTGTCGGACGGCCGGCTGCCCGATCCTGCGGTCGTGGAGGCATGCACGAACGTGGCGTCGGGCAGGCGCTTCGACCCAGCGTGTCTGGCCGAGCACGACATCGTGAGCTACACGCACGCCGTCTACCATCCGGCGAGCCGGTTCTGGCTCTTCCAGGGAATCGAAGCCGGCATCTTCACCGCCCTCGCGCTCGCTCTGCTCGGCTTCTCGATCTGGTGGATCCGGACGCGGATCAGCTGACCAGAGAGCAGCGGGGACGACGCCGGCCCAACAGGGCGCTCAAACGACGTTCAACCTGCGGGTCGGAGGAGGAAGTCCAGCAGGAGCGAGTTGACGGCCTCGGGGGTGCGGATGTCAGGCCGGTGCCCGCCCGCTGGGATCAGCTCGAGCCGAGCATTCGGCAACCTGGCGACGATGCTCTCGGCGAGCACGGCCGGGACTGCCGCGTCGGCTTCACCGTGGACGACGAGCGTCGGGCAGGTGACCCGCCCGAGAAGACGAGCCGGCCGTCGCCAGTCGAGCTCGAGCTCCTGGGCGACCGCGACCTCCGGCGTCGCCTCGAGGCCGATCGCGATCATCTCGGCGATCACCTCGGCCGAGTCGGGCTCCGTGAAGACCTCATGCATGAACGGCACGATGAACCCCGGCCAGTCGGTACGCAGATCCTCGAGCCATGCGGGGTCGGGAGGCTCCGGCTCGTCCTCGAGCTGCATGTACGGCGCCACCACGGCAAGACGGTCGAATCGCTTCGGGTCGTCGGCGATCAGCAGCACTGCCGCGTTCAATCCCCGGGACGCAGTGACCAGCGCCGCGTGCCGGATCCCTGTGGCCTCGAGAGCCGCGAGCGCATCGGCTGCATGAAGCGGAAAGTCGTACCCGCCCCTCGGTCGCTCGCTGGCGCCGGCCCCTCGCGGGTCGTAGGTGACGATGGTGGCGTGGGATTCGAGGGCGGCGACCTGGTGCCCGACAACCCGTGCGTCGACGATGTTCCATGTCGGCACGAACAGAACGGCCCGCTCGCCATCCCCGTACCGGTACCAGGCGATTCGCGTTCCGTCGGCGCTTGTCGCCATCCCCTGATCACGGCAGCTGGGGGCGGGGATCACGCGCACGGACGTCACAACCTTCGGTGGAACCGACCTGCCGAGTGGAGGCCGAACGCGGGGCTTTCGCTTAGAGCGGACGACGGGGATCGAACCCGCGACCCTTGGCTTGGGAAGCCAATGCTCTACCGGCTGAGCTACGTCCGCGCCAGGTCGCATTCTAGCGCCCGAGGCGGGCACGAAACGGACGCGGGCTCTCTACGCGATCAGCGACTGGCGCAGCGCCGTGGCGACGGCCTGCGTACGCGTGTCGGCGTCGAGCTTGTCCATCGCCTTGCGGACGTGGGTGCGGACGGTCTCCGGTGAGATGAAGAGTCGCTTGCCGATCTCCTCGTTCGTGAGGCCGTCCGCCAGCAGCCGGAGCACGTCGCGTTCCCGCTGGGTCAGCTTCGTGACCTTCGCGGCAGCGTCGGAGCTCGCGAGGACGCCTGCGAGCCCCGGGTCGACGTAGGTCTGGCCGGCGGATGCCATCTCGACCGCACGCACGAGATCGGAGAGCGGCGCCTCCTTCAGCAGGAAGCCCCGGACTCCGGCGTCGAGCGCCTCGGTGAGCAGCGCGCGCTCGCCGTGAGCCGTGTAGAGGATCACCGCCGTGCCGGGCGTGCTGCGGGTCGCGCGGCGCGCCAGCTCGATTCCCGAGAGTCGTGGCATCCGCAGGTCGACGAGCGCCACGGTGGGCTTGCGCGTCTCGAGCTTCTGGAGCGCCTCATCGCCGTCGCGAGCGCGCCCGATGATCTCGATGCCGTGCTCCTCCAGCACGTCGCACACCGCCTCGATCATGGCCGGGTGGTCGTCCGCGACGAGGCACGAGATCTTCCTGTTCATATTTGGGGCGTCCTGCCCGCCCCGCCCCTATTCTGGCACTGGCCCGGAATCCCTGCGGGAGTCGGCCAGCATGGGCGGCCGGCCAACCTCGGCATCCTCCGCGAGACTCGCGTAGAGCGCGTCGAGGACGTCTGACGCGAAGTGGGTGTCACGGCCCGCCTCGAGGATCTGCATCGCCTCTTCCACGGGCCGCGCGGGCTGGTAGACGCGGTCGATCGTGAGCGCATCGAAGACGTCCGCCACGGCGGCGATCCTCCCCTCGATCGGGATCTCGTCCCCGCGCAGGCCGTGCGGGTAGCCGGAGCCGTCGACGCGCTCGTGGTGGGTGAGCGCGATAGTCGCCGCCAGCTCGAGCAGCTCCTGGCCCGAGCCGGCGAGCATCTTGTAGCCGGTCTCCGGGTGCTCGCGGACGATCTCCCAGTCCTCTGGGGTCAGGGGGTCGGGTGTGACGAGGATGCGGTCCGGAACCTTGATCTTGCCGATGTCGTGGAGCGGGCTCGCGATCCGGATCAGCTCGCAGCGCTCGGGCGGAAGACCGAGCCGCCGCGCGATCACCTCGCACGTTGCGCTCATGCGCTCGACGTGGGCCCCGGTCTCACCGTGACGGAACTCGACCGCGAGCGCGAGGCGCCGGATCGTCTCCTCGCGCGATCGCCGCAGCGCCTGCTGCGACTCCTCGAGGCGCGCGACGGTCTCACGGAGCTCGGCAGTCCGATCGAGCACGATCTCGGCCAGTCGCTCGCGGTGGTGGCGGTTCTCGATCTCGAGGCGGCGCCGGTTGAGCGCGTTCGCGACGGCGATCAAGAGGACGTTGGCGGTGAACGGCTTGACCACGTACCCGTACGCGCCCAGCTCGACGGCCGCCCGCGCCAGCTCGGGATCGTCGATCGCAGTCACCATGACCACGGGCGTGTCGGGATACTCGTCCGCGAGGTGGCGGACGAGATCGAGGCCGGACTCCTCGGGCATCGTCATGTCGCACAGCGCGAGCTCGAACGCGGTGTCGGCGAGCTGCCTCCGTGCCTCCTGGGCGCTCTCAGCCGTCGTACAGCGATAGCCCGCGTCGGCGAGCAGGAGCGTCATCAGCCGGAGAATCGTCTGCTCGTCGTCGACGGCGAGGATGTGCTCTCGAAGCGGCATCTACTGGGGTACCCAGCGTGTAACGCTAGACGATCCGCGCGACGGCGAAGGCCCCGCCGTGCCCCTACGAGGCGAGCGCCTCGCGGACGCGAGCGAGGAGCGCGTCACGCTTGAACGGCTTGGGAATCATCGCCAGCCCCTCCGGCAACCCGTCCTCGAGCACCTCACGGGCGACGTAGCCGGAGATCGCGAGGGAGCGGATGCCGGGCCGTACCGCCGCCATCCGGGCCGAGAGGTCGAGGCCGTTCATGCTCGGGAGCACGATGTCGGTGAGGAGAAGATCGACGGGGCCGGGATGGAGAGCCGCCACGTCGAGCGCCTCCGGGCCGTCTGCGGCCGAGAGCACGCGGTAGCCGCGGTCGGAGAGGATGCGGCAGGTGAGCCGCCGGACGGCCTCCTCGTCCTCGACCACCAGCACCGTCTCGACGCCGCCGTCGACCGTCTGGTGTCCCTTTTCGGCGGCCAGATCGACGAGGAGCGCCTCGGCGGCCGGGAGGAGCACGGTGACGGTCGCGCCGTGCCCTTCGGAGGAGTCGAGCGAGAGCACCCCGCCTGACCTCGAGACGATGCTCCACACGGTGGCCAGGCCGAGCCCGGTGCCCCGGCCCCGGTCCTTGGTTGTGAAGAACGGCTCGAACGCCCTCAGCTGCACTTCCTGACTCATGCCGACTCCGGTGTCCGAGACCATGAGGCGGACGAAGCGCTCGGCCTCGAGCTCGTGGGTCGTCACCGAGTGGTGGTCGCACCCGACGCAGTCGGTCGCGATGCTGAGGCGACCGCCGCCGGGCATCGCGTCGCGCGCGTTGAGGGCGAGGTTCAGCAGCACCTGCTCGAGCTGGCCGCGATCGGCCAGCGCGGGCGGCAGCCCGGCGCCGAGATCGAACGCGAGCTCGATTTGCTCGCCGAGCGTGCGGCGAAGCAGCGACTCGAGTCCCCGCACCAGCTCGGAGAGGTCGAGCGCGGTGGGCGTCGTGTCGTCGCGGCGGCCGAAGGTAAGCAGCTGTCTGGTCAGCGCGGCCCCGCGCTCGGCCGCCTGTACGACCTCGTCGGCATCGCGGCGCATCGCGTCGTCGGCGAGCCGGGCGACCAGGATCTCGCCGAAGCCGTGAATCGCGGTCAGCAGGTTGTTGAAGTCGTGCGCGACGCCGGCGGCGAGCTGGCCGAGCGCTTCGAGCTTCTGCGACTGCCGTAGCTCCGCTTCGAGCCTCGCGCGCTCCGCCTCGGCCTGACGGCTCGCGGTCACGTCGCGATTCACCATCACGAACCCACCGGGGCGGCCGTCGTCTCGGCGGACGGCCGTGGCGCGAACCTCGACCCGGAGCACGCGACCGCCCTTGGTCCGCTGCACCACCTCGCCCGTGAACGAGCCGCGCTCGAAGAGCCCGCGCACCGCCCCCGCGTAGTCCTCGCCGGGGAGCTCGGTGGCAAGCACGTCGTGAACCGGCCGGCCTATCGCCTCGGCGGCGGTCCAGCCGTAGATCTCCTCCGCGGCACGATTCCAGGCCGTGATCACGAGCTTCTCGTCAACCGCGAGGATCGCCTCTCCGACGCTCGCGAGGAGCTGGGCCTGGTAGGCGACCCGGCCGTTGGCACGGCGCTCCTCCGAGAGGTCGGTGAGGACGACAACCGCGCCCGTGACCGCTGCGCCGTCGTGCTCCGGCGCGGCCGAGACCCGTACCGGCGAGGCCTGCCCGCCGGTCCGGTGGATGATCGTCTCGATCTCGCCGCGCTCGCCCGTGAGGGCGGCGTCGACGAGCGCCGTCAGCGCCCCGGACGGGTCGTCGGCGACGGTTGCGAGCGAAGCGCCCAGCGCCTCGTCGCCCCGCCGTCCTGTCAGTCGCTCGGCGGCAGCGCTCCAGTCGGTGACCAGGCCGCGATCGTCGACCCACACCGCTGCCGAGGGCAGCACGGCGAGCAGCGCCTCCAGACGCCGGCGGAGGCTGGCGCCCGATGCGGACCCTGTTGCGGGAGAGCGGCGAAGCGTGCGCATGAAGCCGAGACGGACAGGGTTGCCTGCCCGACCACTAGAGGTACCCGAAACGAGGGACGCATCCAATCCCTCAGAGGGGGAGGACTGCCATCCCCGATTTGACGTAGGTCCGGCGCGCCCGGATCGCGGATTCGCGCTCCGAGAGCTAGATGGTTGATTCCACGATCCACGCGCGGCTGGGTGCGACATCTGGCGCGTCTGGGCCGCGGAGGCCGGGGCTTGCCGAGGCGTCCAGCCTCGCCTGCGCCCCAGCCTCACGTCCCAGAGCGGCCAGCTGACGCCCCGGCGGAGGCGGATCTCGTGGAATCAACCATCTACCCGCGCTCGTACACGTCGATGAAGCGACGGTACTTCGCGGCCACCTGCGCGACCCCCTCGGCGCGGTCTCCGTTCCCCGACGCGAGCTGTTTCACGGCCTCGCCGAAGATCGAGCGGCCGATCGCGAAGCCGACGTAGCCCGGGAGCCCCGAGCCCGCGCGAAGCCACTCGTCGACCTTGTCGTCGGAGGCGCCGCGCCCGAGCACGATGCAGCTGACCTGATCGCGGCCGTCGCGGCGCACGAGCTCGGCGATCGCCCTGCACGTCTCGCGATCGTCGATGCCCTCGATCTTCCAGATGTCCGCCTCGATGCCGGTGTCCTGGAGCTCCCGGATCGCAGCCATCATCAGCGCCGGGCGGGTCTCGGTGTCATAGCGGGCCTCGTCGCCCGCGACCGCCTCGAGCTGGTGGGTCTCGGCGGGCACGAGGAGCTCGAAGAGGAACTTGCGGTCGTGCTCGTGCAGCCAGTCGGAGAGGCGCTTCAACCGTTCCGCCTGTCGGGCGTTCATGTCGGAATCGCCTTCGGGGTTGTAGCGGACGAGAACCTTGGAGAACGTGGGGTCGTAGTCCTCGATCGCCTCGCCGAAGCGGTCGCCGTACTCGAAGTCGAACTCCGCCTGTCCGCTCTTCTCGACCGGCATCGCGAGGAGGAGCCCCTCGGCCTTCGCTGCCCGGGCGACCTGGGGTCCGTACTGGCCGTCCACGAGCACGCCGCCGGCGTCCCGGGGAGCCCCCTCCGCCACGGCCTCGCGAAACCCCTCGAAGATGAGCGACTTCGCGTCCGAGATCTTCGCCGCCTCCTCCTCGGTCGGCGCGCGTCCGGACACGCCGAACATCTTCTCGAACGAGCCTCGGTGGTCGAACGCGAGGATGTAGAGCTTCTTGTCGTAGCCGAGAGCCACGGGGGCCTCCTTCCGATCGAGCGTCAACTCGTGCGGTAGCGACCGCCGGTGATGCGATCGAGTTTCGCGAATGCGTGCTGCGCCTCGACCCGCCGGACGGTGCCGGAGCGGGACCGCATCACCATGGACTCGGTGACGGCCCCGCCGGGCGTGTAGCGCACGCCGTGCAGCATGGCGCCGTCGGTCACCCCGGTCGCCGCCACGAACACGTCGTCGCTCCCGACGAGATCGTCGTGCGTGAGCACGCGGTCGAGGTCGTACTCCGCGTCGAGGAGGCGCTGCCGCTCGTCGTCCGTCCGCGGCCAGAGCTTGCCCTGCATCGAGCCGCCGAGGCATTTCACCGCCGAGGCCGCGATGACCCCCTCTGGAGTGCCGCCGATGCCCATCTGCAGGTCCACGGTCGTGCCGACCCGCGCGGCTGCAAGAGCCGGCGCCACGTCGCCGTCCCCGATCAGCATCACCCTCGCGCCCGCCTCGCGAAGGCCGTCGATCAGGGCGAGATTGCGCTCGCGGTCGAGGACGACCACCGAGATCTCGCCTGGCTCGACCCCCTTCGTCTCCGCTGCGCGGCGCACGTTCTCGGCCGGAGGAGCGCCGATGTCGACGACATCCGCGATCTCGGAGCTGCACACCAGCTTGTCCATGTAGACGGCCGCGCCGGGAAAGAACATCGTCCCGCGCTCGGCTACGGCGATGACGGCGATCGCGTTCGGCTGACCGGTGGCGGCCAAGCGCGTCCCCTCGAGCGGGTCGACGGCCACGTCGACCTGGGGCGGCTGCCCGTTCCCGATCTGCTCCCCGTTGTAGAGCATCGGAGCCTCGTCCTTCTCCCCTTCGCCGATGACGACGACGCCGTCCATCGAGACGGTGTCGAGCATGAGCCGCATCGCGTCGACCGCGGCCTGGTCGGCGGATTCCTTCTCCCCGCGGCCGACCCATCCGGCGGCGCCGAGCGCGGCCGCCTCCGTCACGCGGACGAGCTCCAGCGCGAGGTTGCGATCGGGGGCGGACGAAGCGCTCATCGCCGAGCAGGATATTCCGCGAACCGCGAACGTGCCGGGCGGCAGCAGCTCACATCCGCTCGGGCGCGCCGACGCCGACAAGGCCGAGGCAGCGCGCGATCACGAGCTGCGTCCCGCGGCAGAGCGCGAGTCGGAAGCCCTCGGCCTCGCTCCCGAGCACCCGGTTGTGATGGTAGAAGCGGTGGTAGTCGTCGGCGAGCCTGACGGCGTAGACGGGTATCGCATGGGGCCCGCGCCGTTCCGTCGCCTCGGCCACGACGGCCGGGAACTCGACGAGCCTCTTGACGAGCTCCCGCTCCTCGCGCGAGATCAGGTGCCCGGGCTTCGCCGACGGCACTGCCGCCTCCGCGTTGCGCAGGATGCCGGCGATTCTCGCGTGCGCGTACTGGACGTAGTAGACCGGGTTCTTCTCGGTTCGTTCGCGGGCCAGGTCGACGTCGATCTCGATCGACTGGTCGTGTCCGCGGTTCACGAGGAACCAGCGGGCGGCGTCGACGCCTATCTCGTCCAGCAGCTCGTCGAGGAACACGACGTCGCCGCGTCGCTTCGACATCTTCGTGGCCTCGCCCTCCCGGGTCAGGTGGACGAGCTGGTAGAGGAGCACCTCCACGCGCCCCGGGTCGTAGCCGAGCATGCGCGCGATCACCTCGTACCAGCCTCGGACGCCCTGGTGGTCGGCGCCGAGCACGTAGATCACGCGGTCGAAGCCGCGCTCCAGCTTGTCGCGGAGGTAGGCGATGTCCGCAGCCTCGTAGGTGGGGAGCCCGCCGCGCTCCTGCGAGCGGAGCAGCACCCGGTCCTTCTCGTCGCCGTGCTCCGACGATCGGACGTAGATCGCTCCGTCGGACTCGTACGTGGGCAGCAGCCCGAGCAGCTCGGGCAGCTCGCGCTCGAGCTCGCTCTGGCGCGCCCAGCTGTCGAAGTGGATCCGGAACCGCTCGAGCGTGCGCTCGATCTGCTCCAGCATGTGCGGAACGGGGTCGCCGTCGAGCAGCGCGAGCTCCTGGATGTACGCACCGCGGTAACCGTCCTCCGGCGGTTCCTCGCCACGCCGTGCGGCCGCGACGGAGGCTCGGAACTTCTCCATCTGGGAGCCGGCGTCGTTGTAGTAGTACTCCCGCTCGACGCTGTGTCCGGCGAGCTCGCAGAGCCGCGCCACGCAGTCGCCGTAGGCGCCGTTCCGCGCCGCCGCCACCGTGATCGGGCCCGTCGGGTTCGCCGACACCATCTCGACCTGGATACGCTCCGCCCGCTCGGACGAGCCGGCGCCGTAGCGATCGCCTGCCTCGAGCAGCTCCGCGAGCGCGGCCTCGTACCAGGCGGGGGCAACGCGCAGGTTGAGGAAGCCGGGACCGGCGACCTCGGCCCGTTCCACGAGGCCGGCGAAGTCGGCCCGCTCGGCGAGGTCGGCGGCCACGTCGCGCGGCGCGCGGCGCAGGACGGGCGCGAGCCGCATCGCCACCGCGCTGGCGAAGTCGCCGTGATCCGGGTCGCTCGGGCGCTCCAGCGCGACATCCACGCGGCCGTCCGCGCCGAGGGCCGTCGCGGCAGCCTGGATCGCCTCGGCGAGCCGTTGCACGACTCCGGCAGCCGCGCTCACAGACCGGTAGCCCCGCGTCGTCCCTCGGCGGCCACGATCGCTCCAAGGCGCCGGGGACGTGGCGCCGTCTGCCTTCGCTCGTCGGGCACACGGATATCCTAGGGAGATGGACGAGGACAGCCCCGACCGTCAGCTCAATATCCACGTCGACCCGGAGCACCTCGGCGGCGCCTACGCGAACTTCGCGACCGTGAGCTTCTCCGACTACGAGTTCACGATCACGTTCGCGCGCGTCGACCACGAGGTCGAGGACGGCGAGGTCCCGGGCGTCGTCGTCTCCCGGGTGAACCTCTCAGCGAAGTTCATGCGCGAGCTCATGGACGCCATGGAGGACAGCTGGTCGAAGTGGACGACCCGCGAGGGCATCCGCAACCTCCCCGAGCCCTGAGCCACGACCCACGCTAGCCGCCGGTCTGTTTCGCGTAGGCCAGCGCCATCGCGATGCGGTCGACGGGCGCCGGGTGCGTTCCCAGGAGGATCGTGCTCCAGCCGGGCGGGTCAGGATCGCCCAGCGAGGCAACCGACAGCCCGTGGACGAGGCCGGTCGCGGCCCCCGGGTCGGCGGTCGCGACGAGGGCAAGCCAGTCGGCCTCGGCCTCGTAGCGGCGGGAAAGCGCGTTCTGCGCCGGGAGCGCGGCGAGCGACACGGCGAACGCGACGAACAACATGAGCGGGACGAGCGAGGGCCCCTCGCGGGCGCCCAGATCGCCGCGGCGCCTGACCGCCCACGCGACGAGGGCCACGCCCGGTACGGCGAAGAGGCCGAACCAGGCCGCGCCCTTCCAGGTGTGCTCGCGCGCCGCGTGCGCGAGCTCGTGGGCGGCGACGACGGCGATCTCGTCCTGCGTGAAGCGTCCATCCAGCAGCGTGTCGTAGAGCGCGATCCTGCGCGTCGGACCGAGGCCCGTGATCACGGCGTTCGCGGCCGTCGTCCGGCGGCTCGCATCCGCCACGTCGACCCGGTCCACGTGGACGCCGACCCGATCGGCGAGCTGCTCGATTCGCGCGGCGAGAGCAGGATCGCGCAGCGGCTCGAAGCGGTTGAACAGCGGCTCGACCACGAGAGGCTGCAGGAGCACGTAGACGACGCCGAGCAGCGCGAGCGCACCGCCGCCCGGAATCCACCAGCGGCGGCCGTAGCGCCGGGCGAGCGCGAGCGCGCCGCTGACCGCGACAGCGACGAGGATCGCGGTCACGGCCAGCGTGACGGCCTGGTCGCCGAGCCACGCGCCGTAGCCCTGCTCCGAGAGCCCGTAGCGGCGGCGCCAGTAGTGCGACACCGCCCCGAGCGGCAGGGTGAACGTCCAGACCGCGAGGGCGCAGCCGAGGCCGACGAGGACGCCCTTGCGGATTCGCCCACGGGTCACCCGTGCAGCGGAGGCGGCGAGCCGACGGCCCTGCCACGCGAGAGCCGCAAGCACGAGCAGCTGAACGACGGTGGACGCAACCCAGAGCCAGCGCGGCAGACGGCGGTAGTGCTCGATGCGCTCGAGCTCGCCCGCCGAGAACCAGTCGCGAGACTCCACCCGCGGAAGGTCGAGCGCCGGCACCCGCGTGTCGAGCAGCAGCCAGGCGGCGATCGCCCAGACGACCATCGCCCCTGCAAGCGCCAGCGCCTGCCGGCGTGTCACCGGTAGCGTTACACGCCGCCGATGCGAGTGGCGGTCATCTCGGACGTGCACGCCAACCTCCATGCGCTCGAGGCCGTCCTCGCCGCGATCGAGCCCGAGCGGCCGGATGCCGTCTGGTGCCTTGGGGACACGGTCGGCTACGGGCCTCAGCCTAGCCGTTGCTGCGCGCTGGTCGAGGAGCTCGCCGATCTGTCGCTGTGCGGAAACCACGATCTCGGCGCGCTCGGGCAGCTGCCGCTGGACGACTTCCAGCCGGACGCGGCGGAGGTGGCGCGCTGGACCGGCACCGTGCTCGACGCCGGCTCACGGCGCTGGCTCGAGAGCCTCGAGCCGGAGGCGCTCATGGACGGTGCCGCGCTCTACCACGCGAGCCCGCGCGACGCCGTTTGGGAGTACGTGCTCACGCCCGATGCGGTCGAGGCCGCCCTCGAGCGGGCCCCCCGGCCGATCGTTCTCGTCGGCCACAGCCACGTCGCGCTGGCGATCACTCGCGCGAACAACGGGCTCGAAGGCGGCCTCGTCCCCGACGGCACCGTGCTCGATCTCGACACGGGGTCGCCCTGGCTGCTCAATCCGGGGTCCGTGGGCCAGCCGCGGGACGGCGACCCTCGGGCTGCCTGGCTGCTCCTCGACCTCGACCGGAGCGAGGCCGGCTTTCACCGGGTCGACTACCCGATCGAGCAGACGCAGCGCGAGATGGTCGACGCCGGGCTACCGGAGAGCCTCGCCGAGCGGCTCGAGCACGGAGGCTGAGCGCCTCCGGTCGTCCTCAGCGGGCGAGAACCTGGCGCTCCGGAGTCATGCCCTCTCGTGCGAGCGCGACCTGCACCTCTTCACGTGCTTTGTAGATCCGCCACTTCACCGTCGCCAGCGTGATCTCGAGCGAGTCCGCGATCTCCGCGTAGGACAGGCCGACCACGTCGCGCAGGAGCAGCGCCATCTTGAGGTCCGGATTGAGGGCCGCGACGGCGCGCCAGACCGCGTCGATCATCTCGATGCGCTCCGGCGGTGCGTCGACGACCTCGAGCGGGGCGACGTCGTCGAGCGCGTCCGGGTGCGGCCGGCGCTCGCGGGCGCGCAGTTCGTCGAGCACCCGGTTCTTCGCCACCTGGAAGAGCCAGGTCGTGAAGCGGCAGCGCAGGGAGAAGCCCGCGAGGCCGTGGTAGATACGCAGGAAGACGTCCTGCGTGAGGTCCTCGGCCAGCATGCGATCGCCGACGATGCGCAGGATGTAGTTGAAGACCGGCGTCTCGTAGGCCGTCACGAGCGATGCGAACGCGCGCGCGTCGCCCTTCTGCGCTCGCCGAAGAGTCGAGAGCTCGGGCTGAGGCAGAGGCACGGAGCTAGACTAGCGCGAGGGGCCGGTATCGCACGAGTGGCGCGAGTATACCGACGGACCCGGGGGGTCGAGAACAGGAAGCGACTACGCCCCCGACACCAAGCTTCGACCCGTCATTCCCCGCGGCTGGTCGAGCCCGAGCAGCGCCAGGCAGGTGGGCGCGAGATCGGCGAGACCGCCACCGTCACGGAGAGCGAGGTCCTCCGACGTGACGACGAGGGGCACCGGATTCGTCGTGTGCGCCGTGTGCGGGCTCCGGCCGTCCTTCTCGAGCAGCTTCTCGGCATTGCCGTGGTCGGCGCAGACGAGGCACACGCCGCCGGCGCCTCGAACCGACTCGATCACCTGGCCGAGGCACGCATCGACGGCCTCGACCGCCTTCACGACCGCGGCAATCACCCCCGTGTGCCCGACCATGTCGGGGTTCGCGAAGTTGACGATCGCGAAGCCGTACGCGCGGGACAACACCTCCTCGGCGAAGCGCCGGGCGACCTCCTGCGCGGACATCTCGGGCTTCAGGTCGTACGTCGCCACCTCCCTGGGCGAGGGGACGAGCACCCTCGTCTCCCCCGGCCATTCCTGCTCACGGCCGCCGTTCAGGAAGTAGGTGACGTGCGCGTACTTCTCCGTCTCGGCGACGTGGAGCTGGCGCATGCCGTGCGCCGCGACGACCTCGGCGATCGTGTCGGCGACGTCCTGCTCCGGGAACGCGACCGGGCAGTTCAGGTCGTCGCTGTAGCGTGTCATCGTGGTCACGTCATACCCCTCGTCGAGCAGGCGCCGGGTCAGCTGACGGGCCCGGTCGGGCCGGAAGTTGAAGACGATGACCGCGTCCGCCCGCTCGAGCCGGGGCGCCGACGTCACGATGGGCTCCAGGAACTCGTCCGTGACCCCGCGGGCGTAGCTCTCCTCGATCGCGGCGACGATGTCCTCGCGTGCGTCGCCCTCGGCCTCGACGATCGCCCCGAACGCGCGCTCGGTCCGCTCCCAGCGCTGGTCTCGGTCCATGGCGTAGTAGCGGCCGCAGACGGTGGCGATCTGGGCTCCCTCGGCGAGCAGCTCGCGCAGATCCGCGGCGGCCGCGTGCGGCGACACGTCCCTGCCGTCGGTGAAGGCGTGCACGAGCGTCCGCTCGCCCATCCCGCGCCTGCGCGCGAGCTCGACCAGGGCACGCGCGTGATCGATGTGCGAGTGGACGCCTCCGTAGGAGACGAGCCCGAGCAGGTGGACTCGCCCGCCCCGCTCCCGTGCTCGGTCGATTGCCCCGCAGAGGGCAGGATTCTCATGGAACGCGCCCGACCGGACGGCGCGGTTCACCCGCATCAGATCCTGGTCGACGACGCGGCCCGAGCCGATCGTGAGGTGGCCGACCTCGGAGTTCCCCATCTGTCCGTCGGGCAGGCCGACCGCCTCGCCCGAGGCGGCGAGCGTCGTGTGCGGGTAGCGCGCCCAGAGATCGTCGAAGACGGGCGTCTCGGCGAGCTCGATCGCGTTGCCCGGCCCGGGTGGCGCGAGGCCCCAGCCGTCGAGGACGACGAGGGCTACGAGGGGGAAGCTGCCCGGCAAATCGCTGCGAACGACTCGACCTCGAGCGACGCCCCGCCGACGAGCGCCCCGTCCACGTCGGGCTGGGCGAGCAGCTCGGCGGCGTTGTCGGGCTTGACCGAGCCGCCGTAGAGGATCGGCACGTCGAGCAGCCCGCGTATGAAGGCGTGCGCCCCCTGCGCCTGTGCGGGCGTCGCGGTCTTGCCGGTGCCGATCGCCCAGACAGGCTCGTACGCGAGCACGAGGCCCTCGTGCGGCCCGACAGCCTCGGCGAGCGCGGCCGTCTGACGTCGGAGCACTGCCTCGGTCTCCCCCGCCTCCCGCTCGGAATCGAGCTCTCCGACGCACGCGATGACCTCGAGCCCGGCTTCCAGCGCGTACGCGGTCCGCCGGGCTGCCGTCTCGTCGGTCTCGCCGAAGAGCGCTCGTCGCTCCGAGTGCCCGACGATGGCGCCGTGGACCCCCACCTCCAGCAGCATCTCCGCGGAGACCTCGCCCGTGTAGGCGCCCGCCGCCTCCCAGTGCACGCTCTGCGCGAAGACCTCGATCCGGGACCCGGCGAGCGCAGCCTAGCGCGGCCGCGAGCGACACGTACGGCGGACATACCGCCACACGCATGCCGTCGAGCTGGCTCAGCTCCGCCGCGAGCGCCGAGCAGAAGGTGGCGGCCTCGGCCGGCCCCTTGTGCTGCTTCCAGTTCCCGGCGACGAAGGGCACAGCCCGCATCGGCGTATCGTACGCGGCACCCGAGCGCCGTCGGTCAGGCGGGAGGGATTGCGATCACGCCTGGCAGCTCGCGGCCCTCGAGGAGCTCCAGCGAGGCGCCGCCGCCGGTCGAGACCCAACCGATCCGGTCGGCGAGCCCGAGCTCCTCGACCGCTCGCACCGAGTCGCCGCCGCCGACGACCGTGAACCCGGAGCAGGCCGCGACGGCCTCGGCCACCGCCTTCGTCCCGTCGGCGAAGCGGGGCCACTCGAAGACCCCCATCGGCCCGTTCCAGAACACCGTGCGCGCCTGGCCGATCCGCTCGGCAAAGACCGCGCGCGTCCTCGGTCCGATGTCGAGCCCGAGCCAGCCCTCGGGAAGAGCATCGACCTCGACAACACGCGTCTGGGCATCACGATCGAAGCTGGCGGCGGCGACGACGTCCACTGGAAGAAGCACCTCCCCGGCACGCCTCGAGCTCGGAGCGCAAGGCGCTCCGAGCTCGAATTTCTTCTGCCATCTTGCCTCCGACGAGGAGCGCGTCGGCAAGCTCCGCCAGCCGCCGGAGCACCCCGATCTTGTCGTCGACCTTGGCGCCGCCGGTGATCGCGACGTAGGGCCGCTCGGGCTCCTCGACGAGGCGCCCGAGCTCCTGCAGCTCGCGCTCGAGCAGAAGGCCGGCGTAGGCCGGCAGCAGGTGCGCGACGGCCTCCGTCGAGGCGTGGGCCCGGTGCGCCGAGCCGAACGCGTCGTTCACGTAGACGTCCAGGTCGTCGGCGAGCTCGCGCGCGAAGGCCGGATCGTTCGCCGTCTCGCCCGGGTTGAAGCGCGTGTTCTCGAGCAGCCGTACGCGCGGGTCGGGCTCGAGCTCGCGCAGCCGTTCGGCCACCGGCGCGATGCGAAGCGCCGGATCCTCGCCCTTCGGCCGGCCGAGGTGCGAGCAGAGCACGACCTCCGTGGCGCCGCGCTCGAGCAGCAGCCGGATCGTGGGGAGCGCCGCCCGGATGCGCGTGTCGTCGGCGACCCACGCGTCCTCGAGCGGGACGTTGAAGTCGACCCGGACGAGGACGCCCTTGCCGGCGACGTCGGCGGTGCGAACGGAACGCGGACGGTGCATTTCCACGTGGGCCGGTGGTCGTAGGGCCGGATACAGGACGGGCCGGCAGTCGTAGGGGCCGGATATATCCGGCCCCTACAGGAGCCTTCCGACCAGATCCACCAGCCTGTTGCTATAGCCCCACTCGTTGTCGTACCAGGAGAAGACCTTCACCTCGTGGCCGCGGGCCATCGTGAGCTGGCTGTCGAAGATCGACGAGTACGAGTTGCCGATCACGTCGGAGGATACGAGCGGCTCGGCCGTGTAGCAGAGGATGCCGGCGAGGCGTCCCTTGTCGGCGACCTCGGCGAAGCGCTCGTTGACCTCGTCCACCGTGACCTCACGACCGACGTGCGCCACGAGGTCGACGATCGAGCCGTCCGGCACCGGGGCGCGCACGGACACCCCGTCGATCTTGCCCTTCAGCTCGGGGATGACGAGACCGATCGCGCGTGCGGCCCCGGTCGAGGTCGGGATCAGGTTCACCCCGGCCGCGCGCGCCCGCCGCAGGTCCGAGTGCGGCAGGTCGAGGATCTGCTGGTCGTTCGTGTATGCGTGGATCGTCGTCATGAACCCCGTCTCGATCACGAACGTGTCGTGGAGCACCTTCGCGACGGGCGCGACGCAGTTCGTCGTGCACGATGCGTTCGAGACGATGTGATGACGCTCCCGGTCGTACTCCTCGTCGTTCACGCCCAGGACGAGCGTGACGTCGGGCTCCGTCGCGGGCGCCGAGATGATCACCTTCTGCGCGCCCGCGTCGAGGTGCTTCTGGGCCTGCTCGCGCTTCGTGAACAGGCCGGTGGACTCGAGCACGACCTCGACGCCGAGGTCCCCCCACGGCAGCGCACCGGGATCGCGCTCGCGCAGGACACGGAACTCGTCGCCTCCGGCCGAGATCGTGTCGTCGGTGGCGGCGACCTCCTCCTCGAGCGGCCCGAGCACGGAGTCGTACTTGAGCAGATGGGCCATCGTGGCGGAGTCGCCGAGGTCGTTGATGGCGACGAGATCGATGTCGGCGCCCTTCTTCCGGGCGGCTCGGTAGAAGTTCCTGCCGATTCGCCCGAAGCCGTTGATGCCCACACGAACTGCCATGCGCTCCTCTTCTCTCGCTCTACCCGGGCGCCGCGATCTTAGAGCCTCGGTCTGCGGGACGCTGTCACTCGGAGGCGAGGCGCTCGAGGCGCTTGAGCCGTCGGTGCACGGTGGCCTTCGTGGTTGGCCGGGAGAACCGCTCGGCGAGCTCGCGGAGCGAGAGGGTGGGATAGCGAGCGCGGAGCTCGGCGGTCTCGCGCAGGTCCGGCGGGAGATCGTCGAGGTCGCCCCGCGCCGCGAGCCGGCGGATGGCCGCGAGCTCGTCCCGCGCCGAGCGGCTCGCGCGGACGAGGTTCGCGTGGTCGGCGTTCGCGAGCCTGTTCGCCCGAGCGCGAGTGGCTCCGATGACCCCGGTCTCCTCCAGCGAGAGGGCCGCGTCGTGCGCGCCGACGAGGCCGAGCAGCTCGGCGATCGCATCGCGGCCCCTCGCGTAGGCGGCGGAGTGTCGCGGCCGCTCGACCACGGCCAGGGCAACCCCATCCTCCGCTGCAAGCGCCGCCAGCCGCTCGGCGCCGGTGCGGGTCGCCGTCCGCAGCTCGAGGTGGGGCGCGTGCGGCCCGCTCACCGAGCCTGCCGCCAGGAGCGCTCCGCGCAGGTAGCCGGCGCGGCAGCACGACCGCGCGACGAGCCGGCGCGGCGGCTGCTCGAGCGGGGCCAGGCCGGTGTCGACGACGCCCGCCTCGTTCAGCACCTGGACAGCCCGTGGATCCTCGCCGAGATGCAGCTCGTAGCGCGTCTCGCGCCCGAAGGCCTGGCGGCGGTACGTGCGGATCTCCGCCGAGACGCCGAACCCGCGCAGCAGCGAGAACGCGCGCCGCGCCACGGCGGCGCTCGGCAGATCGACGTGGACGGCGATGCTGCCGCCTCCGCGCAGGTGCAGGGTCCCCGCGACCCGGATCAGCGCGGAGAGCTCTGCGAGCCGGCAGCACGGACGCTTCGGGTCGATCGCCGCCAGCTCCCCCCGCACCTGCTCGGAGAGGCTCACAGCTCCACCCCTTCGAGCGCCAGCAGCCGCCGCTTGTAGTCGACGCCGAGCTCCCCGTAGGAGCCGATGCCGTCCGCCGCCACGACTCGGTGGCAGGGGAGGAAGATCGCGAGCCGGTTCCGGGCGCAGAACGTCCCCGCCGCGCGCGGCGCGGCAGGCCGGCCGGCGAGCGCGGCCAGCTCGCCGTAGGACACGACGTGACCGCGTGGCACCGCCCGCAGGGCGACGGCCAGCTCCCGCTGGAAGTCCGAGAGCTCCTCGAGGTCGAGCTCGACGTCGTCGAACGACATGGGGTCGCCACGGAAGTAGGCGGCCAGACGGCTCGCCAGTGGATGTAGGGGCGGGTCTTGACCCGCCCGCGGGCGCTCATCGTCGGCGGAGCGACCGGCGGTGGGCGCCTCGTGCCAGACGACGCGCTCGCCGTCGAGCCACAGCTCCCCGACGCCCCAGCCCGGCGCGTCGTACCGGTAGGCCTTGACGCCCAACCCGACCGGTCACAGTACCATCGCGGTGATGGCCGCCCACGGCATCTTCGCGCCTCCTGCGCCCACGAACGAGCCAGTGCGCGCCTATGAGCCGGGAAGCCCTGAGCGCGCAAGCCTGCTGAGCCGGCTCGAGCAGATGAAGGCTGACCGGCTGGAATTTCCGTGCGTGATCGGCGGCGAGGAGGTGCGCACCGGGACGCTGCGTCAGGCCGTCATGCCGCACGACAAGGAGCACGTGCTCGCCGACGTCCACCAGGCCGGCGCGGCCGAGGTCGAGCAGGCGATCCAGGTCGCGGCGGACGCGTGGCGCGACTGGAGCGTGATGCCGTGGCAGGACCGCGCGTCGATCTTCCTGCGCGCAGCCGAGCTGCTGGCCGGCCCCTGGCGCGAGCAGCTCGTCGCCGCGACGATGCTCGGCCAGTCGAAGACGGCTCACCAGGCAGAGATCGACGCGGCCTGCGAGACGATCGACTTCCTGCGCTTCAACGTCGGCTACCTCCACCGGATCTACCAGGAGCAGCCGCTCTCCTCCCCCGGCGTCTGGAACCGCATGGAGTACCGGCCGCTGGAGGGCTTCGTGCTCGCCATCAGCCCGTTCAACTTCACGGCCATCGGCGCCAACCTGACCACATCGCCCGCGCTGACCGGGTGCGCCGTCGTCTGGAAGCCGGCCTCGACCGCGATGGTCTCCGCGTACTGGACGCTGAAGCTGTTCGAGGAGGCGGGCCTGCCGCCTGGCGTCGTCAACCTCGTCTTCGGCTCGGGCGCGACGGTCGGCGACGTCGCGCTGGCGAGCCCGGAACTCGCGGGCGTCCACTTCACCGGCTCGACCGGCGTCTTCCAGGGGATCTGGAAGACGATCGGCGGGAACATCGAGCGCTACCGCAACTACCCGCGTATCGTCGGCGAGACCGGGGGCAAGGACTTCGTCGTCGCGCATCCGTCCGCGGACGTAGACGCCGTCGCTGCGGCTCTGCTGCGCGGCGCGTTCGAGTACCAGGGACAGAAGTGCTCCGCCGCCTCTCGCCTCTACGCGCCGTCCAACCTCTGGCCGGAGCTGCGGGAGCGCCTCGCCGCGGAGACCGCGACGATCAAGGTCGGCGACCCCGGCGACTTCACGAACTTCATGGGCGCCGTCATCGACGGCAGCTCGCTGCAGACACAGCGCCAGGCCATCGAGGAGGCCCGCTCGCACCCGGACACGGAGGTGCTCGTCGGCGGTGGCACCGACGATTCTGAGGGGTACTTCGTCGAGCCGACCATCATCGAGACGCGGGACCCGTCATTCCGGCTCCTGCGTGACGAGCTCTTCGGGCCTGTGCTGACGGCCTATGTCTATCCCGAGGGCGAGTTCGACGAGACGCTGGAGCTCGTCGACAGCACGGCGCCGTACGCGCTGACCGGCGCCGTGTTCTCCGAGGACCGCGCGGCGACCATCCGCGCCGGCGAGGCGCTGCGCTACGCGGCCGGCAACTTCTACGTGAACGACAAGCCGACCGGAGCCGTGGTCGGCCAGCAGCCGTTCGGCGGCGCGCGCGCCTCCGGCACGAACGACAAGGCAGGCTCGATGTGGAACCTCATCCGCTGGATGAGCCCGCGCACGATCAAGGAGACGTTCGTGCCGCCCGAGGACTACCGCTACCCCTTCCTCGAGCCGGACTCGTAGGGGCATCCTCCGGCTCGAGGGCCCTTCCGATGATCGAGCCGTGAGCGACGCCGCCACTCCGGTTGGCGGCTACCCGGGCGTCGTCGGTCGCGAGACTGAGCTAGCCCGCATAGATGCGTTCCTCGCGACGCTACCCCAGGGCGCCCGGGCGCTCGTCATCAGAGGCGAGGCAGGAATCGGCAAGACGGCGCTGTGGCGGGCCGCGCTCGGCCGCTGCCGGGCCGCGAAGGTTCCCGTGCTCGTGACGAGGCCGGCGGAGGAGGAGATGTCGCTCGCGCTCGGCGGGCTGGTCGACCTGTTCGAGCACGTCGACCTCGACACGGAGGCGCTGCTCCGGGACGACAACCCCTTCGCCCGCGGGCGCGCCGTGCTGAACGCACTGCGGCTCCAGACGGAGACCGGGCCCGTGGTCATCGCGATCGACGACGCGCAGTGGCTCGACCTCGCCTCCGCGCGCGCGCTTCGCTTCGCGTTGCGCCGGCTGGACGCGGCGCCGGTCGGTGTCGTCGCCACCGCCCGGCCCGGCATCGAGACGGATGACCCGCTGGGCCTGTTGTCGGCGCTGCCACCGGGTCGCGTCGATGGCGCCGTCCTCGGTCCACTGGGGCCGGCGGCCATCCGCCGCGTTCTGGCCGGGACCGTCTCGGCGATCTCGCGGCCGATGCTGCGCCGGATCCACGAGGTTTCCGGCGGCAACCCCCTGTACGCCATCGAGCTCGCGCGCGGTCTCCCGGCCCAGGGCGAGGACGAGCCGCAGCCCGGCGAGCTCCACCTCCCGGACTCGCTCCAGGAGGCGATCACGCGGCGGCTCGAGACGGTCGACCCCGAGCTCGTGCTGCTGCTCGAGACGGCCGCCGCCCTCGGCCGCGCCTCCGTCCACGAGCTTCGGCAAGCCCTACCAGGCTCCGAGATGGACGCGTTGCTCGCAGCCGCAGGCGAGCACGGGCTACTCGTCGTCGACGAGAACCTCGCGGTCCGCTTCTCGCACCCGACCATCGGCTCCGCCGTCTACGAGCGGATGAGCCCTCTGACGCGCCGGTCGTTGCACGGGCGTCTGGCAAGACAGGCCTCCGATCCCGACGTCCGGGCTCGTCACCTCGCCCTCTCGACCGACGAGCCCGACGCCGCCGTGGCCCAGCTGCTGGAGGAGGCGGCCGACCGCGCCGCGCTCCGGGCAGCGTTCGACGTCGCCGCGGATTTCGCCGGTCACAGCGTACGCCTCACTCCACCCGACGACTCGGAGGCCGCCCGGCGGCGCGCGATCACGGAGATGGAGAACCGCGCGGTCGCCGGCGAGGTAAGCAGAGCACTCGCTCTTGCCGATCGGCTGGTGGCCACGATCCCGGCGGGCCCGGGCCGTGCCGAGGTTCTCCTCAAGCGCGCCTACTTCGAGGACGACGAATGGGAGACCAGCGAGGCCTATCTGCTGCGGGCGCTGGAGGAGTCCCGTGACGACGAGCTGCTGCACAGCCGCGTGCTCGAGCAGCTCGGCTGGGTGGGCAGCATGTTCCGCGGCGACCTTGGCGACGGCCTCGAGCGCACTCGTGAGGCCGTCGCGATCGCCGACCGCGTGGGGACACCCGACCTGCGGCTGATCACTACGACCTACCTCGCCTTTCTGGAAGGGCTGGCGGGAGAGCCCCGGTGCAATGAGCTCGCACGGGCCGTTCTTCGCGCGGAGGGCGGCGGCTGGCCGTTCGAGTGGGAGGACCCGCGCGTGCTGCACGCCGAGTTGCTGCTCTGGTCCGGCGAGCTGCGCTCCGCCCGGAAGCTCCTCGCCTCCGTGCACGAGGACATCGTGCGGACCGGCAACGAGGTCAATCACCCCTACTGCCTCTTCGACCTCTCCCTGCTCGAGTGTGCAGCCGGCAACGCCGCCCTGGCCGCAGATCTGGCCCGTGAAGGGGTCGAGGCAGCCAGGGACACCGCCGACACCTGGGGCGAGACGGTACTCCTCTACCCGCTCGCCCTTGCCAACGCATGGCTCGGCAGGGCAGAGCCCGCCCGCGCGGCGGCGGAGCGGCGCCTCGACGAGGCCTCGTGGCGCGGCGAGCGGCCCGGGATCGTGCGGGCGCACTCGGTGCTCGGCCTGCTCGCGCTCTCGGAGGGGAATGCGGGAAGCGCGTCCCGTCTGCTCGCCGAGGCCGCGGAGCTGCTCGAGGAGATGGGCTTCGCCAACCCGGGCGCGTTCCCGATTCTCCCCGACGCGGTCGAGGCCCTCGCCGCCGGCGGCGACCTCACCATGGCGGAGGCGCTGCTCGAGCGGCTCGACCTCCAGGCGGCCTTGGGCGACAACGCCTGGGCTGCTGCGGCGGCCGATCGCGCCCGCGGCGCACTGCTGCTCGCCGGCGGGGAGGCCGACGCAGCCGCCGAGGGCCTCGAGGCTGCCGCTGCGAGCTTCGACCGCATGGGCTACGCGGCGGACGGCGCTCGCGCTGTCCTGCTCCACGGCCAGGCGCTGCTCAGGCGCGGGCAGCGGACGGTCGCGGCGGAGGTGCTCGCCGACGCACGCGCTCGCTTCGCGGGCATGGAGGCCGCGCTCTGGGAAGCACGCGCGGCGGAGAACCTCGAGCGCGCCTCGCCCGGGCGAGCCGCCGGCGGGCTGACGGACGCCGAGAGCCGTATCGCCGCCCTCGTCGCCAACGGGATGAAGAACAAGGAGATCGGCCAGGCGCTGTTCATGAGCGTCGCTACCGTCGAGGCGCACCTGACGCGGATCTACCGCAAGCTCGGCATCCGCTCGCGGAGCGAGCTGGCCCGGCGGGTCGCGGACCGGAGCGTGCAGGCGTCCGACGGCGAGACCGGATGAGCGCGTCCGGATGTGCTCGAGTGCTGTTCCCTAGAATCGGACCGTGGGCGAAGCCGCCGTAGGGGTGGCTGCGGCGCCGGTATTCGTCGGCCGAGAGGCCGAGCGGGCTCGCGTGGATGCGTTCGTCGCCGCGGTGCCCGACGGTGCGCGGGCACTCGTCATCCGGGGCGCGCCGGGGATCGGCAAGACGTCTCTTTGGCGCAGCGCAATCGACAGCTGCCGAGCTGCGGGATTCCAGGCCATGCTCACGCGGCCCGCCGAGGAGGAGATGTCGCTCGCCCTCGCGGGGCTTGCCGACCTGTTCGACAGCGTCGAGCTCGAGACGTCCGCGCTCGAAGCGGAGGGCAACCCGTTCGCCCGCGGACGGGCGATCCTGGAGGCGCTCAGGCAGCTCGCCGCGAGCAGGCCCGTGGTGCTGGCGATCGACGACGTGCAGTGGCTCGACTCGGCCTCCGCACGATCCCTGCGCTACGCGCTGCGCCGGCTCGACAGCGAGCCCGTCGGCGTGCTCGAGGCCATTCGATCCGGCTCCGATTCTGAGGATCCGCTGACCGTTGCGAGCACGCTTCCGCCGGGCCGTTGCGACTCGCTCGACCTCGGTCCGGTCAGCTTCGCCGTCCTCCGCGGCATGTTGTGCGGAACGGTCGAGGCGATCTCCCACCCGCTGCTCGCGCGCATCCACGAGATCTCGGGTGGCAACCCGTTCTACGCGATCGAGCTGGCCCGCGGGCTCGCGAGCGACGAGCGCGCGCGTCTCTCTGCAAGCGAGCTTCGCCTCCCCGACTCGCTCCAGGCGGCGATCGCCCGCCGCCTCGGCACGATGCCCGGCGAGCTCGCCGAGCTGCTCGATCTGGCAGCAGCCGCAGGGCCGCTGACCGCCCGGGAGCTCGGCGATGCCCTGCCCGGCCTGGACGTCCAGAGCCTCCTCGTCACGGCCGAGCGGGAGGGCCTGCTCGTCGTCGACGAGCAGCTGCAGGTGCGTTTTACCCATCCCCTCATCGCGTCGACGGCCTACGGCCGGATGAGCCCGCTCGCCCGACGGTCGCTGCACGGGCACCTCGCCGCCCGAGCTGTCGACGCTGACGCGCGCGCGCGCCACCTCGCCCTGTCCACGGACGATCCCGACGACGAGCTCGCTCGGCTGCTCGAGGACGCCGCGCAACGGGCGAGCGCACGCGGCGCGCCCGACCTCGCCGCCGAGTTCGCGGGCCACAGTCTCCGTCTGACGCCGGGCGACGACGCCGACGCCGCGCGCAGGCGTGCGCTCGCGGAGATCGACCACCTCGCCGCCGCCGGGGAGGTGGGCAGAGCGCTCGGGCTCGCTGACGAGCTGATCGCAGCCCTCCCTCCGGGCAGCGCGCGCGGGGAAGTGCTCCTGCACCGCTACCAGCTCGAGGACGAGGAGTCACCTACGTCCGAGGCCCTCTTGCTGCGCGCGCTCGAGGACGCCGGCGAGGACGAGCTGTTGCGCGGACGCGTGCTGCAGGACCTGGCGGGCCTGCGCGGGTGGCTGCTCGGCAACATGCCTGGGGCGATCGAGTCGGCGCGAGAGGCGCTCGCGATCGCCGATCGGGCGGGCGAGCCGAGCGCCCAGATGCTCGCCGCGGCCGGGCTTTCGCACCTGGAAGCGGTGGCCGGCTCGCCCAGGCCGGATCTCATCGCCCGGGCCGTGGAGCTCGAGGATGAGGTCGGCAGCCCATCCATCCTGATCGGCCCCAGCGCCCTGCGGACGAAGCAGATCTACTGGGCCGGAGACCTCGCCGCCGCTCGCGCGCAGTTCGAGGCGCTGCTTTCCCATGCGGTACGGTCGGGCAACGAGTTCCGGCGTCCCTACTGCCTGTACGACCTGGCGCTCGTGGAATGCTCCGCGGGCGAGCTGACGGCGGCCAAGAAGCACGTCGACGAGGGCATCCAGGCAGCCCGTGACGCGGAGGACGCGTACACGGAGGGCTGGCTCCTCCATCCTCTGGCCCTCCTCGAGGCGTGGCTCGGCCGTGCAGGCGAGGCGCGCGAGGCGGCGGAGCACCTGCTCGCGCGGGCTCAGAGGCAGAGCGAGCGCCCTGGGATCGTCCGGGCGCGCGGGGTGCTCGGGCTGCTGGCGCTCTCGGAGGGCAACGCCGAAGCAGCGGCTCGCGAGCTGAGCGAGGCGGCGCAGCTGCTCGAGGACATGGGCTATGCGCACCCGGGGGCGTTCCCCGTGCTCCCGAACGCGGTCGAGGCGCTGGCGCTATCGGGCGAGCTCGACGCAGCCGCGATGCTGCTCGAGCGCCTCGCCCGGCAGGCAGCTGCCGTGGAGAGCACGTGGGCGCTCGCGTCAGTCGACCGCAGCCGCGGGGTGCTCCTGCTCGCGCGCGGGAGAGCCGACGCGGCCGTCTCGCCGCTGGAGAGCGCCGAAGCGGCGTTCGGCCGGCTCGGTCACCGCCCCGACGCCGCCCGTGCGGTGCTCACGCGCGGTCGGGCCCTCCTCCGCCTGGGCCAGAGGACGCAGGCCGCCGATGCGTTCGCCGGCGCCCGCGGCAGCTTCGCCGACATGGGGGCCGCGTTGTGGGAGGCACGTGCCGCCGAAGAGCTCGAGCGGGCCGCTCCCGGGCGCGGCTCGGGGGAGCTGACCCCGGCCGAGGGCCGAGTCGCCGAGCTGGTCGCGCAGGGCATGAAGAACCGCGAGGTCGGGCAGACGCTGTTCATGAGCGTAGCCACGGTCGAGGCGCACCTCACGCGGATCTACCGCAAGCTCGGGCTCCGCTCCCGAGCCGACCTCGCGCGGCTGGTGGCGGAGGGACGGCTGCCGGGGAGCTCGGGCTTCTGAGCCAACCGCTCTACGGCCCGGCGCCCTGAAGTCTCGCGAACGCCTCGCCCGGCAGCGGGAACCAGCGGAAGCGCTCGAACGCGGGCGAAAGCACCGGGTCGCGCGGCTTCGCGGCCGGCGCGGAGCTCCCGGCATCGCGCAGGATCCCGCGCGCCTGCTCCAGGTAGCACCGGAGCGCGGCCTCGGGCTCGCAGGGCGGCGGCGTCGGGGCCACGAGCGGCTCGCCGAATGAGATCCCGTCGAGAGACAGCCGCGGTCGCGGATCGGCGTCCACGTGGCGCCACAGGCCCGTCGCAGGGTCGAAGGTGTAGGAGGGCAGGAGCTTCCAGCCTTCGTTCGCCACCATGTGCACCGCGTCGACGATGTAGTCGAACGCGGCCTCGCTGATGAAGTAGTTGAAGTTGACACGCGCGAACGCGAGCTTCGCGCCCAGGACGCCCCGCGCGACCTCCGCCTGCATTCGAGCCGACCAGACGTCGTCGATGGAGCACATCCGGTGCATGTACGGCCCCGCGCAGAAGCAGCCGCTCCGTGCCTGGATGCCGAAGAGGTCGCTGAGCAGCGAGACGACGTAGTTCGCGTGCAGCGAGCCACGCCCGTACCGGATGCCGAACGAGACGATCGCGAGCCGCTCGACGTCCGTGTTGCCGAGGATCTCGATGTTCGGATTGCGGCTCCATGACGCGAGCGCGCGGCGGACGAAGCGGTGCTCCCGCCTGTGGATCTCGTCGGCCCCCACCGCTTCCTTGAGCGCGAAGACGAGCCCGGCGCGGATCGACTCCACGATCGCCGGCGTGCCGGCTTCCTCGCGGACCTGCGGGTCGGGGTGGTACGAATGGCCCGTCGGGCTCACGAACAGGATCGTCCCGCCGCCGGGCACGGACGGGACGGGGTTACGAAACAGGGAGCGCTTCGCCACGAGCACGCCGGGCGTCCCGGGGCCGCCGACGAACTTGTGCGGAGAGAGGAAGACGGCGTCCTTGTAGGCGAGGTGCCCGTCCGGCCGCCTGGGCGACGGGCTCATGTCGATCGGTAGGTACGGGCCGCCGGCTGCGTAGTCGAAGCAGGCGAGAGCACCGTGGCGGTGCAGCGCGATCGCGATCTCCTCGACGTCGGTGACGACCCCGGTCACGTTGGAGGCGGCCGAGAAGCTGCCGATCCGGAGCGGCCGGTGCGCGTAGTGCCGTAGCTCCTCCTCGAGGTGACCGGCGTCGACGCGTCCGTCGGTGCCCTCGCGGATGGTGACTACGTCCGCCTGCGACTCCCGCCAGGGCAGCTCGTTGGAGTGGTGCTCGTACGGGCCGATGAGCACCACCGGCCGCTGGTCCGGCGGCAGCGCCGGTGAGCGACCGAGACCGAGAACCCGGATGAGCTTGTCGATCGCCCCGGTCGATCCGGAACCGCAGAAGACGACGGCGTCGTCGTCCCCGCCGTTCACGGCCCGGTGAACGATTCTCCGCGCGTCCTCGCGCAGCGCCGTCGTCTGCAGGCCGGTCGCGGATGCCTCCGTGTGCGTGTTGGCGTAGAGCGGGAGCACCTCGTCCCGGATGAAGTCCTCGATGAACGAGAGCGCGCGGCCGGAGGCCGTGTAGTCGGCGTAGACGAGCCGACGCCGCCCGAACGGCCCGTCGAGCGCCGCGCCATCGCCGATGACCGAGCTGCGGATCCTCTCGATCAGCGCCGGGGATTTCCCGGCCCGGCCGCGGTCGACGCGTCTCGAGGCGATCGCCACGGCACGACGGAGTGCCGGCGCGGCTCGTACGCGTGCAGCGGCCATCAGGCTGCCTCGTACGGCAGGACAGCCGAGCGGATGGGGCCGGTCAGGCTCATGCGTCGAGCCTACGGCGACGTCGCGCGAGGCGGTAGCGGGATTTCCCTAGAGCAAGCTCCCAAAGCCCTACGCGAGCGCTCAGAGCGCGCATTCCGGGGTTCCGCGCGCATGTCTAGGGGAAACCCGCTGGCCCCGCACCCGCTTGCTTCCTACGGTGAACCGAATGCTCACCGCAAGGAGGCACCAGTGAAACCGCTCGCAGCGCCGATCATCGCCAAGGCCATCGTCGGCCCCCGCGAGGACGCTCCGCCGCCCTTGCCGAGACAGAACGGTAGGACGGGTCCCGAACGCACCAAGCGGCGGCGATGGTGGCTGCGTACTCCCGTGCCGCTGCCGGCACGGTTCATGCTCGGGCGCAGGCCGACCGCGGAACGCCCGTAGGGGCGGCCTTGGCCCGCCCACCTCAGATCGTTAGAGGCGGACCATCGCCACTCCGAAACCGGCCGTAGGGGCGGGCCTTGGCCCGCCCACACCGGCTCGCCCGAGCACGTCTTCGATGAACTCCGCCTTGGACTCCGTGTAGCGAGCCCGGTCGTCACGATGCTCGGCGGCGAGCCGGAGCTTGAGTTCCCCGTAGTGGGCTGCGTCCTCGCCGTGCTCACGGAGCCAGTCCCGGAAGGCGACGTGCCGGAGCCAGTGCCCGCCGCCGTGGAGCACGGCATGCACGTGGTGCGCATCCGGTGAGCCCCTGCGGAAGTACTGGCGCCCGGGGATCCCGAACTCGCCGCGGTAGACGTAACCGATCCGCTCCGCTGCCGCGACCCGTTCCGGCTGGAGCGGATAGTCGCGCAGTCCGACCAGCATGTCGATGACCGGCTTGGCGATGAGCCCCGGGACCGCGGTCGAGCCGATGTGCTCGATCGCGACGGCCGCCGAGCCGAGCGCATGTTCGAGCCGCTGGCGCTCCTGCTCGAAGCGAGCGGGCCAGGTCGGGTCGTAGGCGACGATCTCGATGGGGTCAGGCGACGTGCGCCGAACGACGTACTTGACCGAGTCGTTCCCGTAGTAGATGCCGCGGCCGTCGTAGGACATGCCGATCTTCTCCATGACCCGCCGCGAGGCGGTGTTCTCGGGGTAGGCGACCGCCACGATCTCGTCCAGCCCGGCAACGTCGAAGCCGTAGCGCAGGGCGGCCGCCGCCGCCTCGGTGGCGTATCCATGGCCCCAGGCGGACGGCACGAACCGGTACCCGACCTCGATCTCTGGCCCGCCATCGAGCGGCATGAGCCCGCAGTCTCCTATCGGCTCTGCCCCGGCGCGCTCGGAAACGAGCCAGAGGCTGAACCCGTGCACCCGCTGGTGGTCGAGGTGCCTCAACAACAGCGCTCGCACCGTCTCGAGGCTGCGAGGGCGGCCGTCGCCCACGAAGCGCACCACGGCGGGGTCGGAGAGGAGCCGATGCATGAACGGCAGGTCGTCGAGCGACTTCGGGCGCAGGACGAGCCGCTCGGTCTCGAGAAGGAACGTCACGCCCCGCCGGCCTTGCGCAGGGCGGCGTGGATCTGCCTACCCACCCTCGGCGGCACGCCCGGGACGCCCTCGAGCTCCTCGCGGCTCGCAGCGACCAGCCGCTCGGGTGAGCCGAAGTGCGCGAGCAGCGCACGCTTGCGGGCGGGCCCGACCCCGGGAAGAGCGTCGAGGATCGACTCCTTCGCGCGCGCGTCACGGCGCGTCCGGTGGAAGCCGAGCGCGAAGCGGTGCGCCTCGTCCCTGATGCGCTGCAGGAGCTGAAGGCCGGCCGAGTCGCGCTCGAGCACGACCGGATCGGAACTCCCGGGGACGAAGACCTCCTCCTCGCGCTTCGCAAGCGATACGACTGCGACGCGCGCGAGGTCGAGCTCGTGCATCGCGGAAAGCGCCGCCGACAGCTGCCCTTTGCCGCCGTCCACCACCACGAGATTGGGACAGGTTGCAAAGCCCTCGTCGTACTCCTCGGCCGTCACGGAGCGCATCCGCGCGAAGCGCCGGAACACGACCTCTCGCATCATCCCGAAGTCGTCCTGCCCGCCCTCGCTGCGCACGCCGAACTTGCGGTAATGCGCTTTCTTCGGTGCGGCGTCCTCGAACACCACCATCGACCCGACCGGCGACTCATCCTGGATGTTCGAGATGTCGAAGCACTCGATGCGGATCGGCAGTGACTCGAGGTTGAGCGCCTCCCGAAGCTCCTCGAGCGCCTCGATACGCCGCACGCGACGGCGCTCGGCGGCGAGCTCCTCGCTCTCGAGGGCAACTTCGGCGTTCCGCTGAGCAAGCTGCTGCAGACGGCGTTTCTCGCCACGCTGCGCCGGACGAACCTCGACCTTCGAGCCGCGCCGCCCTGCCAGGAACTCCTCGAGGGCCGCGAGGTCGCCCGAGCCGAGCGGTACGACGACGAGCGGCGGCACGCTCGGGGCCGCACCGTAGTACTCGAGGCAGAACGCCTCGATGAGCGCCTGCGTGTCCTGGCCTGCGGCGTTCTCGAGCGTGAACCCGTGCCGGTCGACCATCCGCCCGTCGCGGAGCGGAAACACCTGCACGGCGGCCACGTCGCCGCGGGACGCGATGCCGATCACGTCGACGGTGCCGACGTCCCGGCGGTCGGCATCCTGCCGCTCGGCGAGATGGCGGACCGCGTAGAGGCGGTTGCGCTGACGTGCCGCCTCCTCGAACTCCTGCCGTTCGGCCGCCTCGTGCATGCGGCGCTCCAGCGCGCGCTGGATCGGGCGGCTGTCGCCCGAGAGGAACTCGATCACACCCTCGACGACGCCTCGGTAGTCCTCGGGCGAGATGGCTCCCACGCACGGCGCGAAGCAGCGGTCGATGTGGTAGTCGAGGCACGGGATGCCGGAGTGGCGGCCCGGCTTCGGCCCCTCGCATGGCCGGTAGCGGAAAACCCGGTTCAGCACGTCGAGCGTCTCGCGCACCTTCTTCGCGTTCGCGTACGGCCCGAAGTAGACGACCCCGCGACGGTGCCGCTCACGCGTGAACATGACCCGCGGATACTCGTCCTCCACGGTGACCGCGATGTACGGGTACGACTTGTCGTCTCGCAGCCGCACGTTGAACGGCGGCCGGTGGCGCTTGATCAGGTTCTGCTCGAGGTGGAGCCCCTCGGCCTCGGACTGCGTGACGATGACCTCGATCCGCTCGACCCGCGCGACCATCTGCTCGAGGCCCTGCCGAGTCTCGCCACCGCGGAAGTACGAGCGAACGCGCGAGCGCAGCGACTTGGCCTTGCCCACGTAGAGCACCGCGTCGGACGCGTCGCGGAACAGGTAGACGCCCGGCTGGGTCGGCAGTGCCCCGAGCTGGCCCTCCAGGCGCTCCTCGCGCGTCGTCTGCGCGGCTGCGGTCATGTTCACGCAGCCTCCAGCGCCGGCCCGAGGTGGCGCCCGGGCACGCCCGCCTGCCCGCCGACGGCCGCGCCCGGACAGGTCCACCGTAGGCCACGAGTCGTGCCGCATCGCGCGCGGACCGTGCCGGAAGCGCGGAGCGGCGGCTACGATTCTGAGACATGGCGGGGACGAACGGCAGCGAGGACGTCGAGGCGCCCCAGTACGTCGCGTACCGCTTCCTGCGCGTCGATCCCGCCTGGCGCCGGCTCCCCGTCGAGGAGCGTGCGGCCGCCAAGGACGCCTTCGCGGAGGTGGTCGAGGCGTGGCAGGAGCGCATGCAGATCCTGACGTACAGCCTCGTCGGCGTCCGGCCCGAGGCCGACCTCTTCCTCTGGCAGCTCACCGAGCGCTGGGAAGACTTCCGCGACCTGCAGACCGAGCTCAACGCCACGCCGCTCGCCGGCTGGCTCGAGACGCCGCGCTCGTACGTGGCGGCGACGCTCTCGTCGAAGTACTTCGAGCGCGACCCGAAGCGCCCGCCCCGGCGGATCGTGCCGCGCGGGGCCCCCTACCTCGTCGTCTACCCGTTCGTGAAGCTGCGACCGTGGTATGCGCTGCCGCTGGAGGACCGCCGGCGCGCCATGAAGGAGCACGCTGACATCGGCAGCAGTTTCCGTACGATCACGAACCACACGACGTACTCGTTCGGGATCGACGACCAGGAGTTCATGACCGCGTTCGAGTGCGAGGAGCCTGTCGACTTCCTGCACCTCATGATGACGCTGCGCGAGACGGAGGCGAGCCGCTACACGGAGCGCGACACGCCGATCTACGTCGGCGTGCACGAGGATATTCGGGCGATTCTCGACTCGCTCGACGGCACCAGAGCGCGCGTCGAGCACCCCATGTAGGGGCCGGATCTCATCCGGCCCGTTCGGCTGGCGACTTCGCCGGCTCAGGCGCCCGGCACGAGCGTCCGCAGGTCGATCTCTGGATCGCGCAGCGCCGCCGGATCGACCGGCGACTGCGTCCTGATCAGCGCCTGGGCCCGTCGCAGGTCGCGGCCCGAGTCCAGCGCCGCCGCAGCGTGGACGACGCCCTGCGCGATGTAGAAGGCGACGAACTTCCGCTCGTCGATCGAGCCGCGGACAACGAGCTCGTCCCAGCCGGTGTGGTGGCCCGTGTACTGGATGTTGGCGTCGTACTGGTCGGACCAGAACCAGTGCACCTCCGCGTAGGGCACGCCCTTGCCGAGCATCGAGCGCGCGGCGGCGGCGCCCTGCTCGATCGCGTTGCGCCAGTGCTCGACGCGCACCAGCCCGAAGAGCGGGTGGTGGTGGCGGGCGACGTCGCCGGCGGCCCAGATGCCCTCGACGGACGTCCGGCAGAGCTCGTCGACGACGATCCCGTTGTCGACCTCCACCGCGGTCCCGGCGACGACCTCGACGGCCGGCTCGATCCCGACGCCGACGACCGCGAAGTCGCACTCCACGCGCTCGCCCGAGGACGTCAGGACGCTCTCGACCGTGCCGGCGCCCTCGAAGGCGTCCACGCCCTCGCCGTAGCGCGCCACGACGCCGTGCTCACGGTGGAGCTCGGCGATCGCCCGTCCGACCTCCGGCCCGAGCGCGCGCTCGAGCGGGACCGCGAACGGCTCGATGCAGACCACGTCGAGCCCGAGCTGACGGAGCGTCGCCGCCACCTCGGAGCCGATGAAGCCCATGCCGACGACGACCGCCCGCCCGCCCTTGCCGGCGGCCTCGCGTATGCGGACCGAGTCCTCGATCGTCCGCAGGTCGAGCACGCCGGGAAGCTCAGCGCCCGGAACACGCAGCCGTCGGTTCCGGCCCCCGGTCGCGACGAGCAGCTTGTCGTAGGAGAGACGCCGGCCGTCGGCGAGCTCGACATCGCGCGTCGGTGGGTCGATACGAGCCGCCGGCGTGCCGAGCTCCAGCTCCACCTCGCGCTCCGCCCAGAACGACTCTGGACGGACGAGCAGCTTCTCGCGCGGCGTCTCGCCCTTCAGGTACCCCTTCGACAGCGGCGGCCGCTCGTAGGGCAGCTCGGCCTCGGCACCGACCAGGACGATCCGGCCGTCGAACCCCTCGTCGCGCAGCGTTGCCGCCGCCGTTCCCCCGGCAAGGCTGGCCCCGACGATGACGACGACGTCTCCGGGCATCAATAGCCGTACGTGTGCTCGTCGCGCCACACGCGCCAGCAGGCGAAGACGCATGCGGCGAGGACGAGGAAGAAGATGAGGGCCTCGAGCCCGCCGGACGGGTACTGGGGCGCGAACGCCGCGCCGATGTTGGCGATCGCGAGCCCGACTGCGCCGTAGAAGACGACGCGCGACCGGAGACCCCACTGGGAGATCTCCTCACGCCGCTCCCGCCAGAGGCGGTAGAGGAACAATGCGATCGCGACGAAGAACGCGATCCGCACGACGAAGAAGACGGCCGCGAGCGCATCGTCGAGCTGGAGCGCCGTGATCACGCCCGCGGCTGCGAAGATGATCGCGAACCCGCGCAGTGTGGGCCCGATGCGTCTCACGATCCGGTCAGGTAGGCGCGCACGCCGAGCGCGGCGCCGAGGAACGCCGCCCCGCAGAACCACACGAGACGGGCGCGCGGGTCGCCCGGCGCGTAGAGCCACGGCGCGAGCACCGCGCCGAGCGCCAGGGCGCCGTACAGGTAGTGGAGCTTGTCGGCGGTGCGCTCGCCGCCGGAGAGCATCAGCAGCCCGAGAGCGGCCTGGGCCACGAGCAGCGTCTGCCCGAGCACGAGCAGGTGCGAGAACAGACGGCTGGGCTCGCCTCGCCGGCGCACGTAGAGCACGCCGAGCGCCCCCGCGAGCGCGTTGACGGCGACGAGGAGGACACCGTTGACGGCGTGGAGCCCCTGCACGGGGCTGAGCGTAGCAACGCCCCGGGCGGGCGAAGCTCGGCGTCGCGGGCCGCGCCGTTCAGGCAGCCGCTGCGCGCCGCAGGGCGAGCCGCTGGCCCGTGTGCAGCAGCGCCGCGAAGATCACGACGCCGGCGCCGGCGAGAATCAGGAGCGCCTGCGCGCTGATCGCGAAGGCGATGGCCTGCTGCGTCGCAACGCCGGAGGCGACGAGCATCGCCGCGCCGGCGCCCGCCTGCGTGGCCGCCCCGGCCGGCGCGATCGGGAGCGCCCCCGACGCCGCCGCCGCGCAGAGGAAGCCGATCGCGAGCGGGAAGGAGATCGAGATGCCCATTGCGGCGAGCAGGAGGTAGAGCCCCAGGGCGCGCATCACCCAGGATGCGAACACGAGCAGCCAGGCCCGCCACGCGGAGCTCATCGGCGTCGACCGCTTCGAGAGCCAGTGGGTGAGGCGGTAGCGGATCAGGCGGGTGCTCAGGAGCATGCGCGGCATCAGCCAGATCAGGATCCCCGCACCGAGGCCCGCGGCGGCGACGATCGCGAGGCCGGCGCGGACGGCCGTCGAGTCGCTCGACGTCGCAGCGGCCGCGGCGCTGATCGGCATGAGGGCCGCCGCGTCGAGCAGGCCGAGCATGAAGAGCGAGAGACTGAGCGAGCCGATTCCGGACGGGCAGCTCGGATAGCGTCGCACGACCGCGATGCGGACGACGTCGTCGAAGCGGCCGGGAAGCGCGGCGCCCGTGACGGACGCCGCTCCGTTGGCGGCTGCGAGCGAGATCGACCGCGGCCGCTCGGAGGGGTGGAAGAGCCTATGCCATCCCCAGGCCTTGAAGGGGTAGGCGAGGACGAAGAGGAGCCCTGCGACGGCGACGAGCTGCGGGTCTGCGTTCTGCAGCGGCCAGCCGGTCGAGGCGAAGTGCCGGGCCGCAAGCGCCGAGATCCCGAGCGCGAGCACCGTGACGACGATGTTGAACGTGCGCTTCCCGCGCGGCGTCCGCAGTACGTCGAAAATCCTCCTCACGGGAGGTGGCATCGACCTGGGGACGCGGGACCTTAATGCCCGAACGGGGGACGACCCGGACTCCCTGGGGGGGAGAAAAGTTACGGGATGTCCTTGCGCTCGATGCGGATGAGAGGAATCGAACCTCCACGGGGTTGCCCCCACACGGACCTGAACCGTGCGCGTCTACCAATTCCGCCACATCCGCGTGGTGCCTTGTCGCAGATCAGTGTAGCGCGCAGCCAGGCGGGACGTACGATTCGCTGCCTCGCAGAGCCCGCAAGTACCATCGGCGGATCGTTCGCTGTCTCCTCGCCATCCTCCTCCCCGCGCTGCTCGCGATTCCCGGCGTCGGCCTCGCCGCCGTGCCGGATCGGGCGCCGACGCCGCGCGTGGAGGTCATCGTCGGGCTCGCTCCACCGCCGGCGGCCCGGAGCGGATGGCGTCATGCCGACCCCGCGGGCCGCTCGGCCCGGGCGGCCCTGGCTGCCGTCGAACGCGCGCAGTTGACCGTCTCGCACCGGATCCTGAGCCGGATTCCGGGCGCCGAGATCCGCTGGCGGTACCGGATCGTCCTCGCCGGGCTCGCGGTCTCGCTGCCGGCGACGGAGCTGCGGAGGCTCGAAGCGGTTCCCGGGGTCGTGCGGGTCTACCCGAGCGTCCGCTACGGGCCGCTGTACGAGCAGGAAGAGGCCCGGCGCGGCGCGCGGGTCGAGCCCCGCACGCGGCAGCAGGTGACGCCGGCCCTCATCGGCGCTCCGGCCCTGTGGGGGCCCGCGCTCGAGCACGCGGGACAGGGGATGAAGATCGCGATCCTCGACGACGGGGTCGATCAGCGGCATCCGTTCTTCGACCCCGCCGGGCTCACCATGCCTCCGGGGTTCCCGAAAGGCGATGTCGCGTACACGAGCCCCAAGGTGATCGTGGCCCGGGCCTTTGCCCCGCACAACGCCGGCTGGCCCCACGCGGGCAAGCCCTTCGACCCTGTGCACTCCTTCCACGGCATGCACGTGGCGGGGATCGCGGCGGGCGCGCCCGAGACGCCGGTGGGCGCCGGCGACGCCGGAGCCCCCACATCCATCTCGGGAGTCGCTCCGCTCGCCTACATCGGCAACTACAAGGTGCTCACGGTCCCGACGGAGTCCGGCCTCGGCCTCAACGGCAACTCTCCAGAGCTCGTCGCCGCGATCGAGGCAGCCGTGGCCGACGGGATGGACGTGCTCAACCTGTCGCTCGGGGAGCCCGAGGTCGAGCCGAGCCGCGATGCGGTCGCGATCGCGCTCGACAACGCCGCGGCTGCAGGCGTGATCCCGGTCGCCTCGGTCGGGAACGACTACGAGTTGCTCGGGCGCGGCAGCGCCGCCTCGCCGGGGTCATCGCTGCGCGCGATCACCGTCGGCGCCGCCGACGACGACCTGACCCTGGCGAGCTTCTCGGCGAGCGGGCCGACGCCGCTCGGCCTCGCGCTCAAGCCGGACGTCACCGCCCCGGGCGTCGAGGTGCTCTCCGCCCAGCCCGGCGGCAGTTTCGGAACCCTCTCCGGTACGAGCATGGCGGCGCCACATGTAGCCGGCGGCGCAGCGCTGCTCCGTGCCCTCCATCCCGGCTGGACGGTCGAGCAGGTCAAGTCGGCGCTCGTCGCGACCGGACGCCCCGTGTGGGCGGACGGCACGAGGTCGACCGAAGCCGAGGCGACCCGGTCGGGCGGGGGCATGATCCAGCTCGAGCAGGCGGTCGACCCGCTCGTCTTCGCGACGCCGCAGTCGGTCGCGTTCGGCCTGCTCGATGCACGCTCCCCCACCTCGGCGTCGGCGTCGGTCGATCTCGCCGACGCGGGCGGAGGAGCGGGAGCCTGGACGGTCACGCTCGAGACGCCGAGCATGCCCGCCGGGCTCGAGTTGGACGTGCCGGCCGAGGTCGCCGTGCCAGGGACGCTTGCGATCGGTCTCCACGTCGCGGCGAACGCGCCGGAGGGCGAGCGCACGGGGTTCGTCGTCCTCACGCACGGCGCCGAGCGTCGCCGGATCCCGTTCTGGTACCGCGTCACGCACCCACGACTTCCGGAGGCCCGCGCCGTGACCCTCGACGGTCCGGGCACGTATCGGGGCAACGCCGCCCGAGGGTCCGCGAAGATCCGCGCGTACCGCTACCCGGATGCTCCCTCGCTCGTGCGCCAGGTCCTCCCCGGCCCGGAGCAGGTCTTCCGGATCGTGCTGCCTCGTGCCGCCGCCAACCTGGGCGTCTCCGTCATCGGGACCGCGCCGGGCGTCACCATCCACCCGCGAATCGTCCTTGGCGCCGACGAGAACCGCCTCGCCGGCGCCTCGGCGCTCCCGTTCGTCGGAAATCCCTACCTCACGTCGTTCCTCGCCCAATCGACAACTGTCGCCGTGCTGCTTCCCAGCCCGCGCACCTACTCGGTCGTCTTCGACACGACGAGCGCAGCACGCGCCGGCAGGTTCAGGTTCCGGCTCTGGATCGACGACGTGCGGCCGCCTGCTGTCTCGTTGCTGTCGCGCACGGCCACGGGCGGCCGGGTCCGGGCACGGGTGCGCGACGCCGGCGCCGGCGTCGATCCGGACTCGATCCAATACCGCCTCGACGGCGGCTCCTGGCGCTCGGGCAGCCTGGCAGCCGACATCGCGACGCTGCCCGTCGCCTTCGCCAGGCCGGGGACACACCGGCTCGAGCTACGCGTGTCCGATCGGCAGGAGGCGAAGAACAACGAGAACCTCCCGCGCATACTCCCGAACACACGCGTCGTCGTGGCGACGATCCGCGTGCCGGGCTAGGTGTGGCCTCTAAGAACGTTCGACCGGCAACTCCTGCCAAAACGCCTCGCACCGATCGGGTGAAACGGCTGTAGGGGCGGGCCAAGGCCCGCCCCTACGACTCCCGTCGCAGTGCGGAAGCCGGCCAGGGGCGTCACGGCCAGCGCAGCGGCCGGCCAGGGACGTCAGCGCCTGCGGTCGTCCTTCTCTTCGATGACGGGGAGCTGATCGAGGTCCCGGCGCACGCTCTCGGCGAACTCGTCGCGATCTCCGTGGACGACCCTCAGCTCCGCCTTGCGCCGGCTGCGCTCCTGGCGCGCCTTGGCCTCCTCGCGCGCCCGCAGCCCGGCGGTCAGACGCGGCCATTCGGCGCCGACCACTACGAGCACGGCACATGCGATCAGGACGATCGCCAGGATGCTCACGGACCGCATTCTACCGTCGCCCGGGTTGCTCGCCAGCCCTCTCGTGGAGTCGGGCCGCACGGCTGTCCGCGGGGCGCGAAGATAGACCGGTCGGCTATCCCCGACGTCGAGAGGAGCCACGCGTGACCATGGACTTTCCGGCGATCGACCGCGCCCGGAGCGCCGCGCGGATCGAGCGCGACATCGAGACGCTGGCGGGTCCGGACTACACGCTGTCGGCAGGCGCGATCCGCCGCTACGCGTACACCGACGCCTACCGAAACACCGTGTCCTACTTCGTACGAGAGCTCCAAGCGCTCGACTTCGAGTGCGGCTTCGACTCCGTCGGCACGCTCGTCGCGCGCAACCGGCCGCCGGGCGAGCCCGCCTTCGGGATCGGCTCGCATTGCGACTCGAACCGCAACGGCGGCAAGTACGACGGAACCATGGGCGTCGTCACGGCGCTCGAGGTCTGCCGGCTCAACGACGAGCTGGGGCTCGGCCTGCCGCTCCGGCTGATCTCGTTCCTCGAGGAGGAGGGCTCGGGCTTCGGACAGATGCTGCTGGGGAGCCGGATCATCGCCCAGCGCGTCACCGACGACGACCTCAGGGAGCGTTTCAGGGCGATCGACGACGGGCGCAGCTTCTGGGAGCACGCCGAGGAGGCCGGCTTCGAGCCGGGGCTCTGGCGGGAGGCCGCCCACGTCCTCGACGGCCTGACCGGCTGGATCGAGATGCACATCGAGCAGGCGCGCGTGCTCCAGGACACCGGCAACCGCATCGGCATCGTCCGCGCCATCGCCGGCTACGTGCACGCTGACGTGACCGTCCACGGCCGCGGCGACCACGCGGGCGCCACGCCCATGGACTTCCGTCTCGACCCGACGGCGGTGCTGGCGGAGTGTGTGCTCGAGCTCGAGCGGCTGGCCCGCGACGCCGGTGCGGGAACCGTGGGGACGGTCGGCGAGATCGAGGTGACGCCGGGCCTGATCAACGCTATCGCGGAGCGCGCCCGCTTCTCGCTCGACGTGCGTGGGCCCGAGGAGGACGCCTTCCGCGGCGTCGCCCGCGACATCGCCGCCTTCGCCGCGGCGGCCGCCGAGCGCCGGGGGATGCAGGCCGAGCACGCCGAGCGGCAGACGCTGCCCGCAACGCTGCTCGACGCCGGCCTCGTAGGCGCGCTCGAGGCGGCGGCCAAGGCGACCGGCGAGCCCTACAAGATCATGGTCTCCGGCGCGGCGCACGACACCATGTGCGTGGCGCCACGCGTCCCGAGCGCGATGGTGTTCGTCCCCTGCCTCGACGGTGTCAGTCATCACCCGGCCGAGTCGGCCAGCCCTGGCGACGCGGCGCTCGCGGCCGAGATCATGCTGGCCTCGATCGCGTCCGCGCAGACGCCCTAGGAAGCCGCGGGCAGACTGAGCGCGAACGTCGCGCCCGGCGACACGCGCTCCAGGGTCAGATCGCCCCCGTGTGCCCGAGCAGTGGCGCGGGCGATCGCCAGTCCGAGGCCCGCGGCGCCCTGCTCGGTGCGCGTGGTGAAGAACGGCTCGAAGAGATCCTGCCCGGCGTGCTCGGCAACGCCCTCACCAGTGTCGGTCACCCGGGCGACGACCTGACCGTCGTGGCTCGCGACGGCGACCACGATCGCGCCGCCGGCGGGTAGCGCCTGCTCCGCATTGGACAGCAGCGCGAGCAGCGCGACCCTGAGCGCCTGCCTGCTCGCGACGACGCTCAGCGGCCCGGCCGAGGCCTCGACGCGCGACTCGATGTCGCGCGCCACGCTAGTGCGCCGGAACAGCTCGACGGTCTCGCGGGCCAGCTCGGCGAGGTCGAGCTCGACGCGCTCGTCACCGTGCTCGCGGGCGAAGTCGAGGATGGTGCGGACGATCTCCTTGATCTCGAGGCCGCTCTGCTGCATGAGGACGAGCCGTTGATGCGTCTTCGTGCCCGGCTCGGCCTCGGCGAGCAGGAACTCGAGCAGCCCGAGGATCGCGAACAGGGGGTTGTTGATCTCGTGGATGACGCTCGGTGCCAGCTTCCCGAGAGCGAGCAGCGTGCCGAGGCGGGCGAGCTCCGGATCGCTCGCGCTCTTTCCCAGGTGGTGGTCCGCGGTCACTGCCACAGCGTCCTTCTCCATCTTCGTCCGTTCCGGGCCCGCGGTGCGCCACCAGGCGCGCCGGGCGAGTACCCCTTTCCTGATTCGGACGCCGTCCCGGCCGGCGACGGGCGCTCTACGTCGCGAGCTCGACGCGGTCTCGGCCGAGTGCTTTCGCGCGGTAGAGCGCGCCGTCCGCCTGGGCGATCAGCTCCGCGGGACCGAGATCCTCGGCCCAGGTCGCCACGCCGATGCTCGCGCGCACCGGTATCTCCACGGCCTCGCCGTTCTCCTTCGTGAAGGCGACAGCCGCCGCCTCGAGGTTTTTCCGCAGCCGCGCGGCGATCGTCAACGCGCCGGTGGTGTCGGTCTCGGGCAGCAGCACGACGAACTCCTCGCCTCCGTAGCGAACGAGCACGTCCGACCTGCGCACGGACCGGGCGAAGCGCCGGGCCGTCTCGGAGAGCACGGCGTCACCCGCGGCGTGCCCGTAGGTGTCGTTCACCGCTTTGAAGTGGTCGAGGTCGATCAACAGGCACGACAGCGGCCGGCCGGTTCGGGCCGCCAGAGCGACGTGCTCGACCGCCGCCGCCGCCAGATGGCCGCGGTTCATGAGCCCTGTGAGCGAGTCGGTGACCGCCTCGGCCGCGAGCTCGTCGCGCGCGATCTTCGTGCGCAGAGCGGCACGGACGCGGGCGAGCAGCTCCTGCCGATCGAACGGCTTCACGATGTAGTCGACCGCTCCCGCGTCGAGCCCGCTGACGCGCGCCGGCGTGTGCGCGTGCGCCGTGAGCAGGATCACGAGCGGCGCGCCCGCGCCCTGCGCCAGCAGCTCCCGGCAGACCGTGTAGCCGTCCGCACCGGGCATCGACACGTCGAGCACGCACAGGTCGGGCATCGCCTCCCGTGCGACGCGCAGCGCCTCGAGCCCGTCGGTGGCGCGCACGACGCCGTAGCCGTCGCGCTCGAGCAGGAGCGCGAGCAGCGCCAGGATGTCCGGATCGTCGTCTGCGATCAGGACGCAGGCGCGGTCAGCACCGGTCGCGAGGTCAGTCGCCACGTCAACCTGGATATCGGCGTCCCGCGGGCGAAGTTGAGAGGCGGAGGGAAGGAGCGGACGGCTCAGACCCGAGCGTCCGCATCCCGGTCGCTCTTCGACTCGGCTTCGCGCTCGACGAGCTCTTGGTAACAGGGCGCGCCTTCGAAGGCGCGGAGACCCGGCTGAGCGTTCCGCCTCGCTGCACCCGAGTGGCGCAAGCGCGAGGCGGCCACCCCGGCGAGACCGCCGAGCAGCCCTCCCAGCAGGAAGGAGCCGAGCCGCGAGCGGCCTCCGCCACCGTTCACGCACTCGATTGTAGGCTCACCGCCGTGTACGTCTGCACGCTCGGCGACCTGCTCCTCGACGTCGTCGTCCGTCTGGACGAGCCGATGGCCGAGGACACGGACGCCTACGGACGCATACGCATCACCCCCGGCGGCCAGGCTGCGAACGTCGCGGCCTGGGCGGCTGCGCTCGGCGCTCGTGCGCGGCTGATCGCCGCCCACGCCCGCGATGCAGCCGGGCGGCTGCTCCAGGACGAGCTGCGCGCGCGTGGCGTGGAGCTGTCCGGCTGCGAGCTCGCCGAGGGCACGGGAACCGTCGTCTCCGTCGCGACACCCGACGGGAGCAGGAGCATGCTTACCGACCGGGGCATCGCGCAGGAGCTCCCGAGGAGCTCGCTCGACGCGGCCGATCTCGTGGGCTGCGACGTGTTACACGTCAGCGGCTACAGCCTCGTTCGCGACCCGAGCCGCGCCACCGCGCTCGAGGCCGCCGAGGTCGCGCGACGGGCCGGCACGCCGGTGAGCCTGGACGTCTCCTCGGTCGGTGCGGCGCGACACGCCGGGCTCGAGGCGTTCCGTGACGCCTGCGTCGCCGTCCGGCCCGACATCGTCTTCGCGACCGCAGCGGAGCGCTCGCTCGTCCGAGGCGTGGACGCCGACACCTGGGTCGTCAAGCGGGGCGCGGACGGATTCGAGGTCGAAGGGCCGTCGGGCCGCAGCGCGCACGCAGCCGTTCGGACCGAGATCGTCGACGCGACCGGCGCCGGCGACGCGCTCGCCGCCGGCTACCTCGTCGGAGGGCCTACCCTGGCCGCCGTGGCTGCAGCTCGCTGCGTCTCGACTCTGGGAGCGATGCCGTGACGCCGCCGATCGCCGTCGGCATTGAGGTGAGGGAAGCGCTCGACGCCGGCCGAGCGGTCGTCGCCCTCGAGACGACGCTCGTCGCCCACGGGTTTCCGGAGGGCACGGGCGCCGACGTCGGGCACCTGGCAGAGCAGCGGATCCGGGCGGCCGGCGCCGTCCCGGCCACCATCGGCGTCGTCGACGGCGCCGTGCGCGTCGGGCTCGCTCCTGCGGAGATCGATCGCTTCGCCGGCAGCCCCGACGCGCGCAAGGTGGGGCCGCGCGACCTTGCCGCTTGCTGCGTCCAGGGCGCGCTCGGGGCGACGACCGTGGGCGGAACGCTCGCAGCGTGCTGCCTGGCCGGCATTCACGCCTTCGCGACCGGCGGCCTGGGCGGCGTGCACCGCGGCTACGCGCAGCTGCCGGACGTCTCCGCGGACCTCGTCGAGCTCGCACGGGCGCCGGTCTGCGTCGTCTGCTCGGGCGTCAAGTCGCTGCTCGACGTACGGGCGACTGCCGAGGCGCTCGAGACGCTCGGCGTACCCGTGCTCGGCTGGCGCGCGAGCGAGCTGCCGCTCTTCTATGCCCCGACCGGCGGCCCACCGCTCGCGGCCAGGGTCGAGACGGCCGGCGAGGCCGCCGCCGTCGCGCAAGCGCACTGGGCACTGGGGCGTCGCGGCGCGGTCGTCGTGGCAAGACCTCACCTCGGCGGTCTCGACGCAGTCTGGGTGGAGGAGCTGATCGACGCGGCCCTGCGTGCCGCGCGAGACCAGGGCGTCAGCGGTCAGGCCGTCACGCCGTTCGTCCTGGCCCGTCTCCACGAGGAGAGCGGAGGACGGACGCTGCAGGTGAACCGCGAGCTCGTCGTCGAGAACGCCGCCCTCGCAGCCGAGATCGCGGTCGAGCTCGCCGAAGGCTGCCGCACCCGGTAGGGGCCGGATGTATCCGGCCCCTACGCGTCGACGCGCTCGATGGCGACGATGTCGTCTGGCTCGAGCTCCTCGGGGCTTGCGCCGCCCCAGGCCGCAACGTCGCCGCTCGGCAGGATCGCGACCGGCGCGACCACGCGGCCGTCGCGCAGCAGCAGGCGAGCGTGCTGGACGCCCCAGGCGTCCTGCGGCCAGCCCGCGACCTCCTCGAGCACCCACTCCGGGAGCCGCGGGTCACCCACGCCAGGGCTACCGGGTAGGAGCCTGCACGCCGTCGCCGGCACGGGCGCGCTGCTCGAAGTAGAGGACGCAGAGGCCGATGAAGAAGAAGGGCGCGAGTGGCACCTGCGCCGCGGCGAGCGACCACCGCTGATCGAGGCCCGAGGCGCCCCCGATCGCGATCGCGAGCACGATCCCGACGAGGACGTAGATGACGATCAGCGCCGCGGCGATACCGACCGCGTGCCAGTACTCGGCGCGCGCGAGCGTGGTCGTACGGCGCAGCACGTACGCCAGCCGGCCCGGGAAGCTTCCATCCGCGGCGCGCTCGACCATCGCCGCGGGAATCGCGAAGCTCGTCAGCCCGAGCCACAGCGCCGAGAAGACGAGCAGCAGGAGCTGGGTGCTGCCGAGCACGAAAGGAACGCCGACGACGAGCGCGAGCGCGGCGAGCACGGGGGACGAGGAAAGGACTCGCCTCGCTGCGTCAGCCAGCGCGTCGCCGGCGACGAGACGCGACACCAGAGCGAACGTGAGCGTGAACGCGATTGCGTAGATCGCGATAGCCGCGGCGGTGGGGATCCACTCCGACACGACGAGCGCCGCCCCCTGGATGGCGCCGAGCGGGACGTAGGTCCAGCCGCGGCCGCTGTAGATCTTCGCGCTCGCAGCCAGCAGCTCGCCGAGCTTGAGCGGGCGCTGGATCTCCGGCAGCGCGAGCGTGGACACGCACAGATCGTACGTCGCGACGAGCGCGCTGGCTCGACCGACGAGACGGATCAGCGGCGTTCTTCGTCCGACCCCCCGAGCTCGCGCTCAACCTGGTCGAGCCATTCGCGGTGCGCCTGCACGAGCGTCCGGCCGAAGCGGTGGACGAGAAGCAGGTAGCGAGCCCGGTGCGGCAGCGTCTCCGCTCTTGCCTCGGCCTCGTCGAGGTCCGATTCGATCTCGTCCAGATCGCGTCGCAGCGGGGCGAGGCTCGCCCTGAGAGCTGCGTCGTCGCCGACAATATCCCCGGCGACGAGGCGCACCACGGCCTCGGATTGGATGCGCGTGAACGGCGTGGGCTCGCGAGCCCACGCGCGCAGCGCTTCGCGACCGAGGTCGGTGAGCATGTAGTGGGTCCGCGGCCTGGTGCGCCCGGGCGCCCGCTCCGCCGTGAGGTAGCCGAGCTTCTCGAGCCGCTTCGGCTCGGCGTAGAAGTGGCTCTCGGAGGTCGCCCAGTACACCCTGCTGCCACGTCGCATCATCCGCACGAGGTCGTGCGGGCCCGCGCCGCCCTCGCCCACCAGGGCGAGGATCGTGTACGAGAACGGGTTCAGCGAGTGGCTTGACATAACTCCATATTGGAGATATAAGTTAACTCCAACATGGAGTCTAACGAAGGGAGCTCGAGGATGTCGACCGCCACCGCTACCGGCCAGCCCCTGTGGTTCTTCGTCAATCTCGCTCGCGTCCTCGTGACGCCGGAGGAGAGCAATGACTCGCTCGGCATCGTCGAGCTCACCGGCACCCGCGGCGAGATGCCCCCGCTGCACATCCACCACCGGGAGGACGAGGCCTTCGTCGTCCTCGACGGCGAGCTCACCGTCTACACGCCGGGCGAGAGCGTGACCCTGCGCGCCGGCGACGCGGTGTTCGCCCCCAAGGGCGTCCCGCATGCCTACCGGGTCGAGTCCGAGCGGGCCCGCTGGCTCGGGGTGTCGAATCCGGCCGGGCTTGCGTCGTTCGTGCTCGCCGCCTCCGATCCGGCCGAGGCGAACGACCTGCCTCCGGCGGACCGTCCCGTAGACATGGAGCGCCTGCTTGCCGCCGCCGAGGCGCACGGCATCGAGATCGTCGCCCCGCCCGGCACGATGCCGTAACGGCATGAGATCGCGCCTCCCCGGGCCCGGCCGCATCTCGACAGGGCCGTGGCCCGCGCTTACGCGGTTGCGGGCTCGGGCTCCGTCGCGCGCGCGTTCGTAAACGTCAGCGCCCCGTCCTCGCCGTCGACGAGCACGGTGTCGCCCTCGGCGAACTCTCCTTCGAGCAGCCGTATCGCGAGCGGGTTCTCGACGAGCCGTCTGGAGGGCTCGCTTCAGCGGCCTGGCGCCGTAGGTCGGGTCCCACCCGGCATCCCCGATCAGCGCCTTCGCAGCGTCCGTGAGCTCAACGCCGATCCCGCGCTCGGCGAGCCGCGAGCGCAGCCGCCCGAGCTGCAGCTCGACGATGTCGGCGAGCTGGTCGCGTGTCAGCGGCTCGAACTGGACGATCTCGTCGATCCGGTTCAGGAACTCCGGCCGGAAGCGCTCCCGCATCTCCTCCAGCGAGCGGACGTTGGAGGTCATGATCACGACGGTGTTGCGGAAGTCGACCGTGCGCCCATGGCCGTCCGTCAGGCGCCCGTCGTCGAGGATCTGGAGCAGGACGTCGAACACCTCCGCGTGGGCCTTCTCGATCTCGTCGAGGAGGACGACCGCGTAGGGTCGCCGCCGCACGGCCTCGGTGAGCTGTCCACCCTCCTCGTAGCCGACGTAGCCGGGCGGGGCGCCGACGAGCCGCGCCACGGTGTGCCGTTCCTGGTACTCGGACATGTCGAGGCGCACCATCGCCCGCTCGTCGTCGAACATGAACTCTGCGAGCGCGCGGGCGAGCTCCGTCTTCCCGACGCCGGTCGGCCCGAGGAAGACGAACGAGCCGATCGGCCGGTTGGGATCCTGGAGGCCGGTGCGGGCCCGGCGCAGCGCGTTCGCAACCGCCTCCACCGCCTCGTCCTGACCGATCAGGCGGCGGTGGAGCCGCTCCTCCATGTGAATCAGCTTCTCCGTCTCCCCCTCGAGCAGGCGCGCGACCGGGATACCCGTCCAGCGTGCGACGACCTCGGCGATGTCGTCCTCGTCGACCTCCTCCTTGACCATCGCGTTCTGACGCGAGGCCCCGAGCCTTGCTCCAGCTCCCGCTCGAGCTCGGGGAGCTCGCCGTACCGGATCTCGGCGACGCGCTGGAGGTCGCCGGACCGCTCCGCGCGCTCGGCCTCGATGCGCAGCTCCTCCATCGATCGCGTGAGCTTGCTGACGCGATCGAGCGTCATCCTTCTCCTCGGCCCAGCGCGCCGCGAGCTCGTTGCGCCGCTCCTTCGCCTCGGCCAGCTCGCGCTCGACAGGCTCGCGCACCTCACTGCTCTCCTTCGCCATGGCGGCGAGCTCGATCTCGAGCTGGCGCACGCGCCGGTCGGCTTCGTCCAGCTCGAGCGGCGACGAGTCGATCTCCATGCGCAGGCGCGACGCGGCCTCGTCGACGAGGTCGATCGCCTTGTCGGGTAGGAAGCGGTCGGCGATGTAGCGGTCCGACAGGACGGCCGCGGCGACGAGCGCCGCGTCGCGGATGCGGACTCCGTGGTGCGCCTCGTAGCGATCCTTGAGCCCGCGCAGGATGGCGATCGTGTCGGCGACCGAGGGCTCCCCGACCATGATCGGCTGGAACCGCCGCTCGAGCGCGGCGTCCTTCTCGATGTGCTTTCGGTACTCGTCGAGCGTCGTTGCGCCGACGGCCCGCAGCTCGCCGCGGGCGAGCATCGGCTTCAGCATGTTGGCCGCGTCGACGGCGCCTTCGGCCGCTCCGGCGCCGACGATCGTGTGCAGCTCGTCGATGAACAGGACGATCTCGCCCTCGGCCGCCTGGATCTCCTGGAGCACGGCCTTGAGACGCTCCTCGAACTCGCCGCGGTACTTGGAGCCGGCGAGCAGCGCGCCGATGTCGAGCGCCCAGACCCGCTTGCCCTTGAGCCCCTCCGGGACGTCTCCGGCGACGATCCGCTGGGCCAGGCCCTCGACGATTGCGGTCTTGCCGACGCCGGGCTCGCCGATCAGCACGGGGTTGTTCTTCGTGCGCCGGGAGAGCACCTGGATGACCCGGCGCACCTCCTCGTCGCGGCCGATGACCGGGTCGAGCTTGCCCTGCTCGGCGAGGGCCGTGAGGTCGCGGCCGAACTTCTCGAGCGCCTGGTAGGAGCCCTCCGGGTCCTGCGACATGACCCGCTGGGAGCCGCGAATCGCCTTGAGGGACTCGAGCAGCGCATCACGGTCGATGAGGTCGAGAGCCAGCAGGAGGTGCTCGGTCGAGAGGAACTCGTCGTCGAGGCGGCGCATCTCGTCCTCGGCGCGATCGAGCAGCTGCAGAAACGCGGCCGCGGCGCGCGGCTGTTGCTGCGAGCCGCTGATCGACGGCTTCTGGGACAGGCTCGCCTCGGCTTCGGCGCGGATCGCCGACACCGACCCGTGCGCGCGCTCGAGAAGGGTGCGCGGCAGCTCCTGGTCGAGCAGCGCGAGCGTCAGGTGTCCGGGGTAGACCTCGGGGTTGCCGCGGCGGCGCGCGAGCTCGTTCGCCGCTGCGACCGCCTCCTGTGACTTGATGGTGAGCTTTTGAAAATCCATGTCGTTCAGGTGCGCGGCACCGGGAGCCGCGACCTGGTCGGGTCGGTGTAGAGCACGAGCTCCCGCTTGTACTGTCTGTGTACCCGCTCGACTTCGACGCGAAGCTCCCGCTCGAGCAACGCGATGCGCCCGTGTAGGCGCTCCACCTCGTCCTCGAGCTGCAGCACGCGCTCGACGCCGGCGAGGTTGAGGCCGAGCTCCGTCGTGAGTCGCTGGATGACGCGCAGCCGCTCGAGGTCGCGCTCGGAGTAGAGCCGCGTGTTGCCAGGCGTGCGCCGGGGACGCACGAGTCCCCGGGTCTCGTAGATCCGCAGCGTCTGCGGGTGCATGCCGACGAGCTCGGCCGCCACGGAGATCATGTAACGGGGCCTTTCGTCCATCAGCGATCGCCTCGCGCCGAGTGGAGGCGGGCCGGTCGGGGACCGGCCCCTACATCAGCCCGGCTTCTCCACTCGCTGCGACTGGTCCCGTAGGGGCCGGATATCATCCGGCCCCTACACCCGCTCTCGGAACGGGTGCTCGCGTGGTCGCTCACGTAAACACCCTCTCGCGCGGGTTCTCCCTCGAGACCTTGTGCAGGTTCTCGATTGCCTCGCGCTCGGCCTTCGTCAGCTTCGTCGGCACGCTCAGCCTCAGCCGGGCGAGCAGGTCGCCGCGGCCGCCGCCGTTCAGCTTCGGCGCTCCGTGGCCGCGCATGCGAAGGAGCTTCCCGTCCTGAGAGCCGGATGGCACCTTGAGCGAGAGCTGCGGGCCCTCCGGCGTGGGCACCTCAACGGTCGCGCCGAGCGCTGCCTCGGCATACGTGACCGGCACCTCGATGACGAGATCGGACCCGCGGCGCTCGAAGAGCGGAGACGCCGAGACGCGGGTCGTGACGTACAGGTCGCCCGGGGGGCCGCCGTTCGAGCCGGGCTCGCCCTTGCCCGCGAGCCGGATGCGCGTGCCGTCGGTCACGCCGGGCCGGATCTTCACCTGGTAGCGCCTGGTCTCTCGGACACGTCCTCCGCCACCGCAAGTGCGGCACGGCTTCTCGACCACCGTTCCGTTCCCGTGACAGCGCGGGCAAGGCTGGGAAAGGGCGAAGAGCCCCTGGCTCTGCGAGACGACGCCGCGGCCGCGGCACTCCGGGCAGACGACCGGCGCCGTCCCCGGCTCCGCGCCGGAGCCCTTACAGGCCGAGCATGGCACGGAGAGATCGACCGGCACCTTCGCGGTGACGCCCTTCAGCGAGTCCTCGAACGACATGTTGACGGTCGCCTCGATGTCCCGACCCCGAGCGGCTCGCGTGCGGCTGCCGCCCCCCTCGCGCCCGCGCCCGAACCTCCCTCCGAACAGGTCGCCGAGATCGAACAGGTCGCCGAGGTCGCTCGTGTCGAACGGCGCGCCGCCGGCCCCGCTGCTGAACGCGCGGGCGCCCAGGCGGTCGTACTGCGCCCGCTTGTCGGGGTCACCGAGCACGTCGTGGGCCGCGGACACCTCCTTGAAGCGCTCCTCGGCCGCCGTGTCGCCCGGATTGCGATCCGGATGGTACTGACGGGCGAGCTTGCGGTAGGCCTTCTTGATCTCGTCCGGAGAGGCCGTACGCGGCACGCCCAGGATCTCGTAGGGGTCCTTCATGCGTTCCTGACCCGTGTCACGCGCTCCTACCCTTCGGGCGCCGGCGGCGGCGGCGTCGCCGCGGCGATCACGACCCTGGCCGGGCGCAGGACGCGATCTCCGAGCCGGTAGCCCTTCTGGATCACCTCGAGGATCGTGCCGTCGGTCGCGCCCGGCACAGCATGGCTCAGCAGGGCCTCGTGGACGTGCGGGTCGAACGTCCCGTCCGTCTCGATCTCGACGAGCCCTTCGCGGGCCAGCGCGTGGCGGAGCTCCCGCTCGACGAGGCCGACGCCCTCCTCGAGCTTCGCTTCCTCGTGCCGCGAGGCGGCTTCGTGCGCCCGCTCGAGGTCGTCGAGCACCGGCAGGAGCTCCTTCACCAGCCGCTCGTGGGCGCGCGCGATCAGGTTCTCCTGGTCGCGCGCCGCCCGCTTGCGGTAGTTGTCGAAGTCGGCGGCGACGCGTCGCAGGTCGTTCAGGTACTCGTCCCGCTTCCCCTCTGCCTCGGCGAGCCGGCCCTCCGCATCCTCGAGCTTGTGCTCGAACGCGGCCAGGAGCTCCTCGAGCTCGACGATGCGGTCGTGGAGCTCCGCCTTGGTCGGGACGCGCTCGATCACGAGCTCCTAGCCTCCTCGTCCACGACCTCGTACTCGGCCTCTTCGATCACCTCGTCCTCAGCCGCGCCCTCGTTGGCGGTGCCGGAGCCGGCGGGCGCGCCCTGAGCCTGGACCTTCTCGTAGACGGCCTGCGCGAGCTTGTGCGAGGCCTCGGTGAGCGCCTCGGACTTCGCCTTGATCTGGCCGACGTCGTCTCCCTCGAGCGCCGCTTTCAGCTCTTCCATGCGGGACTCGATCAGCGAGATCGTGTCGGCGTCGAGCGACTCTCGGTGCTCCTTGAGCGTCTTCTCCGTCGTGTAGAGGAGCGTCTCCGCCTGGTTCCGAGCCTCGGCGACGTCCCGCAGGCGACGTGCCTCGTCCGCGTGGGACTCGGCCTCCGTCATCATCCGCTCGACCTCGTCCTCGGAGAGCCCCGAGCCGCCTTCGATGCGGATCTGCTGCTGGTTGCCCGTGCCGAGGTCCTTGGCCGACACGTTGATGATCCCGTTCGCGTCGATGTCGAACGTCACCTCGACCTGCGGCAGGCCCCGTGGCGCCGGCGGGATGCCGACGAGCTGGAACTTGCCGAGCGTCTTGTTGAACGCCGCCATCTCCGTCTCGCCCTGCAGAACGTGGATCTCGACCGACGGCTGGTTGTCCTCGGCGGTCGTGAACACCTCCGACTTCTTCGTCGGGATCGTCGTGTTGCGATCGATCAGCTTCGTGAAGACGCCGCCCTTCGTCTCGATGCCGAGGGAGAGCGGCGTGACGTCGAGCAGGAGGACGTCCTTGACCTCGCCCTTGAGCACGCCGGCCTGGATGGCGGCGCCGACGGCAACGACCTCGTCCGGGTTGACGCCCTTATGGGGGTCCTTGCCGATCAGCTCCTTGACCTTCTCCTGGACCGCCGGCATGCGCGTCATGCCGCCGACGAGGACGACGGAGTCGATGTCAGAGGCCGACAGGCCGGCGTCGGAGAGCGCCTGCTTGGTGGGGCCGACCGTCCGCTCGAGCAGGTCGTGCGTGAGCTCGTTCAGCTTCGACCGCGAAAGCTGGATGTCGAGATGCTTCGGCCCCTCCGGCGTGGCGGTGATGAACGGCAGGTTGATCTGGGTCGACGTCGTCGAGGACAGCTCGATCTTCGCCTTCTCCGCGGCTTCGTAGAGCCGCTGCAGCGCCATCGGGTCGGCGCCGAGATCGATGCCCTGGTCCTTCCTGAACTCGGCGATCATCCAGTCGACGACGGCCTTGTCGAAGTTGTCGCCCCCGAGATGGTTGTCGCCGTTCGTCGCCTTCACCTCGAAGACGCCCTCGCCGAGCTCGAGGATCGAGACGTCGAAGGTGCCGCCGCCGAGATCGAAGACCAGGATGGTCTGGTCGGTCTCCTTCTCGAGGCCGTAGGCGAGCGAGGCCGCCGTGGGCTCGTTGATGATGCGCAGGACGTTGAGCCCGGCGATCCGGCCGGCGTCCTTCGTCGCCTCGCGCTGGGCGTTGTTGAAGTAGGCGGGAACCGTGACGACGGCGTCCACGACCTCCTCGCCGAGGTAGGCCTCCGCGTCCGCCTTGAGCTTCTGGAGGATCATGGCGGAGACCTCGGGCGGCACGTACTCCTTGTCGCCCGTCTTGACCCGGACGTCGCCGTTCGAGCCGGCGACGACCTCGTACGGGACGATCTTCATCTCCTCCGAGACCTCCGAGAACTTGCGTCCGACGAAACGCTTGATCGAGAAGATCGTGTTCTGGGGGTTCGTGACCGACTGGCGCTTCGCCGGCGCGCCGACGAGCCGCTGGCCGTCCTTCGTGAACGCCACGACGGACGGCGTCGTGCGGCCGCCCTCGGCGTTCGGGATCACGGTCGGCTCGCCGCCCTCGAGCACCGCCATGCACGAGTTGGTCGTCCCGAGGTCGATGCCGATTGTCTTTGCCATAACCTGCCTCCTGGCCTTGGGGGTCACCTGAGTGATCGATAGGAAATCTAAGCCTTGTTATAGCAGATAATCTCCCGTGTGAGGGGATGGTAGCCCTCCCGAGGCACGTCGACTATGGAGACAGGGCGTCGGAAACCCTCGTGGCTCGACCGGCCCGCCGTGCCTCCTCCCTGACGCGGCGGGCCGGGCGCCGGCCCACTCCTCGTCTAATCTCGTCCCTCGTGCGCTTCGGCCGGCTGCCAGGCATCGAGCGGGAGCTCTCGTCGATCGTCATGGGCACTGTCCATGCCCGGCCCGAGCTTTGGGACGCGTTCCTGCAGGCGGGCGGGAACTGCTTCGACACTGCTCGCCACTACGGCGACGAGTCGGAAGGCGAGCTCGGCCGGTTCCTCGAGCGCCACGCGGCCCGGGACTCGGTCGTCGTCGTCGGCAAGGCGGCGCACCCACCCGACTGCCGTCCGGACGCCGTGCGGCCCGAGCTCGACCGGAGCCTCGAGCTGCTGCGAACGGACCGCGTCGACCTCCTGCTGCTCCACCGGGACGACCCGGCCGTACCGGCGGGCGAGTTCGCAGATGCCCTGGACGCGGAGGTCGCCGCCGGCCGGGCGCGCGCGGTCGGCCTCTCGAACTGGGCTCCAGAGCGCTTCGAGGCCTTCAACGCGTACGCGCGGCGCCACGATCGCGCACAGGCGGTCGTGCTCTCGAACCAGCTCTCGCTCGCGGAGATGCTCGAGCCCATGTGGAGCGGGTGCCTGCGCGCCGACCCGGACTGGCACGAGCGCACGGGAACGCCTCTGCTCGCCTGGTCGGCCCAGGCGCGCGGGTTCTTCACCGGCCGGCCCGAAGACGACGAGTCGTTCCGCTCGTGGCTCTCGGAGGCGAACCGCGAACGTCGCCGGCGCGCCGAGGCGCACGGTAAACGGGTCGGCGCGGCGGCCGTGACCGTGGCGCTGGCCTGGCTGCTCGCACACACGTTTCCCGCCTGGGCGGTGATCGGGCCGCGCGACCGCGACGAGCTCGACACCTGTCTCGCGGCAGCCGAGCTCGAGCTCGAGGCGGAGGACGCGCGCCGCCTGGCCGACGTGTGAGCACCGCCCCACGGTCGCCGGGACGCAAGGGCGCGGCTACCCTGCCTGTGATGACGCCTCACGACACCCTCGGCCGTCCGCTCCGCGACCTGCGGATCTCGGTCACCGACCGCTGCAACTTCCGCTGCACCTACTGCATGCCGAAGGAGGTGTTCGGCCGGGACTACCCGTTCCTTCGCCGCGACCAGCTGCTCACGTTCGAGGAGATCGCGCGGCTCGCGGACGCGTTCGTGGCCTCCGGCGTCGAGAAGATCCGGTTGACCGGCGGGGAGCCGCTCCTGCGCAAGGACGTCGAGCGCCTCGTCGCGATGCTCGCGGAGCGGCCCGGGCTGGACCTGACGTTGACCACGAATGGATCGCTCCTCCCCCAGAAGGCGCAGCTGCTTGCCGACGCGGGCCTCCGGCGCGTGACGGTCAGCCTCGATGCGCTCGAGGACGAGGTCTTCCGGGCCATGAACGACGTCGACTTCCCGGTCGCGCGCGTGCTCGAGGGAATCGACGCGGCGGCCGCGGCTGGGTTGACGCCGGTCAAGGTCAACATGGTCGTGAAGCGCGGCGTCAACGAGGAGTCCATCTTGCCGATGGCGCGGCGCTTCCACGGCACGGGGCACGTGCTGCGCCTCATCGAGTTCATGGACGTCGGGGCGACGAACGGCTGGCGCCTGGACGACGTCGTGCCCGCGCGGGAGATCGTGGACGCGATCGACGCCGAGCTGCCGCTCGAGCCGTTGGCGCCGAGCTATCGCGGCGAGGTCGCGACGCGCTACCGCTACGTCGACGGTGGCGGCGAGATCGGCGTCATCGCCTCCGTCACGCAGCCGTTCTGCGGTGACTGCACCCGGGCCAGAATCTCTGCCGAGGGCAAGCTCTACACCTGCCTCTTCGCTCTCCGCGGCCACGATCTCCGCGCGCTCGTGCGCGGAGGCGCGACCGACGAGGAGCTGCAGGCCACGATCGCCCGGGTCTGGGGTAACCGGGCCGATCGCTACTCGGAGCTGCGCTCCGAGCAAACGCCGAGCCTGCCCAAGGTCGAGATGTCCTACATCGGCGGCTGACCGCTCGACCCGCCCACCGGCGGCTGCTGCTCTTCGGGGCCGGTCTCGCCGCCGCGACCGCAGCCGTGGTCGCGCTCGCACTTACGCTGCCCGGCGCGAGCGGGCCGTCGCTGGCCCAGCGGCGGCACTGAGCTCGCTCCCCGCGACCGCCCCTGCTCCTGCGCCGAAGGCAGACGAGCCAATGCTCCTGCAGCTGTCCGTCGACGGCGTGCCGTTCCCCGCTCTCTCGCAGGCGTTCGGCTGGCAGGCCACCGGAGCCCGCGAGGACACGCTCGCCGACCGCCGTACCGCGACCGTCTTCTACGAGCAGGGAGGGCGGCAGATCGCGTACACGATCGTCTCCGGCGGCACGCTGGCGCTCCCGCGCGACGTGACGCACGTCACTCGTGAGGACACCGATCTGCACGTCGCGCAGCTCGGCGGTCGCCTCGTCGTCACCTGGCAGCGGAACGGACGCACCTGCATCCTCACCGGCCCGGGCGTCGACCGCGACACGCTGCTCGAGCTCGCCGCCTGGCGCGCGATGGGCGCGATTCCGTTCTGACGGCGGACCGCCGCAGCCAGGCGACCGGGGGTTCGGGTCGCAGCCTCGTCTCCACTCGCTACCATCACCCCTCATGGACCGGCTGAAGGCACTGCTGGCCCGTGTGCACGGCGCCGCGCCGCGCGGCTGGCGAGATTTCGGGCTCCAGCTCGCGATCTGGTTCGGGTTCCTGCTCGCCTACCAGATCGCGCGCGGGGTCGCCGACCGCGACCCGGGCGAGGCCTTCGAGAACGGCCGGCTGCTGATCGACCTCCAGAACCGGCTGCACGCGCTCGTCGAGATCGACATTCAGCACGTGGTCCTCTCCGCGGGCGACTGGCTCGTCCAGGCGGTCAACTGGACGTACTGGAACTCGCAGTTCACGGTCGTCGGCCTGGCGCTTCTCTGGGTCTACTTCCGCCGCAACGACGCGTTCCTGCGTCTGCGCAACGTGCTCCTGCTGGCGAACATGCTCGCGCTCGTGGGGTTCGTGGTGATGCCGACCGCACCGCCCCGGCTCTTCCCGGAGTGGGGCTTCGTCGACACGCTCGCGTCATCCTCGACGCTGAACCATGGCACCGGCCTCATCCAGCTGGCCTCGAATCAGTTCGCCGCCATGCCGAGCATCCACGCCGCCGACGCGCTGATCCTCGGGCTTCGTCATGGTCGGCCTCGTCCGCTCCCGGGCCGCCAAGCTTCTCTGGACGCTCTGGCCCATGTGGGTCTGGTTCACGGTCATGGCGACCGCGAACCACTTCTGGCTCGACGTCGCCGCCGGGATCGGCCTGGCGCTGCTCTCCGCCTCGCTCGTCCTCTGGCTCGAGAGCCTGCGGCGCCGCGACGAGGCCCTGGACCGCGCCGCCCTGCCATAGATGATCGATGTAGCGCGGGCGGGCGAACCTCTAACCTCTTCCCGATGACCGGCCCGCGCGACCGCCTCGCGCGCATCCAGAGCGCGTACATGACCGGCGTGCGTGACGCCGCCGGCCGGGCCATGGCGCGCCTGGGCACCACGCGCGTGACGCCGAACATGCTCTCCGCGGCAGGCCTCCTGCTCTGCATCGCGGGGTCGGTGATCGTCTACTTCGAGTACCGGGCCTGGTGGCTCTTCCTCGTGGGCTCGTTCGTCTTCTTTGTCGGCTCCGTCCTCGACATCCTCGACGGGGCGCTCGCCCGCTCGGGCGGCAAGGGGACGCCCTTCGGCGCCTTCGTGGACTCCACCGTCGACCGGGTCGGCGAGGCGTTCATGCTCGGAGCCATCGCCCTCGTCCTCATGCGCGACGAGAAGGAGTGGGCTGTCGCCCTCACGATCGCTGCCGTCGCCGGCTCCTTTCTCGTCAGCTACACGCGCGCCAAGGCCGAGCTGCTCGGGCTCAAGGGCGACGTCGGTTTCGCCGGCCGCGCCGAGCGCGTGGCGATGATCTGCATCGGTGTCGCCTGCGGCTCCGTCGGCGGGCTCCCCTGGTTGATCGTCGCGCTCGCGGCGAGCGCGTGGATCACGGTCGTCCAGCGCATGCTCTCCGTCCGCGCGCAGCTCAAGGGAAGAGCAGATTGATCTGATAGCACTTCCGGCGTTGCGACTACGTCGGAGCGAGCCTCTGCTATAGTGCTATCACTTTGGCCGTTCGCGAGACGACGACCGTTCTCGTGCGCATGCCCGCCACGCTCAAGCGGCGCCTCGCAGCCGAGGTCGCCAGCCGGGACAGCGCGCTCAATGACGTGATCGGCGAGATCCTCGCCGACCGCTTCAACGAGCGGTTCGAGCCCAGCGGTCGGCGCGGATCGCGTCCCGGCGACAGCGGTGTCGTGCTCCTGCGGATCCCGCCCGCTCTGAAGCAGCGCATCCGGGCAGCGGCGCTGGCCCGCGGCTCGAACACCAATCGCGTCATCGTCGAGGCGCTCGCCGATCACCTTGGTCTGGCGCTCGACGCACCAACTGATAGCACTCAGACCAGGCACGGAAGGGGAAGGAGAACGTCAATGGCATCCACGAACGGCAGCGGGAACGGCGCCCCGCGCCCTCAGGACAAGGTGCGCGTCGCCCTCATCGGCGTCGGCAACTGCGCGAACTCGCTCGTCCAGGGCCTCCACTACTACCGTGATGCGGACGACGAGCAGTTCGTCCCCGGGCTCATGCACGTCAACCTCGGCGGCTACCACATCCGGGACGTCGAGATCACGGCCGCGTTCGACGTCGTCAAGGGCAAGGTCGGCGTCGACGTAGCCGACGCGATGTGGGCCCACCCGAACGACACGATCAGGTTCGCCAACGTGCCGAAGCTCGGCGTCAAGGTGCACCGCGGGATGACCCACGACGGGATCGGAAAGTACCTCTCGGAGATCGTCGAGAAGGCTCCCGGCGAGACGGACGACGTGGTCGGCATCCTCAGGGACACCCGCACCGACGTGGTCGTCAACTACCTTCCGGTCGGCTCCGAGATGGCGACGAAGTGGTACGCGGAGCAGATCCTCGAAGCCGGCTGCGCGATGGTGAACTGCATGCCCGTCTTCATCGGACGCGAGGCCTACTGGCAGCGCCGCTTCGAGGAGCGGGGGCTGCCGATCATCGGCGACGACATCAAGTCGCAGGTCGGGGCGACGATCACGCACCGCGTGCTCACGAGCCTCTTCCGGGAGCGGGGCGTCCACCTCGACCGCACGATGCAGCTGAACGTCGGCGGCAACTCCGACTTCCTCAACATGCTCGAGCGGGACCGGCTCGAGTCGAAGAAGATCTCGAAGACGAACGCGGTCACGTCGATGCTCGACTACGACCTCGGTGCCGGGAACGTGCACGTCGGTCCCTCCGACCACGTGCCCTGGCTGACCGACCGCAAGTGGGCGTACATCCGCATGGAGGGCTCGTCCTTCGGCGACGTACCGCTGAACGTCGAGCTCAAGCTCGAGGTCTGGGACTCGCCGAACTCGGCCGGGATCGTGATCGATGCCGTTCGGCTCGCAAAGCTGGCGCTGAACGACGGAGTCGCCGGTGCGCTCGAGGGCCCCAGCGCCTACCTCATGAAGTCTCCGCCGAAGCAGATTGCCGACGACGAGGCCCACGACCTCGTCGAGTCGTTCATCAGGAAGCACGCGCGCAAGCCGGCCGCCAAGGCCGCTGCCAAGGCGTAAGCCGCCCACCCTCTTGAACGGGGCGGGTGCCCGCCCCCGCCCCGTCATCTCTCCCCCGCGCGGCTCAGCCGACGGTGACGAGCCCGACGCCGGCGAACGCGGAGGCGACGCCGACCCGCTGGGCGGCCGTGACGTGCTCCCGCAGGAGGAGCTGGGCGAGCACCACCGTCGCGACCGGGTACAGGGACGCGATCACAGAGACGACGCTGATCAGCCCGCGAGTCGTCGCCTCGGCCAACAACGTCAACGCGATCACGTCGAGCACTCCGATCGCCGCGACCGCGACGAGGTCGCGTCGACGCGGCGCGATCCGCGCCCTGAAGGCGAGCGCCCCGAGGCAGAGCAACGCGACGAGCGTGCCGCGCTGCAGCAGGACCGCCCACCAGATGCTTCTTTCGGCCGCCGCGTCGAAGGCGACGAAGAACGCTCCGAGGCCGAGCGCTCCGAGCAGCGCCAGCCCAACGCCGGCGGCAAGCCGACCGCGGCCGGCCGGGCGGGCCGAGCCGGCTGTCCAGGAGGCGAGAGCCACGCCGAGGAACGCGACCAGCAGTCCGACGCCCTGGATCCACGACGGCTCCTCACCGCGGGCGACTCCCACGATGACCGGCACCACGGCACCAGTCGCTGTGATCGGCGCCACGATGCTCATGAGACCGACGGTCATGCCCTGGTAGAGGGCGAGCAGACCGACCACGCTGGCGGCACCGGCGGCCGCCCCGTACAGCAGGTACTCGGCGTCGGGAGGCGGCTCGACGCGAGCGGCGACGACCGTCGCGATGACGACGAGCCCGGTGATCTGCGAGAGCGCGGCGACCGGAACTGCGCCGCTCGTCCGGCTGCGCGTTCCCGCGACGAAGTCGACACCGCCCCAGATCAGCGCCGTCGTGAGCGCGAGGGCGATCGGGACCACGGCGCGATTCTGCCCGACCCACCTGGAACCGGATGCGTCGACCGTAGAATCGGCTCTCAGATGGCCCTTCGGATCTGTCTCGTCACCCCGTTCGCCTGGTCCCAGCCGCACGCGGTCAACGAGCATGTCGCCGGCGCGGCCGCGGCACTCACGGGCCGAGGTCACACGGTCACCATCCTCGCGCCCTCGACGCGGGCGCGCGACCTCGCGGCCGGGCGCCGGGCGCTCCGAGGGCTCGCACGCGAGGCGACGGAGCTCGAGGGGCTCGTCGCTCTGGGGCCGGCGTTCCCGATCGCGCCCGGGAACCGGATCGGCGTGCCTGTCGGCGTCCGGGCGAACCTGGATCTCGCCCTCGCACGAGGCGGCTTCGACGTCGTACACGGCCATGAGCCTGGCCTGGCAAGCCTTTCCTACCTCGCGCTTCGTGACGCGGAGGCCCTGGCAGTCGCCACCTTCCACGATCCCGAGCGACTCGGCTACCCGCCCGGCAAGCGGCAGCGCGCCCGCCTGCTCGGCCGGATCGACGTCCTGACCGCCACGAGCGAAGGCACGGCGAACGCTGCCCGGGAGCGGTACCCGGGCGACTACCGGCTACTGCCCGCGGGTGTCGACACGACGCTGTTCAGGCCCGGCTCCGACCGGAAGCGCTTCGTGGTCGAGTGGGATCCCGACCGGCGGCCGCTCGCCCGCGCCGCGATCCGCGGCCTGCGGGCGCTACCCACCTGGGAGCTCGTCGTGCTGCGACCGAGTGCGATCTCAGGACGTCCCTACGTGCCTCGCGACCTGCGGGGTCGCGTCCTTGTCCAGACACGGCTCGACGAGCCCGGCCGCGCCGAGGCCCTGCGCGGCGCCGCCGGCTTCGTCGCGGGCGTCGAGGAGGGGTCGCGACTGCGCCTCGAGGCGCTCGCGAGCGGCGTGCCGCTCATCGCACCGCCGGCGCGGCTCGAGCAGCCCGAGCTCGTGGCCGCGGCCATGCAGCGTCTCGCCTCCGACACCGTTTACCGGCGCCGCGAGGCCGAGGCGGCCAGGCGCGGCGCGGAAACGCAGAGCCTCGAGCGGCTCGGCGACGAGCTCGAGTCCCTGTACCGCTCGCTGGCCGGTCGCCGGCGCGTGCGGGATCGCAAAGAGCCCCTCGCGGGACGCCCCTGGATCCTCGCCGACCTTCACATGCACACCGAGCACTCGCACGACTGCTCGGTCCCCGTGCGCGACCTGCTCGAGCACGCAGCGGCGATCGGGCTCGGGGCGATCGCGATCACCGACCACAACGCCTTCGGCGGAGCGCTCGAGGCCGCCGAGCTGGCACGCGGAGGCGCCCTGCGCGTCATCCCCGGCGAGGAGGTGAAGACGGACGGGCAGGGAGAGGTCATCGGGCTCTTCATCGGCGAGGCCATCCCGAGCGGCATGAGCTTCGGCGACACCGTGGGAGCGATCCGCGACCAGGGTGGCCTCGTGTATCTCCCACACCCGTTCGACCGGATGCACGCGATTCCGGACACGACCACCCTCCACCGCCACCTCGCGGAGATCGACGTGCTGGAGACGTTCAACGCCCGCCTGCTCTTCGACGCGTTCAACGACGAGGCCGCGCGCTTCGCCCGCAAGTACAACCTCCTGGCCGGGGCCGGCTCGGATGCACACGTCCTCCAGGGAGTCGGCACCGGGCTCGTTCGCATGCGGGCCTTCGACACGCCCGAGGAGTTCCTGCTCTCGCTGCGCAGCGCAGAGATCGTTCGGCGGCCGAAGTCTCTCCTCTACCTCCAGGGGTTGAAGTGGGCCGCGGAGCTTCGCGGCCGGCGCCGCGAATCGCTGGCCAGATAGGGATTCGTCGCTCGGGCGGCGAATCCATGACCGTGGCAACCGACGACATCTCCGAGCGCTACCTGCACAAGGCGATCGCCGAGATGAACGAGCTCGGCAGCGAGCTGGCGAGCGCGGCAGGCACCGAGAGGGCCCCCGTACTCGGCTCCGGGCATCCGCTGGCCGACATCTTCCTCCTCAAGTACGGGCCGCAGGCCGCCGAGCTCCACGAGGGCGTCGCCTTCTTCGGGCGCGCCGGGCAGGCGGTGCTGAAGAGCGTGCAGCGCCTCGGCGTCGATCCGATGGCGATCTACGGCACGAACTGCATCAAGTACCTGGACGAGCCCGAGGAGCAGGGACGTGCGTTCGTCCTGCGCGAGCTGCACGTCGTGCAGCCCAAGATCGTCGTGGCGATGGGGGAAGATGCGCGCCAGTGCCTGAACGCGATCCGGTTTCCGCTGGCGAGGGAGGTCGAGGATCGGCCGGGCGAGATCCAGCCCTTCACGCCGACGATTCAGGCGCTCGTGACCCCGGACATCGACGCAGCGCTCGACGAGCAAACAGCCAAGAGGGAGTTTTGGGACGCGTTCAAGGCGCTCGGCCCCTGGTGGTCCGAGCTGCCGCCGTACTAGTCATCGGAGCCGCTCTCGGCGTCTACGACGCCTTGGCCGACGAGCTGCCGACCGTGCCGCTCGGGGCCGAGGTGGCGCTCCTCGGCGGACTGCTGATCCCGCTCACGTTCGCGATGGTCGGCCTCGCGCTGCCGCTGCGTGGCTCGCGCTGGACGCTGCCCGCGGCGCTCGTGCTGGGGGGGCTGGCCGCCCTGTTCGAGACGCAGGGCCTCGACATCGCCGCGAACTACGCGAAGCTCGCCGCGGTCACGGCGCTCGGCTGGTTCTTCCTGCGCTTCTTCGAACAGGCCACGTGGGTGGCGCTCGTCGCCCTGATCGTGATCCCCGTCGACGCCGTGTCCGTGGCGCGAGGGCCGACCCGCACGATCCTCGAGGAGAAGCCGGAGGTGTTCGACCAACTCTCGATCGCATTCCCGGTCCCGGGTGCCCCGTACGCCGCCCAGCTGGGGCTACCGGACGTGCTCTTCTTCGCGCTGTTCGTCGGGGCGGCCGATCGCTTCGGCCTGCGGCTCGGCGCCACGTGGCTCGCGTGCACGCTCTCCTTCGGCGTCACGCTGGCGCTGGCGGCGTTCACCGACGTCGGCGGCCTCCCCGCGCTGCCGCTGCTTTCCGCCGCCTTCCTCCTGGTGAACGCGGACCTCCTGTGGCGGCAGGTGCGGGCACGTCCCCGCCACGATTAGCGACGGGCAACGCCGGCGGCGATCGTCTATGACTTCGTTCGATGGAGCCTGGCAATCGCGACCTCGACGGGCTCGGCTCGTTTCGGCTCGACGGGCGCATCGTCGTCGTCACCGGGGCGGGTAGCGGCATCGGCCGGGCCTGCGCCGTCGCGTGTGCCGAGGCCGGTGCCGACGTCGCCTGCGTGGACGTCGACGCGGAGGGCGCAGCTGCGACCGGCGCGGCGGCGACCGCGCTGGGACGAAGGGCGCTCGTCGTTCAGGCAGACGTGGCGGACGAGCAGGCGCTGGAGGAGGCGTTCCGCCGGATCGACGACGAGCTCGGGACGGCCGACGTCGCCTTCGCGAACGCAGGCATCGCCGGGGCGGGCGGCGACCTCGAGCAGTGGACGCTGAGCGACTGGGACGAGGTGACCGGCGTCAACCTGACCGGCGTGTTCCTGACCATGCGGGCGGCGGCACGGCGGATGAGCCCGCGCGGCTACGGCAAGATCGTCGTCACCGGTTCCTTGTACTCCGTCACCGGGGATCGCTTCTTCGGCGCCTACGGCTACGCGGCGGCCAAGGGTGGCGTGTTGTCCCTCGTACGCACGGCGGCCACACAGCTCGCACCGAAAGGCGTCCGCGTCAACGCGATCCTGCCCGGGTACATTCGCACCGGCATCGCCGGCGGGCACATGCTCTCCGAGGAGCCCGAGGCCGTCGAGCTCCGGCGGACGCTCGCGGAGCGGATCCCGCTCGGCCGGCTCGGCGAGCCCGATGACCTCAAGGGCGCTGCCGTCTTCCTCGCCTCGCCCGCCTCCGACTACTGCACGGGAGTCGGCCTCCCGGTCGACGGCGGCTGGCTCGTGTCCTGAACGACCTCAGGATCGCGCACGAAGAGCGCCACGGTCTCGACGTGCGGCGTGTGGGGGAACATGTCGACGGGCCGGGCGCGCTCGAGCCGGTAGCCCAGCTTGCCGCAGAGCACGGAAGCGTCCCCTGCGAGCGTCGTCGGATTGCAGGAGACGTACAGGAGGCGCGGCGACTCGAGCGCGCCGACACGCCGCAGCGCCTTGCCCGACAGGCCAGCGCGCGGCGGATCGACCACGACCAGGTCGGGGCTCCCGGCCCGCGGGACGAGCTCCTCGACGGCACGGCCGACGTCGCCGGCGAAGAACGCCGCGTTGGTGACGCCGTTCAGCTCCGCGTTCTCGAGCGCGCAGGCGACCGATTCCTCCGAGAGCTCGATGCCCCAGACCGTCAGGGCGCTCGGAGCGAGCGTCAGCCCGATCGTGCCGATGCCGCAGTAGAGGTCGTACACCGTCTCGCCTCCCGTGAGCGCGGCGTACTCGACCACGAGCTCGTAGAGGCGCTCGCACATCGCCGTGTTCGTCTGCAGGAACGCATTTGGCCGCACGCGGTAGCGCAGTCCGAGGATCTCCTCCTCGATCCACGGGTCGCCGTACAGCACCGTCCCCGGCAGGTTCGTCACTTCGGCCGGACGGTCGTTGACGGCATGCTGGACGCTCCGCACCTCGGGTACGCGACGCATGGCGTCGACGAGCCGTCGCGCTCCTGGCAGCTCTCCCGGGGCGGTCACGAGGACGACGAGCGCCTGGCCGGTGTTCCGCGCCTCGCGCACGACGAGATGACGCAGGAAGCCCTCGCCGCTCGCCTGGGAGTAGGCGCGAAGGCCCTCGAGCCGTGCCCACTCGCGGGCCGCGTCGCGGATGGCGTTGCCGACCGGCGTCGCGATGTGGCAGCGCTCGATCTCGAGCACCTCGTCCCAGCGACCGGCGCGATGGAAGCCGAGCGCCGGTCCCGCGGGCGTCTGCGTGAACGACCACTCGAGCTTGTTGCGGTAGCCGAACTGCTCGACGGCAGGCACGGCGGGCTCGAGCGGAGCATCCCGCAGGCCGCCGAGCCGCTGGAGCGCATCCCGGACCTGCGTCTCCTTCGCCTCCAGCTGCGCCTCGTAGGCGAGGTCCTGCAGGCGACAGCCGCCGCACGCGCCGAAGTGGTCGCACGGCGCCTCGACGCGCGCCGACCCCGGCTCGAGCAGCTCCACCGCGTCCGCCTCCGCGTGGTTGCCCTTCACCTTCGTGACGCGTGCGCGAACGGTGTCCCCCGGCAGCCCACGGCGGACGAAGACGACGAAGCCGTTCAGCCGCGCGACGCCGTTGCCGCCGAATGCCAGCGAGTCGATCGCGAGGACGAGCTCCTCGCCCTTGGAGACAGGGGCGGCCACCGGAGCATCGTAGCCCCGCGCAGCCGGCCACCCGCGTTAGACGGTCGCCCTTCCGGCGAGGATCTCGTGTGCCCGCTCGACGAGCGTCGCCGCCGAGAAGGGCTTCTGGATGAACGGAATCGACGGATCGATGTCCTCGTCGAGACGTGACACGCTGGGGTAACCCGACATGTAGAGCACGGCGATGTCGGAGCGCTCGAGCTCGAGCAGCTCGACGAGCTCGGCGCCGCTCATGTGCGGCATGACCGAGTCGGTGACGAGCAGGTCGATCTCACCGCCGAACCGGGTGCTGACGGCAAGCGCTTCGGGGCCGTCAGCGGCCTCGACGACCCGGAAGCGCGCCCGCTCCAGCATCTCGCGAATGACCCTCCGTACGGCCGGCTCGTCCTCCACGAGGAGGACGGTCGGGTGGCGCTCGGCCGCAACGGGCGGAGGCGTCTCGACGACGCGTCCGGGCGCCGAGCTCTTCGCCGGCAGGTAGACGTCGAAGCGCGCGCCGGCGCTGGGACGGCTGCGCACGAAGATGAAGCCGCCGCTCTGCTTGACGATGCCGTACACGCTGGCGAGCCCGAGGCCCGTGCCTTCGCCGATTCCCTTGGTCGTGAAGAAGGGCTCGAACGCTCTGGCACGGGTCTCCTCGTCCATCCCGTGCCCGGTGTCGCTGACCGAGAGGAGCGCGTAGCGGCCCGCCGGCATCGGCACCTCCCCCGGCGAGAGGGAGGCGACCTCGACGTTCTCGGTGCGGATCGTGAGGATCCCGCCCTCGGGCATCGCGTCTCGGGCGTTGATGGCAAGGTTGAGCAGCGCCTCCTCCAGCAGCCCCGGGTCGGCGCTGACGGGCGGCAGGCCGGGCTCGAGGTCGGTCACGAGCTCGACTCGCGCACCGACCATCGGCCGGATCATGCCCTCGAGGTGCTCGATCATCTCGTTCAGGTCGAGGACCTCCGGCCGCGCGACCTGCTTGCGACCGAACGCGAGCAGCTGCCGCGTGAGGCGGGCGGCTCGGTTGGCAGCGCCGCTGATCTCCTCGACGTGCTGGCGCTCGTCTCCTTCGAGACGGGAGAGGAGCAGCTCGCTGTAGCCCCCGATCGCGGTGAGCAGATTGTTGAACTCGTGGGCGATCCCGCCCGCGAGACGCCCCACGGCCTCGAGCTTCTGCGACTGTCGCAGGTGCTTCTCGAGCCGCCGGCGCTCGGCCATCGACTCGGTGAGCTGCGTGAGCTCCCGATCGAGCCGGGTTGCCTCGAGGGTGACGGCGGCGTGGGCGGCAAGGGTCTCGAACAGCTGCAGCTCGTCGTCGCTGAAGGTGCCGAACTCCCCCAGCCGGTTGGCGACGACGAGCGTGCCGAGCACCTGGCGCTCGCCACGCAGGAGGGCCACCATCGCGTCCCGGACCGGGACGCCGGCCACCTCGAGGGACGGGCCGCCCCGAGTCGACGGGATACGAACCGCCCGCTCCTCGGCGAGCGCGCGCTCCGCGAGCGGGTCACTGTCCCCGTCGAGGCTGCGCATGGCCTCGAGGGCGGCGCCGGGACCGAGGACCGTGCGGAAGGCGCTGTCGCCGGTCCCGCTCGGCGCCAGCGTCGCGACCGCGATCTCGGCGCGGAAGGCGCTCCGAGCCTGCGAGAGGAGAGCGGTGAGCGCAGACTCGAACTCCGCCGAGCCGTGCAGCATGCGGCCGGTCTCGTAGAGGAACTCGAGGGCGTCGTGTCGCTGGCGTGCCGACACGTACGCACGGAAGGCGAGGAAGAGCACGGCGACGAGCGGGAGGATGAGGAACCCCAGGGCAGGATCGCTCCAGATGAGCCCGACGCTCACGAGCGCGAGGCTCGCGCTGGCCACCGCGCCGAGCAGGTCGATCGCGAGCGCCTCGACGGCCACGCGCCCGTCCGGACGACCTTCGGAGATGGCGATCGCCGACTGAACGAGGATCGCGCCGAGAGGCATCGGCAGGAGGGCAGCGGCGATCGCGGCGACGCTCGTGGCTGCGGTGAGCCCGTCCGCGCTCGCCGGCGCGAGCGCGTGGAAGATCGCCGCGGCGACGCCCGCCTCGAATGCGAAGAGCGCGATGTTGAACACCAGCTTGGCGGGCCGCTGCCTGGTCCGCGTCGTGATCGCGAGCGCGACGACCGCACCGACGACGCGCCCGACGATGAGGTCGTCCGGCGCAGCCAGGAAGAGCCCGAGCACGAGCGGGATCTCGCTCAGCGTGAAGGTATACGCGTCCTTGCGGAACGGCAGATGGATGACGAGCAGCTCGGCCAGGTAGAAGAGCGGTGCCAGGGCCCACCACTCGAGCTGCACGGGCGTTCCGGCCAGCGGGGGCTCTCCGGAGACCATGATCGCGACCCCCACCGCGGCTCCGACCAACGCGAGATCGAGCAGCCAGATCGGCGCCGCACGGCGTAGCCGGGCGACCCGGGCGAGGTTCAGCAAGTTCGCGTCCGCAGTGAGCATGCCGCAGGCAGTTCCTATGAAGACCAGTGCGCCATCCACGCCGCCGAAGTCCAGCGCCTGCCGGACCATCCGTGGCTCCACCACGACTCGCCCGTCCATTCCTCCCCGGACCAGCGCCGGCCCGACCACGACAGCTCTGCCCAGGAGCTCGCCGACCAGGCCGGGGCATTCCATGCCGCGACCGTCCAGAAGGCACCGGCGAAGCCGCTACCGGCCCAGGGACTGCCGTTCCAGGTGCCGCCGCTCCAGGTCCGCTCCTCGAAGCTCGCGAGAGCCCAGGCCTGCCCGTTCCAGGGCCGCCCGAAGATGTCCTGCTCGCCGGCCAGCTGCACCCCGTCGGGATCGACGACGTGCGCGGAGCCGCGCACGAGCTCGAGCGAGCCCGTTCCGGTCGAGCGACGCCAGCCCGGGTACTGATGCTCGACCATGCGGCCGCGTGTGGCCCCGGCATCGACGAGTCCGGCGCCCTCCGCCGAAGGGTCGCCGGCGAGCGGCAGCGCGGTCCCGGCGAGGATGGCCTTGACCTTGTTCGGGGTCAGCCAGCGCCGCTCCTCGAGCATGAGCGCCACGACGCCCGAGACGATCGCGGCCGCCTGCGACGTGCCGCTGCCGCGGAAGAACCGCGGCGCCTGCTCCGGCTCTGGGGCGGGCTCCGCAGAAGGATCAGCCGGGGGCTCCTCTACCGGCGGATCGGCGGGTGGATCGACAGGGAGCTCGACCGATGGATCGAGGGGCGGCTCCGCGGGCAGCTCTGCCGGCTGGTCGGTCGCGGGCTCTGCCGGCTCATCCCGGGTGTCGGCCGGGGATTCCGTCGAGGGCTCGGCTCCCGACCCCTGGGTCGGCGCGATGACCGGCGCTTCCTGCTCGACCGCGGGCTCGGCCGGAGGGTTTTCCGTGGGCTCGGCCGGAGGGTCGCCCGAGGGTTCGGCTCCCGGCTCTTGCGTCGACTCGGCCGCGGGCGCCTGCTCGCCCCGGGGCGGCCACGACACGCGCGCGCCCGGGTACTCCTCGTCGATGAACGAGCCCGGAGCGCGGAGGCTGACGATGCCCACGCCGGGCGCCACGACATCCGGGTTGCGCGCGCCGTCCCCGCGGCTCGACCAGCCCGGAACGGTCACACCGGATCCGCCCTCGCTCGCTCCGGTCGTGTCGGCGGCGCCGACGGCGATCACGAACGGGTCGTAGGCGGGGTCGGTGAGCCCTGCGCCACCGCTGTTCCCTGCCGAGACCACCACGACGATGCCCTTGCTCCAGGCGACCTCGACGGCGTACGCGAGCGGGTCGCTGCGGTAATCCTGGCCCGAGTCGGTGCCGAACGCGAGATTCAGCACGCGAATGTTGAGCCCGTTCGCCTGACGGTGCTGGACGACCCAGTCGACCGCGGCGATTACCTGGGACGCGTCGGTTGCCCCGAACGCGTCCGCGACCTTGAGGCTGATGATGCGCGCGCCCGGCGCGATGCCGCGAAGCCCGGCAGGGCCCGAGTCCCGGCCGGCGATGATCCCGGCCAGGTGCGTTCCGTGTCCGAACGTATCGAGGTGCGCGAGCTCGGGGTTCTGCGACTCGAACGACAGGTCGGGCCCGTGGAGAACCGAGCCGAGCCCGTCCACGGGCACGACACCCGAGTCGATGAGCGCGACGTCGACGCCGGCGCCGGTCAGGCCGAACGCCCAGAGGTCGTCGACGCCGATTCGATCGGCGACCTCGGCGAGTGGATTCGTCGCGGCGGCGTCGGCCGCGCTTTCCGCGCTCGCGAGCGAGATGCGCGCGTCCGGCGAGACGGAGATGACGAGCGGCGATCGCTCGAGCACGGGGAGCTGAGATCCCGGAATGCGCACGGCAAAGCCGCCGATGATGGGAAGGCGACGCACCACGCGGCCGCCGAGCCGATCGACGAGCGCCTCTGCTTCCTCTCCGTGAGAGGAGCGGACGATCACCTGGACGAGCCGCGAGGAGGAGGATCTGAGATCGGGGACGGCCGCGGCGGCCGAGGAGGCCGCAACGAGAACGGTGAGGAAGCTGGCGAGAGTCGCCAGGAGGAGGAGGGACAGGAACCTATATCCGCCGTCGGCCGTCCCGTTCGATCTCATCGCCGAGCAGTCTCCCCTACCCCGCCGTGGTTCAGGGTGGCCGCTTCAGCGCGTTCGTCGTCCCCGAAAAGATGTATCCGGAAGCCCCCGTACGGGTGATGGCGGGCGGCCCGGTCGCGGCAGCGGACAGCGGCGGGCCGGTCGGGGACCGGCCCCTACGAGAGCGTCGCGACGAGCACCCTGCGCGTTCGCGGCCCGTCGAACTCGCAGAAGAAGATGCCCTGCCAGACACCCAGAGCGGGCTTGCCGCCATCGAGCGGAATCACGACCGACGAGCCGGCCAGGGCGGCGCGGATGTGGGACCACGGATTCTGCTCGTGCTCCTCGAAGTGCGTGTACGGCCACCCGTCCTCGACGATGCGGTCGAAGGCCATGTGGAGGTCGTCGGCGACGGTGTTGTCGGCGCGCGGCTCCTGTACGACGACGCCGGCGGTAGCGTGTGGGACGTAGACGAGCATGGCTGTCGCAGCCCCGGGATCGCCCAGGCCGTCGAGCACGAGGGACGTGATGTCGACGAACTGCGTCCGCTGTGTCGTCTCGAGGGTCAGCTCGCGCACGGGGCTATCCTAGATGGCCGTCATGGCGCCCGACCTGGACCACTACCGCGCGGAGGGAGAGCGGTTCCTGTCCGCGCTCCAGGAGGAGTACTACCTCCAGTTCTCCGGTCAGAAGGAGGAGCTCGCCCTCGAGCCGATCTACGATCGCCATGCCGACCTGACGTCGCTTGCGGCGTGCACCGAGCTGCGCGAGCTCGCCGAGCGAGATGCGCCGGAGGAGGGCGTGGCCGAGCTGTGGCGGTTCGCCTGCGAAGGGCTGGTCGGCCGCCTCAACGCGACCGACGAAGAGCGCGTCGCGGGCCTCGAAGCGACGCTCCAGACGGACGTGGCCGGCCGCTCCGTCGGGTACCGAGACCTGCGGCCGGCGATCGCGAACGAGCCCGACCGCGAGCGCCGGGAGCAGCTCGAGCGGGCGCGCATCGGCCTGACCCAGGAGCTGAACCCGACCTACCGCGAGATGCTCGAGCGCACCCATGCGACCGCTGCCGAGCTGGGCGGCGGCACCTACCGCGTGCTCTACGAGCGATTCGGCTTCCGCCTCGCGCGGCTGGGGGAGCAGTGCGAGCGTTTCCTCGCCGAGACGGAGGGCTTGCACGCCAGCGCGTTCGACCGGTTGCTCAGGACCCGGCTCGGGATCGGGCTCGACGAAGCGCGCCGCTCGGATATCCCGCGCCTGCTGCGTTCGGACCGCTGGGACGGTGGCTTTCCCGCCGACAGGATGCTGCCGGCCCTCGAGGCGACGTTGGCGGAGCTCGGCGTCGACCTGCGAGCGCAGCGCAACGTCCATCTCGATCTCGAGGCGCGTCCGGGCAAGGATCCGCGGGCATTCTGCTCGCCTATCGACGTTCCCGGTCGTGTCGTCCTGTGCATCAAGCCGATCGGCGGAATCGACGACTGGCGCGCGCTGTTTCACGAGGCCGGCCATACCGAGCACTTCGCGCACACGTCCGCGTCGCTCGGTTTCGAGGCCCGCTGCCTGGGCGATAACGCGGTCACCGAGGCGTGGGCGTTCCTGCTCGAGCACCTCGTCACCGACGCGCCCTGGCTGGCGCGCAGGCTCGACATGGGCGGCGCCGACGAGCTGGTCGTCGAATCGACCGCAGTGCTCCTCTACTTCGTGCGCCGTTACTGCGCCAAGCTGCTCTACGAGCTCGAGCTCCACGATGGAGCCGACCTGGATGCGATGCCGGCCCGCTATGCGGAGCGGTTGCTGGACGCGACCCGGATCGAGCATCCCGAGGCCGACGCCTTCGCGGACGTCGACGCCGGTTTCTACGCGACGTCCTACCTCCGCGCCTGGGCGCTGGAGGCCCAGCTCGTCGCCCAGCTCCGCGAGGACTTCGGCACGACCTGGTTCACCAGCCGCAAGGCCGGCAGCCTGCTGCGAGAGCTCTGGCACGAGGGCCAGGGCATGGACGCCGACGAGCTCGCCGAGGAGGTCACGCGAGGCGAGCTCGACCTCGCCGTCCTCGCCGAGAACGTGGCCGGCGCCGCGACCGTGTAGCCGGCCGGAACGACCGGGGGCGGTCCAACCGCCCCCGGATTCGTCCGCTCTCGCGGTCAGGCCGCCTCGGCCTCTCCCTCGATCGTGCCCTTGGCACCGATCTGGATGCGCCTGGGCTTGCGCTCCTGCGGCTGGGGCAGGTGGATCTCGAGCACCCCGTCCGTGAAGTCCGCCTTGATGTCGTCGACGCTCACGCCCTGCGGCAGCGTGACGCTGCGCGAGAACGTGCCGTAGCGCCGCTCGAAGCGAGAGAAGCGCTCGCCGGTCTGCTCGACCGTGCGCTCGCGCTCCCCGCTCACGGTGAGCACGCCCTCGTCCACCTCGATCGACACCTTGTCCTCGGGGATCCCGGGCAGATCGACCGCGAGGACGATCTCGTCCTCCGTCTCCCAGGCGTCGAGCGCGGGCAGCCAGGCCGTGCCGCCGTTGCCGGCGCCGGTCGTGGCCGAGCCCCACATCTGGTTCACGAAGCGGCCCATCTCGTTCTGAAGGGCGGCGAGCTCCCTGAGCGGCTCCCAACGAACAACTGCCATTGCTGGCCTCCTTTGGGTGAGGTTATTGATTGTATGATAAGTATAAAATCTCAGCGCTGTATTGTCAAGTCGCGACTGCGGCTACGATCCTGACCCATATGGACGTCCCCACCGATCTGAGAGGGCGCGACTTCCTCCGCGTCGAGGACTGGTCGGCGGACGAGCTCGACACGCTGCTCGCGCTCGCGGTCGAGCTCAAGCGGCGCCACTCTGAGGGGGCGCCCACGCCACTGCTGACGGCGCGGACGCTCGGGATGATCTTCGACAAGCCCTCCACCCGCACGCGGGTCTCGTTCGCGGCCGGGATGACGCAGCTCGGCGGTGCCGCCGTCCCGCTGGCGACGGGAGAGCTGCAGCTCGGACGGGGCGAGACGGTCCGGGACACGGCCCTCGTCCTCTCGCGCTACCTCGATGCCGTCGTCGTGCGCACGTACCGCCAGTCCGATCTCGAGGAGCTCGCCCAGCATGCGTCGATCCCGGTCGTCAACGGGCTCACGGACGAGTTCCATCCCTGCCAGGCGCTGGCCGACGCGCTGACGCTCCGTGAGCGCTTCGACGACCTCGATCGCGTGCGCGTCGCCTACGTCGGCGACGGAAACAACGTTTGCCACTCGCTGATGACGATCTGCGCGAAGCTCGGCTTCGATTTCGTCGCCTCTAACCCGCCCGGGTACGAGCCGCGCGCCGACGTCGTCGCGGCGGCGCGTGAGGCGGCCGACGCGGCGGGAGGCACGGTCGGCTTCGTCCGCGACCCGCGCGCGGCCGCCACCGCGGCGCACGCCCTGTACACCGACGTCTGGACGAGCATGGGCCAGGACGCCGAGGCCGAGCAACGCCGGCAGGCGTTCCAGGGTTACCGGATCGACGACGAGCTGCTGGCGGTTGCCGACCCGCGGGCGATCGTCATGCATGATCTTCCGGCGCACTACGGCGAGGAGATCGACGAGGACCTCCTGCACGGGCCGCGCTCGGCCGCGTGGGATCAGGCCGAGAACCGCCTGCACGCGCAGAAGGCCCTCCTCGCGCTCATCGTCGCCTGAGGCTCGGGCATGCTGCCGTGGGGCGAACCCCGCGCCGTCGAGCTCCAGCCTTCCGGCCGGAGCCGAGCTCGAGCCTAGGATCCGGTCGTGCTCCCGCTCAGGGACCGGCTACCGACGCGGCAGCGGCCGGTCGTGACGATGTCGCTGATCGCGGCGAACGTCGCGGTGTGGGCCGGCTACCAGGTGTCACGGCTCGAGGAGTCCGTGGAGCAGATCGGCTACCAGCCCTGCGAGGTCGATGGATCCTGCGCGACCGAGGGTCTCGAGTGGCCCCTGAACGCTGTGACGTCGCAGTTCGCCCACGGCGGCTGGGGCCATCTCGCCGTCAACATGCTGTTCCTGTGGATCTTCGGGAACAACGTCGAGGACGCGCTCGGCAAGGCCCGCTTCCTGCTCTTCTACCTGGTGTCTGGATTTGCGGCGACCGCGCTGCAGTCATTCGTCACGCTCGATTACGGCGCCCCCGGCGACGGCGCGATCCCGAATGTCGGCGCGAGCGGCGCCATCGCGGGCGTCCTCGGCGCCTACCTCATGCTCTTCCCGCGGGCGAAGGTCCTCTCCTGGGTCTTCCCGGTCTTCTTCTTCAACGTGAGAGCCTGGTTCTACCTCGGCCTCTGGTTCGTGTTCCAGCTCGTGGACGGCGGCTACGCGTTCACCCACCCTGAGGAGGTTGGCGGCATCGCTTACTTCGCCCACATCGGCGGCTTCGTGTTCGGCTTCCTGGCCGTTCGGCCTGCCATGGTCGGCCGGCCCCCGAAGCTCGGGCTCGGTACGGCGTGATGGACTTCGAGGAGCACGTACGCCGCGCGCTCGAGTCGCTCCCGCCCGACCTGCGGCGAGCGATGTCGAACGTCGAGATCGTCGTCGAGGACGAGAACGAGGAGGATCCCGACCTGTTCGGCCTCTACACGGGGATCCCGCTCGTGGAGCGCGATTCCGGCTACGCGGGGGTGCTGCCCGACAAGATCGCCATCTACAGGATCCCGCTCGAGGAGGAGTTCGGCGACGACCCGTCCGTTCTCGAGGAGGAGATCCGCATCACGGTCCTCCACGAGCTCGCCCACCACTTCGGCATCGACGAGGACCGGCTCGACGAGCTCGGCTGGTCCTAGCGTCTCGTGCCCGCTCGGGCCGGATGAGATCCGGCCGCTACGGGCCCGCTCGGGCCGGATGTATCCGGCCCCTACGTGGCGTCCCTCACCGTAGACTGCCCGCTGTGGCGCTGAGCTTCGGCATAACTGTGCTGCCCGACCCGCCCCACTCCCGCTTCGTAGAGCTCTTCCAGCTCGCCGAGCAGCAGGGCTTCGACTGGGGTTGGACGTACGACTCGCACATCCTCTGGCAGGAGTCGATCCCGCTGCTGACGCTCGTCGCCCGCGAGACGGAGCGACTGAAGCTCGGGCACTGCGTGACGAACCCGGGCACGCGCGACCCGACCGTCCTCTCCAGTGCCTACGCGACGCTGCAGGACATCTCGAACGGGCGTATGTTCATGGGGATCGGCCGAGGCGACTCGGCCCGGCGGGTGATCGGCCTCGACCCGGTCAAGATGATCGAGTTCGAGCGCTCGCTCGTGATGATCAAGGACCTCATGAACGGCCGGTCCGTGACGTGGAACGGCAAGGAGCTCGAGCTGAAATGGGCCAAGGGCCGGCCGGAGATCCCGGTCTACGTGGCCGGCTACGGGCCCAAGGCGCTCGGCGTCGCGGGCCGCGTCGGCGACGGCGTCGTGATCCAGCTCGCGGACCCGGACATCGTCGAGTGGATCATGGGCATCGCCCGCCAGAGCGCCAGCGACGCCGGCCGCGACCCGGACGCGCTCGTCCCGATCGTCTGTGCGCCCGCGTTCGTCGGCGACGACCTCGCGCATGCCCGCGACCAGGTGCGCTGGTTCCCGGCCATGGTCTCGAACCACGTCATGGACCTGCTCGGCAAGTACCCGGAGTCGGAGCTGCCGCCGGCGCTCTACGAGTACGTCAAGCGACGCACGTTCTACGACTACGAGGACCACTCGCGCGTCGGCGCCGCCCACGGCGAGTTCGTCGACGACGAGACGTGCGACCGCTTCTGCGTCCTCGGCACCCCCGAGGATCACGTCCGCAAGCTGAAGGAGCTCGAGGCGATCGGCGTCGGGCACTGGAACATCTACCTCATGACGGAAGGCCAGGAGCAGGTCCTCGAGGCCTACGGGCAGGAGATCATGCCCGCCCTCCGCGGCCCCGTCGCCGCGTAGCGCGAACGGGCCGAAGGCCCGTTCCCGCCCGTGGTGGCCGGATCTCATCCGGCCCGAAGCGGCCCACGTTGCCACGGAGGGTTCCCGTGCGAGCTGTGGCAGCGGCTCGTGCTGCGAGAACGACCCGGAAGGCGCCTTCGGCGAGGTGCTGTACTCCGCAGAGGAGCGTGGCGCACTTCCAGAGACGGCCGCGCTGGCAAGCCTGGGCTGTGGCAACCCGACCGCGGTCGCCGAGCTGAACGAGGGCGAGGTCGTGCTCGACCTCGGCTCGGGCGGCGGCATCGACGTGATCCTGTCCGCCAAGCGCGTCGGTCCCACGGGCGTTGCCTACGGGCTCGACATGACGGACGAGATGCTCGCGCTCGCGCAGAAGAACGCACGTGAGGCCGGCGTCGCCAACGTCCACTTCCTCAAGGGTCTGATCGAGGCGATCCCACTCGCGGCCGACTCCGTCGATGTGGTGATCTCCAACTGCGTGATCAACCTCTCGGCTGACAAGCCGGCGGTTCTGACGGAGATGGCGCGCGTCCTTCGCCCGGGCGGGCGGATCGGGATCACGGACGTGGTCGCCGAGGATCGCCTCAGCGCTGAGGAGCGGCTCGAGCGCGGCGACTTCGCCGGCTGCATCGCCGGCGCGCTCTCCATCGGCGAGTACGAGGCGGGCCTGGAGACCGCAGGCTTCGAAGATGTGAGCGTCACCTTCACGCACGAGATCACCGACGGCATCCACGGCGCGATCGTAACGGCACGCAAGCCAACCGATCCCGCGGCCAAGGGCCTCCCGGTCGTCCAGCCGGCGGCCCAGGCTGGATGCTGCTGAGCGCGCAGCGCTAAGCGGCGTCCCTGGCGGTAGCACTGGGCGATGCTTGCCCGCGGATGAGCTGGTAGGCGAGCGCGCCCAGTGCTGCGCCGACGAGTGGTGCGAGCAGGTAGATCCAGATCGAGGTCAGGTCGCCGGAGACGAGGGCCGGGCCGAGTGAGCGGGCCGGGTTCATGGACGCGCCGGTGATCGGCCCGCCGAACATGGCATCGAGGCCGACAGTGCCGCCGATCGCGATCGCGGCTGCTTCCCCGACGGCGCGGGTGTCGGTGGCGACGGCCATGATCACGAACATGAGGAAGAAGGTGAGGACGAGCTCCCAGAGGAACGCCTGGCCGTCAGAGCCGGACGGGAGCGTTGCGCCGAGGTTGGCGAGATCGCCGAGCGAGCCGAGCAGGATCGCGGCTGCCGCGACGGCGCCGGTGAGCTGGGCGGTCCAGTAGGCAAGCAGGCGCGGCCAGGGGAAGCGACGGGTGAGCGCGAAGGCGAAAGTGACGGCGGGGTTGAAGTGGGCGCCGGAGATGTGCCCGACGGCGTAGATCATCGCCATGATCACGAGGCCGAAGCTAAGCGCGATCCCGACCTGGCCCAGCGCGCCGCCGGTCTTGGCGTCGACCATAATCGCGCCGCAGCCAGCGAACACGAGCGCGAACGTGCCGATCGCCTCGGCCAGCAGGCGGCGTGCGAGCGGTGGCAGGCCATGCTCGCCCCGTGCTTCGCTCATTGCGCGGCTGTGCCGTCCTCGGGATTGAGCAGCTCGTCGAGCAGCGCCCGCACGCGCCCATCGAGCTCGTCGCGGATGGGACGCACCTCGTCCAGGCTCTTGCCGGCCGGGTCGCCCAGCTCCCAGTCGAGGTAGCGCTTGCCGGGGTAGATCGGGCAGGCATCGCCGCAGCCCATCGTGATAACGACATCGGCAGCCTGGACAACCTCGTCGGTCAGCGGCTTGGGGAACTCCTCCGACATATCGATCTCGAGCTCGCCCATCGCCTCGATCACCGCCGGGTTGATGCGATCGGCCGGGTCGCTGCCGGCCGAGCGGATATGCACGCGCCCCTGGGCGTGCTTGTTCAACAGACCTGCGGCCATCTGGCTGCGCCCCGCATTGTGGGTGCACACAAACAGCACCTCAGGCACCAGTTTCATGATCTTCCCCTCGGCCTGGCCCAGCGCCCTCAGCCGCTCACGGGCGAAACGGTGGGCCAACACCGGCACGTACACGTTGATCCTGGACTCGCCCAACCGATCCAGCGAGTCGCCGATGTAACGCTCGATCGTCTCCGAAGCAAAGATGCCCTGGAACTCATCCTGCAGCGCAGCCGCGGCCTGTCTGACGTGCTGCGCGGTCACCGGGTCCAGGTGCTCGAGGTGTTGGGTAGACATCGCGAAACGGCCTCCTCCCCTAAGAGGGATATCGATGCGTGTCGATATCGATCATTGCCGATGCCATTGGTGGCTGTCAATATGAGGAGGTGAAGCCGATCGCGACGGTCGCTGCCTCCTGCCCGCCGTTGCTCGAGCGCGCCCTCGATCCCGATGAGGCCGACGAGCTCGCCCGCGTCCTCAAAGTCCTCGCCGAGCCGGCCCGATTACGCCTCCTCAGCCTGATCCAGGCACAACCAGACGGCGAAGCCTGCGTCTGCCACCTCATTGAGCCGCTCGGACTCTCACAGGGGACAGTCAGCCACCACCTCAAAGCCCTCCTCACCGCCGGGCTCGTCACGCGAGAGCAACGCGGAGCGCCTGCGCCCCGACCGTAGGCAAGGGCTGGATCGCATCCGGCCCGGCCCCCGACCGTCCGTAGGGGCCGGATCTCATCCGGCCCGCCGTCCGCCTTGAACGAGCCTTGAGCGCTCGTTGAGGGCCCTGGTCCATCGTCGGTGATTGACCCCTGCAGGTCGGCTCGCCTCTGCGGGCCGCAACGGAAGGAGGCCGACATTGGCCATGACGCTCAACCACAACGAGACGCTCGTCGAGGCGGTGCGTAGCGGCATCATCGCGAACCACAACGACACCGTCGTGATCGCGCTGCCACGCCCCGGCGACAGGCGCCCCCGCCCCGCAGTCCCCGGCACACGAGGGGCCATGACCTACAACCACAATGAGACGCTGCTCGCCGAGCACGACGTCATCGCGACCAATCACAACGAATCGCTGCTCGCCGGCACGCGCAGCGGTATCGACCTGGCGAACCACAACGAGACCCTGCTCGCCGCCGAGCGCGGCGTCATCACGAGCAACCACAACGAGACCCTGCTCGCCACCGAGCGAGGTTTCCTCTCGGCCAACCACAACGAGTCGCTGCTCGCCGCCGAGCGAGGCATGACCGTGACGAACCACAACGAGACGCTGGTTGCCGCCGAGCGCAGCCTCATCGCGGCCAACCACAACGAGACGCTGCTCGCCGGCACCCGCAACGGAATGAACATGCAACACAACGAATCCCTGCTCGCCGGCACCCGCAGCGGATGGACCATGCAGCACAACGAATCCCTGCTCGCCGGCAGCCGTAGCGGCGTCAACATGCAGCACAACGAGACCCTGTTGGCGGGCACGCGCAACGGCCTGAACCTGGGCAACCACAACGAATCGCTCCTCGCCGCCACACGCGGCGGCATGAACCTCGGAAACCACAACGAAACGCTCCTCGTCGGCACCCGCGGCGGTATCGAGGGAGCGAACCACAACGAGACCCTCCTCACGGCGCTCTGAGCGGCCGGGCGCGACCACGGGATGAGCGCACGCGGGATCCTCCCTCCACTCCCCCGGGGAGCCTGGCTGCTCCTCGGGGGAGACGCGCTGGGCGCGCTGGGCGCCGGGCTCACGCTCCCGTTCATGCTCGTGTACCTGCACGACGGTCGTGGACTCGACCTGGGCGTCGCGGGCCTGGCCGTCGCGTGCATCGCGCTCGCGGGCTTCGTCGGCAATCCGCTCGGAGGCTGGCTCAGCGACCGCCTGGGAGCCCGCAAGACGCTCCTGATAGGGCTCGGGCTGAGCGTGGCGGGGTCGGGAGCCATGGCGCTCGTCCACGCCGAATGGCACGCGTTCGCCGCGGCTGCCGCCGTTGGGCTGGGAGCCGCTGTCTGCTGGCCGTCGCAGGACACCCTGCTCGCCACCCTGGTCCCGCCGGAGCGGCGCTCCTCCGCGTTCGGCGTGCGCTACGCGACCATGAACGTCGGGCTCGCCGCCGGAGCCCTCGCCGCGGGGCTCCTCGTCGACGGCTCGACCGGCCGCTTCCAGCTCCTCTACGGGCTTCAGGCCGTCGCGTTCGTCGCCTTCGCGCTCATCCTGCTCCAGCTCGCCACTACCGCCTCGCCCGCGGCCGAGACCGTGGCAGGCCGCGCCCGCGGAGGCTTCCGGCTGGTTCTGCGCGACGGCACCTTCCTGCACGTCTGGGCGCTCACGGCACTGCTGGTCGTGGTCGGCTACGCACAGGCGAACGTCTTCCTGCCGGCCTTCGTGACCGGGGAGGGTGGGATCGCCCTCGGGCACCTCGGCCTGCTGCTCGCCGTCAACGCCCTCACGGTCGCCGCAGTTCAGCTCCTCGTCCTGCGGCTGCTGCGCGGCCGGCGCCGGACGCGCGGGTTGCTCCTGACCTGCGCCTGCTGGGCGACCGCCTGGCTCGTCGCGCTCGCAGCAGGTCACGCCGGCGGGGCAGCGGCGCTCGGGGCCTTCGCCGCCGCGATGGTCCTGCTCGCCGTCGGCGAGACGCTCCTCTCACCGACGCTCCCGCCCCTCGTCAACGACCTCGCGCCGGAGCGGCTGCGAGGCCGCTACAACGGCCTGTACACGCTGGCCTGGACGAGCGGCTTCGCCGCCGGCCCGGCGATCGGCGGCAGCGCCCTCGCGTCCGGTCTCGCGACGCCGCTCCTGCTCGGGCTCGTCGCCGGGTGCGGAGCGGCCGCGCTCGGTGCACTCCGCCTCGAACGCCGCCTTCCGCCCGCCGCGAACCTCGTTCCCGCCTGATGACACCGGCGCGGGCACACGATCGGGATCCGTTGGAGCGTGCTTCGGAGCGCGTCCGCTCGCTCGGCGAGCGGGCCAACACGGCACGGCTGGCGGGCTGCTACGAGGACGCCGCGCGGCTGTACCGGCAAGCGATCGACCTCACCGAGGCGACCCTGGGCGAGAGCTCGTACCAGCTCGCCGAGCTCTCGAACGGGCTCGGCATCGTGTTCAAGTACGCGGGGCGGTTCGACGAAGCGGAAGCGCTCTACCGGCATGCGCTCGCCATCTGTACGGCCGAGCACGGCGATGACCACCCCGATCTCGCGACGCTCTACCACAACCTCGGCGGGCTCGCCCATGCCCGGGGCGACTTCGAGCGTGCGGCGCCGCTCGCGCGGCGCTCCGTCGAGATCCGCGAGCGCCATTGCGCTCCCGACGACCTCGACCTGGCCGCCGATCGGGCGGCGCTGGCCCCGATTCTGGACGCGCTAGGCCAGGACGACGAGGCGGAAGCGCTCTTCCGCGAGGCCATCGCGGTCTTCGAGCAGGCGCTCGGACCCGACGACTACGAGGTCGGCGTCAATCTCCACAACCTCGCCGCGCTTCTGCAACGCCGCGGGGAGCTCGACGCCGCCGAGCCCCTCGCCCGGCGAGCACTCGCGATCAAGGAGCTGTGCCTCGGGAGCGACCACCCCGAGCTTGCGACGACGCTGAACAACCTCGCCGTGCTCACCGCGGCAACCGGGCGAGCGCGGGAGGCGGCAGGCCTCTACGAGCGGGCCATCGCCCTGCTCGAGCGGGCCGTCGAGCCCGATCATCCGGGGCTCGCAACCTGCCGTGCCAACCGAGACGCAGTTCTGGCCGAGCTCCGAGCCGCGACCGAGCCGTGACCGGGCCACGGTCGGGCCGGATGAGATCCGGCCCCTACAACCGGTATCCCGTGCGTCAGCCGGTATCCCGTGCGCCCCTGACGGGCCGGATGACATCCGGCCCCTACGAACCGTTCGCGTATTCGTCCGCGATCGTGAGGATGCCGTCCAGGATGCCGACGCCCTCGAGGAGCTCGTCCCGCGTGATCGTGAGCGGTGGAGCGATCATCACCTTGTTCCAGTGGATGAAGAGGTAGAGGCCCGCGTCGAGCGCCGCCTTCGTCAGCCGCGCGACGGGAGCCGCCGCCTCGCCTGTCGCGTTGTACGGAACGAGCATCTCGCGGGTCCCGCGATCGCGCACGAGCTCGATCATCCAGAACAGGCCGAGCCCCCGGTACTCGCCGATGCACGGATGTCTCGCCTGCAGCTTCTCGAGCTCCTCGGCGAGCACGTCGCCCATCGCCGCGGCGTTCTCGACGATCCCCTCCTGGCGGAACGCCTCGATCGACGCGACCCCTGCCGCGCAGGCCAGCGGGTGCCCCGAGTACGTCAGGCCGCCCCCGAAGTACGCGTCCTTGAGCCAGTCGAATACGGCGTCCGTGACGACCATGCCCCCCAGCGGCACGTAGCCGGAGTTGATGCCCTTGGCGATGGTCATGATGTCCGGCACGACGTCCCAGTGGTCGCACGCAAACCACTTGCCGGTGCGGCCGAAGCCGGCCATCACCTCATCGAGAATCAGCAGGATGCCGTGGCGGTCGCAGACCTCGCGGATCGCGCGGAGGTAGCCCGGCGGCGGCACGATCACACCGTTCGTGCCCGTCACGGTCTCGAGCATCACGGCCGCCACCGTTTGCGGCCCCTCGTACATGAGGATCTCCTCGAGGTGGGGAGCGCCGGTGCACACGGGGCACGGGTCCGGGTGCCCCGCGGGGCAGCGGTACGTGTACGGGTCGAGCATGCGCACGATGCCCGGCAGTCCCGGCTCCGCGAACCAGCGGCGCGGGTCGCCCGTGAGCGAGATGGCGCCGGCGGTCGCGCCGTGGTAGGAGCGGTAGCGCACGACGATCTTCTGGCGCCCCGTGTACCAGCGCGCGAGCTTGACGGCGTTCTCGTTCGCCTCGGCGCCTCCGTTCGTGAAGAAGACGTGGTTCAGGTCGCCCGGGGTCACCTCGGCGACCAGCCCGGCGAGCTGGGAGCGCACGTCGTTCGCCATCGGCGGGCCGATCGTGCAGAGGCGGTCGGCCTGATCCTTGATCGCCTGGACGACCTTGGGGTGCTGATGCCCGATGTTGACGTTCATCAGCTGGGAGGCGAAATCGAGGTAGCGCTTCCCCGTGTAGTCCCAGAAGTGGCGGCCCTCCGCGCCCGCGATCGGCAGCGGGTTCAGCTTCGACTGGACCGACCAGGAATGGATGAGGTGCGCGCGATCGAGCTCGCGGACACGCTCCCCGGCGCCAGGATCGACCTCGACGACCGCCATTACTCACCTCCGTTCGGGCTCCAGCCGCCCCCGCGCGGACCCGCCGCGGGCGCAGGCTCGACCCCGTCGTTCGACTCGGGCTCCGCCTTGCTCGTCCGCCCGTAGCGTACCTCCCGCACCAGCCCCGGGCACCCTGGTGGCATCATGGAACGGATGCAACGACGCGGGCTCGCCTGGCTGCTCGCGCTTCCGCTCGTCACGGCGGGGTCGCTCCTGGCGCATGCGCTCACCTACCGCATCGCCGAGCCCGAGGCCGGCGCACGCGCGACTCTCCTCGAGACGACGGGGCACGGCTACCTCGCGGCGACGCCGTTCGTCCTCGGCGTATGCGTGGCCTTCCTCGCCGCCGGGCTCCTTGCCGTCGCCTCGCGGGCCCGCCGCGGCACCTGGACGGCACCCGCGACCTGGCCTCTGGCCCTCGTTGCCCCCGTCGGCTTCGCAGCGCAGGAGCACCTCGAACGGCTGGCGGCCACCGGCTCGTTCCCGGTCGAGCTCGCCGTGCAGCCCGGCTTCCTCGCAGGGCTCGCGCTCCAGCTTCCGTTTGCGCTGCTCGCGGTGCTCGCGGCACGGTGGCTCGGCCGTGGCGCCGAGGCGGTCGGTTGCGTGCTCGGTCGTACCCCGGCGTACGCCGGCCGGTCGCCGGCGGCCTGCCCGGCCCTCGCGAGCGTCGTACTGCCGCGGCGCCCGGCGCTGGCGACCGGGCACAGCGGACGCGGTCCTCCCCGTTCCGTCTGATGGCCTGCGCCCGCAATCGCGGGCGCGTTCCACGGACGAAAGGAGGAGTACCCATGCGCACAATCTGCGTCCTAGCAGCTGCCCTGCTGGCGGCGCTCGCCCTCGCTGCCTGCGGCGGCTCCGACGAGCCGCCGGTAGCGGCGACGCCCCCGCCGGCCGCAACCACGGAGCCCGCGACCGAGCCGACTCCGGCCGCCGAGACGGAGCCGGCCGAGACGGACACCGAACCGGCCGAGACCGAGACGGGGCCCGCCGAGACCGAGCCGGCCGAGACGGAGCCGCCTGCCACGACGGAGGATCGCTTCGACGTCGACGTGCACGTCATGGTCGAGGACGGCGAGCGGGTCGGCGGCGAGGGTCGCGTCGGCGCGAAGAAGGGCGACCGAGTGCGGATCGAGATCGCTGTTGACGCACCGCAGGAGTTCCACCTGCACGGCTACGAGCTCTCGAAGAACGCGACCCCGGACAAGCCTGCCGTGTTCCAGTTCCAGGCGGAGCTGGAAGGGGTCTTCGAGCTCGAGTCGCACCTGAGCGAGGCGGTGATCGTCAACGTGGTCGTCGAGCCGTGACCACCGTCCTCGCCCATGGGCTCGGCGGACGCGCCGACCTCCCGATCCCCGAATGGCTCTTCGGTTGGGCGGCCGCGATCGTTCTCGTCATCTCGTTCGTGTCGCTCGGCGCACTCTGGAAGCGACCGCTCCTCGCCGACCACGGCGTGAAGCCCTTCCCGGCCGTGCTGTCCCGAGCGGTGACGAGCACGGTCACGGACGTGCTCTGCGGCATCGTCGGCGTCGCGATGCTCGTCTTCCTCCTGTGGGCGGGGTTCGCCGGTGTGCAGAGCACCGTCGGCAACATCGTGCCGACATTCGTCTACGTCGCCTTCTGGGTCGGCCTCGTGTTCGCAAGTCTTCTCTTCGGCGACGTGCTCCGACCCTTCAACCCCTGGCGGGCAATCGGGCGAGGGGTGGCGTGGGCCGGCAGCCGGCTGCTCGGCGAGCGGCTCGGGGCCGGCCTTCCGTACCCGGAGAAGCTCGGCTACTGGCCAGCGGCCGCCGGGCTCTTCGCCTTCGCCTGGCTGGAGCTGCTCGCGTCGACGGGCACCTCGCCCCGCACCATCGCCGCCGCGACGCTCGCGTACTCGAGCGTGACCTTTCTCGGCATGGGTATCTTCGGGGTCGAGCCGTGGTGTGCCCGGGGCGAGACGTTCTCCGTCTACTTCGGGCTGTTCGCGCGAATGTCGCCCGTCGAGCGGCGGGGGCGGGAGCTCATGCTGCGCCCCCCGCTCACGGGGCTTGCGTCGCTGAAGCCGGAGTGGAACCTCGTGGCCGTGCTCTCGGTGATGATCGGCACGGTCACGTTCGACGGTCTGCAGGAGACCGCGTTCTGGTCGCGAGTGGGGCCGAGGATCGCCGACGGGATGCGCGCCCTCGGCACCGGGCCGTCCCTGGGCGACGAGCTTGCCGGAGGCATCGGCATGCTCGCCTGCGTCGCCGCGATCGCGGTCTTCTTCCTGCTCGGTATCGCCGGAGCTCGGACCGCGGGAGGCGGGTTTTCCGAGCGGGTGCTCGCCGGCTGGTTCGCTCCCTCGCTCGTACCGATTGCGTTCGTGTACGTCGCGGCGCACTACGTCACGTTCCTGCTCTTCCAGGGACAGGCTCTCTTCTCGCTCGTCTCCGATCCGCTCGGCCGTGGCTGGGACATCTTCGGGACGGCAGGGACCGCGATCGACTACGGGCTTATCGGCGCCACCGCCACCTGGTACGTGCAGGTCGCGGTCGTCGTCTGCGGCCACTGCGCCGGCCTCGCCCTCGCTCACGACCGCGCCCTCGAGCTCTACGCGGAGCCACGACGCGCCCTGCGCTCGCAATACTGGATGCTCGTGGTCATGATCGGGTTCACGAGCCTCGCGCTCTGGCTCCTCTCGCAGGCGAACGCATGATTCCCGCTGCGCATCTCGGGCACTGGGGCACCGCCTTCGCGGTGGCCGGCCCGCTGGTAGCGGCGCTCGTCTGGGTGGCAGTCGTCACCGTGCGCGATCGGCGGCGCCGGCGCGAGCCGTGAGACGGCGGGTCGGCGACGCGCTCGTCGGTGCCACCGCGGGGCTCACGGCGCTCGCATTGCCGGCCGCCGCCGCCGCGCACGGCGACCGGGTGCCGACGTCCGAGCTCGGCGGCGCCTGGAGCGCCGAGCCGGCCGTTCTCATTCCGGCGGGGCTGCTGCTGGCGCTCTTCCTGCAAGCGTGGGTCCGCCTGCGCCGGCGCGGGCGGACCGACCACGCGCCCATGTGGCGCCTCGTCGTGTTCCTGGCAGGTCTGTCAGTCGGGGTGCTGGCGCTCGTATCGCCGCTCGACCCGATCGCCGAGGAGTACCTCCTGTCGGCGCACATGCTGCAGCACGTCCTGATCGGCGACGCAGCCGTGGCGCTCGTCATCGTCGCCGTGTCCGGCCCGATCGTGTTCTTCCTTCTTCCCGGCCCCGTGCTCGGGCCGGTCGCGCGTTTCCGGCCGCTGCGCGGGCTCCTCGGCGTGCTCTCGCGACCGGCGGTCGCGTTCGCCGTCTGGTGCGTCGTGATCGCCACCTGGCACGTGCCGGCCGTCTACGAAGCGGCGCTCGAGAGCAGCCCCCTGCACGATCTCGAGCACGTCGCGCTCGTGCTCGCGGGACTGCTCGTCTGGTACCAGCTGATCGACCCGGCGAGGCGCGCCGCGCTCACGCGCGGCGGGCGACTCGGCCTCGCTGTCTGCCTCTTCGCGGCCGGGCAGGTGCTCTCGTCCGTCCTTCTCTTCTCCGGACGGGTGCTGTACGGGACCTACGCGCTCCAGGACGAGCGGCTGCTCGGGCTCTCGCCGCTGACCGACCAGCGGCTCGCCGGCGCCGTCATGATGGCCGAGCAGACGCTTGCGCTCGGCACGTTCGCGGCCCTTCTCCTCCTGGCGGCGGACCAGGCCGCGCGATCGGAGACGGTCGCGGCGGCCGGTCCCAGATGATCGCTCGCCCGTCTCGGCAGTGACGCCGTCGGCGACATCGTTCACGTTCGAGCCGCTCTTTCTCGCGCTCGCCGCGGTCGCGGCGTGGCTCTACTGGCGCGCCTGGCACGGCGAGCGAGCGCCCCGGAGCCGCGCCGTGCTGTTCGGCTCGGGGTTGTTCCTGCTCGCCGCCTCGGTCAACTCGCCGCTCGAGACCCTCGCCGCCCACTACCTGGTGCTGATGCACCTCTTCCAGAACGTCATCGTCGCCGACCTGGCGCCGCTCCTCCTCGTCCTGGGACTGACACCGGCGATGCGAGAGGCGATCGCGGCGCGCGGCGGCCGTCCGTTCGCCACCGTGACCCGGCTGCGCGTGGCGCTCCCAATCTGGCTCGCCGGGTGGTACCTCATCCACCTCGCCGCCTTCTACGACACCGCGCTCGAGAACGCGTGGCTCCTGAACGTCGAGCACCTCGTGCTGCTCGCGATCGGCCTGCTCTTCTGGTGGCCCGTCATCTCGGATGCTCCTCACGCGCCGACGACTCCTCAGCGACTCGCATATCTCGGCGCTGCGTTCGTCTTCTCGGCCTTTCTCGGCCTTGCCCTCACGTTCGCCGGCTCGGCTTTCTACGACTACTACGAGAGCGCCCCGCGCCTCTGGGGCCTGTCGCCGGTCGAGGATCAGAACCTCGGCGGCGTGCTGATGACGGCCGAGCAGTCCATCGTCTTCCTCGCCGCCATCTCGTACTTCCTCGTTCGCCTGCTCGACGAGGAGGACGCGCAGGCGCGCGCCCTCCTCGTTCCACCCGATGCCACCACCACCCCACCCCCAACCGACGCGGCCTCCGGCCGCCCAAGCGAGGACGCTCAGGCGCGCGCGCTCCTAGGCCGTCCCGGCGAGGACGACGAGGGGGTCTGACCCCGGGGGTCAGACCCCCTACAAGTCAAGGCCGAAGCGTGCCGAATGCGTAACGGATGCGTGCCGAAAGCATCGCCCCGCGGGCGGGCCGCCGGCGCCGTTCAGCCGACGGAGAGAGACTCGTTGGCGCCGCTTACCGACAGGCCGGGCTCGGGGCCGCCGCCGATGGCGAAGACCCGCCCGCCGAAGCCGACGAGAGCGAGGCCGTGGCGTGGCGTCGCCATGTCGGCCAGCGGTGTCCAGCGTCCCCTCGCCCGGTCGTAGGCGAACACCGAAGGGATCGTCCCGGCCACCTCCTCGCCGCCCGCCGAGACGAGCAGACCGGCGACCGCTGCGAGCGCCGTACCGCCGCGCGGTGTCGGAACATCCGGCAGCGACAGCCAGCGTCGCTCGGCGGGTCGGTAGACCTCGAACACGTCGAGGTTCGAGTCGAACCCGGCCGTCCTTCCAGCCGCCGCGTACACACGTCCGCCGAGCGCGACGACCCCGAGATGCTCCCGAGGAGTCGGGCCGGGGATCCGCGACCAGCGCCGAGTCGTGGGGTTGTACACGAAGGCTTCCTCGGCGAGGCGTCGCTCATCGCCGACACCGCCTACGACGTAGAGCCGACCGCCGGCGAATGCGGCGCCGGCGGCCGCGCGAGCCTCGGGCAGCGGGGGGAGCCTGCGCCAGCGCCGGCCGTCCCAGGCCACGGCAAGGCGCTGAGGCTCGCCTTCCGCATAGCCGCCGACGACATACAGACGACCTCCGCCGGCTGCCGCCATCGCGTGGTTGACGCCGAGCGGAAGGTCCGGGAGACGCGTCCAGCGGTCGCGGGCCGGATCGTAGAGATCGACGCGAGCCGTGCTCGATCCGTCCTCCACGAAGCCTCCGACGACGGCGATCCTCCCGTCGAAGAGCGCACCGGCCACCTCGGACCGCGGCAGTGGTAGCGCGGCGGCCCGGCGCCATCCGCCTCCAGAAGTGGCCGCCATCGTGCAGGCGGCCACGAGGAGGATCGCGAGGACTGCGAGCAGGCGCGAGCCGCCGTATAGCACGTCGTCGCCCATCGTACCGGCGGAACAGCCCTGCGAGCGCAACCCGAGCGCGGCCACGGCGGGGCCCACTCAGCCCGATGTCGCGCGAAGCTTCCCTGTCGTCCCTCCGGAAGCGTAGACTTCGCCATCCGCGTGCGACCCCGCGTCCTGCTTGTCCTCGTCCTTGTCCTGGCGCTCGGTCTGGGCACGGCGTCGTGCGGCGGTGGGGACGACGACGGCGGGGCGCTCCTGACGGAGGCGACCGACACGGGCGCGCTGCTCCCGGCCGACACGGGCTTCACCGAGGAAACGCCGCCGGCCGCGACGGGCGAGACCCCCGCGGCCGAGACGATCCAGATCACGCTGCCCAAGGCAGGCGAGACGATCGGCCCCCAGAGCCCGTCCGCCCGAGTGGCGGAGCTGCAGGCGGCGCTGGTCGCGCTCGGCTTCAAGATCGGCGAGCCCGACGGGATCTACGGCGGCAAGACCCGCAGAGCGGTCGCGAAGTTCCAGAGGAACCACAACCTCGAGGCAGACGGTCTCGTCGGGACGAAGACGGCACGGGCGATGAACAAGGAGCTCAGAGAGCGTGCCGCGAGCGAGGGCACTTAGCCGAGCCCGTCGCACAGGACTGCTCTAGCGAGCTGTCACGCGATCCCCGAACCGCTCCGCCACCTCGGCCTCGCTGCCCTCGGGCACCGTGATCTGGCGCGGATCGCCGTCTGAGACGAATCGAAGCTCCGGATCCCGGGACAGCCGGTCGAGCCAGTCGGCCGAGCCGTTTTCCAGCGCCGGGTCGGGAGTCGAGCGCACCCGCGGGATCACCGCGGCGTCGAACGCGCTCGAGAAGGGCGAGGGCGCCGGCTCGGCTCCGACGAGCAGGACGCCGGCAAAGCCATAGCTCTCGCCGTCCCAGACACCTTCGAGGGCGAGCTCCGGCTGCGTCGGAAGACTGCCGTTCGGCAGCGCCATCGTCACGATCTCGGCTTCCGGAAGGAAGTCGTGGATGACCCGGTTCCCGAGCACGAGCTGCTGCTGGACATCCTCCGGCGTCAGCGTGCCGAGCGCCAGGTGGTCGCGCGTATGGTTCGCGATCTCGAACCCGAGCGCGTCGAGCTTGGCGAGCAGGTCGGCCGTTCTCTCCCCTGCCGAAAACGGCTCCCTGTTGACGTAGAACGTCCCGGCCGGCTCGAAGCCGGGATGGCTCTTCGCGAACTCGACGAGGACTCCCGCCATGGTGTTCGGATCGATCTGGCCGGACGCCGTGAGCGCCGCCTGGCTCGCTGACGCGTCGTCGAACGTCAACACCACCGGGGTCGTCCCGCGAGGCACGTCGATCGTGCCGTCCACGAGGTCCGACGCGCGGATCGGCCGGTAGCCCTCGCGCCACAGGCGCTCCAGCTCGCGCCGGAACTCGGTCGGGGTCAGGTCGTACTCCCCACCGCCGTCCGGGAGCAGCTGGTGGTACATGAGCACCGGCACCACGCCCAGCTCGTTGGGCGCTAGCGGCGGCGCAACCGGGCCCGAGCGCGCCGGCTTCTCGCCCGTCGTCGGGAACCTCGCGTTCGGGGCGAGCGCCTTCGACGTGTACGTGACTGCCGGGTCCCAGAGCAGGAAGTCCCGCACGCCGGCATCCCGCGCCGCCGCGATCTGGGCCTTCACCTCGGCCGGGCCATACTCGGCGCCGAGCGAGAAGTCCTGCAGCCACGGGACGAGGCGAGCGCCTGTGCCGTAGGTCGCGTTCTTGAAGTCCTCCAGCGAGCGCCGGACGATCTCGTACGGCTCGTCGTTCGGGCTTGCCACGCCGTACTCGCCGGCGCCCCAGTGCGACGGGTAGAGCATCGGGGAGACGTAGTCCAGCTCTCGCGCCATGGCCCCGATGTCCTGCGCGACGTCGTCGGGGCGCGTCGCGGCGACGCCGAAGACGGACGCGCCGAGGAAGGCGCCGGTCGGCTGGAGCGCCTTCCGGGTCTCGGCGAGGAAAGCGGCGATCGAGCCTGAGGCCTCGCCCTCCAGGCCCGGGAACCGCATGCTGTCCAGCGGGCCGTCGGGACGGCGCACGTAGTCGTAGAGGATGTCGTCCACGCCGAGCCGGGCAGCCGCGACGGCGACGTCGATGTTGTACTGCCTGACCGCCGGGTTGGCGAAGTTCGTGAAGCCACCGTAGCCGCCGGAGTATGGCTTCCCGCCGGGTGTCTGGATGACCTCGTCCTTCCGGCCCGCCCTCCAGGACGCCTCGGCCTGAATGGGGTCGCGGAAGGCGACGAGACGCCCGATCACTCGTGCACCTCTATCGTGCAGCAGCTCGACCGCGTCCTCCAGGTCGAAGATCTCCCGGACCGCGCCGATCTCGCGGCCGAACGGCACCGGGGCGTTCCAGCCGATGATTCCCGATTCGTCTTTGAGGTCGAGCTCGACCGCGTTGATGCGCTTCTCGTCGAGCAGCTGAAGCACGGCCGCGCGGAGCTCCGCGTTCGCCCAGCCGTCGGCCGACACGTGGACCGCCCTCACCGGGTTGCTCGGCAGCCGCGGCACGAGGAGGACGGTGACCACACGGGTGGCGGTGTTGCCGGCGGCGTCCCGCGCGATGATCTCGACCGGCTCGGTCGGCGGGGAAGGGAAGTCGAACTCGAAGCGCCCGTCCTGCCCGACGGGGATCACGCGCTCGCCCGCGACGACGTCCGTCGCTCCACGGGCGAGCCCGTTCAGCACGAAGGCCGTGCGCACCTGCCCCCGGAGGACGTCGCCGGGGAGCTCCAGCGCCGGGGGGGTGCCGTCGACCGTGACGAGCCAGCTGGTGCCGGCGGAGGCCCATGGCAGGGCGCCTCCGACGAGAGCCTCGATCCGGTGCTCGCCGTCGACAAGGGACCCCGGTGTGAGCAGCGAACGCCCGCCTGAGACCTGCGCCTGGCCGCTGACGTCCTTCCCGTCTACGAGCCAGCGGACGGTTCCCGCGCCGCTCGCGACCGAGAGCTGGAGCCTCTCCAGATCCGCCTGCCCGACCAGGGCGCCGTCGGGAGGGCCGGCGGGCTCGAGGTCGGGCGCTGCCGCTCTCAGGGCGACGAACAGGACGACGAGGACGATGGCAGGAACGACCGCGGCAAGGCTGAGAGGATGAAACCGCCCCAGCGGCCCCGAGGCTTTCAGCGGCACCTCGCCGGGTGGGAGCCCCGACCCTGACGGCTCGCCGGTAGGGCGGCCGTCGATCTCGCGCGCGAGCAGGCCGATGGCCCGTGCGACGGCCTGGTGGTCGGCCGTTGAGCCTCCCGCGACGCGCTCTCCGGACCGGATCAGCGCCTGGAGCTCTCCCGGACCGAGCTCGGGCTCCGGATCGGCCCACTCCCAGCCGTCCGCGTCCCCGTCCAGGCGCAGCCGCTCGGCCTCACGCGCGAGCTTGACGACGGCCTGCGCCCCTTGACGCAGGCTCTCGTCGCCGCCGTTTGCGGCGAGCGCGCGGGCCCAGCGCTCCATCTCGGTGACCTGTGCCGACGTCAGGGCGCCGCCGCCCGTCCTCGCCGTGACAGCCATACCGAAACCCTAGCCTGCGCGTGGGCCGTCGGCCCAGGAGCCGGCACCCGTGCGCGTGGCGCGTTCAGGTGCATTTCGGCTGCAGCTCGGACGTCTCTGGTAGCTTCCGCCGCTCATGGCGGAGCTGGCCCAGATCGGTCGAATCGGCGTCTTCTCGGTGCCGCTCGAGCTGCTGCCGCGGGCTGCCGCGATCGAGCTCTGCCACGAGCTCGAGGAGCTCGGCTACACCGCGGTGTGGACCGGCGAGGGCCTCGGCACGCGTGAGATGTTCACGAACGCGGCGGTCATCCTCGGAGGCACGAGCAGGATCGCGTTCTGCGCCGGGATCGTCAACATCTGGGGCCGCGACCCGGTGACGGCCGTCACGGCGACGAGAACGCTCATGGAGAGCTACCCCGGCCGGTTCCTCCTCGGCCTCGGCATCAGCCACCGCGAGCAGGTGAATCCGCGCGGGCACGACTACCGGCGTCCGGTCGACACGATGCGCGCGTATCTCGACGCGATGGACGCGGCGCCCTTCGTGAGCCCGCTGCCGGAGCACGCGGCCGCAATCCGGCCGGTGCCGCGCGTCCTCGCCGCGCTCATGCCCGCCATGCTGAGGCTGTCGACGGAGCGCGCCGACGGGACGCACCCGTACATGACCACGCCGGAAACGACGGCCCGCATGCGCCAGACCCTCGGCCCGGCTCCGCTCCTGCTACCCGAGCAGGCGTTCTGCCTCACCCGAGATGCAAGCGAGGCGCGACGGGCGGGTCGCGCGTACATGTCCTGGTACCTCGGCGTCGAGAACTTCCGCAGGAGCCTCCTCGCGCAGGGCTTCGACGAGGCCGATCTCGACGCCGGCGGCTCGGACCGGCTTGTGGACACGATCGTCGCCTGGGGCGACGAGGAGGTGCTGCGAGCACGCGTCGCCGAGCATCTGGCCGCCGGCGCCTCGCACGTGTCCGTCCAGGCGGTCGCCGAGGATCCGCTCGCCACCGGCATCGACGCCTACCGGCGCGTCGCGCCGGCTCTGCTCGACCTCTAGATGGTTGATTCCACGAGATCCGCCTCCGCCGGGCGCGCACGTCCTGTCCTGAGAGGCCGCATAGCGTGGATCAATAGGGCATAACGACCGCTGTCATGATCCGGGCTGCGACAGCGTTCAGGCGAGCACGCTCGCCCAGGCGACCTGTCGGCCGCCGCTAGGGTCGATCGCCCGCGTCGACGCCCCGCCGGGCTGACGGCGGCGGATCGTCGAACTCGTCGTGGCGGCGGTACCAAAACGACTGCGGCGCCCGCGGCCACCCGTCGGGCAAGTCCTCGTCGTCGGACTGCCCGCCATAAGGCGTCAAGGACCACATGCTCCAGAGGCTGCCGATCCATTGGACCATCGCCCCGTGCTGGAGGAAATACGTGCGGTAGACGTCATTGCCGTCGCGCAGGAAGACGTTGAGGCCGAACCACTCGTCGACCCCGAGGTCAGCCGAGAAGCGCTCGCTGCAGATCGTGTACCAGGGCACATCGGTCCAACCCATGCGCTCGGCGTAGCGGCGGAGGTTCGCCTGAGGTGCCGGCGATGCCATCGCAAAGGTGATGTCGCGAGCATGCAGGAGGCCGAGATCGGGGATGCCGTCGGCGACGGACGAGCAGCCGACGCACCCGGCCTCGGGCCACCCGCGGACACCCTCCTCGAAGAAGAACCGGTAGAGGATCAGCTGGCTGCGCCCGTCGAACAGCTCGGGCAGTGACCGCCGCCCGTCGGGACCCTCGAACGCGTAGTCGCGCTCCACCCGCACCATCGGCATGCGCTTCCGTGCGGCGGCGAGCTCGTGCATCGCGGCGGCGACGCTCCGCTCGCGCTCGAGCAGAGCCGCCAGCGCCGCGTCCCACTCGGTCTGACTGACCACAGGCGGACGAGCGAGGGTCGCCTCGGATGTCCCCATACGGATCGTCTACCCCGACTGTCGCGGGACCCAAACGATCCGGAGTCTCGTGGGACATTCCCCGAACACTGGCCCACCCCAAGCCGCTACTCCCTGCTCGGCCTCTCAGGACAGTGACGGAAGCGGCCCACACGCGCCAGATGTCGCATCCGGCCGCGCGTGGATCGTGAAATCAACCATCTAGGCCGTTCTGCTCCCGGAATCGGGCGGCGCGCGGCTCCGTCCGGTCGCACACGTACGGTGCTGGCCGACGAGGAGGTCCGGGAACGTGCTTCCCGCCTTGCTGGGTCTGATCGCCGCGGAGCTCGCCGCCGTCGTCGCGACGGTGGTGGCCTACCGCCGCCGCCTCCGCCTCGGTCTCTTCGTCGAAGCCGTCGCCGAGGTCAACCGGCTCGTGTCCATTGCTGTCCTCGCCGCCAGGCGTGCGCAGGGCCCGGAGCTTTCGCTCGCCCAGCGCGCGCTGCTCCTCGAAGAGACACGGGCAGCGCTGGAGCAGGCCGCCGCGATCGCGCGCGTGACCCCCGTCCCTCTCCAGCTCGCTGTCAGGCGGGGCCTCCCTGGGCTGCCGAGCCCCGGCCGCAGCACTGACCGAGCCCGGGCGAATCCGCTCTAGCGGCGTTTCGCGGCTCGAGCCCGATCGGCCCGGTCGACCGCAAGCTTGACGCCGACGAGCAGCACGAGGTAGAGGGTGGTGGCGATCACGAGCCACATGGGGCCGACGAAGATCCAGATCACGGCGCCGACCGCGCACATCGCCGCGGTCGCGACCACCCAGCCCTCGATGTCGAGCTCGGCGATCCAGGCGAGATTTCCGAGCACGATCTCAGCGAGGGCGATCCACTGCTTGGCGCCCATGCGGCGCAAGGCTAGCCGCGGCGCGCCTGACTCCGTCCTTCTCTCGGTTCAGGAGCGGGCGCCGAAGTCGGCGACGTACACGGTCGCCTCGCGGCTCCCGTACACGCCCGGCGCATGCCCGGAGTGGATCGCGGCGATGCCGACCTCCCGGAACGAACCGTGCAGGAGGATCTGCCGGTGGCCCGGGCTGGCGAGCCACGACGTCACGATGGTTGCGGCCGTTCCGCCGGGGGAGCGCCATGCCAAGGTCTCACCGACCGTCCAGCTCCGATAGCCGCTGCTCCGGTAGAAGCGCTGGATGCGGCTCCCCATCGACGTGCCGTCTCCTGAGGTGTGGCTGAAGTAGCCGCTGTCCACCATCGAGCGTCCGTGCGCGTCGGCCGCACGCGCGAGAGGGATCGACAGGCGAAGCGCACGCAGACCGTTCGCCGCACGCGCCTGGTTGATCCGCTCGAGGATTGCCGCCTCCGCGCTGCGCTGCTCGGACAGCACACCCGTCGCGCCCGCCGCGGGCGCCGCCAGCACGAGCGTCGCTACGACCGCTGAGACAGCGGCGAGGCCGCGCAGTGGCATCCCCAATATCGCGAGCCGGCTCCTCCCCATGCTCCCAACCTGCAAGAGTCGATCCGGCCCAAAGCCTTGCGGCGTCGCCTCGGAGGCTCGAGGCGGCGTTGCGCGCTCCACGGCATGTCTCAAGACATGGGGCTACCACATCGCATGGGGATGTAAACCCGCTCAGGCGACTCGGGCAGCCGCGTCCGCCGAGCCGATCACCGGCACGATCTCGAACTCCGCCAGGTCGTGCCACTCCGCGATCCAGGCATCGAACAGGCTCGGGTCTTCGGTCTCCATCAGCTGGAAGCAGCGATCGACCGTGCGCGCGTCGATCCAGCTATCGACGTAGCGGAGGCCCGCGGGCAACATCCGACCCTGCTCGGCCGCCCGTTCGTACACGGGCTTCGCGCCCTTCAGGAACGTCTCGATCACCATGTAGCGCACGGCTGGCAGCTCCCTGCGGGAGTCCCGCTGTCGCCCGCTAGACGGTACCCGGTGCCGCTGCCGGCTCGGGCTCGGGCGCCGGCTCCGCGTCGTCCTGGAAGAGATCCGCGACACTCGAGTCGAGATCCTCGCTCACGACCTCCTTGGCGCCGAGCGTCTTGAGGAGCTGCTCGGCCGTGGGCACCGCGTCGGCGGCGATCTCCAGCACGGTGGCCGACCCGTTCGGGCCGAGCGACTTTCCGAGCTGCTCGAGCTGGTCGTTCTTGAAGCCAGCGTCGCGGAGCTTGGACGCGAGCGCGCCGATGCCGCCGCCTGCCAGCATCCCGATAGGCCCGCCGATGATCCCTATCACCCCGCCGAGGAGTGCGCCACGGCCGGCGCCCCAGTCCTTCGACTCGACGAACTTCACATCGCCGTTCGGCTTGACGAAGAGGACGGCGGCGTTTCCCACCTTGTCGGGGAACGCGCCCCCGACAGAGCCTGCCCCTCGGGTTCCGCCGTCGGGCGAATCGAAGCTCGCGGCGAGCAGCTTGCGGTTCTCATCGGCCATGTCGGTCCCTTCCTGTCGCGCGTCGTATGCTCGCCGGGAGCCTACCGCTCGCCAATCGGCAGCGCCGCGGGCAGCGGCTCCGCCTCAGGCGGGCTGTACAGTGGGGACGATTGAGATCCGTTCTCCTACCGATTCCGCTGCTGCTGCTCGCGCTCGGGCTTGCCGCAGGGTGCGGCGGGGACGCCGGGAGCTCCTCGGATCCCGCCACGCTCGAAGGCGTGGTCATGGGTCCTCCAGGCGGGCCTCGACGTCGACGGCTGGGAGGCGGTCGCGCCAGACGCGACCTTCGAGGCGGAGACAGTCAGCGGGTCGACCGGCTGTAATCGCTACAACGGGCCGTACACCGTGGACGGAGACACGCTGGAGATCGGCGTGCTCGCGACGACCAGGATGGCCTGTGCGCCTCCCGCCGACGCCGTCGAGCTCGCCTACCTCGCCGCGTTCGAGCAGGTCGCAGCATGGAGCACGGAGGACGGCGAGCTGGTGCTGATGGACGCCGACGGCGGCGAGCTGCTCCGCTACGGCGCCGAGAACCCGCCCGACGGGTAGCCCCGACCGAAGCGGTCGTATCGGTAGCCGCTCACGTCGACCTCGGGCTCCTCGCCGAGCACGTAGCTCGTCAGCACCCGCCCGGTGAGCGCGACCAGCGTCAGCCCGAAGTGGAGAACAGCGAGGTGGAAGCCGCGCACTCCCGGCACCGGGCCGTAGATCGGCATCCCGTCGAGCGGCACCGGGCGAACCCCCGGCAGGGTCCCGACCACGCGAGCGTCGCGCAGGCCCGGCACCATCGCGATCGCGTGCTCGGCCAGCCGGGTGACGCCCGACAGCGTCATCTCGTTCGCATCGGTCGACTGCTCGCGCAAGCCGCCAACGATGTAGCCATCGGAGGTCGGGCGCACGAGGCCGGGATTGTGCACCGCTCCGCGGATCAGGCCCCGTGAGGCGCTGACCAGAAGCTGCTGGCCCCGGCTCGGGTAGAGCGGCACATCGATGCCGACCAGCGCGCCGACACGCGCAGCGTCGAGCCCCGCGGCGTTCACGACCGCGCCGGTCCGGATGCGGCCCGCGGTCGTCTCGACCGCGGTCACGGCACCGTCTCGAACGTCGACGTCGATGACCGTCGTCCCGACCAGGATCTCGGCACCGTGCTCGGAAGCACGGCGCGCGAGCTCCCGCACGAGCAGCGGAGGCGTGACGAGCGCCTCGCGCGGGCTGTGCAGCCCGGCGACGAACGGCCCGCCGAGATGAGGCTCGAGCCGGAGCACGTCCTCGCGCGGGATGACGTCGGCCGGTATGCCGGCTGCGCTCAGCCGACCGGCCAGAAGCTCGCTCTCTGCCAGCTCCTCCTCGTCGTAGATCAAGCTCAAGCCGCCGGTCTGGTTGTATTCGATCTCCTCGGCGAGGGGCTCCGCCAGCTTGACGAACAGCTCGAGCCCCTTCGCCATCAGCCGCATGTGGCTCTCCGGGTACTGCGGCATGTAGCTGGCGAAGTGCACCGTCGCCCATCCGGTCGATGCTCCCGACGCGCCCGCGGCCAGCCCATCACGCTCGACGAGCACGACCTGCCGTCCTCTGAGCGCCAGGTGGTAGGCGATCGAGGCCCCGGAAAGACCGCCGCCGATGACGACGACGTCGGCTTCGCGATCGGCCGACGGCGTACGCGCGCCCGTGATCACGCTGTCAGTCACGTGGAAGAAGGTGGCCGCGGTGACCGTCACGAGGGTGAAGCGACGATTTGGAGGGCAGCATGGATCCCGATCAGGTCTTCGAGTTGGCCGTCTACCGACGGGATGGATGGCGCTGTATCTGGTGCCGTTCTTCCGTGAACGTCAAGGTCTATCGGCACGGTGATGACAACACGGATCTCCGAAGCTACGCAACGTACTGCGCCCGCTGCGCGCAACAGGCGCACCGGTAGACACCAACGACATCTCGCCCGTCTCGTCTACCGCGGCGGGTTGACGACCGCGCTCGGCGGGTACAGAGACATCGGAATGGACGGCGCACATTCATCGCTGTCGTGCCCCTGGAGGGTACGTGGATCCGGGGCGCGACGGCCGGCATCGCCGCCGGCTGACAGGCAAGCGTGGCCTCCTACACCGTGAACCGGCGGGCGGTGGCTCGGGCGCGACGGCTGATCCGTGGTCGCCAGTACGTCCTCGACAGCGACTGGGGCGAGGCTCAGCCGAGGGCGAAGGCGGAGAACGCGTTTCTCGACTCGCACTCCTGGGAGGAGTACGCGGAGTGGCACCTCGGCCTCACCCACGGCGCGACCGACGAGACGAAGGCACGCTACGCCTTCGTCTACGGAGACTTCCGTCGCCTCCACCGGACAGGCCTGATCGCGTGCCACTATCGAGCTGCCGAGTGGCGCCACAAGGAGATCGAGCTGGCGGCTCACGAGCTGCTGCAGCTGCTCGACGAGTCGAGCGCCTGAGCGCCGACGAGCCGGGGCGACCTGGGCGGTCGACACGGCGGCAGTGCGATGTTTCGTGCAACCAAGCGGGCGGGAACGAGCCACGTACGGGTCAGCGACGTAGAGGAGGCCCCGTGGCCAGCTCGCTCAATCTCGACGTTTGCTGCCGCGCCGAGTCGCTCAAGCTCGTGCGCGCGGCGCTCGACGATCTCGACGGCCTCGACCCGTACACCCGGGACACGCTCAAGCTCGTCGTCACCGAGCTCGTCGCCAACGCCGTCCTCCACTCCGACCTGGGCAAAGGGGACTCCATCAGCGTCGCCGTAGGCGCGAATGGGACACGCGTCCGCATCGACGTCCGCGACCACGGCACCGGCTTCACGTTCCCGACCAGCAGTGTCCCGGGAGGCCGAGGCCTTCCGCTCGTCCAAAGCCTCACGAACCACTTCGGCATCAGCCGCAACGGCATTACCCACGCCTGGGCCGAGATCGACCCGCTCGCACGCTTCGCCGGCCCGGGCTATCGCAACGTCACTTCCCTCTAGCCGTTCATCCCGTCGCGTGACGCCTCGGACGGACCGCGGCGCTCGCGCACTGCTGGGTCGGGCCCAGGTGGCGTCGCGTGACTACCGCTCGATCCTCGTTCCGTAGAACACGCGGATCGACGACTTCTCGGCAATCTCGAAGAACGAGGCGACGGCGGCCTGCATCTCGGGGTACTCGTTGACCTTCTGCCAGGCTTCCCAGCTCTCCGCCTCGATCACCTCGACAACCTGACCCGGCGTCTCGCCGGTCCCCGTACCGTCGATCCAGACGATCTCGTAGCTGAGCACTCCCGGCTGGCGTGACGCCAGCGGCTGGTCGATCTCGCGAGACCACTGCCAGTAGTGGTCCTTCGTGACGCCGGGGGCGAGATCGTAGGTGATGAAGACGGTAACCGCCATGAGACCTCCTTCACGCGTCAGTGGCCAGACCGCCGACAGACTGGCGGCCGCTGTCGCCTCCGGCACCCGGCGGTCGCGCCAATCTAGTGTGAGGCGCCGGCGGCCGTCAAGCGACCCGGATAGCACCCGGCCACGGACGATCTTCGAGCTCGCCCTCTACATCGCACGTTGGTGAAGAAGATCGACCAGCGCGACGGCCGCCTCGCGCGGGCTCCGAGGTCGCCGCTGGCGCCAGGCTCGACGCCCTTGCCGATCATTCTCGGGAGGGCCAACGGGCCGGGACCGAAAGGCCCTAATTGGCTCGGACCAGTGACCCGGGTCAGCAAAGTCGCCTCGTTCAGGCAGTGCTTGACCAGTTCGAGTTGCGTCGCGAAAGACCACTCTTGACGGCCGTCCCATCCGCCACCAACGCCTGTCGTTGCACGCGTTCATCGACGCGCCGTAGGACGCGCGGGATCAACGCTTTCAGTGGTGATCCTGAAACAAGGAGCAGGCCTTCAGTTCCCTAACGAGCGGGTCGATAGGATCGAAAGGACACGTCCTGGGTGGTCGGGTCACCCTGGGGGCGCAACGGAGGGATCACATCAACGTTCAAGCAGATCAAGCCTGGTCCGACGCTCGCGATCTGGCCGTTCGACTGATCGAGCGGGTTTTCGGACAGAAGGAACGGGCCGCTCGCGCGGAGGTGTGTTGTGACGCATGCAACCCGTCGGCCGCGGCAAAGTTTCTGACGGGTCGGGCCTCAGCCGCCGATCGACGCGCAATTCGATCACCGACTTCGGGCTGACGCCGAACGCGGCACGGTGCTCGCCCGGAGCATCGCCACGTCCGTCCCCGGCGGCGGATGCAGCTGCCCGTCGGCGACGAGCCGCTGAACGAGTTGGATGGCGATCGAGCCCTCTCCGGCAGCGGCGGCGAGCCGTTTGATTGACGCGTGCCGCACGTCGCCGGCCGCGAAGACGCACGGCATGCTGGTTTCGAGTGAGAGCGGTCGGCGCTCGAGCGGCCAGTCTTCTGCCGTGACGTCCTCACCGGTGACGAGGAACCCGTACTCGTCTCGAGCTATGTCTGCCGGTAGCCATTCGGTTTGCGGGCGGGCGCCGATCAGAACGAACAGCGCGTCTGCCGCGACCGTGGTGTCTTGGCCGGCGTCGTCGCGTAGCACGAGCTGCTGTAGGTGTCCCTCGCCTCCCCCGCCAACGACGGCGGTATCGGTGCGCACCGTAATGTTCGGCGCCGCCTCGACTGCCTGGATGAGGTAGTGCGACATTCCAGCCTCGAGCGTCTGGGCGCGCACCACGACGGTAACGCGTCCGGCGAAGCGCGCAAGGTGGAGTGCCGCCTGCCCGGCGGAGTTGCCGCCACCGACGACGTACACGTTCTTCCCGCTGAGCCAGGGAGCCTCAGAGCTGGGTCCACCGTAGAAAACGCCGGCGCCGTTCAGCGCCTCCAGTGAGGCTATCCCGAGACGTCGGTAGCTTGCTCCGGTGGCGAGGATCACGGCGCTCGCGCCTATGCGGCGCCCATCCGAGAGTGAGACGTGGAGCCATCCGTCCGAGCGAGTGAGCGCCGTTACTCGATGCATGAACAGGAAGCTCGCTCCGAGCGATGCTGCCTGCTGGTGGGCCTCCGCGGCAAGACGGCTGCCGCTGACGCCCTTGCCGAAGCCGAGGTAGTTGCGGATCAGCGGGCTGGACCTCGCCTGCCCGCCGATGCCACCTGCGTCAACCACGAGGACGCGTAGTCCCTCGGAGGCGCCGTAGACGGCCGCGGACAGGCCTGCCGGCCCTGAGCCGACGATCACGACCTCGAACGTCTGCTCCTGGAGAGCGCTCGGCGCGCCGGCTGCTTCGGCGATCTCGGCATTCGAGGGGTCGCTGAGGACGCTGCCGTCCGGAAGAACCATGAGCGGTAGCCTTGCGTCAGGCCCCGCACTGGCGACGAACTCGCGCCCCTGCTCCGAGTCCGCCAGATAGAACGCGTGCGGGACCACGCAGCGCGCGAAGACCTCCCTGAGCTCATACGCCCTGCCCGACCATGCCTCGCCGACAATGTGGACCGTCTGTGGAACCCGGCAGCGCTCCAGCGCCCACTCGAGCAGGAAATCCGAAACAGCCTCGTGGAACACCTCATCCTGAGGAGCCACCGGCCTGAGCACGTAGTGGTCGATGCGCCCAAGAGCCATCGAAGATCGGATCGCCTGAGCCGTAGGCTCGTACGTCCAGGCATTGGCCTCGACCAGTAGCGCGCGCTTTGCGTGTGGGTGCAACTGACGTACCTGATCGAACAGCTCACCGCAGGTCGTCTCCGAGAACGACTGCCCAGCCAGCACGAGCGCCACGTCCGCGGCGGCGTCTCTCAGCTCCGTCAGCTTCCGCAGCGCCTCATCCGGATCCCGCAGACACTCAACCCGGTAGTCACGGCCATAGCGTTGGACGAGCTGAGTCTCGACCTCTTCGAGGACGTGCGGATCGTCGTCGACGGCGACTAAGACGGCGAGGGCCATAGACGCTCAACGTATCCCATTACTGCTTTCCGCCGCACGGTGCTCGTCTGCGCATTCGTCACGATCCTGCGAGGACGGATTCGGCCTACCGGTCGCCGCCATCCGGAGGGACGGGACGGGGCTCCACCGCCTCCTCGGCGTGCGACCGACCGCCCGCCAGGCCGGGCCGGCCCGGCGGCCACGGCGCTGGCGCATGCGAGGTCGTGCTGCGCCATGGCGGCTAGCGGCCGCAGGAGAGGCGTGGGTCGGCTCGAAGGACCTTGGCCTCCGTCGAAGGGAACTTGCATGTTTATGGCCTACCGCCGCGTCGTAGTCGCGGCGCTGGTGGCGCTCGTTTTGGCGTCTTCTGCCTCGGCCTCGTCTGTGCTGGTGCGGCCGGGCAATACTCTGTCGGGAATCGCGGTTCGGTTCGGGACGACCGCAGGAGCGCTGGCCCGCGTGAACGGTCTCGACCCGAACGGCGTGCTCTACGCGGGCACGCGGCTACGGGTCCCTTCCTCGAGCGCGGGCCGGTACGAGGTCAAGCTTGGTGACACTCTTTGGGGACTGTCGACGCGGTTCGGCACGACCGTGGCCGAGTTGGCGCGCCATAACGGCCTCAACCCAAACGGCACGCTCCTCGCCGGGATCACGCTCGAGCTTCCTCGACACGCGCCCGTGCGCAGCCGTGCTGCGCCGCACGAATCGGTACGGCGTTCGATCGACCGCTGGTCTGCGTACTACGGCGTCGATCGGCAATTGGTGCGAGCCCTGGCGTGGATGGAGTCCGGCTTCCAAGCCGATGTGGTCTCCCGCACCGGGGCACGGGGCGTGATGCAGGTGATGCCCGCCACCTGGGCTTACGTCCAGGACGTCCTCATCGGCGCCCGGGTCGCGCGCACAACGGACGGGAACATTCGCATCGGCGTCGCGTTCCTGCGTCAGCTCCTCCACCAGTTTCGCGGCAACGAGCGGCTCGCTCTGGCCGGCTATTACCAAGGCCCCAGATCCCTCCGGGCGATCGGCATGCTCCCGCAAACGAAAGCCTATGTCGCCGACGTGCTCGCCCTGAAAACGCGACTGTAGGCGACCCTCTCCCTCTTGCCTTGGGCACGAGCTCGGGTCGGGGGCCGGGGCCCTATCCGCCTCCTCGAGCTACCCGCGCTCGTCCGCCAGCAGCGCCAGCACCGCGTTCGCCCAGTCGGCAACGTCGTCGAGCGGCTCCTGGTCGCGAATCGTCATGAAGCCGGCGGTCACGATCTCGAGTTCCTCCTCGCTGAGCCTATCCGCCGGCTCCTCGCCCGCCGAGGCGTCCGTCTGGCCGGCGTCCGCCTCGGCCTCACGGGCCATGGCGAAGCGGACGACCCACTCGTGGCTGCGCCCGGCAACCGCGAGCTGGTCGAGGAGCTCATCGACGCGCTTGCGCCCCTCGGGCGTCAGCGCGGCGACCGCTCTGGCCAGGTACATGCTGTGGTGGTCGGCTGCGTTCACGGACATCCCCTCGTAAAGATTGGGCGCGAACACGCTCATCTTGACGCTCCAAGAGCAGCGGCGCGGAACACGAGCGGTCGCTCTCGTTCGTAGCAGCTCTTCGTCGCGGGTCTTTAGAAGGGCGGCTCGGTCGAGGTTCAGCCACCCAGCGAGGCCGACCCGATCGCTCTGGGTTGAAGCTCGCAGGGTGCGTATGCTGCTTCGGCTGTTGACGAGTCGACGAGGCTGTTGAGGGAGGTCGCAGATGCCGAAGGTTTCCAAAGCGAGCGCCTCGCAGGTCGAGTTGGTGGAGGGAATCCTTGCTGCCCGCTCAGAGGAGCTTGATGGCTACACGGTTGCCTTCGAGTCCTATATGGCAGACATGGATCCCGCACCGGTCTTCCAAGGACTCCCTGATGATCGATGCCAGTGTCCGCACTGGGGATATGTGATCAAGGGCAAGATCACGTTCCGGTTTGCTGACCGGGACGAGACGTACGAGGCCGGCGACGCGTACTACGCCCCGCCGGGACACACGCCCGTGCTGTTCGACGGAAGCGAGGTTGTCTCGTTCAGCCCAACCGATGAGGCGGCCAAGACGACGGAGGTAGTCAAGAGAAACATGGCCGCGAGCGAGTCCGCGTAGAGCGCTTCCACTGCCCCTCCTAGCAGGGCCTCCAGGAGAAGGCCGCTGCCGACGGCCAGGCCCGCGCGTCGCGCGCCGCCGTTGCTCAGGGACAACATCACCCCGTGGGCCAGCGTTCGGGAATGTCCCCCTGAGATTGATACCGCCACGGCACCGCGGCCGCCGAGCGAGTGGGCTGCTAGTTCTCGTCGTGCTGCGCTGCGCGCTCGTCGTGCTGTGCTGCGCCCTCGACCGGCGGTATCCAGCTCTCGCGCCGCTTCACCCAGATCTCGTCTTCGGGCAGCAGCTCGAAGGGCGCCTCATCCAGACTTCCGACCCGAATCTCGATGAGCGTGTCGCCGGGGTCGGCTGTGTCAAGCAGCCGAGACCCACAGCTGGGGGCAGAAGCCGCGACCGTCATAGCTCGAGATCTCGCCGCTCATCTCGAACGCCTCGACGGGCCAGTGCGCATACACAGTGAACGCACTGCCGGACTCCTTTCTGCAGCCTGTGCAATGGCAACGCCGGACATGCACAGGGTCACCGCGAACGCTGTAGCGGACCGCCCCGCAGAGACATCCTCCGGTGCGAACTCTTGCCTCCACGCGGGCAGATGCTACCCACGACTGCGGTGGGGCCAGCGACCGCGTGCTCGGCACTTACGAGACACCTCGACGTAGTACCCGGCGAGCGACCTCTCAGGGGCTGGGTCTCGAAGGGCCCATGCGGGTGCTCGATCGTGGTGAACTTGCCTCGGTCGAGGAGGAAACGGGGGCCGAGCGGCTCGGCGGGGTTGTCCGCCATGCAGCTGACGGTGGCGGCTCTGCGGCCTGTGAGCGGGGCGCCCGCGAGGGCCACGATGCCCCAACAACTGATGGCTGTGCGGTTGCCGGAGTCATTTCGTCCCCTTCATGATGCGAGACCGTGTGCGCTTGCAGGGGGTTCGCGGCGAGCCGACGGCCGAGCTGCCGGCGGGCAGCACCGTGTGCAGCTGCGCGGCGAGTCCGCGAAGCCGACCGGGAGGGACGCAGGCCAGCACCGGCTCAGGCGACGCTGCCGACGACGCCGAACATCTCCGGCGACTGGAGCAGGATCTCGTCGCGCTCCGTGATGTCGAGGGCGATGCTGTCGGTCGTGCTGCGCGGGGTGGTCGAGGACCGTGTAGCGGCCGCGCTCGAGGAGAAAGCCGTGGATCGCTCCGGCCGCGTCCTTCACCTCGCCGACGATGCGGCCGCGCCTGTCGATCTTGACCGCGGATGTGGCGCCGGAGCCGGGGACGTCGAGGCGGGTGTAACGGCCGTTGTCCCACATGTAGCCGTGGATGGTTCCCGGCGGATAGAGCCCGTCGGCGTTCGCCACGACGCCGTCGTCGAGGTAGACGCCGACGACCTGGCCGCGCTCGTTGACGCCGAGCGCCTTGTTCTCGGCCGCGCCGGGCGGGTCGAGCTTCGTGTAGGTGCCGTCGGGATGGCGCAGGTAGCCGGTTTGCCTCAGGTTCGCGTTGAGACTCACGCCGACGATCCTGCCCCGGTCGTCGATCCCGTAGGCGTTGGGCGCGTACACGGTGTCCGGCGGGTCGACGATCGTGACCTTGCCTTGTCCCAGAGGAAGGCGTGCTGGGTGCCGGGTGGAGCGTAGCCCGTCGCGTCGGGAACGGCGCCCGCCTCGATGTAGGTGCCGACCATCTGGCCGCGGTTGTTGATGTCGTAGACGATCGTGAACTGGGCACGGGCGGGTCGATCGTCCTCGTGCGGCCGTCCCGCTCGCGCAGGAGGCCGTGCAAGAGGGCACCGTTCGCATCGAGATAGCTGCCCACCGCCTGGCCGCGGTCGTTCAGGCCGGCGTACGCCGTGGAGGTGGCTCCCGGCACGTCCTCGAGCGGCCTGAACCGTCCGTGACGCAACAGCACGTTGGCGGCGCTTGCGGAGGGCGCGGGTCTGCGGCGATCCGCCGCCATGCCGAGACCGCCGCCGAGGCTCGGGCCGAGGCGCTCGACCAGCGCCTCGGCTGCCGCGCCGCGTCGGCTACAGACGCGGAGGCGGCGAGGGCCGCGATTGCGACGAGCGCGGCGACGGCCGCCAGCATGCGCAGGAGCGAATCGCCTCTTCGGCGACGCGTCATGCTCGACCCCCGTTCGGTCAAGCCCCTCATCTCGAACCCCGAAGGAGAGCGGCCAGTTTCGTGAACGGCTGCGCGCCCGCTCGGCGGGCACCCGTCGAGGCGCCGGGCGCTCGTAGGTGCCGACGACTTGGCCGCTGTCGTTGATCCCGAGCGCGATCGTCCGAAGTGCGCCGGGGACGTCGATCGGGGTGAACGGGCCGTCGATGCCTCTGGCGAGCACGAAGCCGTGCGCGTCGTTCAGCTGCGTCGGCGGCGACGTAGCCCGCGATCTGGCCGCGGTTGGTGAGCCCGAACACCTGCGTGACCGGCCCGCCGGGCGCGGCGAACGTGCGGAACGTCCCCCTGTCGAGCAGGTACCCGCGGGTCGCGACCGTGGCGGGGTCGTCGCCGTAGGTTCCGACGACCTGGCCGCGCTCGTTGATCTCCTCGGCGCCCGTGAAGGCAGCTGATGGACGTTGATCGCATAGCCGTCCACCGCGTCCAGCAGGTCTTGGAGCGACACGTCCACGTCAGTCTCCGAGGTGCCGTTCACGACCGACTCGAGCGGAAAGGCAGGCGTCGGGTCGAGCTCGGCGCAGGTGGGAGGACGGCCGGATCACGCGGATCGACGTCCCCGGCGGTCGGATGCGGAGGCCGACGTCTATGTCGCCTGCGGCGACATCATCGGCTAACGGGGCGGGCGTGCCCAAGCGCGGGACGATCCCGGCGACAAACCTCGGCACCTGCTCAAACGGCGACCAGACGGTGACTATCGACCCCGTGCTGAGGTAGGGAACCGCATGAAGAAGCACGGGTTTCAGCTCCTCGCTCCTCCGCGTCCCTTCCAACACGTGAGCGAACGGATCCTGTCGCGAGATTCATTGGCGGGGTTGCGAAGGCGCCGCCGCGGGTTAAGCACCGATACCGATGCGATCGGGTTTCGGCCAGGCGCGCCGGCGGGTAAGAGATGTGGGTACTGAAAAGGAGGATCCATGTATATCGGCGTGGGCTTGCTCGGTCTGATTCTTCTCGATCGTTTTGCTGGTGATTCTGCTTTAAGAGGGAGATTGTAATGGCAGCGGGATATGATCTGTGGACGTACCGGGTTGAGAGCGGTCTGGCCGATAGCTCGGCGCGGCGTGACATCGTCGGGTTTGGCGTTGAGGCGCTTGACGGCTCGATCGGCAAGGTCGACGAGGCGACCTACGACGTCAGTTCCCAGCTACGTGCGTCGTCGATACCGGCCCTTGGATCTTCGGCAAGAAGGTGATGCTACCGGCAGGCGTCATCGACCGAGTCGACCTCGACGAGGAAAAGGTGTATGTCCATCGGACGAAGGACGAGATCAAGAACGCGCCCGAGTTCGAGGAGAACAGCTACCGCGACGCCGGGTTTCTCGAACGCCTCGGCAGCTACTACGGGCCTGGCGGTACCGGCTTCCGCGACTGGTAACAGCAAAAGCCGACCGGCTAGGCGGCGAACGCGCCCGCCCGCATGGACACAATAGATTTCTACGTCTGCCTTGATGCCCGCCCCAGCAACATCTCGCTGCTGCGGCGCCTTGCGAACGACCACCTGAGAACCGCAGGCATCGCCGGAGCACCGCGCAAGAGACGCAAAGAACGGTGGTGCGGTCGTTCGCTGAGGCGGTTAAGCGTCGTTACCCCGATGAGAAGGTGCAGATCGAGGTGGGATCCACCACGACCCGGACCCCAGCGTCGCGGTGTGCGAGCGCAAGTAGCGCTTGGCGCACCATGTGTCGGGCGGCTACGCCGGCGCCACGTGGACCGAGTTTTGTACGCGCGCGACCGCTTGAGCTCGGTCGCCGACCAATCCGTGGGCAGTCATCTGCTCGGCGCGTGAGGGGCTTCTCGACCGCGCTCCGATGGTTCAATCGATGGCTCGAGTGGTCGCGGCAGCGGAAGCGCTCGCCGACCGGAGATATCGCTCACCACGCCCGGCCGCGGACGCGCCATCGTTCCCGATACAAGCCCCCTACAAGACAGGGCCCTGGTCGCTTGAGAGCCTAGGCTAGACGCACGCATACGAAGGCCCTGCCCGCTGGGGTTGGGACTTAGGTATTCCCCCGTTGACGGGTACCGGGATGCAATCGAGAGCTGCTCAGCGCCTGCCCGCCCCGCTTAGCCGGTGACGGCTGTCTGAGGAGGTGCCGGCTCTTGGTTTGCGAGTCGGATGGCCGTGTCGCGCGAGTCGGTGTGGGGTAAGGCGTCGAGAAGTTGGGTGATCTCTAGCACGCGTCTGATGACGGACGTTGTGCCGAGTCGCAGAATGAGCCGGCATCCGTTGCTGGTCAGCGCGTCATGCCCTTGATAGATCGCGTGGATGATGGATGAGTCCATGAACTCTGTGGCTTCGAGGTCGAGTACGACAGAGACGTGCTCGGCGGCAAGCTCCAACAGGTGTGGCGCACAGCATGGGCATTTGCCCAGTCGTGCTCACCCTGCAGCGCGACACAGGCGACCTGGTCGTCCGCTCGCTCAACGACGACACGCCCGATGATGCTGCTGATGGAATGGATCTGCCGATGTCATGAGTAGCTTTGAGTGAGGTATCCTCTCGTCTCGGCCATGATATGCAAGTCTGCTAGAGCTATCGCATAGTTTTTGCGAGAGACTCGCCTACAGAGTGTGTAGAATTCCCGGCGATGACGCCTGCGCTCTACTCGATTGGTGCGGTGGCGCGGATGCTGGGTGTGCCGGTAACGACCTTGCGTTCGTGGGAAGCTCGCTACGGCGTGGTGCTGCCGCAGCGCAGCCCGGGTGGCCAGCGCCTGTACTCGCGAAGCGACGTTGAGCAGCTTCGGTTCGTGGCTGATCGTTTGGAGGAGGGCTTTCAGGCGGCCGAGGCGCACCGGCTGTTGCTCGACCGGCGAGATGTGGGCGCCGATGAGCTTGCGGAGGCGCCGAGCGGACGGCTGCTGATTCTGCTTGCAGAGCGTGACCGCTTCGCGGCGGAGCTAGCCGAGTACTTCTTGCGCACAGAGGGCTTCGACGTTGACTTGGCGCTCGGTGCTGGCGCCGCGGGGCGAAAGCGGAGCAACGGGCCTACGCGCTCGCCGTGATCGAGTTCCTGATCGACGGCGGCTCGGGCGGCCTGGCGTTGTGCCGGTCCCTCAAGGCTGTCCGGGACATCCCGGTGGTCGTGGTTTCCACGCTGGAGGTCAGCGAGGCCGCCTTCGCGGCGGGCGCCGATGCGTTCTTGGCGAAACCGCTCGATCCGCTTCAGCTGATCTCGACCGTGCGCGACCTAGTCGGGTCGAGCACCGTTCTACGTCGGCCTATGCTTGCCGGATGAGTGGGCGCATCGCCAGCGGCGAGCCCGGACTCGATGCGGTAGTGAGTGGGGGCCTGCCGGCGCACGGCATCTATGTGCTCATGGGCCTCCCCGGCACCGGCAAGACGATCCTCGCCCAGCAATATATCTTCGGCAATGCCACATCCGAGGCGCCGGCAGTGTATTTCACCACGGTGTCGGAGCCGTTCGAGAAGATTCTGCGCTACGGCCAGACGCTCTCGTACTTCGACACGACCGCGATCGGCTCGAGGATCGTCTTCGCGGATCTCGGCGAAGCGCTCGCCAAGGGGGCCGGCGGCCGCGCTGCAAAGGATCGATGAAACTGTTCGAGAGAAGCGTCCCGCCTTGATATGCATCGATAGTTTCAAGGCGCTTCGCCCCTTTGCGGACGGAGAAGGGGAGTGCGCAGTTCCTGCACGGCTTGGCCGGACGCCTGTCCGCCTTCCCGGTCACATCGTTTTGGCTGGGCGAGTATGCGCTCGACGACGTGGCCACCGCACCAGAGTTCGCCGTCGCTGATGGTGTTATCTCGCTGGCGGGCAATGGGACTGCGGAGAGGAGCGCGCGCTACTTCGAGGTTCTCAAGCTACGGGCAGCTCGTTCATGAGCGGCCAGCACGCCTATCGTCTCTCTAGCGACGGCATGCGCGTGTTCCCGCGTCTCGCCGACGCTTCTTCGCCGGCAGGCTACGAGCTCGACCGAGGGCGATCGTCGACCGGCGTACCGGCGCTCGACGCGTTGCTCGAAGACGGCTACTGGGCAGGCTCCGCAACTCTGGTCGCTGGCCCATCCGGCGCCGGAAAGACGCTGCTCGGCCTGCACTTCCTGTTCGCCGGCGATGCCGTCGGCGAGCCAGGCATCCACGCAACCATGCAAGAGAACCCCAGCCAACTCAGCCGCGTCGCGGCGTCTTTCGGATGGTCGTACGAGGGCTCCCGGGTCGAGCTGATGTATCGCGCTCCTACCGACGTCTACATCGATGAGTGGGTGTATGACCTGCTCGCAGCGGTCGAGCGCATCGGTGCCAAGCGAGTGTTCATCGACAGCCTCGACGACCTCCAGTTTTCCGCCCGTGACCCAATAAGGTTCCGCGAGTACATCTACTCCCTCATACAACGCTTCGCGCGTGCCGGGGTCAGCGTCCTGATCGCCTCCGAACTGACCGAACTGTTTCGCATCAGTCGACTATCGGACTTCGGTGTCTCCCATCTCGCAGACAACGTGGTCATTCTCCAGTACCTCCACGCCGGCTCGGAGCTGAAGCGAGCAATCACCATCCTGAAAACCCGGGCTAGTCGCAACGATCCACGCATCCATGAGTTCAGCATCACACCCGATGGCTTCGTCCTCGGCGACACGTTTGCCAACGAGATGACACTCTTCTCCTAACCCCCAAGCCAATACCGTCACGCCGGACCGCCAGCCCCCGCGAAGCGCACATTGGGACTGTTCCCGACGAGGCCAGCCCGTCCCGGCGCCCGCGTCGCGCCGTCGGGCGGCCGGGCAAGGCCGACGCCGAACCCGGACGGTACCGCCCCAGCTCTCGGCGCTGGCTTCGTGTCCCGACGTCGGGACACGCGAGTATGTGGCGAGCGGGAACCCCGGCTCCCTGGACCCGAGCCTCGTGCCAACGTCAAGAGGGAAATCACCTACGGCCGCCAACAGGTGATCACGGGCCGCCACCTTCTACCCGTTCCACCGTTATCTCGACGGTGCCGTTACGTGGCTCGCTCACTGCCACCACGACAAAGACTCGACCGTCGGCGTGGGTGAGCCGCGTGCCGATGTTCAAGGCCGCTGCCGCGCCGCGGAGATCGTCGCTAACGACCTCACCGGCCGGGGTGAGCAACCGGTAGCGGGGCTCACCAGTGGCGGAGAGTGTGGGCCGCATTGGACTGATCATGATCTTGGTGATCCTGCTCTAGCGGGTGGTGCGGGCAAATCGGCGGAAGGCATACCCGCCTCCCGCCGCTCTGCCACGGCCTTCCATCGCTGTTTAGGCTCGGTGGCCCGGCGGAGGCCCTTTCGGATTGGCTATGCGAGTCCAGCTGTCCGCCTGCGAGTCGGAGCTCTCGCGGCCGCTGAGGCTGTCCTTGAGGTCCTGTGTTTCCTGCCCGCCTCGCTCGCGGGCTGTCTCGACCGCGGCGTCCTTGGCTTCCTGAGCAACCGTGCGACCCCGATCCAGCGCCTCGTGGCCGGCGTCGGAGATCTTGTCCTTCATTCGATCCGCCACGTCGCCGATCCGCTCGTCTTCGACCCGCGTCGAGGGCACGACCAGCCCGACGAGGAAACCGACGGCCGCGGAGCCCACGGCCAAGCCGATCGGGTTGGCTCGGGCGCCGTTGGCGACGCGCTGCGATTGGTGCTTGATGCCCTCGCGGCTGGGCACGACGCGGAGACTGCCGAGGACACGCTGTCCTTGGCGCCCGAGACGGCGCCGGTCACCGTGTCCTTCTTGTCGGAGACGTAGTCGCCGGCCCGGGCGCTCACGTCGGTCTTGTAGCCGATCGCTTCCATCGTCTCGCCCATCTCTTCCCGTGTTTCGGCTATCTCCTGCCTGATTGCAGTTGGGTTTTCGCCCACTTCACGTCCTCCTTTGTGCTTTCGATGGTTTCCTTCGGGACAGGCCCGCCGGCCTCTTCGAGGCGCTGCTTTCCGAGCAGCGCGAAGGCTCCTGCGAGGGCCGACATGAGGACCGTCACGACCAATGCGGCGGCCCATGCCGGCATGGCCTCGTCCAGCACGAGAATCAACAGCGCCGTCAGCGCACCGAACCCGCAAAGGGCAAGGAGCGCGGCGGCACCGAAGAAACCCGCCGCCCGGCCAAAGACGCGGCCCTTGGCGGCGAGCTCGGCCTTGGCCAACTCGACCTCCTGTCGGGCGAGCGTCGACACCTGATTCGAGAGCCGCTTGAGAAGCTCCCCCAGCGGTTGCTCCCGAAGACCGTTGTGCTGCTCGTAGGCCATCAGTACCCCGCTTCTGCGGGGCCGAAGTACTGCTGCGGAGCGGCCTGGTGCGTGCTGTAGCGCCTCTCGGTGCTTTCGGCGTCGCCGTTCGTGGAGAACGCGCGTCGCTCGGCCGAGGCCTTCAGGAAACGCGACGCCGCCAGCCCGACGAGGAAGCCGGCAGTGGCAGCCACCATAGGCCTCCGTCGAGCGAAGCCTTCGATATCCCGCAGGAACCTGTCTCCGTCTGAGTCACGAAGGTACCCGCTCAGCCTCTCCGCCCTGTCCGCGGCCGCTTCGGCCAGCTTTGCGGTCTCCTGGTCACCTTCTCCGCGCAGCTCACCGGCAACGCGCTGCGCCGCCTGGGCCAATCCGCTCACGCGCTCGCCGGCCACGGTCGAGCGCTCGTCGAGCTGCTGGGCAACCACGCCACGGGCCTTGCCTGCGGCCTCCTTTGCTTTCTCGACGCCCTGTTGGGCCGTGTCCTTGCTCTTCTCGAGCGCCTGACCCATCGTCTCGCGGACAGCGCTCGCCGACTCACCGGATGCTTCGCTCATCGTCTCTCCTTGGTCTCTGTGTCCAACGACTCGAACTACGACTGCATTGGCTTTCACGGGAAGCCAGTGGACGCGGCTTCCATGGGTAGGCAGTGAACGCGGCTTCCATGGGTAGCCAGTGAATTCGGCAGGCGCCCAGCCACGCCCGGGCACGACGCGCATACGCATCGCCGGGCCGTGCGCCCTATCTCACGCGTCCGGCAGTCGTGTAACGTCTTCATCAGCCATAGGGCCTCCTTGGTAGGTGTGCCCTATGGCTACCCCATTCCGGCGAACCAATCTCGCGGCCCCCCTCGATCGCGATCCGACGTTTCGACGGGCGGCCGCAGGGAACAAGCGCGGCATGAGCACCAAGCCCAAGCGTGGCCGCGAGAGCCCAACAGAGGCCGGAAGCGAAGTCGAGGCGCCGCAGCCCCAGCCCGAGCTAACGGAGGAGCGCCTGCACGACCCAGGCCTGCGCGACCTCTCGCGGCGGGACTACGTCGCCATCGTCAAGCGCGCCGGCAAAGAGGCCCTCGATGACGACCTGACCACCTTCGCCGGGGCGATCGCGTACTCCACGTTTCTGGCGATTCCGGCGCTGCTCCTCCTCTCGCTTGGCCTCTTCAGCGTGCTGGCCGGGCCGGAGGCTGTCGACACGGTGCTGTCCAAGATCGCGACAGTCGTGCCGTCGGAAGCCGTTACGCTCATCGAGGACAGCCTCACGCGCGCGACCGAGAATCAGGCCGGCGGCATCGCGATGATCGCAGTAGGCGCCGTTATCGCGATCTGGACAGCAACGGGCGCGATGACGACCGTGATGACGGCGCTCAACCGGATGTACGAGCGCGAGGAGACGCGCGGCTTTCTCAGGAAGCGGCTCACCGCCCTCGCGATGTTCGTGCTGGCGCTGGTGGCGTTCGGCCTGTCGTTCGGACTGCTCGTGCTGGGCCCGGAGCTCTCAGGCTGGGTCGGCGGGGCTGTCGGGTTGGAGAGCCTCCTCAGTTGGCTCTGGTGGGCCGCACAGTGGCCCATTCTCATCGCCGGGCTACTCGTCGCTTTCGCGGGCATTCTCTACCTCGGCCCGAACGTCGACCATCCGAAATTCTCCTTCATCACGCCGGGCGCGGTCGTCGCCGTCCTGATCTGGCTCGCCGCCTCGGGCCTCTTCGCCGCGTACGTGAGCATGTTCGGGTCCTACAACAAGGCCTGGGGCACGCTCGCCGGGGTCGTCATCATGCTCGTCTGGCTCTGGCTGTCCTCGGCCGCGCTCTTGCTCGGAGCCGAGACCAACGCCGAAGCCGAGCGCAGCCGAGAGTTGCGGCGCGGCGAGCCCGCACAGCACGAGATCCAGGCTCCAGTCAAGGCCTGACACGCCCCAGGACCTGAGCGTGAGGCTTCCTTCTTCGGAAACAGGCATCGTCCGCCGGCTGCTCTACCGAAGCGCACCTGCACGGCTCGAGGGCCGCTTCCGGCTCGTCGGAGGCATTCGTGCCGGCGATTCACCGCGAACGGCGAGGCACCAGTCGTCGTGCTGGTGCACAGCATGGGCGCTGGTAGCGGCGCGGTCGCGCACTTGCGTTGCAGTTCGCTGTGGTTCGGCGGCGCGTTCAGAGGGTACGACGTCCGGGGAGTCGCGTGAGGCGCGCCAAGTTGTTCATGCATCTGAAGTCGAGCCTCTGGCTCGTGCCGGTGCTGTGCGTGCTTGCCGGGGCGGCTCTCTCGTTCGGGACGATCGCTGTCGACCGCTACTTCGACTACGAGGCGCTTCCCACTCGTCTCGTCGGCGGTCCGGATGCTGCGGCTGCCGTCCTTTCGACCGTTGCCGCCTCGATGGTGAGCCTGACCGCGCTCGTTCTCACGATCACGATGGTTGTCGTTCAGCTCGCCATGGGTCAGTTTTCTCCTCGCATCGTGCAGCGCATTCTGCGGGACAAGCCGAGCCAGCTGGCGATCGGCCTGTTCGTCGCGACCTTCGTCCACGCCATCCTCGCGCTGCGCGAGGTGACGATCAACGGCGACGGCACGGGCAATGTGCCAGGCGTCGCGGTCGTGACGGCGTTCGTCCTCGTTCTCGCGAGCATCGCGGTCCTCGTCGTATATGTGCAACACATCGGCCAGGCACTCCGCGTTTCGGCGCTGATCGAACTCGTCGGCGACGAGACGCGTGTGGTGCTCGACCGGCGTTATCCGGACAAGGGGCCGGCTCTCGACTCCGAGGTGGACTCTCTTCCCGTCGTGAGAGCGAGGGAGTCCGGAGTGATCGCGGGGATCGGCTACGAGCAGCTTGTCGAGGAAGGACGACGTGCGGACTGCCTGCTGGAGCTTGTCCCGGCTCTCGGCGAGTTCGTTCCCGCGGACGACGACCTTTTTCGCGTCCACGGGGAGTCCACTGCCTTGGACGAGGATCGATTGCACGACGCTCTGATCCTCAGCCCGGAGCCGACGCTTGACGAGGATGTCGCGTACGGCGTTCGACTCCTCGTCGACATCGCGGAACGCTCGCTCGCTGATTCGCCTTTTCAAGACCCCACGACGGCTGTGCAAGCGATCGACCGACTGCACGACATCCTGAGGCAGCTCGCCCGCAGGCCCTTTCCTGACGGTCGCCATCTCGACGAGGCGGGACAGGTCAGACTCACCGTGCGGACCATGAGCTGGGAGGCATACGTCCATCTCGCCTTTGACGAGATCCGCCTAGCTGGGGCGGGCTCGCCCCAGGTCACGCGTCGACTGAAAGCCGCTCTTACTGATCTCAGGTCGATCGCGCCTCCCGAGCGAGTCGGGATCGTCGATCTCCAACTCGACCTACTCTCGACTACCACTGAGGCGTCCCTCAGCGACGAGCGAGATGTCGCGTTCGCGCTTCACCAAGATCGAGAAGGAATCGGCGCCGCGGCTACCGCGCTCGACGGCACTCGCCACTAGAGAACCTCTTCGACGGGCAACGCAATCCAAGCCCCTCGGCTCAGTGTGGACCGTAAGGCCGTGTCCGCGTGGAGCGAACCCGGGCCGCTCTTCCACTGCCGCTCCGAGACCCGGGGGCGCCGGGAGGCAGGGCAGGCTGCGCCGCGTCAAGCTCCCGCGGCCGGGCCGTCGACGAGGAGCCGTCGGCCGATCACTGGGTCGCGACCGGCATCCTCCTCGACCTTGCGGACATGGCGGCAGGGAACGTGGAGGGGCCGCTGCGCCGGCGGTCCCTCCACCTCGTGCGCAGAAGGAAGCCCGAGTCGGGAGTCGGCGTATGCGGGCCTCGACGGCCGCGCCCCTGGGCACGATCACGAGGGCCCTAACGCACCTGAGCTTGGCGAGGTGCAGGCGCACCGGTTTCCGACCCGGTTCGCCGCCGGTCCGGCCGGATAGCGAGGCGATACTCCCCCCGCCTCGTCGGCGGGACCAGAGGGGGCCGGAACCCCTTCGCTTTGTCCCTGCTCTACCCGAGCCGCTCAGGCAGGTACATGTCGTCCGCATCCAGGTTGGCCACGAATACCCTCCCCACGGCCAGGCCGGCGTTCCCGGCCGCGCTGACGCCGCGGTGTGGCCCGCGCACAGCACGATCCGCTCCCGGTAGGGCTCCAGCACGTCCTCGATACGGCGAGGACGTTGGGCGCTGGCTGCGGCTCATCCTCTTCTGACGACGAAGGTCGTCTCGACGTGGAGTTCGCCGTAGTCGGCCTGGCCCTTCTGCGAAGCCGGGCCAGATGTAGATCTGCCACGTGCCGGGGACCGCTGTCTCTGCCCTCGAAACGCCAGCTCCCCTTCAGCATGAAGCTGGGCTTGAGGGGCCAGACGGAGAGCTTCTTGCCGTTGTGCCAGAATTGGGCGTTGCAGAAGCTGCACCTGGATCGGCTTCCAGGCGAAGCGCCTCGGCGGGTTGATCGTGGCGCCGTTGACCGGGACGAGCAGGTTCTCGTCTCTCCGCGAGGACGACCGCACCGCGCGACTCCCGCAGCGCGGTTGCCAGCCTCGTCGTGGGCGACGATCACGAACCGGTACTCGACACCGTCCTGGAGGGCCTGACGGGCGAGGAACGTCTTCTTCTTGCCGCTGTATACGACGGTCCGCGGTGCGCCCTTGAGCCCGGCTCACCGGCGGACGGCGATGCTGTGGAAGTCCTGCGCCTGTGGCGCGCGCCTGATCTGATCGCGACGGACAGGTTGCCCGCGATCGCTTTCTCGACGGCGCGGACGTTGTCCGGAGGAGTCGCGTCCGTCGACGTGGGCGGCGCGGCGGGCTGGGTCGTGACGGTCACGACGGCGCTCTTCTCGGTGGCGTTGCCCGCGTCGTCCTCGGCCTCCAAGACGACCGTGGTCGTCCCGAGCGGGCAGCTCGCCGGGCCGTTGTGGCTGATCGACACGCTCTGGTCGACGATGTCGCTGGCATTCGCTCTGCCGAGGAAGTCCTGGATCGTCGGAGTTAGACGCCGGCACGGCCGAGCTGGATTGGATCGAGATGTCCGCCGGAACCGTGAGCACCGGCGCCGTGCTGTCCACCACGGTCACCGTGAAGGAGGCGCTGCCCGCGCTCGGCCGCCGCTGTCGGTTGCCGAACACGTCACGACCGTCACACCGAGCGGGAAGACGGAGCCCGACGGCTTGGAGCAGGTCGCCAGCAGCGGCCCGTCGACGAGGTCGACCGCCGTAGGTGTCGCGTAGCTCACGATCGCCCCACCCGGCCCGTTCGCCTCCACCGTCCTGCTGACGGGCACGGAGACCAGCGGCGCCCCGCCATCCTGCACGGAGATGCTGAAGCTACTGGTGCCCGTATTGCCGGCCCGGTCGCTCGCGGAACACCCCCACGCAAGGTGGTTCCGATCGGGAAGACGGAGCCCGACGCGGGCGAGCACGTCGGTCCCCGCCACGACGCCGACAAGGTCGGTCTCCGTCCTACTGATTGGGGTACGTCACGGTCGCGCCGGTCGGCCCGCTCGGCTGGACCGTGCCACACACCGCACCGGCAGCCACCGTCGGCGACGTCGTGTCCGGCACCGGTCACGCTGAACTGCGCCGTGCCGGTCTGGCTGGCCGCATCCGTTGCCCGCAAGCAAACGACGTTCGTGACGCCCAGCGGGAACGTCGATCCGGAGGGCGGGCTGCACGTCGCCTGCAGCGGCGAGTTGCTCGGCGGATTCCATCACCGCCGTCGCCTGCCCGTACGTCACCGCCGCCCCACTCGGTCCGGTCGCCTCGACGACGACATTCTCCGACGGCGGGTGACGATGGGAGCACCGAATCCTGCACCGTACGTTAAGATGTCTGCGCCGAATCCGCCGGAGTCGTCCGTAGCGGTGCAGCTGACATTCGAGGAGCCGAGCCGGGAACGACGAGCCCGACGGCGGCGAGCACACGATCGCGACATCGGCGTCGACATTGTCGGTTGCCGTGATCGTGAACAGCACCGGCTCCTGTCCGGGAGTGCCCGTAGCGTCGAACACCGTGGTTCCGGACGGCCATCCAAACACCGGTGTCCACGTCATCGACGGAGGCAGTGACGGTCACCGTGAACGTGTCGCTGCCGACGTTGCCGGCAGCGTCACCGGCTATACACGTAACCGTGTGCGGACTGCCGGCAACGATGAAGAACGACCCTGACGGGGGCATGCAGATCGGTCCAACCGTGACGGCGACGTCATCGGTTGCCGTTGCTGCCGCGTATGAGACCGTCGCGCCAGCGGGTTCCGTGGCAGCCAGACCATGTCATCGGGCGCCGTCACGACCGGCGGCGTCGTGTCGGCAGACTCGCCGGCGATTGCGATGCCGGCGAGCAGCAACGCGGTGACGACAAGCGGGCCGAGCAGGATGACGGGGCGGGGAACTCGCCGCAAGAAAGCACCTCTCCACCCCTCGAGATGGCGCACGGCCTCATCCTCGCAGGGCCTCGAAACACCGCCCGAGCAGCAGATCTAGGGGAGCAGGCCGGAGCCTTCTCACCGTATGGCCTCGGCGTTAGTCGATTACGGCTCGCAAGCCCGCTTCGTGTCTGACGCCGAACTTAACGCGACTCGAATGGCCCGATCTCCGTTTGGGCACGGAAGACCTCTCGTCTGGCTCTGCTCTCAACCGCGCCTGAGCACCCCTCAACGGGAGACCGCCGTGGGCCGAACGGGCCAGAGCTCGCGGCGCCGAAGCGCACTGTGAGCGAACCCAATCTGAGCCCGGCGGCTGGCAGCCACGGGGTGCTACCGACGGCGCTGTCGCCGCGGGGAGTCGCCGCTATGGCAGCCTGCGGTGCCCCCACCGGCGTTCCCGATTAGGCCGAGCAACGGTTTGTCCATGGGGTTCCGTGCCAGATGGGGGCGGTATCGGCGCTGTCTCTTTTGGCCCGTTCTCCGCTGGCTCGCCGTTCTGGTTCGCGCGCGCACGGCGGCTCGGCCGGACTGGGGCGCCACTGCGGCTCCGTCGGCGCCGGCGCCGTTGACCTTGGGGAACTGGGATAGCAAGGCGGGCTGGGACTCTGCCGCGTGACGTCGCTAAGGGCGCTGCGTCAGACCCTTCGTCGTCACGGGTGGCCCGACTGGGGGCCGTGCCGTCGGCCCTCCCCTTGGTGAGCTTGCGAGCTCCTCTTGCTAGGCGTGCGGCCACACGAGAAGACGGCTGTGCAACCAGAGCGAGGGGTCAGGCGGTGCTCGGAAGTCGGTCAGCTCAGCAGGTGCCTCAGCCTGCACGTTTCCGTCGATGCTGCCGGCGGGCCACGGTCGACGGGCGATCCACGTCGCGAGGCCCATCATCGCCAACCACATCAGTCGACGCCGCATGCGTGGACCCTTCTCTCGGCCGTCCGGCGCCAAGACCGGCTAACCCGAAATCCTCCGAGGTCGCCGCCGAGACAGGGTGAATCGACCTTTGTTGGGAACGGCGCCGAACGGGGTAAGCCCTCCTTGAATGGCACACGTTCGCAACCTGGTCAAGTGGGCGTGGCAAATACCTCGTCGAGCGAGACGGGGACACGATCGTCAAGGCCGAGGACATACGTGGAGACCGACGGGCGGGCGTTCGGCACCGTGAAGAAGGGACGCTTCCGCCGGCATGCGACTGTGCTGCCCCTGGCTGTCGGCTCGGACGACCTGCGGGCGGCGGTCACGGGGACGGGTCAAGGAGGCCCCGTACGGGCGAAGCCGAAGGCGAGGGGCTCCTACAGACCCATGAGCACTACGAGCGAGGCGGCAGAAACAAGGGAGTCTGCGATGACGCCGATTGCTGAGTCTGTCATCGAAAATCTCGACGAAGCCATCGTCCAGTTGCGAAAAGCTAAGAAATTGGTCTACCGAGGCGAGAACCTTGAAATTCTGAGTCGTATCGTGCTCGTCGATTTGGAACTCGGCATAGCGAAGGACCAACTCGTTGAGGTAATCCGTAAAACGAACTCAGTCTCGCCATGACCGTTGTCGCCAGTTAGATAGGGTGGGTTGGGGTGGCGCCTATCGGCGCCTTCGCCCCCCGCCAACACCGGCGTAACGCCGGGCTCGGCCGCTCGGCGTATGGGGACAACCTCCCAGGCTTCTAGGAGGTTCGCCGCTTGCTGCTGCCGGCGGGCCAGGCGTCGGCGTGGCGCGGACGGGCGCAAATGCCGGCCGCTCGGCGTCTTGTGCCGCTGGGTGGCCGAGGCACAATTCGCAATCGTGGGCGCCAGGCGGGTCCTGCTCACGGGGCCGTAGGCGTGGTTGTCGCGATGGCGCTAGCCGCGATTTCGATCGGTCCGGCAGCTGCCGCCGCGCCGATTATCGCGATCGAGAAGAGGCGCGGCTCACCGAGGGCGGAAGTGCTGTCGTGGTGACCGGTACGGTCGTGTGTGCCGCCGGCGACAAGGGCGCCGGCAGCCTACGACAGCCCGCGCCTCCGCTGCTCAGCCCGCCCAGGATCGACGCCGGCAGGACGAGCGACACCAGACGGCCGTCGTCCGCTCGGGCAGGAACGGCCGGCCGCAGGCAGGGCAGGTCGGCAAGAGCGCCGGGTCGAGGCCGGTCTCCTGGCAGGCTCGGGCGATCACAGCCGGTCTACGACAACCATGGACGGAACGTTAGCGCCGAAATCGGCCCGAACTCGCGCCGCACGCGGGGGCTTGGGGGTACCTGTTCTTCGACGCCAGAGATATCGCGGCCCCTCCCGACAGCCGAACCGTGGTCGGATGCGGAGGCTCGGGCACAGAAAGCCGAACAGTCCGCCCTGAGGTGTGAAGGTTGAGTAAGGAACCGTCGGCGTCGGGTTGGCGGGGATGCCAGCGGGGGTAAAGCTCCCGGTGGCTGTCCGGGGCGTAGGTCCTGAGGCGAGACCTCGGTTGACGACCTGGGCAGCCGTTCGCAGGAGCGGTGCCTGCTTGCGGCGAGGCACCGCTCTTGCTGCCACAATCCCGCATCCTTCGAGCCGCGAGCAGTGCTCGCTCGGGTCGCGGTTCTAGACTGCCCATGTGCGATCAGGCCGCGCCTTCGTCGTCAGAACGGTTAGGGCCGTCACGATCGTTGTCCGAGACGGACGCATCCCACGGCCGATCCGTTGGAGCGGCTCGCTCGGCCTTCTGCCGATACCAGGGCCGTTCGACGAGGTGGTGCTGCTTGTCGTCGGCGGCATCCTCTGGCTGTTCTACCGCGACCGCCTCAGAGAAGCGTGGGGGCGAGCCGACGGGCCTCGCCTAGCTAGCCCGTAGACCTCGGATCATGCTTGAGAGAGCGCAGGCGCGGATGCTCCCGGTCGTCGATCGGGCGGCAGATCAGGCGCCGATGGTCGCAGTGTGCTGCAACGCCTGTCGCACTTGTACGACGACGAACGTCCTGGCTCTCGCAGCCGCGTTCGGAGCCGGCGCAATCGCGTGGTTCGCGCGCTTCGGCAGGCGAATCGCCAATCGCTTCTCGCCGCGCTAGCCTCGACCTCGACGTGGCCTCGAGTTCCGCTCGCGTGCTCGACTCACCCTCATTCGTCGCAGCGATTCTCGAGTGGGTCGTCGCCGGCTACTTCCGCGCCTTCGAGGCCGTCGAGAACGAGCTGGAAGAGCTGGACGAGATGATCCTGACCAGCACACCGAAGGATGTCACCGGCGAACTGGACCGGCTGGTCGAGGTGCGCCGCTCGCTCGGGATGTTGCGACGGGCGCTCTCCCCGCACCACGAAGTCGTTGTCGCCCTGGCACATCCCGAGCTCGATGCGCTGTCGACCGAGAACTCCGCGGCGCGGTTCGCCGCCCTCGAGAGTCGTGTGACCCGGGCACTGGACACCGGCCGCGAAATGAAGGAATCGACTCTCGGCACATTCAACCTCCTCGTAGCCAGAATCAGCCAGCGGACGACCGACGTGATGAAGGTGCTGACACTGGTCACGGTGATTCTCCTGCCCGCGACTCTGCTCGCCGGGGTCATGGGCATGAACTTCCAGGTCGGCCTCTTCGACCGGGCCTGGATCTTCTGGCTTGTGATCGCCGCGATGATCGGCATCGCCGTGCTCGTACTCGCAATCGCTCGCGATCGCCACTGGATCTAACCACCCTGTCCCCCGGCGACGAGGGCGGAATCGGTCGAGCATGAGGCGCTCCCGCACGGAGGCCGGATCGTGCTGCGGTTCGTCGCGTGCCGGTGTGATCGCGTGTGGTCCCGGAATGGTCAGCCAGGGTGCGGCTCGAGCTCGCAGCGCTGGCTGGGTGCCCGACGTCGGAGGAGCGAGTACCACGATCGGCGAGGGCCCCGGCCCCCCGACCCGAGGTGGTGCCGACGTCGAGAGGGAGAGTGAGCCCGGAGAGCAAACGAGAAGGCAAACGAGCGTCGTCCAACTTCAACAGGAGATCCGGCGGAGGTGCCGCAATTTATTGCGGTGGCTCCTGCCCGGTCCTGTCAGCAACGCGCTTCTCGGCCGGCGCCCCTGTGTCGTTCGCGATTCCTGGCGTGGGCTTCTCTGCCCGTTTCGGCCGCGGGCTGAGACCAGTGCGTCCGTAGGCCATCTCGTAGTTGAATGCGGCACCGAAGACGATGACGATCGCCATCACGTAGAACCAGACAAGCAGGAGAAAGGTCGTCCCGAGGGCCTGCAGGGCAACAACGTCGCTCGCGACGAACACGAAGAGGGGCAGCAACTGCAGGGTCAGCTCGAGGAAGAAGGCGCCGACTATCGCCCCGGGCAGCAATTCGCGACGGGTCACCCGCGCGTTCGTCAGGCGGTGGTAAACAGAGAGCAGAAAGAGAAAGAGCGCCAGTGCCGAGAACGAGACCGTCAGGGCGAGCGCGACCCAGCGATTGCCAAACACGGCGGGCTCGTAGCCGCGGAGAAGGTTGTAGCCAAACGTGCCGGCGATGAGCCCGGCGAAGAGGACGAGAAGCGAGGCACCCATGTAGACGACCGCGAGCGCCTTGCCGCGAAGGAACGACCGATTCGGCCTGCCGTAGATGATGTTGAACGCCGACTCCAGGGCGGAGAACAGAGACAGGGAGCTCCAGGCGAGCCCGGCGGCGCCGATGATGCTCAGCGTCCCCGCGTTGCGCTGGATAGCACGGACGACAGAGACGATCTGCTCCACCGATTGGCCAGGGAAGATGTCCTCCAGGTACGAGACGAGAGCGCTCGAGGCGTCGACTTGCCCGATCAGCCCGAGCCCCGCGAGTGCCAAGAACACAAGCGGCACGAACGACAGAAGCGCGAAGTACGCGACCATCGCCGCCAGATGGGTGCCACGCTCCCGGAAGAAGTGAGAAAACGCCGATCCGATCGGAAGCCGGGGCACCGAAATGGAGTATGGAGCGCGGGCGGAGCGCGAAGCCCTTGGGGACTGTCGAACACCTGGCCGTCCTCGACCACTACTCACTCACGGGTACTGATGCTCCGGCCGCGACGCACGCGCGGCCGACGGGTCGTCCCTGATGCAGCGAGGCTCTACCTGGAACTGGCACCCCGGCCGAGGCCATGTACCTGTGGAAGTCTCACGCGCCCACACATCCTGGAGTTTGTTTCCACCGGCGCCGCTGCGATCATGGAGCGAGATCGAGCGCGATGGAGCGACCGTGCCTCGGCCTGACATCGCCCTGCACGCCACGGCGGAGAGTCGCCGGAAGGGCCGCCTTGGCGGCGGCGGAGCGCAAGCGCGAGCTAGGCAAGGGGTCCGCGCGCGTCACGCCGATATCGCGGAGGACGAGGCCGAGCGGATCGCGACCGTGTTCGTGGAGGCGATGGAGGCAATCGACGGGAACGGCAACCCCGACCACCGGGCGCGCGTCCGGGCGGCCGACGCCGTTTCGCTCAGGCCTTCGGCCGGCGGCCGCTCTCGATCGAGGTCGAGAAGCAGAGCGAGGAGACCATCGTCATCGTGTCGCCGTTAATGAGCCTCTTGAAGGAGGCGCAGGATGCCCAGGAGCGGGAACTTGAGGTGGCGCCTGCTGTGATGCCTCCCGGCGCCGAGTAGACCCCGACCCCCCCGACCCGAGGTCGGCTGCGATACGAAACGGAGTGGAACCCGCTCCTGACGAGCTCGTCTTCGGCAACGAGCGGGGCGAGCCGCTCTGGCCGAGCAACTTCAACCGGCGGGTACAAGCGCGGTCACCGGCTCTGGCGCGGCAAGTACACGCCGAACCGCGACCTGCGCCACACGTGCGTGTCACGGCTCGTCGCAGCCGAGGCCGACGTCAAACTCGTCTAGGCGGTCGCCGGTCACGCGATCCGATGATCACGCTCAAGCGGTACGCGCACCTGCTCGACGCTCGCGTTACCGAGGCCGCCGACCGCTACGACCCTGGCGCCACAACGTCTAGTCCCCGATGACGCGCTCTACGTCAGCAAGCAAGACGCCGTACCGGAACGCTTCGCGCCGCGCATTATCACCAATCGTCAGCCGAAGGTCGCCGAAATCGTCCGTTAGTTGGGCGAGCGCCATTTCGTAATGGCGCGGACATGATATGAGGCCGCCGATCGCTCCAAGGCGTTGACGCACGCCGTCCGCAATGCATTGAACCACGGCGTTGGCGAGCGTGACTGAGATCGGCTCACTCGGGCTGCGACCCTCGCCGAGGGTCCTAGACCGTCGCACAGCCTCGCTCAACTCAAGCTCAAGGAAGGTAACCGGCCCCTGTTCCACGCTACGCCAGAGGTAGCCGCGTAACGCTGCCGTCCCGATCGCTAACGCATCCGAGTCGGGGTACCTGCCGCTCAGGAAGAGATGAAGCTCCGTCACGGCCCGTCCGATCTCCGTGCCACTCGGGTCGTAGCCGCGCTCGAGCTGCAAGTACCGGTCCAGCGCCTCGTCAAAGAGGTGATCCGCGAGATCGAAGATAGCGCCAGACTCGAAGCGAGGTGAGTTGAGGTCGGCGCCTTCGGCGATCAATGATTCGCCCAGGCGGAGCCGGCCGCCCCACTCGAACAGAAGATCCACGAAGGTGGGCAGCGCCAGCGGCGCATCATCGGATTCGACCCTCTGATGAGGGCAAGGTCCGGCTCGCCGAGACTGCGCCGGAGATCAACGCCCTCGGCCGTTGACCAGCGATCAACCTAGTCGTCGAAGCTGCCGGTCAGCGACCGCACGACTCGTCGTCCAACTCCGTCGCGCAATACTGCTTCGATGGCGTGCCAATAGGGTGGCCAGGGCTGGTGCTCACGGGCCGACCCCTCCTGGCTGTAGTGGTGCTCCAACTCGATCAGGTCATCGGCGGTGAACGGCGGCGCCTGCGTCAAGCCTTCCGATCCCTCGTCCAGAACAGCGGACCTCGCCGCATCCACGACGAGAGCGAACGCGTAAGAAAGGCAGAGGACTGCGGTGGAATGGCGACCGGGAAACGAATATCTCGAGGCCACGCCTTCGAACACCTGGCGATTCTCTGGCTGCGGCACCCCAGCAAGCCGGCGAAGATCGTCACTGCTCAGCACGCTGTAGCCGCCGCCGCGGAGCTGCTTCTCCGACTCAAGAACATGGTTCCACCACCGCGCACACGCCACCACGAACGATCCGTCAAAGAGGCCCTCCGGCGTAGCTGCAAGCCCTGTGAGCACGAAAGGCGGCACACGACGACGCAGCAATCCCACAGGTCCACCCGGCGGCAGCAGGCAGAACCCTACCGCGAGAATCCGACCATGCGCGTCCGGGGCATGTTTGGGGCACGTCGTTCGCCCGCGTTCTCCACCGAGGCGAGGAAGCCCCGCCTTTGCAGGGCTTTCTCGATGGGCGGTACTGGGCTCGAACCAGTGACCCCCAGCTTGTCGAGCTGGTGCTCTCCCAACTGAGCTAACCGCCCTGGCCCGCCGATTGTAGCGAAGGCCTGGCGGCTACAGTCCGTGCCGTGCGGATCTGCTCGCTGCTTCCGGCCGCCACGGAGATCGTGGGCTCGCTCGGGCTCGCCGGGCAGCTCGTGGGGCGCTCGCACGAGTGCGACTGGCCTCCGGAGGTGCGCGACTTGCCGGTCGTGACGGCTTCCCGCGTGGACACGACGCGCCTCTCCGGCATCGAGGTCGACCGGGCCGTGCGGGACGCGCTCGTGGACGGGCGGGCGCTCTACGCGCTCGACGAGGCGCTCGTCGACGAGCTCGACCCGGAGCTCGTGATCACGCAGGACACGTGCGAGGTCTGCGCCGTGTCGAGCGACGAGGTGCGGCTGTGCGGGATCGCCGCCGAGGTGCTGTCGCTCGACGCCCGCACGATCGCAGAGGTCGGAGAGACCGTGCTCGTGCTGGCCGAGCGGCTCGGCGTGCCGGAGACCGGCCAGGCCGTGGTGGAGGACATGCGCACTCGTCTGGAGGAGATTCGCGAGCGCGTGACCGGCCTCGAGCGGCCGCGCGTCTTCGTGGCAGAGTGGCTCGACCCGCCGTTTGCCGCCGGTCACTGGGTGCCGGAGATGGTCGAGCTCGCCGGCGGTCTCGAGGTGCTCGGACGCGCAGGCGAGCCCTCATACCGGACGACGTGGGACGCCGTCGCCGCCGCCGAGCCGGATCTCGTCGTCGTCGCGCCCTGCGGCTACGAGGCGCACCGCGGCGCGGCGGAGGCCCGTGAGACTCGCCTCCCCGCCCGTGCCGTCGCGGTTGATGCGAACGCCTACTTCTCCCGGCCGGCGCCGCGCATCGCGGACGGGGTCACGCAGCTCGCCCACCTCCTGCACCCGGAGGCGGTGCCCGACCCGGGGTTGCCCTGGATCGAGATCAGCGCTAGGTGAGCGACAGCGACACGCCGCCGTCGATCAGGATCGTCTGGCCGGTCAGGAACGACGCCTCCTCGCTGGCGAGGAAGAGGAACGCGTTCGCGATGTCCTCGGGCTGACCGTTTCTCCCCACCGGCACGCGTGACGCGAAGGCGGCGACGCCGTCGGGGCCGAGCGAGTTCACCGGATCGAGGCTCTGCGGCGTGACGATCACGCCCGGTGCGATCGCGTTCGCGGTGATGCCGTGCGGGCCCAGCTCGACGGCGAGGCTCCGGACGAGACCGACGATCCCCGCCTTGGCGGCCGCGTAGTGCGCGTGGCGCGACCAGCCCTGGAGCGCGCCCGCGATCGAGCTCGTCGCCAGCAGCCGCCCCCACCCCGCGCCCACCATGCCCGGGATCGCCGCCCGGAACACGCGGAACACGCCCGCGAGGTCGACGTCCAGGAGCTGGGCAAAGCGCTCGTCGTCGAGCTCGGCAGACGGGACCTCGCGCGCGATCGCTGCGTTCGCGACGACGATGTCGACCGTCCCCAGCGCTTCCCCGGCCGTTGCGACCATCTCCTCGACCGCCACCGTCCGCGTGACGTCGACCTCGATGGCGAGGCAGCGCCGGCCTCGTTCTTCGATCGCCCGCACGACCGGCTCGACATCGTGCGGGTCGCCCGCGTACCAGCCGAGCGCGACGTCGGCCCCGGCCTCGGCGAACACACGCGCCGTCGCCGCGCCGATCCCGGACGCCGCTCCCGTGACGAGCGCAACCCTGCCGTCGAGGCGGAACACAGCGGAAGCCTAAAAGGTCTCCGGGCACCACGGCGCCCGGTCGGTGCGAAAGAGCGAGTCCGCGAGCGCGACGCCGCCCGGCCGTACCTCGACGATGCGGCCGGCGCGGGCAAGCTCGGCGAACGTGAAGCCGCCGAGGTAGGCGCTGGCCAGCTCCGCGATGCCCAGGCGGATGTGGGGATCCCCGATGCGGTGTGCCGACGCCCCGTCCGTCGACGCCTCCAGCCGCCAGACGCCCGCGTTCCACGGGCAGAACTCGTCCGCGACCTCGAGGTCGAGCGCGCCCTCAGCCGCATACGCGCGCGCCGCCAGCGCTTCCGGCAGATCGACGAGGCGCAGCCAGAGACCGTCCCCTTGCGAGATGCGTAGCCGTGTGGGCTCCGATACGAGCAGCCGCAGCGCGTGATCGGGCGCGAGCAAACGCGCGCTCACGCGCGCGATCAGGTCGATCCCGAAGAGGAACCGCCAGACCGTTCGGGTCGCATCGGGCGACGTGGCCAGCGCCTCCTGGACGACCAGGATGCTCTCCGCGATGCCGGGGCTGCTCTCGTGCTTGAAGCGGTAGAGCGCGTATCCCTGCGGTCGGCCGTCCAGCTCGAGAACGGCGCGGTTCAAGGGCCCGGCGCCGCGGCGCTGCCAGGAGAGGTCGGCGAGGGTCCGCGCCTCCCACCAGTCGTGCGAACGGGCGAAGAATCCCGGGGTTTCGGCGCAGACGCGCCCGTGCACCTCGGGCATGAGCCGGGCAGCCTCTTCCGGGTCGACGAGCCGCACCCGACCGGCCGCCGGCCCTTCGACGAACGGGAGCTGCCGATCGGCGTCGATGCGGGCATTCATCGTGGCGAGGCCGTAGCCGTAGCGTCCGTAGATTGCGCCCTCCGACGCCCAGAGGATGGCCGCCGGCTCGCCCGTCTCGCGCAGCAGGTCGAACTGGCGGCGCATCATCCCCGTCAGGAGCCCGCGCCGCGTGTGCGTCGGGAGCACGGTCACTGCCGTGACGCCGCCGGCGCCAACCCGACCGCCGGGCACCGAGAGCTGTAAGGCCAGCATGGCCGCCGTTCCCACGATCTCCGTCCCCTCGTAGGCGGCCAGCGCGCGCTCGAAGTCGGCGAGGCGCCGGATGCGCTCGACGTCATCGTCGTCGACGTCATGGCCGAACACGGTCGCCATGGTGCGCACGTGGCGCTCGAAGTCCTCGGGCGGCGGCTGGCGGATCTCGACGTCCACCGGCGGAGCCTAGCCGCGGGAGCCCGAGGGCCGGATGAGATCCGGCCCCTACGAAATGCGCTCGAGGGGTGCGTAGTCGAGCATCAGGCGCCGCTCGCTGCCATCCGCCTCGAAGCGCACGGTGACCACGCCGTCCGGCTCGATCCGGAGCACGACACCCTCGCCGAGGGTGCCATGGCGAACCGAGTCCCCGGTCGACAGCGACGGAACCTCCACGCGAGGCTCGACGCGTGTCTCCAGGCGGCCGTACTGCGACCAAGAGGCGGGCCGGAGACGCTCGCGCTCGGTTCCGGCTCCGAGCTCGTCGAGGAACCGGCTCGGCAGGTTGTAGCCGCGCGACCCCCAGAGCGAGCGGGCCGTGGCGTGCGTCAACATGAGCCGCTCCTGGGCGCGGGTCACGCCGACGTAGAACAGACGGCGCTCCTCCTCGAGCCCCTGCTCCTCGATCGAGCGGGAGTGCGGGAAGACGCCCTCCTCCATCCCGACCACGAACACGGCGCGGAACTCGAGCCCCTTCGCGTTGTGGAGCGTCATCAGGGTCACGAGGCTGCGCTCCTCCTCGATCGTGTCCTGGTCCGAGACCAGCGAGATGCCCTGCAGGAAGCCTGACAGGCTCGGGTCATCCGCCGTCTCGACGTACTCCCGGGCGACGCCGACGAGCTCCATCAGGTTCTCCAGGCGGCCGCGTGCCTCGATCGTTCGCTCGGCCTCGTAGGCCGCGATCATCCCGCTGCGATCGAGCACGCGCTCGAGCAGCTCGGGCACGGAGAGCTCGCCGGCCTGAGCCATCAACGACTCGAGCAGAACCCGTAGACCCCTTACCGCGTCGGCGGGGGCTTTCGTGACCCCCGCCTCTCGCGGACGCTCCAGCGCCTCCCACATCGTCATCTCCTGCGCGTCCGCATAGGCGCGCAGATTGGTGAGTGACGTGTCACCGATCCCCCGGCGCGGGCGATTCGCGATCCGTCCGAGCGACACGGCGTCCGCCGGGTTGTCGATCACCTGCAGGTAGGCGACGGCATCCTTGATCTCCGCCCGCTCGTAGAAGCGCGGCCCGCCGATCACCTGATACGGGATGTCGTTGCGGGCGAGGAGGTCCTCCAGCACGCGGGACTGCGCGTTCGTCCGGTAGAAGACGGCGATCTCGGAGCCCGCCAGCCCTTCGTCGGCCAGGCGGGCAATCTCAGAGACGACAAGGCGGGCCTCGGCGTGCTCGTCCTCGACCTCCACGATCCGGACGGGCTCGCCCTCCCCGAGCTCGCTCCAGAGCTGCTTGGGCTTGCGCTCGCGATTGTTGACGATGACGGCGTTGGCGGCTTCGAGGATCCGGTTCGTGGAGCGGTAGTTCTGCTCCAGGGCGACCGTCCTGACCTCCCCGAAGTCCTGCTCGAACTCGAGGATGTTGCGGATGTCGGCGCCGCGGAAGGCGTAGATCGACTGGTCGGGATCGCCGACGACGCAGACGTTGCGCTCTTCGCCGGCCAGGAGCTGCAGTAGGCGGTACTGGGCATGGTTCGTGTCCTGGTACTCGTCGACCAGGATGTAGCGGAACGACTTCGACCAGCGCTCCCGGGCGTCGGGAAAGTCCTCCAGCAGCTGCACGGCCTTCACCAGCAGGTCGTCGAAGTCCATCGCATTGGCCTGATAGAGCCGGTCCTGGTACTGCTCGTAGACATCGGCGACCGTCTGCTCGTAGAACGAGGCGATTCGTTGTCGGTACTCCTCGTAGGAGACGAGGCGGTTCTTGGCGCTCGAGATCTGGGCGTGGATCCCGCCGGGCGGGAAGCGCTTGGCGTCGAGGTCGAGCGCCTCGAGGCAGTCCTTGACGACGCGGATCTGGTCGGCCTGGTCGTAGATCGTGAAGTTCGAGCGGTAGCCGAGCCGGGGCGCCTCGCGACGCAGAATGCGGCCGCACGCCGCGTGGAACGTGAGCACCCACATCGTCCGCACCACGGGCCCGAGCAACGTGCCGAGCCGCGTGCGCATCTCGTTGGCCGCCTTGTTCGTGAACGTGATCGCGAGGATCTCGTTCGGCCTCGCCCCGACGGCGGAGACGAGGTGCGCCACGCGGCGGGTCAGGACCCGCGTCTTACCGGAGCCGGCACCGGCGACGACAAGGACGGGGCCCTCGGTCGTCAGCACGGCGTCGCGCTGCGCCGGATTGAGGTCGGTCAGGTACTGCTCGGGCGAAAGAACGGCCACCCGTCGATCGTAGTGGGCCGGCAGGGGGCGCCGAAGCGGGAGCGAAGGATCCCTCGCCGTGCGCGTTGCCGCCCTGCTCTTTGCTCTCTCCGCTGCCGTGTCGTGGGGCGTGGGCGGCATCCTCCTCAAGCGCGGCCTCGACACCGTCGCGCCCACGACGATCCTCGTCGTCCAGTACGTCGTCGGGCTGGTCGCGATCGCCGGGTGGGTGCTCGCGACCGGCGGCGGGTCCATCGGGCTCCAGGAGGTCGAGCGGCGCTGGCCGGCGCTGCTCATCCTTGTGAGCATCCAGATCGCCGGCTACGTCTTCTTCCTCGTCGCGATCAAGAACGCGGGCGACGGCTCGCTGCCGACCGCGACCGTCATCGCGATCTGCGCCTGCTATCCGGCGCTCGTCGCCGTGCTCTCCGGCCCGTTCCTGGATGAGCGGCTCGGCTGGAACGACATCCTCGGCGTTACGCTCGTGATCCTCGGCGTCATTGCGACGCAGCTGCGTTGACGTCCTCGAGCGCAGCCTCGAGCCACCCGGTCGCCTCTGCGAGCGCAGCGGGGTCGGCGCACTTGAGCACCACCTCGACCTCTGGGCCGTCGGCGAGGAAGCGCGGGTAGCTGCCGACATCGACGCGGGGATGGAGCCGCGTAGCCTCCTCGAGGATCCCCACGATCTGGCCTTCGCCGGTACGGTAGCTCCGCCGCCAGGTGCCGATGGGCTCGCCGCGGAAGCGTTCGGCGACCGACCCGAACATCGCCCTCATCTCACTCGGCAGGCCGGGCATCACGTAGACGTGCTCGAGGCGAAAGCCGGGCGCGCCGCCGAGCGGGTTGTCGAGCGGCTCGGCGCCATCGGGAAGGCACGCCCAGCGCGCCGCGTAGTCGCCGAGACCTCGGTCGGCGAAGCGCTCGCGCAGCGAGCCCGCAAGGGCGCCGATCTCGACGCACTCGACACCGAAGGCCGCCGCCACTGCCTCGCGCGTGACGTCGTCGGGCGTGCCGCCGAGCCCGCCGGTCACGAACACGTACTCAATGTGGGTCTGCTCGGCGAGGAAGGCGGCGATCTGCTCGATCTCGTCGCGGAGGGCGACGAGAGCGCGTACCTCGACCCCGAGCTCTGCGAGCTGACGGGCCAGCCAGGAGCCGTTCGTGTTCTCGACGTCGCCCGAGACGATCTCGTTCCCGATCGTCACGATCGCGGCCCTGCGGCTTCGCATGGGCACGATTGTAGGCTTCGGCTCCCGTTGTCCCGGACGGTGCCGCTCATGGCCTGGGAGCCCGGCAGCGAGCTTGCACCGGACGGTCATGCTGAGATCGCGGCTCAAAGCGGGAACGGCCGGCGGGCAAGCGCCGGCAGGACCTGCGCCGTCACCCAGACGGGCGTGGTCGCGAAGTTCGCGCTGTAGCGGTAGCTCCCGTCCGCCCGCCTCAGGCGTGCGAGGTAGCTGGAGGCACCCCTGGGCGGTGGACGGCCGGCGGACAGGTAGGCCTGGATCGACCAGGCCGTCGACTGGGCGTCCGATCCACGACCGGACGACAGCTCGAAACCTCCGTCGGGATTCTGCAGACGTCGCAGGTAGGCGAGACCGCGCACGATCGCTCGTGAGGTTCGCGAGACGCCCGCCGCGCGCAGCGCCTGAATCGCGGCGGCCGTATCGTTCGAGTCGGAGGCGACGCCGCGATACCACGACCAGCCGCCGTCTTCACGCTGCTGACGGAGGAGGTACGCAACGGCCTTCGACCCGGCGGGACGTCCGACGCTTCGCAGGGCCAGGATCCCCCAGATCGTCGCGTTCACGCTGGGCCCGATCGCCCCCGAAGCACGGCGGAGCGACTCGAGCTGGTCGGCGAGGACCGACGGCGCCTGGCCGAGCGCGGCCAGCGCGAGGATTCGCAGCTCGAGATCGGTCGCGGTCGGATACGGCTTGCCCGCGAGGTAGTCGGCCGGCGACGCGCCCCCGACGGTCACGCCGGCAGGGTCGCGGCCTGCCGCAGCCAGACCGAGGACAACCCACGCCGTCAGAGCCGGATCGGGAGCCCGCCCCGCCTCGGCGAAGCCGCCGCCGTCGACCTGCCGCCGTGTCAGGAAGCCGACTGCGTCGCTTCGCGCGTCCGTCCGTGCACCGGCGGCCACGCTTGGTGCGTGCCCCGCCGAGACCAGACCGGCAAGAACGGCTAGCGCGAGCACCACCCGCCACGTTCCGGCACGCTTGCGCGACTGTCTCGGCACGATCCGTTTCACACCCGTGCGCTGCTCGGCGATACGCTCATAGCGGGTGGAGGCACGGGGTGGCCCCGCTCCGTGCCGAGTGCCGCCCGGCTCCGTGTCGACGCTGGCGCGATCTCCATGCCGATGGACCGCCTCAGCTCCACGCCACCTCGGTTCGCAGACGTGCGCCGTACCGATCGAGCACGCGGCGGAGCTCCGAGCCCATGACCAGCGCGAGCACGAGGTTCCCGGCCGCGTGCGCAGTGTCGAAAGGTAGCCCCCGCACCATCTGAACCCCGAGCGCTTGCCAGGTGTGGGGGAAGAAGCTGAACCACAGCCAGACGTCCATCAGGCTGGAGAACGCGAAGCCGAGGACGCAGGCGAACAAGGCCAGCGACACGCGGTTCCGGAGCAGCGGGGCGGCGACGGCGCCGGCGGCCCCGCACAGGCCCCAGGCGAGCATCTGCCATGGGGTCCAGATGCCCTGGCCGAGCGCGAAGTTCGACGCCAGCGCCGCGAGTGCCCCGACGGTCACCCCCGCACGAGCGCCGAGCACCATCCCGGTGACGATGGCGATGACGGTCACCGGCTGCACACCGGGGACAGCGGCGAACAGAATCCGGCCGGCGGCTGCCACTCCAGCGAGAGTCGCGATGACGGCGAGCTCCTTGGCCGAGCTCGGTCCCGTCTCGAGCCATGCGGCGCCGAGAACGACGAGCGACCCGGCGGCGAGGAGAAGCGAGAGGCCGGCCCTCCCCGGGTCGAGCGCCGCCCATGTCGCTGCGCCAAAGCAGGCGAACGCGCACAGCGCCATCACAGTGCGCGGCCGACCGATCAGGGCGAGGCTAGACACGTTCGAGCTCCCGTGCGCCGAGGTCCACGGCGCGGTGGTGCGGGAACTGACGATCGTGCGTCACGACCAGCACGGCGTTGCCTCGCTCTGCGTACGCGATGAGCCAATCGGCGAGCTCGGCTTTCCGCTCGGGGTCGATGCCACGGGTGGGCTCGTCGAGCACGAGCAGCTCCGGCTCGGAGACGGCGACGGCGGCGAGCCCCAGACGCTCGCGCTCACCGCTCGAGAGATCTCGCGGATGCCTGTCGGCCGCCCAGGCGAGCCCGACGAGGCCGAGCGCCGCCCGGGCACGCTCTCGATCACCGCCCACGCCAAGTGCCACCTCCTCGTCGACACGCTCGCGGACGAGGTAGCGGCCCGGGTCCTGCGACAGGTAGCACACATGTGTGGGGCGAACGACGCGGCCGCCATCCGCGTCGAGAAGGCCCGCCACGATCCTGGCCAGCGTCGTCTTGCCACTGCCGTTGGGCCCGCTCAGGCGGACGACCTCGCCGCGTCGGACCTCCAGCTCGACCCTGTCGAGCACGGGCGTCCGTCCGAAAGCGAAGCTAATGTTGTCCACATGGAGAACAACGTCCTCCAGCGTCTCGCCGTCGTTCGTCGGCTCGGTGTGCTGAAGCGGCATGTATGCCGGGCGGTGTTCGGCGAGCCATGCGCGCGCCTCGTCGACGGGAGCGTCGAGGACAAGACGGCCACGATCCACGAAGAGCACGCGCTCCGCAAGCTCGAGCGCCCGCTCGACGCGCTGCTCGGAGAGAACGAAGGCACACCCGAGGGCGTCCAACATCTCGAGGAACGCCTCCGCGCCGGCAGGGTCGAGCTGAGACGTCGGCTCGTCCAGCAGCAGCAGGTCCGGATGCATCGCCAGAGCCGAGGCCAGGCTAACGCGCTGGAGCTCGCCTCCCGAGAGCTCCGCGGTCCGCCGCGCGGCCAGAGGCAGCGCCCCTATGGAGGCGAGCGCCCCTTCGACCCGAGCTCCGATCTCGGAAGCCGCCACGCCGGTGTTCTCGAGCCCGAACGCCACCTCGTTGGACACGGTGGCCATGACGACCTGGTCTTCAGGATCCTGGAACACGCTCGCGACCCGCCCGGCGAAGTCGGCCGGTCGCCCCCGACGCGTGTCGAGCCCGCCGACGAGCACCGAGCCTTCGAACCGGCCTCCGTGGAAATGTGGCACGAGCGCTGCAAGCGCACGAAGGAGGGTCGACTTGCCCGAGCCCGATGGGCCGAGGAGTGCGATCCGCTCGCCTGGATCGATCCTGAGCGACACCTCGGCGAGTGAGCGGTGCTTGGAACGCGGATAGGTGAAGGAGAGACGATCGACGACGGCTAGAGCCATAGAGCCCCCACGGCGACGAGGAGAGCCGCGGCCACGACCGCGAGCCAGTCCCACCATGCCCAGGCAGGCCGGGGCGCCCGCGTTCGGCCTGGTCGGCCGAACCCTCTAGCCTCCATCGACTCGGCGAGAGAGAGCGCGCGCTCGAGCGACCCCGCGACGAGCGGTGACACGAGTCGGGCGTGGCCACGGACGCCCTCGACCGCGACACCTCGGCCCCTGACCGCGTCAGCGAGACCTGCCGCGTCGCGCTCCAGCGTCGGCAGGAGGCGGGTGGCCAGGGCCGCGGCGAGAGCCGAGTGCCGGGCGAACCCTGCGCCGGCAAGGAGGCGATCATGGTCGAGAAGCAACGCGTACGCCGAGAAGGCGAGTGCCACCGCCGTGAGGCGGAGACCGTTGCGAGCGGCGATCACGATCTCCTCGCTCGTCACGTCGATCGGTCCCAGGACAGGAAGCGTCGGACCGCTCCAGAGCACGTCCACGCCGTAGAGCGCGAGAAACGGCGACACGAGGAAGACGCCCAGACCGGAGAGAACCGCGGCCCCGATGTAGATTCGTCGGCGCCTGGCCGGAGCGCGAAGGCATACGAGGAGGAGGACGGCGCAAAGCACCGCAACCGACAAGACATGCTCGGCGAGGAGCGCGGCCGCAGCGGCGCATGCGAGGCAGAACGCGGCCGACGCGGGTGCGAGCCTCATGGGAGCACCCGTCCCTGCCCGTCGAACTCGGCGCTGTAGCGGAACCGGACCGCGTCGGGCGCGCTCGCGATGGTCAGGGCTGCCGCTTGGACGGCCTCGAGCGTGCCCGAGAGCACGAACCGCACCGGGGCGTCGTTCGCCGGTCCCCTCTCCGCGCGCAACGTCGCCCCGGCCGCGCCGTCGCGCACCTCGAGCACGAAGACGTTCGGCTCGCCGGCTCCGGCCGCCGCCGCAAGGAGGGCCTCGAGCGCGGCCGCCGCCTCGGCGAGCTCGGCAGGAGCCTGCACGCTCGCCGGCCGTGTGCGCCCGTCGAAACCGTGCAGAAAGGGCTCCGGGAACGCCCCGACGACGACCGGCGCCGCCATCTGCTCTGCCCACGAGCGGAAGTCCCACCAGGCAACGTCACCCGGACGCAGACGGACCTCCGTCGCGCCGACGTCCGGCTCGATGCCGTTCAGGAAGTAGAACCAGTCCTGCTGTCGAGCCAGGCTTCCCTCGACCCCTTCGATCGCCTGGACGTAGCGGCCGCCGTAGCGCGTCTCGATGTCCGCCTCCCGATCGAGCGCCTGCAGAACGGTGAGCCCGGCCGGAACCGTGGTGGTGAGAATCACCTCGCTGCCGCCGTCGCGGGTCACCCAGAGCTGCGCCGTCTCTGCCGCCTGGGCCCCGGGATCGGGCCCAGGCGGACTGTCCTCGCCGCCACACGCACCCAGGGCGAGGACGAGCGCGAGCGCTGCGACGAAACGACGTCGCACCGCTCTCAGCGGGCGCGAACGACCTGCGACCTGACGGCGCCTTCCTTCGTCGCCAGCAAGCGGTGCCAGTGACCGACCGGACAGAGACGTCCGTCCTCGTCGGCGATCCGCCGCCCGTCACGACGGAAGATCACGTCGGTCGCGGGCGTCGCCGCGCCGGTGTCGTCCACCGAGAACGCCTGGAAGCAGCGCCCTGCTCGTCGAAGGTCGAGCGTCGGAGGACCGCCCGTCGAGCCGAACGTGGCGTAGTACCAGAGGACGACATCGCCCTCCTCGACGACGTACGCGTCGGCGCCTACCGGCGGAGAGACCCCGTTGACCTTGAACACCCAGCCACTCGACTCAGCACCCGCGAGCCGACCGATCTGCGCGACGTACGGGCCAAACGAGGTCGTGAGGAGCTGGTAGAAGACCTCGCCTCGCCGGCTCGCGGACTCGAGCGCCCCGAGGGCCGTCGGCTGCGAGAGCTCGAGCGTCACGTCTCCCTGGGCGAGCGTGCCGGTGTACGGCGTGACACGCGGCTGCTCGGCACCGAAGAGCGTCGTGGTGGCGCCTTCGATCCGGACACGCACCTGAATCGCGCTCGCCGCGGAGGCGAGCGTCGCGGCGAGAGCCGCTACGAGAACCAGGACGAAGATGCGCTTTGGCACTGTTCCTCCTTCCGCGGGGGGACTGGTGCTCGGGCGCGCGCCAGGTCTTCTGGCTCGGGGCTCCCTCCCCCGCCGCCTTCCCGGCCTCTCGGTCAGTGGCTGGTTGGCGGGAGAGCGTCTCCCCTTACAGCGGCGGGACCGCGCCGGACTCTCACCGGGCTTCCCTTGAGCGCGCGCCGTTGTCTGTGAGGGGCGCAAGACTACCACGGTCGGACGGACGGGACCCGTTCTTCCTCGCGGGAGCGCCCGCCGGTCGAGCGGGGAGGCATCCGGCACCGCTCATCGGCGGCCCGATGTCGCGCGTATCCCGCGGCTCTCGGAAAGCGTTGGGTGCTCTTTGAGTCCCGGCGTGCGCGGCCGGAGGCACCGACTCGCCGACACGACACCCGGGGGCTCCGGCGACGCTCGAGTGTCGGCGATCCGGGAGCGGCGCCTACGATTACACCATCGCCATCGCCGTCGCCACCCGTGCTCGACTCTGGCTGCCCGTCGTGATCTGGGCCGCGGTCATCTTCGCGTTCTCGTCCATCCCCAGCCTGTCGACGGGTCTTGGGACCTGGGATCTCGTCCTTCGCAAGCTCGCGCACGGCGCCGAGTTCGCGATTCTCGGCGCCTTGCTCTACCGCTGGCTCGCCTCGGTGCCGCTGGCCATCCTCGCGGGGTCGGTCTACGCCGCGACCGACGAGATCCACCAGACCTTCGTTGCCGGCCGCGCCGGCCTCGTCACGGACTGGGTCATCGACACGGCAGCGGTCGTTATCGGAGTCGGCCTGCTGCACGCCTGGCGGCGCCGACATTGACGGTGAGGGCCGTCGCGATCGACCTCGACGGCGCGCTCGGCGACACGCACGGGCTCTGGCTCGCGTTCCTCGACGATGCGTCCCGCCGCTTCAGGTCGATCGCGGAGCTCGATCCGGCCGCCGTTCCGGCCGATCGAGGAGAGGCCGCCGACACGCTCGACCGATGGGCATCGAACGGCGTCGGAGACTGGCGCGCAGCGCTCGAGCGGTTTGCCGAGGATCATGCTCCGGTGCACCTGCGACCGAGCGCGGAGGCGGGTGCCTGCGTGCGAGCCCTCGCCGCAGGCGGCGCGCGACTCGGCGTCTATACCGACGCTCCCGAGGAGCTCGCCCGAGTCGCGCTCTCCCACCTCGGCGTCGACAGGCGTATCGAGGCGCTCGAGACCGGCCGCGGCTCGCTCGACCGGCTGGTCGAGCAGCTCGGGGGCTCGGACGTTTCCGTGGCGAGGACCCTCGGCGAGCTCAGGCTGCTCACGCGATGACGATCCGTAACCGGTCGATCCCGCGCGGGAAGCTTGGCTACGATCACGCCGGTGACTGAGCCGCGCAAGCTCCTCGACGACCGTGAGCTCGACGCTATCCTCGAGAGGCTCGACCGCCTGACCGATGAAGTCCGCGGCATCAATCGCCGGCTCGATGCGGGCGAGGCCACGTTGCGGCTTGCGCACGAGCTCCGGAACCTCAACGAGGCGCTGCAGGCGATCGCCTACGCAGCGCTCGGGCAGCAAGGCCCGCAGGTGCGGCGCCGGCGCCAACCGTAGCCTTCGAAGGCGTCCGCTCAGCCAGCAACTGCAACCGGGTCCCGCCCGGCTGAGCCTGTCAGCCGACTTCGAAGCCCGTCAGTTCGTCCTCCGCCCGGCGTGACTCAAGCCCGTGCTCAGCACGCGTCGCGAGCACACGCCGCTGCGCGGTGAGTGCGACCGGCGGCTCGAGCTGCACGGCGCGCGCCTCCGGGGGGTCCCGCCGAAACCCCATACCCCGGAGATCGAGCGCTCCAGCCGCGCAGCGGGCACGAGCCGCTGCCGGAGCTGATCAGGACGGCTTCGTCTTCCGCGCCGGCGTCTTCGCGGCCGGCTTGGCCTTCGCGCCGGCGGCCGGCTTGGCCTTCGCGGCGGCGGCCGGCTTGGCCTTCGCGCCGGCGGCCGGCTTGGCTGCGCTCGTTCGCGCCTTGCCGTTCGGCGTCGCCGCAGCCTTGCCCTTCGTCGGCTCGATCCGGATCGCGCCCGGAAGAGGAGCCATGACCGTCTCGCGACCGCTGTCCCAGCGAATGACGTAGCGAGGTGGATCGTCGCTCAACACGTCCTCGATCACCCCGGCACGCTCGTTCGGGTTCGCCCTCTTGACCTTGCCCAGCATGTGAATGCGGTCTCCGGCCTTCGCGGTCATCCTCGATTGCTCCCTCTGTCGCGGTGCAGGTCGACCGGAACGCTACCTGGATCGGGAGCCGCTTGGGCGGCCGAACCGCCTCCGGATGCGGGTGGACCTCGATTCCCGTCGGACGGCGGTAGCACCGCGGCCGGCGTGGACCTCGGCCCGCTGGCCGACCGCCTGGCGCCGCTCATCGAAGCCCGGGAGCAACTCGAGGAGCGGATGCAGGAGAGCTCGAGCGACTCAGCGGCTGAGCCGCCGCGGCGGCTTCCCGGCCGGGCTACCCGTGAATCGAGACGATGATCGGGACGATGAGGATCGCGACGAGGTTGGCGATCTTGATCATCGGGTTGATGGCCGGGCCCGCGGTGTCCTTGTAGGGATCGCCGACCGTGTCGCCGGTGACGGCGGCCGCGTGAGCCTCGGAGCCCTTGCCGCCGTAGAGGCCGTCCTCGATCGTCTTCTTCGCGTTGTCCCAGGCGCCGCCCCCCGAGGTCATCGCGATGGCGAGGAAGAGGCCCGTCACGATCGTTCCGATGAGGAGACCGCCCAGGGCGCGCTCGTTGATGATCCCGACCACGATCGGAAACAGGATCGGGATCAGCGCAGGCAGCATCATGTACCTGATCGCAGACGCCGTCACGATGCTGACCGCGCGGCTGTAGTCCGGCCGCTGCGTGTACTCCATGATCCCCGGCATCTCGCGGAACTGGCGGCGCACCTCCTCGACCACCTGGCCGCCAACGGTGCCGACCGCTTGCATGGCGAGCGACGCGAACAGGAACGGCATCAGGCCGCCGATGAGGAGGCCCGCGATCACCCACGGGTCGGTGAGCGAGAACACGGCCGGCAGCCCTTCGTCGGCGAGATCGGTCGCGTACTCGTCGAAGAGGACGAGCGCCGCGAGACCGGCGGAGCCGATCGCGTAACCCTTCGTGACCGCCTTGGTGGTGTTGCCAACCGCATCGAGCGGGTCAGTGACGCCGCGCACGGACTCGGGCAGGTCGGCCATCTCGGCGATGCCGCCGGCGTTGTCGGTCACCGGCCCGAACGCGTCGAGAGCAACGATCAGGCCGGTCATCGAGAGCTGGGCCATGACGGCGATGCCGATGCCGAAGAGCGTCTGGTCGGCGATGTAGTAGGCCGCCACGATGCCGATCGCGATGACGATGACGGGCGCGGCGGTGGCCTGCTTGCCCATCGCGAGGCCGGAGATGATGTTCGTCGCGTGGCCCGTCTGCGAGGCCTTCGCGATCTGCTTGACCGGCGGCCAGCGCGTGCCCGTGTAGAACTCGGTGATCGCGACGAGCAGGAACGTGACGCCGAGGCCGACCATGGCGGCGCCGTACAGCTCACCGAAGGTGAACGGGCCGTCGTCGAAGGCGAGCGTGACCGGGATGAAGCCGACCGCCGAGAGCAGCGTGGCGACGATGACCGACTTGTAGAGCGCGTTGATGATCGCGTTCTGGCCTCTGCCGATCCTGGCGAAGAACGTGCCGATCACCGACGCGAGGATCGACATGCCGCCGATGGCGAGCGGGAACAGGTAGATCTCGCTGGCCGGGAACTGCGTCCCGAGCAGCATCACCGCGACCGCCGTGACGGCGTAGGTCTCGAAGAGGTCGGCGGCCATGCCGGCGCAGTCGCCGACGTTGTCGCCGACGTTGTCGGCGATCACGGCCGGGTTCCTCGGATCGTCCTCGGGGATGCCGGCCTCGATCTTGCCCGACCAGGTCGGCGCCGACGTCCGCCGCCTTCGTGTAGATCCCGCCTCCGAGTCGCGCGAACACCGAGATCAACGAGCCGCCGAACGCGAGCCCGACCAGGTCGTCGATGGCCGAGTCGGGCGAGTGGCCCGATGACCTGCGTCAGCAGCAGGTAGTACCCCGCGACCCCGAGCAGCCCGAGCCCGACGACGAGCAAGCCGGTGACGGAGCCCGCTTTGAACGCGACGTCGAACGCCGGCTTGAGGCCGTCCTGGGCCGCAGCAGCGGTACGCACGTTGGAGCGGACGGCGACGTTCATGCCGATGAAGCCGGCCGCTGCCGACAGACCGGCGCCGATGAGGAAGCCGAAGGCGCTCCCCCAGCCCAGCTTGTCGTAGAGGCCGAGCAGCAGGAACGGGACGATCGCGACGAGCGCGACGGCCGTGTACTGCTTCTTGAGGTAGGCCGCTGCGCCCTCCTGCACGGCGCGAGCGATCTCCTGCATGCGCTCGTTGCCCGCCGGCCGGCGCAGCAGCCACAACGTCAGGTAGAGGCCGTGCAGGACCGCTACGAACGCGCAGATGAGTGCGAAGAGAACAGCGTGGTCTTGGAAGAACATCGTCCTGCCTTTTCCGGAATCACGAAGTCGCTTCCCACAGCCTTCCGCGAGGGCCTTCAGCCCGCATCCGAAGCCGGCAAGCGCCGGCGCGGAAGCTATCACAAACGGCTGTCGGAACGGCCACAAGGTGGCTGTGCCGGCAGTAGGGGCGCGCGGCGCGCCATAATCTCACCATGGTGCGGCGGTCGCGGGCGATGTGGGGTCGGCTGCCTCGGCGCGCCCGGGTGCTCGCCCCGGTTGCCGTGGTGCTCGTTGCCGCGGCGATCGCGGTGCCGCTCGCGCTCGCCGGCAGCGCCGCGGGCGGCCCCTGCGACGGCGCCGACCACACGAGCTACGCGTGCTGGGGGAAGCACTTCGAGTCCGTCATCGAGGAGAAGGGCGGCAAGGCGGCCCTCGCGGAGCTCGCGCTGCTCGTGAAGAACGACGGGTGGGTGATGTCGAACTGCCATCCGCTCGCCCATCAGATCGGCAACTCCGCGCTCGTCTTCTACGGGACGGTGAAGAAGGCGATCAACAACGGCGACGGGACCTGCTGGTCGGGCTATATCCACGGCGTCTACGAGAAGTACATGGCGCAGTTCGACGATGCCGAGCTCTTCGACGAGGTGAAGACGCTGTGCGAGCGGGATCCGGATGATCCCTATGCGTTCGACTACTACAACTGCCTGCACGGCATCGGGCACGGCGTCACGATCCGCTTCAAGAACGACGTGTTCAAGGGCCTGCCGTACTGCGACGTCTTCGAGGAGGACTGGGAGCGCACGAACTGCGCCACCGGCGCCTTCATGCAGAACATCGTGGTCGACCGCACGATGCACCAGTCCGTGCGCCTCGATCCGGACGACCCCGTCTACCCCTGCAACGCCGTCGAGGACAAGTGGAAATCCGCCTGCTACCTGGGTCAGACGTCGTACATCCTCCGCCAGCTCGACTACGACTACGCGAAGGGGTTCGAGGTCTGCGACTCGATCGAGGAGGACTACATCTCGACGTGCTACGTCAGCATGGGGCGCGACATCAGCGGTAACTCGCACCGGGAGGCGGCGAAGGTGCTCGAGCGTTGCAGCCTCGGCGATCCCGACTTCCAGGAGTGGTGCTTCATCGGTGCGACCCGCAACGCGGTCTTCCACGATCACGGGACGACGAACGCCGACGCCCTCTGCGCGATCGTCCCGGAGCGCTACCGGCCGCGCTGCGAATCCGCGCGCGACAGTGCGGCCGAGAGCTTGTGACGACGCGGAAGCGTCGTCACGGGCGACCGTAAGGGCCGGATCTCATCCGGCCCGCCTTGCGCCGAATGCATCGCGGGATCTCTCACCGAGTAGGCCGCGACCGGGCCGCATGAGATGCGGCCCCTGCACCAGACCAACCAAGCCACCCCAGACACCGCGCAGCCGCCACACACATCCGTCCCTCCCAGCCCACCGTAGGGGCCGGTCCCCGACCGGCCCGCTGCTGCGGCCGCACGACCATCGTGACCCCCTGCCCCGACGGGCCGCATGAGATGCGGCCCTACACCAGGCCCCGCACCGACACCCCACCCGCGCTGTCCCTGCAGCGGCCGTAGGGGCCGGATCTCATCCGGCCCGTCCTGCGCCGGATACACCGGGGGATCTCTCCCGACCGGCGGCCTACGCCGAGATTCTGGCGCCGCGGAGGGCCGTCGTGCAGAGATGGTCGGGCGCCGGGGGCGCGATCTTCGGGATGACGGCGAAGAGGAGCTCGCGAAGGCGCGCGAGGTTGTCGTGGAAGACGCGAATGACCTCGTCGCCCGAGACCGGCTCGGCCCCTGCCACGCCGGCGTCGTGGTCGGTGACCATCGAGACGTTGGCGTAGCAGAGCTCGAGCTCGCGCGCCAGGTGGGCCGCGCAGAAAACCCTCCAGCACCGGACCATTGCCGCGGCAGTGGCAGAGGATCTGCGCTCCAGGATCCTCGATGGGGATTTCAAGGCGGGCGTCCCTCTGCGGCAGGATGCGCTCGCCACCGAATTCGGGGTGAGCCGCATCCCGGTTCGCGAGGCCCTGATGCAGCTCGAGGCGGAAGGGCTGGTCAAGATCCACCCCCACCGCGGCGCCATCGTTTCCGAGCTTTCGACCGAGGAGGTTCAGGAACTCTTCGAACTCAGGGCCCTGCTCGAGCCGCGGCTCCTGAAGGCGTCCGCCCGTCACCTGACGACCGAGGATTACGGCAAGCTCAACGGGATCCTGCAGGAATACAGCGCGGAACTGCGCGCCAACCACGTCCGGCGCTGGGGAGAGTTGAACACCGCGTTCCATACGCTGCTCTATCGCCATGCCGGGCAGCCCCGCACGATGGCGATCGTCACCAACCTGCTTCAGGAATGCGACCGGCACACCCGCCTTCAGCTCTCTCTCACGGATGGCATGAAGCGCGCCGAAACGGAGCACGCGGAGCTTGTGCGCCTGTGCGAAACCGGCCGGATCGCCGCCGCCGGCGCTCTCCTGAAAAGCCACATCGAGGAGGTCGGCAAATCCCTGCGGCATTATCTGCAGGAGCACCAGAAGATCGATGGGGGACGATAATGTCGGCCGAAGCTTCGCCTAAAGCTGTACCGGCAGCATATCCGTGACCCAAAATGTCAAAGGATTGTCCCTTTCGATCAAGCATTGAGCACCGGTTCGCATAGGCTGGAAATCCGGTCGGGGACCGATCGCTCGAAGCGAGACGGTTTTAAGAGGCCTTGCCTTTGAAAGGAGTCCCAATGCGGCTAGCAGGACTTATCAGGATCTTCGGCTTCGGGCTCGCGTGCACCATGATCTCAGGCATGGCTGCGGCTCAGGGAGGTCCGTCGACATTTCAAGGAGCATGGCTGGCACAGGGTTCTTCCTGCACGGATGTCTATTCATCCACCGGCAGGGAACCGTCTTTCAGGAGGCCGGTGGATATTTTCGCTCCTGCGTTCATCGTCTCCGGCAATCGTCTCCGAACTCCAATGGCCTCGTGTCGCATCCGGTCGGTCAGGCCGGCCGGAGATCGGCGATCCCTCCTTCTTGCCTGCGCGAATGCAGTTGCCGGCAGCGACGTGCGCGTGCTCATGGCGCTGATGCCCGATGGGTCCCTCAAGCGCTACTTCAATGAACAGGATGTGACGGGAACGGCATATCAACGCTGCTCGCGTTGAAGCTGGCAGATAACCTGCAAAAATCTTGCCGGTGGCCATAGCTTTTCCCACTCCGTCGTCACCGGATGGCGTATAATCGTTTGGAACCGATCCGCGACCAAAGCCTGAATTGTTTGAGACAGCCGAAGGGGCATATGCGGAGGGGTCAATGGCGACCTTCTATGGCGATGACTGGCCCAATCTCATCGATGGCACTACCCGCCGGGATATCATCTACGGCTTCGGCAGCGATGACGATCTCTACGGCTTCAGCGGCAACGACGATATCTATGGCGGCTGGGGCTATGACATCATTCTCGGCGAGAATGGCAATGACTACCTGAACGGCGGCGACGGTCCCGACGACATCTACGGCGGGTCGGGCAACGACAGCCTCGTCGGCGGCTACGGCTTTGATTTCCTCTTCGGCGAAAGCGGGAACGACCGTCTCTCGGGTGGAGCGAACTATGACAACCTGTATGGGGGTTCGGGCAGGGATAGCCTCTCCGGCGGATCGAGCGACGATTTGCTCGAAGGCGGCTCCGGGCGCGATCGGCTCAGCGGAGGAACCGGCGACGACGCCTTCGTCTTCACGAGAGGTTCTTCGGGCATCACGAGCGCGAGCGCAGACACGATCACCGACTGGAGTGCTGCCGCCGACTGGATCGGCATGAGGATCGCAGGAACATCCGCCAACTATAGGGAAGCCAGCACGACTTCCACGTCCATTGAGGCTGCTGCGTCCCAGGCCGAGGCCACTTTCACCAGCGGCAGCATCTCGCACGTCTTCCTGTACAACTCAACCACGGACACGGGATATCTTCTTTCCGATCTCGACAACGACAACCGCTTCGAAACCGGGGTCGTTCTCGCCGGCGCCGGCAGCGCCGCCGACATGAACTACCGGTTCAT
>CAWJNF010000007.1:0-33552 GCA_963844235.1 uncultured Thermoleophilia bacterium | reverse complement strand
GCGCACGGCGAGGTGCTCGAGTATCGCGTGCCGCTGTGGGCGACGTCCTACCGGCTCCCGGCCGGCAGCCGTCTGCGAGTCAGCGTGGCGTGCGCGGACTTCCCCCGCATCTGGCCGACGCCCACGAACCCTCGTCTCCGCCTCCTGACCGGCGGCGCCGGAGGGTCCTCGGTCGCCATCCCGGTCGCGACGCCGTCCGCCCTTGCGCGGCCGGATCCGGCCCAGCCGGATCCCGATAACGACCGGATGCCGGCCCTGATCGGGTACGAGCCTCGCTGGACGATCGAGCGCGATCTCGCGGCAGACGCCGTCGCGGTCAGGACGGGCGTGCGGCTCGAGGTGCGGACGCCGGGGCGGGACGGCTCGATGCTGCTCGATCACCTCGCCACCGCGCGGGTGGCCCGAGACCATCCCGAGGAGGCGAGCGTGAGAGGCGAGACGCGGATCGCGTGCCGGACGCCGGTAGGGGCCTTCGTGGAGGTGGAGACAGAGACCCTGCTGACGGGTGACGGCGCCAGCCTGACCGGCGAGGTGCGCAGCGACGGCGACGTCGTCTTCGAGAAGGGCTGGGAGGTCTGAGTTGCCGGCGCCCGATCTGAGCGAGCGTCCGCTCGGCGACCTCGTCTCGCTGTCCGGGCGGGTCGCGGTCGTCACCGGCGGCGCGCGCGGGATCGGGCTCGCGACCGCCCGCCGCCTTGCCGAGGCCGGTGCACGGGTCGTCGTCGCCGACCTCGACCTGCGCGGGGCCGAGGCGGCGGCACGCGAGCTCGACGGACGAGCAGTCGAGGTGGACGTGCGCGACGCCGCGGCTCTCGAGCACCTCGCCGACGACGCGGTGAGCGCTCTCGGCCGCCTGGACGTCTGGGTCAACAACGCGGGCGTCTACCCGACGCACGAGGCGCTCGACATGGAGCCCGAGGACTGGGACCGCGTCCTCGACATCAATCTCCGCGGCGTCTTCCTCGGCGCGCGCGTGGCCGCACGCAGGATGGTCGAGCTCGAAAGCGGCGGCGTGATCGTGAACGTCGCCTCCACGGCCGCCTACCGCGTCGCCGGACGGGGCATCGCCCACTACGCGGCCGCCAAGCACGGCGTGCTCGGCCTGACGAAGAGCCTCGCCGTCGAGCTCGGCCCGAACGGAATCCGCGTGCTCGCCGTCGCGCCCTGCGTCACCGCGACGCCGGGCATCGAGGACGCTCGTCGCGCGATGGAGGCGGCCGGCTTCGCGATCGAGAGGCTCGGCGGCGAGCTCCCGCTCGGTCGCATCGCCGTTCCCGACGACATCGCCCGCGTCGTCCTGTTCTGCGCCTCCGATCTGGCCGCGCTGATGACGGGCAGCACGCTGCTCGTCGACGCCGGCTGGCTCGCCACCTGACCGCACGCGACAGGAAGGGGTAAACGGATGCTCTTCAACTCCCATGTGCACATGAGCCAGTGGGGTCGCGACTTCTCGCAGGAGCTGGCGGACGTGCACCTCGCCCAGTTCCGGGGCAAGAACTCGTGGATGACCGGCGAGGCCTGGACGGCCGATGGATGGTGCGTCGAGGGCGAGGCGCTGATCGAGCACATGGACGCCGCCGGAGTCGACCGGGCGCTCGTGATGTGCCTCGCCTACGTTCCGGTCGACGCCTACGACCCGACGATGGGCGACTATATCGCGGACCTCTGCCGCAGCTGGCCCGATCGGCTCGTCGGCTTCTACAGCGCCAACCCGCTCGGAGGGCGTGCCGAGGCCGACCGGCTCCGCCGCGCCGTCGAGGAGCTCGGTCTCCGGGGCTTGAAGATGCTCCCGTCCTACAACTACGCGGCGATCAACGACCGGCGTATCTGGCCGCTCTACGAGACCGCCGCCGAGCTCGGGGTGCCGCTCACGCTCCACACGGGCTGGAGCTCCCTGCCGGCGGGGAGATCGCTGGCCTACGACCATCCGCTCTACATCGAGGACGCGCTGGTCGACTTCCCCGGCCTGCGCCCGATCCTTGCGCACTGCGGCTTCGCCTGGTCCGAGCTCGTGCTGATGCTGATGGCGAAGAACCCGAACGTGGCCGCCGACTTCGCCTGGTGGAGCCCGTCGCAGCCCCCTTGGCGCGCCGCCCAGACGCTCTCGATGGCCAAGTACCTCGGCGTCTTCGACCGCCTCTTCTGGGGAACCGACTACCCGTTCACGGACTTCGGCTCGGACATCGCCTACTGGCGCGCGATCCCGGCCCACTGCGAGCGGCTCGGCCTCGAGCCGGCCGTGACCGACGAGGACATCGAAGCCTTCCTCGGCCCGAACCTGGCCCGCTTCCTCGGCGTGTGACGCCGCGGCTCGTTGGGGGCCGGATATATCCGGCCCCTACCGGCAAAGCGGCCGATTGCACGTGGACGCCTGACGGCCGAGATTCGTAGGGGCCGGATATATCCGGCCCCTACACGGGAAGATCGGGCCGTCGGCTCTGCACCTCCGGCGTCGCGTCGTAGAAGGCCGACACGGCGCGCAACGCCGCGGCCTCCTGCCAGGGCGGGGCGGTGAACTGGACACCGACCGGGATGCCGAGCTCGTCGAAGCCCGCGCGCACGGCGCAGGCGGGGAGACCGGTCAGATCCTGGGGAACCGTGTAGGACATGACGAGCTCGCGAAAGTCGACCTTCTGCCCGAGATGCGTCACCGTCTCCTCGCCGATCCGGCAGGGCGAGCCGCCGCCGACCGGGGTCAGCAGCACGTCGGCGTCGTCGAAGAGGTGCGCGAAGGCGGCGCGGATGCGCTGACGCTCGGCGGCTGCAGCCAGGTAGTCGGAGATCGTCACCCCCTCGGCCGCCTCGAGTCGCCCGCGGACGTCGGCGGCGTACGCATCGGCCCGGGCCGGATAGAGGCCGCGGCTCATGTGCGTGAAGAGGGCTTCGGCTCGCTGCGTGACGACGAAGGTCTCGTAGATGGCCTCCGCGCCAGGTAGGTCTCGCTCCAGAATCTCGGCGCCGAGTCCTCGAACGACGTCCACCGCACGCTGCCAGACATCGTCGATGTCGGGCGCGAGCGCCACGAGGTGCAAGGAGGGACAGAGCGCGACGCGAAGGCCCTCGAGGCCGGCGGTCAGCGCGCTCTCGACGTCCCCGAGCGGAACCTCCTGTGTCGCCGGGTCGTTCGGATCGGCGCCGGCCAGCACCTCGAGCATCAGGGCAGCGTCGCTCGGTGTGCGCGCCATTGGCCCGGGGTGGTCGAGCGACCGGGCGAGCGGCATCGCGCCGGCGGCGCTTACCCGGCCCCAGGTCGGCTTGAGGCCGACGATCCCGCAAAAGGCGGCGGGCACCCGGATCGAGCCGCCGGTGTCGCTGCCCAGGGCAAGGGGTACCTCGTCCGCCGCCAGGGCCACGGCCGAGCCCCCGCTCGAGCCCCCCGAGATCCGCTCGCGATCCCACGGGTTCCGCGTCGAGCCGAGCTGCGGATTCACCGACGTGATCCCCCAGGCGAACTCGTGCGTCTGCGCCTTGCCGAGGAGGATCGCGCCGGCGGACCTGAGCCGCCGGAGCGCCTCGGCGTCCTCGCCCGGGACGTGGTCGAGGAACAGTGGCGAGCCGTAGGTGGTGCGCACCCCGGCCGAGTCGAAAAGATCCTTGGCGGCGAACGGCACGCCGGCGAGCGCGGCGACGGCGTCACCTCGTGCGTAGGCCTCGGTCCACGAAGCCGCCTCCTCGCGCGCCCGCTCGAGGCACAGCGTCGTGAACGCGCCCACTGCCGGGTCGACCGCCTCGATCCGTTCGGCGCATGCCTCGACGACCTCGCTCGGCGTGAAGCTCCCGTTGCGGTACCCGAGCAGGAGCTCGCGCGCCGACAGACGCGTCAGGTCGGACACGCCCGCTACACGCCGACGGGCGCGGCCGGGCGTAGCTCGTCGACGACGATGTCGCCGTCGACGACCACGGGTCGGTCGTCGAGGAACAGGCTGCAGCCTCGCATCGGGATATCGAGGTGACAGTGCGTGTTGTTGGGCCCGCCGGTCTGCGTGTTCGGGCCGGTCGAGAACAGCACGTTGCCGTAGAACGCGCGGGACTCCATCCCGTGGCCTCGCCGATCGGTCGCGAGGGCCGTCCACTTCGCGTTCTCGTTCATCCCCCAGCCGATGTGGGCGAGGCCGTACGCGTCGGAATCCTCGAAGTTCGCCATGTACTCGCGGACGAGCTCGGCGTCGAGGCCGCCCTGGATCTGGCGTATCCGCCCCGCTTCGATGGTGAGCTCGATCGGCGTCTGCACGTAGGTCTTGAAGGGCAGCAGGATGTCGCCCGGCGCGACCACGACGGTGCCGTCGACGCCGTCGTCGAGGGCATAGGTGTACGCCATCCCAGATGACGACCAGTGGTCCCACTGCCCGGGCTTGTCGGCGAAGCCGTACTGCCCGAACGTCTTGTAGGCGCCGAGGCGAAACGTGGCGTCCGTGCCGGCTCCGCTCGTGAGCCGCAGCGTGCTCGCGGCTTCCAGCAGCTTCACGGCGCGGGATACGCGACCCGCGATCTCCCGGGTCGGGAAGAGCCGCGTGAGGATGTCGACCGGCTCGATGCAGGTCAGGATGCGCGTCCCGGACTGCTGGATCTCGACCAGCTCCTTCGAGTGGAGCAGGAACATGACGTCGACGACGATGTCGGCCCGCTCGAGCGCCTCCACCGCCGCGGGGCTCCGCGAGAGCGGCGTGGCGCCCACCGTCCAGACGCCCACGTCCCCGCCGATGCCGAGCGTGGCCTCCGGCAACCGGATCTGGAAGCCGTTTGCGCCGAGCCGGGCCGCGGCCGCGAGGAAGGCCGCCGCGTAGTCGGCGCGCTCGTCACCCTGGGAGACGACGACGAGCGTCTCGCCCTCGGCCACGGCACAGAGGCGTAGCTCCTGCTCGCAGAGGTCGATGAACGCTGCGTGGCTGAGCATGCTCGCTCCTTCGGCCGGCCGGAGTTCCGATAACTTATAGCTTCTTGTCCGCCGAACGACCTCGGAACGGGGACGCACAGCCGGCTCAGGCGAGGCCCACGCCGGCTCCGTGAGGGAGCCCGACAGGCAGCTGGCCGGCCGCATTGCCCTGGTGACCGGGGCGAGCCGCGGCATTGGTCGGGCATGCGCCATCGATCTGGCGCTCAGCGGCGCAGGGGTAGCCCTCGTCAGCCGAGACCTCGACGCCACCCGGAAGACGGCGGAGCTGGTCGAGGCCGCGGGCGGCGACTCGGTCGTGCTCGCCTGCGACGTACGGGACGAGGATCAGATCGTTGCCGCGATCGCCGGCGCTCTCGACACGTTCGGCCGCCTGGACGTGGTCGTCAACAATGCCGGCGTCGGGCGCGGGGTCGGCGCCGACGAGGAGGATCTCGAGGGTTGGCAGGACGTCATGGCCGCGAACCTCACCGGACCATTCCTCCTCGTCCGACATGCGGTGGAGCAGCTCGAGCGCTCATCTGTGGGCGCCGTGGTCAACATCGGCTCCGTGCTCGCGGTGGTGGCGCAGCGTGGCGCGACCGCGTACTGCGCGAGCAAGGCGGGACTTCACCAGCTGACGCGCCAGATGGCGATGGACCTCGCTCCGCGGGGAATCCGTGTGAACTGCGTGGCGCCGGGCTACATACGAACGGAGCTGTTCACACAGAGCAACCCGCCGGCACGCCAGGCACGGCTCGGGGAGCTGCACGCGCTCGGACGCGTGGGGGAGCCCGAGGAAGTGGCACGCGCAGTGACCTTCCTCTCCTCCGACGCCGCGTCGTTCATCACCGGCGCCTGCCTTATGGTCGACGGAGGCCTGACCGCGCAGTACGGGTTCGAGCTGCTCGGATAGATCGCGCGGTGCTCCACTCTGTCGGTTGCGCTCACGGTGTCAGCACGAGCTTGGCTCCGCCTTCCAGCTGACGCTGCCAGGCATCACCCACACGCTCGAGCGGCAGCGTCTCGAGGTCGAGTGAGATGCGGCCCGCCGCCACTTCCGCCAGCAGGCCCTCGTACCCGGTCTGGAAGACGTCGGCTGCGACGCCGAAGTTCGAGTAGCCGAAGATCCGGAGCTGCTTCGACCGCACCGGCCCGGACGGCAGGGTCGCCTCGGGCCCGGCCGACTGCCCGAGGTGAACGATGCGCGCGCCGCGGGCGGCGACGCCCAGAGCCGCCACCAGCGGCTCGCCCCACAACGCGTCGAGGACGAGCGTGGGCGGCCGGTCGCCGCAGGCCTCGGCGAGCTGCTGCGCGAAGTCCGGCCCGAGCTCGACCGAGACATCCGCGCCGAGCCCCTTCGCCCGCTCGAGACGATCGGCGTCCCTCCCGGCGGCGACGACGAAGCCGGCGCCGCGGAGCTTCGCCGTCTGTAGCGCGACGGCGCCGACGCTCCCGGTCGCGCCGAGTACGAGCACGCTCTCGCCGTGCTCCACCGGCGCCAGCCAGGTGAGCGGGAGCCAGGCGGCGAGGCCCGCCGTGCCGTAGGCGACCGCCTGAGCGTCGTCGACCCCGTCGGGCACCTCGTACAGCGAGGTCTCGGGAGCCGCGAAGCGCTCCGCGAAGGTGCCATCGGCGCCGATGCCGAGCCCACTACCGCACGCGTACACCCGGGTGCCGGCGGAAAAGCGCGCCGAGCGGACGATGGTGCCCACGCCCTCGACGCCCGGCACGTACGGAAGCGGCGGGTGGCCGAGAGGGAAGCGGCCGGAGCCGACGGTGAGATCCACGGGGTTGAGCGCCGCGGCCCCGAGCTCGACGAGCGCCTTCTCCGCATCGTCCGGCTCGGGCCGGTCGCCGATGGCCGGTGGAGTTCCGAGCTCGCTGATCAGTGCGGCACGCATCGTGTGTCATCCCTCCGGGGTCGTGGTTGGCCGCTCGGTGGAGCGAAACGGCAGAACGTGGCAGGCCGCGGCGTGGGCCGGGCCGACCGGCTCGAGCGCGGGGTCGACCTCGGCGCATACGTCGCGCGCGAATGCGCAGCGTGTGCGAAACCGGCACCCGCTGGGAATGGCCAGCGGCGAGGGGAGCTCACCCGGGATAGCTGCTTGCTCGCGCTTGTGGGCGGGGTCAGGTGTCGGGTTCGCGTCGAGCAGGCCCTTCGTGTAGGGGTGCTGGGGCGAGCGGAAGACCTCGGTCGTCGGCCCCTCCTCGACGACGCGACCGAGGTACATGATCGCCACCCGGTCGGAGATGTGCGAGACGACCGATAGCTGATGCGAGATGAAGATCATCGTCAGCTCGAGGCGGCGTCGTAGCTCCTCGAAGAGGTTCAGGATCTGCGCCTGCACCGAGACGTCCAGGCTCGACACCGCCTCGTCGCCGATGAGGACGTCGGGCGAGACTGCAAGGGCGCGCGCGATCGCCACGCGCTGCCGCTGCCCGCCCGAGAGCTCACGGGGGCGCCGATCGCCGAGCCGCTGCGCAAGTCCGACCATCGCGAGCTGCTCGCCGACGAACGCCTCTCCTGTCTCCTTGGTGGATCGGCCGTGCACACGCCCGGCCTCGAGGATCGCGTCTGCGACGGTCAGTCGTGGGTTCAGCGACGTGTACGGATCCTGGAACACCATCTGCATCCGGCGCCTCACGGCGCGGAGCGCGTCGCGATCGGCGGCGCGGACGTCCGTGCCGTCGAAGACGATGGAGCCCTCGCTGGGCTCGTGGAGGCGGATGAGGCAGCGGGCGAGCGTCGTCTTGCCGCTACCCGACTCCCCGACGATGCCGAGCACCTCGCGCGGGGCGAGCTCGAGCGTCACGTGATCGACGGCGACGAGTCGCTGCGCCGGCATGCTGTGGAAGCGGTCGTTCAGGGAGCGGCGCACCGAGAACCACTTCGATAGCTCGTGCACCGTCAGGAGCGGCTCGGTCACGGGACGGATCTCCCGGGATCGACTTCCGGAGCCGAGCTGCCCGAGCGGACGAACGGGCAGGCGGTGACGTGACCGGGCGCGACGGGCTCGAGCTCCATCGAGACCAGCTCGCAGCCCTCTCGCACGTGGGGGCACCGCGGCGCGAAGGGGCATCCCGACGGCAGCTCACGGACGTCCGGAGGCTGGCCGGGAATCGCCCGCAGCTCGCCGCGGGTCTCGGCACCGTCGATCCGGGGCATGGCGCCCAGGAGCGCCTGCGTGTACGGATGCTCCGGTCGATAGAAGAGGTCGGCGACGGGCCCCACCTCGACGATGCGCCCCGCGTACATCACCGCGACCCGGTCGCAGGTCTGCGCGATCAGGCCCATGTCGTGCGAGACGAGCACGATGGACATTCCGGTCTCGTCGCGGATCTGGCGCAGGAGGACGAGGATCTGGTCCTGGATCGTCACGTCGAGAGCCGTCGTCGGCTCGTCTGCCAGCAGCAGGCGCGGCCGGCCCGAGATCGCGAGCGCGATCATCACCCGCTGGCGCATGCCGCCGGAGAGCTCGTGCGGGTAGGCCCTCAGCCGCTTGGCAGCAGAGGGGATCCCGACCTGATCGAGCAAGGCGACCGCGCGCTCGCGCGCTTCGCGCTGCGAGACGCCTCTCTGCAGCGTCAGTGCTTCGGTCATCTGGTGGCCGACGGTGAAGACTGGGTTCAGCGAGCTCGTCGGATCCTGGAAGACCATGGCGACCTCCCGGCCGCGGATCCGTCGCAGATCTCTCTTGCGCAGTTGCAGAGGTCACGCCCCGTCGAGCAGGATTGCCTCACCGCCCAGCACGGCGCCGGGCTCGGGTACGAGGCCGAGGACTGCCCGGCACGTCATGCTCTTGCCCGACCCCGACTCGCCGACCAGCCCGACGATCTCGCGCTCGCCGACCTCGAGGGAGACGTCACTCACGACTCGGCGACCCCCGACAGGGTCGGAAACCCCACCGTCAGCCGCCGCAAGTCGAGCAGCGGGAGACCCCGTCGCGCTCATACGGTGAGCCGGAACTGGCGGCCGAGACGGTCCGCGAGCCCGTCGCCGATCATGCTGAAGCCAACGCCGAGCACGACGATGACGAGTCCGGGGATCGTCGCGACCCACCACGCCTGCGAAGGACACTCTGCCCCTCCGCCACCATCGCGCCGAGCTCTGCCGTCGGAGGCTGCACGCCAAGGCCGAGGTAGGAGAGGCTTGCGAGCAGGAGCAGGTTGAGGACGAGGTCGGCGGCCGAGAAGACGATGTTCGAGCGCAGGAGGTTCGGCATCGCGTGCCGGAACACGATCCGCGTGGTCGAGTAGCCGAGCCCGCGCGCGGCCGCGTGCATGAAGTCCCGCTCCCTGCAGCACGAGCATCTCACCTCTCGTCAGCCGCGCATAGAGGGCCCAGCCGACCACGAGCACGCCGATGTAGACGCCGGTCAGCCCCGCCCCGGCGATCGCGACGATCGCGATCATGAGCACGAGGAACGGCAGCGCGATGGCGACGTCGACGAGCCTCATCGCCACCGTGTCGAGCCAGCCGCCGAAGTAGCCGGCGTACGCGCCGACCGTGATCCCGATCACGAGCGGCACGTAGGTGATGATGAAGATCACCTGCAGGTCGAGCCGGATCGCATAGATCACGCGCGAGGCGATGTCCCGGCCGAACGTATCCGTCCCGAAGGCGTGGCTCGCAGAGGGTGCCAGGAGCTTGTCCTGGAGCTCGACCGCATTCGGGTCGTACGGGGCGATGAGCGGAGCGAGAACTGCGGTGAGGACGGCGGCCACGAAGATCGCGACGCCTGCATAGAACGTGACGTTCGACCAGCGCCGCTCCGCCGTTGCGCGCCGCTGCAGTGTCGCCTCATCGGGAAAGCGCACGACCGTGAGACCCATCACGCGCTCGACCCCCCAAGCCGTACCCGCGGGTCGATGAGCGCGTAAACCAGATCGGCGAGCAGGTTGATGACGATGACCAGCACGCCGAAGACGAACACGAGCCCCTGGATGACCGGGTAGTCGCGCGTGAGCACGGACTGGACGAGCAGCGAGCCGAGGCCGGGAATCTGGAAGACGTTCTCGACGACGACGGTGGAGCGACAGCAGGAAGCCGACGTTGATCGACAGTACGGTGACGAGTGGGATCATCGAGTTGCGGAGCGCGTGCTTGCCGACGACCCGAGTCGAGGAGAGCCCGCGTGCCCGAGCAGCGTCGACATACTCGGTTCCGAGTTCCTCGATAAGGCTCGCACGCAGCGTTCGATCAGCATCGGCGCCAGGAAGAGCCCCAGCGTCAGCGCGGGTAGGGCAAGCGAGCGCAGGATGCCGCCGACTCCCTCGCCGTAGCCCGATACGGGCAGCCAGTCGAGCCGCAGCCCAAAGAGCAGGGCAAGCATCAGCCCGAGCCAGAAGGTCGGCATCGCGAACGTCACCATGCTCACCAGCCGGACCCCGTGGTCGGCCGAGCTTGTTGCGCCGGACCGCCGAGACGATCCCGAGCGGGAAAGCGATGCACGAGCGCTACGAACACCGAGAGCAGAATCAGATAGAGGCTCGGCGCGATCCGGTCGCCAACGAGCTCCTTGACCGGTGAGCGACGAATGATCGATTCGCCGAAGTCGAGCGTGAACGCCCCGACGAAGAACGAACCTAGCTGCTCCGCGAGAGGCTCGTCGAGGCCCAGATCCTCTTCGACCACCGCCACCGCCTCGGGCGTGGCGTTGATCCCGAGCATCAGCAGCACTGGGTCGCCGGGTATCAGGCGCATGATCAGGAACGAGACCACGAGCACCCCGACGAGTACCGGGATGCTCAGGAGCAATCGCTTACCGAGGTACTCGAGCCATATGGCCGCAGATGCGCCGGATGGGGCGGAGTCGCATCATCGCGGACTGCCGCCCTCAGTCGGTCCCGCTCCCCTACTTGTCGAGCCAGACGTCCTCGATGTCCCACCAGCCGTTCGGCAGGACTCTGAAGCCTTTCACGTCGTCCTGAACGCCGTGAACCGACGGGAGGAAGAACAGCGTCACCCACGGAACATTGTCCATGGCGAGTTGTTGCGCCTGCGGCCACATGTCCGCGCGCTCCTCCTCGGTTGCCCTGGCGCCTGCTGTGTGAGGTCGTACAGCTCTTGCGGACGCTCCCAGCCCGCGAAGAATCCCCGAACGAGCGTTTCCGGGTCGTTGTCGAAGAACAGGACCGCCACCTCGTCCTTGACCGTGACGTCGGAGGTGAACTTCGCAAGCGGCATCGCGACCTCGTAGTCGAGTGCTGCGAAGCGGTCGAACAACGCGCCGCGCGTCGACTTCCTCGATCGTCAGGTTGACGCCGACCTCGGCCCATTGCGACTGGACGACGGTCGCCGTTCGCGGGGTGGATCACCGAGCCGGCCGGGATACAGGAAGGTCGCGATCGATGCCCTTCTGGGCACCGACGCTCGGCGATCAGCTGCTGCCGCCTGCTCGAGGTCGTAGGGGTATGCGCGGGATCTGCTCGGGGGGCGCGGTGAACTTGCCCCTTCGGGATCATGCCGTTCGCGACTCACCGACGCCCCCGTACACCGCCTCCTTGATCGCTTCCTTGTCGGTCGCGAGTTGAGCGCCTTGCCGTACCTTGATGTCGCCGAACGGCTCGACTCGTGGTTCGAGGAACATCCCTCCCACGCCGCGATGTCGTGATCTGAACCGGGAGTGCCCTCGCTTCCCTCGCATCTCCTCGATCTGCGCGAACGGCACGCCCTCCGCGATGTCCGCCTCGCCGCCCTCGATCCTGCAGCATCCGGGCGTTGTCGTCCGGGAGGAAGTCCATCCGGACCTCGTCGAGGTAGGGCTTGCCCTCCTCCCAGTAGTACTCGATTGCGCTCGAGCAGGAGTGGCTCCCGGGCACCCACTCCTTGACCATGAACGGGCCGGTGCCGACCGGGTCCTGCCAAAGAGTCCTCGCCCCCGGCCTCGACGTGGCCTTCTGGGTGATCGAGGCGGGGAACACGCTCAGGTTCTCGAGCAGCGCTCCGACCGGATGCTCGAGGTTGATCTGAATCGTCTTGTCGTCGACGATGTCGATCGCTCTCGATCCCGAAGGCGAGCGACGGGATGTTGACGTTGACCTCGGGATCGATGAAGCGGTCGAGCGAGAACTTCACGTCCTCGGCCGTGACGGGATCGCCGTTGTTGAACATGGCGTCCCGCAGGTGGAACGTCCAGGTGAGGCCGTCGGACGAGGACTCCCAGCTCTCCGCGATGCCCGGGCCCGACCTCGGGAAGCGTGTCCGGGTCGGCCTCGACGAGGGTGTTGAAGATCTGCACGCGCGCGAAGATGGAGCCGTTGTCGGCAGGGCCGAACGGGTCGAGCGACTGCGTCTCGAAGTCGCGCGCCATGACCAGCGTGCCGCCGGTAATCGGCTCGCCGGCGGGCTCCTCGGCCGGCTCCTCCGCCGGCTCCGCAGGCTCCTCGGTCGGCGGCGCCGGTTCCTCCGAGGGGGGCGCCGTCGTCTCACGGGCGGCGCAGGTTCGGCCGCTTCCTCGCTGTCACCACCGCAGCCGGCAGCGGCGAACGCCAGGGCCCCGACCGCGAGCAGCAGCGCGAGCGCAGTTGCTCGCCTCAGGTGCCTGGCGCGGCCATTGCGAAGCTTCCCGATCGTCATCAGGTCATCCGTTCTATGCACCGCCGACCCCCTTTCGCCGCAGGTTGTCGACAAAACGATTCACCAGCAAGTCCGACGAACGCCCTCCTGCTCCCGTTAGTCATCCTCCCCTGTCGCTTCTCGCTTCCGCTAGGCCGTCGCCACCTCGCCGTCCGACGACGTGAGGAACTCGCGGACAGCGGCACCCACCTCGCCCGGCGCCTCGAGCGGCATCGTGTGGCCGATGCCTGCCAGCTCCGCGAACGACGCGTTGGCGAGGCTGGAGGCGAGCTCGCGGCCCGCCTCGGGCAGGGTGCGATCGTCGTCGCTACCCGCGATCACGAGCGCCGGTTGGGACACGGCGTCGAGTTGCGCGGCCAGGCTCTCCGTACGCGCGATTGCCTGGCAGGTTCGGATGTACGCGTCCGGCTCGTTGGCAAGCAGCATCGCGCGGTACTCGTCGAGGATCTCCGGCGCCCGCGCGAGCGAGGCTTGCGAGAACGGCGTGTTCTTCGACCAGTGCTCCGAGACCCACTCCTGCATTCCGACCCGACCGATCAGGTCCACGACCTTCTCCATCCGCGGCGCCAGGCGGGACAGGTCGGGATCGGCGCCCATCAGCACGAGCGCCGACACTCCCGCCGGCCAGGAGAGGGCGTACTTGAGCGCGATGCTCGCGCCCAGGGAGTGGCCGACGAGGGCGGTGCGGTCGATATCGAGCGCTTCGAGCAGCGCCCGCAGGTCGCGAGACCAAACGCTCAGTGAGAGCTCCGTCACAGGCCAGGTCTCGGAGGTGGCACCCGACCCGCGTAGGTCGTACGCGACGACCGTGAAGGTGCGGGCGAGCTCGTCGCGCAGCCTCGACCAGATGAGCTTGGACGCACCGAGGCCGTGGATGAGCACGACAGGCGTGCCGCTGCCCGTCAGCTCGTAGTCGATCTCACATCCGTTGACCTCGATCTGCATCCGGGTCCGCGCGTCGTCACGAGCTGCGGTTGGCGCCCGCGCGCGGGCGGAGAATATAACCTATAACCGATAGTCGGTGCCCGCTCAGCAGGCCGGTCCGGGAGCGTCCGCGCCGTCCCGGCCGGCGGAAAGGAGGGACGTGAGCGAACCCACCGAGGCTCCGACGGCCGAGCTCCTCGAGGCGTGGGATCGACGCTACTACCTGCACGAGCACGTCACGCCCGAGGAGTACCGCTTCGTGCACGTGGTCGCGGCCGAGGGCATGGAGTTCACGCTCGGCGACGGAACGCGGATGCTCGACTTCGCGAGCCAGACCGTCTGCTGCAATCTCGGCCACCGGCATCCCCGAGTTGTCGACGCGATCAAGGACGCGCTCGATCGCTACGGCCATCTCACCGCCTACCCGCGCCTGGGAAACCACTACAAGCCCGTGCTGGCGAAGCTGCTTGTCGACGAGTTGCTCGGCGCCCGACGACTGGGCGGGGCGGGTGCGCTTCCTCTCGAGCGGGAGCGAGGCCGTCGACCAGGCGATGCTCATCGCCCGCCTCTACACGCAGCGGCCGATCATCGTCGCGTTCCAGCACGCCTTCCACGGCTCCACGCTCGGGGCCGGCGGCATCGGAACTCGCCTTCGAGGCTACGGCGGCGGGCTCTCCTCGCCCGAAGACCCGACCTTCCTGCGGACCGTCCCCGGCTACCCGCTGGCCGGCAGCGCCGTCGTACCCGCCTCGAACTGCTTCCGCTGCCCGCTCGGGTACACGCACCCGGCGTGCACCTCAGTGTTCCCGGACGGTCAGGTGCCGTGCCTCCACGCCGCCGAGGAGCTGATCCGAAACCTCGGGCCCGAGAACGTCGCCGCCCTGATCGCGGAGCCGATGTCCGTCACCGGCGTGCCGAATCCGCCCGAGTACGTGCGCCAGATCAGGGAGCTGACGAGTCGTCTCGGCATCCTCTGGATCGACGACGAGATCATCACGGGCTTCGGGCGCACCGGCGCGTGGTTCGCCTACCAGTGGTCGGGCGTGACCCCGGACATCATGACGATCGGCAAGGCGTTCACGAACGCCACGATCCCCATGTCCGCGACGATCGTGAGCAGGGAGATCGCCGACTTCTTCTCGCAGTACCGCTGGATGGTCGGCGGCACCCACGCCGGCAATCCGATCGCCGCCGCCGCGGCGGTCGCGGCGATCGAGACCTACCGCGACGAAGGCCTGATCGAGCGCGGCCAGGAGCTCGGTGAGTACCTCGGCCCGAAGCTCCGCGAGCTCGCCGCGCGGCATCCGTGCGTCGGCTGGGTGACCGGGCGCGGCGCCTTCTGGTCGCTCGAGCTGACGAAGGATGCCACGACGCGCGAGCCGTTCGTTCCTGAGGGGCGCGATCGGATCTTCGGCGGCGACCTTAGCCGCCTCCCGGGCGCCCGGGTGGCTGCCGAGGCGTGGCGCCGGGGGGTCTTCCTGCGCCACGACGGCCCGGAGACCGTGCAGCTCGCTCCGCCGTTGATCGCCACGCACGCGCACTGCGACGCGGCGCTCGACGCTCTCGAAGCCGGGCTGGTCGTGCTCGAGGACAGCCTCGAGGCATGACGGCCCAGCCTTTGCCGGGCAGCGGGCGGGCGGTCACGTTCGGGATCTGCCCCGACAACCAGTGGGAGGATTTCCGGGCCACCGTGCGGCGGGCGCCGTTGCTCGAGGCCGCCGGGTTCGACGTGCTCTGGTTGGGTGACCACACCCTGCCCTTCCAGCACAGCCGCGGGTTCAACAGGAGCGTGATCGTCGAGCTGGGCGCGTACCTTCAGGCGACTGACCGCGTCGTCGTCGGCGCGCAGGTGATCGCGCCGATCGGCCTGCGCCGCCAGCCGGTCGACGTCGCCCTCGACCTGGCGACGCTGGCGCTGCTCCACCCGGGCCGAGTCGCGCTGACAGTCGGGACCGGGGAGGCGATGAACGAGCTGAATACGACGGGCCGCTGGCCGTCTCCCCGCGAGCGCATGGAGCGCTGCGTCGAAGGCATGCGGCTCATCCGCCGCTGCTGGGAGGAGGATGGCTACTTCCGTCACGACGGCACCTACTTCTCGTCGTTCTTCACGCTCTACACAAAGCCGTCGCCGCCGATCCCGCTCGTCTGCGCTGCCAACGGCCCGCTGCTGGCGGGGCATGCCGGACGGTTCGCCGACGGGATCTGCTCGGTCGGAGTCACGCCCGAGCGCTTCCGCGACCGCATCCTGCCGGCCTTCGAGGCGGGCGCGCGCGAGGTCGGCCGAGACCCTGGCGTGCTGGAGCGCATGGTCTGGGTCCCGACCTCGTACCATCCAGATCCCGCCGAGGCGCTCGCGGCCGCGCGCCTCGAGGCCGGGGTACTGGCCGGCGACGCGCTCGAGACCGTTGTCGACCCCCGTCACATGGAGGAGCTCGGCCAGGACGTCGACGAAGCGACGATTCGCGCCGCCTGCTGCGTCGCGAGCACGGCGGAGGAGATCGTGTCGACGTTCCGCCGCTACCTGGACGCCGGCGCGACGCACGTGATCTGGGGCGACCTCTCCCCGGAGCCCGATCTCGTCCCCGACCTCGCCCGGGACGCTGTCATCCCGTGTCTCAGAGCAGCTGGTGGTGCCGTTACCGCTGACTCGCGCTATACCCTATAAGCAATGAAGCGAACGAGCACGGACGAGACAATCCGCCGCACGAGCATCGTCGACACCGTCACCGAGCGGCTCCGCCGCGAGATCCTCTCCGGCGAGATCGAGCCTGGCGGTCGCATCCGGGTGGGCGAGCTGGAGAAGCGCTTCGGCGTCAGCCACATCCCGATCCGGGAGGCGCTCCGACGGCTCGAGGCGGAAGGGCTCGTCCAGACCTCTCCGCAGCGCGCGACGCTCGCCGCGGGGCTCGCCCTGGATGACCTGACGGGACTCTACGACCTGCGACGCCTGATCGAGCCGCCGGTGGCGCTCCGGGCTGCCACACTGGCGACCGCCGACGACATCGAGGCCACGCGGGTCGCGCTCCAGGAGCTCGAGGCGGCTTCGGCCTCGGCGCCCGACTCGCACGAGTTCTTCGACCGCCATCGGGCCTTCCACTCGGCCCTGCTGACACCAGGTTGGAGCGCATGGATCCAGCGCGTGCTCGACCAGCTGTGGCAGGCCTCCGAGCGCTACGTCCGCCTGACGATGTCGACGTTCGGTACGAAGGACGACGCGATGCGAGAGCACAAGGAGATGGTGGAGCTCCTCGCGGCGCGGGAGGCCGACCTGCTCGCGGAGCTCGTGGCACGCCACCTCAACCGCACCGAGGAGACGCTGCGGGAGGGATACCTGGCGATGCGGGCCGAGCGGCAGGCGGCCGAGCTCGACGGCCATCCGGAGCCTCGCAGCGCCTCGCTCGTGCTCGACCCGAGCTGAGCGCCCGAGCCAGGCGAGAATCGGGCCAGAAGCCGGGCCTCGGCGCGGTTGACAGCCGTTCGTAGTTGTCCTAACGTCCCTATAACTTATAAGTTGGAGGAGCCGATGGCGACGCAGGCAGCAACCGCACCCCGGACGACCCCGCTCTCCGCCGACGAGATCATCGAGTTCGCCGAGCGCGGCTTCGTGCGTCCCGGCCGGATCCTGACGGAGGACCAGGTCGCGGACCTCTGCGAGGCGCTCGAGCGCGCGCGGGAGCGCGAGCGCTCGGCCGGTCGCGAGTACGACCTGCTCGATCCCGGGCTGTGGCCGGAGGGCGAGAAGCCACCCCCCGAGCCCGGGAAGTCGGTTGGCTTCCTCTTCAATCTCTGGCTCCAGGACGGCCACTTCCGCGAGGTGTGCTTCAATCCGACGCTCGCGCTCTGGTCGTCGCAGCTGATCGGCTCACGCCAGGTGCGGCTGCTCGAGGACGGAGCCATCTTCAAGGAGCCGGGCGGCAAGGGCGGTAGCCTCAAGTGGCACCAGGACTACGCGTACTGGCCCATCGCCATGCCGGCGGCGGCGACCGCCTGGATCGCCCTCGATCACGTCACGCTCGAGAACGGCGCCATGAAGATGGCCGTTGGCAGCCACCTCACCGGCGAGCGGCTTCCGGGCGCGTTCGGCACCGGCGAGACGTACTTCTCGGAGAAGCGCCCCGCGACCGTGAAGGCCATCGAGGATCCCGAGGAGCTGGGCATGGAGCTCGACCTCGTCGACCTCGAGCCCGGCGAGGTCTCCTTGCACCATCCGCTGACCTGGCATGCCTCCGGGCCGAACACGACCGACCGGCCCCGGCGCGCCTTCGTCGTCCGCTACGCGGCGGACGGCGCGATCTGGCTCGGCTCGCGACGCTACGAGTACAACTACGCGGACGACGAGGTCGGGATCGCGATCGGCGAGCCGCTCGGCGGCCGCTACTTCCCCATCGTTCCCTTCTAACCCTCTCCGCCCTCCTCACCCCGCCGGGGTCTTCCCCGGCCCCGGCGGGGGCCTCCTCGCCGCGTAGCGATTCGCGTCGGCGAAGACGTCGATGCCGACGTAGCCGGGGTGGATGACAGCGCTGTGGGCGACGCCCGCCGGGATGAAGTAGGTGTCGCCGGGCCCGTAGTGCTTGGTCTCGCCGCCGATCGTGAACTCGAGCCGGCCCTCGAGCACGACGCCCCACTGCGCGCCGTGGGAGTGCTCCGGGCACGACGACGCCGTCGGGCAGCTCGAAGAACATCCCCATGGCCTGGTCGGTCTGCAGCATCCACGCCTCGAGCCCCTGGAGGGGGCTGTCCGGCTGTGGCAGGGCCCGGATGAACTCCGGGAAGTAGGGCTTCCAGACTCCGCTGACATTGACGAGACCTCCGTCGACGACGACAAGGGCACCGTGCATCCCCGACGCGAGGTCGGAGGCGAGGAATGCGGCGACCCGCCCGACCTCGTCGGGCTCCGTCAGCCGCCGCAGCGGGATCAGCGGCGGGTAGGCCGCCCACATCGCCGTCGTGTCGATTCCCTCGGGTGATCCGGCCTCCACGAACTCCTTCGCCCCCTCGGTCATGGCGGGACCGGGCAGGATCGCGTTGACGCGGATCCCGTCGGGCCCGAGCTCGATCGAGAGGCTCTTGGTGATTCCGGTGATCGCATGCTTCGAGGCGCCGTAGTGGAGCAGCCCGGCGCCGCTCGGCCGGATCGCGTCGATCGAGCTGATGTTGACGATCGCGCCGCCGTCGCCCTGCTCGCGCATCCGCCGGGCGGCCGCCTGCGAGCAGAGGAACACCCCCTCGACGTTCACCGACTGGATGCGGCGGAACTCCTCGAGCGTCAGGCTGTCGAGCAGCAGGTTGGAGAAGACGCCGGCGTTGTTGACGAGGACGTCGAGCCGGCCGAACGTCTCCACGGCGGTCTGCACGAGGCGCTCGGCGTCTTCGGGGTCGTTCACGGCTCCGATCGCCGAGGCAACCGTCCGGCCCTGGGCCGCAAGCCCTTGCGTCGCCGCCTCGAGCCGGTCGGGCCGCACATCCGTGAGCAAGACGGAGGCGCCGGCGTCTGCCAGGCGGTCGGCGCAGGCAAACCCGAACCCCTGCGCGGCACCGGTCACGAGGGCGCTCCGGCCGTCGAGGCGGACGAGCTCGGAGATCGAGCGCCGGTCTTCCATCGGAAGGCGCTATAGCTTATAAGATCGGGCCGTGGCCACCATCCTGATGGGCTACGACACGGAGTCGGCCGCCGTCGGGGAGGGCCTCGCCCGCTTCATCGGGCCCGAGTTCCCGCAATACGAGCCAGCCTTGCACGCGGAGTCCACCGAGCGCGGCCTCGAAGTGATGACCCGCGTCCACGAGGAGGCCGGCGTGCCGGCCACGCTCTTCGTCTGTGGCCGTACCCTCGTCCATGCCGCCGAGGCCGTCGAGCGCGCACGTGCCTCCGGCCTGTTCGACGTCCAGTCGCACACGTACAGCCACGTCCTGTTTCGCGACGTCGAGTACGAGCCGAGCCCCGGGACGCGCGCCGTGATCCCCGCCTCGCCGCCCGTGGCGCTGAGCGAGGAGCTCCGTGCCACATCCGACCTCATCCGCAGGCTGGTTGGCACGGATGTCGTCGGGCTGCGGACGCCGTTCGGCTTCCACCGGGGCCTGCGCGACCGGCCCGACCTGCTCGAGCCGTTGCGGGAGAACGGCATCCGGTACGTCAGCTCGTGGACTCGCAACGAGCAGAACGGGAACCCGACGCCGTGGATCCAGCCCTTCGCGTACGAGGAGGAGGGATACCCCGAGATCCTCGAGCTCCCGGCACAGTTCTGGCTCGACGGAATCTGGTTCGACACGCACGGCTGGTCGAACGGCGCCGGCTTCCTCGAAGCGCTCAAAGGAGCGGTCGACGAGATCGTCGACGGCGACCTCGTGTACGGCGTCTGCTTCCACGAATGGGCGGTGCTCTCGGCGAACGAGGAGGACACCGGCTGGATCCGTGGCTTCCTCCGTTACGCGCGGGAGCGCGGCGTCGACGTGACGACGTACACGGAGTACTGGCGCCGCGCGACAGCGGGATGAGCGCGGCGGGCCGGATGAGATCCGCCCCCTACACCTCCGGCACAGACATCCGACGTAGGGGCCGCATATATGCGGCCCCTACAGGGGCGCGGCAACGAACCCGGCGGCCTCCATGCTCGAGGCGCCGCCCCAGACCCAGACGATCTCGAGCTCCTCGTCGCCGAGGCAGGCGAGGCTGTGCGGCTCGCCCCGCGGGATGAAGCAGACGTCGCCGGCGCCCATCTCGAACACGTTGCCCGCGACCTCGTGCCGGGCCCGGCCCGAGATCACCATGCAGACCTCCTCCGCGTTCGGGTGGTAGTGGCGCTCGATCTCGGCGCCGGGCGCGTAGGTCGCCGTCCCGAACGCGACCAGAGTGGCGTCCGCCGTGTCGGCCCCGATGAGCCAGCGGGCGTCGACCTTGCCGAAGTAGAACGGCTCGGTCTCGTCGGCCCGGAAGAGCCTGAGGTGCTTAGACAACCGATCTCACCGCCTTCACGATTGCGTCCACCGAAGGAGCGTACGCGCGCTCGAGCGGAGGGCTGAAGGGAACCGGCGCGGGTGCCGCCGTAACGCGGCGCACGGGTGCGTTGAGGGAGTCGAATGCCAGCTCGGAGACGATCGCCGCGATGTCGGCGGCGACGCTGCAGCGCGGCGGGCTCTCGTCCACGACGATCATCGCCCCGGTCTTCTCGACGGAGGCGACGAGCGTCTCTTCGTCGAGCGGCGAGAGTGTCCGCGGATCGATCACCTCTGCGTCGATCCCATCTTGCGCGAGCCTCTTGGCGGCTTCGAGCGCGCGCGTGACCATGTAGGCGATGGCGACGATCGTGACGTCCGCTCCCTCCCGACGTACGCTCGCCCGGCCGAACGGGATCCGGTACATCTCCTCGGGCACCGGCCCTTCGCTGACGTAGAGACGCAGGTGCTCGAAGACGATGACGGGGCTATCGTCGAAGATGGCCTCGAGCAGGAGGCCCTTCGCGTCGTACGGCGTGGACGGTACGACCATCTTCAGCCCCGGGATGTGCGTGTAGACGGAGTAGAGCGTCCCCGAGTGCTGGGCGGCCGCGGACAGGCCGGAGCCCATCGCCACCCGGATCGTCAGCGGCAGGCGCGCCTGGCCTCCGAACATGTACGGCATCTTCGAGGCCTGGCTGTAGATCTGGTCGAAGGCGAGCGCCGTGAAGTCCGCCCACATGACGTCCAGGACCGGTCGCAGACCGGTCGCCGCTGCTCCCACGCCGGCGCCCACGAACCCGGCCTCCGAGATGGGCGTGTCGCGGACCCGGTTGCCGCCGAAGAGAGGGAAGAGGCTGCGGGTGGCGCCGAACGAGCCGCCCATCGCATTCTCCTTGCCTTCGCCCTGCCCGGCGCCGCCGACCACGTCCTCGCCCATGACGATCACCGACTCGTCGGCTTCCATCGCCTGTCGCATCGCCTCGCCGATCGCGGCGACCATGGAGAGCCGACGCTCGCTCACCCGGCGGCCGCGTCCCCTGCGTATACGTAGCGGGTCAGCTCGCCGGGATCGGGCCACGGGCTTGCCTTCGCGAACTCGACTGCCGCCTCGATCGCAGCGAGAATCTCGGTCTGCAACGCCGCGAGCTCCGGCTCACCGGCCGTCCCGTCGGCGAGCAGACGCTCGCGCAGCCGCGGGATCGGGTCGCGCTCCGCCGCCTCGCCGCGCTCGTGGTCGTCGCGGTAGAGCTCGGGGTCGCCCTCGAAGTGGCCCCGGATGCGGTAGGTCTTGGCCTCGAGGAGCGTCGGCCCATCGCCTCGCCGCGCCCGGTCGATCGCCTCCCGGGCGACCTCGTAGACCGCGAGCACGTCCCGCGAGTCGACGACCGCGCCGGGGATGCCGTAGGCCGACCCGCGCACGGCGATGTCCTCGACGCTCGTCGCGTAGGCCGCAGGCGTCGATTCGGCAAAGCCGTTGTTCTCGCAGACGTAGACGACCGGGAGGTTCCAGATCGCGGCCAGGTTGAGGCTCTCGTGGAGCACCCCCTGGTTCGCGGCCCCGTCGCCGAAGAACGCCACGGCCACCTGGGCGGTGCCGCGAACCTGGGCGGAGAGGGCTGCGCCCGTTGCGAGCGCGACTCCACCGCCGACGATGGCGTTGGCGCCGATCATCCCGCGGGAGAAGTCGGCGACGTGCATCGAGCCGCCTCGGCCCTTGCAGAGCCCCGTCTCGCGGCCGTAGATCTCGGCCATCATCGCCTTCAGGTCGCACCCCTTCGCGATCGCGTGCCCGTGACCCCGGTGGGTGCTCGTGATGCAGTCGTCCGCGCGGAGGTTCGCGCACACGCCGGCGGCGACGCCTTCCTCGCCGATGTACATGTGCACGAAGCCGGGGACCTCTCCCGTCTTGAACTCGCGCGCGACCCGCTCCTCGAAGGCGCGGATCGTCGCCATCGTGCGGTACAGCGCGAGCAGCGTCTCGCGCGTGAATTCAGTCGTCATGCTCGAAAGGGGCGGGCAACGTCGTGCAGAGCTCCTCGAGCGTGCCGAGGAAGTCGGCCGCCGGGACGCCGTCGACGATACGGTGATCGTACGTGAGGCAGGCCTGAACGGTCGGCCTGACGACGACGGCGCCATTGCGGGCGACCGGACGCTCGCGGATCGTGCCGAGCCAGAGGATGGCCGCCTGTGGCGGGTTCAGGATCGCGGTCGTGATGTCGACGCGGGCGTTGCCGCTGTTCGAGAGCGTGAACGTGCCCCCGTCGAGCTCGGCGAGCGTGAGCGTCCCGCCGCGCGCCCGCTCAGTCAGCTCCGAGATCCGCTCGTCGAGCTCGCCGAGCGCGAGAGCATCGGCGCCGCGAACGACCGGGACGATCACGCCCTCAGCGGTGTTGACGGCAAAGCCGACGTTGACGTCGGCGAGGATCTCGACCTCGTCGCTCGCGAGGCGCGAGTTGAGAAGTGGGTGCCGCCTGAGCGCCTGCGCGACCAGGGCCAGGAAGATCGTCGTATAACCGATGCGCGGCTCGGAGTGGTTTCGCCAGCCGACGACGGCGTCGACATCGATCTCGAGGACCGACGTGAGCTGGGCGGTCGACTGGAGGCTCTCGAGCATCCGCCGGGCGATGACGCGACGCGCGCCCCGCAACGGGATCCGCTCCGCGACGGCGACCTCGACCAGCGGGGCTCGCTCCGGACGGGGCGGTGGCCGTTCAGGGTCGCCTCCGGCCTCGAGGAACGCCTTCACGTCCTTGTCGGTCAAGCGCCCACCGGGCCCGCTTCCCGGGATCCCCTCGACGACTTCCGGCGCGAGGCCCTGCTCGGCGATGAGGGCCCGGGCACGCGGCGAGATAGGGCGGCCGCCCCCCGGGGGCCGGGCCCACTCGACCTGGGGGTCCGTGACCGGCTCGGCCGGCTCCTCGTCCTCACCGGCGCTCCGTATGTAGTCGAGGAACAGCTCGGATTGGGCAGCCTCGAAGCCCGGCGCTTCCGCCTCCGTCGCCGGCACACCGTCGCGCGTGATGTGCTCGTACTCGCCGCGGTCGGCGGCGATCTTGCCGATCACGCCGCCGATCGGAACCATCGAATCGGCGGGGACGATCCGGTGCAGGATTCCGGCGGCGTCGGCCTCGACCTCCGTCGTTACCTTGTCCGTCTCGAGGACGAAGATCGGCTCCCCGAGATTCACCTCGGCGCCCTCCTCGCGCAGCCATTCGACGAGGCGCACGTCCTCGAGGTACATGCCGAGCTTGGGCATGATGACGTCGTAGGCCACCTGCGCACCTGAAAGCTATATCTTATAAGGTCGTGGGTGGACGGTGCCCACACGCTACCCGGGTATCAGGCGCTCCCGGCGGGAGCGTCGAGCGAGAACGCGCCTGCCTGCGCCTGGTCGCTCGTCCGGGCGAAGACCACGCCGACGGGTCGATCGGCCGTCGTCTGTACCTGCTCGGCATGAACCACGACGTGCGAAAGATCCGTGCCTTGCACGACTGCTTGCGCCGGCTCGCCGTCCACCCAGAGGCCGGCGGCCTCGAGCGGCGCTCCGGCCTCTATCTCGACATCGACTGTGCCGGTCGGGCTCTCGTCGAGGTACGTGATGGCGATGGGCGCTCCGAGCTCCAGCCGCCACTCGCCGTCCTCGACCCGTAGCGCAGCGGCGTAGGTCGCGAATTCCTCCTGACCGTCGCGCACCCGGTCGCCGGCAATCGCGGCGACCCCCCAACCCTCGTCGTCGGCGCCAGAGACGACGATCTCTGGGTCGGTACCGGCAAATGTGCCCAGCCCGTCGCGAAAGCCCTCGGCGTACGTGTCCGCAAACTCGGCACGGGTCGGGCCCAGCCGCTCTCGACTGGGCGACGACATGAGCTCCCACATGACGGCGACATCTTCATCGGCCGCCGCCTGAACGAACCTGGTCAGGACCTCGCCCGGCTCGGCGTCGTAGGTCATGGCTGCGGTGGCCTTCGCCGGTGTCTTGGTCGTCGACGGCGCGGTCTGGCTTGTCGCGGGCGGCGCCTCGCTCGTGGACTGCGGACCCGTCTCGATCGCACCACCCGACCCGCACGCCGTCGCCGACAGCGCCACGGCGAAGGCCGCCACCGCTTTGAGGAGCTGTCCGCGCAACTCCCGAACGCTACCGAAGCCGGTCGGAGTCGCCGTCCGGAACGTGCGCCATGCTGAGCGCTCGTGTCTAGCGAGGAGCGCGTCGTCTCCGTGCGCCCGCGCACGGTCTACACCGTGCTCGGGATCGCGCTGCTCGTCGGGCTCGTCCTCTGGGTGATCTGGCTCTCGCGCGGCGTGGTCGGCTGGATCCTGATCGCGGCCTTCCTCGCCATGGCGCTGAACCCCGCCGTCGAGTTCTTCGAGCGACGCGGCGCGAAGCGGTCACGAGCGGCCGTGCTCGTATCCATGCTCGCGCTCCTCGTGATCGGCGGCCTGAGCTACCTTCTCGTCCCGCCGCTCGTCGACCAGATCCGGGACTTCGTCGCGGCGGTGCCCGACCTGGTCCAGGATCTGACGGAAGGCGAGGGGCCTCTCGGCTTCCTCGAGCGCGAGTACCAGATCGTCGCCCGGATCCGCGAGGCGATCGAGGATCAGGGGATCGGCGGCATTCTGGGGTTCACCGGGGCAGGGCTCTCGATCGCACGAGGCGTGCTCACCGCGGTGATCGGCGTCGTGACGATCGTGTTCCTGACGCTCTTCCTGCTTCTCGACGGCCGGCGGCTCGCCGGCGTCTTCCTCGGCTACGTGCCCGAGCGCGTCCGCCCTCACTGGCAGCGGACCTTCGACGGGATCTATCGCACGGTGGCCGGGTACGTCACCGGGAACATAATGATCAGCGTCATCGCCGGCCTGATCTCGACCGCGGTCCTGTTCGCGACAGGCATGCCGTACGCCGTGACGCTCGGAGTCCTCGTCGCGCTCTTCGACCTCGTGCCCCTGGCGGGGGCGACGATCGCGGCGATCATCGTCATCCTGGTGGCCCTCGCGACCGAGGGTCTGGTCATCGCGATCATCCTCGCCGCGTTCTTCCTCGTCTACCAGCAGGTCGAGAACCACGTGCTCCAGCCGCTCATCTACGGACGCACCGTCCAGATCTCGCCGGTGATCGTCCTCGTCTCGATCCTGATCGGCGCCGACCTCGCGGGCGTCCTCGGCGCGCTGGTCGCGATCCCGATCGCGGGCTCGCTGCAGGTGATCCTGGCCGAGGTGATGGACGCTCGTCGCGAGCGGATCGCGGTCGTCAATCCCCCGCCCTAGGCATCCCTGCCCCCCGCCGGGGGGATGGCGTACTACTCCAGGCTGCCGAACCCTTGTATCAATGGTGTACCGGTCGTCTCGGCTTGCCTGGCTGCTGCTGGCGCTTGCCTGCGTCGGTGTCGCCGCGCACGGGCTCCATGCGGGGCTAGGCGTCGGTGGCGATCGGCTCGACGACTTCTTCGCCGACTGGGTCTACAACGGCTCCATCGCGCTGGCGGCGCTCGCCTGCCTGTTGCGCGCGGTCCTGGTCGCGAATGGGCGGGCCGCCTGGGCGGTGTGGGCTGCGGCGCTCGCGTCGTGGGTGGCCGCCGAGCTCGCCTGGACGACGTTGTACGCGGAGCTCGAGACGCCCCCGTATCCGTCGCTGGCGGACGTCTTCTACCTCGCGTTCTACCCACTCGCCTTCGTCGGCCTCGTGCTGCTCCTGCGTGAGCACGTCCGTGGCCTCGGCGCCAGCGTCTGGATCGACGGCGTGCTCGCCGCCATGGCCGCGGCGGCTCTCGGCGCGACCGTCCTCTCGGACATCGTCGTCGGCGCCGTCGAGGGCCCGGCCGCCCAGGCGGCGACCAACCTTGCCTACCCGCTCGTCGACATCCTGTTGTTCGGAGCCGTCGCCGGCGCGTTCTCGCTGTGGGGCTGGCGGCTCGACTGGCGCTGGATCCTGATCGGGACGAGCTTCGTGCTCAGTGCCGTGGCCGACGCCGTCTTCCTCTTCAAGACCGCCGACGGAACCTATGTCGAGGGGACGCTGCTGGACACGTTGTGGCCGGCGTCCGTCCTATTGCTCGGCGTCGCGGCCTGGATCAGGCCCCGGCCTCGCCGCGCGGTCGATGTCGAAGGGAGGGCGCTCTTCCTCGTCCCCGCCACGTGCGGGCTCGTGGCAACCGCGCTGCTCGCCTGGGACCACGTCCACCGTCTCAACCACCTCGCCGTCGCCCTCGCGCTGGCGACGCTTGTCGGCGTCGTGATCCGGACCGCCTTCACGTTCCGGGACAACCTGCGGATCCTCGATCGCAGTCGCCGGCAGGCGGTCACCGACGAGCTCACGGACCTGGGTAACCGCCGGCGCCTGCTCGCCGATCTCGAGGCCGACCTGCGTGGCGGCCCGCCCGGCCGTCAGGTGTTGCTGCTCTTCGATCTCGACGGCTTCAAGCGCTACAACGACGTACACGGCCACCTGGAGGGCGACACGATGCTCGCCCGGCTGGCCCAGGCGCTTGCCGCTGCTGCCGCGCCGTGGGGAGAGGCGTATCGCCTGGGTGGCGACGAGTTCTGCGTGCTCGCCGAGATCCCGACGAGCGGCGCGGACGCTCTCCTCGACGCATGTAACGCTGCGCTCACGGAGCGCGCCGACGGGCTCGAGATCACCGCCTCGTTAGGCGTGGCCCTGCTCGCCGAAGGGACGACCGCGTCAGGCGTGCTCCGGCTTGCCGACCGGCGCCTTTACGCGAACAAGCTCGAGCGCTGGCTTGCGGGCGGCGGCCGCCCGGAGGAACTGTCCGGCCGAACGCTCAACGATCAGGCTGAGGTCAGCGGCCTAGCCTGACGAGCTCGTCGAGCCGGGACCTCTCGCGCGAGCGAGCCCGTAGTGCGGGTGACAGCGAGCAGGGAGGAGCAGCGAGATGAGGCGCACGATCCTCATGACGATGATCGCGCTCGTCGCGGCTGGGCTTGCATCCGGAACGGCGCGGGCCGACGGCCTGCCTGTGGTCGGCATCGACGCAGGTCCGGATGGGGTAGCCGAGCTAGCCGGCGGCAGGCGGTACGTGACACTGCCGGCCGGGGAGGGCACGGTCGTGGCGAGGGTCGAGCAGGACGGCGGGCGCATCGCGGCGTCACGCTTCTTGCCCGGCGCGTTCGCGGTGCCGGTCGTCGCCTTCGACGGGACGGCGAGCGGGCTCGCCGCGGACGGACGCACGCTCGTCCTGATCCGGCCGCGCATCCAGTTCCCGCGCGCGCGGACGTCGTTCGCGGTGCTCGGGACGCGCCGCCTTCGGGTGCGCGACGAGGTCACGCTGCGCGGCGACTTCAGCTTCGACGCGCTGTCGCCCGACGGGCGTTGGCTCTACCTGATCGAGTACCTGTCCCCGACGGATCCGAACCGGTATGCCGTTCGCGTCTACGACCTCACGGCCGGCCTCCTCGAGCCCGAGCCGATCGTCGATCCCGACGAGGCCGCGGAGCCGATGCGCGGCTATCCGATCACGCGCGCGACGAGCCCCGACGGGCGCCTCGCCTACACGCTCTACGACGGCGCCGGCGAGCACCCCTTCATCCACGCGCTCGACACGGTGGGCCGGACCGCGGTCTGCATCGACCTGCACGGGTTGATGGGGCGCGGCGATCTCTACGACCTGCGGCTGGCAGTGAGCGCGGACGGCAGCACGGTGGAGGTCCGCGGCGGCAGCGACGCCGTCGCCGTCGTCGACACACGCACGTACGAGGTCGGAGAGCCCGCGGAGGTCCCGGCGGTCGAGCTGCCGGTGGCGGAGCCTCCGCCTGCGACGACGGCTCGGCCGGCGGCTGCAGCGCCACGGCCGCAGCCGAAGGCCGACGAGGGCGGCGCCGTCCCCTGGGCGCTAGTGGGGGCGGCGAGCGGCGCGCTGCTCGCCGTCGTCGGGATGGGCGCCGTAGCGCTCCGCCGCCGCGCGTCCTCTACGACGGTCGGGACGGCCGGCGAACTGAGAGGCTAGAGGCGTCTCGAGACCCGCCCCGCCCGCGTTTTCGATGGTCGGGTGGGGGGTAGCGGTGCTCAAGTCACCGGTGTTGGACCTCGGGAGGGTCGCATGATTCGGGTCGGGTACGCGCTGTCGAGCGAGGAGCACACGCCGAACGCGCTCGTCACGAACGCGCGGCGAGCCGAGGAGTCGGGGTTCGAGTTCGCGCTCGTCTCCGACCATTTCCACCCGTGGATCGACAGGCAGGGTCAGAGTGCGTTCGTGTGGTCGGTGATCGGCGGGATCGCTCACGCAACCGAGCGCTTGCGGCTCGGCACGGGCGTCACCTGTCCGACGATCCGGATCCACCCGGCGATCGTGGCGCAGGCTGCCGCGACGTGCGCGGCGATGATGCCCGGGCGGTTCTTCCTCGGAGTCGGTACGGGCGAGAACTTGAACGAGCACGTGGTCGGCGAGGGCTGGCCCCGTGCGGGCGTGCGCGTCGCCATGCTCGAAGAGGCGATCCAGCTCATTCGCGAGCTCTGGCGAGGCGAGGAGATGAGCTTCCGCGGCGACTACTACACGGTGGACGATGCCCGCATCTACACCCTGCCCGAGCGAGAGCCGGAGATCGTCGTGGCCGCGAACAAGCCCGAGGCGGCGAAGCTTGCCGGCAGGCTGGGCGACGGACTCTGCTCGACGGCGCCGATTGCGAGCGTCGTCGAGGAGTTCCGGCGCGCGGGCGGCGAGGGTAAGCCCTGCTACGGGATGGTTCACGTCTGCTTTGCGCAGGACGAGGCGACGGCGAGGCGGACGGCCCACGAGTGGTGGCCCAACGCGGCGATCGGTGGAGATCTCGGTCAGGAGCTGCCGCGGCCTCGCCATTTCGAGCAGGCGGCGGAGATGGTCGGCGAGGACGATGTCGCGCAGGAGGTCGCCTGCGGGCCGGAGCCAGACGTCCATCTCGAGCGATCAGGAGCTACATCGATGCAGGGTTCGACCATGTCTACATGCACCAGGTCGGTCCCGACCAGGAGCCGTTTCTCGACTTCTGCGAGCGCGAGCTCCTACCGGCGCTCGAAGCCGAGCATCGGCACGCTGCCTGACGCGGACCGCGCGAACGCGCGTTGCCTCAGAATCCCTGCCGAGCTGCCACTGCTGGGCAGCGTATGCCGCCCTAGCTCTTCTTGGCCGCGGCCTTGCCGCCCTTGCGGCCCGTGGCCTTCTTCTGCGCGGTCGTGCCGCCCTGGCGGCTGTCGCCGCCGGACCCCGACTTCTTGCCCGCCGCGCGACGAGGAGCCGGGCGAGTTCGCGATCCTGGCGGCACGCTCCTTGGACATTCCCTTCTCCTTCAACGCCTCGTACTGCTTCTCGTTCCTGACGTTTGCTCGCTTGCTGGGCATGGGCACCTCCCTGTCTTTCGGGTCGCGTTCCCCGACCACGACGGTTTCGTAACTACGCCGAGCGTCGACCGTCGCCCGCACGCATCGCCCGGCACGTTTGCCCCCGGTCGCGCTCGGGAATCACGTCACCTCGAGCGACACGGGCACGAAAGGAGCAGCGATGTCCCCGGACGAGTCTGAGAAGGACGAGCACCGCCAGCCGGGCCCCGGCAGCACGGCGCAGGGCGGCCCGAAGAGCACCGGAGATCAGGGCGGACCCGCAGAAGGCGACCCGCAGGAGACGGAGCGCGAGCGGAAAGAGCGGCTGAGCGGGAGGGCGAGAAGAAGGACACGCCCTCCCCCGATCAGCCGTATCCCGGCCAGCAGGCCGGCACCGGCGCCGCTCGCAGCAGCCACTGAGCGGAGGCTCGTCAGAGTTGACTGCGAGGGTGGCGGCGGCCACCCTCGCACGTCGGTTGCGTGAACGCGCCAAGATTGGCGTGACGCGTCAGATTGGCCGCGCCAGGATTTCCGTCACCGAGACGCGCTAGCCTAGGCGGAGTGGCAGACTACTCCTCGAGGAGCGCGGCCGCTAGACGAGCCCGCCTCGCAGCCCGAGTTGGAGCCGTCCCCGTCACAGACCCTGCCTCCCGGCAAGGGCCGCAGCTGGATCGGGCCGGTGCCGGCGGCGCTCGATCGGGCCGCCGGCTGGTCGTGGCGGCTGCTCGTTTGCGTGCTTGCCATCGCGGCGGTGTTGGCGCTGCTCTGGTACCTGAAGGTGATCGTGCTGCCGACGATCGTCGCCCTCACCGTGGCGCCGGCGCTGATGCCCGTCGCGCACCTCGTGCGGAAGCGGCTCGGGGTCAACCGCCCCGCCGCGGCCCTCGCCCTTATCGCCGGGCTCGTGGTGGTCGCGGGTCTCATCGCAGTCGTGACCACTTCTGTCGTGAGCCAGTACGACGAGCTCGCGGACTCGGTCAGACGCGGCGCCAGCGAAGTCACCGCCTGGTTGGAGGGCGAGCCGTTCAACGTCTCCCAGGAACGCATTCGAGATCTCGACGGCTCGCTCGGTGACGTCTGGGGCGGCGCGTCGACGTACCTCGTCGCAGGGCTGAGCGCGGGCGGCTCCCTCCTGGCCGGGCTCGTCATCGCGGTCGCGATGCTCTACTTCGTGCTGCGCGACGGGGCCGAGCTCTGGCGCCGGGTCCTCCGACGTTTCCCGCCCGACCGCTCCCCGGCCATCGACCGAGCGGGGCGGCGCGCCTGGGAAGTGCTCGACGGCTACATCCGGGGAACGGCGCTGATCGCGGCCATCGACGCCACGCTCATCGGCATCGGTATCTGGCTGCTCGGCGTGCCCCTCGCGCTCCCGCTTGCAGTGCTCGTGTTCCTCGGCGGGTTCATACCCTTCGTCGGAGCGACCCTCTCCGGTCTCGTAGCCGTACTCGTCGCCTTTGCCGACGAGGGGTGGGAGATCGCCCTCGTCACGCTCGCGATCGTCATCGGCGTTCAGTTCGTCGAGGGCAACTTTCTCCAGCCCATCATCCAGAGCCGCACCGTCGATCTCCACCCTGCCGTCATCCTGCTTGCGGTCGCAGCCGGTGGCTCTCTCTTCGGCATTCTCGGCGCCTACCTCGCCGTCCCGGTCACCGCGGTGGTTTTCGCGCTGGTCACGGCCCTCGCCGCCGAGCGTGCCGGCCCGGCGAGCGGCGCGTCGGAATTGACGACCCCGGCCGAAATTGCGGGGCAAGGGCTCGGTGCGACGCAGCCGCGAAGCTAGGCGGGCCGGCAACACTAGATGGTTGATTCCACGATCCACGCGCGGCCGGATGCGCCATCTGGCGTGTCTGGGCCGCTTCCGTCCCTGTCTGCGAGGCTGTGCGGCCGCTCAGTCAGGACGTGCGCTTCGCGAGGTCGGGGCTTGCCGAGGCGTCCGGCCTCGCTGCGCCCCGGCATCACGTCCCAGAGCGCCCAGCTGACGCCCCGGCGGAGGCGGGATCTCGTGGGAATCAACCATCTAGGCGATGAACAAGATCGCCCGTCGGAATGATCGCTTCTCACTCGTGCTACCGATGATCTCTGCGAGGTCGGCTTGTAGGCTCGAGTCATGTTCGATCAGCTTCGCGGTCGTGGGTTGTCGCGGTCGGACTGGCTCGTGCCGCCGGCGTTCGCGGTCGCTGGGCTGGCCGAAACGACGCTTCGTGAGCTCGAGCCGAGGACAGCGCTTCTGATCCTGGCGGTCGTAACCCCGCTGCCGCTGTTCTGGCGGGTCCGACTTCCCTTGGAGACCCTGGTCGCGAGCGTTGCGTTGCTGCTGGTCGGCGAGGTGATCGCAGACCGGGATCACTACCCGTTCGCGCTGGGTTGCGCGGCGCTGGTGGCCGCGTATTCGGCTGCGGCCCATCTGCGCGGTCGGCGCGGTGATCTCGCGGACCTGCTGGTCATGGCGGCGATCGTCGCCTCGGCCGCGATTGGCGCATCGAAAGACTCGGGCGGAACGGTCGGAACGAACCTCCTGGTCGCTCTCATCTCGCTGACGATCCTCTTCCGCGGCGCCTGGTTCGTCGGCCGTCGGACGCAGCAGCGACGGGACCGTGAGCGCGCGGCGATCGTCGAGCGCGAGCAGCAGGCGCAGGCCGCGCTGCGAGGCGAACGGGCGCGGATAGCGCGCGAGCTTCATGACGTCGTCGCGCACGCGATGAGCGTCATCGTTCTCCAGGCGCGCGGTGCGCGGCATTCGCTGCTCGAGCGTCCGGATGAGGCGCGGGAGGCGATCGAGGCGGTTGAGCGCGCGGCGTCGCAAGGCCTCGCCGAGATGCGCCGCCTGCTCGGCTCCCTGCGGGAGGACGAGGCCACGGCCGATCTTGCGCCGCAGCCGTCGCTGGGTGAGCTCGACGGGCTTCTCGCCGATCTTCGCTCGGCGGGGCTTCCCGTCGAGTTTCGGGTTGAGGGAGCGACCCGCGAGGTGCCGGCAGGGACATCGCTGTGCGCCTACCGGATCATCCAAGAGGCGCTGACGAATACGCTCAAGCACGCCGGCCCGGCGAGAGCAGAGGTACTCGTTCGCTACGAGAGAGACGCACTCGAAGTCGAGGTCAGCGACACGGGCAACGGTGATCGTACGGTCGCTTCCGCTGCAGGGCAGGGTCTCGGTGGGATGCGTGAGCGCGTCGCGATTCTCGGCGGGCAGCTCCGTACCGGCCCGCGGCACCAGGGCGGCTACCTGGTATCCGCGCGCCTGCCGCTGTGATCTCCGTTCTGGTCGCCGATGACCAGCGGCTCGTCCGCTCCGGCTTTCGCATGATCCTGCGCGCCGATCCCGAGATCGACGTCGTCGGCGAGGCCGGAGACGGAGAGGAGGCCGTCGCGCTCGCACGGGAGCTCAAGCCCGACGTCGTGCTGATGGACGTACGCATGCCGAGACTGGACGGGATCGCCGCCACTCGGCTCTTGCTCCAGGAAGAGGACGCCCCGCGCGTGCTCGTGCTGACCACGTTCGACCTGGATGAGTACGTCTACGGCGCCTTGCGAGCCGGAGCCAGTGGCTTCCTGCTGAAGGATGCACCCGAAGAGCAGCTCGCCGCCGCGATCCGCGTTGCCGCAGACGGAGGTGCCCTCTTCTCGGCCGGGGTGACCAAGCGGCTGATCGAACGGTTTGCCCAGCTAGGCTCGACCACTTTTCCGGCGCTCGATGATCTCAGCCCGCGCGAGCTCGAGGTGCTCCGCCTCATCGCGCGCGGAAACTCCAACGGAGAGATCGCCGCCGAGCTCGTTCTGAGCGAGCACACGGTCAAGACCCACGTCGCGCACATTCTCCAGAAGCTCGACCTGCGCGACCGCACCCAAGCTGTGATCCTCGCTTACGAGACGGGGCTCGTGCGGCCGGGCGCGGCCTGACCAGGTTCGGGGTATGCGAAAGGCTTCGCCCTACGGCCCCCGGAT
>CAWJNF010000006.1:0-356732 GCA_963844235.1 uncultured Thermoleophilia bacterium | reverse complement strand
ACTAGAGGCCGGGTCACGGCCCGGCCTCTAGTGGGTGCTCGCCGCGTTGCCGGCTAGGCAGCGGGGGCTGCGGGGGTGGCTGCGAGCGGGCGCCGCGGTGTCGGGCGGGCGCCGAGGTAGATGAGGCCCGCTGCGGCGGCGAGGAGGAGTGCTCCGCCGACGGCGCCGCCGATGCCGATCCAGGTCAGGTGGGGGATGTGAGCGCCGAAGGTGAGCTCGGCATCGACGGCCGCACTGCCGTCGGCGTTCATGACGACGACCGACCACTCACCGCCTTCGGCGTCCCAGTCGAGCGTCTGGGGGCCGGTTCCCTCGACGCTAGCCGCCCAGATGGTCTGGCCGGCAGGAGCGGCGGGGCTGTTGGTGCCGGCGTGGCGTTCGGTGGTCAGCGTCAGGGGGTCGATGTCGAAGTCGGTGACCTCGTCGTACTCGACGCCTGCCAGGTAGCGCTCGACGTCGTCGCTGCGGGCAATGCCGATGAAGAGCGGCTTGCTGCTCTCGCCGCTGACGCGCAGCTCCGGGCCGCGGTCGAGGACCCAGTCGAAGTCGCTGTCGACGTCGAGGTCGTGGGATGCGAGGGCGTGGGTGACGGTCTGGACTCGGTGGTCGTCGGTGACGATGTAGCCGGCCGAGTCGGTGTTGGCGTTGTGGACCCAGACGGCGCCGGCCAGGAACCCGGCCGCGAGAGCGGCGGCGAGGCTTCCGGCGATGAACAGTGCGATCCTTCCTGCCTTCATGACGATCCTTTCGGGTTCGGCGTTCCTGTTTGCTGTGGATCGAGCCTAGAAAGCGGGCGGCGGCTTGCCCTCGCCCGTGCTCACGATTCGCGGTCGTCCTGACAGCTGCATTTCGATCGTCCGGCCTCGCTCTCAGGGATGAGACCGCCTCGTCCCGTCGGCGGACGCGGCCGCCCGTCGGCGCGGGTACCGTCCGTGGCGTGCGTGAACGGCAGCTGCTCGGCGGCGGCTGGATCGACCGGCTGCTCGATGGCGCCTTCGTGGTGCTGGCTGTGCTCGCGCAGGTCGAGATCTGGGTGCAGCCCGAGGCCGAGCATCAGCCGCTGCTGGTTGTCTTGACCCTTGTCTGGACGCTGGCGCCGCTGGCCCGACGGCGGCTGCCGTTTGCGGCTCCGGTCACGTCGCTCGTGGCTCTGGCGGCGATGACCTTCGTCGCCGACGAGTACGTCGCCTCTATCGCCACGTCGGTCGTCGGCTTGGCACTCGTGACCGGTGTGCTGGCTGCCTACAACGAGCCGCGCGTGGCGGCTGCGGGGCTGGCGCTGGCCTGGGGCGTCGTCGGGCTCGTGGTGGCGCAGGATCCGCAGGAGCGCTTCGTCGGATCGCTGGCCGCCGGACTCGTCGCCTCGGCCTGCTGGCTGGTGGGGCTGGGGTGGTATCGCCGTTCGGCGTACGCGGCCGCGTTGCGGGAGCGAGCAGAGCGAGCGGAGCGCGAGCGCGAGACGTCGGCCCGCGTCGCAGTTGCCGAGGAACGGGCGCGGATCGCGCGCGAGCTCCACGACGTCGTGGCGCACTCGGTCAGCGTCATGGTGCTCCAGGCCGGCGCCGTGCGCCGGCTGCTCCGCGACGACCAGGCGCGGGAGCGTGAGGCACTCGGCACCGTCGAGCGGACAGGCCGTGAGGCGTTGGCCGAGATGCGCCGTCTGCTCGGCGTCCTGCGGGCCGACAACGAGCAGGCCGAGCTCGCGCCCCAGCCGGGCCTGTCCGAGCTGGCGACACTGGTCGCGCGCACGGAGGCGGCCGGCCTCCCCGTCGCCCTGGAGGTCGAGGGGGAGCCGCCCGGGGCGCTGCCACTCGGTGTGGATCTGTCCGCCTACCGCATCGTGCAGGAAGCCCTGACGAACACGCTCAAGCACGCCGGCCCCGCTCGGGCTCAGGTCGCGATCCGCTACCACCCCGACGCTGTCGAGCTCGAGATCAGCGACGACGGCCGCGGGCCATCCGCCGCCAACGGTGACGGGCATGGCCTCGTGGGCATGCGCGAACGCGCGACGCTCTACGGCGGCGAGCTGAGCGCCGGTGCCGGCGATGGCGGCGGATTCGTCGTGCGCGCCCGTCTGCCGATCCCGACGAGCGAGTCATGACCACCCGAGTCCTGATCGCGGACGACCAGGACTTGATCCGCGCCGGGCTTCGCATGATCCTCGAGGCCGAGGCCAGCATCGACGTCGTCGCCGAGGCGGCGAACGGCCGGGAGGCGCTGGAGCAGGCACGCCTTTTCCATCCCGACGTCGTGCTCATGGACATCCGCATGCCCGAGCTGGACGGCCTCGCGGCCACGCGCCTGCTGCTCGAGGCGTCCGAGACAACCGCGCGTGTGCTCATCCTGACCACCTTCGACCTCGACGAATATGTCTACGAGGCGTTGCGCGCCGGCGCCAGCGGCTTTCTACTCAAGGACAGTCCGCCCGAGCAGCTCATCGCCGGCATCGCCATCGTCGCGCGGGGCGATGCCCTCCTCGCCCCCTCCGTCACCCGCCGCGTGGTCGAGGAGTTCGCCGGGCGCCCACGCGCCCGCCCGACCGACGCGGCGGCACTCGAGCAGTTGACGGCGCGCGAGCTCGAGGTCCTGCGATTGATCGCCCGCGGGCTCTCGAACGCGGAGATCGCCGGCACGCTCTTCGTGAGCGAGGCAACCGTCAAGACCCACGTCGCGCATACCCTCGCGAAGCTCGGTCTGCGCGACCGCGTCCAGGCTGTTGTCCTCGCCTACGAGTCCGGCCTCGTCGAGCCGGGCGCAGCCGAATAGCGGGAGCGAGCGGCCCACTGCGGGGCGCTCGGACTTTGCCGCAACGCAACCGGAGTCGGGACTCGCGCTCTCAGCGACCGAGCAGTGCGAGTACTGCTAGCACCGGCCGGTTGTCGTCCTCGGTAGCGGGCAGCTCGGGCTTGTCGAAGATGGATTGCACGTGCCGCCCGACCGCGCGCGTGCTGAGGTAGAGCTTCCTTCCAATCGCCCGATTCGAGCGTCCTTCGCCCAGAAGCGAGAGCGCGCTCCGCTCCCGGTCGGAGAGCTCGTCGAGCGCCGAACGCTTGGAATACCCGCTGCTCTATCGACTGAGCTACTAGATCGTTCAGTGCTGGTGCGGCTCTCCGCCAATGCAAGCCCTCGCGGCCGGCGATCGTAGATCCGGCTCTAGCCGTTCCTCGCTCGCCGCGATCCACTCGTCATCTGCCGGGGACGGGCGGGCGGCCCCGAAAGGGGTCTTGGCGGCGAAGAACCTTGGGCGATCACGAGGAGTGCCCGGCGGCGAAACGTAGGTACGTCACTGCCCGCGCCGGCAGGCGAGACCTCGCTCGAGGTGTCGAGCTGACTCATCGTCGCTAGCGCTCATCGCTCTCCAGTAGGTCGGCGGCTCGTCTCATCCGGTCGGCCCAGCCTTCGATCAACATCCGGAATTCCGGCTTGCGGTATCCCCTCACGAGCATCGCCTGCATCAAGGCCTCGTCCTCGCGGAGCTCGCTGATGAGGCCGGCGCGTTCATCGCCGGTTAACTCAGCTTCGTTGGAGATTCTTGGAAGCTCGATGACGCGCCTAGCCTACGGAGGACGCCGGATGAAACGGCCTGGGCCGGAGAGCGCGTCATCAACGGCTGCGGGAAAGTGAATTTTACCGTATAGCGGTGTGTCTAGCTTTGCACACGAGTACGATGCCGGTACCCAGCCTCGCGACCTTGGGCAGAAGCGGTAGGCGCGAGCGGAGACGCGCGGCTCGAGAGCGCAGCTCTAGAGGCCGCGCTCAGCCTTTCGGCCCTTGATCAGTACCGACCGTCACTTTGAGCACCCTCTTGGCACCCGGTAAACGACTTGGCGAAGCCAAGGCGCCGTTCCCATTGGGCACCATCGAGAGGCACTGCGGCGGCGGCGTTCGTCCGACCCCGAGCACCCCATGGCCCGCGAGGACGGAGCCCTGTGTCTGCAGAACCGACAGTCGCCAATCCTGGCGACGCCGCTCTCGTCCGGTGATCGCGACGTCGTTGCCTATCAAGGCAACTTGGTGGCCCAGGAGCGGCCGGGCGAGGAGCTACCGCTCAGGCCGCAACCGGTGGAGCTCTTGCCGGCCTTCGTCTTGGAGAGCCTCGTCGACATCGACGCGCTCGGGCCGGCCGTCGTCGTCGCCGTCGACCGTCGCCCGCCGCTGCTCGTCTCGGCCGACGGCGGGCTGACGTGGTCGGAGCGCGGAGGCGGCCTTCCACGCGGCCGCACGGTGGCGCTCGGCGAAACTCCCGACGACATCCTGTACGCGGCACGCAACCGCCTGTACCTATCGACGGATGGCGGCGTCTGCTGGCGAGCCGTCGGAGTCGAGCTCCCCGAGAGCGAGGCGATCGCCTCCGCCGCGAGGCGGCACGAAGCCGACACGGTTCGTGACGGACACCGCCCAACCTTTTCTCGCCATGCCGTTCGCCGCTCAACACGAAGCGTGCCGATACCGCTTCTATCGCCCTACGACCAGCAACGCCCGCCAGTCCGCATCAGTCAATCGTGCGCCTGGCACTGTTTCGCCACGCCGTCCCGCCTTTCTACCTTGGTCGCGAGCACATAGTCCTGATCGAAGTACCGGAAGTCCGGGTCGTCCTGGTCAAGGAACCAAGGCGGCTCGCGCGATGTGTCCGTGCGACCCGACCACCAGCCGTGATGGATCGTGCACGACAGCCCGTGTTCCTCGAACAGCGACCGGGCGTAGTCCTCTTCGTACGCGACGGCCAGCTCCGGTACGTTGCCGTGGACCACCCAGTGCGGGCCGAGGCGTGTGAAGCGGAACGCGCCCCGACCGGCTTCCATGGTGCGGAGCGATTCGGCGTCGAGGAGGTTGTAGCTGGCACAGCACGCGCCGCCCATCTTGAGCACCCGGGCGACCTCGGCGATGTAGTGCCGCATATCGTCGGGGAGCATGTGGGTGAACACGGACGCGAGCACCGCGAGATCGAAGATCTCGTCGGCGAAGGGAAATCGGTACTCCGAGGCCTTGAGCCGGCCGGCAGGGTTGTACTCCTTGTTGAAGATGTCAGCCAGCGTGAAGGTGTAGTTCGGGTGCTTGGAGGTGATGTTCTCGCTGCACCACCTGATCCCTGACGGGACGATGTCGAGGCCCTGGTAGGACCCCCTTGCGTGGCGGTAGGAGATCAATGCCACGGCGATGCGCCCCATCCCGGAACCTATGTCCAGGACGTTCGATTCCGGCGTCAGTGTCCCGGAATCGGCAAGACGACGGACAAGGGCCTCCCCGCTGCTCTTGAAATCGTCGACCGAGCCCGTGAAGATCGATGACCTGGGAGGGACCAACTCATCCCGATCGTTGAGTACTCGCTCGAGCAGGTCCGATGGCAGGAAGTAGAGCTTCCGCAGCCACCAGCGAAGCGACCGCGGCAGCGCCGGCAAGAGCCGGCTCGTGAACCACTGTTGCTTCAGGAGCCAGTTCCGGCTGCCGTAAAGGGGCGCCAGCAGCTTTCGGGTCGGGTTCGCCACATTCCCTCGCCCATGCAACGGCGGGCTTCGGAGTGGCCGCGCATTCTAGCCCGGGCGCCAGGCCCCGGGGCGACCGTACCCTTGCGGCAGGGCCGCCGAGGTTCCTGCGCCTGCGGATCTCCTTCCGAGCCCTGCAGCCGCTCGCGATCCTCGCGACCGACCATCCCCGCACGGGAGGGCTCAGGCCTTCGCCGGCGATCAGTTGCCCGCGGCCCACACAGGCTCCTTCTCGTCGAAGTGGTCTATTGCCGCCAGCCGCCTCGATCTCCTCGATCATGCCAACGACTCCTTCAGATTGCGCCCGAACCGATCCCAGCAGTAGACGATGATCCCGTCCAGCTCGCCCGCCTTGACCCCTGCCAGCGTCTGCTGGAACCCCGGCCGCGTAACGACCACGGGAAGTCGAGGCTCTCCAGTCGAGTAGCGACCCACACCCTCCTGCGCCGATGAGGATTCTCATGGTGACATCGATGCTCCCGAGCGATACGGCGACGAATGCTGGCGCGCTTGTGATGCATGGCGAGCTGGCGCAGTCTTCTCGTGCTCACGACGTGACGCTCGTCTCGCTCGCGTGGGACGCAGCCGACGGGGAGCAGGCCGCGGCCCTACATGCTCGCGGCGTCGAAGTTCACACCGTACCCAGTCGTTGGCGACGTCGTTCGGGGCTCGCCGCGCGATGGCTGAGCAGCCGAGACCCGCTGCGCGCTCTCCGCTTTCAGAACCCGCACGTACAGGCGACCCTCGACGCCGTAGTGGCGACCCGCCGATTCGACCTCCTAGAGGTCTCGGACGCCGCCATGGGAGCCTACGTGTACCCGGCAGGGGTGCCCTCTTTGCTCAAGGAATACGAGGTCCGCGCGCCGGACGGGCGACAAGCCATCGCTGAGTTGCTCGAGAGGAGCCGATGGCGTCAGTTCCAGCGCCGCGTGTGGCAGCAGTTCGATCGTATTCAGGTCTTCACCGAGGAGGACGAGGCCGCAGCGCGCAGGCTCGCACCCGAGCTCGCCGCCCGTCTGCGGGTCAATCCGTTCGGTGTCCACATTCCCACGATGACGGCGCTCGACGAAGAAGAACCCGGAACAGTCGTCTTCGTCGGGAACTTCATGCATCCGCCCAACGTCGACGCCGCGCTGTGGCTCGGCCGTGACATTCTGCCGCGCTTGCGGTTGCGGGTGTCCGGCGCATCGCTCAGGATCGTCGGCGTGCACCCTCCCCGCTCGGTGCGGCGCCTTTCATCGAGCGGCGTCGAAGTCACGGGGTTCGTCGCGGATGTGGAGCCGTATCTGCGACGTGCGGCCGTCGTCGTCGCGCCGATGCGGACGGGAGGTGGCATGCGCCTGAAGGTGATTCAGGCGATGGCGCTTGCGAAACCGGTTGTGGCGACGTCTCTGGCCGCCCGCGGCATCCCCACCGGCGCGCTCCCGTCTCCGATTGCCGTTGCCGACACCACGGAGCTCTTCGTGAGCGCGATCGCCGAGCTGCTTTCGTCCGACGTCGAGCGCCGTGCTCTCGCGCAGCGAGCACGTGCGTTCGTCCTGGCTCACCGAACGTGGGATGCGTTCGGCGATCGACTCGAGGCGATACGCCACGAGCTCGTACGGTGAGTGCGCCTCGAACGAGCGCCGCGAGCACAGGCCGGCTCGGCTCCGAGTCATAAGTCATGTGTGAGAGCGAGCCGCCGTGTTCTCTATCGCCTATACGGGCGCTACGTCTTACGTCTTCGAGCCGCTGCGATGGAACCGGTGGACGCGGGCGAGGTGTTTGCGTCGCGAAGCGCGCGATCTCTACGGCGAAGGCCCCGACGGTAGTCGCCCTCGGATCGATCCGAGGAAGCAACAGCGGGTCGTCGTCCTCCGTCACCACGCCGCCATGACCGGTGAAACCCCACTCGAAGCCCGCTGCACGAGCGGCGTCGGCCACCCTGCGGTCGGCGCGGCCGTGAGGGTAGGAGATGGCGGTGAGCGCACGACCTGTCGCGTGTTCGAGCTCGGCGCGACCATCGACGAATGCCGCGCTCAGCTCGGCGTCGTCGAGCGCAGGCAAACGGTCGTGGCGAAGCGTGTGAAAACCGATCTCATATCCGCTGTCGGCAAGCAGCCGCACCTCATCGGCTCGTAATCCCACCTGTGGCGGCGCCTCACCCGCGATGGCACGAAGCGCCGACGCGACCTCAGCGCGTTGAGGAGCGGGGAGCTCCTCGATCGCTACGGCAAGCTGCTTCGCCGCCTTCGCCCCGGCGAGCGCCGAGGCGACCAGATCCCGGCCGACACCAGGAAGCCCACTGGTGAGGGCACCCGTACGGAGCGCGATCTGCAGGTCTTCCCACCAGAACCGCCACGGACGGTCGAGCGAAGCGCCGGAGAGGAAGAAGGCAGCCGGCGCACGGAGACGACGAAGCAGCGGCCACGTCTGCGCAACGTGGGACTGGAGATCGTCGTCGAACGTCAGTGCCACGGGGATCCGCTGTCCGCGTCGCCGTGCTCGGACGGCGGAGAGAAGTGCGGACGGTGGGACGATCCTGTAATGGCGGCGGAGGTGGTGTACGTGCGACTCGATCGTCGACGCGGCGCTAGCCGGGAGGATCTCGTTGAGTGGATCGCCCGCCGACTCGGCGACCTCGTGGTAGAGAAGCGCCAGCCCGATGCCACGCGAAGAGAGCCTCACTCGCCACCGGTGAGCCGAGGCAAGTCCGAGCCGAGCGAGCTCCCGCATCCGCAATCAGCCGATTCCCGAAGCCCGGCGCCACGCCGGCCATTCCGTACCCAGCGCCGGGTCCGACAGCCATGCGGCCGCGGTGTGCTCTGTGCCATGCGTCCATACGGGGCGTGCGTCGGCATGTCGCGCGAGCTGGGCGGCCCGCTTCACGGGCGACTGCGCGTGGTGCATCCAGCACAGCGCGACGAGAGGGCCAACCGCTTCCGGCGGGATCCCGAGCGCATTCACCGACCGGCCCATGAACCGAAACAAGAGCGCCGACGCGGCCAGATCACCCCGGAAGAGCTGGATCGTGTGATCGTGACGCGTCGAGCCGTCGATAGCACCATCGAGAAGCGCCAGTGCGTCGGCGAGGAAGTAGACGGTATCCCAGAGCGGCAGTCCGACCTCCTTCGCAGACTCCCAGTCGAGCACGACGAAGTCGTCGCCGTCGACCACGACGTTCCACGAACCGAGATCGTTGTGCTGCAGGACACCGGGAAGGGCGGCCACTCGCTGCGTCAGTTCCACCTCGACGCCGAAGCTTGCGTAGCGGGGCAGGACATCTGCCCGAAGCCGCTCGAGGTCCTCGTTGACCTCGCCTGACGGTCGGTGTGTTGCCCTGGCGACGTCGTCGATCCAGGCCGTCATCGCCTCGACGAGCCGGGCTTTTCGCTTCCTGTCTCCGGGCTCGATGAGGATCTCTCTCAAGCGCCTCCCGACCGCGGCGGTCTCGAGCGAGGCCTCGAGCCCGTCGGCGCGAAACCGAGCGAGAAGCCGCGGGGCGCGCGCCGCCACGATATCGGCGACCCGCGCGGCAGCAAGCCCGCGCTCGTCACGGTCGAACGGCTCGCGGTACCCCGGCACGCGCACGAACTTCAGTACCCAAGACGGAACAGGGCTCTCGCGAAGAAACAGATGGAACGCGTTGCGGCTGAGGTCATCTCCCTTGCCGAGCGTCAGGACCCACTCTGCATCGCGAGGTACGCCGTATTCGTTCGCCGCAGCGACGAGGTACGGCGGCGCACTCACGCGAGCGGCGTACGTCACGACCTGCGGCAGGCCCGGCCACGCCCGCGGCACTACGACTCGGGCGACCGCGCGACGCGCCTGTTTCCAGTGCGTGTCGGCGAGGCTCCAGGCATCGATCGCGTACGCGGTCGGTCCGCGTTGGTCGAGCGGCAGCAGGAGTGCCGGGTCTCGCCGGCTGGGGCGAGCCATCAGTCTCCGCGGGGCAAGCCGGGTGCGTCGCAGACGTCTGCCCACATCGCCGTCGATGACGACCGCCCCCGGTTCCAGCCCTACCGCCTCCTCCACGAGGACCGGGGACGCGACGACGAGGTCGAGGCCCGCGCGAGGTTGCTCGACGACGTCGACACCTGCGCGCCGTAACCCGTCGGCCCAGCCGTCGAGGTTGCCGAGCACCGCGGCATCCCGCGGAGGAAAGGGAAGAACGAAGCGAACGTCCGCTCGGCTCAGGCTCATCGGACGAGCTCGCGGTATAGCTCCGCGTACGCCTTTGCCATGCGATCGGTGGTGAACCGCTCGAGGGCGAGCTCCCGTCCTGCCTCACCGAACCGCCTGCGCTCGCGTTCGTCTCCGAGCAACCGCTCGAGCGCAGCCGCGAGCGCGTCCGCATCATCTGGATCGATCAGCAATCCGGTCTGGTCGGGGATAACCGCCTCACGCACACTTCCCACATCGGCGGCGACCACCGGAAGCCCTGCCAGCATCGCCTCGACCACGGACAGTGGAAAGCCCTCGAAGCGCGACGGGAGTGCGAACACATCGGCGTCAGCAATCAATGTTCGCGGGTTCTCGACCCATCCGGTCAGCCGCACCCGGTCGGCCAGGCCAAGGCGACGGGCACGCTCCTCCAACGCCCGGCGCTGCCCGCCGTCTCCTACGAGGAGAAGCCGAACCGTCGGCACGCGGGCAAGCGCGTCCAGCAGAACGTCGAAGCCCTTCTGATGCTCGAGCCGCCCGACCGCCACGACGGTTGCGCCGTCGCGGCCCGGCCGTGACCGCGCCAACGGCTCGTCCGGAACCGCGTTGTAGATCGTCCTGACGACACCGCTTCGAAGTCGAAGCAACTCCTCCACCTCGCGCGCCACTGCTACTCCGACCGCGACGTGCGCCGAGATCCGGTGTGCAGCGAGGCGCCTCGGGATCTGCTGCAGCAAGTTGACTGCGGGCACGCACAGCTGGTAGACACCGATCACAGGGGTGCGAGGTAACGCGCTACACGCAACAAGGGCGTGCTGACACGACCACGGGCTCGCAAGACTGAGGTGGACGAGGTCGGGCCGCGCCCGTCGGAAGAGGCGGACGTGAGCGGCAACTGCCCGAACGTCCCCTGGACCGCGCGATGGCGCCGTGACCTCCGCTCGTGCCCCTGGCCTCCCGGTTGCGACACGACCGACGATATTCGGGTCGACACCGATTACGGTGACCGAGAAGTCTTGCGGAAGGAGCGCGACGAGATGAGCCGCGCTGATCTCGGCCCCTCCGAACTCGAGCGAATCGCTGTACACGACGATGTGAAGACCCGTGCGGTTACTCACGGTGGCTGGCCGCGCCCACCCGACGGCGTCGAGCCGGCCTCGCCTGCCCCATCCCGTTCGACGCGAACCCCCCCGGCACCCACCCAGAAGCGCTGCGCGCGCCGTCGATGGATTCGACCGGCAAGCCGTGGAGCGACGACCGCTGCGGCTGCCTCGACGCGGTCGTGTAGCCCCACGTCCCGGGTGACTGCGATCTTCCCTGCAAGCCGGCGAGCTCGCTTCCGATCTAGGAGACTCTCGCGGAGGGCCTCGATCTCCTGCTCGGTCCGGTAGTGGCCGAGCGAACGATCGACGATCTTCACATCAGCATCGCTGAGCACGCCGCTGGCACGCGCCTTCTCGAGCGTCCGAATCTTTCCCTCGACCATGGCCGCTCGATCCGCCGAAAGGCTCGTCGCCCGGACGCGGTACACGGATAGCGGCTCCATGACAGCACCAACGCGCGCTCCCGCCAGAATCATGCGCAGCCAGCAGTCCCAGTCCGCTGTCCGCCGGATCGACTCGTCGAAGCCGCCGTGGCTCAGAAAGCGCTCGCGCCGGACGGCGGCGTGCCCGAAGACGAAGTTCCTCTGCAGAATCGCCCGCTTCTGATCCTCCGCCTCGAAGGTCCAGCCCTCCGCGTAGCATCGTCGGACTGTCCTGCCGTTCGCCTCCAGATACGCGTCCGTCGTAAGGATGTCCAGGTCGGGTCGCGCGCGGGCGAGATCTGCGAGCGCCTCGAGACGTCTTGGCAGATACCGGTCGTCTGCGTCGAGAATGGCGACGAACTCACCCCTCGCGAGCCGCACGGCGGTGTTCTTCGCGGAGCCTTCCCCCCCATTCTCCTTGTGGTTCACGACAATCCGGTCTCGATGCGGCTCGAGCGCACGCTCGAGCTCGTCGGTCGAACCGTCGTCGCAGACGATCACCTCGAGCGGAGACAGCGTCTGCCCGAACACCGATTCGAGGGCCTCGCCGATGACGTCGGCCACTTGGTACGCGGCGATGACGACCGAGAACGTGGGAGGCCGGTTGAGCGCCGCTGTTGGCACCAGCGGTGCGGGAGCGAGCACGGGCCATGTCAAGACGCCATTCGAGCCCTGAGGTGCTGGTTCAAGTCGGGCGTGCTTGGGGGCCGCACGTGCTGTAGGGCATTCTTCGTCCAATGGAGCTCGCTCGACGAACCGGCCGACCATAACTCCGTTGTCCAAGCGACATACCTGGGCATCCACTGTACTTGGCCGGCATCTGCACCGGACGGTGCGCCTGCTCCGGACGTCACGGAATTGGACGCGACACGCCAAATGAGCGCGCGGCTGCGACACCCGTTTGGACGTAGGCTCGTCGTCCCGCGATCACTACGGATCGACGAATGCACGACCCACCGAGGAGGTGCTTGGCACGTTGCCCGCGCGCCTGCGCCCGTCCATGACGTCGCTCCACGCCGGTTGGGCTCATCTCCAGTCGATCTTCGCCTGCCTTCTGCATGGCCCGAGTTCGGTGTGCTCGAGCTCATGGCAGGACGGGTGTTCGGATCGCACGGCTGGGTCTTCACCGACGACGGGGCGGTCGTTCCCGGACTGTCGTGGTACGGGGGGCCGAGTGAGCGCATCCGGGTACCGCGCCACTTCCCAGCCACGATAGAGCTAGGCGGCTCTTGCCTTTCACTCGTGAGCGACTGGTCCTGTCGGAACTTCGCTCATTTTCTGCTCGACGGTCTCGGGCGCCTCGCGGTCTTCCTCGATGCGGGGTTCTCGCTTGACGACGTCGACCACGTCTACTGCCCCTCGCCGCCCACCGCCACGGCAGCGCGCCTGTTCGAGCGTTTCGATATCCCGAGGGCCAAGCGCGTCTGGGCTACGTCGCAGACAGCGTTTCGTGCCGAGCGCCTGTTCGTGCCCAGCCTCCCAGCGGCCGCGCTCGCATACCCGCCCTGGCTCGCAAGGTTTCTACGACGGGTCGCCGGCGTCGGGTACGGCGGTCCATCGAGCCGTCGCTTGTACGTGTCACGGCGGGGGTACGGCCGCCACGCGGTGTCGGAGCTAGACGTGGAGGCTCTTCTCACCGCCCGCGGCTTCGAGATCTATGACGCGTCTGACATTCGCAGCCAGCCTGAAGATTTTGACCTGGCCGAGATGGTCGTGGGGGCTCATGGCGCTGGGCTGGCCAACGTCGCCTTCTGCCGCCCGGGGACGCGCGTCGTCGAGATCGTTCCTACTGACAACGCATACCCGTTCTACTTTTCGCTCGCCGTTGCCGCCGGCCTCGACTACGGGTACATCGCTGCGCGAAGCGTCGAAGAGCGTGCTCCCGATGCGTTCGGGCCAAGCCCGTTCGACTTCGATCTCCCGCTCGACGAGCTCGCCGCGACACTGCCCGCGCCGCGCGGATCGATCGCATGACGAGACCGAGCGAGGCAGTGCCGGCGCGCCTCGCGTCAAGCCCCGCCCACCCCCAAGGACGCAATCTCATCCTCGGCGTCGCAGAGAGCATGAGCTGGAAGCAGATTGAGCCGTTCGTGCTCTCCTTGCGGCAAACCCGGTTCGATGGCGACGTCCTCTTCTACGTCGCCGACCTCGATGCGACCACGATCCGTGCTCTGCGATCGGCCGGCATCGCGATGCAGGAGATGCGCCGGCTGCGGGTATCCGCGTTCGGCAGGCAGCTTTTCCCGTACGACCCCCAGCTCGCAAGGCTGCACGCCCGTTATCCGAGGTTGATCGAGACCGTAAGCGCCCTTTCCCGAGACCCTACGCTGATGGCGGCCGGGCTCGCGAGCTCTCATCTCGATACGCGATGTGCGGCGCTTCTTCCTGTACTACCGATATCTACGCTCATGTGGTCATGCGTACAAGAATGTGATGTTGACGGACGTCCGAGACGTCCTGTTCCAGGACGATCCGTTCGACTTCGACATCGGCGTGAGGCTCCATTGCTTCCTAGAGGACGCCCGACAGACACTTGCGACCGAGCCATACAACCGCAAATGGCTTCGGATGGCATTCGGCCCGGAGATCGCGGATGAGCTCGGCAGTCGCCCGATCGTCGTGTGCGGGCGTGACCATTGGTCCGATGGAGCTCGTCATTGGATACCTCCGAGTGATGGCCGACCATCTCCTTCGGCTGCGACTACAGGCTGTCGGACTCGACCAGGCGGTGCACAACTACGTCCTCCACTCACAGCGTGTACCCGCGGCGCAACTCGTTCCGAATGGGGCCGGGGTCGTAGCAACGCTCGGGATCGTGCCGGTCGAGGATCTCGGCCCTTTGCTCGGGGCGGCCGTCTTGCACCAGTACGACCGTCACCCCGAGCTTTCGGCATCGCTTCTCGGCGAATTGGACGCCGAGCCGTGACGCGGTTGCGCGTCTCAGTCGCGACCCTCACTCTGGGCGGAGATCGGCGGGGTTTGAAGCACCCGCGAGAGCATGAACCAGATGCACGTCCGCTGCTGGTTGGCCGACGCGACGTCGCGAACCGTTAGACCCGCCCCGTCCAGCTCCTGCTCCAGACCCCTTTTCGTGTAGTTGCTCAACCAGCCGCGGCGTCTGCGCTCACGCCGACTGAGCGGTTCCGGGGCATCGAAGACGGTGTAGCTCAGGATGAGCGCGGGATATCGGCTCGCAAGCCGCGCGAAAAACGTCCCGAGCGGCTCGATGTACTCGAGGAGGCCGAGGCAAAACACCACGTCGAACGCCTGTGTCGGAAGCGCCGCTCTCAGATCAAGCTCGACGACCGAGCTCCGCTGCGGCCGAATGTCAAACGACTGATAGCGATGCCTCTGCGTGAGCCGCGCAGCGAGAACGCGGCGCAGCCGCTCGTCGCCTGCTCCGAAGTCCGCGATGCGAAGCCCGGCCGATTGGTCCCAACGGATCGCGTCGAGGTTTGCCACGAGAAGACCGACAGCCGCCTCGGCACGCTCCTCCCATCTCGGAGAGCCGGCGTCGTCCAGGTTGTACGCCACGCGAGGACGCCGCCTCTGCGGCCGGCGGAGCCATCGGAACGACGTCCTCACACTCACGACGTGCCGTCTCGAGTGGAGATGAGATCGCGAAGCCGGGCGTAGGCCGTTCGCCCCGCCTCCACCTGGCCGGCGGCGAGCTCGAGGAGGGGCGCGTCGCCTCTCCTCGGCGCTCCCCCAGGCGCGATCGATCGCCGCGCCGAGGCGCGCAGCGAGATCGCCACCTGACAACGGGACTACGTCGAAGAGCCCTTCAAATTGGTCGCGGAGCCCGTAGAATTTTGCATCGTAATACGAGGAGCTCGTCAGCCCGATCGCCGGGATGCCCTGCGCGAGCGCGAAAACGGCGGCGTGATAGCTCCCCGTGACCACCATCCTGCACTGCTGGATGTGCGCGACGACCTCCTGCGGAGTATCCGCCGCATCAACGTCGACGGGTATGGCGAGAAGTCTGGCGACGACGTCCGCGTCACGCTCGTTCGGATAGCTCGAGATCGCGATCGCTAGCGGCTCGGCTGCATGTCGCTCGGCGGCGTCGCGCACCGCCACTCCGACGGTTTCGGCGGCTTGTGGGTCGACGTGCGAGTACCGGGCGATACGGAGATTGAAGCCGAGCCGGCGCCCCGCAGGACGATCTCGTCGTTCGCGGTATGCAAGCTCGATAGCGTCGTCACCGGTCGTGACGACCCGATCCGAACGCACACCGAGATCTTCGAGAAGCGTCCACCGCACCGCCGTTCTCTGATCGTGATGAGGTCCAGTGAAGGAAGAACTTCGGAGGCGCGCTGAAGGAGCTGCCGATCGGTTATCGGGCCGATTCCTTGGCTCAGAGCAGCCGTGATCGTGCCTCGACGCTTGCTACTGTCGAACAGCTCCAAGATCGTCATGGCGAGAGACGCAAAGTGATCCGTGAAGGCGCCCGCGCCGGTCGAGACGACGAGGTCGGCGTCGGCCGCGACGGCGACGAACTCCTCCAACGAGCTGGTACTGCTGCGGCGCAGTCTCGTCCGCGTGCGCATGAGCCTGAGCGCCGTCGATGGCGATCGTCGGCGGATGAGGCGCTCGATCTCGACCAGGCGGCGTGACGCGGAACGCGGAAGAAGACGATGGAGGGTGTACGTGAACGCGTAATCGTCGAACCAGATTCGGCATCCCTCGACGTCGACGGGCAGCACGCCGGGGCACAGGCGCTCGAGGCGCGCTGGGTTCTCCGTGAGCACCTGGATGGAAGCGCCCGGCCACAGCGCGAAGAGCCGCTCCACCGCGACCTGAAGCATCGCCATGTCGCCGTGGTTCAGGAGATGATGCGCATTCGGCTCGACGAGGATCCGCGGGCCATCTCTCACTCGAGCCGGATCGTACCGCGCGCCTGAAGCCCACGATCCTCCGCATCCCTGCGCCTCGAGAGCACCGCGCTCGCGCGGCTACCGAGTCCATTCCGCCGGGTCATACGCGTGGGGAGGCTCGAACCAGCCGAGCCGGTCGTTCAGCTCAGCGACGAACGGCATTCGCAGGAGGAAGCGCTTGACGCGATCGCGGCGCGCCTTCCGGCGATGCTCGAGCTCGTGCAGGCGAATCTTGGCGGGGCTCGGCGGCGCGTAGAACGGGCCGCCATGATGGACGACCTCGAGGCCCTCGAGGATCGCGCAGCGAAATCCCGCCTTCTGAACGCGTGCCGCGTAGTCAGCGTCCTCACGCCAGTACACGAGCGTCGGGTGCTCGTGGAAGCCTCCGACCCGGTCGTACACCTCGCGGGAGGTCATGGTGCAGCCACCCCCCGTCGGGCCCTCGAGGACCGCGACACCGTTCTCCACGACGCGAACGTACGCGTTGCGCTCCTCGCGCAGGTAGCGGATGTACCGCACCGCAGTGTCGTGAGGGTCGTTCGCCAGGTTCGCAGCGAGATAGCCCATGCAAGGAAATGCTCGAAACGCGTCGAGGAGAATCGCGTCCCATCCCTCCGGCGCGGAGACGATGTCATCGTCCACCTCGATCAGGTAGGGCGCCTGCGTCATCGCGAACGCGCGAGCGTATGCACTCTGGCCGATGTTACGGTCGTGGCTGACGACGCGGATGCGAGGGTCGTTGCGTGCCCGTAGGTACTCTCGCGTGCCGTCGGCGGAGGCGTTGTCCCATATCACGATCTCGCTCGTGCGCATCGACGTTCGCGCGAGCACGTTCTCGACGTTCTGCCTCAAGAGATCCACACGATTGTGCGTTACGACCACGATTCCGATCACGAAGCCACAGTATGCGACCCCCACTCAGTGCAACCGGGCTACCAACCGTGTGCTCTCATGCGGTCACGAGTGCAGCGAGTCGCGATCATCGGCTCTACGGCGTCCGGCAAGTCGACGCTCGCGCGACGGCTTCAGGCGGCGACGGGAATCGAGGCATTTCACCTCGACGACCTGTACTGGGGTCCAACGTGCACCGCCATGCCAGAGCACGAATGGGACGCGCTTCTCGATCAACTCGTCTCGCGGCCGACGTGGATCATCGACGGCAACTTCACCGCATCGCTTCCCAGACGGCTGGCGGCTGCCGATACGGTCATCTTGCTCGATTTACCGCGCATCGTCTGCCTCGTGGCTGCGGTGAAGAGGCGCCTGCTCTTCCGCGTGCGACGTCCACCGGGGATGGCTCGAGGCTGTCCGCCGATGTTCAATCGGACGCTGGTGGGGTGGATCTGGTCGTTTCCCGATGATCACACGCCGTACTACCTCGAGCTGCTGAGGGAAGCGGTGCCGGGGCGAACAGCGCTCGTGCTGCGCCACCGCCGCGACGTCCACCGGTTCGTGCACGAGGTCGAGGCGCGCGCGCGGGCTGACGCCAGGTTCACCGCTTGCGAAGAATGGTGGCGTCCTGTGTCACGACGGCTCCGTCTGCGGGGACGAATTCGACGACCTCTAGGTTCCCCGCGAGTCGCTCGCGCACGTACCGCTCGGGGTGGAAGGCAGCGCAGAGATTGCGTCCTGCGTACCGGTCGTTCTGGACGACAAGCTCACCGGCGTCGAACCACTCTCGTTCCGCATCACTCATGGCGTTGGCGCGCGACAGGCCCTTCGTCGTGACGAGCATGTGGCCACCTGGGGCGAGGATCCGCTCGAGCTCCCGCATCCATGGAAGCTGGAGCGGCTCGGGCAGATGGGTGAACACGGAGATCGCGTAGACGACGTCGAACGTATCGGTTTCGTACCGGAGAGGAGGCTCGAGCCGATTCGCCGCGACGCATGCGAAGGGGAGCGCATCGTTGCACCACCGCACGAGTTTGGGATTGAGATCAGAGCCATCTACGCGGGTGGATTCGAGCCGGTGCCAGTGGCGAAGGATGCGGCCGCAGCCGCAACCGAAGTCGAGCAACGCGGCGGCTCGTTCGATCTCGACGCCACTCGCGAGCAACCGCTCGCGAATGAACCGCGCGTGATCGACCCCGCTCTGGAGGTATGAGGAGAGGTCGAAATGGCCGGCGACCGCGTACACCAGCTCGGGAGGCGGCAATGGCAACCCGTTCTGCCTCGCCGTCGCGGCGAGAGCCCGGTTCCGGGCGCGTAGCTCCCTCGAGCGGATGTACCCGAGCCTCGCCCGCACGTCGTGGACGGTTGGAAGGATACCCAGGCGATCGAGCGCCCGCCGCGCGGCCGTCCTCATAGGTCGACCGTCCCCCCGGGGCTGCTTCGGTACAGCAGGTCGTACGCGCGTACCTGCGCGTCGAGATGCTCTCCGTCCACGATGTCCGGCCCTGCGACCCTACGCGTCGATGCGACGATCGCCTTACCAACGGCGGGCGCATCCGGAACCCTTAGTCGCATGCCGTCCACGCGAAGCGCGGCGACGACGATGGCCGCCTGGTCAGGCACGGCTCGACCGCGGGAACATCGGCGACGCCGCGATTCCCGCACTGGCCAGAGCGACGACATCTGGCGGCGCTGGTGTGCCTACGAGAACGAGCTCCAAGTCTGTGAAGCACTGCCGGATACTTGGGAAAGTAGCGGAGGCGAGGCGATAAGCCACGTCGACGTTGGGCGGATGACAAGCCTCCCGCCAAGAGTATCGTCGCCCGCCTGCCCCCAAACGGGGTCGAGCGATCCTCTAGTAGGCGGGAATGGGAGTGGATGGTCACGAGACCGACCTGCGGATCGGTCGCCCGCAAGACGGCGGCGTCGCGCGCGTTAAGCCGTGATAGCCGCGTCGCCCTGGCTCGTGCGCGGCGCTCGAGGCGGCATCAGGCGGCGGCGTCGAGCGTGCGAACGAGTCCTTGCGTGCACGTGGGCGAGTACCCACCGTAGAGGCCAACCGGGCCTCTACCGCGAGCGGCTCCAAAGCCACTGCGTTTCGTGCGGAAACATCACGGGCGCCTCGCCGACACCACGGCCGCGGCGTACTCGGCGGCTCGCTCGCGATCTGAAGCGTTTTGATGCGAGGTGCCGCACACGACACCCGGGCGCCTCTACGGTGCTGGTGACGTCGAGACCCCCAGTCGCGTCTCCCCGAGATGGCCATCGAGCGTAGATCGTGAACGGTATCCGGTCACTCGACTGGCGCTTCCTCCTTCCCTTGCCGCCGTCTGGTCGCTTCGAGCGCCTGGCTTTGATCGGCGCAGATGAGGCAACGCTCCGAGCCGCTGTCGAAGCGGGCGTTGCCGATGACGTGGTCGAGGGCCTCGACGGCAATGCGACGGCGGACGCCGTCGTCTGCCTCCATCCCGCCCGGATCCGGATCGAGGCTGCGGTCGCGACTCTCGCCCCGGAGGGCGTCCTCTACCTCGAGTTCGAGGGGGGATTGCGTGGCCGCCGCGAGGCCGCCGCCGCCACGCGAACCTGCGCGAGGCTTGGCCTGCACCTCATCGGCCGCTATTGGCCGCATCCCCATTTCGATGAGCCGGTCGTCTACCTCCCGCTCGACATGCCTCGGGCCGTCGATTGGTATTTCCGCAATGTCTTCGTGATGTCGACACACCGCGCGCGTCTGCTGGCAACCCCGACGCGTCTGGCCGCGCTGGCCGCCGGCCCCCGGCTATCGAGCCTGGTGCCCCGGATGTGCATGATTCTCTCGGCGAACACCCACGGAGCTGCTCCGGGCGTGCTCTCGGCGGCCGGACTGCCGGAGCCTATGAGATCTGTCGAGGCTCGACCGCTCGTCCTCATGAGCGGCAGCTGGTGGAGCAGAGTCGTGGTGCTTCCGTTCGTGCCTGGAATTCGAGAGCCTTTCGGGGCGGTAAAGCTCTGGCGAACGCGTGGCGACGTGGATCGCGTCGAGCGGGAGCAGGGGGCTCAGCGCATGATCCGGCGCGTGCTTCCGATCAGGATGCGCAATGCCGTCCCGGAGCCGCTCGCACTCGTGAACTGGGCCGGCCACGTGGTATCCGCGGAGACGAGCGCCCGCGGACAGTGGCTCCTGGCCCGCCGCCAACAGCACCGGCGGTTAGCCGCTCACCTCCACGAGCTCGAGCTTGTTGCCGAGTGGTTGACCGACTTCAGCGAGCACGCGCAGGTCGCGCGTCGACCGTGGTCCGACGACGACATCACGACGTGGTTCGGAGGGCCACTCGCGCAGTACGGAGACGCGTTCGACATGACATCCGCGGAGCGGCGTTTCGAGGAGGCGGTCCTGTGCCGCGCGCGCGAGCTGGTCGGCGCCACGATGCCATTCGTCTGGTGCCACAACGATTTCTCAGAGCAGAACATCCATGTCGGCGAGAATTCGCTCAGCGTCGTCGACTGGGAAGGGCTGGGGACAGGCCTGCCGGCGACGGATCTCCTTCGCTACTTGCCGCGCTGGCTCTACCGCGCCCGTCGACTGACCTGCGCGGAGATATTTCCGGCCTTCTCGAGACTGTTCGTCGAGGACAGGACCGGAGACCGAGCCGTCGCCGCCGCGCGTGCGGCTCTCCGCTCATATACCGTGGCGATGGCGCTCGACGAACGCCTTCCACCGTTGTTACTCGCCGGTGCATGGATCCGGCGGGCCGTGGACCGTCACGGGCACATGTTCGAACACGGAGCGCCGCCACCGACGAGCGCTCGTGATGCAAATCGCTACGCACGGTACGTGGCGATCCTGGCAGAGAACACTGACGTCCTCTTCGGGCGTCCGTATCGGTGGGGCATGCCGTGAAGCCGTGGTGGGCGTACGACGTAGGACGTGGACGGCGTCTTCGACAACGCTTCAGGCGGGTTGTACGACCGGCCCGCTTCGCTAGCCTGCGACGAACGCGGCCCGTGTCGGATCGGTGGGGGCTCGATCGGGGCACCGCGGTCGACAGGCGATATATCGAGCAGTTCCTGGACGAGGAGCGCGCGTCGATCCACGGGCGCGTTCTAGAAGTGCGCGATACGCGCTATACGAAGGCGTTCGGCACTGATGTGACAGTCAGCGACGTCGTGGACATCGACGAGTCGAACCCGGACGCATCGATCATCGCCGACCTCTCGAAGCCGACTTCGATCCCGGCCGACACCTACGATTGTTTCCTCCTCGTCCAGACGCTGCAGTTCATCTTCGATGTCCGCAGCGCCCTCGATGAGGCACACCGGATCCTCGCTCCCGGCGGAGTGCTCCTCTGCACCGTTCCCACAGTGAGCCGCATCGGCATGCGGTATCTCGACGCCGAGTACTGGCGTTTCACGGTGGCCGGCTGTCGTGAGCTCTTCACGAACGCCTTCCCCGGAGGGCATGTGCAAGCGCGCTCATACGGCAATGTTCTGACGTGCGCGGCATTCCTCTACGGGCTAGCGGCCGAGGATCTCACGAACGACGAGCTTCTGGACGACGATCCGTTTTTCCCGCTCGTCATCACGGTGAAGGCTCGGAAACGCCATCCCGACAGCACCGCACCGTAGGCATGCCGCGGCGCGAACGACGGCCACGCCCGACCGGTCAGACCTTGCGGCGGACGCCCGCCGTCCCCATGATTAGACCGCTCCCATGCAGACCCATCGCAAGACCCGCGCGCTGCTCGGCCCGGCTCACGCCGGAACGTGGGCTCTGCTCGCCGTACCGGCTGTGATCGCGTCCGCTGTCGAGGCGGCCGGCGCCCTCGTCGTCTTCGCGCTGCTGACGCGCATCATGGACGCACAGGCGAGGTTTGAAATGCCGTCTATCGGTGATGTCCGAGACAACATGCCTGGTGTCGGCGATACGCTCGTCGTCGCGGTGAAGGCTCGGAAACGCCATCCCGACAGCACCGCACCGTAGGCATGCCGCTGCGCGACCGACGGCCACGCCCGACCGCTGAGGACCTTGCCAGGGACGCCCGCCGTCCCCACGAGCAGAGCGCCCCTATGCAGACACTACGCAAGACCCGCGCGCTGCTCGGCCCGGGTCAGGCCGGAAAGTTGGCTCTGCTCGCCGTCCTGGCTCTGGTCGCGTCCGTTGTCGAGGCGGCCGGCGCCCTCGTCGTCTTCGCGCTGCTGACGCGCATCATGGACGAACAGGCAACGTTTGAAGTGCCGTTTTTCGACATCATGCCCGACGGCAGCGATACGTCGTGGATCGTCGTTGGCTGCATCACGGTTGCATCGTTCTTCGTCGTCCGTGCCGTCGTGCTCGTCAGCCAGTCATACCTCCAGAGCCGCGTCACCGAGAATGCAGCGGCCGACCTAGCGACGCGGCTCGTGAGCGGATATCTCGCCATGCCGTATTCCTTTCTACTCCAGCGCAACTCTGCCGAGCTGATCCGCAACACGTACGACACGGTTCAGCAGTACGCTCGCGACGCGCTCCGGCCGGCCATCAAGCTGGTGAGCCAGTCGCTCATCGTGCTCGCGCTCGGAGCAGTCCTGCTCGCCACGAGCCCCTGGGCGACGCTCCTCGCGATCGCAGTGCTGGGATCGTTCACGTGGCTTCTGCTCCGAGTGGTTCAGCCGCGTGTCAAGCGACTCGGCGTCGTCTCCCAGGAAATGTCGCGGCAAAATCTGCAAACGCTCGACGAGTCCCTGGGCGGCTGGCGCGACATCAAGGTTCTCGGACGCGAACGCTTCTTCGTCGCGCAGTTCGCCCGAGATCGATACGGTCTCGCACGTGTCCGCTACGTTCTGCAAACGTTGCGTGACATTCCGCGACTCGTTCTCGAGACGGTACTCGTGCTGTTCATCCTTGCTTTTGTCGGGGTCAACGCGGTCGTCACCGACGGCGCAGTCGACGCACTTCCAACCCTGGCACTGTTCGGGTACGTCGCCGTTCGACTTCAGCCATCGCTCAACGAAATCATGGCAGCGTTGAACGCGTTGAAGTTTGTTGGACCGGGCATCAATCTTCTCTACGAAGATCTGAGGCGATTTCCTGCGGAAGCGCCGACCCAGGTTGATCCAACGCCGCTGACACTTCAACAGGAGCTCAGGTTGGAGCGCATCTCGATCCGGTACGAGGGCGCCCAGGACGACGCGCTGACCGGGGTCGATCTGACGATTGAAGCTGGCGAATTCGTTGGCGTCGTCGGGCCCACCGGTGGAGGAAAGTCGACGCTCGTGGACGTGATACTCGGCCTGCTGAGACCGACGACGGGCCGTGTGACAGTCGACGGTGTCGACATCCGGGGTAACGAGAAGGCGTGGCACAAGAGCCTCGGCGTGGTCCATCAGACGGTCTTCCTCGCAGACACGACCATTCGCCGTAACGTCGCCTTGGGAGTGCCCGATGAGGAGATCGACGACGCGCTCGTCAGCGAAGCCATCCAGCTGGCGCAGCTCGAGAAGTTCGCGGCCTCACTTCCCCACGGAGTCGAATCCCTCGTGGGCCAGCGCGGAGTACGTCTCTCGGGCGGGCAACGTCAGCGGCTTGCAATCGCGCGTGCCCTGTATCGGCAGCCGAGTATCCTCGTTTTCGACGAGGGTACCGCGGCGCTCGACACCGTCACCGAAAGGGAGCTGATGGCGGCTCTCGTACCGCTGCGCGGCGAGCGCACGATCATCGCCGTAGCACACCGCCTGACCACGGTCGCTGCCGCAGACCGCGTCATTTTGGTGGATGGTGGGCGACTGGTGGACGTTGCGCCGTTCGACGAGCTCGCGGCGCGACATGCGCAGCTACGCGTGACCGCCCACTGACCCGACTCATCGTCGACTTGCCGTTCGGGGCCGTCGCGAAACGTGTGCCTGATCTGAACCAGCTTGTGTCCGCGTGCAGCAGAGCCGAGTCGCGCGTGCACCACCACAAGGCGATACAAGGCTCCGCCGGCTGCCTGAATGATCACCCGGCCGCGATCGCGACCTGGCCGAGAGTAAGGGCGAGCGAACGAAGCGCGCCCGGGCGTGATAGCTGCGAAGGGACACTGTCATTTCTCCCAATTGCCCGCGCTGTCTTCGCGACGGAGCCGCCGATACGAGACCCCTGCCAGCAACAGCCACTTGCACGCAAAGTAGAGCGCGCTCAGAACGAGAAGCGTCACGGTGATGACGAGCAGCGGCCTTGTCGCCAGCACGTCGCCGATCGTGCTCGCGAGCTCGTGGGGCCAGACAACGGCTGTCCAGCTGTTGAGACGCTCGAATCGGCCCAGGTAGATGCCCAGCGCGGCAAGGGTGTGGAGGCCGAGCTCCGTTGTCGTGACGTACGCGCCGAGACCGACTCGACGCAGGTACCCGCCGACGTGAATGAGGGAGGCGACATAGGCGCCGAATCCGAGGGCCATGAACGCCGCGTAGAGCGGGATCAGCCCTAGCGTCACGACGTAGGGCGAGAACCTCTCGGACTCGATCGCATCGATCAGGTGGACGACGTCCGTCAGGACGTAGGGAGCATTGGGCAGGAAGAGGATGAAGATCGCAACACCAAGCCACCACATGACCGAGCGCTGGGCGGCCCGGACGAAGAGGACGACACTGAGGCCGAGCGGCACGGCGGCCAGGCAGAGGTTCCACAGCATCCAGCTGAGCTCGCCGCCGAGGAGAGCTCTGCGGGCATCCTCGAAGAACGTGAGCGCCGTCACCGTGCCCCCTCGGCTCGGGAGGTCGCTACGCCCGGCGCCGCCGTCGGCCCGCGGCGCCGCAGGACGCGCGCGTAGGCGCGCTCCACGAGCGGCACGACGGACTCGGCACGGAACCTCGCCGCGCTGCGTCGTGACTGCTCGGCCATGCGTTCCCGCCATCGGTCGTCGGTCACGATGCGTGCCATCGCCCTCCGCAGGGCCTCGACGTCTCCAGGTGGAACGAACTGGGCGCCGGCTCCCTCTTCGGCAACCTCCGTCAGTCCTCCGATTCGCGAGACGATGACCGGCCTGCCCTCGGCGAGCGTCTCGAGGACGACCATGCCGAACGGCTCCGGCCAGATGGAAGGGGCGACGAGGGCGGCGCAGCGACGCTGCGCCTCACGAACGGCCTCGTTCGACCAGCCCGTCAACAGAAGGACGTTCGGAGGCAACTCCCGCGGCGAGTCCGGCCAGACCTTGCCGATGAGAACGAGCGGCGGAGCGTCTCCGAGACGCCTGTACGCCTCGAGGAGGATGTGAATCCCCTTCTCGGCACGCAAGTCGCCGACAAAGAGGAGGAAGCCGTCCGCCGGCAGCCGCTCGAGCACGTCGAGCTTGCCTGTTGAGAGCGTCGCCGCGTCGTGCACGAAATTCGGAACGACCTCGTATTCGGCGCGACCGCCGACGAGACCGTTGCCTCGCGCGGCCGCCCAGCTGACAGGAAGGTAGAGATCGACAAGCCGGCGCTCGGCGGCGGCCAGGGCGAAGTTCCCGAGCGCCACGCCTGCTCCCCTGGCCGCCCCGTAGTGGGCTCCCGCGCAGCCCAAGCACTTCGCGATCCCGGGCCCGCTGCAGGGCGCGCCTCGGAACAGGAGGCTCTTCTTCGCACACGTCGTCGTGAAGTAGTGCAGGCTCATCACGAACGCGGGTCCGCTCGCTCGCTTCAGCGGTAGAAAGGAGCGAGCCAGCCAGTCGTGTCCGTGCACGAGATCCGGACGTTCCACGGCGAGTATGCGCTCGAGGGCGAGGGTTGCCTCCGGATCGGGAATGGGCGGCGCCCACGGACGAGGCTGGCGGACGAGAGCACCGACGCGCTGCGCGGTGCAGCGGATCCGGTGGATGCGCACGGCGCCGTCGGAGTCCTGGTCCGGGAGGCCATCGGTCCGAATGGTCGCAACGGTGACCACGTGTCCGCGTTGGCTGAGCTCCTGCGCAAGGTTGCGTACCACCACTTCGACTCCACCGAGGTGTGGCGGGTAGAAGTCGCTGATCATCAGGATGCGCATGCCGCCGATCTGTGAGGTTCAGTCTGGCTGCGAGGAGTACGGGGCGCCAGTGGGCCCGCCCTCGACGCGGCCCGTAGCGGTCACGTTAGCCGGCTGCGAGGGCAGCACGAGCCGCCTGCCAGCCTTCGAGCTCGACCTCGAGCTTCCGGCGCCGGCTGCCGTCGCCGACGAGCGCAAGCCGAGCCCGGTCGCGGGCAACACGCGCCGCCAGCGCGAGCGCGAAGATAGCTCGGATTCGCCTTTGCTCCGTGAGGGACAGGTGTCGCCCTGAGAACAGCATCGTGCTGCGTACGTATTGGGCAGCCATCGCTGCGTGCTGCTGGCTCGTACTTGCTCCGCCGACGTGCTCGACGGTGGTGACGGGCGCGTAATGGGTCTCCCACCCGAAACGACTCAGGCGCAGACAGAGATCGACCTCTTCGTTGTACATGAAGTACGACTCGTCGAAGCCGCCTATGTCGAGGACAGCGTGCGTACGCAGTGCGAGCGCAGCGCCGAGGATCCAGTCGACGCGGCGCGGTGCGAGCGAGCCTGTCTCGTGTATTACGGAATGTAGGCCGCTTTCCTGGAGCAGGATCTCGAGGGGCGACGGAAAGCGCCTGGCAGTGATCTGGGGCCGCCCGCGACAGTCGACGATGAGAGGACCGGCGACGGCCGCCCTGGGATGACGGTCGAGATAGTCGGCGACGGCGAGCGCGCCATTGTCCACAAGGCGCGTGTCGGCGTTGAGAACGAGCGCGTACGGCGCGGCCGTCTGCCGGATCCCGGCATTGACTCCCGCCCCGTAGCCTCGGTTGGCCAGCCGCAGGACTTCGATGGCCGGGAATCTGCTCTGCACCGCATCGGCGCTGCCGTCATTCGAGCCGGTGTCGACGACTATCGTCTCGATGTCATACCGGACGATCGTGTCGAGGCAGCGGAGCACATGCTCGCGCGTGTCGTGATTGACGACGACGGCTGCGATCCGGTCGTCCATCATCGAGCGGGATGGCCGCGAACGGCTCCGGCGTGCCAGGCTTGGACGAGTCGTTCTGCAAGCTCGTACACCACGGTGCGCGGCAGGACCGCAGCGCAAGCGAACCAGCACGCGTAGAGGAGCCGTCGTGCGACAGGCGCGTCGGAGCGGCCAAGCGCAGCCGCCACACCGCGGGTCGCGAGTTCGAGGCGAGTATCGGAGGAGACGGGATGCGCCTCAGGCTCGAGCCGCAGTGACACGAGCCTCTGCGCGAGGTCCGTCACCGACGAAAAGGTCACAGCCGACGTGTCACCAAGATCGAGTGAGGCGGCGAGCCGTGCCAGGTGCTCGTGAGTTTTCGAGGTTGCGCGAATCATCGCGCGAGTACGGTCGAGGTCGAATTTCTGGTCGTAGTGAATATTCCGTGCGTGAACGCGGTAATAAGCTCCGACGTGATCCAGACGAGCTACCCGCCCGAGCAAGGACGCCAGGTTGAGAAGATAAACGTCAGCGAGGCGTGTGAAGTGGCGCTCGGGCATCGGAAGAAGCCTGCGAAGCGCCGATGCCGAGAAGGCGTTCCCGCTCGTGGGCGGGTACGGCACGTCGTCGGGAGCGCGAAGAACCCGGCGGCGCAAGTCTCCCTCCGGAAGCTCGACGGTCCGAGGAGGAAGGTATCCGCCCGTTGGTCGGGAGTGCGCGTCGATGATGCCGAGTCTGTAGTGGACCTTGACGACACCCGGCTGCCTAGCGAAGACTTCGGAGACATGCGCCGCCGTGTCGGGGAGAAGCACGTCGTCGGCATCGAGGAAGATCACGATGTCGCCGCGGCTTGCCGCGAAGCCCGCGTTGAACGCGGAGGCCTGTCCGCCGTTCTCCTTCAACACGGCGCGTACGCGACCGTCGTAGCGTCCAATGACTTGACGCGAGTGGTCCGACGAGCCGTCGTCGACCACGATGACCTCGGTGCCACCATATCGCTGCGCAAGCGCGCTGTCGATCGCCTGGCCGAGAAACTCCGCGTAGTTGAAGTTGTCGATGACGATGCTGACAAGGAGAGACACTTAACGCTCTCCGCGGTCACGACTTCGAGCTAGGCGGGCCGAAGTGCGCGTGCTCATGGTTTCCACTCGCTTCCTGCCGCACCTGGGCGGAACCGAGATCCACACCTACGAACTCGCGCGGCGACTTCGCTCTGCCAGCATCGACGTCACCATCCTGACGACCGAGCTCGAGCGCGCCGGACTCGGCAGGGGCTCTCTCGATGGGTTGCCGGTGCGCCGCGTTCCGGCTTGGCCGCGCCGGCGGGACTGGTACATCGCGCCCGGGCTCGTCCCCGTCATCCGCCGCGGCGCGTGGGATCTCGTTCACGTACAGGGAATCCATACCATGGTGCTCCCGATCACTCTCGCGGCCGCACGGACGGCGGGTGTCCCGTACGTCATCACGCTTCACAGCGGCGGTCAATCGCTAAAGCTACGGGAACAGTCGCGCGAACTCGTCTGGAACGCCGTTCGCGGATGGATCCGCAGGGCCAAGGCCATCATCGCGGTGTCGGAATTCGAGCGTGACGTCTTCGCCCCTCGGCTTGGCATCCCGCCTGAAAGCATCGCGGTCATCCCGTCCGGCGTCGAGCCTCCGGCAGCGCCGGCGGGCAAGGCAGTGGGAAGATCGGAGGCGCGCAGCTCGCTGATACTCTCGCTCGGGCGACTCGAGCCCTACAAGGGACATGACCGCGTCATCCGCGCGCTTCCCCGTGTCACCGCCGAGATCCCCGACGTGCGTCTCGTCGTCCTTGGAAACGGGCCCGACGAAGCGCGCCTGCGCTGCATCGCGGCAGAGGTCGGCCTCGCCGATCGCCTCGAGATCGTCTCACTGCCTTACTGCAAGCGCGCCCAGCTCAGCATATTGCTGCAGCAAGCGGCGCTTGTGGTAGCCCTCAGCGCGTACGAGTCACAGGGCTTGGGCGCGATGGAGGCTGCCGCCCACGGATGCTCTGTACTCGTTGCCGATTCTTCTGCATTACACGAACTCGTCGGCGCTGGTCTTGCACGGGGCGTCAATCGTGAGTCGACCAACGAGGTTGCCGCCGCCATGATCGAGCAGTTACGCAACCCCCATCGTCCAGTTGGCACACTTCCCACTTGGGACGCATGCACAGAACGCATCCTCGCCACCTACAGCGCGGCAGGCCGGCAGCGCTTCAGCGACTCCGTGTGACGCTCGGCCGCAAATGGGAGCCAGTGACGTGCCGGCGAAACGAGCGCGGGAAAACACACGTCTTGTCGTACAACGTCCGGTTCCGTTGCCGAGCCACCCCGCACCAACGCGCCCCTGGTGCGCGGCCGCAGGGTGTGTTGAGGAACCGCGGAGGCTTCGAACCAGCGCGCAGCGCCGCGGCGAGGCGTCCGGTCCGGCTGGCTAGCGCTGGGCGGCGGCGGCGCCAGGTCAACGAGAGATACTCCCGATTCCGCAGCGACGAGCTCGTCAGTCCCGCTCGGCGCTTGGACGCTTGCTGCTGTCTACGGCATCCGCGGCCACCCGTTCCGGGCATTTGGATGAACTAGTGCGTGTCTCGGTCATCGTCTGCACGAACAACCGGCGTCGACAGCCTGTTCTTCTCCAGGCGCTTGCCTCGCTCGCGCGGCAGACGAGTCAGCCGAGCGAGATCATCGTCGTCGTCGATCACAACGATGAATTTCGCCACGAGCTTGCCGCGCTCGCCAACCAAGGGGAGGGCGTTCAAACCCGCCTCCTCCCAAACGCCCACCCGCGTGGACTGTCGGGCGCAAGGAACACTGGCGTCGAGGCGGCGTCCGGAGATGTCCTTGCATTCATCGACGATGACGCTATTGCAAGCGACAACTGGCTCGAAAGGCTCCTAGAAGGCTACGCCGACGAGCGCGTTTGGGGCGTTGGCGGCCGCGTAGTTCCGCGCTGGCTTGCACAGAGGCCCGCATGGTTCCCGGAAGAGTTCCTTTGGGTCATCGGCTGCACCTACGCGGGCATGCCGTCTGCCACGACACACGTTCGGAACCTTCACGGCTGCAATGCCTCTTTCCGGCGCGAGTTGTTCGAGGAAGTCGGCGGGTTCTCACCGGCGCTGGGCCGGCGCGGCACGTTTCTCGCGGGGGCGGAGGAAACGGAGCTTTGCCTGCGCGCGACTGCGTCCCGTCCCGAAAAGACGTTCCTCTACCGGCCGGATGCGGTTGTCTTCCACGTCGTCTCGCGTAGTCGAACGCGCTGGTCGTACTTCCTCTCTCGCTGCTTCACTGAGGGTCGCTCGAAAGCCTGGATGGTTCGGTCGACCGGCATGTCGCGTGGTCTCTCGGCAGAGGCCAACTACCTCAAACGCGTTCCACGACTCGCGGGTGGGCTGGCTCGTGAGTCCCTCATGAGCGCCGACCCGGACCCGCTGTTTCGCGGAGCCGCCGTCCTTGCCGGAACTGCCGCCACTGTGGCCGGCTTCGCGGTCGAGGCGCCGACGCTTTGCGGCCCGGCTGCGGACAACGCGGAACCCCTCGATCTCGATCGGACATCGGGCGAAGAGTCGGAACCACTACCGGTTTCGGCCGTGATCTGCACGTATTCGGACGAGCGTTGGCCGCTCCTTTGTCGAGCAATCGGGTCGCTCGAGCGCCAAACGCATCCGGCGATCGAGATAGTGGTTGCAGTCGATCACAATCCGCAGCTGGGGCAGACGCTCCGGGAATCGTTTCCCGAGATCCACGTCGTCGAGAACTCCGGTCCGCGCGGCCTTTCCGGCGCGCGAAACGTAGCCATCGCGGCGAGTCGAGGCGGAATCATCGCTTTCCTCGACGACGATGCCGTCGCGGAGCCCAGCTGGCTCGCGCACATAGCCGGTCCATTCGTCGACCGATGGGTCGCAGGTGTGGGTGGCCTTACGTCGCCCGAATGGGCAACGGCCAGGCCGTTCTGGTGGCCCGACGAGTTCGACTGGGTCGTCGGAGCGTCGTACCGTGGCATGCCGTCAACCCGGCGCCTCGTTCGTAACGTTCACGGCGGAAACGCCGCGTTTCGCCGCAGCCTGTTCGACCGGGTTGGCGGCTTCCTGCCTGAGGTGGGCCGCGTGCTCACGCGGCCGTACGGCGGCGAGGAGACGGAGTGGTGCATCCGGGCGAAGCGTTTGGTGCCCACCGTGCGGTTCGTCCACGAGCCCGCCGCCCGCATCCGCCACCACGTCCCGCCGGAACGGACGTCCATTCGCTACTTCATCTTGCGCTGCTACCTCGAGGGGGTCTCGAAGGCGCGGATCGTCCGAAAGGAGGGCCTCCGAGCCGGCCTCGGAATAGAGTCGGCCTACGTGGGGACCGTGCTCCAGCGGTCAGCCTGGGGTGCGGTCTCTTCGCTAGGAGGGCTCGACCGCGCCGGTCTCGCACACGCGGGGGTGAGCGTTCTCGGAATAGGCGCGGCGTCGCTCGGGTTCCTGGTCGAGCTGGCGCGCGCACTCGAGTACGAGCGACGTTCGAGAGAATCGTCGTACGCTCGGCACGGATCTCCGCAAGCTCAGTAGAGGAGTGCCCACGTCACCGCGAATAGCGCATGGCTGGCGGCAACGCCGACCGTAGCCCTCGTCATGCCCGCGGCGGCGCCCCAGAGCAAACCGGTGATGGCAGCCACGCCGACGATGAACCCCGATCCAGTGCTCGCGAAGAGTCCGGCGTAGAGGAGAGCGGCCGCCAGCCAGCCCAACGGCCCGAGCAACCGCAGCAGCGCACTCTGAATGATTCCCCGAAAGACGATCTCGAGCGTGAGTCCCGAGACCGCTGCCACACAGAGAACGGCCACCGGGGTTGTCGTGTACTCAGGGCGCGGAACACTGTCGTCGACGGCCGAGAGAGTGTACGCGGCCGCCAAAGCAAGGGCCGGGCCGCCCGCCGCGACGACCAACTGGGCGGCCCACGCCGCGACCCGGGGGCGTGGCAGCGCGATGATTGTCCAGCCGGTGGCACCACGTAGCAGGGCTATCGTGGCGAGTACGAGCACGCACGGCAGCAGTTCCCAGTACGCCTCGGGAACGAGCTGCTGTGGAAGCGCGGCAGCGGCAATCTTCAGCACCGGAACGAGACATAGGGCCATCAAGGCCGCCCGAGTCTGCGGGCTGAGCGGTACCAGCAGCAGGTGGCTGAGAAGCATGAAGAGCAATGCCGCGAAGCATGCGAGCGAAATCTCGAGCGAGACAACGGCCGCGGTCGCATCCGCGCCAACGAGCGCGCAGGCATAGGCGACGACGGTCGCTCGCTCCGCATGTCCCGCTTCGCGGACGATGCTCCGGCCGACGACCGCGTCGGCACCGCTCATCCGAGGTACTCGCGGATGCGAACCAGCACAAGCATTGCGAAACACGCAAGGAGGGGCAACGCGAAGGCGATGAGGGCTCGCGCGTTTGGCCGTCCCGCAACGGCCAGCAACTGTTGCCCGACGAGCAGGACGATGACAAGTGGCGTAATGATGCGGCCGAGGATCGACGAGCGATCGAAGTCGCTGTCAGACGCGACGAATTCGCGAACGCGAGGACTTACGAGCGGCGTAACAGCGAAGTCCCCGGTTGTCTCGCTGACACTCATTGCCGTCTTGGCCGATGTCCCGGCTACAGCGGACCCGGCACGGGCGTCCGCGTTCGCTACGAGGGGAAGCGCAACAAGAAGGGATGCCACCACCGCGGCGCCTGCAAAAGCCAGGGTGGCGCGCCGTCCGCTCGTCTCGGACGCCGAGCGCGGCGAGCTCGTGACGGAGTCCCGGACCATCCGGACTAGCGCGATTGACCGGCCTCGCGAGCCGCGGGGTGTCCGGCGACGACGTCCGCTGCGATCGACGCACGCGGATGCGGCTGCTTCAGCCGGCGTGCTAGACGGCGCATCCGCCAGAGTGCCCACGCGGCCGCCGGCGCCTGGCATACGAGCCATGCGACCGCAACGCCCTCGAGTGCATGCGACCGGCTCAGCCAGGCGCCAAGGGCCATTGCCGCGGCGCCCATGATGAGCGCCGTCGTCGTCGCCTCGCGGAGCCGGTCGGTGGAGCGGCATACCGCGTAGTACGTCTGCAGAATCGTCACGGACACTACGCTGACGGTAAGGAGCTGTAGCGCCCGCTCGCCGTTCACCCGGTATGCGGATCCGAGGAGTCCGAGCACGTCGCCAGCCAGGAGCGCCAGGAGCAGAGCCGCGATGACGCCGACCGCGAGCGTGCGAGCGCTGTTCCTGACGACCCGCGGCCAGGGGATAGCCCGCTCGCGAGCCAGCTCGGCGAACAGTGCGGTTCCGAAGTACATCGGGACGAGCAAAACGGCCAGTGCCGCCATCCATAGCGTGTACCAGTAGGCGCCGAGCTCGGGAGAATGTATCTCTGTGATCACGAGCGTCATGAGGAGCGGCGGGGTGCGATCCGCAAGGGTCAGGGCGTGCTGGCCGATGGCCCTCGTCGCTATAGCGCGCATCGTCACCGCGACCGAGCGGATCGTTGCGTCGACAGCGCTGCGCGGGCTGCGCCGCCGTCTGAGCAATCCCATCTGCACTGCGATCAGAACGCAAGCGATGAGCTCACCTGCCGCCCAGCACGAGAAGATCACGTCGCTCGTGCGTGGCAGCGCCGCGAGCGTCCACGCACCGAGCATGGCGAGCATCGTGGCGCTAAGCGCCGCAGAGCGCACGACGATATGCGCGGGACGGGCAGTCGCGACGGATACCTCGTTGGCGAGGCCGCCACAGGTGCCAAGTACGCAAGCCGCGACGAAGACTGCGATGAACACCGGATCACGCGTGATTTCAGTGAGGCCGCCGAGCGCAAATGCGCCGATGGCGACCATGGCGCCGGAGATCGCGAGCGACGCGATTACGACGAACTTGAAGGCAGCCAGAAGAAGCCGCTGCGGGGCCGCAGTCTGCGGATAGAGCAGGATGACCGACGATCCCGCGCCGGCGACTGAGAGCTGAACACAGATCATCATCGCGGCGACGGCGGAAGCTGCGATGCCGACGTCGGACGCCGGGAATGTTCGTGCGGCGAGCCCCCAGAAGACGACGCCGCCGGCCATGCGGATCAGCTGGCCCCCCACGAGCGCACCGGCGGCAGCCGAGACATGCCCCCCACGGATCGGCGACCGCAGACGGCGCGGGACCGCACCCGCCCGCGCGCCGTCCGCCGGCGAGCTATGCGCTACCGATCGGTGAGCCGCGGCCGCCGCGGCTCCCTGAGCCACCGGGTGGAACAACCATGTCCGCGCCGACCCGTGCGCTGCCCAGCGCACGAGGTCGGAGGTGGCTGCGGCCGCCACGAGAGCCGACACGACGAGCACGGCAACCGTCGGTGCCTGTAGGTCGAGCGTCAGCATGATGGCCGCCGTCGCCGCGGAGATCACCGCGGCGAACGCGAGACCCGCAGCCGCCGCGGTTGCGGCTCCCAGGGAGCGTGCCATGCGCGCGCCGACGAGCGTCGGTCCGGTCGCCAGAAAGACGAGAACCGCCCCTGCGCGAGCAGCGTCGATATCTGCGGCCAGAACGACCCAGAGCGCGACGGACACGACGAGGGCACCCAGGGACACCAGTGCTGTAGGACTCGGTGTCGCGTACAGTCGCCGGTCGCCGGAACGGGCCCGCGATCCGTTGGTCGACCTGTGCGGCTCAAGCCCGTGTTGCGGGCGCAGTACTTCCGGCGCCGACGTGGCGGGGGCTCCGGAAGCGTCCGTAGGCGCTGCGTCGGCCGGCGTAAAGGCCCGGGGACTTGTGGTTTCCGCGGACGGTCGCACCGCCCTGCGCGGCGGCTGACGGCGGACCTCCGCGACGACGTACCGTCCGAGACCGAGCCAGTCGAGAATGGATGGATGCTCGATCCGCCGGCGACCTCGTCCTGTGAGAATCCTCGTGAGCACGGTGCGGGAATGTCCTAGGTACCTCGGAGCTTGAGCACCATGGCGTCCTCGTTTACAAACAGGACGGAAAAACGATCCGAGTCGACAAGCTTTGCCTGAAGGCGTGACAACGTCCCGTCTTTCCAGCCGCCGTAAAGCTCACCGGCTTCGGCCTGACTCCGCGTCAGCAACAGATATGTCGGTCGTGGCTCGCTCAACTCACCGAGAATCTCCCGGACGGAGAGATCGGAAACCGCCGACCGCTCGAGGACGTGGAACTCGTAATCCGTGTAGCGCGAAAACCGCCATGGAACGTTCTCGTATGCCGCGACCACGCGAGCACCTTGCGGCGCATTAGCGTAGACATACTCGATGGCGGCGATTTCCTTCTCAGTGAAGAAGTCCGCCTTCTCGTTGCCGTAACGGGCCGTAAAGAAGAGAGCGGGGATCGCGAGCAGCGCCACCACGGCAACGACCGCCCTGAGCGCTTGATGCTTTCTCCACGGAATCGTGAACACTGCTGCCGCTGCGAGGACGATGAACGGAAGAGCGAACAGGAAGATTCGGAGAAGCACCTCGCCCCCATAGCTCTGGAACGCGAGCATCAGGAACGGCGCCACGCCGAGGGCTACGATGGTGCGCACCGGCGCTCCGACAGAGCGAAGCCGAAGCACGCCCCATGCCGCGAGGCCGCACATCACGGCCGAAAAGCCGACACGCACCTGGAGGACGAGTAGGTGGCCGACGCTTCCCTCGAATCGGCCACCTAGGTTTTGTTCGACGTTACTGCTGATGGACCCGACAGGGCGCGCAACGTCGGCAAAGTGACCCGAGAGGAAGGGTCCGGTATAGAAGACGACCCACGCAGTGGCCATGACCGCCATCAGGGCGGGAAGACCGAACGATGGCAGACGTCGCACGAGGACCAGGGCAGCCACGCTGATCGTCACCATCCACGGCGTCAACTGATGACTGGGTACGATCACTGCGAACAGCACGATCACGAGGGCGACGGCGAGCACGCGTCGCAGCGCTGGATCCCCGTTCTCCGCGGCTCCGCCGTCGATCTCGGCGGGCAAACGGAAGACCGACAGGAGGATCGCGAGGATGATCAGATAGATGAGATAGGCAAACGCCTGTGGTGACAGATAATCCTGACCGATCCAGTTCGTCGCAAAGAACAACCAGAGCGCGACCCAGATTTGGGGCTCGGTCAAAGCGAGCTTCCGAAAGATGACGAAGAGCGGGACCGCATAAGCAAGGTTGAACGCGACCGGCGCCCATTCGGCGAGTCCCAGTGAGTTCGGAAGGCCGGCCGCCTTCACCACGAAAGCGAGCAAGATGAAGAATCCCGGCCAATTGAAAAACGCATCGATGTTTCGGTCGATCGTGTGCGTCTCCGCGATGTGGTCGACGATGCCCGCGAGCCGCCAGGCACTCTGCGTGCGAGGCCCATACTCGACCAGTGACGGGGTGCCGAAGAACATCAATACCTGGACTACGAGCTGGACGGGAACGAGCGCGAAGCAGCGGGTGCCTACTGCGATCACAAACGACGCGGTCAGCAGGAAGACCGCCGAGAAGAACGTCGCCGGCAGGGCGGCAATCAGGCCGACGTCGCTGATCTGCTCCAGGTCGATCGCGCCAAGCGACAACGCCCAGACGACCACACTCGCCGCGAGGAGAAAGGATGCGGCGGCGGGCCGGGGCGCCTGTGTCAGCTGTCCCAGCATGCTCGCCGGCAGTGCACGAACTGGCTGCTTGTCTACCGCGTGATCCATCGCTCCAGAGTCTGGGCTCGACGGGAGCATGCCTAGGTTTGCGCAGACCGCACGCCGCACTCCCGGCTCACATGGTACGCGGCCGTTCATGCTGTGGCGAGGTCCTACCTCCTCTCCCGTTGCGATCCCCGGCGCGCCGACCGGTCACCACGATCGAGGCCCTTCCGCTCACCCGTGCTCTATCCCGTGGCGCCCACCGTATGGCTATCCTGGTTTACAGCGGCTGTCCCACGGGGCTCTGCCGCGCGAGTTCGCCAGATGGCTTTCCCGATCAACTTCGCGCTTCGCCTCGCGCCGCTTCGTGGCCACGTCGACGCAGCCATTGACGTCATCCGCCATGAGATCGACACGTTTCCGTGGACCTATCACCCGACGTCGGATACGAAGACAGGCGCTCGTCGTCTGGACGGCACGGTCTCTCGCTGGGAGAGAATGCGCGACTTTCTCGCCACTTCGGACGTCCAGACTGCAATCGACGTTGGATGCAACGGCGGCTGGTTCGTTGTGCGTCTTGCCGAGATGGGTCTACCGGTTCTCGGCATTGACAGCGACGCTCGGTTCTCGCGCATCCTTCTCTTCGAGGCCTCCCGAAGCAAACTCGACATCGGTGTTCTTACCATGCGCGTTGATCTCAAGACGGTCGCGCTCGTCCCTTCTACCGATTGCATCGTCTTCTTGTCTGTCTGGCATCACGTCGTTAAGCAAGCCGGCATTGACTACGCGACAGACCTACTCCGTGAGCTTTGGACTCGAGCCCGCCACGTTCTCTTCTTCGACACCGGAGAACGCGAGATGCCGTCCGAGTTTTGTCTGCCTGACATGGTGCCTAGCCCGCAGGAGTGGATCGCAAGCTACCTTGCCACCGTCTGCGCGGGTGGCGTAGTGCACCATCTCGGTCGCCATGCCGCGTTCGCGCCGGATGGCACCCCCGCGCACCGAAGCCTGTTTGCCGTCAGTCGTCAAGCGACGAATAGCGATGAGGCAGCATAGCTATACGGCCCAAGACGTCGCGATAGTGATTCCGACGCTGAATGCGGAGAACTTTCTCGGTGAATGCATAGCCTCGATTCCACCGGCGTGCCGAGAGGTAATCGTGATAGATGGAGGCTCAATCGATGGCACGATAAAGCTTGCCGAGAGTGCGGGCGCGGCCGTGCTCCATGGCGACGGCACAGTCGCAGCGGCTCGCACAAAGGGTATTGCGCACGCTAGCAAGCCATGGGTTCTCCTGCTCGATACTGACGTGATCCTTCGCGATAACGCAGTTGCGAATCTTCTTCGCGAGATCCAGGAGCGTGGCCTGACAGGATTGCAGGCCCGTTTGCACAGCGTATCGAGCGGCCCTGGCTATTGGGGTCGAGCACTAGCGAATCACCATAATTCGGGTAAGGCATCATCGGAATGGTTTAGCTTCTCAGCAGCTCTGTGTGAACGCGAGGCTTTGATCAACCAGGCGTTTGATGACACTCTCTCATCGGGAGAAGACCTCGACCTCGTGTACCGACTTCGTAAGGTCGGAGCCCAACTTGCCATTTCCGATAGCGTTGTTGCGCTTCACCGATATGGCGATTCATTTCAGTCCGCCTGTTACCAATGGTTGTCGGACGGTGAAGGTCTTGTCGCTGTAGCGAGGAAACACGGGATGCACCTGGGATGGTTGCTGATTTTGCCATTGGCCGGAGGGGTTCGCGGCATTCTGGCAGGTGTACGTCCGGTGAACGTTCGGTGGATACCCTACTACGTCTGCTTTATTGTCTTCAATTACATTGGCATGATCGCGGCCGTACTTCCAGGGCGGCGGCGGAGGGCAAGATTGCCACCTCGATAAGCGGAAGTATCGGTAGCTGGAGGCGGCGTCTCGTACCGGCGCTCGCTTTGCGGGCGAAAGAGAAGCCTCTCACGATACGCCCGCGTCGCGCGTGTGCTGCCTCGTTCTGATCGCATCGACCCGGGCTTGCAGGACATCCCAGGCGCTCGGCTCACGCAGCTGGCGAACGAAGCAGGAGACTTTGACGCGGAAGCCGAGGAAGCCGTCGGTGCGAAAGATGCCGATACGCGGCCAGGCGAGCGGCTGCGGCGGCGGCAAACGCCAGCGCAACAGACCGGCCGCGACGTAGCCTCCGTCCCGGGCAGCTCGGCAAACCCGGTCGTCGGCAGCGCCATACGGATACGCGATGGACCGACAGGGTGCACCCACACCCTCAGCGCATGCCTCGCGTGATCGTACGAGCTCCGCAGCGAGCGACGCGGCGTCGGCGCGTGTGAGATCAACGTGCGTGCAGGAATGAGATCCGATCTCCCAGCCGGCCTGCGCGAGCTCTCGCAGCTCCGGCCACGAGAGCGGCGCGAGCTCATGCGCGTGTGGACCGGCGGCCCAGCGCTCCAGCCCCGCCCACGCAAGCGGTCGGCGCGTGCCAATGAAATCCGTGGGAACAAAGATCGTCCCGGGCAAACCGAGACGAGACAGGATCGGTACCGCGTGCTCGAGTATGGAGCGGTAGCCGTCGTCGAACGTGACCGCCAAGACCTTGCCGCTCGGCGGGCGGACCACGGCGTCGTGGAACGTCGCGCCGATGAACCGCTGGCTGACCAGCCACTCGAGCTGACGCTCCAGCACGCGTGGCCGGACGGCGCCAGGGTCCGGCCAGCGGTCGCTTACGGCGTGGTAACAGAGGACGAGGATTCGATTACATGCTGGCATTCTGGGGAACCCTGGGGAAAGCTCCACGATTGTACGTTCGCCAGCCTGGGCGATCTTCTGCCGAACGGAGCTGTGGTGGTCGCGGAATCCAAAGCTATAGACGCCGTCGGGCGCGCAGGACATAGTGCGCGCGCACCCGCTTGCCAGGCGACTAGACGACGCGCCCGGCTACCGTTACGGGGACATCGTCGCTCGCTGCCGGTTACGGAATGGAGTTAGGCACCTGACTACAGGGGGGCGCACCTACGAGCTCGATGGGAAGCCGTCGGTCAGCGTCGTCGTTCCAACGCGCGACCGGCCACGTCTACTGGAACGCGCGGTCGCAAGCATCCTGACGCAGCGTTACTGTGGCGAGATCGAGTGTCTCGTCGTCTTCGACCAATCCGCACCCTTCCGGCCGGCGATCGACATACCGCCGGGATGCACGCTCCAGGTGATGGTCAACGACCGTACCCCCGGTCAGGCCGGGGCGCGAAACGCGGGTGCTCTTGCCGCGCGGGGCGATCTTCTCGCGTTCTGCGACGACGATGACGAGTGGCTACCCCACAAGCTGGACGTGCAGGCCCAACTCTTGTCGTCCGACTCTGACCGCGTAGCCGTCTCCTGCGGTGTCTACGTCGTGTACCAGAACTCACGATCGAAGCGAGCAACTCGGCAACACCTCGTCACGTCGATGGATCTCGCGCGGTCCAGGGTGATGGAAGTCAATATGAGCACGCTCATGCTGCCGCGTGAGAGCTTCGTTTCCGCAATCGGGCTGTTCGACGAAGCTATCCCCGGCAGCTACGCCGAAGACTTCGAGTGGCTGCTCCGTGCTACCAAGCACGGACCCGTGTCGGTGGCGGTGGACCCACTCGCCCAGATTCACTGGAACAGGCGTGCGCGCCCGCCAGACACTTGGCGCACGATCATTGCCGCACTCGAGTATGTGCTTCGCAAACACCCGGACATCGCAAACGATCGCAGGGGCCTCTCGAGGATCTATGGCCAGATCGCGTTCGCGCATGCCGCACTCGGCCAGGCGACGGAGTCCAGGCAATGGGCGGCACGGTCTCTCGCCGGATACGTGCTGCAGCCGCGCGCGTACGCCGCCCTGCTTGTGAGCGCCGGCCTCGCCAGTCCCTCGGTTCTCATGCACCTGGCCAACAAGGTCGGCCGAGGGCTCGTGTGAGCTGCGCAGACCGGGGCCCGGACTCTTCGTCGCCGCATGGCTCTATCGCCTCACGCGGAATGGGCCGACGCCGTGTAAGGCGATAGAGACCGGCGAGGGCGGCCGTGCGGATTCTGATGGTCAGCGACTTCTACGGGTCGGTTCGGGGTGGCATCGAGGTACTCGTGCGGGATCTCGCGCTCGAGCTCAGCGAGCGCGGGCACGAGGTCGCGATCGCCGCGATTTCGGACGAGCGATTCCCTCGCTTCGAGCTCGAGGGGGCGCTCCGCGTCTATCGGCTCCGGACCTCGACGCAGCGGGTGCGGGCTCTCTACAGCGACGCGGACAGGCCGGCTGCGCCTCCGTTCCCGGATCCGGAGGCGGTGCTGTCGCTTCGGGGCGTGCTGGAGCAGGAGCGCCCCCATGTGGTGCACGGGCATGATTGGCTCGCGCGCTCCTTCGTGCCGCTCAAGCGCTGGAGCGGCGCACGGCTCGCCATGAGCCTCCACTACTACACGCTGGCATGCGCGAGGAAGGATCTCATCTTCGACGGGACGCTCTGCCGCGGCCCGGGCCTTGCGAAGTGCCTCGGGTGCGGCGTCCGCCACTATGGCGCGTCGAGGGGCATTCCTGTCGTGCTCGGGAACTTCGCGTCGCGCGCCGCGGAACGCCACGCCGTCGACATCTACCTCCCCGTCAGTCAGGCGGTCGCGCTCGGAAACGGCCTGCCCGGAAGCGGGCTGTCCTTCGAGGTCATACCAAACTTCCTCGCCGACCATCGTTGCGAGCAGGCGGCGACGATCGAATCGTACGTCAGCGACCTTCCGACACAGCCGTTTCTGCTGTTCGTCGGCGACCTTGGTCCGCATAAGGGCGTTGACGTGCTGCTCGACGCGTACGCGTCGCTCCGCGATCGTCCCCCGCTCGTAATGATCGGTAAGGCAAAGCCGAAACCGCCGCTCGATCTGCCTCCAGACGCCACCCTGCTACTCGACTGGCCACACGACGCGGTCCTCGAGGCGTACCGGCGCAGCCTCGCCGTCGTCGTGCCCTCCGTGTGGGCTGAGCCGTTCGGCATCGTCGTGATCGAGGCGATGGCCGCCGGCCGGCCTGTAATCGCATCCCGCATCGGAGGCATCCCTGAGATCGTCGAAGAAGGTCGCAGCGGCCTGCTCGTGCCTCCCAGCGATCCGCGCGCGCTAGGCGAAGCGATCGCGAAAGTCGTTCACGATCCACAGCTCGCCGCTCGTCTCGGGCGCACCGCGCTCGAGCGATCGAAGTCGTTCCGCGCGCGCGACATCGTGCCGCGGTTCGAGCGCGTCTACGCTCGCCTCCTCGCTTGAGCGCGGTGAGGCTTCCAGGCGCAGCTCCGCTCCAAGCATGGTCGGAGCGACACAAGGATCGCTTTAGCTCCTGGCCAGTTGCCGCTTCGCCCGCACGCCCTCCCTCGTCAGCAGCCTGAGCCGCCAAGCCGCCCATGCCCCGACGACTGCTTCAACTCCAAGCCATCCGTAGGCGACCTCGACGAGGCCGGCCTCGATTCCAGCAACCAGCGTGGCCGTAAGCACTGCGGTTCCGCCGACGACAGCTACGACAGTGGCCTCCCCCAGGCGATCGGTTGCGCGGCAGAGAGCAAAGTACGCACTCACCAGAGTCAGTGGCACGACACCGACCACGAGAATGCGGAGCGGTGCGATGCCGGCTTCAGCGTACTGATCGCCGAAGAGCTGAAGCAAAGGATGCGCAAGCAAGAACACTCCCACGGCTACCGCCAGGCCAACGGCGAAGCTGCCCGCGAGACTTTCACGCACCGTTCGCGCCAGCTGCTTTCCTGGCTCGACAGCAGCGGCGAAGAGTGTCATGCCAAACATCCCTGGAATGACATAGACGACGGTAGCCGTCATCCACGCCGCATACCAGTATGCACTCGACTCCGGCGACACTATCTCGGTAACTACGATGGTAATCGCAAATCCCGGAGCCGTCTCGAATATCGTCAAAACATGATTTCGCACACCGAGACGAAGGAGATCCTTAACGCCTACACCCTTACGCGTTTCGACGTCCGATGTATCATCAAGCGCGCGCCTTATCTGGACGATATTCAGCAGGAGCGCGAATACCCTACCGACGGTCCAGCATGCCAAGATCACAAGAGCCGTGCGAGTCTCACCCACGGAAGCTAGGAGCGCCAATGCGGCGATCATCGTTATTCCCGTAGCAAAAGCCCGGGTGAAGACCTCATTGCTGCGCCACATAGCGATGGAAACTTGGTCGCCAAGCAACAGCACGCTTCCCAATACGCAGGCGACGACGAATGTCGCCGCCAGCGCGGGGTTCGAGGCGACCACATCTAAGTCATCGAATACAAGTCTCGCTAGGATCAGGGCCGCGAAACTAACCGCGGCCGAGCTAACGACCGTTATCGTCGCGGCGCTCTTGAGCAGGGGCTGCGGGCGCCGGCGCCACTCCGGGAACAGTCGTATGACCGACGCGCCTGCACCCAGAAGGCCGACAATTGTGGATATGCTGATGAGTGAGACGAGACCCGCTGCTAGACCGACCTCGGCCGGTGAAAAGAAGCGCGCGGCGACGATCCAGAAGAGCGCCCCCGAGGCTAATTTGGTGAACTGGCCGGCGATGAGCGCGAGGGAGCTGGTAAATCCTCGCGCACGGAGCAGGCTCTTTCCGCGAAGGGCGATGCCCGTGGTCTGCACGATGCTTGATGGTCGTATACGTGAGCGGTTGCGTGGATCCCTCACGCGTTAGCCCTCAGTTGGTGAAGCGACGCGTGCAGAGGATTGAAGCACGGTGCGAGCCGGCTCCGGCCGGGGGATGCCCGCGTTGATCCCGCACGAGAGGCGCCGAACGTGTTTCCGCAGCTTCCACCTCACGATGGTACCGCCGCCGGCGTTGTCCTTGCGGACAAGCCCGGGCGGGACGAGAGCTACCCGGGCGGCTGCCGCGCCCGCGGGTCCCGGACGCCGCGCCTCCGTCGGGGCGACCGCCCGGCGGGTGACCGTTGTCACCGATGCAAGAATAGCCCACTCGTACAGTCGACAACCTCCCGTTTGAGTCACCGACACTTCTTGCCACCACTGGCTCTTTCCGAAGCTCGGCGATGCGCCCACTCGTCAACAACCCACCCACGGCTCACATGAAGGAGCCGATCCTCGTCACCGGCGCACAGCGCTCGGGAACGACCTGGGTAGGCAGGATGCTCGAAGCGAGCGACCATGTCGCGTATATCAATGAGCCCCTCAATCCGTTGACTCGCGACGTGCTCGTTCCTCTCCGGGTCGCGGGTCAGTACTCGTATATATGTCCGGCGAACGAGGAAGACTTTCTTGGGCCGTTCGAGCGCCTGCTGTCGTTTCGGTATCCCACTAGGACAGAGATCGGTGCAGTTCGTTCGGTCGCTGACGTCCTGAGAATGGGCCGACGGTGGGCGCAGTTCGCGGCGGCCAGATCAAGCGGCAAGAGACCACTACTGAAGGATCCGTTTGCGGTGTTCTCGGCTCCGTGGTTCTCTCAGCGCCTGGGTTGTCGAGTTGTGATGACAGTGAGACATCCCGTCGCGGTCGTGAGCAGCTTCGTTCGCCTCGGCTGGCGCGTCGACTTCGAGGCCATTTTGAGTCAACCGTTGCTCGTACGGGACCTTTTGTGCTCGTTTGAGCCCGAGATGAGACGCATGATGCACCAGCGGCGGGATGGCGTTGGTCAAGCGTGTCTCCTTTGGAACATGATCTACTCCGTAGTTCACCGATACGCGACTGAGTTTCCAAGCTTCATCGTCGTCCGGCACGAAGACTTCTCGACAGATGCGGTCGGCCGCTACAAGCGTCTATATGCTTCACTCGGACTCGAGTTCTGTGAGCGGGCGGAGCGGACGATCCGTGCGGCTAGCAGCGATATCAACCCAAGTGAGGTGGATGTCAGCCAGCCTCACGGGGTTCGGATCGACAGCCGCGCAAACCTCGAGAATTGGAGACACCGCCTTGAATCGCGCGACGTCGGCCGAATACAGGAACTGACGGGGGAATTAGCGGCCAGATTCTACGGCGAGCTCTCGTGGCCGCAGAGTTGCTAGCTTGAGGAGCGCGAGCCAATGAGCTGAAGCCCGGTGCGTTCGAGAAGATTGGCCACGTTGCGGACGGCGATGAGATTCTCGCAGTCCTTTGACGTGTGATGTGGCTCGATCTGAACTAGCGTGGAGGCATCGAGCTGCCTGAAGACGTGGAATTCCGCCGCGTGAAGCAACTCGAAGACGTCGGAGCAGCTGTAGCCGTACCGGGCGTAGTTGTCCTCGAAGGACTCGAAGTAGATGCACTCGACGGCGTCGAGGACGCGCTCGCCTCCCCTGAGGGCGAAGAGCTCGTAGCCTTCGACGTCGAGCTTGAGGAGCGCGATGGGGCCTGCGCCGGCTGCGAGCTCGTCGAGCCTCGCCAGGGGGGCTCGTAGCCCACGGGCGTCTCCCGTGACGGCGTTCACGCACTCGTCTTCCGCGTCGCTCAGGTGTATCTGCCCGCTCCGGTGACCAACGGCGACGTTGTGGCGCTCCACGGAGACCCGATTGAGTCGAACGTTGCCATCGAGATACGAGAAGATGCGCGGATGCGGCTCCACCGCGATGACCCTGCCGTGATCGCCGACAGTGACTGTGGCGACCAGCGTCGTGAAGCCGATGTTCGCGCCTGCGTCGATGACGGTGTCGCCCGCACGGAGGTAGCGGCGAAGGAAGAGCTCCTCGTCGAAATCCCCGTGGTACTGGGGGTCCAGCCAAAGCCTCGCCGAGACATGGGTGGGGTAGAACCTGAGGCGAAAGTCCGCGCGCCGGATAAGGAAGAACCGCGAGATTCCAGTTCGCATGAGAAGTCGCGAGACGACGAACTTGAACGGTCGCTCCTGCTCTCGCAGGATCCGCCAGTACATCGGGAGCGAGCGCACGAACGCCCGATGGCTACCGAGAACCCACCACGTCGATACGGTCTGCGAGCACGTAGGTGTCGGTGGCGTTCGCGTTCTTCGTGCCGGTGATGCGCACTTTGAGGATGTGAGGGCCGTCCGAGAGGACGGGACTGGTATAGACGAGAATCTGGTTCTGCCTCGTCGGGTTGTAGTGGTCGTAGAGCGTTTCCGCGCCACCGTCGACGGAGTAAGCGGCAATGCCATGGCTGGGCCCTTTGGCCGTACGCACCGTCACCCGGGTGCCGTTGAACCGAACCTGGTAAACGCCGTTCGTCGTCCTCGAGTAGTGGTCGTCGCCGAGGTACGAAGCCTGGCCCGTCCTGTAGCTCCAGCCGGCACCCACAAACTCGAACTGGTTCGTCCCGGTCCCGACCGTCCCATCGTTCACCGTCACGTCGGGGTTGGCTAGGACGAACGTGGCGGTGTAGGTCGCCGTTGCCGTGGCAGTGATGTTGTGCGAGCGAGCGCCGCCGTCAGACCAGGACGAGAAGACGTACGTCGACCCATTGAGGGATTGGGGCGAGGGGGCGGAAAGCGAGTTGACGGAGTTCTGGATCAAGGTCCTGACCATCGGAGCGGCGGACGTCTCGCCGTTCAGCGAGACCTCTAGCCCCGCAGGACTCGTCGCGATAGTCAGGTTCACTGTGACGGGGTCGAGGCGAACGGTCTCGGTGTCGGTCAGACCGCCCGAGTCTGTCGCGGTGAGCTTCAGCTCGAGGTAGGACGGATAGCTGTGATCCGGGGCCGTGAACGAGCCGCTCGCGACGCTCGAAAAAGTCTGTATCGGGTGCGTATGGCAGCTCGTGGGCGTAGAGCAGTGATGGAGGATCAGCTCCCACGAGAGGGCCGACGCGGGGAGTGTTCCCTGCTCGCTGTCCGTGGCGGATCCACTGAACGCGATGGTGTCGCCGACCTTCCATGTTGTCGAGGCAGTCGGCGTGGTCATGGTGGCCGATGGCGGCGTGTTGCCGGCGTTTATCGAGATCGGATCGCTGACGTCGAATGCGCCGAGGCTGTCGGTCACGCGCAGGCGAGCGGTGTAGGTTCCAGCGACCGTGTACGTATGGGTCGGTCTGCTTGCCGTCGAGTCGTCGTACTGGCCGTCGCCGTCGAGGTCCCAGGCGTACGACACCGTGTCACCCGGATCTGGGTCGCTCGATCCTGAGCCGTCGAAGGTGACCGTGACCGGCGTCGCGCCGGACGTCGGCGTCGCCGTCGCGACGGCTGTTGGCGGGTTGTTCGCGGAACCGGACCCGAGGACATCGACGCGGTCTGCGAGCACGTAGGTGTCGGTGGCGTTCGCGTTCTTCGTGCCGGTGATGCGCACTTTGAGGATGTGTGGGCCGTTCGAGAGGACGGGACTGGTATAGACGAGAACCTGGTTCTGCCTCGTCGGGTTGTAGTGGTCGTAGAGCGTCTCCGCGCCACCGTCGACGGAGTAAGCGGCAATGCCATGGCTGGGCCCTTTGGCCGTACGCACCGTCACCCGGGTGCCGTTGAACCGAACCTGGTAAACGCCGTTCGTCGTCCTCGAGTAGTGGTCGTCGCCGAGGTACGAAGCCTGGCCCGTCCTGTAGCTCCAGCCGGCACCCACAAACTCGAACTGGTTCGTCCCGGTCCCGACCGTCCCGTCGTTCACCGTCACGTCCGGATTTCCGCCGGTTACGACGTCGATTCGACGAACGCTCCCCTCGAAATCGACGTAGTAGAGCAACCCGTCGCGGCCGACCTGGACGTCGACCGGGTTGGCGGCGCCCGCCACGAACGTCTTGAGCAGGCCGGGAGCCGGAAGCCCGCTCGCGTCCTTCCTCATGGCCCAGATGCAGTCTCGCGAGTAATCGGCGAAGAAGAGGGCGCCATCGTAGTCGGGCGGGTATGGACCGCCCGAGTAGAACTCGAAGGCGAGGCCCGCGACGGAGGAATCACCGACTGGACACGCCTCGTTCGGGACGACCCGGTTGTTGTGGTGATACTGGAAGTACGGCTGCTCGTGCGCTCCGGCCTGCGCGTAGAGGTTCTCGCAGATGGCGAGGTCGGTCGCGTCGTACCCGGATTGCCGCTGCTGCCCCTCGTAGCACGGCCAGCCGAAGTTCTCGACGACTGCGTCGGTTGGGTTCGGGATGCGGTTGATCTCCTCCCAGGCGCTCCAGCCGACGTCCCCGATCCAGACCTCGTTCGTTCCCGGTCGCGTCGTGATGCGAAATGGATTCCTGAGCCCGTAGGCAATGATGCGGCGCGCGTTCGGGTCGGGGTTTCCGGCGAGGGGGTTGGTCGGGAGCCCGGCACCCGTCGCCGGGTCGACGCGGAGAATGGCGCCTCCGAGTCCGACGGGATCGCCACTGGTGCGAAGGTCCTGGGCCCGGAGTGCGCCGCCTTCCGCCGTCGGAGGCGTCAGCGTCGCTCCCGCACCGCCGGGCGGGTCGCCGCACGGGTTGACGGGCTCTCCGTCCTGGCCGTAGTCGACGAACAGGAAGCTCGCTCCTTCTCCCCCGCTGACGTACAGGGCGCCGTCGGCACCGAACGCGAGACTCCCGATCGAGTGGCTCGGATACTGCTGGCACCAGCCGTTGATCAGCACCTGCTCGCTGCCGAACATCGTGTTCCCGCTCGCCTGGAGACGGGAGAGCCTGCCGCTCACGACGCAGCCGTTGTCGGTCGCACCGTACGTCTTCCCGTTCGTCGTGGCCGGGCAGGGATCGCCGTCGACGCCCGGCGCACCCCACTTGGGCGCCGGCCCGCCGATGTCGCCGTCGTAGGCGTAGAGGACGTAGACGTACGGACTCTGCGGAAAGTTCGGGTGCAGCTCGAGACCGAGCAGGCCGCGATCCCAGAAGTTGTAGACGTTCGTCCGGAGATCCGCGAAGATCGTCGGCGTGGTGTCGGACAGGTTGTCGAAGACCTTGATGACGCCGCGCTTCTCCGCAACGAACACCCGCCCGTCGGATGCGAATCGGACTGCAGTCGGATTGATGAGGCCGCTGAAGACGACGGTCTCCTGAAAGCCGCTTGGCGTGGTCGCCGCCGGAGCGGCCGTCGGTGTCCCGAGCAGCGACGCCGCGAACACGCCTACGACGGCCATACGAGCAGGCAGGCGGAGGCTACGCCTGCGGACACCGCCTAGCACGTAGGCGCCTCTGGGCATCGCGACAGCCTCTACCGTGGCATCGGAGCGCCACCGGAAGGCCGTCCGAAACGGATGTGCTCGACAGCCTCGTTTCCCTAGGAGACGTAACTGCTGCGTCGAGCTGCGTCGAACGCGGGAACCGCTGGCCACAGTCAAGGGCTTCGGTGACCATGCTAGCGAAGTCGCCTATGCGACGAGCAAGCCTCTGGAAGGGCTGCGCCGGAGGAGCCGTCAACTCGATCGATCCAATGCCTGTGAGGCGTGCCTCGCCCCGCGCACCGATCCGTCGGGTGCTCATCCTCTCCTCGATGCCCTACGGGGCCGGGTCGGAAGAAGCAGCAGGCACGGAGACAACGCCCTAGTCAGCCGTTGAATCGTCAGGACACAACCTCGGAGTACGCTGAGCTCGTGCTGGCGCGGCGCCGACCGTGTCCTGCGGCGCAGCAAGGAGGACTTCTACGCGCCGGGGTCTGCGGCGGGTTGGGACGCCGACGGCTGGGGTTGTTCTCCTAGTGGCCTGTGCGAACTGGCCTGATGGCCTCCCGTCCTCTATTGAGCCGGCGTCGACGGTTGTGTCTTGACATGCACACGCGGCGCGTGGGACAGTAGAACCTGAATCGTGTGTCGGCGTGGCCTGGGCGCTGAGGCACTGCGGCCATTAGGAGGATCGGTTGGGTGTGAGCGGGTGCTGCCGCCGCGGGCGGCGGCTGCGCAGGAAGGATGTTTGCCGATCGTCCGTTTGGGTAGGCCGCCGGTGCGGCCCTACAAGCGGTGATTCCATCCTCCTTGCCGGGTACCGCGCCGAAGGGCGCGGCGCGGCGCATCGGAGACCGAAACACCGAACCCAAGGAGGCGCATGTCCTACCCGGACGATCGCGTCGACATAGACCCGTACGCCACGAATGGAGCGAAGAATCCGCGGCCTTCCGTGAGTGTCGTGATGCCGACGCTTGACGAGGCTCGAAATCTTCCACACGTGATCCCTCGGTTGCCGGCGTGGATCGACGAGCTGATCGTCGTCGACGGATATTCCACCGACGACACGGTGGCGGTCGCTCAGGAGCTCTTTCCTGACGTGCGGGTCATTTATCAGAGCGGCCAGGGCAAGGGCGACGCTCTCAGGTGTGGTATCGAGGCAGCAAGGGCAGATATCGTCGTCACGCTCGATGCGGACGGATCTACCGCTCCCGAGGAAATTCCTCGATTCGTCCACGCTCTTGCGCAGGGCGCCGATCTGGCGAAAGGTTCCCGGTACCTGCAGGGTGGAGGGAGCGACGACCTCACGCTTCTGCGAAGCACGGGTAACAAGGGGCTCACTCTGCTCGTGAACGTCCTCTTCGGTACTCGCTACTCCGATCTTTGCTACGGCTACAACGCGCTGTGGAGGCGTCGCGCGGCGGTCATCGACATCGATGTCGACGGCTTCGAGATCGAGACGCTTCTCGCGCTCCGAGCAGCGCGTGCCCGCCTGAGGGTTGTGGAAGTTCCGAGCTGGGAGGCACGCCGAATACACGGCGGGAGCAACCTGAACGCAGTACGCGATGGCTGGCGGATCCTGAAATTGATCGTGCGGGAACGACTGCCTCACCGATCGCCGTCGTCGCTTTCGGGCGATCATAGGGGTCTGAAGCGGTTGCGGGCGCTCGAAGTCGGTGTTACCGCCGAAACGCTTCGAGCTCTGCTGCCGCACAAGATCGCGACCAATCTCGCCGCCAGCGCTGTCGTAGTCGCTGGAGCCACAGCTCTTCCGTTGCTTGACGAGCCCGGACGCTTCCAAGCTCCCGAGCGGCCGCCGGCGGGGCTCGTCCAGGCGGGCGGCGGAGCGGAGGATTTTGTGGTCGCCCCGTCGGCAGCGCGGACGCCGAACGTTCCCACGACCTCTCCCGTCCTCTCTAGCGCCACCGCCGCGCCAGGAGGCGCGTGGCCGTCCGTCGCGAGCGGCCTTGCCGTCGATGGCGAAGCTCCAGCCGCCGGCGTGGCCGAGCAGCCAGTGATCGAGAAACCTGATGAGGGTCATCTCTCAACGGGCCTGCACGATGATCCCGACGACGGCGACAACTCCGAGCAGGGCGCCTCCTCTGCGCCCCATGCTGACGAAGCCGCGCCCGGTTCCGGTCACCCTCCGCCGCCTCAGGGAGGCAGCCAGCCCGCTCAGACTGGCGCCGCGTCCGGCGGCGACGGCGCTCAACCGGGAGCGGTTGGCTCGCCTCCCGGCCAGTCCGGCGACGCGCCGCCCGGTCTCGGCGATACGCCGCCAGGTCAGGGCGAGACGCCACCCGGCCAAAGCGATGCTGCGCCAGATCAGGGCGGCACGCCGCCAGGTCAGGGCGGTACGCCAGCCGGCCAAGACAATGCTGCGCCAGATCAGGGCGGTACGCCACCCGGCCAAGACAATGCTGCGCCCGGCCAGGGCGGCACAGCCGCAGATCAGGGCGGTACGCCACCCGGCCAAGACAATGCTGCGCCCGGCCAGGGCGGCACGCCGCCAGGTCAGGGCGAGAACGCCACCCGGCCAAAACGGTGCTGCGCCCGGTCAGGGCGGCACGCCGCCAGGTCAGGGCGAGACGCCACCCGGCCAAAACAATGCTGCGCCCGGTCAGGGCGGCACGCCGCCAGGTCAGGGCGAGTACGCCACCCGGCCAAAACAATGCTGCGCCAGGTCAGGGCGGCACGCCGCCAGGTCAGGGCGAGACGCCACCCGGCCACAACAATGCTGCGCCCGGCCAGGGCGGCACGCCGCCAGGTCAGGGCGAGACGCCACCCGGCCAAAGCAATGCTGCGCCAGGTCAGGGCGGCACGCCGCCAGGTCAGGGCGAGACGCCACCCGGCCAGAGCAATGCTGCGCAAGGTCAGGGCGGCACGCCGCCAGGTCAGGGCGGTACCCCGCCCGGCCAGGGCGGTACGCCGCAAGGTGCCGACGGCGCCGCGCCGATCGAGGCGGAAGGGTAGGTGCGGGAGAGGCTCGACGGGGTTAGGGGCGGCGGCCGCTCGCTCGGGCCGGACGGCAGAATCCTCGGCAGTAGCCATGGCTGCTCGCGGCGTCCGCGCGCGTCGTCATAGGGTGGCGCCGTAGCCGTCCCCGGCGGAAGCGCTTGTCTGTTCGTCGACTACGGACAGGACACCAAACCGCGCAACCGTCCGGCCATCCCCAGGCGGGGTCGGCGGCCGCGTTGGCTCCCCGACGGCCGAGTGGAAAAAGCCCCCGTCACGGAGACAGCCGGAAGTTCCAGACGGTCGAACGGCTCATCGCAGACATGTGGGGCCGCTCAGTCCGCCCAGTCCAGCTCGCCCCGAGCTGCGGGTCGGTCGGCACACGAGCAGGCAGATAAGGCGGCGCCGCATAAGCACTCCTCCCTCCGGTTTGTCCCACCGGCGCTTGACTGCGCTACTGACGTGGATGCAATCGGCGCGAGTTTCCTGCGCACGATCGCATCGCATACCGGACGAAGCGAGGAGGCTCGACACCGCGCTCGTGACGAAGAGCACGAGAACAACAGAGGGCCGAGGGCCGAATCCCGTCGGATCCGGCCTTCAGCACTTGCGATCTTAGGCGGTCGGAATAGGGGCGGCTATCCCGTCACGCTGGATTCTCTATCGTGATCCAGTCGATCTGGATTTCCTCGTACCCCGTCTTTCCGGTGGGGCAGCCGCCAACCCGCAGCGGCTGGCATTCCTGCTGCAGCACGGCCGCCTTGAGCGTCGCCGGAAGCGTCGTCGAAGAGCCGTAATAGGTCCAGACCGGGGTGCTCATATCGTCGATCCACACCCTGACCACGTAATTGCGCCGCTCGAACCGGAACGTGTGCCACTGGGTGAGGTTGACGATGTGGGACTTGTTGATGCGCCCCCAGCTCGAGTGGAAGAACGACGCGCAAAACGTGAGGTCGTGGCTCTCGCAGTAGTCCTCTTCACCGCCTCCAGGCTGCGAAGCGGTCGTCGGCCAGCGCATAGGAATGATGCGATGCGCTATCACGCCGCCGTTGACGACGCGGAAGCGGACGGTGATGCGCTGGTCGACGCTCGCGTAGGGCGCCACCTTGGCGAGCGTCAGGCCACCCGTGTACCAGCCCGCGCCGCACCACCCCGACGTCTCGTACCGCATCAGCAGACGCAAGTACCCGCCCGACACACTCACGTGCGACGGCGACGCACAGTTGTCCGACGTCCGGTACCTGAAGTCATGCGGCCGCCAGTACGACGGAACGCCGCCGCTGTCAAACCGGTCGTAGAGCACACTCCTCCAAAGCGGGGCCGCCTCGGCTCCGACATCGACCCTGTCCGCGATCACGTAGGAATCAGTCGCGTACGGGTTCTTGGTACCGGTCACACGAACCTTGAGGATGTGAGGCGCATTGACGAGGGTCGGGCTCGAATAAACGAGCACCTGATTCTGGCGAGACGGCGCATAAAGATCGACGAGCGTCTCGGCCCCTCCGTCGATGGAGATCGCCGCGATGCCGGCGCCGAGGCCTTTCGCCGTGTAGACCTTCGCGTAGGTACCGCTGAAGCGAACCCGGTAGTAGCTACCGGCTACCTTGGAGTAGTGGTCATCGCCGAGATACGACGGCTGGCCGCTTGGCCGATGGTGCCACCCGCTCCCAACGAATTCGAACTGGTTCGTACCCGTCCCCACGGTGCCGTCGTTGATCGCGACGGCATTGGCAGCGGCTGGGCCGAGGGCCAGTAGGACCAGCAGGCATAACACGATCAGCGCGACACGGCGGCTCGCCATAGCGAAGTGACGGTTGCTCCGGCGATGGTCGTCGAGCTTGCGCTGGTGCATAGAGCCTCTCTCAGTCGTGTTCAACTCAGCTTCGGCGCCGAGCGCTGGATTCAATCCCCCGCGCTGCACCAGCCCGGGCACGAGCGGCAAGATAAGGCGGCGCCGCATAAGCACTCCTCCCTCCGGTTTGTCCCACCGGCGCTTGACTGCGCTACTGACGTGGATGCAATCGGCGCGAGTTTCCTGCGCACGATCGCATCGCATACCGGACGAAGCGAGGAGGCTCGACACCGCGCTCGTGACGAAGAGCACGAGAACAACAGAGGGCCGAGGGCCGAATCCCGTCGGATCCGGCCTTCAGCACTTGCGATCTTAGGCGGTCGGAATAGGGGCGGCTATCCCGTCACGCTGGATTCTCTATCGTGATCCAGTCGATCTGGATTTCCTCGTACCCCGTCTTTCCGGTGGGGCAGCCGCCAACCCGCAGCGGCTGGCATTCCTGCTGCAGCACGGCCGCCTTGAGCGTCGCCGGAAGCGTCGTCGAAGAGCCGTAATAGGTCCAGACCGGGGTGCTCATATCGTCGATCCACACCCTGACCACGTAATTGCGCCGCTCGAACCGGAACGTGTGCCACTGGGTGAGGTTGACGATGTGGGACTTGTTGATGCGCCCCCAGCTCGAGTGGAAGAACGACGCGCAAAACGTGAGGTCGTGGCTCTCGCAGTAGTCCTCTTCACCGCCTCCAGGCTGCGAAGCGGTCGTCGGCCAGCGCATAGGAATGATGCGATGCGCTATCACGCCGCCGTTGACGACGCGGAAGCGGACGGTGATGCGCTGGTCGACGCTCGCGTAGGGCGCCACCTTGGCGAGCGTCAGGCCACCCGTGTACCAGCCCGCGCCGCACCACCCCGACGTCTCGTACCGCATCAGCAGACGCAAGTACCCGCCCGACACACTCACGTGCGACGGCGACGCACAGTTGTCCGACGTCCGGTACCTGAAGTCATGCGGCCGCCAGTACGACGGAACGCCGCCGCTGTCAAACCGGTCGTAGAGCACAGTCGTCCAGGGCGCAGCGGCAGGCGCTTGTACGGCTGCTGTCTGCACCGACGTCGCCGACGTAGAGCCCGCCACGTTGGAGGCGGTCACGACGACGCGGAGCGTCGCGCCCTGATCGGGAGTGTCGAGCAAGTAGGCCGGTCCGGTTGCTCCGGTGATGCCGGCACAGTTAGCCCCGGCCGAGTCACAGCGCACCCACTGGTACGCATACGAGGTAGATGAGTTCGACCAGGTCCCCGACGACGACGTGAGCGTCATGCCGACCACGGCGCTTCCGCTCACGACCGGCAACCCGGCGTTCGCGGGCGGTAACTCGGCTCCGACTTCGACCCTGTCTGCGATCACGTAGGAATCGGTCGCGTTCGGGTTCTTCGTACCCGTCACACGAACCGTGAGGACGTGAGGCGCGTCGACGAGGGTCGGGCTCGAATAAACGAGCACCTGATTCTGGCGAGACGGCGCATAAAGATCGACGAGCGTCTCGGCCCCTCCGTCGATGGAGATCGCCGCGATGCCGGCGCCGAGGCCTTTCGCCGTGTAGACCTTCGCGTAGGTACCGCTGAAGCGAACCCGGTAGTAGCTACCGGCTACCTTGGAGTAGTGGTCATCGCCGAGATACGACGGCTGGCCGCTCGACCGGTACCACCAGCCGCTGCCAACGAATTCGAAAGCGTTCGCGGTGGCTCCCGTGGTTCCGTCGTTCAGCGAGGTCGCGCTCGCCCCAGCCGAGCCTACTCCCAGAAGCAAGAAGGCCAAGCAGCATGCGCCTAGGGCAAGCCTGCCTCTGTGGTGAGTGGGCCAAGACCGACGCGGGCCGCGGTGGTTGACAGCGTGGTGCCGCATGCGAAATCCTCCGTCGCGTTTCGTCAAGGATCGGAGGACGCGGCGGCCCTCACAATCCCCCACACGGGTCGACGTGCATCACCGTTTTGCATCTCCCAAGCAATCGTTGGGCGGATCGGCGAGACGTCCCCGGCCGGGGCTTTCGTGGCTGATCACGCTCTGGAAATCGATCGGTGGAAGCCCTATACCGCCGCCGTACGACGCCAGAGCACCCGCCCTCGGGAACGGGATGAGGTGCCACGGTGACGCTGTAGGCAGACGGCGAGCTCGCCGGAGCTCCGGCTCGCGACATCGCCACATCGCCGTGCGCCGGTCCTGAAACTACGGGCCCCGGTCTGGAGACCGTGGGCCTGAGGTCTTAGCCACGGAGCGTCTGACGCTCTGGCGCAGTTCATTCGGCAGGGACGAGGCCGGCCGTCGGAGCGTCCGCTCGCAGACGATCAGCTTCAGAATGCGCCAGCCATCGCGTAGTGCGTTCAGGTTGCTCCCGCCGTGTATTCGGCGTGCCTCCCAGCTCGGAACTTCCACAACCCTCAGGCGAGCACGCGCTGCTCGGAGCGCGAGAAGCGTCTCTATCTCGAAGCCGTCGACATCGATGTCGATGTACCGCCGCGCGACGCCTCCACAGCGCGTTGTAGCCGTAGCAAAGATCGGAGTAGCGAGTACCGAAGAGGACGTTGACGAGCAGAGTCAGCCCCTTGTTACCCGTGCTTCGCAGAAGCGTGAGGTCGTCGCTCCCTCCACCCTGCAGGTACCGGGAACCTTTCGCCAGATCGGCGCCCTGCGCAAGAGCGTGGACGAATCGAGGAATTTCCTCGGGAGCGGTAGATCCGTCCGCATCGAGCGTGACGACGATATCTGCCCTTGCTGCCTCGATACCACACCTGAGAGCGTCGCCCTTGCCCTGGCCGCTCTGATAAATGACCCGCACGTCAGGAAAGAGCTCCTGAGCGACCGCCACCGTGTCGTCGGTGGAATATCCGTCGACGACGATCAGCTCGTCGATCCACGCCGGCAACCGAGGGATCACGTGTGGAAGATTTCGAGCCTCGTCAAGCGTCGGCATCACGACACTCACGGAAGGCCGCGGATTCTCCTTACGGCCAGTGGCTTGCAGATGTGCGCTAACGCGATTCTCCGGTTGCGGCATCGTCGCCTCCTTGGGCTCGGTGTTTCGGCCTCCGGTGCCACGTGCCGTGCCTCGGGCGCGGTACTCGGACGGGAAGATGGACTCCCTACGCAGGGCCGCATTGACTGCGACACTACCCATACGGACGTTTGCGAAACGCGCCGTTGACGATCCAAAGTGCGTCCCGCTGCGGACGGTGGCTACAACCGAGCCGGAGCGCGGCCAGCGTAGCTCCGAGTCACGCCATGCTAGTGCTTGCCGATGGCGCCCGACTCAAGCGGGCACGGGATGCAAACCTGTCTTTGACACCGATTCTCAGTGCGGGCACGTGCTCCTCTCTTCGCGAATCTTCAGGAATTCCTTACAAGGAACGCCCGTCTCGAATCGCAGCGGCTCGAGTGGCGCGCCGAGGGCGCGCAAAGCCTGACCCGCAGAGTCTCAACTCGCCGCGCGCGACGACGATCGCCGCCCCGCCGACTGCTCTCCGCGGCGATCACCGCGATCGCCTCAAAGCGCCTTCTGGGGGCACCGCCTCCCCGCGCAGCTCGGCGGCTCGGCAAGCAACCGCGACTCGAACCTGATCGGCTCGGGCTTCGCAGACTCGCTCACCGGCTCGTCTCAGGTCAACGTCCTCAAGGGCGGGGCATGAACGACAGCCTGTCCGGCCTCGGCGGCAACGACACGCTCGACGGCGAGCTCGGCGCCGACGGCCTCGACGGCGGGGCAGACGTCGACACCTGCCTCGGCGAGACCAAGGGCCAACTGCGAGAACTAAGACCAGTGCACAGATGCGGGACGGGAGGGGCCTCGATCGGGGCCGCGCCCGCGTCCGGGCTGTCCCCGGCTACCCGGGGAGGTCGGAAGGAACCGCGCGCTCCACGGCCTCCGGCTCCGCCTCGAGCACGGCGTCGTCGATCTTCACCTGAAACGCACGCGAGGGAGCGACGAAGATCCTGACGATCTCGCCCTCGGTGCCGGCGGTGAAGCCGTCGATCGGACGGAGCAGGCGGACGCGGTCTCCCGTCTTGAACTCGACGAGAACTGTCATTGTCCCAACCATTTCCGCCTGGGCCGTGCCCTAAACATCGGGCGGCCGCCGGAGCAGCGGCTACCCTTTGAGACGAGCGGATAGTCGCAAGCACGATCATGCCGATCGCTTCGCCGCGCCTACAACGTCTTCGCGAGCTGGTCCCGACCCGGGAGGCCTCACTCGAGCGGCTTCCCGCCCAGCTCCGGCTCCCTCGCTCCGAGTTGACGCCCGAGGAGAAGGCCCATCGCGAAAAGCTCACGGCGGCACGCCGAGCGCTCAAGGCCGCCGAGCGCAAGCACGCGTCTCGGGTGCGGACGGCCCGGCGGCAGCTTCGCGATGCGGAGCGCGCCCACGACAACGCTGTCCGCTCGGCTCGCAAGGCGCTCGAGAAGTCCGAGCGGGCCGCCGCGGCGGCCGTCACCGACGTCGAGGGAAGGCTCGCCACGGTGTCGAGCGGGCGGAAGCTGGGGACCTTCGGCCCGCTCGTCGTCTACGAGGATCGTCTCGACACCGGCGACGAGATCGTGCCCCTCCCGCCGGGCTTCCGGGCGCTCGTGGGACCACCGGCAGCGCTCGCCCCCTCGGGGGAGCCCGGCGACGGTGACCGCGTCGTCGACGGCCGCGGAAAGCCTCGGCGACACCTCGATGCGAAGCGGGTCTACCTGGCCTTGCAGGACGGCGACCGGCGCCTGCTCGTCGAAGCACGCGACGAGGATGCCGCGCGTGCCTTCGCCGAGCTCGTCAACCTGGCGGCGCTGAACGTAGACCGAATCACCCGCGTGAAAAATGAGGCTGGAGCCGAGCTCGATACCCGGCTCACGCAGGTCCGCCGGGAGCAGACGGCGGTCGTCGACCAGACCCACGCCAAGCTCCTGGCGGTCCAGTCGGACCGCGAGGCGATCGAGACCGCGACGCGGGCGCTGGCGGACACCGAGGCGGACACGGCCGAGATCGAGCGCCGACGGGAAGAGCTCGCGGCGGTCGAGCACGCCGCGGACGAGCCGACCGCCGAGTAGGCCGGCAACACCGCGCGGCCGGGATAGGCTGGCAGGCACAGGTGGATCTCCTGCTTCGCAACGGCACGGTCGTGACCGCCGCGGAGACGTACCACGCGGACGTCGGCATCGAAGGCGGCGCGATCAAGCAGATCGGGCTCGAGCTCGGCCCCGCAGCGCGAGTCGTCGACGTGAGCGGGAAGTACCTCTTCCCGGGAGGGATCGACGTCCACACCCACGTCGAGCTCGGCGAGGACCTGCTCGGCCACGGGACAGCCGACGACTTCTTCTCCTCGACCGCCGCGGCCGCCTGCGGCGGCGTCACGACCATCGTCGACTACGTCTTCCCCGCCGAGGGGCAATCCCTTCAGGACGCGCTCGAGATCTGGATCCGGAACGGAACGGGCAAGTCGGTGATCGACTACGGCCTGCACCCGGTCATTCGCGATCCGAGGGACGACGTCATAGCCGAGATGGCCGACGTCGTCGCAGAGGGCTTCACGAGCTTCAAGATCTTCACGACGTCGCTCGGACGGTTCGACGAGCTGGCGCCTCGATACCTCAAGGCGATGAGAGAGGCCGGCCGCCTCGGAGCGCTCGTCAACATGCACTGCGAGGACCAGTGCTGCATCGACTTCATGACCGCAGAGCTGGACGCGCAGGGCCAGGCTAGCGGCGTACGCCATTACCCGGACTCCCGACCGCGTGCGGCCGAAGGGCTCGCGGCGCAGCGCGCCGTCCGTATGGCGGCGATGGCCGATGCCCCCGTCTACCTCGTGCATCTGTCGTGCGAAGAGGCACTGCAGGCGTTGCACGACGCGCGCGGCGCCGGCCGCACGGCGTTCGGCGAGACGCGACCGCTCTACCTCCACCTCACGAGGGAGGCCTACGAGCGCGAGGAGTTCCCCGAGCGCTACACGTGCTGGCCGCCGCTGCGCGAGGCCGACCAGATGGACATCATCTGGCAGGCGCTCGAGAGCGACGTCCTGCAGACCGTCGCGACCGACCACATCAGCTGGAGCAAGGCCCAGAAGCTGCACGGCAAGCGCGTGAACGAGTTCCTGCCGGGCATGGCGAACCTCGAGACGCTCCTCCCCATGCTGTACTGCGACGGGGTGCTGAAGGGACGTCTCAGCCTCAACCGCTTCGTCGAGGTCACGTCGACGAATCCCGCGAAGCTCTTCGGGCTCTACCCGAGGAAGGGCACGATCGCTGTCGGGTCGGACGCCGACATCGTCGTCTTCGATCCCGAGAAGACCGTCGTCATTCGCCAGGCGGATATGCAGTCACGGCAGGACTGGGAGCTGCACGAGGGCTTCGTGGCGACCGGCTGGCCGGCGCTGACGATCTCCCGCGGGGAGATCATCGCGGAGGACCGGAAGCTGCTGGCAGCGCCCGGGCGGGGCCGGCTGGTGAAGCGGAAGACGTTCGCGCCGGGCTGACACGCACCGGTCGCGGCTCAGGTCGTCTCGCGGTCGAGCCATTTGGTGAGCTGTGGCGCCTCGAAGCGCTCCAGGCGCTCGATCAGCTCCGCCGGCTCTTCCGCGACGACGAGCAGCTCGCGGTGCTCCGGGCGCAGGAAGCGCTCGGCGACCGCGTGGTCGAGGAAGCCGATCAGGTGGTCGTAGTAGCCGCCCGCGTTCAGGAGGGCGCACGGCTTGGCGTGCAGACCGAGCTGCATCCAGGTGTAGACCTCGATCAGCTCCTCGACGGTGCCGACGCCGCCGGGCAGCGCGACGAACGCATCCGAGAGCTCGGCCATCGTCGCCTTGCGCTCGTGCATCGACTCGACCACGCGCAGCTCGGTGAGACCGGCGTGAGCGATCTCCTTCTCGACGAGCGAGCGCGGCATGACGCCCACCACCCGGCCCGCGCGCGCGAGAGCGCTGTCGGCGAGCACGCCCATCAGCCCGACCCTGGCGCCTCCATAGACGACGCGGATCTCGCGGTCGGCGAGCGCGTGCGCGAGCTCCTGCGCGGCAGTGCGGTAACGCGGATCGGCGCCGGGGCTCGAGCCGGCGTAGACGCAGACGCTGTCGAGCCTCGGCACGAGGCAGAGGCTAGCTTGGGCGAGCGTGCCTCCGACCGCCGGTCCTAGGCGGCGCGCTCCCGGGCGGCCTCCCGTACGCGTTCGGCGATCGCCGGCGCCGCGTTCAGCAGCGAGCTGAACTCGCGGGGCGCGAGCACGAGTAGGCGCATGGGCGTGCGTGCGATCACGGAGGCGGTGCGCCAGTTCCGGCCTAGCAAGCCGACCTCGCCGAAGAACTGCCCGGCGCCGAGGGTCGCGATGTGCTCGCCGTCCTTGACGACCGACGCTTCGCCCTCGACGATCACGAAGAACTCCTGTGCGTAATCGCCCTGCTGGACGATCTCTGCGCCGGCGGGCGCATCGATCTCGTCTGCCCAGCGCACGACCTCGCTGCGGAAGCGCCGCGGTATCTCGCCGAGCAATGGCACGGACTGAATCGTTGCCGGGTTCATGGTGTCCCTTCGGGTCTCGTTTGCTCCTGCCAATGCAACCCGCTCGACGCGGCCGGCGCAATGGGGCCACCGCGAGACTGCAGGTGCGGGCAACCGGCCTGGCCGCACGCCCGGCGGTCGTCCGCGCGGCGGCGGCGAAGGGTCTAATGTCCCGATGGGATGAGGCGTCGCTACGACGACGACTACCGCGGCTGGCCGGTCGCGCCTCGAAACCGCCAGCATCCGGTTCGCGGCTCCTTCCTCGATCCGAGGACGAAGGAGAACTACCACCACGGCATCGACGTCTCCGTGCGCGACGACCGGCCCGCGCGGGGCGCGCCGCCCGGACGAACGCACCGCGTCTACGCGCTCGAGGGCGGCCAGGTCTGGCAGGTGGGGCCGCGCAACCGAAGAACCGGCGAGTCGATCGTCCGTCTCGGCCATTTCGGCTACGGCCACGTCGATCCCGTCGTTACCCAGGGTCAGACCGTCCGGGCCGGGGACATGCTCGGCTGGACGTTCGCCGGCCAGTGGCATCTCCATCTGACGGAGTGGGTCTTCCCCGACGGCGACCGCGAGCGGCGGATTCCCGTCGACCCGCTCCATCGCAGCGGCAAGATCTTCCCGTACGCCGACGAGGCCAAGCCTGTCGTCATCGACGTGCGTTTCTTCACCCCGGCGATCTCGCAGTGGCGCGTCGGCAACGGTCGCGCGGTCTTCTCGCCCGCCGGCTTGGAGCTCGATCCGACAGCCCTCTCGGGCGTCGTGGACGTCCGTGCTCGCATCGAGGATCAGCAGTCCTTCCTCGGCTTCTGGGAGGAGCTCTGGCGCCTCGAGACCTGGCACCACCCGTCGCGAGTCCGGCTCAAGATCGTCCGCCTCGACGACGGAGACGTCGTGGTCGACCGGGAGGTCTTCCGGACCGACGTCACGCTTGACGTCCAGGGCCCGTCGCCCGTCGGGTTCTCGCAGCACTTTGCGCCCGGTACGAAGCAGAACCTGCGGGCTCCGACGGCGATCGAGCTCCGCCGGCAGGGCCGCGGCGAGCTCTGGTTCCGCCTCTTCGCCTCGACGGGCGCCGAGCCGTACTGGGACACCACCAGCGTCGCAAACGGGCCCTACCGGCTGCGCATCACCGCATGGGACGTGGCGGGCAACAGGGGCCAGGCCACGGTGGACGTGACGGTCGCGAACCCGTAGGAGCCAGCTCCACGACCGGGCCGCATGAGATGCGGCCCCTACACCAGATCGCGGGATCCCGTCATCACCGTAGGGGCCGGATCTCATGCGGGCCGCCCTGCCACCGGCACGACCGTCGCGGCCTCGGCCGCGATCGGGCCGCATCTATGCGGCCCCTACACCAGACCCTGGCATCCGATCATCACCGTAGGGGCCGGATCCCATCGGACCGCCCTTGCCACCGGCACGACGCCGGCGGGCAAACGACCCCAGGCCCATGTAGGGGCCGGATATATCCGGCCCGCCGCACGACGGCGGTCAGTTCGCCACGTTGAAACGCATGGTCCGCGTCGCCTGCGCCCCGGTCACGCCCTCCACCGTGAGCGTCAGCGTGTAGCGGCCGTTCGGCACGCGGCGGGTGTCCCAGCCGTTCTCCCAGAGCCGGAGCCAGAAGCGGCCGGCGCAGTCGGCCGGCTTGCGCACGACGCACACCGCGACGGGCGCGCTCCGCCGCGTGAGCGGACGGAAGAAGTGCCGCCAGGTCGGCCCCGGGACCGAGTCGAGGCGGAACAGCTCCCGCTCGAGCACGAGCTCGTCGCCGCGCCTGAGCACGATGGAGGCGCTGTAGACGTGGATGCCGATCACCGGGGCGGCGGGCCATTCCTTCAGCGGGATGAGATCGGCCGCGAGCGCAACCGGGACGACGACTCCTCGCACCCGGTCCTGTGAGAGGGGCGTGGGCGTGGCCGCGTTCTCGTCGGACTTCGCGTAGATTCGCATCGCTCGAATGGCGGGCTCGCCGTTTGCTGGAAGCGGCGCCAGCTTGCCGCCCGGGCGGAAGGGGTTGAGGACGACGTGCTGGCCGCGCCACCACCCGTGCTCCTCGAGGTGCATATGCCACCAGCCGGCGAGGGTCTGGCCGATCTGCTCCCCGGCGAGGACGTTCTGCCCCACCTCGACCGTCGGCACGAGGTGCGCGTAGTGGAAGTGGCCGAGGAGCACCGCGCCGTTGAAGACCCTCTCGCCGAGCGGGGTCGTACGCCAGGCGTGATCGATCCTCCGCACGGTTCCGCCTTCGACGGCGAAGACCGGGTGGGGACCCGTGGCATCGTTGGCGATGATGTCGACCGCCTTGTGGTAGCCGACGGTGGGCCCCGGCATCGGCGGCGGCCAGCGTGTGGTCGGGTTCAGGAAGGTGCCGTAGACGCCGTGCGCACGGTGCCTGGGCCGCAGGGGCCAGCCCTTGAAGTCGTCCTCGTACGTCGGCGTGAACTCGAGCGCCCCGCGAACCGCGGCCACAGTCGCCCATTATCCACTGGTCTGAGTACCTAATGGAGCGAAGACCCGACGGCGCCGTGCTTCGTTCCTTTGGGTGCTCCAACAGAACGACGAAGGGCGAGGCACATGCCTCGCCCTTCTCGCATCGATTGCGACTGAGCCGCCTCAGATGGGGATGACGTTCCCTGCCTCGGGGCCCTTCGTCCCTTCGCGCACCTCGAACTCGACCTTCGCCCCCTCTGCAAGGGTGCGAAAGCCGTCGCCTGCGATTGCGCTGAAGTGGACGAACACGTCCTTGCCGCCGTCGTCGGGCGCGATGAAGCCGTAGCCCTTCGCGTCGTTGAACCACTTCACGGTTCCGGTCGCCATCTGTCTCGAACACCTCCCTTCCCGGGATCTCGCTACGGGCTGGAAGGCGCGAAAAGCGCCGCCGAACCGCGAGCAACTGCTGGTAGACGCCGCGAGTGTAGCAAGCAGGGCTGAGGTGCGGCTGGGGCTCCGAGGCGCCTGCGGCCCTCCCCGCGAACTGCTCCGAATTCCCCTGTTTTCCTCGGCGCGCAGAGCCACTCACCGGCCCCGCGGACGCCTGTGTTGAGGATCGGAGATCAGGTCAGGCCGAGAGCGGCCCGGACGAGGCGATCCTGCTCGACCACGTGCGCGGTAGGGTACGCCTCACTGGTCGATGCGCGCCACGGCCGGCCTGCGTAGATGAGCCGGATCCGCTCCGGCAGCGACTCCTCGAGCCGGTGGCGGATGGAGCGGAACGGCCCCATGTTCTGCGGCTCCTCCTGGACCCAGACGAGCTCCTCGAGCGACGGGTACGCGCGCAGGAGCTCGGCGTAGGCGGGCACGGGGAACGGGTAGAGCTGGTCGAGCCGAGCGACGGCGACGGCCTGCGCCTGCGCGTAGGCCTCGTGGCCCACGATGTCGTAGTAGACCTTGCCCGAGCACAGCAGGAGCCGCCGAACGCTCTTGCGCTGCTCGTCAGTCACGTTCGGGTCGTCGAACACCGGGCGGAACGAGCCGGAGGTCAGCTCGTCGATGCGTGAGGTCGCCTGCTTCAACCGGAGCAGGCTCTTCGGCGTGAAGATGACGAGCGGGCGCGGAGTCGAGCCGTGCGCCTGCAGGCGCAGGAGGTGGAAGTACTGCGCGGGCGTCGAGCAGTTCGCGATCCGGACGTTTCCCTGTGCCGCGAGCTGGAGGAAGCGCTCCACGCGAGCGCTCGAGTGCTCCGGCCCGTTGCCCTCGTAGCCGTGCGGCAGGAGAAGCGTGAGCCGCGAGGTCTGCTCCCACTTCGCGAAGCCGGAGACGAGAAACTGGTCGATGATGACCTGGGCGCCGTTGACGAAGTCGCCGAACTGGGCCTCCCAGAGAACGAGCCCGTTCGGCACCGCGACCGAGTACCCGTACTCGAAGCCCAGCGCCGCGAACTCCGAGAGCGGCGAGTTGTAGACCTCGCACGAGGCGGCGGCGCCGCTGAGGTGCTGGATCGGCACGTGCGTCGCCCCCGTCTCGTGATCGTGGAGGACGAGGTGGCGATGGGAGAACGTGCCGCGCTCCGAGTCCTGGCCGGTCAGCCGGACTGGGGTGCCCTCGAGCAGCAGGCTCGCGAAGGCGAGCGCCTCTGCCTGACCCCAGTCGATCCCGCCCGCCTCACCGAGCGTCTCTCGGCGTCGCTCGAGCTGGCGGGCGAGCTTCGGGTGGACCTGGAACCCGTCGGGCACGGCGAGGAGCTCCTCGTTGAGCTCGCGGAGCGTCGCCTCCTCGACCGCGGTCCTCGGCACGCCGAGGTGCTTGCGCTCCGGTGCGCCGCGCTGCTCACGCGGAGCCGCAAGCTCCTCCTTCAGCTGCTCGTGCGCCTCCTTCAGGCTCGCCTCGACGCCGCGCAGCAGCTCCTCGTCGTGCCCCTCGGGGACGACACCCTCGCTCGCCAGCGACTGCGCGTAGAGCTGTCGCACCGGAGGTTGACGTTCGATCGCCTTCACCATCAGCGGCTGTGTGTACGCAGGCTCGTCCTGCTCGTTGTGGCCGAAGCGCCGGTAGCCGACGAGGTCGACGACGACGTCGTGGCGGAAGCGCGCCCGGTAGGCCATAGCGAGCCGGATCGCGGCGATGGCCGCCTCCGGGTCGTCGGCGTTGACGTGGAAGATGGGCGAGTCGAAGCCCTTGGCGAGATCGCTCGAATACCGCGTCGAGCGCCCCTCGGCCGGGTCGGTCGTGAAGCCGACCTGGTTGTTCGCGACGACGTGGAGCGTGCCGCCGGTCGCGTAGCCGGCGACGGCCTGGAGGTTGAGCGTCTCTGCGACGACGCCCTGAGCCGGGAAGGCCGCGTCACCGTGGATGAGAACGGGGACGGCTTTCGTCGGGTCGTGCTCGCCGGCGGGGCTCGTCTGATCGGTCTGGGCGGCGCGCGTCTCGCCCTCGACCACCGGGTTGACCGCCTCGAGATGGCTCGGGTTCGCCGCGAGCACGACCGTCAGGGCCCCGGCGTCCGTCTCCGGCGCCGCCGTTGCGCCGAGGTGGTACTTGACGTCTCCGCGGCCCTCCTCGCTCTTCATGGCTACCGCGGCGATCGCGCGCTCGCCTTCGAACTCGCGCAGAATCTGCTCGGCTGGTCGGCCGAGCACGTGGGCCAGCACGCTGAGCCGGCCACGGTGCGCCATGCCGAGCACGGCGCGGTGGGCGCCGGATGCGCGCGCCAGCTCGAGCGTCTCGTCGAGCATGGGGATGAGAACGTCGAGACCTTCGATCGAGAACTGCTTCTGGCCGATGAACGTGCGCCGGAGGTACTTCTCGAAGCCCTCCACCTGGCACAGGCGCAGCAGTAGCTCGCGCTTCTCCTCGGCCTCGAGCGGCCGGCGGTAGGCGCCCGACTCGATTGCCTGTCGCAGCCAGACGCGCTGCTCGTGGCTCGAGATGTGCTCGAGCTCGTAGGCGATGGTGCCGCAGTACATCTCGCGCAGGTGCGGCAGCACCTCGGCGAGCGTGGCGCCGGGCACGGCAACGCGGAGCACGCTGGCGGGAACGCGGGCCTGCAGCTCGGGAGTCAGCTGCGGGATGAGGTTTTCCGGCTCGAGCGCGGGATCGCCGACAGGCTCAGACCCGAGCGGGTCGAGCCGGGCGGCGAGATGACCATGTGTCCGGTGTGCCTTGACGAGGGCCATCGCGGCCGCGACTCCGCCGAGCAGCTCCATGTCCGGCTCCTCCGCCGTGGCTGGGGCCTCGGCGATGGCCGGCTCGAGCGCCGAGCGCGACGGCGTCTCGACCGGGACGGCCGGGGCTCCGTTCTCGCGCGGCGCGAGCTCGAGTGCGCGACGGACGACCGGGTGCTCCGAGATCAGGCCGTTCCCGGCCTCCTCGAAGAGTCTGCGCCACTCCGGATCGACGGAGCCGGGTGACTCGAGATACTGGTCGAGGAGGTCCCGGACGTAGCCGAGATTCACTCCGTCGACGCGTTCTGCTGGCACTGCCTTCTGCTCCTCTACACGTTATAGCGCCCGACTGAATAAAGCACTGCGCGGGTCTTCCCTCTGTTCGGCACTTATAGCCAGTTCGGTTCGCCGCGCCGGATCTGTAGGGGCGGTCACGCGGGCCAGCGGCCGAGCGGGTCTTCCTCGCTCTCGATCACCCGCTCGACGAGCGCCCGCCAGCGGGGCCGTACGTCGCGGATCTCGACCTCGAACCCGGCCCCGCGAGCGTCGTGGACGACCGCGCGCAGCGCCAGCGCGCCGGTCAGGTCGATGCGGCCCAGGCCGTCGAGGTGGACGACGAGCCGGGTGGCGTCGGGGTGCTGCGCCACGAGCGCGAGGAACTCGTCCTGCATGCGCCGCTCGCTGCCGAAGTAGAGAACCCCGCGCGGGCGCATGTGCAGCGTCGCCCCCTCGCGCCAGCTCGCCACCTCGATGCGCTGCTCGCGCCAGAGATGGACGGCGATGGAGAGCAGCACGCCCGCGACGACGGCACGCTCGATGTGTGGCGCCAGAGCGAGCGTCAGGGCGAAAGTCACGACGCCCACGGCGAACTGCGGCTTCGAGTACCGCGCGAGTCGCAGCAGCGGTAACGGCCGGATGAGCGAGACGACGGCGGCGATCACGATGCCGCCGAGCACCGCGGTCGGAAGCTCGGCCAGCGACGAAGCGAAGGGGAGGAAGCACAGCACCACCAGCCCGGTGACGGCGCCGCTCCAGCGGGTCTTCGCCCCGGCATCGCGGTTCAGCGCGCTGCGCGAGAAGGACCCGCCCACAGGGAAGCCGCCGCCGATTGCCGACGCGACGTTAGCGGCGCCCTGGCTCACGAACTCCTGATCCGCGTCCCAGCGCCGCCGTTCGAGGGCGGCGAACGTCCGCGCGATCGACGACGGCTCGATGAAACCGACGAGCGCGATCACCACTCCGGGCACGAGGAGGGACGGAAGCTCGTCCCACGGCAGGTCGACGGTCACGTCGAGGAGGCCTGTCGTGATGCTTCCGACCACGCCGCCCTCGTAGTCGGTCGCCAGGCTGAAGCCGAGCCCGATGCCGACCGCGAGGAGGACGCCGGGGAAGAGCCGGTGGAGGCGCCAGCCGCCGAGGACGAGGACGATCGTCGCCAGCGCCAGCGCCAGCGCGGTCGTATCCCATTCCGCCGGATGGCCGAGCGACCATCCCGCCTCGCGCAGGACGCCCCCCTCGGGCGGAGACGTCCCGAGCGCGGTCGGCAGCTGAGCTGCGACGATGAGGATCGCCGCTGCCGGTAGGAACCCGAGCAGCATCGGCTGCGACACGAGGTAGGCCACCACGCCGGCTCGCAGCAGCCCGACCGCCAGCCGGACGACGCCGACGACGAGGGCCAGGAGGATCCCGAGAGCCACGTACTCGTCGCTCGCGGGCGTCGCGAGCGCGCTCAGCGCACCGAAGGCGAGCAGGCTGGTGAGGGCCACCGGCCCGGTCTGGAGGTACGGCGAGGAGGCCAGCAGGGCAGCGGCGATCGGCGGCAGCACGGCCGCGTAGTAACCACGGGACGCGGGCATGCCGGCGAGCTGCGCGTATGCGAGCGATTGCGGGACGAGCACGACGGCGACCGAGACGCCGGCGATGACGTCTCCGCGGGTAAGGCGCGGGAGACGCCGGGCCTCCCGGACGCTCACGAAGCCTCGTCGGCCGGCACCCCCGGCAGCCTGTATGCCTCCCGCGCCGGCTTGAGCGGGCGCATCAGCCAGTAGGGGCGCCGCTCGCCGTTCGGCGAGTGCCGGGTCGCAGGCCGCGAGCGCGCCAGCCATTCCCGGTAGATGCGATGCGAGGCCTCCACGTCGGCCGCGACGTCGCCGTCGGCGTCGCCGGCTTCCGCCCGCTTGACGTACACCGCCTGGTGCCAGCAGTGCATGCCCGACACCGGGTCGGGATGCACCGGGAAGGTGAGGTTCTGGTGGACGCCGGCGTCGTTCCACCAGATGCGCCGCGTGTCGGGGTCGCTCGAGTCGAACGGGGCGATTCCGGAGCGGCGGCGGATCCTCCAGCGCGTGCCGTCGCGCTCGAGGTCCACCACCTGCATGGCCTGCCGCTGGCCGCCCTCGCCGCCGGGTCGCCAGCGGCCCATGTGATGGCTGCACGCGACGACGCCCGGCCGGATGCCCTCGGTGACCCATGCCTTGAGCACGAAGTGGCCGATCTCGGTCTCGACGCGCACGAGGTCGCCCGTCGAGACGCCGACGCGCGCGGCGTCGGACGTGTGGACCCACAGCGGGTTCGTGTGCGCGATCTCGTCGAGCCACTTCGCGTTGGCCGAGCGCGTGTGGATCTGGACGGGCAGGCGGAACGTCGGGATGAGGACGAGCTGCCCCGGCGCGAGCTCCTCCGGGTGGACGTGGCTGCGCACGTACGTCGGCAGAGCGGCCTCGGGCCAGCCCCACTCGGCGAGCGTGCGCGAATAGAACTCGAGCCGGCCGCTCGGGGTCGGAAAGCCTCGCAGGATGCGGCCGTCCACCTCGACCCCGACGGCGCGGCGACCGTCTGCGTCGGGCTCCGGCGTCGGCAGCGGCACGACGTTCGGAGACGCCGGCTTCGGAGCTCGCGTGTACGCACGCCCACCGTCGACGCTCGGATCGTCGAGCTCCTCGTGGGGCACCGGCTCTTCGTGGACCGAGGCCCGACGCCGCGGGCGATCTCGAAGGCTCCGTAGCGGCGCATGTACGCGAGCGGGGTCAGACCCTCCTCCGCGGCACGCTCCGGCAGCCCGGGCACAGAGCGCTCGAAGATGGCGCGGTAGTACTCCTCGACCGTGAGCTTCTCGCCCGGCCGCTCCTCGGACTCGAACCAGCGCCGGATGCCGAGCGAGCCGTCGGGATCGATCCGCCAGGAGAGGTCGATCCAGAGCTCGTTCTCCTCCCAGACCTCGCCCGGATTCACCTCCCGGGTGTCCGCCACCGGCTGCCCGAGCCGTTCGCGTGCCGCGCGCAGCACGGGCTGGCGGAAGCCGATCCACTGACCGTCGTACTGCTCGTAGGAGTGCAGATCGTGGCGCTCGGAGCCGTGGCCGACCGGCAGCACGTAATCGGCGAGGAAGGCGGTCTCGCTCCAGGTCGGCGTCAACGCGACGTGCAGGCCGATCCGCTCCTCGTCGGTCAGCATCTCGATCCACGAGAAGCCGTCGGGGTTCGTCCAGACCGGGTTGTAGACGCGCGTGAAGTACACGTCGAGCGAGCCGCGCTCCTCCTTGAGGAAGTGCGGCAGCAGGAAGGAGAGCTCGTTCATGGCGAGCGGGTACTCGACCGGCCATGTGAGCTCGTTCCACGTCTCCGGATGCGGCGGGGTGTAGAGCGGCCGGGGGACGAACTTGTTCCAGGCGTTGGGGTACGTGCCGCCCTCGGTCGCGACGGCGCCGAGCAGCGCGTTGAGCAGGAAGAGCGAGCGCGACACCTGCCAGCCGCCGAGGTTTCCCGCCGTCGCCGAGCGCCACGTGTGGGTCGAGAGCCGCGTGCCTGCGGTGGCGACCACGTCCGCGATCTCGCGCAGGGTTTCCGCCGGGACCCCCGACTCGCGCTCGGCCAGCTCGAACGTGTATCCGGCGTAGAGCTCCCCGAGCGCGGCCTCGAAGCTCTCGAAGCTCGGCTCGACATCGGGCTGCTCGCAGATCAGGTACTCCTGCCAGTTCCACCAGCGCCGTACGAACTCGCGGTCGTAGGCGCCGCTGCGGACGAGGTGGCCCGCGATCGCGAGCAGGATCGCGGCCTCCGATCCGGGCCACGGCGAGACCCACCAGTCCGCGTGCGTCGCCGTGTTCGAGAGCCGCGTGTCGAGCACGATCAGCTTGGCGCCCCGGGCCTTGCCGTCGATGATGCGCTGGGCGTGGGGGTTGAAGTAGTGCCCCGACTCGAGGTGAGCCGAGACGAGCAGGATCACGTCCGCGTTCGCGTGGTCGGGGCTCGGGCGGTCGAGCCCCATCCAGTAGTGGTAGCCGGCCCGGCCGGAGCTCGAGCAGATGTTCGTGTGGGAGTTGTGACCGTCGACGCCCCAGGCGGCCAGCACGCGCTCCGTGTACCCGTCCTCGCCGGGCCTGCCGACGTGGTACATGACCGCGTTCGGTCGCCCGCCGGCGATCGCCCGGCGGATGCGCCCGGCGATGTCGTCGAGTGCCTCGTCCCACGAGACGGGCTCCCAACTTCCTCCGCCGCGAGCGCCGGCTCGGCGAAGCGGGTGGAGGATCCGGTCGGGATCCCTGATCTGGTTCAGCGTGGCCGGGCCCTTGGCGCAGTTGCGTCCGCGCGAGCCGGGGTGCTCCGGGTTGCCCTCGAACTTGCGCACTTCGAGCGTCTCCGGGTCGACGTAGGCGAGCAGGCCGCAGGCCGACTCGCAGTTGAAGCACGTCGTCGGGACGAGCATCGACCGCCGCTCGACTCTTCGCGGCCACGCCTTCGAGTCGAGCTCGACCCAGTCGTCCCAGCGCTCCTTCGGCGGGAACGCGACCAGATGGGTCCCAGACGGCCCGGGGTAGCCGCGCTCCCCGTCGTCCGGGGCCTGTACGGGCCGGATATATCCGGCCCCTACGTCCTCTGGTGCACGCCCGCGCTTCATGCGAGTGGGACGGACTGGCCTGCCTGGACGTCAGCGTGCTCGTGGGCGAGCAGGCCGATCAGCGCGAGGGGCGGGCCGGGGTAGCCACACTCCCCATCGTCTGGGACCTGTAGGGGCCGGATATATCCGGCCCCTACCTCATCTGGAGAACGCCTCCGTTTCATGCGAGCGGGACGGACTGGCCGGCCTGGACGTGGGCGTGCTCGTGGGCGAGCAGGCCGATGAGCGCGAGCGGGACCGCGGCCACGCCGATGACGGGAGCGAGCACGGCGACGAGAACGAGCAGCGCGCCGGCCCAGAAGAAGCGGGCGTAGCGCCCGTGGGTCATCTCCCGCACTGCCCGATGCGCGTGCGCCGTCCCGTGCGGGACGGTCACCTCGGCGGCGACGAGGGCGCAGTGGACGAGCGCGGCGCCGGCGAGCATCCACTCGAAGCTGCCGACCGCCCCCGGCTCCAGCCAGTGGGCGAAGGGCAACATGACGGCCGCGCCGAGCAGGATCGCCTGCACGAGCAGATGCGGCGCGAGCAACGGGCTCTGCCAGAGGTCGCGGGCCTTTGCCTGCGCGAAGAGGTAGCCCGTGTAGACGGCCGCCATCACCCCGGCGGGGATGCCGGCGATCGCGAGCCACTCCTGTGCTGCCTCGACACCGGCGGCCGACAGCAACAGGTGGAGCGCGAGCACGCCCCCGTACAGAGTGAGCGCGACGGCCCCGCGGACGAGCCAGCTTCGCCACTGCGGTCGCAGGAAGATGTAGTGGAAGCGGCGCGGGTGCTCGAGATCCCACACGAGGATCGCGCCGGTGAGGGCGAGGAACACGAGCCCGGCCGCCGGCGCCGCCCAGAGCCAGAGCGAGCCACCGCCGGCGAGCAGGTCCGCGAGCAGGAGCAGGAGCGGCGCGAGGTACGCGCCCGCGGCGATGCCCTTCGTCCAGGTGTAGAGGCTGACGCGCCAGTCCCACGGGGCGCGATGGGGCACGTCGTAGGAGAGCAGCGCGGCGGCCGAGGACGTGGACGCGTGCCCGGCCGCTCCGGCGACTTGCGGCCCCTGGTCGCTCCACATGAAGATGCCGCCGTCAGGCCGTCGCGCGGCAAGAGGATCGAGCACCGCCTCGTGGGCGCCCTTGTAGAAGAGCTTCGGCCGCGTCTCCTTCTCGGGCCTGCGCACCGAGACGGCCTCGCGGCCGGCGATCTGAGCCACCCTGGACGTCGGATCGTTCAGGTCGCCGACGAGGATCGCCTCCACCGGGCAGACGACGACGCAGGCGGGCTCGAGGCCGATGTCGAGCCTGTGCGCGCAGAAGTTGCACTTCTCGGCGGAGTGATCCTCCGGATTGATGAAGATCGCGTCGTAGGGGCAGGCCGCGATGCAGGCCTTGCACCCGATGCACGCTTGCTTGTCGAAATCGACGATGCCGTCGTCGCGGCGATACATGGCCGAGGTCGGGCACGCCGTGACGCACGGGGCGTCGTCGCACTGGTTGCAGCGCGTGACCTGGAACGCACGGCTGGCCTGGGGGAAGGTGCCAACGTCGACCGACTTCACGAACGTCCTCGTGACGCCGAGCGGCACCTCGTTCTCGGACTTGCAGGCCGTCGTGCAGGCGTGGCAGCCGATGCAGCGGCTCTGGTCGATGACCTTCCCCCAACGCGCACCTTCGGGCGGGGCGGGATCAGATCCGGCCCCTACACGCGTCTCCTGAGCCGGAGGAGATCCGGCCCCTACACCTGTTTCCGGTCCTTGCGCCACGCGCTAGTGCAGCCTTTCAGAGCGTTCGACCGGTACCTCCTGCTCTACACGTTGCACCGGTCGGTGAAACGACCGTAGGGGCGGGCTTTGGCCGGCCCGCAAACCGTGCCACGATCCGGGCACCCGAGCTCGTTTCGGGCGGGACTGTAGGGGCGGGCCTTGGCCCGCCCGCAAGCCCGCCCCTACGACTCCCGACGGTCTTAGGTGCGGCGTTACGAGAGACTGCACTACGCGACGTAGCCGCCGGGGGGCTCGAGCGGCAGTCCAGCCGCTTCCCAGGCTTGCAGGCCGCCCGCGAGGTTGGCGGCGTCATAGCCGGCGCGGACGAGCATCTCCGTCGCCCAGGCGCTGCGGCTACCCGTCCGGCACACGGCCACGATTGACACGTCCTCGGGGATCTCGTCCTGCCGGACGACCAGTTCGCCGACCGGAATGTGGACTGCGCCGCCGATTCGGCCGGCCGCCCACTCGTCGGGCTCGCGGACGTCGAGGGCGATCGCCTCGCCGGCCGCAAGCCGATCGGCCGCACTCTGCGGATCGAGCTCGGGGATCTGCCGGAGCTCCATCAGGCGGCTGCCGTCTCCAGGTGCAGGGCCTCCCACGCGCCCATCCCCCCTACCAGATCGGCGAGCCCCTGGACACCGTGCGCCTCGAGCAGGCTGACGGCGATGGAGGAGCGATAGCCGCTGGCGCAGGTGACGACGATCTCCCTGTCGCGCGGGATCTCGGCGAGCCGCTCCTCCAGGTGGTTGAGCGGGACCGTGAGGCTCCCCGGGATTCGTCCCGCCTCGAGCTCGCTCGGCGCCCTGACGTCGAGCACGAGCGGCGCGCTCCCCGACCCGAGCTGCTCGGCGAGGTTGGGCGCCGTGATCCGCTCCGTCCTGCCGACGAGATCCGGACGGGCATCGAGCGCCCGCATGCCACCGTCCAGATAGCCGGCGACGTTGTCGAAGCCGATGCGCCCGAGCCGCGTTGCCGACTCCTCCTCACGCCCCGGGTCGGCGACGATCACGATCGGCCGAGCGGGATCGAGCAAGGTGCCGCACCAGGTCGCGTAGCTCCCGCCGAGCCCGACGTTGAGCGAGCCCCGCACGTGCGCGCCGGCGTACTCCGTCGGGTCGCGCGTGTCGAGCATCTGCGCTCCGCGATCGCGGCGCTCGATCACCTCGGACAGAGCGAGCGGCTTCAGCTCGCGCTCGAGCGCCTCGTCGAGCGTCGGTCGCTCCTTCGTGTTGAGGATCGCGTCGTACGTGAAGTACGCGGGCGAGTCCGGCTGATCGGCCGTGACGATCCGGACGAACTCCTCCTTCGTCATCGGCTGGAGCGCGTAGTTGAACTGCCGCTGGACGCCGATGGTCGAGACCGTGTCCGTGCTGAGGTTCTTGCCGCACAGAGAGCCCGCTCCATGGGTGGGGTAGACGAGCGTCTCGTCGGGGAGCGGGAGCAGCTTTTCTCGGAGCGAGTCGAAGAGCAGCGTGCCGAGCTCCTCGGCGGTCCAGCCGAGGGCGGCACGAAGGTCGGGCCGGCCGACGTCGCCGATGAAGAGGGTGTCACCGGTCAGCACGGCGTAGGGCTCGGGACCGCGATCCTCGTCATAGACGACGATCGAGATCGACTCGGGCGAGTGGCCGGGTGTCTCGAGCACCTCGAGGCGCACCTTCGGCCCGAGCGCGATCGAGTCGCCGTTCGAGACCCGGCGCGCTGCGTACTCGGCTTCTCCCCGTGCTCCGTGGACGATCTCGGCGCCGCAACGGTCGCGCAGCTCGAGATGGCCGGCGAGGAAGTCGGCGTGGAAGTGCGAGAGAATCGCGTACCGGATCGACAGACCCCGCGCCTCGGCGTCGGCGAGGTACTGGTCGACGTCGCGCTGCGGGTCGACGACGACAGCCACCCCGGACTCCTCGTCCGCGATCAGGTAGGAGGCGTGGGCGAGGCAGCCGAGGTAGTACTGCTCAAGTATCATCGTGCCCTCCGGTCAAGTCTATGTCGAAGCTGTGATGTCGCCGAAGCACCTTGCGGCCCTCGTTCTGACCGTGTTGGTCGTCGCGCTCGCCGCCGCGTGCGGGGGCGGCGACGGCGAGGGCGGCAGCCAGGCTCCGCTCGAGCCCTCGGGCTCCACGAGCGACGACGCCTGGATCGCCCTGCTCGACGAACGCGGTATCGGGACCGAGGAGCGCGACGTGGAGATCAGCGGCGAGCTCGACGGCGCCGAGCTCGTCGTTGAGATCGAGGTGGACGACGACGCCGCGGCCGAGGTCACGTTCGCCGACGGGCTCTACGGAGCCGAGGCCTACACCTTCGCCGACGGCGAGTGGACGCGGGTGGACACCGCCGACGTCCGGACCGAGGTTGCGCCGCTCCTGAACCCGGGGGAGACCGCCGAGGTGCGCCTCCCGGTCGAGGAGGCGGAGTCCTATCGCGTCCTCGTGCCGGTCTCGGGCACGGCCGCCGCCTGGGCGGACATCGGCTGAGCCCCTGACCGTAGGGGCCGGATATATCCGGCCCCTACGAGCGTGGAGCAGCGGGCTGAGGCGGCTCGAGCGGGCGATCCTGCGTCAGGATCCCGCACTCGGCGCCGCGCGCAAGGACGAGGAGCCGCTCCGCAAGGCACCGGCCCCCTTCCAGGCCCTCGGCCGCGGCCGGCATGCCGCCGAGACCGAGCGGCTGCTGGCCGGCTAGTCCATCCTTCCGCGAACGACTGTAGGGGCGGGCCTTGGCCCGCCCGCAAACCCCGCCCCTACAACTCCCAACGGTCTCAGGTGCAACGCTACGAGAGAGACCGCGCTAGGCGTCAGATCCCGAAGAGCCGAGCTGTTCCTCGAGCCAGTCGTGGAGCGGGCCGTCGGCCTCATCGACGTAGCGCGGCTCGATCACGCTGCCGGCGCCGGCGAGAAGCTGCGCGACCGCGACGTGGTCAGCTTCTGCCGACGGGTTGTTCTGTGATCCGTGCACCGCCCAGCCGAGCGCCGTATCGATGCCCGTGCCCGGATCTGCGCCGCGAAGGAGCAGCTCCTGGACGATCTCCGGGTCGCCCACCCAGGCCGCGTGCTGGAGGAGCGTTCCGGACGGAGAGCCGCCGACGACCCCGCGGAAGTCCGCGCCCACGAGGTCGACGACGAGCGGCAGCCGGCCGCGCAGCGAGCTCAGGATCAGGACCTCCTGCGCGTCCGGATCGAGCTCGTCCGGAATGGGCGATTGCGGCCGCTCGCCACGCGCCACCGCGGCGACCGCGAGATCCCCGGGATCGACCTCGGTCGAGGCGCCGAGCTCGGCAAGCGCTCGCGCCGAGTCGTCGCGGCCGCGCAGGATCGCGTGCTGGTACGGCGTCCGCAGCGGCACGTTTCCGCGCCAGGTCTCGCCGCCGGGCCTGTCGAGATCGCCGCCGTGCTCCGCGAGCAGGCGCAGGAACTCCGGCCCACGGCCGCGACGCACGGCGTGCGCGACCAGCGCGCCCTCGTTGGCGTCCGCGCCCGCCTCCAGCAGCAGCCGCACGTGAGCGAGCCGATCGTCGTCGAGGGCGTGCGCCAGCGCGTTCGTCCCGTGCGTCTCGGCACCGTGCTCGAGCAGCAGCCGGAGGCAGGTCGGGTCCTCGGCCTCGGTCGCGTGGTAGAGCGACTCACCGTCGTTCGGGCTGGCCCCAGCCTCGAGCAGGACGCGCGTCAGCTCCGGATCATGCGCGACCCCGGCCGCGCCGTAGAGCGCCGACATCCGGCCATACTCGTTGCGGAAAGTCGCGTTCGGATCCGCGCCGCCCTCGAGTAGCTCGCGCGCGAGCCGCGGCGAAGGGAAGCACGAGTGGCAGACGTAGAGGAGCGGCGCCCATCCGCGCGGCCCTCCGGGCTCGTTCGGATCACCCGCCCAGCCGCGGCCGAGGACGAGCCCGGCCCACGGGTCGTGCTCGATCTCGGGACGCGCGGCCAGAAGCGCTTCGGCGCGGGCCTTCCGTCGGTCGGTCGCGGCAAGGACGAAGACCTCGGCGTTGGCCTCGATCGCCACGACCAGCGCGGGCCAGCTCGCGTACCCGTGCTCGCGTGCGAGCGTCAGCTGGGCGTCCGCGAGGGCGACGCGCTCCCGCACGGGCGCGTGCGCCCGAACTCGGGCAAGCGCCTGCTCGTCTCCCGCCCGCGCGGCGCGTACGAGCTCCTTCGCCTGCTTGCGCAGCTGCTCGAGATTCACGGCAACCTCCTTCCGTTCGACCCGGCGTCCGCGCGTTCGGGCGGAAAGGAGACGTTCGCTGCTACGACCGTGGATCGAGGTGGGCTCTGCCCTGCCCGCGGACTGGCGGCGCCCTCGCGCGCACTCGAAGGATAGCTCCGCAGCGCGCGGAGAGGCCGCGTAGCTACCGCCGCGCGTCCAGCAGGAGCTGTGCCGCCGGCACGCCTCTAATCGACGCGTCGAGAAGCTCCACCGGGTGGAAGGCGGGCAGCGGCCGGTCCGCCCGGCGCAGGTGGGACGACACCTGGATGAGGCAGCCCGGGTTCGCGCTCGCGTACGCCTCGGCGCCCGTTGCGAGGACGTTCGCCGCCTTGCGACGGCCGAGCTCGTCCGCCGCTTCCGGCTGGACGAGGTTGTAGATGCCGGCGCTGCCGCAGCAGAGCTCCTGCTCGGCGGGCTCGACGAGCTCGAGGCCGGGGATCGTGGTCAGAGCCGCGCGGGGCGCGTCGCGCACGCGCTGCGCATGCAGCAGGTGGCAGGAGTCCTGGAAAGCGACCGGCAGCTCGAGCGCGCCACGATCGGCGCGGGGCTCGTCCGCGAGCAGCTCCGAGACGTCGCGGACCGAGGCCGAGAACCGCGCCGCGCGCTCGGCGTAGCGGGAATCGCCGGCGAGCAGGTGCCCGTAGTCGCGCAGGTTCGAGCCGCAGCCGGCCGCATTGGCGACGACGAGCTCGACGCTCGCGTGCTCGAACACGTCGATGAGCTTGCGCGCGCGGGAGAGCCCCTCCGCGTGGCGGCCGGCGTGGACCGAGAGCGCGCCGCAGCAGGCCTGCTTGCGGGGCGCGACGACCTCGTAGCCTTCCGCCGCAAGCACCCGCGCCGTGGCCGCGTTCACGCCGCCGAAGACGACGCGCTGGACGCAACCCGTGAGGAGCCCGACTCGTCCGCGGCGCTCGCCCGCCGCCGGCGTCAGCACCGGGGGACGCTCCGCCGAGCGCCACGGGGGCGCGATGGCGAGTAACGGGCGCAGCGCTCCCGGCAGCGGCAGCCGGCGGCCCAGCGGCTCGAGCGCCAGCGCGGCGCGGGCCCGGCGGGGATGCGGGAGGACGCCGAAGACGACGGAGCGCAGGAGCCGCTCGCCGCGCGGACGCTCGACCCGCTCCTCGACGTACGCTCTCGTGGACTCGATGAGGCGGTCGTACTTCACGCCCGACGGGCACGAGGTGACGCACGCCATGCAGCCGAGGCAGCGGTCGAAATGCGCCGTCACCTGCGGCGAGAGCTCGATCTTCCCGTCGGCGAGCGCCTCCATCAGGTAGATCCGCCCGCGCGGCGTGTCCATCTCCTCGCCCCAGAGCTGCCAGGTCGGGCAGGTCGGCAGGCAGAAGCCGCAGTGAACGCACTCCGAGAGCAGCGTCTTGTCCATCAGCGCACGGGCTGCATGATGCGAATGTAGGGGCCGACATGTCCGGCCCGCGACTGGCGAAGCCATCCGCCTACCCGGACCATCGCTCGGACCATCGCGCTGTAAGCCCACGTCGCGAGCGAACATGTCCGGCCCGCCACCCACCAAAACATCCGGCAGCGGACGGCCTCGGGCGGGACAAGTCCCGCCCCTACACCCCCGGACCATCGCGTCGTCATGTCCATGTAGGGGCCGGACCTGTCCGGCCCGCCACCCACCAAAACACTCAGCACGCGGACGGCTTCGGGCGGGACAAGTCCCGCCCCTACATTTCCGGACAGTTTCACCTGCAAGCTCATCAGACCAGCGTCCCGGCCGGATCGAACGCGGCCCGCACCCGCTCGGCGAGGGCGAGCGCGCCGGCGTCACCCTTGTCCCCGAGCTCCTCTGGCACGAAGGCCGATCCGATCCCCGGCCTGACGAGCGCCTCGGGCAGGGTCGCGATGGCCGCCGCAAGCTTTCCCGGCGGGAACGAGATCCTGCCACCCAGCCGAGCCTGCACGGCTCGCGCGTCGTCCCATACCTCTTCGCCGGCCTCCTCCCCCCCGATGAGCTCGCTCGCCGTCTCGAGCTGGGCGGCCACCGCGCGCTCGGAGCCCTCGAAGAGCAGCCCCAGCCGGCCCGAGCTCCTGTTCCAGAAGAGATCGACCGCGCTCGGCACGAGCGCGGAGCGGTGCACGAGCTGCCAGCGGCGGTGGGCGTCGGAAGGATCGGCGACCGGGACGACGAGCGTCCGGGAGGCCGCCGGCAGAGGGTGCAGGCGCAGGCTGGCGCGAACGATCAAGCCCAGCCGGCCCTGCGAGCCGCAGAAGAGCTTTCCGAGGTCGTAGCCGGCGACGTTCTTGACGACCTTCCCGCCGGCGCTCGCGATCGTGCCGTCCGCGAGCACGACCGTCACCCCCAGAACGATGTCCCGCACCGCCCCGTAGCGGTGGCGACGCGGCCCGGACAGCCCCTCCGCGAGGCAGGCGCCGACGGTCGGGTCGCCGGGCGGATCGAGCGCCAGCATCTGGCCACGCTCCGCGAGCACCGCGCTGAGGGCCGAGAGGCGAAGGCCTGCCTCGACGGTCGCGGTCAGGTCGCCCGCCTCGTGCTCGAGGATGCGATCGAGGCGTGCGGTGGACAGGACGACGTCTCCGCCCTCACGCCCGATCGACACCGACAGCCCGTCGCGCGCCGCGGCGAGGAGCGCGGCAGAGGCGTCGGCGGCGGTGGCCGGCTCGATCGGCGTCGGTCCGGCCCCGGTCCGGCCGGGCCGGATGAGATCCGGCCCCTACATCCACAGCGGCCGGCACCGATTCGCCCTGATGGGATCCGGCCGTGGCGTCAACCGCGTCCGGCGCAGGTCGGGCCGGATGAGATCCGGCCCCTACGTCTGCGATGTGCATGTCCGCCACGCAGTATCAGAACCGTTCGGCAAGGCCGGCGAGCTCGACGGGATGCACCCGGTAGGGCCCGGGTACCTCGCCGCACAGGCGCGGCGTCGGCAGGACCTTTCCCGGGTTGCACAGGCCCTTCGGGTCGAATGCCCGCCGGAGCCGGTCCATGACGGCGAGATCGGCCTCTGAGAACATGAGCGGCATCCGGCATGCCTTGTCCACGCCGATGCCGTGCTCGCCCGTGAGCGAGCCGCCGGCGTCCATGCAGGCTTCGAGAATGGCCTCTGCCAACTCCTTCGCCTTCTCGGGCTCGCCCTCGTTGCGGCGGTCGTACAGGACGAGCGGGTGCAGGTTCCCGTCACCGGCATGGAAGACGTTGCCGACGCGAAGCCCGTACTCACGCTCGAGCTCGCCGATCCGGTCGAGCACCTCGGGAAGCTTTGTCCGCGGCACGACCCCGTCTTGGACGTAGTAGTCGTGGCTCACCCGGCCCATCGCCGCGAACGCCGCCTTGCGGCCCTTCCAGAAGCGGGCGCGCTCGGCATCCGTCTCGGCGACGCGGAGCTCTGTCGCGCCGCAGCTCCGGCAGATCTCCTCGACCCGCGCCGCGTCGTCCTCGACCTGCACGGCGTTGCCGTCCAGCTCGACCAGGAGGATCGCGCCCGCCTGCGGGTAGCCCGGCTGGACGGCAGCCTCCGCGGCCTCGAGAGTCAGGCTGTCCATGATCTCCATCGCGCCCGCCAGCACCCCGGCGGCGACGATCCCAGAGACCGCGGCGCCGGCCTCGCTCGTCGTCGCGAAGCCGGCGAGCAGCGTGCGCACGGCCTCCGGCTTGCGGAGGATCCGGAGCGTGATCCGCGTTGCGATCCCGAGCGTCCCCTCCGAGCCGATGACCAGACCCATCAGGTCAGGACCGGGAGGATCGAGCCCCTTGCCGCCCAGGTGAACGACCTCGCCGTCGGGCAGCACGAGCTCGAGCGCGGTCACGTGGGTGACCGTGAAGCCGTGCTTGAGACAGTGGGCGCCGCCGGAGTTCTCGGCGACGTTGCCCCCGATCGTGCACACCTGCTGGCTCGAGGGGTCGGGCGCGTAGTAGAACCCCTGGCCGGCGACAGCCTGCGTCACCGCGAGGTTCGTCACGCCGGGCTCCACGACGACGCGACCGCTGTCGAGATCGAGCTCGAGGATCCGGTTCATGCGCGCGAGCGAGATCACGATCCCCTCGGCGATCGGCAGCGCACCTCCGGAGAGCCCCGTCCCGGCGCCGCGCGCGACGAAGGGAACGCCGTGCTCATCGCACAGGCGGACGACCGCCTGCACCTCCGCGGTCGAGCCCGGCAGCGCGACGAGGGCCGGAACGACGCGATGGCCGGTGAGGCCGTCGCACTCGTACGTGCGCAGCTGCTCGGGGTGGTGGATCACGGCGTCGGCGCCGAGCGCGCCGGACACGGCCTCGGAGAAACCTGGCGGGAGGCTCATCCGGCCTCCACCGGTGCTTCCATCAGGTCGGGGGCCGCCCGATGCCCTCCGTTGTGGGAGAGGTCCACGAATGTTCGGAGGATGCGGTGTCGAAGACACTGCCGATGATAGTCCACATCGAGGCGGCGGCCCGCCTGTGCCCGCCGACCCCGGAGCCGGCGCGAGCGGGCGGCCTCTTCGGAACGCCCGGTGGACGCGGATGAGTTGGGCGGTCCTGACACACCGGCGCACGCGCCTTGCCGGCAGCGTCCTCCTCTCGGTGGGCGTCCTCGCCCTGGTGCTCTGGCAGATCGACGTGGGAGCCGCCGTCGACGCGATCGCGGAGGCGAACGGCCTCCTGCTCCTGGCGGCGCTCGCGGTCTCGTTGGTCACCACGTGGGGGATGGCCTGGCGCTGGCAGCTCTTGCTGACTCCCCGCGGCCTACGCGAGCCGCTCGGGTGGCTCGTCCGCGTCTACTTCGTCGGCTACGCGGCAGGGCAGGTGCTGCCCACCGGTCTCGGCGGAGACGCGTTGCGGATCGTCGAGCACGCGCGACGTCGCCGCGGCCGGACGAGCGAGGTGACGGCCGCGGTCGTGCTGGAGCGGGCGATCGGCATGGCGGGCGTCCTCGTGATGGCGGCGGTCGGCCTCGGCCTCGCGATCGGCCGCTACGACGGCCTCGGCGGCATCATCGTCGTGGAGGTGGTCTGCGTGGCGATCGGTGGCCTCGCGTTCTTCCTCGTCTTCTCGCGACGCGCGCGGCGCGCGCTCCGTCACGCCCGGCCGATACGTACGGCGGCTGCGCATCGAGCGGCCGCTCGAGCATCTCTACGAAGCCATGCACGTGTATCGCGACTACCCGCGGACGCTGGCGGGCGCCTTCGCGGTGACGATCGTGCTGCAGCTGGCACGTACCGTGCCGATCTGGCTCTGCGGCGAGGCGGTCGGGCTCGACGTCTCGCCGGTCGTGTACCTCATCCTCGCCCCGATGCTCTCGCTCGTGCTGCTCGTGCCCTTCACGCTGAACGGCTTCGGCGTCCGGGAGGCGTTCTTCGTCGCGTTCCTCGGCCGCTTCGGCGTCGACGCGGAAGCGGCGTTCGCGACGGGGTTCCTCTACTTCACGATCACGGTCGCGACCGCGATTCCGGGCGGGCTCATCCTGCTCTGGCGCAGCGCCCGCCAGGCGTTCGACCGCGACGAGGACCGCTCGCCGGTCTAGGACAGTCAACCGACGGTCTCGGTCAAGCTCGGCTAGTGCCGCCGGCAGCGCTGGTCGCCGCCGGCGATCTGGTCGCTGAGCTCGTTCATCCGTTCCTCGTGCACGGGATCGAACGGGCCGAGCGCCTGGCCGGCCCAGCTCACGTCGGGCGTGACCCCGGGCCCGATGACCGTGGCGCGGTACTGCGACCCGACGCCGGGCGGGAGGTCCGGCCCCGGCGGATACCAGGACGGCGGCGTGTGCGAGTAGAACCCGTAGCAGAAGTTGCCGTTCGGCTCGTGGGTCAGGAACGAGTTCTCGCGCTCCCAGCCCGGGCCGTAGACGGAGTCGTACGTGTCGAGGTAGATGTTGCGCCCGTAGGGGTCGAGAGGCCTGCCGTCGGGTGTCGAGCTCATCCCGAAGACCGGCTTGCCTCGATAGGTGTAGCGGCCGAACAGGTGCTCGAAGCGGCCGTCGCGGACCCAGTCGAGCCAGATCTCGAGCAGCGGCAGCGGCCCGCGCCAGTGCGAGACGTGGAGCTCCCACGCCGCCTGGGGATGCTTCCACGGCGTGTAACCGAGGTTCGGCAGCAGGCGCTGCCATGCCTGGAGCGCCCAGAACGACCCGTCGGGTGCGCGGCGGGCGACGACCAGCCAGGGGAGGTCCGGGCCGGTGTACGGCCGGGACACGTCGCGGAAGTCCTTCCACAGATGCTCTCCGAACGCCCGCAAACCGCCTGAGTAGTCCAGCTTGAAGCGCAGGTCGTCGTTGATCGCGCCCCACACGAGCACGCGGTGGATGCCCTTCGCGTCGCGGTAGGTGACGAGCGCCCTGCCACGCTCGTCGACGGCGAGGCGCACGGCGCGGGCATCGCGAGCCAGGATGACCGAGCCGCCTGCGTTACCGGCCCCCAGCCAGAGAGCCGCAACGATCACCGTGAGCGCTGCGCAGAGCGCGCGCGCGAGGAAAGCCCGGCGTGAACTCGAACCGTGCGGTGCCATCATGGGGTTTGTTCGTCCAGCACTACCGAAAAGGTGATCCCCAGATCGTGGCCACAGCGGACGTCGCGACTAGTGTAGAGCGGTTGTGTCCTCGCGCATAAGCCGGACGGAGACACCGCCGCCCAGGATCTGGGGTGCGTCCTGGCGCCAGTGGCACTGGATCCGCGTTGGCGTCTTCCCCGCGGTGCTCGTGGGCGCCTGGGCCGTCCTGGCCCTGTCCCGCGTCCTGCCGGCCGAGGGCGCCGGCCTGGCGATTCGCCTCACCGCGGCGTTCGCCTGCGTCGTGCTCGTGCCCGGCGCGTTGATCCTGCGCGCGATCGACTGGCCGGCGCGGATCGGCCTGGCGGTGGCCGGCTCGCTGGCCTGGGGGCTCATGGCTGTTCTGGTCGCGATGGGTGTCACCTTCCTCGCGAACGGGTCGCCAGCGCTCGCGATCGGCATTGTGGCAGCGCTCGCGGTCGTCGCGCTCGCGGTCTCGCTTCGGCGCCGCCTGCCCGATCCTGTTCGCCCCGCACGCGGCGAGGCGCTGACGATCGCCGCGCTCGTGGCCGCGGGAGTGGCGCTCGGAGCAGTCGTCTGGTGGTCGTCGACGGTCATCGACGGCGACGCACTCTTCCATCTCGCACGTGTCCACAAGCTCGCCGAGGCGCCGGAGCTGACGACGCTCGGCATCGTCAACGAGTTTCGCGACGGTAGCCTGCATCCCGGCTACGCGTTCCCGCTCTGGCACGGCGTTCTCGCCCTCGTCGCCAACCTCGCCGGGGTCGACGCAGCAGCCGTCGTGCTGCACATGGCGACGCCGCTCATCCCGCTCGCCCTCATCGTGACGTTCAGCGCCGGCGCAGCCGTCTTCGGCTCGCGCATCGGCGGAGCGGTCACCGTCGTCGCCACCCTGGCGCTCGTCGCATTTCCCCGCTCCGGGACCGGGTCGCTCGAGTTTCTCGCACTCCCCGCGTCCGCCGGCCGCCTGCTGCTCGCTCCGATCGTCGTCGCCTTCGCGTTCGCCTTCCTGCGTCAGGGCTCCCGGTCGTACCTGCTCACCGTCGGTGCGGCAGCGCTGGCGCTCGCGGTCGTGCACATCACCTATGCGATCTTCCTCGTGATCCTGCTGGCCGGCTTCGCGCTCGCGCGAATCGTCCTGCCGGAGGGTCGTCGGGACGCGCGCCGGATGGGCGTCGCCCTCGGGGCGGTTCTCGTGCCGACCGCCATCGTCTCCGCAGCGCTCGTGCCGTTGCTCTCGGAGACGAACGTGATCCGGCCGGGGGCGGTCGAGCGTGCTCGCGAGCTCGCGAACCACGGCGAGAACCTCGAGATCGTCGGATCCTTCTTCTCGCTCACAGCGGAGACCCTCACGCGCGGACCGGCGTTCGTCGCTGCGTTCCTCGCCGTCGTGGCAACGCTCTTCGCCGCCCGCACGCGCTGGTCGTCGTACGTGGTCGGCGGGTCGCTCGCGGTGCTTCTCTTCCTGCTCGTACCGCCGCTGTTCACGGCGCTCGCGGATCTCGCGTCGCTCTCGCAGGCGCGGCGGCTCTCGCTCTTCTTGCCTCTCGCCGTCGCGCTCGGCGGCGCGTGCATCGTGCTCGGTCAGCGCACTCGCGTGCTCGGCCTGGTCATCGCGCTGGCGCTCGGCGTCGTGCTGCAGCTGGTCTACCCGTGGGACGAGGTCGTGGCCGAGGGCGGAGCCGCGGCGTGGCCGGTCTGGGTCGCGGTCGCAGCCGCCCTGGTGGCACTGATCGCCGCGCCACGTCTCGCGAGACGACCACTGCCGGCCACGCCTCGGGCGCTCGCGTGCGCGGTTCTCTTCGCGCTCCCCATCGGCGTCGCCGGGCTCATGGACGTCGAGCGCGACCGCCCCGACCGCCATGCGCTCACGCCCGGTCTCGTCGAGGCCGTCGATTCCGAGGTGGGGGCGGGCGAGATCGTCTTCGCCGATCTCGAGACCTCCTACCGGCTCGCCGCTTACACGGGGGTCTACGTCGCGGCCGCTCCGCCGGCCCACGTCGCGAGCGTCGGGCGCAACCGCCCGTCCCAGCGGCGCCTAGCCGCGGTCCGCTTCTTCTACCGCGAGGGGCTCGACGACATCGAGAAGGGCCGCATCCTCGCCGGTGCGGGTGCCTCCTGGCTGGTGGTCGACACGACTCGGCACGTTCCCGGCTATGTCGAGTCGCTGCCTCCGCCGCTCTGGGAGGATGGGCGCTACGCGCTGTACGCGCTTCCCGGTGCGTGAGGGTCGTCACTGTCACGACGTCCTTCCCTCGCCATGAGGACGACTGGGCCGGCCGCTTCGTCGCGGATGCGGTCGAGCGGCTTCGGCGGCCCGAGCTCGAGGTCGACGTGGTCGCGCCCGGCGTCTACCAGGACTACGGGCTCGCGTATGGAGACGGCGTTCTCGCGAACGCGCGCCGGCGGCCGTGGGCGGTCCCGGGGCTCATCGGCTCGCTCGTACGTGCGACCCGGCGAGCGGCGGCAGGAGCCGACCTCGTCCACGCGCACTGGCTGCCCGCCGGAGTAGCTGCGGCGGCGAGCGGGAAGCCGTTCGTCGTCACGCTGCACGGAACGGACGTCGAGCTGGCGAAGCGTCTACCTTTCCTCGCTCGCCCTGTCCTGCGCCGAGCGCGGGCCGTGATCGCCGTCTCGAGCGCGCTCGCACGCGATGCCGCGGCGCTGGGCGCGCGGCACGTCCGCGTCATCCCGAACGGCGTCCGGCTGCCGGACGACCTGGGCCCGGAGGGCGAGCCGCCGAGCGTCCTCTTCGTCGGACGGCTGTCGCCGGAGAAGGGCGTCGAGGACCTCCTCGAGGCAAGTACGGGCATGCACGTCGTCTTCACCGGCGACGGCCCCCTGCGAGCGCGCGTGCCGGGCGCGCTCGGCTTCGTCTCGACGAACGAGCTCGACGCTCTGTATCGCGGGGCCGCCGTCGTCGCCTGTCCTTCGCACCGGGAGGGGTTCGGCCTGGCGTGCGCGGAGGCCATGGCGCACGGGAAGCCCGTCGTCGCCTCGGCCGTCGGAGGCCTGCTCGACCTCGTGACCCACGAGCGCACCGGGCTCCTCGTCGCTCCCGGCGACGTGAACGGCCTTCGCGCCGCGCTCGAGCGGCTGCTAGCCGATCGCGACCTCCGCCGCCGGCTCGGCGAGGCGGGACGGGCTCACGTCGCCGCGTACTGCTCCTGGGAGCGCGTCACGGAGGCGACGATGGCCGTCTACCACGAGGCGCTGCAGCCGCGGGGGACACGAGCCCAGGCACCGGTTCAGCGGAGGGCCGGATGACGTCTCCGCCCAGCACGGCCCTCTCGGCCCCTGCGAGCTGCACCGCCGACCCGGCAAACGCCCACAGGCAGAAGGCGAGCCAGGGAACGCCGAGCACGTCCGTCTGAACGGCGAGCGCGAGCACGGTCGCAAGGGCAGCGGCGAGCCAGGCGGCGACGGCGACCTGTCTGCCCTGTCGGGCGAGTGCCACCAGGAGGGCGCCGTTCCAGGCGATGAACAGCGCGAGCCCGACCACGCCGATCTCGATCGCGAGCTCGGCGTAGGTCGACTCGCCGGCGAGCAACGGGGTGTCCGTTCGAACGGCGACGCTGCCGGCGTTGCCGAGCCCGTAGCCCTGCGGGTGCGCCCCGACTCGCTCGAAGCCGTCGCGCAGCGCGCGCAGATGGCTCGAGAGCGAGGGCTCGCCCAGGCTCAACGCCTCGCCGGCCTCCTCCGTGACCGAGCCGCCCGAGACCAGCCCGAGGTCCTCGGCCGTGAACCTCCCCTCGGGCACGACCGCGGCGAAGTTGGCGACGAACGCCACCGCGACCCCGACGAGGATGGGCGCCGCGATCGCAGGCCACCAGCGGCGCCTCACGAGCGCGAGCACGACCAGGCCGCCGGCGAGCGCGATCAGCGTCGAGCGGGAATGCGTCAGCAGGAGCGCCGCGAGCAGCAGAGGCGCCGCCGCGATGGTCGCGAGCGTCGGGAACGTCGCGACGAACAGCAGCGCGACGGCGAGCAGGTAGCCGCTGGCCAGCGGGCTGAGGAACGACGACACGAGCCGGCGCGCGTACTCGCCCTCGCCCAGGTTGAACACGAAGTTCTCGGGCAGGCCCGACGGCCCGTCGTAGTCGAAACCGAGCTGGTCCCGATACCAGCCCGGCGCGCCTGACTCGCGCCACCAGTCGAGCGGCACCGTGTACAGCTCCACGATCCCGCCGACCGCGAGCAGCGCCGCGACGCCGACGACCGCGTACCCGAGGCGGCGGAGCTCTCGCGCGCCGAGACCGAGCGAGCGCCCGAGCGCGTACGCCAGCACCGGCACGATCGCGTGCCTGAGACCCTGGAGGACGCCCTCGGCGCTCGCCTCACCGTCGAGCACCGACTGCGGCAAGACCGCATAGACGACGACCACCGCTGCGAACGCCAGGGCGAGCGCGTCCACGAGCTGAGGTCGAAACGGCAAGCCGCGCGCCCGGACGCACACCGCAAGGAGAGCGACCACGAGCAGGATCTCCTTCCACGCCGCGATCGCGTCGAGCGTGAGCCCGCGCACGCCCGCCTCGTACAGCGAGGCCATGACGATGTTGTGGACGGCGAGGCCGAAGACGAACAGGTAGAGCGCGACCACGGGCCGCCGCCACACGGCCACGGCAGCAGCCAGGAGCAGGGGTACGTAGAGGGCGACGGCGAGAATCTCGGTGCCGTCCATCAGCGACGCGGCGATGTGAGCCGACTCAAGGGACAACGACTCCGGCTGCGCTGAGCAGATCGAACCCGATCACGATGGCACATGCGCGTGAGCTCCGACGGCGACCGGCCACTACGTGAATCGAGTTCTGCGCTTGAACGGATTCCGTAGTGTCTGCTCGGGGCCATGCGTATCGTGATCGACGTGAGCCCGCTCTCGCTCCCGCGAACGGGCATCGGGAACTACATCCGCGGCATGGTCGCCGGCCTCGCCGAGGTCGGCGCCGAGGCCGGGCACGAGATTGTCGCGTTTGCCCCGGTCGGTCCGCGCGGCGCGAAGCGGATCCGCGAGACGCTCAGCGGGCTTCCGATCGACTGCATCCTCACCACGCTTCCGCGCGCCCACGCCTGGCGCGTCGCGTGGAGCCGGGCTGGGCGTCCAGCAGTGGAGCGTTTCGTCGGACAGTTCGACGTCTTCCATTTCTCGGACTGGATGTACCCGCCTCAGCGCGACGGGCTCCGTGCGACGACGATCCACGACCTCGTCCCGATCCGCCATCCAGAGTGGGTGACGCAGCAAACGCGACGCATGCACCGAGCGAAGTACCGCGCGAGCGTCGAGTGCGACGTGGTGTTCGTCAATTCGCGCTACACCGGCCGCGACGTGGAGGAGCATCTCGGCGAGCGCTGCCCGCCAACGGTGGTCGCCTACCCGGGGATCGATCCGCGGTTTCGGCCGGACGGGCCTCGTGCCGATCTCGGCGGGCCGTACGTGCTGACCGTGTGCACCCACGAGCCGCGGAAGAACCTCCAGACGCTCCTCGACGCGTTCCGGCTCGTGCGGCGCTCGTACGGCGACCTCAAGCTCGCGGTAGTCGGCGCTCGGGGCTGGGGCGAGCAACCAGATCTCCAGGCTGACGGTGTCCTCGAGCTCGGCTTCGTCGACGATGCGCGGCTCGCAGAGCTCTACCGCGGCACCGCTGTGTTCGCCTACCCGTCGAAGTTCGAGGGATTCGGAATGCCCGTCGTCGAGGCTATGGCCAGCGGGACACCCGTGGTCTGCTCGTCGCACCCCTCGCTCGACGAGGCGTGCGGAGCGGTGGCGCGCCGGGCCGACCCGACGAGCCCGGAGGCGTTTGCGGTGGCGATCGAAGCTGCGCTGCGCGGCGGCGCAGAACCCGAAGACAGGACGGAGGCATGCCGGTTCGTTCACGTGGCGTGCGTGCGCCGAGTCGGTGCTGCACGGCTATAGCGGCGCCGCTAGCGCCTGAGCGTGGCCGTCGCAACTGCCGGATCCGCCGCGGGTGACAGCTCCCAGCGGTGGCGAAGCGCAACAGGGCCCTCTCCTCTCGTCGGAGCGAAAACCGAGAACTCGAGCCACCGTTCGAGCGAGTGGTAGACCTCGCTCCCGTGCTTCGACGAGACGCTGACGGAGAATACGAACCTGCCCTGGAGCAAGGGCAGCTCGGGAACGACGAGCGCGACGGTCCCGCGTGGACGGAGCACCTCCATCTCCGCGTCGTCGAAGGTGCTGTGAGCGGCAAACAGCAGATCGCCGTCGAGCTGGCTCACGCTCACGGCGAAATCCGGCTCGTCGGCGGCCGGATCGTCGAAGGCGTAGTCCACCTCGACACGCAGCTGCGCCGATCCCAGGAACGACGTCGTCACCTCGCCGCGCTCGTTGCGTAGCCGCACGCTCTCGATCCGCACGCGCCCGCTGCCCCAGGACCGCGTCTCCGGAAGGGCGCCGAGAGGTGCATCGGCGGGCACGTCAGGGGCAGGAATCTCGCTGGTTTGTGCCGGCGTTGGTACCGCCCCGCTGAGGCTCTCGTGGTAGCGGGCGACGACCTCCGCCGCTTTGCCATTCGCGATGACTCTCCCTTGCTCGAGGAGGATGACCTGATCGCAGATGAGCTGCACCGCACTCGTGTCGTGACTGACGAACACGATCGTCGTATCGCCGGCCCGACGCTCGAACATCTTGCCGAGGCACTTCTTCTGGAAGGCCTCGTCCCCGACGGCGAGCACCTCGTCGAGCAGCAGGATCTCCGCCTCGACGGTGACGGCGACAGAGAAGGCGAGGCGAAGCATCATGCCCGTGGAGTAGGTCCGCACGGGCTGGTCGATGAAGGAGCCGAGCCCCGAGAAGTCGACGATCTCGTCCAGGCGGCGGTCGACGGCCTTGTTCGGAATACCGAGCAGTGCCGCGTTCAAGTAGATGTTCTCGCGACCCGTGAACTCCGGACTGAAGCCCGAGCCGAGATCGAGCAGGGATGCCATCGATCCGCCCACGTCGACCGTCCCATGGCTGGGCCCGAGCACACCGGCGATGACCTTGAGGAGGGTCGTCTTGCCGGAGCCGTTCACGCCGATGACGCCCAGGCCCGTCCCCGGCGAGACGTCGAACGAGACGCCCCGGAGCGCCCAGAAGTCCTCACCCGTCACACGGCGCCGCCTCAGGACTGTCTCCTTCAGGGTCGCGTTGCGCTCCCGCGTCAGCCGATAGCGTCGCCAGAGATCGGCGACGCGAATCTCTCCTGGGCGCAGGCTGGAGGCAGACTGCTGGCTCATAGCTCGGCCGGCAGCTCGTCGTAGACGCGCGAGAACACCCAGAGCCCGAGCAACAACGCCGCCGCCGCTCCGACCACCATGTAGGCCCAGACCCACCCGGTGAGCCACTGCGGGTCGTAGAACATCGTCCGAAAGCCTGCCACGTAGGGCGTCACCGGGTTGACGAAGAACAGGATGGTCTTCCGGGTACCCTCGATGCCGAGCGACTCGAACGACCACAGAATGGGCGTGGCGAAGAAGAGCGGGAAGAGGAGCACGCCGACCAGATGCTCCACGTCGCGGAAGAAGACCGTGCCGGCGGCCAGGAGCAAGGCGATCCCCGCGACGAAGATCACGAAGAGGAGGACGAGCGGAACGACCTGGATGGTCTCGATGCCCGGCGCCGACCGAGTGATCACGAGGAACGGGATCACGATCACGCAGCCGATGAGGAAGTTGACGAACGCGTGCGCGACCATGGAGAGGGGCACGAGCTGGCGCGGAAACGCAACGCGAGTCACGATGCCCGCGTTGGCGAGCAAACTCGTCGACGCGCTCATGATTCCGATCGCGAAGAAGTTCCAGGCGACGAGGCCGAGCAGCATGTACGCGGGTAGGCGCGGGATGACGTCCGACGGGAAGGCAATCGTGAACAGGAACCAGTAGACGCACATCAGGACGAGCGGGTTCAGGACGGACCACACGATCCCGAGCAGCGAGCTCTTGTAGCGCATTCGGACCTCGCGCCAGGTCAGGATGCGGAGCAGCTCCCGATGCGTCCAGACCTCACGCAGCGTCCGGCCCATCCCGCGCGGACGGGAGCGATGGATCGGCAGCGGAGCAGCTTCGAGCTTCTCGTCGACGGCGATCATGGCTCGCTGCTCGCCGGCCGGGAGCGCTCGGCTCCGCTCCGAAGTCGTTCGAGATCCGCGTCTACCATCGTTCGCACGAGCTCCTCGAAGCCGACGCTGGGCTCCCAGCCAAGGCACCGCCGTGCCTTCGATGCGTCGCCGACAAGCTCGGGCGCTCCGGTCCTGCCACGCTCGAGAGCCTCATCGGTACGCACGTATTCCCGCCAGTCGAGCCCGACGTAACCGAAGGCGAGCTCTGCGAGCTCACCGACGGAGTGCGATTCGCCCGTAGCGACGACGTAGTCGCCGGGCTCGTCGGCCTGGAGCATGAGCCACATTGCACGGACATGGTCGCGGGCGTCTCCCCAGTCGCGCCGTGCGTCGAGACTGCCGAGCGTCAGTTGATCCAGGCGACCCAGCTTCGCCTGTGCCGCGGCCTGCGTGATCTTGCGGGTGACGAACTCGACCGGCCGGCGAGGCGACTCGTGGTTGAAGAGGATGGCGGAGGAGGCATGCAGACCGTGCTTTCCGCGGTACGCGCCCGTGAGAAAGTGGGCATACGCCTTGGCAATCCCGTAGGGGGTCAGGGGCGCGATCCGCGTGCTCTCGTTCTGCGGTGAGTGTCTCGGCTCTCCGAAGATCTCGGCCGAGGACGCCTGCGCGACCCGAGTGGACGGGCTCACGCGCCGAATCGCCTCGAGCAGGGACGTGAACGCGACCACGCCGACGCGTGCCACGGCGAGCGGATCCTCCCACGCATGGGGTACGAACGTCACGGCGGCAAGGTTGTAGACCTCGCTCGGCTGCCATCGTTCTAACGCGGCGACCAGTGGTCTGGCTGTCCGTGACGTCGAGATCAGAAAGCTCGAGCTGCGCTTCGAACGCTTCGAGGTTCGGCCGTGGCTTCTCGAGATCTCGAACGACGCCGATGACCTCGTAGCCGCGCTCCAGAAGAAGCTCGGCGAGAAGAGAGCCGTCCTGCCCTGCTATGCCTGTGATCAGGGCAGGCCCGGACACGCGCTTGATCGTACCGCGCGCTGGGCTACCATCATCTCCAGTCATGGCCGGGAGCGACGAGACGCTGCGCGCCGACGACCTCGCCGCGCTCAACGAGGACGTCGGAGATGCCTACGCTGGCCGCACCGTGCTCGTCACGGGTGCCGACGGCTTCATGGGCTCGCACGTGACGGAGGCGCTCGTGCGGCTCGGAGCGCGCGTGCACGTCTTCGTGCGCGCCACGTCGAGCGGCGCTCTGCACAACATCGGCCATCTCCGCCAGGACGTATCCGTGCACTGGGGAGACCTCACGGATCGCCTCGCCGTCGACAGTGCGGTCAAGGCACTGGCGTCCGCGTCCGATCCGCCCTTCGTCTTCCACCTTGGCGCCCAGGCGCATGTCGGGGAGTCCTGGCTGCGTCCCTACGAGACGCTGACGACGAACGTGCTGGGCACGCTGAACCTCCTCCAATCGATCGTCGATCACGGGGTCGAGCTCGAGAAGCTCTCGACGTCAGGTACGTCGGAGGAGTACGGAAACGTCCGCGACGGAGCGCGCGCGCGCCACTCGTTCGACGACGACGGCGGGCTCGTCCTGCACGAGGAATCGCCGCTGAACCCGAAGTCCGTGTACGCAACGTCCAAGCTGGCGGCGGACTTCCTGACCGTGAACTTCCACGACGCGTACGGCGTGCCGGCTGTCGTGACGCGGATGTTCAATACATACGGCCCCCGTCAGAACCCGCGCTACATCACGGGAACCATCATCACCCAGGCACTCGAGCGCGATGTCGTCGAGATCGGCAATCTAGAGCCGGAGCGGGACTTCGTGTACTGCGGCGACAGCGTGCGGGCGCATCTGCTCGTTGGCATACACGGTCGTCCGGGCGACGTCTACTGCTTCGGCCAGGGAGAGCACATCGCGATCGGCGCGTGGGCCGCGCTCATCCTGCGAATCGGCGAGGAGGAGGGTTTCTGGCCGAAGCGCGAGCTCGTAAGCAAAGCGGAGCGCTTCCGGCCTGGCGCAAGCGACGTGATGGCGCTGCGATGCGACTCGACCCGCCTGACCGAGCTCACGGGCTGGCGGCCGCGGCTCTCCTGGGAGGACGGCGTGCTGCGCACGATCAGGTGGTTCGCGGAGACCGCTCCCGATGGCTCGGTCGGATCGACTGGCATCGGCCTGGACCATCGAGCCGACGCATCATCCCAGCTAGATAGCGGTATCCGTCGTCGATCGGTCTCAGTCGTGGTCTCATCTCGTGCAAGTGGACGTCGAGGCTGAGACCGACGTCATGCGGGACGGGCGCACGCCCTCGGTTCTCCATCGCCGCGTGCTGGCGGCGTGGGGCATCCGAGCGGCTGCAGAGCGCAGCCGACAGGTCCTAGGCTGTTGAGCGGCTCTCGAATACGACGTCGATGTGCTCAGCTCCAGTGTCCTCGAAGGCTCGAAGGATCGGTTGGGCATCCTCGACCGACATTCCCAGCGTGCCGTCAGGGTTCAGGACGGCAGCGGTATATCCGAGGTCGAACAGGAAGTTCAGGTACGTCTCGCCCGCCACGCCCGAAACAACCTGCAGCGCTGATGGCGAAAATTCCGAGACAATTGTCGGCCGAAACTGAACCAGGTGTGAGCGCAACCCTGACAGTGCTTGGAACTCGGCGCCCTCCACGTCAATCTTCACAACATCGAGTCGGTCGATCTGCAGCGCATCGTCCAGTGGTATGCCCTGCACTACCTCGATATTAGTGTCGTCTGAGGCGAGCGCGCCCGTGATCCCGTTGGTTCCGCTCACTCCGAATGCAAGCAGTTGCCAGGTCGATGAGGCTGCGACGTTCAGCACCTGGATGTTGGTGAGGTCGTTCGCGCGGATGCTGGTGCGAAGTGCCATTACGTTGCGGTTTGAAGGCTCGACCGCGATGACTTGACCATGCTCGACGACCGTCGCAGCGAGCAGCGAGAAATAGCCCAGGTTCGCGCCGATGTCGACAAATATGTGTCCTGGCTGTAGCCGGGACACAACGAACGCTGTCACATCTGGTTCATATGGGCCCGCTCGAAGCATTGCGCTGATACCGGCGTCATCTGCGTACACATACATCTTCCGGTCATCGATCTCGACGAGCTCGAGATCAGACGTCACGAGATCGGCGTGACCGAGCTTGAACTCGAGTGACGTCAGGAACGCCGTCACCACATCGTCGAGCGGCATGCCGGCATGCGACGAGTGGCCGATCCACTCAGCCGATGACGGTTCTCGTCGCAGCAGTAAGCGAAAGCAAGCCCAGATGTCCTCAGGTGTAGCAAGCCTTTCACTACCACGGCGCGATGGATCAGTCCCTGACTCGGTGATGGAAGCCGCTACCTCTTCATTCGACCGGCATCGGGACGTGACGGCATCTCTGACCCTAGAGAACATCGTCGTCAACGCATCCCGATGACCTCGGTCGGGTGAGCGTCCCGGTAGTCCTCGAGCTCGACACGCACCAGCTGCTCGTACAGCGCACGCGTGCGAGCTGCCGTGGCCGACCAGGAGTTTGTGCGACAGAACTGCTCGGCAGCCCGTCCTAACTTGTCGGCGCTGGTCTCCGAGCGCAGCAGCCGGCGCAGCTCACGGGCCAACTCGTCGACGTCGACCGGCGAGCTGACATGGCTGAGCGCATTCCGGGCGTCGTCGAAGATCGGCATCTCGCTGACGACGATGGGTCTTCCGACCGGGAGCACTGAACGCAGCGCGGCGCTCGACGACTCGAGTGTCTCACCGTATGGCAATGCGATGACATCGCACGCCGCGAGGAGCTCTTTGGCGACCCCGTCGGACACGTACTCCGACTTGAGGCTCACGAAGTGCTCGAGGCCGAGCAACTCGATCTCGGACCGGCATCGATCATGGTAGCTCGATGAGGACGGATTCGGATGCAATGCCGTGACGGCGAGCAGCCGGACGTCGTCGCCACCGTCGCGCAGCCTCAGCGACGGCGCGGATGAGCTCCAACGTACCCTTGTGGGGGAGGAGGAACCCGAAGGTCCCCACGACCTTGGCGTCCTGATCCACGGCGTGGGCGGTGCGCATCGTTCGCATGTCCAGACGGCTAGGTGGATCGCAACCGATGGGGATGAGCGAGACGTTCTCCGTGACGCCGATCGCACGGAGATGCTCGACATCGGCGCGTTGGTGGACGATCACATGCGCGGCCCGCCGCAGGCCGTCACGGGCATCGCGGAGGGACAGCACTCGGTCGTGGATCGGTAGGTCTGAAGTCCGGTGCAGGGTCACGACGACGGGCCGGCGTTCGCGGAGGATCAGCTGTTGAAGCGCCCGAGCGCTGAAGAACCCCATGTTGTATTGAACGTGCACGATCTCGGCCGTAGACCGATCGAGCGCCTGGTGGAGGTCGTCGAGATCGTCGTGGATGCCCTGGTGCCATGTCCGCGAAACCGACTCCTCCAGTACGGGTCGATCGGCGTCGCATCGCGATCTGCGTACATATCGGCATCGACGAAGTTCGCCAGGCCATCCACGAGTGCCCGCGTGTACTCGGCGATGCCACATCGCGTGTTGAACGAGGTCACCATGGCGACCTTGATTCCGGGACGGCACTGGCGCCGTACGGCGATGAACCTGCTCCAGCGATCGGCAACAGCCGGCCAGGAGAAGCGGCGCTCGATCAGTTCCTTGGCTCTGGCGACCCGCTCGTTGCGCCGTTGGGAATCGTTGCCGACGAAGGCATCGCGCATTGCGTCAGCCAGCGCTCCGGCGTCTGGCTCCACCCATGTCGATCCCGGCACGCTGAGGTGCGACTGCGCAGGCGCGATCGTGTACGGGATGGTCGCGGCGGTGTGTTCACCGACGAAGTCTGCGAGCCCGGTCGCAGCGACCGAGATCACCGGAACCTCGGCCAGCATTGCTTCGGCGACCGGTAGACCGAAGCCCTCCCCACGAGCCGGATGTACGTAGCTGTGAGCCAGGTGGTACAGGCCGGCTACCTGTTCTGCCGAAAGGTCGCGATCGATCCAGCGAACGTCTGGCGGATAGGAGTGCTGCTGGCGGTGACGTGTCGTAGATCGCTCTCGACCTCGTTGTGCGGGTTCGGATAGGTCTTCAGCACCAGGCTGACGTCGTCGGCGCCCGTGAACGCGTCGAAGTACGCGCGCAGCAGCAAGTCGACTCCCTTGCGCGGAAACGCGGCGCTGATGTGGAGGAAGCGGAACCCGCGTGCACCTGCGAGCTCGGGCAGGTCGTCGACCGGGCCTCGCTCCGGCCGGTGGACACCGACGCCGACCACCTCGATCGGCACCACAACGCCCGAGTCACGCAGGAGGTCGGCGACGAACTGGGACATCACGCCGATGCCATCGAGATGACGGTTGAACTCCTGCACATACGCCTCCGGCAGTCCGCTCTCCTCCCAGCCGAAGTACTGGAACGTCATCGCCGCAAGCGAGTCGTTGACGCGGGGTGGGTACATCTGCCGGATCGCGACGTCGGGATACGGCTCCGCTGGACTCTTGGCCCACAATGCTGCAGCGCGGGGGTGGGCGGCAAGGTCTCGTTCCTGTGGCGCGTAGTCGCCGGGGCCCTCCGTGGCGTAGATGCTCACGTCGAGGTCCTCGTACGAGCTGAGCGCGCACGGCCAGCTCCCGGTTGAGCACGGCCAGGCTGTAGCTGGTCTCGAACGGCCCCTGCAGCTGTACGGTGACCGGGTGTCGCCGGTGAGTCGCGCGCTCGATCACTTTGCGGAGCGCGCGGTCCACGTCGAACTGTTCAATCCGCTGCAGCCGTCGATCTTGGTGCGCGCGAACGCGGTCGCGGAGCGGCGCGTCCGTTGCGAGTGCGTGGGCGAGGGCTGCAACTGTCCAGTAGTCGGCTCGCTCGACGAGGAACCCGGCACCGCCCATCGTCTCCGGTACCGCTGCTGCACTTCGGGCGACCACCGGAAGCCCGGCTGCCATCGCCTCGAGCAGCGGGACGCCAAACCCCTCGTGCTCGCTCATCGAGACGAAGAAACCTGCGCTGGAGTAGGCGGCCCACAGCTCCTCGTCGCTGACCTTGCCAGCTATGCGCACTGCGTGCTCGACGTCGAGTCGCCTCACCTCGTCGGTGACCTCGTCCACGTAGTCGACCCACGAGGTATCGCCCACAAGCGTCAGATTCGAGTGGTCGTCGAAGGCGTGGTGAGTACGCCGCAAACGCGCGCACGACGTCGACCTGGCGCTTGTTCGGTGCGACTCGACCCACGAAGAGCCAGTCACGGGAGCTCGATCCGTCCGCCCGAGCGGCGCGCGCGGCCTTGAACTCTGTGCGGACGGGGATGACGTCGGCATCGGCGAAGCCGGCGTCGAGCATCTCCTTCCGATTGTGGTTGCTGACGGCGATCCCGTGCACTGACCGCCGGCTGAGTTCCCGGAGCTGCTGAAGCCCGACGCGGACGTGTGCCGCATCCCCGGATCGTGGAAGAACGCGGCCGGAGTAATGCTGTGGAAGACGGTGACGAGCGGAGTTGCCACCGAGATCAGGTGATCGAACGCAGAATGACCGATGGAGTGGTGAACGAACAGCAGGTCGGAGGCCGAGCCGGCGTAGTCGAAGATGTCGCACACCTCGGTAGCCAGCGTCGGTGCGATGTGCTCGGCGTAGATGTCCGATTCGTAGCCGAGTACCCGCAGCCGATCGCGCAGGAAGAACATCTGCTGCGTGACGGCGTCACCGAAGGCTGTGCCAGAGTGGAACTGATCGATTCGGCGAACCATCAGCGATCGAGTTTGGTCGCCACGATCGCGTAATCCTGGTAGCCGAAGACACTGTCGACGAGGTGGCGCACGGTCGTGTCCACCGCCTCGTCGCCAAGCCGTGCGGCCTCCGCGACGGCCGGATGTGGCGACAACTCCATGAGCGCGACGTCGCTGAACCCGGCTTGCTCGCACATGAACCGCAAGGTCTCGGGATGGATCGGGCGGACGTGCGAGAGATCGGCGAAGAAGTGGTTGGCGAGTGCGTGCAGGCTGCGCGGGTTGATCGTCTCCATCACGAGCACGCCGCCATGGCGAAGGGAGGTCATGCTTGCCCGTAGGAACCGCTCGAGTTCAGGCGTGAGAAGGTGCTCGATTACCTGTGCGGAGAACACCCCCTTCAGGGTGCCCGGCTCGCAGCCCTCCAGCCACGTCATCCCATCGCCTCGCACTACCGGCAGGCCCTTTGCGTGGCAGACCGCCACCATGTTCTCGTCCAGGTCGATGCCGATAATCTCGTGGCCGGCGGCACGGAGGGCTTCCAACATCTCGCCGCGCCCGCACCCGACATCGACGACCACGCCGGGCTCGCTAGCGCCTGGGAACTTGGTGACGTAGTCCGCCTGGATCGCCCCGAGCGTGGTGCTATCGCCCCGGAAGCGATCCGTGAAGGCGACGTAGTCGAAGTCGGCTCCGTGCGCCGACGAAACGCCGAGGCGAGTCATCAGTTCCACCGTCTCGTCGCGAAGCTCGCCCACCTCGACGGCCGAGGCCCGCTCGAACGCGAGGCGGGACGCCAAGTCATCGTCGAGCTCGTCGCGAAGGCGGGCGAGGGCACGCCGCTGCGAGTCGAGCACCCGGCCCAGCTCGTCGATCTCTCGTCGCGCGTCACAGAGCTCGATATAGGTCCGTCGCATGGACTGCACCGCGTCGGTGGCGAATCGCGCCATCTCCGCGTCGATCTCGCGCTGTGTGTCCCAGCGCGGCTCCACGTACCACCGACTGATTCTCCGAATGACGCGCTGGACCACCCGCCGGGCGGATCCTCCCAGCCCGTGCGCCGCCGAGAGGCCAGGTGTGACGACGGCGCCCCAGAGCTGGTGGAGCCGTTCCGCTCGCAGCCCGGCTTCGAGGTACGGATGTCGGCTCACCCGCCTCGGCGGCGGATCGAGGTCAAGGTCGGTCGTGTCGACAGCGGACAGCAGGTCTTGAATCCGAGCGTCGAGCTCGCCGGGATCGATGACCTGCGGCGACACCCGAACGGTCGGTGTGCCTGGCTCGCCCGCACTGGACACGCCTGGCGAACTCTACCGGCGACCGTCCACCGGGCCACCGAGGCAAGCATTCACACCCGGACCCAGTCGCTCAGGAAAGCGCTAGGTCGCGGGTAGCTTCCGCGCGATGTAGCGGTAGGAGAACCACTCGGTCACATGCTCGTCGACCTGCAGCAGTTCGAGACTGAGGCGCGCGAGCAGATCCTCGACCTCGTCTCGGGGGATGCCCTGCATCATGAACACCGGGTAGTCCACGGCCGATGCCGGCAGGTCTTCCTCCGCCGAGGGTCGGCGCGCCGCAGCGTCCACCTCCTCGACGACGTGCACTGACCGGATCGCCACCGCCGCGCCACGGATCTCGAACCACGAGACGTTCTCCTGCACGACGTCGATCACGAGGTCATAACGGCCCGGCACCTGCGGGGCCGTCACGGTCAGATCGAGGTCGACTCGTCCTCCGGGTGGGGTGCGACCCGGCAAGCGTGTTCGCCCATCGTCGTGGACGTCGTCCGCGCCGTCAACAGAGCGCCAATGGTTGCCGACGTTGAGCTGGTTCGACAGATCCTGCTCCCACTCCACCTCACTGCAGTTGACGACCGTCACACCAAGGATGCACGTCAGTCCCCGTCGCGAGAACAGCCGGGACGTCGGCGACCTCAACTCGTGCGACCATCGCTTCGGGCGGATCGCGTCAGGTTGTTGCCATTGGGAAGGAAGTCGTCGCGCAGGTGCGACGGCAACTGGAACGCGAGGACGCCGTCGGGCCGCAGGGCTCGTGCGAATTCCTGCAGATACCCGACGGCCAGGTGGGCGTCCATGTGCTGGAGCACGATGTTCGAGTAGACGAGATCGACGCTCGAATCAGCGAGGCACGCGAGGTCCGGTCGTGCGTTGTGGACGAACGTGATGCTCGGAGAGCTGCCGGCGAACTGCTTGGCGATCGCCAGCATGGTGGGAGAGATGTCGATCGACGTCACGTGCTCGAAATGGCGGGCGAGTGCGATCGACAGTCGACCAGCACCGCAGCCGAAGTCGACCGCCTCGCCGTGCGCGGAGAACCCGAGCCTCTCCAGGTCGGCCAGCAGAGCGGCGACCTCTGCCTCACCGGTCGCGAGGAACTCCTCCGCCACCCACCGCCGGCCCTTCTTGTCGGGTTCGCTCAGGACCGCCCAGAGCGGGTCAATCTGTGCCAGTCGCTCCCAGGTCGTGCCGACCCGCGCGAGCTCGGAGCGCTCGTCGGAGACATCCTGCGGCGCAGGTCGTCGGTACGTGGGCTCGAACCGGCGCCGGACCCGCTGCACGATCGTGGTGACTGTGGCGCGCATGTTCCTCCGACCATGGCAAGCCGTGCGAACTCGCGAAACGGGTCTTAACACCTCACGGGACCAACACGGGACCCAGCGCCTCCCTGCCCGGGCCTCGACGGCCTCCGGACGCAGCTCGGCGAGGCGGCGCTTCGCGGCTCCCGCGAGCACAGTGCGCGTCGTCGGCGACGATACGACCTCGTGTAAGGCCTCGGCAAAGAGTGGCAGGTCTTCACCGTCGATGACCAGACCGGCTCCCGCAAGCGTCTCGGGAACGGCGCCTGCCTTACGCGCAACGACCGGCACGCCGTGCGTCAAAGCCTCGATGAGCGGTGCGCAGAACCCCTCGTGCACGGACATGCAGAGGTACGCGGACGCCTGCGCGTACCACTGATCGCGCTCGGCCGCCGTGATCCGACCGGTAAATTGCACGCGCCGGGCGCCGACCCGCTCGACGAGGCGCCCGACCGCGGTACGGTAGCTTTCGAAACCGTCCTCAGGGCCGACGAGCACAAGCGATGCGGTGGGCTCTCGATATTTCTGGTAGAGCGCGAACACCTTGACGACGTCTTCGAGCCGCTTGTTCGGGGCGATCCGGCCGACAGAGAGGATCACCGGGCTGCCGTTTCGGCGGGCACGCGGCGTGACTCTGGTGACGTCGAGGAGAAGCGGCACCACTTCTACGGGGCCGAGTCCCGCCTCAACGAGGTCGGCGGCGTTGAACGACGATACGGCGATGAGCGCGTCGAAGCGCCCCTTGAAATTGGTCAGCGCACGGCGCGCTTGGTCGCAGAGCGCCGCGGTCCCTGGGTTGAAAGGGCGAAGGAGGTCCCCCGGCGTTACGTTGTGATACCAGAGCGCGCGGGGGCCGGCCGCCTGGAGCGCTGCCTCCACCGCACCAGACCAGATCGTGTAGTGGAGAACGACCGAGCCCTTGGCGATGAGCGCCTCGCCGTCGTCGGCGAGGCGATGGACAAGGCCGCGTAGGTCCTGGTGCACCTGCCCGGCGACGATCTCGCTTTGGAATCCCCAACGCTGAAACACCCGCCGCCAGGCGAGCACCTGATCGCTGACGGCGTCACCCGGTGTTACAGACGACACAACCTGGTTGATGGTTTTCACGCGGCCAGCCGCTCGACGACGGCGCGGAATCGCTCCCGCACAGCAGGCCAGGAACACGTGTCGACCACGTTCGCGACCCGTCGCAGCACCCTCACACTGTAATCCCGCCCTCGCTGGAGGCTCTCATCGCGGATCCCGCCAGTGGGGACACAGAACTCGCGGAGTCAGCGTCGGATCGCGCTGGTTCAGCAGGCGCGGTACGCTCGACCTCCGCAAGTGGCTGGATCCGGCGACATCCGGTTCATCACAATTGCGACCACCGATTACCGGCCGCTGATCGATCGGCTGCTCTCGTCATTGCGGAAGGTGTATCCCGAAGCGACCGTCGTTGTGTACGTTGACGATCCCGCCGCCTTCCGTGCGCTTCCACATCCGCTCGCGAGCGTGCATCAGCTCGACAGGATCGCTCAGGTCGGAGTCAAACGAGCCAAGTTCGCGGCCTATGCCGATGCAATCCGGCGCGGGCCGTTCGTCTACCTCGACGCAGACGTCGTCGTTCTTCTGCGACTGGACGAACTCCATGAGCACCAGGACGAGTACCTGGCGGCATCCGCCGACGACCTGTCCGGGTGCCCCATTCGTCGAAGACCGCCGCCACCCTTGGCCAGGATCACCTGAGCTCGAGAATCAGCGGTACATCAACAGCGGTGTCCTCTTCTTCGGTTCGAAGATGCAGCCATGCATCGACGACCTGCGCGACCGTGTCGACTCGTCCAATTTTTGGGATCGCCACATCCATCCCGGTGGTTTGCACGACAACCACGTTCTGTGTGCCTACCTGAACCTCACCGACGTCCCCGTACGTTTCGTGTCCGAACGCTCGTTCAACTGGCAAGGGCTTCGTCGGTCGGACGGTTCGCTGTGCGCCACCGTCCGCGGCCCGAATCTCGTCAATGACGACTCGCAGGAATTGCTCCACCTCGTCCATTTCGCGGGGATCGAGGATGTCGACCGATACCTCGGCGAATTGCCCTTGGACGTTGCCCGCCATATCAACGCCATGAGCGTTTCGCCGATGCGACCCGCGCGCGCCGTTGCGCGGTCGGGCCTGCTCCACGTCCGATAGACGACTGTGCCGACGATCCGCACCGGACGACGACCGCCGCCGTCATGTCTCGTGCGTTCGTCGCCGCCTGGGAGACCGACGCACTCTGGCACGACTCCCAGTGCGTCTCCACCCCAAAGATGTCGTTTCAATGGCGCTCGCGGTACCGCCGCCGAAGACGAGCCGGAACGGTCTGTTGTGTGGAGGCGCCTATCTGCAGCCGGCCGACTACTACTTCCTCAGATCGCTGTTGACGTCCCTGGCGCCTGCGATCGTCGTCGAGTTCGGTGCCGGAGAGACAACCCACCTGCTGGGTTTACGTGGCTGTCCGGTGACGGGCGCCGGGCGACGAGTTCGAGCTCTCGGTCACCGTGCAGTTGCCCGACACCGCGGGTTGCGGAGGTGTCGCACACCCTGGTGCAGGACGGCGTGGCGTCGTTCGACGCGCTCGACCCGACACAGCGCGCCGTGCTTCGTGTGACCGATCAACCGCAATCAGCGCCCGGCAGACTGCATCGCCCTGACGGCGTCCGACAGGACTCAGGCGCAAGCATCTCTCGAGTCGGACAGCCCGGCGGCAGCTGTGAGCGCGGCTTGTGATCGTCGAGGCGAGCGTCGGTCTTGTCCGTCAGAGCGACGAGCTGGAAGCCGGTGACGAGAACGACACCGGCGGCGAACACGAATGGCCGGCGGAAGCCAGGGCGGGATTACAGCTGCACTCCCGTCCTATCGAGGAACGACCCAGAGCAGGCGCATCAGGGCGGGTTCGCGGGCTCAGCGCCCGTACCACGATCGAACCGAGCGAGCGCTTCCTCGAGCGCGGCAACGCGATGCGCGAGCTGCTCGGCCTGTTCCTCGGCCCCCCTCGCGCGAGCAAGTGCGTCCACGGCTTGTATCTCCACGCGGCCGATCGCGGCATCGGTCTGATCGGCGAGATCCTTGAGCACGTAGTGGAGCAGGCGCAACTGGAGCTGCTTCACGCCGGTGATGACGGGTCCCACGACCGGCTTGGACGAGAACCCGAGCTCCGGCCGGAATCGGACTTGTGGTCCCGACTCGGGCCAACGTCGAGGAGGATCGCCGACAGGTCGTCGGCGTAGGCACCGGTCGCGCGCTGCACCGCAAGGCGCTCCCGCAGCTCGTCGACGAGGCGCTCGACGTCGATGACGGGCTGCTCGGCCATCCGCTTCGAGGCAATTACGCTAGCACGGTCGGCCGGCAGCACCATCGTCGGACGGTGACTGTCACCGGTCACGCGGGTCCGATCGTCGGGGCGTCCCGTCAACCCACGTTGGTACAGTCCGAGCGCGTGAGCGTTGCGAAGCGGCCGCAGCCGGCGCGCCAGCCGGTCCTGCAGGAGATCACGAAGCGGGATCGGACTGAAGCGCTGCTCGAGAGCACGACGGTTGCCGTCGTCGTGCCCGCGTACAACGAGGAGCGGCTCCTCGGGCAGACGATCGCCGACATCCCGGACTTCGTCGACCGCATCTACGTCGTCGACGATGCGTCGACGGACGGCACCGCCTCGGTCGCGAACGGTGCCGACGGGCGCGTCGAGGTGATCTCGCACGAGCGGAACGCCGGCGTCGGCGCGGCGATCGTCACCGGCTACCGGCGCGCGATCGAGGAAGAGATCGACGTGACGTGCGTGATGGCAGGGGACGGGCAGATGGATCCCGACGATCTCGCCACGCTCGCCGGAGCCGTTGCACGTGGCGATTGCGACTACGCAAAGGCGAACCGGCTGGTAACGGGCGAGGCGGTCAAGGTGATCCCGTTCTCCCGCTACGTCGGCAACGCGATCCTCTCCGTCCTCACGAAGATCGCCTCGGGCTACTGGCACGTGGGAGACTCGCAGTCCGGCTACACGGCCGTGAGCCTCGACACCTTGCGAGAGCTCGACCTCGATCGGCTGTACCCGCGCTACGGCTTTCCGAACGACCTCCTCGTCCACCTGAACGTGATCAACCGGCGCGTCCGCGATTTCCCGTCGCGGCCGATCTACGGAATCGGCGAGGAGAGCGGGATCCGGATCTGGAGCGTCGTGCCGTCGATCTCGTGGCTCCTGCTCAAGGGCTTCTGGTGGCGCATGCGCGAGAAGTACGTCTTCCGCGACTTCCATCCACTCGTGCTGCTGTACGTGCTCGGAATGCTGCTCCTCGTGTCTGGACTGGTGCTCGGAGCCGTCGAGACGGCATTTCGCATCGTCGGCAACCCGATCCCGGTCGCGACGATCGTGCTCGTCGCCCTTCTCGTCATCTCCGGGCTGCAGTTCACGCTGTTTGCGATGTGGCTCGACATGGAATCCAACAAGGATCTGCGCTAGCTCCGTCCCCCGCCGCGGCGCGCACCGCTCGCCGCCGGCGCGGGGGTTGGCGGCCGCGCAGGCGAGCAGGCCCGATTGCCATCCCGGCGTAACCTCAGTGTCCTCGTGGACGATCGCCGCCCAGCGCGCCCGTGCCACCGTCAGGCCGAGATTCCACGACGCCGCACTGCCGAGGTCCACCTCCGCTTGGAACCGGCGCGCCCCTTCCAGCCGGGCCGCGAGCTGGCGCAGAGCGGCGTCGGGGTCGACCACCACGACCACGGTCTCGGAGGGAACATCCGACGTCTCTGCCGCAGCGAGAGCGACGAGACAGCGCTCCGCAGCGACGGCATCGCCGCGGATGAGCACGATCTGCGTCAGCACCGGCTCGGAATCGGATCGAAACCGGATCGCGGCCACGCGGTAGCGTAGTTCCTTCTCGAGGAGCCATGACCCATTCGCCCGTATCCAGGATGAACGCTCCCGTCGTCGGCCTCGTCGGCTGCGGGCGGTGGGGTGCGCTGATTCTGCGCGATCTGCGCGTGCTCGGCTGCGACGTGTCCGTGGTCGCCCGCTCCCAGGCAAGCCGCGAGCGCGCCCGATCGGGAGGGGCGAGCACAATCGTGGCCGATCTCTCCGAGCTTCCTGCGCTCGACGGCGTGATCGTCGCGACTCCGACCTCGACCCACACCGAGCTCTTCGAGGTTGCGCTGGCGCGCGGAGTGCCGGTCTTCGTCGAGAAGCCGCTCTGCGACGACGCCCGCCACGCGCGGCGGATCGCGAACGCCCATCCGCAACAGCTCTTCGTGATGGACAAGTGGCGCTACCACCCCGGCGTCCAGGAGCTGGCCCGCCTGCTTCGCGCCGGTCACCTCGGCGCGCCGGTCGGGATCGTCGCGCGACGGGTCGCCTGGGGTGATCACCATCTCGACGTCGACCCGCTCTGGACATACCTCCCGCATGACCTCGCGATCGTGCTCGAGATCTTCGGCTACCTCCCGGCGCCCCGCGTAGCGGCGCCCGAGGTGATTCGCGGAGCTCTCGTCGGAGCGACCGTGCTGCTCGGCGACGCCCCGTGGGTCAGTCTGGAGGTGTCCACTTCCGCGCCCAGCAGCCGACGCGAGCTACGGCTCATCGGCGAGGAGGGCTGCGCCGTCCTCGACGGCGGCTATGCAGACTCTCTCCTCGTTAGCCGCTCGGGACCACCGCGGGGGAGCCTACGCGGCTTCCGATTGCCGGGGAGCTGCCGCTGCTTGCCGAGCTGCGAGCGTTCGTAGACCACCTCCGCGGCGGCGAGCCACCGGTGAGCACCGCGCCGAGGGCGCGGCGATCGTCGAGCTCATCGCGGAGGCGCACGACCTCATCGCGTTGCCCGAAGCGTCCCTTCAGGATCCGCCCGTGATCGCAAGGCCCGAGCAGCTGGCGCCGCTCGGCGTCGAAATCTCCGGGGTTCTCCCCGAGGGAGTAGTGCTCACAGCGCTGACGCCGCATGCCGACGACCGTGGCGTCTTCACCGAGCTCTTCCGCGAATGCTGGCCAACCGCGGTCACGCCGATCCAATGGAACGTCGTTTCCTCCTAGGCCGGCGTGCTTCGCGGTGTGCACGTGCACGTTCGTCACGACGACTACCTCACCGTCGCGAGCGGCCGGCTTGTGCTCGGATTGGCCGACCTCCGCCCGGGACACGTCTCGTCCTCGTGCTGTCTCGAGCTGAGCGCGGAGCACCCGTGGCGGCGTCGATTCCGCACGGCGTCGCGCACGGCTTCTTCTTTCCCGAGCACGCGATTCACGTCTACGCCGTCACCCACTACTTCGACCCCGCTGACGAGCTCGGCTGCCGTTGGGACGATCCCGATCTCGGGATCCCCTGGCCACAGACGACGGCGAACGTCTCGCCGCGCGATCGCGATTTGCCTTGCTAGCCGAGCTCATGCCACGGCTGCAGCTGAGCGCGTAGTCTCCCGGCTAGGGAATCGGCGCCCGTCGCGACCACACGAGCAAACGCGCGCCGAGTCTGCGGGCTGTCCTCGTCTAGCGCAGGAAAGGCAACTGTAAGAACATCTTGAGGATTGCGTGCATATCGCCTCTGGCCCACAACGCGTGCTCTATCCTCGGACGGCTGTGAGGATCTTCCTGCTCCTCGGTTTCACCCTGGTCACGCTCGCGGCCGCGACCACGGCCGGGGCAGCGCCGGGCAGCAAAGTCGGGATCTACGACGAGGCGAGCACGCTCTACTCGAACGACACGTCGGGCTTCGACATGCTCCAGGAGCTCGGCGTCGACACGCTGCGCCTGAACATGTACTGGGACCGGGTCGCGAGGACGCGACCGGCGAACGCCGCCAATCACGAAGATCCCGCGTACGACTGGTCGGGGTACGACCGCGCGGCGCGGCTCGCGGCCGAGCGAAACATCGAGGTGCTGTTCTCGATCATCGCCACGCCCGGGTGGGCGAACGGTGGCAAGGGCGCGAAGTACGCCCCCACGAAGTCCTCGGCCCTCCGCAATTTCGCGATTGCCGCCGCCACGCGCTATTCGGGCAAGTTCACGCCGCCCGGCCAGTCGCTGCTGCCGCGCGTCAACAAGTGGCTCGCGTGGAACGAGCCGAATGCCCCGAACTTCCTGCTCCCGCAGTTCCGCAAGGTCCGGAACAGATACGTCATCGCCAGCCCGGCGATCTACGCGCGCATCTGCAACGCCGTCGTCAGCGGCGTCCACGTCGCGGGCTCGCGCGCCGGCGTCAAGGAGACCGTCGCCTGCGGCGCGACGAACCCGCGCGGCAAGCTTCGCGGGAACGGCCGGCGCGACTCGGTTGCGCCACTCCTCTTCCTCCGGGAGATGAAGAAGGCAGGCGCCCGGTTCGACGTCTACTCGCACCACCCGTACTCGCCGACGGGCCACGTCGCCCCGAACCAGCGCGTTCGCTCGATCACGGTCGTACCGCTCGGCAACATCGACGTCCTGCTGAGAGAGCTGACACGGCTGTACGGTCCGCGCATGCGGCTGTGGATCACCGAGTACGCCTACCAGACGAATCCACCCGACCCGCTTTTCGGCGTCTCGTGGAACACGCAGGCGCGCTACCTGAGGCAGGCGTACGCGATCGCGCGGCGGACGCCACGGATCGACATGATGCTCTGGTTCCTGCTGAAGGACGAGCAGGATAGCGGCCGCTGGAACTCGGGCCTGCTCACGGCTTCCGGCGAAAGGAAACCATCGTTTGCGGCATTTCGCGACGTCGCGGGCGGGTAGGAGTCCACGTGGACGACTGAGCCGCGGGTGATGCGCGACGTTACTCGTCCCGTTGCGCCGGGTAGGACCGGCGCGGCCATGCCCGTGGAGGAGAGGAGGCCGGTTGACTCGCCGGTGCGGGAAAAGCCGCGCCCGGCGCCTCCGGCGAGCATGCCGAGCAACGGCAACGGCTCGGCGGCCGCGGACATCCGCCGCCGCGTTCCCTACGCCTTCGCTCCGGCCAACCTCGCTGCGCTGGGGCTGCGCGGCGTCCGGGTGGCGAGCCTCCTCGCCGTCGACATCGCCGGCATCACCGGCGGCGTGTACGCGGCGCTCGTCCTCCGCGAGGTGTGGTTGGGACGGACGCCCCCGTGGGACGGGCTCTGGTCGACCGCAGCAGACTGGTTCGGATTCCTCTGGCTCGTCACCGCGCTCGTCTTCGCCCAGGCCGGGCTGTATGCGGCGCGCCAGCGCCGGCCGGGCACCGCTCGGATCGTCTCCTCGGTCCTGCTCGTCGGCGCGCTGACGCTCGCGTTCGCGCTCGGCACCGACTTCGATTTCCGTACCTACGCGATCGTTCCGACGTCGATCGCGATCGCAGCTGTGCTGATCGTCACCCTCCGGTTGATCCACGACCGCGTCGCGGTTGCGCTGCAGGCACGGGGCCGTCCCCGCCGCGCCGCCATCGTCGGTACCGGTGAGGCGCTCGAGCACCTGCAGCGGGAGCTCACGGCAAACGGGAGCGGCGGCCGCTGGACGATCGTGGAGGCACTCGATCCCGCCGCCTCGACGTCCGGGTCGAACGGCCTCGGCGCCCTCGGCGACGTCCTCGCGCGCGAGCGGCTGGACGAGCTGATCGTCGCCGAGCCCGGGCTCGACGAGGCTCGTCTGCTCGAGGCGGTCGATCTGGCGCACCGCCACGGCGTGACCGTCCACGTCGCCCCGACGGCGACGAGGCTCCTCGGCCGACCAGCGGAGATCCTGCCCGGGCACTCGATCCCTCTGATCGAGCTGCGCCCGCCGGTGTTCGCGGGCGCCGACTGGCTGCTCAAGCGCAGCTTCGACGTCGTCGTCAGCCTGCTCGTGGTGTTGATCGGGCTACCCATCTGGGTCGTCGTCGCGATCGCGGTCAAGCTCACGTCGCCCGGCCCGGTGCTCTATCGCGATCGCCGGATCGGCCTGCACGAGCGCGAGTTCGACATGCTGAAGTTCCGGACGATGCGCGCCGACGCGCCTGCGCAACGCCTCGAGCTGGTCGCGAGGAACGAAGCGAACGGCGCTCTGTTCAAGATCCGCGACGACCCGCGCGTGACACGGCTCGGGCGTGTCCTGCGCCGCTTCTCCCTCGACGAGGTGCCCCAGGCCGTCAACGTGCTGCGAGGCGAGATGACGCTCGTCGGCCCGCGCCCGCTGCCGGCGCTCGACTACGCGAAGCTCGAGCAGTGGCAGCGCCAGCGCTCGCTCGTCCTCCCGGGCATCACCGGCCTCTGGCAGATCTCGGGTCGATCGGATCTCGGCGTGGACGAGCTCATCGGCCTCGACTTCTACTACCTCGAGCGCTGGTCGATCTGGCTCGACATCGTGATCCTCGCGAAGACGATCCCGGCCGTCATCAGCGGCCGCGGAGCGTACTGATGGCCTGGGTGGTCGATTCCACGATCCACGCGTCAGCTGACGCCCCGGCGGAGGCGGATCTCGCGGAATCAACCATCTCGACGGCCCCGCTGACGATCGGCTTCGACGTCTCCCCGCTCGCCCTTACGCGCGCGGGCACCGCGCGCTACATCAACGGCCTCCTGCAGGCGCTGCCGGCCGTCGGAGGGGTCGCGCTGCGCCAGCTCGCGTTCGGGGGCAGCGGCCGCCTGACCGCCGCGATACGTGACGTCGGCTGGTACCCGGCGGCACTGCCGCTCCTGGCCCGTCGGCAGGCCGTCGACGTGCTCCACTGCCCGACGTTTCACGCGCCGATGCATGCGGCGATGCCGCTCGTCGCGACCTTCCACGACCTCGCCGTGCTGCGCGTTCCCGCCGCGTTCAACCGGTGGAGCCGCCTCTACGGAGCACACATGCTCGAGCGTGTGGCCCGCTCGCTCGCGGCCGTCATCGCGGTCTCCGAGTTCACGCGGGACGAGCTCGTCGAGCTGCTCGGCGTCCGGGAAGAGCGCGTCCACGTCGTTCCCAACGGCGTCGGCCCGCCGTTCACGCCCGCGGGCGCGGCAGCATCGGGCGAGTACGTCCTCGCCGTCGCCACACTCGAGCCCCGCAAGAACCTCGACCGCCTCGTCCAGGCGTTCGAGCGCGCCGAACCTCGGCGGCTGCGAGCTTCGCGTGGTGGGAGCCTCCGGGTGGGGCGATGTGACCGTTGGCGGCCCGAACATCCGCTGGCTCGGCGAGGTGCCGGACGAGGAGCTGGCAGCGCTGTACCGGGGCGCGCTCTGCGTCGCCTATGTGTCCTTGTACGAGGGCTTCGGGCTTCCCGTCCTCGAGGCCATGGCGTGCGGCGCTCCCGTCGTCGCGTCAACGGCACCCGCCTTGCGAGAGCTCGGCGGCGATGCGGTCGTAGCCGTAGATCCGCTGGACCCGGACGCCATCGCGGACGGCCTCGAAGAGGCAATCGCCCGGCGGGACGACCTCCGCTTGCGCGGCCTGGAACGGGCCGGCGGCTTCACGTGGCAGCGGACGGCCGAGCAGACCGCGGCTGTCTACCGGGCCGTCGCGGAGCAGACGTGACCCGACCGCTGGTCGTCGTCGACGCCGACGTGCTCGGCCGGCACCGCACCGGTGACGAGACCTACGTGGCGGCGCTGCTCGGCGAGCTTTCGCGGCTTGCGGATGACCTGCGTATCGCCGCCGTGACCCGATCGCGGGAGCTCGTGCCCGCAGGCGTCGAGCCGCTCGTCCTACCGGCGCGGAGCCAGGTCGCGCGTCTCGGCATCGGGTTGCCGCGCCTGCTCCGACGGCTCCGTCCGGCGCTCGTCCACGAGCTCTACGCGCTGCCGGTCGCGTGCCCGTGCCCTGCTGTCGTGACGGTGCCCGACCTGTCGTTCGAGCTCGCGCCGGGGCTGATGCGCCGCCGGGACGTGCTGATCTTCCGTCGCGTGGTCCGCACCGCGGTCGCGCGTGCGGCGCGGGTGCTCACCCACTCCGAGCGCACCCGCCGGGATCTCATCTCCGTGTACGGGCTTCCGGAAACGAAGATCGTCGTCGTCCCGCACGGCGTCGACCCGATCTTCACTCCTGCCCCCCAACGGCGCGGCGGCTACGCGCTCACCGTCGGCGTCGTCACACAGCGCAAGAACCCGCTCGTGGCGGCGGAGGCCGCTCGCGCTGCCGGCCTCCCCCTCGTCGTCGCCGGCCCGGTCAAGGACACCGTGCTCGCCGCCGAGCTGGCGCGAGGGGGCGCGAAGGTCACGGGCTACGTGACCAACGGCGAGCTGGCGAGTCTCTATCGAGACGCCGAATGCCTGCTCTTCCCGTCCCGGTTCGAGGGCTTCGGTCTTCCGGTGGTCGAGGCGATGGCCTCCGGCACTCCCGTCGTCTGCGCCGACGAGCCGGCACTGCGCGAAGTCGGCGGCGACGCAGCGCTGTACGCGACCGACGAGTACTTCGGCGAGGCCGTCCGAGAGGTGCTCGCCGACCGCGAGCGGTTCGCCGCGGCCGGGCTCGAGCGCGCCCGGCAGTTCTCGTGGGAGACGGCGGCACGGCGAACGCTCGACGTCTACCGCGAGGTCGTGGCGACATGAGTGTCTCCGCCGTCGTCATCTCCCACGAGCAGCCTCGAGACCTCGAGCGCTGCGTCTCGGTTCTCGCGGGCGAGGTCGACGAGATCGTCGCCGTCGCCAACACCCCGACGAGCGCCGCGCCACTTCCTCCCGATGTGACCGTGCTGGCGAACGAGCGCCCGGCCGGGTACGCGACGAACGCGAACGCAGCCGTCGGTCAGACGTCCGGCGAGTTCGTGATCGTCGCGAACGCCGACGTCGTGCCTCGCGAGGGCGCGGTGGACACGCTCGTGTCGTTCATGTCCCGCCACGAGGCCTGCGGCATCGCCGGCCCGCAGCTCGTCTACCCCGACGGTCGCTGGCAGCCGTCGCGACGGGCCTTTCCGACGGTGTCCGGGACGCTCGTGCGCCGGACGCCGCTCCGCCACGTACGCCCTCCGTTGGAGCACCAGCGCAGCCACTACCAGCTCGACACTCGCCCCACCGAGCCCGTGCAGGCCGACTGGATGCTGGGCGCGTTCCTCCTGCTGCGGCGGTCGATGCTCGACGAGCTCGACGGGTTCGATGACAGGTACCGGCTCTACTGCGAGGACATCGACCTCTGCTACCGCGCCGCAAAGGCCGGCTGGGAGCGCTGGTACGTGCCGGAGGCGGTCGTCGAGCACGCCTATCCGGCCATGACCGACTCGAGGTTCCGAACGCGGCGGACGCTCTGGCACTGGGCCGGAATGGTGCACTTCGCCCGTAAGCACCCTGAGCGGCTTCGCGCCCTGTAGATGGTTGATCGGAAAGTGTGGTGCCGCCGGCGCCGCCGGGAGTTGTAGGGGCGGGCCTTGGCCCGCCCGAAACGAGCTCGGGTGACCATGACCCCGTGAGGAACGGGCCGGATGAGATCCGGCCCCTACCGAACAGAGGCAGGTGTAGGGGCCGCATCTCATGCGGCCCACGAGGCGGCGGCATGACCGAGCACCGCTCGTCAGTCTCGCCCGGCGCGCCGCTCTTTCAGTCCACGCAGCCCGAGTATCGCCACGGCACTGAGGATCGCGACGCCGACGAGAACGAGCAGGAGGATCACGGGGAGAGGAAGTGTGTCGCCGCCATCCCCGAGCCCTGCGCCGGCAGCGCTGGCCACGGCGTCGTCGCTGGCCACCGACGGGTCTTCCGGCGGCGGAGGGGGCTCGGTCGCCGCCGGAGACACGGCCGCCTCGTCGTCGTCGCCCTCACCGGCCGGCTCCTCGCTGGGAGCTTCCTCCCCGGAGTCGTTCTCCTCGGTGCTCGGCGGGGAGCTTCCCGAATTCTCCGTGCTCGCCGGCGCCTCTCGGAGGAGCGACTGCTGGAGCGCGCGGTTGATGTCCTCGGTAGCGCTCGAGTACGAGCGCAGATCCTCGGGAAGCTCGGCGATCGCGTTCTGGTAGCACTCGGCCGGGTACGTTCCGTCGACGATGCCGTTGTCGGCCCAATCATCGATAACGTCCTGGGCGCAGGCACTCGCGGCCGCGGCACCTCCGGCAAAGATGACCAGGGAGACGAAAGCGACGAGCGCGCACCGGGTCGCGCGCGACGAAGCTGCAACGGGTTGCCCGTGCGCCCGGCGCATGGGGTTCAATTTTACCGATCGGGTCTCAGCGGTTGTCGTGGGATGCGTCCAGCGGCATGAACAGGGAGCTTGTGGCACTTCGCGAGCGCGATAGCCCGGCCGAGCACGCCCCGCCCGGGCTCCCGGCCGAGGCCGGTGTCGTGGGACCGGCGGGCCCGCTGCTGGCAGGCGCGCTCGTCGTTCTCGTCGTCGTTGCGGTACTCGCCGGCGGAGGCTCGACGAGCGGCATGCTCTTCCCGCTCGGCGTCGCCCTCGTGGCGGTGCTGCTCGGAGCCGTCGTGGCCGCCCTGCGCGGCTGGATTCCCTGGCCGCAGTGCAGTCGCACGGGCTGGGCGGCCGTCCTTCTGCTCGGCGCGCTCGCGCTGTGGTGCGCCGTGTCGATCGACTGGTCCGCCGCGCCCGACCGCTCCTGGCTCTACGCCAACCGTGCTCTCGTCTACCTGGCGTACCTCCTGCTGGGCCTGTTCGCCGGCGCCGCGCTGCGGCGTGCGCCGACCGTACTCGCGCGCTCCTTCGCGGTGACGGTCGCCATCGTCCTCGCCTGGAGCCTCGCGTCGAAGATCGCGCCGGGCCTGGCGGAGGAGGGCACGATCGCACGGCTACGGACGCCGATCGGCTACTGGAACGCGCTTGCGCTCCTGTTCGCGGCGGGGCTGCCGCTCGCGCTCTTCGTCGCGTCCGACGTCTCCCTCAGGAGGTCGCTACGGGCCGCCGGGGCCGCGCTTCTGACCGGGCTCTTCGTCGGCCTCGTCCTCACGTACTCGCGCGGTGGGCTGATCGTCGCCGTCGTCGCGGTCGGCATCTGGTTCGCCTTCTCGTCACGTCGCGCGCAAGACGCGGCGATGCTCGCGCTCGGCCTCGTGTGCGCTGCGGCCGTGCTCGCGTTCGCCCTCACGCGGGCCGGAGTCACCGCAGACGCGGAGCCCTACGACGTCAGGGTGCACGACGGCCGCCTGTTCGGCATCGTGCTCGGGGCCGGCCTTCTTGCCGCGTTCGGCCTCGCCTACGCAGGCCTCCGCCTTGGCGCTCCACGGGTCGTGAGCAGGGCCACCGCGTCGGCCACGCCGAGACGGGTGCAGGCGGTGCTGGTAGCACTCGTCGCGGCGGCCTGCATAACGGCCGTGGCGAGCGGCTGGCTGGTCCGTGAGGCACGGAGCTTCGCCAATCCGCCGACGGAGCTCGTGACCCAGGAATCGGCACGCCTCACCAGCCTCAGCTCGAACAACCGCTGGGTGTGGTGGAACGAGGCCTGGACAGCGTTTCGCGCGGAGCCGCTCACGGGCACGGGCGCCTCGAGCTTCCCCGTCGTCCACCGACTCCTGCGCGAGGATCAGCTCACGGTGACGACCCCTCACAGCGGCCCGCTCCAGCTGCTCGCCGAGATGGGCGTCATCGGCGCTCTGCTCGGGGGAGGTGCAGTCCTTCTTGCCTTCGCTGCGCTCCTGCGCGCGGTCCGCGGGCGCTCGGGCAGGGAGCGAGCCGCGGCGGCGGCGCTGTTCGCCGGCATCGTCGCGTACGGCGTCCACGCGGTCATCGACTTCCCGCAGGACTTCCTCGCCGTGAGCGCTCCGGCGTTCGCCGCGACCGGCGTCCTGCTCGCCGGGCCGGCACGGCGAGCCTGCGAGCGCGGATCTCTCGCCTGGCTCGCTCCGGTCGCGTTGCTCGGAGCCGCAGCGATCGTCTCCCTTGCCGGGCCATGGCTCGCCTCCCGCCGTGTCAGCGAGACGTACGCGCTCCTGTCCGCGGGACGACCAGAGGAAGCCCTGGACGCGGCGGCGTCGGCGCACGATCTCAATCCGCTGGCCCTCGATACGAGCTTCGCCGAGGCTCGTGCGAACGCGGTGCTCGGTCAGACCGACGCGGCGCGAGCGGTTCTCGTGGAAGCGGTCCTCAGGCATCCGCTGAACTCCGAGGTGTGGACCGAGCTCAGCGTGCTCGAGTCGACCGTGCCGGGTCGCGAGGCGGTTGCGGCCCGCTACCTGGAACGGGCCCGTGAGCTCGATCCGCGAGGGCCAAGGTAATACACCGGTCCGTGAAACGACCGTAGGGGCGGCCTTGGCCCGCCCCTACAACCCCGACGGTTTCAGGTGAGATCCGGCCCCTACGCCGGCAACTCTGCGGGCAGGCCGAAGCGGGGAAAGATCTCCGGGGTCACGAAGGCGGTGATCTCCGTGATCAGCTCCCCCTCGAAGGTGATGACGTCGAGCGCAGCGGCAGCGAAGCGCCCTGTCTCGCCGTCGCGGTGATAGTAGGCGAGCGCCGACTGCCCGTTGGCGCGGACCGGGACGGGCCGCGCCTCGGCACAGAACTCAACGGCCGCGCTTGCGAAATCGGCGATCGTCTTGCGGCCGCGCCACCAGCTCGTCCACGGGGGCATGGAGAATACGGCGTCTTCGGCCAGCAGCTCCAGCAGCAGGCCGACGTCGCCTCGCTGCCACGCATCGACGTAGGCGTCGACGAGCTCGCGAGTCCGCTCGTCCCCGAGCGAGCGCAACGTCGCTTGCTGGCTCCGCTCGGGAAGCCGCGCGTCGACGGCCTTGTGGGCGCGCTGCAACGCACTGTTCACCGATGCGACGGTCGTGTCGAGCGACTCTGCTGCCTCCCGGGCCGAGAAGCCGAGCACGTCGCGCAAGATCAGCACCGCGCGCTGTGTCGCCGGTAGGTGCTGCAGCGCCGCGATGAAGGCGAGCTCGACGGCCTCGCGCTGCTCGTAGCGGGCCTCGGGTGCGGCGTAGCCGTCTCGGATCCCGAGCGCTTCGTCCGGGTACGGCTCGACCCAGACCGACTCGACGAGTGGCTGACCTGGATCGCCGGTTGCGGGGCTCGGCGGGCCATAGTCGATCGGAAGCACGCGCTTGGGGCGGCGCGCGATCGCGTCGAGGCACGCGTTGGTCGCGATCCGGTACAGCCAGGTGCGGAGCGAGCTTCGGCCCTCGAACTCGGGAAGAGCCCGCCACGCGCGCAGCAACGTGTCCTGGAGCGCGTCGTCGGCGTCGTGCAGCGAGCCCAGCATTCGGTAGCAGTGGGCGTGGAGCTCTGCGCGGTGGTCCTCGACGATGCGGCGAAAGGCTCCCTCGTCGCCGCCGCGCGCCGCGTCGAGCAGGCTCTGTTCGTCCCTTATGCCGGCTGGTGTGGTGGCCATCTTCAACAGGTTAGACCGGGATCGCTGCGCGAACTCATCGCTGCCCACTACGAGCTCTGCGAACCCCGCCGGGCGCCGTCGCCTCCACGCCGCCGCCGTAGCGGAGATAAACCATGCCGTTGCCGAAGCGGCGTTCGTCCAGTAGCTCGAGCTCGAGGCGGACCTTGTCCGGAAAGGACTGCTTGCCTCCTCCCACCACGATCGGCGCGAGGAAGACGTGCAACTCGTCGACCAGCCCGGCCTCGAACGCGTGGGCGGCGAGAGCGGGGCCGCCCACAGCGAGGTCAGGACCGGGCTCGGGCTTTCATCCGCCTGACCGATTCCGGGTCGAAATCTCGCTCGATACGCGTCCTCGCGGTGGATGCCGTCTCCAGCGTCTTCGAGTACACGATCTTCTCCGCCTTCCGCCAGATCGCGGCGAAGTCCTGGATGACCGGCGGCTCGTCGTCGAGCTTCAGCGTCTCCCAGGCGCGCATCACCTCGTACATGCGCCGGCCGTAGAGGTAGGTGCCGACCGGCCGCTCGAGGTCGTTGACGAACGCGTGCACCTCCTCGTCCGGCTCGCCCCAGTCGAACCTGCCGTTTTCGTCCGCGACGTAGCCGTCGAGCGACGCGATCGTGGCGTAGATCAGCTTGGTCATCGTCGCTGCACCTGGTTCCTCTTCTGCTCGAGCTCCTCGGCGACCTCAAGCGCGAGCCGGGAAGGAGTGATGCTCGTGCGAGACGATCCAGCGGCCGCTCTCCTTGCGCAGCCCTACGGTCAGGCGGAGCCGGTTCTCGGGATCCCGGCTGAGCTCCTCCTCCGTCCCGCACCGGAGCAGAGCCGTAGCGAAGGCAACGTCCTCGCCTGCAGTCACGTCCAGCGAGACGATCTCGAACGCGGCCCCGAGCCTCTGCCATTCGAAGAACGGGGGCCAGGTCTCGCGGTAGGCCTCGATGCCGCGCAGCTCGCTCGGCGGCGGCACATCGAACATCTGGATGTCGTCGGAGTGATCGGCGAGCACCGTCTCGAGATCCCCGGCGTGAACGGCCCTCGCCCAGGTCTCGATCAGCGTGCGAATCGCCGCCTCGGATTCCCGCTGCTCGGCGGTGGCCATCGACAGTCCTTTCGTCATCGATTGGACTCCGTTGTCAGTCATGGCGTCCTTCTCTTTCACGTGGGTTGCCTGTGCCGTAGATGACTTGCGGACAGGGCGTAACTCATCGCTTGTCGGTCGGACGCCAACGCGCTGTCCGCGCGCCGCCTGGTTCACGAAGCTCGGACCGCTTCGGGGTTGAGAGCGTTCTCGGGCACCCGCTTCTCGAGCAGGACGGCCCGGAGCGCCTCGAGGCAGAGCATCCCCATCGCACTTCGCGCCTCGGTCGTCGCGCTGCCGAGATGGGGCGCGAGCACGACGTTCTCGAGGCCGATCAGGCCCGGGTGGACATCGGGCTCGCGCTCGTAGACGTCGAGCGCGGCTCCGGCGATCTCATCGGCCGCGAGCGCGGCGGCGAGGGCTGCCTCGTCGACGACCGGGCCGCGCGTCGTGTTGACGAGATACGCGTCGCGGCGCATGCGAGCGAGCTCGGGCGCCCCGATGAGGTGGTGCGTCTCCGGCGTGAGCGGGCAGTGGAGGCTGACGACGTCCGCCGTCTCGAGCAGCTCGCCGAGCTCGAGGCGCGGCCAGTCGACGTCGGGCACCTCACGGCGGCTCGAGTAGACCACCCGCGCGCCGAACGGCTCGGCGAGCCGGGCAACCTCCTGGCCGATGCGGCCGAGCCCGACGATCCCGAGGACGCGCCCCTCGAGCGTCGCGCCGAGCATGAACGCCGGCCCGAGGATCCAGGGCGTGCCCGCCCGGATGAGCCGGTCGCCCTCGCTCAGGCGGCGAAGGACGTCGAGTACGAGCGCCAGCGTGAACTCGGCCGTCGCCCGTGTCAGCACCCCCGGGGTATTCGAGACGAGGACGTTTCGCTCCGTCGCGGCCTCCAGATCGACGTTGTCGAAGCCAACGGCGTGATTCGCCACGATCCTGAGCGCCGGCCCGGCGGCATCGAGCAACTCGCTCGTCGACGCGCTCGGACGTGTGAACGAGCAGCCCGTCGCGACCGGCTACGGCGGCGAGCAGCTCGTCGCGCGGCGGCGGCCAGTCGCCTCCGTGCATCGTCACGTCGAACGACCCGTGGAGCTCGTCGAGCACGTCCGGAAGGACGGGACGGCTCAGATGGACGCTGGGCATGCCCGGCATCTTGGTATAACTTCCCAAAATGAAGCGACGGACTGCCGATCCGTACCGTGACCTCGCGGTCATCGACGCCCGGGCGCCGCGCTTCAACCAGGCCGTCGTCGGAACGCTTTCCCTCGTCGCCTTCCTCGTCGACTGGTGGCCGCTGTACGCCATCCTGGCCGGCCAGTTCGCGCTCGGGCTCGCCTTCGGCCGGCGCTGGTGTCTGCCGTGCCTCGTCTACTTCGAGGTCCTGCAGCCACGTCTGGGCGAGGGCCCGATCGAGGACGCCCGGCCGCCGCGCTTCGCGAACCAGGTAGGTCTGGTGGTGCTCGGGGCAGCCTCGATCGCGCACGTGGCGGGCGCGGAGGCGCTCGGCTGGGCGCTCGGCCTGATGGTTGCCGCCCTCGCGCTGCTGTCGGCCGCGACAGGCTTCTGTGCCGGCTGCGAGCTCTACAAGCTCGGCGCCCGCCTCCGTGGCATTCGCGGGCACACGCTCGACCGGATCGACGTCGCCGACCTCGGCGCCCACGCGGAGGACGGTCTCGTCGTCCAGTTCACGCATCCGCTCTGCACCGACTGCCGCGCGCTCGAGGAAAGCCTGCGGCGCGAGGGCCGGCGCATCCTCACGTTCGACGTCTCGCGGCGGCCCGAGCTGGCCCGCAAGTACGGCGTCGCCGTCGTCCCCACGGCGGTCGACGTCGCGGCCGACGGCACGGTACGCCTGCGGCTGGCACCTTGACAGCGGTATGGCGCTCGCGTTCAAGCTCCTCGGCGGCCTCCACTCGAAGGTCTACGGGCTGACCGGCGGCGGCGTCGGCGGCCGCATGGGCAAGGCGCCGGTGCTGCTCCTGACCACGACCGGTCGCAAGTCGGGAAAGGGCCGGACGAACCCTCTGCTGTACCTGGAAGATGGCGACGATCTCGTCGTCGTCGCGTCGAAGGGTGGCGCGCCCGAGCATCCCGCCTGGTTCCTCAACCTCGAGGCGAAGCCGGACGTCGAGGTGCAGGTGAAGCGCGACCGGCGCCCGGTGCACGCTCGGCGAGCGACTCCCGAGGAACGCGAGCGCTACTGGCCGAAGCTCAACGAGATGTGGGCGCAGTACGACTCCTACCAGCGCAAGACCTCGCGCGAGATCCCCGTCGTCATCCTCGAGCCGCGCTAGGGCCGGTCCCTGGCGGGTAGGGGCCGGATATATCCGGCCCCTACGTCGCATCGGGTGGAGGTCGGGGAGCGGGCCGGATGAGATCCGGCCCCTACACCGGCGTCGTGCCGAGGACACCACGCCGACGCGCCGGCCAGTCGGGGGTGGCCGGGCCGGTCGGGGGTCGGCCCCGACATCCGCCGGGCGTGAGCCGAAGACGGGTTCCGCCAGGATCGGCCGGTCGGGGACCGGCCCCTACACCTGCCGCAGGGGCGGTGGCCGTTGGACGTTCGCGGGCGGTGAGATCCGGCCGATTCTGGGCCCGCGCCGGATCGGGCCGGGCGGGGGCCGGCCGTACACGCCCCGAGAACAGGTGTAGAGGCCGGATATATCCGGCCCCTACGGCCCCGACGCCGGCCCGACGGCCCTACGCGGCGTCGGGAGGCTGGGGCGGAAGGATCGGGAGGCCGGTGGCGACAACCCTGCGGCCACCGACCTCGTAGACGACGTCCACCGAGTCGTTCTTTCGGTACGTCCCGGCGACGCCGAGGAGCATGCTCAGCCAGCGCACCGTTCCGAGCCGGCCCTCCTTGGCGAGCGGCTTCAGGAAGTGCAGCTCGCGCCCTTCGACGGCGTAGTCGGCGCCGCGCTGCTGGAGGACCCCGTTGACGTAGACCTCGAACGGCTCGCGCACCGATCCAGGTAGCGGTACGACCCAGACCTCGTCCACGGCTGCATCGTAGATCGAGCCCCGGGCCGAGCCGATCTAGGGGCCTGTCCGGAAATCCCGGTGCGTTCGGGACTCGCCCAGAAGGCCGTCCGGCAAGGACGCAGGAGGCGCCGCTACTGGGAAAGTAACGGTGCCTCCGAGGACGCCGCCGGACGGTCTTCTGGGCCGCCGCCGGGCGTGCCGAGGTTTCCGGACAGGCCCCTTGGGCTCACGGCGCCGACGACGGCAATAGAATCGCGGCGGGATGCGCGCCAGGCTGGCACCGGTCACGCTCGCGGTCGCGATCGTCGCCCTTGCCGTAGCCCCCGTAGCGCTCGCTGGAAACGGCGGCATCGCGCCACCCGACTCGGCCACCGCGAGCGGAAGCCAGATCAACGACCTCTGGTGGATCCTGATGGGCATCCTCATCACGATCTTCGTCCTCGTGGAGGGCGCGCTCCTCTGGTTCGTCTTCCGCTACCGTCGCCGGCGCGGCCAAGCGCCCGAGACCGAGGGGCCGCAGGTGCACGGGCACACGAGGATCGAGCTCGTGTGGACCGCGATCCCGACCGCGATCCTGATCGTGCTGATGGTCGTCACGATCGTGATGGCGCCGACCGTCGAGGCCAACCCCGGCCCGGGCGAGGACCCGCTCGTCGTCGACGTCACCGCCCACCAGTTCTACTGGGAGTACGCGTACCCGAACGGTGTCGTGGCCGTCGACACGCTTCGCCTTCCCGTCGACCGACCTGTCCAGCTCGTCCTCAACGCGGCCGACGTGATCCACAGCTGGTGGGTGCCCGAGCTGACCGGCAAGCGAGACGCGATCCCCGGTCGCACGAACGAGCTCAACTTCACGGTCTCGAAGACCGGCGTGTTCGAGGGTCAGTGCGCCGAGCTCTGCGGCGTGCAGCACGCGATCATGAGCACCACCGTCGAGGTCGTCGCTGCCGCCGAGTTCGACGCCTGGCTCGAGGAGCAGGCGGGAGCGCAGGCCGCCGGGGCGTCCGAGCTCGGCCGGCAGACGTGGGAAGGGATATGCGCGAAGTGCCACGAGCTCGACGGCACCGGCGGCTACGGTCCGGCGATTGCCGGAAACACGCTGCTCACCGACGAGCAGGCGCTGGCGAACCTTCTCGCCGAGGGCCGCGACCAGGCCAACATCCACGGCTATATGCCGCCCATCTCGACCGGATGGCCGGACGGGCAGCTGCAGGCGCTCATCGACTACATCGGCGCGACGCCGGAGCTGGCCCCGCCGGGTCAGGCGCAGGGGAGCTGACGTGGCCGTTCGCGCCGTCGAGCCCGCACGCGTCCCCGGCTGGCAGCAGGGAACGATCGTCAGCTGGCTGACGACCGTCGACCACAAGCGCATCGGCCTGCTGTACATCTGGAGCGCCTTCGCGTTCTTCGTGGCCGGCGGGATCATGGCGCTGATCGTCCGGCTGCAGCTCTCGCACGCGAACGCGGAGATCGCGACGGGCGACTCCTTCAACGCGCTGACGACGATGCACGGCACCGTCATGGTGTTCCTGTTCGCGATGCCGATCCTGGCCGGCATCGCGAACTACCTCGTCCCGCTCATGATCGGCGCGGCCGACATGGCCTTCCCGCGGCTGAATGCGCTGTCGCTCTGGCTGTACCTGATCGGCGCGATCGTGCTGATCGGCAGCTTCGGCGCCGACGGGGGCGCGGCGACCGCCGGCTGGACGTCCTACACGCCGTTGTCGGGCCCGGAGTACTCGCCGCAGATCGGCCAGGACCTCTGGATCCTCGGCCTCCACCTCGTCGGGGTGTCGTCGCTCATCGGCTCGATCAACTTCCTCGTCACGATCGTCAACATGCGCGCGCCTGGGATGACGTGGCGGCGGATCCCGCTCTTCGTCTGGTCGATGTTCGCCCAGTCGATCCTGATCCTCTTCGCCGTGCCGGTTATCGCGGCGGCGCTCCTGCTCCTCCTCCTCGACCGCGCCGCCGGAACCGAGTTTCTGCTTCCGCCGGGCGGCAGCGCGGTCCTCTACCAGCACCTCTTCTGGTTCTTCGGGCACCCGGAGGTCTACATCCTCATCCTGCCCGCGTTCGGGATCATCTCCGAGGTCCTGCCGGTGTTCGCGCGCAAGCCGATCTTCGGGTACGCGGCGGTCGCGTTCTCCAGTCTCGGCATCGCGTTCATCTCGATGATCGTCTGGGCCCACCACATGTTCACCGTCGGGCTCGGCGGCGCGCTCAACGGGTTCTTCATGGTCGCGTCGTACCTCGTCGCGATCCCGACCGGGGTGAAGGTCTTCAACTGGATCGCGACACTCTGGCGGGGCAACATCAGCTTCGCCTCGCCGATGCTCTTCGCGCTGGGTTTCGTAGGCCTGTTCATCCTCGGCGGCCTGTCGGGCATCGTGGTCGCGAGCTACCCGGTCGACTACCAGGTGCACGACAGCTACTACGTCGTCGCGCACTTCCACTACACGCTCTTCGGCGGCATGGCCTTCGCGATCTTCGCGGGCCTCTACTACTGGTTCCCGAAGATGACCGGCCGGATGTACGACGAGCGCCTCGGCAGGCTCCATTTCTGGCTGCTGTTCGTCGGCTTCAACCTCGCGTTCATCCCGCAGCACATGCTCGGCCTGCTGGGAATGCCGCGCCGCGTCTACACGTACGACCGCGAGGGCGTCTTCGAGATCTACAACCTCGTCTCCACGATCGGCGCCTGGCTCATGGGCCTCGCCATCCTGGTCTTCATCGTGAACATGCTCAAGAGCCGGCGCAGCGGCACCCGGGTCGGTAACGACCCGTGGCTGGCGGATACGCTGGAGTGGTACGCGACGTCGCCCCCGCGCGAGCACAACTTCCCAGATGGCAAGGTTCCCTACGTCTCGAGCCACAGGCCGCTCCGCGACCTCCGGCTCCGGCTCCGCGAACGTGGCGGCTGACGGGCCCGCAACGGCACCGGGACCCTGGCTCCGGCTCACGGCCGTAGCGGCGGTGGCGGCGACGGCCCTCGTCGTCGCGACCGGCGAGGAGTCCGGTGTGCCCCACCAGGCGACGGTGCTCGGCGCGCTCGCGCTCACCCTGGGCGTCGCGGCGGCCGCGTACTTCGGGCATCGGGACAGGCCGGCGCTCGTCCTCGCCTCCGGCGTGGCGCTCGGTCTCTTCGTCCTCCAGATCGGGATCGGCGCGATCGTCGCGGTGACGTCGTCGCCCGCCTGGGCTGACGGCCTCCACGTCGGCTTCGGGGCGCTCACCCTCGCAGCCACCGCCGTCGCAGCGGCACTCGTGGTGCGAGGCGCGACACGGCCGTCGCTCCCGCTCCCCTGGCGCGACTACCTGACGCTCACGAAGCCCCGGATCATGGTGCTGCTCCTGATCACGGCCGCCGCCGGAACCTTCGTCGGCGCGCGCGGCGTGCCGTCGCTCGGGCTTCTCGCCACCGTGCTGGGCGGCCTCGCGCTCGCCTGTGGGGGCGCCTCGGCGCTGAACCACGTTCTCGACCGCGACATCGACCAGCACATGAGCCGAACCGACCGGCGCCCGGTCGCCACCGGCCGCGTCGCGCCCGAGCGCGCCCTCGAGTTCGGGCTCGCGCTGTCGGCGTTCTCGTTCGTCGTCCTGGCGAGCTTCGCGAACGTGCCGGCGGCGTTGCTCGCTGTGTTCGGAAACGTCTTCTACGTGGTCGTCTACACGCGCTACCTGAAGCGCGCGACGCCTCAGAACATCGTGATCGGGGGAGCCGCCGGCGCCGTGCCCGCGGTCGTCGGCTGGACGGCGGTAACGGGCAACCTCGCGCTGCCGGCGCTGTTCCTCTTCCTCATCGTCTTCTACTGGACACCGCCCCACTTCTGGGCGCTGGCGCTGCTCATCCGGCGGGACTACGAGGCCGCGAAGGTGCCGATGCTGCCCGTCGTTCGGGGCGAGCGGCGCACAGCTGCCTCGATCCTGCGCTACACGCTGATCATGATCGGGATCACGCTGCTTCCCTTCCTCACCGGCGACCTCGGTTGGATCTACCTCGCGGCGGCGGCCGTGCTCGGCGGCGTCTTCCTCGCGCTCGCGGTCCGCCTCTTCCGCGAAACGACAGCAACGCGGGCGCGTGGGCTCTTCAGCTACTCGCTCCTCTACCTCGCGCTCCTCTTCGTCGCCATGGCCGTCGACCCGGTCGTGCTGGCCTGACATGGACCCGGAGCTCGCGCGCAAGAATGTCCGCCTGGGCCTCGTGCTGCTCGCGATCGCCGTCCTCATCATCGTCGCGACGATCGTCACCGCGTACGTGTACAACGGTGCGAACTGACCCGTGAGCGAGCCTGCCACCGAGCCTCTTCCGCGCCACATCCTCGTGCTCGCCAACGAGACGGTGGCCGGGAAGACGCTCGTCGACGCGTTGCTCGCGCACGCGGCCGAGGGACCGATCCGGGTCACCGTCCTGTGCCCGCAGAACGACCCGTTGAACGGGTACGTCGTCTACCAGGAGAGCCGGCGCTCGGCGGCGGAGCGGCGGCTCCGGCGGACGCTCGACCTTCTCCACGCGGCGGGCATCGCCGCGCGTGGCGCCGTCGTCGATCCCGACCCGGTGCAGGCGCTCCGCGACGGCCTGCACGAGTATCGGCCTGACATCGTGATCGTGTCCACGCACCCGAAGCAGCGATCGGGCTGGCTCAGGCAGAACCTCGTCGACCGCGCCCGAAAGCTGGCCGACGTCCCCGTCGAGCACGTCGTCGTCGACCTCGAGTCGTCGCGCGAGCGCGCGAACGTGCTCGTGCTCGCGAACCAGACGATCGTCGGACAGCCGCTCCTCAACGCGATCCAGGAACGCGCCTCGCAGTCGCCGGCGCACTTCACGCTGGTCGCGCCCGCCGACGAGCCTGGCGCCCAGCGCCGGCTCGACGGCGCGCTACGCAACCTGCACGAGGCGGGTGTCGACGCCTCGGGGCACCTGGGCGACCCCGATCCCTACACGGCGGCCGTCAACGCCCTGCGCGACGAGCCGGTCGACGAGCTGATCGTCTCCACCTTCCCGAACCAGACCTCCGGCTGGATGCGGCGCGACGTCGTGCGCCGAGTCGAATCCGCGGCAGGCGTACCGGTCCGACACGTCGTCTCCTCGCCGGCCGAAACGATCTCGGCCTGAGAGCGTCTAACAGAAAGGAGACCCGCCCGGCTGGGTGCGATGGCTGAGGTCGAGGCAAGGACGCAGGGAGCGTGCGTATCCGGAGGATACGTGCGCGACCGAGGACACCGCATCGGGCCAGCCAGCGCAGCCAGACGGCGCAGTACTCCATTCTTTTGGGCGCTCTAAGAAAAGGCTAGGCCCGTTCCGGGTCGTAGGCGAGGTTGGGAGCAAGCCAGCGCTCGACCTCGTCGACGGTCATCGTCGTCTTGCGGGCGGCGTAGTCGGAGACCTGGTCCCGGCCGACCCGTCCGATGGAGAAGTAGCGCGCGCCTGGGTGGCCGAGAAAGATTCCCGAAACGGCGGCGGCGGGAGTCATCGCGCACGACTCCGTCAGCCCGAGGCCGGCACGAGCGGCGTCGAGCAGGGTGAACAGGGTGCGCTTCTCGGAGTGATCGGGGCACGCCGGGTAGCCGAAGGCAGGCCGGATGCCGCGGAAGCGCTCCCGAACGAGATCCTCGCCCACCAGGCGTTCTCCCGGGTCGTACCACTCGTGGCGGGCGCGCTCGTGGAGCCATTCGGCGAAGGCTTCCGCGAGCCGGTCGGCGAGCGCCTTGACGGTGATCGCCCGGTAGTCGTCGCCGTCGGCCGCGTAGGCGTCGGCCAGCTCGTCGGCCCCGTGTATCCCGACGGCAAAGGCACCGACGTGGTCGTCGAGATCGTTCTCGGCGGGGGCGACGTAGTCGGCGAGCGATCGGTTCGGGCGAGAGTCGCCGAAGTCCGCCTGCTGGCGCAGCATCGGTAGCCGGACGCCGTCGAGGTGGATGTCGTCTCCCTCGGCGCGAGCCGGCCAGAAGCCGTATATCCCGCGCGGCTCGAGCAGGTCGCCGGCGGCGATCTCCGCGAGCATCTCGCTCGCATCCTCGTAGAGCTCGCGGGCCGCCGGCTGCGCGAGGATGTCCGGGAAGCGACCCTTGAGATCCCACGCATGGAAGAAGAACTGCCAGTCGATGTACGGGCACAGCTCCGCCACAGAGGGCTCGACGGCCCGGGCGCCGATGAACGACGGCATGGCGCAATCCTCCGGCCGCCACGCGATCGGTGTTCGATTCGCCCGAGCGGCGCCCAGTGCGAGAAGCGGCTTCCGCTGCTTCTCGGCATGGAGCACGCGCAATCGCTGCTGCTCGGCACGGTTCGCCCGGTCGAGCTCGGTCCTGCCCTCGCCGTCGAGCAGCTTGGTGACGACGCCGGCGACGCGAGAAGCGTCGAGCACGTGAACCGTGGGCTGCGAGAACTCGGGCGCGACCTTGACCGCCGTGTGCTGGCGTGAGGTAGTGGCGCCGCCGATCAGAAGCGGCAACGTCATCCCCCGTCTCTCCATCTCACGCGCAACGCCGACCATCTCGTCGAGCGAGGGCGTGATCAGGCCGGAGAGACCAACGAGGTCAGCCCCCTCGTCTATCGCCGTATCGAGAATCCGATCGGCCGGGACCATGACGCCCAGATCGACGACGTCGTAGCCGTTGCAGCCGAGCACGACGCCGACGATGCTCTTGCCGATGTCGTGTACGTCACCCTTGACCGTGGCGAGCACGATGCGGCCTCGTGAAGCCGGCCGCTCCGTCTCGGCCTTCATGAACGGCTCCAGGTAGGAGACGGCCCGCTTCATCACCCGCGCGCTCTTCACCACCTGCGGCAGGAACAGCCGGCCGTCACCGAACATGTCGCCGACGATCTTCATCCCGTCCATCAGCGGCCCCTCGATCACGTCGAGCGGCCGCTCGGCCGACGCGCGGGCCTCCTCGACGTCCTGCTCGACGAAAGAGTCGATCCCGTGCACCAGCGCGAACGAGAGCCGCTCGGCTACCGGCACCTCGCGCCACGCATGGTCGTCCTCGCGGCGGATCCCGTTCTCGCCTCGCACGGTCTCGGCAAAGGTGAGCATCCGCTCGGTGGCGTCCGTCCGGCGAGCGAGCACGACGTCCTCGACACGTTCGAGGAGGTCGGCCGGAATGTCGTCGTAGACCGGGAGCCGGCCTGCGTTGACGATGCCCATGTCCTGGCCGGCGTGGATCGCGTGGTAGAGGAATGCGGCGTGCATCGCCTCGCGCACGACGTCGTTGCCGCGAAAGGCGAACGAAAGGTTGGAGACGCCGCCGGAGACGAGCGCCCCCGGACAGCGCTGCTTGAGCAAGGGCACCGACTGGAGGAACCAGAGCCCGTAGTGGTCGTGCTCCTGCATCCCCGTCGCAACGGCGAGGATGTTTGGATCGAGCACGATGTCCTCCGGCTGGAAGCCGGCCTGCTGGGTGAGGAGGTCGTACGCCCGGCCGAGGATCGCGACCTTGCGCTCGACCGTATCCGCCTGCCCCGTCTCGTCGAACGCCATGACCACGACCGCGGCCCCGAACCGGTGCACTTCCCGGGCCTTGGCGAGGAAGTCGGTCTCGCCCTCCTTGAGGCTGATCGAGTTGACGATCCCCTTGCCCTGGATGCACTTGAGCCCGGCGATGACCACATCCCAGCGCGAGCTGTCGATCATGATCGGCAGGCGCGCCACTTCCGGCTCGGCGGCGATGAGGTTCAGGAAGCGCGTCATCGCCTGAACGCCGTCGAGCAGATCGGCGTCCATGTTCACGTCCAGGAGGTTTGCGCCGGCCTGTACCTGGCCGAGCGCGACTGCGAGGGCGCCCTCCCAGTCGTCCGCCTCGATCAGCCGCCGAAACGCGCTCGAGCCGGTGACGTTCGTCCGCTCGCCCACGACAACGAAGGCCGCGTCCTCGTCGACGACGAATGGCTCGAGCCCGCTGTAGCGCGGCCGACTCGAGCGCGGAGGCATGCGGCGCGGCGCCAGGCCGCTTACTGCTGTCGCGATCCGCGCAATGTGCTCCGGGGTCGTGCCACAGCACCCTCCAACGCCGTTGACGAGCCCGTCCTCGGCGAACCCGCGGAGCAGCGCCGCCGTTCGCTCCGGAGTCTCGTCGTAGCCTCCGAAGGCGTTCGGCAGTCCCGCGTTCGGGTAGCAGATCACGGGGACCGAGGCGCCCTCGGCAAGCTCGTGCAGGTACGGGCGCATCTGCTCGGCGCCGAGCGAGCAGTTGATTCCCACTGCGAGCGGCTCGGCGTGCTCGATCGAGATCCAGAACGCGTCGACCGTCTGGCCGGAGAGCGTCCTGCCGCTTCGGTCGACGACCGTCAGCGACACGACGAGCGGCAGGCCGGGTGCCACGTCCAGCGCAGCCGCGATTGCGGCCTTCGCATTGAGCGTGTCGAAGACGGTCTCCAGGATGAGGAAGTCCGCGCCGCCTTCGACGAGCCCGAGAATCTGCTCGGCGTAGGCGGCCGCCACCTCGTCGAACCCCGCAGCCCGAAACGCGGGATCCTCCACCCGCGGCGACAGTGACAGCGTCACGTTGAGCGGCCCCAGCGAGCCGGCGACGAAGCGCGGGCGGTCGGGAGTCGACACGGCGTCGCACGCCTCGCGCGCGATCCGCGCGGCCGCCTGGTTGATCTCGCGCACTGCGTCCTGAAGCCCGTAGTCCGCCTGCCCGATCGACGTCGCCGTGAACGTGTTCGTCGTGGTGATGTCAGCACCGGCGGCGAGGTAGGCGTCATGGATCGAGCGCACGACGTCGGGCCGTGTGAGCGACAGAACGTCGGGATCGCCCGCAACGTCCTTGGCGCGGTCGCGAAACCGAGCCCCGCGATAGTCCTCGGGGGTGAGCCCGCGTGCCTGGATCATCGTGCCCCAGGCGCCGTCGAAGACGGCGATCCGCTCCTCGAAGAGTGCTCTCAACCGATCCGCCGTGCTCACTGGTCCTCCCTGGAAACGTCGAGACGGCCGCTACGCGGCAGCGGCCGGAATCGCTGGTCGGACACCGAGCAGGCGGCAGATAGCGACGGCGAGCTCGGCCCGGTTGAGCGTGTAGAAGTGGAACTCGTCGACGCCGTGGCGCCGGAGCGAGGCGCATTGCTCGGCCGCAACGGACGCAGCGACCAACGCTCGAGTCTCCGGATCGCCGTCGAGGTCGTCGAACAGACCCGCGAGTCGCCGAGGGATACTCGCGCCGCACTGTCGAGCGAAGGCGACCGTTCTCGCGAAGTTCGTGATGGGCAGGATCCCGGGGACGATCGGAACCGTGATACCGGCCGCCCGGGCTCGCTCGACGAAGCGCAGGAATGCGTCGTTGTCGAAGAAGAACTGCGTGATCGCCCGCGTCGCGCCGGCGTCGATCTTGCGCTTGAGGTTGTCGAGGTCGAAGCGCCGGCTCGGAGCATCGGGATGCGTCTCCGGGTAGGCGGCGACGCTGATCTCGAAGTCGGCTACACGCTTGAGACCCGCCACCAGATCGACTGCGTAGGCGTAGCCGGCGGGATCTGGCCGGTATGGACGACGGAGATCGCCGCTCGCGGGAACGTCGCCACGGAGCGCGACGACATGGCGGATGCCGGCAGCCCAGTACGACTCCGCGATCGCGTCGATCTCGGCGCGAGTAGCGGCGATGCACGTCAAGTGCGCCGCCGTCCGCACGCCTGTCTCGGATTGGATACGCGCCACCGTGGCATGCGTTCGCTCCCGCGTGGAGCCGCCCGCGCCGTACGTCACAGAGACGAAACGCGGCGCCAGCGTCGCCAGGCGCTCGATCGCCGACCACAGGCTCGTCTCCATCTCCTCCGTCTTCGGCGGGAAGAACTCGAAGCTGAACTCGGGCGCCGCCTGATCGGGCCCCCCGCCGTTCGGCCCGAGTAGCGCGGCTGTCACGACGCCTCCCGCAGGCGTCCTGACGAGGGCCGGCTGTCGAACATCTGCTCCGGACCGCGCTCCGCCGACCACAGCGTGACGGTCAGCGGATCCCCGGCCAGATGATCGATCGAGCGGCAGGTCAGGCCGGCCCTGCGCAGCCAGGTCGCCACCTCCTGATCGGCAAAGCCGAGCCAGATGTGAGCGTGCTCGTCGCGCAGCCCCTCGACCTCGTGACGAGCGAAATCCACCACGATGAGAAGGCCGCCCCGCCGCAGGACCCGCCCGGCCTCTGCCAGCGCTTCCTCGGGATCCTTGAGGAAGTGCAGAACCTGGTGCATGAGCGCGACGTCGAAGCTCTCGTCGGCAAGCGGCAAGGCGTGCACGTCGCCGTGACGCACTTGCCAGCCCCGGGCATTCGCCCGCTCGAGCTTGGTGCGAGCGAGCGCCAGCATCTCGCGCGACCGGTCGATTCCGACCAGCCTGGACGCGCGACCGGCCACGAGCTCGAGCATGCGTCCCGTCCCCGTGCCGAGGTCGACCACGTCGCCGAGCGGCCCGGGCGGCAAAGAGGCCAGCAGCGCCTGCTCGACCTCGCTGTCGGCGACGTGCATACGGCGAATGACGTCCCAGCGTCCGGCGTTGGCGCGGAAATAGTCGGAAGCCGCCTGCGCCCGCTCGGCCTTGATCGCCGCCAGCCGGCCCAGGTCTCGCTGAGCGAGAGGGTCGTCCAGCGGCACGAGATCGGCGAGGCTCGCAGCAAGAGCGGCGCTGGCGCCATCGCCGGCGAGGCGATAGAAGGCGAACGGGCCCTCGCGGAACCGATCGAGCAGACCCGCGTCTGTCAGCAGCTTGAGGTGTCGCGAGACGCGCGGCTGGCTCTGTCCGAGGATCTGCGTGACCTCGCCGACCGAAAGCTCTGCGTGGGCGCACAGCGAGAGGATCCTCAGTCGCGTGGGCTCCGCAACCGCCTTCAGCCCATCGAGAAGCCGGTTCATCGATACCTGCCCAGCCGTCCGCTCCATGCGACGACCGTAGCACAGGCTAGTCTTGATGACAAGTAGATATGTCTATGTCTTTATATTCCTCGCAGAGTGACATCACGGTGAGATCACGCAGGTAGGGGCCGGATATATCCGGCCCCTACGGAGAGCCCGCTACGCGGGCGCTTTCCCGCTCTTCCTCCTCCCTGAGGAAGCGCATGAAGAGAAACGCAAAGGCCGCGAAGAAGACGATCGCCTCGGCGAGCGACATCACGATGCCGGCGATCTGCTGGTCGAGCAGTGGCGAGACTCCCCACACTCGCGGCGCGGCCTCGTAGAAGCCGTAGAGGGCGCTCGGCAGCAGCGCCAGGGCGAGGCCGATCGGGCTGGCGAGCAGGAAGGCGGCGAACACGTAGGCAGCCTTCGCCCCGGAGCGGTCCGCCCAGGGCTGGTAGTGGAATACGGGCCACCAGAGGAGGACGCCGGCGAGGACGTAGGTGAGGTGCTCGACCGGCAGGAGCGTCTCGGGGTGGCGGAGGGCGGCCTCGTAGGCAGCGGGGATGTGCCAGGCCACGTACGTGCCGACCCAGACGGGCAGAGCCACCATGGGCCGCGTCAGCAGGCGAACCGCGCGACGGTGGGCGAGCGCTGCCGCCGTGAGCGGCCCGAGGCCGGCAACGAGCAGGAGCGGGACCCACTCGGCGAGGAGCACGTTCTGGACGAGATGAGCCGAGAGGAGGTAGCGCCGGGCGAGGGTGTCGACGGGAGTAGCGAAGGCGAGCACGAGCAGGACGAGCCCGGCCGCGAAGGCGGCCTGGCACCGGCCGCCGGCGGGTCGCAGGCGCTGCTCGCGCAGATACCAGCCGCCGAGGAGCAGCACGACCACGAGCTCGGCCCACCGGGGCTCGACGGCGAACGGCGTCGCCTCCACGGGGCAACGCTAGATGATCGCCTCGCGCCCCCCGCGCGTCCCGGGGACGTTTAGAGCGCCTAACAGAACGTGTGACCGGTAACTCCTGCGCAACGCCCTGCACCGGTCGGGTGAACCGACCGTAGGGGCGGGCCTTGGCCCGCCCGCAAACCGTGGCACGATCCGGGCACCCGAGCTCGTTTCGGGCGGGACTGCAGGGGCGGGCCTTGGCCCGCCCGCAAGCCCGCCTCCACCTCCCGACGGTTTCGGGTGCAGCCTTAACGAGAAAGCGCGCTAGGGGGCGTCCTTGCGAGCCCGGCTGGGAGCGACCCGCGGCGGCTCGTCCGGCTGTTTCGGATAGACGGGCGGCCACGGAGCGTCCCGCAGACCGGCAGCCCGGTCCTGCTCGTGGAGCTCGAGCAGCGGCTCCAGCGACTGCGGCTGCTCGTTCATGCCTTCCCACGGGTCACCCTCAGCCGCCAGCCGCTCGGGCACGCTCGCGATCGTCAGCTCGTCGGGGTGCAGCGAGCCGATCTCGTCCCAGGTCAAGGGCGCGGATACCTGGGCGCCGGGACGGGCCCGCACCGACCACGCTCCGAAGACGGTCTTGTGTGGCGCGTTCTGGTTGTAGTCGATGAAGACGCGGCGACCGCGCTCCTCCTTCCACCAAGCCGAAGTGATGAGCTCCGGGCGGCGGCGCTCGAGCTCGCGCGCCACGGCGACCGCGCCGGCCCGCACCTGGTAGGAGTCCCAGCGCGGCTCGAGCCGGACGTAGACATGGAGGCCGCGGTTCCCGGTGGTCTTCGGGTAGCCGACGATCCCGAGCTCGTCGAGCAGGCGGCGGAGCTCGGCCGCCGCGGCCCGTACGTCGTCGAAGTCGACACCCGGCTGCGGATCGAGGTCGAGGCGCAGCTCGTCCGCGACCTCGGGGCGCTGGTGAAGGTACGGCCAGACGTGAAAGCCGAGGCAGGCCAGGTTCACCGCCCAGACCACGTGGGCCATGTCGGCGAGAACGAGCGCGCGGGAGGTCGTCCCGTTCGGCGTGCTCACGATCGTCGTCTGCAGCCACTCTGGCGCATTTTGAGGGACGCGCTTCTGGAAGAACGAGCTGCCCTCCGCGCCGTGAGGGAAGCGTTGCATGAGGGTGGGCCGCCCGCCGGCGGTGCGCATGAGCGGCTCAGCGACAGCGAGGTAGTACTGCACCAGGTCGAGCTTCGTCTCCTCGCGCTCCGCGAAGAAGACCTTGCGCGGGCTCGTAACCGTGAGGTCTCGCCCCGCGACGTCGAGCACGGAATCCGTCGTCACTGAGCTCACCGTAGCCGGACCGATTACCCTCACGTCCAGGAAACACAAGTCTCCTTTGCTCACCGCGCCAAGCCCCCTGACGGCGGCCTCGCCCGCTCCCGATCGGGCCGCGCCCCGCTTACCCGGTGAGCGCGGCCTGAACGGCCGCCTCGTAGATGCGGTCGCGCCCGAACTGCTCGAGCTCCGCCGAGAGCAGGTCGCTGGGAGAGTGATCGTCGGCGCGCGCGGGAGCGATCGCGCGCCCATCGACCTCGACCCGCTCGATCTCCTCGGCGGCCTCGTGCTCGAGCTCCACGTCGCGCTCGAGCCGCGATCGGAGCCACCCGGCGAGGAGAAGGCCTTCGGCCCGAGGGCCGGCGACGACGAGCCGTTCCGCCTCGGCGACGTCCGGCCAGAGCCGCGCGATCGCCTGGCGCCACTGCAGGAGCCGGCTCCAGGCGATGTCGGAGAGGGCGACCCGCTCGAACAGCGTCGGCAGGTAGCGGTACGTCGAGTCGGGATCGCGCCACTCCGTCCCATCCACGATCAGGCGGTCGACAACACTGACGAGCTGCTCGAGCTCCGGCGAGCCGAACGTGACCTCTCCGCGCCAGCGCAGGAAGGCGGGAAGATCGGAGACGAGCAGCGGCTCCACCACGCTCCCCGGAGCGGTCGCCCGGCGGCCGCGTAGCCAGATCGTGATCACCTCTGAAGCGATCGACTCCCGAACGCCGCCCTTGCCGAAGCGGAGGATCTCGACCTCCGCGTCGAGCGCGTCGCGAGCCGACTCGGGGTCGGGGAAGAGAGCGATCACCCGGGACGGATGGCGCTCCTGGAGCGCCGCCAGGACACCTCGAGCGGCCTCCTCCCACTCCCGCGGCACCCAGGCCGTGTGGGTGAGGACGCGCGTCCGCAGGAGATTCTGCCCCGGCTCGAGGGTCTCCGCGTTGAGCCGGCGAAGCTCTCTCTCGATGGCGCCGAGGGTCGCGTTCTCGATCAATGCCGGCGCCAGGAGCGGCCGTCGCGATGGAGCAGCTCGTCGGCGGAGACGGGCCCCCACGTCCCGGACGCGTAGTTCGGGAACGACGGCCGATCGCGCTTCCACGCGGCGACGACGGCGTCCACGAGATCCCACTGCTCCTCGACCTCGTCCGACCGTGTGAACAGCGTCGCGTCGCCGAGCATGCAGTCGAGGATCAGCCGCTCGTACGCCTCGGGGATGCCCGAGCGGAAGGCGCCGCCGTAGGCGAAGTCCATGTGCACCGGCCGGATGGTCATGCCCTGGCCCGGCACCTTCGCGCTCATCGTCATCGAGACGCCCTCGTCCGGCTGGATGTGGACGAGCAGCACGTTCGGTCGGAGCGCGTCCTCGTGGTCGAGCTCGAAGGGTGGATGGGGAGCGCGCTTGAACTGGATCGCAATCGTCGTCTCGCGACGCGGTAGCCGCTTGCCGGTGCGGATGTAGAACGGCGTGTCGGCCCAGCGCCAGTTGTCGACGAAGAGCTTCGCCGCGACGTACGTCTCGGTGGACGAGTCAGCGGCGACGCCTTCCTCCTGGCGGTAGCCGGGCACCTCCGCTCCCTCGACGAATCCCGGCCCGTACTGGCCCCGAATCACCTCCTTCGGCGCCGGCGTGTGGATCGCCCGCAGCACCTTGACCTTCTCGTTGCGGACGGAATCGGCCGTGAAGTCGATCGGCGGCTCCATGGCCGTGAGCGCGACGAGCTGGAGCAGGTGGTTCTGGACGATGTCGCGGATCGCGCCCGCCTGCTCGTAGAAGCCGGCGCGGCCCTCGACGCCGAGGGACTCGGCCACCGTGATCTGGACGTGGTCGATCATCTGGCGGTTCCAGATCGGCTCGAAGATGCCGTTGCCGAATCGCAGCACCGACATGTTCTGAACCGTTTCCTTGCCGAGGTAGTGGTCGATCCGGTAGATCTCGCGCTCCTCGAAATGCTCCGCCAGCATGCGGTTCAGCTGTCTCGCGCTGTCGGCATCGCGGCCGAACGGCTTCTCGACGATCAGCCGGAGCCAGCCGGAGCCGCTCCGGTGCTGCCCGATCTGCTCGACGGTCCCCTGCATGACCGAAGGCGGGATGGCCAGGTAGTAGACGCGGTTCTCCTGGGTACCGCGGGTCTCGTCCAGCTCGCCGAGCGCCCGGGCCACCTCGAGCTCGCCGTCCTCGTCCGCGAATTCCGTGGCGACGTAGCGCATGCCGGCAGCGAGCTCCTCCCAGACGTCCGTGCGGAACTCGCAGCGGCCGTGCTGCTCGACCGCCTCGCGCATGCGGGCGCGGAACTCGTCGTCGCTCATCTCCGTGCGCGCAACGCCGACGATCCCGAAGCGGTCCGGCAGGAAGCGGTTGACCGCGAGGCAGTAGAGCGCCGGCATCAGCTTGCGCTGGGTGAGGTCCCCGGACGCCCCGAAGATTGTCACGGCGCACGGCTCCGGCACGCGCCGCACGGTAAGGCCTACGGCGAGCGGGTTCTCGGCGACGTCGGTCATCACGGGCACACGCGGGCCGCATGAGATGCGGCCCCTACGAACCTCAGGGCAGCGCGATGTAGCTGCCGGATCGTATCCGGCCCGCCCCCGACGGCAGGTTTCGTCACGCGGCCTTCAGCTCGGCGGTGGAGGCGCGGATCCCGTGGAGAAGCTCCGCAAAGGAATCCGCGAACTTCTCGACGCCCTCCCGCTCGAGCGTGTCGGTGACGTCGTCGTAGTCGACACCGGCGGCGGCGAGGCGCTCGAAGACGCGCTCCGCCTCGTCGATCCCCTTGCGGAGCGTCGGAGCGACCCGGCCGTGATCCTGGAAGGCGCGAATGGTCTCCTCCGGCATCGTGTCGACGGTATCGGAGCCGATCAGCTCCTCGACGTAGAGGACGTCGCGGTAGTCCGGGTTCTTGGTCGAGGTCGACGCCCAGAGGCAGCGCTGAGGCGTCGCGCCCTTGGCGGCCAGCTCCTGCCAGCGCTCGTCCGAGAAGAGCTCCTCGTAGCGCCTGTAGGCGAGCTTGGCATTGGCGATCGCGAGCTTGCCCTTGAGGTCGTCGTGGCCGCCGAGCTCGTCCAGCCGGCGATCCGCCTCCGTGTCGACCCGCGAGACGAAGAAGCTCGCCACCGAGGCCACCGTCGAGGGGTCGCCTCCGTGCGCGCAGAGCCGCTGGAGCCCCCGGATGTAGGCCTCGGCGACCTCCTCGTAGCGCTCGAGCGAGAAGATCAGCGTGACGTTGATCGACTTGCCCTTCGCGATCATGTCCTCGATCGCCGGCAAGCCCGGTTTCGTCGCCGGGATCTTTACGAACACGTTCGGCCGGTCGAGGAGCGCATGGAGGCGCTTCGCCTCCGCCGTCGTGGCCTCCGTGTCATAGGCGAGCGTCGGGTCGACCTCGATCGAGACGTAGCCGTCCCGGCCGGAGGTCTTCTCCCAGACGCCGCGCAGGAGATCGCATGCATTGCCGACGTCGGTCGCCGCGAGCGTGATGAAGAGCTCCTTGGGGTCGCGCGTCTCGCCAGCCGCCTCGGCGAGCTGCTCGTCGTAGGCGTGGCCGGCCGAGATCGCCTTGTGGAAGATCGTCGGGTTCGACGTGACCCCCACGACGGCGTCGTCGCGCATCATGCGCTCGAGCTCGCCACTCTGGAGTAGGTCGCGCGAGAGGTAGTCGATCCAGACGCTCTGGCCCTCCGCCGAGAGCAGATGAAGGGGGGACTTGGCCATGTCGATCCTTTCTCTGGCTTTCTTCCCTAGCCGACGCGCTGCCGGCGCTGGAGCAACGCACGCGCCCGCATCGCGACGTTGGCCGGCGTGAAGCCGAGCTTCTCGAGGACGGTAGCGCCCGGAGCCGAGGCGCCGAAGCGTTCCAGCGAGACCACGTCACCCCGGTTGCCGATCCATCGTTCCCAGCCCATGGCGATCGCCGCCTCGACCGCGACGCGGGCGTCACAATCGGGCGGGAGCACCTCGTCCCTGTACGACGCGGGCTGCGCCTCGAAGAGCTCCCAGCAGGGCATCGAGACGACGCGAACGGCATGGCCATCCTCGGCGAGCGCCGTCGCCGCCTCGAGCGCCACGGACACCTCGGAGCCGGTCGCGAGCAGGACGACGTCCGGAGTGGCGCTGCCGTCCGACTCCCAGAGCACGTAGGCGCCGCGCTCGACGCCGGCTGCGTCGGCGCAGTGACCCTCGCCCCGCTCCAGGACCGGCAGGTCCTGGCGCGACAGGATGAGCGCGACGGGCCCTTCCGCGCGCTCGAGCGCGACCTTCCACGCGTACGTCGTCTCGTTCGCGTCGGCGGGCCTCATCACCCAGAGGTTCGGGATGGCACGCAGAGCCGCCAGGTGCTCGACCGGCTGGTGAGTCGGCCCGTCCTCGCCGAGCCCGACCGAGTCGTGGGTCCAGGCCCACACGACCGGCAGGTTCATGAGCGCCGACAGGCGCACCGCGGGTCGCATGTAGTCGCTGAAGATGAGGAACGTCGAGCCGTACGGCTTCAGGATGCCGCCGTGGAGCGAGAGGCCGTTGACGATCGCTCCCATCGCGTGCTCGCGGACGCCGAATGGGACGTTGCGACCGGCGAACGTACGTGAGAAGACCCCGGCGCCGTCGAATGCGGTCCGGGTCGACTCGACGAGGTCGGCCGCGCCGCCGACCATGGTCGGCGTGTACGCCTTGACGGCCTCCATCACCGTGGAGCCGGCAGCACGAGTGGCCAGCTTGGGCTTCTCGGCCGGATCGAAGCTCGGCAGCGCCTCCACCCAGCCGGGCACGGGCTTCCCTGTCCGAGCCTGGTCCCAGTCCTCCGCGGCGCTGGGGAACGCGATACGCCAGGCCTCGAAGCGCTCGCGCCATTCGTCCTCGAGCGCCTGGCCCTTCTCGACCAGGCTCATGTGCTCGTAGACCCCGTCCGGCACGACGAACGTCGCGTCCGGATCGAAGCCGAGCAGCTCCTTCGTCGCTCGAACCTCGGCCTCGCCGAGAGGCGAGCCGTGCGCCTTGGCCGTGTCGGTCGCATGGGGCGCCGGGTAGGCGATGTGGCTACGCACGACGACCAGAGACGGGCGTTCCGACTCCGCCGCGGCGTTGCGGAGGGCGGTCTCGAGCGCATCGAGGTCGTTGACGTCGGGTACGTGCTGCACGTGCCAGCCGTAGGCCTCGAACCGCTTGCCCTTGTCCTCGTGGTCGAAGGAGAGCGCGGTCGTGCCGTCGATCGTGATGCGGTTGTCGTCGTAGACGACGACGAGCTTGCCGAGCCCGAACGCGCCGGCGAGCGAGGCGGACTCCTGAGACACGCCCTCCATGAGATCCCCGTCCGACGCGATCACGTACACGCGGTGGTCGACGACCTCGTGCCCCGGCCGGTTGTAGCGCTGCGCCAGGAAGCGCTCGGCCATAGCCATGCCGACGGCGTTCCCGAACCCCTGGCCGAGCGGCCCGGTAGTGGTCTCGACTCCCGGTGTCAGGAAGTGCTCGGGATGGCCGGGGGTGAGGGACTCCCACTGGCGGAACCGCTCGAGCTCGTCGAGCGAGAGGTTGTAGCCCGTGAGATGGAGGGTCGCGTACTGAAGGACGCAGGCATGTCCCGCGGAGAGCACGAAGCGGTCCCGGCCCGGCCAGTCGGGGCTGGTCGGGTTCGCGCGCAAGAGCTCGCGGAAAATCAGGTAAGACACCGGGGCGAGCGCCATCGCCGTGCCCGGGTGACCCGCGTTCGCCTTCTGGACGGCGTCCATCGCGAGCGTCCGGATGGTGTCGATAGAGAGTTGGCGAACGTCCTTGGTCATCGAGAACCCGCAGGAACGTTACCCACGGAGGCGGTTATCGACGCGGAGGCCAGAAAGCTTCGCCTAGACGCCGCCGGCGAGTGCCGTCACGGCGCGCAGCTTGTTCGCCGCATTGAGGGCGGCCACCTTGTACGCCTCGGCGAGCGTCGGGTAGTTGAACACCGTGTCCACGAGGAAGTCCACCGTCCCTCCCAGAGCCATGACGGCCTGGCCGACGTGCACCACCTCCGTCGCCTGGGCGCCGATCGCGTGCACGCCGAGCAGCGTGTGATCGACCGACGAGACGAGCAGCTTCAGGAGACCGTGCGTCTCGCCGAGGATCTGGCCCCGTGCGAGCTCGCGGTAGTGCGAGACGCCGACCTCGTAGGGCACCGCCTCGGCGGTCAGCTCAGGCTCGGTCTTGCCGACGAACGAGATCTCCGGGATCGAGTAGACGCCGAACGGAAGCAGCGGGTTCAATGTATGAGCCGACTCTCCGCAGGCAGCGCAGGCTGCCAGCCGGCCCTGCTCGGCCGAGGTCGACGCGAGGCTGGGAAAGCCGATCACGTCACCCACCGCATAGATGTGCGGTACGGACGTGCGGTAGCTCTCGTCGACCGTGATCCGGCCCCGTTCGTCGGCTTCGAGGCCGGCGTTCTCGAGCCGGAGACCGTCCGTGGCTCCGACCCGGCCGGCCGAGTAGAAGACCGCATCAGCGGCGATCTGCTTGCCGCTCTCGAGCTCGGTCAGCGTGCCGTCCGGCACACCCTTGACGGCCGTGACGACCTCCCCGAAGCGGAAGATCACACCGAGATCGCGGAGGTGATAGCGCAGCACTTCCGTGATCTCCGGGTCGCAGAAGTCGAGCATCACCGGTCTCGCGTCGACGACGGTCACCTTGCTGCCGAGGGCGGCGAACATCGATGCGTACTCGATCCCGATGACGCCGGCGCCGACCACCACGATCGAGTCGGGCATGCGCCGGATGCGCAGGATCCCGTCCGAGTCGAAGATCGTCTCGTCGTTGAACTCCACGCCCGGCACTCGAGCCGGCACCGAGCCCGTGGCGAGGACAATCGCGGCAGGGACGATGCGCCGCTCGGCACCCGCACCGTCGGCGACCGCGACGCTCTGCGGGTCGAGGAGGCGCGCGGAGCCCTCGGCGATCGTCACATGGTTGCGAACGAGTTGAGCTCGCACGACGTTACGCTCGCACTCCACGACCTGCCGTGTGCGTGTCCGGAGATCGTCCACCGAGATTTCGTCGCGCAACCGGTAGCCCTGGCCGTAGATAGCGCGCTGGTTCAGACCGGTCAGGTACAGGATCCCCTCGCGGATGGTCTTCGACGGGATCGTGCCCTTGTTCACGGACGCTCCGCCGAGGGTGCGGTCCCGCTCCACGAGGATCACCTTGCGCCGGAGCTTGGCCGCCTGGATAGCCGCTTTCTGGCCCGCCGGCCCGGAGCCGATGACGAGCAGGTCGCAGTCGTAGCTCACGCGGTGACCATCATGGCGCTCGGGCGTCGGAACGATGGGCTGACCGCCGGTAAAGAAGTTGAGGCGATCCGGTGACGCGTCACGCTACCAGCTGGCCGCAGAGGTAGAGCCGGCCGCCGGCGGCCTCCGCCTCGTCGCCGTGCCGGTGCCGCCGTACCTCGTGCGGCCGCATCAGGTGGAAGACCTCGTGCCCGCGCGCCTCGAGCAGGTCGGCGATCAGGCGCCGGTGACACTTCCACCAGAGCGTCTCGGCGCACATGAAGCAGGGCGAGGGCTCGGCCAGCGCTTCGCTCAAGCTCCTCTTGCCAGGCCGCGCTCGCCATGCGAGCAGCGTAGCTTCGGAACGCCGGCTCGCGCAGGCAGCCGAAGCGCTCGGCGCCGGGCTCGCCGGAGAGCCTGCCGCCGAGCTCGACCGCGTGGCGGTACGCGACGCCGGCTGCCTCGAGCGACTCGGCGAGCGCGGCCTGGTTGAACTGCGGGTTGCGGCGCGAGCCGGGATAGCGTCGGACGTCGACGAGCGTCCGCACGCCGGCCGGTCCCAGGCAGGCGAGAAGCTCGATGATCGGCCGGCGTCCATGGCCGATGGTCCAGACCATCGCAGGGGTACCGTTTTGACGCGTGTTCCCGCTCAAGGACAACATCCCGACCCGCCGCTTCCCGATCGTCACGGTCACGCTGATCGCGATCAACGCGGCAGTCTGGCTCTTCTACCAGCTGCCCGGCCTGGAGCGCTCGGTGGTCGACTCAGGCTGGATCCCCTGCGACTACCAGGGCACCTGTCTGGCACCCGGGCCGGCGTGGCCGGTCGACGCTTTCACGTCGATGTTCATGCACGGGAGCTGGATCCACATCCTCGGCAACATGCTCTTCCTCTGGATCTTCGGGAACAACGTCGAGGACCGCATGGGTCGGTTTCAATTCGCGGTCTTTTATCTCGCCGCCGGGCTCGCCGCCATCGCAACGCAGACCGTCGTCACCCTCGAGCTCGGTGCTCCCGATGACTCGGTGATCCCGAACGTCGGCGCGAGCGGCGCCATCGCGGGCGTCCTGGGCGCGTACTTCCTGCTGTTCCCGCACGCGCGGGTGCTCACGTTCGTCGTTCTGATCATCATCTTTCTGCCCATCGAGGTGCCGGCGGTGCTGTTCCTCGGCGTCTGGTTCCTGTTCCAGCTGTGGCAGGGCGGATTCGACCTCTTCGCGCCTACCGGCACCGGCACGGGCGGCGTCGCCTTCTTCGCCCATATCGGAGGCTTCGTCTTCGGCCTCCTCGTGGGCCTGTTCTTGCGCCCGAGAAGACCTCGGGCCCCGGCGTGGCCGCGCGCCGAGCTCTGAGGGGACCTGCAGCCGCGGCGTCCCGGCGCCGATACCGTCGGCGTGGACGAAAGTACCGCTAGGACGATCAACGAGCTGATCGCCGCCAGGCTGGGCAGGCGCCCGGGAGCGGTCGAACGGTGGCTCGTACCGCAGTTCCTCGTCGAGGGCGAACGCGTCGAGACCGCAGCCCAGGCAGCTCATGACGGCCACGTCGGCCTTCTCGTCGTCACCGATCGCCGGGTCTTCCACCTTGCCCAGGACATGCGGGACAAGCGACCGGAGATCGCGTTCAGCGTCTCGCGGGCCGGCATCGTCGCAGCTGCGGTGCAGCGGGAGTTCATGAACACCGAGCTCGTGCTCTACGACCCGAACGGGTTCACATTCCTCACCGGCATCGCGCCCAAGGAGCGTGCCGCGGAGATCGCGTGCATCGTCGCTCCCGGTCAGGCCCACGCCGCCTGACTGCTCCCGGTTAGAGCGTCAGCAGGACCGGCGCGAGCGCCCGCAGCTGGCCGAGCCCCAGTCCGCGATCCGGTTCGAGGGGCTGGACGGAGACGTGGTCGGCGCCGGCGTCGAGATGCGCCTGCACGCGCGCCCGGATAGCCGCCTCGTCGCCCCACGCGACGATCGCGTCCACCAGCCGGTCGCTGATAGGACTGGCGAAGTCGTCGTCGTCGAATCCGAGCCAGCGCAGGTTCTCGGCGTAGTTCGGGAGGGTCAAGTACCAGCCCATGTGCTCGCGGGCACGGGTGCGTGCCACCGTCGGGTCGGTCTCGAGAAGCACCGCCTGCTCGGGGGCGAGCAGCCGCTCGGGCCCCAGGATCTCGCGCGCCCGAGCCGTGTGCTCGGGAGGCACGAAGTACGGATGCGCCCCGCTGGACTTGTCCCGCGCGAGCTCGAGCATCGGCGGACGCAGCGCCGCCAGAACGCGGGCCACAGGCTCGTCTGGACGCGGGCCCTCGTACCCAACCGCGTCCATCTCGTCGAGGTAGGCGCTCATCGTCGCGACGGGTCGCCGGTACTCGAGCCCGCGCGGCGCGAGCTGCGGCGGATGGCTGACGCCGAGCCCGAGCACGAATCGGCCCGGGTAGGCCTCCGCGAGAGCGTTCGCGCCGGCGCTCATCGCGGTCGCGTCGCGCACCCAGATGTTCGCGATGCCGCTCGCCACCACGAGCTTGCGCGTGGCTGCGAGCACCAGCCCGAGATTGCTGAAGATCTCCTTGCCCGAGTGGGCCTCTCCGAGCCACAGCGCGCCGTAGCCGAGATCGTCGATCTCGGCGGCCGCCGCCCGGGCGCTCGTAGCGTCCGCCCAGCCGAGCATCCCGAGCCAGACACCGACGCGGCCCAGGCGGCCACGGACACTGTCCACTGTCGCCGCGCTCACGGGTTACGAGGCATCGGCAAAGGTGGCGATGAGCGCCTCGGCGACGACTCGCATGGGCCGGCCGGAGACCTGGCTCGCACGGCGCAGGCGCCCGAAGGCCTCCTGCTCCGTCAGGCCCTCGCGCTCCATCAGGAGGCCCTTCGCGCGCTCGACGAGCTTGCGAGTGGCGAGGGCCTCGGTAAGCGAGTCGGCCTCCTCGCGCAGCGCGACGAGCTCGTCGTGGCGCGCGCGGGCCGCGTGGATGGCCGGCAGGAGGTCGGTCTCGCGAAAAGGCTTGACGAGGTAGCCGAACACCCCCGCCTCGACGGCCCGCGACACGAGCTCCTCCTGGCTATAGGCCGTGAGCATCACGATCGGGATCGGCCGCTCCGAGATGATGCGCCGCGCGGCCTCGATCCCGTCGAGACGAGGCATCTTCACATCGAGGATGGCGAGATCGGGCTCCGCCTGGCGCGCCAGCTCCACCGCCTCCTCGCCGTCCTTCGCCTCGGCGCAGACCTCGAACCCGGCGCGCTCCAGCAGGTCCCGCAAATCCAGCCGGATAATCGTCTCGTCCTCGGCGAGGAGAATCCTCATCGGAACAGACCGCGCGGGCCGCATGAGATGCGGCCCCTACACCTGACGAGGCACAGCGGGTACGCGTAGGGGCCGGATCCCATCCGGCCCGCCCGGCTGCCAGTAGCTGTAGGGGCCGGATATATCCGGCCCCTACGCTCGAGAGGCTCGGAGGGTCGTGCGACCGTCGCCGACGGTCCATACAGGCAGGGTGTCATCCGGCCCGCCTCCACGGCAAAGCTCATTGGGGGAACGCGACCTCTGCGCGCAATCCATCCTCGGCGTGGAGCGACAACGTTCCCTTGAGCTCGTCTCGGACGAGCGCCTGCACGATCGAGAGGCCCGTGCCCTGCTTGGCCGCGCCGACCCCGTCGCCGTTGTCGGAGACCACGAGGACGACGTCCCCGTTGCGCCGCGAGAGCTCGATCGACACGTCGTCTCCGCCGTGCTCGAGCGCGTTCTGGAGCAGCTCGGAGAAGACGAGCGCAAGCGGCGTCGCGCGGGCGCCCGCGAGCGACACGGGCTCGATGCTCGACGCGACGTGCTTGCCGGCGCCCAGGCCCTGCACGATCATCCGGCGCAGACGCTCGATCAGCTCGCCGAGGTCGACGTCGTCCTCGCGCCGCTCCGTCAGCACCTCGTGAACGGCCGCGATCGCGAGAATCCGGTTCACCGAGTCCTCGAGCGCCCGCCTCGGGTCGACCTCGGTCGATCGGGCCTGCAGCCGAAGCATCGAGGCGACGGTCTGCAGGTTGTTCTTCACGCGGTGATGGATCTCCTGGGCAAGCACGCCGCGCATGACCGCCCGACCGTGCTCGAGCGCGACGGCCGCATGGTGAGCGATCGAGGTGAGCAGCGTCCGCTCCTCGTCGGTGAAGGGCAGATCCCGGTCGCAGACGAGCTCGCCGATCTGGCGGCCCTTCCACCGCAACGGCGTGCGCTCCGTGTACGCGCCGGCCCGACCCGCGGGCCAGGCCGTCCGGCCGTCGGCCAGGACGACCGATGCCCCCGTCGCGTGCACCGCCGACATCGTCGTCGTCACGATGTGCTCGAGCGACTCCTCCAGGTAGAGCGACTCGGACACGGTCTCCGAGATCCGCGCCAGCGCCTCGAGCTCGGCCACGCGGCGTTGCGCGTGGTCGTACAGCTTGGCGTTCTCGATCGCCTGCGCGACCTGACCGGCGATGGCCATGAGGAGCTCGATCTCGGCGTGGTCGTACTCGCGGGGCGCCACCGTGCGGACGTTCAGCGCACCCTCCAGCTGCTCGCGTGCCAGGATCGGAACCGCGAGGATCGACTCGTACTGCTCCTCGTGGAGGTTCGGGAAGGACTTGAAGCGCGGGTCGAGGTGAGCTGCGCTTGCGATCATGATCGGCGCCCGCTCGGCCGCCGCCGTCCCGGTGATGCCCTCACCCGGACGCATCTTCGGCGTGCGGGTGAGCTCCTCGACGTGGGTACCGACAGAGGCGCGCAACACGAGCTCGTCGGTCGCCTGGTCGTAGAGGTAGACGAAGCAGGCGTCGGCCTCGAGCGCCTCGGCCACCTTGGCCGCGATCAGCTCGAACAGCTCGCCCAGGTCGAGCGTGGAGCCCACGGCCGCGATCGTCTCGGTAACGAGGCGCAGGTGTCGCTCGGAGCGGTTCATGCCTTCCTCACCGATCATAGGTCGCGCGCCGTGTCCCGCCGCGGCTCCTCGCCCTTCCTGGACTGGCGGTCCGGGGAGCCCGTTGGATAGGCTGGCCGGCGAGCGCTTCACGCTTCCTCCATGACCAGCGTCTCGATCGACCCCAACGTTCTCGCCGCCACCGATGGCTATCTCGTCGCCGACGCGCGCGGCCGAATCGTCGGGCGGGTCGAGCAGGCGAGCGTCGCGCCCGACATCCAGCCGCGACTGACCGTCCGCGGCCGGCTGCCGTGGCGCCGGCGTCGCATCGTCCTCGCGTCGGACATCGCCGACGTCGATCCGACGAGCGAGGTCATCGCGCTCCGGGTCGAGCGCGACGACCTGCGCCAGCCCTAGATGATTGATCGCTAATTGACATCTAGCGGCCACCGCCTGCACCCCCGTCAGAGCGTGGACAGGTAGCGCTCGAGCTCCCAGGGCGTGACCTGGACGCGGTAGTCGTCCCACTCGCGCTCCTTGAGCGCCACGTAGCGCTCGAAGATGTGCGGGCCGAGCACGCGCCGGCAGAGATCCGACTGGGCGAGCTCGTCGATCGCCTCGCCGAGCGACTCCGGAAGGCTGATGATGCCCCGCTCGCGCCGCTCCTCGTGCGTCAGCTCGAACAGGTTCTCGTCCATCGGCGGCGGCAGCTCGTAGCCCCGCTCGATGCCCTCGAGGCCCGCCTGGAGAAGCGCTGCGAACGTCAGGTAGGGGTTGCACGCGGGGTCGGGACAGCGAATCTCCGCGCGGGTGGCGCGCTCCTTGCCGGGGTGGTAGAGCGGGATCCGGATCAGCGCGGAGCGATTCCGCTGCGACCAGGCGACATAGACGGGCGCCTCGTAGCCGGGCACGAGCCGCTTGTAGGAGTTCACCCACTGCGCGAAGATCGCGCAGATCTCGCGCGCGTGGTGGAGCTGGCCGGCGATGAAGTGCTTCGCGGTGTCGGTGAGGTGGAACTCGTCGTCCGAGTCGTAGAACGCATTCCCACCGTTGGTGAACAGCGACTGATGCGTGTGCATGCCGGAGCCGTTCTGCCCGAACAAGGGCTTCGGCATGAACGTGGCGTAGATCCCGTACTTGGTCGCGATCTCCTTGACGATCAGCCTGTAGGTGACGGTGTGGTCGGCCATCGCGAGCGCCTCCGAAAACCGCATGTCGATCTCGTGCTGGGAGGGCGCCACCTCGTGGTGGGCGTACTCGACCGGAATCCCCATCGACTCGAGCGCCTTGATCGTCTCCTTGCGCCACTCGGACGCCACGTCCAGCGTCGCGAGGTCGAAGTAGCCGCCGTGGTCGAGAAGCTCCGTCCCGTCGTCGCTCTTGAAGTAGAAGTACTCGAGCTCCGGGCCGACGTTGAACGCGTCGAAGCCCATCGAGCGCATCCGCTCGAGCGCCCGCTTGAGGACGTAACGCGGGTCACCCTCGTACGGCGTGCCGTCCGGGCTCACGACGTCGCAGATCATGCGCGCCACCTTGTGCTCGCCGGTTCGCCACGGCAGCACCTGGAACGTCGCCGGATCCGGGATCGCGACCATGTCCGACTCCTCGATCGGGTTGAACCCGGTGATCGACGAGCCGTCGAAGCCCATCCCGTCGTCGAGCGCGCCCTCGAGCTCGTCGATCACGATCGCGAAGCTCTTCAGCTGCCCGACGATGTCCGTGAACCACAGGAGGACGAAGTCGACGCCCTCGTCCTTGACCCGCTCGACCACGGCCGCGCGCGCCTCCGGGTCGCTCGTCGCTCTGTCCTTCGTCGTCGCCATGCGCCACCTCCCAGAAAATGGAAAAGGCCCCAGGCGCCGTCGTGCGCCTGAGGCCTCGTCGCCTCGATCGTGCGGCGTCAGTATATCCACCCGTGCAGCGGGCGCACGCCCCTACGAGGTGGGCGCCTACGCGGCCGCGACGGCCGCAGCCCCGGATCCGAGATACGGGCGCCAGCGATCGTGGATGTGCGATGCGGCAAGCGTGATGAAGAGCGCGGGAGCGGGCGGTCGTGGGCGAACCTGCGGGTGCATCTGCACTTCCTCGGGCAGCCGGTCACCCTTGCGGAGGTTGCACGGGGCGCACGATGCGACGACGTTCTCCCAGACCGAGTCCCCACCCCGGCTGCGGGGCACGACGTGATCGAGCGTCAGCCGGCCGGTCGTGCCGCAGTACTGGCAGCGCCAGCCGTCGCGGGCGAAGAGCGCCCGCCGTGAGATACGGCGCTGGACGGCCCGTGGAACCCGCACGTAGGAGAGCAGGCGGATGACGAGCGGCCACGCGAACGCCGCCGCGGCAGAGCGCAGCGGACGCTCGAGCGTCTCGACCGCCTCGGCCTTGCCCTTGAAGATGAGCACGTGCGCACGGCGTACCGAGCAGACGTTCAGCGGCTCGTAGCTCGAGTTCAGGACGAGAACCTGCGCCACCGGCGTCATTGTACGGGCAGGAGGCCCGGATCGAGCCCTCCGGCACGGCACGCCTGGGGTTCGTCAGGACAGCGCCATCGCGCGCTCGACGGCCTGCTGCTCCTCGGGGGAGAGCGCCACCGGTGCCCGTCCGCGATCGAGCTCCTTCACGTAGATGCGGGCGTGGTCGCGGCCCTGGATGGCAGTGAGCACGATCCCGGAGCGGCTGGCATCCAGCAGCGCCAGCGAGGCGGACTGCTGGCCGCCGAGATCCTCGAACGCATCGAAGCGGACAAGCGCGGCGCGTGACAGGGCGCCGTCGAGCCGGCGGTCGACGCGGGAAAGGCCGGCCGCGACCTCGTCGACTGCTCGGTGGAGATCGTCCGCGCGCGTCTGCAGGGAGACCGCGAAGTCGACGAGATCGTCCTGGCCCGACCCGATCACGACGGTCTGGGCGCGCCGCACCTTGCGAACGGCCGACCAGGCGAGGACCGCCACGCCGACTGCCACTACGGCCACTATGGCGGCGCCGACAGCGATCCAGCCGGCCGCAGTGGCAGAGAAGGCGAGGAGCGCCAAGACTCGTCAGAGAATGCTGAAGATCACCGGGTAGTCGACCGTGTTGTTGTCCGTGTTCTGCTCGCCCTCGACCGGAGCCACGGTCACCTTGAGAGTGGTCAGCGCAGTGAAGTTGATGTTCGTGAAGTTCTCGAACGTCACTTCCTCGGTCTCGCCCGCATCGATGCTGGGAATCCGCTTGCTCTTGCGGATCTCGTCTTCCTGCAGGATGCGGATCGTGACTTGCACCTCGGTCTCCTGGAAGTCACCCGAGTTCTCGACGGCCACGACGATCGAGAAGTCCTCGGTCACGGCGATCGTGTTCTCCTCGTCCGGCGAGAGCTCTTTCCCTTCGGGGAGGACCGTGACCGAGACGATGCCGTTGCCGTGGAGGCCCGTGGCGGTGCCTTCCTCGCCGCTGCCCTGGGTGATGCGCTCGACGAGAGCGGTCATCGAGCTCGCATCGAGCATGTCGGGCGGGTTGAGGAACACCGACTCGGGAACAGCCACGCCGGAGATGCCTTCCTGGCGTAGGACTTCCTCCGAGCGGGCCTTGAAGAGATCGTCGTAGACGACGTCGCCGGCGACGACCCGCGATCCCTGTTCTGCGAGGGTAGCGCCGGCCTCCTCGGGGTCAGCCGACGGCTGAAGCTGGGCGGCAGCCTGCTCGAGGCCGCGCAGACCGCTCTCACGCAGCTGCATCGCCTCGAGAAGGCTCTCCTGTTCCCGGAGCAGCGGGCTCGGCGGCGTCAGCTGGCCGGTACGCTCGACGACCTGAGCCTGCTGCTCGGCGAGCCCGGCCAGCCCACTCTGCAGGTCATCGAGCGTCAGGCCGGTCGTGGTCAGCAGCTCGCCGAGCTGACCGCCGACGTTCGACGACTGGCTGGCCACCGCCGAGGCCGACTCGAGGTAGTCGTCGTACTCGCCCTGCGCCCCGTCATCCCGGCAGGCCTTGATGCCGAACACGAGCGCGATGGCGATCACGATGGCGCCAACGATCAGGCCAGCAAGCCGGAGGATGTGCGGGTTACGGCCGGGAGCGCGAGGCTTAACGGGCGGCGGGGGCGGGGGCGGACCGTCGGCAGGCCGTCGCGGCGGCTGCCGTACCTCCGTCGTCGCCTCAGTGGTCAGAGGCTCGTCGAAGAAGTCGAATTCGAGATCGTCGTCGTCGGGTCGGTGCCGCTCGGCCACAGGGAGGAGGCGAATCGATTCTTGGCCCCGGAATCGCCGGAGCATATCAGGCAGTCCGGCCGGCAACGCGCGGTTCGGACTTCCGGATGGGCAGCCGGCGAGGGAGGACTTCGCCTGATGAGAGCCAAGGTTCGCACGAGGGATGAGCCAGACCGCAGCAGCGCATGCCGATCCGGACCTGATCCTCGGGCGCTATCGCGCTCTCAGGCCGCTCGGTAGCGGCGGATCGGGGTCGGTCTGGCTGGCCCGGGACGAGATCGCCGGACGCGACGTCGCGTTGAAGGTGGTGTCACGTGAGGGGAAGGCCGGAGCGCGGGCCGAACGGGAAGCCGTCGCCGTCAAGCGGCTCCGCCATCGGCACTGCGCCCGCGTCCACACCGTCGACCGCGACGATCACCACGTCTACGTCGCGTACGAGTACGTTCCCGGCTGCACGCTTCGCGACGCCATGCGAACCGGCCTGCTGGAGGACGCGCATGCGGTGGAGGCCGCCGCTCAGCTGCTCGAAGCGCTCGCGCACGCGCACGCGCGAGGCATCGTGCACCGCGACGTCAAGCCTGCGAACGTCCTGCTCGTCGAGAGCGCGGAGGTCTCGGTGCGCCTGCTGGACTTCGGGCTGGCGCTCATGGACGACGCGGACGCCCTGACCGCTACCGGCGACGTACCGGGCACGCTCGCCTACATCGCGCCCGAGCGGCTCGCCGGCGATGAGACGACAGGCGCCGCCGACGTCTGGGCGGTCGGGTTGATGCTGTGGGAGGCGCTCGCGGGCGACCAGCCGTTCTGGTCGTCGTCACCCGTCGAGACGGCGCGTCTGATCGAGCAGGGCGCCCCACCGCTCGCCGCTCGTAGGCCTGACCTGCCGCGCGCGCTGACCACCGCGGTCGACCGAGCTCTCGCACGCGACCCGGCTCGGCGCCCGGCGCCGAAGCGCCTCGCGACGGAGCTCCGCGACAGCCTCGAGCAGCAGGCACGGCGGCGAGACCAGCGCCCCGCGGTCTCGCGGCGCTCGTTGGCTGAGCGGGCAGGACACGCCGCGCTGTGTGGGGCCTTCGTGGCCCTGGCGACGTCGCTGCTGCCCTTCTATCCGCAGGGCGTCTCGCTCGGGCTCGCGGCGCTCGCCGCCCTGGCGGCGCTCGCGGATCCGCGCGCCGGCCTCGTCGTAGCACTTGCCGTTCCGATCTTGCCGGCCGGTGACGTCTCGCTCGGGCTTGCGGCCGTCTACGTGCCGGCCGCGCTCGCGTGGACGGTCGTGCACTGGCGTGATCCACGCCACTCGCTGCTCTTCCTCGCCGGCCCACTGCTCGCGCTCGCCGCATTGCTACCCCTCCTGCCCCTGCTCGCCGCCCGCGCCGCAGGGCCTCTACGACGAGCGCTGCAGGCGGGAGCGGGAGTCGTCGTCGCCGCGCTCGTCGCGGGGCTGCGAGGAGCGTCGCTTCCATTCGACGGCGCTCCCGCACCGCTCGGGCTCGGCATCGAAGGCAGTGAGAGCCCGGGGGCCGTAGCCTCCGCGCTGCTCTCGGCGCTGACGGCTCACCCGCTGGTCGCCGTGGAGGCTGCACTGCTCGCGCTCGCGGCTGTCGCCATACCGGCGGTGCGTACATGCCGGGCCTCGAGGGTCATCGCTTTCGGGGCGACGCTGCTTGCCCTCGGACTTCTCGTGCCTCTGGCCTTCGACGCCGGCACGCCGCGCGCGCTCACATTCACGCTGGCCGTGGGGGCTCTGTGCGGAGCCCTCGTCTACGGAAGCTTGCGCCGGAGGGCTGCGAGCTAGACTCGGTCCTGGCCTGAACACGTGTCCCGGCCAGGAGGGAGCGGTGCTGCGCAGCATCGAGCATCGGATCGAATCGCTCTTCGAGGGCGTCTTCGGCCGCGCGTTTCGCTCCCACGTACAACCGGTAGAGCTGGCGCGCAAGCTCGCGAAGGAGATGGACGAGGCGAAGACGGTGTCCGTCTCGCGTGTCTACGTTCCCAACGAGTACCACCTCTACCTCTCGCCGAAGGACCGCGAGCAGTTTCGCGGCTACGAGGAGGGCCTTCTGCACGAGCTCAGCGACTACCTCGCCGACCACGCCCGGCGCGAAGGCTACGCCCTCGTCTCTCGACCCCGGGTCGAGCTGCACGAGGACGTCGACCTGTCCGTCGGCGAGTTCGGCATCGCGACGCGCCTGGCTCAGGCTCCGCCTCGGGCCCGCGCCGAGCCGGCGGTTCCCCCGGTGCCGCCGCCGACGCTCGCGATCCCGGACGTGTCCTCGCTTGCAGAGGAGCCCTCGTCTCCTCCTCCGGGAGGCACGCGCGTCTACGGCCCGGCCGAGGTCGAGCCAGACGCCGCGGCCGCCGTGGCTGCTGCAGCTGCCGCTGCCGCCGCCGGGGCAGCCGGAGCGGAAGTCGACGACGATACGCCCGCGCCCGTGGTCGAGCCGGACCTCAAGCGGGCAGCACTCGTGCTCGCCGGCACCAGGCACGAGGTCGAGCGGCCGGTGCTGACGCTCGGCCGGGCACGCGAGTGCGACGTCGTCGTCGACGACCCGAGCGTCTCCCGGCGTCACGCCGAGCTCCGGCGCGGGCCCGGTGGTTTCACGCTCGTCGACCTCAGCTCGACGAACGGCACGCAGCTGAACGGGAAGAAGATCGAGCAGGCCGAGGTCGCGGACGGCGACCGGATCATGCTGGGTCAGACCGAGCTACGCTTCGAGCGCCTTTGACCAGCGCGACCCCCGCTGGTGGTAGCGAGCAGGAAGACAATCTAGTCTTCACGTAGCGCGATGGTCGACCAGGTACTGCTGCTCTTCCAGGCCCTCTTCCTCTTGCTCCTCTATGTCTTCATCTGGCGGATCGTGCGGACGGCGAGCCGCGATCTCCGCCTTCCCCAGGAGAGCTTCTTTCTCGCGCCCGGTCGGCTCGCCGGTGTGCCGACCGACGTGCCGAAGCGACAGCTCGTCGTCGAGACGAGCCCGTCCGCGCCGCTCGGGAGCGCCTACGAGCTCGGCCCCGGGCCCGTGACGATCGGCAGAGCCGAAGGGAACATCATCGCGATCCCGACCGACGAGTTCGCGTCGTCCCGACACGCGCGGATCGAGGAGCTGCGCGACGGTCTCTGGGTGGTCGACCTCGGCTCCCGCAACGGCACCTTCGTCAACGGCGCACCGGTAGAGGGTCGCGAGCAGCTTCGCGCCGGCGACCTCGTCCGCGTCGGCGAGACAGAGCTGCGGGTGGCGTGATGAAGCTCGCCCAGGTCGCCGGACTCACCGATCCAGGACGCGTCCGGCGGCGAAACGAGGACTCGTTCGTGTGCGACCCGCCGCTGTTCGCCGTCGCCGACGGCATGGGGGGAGCGCAGGCCGGCGAGATCGCGTCGCGCCTGGCCGCCTCGGCGTTTCACGAGTACCACGAGGCCGACTCGCTCGACCCCGAAGCGCGGCTGAGGTCGATCATCCAGGAGGCGAACCGCCGCATCTACGCGCGCGCCTCCAGCGATCCCCACGCCTCGGGAATGGGGACGACGATCACGGCGGCGCTGGTCTCCGGGGCTCGCATCTCGGTCGGCCACGTGGGCGACTCGCGCGCCTACCTGTTCCGGGACGAGGTGCTGGAGCAGCTGACCGAGGATCACTCGCTCGTCGCCGACCTCGTGCGCTCCGGCCGGCTGACGCCGGAGGAGGCCGAGGTGCATCCGCAGCGCTCCGTGATCACTCGCGCGCTTGGGACCGACGCGGCCGTGACCGTCGACAGCTTCTCCGTGGAGGCGAAGGCCGGCGACGTCTACCTCCTCTGCTCGGACGGATTGACGACCATGCTCGGCAGCGACCCCGTGCGGAAAGCGCTCGCCGAGACGTCGAGCCTGGAGGAGGCGGCGCGGCGGCTGATCGGCGAGGCGAACGCGGCGGGCGGCGAGGACAACGTCACCGTCGTGCTGTTCGCCGTCGCCGAGGCGGGTGAGGACGAAGACACGCTCTCAGGACTCGAGGGCTTCCGGGTGATGCCTGAGCCCGTGCCCGAGTCCGATCCCGACGCCCTGCCGAGCGGCGGCATGACCGTGGTCGAGCGGGCCGTGTTGCCCCCGCGCACGGCAGAGGTGCTACCGCCGCCGCCGCGACGGACGAAGCGCTGGATCCTCATCCTGCTGGCCGTCCTCGCCCTCTTCGTCGGACTGGCCGCGCTTGCCCTCTGGGGCCTGTCGCGGGCCCATTTCGTCGGCGCCACCCAGGACGGCCGTGTGGCCGTCTACCAGGGCGTGCCGTGGGATCTCGTCGGAGACGTCAAGCTCTACCGGGAGACCTACGTCAGCCGGCTGTTGACCGTCCAGCTCTCGCCGTCCGAGCGCGCGGAGCTGTTCGACCATGACCTGACCGGCGAGCAGACCGCGATCGCTCGCATCCGCCCGTACGAGGAAGAAGCAACTCCCTAAGTAGGGTGTCTCGTAGGTTGCACCTGAACCGGTCGGGGAGTTTCGCCGACCGGTGCAAGGGGTTGAGTAGGCGTTACCGGTCGAACGTTCTGAGACACCCCACTAGTCGCCGGCGGGCTTGAATGGCCGATCCGGCTCAAACAGGCATGGCTGCACGCCGTCGTATCAGATACATGGATTCGGCCAGCGAGGTCTGCCCTGGGCGTCGGCACCCTCCGCCGTTCGGAGTCGTGGGCGCACAGCCCGTCCGGCCCGCTCGACCGGGAAGACGATGAAGCCGTGAGCCTTCGTAACCGCGAGCTCCTCAACCTTCTCGGCGTCGGGATCCTGACCGGGCTCGGCTTTGCCAGCGTCTTCATCGCGCAGAAGTCCGTCCTCTCGACCGGGTCGCTGTCGTACCTCGCCTTCTTCCTCGGCCTGTACATGGCAGCGCACCTCGTGGCCCGCGCGGTTCTCCCGCACGCCGACCCGTACGTGATGCCGCTGGTCGCGCTCCTGACGGGGATCGGGCTGACCATGATCTACCGCGTCGACCCCGACCTCGCGCTGCGCCAGGGGCTCTGGCTCGTCGTCGGCGTGGCCGTCTTCTCCGCGTGCGCGATCCTGATCCGCGACTACCGCGAGCTCGACGGCATCAAGTACATCCTCGGCCTGGGGGCGATCGTGCTCCTCCTGCTGCCGGCGATCCCCGGGCTCGGAACCACGATCAACGGCGCCTCGCTCTGGGTCGAGCTCGGGCCCGTGGCCTTCCAGCCCGGCGAGCTCGCGAAGGTCTTCTTCGTCATCTTCCTGGCCGGCTACCTCCGCGATCGCCGGGAGCTCCTCGGCGGCGGCATGGGACGCTTCGGGCTCCCGCCGCTCAGGCACGCAGGGCCTCTGCTCGTCATCTGGGGCGGCGCGATGCTCGTTCTCTTCCAGACGAACGACCTCGGCGGCGGCCTCCTCTACTTCTCCGTCTTCCTGGCCATGCTCTACATGGCGACCGGCCGCTTCGCCTACGTCCTGATCGGGTCGGCGCTGTTCGCGCTCGGAGCCTACGGGCTCTACCACGTCGTTCCTCACGTCGAGGACCGGGTGTCGATCTGGCTCCACCCCTGGAGCGATCCGTTCGGCGACGGCTACCAGCTCGTGCAGTCCATCTACGCGATCTCGGGCGGCGGGCTCTTCGGCACCGGGCTCGGGAGGGGCGTGCTGCTCACACCCGAGGGCAACCCGTACATACCGTTCCTCGAGACGGACTTCATCTACGCCGGCATCGCGCAGGAGCTCGGCCTGGCGGGCGGCGCCGCCGTCGTCCTCCTCTACGTCCTGCTCCTCTACCGCGGCTTTCGGATCGCCATGCTCGCAGACGACGGCTTCTCCAAGCTGCTCGCCGCGGGCCTGACGGCCACGCTCGCCCTCCAGGCGTTCATCATCGTCGGCGGCGTCACCGGCCTCATCCCGCTCACGGGGATCACGCTTCCGTTCGTCTCGTACGGCGGCTCGAGCCTCGTCGCAAACTTCCTCGTGCTCTGGCTCCTGCTCGCCGTCTCCAACCGCGTCAACGCGAGGGCGGCGGGGCTCCGGTGAACGTCCAGATCCGGAGGCTGTTCATCGTCCTTTGCCTGCTCTTCGTGGCGGTCGTCGCGACGACGACCTACTGGCTCTGGCGGGCGCCCGACCTCGAGGCGCGCCGCGGCAATCCAACGCTCGTCGTTCGCCAGCTCACGATCAAGCGGGGGCTCATCTACCTCGCCGACGGGCGCACCGTGCTGGCGCGGAACCGGATCCGCCAGACGCAGGGCCGGACGTTCTACCTCCGCGTCTATCCGCAGAACGGGCTCGCCGCGCACGTCGTCGGCTACTCGACCGTCGTACGCGCCCGGGCCGGGCTCGAGGAGTCCATGAACGACTTCCTGACCGGCTCGAACTCCAACCTCAGCACCGTGGTCGATCGAACGCTCGACCGGTTTCGGGGCCTCACCCGAGAGGGGAACGACCTCGTGCTGACCCTGCAGCCCGAGGCGCAGCGCGTGGCCACGGAGCAGCTGCGGGGCGCGTGCGGAGCCGCCGTCGCGCTCGACCCGAGAACGGGTGCCGTGCTCGCGATGGCGTCCTCACCGACGTACGACCCGAATCTCGTCGAGGACGATTTCCGCGCCGTCCTGCAAACGCCGGGCGCATGCCCCAGACCGGCCGCGCTCCTGAACCGTGCCACGCAAGGCCTCTTCATCCCGGGCTCGACGTTCAAGGTCGTCACCGCAGCCGCGGCGCTCGAGTCGGGCGACTACACGCCGGAGACGCGGTTCGACGATCCCGGCTTCTGCGTCGTGTACGGAAAGCGGGTCTTCAACTACTCCGACCAGGGCGTGCCCAGCGGCTTCGGCAACGTCAGCTTCACCGAGGCGTTGCAGAACTCCATCAACTCGGTCTTCTGCGATATCGGCAAGGACCTGGGGCCGCAGGCCATCCTCGAGCAGGCGCGGCGTTTCGGCTTCTACGAGGTTCCGCCCCTCGAGACGCCTGAGGACGAGCGGGTCGCGAGCGGTCTCTACCGCCGCGGCAAGCTCTTCTTCCCGACGGACCCGAATGCCGTCGATCCGGGACGGCTCGGTTTCGGCCAGGAGCGGCTGCTCGCGACGCCGCTGCAGATGGCCATGGTCGCCGCCGGTGTCGCCAACGGCGGTCTCGTCATGGAGCCGTTCGTCGTCGACCGGATCCTGAAGCCGGACGGCGAGATCCTCACGAAGACGCAGCCCGACGAGCTCTCGCAGGCGACGAGCCGGCAGACCGCGGCAGAGCTCGCCGCGATGATGGAGCTGGCTGTCGAGTCGGGCACCGGCACTGCCGCGCAGATTCCCGGCGTTCGCGTCGCCGGCAAGACCGGCACCGCGGAGACCGGACGAGCCGGCGCGAATGACACCTGGTTCATCGCGTTCGCGCCGGTCGACAACCCGCGCGTGGCCGTCGCCGTCGCTCTCTCCGATCAGGCGGGAACGGGCGGTGCCACCGCCGCCCCCGTCGCACGCGCCATCATGGAAGCGGTGCTCGGATGAAGTATCTAGCCTAAGAACCACGCATGTCCCAGGCGCAGGACACCCTGATCGACCGCACGTTCGACGGGCGCTATCGGATCCTGCGCCGGCTCGGGGTCGGCGGCATGGCCAACGTGTACCTCGCCGAGGACGGCGAGCTCGATCGCCGCGTCGCGATCAAGATCCTCAACGACCGTTACGCGACTGACGACCTCTTCGTCGAGCGTTTCCGTCGCGAGGCGAAGTCGGCCGCCGCGCTCTCCCACCCGAACATCGTCTCGATCTACGACCGCGGGGAGGCCGAGGGCACCTACTACATCGCGATGGAGGTGATCGAGGGACGGAGCCTCAAGGAGCTGATCCGCGCGAACGGACGTCTCCGTCCCGCCCAGGCCGTCTCCTACACGCGCCAGATCCTCTCGGCGCTGCGATTCGCCCACCGGGGCGGGATCATCCACCGGGACATCAAGCCGCACAACATCCTCGTCGGCCCCGAGGAGCGCCTCAAGGTCACGGATTTCGGCATCGCGCGCGCCGGGGCCTCGCAGATGACCGAGGCCGGCTCCATCATGGGCACGGCGCAGTACCTGTCGCCGGAGCAGGCCCGGGGAGCCGAGGTCTCGGGCGCGTCCGACCTCTACTCGGTCGGGGTCGTGCTCTACGAGATGCTCACCGGCGAGGTGCCGTTCACGGGAGACACGGCCGTCGAGATCGCGATGAAGCACGTGAACGACGCGCCGCGGCCGCCGTCGGCCACCGCGCCGGGCATCCCGGCCGATCTCGACCGCGTCGTCTTGCGCTGCCTCGCCAAGAACCCGGCCGATCGCTACCAGATGGCGGAGGAGCTCGACTCCGATCTCGCGCGCGTGGAGGCCGGTCTCCCGGTGTCGCGAGAGACGGCGCAGGCGGCGACCGTCGTGCTCGCCGGCGCGTCCACGGCCCCGACCCAGGTGCTCGGGACGCCTCCCCAGACTCCGGCGACCGGCCGGCCGCCGCCGGGGAGCGGCCGGCGGCCGCCGCCCTACGACCCCTACGACCGTCCGCGCAAGCGCCGGTCGATCGTGCCGTGGATCGTCGTCGCCCTCCTGCTCGCCGCGTTCGGCGTCGCCGGCTGGTACGTCTACCAGCAGATCGACGAGCGATTGCAGGAGGCGGAGCCGGTCGCGGTCCCGAACGTCGAGGGGCTGGTCGAGGAGCGAGCCGTCGAGCGACTCGAGGCCGACGGGTTCAGCGTCACGACCGAGAGACAGGCAAGCGAGCAGGTCGACCGGGGGAAGGTGATCGACCAGGATCCCGAGGGCGGGAACCGCGTCGAGCAAGGCACCACCGTCACCATCATCGTCTCGAGCGGCGTGCCGCAGGTCGAGGTGCCCGGCGTCGCCCGCCTCCCGCTCGAGCAGGCGACACAGGAGCTCGCCGCGGCCGGCCTCGACTGGAACGTCACGCGGGTCTTCTCGGACCGGGTCGAGGACGGTGTCGTCATCTCGCAGAACCCCAAGCCCGGCGAGCAGGTCAGCAGGGGCTCGGTCGTCGACCTGCGTGTGTCCAAGGGAGAGAACCTCGTCGACATCCCGAACGTCGTCGGGCAGGACGAGGCGACGGCGACCGCGACGCTGCAGGATGCGGGCTTCGAGGTCGAGGTGCAGAGCACGAACTCGAGCGACGTCGGGGCAGGCCTCGTGCTCTCGCAGGATCCTCCCGGCGGACAGGCGAGGAAGGGCGCGACCGTGGTGATCGTCGTCTCCGTCGGTCCCGAGCTCACATCCGTTCCCGGCGTGCTCGGTCTCGGCGAGGGGGATGCGATCGCGACGCTGCAGGGACAGGGCTTCGTGGTGAACGTCCAGGATCTGACGGCGAACAGCACCGACGAGGACGGCATCGTGCTCAACCAGGACCCGCCCGAGGGCAGTGAAGTCGAGCCCGGTGCCACGGTCACGATCTTCGTCGGCCGGTTCACCGAGCCGGAGCCGCCGCCCCCACCCGAAGACACCGACGACGACGACCACAACCACGACCGACGACGAGGACGGGTGAGCGGACTCCGCGTCGCCGTCCTCATGGGCGGCCGCTCGAGCGAGCACGAGATCTCCGTCGCGTCGGCCCGATCGGTCGTCGAGGGCCTGCGCGAGGCCGGCTACCACCCGGTGCCGATCGAGATCAGCCGGGAGGGGCGATGGGCGCTGCCGACAGCGTCTCCTGCCGAGGTAGGGGCCGGATATATCCGGCCCCTACGCGGCGGTGAGGCGGACATCGCCGGCGGTCCCCCGATTCCCCGCGCCGGTGCCGAAGTCGCGCCGTTCGGAGCCGTGGACGTCGTCTTTCCCGTCCTGCACGGGCCGTTCGGCGAGGACGGCACTGTGCAGGGCCTGCTCGAGCTCGCCGACGTCGCCTACGTCGGCCCCGGCGTCGCCGCCTCGGCGGTGGCGATGGACAAGGACCTCTTCAAGGCGGTCATGCGGGCCAACGACATCCCGGTGACACGAAGCGTCACCGTGCTCGCGCGAGCGCGCGACCGAATCGAGCACCCGTTCGAGCTCCCCGTCGTGATCAAGCCCGCCAGGCTCGGCTCGAGCGTCGGGATCACGCTGGCACGCACCGCGGAGGAGCTCGCGCGAGGAATCGATCTGGCCTTCGAGTACGACGAGAAGGTGCTGATCGAGGAGTACGTGTCGGGGATCGAGGTCGAGTGCAGCGTGCTCGGAAACGAGGAGCCCCTCGCCTCGCTGGTCGGCGAGATCGTTCCGCTCAAGGCCGACTGGTACGACTACGCCTCCAAGTACGACGAAGGTGGCATGGACCTCGTCGTGCCCGCCCGCATCACCCCCGAGCAGGCCGCCCGCGCGCAGGAGCTCGCCGTTCGCTCGTTCGTCGCCTGCGACTGCGAGGGCATGGCCAGGGTCGACATGTTCGTCAGCGACGCCGGCGAGGTGCTCGTCAACGAGCTGAACACGATCCCCGGCTTCACCTCGACGAGCGTCTACGCGAAGCTGCTCGAGGCGTCCGGTGTCTCATATGCGCAGCTGCTACGCCGCCTGGTCGAGCTCGCGGTCGAACGGCACGAGCGCCGCGGCGGGCTGCGGTACTGAACGACGGCCGAAGCCGTCGTTCAGCGGGCCGGATATATCCGGCCCCTACATCGGTCCTGGCTGCGGCGCCGGTACCGGAGCGGCCCAAGGGTGGTGTAGGGGCCGGATGAGATCCGGCCCGTACGTCAGCCGAGGACCGCCTCCATCGCCTCGTCCCAGACCGCGAGGGCCTCGGCGAGCTCGTCGTCGCCGATCACCAGCGGGACGAGGACGCGGATGCAGTTGCCGTGGACGCCGGCCTTCAGGAGCAGCAGGCCACGGGCAGCGGCAGCCTCGGCGATCGCCGTCGCCAGGTCGGGAGCAGCCTCCTTGGTGTCGCGATCGCGCACCAGCTCGATCGCGAGCATCGCGCCGAGGCCGCGAACGTCGCCGACGGCCGGGTAGCGCTCCCACCACTCTTCCATACGCGCACGGATCTCGGCACCGAGCGCCGCGGCACGCTCTGGCAGCCGCTCCTGCTCGATAGCGTCGAGCACCGCCAGCCCGGCTGCGCAGGCGACCGGATTGCCGGGGAAGGTGCCGCCGATCGCGTTATCCGGCGGCGCGTCCATGAGCTCGGCCCGCCCCAGCACCCCGGAGAGCGGAAAGCCGCCGCCGATCGACTTCGCCACGGTCACGAGGTCCGGCTCGACGCCGAAGTGCTCCATGGCGAAGACCGGCCCCGTGCGGCAGAAACCGGTCTGCACCTCGTCGGCAACGAGAACGATGCCGTGCCGGTCGCAGATCGCGCGCAGCCCTTGGACGAACTCGACCGGCGGAACGACGAAGCCGCCCTCGCCCTGGACGGGCTCGAAGACGATCGCGGCCACGGACTCGGCGTCGACCCGCAGTGTCAGCGCGCGCTCGAGCTCGGCCAGCGCTTCGGCCGCGTCCGGCCCCCGGTACGGGTTCGCGTAGGGGACGCGGTAGACCTCCGGCGCGAACGGGCCCATGCCCGCCTTGTAGGGACGGCTCTTCGACGTCAGCGTCATCGCCATCAGCGTGCGGCCGTGGAAGCCGCCGTCGAAGGCGATGACGGCCGGGCGTCCCGTTGCGAGGCGAGCGACCTTGACGGCGTTCTCGACGGCCTCCGCGCCGGAGTTGAAGAACGCCGCCCGCACCTGTCCGGAAATCGGCGCCAGCTCGACGAGGCGCTCCGCGAGCGCGACATAGCTCTCATACGGCAGGATCGTGAAATCGGTGTGGGTGAAGCGCGCGAGCTGCTCGGCCGCAGCGGCGACCACACCAGGGGACGAGTGGCCGACGTTCAGGCACCCCACCCCGCCGGTGAAGTCGAGGAAGGAGTTGCCGTCGACGTCCCGGACAACGGCACCGCGCGCTTCGTCGACGACGATCGGCAGGTACACGGAGATCGGTGCCGCAACGACGCGGGCCTTGCGCTCGAGGATCTCCCGAGACCGTGGCCCCGGGATCTCCGTCCGGAGCGCGATCGTCCGACTGCGTACCACGCCTCGAATGAGCTTATATCGTTGGCCCGATGGTCCTGTCCGACCGGACGATCCGCCGGCTCGTGGCCGAAGGGCGCATCGGTATCGAGCCCTTCGACGAGGCTCTCGTCCAGCCGTCGAGCGTCGACGTTCGCGTCGACCGCTTCTTCCGCGTCTTCCGCAACGCGCGGTATCCGTACATCGACGTCAAGAAGCCGATGGAGGACCTGACCGAGCTCGTCGAGATCGACGATCCGGATCCCTTCATCCTCCACCCCGGCGAGTTCGTGCTCGGCTCGACGCTCGAGCGCGTGACGCTCCCCGACGATCTGGTCGCGAGGCTCGAGGGAAAGAGCTCCCTGGGACGGCTCGGCCTGCTCATCCACTCGACCGCCGGCTTCATCGACCCCGGATGGGACGGACACGTGACCCTCGAGCTGTCGAACGTCGCCAACCTGCCGATCACGATCTACGTCGGCATGAAGATCGGTCAGCTCTCCTTCGTACAGATGACGGAGGCGGCCGCGTCGCCCTACGGCGCCAGCGGGCTCGGCTCGAAGTACAAGGGTCAGACAGGACCGACCCCGAGCCGGTACTGGCAGAACTTCGCGGAGGCCGAGACCGGATGATCCTCGTCACGGGCGCGACGGGTTTCGTCGGGCGCCGTGTCGTGGCGGCCCTGCGCGGTCGTGAGCTCTCGGTCCGCTGTCTCGTGCGCGACCGGGCACGGGCGGCGTCGCTCGAGTCCCTCGGCTGCGACCTCGCCGTCGGCGACGTCACCGACGCGGACAGCGTGCGCGCCGCTGCGGAGGGCTGTGACGCGGTCGTGCATCTCGTCTCGATCATCGCGGGGAGACCCGAGGATTTCGATCGGGTCATGGTCGACGGAACCTGGAACGTCATCGACGCAGCTGAGAAGGCGGGCGTCCGCCGCTTCGTGCTCATGAGCGCGCTGGGAGCAAGCGAGGAGACCAAGGAGCTCGTGCCCTACTACGGGGCCAAGTGGGCGATGGAGCAGGCCGTTCGCGAGGCGGGCCTCGAGCATGTGATCCTCCGACCGAGCTTCGTCTTCGGGCCCGGTGGCGGCGCGCTCCCCCAGTTCGCCGCGATGACGCGATATCTGCCCGTCACTCCGGTGGCAGGCCCGGGCAAGCAGCGGATCCAGCCGATCTTCGTCGACGATGTGGCCGAGTTCGTCTCGCGCGCGGTCGAGCTGACCGGGGCAGCGAACCGTACATTCGAGCTGGGAGGGCCGGAGACGCTCAGCTGGGACGAGCTGTGGGACCGGCTGGCCGCCACCCTCGGAAAGCGCCGCACCAAGGTGCACCTTCCCCTTTCGCTCCTGCGGGGACCGGCGTTCGTGCTCGAGCGCTTGCCAAAGGCCCCGGTGACCCGTGACCAGCTCACGATGCTCGGCGCCGGCGATAACACATGCGACGAGCGGCCGGCCGCGGAGCTGTTCGGCGTCGAGCTGACCCCGCTCGACGAGCAGCTGCGCCGGTCGTTGGCCTGAAGGCGTCGGCGGCCGGTCGGGGACCGGCCCCTACACGACGCGCGGGCCGAATGAGATCCGGTCGGGCCGGATATATCCGGCCCCTACATGTGCGAGGGGCCGGCGTTTGCCGGCCCCTCGTCGGAAATCTCGCCTGGATTTCGTAGGAGCGCTCAGCCCCCTACGCTGGCTAGGCGATTCCCCGTAGGTCTCGGGGACACGCCCCTACGAGCGAGTACCTCCACTGCCCGTACTGTCGCATTCGCTCAAGTCCGGATCACCCCCTTTCCGTGGTACGCCCCATAATACGCATCTGTGGCGGACAGGCAAGCCCCGCTTGCGAAGTGAGGCTCAGCGACCCGGGACAGGGTCGAGCACGACCGTGACCTCGAGACCGCGGTCGAGCGGAATCGTGACGGATGCAAGGCTCGCGTCGCTCTGGCGCTTGCGGCTGTACTCGCTGAGCGGGTCGCTATGGGAGAGGACATTGTCGGCGACGACGAGGCCTCCCGGCGCCAGCTGCTCGCGCACGAGCACGAAGAGCTCCTCGTAGTCCTCCTTCTCGGCGTCGATGAAGACGAGGTCGGGTGGCTCCCGGAGCAAGGCGACGGCGTCGCGCGCGTCGCCCTCGATCAGACTCGCCCAGGCGTCAAGGCCGGCCGCCGCAACGTTGCGCCGCCAGGCCGCGCACCTCTCGGCGTCGCGCTCGACCGACACCACCCAGCCCTCGTTGATGCGCGCTCCTGCGGCGAGCCAGATCGCCGAATAGCCGCGGGAGCCGCCCAGCTCGAGGATCTGGCACCCGGGGTTGGAGGCCGCGAGGGCGAGCAGGAACCTCCCGGTGGTCGACGCGACCTGCCGCGAGCGCCGCTCGGGCGGAAGCTTCGCTTCGCGCTCGGCCACGTCCTCCTGCTCGAGCCGGCTCAGAACACGCACGACCTGGTCGTCGAGCACACGGGCGATTGTAGGGGCCGGATACATCCGGCCCCTACAAGAGGGTCATCAGGGCAGCTCGAGCCTGACCCAGCCGTCCTCGACCCACGCGCGATACGTGCTCACGGGGACGTAGGCGGGCAGTGTCTTCGGCTGGCCCGTCCGGACATCGAACTGCGCGCCGTGGCGGGGGCAGATCACGATGCACGTCTCCGGGTCGAAGTCCCCCTCGGCCAGCGGGCCGTCGTCGTGCGAGCAGCGGTCCTCGATCGCGTAGAGCTCGTCCCCGGCGTTGAAGACCCCGACGGCGAGGTCGCCCTCGCGCACGATCTTCACGGCGCCGGGCCGGAGATCCTCGGCCCGGCAGACGTCGACGATTCCCACGTTTTAGTGAATCTCGAGCTCGTCGAGGCCCGCCCACTCCTCGGGCAGCGGCGTGCCTTTCGCGCGGTGAAGCGCGACCTTGAGCACCCCCAGCCCGAGGACGGCGCACTTCAGTCTCGCCGGGTTTTGCTGGAGCGGGACGCCGAGCTCCTCGAGCAGCTCGTCCGTCGGCATCGCCGCGACGTCGGCGACCGTCCTTCCCTTGACGAGCTCGGTCAGCATCGACGTAGCCGCCTGGCTGATCGCGCACCCTCGCCCCTCGAAGCCGACGTCCTCGAGGACCTCGCCGCCGTCGAGCCGGAGCGTGATCACGATCTCGTCGCCGCACAGCGGATTCTGCCCCTCCGCTCTTGCGTCCGCAGGGTCGAGCAGCCCGTGGTTGCGCGGGTTCTTGTAGTGATCGAGGATCAGCTCGCGGTAGAGGTCGTCCACGGCCTGCGTCAGCGCTCCCCCGGCACTCAGGCGAAAGTCGCGTGAACCTTGGCGAGCCCTTCGACCAGGCGGTCGATCTCTTCCGGCACGGTGTACAGGTAGAAGCTCGCCCGAGTGGTCGCCGACACACCGAAGTGATCCATCACCGGCTGCGTGCAGTGGTGCCCTGCACGGACGGCGATGCCGCCGGAGTCGAGGATCTGGGCGACGTCGTGTGGATGGACGCCCTCGACCTCGAACGAGATGATCCCGACTCGCTGGTCGGCGGGAGGACCGAAGACACGCACATAGGGAAGCTCGGAAAGCCGGCCCATCGCGTACTCGGTGAGCTCGTGCTCGTGGCGCTCGATCGCGTCGAGGCCGACGGCGCGCAGGTAGTCGATCGCGATCCCGAGCCCGTAGGCCTCCGCGATCGGCGGCGTCCCGGCCTCGTACTTGTAGGGTAGGTCGGCCCAGCTCGTCTCGGCGAGCGTGACCTTCCGGATCATCGAGCCGCCGAGCTCGAACGGCGACATGGCCTGCAGCAGCTCCTGCCGCCCCCACACACCTCCGATACCGCTCGGGCCGAGCATCTTGTGGCCCGTGAAGGCGAGGAAGTCGCAGCCGAGCGCTTCCACGTCGATCGGTCGGTGCGGCGCAGCCTGGCACGCGTCGACGACCATGATCGCGTCGCGCTCATGCGCCCAGGCGGCGAGGTCCGCCACGGGGCAGATCGTGCCGAGCGTGTTCGAGACGAGCGCCGACGCGACGAGCTTGACGCGGCCGAGCTTCTCGATCTCCGCAAGGGCCTCGAGGACCAGCTCGCCGCTGGAGTCGATCGGGATGGCGGCGAACGTCGCTCCGGTGCGCTTCGCGATGTACTGCCAGGGAACGAGGTTCGAGTGGTGCTCGAGCTCGGTGGCGACAGCCACGTCACCGGGGCCGAGGTTGTCGAGGCCCCACGCGTACGCGACGAGGTTCAGTCCCTCGGTGCCGTTTCGCGTGAAGACGATCTCCCGGGTCGAGCGCGCGCCCAGAAGCGCGCGCACTTTCTCGCGCGCTCCCTCGTAGCCTGCGGTCGAACGCTCGCCGAGGACGTAGACGGCGCGGTGAACGTTCGCGTATGAGGTCTCGTAGAACTCCCGCATGGCGTCCAGCACCTGACGCGGCTTCTGCGAGGAGTTGGCGGAGTCCAGGTACGCGAGCGGCTGGCCGTGGATCTCGAGCGCGAGCGCGGGAAAGTCGGCGCGGAGCCTACGGGCGTCCAGGCTCGCGATCGCTGCGGTCTCGGTCATCATCCCATGCTACCCGCCGCCGTGGCTTCCGCTTGGGTTCTCCCAGAGTCGGGACGAAGCGGTCGTCGGTGAGCCAGAGGCCACCGATCGCGAACGCCGAGCCGCCGATGGCCGAAAGGATGATCCCCACGTTGGGAACGGCGAGCTCGAAGAAGTCGCGCGTGCCTTCGAGCGCGAGGACGACCCCGTAGAGACCGAGCATGACCGCACAGAGCGTCGACACGAGCGCCGCCCGGACACGCCGCCCGGCCGCCTCGAGCACGAGCACGAGGTAGAGGCCGACGATCACGAGCACGGTCACCGAGACCGTGCGCGCCTCGATGATCGGCAGGTTGATCACGTTCAGCGCGAACAGGTAGGAGGAGACGACGCCGAGGCCGGTCGCGGTTCCCGCCGGGATCGCGAACCGCGCCACCTCGCGGAGAAACGAGGTCGTCCGGTAGGGGCCCGAGCTGGGAGCGAGAGCCAGGAAGAACGCAGGGATGCCGATCGTGATCGCCGCCGCCAGCGTCAGGTGTCGAGGCAGAACGGGGTAGCTCGAGGGGAGCAGCCCGGCCGTGAGGATGAGCACGACCGCGAACGCGGACTTCGTCACGAAGAGCTTCGTCACGCGCTGGAGGTTGCGGAGCACCTTGCGGCCTTCCGCCACCATCTGCGGGACGACGCCGAAGTCGCCCCGGACGAGGACCAGATCGGCGACGCTCTTGGCCATCTGCGACCCGCTTCCCTGGGCGATGGCCAGTCGCGCTGCCTTCAGCGCCGGCACGTCGTTGACGCCGTCGCCGACCATCGCCACGTAGTGGCCGGCATCGGTCAGAGCCTCGATCATGCGCTGCTTCCCGTCCGGAGAGATTCGACCGACCACGCTCGCGCCGAGGGCCGCCCGCCGCAGCTCGGCTGGATCCTCCGGGAGCTCGCGCCCGTCCAGCGGAGGGCCGTTCGACGGGATGCCCGCGTCGGCGGCGATGGCGGCGACGGTCTCGGGCGCGTCGCCGGAGAGCACCTTCAACTGCACGCCCTCGCGCAGGAAGAACGCGACGGTCTCGCGAGCTTCAGCCCGCAGGCGCTCGCCCAGGACGACGAGGCCGAGCAGCTTGAGATCATCCGGCGGCGGCAGGTCCGGGTATGCAGCCACGTCGAACCGCTCGAAGGAGGCAGCGGTCGTCCCCAGCGCGACGACGCGGCGGCCGCTCCGCTGCTCGGCCACCGCCTCCTCGGCGAGCGGGCCGAGCTCGAAGAGCTCCGGGGCACCGAGCACGTAGCCGACGGCGCCGACGCGTACGGCGCTCCAACGCCGCCTCGACGAGAAGGGGATGTGCCCGAGCGCGGCCTCTGCCTTGGCGGGGAACGCCTCGGCGACTGCGTCGAGCGTCGCGTTGGCGCTCGGCGAGCTTGCCGCGTAGCGACCGAGCGCGTCGGCCAGGAACTGCTCGTCCACACCCGGCGCGGGAGTCACGTGGGCGACGCGGAGCGAGGCCTCGGTGAGCGTCCCCGTCTTGTCGAGGCAGACGATCTCGGCCGAGGCCAGCGACTCGATCGCGTTCAGCTGCTGGGCGAGGGCGCCGCGTCGCGCCATCCGCAGCGCTGCGACTGCGAACGTGACGCTCGCCAGCAGGATCAGGCCTTCGGGGATGAGCGTGACGATTCCCGCGACCGCCGTCGTGACCGTCTCCCTCGCCGACTTCTCCTGCTCGAAGAGCGCGTAGCCGAAGATGGCGCCGAGCGGCACCATGATGCCGACCATGATGAGCAGGAGCCGGTTGAGCGACCGCTCGAGCGGAGAGCGCGGGTGGCGGAAGGTGCGCGCGACGTCCGCCACCTTCTCCGCGTAGCTCGCCTTCCCGACGGCCGTCACGGTGTACAGTCCCGACCCCTCCGCGGCGAACGACCCGGAGCGCACCTCGTCGCCGGCGAACCTCGCCACGGCGTGTGACTCGCCGGTGAGGATCGACTCGTCGAGCGAGAGACCGTCCGCCTGCTCGAGACTGCCGTCCGCGACGAGCTGATCGCCCGACTCGACCCGGATCAGGTCTCCCTCGACGACCTCCTCGACCCCTACCTGCCGCTGCCGTCCCTCGCGGACGACCGTGGCATGGGGCGCGACGAGCGCCGCGAGCCGGTCGAGCGCCTGTTTCGCCCGCCACTCCTGGTAGATGCCGATCCCGGAGTTCGCGACGAGGATCGCGAGGAAGAGCGCGTCCTCCCAGTGCCCGAAGGCGAACGTCAGCACCCCGAACGAGACGAGGATGAGGTTGAAGACCGTGAGGACGTTCGCTCGCACGATGCTCGCGAGCGACCGGCTCGTGGGAGTCGGCTCGACCTCGCCACGCTCGGCGATCAGCCGCGCGGCCTCGGCCTCCGTCAGCCCATCGAGCGACCGGCGGGCCGAGGGGAACACGCGCGTGTCGGTCATCGTTCCGACGCTACCACGCTCGCTTGCCCGATCGGCCTCCACGCCGAATCCGACTTCGGTGCTGAAGCTGAACGCGGCCGGGAAGGGCCGGGGCGTCGGCGAGCGCGACTAGGATCGTGGCGTGGCGGGCGAAGACGTCTCGCTCGACGAGATCCTGGACGACCTCGGCATCGCGGTCGACGTCGCCACGGGCGGAGCGGCGATCGCGCTCGTCGCGGACAGGCTGACGACCGGCGGGCCGCGCGAGGAGGTCGAGTCGGCGGCTAGACAGGCCGCGACTGCTGTCTGGAGCGACGACCGGGCCGCCGAGGTCCGCGAGGGCCTCGGCCGCCTACGAGCACGTTACGTGGCCCGGCTCGAGGCGATCGACGCCGCCGAGAGCGCGCTGGCGAGCCCGCCCGAGCAGAACGCGGTGGCGCTCGCGCTCGTCGCCCGAGCGGCCGTCGAGCTCTGGGCGCGTGCCCGCCGCGGCTACGACCAGATGGCGCTGCTCGAGGACGAGCTGACGCGCGCGAATCCCGGCGAGCATCGCGCTCGCGCACTCTCGGTGGCCGCAGCCGCCATCCCGGTGCTCGAGCTCGACCACGGTGAGGTGACGGACGCCGTCTCGCGCTTCCTTCGCGAGGAGACGGAGGCGTGGCTCGCCCGAGTGCTGGCGACGGACGAGCGCCGCCGTGGCATGCGGCGCGCGCTCGGCCGGCTCGCGGATGCGGGAGCGGACGAGTTCCCCTTGGCGACGGCCGCTCTGACCGCGCTGCTGGCCGAGCCGATGACCATCGACCCGGCCGAGGACGACCTCTGGGTCGGCCTTGTCGTCGGCCTGGCGCAGCAGCAGCTCGACTTCGAGCCCGGATAGCGTGGCGAGCCCGGCTCCAGCTCCGGTTCCGACCGTCGAGGACGTCGAGACGATCGCGGCGGGTACGCAGCCGATCCTGCGAAACCTCCAGATCACGCTCAGCTACTCGGATCTCTCCGCGGCTGTGGCGGCGTTCATGCCGGTCAACGCCAGCTGGTGCACGTTCGCGACCTGGGCCTCCAAGCAGGCCGGCGTGACGATCCGTAACGAGGACCTGACCCAGATCGCCCGGCATCGGCTCGAGGAATCGACACGCCTGCTCGAGCCGATCGAGCGGCTGATCGAGCTCGTGGGAGGCTCTGCGACCGACCACAGACGGGCGATCGCAGACCACCTCGCAGCGGTCGAGCCCTTTCGCCGCGCAGCGGACGCCGTCTCGCGCGGGAACAAGAAGGTCTACGAGGAGATCGCCCGGGAGTTCGCCCGCTTCCTGCCGGTGATCGCGAGCGGTCGCCGCGCGGATCCGTCCGTCCTGGACGCGTTCTGCGCCGGCCTTCGCCCGGGCCCGCCTCCCGACGGTCAACAGCTCCTCGCCGATGCGTTCCGCGCCTACTACGGTGCGCGCTTCACCACGGACTACGTGCGGGCCGCGCAGCTCGTGCTGCTCGCGAACCTGAAGGTCGGCTTCCACGAGCAGACCCGGCTGCAGCCGGAGATCAAGGCGGCGATCGATGCCGGCGTCGACTCGCTCGACGACCTGCAGCGCCTCGTCAAGAGCCTCGCTGATCGACGAGTTGCCGTTCCTGTCTCGCGTCCTCCGCTTCCTTCCGTGGATTCGCCGACGCTACGACGCGCTGGTGGGAGCGATCGCCGGGGAGGCCGCGCGCGTCTCCGAGGAGGTCGTCACCGAGCATCTCATGTCGATCACGCTTCCGCCGGCGCGCGTCCTGCCGCTCGGTCGGGATCTCCACCTGCCCATTCCCGCCGCGCTCGAGCATCTCGACAACGCCGACCTCCTCGCGCTGGTCACGCCGCTCGAGTCAGCGAGCGACGGCGTCCCGGACTGGGCGAATCTGCAGTACCGGATGCGCTACATCGCCGCGCTCTTCCGCTGCGAGCAGCAGGATCCCGCCCTGCTCGGCCCGCCGTTCACGGACGAGCAGATCGAGTCGATCCGGGCCGGGACGATCCCGGCCAAAGGAGTCCTGTAGGGGCCGCATCTCATGCGGCCCGGGTCCGGCCGAGACGCGGGCGGCTCGCAGGCCGACGGGCGGATGAGATCCGGCCCTGCGGATGAGATCCGGCCCCTACACCCGCGTCTTCAGGCGGCTGGGATGCGGGCCTCGAGCGCCTTCGCGACCGCGTCGCGAACCGGCTCGAGCTGGATCCGGTCGAGCATGTCCTGAAAGAAGCCGCGTACGATCAGCCGCTCGGCCTCGCCGCGCGACAGCCCGCGCGCCATGCAGTAGAAGAGCTCGTCGCGGTTCACCGGGCTGTTCGTCGCGCCGTGCGTGCAGCGCACGTCGTTGGCGAGGATCTCGAGCCCGGGGATCGAGTCGGCATGCGCTTTCGGCGACAGGATCAGATTGCGGTTCTCCTGGTAGGCGTTCGTCCGCTGCGCGTCGTCCTCGACGCGGATCATGCCGCGCCAGACGGCGCTCGCGTCGTCGCGTAGAACACCCCGGAATGCGAAGTCCGACGTGGTGTTAGGCGCGACGTGCTCCTGGAACGTGTCGTAGTCGAGGTGCTGGAGGCCGTCCGCGAAGTACGTCCCGGTCACCCGCGCCGATGCGCCCGGCCCGACGAGGTCGTTCTGCACGCGCGTCTTGCCGCTGCGTGAGCCGAACCCGCCGGCGACCCATTCGAGCTCCGCGTCGCGATCAACCTGCGCGCGGTGAGAGGCGAAGTGCCACGTCTCCCTGGAGAGGTTCTGGATCGACACGTACTCGAGCTTGGCCGCCTGCTCCACGAAGAGCTCCGTCGCCGCGTTCGAGTAGCTCGCAAGCTCTGCCGAGGCCGAGACGTACTCCTCGATGACCGTCGCGCGGGACTCCGGCTCGGCGACCACGAGCAGGCGCCAGAACGACGAGCCGGTTGGCGCCGTGTTGGCGATGCGCACGTAGACCGGCCGGTCGAGCACGACCCCGCGCGGAACGACGACGAGGAGCCCGTTGCGCCACTCGCTCGCGTTGTGAGCCGCGAACTTCTCGTCCGCGCCGACGAGTGTCCCGAGGAGCGGGTGGTCGCTCGTGAGCTGCTCCACCCGGAGCTCGGCGGCGGCGTGCTCGACCTCGACTCCGAGCTCGGTCACCGTCACGAGCGCGGAGAGCTCGATCGGATCGAGGAGCGACGACGCCGCGACGTCCACCCGTTCCGGCTCGGTGTCGAACTCGTCCGGGTCGAAGCCCTTCAGGTCGGTGAAGCGCCAGTGCTCCTCGGACGTGTCGGGCAGCGGCAGGGCCGCGTAGCGTGCGCGCAGCTCCTCGCGCGAGAGGCCCCGTAGGGCCTCTCCCGTGATCGTGAGCGGCTGTGGCGCGACGGTCTCAGCCATGCGGCGCGTAGCGGCGGTGCAGCATCAGGTCGTTGCCGTCGGGGTCGCGGAAGAGCGCCATGTGGCAGACACCGGTGTCGAACGTGTCGCCGCTGAACTCGACGCCTTTCGCCTCGAGCTCCTTGCGCGCCGCCTCGACGTCCTCGACGTGGAGAGCAAGGTGCCCGTTGTGCTGTGGCTCGAACGGCATTCCGAGCTTCTCCGGCTCCCAGATACCGAGGCAGGTGTCGCCGGCCCAGAACTCGTACTGCGACTGCTCGTCCCTTCTCAGGCCGAGCACCTCGCCGTAGAACCGAGCCGAACGATCGGCGTCTTGCGACGGGATGCCGACGAAGTCGAGCTTCACGACTTCCATCAACCTACCGAGCCCTCCATTTCGATCACGGGGGAAACCCCAGCTGCTATCCCCCGTGAACCCCCTTCTTCATGGCCAGCGGGGGAGCCATCAACCCACTGACCCTTCCATTTGCAGCTGGATCAGCCGGTTCAGCTCGACCGCGTACTCGAGCGGTAGCTCTTTCGTGATCGGCTCGACGAAACCGGACACGATCATCGCGCTCGCCTCCGCCTCGGAGAGGCCGCGGCTCATCAGGTAGAACAGCTGCTCCTCGCCGATCTTCGAGACGGTCGCCTCGTGCTCCGTGTAGACGTTCTCGTTCTCGTCGACGCGGATGTACGGATAGGTGTCCGAGCGAGAATCCTCGTCCAGGATCAGCGCATCGCAGACGACCTTCGACTTCGAGCCCCGCGCACCCTTCGCCACCTCGAGCAGCCCGCGGTAGCCGGCGCGGCCGCCGTTCTTCGAGATCGACTTCGAGGTGATCACCGACGACGTGTTCGGCGCCACGTGCACGCACTTGCCACCGGCGTCCTGATGCTGGCCGTCACCCGCGAACGCGATCGAGAGCACCTCGCCGTGGGCGCGCTCGCCCATCAGCCAGATCGCGGGGTACTTCATCGTCACCTTCGAGCCGAGGTTCCCGTCGACCCACTCCATGGTCGCGTCCTCGTAGGCGACGGCGCGCTTCGTGACGAGGTTGTAGACGTTCGTCGACCAGTTCTGGATCGTCGTGTAACGGCAGCGGCCGCCCTTCTTGACGATGATCTCGACGACGGCGGAGTGCAGCGAGTCGGTCGAGTAGATCGGCGCGGTGCAGCCCTCGACGTAGTGGACGTAGGCCCCCTCGTCGACGATGATCATCGTCCGCTCGAACTGGCCCATATTCTCCGCGTTGATACGGAAGTAGGCCTGCAGCGGCATCTCGATGCGCACGCCCGGCGGGACGTAGATGAACGAGCCGCCCGACCAGACGGCCGAGTTGAGCGCTGCGAACTTGTTGTCGTTCAGCGGGATGACCGTGCCGAAGTACTCGCGGACGAGGTCCTCGTGCTCGCGCAGGCCCGAGTCCATGTCGAGGAACAGGACGCCCTGCCGCTCGAGCTCCTCCTGGAGCTTGTGATACACGACCTCGGACTCGTACTGGGCGCCCACGCCGGCGAGGTACTTCTTCTCCGCCTCGGGGATGCCGAGCCTGTCCCACGTCTGCTTGATGTCCGCGGGCAGGTCCTCCCAGGAGTTCGCCTGCTTCTCGGTCGGCTTGATGTAGTAGTAGATGTTCTCGAAGTCGATGCCGGAGAGGTCGGCCCCCCAGTTTGGCATCGGACGGGCCCGGAAGTACTCGAGCGCCTTGAGGCGGGACTTCCGCATCCAGTCCGGCTCGTTCTTGTGGGCCGAGATCTCGGCGACGCCCTCCGGACTCAGTCCACGCTGGGACTTGAAGACGTAGTTTTCGGGATCGTGGAAGCCGTACTTCTCCTCGTAGTCGCTGCCGATACCGGCGACGACCTCGGTCTCGGACGTGCTCACCGGCTCTCACCTCCTGTAACAGGTTCGGGGACGAATGCGTCGTAGCCGTCGGCTTCGAGCCTATGTGCCAGCTCGGGCCCTCCGCTCTCGACGATCCGTCCGTCGACGAAGACGTGGACGTGATCAGGCTCGATGTAGTCGAGGATGCGCTGGTAGTGGGTGATGATGAGAGCGCCCATGTCGGGGCCCACAAGCTCCTTCACGCCGCTCGCGACGATGCGGAGGGCGTCGATGTCGAGCCCCGAGTCCGTCTCGTCGAGGACGGCGATGCGCGGCTCGAGCATCGCCATCTGGAGGATCTCGACCCGCTTCTTCTCCCCGCCCGAGAACCCCTCGTTGAGGTAACGGCCGATCATCTCGCGTGGGACCTTCAGCCGGTCCATCTCCCCGGTCAGCTGTGCCCGGAACTCCTTGATCGCGATCGGGTTGTCCTCGCCCCCGTTCTTTGCCTTGCGGATGGCGTTGACGGCCGAGCGTAGAAAGTTCGTCACCGTGACCCCGGGGACCGCGTGCGGATACTGGAACGCGAGGAAGAGCCCTCGCTGGGCCCGCTCGTCCGCCTCCAGCTCGAGGACGCTCTCACCGTCGAGCAGGATGTCGCCGCCCGTGATCTCGTAGGCGGGATGGCCCATCAGGGCGTAGGCGAGCGTCGACTTGCCGGAGCCGTTCGGCCCCATGACGGCGTGCACCTCGTTCGTGTCCACGCTCAGGTCGACGCCGCGCACGATCTCGGTTCCGTCCTCGATCGCAACGTGCAGATCCTTGATCTCCAGTACCGCCAAGGCCTCGTCAGCCCCTTCCGCTCGTATTGTCCAACCGCTACTGTTTTTACCGGCTTCGTTGGAATAATACCCTCATGAGCACACCCGAGCGAATCGACGAGACCCGCGTCCACCGAGCGCTCGGCGATCCGAGCCGCGTACGCATTCTCGAGATCCTGCGCGGGGCCGACCGGCCGCTGGACGCCACCGAGCTGGCCGAGCGCGTCGGGCTGCACGCGAATACGATCCGCTCCCACCTCCGCATCCTGTCGGAAGCGCGGCTCGTCGCGGCCCGCCCCGAGGAGCGGACGCGCCCCGGACGGCCGCGGCTCGTCTACGGGCCGACGCCGGAGGGGGTGACGCAGGAGGAACGCGCCGGCTACCGACTGCTCGCCGAGATCCTCGCCAGCTACCTCGCCGGCCCGGCCAAGGACTCCTCCGAGCAGGCGGAGGCCGCCGGACGCGCCTGGGGGCGCTACCTCGTCGACCGCAGGCCCCCGGTCGCCACCGAATCTGACGAGGACGACGTCGCAGAGATGGTTCGACTCCTCGACGAGTTCGGCTTCGATCCGCAGCTCGAGCGCGCCGAGACCGGCCTCACCGTGCTCATGCAACACTGCCCGTTCGGTGAGGTCGCCGACAGCTACCGCAAGGTCGTCTGTGCCGTCCACCTCGGATTGATGCAGGGCGCGCTCGCCGAGCTCGGCGCGCACGTCGAGGCGGACGAGCTCGAGCCGTTCGTACGCCCTGGGGTGTGCGCCGCCCACCTCGGGCAGGCCGTCACGCAGGCGTAAGGCCGGATATATCCGGCCCCTACACGAGAACTCAACACTGCGCTTAACGCGCGCCTAACGTTGCGCTCGCACACCTGCTCGCACCCCTAGTGCGCCCGCTGCTACGCTCGTTCCATGCCTGTAGCTCTGTTTCAGAACTTCGGCGTCTGGGAGATCCTGCTCCTCCTGCTCGTCCTCCTGCTCGTGTTCGGTCCCAAGCGGCTCCCGGAGATGGGCCGCTCGATGGGTCGCGGCATGCGCGAGTTCAAAGACTCGCTGACGGGCAAGCTCGGGGACGAGGAAGAGGACGAGGACGAGAAGCCGGCCGTGCTCACGACCACGACGACTCCGGTCGAGACGCCCGCGCCCGCGCCTGCCCCCAAGGCCGAGCAGCCCTCCAACTAGCAGCGGGGTCATCCCTTGCGGCTTCCGCGTCGCCTCGACCACGAGGAGCGCGCCACGCTCGTCGAGCATCTCGACGAGCTGCGCACCCGCCTGATCGTTTCGCTGGCGGCAGTCGCGCTTGCCTTCGGTGTCTCCTACGCCTTTCGCAAGCCGATCATGGAGGCGCTGAAGAAGCCGATCAGGGACACTCAGATCCCCGACGTGACGACCCTCGGCGTGGCCGAGCCGTTCATGACGTCGTTCATGGTCGCGCTCTACGCCGCCGTGTGCGTCGCGCTTCCGATCATCGTCTACCAGCTCTGGGCGTTCCTGGCCCCGGCGTTCGACGAAAAGGATCAGAAGGTCGTGTCGCGCTGCGTTGTCGCTGCCACGTTCCTCTTCGCCGGCGGCGTGCTCTTCTCGTACTTCATCGTGCTGCCGTCGGCAACGCCGTTCCTGCTCGGCTTCGACTCCGACCAGTACGACATCCAGCTTCGCGCGCGAGACTACTTCTCGTTCGTGGGGATGACGTCCGTCTTCACCGGCCTCGTCTTCGAGATGCCGGTTATCCTGCTCGCCCTCGTCCGGATCGGAGTGCTCAGCGCCGACCGCTTGCGGCGCAGCCGCCGTATCGGCATCGTCATCTGCGTCGCTCTCGCTGCTGCGCTACCTGGCGTCGATCCCGTCACGACGACGTTCCAGGCGCTGCCGCTGCTCGTGCTCTTCGAGGCGACGATCCGGCTCGCAGGGTTCTTCGAGCGCCGCTGGGCGGCCAAGGCCGCGGCAGAGGAGGCGGCCGCGCTCGAGTCGAGCGGCGCCGCCGGCGGAACCTAGCCCCCCATTGCTCGCTTTTCGCACGCCGGAGCATCAAGGAACTTCCGAGACGAAGCACTAGCCCGTGACGGAGGTCTACGCGGCCGACTGGGTCCTGCCCGTCGACGGAGCCCCGATCGAGCGCGGCGGTGTCGCCGTCCGCGACGGCCTGATCCTGGCCGTCGGCCCGGCTGACGACCTCGCGTCCGACCGTCGCCACGATTTCCCAGAGTGCGCGATCGTGCCCGGCTTCGTCAACGCGCACTCCCACCTCGAGTACGCGGTCTACGCCGGCTTCGGCGAGGGGCTCCCGTTCGGCCCGTGGCTCGAGCTGCACATGCAGCGAAAGAGCCGGCTCGACTTCGAGGACATTACCGCGATCGCTCGCCTTGGCGCCGCCGAGTGCCTTGCCTCGGGCATGACCACGGTGGCGGACGCAAGCTTCACCGGAGCAGCGGCAATCGCCGCCGACGAGCTCGGGCTGCGAGCGGTCGTCCACCTGGAGGTCTTCGGCGGGCCGACATGACCTCGAGACGCGCTTCGAGCCGAACCGGGAGCGGATCGGTTCCTCGCTCTCCGATCGCGTCCGCCTCGGGGTCTCTCCGCACGCGCCGTACACGTGCACGGCCGCGCTCTACCGGGCTAGCCTCGAGCTCGGGTTGCCCGTCGCTACGCACCTCGCGGAATCGCGCGCCGAGCACGCCTGGCTCGTCGAGGGCACCGGGCCCATGTCGGCGTACGCCCACCTCCTAGCCTCGCCGCCCATGGAGTCCGCGATCCGCCACCTCGCCCGCGAGGGTCTCCTCGGCCCGTCCATCGCGGCGGCTCACTGCGTTACGGTCGACGAGGAGGAGATCCAACTCCTCGCCGAGCACGACGTGGCGGTCGTGCATTGTCCACGCTCGAACGCGCTGCTCGGGTGCGGAGTGGCTCCCGTGCGCGCGTTGTGCGAGGCCGGCCTCCGCGTCGGCCTCGGCACGGACAGCCCCGCGTCGACCCCCTGCTTCGACATGTTCGACGAGATGCGCGCCGCGGTTGCTCTTGCGCGAGCGTCGGCAGCCGACCCGCGCGCCATGACGCCGGCCGACGTGCTTCGGCTCGCTACTCTGGGATCGGCACGAGCGCTCGGCCTCGACGACGAGGTCGGCTCGCTCGCGCCGGGCAAGCGCGCCGACCTCTGCGTCGTCTCGCTCGCCGGCTCCCCGTTCCTACCCTGGGAGGACCCCGCCGTCGCCGTGGTTCTCGGCGGCAGACCCGAGCGGGTGTGCCGTACCATCGTCGGAGGCGCGACGCGCTTCGTGAGAGGAGGATTCGAATGGCACGAGCTCCGGCAAAACGCGGCGGACGCCCGCGCCCGAATGCTCGGCAGGAAAGCCAGAAAGAGCAGCCCGTAACCCGCACCGAGGCGGCGCCGAAGACCAAGGCGGCGCCGAAGCGCGCCTCGTACGAGGATCAGCTCTTTTTCTCGCGCCTCCGCCGCAGGGCGAAATGGGTCTTCGCCCTACTCGCCGCGATCTTCGCGATCGGCTTCGTCGCCTTCGGCGTCGGCACCGGCGTCAGCGGCGCCAACCTCAGCGACTTCTTCCGCGACATCTTCGGTGGCGGCTCCGACGACGCTCCCGCGATCGCCGACGCGCTCGAAGCCGTCGAGGAGAATCCGAACGACTCCGAGGCTGTGCTCGACCTCGCCACCGCCTACCGGGAGGCCGGTCAGAACCGGGACGCAGCGGAGACGCTCGAGAAGTACGTCGCGCTCGAGCCATCGGATGCAGCAGCCCTTCGCCAGCTGACCGCGGTCTACCTGCGACTCGCCAGCGAGTCGAACCAGAACGCGGCCGTCCTGCTCACCAGCCGTGGCTCCGGCGGCTCGTTCTCCGCACAGGCCTATTCCTTCCCCGAGGGGAGCGGCTTCTTCGGCGCACTGGGCGAGAACCCCGTCGAGGACGCGATCGACTCCGGCTACACGCGCGCCGCGACCCAGCTCGGAAACGAGGCGACGAGCTTCCACGAGAAGCGCATGGTGGCCTTCGAGAAACTTGCCGCGGCCACTCCCGACGATCCGACCGTCCTGTACCAGCTCGCCGGAGCGGCGTCCGCGGCGCAACAGACCGACAAGGCGATCGATGCACTGGAGCGCTATCTCGAGGCCGACCCAGACGGCGAGTACGCTGCCTCAGCGCAGGAGGCTCTCGACCAGCTGACCGGGACCACCGACGTCGTCACCGGTTAGATTAGGCGGCGTGCGAACGCTGTTCTTCGCGGTGGGCCTCGCGGGAGTCGTGCTTGGGCTGGCGGCCTGCGGTGGCGGTGACACACCGGGCGTCTCGCAGGGCACCGACCTCGCCAACGGGCGCGAGCACTTCGTCGAGGAGTGCGCGAGCTGCCACACCCTCGAGGCGGCCGGGCCGGGTGGATCTATCGGCCCGAACCTCGACGCCGCCTTCAGCGCGTCGCGCGAGCAGGGCTTCGCGGAGAGCACGTTCGAGCAGGTCGTCCGCTCGCAGATCGCCTACCCGGGCGTCGACTCGGTCATGCAGCCCGACCTCGTGACGGGTACGAACGCCGACGACGTCGCCTACTTCGTTGCGCAGTGCGCCGGGCAGGCGGGCGAGGACCCCCAGTGCGCTCCGCCTCCTGAGCCCGGTGGCGGGGGCGAGACCGACGGCGAGGCGATCTTCGCCGCGAACTGCGTGAGCTGCCACACCCTCGCCGCGGCCGGCTCCAGCGGCACGGTCGGCCCGAACCTCGACGACTCACAGCCGTCGCTCGAGCTGGCCGTCGATCGCGTCACGAATGGCCAGGGCGGCATGCCGTCGTTCAGCGGCCAGCTCTCGGAGGAGCAGATCCAGGCCGTGGCGGAGTACGTCGTCCAGAGCACCGGCGGCTAGGGCGTCAGACGGGGAGGACGAGGCCGCCGCCTCGGGCGGATGAGATCCGGCCCCTACAAGACCCGTTCGACCGTCGCGCGCTCGTGCTCGAGATCGACGACGACGTGTGTGATCGGGATGTCGAAGCGCTCTCGGGCTCTCGTGACGACGTCGCGCTCGAGCCAGTTCGACCGCCCGGGCGGGTGCGTCGAGACGATGAGCTCGTCCGCGTCGAACGTGCGCAGGCCGTCCTCGATCGCCTGCAGCGGATCGCCGTCGCCAACGTCCCCACGCGCGTCGATACCGGCTGCAAGCAACGCGCCGAGCGACGAGTTGAGGCGTTCGCGCGCTTCGCGCAGGGCCCCGTCGACATCGGACGTCCACGTGCGAAGCGGCGAGTTGAGCGCCGGCGCGACGACTCTCACCTCGGCCCGGTAGCCGCGCACCCGGTAGCGAATCTCGTCGACGAGGGCCCGTCCCGCGAGCGTCTCGTTGGCGACGACCAGGATGCGCTTGCGGTCGGAGGGCCGGTGTTGCCAGATCGCCGGCTCGGTGGGCTCCGGCTGGCTCCTGATCCACCATCCGAGCGCGGCGCCGAGCGCAAGCCCCAGGAACACGCCGAGCGCTACCCAGCCACCGCCGAACACGCCCGCGAGGGCGACGGCGATTCCCAGGCCGACGGCGATCATCGTGAAACGGAACGCCTCGGCTTCGGAGCGGAACGGGTTCCGCATCGGCACCTCCTCGTCCGGAATGTACCACCGTCGTCGAGGGCCGCATGAGATGCGGCCCCTACACGATCTGATACGGGTCTCTGCAAGGGCCGGATCTCATCCGGCCCTCCTCCGCGTCAGATCACGTAGACCGTGACGTAGACGATGATCCACATCACGTCGACGAAGTGCCAGTAGATCCCGGGGATCTCGACGCCGTGGTGGTGCTCGGCCGAGTAGTGGCCACGCCAGGCCCGGACGAACGCGTAGACGAGCAGATTGAGGCCGACGAAGACGTGGAGGCCATGGAGGCCGGTCAGGCCGAAGAACGTCGTCGCGAACGCGTTGTCCTTGGGTGCGAACCCGAGCCGAGTGTACTCCCGCGCCTGGATGAGGATGAACACGGTGCCGAGCAGGATCGTCAGGCCGAGGCCGGCGATCAGGCCGGCCCGGCTCTCCCGCTTGACGGACTGGATCGCCCAGTGCACGGTGAAGCTCGACGTGACGAGGATGATCGTGTTCAGCAGCGCGAGGTAGACCGGCAGGTGGTAGCCCTCGGGCGGCCACGTGTCCCCGTGGTCGCCGGAGACCCGGGCGAAGTAGTAGGCGGCGAAGAACGACCCGAACAGCATCGCCTCGGAGGCGAGGAAGAGGTAGATCCCCACCAGGACGGAGGGGACCCGCGAGCTCTGGTTCGCTACGGGTGGGTGCCCACCGTGGTCGTGGCCGTGGGCCTCGGCGACCGCGCTCAGTGCGCCGCCCCCACCTTCTCCGGCTCGCCGACCGGCACGCGGTCCCCGTTGAAGACGGCGTGACGCGCGCCGGGCACGCCGTACTCGTAGGGCCCGCCGACGACCTGCGGGATCTCGTCGAAGTTGAACTTCGAGGGCGGCGAGGATACCTGCCACTCGATCGTCAGCGCGCGCCAGGGATTCGCCGGCGCCGGCTCGCCAAACCGCCAGCTGACGACCATGTTGTAGAAGAAGATCAGGGCCGCGAAGCCGAGCATGAACGCGCCGATCGAGCTGACCATGTTCCACTCGTGGAACTGCGGGTCGTAGTCGGCGACGCGCCGAGGCATGCCGCGCAGGCCGATGTAGTGCTGCGGAAAGAACGTCAGGTTGAACGCGACGAACGTCAGGAAGAAGTGCGCCCTCCCGAGGGTCTCGTTGTACATGCGCCCGGTCATCTTCGGGAACCAGAAGTAGGCCGCCGCGAAGATCGTGAACACCGACCCGCCGAAGAGCACGTAGTGGATGTGCGCGACGACGAAGTACGTGTCGCTCGCGTGGATATCGATCGGCACGGAGCCGAGGTAGATGCCGGAGAGGCCCCCGATCACGAACATGGATATGAACCCGAGGGCCCATAGCATGGGCGTCTTGAAGTGGATACGCCCCTCCCAGAGCGTGGCAAGCCAGCTGAACACCTTGATGCCGGTGGGGACCGCGATGAGGAGCGTCGTGACCATCATCGGGATCCGTAGCCAGGGCGCCATGCCGGCGACGAACATGTGGTGCGCCCACACGGAGAACCCGAGCACGAGAATCGCGACGAGCGACATCGCCATCAGCCGGTAGCCGAACACCGGCTTGCGGGCGAAGACCGCGATGACCTCGGAGACGATCCCGAAGCCGGGCAACATCATGATGTAGACGGCGGGGTGTGAGTAGAACCAGAAGATGTGCTGGTAGCCGACCACCCAGCCGCCCCCGGTGGGATCGAAGAAGTTCGCGTGCATCGTCCGGTCGAGCATCAGCTGGAACTGCGAGCCGGCGATGAACGGCGTGGCGAGGACGACGAGCAGCGACGTCGTGAAGTTCGCCCAGACGAGCAGCGGCAGGCGCCAGAACGTCATGCCCGGCGCGCGCATCGTGATGATGGTGACGAGGAAGTTGAGCGCGGTGAGAATCGAGGACGCACCCGCCCACTGCACGCCCATCTGGAACATGAGGTTCCCGACCGGGTTCTGGTCGGCGAGCGGCGGGTAGTTCGTCCAGCCGGCGGCGTACTCGCCGCCCGGCAGGACGAAGCCGAACAGCATGATCAGGCCCGCGATCGGGAGGAGCCAGAACGACAGGGCGTTCAGCCGCGGGAACGCCATGTCCGGCGCGCCGATCATGAGCGGGATGACGTAGTTGCCGAAGCCCGCGAAGACCGGGACGATGAACAGGAAGATCATGATCCCCGCGTGCGAGGAGAAGAGCCCGTTGAACGTCTGGGTGTCGACGAACTGGCTGCCCGGCTGGGCAAGCTCCGCGCGCATGAAGAGCGCCAGCAGGCCGGCGATGGCGAAGAACGAGAACGTCGTGACGAGGTACTGGACCCCGATCACCTTGTGGTCGGTGTTGATCCTGAAGTAGTCCTTCCACGAGTCCGCGCCGTGGCCGGAGTGGTCCTCCGGCCGCGTGGGTCGGCCCGAGATCCAGTAGGCCCAGTAGTCGAAGGCTCCGAGCCCGGCCAGGAAGCCGATGGGGACGAAGATCGTCCAGAAGCTGAGCAGTGTCGGCAGGTCCCAGATGGGGTCGGACGCCACACCGTCCCGTCCGCCCCAGCGGATGAGGCAGATGATGCCCGTGACGAGGCCGAACGTGAGCGGCGTCACCCACAGCGCGCGCAGCCAGCCCGGGCGTGTGAAGCGGCGGATCCCACGCGCCGGAGGCCTCGGCGGCGCGTGGTGCTCGACGTGCTCCTGCTCGACTGCGACGGCCATGACTCGGTACTACCCTCCTACGCTCCCGCCACGTACGGTACGGGCTTCCCCAGCGCCTCTGCGTCACCCTCTGCAGGGCCCAGCCTCATCTGGTCGAGCCACTGCTCGAACTCCTCGGGCGACTCGACGATGACCCAGCTGCGCATCACCGAGTGCCCGATGCCGCAGAGCTCCGTGCAGATGATCGGGTAGCGCCCCTCCTTCGTCGGTGTCACGACGTAGGGCTGGACGGTCCCCGGAACGACGTCCTGCTTCACCCGCAGCTCCGGCACCCAGAAGGAGTGGATCACGTCTTCCGCCTGCATCTCGAGCTTGACGGTCTCGCCGAGCGGAAGGTGGAGCTCGTGGAGCGGCGCCTCGGTCCCGACCTCCTCCTCCGGGTAGGCGAAGGTCCACTCGAACTGCGTTGCCGTCACCTGGAAGGTGCGGTGCCCCTCGGGGAGCCTCTCGTTCTGGACGAGCACGATGCCCGAGTAGATACCGATGAAGATGACGAGGACGGTCGGAATCGCGGTCCAGAGGATCTCGATCCCCGTGTGACCGTGGATCGGCTTGCCGTCCTCGTCGTCGTCGGGTCGGGCCCGGAACTTCATGACGGCGTAGATCGAGACGGCGGCGACCAGAGCGAAGATGACGATGCAGATGATCGAGGTGGCGACGTAGATGTCGTCGATACGCCCGCCCTGCTCCGAGGCGAGCGGCGGCAGCCAGTCGATCCAGAAGGCCAGCACGAACGAGATGGCGCCGATCACGACGGCGATCGCAAGCAGCTGGATGATCAGAGCCTTGCGCACGTGTCGAAAACCGCCTCCGGCGGCCAGGGACTAGCGTACTCGGGAGCCTACTCGCGAGCGCGGCCGAACGGCACGCCGAACCGCCACCGCTAGCGAGCCGTTGCCGGCTCCGACCTGGGCGCAGTGTCGAGCTCGCGCACGAGCGGCAACAGCGCGAGCGTCGCGAGCCAGATAGCGGCGGCGGCGGCGAAGCCTACGCGGCCGTCGCCGGGCAGGGAGAAGGCGAGCCCGAGCAGCGGCGTGCAGAAAACGATGACGATGTTTCCGGACATGTTCACCATGGCGGCGGCGGCCGCGGGCGCATCGGGCCGGGTACGCGTCGCCGCCGCGAAGCACGCGGCGAACGGAATCCCCGCGGCAAGGCCGAGAACGAGCGCACCGAAGGTCGACAGCGCGAGCGGGCCCGCGATCGCCAGGATGGCCGCGCCCACGGCCGAGGCGACGAAGCTCGCCCCCAGGATGAGACGCATCCGATCGCCGTAGCGCCTCGCCAGCGTGCCGCCGAGCGGACGGCTGACGACCCCGCCGAGCAGGATGAGCGATCCGACGGCGCCGGCTGCGGCCTCGCTTGCTCCGCCCGCGCGGGTAAGCAACGTCACGACCCAGTTGCCGAGCACGATGCTGAGCCCGAACGACGCCATGTAGACAAAGCACAGGCGGTACAGCCGTCCGTCACTCAGGACGCCCGGCACCTGGTGGACGTCTGCGTGACGCTCGGGACGGGCGCCCTCCGAGTCGGCCGGGCCGAGTGCGAGGAGCACGGCCGCGCCGGCAGCGACGACGAGGCTCGTGACGAACGGCGCCCGCCACCCGAGCCAATCCTCCGCGATCGGCACGATCGCGAGCGCGGCGCCCGCTCCCCCCAGCGCAAGACCGCCGTAGAGCCCCTGGGAAAACGGCGTGCCACCGTGGGCGCGCACGTAGTCGATTCCGGCGACGAAGCCGAGGGCCGTTCCGACGCCCGTCAGCGTCCGGGCGACGATGACCAGCGCGGGGTCCGCCGCTGCCAGGGCGAGCGCGCTTGTCGCCGCGACAACGAGAAGCGCCACGAGCCCCACGCGCCGCGCTCCGAGCGCGTCGACCGCCTTGCCTGCGGGTATCTGGAGCGCGGTGTGGGTGACGAAGAGGGCTGTCGTGAAGAGGCCGACCACGGCGAGCGAGACGCCGTAGTCGACGGCGAGGGCATCCGCGATGGCGCCGATGTTCGTGACCGGCCAGGCGACGCCGACACCGAGAGCGCAGCCGCCCGCGGTCGCCCGGACGGTGGCGCTCACACGGTCATCGAACTACGATGACGAGCTTCGCGTCCGCACCGCCGGCCTGGCGACGCCAGACGTCCGCGCCCTGATCGAGCGGCACCTGCTCGAGGTCGACGCGAATGCGACCTGCGGCGGCGTGGCCCACCAGCGTGCGGTAGCCGTCGGCGAGCACGTCGTGAGGGACGCGCAGGTTGGTGTAGCCGAGCAGGTCGAGCATCTTCCCGCGCACCGAGCCCGAGGGAACTGCTGCCTCGGCTCCGGCCGACTGGCCGATCTGGACGACGCGGGCACCTGGTGCGGCGGCCGCGAGCGCTGCAACGAGCGGGTCCCCCCAGAGCGGATCGATGACGAGCGTCGGGCCGTCGTCACCACAGGCCTCTTTCAGCTCCGTCGCAAGCCCGTCCTGGCCTTGCAGCACGACCAGCGCATCCGCACCCGCCTCGCGCGCGCGCTCGAGCCGCTCGGCGCTGCGACCGGCGGCAACCACGCGACCGGCGCCGAGGATCTTCGCGGACTGGACCGCAACGAGCCCGAGCGTTCCGGTGGCGCCGAGGACGAGCACCGTTTCGCCGGCGCGGACCGGCGCACGCCAGGCCAGCGGCAGCCAGGCGGCCAGGCCCGCGATCCCGAGAGATGCCGCGAGGGCCGGGTCGGCGCCGTCCGGCACCGGCACGAGGCCGTCCTCACGAGCGGCAACACGCTCGGCGAACGTGCCGTCGCGATCGATGCCGAGACCCTGCATGCCCGTCCAGACGACCGTGCCCGCAGAGTGCCGATCGCCCTCGAGCACGCGCCCGACCGCCTCGGCGCCCGCCACGTAAGGCACCGGCGGCGCGCCGGCGAAGAACTTTCCGGAGGCGACGGAGATGTCAACTGGATTGAGGGGAGCGGCGATGACCTCGACCAGAGCCTCGCCTCGCTTGCGCACCGGCTCGGGGGCGTCGCCAACCTCGGGTATGGCGCCGAGCTCGGTGACGAGCAGTGCTCTCACGCGCCGACTTGCGCGGTGAGCGACGGCCTGCGCTCGTGCCAGTCCGTTCCCTGCTGGAAGGTGTGCGCCGCGCGCAGGACGGTCACCTCGTCGAAGCGACGACCGACGATCGCAAGGCCGACCGGCAGGCCCTCGACGAACCCCGCCGGGACGCTGGCGACCGGGGCGCCGACGCAGCTCCAGGGCGAGTTGAACGGAATGACCGTGAGCCGGAAGAGGATCTCCTCCCCGCCCGGCAGGTCCACGGTCTCTTCGCCGATCCGAGGCGGCAGGGTAGGCAGGGTCGGCGCCGCCAGGAGGTCGACGGGCTCGATGGCACGCTCGAACGCAGCAGCGGCGACGCGCCGAGCCCGTTGGCCGAGCACGTACGCATTCGGCGGGAAGAAGATCCCCACCAGCAGCCGGGCACGCACGTCGTCGCCGTAGCGGTCGAGCCGGCTGCGCAGCCACTCCCGATGGACCTCGACTGCCTCGACGAACTGCATCGTCTGCTGGATCGGGCCGAAGTGCTCGAAGTGGTCGATCGTGACGTCGACGAGCTGCGCTCCGGCGGACTCGAGCTCCCCGAGCGCCGCCTCGATCACGGCAGCGCACGCGCGGGTCGAGCATGGGACTTTCGAGCAGGGAGCGGACGACCCCGATCCGAAGGCCGCCCACCCCGCCCTCGAGCGCACGGCTGAAGGCGGGCACCGGGACGGCGGCCGTCGTCGGGTCGTCGCGATCGTGCCCCGAGATCGCCTCGAGCAGCAGCGCACAGTCCTCCGCGGAGCGCGCGATCGGGCCGACCGTGTCGAAGCCCCAGGCGACGGGGACGACGCCGCGGTTCGAGACACGGCCCCAGGTCGGACGCACGCCGGTCACGCCGTTGACACATGCCGGGATACGGATGGAGCCGGCCGTGTCCGTCCCGAGTGTCCCGGCCGCGAGGTCGGCGGCAGCACACGCGCCGGATCCGCCGCTCGACCCGCCCGCGATGCGATCGAGCGACCAGGGGTTGTGCGCGGCGCCGAAGCGCGGGCTGATGGTGAAGGCGCCGTAGGCGAACTCGTGCGTGTTCAGCTTGCCGAGCACGATCGCGCCCGCCGTCCGGAGCCGCTCGACGGCGAACGCGTCCCGCGCAGCCGGCGCGGCGTCCTCGAGCACGAAGGAATGCGCTGTGGTGACGGTTCCGGCGACGTCGACGACGTCCTTGATCGCGACGGGGACACCCCAGAGCGGGCCCTTGGCGTCCGGCGCCGCGGCGAGAGCGTCTGCCTCGGCGAGCGCCTCCTCGGCCCGGATGGAGATGTACGCATTGACATCGCCGTCGAGCTCCTCGATGCGATCGAGGTAGCTCTGGACGGCTTCGCGCGGGGAGAGCTCTCCGCCCTTGAGCCGCGCTGCGAGCGCGGCGATCACCGCTCGGCCTCTGGCCGGTAGACGGCGGCAGGGACGACCTCCGGCGGAACGAGCCGCTCGAGCTCGGCGAACTGCGGAAAGAGCACGGACAGGAATCCCTGGACGCGCTCGAGATCCTCGTCCCCGGGGTGGATACCCTGGGCGTGCGCCTGCCTGCGGAGCTCCTCGATCGACGGCACGTCGTAGGGCATCCGCCGGAGCCTACCTCAGTACACTTGGCCCAGCGATGCCGATCTACGAGTACCGCTGCGAGACCTGCGAGATCGAGTTCGAGGAGCTCGTCCCGAGCTCCACCGCTCCCGCTCCGCCGTGCCCGACGTGCGGCTCGGAGGGCCCGACGCGAGTCTTTTCCTCGTTCGGCACGAAGTGGCGCTCGCCGCTCGTGAACTGGCATCGCGTCGGCTCGAGCTGGGGCGCGAAGCCGCCCAAGAAGGTCTTCTGACAGGTCCGCGCTCGAGTCGCGCTCCGATCACCAGCTCGATCTGAGCGCGGCGGCGGCTTCTTCCGGGGGGAGGACGTTGACGAGGAGCCCGGCCCCGAGCTCGAGGCCCGCCGGAACGCTCAGGCGCGGAAGCAGCTCGATGTGCCAGTGGCCGCGCTCCCGGTCCAGGGGCGAGGTATGGAGCCACGCGTTCAGCGGCGCGGGGCCTTCGAGCGCCCGCAGCGCGGCCACGGCCTCCCCGAGCAGGGCGAGCGCCTGTGGCAGTCGCGCACTTGCCAGGCCGTCGGCCTCGCAGGCGAGGGGGGCGATCACGAGCTCGTACGGGACCCGGGCGGCGTAGGGCGAGCAGACCGCAAGGCCGTCGCGCTCGAGCACGACCCGCGTCCCTGAGGCCCGCTCGTCGGCGATGACCTCGCACAACCGGCAGCTTCCGCCCGCCCGCTCCCACTCCACGAGCGCGACCGGGGGTGGCTCCGGTAGCCAGACGAGCTGGGAGTGCGAGTGCGCCAGGCTCGCCCCGGCCTCGCGGCCTTCGTTGACGAACGCGTGCAGGTAGCGAAAGCCTGCCGTGCGCGCCTCCTCGGCACGCGAGCGCCAGGCCGTCGCCACGCGACCGAGATCGTCCGCGGAGAGATCGGCGAGCGAGCGTGCGTGTCGTGGCGCATGGACGACGACCTCCTGGCGACCGAGACTTCCGGAAACCGCCGGGTAGAGATTCGGCACGACCCGGACCTCCCAGCCGGGCGTGTTCGGCGGCCGGCCGGGCGGGCCGACGCCGTACGACTCGGGCGGCGTCCGATCCTCGCGGCCCTCGCAGAACGGGCATTCGGCCTGGTCGTCGCCGGCGGCCTCGGGACGGAGCACGCCGGGCCGCCGGCCACGCCCCGGGGCGATCAGCACGTGGGTGCCGCTGAGCGGGTCGACGCGAAGCTCGGGACTTGGCTCGGGCGTGGTCAGCGCCCGGCGTCTCCGGCAGGCTGGCTGTCGGCCGGCGGCCCGGAAGCGGCGCGTTCCATGAACGGCTTGATGATGTCGATCGGGATCGGCAGGATCATCGTCGACGAGCGCTCGGACGAGATCTCGAGCATCGTCTGCAGGTAGCGGAGCTGCAGCGCGATTGGATTGACGCCGATCACATTCGCCGCGTCCTTCAGCCTCTCGGAGGCCTGGAACTCGCCCTCGGCCGCGATGACCTTCGCACGCCGCTCGCGCTCGGCCTCGGCCTGGCGCGCCATCGCCCGCTGCATGCCGCTCGGGATCTCCACGTCCTTGATCTCGACGATCGAGACCTTGATCCCCCACGGCGAGGTGGCCTCGTCGATGATCTGCTGGAGGATCGCGTTGATCTTGTCGCGCTCCGAGAGCAGCTCGTCGAGGACGTGCTGGCCGAGCACGCTCCGCAGCGTCGTTTGCGCGATCTGAGACGTCGCGACCATGAAGTTCTCGACCTGCACGATCGCGTTCGCGGGCTCGACGATGCGGAAGTAGGCAACCGCGTTCACGCGGGCCGGCACGTTGTCCTTCGTGATCACCTCCTGCGGCGGCACGTTCAGCGTCACCGTGCGGAGGTCGACCCGCACCATCTTGTCGACGAGCGGGATCAGGAAGAAGAGGCCCGGGCCCTTCGGAGGCGTCAGGAGCCGGCCAAGCCGGAACACGACGCCCCGTTCGTACTCCCGCGCGATGCGTACCGACGCCGCGATCAGGAGCAGGATGAGGATGACGACGACGACGATCGCAACGAGTGCACCGGTCATGTCGCTCCTTCTAGAGCTTTCGTTCGCCGGACGGAGACAATGGACGCGCGAGTTCCGGCGGAGTATCGTCGCCGGCGGGGACGACGTCGAGCACGAGACCGTCGGCGAGCGCCTCCACCCTCACGGTCTCTCCCGGCGCGACCGTCTCCCCATCTGTCGTCCGCGCGCGCCAGAGCTCGCCGTTGACGAAGACGAGCCCCTCGGGGGCAAGGCTCTCGCGAACCACGCCGATCTGTCCCTTGAGCTCGTCGCTGCCCGTGCGCGGCGGCCGCTTGCGGGTCGCCAGCACCTTCTTGACGGCGAAGCCGACGAGCAGGAGGAAGACGGCGGCGATCGCGATCGCGACCCCGAGCGAGACCTGGTAGGACTCGCCCGCTGGATCGAAGAGCAGGAGCGCGCCGAGCACGAAGGCCACCGCACCGGCCACGGCGAGCGCGCCGTGGCTGGCAATGAACGCCTCGGCGATGAAGAACCCGAACGCGACGAGCATGAGCAGCACTCCGGCCCAGCTGAACGGAAGCACCTGGAGGCCGAACAGGCCGACGATGAGAGCGATCGAACCAAACGCGGCCGGGAAGATCAGGCCCGGGTTGAACAGCTCCACGGTGATCGCGAGAACGCCGAGCGAGAGCAGCAGCGTGATGATGTTCGGGTCGATGATCGTGTCGAGAATCCGCTTCCACAGACCCATCTCGACGGTCGTCACCTCTGCGTCGGCCGTATCGAGCACGATCGCCTTCGAGCCCTTCGTCGTCTGGCCGTCGATCTCGTCGAGCAGAGTCGGGAGGTCGGGCGCGATCACGTCGATCACGTTCTGCTCGAGTGCCTCCGTGGCCGTCAAGTTCGCCGCCTCCGTCACGGCTTTCTCCACCCACTCGACGTTGCGCCCGTGGCTCTCCGCGAGCGCTTTGAGGGACGCCACCGCATCGTTCACGACCTTCTTCTTGAGATCCTCCTGGATGTCCTCGCCGCCCACCGCAATCGGCGTCGAGGAGCCGAGATTCGTCTGCGGTGCCATAGCGGCGATGTCGGCCGCCTGCACGATCCAGACGCCGGCCGAGGCCGCTCGCGCGCCGTCGGGCGACACGTAGACGATCACCGGAAGCGGCGAGGCGAGCATGCGCTGGTAAATGTCCCGCATCGCCTCGGAGAGTCCGCCGGGCGTGTCGAGCAGGATGACGACCGCGTCGTAGCCGCCCTCTTCTGCATCCTCGATGGCATCGACGACGTAGTCCGCGGTGACGGGGTTGACGTCGTTCTCGAACTCGACGGCGAGCACACGCGGGCGCTCCTCCTGGGCAAACGCCGGCGCGGCAAGCGCGAGCAGAGCCCCGAGGGAGAAGACGAGCACGAGAAGCGTGCGCAGTAGCGGCACGAGATGGCCTCGCCGAAAGCGTAGCGTGCGCACGCCGAGTCGATCGTCAGGGCAGCCCCGTAGCCGTAGGGGCCGCATCTCATGCGGCCCGTAGGGCCGGATATATCCGGCCCCTACGAATACGCGATCGGCCGGGTCAGGGCACGAGGATCGCCTCGCCCGAGCTGACGAGGCGCCGGCCGGCGGAGGTCTCGAGCACGAGCTCGCCGCCTGCGGCGATGCCGTCGGCGACGCCGCGCAGGCCGTCGATCTCGAGCTCGCGGCCGCGCAGGGCGTCGCGGCGCTCGAGCTCCGGCGCGAACGCCGCCAGACCCTGCTCGAGCCAGCGACCGTAGGCGACCTCGAGAGCGGCGAGGAGGTCGGCGAGCAGCGGCGCACGTTCCCGACGGGCCCCGTCGGCCGTGAAGAGCGATCCCGGCCGTGTTCCCGACGGCTCGGGCAGCTCGCTCTCGGCCTGCTCGACGTTCAAGCCGATGCCGAGCACGACGCCGTCGCTCCCGCCCTCGGCGAGGATCCCGGCGACCTTACGGCCGTCGAGGAGAACGTCGTTCGGCCACTTCACCCGAGCCGAGCGGCCCGTCGCGCCCTCGACCGTCACCGCGACCGCGACGCCGGCGACGAGCGACAACTCGCTTACCCTCGTGGACGCCGGCGGCCGAAGCATCGTCGAGCAGAGAATCGCCGTCCCTGGCGGCGCCTGCCAGCTGCGACCCCGGCGCCCCCGTCCCGCTGTCTGCTCCTCGCAGACGGCGACGGCGCCCTCGGGCGCGTCTGGGGGGAGGAGACGCTGCGTCGAGGAGCACGCCGGCTCGTATACGTACGGGACTCCGAAGCGGCCGCGTAGCAAGGGGAGCACGCGGTCCGGCGTTAGCGTTTCCGTCACCTGGGGAACTACACTACAGCTGGCGATGGAACAGGCCGAGATCGACGTCAAGCCGCTCGCTTCCGGGCGGCTTCTCCGGTACGCACGGCTCTCGGACGCCGACCTCGTGCGACGCGCCAATGACGGCGACAGCCGCGCCATGGAGACGCTCGTCGAGCGCTACTCGGCACGAGTGTCCAAGCTCGCGAGCCAGCTGCTCGCCGACGTCGAGGACGCGCGCGATGCGGCCCAGGAGTCGCTGCTCAAGGTGTCGACCCGCCTTCGGCAATTCCGCGGCGAGTCCCAGTTCTCCACGTGGCTCCACCGGCTCGTCGTGAACACGTGCCGCGACCTCGCCGAGCGCCAGAGGCTACGCCGCAGCGAGGCGCTGCCGGAGGACGACGTGCGCGAGGACGAGAGCAGCGACCCTTCGCGCCTCGCCGTACTGGCGGATCTCCGCCGCGACCTCGCACAGGGCCTCTCCCGGCTCACCGCCGACCAGCGGCGAGTCGTGCTGCTTCGCGACGCGCTCGACCTCTCGTACGAGGAGATCGCCAGCCGCCTCCGCATCCCTGCCGGCACCGCGAAGTCGTACGTGCATCGGGCCCGTAAGGGCCTACGGGCGAAGCTCCAGGAGCAACCGCCTGCGTGACGTCGCTGAGCCGGGCGGAGATCGAGGCGATCATTCCCCATCGGGAGCCGTTCCTGCTGCTCGACGAGGTTGTCGAGATCGAGCCTGGCGTGAGGGTTGTAGCGCGCAAGCGGGTCCGCGAAGACGAGTGGTACCTCGCCGGTCACTTCCCCGGGAATCCGATCATGCCGGGCGTGCTCATGGTCGAGGCGCTGGCTCAGGCCGGAGCCGTCGCGGTGCTCTCGAAGGAGGAGAACCGCGGCAAGCTCGTCCTCTTCGGCGGCATCGAGGACGTGCGCTTCAAGCGGATCGTGCGGCCCGGAGAGGAGCTCGAGCTTGTCTGCGTCCTCGAGGCGGTCCGGGGACCGGTCGGCAAGGGCAAGGCTCGGGCCAGCGTGGACGGCGAGCTCGCTGTTCGCGGAACGCTCACCTTCGCAGTAGCCGACGGGTGATCGCGCTTCCGCGCGCGGGCGCTCCCTCGATCGGGATCACGGGCGTCGGCGCCTACCTCCCGGAGCGCGTGCTCGGCAGCGGAGAGGTCGGAGTGCCGCTCGGCGTCACGGAGGAATGGATCGTCGAGCGCTCGGGCGTCCGGGAGCGGCACATCGCCGGCCCGGACCAGGCGGCGAGCGACCTCGCAGTCCCGGCCGCGCGCATGGCGCTCGAACGGGCCGGCCGACTCCCCTCGGAGATCGATCTCGTCATCGTGGGAACCGCCACGCCGGACATGCTCTTTCCGGCCACGGCTGTACTCGTCGCAGACGCGATCGGAGCAACCCCGGCTGTGGCCTACGACCTCTCGGCTGCCTCGACCGGGTTCGTCTACGCAACGGCACAGGCCTGGGCGGCGGTCGCGTCAGGGCTCGCCCGCCGCGCACTCGTGATTGGCGCCGAGGTGCTGTCGAGGTTCGTCGATTGGGGCGATCGGGACACTGCGATTCTCTTCGCCGACGGCGCCGCCGCCGTCGTCGTCGAGCCCGTCCGCGAGGGTGGGTTCCTCGGCTTCGAGCTCGGCGCCGACGGAGCGGGCGCCTCTGACATCCTTCTGCCGGCAGGCGGCTCGCGGCGTCCGGCCTCGGCCGAGACCGTCGCCGCGGGACTGCACATGACGAGCATGAACGGTCGGGCCGTCTACCGCTTCTCGACCCGCGTGGCCGCCGACTCGGTGGCGCAGCTCCTGGAGGCCTGCGCGCTGACCGTGGCCGACGTCGACCATTACGTCCCCCATCAGGCGAACCGCCGGATCATCGACGCGGCCGCCCGGCGCCTCGCAATCCCGCCCGAGAACGTGCTCGTGAACATCGAGCGCTACGGGAATACGTCGAGCGCCTCGATTCCGCTCGCTCTGGCCGACGCGACCGAAGCAGGTCTCTTTCAGCCGGGCGACACCGTCCTCATGACCGCTGCCGGGGCCGGGCTCACGTGGGGCTCGGCGCTGCTCCGCTGGACGCAGGAAGGCGGCGGGGCGTGAAGATCGCGTTCTGCTTCCCCGGCCAGGGCTCCCACGAGGTGGGCATGGGCCGCGCCTTCGCGGAGGCGTCGACCGAGGCGAGCGCCGTCTACCGCGAAGCGTTCGAGGCGACCGGGCTCGACCTCGAGCGGCTCTGCTTCGAGGGGCCGATCGAGGAGCTGACAGAGACGGAAATGCAGCAGCCGGCGCTCGTGGCGACATCGATCGCCTGCCTGCGTGCGGTCGAGGCGGCCGGCGTTCGTCCCGACGTCGTCGTGGGGCATTCCGTCGGCGAGTACTCGGCCCTGGCGGCCTGCGGAGCGCTGGCGGACCGGGATGCGGTCGGGCTCGTGCGCGAGCGGGGGCTCGCGACTGCCGCTGCAGCGAACGAGCGCCCTGGTGCCATGACTGCGATCATCGGGCTCGAGGACGCAGTCGTGGAAGAGCTCTGTGCCGGTATCGAGGACGTGTGGCCCGCGAACTACAACTGCCCGGGTCAGCTCGTCGTCTCCAGCTCCGAACGCTCGGTGGACGAGCTGTTGGAACGGGCCACGGCGGCGGGAGCTCGGCGAACGATCAGGCTCCGCGTCCCGGGTGCCTTCCACAGCCCGCTCGTGGCGTCGGCAGCCGCGCGGTTGCGCCCGGCGCTGGACCGTGTGGCGTGGCACGAGCCCGAGGTTCCGTTCCTTTCGACGGTGACCGCCCACGTCGAGCCGATCGGAGCGTTACCCGGGTTGCTCCTCGATCAGCTCACGGCGCCGGTTCGCTTCACGCAGGCTGTCGCAGAGCTCGTCCGGCTCGGCGTCACCCATGCTGTCGAGGTCGGGCCGGGGCAGGTGCTCGCCGGTCTCGTGCGGCGCTGCGAGCGGTCGCTCTCGACCTACTCGGTGAGCGACCCCGCGTCGCTCGCCAAGCTCGAGGAGGTGCTTTCCACTGCCTGACGAGTTCGGTTCCCTGGACGGCAAGGTCGCCCTCGTGACCGGTGGAGCTCGCGGGATCGGCGCTGCCGTCTCGCGTGAGCTCGCCGGGGCGGGCGCCCGGGTCGCGATCAACTACCGGTCGGGTGCAGAAGCGGCCACAGCGGTCGCGGCCGAGATCGGCGGGGTCGCGGTCCAGGCGGATGTCGCGGACGCCGCTCAGGTGGCGACGCTCGTGGAGCAAGTCGAGGCCGAGCTCGGCCCGCTCGACATCCTGGTCGCCAACGCCGGCGTTACCCGCGACACGCTGATCATCCGTATGTCGGACGAGGAGTGGTCGGACGTCATCGAGACGAACCTGCGCGGCGTCTTCAACTGCTGCCGTGCGGTCGCACGCGGCATGCTGAAGCGCCGGAGCGGCTCGATCGTCACGCTCACGAGTGTCGTCGGCCTACACGGCAACGCCGGACAGACGAACTACGCGGCTTCCAAAGCCGGCATCGTCGGCCTCACGAAGTCGCTGGCGAAGGAGCTCGGAAGCAGAGGGGTGCGCGTGAACGCCGTCGCCCCCGGCTACATCGAGACGGAGCTGACGACAGTGCTCCCGGACGAGCTCAAGCAGCTCATCCTGGACGACACGCCGCTCGCCCGTCTCGGCGACCCAGCGGACGTGGCCGGTTGTGTACGCTTTCTCTGCTCGGATGAGGCCCGGTTCGTCACCGGAGCGGTGCTCCAGGTGGACGGCGGTCTGGGAATGTAGGAGGGATACGGTGAGCGACAACGGCCGGCGGCGGGTCGTCATCACGGGTGTCGGAGCGCTGACGCCGCTCGGGAGTGACGCCGAGACGTTCTGGCAGGAGATCCTCGCCGGCAAGAGCGGCGCCGGCCCGATCACACTCTTCGATCCCGGCGAGTATCCGGTCACGTTCGGGTGCGAGGTCAAGGGCTTCGACCCCACGGACTGGATCGATCTCAAGAGCTCCCGCAAGATGGACCGCTTCACCCAGATGGTGCTCGCCGCCGCCATCCAGGCGCAGCGTGACTCGGGCATGGACGTGGCCGCGGACGCCGAGCGGATCGGCGCGTCCATCGCGACCGGCATCGGCGGCCTGAAGAGCTTCCAGGACTGCCACAGGGTCCTGATCGACAAGGGCCCGGACCGAGTGGGGCCGTTCTCGATCCCGTCCCTGCTGCCGAACATGGGCGCCGGGTGGGTGTCGATCGTGCTCGGCACGCGGGGCCCGCTCTCCTCTGAGTGCACGGCCTGCGCCGCCTCGAACATGGCGATCGGCACCGCGCTCGACCAGATCCGGCTCGGCCGCGCGGACGTGATGTTCGCCGGCGGGGGCGAGTGCGGTATCGCGCCGGTTGGCATTGCCGGCTTCAGCGCCATGCGCGCGCTGTCGCGCCGCAACGACGACCCCGAGCGGGCGAGCCGGCCGTTCGACGCCGAGCGGGACGGTTTCGTCATGGGCGAGGCAGCGGGGGTGCTCGTGCTCGAAGAGCTCGAGCGGGCGAAGAAGCGCGACGCCAAGATCTATGGCGAGCTCGTCGGCTACGGGCTCTCCTCGGACTCTCAGCACATCACCGAGCCCGACCCGAGCGGCCAGCACCCGGCCCGCGCGATGCACATGGCCATGAGCGACGCCGGCATCGGGCAGGAGGACATTCACTACATCAACGCGCACGGCACCTCTACCCCAATCGGAGACGCGAGCGAGACACGGGTGATCAAGCTCGCGCTCGGCGAGGAGAAGGCGAAGAGGACGCCCATCTCCTCCACCAAGGGCGCCACCGGGCACTGTCTCGGCGCCTCCGGGGCGATCGAAGGGATCCTCTCGCTCTTCGCCTGCCAGCGTGACACGGTGCCGCCGACGATCAACTACGAGTACCCGGATCCCGAGTGCGACCTCGACTACATCCCGAACGAGGCGCGAGAGACACCGGTCGAGCACGCGCTGTCGAACAACTTCGGGTTCGGCGGCCACAACGCCTGCCTGGTCTTCAAGAAGTTCCGCGGTTAGGACGTGCCTTGGAACGGTGGGCGACGTTCGACGTCTACGGGACGCTGATCGACTGGGACGGTGGCATCGGCGGCACCCTCGAGCGTCTCTGGCCGGGCCGGGACCCGGCGGCGCTACTCCACGCCTACCACGAATTCGAGCCGGAGGTCGAGCGCGAGCAGCCCAGCGCGCCCTACCGGGACGTGATGGCTCGTTGCCTGCGGGCGGTCGCCGAGCGCGAGGGGCTTCCACTCGAGTCAGCCGACGAGGACGTGCTCGGCGAGGCGCTACCCGGTTGGCAGCCATTTCCCGAGGTTCCCGCCGCCCTCGCCGAGCTGCGCGGCCGCGGCTGGAAGCTGGCGCCGCTCTCGAACACCGATCCCGACTTTCTGACGGCCTCGCTCGGCCACCTCGGTGTCGCGGTCGACGAGCGCGTCGTCGCGTCGGAGATCGGCTCGTACAAGCCCGCCCACGGCCACTGGCAGGAGTTCTTCCGCAGAACCGGCGCCAACCGGGCGGGCCACGTGCATGTGGCCGCCAGCCTGTTCCACGACATCGCGCCCGCGAACGAGCTCGGGCTACGGTCGGTCTGGATCAACCGGCTGGGCGAGCCGCCGGGCCCGCAGCCGACGCGAGAGCTTCCGGACCTCAGCGAGCTACCCGACACGCTGGACGAGCTCGTCCCGGCATGATCGTCCGCGCGCCGACCTGGGACGACCTCGGGGAGGTCGCCCGGCTCGTCGCCGTCTGCGACGAGGCGGATACCGGCCGGGCGGACATGACGATCGACGACCTGCGCCGCGATTGGCGCAGCCCTGGCAGTGAGCTCGAGCGAGACGCCTGGCTGGTCGAGCTGGGTGACCAACTCGTGGGCTACGGGTGGTTGTGGGGACGAGAATCGCCACAGCCGAAGAGTTTCGGCTTCGTCCATCCGGATGTGCGCGGGAAGGGCGTGGGGTCGGAGCTCCTCCGGCGGATGGAGGCGCGCGCCCGGGAGCTCGGCGCGGGGATGATCGCCCACTACGCCGTAGGAGAGCCGGCGGCAGAGCTCCTCGAGGGGCAGGGCTACCGCGCTGCGAGCCGCTTCTACCGCATGGCGCTCGACCTGGATGCCCCACCGGTCGTGCACGCGCTGCCGGCGGGGATCGCCGTGCGCGACTTCGAGCCCGGTCGAGACGATCGGCCGCTCCACGCCGCGCTGACGGAGGCGTTCGCCGACGAGCCCGACTTCGAGGCGGAGTCGTTCGAACACTGGCGCGAGCACCACGTTGCAGACCCGAGCTTCGATCCGGAGCTCTGGCTGCTCGCGAACGACGGCGACTCCATCGCAGGCTTCGCCCTCGCGTCGCTCTCGACCGAGGGGGGATTCCTGGACGCGCTCGGCGTGCGGTCCCCGTGGCGGCGGCGAGGGCTCGGGTTGGCGCTGCTCACACGCACGTTCTCCGACGCCTACGGCCGCGGAGCGCGACGGGTCGCGCTCGGAGTCGCGGCCGACAACCCGACAGGCGCGCCGCGGCTCTACGAGCAAGCAGGCATGAGCGTCGCCTTCGTGGTCGACCGCTACGAGAAGACGTTGCGCTAGCCTCACGGCGTGTCGCGCCTGCGGGCCCGCTGCCCCGATTGCCGGACGTTCACGGCCGTCGCCCTGGAGTCGAGCTTCGAGTGCCACTCGTGCGGGCGCGCTTTCACGGCCGGCCTGGTGCGCGTGCCGGCCGCGTGGGGCAAGGGCGGCGACGCAATGGTCGAGGCCGCCCGGCTCGAGGTCCCGTTCCCGGAGGTCGCGACCGTCGAGCAGCCGACGCTCGCCGAGCAGACGCTGGCGATCGCGGCGATCCTGCCGGCCACGCCGCTCGTCCTCGGCGGCTGCTGCTGCGCCCATGTCGGAGCCGTCGAAGGGCTCGCTACCCGCCACGGCCGGCTCGGCGTCGTCTGGATCGACGCCCACGGCGATCTCAACACGCCCGCGACGTCGCCGAGCGGCAACGAATGGGGAATGCCGCTCCGAATGCTCATCGACGGCGGAGCCGTGCTCAGCGCCGACGTCGCGCTCGTCGGCGCCCGGAACCTCGACCCGCCCGAGCAGCGCTACATCGACGAGGTCGGGCTCCCGCTCGACGAGGAGGGCGTGGACGGCGCTCTCGAGGGCGTCGACGCAGCCTACGTCGCGTTCGACGTGGACGCGATCGACCCCGCCGAGACGATCGCCCCCTTCATGCCGGAGCCCGGCGGGCCGTCGCTGGCCGACGCCGAGGCGCTGCTCCGCCGCATCGCCGAGACGAAGCCGCTCGCCGGAGTGGGCTTTACGGGCCTCCTCGCCGACCGCCGCAACGTCGACGCGCTCGAGCGGCTCTGCAGGGCGCTCGGCCTGTAGGTCCCTGATCGCCCCGGCGCCTGCGGACCCGCCGTACTAGGGGAGCCGTAGAATGGTTCCCGGATGGCAGGCCGGGTCGACGTGTCGATCGAGCACCGCGACGGGCCGGATAGCGACGGCGGGCAGGCGGCGAACACCTGTCCCATGTGCAACTCGCACTACCGGGACGACGAGCTCGAGCGGACACTCTGGGTCTGCGCGCACTGCGGCCACCACTTCATGGTGCGGGCGCGCGACCGGATCGCCCAGCTCGCCGATTCGGGAACCTTCGCCGAAGACGACGCCGACATCCGCTCGGCCGATCCGCTCGAGTTCTTCGACCTGCGCCCGTACAGGGAGCGGCTGGCGAAGGCGGAGATCGACACGCAGCTCGGAGACGCCATCGTCACGGGCCAGGCGAAGATCGAGCGGCGGGACTGCCAGCTCGCCGTCATGGACTTCGCGTTCATGGGCGGATCGATGGGCAGCGCGGTCGGCGAGAAGTTCGTACGTGCCTGCGAGCGCGCAGTCGACCGCCGCCTGCCGCTGGTCTGCGTCACCGCCTCCGGTGGCGCGCGCATGCAGGAGGGGATCCTGGCGCTCATGCAGCTACCGAAGACGATCTGCGCCGTCGACCTGCTCCAGGAGTCACGATCGGCGTTCATCGTCGTCATGGCCCACCCGACGACCGGCGGCGTCCTGGCGAGCTTCGCGAGCCTCGGCGACATCCTTGTAGCCGAGCCCGGCGCGCTGATGTCGTTCGCCGGACCGCGCGTCGTCCAGCAGATCACCCGCGAGAAGCTCCCGGACGATTTCGGCCTGGCAGAGCCGAACCTCCGCAACGGTCACATCGATGCGATCGTGGAGCGCCGTCAGCTGAAGCCCTTCCTCGGGCGCGTGCTCGCGCTCTTCGTCAATGGCGGCTGACGGCAACCGGCCCGAGCGGCGACTGAACCTCGTGGAGCAGCTCCGGCTCCGCGAGCGGGCGGCGAAGCTGAGCGAGCTGCCGCTGCTCGGGCGGACCGGCATCCGGGCCGAGGCCGAGAAGCTCCGGCGCCAGATCGAGCGCATCGGCGTTTCCGAGCCGACGGCGGAGGAGATCTGGCGAACGGTCGAGCTCGCGCGCCACAAGGATCGGCCCCACACGCTCGACTACGTCGAGCTCCTCTTCGACGATTTCATCGAGCTGCACGGCGATCGCGCCAGCATGGACGACCTCGCGCTCGTCGCCGGTCTCGGCCGCTTCGACGGACAGACGGTCGCGCTCGTCGGTCACCAGAAGGGGCGCGCGGCCAAGGAGATGGCCCTCAGGCGGTTCGGAATGGCGAGCCCCGAGGGGTACCGCAAGGCGATCCGGGTGATGGAGCTGGCCGAGCGGCATGGGTTTCCGCTCGTCTCCCTCATCGACACGCCGGGCGCATACCCGGGCGTCCAGGCCGAGCAGCACGGCCAGGGCGGCTGGATTGCCCGCTCGCAGCTCGCGATGCTACGGCTCGCGACGCCGACCGTCGCGTGTGTGATCGGCGAGGGCGGGTCCGGCGGAGCCGTCGCGATCGCCGTTGCCGACCGCGTCCTCATGCAGGAAAACACGATCTACTCGGTCATCTCGCCCGAGGGCTGCGCCTCGATCCTGTGGCGCGACGCAGGAGAGAAGAAGAAGGCGGCCGGCGCGTTCAAGCCCGATGCGATCCACTGCCTTGAGCTCGATGTCATCGACGACATCGTCGAGGAGCCCCCAGACGGGGCTCACACGAACCCCGCAGAGGCCGCCCGCCTGCTCGGTGGATCGCTTCGTGAGGCTCTCGCGGAAGTTTCCGAGCTCGACCCCCTGGAGCGCAGGCGCGCCCGCTGGGCAAGGTATCGCTCCCTCGGCGTGTACGCGGTTCCGGTCGCGGGGTAAGACGGGGCCAGATCTGTCCCCGTCTTTGTGGGGAAATGCAACGCCTCACGATGAAATATCCACGGGATCCACAGAGTTATCCCCGGAGACGGCACGAGGTCGAGAAGCGTGCCTGAGCAGGGAAAACGGGCCCTTACCGAGTATCGTGGCAAGCGCGATCCGGCACGAACTCCCGAGCCCTTCGGCGGTAGTCGCGGTCGCCACAAGCGTCCCATCTTCGTGGTACAGCGCCACGACGCGCGGCGCCTCCACTACGACCTCCGGCTCGAGCGAGACGGCGCGCTCGCGAGCTGGGCCGTCCCGAAGGGCCTTCCGCTCGAGCCAGATGCGAGACGGCTGGCCGTGCACGTCGAGGACCACCCGCTCGAGTACGCGTCGTTCGAGGGAGTGATACCGAAGGGAGAGTACGGCGCCGGCACCGTGGAGATCTGGGATCGTGGCAGCTACGAGCTCGTCGAGGAGAAGCCTGACGGAGGGCTGACCTTCAGGCTCGCGGGTGAGCGCCTCCAGGGGATCTGGACGCTCGTGCCAGCCTCGCTGGACGGCGACCCGAAGAACTGGCTCCTTCTTCGGAAGAGGGACTCCGCCACGCTTCCACCCAAGGGCGAGCGGCGAGTGTACGCGCCGATGCTCGCGACCCTCTCGGACGAGCTACCCCACGGGCGCGGCTGGCTGTACGAGGTGAAATGGGACGGGTACCGGGCTGTCTGCACGTTGCGGGAGGGTGAGGCCACGCTGACGTCACGCACCGGCAACGACCTCACCGAGCGGTTCGCCCCGGTCGTGCGAGTGCTACCACGTGCGGTCAAGACGTCCGACTGCGTCCTCGACGGCGAGGTGTGCGCGCTCGACGAGCAGGGCCGCCCGAGCTTCGCGCTCATGCAGCAGGGTTCCGAGACGCTCGTGTACGAGGTCTTCGACCTGCTCGAGCTCGAAGGCGAGCCTCTCGTCGGGTTGCCGTTCGCCGAGCGCCGAGCCCGTCTGGCGACGCTGATCGACCGGCGCAGCTCTGTCGTGCGGCTCTCGGAGACGTTCGAGGACGGCGACGCCTTGCTCGGGGCAGCAAAGGAGCAGCAGCTCGAAGGCGTGGTGGCAAAGCGTGCCGATGCGCGCTATCACGAAGGCAAGCGGACGGGAGACTGGGTGAAGGTGAAGACGCGCGAGAATCAGGAGTTTCTGATCGCCGGGTACACCCGCGGCGAGGGCCGGCGAGCGCGCTCCTTCGGGGCGCTCGTGCTCGGCGTGCGCCGCAGCGACGAGCTCGTCTGGGCGGGCAACTGCGGTACAGGCTTCAGCGAGGAGGAGATCGACCGCCTGCTCGAGCGGCTGCGGCCCCTGGAGCGGGCGAGCTGCCCGTTCGTCAGCGAGCCGAAGATGCCTCGCGTGCGCCGCGGCGACGTCGTCTGGGTCGAGCCCGAGCTCGTCTGTGAGGTCGAGTTCGTCGAATGGACACGTGAGGGCAGGCTCCGCGCGCCCGCCTACAAGGGGCTTCGCGACGACAAACCTCCCGAGCAGGTGCGCCGCGAGCGGCCGCTCGAGACGGAGCTGAAACGCGGACGTCGCACCCTCAAGCTCTCGAACCTCGACAAGGTCTTCTGGCCCGAGGACGGGCTCACGAAGGGCGACCTGCTGGACTACTACCGGCGCGTTGCGCCCGTGCTCGTGCCGCATCTGCGCGACCGGCCCTTCACGATGAAACGGTTTCCCGACGGCATCGAGGGCAAGTACTTCTTCCAGAAGGACGCCCCCAGCCACATGCCGAGCTGGATCCCGACGGTCGAGCTGCCGGCCACGTCGCGCAACGGCAAGGGAACGAAGACCGTTCGCTATCCGCTCGTCGGCGACGAGCTGGCGCTCCTGTGGATGGTGAACATGGGCACGATCGACATGAACGTAACCCTCTCCCGTGCGGATCGCTACGACCGCCCGGACATCGTCATGTTCGACCTCGACCCCGCGCCGCCGGCGGGCATCCCGGAATGCGTCGAGGTCGCACTCATGCTCCACGAGCTGCTCGGCGCCGTCGGGCTCGAGAGCTACCCGAAGACGAGCGGCTCGAACGGCGTGCACGTGCTCGTCCCGGTCGCGCGCCGGCATACGTTCGAGGAGTCGCGCCGCTTCGTCAGCCTCGTCGCGTCGGCGCTCGAGCGAGCCCACCCGGGGCTCGTCACGACGGCGTTCCTGAAGGAGAAGCGCCGAGGTGTGCTCATCGACGCGAACCAGAATCGGGCCGGCGCGACGACGGCGGCCGTCTACTCGGTGCGCCCGCGCCCGGGCGCGCCGGTCTCGACGCCGCTCGCCTGGAACGAGCTGACGCCGAGCCTCGACCCGCGGTCGTTCTCGATGGAGGTCGTGCTCGAACGCATGGAGCGCCACGGCGACCTGTTCGCAGGCGTCCTGTCGGGCCGCCAGTCGCTCACGAAGGCGCTGGCCGCGGTCTCGTAGACACGGGCTGGCGGGCCGGATGTATCCGGCCCCTACGGGAGGACTCGCGGCGGTCTCGTCAGATGCTGTAGGGGCCGGATATGTCCGGCCCCTACGGGAGCGGCTGCCGATGCCCGAGCGTTCCGAGCTCTGCGATGTCGCGTCGGAAGAGGAGCGACGTCGTCCAGTCGGCGACGACCCGCAGCTTGCGGCTGAAGAGCGGCAGCTGGAAGAGGTGATAGGTCCGGGTGAAGAACCATCCCGCGAAGCCCGATAGGGGCAGGCCGAGCACATCGGCGATGCCCTTGTGCCGACCGAGCGTGGCTGCCTGGCCGAGCGTGCGGTAGTGGAAGGGCTTCGGCTCGCGCCCGTCTTTCGCCGCGACCAGGTTGCGGGCCAGACGGCGCGCCTGGCGAAGCGCGTGCTGGCACGTCGGCGGGTCGGTGCGGCCGGGAGTGGCGGCGTTCGTCACGGCGGCGCAGTCTCCGAGCGCCCACACGTGACGCCGGCCAACGACCCGTAGATGCTCGTCGACCTGTAGCCGACCGCGGTCGTCGAGCGGCAGGCCGAGCTCGCCGAGCAGCGGATTTGCCTTGACCCCCGCCGTCCAGACGAGCGTCCCGGCGTCGATGTGCTCGCCGTCGGACAGCACCACATGGCCACCCTCCGCCGATACCAGCTGCGTGCCGCACCGAATCTCGATGCCGCGCTTCTCGAGCTGGCGCGCCGCGTACTCGCCGAGCCGTGTCGGGATCTCGTGGAGGATGTGCGGGGCGGCGTCCACGAGCACCCAGCGCTGGCGAACGTGTCGCAGGCGCGGATAGAAGCGCAGCGCATCCTGTACGAGGTCGTTCAGCTCGGCCAGTGCCTCGACGCCCGCGTAGCCGCCGCCGACGAAGACGTAGGCGAGATGGCGGGACACCCGATCCTGGTCAGGCTCGGCCGCCGCGGCTTCGAGCTCCCGCAGTACGTGGTTGCGCAGGTGGATCGCGTCTGCCAGCGACTTGAAGCCCACCCCGTGCTCGCGCAATCCCGGGATCGGAAAGGTCCTCGGGACGGCGCCGAGCGCGATCACGACGTCCTCGTACTCGATCTCGACGAGGCCGACCCCGGTCTGGACGGCGGCGAGGTGCGCCGTCTCTTCGAGCGAGACGACCCGGCCGAGCACGAGCTCGGCGTGCGGGCACATCATGCGGAGCGGGACGACCGCGTGACGCGGCTCGAGCGTCCCGGAGGCCGCCTCGGGAAGGACAGGCGTGAAGAGCATGAAGTTGTCGACGCTGACGATCGTCGCCGCATGCTTGCGGAGGTAGCGGGCGACCCATGCGCCGGCGTATCCGCCGCCGAGAATGAGCGTCCCTCCGTGTGCACGACGCCGTCCCGTCACGGTTCTCTTCTACCATCGTTCGGCAGGAAAGGAGATGGCCAAACAGATCGCGGTCATCGGCGCCGGGCGCGCGAGTCCCGCCCTGATGGGGCGAGCCGAGCGCGTCGGGCGGCTGCTCGCCGAGGCCGGGTGCACGGTCGTCTGCGGTGGCCTCGGCGGCGTGATGGAGGCCGTCGCTCGCGGTGCCCGCGAGGCCGGAGGGACGACGATCGGGATCGTGCCGGGCGAGTCGCGGCTCGAGGCCAACGAGTGGATCGAGCACACGATCGTCACGGGGATCGGGCACGCCCGCAATCTCGCCGTCGTCGCGAGCGGCGACGCGATCGTGGCGATCGGCGGCGAATGGGGAACGCTGGCCGAGATCGGGCTCGCGCGCAAGCTCGGCCGATCGGTCGTCGTCCTCGAGCCCGGCTGGCAGCTCGAAGGCGACGGGATCACGCGCGCAGCGACGCCCGAGGAAGCCGTCGCGACGGCGCTGGCTCTCGCGCGCCAGAACGGCTAGGAGGGACCGGACGCCGACGGACCGTCGGGGACCGGCCCCGGGCGGAACCGGCTCGGGCCGGCCGGGGACCGGCCCCTACACCCCCGCGGTAGTCACCATGCGCCCGAGCAGCTCGAGCGCGCCCGCCTTGTCGAGCGGCTCGTTCAGATTCCCGCACTTGGGCGACTGCACGCACGAGGGACAGCCGCGCTCGCACGGACACCCCGCCAGCAACCTGACCGTGTCGGCCACCCAGCCCTCGAAGCGCTCGAAGCCGCGCTCCGTGATCCCGACGCCGCCCGGGTGGCCGTCGTAGACGAATATCGTGGGCAAGCCGGTTTGCGGGTGGACATTCGTCGAGAGGCCGCCGATGTCCCAGCGGTCGCACATCGCCCAGAGCGGCAGCAGCGCGATCAGCGAGTGCTCGGCGGCGTGAAGCGTCCCGAGCAGGGCCGGCATCTGCCCGTAGGCGCCGAGCAACCCCGCACCCGGGCAGAACCACACAGCCTCGGTCTCGAAGGTCTGCGCAGGAAGGTCGAGCGGGCAGAGCTCGAACGCCTCGCCCGTCTGCACGAAGCGCTTCTGGTAGGCGATGACGTGCTCGGTCACGGAGACGGCGCCGAACGAGAGCTCGACTCCCGCCCGATTCTCGATGCGACGAATCTCGTCGATCTCGGTCGAGGTCTCCCGCTTCGTCTGCGTGTAGTAGTCGCCCTTGAACGGCTCCACCCGCGCCTCCCTCGTCGGCAGGTCGAGCGCGCGGACCCGGTACGACTCGCCCAGGTGGAGGTAGACCGCTCCCTCGTGCACCGTCGCCGGCGCGCGTTCCTCCTCGACCGTACCCAGTACCTCGCCGGTCTCCTCCTGGATCACGGTCACCGCACCGGCGCTCGTCGACCGGAGGGAGAGCCGTCCGGCCGGGTAGTCCCGGCCCGCCCACAGGTACCCGCGCGGTGTCCGCCGTAGCAGTCCGCGCTCGGCCAGCACCGCGGCTCGGTCCAGAGCGGCTTCGCCGAGCACCGCACCATCCGCTTCGGTGATGGGCGCCTCGTAGGCCGCCGCCAGGACGTGGCCGTCGAGAACACGCGGGTTCGAGCCGTCGAGAATTGCCGCCTCGACGCTGCGACCGAGCAGCGCGTCGGGCTCCCGCATGAAGAACTGGTCGAGCGCATCCTCGCTCGCGACGAGCAGGCCGAGCCCCGCCTCGCGCCGCCCGGCCCGGCCCCATTGCTGGCGAAGACTCGCGACGGTCCCGGGAAAGCCGACGGAGATGGCGCAATCGAGCAGGCCCACGTCGATCCCGAGCTCGAGGGCATCTGTCGCGGTGACACCGAGGAGCTCGCCCTCCATGAGGCGCCGCTCGATCTCGCGCCGCTGCCCCGGCGTATAGCCGGCGCGGTACGGCGAGAGGCGAGAGGCGAGCTCTCCGGAAAGCCGCTGTGAGGCGAAGCGGTGAATCAGCTCGGCGGCCTTGCGGCTCTTCGTGAAGCAGATGGTACGCAGCTCGCGCTCGACGAGCTCGGCCAGGAGCCGTGCAGCCTCACCGAGCCCGCTCGCACGTTGCCCGAGCTCGGAGTCGAGCAGCGGGGGATTCCACAGAGCGATCGTCCGCTCGGCCCGGGGTGCCGAGTCGTCGGCGACGACCGCGACGGCCTCACCGACGAGCGAGCGGCCCAGCTCGGCCGGGTTCCCGATCGTGGCCGAGGCCAGGAGGAATTGCGGCAGCGCCTGCCCGCGCCCGCCGACGCGGCGCAGCCGGCGGAGGACGTTCGCGACGTGGGAGCCGAAGACTCCCCGGTACACGTGCGCCTCGTCGACGACCACATAGCGGAGGTTGTAGAAGACGTCCTCCCAGCCGCTGTCGGCGTGGTGAGGGAGGATCCCGACGGAGAGCATGTCCGGGTTCGTGAGGATGACGTTCGCTTCCTTGCGGATTCCTCTGCGAAGGTCGTGCGGCGTATCGCCGTCGTAGATCCGCACGGTGAGACCGCGCAGGCGAAGCGCGTCGAGCGCTCGGGCCTGATCCTGGGCGAGCGCCTTCGTCGGGTAGAGGTACAGCGCGCGGGCGTGCTGGTCGCCGAGGAGCTCGTCGAGAACGGGCAGGTTGAATGCCAGGGACTTTCCGCTCGCCGTGCCGGTCGCGACGAGGACGTGGGCGCCTGTCCGCGCAACCTCGAGCGCTTCCGCCTGGTGGGCGTACAGCGCGTCGATCCCACGGGCGAGGAGCGACCGGCGGAGATCGGTATGGAGGTCCTCCGGCACGGGCACGTGCCTTGCGGCTCGCGGCGGTTCGCGACCCAGGTACGCGAGCTCCTCGCCGGAGAGCAGCGCGTCCCAGGGCGCGGCAGCGGCAACCATCTCCACCTTTTAGTGGTCGCTCCTGCAGCCACCGCACGCGGAACTTCCAGGAGAGACCACTAGATGATCGATCGCCAATTGACCGGTAACCGTGGCACCGCCGGATGGCGGCCGATACCGTCGCCTGAGACCACGCTCGTGGCTCGCACGTACCTACGGGTACGCACGAGCCATGATCGCGCCCTCATGCTCGGTCTCTGCCGTCCCCGACGGCACCACAATTCCCGATCACTCATCTAGCCGATGGTAGCCTCGCGGTTCGGTGGCACCACGTTGTCTCATGATCGCAGGCTCGGGCTCGGGCAACGAGGCCTGGCCTCAGCTCGACCTCAGCGATCTCGGCGCCGGCTGCGGGCCGGTGGACGTCCTTGGGCTCGAGGCTCTCGGATCTCGGTGAGCTCGGCCTCCTCGCCGAGCTGACCCGGCGCGGGCTTGCCGAGAGCATCGGGGACGACACGGCCGTGCTCGACGGCGGCGTGGTCGTCACCCAGGACATGCTCGTGGAGGGCGTCCACTTCCGGCTCGAGTGGACCACCTGGCACGACCTCGGCTTCAAGGCTGCCGCCGTCAACCTGAGCGACCTGGCCGCCGCCGGCGCGGAGCCGGAAGCACTCTTCGTCGCCCTGGGCGTGCGACCCGACACCGACGTTGGCTCCGTCGTCGAGCTGTACGAGGGGCTCGCCGAGACGGGCGTGCCGGTCCGGGGCGGCGACACGACGGCGGCCGACCACGTCCACCTGACCGTGACGGCCGTTGGTCGCAGTGACCGCGTGCCCGGACGCGCAGGTGCCCGCGCGGGAGACGCTCTCGTCGTCACGGGCCCGCTGGGGGGCGCCGCGGCTGGCCTGCGGGCGCTCGAGCTCGGGCTCGCGGGATACGACGAGCTCGTGCGAGCCCATACGCGGCCGCCGTTCCGCCTCGACGCCGGCCGGGTGCTCGCGCCGGTCGCTCACGCCATGATCGATCTCTCGGACGGGATCGCCAGCGACGCTGCGCGCATCGCGGAACAATCGGGCTGCGCGCTCGAGATCGCCGTCGAGCGGCTGCCGCTCCACGCGCGCAGCGACGAGCTCGGCGCCGAGCCCTTCTGGACGTTGGGCGAGGACTACGAGCTACTGGCCGTGCTTGCCCCGGACGACGCTGCCTCGCTGGACTTCCCGGTCGTCGGTCGCTGCGTGCCGGGCACCGGCGTGCACCTGCTCCGCAACGGCGAGCGCCTCGACGTTGCCGGCTGGGAGCACTTCCGCGCGGACCGCGACCAGCCGGCCTGAGCTTGACTGGTCATCGCGAGTGCGTCCTCACACGAGGGATGAACGGGAATCGCCGCGTCCAGAGCCGACAGCGACACGATCCGTGCCGCCGGAGTCTTGCCGCTCACCGCGCTGGAACGCCAACCCGGCGGCGCATCGTGACGGTCGTACCGGTTGCCGAGGTCTTCGTCTCGAAGCTGTCGGTCAACCCCTCGATGATCGCGAGGCCACGTCCTCTGTCGCCGGGGGCACGCGGGTTGCGCCAGTGTCCCTGGTCGGCGACCCGGATGAGAAGCTCACCGTCGCGGGGACACGACGCCTCGAGCTCCATGGCACCGGACGGAACCTGCAAGTACGCGTGCTCGACCGCATTCGCGAGTGCTTCCCCGACGGCGAGAACCACTTCAGGACGCTCCCTCTCCGGGACGTCCACCTCCGCCAGCCATTCGCGCAAGGCACGGCGCGCGACCGAGAGCTGGTCGGCTCGCGCGGGATAGCGCCGCTGCAACCGACGAGCCCGAGCCCGCTCCAGGCGAACGCAGAGCAGAGCGATATCGTCCCGCAAGCTCTCACCGGCCGTGAGCTCGGCGAGTATCCCGTCGGCTAGGTCGCCGATTGCTCCTCCTCGCAAGGTACGTGCCGACTGAGCAAGGCGCTCGAGGCCTACGTCCAGCAGCTGGCCGCGCCGTTCGATCAGCCCATCGGTGTACAGGACGAGGAGCGTGCCGTCCGTGAGCACGACACGGCCCTCCTGGCGGGTCATCGGTCCGAGCCCGCAGAGCGGAGCCGACGGAGCATCGTCGAGGTACCGGGTCTCCCCGTCCGGCAACACGAGCAGCGGCGGTGGGTGGCCGGCGGTTGCGTAGCGCAGCTCGCCCGTGACCGGATCGAGCATCGCCGCAGCGACGGTCGCGAACTCGGCGCCGGCGACCTCGGTCGCGAAACGCTCGAGGCGCTCGACCAGCTCGGCGGGTCCTCGCGCCGCCGGCGCCAGCGCCGCCAGCGCCGTCTGCAGGCGGCTCATCGCGGCCGCTGCGGGCAGGCCGCGCCCGACGACGTCACCGACGGCGAACAGGATCCGACCGTCCGGAAGGCGTACAGCGTCGTACCAGTCGCCCCCGATCTGCAGGTGCTCGTGGCCCGCCTCGTATCGGGTGGCGACGGCGAGGCCGGCCACTTCGTCGAGCGCAGGTGGCAGCAGCGCTTGTTGCAGGCTGACGGCGATCTCGTGGTCTCGCTCGTAGACTCGAGCCGCCTCGATGGCGAGGGCCGCTCGGCTCGCGATCTCGCTTGCGAGCTCCAGATCCTCGCGCCCGTAGTGACGGCCGGGCTCGGTGCGGACGAGCACGAGGGCTCCGACCCTCCCACCTCGCGCCCGCAACGGGACAGCCATGTACGAGGAGGCTCCGATGGCCCGTAGGAACGGCAGGGATCCCTCGACGGCACCCGCGTCCTGAGCTCCTGCGTCATCGATCTGCTCGATGAGATCAGGCTCGCCTGTCGCCAGCACGCGCGCTATCCCCGAGGGTGCATCCGCGGCGAGACGGTGGCGCTGGCGGAGCGCTCGCAGCTTCGCGCCGGCGGCGGCATCCCTCGCAGCCGCGGCTGCGAGCGCAATCCTCCCGTCGCCGCCTGTCAGCTCGATCGTCGCGTAGTCGGCGAGGTCGGCAACCACGAGCTCGACAAGACGCTGCATGCGCGCCCGGGAGCCTTCGGCCTCTTCGAGCGCAGCCCCCAGCTCGGCGAGAGTGCGCTGGCGCTCCTCCTCACGGCGGCGGTCCGTGACGTCGACGCTCACACCGGTGAGGCGCCGCTCGTCGGGCAGGCGAGCTGCCTCCCAGCGGATCCAGAGCAGACCGCGCTCGGGATGCTGGTAGCGGTACTCCATCGACGAGCGACCCTTCTCGGCAGCCTCGTGGAGCGCTGCCTCCGCAGCGGGCAGATCCTCCGGGTGCACGTTCTCCCGCCATCGCCTCGCGAGCTCCGGCTCGTGCTCCGGGATTCCGAACAGGCTGTGGGTCTCGGGCGCCCACCTCGTCACGTCGGTGTCCGGAGTCCATTCCCAGGATCCCATGCCGGCGGCAGCGTGAACCAGGCGAAGCTGCTCGTCACGGTGTCGTAGCAGCCGCTCGCGCCGCTCGGCCGAGGATCGCGCCTGCGACTCCCGCTCGAAGAGGCGCGCTCGCTCGAGCGCCTGGGCCACCTGGTCGGCCATGGTGATGAGCAGTCCCATCTCACCCGGGCCCAGCGGCCTTTCGACGGCGCCGGTCAACTCCACCGCGCCGACGGTCTCGCTGCCACCGAAGAGGGGCATGGCGAGCGCAGATCTGGCGGTCCCTTCGAAGGTCGCGGCGCTCTCCGGGTACTTCTCGGCCCACGCGTCACGCCCCTCGATCCGGACGATCTCCCCGGTTCGAGCAGCCTCACAGAGCGCGAAGCCGGCCTCGATGGAGACGCCGTCGATACGCGAGACGACCTCGTCCGGCCAGCCGACCTGCGCGACGAGCTGCATGCGCGAGCGGTCCGGGCTCAGGAGCACGAGAGCGCCGCCGTCCATCCCGAGCGCCGGCAGCGCCTGCTCGAAGAACGCCGAGCCGACGTCGGCGGCCGTCACCGCCCCGGAGAGGGCGGCGGTCAGGTCCTGGAGCCGCCGGGTGTGGGCGAGCGCGCGTTCCTCGGCCTCGAACAGTCGGGCCCGCTCGAACGCTTGCGAGCACAGGCGCGCGAACGCCTCGAGCTCGCCGACCCGGGCTTCGTCGAACTGCTCCTCCTCCGGGAACACGAGCACGATGCCGCCCAGCCGGCGCCTCCCGACGCTAAGGGGCAGCGCAGCGCCTGCCTTGCCGGCAGACTCGTAGATCGGGCGCATGTGCGGGAAGCGGACGTCGACCGCGTCCATGCTCGGGAAGTAGAGGCCGCTGCCCGTTCGCGCGACCTCGGCCACCGGCACGTTGGCGTCGAGCGGTATGCCCTCGCGGAGGTGATCGATGACGCCGCCGGGATAGCCCACGTCCCGCTGGATCCGCAGCATCGGTCGCCCTTCCTCGAGCAGGACGACGGCCACGGTCGCCGAGCCGAGCACCTCGCGGGCATGCTCGATGACGGCCTCGGTGACGGCAGCCACGTCAGGAGCGATCGCAAGCGCCGCCGAGAGCCGCTGCAGGGCGTCGACCCGATCGCGCTCTCGCTCGGCGAGCGCGCGCGACTCCCGCTCGGCCTCGTACAACCGTACGCGTCCCAGAGCCTCGGAGCACATGCCCGCGACCGCCAGCAGGAGCTCGCGCTCCTCGTCGGTGAAGCGGCGCTCGTGGGTGTAGCCCAGGAACAGAGCGCCGGCCGGCTCGCCCGCGACAGCGAGCGGCAGCGCTGCCACCGATCGGACATGCGCTGTGAGGAGGGGCGGGGGCTCGACCTCGCGCGGTGCTTCCTCCCAGCGCTCGATCCAGATCGGCGTACCGGTCTGAACGGCGACGGCCGAAGGGAGCGGTGTCACGAGCGGGAAACGCCCGTACCGCTCGGCGAGCTCGGCCGGGATGCCCAGGGAGCCCACGACCTCGAGCTCGGATCGCTCGCGATCGAGCAGCGTGATCGTCGCAGAGGACGAGCCGAGCAACGCCGCGACGTTCTCGACGACCGCCTCGGCGACGTCCCGGACGGATACCCCGCGCGCGAGGGCCTCGCCCACCAGGCGCAGCTGCTCGGCGCGCAGCCGGCCACGGCGCTCGGCAGCGAGCGCCTGCGCCGCCTTCTCCGCCTCCTGCTGCATCGTGACGTCCTCGAGCACGCCGATGTAGCCCGCCGCCTCGGCGCCGTCCTTCGTGACCGGCAGCGCACGGCAACGGATCCACCGCACGGCCCCTGCCGACGTCAGCAGGCGGTAGGCGTCGACGTGCTCCTCGGTCGCGCCAACTCGCTCGTCCCACAGGCTCTCGACCCGAGCGCGATCCTCGGGATGGACTGCTGCCAGCCAGCCACGCCCGAGCGCCTCGTCGCGGCTGAGGCCCGAAAGCTCGGACCAACGCTCGTTGACGAACATGTAGTCGCCGCCCGCAGCCGTCTCGAAGATGCCGATCGGCGCGCGCTCGGCCACGAATCCATACCGCTGCGCGGTCTGTTCCAGATCCCGCTCCGCCACCCGGTACAGCTGCGCCCGCTCGAGCGCCTGCGCCGTCTGATCGGCGAGGGTCGTGAGCGAGCGCTCGTCATCGGCATCGAGGCGTACCCCGCGCTCGTAGGCGAGAAAGACGAAGCCGAGCGGTCCGGTGCCACCCGAGAGAGGAAGCGCGGCAAACGCCTTGCGCTCCCGCAAGTTCACGGCTTCATCCAGCTGGGGATACCGCGCCATCGCCTCGTCCCGCGATCGGAGGAGCACGGGTGCCCGCGAGAGCACCGCGTCGGGACCGGGCAGCCCCGGGCGTAGCGGTAAGCGCTCCCAGCCGGACAGGCTGACCGGATCGACCGAGCCATAGCTCGCGAGCACGAGCTCGCCCTTGGCGTCGTCGAGCACGTACAACGTGGACTCGGTCGCCCCGAGCGCCTCGAAGCCGTCGAGCGCGGCGCGCGCGACCTCCTCCTCCGTGGAGGCGGCCGCCAGCGCCGCGCCGGCGGCGCGCAGCTCCTCTGCGAGCTCGCGCCCGCTGCGCTCGGCCTCCATCGACGTCCGCAGGTCGGTGATGTCGACGAGGGATCCGCCGTAGCCCGCGAAGCGCCCCTCGGCGTCGAGTCGCGGCTCCGAGCGCGCGAGCACCCATCGCTCCGCGTCGTTAGGTCCGCACACGCGGAACTCGTGCAGATGCGGCGCGCCTGTCTCGAGCGCTTCCTTGAACGCCGCCACGACGCTTGCGCGATCCGCTGCGTGGATCGCCTCCGCCCACCCGAAGCCGAGGGCCTGCTCGCGATCCTGACCCGTGAGCTCCTGCCAGGCACGGCTGACGAACGTGCAGGCGCCTTCGGAGTCGGTGAGGAAGATCGTCGCCGGGGACGACTCGGCCACCGTCCGGAGACGCTCTTCGCTGTCACGCAGGTCATCCTCAGCCCGCTTGCGGGTGGTGATGTCCGCGACGACCGCGGCAACGAGCCGCTCGCCTTCCGAGCGGAATGAGCTCAGCCCGATCTCGACCGCCACGGAGCTTCCGTCCTTGCGCCGAGCCCGGAGGTCGAGACCGTGACCCATCGGTCGCGTGACGGGATTGGCGACGTAGCGGTTCCGATGGGCGACGTGATCGCCCTGCACACCGTCGGGGACGAGCAGCTCGACCGGCTTGCCCAGCAGCTCCTCGGCCTCGTAGCCGAGCAGCCGCCCGAGAGCCTGGTTGACGAAGACGATCTGTCCACGTTCGTCGGCGACCAGCATGCCGCTCGAGCTGGACTCGAGCAAGCCGCGGAATCGGCCCTCGCTCTCGCGTAGAACGTCCTCTGCAGCCCTTCGGGCCGTGACGTCCATGGCGAATCCCTCGATCCGGACCACCGTGTCGCCGTCGTACACGCCGTGGCCGCGCTCCCAGAGCCAGAGCTCGCGTCCGTCGTGGGTCCGGACCCTGTACTCGATCCGATACGGGCGCCGCTCGGACATCGCCGCCGCAATGGACTCTCGCACCATGCTCGCATCGTCCGGATGGATCAACTGCGGCCACGTGATCCGTCCTTCGACGAAGTCCTGACGCGTGTAGCCGACCAGCTCGTGGACTTGAGGGCTCACGTCTTCGACGGACCAGCTCTCGTCGTAGCGCGCCCGGAAGGCGACACCGGGCAGGGCGTCCACCAGCGAGCGCAGGGCTCGCTCGCTCTCTTGCAACGCCTGCTCGGTCCGTTCGCGCTCGGTCATGTCGATGTCCGCAGGGGCCCGGAACGGCTCAGGAAGCGGATTGTAGACACCGGTGGTCGCCGTCCGGCACCGGGCGTCCCCGGCGACACCGACAGCCTAGGCGACCGTGCGCAGCCAGTCCGCCCAGGCCTGCTCGTAGTGGCCGCGCGAACGGGCGCCGACCGTCGTCTCCCGCGGCTCACCGCCCTCGAAGAGGATCACCGTAGGAATCGACAGCACGCTATAGCGCGAGGCGGTTCCGGGACTCTCGTCGACGTTCAGCTTCACGAACCGCACACGTTCGCCGTGCTCCACGGCGAGGTCTTTCATGATCGGCGCGATCGCGCGGCACGGCCCGCACCACGGAGCCCAGAAGTCGACGACGACCGGCAGCGGCGAGCTGAGCACCTCCTGCTCGAACGTCCCATCGGTCACCTCGAGAAGCTCCGTCACGTGCCCTCCCCTGTCCCGGGCCGGATGAGATCCGGCCCCTACAAGCTACAGGCGCCCGGCGATCGCACGCATGCGCAGCGCGACGACTTTCCAGAGCGCCTCGAAGGCAATCGCCTTCGACATCTTCGAGCCGCCGGCTCGCCGCTCCGAGAAGACGATCGGCACCTCGACGATGCGGAGCCCGGCGCGAGCGGCGCGAAACGTCGTCTCGATCTGGAAGGCGTAGCCTTTCGAGCCGATCCGCTCGAGCGGCAGCCGCTCCAGCGCCTCGCGGCGAAAGCACTTGAAGCCTCCCGTGAGGTCCGCGAAGGGCAGGCCGAGAACCACCTTCGCGTAGAGACACCCGGCTCGCGACACGAGCCGCCGGCCGAGGCCCCAGTTCCGCGTCCCGCCGCCGGCCACGTAACGCGACCCGATGACGATGTCCGCGGCGTCGGCGGCGGCCACGAGGCGCGGCACGTCCGCCGGGTCGTGCGAGAGATCGGAATCCATCTCGAGCACGAGGTCGACGCCGACTGCGAGAACGTGCCTGAACCCGGCGACGTACGCCGGCCCGAGCCCCTCCTTGCGCTGCCGGTGCAGCACCTCGACGACGCGTAGCTCTGCGGCGAGCCGGTCGGCGAGCTCGCCCGTCCCGTCGGGGGAGGCGTCGTCTATCACGAGCACGCGGCCGTCGAGGTCGTGCTCGGCGAAGACGGCCACGAGGTCGCGCACGACGCGCTCGAGGTTGTGGACCTCGTTGTAGGTCGGCAGGCAGACGACGAGCATCGGCATATCATCGCGACATGGCCCGCTCGCTTCCTCGTAACGCCGAGCTGGCGGAGCGCTTCGAGCTGCTCGCCGACATGCTCGAGCTCGACGGCGCCGACGCGTTCCGTCTCGCCGCGTACCGGCGAGCCGCGACCCGGATCCGCGAGTCGGCCGTCTCCGTCGCCGAGCTCGCGCTCGAGGGCAAGGCCCAGCGCCTCTCCGGAATCGGCGGGACCATCGAGCAGAAGATCGTGGAGCTGTCCGAGACGGGAGATCTCCAGGCGCTCGCCAAGCTGCGCGACCGCATCCCGCTCGGTCTCGTCGAGATCACGCACGTCCCCGGGCTCGGCCCCAAGACGACGCGCAAGCTGTGGCAAGAGCTCGGCATCGAGAGCGCGGCTCAGCTGCGGGCCGCCGCCGAACAGGGGTTGCTACGGGGCGTGCAGGGCCTCGGCGAGAAGACGGAGCAGAACGTCCTCACCCACTTCGCGAAGCCGCCGGAGCGCGCGTCCCGCGACGGCCGTGCGCTCCTCGGAAACGTGCTTCCGTTCGTGGAGGCCGTGGTGGCGGAGCTACGCGCTCATCCGGCCGCCGTCCGTGTCTCGGAGGCAGGGAGCGCGAGACGGCGCGCCGAGACCGTTCGCGACCTCGACGTCATCGCCACCGCGACCGATGCCGGCGCGCTCATCGAGCACTTCGCGACGCTCGAGTGGGTTGCCGAGGTCGTCGCGAAGGGCCCGACGAAGGTGACCGTCGTCGGCCACGACGGCCTGCGTTTCGACCTGCGGGTCGTCCCGCCCGAGTGCTACGGCAACCTCCTGCAGCACTTCACGGGCTCGAAGGATCACAACGTCGCCCTTCGGGAGGACGCCGTCCGTCGCGGCCTCTCCGTATCGGAGTACGGCGTCGAGGACACCGCATCGGGCACCGTCGCGACGATGGAGACCGAGGAAGAGCTCTACACGCACCTCGGCTTCGCGTGGATCCCGCCGGAGCTGCGGGAGAACGGCGGCGAGCTCGAGGCCGCACGTGCCGGGACACTGCCCGAGCTGCTCGAGCGGCGAGACGTCCTGGGTGACCTCCACTCGCACACAGACTGGTCGGACGGCAAGTCGACGCTCGAGCAGATGGTTGCCGCAGCCCAGGCTCTCGGTCATCGCTACCTCGCTATCTGCGACCACGCGAAACGCCTCAAGGACGGACGGCTCGAGCGCCAGACCGAGCAGATTGCGGACCTGAACGCCCGCCTCGATGGGATTCAGATCCTCTCCGGTGTCGAGGTCGACATCCGGTCGAACGGCTCGCTCGATCTCGACGACGAGTCGCTCGCCGACCGGGACTGGGTCGTCGCTTCGATCCACTCCGGGTTTCGCGACCCGCCGGATGAGATCGGCCGGCGGATCCTCTCCGCCATCGACAACCCGCACGTCGACTGCATCGGCCACCCGACCGGGCGCAAGATCGGCCGGCGCAGCGCCTACGACGTCGACCTCGAGCAGATCTTCGCCCGCGCAGTCGAGACGGGAACAGCGCTCGAGATCAACGGCCAGCCGGATCGGCTCGACCTCCGCGACACCCATGCGCGGCTCGCCGCCGAGAGCGGAGTCCACATCGTCGTCTCGAGCGACGCCCACAGCGTCGGTGGGCTCGGCTACCTCGATCTGGCGGTCTCGCAGGCCCGCCGCGCCTGGCTCACAGCGGCCCAGGTCGTGAACACGCGCCCCTGGGCGGAGCTCACGCGGATGCGGGCGTGAGCAGCTTCCGGGAAGACGGCGCCGCTGCGCTCGAGTGGGCAGCGCGCTACCTGGAGCAAGTGAGCGAGCTGCCGGTGCTCGCGCAGGTTCGCCCAGGGGAGGTGCGACGGGCACTGCCCCCCTCTCCGCCGGAGGAGGGCGAGCCGTTTGCCGCCGTGCTCCGGGATCTCGACGAGATCCTGCTGCCGGCGATGACCAACTGGCAGAGCCCGCGCTTCTTCGGGTACTTCGCCATCTCCGCGGCCGAGCCTGCGATCCTCGCGGAGCTGCTCGCCGCCACCCTCAACCAGGTGGCGTTCATCTGGCGCACCTCCCCCGCCTCGACGGAGCTCGAGCTGCTCACGCTCGACTGGCTCCGCCAGCTGCTCGGGCTGCCCGGCGGATGGCACGGCCACATCGAGGACTCCGCGTCCACGTCGACGCTCGCCGCGCTTATCGCAGCGCGCCACGTTACGGGCGGCTCGCGTGTCCTCTGCTCCGAGCACGCGCACTCGTCGGTCGAGAAGGCCGCGCGGATGCTCGGGCTCGAGACGACGAAGATCACAGCCGACGACGAATTCCGCCTGCGATCCGACGCGGTCGAGCAAGAGCTTGCCCGCGGCGGCGCGGCGGCCGTCGTCGCCACCGTCGGCACGACTTCTTCGACCTCGGTCGACCCGGTAGGAGAGCTCGCCCCGCTCTGCGAGGCGGCCGGCGTGTGGCTCCACGTCGACGCCGCCTACGCGGGCTCCTCCTGGGTCTGCCCGGAGCTGCGCTGGTCGCAAGCCGGGGTCGAGCGAGCGGACTCGCTCGTCGTCAACCCCCACAAGTGGCTCTTCACGCCGATGGACTGCTCGGCTCTGTGGACGAGCCGGGCGGCAGACTTCCGCGACGCCTTCAGCCTCGTACCGGAGTACCTGCGAACCCACGACGACACGGAGAGCCTCTCCGACTACGGGCCGGCGCTCGGGCGGCGCTTCCGCTCGCTCAAGCTCTGGGCCGTGCTCCGCTGCTACGGCCGTGTCGGGTTGCAGGAGCGCATCCGCGAGGCGATCCGGCTGGCCGAGCTCTTCGAGGACTGGGTACGGAGCGAGCCGGGCTGGCGGATCTGCGCGCCACGGCGCTTCTCGGTCGTCTGCTTCCGGCGAGACGCGAGCGACGAGGAGAACGAGGCTCTGCTAGACCGTGTCAATGCGAGCGGAGACATCTTCATCTCGCACACGCGCCTGGCCGGGGAGTATGTCTTGCGGCTCGCCGTCGGCAACGAGCGCACGACCGAGATGGACGTCCTGCGCGCCTGGAACGTGCTCAAACGCGAAGCTGGAGGAGACTGATGCTCATCACAACGGGCGACAACCTGCCTGGCTGGGAGTTCGAGGTGATCGGCGAGGTGTTCGGACTCACCGTGCGTTCCCGCCACCTGGGCTCCGACATGCTCGCCGGGCTCAAGTCGCTGGTCGGCGGTGAGCTGAAGGGAATGACGAAGTTGCTTGCCGAGGGCCGCCAGCAGGCCATCGCCCGCCTCACCGAGGAGGCGGAGGCGATGGGCGGGAACGCGATCATCGCGATGCGCTTCGAGACCTCCGACCTCCAGTCGTTGGGCACGGAGATCTGTGCCTACGGCACGGCCGTGCGGGCGCGCAAGGTCTGAGCCGCCGAGCGCGTTAGGGTTTGAGCAGCACCGGCGCGCAAGGTCTGAGCCATACCGGCGCGCAGGGGGCCTAGCCACACCGGCGCGCAAGGGTCTAGCCACACCGGGCGCGTCGGCTCGACCGTCCAGATGCTCTGCGAGATCGGGTGGCGCGCGCGATGGCCGCGCGGCATCGCTCCCGGAGTCTCCCGCGATCGTTCGCGGAGCGCAGCCCCGGTCCCACCCCCCACCCTTGGGTGGGGGGCAGAGTACTCCCGGCGAGCACACGGATCTGTGTCGTCCTGTGTCAATACCGAGACCGGAGCGCGCCGATTCTCGCCGGCCGCGGGGCCGAACCCGAGCTAGCGGCCGGGGGCGAAACGTGCAGCAAGCTACCGCTCACTGCGACGGCCGGCAACACGTCCCGGGCAGGACGAGAGCGCGGGTCACAGCGGTACGTGCCTCTACGGACGGTCACGCAGCGCCACGATCGCCGCATCGTGCAGCGCCACCCGATATCGCCAGAGACCTCGTCCGGTCGCGAGGGCGGCTGCTCTGATCGGTCCGGTGAGCTCCTCGACCGTTCCCCAACGCGCCGCCGCGATCTCGATCGTGTCCGTCGGAACAAGCTCCTCTGCGGTGGTCGTGGCCGTGAACACGTGCGTGCGCCACTCGATTGCCTCGTCTCCACATGTGAAGCGCACCTCGGTGCGAACGAGGTAGCGCTCCAGTGCGATCTCCGTCCCCAGCTCCTCGCGGGCCTCCCGGGCAATGCCGTCCTCGAGCGGCTCTCCCTGCCTGATGCCGCCGCTCGGCGGGCGCCAGACTCCGGGCAGGAAGTGAGGCTTGCGGATGAGCGCGAGCCGCTCGCCGTTGAAGACGAAGAAGGTGAAGTCGTGACGCCGACCGTGGCGGCCGCTCGCCACCACGAGATCGAGCTCGGCTCGATTCACCGGCTGCTCGAGCACGAGAGCCTGCGGCTCTCCGTAGCGCGCACGGGCAGGCCCGAGCACGGCCTCGTCGACGAAGCCCATCAGAGCGCCCGCAGCACCGGCAGCAGTTCCCGGGGACCGTCGACCACGAGATCGGCGTCGGCGAGGAGTGCGGGCGGGACCTCTGCGGAGGCGACGGCCACGCGAACGGCGTGTTCGAGCCCGGCGTCGGCGAGACCCCGAAAGGCGTCGAGATCGGTCGTATCGTCGCCCGCATACAGCCCCAGAGCGGCTCCACACGACGAAAGCAGCGCTCCCACGGCGACTCCCTTGTCCGCGGCCGCCCTGGGGCGTACCTCGAGCACCTTCCGCCCCCAGCGTGGCTCGAGACCGGCTTCGAGAGCCAGCGTGGCAACGCCCTGGAGCACCACCTCCGCCGCCGGCTCATCCTCGGCGAGTCGATAGTGGAAGGACAGCGAGAGCCCCTTGTCCTCGATCGGCCACGCTCCCGCGACGTCGTCGCGAAAGCGCGCTATGGCCGCCGTGAGCTCGGCGCGCCGCGGGTCGAGCTCGAGGCCGTGGTTGCCCACGTAGCTGACGCCGTCGACACCGACCAACGCCGCCGCTTCGGTACCCGGCCTGCCGCTCAGACAGCCGACGAGCAGGTAGCGACCGGAGAGGCGCGAGAGCTCGGCCTTCGTCTCCTCGGGCACGGCTGCCTGCTCCGGCATCGGCATGATCGGCGCGAGCGTGCCGTCGACGTCGAAGACGAGCGCCGTGCGCCGTGGCTGCGCGGCAAGGGGCTCGAGCAGGGCGGCCGGATCGATGCTCCTACAATACGGCCGTGCCCGCGGCGCGGCTCCCGCTCCCCATGCTCGCGGGTATCGGGCTCGTGTCCGGCTTCTTCGCGGCCCTCTTCGGTGTCGGCGGAGGAATCGTCGTCGTGCCGCTCCTGATTCTGCTCGCCGGCTTCGGCGGCAAGCTCGCGACCGGGACATCGCTCGCCGCCATCGGGTTGACGGCCGCGTTCGGGGCCGCAGGCTACGCGATCCTGGGCGAGGTCGACTGGGCCCGAGCGGTGCAGGTGGGCCTTCCGGCCGTCGCCGGCGCGCTGGTAGGGGTGCGCCTCCAGCAACGCCTGTCGTCCCGTTTCCTCGTGCTGCTGTTCAGCGCCTTCCTCGTCTCCGTGGCCGTCATCCTGCTGCTCCGTTGACCGAGCTGCTCGAGACCACGGCCCTCGGCTTCCTTGCCGGCGTCCTGTCGGCGCTGTTCGGCATCGGTGGTGGGATCCCGTTCGTCGCGACGCTGACGCTCGTCGTCGGCCTCGGCCAGCTGGAAGCGCAAGCCACGTCACTCGCGGCGATGGTTCCGGTGGCGATCGCCGGCGCCTGGCAGCAGAGCCGCTACGGCAACGTCGCCTGGCGGCCGGCCATCGCGCTCGGCCTGTTCTCCGCGGCCGGCGTCGCGGCGGGCACCGCTTTGGCGACGTCCCTGCCGGAGGCAACGTTGCGACGCCTGTTCGCCGCCCTGCTGCTCGTCGTCGCCGCCCGGCTGGCGTGGTCGGCGCGACGAGCGCCGCAGCCGCACGAGGAAAGCGACCGTATCTAATATACGGGCCCTCGCAGCGACGAATCGGGAGGCCACCGTGAGCGACCGGATCATCCTTCGGAACGGCATCGTCGTCACCCTGGACGACGAGGACACCGTTCATTTCGGCGGCACGGTCGTGATCGACGGAGACCGCATCGCCGAGGTGACGGCCGGCGACGTCGCCACCGACGGCGCCACGGTCATCGACGCGACCGACAAGATCGTCATGCCCGGACTGGTGGACTTCCACTACCACACGGCGCTGGGCAAGGGATACTCGGACCACCTGCCGCTCTGGGAGTACCTGCAGACCTGCTGGTACCCGATGATCCGGGCGCTCGATCCCGAATCGGCCTACTGGGCCGCCCTCGCGAGCTACTCCGAGTCGGTGAAGTGCGGCGTCACGGCCGTCAACGACATGTACCGGCAGCTCGAGGCGCTTGCGGAGGCCGCCGAGAAGCTCGGCATCCGGGCCGTCCTGTCGAACGACGTCGCGACCGACGAGCACAACCTCGATACGCTCGCCGACAACGAGGCCGCCTTCCGCTCGAAGCACGGGGCGGCCGACGGCCGGATCCAGATCCTGATCGGCATCGAGTGGCTGCCGCTCGCCTCCGAGCAGCTTCTCCGCGACTCGCGAGCGCTCGCGGACGAGCTCGGCACCGGAATCCACATCCACCTGAACGAGTCGCTCACCGAGGTGGAGATCTCGAAGGAGATGTTCGGCCGGCGCCCGACCGAGGTCGCCTACGACTGCGGCATCCTCGGGCCCGACTGCATCGCCGCGCACTGCGTTTGGCTCTCCGACACCGAGCTCGCCCTCATGCGCGAGACACACACGCACGTCTCGCACAACCCGAGCTCGAACGCGAAGCTCGGCAACGGCGTCGCGCGGCTGCCGGAGATGCTCGCAGCCGGGCTCAACGTCGGCCTCGGCCACGACGCGGCCGAGTGCAACAACAGCCGGGACATGTTCGAGGTGATGAAGTTCGCGTCACTCATGCACCGGGCCGTCCGCGTGGACGCGAGCCTCCAGCAGGCGCCAGACGTCGTACGCATGTGCTGCAAGAACGGGAACAAGGGCCTCGGGATCGACGCCGGCGAGCTGACGCCCGGCAAGAAGGCCGACGTCATCGTCGTCGACACGAAGAGTCAGATGTTCACGCCGCTCATGCCGGGCTCGAAGGACGCACGTCTTCTCGCACCTCGTCTTCGCTGCGAACGGCAGCTGCGTCGAGACGACGATCGTCGACGGGCAGATCATCTACCGGGACCGGCAGTTCACGACCATCGACGAGGACGAGGTGCTTCGCGAGGCGAACCGCTGCTTCCGCGAGGTGCTCGAGCGGATGGACGTGCCCGATCTCGAGTCGGTGCGCCGCACGGCCACGCTCACCGCGTAGCGGCGGCGCGGCCGCTCAGACGGGCCAGGCCTCCCGACGAAGGCCCATGTCCCAGAACATCCACTCGTACCGCGACGCGACGACGAAGCGCTCCTTGACCAGCTCGCGCTCGCGCTCGCCGAGATTCGGGCCGAGCTCGTCGGCGATGTCGATCACGGCCCGCACAAGCTGTTCGTACTCCTCGCCTCCGTACATGTCGATCCAGCGCTGGTAGAGCGGGTTCGGCGAGCCGGTCCGGCTCAGCACCTTCCCGACCTCCAGGTAGATCCACGCGCATGGCAGCACGGCGCCGACCGCCTCGGCGAAGGTGCCCGCGTAGGCCGCCGCGAGCATGTACGTGGTGTAGGCGACGTTCGTCGGCGCAAGCGGGGTCGACCAGACGTCCTCGTCGGACAGCCCCCACTCCCGGAAGAAGTCCGTGTGGAACGTCTGCTCCGCGTGGACGAGGTCGGAGGCGATCTTGTTGAAGTGCAGCATGTGCTCCGGCGCGGCGGCCTTGCCGGCGGCGATGCTGTGCACCCGGGCGTACTCGCGCAGGTAGAGCGTGTCCTGGACGATGTAGAAGCGGAATGACTCCTCGGGCAGCGTGCCGTCGGTCAGTCCCGTCAGGAACGGGTGAACGAGGACACGGTCGTAGATATCCGCGATGGAGGTCCAGAGCTCCCGGCTCAGTGAGGCGGTCGTCGTGGTCACGCCGTTGCTCCCTTCCCGGTGAGGGGAGGAGCCGAGCACGCTCGGCTCCTCCGCCTTCCAGCTCCCCGGATCAGCAGCCGGGCAGGTAGTCGTTTGTCGCGATCGTCGAGACGTCGACCGGGTTCTCGATCAGCGCCTCGTCGATCATCCACTGGCCGAAGGCCTCCCAGCCGGCAAGGTCGAAGCAGCCGGTCGGTACGCCCTTCGGGGAGGTGAGGAGCGGCAGGGTGTCGGGCACCATGCCTTCGATCTCCTCGGCGGTGTACTCGGTGTTCGCCTTCATGATCTCGATCGAGCCGGCCTCGTCGGCCTGCGCTGCCTCGGTCGCAGTCACCATCGCGGCGAGGAAGCGGGTGACAGCGTCGGCGTAGGCCGCGTCCTCCGTGAGACGATCGCGGTTCGCGACGACGATGAGCTCGTCGTAATGCGGAACGCCGAGCTCCTCGAGCTTCGTGACCGTCGGAGGCTGTCCGGTCTCCGACTCGATGTGGACGCCCTCGATGTTGAAGTAGGCGCCGATGACGGCGTCGGCCTGCTCCGTCGAGCAAAGCCGGCACGAGATCGAAGCCGACGTTGACGCTCTTGACGTCGCCCTCCGCCAGTCCCTGCTGCTTGCGCATCGTGTCGAGGATGGCGTCGTCGAACGGGAGCCCGGCGACGCCGATCGTGGCGCCCTTGATCGTGTCCGGTCCCTGGACCTTCGAGTCGGCGAGGGACATCAGCGAGTTCAGCGGAGTCGGCACGAGGGAGCCCACGGCGATGACCGGCAGGTCCTCCTGCGCGGCGAAGAACATGTCGCCCTGGTAGAAGATCGAGAGGTCGAACTCGTTCGTCGCGACGAGCTTCAGCCCAGCCGTGACATCGGACGGCGTCTCGAACTCAACGGTGAGCGCCTGCTCGTCGAACATGCCGTTGTCGAGCGCGTAGTAGAGGGCTACGTGGTCGGGGTTCGGGAACCAGTCCAGCGCGACCTTGAGCGTGGCCGGCTCGGCTGCAGGTGGCTCGGCGGGCGGTTCCGTGGCGGGCTCGGCAGGCGGCTCCGCCGGCGGCTCCGCGGGGGGTTCGGCCGGCGGCTCCGCTGCGGGCTCGGCCGGCGCCGCGGGTGGCTCTTCGGATGCTTCCTCCCCGCCACCGCATGCAGCAAGCGCGAGCACGCCTGCAAGCAGCGCGAGAAGCACGAACGATCGTCGATGTCGCAGCAGATGTCTCACATGGCCTCCTCTCCGATTGGTCATTGCCCCTCGCCTGGAACGCTCACGTCATCGCGCCTCCTGCCCCCGCGCCCACGGGATGGTGAGGCGCTCGACCAGGCAGACAAGCCCGAACAGGAGAAGCGCCATCGCCGTAACGAACGCGATGTCTGCGAAGACGAGCTCAGTGTCGAGGCGGCCCTTTGCCTGGATCATCTGCCAGCCGAGCCCGGAGTCCGCACCGGCCCATTCGCCGAACACCGCGCCGATCGCCGCGTACGTCGCGGCAACGCGCGTGCCGGTGAAGATCAGCGGCAACGCCGCCGGAAACTCGACGCGACGGAAAATCGACCACCGGGACGCGTCGAGGGTTCGCATCATGCGGACGTACTCGGGGTCGACGCTGCGGAGCCCGTCGATCGTCCCGACGACGATCGGGAAGAAGCAGAAGAGCGCGATGACCGCGAGCTTCGGCCCGATGCCGAAGCCGAGCACCAGCACGAAGACTGGCGCGAGCACCACCGTCGGGATGCTCTGGCTGGCGATGAGGATCGGGTACAGGGCACGCCGCGCGACCGTCGAGACGTGGAGCAAGATCCCGAGACCGAGACCGACGGCCAGCGCGATCGCGAAGCCTGCAAGCACCTCGCTCAGCGTCACCCACGTGTGGTGGGCGAGGTCACCGATATTGTCGCGCATCGTCGCGAAGATCAGCGACACGCTCGGCCAGATGTAGTGCGGCACGTCCAGCACGCGGACGAGCAGCTCCCAGAGCCCGATCCCGATGGCGACCACCATCAGCGCCGGTCCATACTCGACGAGCCACCTTCGCGCCCGACGGTCCTCGTGGAGGAGCACGGCGCGCCGACCGGTCTCGGTTTCCTCGGCGATCACTCCTCGAGCGCCTCCAGCGCCTGCTCCTTCAGGGACGCGAACGCCGCCGAAGTCACGATCTCGCGACGCGGGACGTCGCGGGCGAGGCCGGTCTCGATGCGCCGGACGATACGCCCGGGACGAGCCGACATCACGGCGACCTGGTCCGACAGCAGCAGTGCCTCGTCGACGTCGTGGGTCACGAGCAGGACGGTCCGCGGCTCGAGCTCGAGCGCGCCCACCAGCCATTCCTGCATCTGTGCGCGGGTGATCGAATCGAGAGCACCGAAGGGCTCGTCGAGCAGCAGCACGTCCTTCTGTGGCATGAGCGTCCGCAGGAAGGCCACGCGCTGTCGCATCCCGCCCGAGAGTTGCGCGGGAGACTTTTCCTCGAACTCTGCGAGGCCGAAGCGCTCGAACAGAGGCCGGGCCTGCTCGCGCGCTGCCCGCCGCGCGACGCCGCGATTCTCGAGCGCGATGCAGGCGTTGTCGAGCGCGGTGCGCCAGGGCATCAGCAGATCCCTTTGCGGCATCAGCGCGCACCGCGCCAAGCGCTCCTCGGCGGAGCTGGCGGGACCGATCGCGATCGCCCCGTCGGTCGGCTCGAGCAGGCCGGCGATAAGCGAGAGCAGCGTCGACTTGCCGCAGCCGCTCGGCCCGACGATCCCGAGCCGCGAGTGCTCACGTACCGACAGATCGATGCCGTCCAGCGCCGCCACGTCGCCGAAGACGTGGCGGACGCCGCTGATCACGATCGAGGAGTCGGCCGCCGTGCGGGCAACCGCGGGACGCGACGCCGCTCGGGACTCACCGACCATGGCACTTCGGTACGACGGATCTGTACGGCAACGGTTAGGCAGCTCCACCCGTTGATATATGAGATACGGCGCGAGTACGCTAATCCGTGCCCTGGTCGCTGTCAACGAGGAGGCTAACGTGGCGTCTGCCCTCTGCTGGGACGAGCGCTTTGCGACACACGACATGGGACGCGGCGCCATGTACCTGCCCATCGAAGGGCTGATCGAGGACGATCTCCATGTCGACAACACCGCCCGGATCGTCCGGACGAGGAATCTGATTCGAGCGGCCGGGCTCGACGACGCCATTCGGGTCGTCGCGCCCCGGGAGGCGACGGTGGACGAGCTCCTGCGGGTGCACTCGCGCGAGCACATCGAGCGGATGGAAGCGGAGTCCGAACGTGGCCGAGGAGATGCAGGAGGCGGCTACACGCCGATGGACGGACGCTCCTACGGGCTGGCATTGCTCTCGGCCGGCTCGGCGCTCACGGCGCTCGAGCTCGTCCTCGCCGACGAGACGCAGACGGCCCACGCGATGCTACGCCGCTCCGGCCACCACGCCTCGCGTGACTCCGGCTACGGGTTCTGCATCTTCAACAACTGCGCGATCGCGGCGACAGCCGCGCGGGAGCAGTTCGGCCTCGACCGTGTCGCGATCGTGGACATCGACGCCCACCACGGCAACGGGACCGAGGCCATCTTCCTCGCCGAGCCGGGCGTGCTCACGATCTCGATCCAGCAGGATCGGAGCTTTCCGGTCGAGACGGGCTCGGTCGAGACCGTCGGCGACGGTGCGGGCGAAGGCCGCAACGTCAACGTCAACCTGCCGGCGGGCACCGGCGACCCCGGCTACCACTACGCGGTCGATCGCATCGTCGCTCCGGTGTTGCGCCGGTTCGCGCCGCAACTCGTGGTGGTCGCCTGCGGCGTCGACGCGAGCCTGTTCGACCCGCTCTCCCGACTGGGCGTCACGGCCACGGGCTTCGCCGGCATCGCGGAGCGGCTGCTCGCAGTCGCAGACGACGTCTGCCAGGGCAGGCTGATCTCGGTGCAGGAAGGCGGCTACAGCCACGTCTACGCGCCCTTCTGCTGGCTCGCCGTCGTCGAGACGATTGCCCGCCTGCCGCGCCACGAGGATCCCTACGAGGCCTTCGTCGCAGGGCAGGCGTGCTGTCGCGAGTTCCCGCCCTGGCAGCGCAACGCCATCGACGAGCAGGCGGACTTCCTGCGCCGCTGGTGGCCGGAGCTCAGCCCTCGACCGTAGGCGCGGGAGTCGGGTCGAGAGTGTCGTGCTCGATCGAGCGGATATGGGCCGCCGTCGCGGCGGCCGCAGCGTCCGGGTCGCCGGCGGTGATCGCGGCCAGGATCGCCTCGTGCTCGTCGAGGGAACGATGCTCACGGCCGGGCGCACGGAGGGACGTCGTGCCGATCAGGAGCAGCACGCTGCGCAGGTCGACGAGGAGCTTCGCCATGCGGCTGTTGCCACAAGCAGCGGCCTGGATGTCGGAGAACTCCGTCAGACCGTCGAAGAACGTCGGCCGGTCGCCCACCGCGAGCGCCCCCAGGCACTGGTCGACAGACCGTTGGAGGGCCCGAAGGACCTCCGGAGGCCGTCGCTTGGCGAGATCCCGTGCGATGCGGCATTCGAGCAGGAGACGCAGCTCGAGGATCTCACGTACGTCCTCCGGCGAGGGCTGTGTCACCCGAGCCCCTCGATACGGCTCGATCGCGACCAGCCCGTCGCGCTGGAGTCGGATGAGAGCTTCGCGAACGGGCGTCTTGGAGACGCCGAGCTCCTCGGCGATGCGCGCCTCGACGAGCTGTTCCCCGGGCTGGAGCCCGCCGGCGACGATGTCGTCGCGCAGACGCTCGTAGACGCGTCGCTCGAGCTGCGCCGGAACGATCTTCTCGCGCGCAGGCTCCGTCATGCATCGTGCATCGTATATCGCGACTGAGTGACGCTTGACGCCCGCTTTCGCCGCCGCCTACACTGCCATGCCGTCGTATCTCATATCTGATCCATGGCTCACAGCACGGGACTCGACACACTCGCCGCGCTCGTCGACGTCGACGACGCAGTGCAGCTGACCCGGGAGATCGTCCGCATCCCCAGCGTCGTCGGCGAGGAAGCGGAGCTGTCCGACTTCCTGTGCCGGCGGATGTCGACCATGGGCTTCGATCGCGTCTACCAGCAGGAGGCGCTCGCGGGTCGGGCGAACGTGATCGGCGTCGCGGACTCCGGGCGCCCCGGCCCGACCCTCGTCCTGACCGGCCACATCGACACGAAGCCGGTCTGCCACGGATGGGACGGCGATCCGTACTCCGGCGCGCTTGTCGACAGCAAGATCCACGGCCACGCTGTAATGGACATGAAGGCATCCGTGGCGTGCCTGATCGAGGCAGGCGCGACGCTTGCCAGGGAGCGGCAGGGCTGGTGCGGCACGGTGCTCGTCGCCTGCGTCGTCGACCATATGGGCGACCAGCAGGGCGCGATCCGCTTCTTCGAGCAGCACCAGGGGGACTACTGCATCCTCGGCGAGCTGACCGATCTCGCCATCTACCTCGGGCATCGCGGACGTCTGTACTGGGACATCACGTCGATCGGCCACTCGGCACACACGTGCCATCGCCATCTCGCCGTCAACGCGATCGCGAAGATGGTGCCGCTGATCGAGGAGATCGAGGCGCTGCGCTATGAGCCTGAGCTCCCGCGGTGGGTCGCCGACACCTTCGGGAGCGAGCTGTTCACGGCCGTCGGTCGCATCTACGGCGGGCTGCCGCCGGGAGGCCCGTCGATGGTCCCCGACGAGTGCACGATCCGCGTCGACTCGCGACCCCAGCCCGGAGTCGAGGCCGACGAGGTTCGAGCCCTGCTCGACGCCGCCATCGAGCGAGCGGGAGCACGTGATCCGGAAGCGCGGTACGAAATGGTCCTCGCCGATCGCAAGAACGCCCATCTCATCGAGCGCGATCATCCGCTCGTGCAGGCGCTGGCCGAGGCCTTCCGATCCGTTACGGGAGCGGAGCCTGCGTACGGCGGCGGCTCCTGGCTCGCGGACACGGCGAGCACCGGACACCTCGTGCCGACAGTCATCTTCGGGCCCGGCCGGGAGCCCGTCTACATGCCGAACGAGTGGCTCGCCGTCGAGGACGTCCACGTCGCGGCACGGGTGAACGCCGCCGCGGCAGCCCTGCTGCTCGCACCGGATGGCGGCTAGCCACCTCGAGTGCCTCGGCTCGCTGCGCGTCCTCGCGACCACGTGCGCAGGGGTAGCCGCGGGCGAGCGAGCTCTGATCGTGACCGACACGGCAGCCGAAGCCGAAATCGCCGCCGCGATGGCCGGGGTTCTCGGCGCGCTCGGCGCCAGCGTGGTGACAGTCGAGTACCGCCCCGCCGAGCTCCCCGGCGACGAGCCGCCCGCTGCGGTGAGCGCCGCGATGCTCGAGGCGGACGTGATCTTCGAGCTGACGTCGGTCTTCGTCGGTTCGTGCCCCGCCAGACGTGCGGCCTGCGAGCAGGGTGCGCGGTACCTCACCGTGCCCGGCCTCAGCTGGACCACGCTGCGGCCGGGGGGGCCGTTCGCCGCCGACTTCCATGCCCTCGGAGAACATGCGAAGCGCCTTGCGGAACGCTTCGACCGCGCCGGCGAGTTCGAGCTGACGAGCGCTGCCGGCACCAGCCTGCGCGGCAGCGTCGAGGGCCGCCGTGGCCGGCCGCTGTGGGGCATCGCCGACGAGCCGGGCGGCTACGCGGCGCCGCCCGACGTCGAGGTAGGCGCAAGTCCCGTGGAGGGCTCGGCGGAGGGCACGGTCGTCATCGACGGCTCGCTGCTCTTCCTGGGGCCGGACCAGCTCGGAAGCCCCGTCGAGCTGCGCTTCGAGTCAGGGCTGCTCGTGGACATCGCGGGACCGGAAGCGTGGCGGCTCTCCGACGCGCTCGAGCGCTCCGGAGACGACCGCATGTGGAGCCTTGCCGAAGTGTCGATCGGTCTCAACCCGTGCTCGCGACCGGGCGGCTCGGCGCTCGAGCTCGAAGGGATCGTCGGCGGGGCCCATGTCGCCGTCGGCAACAACGTTGCCTACGGCGGCTCGAACGACGCTCGCTCCCACCTCGACTGCGTTCTGCTCGAGGCAACGCTGGCGCTCGACGGGGCGCGGCTCGACCCGCATCCCTGACGGGCCTGCCCGGCTCGCGACCACGCCCCGCTTCGCCTTGACCACCGTTCCGCCGACCGAGTACGCTCGCCCTCGTATCTGATATCTCGACATGGCCGACACTTCGTATCTGGAGCCCTCCTCGCCGAGCTTTTGCGACTCCTTGCTGGGCGACTGCCGGGAGAGCTGGCAGGCTCTCCACGATCACCCGTTCATCCGTGAGCTCGCGGCGGGAACGCTCGCACCGGATCGATTCCGCTTCTACGTGGAGCAGGATCTGTTCTTCTTGCCCGAGCTGGCGCGCGCGGTCGCGATCGGCATCGCCCATGCGGACGACACAGAAGAGATGCGACGTTTCGCGGAGGAGACCGCCATCGTCGTCGGGCGGGAGCTCGAGAACCAACACGAGCTGCTGCGCCGGATCGGGGAGCTCGGTGCGCTCGACCGGGGCGGCTCCCTCTGCGCGGCGCCGGCGACGCTAGCGTACGGAAGCTTCCTCGTCGCGACCGCTCACCGCGGAGGCTCCCTCGACGTCATGGCCGCACTGCTTCCCTGCACCTGGAGCTACGCCGATATCGCCGTCGCGCTGGAGCACGAGATCGCAAGCCATCCGGTTTACGGAGAATGGGTTGGCTTCTTCGCGAATCCTGACTACGTCGAGGTGATCGCGGGGCGGCGAAGGACGCTTGACCGGCTGGCGCAGCGCATCGGCGACGAGCGCAGGCGGCGGCTCTCTGAGATCTTCACAACGAGCACGCGGCTCGAGCGCCGCTTCTGGGACATGGCGTACCGGCTGGAGCAGTGGCCCGACATCGCAGAGGCGGCATGAAAGCTGCGCTGCTGTACGACGGAGAGCTCCGAGTCGAGGAGACCGCCGATCCGGCGGCCGACGGATGGGCGCTCGTGTCGACCCGGGCCGCAGGCGTGTGCGGAACCGAGCTCCACTTCCTCGACGGCATGATCCCGCCGCCGACGACTCCGTTTCAGCTCGGCCATGAGGCGGCAGGCATCGTCCTCGAGGCGCCGGCGGGCAGCCCTGTGGCCGCCGGTGACCGCGTCGCCGTCTACAACATGGTGGGCTGCGGGCGCTGCCCGCAGTGTCGGAGGAGCCGAGAGTCGCTCTGCACCGATCCCGTCGGCCAGCTCGGGTTCTCGCTTCCGGGCGGATTCGCGGACGTGGTCCGGGCCCCGGCCGAGAACCTCGTGCCCCTACCGGACTCCGTCTCCTTCGAGACCGCTGCGCTCCTCGCCTGCAGCGGGATGTCCGTCGTCCACGCCTCGCGGCTCGCCGGCGTTGCGCTCGGCGACACGGTCGTCGTGAACGGCGTGGGCGGAGTAGGGCTGATGGCGATCCAGGTTGCGAACGCGGCCGGGGCGCGCACGATCGCGATCGCCGACTCGGAAGCAAAAGCCGCGGCGGCCCAGGAGGTCGGCGCGGCCGAGACCATCGTCCTCCCAGGTGGCGAGGGCTACGAGGACGTCCCGGAACGGATCCGCGATCTCACCGGCGGCGCCGGCGCCGACCATTACGTCGAGCTCGTCGGCACGAGCCAGACCATGCTGGCAGGGATCCGCGCGCTGGGACGGCGCGGCAAGCTCGTCATCATCGGCTACACCGACGCGCATCTCGACCTGCATCCGATCGAGCTGATCCTGTCCGAGATCCAGATCGTCAGCTCGGTGGCCGCCTCCCGCCGGGACCTCGTCACCGCGGTTCAGCTCGCGGCGGCCGGACGGCTCTCGGCGACGATCGACACCCGGTACCCGCTCGAGGAGATCGGCACCGCGCTCGAGCGGCTCCGGGCACGGCAGGTGCGTGGCCGCAATGTCATCGTCTGGTAGATGCGCTACGGCGTCACCCTCCAGGGGATCTACGAGCCGGCCGAATGGATCGAGCTCGTCCAGTGGATCGAGGAGCTCGGGTTCGACAATCTCTGGATCACGGACTCGTCGCTGCACGCGGGCGACTGCTACGTCTACGCGACGCTGGCGCTCGAGCGGACCTCGTCGATCACGGTCGGCACGGCCGTCACGAACCCGCTCACCCGCCATCCGGCGATTACGGCGAATGCCTTCCGGTCGCTCGACCAGCTCGCGCCCGGCCGGGTCGCCTGCGGAATCGGCGTCGGCGATCGCCCGCTGTTCGAGCTCGGCCTGCCGATGGCGGGCCTGGGGGCTCTGCGCGACACGATCGACGTCCTGCGCCGGCTGTGGCGAGGAGAGACGATCGACGGCGAGGTCGGATCGTGGCGCTTCGCCGGTGGGCACCTGCGCTCGCCGGTGCCCGAGCCGCCGGTCTACGTGTCGGCAAGCCAGCCCAAGGCGCTGGCGCTGACCGGCGAGGTGGCCGATGGGCTCATCCTGCTCGCCGGGCTCTTTCCAGAGGGGCTTGCGTTCGCGCGTGAGCACGTGGCCCGCGGACGTGCGCGCAGCACGCGGCCGACGTTCGACGAGACGCTGTTCCTGTACGGCGCCATCGCCGACGACGAAGCGGAGGCGATCGAGTCAGCGCGCTCGATCGCCGCGTGGTTCCCGAAGACGGCACCCGGCTACGCACGGCTCGCCGGCATGAGCGACGAGCTGGTCGAATCGGTCAACGCCGCCTATGCGGGGGGCGAGTTCCAGCACGCCGGCGAAGCCGCGCGACTGATCCCCGACGAGATCGTTCAGAAGATCGCGTTCTGCGGCACGCCGCACACGGCGCTCGCGAAGCTCGACTGGCTGCGGGAGAGCGGAGTCGACGCGGTCAGCGTCTTTCCGCTCGGGCACGATCGCCGGGGCACGATCGCGCGCTTCGCGCAGCTGGCGTTCGAGAGGGTGTGACGATGGCCGTCACGGCATCGATGTGCGAGCGCTTCCGGGAGCAATGCGCCTCCACCTGGGATGCCCTTCACGCGCACCCGTTCATCAGGGAGATGGCGGCGGGGACGCTGCCGATCGAGAGCTTCCGCTTCTACGTCGAGCAGAATCTCATGTACCTGCTCGAGTACGCGCGCGCGATGGCGATTGCGGCCTCCAAAGCCGGGGACGAGGCGACGATGAAGCTCTTCGCCGACGACATCGCGAACATCCTCGATAGCGAGATCCCGGAGAACCGCGAGCTGCTGCGCCGCATCCTCGAGCTCGGCGCCGAGGACCGAGGCGGTTCCAACGGCATGGCTCCGGCGAACGTCGCCTACACGAGCTTCCTCGTGTCGACGGCCGTCCAGGGCGACCCGGTCGAGGTCATGGCCGCCATCGTTCCGTGCACGTGGAGCTATGGCGACATCGGCTCGGCGCTCCTGGCCGGGGGCCTCGTGCACGACCACCCCGTGTACGCCGAGTGGATCCGGTTCTTCGGGGAGCCGAGCTACGACGCGATCGTCGCCAAGATGCGCGCCGACTTCGAGACCGTGGCCGCCGCCGCTGACGACGCTACGATCGCCCGTCTCTTCGACCTCTTCCGCACGAGCGTGCGCCTCGAGCGGGGCTTCTGGGACATGGCGTACGGCCTCGAGCACTGGCCCGAGGTGTCGGCGCGGCGGCCGCCCGCGTGAGCGGGGGCCGGCACGAAGGCCGTGGCGTCTTCGTCTCCGGCGGGACGACCGGGATGGGGCTCGCGGCAGCCAAGCGGTTCGTGGAGGAGGGCGCCAACGTCTACATCGTCGGCCGTGCGGCGGAGAAGCTCGATGCGGCGCTCGCGGAGCTCGGCGAGCATGCAGCAGGTCAGCCGGCAGACGTTTCCGTCGAGAGCGAGGTCGAGGCGGCGCTCGACGCGGCCCTGCGGTACCTCGGTCGGCTCGATGCGGTCTTCGTCAACGCGGGCATCGACGGTCAGAATCGCGGCTGCCTCGAGATCGACGCCGAGTTCTTCCGCCACGTCATCGACGTGAACTGCGTCGGGTCTTTCCTCGTGGCCCGCGGCGCGGCCCGCCGCATGCCGGACGGCGGCGCGATCATCTTCAACGCGTCGATCTCGGGCCTCGCTTCCGAGGAGGGCTTCGCCGACTACAGCGCCTCGAAGGGCGGCCAGATACTGCTGGCGCGCACCATGGCGAAGGAGCTCGGCCGTCGCGGCTTCTGGGTGCCGATCATCTGCCCCGGCTACGTGCGCACCCCGCAGGTCGACAAGTACCTCGACGATCCGGAGATCGCAGCGGACATCGTGTCTCATATACCGATCGGCCGTGTCGGCACCGCGGAGGAGATCGCCCGTCTCGTCTCGTTCCTCGCCGAGCCCGAGGCCGCCTACCTGAACGGCGCGGTCATCAACGTCGACGGCGGGCGGATGGCCTGAGCAGGCAGCGGCACAGCCCGGGTTGCCGAGCCCTGCACGCACGCACACGCATGGCGACCCGGGACTGAGCCCGGGCGCCTCAGTCCGCGCTTCGGGCCTCGCGCTCCGCGTCGAGAGCCGGCGGCGGCGTGTCGGAGGTCGTGCTGGCGCCCGACATCGTGACGGGAAGGCGCACGGTTGGGATGGCCCCTGCGACGGGATGATCGAGCTCGCGGACCATCTCGAGCGCGCGAACCTGCTCGGACTCGAGCACCTGCGCCAGGCGCTGAACGGGCGCGCACGCGACGCCGACCGCAGTCAGCGCTTCGATCCACTCTCCGCTCGGGCGCCGAACGAACGCCGCCTCGAGCTCCCCGCGTAGCTCCTCGGCGTTCGCGACCCGTTGGGCGTTCGTCGCGAAGCGCGGATCGTCGATCAGAAGCTCCAGCCCGAGCGTGCGACAGAGGTTTCCCCAGGAGTCCCGCCCACCCGTCCCGACGACGACGAGGTAGCCGTCCGCCGTCCGATAGGCCTCGTACGGCGCGAAGAACGGGCTGCGCGTGCCCGCCGGACCGGGCTCCTCCCCACCGAGCAGGTACGTAATGACGTGCATCGACTCCCAGGCGAGCGCGCACTCGAGCAACGACGTCCGCACCCACTGCCCGACTCCGGTGCGCTCGCGCTGCGCCAACGCCGCCTGGATCCCGATCACGGCGTAGAGGGCACTGCCGAAATCGAGAGCGGCCACCGGGATCTTCGCCGGCGGGCCACCGGGGTGGCCCGTCATCGCCATCAGTCCGGACAAGGCCTGGATGGTCGTGTCGTAGCCACCGTCCTGGGCGAGCGGGCCCTCCTGTCCGAAGGCCGAGATCGACGCGTATATGAGATACGGGTGGCGCTCGTGCACGGCCGCGTAGTCGAGTCCGAACTTCGCGAGCGAGCCCGGGCGCATGTTCTCGACGAGCACGTCGGCGTCGGCGAGCAGCTGCTCGAGTCGCGCGCGGGCATCGTCGGAGCCGAGGTCGAGCGCGACCGAGCGCTTGCCCCGGTTGAGGGTCAGGAAGCTTGCGCTCTCGCCCTCCTTGAAGACCGGCCCCTGGTGGCGGTAGACGTCTCCCGTACCCGGCCGCTCGACCTTCAGCACCTCGGCCCCGAGATCGGCCAGCACCTGGGTGCAGTAGGGGCCGGCGACGTACTGGGTGAGGTCGACGACCTTGATGCCCTCGAGCGGGTACCGCGAGTCACGCAGGCACGCTCCACTCCCGTCTCGACGTCCAGACGGCGTCTGCGGCGCGCAGCGCCATCGCCTGGATCGTGTTTGTCGGGTTCACGCAGCCCCCGGTTGGCATCGAGCTGCCGTCGACGAGAAACAGATTCCGGACGTCGTGCGATCGGTGCGTCGCATCGACGACAGCGGTTCCTGGATCGCCGCCCATCCGAGCCGTCCCCATCAGATGCCAGCCGATCACGGGTCGAGGTCCGTAGTCGACGGTGACCTCCACAGCACCGGCAGCGTCGCAGAGGGCCCGCACGCGCTCGATTGCAGTCGCAGCCATCGCTTCGCTGTTCGCCGAGAGCCTGTAGCGGATCCGCACGCCCGGAAGACCGAAGGCATCGCGGTGCGCCTCGTCGAGCTCCACACAGTTGTGCGCCTCCGGCGCATCGTCGCCGCAGATCCAGATCCCGACATCGTGGCCGAGATGACGCTCGAGCGCCTCGTGGTGGCCGGTTCCCCAGGGCGCCCTGGCGAGCGCGGTCATCAGCGGCGCGCCACCGCGCAGGACCGAGATGATGTGGCCCCGCTGGAAGCCACTGTCCCGATCCGTCTCGGCGAACTCACGCGAGGCGACGGCGACGCCGAACGCCCCCTGCCATCCGTCGATACGCTCGGCGAAACGAGCGAAGGCATAGGCCGAGACGTGGAGCATGAGGTTGCGCCCGACGAGCCCGCTCGAGTTCGCGAGACCATCGGGATGGCCGGGTGGACGCGACATCAGCAGAAGACGCGGCGTGCCGATCCCGTTGGCGCAGACCACCACCACGCGCGCTCGCGCCTCGTGCAGGCGACCGGCACCGTCGTGGTAGAGCGCACCGGCCATCCGACCGCCGCGGTCGAGAACGAGCTCGCGGACGGTGCTGCGGGTGCGCAGCTCCACGCCTGCCTCAAGCGCGCGCGGCCAGTACGTGATGTCTGCGGTCGAGAGCGCGCCGGACGGACAGCCCAGACGGCAGAACCCCCGATTCGTGCAGGCGGCCCGCCCCACCTGGGGTTGGGAGACGATCGCCTGGTCCTGGACCCACCAGGCCCAGCCGAGTCGCTCGAAAGCCGGCGCGAATCGATCGCCCGCCGGTCCGATCGGTAGCGGTGGCTGCAAGCTCGGAGCACGCCGGGGCCCGGTCGGGTCGCCCTCGAGCCCCGAAACCCCGGTGGCGCGCTCGTTGAGCGTGTAGTAGGGAGCGAGGTCCGAGTATGAGATCGGCCAGTCGACTCCGAAGCCCTCGGCCGTTCCGAGCCGGAAGTCCGACGGCGACAGCCGCCAGAAGTGGCCTCCGTACGCGACGGTGCTTCCTCCGACCGCCGCGACCATGAGGACGTCGACCGGATCGTCGCCGACACTCGCGACCGGGTAGTCGCACGGCGAGTCACGGTCCGCGACGCGTGGGCTCCATGCCCTCCGGTCGCGTACCTCCCAGTCCGGGAACGCCTTGGGGCGATCGTCCGGCGGATACCACTCGCCTTGCTCCAGGCAGAGGACGTCTAGGCCGCGGCTCCCGAGTCTGGCGCAAACGGCGGCCCCCGCCGCGCCGGCCCCGATGACGAGCACGTCGGCGACGCGGGATCTGGCCTTCCGGTACGAGCCCTGTGCACGGCCGCCCGAGCGAACCGAGGTGGGCGCGGTCGAGGGCGGCCACGTCTCGTCCTCCAGAACATCCGTCGCGCCGACGTCGGGAAACCTCCCCGGGATCCGAGCCACCCGGTCGAGCAGACGCGTGTCGAACGCCGGGAGCTCGAGCCCTTCGAGGGCGACGCGGGCCGCGTATCCGGTTCGCTCCTCCACGAGGGCGTCGAGCTCCCGATCGCGGTAGTAGCCCTCGTAGACGAGCGCGCGAAACGACTCGAAGAGGATCGGCTCGCGCCGTTCGAGATCCGCGAGCAGAGTCTCCAGGGCGCCGTGCTCGCCATCCGTCCTTTCCGCGTCAGACGCGTCCCCGGCGCGCTCGGCGATCTCCCGACACATGCGCTGCAGATCGGCTTCGACCCCAGGCTCTCGGGCAGCGCTGGCATCGAGGTAGTCGACCACGGCGCGACCGGCCGCCGGCCAGTGACTGTCGCCGGGCACCAGACAGGCGACGAGGGCCGCAAGCATGTCGCGCGCGCCTTCATCGAGTATGCGCCGGCCCGTCGGCTCGTCCAGGCCGATGTACGCGGTCGAGCCGCTCACCGGCCGGCCTCAGGCGGACCCAACCGTCCACGGGCCCGCGTCAACTCTCGGCGTTCTGGAGGCTCGCCCGGCTGCGGCATAGCGCCTCATATATCGCATATGGCCTCTCGGCGGAACACGTGACTGCGGCCTCGAGTCTCCACCCGCCCTACCTCTGGGCCTCATATACGATGTCCCGAGCTTGGGTCCCCAGAGCGGGAGGAGTCGACGATGACCCGGAGGAGAAGGGGAGGGGTCTGGCTGCTGCTGGCGCTCCTCGCGTTCGCGCTGGGCCTCGCCGCTTGCGGCGGGGACGATGGAGAGGAAGCTGCGCCCCCGGCCGCGGCGGAACCCGCGCCGGCCGAGCCAACAGCGCCGGCCGAGCCGCCGGCGGAGGAGCCTGCCCCGGCCGAGCCGCCGGCCGAAGAGCCCGCGCCCGAGGTCGAGTCGATCAGGATCGCGCTCGACTTCACGCCGAACACCAACCACTCGGGCATCTATGCCGCGCTCGCGAACGGCTACTTCGAGGAGCAGGGAATCGAGGCCGAGGTGATTCCCTTCGCATTCGGAACGCCTCCGACCGCGCTCATCGCAGGCGGCGAGGCGGATCTCGTGGTCGGCTTCCCGGCCGACATCGCGATCCAGGTCGCGGACGGCACCGATCTGAAGATGGTCGCGGAGATCATCCAGGTCAACAACGCCTCGCTCGTGACGCTCGCGGACTCACCGCTCGAGGGCCCCGCCGACTTCTCCGGCAAGAAGTACGGCGGCTACGGAACGCCACACGAGGCACCGGTCGTCGAGGCGATCCTCGAAGGAGCAGGTGTCGAGCCCGTGTTCGAGGAGGTCATCCTCTCGACGGGAGCGATCGAGGCCCTGTCGAGCGGCGAAGTGGACTTCAGCGCCGTCTACGAGGGCTGGAGCGAGATCGGCGCCGAGATCTCGGGCTCACCGCTCAACACGTTCCCGTACAAGGATTACGTGGAGGGCTACATCTTCCCGGATGTCGTCTTCGTCACCTCGGGCGAGCTGATCGCCTCGAAGGCCGACGCGCTCGAGCGGGCGCTCGCCGCGCTCGCACAGGGCTACGCCTTCGCGGCCGAGAACCCGGCGGAGACGGCTGAGATCCTGACGACGGAGGTACCGGAGCTGGGAGAGAGCCAGGAGCTCGTGAGCCGGAGCGCCGAGTTCCGTGCCCCGCAGTACCTGGACGCGAACGGGACCTGGGGCTGCATGCTCGAGGAGCAGTTCACCGGGATCGTGGACCTCCTCACGGACGCCGGCGTGATCGCAGCTCCGCCAGCCTTCGCGGACATGGCTACGAACGAGCTGCTCGAGGGCTGCTAGGCGAGGAGACCCGAATCGTTCGGCCGCGGGCCTGGGTCTGGTGGGCAGCACCGGGCATCGCGTCCGTGTCCGCTCGGGAGGCTCCGTGACTGAAGGGCACGCCCTCGTCATCAGCGGCGGGACGGTCGTCACGCTAGACGACGCGCGCACCGTGCACGTCGGCGGCACCGTCGTCGTCGAGGGGACGAGGATCGCGAGGGTGCTCGATCCTGAAGCGGCGGCAACCACCGAGCTTCCTGCCGACGCGGAGGTGATCGACGCGACCGGGAAGATCGTCATGCCCGGCCTCGTCGACCTCCATTGTCACACCGCGATCGAGCGCGGCGGTCACACCGAGTCGCTCGAGCTCGAGCGGGCCCTCAACGACTACTGGTATCCGGTGATGCGGAACCTCGACCCGGATACGGTCTATCGCTGCGCCCGCCATATGTACGCGGAGCAGCTCTGCTCGGGGACGACGACCGTCAACGACATGTTCCGCCACCTCGACGCTTGTGCTGCCGCGGCCGACGAGCTCGGCATCCGCGCGACATTGAGCGGGCTGGTCGCCACCCCCGAGCACGAGCTCGATTCACTGGAAGACAATCTCGCCGCGTTCCGGGAGCTCGACGGCGCTGGGTCTGGCCGGGTCCATGTGCGTTTCGGGATCGAGTGGCTGCCGCTCGCCTCCCCGGATCTGCTCGACCGTACGCGCACGCTCGTCGCCGAGACCGGCGCCGGCCTCCACATCCATCTCAGCGAGTCGCCCGGTGAGGTCGAGTTCGCCGAGCGCGTCTTCGGCCAACGACCGGTCGCGGTCGCCCGCGACTTCGGCCTGCTCGGGCCCCGGTGCATCGCCGCACACTGCGTCTGGCTGACGGACGAGGAGATCCGCATGCTGTCCGATAGCGGCACGTGCGTCTCGCACAACCCCACCGCGAACGCGAAGATGGGCGAGGGAATCGCACGGGTGCGCGATCTCATCGACGCTGGGATCGTCGTCGGGCTGGGCCATGACTCGACGGAGGGCAACAACACGAACGATCTATTCGACGTCATGCGCACGGCCGCGTACCTCCAGCGCGCCAGCCGCGTGGATCCCGCCTCCCTCTCGGCCGACGAGGTCCTCGCGATGGCGACCCGCAACGGTGCTCGCGCGCTCGACGTCGACGCCGGCATCGTCGCGCCCGACGCGCTCGCCGACCTCGTCGTCGTCGACGCCCGTACCGATTTCTTCGATCCTGGTCGGGAGGCCTACCGGCGCAACCTGCCCGCGCGGCTCGTTTTCTCGACGAACGGGAGCCACGTCGACACCACGATCGTCGATGGGCGAGTCGTCGTGCGCGGAGGGCATCTCGTGACGGGCGACGTCGCCGAGATCGCGCGCGACGCCGGACGGGCGGTCGGCGCGTTGCTCGACCGGCTCGGAATCGCCTCGGGCTCGCGGGTGTCCTCCGTCGGGGAATGAGGCACGGAATGGCGGTCGACCACCACACCGTCGTTCTCGCTCAGGTGATCGCGCCCAAGGCTGCATTCGCCTGGTCGTGCAAGCGCGGCGCATTGATCCGCATCACCGATCTCGAGGGCAAGCAGGTCGGCGATCTGGCCCTCTTCTCGCAGGAGAACCCGCGCGAGCGCATCTCGATCTCGTGGACAAGGACGCGGAACCTGCGCGACACGAGCGCGTACGTGCCGCCGCTGGGACTGACGGTCGGAGACCGGATCTACTCGACCGGCTACCGGGTGATGGCGACCGTGGTCGAGGACACTCCCGAGCCGAAAGGGGTTCACGATCTCTTCGGGCGGATGTGCAACCGCGGCATGTACGAGCTCTACGGCGTCGAGCCCCAGCCCGGTTGCTACGAGCTCCTCCAGAGCGTGCTCGGTCCGCATGGGATCGCGCCCGAGGAGATCCCGGACCCGCTGGGCGTCTTCATGCATACCGTGCCCCATCCGGACACTCGGGTGATGGAGATCCACGAGCCGGTCAGCCGTGCGGGCGACCGGCTCACGCTGCGGGCGGAGATGGATCTGCTGGCCGCGATGAGCACGTGCCCGATGGACGTGATCGCGCCGACGAACGGGTGGCGGATCACGCCGATGAGCGTCGAGGTGCTCGAGCCGGAGACGGACCGGTGAACGCCCCGGGCCGGCGGCCGCGGGACGCGCTTTCGAACGTGATCGAGCCGGCCTTCCAGGCAATCCTCCGGCATCCGTTCGTCACCGGGCTCACGGACGGGTCGCTCCCCACCGAGGCCTTCGCTCGCTATCTCGGACAGAACTTCCTGTACCTCGGCGAGTACGCTCGCGCGCTGGCGCTGCTCGGCGCCAGGGGCGGCGAAGCCGGCGATGTCGAGTTCTTCGCACGCCGCGCGGCGTTCGCGCTCGCGGGCGAGCGCGACTTCGTCGAGCGCCTCGCCGCCGAGCTCGACCTGCCCCAGGAGACACTCCGGCCCGCCGAGCCGTCGCCGACATGTCTCGGGTACTCCTCGTTCGTCAAGCAGGCAGTCGCCTACGGCGACTACCGGGCCGGACTCGGCGCGGTCCTGCCGTGCTACCTCCTCTACTGGGAGACGAGCAAGGCGTTGGCGCACACTGGATCGCGGGACCCGCGCTACCAGCGGTGGATCGACATGTACGTGGACCCGAGCTTCGAGGAGGGAGTGCTCGGCGCCCTGTCGGCGGTCGACCGCGCCTGCGCGGGCGAAGACGCCGCGACGCTCGATCCGTTGCTCGTAAACGCCGTGATCTCGGCACGCTACGAGTGGCTCTTCTGGGAAGCCGCCTATCGCGGCGACGAATGGCCCGACCTCTCGTGACCACGGTCGACAACAGCTCGGACGGCACGACGGTTGGCCGCTACGCGGCGCTGCGGCCGGGTGCCCGCTGGCTCCGCGTGCTGCCGGTCATCCTGATCCTGGCCGGCGTGATCGCCATCTGGGAGCTCTACTGCAGGGTCGCCGACGTCAATCCGCAGATCCTGCCGACGCCCTCGCGCATTCTCGCCGAGCTCTTCGACTTTCGGGAGCTCGCGCTCGAGCACACGGCCCAGACCGTCAAGGAGACCGCCGTCGGCTTCAGCGCGGCGATCGCATTCGCGCTCGTCGTCGCCGTCGTGATGGATCAGATCGGCTGGATGCGCCGTGCGCTCTACCCGCTGCTCCTCGCCTCCCAGACGATCCCGATCATCGCGATCGCGCCGCTGGTCGTGCTGTGGTTCGGGTTCGGCCTTTTGCCGAAAGCCCTGGTCATCGTCCTCGTGACGTTCTTTCCCGTGCTCGTAGCCCTTCTCGACGGCTTCGCCAGCACGGAGCGGGAGGCGATGAACCTCCTCCATACGATGGGCGCGAGCAGGTTCCAGATCTTCCGCTACCTGCGGTTCCCGTCCGCGCTTCCCTTCTTCTTCACCGGCGTTCGCATCTCCGCGTCCTATGCGGTCGTGGCCGCGATCTTCGCCGAGTACGTCGGCGCGTATCAGGGGCTCGGGATCTGGATGCAGATCTCGAAGAACGCGTTCCGCACGGACCTCGTCTTCGCCGCGATCCTCATCACGTCGGTGCTCAGCATTACCCTCTTCCTCCTCGTGACGCTGGCCGCCCGTCTCACGATCCCGTGGTACTACGCGGCGCGCCGGAAGGCCGAGTGACGGAGCTCCCCGAGGGCGTGGACGTCGTCCTCGAGGGGGTCTCGAAGAGCTTCACCCGCCGCGACGGACGAGAGATACGCGTGCTCCGAGACGTCGGCTTCACCGCCGACAACGGCGAGTTCGTGAGCGTCATCGGCCCGAGCGGTTGCGGCAAGAGCACGCTCTTCGCCCTCATCGCCGAGCTGCTCAAACCGGATGCCGGAACCGTCGCAGTCGTGAGAGACCCGAGCAACGGCCGCCCGGACGTCGCCCACATGCCGCAGCGCGACCTCTTGCTTCCCTGGCGATCGGTACGCCGGAACGTGACACTGCCGCTCGAGATCGGCGGCATGGGCGTGCGGGAGGCCGAACGTCGGGCCGACCAGCTCTTTCCGGTGTTCGGGCTCGAGGGGTTCGAGGACAGCTATCCGTTCACGATGTCCGGTGGGATGCGCCAGCGCGCGGCGCTGATGCGAACGGTGATCCGGGACGCAAGAGTCCTCCTGCTCGACGAGCCGTTCGGCGCACTCGACAGCCTGACCCGCGGTGAGATGCAGGACTTCATGCTCGAGATCTGGGATCGCTTCCGCCGCACCGTGATCTTCATCACGCACGACATCCGCGAGGCCATCTACCTCTCGGATCGGGTCAACGTGATGACGGCACGCCCCGCGACCATCAGGGAGACGTTCCGCGTGCCACTGCCACGCCCGCGCGCGATCGAGATGATCACCTCGCCCGACTTCGTCGCGCTGGAGGCCGAGCTCCTACGTGCGCTCCGCGAGGAGAGCTTGCACATGCACGAGCTGGAGGCCCGCGAGACGTAGCGTGGGCTAGAGATCGCCGGGCACTGCGACCGGCTCGGGAGCGAGCTCGACGGGCCACACCTCGAGCCGCCAGGCGGCGTCCCAGAACATCCACTCGTACCGGCTCGCGATGAGGACGATCTGCCGCTGGCGCTCACGACCGTCCGGACCGAGCGCGGTTCCTACGCGGTCGACCAGGTCGAGGACAGCCGTCACGCCGCGCTCGAACTCCTCGCTGCGGTAGCTCTCGATCCAGCGCTGATAGACGGGATGCGGCGATCCTCGCTCGACGAGGCGCTTCGCCGTCTCCCAGTAGATCCAGAAGCACGGCAGGACCGAGGCGAGCCCGTCGGCGAACGAGCCGCCGTGGACGTGAGCCTCGATGAAGCTCGTGTAGGCGAGGTTCGTCGGCGAGGGCGCGGTCACGGTGACATCGGCCTCCGTAACGCCGAGCTCCGCCAGAAGCTCGCGGTGGAGGGTGCGTTCCACGCCGATCGCCCGAGCCGCGCGAGTCGCGAAGAGCTCCGTGTCCTCCGTGGCATGTGCACGGCCGCCGAGCGCGCTGAGCGCCCGTGCGTACGCCCTGAGATAGATCGCGTCCTGGAGGACGTAGTGTCGGAAGGTCTCCTCGGGGAGGTCCCCGTCCACCAGCCCGACGAGAAACGGGTGGGTCACGATCGCGTCGAAGAGGTGGCGCATGTCGCGCCACAGCGCCTCCGTCACCTCACCTCGGCTCGCCATTCGCATCACCTTCTCTCCGGGTTTCGCGGACCTTGCCGCAAGTGAAGGACGATACCTCGGTGGCTCGAGCGAACGCCTCGGAGTGTGCGGCCGCGAGACGACTGTCGGCCCTGTGACGCCTGCCGCTCTCGCCCTCCTCGAACGACGACCGGCGCGGCGTCGCTCATGCCGGGCGCGGGCCCTCGACCAGCTCGACGAGGACGCCGCCGGTCGTGGATGGATGGAGGAAGATCGAGGGCCGCCCATCCGAGGACGGCTCTACGGCCCCGACGGCCTCGATTCCCAGCTCGCCGAGCCGGGCGACCACCTCGGCCAACGGCTCGTCCACTCTCAGCGCAAGGTGATGAAGACCGGGCCCACGACGCTCGAGAAAACGCTCGACCGGACTTCCGACGCTGGCCGGCGCGACCAGCTCGAGCATCTGACACGGGCCGAAGCGCCCGACGGCGACGCCGCTCGGCATCTCGGTCAGGACGACGTTGTCGCCGAGCGCCGCGAGGAGTGGATGGCCCGCTGCCGAATCGACCGCGATCCCGACGTGATCCACCTCGAGCACAGGCAGTGAGCGCATCAGACCGCCGTCGACGCTCGGTGATATCCGAAGACGTCGCCCAGAGCGGCTGAGATCTCACCGAGGGTGGCGTAGGCACGGACCGCTGCGAGAATCGCCGGCATCGTGTTCTCGCTCGATCCGGCGGCGGCGCGCACACCCTCGAGCGCGTTCTCGACAGCCGCGGCATCGCGGGCGCCGCGGACCGCGTGGAGCTGCTCGAGCTGTCGCGCCCGCACGTCCTCGGGCACCGTGAGCAGCTCGACGGCCTGCTCCTCCGCCTCCTCGTCGCGGAAGCGGTTCACGCCGACGACAACCCGCTCGCCGGACTCGATCTGTCGTTCCTGTCGGTACGCGGCGTCGGCGATCGCAGCCTCCAGGCGCCCGTCCTCGATCCCCTTGACGACGCCGCCTTCCTGTTCGATCTGGTCGATCAGATCTCGTATACGACGCTCGAGCTCGTCGGTCAGCGACTCCACGTAGTACGGACCCGCCGAGCGGATCGACCGTGCGCGTGACCCCCGACTCGTACGCGACGATCTGCTGCGTCCGCAGGGCGAGCCGGACTGCCTCCTCGCTGGGAAGCGCGAGCGCTTCGTCCCACGACATGGTGTGCACTGCCTGTGCCCCGGAGAGCACGATCGCGAGGGTCTGGAGCGCCGTTCGCACGACATTGTTCAGCGGCTCGACGGCCGTGAGCGACGTGCCGTCGCCGCCCGAGTACAGACGCAGCGTCCACGACGCAGGCCGCTGCGCCCCGAAGCGCTCCTGCATGATGCCGGCCCATACGCGCCGGGCCGCGCGATGCTTCGCGATCTCCTCGAAGAAGTCGCGCATCGTCGAGAGGTTGTACGAGAAGCGCGGCGCGAACTCGTCGACGTCGAGGCCCCGGTCGACAACCGCCTGTACGTAGGCGGATGCGTTCGCCAGGGCGATCGCGATCTCCTGGACGGCGTCGCAGCCGGCCTGACGGAGGTGGAAGCCGCATACCGAGATCGGGTTGAACTTCGGCAGCCGGCGAGTCGCGTACTCGATCACGTCTCCCACCAGGCGCAGCGACGGGCCCGGCGGGTAGACGTACGTCTTGCGCGCCAGGAACTCCTTCAGGATGTCGTTCTGAACCGTCCCGCGCAGCTCGGCCGGCGCGACCCCCTGGCGCTCGCCGACCACCTGGTACATGGCGAGCAGGATTGGCGCCGTCGCATTGATCGTGAACGAGGTGGAAACCCGGTCGAGCGGGATCGCCTCGAAGAGCCGCTCCATGTCGGCCAGGGAGTCGATCGCGACTCCGACCTTTCCCACCTCGCCCTCGGCGAGCTCGTGGTCGGAGTCGAGCCCCATCTGCGTGGGTAGATCCAGGGCGACCGAGAGCCCGGTCTGACCCTGCTCGAGCAGGTAGCGGAACCGCTCGTTCGTCTCCTCGGGACCCCCCCAGCCGGCGTAGAGACGCATCGTGAAGAGCCGCTTCCGATACATCGTGGGGTGGATGCCGCGGGTGAACGGAGGCTCGCCGGGGAGGTCGACGGCCCGCTCCTCCGGAACGTCGAGCGCCGTGTACACCGGAGCCACGGGGATTCCGCTGTCGGTCTCTGCCGCCGGCAACTCCCCGGCGAGCTCCTGCCAGCGTCCGAGCGCGCGCTCGAGCTCCGCCCGGGCTTCGGCGATGGCGCGCTCTTCTGCCTTGGCCACGGTCACGATATATCGTATCTCACCCTGTCTCGGCCGCCCGACCACTCGCTCGCGCTGTCCGGCCGCTGGATCGGCAGACCTGTGCCGCGTCAGGAGGATGCCCGGCTGCTGTTGGGACGAGGGAGGTTCCTCGCCGACCTGCGGTTTCCCGGCGCGCTGCACGCTGCGTTCGTCCGCTCACCCCACGCCCACGCGCACGTGCAGGGTGTCGACGCGCGGCCGGCGACCCGGGTGCCAGGCGTCTGCGCCGTCCTCGGTGGCGCCGACCTCGACCACGAGCCGCTGGTCGACCTGCTGGCCATCGAAGGCCTTCGCAAGACGCCGCAGCCGGCGCTCGCCGGCGAGCGGGCGCGCTTCGCGGGCGAGGCCGTCGCCATCGTGCTGGCGGACAGCCGCTACGAGGCGGAGGACGGCGCCGAGGTCGTCGAGGTGGACTACGAGCCCCTGCCGCCCGTCGTCGATGCCGACGCTGCGACGGCGCCGGACGCGCCATTGCTCTTCCCCGAGCTCGGATCGAACATCGTGTACGACGGCCGCCGCACGATCGGCGACGTCGAGGGCGCCTTCGCCGAGGCGGCGCACGTCAGCCGCCTCGTCTTCAGCGGGAATCGCTACCTTGCGGCCCCGCTGGAGCCGCGGGGATGTGCCGCCGAGTGGGAACCGTCGACGGAATCGCTGACGTTCTGGAGCTCGACGCAGTCCCCGCACCTCTTGCGCCGCCGGCTCGCGCTGGCGACCGGGATCCGCGAGGCGAGGATTCGGGTGATCGTGCCTGACGTCGGCGGAGGCTTCGGGCAGAAGATCCCGATCCACCCGGAGGAGGTGGCGGTCGCGGTCGCCGCCCGGCGCCTCGGCCGAGTGGTCGTCTGGCTCGAGGACAGGCGGGAGAACCTCATAGCAGCACCTCAGGCCAAGGAGCAGCTCATCCGCATCGAGCTCGCACTCGGAGCGAACGGCGAGTTCCTGGCTCTCAGAGCCGCGATCCTCGGCGACGCCGGTGCCTACTCCTACAACAACTCGAGCGCCCTGATCGAGCCGTACCTTGCGGCGGTGCTGATGCCCGGGGTCTACCGGCTGCGCAACCTCGAGTACGCCGTCCAGGCTGTGGTGACGAACAAGGCTCCCGTCGCCCCGTACCGCGGCGTCGGCTGGACGCAGGGCCACTGCGCTCGGGAGCTCCTGATCGACCAGGCAGCGCGGGAGCTCGGCCTCGACCCCGCGGACGTGCGCCGGCGCAATCTCGTACGGCCGAGCGAGTTTCCGTACGCCTCGTGCACCGGCATGATCTACGACTCGGGCAGCTTCGAGGAGTCGCTCGAGCGCGCACTCGATCTGGTCGACTACGAGAGCTTTCGCGGCCGCCAGGCGGAGGCTCGCGCGGGAGGCCGCCACCTAGGCGTCGGCGTCAGCCCGTACGTCGAACCGACGGGCTGGGGCAGCGAGGGCGCACGCCAGGCGAGCTGGGCGATGGCATCGCACGATGCGGCCCGCGTCACCGTGGAGCCGTCAGGCGAGATCACGGTTGCGGTCGGTACGCCCTCGCAGGGCCAGGGCCACGGAACGACGTTCGCGCAGCTCGCGGCCGACGTGCTGGGGGCCGATCCGGCCACGGTATCGACGATCGCGAACGACACGGCGGCCACGCCGATCTCGATGGCGGGCACACGGGCGAGCCGCACCGCCGTGGTGCTCGGCGGCGCCGTGCTCCGCGCGGCGACCGAGGTGCGCGAGCGCCTCCTCCGGATCGCCGGACACCTGCTCGAGGCCGACCCGGGAGACCTCGAGGTCACCGACGGGGGTATCGCGCTGAAGGATGCGCCGAGTCGGTCTGTGTCCCTGCGCGAGCTTGCCGACAGCCGCGTACCTGCGTCCAGACGTCCGTGCCGCGATAGGCGAGCCGGATCTTTCCGCGTCGGCGTTCCACGATCCTCCTGCGACCTATTCGAACGGCTGCATCGTCGCGCTCGTCGAAGTGGACGCGGAGACGGGCGCGGTGCGCGTCGAGCGGCTCGTGGCGGTCGAGGACTGCGGCACGATGATCAACCCGCCGATCGTCGACGGCCAGATCCGCGGCGCGCTCGCGCAAGGTGTCGGTGGGGCGCTGCTCGAGCGCGTCGTCTATGACGGCGAGGGCCAGCCGCAGGCCTCCACGCTGATGGACTACCTGCTGCCCACCGCCGCCGAGGTCCCGCCGATCGAAGTCGCCCATTGCTCGTCCCCGTCGCCGCTCACGCCCGGCGGCATCAAGGGGATGGGCGAGTCGGGCCTGATTGCGACCCCGGCCGCGATCGCGAGCGCCGTCGCCGACGCGCTCGCGCCGTTCGGCGCCCGCGTCGAGCGGCTCCCCCTGACGTCCGAGCTCGTCTCGGCCATGATCCACACGACCTGACGAAGGAAAGAGAGGTGCCCGTGTACACGATCACGCCGATGGTCGTCGCCTACGGCCCGCAGCGGGAGAAGAGTCGCTTCACGTACATGCACAACTTCGGCGAGAAGGTCGACATCCCGTACGTCTCGTGGCTCCTCCAGGGCGACGGGCGGAACATCCTCGTCGACGCAGGCTGCAGCGCTGACGACTTCAAGACGAGGATCCGCGGCGAGGGACCGCTCATGCTCGCGGGCGAGACCTTCCAGGACGTCGTGGACGTCAAGCCGATCGAGGAGCACCTGTCCGACCGGGGGCTCTCGTTCGCGGACATCGACACGTTCGTGCAGACGCATCTCGACTGGGATCACTGCATGAACACGACGAAGTTCCCCACGTCGAGAATCCTGATCCAGAAGGCGGAGTGGGAGAAGATCCCGGTGCATCCGCTGTTCAAGTCGACGTACGCGCCGAAGGAGCACTACGAGGAACTGGCCGGGCTACCGAAGGTGGAGTTCGTCGAGGGCGACCACGAGGTCGCTCCCGGCGTGCGCTGTCTGTTCACGCCGGGCCACAGCCCCGGCGGGCAATCGGTGGCGGTAGACACGAGTGACGGGACGTACGTGATCGCCGGCATGTGCACGATCCGCGACAACTTCTATCCGCCTGCAGAGGTGCTGGCCAAGGGGACGTACAAGGTGATCCCGGCGGGCATGCACATGGACCCGATCCTCTGCTACGACTCGATGCTCCGGATCCTCGACGTCGGCGGCGACAGAGTGCTGCCGTTCCACGACAGCGCCATGTTCGAGATGGGGACGATCGGCTGAAGCCGGCGCCGTTCGACTACCACCGGCCCGAACGGCTCGAGGAGGCCGTCGAGCTGCTGGCGCGCTTCGGCGGCGATGCAAAGGCGATCGCCGGCGGCCAGAGCCTCGGCCCACTGCTCAACCTGCGCCTCGCGACGCCGGCCGCGCTCGTCGACCTCGCGGGACTGGCCGAGCTCGACGGCATTCGCGAGGAGAACGGGGAGCTACGCGTCGGCGCGCTGACGCGGCAACGCCCGGCCGAGCACGACCCGCTCGTGCGCGAGCGCTGCCCTCTCCTCGCGGAAGCGCTGCCCTGGATCGGACACGCCGCGATCCGCAACCGGGGCACGATAGGCGGCAGCCTCGCCCACGCCGATCCCGCGGCCGAGCTTCCAGCCGTGGTGACCGCGCTCGACGCGACGATCGAGATCGTCGGCGACGGCCACACGAGGACGTGCACGCCGGCCGAGCTCTTCGTCATGCCGCTCGTGACGAGCCTCGAGCCCGACGAGCTGATCGTGGGCATCCGGATCCCGCCGCCGCCTTCGCGCTTCGCGTGTGCCTGGGTCGAGCTGGCGCCACGCCACGGCGATTTCGCGCTCGCGGGAGTCGCCGTTGCCCTGAGCCTCGCCGGCGACGGCGCCATCGTGCAGGCCCGGCTGGTGCTCGCCGGTGTAGGACCAGTACCCGTCGACGCCCGCGACGCCGGCGCCATGCTGACCGGGGAGCGACCGAGCGAGGAGCTCTGGGCGTCGGCCGCCGAGGCGGCGGTCGCGGCCAGCGACCCCCGTGGGGACGTGCACGCCACGGCGGACTACCGGCGGCGACTCGTACGCGTGCTCGTGCAGCGGGCGCTGCGGAAGGCGACCGCGTGAGCCGCCACCGCATACAGGTGACGGTGAACGGCGTCGTCCACGAGCGTGAGGTCGAGGCGCGGCGGACGCTCGCCGACTTCCTCCGCGACGACCTGGGTCTTACCGGCACGCACCTCGGCTGCGAGCACGGCGTCTGCGGTGCCTGCACGATCCTGTGGGACGGGGCCTCCGTGCGCTCCTGCATCGCCTACGCCGTGCAGGCCGACGGCGCCGAGCTCACGACCGTCGAGGGCCTGGCGCCCCCGGAGGGGCCGCTCCACCCGCTCCAGCAGGCATTCCACGAGCGCCACGGCCTGCAGTGCGGCTATTGCACGCCGGGTTTCCTGCTCACCGCCTACGAGCTCCTGCAGGAGCGGCGCGGCCTGGCCGAGGAGGAGATTCGCCACGCGATCGCCGGCAACCTCTGCCGCTGCACGGGCTACCAGGGCATCGTCGAGGCGATCCAGCTCGCCGACGAGCGCTGGGAGCGCTGAGCACAGGCTGCGCGAGAGCCCGGCACGCTAACCTCCGCGCGTCGTCGACGAGATCCTGCCAGGCGGAAGCGTCACCTGACGGACGAAGCGGCCCGCGATCGCGGCCGACGGCACGAGGCGGCCGCTACTCGGGTGGCCGGTGCCAGATCGGCCCGCGGGCGACCACCGGGTCGAGGATGCCGTCGCGGAGGTCGTGCTCGGCCTGGTCGGGGAAGACCTCGTGAGCGCGCTGGCCCGGGTATCCGATCAGGCGGCGCACCTTCGGGCTCGAGTAGTAGGCGGCCGTGACGAGCGAGAGCAGAAGGCGGAACCGCTCGGTGTCGTCGGCTCGCAGACGCGCGATCTCCGCCTCGGCCTCCTGCCCGGCCGCGTCGGCCAGGAGCGATCGCAACGGCTCGGCGAGATCGGGGCGTGCCGCGAGGACGGCATCGAGGCGGCGCTCGTGCACGCCGACCGCCGACGCTGCCGGCATGCCGCCGGCCTCCGGAACGAGCACATCGGCGAGGGCGGCGAACGTCGCCCGCTCCTCCGGGCTCACGCCGGGGTCTCCTGCAGGCGGGCGGCCTCGACGATGTGCTCGGCGCAGCGCAGCGCGAAGGCGCAGATCGTGGCGGTGGGATTCACGGCCCCGGCGGTGACGAACACGCTGCCGTCGGCGACGAACAGGTTCGGCACGTCGTGCGTCCGCCCGTACGGGTCGCACACCGACGTTTCTGGCGCCGCACCGATGCGAGTCGTACCGAGCAGGTGCCAGCCGCAGTCGGCGTGGATCCGCGCAACGCTCGTCTCGACCGCCCCTGCCGCTTCGTGGGCCTCGATCGCCCTCGCGATGTTGAACTCGAGCGCCGCCTGCGCGCCCGGCGCGATCCGGTAGGCGATGCGGGGGGCAGGGATCCCGTCGCTGTCGGTCAGCTCGGGATCGAGCGTGACGCAGTTCGTCTCCTGCGGCAGGTCCTCGACGGTGACGAACCAGTCGAAGGCGTGGCCGACGAGCCGCCTGGTGCTCTCGTGGATCAGCGGGCCCCACGTCTGGTCGAGCGGCAGGCGCGCGTGCAGGAGCTGCGGCCCGAAGCCCGGGATGACGTCCCACTTGGCGCCGCGCGGAAACCCGCGGGAGACGTCGCTCTCGTAGAACTGGAGTGAGCCGACCGGCTGGCCGGCAGGGCCGAGCCAACTCTCGAGGTCGTCCTCGTACACGCCGAGAACGGCTGCGGCCGGGTGCAGCATGAGCCGCTTGCCGACGAGGCCGGAGGCGTTGGCCAGCCCGTCCGGAAAGCGCGGCGAGCTCGAGAGCAGCAGCAGACGCGGTGTGCCGACCCCGTTGGCGGCCAGCACGACGACGGAGGCCTCCTGCAGCCGCTCTGCCCCGCCCTCGTCGCGGTAGACGGCTCCACGTGCCCGCCCACGCGCGTCGAGCACGAGCTCGCGGACGCGGGCGCCCGTCTCCAGGCGAGCGCCGTGGCGCAGGGCGTCCGGCCAATGGGTGATGTCCGTCGAGGCCTTCGCCCCTTGCGGACAGCCGCTCTGGCAGGTTCCGCGCCGAGCGCACGGCGCCAGGCGGCCGTACGGCCTGCTCGCGATCGCGTTCGTGCCCGGCCACCAGTGCCAGCCGAGCCGGTTCATCCCCTCCGCGGCCTTGCGGCCGGCCGTTCCGATCGGATGCGACGGCATCGGCGGCGGCGCACCCGGCGGATAGGCGGGATCGCCCCCCAGACCGGCCACGCCCATCTCGAGGTCGATGCGCTCGTAGTACGGCAGCAGGTCCTCGTAGCGGAACGGCCAGTTGTCGGCCACGCCGGCGACGGAGCGAATCCGGAAGTCGGACGGCAGCAGCCGGTTCCAGATCGCGGTGTAGTGGATCGTGCTGCCGCCCACGGCGTTGAACATGAGCGGGCGGATCTCGGCGCCCGTCACCTGGCAGGGGTAGTCCTGCGGGAGCCGCCTCACGTTCGGGTCCGGATGCCAGGGCCCGGCGAGCATGAGCTCCCAGGGCGAGCTCTCGCCGGGGAACTCGTCCGCCGTGTGCCAGCGGCCCTGCTCGAGGCAGACGACGTCGAAGCCCGCGCGGGCGAGATGGGTGGCGACGACGGCCCCCGCGGCTCCGGCTCCGACGACGAGCACGTCGGCCGGGCCCCGGTCCCCGCGCTGGTTGCCGCCGCGCATCAGCTCCAGGCCAGCGCGCTCGCCGCCAAGGGGAGGACGTAGGTCGCCTCTTCCCTGACCGCGCCCATGATCAGGATCTCGTCCCGCGTGGCCGCGGCAAGCCAGCGGCCGTCCGGCGACCAGGCGAAGCCCCGGGTCGGAGTCATGTCCCGCACGACGCGCCCCGAGCGCAGATCGAGCACCATGAGACCGAAGGCCGGCCGCGAGAAGCCGACCGCGAGCTCGTCCCCCGTTGGACTGAAGCGAAGCAGCTCGCCGAAGGCCCCGATCCCCGGCACGACCCGCAGCGGCAGCGCGTGCGACGCGACGAGGCCCCCGTCGCGCCAGAGCTCGACGACGGCCTCCGCGGAGCTTCGGCCCAGCCTTGCGACGGCGACCGCGAGCAAGCCGTCGTCGTCCTGAGCCAGGCCGAGCACGTCGATACGGCCGATCGCGGTCGCGAAGCCGCGCGCGAGATCTTCCTCGTCGAGCACCAGCCGGCCGTCCCGAAGGACGCCCGGGCCGATCGAGCGATCGCGTCGCGTCAGCACGCTCTCGTCGGCGGCGAAACGCGGCATGCAACCCACCACGGCTTGCTCGCGGCCCGAGGCCAGAGCGAGCACGCGAGTAGTCCCGTCCGGCGTGCACCACGCGACACGCGTTGCGTCGCTCGCCCAGCTCGGCTCACCGCGTGCGGGCCCGAGCGGCCGGATCAGCCGCGGCGCGTCTCCGAGCTCCGCGAGCCAGAGCTCGTAGCGGCTTCCGCGGCGCGCGACCGAGACGAGCGCCAGCTCGCCGTCAGGCGCGGCCCAGAGATCGCAGCTCGTCGCGCCGATCTCGTGGAGGACGACGCTTGCCAGATCGAGCCTCGCGAGCCCGCAGGTCTCGGCCGCGACAATGGTGAGCGAGCCGGCGAGAAGGCCGGGTTGAGGCACGAGCGGCCCGCTCAGAGCCTCTCCGCGCGCGCTCGTAGGGGTGGACGGAACGGAGGCGGGAGGGCTGCCGGCCCGCAGGGCATCGGCCGCCGCTACGCCTGCCACTCCGAGCACGCACGCTCCGAGCAGCCATCCCGTCCACGCCCTCGGGACGCGCACGGAGCCGCTAGGTCGTACGGCCGAGCGCCCGGTCGGCCTTGTGCTTCAGGTCATCGACGATCGCCGGATCCCGGAGGGTCGTGGTATCGCCGAGCTCGTCACCTTCGGCGATGTTCTTCAGCAGCCGGCGCATGATCTTCCCCGAGCGCGTCTTCGGCAGATCGTCGCCGAACAGGACGGCCGCCGGCCGCGCGATCTTGCCGATTCGCTCCGCCACCCACTCGCGCAGCTCGACCGAGAGCTCGTCGCTCGGCTCGAATCCTGCTTTCAGCAGCACGAAGCAGACGATGCGCTGGCCCTTGTCCGGGTCGAAGGCGCCGGTTGCGGCTGCCTCTGCCACCGCCGGGTGACCGACGAGCGTGGACTCGATCTCGGTCGTCGAGAGTCGGTGGCCGGCGACGTTGATGACGTCGTCGATCCGACCCATCAGCCAGTAGTAGCCGTCCTCGTCCTGCTTCGCGCCGTCGCCGGTCACGTAGATGTCCGGGCCGTACTTCGAGAAGTACGTGGAGACGTAGCGCTCGTCGTCGCCGAACAGCGTCCGGAACATCCCGGGCCACGGACGCTTGATCACGAGGAAGCCGCCGGTACCACGCTCTACCGGGTTGCCCTGCTCGTCCACGATCTCGGGAGCAATGCCGGGGAAGGGGATCGTCGCCGACCCGGGCTTCGTGGTCACGACGCCCGGCAGCGGTGAGATCAGGATGCCGCCGTTCTCCGTCTGCCACCACGTGTCGACGATCGGGCAGCGCTCGCCGCCGATCACCTTCCAGTACCAAACCCACGCCTCCGGGTTGATCGGCTCCCCGACCGTGCCGAGCACGCGCAGGGAAGAGAGATCATGGCGCCGCGGATACTCGTCGCCGACCTTCACGAACGAGCGGATGAGCGTCGGGGCGGTGTAGTACGAGTTGACGCCGTAACGCTCGACGATCTCCCAGTGGCGGTCCCAGTCGGGGTGGGAGGGATCGCCCTCGTAGAGGACCGACGTGCATCCGTTGTTCAGCGGCCCGTACACGATGTACGAGTGGCCGGTCACCCAGCCCACGTCCGCGGCGCACCACCAGATCGTGTCGTCGTGGATGTCGAAGATCCACTTGTGTGTCACGGAGGCGTGCAGGAGGTAGCCGGCTGACGTGTGCAGCGCACCCTTCGGCTTCGCCGTCGAGCCAGACGTGTGCAGGAGGAAGAGCGTGTCCTCCGCGTTCATGCGCTCCGGCTCGCACGTCTCCGGCTCGCCTTCTACGAGGTCGTGCCACCAGACGTCGCGACTCTCGTTCCAGGGCACGGGATCGCCGGTGCGGCGGAGAACGACGAGTCGTTCGACGGCCGGTGCGGACTCGCCGGCAACGTCCGCGTTCACCTTCAGCGGCACCTTTCCGCCCTTGCGCCAGCCCTCGTCCTGCGTGATCAGGAGCCTCGCTCCGGAGTCGCGAAGCCGCTCGGCGAGCGAGTCCGACGAGAAGCCGCCGAAGACGACCATGTGGGGCGCGCCGATGCGCGCGCACGCGAGCATCGCGATCGGAAGCTCGGGCACCATCCCCATGTAGAGGCCGACGCGATCCCCCTTGCGGATTCCGAGCTTCCGCAACCCGTTCGCGAGCCGGCACACCTCGGCCAGCAGGTCGGCGTAGGTGAGATCGCGGGTGTCTCCGGCCGGCTCGCCGACGGCGTGGTAGGCCACATGGTCTCCCCGGCCCGCCGCCACGTGTTTGTCGAGGCAGTTGTACGCGACGTTCAGCTCGCCGTCCTCGAACCAGGTGCAGTGCGGCGGAGTCCACTCGAGGCGCTTCTCCGGCTTGCGGTACCACTCGATGAACTCGTCTGCGAGACGTGCCCAGAAGCCCTCGAAGTCCTCCTCGGCCTCCCGGTAGACGGCGTCGTCCTGGATGATCGCCGAGCGCCGGAACTCCTCCGTCGGAGGAAACGTGCGCTGCTCCTTCAGGAGCCCCTCGATCAGGGACAGGGTCTCCGAATCCGTCTGGGCCATCGGGTGTCTCCCTCCGGGTTGGTCTGGCTGCCGGAATGGATACCACAGCAGTGCAGCCCGCTCGCGACGCGCCGGCGTTCTCGCTACCCTCCTCAGGTGACCAGATGGCACCTCGCCGCGCTCGCGGCGGCGCTCTTGGCCGCCCTCGCGAGCGCTCTACCAGCCTCTTCGGCAACGGCGCCGCGGGCGTCCTCGACCGCGATCGCCCTCATCGTTCGCGTGCCCGGGCAAGACGGCGTCTCCGTCGCGGTGGCCTCCTCTCCGCCGAATGCGAGCGCGTCACAGGCCGGGGTTGCGTGGCCCGGCGACGGCTCCGCCGTGACCGCCTCCTCGACGCACACGGGTACGCGCACGGGGCCCGGCTCCACGCCTCGCGCCACCGGGACGGCGAGCGTGCGCCAGCTCGCACTCTTCGGGGGCGAGATCACGGCCGGCCTCGTCGAGGTGAACGTCGAGTCCTCGGCGACCCAGGAAGGCACTGACGGCGGCTTCGGGAGCTCCCGAATCGAGGGCCTCGTCGTCAACGGCCAGCCGGTCGATGCCTTCGCCAACGCCCGCATCGACCTCGGGGACTGGGGCTACGCCGTGCTCCTCGAGCAGGCCGTGGTGCAGGACGACGCCGATGGGCACGGGATCCGCGGCTTCGTCACCGGCATGCACGTGATCCTCACCGCCGACCACGGAGGCCTGCCCGCCGGAAGCGAGATCCTCGTCGGGTACGCGGAGGCGGCCGCCCAGATGCCCGCTCCGCCGCCTCCGCCCGAGCCGACCACGCCGCCTGACAACCCGGACCAGCAGCAGGAGCCCGGCGCGACGCCCGAGCCGTCCGGGCCGTCCGAGCCGTCCGGGCCGTCGATCCCGAGAGAGCCGGACCCGGAGCCGCCCGGCGCGAGCCCTACCGAGGTGCCTGCCATCGTCCGCGACCCGCCGCCGGGCGTGCAGCCACAGATCACAGGTCAGGGCTACGTCTTCCCGGTCTGGGGCCCGGCCTCGTACTCGGACGACTTCGGCGCGCCGAGAGCCACGACCGGCTGGCATCACGGTAACGACATCTTCGCAGCGCTGGGCGCACCCGTTCTCGCGGTGAGCGACGGCACGCTTTTCCTGGTCGGCTGGAACGACGTCGGCGGTCACCGCCTCTGGCTGCGTGACGGCCAGGGCAACGAGTACTACTACGCGCACCTCTCCGCCTACTCGCCGCTCGCGGTCAACGGGGCACGGGTCGAGGCGGGGGACGTGCTCGGCTTCGTCGGCGCCACCGGCGATGCAGTGGGCACGCCGTACCACCTCCACTTCGAGATCCACCCCACGGCGCTGCTCGGCCTCGGCTACGACGGCGTCGTCAACCCGTACGAATACCTCGTCGCCTGGAACGCGCGGCGCGACTCGAGCCCGGTCGGAGCGGCGGCACCTCTCGCCGTTCCGCCGCCCAGCGCCGTGATCCTCGGAGGCCAGGACATCGCGAGCGCGAGCGGCCTCGACCCGGGAGCCGTCGAGCAGGCCTACGAGGCGCCGCTCTTCCTCGGAGCGGCAGCCGGCTTCACGCTTCCGACAGCCCGCCCCGTCCTCTTCCCGGCTCAGCCGGGCTTCGCCACGTAGCTGGGGAATTCAATGCGTTCGCCCGGGGAATGCAATGCATTCCCTTCAGCGAATGCGCAGCATTCGCCTCAGTCGGGTCGGAACGCCAGCGTGCCGACGTCGACGGCCGTCGCGCCGCCGTCGACGGGAAGCACCGCGCCCGTGAGGAACGACGCCTCGCCAGAGGCCAGGAAGAGGCAGACGGCGGCAATCTCCTCCGGCTCGGCGGGACGGCCGAGCGGGAGAGGCGCGCAGGCGACCTCGTAGGCCTCGTCGCGCGTGAGGCCGCGAGCGGCGGCGAGGATGTCCATCTGTCCGTCTGCCATCCCGGTGCGCACCCAGCCGGGACACACGGCGTTCGCACGAATACCGCGAGGGCCGTAGTCGACCGCGAGGGAGCGCGTGAGCCCGAGCAGCGCCGTCTTGGCGGCCGTGTAGCCGGCAAGATCGGGAGGCGCCACGAGCGCGGCCTCGGACGCGACGACCACGATCGAGCCGCCGCCTCGGGCGAGTATCGTCGGGAGCGCCTCGCGGGCCGCGAGGAACGCGCTCGTCAGGTTGGACTCGATCGCGCCGCGCCAGGCCTCGTCGTCCGTCTCGCCGGCCGCCGGTGTGCCGGCGCCACCCGCGTTCGCGACGAGGATGTCGAGCCCGCCGTAGCGCTCGACCGCTGCCGAGACGGCGCGGCGGACGTCCTCGGCGCTGGTCGCGTCGCCCGGCACAGCGAGCGCACCGATCTCCCGGGCGAGCTGCTCGAGCGGCTCCGGTCGCCTGCCCGTGACGACGACGGCCGCTCCCTCCGCCACGAACCGGCGCGCGGTCGCCGCACCGATGCCGCTCCCGCCCCCGGTGACGAGGGCGACCAGACCCTCGAGTCGCATTCGGATAGGAATACCGCATGGCGCAGACCTCGACCGGGGCGCGCACCGGCGAGCAGTTCCTCGACGGCCTTCGCGGCGGTGGTCGCGAGCTGTGGCTCGAGGGCGAGCAGATCGACGATCCGACGGCCCATCCGAAGCTCGCCGGGGCAGCTCGCGCGCTCGCACGAGTATTCGACCTTCAGCACGAGGAGCCGGAGGTCTTCCTGATGCCCTCCCCCGACACGGGGCAACCGGTGAACGTCACGCACGTCCAGCCGACCGCACGCGAGGATCTGGAGCGGCGGCGCCAGGCCTCGAAGCGGATCGCCGAGGAGACGGCAGGGATGATGGGCCGCACCCCCGACTACCTCAACTACACGTTCGCCTGTTTCGCGGCGCGCGCCGACGTCTGGGCCCGCTACGGCAACGAGCGCGGGGCCGAGAACATCGTGGCCTTCCAGCGCCGGATGCGCGACGAGGATCGTTGCACGACGCACACGCTCGTGAATCCGCAGGTCGATCGCTCGGTACCGGAGGCGGAGCAGGCGGGCGGCGAGGTCGCGCTGCACAAGGTCGGCGAGACGGCGGAGGGGATCGTCGTGCGCGGCGCACGGATGCTCGCGACGCTGGCGCCGTTCGCCGACGAGCTCACGGTCTACCCGGGCTCCGACCTGCGGCTCCAGGACGCCCGCTACGCGATCTGCTTCGCGATCCCGATGGCGACGCCCGGCCTGCGCTTCCTGTGTCGCGACTCCTTCTCGAGTCAGCGCGACGCGTGGGACTACCCGCTCTCGACTCGCTTCGACGAGATGGACGCGGTCGCGATCTTCGACGACGTCGTCGTCCCGTGGGACCGCGTCTTCCTCGACGGCGATCCGACGCTCCACTCGGAGGTCATCACAGACTCGCACTGGCGGGCTCACATCGTCCACCAGGCGATGACCCGCGCCTGGGCCAAGCTCGAGTTCGCGTTCGGCCTCGCCCACACGATCGCCGACATGACCGGCGTCAACTCGTTCGACCACGTACAGGAGAAGCTCGGCGAGCTCTGGTCGATGCTCGAGATGACCCGCGCCGGCGTCATCGCCGCCGAGGCGGGGTCGTATCGCGCCGAGGGGTCGGACGACTGGGTACCCGACGAGCGCTCGCTCGTCGCCCTGCGCGGTCTCATGCCGAAGTGGATCCCGCGCGCGATCGAGCTGATCCAGCTCGTCGGCGGCGGTGGCTTCATGGCGACGCCGTCGAAGGCCGACTGGGAGGGGCCGCGCCGCGCCGACATCGAGACGTACTTCCAGGCCAGGGGCGCCGGCGCCGAGCGGCGCATCCGCACGTTCCGCCTCGCCTGGGACTTCGTCGGCTCGACACTCGCGGGGCGGGGCGAGCTCTACGAGCGCTTCTACCTGCAGGACTCGTTCCGCATGACCGCTCTCGCCTACCTGCTGGCCGACAAGGAGCACGCGAGCGGGCTCGTCGAGCGCTTCCTGCGCGACGATTGACCGCCACGGGGCCTTGCGCGCCCTCGGGGGCCACCCGGGATCGTCACCGACGCGTCGTCGGCGACCCGAAAATCAACCGGTCTCACCGGACCAGTAGTCGACGCTACTTGCCCGGTGGACGATGACGTCGTCGTCGGTATTGCCGGTCCAGACGGCCACCTTGTCGCTGTCGGGATAGACGCTCGCAGCGGGAGTGCTGACAGTCGAGTACATGAGGACGCGCACGGTTTCATCCGTGTCGTTGCGAACGCCGTGAGCGCCGGCTGGGCCGGGCGGGAAGAACACCACGTCCCAGGGCGCGAGCTCGGCACTTCCGTCGGTGTGCCGAAGTGTCGGTCGTCCCTGCAGGACGATCAGCCACTCCTCCTCGCCGTACTCGTAGTGGTACGGGCAGATCGACTGGCCGGGCGGAAGCTCGTAGACGGTCGTGCCCGTCCGTTGGGCACCAAGCTCTTTCCCGAACCGGAGCATCCCAGACTGGAAGCCCTCTGGATCGTCGTTGTCGTACTCGAACGCCGGCGACGCGATGTTGCGGCGGTGCACGCAAGGAAGCCTAGTCGGAGCTCGCTGCGCTTCGACCTCGGCGCAACCTCCTGCGACGCGCCGATACCGTTCGGCTGGTGTTCCACGGCTGGGAGACGAACGAGCGTGTGCTGGAATCCGGGGCCTTCGAGTCCAGGCAACGCGTGCTCGCTCGCGAGCCGCTTGTCGAGCACTCGGAGTCTGGCGCTCGGTGGCTCGGGTTGGCGTACTGGCAAGCCGTCGGTGGCTTCACACGCGGCGGCGTTCGCGCGCGCTGGAGCGCGGAGAGCGGTCGGCTTGTTCTGCTGGGCGGTGCGACCCTCTTCTGTTTCGGTCCGGCCGAGCTCGCGTGTTCCGACGACCTCGTTTCGTGCCGGTACTCGATCCAGGGAGGTCTGCTCGCGTTGCGCGCCGGCGGATCGGTCATGCTCGCGCAACGCCGGGCCGGCGACGAAGTCGAGCTGAGCGTCATGGTCGAGGAGTACCTTCCTCGCCTCGCGGCGCGAGCCGGTGCGCCGTGGTGGACGGGTGCGCTCTACGCCAAGGGCCAAAGCCCGTTCCATGCCGCGGTGAGCCGCCGCTACTTCGATCTGCTCGCCTCGAGGGCCGGCACGTGAGGATTGCGGTCTTCGGCGCGACGGGAGTCGTCGGCCGCACGCTGGTGCCGCTGCTCACGGCCCAGCACGAGCTCGTCGCCGTTTCGCGCTCCGCGCAGGAGGCGGACCCCCGCATCCGCTGGGTCGAGGGCGACGCGAGCTCCGCCGAGGACGTCGCGCGCGCCGTCGAGAGAGCAGAGGTCGTCTACTACCTCGTCCATTCACTCGGCTCTCGAGATTTCGAGCGCCAGGATCGTGCGGCGGCGGAGAACGTCGCGACCGCCTCCGAGCATGCCGGCGTTGGACAGATCGTCTATCTCGGCGGGCTCGGCGACGATGACCCGACCGCGTCACCGCATCTGCGTAGCCGACGAGAGACGGGACAGCGTTTGGCTGCGGGATCCGTTCCAGTCACGACGCTGCGCGCCGCCATGATCGTCGGCAAGGGGAGCGCGGCCTTCGAGACGATTGTCGCGCTCGTCGATCGGCTGCCGGCGATGATCATGCCGAGCTGGGTCTCGACGCCGACTCAGCCGGTCGCACTCGACGATGTCGGCCGTTACCTCGCCGGCGTCTGCGGGAACGCGGCCACGCTCGGCCAGAGCTTCGACGTCGGCGGGCCTGAGGTGATGACCTACCGGCAGATGATCGAGCGAATCGCCCAGCTGCGCGGACGCCGGCCGAGGCTCCTCGAGGTACCGGTGCTCACACCGCAGTTGTCGTCGCTCTGGCTTCATCTCGTCACCCCGGTCAACGCCTCGGTCGCCCGCCCCCTGATCGAGGGCCTGAAGAGCCCGACGGTCGCACGCGAGGAGCGATTGCGCAGGCTCCTGCCCTTCGAGTTGACGCCGTTCGACGAAGCGGCCAAGCGGGCCTTCACCGGCTGACCGGACTTCCCGATCGCCTCATACCCTTCAACGGAAGCCCTGGGACCCGAGCCCCAGGGCAAAGCTCGAGCGCGCCTGTAGACACAGCACTAGACCGGTAGAGGCGGCTACCGCTGCCGACGCCCAGGCCCCTGTTCGCGTGGGCCCTTCCGGCGTTGCGTCTTCGCAGAGCGCGGGGTAAGGTCGCGAGGGTGGCCGCGACGGCTGTCGAGCGCGAGCACCGTGTCACGCCGCGAGAGCTCTTTTTCGACCTCGTCTTCGTGTTCGCGTTCACGCAGGTCGCGACGCTGCTCGCCGACGATCCCACGTTTGCCGGCATCGGCCGCGGCGTGCTCGTGCTGGCCGCGCTTTGGTGGGCGTGGTCGGCTTACGCGTGGCTGATGAACATCGTCGACCCCGAGGAGGGCGTGGTCGGTGCAGCGATGCTCGTCGCGCTGATCGCGATGTTCGTCGCGGCGCTCGTGGTGCCGGGCGTGTTCACCGACGAGGGCGTGCTCTTCGGCACCGCCTTCCTCGTTGTCTGCACGATGCACCTGGCGCTCTATGCTCTCGCCGGCCGCGGCAACCGCGACCTGCTCGGCGCCGTGCTCCGGCTCGCGCCGTGGACGCTGCTCGGCGCGACCTTGATCCTCGTCGCGGGCTTCACGGACGGCGCGCGTATCTGGCTTTGGGTCGCTGCGCTCGCGAGCACGTACGTCGGCGCCGTGCTGAGCGGGTTGACGGGGTGGCGACTGCACCCGTCGCATTTCGCGGAGCGCCACGGCCTCGTGTTGATCATCGCGCTCGGCGAGGCGTTCATCTCGATCGGGATCGGCGCGACCGGGATCGGCATTGGGCTGGGCGAGGTCGTGGCCGCGATCCTCGGGCTCCTCATCGCCACCTCGTTTTGGCTCGCGTACTTCGACTTCTTCTCGGTCCGCGGCGAGCGGATGCTGGGCGACCTCCAGGGCGCGGAACGCGTGGCGCTTGCCCGCGACGCGTACACGTACGCGCATTTTCCGATGATCGTCGGCATCGTGCTGTTCGCGTTCGCGATGAAGGACATCGTCGCGCACGTCGGCGAGGAGCTCGACTTGGTCACGGCATTCGCGCTCTGCGGCGGGAGCGCGCTCTACCTGCTCACATACTCGGCGATCCGGATTCGGATCGAACGGCGGGTGCGGCTCAGCCGCGGCCGCTTCGTCGCCGCGCTGTTGCTCGTCCTCCTGCTCCCGCTCGCGATGGTTGTCCCGGCACTCGCCGCGCTGGCGCTCGTCACCGCCGTCTGGCTGGCGTTGCACACGTACGAGCTCGTGTGGTGGCGCGAGGCCCGCGCGGAGTCGCGATCGATGCTCGCCTCGTCCTAGGCGACGTCGAACGCCCGCTCACACCACCCGGTGAATCTGCGCCCGAGGACTACGCCGTCGAGCCGTCGAGGATCTGCAGCGTCTTCAGATCGCTGTAGAAGTCGAGCGCGTGGTTGCCGCCCTCGCGGCCCACGCCGCTGATCCCGCAGCCGCCGAACGGAGCGGTGAGGTCGCGCACCAGGAAGCAGTTGACCCACACCGTGCCCGCTCGGATCGCGCGACCGACGCGGTCGGCCCGGCCGGTCGAGCCCGTGTACAGGATCGCCGAAAGCCCGTACTCGGTCGAGTTCGCGAGCTCGACGGCGTCGGCCTCGTCGCGGAAGCTCTGGATCGTCAGCACGGGCCCGAAGACCTCGCGCTGCACGATCTCGGCGTCGTTCGAGTGCGGCTCGACGAGCGTCGGCTCGTACCAGAGCCCGCCGAGGTCCGAGGGCTTGCCGCCGCGCACGACGCGGTCGCCGGCCTCGTGTGCTCGCTCGACGAAGCCCTCGACGCGGGCGAGGTGCTCGGGGTGGATGAGCGGCGAGACGGTGGTCCGGTCGTCTCGCGGGTCCCCGAGGACGTGCTCGTCGGCATGAAGGTGAAACTTCTCGAGGAAGACGTCGCGGATGCTGTCCTGGACGAGGAGGCGCGTGCCGGCGAGGCACACCTGGCCCGCGTCGTCGTACTGGCCGGCCGCCTTGCGCGCGGCCGCGTCGACGTCGGCGTCCTCGAACACGACGAAGGGGTTCTTGCCGCCGAGCTCGCCGGTGAACGGAACGATGTTGCGGGCCGCCGCGACGCCGATGTGACGCGCCGTCTCGGGCGAGCCGGTAAACGAGACACGACGGATCAGCGGGTGGGCGACGAGCGCGGCGCCTGCCTCCTCGCCGATCCCCTGAACGACGTTGAATACGCCGGGTGGCAGCCCCGCCTCGGCGACGAGGTCGGCGAGCAGCGAGCACGAGAGCGGCGACCACTCCGCCGGCTTGAGCACGACCGTGCAGCCGGCAGCCAGGGCAGGGGCCGTCTTCCAGGTCGAAAGCATGAAGGGGGCGTTCCACGGTGTGATCACCGCGACCGGCCCCGCGGGCATCCGCTGCACGCGGTTCCAGGTGCCGTTGGAGCGCCAGTCCCGCTCCTCGTAGGCGGCGGCAAGATCGGCGTAGGCCCGGTAGTTCCGCGCCCCACGGGCGATGACGCGGGCTCGGAGCGAGCGCAGCAGCATCGCCATGTCCTCGCACTCGACGGCAGCGAGGCGCTCGACGTTCGCATCGATGAGGTCGCCGAGCCGTCTCAGGTAGTCGGCGCGGCCCGCCGGGCCGAGCGCCGACCAGGCGGGGAAAGCGTCATGCGCGGCGAGGACGGCGCGGTCGACCTCCTCCGGCCCCGCTCGAGACACCTCGGCGAGCAGGCGCTCGTCGATCGGCGAGCTGTCCTCGAAGCGCTCTGCGGACGCGACCCGCTCGCCGCCGATGAAGTGGTCGGTCGAGACGGAGACGCCGGCGACCTCGACCCGATTGTCCATGGCCGTTGCGCTCATGGAGCTCGTTTCAGAATGAAGACACGTCGCCGGGGTGCGATGGGCGGATGCGACGCAAGGACGCAGGGAGCGTGCGTATCCGGAGGATACGTGCGCGACCGAGGACACGGCGACGCGCCGCCCAGCGCAGCCCGGCGGCATCGTGCTTCGTTCTTGAAGCGAGCTCTCAGAACGCTTTCACGGTAGCGAGATCGTCGACCGTGTAGGCGAACGTGAACCGGAACCCTTTGCCCATCCGTACGGGCGCGAGCGCCGTGTGCTCTTCGTTCGGGGCCTCGAAGAGCTCGAGGGTCGCCCGCCCCTCCCAGATCTCGGAGATCGAGCGGTCGCGGCTGCGCGCCCGGACGAGCTCGTGGACGGCCGGGTCGTCGTGCTGTCCCGCGGCAAGCCGCGGGAAATGGCGCACGTTGACGAGCGCCGGGTCGTTGTGCGTCGGGCCTGACTCGGAGAGGCGCTCGAGCGTCACGGCTCCCTGCGCCAGGCGCCGGTCGTTCGCCGCGAGCGTTCCGCCGTAGGCCGCGCCGGCGCGCAGGCCGGGGTCGGCGAGGCAGTCGAGCCCGTAGCTGCGCGTCATCCAGACCGAGCCGAGCTTTTTCGGGAAGCCCTGGACCCAGCCGCGGGCGAGCGCGAAGTCCCGGTCGACCCAGATGTACGGACACGTCGTCACGTGCTCGCCGTCGAGCACCGCGTTGACGACGATGAAGAACTCCTTGTACTGGCTGCGCGCCGGGTCGAGCAGCTCGTCGTGAGAATCCGTACACGACTGCCAGTCGACGAAGAGCGCCGCGGCGCGGCCGGGGTCTTCCGCGTAGGGCTCGAGGCCGGGCGGCAGAACTGCCGCAACGGCATCCGGGTCGGCCCAGAACTCGAGCACGATGAAGTCGCCGACGTAGTGCCAGGGCGGAGGCGGCACGAGGCTCGCCCGTCCCTCCGGGGAGCGCGGCAGCGAGTACCCCCGAAGCGTCATGCCGTCGGCTCCTTGGGCAACGGTCGCCGCCGGCGCCCGCTCGGGCCGGATGAGATCCGGCCCCTACACAGCAGCTCCTGCAGGACCTCAGTCATGCAGAAACTGCTCTACCAGCTCGACGGCGCGGGTCTTGTCGGCCAGGTTGTAGGCGAGCCCGGTCATGCGGTAGGAGTCGGACAGGTAGAAGCGCTCGTAGAGCTCGCCGCGGCCGCCGAGATCGGAGCCGACGAAGTCCCAGGCGAGCCGGAACAGCCGGATGCGCCGCTCGGCGTCGGCGCCGGCGGCCTGGAAGTACTTCGCGATCAGGTCGGCAATGGGGCCCTTCACGTCCGCCTCCGAAGGCGTGCACATGAAGCCGCCTCCGCCGATCAGCTGCAGCAGCTCGTTCACGTGCGGCATCCACTTCGGCATCTCGCCGCGCAGGCAGAGGAACGGGCGGTCGTCCGGATACCAGACCCCGCCGTCGTCCAGCCCGGAGCCGGCCTCGGCGGCGACGATGGCCGACCGCGTCAGCTCGACCATGTTCCAGATCTGCCCGAGCTTCTCCTGGATGTGGTCGAAGCGCACGACGCCGGTCGTGTTGGCGATCAGGTGGCCGAGGCCGAACGCAAACAGGAGCTTCGTGTGGGCGCGCGTGAACGCCTGGTGCATGATGTGGCCTCGCCAGCCCGTGTCGGAGATGACCTCCGAATAGCCGATCGTGTCTCCGCAGAGGAAGACGCGATCCCAGGGCACGACGACGTCGTCGAAGATCGCGACTGCGTCCATCTCGTCGAAGCGCGATGAGAGCGGATAGTCGAAGTGGCTGCGGCTCTTCGCGAACGTGTCCCGGCAGACGAACTTGAGACCGGACGTTCCCATCGGGATTGCGAACGCCAGCGCGTAGTCGCCGTCCTGGGGCCGGATGTCCGACCCCGGATAGACGGCCAGCTCGTCGGCGAATGGCGCAAGTGTCGCGAGCATCCGGGCACCGCGTACGACGATCCCCTCGCTGGTCTCGCCGACCCTGTGCAGCGCAACCTCGCCGGCGGCCTGCTCTGCTTCCGGCTTCGAGCGGTCGACCTGCGGGTTGATGATCGTGTGTGTCGTCGAGAGATCGCGGTCGCGCATCTCCTTCTGGTAGGCGACGAGGTTCTCCGCGCGCTGCTCGTTGCCCCGCCTGGCCCACACGTCGGCGCGCCCCGCGAAGCACGCGAAGGTCACGTTGAGGTAGTCGGGGGTGCGCCCCATCATCCCTGCGGTGGCGCCCGCGGTGATCTCGATCGCGCCGCGGCGGCGCTCGAGGTCCTCCTTCGCGCGCGGAATGAGGTGCGTGGCGTTTACGAGCGCTCCGTCGTCGGGCGAGGGGACGAGCATCTCGTCGGGGTGCTCGTGCTGAAGATCGAACACGCGGGCGATCGACTCCGCTCCGGAAGCGAGCAGAGGATGCTCGAGCGGGTTCGTGATCCGCTCGCCGTTCAGCCAGAGCTCGCGCTCGTCGCGGCCGAGCTCGTCGAGGTACTGCTTGCCGGTGCGCGCCCGGATCTTCGGGGCTGTCTCGGTGGTCGTCATACCTTCACTTTCGCCGGGGGGAGCTGGTTGCCGAGGGTCTCGAGGCTCTGGCGCTCGTACTCGATCGCCTCCGCGTCGAAGCGGAAGTACGACCGCGGCGGCAGCGGGCCCCAGGTATTCGAGGAGTAGCGATCGTCCGGGTACACGCGGGGGACGTGGTCTTCCTGGAGCTGCTCCATGTCGCAGTACAGCTCGACGAAGCAGGCTTCCTCGACGATGCGCACGTAGCTTGCGATGTTGCCCGCGATGCCGTGACGCGTCGGGCCCCACCCGAGCCAGCGGCCGTGGCGGGCGACGTGGTCGAGCATGTCGCGCATCTTCCCGATGTCCACCGTCTCGAAGGCGAAGTGGTGGAAGTGGGCGTAGCCCCTGTCCACGAGCGCCATGACGTGGTGTTCCGAGTTGATGTGGAACCACACGCCGCCGTCATCGAGCCAGTCGCTGACCCGCATGCCGAGCACGTCCCGGTAGAAGACCGTGCAGTCCTGGATCGCGCCTGTCAGGCAGTTGACGTGCCCGAGCTTCCGCGGGCCGCCGAGGTGGACGCTCGTCGAGGGCCGGGCATGCTGCGGCCAGCGATCGACCTCGGTCGCCGGCGGGCGGTACGGCATGAGCTGGACACCGCGCCCGTCGGGGTCCGACACGAAGAGGCAGCCCTCGCGCTCCTCCCATGGCACGGCCTTCGACTCGAGATGCGCTTTCGCGTCGTCGAGCGGGCAGTCGGGGCCGAGCTCGAAGCCGGCATGGTCGTGGCCCGGCTCGCCGGCCTCCACGAGCTCGAGGCAGTAGGGCTCGTCGTTGCAGGCGAGCAACGCGCGGCCGCTTTCGCGAGAGCGCTCGATCAGCCCGAACTGGAGAGCCCACCGAGCGGCGGCTTCGTCCAGGTCGTGGACGCGAAGGCAGACGTGGTCGATTCGGTGCAGTCGCATCATGGGACCTTTCCTTCGGCGACGAGGCGCTCGGCCTCGTCCTCGGAGAGTGCGAGCGCGACGTGCAGGGTGTTCGCGGAGACCTGCGGCTGCTCTCCCGGCCCGGCGAGATCGACCTCCCACTCGACGACGGTGCTCTGGAGCCGCCCGAGGCCCGTCACCTCCACCTCGACGACGTCTCCGGCCTCCATGGGGCGGGAGTTCGCCGGAGTGCCTGTCAGTACGACGTCTCCGGGCTCCAGCGTGATCAGGCGGCAGAGGTCCGCCAGCTGGTACTGAACCGGCCAGATGACGTCGTCGGCCGTCGCCTCCTGGACGATCTCGCCGTTGACGTACGTGCGCAGCGTGTAGTCGGAGGGATCCCACTCGGAGAGCGGCACTAGCTCGGGGCCGAGGGGGAGGAAGCCGTCCTGGCCCTTGACCCGCAGCATCGAGCCGCGGTCGGCGTGGCGGAAGTCGTGCAGCCCGACGTCGTTCGCGCAGCAGAACCCGGCGACGTACGCGAGCGTCTCCTCCATCGGCACGCCCTTCATACGCCGGCCGATCACGGCCGCCACCTCGCCCTCGTAGTTGAGGAACCGCGATCCGGACGGCTTCGCGATCGTGCTGCGGTGGCCGTTGAGCGTCGTCGGAGGCTTCAGGAAGTACGAGGGCTCGGCGGGCGTTCGCGCGCGGTACTCCTCGATGCGGGAGCGGTAGGTGAGGTGGACGGCGACGATCTTCGTCGGCTCGGCCGGGGCGAGGTACGTCGCCTCGGCTTCTACCAGCCGGGTGCCCGAGTCGAGCACGATCTCGTCGCCGGCGAGGCGACCCCACTCGGGCCGACCGTCCGCCTCGACACGGACACGGCGAGCGCTCACCAGCCGATTCCCTCGTCCAGGAAGGCCGTGAAGCCCGCCGGGGCTGCGGTGTCGGCGGCAACACCGCCGAATTGCCCGGCGTAGAAGACGAGCGGCTGGCCGGCCGACGAGTCGAAGTCGGCGACGCGCCCTATCACGACATCGTGATCTCCGGCAGCGACCATGCCGTCCACCTCGCAGGCGAGCCACGCGAGCGCATGGCGCACGACGAGGTAGCGGTCGGCCGTTCTGCTGACGTGGAGCTCGGGGAAGACGGCGCCGCGGCTCGCGAAGTCCACGGCCACGGCATGCTGGCCCCGGTGCAGCATGCTCACCGCGAAGCGGCCGGCGCCACGGACCGTGTTCAGCGTTCGAGTCCCGTGCGCGAGCGAGACGAGGACCAGGAGCGGGTCGAGCGACACGGACGTGAAGCTGTTCAGCGTCATGCCGGCCGGGTGGCCCTCGTGCTCGGCAACGACCACGCAGACCCCGGTCGGGAACGCGCCGACGCAGCGGCGGAAGGCTGCTTTGCGGTCGACCTCCGCGGCAGCCGTCACGGCCGGCGGTAGGCGACGGGCATCCGCTTGATGCCGTGGAAGAAGTTCGAGCGGAGCCGCTCCGGCTCGCCTGTCAGCTCGAGACGCGGCAGATACGGAAGCAGCTCTTCGAGGAAGACTCGCAGCTCGAGGCGCGCGAGGTGTGCGCCCAGACAGAAGTGCGGGCCGCCGAGCCCGAAGGCGACGTGACGGTTCGGTGTCCGCCCCACGTCGAAGCGGAGCGGATCGGGGAACTGGCTCTCGTCGCGATTCGCGGAGATGTACCACAGCAGCACCTTGTCGTTCTCGCGAATCACGCCGTCGTAGAGCTCGACGTCGCGGGTGGCCGTACGCCGGAAGTGCAGAAGGGATGAGCCCCAGCGCAACACTTCCTCGACTGCTGTCGGAACGAGCGACGGGTCGGCCACGAGGCGGTCGCGCTCATGCGGATTCGTGAGCAGGGCGTGGGTGCCGTGGCTGATGATGTGGCGCGTGGTCTCGTTGCCTGCGGTGACGAGCAGGAGGAAGAACAGGTCGAACTCGTGCTCGGAGAGCCTGTCCCCGTCGACGTCGGCCTCGATGAGCCGCGTCGTGATGTCCTGTCGTGGCCGCACGCGGCGCTCGGCGGCGAGGCGATGCCCGTACTCGAACATCTCGAGCGCCGCGGGGCTCGAGAACGGCAGGTTCGCGTAGTCGCTGAGATCTGCCTGCCCGAACGTGAACTCGCCGGCGAGGTCGGGATCCGTGTTGCCGAGCATCGCGTCCCCGAGCGCGATCAGCAGGCGGCGGTCCTCGACCGGCGTCCCCATGATCTCGCAGAGCACCCACATCGGGGTCTCCATGGAGACGTCGGCCACGTAGTCGAGCTCGTCCTTCTCGAAGGCCCGCTCCAGGATCTCACGGACGAGCTCGCGGATCCGCGGCTCGTACGCCGAGATCGCACGGGGCGTGAACGCCTTGTTGACGATCGAGCGCAGGCGCGTGTGGTAGGGCGGGTCTGCGTCGAGCATCGACATGCGGGCCTGTATCTGCTCGGGGGTCAGGTCCATGAGCGACGTCCCGCCCCGGGCGCTCGAGTAGGTCTCCCAGTCCTTCGAGGCGGCGACCACGTCGTCGTAGCGCGTGAGCGACCAGAAGCCCCGTCCCTCCCCCGGCTCCTCCTGCCAGAAGAGCGGCGCCTCGCGACGAAGCAGCGCGAACCACTCGTCGGGGACGCCCGCCGACCAGCGGTCGAGGTCGGTCAGGTCGATGTCGGCGAGGGAGGGCTTGGCGGTGACGGCCATCGGTCGTTCCTCGGCTTACTGCTTCCAGCCGAAAATAGAGTCATCGCCCTGGCGGCGAAGAGCAAGCCGGGAAAGGACGCAGGGAGCGTTCGTATCCGGAGGATACGGGCGCGACCGAGGACGCAGCACGGCGCCGGTCTGCAGCCGCCAGGGCACGAGGGCATTTCCGGCCGGGAGCACCTAGGCGTCCGTGGGGTCGATGTGGACGCGGAGCTCCCCATTCTCCTCGAGCAACTCGTAGACGGGGATCGGATCCTCGGGCGGGCCCTTCAGGACAGCGCCGGTGCGCACGTCGAACTCACCGCTGTGGCAGTAGCAGACGACCTTGTCGTCCTCGAGATCGCCGTCCGAGAGAGGGCACTCCTCGTGCGTGCACATGTCGTCGAACGCGACGAGCGAGCCGTCTGCGAGGCGCGCGAGGACGACGACCGTCTCCGGCCCGACCCTGAACGGGCGCATCGCGTGGACCGGCGGCGCCTCGTCGGGCGCAGCCAGACGGACCCAGGGACTCACCGCTCTAGCCTCCTCCAGTAACGAGTTCTGGATACATTACACAACCACCCTCCGCGGTCAAGCCTTCGAGCCTTGGCCAGTGTCACGGGCAACGACACGCCGCAGAAGGCTGGGTCGCGTCAACCCGCAGCGGCCGATCGTCGCCCCCGGTAACGCCACGGTGGAAACGGTCGGATAATGTATCCAGCGCCATGAGCGTCGAGCCGCTGCGGATCGAGACCGTCGTCGATCGGGTCTACGGCGAGGTTCGCCGGCGGATCGTCGAGGGGGAGCTCGGGCGCGGCGCGAAGCTGCGCCAGGAGGCGCTCGCCGACGCGCTCGGAGTCTCGCGAACACCGCTCCGCGAGGCACTCCGTCGGCTCGCCGCCGAGGGCCTCGTCGAGTTCCACCCCAACCGCGGCGCGACGGTGGCGACCCTGACCGCCGAGGACGTCCGCTCGGCCTACGAGGCGCGGCTGGCATTCGAGCCCGGCGCGGCTCGTCTCGCGGCCATGCGACGGCCCACGTCCGAGCTCGCCGCCCTGCGCGCCGCGATCGCCGATCAGCGCGCGAGCTCTAGCACCCGCGGCGCCTACGCAGCGAGCCGTGCGTTCCACCTCGCGCTGGCCCGAGCCTCCCGGAACGACTACCTGATCCGGCTCGCCGAGGCCCTCTGGGTGCCGGGGCTCGCCCAGGCGATCTACGAGCTGCAGGCCGAGGAGCCCGACCGGCTCACCACCGACGTCGGCGAGCACGAGCGCATCGCCGCGGCCGTCGAGGGCGGCGATCCGGGCTTGGCCGAGGCGCTCATGCGGCGGCACATCGAGTCGGCGCTCTCGCGGCTCCTCGACGGGTAGACGACGGGCTCTTGCGCCGGCCCGATCGACCCCGCGGCGGCGCGCGGGCCGGATGAGATCCGGCCCCTACACATGCGGCTAGTCGGAGCCGCCGGTCAGGCGTAGTCTGGCCCGGCCACGACCGGGTTGCGCATCGCGCCGACACCTTCGACCTCGGTCTCGACGACGTTGCCGGCGCCGAGGTACCGCGGCGGCTGCCGGCTGTCACCGACTCCGCTCGGCGTGCCCGTATAGATCAGGTCGCCCGCTTCGAGCGTGCAGACGCGCGAGATCCAGGCGATCAGCTCGGGCACCGCGAAGATGAGGTCGCTCGTTCGGCTCGACTGCACGACCTCGCCGTCGACCCGGCACTCGACCTTCAGGTCGTCGGGGTTGTCGAGCTCGTCGAGCGACACGAGCACCGGCCCGAGCGGCGCGTAAGTGTCGAACGACTTCGCCATCGTGAACTGCCGCAGGGCCCGGAACTGCTCCTCACGGTCGGAGACGTCCTGACCTCCGGTCACGCCGGCGACGTGAGACCACGCGTCGGCTTCGGCTATGCGGCGACCTCCCTTGCCGATGCAGACGACGAGCTCGGCCTCCCAGTCGACGCGGACGCGGCCGCCCGGCACCACGATGTCGTCGGTCGCGCCGCAGAGCGCGCTCGGGAGCTTCGTGAAGACGACCGGCTCGTCCGGGAGCTCGAGGCCCGACTCCTCCGCGTGGCCACGATAGTTGAGACCGATCGCGAGGATCTTCGAGGGGCTCGGCACCGGCGGCGCGAGGCTGGCTCCGTCGAGTGCGGGGGCGTCGTCGGGGACCGGGAGGTCACCCAGCTCGGCGAGCCGGGGAATCACGTCCATCGGTTCGGCGGGAAGGCGCCCGCCGCTCGCCTTCTCGACGTCGACGAGCCTGCCGTCGACGACGAGGTGTGCTCTACCGGAAAGGTTCGCAATCTTCATGCGCAGCACCCTAACGCAGCATCCCGAGGCGCCGCGCGCCGAGCCTCACCTCCAGCAGACGTGAAGCTCCGGGGGACGACGGAAGGCGAAGCCACGCGGCTCGGGTGCGTCGACGAGCTCGAGCCCCGGAAGACCGTCGAGCATGGCCCGCAGCGCCACCGCGCCCTGGAGGCGCGCGATGTTGAAGCCGAGGCAGTAGTGCAGGCCGAAGCTGAAGGCGAGGTGGTGGCGCGCGTTCTCACGCCTGACGTCGTAGCTGAGCGGGTCGGTGAAGACGGACGGGTCGCGATTCGCGGCGACCGTGCTGACGCCGAGGAACTCGCCTCGGCCGAGCTCGACGCCGCCGAGCACGGTGGGCTCGGCGGTCCACCGCTCGATGAACGCCACCGGCGGGAGCAGGCGCAGCGACTCCTCGACCGCGGTCGGCAGAGTGGCCGGCTCCTCGCGCACGATCGCGAGCTGCTGGGGATGTGTGAGCAGGAGCAGTGTCGTGTTGACCACCATCGACTGGACCGTCTCGATCGCGCCGAAGAGGATCACGCGCAGCTGGGCGACAACCTCCTCGTCCGTCAGCTCCACGGCGGAGTCGTTCGCGAGCACTGACGTAATCGAGTTGTCCGGCGTCGTGCGCATCCGAGCAAGCTCGCCGAGCAGGATCGCGTCGAACGTCTTGCGCGCCGAATCGGCCTGGCGCTGGGGCTCGGGATCGCCGTCGTAGACCATGGCGCCGGCGAATGCGTCGTAGATGCCGCTGATCTTCGGCACGTCGTCGAGCGAGAGGCCGAGGATGTCGCCTGCAACGCCGATCGCGAACGGCGCCGCGAAGTCACGCCCGAGCTCGCACGAGCCCCGCGGCCGCACGGCCCCGAGGAGCGCCTCGACGCGCGCCGACACCGGGATCTCGAAACGCTCGCGCACGGCTCGCATACGAAACGGCTCGTCGAACGGCAGCCGCTGCCGGTCGTGCTCCGCGCCGTCGGAGGTCAGCATCATGACGCCGAGGGATGCCCGCACGAGATTCGGCTCGGCCCAGACCGTGAACGGCCCTCGCCCGCCGAGCATCTCGCGGGCCGGCCCGTAGCCCGTGACGAGCCAGCCGCCGAGCACGGGCACCCAGGAGACCGGCTCGATGTCACGCAGCCGGTCGAGCGTCTCAGCCCGTCCATGCTCCTCGAGGTCGGCAAACTCGATCGCCGCGCCGGCCGGGAACCGCTCACGGCGCTCCGCCAGGTCAGCCTCCGAGAGGACCACCTGGGGGACGAGGCCGGCCGGCTTCACGGCCATGTCAAGAGGCCTGCGCTCGAGCTGCCGTCGGTACCTGCGTCAGTACAGCCCCTCGCGGCGAGCGTAGCGCTCGGCCCGGGCCCGGTCGTACTCGACGGGATCGACTTTCTCGCCCTGGAGGGAGCGCATGATCTCGCCCATGCTCGGCAGATCACTGCGGTCGACATGGCGCTCCGGGTTCCACAGGTCGGAGCGGATGAGCGCCTTCGGGCACTGCGTGTAGGCCTCCTCGATCTCGATGAGGATGCCGAGCGCCGGCACGGATCCCCCGACCTCGCAGCCGGCGAGCAGCTCGGGATCGTCGACGATCGACGCCCGCCCGTTCACCCGGAACGTGTCGCCCACGCCGGGAACGAGGAAGAGGAGCCCAACCTGCGGGTTCCAGAGGATGTTGCGAAGGGTGTCGGCGATCCTGTTCCCGGGGCGATCCGGGAGCAGCAGCGTCCGCTCGTCCAGGATGCGGACGAAACCGGCCGGATCGCCGCGCGGGCTGACGTCACAGCGCCCGCCCGGGCCCGAGGTCGCGATGCACAGGAAGGGCGAGCGCTCGATGAACTGCCGCGTCAGCTCATTCAGCCGGTCCGCGATCTTCCCGACCACGAGCTCGGCCGGCTGACCGAGCACCGCCCGCAACTCCGCCTCGTCGTCGATCCGCGCCTGCACGGCCACGCAGCGATCGTAGACGAGGTCGGACGGGACGCTCGGAGCGAGGCGGCTCGGTAAGACCCGGGGCCTGCCCGGAGGCAGGCCCCGGCGTAGTTCGTCTAGGGATTCGCGTGGAAGCGGCCGCGCCCGTCGTGCGGCGTGGCGAGGAACGGGAAGACGCCGACCTGGGCCCGGTCGTTGGCGTCGACCGCGTCACCTGCTCCGGCGAACGCCGCACCGCCGACGACCTGCACCGCGACGTCGGTGACGTCGTCGATCGGACGCCGTCCGTTCGGCCAGCCGGCAGGGTCGCCCGCCAGCACGGTCAGTCGCTGCTGGGCGCCGAGCGGCGTCGGGTCGACGCTGACGTCGAGACGCAGGAGCTCGGACAGGCGAGTGTCGGACGGGTCGTACTTCAGCAGGAGATCGCGCAGGTCATCGCGAGGCGTCGCGGGAACCGGCGCGCCGAACACGAGGTTGAGTGCGGTTGCGAAGCGCGGGTTCCGGTAGTAGTCGAGGAACTGGGCCTCGTCCTCCGGCTCGGTGCGGTTCCAGCGATCCTTGTCGATCGTGCCGATGATGACCTCGTTTACGAGCGGGTTGGCGAGGCGCTGCACCTGCACCTTCGGACCACTCCCGTCCTGGCCGACGACGGACACCCGCGGCCGCAGCGTGCTCGCGTACGCGCCGATCTTCGGGAACGCCGTCATCTCCGGACCCTTGCCGTCGGCCGTCACGAGGCTGATCGGGATCTCGAGCGCGATCGTGTGCACGTTGAAGCCGGACAGCATGTCGACGCCGGGCGAGCGCAGGTTCAGCGTGTCGAAGACGGCGCCGAGGTCGATGTAGAACGGATCGTCCCGCTGTCCTGCGAAGGCGCGGATGCCGTTCCCGAGGTCGTAGACGCCCATGTTGGCGAGGGCCTCGTAGCTCGGCATCGTGCGCGGGCCCACGTTCGACGGCACGACGACGAGTCCCGAGGCGAGGCTCTGTGAGCCGCGGCCGTTCTCCATCGTCACCGAGTACGTCTGGCGCAGGCCGAGGCCGGCGCTCTCGAAGCTGTCGATGGCCGGCACGGCTGGAATGCCGCCGACGAACCCGAGCGGCAGGCCGAGGTCCCGTACGACGCCGCGGATCTCGTCGCGGAACTTGAACTCGAACGACACGTCGTCGGCGCGACCGTCGCGATCGTTGTCGAGCTCGATCCTGTAGGTCACGTTCGGGTCGAAGCTCCAGTAGTTCGGACCGGAGCTCGGCTCCTCGGACATGACGTTCATGAGCAGCACGAGCTTGTCGTCCTTGCCCGGCTCGTAGCTGCGGAACATGAAGAAGTCCGTGATGTCCGCCGAGGGGTCGCGTGCGATCAGCGGCGCCTCCCGGTGGCTCGCGGCCTTCACGGCCTCGGGGCCCGGCCCTCCCACCAGGGCAACGGCGACCGCGGTCGCCATCCCGGCGAGTGCCAGGCCGGCAAGAACCAGCTTCCGTCTCATACTCGTCCTCCAGCCCCTCTCCGACGCGCAGGACTCATTCGCCGTCACGGGCCGGTCGGTTCGCGAACCGATAGCGGGCCGGCCACGAAAGAGCCACGAGGGGGCGAACGCGTCGGCGATGCCCCGCTCCGGCCGCCGCCCCCTCCGCCGCCTCAGTTGCTCAGTGCGCGTGCGCGGCGTGCGCCTTCGCGTGACCGCGGCCGCGGGCGATCAGCCAACGGTTGACGGGCAGTGCGACGACGAAGGCGATGGCCAAGCCGAGCGCGAGGCTCCACCAGAAGCGCCCGTCTCCGAGACCTGCTTCCATCGCTCCCGGGATGAGGACGATCACCGTGTTGTCCACGGTCTCCATGATCGCGATCGAAACCGTGTCGGCTGCCAGCGCGAGCCCGAGCGCGGCGGCCAGGGGAAACCCCGAGCGCCGCAGCGGGATCAGCGTGAACGCATACCCGAACAGGAACGCGAGCCCGACGGCCAGCGCGATCGACGCCACGTCGCCCCATGCGAACGCAGTGGCGATCGCGAGACCGGCCACCTCGCCGATCGCGCAACCGGTGAAGCAGTGTCCGGTGGCGGTCAGCGCCATGCGGTTGAGCGAGCTCATTCTGCCACCTCTTGCCTATATACCCTCTAGGGGTATAACGCCAAACCTGTCGCGATGTTCCTGGCCCGGAAGGCCGGACATATCCGGCCCCTACGACGAGGTGCCGGCGACTGCCGGCTCGGCCCGCCACCAGGCCTCGACACCGAGGTCGTCGGCGATCGCGCCGGCGGCATTGTGGCCGCAGGCGCCGCCGATCGATCCTCCGGGATGGGTCGAGGAGCCGCAGAGGTACAGGTTCTCGAACGCGGTGCGGTAGGGACCGTACTCGTGGAAGGGTCGGTAGATCCCGAGCTGGTCCTGCGTCATCTCGCCGTGGTTCCAGTCGCCGTGCTTCATGGAGGGCATGACGCGCTCGATGTCGATCGGGCTCGAGATGTAGCGGCCGACGACGTGCTCGGGCTCCAGGCCGGAGACGAGATAGGGACGCCAGCGGTCGAGCACGAAGTCGGCGTAGGAGAGCTTGAGCTCCTCCCAGGCCTGGTGGCCGCCGTCGCGAAGCTCGTACGGCGCGATCTGCTCCAGGAAGCAGGCCTCCTTGCCGGGCGGACACAGGCTGGGCTCGAACAGCGAGGTATGCACTGAGAAGAGGCCGGGCTGGCGCGGCGGCACGCCGAGCCGGCAGTCGGACGCGTTGTCGTCGAGCACGGAGAGGTCCTCGCACATCGAGACGGCGAAGCAACGCTCGACTGCGGGATCGTCGGCAGCGGCCTTCCAGCGAACCGGCTCGTCGAGAGCGAGGTAGAGGCAGAACATGCTCATCGTGTCGTAGCGCCAACGGTTGACGAGCGGCGTGAACGCGCGCGGAAGGTCCTGCTCGCCCACGAGCTCGAGGAACGTGTGCTTCGGGTCGAGGTTCGATACCAGGATTCCCTGAACGGGAATCGTGGTGTTGTCATCGAGAACGACACCGGTTGCGCGGCCATCCTCGACCTCGATCTGGCGGGCGGTTGCGTCGACGCGGATCTCGCCGCCGTGGTCACGGAGATGCGCCGCCATCGCCTCCGCGAGCTTCACGGAGCCGCCCTCGCAGATCGCCCAGCCGAACGGCTCGGTCGATCCGGCCAGCATCATCGGGTAGTTGGCCCCGAGACCGAAGACGTCGCCCGTGCCCGCGAGCTGCGCGACCCAGAAGCCGATCCAGGTCTGCACCTCTGGAGACTCGAAGAGGCTGCGGGCGAGGTGATTCGGCGAGGTCAGGAAGTGCCTGGCGAGCTCGAGCCCGCCGGGCATCGACTCGAGCCCGGCCAGGTCGCCCGACGACGGGCCGGGCGGCGAGAACATCGCGGGGATCATCCCCTCCTCCAGCACCCGGCGGTAGGTCAGCGCAAGCTCGCGTACCGTCTCGGCATCGCGTTTCGAGTAGCGCGCCACCCGCCGCACGGTCTCCTCGAGGCTGCGCGACCACACGAGCGCCTTGCCGTCCGGGAACACGTGGGCGAACTGATGCTCGGGCCAGATGTACCGGGCGCCGTAGCGCTCGAGCTCGAGGTCGCGATAGACGGGGCCCATGTGGATGATCCCGTGGAAGTTCGAGTGGAAGTTGTGGCGGAAGCCCGGAGCCGCGACCTCCTTGGTGGCGCAGCCGCCGCCGACCACCTCGCGCGTCTCGAGCACGAGCACCTTCTGTCCGGCCTTGGCGAGGTAGCCCGCACAGGTCAGGCCGTTGTGCCCGGCGCCGACGACGACGACGTCGTACCCGTCTGCCATGGAGCCCTTTCGTCGCAGGTTGCGTCGATTCTAGGCCCCGACCGAGCGGCGCGTTACACTCCCCCCGCCTTGCGCCGCCGCCTGCTGATTCTCGCCGTCGCTGCGCTCGGCATGGCACTCGCCGCTGCGGCATGCGGCGGGAACGACGACGGAGGATCCGGAGCCGCCGGCCTGCAGGGCACTGTGTGGCAATGGCAGGGGAGCCAGTACAACGACGAGAGCGAGGCCGTGCCCGACGATCCAGCGCTGTACACGATCGAGTTCGCCGACGACGGCACGGCCGCCATCAAGGCGAACTGCAACCAGGTCGGTGCCGAGTACGAGGAAAACGAGAGCTCGCTCTCGATCGTGCTCGGCCCGGCGACCCTGGCGGCGTGCCCGCCGGGCTCGCTCGACGCCGAGTTCCTGCGCGACCTCGAGGGTGCGGCCGGCTACCTCATCGACGAGGACGACCTGATCATCGACATCAAGTTCGATACGGGAACGATGCGGTTCGCGGACGCCGGGTAGGGCTACTGCCGCGACGCTCGGCGAGCTCTACTCGTCCACGTCGTCCCAGAGCGACCGGGCTCCGAGCCAGCCCTGCATCGGCGACGCGTCGTCCATCGGTATGTAGCGAGCGCCCGGGAAGGAATGCGCCGGCGGCGTGTACGTGCCGCGCTCGATGAGCCTGCGGATGTTGTCGCGGTAGACCTCGTCGACGAGCGCGTGGCTCTTCGGGTGTTCCTCGAGCCACAGGTTGGCGGGGTGGATCGGCTCCTCGTACATGCGGCGGAAGATCTCCGTCCGCAGGTCCTTCATCCAGTTCGAGTTGAGATTCATGACCCGGAACTGGCGCAGGGCCTCGATGTCGATGATCCCGGTGACGAACGTGTTGTAGCCCGATGCGGAGTAGGAGATGACGTTGCCGAGGTAGTCGACGACGTGCGAGCTGCCCCCCGCGATGTCGTACGGATGCTTCATCCGCGGGTGGAGGTAGACGGGCCCGACGTTCGGGCACAGCATGTAGACGGTGTTGAAGTGGGCATGGCCGCGGTTCTGGAGCACCCAGGTACCGCCCGGCTCGGATCCCCAGTTCGTCATCGGCACGGCCTCGCTCGGGCGGTAGACGACCTCGGCGCCGTTGAAGGCGAGGGCGCGAACGGCCTCGGGATACTCGCCGTCCGAGCAGCAGATCGTGCCGAGGTTGCCGATGTCCTCGGTGCGCAGCACCGGGAAGAACGCGTCGATGCCGTCGCCGAAGAGCTCGACCCAGCGGTCGTATACGTCGTGCGGCGTGCAGGAGCGCTCGCGGCAGAAGAGGTGGTTCTTGGCGGCCTTGTGGACGATCTCGCCTTTCGGCGAGAGGACGAACAGCGTGTTGAAATACCGGTTCGGCATCACCTCGGGCCAGCGCGCCTTGCACTGGACGACGATGTAGGTCTCGTAGTGGCGCGCCAGAGCGGCGAGCCGCTCGCTCTCGGGGCCGGGGATGTCGATGAAGAGGTCGTGCGCGGCGACGACGTGCGGGACGTCGAAAGCCTCGTCGGTGAACCCGGTCAGCGCCCCCTCGGCGAGGGCGACGAGCTTGACCGGCATGTTGATGCCGATCATCGCCATGGCGGCGTGGATCCCGTCCTCGACCGTGTCGAGGTTCGCGCCGATGTGCTTGCGCTCACCGACCCCGTAGACCACCGTCGAGAGGCCAACTGCGAGGTACGGCGCCACCGGCTTGCGCTCGGGCGCCGACCCGTTGTCAGCCGCGCCGGGGATGGCGCGGGCGTCCCGCTCGCCGTCGACCCGTTCGCCGCCGTTGTCCGCCATCGTCGACCTCCTCAGCACTCAAATGAACCGGTGCGCACCGTCCACGTTCACAGTCTGCCCTGAGATGAAGGAGGCTGCCGGGCTCGCGAGGTAGGCGACACACTCGGCGACGTCCTCGGGAAGCCCGCGCCGAGGTACTCCCTGCTCGGCCACGATCCGATCGAAGAGCCCCAGCTCGTCGGGATCGTCGAGCACGCCGGGCGTCTCGATGAAGCCCGGCGTGACGGCGTTGACGGTGATCCCATGGCGGCCGCCGGCGAGCGCCAGCGCCCGCGTGAACCCGATGACGCCGCCCTTCGAGGCGACGTAGTGCGTCAGCCCGCCCTCGCCGACATGGAACGCCGCCGACGAGATGTTGACGATCCGTCCGTAGCCGCGCGCCTTCATGGCGGGAAAGACCGCGTGCGAGCACAGGAACACGGAGTCCAGGTTCGTGGCCAGCACGCGGCGCCACTCCGGAAACGTGAGCTCCTCGAACGGCGTGTGCGGGTAGATGCCCGCGTTGTTGACGAGCACGTCGATGCGCCCGTGCACGGATACGGCGCCGTGCACGGCGCCGCGAACCGCCTCCTCGACAGTGACGTCCACCGCCTGCGGCGTTGCGTTCGCGCCCTCCGCCCGAAGCTCGTGCGCAGCCCGCGCGGCACCCTCGGCGTCCCGGTCGAAGACGAGGATCACGGCTCCCTCGCGCGCTAGCCGGCGGGCGATAGCCAGGCCGATCCCACGCGCTGCGCCGGTGACGATCGCGATCTGGCCCTCGAGCACCACTGCCGTCGATGCTACGCGCTCCATGCGGCACTTGAGATCCGGCCGCGGGAATGCTCATACTGCGCGGAACGCGGAGCGAGGGGAGGGGAAATGGCAGCGCAGGAGTCGGGGATAGGCCTCGAGCGGCGAGTCGTCGGTCTTCCGACCGCGATCGGCACGACCTTCAGCCTCATCGTCGCCTCGAGCGTGCTCGCCACCGTCGCGGGAGGGTTTTTCGCGAGCTGGGTCTGGCTGATCGCGCTCGCGATAGGGCTTGTCACGATGATCTTCGCGAGCATGAGCTTCTCCGAGCTGGCGACCATGATCCCGAAGGCCGGCTCGATGAACGAGTACGTCCGGGCGGGGCTCGGCCCCTTCTTCGCCACCGTGACGGTGGCAATCGGCTACATCGCCGTACAGACGTTCCCGGGCACCGCCGAGGCGTACGTCTCCGGGCTCGTCACGAGCGACGTGCTCGGCGCCGGGCTCAACTACAAGTGGTGGGTCCTGATCTTCATGGGCTTCCTGGCGGCGATCAATCTGCTCGGGATCCGGCCCTTCGCGGTACTCGAGGTGACCCTGACCTTCGCCGTCGCCCTGTCGCTGCTGATCGTCGGGATCGTGGGCCTGGCCGGCATAGGCACGAACGATCCGATCGGCAGCGCGCTGCCGGACATCGACCTCAGCTGGAGCCTGCTCTCGGCGCTGCTCGGTATCTCGATCTTCACCTTCGTCGGCGTCGAGTACACATGTCCGCTCGCGGAGGAGCTGAAGCGCCCAGCCCGTGACATCCCGGTGGGCATCTTCGTCGGCCTCGCGCTGATCACCGTCCCGGTCGTCCTGTACGGGCTCGGCGTCGCCCGGTACCTTCCCCCTGACGTCCTCTCGACGCTGGCGCCGACGATCCCGGTCGACGCCGGCATCGCGATGTTCGGAGATGCCGGCAAGTGGTGGCTCGGGATCGTCGTCATCCTCGCCTCGATCGGAACGCTCAACGCCGTCCTCGCCGGCGTTCCCCGGATCCTCTACGGCATGGCGCTGACTCGGCAGCTCCCCTCGCCGTTCGGCTGGCTGCTGCCGTCGACTCGCGCTCCGTGGGTCGGCATCATCGCGTTGGCCGCGATCCCGGTGCTGATGAACGCCTTCGGGGCCGCCGAGGGGGCGGGCTTCATCCAGCTGATCCTCGCCGGCGTCCTCGGCTGGGTCACCGCTTACTTCCTCATTCACGTGTCGGTGCTCGTCCTGCGACGCCGGGAGCCTGGAGCCACGCGACCATACCGCTCGCCCCTGGTGCCGATCCCGCAGCTGCTCGGCGCGGGCCTGCTGGGGCTCGCCGCCTACAAGATCGCGCCTCCAGGCATCGAGTCCAGCTCCATCTACTACCGGTGGCTGATCTTCCTCGGGATCTCGGCAGCGTTCTCGTTCCTCTACAACCTCTGGGCCTACCGCAGCACGGCCACCATCTTCACGCCGGTACCGCTCGCTGACGTCTACACGGAGACCGCCGAGATCTCCGAGCATCTGCCACTCGAGGTCGAGCCGGGCGGGCCACACATCCACCACGACCAGCCGCCCGAGCGCCCGAACGACGAGTAGCCGAAGCGCCTAAGCTCCCGGCGTGAATATCGACGAGCTGCGCTCGGCGGGGATCACACGTCTTCGCGTCCACTACAGCGACCTCCTGGGGACGACGAGAGCCAAGGTGATCCCGCTGGAGCTCGCGGAAGAGGCGGCCGAGGCGGGTCTCAACTTCTGCGTGGCCGTCTTCGCGATCGACCATGTCGGCGTGATGCCGGACGGCACGGGCCTTCGAGACGAGGTGCAGTTCCGCGACATGACCGTCGTGGCCGACCTCGCGACCACCCGCATCGTGCCGTGGGAACGTGACACCGCGATCTGCCTGTCCGACTGCTACTTCGACGGTGGGCCACTCTCCGCCGACCCCCGCGGCATTCTCAAGCGCGCGATCGCGGAGGCCGAGCAGCACGGCCTGCGACTGCTTTGCGGCCACGAGCTCGAGTTCTTCCTGTTCCGCCGCACCCGGCGCGGCCTGGAGCGCTACGCGACAGGGCCCGGCCTCGTCTACCGGATGGATCCGCGGGTGGACCCCCGCGGGGTCGTCCGCGCGATGGAGGACGCCGTACGGGGCCTCGGCCTGCCCTTCGTCTGCGTCAACCAGGAGTACGACCCCTCTCAGTGGGAGATCAACACCCGCTACGACGACGCCCTGAAGGCCGCCGACGACGCGCACCTGCTGAAGCTCGCGATCAAGGAGATCGCCGCGATGCACGGGCTCGTCGCCACCTTCATGGGCCGGCCGATGGAAGGCGGGACCTCCGGCTACCACCTCCACATCTCGGCCGTCGACGAGCAGGAGCGCAACGTCTTCGAGGATCCCGACGCCGAGTACGGGCTCTCGGAGCTCGCTCGCTGGTTCATCGGCGGAGTCCTCGCCCACGGCCGCGGCACGACAGCGGTCATGGCGCCGACGGTCAACGCCTACCGGCGCTTCGTCGCGCAGGAGCTCGCGCCGTACTGGATCAACTGGGGGCCCGACAATCGGTCGGTCTACGTGCGTATTCCCGCCGAGCGCGGAAAGGGCACGCGGGTCGAATGCCGGGGCGCGGACGGGACGGCGAGCGCCTATCTGGCCTCGGCGGCAGAGATCTTCGCGGGCCTCGACGGCGTCGAGAGCCGACTCGACCCCGGCCCGGCCGCATTCGGCGTCTACGAAGGCGAGGGTTGGGAGACGATGCCCTTCACGCTCGGCGAGGCGCTCGACGCCCTGGAGGCGGACGCCTACGTCCGGGACAAGCTGGGCGAGCAGTTCGTCCAGGCCTTCGTGGCCATCAAGCGCAACGAGGTGCGGCGGTTCTCGCTCGCGGTCACCGACTGGGAGATCCGCGAGTACCTCGACGCCCTGTAGGGGCGTGAGCTCCCAACCGCGCTTCGAAGGCCCGGCGCGCCGGCGCGCCATTCGCCTGCTCGACGAGACGACGGCACTCTACCGGGGCGCCGGCTACGAGACGATCGACCGCCGCTCCGCACTCGAGGCGAGAATCTCCGGGCCTTCTCGGGTGCCGCTCGTCCTGCACCTCGTCCCCGAGGGCAGGATCTTCGGGGGAACGTACGGACTGGAGATCTCGACGGGAGCCGGCACGCTCGCCGGCACCGCGGGGCTCACCGTCCGCGGCCGGGGGGTCGTGCGGATGCACGGGGTTCGCTTCAAGCCCCGCAGGGGCGACCAGGCCGGGAGCAGACTGGCCGGGCGACTGGAAGCGGACGAGCAGTTGGCCCGGCGGTTGGCCGCCGTCCACTTCGAGCGCATCAGGATCGAGCCGGACGGGAAGGCCGTCATCCGCCACATGGGCGGATCGCTCGTCTGGATCCTCTTCCCGCCTGTGATCAAGGCGATCCCGCTCGTCGCCGACCAGGTTCGCGCAACGATCGCGGCGATGGAGAGGTTCGCCGAGGTCGGAAGGCAGCCGAGGGCGGGGTGATGCCGCCCTCGGCCGCTCGTCCCGACTCGGTCTAGGCTGCCTCGAACTCGAACGTCTCCTCCGGGCCGAAGACCTTCTCCTTCAGCCACTTGCGGGTGTCCGGGCCGGTCTTCGGGTTGTAGAGGATCCCGATCATGATGCCGGCGAGGATCAACGAGTTGCGCGCCTTGTGCGACGGGTTCGACGCCTTCTTCGCACGCATGCTGGCTCCTCGCAGCTCGGCGATCGCATTGCGCACCTCGTCCTGGAGCGCGGGATCCGCCGCCAGCCTCGACACGACCTGGCGGGGCTTCGACCCGCTCGGCTCGGGCGCCTCGAGGAAGAGCTCGTCGTAGATCGTCTTCGCCGAGCCGAACGCTCCGAGGACGTGGTTCCTGAACTCCTCGTCCTTGGCAACCCGCTCTACCACCGGACGAGCCTTGGCCGCCGTCGTCACGATCTTGGCCTTCGTCGCCATGTTCGTCGCCATCGTCACATCCTTTCGTCGCTTCTCACCACTCGATGATAGCGCCGCGGTTCGGTACGCTCGCGCAGTGAAGACGCGCCTGAGACTTGTCGCGCTCGGAGCTGCGGGCGCAATGTACGTCTGGTTCACGGCTGTGCGGCACGTAGGCGAGGTCAAGGAGCGCAAGGCGAGACGGAGGGCTGCACGTGCCCGCTGAGATCGAGATCGTCGAAGGCGACATCACGCAGCTCCCCGTGGACGCGATCGCGAATGCGGCCAACAACCACCTCTGGATGGGAGCAGGCGTTGCGGGCGCGATCAAGCGCGCCGGCGGAGAGGAGATCGAGCGCGAGGCCGTGGCCAAGGGGCCTATCGCCCTCGGCGACGCCGTCGTGACGGGCGCCGGGCGGCTGACCGCCAAATGGGTCGTGCACGGCGCTGTGATGGGACAGGACCTGCGCACCGACGGCGAGCTCGTCCGCAAGACGACGGCCCGCTGCCTCGAGGTCGCCGAGGAGGCCGGCGCGCGGTCGCTCGCCCTCCCTGCCTTCGGCACCGGCGTCGGGGGATTCCCGCTCGAGGACTGCGCGCGGATCATGATCGACGCCGTGCGAGCCTACGAGACGACAACGCTCGAGCGCGTCGTGCTGGCCGTGTTCGGGGCACAGGCGGAACGTGCCTTCCACGCGGCGCTCGGACGAAACGGCTGAGCCGCTCCGATGGCGCCCGGCTCGTACAATCGGCCGCCATGACGAGTGCCCGAGGGCTTGTTGCGGCCGGTGGAGAGGCCACGCGTCTCCAGGAGCTGACCCGGGTCGCCAACAAGCACCTGCTGCCGGTGGGGCGGTGGCCGATGATCTACTACCCGCTCCAGCTGCTGCAGCTCGCCGGGATCCGCGAGGTGTTGATCGTGACCGGCCAGGGCCACGCCGGTCAGCTCATCGACCTGCTCGGCGACGGCAGGATGGACGCGCGGGGGGAGAGCACACCCCTCTTCGAGCTCGACCTCACCTACAAGGTGCAGACGCATCCCGGTGGGATCGCGCAAGTCGTCGGCATGGCCGAGAGCTTCGCCGGCGGGGGCAAGCTCGTCGTCTGCCTCGGCGACAACCTGTTCGAGTACGCCCAGACGGAGGAGCTCCGCGAGTTCGCCGATGGGGACGCAGGTTCCCTCATCTTCGTCAAGGAGGTGCCCGATCCCGAGCGCTTCGGCGTCGTCGTCTACGGCGAGGACGACCGTGTCGTGGACCTGGTCGAGAAGGCGGGGGTCGTGGATACGCGCTACCCGTCGCCGCCGACCAGCGATGCCGTCGTCGGTCTCTACGGCTACGACGCGGGCGTATTCGACATCATCCGTACGCTCGAGCCGTCCTCGCGCGGCGAGCTCGAGATCACCGACGTCAACCGGGTCTACGCGAACCAGGGTCGCCTCGAGGCGCGCCGGATCCGCGGCTGGTGGCACGACGCCGGCACGCACGAGGCCCTGAGCGAGCTGGCCACGCTCGTCGAGCGCACGGGCGCGAACAAGACGTCATGATCGACGGCCTGCTGGTACTGCCGCTCCGGCGCTACGAGGACGAGCGCGGCTGGTTCTACGAGCTCCGGCGTGACAGCCTGCTGCCGAGCGGCACGGTACAGACGAACGTCTCGTTCTCACGGCAGGGCGTCATCCGCGGGCTGCACTACCACGAGCGCGGCCAGGACGACCTCTTCGCCTGCCTCGCCGGCATGGCTCGCATCGTCGTCCTCGACCGGACCAGCGGCGAGACGTTCTGCCTCGACATCGGCGAGTCGAACCCCGCCGCGGTCTACGTGCCCGGCCGACACGCGCACGGCTTCGAAGCGCTGACGGACTGCCTCTTCACGTACCACGTCACCGTCGAGTACGACCCTGAGCGGCCCGACGAGCACACCGTGCCGTGGAACGACCCGCGAGTTCGCGACCTGTGGAGCACCCGGAGCCCGATCCTCTCCGAGCGCGATTCCCGCGCATCCTCGTAACCGGGGCGGGCGGGCAGCTCGGGACGGCGCTCTCGGAGGCGTTCCCCTGGGCGTCGGCCTTCCCGCGCGAGCGTCTCGACATCCGCAACGCACTCGACGAGACCGTCCAGGCGCAGGATCTGATCCTCCACAGCGCCGCCTGGACGAAGGTCGACGACGCAGAGACCGACGAGGGCTCTGCGAGAGCGGTCAACGTGCTCGGCACTCGTCGCGTCGTCCAGCTCGGCGCGCCGATCGTCTACTACTCGACCGACTACGTCTTCGCCGGCGCGAAGCGCGAGCCCTACCTCGAGTCGGACCCGACTGACCCGCGGTCCGCCTACGGACGCACGAAGCTCGAGGGTGAGCGGGAGGTCCGCGACGGCTGGATCGTGCGCAGCTCCTGGCTCTTCGGCTGGACGGGCACGAACTTCGTTCGCACGATGCTCGCACTCGGACGCGAGCGCGACGAGGTGCGCGTCGTCGACGATCAGCGGGGCTCTCCCACGTACGTCGGCCACCTCGCGGCAGCGACGCGCGAGCTCGTCGGCCTGCCGTATGGCACCTACCATGTTGCCGCGGACGGTGACTGCACCTGGGCCGAGTTCGCCGAGGCGATCTTCTCCGAGGCCGGGCTCGACTGCCGCGTCGTGCCGATCTCGACGGCCGAGCTCGGACGTCCGGCACCGCGGCCCGCCTACTCCGTCCTGCGCAGCGAGAAACCCGCGACGCCCCGCCTGCCGCACTGGCGCGAGGGGCTGCGCGAGTGCCTCGCGCGTCTGGGGGTCTGACCCCGGGGGTCAGACCCCATACAAGTCAAGACACACGTGTGCCGAATGTGCGACGGGACCGTGAAGAGTTCGTCACGGCGGTGACGGCGGGGCGGGCGCGGCTCGCGTCCGTACAATCGTCCGAGTGCGGATTCTCGTCACCGGCGGCTGCGGGTTCATAGGCAGCCACTTCACAAAGCGCCTCGCTGCGAGTGGCGCCGAGGTCGTCGTGCTCGACAAGCTCACTTATGCGGGCAACCCGGCCAATCTCGAGAACGCCGAGGTCGAGGTGGTTCACGGCGACATCGCGGACGCGGACGCCGTGGCCGCCGCGTCCGAGGGCTGCGACGCAATCGTCAACTTCGCCGCGGAGACTCACGTCGACCGGTCGATCCTGGGGGCGGCGGAGTTCATCGAGACGGACGTCTACGGCACGTTCGTGCTGCTCGAGTGGGCGCGCACGACGGGCGGACGGCTCGTGCACGTGTCGACGGACGAGGTCTACGGAGACCTGGAGGCTGGGGGCTCGTCGCAGGAGAGCGACCCGTTACGGCCGTCGAGCCCGTATGCCGCGTCCAAGGCGGGCGGCGACCTCCTCGTCCTCGCCCACGTTCGCACGTACGACGTCGACGCCGTGATCACCCGCGGCTCCAACACGTACGGGCCGAACCAGTACCCGGAGAAGATGATCCCGCTTTTCGTGACGAACGCGCTCGACGGCCAGCCGCTGCCGGTGTACGGCGACGGCCGCCAGACGCGAGACTGGCTCCACGTCCGTGACCACTGCGCCGCCATCGAGCTGGTGCTGCGGGACGGAAAGGCGGGCGAGGTCTACAACGTCGCCGGAGGCGACGAGCTCGAGAACCTCGACGTCGTCGAGCGCATCCTGCGCCTGACCGGGGCCGGTGACGAGCTCGTCCGCCACGTCGAGGATCGGCCGGGACACGACCGGCGCTACTCGCTCGACTCGTCGAAGCTTGCCGCGCTCGGATGGCGACCCGAGCACGACTTCGAGCGCGGGCTGGCCGAGACGGTCGAGTGGTACCGCGCCAATCGTGCGTGGTGGGAGCCGCTCAAGTCGGGCGAGTATCTGGCCTTCTACCGGGAGCAGTACGCCCGACGCCTGGCGGATTGACACGGGTAGCGCCGTCGCGGGCGCCCGGGCAGGGCAGTAGCTCCGAGCGTCGAAGGGCAGGTGAGGGAATCCCGCCCGGGCGGCTCCTCACGGAACCTTAACCGCGCTTCGTTACCGTGTTCTGACCGCCCGGCCACGACGTCATGAGACGCCTGCTGCACCTCGTCGCGCTCCTGGGCCTGCTCGCCGCGCCGGCGGCGGCTTCTGCGGAGCCAACGTTTCTCTTCACCGGTCACGGCTGGGGCCACGGCATCGGCATGGCGCAGTACGGCGCCCACGGCTTCGCCCAAAAGGGCTGGAAGCACGAGCGGATCCTGGCCCACTACTACCGCGGCACCGGGCTCGGGCCGGCGCCCGTTTCCACGATCCGCGTTCTCCTTGCTACCGGCAAACGCCTGACGATCGCCTCCGACGACTCGTTCCGAATCCAGGACGCGTCCGGGTTCGCAGCACAGGTTCCGGCAGGAAGCATCGAGCTCGACACGTCCTTGACCTTCCGGGGAGCGAACGGACAGCGTGCGCTCGTCCCGCCCGTGCGCTTCCTGCCTGGCTCGGCGCCGCTCGAGCTCGGCAAGCCCTATCGCGGCTCGCTCGTGGTCTCGGTCGCCGACGGCAAGCTCCAGGCGGTCAACCGCGTCCCGCTCGAGCGCTACCTCTGGGGCGTGGTGCCCGGCGAGATGCCGGCCGAGTGGCACATGGAGGCGCTCAAGGTCCAGGCGGTCGCCGCCCGTTCGTACGCGCTCGTCTCACGCCAGACCGGCGGCAACTTCGACGTCTTCGCCGACACGCGAAGCCAGGTCTATGGCGGGATTCTCTCGGAGAACCAGCGCACGACCACAGCCGTGAACGCCACAAAGGGACAGATCGTGCTCTTCAACGGGAAGGTCGCCTGGACGTTCTATTCCGCCAGCTCAGGCGGAAGGACGGCCTCGATTCAGGATGTCTGGCCGGATGCGGAAGCCTTGCCCTATCTCGTCTCCGTCGACGATCCGCACGACACGATCTCTCCGTACCACGACTGGGGCCCGATCGCCTTCACGGCGGAGGAGCTCCGCGCAAAGCTGGGTGACCGCATCCCCGAGAACGTCACGACCATTCGTGTGAACATGAACGACTCGGGAAGAGCCGGGTCCATAACGGCGATCGGGCCGAACAGCGAGGGGACGATTCCCGGCAGCGAGGTGCGCTCGAAGCTCGGCCTACGCTCGACGTGGTTCACCGTGGACATGCTGAAGCTGAGGACCTCCGCCGCCCGCGTGGTCTACGGCAAGCGGGTCACGCTGCGGGGAAGGCTGCGCGGCCTCGATCGCGCGACGCTCGAGCGGCGGCCGACCGGCGGCGGATGGGGCAGGGTCAGCCGAGTGGCAAAGACGGGCCGGTTCAGCGTGGCGCTGCGGCCGAAGGTGACCACCTCTTTCCGGCTGCGCGCCTCCCGGATCGCCGGCCCGAGCGTGCGTGTCCGGGTCGCGCCGAAGGTGACCCTTCGCAAGGGGGACGGAGGTTCGGCGCTCGCGGGAGATGTGAGCCCGGGCCAGACCGGAACACCGGTTACCATCCAGCGTAAGACTGGCGAAGCGTGGGAGACCCTGACGACGGCCGTGACCCGAGCGGATGGGAAGTACCGGGCGAAAGTCGACTTGCGTCCGGGTGTCTACAGAGCCTTGGTACCGGCGGCCGGCGGCCTCGTCGCCGGCACGAGCTCCGTAATCAAGCTGTCGTGACGCGATCAGCGCTTCTGGCGCTCTTTGCTGCGCTCGTCCTGTCCTCCGCCGGCCACGGAGCGCCCGGCAGAATCGCGGTCGGAATCACCGATCCGAGCGACGCCCAGCGCGTGGCCGAGCTCGTCCGCGGGGCCACGGGCGGCACGGTGGACGAGACCCTGGCCGACGTCGGGGCGATCGTGGTCTCGGTCGATGCCGTCGGCGAGGCCGCCGACGAGCTCGCCGAGCTTCCCGGTGTCACGTACGTCGAGCCTGTCCGCCGGAGCCGGGTGCTCGCCTACCAGCCCACCGACCCGCTCGTCTCCTACCAGTGGTACCTGAGCTCGATCCGGGCGTTCGAGTTCTGGGACGCCCTGCCGGTGTTCGGGTCGGTGCGTGTGGCCGTGATCGACTCGGGGATCGACGCGTCGCATCCCGAGTTTCCCCCTGTCCGTATCGCAGCGACGAAGTCTTACGTCGGCAGCAAGGCCACCGAGGACACCAACGGCCACGGGACGATCGTCGCCGGAGAGATCGCCGCGGCGCTCGACAACGCGGAGGGCATCGCCGGGGTGGGCTTTCCCGTCGAGCTCCTGGTCGCCAAGGTCGTGCGACCCGACGGATCGATTTCGGTCGAGGACGAGGCGGAGGCCATCAGGTGGGCCGTCGACAACGGCGCGCTCGTGATCAATCTGAGCCTGGGCGGCGTCCGTGACCCGACCGACCCCCTCCGCGACGAGTACTCGGAGCTCGAGCGCGACGCGATCGACTACGCGTACCAGAACGGCGCCGTGGTCGTGGCGGCAACGGGCAACTCCGCTCCCGGGCCGTACCGCTACGCGAGCTATCCGGCCGCTCTTTCGCACGTGGTCGGCGTGAGCGCCTTCGATCAGTCGCTCGCGACGCCTGCGTTCTCGAATCGAGACACCACCTACAACGACGTCGCAGCGCCGGGCGTGGGCATCGTCTCGACGTACCCGTTCGATCTCACCGACCCGGCGTGTGCCTGGCCTGGCTACAACTTCTGCGCGCGGGCGCAGTACGCCCATCACGCATCGGGCGCTGGGACGTCGTTCGCGGCTCCGCTGGTCTCCGCTGCGGCCGCGCTCCTGCTGGCCCAGCGGCCTACGCTCACGGCGAGCCAGGTCATGACGCTCCTCGAGCTCAGCGCCGCCGACATGGGTACGCCCGGCCGCGACGCGGCAAGCGGCTACGGACGTCTCGACCTCCCGGAGGCGTTGGGTGCCGCGCTCGCCCTACCGCCGCCGCCTGACCGCTACGAGACGAACGACGACGCGGGCGCGAAGGCGTGGACGCTGTACGGCACACGCCACGTGGTGAACGCGACCATCGACCACTTCGACGACCCGAGCGACGTCTATCGCGTCTTCCTACGTGCCGGCAGAACGGTGACAGCCTCGCTCAACGGACCGAAGGAGACCAAGCCGACGGTCGTCCTGTGGCGCCGCGGAACGAACCTGGTGACGCCGATCACGCTCCTCGCCGTCCGTAGCGGATCCGTGCTCGCCTACCGCTCGGGTTTCAACCCGAGCCTGCGTTACCGGGTGAGAACGAGTGGCTGGCACTTCATCCAGGTCAAGGCGCCGAAGTCCCGGCGCGGCGCCTACACGCTGACCATCACGAAGTAGGGGCCGGATCTCATCCGGCCCGGGGCTGTAGGGGCGGGCTTCGGTCAGCCCGCCCGGGCCCGTAGGGGCCAGATCTCATCCGGCCGGGCCCTATGCGTCGAGCAACTCGTCCTCGGCCACCTGGCGGATGACGCGGGCAGGGTTTCCGACGACGACCGCGCGGGGCGGGACGTCCTTCGTGACGACCGCGCCCGCACCGACGAAGGCCTCCTCGCCGATCTCGACCCCGGGAAGGAGTACGGCGCCACCACCGATCCGCGCCCGGCGGCGAATGGTCGGACCGCGCCGGAGGGCGTGGCGGCGCTCCGTCCGACCCATGAAGTTGTCGTTCGTCGTCACGACGCAGGGCGCGATGAAGACGTCGTCCTCGATCGTCGTGTGCGCCGTCACGTAGGCGTTCGCCTGAATCCTGCATCGGGCGCCGATTGCGACATCGTTCTCGACGAGGGTGCCGCGGCCGATCACGCTTCCCTCTCCGACAGTGACTCGCTCGCGCACGCAGGCCTGGTCGCCCACGATGACGCCGTTCCCGAGCCGGCTGCCGGCGAACACCACTGCAGCGGCCAGGATGGCGCACCCGTCGCCGACGACGAGCGGGGGGAGCGGGTCGCGGGTCGCGGTCGAGGAACGGCCGAGCGTCGCCTGCTTCCCGACGACGGCCTGGTCCTCGATCACCACTCCTGCGCCCAGCTCCGTACCGTCGAAGACCACCGCGCTCGCCGCGATGGTCATGCCGGTTGGCGCTCGAGCGCCGCCTGGAGCTGCTCGAGCACTCTGACCACGCGCGCGCCTTCGCGGGCGGCCGACAGCGGGTCGCCCTCGCCCCCCGCGAGCGAGAGGAAGTGGCGGCATTCGAGCCGGAGGGGCTCGTCGTTCGGGATGCGGGGGGAATGGATGTCACCCGTGCGAGTGCGCCACTCGCCGTAAGACCCGAGCGACTGCTCGGCGGCCGAGTCGTACACCGTCACCTTTCGATCGAGCTCCATGTCGTCGAAGACGGCCATGCGCCTGGTGCCCACGACGGTCATGCGACGCATCTTGTGCGGGTCGAGCCAGGAGAGATGCATGTGCGCGGCCTTGCCCGACGGGAACCGCATGTGACAGAAGACGACGTCCTCGACGCCCTCCTTGAGGAAGGACTCGCCGCGCGCCGAGAGCTCGACCGGCTCCTCGCCGAGGAGATGGAGGATCACCGAGAGATCGTGCACGCCCAGGCTCCAGAGCGCGTTCTCGTCGCCGCGGATCGTTCCCAGGTTCTGACGGTTGCCGTAGACGTAGAGGACCTCGCCGAGCTCGCCTACGTCGACGAGCTCCTTCAGCTTGGCCACGCCGGGGTGGTAGAGGAGCAGGTGGCCGGGCATGAGGACGCGCCCTTCGGCAGCGGCCAGCTCGGCGAGCTCGTCCGCCTCCCCGCCGGTGAGCGCCATCGGCTTCTCCACCAGGACGTGCTTCTTCATCTGCAGCGCTCGCTTCGCGAGCCCTGCATGAGTAGGCACGGGCGTCGCGATGACGACCGCGTCGACCTCGGGATCCTCGAGGACGTCCTCGAAGCGGTCGGTGAACGCCGTCGCGGGAAAGCGAGCTCGCAGCGGGTCGATCCGCGACGGATCGAGGTCGCAGAGCCACTTCAGGCGGGCGAGCTCGTTGAAGTTCCTGGCGAGGTTGCCGCCCCACGGGCCGAGCCCGACCTGCGCGACTACAGCTTCCACACGTTGCCGTTCGCCGAGCCCGCCGTGCCCGTGGCGTTGCGAAGATCGACCACGAGGCGGGCCTCCGCGGCGAGCGCCTCGTAGTCGATGCCGCCATGCGCAGTGACGATGACGACGCAGTCCGCGCTCCCGGCCGCACCGTCGAGCGCGACCGAGACCAGCTCGTGCTCGGGCAGTTGTGGCACGTGTTCGTCGGTGTAGGAGATCTCGGCGCCCTCGGCGCGAAGCAGCTCGATCAGCTTCAGCGCCGGCGACTCGCGCAAGTCGCCCACGTCCTCCTTGTAGGAGACGCCCACGAGGTGCACCCGGCTGCCGCGGACGGAACGCTCCGCTCCGTTCAGCGCTCGCGTGATCTTCTCGAGGCAGAAGTACGGCATGTTCTCGTTGACCTTCCCGGCCAGCTCGATGAACTCCGTGTAGAAGTCGTACTCGCGCGCCTTCCAGGCGAGGTAGAACGGATCGACCGGGAGGCAGTGGCCCCCGAGTCCCGGGCCGGGCTTGAAGCGCATGAAGCCGAACGGCTTCGTACCGGCGGCCTCGACCACTTCCCACACGTCGAGGTTCATGCGATCGCACAACTGCGCGAGCTCGTTGACGAGGGCGATGTTGACCGAGCGGAAGATGTTCTCGAGCAGCTTCACCAGCTCCGCCGCATCCGGAGAGGAGACAGGTACGAGCGTGTCGATCGCACGTCGATAGAGCGCCGAAGCGCGCTCGGTGCAGGCGTCCGTCAAGCCTCCGATCACCTTCGGGGTGTTCTTCGTCGTCCAATCGGTGCGGCCCGGATCCACGCGCTCGGGGCTGAAGGCGAGGAAGAAGTCCTCACCCACCTGGAGGCCGCTCCGGGCGAGGATCGGCAGCACCTCCTCGCGCGTCGTACCCGGATACGTGGTCGACTCGAGCACGACGAGATGCCCGCGACGAAGCCGCTCGGCGAGCTTCGCGGCCACGGCGAGCACGATGGAGACGTCCGGTTCCCGCTGCCGTGTCAGCGGAGTCGGGACGGCGATGATGATCGCGTCGGTCTCGCGAACGGCGTCGTAGTCGGTCGTCGCGCCCAGCGTTCCAGCCTCGACGAGTGGCTCGATGGCCTCGCTCGGGACGTCCTCGATATAGCTCTCGCCTCGCTGGATCCGTTCGACCTTGGTGACGTCGACGTCGACCAGCACGGTTGCCACCCCGGCCTCGGCGAAGACCTGGGCGAGCGGGACGCCGACGTAGCCGGCGCCGACGATGGCGAGCTCACGCTTCATCGATCAGCGCGTCATCGTAGCGACCAGGGTCTCGGCGATCCTCCCGGAGGCATTGCCGTCGCCGTACAGCTGCGGATGCGCTGGGGCCGGACCGGCGTCGACAACGGAGCTCACGATGAGGTCGGGATCGTCGCCGGTGAGGCGGTTCCACCCGACCTCGACGGTCTCCGTCCACTCCGTGGTCGTCCGCAACGTCACGCACGGGACGCCGTACCAGTAGGCCTCCTTCTGGACGCCCCCGGAGTCCGTAAGGACTACACGTGCCTGCGACGTGAGTGCCGCGAAGTCCAGATAGCCCACGGCCGGCAGCAGACGGACGTTTGGCGGGAGCCCGATTCCATGCGTCTCGAGTGCCGCCATCGTCCGTGGATGGGCTGGAAAGACGATGGGCTCCTCGAGGCGGCTGAGCGCAGCAGCGATCCGCGTCAGCGAGGCCGGTTCCGTGTTCGCCGGCCGATGCAGCGTGAGCAGCAGGTATCGGCCCGGCTCGACGCCCGCGTCGGCAAGGGCCCGGGACCGCTCCCTCGCGAGCGGTGCAAGGCGGAGGTTCGCGTCGAGCATCACGTCGCCGACCACGTGCACTCCCTCGGTGACTGCCTCCGCAGCCAGGTTACGCGCGGCAAGCTCGCTCGGGCAGAAGAGCAGCGCCGAGATCAGATCGACGATCATGCGGTTCAGCTCCTCGGGCATCGTCCGATCGAATGAGCGCAGTCCGGCTTCGACGTGCGCCACGGGCACGCCGAGCTTGGCCGCAGCCAGAGCTCCGGCAAGCGTCGAGTTCGTGTCCCCGTAGACGAGCACGGCCTCGGGGCTCTCGGTGAGAATCGCTGCTTCGATGCCCGGCAGCATCCGGGCCGTTTGCTCGGCGTGGCTGCCCGAGCCGGCTTCGAGCCTGTACGCGGGTGGAGCAAGGCCAAGCTCGTCGAAGAACACCTCCGACAGCTCCCGGTCGTAGTGCTGGCCGGTGTGCAGCACCACCTCCTGCGCCCGCCGGGCGAGCGCAAGCGAGACCGGTCCGGACTTGACGAACTGAGGTCGATTTCCGACGACGGATAGGATCTTCACCCGCGCGTACTGTAGGCGTCGCCCACCCCCACGCCCGTTCGTTCAGACCGGGAGAGGGCTGATGGGCCGGGGCTATACTGGCCGAGCTTTCCGGGCCGTTAGCTCAGCTGGTAGAGCAGGGGACTCTTAATCCCAAGGTCGCAGGTTCGAATCCTGCACGGCCCATGACAGGAGTCCTGCTAATCGGCAACTTTGGTTGTCTCGACGGACGCCTTGGGAGGGCCTGCGCGTACCGTGGTAGTACGAGCGGAGGGCGAGCGGCTCCGGCTCCGTGCGGCCGGCTGGCGGTGTAGGTGCTCGAGCGCAAGCCCGGAGAAGGCAAGAGCGCCTAAAGCACGACGCTGCCTCAAATGCCACCTCGCCAACGTTGTCTACCGGCGCCTCCACACCTGGGCCGAAACCAAGCTCACAGCGGAAATCGCTGGTTGCACCACGTCTTGGGACTTGACTTCCGAACGGTGCCCGAAGCCTAGGAGTGCCCGAACCGCACGTCGGGCAGGATCGGATCGAGCCAGCGCGGGAGCCACCACGCCCACCGGCCGGTGAGGCGCAGCAGCACCGGCAGCAGCACGAGGCGGACGAGGGCCGCGTCGAGCAGCACGGCGAGTCCGAGGATGACGCCCATCTCCTTGGGCGGCAGCGGGCCGGAGAGGGCGAACGTGAAGAAGACCGCTACCATCACCGCCGCGGCGGCGAAGATCGTGCGACCTGAGTGCGCGAGCCCCCCGACCGCGGCCTCTTTCGCGTCGCCCGATCGATCCCAGTGCTCCTTGGCCGACGCGAGCAGGAACACCGTGTAGTCCATCGAGATGGCGAAGATCATGGCGAAGAAGAACACGGGCGCCCAGGCGTCGACGAAGCCCTGCGACTCGAACCCGAACAGTCCCGCGCCGTGCCCGTCCTGGAAGACGATCTTGCCGAGCCCGAAGGCGGCGGCGGTCGCGAGCAAGTTCGTCAGGACGCCGAGGGCCGCGATAACCGGCGCCTGCAGCGCGACCAGCAGAAGCAGGAACCCGAGGCCGAGGACGACGCCGATTACGATCGGCGTCTTGTCCGCGAGCGCTTGCTCGAGGTCGTGGTTCTCGGCCGCGGCCCCGCCGACGAGCGCGCCGGCCGGCAGTGTGTCGCGCAGCCGCTCGATCGTCTGGCCGACCGAGGGGTCGGACGGATCCGCCGTCGGGGCCGCCTGGAAGAGCGCCAGGCCGCCCGGCGAGGTCTGCACGGGCGTCGTGAACGCGATGCCGGCATCCGCCGCGACCTGCGCCGAGACGGCGTCCGCCTGGACCGCAGGGGCCACGATCTGGAGCGCGCCCGGGGCACCCGGACCGAAGGCCTCCTGGACGAGGGTGTAGCCCTGCCGGGACTGGTCGCCCTCAGGGACGACCTTGATCGACGGCATGCCGGTGTCGAGCCAGAAGATCGGGATCGCGGCCGCGACGAGCAGCGCGGTCGCACCCAGGCCGAAGGCGACCGGCCGGCGCCAGAGGAGCTCGGCCCAGGCGGCGAACCGCTTCGAGCGGTGCTCGCTCGAATGCACCCACTTGAGCGCGCCCCTGTTCACCCCCGGCCCGAGCCTCGCGAGCACGGCCGGCAGCAGGGTGAGCGTCGCGAGCAGGACGAAGATCACCGAGAGCATGATCCCGAGGCTCATCGACCGGAAGGCCGGGCTTGGCACCAGCATCACCGCCGACAGCGAGATGAGCACGGTCGCGCCGGAGAAGAGCACCGCCTTGCCCGCGGTATCCATTGCGACGGCGGCCGCCTCCACCGGCTTCAGACCCGAACCAAGGAGCGCCGCCCGGAAGCGCGCGACGATGAACAGCGCGTAGTCGATCCCCAGAGCGAGTGCGAACATGAGCGCGAAGTTCATGGCCCAGATCGACACGTCGCCGAGCTTCGTGGCGAGGAAGAGCGAGCCGGCCGCGGCGACAAGGCCGAGGATCGTCAGCATGAGCGGCAAACCGGCCGCGACCAACGAGCCGAAGGCGAGAACGAGGATGGCGAGCGTCACCGGCCAGCTGAACAACTCGGACTTCAGCATCGCCTCGAGGTTCGCCTCGTTGAAGTCGGCCCACATCCCGGAGGCGCCCGTGAGGGCGACCTGGACGCCGGGCGAGGCTGTGGCCGCCAGGTCGCCCTGCAGCCCGTCGGCGGCGTCGACCATGCCGTTCGGGTCGAGGGCGGCACCGGCCTGGACGATGGCCGTGTGCTGGTCCTCCGAGATGGATAGACCGGGTGCCGGCGCCACCACCGTGGAGACCGCGTCGCTCCCGGCAAGCACGTCCTCGACTCGTGCGACGGTCTGCTGGACGCCGGGATCGGCCATGGTGAGCTCGGGCGAATGCACGACGACCATGAGCCCCGCGCTCGAGAGGCCCTGGAACTGCTCCTGGACGAGCTTGCGGGCCTGCACGGACTCGGAGCCGTTGGCCTGCCACCCGGCACCCGAGAGCGCCTGCTCGGCGCGCGGCGCGAAGAACCCGAGCCCGACGGCGATCGCGATCCAGACTCCCAGGACGATCTTGAAGTGCCCGGCCGTGAAGCGGCCGAGCTTGCCGATGGGGCCAAACGTCGTCATCGCCGCCACCCGCCCTGGAGTCCACAGGCGCGTCGCAGCACGAGCGAGGCTGGACAGTCGCCCGCCGCTGCGAAGAGCCACTGATTGAGCCCGACGAACGCCGCCAGCGCCAGGAACCACGGGCTGACGGTGATCGCCAGCGCGATGCCGGCGAGGGTGAGCGTGCCCGCGAGCGCGAACAGCGCGCGCTCGAGCGGCCAGGAGAGCGGCTGTGGCCGTGTCATCGGGCGGCCCTCTCTCCACCGGCAAGCAGGTCGCTGAGCTCGGCGAGTTGTCGGGACAGCCCGCCGCAGACCTGCTCGCAGAGCTCGAAGACCGTCTCGTCGGCGATCGAGTAACAGACGTAGTTGCCCTCCTTGCGGCGGGCGACGATCCCTGCGCGGTGCAGCAGCACAAGGTGCTTCGATACGTTCTGCTGGGACGTCTCGAGGGCCGTCGTCAACTCCTGGACTGTCAGCTCGCCGTCACGCAGGACATCGAGGATCCGGATGCGCATCGGCTCGCCCAGGAGCCTGAAGCGCTCTGCGATGAGCTCGGCGAGCGGCTCGGGCACGGGATGAGGTACCGGCATGGCGTCTTCCTTCGTCGTGGGACACGAACAAAACTATACAACTAAACAGTTGTCTGTCTTATTCCCGCCCACGCCGGGCCCGGCTGGCGCACGTGCCACTGCCTGCGTGCCTGCTTGCCGGAGAGCCGCGGCGTAGCCGTCCTGCTCGAGCCACTGGCTGCCGTCGCGACGGACATCAACTCAGCTGCGTAGTTGTCCGTACTGCGTTCCGCGCTTGCCCCGATGACGTGCCCGTGGGGAGCGAGCAGGCTGTGAGCGAAAGATGAGTCTCACCGCGACAGCCCGCTCGATCCCCGGTACGCTCCGGCAGGAGGTGGTGATCGACGGCCAGCACCGCCTCATTACCGATGAGCCGCGTCGCCTGGGCGGCGACGGGAGCGGACCGGCGCCGCACGAGCTCTTCCCCGCCGCGCTTGCCGCCTGCGTCTCGACGACGCTCGTGATGTACGCGCGCACGAAGGCCTGGGAGCTCGGCGACGTGGTGGTCGAGGTCGACTACGACCATCGCTCGACGCCGCGCAGATTCCAGATCGCGATCCGGCTCGGCGGCGATCTCAGCGGCGCACAGCTGGAGCGTCTGCGGAGAGTCGCGGACACGTGTCCACTGCGCCGCTCGATCGAGGCCGGCATCGAGTTCGTCGAGAACATCGAGTGCCCGGGCGCCGCGCCCGCGCGCAAGCCCGTGGAAGCGGGAAGTGCATCGTGAGCAAGAAGCAGATCGTCATCCTCGGCGGCGGCACGGGCGGCACGATGACCGCCAACCGGCTGCGCCGCCGCTTCGACCCGGCCGAGGCCGAGATCCACGTCGTCGACCGGGACGACCGGCACGTCTATCAGCCGGGCCTGCTCTTCGTCCCCTTCGGGCTCGCGCAGGTGGACGAGATCGTGCGGCCCCGTCGTCGCCAGCTACGAAACGGCGTCCTCTTCCACGAGAACGAGGTCGAAGAGGTGCGCACCGAGCGCGACGAGCTGCTGCTCGACGACGGGACGGTGCTGGCCTATGACGTGCTCGTGGTTGCGAGCGGCGTGCGCCTGCAGCCCGAGGAGACCGAGGGCATGACAGCTGCAGGCTGGAACGAGCGCGTGTTCACGTTCTATAGCCCGGAGGGCGCCGAGGCGCTGCAGGGTGCGCTCGAGCGCTTCGACGGAGGCCGCCTCGTAGTGAACCTGGTCGACATGCCGATCAAGTGCCCCGTCGCGCCGCTCGAGTTCGCCTTCCTCGCCGACTGGTACCTGCGCGAGCGCGGGATCCGCAACCGCACCGAGCTCGTCTACGCGACCCCGCTCGACGGCGCCTTCACCAAGCCGATCGCCTCCGAGCACCTCGGCTCGTTGCTGGCAGAGAAGGAGATCGAGCTCGTGACCGAGTTCAACGCCGGCGAGGTCGACGGCGTCGGAGGAACGCTCACATCCTACGACGGCCGCGCGCGTCGCCTTCGACCTCCTCGTCACCGTTCCCCTGCACGGCGGCGCAGACTTCGTCGAGCGCTCACCCGGGCTCGGCGACGCGCTCGGCTTCGTCCCCACCGACAAGCGCACCCTGCAGACGCCGGTCAAGCCGAACGTGTTCGCGCTCGGCGACGCGACCGATCTGCCGACCTCGAAGGCCGGCTCCGTCACGCACTTCGAGGCCGAGGTACTTGCCGAGAACATCGCCCGCTACCTCGCCGACCAAGAGCTGGACGCCGGTTATGACGGGCACGCCAACTGCTTCATCGAGACCGGCTTCCACAAGGCGCTGCTGATCGACTTCAACTACGAGACCGAGCCGCTCCCCGGCCACTTCCCCACCGTGTTCGGATTGCCGCTGCTGCGCGAGTCGAGGCTCAACCACCTGGGCAAGCTCGCGTTTCAGTGGATCTACTGGCACGCGCTCCTGCCGGGACGCGAGATTCCCGGCATCGGACCGACGATGCCGACCGTCGGCAAGAAGCGCGTCCCGGTTCGCACCTGAAAGGAGAACGAGATGACCACGACCCTGATCGCCGATGCCCCGGTCGACCTCGACGCCGAGGGCTTTCTGACCACCCCGGAGCAATGGAACGAGCAGATCGCGCAGGCGATCGCCGCCGAGAACGGCATCCGCGAGCTGACCGACCGGCACTGGCTCGTCGTCAAGTTCATGCGCGAGCGCTACCTCGCTTCCGGCACCGCACCCTCGATCCGCTCACTCGGCAAGGAGTCCGGCGTCCCGATCAAAGAGCTCTACCAGCTCTTCCCCAAGGGACCGGCCAAGCTCGCCGCCAAGATCGGCGGCATCCCCAAGCCCAAGGGTTGCATCTAGCAAGGAGCATGCCATGACCGAGCTACTCGAACAGCCGACAACCATCGCCTCCGAGCCGGAGACGCTCGCGAAGGTCGCGATCGTGATCTCCAAGGGCTCGCTCGAGGGGATCTACCCTGGCCTGATCATGGCCAACGGCGCCCGCATGGAAGGGATCGAGGCCGACCTCTTCTTCACCTTCTTCGGCCTCGACGCGATCCGCAAGGACCGCTACGAGAAGATCAAGGTCGCGACGGTCGGCAACCCCGGCATGCACCTACCCACCTGGATCGGCGCGATCCCGGGCTTCTCCGCGCTCGCCACCCGGATGATGAACCGGCAGATGGAGAAGATCGACATCCCACCGATCCCCGAGTTCATCGAGCTCGTCGCCGACTCCGGCGCCCACCTCTACGCCTGCAGGGCGACGGTCGACATGTTCGGCCTCACCATGGACGACTTCGTTCCCCAGGTCGACGAGATCATCAGCGTCGGCGAGTTCTACGAGAAGGCAGCCGCAGGCCAGATCATCTTCACATGACAGCCGTTGCAGCCCCGGCTCGGGTCCCAGGCCGGAGCCGCTTGCCAGCCTCCGCCGACGCCGAGGCGCACGCTGGCCACCCACCTTCCTGGAGAGGCCAGTACGTCGACCACCCGCAGCGCGGCGTAGGCTGGCCACCGCGTGCCACAGCCCTTACGTTCTCAGCCGTCGCATCCAGTGTTCTCGCCCGGGGCAGGCTCGGGCCTGTTCGGCAACCCTCGGCCCCGCGTTCGCGAGTCTCAGCCGGCCGTCGGGCTCAGCGTGACACCACCGCCCAAGCAGGCGGACAGTTAACGAGATGCGAAGGCGAGCCAGTCGCTGTCATGTGTCGGGGATCTTCCTGCCCGCCGGTCACCAAGACATGACGACTGCGCAACAGGACCGGAGGGCGAGGCCGCTGCTTGGGCTTCGCCGCCAGCCGGGGCGTCTCGTGCTTGCGGTCATGCGTTTGCCGCTGCCGTTGTACCAGCGCGGATGGGGTTGGCTCCTCGATCACACCTTCCTGCTGATTACCCACCAGGGCCGGAAGACCGGCAAGCGCCGCGAAACGGTTGCGATGGCGTTGTTGTACGAGCCGGAAACCCGCGAGGTTGTTGTCTGCTCGGCCTGGGGGGCGAACAGCGACTGGATTCGCAACATCCGGGTCCGCCCGGCGCTGCAGATCCAGATCGGTCGCGAGGTCTATGTACCCGAGCAGCGGTTTCTGTCCGAGGACGAGAGCGTTGCCGTGGCGGTGGGGTTTCGACGCCGCCATCCCGGGCGGTTGCGCCTTCTCGGCGCGATGCTTGGGTGGGGTGATCTCGGTTCCGAGGCGGCCGTGAGGGAGTTCGTTCGCACGCGCCCGTTCGTTTCTTTCCGACCGGCACAAGCGGCTCGGCCGTAAAGGCTAGTGCCTGTGCATCGACGCACGCGGGTGCAGGCCACCCCCACGACCGCGCATCAGGCTAAACCGGTCGATCCACCCGGGATCCGGGAGAACTCCGGGCAGAATCCCGGGCTCTACGAGCGGTTTTGCCGACCCAGGGGTGCCATGGGGGCGCCGCAGGGCGCCACGGCGGCTCCTCGCGGCGTGAGCGCCGTCGGCGGCACCCTCAGAGCTGGCCAGCCGTTTGGTCACATCAGTTCGCCGGCAACGGGTCTCGGCCTGGCAAGCTCGAGCCCGTTCCGCCCGCCGCGGTCCGCCGTTAAGGGGTACTAGGGCGCGCCCGGGCACGCGGCGCGTACGCGGACCGGCCCAGGACCGTCTGGCACGACTCTACGTCTGGTGGACGAGGCGCCACACTGCGCGGACGCCGAGGCCGGCGCCGCGTGCAGGAGGCCGTGGGTATAGACGCGGCCGGCGAACCGGACGAGCGCGTAGATCGATGCGAGCACGAGTATGAGCGCGAGAGCGTGCTCTCAGAGGGGTACGCCGACGAGCGCGCTACGGGCGGGGGAGGACGAGCGGCGCGGTCAGCGGGAAGACGGTCAGCACGTGCGCGACGGTGCCGCTGGCATCGGCGGAGACAGCGACGTAGCCGACGAAGTAGGCGGCGAGGAGCGTGTACGTCACGGGCTGTCCGGGGGTATCCGCGTTCTGATGTGAGAGGCGAGCGCTCCGGCGGCGCCGTAGGCGACCGCGTAGAGCGCGAAGCCGAGCGCGAATCACGGCACCACCAGAGCGAGGCTGGCGCCGACTGCTGCCGGGGCGTCGAAGACGCCGGCGGCCAGCAGGGCGGCGGCAAGCCCGGCAACGAGTGCGAGCTGCCCGAGTCCGAGCAGCCCGATCCCGATCACCTTGCCGGCGAGAAGGTGGCGCGGCTGCACGGTCGACAGGATCACCTCGACGACACGGCTGCTCTTCTCTTCGACGACACCACTGACCACCCACTGTCCGTACACAGCAAGAGACATGAGCAGGAGCAGGGAGGCCGCTATCGCGACGAGGGTCTCGGCGTCCGTGGTAGTTGCGTCGGGAGGTTCGAGCGTTTCCGCCGTCAGCTCGGGCGCCTGCGGCAGGTGGCGGCGAAGCGCGCGCACGGCCGCGTCGGTGACCGCGGCGAGTTCCGTGTCGACGTTCGCGCGGAAGACGAGCCGGTCGTCGCCGAGGAGCAAGAGCGCGTCGACATCCTCTGCCGTAAGCGCCTCGCGTCCGGCCGCCGGCGAATCGACCACCCGCAGTTGCACTTTCGTGTCGAACGGCAGCGCCGCACGCTGGAGAGCGGCGTCGAGCCCGGGCGGCGCCGGCGCCATCACCGCGACGCGGTACGTCGTCTCCCGCGCGAGCGCCCCGTTCAGCGCTGTCGACCCGCCCACAAGTAAGAGCAGGACGACGGTGGAGGCAAGAAACGCCCGGCTGCGAAGCCGCCCGCGTATCTCGCGTCCGGCTACGAGCGCGATCACGCGCCGCCCGCTCCGCCATCGCGAGTACTTGCTTCGGGTCGACGTCGTGGCGCGCGAGCAGCCGCAGCCGGCCGTTGCGGCGCTCGACCAGCTCGACCCCGGCGACAGCCGGCAGCCACTCGGGCGGCGCGCCCTCGAGCCGGAGCTCGATACGGCGCCCCTGCGAAGCCCGCCTCAGCTCGTCGATGTGTCCCGTGGCGACGACGCGGCCGTGGTCGATGATCGCGACGTCCTCACAGACGTCCTCGACGAGCTCGAGTTGATGGCTCGAGGCCGCGGGGATGCCTGGAGCCGAGCGGCCGCCGGCGCCTCTTGGTTGTCACGGCCCAGCGGTCGGGTTGGCGACGTTCGCCTGTCCGCAGGTCGAGCGGGCCGCTCGACCCGGGTGACCGATATCGCGACGGCGGCACAGCGACGGCACGGCCGCCAGGCTTCCCACCTGTTTCTCATCCCGACTGGCCAGGGGCTGGAAGCTGCGGCGGGCGGCGGCGCAGCCTGGCGCGGCGGAGCTCGTCGGCGCCCCACACGATGAACGGAAAGGTGGCGAGAAGCGCCAGTTCGGCCGGGCCGAGCGCGGCGGTTCCGAAGACGTCCTGCAGGAAGGGCACGTAGACGAGGGCAGCGAGGAACGCGAGCTCGGAGGCGATGCCCCAGAGCAACATCCGGTTGGTGAAGACGCCCACCGAGCGCAGGGAGGCGTGCTCGGTGCGGGCGGCCACGGCCGTGCCGACCTGGCAGGTGACGATGCCCGCGAAGGTCATCGTGGTCGCCTGCAGGTAGGCGTGGTGGAGCGGTGAGCCGGCGTCGACGTTGTCGCCCGGGCTCCAGCCCGCGTCGAGGAGCACGTAGAAGAAGCCGGCGAGCACGAGCGCCGCCTCGATCAGGCCGAGGAAGGCCCAGGCCCGGTACAGGAGCGCACGCTGGATGACCCCTTCGGTGCGGGGGCGGGGCTTTCGCTCCATCAGGCCCGGCTCGGCGGGCTCGCGGGCGAGCGCCAGCGCGGGCAGGATCTCGGTGCCGAGGTCGATGGCGAGGATCTGGAGCACTGTGAGCGGCAGGGGAATGGCGCCGCCCGAGAGCGCGAAGACGAGGAAGGGCACGACCTCCGGCGTCGTATGGGCGAGGATGTAGAGGATGAACTTGCGGACGTTGTCGTAGACGCGGCGGCCGGCGGCGACGGCGGCGACGATGGTGGCGAAGTTGTCGTCGGTGAGCACCATCGTGGCCGCCTCGCGCGCGACGTCGGTGCCCGAGACGCCCATGGCGACGCCGATGTCGGCGCGGCGGAGCGCGGGTGCGTCGTTGACGCCGTCGCCGGTCATTGCGACGACCTGACCCTCCGCGCGCAGGGCGTCGGTGATGCGAAGCTTCGCCTCCGGTGAGGCGCGCGCAAAGATCAGCTCTCTGCCCTGACGCAGGACGCGATCGAGCTCGGGCTCGCTCATCCGCTCGAGCTCCTCGCCGCTGACGACGGCGCCGCCGTCGCGTGCGATCCCGACCCGGCGGGCGATCTCCGCTGCCGTCAGCCCGTAGTCGCCGGTGATCACGATGATGCGGATCCCGGCCGCATGGCAGCGGTTCACTGCCTCCGCCACCTCCGCACGAGGCGGGTCGAAGAGGGCGACAAGCCCGAGCATCACGAGGCCGCGCTCGGCGTCCTCGCGCCGCTTTGGAGGGGACGTGCCGTCGGGCAGCCGCCGCCGGGCGACGGCGAGCACGCGCAGCCCCTGCGAGGCGTAACGCCCGAGCACCGCGAGCACACGTTCGCGGTCATCCTCGGTGAGCGGAAGGTGGTCCTTCGCGCCGCCGATCATGGTCGAGCGCGCGAGCACCTCCTCGGGGGCTCCCTTCGCGTGCACCGTGATGCCTCCGTCCACGCGCTCGTCGACCGTCGACATCAGGCGCAGCTTCGGGTCGAAGCGGTTGAGCTGGCGGCGATCGTGCTCGCGACGGGCGACGGAGACGTCGATTCCGAGCGCCCGCGCGGCCTCGAGCAGCCCGACCTCGGTCGCCTCGCCGCGTGACCTGCCGGCCCGCTCATCGGCGAGCTCCGCGGTCGAACAGGCCGCGATCGCGCGACCGAGGAGGCCCAGCACGGGGTCGGCCGCGGCCTCGACGTCGGCGCCGGCTTCGAGATCGAGCTCGGTGAGCGGCGTCCAGACCCGCACCGCGCGCATGCGGTTCTCGGTCAGCGTCCCCGTCTTGTCGGTACAGATGACGGAGGTCGAGCCGAGCGTCTCCACCGCGCTCAAGCGCTTGACGAGGGCGCCGCGGCGCGCGAGGCTCGCCACCCCGACGGCGAGTGCGAGCGTCAGCGTCGGCAGCAGCCCCTCGGGCACGTTGGCGACGATGAGGCCCACCGCAAAGGTGAACGCGTCCTGAAGCGGCAGCCCGGCCGCGAGCCAGCCCAGCGGCAAGAAGACGAGCCCAGCGCCTACGGCGACGAGGGCGATTAGCCAAGCGACGCGCCTGACCTGGTGCTCGAGCGGGCTCTCCTCGGCCTCCACCCGCTCCGAGAGGGCGGCGATACGGCCGAGCTCCGTCCGCATGCCGGTGGCGAAGACGAGAGCCTCCGCCTCGCCGCCGACGCAGGCCGTGCCGCTGAAGACCAGCTCGCGGGCCTCGAGCAGCGGGCCGGTCGCGTCGTCGAACTCGGCCGAGCGAAAGACCGGCTGCGACTCCCCCGTCAAGGGTGACATATCAACATCGAGCGCACCCTGGAGGAGGCGGGCGTCGGCCGAGATCCGATCCCCCTCTGCCAGAAGCAGCACGTCGCCGGGAACGAGCTCGCGCGCGTCGATCAGCCCTCGCTCCCCGTCCCGGCGAACCGCAGCCTGCTGGGGCAGATAGCCGCTCAACGCCTCGACCGCTCGCTCCGCCTGCCGCTCCTGGGCGAACGCGAACAGGGCGTTGAGAAAGATGACGGCGATGATGGCCGCGCCGAGCACCGCACTCCCGGCGACGAACGCGAGCACGGCGGCCAGCCAAAGCAGGAGCGCGAGCGGGTGGACGAACTGTTTGGCTAGCTGACCGGGCCAGCGCCTGCCGCCCCGCCGGCGCAGCTCGTTCGCCCCATACGAGACAAGCCGCCGCTGCGACTCCCTGGCCGAGAGTCCCTGCGGCTGGGTGCGCAGGTCACGCAGTAGTCGGCTGACCGGCTCCCGAGGATCCCCGGAGGCGCCGAGCGGTGTCTCCCCGCCCGGCCGCGTCGAGCTCGCGGCCACGCCTGATTCTCTCATCCGGGGCGACCCGCCGCGCGCCCGGTGGTGGGCTCGTGGCCGGACGAGGACTTCACCACGTGCCCTCCGCGCGGCCCGCCGAACGGCTACTCGAGCTGGGCGAACGTCGTTGGGGGGCGGCTTCCCGCTCGGGATCAGTAGTTCACCGACGGCCGAATCCGCGCGGCCGCCGATGCGGCGTTACCCTGAAGAACCCAGGATTGGACACGGAATAGCGGACGAAGATGAATCGGAGCATCCCTCACCGTGTTCTTCTAGCCGGATCGGGTGTAGCAGGCATGGAGGCGCTGCTCGGCCTCCGAAAGCTCGCGAGGGACCGGATCCGGCCTGAGGTGCTTTGCCCAGAGCAGGTGCTGCGGTACCGGCCGCTCACCGTGGCCGAGCCATTTGGCGCCGGGGAAACGCCGCCTGTCGACGTCAGCGCGCTCATCGTCGACGCGGGAGCGACGCACCGCCCAGGCGCCGTGACGAAAGTCGATCCGGAGCACAAGACCGTGTGGACATCTCGCGGTCAGCGGCTTCGCTACGACTCACTCGTCGTTGCAATCGGCGCGGATCGCGTGCCCGCGGTCCCGGGTGCTCTCACGTTCTCTGCACGACGGGACATTGCGCCCCTCCGGCGACTACTGGGTGAGATAGAGCACGGGCGGGTCGCCAAGCTCGCGTTCGTTGTTCCCACCGGAGCCGGCTGGTCGCTGCCGGCCTACGAGCTTGCTCTGTTGACCTCCGCGTGGGCAGAGAGCCATGGACAGCTCGGTGTGGAGCTCAGCCTGGTAACTCCGGAGTGGGGACCGCTCGCCGTCTTCGGCGAGACCGCGGGTCGATACGTCGGGGAGCTGCTCGACAGGCGCAACATCGCGTTCCTCCCATTGAGCTCCCCTGTTCGCTTCGAGCACGGCGAGCTCGAGCTTGCTCCCTCTAACCGTCTGAAGGTCGATCGGGTAGTGGCACTCCCCCGCATCGAGGGATCGCCAATTCCAGGACTTCCCAGCGACGGCCACGGCTTCATTCCCACCGATCTCCACGGATCGATCCTGGGAATACATGACATTTACGCGGCCGGCGACGCGACGACCTTTCCGATCAAGCAAGGAGGTATCGCGGCACAGCAGGCCGATGTGGTAGCCCAGGCGATCGCCGCCCGGGTGGGAGCCCTTCTCGAGGCCCGTCCGTTCCGCCCGGTCTTGCGGGCGCTTCTCCTGACCGGAGGCGAGCCCCAATTCCTCGAAGCTGAGCTCATAGGCGGTGAGGGCGAGGCCTCCCTCGCCGCAGCAGAAGCCCTCTGGTCCCCGCCTGGGAAGATCGTGGCCGCCGAGCTGGGGCCTTACCTGCCGCGCGCGCTTCCGTGACGGTGCACTGAATCGCCGCGGGCCCTCGAGTCAGCGCCCGCGGCGGCTTCGAACCGGCGTTGGCAGTCCACGGAGCAGAACGCCGAGGTCTCCTCGAGACCGCGAAGACGTCTCGCCGACTTCGACGTCAGCACGAGACCACAGATCGGATCGCGGGGGAGCGAGCGCTCGATCGGCCGGCCGAGCAGCTCGCTGATCAGCAGGAGCTCGCTCAGCAGCAGACGAGGGAGCAGAAAGTGCTCTCGAACCCGACGCCGGCCGGCCGCCCCGAGCGCGTCGGCACGATCGCGATCGCGCAGAAGCGCCAGGATGGCCGCTGCAGTCTCGTCGATCGTCTCGACGAGGCTCCCTCCCGCTCCGTCGGCCATCTGAAGGGGAATACCGCCGGCACGGCCAGCGACGACCGGCGTGCCCTTCCAGAGCGCTTCCGAGACGACAAGACCGAACCCCTCTCGGACCGACTTCTGGACGACCACGTCGGAGAGCCGTTGAAACGCGTTCACCTCGATGTTCCCGACGCCCGTGAGGTTCGTGAACACGTGGATCAGCGGATCGCCAGCCGCCGTCTCCTGCAAGACCTGGTAGACCTCCCATCCTTCCGGGTCGTCGAGCGCCATCGAGCCCGCAAGTGTGAGCTGCACGTCAGGTATCTCGTCACGCACGAGCCGGTAGGCGGCTACCACACCGAGCGGGTCCTTCCACGGATCGAAGCGCGAGATCTGGCTGACGAGCGGCCGTCCCGGGTCAATGCCGATCCAGTCGAGGACCTTTCGCGCGGTGGCGTCCGGAGTAGGCAGGTTCTTGGGGCTGAGAGGATCGATCGCCGGGGGTATCAGTTCCACGCGCCCCACTGGGAGGCCGGGCGGAACAAAGCTCCCCATCGTGAAGACCGCCGCGTCGTACCCCGCCAGGTGGGTTCGGAACGACTCCCAGACGGCAGGGTTCGGGTCGGAGGTATCGAGGTGGCATCGCCAGATCCAACGTGCCTGTCCTTTGCCCCCCGCCGCGAGGACGGCCGCGGGCTGAGGGTCGTGCACCACGACCACGTCGTAGTCGGCGCCGAGAAGACCCGCATTTTGGCGACTCGTCTGGAGATAGGTCTCCCACTCGCTCAGCGAGAGCTCGTCCGGCCCTCCCTGGAGCGCGTTGTGGATCCTCTTCGTGGTACGGAAGAAGGTCTCGTCCCCGCTGACCACACGCCACTCGGGCACGAGCCCGAGATCCTCGAGCAAGGGGATAGCCGATCGCAGCAGCTCCGAGACGCCGCCGCCGTAGGGCGTGGCGTTCAGGTGAAGGACTCGCACCCCCCGGAGGCTGGCTCCCACTTCCTGAAGCGCATCCACGATCTCGGACGGAGCGACGCGCCGGTACGACTCCACCGACTGTCGTCCAACGGCCACCGTCTGGAGTCGTGTCGAACCGGAAGGCATCGCGCAGCATCGTATGTACCTGGCACGCTGGCCAACTTGCAGCAGCGCATCGCGGCCATCCTGCTCGGGAAGCGATGCGGCAGTCGCTTGCCCTCGGCCGACACGCCCTCATCGACCTCAGGCCACTGGCGGCTTGCGACGATTCCCGAGCGCTCCGCGGTGCATGATCCAGCGCAGCGCGATCGTTGCCGCGACGCCGATCACCATCGCCCACGGCCAGTCGACGTCACCGAGGTGGGGGACGGGCCGAGACGACTGCGATGAGCGCGACCGTCTCGGCGTAGGTGAGGCCTGTCGTGAGCACGCGAGCCTCCTCTCTAGTGGGGGCCGTCGGCCGAGCCACCAGGCGCGCGCGCCTGGAGCCGGGGGCCGCCGTGGACCGGCCTTGGGAGTGGACGCGGCGGGAAGACCGTGAGGATCCGCGATGAAGCTCTCAGTGTCGGAGCTGGCGCCCGAGTCGCCGCGGCGGTGTGAGATTCAGCAGGCACCACCAATCATCTCTTCCCAGGCCGTCCGCGAGCACGGCCAAGGGTGTGTTCCCCTTCCGTCGGGGAACGGAGCCGCGCCACCTCCTAACCCCTGAGTCGGATCGCGCGCCCAAAAAGCCCGCCTAGTGGGTGTGTCCGTACGGCGTGGCCGCTGAGGTGTCTCCATGCGCTCGAGGACGGCCGGCATGACCGCAGGCAGCGTCGCGTGGAACGCGGCGAACTGGATGTCCGCCTCCTTGCGCGGATCAGTGTTCCCGCCGATGATCGCGCGGCGCCCGCGCGCACTGTGGGATCGCCCGATCGGAAGGAGGAACTCCGTGACACTGCTCTGGTTCAGCGTATGGGCCATCTCGAACGCCGTCGGCGACAACGAGCCGCTGCTCACCGATCCCGTGAACGTCTGGATGTGGACTCTCATCCTCGCGATCGCGCTCGACCTCGGCAGACAGCACACCGCAATACGCAAGAAGAAGGAGAACTGACGCGCCGAATCGCTGCGGCGACCCCAACCGGGGTCCACGCCGAGGAAGCCGAGGAGCGCCTGCAGGTAGACCCGCACCTCTTGCTTCCGGGGCGCCTCCTCGCACTCTCAGCCGCCCCTCGGACAGAGACGGCTAGCAGGCGACGCCGCGCAGCATGGTCGATGTGATGGGAAGGTAGGCCTGCTTCGTCCGTCTTGCCTTGGTATTTCGCCGGGGTAGTCGAGTCGGGATTGGGAAGGAGACCGCGGTGGTCTAGGTCGGGATCGAGGTTGGCTGCTCAGTGGAGTGTGAGGGTGAGCCGACCGAGATCAAGCACATCAAACGTGGATCTCGAGGCGTTGGCGGCCGACAGCGAGGAACCGAGCGTGTGGCTTTCGCACGCGATGGAGCAGGCGTGGGGCGCGGCAGCTGGCTCTCGTCTCGTACCCGATGCTCGCCGACCTGCTGAGCGAGCGGCATCGCATCATCGCCAACGACGGCGATGTAAGTCCTACGCCGGCTGCGGGCGCGCTGACCTGACGGCCGGCCGGCACTGCGCTGCGTATCTGTATCGGCTTTGGGGCGGCTCGACCGAGCAGCCAATCTGCAAACCGAGTCGGCAACCCTCGTGCGGGAGAACGAGCGGCGGCGGCGGGCCTTCGGCGAGCACCTGCGTCAGCTGCGACCCGAGTCAGCGAGCTCGGCCTCGTGATGCGCCGCGATGCGGCGGCCCGTCAGACGGGTTCGACCACGTCGTTGTGCCCACCCACGAGCGCTCGTCGATCCAGCCCCAGAGGGGTCAGCGTCGGAGGATGTTCGTGGCCAACCGGCTCTTTGGCTCGGGTAATCGGCAGTTCGCGGAAAAGTGCGGATGCGGTTCAGCGGCGGCCCTGATGACGCGCCCGTACTGATGCGAGATGCTGGAGTAGCAAGATCGAGGAAGGAGGTAAGGGCTGTGGGCACGACAGCAACGAAGAAGCCGGGTGATCGGATCACGACCGAGAAGCGCGGGCGCGTGGGCCCACGAGTCCGCTCGGGTGTAATTGCCGAGGTGCTCGGCAGACCCGATCACGAGCACTACCTCGTGCGTTGGGACGATGGAAAGACTTCTGTCTACTACCCGACGCACATTGACGAGTCCGCCGCCGCGCCGGCTCAGGCTCCTGCTGCGAGTCGCCCGGCGCCGGTCACCATGCCGGAGCCGATCCGGGCGCCGGAGAGGCACCTGACCGCTCAGCCGGGTGACCGCCTTGTTGTGCAGGGCCACCACCTGGGGGAGCCCGAGCGCGACGCGGAGATCCTCGAGGTACGCGGCGTCGATGGCGGCGCGCCCTTCTTCGTACGCTGGGACGACACTGGCCAGGAGACGCTCGTTTATCCGGGCAGCGACGCCGCGGTCGAGCACATCGTCACAGGTCACGGTCGTCGCGAAAGACCGGTGACCTGACAAACGCCCGAAGCACTCGCTCGGCCGCGGCGTCGCTGGTGAACCTCTTGGTCGCGGGTCGTGCTGATCCGGGTGGGCAGCCGGTCCCGCGGGGACGTTGAAGCTCAGTCGCGTTGTTCGCCACAAGAGCTGAATCCGTAACTCCCGCGACCAAGATGCGGAAGTTCCCGGATGCGCGCTCCCCCATCACCACCGAACCTCTGATCGGAGGCGCCTCTACTAATCGCCATGCTGACGGACACGGACACGCAGCCATCTATCGACGAGCTGGTGCAGGGCCTCAGCCGTGCCGATGCATATCCGCATTCGGTGGCCTCGGTTGAGCTGGTGCAGACCCATGTCTCGCTGGTGTTTCTTGCGGGCGATCGCGCGTACAAGGTCAAGAAGCCGGTCGATCTCGGCTTCCTCGATTTCTCGACCGCCGAACGGCGCCGGCAGGCCTGCGAGGACGAGGTGCGCCTCAACGCAGCACTTGCGCCCGGCGTCTACTGCGGAGTGGTCCCCATTACCCGCGAGACGGACGAGAGCCTCAAGATTGCAGGTAGCGGAACTCCCGTCGAGATCGCAGTGGAGATGCGCCGCCTCCCCGCACGGCGAATGCTCGATCGGCTGCTGGACGCGGGCGAGGTGGACAATGATCTCGTGAGCAGTCTCGCCGTCCTCCTCGCTCGCTTCCACGAGCGGGCCCCGACAGGGGTCGGAGTCGACGAGTTCGGCACTCCCGAGGCGGTCGCCTTCAACGTGAGGGAGAACTTCGCGCAGACGGAGCGGTTCACAGTGCACGAGGGTCCGTGCACCGTGACTCCGCGCCTCCACGCGTTCCTTAAGGATCGTGCCGAAGGTTTCCTCGCGCGGGAGCACAGCTTGCTCGAGAGACGCGTGCGGATGGGGCGCATTCGCGACGGCCACGGCGATCTCCATGCTGGAAACGTCTGCGTCGCCGATGAAGGCATCCTCGTCTACGACAGGATCGAGTTCGCACCACGCTTTCGTTGCGGTGACGTCGCCTGCGACCTCGCGTTTCTCACCATGGATCTCGATGCTCGTGGCTTCAGGGCGTTCTCGTCATACCTCGTACGCCGCTATGCCGAGGTCTCGAAGGATTCAGAGCTGCACGCTTTGCTCGACTTCTACAAGACCTACCGTGCCATTGTCCGCGCCAAGGTCAACTCCCTCACCGCCGTCGATCCAGGGCTTACCAGCGAGGATCGCGAGTCGCGACGGTGGGCCGCGATGCGATCCTTCCAGTTGGCGGCATCGTACGAGCTGCCTCCCTCGCTCGTGCTCACCTGCGGCCTACCGGGAGTTGGGAAGACTACGGCCGCGCGTGCAATCGCCGCGCCGTTCGAAGCGCTCGTGCTCCGAAGCGACGTCCAGCGCAAGCATCTCGCCGGCCTCGCACCTACGTCACATGCCGCGGCCGCCTTCGGCGAGGGGATCTACTCGCGAGACCTGACCGAGCAAACCTACCGTGGCCTACGTACGGAGGCTGAGGTGGGACTGCGCAAGGGGCGGACGGTCGTCGTCGACGCAACTTTCGCGACCGCCGCGCAGCGGGCGACCTTCGCTCAACTTGCTGACTCGGTCGGCGCTCCCTACCTAATCGCCTGGGTGGCGGTTCCCGAGGATGTTGCCCTCACCCGGCTGGCGGCCCGCGCGCAAGATCCGCGTGAAGTCTCAGACGCGGGCGTTGGCGTCTATCGACGCATGTCGGAGCGTTTCCAGCCGCCTTTCGAGTTTCCGGCGAGCCATGTCATCTCTGTGGACGGAGCGGCGCGAGCCGAAGTGGTATCCGAGTCGATACTCGACGGCCTCGTCGGCAGACGAGGGCAAGCCGCTGATCCCGGTCGTCCCACGAGCGATCTACGCGAGGGACGCAAGAGTCGGTCGTGAAGAGCTCCGCCTCACACACCGAACGATCGACGTCGATCGTCAGGGGCGGTGTGGATCCGCGCGCGCCACGATGACCCGCTGCCGGCAACGCGACGAGCGCGACGTCTTTCGAGCAAGGGCACGGGACGGTCGGACCGACCTTTGCGCTTCGCAGCGCACGCCGCTCGGTAGTTCGCCGTAATGTGATCCGCGCGCGCCACGATGTTTGCGAGACGTGCGGCCGCGAGGATAGGTCTGTGGCTGACCTACGACATCCTTCCGAGATCCTCGTGCGGGACGCCATGCACGAGGGCGTCCTCAGCTGCGACTCCGAGACGCCTCTGCGCACCGTCGCGCGGATGATGGCCAAGCGACGAGTGCACTGTATCGCCGTGCTGACCGAGCGCCAGGAGAGCTATCGCCTGGGTCCGCTATGGGGCATCGTCTCCGACCTCGACCTCGCCGGGGCGGCCGCTCTCGATCTGGACACCGGCACGGCCGGTGGAACAGCCGCGACTCCTGTCGTAACCGTCACACCGGAAGAGACGGTCGAACGTGCCGCGCAGCTCATGCGAGAGTACGGGACGAGTCACCTTGTCGTAGTGGACGCGGCAGACAACCGCCCACTCGGGGTCATCTCGACACTCGACGTGGCGTCCGTGCTGGCGGGCATGCCGGGATCTCCCAGAGGAGGCATCTGATGAGAATCAAGGACGTCATGACCGAGCACGTCGCGACCGTCGGCCCGGGTGCGTCGCTGAAGCAGGTAGCGCGGCTCATGGTCGAGCGGCGTGTCTCGGGCGTTCCGGTCGTCAACGGCGAGGGGCTCGTTCTCGGGGTCGTCTCGGAAGCTGACCTCATGGTCAAAGCTGCGAGCAACCCGGAAGGCGGTGGCGTCCTCGGGAGCCTTTTCGCCCCGGAGGCGGTCGACGGGCGTCGGCTCGCCGCGACGACCGCGTCGGAGGCGATGACCTCACCACCGGTGACGATCGACGTCGATCGGTCCGTCTGCGAGGCAGCGAGGCTCATGGTCGAGAATCACGTAAACCGTCTGCCGGTCCTCAACGACGGCAGGCTGGTGGGGATCGTGAGCCGCGCGGACCTCGTCCGGACGTTTACCCGCTCGGATGACGAGATCCGGGACGAGCTGCGATATGACGTCCTCCCGAACAAGCTCTGGATCTCCCCCGAGAAGTTAGACATCAGCGTCGTTGGCGGACGCGTGCATGTCACCGGACGCGTCAGGACGAGGACCGAGGCGGAGCTCGTCGATGCGTTCGCGTGGCGTCTCGCAGGCGTGGTCACAGTGGATTGCTCGGGCCTCGTCTGGGAGAGCGACGATCGAGCGACGAGAGCTGCGGCCGTCCCGTAGCCCGGCGTTCCGGCACCAGGGCCGGGGCGACTTCGTGAGCGCCGCATCGCGTCTCGAGATTCCAGGCACCCGGGGTCACGCTGCCTCTCCGCTCGGTGGGATCGGCACGGCCGGCTCCTACGCGACCGCGAACGTTCCCGCGGCGGGACCCGGAGCGTCCGCCGCGGAGGTCAGACGCCTCCTGGAGGCTCGCCGGCTACGACAGCGTCGGAGACTAGCGGTACTCGACGCCGGCAGTCTCGGCACCCAAACGGAGGCGCTCGTCATCCGCGGTCTGGGGAAGCGGCAGCGTCGCGGTCGCAGTATCGGTCGCGCTGTTCGCCAGCTGCTCGATGGCAACACTCGTCGCGATGGCATTGCCGTACGCCCTCAGCTGGCGCGGACGAGATCCCGCGTTCGGTTCGGGCCCGTTCGCGACGGTCATTCAGTGTCTGCTCTCCATCGTCGTCTATTCGCGATCGCACTCGCCATCGTCGAGTGACCGCTACGGCGTCATGCCGGTCATCCGCGTGCGGGAAACCGTGACCGGCGACGCGCTTGGCTACAGCTTCTGTCTCGCCGCGTCGAGCAGAAGTCGCCTGAGCATACTCGGAACCGTCGAAGCGAGCTCAGGAGCCCTAGCGCCCCTCGCCGCGTCCCAGTCGAGGACGACTAGCACCCGCACGCGGGTGTGCGTAAGCTGGGCCGGCGATGATGACGCGCGGTCACTGGGACCAGCATGAAGCTCAGACCGGAGACCGCCTCACGCGGCTTGTCGAGGCAGGGGTTGCTTTCTCCGGTGAGCTGTCGCTGGACGCGCTCCTCCTGAAGCTCGTCGAGGCGGGCGCCGAGCTGATCGGCGCGCGATACGCGGCTCTGGGGGTGATCGACCGGGCTGGTCGGGAGCTCGAGCGGTTCGTGACGACGGGCGTGGACGAGGAGACGAAGGCACTGATCGGTCCGCTGCCCCGGGGAGGAGGCATTCTCGGCCTGGTGATCCGGGAGGCCGCGCCTCTACGACTCCACGACCTGACCGAGGACCCGCGCTCTGCCGGCTTCCCGCCCGGGCATCCGCCGATGAGGACCTTCCTGGGGATGCCAATCGTCCTGCGCGGGACGGCATACGGCAACCTCTACCTGACCGAGAAGGCTCACGGTGAGGACTTCACGGAGGAGGACGAGCAGATCGCTGCGCTGCTCGCTGCACAGGCGGCGGTGGCGATCGAGAACGCCCGCCTCTACGAAACAGCCACAAAGTGGTCACGCCAGCTCGAGTCGCTCAACGAGGTCACGGGAGCCCTGGCGGGAGCAATGGAGCTGCCAGAGCTGCTCGATCTCGTTGCTCAGCGACTGCGGGCCCTCATCGAAGCCCGCCTCGTGATCGTCGCACGCCCGTGGGGCGAGAGCAGCCTGCGCGTCGAGGCAGCAGACGGCGAACGCGCCGGCGAGGCACTTGGAACCGTCCTGCAAATCGATCGATCTCGTCCCGGGCGAGCCTTCGAGCGCAGACAGAGTCTCCGCACCGACTCGGTTCTCGACGACCCCGATGCCGACCAGGAGCTCGCCCGCCGACTCGGGATGGTCTCGGCGCTCTACGCGCCGTTAGTCGCGGGTGACCGCGCTATCGGGGTGGTAGTTGCGATCAACAAGGTGGGGGCCGACCCGCGGTTCAGCGAGGAGGATCTCCGGTTGACGGAGGCCTTCGCAGACCGCGCCGCCGTTGCGGCCGAGCGTACCGAGCACGTCGCGCAGGATGCCCTTCGCCGCGTGATCGAGGCCCAGGAGATCGAGCGGCGCAGGCTAGCTCTCGAGCTCCACGATCAGACGGGCCAAACCCTGACCTCCGTGCTGCTAGGCCTCAAGGCGATCGAGGAGGACGCAGACGAGAAGACCCGCGCGGCGCTCGCACGGCTACGAGAAGTCGTGGTGACTGCCCTTGAGGACGTGCGTCAGCTCGCGCTGGAGCTCAGGCCGCGAGTCCTCGATGACTTCGGGCTCGTCGCAGCCATCGAGCGGCTCACGTCCACGTACTCGGAGCACACGAGGATCGCGGTCGACTTCGAGACGAACCTCGCCTCGGAAAGGCTGCCGGACGCGATCGAGACGGCCCTGTATCGAATCATGCAGGAATCCCTCACAAACGTCGCCAAGCACGCTCGCGCGAGCCATGTGTCCGTCGTGCTGTCGAAGACCACCGCGTCCGTTCGATTGGTGATCGAGGACGACGGTCGGGGGTTCACGACAGAAGCGGGCGAGCAGACCGAGCACGGGCTCGGCCTCGTCGGGATGCGCGAGCGCGTACGGCTCGTGCAGGGTCGGCTCGACATCGAGTCGAGGCCCGGAGCCGGCACGTCCCTCGTAGTCGAGGTGCCGCTTTCGTGATCCGCGTTCTGCTCGTCGACGACCACGCAGTCGTACGCGCCGGTCTCAAGCTGCTCCTCGACGCCCAAGGCGACATCCAGACGGTTGGTGAGGCAGCGAACGGCGCCGAGGCCGAACGGCTCACGCGCTCGGAGCGCCCCGACATCGTCTTGATGGACCTGTCAATGCCCGGCACGACGGGTCTCGAGGCGACGCCGAACGTCCTGGAAGCAGCCCCCGGCGTCAAGGTGCTCATCCTCTCGATGCAGGACGATCCGCGATACGTCCACGAGGCTTTCGCCGCAGGCGCGAGCGGCTACATCCTCAAGGAGGCCGCCGACACCGAGGTCGTGCAGGCCGTCCGCGAAGTCGCCGGGGGAAGCCGCTATGTCCACCCAACGCTCGGGGCACGACTCGTGACAGCCGAGGCCGAAGCGCGCCGGAGAAGCGAGGAAGACCCGCTCTCCGATCGCGAGCGTGAGGTTCTCCGCCTCCTGGCGCACGGCCACACCAATCAGGAGATCGCCAAGCAGCTCTTCATCTCGGTCCGCACGGCCGAGACGCATCGCGCGCACATCATGCAGAAGCTGCGTCTCGACAGTCGGGCCGAGCTCGTCCGCTACGCGATCGGAGAAGGCCTGTTCGCCGAGGCCGGCGAAGCGGATCTGCGCACCGACTCGTAGCCGTTCGCGATCGACGCACTCTCGGGCCCGCCGCCCCGGTCCGGTCTGCGGATTCCCCGCAAGTGCTTTCGGCGTCGCCACCGATGCCGGGATCTCGTGAGGCGAGGACGATGGGCATGTGCAGAGGAGCTACGCCGTCACCTGGTCGGAAAACGGGGCACGGCCCTATCCCGGAAAGCTCGAGCTGGATGCCACCGATTTGCGCTTCGCGGGTGGATCCAGCGCGTTGCCGGACGTCCGTGCGGCAGTCCCCTATGGAGACATCCTCTCGCTGCGGCTCGCTCGTCATCGAATCGGCCCGACAGCCGGGCGGCCGGTCCTACGGCTCGAGCGGCGCAGTGCACCCGCAATCGAGATCTCCTCGGTGCTCTCGGTCGGCGCCTTGCACGAGTTGGCCAGGTGCCTCGCCGCCGAGGTGGCCCACGGGCAGGGAGCGTGACCGGATGATCGGTACGGAGCTACCGGTCAGCCGACAAGTCGAAGCCGACCGGACCCCGCCTCAGATGGCTCACGTCGCCGAGGACGTCGGGAGCCGGAAGGCAGCGGGTGATGCAGTCACGACCTTCCTGCTGGCCGGGCTCGCCGGTGCGTTCATCGCGCTGGGCGCGGTCTTCTCGACGACCGTGATGGCGGGCGAGGGCCTTCCGTACGGCGTCGAGCGCCTGCTGGGCGGGCTTGCGTTCTCCCTCGGCCTGATTCTCGTCGTGGTGGCCGGTGCCGAGCTGTTTACCGGCAACAACCTAATGGTGATGGCCTGGGCCAGTCGGCGGGTCACGGCGCTGCGTCTCGTCCGGAATCTCGCGCTCGTGTATGTCGGCAACTTCGCAGGCGCTGTTGCCACGGCCGGCCTCGTCGCAGCCGCCCAGCAGTACAAGCTCGGCGGCGGGGCGGTCGGCCAAGAGGCGCTGCGCATCGCCGTCGCCAAGACCGGCTCGGCTTCGGGCAGGCAATCGCACTCGGAGCGTTGTGCAACGCCCTCGTCTGCCTCGCCGTCTGGCTCACCTTTAGCGCGCGCTCGACGACCGACAGGATTCTCGCAGTCGTGGCGCCCATCGCGGCATTCGTCGCGGCCGGGTTCGAGCACTCGATCGCGAACATGTACTTCATCCCCGTGGCGCTGTTCGCCAAGGCCGACGCCGCTTGGTTCGGAACCCTGAACGATGCCCCCGACGTGAACGGCTTGACCTGGAGCTCCTTCTTCGCTCACAACCTACTGCTGGTGACCCTCGGCAACCTCGTCGGAGGCACCTTGATGGTGGGTGCCGTCTACTGGCTCATCTATCTGCGGCCCTCGCGCCACCCTCCTGCGACCGACGCCTAGTGCCGCGGCTCCTCCCAGTAGAAGGCCTCGCGTGCAATCCTCGGGGCCGCGTCGATCACGCTGCGCCATTCGGTGACCGTCTCCCTCAGCTTCGGCTGCAGGAAATCGCTGACGAGATCGTCCAGCTTCCACTCGACCTCCGGGCCCTCGAAGACGAAGACGACCTCGTGTCGGGAGAGGTAGGCGGCGTGGCGCTCGAAGATTGCAGACCCGACATCGAACGGCGGCCCCTCCTTGAGCAGTTCCTGCGCCCGTTCATACCCGTCGGGTTTCAGGGTTGCAATGATCGCGATTCGCGTCACGGTCATCCTGACGCTAGTCGATGCTGGCGGGCGCCGTCGGCGCAGAGCGCCCGCGCGGATGTCGGCGCCAACCTCGTCAACCCACGAACCACAGGAGGTGTGAGATGAGTGTGATCGTCGTTGGAGTCGACGGATCCGAGCCGTCGCGAGAAGCGCTGCGCTATGCCGTGCGCCAGGCCAGACTCGAGGGCGCCAACGTGCGAGCGGTGACCGCGTGGAATGTGCCGGCTGTCAGCTACGGCACGCCATGGACAGCCCCGCTCGTCAACTTCCCTGAAGTGTTCGAGAAGGATGCCAAGGTGATTTCACGCGACGCGCTGGAAGCCGTTCGCGACGACACGGACGGTCTCCAGATCGACGCGGTCATCCGGGAAGGGCATCCTGCCAAGGTCCTGCTCGACGAGGCTAGGAGCGCTGACCTGCTGGTGGTCGGCTCGCGCGGACTCGGGGGCTTCTCGGAGCTGCTGCTCGGCTCGGTGAGCCACGAGTGCGCGCAGCACGCGACCTGCCCCGTAGTCATCGTGCGTCGTCCCAAGGACAGCAAGTAAGCCGACCACACGGGGCGTTCGAGCGTCTGCGGCCGGCCCCCGGACTGCCGATCGCGGTAACGCCCGCCGCGTAGCGACGATCGGGCCAGGCGATGGATGTCAATGCCGGAACCGTATTCCTCGCGGCGCTCGTGACTGCGCTGGCAACGGGGCTCGGTGCCGTGCCGTTGATCTTTGCGCCCTCGATGAGCAGGCTGTGGCTCGGGATCTCGAACGCGGCGGCGGGCGGCGTGATGCTGGGGGCGAGCGTCGGGCTCATCCGTGAGGGCGCCCGCCACAGCAGTGGCCGCACCGCGCTGGGCGCGCTGGCTGGGCTCCTCTTCATCGTCGTCGTCCGTCGTTGGCTCACCCACCGCCACCAGCTGGAGGTGGGGGCGCTGCGAGGTGCGGACGCGGCCAAGGCGCTCATGATTGTCGGTGTCATGACCGCCCATTCGTTCACGGAAGGGGTCGGCGTGGGGGTCTCCTTTGGGGACGGTCAGGCACTCGGGGTGTTGATCTCGATCGCCATCGCTGTTCACAACATCCCTGAGGGGCTCGCGATCAGCCTCGTGCTCGTGCCCCGAGGCGTGCGGGTTCGCTCAGCGGCAGGGTGGAGCATCTTCTCCAGCCTTCCACAGCCGCTCATGGCCGTTCCCGCGTTCCTGTTCGTCGAGACCTTCGAGCCCCTGCTGCCTGCCGGCCTCGGGTTCGCGGCCGGTGCGATGTTGTGGATGGTCGTGGCCGAGCTGGTTCCAGACGCCCGGTCGAGCGCCTCCGACCGAGTCGTGACGGTCACGGTGGCCGCCTCGCTCGCTGCGATGGTGGCGTTCCAGGAACTGGCGCTCTAGCGGGGCGAATCAGCGCACGACGAGCACGGAGCACGATGCCTCATGCGCCACACGCTCGCTAACGCTCCCGAGCGCCTTGACGCCGTGCAGCCCCTGCTGCCGAGGACGATTAGCGCTGCCTCACTCGAGCGGGCTACCAGGGCCCGCGCCGGAGTGCAGGGACTTTCGGCCAGACCCCATCGATGGCCGGGGCGAACGCTCATCCCCGCACGGCTTAGCCGTCCTACTGGCTCGGAACGACTAGCGCACCACGAGGACGTCGCACGGCGCGTGGTGCAGCACGCTCGTGCTTACCGAGCCCATGACGGCCCGCTCGGCGGCGTTCTTGCCGCTCGTGCCCACGATCACCAGGTCGGCGCTTTTCTCCCTCGCCGTTTCGACGATTGCGTCCGCAGGCTCGCCGATGCCTTCCACGAGTTCGGGCTCGATGCCGTGCTGCGCGAGGTGCGCCTTGGCCTCCGCCAACTCGGTGCGCCGCTCGGCGTGCTCGTCCGGGTCAATCGGCTGTGCACCGTGCACCGCTCCGGTGTGGACGGTGACGGCCGAAACCACGATGACGGAGCCGCCGTCCCCGGACGCGAACTCCGAGGCCCGTTCCAGCGCCCGCTTCGCGGGCTCGGAGCCGTCATATCCGACGACGATCTTCATCTCTCCCCCTCCCGTGTCCGTTGCGCGATTCTCTCGCATGAACGGGCAGAAGGCAACCGTTCCGGTCTGCGAGAACCAGGAATAGATTGTGGTTTTCCCGCAGCGCATTCAGCGCCCGAACGGATTGCAGGAGCGGTGAGATTGTCGAAGATTCAGCCTGGATGGGGTTGCAACCAGGAAGGAGCAGGGCATGAGCACAATCGTGGTGGGCTACGACGGATCTGAGCACGCGGAACGGGCGCTCGATCGCGCCATCCAGCTCGGCGTGGACGGAACGGACCTCGTCGTCGTTGCGGCAGCGGACCTCACGTCCCGCGCTGGAGGCTTCGCCGGTACGCGCGGGGTCGATCCGATCGACGAAGAGGTGGCCAAGCACAGTCTCGAAGGGGCACAGTCGAAGGCCGGCGAGAAGGGCGTCAGCGCGCGCTTTATCAAGGCGCACGGAGAGCCTGCGCACGCGATCGTCGAGCAAGCCCGCGAGGCGGGCGCCGATCTGATCATCGTGGGAACCCATGGCCGCAACGCTGCCCAGCGCTCCTTGCTCGGCTCGGTGAGCACAGCGGTCGTACATCGAGCACCCTGCGACGTACTGGTGGTTCGCTGAGCGAGCTCCCTGCCCGGGCCGCCCTAACCGGCGGCCGGGACACCACAAACCCGGCCAGCCTTGTGTGGCTCGTCAAGGGCTCGGGGAACCGTGATTCGTACCAGCCCCTGAAACGACTGGTCTGTCGCATCCGGCTCCGTCATTCATCGACGTGTTCAGCGGCTCGGGAGGCAGGAGGCCAGAGCCGCCCAGTTCGTCGTCTGTAAATCGACGGCGCGTCTGTAGCCAACGAGGTCGAGCTCGTCCTTAGCGCTGCCTCCGCTGCGTCTGCGGCTGCGGCGCGCTCGGCGATGTCGCGCAGGTCTTCGTTGAGTCCCTGCATCATCACGTTCGATGTCTCTGCTGAGCTGTCTCGGCGGTCACCACGGGGATCAGGAAGACGGGTAGGTGTGCCTCATCGAGTGCGGCGCGCACGACGCGGGCTCGGCCTGCGGCAAGCTCCTGGGCCCAGCCGAGCGCGATGAGGTCGGCGTCGATTTCGCGTGCGACGGCGGGAACGTGCTCGTGGGGCTCACCGACGCGGGTCTCGAGCCGCACGTCCTCTGGCGGGCAAGGCGAGTAGCGGGCCAGGAACTCGCGTGTCCAGTTCTCAGTCTCGTGGTGTGGCTGATCTGTGTACGGCGGAATCGATTCTGGATCGAAGACGTGGACGAGGACGATCTCGAGGCCGGCGTCGAGCGCGATTTCGATTGTTCGACGCGGTGTAAGAGAGCTCGAGCGAGTGCCTTCGAGCGGGACAAGCACTCTGCCGAGGCGGCCGGGGTGGGGCGTGTCGGCCGGAACGATGGCGACAGGCTTCGGCTGCGTCGTCAGCAGTGCGAGAGCGACGGCACCGACGAGCTCATCGGCGCCGGGGCGAGAGTGGCGCCCGAGGACGACCGCGGCGACGTCGTCGGCCTGCGCCTCCCGCTGAAGACAGGCCGACGGGTCGTCGACTTCGACGCGGAGCGGGATGCCCGCCTGAGCCGCTGCCGCGTGCGCCCGGTCCATACCGTTGGTGCGCACGTGGATTCCGTCAACACTGGCTCCGAGCACGTGCGCAAGCACAGCGGCAAACTCGGCCACGGGGAGCGCGTCGGTGGAGTCATCACATGCAGCCAGCACTCTCATCGCTGCACCTCCTTCCACTGCAGCTCTGGGTTGGCTTCGACAGAAGCGCCGTCGTGGCGAATGTGGATCCGTGCTTGGACGCCGCGGAAGCGCACGCGAAGCGTCAGCTCGTCCCACCCATCCGGGAGGCGCGGGTCGATGAGGAGCGTCTCGCCACGTGGCTGTAGACCAGCGAGGCCGAAGGCAAGCGCCTGCCAGACGCCGCCCATGGTGGCGAGGTGGAGGCCGCCCGCGGTGGTTCCAGTGAGGTCGTCGAGGTCGATCATCGCCGCGATTCGGAGCAGCTGGACCGCTCGCCCGAGGCGCCCGGCGCGGGCGAAAAGGGCTGCGTGCACGGCGGGGGAGAGCGAGCTCCCGTGCGCTGTACGGGGCTCATAGAAATCGAGATTCGCCACCAGCGAGCCCGGGGCCATCTCGTCGGGCACGAGATGATGGAGCATAAGAACATCGGCCTGCTTCACGACCTGCGCGGCGGCGACGCGCTCGTGCCCGAGCAGGAGATCAGCGGCGATTGGGCGCCGTGGGGAGAGCTCGGCAATGACGAGTGGCTCCAGTTTGTAGAAGCCGGCGAATTGCTCATAGAGGCCGGTTGATGCGTCGTAACCGTCAACAAGCGCGGCCGCCGTGTCAAGCCAGCGCTCCCGTTCGCTCGCCGCTATGTCGGCGCCGAACTGAGCCACCCACTCGGCCGCTTTGCGTAGGTTCCACCGCGCCATCACGTTCGTGTAGGCGTTGTCGTCGACTGGCTCGTGATACTCATCTGGGCCGATGACGCCGTAGATATGCGCCCGTCCGTCGCGATCGAAGCGAGCGCGCGAGGCCCAGTACCGCGCCGTCTCGACCAGCAACTCGAGGCCCGACCCGGCTGCAAAGGCGTTGTCGCCCGTCCAGTCGACATAGGCTGAGGCAGCCCAGGCCACGTCGGCGACAATGTGCTCCTCGCTTTCACCAGTACGAATGCGGACGAGCTTGCCGGTCGCGTCTCGTGCCGAAGGCGGCGTTACGTCCATACCGTCGCGGGCTGACTCCCACGCGAAGCGCGCCCCCGCAAGGCCAAGCGAGCGCGCGGCGCGCAGTGCGGCAGGCAGGCGGCGGATCCGATACTCGAGGATCGCGCGCGCCGCGGGCGGGTGCGTCGCAGCCAGGAAAGGAAGAACGAAGACATCCGTGTCCCAGAACACGTGGCCGTGGTAGCCGGGACCGCTGAGGCCACGTGCGCCGACTGCCGCCTCTCCCTCCGAGGCGGTCGAAGCCATGAGGTGAAAGAGCGCGAAGCGCACGGCACGCTGGAGCTCGTCATCACCATTGATGACGACGTCAGCCTCTTCCCAGCGGCCGGCCCAAGCAGCGCGATGCTCCGCAAGCAGCGCCTCGAAACCGAGCCGCTGCACGTCCGCCACCGCCGCCACCGCCAGCCCGAGATCGGGAAGCGTATCCGGATCGGCGACATAGCGACCAAGTCGCTCAACGCGCCCAGCCGACTCCACGCTGCCGGCTGCCGCTGCGACCCCGCCAGTCGTGGCAGACGCGCGCACGAACGTCGCCCCGTCGACCCGGCCCGCCTCCGTTCGGACACCGTCGACCGCACGCAAGGCCGGTTCTCCACGTACAAGATGCGCCGGCCCGCTGGCACGAAGCGCGAACGTACCTGGGCGGGCAAGCGACAAGAACGACACCACCCCGGCAGCGCCGTCCGGCCCTGACACCGTCTGGTGCAACGTGCCCGTGCGAAGATCCAGCACGCGGTCTAGCCTTGCGCCAGCGGGTAGCTCGGCAGCCAGAAGGTGCCATACGGGCACAGGAAGCAGCTCCGAATCGGGGCCCTCGCCGTCATAGACGCCAGCTGCGAGCACACGCGGTGTCGCTGAGGGGTGCATCCATGCCGGCGCGCCGTTCGTACCGACACGCCCATCGGCGATCACGAGCAACGCTTCGTAGACACGTTCCAGCTCGGGGTCGAAGCCGTCGATTGCAATCGTCCAGCCCTCATCGCGGCCCACGTCTGGAACAGCGCCGCTCCCACGCCGCGTCAGCTGATCCTCGAGCACGGCCAGAAACGTCGTGGGGCCACCGCGGACGTGGATCACGCCCGATGGAACCCCTGTCGGTTCAGCGCCAACACTGAGCGCGACGGCGCCAGCCGACTCCGGAACGAGGAGCAGCGAGTCGCTGCCCGGAAGGCCACCGAGCGGCCCGAACTCGTCCCCGGCAACGAGCACAAGCCGCGGCGAAATCCCCCGCCGCCACAAATCCCCGAACACCCACCGAGCAGCGTCCGCCTTGTCCGTGAGACCAATCTCGACATGCTTGGCATCACTCGTCACCCGCGGCGCCTCGAGTCCACTCGCCCTGGCCGCACGCGTCCCGATCTCGACCGCCTCCGGAATGCCAGCCAGACCCGCCAGCCGCAACCGCCCTTCCACCGCAACCACAAGCTCCCCGATCCTCGCCTTCGGCGGATCAAGCCACTCCGGCTCAGGAATGAGATCGATCTTCCGCCGGTTTAAACGCTGCGACACGACCTCCGCCCGCAGACCCCGCTTCGCCAGCTCCAGAACCGCCCCGTCCGCAGCCGCGTCGAGCATGCGGTCCTCTTCCGCAGTCGGAATCCGGCGCTCGACGAGCTCGATGCCCGCCTCACCCGCCCGGTACACCTCCGAACCGCGGTTGACACACAGATACAGACGACCCGGTCCGCCCGGCCTCGCGCCGAGCTGGCCGTCCACGTTCTCCACGTGGGTGCCCGTCACCACGCACGCGTCCATCCCGCAAGAACAAAGCGCCTCGATCACGCGGCGCAACCTTCTCGCATCAGCCTGGCGGTCGGGCACAGCCGTACCGTCCCAATCGAACACCACAGCCTCAAAACGGCGCGCCAGCACCGTCGGAAGCTCAGGCGGCACGAGAGCAGACACAGTCGTCATTCTTGATCGCCAAGGGCACGCGATTAGACGCTGACAGATGGAAGCGCCCTCCGACGCCCCCTAATTACGGCAGCGGACGAGATCACGATCAGTGCGTCACGAATGGCTTGCGCGACACCTCGAGGAAGTCGCGGTGGACCGCGAGAGCCTAAGCGAGAGTGATGGTCGCTGCCAGCAGCGACAGCGGAGTAAGCGAGGCAGTCCAACCAACGTCCCCCGATGTGGCGGGCAACAAGCCCGAACAGCGCGACCCCCAAGCAGAGCAAGCAGTCCCGCGGCCCAGCGCCGGCTGTAGCCGATCACCCGGGTCGAGCACGAGCGGGCCAGCGCTGAAGCGAAACCATGCGCCGGCAGGGACTCCGTGGGTTCCCCCGTCAAGGGTGTACTAGCGCGCGACGCAAGTCTCGACGCGCGCCTTGATGGCGCGGAGAATGTTGCCGGTGTTGAGGAAGTCGCCGATTGAATATGGGGATCCAAGCACGAGCCAGGACCAGCGCGGGTTGTAGCGGGCGCGGGCGCGGACGAGAAACCGGGTGCGCCCCTCGGGGAGTGGCCTGAGCACGAAGGCCCAACTGAAGTCAATGGCGTGCATCGGTCGCACGATGTGGCGGGTGGAGTGAAGCACGAGCGCGGAGGGTGGTTCCACGGCGGCGACCGTGAAGAAGACTGACGAGTCGGGGCTGTCGGGGATGCGGTCGCCGACAGAGAGCGTCTGCAGTTCCTCGACGATCCGGTCCGCGCTACGCTCGCGTATGCCCCACTGCAGCCGGTCGAGCCAGTAGGGCGTGTACCAGCCCGCCCGGAAGCGTGGGTAGCCCATCTGCACGACCCATGGCCACACGTCCTCAGGTGGCGCGGCGATAGTGATCCCCCGCGTGGACTGCCACAGCGGGTGAGGGACGATCTCATCGCCTGGGAGCGTCGCTACAGCTTCAGGTCCTGATACACCCGAGCGCGTACCGACGCGGTGCAGCGTGTAGCCGAATCCTGCAGCAGCCGCAGCGACTGCGATGGCTCGCCGACGTCGCCTTTCCGGACGCGTGACGAGCACGAAGACAACTCGCCGATCTCCAACTCGCCTGTTGACGATGAACTTCACCCTTCTCCTCTCGCCCGAGTGCAGCGTAACGATGCCCCCACGCCAAAGCACGACTGGACGTTTGGCTACCCGCGACTAGGGCGGATTCCGAGCAGTTCGTCGTGCCGGACGACGCGGTGTGGGTAAGCGTCAGCGGCTCGGCGCCGCGGTAATGGCCTGGGGGTCGGCGGAACGCCGGCAGGACGGGGTGCCTGTCCATCGGGAGATCCATCGGGCACCCGAAGCGCGCTGTCGGCCCTTCCCGCGGGTGGGTCGGCCATCCTTCCTCAGTCACTCGGGAGCGTCCGGCCCCGGCAGCCCGGCGCCGTCCAGCTACCTCCGTTCCCCGTTGAGGGGCTATGAGTGCGTGTTGGTGGCCGAGCTCAGTTCTCTTTCAGCACTGCGTACCAGACACGCTCGGCGACCTCGCGGAGGTCGTCGCTCGTGCGCGCGAGCCGTCGGTAGAGCTCGCGCTTTGCCGCGATCTGGCGCAGATCGTCGACCGCGACGAGCTCGGACATGGCCTGCCGATAGCTGTGCTCGAGGCGGCTTTGGCTCCTGGCGGCGCGGTCGGCCGCTTCGGTCGCGCCGCTCCTGTCCGGACGGCTGAGCGCTGCAAATGCCTCCGCGAGATGCCGCGTACCATCGGCAAGTTCGGCGGCCATCTTGGCAATCGCCGCGTCAGCCGTGCTGTTCATCACCTCCGCCTCGCGAACCGTGTTCTTCGCGCTGTTGAGGACGCGGTCGAGCCCACGCGAAAGTTCGAAGATATCCTCAGGCTCGAGTGGCGTCATGAACGCGGCCGTCAGCGCCACGCGCAGCGCGCGCTTGTGCTCATCCGCACGATGCTCGCACTCCCGCAGCCGTCTCGGCTGCGCCGGCTTCGCCGTTCGCCCACGCGACTAGCGCCTCCATCCCGGTCACGGTGATCGCCGTCTGCTCGCGCAGCAAGCCGAGCACGTCCGGCGCTTCGGGCAGGAACCAGCGATGAGGCCGTCTCATGCGATCGCTCCCCAGACCAGAACCGTAACCGCCCCGAGCGTCGCCGCAGCCGGCAAGCGTCGCGAGCCAGGCAAAGCCCATCGACCGCACGATGGCCCAGCGGACATGATGCCAGCGCCGCCTGCCGCCACCGACACCCGACCACCGAGGAGGCAACCACTTGTGTCGTCGAGACTGGAGCGCCGACGTATGAGGAAGAGAGGATGACCGCAGTAGAGGCGCTCTGGCTCGCGAAGCTGTCGAGCGGAGCCAGGCGGAAGATTCGCCGGCCGATCGTACGTACGATCCGCCAGCCCCCCAGCGTCGTGCCGACGGTCAGCGCCGCACCGCATGCCAGCTTCGTCCACAGCGGCACCGAGAACGTCTGCAGGTGACCGCTCGCGACCAGCAACGCAGCGACGACACCCATTGACTTCTGGCCATCGTTCGCGCCGTGGCTGAATGAGAGCGCAGCCGACATCGCCCACTCCGCTCCCCGCACCGGCTCCTCGATTCAGGCGCGACGCCCGTCGCAACAGCCGACGGCTGACCCGGATCGCAGCAAACCCGAACGCGAGCCCGAGCGGCGGCGAAACGGCCAGCGCGAAGAGCACGCCGAGCACGCCAACCGGTCTCCATCCCTGCAGACCGCCCCACTGGACGGCGTCTACGCCACCCTCGGCGAGCGCCGAGCCGGCCAACCCACCGACAAGGGCATGACCCGAACTCGACGGTAACCCGCGCCACCAAGTGAGCAAGTTCCAGTCGTGGCGGCCGAACACGCCCGCGCCGATCACTGCCACGCCGCTCTGCCGGCGCAACGGTGACGATCCCCGCGATCGTGGTCGCGACAGCCGTCCCCACCAAGAGCACTCCCAGCATGTTGAACACGGCCGACAGCACGATCGCCTGGCCCGGCCGTGCGCCGCGCGTCGCGACGAGCGTCGCGATCGCGTTCGCAGCGTCATGGAAAGCCGTTCGTCAGAGCGAACGCCAACGCGAACGCGAGTGCAAGCACGAGATCGATGAGCAATCATCGCCCCGCTAGCCAAACCGGTGAGCTCTCGCGGCAGATTCATCATCGACCGTATTCGACCCCGCTCTCGGCAACAACGCCACGCTCCGCGCCGTTCCTGTCGGGGATCGGCGACATCTCGATCACGAAGCGGCCCTCCGGCACACGCACCTCAAGCGCAGCGTGCTAGAGGTCGCAAGGTCGCCGGCCCTCGAGCGCGATCACCTCTTCGAAAACGCGCCCATTCATCCGTACCGAGCGGCCGCCAGCGCCGAGCGGGAGCCTATGCAGGTCGACCAAGGGCCGAACTCTGTCGTCATGCCCGCTCGCTTGACAGCATGAAGTCGAACTCGGCCCGCTCGCGTCCGAGATGAGACTGGTTGGGCCTGCGGTGGACTACCGTTGCGCGAGCTTGAGCCGACGCAAGCGCGGCTATCCAGCTCTACTTATCGGGGGCGGAGGTAGATGAACCAGTAGATGGCGCCGACCAGCAGCGTGCCGCCGATCAGGTTGCCGATCGTCACGGGAACGAGGTTATCGACGAAGAACGAGCCCCAGGTTAGGTCGGCGAGGTCGGGAACGCCGCTGGTCGAGGCGACATGGCCGGAGTCGCTCTTGACGAGGATGCCGATCGGAACGAAGTACATGTTCGCGACGCTGTGCTCGAAGCCCGAAGCGACGAAAGCGGCGATCGGCGGCACGATCGCCAGGATCCGGTCGGCCGTCGAGCGGGCGCTGTAACAGAGCCAGACGGCGATGCACACGAGTGCGTTACAGAGGATGCCGAGCGCAACCGCCTGCCCAAAGCCGAGACTCACCTTGGCGTCGGCGATCGCCAGCACCTGCGCGCCGACCACGCCGCTGCCGAACGTGTACTGGCGCGTCGCGTACATAAGCCCGACGGTCGCCAGCGCGCCGGCGAAGTTGCCGCAGTAGACAAGCAGCCAACTACGAAGCAAACGAGCCGTCGGGACGCGCCTGCTCGCCCAGCTCATCACGATCAGGTTGTTGCCCGTGAATAGCTCGGCCCCGGCAACCACGACGAGGATCAACCCGAGCGAGAACGCGACGCCGCCAAGCAGCCGGCCGACGCCATAGGGAAGCTCGCCGGCACCGGCGGTCACCGTCGTCGCGAAGACCGCTCCCATTGCGATAAACGCGCCCGCCAGCACTGCCAGAGCGAGCGTCTTCGCCGCGCCGAGTTCGACCTTCGCTTGCCCAACCTGCGCCGCGCGTTGCGCCATCTCGGGCGGCGGCAGCGCATCTACCCCGACAGAGGGAAACCGCGTCTCAGGTGTCGCCGCCACCTCCCGCGGATTCGTCGCAGCCCCTTCGACACCTGCCGAACGCTTCGGCTCCACGCCCCTCTGGCGAGCCGCTCCCCGGTCCGCTCAAGCCACAACGCCGGATCGCCCTGACCGCATCCAGAAGGGCTGAGCGCTCTTCGGAGAGGTGTGTGCGCTGCATTCGGTCTGCCAGCCGGCTCGCTCTTCATCATGGCGGACTGGTCGGCCGAGCATGGCTCCTAGCGGCGCCATCATCCGTGGTCTCGGCCCAAGCAAGCGCAGGCCCGTCCAGATCCGTCGATCCTGCCGCCGACCTATGGCGGCAACGAGCGGCGCAATGAGCTTCATCGCGCCCGGCGTCGCTACCTGCCATGACCGGCGCATCCGCCTTCTGTCAGCGTCCGGCTCACCGTCAACTGCCCTGGTGACGATCGCTTTCCCGCTTCCACCGCCGGGACGGATGCCTCCGTGCCCGACCATTCCTTGAGCCCTTCGAGTGCGACAAGCGTCCGGGTGGCGGCACGGGGCGGGGAGTCTGCGGGCCGCAAGCGTCTTCGCCAGCTGATCGATTCGGCGGTTTGCGCTCGGCTCCGAGACGCCCGCCCTCCAGTCCCTAACGACGTCGGTGCTCGTTTAGCGAGACTGGCGCTGCGTCGGGTCAGTGACGATGTGCTCGACCGCCGCGTCGCTGCCCGGATACACGAGCGTCTCCTGACCCGTGTCGGCCCAGCGTACGAAGAACGGCGCGCCGCCATCAACGCCGCGCGCCTCGAGGATCTCCGCGTCGCGCTCGGCCTCCCCCAGGTGGTGGCCGTGCACAACAAGGCGGTCACCCGGCTCGGCGGTCAGGTGCCGCTCTGGCGCCCGGGTCGGCTTCGGCATGGGAGCGGGCGCCGGGCGACTAGCAGCGGGAGCCCGAGCCGGTGCGGTGGCGGACTCCTCACCCTGGGCCGGGTAGTAGACAGACGTCTTTCCATCGTCCCAGCGCACGAGGTAGTGCTCGTGCTCGGGTGCGCCGAGCACCTCGGCAATGACACCCGAGCGGATGCGTGGGCCGACGTGCCCACGCTTCTCGGTCGTGATCCGATCACCCGGCCTCTTTCTTGCTGTCGTGCCCACTGTCCTCGTCTCCTTTTTCGAGCGTTGTCACTGCACCGTGTCGCATCAGGACAGTGGTGTCATCGGGGCAGCCGCTGAACCGCATCCGCAGTTTTCCGCGAAACCGCCTCCGTCGAGAGGTACTAGCGAGCGATCGAAAGCGATGCGCGTCGCCGCATCGGATTCTCTTGCAGGCACCTGGGCGAGATGGGCACCTGAAGAGACATCTCCGCGTTCCCGGACCGACGGCGAGCCACAGGCCTTTGACACGGCCGCACTTCTTCACCGACCGTCAGCTGCAGGCTCCCCGAGAATCTGCGAGATCTGCGCCGGTTCGGGCTTTCGGCTGGGTATTCGCGACAGAGACCAGGAAGCGTTCGAGGTCGTACAGGGCCGCCTTGGCAGCAGGGTTGGCGAGCGGCGGGTACATCGCATCGAAGGCGTGCTCGGTCCAGATGTACTCGACGTACACGACCGGGACGCCGGCTGCCTCCAGTGATCGGTGCAGCCGTCGGGCAGCTTCGAGCGGCACCACCGCGTCATGGGTTCCCTGGAACATGAGCGTCGGCGGGCAGGCTGGACCCACGTGGTGGATCGGCGACGCCAGGTCATACATCGCTCTGGCGGATTCCCCAGGCTCGACGCCCAGCAGGTTCCGGACCAGCTGGCGCACAGGCGGCGCGGGCGGGGACTGCGCGGCGGTCAGCGGTCGCCCCATCATCAAGGTGTTGAGGAGGTTGGCGACCTTGCCAGGCTCCTTCCGAACCCACACCTGGGGCGATGAGGCTGCACCCTCTTGTCCAAGCCACCGCTCGACGGCGGATGCCATCTCCGGGATGCCGTACCAGGAGACCACCGCCATCACCGACGTATCCGCGCCATGGAGTTCCTCCGGGACCAGCCTGGGCTCGTGCGGCGCATAGGCGGCCAGAAGCGCGATGTGGGCGCCGGACGACCCGCCCATCACGACCACCCGCTCGGGATCGATCCCGTAGCGCTCGGCATTCGCCTTGATCCAGGCAACCGCGCGATGCACGTCGCCGACCATGCCGATCAGATCCGTCTCGGGGCAGCTCCGGTGCGCGGCGTCCATGACGACGTGGCCCTGCGCGGTGAGCTGGCGGAAGAGTGGGCGCGTGAGGACGTCCTTGTCGAAGAAGTGCCACGAGCCGCCGTACAGGTAGACGATGGCCGTACCGGTACGCTCGACGCTCGCCGCCGGCTCCCAGATGTCCGCGAGAAGCTGGCGATCGGAGCCGGGAATGGTGCAGAAGGGCACGTCGCGCGCCCAGCGCGGCGCCGGCACCCGGGGCAGGCGCATCGAGCGGCGATGCTGGAGCATCCGCCGCTCGGCGTCGGGACCGATCCGCAGATTCCAGTCCGGTCCGAACGCCCGCTCGTGACCACCATGGGCGGTGGTCACCCGGGTGATGTAGTACGTCCCGACACCGGCGCCGAGCAGGCCGGTGATCATCGCGAAGCGTGACCGGCGCATGGCGCCCAGGGCGGCTGTGAGTGCCCCGAGGAAAGTCAGCGCGGGCGTCTGCGCCGTAGCTGTCGACTTGCCGATGAAGCCCCGGTAACTGTTGGCCGGACGCACCACCAGGGCGGAGAGAATGGCTGAGAGCACACCGAGGAGCACGGCGAGACGTTTCATGGGAACGACCTTCACATTTGCTGCTATGCCGGGTCGGGGGATAGCAATGCGGTCGAACGGGTCCTACCGCCAAATTACCGGGCTGCTACTTCTCGGAGGCACTCCGCACGGAGCGGACTTCACCGAATCACAGCGATGAACGTCCCCTTCCTCACGGCAACGACGGCGTGTCGATGGGCGAGTAGGAATTGCAGGGCGCACCGAGACGAAGGGATGGACCTGTAGACGAACCGCTCAGCCTCGGCGAGCGAGGAGCTCGCCGCGTTCCTCCGCCAGCGCGCTTGGCGCCAGTACCGCCTCGGCGGCGGCGACGCCTGGACCTGCGATCACGACGTGATTCACATCGGTCCGCTGTCCCCGGCGCGCGTCTCACGAGCGTGCCGGCAGCCTCCACGGGCGCTCGGCTAGGTGAGGAGCAGGGCTGCGGAGCTCGCACTTCACCGAAACGACACCCGGGAGGCGTTCAACCAGTCGACGAACGAGCTCGGCGTCGAGTTGCGTGTCGACGTGACCGCCGATCGTGACGTCGCCGTCGATCACGTCTATTGCAACCTGGTCCGGTGCGATCCAGAGCGAACGCAGGATCACGTCATCCAGTATCTCGCGCTTGATCTCGGCGTCCGTGCGCACAAACGCCCGCACCAGGTCCTTCCGCGTCACGATCCCCACGAGTCTTCCGTCGTCGTTGACAACCGGCAGACGATTGACCCCGTGGTCGATCATCATTGCCGCAGCCCGCTGCACAGGCTGCCACGGCTCGATCGTGATCGCCGGCGAGCTCATCGCCTCACCGACCACACGGGCAGCCAGTTTCTCGCGAACCTCGGGTGGCTCCGCGAAGAACCACCCTACGACGCCGCGGGGCGGCTCGTCCGGACCCTTTTCCTTTCGGAGGATGTCCCCTTCGGAGACCACACCGACGACCTCCCCAGACGCCCCGACCACGGGCAAACCGGAGATTCGGGCGTCCGTAAGCACGTTGGCGACGGCCTTTAGCGTTGCCTCAGGCGGAATCGTCCGGACATCCTTCGTCATGACGTCTTCGACCTTCATTGGAGCTCCTCTCCGGGTTTCGTTCATCGTCCGTTGCAAGCGAGGTCCGCGGCATCGGGGCGATTGCCGATTTGGTTGCGGCGGACTACCGATTTGAGACTGGAGGACGAGCACCGATCGTTTACGCCGAGACCGTCCTGGCATCACGGCCGTCGGGCCAGCCAGCGTAGGCGTGTTTGGCGGTGCCGAGCTCCGCCATCCACGCGCGCCCGGCCGGGCTAGGCGAGTCGAGGCTCTACGATCCCGAGGTCGTGATCATGGATGCCAGGGACGTCATCCTTCGTGACGGCACAACTTTGCGGCTTCGAGCGCCGAGCGCCGAGGATGAGGAGGCGTTGCTCGGGTTCTTTGCACGCCTCTCGAGCGAGAGTCTCTACCTACGTTTCCACGCGGCGGTCGCCGTTCGCAAGCAGCTAGTCGAGCCATTTCTGGAGCCGGACTGGAACGAGCGGGGCGCGCTCGTCGGGACAATGGCCGAGGACGGAGCAGAGCGCATCGTCGCGATTGCGAGCTGGGCTCGCCTGCGCGATCTCACCACGGCAGAGGCAGCGTTCGCAGTCGAGGACTCGCTCCAGGGACGTGGCGTCGGCACCCGCCTCCTTGAGCAGCTCGCGGTCACGGCGGCCGACTCCGGAGTCGAGGAGTTCGTCGCCGAGGTCATGCCTGAGAACCGCGCCATGCTCGACGTGTTCGAGCAGGCCGGGTTCGAAACCCGGCGGCGACTGGAGCGGGGGACGATCGAGGTCCGCTTCGCCATCGCGTCGACAGAGACCTATCGGGCCGAGGTAGCCGCACGCGACCACGTCGGCGTGGCAGCCTCATTGCGGTCGTTCTTCGCCCCCTCCGTGGTCGCCGTCGTCGGCGCCTCGCCGCGACGAGGCTCGATCGGCGGAGAGCTCTTTCGCAACCTCCTCGCGGGGGACTTCGCCGGTGCCGCGTATCCGGTGAACCGCGACGGAAGCCCGGTAGCGGGCGTTCGTGCATACCAGTCGGTCACCGAGGTTCCTGACGCGGTTGACCTCGCGGTCATCTGCGTGCCCGCGCCGTTCGTGCTCGCGTCGGCACGGTGCGCACTCGAGAGCGGGGTCAGGGCGCTCTGCGTCATCTCGGCCGGCTTCGCCGAGGTTGGTGGCGAAGGCCTCGCACGCCAAGAGGAGCTGCTTGCCCTCGTACGGGCGCACGGAGGCCGCCTGATTGGTCCGAACTGCCTTGGAATCTCGGTAGCCGCTTGCCGGCTGAACGCGACCTTCGCACCGCGGTCGTTTCCACCCGGCCGGATCGCTTTCTCGTCGCAGAGCGGCGCCCTGGGACTCGCGTTCCTCGAGGAAGCGGTAGCACGCGGGCTCGGCCTCTCCTCCTTCTTCTCCATCGGCAACAAGGCCGACGTCTCTTCCAACGACCTCCTGGAGTACTGGGGCGAGGACGACGACACCGATCTCGTGCTCCTCTACCTGGAGTCGTTCGGCAACCCCAGGAAGTTCGCGCGAGTGGCGCGCCGGGTGGCGCGGCGCAAGCCAATCCTGGCGCTAAAGAGCGGAGGCACGAGGCTGGGCGCACGCGCAGCCCGCTCACACACGGCGGCCCTGGCGGGCTCGGAGGCAGCAGTGGACGCGCTGTTCGCCGACGCTGGTGTGATCCGCGCGGGGACACTGGCCGAGTTGCTCGACGTCGCCCAGCTCCTCTCGACGCAGCCCTTGCCGCTTGGCCGGCGAATCGCGATAGTGACCAACGCGGGCGGGCTCGGAATACTGTGCGCCGACGCCAGCGGCGCTGCCGGCCTCGACCTGCCGGACTTGTCGCCGGACCTGCAGGAGAGGCTGCGTGTGGTGCTGCCGGCCGAGGCGAGCGTCGCGAACCCCGTGGACATGCTGGGCTCGGCCACAGCGGCCTCCTATGAGACGGTCCTGCCGCTCCTGCTCGAGGATCCGGGAATCGACGCCGTGATCGTCATCTTTGTGCCACCGGTGGCCGTAAGCGACGCCGACGTCGGGAGAGCCCTTGCACGGGTCTCATCCGCGCCGGACCGGCCCGAGAAGCCGCTACTGGCCGTCGTGATGAGCGCCGCGGGTTTACCCGTCGAGCTCGGTGAAGCTGCTCGCCCGGTCGCCGTGTTCGAATACCCGGAAGCGGCCGCGCGGGCGCTCAGACGTGCGGCTGAGCGAGCCGACTGGCTGAGGCGGCCGGCCGGCACCACGGTAAGTCCAGGCGACGTGGATCCCGTCGCGGCTAATGCAGTCGTGGCGCGGGCGCTTGCCGACGAGTCCGATGTCTGGCTCGATCCGACCTATACCCGCGCGCTTCTCGGCGCCTACGGGCTGCCGCTCGTGGACGAGCGCCTCGCGGACAACGCCGGCGCGGCGGTGAGGGCGTCGCAGGACCTCGGCTTCCCCGTCGTCGTGAAGACAGCTTTGCCCGGGGCGCACAAGACCGACACCGGCGGCGTGGCGCTCGGTCTCGCCGACGAGGCCGCAGTGCGGCTCGCCGGCGAGCGGATCGGGGGCCCGCTCATCGTTCAGCCGATGGTCAGCGGGGGAATCGAGCTGCTGGCGGGCGTCATCCAGGACCCGGTCTTCGGGCCTCTGGTCGCCTTCGGGCCCGGCGGCGTGCTGGCCGAGCTTATCGGAGGCGCGCAGTTCCGAATCGCCCCGCTGACCGACGTCGACGCCGAGGAGCTCGTGGACTCAGGTAAGGCCGGCCAGCTGGTGGCCGGCTTCCGCGGCGCGCCGCCAGCCGACGTCCACGCCCTGACCGACCTCCTGCACCGTCTCTCAAACCTAGCCGAGGACGTCCCGTCCCTCGCCGAGCTCGACCTCAACCCGGTAATAGCCCACCCGCACGGCTGCGTCGTTGTAGACGCGCGCGCGCGAGTCGCCAGGCGTCAGGCGCAGCACCCGCTCAAGACCTGGTAGCTAGTAACGGGCGTGTTTGGACCGTCAGCTGGTGGCCCGGGCGAGCGTCTCGGATTCAAGGGACTCCGCGAACTCGCGGCTCCACGAGCGGATCGTGTCCCAGTTCCGTTCGTCCGATGCCGGCATATGGTTGAACGGGAAGCTGAGCGTCTCCGGAGCGACGACGCCGCCGAAGATCGCGACGCTCGCGGGCTCGACCTCGGGCACCTTGGAGAGCGCGTGGTCGAGCTGCTTCCGGGCGCCAGCAACATCCTTGTCCGCGAGCGTCAAAGGACCCATGCCGAACACCGCCAACGGAACGGTCGTGAGGGCTCCTCGGTGCCGGCGAAGAAAGCCCCTCGCGTCTCTGTGCCAGCGACCCATGTAAAGCGATCCGCCGAGCACGACACCGTCGTAGACGTTCACGTGCTCGATCTCTGCAGCGGGGCGCAACTCGGCATCGCAGCCCTCCTCGATTAGCGCCGCCGCGATTGCCTCGGCGACCTCCCGGGTGGACCCCTTCTTGGTTGCGTAGGCGACCAGCACGCGCTTCATCTCGATCTCCTCCCGTTCTGCTGTCTGCGGATTCATGCTTCGAGTGTCGACCTCCGCGAGCCCCGTGCCATCGGTGAGAACACCGCCCTCGCTACGGGCAACTACTGGTCGCGGAGTACGGCTTACCGCCTACTTGTCTGCAGCGAGCAGCACCTGAGGCCGCATGGCGCACCGGGCGGGCGGAGCCTCCGGCGCTCGAGCCGTGGCTCTCTCGCGTGTTGGAGCTCGGCGGTGACATCACTGGCCTCGACGGCCTTCTTGTCCCGCGCATCCGCGAGCCCACGCTCGACCTGGACGTCATCCGGGCGGACACGGAGAAGGCGGTTCGGAGCCCCACCCGCCATCCCGGCCGTAACTCTCGTTTGTGCATCGAGGCCAGCTATTTGATCCGCATCGAAGGCATGCCAGCCGCCGAGGCGAGCGCCTACCTACACCTGAAGGACACCGGGCAGTGGATGGGTCACCCGCCCGGTGGGTCGGCGGTGTTCTATTACAGGAGCGTTCAGCGGGTAGTTCGCACGGGGGACAACGTGTGGGCCGAGCTGGGCGCATGGCCGTGGGCCGTGTATGCGGCCGGGAGGCTACCGTCGGGCTGGCGAGATGATCCGCGGGTTGCTGGCGAACTCGCCAGCTGGTATCAGCGGGCTAGGCGCCACGGCCACGAGCGGATACTTCGAGAGAGCCGGAGGCTCAGGCGAGGACGCGCCTTCCAGGCGGCGACCATCGCAGGACCCGCTGCCCGCTCCCGAGAACTAACGACCTGAATCCGCGGACCCTCGCGAAAGAGTCCGCGCATGCAGCACGGCGCGACGGTCGATCTCTGCGACAAACGCCGCGTGCACGTCAGGGAACCGTTCGCCCTCAAACAGAATGTCGTGAAGGAGCCGTGCCAGCACGTTCTCCGGCTCGGACGAGCACGCTTCACGGATCAAGCCCTCGCCGCCGTAGACCGGAGCCACCAAGAGGGCCCACTCAGCGTCGAGCTCCTCCTCAGATAGCCCGTCCACTTCGTCGGCGAACGGCTGCCTCTCCTCCTGGTCATAGCGTTCGAGGTGCTCGATCGCGCGCAACCGATCCCCAGGCGTTGCATTCACGGAAAGCACGATGGCCTCGAGCACCGCGCGTCGCAGATCCCGGTTCACCCGGCCTCCTCGATACGACGCCGAATCTCGTCTGAAAGGGAGCCCCCGGCAAGCGAACGTGCCCACTCCGCCCTCCCACGAGGCGTCAAACCGAGACGGTCAAGCCACTCCCGAAGCTCCGCGCTCAGACGCCGGTAGACATCGATGAGATCGCGCGCGCTGCCCCGCCTGCTTTCGACTCGACCGTCCGAGAGCGCCGCCTCGATCCGCCGAAGCTGCGCCACAAGAAGAGCCACACGCTCGATCGCAAGCCGATCGGCCGCAATGACGTGCTGGGAGCCCGAGAAGCTCCTCGACGAGCGCCTCATCCCGAGCCGCAAGGTCCGGATCGGCCGAGTAGGCGCCATGAACGAGCCGGTTGGAGTTACCCGGGTGGCGAGCGACAAGCGTGGCAGGATGACCGGTCGGGTTCATCTCAGGACAGTTTCGACGATACAGCGGACGCCGATGGCTCAACTGGCCGATTTCAACCGGCGAACCCTCATCCGGCACTACGCTGTACGACCGGTCGGCCGGACGACGTTCACAACCACATGCTGACCGGGTAGCGTCTGGCAAGCTCCTCTGCGACCTCGACCGACACCTCGGTCGGGAGAAGAAACTGCGTCGAGCGCTCGGCCTGGGCCCTGATCGCGCGGACAATCGAGGGATGCGCATGCCCGCAGAACATCGCCATGTCCGAGGCGTTGAAGTCCAGATAGAAGAAGCCATCGACATCCGTGAACCCGCTGCCGTCGCCATGATCGACATAGATCGGCTGCTCGTTGTAGATCGCCATCCACGACATCGGCGTCCCGTTTGGCATGTGGCGGTTGGCTCGCTCGAGCAGCGCAAGAGTCGCCGGGCGAGCGTCCCGGAAGCGAGCAAGCTCGGCTCCATGGAGGTCACGGATGCGAGCCCTATCAAGACCTCCATGCGCGGTCATCTCGGCATCAACCTCTCCCGGCCACATGCCGTCTCGAACCGCTCAGCCGAACTCGGCTCGGCTCGACCCATTGTCATGGCTCCCTGCGTCGGACATCCTAAGCCAGACTCTTGGAGCAGTCGCGAGGGCAGTCAAGTCCTCGTCGATTGCCACCACGCGCCGGATATAGGGCCTCAGCGTCTCCAGCCAAGCCCAGAGTCCCACCTGTCGCCCGGCGCCGGTGTCCGAGACGCTCACTCCTGTGTTCGAGCCAGCGCCGACGGGCGGATTCCCGAGTGGGCGCGGCTCGCGACATGTGGAGTGTCTCCTCCGAGGGACCTCTGCGCCGCTCCCAAAGAGGGCATGCTCTCCACCAGCGCACGCCCGCCTCGTCGCCGGTCGTAGCTAGTTGTCCGGCGGACGCATGCCCGGAAGCTCTCCGGCCCCCCATTGTGCTCGAGGGGCGGGCGCGGTCGGGAGTCCGGCGTCGCGCCAGGCGGCGAAGCCGCCGATCACGTCGACCTGCTTCGGCGAAGCCGAGCTCGGCGAGGGTTGCGGCGGCGAGGATGGAGGAGCAGCCGTGGTCGCAGAGCAGCAGAATCTGCTGGTCGAGCCCGCCGACGTGTGGGCTCCGCCATTGGCTGTCGGGGGCAAGCCGCCATTCGAGCACGGTGCGCGGGATGTGGAGCGAGCCGGGAACGATCCCGTCCCGGTTGCGCTCGAGATCGGAGCGAATGTCGATCAGGAGCGCGCCCCGTTCGAACGCCGCGAGCGCTTCGCTCGGCTCGAGGCGGTTGATCCGCGCCTCGGCCGCCTCGAGGAGCTCGTCGAGCGTTCGCCGTCCCGCACCCGCGTGCATGCCCTCCACCATCAGCTCAGCTGAGCGGTCTGTCCAGCGGTTCGTGGTATCTCGAGCCGGCGCAGGCGACAGCGCTCACGCACGGCGCAGGGCCGCCCGAGCGAGCTCAGTGACGGAAGCGCGTGTTCGGGCAGCCTCCGCTGCTTGCCGGCGAAATCGGCGATGAGGTCGGCGCCGCTCGTGTAGTGCTTGAGCACGTCGTGGTCGTCGACGGCCTGCTCGACGAGCCATCCGTCGGCGCCGAGGGTGTCGATCGCGGCCACGGCGGCATCGGCTCCGCGAAAGACCGGCTCGCCGTCGATCTCGCACAGGACGCGCCCGTCCGCTTCGACAACGGCGTTCGGACGGATCACCTGCAGGTCGAAGACGAGCCCGCCCTGCTTGACTGCCTCAACCATGTTGCGCAGGACGTCCACGACGTCCTCGGGCTCGACTCATCACAGTGACCAGGAGAAGACGGCGAGGTCAAAGGAGCGTGGTTCGAGCTCGATCTCCTTGCCCGAAGCGACGCGGAAGCTGGCGCGTTGGCTGAGCTCGCGCGGAAGAGAGAGTCGTGCCCGCTCTATCGCGTCGGCTGCGGGATCGAAGGCGAACACGTGCGCTGCGTCGCGCGCGATGCCCACGGTGAGTCGGCCGTCACCGCAGCCGAGCTCGAGCACGCGCTTGCCGCGGAAATCGCCCAACCGCCTAAGTGCAGCCAGGTGGGCGCCTTCGGGATCGAGCAGCCACGTCACGGTGAGCTCCTCATTCGTAGGGGCTTGTGTGCCTTCAGGGTGGTGCCCCGAGCACCGTATTTCTTCGCCTTGCGACGAGTGTCTTCGAACTTCGATCGGGCGTACGTGTCGACCAACTGCCCGGTCTCGATGCGCTCGAAGCCGTGTCGTTGAAGGAGTTCGGCGTACGCTGCTTCCAGCAGCGCTCCGGCAATTCAGCCGGTCCACAGCTCGATGTTGCGTCGTCCCTCGGCGCTGACCGGCTGTTGGATCGTCACGTCGGCGACCTGCATGCGCCCGCCGGGTGTCAGCACACGGTAGAGCTCGGCGAAAACAGCGTCCTTGTCGGGAACCAGATCGATCACGCCGTTCGAGATCACGACATCGAAGCTCTCGTCGTCGAATGGCAGCCGCTCGGCTTCGGCTTCGACGAACTCGACGTTCGCGGCACCCATCGCCTGTGCGGCAGTGACAGCTTTGGCCAGGATCTCGGGTGTCATGTCGATGCCGGTTACGTGGCCCTGCTGGCCGACCATCTGGGCGGCGATCAAGGCGTCGGTGCCGGCCCCCGAGCCGAGATCGAGCACACGTTCACCGGGCCGGAGCCGGCCCGATCTCCCAGGGGTTGGCGACGCCGGCGAACGATTCCACGGCGGCATCGGGAACGTTCGCCAGCTCCGGCGGGTAGCCGAGGTCTTCCGCCCAGACGCGGCCCGTTGGAAATATGAAGTCGCGCTCCGGCTCCTCGGAGACGCAGGCGTAGGTCTTCTTGATCTCGCTTCGCAGCAGATCGACATCGATCTCGACGTCAACGGCCATCAGCGACCTCCCTCCTCGACATTGACGAGGCCTAGGATCGGCCCGGCAACCCACCACTGGAGCGTGGACTCGAGCATGCTTGGCATCGGCGGTGGTCTCCTTCGTCTAGGGAGTGGATGCGGGTCGAAGCGCGGGCCGCGGCTGCCAGGAGGTCGCGGCCACCACGAGGCCGCTCGCGGCGGTGAGCGCGGCCACGATGACGATGGCAGTGCTGGCCGAGGTCGCGTCGGCCCCGATGCCGGCGATCAGGGCGCCGAGTACGAAGCCGAAGTCGCGCCAGAACCGGTAGACACCGACGACGCGCGCGCGATCGCGCGGTTGGCTGGCGTCCGAGACGGCCGCGATCAGCGTCGGATACACCATCGCCGTGCCGACCCCGAGCAGGACTGCGGCGACGAGCGCGGGCGTGAAGGCGCCGTCGCCCGCGACGAGGACGCCGAGCGCGCCGGCCTGGACGAGCATGCCGGCGCTGATCAGCGGCTTTCGGCCCGTGTGGTCGGAGAGCCAACCGGTGAGAAGCTGCCCGGCTCCCCAGACGACGGGGTAGGCGGCGGCGACGACGGCGATCTCGCGCACGCTCCCGCCGTGCGCGGCGAGGTAGAGGGGCGCGAGCCCCCAGGCCAGCGCGTCGTTGAGGTTGTTGACCAGGCCGGCCTGGTTGCAGGAGCGCAGGATCGGATCGCGCAGGCTCGCCTGCCTGAATGCGTCCCACAGCCCGCGGTGCGCTGGAGCGCGGTCGCCTTGCGCCGCTTGCTCGTGGGCGACATGCGCGCCCGTGTCGCGCACTGCGAAGACGCTGATCAGCAGACCGGCGACCGCGATCAGCGCGGCTCCGACCCAGACGATCGTGCGCGGTGCGAAGCTCGCGGCCAGCGCCCCGGTCGCGAACGCTGCCGCGGCGACCCCGAGGTAGCCGGCCGCCTCGTTGAGGCCGAGCGCCAGGCCGCGGCGGCGCGGCCCGGCGAGATCGATCTTCATCACCACGGTCATGGACCAGGCGAGCCCCTGGTTGACGCCGAGCAGCAGGTTGGCGGCGACGATGAACCACCAGGAAGGCGCGAGCCCGATCAGCAGCGGCACCGGCAGTGCGACCAGCCAGCCGGCAACCAGCAGCCGCTTGCGGCCGACCCGTCCGGCCAGCTCGCCCGCACCGAGATTCGTGAACGCCTTCGCCGCTCCGAAGGCAACCACGAAGGCGAGGATCGCAGTGCTCGAGCTCAGCCCGAAATCCTCCTTCCCGACGAGCGGGAGCACGCTCCGTTCGAGCCCGACCATGGCTCCGACCAGCGCGTTGAGGGCGACGAGGAGGCGCGAACTGGCGTGCGTTCGCACGCAGGCCCAGCTCTACCGCAGACGTCATGCCGTAGCGCTTACGGAGCCCGAACGGTTGGCTGCGACGATCCGCGCCTGGTCCGCCGGCCGCGGTGGCATGTCGGCGATCAGCGCCTCGGCGAACGCGTCCGCATCGGTGAGTGCGAGCAGCGCATTGTGAGAGCGCTCGAAGCCGATCGAGGAGATCGGGTTCGCGGAGAGACCGCGCCCGCAAACCGAACCCCCGTAGTGACTCGGGTAGACGACGACGTGGTCCGGCAGCTCGAGCAGGCGGCGGAGACTCGCGTGCAGCAGCCGCGCCTGGCCGGACGCGTCCCCGGCGACGTGCAGATCGGGCCGCCCCACGTCCCCGATCAGCAACGAGTCGCCGCTGAACACGAGCCACGGCTCCTCGTCGCCGCGGCGCCGGTCGGCGACTACGTAGGCGTGATGGGCCGGCGCATGACCCGGCGTTGCAATCGCGGTCACGACGGTGTTGCCGAGTTCGACCACCTCGCTATCGGCGAGCCCGACGTGCTCGAACGCAACGCCCGCCCCGGCCGGCAGGTAACCGGTCGCGCCTGTGCGCTCGACGAGCGCCGGCAGCCCTGAGACGTGATCGGCCTGCACGTGTGTCTCGAACACCGACACGATCGGAGCGCCTATCGACGCCGCAGCCGCAACGTAGTCGTCGACCAAGTCGGCATGCGGATCGACCACCGCCAGCCTGGAATGGGACGTGCAGCCGAACAGGTAGCTCGCGCACGATCCCGCATCGTTCAGGAACGGTCGCAGCAGCACCTCGCCTCCTCTCAGACCGCTGTCTCGACCGGCAGCCCCGCGCGCCGCCACTCGGGAAACCCGACGTCAAGCCGGCGCGCCTTCAGCCCCCGGGCACGCAGCAGACGCACGGCATCGTCCGCGTACACGCAGTACGGGCCACGGCAATAGGCGACGATCTCGCGCCGCCGCGGCAACCTCGGGGCCAACCCCTCCAGGGAGGACATCGGGGCCGAACGCGCGCCCGCGATGTGACCCGCCCGATACTCCGGCTCCGGCCGAACATCGAGCACCACCACCTGGCCGCTCGCAAGCCGTTGCTCGAGCTCCGCGGCCGACAGCTGCTCGACCCCGTCCCGCTCGCCCAGGTACTCCTCCGCCAGAACGCTCACCTCGGCCACGTGCCGCACCGCGACGTCGCGGACGGCGGCCCAGAGATCGCCGACCCGCTCGCTCGCCAGCCGGTAGAAGACCCGGGTTCCCTCCCGCCGCGTCCGCACAAGCCCAGCCCGCGCGAGCACCCGCAGATGCTGCGACGTGTTCGCCACGCTCTGAGAGATCTCGACCGCGATCTCCTCGACCGAGCGCTCCCCCTGCGCGAGCACGTCCACGATCTCCGCCCGCCGCCCGCTGCCGAGCCCCTGTGCCACCGACGCCAGGGCGTCGAACAGCGCCGCCTTCGCCGTACCACTCGACATATCTTCAAGCTATCACTTGAAAATTTGAATTACAAGCTAGCTCGACCGCCGCTCCCCACCTCGGCGGCACGGGCCTCGGTCAGGAAGACTGCTTGCGGGCGACGAATAGCGCCTGGGCGAGCTTCGTCTGGCGGGCAAGCTCCCGGACGAAGTCCCGCTCGTGCTCGAGCGCCGCCATGCGCGTAGAGTCGAAGCCCACGGCCTTCAGCGCGTCGTAGGTGAGCTGCATCGTGACCATGTCCCGGTAGAGCTCGAAGTAGCGAGCGAATCGACCGGTATCCTCAGCGGCCTCGACACGAAGCCCGGCCTGGCCGAGAAGACCGCGGTAGTCACCGATATCGAGGATGCTCGGGAACCGCATGAACCGCAACAGCCGCTCCGCCTCGGTCGTGTCCATGCGGGCTGAGCCCTCGACCCAATCCGTGAACGCCACGACGCCGTCGTGACGCAGAAGCCGCGCCGCCTCGACCAGCAACGCCGACTTGTCCTCGACGTAGCACCACGCGTCTTCGCTCCACACGAAGTCCGCGATCTCGTCGGGCAGACCGCTGGCGCACGCATCGCCGACGAGGAACGAGATCCGCCCGTCGAGGCCCTCATCGGCGCAGAGCTGCCGACCGCGGTCGACCACCTCGGCGGTGGCATCGACCCCGGTCATCCGCTCGACCGCGCAGAAGCGAACGAGGGCGCGCATGCCCGCACCGGTATAACAGCACAGGTCCACACCCACCATCCCGGCCGCGATCCCTGCCCTCTCCGCCAGCTCCAGCGTCGAGTGCAACCCACCAACGTGCAGCTGCTCGCCCATGATCAGCTGCGAGACGTCACCGTCGGCAACGCCATACTCGGCCTGGACGTCCGCCAGTCCGACGTCACTCACACGGTGCACGATCTCGACCCCTCGTCGCCCATCGCGCCAGGACTGATCCAAGGCGCACAGCTCGAACCGGAGGCTGAGGCTCCGAACCCCGCATCCTGAGGCGGCGTTCGCAGAAACGATTGCGACTCAAAGCTCATGCCAATCCGTAGTTTCTCACTCGACACTAGGTGCGATGGCGGATGTCGCAGCATCTCCTCGCGATGCTGCCTCGGGCGGCAGGGCCGGGGGCCCGGGGGCTCTCACTGAGCCCGCCCACGTATCCCGGCGTCGGGACGGCGCGCGCGTACGTGTCCCTCGCGATGTTGCCGCGGTTCAGGGGCTCCGGCTGGGCAAACGAGCCGAGAATGGCGAGCGGGCAGCGGTGAGCACGCGAGCGCGCGATCCAGGCGACGGGCGCTACTCTGCTCGCGTGGCGGGCTGCTGTTGCCGGCAGGACTACGACCGCTTTTTCGGTCGTCGCTTCGCCAGGAGCGTGGCCAGGAAGTACCGCAAGCGAGGGCTCGACAAGACCTCGCGCAGGATGGTGGAGTTCCTGCGGCAACGCGGGATCGAGGGTGCCACCGTGCTCGAGATCGGAGGCGGCATCGGCGAGATCGAGCTCGAACTGCTGAAGGCGGGCGCGGCGAGGGCCCAGAACCTGGAGCTGTCGCGCGCCTACGAGCAGCAGGCTCGCGAGCTCGCGGAGGAAGCGGGTCTTGCGGAGCGCGTCGAGTGGCGGATCCACGACATCGCAGCCGACCCCGAGAGCGTCGAACCGGCCGACATCGTCGTCCTGCACCGCGTCGTCTGCTGCTACCCGGACTACGAGCGGCTGCTGGGAGCGGCTGCCGGTCGCGCCCGGCGCGCGCTGGTCTTCAGCCATCCCCCTCGCAACGCGCTCTCCACTGCCCTCTACTGCGGCTTCAACCTCGTCATGTGGCTGATGCGGAGCAGCTTTCGCGGCTTCGCTCACCCACCGGACGCGATGCGCGACGTGCTCGAGCGGCACGGGCTTCGGCGAACGTACGAGCACCGCGGTCGGCTCTGGCAGATCGCCGGCCACGAGCCCGCGCCGTAACGCCGCCCGAGGATCGCGCCGCCAGCCGCGCGCTCGATCAAGCCGCGTGAGGAACCCGCTGCGTGAGTGGCGTCTCGCCCGCCGGTGCGGCTACGGCCGGTTGGCCGCTCGCGCTCGTCGGCGGCGACGTGCGCCGCACGATCGCAGTCAGGACGACGCGTCGGCGGCGAGAACCGCACCCGCTCCTTCGCGCCGCGGCGCCCGCGTGCGGGCAGCGCGCCGGCGGCGCCAGCGCGCACCCGTCTCGAACCCGGTCGCGGCCGCCGAGTACGTGCTCGCCGAAGCCGCCCTCGACGCCCGGTACTCGCTCGTCGACGAACTCGACGCCGCGATCCTGCGCCTCGACCAGCTCGCCGTCGAAGCCGAGCACCGCGGCGACCCCGACGAGCCGCGCAGCGCCGTCACGACTGACGGCGAGCCGCCCATGACTGCTCAGAAATCCCGGAGGGCCCGGATGAGCAGCTATGCGACTGGTGCGGGCCGGTGGGCGATCCGCTTGGCAAAACGCGCGAGTAACGCGAGTGCACCAGCTCCCAACGCGGCTGCAAGAGCGAGCAGGTTCGTTGTCGTGCAGGTGCGACAGGCGTTGCAGCACACGCCGACCATCGGTGCCTGGTCGGCTGCTCGGTTGACGACCGGGAGCATGCGCGCTTGCGCTCGGTCCAGCATGTCTTCTAAGTCTACGGGCAGCCGCCGAGCCCACCGAACGCCGGGCCGGGCACCGCGATCCGCGCAGCGCCCGACAGCGTGCGCGCACCCGCCGCTCCGCCCACCGCGCACGCCCTCGCTCGCGCCGAAAAAACGGAGGCTAATGTACCCCTCCGCTCGATACAGGACAGGCGCGGGACGACCGGCCGGCTGGTGGCTCATCGTTCGCACGGCCGACTACGGCGGCCGGTACCCAGCGTTGCTCGCGCGTACCCACGACGGCCGCGTGGTCGGCTTCAACGTCGCCCCACGAGGGGTGTTCTAGCCGCGCAGCGGCCGAACGCCCGACGGTCAGCTCCGGCGCAGCACGTGACGGCGCACAGTCCCACCCAACGCCGCGCCAACGCCACCGCCGTGGCGAGAAACAAATTGTTCGCGGCGGCGCATTCGAGGCGCCGGCGGCCCAAGCTCGTCGCACGGCCGCTCTTCAGGCATCCATATGCCGATCACGAAGTACGCCAACCACAGCGGGGGCACCAAGATGACCAAGACGCGGAACCATCCAGGGTCGATCCCGAAGTAGCGCCCCAGCCCACCGCAGAGTCCGAGAGCGTAGAAGTCCAATCCCACGTCCTCTCACCTAGCCGCGCGGGAGGTTCCCTCACCGCCCGACCGCTTCCAAAACGCTTCCACGAGCGGCCAGCCGTCGCCTCCTCCGAGAACAGGAAAGCCCCCGTTTCCGGGGGCTTTCTCTTTGGAGCGTACCGGGATCGAACCGGTGACCTCCGGCTTGCAAAGCCGGCGCTCTCCCAGCTGAGCTAACGCCCCGAGCGGGATCACTGTAGCGGGCCCCGAATACGTCTCGGGAAACTCGAAGCAGGAGGTTGCCATGAGGATTCGCTCGATCGTCGCCGGGCTTTCGCTGGCGGCAGTCGTCGCCGCGACGGCCGCTGCGGCTGGGCCGGAGAAGACCGCCTTCGGGACCGCGAAGAGCGGACCTCTGCAGGTGTCGAGCTCCGCGATCATGCTGCCGCGGTCGGCCGACATGCGCGGCGGCTGGATCAACGAAGCGGTGCCGTGCACCGAGACCCGGTCGCTCAGGGTCACGATCAGGATCTTCTGGTCACGCGGCTCGGCGACTCGGAACGTCACGCGGACGAAGACGATGACGGTCGACAACTGTGCCGAGGGCGGGCCGAACGTGGGTTTCGCGCTCAACGCCCGGGCGAACGGCTTCGGCTGCCCGAACGGCAGGTGGCGGCCCGGCGATTACTCGTTCACCACGAGGACGGTGGAGCAGGCGACCGGGCTCGAGGCTACGGCCGTCCTGATCCTGACGAAGACGGCGCGCTGCTAGACGTGCGGGCCGGATGAGATCCGGCCCCTACCAGCCGCAGACAGGAGAAGGCTGGTCGCGCCCGCCCGGAGGGCGGATTTAACGCGGTGCGCGCTGTCCGGGTGGGGGTCAGTCGCCCCAGTCGAATTCGCGCGAGCGGCTCCAGAGGTGGCCGTCGGTGTCGGTCTGGGCGAGCGTGGGGTCGGTCTCCTCGCCGGCGGCCGGGAACGCGAGCACGAGCTCCTCCTCCATCGAGATCGGCTCCGTGCCGGACTGCGTCTCCTCGAGTCGCGCTTGCTCCTCCGACTTGAAGAGCGGGTGATTCTGGAAGGGGTCTTGCGAGCGGTAGCCATCGATGGGCATCTCCTGCTCGAGCCCCGAATTGCGCCGCTTGAGCTCGAGGTGGTCCTCGATCACCTTTGCGAACGACAGCGAGTTCTCCAACGTCATGCGTACCTCCCTCTCCGCTGACAGGCGCCGGATTCTAGACGACGAGCCTGCCGAACGTGTGCAGTTGTGACGGTTTTGTCACAGCCGTCACGTGTCCATGCTGGCGGCGGTCTTCCGTGCGGTGGCGACGAAGAGCTCGATCCACCGCTCGCTTTCCTCTCTGTCGAGCTCGGGCAGGAAGAAGGGCAGGTCGACGCTACCGAGTCGCGCGGCCGCCCACCGCATGAGCTTCTCCTCGGCGCCCGAGGGCGACTCGCGCCGCGGGCCGGCGAGAAGCCCGACGAGCCGGCGGGCCTCCGCGACGACCCGCCGGTCCGCTGTCGCCGCGACACTGAGGAGGATCGCGGCCCGCCGCGCCGTTCGCTCGGTCAACGGCATCTCGCGGGGCCGTGCCGCTTGCTGAGCCGCGTCGATGGCCGAGACGAGAGCGGCCAGCCGGTCGCACGTGACGGCGAGCAACCGCGGGAGCTGGCCGCGGCCGCCGCTTGCCTGGCTGAGCAGAGCGATCGACCGTTCGGCGTGCTCGCGACGCTGGTCGAGGCGGCCCTCGGCGACTGCGCGCGCGAGCAGCGCGGTGGTTCGCATGTGGCCGGCGATGGTGAGGAGGCGCTCCCGGCTGCGCACGGGGCGGCCCGAGCGATCGAGCACGACGAGGCCGGTGGGAGCCGTTCGCACGACGACGAAGGTCGCTTCGCGGGCGAGGGCCACGACCTCGGCGCTTTCCAGAGCGAGCTCCGGCAGGCGCAGGCGTACTCGCGCGACCGCTCGGCTGGTGAGCTCGTTCGCCCCCAAGGCCATGCGCCACCGTACCCGATCGGCGGGCACGAGGCAATGTGCATACCTAGAAGATGGGTCGTTCCAGGAAGACCGCGATCACCATGCCGAAGAACCAGCCGAGGCTCGCGACAGCCATGCCGATCGCGGCGAACCGGCGCCTGGACGACGCCATGCCGGCAGCGATCAGGGCGACCACGATTGCCGCCGGGCCGATGCGACCCGGGTAGTAGAAGAGCGCCACGATGCCCCCGAAGATCGCGATCCCGGCGAGGTAGCGGGCGACGGCCTCGGCCGGCCCCCCCTCGGCGGCGGGGAGCTCGTCGGGCTGGGCGCTCACGCGGACTCCCTCGTCCGCGAGCGCGCGACCGCAGCGGTCTGCGGGCGGCGCGCGGGCGAGCCGTGCGGGCCATGGCGCGGCTTGCGTCCGGACAGCGGCCGGCGCCACCACGAGGAGCCCGAATCAGGGGCGCCGGAGCCGGTCTCGCCGAGCCCTGTGGCCCCGTCCTCGCCCGGCTGGGGCGGATCCTTGACCGCCCACCACACGATGTAGCAGAGGTAGACGATCGGGATCTTGAGCAGGATGAGGAAGACGACGGTGAACCAGAGCACGTCTCGGTCAGTTTACCCCCTCACCCGGAGAGGGCAACCTCGGCTCCGCTGCCCGTTCGAGCCAGACTTCGATCGACTCGGTCGAGCGCACGAGATGCATGCCGGCCTCCACGAAGCGGGCAAACGCCGCATCGGCTTCCTGCGTGTAGTCGACGGTACCGGAGACGACGACCGGCGACGTGCAATCCTCGAGCAGGTACACCCTGGAGGCGAGCGAGGGGTCACGCGAGCGGATGTCCGCGAGCAGGTCCTCGACCGTCCAGGCGACACAGTGGCTCTTCGCCTGGCCGGCGATCACTACGGCGTCGAAGCCCAGCAGGTCGTCGATCAACGCGTGGTCGCGGACGCCGACCGAACGCCCATCCGGCCCCTTCGTCACCTCCGGACCGAGCATCGAGTAGTGCTCGGTGAGCGGGGTGGATCCCTTCACCTCGAAGCGAGCCTGCGCACGCCGGGCCGCCGTGTGGAAGAAGATCGCCTCCTCGAGCGCCGGCACGAGCGCGTGGCCGATGCTGCCGAGCATGGCGTGGTAGGGCCAGATCGTGAGCTCGTACTTGCCGCTCTCGGCCAGGCGACGCACGTAGTGGCGCAGGTACGCCTCTCCGTAGGCCGCGTCGATCCCCAGGCTCGGGGCCGCCTCCGCAGCGAACCGCCAGCGGCCGGACTCGACGTCCTCCGCCGAGACGAGCGTGAACGGGGGCGGATGGCGGCCCTCGGCGTCGACGAGGAACGTCGCGTGGAAGACCTGCGTGGCGCAATGCGTGTCGAGCGTCGCGACCACCTGCGTGATCGCGTCGAGGTTCCGGTACAGGAACGCGCACAGGCGAGTCATGTCGTCGACGGCGCCGCGCCCGGATCGCCCGGCGACGAAGAGCTCGAAGCCGGGGATGCAGAACGTGTTCTGGCAGTCGACGCAAACGAGGCAGACACGGCGCTCGTCGGCGGCAGCCGGGCCGATGCCGTGTTGTCCGGCCCAGGCCTCGGCCTCCGCCGCTCGCTGCTCGTAGGCCACACGCCAGATCTCCCCGACTCGCCGCGGCTCGAAGTGGGGCGGAAGCGGGAGGGTCATCGGCCCCGAGCGTAGCGCCCCGAGCTGCGTGTACTAGCCAATACAAGCAGCCTGAGGCCGAGCCCTCAGGGTTCGTCGAAGATGCGGCCGGCGACGGACTCGGCGGAGTCGGCGGAGAGCCCGAGGTAGGAGCCCGGATCCATGATCCGCTCGAGCTCGGCGCGGTCGACATGCTCCGACACCACCGGATCGTCGGCCAGCTCCTCGAGCAGCGATCGCCCGGCCGCGAGCGCGCGCCTGGAAGCGGCGAGGACAGCGGCATGCGCCGGCTCGTGGCCGATCGCGCCGGCGAGCGCCATCGTCACCGCCTCGGCCATGATCTGCCCGCCGGTCAGGTCGAGGTTCGCACGCATCCGCTCGTCGTCGACGACGAGGCCTTCGAGCACCCCGGCGAGCTTGTCTGCGATCCCGCCGGCGAGGATCAGCGCCTGCGGGAGCGCGATCCACTCGACTGCCCACAACCCCATGTCGCGCTCGAACGCGTGGGCGCCGGCGTCCGCCAGCGCACCGGTCTGGGCACGCAGCAGACGGGCACTCGCGATCACGTACTCGCACGTCATCGGATTCCGCTTCTGCGGCATCGTGGAGGAGCCGACATGCGCGTCGGTAATCAACAACATATCTAAGTAAAATTGCAAATAAAGGAGGTATAAGTAAAAAAACTTTACATAAGAAGCCATCAAAATGATGTCAGAATAAAAGAACATCCATTTTCTTCAGGCAAGGATCCAACTGCTTTGTCAATTGCTGTTTTATATGCTGCTTGCTTAGAACAAGGGGAAAATATAAGTCAATCTCGCGTTTTTATTGCAGGGGAAATGAGTGTAGTGACGTTAAGAAAAAGATTTTTAGATGTAAAAATCATTTTTCCTCATATCCCCAATAACACCATAGAACTGAGAAAACGAAAAACTTAACCACAATTTTTCCTTGAAGTCATATAAAAATAAGAGTCCTTATTTATTAATTTTATTTGACTTAGTAAAGTTGTGATTAAAGACAAATTTAGAATCTAAGATTCTATGTTGTTAATCCCAAACAAGATATTACAACCTAAAACGTTTGCATTATCCAGAACCTGAAAGATAACAAATAAGGATATTCTACTAATAATGTAGATTACCAAAGACTAATATAAACTTGTCAAGTTTAATTTTTCAATTGACACGGAGTAAGTAAATTGTGACTAAATATAGAGTTTCAAATGATTTTACATTAATTAATAATTTCAGTTAATTTTTTTAATTTTTTTAATTTTACAGTATTATCTTCTTAATTATACTAGTAACTAAGATTTTAAAAAATTAATAACTAAAA
>CAWJNF010000005.1:0-933905 GCA_963844235.1 uncultured Thermoleophilia bacterium | reverse complement strand
TCATGAATAGTTCGTGACTAAGGACCGCCGCAGTGCCCGCGGATGTCGGTCACGATGTCGTCGCGGCGGGGCAACCGTTCGACCTATTACGTCTGGAAGCGTCGTGCGGAGCGGCACGGGCTGGAGATCCTGCGCCCACGCGAGCGTCGTCGGCCACGCTTGCCGAATCAGCTCTCGCCGTTTGTGGAGGAGCGGATCGTCGCGTTCGCGCTCGGCCATCCCGGCTTTGGGCCGCGGCGGATCGCGAGCGAGCTTGGGCGGGAGCGCTGGGGCGGGATCGTCGTCTCCCATAACGGTGTTTGGCGCTGCCTTCGCCGACACGGGCTCAACACGCGCGCCAAGCGGCTGTCACTGGCTCCTGTGCCTCAAACCAGACGTGCAGTAGCATCAGTCACGGCAAAGGCCGAGGCGGGTACTTGCGGCGTGACGCCCGGCAGGGCGTCAAACCCTCCGCCGACCTGAGGGCGCTTCGGCCTGGGGGCCGTGCCGTTCGGCCCCCTCCCCTTGGTGAGCTCACGAGCTCCTCTTGCTAGGCGTGCGGCCACACGAGAAGAGCCTGTGCAACCAGAGCGAGGGTCAGGCGGTGCTCGGAAAGTCGGTCAGCTCAGCAGGTGCCTCAGCCTGCACGTTTCCCGTCGATGCTGCCGGCGGGCCACGCTCGACGGGCGATCCACATCGCGAGGCCCATCATCGCCAACCACATCAGTCGACGCCGCATCGCGGACCCTTCCCTCGGCCGTCCGGCGCCAAAACCGGCTAACCCGAAATACTCCGAGGTCGCCGCCGAGACAGCGTGATCGACCTTTGTTGGGAACGGCGCCGAACGGGGTAAGCCCTCCTTGAATGGCAACACGTTCGCAACCTGGCCACGTGGGCGTGGCAAATACCTCTCCGAGCGAGACGGGGACACGATCGCCAAGGCCGAGGACATACGTGGAGACCGACGGGCGGGCGTTCGGCACCGTGAAGAAGGGACGCTTCCGCCGGCATGCGACTGTGGTGCCCCCTGGCTGGGATCACGGTCGGCTCGGACGACCTGCGGGCGGCGGTCACGGGGACGGGTCAAGGAGGCCCCGTACGGGCGAAGCCGAAGGCGAGGGGCTCCTACAGACCCATGAGCATTACGAGCGAGGCGGCAGAAACAAGGGAGTCTGCGATGACGCTGATTGCTGAGTCTGTCATCGAAAACCTCGACGAAGCCATCGTCCAGTTGCGAAAAGCTAAGAAATTGGTCTACCGAGGCGAGAACCTTGAAATTCTGAGTCGTATCGTGCTCGTCGATTTGGAACTCGGCATAGCGAAGGACCAACTCGTTGAGGTAATCCGTAAAACGAACTCGGTCTCGCTATGACCGTTGTCGCCAGTTAGATAGGGTGGGTTGGGGCGCCGCCTATCGGCCTGGTACGCCAGCCGCCGGCAGCCAAGTGTCCTGACCGGCCGTACCAGGGCGCTGGGTACGGCTAGTCACTGAGCTTGAAGCCGTCCCGCAAGGCGATCCGCCCGATCGTCTCTGATCCGAGCGGCTCGCTGGACGCGAACCCGGCTCCTGGAATGCCCAAGTACGTGGCGATCGGGAACCCCGGGCCCCCGACCCGAGCCCGTGCCAACGTCGAGAGGGAGAGGCTCGTCGACGATGGGGCGCGGCGCGCGAACTTGAACCGCGTCGGCGGGACCGGCAGGCGGAGGGTACTCCCCGGGGGCGCCCGCGCCTAGATGGCATTTCTGGACATGTTCCCTGCGGGCCCAGGCACCAGGTGGTTTCGCGGCTCGGCGGGGTGGGAAGGGTGACGCAGTTGGGGTTGCCCGGGTCTGGGGTCTGGGCATCTCGTAACAAAGGGGGTGCACGTGGCAAGGGCGATGTTCGTGCTTGGCGTCATCGCGCTCGCGGCGGCGGTGCTTGTCGGCTCGTCGGCGGGTCGTGACCGGCCTTTTTCGACGGCGGAGCTGATCGCCTTGAAATGGGGGCCGGTGCCTGAAGCGCGGGACACAGGGGGTGGCCCGGGGAACACCGACACCGGCGGCCAGTTCACGAAGTCACAGATCGAACGGTTCCGTTGTACGAGCTCGGGGGATCCCAGCAGCGCGGTCGACATCAGTTGCAACACAACGACCTACAACCAGGACTGGAATCCTGACAACGAGATCGCGGTTGCGGTGGATCCGACCGATCCCGACCACATCGTCGCAGGCTCCAACGACTACTTCTACCGCTTCAACAATTCGACGGGGGCGCGGCAGGCGATCGTACCGACGGGCTTCTTCACGTCGTTCGACGGCGGGGCGACCTGGATCGACGGCCAGATTCCGCTGCAGTCGGGCAACGGCGCAGGCGATCCTTCACCGGCGTTCGATCGTTCCCACGCGACGGTTCTGATGGCGCAACTCGAGAACACCGGCGGGCAGGGCGGCGCGTTCGTGGCCCAGGGTGACGTCTCGGTCAGTCGCTCCACTGATGGCGGCGTGACCTGGTCGAGCCCGGTTACCGTCTTCAAGGGCAAGGGGACGGGCATCGGCCCCGCCAACAACGCGGTCTTCTTCGACAAGGAATGGATCACGGTCGACAACAACCCCGACTCGCCGTTCTACGGGCGCGCATACGTGACCGCGAGCCGGTTTCTGAATGGTCACCAGGGCGCCTATGCCGAATCGCCGATCTGGCTCAGCTACTCCGACGACGGCGGCCAGAGCTGGAGCGAGCCCACCGAGATTTCGGGGTCGCATCCGAGTTGCTCCTTCCAGGAGACCGGGGGCGGCACCGACTGCGACGAGGACCAGTTCTCGATCCCGGAAGTCGCGTCGGACGGAACGCTCTACGTCCACTTCCTCAACGGCCAGAACGAGGCCGAGTGGGAGGTCGAAGCGGACCTCGACAACCAGCTCATGGTCGTCAAGTCCACCGACGGTGGTCAGTCGTTCACCGGGCCTGTCCAGGCGGCGCAACTCGAGGACGGGATGAGCGATATGCCGTTCTCGGTCATCCTCCGCCAGACTGTATGGGGCCATCAGATCCGCTGGACATCGGCCGGGAACATCTCCGTCAACCCGCTCGATCCAGAGGACATCACCATCGTCTTCGCAGACAGAGGCGCACCCAACCCGAACGCCACTGACGGCTGTTTCGACACGCTTCCTGGTGAGGCGCCCGCCTACGACCCATGCGGCGCAGGACCGGGCTCGAACACGGACGTGTTCGTGACCAGATCCACCGACGGTGGTGCGACCTGGACCGGACGTCAGGTCTTCGACGCCTCGGCAGGCCATCAATGGTTCCCATGGGCCGATCACAAGTCCGACGGCAGTCTCGCTGTGGCGTGGGACGAGGACGTCCAGCCCGCTGGCGGAGAGGTGCCCGTCAACGACCAATTCGTTCACGTGCTCTCGACCTCGTCGGGGAAGGAAGTTCTCGGATCGCTCGAGAACCTGGACGTCTCGGTCACGCACTGGGCCGGTCAGTACGTACCCGAGCCGGCCTGGCCAGCGGTCTGTGGCCCGGTCGGCCACACCGACCCGCCCGTGACTGATGCCGCCGGCAAGGACTGCAACGTGTTCCACGGCGACTACACGGGCCTCGCTGTAGGACCCGACGACAGCGTCCACATCGTCTGGACCGGCCTCAACCGCCTCGACGAGTCAACACAACTCGACCCCTACACCGGCGGGCTCCACGACGGCTACGTCCAAGACGCGATGTACGCAAGGCGATAGACCCGGTGGGGTGGGCGTCGGGTATGCCGACGCCCACCCCCATCCGACCGCCGGCTCGGCCAAAGTCCCCCCCTCGCGATCTCGCCTCGGGCGCCCGGGCCGGCGTGCACTAGCATCTGAAGGGCAAAGGCCGAGGCTGGGTACTCACGGCGTGACGCCCGGGCGGGCGTCAAACCCTCCGCCGGCTAGGGTCGGCTCGCAATGACGCAGCCCAGCGGATGGCGCGATCGCAGAATTGCGACCGCCCCTGCCCGTAAAGTGGGCTCAACCCCCGGCGCCGAAGCAAGCTTCGACAAGGTCGATGCCGTTGCCGTCACACGCGACGGGAGGTCATGCTCGCGCGCTGATCGGACCGTCGGGGGCGGGACGATCTCTACGAGCGCCGACGCGATCACTCGCGGACGGAACGGGGCGACCGCGTGACAGGGCAGCGACCGGCTACCGTGGAAGTGGACGGAGCGCCCATGGGGCCGCAGCCTGGCGCGCTCCGCTCCCTCCAGGAGACGGCGCCGCCGCCCGGCTACCGACAGGCAGCGCGTGGGCAGCGGCGCCGGTCCATTACTTCGGCACGGACGAACCGTGCCCGGTCCTCGTCGGCGGCGGCAGGAGCAGGACGAGCTCGAGGGCCTCGCCGAGTCGGACGTGGTCGAGCTCGGCGGCCGCGGACATCGCTCCGAGCATGTTGCCGCGGTCGAGTGCGCGGCGGAAGCGGCCGTAGGCTGATCCCTGCGACTTCATAACGAACGTCTGTTCGTCTGCCTAGGGGCGGTACGCCCCTAGGCAGCAGGCACAGGCTCCCTCGCGCGCCCGACGAATGCCGGTCACGTTACCTCGGAGGGAAAGGCAGCGGCCTCTGGAAGAACGGCAGATGCTCACGGTCTTCTTGTTCGACGGGCGAGAGTCCAGGCGGCTCGAGGACTGGCGGGCCGCACTCGAACGGCTCGCCGACGATGAGTTGCTCTGGCTCGCACTGCGGGACCCGACCGAGGAGGATGTGGCGCTCCTGCAGGAGGCGCTCGAGCTCGGCGAAGAGAACGCACACAGGCTGCTCGAGCCGCCGAGCCGGGCGTCTCTGGCGGACGAAGGTGAGCGTATGCACGTGACGTTGTACGCGACCGGCGGCGCTGGGGATGAGCCGGTCCTCGTTCCCGTCGAATGTGTGCTCGGCCCGAACTTGATCGTCACCGCTCATCGTGAGAAGGTCGAGGTGCTCGAGGAGTTTCGCGAGCGCGCCGAGGGTGGAGGTCAGGTCGGCGCGCTCGACTCGCCGTCATTCGTTGCAGCGATTCTCGAGTGGGTCGTCGCCGGCTACTTTCGCGCTTTCGAGGCTGTCGAGAACGAGCTGGAAGAGCTTGACGCGAAGATCCTGTCCAGCACACCGAAGGACGTCTCCGGCGAACTGGACCGGCTGGTCACGCTGCGCCGTTCGATCGGGATGTTGCGACGGGCGCTCTCCCCGCACCACGAAGTGGTTGTCGCCCTGGCACATCCCGAGCTCGATGCGCTCTCGACCGAGGACTCCGCAAGGCGGTTCGCCGCCCTCGAGAGTCGCGTGACCCGCGCACTGGACACCGCCCGCGAAATGAAGGAATCGACTCTCGGCTCATTCGACCTCCTCGTAGCCCGAATCAGCCAGCGGACGACCGACACCATGAAAGTGCTGACGCTGGTCACGGTGATTCTCCTGCCCTCTACCGTGCTCGCAGGGGTCATGGGCATGAACTTCCAGGTCGGCCTCTTCGACCGGGCGTGGATCTACTGGGCCGTGATCGCCGCGATGTTCGGCATCGCCGTGCTCGTACTCGCAATCGCTCGCCTTCGCCACTGGATCTAATCGCCCTGTTCCCAGCGATCAGGGCGGAGCGCGGTCGAGCAGAACGCGCGCCCCCCCGGAGGCCAGATCGTGCCGCAGTTCGTGAAGGACTAGGAGCCGAAAAGCCGCTCGACCTCGCGTGCCTCGGCCTCGTCAGCTCCGACATCGGCACGCGGCCTCGCCGGGCCGACTCGCCGCCCGCCCCGAGCCAGTACGCGTTTTCCTCGAGCCCCACACGGCGGCGCCGGTAGTGCTCGCTGCTTACACCCTGTTAGTCGCAGAACACCTGCGACCGCCGCGGCTCCCACAACAAGAGCTGGCAGTAAGGGCACACCCTCATGGGGACCGGTACGCCAGCGATTGAAGTAACCCCTGGCCGTCGCCAGCGTCGGCAACGCTGCCAGGTTCTGGTCGGTTTGTCTAGGAATCGGTGGCTGGCGCTTACTCGGACGCCACAACGGGTAGGGCCACGCTAGCCAGTGTCAAGGCAACTCGGCTGCCGCTACCTACCGCCCTCGCCCGTGCCAAAACGCGAACCCGCCGCCTAACTGCTTACCGCCGCGTGAAACCAACGCCACCGAAAAGAGCAAGGATGATGAGCACGATAATCAGAATCCAAAGCCAGGTTGGCATTTCGCATGCACCTCCTTTGCGTCCTGTACTGCGTGCCCCATTAGTGTCCGAGTGAAACCACTCCCTAGGCGGCTCGCTACGTCGTGTGTACGGGGGTGTCTTACCGGGTAACGAGTTGGGAAACAAGCCTGGGGGTCGATATGCGCAGAAGAATCCTGACAACACTGCTCGCGGCGTTGCTCCTTGGCCTCGCGCTCGCCGGCTGCGGCGGCGACGACGCAGACGAGGCCATCGAGCAGGCTGAGACGGTCGCCGAAGGGGTAGCCGAGGAGGCCGAGGATGCGATCGAAACTGCCACCGGCGACGCCGCAGAGGCCGTGGAGGACGTCACCGAGACAGCCGGCGACGTCGTCAGCGAGACCGAAGTTAGCATCGACCTCGACGAGCAGAACGCCTCCGGACAATCGGGGACCGCAACGCTCTCGCCGAATGACGACGGCACCGTCCACGTCTCGCTGGAGATTTCGAACCCGCCCGCCGAGGCGCAACCCGCCCACATTCACCAGGGCAGCTGCGCCGAGCTCGACCCGACGCCTGCCTTCCCGCTCGAGTCGGTCGTGAACGGCAGCTCGGAGACTGACGTGGACGTGTCGCTCCAAGACCTGCTAGACGCGGTGGACGGCTATGCGATCAACGTCCAGCAGTCGGATGCGGAGGCCGACGTCTATGTCGCCTGCGGCGACATCATCGGCTAAAGGGGCGAGTATGCCCAGCGCGGGCCGATCTCGGCGACGAAGCTCGGCACCTGCTCAAACGGAGACCACCGTGTTGAGGGTGCATGGAGAAGCAAGGGCCTCAGCTCCGCGCTCCTTCCGCTCCACTTCCAAGACGTGAGCGAACGGTTCGATCGCGAGATTTGTTGTCGGCCGCGAGGCGCCGCGGGCTAAACATCCCATGGCGATGCGATCGGTTCGGCCAGGTACGCAAGTGGGTAAGAGATAGGGGTCCAAAAAAGGAGGCATCCATGTATATCGGTGTGGGCGTGCTCGGGCTTATTCTTCTCATCGTTCTGCTCGTGATTCTGCTCTAAGAAGGGAGAATGTAATGGCAACGGCATATGATGTCTGGACGTACCGGGTCGAGAGTGGTCTGGGCGATAGCTCGGTGCGGCGCGATATCACCGGGTTCGGCGTTGAGGCGCTTGATGGCTCGATCGGTAAGGTTGACGAGGCGACCTATGACGTCAGTTCCAGCTACGTGGTCGTCGATACCGGCCCCTGGATCTTCGGCAAGAAGGTGATGCTGCCGGCAGGCGTCATCGACCGGGTCGACGTCGACGACGAAAAGGTGTATGTCCACCGGACGAAGGACGAGATCAAGAACGCGCCCGAGTTCCAGGAGCACAGCTACCGCGACGCCGGGTTTCTCGAACGCCTCGGCAGCTACTACGGGCCCGGCGGTACCGGCTACCGCGACTGGTGACAGCAAAGCCGAGTCGGTCGGCGGGAAGCGGCCGCGAGGCTGTACGAAGCGTACGGAACGGACGATTGATTCGGGCTAGATGGGGTAGCCATGGGGCACACCTACCAAGGAGGCCCCATGGCAACCCGAGACGTTACTACCTCGAAAGGCGACTAGGCGCCCGGATGGACACAAGAGATTTCTACGTCTGCCTTGATGCCCGCCCTAGCAACATCTCGCTGCTGCGGCGCCTTGCGAACGACCACCTGAGAACGGCAGGCATCGCCTGGAGTACCGCGCAAAAAACGCAAACAACGGCGGTGCGGGCGTTCGCTGAGGCGGTCAACCGTTGCTACCCAAACGAGAAGGTGCAGATCGAGGTGGGGATCCAGCACCACCCGGACACCAGCGTCGCCGTGTGCGAGCGCAAGTAACGCAGACGGTCACCCAAGCCGCGCAGCGCGTCTAGGTCAAGACGTGTAGCAGCTAACCGCCTGGACGCCGAACGGATGTCCTTGGGGGTTTTGTGCAGTGGATTTCGGGGGCCCTGACAGGCCGACCGCTACGCGGATCTGGCCCATCGGTGAGGAGCTTTCAGCCCCCCGACGGCAACGCGAAAACCGCGACCGTTGCTCGCGCACTCGGAGTGGCCCGTCAGGCGCCCCCCGCTGCCCCGGGGATCGGTCTGCAGCACCGCCTCCTCGGAAAGCTGGCGCGCGAGCCGCTCTCGCACGAGATCGCCGCCGAGACGGGCCTGGAGGCCGGCCGCGTCAACGACCTCCTCCGCCTCATCGAGCAGCCAGTTAGCCTCGACGCGCCCATCGGCGAGGGCGACTCGCTCTTCCGAGACACAATCGAGGACACTCACACCGAGCGGCCCGAAACGGCAACGCTTCCGACACGCCTGCGGTGCGTGCTCGAGCTGGGCTACGGACTACTCGACGACCGCCCTCGATCGCTCGACGCTCTCGGACAAACTGCTCGGAGTCACCCGCGAAACGCGTCCGGCAGCTTGAATCCCGGCGCCTTCGACGAGCTCAAGACACGAGCCTCCGCTCGACACCACTACCTCACCGAATGACACGACCGGGCAAACCCAATCCCGCAAGAAGATGAACTCAAGCAGAAGGAAACTCGCCCAACGCCAACCGCGATCACCGCACCATCCCGGCGGCGAAACCACCCGAGAGAGATCACGAGGCTGACGACTACGGCCGCCAACGAGTCGACCACGCGCCGCCACCTTCTACCCGTTCCACGGTTATCTCGACGGTGCCGTTACGTGGCTCGCTCACTGCCACCACGACAAAGACTCGACCGTCGGCGTGGGTGAGCCGCGTGCCGATGTTCAAGGCCGCTGCCGCGCCGCGGAGATCGTCGCTAACGACCTCGCCGGCCGGGGTGAGCAACCGATAGCGGGGCTCACCGGTGGCGGAGAGTGTGGGCCGCATTGGGCTGATCGTGCTCTTGTGATCGTGCTAGCGGTGGTGCGGGCCAGCTCGGCGGAAGGTATACCCGCCTCGCCGCTCTGCCAGTCAACAGCAGGAGAAGAGGAAGAAGGGAGGATGGAAGGCCGGCCGGGTGCCGGCCTTCCATCGCTGTTTAGGCTGGTGGCCCGGCGGAGGCCCTTTCGGATTGGCCATCGGAGTCATAGCCGTTCGGTCTGCGAGTCGGAGCTCTCACGGCCGCTGAGGCTGTCCTTGAGGTCCTGCGTTTCCTGCCCGCCTCGCTCGCGGACGGTCTCGACCGCGGCGTCCTTGGCTTCCTCGGCAACCGTGCGACCCCGATCCAGCGCCTCGTGGCCGGCGTCGGAGATCTTGTCCTTCATTCGATCCGCCACGTCGCCGATCCGCTCGTCTTCGACCCGCGTCGAGGGCACGACCAGCCCGACGAGGAAACCGACGGCGGCGGCACCGACGGCCAGCCCGATCGGGTTGGCCTGGGCGCTGTCGGCGACGCGCTGCGATTGGTGTTTGATGCCCTCGCGGCTGGGCACGACGCGGGAGACTGCCGAGGAGACGCTGTCCTTGGCGCCCGAGACGGCGTCGGTCACCGTGTCCTTCTTGTCGGAGACGTAGTCGCCGGCCCGGGAGCGAACGTCGGTCTTGTAGCCGATCGCTTCCATGGTCTCGCCCATCTCTTCCCGTGTTTCGGCTATCTCCTGCCTGATTGCAGTTGGGTTTTCGCCCACTTCACGTCCTCCTTTGTGCTTTCGATGGTTTCCTTCGGGACGGGCCCGCCGGCCTCTTCGAGGCGCTGCTTTCCGAGGAGCGCGAAGGCTCCTGCGAGGGCCGACATGAGGACCGTCACGACCAATGCGGCGGCCCACGCCGGCATGGCCTCGTCCAGAGCGAGAATCAGCAGCGCCGTCAGCGCACCGAACCCGCAAAGGGCAAGGAGCGCGGCGGCGCCGAAGAAGCCCGCCGCCCGGCCAAAGACGCGGCCCTTGGCGGCGAGCTCGGCCTTGGCCAACTCGACCTCCTGTCGGGCGAGCGTCGACACCTGATTCGAGAGCCGCTTGAGAAGCTCCCCCAGCGGTTGCTCCCGAAGACCGTTGTGCTGCTCGTAGGCCATCACTACCCCGCTTCTGCGGGGCCGAAGTACTGCTGCGGAACGGCCTGCTGCGAGCTGTAGCGCCCCTCAGTGCTCTCGGCGTCGCCGTTCGTGGAGAACGCACGACGCTCGGCCGAGGCCTTCACGAAGCGCGATGCCGCCAGCCCGACGAGGAAGCCGGCAGTGGCGGCCACCATAGGCCTCCGGCGAGCGAAGCCTTCGATGTCGCGCAGGAACCTGTCTCCGTCTGAGTCACGAAGGTACCCGCTCAGCCTCTCCGCCCTGTCCGCGGCCGCTTCGGTCAGCCTCGCGGTCTCCTCGTCGCCCTGGCCGCGCGTGTCCTCGGCGATACGTCGTGCCACCTGCGCCATTCCGCTCACGCGCTCGCCGGCCACGCTCGAGCGCTGGTCGAGCTGCTGGGCAACCACGCCACGGGCCTTGCCTGCGGCCTCCTTTGCTTTCTCGACGCCCTGTTGGGCCGTGTCCTTGCTCTTCTCGAGCGCCTGACCCATCGTCTCGCGGACAGCGCTCGCCGACTCACCGGATGTTTCGCTCATTGTCTCTCCTTGGTCTCTGTGTCCAACGTCTCGAGCTACGACTGCACCGGCTTCCACGGGAAGCCAGTGAAGACGGCTTCCATGGGTAGGCAGTGAACGCGGCTTCCATGGGTAGCCAGTGAATTCAGCAGGCACCCAGCCACGCCCGGGCACGACGCGCATACGCATCGCCGGGCCGTGCGCCCTATCTCACGCGTCCGGCAGTCGTGTAACGTCTTCATCAGCCATAGGGCCTCCCTGGTAGGTGTGCCCTATGGCTACCCCATTCCGCGGGAACCAATCTCGCGGCCCCCTCGATCGCGATCCGAGGTTTCGACGGGCGGCCGCAGGGAACAAGCGCGGCATGAGCACCAAGCTCAAGCGTGGCCGCGAGAGCCCAACAGAGGCCGGAAGCGAACTCGAGGCGCCGCAGCCCCAGCCGGAAGTCGCCGCGTCGCCTAGGCGCGATCGCGCAGCTCGGTGACGCCTTCCTCGCCCGCGCAGTGCGCGCAACAGAAGATGTGGCCGTTCGACTCGACGCCGTGCCCGATGACGCGGCAGCCGCAGTGCGGGCAGGTCGGCGCCAGTGCATGAATGGCGCACTCGAAGCTGTCGAAGACGTGGGTCTTTCCCTCGGCGGTTACCTCGAACGCTCTTCCGCCACGAGGACGGCGAGGCGTTGCTGGACTCGTTTCGGGTGCGACACGCGGGGCTCGTGGCGGCGCTCGGCGTGGCCGGATTCTTGTGATCTACGCGAACGACGACCGTCGGCGTTGGGACGGTGACGCGCCGGGCCTTGGCCGGTACTCTGGCCCACGAACCTCTGCGCACGGATTGTTCAAGCCACCGTCAGAGCCCACCCGGGCTTCCCCATACTCGCAGCGAGAGATCAACGTCGCTGACAGACGGTGCTTTGGGTGGTCGAGCGTTTTTGTCGCCAAGCGGGACTGCTTCACCGTCGTCGCTCGTCATCCCAGAGCGTTCGGCACGGGTCTCGGCGTAAGACCGACTGCATCGCGATCCTCGGTGGGCCAGCGCCGACGACGATCATGGTGGTCGGCCGGCTCCGCAACCTCGACAACGTCGAGGAGCCGTATCGCTCGCACCCGGGAAACCCGATTGCTCTGCCCGCCGGGTCAGGTGGTTGTGCTCGTCCGCAGTTCCTCGTTCGGATGCAAGAACTGGGCTGCTACGCCCGCCTCGAGCTGGCGATCAACGTCTCGTTCAACGACAGAAGTGCCGAGCCAGCCGCCCTCGCCGTGATGTTCGATCCCATCGCTCTCGGGCGTGCAGGCAAGCCAGCGGAGACGCTTGGAGTCTGGACCCACCGCAAGCGTTAGCGCGCGGAGGCTCAGCCCGCCGCCCGACCGAAGAGCCAGCCCTCTCGCTGAGTCACGCGCCGAGTCACGACCCGCTCGTTTGCAGCGGTTCGTTTCTATCAGGCGCATTCTCTTGCCCCCGAGCGGCTGAGACCGGCCCGGGCTTCTGGCCGTGCCGCCGGGCTGTGATCTCGGCACTACCCCTACGCGCGCCGGCCAACTACAATCGGAGCGTGGAGATGCGTCTCGAGGACCCGCTCAGTACCGATGGCACGGCCAACGCTCGCACGGATCAGGCGACGTCCCCGGCTACCCGGGGACGCGGTCGAGGCGCGGGCTCCGCGGATCGACGAGCTCTCCTCTAGCGGACTCACCTGGGTTCACGTCGAGACTCCCACCGCGCTCGAGCTCGGCGAGCTGGCAGAGCGCTTCGGCTTCCACGAGCTCGACGTCGAAGACGTCCTCTCCAAGCGCCAGCGGCCCAAGGTGGACGAGTACCCGAGCTACCTCTTCATCGTCCTCCACTTCCCCGTCTACGACAAGCGCATCCAGCGGCTCAACGCCGCCGAGCTGGACGTCTTCCTCGGCCCCGACTTCCTGATCACGCTTCCGAACGTGGAGCTGCTTCCCGTCTCGCGGCTGTTCACGCGCTGCGAGAGCGACGAGGAGCTGCGAGGCGAGCTCTTCTCGAAGGGCTCGGGCTACCTCCTCTACCACGTCCTCGATGATCTCTTCGACTACTGCTTCCCGATCCTCGACAAGATCGGGCACAAGCTCGACTCGGTCGAGGACGACATCGACGAGGGGCGCTCGGAGGAGGTCGTGCGCGACATTTCCAAGGTGAAGCAGGAGATCATCTCCTACCGAAAGATCATCAAGCCCGAGCGGACGACGCTGCGACTCCTCGAGCGCTATACGGAGCGGTTCCTCCCCCAGGATCTCGAGGTGTACTTCGACGACATCGTCGACGCCTCCGAGCGGGTCTGGGACCTGCTCGACAACTACAAGGAGGTCGTCGAGGGCCTCGAGTCGACGAACGAGTCCGCCATCCAGCACAAGCAGAACGACGTCCTTCGCATCCTGACGATCTTCAGCGTCACGATGCTGCCACTCACCCTCATCGCGGGCATCTTCGGCATGAACGTCGACTTCCCCGGAGAGAGCGGTCGCGCCGCGTTCTGGGCGATCCTGGGCGCTCTGGTCCTCGCGCTGATCGGCATGTTCGCGTTCTTCCGCTGGAGGAAGTGGCTTTGACACCGCGGGGGAGACATGGAGCGTCTGTGGGCGCCGTGGCGGCTCGAGTACATCCAGTCGGCTGACGCCCAGCCCGGCTGCGTCTTCTGCACGGCAGCGGAGCTCTCGGATGAGGAGGGGCTCGTCGTCCATCGCGACGACCTCGCCTTCGTCCTCCTCAACAAGTACCCGTACGCCGGAGGGCACCTCATGGTCGCCCCGTACCGCCACTGCGGCGACCTGCGCGAGCTCGCGCCGGAGGAGGCGCTCTCCATCCACCGGCTCGTCGCGACCGCGATCGGCGTCCTCGACACCGTGATGCACCCCCAGGGGTACAACCTCGGCTGGAATCTCGGTCGCGTCGCCGGCGCCGGCGTCGTCGACCACGTCCACGAGCACGTCGTTCCGCGCTGGGCGGGCGACACGAACTTCATGCCCGTTCTCGCCGACGTCAAGGTGATGCCCGAGGCGCTCAGCCAGACCCGCGCGAAGCTCGCCGCCTCCTGGAGCTAGCCGTCGGAGGGCACAGGGCGTAGCTGACGCCCCGCCGTCAGGGCGCTACGCGCGGCGGCCCCAGGCCCCGACGACGGTGGGCAACAGAACCACCGCGCCCGCCTCGCGTTGCGCCTCTTCGAGCCGCTGCTGCAGGGTGTCGAGCCCGAGCTCCTCGGCGGTCGCGATCCCGGCCGCCTCCATCTGCGGCGCCAGCGTCCGCATGATGCCGGCGAGCAGCCGGGCGGCGCGGGGGTCGTCCGGCGGCACGTAGGCCTGGATGCCGAACGACTGCACCTCGGCAAGGCCGGCCGCCCGCAGGATGAGCGCGAGCTGGGTTCCGACCACCGGGTTCGCGTGCGCCGAGCGGAACGCCGCCATCATGCGCTCGGCCATCTGGTCGGCCAGGGGTATCGGCGGCTCCGTCCGCATAGCGCCGATGTCGAAGTCGACCGCTGACACGAGGCCGCCTTGTGCGAGCGCCTCGGCGTGGCGCCGGACCACCTCGACCGCATCGGGGAGATGGAAGAGGGCTCCTCTCTCCGCCTCGCTGCTGCGGCGAGGACTCGGCACGTGATCCGGCGGCCAGTATCGGCGACCCGGGGATCGTGCGTCAAGCGTGCTGGCGCGACGGCGTAGGATCTGCATGTGGCGCTCGACCCCAAGGCCTTCAAGGCGTACGACGTGCGCGGTCTCTACCCGGGCGAGCTCGACGAGGACGGCGCGTACGCGATCGGCCGCGCCTACGTCGAGCACTTCGAGCCGAAGGCGATCGCGGTCGGGCGCGACATGCGGCTCTCCTCCCCGGCCATGACGGAGGCCGCGATCCGAGGAGCCTCGGACGGAGGCGCAGCGGTTGTGGACGTCGGGATGATCGGCACCGAGATGCTCTACCACGCGGTGGGAGCGCTCTCGCTCGACGGTGGGCTCACCGTCACCGCGTCGCACAATCCCAAGGAGTACACCGGCATGAAGATCGTGCGACGCGGCGCGCTTCCGGTGGGCGGCGAGTCCGGGCTTCTCGACATCCGTGACCGCGCGCAACGCGGGTTCGAGGACGTCGCGACGCCAGGCGCGGTCAGCCAGGACGACATCTACCCCGGCTGGGTCGACAAGGTCATGTCGTTCATCTCGCCCGAGACGGTCCGGCCGCTCCGGGTCGTGATCGACGCGGCGAACGGGATGGCCGGCGCCATGCTGCCGGCCGTGCTCGACCGCCTTCCCGTCGAGGCGGTGCGCTGCTACTTCGAGCCCGACGGGTCGTTCCCCAACCACGAGCCGAACCCGCTGCTTCCCGAGAACCGGGACTTCATCGTCGCAAAGGTGCTCGAGGAGAAGGCCGACGTGGGCATTGCGTTCGACGGCGACGCCGACCGCTGCTTCTTCGTCGACGACACGGGCGAGTTCGTCCCCGGCGACTTCCTGACCGCCCTCCTCGCCGAGGCCGTCCTCGAGAAGGAGCCCGGCGCCACGATCATCTACGACGTCCGGGCGAGCTGGGCCGTCCGGGACATCGTGCAGCGAGCCGGCGGAACGCCGCTCGTCAACCGCGTCGGTCACGCCTTCATCAAGCATCGGATGCGCGAGGAGAACGCCGCCTTCGCCGGAGAGGTGTCAGGGCACTACTACTTCCGCGACTACTACCAGGCGGACTCGGGCGTCGTGCCGATGCTGCTCGTGCTCGAGCTGCTGTCGCGCAGGAGTCGCAAGCTCTCGGAGATCCTCGCACCCTTCCGGGAGCGATACTTCCTGACCGGTGAGCTCAACATGCGCGTCGCGGATGTCGCGGTGAAGCTCCAGGAGCTCAAGGAGCGCTTCGGGCCCGAGGGCGAGGTGTCGCACCTGGACGGGATCTCCGTTACCGGCGGCGACTGGCACATGAACGTCCGCCCGTCGAACACCGAGCCGCTGCTGCGCCTGAACCTCGAGGCTACTTCACGTGAGCTCATGGAGCGGAAGCGCGACGAAGTGCTCGCCGTCATCCAGGGCTGAACTCGTACCGTCCCGCCGGCGACGTTTGCACAGCGCGCCCCACGGGGTACTGTCGCCGCAAAGCCGTTCCGGGTGAGGGCTCCGAACGGGTTTGCGAACAACGACACGGGGAGGTCACATGAGACGACGATTCACGCTGGTGGCGGCGGCGATCGCGGCGGCTGCCGTGCTCGCACCGACGGCAGCTACCGTGCCGCCTGTCAAGGACTCGTCGTTCCTGCGGGAAGCGGTTACGGTCGACGGGATTCGTGAGCACCAGGCGGCGTTCCAGGCGATCGCCGACGCGAACGGCGGAACACGGGCGTCCGGCACGAGCGGCTTCGACGCGTCAGTCGACTACGTCGTCGACCGGCTCACGGCGGCAGGCTACCGGCCGACCGTGCAGGAGTTCGAGTTCGCGTTCTTCCAGCAGACAGGACCGTCCGCATTCGACCAGGTGTCGCCGACCCCGACGACCTACGCGGAAGGCCCGGACTTCGCGCTGATGGACTATTCGGGAGACGGTGAGGTCACCGGCACGCTCGTGCCGACGAACGACGTCATCGTGCCGATGGACCCGGCTGCGCCTGCGAGCACGTCGAACTCCGGCTGCGAAGCCGCGGACTTCCCCGTGCCTCCTGACGCGACTTCGGTGGCGCTGATTCAGCGCGGCACGTGCACGTTCGAGGTCAAAGTCGCAAACGCGACCGCGGCAGGCTATGCCGCGGTGGTGTTCTTCAACGAGGGCCAGCCGGGGCGACAGGACGCCTTTGTCGGCACGATCGGCAATCCGGCCGCGATTCCGGCGGTCATGGCCACATACGCGCTCGGCGCCGCGCTCTACGGCTCGACGCAGAGCGGGCCCGTCACGGTTCACGTGGCGACGGAGACGATCTCCGAGACCCGCACGGCGGCGAACGTGATCGCCGAGACCCGGCACGGGAAGGGCGCGCGCACGATCGTGGTCGGCGCGCACCTCGACTCCGTTCTCGAGGGCCCCGGGATCAACGACAACGGCTCCGGCTCCGCCACGATCCTCGAGATCGCGGAGGAGTTCTCCGAGCTCAAGCTCAACCCGAAGAACAAGCTGCGGTTCATCTGGTTCGGCGCCGAGGAGAACAACCTGCTGGGCTCCGAGTACTACGTGAGCCAGCTCTCCGCAGACGAGCTGTCGCGGATCGCCCTCATGCTCAACTTCGACATGATCGGCTCGAAGAACTACGTCCGCTTCGTCTACGACGGAGACGGCGCCCCGACCGGGACGGCTGGGCCTGCCGGGCTCAGACGCGATCGAGGACGTCTTCGTCAACTACTTCGACTCCCAGGGGCTGGCGACGGAGCCGACCGCGTTCGACGGCCGCTCAGACTACGGGCCGTTCATCGCCGCCGGAATACCGGCCGGCGGCCTCTTCACCGGCGCCGAGGGTGTCAAGACGCCCGAGCAGGTCGCGATCTTCGGCGGCACGGCCGGCGAGCAGTACGACCCGTGCTACCACGAGGTGTGCGACACGTTCGACAACGTCTCGCTGGAGGCGCTCGACCAGATGTCGGACGCCGCCGCCGACGCGATCTATACGTTCGCGTCGAGGAACCAGCCACTCGGGCATGGGGGCTAGGGAGCCGCGAGAGGCGCGTTCCCAGGCAGGCCCTCGAGCCGGCCCGACGTAACGTCGGCGCGCGGGGGGATGCCCTCGGGAGGGGCGGTGGCGAGGCCGCCCCTCCTTCCCGCCGCACGGCTCAGGTCGCGAGCGCCCGAGGACTGTGTCCATAGGGTCGCGCGGGTACGATCGGCGGGCATGTCCCTCGAGCTCGGCCGCACGACCCACCGCAAGCCGCCGTTCAAGTACGCGGCGCTGGCCCGCGTCGGCTTCTCCGACACGGACGCTCAGGGAATCGTGTACTACGGGCGCTACATGCCCTACTTCGACCTCGCACGGGTCGAGTACGCCCGCCACCTCGGGCTGCTCTTCAACGCGCACGACGACCGGCAGTTCGTCATGCGCGCAGCAAGCGTCGAGTACCACGCGCCCGCTCGCTTCGACGATCTCCTGGAGGTGTTCGTGCGGGCGAAGAGGATCGGGCGGACGAGCCTCACGAGCGCGTTTGCCGTCTACCGTGTCGGGGACGACACGCTCATGTGCGCGGCGGAGCAGACACTCGTCTTCGTCGATCTCGCCAGTAGGCAGCCGGCCGTCGTGCCGGAGGCCTACCGGGCTCCGATCCGCTCGTTCGAGGACGCCGATCTGGAGGAGGTGGCAGCCTGATCTCGACTGCGGATGCCCGCCGCGGCGCGATCGATGCCGTCGAGCGCTACGTCAGCACGGAGCAGACGGCACAGCGGGTGCTCGAGCGGACGGCCGCGCTGCTGCACGAGCGCTTCGAGCACTATTCCTGGGTCGGCTTCTACCTCGTCGAAGGCGGCGACCTCGCTCTCGCTGCCTGGCAGGGCCCACAGGAGACGGAGCACGTGCGGATCCGGATCGGCGAGGGGATCTGCGGTGCTGCTGCCGCGAGCGGGAAGACGGAGACGGTCGACGACGTCGAAGCAGACCCGCGCTACATCGCGTGCTTCCCGTCGACCCGCAGCGAGATCGTCGTGCCGATCTTCGCGCCTTGGCGCTCGGGGACAGGACCGGCTCGGGTGCTCGGTGAGATCGACATCGACTCGGATGAGCCCGCCGCGTTCGACGAGGACGACCGAGCCTTGCTCGAGCACGTCGCGAGGATGGTGTCCACGCGGCTGTGAGCGAGCTCGCCGCCCAACCGTACGCGGGCGCGCTCGAAGCGCTGCACCGCATCCTGAACCGAGAGTCCGAGGCCGACGAGGTGCTACGCCAGAGCGTTGCCACACTGCACGAGCGTGTGCCACATTTCTTGTGGGTCGGGCTCTCTTTCGTCGAGGGAGAGGAGCTTCGTACTTGGCCCCCGGGCTGGTGAGCCTGGCCTCGGCTCGCGGCGGACGGATGTTCCTGTCGTCTACGACGGAACGAAAACCGCGGTGCTCGGCGTCGAGTCCTCGGCCGAGCCCGGCGACGACGAGCACGCCTTCCTCGACCGCGTCGCCGTTCTCATCTCCGCCCACTGCCTCGTCGGCTGGGACACCGGTGGCGTGCCGTGGCACGAGGTGGGCTAGTGCCGACGGCCGCGTCGGTTGCGCACCTCTGCGCTCCCGCCGGTTCGGACTCCGCCGAGTTGCGGTGCGCGTAACGGCCGGCGAGAACGGCTCGGTCCTCGTCGAGCGAGACGGCCCGTCGGTCATCAAACGTGCGGGTCGTCAGGAGGCGACAGAGCGCCTGCGCCTCGCGCTCTGTCGCTGCGGCGAGTCGTCCAGCAAGCCGTACTGTGACATGACGCACCTGAGGGTCGGGTTCGTCGCGGCGCGAACCGAGATCGCGCCGGCCCGCGTAAACGAGTCAGGCGACGAGGAGGCAGCGGTGAAGATCACGAGCATGGAGAACGGGCCGAACAAGCTCGAGGCCGAGGTGGGCGGCTGGCGGGTGCAGCGGGACGGCGCCGAGGAGGTCATGGAGCGCCCTGCAATCTTCCTCTGTCGGTGCGGGCACTCGGAGAACAAGCCGTTCTGCGACGGCACCCATAACAAGATCGGTTTCACGGCGCCCCTGGCCGAGATCGAGGTCGGGCTCCAGAGCTGACGCGCCGCAGCGCGGCAGGACGTGTCAGCGGGCGAGCGACTGCTCGACGCGGTCCGCCGCGGCGGCCGCGCTCGTCGCGACCTGCGGCTCGCCGAGCAGCAGCGAAGCCAACTCGCTCGCCTGACGGATCAGCGCCTCGCGCTCGGACGTCACTCCGCTACGTGCGACGACGAGCGCGGCACGGGCTCCCGTCGCCCATGCTCGCACCCCGTCCAGGCCGGGGCCCGGTCGATTCACGGCGTCTGCGGGTACCCGCGGCGCGCCGGCAAGCTCGAGGGCCAGCCGCGCGGCTGCCTGCTCGACCTCGGGCCCCTCGAGCTCGCCGCTCTCCACGGCCCGCTCGTGGGCGCTGAGGGCGTCGCGAGCGGCGGCCAGGTGCTTCTCCGCCATCGCCGAGGCGTCCGCGGCCCGAACCTGGAAGCGGCGCGCCGCGAGCAGACGCTCGCGATCGCGGCGCCGCTCCGCCTCCGCCAGCTCAGCCTCGGCCTCCGCGAGAGACCTCGCCCGCTCCTCGACGCCTGCCTCGGCATCGCTGACCTCCTGGGCCAGCCGCTGCCGCTCGCCCGGTGCCGCGGCGAGGAATACGGACAGGCGGTCCGCCCGAGCGCCCAGCTCGGTCGTACGCCCGAGCAGACCCTCGAGCTCCGCGAGCGTCGCGCGGTGAGCCTCGTCGGCGTCGGCGAGCTCGTGCAGCAGCTCGAGCGCCCCGGTCACGACGGCGTGACGCGATAGGCGTCGAAGACCGACTCGATGTTGCGGAGAGAGTTCAGGAGCGCGCGCAACACCTTGACGTCCCCGATCTCGACCACATACCAGTTCTTGGCCATCTGGTCGTCTACGTGGCCGCCGTACTCGACGATGTTCGCGCCGTGCTCCGCGAACGTACGGGCGACGTCCTCGAGCAGCCGCGGCCGGTCCCACGAGTCGAGGGCGATCTGCACGCGAAAGCTCTGCGTCGTCCCGCCGTCCCATTCCACGTCGGTGAACCGCTCCGGGTTACGGCGCAGCGCCTTGACGTTGGGGCAGTCGCCGCGGTGGATGGTGATGCCCTTGCCGAGCGAGATGTAGCCGCAGATCTCGTCGCCCGGGACCGGGTTGCAGCACTTCGCCAGGCGAACGAGGACGTCCTCGACGCCGGTGACGGAGATGCCAACCGCCTGCGAGGCGACGGTGTGGCGCGCCTTCGGCCTGAGCGGGATGGACTCTTCCTGCGCGACCTCCGTCGTCTTCAGCTTGTGCAGGACCTTGTTCGCGACCTGCGACGCCTGCAGCTTCCCCGAGCCGAGCGCGAGGTAGAAGTCCTCGGCCTTCTTGAAGTTCATCTCCCGGATCACGCCCGCGATCATCGGGGAGCCGGCGATCTTCTTGTACGGCAGGTTGTGCTGCTTCAGCGCCTGCTCGAGGGAGTCGCGTCCACGCTGCTCGGTGTCCTCGCGAGTCTCGCGCGAGAGCCACTGCCGGATCTTGTTCCGCGCCCGGGAGGAGACGGCGATCGAGAGCCAGTCCCGGGAGGGCCCTCGACCGAGCTGCTTCGAGGTCAGGATCTCGACGAAGTCGCCGCTCTTGAGCTGGTAGTGGAGCGGGACGATGCGCCCGTTGACCTTCGCGCCGACAGTTCGGTGTCCGACGTCCGTGTGCACGGCGTAGGCGAAGTCGATCGGCGTCGAGCCGGCAGGCAGCGACTTGACCTCCCCCTTCGGCGTGAACACGTACACCTCGTCGGCAAGGTGATCCGCACGGAACGTCCGCATGAACTCGCCGGCGTCCGTCTCCTCCTGCTGCCAGTCGCGGAGCTGCGTCAGCCAGGCAAGCCGCTCGGCCTCGGCCTTCGGATCCCTGCGCCCGCTCTTGTAGAGCCAGTGCGCGGCGATGCCGAGCTCGGCGGTCTCGTGCATCTCGCGCGTGCGCACCTGGATCTCGAGCGGCTTTCCCTCCGGCCCGATCACGGTCGTGTGCAACGACCGGTAGAGGTTCAGCTTCGGCATGGCCACGAAGTCCTTGAAGCGACCGGGCATGGGCTTCCACAGCGAGTGGATGATGCCGAGCACCGCGTAGCAGTCGCCCTGGCCCTCGCGCTCCGACCGCTCCGCGATGACGCGCATCGCCGTGAGGTCGTAGATCTCGTTGAACTCCTTGCCCCGCTTCACCATCTTCTCGTAGATGGAGTAGAAGTGTTTCGCGCGTGCCGAGATCTCTGCCCTGATTCCGGCCTTCTCGAGCTCGCTCGCAAGCACGCCGCTCGCCTCGGCGACGTACGCCTCCCGCTCGCTGCGCCGTTGCGCCACCATGGCGGCGATCTCCTGGTACTTGCGGGGATGGAGGGTCTGGAAGGCGAGATCCTCGAGCTCCCACTTGATCTGGTGGATGCCCAGCCTGTGGGCGAGCGGCGCGTACACCTCGAGCGTCTCCCGGGCCTTCTGCAGCTGCTTCTGCTTGCCCAGGTACTCGATCGTCCGCATGTTGTGAAGGCGATCGGCGAGCTTGATGATGATGACCTCGGGATCCTCGGCCATCGCGACGATCATCTTGCGGTAGTTCTCGGCCTGCGCCTGCTCGCGGCTCTGGAACGAGATCCGGGTGAGCTTGGTGACTCCCTCGACGAGGCGAGCGACGTCGTCGCCGAAGTCTGCCCGTACCTGCTCGATCGTCGTGTCGGTGTCCTCGACGACGTCGTGCAGCAGCCCGGCGGCGATGGCCGGTGAGGGGCGTCGCAGCTGGGCGAGGATCCGCGCCACTCCGGCCGGATGCACGATGAAGTCCTCGCCGCTCTGGCGCTTGTGTCCCTCGTGCGCCTCGCAGGCGAGGTCGAACGCCTGCTCGAGCAGGTCACGATCGACGTCGCGGTTGTGCTCGCCGACCGTGGCGATGAGCTCGTCGAGGAGCGGCCGGTGCCGCTCGGCGGGGCTGACGACCTGCTCCATGAGCTCATTGTAGGCAGCAGGGGTGGAGCCCCTCGTGCTGCCGACAGGTCTCGAGACCAAGCGGGCCCAACCGCTGCGAGCGTTCTACGGGCGGCGCAGCATGGTTGCTGCCGGGGGCCCTATGCCGCCTCCGGCAGCGCCACCTCCTCCTCGGCGAGCAGCGACCGGAACTCCTCCGACTCGAGCAGGTGCCGCCGGCGAGGCGCCTCGGCCGTCAACTCGAGCTCGCCGAACACGGCACGGGCCTCGGCTCCCCAGGCCTGCTCGCCCGCCCGCCACTCGGCCGCGAGCCTGTCCCGGAGCTCCAGGTAGCGGGACGGTGTCTCGAAGAATCGCCGGACGACGAGCTGCGGCGAGACGGCCCCGTTCCACCGGTTCGCCTGCAGCCGGAACGCGACGTCCCAGCGATCGGCACTGCGAAGACGGTCGAGCTGGCTTCCCTGCCCGAACGCGATCCCGCCGGATCGCACCCGGTTCGCGTTGACGGCGAGCTTGAGGTGGCGCCCGTCCCCTACCGCACCGAGCTCGGACAGCTCGCAGGCCGGGGCAAGCAGCAGCGGGCCGGGGTTGCCGAGCCCGAACGGCGCCAGGCGCTCGAGCTCTTCACACAGGTCCAGCGTCAGCTCGTCACCCCACACCACCGCGTCGACCTCGACGAGCGAGCGGAGATCGTCCTCTCCGAGCACCGAGGCGGCGTGCTCTGCGAAGGCATCGGCGAACGCCTCTACTCTGTCGGGCAGGATCGAGAGACCGGCTGCGGCCCGGTGCCCTCCGTAGCCCTCGAGCTCGCCCGCGCAGGCGCCGAGCGCCGCGTGGAGATCAAAGCGCGGGATCGACCGCCCCGAGCCTTTCCACGCATCGCGCCCTCCGGCGATGAGGACGACCGGCCGGTGGAACCGCTCGACGAGACGAGACGCGACGATCCCGATCACGCCCTCGTGCCAGTCCTCGCCCCAGAGGACGTACGCACGGCGGCGGCGCAGAGCGTCCGGCCACTCCGAGATCCGGCGCAGGGCCGCCCGGAGGATCGCGTCCTCTACCGCCTGACGATCGCGGTTCAGCGTCTCCAGCTCGCCCGCGAGCCGAGCTGCCTCGCGCCGGTCGTCGGTGAGCAGCAGCTCGAGCGCCACACCGGGATGGCCTAGCCGGCCCGCAGCGTTGATACGGGGAGCGAGGCGAAAGCCCACCGCACCGGCGTCGACGGTGGCGGCATCGACCCCGGCCGTCCGCATGAGCGCCGCGAGCCCGGGGCGCTCGGTCGTGCCAAGCCGCCGTAACCCGCGCGCCACGAGGCCCCGGTTCTCGTCGACGAGCGGGACGACGTCGGCCACAGTCGCCAGCGCGACGAGGTCGAGCATCCGCTCGTCCGCGACGCCGAGCGCCTGAGCGAGCTTGTAGACCACGCCCGTCCCGCAGAGCTCCGGAAAGGGATAGTCAGAGGGTCGCGTCGCGACGATGGGGCAGTCGGGGAGATCGCCGCCCGCACGGTGGTGGTCGCTGATCACGACGTCGAGCCCGAGCGCCTTCGCCCCGGCCACAGCATCGACCGCGGTGATTCCGCAGTCGACGGTCAGAACCAGGCCGTACCCCTGAGCGGCGATCGCCTCGAGCGCCTCGAGCGACAGGCCGTATCCCTCGGCGAACCGGCTCGGCAGATGCCACCCGACGTCGGCCCCGAGCTCGCGCAGCGCCGTGACGGCGAGCGCCGTCGCACAGATGCCGTCTACGTCGTAGTCGCCGTGCACGCAGATGCGGCGCCCTGCTGCGACGGCCGCGAGCACGGTGTCGCAGGCAGCGCGCATGTCACCCAGCAGGAACGGGTCGTGGGCAGGCGCCTCCGCCTTCAGAAAGGCTAGTGCCTTCGTGGGGTCGCCATACCCTCGCCGGACGAGGACGCTTGCCGTTACCTCGCTGATCCCCAGCGCGCCGGCCAGGGCCTCGACCTCTCGGCGGGGGCACGGACGAAGCGTCCAGGTGCCCTCGTGCATTGCTCCAGAGCCTAGGCCGAAGGTCGGACGGCGCTCGGCCCGGGGACACACCGAAGCGTGCCGACCTTGTGCCAACTGTGTTCCAGGCACCGGCCGGGAACGGGGACCTGCGAACCTTCGGCAGATGGGGTCCCGAGCGGTCGCGTCCGCGCCGTATCCTTTCTCCGTGTCCGATTCGAACTACCTGTCCGGTGACGACTACGTCATCGAGTTCCTCGGCTACCGGTTCGGCTTCAACGCTGTCGACTTCGAGCAGCGCGTAAACGCGGCCGCCGTCCGCCTTGGGCTTGTCGAGACCGGGGAGCTCGACGCCGGGGAGGTGTTGGATCTGGTGGAGCTGACCGCCGAGGGGCGGATCGACGAGCCCCGTAGCGGTCTCGGCGAGTATCTCGTCCGCCACTGGGAGCGGCTCTCGCTCGTTGGCGACGAGTCGCTCGTCTACTGGCTGCGCAAGCTCGTTTTCCGCGGAGCTTGGCTCGACCACCGGGTCAAGGAGAATCTGCTCGAGGTCGCCTGGGACGACGACAGCTCGGACTTCATGTACCGAGACACGCGCGGTGGGAGAGCGCTGCTCGAGCTGGCTCCCGTTCCCTCCTGGCACGACCTCCAATTCCGTCGCTGACGTCCCTGGCCGGCGGCCCCCTGCGGCCGGGCAAAGCCCGGCCTCCGGAGCCGCCTGACGCCGCTGGGCGGCAGGAGCCAGCGCTCGCTCGCCGGATCCGTACTCGAGTACTGTCTCCGGCTCGCTCGCTTGCCTCCTTTGCCAGCGACGCCCCAGGAACCTCAGCGAATCCCCGGTCGCCCCGCGGTCAGCGCAGCCGATCCGGGTGACGTCCCCCCGGCGGTGATGGGTGAGTCGAGCGCGGGGCTCGACTCACGCGGCCGATTCCCCCACGGAAAAGCCGAAGCGGGCCGGCCGATCCTGGGGCTCGCCGAGGATGAACCGCCTGATCGAGCCCACCGGGACGATGATCTCCTCCGGCGGGCATTCCCCCTCCTCCCCGGCGCGCGGCCACGGCTGCTCCTCGTCCTCCGGGTACGGGCAGAGGGTGATGAAGCCGTAGCCCGGCTCCGGGCGGATCGAATGTAGGCCGAGGCGCGTGCCGTCGACGAGCTCTACGTCGACGTCCGCATGCTCCCAGCCGCGGCGCTCAGCGAAGCTCTCGATCGCGGCGTGCAGCCGTTTGACGAAGTCCTCGAGCGAGGGCGCGGCAGCCCCTGGAACCCACAGCTCCGGCACGCTCAGAACAGGCTCTCGTGGTCGGCCGCCGCACCGAGGTGGGAGCGGCCGAGCTCCGTGACCGTCCGACCGCGCGGCGTGCGCTGGATGAGCCCGAGCTGGAGCAGGTATGGCTCGTACACGTCCTCGATCGTATCTGCCTCTTCACCGAGCGTGACGGCCAGGGTCGAGAGCCCGACGGGCCCGCCGCCGAACTTCTCGACGATCGCGCGCAGCAGCTCCCGGTCGAGCCGTTCGAGGCCCTCGGAGTCCACCTCGAGAAGCGCCAGCGCCTCGTGCGCCACGCCCAGCGTCACGTCGCCGTCGTGGCGCACCTCGGCCACGTCCCTTACGCGCCGTAGGAGGCGGTTCGCAACGCGTGGCGTGCCGCGCGAGCGCACCGAGATCTCTCTCGCAGCCTCCGGCTCGATCTCGATGCCGAGGATCCGAGCCGACCGGCGCACGATCCGGGCAAGCTCGTCCGGCTCGTAGTAGTCGAGCCGGTACGTCATCCCGAATCGATCGCGCAGCGGCGTCGTCAACAGCCCGGTGCGGGTCGTGGCGCCGACGAGCGTGAACGGCGGCAGGTCCAGCGTCAGCGTCCGGGCTCCGGCGCCCTCCCCGACGATGATGTCGATTCGGAAGTCCTCCATCGCCGGGTAGAGGATCTCCTCGACCGCCCGCGTCAGCCGGTGGATCTCGTCGATGAAGAGGACGTCGCCCTCACCGAGACCCGTCAGGATCGCGGCGACGTCGCGCTTGCGCTCGAGCGCGGGCCCGGCGACGGTCCGGATATCGCCGCCCATCTCCTCCCGGATGATGAAGGCAAGGCTCGTCTTGCCGAGCCCCGGCGGCCCGGCGAGCAGGACGTGGTCGAGCGCTTCGCCCCGGCCCTTCGCGGCCTCGAGCGCGATGCCGAGCTGCTCCTTGACGCGTTCCTGGCCGACGAACTCCCCGAGCCGGCGCGGCCGCAGCGAGCCGTCGAGCTCCTCCTCGTCGAGAGCAAGCTCCGCCCCTGTGACCCGCTCGCCCACAGACCGGAGCGTAGATCTCACGCCGGACGGGGGCAGGCGCCCACCGGATCGCTCAGGCGGCGCGAAGCGCGAGCACGACGCGCTCGCTCGGCGGCAAGTCTGGGTCCACGGACGCGAGCCGCTGCTCGGCCTCGGCAGGCGTGAAGCCGAGCTCGACGAGCGCGTCGCGGGCGACGAGATGGCCGTCCCCGGCACCCGCCACGGGCGGGCCGCCGGACACGACGGCCAGCCCGATCTTCTCCTTCAGCTCGAGCACGACGCGCTGTGCGAGCTTGCGCCCGATGCCGGGAATGGACTCGAAGAGCGCCGTGTCTCCGCTCGCGATCGCGCGGCGGAGGTCGGCGGGAGCGTAGGCCGACACGATTGCGAGGGCGACCTTCGGACCGATACCGGCGACGCTCAGGAGCTGCTCGAAGAGCTGCCGCTCCTCGACTGCCGCGAACCCGAAGAGCTGAAGCGCGTCCTCACGCACGTGGAGATGGGTCTCGATCGTGACCTCCTCGTGCCCATCGGCCTTGCGTATAGCGCTCGCGGTCGGCAGGACGCGGTAGCCGACGCCGTTCACGTCGAGGATGAGCCCGTCGGCGTCGAGGGCGACGGGACGGCCGCGGAGGCGGGCGATCATCGGGCCACCTCCCCGAGAGGCCGGCGGGAACGCGAGTCGAGCGCGTGGCAGATCGCCACGGCCAGCGCGTCTGAGGCGTGATCCGGCCGGGGCTCGGTCTCCATACGCAGGATGGCCCTCACCATCCGCTGCACCTGGGTCTTGTCGGCCCGTCCGTAGCCGCACACCGCCTGCTTGATGGTCGCGGGGGGATACTCGACGCAGGCGACGCCGGCGGCGGCACAGGCGACGAGTACCGCGCCACGCGCCTGGCCGACCGAGAGCGCGGTTCGTGGGTTCGCGCCCACGTACGACTCCTCGATCGCGACAGATTCGGGCTCGAAGCGGGCCAGCAGCTCGGCGACGTCGTCGTAGATCTGCTTGAGGCGGAGCTCGAGGCGATCGCCCGCCGGAGTGCGAAGCCAACCGTGGTCGACGAGCGAGACCGTGCGGCCGTCTCGCTCCACGACTCCGAATCCCCAGGCCGCCATGCCCGGGTCGATCCCCAGCACCGTCACCCCGGAAAGGTACGGATCGGCCCGGACATCTCCTGCAGCCGTGCGCCCAGGTCGACCGGAGCGCCGGTGCCGCCGTCCTGGCGGCGGTCTACGACGCGACGGCTTCGAGCACCCTCTCGGGAATGTCGAAGTTGGCGTAGACGCCCTGCACGTCCTCGTTGTCCTCGAGAGCGTCCATCAGCCGAATGAGCTTGCGAGCGGCGCTTTCGTCCTCCACCCGGACGGTCGTCTTCGGCACCAGCGTCAGCTCGGCGGAGTCGAGCGGGATGCCGGCTGTCTCGAGCGCGACCCGCACCACGGCGAGGTCTTCCGGGGCCGTCGTCACCTGGAGGCTCGAGCCGTCGACCGTGACATCCTCGGCGCCGGCGTCGGCAGCGGAAAGCGTGAGCTCGTCCTCGTCGACGCGGTCGGCATCGACGATGATCATGCCCTTGCGCTCGAACTGCCACGCGACTCCCCCGCTCCCACCGAGGTTGCCGTCGTTCTTCGTGAAGATGTGGCGGACATCCGACGCCGTCCGGTTGCGGTTGTCGGTCAGCGCCTCGACGAGCAGCGCCACCCCGGCCGGCCCGTAGCCCTCGTAGGTGACGTGCTCGTAGGCCTCGCCGCCGGCCCCGGCGCCCGCGCCACGCGCGATCGCCCGCTCGATGTTGTCCTTCGGCATCGAGGCCTCGCGAGCCTTTTCGATCGCGTTCGCGAGGGCGAGGTTGGAATCAGGATCGGGGCCGCCCTCACGCGCCGCCACGATGATGGCCCGCGCGAGCTTCGAGAAGAGCTGGCCGCGCTTCGCGTCCGCCGCACCCTTCTTCCGGCGAATCGTCGCCCACTTGCTATGCCCCGACATTTCTCGCGCTCCTGGCCGGCGTCGGCTCCCGGCCGGCAGAGCCGGCCTCCGCCGGCGCCTGACGGCGCTCGCCGCAGGATGCGGCGCTCGCGGTGCTGGTCCGTACTGAAGGGTACTGTCCTGCGCCCCGCTCGCTTGCCTCCTTTGCGAGCGACGCCCCAGGAGCACGAGAAGCGCGCGCGTCCCGCACGAGCTGGAGAAAGCGCTCGTGGACTCGTACGTCGTCGGTGAGCTCCGGGTGGAACGACGCGACGAGCAACCGGCCCTGGCGAAGCAGCACGGGATCGCCGTCGAGCTCCGCCAGCACCTCGAGCTCGGGGCCCGCCTCCTCGACCCGCGGAGCGCGGATGAAGACGCCGCGCAACGGGCGCGCATCCCCGGCGAGCGCGAGATCAGCTTCGAAGCTGTGCACCTGGCGCCCGTAGCCGTTGCGCCTCACCGCGATGTCGAGGAGCCCAAGCAGCGGCTGGCCTGGAACCCCGTCGACGGCCTCCCGCGCGAGCAGGATCATGCCTGCGCAGGTGCCGAAGATTGGACGGTCGAAGCGCTCGATCGCACCTTCGAGGCCGTAGAGCCGGATCAGACGCCCGATCGCGGTCGACTCGCCGCCGGGAATCACGAGGCCGTCGAGGCCGTCGAGCTGCTCCGGGAGCCGCACCTCGACCGCCTCGGCGCCGAGTCGGCGGAGCACCGCGAGGTGCTCGCGAAAGTTCCCCTGCACGGCGAGGACGCCGATGGTCACGCCGGTCATTGTAGGCGTCGTCGCGACCGCTCCCGCCGCCTTCGCCGCAGCCGGCGACCGGTAGAGTCGCGCCGTGAGGAGCCCCGACTCGACCGTCCAGTGCCGAGCGCCCGTCGCGTGCTGGCGGCTCGGCAGCGGGCGACCGGTGCTGGTCCTCCACGGGTTCCCGGACCACGGCCTCGGCCTGCTCGGCCTCGGCGAGCGGATCGCGGCCGCCGGCGCCGAGGCGATCCTCCCCGCCCTGCCCGGGTACCACCCGTCCGGCCCGCTGCCGGACGGCGACTACAGCGTGGACGCCGTGTCGTGCGACATGCTCGCGCTCGCGGACGGCCTGGGCCTCGAGCGCTTCTCCGTCGTCGGGCACGACTGGGGCGGCCTGCTCGCCTACCACCTGGGCGCGACGCACCCCGAGCGGATCGAGGCGATCGTCGCGCTCTCGGTGCCGCATCCGACCGGCTTCCGGCTGCGCCGCCGCGTCGTCCGCGAGCAGCAGTCGGCCGCTTACGCGTGGATCCTCGCCTACGCGGGCGACGCGGCCGAGATGGCGTCCGACACGGGCTGGCTGACGCAGCTCGCGCACACGTGGTCGCCCGGCCTCGTACGCGACGACTGGCCCGCAGTGCTGGACGTGCTCACCCGACCGGAGGTGGGCAGAGCCGTCGCGGCCTGGTACCGCTGCGACCTCGACGGCGTGGGCGAATCGACGGGTGACGTCCGCGTGCCGGCCACGGTCGTCCACGGCAGCCAGGATGGCTGCATCGGCCCCGCGATCTACGAGGGCACGGAGGCGCGCTTCACGGCCGGGGTCGAGCGGCACGTCCTTGCGGCCGTCGGCCATTGGCCGCACCTCGAGGCGCCCGACGAGACGGCCCGGATAGTCCTGGGCGCGCTCGCGCTCGGCTGACGCCTACCAGCCGCGCGTTTGCAACAGCTCGGCGGGCGGCAGGCTCGCGTTCGCGATGCCGTGCATCGGATCGCCGAGCCCGGTCGAGACGCGCGCGAGGATCTCCGGGTCGCGGAAGTGCGTGGTTGCCTCGACGATCGCCTTGGCGCGGACGGAGGGCTCCTCGCTCTTGTAGATCCCCGAGCCCACGAAGACGCCGTCGGCGCCGAGCTGCATGCAGAGGGCCGCGTCGGCCGGCGTCGCGATCCCGCCTGCGGTGAAGGTCACGACCGGCAAGCGCCCGTGCTCGGACACCCACTTCACGAGCTCGAAGGGAGCCTGCAGCTCTTTCGCGCCCGTGAAGAGCTCCTCCTCGGGCAGGTTCTGCAGCCGGCGGATCTCGCCGAAGACCGCCCGCATGTGGCGGACGGCGTTGACCACGTCACCCGTCCCGGCCTCGCCCTTCGTGCGGATCATCGCGGCTCCCTCGTTGATCCGCCGGAGCCCCTCGCCGAGGTTCGTCGCACCGCAGACGAACGGGACGCGGAACTTCCACTTGTCGACGTGGTTCTCCTCGTCGGCCGGCGTCAGCACCTCGCTCTCGTCGATGTAGTCGATCTCGAGCGCCTCGAGGATCTGGGCCTCGACGAAGTGGCCGATCCGGCACTTCGCCATCACCGGAATCGTCACGGTGTCCTTGATCTCCTGGATCTTGTGGGGGTCGGCCATGCGCGCGACCCCGCCCTGCGCACGAATGTCGGCGGGGACGCGCTCGAGCGCCATCACGGCGACCGCTCCTGCGTCCTCGGCGATACGTGCCTGCTCCGCCGTCGTCACGTCCATGATCACCCCGCCCTTGAGCATCTCGGCGAGGCCGCCCTTCACACGCATCGTCCCCAGCTCAGCCATGACGCCTATTCTACGCGACGCACACGCTGCCGGCTGGAGCTCGCCAGCCTCGAGGTTCCGGCCCGAACGGAAGTGTCCAGGGTCGTCCAGGGGTCTGACCCATGGGGTCAGACCCCCTACACGTGTGTCACGGACCATGCCGACAGCGTCGCCGAAGCGTGACGATTCACGCGCCGGGCCTCAGTCGCGGCCGAAGAGGGGCTGGAAGCGCTCGGGGCGCAGCGGGCGGAGATCGTGGCTCGGCGCCTGCTCGGTCAGGATCTCGCCGACGAGCCGGCCGGTGACCGGCGCGAGCGTGAGCCCCATCATCGCGTGCCCGGTCGCGAGCACGACGTTCTCGAGCGACGGCGGACGACCGACGATCGGCAGTCCGTCCGGGGTGCAGGGTCGCAGGCCTCGCCAGACCTCCACGACCCGGCGACCCTCGAGGCCGGCGACCAGGCGTCGCGCCGCCCTGACGATCGCGTCCACCCGAACCTTGTTGATGCGCTCGTCGAGCCCTGCGAGCTCGAGCGTTCCTGCCAGCCGCAGCCGGCCACGGAGCGGCGTCGCGATGACGCGCGTCTCGTGCGACCAGACCGGTATACGAGGGTCACCGGTCGCGGCCTCGAGGTCGACGTGATAGCCCTTGCCGCCCTCGACCGGCACGTAGAGCCCGAGCGTCCGCGCGAGCACCGGCGTCCAGGCCCCGGCCGCGAGCACGACGACGCCGGCTTTGACCTCCCCGGATGTGGTCTGCAGCGACTCCGCCCGCCCGTTGCGCCTCCGGACACCGAGCACCTCGACGCGCGTGCGCACCTCCGCGCCGGCGTCGACGGCGGCGGCGCCCACGGCCTGGACGAAGCGCTGAGGGTCGCAGTGCGCGTCGTCCGGATAGAAGACGGCGCCGGCGGGCTCGCCCCCGACGGACGGCTCGAGCTCTCGCGCAGCGCCCCGGTCGAGGACGTCGACGCGGAGGCCCAGCCGGCGTGCCTCCTCGGCCTCGCGCCGGGCGCCGGCGAACGCGTCTGCCTGCTGGTACACGCTCAGCGAGCCACGACGCTCGAGCCCGGTATCCAGCCCGCGCTCGGCAAGCTCGGCGTGAATCGCGAGGCTCGCGAGCGCGAGCTCGCGGATGACGGCCGAGGATGCCCTCGCCCGCTGTGGTGCCGACGCCTTGACGAAGCGGGCGATCCACGGAAGGACCGAAGGCCGCGGCCGAAGGTAGAACGGGCTGTCCTGCTTCCCCATCCAGCGCAGGCCGTCGCGGAGCGCCGCCGGGTTTGCCAGCGGCGTCGCGTGGCTCGGGCAGATCAGGCCTGCGTTTCCGGACGAGCAGCCCCAAGCGAGGTCGCCGCCGCGCTCGAGGAGCGTGACGCGGGCGCCACGCTGAACGAGCTCGAGCGCGCAGCACGCGCCGATCGCGCCGCCGCCGACGACGACGACGTCAGGAGCGCCGGCCGTCACGCCGACACGCTCGTGTGCGGGCAAGTGCCGAGGTCGCGCGTCATCTCCTCGCTCGCGTTCGGCTGATGACGACGGTGCGCATGTCTGGTCCACGTTCCGGCGACGATGTCGCCCCCGGTCCGGCTCCGAACAAGGGGCCTGTCCAGAAACCTCGGTGCGTTCGGGACTCGCCCAGAAGGCCGTCCGGCAAGGACGCAGGAGACGCCGCTACTGGGCAAGTAACGGTGCCTCCGAGGACGCCGCCGGAGGGTCTTCTGGGCCGCCGCCGGGCGTGCTGAGGTTTCTGGACAGGCCCCTAGATGTATCACGCCGCCGGTCGGCCTGCGCCGCGAAGGCGACGCCGATCCGACTCGGCTATCCGCTGGTTCCGGTCGTGCTCGCGGGCTCGCTCGCACTGCCGGTGTCGGTGCCCGACCCGGTGTCGCCGGTCGCTTCCGTCTGCGCCGCCTCGATCGGCTCGGGCGGCGGCGCTCGGGTCGGGTCTTCGAGCACCATCACAGCCTGACCGTCCTGGAGCTGCTGGAAAGCGAAGGCATAGAAGCGCGGCTGGGTCAGCCCGTCGATGATGTTCACCTCCACGGGCGAGATCTCCCCCGGCAGCGGCGGCGGAGCCGCGGGAAGCGTGTTCCGGAGCGGCTGGTCGAGGAGGGCTTCGAGGTCCGGCCGCTGGAAGAAGAGGGCGTAGGTAGGCCGGTATCCGGCCCTCGGCGGGAGGAATGCCACGACGTTGTTGACCCCGTCGACGTACTGGAACGTATAGAGCGCGAGCTCCAGCGCCTCGCGTCGCAGGAGCCGCAGGCGCTCCTCGGTCGGATCACCCTCTTCGATCGCGCATTCGCGCCCCAGGCCGCAGAGGATGTAGACGACTGTCTCGTCGGCCGGGAAGACCGGGATGCCCTCGCCCGTGAACGTGGCTCCGCCGGGAGCGGTCCGGATCGCGACCGCCGCGACGGGGATGTCCTGCACCTGCGGCGCCTCCGCCTGGACGTAGACGAGCTGCGCGCCGCTCGGGAGTCGGTACGCCGCCGCGACTTCGTTCGCGATCTCCTGAGCTCGGGCGAGTGGCTCCTCCGAGACGGGCTCCCACGTCGACCAGGCCTCGGCACTGTCCGACCCGGGCTTCGTGAGGAGGAAGACGAGCCCTACGGCGGCGAGGGCTGCAATAGCTGCGAGCGCTGCGTAGACGAACCGGAACTTCGGACGGTGGTCGGCCTCCGGCTCCTGCGGAAGCCGCCGCTGGGTGACGAGCTCCTCCTCTGGGGCGGATGTCGCGCCCGGCTCGGCCTCGGCCGGCCCGGGCAACGTCTCGGTGCCGTCCGCGCTCATAGCTTCGGCCACGTGCTGTCGTCGAGAAGGTCGACCTCGGGAAGCACGAGCTCCGCTCCGTCGAGGAGGTGGAGCACTTCGTCGCCGTGGAGCTCGCGCCGCTCGACGAGGACGTCGGCGATGTGCTCGACGGCCTCCCGGTTAGCGGCCACGACCTGGTGTGCTGCGATGTAGGCCTGGCCGAGAAGCTGCGCTGCCAGGGCGCGCTTCGACGGGTCACCGAGAACGCCGGCGATCGGGTTCTGCTCGTAGGGGCCGCCCGAGCCCGCCCGCTGCATGATCTGGCTTCCGATCCGCTCGAAGCGCTTCATGATCTTCTCGCGGGCCTCCTCCTCCTGCTCCTCGGTCTCGAAGCGCCCGTCGAGATCGAGGCGCTCGGGCGCCATCGCGCAGGAGCCGACCATCCATGCGGCCCGCGCCGTGGCGCTCTGGACGTCGCCGCCGACCCCGGTCGAGTTCTCGCCGTAGAAGACGCGCTCGGCCGCCATCGCACCGAGCGTCCAGATCAGGCGGCCCATCTCCTCGTGCCGCCAGGACGTGAACCGTTCCTCCTTCTCGAGCGCCTGGTGATGACCGAGCGCGCGCCCACGCCGGCGGATCGAGAGCCGCGTCGATTCCGTGCCCTTCATGTACACGTGCGCGGCGACGGCGTGGCCGGCCTCGTGGATGGCGACGGCGCGGGTCTCCTCGGCGACGTACTCGATGTTGATCGCCGTGCCCGACTCGATGGAGGTCATCGCGTCCACGATGTCGGGCCAGCCGAAGCGCTCCCGCCCGTCGTAGTGAGCGATGGTCAGCGCCATCGAGCACACCTGCTCGATCATGGCGGGCGAGTAGCCGTTCGTGATCCGCGCGAGCTCGTCCCGGCGCCCCGGCGTGTCGAGGTCCTCCTCGTGGGCGACCTTGTTGATGTACAGGTTGAAGACGTCGAGCCGGTCCTGCCTCGTCGGCGTCCTGAACCAGACGTGACGCCCCATGCGGCCGGGCCGGATCAGCGCCGGGTCGAGCACCTCGATGGGCACGTTGCAGGCGCCGACGAAGAAGATCTGCTCCTGGCGCGGCTGGGGCTTCGGGAACCGCAGCGACTTCGTGCCTGCGCGGCGGGGAACGACGTACGAGGCGTCGAGCAAGGTGTTGAAGCGGTTCGTCCAGAACCGGCGCCAGAAGGGCGGGTCGCCGATTCCGTCCATGACGACGAGCAGCTGGTTCAGCGCCAGGCCGCCCATGTTCCCTCCCCCCATGCCGCCGGGAAAGACGAAGTTGGCGAGCCGTTGATAGGCCGGCGGATACGGCGAGCCGGCGGGCTCGTGCCGCTCCGCGAAGAGGCGCTCCCGCCAGGCCCGCGTCTCGAGCACGAGGTCGCCGGTCGAGGTCAAGGCGCCGTTGGGGCCGTAGAAGCAGAAGTCGTGGAAGCTACCCGGGTCGGCCCCGCTGAAGCCCTGGCCGGTCCCGAGGCTTCGGCGGCGCATCCCCACGGCGTCGATCTCGTCGATGAAGACGATGCACTGGCCGCCCCACTTGCGGGCCAGCCGCTTCGCCTTGGACGCGAGGTAGCGGACGATGACCACGTCCATGCCGATGAACGTCTGCGCGAAGCCCGAGCCCGGCATGGAGACGAAGGGCGCGTTGAAGTTCGTCGCGATTGCCTTCGACAGCATCGTCTTGCCCGTGCCCGGCGCGCCGAGCAGCAGGAGCCCGCGTTCCCGCTTGCCGCCGGCCCTCTCGAAGGCCTCGCCCGACTGCCAGAGCGTGACCACTCGGCGCACCTCCTCCTTCGCCTCGGCCTGGCCACGGACGTCGTCGAGCTTGACGCCCCAGTCGGCGTCCCCGGGCTCGTAGGCCCGCATCTGCGAGACGCCCATGAAGACCATGGGACCGAAGAGGATGAGGAAGTTCCCGAGGAAGAAGAGCGGGAAGATGACCAGGTAGACCCACATGCCGGACGAGACGATGAAGCCGAGCGCATCCGGGATCGACGCGGCGGCGTCGATCCACGAGCGGTCGCCGGGCTCCTCCGTGAAGAGGCGCACGACCCAGATGACGGTGATGATCGCGCCGATCCAGACGAGGAGCCGAACCTTCTTGCGCCAGTACCACACGCGACGCCGGTTGACGACGTCCTCCTCCTTGATCGCCATGCCCTCCTGGCCGAACAGGGTCGGCCAGGGGATCCAGCGGCGCACGGCGACGTCGGCGAAGCCCCGGAAGCACACGGCGATCAGCAGGGCGAGCAGGATCGACCAGCCCACACCGAGCTCGGCCTGCTCGTGCAGCCACACGTAGAGCACCGGGATCGTCATGACCGCGACGACCGTCGCGACGCGCGTCAGCTTGCGCCACTGCAGCGCCAGCTCGCTGCTCGCCGGGCTCGTGGCCGTCAGTCCGGGCGAGGTGGAGGTGAGCTCCCCTTCAGCGGTCGCGGCAAGGGAGCGGTCCTCACCGTTCATGGACTGATTGTAACTCCGGTCCCCCACGTCGTGGTATTCGACGAGACCTCGCGAGAGGGATTTGGCCGCACGTTAAGATCGCGTTGAGCTGCCGGCGGAGACCGCTCCTCCGCGGCGCGTTCTCAGGTGAGCCGGCGGGCGCCGACGTAGCTGTAGGCGTAGTAGCCGCTGTTCATGTCGGAGATCTTGACGACGTCGCCCGTGTGCGGCGCATGAATGAACTGGCCGCCTCCGATGTAGATCCCCATGTGCCCGAGCCCGCTGAAGAAGACGAGGTCGCCGGCTGCGAGCTGGTCGCGTGACACGGCGACGCCCAGCTGCCACAGCGCGCCGGTGTAGTGCGGCAGGCCGGGCAGGCCAGCCTGGGCGAAGGCGTAGACGACGAGGCCGGAGCAGTCGAAGCCGGACGGCGATGCACCGCCCCAGACGTACGGAACCCCGAGGTATTGCATCGCGATGCCGACGACGCCGCCCCAGACGCCGGGGGGCGCGGTGCCGATGCCCTCCGGCGAGGAGACGACCGTAGTATCCGAGACAACCACGCCGACCGACTCCGCAGCGGCCGCGATGCGCTCAGCCTCCTCCTGCTGGCGGCGCCGCTCCTCCGCGAGACGGCGCTGGCGCTCCCGCTCCTCGGCCTCGAGCTGGGCGATCTGATCCTCGATCGACGAGTGCAGCGCCTGCCGCTCGACGAGCTGGTCCTCGATCCACTCGCGCTGCTCTGCGCGCTCCGCGACGACCGTCTTCTGCTCGGCCCTCGCCTTCGCGAGCTCGCGCTCGCGCAGCCGCATCTCGGCCTTCGAGCCGCGGATCTGATCCACGATCCGGACGTCCTCCTCGGAGATGCGCTCCGCGGAGTCGAGCCGGTCGACGAGCTCGTCGAGGCTCGCCGATCCGAGGATCACCTCGAGCGTCGACTGCTCGCCCTCGACGTAGAGGGCGACGAGCCGCTCCCTGAGGTGGCGCTGGGCAAGGCGGTGGGACCGTCGCGCGATGGCTAGGTGCCGCTCGTTCTGCTCGATGTCGGCCTGGATCTCGTCGAGCCGCAAGGTCGCGGAGTTGTAGGCCTCGACGGCGAGCCCGAGCTGGCGGTCGATCTCGTCGATCTCGGCGAGCACGCGCTCGGCCTCGGCCTGCGCGGCCCTGATCTCGGCTGGGGTGGCCACGGACGAAGTGGTCGCCGCGAGTGCGGCCACGGCTGTCACCGTGACCATCGCGAGCAACCTTCTCGTTCGGCTACCGATGATCGTCCCCTCCCGCCGCGGAAAAGCCTCTGCGAATGACCGCAGATTCAAGTGGGGGAAAGTACCAGGGCAGACGGACAGGGTCAAATGGCAACGGCAATTTCGACACGCAATCGGCACACCGTTGTCGCAGCGCAGCCCGCTGCCAGAGCGGGCTCGCGCCCGGTCCTAGCCAGGCCGTAGCAGGCGACCGGTGGGAGTCACGCGCACCGCTCGGGCGCCGAAGTCCTGTCGCGAGAGCGTCCTGACGATCCCGTGAGCGCGCTCCGCGGCGTCGAGCGCCGGGATGCCCCGGCCGACCATGTGCGTCGGGACGAGGCGGCCGCCGACCCAGCGACCGTCGGCCCGCAGCGTCACCTTCAGCACCCCGCTGATCCCTAACGGGCCGCTCAGCGAGAAGACGCCGTAGCCCGCGAAGTTGCCGAGGCTGTAAGCGATCAGGCGGCCCTTGTACCACTCCATGCCACGCAGCACGTGCGGCCCGTGTCCTACGACGAGATCCGCCCCAGCGTCGACGACGGCGCGCGAGAACGCACGAAGGTTGCCACGGTTCTCACCCAGGAACCATTCGGTGCCGTGCGGCACGTGCGTCTTGTCCGAGCCCTCGGCCCCCCCGTGGAAGGTGACCACGACGAGGTCGGCCCGCTCGGCTGCCCGGCTCACGATGCGCCTCGCTCCCCGCAGATCGAGAAGGCTCTGCGCCCACGGATACGACGCGAAGCCGATGAGCGCGATCCGAACCGGCCCCGAGTCGACATAGGCGATCTGTCCCGGCCGGCCGGTGTGCTTCAGGTCGTGACGGTTCAGCGCCCGGACAGTCTGCTGGAGCCCGGTCTCGCCGAAGTCGAAGGCATGGTTGTTCGCGAGATTGAGGACGTTGAAGCCGGCACGGGAGAGCCAGCGCCCGTACGACGGGGGCGTCTGGAAGGCGAAACAGTTGGGACTTCCGTCCCCGCACTTGGAGGTGCCGCCCGTCGAGAGCGTCCCTTCGAGGTTCCCGAGAACAACGTCTCCACGGAGCACCTGGTCGACGCCGTCGAAGAACGTGCGACCGCCGTCGGGCGGGAGGTCCCCGACCGTGCCCATGACGACATCGCCGACGGCTGCGATCGAGACGGTCGCATCGGGCGGCGCCGCGACCCGGGGCTCGGCCGCCGGTGGCTCCGGAGGCTGCAGCGCCGACTCCGGCTCGGTGGCCCGGCCGCCGGCTGCCGGCGATGCGTTTCCGTCCGAGCCCGTCAGTTCGACGATTGCGAACGCGACACCCGCTGCGAGCAGGGCGAGAGCTGCGAGCGCCCCGATGCGCCAGCGCCGGGATGCGCGCCGTCTTGCCGCTCGCCGGCTGGCCCAGGCAGAGCTCTCGTGCACCCCTTGGAGTATGACGCTTTCCATTTCCGGGCCCGCTGGTTCGGAGCGCACTCCAGAAGGAAGCACGAGGCCGTGTCTTCACTCTGAAACGAGCTCTTTACACCGTTCGCCGCGGGCGTCAACATTCCTTAACGCGAGCTTTGCCTCCGCTTAGGACCCGGGCTGTATAAGCACCTGCCATGAACACTCACGAACCACTATCGCTACGGGAAACGCTCGGTCCGCGCTTCTACTGGCTCTGTCGCTGCGAGGGCTTCCGGGTCGACTCCCCCGATGGCCGCTTCGGCCTCGTCGAGGCCGTCATGTTCCGGCGACGACCCGAGGAGCCTGACGCCCTCGTCGTCCGCGCCGGCGTCCTGGGGCGCCGTCTCGTGCTCGTCCCGATCGACGACGTCGCCGACGTCGCCCCGCGCCGGAAGCGGGTTGTCCTGTCGCAGATCCCGGACCCTTCCAGCACCGATTTCGTGTCTCAGGTTCGGACGAGACTGCGCCGCCTCGCAGCAGAGAGCGCGGCCGCCCAGGGAACGATCGGGCTGCGCGGTCTCCCGGACGTGTAGTAGGGGCCGGATCTCATCCAGGCCCGCTCGAGCCCGGCCCCACTCGTAGGGGCCGGATCTCATCCGGCCCGGCCCCGACTCGCGGCTCCCCGTAGGGGCCGGATCTCATCCGGCCCGCTCCCGCAGCCCCTGACTAGTTCAGCGACGGATCCGGCGGAATCGTGGCCAGCACCGCGAAGGGGCCCCCCTTGCGGCGCAACACGCTGCTCCACAAGCCCTCGGGGTCGGGCGCGAAGACGTCCTCGACGATGGCGGGCTCGACGATCCAGGCCGACTCAGCGAGCTCGCCTTCGAGCTGCCCGGCCCCCCAGCCGGAGTAGCCCGCGAAGATCCGCAGCCGCAGGACCGCCCCGCCGATTGCTTCTGGGTCGACGTCCGAGGGCAGGTAGCCGACGCTCTCGAACGCGATCGCGGCCGCGACAGCCGGATCGTCGAGCTCGGCGAGCGCGACGACGGCCTCCTGCTGCACCGGGCCCCCGACATACACGAGCGCGCCCTCTCCCGCCATGCCTGCGAGGTGCGGAATCGCGTCCGCGACCTCGATCGGCGCCGCACGATTCAGGACGACGCCCATGGCGCCTTCTTCGGTGTGCTCGGTGACGAGTACGACGGTGCGCCGGAAGTTCGGGTCGACGAGGGACGGCGCCGCAATGAGCAGGTGCCCCTTGAGGGATTCGAACTCCTCGCTCACCTGCCAGATTCTCGCAGCCCTCTCCGGCCGGATGGCGCTCTACCGTTCCATGCGAATGGTTCGCCGCTTGTTGTGGCTCTGCGTCGCGCTCGCGGCTCTGCTGCCCGCGGCTGGTCCCGCTGTCGCGCTCGGGCCTCCCGCCGTGGCCGTGGCGCTCGCCTCCTCGACGCGGGTGCTCGACGCGGACGGAGCGGGCATCCGGACGTTCGGCTCCTACCGGTTCTGGTCCCTCGCCGGCACGCTCCTCGCCGGAGACACGGGCGCCGATCGCATCGTGGGCCGCGACGCCGTCACCGGCAGTCTGCGCTTCAGGATCCGGAACGCGTTCGGCCCGGTGGCGCTGGACGGCAAGCGCGTCGCCTTCCTGCCCGACCACTCTGGCCGGCGCGATCGCCAGGTCAACTCCGTCTGGCTGCGCACGCGGAGCGGCGCGATCCGCCGGCTCGTCCAGTTCTCCAACGGCGGCAGCCTGCCGGGGATACGCACCGGGATCGACTCGGCGACGATCCTCGGCTTCGCCTTCGACACCGCGGGAGAGGCGATGGTCGTCGTCGAGGGAAACGACGTGGACGTCTCGCGGTACGACGTCTGGGTGGTCGACGTGCTGTCGGGGTCCGCGTTCCGCGCCACCACCGGCCGCCGCTCGCGGCACGCGTCGATCGCCCCGAACGGCGAGCGGATCGCGTTCCTGCGCGAGCAGACGCAGTGCGGTGGCCCGCCGCCGGGTTTCCGCGCCGGCGATATCGTCGTCATGGATACGCAGCAGGGCGCGCCGCGAACCGTGCTCCTCGACGGGACCTGCGCCGTCTTCTACACGGAACCGCGGTGGGTGTCCGACACGGCTCTCGCGGCCGTTCGCCTGACTCGCACGGCGCCCGGGGTATATGCGGGCGACCTGGTCCTGGTGGACGCCTCGTCACACGCGATCGATGTGCTGGCGGCGCACGGCGACGTCTTCGGCGTCTCCGCGTCCCCGAGCCTCGGCTCGGTCGCCTTCAGCCGGGGCGCAGGCAGCGCGGTCGTCCTCGACCTGGCCACGCTGACGCCGGTCGACGTCCCGGGCGGGTTCGGGCCGAAGCTCGCCGGCGACCGGGCCTGGCCGTAACCCGGCTACCCGCCGACGCTGGCGCCCCACGGCGCAGTGACGCGCTGGCTGGGCTCCTTGACGCGCCCCGGGTCGCCGCTCGTGCTGCGGCCTCAGCGGCGGCCTTCAACTCCTCACCTGGTACGGGTCTGGCGGGTGGTGAACGGTGACGCCATATTGCCGTTAGGCACCGTCATGCGTGAGCGTGACGGGCTGACTTCGTCGTCGGGTGTTGCTCTGCTCGGTGCGGGTGGAGCGGCCTCGGCGGAGGCATTTCCCGCCACGCACGGCGAGGGAGGAGCCGTGAGGCACATCGAGGTCAGCCGGCTCGGCACGGACCTGGCGCTTGTAGCGCTCTACGGCGAGCACGACCTGGCCACGAATGGGGAGCTTGTCGACGAGTTGCGGACGCTCGTGCGAGCGGGGCACTCGGTGATCGTCGATCTCTCGCAGGTCGAGTTCATCGACTCCACGGTGCTCAACACGCTGATAGCGACCCACCAGAAGACAGGGGAGCGAGGCAAACACGCTCACGCTGCAGTGTGGTACGGCACCCGTCATTCGCCGGCTGCTGGAAATCACAGCCTGACGGATCACCTGACTTGCGTCGGTTCTCGCGAGGAGGCGATTCAGGCGGCACGGCGTCTCCAATCGCCCAACGGCCGCCCCGCCCCTAGGCTGCGCGCGAGTCCGGCTCCAGCACGAACCCCTCGAGCACCATGTCGGGGTCCGTGTGGACCTGCGAGAAGAACGCGACCACCCTGCGCCCGGTCGCGGCCTCGACCAGACCGGTGAACGACGCGCCCACCGTGTCCTGGAACGTCTGCCGCGTCTGACGCACCTGGCCGAAATGCCCCGCCTCGATCAACGTCCGCTCACAGATACTTGCCGCGCCCGCTCTCGGTCGTCGAGAGCTTGGCCGTGGGGCCGCCTGGATTCGAACGCCGCCACCGCTCACCCCTGCGTGCGAGGACGAGCCCCTTGACGTAGCCGACCTGCCGCGCGTGAGAGGCGCGGCGGCAGGGTCGCTGGCAGCGCCTCGTGAGCTCGTCGGACAGAACTGAACATTCTCTCGATTCGTCTCCAGCGGAAGCGAACGACCTCCGGTATAGATAGCCGGCCTATGGGGCGGTGCCGCCCGCAGGCGACGAGTCGCGATGTCTCCCTCGCGTTTCGGCGCGTTCGTCGCCCGCCGTTCACCGCTGGAAGCCGCCCCGGCAGCTCCGCGAGGTCAGAGGGGGTGATCGTCTGAGCGAACGGGACGAATGGGATCCCGCTGTGACGTTGGCTCAGGAACGGGCTGGAAGGAGTTCCACATGACAATCGACAGCAGCGAGCCGCAGGACGAGCGTCGGGCCCCAGAAGAGCGGGACGGCGGCGAGGGCATGGACAGGAGAACATTCATGCGCCGCGTGGGCGCGGCGGGGGTCGCCCTCACCGCCACCGCTGCGGCGGGCCCGCTCGCCTCGACCGCGCTCGGCACGGCGAGTCGGCCGCGACTACTGGTGCCACGCCATCGGATCGCGATCGGGTTGGAGGAGTACGCGTTCAGCCAGCAGCCGCCAGCGGATGTCTATTCCAAGCTTGGCGAGATCAGCGACATCGGCTACCGAGGCGTCGAGCTAATCGAGTTCAGCGGCTTCGGCAGCATCGAGCGAGCCAGGGAAGTACGGCACCTGCTCGAGGAGGCGCGGCTGCGCGGGCTCGGTAACTTCCATCTCACGTTTGCAACGCCGAGGAACCTTCGCAATGCCCTCGAGGCTCTTGTCGAAGAGGACAAGGCGGCAGGGATGGACAACCTGGGGATGGTCGCGGCCGAGTTCAGTCCGGAGTGGCAGAACGAGGAGGGCTACAAACGGCAGGCCGAGGACTTCAACAGGTGGGGCGAGCTCACGAAGAAGAACGGCATGCGCTTCTACCTCCACAACGAGAGGTGGGTGTACGAGCGCGATCCGACGACCGGCAAGGTTCTCTTCGACGTTTGGATCGAGGAGACCGACCCTGAGTTGGTGTTCTTCGAGCTGGATGTGATGTGGATCGAGTACACGCGCCACACGACGGGCGTCGACTCGGTCCACTACATCAACCTGCTCGAGCAGGACGATCGACTGCTCTACTTCCACATCAAGGACTGGAACGGCCAGCAGGCGGCTCCTGGAGCGGAGCCTTCGACGACGCAAACTGATGTGGGGCAGGGCGTCATCGACTTCCGCCGGATCTTCCAGGCGATCGGAAAGCCACACAAGTACTGGTACATCGTCGAGCGTGAGGGAAGCCCGGATCCCAGTCAGACCGCCCGTGGAGCTTACGAGTATCTCTCCACTCTCACCGCCTAGCGGCCACCCCACAGGCACGAGCGGGCGCCATGTCCCCGGGCGCCTGCTCGTGCTGAGGCGCGTGTCCGCCGACCCAGCGCGGCGCGGCCACGCGATTTGCCACCGCGCCTTCCACAGTGGACACCGATTGTTTGATTTGGCGGCAGGAATCGTCGACGATCGGTCTGTGAGGCGGCAATCGCCCCTGCTGACGGCCTGGCTAGGTGAGGACGGACTGAATGCTGACCCCAGGGTGAGCTGAAGCCACGTCGATGGCGGACGGGGTCGAGTACCTGTTGTGGCGGCACGAGCTCGCCGATCGCGAGGTGACGACCCTCTACGCGGTCCGGCACCCGCGCTGTTCGACCCGCGCCCGGGTGGTGCACTTCCCTCGCACCGAGCGGCTCGACGTCTGGTGCGCGGGGCACGAGGTCGACGAGGCGATCATCGGCGGCTTCTTCCTTCGCGATCCCTATCGCCCGCTGGGCGATCTCTGGATCGGTGGCCGCTCCGTGCCCCACGAGGAGATCCTTGACCCGCACGCTTCCCGCCGCGCCTGCGTGGTCGTCGAGGGCGGGGACATCCGCCTCGCTCCACGCGACGAGGCGCCCGACGCGCCGGATGGAGACCTGGTGCACGCGGGGCCGCTGCTCGTCCGCGACGGCGCCGTCGTTTTCGATCCCAGCGAGGACCGCGAGGGGTTCTCCGCCGGCGCGGGGCAGTTCGACTCCGACATCACGGAGGGCCGGCATCCCCGCGCCGCACTCGGGATCTCGGCCGATTTCGTCCTGGCCGTGGCGTGCGACGGGCGGCGCTCGCGCGTCGACGGGGGGCTATCGATGCCCGAACTGGCCGAGGTGATGGTCGAGCTCGGCGCCGAGAGCGCGGTCAATCTCGACGGAGGCGGCTCGACGACCCTCGTGCATCGCAGACATCTCCTCAACCGTCCGTACTCGACGCAGGACCAGCCCGCTCCGGAGTCGCGGCCGATCGTGAGCGCCTTGGTCTTCGAGCCGCGCGGCTGAGCTCGACCCGGTGGAAGTCGGCGCAGCAAACCGATCTCGATCATGGTCCTAGCTCGCCAGAGTGAGACGCCGCTCGCGGTGAAGCCGACGCCCATCCGTCAGTGGCTGACCGCCAGCTTGAAGCCGACCAGGACGGTGCCGAGGCCCAGGTTCGCGCTGACGACCGCGAGTGTCCCGAGCCGCCCCAGGCGCTCGACGCGGGCGAAGATGATTCCCTGCACGGCGAGCACGGCCAGGCCAAGGCCGAACGCTGCCCACGTCGCGGTCCTCGTCGAGACCAGCCCGAAGGCCCCGAGCAACAGCGCGGCGACGGGGGGAAGCGCCGCCCCCACGATCGACAGCTCTCGCCGGGCGATGTGCCGTAGTACCGCCAGTGAGAGATGTTCGTCCTTGGCGACACTGTGCGCCAGGCCGTGGGCGTACACATGTGTGAGCCAGAAGACGACCGAGGTGCCTACAACCAGCGCCGCAATGTGTCCGGCCTCGACCGGGTATGCCCTTGCCCCCGCCACGATGACTGCAAGGGCGACGATCGTGCCGTAGGTGAAGCCGCCGAGCCGTTCGCCTATCTCCGAACGGCTGAGCCCGCCGGCTCTGGAGCCACGCAGCTTCTCGACCACACGGCGGATCACGGGTCGTCCGGGTCGCGCAGCTCGCCGCCCGACTCGAGCCGGAGGCGCTCCTTCTGCGTGGCCCTCAGGTCGGAGGCGAACGATCCCACGGCAGGCGCAGGAGTCTAATGGCCCGCGCCTGCTAGCGAGCGGCCGCTCGGCGCGCGTCAGCTCGCGTGTGGGCCCGCACGCTGTTGCATGACGATGCCTCCGTGGAAGGAGTCCGGCGGCCAGACGAACTCGTCGGAGATCCACGGCGCCGGTGGATCCGGCGGGAGGGGGTCGATGACGCGGCCGTTCGCGACGGTGAGGGTGTTGCGCAGGAGCCGGCGTCCCTCGACGGCGTTCATGCGGATGTCGTGGAACTGGAACGAGCCCTCGTCGACCGCGAATGCGGCGACGTCTGCGAACGCGCCTGGACGGAGCGTCCCCACCTCCGACTCGAGGCCCAGGGCCCTGGCCGGGGCGATCGTGGCCGCCTCGACGACCTGCTCGAGCGACAGCCCGAGCGCCATGAATTTCGAGAGACAGGTCGGCAGGTCGACCATCGGGCCGCGGATGCTGAGCTGATGGATGTCCGAGGAGATGACGTCCGGGAGGAAGCCCTGTTCGACCAGCGGCATCGCGCTCGCGAACACGAACGAGCCGGTACCGTGACCGACGTCCATCAGCACGCCTCGATCGCGGGCGCTCCGCGCCGACTCGCGGAGCCTGCCGTCCTCGTCGACGATCTTCATCGTGAACCCGGTGAAGCAGTGGGTCAGGATGTCGCCGGGTGCCAGCAGCGCGAGCACGTCGTCGATCTCGGGCGGGCCGTAGGCGATGTGCACCATCAGCGGCAGCCCGCACTCCTCCGCTGCCTGACGGGCGCGCCGCAGCGGCTCGAGCCCGTTCTCGCCGACCGTCATCGCGTCGATGCGCGCCTTCACGCCGACCACGAGATCCCGGTTGAGGTCGGTCATCCGCCGGAAGATCTCGACGTCGCAGAAATCGAGGTTGGTCAGCTCCCAGTTGGGACTGACCAGACCGATCAGCGAGATATTGAGGAACGTGAAGATACGCACCGACGCGGGCTTGACCGCCTGTTCGCGGAAGGCGTGCAGCGTCATCGCGCCCGGCGAGCCGGCGTCGATCCAGGTCGTGACGCCCGTGCGCGACGCGACGGGATCCGGCCGGATCCCCCAGTAGCTGACGCCGTCGAAGGTGTGTGTGTGGAGGTCGACGAGTCCGGGCGTGACGATCGATCCAGAGACGTCGATCGTGCGCGCCGCGCTTTCTGCCGGGATCGAGCGATCGACTTCGGCGATCCGGTTACGCGCGATCGCCACATCCAGGGCGCCGGACTTGCCGCCACCGGGATCGACGACCTCGCCGCCCTTCAGGAGAAGGTCGAACCTCACGCCTCCGCTTTCGTCCGCTGCTCAGCCGGTCCGTACCCTGAACGAACGTCCGCATGTTAAGTGACGGTTGGGGAAGGCATCCACGTGACTGACGCGATGCAGGCGCTTGCTCCCCCAGGAGCGACGCGTTACCCGGCGCGGCGACGCGCCGCGCTTCGAATCGCCGAGCAGCTCGGCCACCTCGACTCTGGCCGTCGCGTTTGAGCTCGGCGAAGACGACACGGCCGTCTGATCGGCACCTGACGCGAGGATCTTTGTGCTCTCCCACGAGCGGACAGCGGAGTCACATTTCGCGGCGAGCCTCGACGACCTTCGCACCCTCGTACCGCAGCCGCTTCATCATGGCGGCGAAGCGATCGAGATCAGCCGGAACGACCCGGGCGAAGACGCAGCCCTGATTCGGGTGCGGCTCATCCCCGTACCAGAGCGTCGTGGGGAAGCGCATCTCCGCGTATCTGCCGTATGCCCAGGTGATCTCGTGCATCCATGGATCCCAGATGAACTCGCCAGGAGTGAGACGAACACTCCGGTTCTCGAGCACCCGCCCCGTGCCGAGGTCGATGCGGTCGAGCCAGAACGCCGCATGCCCGAAGAACGCGCAATGAATGGCGTGGCCCCCCAGGGGCAGCAGGTTCCAGAAGCGGTCGCACGTCTCGGGTGCGGCGTTGTGAAGCAGCGCTACGGTGACCGACTCTCCGTCGCAGACGAGATCGAAGGTGCGCGCATCGGATGGCGTCGAGTTCGCGATCTCGAACTCGTCGTACCAGTGCGCGTTCCACATCGTCTGCATCTGGGTGTTGCGCAACTCCGCCTCCTCGGCGAAACGAGCGTCCGGCGCGTTGCTCCTCGACGGCGTCATCCATCCTCCTTCGGCAGTGTTTGGGTCATCCCGTGCGCGCAGTATCACCCGCACCAATGGTCGAGACTCTCCATGACCAGACATGTCCCCTTGGTCCTCGACGGTCATGTCGCCTCGCGGCATCCGGAGCCGGATAAACGGACCAGACGTGTTGCCCCGGATGGTGCCCTGCAGCATCAGAAACGATGACGCCCACTCACGGAGCGCCTTGCATGCGGCGTCTTCCAGATGGGCCCGCCTGGTTTCGGACGCCGCAAGAGGTTGTTCCCCAGACTTGGAGGGGGCATGGGAGGGGACACGATCCGCGCCTATCCGGGCCTATCCCGCCGCTCAGCGCGCGCAAGTAGCCAGAACGCGGCCGCTACTGCTGGGATGGAGGCGCGCCTTCGACCCGCTCGTACAGGTTGTTCGCGATCTCGTCGAGCTGTTCCTGGGAGACCTTGTCCGGAGGTCCGAAGGCGAACATCGTCACCTTGTACGCGAACGGCCCGTCGGCGAAGCTGATCGAGTAGGCGGAAAACGGGTCGCCTTCCGCGCCCGTCGCCTCCAGGTCTTCCGCAGTCTGGATCCGCGCGCCACCCTGCGCATCCGGAATGTCGTCCGCCTCGAACTCGCTGATGTCCACCGCGCAGGAGCCTGGACACGGCTCGAGGCCGTCGTCGTGCAGCAAGTCGGCCATATCGGCCGCTTCTTCCTCGGATGCAAACTGCATCACGAGCGTCGCCACGTGAACCTCGTCCCCCACATGCTCGGCTCCCGGCTCGGACGGGAAAAAGCGCGTATCTACAAGCCCGGAGACGAAGCCGGCCTCCTCCATCGCCGTCACATCCTCCTCCTCGGGCGTGAACACCAGCTCCGGCAGCGATCCTGCGTCTTCGATCCCCGCGACAGCGATGGGCGTCTCGACCGGATCGGCTTGGGAGCCCGGAGCGTCGGCTTCGCCTGATACTCGCTCTTCGAGCGTCAAAGGAGCGGCATCCTCACCTCCGCAGGCTGCAGCGCTAAGGGCGATGACCGCAGTCACGAAGAGCACAAGCAGCCGCATCGACGGGATGCTACGCGAGCACGATGATGCGCGGGGGTCCTTCTAGTGGAGCAGGGCGGTCCGGTCCACTTCGCGGTCGGCGGCGGTGACGTGCGTGTAGACGTCGGCGGTGACCGCGAGCGACCGCTGCCCGACCAGCCGCCGATCTCAGCCCACGAGAGACCGAGGCGATGCCAGAGCGAGACACGCCGATGACGCAGATCGTGGGCGAGAAGGTCGGCACGCCTGCGGCGGTGCGCGCCCTGCCGATGGCGGTCCGTAGCCGGTCCGCACCGATGTCTACGAACACGCGCGCGTCGGGCACGCGGTCGTCGCAGGCACGTAGGGCCGTGACGGCGAACCGGTCGGGCGGTACAGGACCCAGCGGCCTCGGCTCGTCTTCTCGATGGAGCCCAGAACTGTTGCCGCCAGACGCCTCGGGTCGGATCGACCAGCCGCGGGACGATTGGCCGTTGATTGGCCGTGCTGTCATCCGGCCAGACAACGGTCGGGCGGCTCGTGAACCGGCTGGCGCCTTCGTGCGTACTCCCGGCTAAACGTGCGCGAATCATGAAGCGCCTTCCAGGCTTGCGAAAGGAGTTCGCTCATGCGTGGTCTGCAGCTGCCGCGAAGCCGATCCACCGACCGACCTCCCCGGCCGTACACGTACGTCGTCTTCCTGCTCGCCGCCTTGGCATTTCTTGTCGTACCGGCGGTCGCCTCGGCCGCGAAAGGCTTCACAGAGCAAGTTGCCTCCGCGCGATGGTTGACCCCGTTCCAGTGCCCGGATGGCTCCACGGCCGCCGACGGCCGCCTGATCGTGGAGACGGACAACTTCATCGAGGCGGGGACGACGCCTAACCCCAGTCCGCCCCTCAGGGTCGGGTTCGTGGGCCTGTGCCCGGACGGCACCTTCAGTTGGGGCTTCGTACGGGCGGCGCCGACGCAGTTCGACCCGGACCTCAAGAAGGTGAGTGTCAGCGGCACGTTCGCCAACGTGCTGGACAACCGTGGCGGGTTGCACACGGTTTCGGTCGACGCTAGCTGGACCGCGACCGGACCGATCATGACCACGCTCAATGGGCCTGGCTCTAAGAGGAAGGAACGCTCGGCGACCGCCACGGCGGCGATCGGCTTCGACGGCAACACGCTCGTCAACGGCGCCGCCAACTTCCCGTTCCCCACGCCGTTCATCCGAGTCGATACGGAGAAGTAGCTTCGAAGGCTCCTTCCTTCGGTGTCACAGGCAAGGCCGTCGCGTGGCGCTCGCCCTTCTATGAAGGCGCCCTCCGCGAACCACGCCCGGACGATCGCAGTGGAACCGCTCTCACCTGGGCCGGCCCCTGTGCGTGGGAGACCGGCAGGAAGAGAGCAGAGCCGATGCTACGTCGTCGCGCGCCGTGACAATCGTGCCGTGGACGGCGACGAGCGACGTCGCCTGAAGGAGTTCGTCGACGCCCAGGTGCGGCAGCGCCTCGTCCTGCCGGACAGCACCCCCGCTCTGCGCCGGCTGCGGAACGCCGTTGTTCGAGGCTCGCAAACCTTCCCTTACAGAGTTACGCTCTGCTGATGGCGGCCGCGGCGACACTAGTCATGTGGTTTCACCTCCGCTCGCCGGAGCTAGCCGAGGAGTTTGAGCGTCTGATGGCCAGCGATCGGGACATCGTCCATAGCTCGCTGGAGACGATGCCGGATTGGCGATTGATGCGGCCGACGGATGTACCCGGACAGGCCAGTGAATCAGCCGATTACGTGCTGATCGCGGAGATCGTCAACATCGCGCACTGGCAGCAACAAGCGGAGCTACGGGTCCAGGCCTTGGCGGATGATTTGGAGCATCTGGTGTCCAGCCGGAGGATGCTCGTCCTCGAACGCATCCTTTGAAAAAAAGCTTCAGCTCTGACGGATACGGACCGACAGGGCGCTGCTAGATCGAACCCGCGCAAGAATTCAATCGCTAGGACACGGGTCAACGTACGAGCTGACGCCGTCGTGCTCCCACTGTCGCGAGCGCGCACAGACCGCCCGGCGGCGCCGCGCTGGCGAGCGAGGCTGGCCCGCACCCTGCGCGGGCAGTGACGTCGCCTGTCCAACGCAGCGAACGGTCGCTGTCGCTCGCGGCTGGACGGATATCGAGCGGCCCTACTTCTTGCTGCTCGCCTGCTTGGGCTCCGTGGCCGGGATCGGCGTCGCCTCGGCGACCCAGTTCGCGCCGTCGTCGCGGACGGTGGCGCACCGTCCTCATACGCCCCCACTGCACCCCTGGACTAGCAGCTGCTGGCAGCTTCGAGGTAGACCTCGCGCCCAGAGCATGGCCCCCGCTCGCGCGGGGACACACTCTCGGTCAGCCGAGTCAGAGACCGGCCTGGTTCACGCCGTACACCGCCTGCTGCTCGGTGTAGCCCTCGTACTCGAGCTGCTCGATGAGGCCGGAGCGGGAGAAGCTCGAGGAGTCGAGGTAGTCCTTGGCGGCCTTGGCAGCCTGCTCGTTCCAGTTGGGGCTGACGGCATCCACGGCGTAGGTGGCGTCCTTGGTGGAGTAGCCCTCGTACTCCAACTGGTCGATCAGGCCCTTGCGGGAGAACGCGCTGGAGTCAAGGTAGTCCTCGGCACTTTCGCGAGCGTTCTCCTGGCCGGCGCTCTCGGCCGAGAGACCGGCCTGGTTCACGCCGTACACCGCCTGCTTCTTGGTGTAGCCCTCGTACTCGAGCTGCTCGATGAGGCCGGAGCGGGAGAAGCTCGAGGAGTCGAGGTAGTCCTTGGCGGCCTTGGCAGCCTGCTCATTCCAGTTGGGGCTGACGGCATCCACGGCGTAGGTGGCGTCCTTGGTGGAGTAGCCCTCGTACTCCAACTGGTCGATCAGGCCCTTGCGGGAGAACGCGCTGGAGTCAAGGTAGTCCTCGGCACTTTCGCGAGCGTTCTCCTGGCCGGCGGTCTCGGCCGGAGGCTCCTCCTCGACCGGCTCGGCCTCCTCGATCGCCACGACCTCCTCGACCGGCTCGGCCTCCTCGGTCACGGTGACCGTCTTGGCCGGCTCGGTCTCGTCGGTCACGGTGACCGTCTTGGTCGACTCGGCGGCCGGCTCCGTCTGGGCGGCGCAGGCCGCGACCGAGACGGTCACGACCACGCCGAGCACGCACAACAGCAGAACCTTCTTCATGAACTTCCCCCTTCGTTGGTCCCCTGGACAGGGGTGGAGACGGCACCACGCCGCTTGGCCGGGTCGGCTCTGAACTTCATGCTTCCCTCGGTCGTGGGTCCTCCCGACCTAGCGTGCCCTTCCCTCCCCTTACCCCGCCCGCTAGACACGATTGGGTCAATGCCTCGCAAGCTCGGCTAGATAGCCCGGCCTATCACCGCCGCGACCGGACGAGGTCGCGCACCTGGCGGCGAGGTCGAGCTCCGTCAGCGGGCCAGGCACAAGGTGGTCGCAAGTGGTCGCACAGCCTCCGGCGCCCCGACCGGCCCGTGGCCGGAAAGCGGTCGCTTAGGAGGGGTTTCCTTGATGGGCCCGCCTGGACTAGAACGTCGCTGCTATTCGCGTCTTTCCCCCGCGCGGGGGGTACACCGGGGGGTACACGAACCGCTCACGCCTGAGCGCGAGCGAGCGCGGTCCGCCTGTCGACCTCGCGGTAGTCGGTGAGCGCGTACACGAGTGGTCGGCAGCGACCCGCTTCGAGTCGCCCGGGCGGCGTCAGGGGGTTCTTCTAGGGGTTCGCCTACCAGGTGTAGGGGAACCCCGCTACCGCGCGGCGACGGCTGTCTCTAGATTCGTGGGAGAGCCAATCAGGCAGGACGGAGCGAGTAACCCTCACAGCTGTTCGCAGATTGCCTCAGGTCGACCGAAGCCAGTCAGTCAGACGCGAGAAGAACGAAGGAGCAGAAGTGACACTTAGCGGCAGACGGGGGTGCAGTGCGATGGCGACCGCGACACAGTCCTATCGCCGGCAAGACCGGTCCCTGCGGCTCAGTTTTCGTTTCGAGCGTGCCACGATCACATTGTTCGACCGCCGCGAGGTGGAGATGAAGGCGCTGCCCTCGAACGACCTCGAGCGCCGGCAGCCGGAAGAGCGGTCAGGGTTTTGGATTGAGGTACAGGACCGGCACGGGGATGCCCTCTACCGGCGGGGAATGCAGCACCCGATGATCAGGAGATCTGAGGCGGTCGCTGATGATGGCAGTTTCAGCAACCACCTCTGGGTGCCTGAGCAAGGGGCGTTCTCGGTGGTCGTGCCGAATCTGCTACAGGGGGCCGAGTTGGTCATGTTTGCCAGCCCGAACGAACGGCCGGAGATCCCTCAGCCGGCATCGGAGGTCCTGCGGATCGCGCTGCGAGAGCGCCAGCCGCAAGGACACGATCAGGTGGATACGCCAGGGCAGGTCTGATCATGGGCGTTTTGAACGGATCCGTGCTGGGCGTGACAAAGATCGTTGACCACGGCCCGGATCCGGGACGGTTCAATATCGCGCTTCTGTCCGAGGGATATACCGTGGCCGAGATGCCGAAGTGGGAAGCCGACGCTCAGACTTTCGTTAACTCCCTGTTCGGCACAGCGCCGATCTCGTCGGATCTCGACCTGGAGTCTGCCATCAACGTGCACCGGGTCGACGTGATCTCCGATCAGTCCGGGGCCGACAACCCTGTGTGTGGCGACCTCGGGGACGGCTCGACGGCCGAGACCTACTTTGATGCCACGTTCTGCGGCGACGGGGCGATCCAGCGGTCCTTGCAGGTAGACGAGCTTCTGGTGCTTCAGACGGTTCTGGGTTTCGTGCCTATTTGCCACGCGGCCATGGTGATCGTGAACCACACGACCGTGGGCGGAACGGGCGGCCTGGTTGGGGTAACTTCGACCGACCCCAACTGGATGTTTATGGCTGTCCACGAGCTGGGGCACGTCGCATTCGGACTCGCCGATGAGTACGAGTACTACCTCGGGTGCGGCTCGGGCGAAACCGGCCAGGACGTCCACCCGTCCCTTGAGCCGGACGAACCGAACGTCACGACCGAGCTGGCACTGGCATTCCTCAAATGGGGGCCGCTGATCGACGACGGCGTCACCCCGATGCCGACGACCGAGAATCTGGACCCCAGCCAGTGCGACCCGCAGGCCCGCCCGGTGCCCGAAGGGACGGTCGGGGCGTTCGAGGGAGCGCACTACTATCACTCCGGCGCGTACCGGCCGGAGTTCGACTGCAAGATGCGCAACAAGAACAAGCCGTTCTGCGCCGTGTGCAGCCAGGTGATCCGGGACACGCTCGCGCCCTACGCCCAGCCGACTACGGTCACCCTGCTCAGCCCCACGGTCGCCTTCCCCGACACCGAGGAGGGCACGACCGTTCCCGGCGCGGTGGCGTTTGCGGTGGACTCGTGGCTGGATCTGTCCTTTTCCGTCACCGACGCGCCTCGGCGTATCGATGGGGGGCCTGAGGTCTTCGGCATCGAACCGGTCCTGGACTTGCCTCTCGGGTACCTTGTCCGATCAGCCGGTCCTGGCGCCCGGACCGCCTACGTGTGGATCACCTACCAGGGCACCGACGCCGGCGACTCCCTGTTGGGCATCGTCACGGTCGAGTGCAACGAGACCCACGAGTCTTTCATTGTGCCGATCACGGCGAACACCGTCGAGCGCGTGACCGTCGGGGTGATGCTCTCCCTGGACAAGTCCGCCTCGATGCTGGAATTGGCCACCAGTGGAGACACCAAGGGGGACGCGTTGCAGGATGCGGCCGGAGTCTTCGTCGACGTCATACCCGATGATGACGGCGTGGGTGTAAACACCTTCGCCACCGACGCCTATTACGGTACGGACGTCGCTGTCGCAGGGGACGGAGTCTTCGGCAACGGCCGCAACGAAGCGCGCGAGGTGATCCGCGAATACGAGCCCGACCCCGGCGGCCTTACGTCCATCGGAGATGCCATCGAACTCTCCGACGCCCGGCTAGGCGTCACGGGCTCGGAGTTCGACGAGTACGCAATAGTGGTCTTCACCGACGGTCAGGAGACTGCACCGAAGTCCATCTCCGACGTTTCGGGTCTGATCACCTCCAACCCGCGGATCTTCGCGATCGGGCTGGGCACGCCAGAGAATCTGGATCCCGCCACCCTGGCCACGCTGTGCTCCGGCACCGGCGGCTCACTGCTGCTCACCGGTTCCGACGAGGGCGACACATTCTTCCTGCTCGCCAAGTACTTCCTGCAGATCCTTGCGGGGGCCACGAACGCCGAGATCGTCCTCGATCCGGAGGGCTACCTCGCCCCCGACGCCGGCACCGTCAGGATCGACTTCGCCTTGAACGAGACCGACACCGGCGCCGACGTCGTGCTCGTCACGCCGGTCCCGTCCGCGGTGCGGTTCGCGCTGGAGACCCCTGCCGGGGACGTGATCGTCGCGACGACACCGGTCCCGGGTGCGAGTTATATCCAAGGTGCGCGCAACGCCTACTACCGGGTGTCGCTGCCGGCCCTGGTCAACGGCCAGCAGGCCCGCGATGGCACCTGGTACGCGCTGCTGAGCCTCGACATGGAGGCCTGGACGGCGGGTGACAATTCTCCCCAATTGTTTTCGTACTTGCAGCACCACCCCTCGGCCCTGGTCAACGGACTACCGTACTCGCTGCACGTCCAGGCGCGGTCCAATCTGAAGCTCGTCGCCGAGTGCCTCCAGGACTCCTACGAACCCGGCGCAGAACTGCGCGTGCGTGGCGTCCTCACCGAATACGGAATCCCGATCGACGGCCGGGCCACGATCAGGGCAGACATGACCCGCCCCGACGGCACCGCGGCAACCCTGCAGATGCCGGAAATTGAGCCCGGCGTCTTCGAGACCATCGAAACCGCGCACCAGACCGGCGTGTACCACTTCCAGGTTCTCGCATCCGGTCAGACCCTGCGGGACTACGACTTTACCCGCGAGCAGCTCGTCACGGGCTTCACCTACCACGGCGGCGACAACCCGACCGTCCCCGGTAACGGTGGCCAAGGGCATGTCGACAAGGACGATTGGTGCCGACTGCTGGAATGCCTGATCGGCGCCCTCACACCGGCAGCATGCGAGCGGCTCTGCATCGACCGGGATCGGCTACGGCGGTGCCTGAGGCAGTGGTGCAAAGGCGATCGCATCACGACATCCACGGCTCCGGCCGACATCGATCCGGCTGACATAGAGCTCATCCGCACCGTGGCCGTGCAACTCGGCCTGATAACGGACTGACCTACACGGGCCGGACGGGGCGGCCGCGCCGAACTGGCACGCCCAGATCTGGTACGCGCTCTACCTTCAGACGGCCCACTGGAGTCGGGTGCGCTCGTGGGCGCTCGAGCAGTCTGTAGGTCGTTGCGTCGACTGTCGAAGACACTACGCGTCGCAGGTTCATCAGATCAGTTATTGGCGGCTTTGGGATCCGTGGCCGGGGGACGTCGCGGCGCTATGCAAACCGTGTCACATCGAGCGGCACGAGCGCGGCGAGCCGCGTTTTCAGGACGCGTTTCCTGAGAAGGAGTGCTGTACCCGCAAAGGGCTGTGTCACGATCCACGGTCGGAGAGTGACATTTGGACTGAGCGCTCGTTTCGCTATCTGGTCTGAGTCCCGGCCGGAGTGAGCCAATGCGGTCGGCGGGGTCAGTTCTTGCGTGCCACCCGACTTCACACGGGATGCCGCGCAGGCCGAGCGAGCTCACCGAACCTGGCCTTGCCACTTTGGATTGCGCCTCCCCTGCTAACAAACCCAAGAACTGTGGCGCGACGACTACAGAGCATCGAGCATCTTCCTCCCAGCGCGCGTTAACCGATGGTCAGGGCCGAGGACTCGTGCGCCCGCTCCAGCAGCGGCCGTGCCGACTCCGCCTCGCCGAGGTTTCCGAGGATGATGGCGTGGTAGCTGAGACGGATGGCGACGTTCGGGTGCTCGGGGCCATAGACGTCCTCCGCGATCGCGAGCGCCCGCTCGAGCGCGCTCCGGGCGCCCTGATTGTCGCCGATCATGCGCAGATATGAGCCAGCCTTGGCCAGGAGCGCCTCGGTTGCGGCCGGCTCCACCTTCAGCCGCTCGGCGTGCTCGGCTGCGGCGAGCGCATGCGCCAGCAGCTCCGGGGCGTCTGCCCAGTCCCACTCGCCGTCGAACTCGGGGACGAAGCCGTGCGCGAGCAGGCGCACGGCATGGCCGGCATGGCGCTGGCGCTCTTCCAAACCGAGCCGCTCGCGGGTGACGAGCTGAACTAGCCGGTGCAGCGAGAAGCCGCCAGTTGTTCGCCGCACGAGTGAGAAGCCGTTGAGGGCACCGAGCGTCTCCTCGAGCGCCAGCGGGTCGGCAGCGGCGGCCGCGAGCGCCTCCGGAAGCAGCTCCCAGTAGTCGAGGAGCCCCTCCGGAATCTCGTCCGGGGCAAGGAAGGCGGCCAGCGCAAGCAGCTCGAGGGCGGCGGACGAGCGCTCGCCCACCGCCTCGAAGGCAAGCTCCCAAGTGGTGCGGACAGTGTGGGAATGGCCGCTCGCGGGCGGCTCCTCGAGCAGCTGCTCGAGACGATCGTGGGCGAGGCGTAGATAGCCGGCGAGCGAGCCCGAGCGTGCCTCGATGTAGGCTCCCGCCTGCTCGAGCGCGAGCGGTAGGTAGTCGAGCAGTTCGGCGAACTCGGCCGCCGAGTCCCGATCAGGATCGCCCGTGCGGGCAAGGAGAAAGTCGATCGCGTCTTCCCGTGGCAGGAGGTCGAGCGCCAACACCTCGGCGAGCGCGCCGAAGGCGGGCTTTCGGGAGGTGATCAGCACCCGCCCCCCTCCTCCTTGCGGAAGATAGGACCGCAGCAAGTCGGGCCCGAGTTCAGCGGCTTTGTAGGCCACTGCCCCACGAAGAAGATCGCCGAGCCGATGCCGCTCGTCAACAGCCACTACCTCTACCTGTACAACCAGCTTGGACTGAAGCGAAAAGAGCGATACCTGGCCACCTTGGAGTACCGCTACTGGTACCAGGCAACCGCCGACGAGAACTCGTGGATCTTTCGCTACGAGTACCTCCGTGACCCGCCCTCGGGCTATCCGTACGCGCAGTGCCATCTCCACGTCAACGCGCGAGCCGGAACGTACAAAGGCGTGAAGCCCTTCCACGACTTGCACCTGCCCGTGGGGGACCGAGTGACTATCGAGTTCCTAGTGCGGCATCTGATCTCGGAGCACGGCGTCTCACCGATCTCGTCGAATTGGAAGCCGATAGTTGAGCGGGCGGAGGAGGAGTTCCGCGAGATTCAGCGTAGGCGCCTTCAGCGGTAGCCGCCGCGCCAGCCCGACCGCGGCGCCACCCGGACCCTTCCGGACTCGCATCTTCCGCGCACAGCGCGCCGTCTCCGTGAAGCACGAGCACCGTCGCCCAATGCGGCGACGCGCCGAGCGCCTCGAGCTCACGACAGCGCGCGTCGAGCTCCCGCAACGCCGGCCCGAAGTCACGCTCGGCCGAGGCCGTGAGCTTCCAGCCGTGGCCGTTGCACTCGACGATGCCGAGCGGCTCGAGATCGGCGACCGGGTCGCACGAGGAACATCGCTGCGGGCTGCCCAGCGTAGCGGCCCGGCTCCGGATTCTACGCCCGTTTTGCTACCGGATTTGCTACCGACCTGAGGTGACCTAAGCGCATCCGACGTGACTCAAACCCGCTTGCCTCCACGAGTATGACCCCACGTGACCCCGTCCGATCCGGCTGTTAACCGGAGGGTTGCTGGTTCGATGTCCAGCCCGGGAGTCGGAAAGGCCCGGGAAAGCGGGCCCTTCGTAGTCAGAGCGGAGACGGGCGGCCTCGCGCTCCTGCTCGGTCGCGTGCTCGTCGAGGAGGCGCCCCAGCGCTTCGGGCTCGATCACGCGGCCGTCCCCCAGGCCGGGGCGCGCCCGGCCTCGATCAGCGCGAGCGTGAGCGCCCATTCCGGCCACGGGCAGCCAGCCTGCTCGAGCTCCAGGCAGCGCCCGTCGAGCTTGCGCAGCGCACAGCCGTAGCGGCGCTCGCCGGCCTCGGTCAGGCGCCAGCCGTGGCTGCTGTGCTCGACGATGCCGGCCTGGGCGAACGGGGCGAGCAATTCTGCCCCGACGGTGGCGGCCACGGCGCCAGTGTAGCGCCGGTTCGGGCCTGTTCTCCGGGACAGCACGGGGACAGCACCAAGTGAGCAAACCCGGCATGTCTGACACATACGGCACAAATGCGGTTACGCCGATTTGCAGGGATTTCGCTCTAAATGGGGAGAAGCGCGACTTGTCGGATGGGCCCGCCTGGATTCGAACCAGGGACCGACGGATTATGAGCCGGGGCGGGAGCCCGGACGGAGGTAGATAGACGTAGACCGAACCCGCTCCGAGAGCCGCTTCACGGCCGTCCGGGCCGAGTCCGATCCCCGCCCGTCTCGTCCCCTCCGGGTCCCACTTCGGTCCCACCCTGGATGCCCTCGATCACCGTCAACGACGGGGGTGGCCCGCGCGGCGGACGGCGTAGGACGTCCCGCCGAGCGGGACGCACGAGACCGCGCCGCCGCTCCAACCGGTGCAGGCGCGGCGGAACGTGGCGGTGCGCAAACCACGGCACCCTCGTTGGCCGACGCCCTCGAGCTCGACTGACCGTCGGCGCCCGGGCTCGCCGCGGCGGCGCAGTTCACTAGTGCGGAAGAGGACGCGACAGAGCTAGTGGTTGGGCGCGGCGAGGGTGACCCTGCCCGACGCGACAATGATTGCGGCGGGGACGTTGACGTGCTCGCCGTCGTAATACTGCCGGTAGCCCGCCACCGCCTCTGCGACAGCCCGTTGGCGTTCCGCGGGCGGTAGGCCATCGAAGAGTGGCCGCATCGGGACAGCCACGTCGTAGAGATGCTGCCAGAGCTCGTCGGGCGGCCCGGGCCAGGGCAGATCGACGGTGCGCTGCTCCTCGCGGACGGACACAAAGCCGGCGGCGGTCAACTCGCCGGAAAGCGAGCCGGCGACAGCGAAACGCAGCGGGCCTGGCGCGTCGGGCGGGGGCGGGGGCGGGTTGAGCCGTTGCATGAATGGACCAATCCCGCAGACGATGTAGGGGCTCTCCTCGGCGGGTCCCCAGACGAGGAACGTGGCGACGCCGCCGGGCTTGAGCACGCGCATGATCTCGGCGAGCGCGGTCTGGACGTCGACGAAGTACATGATGCCCAAACGTGAGGTCACCCGGTCAAAGCTGTCGTCGGCGAAGGGCAGCGACTCGGCGTCGGCCTGCTGGCAGGTGAGGTTGGTCAGCCCCGCCTCACGGGCGTGCTCGGTGCACGCCTCGAGCATGGCGGGGCTGAGGTCTGAGGCAGTCACGTGCCCGTCCTCGACGAGGCCGGCGATGGTGATGGCCGGATCGCCGGTGCCGGACGCGAGATCGAGAACCTCCATACCCGGTTGGATGTCGGCGTGCGCGAGCAGCGCCTCCTTCATCAACTCCTGCTGGACGACGATCTTCGGGTGCCAGCGCCGCCAGGCCCCCACAGTGCCCGCGTCGGTCCACTCGTTCAACACCATTTGGCGATACGCGGCCTGCGTCATCAGGTCAACCAACCCTCTCCAGTCGCAGGGTGAATGTCAAGCCGGGGACCCAGCCGGCGCTTCTCATGCGGCGGGCGCGCACAGTCATACGACCGGACACGCAAAAGGGCTCCTGAGCAGCAACATCGTTGTGCTTACGACAACGGATGGGCCCGCCTGGATTCGAACCAGGGACAGACGGATTATGAGCCGACCCCGGAGCCCGGACTAGCGTAGACCGACGTAGACCGATCCCGCTCGCAGAGGCGGATTCCTCCCGCGGGCGGGAAGTTCGGGGACCGCGCTAGGGATGACCCGTTCCACGTAGAGAGGGGTCGAATTGCTCGTCCCGGCTCGACGCGGCTGGCTAGTTGTCGGTTGCTCGCGGCTCCAGGTATCTGTAGGCGAGCGCCACCGCCATCGCTCCGTCGCCGACGGCGCCTGCGACGCGCTTGGTCGAGCCATATCGGACGTCGCCGGCCGCGAAGACGCCGGGCCGGCTGGTTTCGAGCGGTAGCGGATCGCGGTCGAGCGGCCAGGCTGCGGGACGCCTGCCGCTGTCGTCGAGCAGGTCGAGCCCGGTGAGAATGTAGCCCGCGGTGTTGGTCCGCACCCCCTCGGCGGCGCACCATTCGCTGTGCGGCTTGCCGCCGATGCATATGAACAGGGTGGTGACGCGCAGCGTTTCATCCCTGCCTGCCGGGCCGGTGATGTCGACCTCGGCGAGATGTCCGTCCTCGGCCCGCAGAGCGGTCACCTGGCTGCCGAGCCGCACGTCGATCAGAGGATGCGCTTCGATCCGGGCGACGAGGTAGGCCGACATGTTCTTGGCGAGCCGGTCGCCGCGCACGATCATCGTCACCTTCGCCCGGGCGTCGGCGAGGTTCAACGCAGCCTGCCCTGCGGCGTTACCCGCCCCTACGACGGCGACGCTCTCTCCGGAGCATTGGGGAGCTTCGCTGCGACCGGCCCCGTAGTAGACGCCGCGGTCGATCAGTTCGTCGACGCCTTCCACCTCGAGCCGTCGCCAATCCATCCCCGTCGCCGCGATTACGACCGAGGTCGCGACCTCCACGCCGCTGTCGAGGAGAATCACCGGCGGGTCGGCACCTGGACGGCTGCCGACGGCCTCGCGCAGGAACACGAGCTCCGCTCCGAACCGCTCGGCCTGGCGGCCCGCTCGGCGAGCGAGCTCGGCACCGCCGATCCCCTCCGGAAAACCAAAAAAGTTCTCGATCATCGAGGTATGCGAGGCCTGACCGCCTGGAAGGTCGCGTTCGAGCACGATCGTCGCAAGCCCGTCAGAGGCGGCGTACACCGCCGCTCCGAGCCCCGCCGGTCCGGCGCCGACAATCGCCAGGTCGTAGTGTGAGCGCTTCGGTGCGGTGGTGAGGTTCCAGGCTGACGCCAGTGTCTCAACCGTGGCTCCGACATACGCCCGGCCTCCGTCCAGGACGACCGGCAGCGGCGCCTCGACGAGCCCCATCGATGCGAGCAGGCGATCCGCTTCGGGTGTGCCGGCTTCGAGCCACTCGTGCGGCTGCGCCGCCCTTGTCAGGAAGTCGCGCAGCCGGTGGTCGCCGACTTCGAAGCGCCTGCCTATGACCGTGACGGCGGACCGGACCGGGCTCATCGCTACTGCTCGTAGCTCTCGACGACCGATTCGTCTCGCATAGGCGCAGCGCCCGGTTCGAGTCCGGCCTCCCGACGCGCTCGGCGCCGTCGCAGGCGGTCCCAGCACGTGTCCGGGGCTTCTGTCAGCTCCGCATCCCTGCGCCGGTCGGCTTCCGAGTGCTCGCCGCTCGCCTGCTGCTCCCAGAGCCGGTGCGCATCGGCCAAAGGCGGTTCGATCGTCCGATGGATCTGGCTGTCGTCGATGTGACTCCTTCGGCTCGAAGACGAGTTCAGCGTACGAGAAGCAGCGCCGGCCGCGACCGGCGTCTGACCAAGTCGCGGCGGGATGGGAGCTGCGCGAGGCTGCGGGTGAGGCGAACGATTGTGGATTCCGATGCCTCGACGCACAAAGCTCCATTCGCCGCGCGCTGGCCTACGAGGACGTGGTGAGGAATCTTCGGCCTCCATTCCATGTCTGGGGGTGAGGCGATTCCCGCGTAGGCGGCCTCTCGCGCTGCGTAGAGCGAGGCGATCCCGAAGCCTGGGGCGCTGAAGGCCTGGCTAAACCGGGCCTGGGCGGGATCAGAACTCTTGAACTGAGCCGCCCGCGCGCCTCGCCACCGCCCACGCACAGGGGCTTGAGCTCACGATCAACCGCGAGACCCTCGCGGTGCGGGATCGGCATCTTGCGCAGGAAGGCATTCGCGCAGGAGTGACGTGAGATCGCGGTCCGTCTGATCGATTACCCCGCGACGAACGAGATACGTGCGTGCGCGTCGCTCGGCCGCCTCGAACATTTCGCGCCCGCGGTCGAGGTCGGCGAGGAGCGCATCGACCTCTAGCGTCTCGCGCCGCGTCGGCGTCCCGCCGGCTTGACGCCTTCGTTCCTTCTTGTTCACATCCGTACTGTCGCATCCGTCTTCTGTCGTGGATAGCCGCGTGCAAGAGATGCCTGACTGGCTTTGACGCGGTGCAGCCGCCACGCAGGGGCTGTCGCTGTGTGCTTGAGGATGTTTCAGCGGCTGGAAAGCGGTGCACACTTCCGGGGACGCGTTTTCTCCACCTAGGCGGGCGCCTTCGTGCGCCAACCCCTCGCGCGCCGAAGCGCCCGCTGCGAGGAGGTTTTCATGGCCACCACGATGTGCGAGATCGACGGGCGTCGGCCCGCCGTCGCAAGCGTGCGGATCAGGCAGAACGGCGAGGAGCGGACGATCGCCGTCTGCGAAGAGCACCTGCGGGAGCTTCAGGGTCAGAGCCGCGGGGCAGGGCGGTCGCCGTTCGGTGGCAGGAGTCTCTTCGACGAGTTCTTCTCCGACTTCTTCGGCGACAGCGGCCTTGGCAGCCGCACGCCGGGCGCCGCCGGTGGCACGACCACGACGCGCCCGCGCCGCCCGGCCGAGCAGATCGACGTGACGCAGTACTTCAGCGACGCCACCCGCCGACTGCTCCAGCATGCCGCGCAGAAGGCGATGGAATGGGGCAGCCTGGACGTTGACTCGACACACCTGCTCTGGGCCGCGACCCAGGACGAGGTTGTCCGGCACGTGCTGCAGCAGGTCGGCGCCGATGCCGCCGCGATCGCGGCGCAGATCGAGGAGGAAGCAGACGTCAAGGAGCGCACGGACGTTGCGCCGTCGCTGTCGCCGGACGCGAAGGCTGCGCTCTTGGCCGCCTACGAGGAGTCGCGTCAGATCGGCGCGTCGTACGTGGGGCCCGAGCACGTGCTGCTCGCCCTGGCCCAGGACACCGAGACCGAGGCGGGTGAGCTGCTCGAGCGATTCGCGATCAGCCACACGAAGCTGCGCGGCGCGGTCATCCGCGGCGTCGAGAGCGGCGAGGCGGGTGGGCGCCCGGCGAGCACGACAAAGACGCTCGACGAGTACGGCCGAGACCTCACGGAGGAGGCCCGCCAGGGGAAGCTCGATCCCGTGATCGGCCGGGCCGATCAGATCGAGCAGACGATCGAGATCCTCTCGCGCCGCACGAAGAACAACCCGGTGCTGCTCGGCGACCCCGGCGTCGGCAAGACCGCGATCGTGGAGGGCATCGCCCAGCGGATCGTCAACGACGACGTGCCCGAGACGCTCACCGGCAAGCGCCTGGTGGCGCTCGACATGGCGGGGATGATCGCCGGCACGAAGTACCGGGGCGAGTTCGAGGAACGCCTGAAGGGCGTGATCGACGAGATCACCGAGAACGCGGACAGCCTGATCGTCTTCATCGACGAGATCCACACCGTCGTCGGCGCGGGAGCGGCCGAGGGCGCGATGGATGCCGGCAACATGCTCAAGCCGGCGCTCGCGCGCGGCGAGCTGCACATGATCGGCGCGACCACGCTCGACGAGTACCGGAAGAACATCGAGAAGGATCCCGCGCTCGAGCGGCGTCTCCAGCCCGTGCTGGTCTCGGAGCCGACGGTCGAGGAGACGATCGAGATCCTCACCGGCCTCAAGGACCGCTATGAGGCGTTCCATCGCGTGCGCATCACGGAGGAGGCGATCGTCGCAGCGGCGGAGCTGTCCGATCGCTACATCCGCGACCGCTTCCTGCCCGACAAGGCGATCGACCTGATCGACCAGGCGGGCGCCCGCGTCCGGCTCCGGTCGAAGGCGAAGCCGGAGGACACGCGCGCAGCCGAGGAGGAGCTCCGCCACATGGGGCGCGAGCGCGACCAGGCGATCTCGGCCGAGGACTACAAGCGGGCGGACGAGCTGAAGGCGCAGATCGACGAGCGCCGCGCCCAGCAGGAGGGGCGGAAGGAGGCCCGCTCGCGGGCGCCCGAGGTCACGGTCGAGGACATCGCCGACATCGTGTCGCGGCGCACGGGCATCCCGGTGTCACAGCTGACCCAGGAGGAGCGCGACCGGCTCCTGAAGCTCGAGGAACGCCTGCATGAGCGTGTCGTCGGTCAGGACGAGGCCGTCGAGGCCGTCGCGGAGGCGGTTCGCCGCGCCCGCGCCGGGCTCGCCGACCCCAGCCGTCCCGACGGGAGCTTCCTGTTCCTGGGACCCACCGGCGTCGGCAAGACGGAGCTCGCGCGGACACTCGCGGAGGCGCTGTTCGGCAGCGAGGACGTGATGGTCCGCCTCGACATGAGCGAGTACCAGGAGCGGCACACCGTCAGCCGGCTCGTCGGCGCGCCACCCGGCTATGTCGGCCACGAGGAAGCCGGACAGCTGACCGAGGCGGTCCGCCGCAAGCCCTACGCGGTGCTCCTGTTCGACGAGATCGAGAAGGCGCACGCAGACGTCTTCAACATCCTGCTCCAGATCCTGGACGACGGCCGGCTCACCGATTCGCAGGGCCGGACGGTCGACTTCAAGAACACGATCCTGATCATGACCTCGAACCTCGGCGCCGATCGCATCCAGGCCTTCGCGCGGAAGGAGAGCGGCTCGTTCGACGAGCTGAAGGAGGACCTGATGGAGGTGCTCCGGCACAGCTTCCGGCCGGAGTTCATCAACCGGATCGACGAGATCATCGTCTTCCAGGCGCTCACGACTGGAGCAGCTCAAGCAGATCACGCGGCTGATGCTCGACCGGGCTGCGAGGCGCCTGCGCGCGCAGCACATCGAGGTCGAGTTCTCGGACGAGGCCGTCGAGCACCTGGCCGAGATCGGCTTCGACCCGGAGTTCGGCGCGCGGCCGCTGCGTCGTGCGATTCAGCGCGAGCTCGAGAACGAGGTCTCGCGGCTGCTGCTGAGCGGAGCGCTGCAGCCGGACGATCGCGTTCGCGTCGACTACGACGACGTCCAGCTCACCTTCGACATCGACAAGGGAGCCGCAGAGGCGATGGAGGAGGTCGAGGAGCCGGAGCCGCAGCCGGCACACGTCTAGCAGGACGCGGAAAACGCGCGACGGTGGAGAGGTGAACCGCCCGCGGCAAGCCCCTCCTCAATCGTGAGACTCTGGGACCGGCTCCTCGAACTGGAGGGCCGCCTCGCCGTCACCTGGCGGCACGTGCGCGGCCACCGGCCGAAGAAGTTGGCGCTACGCGGCCTGCGTCATCAGGTCAACCAACCCTCTCCAGTCGCAGGGTGAATGTCAAGCCGGGGACCCAGCCGGCGCTTCTCATGCGGCGGGCGCGCATAGTCATACGACCGGACACGCAAAAGGGCTCCTGAGCAGCAACATCGTTGTGCTTACGACAACGGATGGGCCCGCCTGGATTCGAACCAGGGACCGACGGATTATGAGCTTCCAGCCGCCGCCTCGGTGGCTCTCGGCGCGGCTGGCGAACCGGCCGACCACCAGGTCTCGCGCGAAGCGCCGCCCCTCCTCGTTTCGGCCCGTCTCGGCAGCGCTGGTTGCCCCGCCTGTTGCCCCGTCGGGACTGTCCAAGAACGTGATCTCCGAAGAACGTGATCTCCGGCATGTCCTCCGGCACCGCCCAGATGTAGCACGGCAACGTGAAGGCCGGATCGGTGTGGCCCAAGCCCCCGGTGGATTCGCCACGCCTCTAGCGCGGCACCTGACACTATCTCCGTGTGTCGGAAAGGCTGTTCGTGATCCGTCCCGCGCAGGACGAGGATCGAGTGCCATTAGCAAGGCTGTTCGCCGCGGTCGCCGAGGAGCGAGACGGAATCGCCGCCGAGCCACCTGTCGATGTTGAGCCTCGCGCGGTAGCGTTCGAGCTCGACGCGACAATCGTGGCGGACGCCGGTGACGAGATCGTCGGCGGGATTTGGGTCGAAGGACCGTACTTCGGCTACGGGGAGATTGGAATGTTGGTCGCTCGCGATTGGCGTGGTCGCGGCGTCGGATCTGCACTCGTCGCAGCGTCAATCGACTGGGCCCGTGAGCATGAACTGCACAAGCTGTCGCTCAGCGTCTTCCCGCACAACGAGGCAGCGATTGCGCTCTATCGGAAGTTCGAGTTCGAGGTAGAAGGACAGCGCCGGAAGCAGGTCCGACGAGCGAACGGTGACCTCTGGGACCTGATCGACATGGGCTTGCTGCTCACGAAGGAGTGATCCGTGCCTCGGACGCCGTGAGCTAGGCATGTCTTGGCCCTCCACCGCCTACCGTATGGATGTGGCTAGATCCGGAATCGCAAGGGGATAACCACTCATGGCGAATCGACATTTCGGAAATCTTGGCGACGTCTGGAAGCACGTCGTCCTCGCGGAGACGCTTGCCGCCGAGCGGCCCCTCCACTACTGGGAGACTCACGCTGGCTCAGCCAGCTACCCCTTGAGCCACTCGCCAGCCCGTGACTACGGCGTCTACGGCTTCCTGGAGAGCGGCGGCCGCAGCCCGATTGTTGCCCGGTCACGCTACTACAAGGAACTCAAGAGTCTCGCCCAGGGCGACGAGGTCCCGCCGAGCTACCCAGCCTCGCCGCTGCTCGCGATGCGTCTCCTCGGAAACCGCGCCGAGTACGTCCTCTGTGACCTCGACCCGGACAGCGTCAGCAGCCTGAGCCAAGCGGCGTCGGCACTCCGTCTCACCGACCGAGTTCACTGCGCAAGAGCAGACGGATTGGCAACCATCCAGGAGGCAAGCCGCCACTACAACGGAAACGCGGCGGACGCATTCGTCCACATCGACCCGTTCGACCCACTCGCCGAGACCGAGCGCGGACTCTCCGCCGTCAGTCTCGCCTCGGACCTCATCGAACTCGGCTTCAAGCTGCTCTACTGGTACGGCTACGACGCTCGAGAGGAACGGGCCTGGCCGTGGCACACCCTGAGCAATCCCAGAAAACGCCTCTGGTGCGGTGACCTGATCGTCCGCTCGAACCTCGACGGTGGCATCGCGCCGATGTCCGACATCGGTCCGCTTATCGGCTGCGGCGTCCTCGGAGCGAACCTGCAAGCCGCGACGATGGCCGCGCTCAGGTCCCTCGGCCAGGAGCTCGCCTCTGTCTATGAGACGTCCGTCCTTCCCAGCGGGGAGACGCCCGGCGCACTCGATTTTCTCGAACCCGCCGGCTGACCCAGGCAAGCTGTCGGCCTTTCCGGGCCGAACGCGATGGTCGTCGAGCCATCGTCGTCCGCGGTCGCCGCGGGAGTCGGGTGGGACTGGCTCCCGGCGGGCCGTACGAGTCCGTGGCGGCCGGGGGCCCACAGCCGCCACTGCGAGGGGGCTGAGGCCTCGGCGCTGCCAGCCGAGACCAGCCAACCGCGCCGGCCGGCGCCGTCGTGCCGCTCGCTGGCTTGGTGAGCTCGACAGAGAGGCTCTTCTCAGCGCGCCAACGGCCGGGGGTCGAACGATTGCGTCCCCCCGGGGCAGCACGGTCAAGGTGGCGTTGGCCGGCGTGTTGCCGTTGCGCTGCTTGAACGTCGTCCCTTGCGTCTGGCCGTGGTCGGAGAGGACGCGGCGCCGACCCTACGAATCCGAGTCTCGCTCAGCGCGACGCCAACGGTTCCACGGCCACATACCGTCCATCTCGACCTCGAGCGAGAAGCTGAGCAAGATCCGTACAACCACGATCACGCCCAGCACAGCAACGCTCTCGATCGTCTGCTCGACGATGATCGTCAGGACGATGTCGGCCACGATCAGCACCTCGAGGCCGAGCAAGATGCACCGACCTAGCTGGCGACGAAGCGCCTCGTAAGAGCCCGGCCTCCTCGCAGGGCTGAGCATGCGCGGCACATAGATCGCGAAGACCACGAGACCACCGAACACCATGATCGACGCCCCCACGGCCTCGACAACCTTGACCGCATCGTGAACGGTCTCCTCGTACGACATCGACGCGCAACGCTACACACGAACGGTTCCGGATGCACCAAACCGTCTTGCATCTGACACGACGGCCGATCGACCTTCCTGCCAGCGCGCGCCGAACCCAGCCGCCCTGGCGTTCCACGCCCTCCTCGTCGATCTGGCTGACTTGTGCGAAAACTGCGCTGCCGAGTTCGAACGGCATGAGGTCAGACACTCCTGCGCGGTCGGCATCCAGGCAAAGAAGGACCCGGGAAGCCCGTCATGCCTGCCGATTTGCCCGAACCGTATGTTTCGTTCCAGGGTCGCGCGGCCGCGCTCCACCCGGGCCCAGCCCAAGGAAAACGCCCGGTCTCTATTCCGGTGCCCGCGCGGCTTGCTTACAGCCCCTCGGCGATTCCGCCGTGTCGAATGTGCGACGAGCGACAGGGGCTGGGCGGGTCCGTATGGCAGCGGCCCGCCCACAAGTCGCCCGTGGCGCCTACTGGCGGGCCATTGCGACGCGGAGTCGCTCCTCGGGTGTGATGAGGTGGTCGGCGTCTTCTGCGTCCTCGCCGAGGTCGATCTGGACCCAGTTGACGGTGCCGGTGAAGACGCTGCTCTCGCCGTCGTAGTCGTCGCTGACCGGGGACGCGGTGTCTCGTCCGACGTCGGCGGTCTCGTCCGCGGAGAAGAGCAGCGGCACAGTTCCCTCGACGCGGCCCTCACCTATCTTGTCGCCGTCGAGGTAGAGCGTGACGGTGCCGCCCTTGGCGGGGCCGCCGCCGTCGTAGGCGAACTCCATGCGCACCTGGTGCGTTCCGGGCGGGATCGCGGCGTCGGCCTCGATCTTGAAGCGCTGCAGGCCGAGCAGGTTGTAGCAGTAGGTTGGACGCCCATCTTTCGCGTACAGGCTCCAGCCGGCGAAGGCGCCGCCCTGGGCGATGATCACGCCCTCGGCGCCCGCCTCGGGCACGACGATTTCCGCCGTGACTGCGTGGGACTTGTTCTTGATGCTGATGAGGCTGTTCTCGCTGAGGCGGCCCATGCCGCCGAAGAGCAGCTGTGAGTTTCCTTTCACGAGCTCCGGGCGGCCGACGAGCTCGGCGTTGAAGCGCTCGATGCGCCGGTCGTCGAGCGGGAGCACGTTGTACTTCCGCGCCTCCTCCAGCCAGAGCTGTTGCAGCTCCGCCAGCTTCTCCGGCATCTCGGCGGCGAGATCGCGCGCCTGGCTCCAGTCGGTGCTCGTGTCGTAAAGCTCCCAGACGTCGTCGTCGAGCGCTGGAAGCTCACCCCAACCACCCAGGGCGTCGAGTGGCGCGTGACCGCCGTCCAGCCCTCGTGGTAGATGCCACGGTTACAGAACATCTCGAAGTACTGCGTCTCGTGGCGTCCAGGTTCGGTCGCGCCGTCGAACGAATAGGCCATGCTGACGCCCTCGATCGGACGTTGAGTTACACCATTCACGGCCGTCGGCTGGGGCAGTCCGGCAGCTTCGAGCACGGTGGGGGCGACGTCGATCACGTGGTGGAACTGCGAGCGAACCTCGCCGCGCGCTGCGATGCCGCCCGGCCAGTGGACGATCGTGCCGTTGCGCGTTCCGCCCCAGTGCGAGGCGACCTGCTTCGTCCACTGGTAGGGCGTGTCCATCGCGTGCGCCCAGCCGACCGCGAAGTGGTTGTACGCCTTCGGTGTACCGAAGTCGTCGATGCGCGCGGCCATGAACTCGGGCGTCTCGAGCGCGGCGGCGCCGTTGAAGATCAAGGTCTCGTTGAAACTGCCGTTGATCGTGCCCTCGGCGCTCGCCCCATTGTCGCCGATGATGTAGTAGACGAGCGTGTCCTCGAGCACGCCGAGGTCCTCGAGGGCATCGACGAGCCGACCGATGTGGTGGTCGGTGTGCTCGAGGAAGCCGGCGTAGACCTCCATCTGGCGAGCGAGAATCGGCTTGAGACCATCCGGCATGTCGTCCCAGGCGGGAATCTCCTCATGCCGAGCGGTCAGCTCCGTCTCCGCGGGCACGACTCCTAGCTCTTTCTGGCGAGTCAGGATCTCCTCGCGCAACGCGTCCCAGCCCTGGTCGAAACGTCCCTTGTACTTGTCCGACCACTCGGTCGGCACGTGATGTGGGGCGTGCGTGGCCCCCGGTGCGAAGTACATGAAGAACGGCTTGTCGGGCATGAGAGACTTCTGCTGGCGCGCCCACTCGATCGCCTTGTCGGTCATGTCGTCGGTGAAGTGGTAGCCCTCCTCGGGCGTTTTCTCCGGCTCCACCGGCGTCGTGCCCTCGTAGACGGCGGGGTAGTACTGGTTCGTCTCACCGCCGATGAAGCCGTAGAAGTACTCAAAGCCGCTGCCACCGGTCGGCCAGGCATCGAAGGGGCCCATCGGGCTCGTCTGCCAGACCGGCACCTCGTGGCACTTACCGAACTGCGCCGTCGAATAGCCGTTCAGCAGCAACGTTTGCGCTAGCGGAGCACAGGTATTGGGGCGAATCGAGTTGTACCCGGGCGCCGAGGTGGCGAGCTCCGTGATGACCCCCATTCCCACCGAGTGGTGGTTGCGCCCGGTCAGCAAGGCAGCCCGCGTCGGGGCGCACAGCGCCGTCGTGTGGAAGCGGTTGTACTTCAGGCCGTTCCCGGCCAGCCGCTCAGCCGTCGGCGTCGCGCACGGCCCGCCGAACGCGCTCGACGCGGCGAAGCCGACGTCGTCGAGCAAGATCACAAGCACGTTGGGCGCGCCCGCCGGTGGCTGTAGAGGCTCAATCGGCGGAAACGTCGCCTCCGGGTCCTTCGCGTCCAAGGGCAACGCCCCGCCATACCGCCGGTCAGGGATTGGAAGCACATCTCTCTGGATCTGGGAGGGACTCAACTCCTACCACCCTTTCCGTGCACGTTTGCGAGACCTGGACGACCGTCGAACTGACCACTGGCCGTCCACAGTCGCTCCGCCACGTCGGGCTCTCCTGCCCGCTCGGGTGAGCGCTGATCCGGCCGAAGAAGTGAGGCTCGGAGCTAGATGCGCCGGCGCCCCACCCTCCCAGGTGTGACGGCCGCCGCCACCACCGCGGTCTTCGCAACCGGCGAAGGGCCAGGCGAAACGGCCTTGGCCACTACCGCGGTTTTCGCCACCGGGTGGCCGATGACGCCAACTCTTCCGACACGTGCTGCTCTGAGCGGCATTTCAGTCTCCTTCGCTCGCAGACGCTTCATCGGCCTCGATGGAGGCGATGATCGCCTGAATAGGAATCCGTCCGTTCGCGATCAACTGACCGCCCGAACGGCGCGCCGCCGAAGCGAATGGCGCAGCCCACAGGTTCTCCCAGATCAGCACCCCGGCAGTGCTTCCCGGCTCCATGGCAGCGGCGAGGTGCTCGACATCCTCCGCGGCCAACAGCTCCGCCAGCTCGGCCTCGAGCTGCTTGCAGCTCGCCCGAGCTCTTCGATATCGGAAAGCTCCATCGCCTCGACGGACACCGTCCTCGTTCTTGGTGAGGATCAGGATGTCGATCACGCGGATCGTCCCGGAGTCGACCAACGCGAGCAGCTCTTTGGCCATCTCGCCCGTGAAGTTGCTCGCTCCCGCCGGAAACTCGACGACGAGGTAGTCAACGGGACCGAGTTCATCCAGCGATGCATCGGTCATCACTCGTTCCTCTTCGTTCGCTCGACTCAGCTCGGTCGGTGTTGTACCATGTCAAACCTCCGTCCCTGTCGTCGTTAAGAACCAGACACACGGTCGGCCCCGATGTCCAGCGCCTCCGCTGACCACAATGGGCGTCAGCTACAACGCCGACCGGTTGCTAAGGCCGGAAAAGATTGCTCGCCAGGCAGTTGCGGCGAGGCAAGGCACCCACCCTACCACCGTGCGAGTCTCTCTGAGACCTTCCTCTCCTTCGCCAGCCCGTCGAACATCTACATCGTCGCGAGCTTCCGACGTGACTCGCCAAGCTAGTGAGCGGCACGATCACGCCGCCGGCCGGCGCGTTTGGCTGCGCCCTACGCGGGCCTCGGGCCCGATGAACGACCCTCACCCGAGAGGGCCCAGAGATGGGCGAGCCCGAACCCCTCGAGATCGGGGGGAGCACCGAGGGGAGCACGCCCTGCTCCCCGGTGGCTCCTAAGTCGCACCTATTTGGCTCAACCACGCCGTTTCTGAGCAGCCATGGGGCTCGGAATGGGCCCGCCTGGATTCGAACCAGGGACCGACGGATTATGAGTCCGCTGCTCTACCGCTGAGCTACGGGCCCACGGAGGAGCCTAGCGCCCGGGATAACGCCTGGTATGGGGCGGTGACGAACTCCGCCCCCACCCGGCTGCGAGGGCTCCCCGCCTACTGATCGACCCAGTAGGCGGCCGAGGACGCCATCGGCCACTCGCGTTCCGGGTCCGCGCGGTAGAGCGGGTTGAACGCGAAAGCGGCGATCCGCGCCGTGCCGGCGTCGGGCAGGCCGTGCACGACCAGCGGCGACTGCGGCGCAGTTGCCGCTCCGCGTCGAGGAGCCACCGGCCGTCCCTTGGCCGCCGCACCGACCTCCGCGTGATGTACCCTTGCGCGTCGAGACTGCCCGCAAGCGGGGCAGGGAGGCACCCTGTCCCCCGGGAAGCAGCAGCGACGAGGACCCGGAGGAGGCCGAACTCGTGACAGTCTTCCAGATCGAGCACCGAGTGCGGACAGAGCACGGTCTGGAGGTGCGCGACATCACCGACGAGGTGAGGTTGGCCGTGGAGGAGAGCGGGATCCAGAACGGCATCGTCTGCGTCTTCTCGCCTCACACGACCTGCTGCGTGCGCATCAACGAGTTCGAGACGGGCCTGCTCGAGGACTTCAGCCGGCTCATGCGCCGGCTCGTTCCGAGCGAGAAGTACTACGCCCACGACGACTGGGATCTCCGCAACGAGAGCGAGCCGCCCGAAGACCTGGAGTTCGGCAACGGCCACTCGCACTGCATGTCCCTGCTCATGGGACCGGCCGGGGAGTCGATTCCGCTGCGCGAGGGCGAGCTCTGCCTCGGCACCTGGCAGCGCGTGCTCTTCATCGAGCTCGACCGCTCGCGCGAGCGGCGCTGGCTCGTGCAGGTCGTCGGCGACTGAGCGCCCGCGGAGCTCCGGGCGAGCCCTAGCCGGCCGACCGAGGGCGGCAGGGTACGCTCTTTCGGATGGCACGCGCCCCGGAAACCCTCGTCTTCGTCCCGGCCTGGAACGAGGAGGCGAACTTGCCTGCGGTCCTCGACGAGCTCGGGGCGGGGCTACCCGAGGCGGACGTCCTCGTCATCGACGACGGCTCGACCGACCGAACCGCCGAGGTGGCGCGCGCGCACGGAGCGCACGTCCTCTCCTTCGGAGAGAATCGCGGCCTGCGGGCTGCGATCGCCGCCGGCTGGGACTGGGCGCGCGAGCACGAGTACGAGCTCGTCGGCCGCATCGACGCCGACGGGCAGCACCCCGTCGCCGAGCTCAGCCGTCTGCTCCAGACGGTGCGAGCCGGCGAGTGCGACGTCGCCGTCGGCTCGCGCTTCGTGTCCGGCGAGGGCTACCCCGCCTACCGCTACCTCCCCTCGCCGACACGTCGTTTCGGCACGGCGCTCCTTCGCCGCGGCATGGCAGTTCGCCTCGGGCGCCCTTTCGGCGACGCGACGAGCGGAATGACTGCCGCGGACGCGGAGGCGCTTCCGCTCCTCGCGAAGCCCTACTCGAGCGGGGCTCCGGAAGTCGAGGCGCTCATCCGGCTGCACAACGCCGGGCTGAGGGTGGCGGAGGTGGCGGTCGACATGCGGGAGCGGGCGAGCGGGGAGTCGAAGCTCCAGGGCAAGAAGGCGGTCGTGCTCGTCCTCACGGTCATCGGGACGCTCATCGCGGCGGAGGGATGGAGACGCAGCCGCCGGCAGCGATGACTCGCGTCGTCGCCGTGCTCGGCTTCTCGGCGCGGCGGCACGAGTCGCTGCACCCCGTCTGCGCGGCCCGCGTCACGGGAGCGCAGGCCATCGCCACGGCCGGCGACGTGGTCGTGCTCTCGGGCTGGGCCAGGCGGGGCTCTGCCGCCGCGGAGGCCGAGCTCATGGCCCACGCGTGGGCCGGGCCCGCGGTAACGGTCGTCCGCGACTCGGGCGCGCGCCACACGGTGGGCAACGCGGCGAGCATCGTCTCCGTGGCACGCGAGCTCGGTGCCGACGAGCTCGTGGTGGTGACCTCGTGGTGGCACCGCCCACGGGCGGCCGCGCTCGTGCGACGCGCGGCGCGCTCCGCGGGCATCCGCACGCGTACGGTCGCCGCGGCGTCACCCTGGTCGACCGCGTTGCTCCTGCGCGAGGCCGCGTGCCTCGCGTCACTGCCGCTTCAGCTGATCGCTCTCCCTCGCAAGCCCGCCCCGAACGGGGACGAGCTCGCACGCGACGATCAAGCTACGCGTCCTGCTCGCCGCTGACGAGCGCGCGTAGGCTTTCGTGCTCCTCGCGGCAGGCGGGGCAGCCGTCGAGGTGCGCCCGCAGGCCCGGAATCGCGGCGTCGACGTCCTCGCCGGCGAGCTCGAGCTCCACGTAGCGGTCGAGCGCCTCGAAGCACGCCTCGCAGCCCACCTCCGGCTCGGCGGGGCCGAGGAGACGGGCGAGCGCTTGCTTCGGATCTGGCTGCGTCATCGGTGTGCTTCCTCCGGCCATGGTTCCGGGGAGAGCCCGCGGTCGTGCAAGTGCAGCCGCAGCTTGCGCCGGGCGTCGTGCAACGTCTTGTACAGCGCACCGCGTGTGGTGTGGAGCCGCTCGGCGAGCACGTCGATGGGCACGCCGTTCAACGCCAGGGCGACGAGCACGCGCCGCTGGTGCGGTGTCAGGACATCGGCGATCGCGCCCTCCAGCACGGCCAGGAGCTCCCCCTGCTCGACCTGGGCGTCGGGCTCGAGACCGGCACTTCTGAACGCGCTCCACGTGTCCGGCTCGAGCGGCAGCTCCCGTCCCTGCCACGCGCGCCTCCGTAGCTTGACGGCCGCCTCGAGCAGGGCGAACTTGTACACCCAGGTGGTGAAACGGCTGGCGCCGCGGAAGTCGTCGAGGCGCTGAAGCACGCTCATGAGGGCGTCGTCGGCCGCCTCGAGAGCGATGTCGTCGAGCTCGTCGCCGCGCAGGTGGGGCAGCCCCGCTTGCCGCCGGCCGACCTCGAAGCGCGCCGCGCGGAGCAGGAGCCCGTGCAGCCGTGCGAGGGCCTGGTCCTTGACCAGGCCGTCCGAGCGCAGCGTGCGCAACCACTCGCGCGACTCCTCGTCGAGGTCACGTACGGGTGCGGGCAAGTCCGCTGACGCGCGCGAGTAGGTGTGCTCCATCTCCGCGCTGGGAACGGTAACCGCGCTCATACCCCGCCGGCCCCGGCGACCACCACCGCGGAGGGCGCCCCGTCCGCGCCGGGCTCGTCACGTACGCGACTCTCCATGCCTTGTTAGCGCCGCCGGCGCTCGATTTCTTACCCGGGCGCCAAACGCGTCCGCCCCGAGGAGACCGGAGCCGCCTCGGGGCCGAAGCGCGTGAGAGTCCGGGGCGACTAGCGAAAGCGTCCGGGGAATTGCTTGACGATCCCGGTCGAGAGCATGTCGGCCATGTGCAGGATCTGGCGGTGGATTCGGTCGTAGGCCTGGACGTCGGCCGTCCAGTCCTGCGCTAGGCGCGCGAGGACCTCGTCCGTCGTCAGGCGGAGGTGGTGGTGCATCATCTCCTTCATCGCGTCGAGCTTCCAGAAGCGCGGGTTGGCGCTCGAGAGTAGAGCCGCGATCTCGTCCGCGTTGGCGGTCCAGCGCGCCTGCTCGGAGGCGACCGCGGCCTGGTCGCCGGCCCTGGCCGCGGCGATCAGGTCGGCCGCGATGAGGATGTGCTCGCGTAGGAGCGCGGTCAGCTGGCCGGCTGCCGCGGAGCCGTAGTACGGCTTGATCGCGTTGCCGATGTCGGCCTGATTCTGGAGCAGCCGGCCGACGGTGGCCTCGGTATCCGGCGAATCCGTCGTCAGGCTGATCACCGCCAGCCGCGTCCAGGTGATGTGGTCTTCCCAGAGGCGGCGCATCGTCTGACGGAGCACGAGCTCCTTCTTCGAGATCGTCGCCGCGTGGTGGGCCGCCGGCTGGTGGCCGGTGGCGCGTGCGGCGGCATCCGGGCCGCCGGCGAAGGCAAGCGCGATCAGCGCGCTGACGAGGGCGATCAGCACTGCCAGCGCGAGGGGGACGGAACGGTGGGCGCGACTGCCCATGGCAGGTCCTTTCGGTCGTGGACGACTGGCAGGGGATTGGTGTCGCCGACGCTCGCGTCCTTACCCGTCGAGCCGACTGCTCGGCGACTCCGAGGTGCAGATCCGCCCGATGCGGGTAAGGAACCCGGTCGGAGCGACACAGAAGAGACATGAAGACTGATACGCACAGCAGCGAATGGAACGAGCACGCGGGTCGCGCGCCCGAGGCGGAGGCCCCGGACGTCGTCGCGTGGCGTACTCGTCAGCTCGTCGCGGCCGGCTTCGCTACCGCGCTTGCCGCCGAGCTCGCGAGCCTCCTGCTCCTACGATCTGCACGCGCTCATCGAGCTCGTGGAGCGGGGCTGCCCGCCCGTGCTCGCCGCGCGCGTACTCGTCTCCCCTCGACGAGCGCGAGCGCAGGCCGTGCTGAGCGCGGCCCGCAAGCCGGCGGCGGACGAGACAGGGACATGGGCGTGATGCAGGAGGAATCGCCCACCAAGCTGATCGAGCTCCACGGCGGCCTGAGCAATGGAGCCGTGCGAGCGGCGTCCGTCGCCGTGGAGGCGACCGAGGCGTGGCCGCCCGGCCCCGAGCGACGAATCAGCGACGCCGACTGGCTCCGCTACGAGGGCTACATGGAGGAGATCTTCGCGGCACTCGGGATGGAGCTCGGCACACCGGGGACGGAGCGGACGCCGGAGCGGTTCCTGAAGGCGCTCAGCGACGCGACCGCCGGCTACGACGGCGACCACAAGCTGCTCACGGCCTTCCCGACCGAGTGCCGCCGAGACGCCGGCTGTCTGATCAGCCAGATCGTCGAGGGGCCGGTGTCGTTCTACGCCCTGTGCGAGCACCACGCGCTGCCGTTCCACGGCTTCGCTCACGTCGGCTACGTCTCGCACGAGCGGATCATCGGGATCTCGAAGCTGATTCGCCTCGTGCGCCTGTTCGCCCGCCGCTTCACCGTCCAGGAGCGGCTGGGCGAGCAGATCGCCGACGCGCTCGACAAGCTGGTGGAGCCCCACGGTGTCGCCGTGCACCTGGAGGCCGTGCACCTCTGCACGCGCATGCGCGGCGTCGGCGAGGAGCACTCGCGGACGGTGACGACGGTGTGGCGCGGCGGTTACGCGGCCGACCCCGAGCTCCGGCGCGAGTTCCTCACCGAGGTACGCAACCACAACCCCTGGACCTGAGCGAAGAGAGCGAGGCATGCGATGCAGACCACCCGGTACCTGATCGTCGGAGGCGGCCTGACCGCCGACGCCGCCTGCGCGGGCATACGCGATCTCGACCCAGACGGGCCGATCGTGGTCGTCGGCGACGAGCCGCACCCGCCGTACCTGCGACCGCCGCTCTCGAAGGCTCTCTGGAAGGGCGAGGACGAGAGCACGATCTGGCGTGGAACCGCCGACCTCGGCGCACAGCTTCAGCCCGGCCGGCGCATCGTCGGCCTCGACCTGAAGGGCCGCACGGCGCGCGACGACCGCGGCGAGTCCTACGCCTACGAACGGCTGCTCCTCGCGACCGGCGGGCGACCGCGCCGGCTCCCGTTCGGCGGCGAGGACGTCGTCTACTTCCGAACCGTCGACGACTACCGCCGCCTGCGCGGGCTCGCCGACGGCGGCGCCAGCTTCGTCGTGATCGGCGCCGGCTTCATCGGCTCCGAGATCGCCGCCGCGCTCGCGCTCAACGGAAGCCCGGTGACGCTCGTGTTCCCGGAGCCGGGGATCGGCGCTCGCATCTTCCCCCCGACGCTCTCGCTGGCGCTCATCGACTACTACCGCGACCGTGGCGTCAACCTCCTGCCCGAAGCATCCGTCAGCGGGATCGAACGGCACGGCGCCGGCGCCCGAGTCACGCTGGCGGACGGGCGCGCGCTCGACGCGGACGCCGTCGTCGCCGGGATCGGGATCGAGCCGAACGTCGAGCTCGCGAGCGAGGCCGGCCTGCCCGTCTCGAACGGCATCGTCGTCGACTCGCTCGGCCGCGTCGGTGGACGGAAGGACGTCTTCGCCGCCGGCGACGTCGCCCAGTTCCCGGTCACCGCGCTCGCAACCGAGCTCCGGGTCGAGCACGAGGACCACGCGAAGAGCCACGGCCGTCGGGTGGGCGCGAACATGGCCGGCGAGGCCAAGCCCTACGACCACCTGCCTTTCTTCTACTCCGATCTGTTCGACCTCGGCTACGAAGCCGTCGGCGAGCTCGACGCGCGGCTCGACACGGTACTCGAGCTGGGCGACATCAACGAGCCGGGCATCGTCTACTACGTCGACGAGGAGCGGCGAGCCCGGGGCGTGCTCTTGTGGAACCAGTTCGGTCGGGTCGACGACGCGCGCGAGTTGATCCGCGCCGGCGAGCCGGTCACGAAGGGCGCGCTCGGCGAGCGTGTCGGCTGAGGGGCGCGGCGACGCTCGACCCGGAACGGCACTGCGAACATGCCGGGGCGGCCGCCATCGACACAGGAGGATGTGACTCCATGAGTCATGAGTTCGCGCCATTGACCGGGCACTGCATGTGCGGTGCTGTGAGCCTCGAGGTATCGGCACCGCTGCTCCGGGCGCTCTACTGCCACTGCAAGCGCTGCCAGCGCCGTACCGGGTCTGCCTTCTCGGCGAACGGGCTGGCCGAGCCGGGCTCGCTGACGATCACGCAAGGCGACGATGCCGTGCGCACGTACCGACCCGACGACGGCGGCTGGCACAAGAGCTACTGCGTCGAGTGCGGCAGCCAGCTGTTCACCACGAATCCGGAGAACCCGGAGTTGAAGGGCGTGCGCCTGGGCGTGCTCGACGGCGACCCCGGTGTGCGCCCGAGCGCGCACCAGTTCGTCGACTACGCGGCTTCGTGGGCGCCGCTCCCGGACGACGGCCTTCCCCGTTTTCCCGAGCGCATCGTCCTGAAGTAGGGGCCGGTTCTCATCCGGCCCGCCCAGGCTTACGACGCGTCCGGCGTGCGGTACTGCTCCTCAGGCCAGGGATGGCTCGCGCCCGCCTAGGGCACCTCCATCGTGTGCAACCGCCGAACGGTCAGCAGCGCGAAGGCGACGAGAACGATGGCGGCGCCGACCGCGGCCGCCTCGATCCCGATGACGGTCTGGCCCGAGCCGTCGAATCGGGTTGGATCGAGCTGGCGGATGATGCTCAGCGAGTACTGCCGGACGCTCAGGTATTTCAGGCCGTCGACGAAGGTCCCGAACAGCCCCTCCCAGATGAACACGTAGAGCAGGCCGACGCCCAGCGCACGGCTCGTGCGCAGCCCGAGCCACGTGAACATCGCCGTATAGAGGAGAGCGCCGATTGCGAGCCCGATCGCGGTGGCCGCCGCCGCGCGTACGGCGCCGTCGATCTGCGCGCCCTCGAACGCCACCAGGACCGAGACGACCGCGCTGAGCACGATCAGCGGTACGGCGACGGAGATCGCGGCGGCGAGCTTGGGCGCGACGATTCGCCAACGCCGCACCGGCGTCAAGGTGAGGTTGCTCAGCGTCTTGTCGTCGAGCTCGTTGCCGAAGACCGGCGTCGCCAGCACGAGCGTGAGGATGGGCAGCACTGCCGAGGCAAGGGTGCCGTTGATCAGCCCGTCGTCGAGCTCGAGCGCGGTTGCCTCGTCGCTCGACGCAGCCGCAATGAGAGCGGGCACGAGCGGGATCGCCGCGACGGCGAGCAGGGCAGCGATTCGCCACCGGCCCTGCAGCTGGCGGAGCGAGAGGAAGTAGATCGAGCCCACTGCTAGGTCTCCACGAGGTAGCTGAAGACGCTCTCGAGCGAATCGTCCAGCGGCACGACACCGGTGAGGCGCACGTCGAGCTGGACCGCCAGGCGAGGGAGCGTCGCCTGCAGAGCGCCGACGTTGCTGCTCAGGACGATGAGCGTGTCGTCGTCGAGTTGGACGGAGTCGACCGCGTCGAGCCCGATCAGACCGGCGGCGAGCGTTCGCGGCGCGTCGCAGAGGATGCGCAGCTGATACGGACGATCGTCGAGCGCCCGGCGGATGGCGTGGAAGTCGCCCTCGGCGGCCAGCTTCCCGTTGACTACGAGGAGCACGCGCGAGGCCAGCCGCTCTACCTCCTCGAGCACGTGCGAGGAGATGAGAATCGTTCGTCCCTCATCCGCAAGCGCAAGGAGCAGCTCCTGGAACTCGACCCGCTGGCGGGGGTCGGCGCCGTTGAGCGGCTCGTCCAGGATCAGCACCTCAGGCTCGTGCACGAGCGTCGCCGCTAGGCGAATCCGCTGTTTCATACCGCGCGAGTAAGTGCGGATGGCGCGATCGGCCGCGTCGCTGAGGTTGACACGCTCGATGGATCTCGTTGCCGCTGCAGCCCAGCCGTCGATCTTGCGAAGCCTCGCGGCAAGCTCGACGAACCGTCGCCCGCTCAGGAAGTCGTAGCTCCCCTCGTGCTCCACCATCACCCCCATGCGCCGATAGAGATCACGATCGGTGCGGGGATCGCTGCCGAAGACGCTGATCTCGCCTTGCGAGACGCCGGCGAGGCCGGTGACCATGCGGAGCAAGGTCGTCTTGCCGGCGCCGTTAGGCCCGAGGAGACCCGTGATCCCCGGGTAGACGTCGAAGGACACCTCGCTGACCGCGACGACGCTTCCGAACCACTTCGAGACGTCGTTGACGGAGATGATCGGCGTCCGCTCCCGCGCTCCCTCCTGCGCGCTCATAGCGAGAGCTTCCGGTAGCGACCGATGAAGATCGCGCCGGCCGCTGCGACGACGAGCACGAACCAACCGACCTGGACGATCTTGGAGAGATCGGCCGCCGCCCCGATGCTCGAGGTCTGCTCGCCGAAGATCACGTCGTTCACATAGAGGGGCACGTCGCCGACGCTGAGCAGCGCCACCCAGCGGCCGGTGCTGTTGCTGAGCGTCTCGGTCAGACCGCTGATCACCGCTGCGCTGAGGATCAGGACACCGACGAGAAATGCCGCGACGTACGCGCGGCGTTTCGCGAACGCCGCCGCGGCCGACGTGATCGTCGAGACGTAGATCGCGATCACGACGCCTGCGATCAAGAATCTCGGGATGTCGGACCAGTGATCCGCTAAGTACGATCCCGGGTCGGGCGCACCGAACACGAGGCCCGCGAGCAGAACGAGTTGCGGGAGCCAGGCGACGAGCACCATCACCGTTGTCAGCGCGGCCCAGCGAGCGATCGCGTAGTCCGTCGCTCGCAGCGGACGGACGAGATACAGGCTGATCGTGCCGTTGCTCCGATCGGGGCAGAAAAGCTCCGGCCCGACAGCGGCCGCGAAGAGGAAGAGAACGATGCCCGCGATCGCGTAGTAGTCGGCGTGCGAGGGGAGATCCAGATCAGCGCTGAAGCCGGGCGCGAGCCGATCAACGGCTCCGGCGATGAGCGCGAAAATGAGCGCGGGGATGATCGACGCCGCGATGAACAGCCACGGGAGAATCTTCGCCTTGCCTCCACGTCCAAGACCAATCGCGGCTCGCAGACCGTCCTTGTAAACGGCGAGCACGGCACGGCGCCGGCCCTCACGCTGCCCCTCGTAGCGGCGGAAGCCGAGATCGAAGACCTGACCGGACGCTTGCTCGCTCACGCCGTGTCCCCATCGTTCGCTTCCCTCGGCTGGAAGAGCTCGCTCAACGTGCGCCGCTGAGGCGCGAGCCGGCGCAGCGGTGCGTCTGCCGCCACGAGCGCGTCGCGGATCCGGTCGTAGCCCTCTCCCGAGACGCCCTCGACCACCAACGAGCTTCCGTCCTCCGTCGCCGTTACTCCGCGCTCGGCCAGCGCCGCAACCAGCTCTGCTCTGCGCGCGGTGACCTCGATGTAGAGCGTCTCGGACGCTCCGGTGAACGCCGACGTCTCGCCCTCCTCGAGGACCTGGCCGTTTTCGAGCACGAGGATGCGCTCGCACGTACGCTCGACATCTCCCATCAAGTGGGACGACATGACCAGGCTGATGCCGAACTCCCGATGCGTCTTGCGAATCAGCGCGAGCATCTCCTCTCGCCCCGGCGGATCGAGCCCGGCCGTGGGCTCGTCCAGCAGAACGAGAACGGGGTCGTGCACCAGCGCCTGCGCGAGCTTGACACGCTGCTTCATGCCGGCCGAGTAGCCGCCGAGCTGACGGTAGCGCTCCTCGAACAGCCCGACGTGGCGCAGCGTATCGGCAGCGCGGAGGCGCGCCTGGCGCGGCGGCAAGCCGCTCGTCTCGGCCATATGCGTAAGGAACTCGGCGGCGCTCACCGTCGAGGGCAGGCAGTCGTGCTCGGGCATGTATCCGAGCCGCGCCCGGACCTGCTCGTCGCGACCCGCCTCCAGGCCGAGCACCTCGGCGCGCCCGGTGGTCGGCCTCGTGAGACCGAGGAAGAGCTTGATCGCGGTGCTCTTGCCGGCGCCATTCGGGCCGAGCAAACCGGTCACCGTTGCGCCGATCTCGAACGTGACGTGGTCGAGAGCTGTAACCGAGCCGTACTGCTTGGTCAAGCTCTCCGCACGGAGCAGCACGTCCACAGCGAGATCCTACGTGCCGGCTCGCGCGGGTTCGCTTGCCGTGTGGCGGTACGACCAAGCTCTCGATGGCATCGGGGCAGGCGCCCGCCGACTGAGAGTTGTGGACAGGTTTTGGCCTTTGACGATCGCGGTATCTCCACAGCCGAGGCTGCCCTACCCTTGGAGGCATCGTGCAGAAGCTGAGACCGCAAGTGCAACGCCAGGTCGAGCATGGGCTCCGATCGCTGAGCCGGGAGTTCGCCGAGGAGGTCGCACCTGAGGCTGTCTGGCGCGCCGGGCGGCAACGCTTGCGCGAGGTGATGTCCCGCGCCCGATTCGACGACTTCCTGCCGGTGCTCGTCTACCGAAGTGTGCGCGAGCGGATCCTCGAGCAGCTGCCGAGCAGTCGAGCACCGCTTGGCAGCCGCTGACACCGGGCGGCCGAGAACAAAGCACGCGCATCTACGGCGTCGACCTCACATCCGTCACCCTCGCGCCATTCGGGGATCCGTTGCCCGTGCTCGCGAAGACCCTGCTGCGGGACGTTCTGACCGACCTCGACCAACGCAGCATCTCTGTCCCCGACAAGCTCGAAGGCGTTGCAGTCACGGCGGATGACCAGGTCTACCTGGCCACGGACAACGACGGCGTCGAGGAGAACTACGGCGAGACGCTGTTCTTCGGACTAGGATCGGTAGCGCTCGCGTTCGGCCTTTGACCTCGTCACCGTAGGGAGGCCGGTCGCAGGAGGGGCTGGGCGAAACCCCAGCCCCTCCGCTTCTCGAGCTTCTGCAGCGAATGTCTCGGCTGCGAGCGGTTGGCGAGGAGCTAGGCGATCCCGCTGGCGCGGCGGGGCGTTCGTTGGCGGTGGAACTCGCGAGCACGCGGCCAGCTGTAGCGTCGCGTTCCGTCCTGGAGCGTGGGCGGGAAGCCGGCGGCGACTGCCTCGGCGGCTTGCCGCCAGAGGCGCAGGATTTCGAGGCGCAGGATCTCGGTGGCTTCCTTGTAGCCACTACCGTTGCTCGCGATTCTGGTGAAGCTCATTGGCTCGCCCCATACCACGCAGCACGCCCGGCGGTTCTTTCGTGACCAGCCGAAGGTCTCGACCGCAGCCGGGATGACGGGCACGCCTTCCTTCAGCGCGATCATGGCCGCGCCCGACTGCACCTCTCCGGGGTAGCCCAGGCGCTGGCGTGTCCCCTCGACGAAAACGCCGACCACGTGTCCCTCGCGTACGAGCTCGCGGGCCCGGCGTAACCCGTCGCGGTCGGGCTCGCCGCGGCGGACAGGGAACCCGCCCGTCCAGGTGAGCGCCTCGCCCACGATCGGCAGCTGCAAGATCTCGTACTTGGCCATGTAGAAGATTGCCCGGTTGGAGAACGAGCCGATGAGCGGCGGGTCGATTGCGGACAGATGGTTGGCGGCCAGAATCGCACCGCCTGTCTCGGGCATGCGATCGAGCCCGTACGAGTAGGAGCCGGGTGCCAGTCCGCGCGTGATGATCGGCACGACGTTGAACCGCATGAAGACCCAACCCTGCTCGACGTCCGCCCCCCAGAGCCAGGGGACACCGAGGCGGGTCAGGATCACGAATAGGCTCCAGCGACAGCCTTCGCGAGGAGGCCACAGGCAGTGTCATTCACCAGCAACCTGCCGTTGCCGGGCTGGCGATGCGCGTCGCGGTTGCCGGCCGGGTCAGTCGACACGGCCCAATAGGAGGCAGCCGTTATGGCCACCGAGGCCGATCGCGTTGGAGAGCGCGAGGTCGATCTCCGACTCACGCGCCTCGTTGGGGACATAGTCCAGATCGCAGGCCGGGTCAGGGTTGCGGTAGTTGATCGTGGGTGGAATGACGCCGTGGTGGATCGCGAGAGCGCTCATGATCGCCTCGACGGCGCCGGCGGCCCCGAGCAGATGACCCATTGTCGATTTCGTCGAGGAGACGGCGAGCTCGTACGCGTGCTCGTCGAAGACGTCTCGGATCGCCTTCGTCTCGGCTGCGTCGCCGAGCGGCGTCGATGTGCCGTGGGCGTTGATGTAGCCGACGCGCTTTCGGTCGACGCCGCTTCGCTGGAGCACCGCCCGCATCATCTCGGTAGCCCCGAGGCACTGCGGATCGGGGGCGGCCATGTGGTAGGCGTCGCTGGAGGCACCGTAGCCGAGTACCTCCGCATACACGGTTGCTCCCCGGGAAAGAGCACGGTCGAGTTCCTCGAGGACTACAACGCCCGCGCCCTCACCCATCACGAACCCGGCCCGTGTCGCGTCGAAGGGCCGCGAGGCCCGAGCAGGTTCGTCGTTTTCGGGAACGAGGCTGCGCATTGCGCAGAAGCCGCCGAAGAGCAGCGGATGGATACACGCCTCGGTACCCCCTGCCAGCACTGCCTCGGCAGTCTCGCGACGCACGAGCTCGGCTCCCAAGCCGATCGCATGGGCACCGGTGGCGCACGCCGAGACAACCGCGTAGTTCGGGCCGCGGATCCCGAGCGCGATCGCGATCTGGCCGCTGGCCGAGTCGGCCAGAACGTTGGGCAAGAAGGTCGGGGAAACGTGGGCTGGACCGCGCTCTCTGAGGACGTCGTACTCGCGAGCGAGCTCGCCGAAGCCGCCGATGCCAGAGCCCAAGACGACGCCGACACGGTCTGGCCTGTAGCCGTCGACCCCCGCGTCGGTGAATGCCTCCCGCGCCGCCGACAGCGCGAAGAGGATGCAGCGCCCGAGCTCCTCTCTCGGCGACTCGGGCCCTTCCGCACCGAAGCCCTTCACCTGGGCGGCGATGTGGACAGGGAAATCGCTGGTGTCGAAACCGGTGATGAAATCGACGCCGCTTCGCCCCGCGACTGCACCCTCCCACGTCGACTGCACGTCGTTGCCAAGCGGGGTGACGCCTCCCACACCAGTGATGGCCACCCGCCGCAGCGTGCTCACCAGATGGACGGGCTCGCTCGCTCTGTCGAGGCGGCACGGTTCACGCCCGGCCCCACAGTCGAGTAGGTATCAAGGCGTCCGCCAACACCCCCGAATTGCCGTCGAACCACTTCACGGTCCCTTCCGCCATCGACGCCTCCCTCGAGCCCAAACGGGAGGCGCGGGAACACGTCGACCGTTCCGCCGACTGAGCCGGAAGCCTACCACCGCAAAATCCGCGAGATGCCCCGCCGTGTGCTGGAGTCGAGTCGGCCCGCTACGTGTCAGAACGAGCGGGTACCTCCGAGGCGCCGCTGGGGCAGCGCCTCCGGGCCGGATGAGATCCGGCCCCTACAGATGCTTCGGGGCCGCCTGACGACGGCCCCGAACGTACAGCTCGAGCACAGCTGCGCGCGCCGGCGGGCCGGATGGGATCCGGCCCCTACAGATGCTTCGGGGCCGCCTGACGACGGCCCCGAAGGTACAGCTTGAGCACCGCTGCGCGGTGCTCAAGCTCCCCGGGCTGGACTCGAACCAGCAACCCTCCGGTTAACAGCCGGATGCTCTGCCAATTGAGCTACCGGGGAAGGGAACTCGCGAATTCTAGCCGTTCGCGCCGTCAGCCCAGCTCGCCGAGCGCCTGGTGGATCCGCTCGAGCGCGACCTGCAGCTCCTTCGTGTGCTCGAGGTCGGCGGAGGCGATCTGGCGTCTGAGGTAACGCTCGCGCAGCCGCAAGAGGAGCTCCCGTCCGGTTCGCTCGTCGATCCCCTCTTTCGCTGCGAGCGCATCGAGCTCTGCCTCGAAGCGGGCCAGCTCCTCGTCGCGTCCGTTCGGCCGGACGAGCGCCTCGCGCATCCGCCTGTGCAGCTCCAGCACGAAGTGGTCGGGCGAGATCTCGGCGAGCGCGCGCACGAGCCCGGGATGGGCGAGGCAGCCGGCGAGCGCGCTTCGCTCGAGTGAATCGCCGGCCTCGAGGATCTTTCGCGAGACCTCGCCCGTCGCCCGTGAGGCACGTGGCATGAGCGCGGCCTGGAGGTCGCGGGGGAGGTCGAGCCGGTCGGCGGCGAACTCGACGGCGTCGATCGCCTCCGTGTTGCGGTCGAAGCCGGCGACGATCTCCCGCACGCGCTGGAACGCCGCCTCTTTGCTCGGAGCCCGCTCGATCTCGAGCCGCACTCGATGGCGCGGATAGGACTCGGCGCCCTGGAGCAGCTCCGCGAAACCGGCCGCCGCATCCGCCGGATCGGAGCCCTTCGGAAGCGCGATCACGCGTACTTCGGCGAACTCGCGGTACGCGAGCTCCATCCCCCGTAGCGTCGCCTCCTGCCCGGCCTTGTCGGCGTCGAAGCAGAGGAAGAGGCGTGAGCAGAGGCGCCGCAGCTCACGCAGCTGTTGCGCGGTCAGCGCCGTCCCCATCGACGCCACTGCGGTCCCAAGACCGGCCTGATGCAGGGCGATGACGTCCGTGTAGCCCTCGACGACGACGGCCTCGTCCTGCTTCGCGATCGCAGGCCGGGCGAGGTGGAGCCCATAGACGACGGCGCCTTTCTGAAAGAGCTCCGTCTCCGGCGTGTTGACGTACTTCGCGGCAATCGGGTCCCCGTCGTGGAGGCGACGGGCTCCGAAGCCGATCATCCGCCCGCGGGGATCGGCGAGCGGGAAGAGCAGTCGCGCGCCAAAGTAGTCGTTGCCACGCCTGTTCGTGAGACCCGCGGTGAGGAGCTCGTCCCGCGCGTACCCCTTCCCGGCCGCCTTGCGCGGCAGAACGTCGCCTCCCGGTGAGAGCCCCAGCCGGAACTCCTTGCAGACATCCTCGCCGAGCCCGCGCTCGGCGAGGTAGGCTCGGACGCGCTCGCCCGCGGCGGACTCCCACAAGTACCGCTCGTAGAAGCGCGCGGCGTCCTCGAGCAGGGAGAGCAGGCGCTCGCGACGCCGCCGCTCTCCCTCGTCGCGCCTCCCGCCCTCCTCGTACTCGAGCTCGATTCGGTAGCGATCGGCCAGCCACTCCACGGCTCCGACGAAATCGAGCCCCTCCGTCTCCTGCACGAACCGGATCAGGTCGCCACCTGCCTTGCACCCGAAGCAGTGGTACGTCTTCTTGTCCGGGCTGACAGAGAAGCTCGGCGTCTTCTCGTCGTGAAACGGGCAGCGACCGGTCCAGCGGGCGCCGACTCGCCGGAGCTGCACTCGGGCGCCGATGATGTCGACCGCATCCGCTGCTTCGCGCACCGCCTCGATCGAGGCGGCTTTGATCAGCGCCATGCGAGGGCGAAGCGGTCGGTCATGCCGGCGACGTAATCCGTGACCCGCTCGGCGAGATCTCCGGGGCGGTCCGGAGGCAGCTCCTCCGGGTGGTCGGCGAAGTGGTCGAAGATCCGGCGGACGATCTCCGTCGCCCGCCGGCGGTCCTCGTCCGCCTCGGGGCCGAGGTACACGCGCTCGAACATGAACGAGCGCAGGCTCAGCATCGCGCCGCCGACCCCAGCGCTCTGCACGATGTCGTCCCTGCCGGTGGACGACTCGACAAGATCGTGGACGAGCGTGTCGATGCGTCGGGAACCGGACTGCCCGAGCAAAGCCAGCTCCTCCGCGGGCAGGTCGGTGGGCACGAGAACCCCCGCGCGAAGGGCGTCGTCGATGTCGTGGTTGATGTAGGCAATCCGATCGACGATGCGGACGATCTTGCCCTCGAGCGTGGCCGGCTCACCCGTGCCGGTGTGGTTGAGGATGCCGTCGCGGACCTCCCAGGTGAGGTTCAGCCCACGACCGTCCTTCTCGAGCACCTCGACGACACGGAGCGAGTGCTCGTTGTGGCGGAACGGCCGCCCGAAGCGCTCCTCGAGGATCGCGTCGAGCGCCTCCTCCCCGGTGTGACCGAACGGCGGGTGGCCGAGATCGTGACCGACCGCGATCGCCTCGGTGAGATCCTCGTTGAGCCCGAGCGCCCGCGCCACGACACGGGAAATTCCGCTCGCCTCGAGCGTGTGCGTTAGACGTGTGCGGAAGTGGTCGCCGCGGGGCGCGACGAACACCTGAGTCTTGTACTTGAGACGCCGGAAGGCCTTCGAGTGCACGATGCGGTCGCGATCGCGCTGGAACGGCGTTCGCAGCCGGCACTGCTCCTCCGCCTGCGCGCGCCCGCGCGTCTCGTACGAGCGCACCGCGAAGGGCGACAGCGACTCCTCCTCGAGGGCGCGAATACGGCCCTCGAAGCTCTCGGCGACCGCTCCAGCGAGCTCGGGCATCTCCGTTTGAGCGTAGCGGCTCAGCCCCCGGCCGGTGCCGTCCCGTCAGGACAGGTCCCGCCTGGAGAAATCGGGGGCCACCCCTTGCCTCCTCCCAGTTCCAGCCTAGCCCGGAAAGCGTCACGCGTGTGTGTCGAGGGGTGTCGAAAAGGCGCGCTCTTCGTGCCGACCTCGGCACGGTTTCCGGCTACAGGATGATGGGCACGGTGCCGCCGTCGGCGCTCCATGCGGCGCCGGTGACATAGCTCGCCCGGTCCGAGCAGAGGAAGGCCACGACGGCGGCGATCTCGGCGGGCTCGGCCATACGGCCGAGGGGGCGGCCACGTCCCACGTCCTCGAGCACCTGCTCCTTGGCCTTGCCCGTGCGACCGGCCACCTGCTCCGCGAGCCCGCCGGGGCCCACCCAGGCCGGGGACAACGTCGGACCCGGGCAGACGGCGTTGCACAGGATCCCCTCCTTCGCGTACACGTCCGCGACGAGACGAGACAGCGACAACACGGCCGCTTTCATGACCGAGTAGTCGGGCATGCCGGTCGACGGGCGCTTGCCCGCCGTCGAGCTGACGTTGACGATCCGCCCGTACCCCCGCTCGCGCATGCCCGGGATCGCCGCCTGGATCCCGCGGACATAGCTCATCACGTTCAGCTGCCACATCGACTCCCAGTCGGCGTCGGTCAGCTCGTCGAACGACCGCTGCACCGCGTAGCCGACGTTGTTGACGAGACAGTCCACCCGACCGAACGACGACTCCGCGGCAGCGACGAGCGCACCGGGCCCATCCGGTTTCGCGAGGTCGACGGGCACCCCGAGGGCGGCACCGACGTCGACCCGCGCCTGCTTCACAGTGTGGGGGTCCCGACCGCACAAGACGACAGTCGCTCCCTCCTCGGCGAGGATGCGGGCTGTCTCGAGGCCGATGCCGGCCGTCGAGCCGGTGACGACGCACACGCGGTCCTGAAACCCGAGATCCATGACGCCGCCTACGATAGTGGCCGTGACGACGATCCTGCTCGCCCGTCACGGCGAGAGCGACTGGAACGTCGAGCAGCGCTGGCAGGGGCATGCCGACAGGCCGTTGACGGCCCGCGGCCGGGCTCAGGCGCGTGCGCTGGCCGACCGGCTCGAGGGCTATCCGCTGACGGCGATCTACTCGAGCGACCTGCGCCGCGCGCTCGACACCGCCCGAGCCGTCGCCGAGCGGCGCGGCCTCGAGGTGATCGCCCGCCAGGATCTGCGCGAGGTCGACGTCGGTTCCTGGTCGGGACGTTCGCGGGCGGAGCTCGCCGCTCGCTTTCCGGAGCAGCTCGCCCGCTGGGAGCACGGCTCGCAGGGCTGGCAGGGCGGCGAGAGCTACGAGGAGATGGGGGTCAGGATCGTCCGTGCGGTCGGCGAGATCGCGGCGGCGCACTCGGACGAGCACGTGCTCGTCGTTTCGCACGGCGGAACGGTGCGTGCCCTGCACGCCCACGCGCTCGGCATCGAGTTCCACGCACACCGGCGCAGCGCCCCGGTGGAGCCGAATGCCCGTCTCTCTGCCGTGCGGGTGAAGAACGGCGTGTTTCGGGTGCTGCACCTGCCCGACGAGCTCTGAGCCGGCCGCCGCGCTGGCGCCGCGCTGCCGTCAGCCGGCCGCCGCCCGGGCGCCGACCCGGGCGAGCGCCTGATCGAGGTCGGCGATCAGGTCGGCGACGGACTCGATCCCGGCAGAGAGCCGGATGAGGTTGCCCGGCAGCTCGAAGGGTGAGCCGGCGAGGCTCGCATGCGTCATCAGGCCCGGGTGCTCGATCAGGCTCTCCACCCCGCCGAGGCTCTCGCCGAGCTGCCAGATCCGGGTTGCCTCGACCACCGCCCGTGCGGCCGCCTCGCCCCCGTCGAGCTCGAAGCTCACCATCCCGCCGAAATCGCTCATCTGCCGAGCGGCGAGCTCGTGCTGAGGGTGATCCGGCAGGCCGGGGTAATGAACCCGACCGACCGTTTCGTGCTCGGCGAGCCACGCCGCGATTCGGCCGGCGTTCTCGCAGTGCTGGCGCATTCGCAACGCCAGGGTCTTGAGACCGCGGAGCACGAGCCAGGAGTCGAACGGCCCCGGCACTGCACCCAGTGCGTTCTGGAGGAAGGCGAGGCGCTCCGCGAGCGCGCTGTCGGCTATCCCGACGAAACCTCCCACCACGTCGGAATGGCCGCCGAGGTACTTCGTCGTCGAATGCACCACGAGATCGGCGCCGAGAGCCAGCGGCCGCTGCAGAAACGGGGTGGCAAACGTGTTGTCGACGACGCACAGAGCGCCGGCCGAGTGGGCGGCATCGGCGGCCGCGGCGATATCGACGACGTTGAGGAGCGGATTCGTCGGCGACTCGACCCAGACCATCCGCGTCCGCGCGTCGAGCAACTCCGCGAGCCCCTCGTTGAAGACGTCCACCGACGCGAGCTCGAAGTGGTAGCCCTTGGGCTCGTATACCTTCGTGAAGATCCGGTACGTGCCCCCGTAGACGTCGTTGACGGACACGACCCGGTCGCCCGGCGAGAGCAGGTGGAGCACGGTCGTGATCGCGCCCATGCCCGACGAGAACGCGAGCCCGTGGGCGGCGCCTTCGAGCGAGGCGAGGCACTCCTCGAGCGCGGCGCGAGTGGGGTTTGCCGTGCGAGAGTAGTCGAAGCCCTTGTGGACGCCGACCTCCTCCTGCACGTAGGTCGAGGTCTGGTAGATCGGGACGATGACCGCTCCCGTGGCCGCGTCGGGCTCCTGACCCACGTGGATCGCACGCGTCTCGAAATCCACCCTAGCGCTACCCTCCTCCATTGGAGCCGCGGCGGGCGGCCAGGTACTCGAGCAGGTCGGCCCGCGTGATGACACCTACCGGCGCGCCCGCCCGCGCGACCACGACGGCGGGGCTCCCGCCCGACAGGTCGGCGAAGACCTCCTCGACCGACTCGACGATCTCGACGGCCGGGAGGGGCGGCTCCATCGCCTCGGCCACCTCCTCGTCGAGCGCCTCGCGGTTGCGAAACACCCGCTCCAGCAGGCCGCGCTCCCGGATCGAGCCGATCACGTCCGCGAGCGACTCGGCCGAGTCGTTCCGAACCACCGGGATCTGGGAGATGCCGTAGCGCTGCATGAGGTCGATCGCCTCGCCGACCTTCCGGTGGGCTCCGATGAGCACGAGCTGCGGCACCTCCTGCTCGCCGACGCCCTTGAAGGCCAGCACCTCCTCGACCGTCGGCTCGGCAGCCGAGACCTGGAGGATGCCGTGCTGCGCGAGCCAGCTGTCGTCGTAGAGCTTCGAGAGGTAGCCACGCCCGGAGTCTGGAATCAGGGTGACGACCGTGGAGCCGGCGCCGAAGCGCCTGGCCACCTGCAGCGCCGCGAAGACCGCCGTTCCGCCCGAGCCCCCGGCAAGGATTCCTTCCTCGCGGGCCAGACGGCGCGCCATAAGGAAGGAGTCGCGGTCGGCGACGGTCACGTACTCGTCGACGACCGACGGATCGTACGCGGAGGGCCAGAAGTCCTCGCCGATGCCCTCGACGAGGTACTGATGAACGCTCGGCGACGAGAAGATGGAGCCCTCGGGATCGGCGCCGACGACGAGCAGGTCCGGCTTCCGCTCGCGCAGGTAACGAGCGACGCCCGTGATCGTGCCGCCCGTGCCGACGGAGAGGACGAGGGCGTCTATCTCGCCGCCCGTCTGTTCCCAGAGCTCGGGCCCGGTCGTCTCGTAATGAGCCTGCGGGTTGGCCGGATTCGAGTACTGGTCGGGCTTGAACGCGCCCGGGATCTCCTCCGCGAGGCGGTTCGAGACGGAGTAGTAGCTCTCCGCGGACTCCGGCGCGACGGCCGTCGGGCAGACGACGACCTCTGCCCCGTAGGCGCGGAGGAGGCGGATCTTCTCCTGCGACACCTTGTCCGGCATGACGAAGATGCAGCGGTACCCCTTGCGCACGGCGGCGAGCGCCAGCCCGACGCCGGTGTTGCCGCTCGTCGGCTCGACGATCGTGCCACCCTGGCGGAGCGTGCCGGCCCGCTCCGCTGCCTCGATCATGCGGAGGCCGATCCGGTCCTTGACGCTACCGCCCGGATTCAGGTACTCGAGCTTCGCCAGGACGTCCGCGTCGATTCTTCGCGCCACCCGATCGAGCCGGACAAGGGGCGTGCCGCCCACGAGGTCGAGCACGGTCGGATGGTCGCGCACGCCGGAAGCGTACGCGCGACGGGGCGCGGTGGTCGTGCCCCGGGGGAGGGTCGCCGCATCGACCCTCCCCCGTGGGCGATCCCCTAGTCGATGCCGACGCCGCCGGCGCCGGCTACCCCCTCGGTGATGACCGAGTGGATCTGCGCCCGCATGTCCTCTCCCGCTTCGGCGACGACCGCGTCCTCGAGGCCGGCCGCCGTCTTGCCGTGCGCCTCCGCGACTTCCGCGGGGGTCGTGCCACCCTGGACCTCGGCCATGAGCTGCTCCGTCGAGATGCCGATGTAGTCGGCCGCCACCTGGACGAGGTTCGACATGTCGCCGCCCAGCCCGTCTTGTCCGGGGCCGCCGAACGCCGCTCCCGGATCGCCCGGCGGCTCGATCAGGCCGGCGCTGCCGGACTCGAGGTGGTCCTCGATCTCGGCCGCCTGGTCCTCGCTCAGCTGCCCCGACGCCACGGCCGCGTCGAGCCGCTCCTCGGCCTCGCCGTCGATCGCCGCGTCGAGCTCGTTCGCGGAGACGCCCAGGCGCTCCGCGATGTCTGCGAGCGCGGCCTCGTACTCGCCGCCGCCCTCGTCTCCCATTTGCGTGGCCGCATAGGCCGCTCCTCCGCCTGCCACGAGCACGGCCCCTACAGCGACCCCGGCCAGCGTCTGCTTCGATCTCCAGTTGGGCAAGGTGCGCTCCTTTCGCTCGGGACCCTCCCATGTCAGCACGCGAAGCTGAGAGCAGCCTGAGAGCGGGATAAGACGTGCCTAAGAGCGCCTCGTAGGTCTCTCGTGCCGCTGCACCATGAGACGGTCCGGGAGCCGTAGGGGGACTTGGCCCGCCCCTACAGTCGTTCGCGAGCGATGCGAGTCGTTACCGGTCAACGCTCTGAAGGCGTACTAGGAGCCCTCGTTGCTCACGGGGAGGACGAGGCGCAGACGCGCCCCGCCTCCTTCGGCGCTCTCCGCGCTGACGGTGCCCCCGTGCGAGTCCGCGGTCTGGCGTACGATCGCGAGACCGAGCCCCGATCCCGGAGTTCCACGGGCGCTCGGGGACCGGTAGAAGCGATCGAAGACGTGCGGCAAGTCAGCGGGATCGATGCCGGGGCCGTAGTCGCGCACGGTCACCGCCCCGTCACGAACCGACACGTCGATCGCCTCACCCGGCGGGCTCCACTTCACGGCGTTGTCGAGCAGGTTCGTGACTGCTCTGTCGAGCCGGTCCGGTGCGCCGCGCACGAGCGTCTCCTCGACCTCGACCTCGAAGCGCGCGGCAGGAGCGTGAAGGCGAGACCGCTCGACCGCCCGCTCCACCAGCAGATCGAGCCGGACGTCCTCCATGACGAGCGGCGCCTCGGCTCCCCGCGCCAGCTCGACCACGTCGTCGACGAGCCCGGTCAGCTCCTCGAGCTGGCCGGTGACGTCGCCGAGGAGGCGCTCCCGGTCGGCCGCCGGGATCGCCTCGTTCCTGGCCAGCACCTCGATGTTCGTGCGCAGGCTGGTCAGCGGAGTGCGCAGCTCGTGGGACGCGTCGGCCACGAGCCGGCGCTGCGACCCGAGCGACGACTCGAGCGTCGCGAGCATCTCGTTGAAGCGCAGGGCCAGGCGGCCGAGCTCGTCGTCGCCGCCGCCGACGTCCAGCCGCCGCGTGAGGTCGCCGGTGCCCGTGACGTGCTCGACCGCCTGCGTAAGGCGCTCGACCGGCCTGAGCGCTGTACGCGAGACGACGTACCCGAGCAGCGCTGCCAGGCCGATGCTTCCCAGAGCGACGCCGAGGAGCACGAACCCCACGCGGCGAAGGGTGCGCTCCACCTCCTCGAGCGGACGCGCCAGCTGCACGGCCAGGTCGCCGCCGATCCCGACCGTGAGCACGCGGAGGTCGGTTCCCTCCACCTCCGTGTCCTCGAATGAACGGCTCTCCGACCCCGACGCGACCTCGCGTGCCTCGTCGGTCACGGGGAGGTCGACACCTTGCGTCTGGGCGAGCAAGACGTCACCGCCTGCGTCGATCAGCTGGACGAGCGTCCCGACGTCGGCCAGGGCGGGAGGCTCGATCACCGGGCCAACGTCGATGCCGCGCACGAGCGAGGCCAGCTCGGCCGCGCGGCGCTCCAGGGTCTCGTCGACCTGTCCAAGAAGCTCGTGGCGCACGACGAGGAACGCGATCAGCGAGGCGAGGACCGCCGCGACGGCGACTGCCGCGGCGGCCGCGAGCGTGAGACGCGACCGGAGCGTCACGGCTCGCGGAGCACGTACCCGAAGCCGCGGACGGTGTGTATCAGCCGGGGCTCTCCCGACGCCTCCGTCTTGCGCCGGAGGTAGCCGACGTAGACCTCGAGCGAGTTGGAGCTGGGCCCGAAGTCGTAGCCCCAGACTCGCTCGAAGATCAGCGACCGCGTCAGGACCTGCCGGGGGTTGCGCATGAACAGCTCGAGGAGGAGGAACTCCGTCCTCGTGAGCTCGATCGCCCGCGAGCCGCGCTGGACCCGGTAGCTGACCGGATCCAGCATGAGATCGTCGAAGCGGAGCGGCTCACGTTCGTCGTCTGCGGTGCCCGTGCGGCGCAGGAGCGCGCGCAGGCGCGCGAGCAGCTCCTCGAGCGCGAACGGCTTGACGAGGTAGTCATCTGCTCCGGCGTCGAGCCCCTCCACTCGCTCGGCGACGCCGCTTCTGGCCGTCAGCACGAGAATCGGCGTCGCGTCACCCCCCGAGCGCAGGCGGCGGCACACCTCGAGGCCGTCGAGACCGGGCATCAGCAGATCGAGCACCACGGCGCTCGCGGGCCGGGTCGAGAGGGCGACCAGCGCCTCTTCGCCGTTCACGGCGAGGTCGACCTCGTACCCCTCGAGGCGGAGCGCACGGTCGAGCGCAGCCCGCACCGCGGGCTCGTCGTCGCACACGAGAATCCTCACCTTCACGAGTTTGCCAGCGGATCCTGAGAGCTTCCTGAGCGTCGATAGACTGACTCTCGTGGAGGACTACACGAACAAGTATCGCGGTGAGCCGGTCGAGCTGGCGCTCTTCGGCGGCGAGTACCAGGACGGGCTCCTGACCGCATACTGCCTCGTCGAGGACGTCGTCCACATCGAGCTCAACGGGCACATTCTGGTGCCGATTCAGAACGTCGCTTCCATCCACTGCACGAGTCGCTGCGACGCGCCGGAACGCGACGACTGGCCGCCGCGCGGTCTCGCCGACGAGCCCGACGACGGGCCGTGAGCATCCCCAACCGGTAAGGACGCTCATGATCCTGGAGAGGAGCTCGCGGGGCAGGGAAGGATGCCGGCCCGCCCGCGTGGCTATCCGGAGGTCACGTGAGCGGCCGCGGGCACCGGTGGATACGCCCAATGGGGCCCCGCGTTCGGGAGTGGATGCCTCCGCCTTTCGAACGCCTGCGCTGGGTCCCGATTCCGGTCGGGAGCGCTGATCACGGCGGTGTCCGGCGGCCTCCAAGTAGCCCGGAACATCTTCAAGACCTTGCTCGTGCTCGGCGGGATCGTCGCCGGGCTTTCGGCCCTGGGCTGGTGGATCGGCGGGTACCGGCTCGGCAGTGTCTGCCTCGTCGTCGCCCTGCTCATCGTCGGCACGATCCACTGGTACGGGCCGCGCGTCATTCTCGCTTCGCTCGGCGCCCGCGAGCTCACGCTGGCCGAGGCGCCGGTGCTGCACACGACGGCGGAGCAGCTCGCCCTGGCCGCCGGAGTGACGCGACCGAAGCTCTACCTCATGGAGGACGCGCATCCTCGCGCCTTCTCGGTCGGCCGCGGCGCGGGTGACCTGTCCATCGCGCTCAGCCGCGGCCTGGTCTCCTTGGCTCCTCCGGCCGAGCTCGAGGGCGTTCTCGCCCACGAGCTCGCCCACGCTCGCCGCCGCGACGTCACGCTGCAGACGCCGGTCGTGCTGCTCGCGGTCTGGCTGATCGAGGCCAGCCGCATTGGCGGCTGGCTGCAGCAGGCCCTGCTGTTCGTGCTCGCGCCCGTGGCCGCGAGCCTCGTCCAGGTGACGCTATCGCCGAAGCGCGAGCTGGCAGCCGACCGCGAGGCGGCTCGCATCTGCGGCTCGCCGCACCCTCTGGCGGACGCGCTAGTTCGGCTGGAGCCGGCTATGGAGCTCATCGGGTTCCGCGGCGCGAGCCCGGCCACCGAGCCGCTCTACCTCCTCAGTCCCTTCGGCGAGGATCGGCTCACCGCGATGTTCTCGACGCACCCCGAGACCGCGGAGCGCGTGCAGCGCCTCCGCGAGCTCGATCCCGACTGGCGCGAGCGCCTGCGGGCTGCGTGAGGATCATCGTGGGGACGTACCGGCTCGGCCGCGTCATCGACCACGTCCACATCCGCGTCTCAGACATCGCAGCGAGCCGGCGCTTCTATGCCGCGGCACTCGGAGCACTCGGGCTGGCCACCTCGGGGGAAGACGAGGGCTGGTTCGAAGCCGACGAGCTGTTCGTGAGCGACGACGGCACGCCGACGAGGGGACTGCATGTCGCGCTGCAGGCCGACAGTCCCCGGGCGGTCGAGCGCTTCCACGCGGCCGTCGGAAACAACGTCGAAGCGGTATTCCACGGCCCGACCCACCGATCGGCGCCGCACATCGTCGTCGAGTCGACCTAGCCGGGTGGCGAGCCGGTCGGCCGTGCTCGTCGAACGGCCGAGCGCATGCCGGAGGTAGCCCAACGGCCACCTGAGGTAGGCCGAGAACGCCGAAAGGGGCCGTCAGGCCCCTTTCGAATCTAATCCGGCGGCGTCCTACTCTCCCGGGAGGTTGCCCTCCGAGTACCATCGGCGCTGGCGGGCTTAACTGCTCTGTTCGGAATGGGAAGAGGTGTTTCCCCGCCGCTATGACCGCCGGAAGCTTGTGAACGGCGCGCGGAGACCCCGCACACCCTCAGAACTCCATAGCGACATTACGGTATTCAGATCAAGACCTCGGACGATTAGTACGGGTCCGCTGAACACGTTGCCGTGCTTGCACGTCCCGCCTATCAACGTGGTGGTCTCCCACGGTCCTTACTCCCTCGAGGGGATGGGAGGCCTCATCTCGAGGTGGGCTTCCCGCTTAGATGCTTTCAGCGGTTATCCCATCCGGACGTGGCTAATCAGCAGCGCCGTTGGCACGACGACTGATACACCAGAGGTCCGTTCGTCCCGGTCCTCTCGTACTAGGGACGACTCCTCTCAAGCCTCCAGCGCCCATGGCGGATAGGGACCGAACTGTCTCACGACGTTCTGAACCCAGCTCGCGTACCGCTTTAATGGGCGAACAGCCCAACCCTTGGGACCTACTCCAGCCCCAGGATGCGACGAGCCGACATCGAGGTGCCAAACCTTCCCGTCGATGTGGACTCTTGGGGAAGATAAGCCTGTTATCCCCGGAGTACCTTTTATCCGTTGAGCGACGGCGATTCCACTCTCCACCGCCGGATCACTAAGACCTGCTTTCGCACCTGCTCGACCTGTCAGTCTCGCAGTCAAGCTCCCTTATGCCTTTGCGCTCTGCGTACGATTTCCAACCGTACTGAGGGAACCTTTGCACGCCTCCGTTACATTTTAGGAGGCGACCGCCCCAGTCAAACTGCCCACCTGACGCTGTTCCCGACCCGGATCACGGCGTCGGGTTAGAAGCCCAGAACACGAAGGGTGGTATCCCAAGGTTGGCTCCACGAGGGCTAGCGCCCCCGCTTCAAAGCCTCCCACCTATCCTGGACAACGTATCCCAGACTCCAACATCAAGCTGCAGTAAAGGTTCACGGGGTCTTTCCGTCCAGCCACGGGTACTCGGCATCTTCACCGAGACTACAGTTTCACCGGATCCCTCGTTGAGACAGCGCCCAAGTCGTTACGCCATTCGTGCAGGTCGGAACTTCGCGTTCTTCCCCTGTCTCCAGGGGCGCAGACTATCCCTTCACCTCTCAGCGTCACGAGTAATGCCTCTGCGTCGTATCGCCGCCTGCCGCTCGGATTCATCATTCGAGCGAGCTCGACGATCCTGATCAGCCCTGCTCGATGTCGATGCTCGCCGCCTGCCATCAACCTGCAGGCGGCTGCGAACCGCTCGAAATCGAGTCGCTTCCCGGACAGGAGCGGGTACTCCTCGAAGTGAGGGATCACGCGCTCGAGGAGATCCTCGAGCCGACGCGTCTCCCACTTCAGAGTCCTGTCGCTCCGATCCGGACGGATACTTCCGCATCCAAAATAGGACTGCAACGCACGAAGCACCTCAGCCCGATCTCCGTTCTGGCTGACCGAGAGGCTTGGCCTCACTTCCCATCCAACGAGCAACGTGCTGCGCGGAGCGATGGAAACCGTGAAGCACCCCTCTCCGTCGACGTAACCGGAGATATAGGCCGAGAGGAACTCGCGACTGTCAAGAGGGCCGGCGTCTGATCGCACTCGAAGATTGTCCCACAGATCGTGGACGGAGATGCGATCTCAGGTCTACTTGTCACACACTCGTGACACCTCGACCATCAGTCGTTACGGGGTCAAGCTCTCGAGGAGCCGACTTCCCACGGGATTGCCCTCTCGCTGCTACGACGTCCTTGTGCGCCGCGTACGAGGAGGGTTTCCCCGTTATTAGCCGGATGTCCAGCCAAAAGGCTGGACTCGGGCAATTGAATTACCCGACAAGGAATTTCGCTACCTTAGGACGGTTATAGTTACCGCCGCCGTTTACCGGGGCTTGGATTCGAAGCTTCGCCGAAGCTAACCTCTCCTCGTGACCTTCCGGCACCGGGCAGGCGTCAGCCCCTATACGTCGTCTTTCGACTTCGCAGAGACCTGTGTTTTTGGTAAACAGTCGCTTGGGCCGTTTCACTGCGGCCGCCTCGGGCTCGAGCTCGCGAAGAGCTCTCACCCTGACGCGGCGCCCCTTCTCCCGAAGTTACGGGGCCATTTTGCCGAGTTCCTTAACGAGGGTTCTTCCGATCGCCTGAGTATTCTCTACTCGCCCACCTGTGTCGGTTTTGGTACGGGCACGCGCCACCTCCCTAGAGGCTTTTCTCGGAGGCATGGCTTCAGGAACTTCGCCCTGTGGGCTCGGCATCCCGTCTCAGGCTTGATGGCCGGCGGATTTCCCTACCGGCCGCCCTACTCGGTTACCCCAGGACAACCAGCGCCTGGGTTTCCCTAGCCTACCCCGTCCCCCCTTCGGTGGTAACGGTGGCTACGTGGTACAGGAATATCAACCTGTTGTCCATCGCCTACGCCTTTCGGCCTCGGCTTAGGTCCCGACTAACCCTGAGAAGATTAGCTTTACTCAGGAACCCTTGGGCATTCGGCGGAGGAGTTTCTCACTCCTCTTTCGTTACTCGTGCCAGCATTCTCACTTCCCAGGCCTCCACGGCTGGCTTGCCGCCGCCGCTTCAGTCGGCCTGGGAACGCTCCCCTACCACTCCGAGCAAGCTCGAAGTCCGTGGCTTCGGCTCCTGACTTGAGCCCCGTTACATTGTCCGCGCCCGAACACTTGACCAGTGAGCTGTTACGCACTCTTTAAATGGTGGCTGCTTCTAAGCCAACATCCTGGTTGTCTCGGCACTCGAACATCGTTTCCCACTTAGCCAGGAATTAGGGGCCTTAGCCGACGGTCTGGGCTGTTTCCCTTTTGAGCACGAAGCTTATCCCTCGCACTCTGACTGCCACGCTCTAGAACGACGGTATTCGGAGTTTGCCTGACTTCGGTAAGCTGGTAGGCCCCCTAGGCCAAACAGTGCTCTACAGCCGTCGCTGAACACGTGACGCTATACCTAAATATATTTCGGGGAGAACCAGATATCTCTGAGTTTGATTAGCCTTTCACTCCGACCCACAGGTCATCCGCGCCGTTTTCAACCGACGTCGGTTCGGTCCTCCACGGGGTCTTACCCCCGCTTCAACCTGCCCATGGGTAGATCACTCAGTTTCGGGTCTGCATCCGACGACTCAATCGCCCTATTCGGACTCGCTTTCGCTACGGCTCCGTTTCCTTAACCTTGCCGCCGAACAGCAACTCGCTGGCTCATTATGCAAAAGGCACGCCGTCACAGGACAAAGCCTGCTCCGACCGCTTGTAAGCACACGGTTTCAGGTACTATTTCACTCCCCTTCCGGGGTGCTTTTCACCTTTCCCTCACGGTACTAGTTCACTATCGGTCGCCAGGGAGTACTTAGCCTTACGGGGTGGTCCCCGTGGATTCCGACCGGGTTTCCCGTGCCCGGCCGTACTCAGGAACCTGTCAGAGAGGCCGAACGCTTTCGCCTACAGGGCCTTTACCTTCTGTGGCGCGAGTTTCCACTCGCTTCGGCTAGCGCTCGACTTTGTAACTCTCCCGTCCGCCGGCAGACGGACGAAAACAGGCCCTACAACTCCCGCACGACAACGGCCGCCGCCTATCACGTCGCACGAGTTTGGGCTGATCCCTTTTCGCTCGCCACTACTCAGGGAGTCGAGGTTTCTTTCCTTTCCTCGGGCTACTAAGATGTTTCAGTTCGCCCGCTTGCCTCCTCCTGCCCTATTTGATTCAGGCAGGGGTACGCGCGCACTACCACGCGTGGGTTTCCCCATTCGGATACCCCGGGATCAACGGATGGTCAGCTCCTTCCCCGGGCTTTTCGCAGCCGCCCACGTCCTTCATCGGCTCCTGGCGCCAAGGCATCCACCGTGTGCCCTTCGTCTCTTGATCGTGAAGAACACCATGTTTGCCGCTATGGAGTTCTCAAGGTGCACGCGGGCTTGCCCGCCACACGAGAAGCCGCCTCGAGGGCGGTCTCTCACAACTCAGCAGCGCGCGACGCTCGAGGTCGACGTTCGTTCCAGGCGAGCCCGTGCTCCGGACGATTACAGACCGATGCCGACCGAGGTCGTGTACCGGGACTGTGGCCATCGACAGAGCCGGGCGCCTGCCGGAGTAAGAGCTCCGGCATCCCTAGAAAGGAGGTGATCCAGCCGCAGCTTCCGCTACGGCTACCTTGTTACGACTTCACCCCAATCACCAACCCCACCTTCGACGGCTCCCTCCCTTGCGGGTTGGGCCACCGGCTTCGGGTGTTGCCAGCTTTCGTGGTGTGACGGGCGGTGTGTACAAGGCCCGGGAACGTATTCACCGCGGCAATGCTGATCCGCGATTACTAGCAACTCCGCCTTCATGGAGGCGAGTTTCAGCCTCCAATCCGAACCGAGACCGGCTTTTTGGGATTCGCTCCCCCTCGCGGGTTTGCAGCCCTTTGTACCGGCCAATGTAGCACGTGTGTCGCCCAGAGCATAAAGGGCATGATGACTTGACGTCATCCCCACCTTCCTCCGGTTTGTCACCGGCAGTCTCCCATGAGTCCCCGGCATTATCCGCTGGCAACATAGGACAGGGGTTGCGCTCGTTGCGGGACTTAACCCAACATCTCACGACACGAGCTGACGACAGCCATGCACCACCTGTGCACGGACCCTTGCGGGGGACCGTGTTTCCACGGTTTACCCGTGCATGTCAAGCCCTGGTAAGGTTCTTCGCGTTGCGTCGAATTAAACCACATGCTCCGCTGCTTGTGCGGGCCCCCGTCAATTCCTTTGAGTTTTAGCCTTGCGGCCGTACTCCCCAGGCGGGGCGCTTAATGCGTTAGCTTCGGCACGGACGGAGTCGACACCGCCCACACCTAGCGCCCATCGTTTACGGCGTGGACTACCAGGGTATCTAATCCTGTTCGCTCCCCACGCTTTCGCGTCTCAGCGTCAGTACCGTCCCAGAGAGCTGCCTTCGCCATTGGTGTTCTTCCTGATATCTGCGCATTTCACCGCTACACCAGGAATTCCACTCTCCTCTTCCGGACTCTAGCCAGATGGTTTCCAACGACAGCTGGAGGTTGAGCCTCCAGTTTTCACGTCGGACCTACCTGGCCGCCTACACGCGCTTTACGCCCAATGAATCCGGACAACGCTTGCCCCCTACGTATTACCGCGGCTGCTGGCACGTAGTTAGCCGGGGCTTCTTCTGAAGGTACCGTCACCCTCTGGGCTATTCACCCGAGTAGCTTCGTCCCTCCTGAAAGCGGTTTACAACCCGAAGGCCTTCTTCCCGCACGCGGCGTCGCTGCGTCAGGCTTTCGCCCATTGCGCAAGATTCCCCACTGCTGCCTCCCGTAGGAGTCTGGGCCGTGTCTCAGTCCCAGTGTGGCTGATCGTCCTCTCAGACCAGCTACCGATCGTCGCCTTGGTGAGCCGTTACCTCACCAACAAGCTAATCGGCCGCAGGCCCGTCCTCGGTCGGAGGCCGAAGCTACCTTTTCTCGCCGATCCGCAGATCGGAGAGGCCATCCGGTATTAATCCGGGTTTCCCCGGGCTATCCCGGTACCGAGGGTTGGTTGCCCACGTGTTACTCACCCGTTCGCCGCTTTCAGGGGCCCGAAGGCCCTTTCGTCGCTCGACTTGCATGTGTTAAGCGCGCCGCCAGCGTTCGTCCTGAGCCAGGATCAAACTCTCCATGAAAACCGTTCGCAATCCGTCCGCCGGCTAGGCCGGAGGTCGGGCTGCAAGCTGGTTTCGGAGTTGCTCGCTCGAGGACGGGGCCCCGAGACGAGCGATATAAGCGCCCACGAGCCAAGGCTCGAGGACGTCTCGAACGCGTTGCGCTGCTGAGTTGTCAAAGACCGCGCCACTCCGGCCACTCCATGAAGAAGGCCCCCGACTCGCGGAGGCCTCCGGCAAAACGCATTCTATCCCGCGCTCTTACCGAAGAGGGCTCCTTGGTCGATGACGGACAGACTTCAAGGTGCTGGCCCGTGAGGCAGCCGAAGAATAATAGCAGCATGCCGCAGCATGTCAAGACGGCTCTCGGGGCTCGTCGCCCGGCGGCAGGAAGGTCGCGAAGCGGCGCTTGCCGGCCTGGACGAGCGATCCGGTCAGCCGATCCACCGGCACGTTGAGCTCGGCGACGGGCCGACCGTCCAGCTTGACGGCGCCCTGGGCGATCAGCCGTCTCCCCTCGCTCGCCGACGAGATCCCCATGTATCTCGCAAGGACGCCCGGGAGATAGACGTCGGCGCCGTCGACGTCGTCAGCCGAAAGCACGACGCAGGGCACGTCCTCCGGCGCCTCGTTACGCCGAACCACCCGTGCGAAGTGCTCCTCGGCCGCCGCGGCCGCGCTCTCGCCGTGCGAGCGGGCGACGACGTAGCGAGCGAGCCGCAGCTTCGCCGCCATCGGGTCGTCGCCGATCTCGGCAAGATCGCGCTCCATCACGAGCCGGTAGTAGTCGGGCAGCAGCTCGTCGGAGATGCGCATCGTGCGCCCGAACTGCTCCTCGGGGGCGTCGGTGAGCCCGATCGTGTTCCCTTTCGACTTGGACATCTTCTCGCTGTCGGTGCCGAGCAGGAGCGGCGTTGTCAGGGCGACCTGGGGCTCGAGGCCGTAGGCCTCCATGACGTCACGACCCGTGAGCAGGTTGTAGAGCTGGTCGGTGCCGCCCAGCTCGACGTCCGCCTGGACCGCGACCGAGTCGTAGGCCTGCATGAGCGGGTAGAGGAGCTCGGAGACCGAGATCGGCTCATTCGCCGCGTAGCGCTTCGCGAAGTCGTCGCGCTCGAGCAAGCGCGCCACGGTGGCCGTTCGCGTCAGGCGAAGCACCCCGGCGAAGTCGAGATCGCGTAGCCATTCGCCGTTGAAACGCACCTCGAGCCGCGCCGGGTCGTCGTCGATGAGGAGCTTCGCCTGCTCGAAGTAGCGCGCCGCATTCGCGTCGATCTCCTCGTCGGAGAGCACCGGCCGCTCGGATGACCGACCCGACGGGTCGCCGATCCTGGTCGTGTAGTCGCCGACGATGAGCACCCCGACGTGGCCGGCGTCTTGGAACGCCCTCATGCGCCGAAGCGGGATGGCGTGACCGATGTGGATCTCGGGGGACGTGACGTCGATCCCGAGCTTCACCCGGAGGGGCCGTCCGAGCCCGAGCTTGCGCTCGAGCTCACCCGCGGGGAGCACGTGGATGGCGTTGCGCGTCAGGCTCTCGATCGGCTGCGCCACAGCGGCCGATGCTAGACGACAGGGCCGCGATAGGATCGGCCCATCGCCGCCGTCACGATCTACCACAACCCGCACTGAAACTCCTCGGGAAGCGCCCTCGCGGTCGCGAGGGAACTCGGGCTCGACGTCGAGATCGTCGAGTACCTCAAGACGAAGCCTGACAGCGAGACCCTCGAACGCCTCGTCGGCATGCTCGAGGATCCGGTCGGCGACCTCGTCCGCAAGGACTCGCTCTTCGCGAGGCTCGGCCTCGACGAGTCGGACTACCGGACGCCCGAGGCGGTGGTGGAGCTGCTCGTCGAGCGGCCGCGCCTCATGCAGCGCCCGGTCGTGGTCAAGGACGGCCGCGCCATCATCGGGCGCCCGAAGTCGCGCGTGGCGGCGTTTCTCGCCGGCCCGTAGGGGCCGGCCCCCGACCGGCCCGACCCCTGAGACGCCCCTCGTGCGCGCCTCAGAAGTAATACGGCGTCAGCTCGAGCGCGCTCAGGCCGTACCACACCCCGAAGGCGAGGCTGGCGAGCCCGAGCACCGGGGCGATCCTGTTGAACGCGACACGGCAGGGCCGGCTGACGAGGGTCGCCCCGAAGCCACTGGAGAGGATCGTCATCGAGACGGCGGTGAAGAAAGCGAGCAGGACGAGCGACGCGGCCGCGACCACGGTCGACTCGACCGTGGCGACGATGAGGATGCCGACTCCGGCGCTGCCACCCATGCCGTGCACGAGACCGATGCCAAACGCGCCGAGCGGCGAGCGGGCGCGGTGCGCATGAGCGTCGTGACCGCCACGCTCCACCGCGTGACCGTGGATGTGACTGTGCCGCGCGCTGCCGTGATCGTGCTCGTGAATGTGCAGGGCCCCCTTGCGCCAGCGATAGAGGAGACGCGCAGCGAGGCCGACGATGACGAAGGCGATCGCCACCTCGGCTGCCTGCACGACGCGCTCGGGCAGGTAGCTGTTGAAGAGGATGATCGGCATCCCGAAGGCGAACAGCGTGGTCGCATGCCCCAGGCCCCAGGCGAGCCCGAGCTTCGCGGCCGCACGGCCGGCACGCTCCCGTCCCCCGGCGACCAACGAAGTGACTGCGGCGAGATGGTCGGGATCGCTCGCGTGGCGCAGCCCGAGCAGGACCGCAGCCGAGGAGCACGACCCAGACGGAGGCGCCGGTGGAGAGCTCCGCGATCTTGTCGTCGAGGCCGAACATGCCTGACTCCCCCTTTCGTTGCCGATCCTAGTTCGTCGGCGACATGGACTTGGTTCGCCCTAGGCGACACCCGGCAGCGCTCTGACCGTCATCGCGATTCCGAGCGCGAGGATCACCACCGCGCTGACGGCCGGTAGCGCGCGAACGACCGGTCCCTGAAAGCTCTTGCGGTCGAAGGCGCCTCGGGCCTTGATCGCGACGAGGCCGATTGCGGAGATCGTTGCTGCGAGACCCAGCGAGAACGCGACGATGAGAACGAGCCCGTAGCCGACGCGCTGCAGCGAGATCGCGGCGAGCAGCACGACCAGCGCGCTCGGGCACGGGAGCAGGCCGCCCGAGATGCCGACGCCGAGGAGGCCGCGCCAGCCGGTCCCCTGCGCAGGGACGTGGTGGTGGTGGCCGTGTCCGTGCGAGTGGCCGTGACCGTGGGCGTGCTCGTCGTGGGCGTGCCCGTCGTCGTCGGCGTGCCCGTGGTCATGGCTGTGGTCATGGCTGTCGTCGTGCCCATGCCCATGCCCGTGGTGCGCCGTGGTGATGGTCGGATGAGAGTGATCGTGTGCGTGGCCCCCGGACAGGCGCCGAGCGCCGCCGCGGACCCAGTCGAGGATCCGCAGCCGGAGAACGGTGACGCCGACAGCCACGACCAGGATTGCCGAGGCGAGGTTCAGCCACGGGTAAAGGTCGTCGGGAACGATGAACTCGGAGAGCCCGAGCGTGATCGCCCCGAGCGCGAAGACGCCGATCGTGTGCGTGACGGTGACGATGAGGCCGAGGTACAGGGCATGGCGCGGGGTGCCGCGCGTCCCGATCAGGTAGGCGGCCACGATGGCCTTGCCGTGGCCCGGACTGAGCGCGTGCACCGCTCCCCAGAACATGGCGACGAGCAGCGAGACGACGACGACGCCGATCGACAGGCTCTCGCGGGAGATGAGCTCCGTGAAGCCGTTCTCGGTGCTCTCCGACACGCCTACGGGCGAGGCGAGATCACCACCGCCGGAGAGCGCCGGCGGCGGGCCCGCGAGCGTTCCCGGGGTGACTCGGGCGGTGGCCTGCCGCACGTCGAGCGGGCTCTGCAGGAGATCCTCGGGGTAAGCGCGCAACTCGTCGCTGACGCTCTCGTCGGGCACGCTGGCCGACGCCACGGCCGCTCCGCCCGTCGCGACGAGGACGATCTCGCGCCAGCCGATCCGCTCGAGGTCGTTCATGTCGGCGTACGTCAGCTCGAGCGGCGAGCCGGAAGCGGGCAATTCCCCCGCGTCCAGCACCAGCTCGAGGCGCGTTGTCTCGAGGCCGCCGGCGCCGTCCGGGAAGGTCAGCTCGCGCCCGAGCTCCCGCAGCGTCACAGCATTGCCCGCCACGGTCAGCGACAGGCCGTCGCGGAGAGTGCCGGCCAGGTCGCGCGCGTAGGCCTCCTCCCCTTTCGCCGCAACCTCGTCGCGAGCCTGGAAGGTCGGGATCTCCGCCATGTCGATCACGTAGCGCAGGTAGAGGTGGTCGCCCGACACCTCGACGCGCGTGAAATGGTTGACCGTGAAGTTGCCGAGCGGGTGCGCCGAAGCGGCCGCCGGGGCGAGCAGGGCCAGCAGCGCGACGCCGATCGCGATCAGCTTCCTCATGCCTCGTCCTCCTCCAGAATCGCCCGCGCGACCGGCGCGAGCAGCACCGAGAAGCCCGGGTTGGTCTCGAGCGCCCTCGTGAGCCAGCGCTCCGCTCCGGCCTCGTTGCCGAGGCAGCGCTCGATCATGCCGCGGTGGAAGTAGAGCGCCGCGTCGACGGTTCCGAGCCGCAGCGCCCGCTTCGAGGCAACCAGCGCTTCCTCGCAGCGCTCGTTGCGGTAGAGCGTCCAGGCGAGCGCGTCGTCCGCCTGGATCGACGGGCGCTCACGGTAAGCCTGCTCGGCGAGCGCGAGCGCCTCGCCGGCGCGAATGTCGTGGTCCGCGTAGTAGACGGCTGTCTCCAGGTCGGTCCGGACGCCGTTCTCGGCGAGCAGCGTCTCGATCGCGTCCATGAGCTCGCGCTGCTCCCGGGCCTGCGCGTCCTGGCCCGAGGCCTCGTAGAGATCGCCGAGGGTGGCCACGAACTGGGGCAGCGGATTCGTCTCGGTCGCCTGGAGCTCGAGCTCGATCGCGCGCGCGAGATTCCCTTCGGCCGCCTCGACGTGCGCGAGCGCGTCGAGCGCGAAAACGTAGCCGGGGAGCGCGGTCAGCGCCCGCTCGTACCAGTGCGCAGCCTCTTCGTGGGCGCCCCTGGAGAAGTGGATCTTGCCGAGCTGCGTCATCGCCCAAGCGGCCGGCTCGGCGGAGCCGCGGGCAGCGTCCACCGCGAGCTCCATGGCCTCGATCGAGCCCTCGACGTCACCGAGCAGCTCGCGACCGTACGAGACCCGCGCATAGCTCGCGAGGCCGGGCTTCAGGTCCGCCATCCGGTCGAAGGCGGCGAATGCCTCGTCGTAGCGTCCGAGCTCGACGAGGGCGTCGCCGATGACGCCGTAGCTGCGTGCGGTGCTGGGAGAGAGCGCACGGGCCCTCTCGCCGAGATCCAGAGCCTGCTCGAAATCATGCCGGGCAAGCGCGAGCGAGCCGAGGCCGCTCGTCGCGAGCAGGTCGTCTGGAGCGAGAGCGAGGGCCTCCTCGAGCACCCCCTCGGACTTCGTGTAGTAGACGGGGTCGCCGGTCTCGCGAGCTCGCTGCTGGTAGGCGAGCCCGAGCAGCGTGAGCGACTTGACGTCGTCGGGGTTCTCGCGGAGCGACTGCTGCAGCCTCGCCACGAGGCTCTCGCTGTCGCCGAGCGAGAATCCGGCGAGCGCCGAGTCGACCGCCTCGGCCGGAGCGGCGGCGGCTGCAGGCGGTCGCGCACCCGCACCGTCGTCGCGAAGGACGCCACCGAGGAGCCCACCGACTGCTGCGACCGTCGCGATGGCTGCCACCGCCCCGATTCGCCTCGCTCCAAACTTCATCGCTCTCCCTCGCTTGCTCGAGTTGGTGTGGGGGCCCTGTCGCGGGCCCCCACACCCATTGGCTTACGGAGTCGTCGGCTGCAGGTCACCGTGGCTGTTCGTGAAGCCCTGGTGGGGCAGCGCGACGTACGGGAACGCCGACTGGTAGGGCTTGTCGTTCCCGTTCACGCCGTCGCCGAGCACGACCGGCCAGTACTGAGGCGTGAAGAACGCGCCCTCGAGACCGTTCTCGGCGAGATCGATCACGTCGTCGACGAGCCGGCGGCCGTTCGGCCAGCCCGCGGCATCCGCAGGCGTGGCGGCCACCGTGAGCCGGTTCGGGCTCGCGGCCGGCGGAATGGTCAGGTTCAGCCGCAGCATGTCCGCGTTCGAACCGAACGCGTTCAGGTTCGGCAGACCGCTGTGGAAGATCGCTTGCAGGTCGGTCCGGCCCGTCGTCGGGATCTGCAGCCCGAACAGGCTGTTGATCACCGGCGCCAGGATCGGCTCGGTCAGGAACCGGTTGTACCGAGCGTCCCGGTTCGGGGCGCCGCGGTTCCACTGGTCCTTCAGGTTCGTCGGGACGATCAGCTCGTTCATGAGCGGGTTACCGAGGCGGGAGACCTGCACCCACCGGTTCCCGTTGCGACCGACGTAGTTCGCCGGCCGATAGGCCGCCGCCCACACGCCGATGACGTCGCCGTCGCCCTTGAGCTCCGAGATCGGAACCTGCAGCGCGGTGGCGTGGACGTTGAAGCCGGCGAACGAGTCGATGCCGCCGCCGTTCTGGCCCGTGCTGTCCGGGAACGGGCGGATCGTCACCGAGTCGAACGCGGCCGCGATGTCACCGAAGAACGGATCGTCGGCCTGACCGGTGAAGACCTTGCCGCCGCCGGGCAGCGACTTGATCTGCGAGCTGAAGATCGAGCTGTAGTTCGGGGTGAACTTGGGGCCGATGTTGTTCGGGCCCACGGTCAGGTTACGCGTGAGAACCTGCGCCCGGCCGTTCTCGATCTTCGTCAGCGTTCCGCGCTGGCAGGTGCCGCTGGTGCAGCCGAGCGGCCCGAAGAACGCGCCCAGGTTGTCACGGAACTCGAAGCGGTACGTGATGTCCGCCTTCGCGTCGCCCGTGTTGTCGATCTTGATCTCGTAGCGAGCGTTCTGGGAGAAGCCGTACCAGTTCGGGCCGGCCGACGGCTCCTCGAACGGGATCCAGTCGGCGATCAGCGTCACCGAGTCCGGATCGTCGGGGCTGACGAACGCGTAGAGGTCCGTCACGTCCGCCGTCTGATCCTGCGAGATCAAGGGTGCCTCACGATGGCTTGCCGCGTTTGTCGGCTCCGGGGCCGGGCCCCGTGTCAGCGCGACGGTGAGCGCGAGCGCTCCGGCCGCCACTCCGAGGAGCGCGAGGGTCGCTTTCTTCCTCACTCCCCCTCCTTTCGGTCGTTTGCCTTCCATCTCCAATGCGCGGTTCAGCCCGGACCCGCGGTGTCCGGGCCGCACGTTGTTCGCCCCCGCTGCGCGTTCGGTTCAGGCCCGGGACAGCCAAACCGGATGCGACCGGTCGGCGAATACGTCCCATGGAACGAGGGCGGGCCATACTAGGGTTGCCTCCGGCGCGTCCGGCTCGTCGCGGGGGACGTCGACCGATGCCGAAGGACCTCGCCCACCTCTCGGACGAAGCGCTCGTCGCGCTGGTTGCGCGCTCCGATCACGTGGCGCTGGCCGAGCTCTACGACCGCTACGGGAGGGTCGCCTACAACCTTGCCTTTCGCGTGCTTCGAGACCCGGCGCTCGCGGAGGACGCCGTCCAGGAGGGGTTCCTCGCCGTGTGGAGATCGGCCGGCCGTTTCGTGCCCGAGCGCTCCAAGGCGAGCACATGGATCCTGACCCTCGTTCACCGGCGCGCCGTGGATCTCGTGCGGCGCGAGGAGCGGCGCCGCGCCGAGCCTCTCGACGAGGCGCTCGAGCCGGCGGGCGACGACACCGACGAGACCGCCTGGCTGCGGTTCGAACGCGAGCGTGTCCAGGCCGCCCTCCGGCAGCTTCCGGATCAGCAGCGCGAAGCGCTCGAGCTCGCGTACTACGGCGGGTTCACACAGTCGGAGCTGGCGGAGAGGCTGGGCCAGCCGCTCGGTACGATCAAATCACGGATGTTCGCGGGCCTGACGCGCATGCGCGAGCTGCTCGCCGACGCCGCCCAGGAAGGGCACCAATGGAAACCGAGATCCACGAGCTGACCGCCGCCTACGCGCTCAACGCGCTCGATCCCGACGAGGAGCGGGCGTACGAGGAGCACCTGCGGCACTGCCCGCGCTGCCGGGAGGATCTCGGCGGGCTACAGGAAGCCGCCGCGGCGCTCTCGTACCTCGCGGAGGGCCCCGCGCCGCCGCACGATCTCGGCGACCGGATCGTGGCCGCTGCGCTCGCCGAGCGCCCCAACGTCGTCCCGCTGCGGCGCCGCTGGACCACGCCCGCCCTCGCCGCGGCGGCGGCTGCAGCCGCCGGGATCGCGATCGGGGTCGGTATCTGGGCATCGTCCCTCTCGGGCGAGCTCTCGGACGAGCGCGACGTGCTCGCGCTGGTGGCCGACCAGAACGCGACCCACATCCCGGTCGAGGGCGCAAACGGCACGCTCGTGGTCGACCAGGACGGCCAGGCGGCGCTCCTCTTCACGGGTCTCGAAGCGGCTCCCGAGGGGAAGGACTACCAGGTGTGGGTGATCGAGGGCGACACGCCGCCGCAGCCGGCCGGCATCTTCGAAGGCGGCGAGGACACTTCCGTGGTATCGGTCGAGCAGCCCGTGCCGTCCGGATCGGTCGTAGCCGTGACCGTCGAGGCGGACGGCGGCGTCGACGCGCCCACCACCGACCCGTTCGCCGTCGCGCAGCCGGTCTAGTCCGTCAAGTGCGGCTCGGGCCGCAGCTGCCGGTAGAATCTTGCGGTCGTGCTCCGCCGACGACGCTCTGACACCGCGCCGAAGCGGCCCCGGCGCCGCATCCGCAAGCTCAGGCTCCTGCTCCTGCTCACCGTGCTGGGGCTCTGCGGTGTGGCGGCCTTCGCCTTCGGCTTCGTGACTGCCATCGCCTCGGATATCCCGTCGATCGACCCGGCCAACTCGGAGAACCGCGTCGAGCAGAACGGCTACATCTACGCCGCCGACGGGAAGATCCTGGCGGTGCTGCGCGGAGACGAGGCCCGCACGATCCTCGGTTCCGACGAGATCGCGCCCATCATGAAACAGGCGATCGTCGCCGTGGAGGACCGCCGTTTCTACGAGCACCGCGGCGTCGACCTGCGCGGCATCTTCCGAGCAGTGTGGGCCGACATAAGCAACAAGGAGATCGTCCAGGGCGGCTCGACGATCACGCAGCAGTTCGTCAAGAACACGTACATCAAGCCCGAGCGGACCGTCAGCCGGAAGCTCAAGGAGGCAGCCCTCGCGTGGCAGCTCGAGCGCCGCTGGTCGAAGGATCGGATCCTCACCGCCTACCTGAACACGATCTACTTCGGCAACGGGGCCTACGGAATCGGCATGGCCGCCCGCGTGTACTTCGACAAGCACGCGAGCGATCTCACGCTCGCAGAGGCGGCGCTGCTCGCCGGAATCCCGGTGAACCCCACCGCGTACGACCCGACCGCGAACCCCACGGCCGCCAAGGCCCGCCGGGACACGGTGCTGACCCTCATGTTCGGCCAGGGCTTGATCACCAGGGAGCAGTACGACGTGGCACGCGAGGCGCCCCTGCCGAGCCCCGACCAGGTGCATCTACCGGGTACTCGCGGCCCGGCGCAGTACTTCGCCGAGTACGTGAAGAGCCAGCTGATCCCGTACTACGGCTCCGGCAAGGTCTTCGGAGGCGGGCTCAAGGTCCACACGACGATCGACCTCGAGATCCAACGGCTGGCACGCGAGGCGATCGACAAGTGGCTGCCAGAGCCGGACGGGCCGCAGGCGGCGCTCGTCGCCATCGATCCGCGCACGGGCGACATCCTCGCCATGATCGGCGGCACGAGCTTCTCGAAGAGCCAGTTCAACCTCGCCGTCCAGGGCGAACGGCAGCCCGGCTCGTCCTTCAAGCCGTTCGTGCTCGCGACCGCGCTCGCGCAGGGGATCTCCCCCTCGACGACCTACGTGTCGAGGCCACAGGTGATCTCGCTCGACGACAAGCTCTGGGCCGTGCGCAACTACGAGGGCCAGTACCTCGGGACGATCGATCTCCGGGAGGCGACCGTCGAGTCCGACAACACCGTGTACGCGCAGCTGACGGCGCAGCTCGGCCCGCAGAACATCGTCCGAATGGCGCACCGGCTCGGCATCCAGAGCCCGCTCGACAGCTTCCTCGCCATCGGGCTCGGAGCGGAGGCCGTCAACCCGCTCGAGATGGCACGTGCGTTCTCGACGCTCGCGAACGGCGGCGTGCGGGTAGACGGCTCGGTGCTCGGGAACCTGCCGCGCGCCGTTCGAGCGGTCGAGGACGGCGATCGCCTCGAGCTCAACTCGCCGGTCGGGCGCCGCATCCTCGACGAGAACGTCGACGCGATGATCACGTCCATCCTCCAGGACGTCGTCCGCACGGGCACGGGCACGCGTGCCGCGCTCGACGACCGGGCGGTTGCCGGCAAGACCGGGACGACCGAGCAGTACGGCGACGCCTGGTTCGTCGGGTTCACCCCCCAGCTCGCGGTCGCGGTATGGGTCGGCTATCCGGATCGGCTGCAACCCATGCTGCGCGAGTTCGGCGGCAGGCCCGTCGCCGGCGGAACGTATCCGGCGGCCATCTTCAAGACTTTCACGAAGAGCGCGTTCGAGTACATGCGAGGCGCGAAGGGGTACACGCCGCAGCCGCTGGCCTTCCCGCAACCGTCGTACCCGTACGCGACGGCGCTCTCGATCGTGAACCGCGACGGCGAGCTCATGCGCGACAACGGGCAGTGCAAGGACGTCCACACGATCGTCTTCTTCAGTGGCTTCGAGCCGCCGACGGCGCCCTGCAAGCCGAACGAGGTGGAGGTGCCGAATGTCGTCGGCGCAACCGTCGAGGACGCGGTCGCGCGCCTACGTGACCAGCCGCTCTTCGCCACCGTGCTGTACGACGTGCTCCGGCCCGGTCAGAAGGCCGGCGTCGTGATCTCCCAGGAGCCGGCGGGCGGGACGCTGGGCGCGCTCGACAGCGTCACGCTCATCGCCGCCAAGCCCTTGCCCGGCGGCAATGTGGGAGTCGTCCCTCGTCTCGTCGGGCTCACGCTGCCCCAGGCGCTCGAACGGCTGGAGGAGAACGACCTCGAGGCGGTGGTGCAGGCGCTGACGCGCGGTGAGCCGGGCGTGATCGAGAGCCAGCTCCCGATCCCCGGCCGGGGTATCTCGCTCGACGAGACGATCACGCTCTGGGTCGGGTCGTAGGAGCTCCCGAGATCGGCCGCGACAGGAAGCGGCTTCCGCGCTCGCAGTAGCGCCACGGGAGCTCGGTCGCTCGTGTGATCCCGACCCGCGCGCCGCGCACGAGCTCGACCCTCCCGGCGCCGTCGAGCACGGCGAACGGCGGCTCGTCGAGCGCCTGGCCGTCGTGCTCGCCGGTGACGCCGAGCGCCTGGCAGAGGCGTCCCGGCCCGGCGCAGAGGAGGCGCTCGTCGCTCGTGCCACGCCGGCCCGCCATCGTCTCGATGCCTTGCGTCGGCTCGAGCGCCCGGACGAGGGCGGCCGAGGCGCCTGCACAGACGAGGTTCGCGCACCAGTGGATCCCGTACGAGCGGTAGACGTAGACGTGGCCGGGAGGACCGAACATCGACCGCGTCCTCGTCGTCTCGCCGCGATAGCTGTGGCTCGCGGGGTCGGTCGGGTCGTAGGCTTCGACCTCGACGATGCGCCCGCCCACGCCGTCGACGAGCAGCGTGCAGCCGATGAGCTCTGGAGCGACCTCGTGGACCGAGCGCGCGAAGAAGTCCCGGCGCAGTGTGCCGGGAGCCCGCTTCACTCCTCGAAGAGCCGCTCGGCCCCGCCCGGCATGGCGGTCGCCTCCAGCAGGCGGCGCGCGTGGCGGGCTAGCTCGTCGAGATCGACGCCCGCCTCGGCCTTGATCGAGCGGCGCAGCAACGGGCCGGCGCGCTCGGCGTCGGCCGCCACGCGCTCGGCCAGAGCGACCGCCTGGTCGACGAGCCCCGAGACCATCGCATCCCGCTGCCCCATGTCGACGAGGATCGTGCGCTCGGTGCGCGATGCCACGATCGGCTCCTCGATCCCCACCACCCAGACGAGCGTCCGGCGTCCGGAGCCACGCCGTTCGTCGGTGATCGGCTCGAGCGCGTAGATGTGGTCGGAGCGCACGTACTTGCCGAACCCGAGGAAGACCATCTTGGGCGCGTCCGCCATGACGCCGGATTATCGCACTGCGACGCGCGTCGGCGGGCCGGGCGCCCTATCCGCCCTCTTCGCCTGCGAGCGCCTCGGACAGAGCAGCGACGACTCGCTCCTGCTGAGCGGGGGCGATCCCGGTGAAGAACGGCAGCGCGAGCAGACGCCGGCTCGCCGCCTCCGAGACCGGCAGCATGCCCTCGCGGTAGCCGAACCGCTCACGCATGTACGGCTGCAGGTGGATCGAGGGCAGGTAGCGCGCGGTGCCGATCCCGCTCTCGGCCAGACGCGCGATCACCCGCTCGCGGTCGCTCGCCGCCGGCAGCCGGACGGGGTACACGAACCACGAGCGCCGGTGTTCCACGTCGTCGGGACAGAGCGGCTCGACGCCGTCGAGCGAGCCGAGCAGCTCGCCGTAGCGGGTCGCGGCCGCCGATCTGAGGGCGAGGATCTCGTCGAGCTTCTCGACCTGGGCGAGCCCCACCGCGGCGGAGAGGTCGTCGAGGCGGTAGTTGTAGCCGAACCGCGCATGCTCGAGCCAGCCGCCCGAATCGGCGCGGCCCTGGTTCGCGAGGCTCTTCAGCAGCCGCCATTCCGCCTCCGAGTGGACGGCGATCGCACCCCCCTCCCCGGTCGTCACCTGCTTGTTCGGGTAGAAGGCGAAGACGGCCGGATGCTCGTAGGAGCCGATCGGCCGCCCGCGGTACTCGGCGCCGAGCGCCTCGCAAGCGTCCTCGATCAGCGCCAGCCCGTGCCGCTCGGCGAGCTCGCGCAGGACTTCGAGCTCACAGGGGAAGCCGAAGATGTCGACGGCGAGTATCGCCTTCGTCCGCTCCGTGATCGCCGCCTCCACCGCCGCCGGGTCGAGGTTCAGCGTCACCGGGTCGACGTCGGCGAAGACCGGCATCGCGCCCTCGTAGAGAATGCAGTTCGCCGAGGCGACGAACGAGAACGGCGAGGTGATCGCCTCGTCGCCGGGCCCGAGACCGGCGAGCCGGGCGCAGAGGTGCAGCCCCGCCGTGCCGCTCGAGACCGCGGCCACGAAGGGCGCACCGACCCGCTCGGCGAGGGCGTGCTCGAAGCGGTCGATCATAGGCCCGAGCGCGAGCCGTCCGGAGCGGAGCGCCTCGAGCACGAGCTCCTCTTCTCGCGCACCAACCCAAGGGCGCGAGAGCGGGATCGGCTCGCCCGAGGGCGTCAGCTGCCCGGGACCGGCGAGGGCTTGGGGACGTGCTCGAGCCACTCGGCGTAGCGCTCCACCTGGCCCGCGACCGTCTTCAGGTACGTCTCCTGGATCGCCTTCGTGAGCGGCCCGGGATCGCCGATCTCGACGTCGTCGACGGCGCGGATCGGCGTCACCTCGGCCGCCGTTCCCGTCATGAAGAGCTCGTCGGCCATGTAGAGGTCGGTGCGGATGAGCGGCTTCTCGCGCAGCTCGTAGCCGAGGTCGCGGGCGATCTGGATGACGGCGAGCCGCGTCACCCCTTGCAGGATCGATGCGGACAGGTCGGGGGTGGTGATCACGCCGTCCTTGACGACGAAGATGTTCTCGCCGGAGCCGTCGCCCACGTAGCCGTCCTCGGTCAAGAGCAGCGCCTCCTCGTACCCGGCGCGGTTCGCCTCCATGACCGCGAGCATGGAGTTCAGGTAGACGCCGGTCGCCTTGGCCGCGTGCGGGATCGTGTTCGGCCCCACCCGTCGCCAGGTCGAGATCTTGGCGCGGATCCCCTTCTCCAGCGCCTCGGCGCCGAGGTACGTGCCCCACGGCCAGCTCATGATCGCGACGTAGACAGGGTTCTCGCGGGGCGGCACCCCGAGCGTGCCGTAGCCGTAGAACGCGATCGGCCGGATGTAGCACGCCGGTAGGCCGTTCACGGAGAGAAGCTCGTGGGTCGCCGAGATCAGCTCGTCGACCGAGTAGGGCAGCGTCATATAGATCAGGCGGGCGGACATCTCGAGCCGCTTGATGTGGTCGGTCAGCCTGAACACCGCGGGCCCGCGCGGCGTCTCGTAGCAACGAATGCCCTCGAATACGCCGGAGCCGTAGTGGAGGCCGTGCGCGCCGACGTGGATGGTCGCGTCGTCCCAGTCGACGAGCTCGCCGTTCAGCCAGATCTTCTCGGTGGGCTCCATGGCCGGAGTCTAACGGGCGGGTCTTTCGCTCGCCCGGACGGGCGGCTTATGTGCGTTTGCAAGACTTGACCCCGTCAGGAGTCTGCACATGCGTCGACCGACTCGGCGCGCGTGAGCCGGACGAGCTCCGACGGCGCGAGGCCTGCCATGTGGCGATCGGAGCCGGCGCCGGCCCAGACGACGCTCCAGCCGAGCAGCGTCCGGTCGACGAGGATTCGCCCGATCTTGGGCAAGGCGAACGGCGCGACGCCGCCCAACTGGTAGCCGGTCGTCTCGCGCACGACACCGGCCGGGGCCATCCGCGCCGAGGTGGCGCCCACGATGGCCGCGATCTTGCCGGGGTCGGCGCGGCGCGAGCCCGGTACCAGCGCGAGAACCGGCTTGCCGTCACAGAGGAAGACGAGCGACTTGACGATCTGGTCGAGCTCGCAGCCGATCGCGCCGGCGGCGTCGGTCGCCGTGGGCGTTCCCGAGCGGAACTCCTGCAGGCGGGCCTCCGCCTTCGCCTCGGCCAGGAACCGGGCGACGCGGGCGACGGGCTCCGGGAGGGGCTGGCGGATCACGCCGACAGCGTGATCATGCGGACGTCCAGGAGGCCTGGCTCGGCGACGAGCGCCGCGGACAGCTCTGCGGGGAGCGGCGTGTCGACGGTCAGCACCATGAGCGCGTTGCCGCCCGGCTTGTTGCGGGAGACGGCCATCGTGGCGATGTTGACGCCGCCCTCGCCGAGCATGGTGCCGACGCGGCCGATGCGGCCCGGCTGATCCGCGTTGATGACGAAGACCATGTGCGGCTCCAGCTCGATCTCGATCTCGTAGCCGAGCGCGTGCACGAGCCGGGCGCGGTGATCGGCGCCGATGGTCGTCCCGGCGACGACGACCTCGCGCGGGCCGGCCACCGCGGTCGCCTGGATCAGGTTCGTGAAGTCGCGCGAGGCGCGGGCGCTCTCCTCGCGAACCTCGATTCCGCGCTCCCGGGCTACCACGGGCGCGTTGACCTCGTTGACGGGCTCCTCGAAGCGGCCGCTCAGAGCACCCTTCAACGCGGCGAGGGTGAGAAGGCGGGTGTCGTGCTCGGCGAGCTCGCCGTGATGGGCGAACTCGAGCCGCTCGACGGCCCCGCCGGCGAGCTCGAACGCGAGCTCGCCGAGCATCGAAGCGAGCGGCAGGAAGGGCCCGAGGAACGCGAGCTCCTCGGGAGCGATCGCCGGAACGTTGACGGCGTTCGACGCGAGCCGTCCCTCGAGGACCGCGGCGACCTGCTCCGCGACGATCACGCCGGCCCGATCCTGTGCCTCCTGGGTCGAGGCGCCGAGATGGGGAGTCAGGACGACGTTGTCGAGCTCGAGCAGCGGCCCCGAGTACGGCTCCTGCCCGAAGGTGTCGAGCGCCGCACCGGCGACACGCCCCGAGCGCAGCGCCTCGATCAGCGCCGCCTCGTCCACGAGCTCGCCCCGTGCCGCGTTGACGATGCGGACTCCGGCCTTCGCGAGCTCGAGCTCGCGAACCCCGATCAGGTTTCGCGACTCGGCCGTGAGCGCGGTGTGCAGGGTCACGAAGTCCGACACCTCGAGCAGCCCCTCGAGCGAGGCAACGTGCTCCACGCCCGCCTCGCGCATGCGCTCGGGCGCGACGAACGGGTCGTAGGCGACGACGTGCATCGCCAGGCCGCGGGCCCGCCGGGCTACCTGCTGGCCGATACGGCCGAAGCCGACGACGCCGAGCGTCTTCTCGGCCAGCTCGATCCCCGCGAAGCGGGAGCGCTCCCACCGTCCGTCCTTCAGCGCGGCGTGCGCCTGCGGGATCGAGCGTGCCAGCGCCAGAAGGAGCCCGATGGCGTGCTCGGCCGCCGAGACGACGGTGGACTCCGGCGCGTTGACGACGAGAATGCCGCGTTTCGTCGCCGCGTCGACGTCCACGTTGTCGACCCCGACGCCCGCCCGGCCGATCACGCGAAGCCGCGCGGCCTGCTCGAGCAGGTCCGCCGTCACCTTGGTCGCGCTGCGAACGATGAGCCCGTCGTATGCTCCGATGCGTTCCTCGAGCGCGCCGTCGAGATCGACGTCGACGTCGAAGCGGGTCCGCAGCAGGTCGACGCCCGCCTCGGCGATGCGTTCGCGGACCAGGACTCGCGGACGCTCGCTCACGTCGCCGCGCGGCCGTTCACGCCCGCACTGCGCCGGCGTAGGCATCTCGGGCCGCCTCGGGCCCGGCGCCCGGGTCGATCGACACGCCGGACGCGGCAAGCGCGAGCCCGAGTGCCTCTAGCGCGGCGGCTACGTCGTCGAGGCTCACGTAGCCGATGTGCCCGATGCGCACGATCTTCCCCTTCAGCTCTCCCTGACCGCCGGCGACCGTGACGCCGGAGCGCTCCCGCATCGCACGGGCGACCGCCGCACCGTCGATTCCTTCGGGAACGCGGATCGCGGTAACGACCGCCGAGCGATCCTCGTCCGGCGAGAACAGCTCGAGGCCGAGCGCTTTGACGCCTGCGCGGCAGGCGAGCGCGAGCCGCCGCGATCGCTCCCACGCCGCCTCCAGGCCGTCCGCGAGCAGCAGGTCGAGAGCCACGTCGAGACCGCGGATCAGCGTGATCGCCGGCGTGAACGGGGTAAGGGTCTCGGCCTGCGATCGCAGGGCGTGCTCCCAGTCGAGGTAGTACCGCGGCGAGCTTGCCCGGCGGGATGCCTCGAGCGCGGCGGCGGTGGGCGACGCCAGAGCCAGCCCAGGGGGCGTCATGAGCGCCTTCTGCGAGCCGGACACGACCACGTCGATGCCCCACGCGTCCTGCTCGAGCGGGATGGCGCCGAGTGACGAGATCGCGTCCACCACCGTGAGGACGCCCGCTGCGCGTGCTCGCTCCGCGATCGCGCGGACGTCGGAGACAACGCCCGTCGAGGTCTCCGCATGCGTGCAGAACAGCGCCGTCACGCCTGCGCACGCGGCGAGGCGCTCGCCCACGTCCTCGGGCCTCGGCGTCTCGCCCCACGCGTACCGCAACTCGATGACCTCCGCGCCGTACCGGCGCGCCATCAGGCTCCAGCGCTGACCGAAGTGGCCCGCCGATACCACGAGAATGCGATCGCCGGGCGAGACGAGGTTCGCGACGGCGGACTCCATCGCGCCGCTGCCGGACGCGGTGAACAGGATCGCGTCGCTCCGCGAGCGGAAGACCTCCGGCAGCCGTGCGAGCACCCGCTCGAGCACGGGCCGGAACTGGAGGCCGCGGTGATAGACGAGGGGCTCGGCCATCGCCGCCTCGACCTGCGGCGGAATCGGCGTCGGACCCGGGGTCATCAGATAACCGGGCTCGGGCATTCCTCTGAGGGTAGCGGCCCGCCGCGGAGACGATCAGTCCAGGGCGACCAGGATGGCGACGGGGCTCTCGCGACGACGGCGCACGCGGTGGCGAACGGCGACGGATGCCACTCGGCCGCCAGCGCTCGAAACGCACGGCGGATGGTGTCGCGACTCGCCTTGCACGGGACTCCGGGGACGGCGTAGTGGTCGTGCCGCGAGCGTGCCGCCACGGGCGGAAACGGTAGACGACGACTCGAAGATCGAACCGGAAGGCTGCGCTCGGCCCGCAGTACGCTAGAGGCGGTGGAGACCCTGCTCGCTTTCGCCGCGGCCCTGCTCGCATTGCGATTGGCCGGCGGCCTCGCAACTCGCTGGCGGGAGCAGCGCGCCCCCCAGCTCGCGGCCTGGTCGGCGGGCCTCGTGGCGTACGCCCTCGCGGCGGCCGCGCTCGCCTGGGGCGCCGCCGCCGGCTGGGATGATCGCGCGTTCCGCGTGTACTACCTGTTCGGCGGTCTCTTGACGGCGCCCCTGCTCGGCATCGGCTCGCTCCTCTTGATCGGCTGGCGCCTGGCCGCACCGCTCGGAGTTCTCTACACGGGGCTGGCGGTCGGCATCGCGCTCGCGGTACCCATCGTCGAGCCGGTCTCCGGATCGTCGATCCCGGAGGCGCAGGCGCACCTCGACCTGATCCCTGCGCGCCTGGTCGCGATCCTCGGCAACACCATCGGCACGGCAGCGGTCGTGGTGGTCGCGCTCGCCACGCTGCGCCGCCGTCCGCTCGGGAACGTGCTCGTCCTTGCAGGCGTCGCGACCGCCGCGGCGGGGAGCGCCGTCGCCGGCCTCGGCGAGGCCGAGTCCGCGGTCTTCATCGCCGTCGCGGCCGTGCTGCTCTACGCCGGCTTTCTCGGTGCGAGCGGCGTTCGCGTGTCGTGGCCGCGGCTGCGCGATCGGGGCTCCGCCTTGCGCGACCGCGGCTCGACGGCCTGAGGCGCCGGAACGCCGGGAAGCCGGGCGGATGAGATCCGGCCTCTACAACTTGTGGGCGACGGCCACGAGCCGGGTCTCGCGCGTCAAGGGCTCCTCGGCGAAGCTGCCGAAGCACTCGATCCGCCCGAAGCCGGCCTGCTCGAGCAGGCGCACGAGCTCGGTCGCCGTGTAGACCCGAAGACTGTGATGCCGGTGCCGGGGGACGCCGTCGTCCCCGAGCAGCGTATGCGTCGCCTCGACGATCGCCGGTCACGAGGTCGAAGCGGCGCTCCTCGAGGAAGACGGCGCCGTCCGGCAGGTGCTCCCAGTCGCGCTCGCGGAGGATCCACACGAGCCGATCGCGATGCATTGTCTCGATGACCAACGCCGCGTCGGGCCTGAGCACCCGCCAGAGCTCGCGGAGCACCGCCAGATCCCCTTCGTCGCCCCAGTAGCCGATCGAGCTGAAGAGGTTGAGCGCGCAGTCGAACTCCTCGTCGGCGAACGGCAGTTGGCGCAGGTCGCCTTCGACGAGCGCCGGATTGTCCCTCGAGCCGGCCCGGGCCCGCGCCTCCCTCAGCTGATCCGCCGACAGGTCGACGCCCACCATGTCGTAACCGGCGTCGGCAAGCGGAATCGAATGGCGACCGAAGCCGCAGGGCGCATCGAGCACGCGGGCGCCGGGAGTGACGCCGGCGAGCGCCACCGCGGAGAGCGCCTCGTCCCGGGAGGCTTCCTCCGTGAGGTTCGGGCTGTACGACCGCAGGTAGTCGCGATCGAAGAAATCGCGCCACCAGTCGGCGGGCGCCGTCACGCCTTCAGCTTCTCGCGCAGGCGCTCGTTGACGACTTTCGGGTTCGCCTTGCCCTCGGTCGCCTTCATCACCTGACCCACGAAGAAGCCGAGCAACCCGTCTTTGCCACCGCGATAGGCATCGACCTGACCCGGGTTTGCGGCCAGGATCGCTTCGATGACCGGGTCGAGCTCGGCGGCGGCGGAGACCGCCTCCTGCCCGAGGTAGGCGTCGGCCGTGAACCCCGGCGCCCCCGCGTTCGAGATCGCCTCGTCGAATGCCGTGCGGGGGATTCGATCGCGAGCTTCGATCAGCCGGCCGAGCTCGACCGGATTCACGGCTTCCGGGTCGATGCCGGCGCCCGCGAGCTGGTTCATCACGACATTGGCAACCGCGCGCCGGTCGCCCGTGACCCGCTCGTAGAGGCGATCGCGTCCACTCGTCACGAGACCCTCTGCTAGCTCGAAGCCGACCTCCTGCTCGAGCCGGCGAATCCGCGCGCCGGGCAGCTCCGGCACCTCGCCACGCAGGCGCTCGACGAGCTTGGCCGATGGCTCGACCGGTACGAGGTCCGGCTCCGGGAAGTACCGGTAGTCGTCCGCCTCCTCCTTGCTGCGGTGCGGCGTCAGTGAGTCAGACTCGGCGTCGTAGTCGTACGTCGCCTGGGCGACCGTCTCGCCCGCCTCATGCAGCGCGATCTGCTCGCGGACGGCCGCCTCGATCCCCCGGCCGATGAAGCTGAAGGAGTTCATGTTCTTGATCTCCCACCGCGTTCGCAGGCCGGTCTCGCCGACCTCGCGCACGGAGACGTTGGCGTCGCAGCGCAGCGTGCCCTTCTCCATCTCCGCGTCCGAGATACCGAGCTCGACGATCGACTGGCGAAGGAGCTGCAGGAAGCGGCGTGCCTCGTCCGGGGCGCGGAGATCCGGCTCGGTGACGATCTCGACGAGCGGGGTCCCGCCGCGGTTGAAGTCGACGAGCGTCGCCTCCGCGCCGACGATGCGGCCGGCAGCGCCTCCGACGTGGACGCTCTTCGCCGCGTCCTCCTCGAGGTGGACGCGCACGATTCCGACAGCTGCGTCGCCCTCGTCGCGCGGGACGGAGACACGGCCTCCGATGCACAGCGGCTCGTCGTACTGCGATATCTGGTAGCCCTTCGGCAGGTCCGGGTACCAGTACTGCTTGCGGTGGAAGACGGCTCGCTCGGCGATCCGGCAGCCGAGGGCGAGCCCGAGCTTGACCGTCCATTCGATCGCGAGCCGGTTCGGCACGGGCAGCGCGCCGGGGTGCGCGAGGCAGATCGGGCAGGTGCGGGTGTTCTCGGCGTCGCCGAAGCCCGTAGCGCAGCGGCAGAACATCTTCGTCCTCGTCTTCAGGTGGACGTGGATCTCCAATCCAATGACCGTCTCCCACGTGCTCACGCCCATGGCACCCGAGGAGTGAGTCGTGTCATCGCAGGCGTCCCGGGACGACGTCGAAGCCGAGCACGCGCTCGAGCGCGTACGCGGCACGGAAGAGGAGGTTCTCGGAGAACTGCGGCCCGATCAGCTGCAGGCCGACGGGAAGTCCTTCCGAGAGCCCGCACGGGATCGATAGCCCGGGCAGCCCCGCCATGTTCGGCGGGATTGTGAGCACGTCGCAGAGGTACATGGCCAGCGGGTCGGCCGTCTTTGCGCCGAGCTCGAACGCCACCGTCGGCGACGTGGGCGAGAGCAGGACGTCGAAGCGCTCGAACGCCGCGGCGTGCTCCTGCTTGATGATCGTCCGTACCTTCTGCGCCTGCCCGTAGTAGGCGTCGTAGTAGCCGGCCGACAGCGCGTACGTGCCGAGCATGATGCGGCGCCGGGGCTCGGCGCCGAAGCCGTCCCACCGAGTGCGCTCGTACATGTCGGTGAGGTCTGACGCGTCTGGAGCGCGGTATCCGTAGCGGACGCCGTCGTAGCGGGCGAGGTTCGAGCTCGCCTCGGCCGGAGCGATGAGGTAGTAGCAGGCGATGCCGTACTCGACCGATCTCGGGAGGCTCACCTCACCGAGCTCCGCGCCGAGGCTCTCGGCGTGCGCGATCGCCTTCTGTACGGCGGCCTTCACGCCCGGCTCTATCCCTTCGGCCTCGTTGAGCTCGGTCGGCACGCCGATGCGCAGCCCCTTCAGATCCTCTGCCGTCGGGAGCTCGACCGGCTCGCGAAGCTCGACGGTCGTCGAGTCGTGCGGGTCGCGGCCAGCGATGATCGAGTAGAGGAGCGCGTTGTCGCGCACGTTCTTGGTCAGCGGCCCGACCTGGTCGAGGCTGGACGCGAACGCGATGATGCCGTAGCGCGACACCGTGCCGTACGTGGGGCGCAGGCCGACGAGGCCGCAGAGCGCGGCCGGCTGCTTGATGGAGCCGCCCGTGTCCGATCCCAGCGCCCACGGCGCCAGGCCTGCTGCGACGGCCGCCGCGGAACCGCCCGACGAGCCTCCCGGAACGCGCGCCGGGTCCCAGGGGTTCCGCGTCGGACCGTAGGCGGAGTTCTCCGTCGACGAGCCCATGGCGAACTCGTCCATGTTCGTCTTGCCGAGCAACGGCAGGCCCGCAGCCTTACAGCGCGCGGCCACGGTCGAGTCGAAGACCGGGACGTACCCCTCGAGGATCCGCGAGCCCGCGGTCGTCGGGACGCCGTCGGTGGTGATGCAGTCCTTGAGCGCGATCGGCACGCCCTGGCCGACGCCGTCGCCGTTCCGGTGAACGTGGAGATAGGCGTTCAGCTCCGCGTTGCGCTCGTCGATCGCCGTGAGGTACGCGCCCCGCAGCTCGGCTGTGGAGACCTCGCGCCGCTCGAGGAGCCCGGCCGCATCCTCGGCGGTCAGCCGGAGGGTGTCGATCACCGCTCTCGCTCCGGGGGCCACCCCGTGCCTCCACCCGCGATGAGCGTAACGCGAACGGGCGCACGTGTGTGGTACGGCCTGTGCCGGAAGTGGGACGTCATCGTGCCGGGAGTCACCCGACCGAGGGGACGCGGAACATCCCCTGGTGCGGGTCGGGCGCGTTCGCGAGCGCCTGCTCGCGCGGGAGGGACGGGCGAGGCTCGTCCTCATCCCAGACGTTGATCAGGTCGAGCGGGTGCGACGTCGGCTCGACGTCGGCGAGATCGAGCTCGGAGACCTTGCCGACGGCCTCGAGGATCGCGCCGAGCTGCTCCTGGACGCGCGCGATCTCGGCCTCGGGTACCTCGAGGCGCGCGAGTCGCGCCACGTGCAGGACGTCTTCGCGACCGATGGCCACGTCGTCAGTCTAGAGGTCGTGAACGGACCGCCTCGAGGCGCCGAGCCTGCAGGTCTGTCGCCCGATCTGCCTCGCGACTACACCGCTTGCACGTTCGCCGCCTGGAGGCCTTTCGTGCCCTCGACGATCTCGAACTCGACGCGCTGCCCTTCCCGCAGCGACTTGTAGCCGTCCATCGTGATCGCGGAGAAGTGGACGAAGACGTCGTCCCCCTCGTCGCGCTCGATGAAGCCGTAGCCCTTCTCGTTCGAGAACCACTTCACGGTGCCCTGTGCCACATCCCCCTCCTCGCGCAGGCATGGTGCCGCTGTCCATAGACGCCGCGCGCGCGGCGGGGATGAACATAACGTCAGTTCTGCGCGAAGGCAAGGACCCCGCTGTATCTCGCTCGCGGGCTCAGGAAGGCACGCCGGAGCCGGCCATGTGATGCCGCGCGGCCCGTGCCGTGTTTCGCAGCAGGGCCGCGATCGTCATCGGGCCGACGCCTCCCGGCACGGGTGTCATCAGACCGGCCACCTCCGCGACGTCGGCATCGACGTCTCCGACCAGCCGGTCGTCGACCCGGTTGATGCCGACGTCGATCACGGCGGCGCCCGGCTTCACCATGTCGCGGGTGACGAACCCGGCCTTGCCGATCGCGGCGACGAGGACGTCGGCCTCCCGGCTGACCGCCGCCAGGTCGCGCGTGCGGCTGTGGCAGATCGTCACGGTCGCGTGTCGCTGGAGCAGGAGCAGCGAGACGGGCTTGCCGACGATGTTCGAGCGGCCGATGACGACCGCATTCGCGCCCTGGAGCTCCACCTCGTAGGCGTCGAGGATCTCCATGATCCCCGCGGGCGTTGCCGGCACCAGGACCGGGTTGCCCTGGAGCAGGAGACCGGCGTTCAGCGGATGGAAGCCGTCGACGTCCTTGGCGGGGTCGATGGCTCGGATCACGCGCTCCTCGTCGATCTGGTCCGGCAGCGGAAGCTGGACGAGGATGCCGGTCACCCGCTCGTCGGCATTGAGGTCGCCGACAAGGGCAAGGAGCTCGTCCTCGCTCGTCGTGACGTCGAGCTCGTGGTGGAAGGACTCGATGCCGGCCTCGGCACACGCCTCCCGCTTGCGCCGGACGTAGACGTGTGACGCGGGGTTGTCGCCGACGAGGACGGTCGCGAGGCCGACAGGGCGGCCGAGCGCCGCCACGTCGCGCGCCACCTCGGCGCGCACGCGTTCGGCGAGCGCCTTGCCGTCCATCGGCGTCGCGGGCATCAGCCGACCTTCACCGCGTCGGTCGTGACGGTCTCGAGAGGCCGGTCACGGCCGTCCCGTCCGACCTGGGAGATGGCGTCGACGACGTCCATCCCGCCCGTCACCTGGCCGAAGACCGTGTGCTTGCCGTCGAGCCACGGGCACTCGTCTGCGGTCACGATGAAGAACTGGCTCCCGTTCGTATTCGGGCCACGGTTCGCCATCGCGAGAGCGCCCCGTACGACGCGGCGGCCGTTCGCCTCGTCCTCGAACTCGTAGCCCGGCCCGCCCGAGCCGTCGCCACTCGGGCAGCCGGCCTGCACCATGAAGTCGGGAATCACCCGGTGGAACGTGAGACCGTCGTAGTAGCCCTTGCCGGCGAGCTCGCGGAAGTTGCCGACGGTCTTCGGCGCGTCCTCGTCGAAGAGCTCGACCTCGATCACGCCCTTGCTGGTCTGGATCGTTGCGTTGGTCATGGCGCCACCCTACCTCTTGCGGCGCGTGTGGAGACGCACGGTCCTGCCGGAAGCTCAGCGTCCCGCTCGGGGGGTCATCCCGAGCCTTTCGGCGACGCGATCGGGCGTACGTTCGCGAGCTGGATCAGCGCGATGGCCGGGCCGAGTTACGGCGTTCTGCAGACGAGGACGTCCTCGAAGAACTCGCCTGCGCGCCGGCCGGTGCGGCGGTTGACGTGCCGCGTGAGGCGCTCCTCGAGAACGACGCCGGCACGCTCGAGGATCTCCGGATAGAGGTCGTGGGAGTCGTTCACGACGATCACGACGGGCGCACCGCGAGCCAGGAACCGGCGCGCATTCACCATCGTCCCGGCAATCGCGTCGACGTAGGCAGCTTGCGCGGCTTTGGTTCGGCCGCGCACCGCTGGGCCGATCTCGTCGGCGCGCCGATCCTCGAGGCCGAGCAGCTCGTAGGCGTAGCGGTGTTGCTCGTGGTAGTCGATCAGCCCTGGATAGGGAGGTGAGGTGACGATCCCGTGCACCGGCCATGGCAGCGTGGCCGTGCGCGCGTCGTCGTGCAGGACGGCGACCCGCCGGTCACGGCGGAGCTCGGCGAACGCGCGCAGGCGGGCGAGCGTGTCGTCCGTGTAGCGTCGCAGGAACTTGGCGGCCTCACCGACCGGCCTGCACGTGCGTCGGTGCTTGTGACACCAGTACGGGCCGAGGGCGGGCACCGCCGGGAAGTCGAGGTCGAAGTGCGGTGTTCGCCGAGCCGAGCGGGCGGCGCGAGACAGCACGAGCCACGCGACCTCGCGTGCGTCCGGGTCGAGTGCGGTTGCGGCGTCGCGGTAGGCGAGGAGCTCGCCCAGAGCTCGGTCGGCAAACCACGTCCGAGCCCACTCCCCCGCCTCGCCCGCAGGCGCTGGGCCCGCCTGCCGCGCCGCCTCGAGGGCGCCGCGGAGAGCGAGCTCGACCTCGCCCAACCGGTGCGAACCGGTCTTCACACGCGCCATCAGGCAGTTGAACGCCGAGACGTCGCATCCGGCGGCGTGGCAGCCGTACACGTTCGCCTCGACGAGGGTCGTGCCCGACCCGCAGAACGGGTCGTAGACCGCCTGCCCCGGCCGGAAGAGCCGTCGCAGGAACACCTCGACGAGCTGGGGGACGAACTTGCCGAGGTAGGGATGGAGCGCGTGCACGTGCTTCGTACGCTCCTTCTGCGGCAGCGCTTCCTCGGGCCACGAGAGCTCGAGGTCGATGCCCTCGTAGAGCGCGCGTTGCGTTCTGCCCGCCACGGGGCGAGCCTAGCCCTGCAGCCGGACACCCCTCGCGGGCGGGTTGCGGTCTACACCCTGACGACGAACCAGCCGTCCACGTCGTCGCAGAGCACCTGGCGTGGCCCCTCGTGCGCGTACGTGTACAGCGGCAGGCGGTTGTACGTCAGCTGGCGTCGTCCGTTCGGTCGCACGATCGTCCCGAACGTGCCCCTGAAGCCGGCGATCCGCCGCGGCACGACGACGCCTTTCTTCACGTAGAGCGGCGGCCAGGCGCGCGCGCAGGCGCCGGTACAGCGGATCTCGCCGGGGTTGCGCTTCTCCGGCGTCCAGTAGTAGAGCGCCTGGAAGCCCGGCGTCACGAGCACGTTCCCGAACTGGCTGGTCCTCAGCTTCTTGACGAGCGCCGCTGTCGCGGACTCGGCGCGCGGTTCCGGCGCGGCCGCTTCCCGACCCTCGGCCGTCGCGAAGACGGCGGCGGGCACGGCCAGGGCCGCGACGGCGATGACGACGGCGATCGGGCGCAAGAGTCTCATGGTCTCTCCTGGTCGGCTGCCTCCCAGTGTCGCCCGCGGGCGGGGACGCGGAGGCCCTCCGGGCCAGGTTTAAGGAGATGTTCAGCACGCCGGCCGGGCATGCCTACAGTGCCAAGGTGTCCAGCGCCGGCTACTCCGGGACGCCGCTCGTCCGCAAGCTCGGAATCCGTGAGGGCGATCGCGTCGCGATCGTGGGCGATCCCGGGCACGCGGTCGAGCTGCTCGAGCCGCTGCCCGCGCGCGTCACGGTCGACCGAGGCCTGTCGCCGGCCGAGGTCGTTGTCTTCTTCACGACCGAGCGCACCGAGCTGGCCACCGGCATCGGCGCCCTGGGCGAGGCGATCTTCCCTGACGGCGCCTGTTGGGTCGCCTGGCCGAAGCGTGCCTCGAAGGTCGAGACCGACATGACGGAAGACATCGTTCGAGAGGTGGCGCTGCCGCTCGGGCTCGTCGACACGAAGGTCTGCGCCGTGGACGAGACCTGGTCGGGCCTCAAGCTGGTCTGGCGGAAGGAGTTACGGGCGGGTCGGGGACCCGCCCCTACGCGAACAGCTTGAAGACACGCGAATGGGTCGGGGGACCGCCCCTACGCGAACGGCTTGACGACCATCACGAAGACGACCGCGATCAACAGCGCGACCTCGATCCGCGACAGCATCAGGATCCGCTTGATGCGTGCCTGCACCTCGGGATACTCGACGCCGTGCTGCTCGACCAGCTTGCCGATGCGGCCCGACTCCGGGCCGAGGAAGGCCATGCCGGTCAGGGCCGACAGCGCGAACACGACGAGCCCGAAGATGACCCAGAAGTCGTAGCTCCAGTTGCCCTCCGACATGAGGACGAAACCGAAGACCAGCAGGAGGATCGAGACGGGTATGAAGACCCGCGTGCCGATCCACTCCGCGTCCTTGGCGAAGCCCGCGAGGCGAATGGGGTCGTTCGTCCGCATGATGCGGATCGCGAAGAACTGGATCGCGATGCCGCCGCCGACCCAGATCACCGCTCCGAAGATGTGCACCCAGAGGGCGAACTCGTACCATGTGACCACGCTGCGACTCTAACGAGTGGCGAGGACGGGCTGCAACGCCTAGGCAGCGCGCGCCGGGTCGCCCGCGTCGTCCCGCAGCATCGGGTGGGGGCAGTGATCCATCATGCACTGCCCCGCCGGCGCATCCGGCAGGCTGCGCAGCGCAGCCCCGAAGGCCTCGGAAAAGGACGGGAACTGCGCGATCGTGTCCTTCAGGACCGGGACCGGGATCTCGGCGCGAATCGCGAGCACCGCCGTGTGGATCCACTCTCCCGCCAGCGGTGCGACGGCCCAGGCACCCACGAGCACCTGCCTGGTCGAATCGACCACCACCCCGAACGTGCCGGTCGGATGCTGCTCGAACGTGTACGGACGCGCGATCGACGTCGGCAGGTCGATCGTCGAGCTGACCACAGCGAGCCCCTGCTCGCGCGCCTGCGCCTCGGTCAGGCCCACGGCCGCGACCTCGGGGTCGGTGAAGATGACCCGCGGCACCGCGCGGTAGTCGGCCTTGGCCTCCTGGCCGAGGATGTCCGCAGCGGCGATACGGCCCTGGTACTTGGCTACATGCGTGAACGCTGCGACTCCGGTGACATCGCCAATTGCCCAAACGCCCGTCGCGGCCCGGCAACGCTCGTCGATCTGGATGCCATGCTTGCCCGGCTCGATCCCGACCGTCTCGAGACCGATGCCCTGCGTCCGGGGCCGCCGGCCGGTTGCGAGGAGCATGACCGCGCCGCGGGCCTCGGTGCCGTCGTCGAGCGAGACGACCCGCTCCTCGTCCTCGAGCCGCACGGATCGTGCGTGGACGCCGAGCCGTAGCTCGACGCCGTCGCCGTCGAGGATCTCGGCCAGAGCGGCCCCGATCTCCGGTGCCTCCCGGTCGGCAAGCATCAGCGGGCCCTGGACGAGCGTGACCCGGGTCCCGAAGCGGGCCAGGAACTGGGCAAGCTCGATGCCCACGGCTCCCCCGCCGACGATGACGGCGCTCTCGGGGATCCCGGTGAGGTCGGTCGCCTCCCGGTTCGTCCAGTAACCCGCCTCGGCCAGGCCTGGGATCGGAGGCACGACCGCATCGGCGCCTGTGGCGACGATGATCGCCCCGGTTTCGACGACACGTCCGCTCACGGCGACGCGCCCGGGGCCTTCGATGCGGCCGGAATCCTTGAACACCGCGGCGCCGCGCTCCTCGTAGCGCGCTACGCGCGTCGAATCGTCGTGACTCGAGACCATGTAGTCGCGATACGCGGCCAGCCCGTCGAAATCGAGCCCCGGCGTGGTGACGCCGGCCACACGCTCGCAGTTGCCCTCGAGCTCGGTCGGCCTGAGCAGCGTCTTCGACGGGATACAGCCCCAGTTGGTGCACTCGCCGCCGATCACGTCCTTCTCGACGAGCGCGACACGACGGCCGGCCGTGAGGAGCGTGTTGAGGGCGACCTCGCCGCCGGGGCCGGCGCCGATGATCACCGCGTCGTAGTCAGCCACGGGACTCCCTTCATGGACGTTGCTCGTCTTACAGACACCGTCGAGGGTCCAAGCATTACGCGGTTACGCGTAAGCTTCCATACCCACTCACGACGTTCGTAGGGATCTGCATGCCCGTCCCGACCTCTGTTCAGACGACGTTCGATTTCTGCATCCTCGGTGAGCTCGAAGTCCGCGTGGACGGCCAGGCGGCACAGGCCCTGACGGCAGGCCAGCGGGCGCTGCTCGGCATTTTGCTCCTGCATGCGAACGAGGTCGTTCCGCGGGAGACGCTCGCACGCGCGCTCTGGCCGAACGACACGCTCGGCACGGCGGTGCGTCGGCTCAACGCCCAGGTGACGGGACTTCGCCGAAAGCTCGGGCAGGTTGGCGACCGGCGCCTGATCGAGAGCCGGCCGGAGGGCTATGTGCTCTCGGTCGAGGAGGACGAGCTCGACGCGCTTCGCTTCCTGGCGCTCAGCCAGGAGGGGCGGGAGGCGCTCGCTCGCGGCGACGCCGAGACGGCGGCGGAGGCCCTGCGCGAGGCGCTCGCGCTCTGGCGCGGACCGGTGCTCGGCGGCGAGCCGACCGGGCCCGCCGAGCCCGCGGCACGCCGGCTCGAGAGCCTGCGCGCAACGGCGACGGCCACCCAGCTCGAGGCGGAGCAGGCGGTCACCCGCGAGAGCGATCTGGCCACCGAGGTCGCTGCCCTTGCCCGAATCGCGGTGAGTGCCCCGCCTCCACCCGAGGCGGCCCCGGAGCTGCCGCCCCCGGCCGAGACTGCGACGGAGGACTCGCCCGGTCCGGCCCCGCAGGAGGTGGCCGACAGGCCAGGGCGGCGCGGCCGCTTCGTCCTCCCGCTCGCAGTCGTGCTGCTGACCATCGCGGTCCTGGGTGTGGGCGCGTTCCTGCTCCTCGCGGGGAATGAGCGGACCGTCGCTGCGTCGCCCCCCTCGCTCCCGATCACCGTGGAGCCGAACACGGTCGTCGAGCTCGACCCGTCGAGCGGCAAGGTGCTTGCATCCTTCGACGTGGGCGTCGACCCCGAGAGTGTTGCTCTCGCCGGTGACGACGTCTGGGTGCTGAACAGCGACGCGGGTACGATCTCGCGGGTCGACGAGGCGGGTGGCGACGTCGAGACCATCGACTTGGTGCCCAAGGTACACGGTCTCGCGGCCTCGGACACGGACGGCGTCTGGATCGCCGGGTATGCAGCGTCGGCCGTCAGGCGGCTGGCGGTCGAAGGCTTCTCGGGCTCTCCCGCGGTGCCGATGCACCCCGAGGTCGAAACACTCGGCCTCGGCGGCGGCTACCTGTGGGTCGTGAAGCCGCCTGCCGAGGAGGGGGAGCCGGAGACGGTGAGCCTGATCGATGTGGCCACCGGGGACGTGGCCCGCAGCGCCCCGATCGGGATGGATTCTCGCTTCGTCGCCTTCGGCCACGGCGTCGCATGGATTCCGAGCCAACGCGATGACACCGTCACGACGGTCTCGACCAGCGGCGAGGCGGAGACCTTCGAGGTGGGCCCCGGCCCGAGCGGGATCGCCGTCACCGACGACGCGGTCTGGATCGCGCACTTCTGGAACGACGAGCTCTGGCGCCTCGACCCCGACACGAAGGAAGTCGAGGCACGCATTCGGCTCGGTGAAGGGGCGTACGACGTAAAGGCAGGACTCGGCGCCATCTGGGTGACGAGCGTGGACAGCCGCACGATCACACGTGTCGATCCGGAGACGAACCGCGTGACGGCGACGTTCCAGCTGACGTTCCCGGCCTACGGGCTTGCGGTCGGCGAGGACGCGCTGTGGGCGACTGTCCGCTCCTGCGGCTCGCCCGTCTATTCCTGCTAGTAGGGGCCGGATATATCCGGCCCCTCCGAGGGGGCACCACCACCGGTCCTGAGCGCAGTCTTCAGCACCTTGCCCATCTCGTTGCGAGGCAACTCGTCGAGGAAGCGGACGCTGCGCGGGCGCTTGTGCGCGGAGAGCAGGCTCGCAACGTGGTCGATCAGCTCCTTCTCGGTCGGCTGGGCACCCGGGGAGACCACCACCCACGCGACGATCCGCTCGCCGAGGTCCTCGTCAGGCTCGCCCGCCGCCGCCGCCTCGGCCACGGCGGGATGCTCGAGCAGCGCCGCCTCGACCTCACCGGCGCCCACCCGGTACCCGCCCGTCTTGATCAGGTCGGTCGAGCGGCGCCCGACGATCCGGATGTAGCCGTCAGCGGCGCGGGTGGCCAGGTCGCCGGTGCGAAACCAGCCGTCGTGCATCGCCGCTGCGGTCGCGTCCGGCCGGTTCAGATAGCCGAGGAAGACGTTCGGCCCTCGCACCTCGACCTCGCCGATCGTATCCGGCTCTGGGACCACCGAGCCGTCGTCGTCCACGATCCGGACCTCGACCCCCGGGAGCGGCAGCCCCACGTAGCCGGGTCGCCGGTCGCCGGAGGCCCGCACCGAGCAGTTCATGAGCGTCTCCGTGAGCCCGTAGCGCTCGACGATGCGCTGGCCGCAGATCCGCTCGATGCGCTCGTGCTCGCGCGCGGGCAGCGCCGCCGAGCCCGAGACGAGTAGCCGCGCCCGCGCGAGCGCAGCCCCGATCGCACCGTTCTCCTCGGCGACGGCGGCGAGCCGGTGGTACATCGTGGGCACGGCGAACAGCATCGTGCCCCCGGCTGCCAGCTCCTGCGTAACCGCGTCCGCGGAGAAGCGGCCCACGTGAACCAGCCTGCAGCCGATCCGGGCGGGGCCGAGCGTACCGAGGACGAGCCCGTGCGCGTGGAAGAGCGGTAACCCGTGCACGAGGACGTCCCGCGGCGTCCACTCCCAGACCTCGGCAAGCGCGTCGAGATTCGCGGCGATGGCGCGGCGGGGCAAGACGACGCCCTTCGGCAACCCGGTGGTGCCGGACGTGTAGAGAATCAGCGCCGGAGCCTCCGGATCGGGCTCCGGCGGAAGCACGGGACGGCCGCGGGCGGCGGCGTCGACCTCGAGGCGCTCCACGCGGGCAAGCTGATCCGGCAGCGGCTCGCCGGCGCTGCAGAGCACGAGCGACGGCGCGCTGTCCGCCACGAGATGCTCGAGCTCGCGCTCGCCGCTGCCGGGACTGATGGGCACTGCCGCGACGCCGGCGCGGATCGCGCCCAGGACGGCGACGGCGGTCTCCAGTCGGAGCGATGCCCACACTGCAACGCGCTCACAACCGTGCAGCTGCGCGGCGAGCGCTGCTACCGAGACGGCGAGCTCTGACCACGAGAGCGCGCGCCCGTCGACGCGGATCGCCTCCCCCGGCTCTGGTTGCTCGAGCGGGGGAAACAGCGCTGCCACGGGAGGAGACTAGAGGAAGCGGCCGCGCCAGATCGCGCGTCTGAAGCCACCCGCTTCGAGCAGCATCACGTCGACTGCCCGGCTGCGTCAGCCCACCCGCTGGGCGGGCTGTGCCGGAGCTAGAAGCGCTGTAGCCCCGACCGCCAGCCGAGCGCCCCGGCTTGCTCCAGCTCGCCGCGCGCCCAGGCCCGCAGCATCCGCCGGATGCGCCAGCGGTGAAGAATTCCGAGCACCATGACGCCGTGGTACGACGTCCAGCGCCCTGCTCCTCCTCAGGGGTCTGACCCATGGGGTCAGACCCCCTACACGTGTGTGACGGACCGTGCCGAAACAGGCACGCACGTGTGACGATGTAGACGTGGGCGTCGAGCACCTCGTTGTTCGCAGGGCCCGATCGGCGGACGCCGACGTGATCGCCGGCATCCACCAGCTGGCACGGCGGGTTGCGATGCCGTTCCTCCCGGAGCTCCACGGGGAGGCGGACACCCGCGCCTGGGTCGCCTCCCGCGTGCTGCCGGGCTGCGCGGTCTGGGTTGCCGAGCGGGACGGGCGAGTCGTCGGCTATGCCGCCCTGGCAGATCGGCTGCTCGAGCATCTCTACGTCGAGCCCGACTCCCAGGGTCGGGGTGTCGGCAGCGCGCTGCTCGCACGGGTGATGCTCGAGTCGCCCGAGCGGCTCGAGCTGTGGACCTTCCAGCGCAACACGCCCGCGCGGCGCTTCTACGAGCGGCGGGGGTTCCGGGCTGTCGAGTCGACGGACGGCGCGGAGAACGAGGAGCGCGAGCCCGACGTCAGGTACGTCTGGAAGCCGGCTGAGACGCCAGCGGGCGCCGGCCGCGACAATGCCGCCGTGGACGTCGAGCGCGAGAAGCAGATCGCGGCCGAATCCGCGGCCGAGCTCGTCGAGAACGGCATGGTCGTCGGGCTCGGCACGGGCTCGACGGTGGCCTACCTCCTCCCCGCGCTGGCCGCACGAAGCCTCGACATCCACTGTGTCGCGACGTCGCCGCGCACCGAGCGGGCGGCACGGGAACTTCGCATCCCGCTCGTGGACTTCAACACCTTGGCTGCCCTCGACATGGCGATCGACGGATCGGATCAGATCGCGCCGGACGGCTGGCTGGTAAAGGGCGGCGGCGAAGCGCACACGCGCGAGAAGCTCGTGGCGGCGGCCGCCGACCGCTTCGTCGTCATCGCCCACTCCGAGAAGCTGGTCACGGCGCTGCACCCGCCCGTGCCCGTGGAGCTCCTCGAGTTCGGCCTGACTGCGACGCTGCGCGCGCTCGATCCGATCGAGCTACGAGACGCCGCCCGCAGCCCCGACGGCGGCCTGATCGCCGACTATCTGGGACCGGTAGACGACCCGGCGGAGCTCGCGGCTCGCCTCTCGGCCCACCCAGGCGTCGTCGAGCACGGGCTCTTCCCACCGGCCATGGTCGCCGAGATCCTCATCGGCCGTGGCGAGACGGTCGAGCAAATCTCCCTCGTCGCCTCGTAGGGCGGATCGAACATCTAGGTCTGCAGGATCGCGAGCGCCGCGATCCCGGCCGCGATCAGCGCGACCCCGGCCACCTGGATCCGTGCGAGCCGCTCCCGGAACAGCAGGTACGCGATCACGGCGGCCAGGGCGGCGTTCTGCCCCGCCAGGACCGAGCTCACCGCAATCCCGTCCCGCGCACCCCACAGGAACGAGGCGTAGCCGGCGACTTCCCCGACGCCGGCGACGAGCAGGTACGGCAGCGCTCTGCGCTCGTACCGCAAGCGCCCGGCCGCGGCGAGCGGGATCGTCACCGCCAGGACGCCGACCGCCCTCGTCGAGAGGAGCACCCACGCAAGAGGGAGCTCCGTGGAGAGGCGCCCGCCGGCGTAGATCGCAACCCCCCAGGCGAGCGCTGCCGCAACCGCGACCACCACGCCGGGCGCCACTCCGCGGCTTCGCGTGGGCGTCACGTCGTCAGCCGCCGCCGAGGCGAGCGCCGCCCCGGCCGCGAGCGCGACGAGCGCCACGCCGATGCCTGCCGACACCGGCTCGCCCACTGCCACGGCGATCAACGCCGCTATGCCGCCACACGTCGAGGCAATGGGGACGACGACGCCGACCTTGCCGGCCTGCAGAGCCACGTAGAGCAGGAAGAGCCCGAGCAGGTTGCCGACGCCGGAGACGGCGAGCCAGCCGGCGGTGTCGGCGCTGAATTCCGGCACGCCGGCGAGGCCGAGCGGCACGGCGCAGACGAGGATGCCGACGAGCATCCCCCAGCCGAGCGCCGAGGCCGGCCCGATCATCCGCGTCGAGCGAGACGCGGCCACGGCCGCGAACGCCCAGGCCAGCGCGGCCCCGAGGCCGCCCACGACCGCGATCAACGTTTGCGCCGCGCCTGACGCTCGGCGGCGCGGCGCATCTCACGACTGAGCTCCGCCGGCTTCGGCAGCTCGCCCTTCACAGCCGACTTGAGGAAGTCGAGGCGCTGATCGGGAGGCACCTGGCCGAGCATCTGCTTGAGCTGGCGCAGCTCGGGAGGAAGCTTGGAGGGCGGCGTCCTGTCCAGGGTGCGCAGCAGCGCCTTCAGGTAGACGCCGCGGAAGCCGGGGACCCGAACGAGGAAACGGGCGATGCGCTGGCGCACGACGCCGAGCAGTCTAGGGGGCCTGCTCGCGCAGGCCCCCTTCGGGAAGCGACGTTTTCGGCGCCGATTACTCGCTCGGCTGGAAGAGGCCGAAGGCGGCGCCGGTCGGGTCGGTGACGAACGCCAGGCGACCGACCGTCGGGACGTCGAACGGCTCCCGCTCGATCGTGGCGCCGAGCTCCTTCGCGCGCGCAGTCGCCGCGTCGACGTCGGCCGTCCCGATGTAGACGATCCAGAACGCCGGGCCAGGCGGCATGTCCGGTGGGCGGCCCATGATGCCGCCTGCGTCGGCACCGCTCGCGCCCTTGACGAGCGTGTATGTGCCGAACTCGCCCTGCATCTCGCCGGTTTGCCAGCCGAGCACCTCGCCGTAGAACTGCTTCGCCGCCTCGACGTCGTTCGCGACCAGCTCGTCCCAGACGAACACACCCTCCGCGGGCGGCACCTCGCCCTCGGGCTCGAACACGGAGAGCACGCCGCCCTGCGGGTCGGCGATCGGCGCCATGCGGCCGACCTCGGGGATCGTCATGGGATCGACGAGGACGGTGCCGCCGCTCGCCCGCACCCGCTCGAGCGTCGCGTCCAGGGTCTCGACCTGCACGTGGCCCATCCAGTACGGGCGTGCGCCCTCCGGCGCGGGGCCGAAACCGCCGTGCTGGGTGCCTCCGCTCGTGATCATCGGATAATCCATCTCGCCGGGCTTGAAGACCTCGATCTCCCAGCCCAGCAGGTCGGCGTAGAACGCCTTCGCGCGCTCGACGTCGCCTGTCGCCAGGTCATGCCACACGAATCGGCCGACCCGGGTTCCCACATCGGTAGCCATAGGCCCTCCTTGGTCTTGAGGTGGCGCGCATCGTAGAGGATCTGCTTGTAAAAAGCAAGTAAACACTTTCTTACAGCAAGTACACCAGCTAGACTCACCGCATGATGCGCAGCTACGGTCAGTTCTGCGGCGTCGCGCACGCACTCGACCTCGTCGGCGAGCGCTGGGCGCTGCTCGTCGTGCGCGAGCTCGTCCTCGGGCCGAAGCGGTTCACCGACCTGGCCGCCGGCCTGCCCGGTATCGGCACGAACATCCTCACGGCCCGGCTGCGCGAGCTCGAGCAGAGCGGGGTCGTGGAGCGGCGCGTGCTGCCTCCACCGGCCGGGTCCACCGTGTACGAGCTCACCCCGTACGGTCGCGAGCTCGAGCCGGTGCTGCTCGCGCTCGGAAGGTGGGGCGTCCACTCGATGACCCTCCGGCGACCCGAGCAATCACTTCGTTCTGGCTGGATCGGCGTCGCCCTGCGCGCCTACGTCGACCAGGACGCCGAGCTCAGCGCCCACGGCACCGTCGAGCTGCGCCTGGAGGACGCCATCCTCCACGTCCGCCTCGCTCGCGGCGAGATCGCGGTCGACGACGGGCCCGCCGCGGCGCCCGACCTCGTGATCGAGACCGCCAACGAGCCCCTACTGGGCCTGGTCGCCCGGCTGATTCCGCCCGAGCACGCGATCGAGGCGGGGCTCGTCGAGGTCGACGGCGACGAGCGGTTGCTGACGGCCTTGCTCGAGGCGATCCCGTTCCCCGCCGTCACCTCCGGAGGTTGACGATGACGTTCACCGGCTTCCCCGCGGCCGCGTTCTCCTTCCTCGAGGCGCTCGAGGCCGATAACTCGAAGCAGACGTTCGAGGCATACCGAGCCGCCTACGACGAGGCCCTGATCGGTCCGGCGAAGGAGCTCGTCGTCGATCTCGGCGGCGAGCTCCAGGCCCGTGTGTCGCGCGGGATCCACGCCGACCCGCGTGTCAACGGCTCGATCTTCCGGATCAATCGCGACACGCGCTTCTCGAAGGACAAGACGCCCTACAAGACGCACCTCGACCTGTTCTTCTGGGAGGGCGAGGGCCGCAGTCGCGACTGTCCCGGGTTCCTCTTCCGCATGACGCCGCGGAGCGTCGTGCTCGGCGCCGGGTTCCACCACTTCGACCCGGAGCGGCTGGCTCGCTTCCGCGCTGCCGTCGCCGACGAGCAGGGCGGCCAGGCGCTCGACCGGGGGCTGGCTGCCGTGCGGGCGGCGGGAGCCGAGATCGGCGGAGAGACGTACAAGCGCGTTCCGGCCGGCTTCCCGGCGGACCACGCTCGGGCCGGCCTCCTGCGCCACAGCGGGCTCTTCGGTTACTCGGAGAGCCGGCTCCCAGCCGAGGCAGCAAGTGGCGCCTTCGGGACATGGTGCGCCGAACGCCTCGAGCGCGCCGCCCCCGTGCACGTCTGGCTGCGCGACACCGTCTTCTCGTAGCTACGCGACCTAGCGGTCGCCCAGGGCGTGTCGGGCCGCGCCGAGGAGGGCGGTCTTGTCGTTCAGGATCACCTTGACGGGGATCCTCGCCAGCAGGTCGTCGAATCGCCCCTTGTCCTCGAAGGCACGCATGAACAGGCCGTCCTGCAGCCGCGGCAGGATCTTCGGCGCGATCCCGCCGCCGAGGTAGACGCCGCCGGTCGCCATCAGCTTCAGCGCCAGGTTGCCGGCAGCCGCGCCGTAGATGGAGACGAAACGGTCGAGCGCCTCGTCGCAGACGGCGTCGCTCCCGTCGAGCGCCGCGGCCGAGATCGCGGCGGCCGAATCCCCGTCCGCCATCTGCCGCTCGAGCGAGTCGGGTCGTCGCTTGCCCGTCTGTCTACGGAGGAAGCGCTCGATGTTGACGAGGCCCATGCCGGAACACACCCGCTCGTAGCTCACGTGCCCGTATTCGACGGCGAGAAATCGCCAGAGCTCCACTTCGAGCTCGTTCCGCGGCGCGAAGTCCGTGTGTCCGCCTTCCGTCGCGAACGGCCTGTGGCGCACGCCGTCGAAGAAAAGCCCCGCCTCACCCAGCCCCGTCCCGGCCGAGATCACCGCGGCGTTCCCGGTCGCGGCCGGGTCACCGGGACCGAGCACGGCGAAGTCGTCGTCCGCCAGCGCGGCGATGCCCCATGCGTTCGCCTCGAGATCGTTGATGAGGCCGACGCTCTGGAGGCCGACGGCCGAGGCGAGACTGCTGCCGTCGACCGGCCACGCCAGGTTCGTCGTATCGGCACGGCCATCGTGAACGGGTCCGGCGATGCCGAACGTCGCGGCCTCGATCGCGGCCGGGTGCCCTGCGAGGAACGCCTCCACCATGGGCTCGAGACCGGTGTGCTCCCGGCTCGCGAAGGTCTCCAGCTGCACCGGCTCGCGCGCATCGCCCTCGAAGAGGGCCAGATTCGTCTTCGTGCCGCCGATGTCGCCTGCGAGGATCACGCCCGTAGTATGTGGCCTCCCGGCCGTCGCCCGTTACGCTGCCCGTATGGCGGCAACCGACTCGATCGACCGGCTCGAGTCCGCGCTCGGATCCGACCTCGCCCCGGGGCGTGTGCTGCGCACGGAGGCCGAGCGGGACCGCCACGCGCGGGACGAGTCCTGGCACACGCCGGCCGCGCCCGACCTCGTCGTCTACCCCGAGTCGACCGAGGAGGTGGCTGCCGTCGTCGGCCGCTGCCGCGAGCAGCGGGTGCCCGTCATCCCGTTCGGAGCCGGGACCTCGCTCGAGGGTCACATCGCGGCGCTCGCCGGCGGCGTCTGCGTCGACCTGACCCGGATGTCCCGCATCCTGCGCGTCGACGTCGAGGACATGGACGCCACGGTGGAGGCCGGCGTCACCCGCAAGCAGCTCGACACCCGCCTGCGCCCGGAGGGCGTCTTCTTCCCGGTGGATCCCGGCGCGGACGCGACGATCGGCGGCATGACCGCGACCGGCGCCTCGGGGACGACCGCCGTCCGGTACGGGACGATGCGGGAGAACGTCCTCTCACTGACGGTGGTCACGGCGGAAGGCCGGGTCGTGCGGACACGATCGCGCGCCCGCAAGTCGTCGGCCGGCTACGACTTGACCCACCTCTACGTCGGCTCCGAGGGGACGCTCGGGGTCATCACCGAGATCACCCTTCGCCTCTACCCCACCCCCGAGGCGGTCGCATCCGCCGTCTGCCCCTTCCCCACCCTGGATGCCGCGGTCGCCTGCGTCATCCAGACGATCCAGCTTGGCGTGCCGGTTGCGCGAATCGAGCTGCTCGACGAGCTGCAGCTGGATGCCGTCAACCGCCGCTTCGGGTTCGACTACCCGGTCGCGCCCACGCTCTTCCTGGAGTTCCACGGCACCACGGCTGGTGTCGAGGAGGACGCCGAGGCGGTCGGAGAGATCGCCGGAGAGCTCGGGGCCACCGGCTTCCTGTGGGCTGCGGCCGAGGAGGACCGCCGGCGCCTCTGGGAGGCCCGGCACGCGTCGTACGAAGCGTGTCTCGCGCTGCGGCCCGGGTGCAAGGGGTACGCGACCGACGTCTGCGTGCCGATCTCACGACTCGCGGAGTGCCTTCTCGAGACGAGGAGGGACGTCGACGAGGCCGGGCTGCTCGCTCCCATCATCGGCCACGCAGGCGACGGGAACTTCCACGTGCTCTTCCTCGTCGACCCCGAGGACGCCGACGAGGTCGCCCGGGTCGAGGCGGTCAACGAGCGCATGGTGCGACGCGCCATCGCCCTCGGGGGGACCTGTACCGGAGAGCACGGGGTCGGCTACGGCAAGGCGCGCTTCCTCGAGCTCGAGCACGGCCCTGACGTGGTCGACCTGATGCGCCGGGTGAAGACGGCCTTCGACCCGGACGGGATCATGAACCCGGGGAAGATCCTGCCCTAGCGACTTTCGGGTCGCGGAGGAGCGTGAGCGGCTGACCCTCGGCGAGCCGCCCGACCCGGCGCAGCCGTCCGGTCACCGCCTGCTCGACCCGGGGCCAGAGATCCGGCGGCTCGCTCCCTTCCCTGCCGCGCCGCTGCAGCTCCCGACGCAGGAAGCGGAGCTCCATGGCGTCCCCACCGGAGTCGTGCACGAGCTGGATCGCTTCGCTCAGCGTGAGCGTGAGGGGGGACGCTTCGGTTTCGGTGGGGCGCTCCTCTACCGCGACGCCCGGCCGGAAAGGCGGCAACGGCCGGGCCGGAGGAGGCGAGGGAGCAGGCACGGGACGTTCATCCTCTTCCGCCGCCACCGGTGGGATCTCGGCGGGCGGTCGGATCTCGGCGGGCGGTTCGGGCGCCGGAGCGACCTCCTCGACCGCGCCGTTCGTCAATGCCGTCGGGATCTCGGCTGCGTCAGACGCGTCCGGGTTGACCTCGAGGAGGTCGTCGGACGGGCCGTCGGCGACCCGCTCCTCCGGGGCGCTCGAGCTCTCCTGCGGAGACGAGCTCCAGAAGCGCAGGCGGGCTAGTAGTCCGCGGCTCATGCGCGCCTCTTCGGCGTCGGTGGGCGCGCTCCTGTCGGCCGAGCGTGCTAGGGAAGGCCGGCCGCGGCCCGGTCGGCGATCACGAGCGAGGAGCCTGCCCGGACGCGTCCGGCAGGGATCGACGGGTCAAAGGCGCGGAGCTTCGAGAGCGGCCCCGCCTTGTCCGCGCCGGTGAGGAGCCACATCAGCCGGTCGGCGCGCGCCAGGCCGGCGTAGGTGAGCGTCATCCGACGCCGGCCGCGATAGTCCGCGGTGACGGCGACCGCCCGGTCGGCGACGTCGAGGACGGGATCGCCGGGGACGAGCGACGCGGTGTGGCCGTCGTCGCCGAGGCCGAGGTGCACGAGGTCGAAGCGCTCCGGCAGGTCGGACGCGTACGCGGCTGCGGCCGCCTCGAGGTCAGGGTCGTCGACCGGCATGGCGTGCACGTCGGCGGGAGCGTCGCCGAGGCTCTGGACGAGATGAGTCAGGTTCCGGTCCGTGTCTCCCTCGGGGGCGACCCGCTCGTCCACCTGGTAGATGGCGGTCGAGCTCCACGGCATCTCCTCGGCGGCCAGGTAGCCGAACATCGCCCACGGCGTCGTCCCGCCGCTCACCGCGAACGTGAAGCGGCCGCGTGCGGCGATGGCCCGGCGCGCCGCCGCTGCGACGACGGCAGCGCCGCGGCGGGCCACGGCAGCCGGGTCGGGCAGGATCTCGATCTCGTGCCGGGTCATGGCCTCCCGTGGGGCGGAGCCGGTTGGGAGAGGCTCCTAGTCGGTCGCGGCCTTCTCCGCGTGGCCGCCGAACTCGGAGCGCATCGCGGACAGGATCTGGTCGGCGAACTGGGCCTCGCCGCGGGATTCGAAGCGGTCGAACAGGGCGGCCGAGAGGACATGGGCCGGGGCGCCCACGTCGATCGCCGCCAGCATCGTCCAGCGACCCTCGCCCGAGTCCGAGACGCGTCCACTGAAGCCTTCGAGCGTGGGCGACTTCGCGAGCGCGTCCGCCGTCAGGTCGAGCAGCCACGACGCCACGACCGAGCCCCGGCGCCAGACCTCGGCAACGTCGGGGATGGCGAAGTCGTACTGGTAGTACTCGGGCTCGCGCAGGGGGGTGGTCTCGGCGTCGATCTCCCGCTCCTGCTTGCCCGCGTTCGCCTTCGCGAGGATATTCAGGCCCTCGGCGTAGGCGGCCATGAGGCCGTACTCGACGCCGTTGTGCACCATCTTCACGAAGTGACCGGCGCCAGGCGGCCCGCAGTGCAGGTAGCCCTGCTCGGCGGTGGACGCCTTGCCGTCGCGCGACGGCGTACGAGGCGCTCCGTCGATGCCCGGCGCGATCGTGGCGAAGATCGGATCGAGGTGCTTCACGATCTCCTCCTCCCCGCCGATCATGAGGCAGAAGCCCCGCTGCAGGCCGAAGACGCCGCCGCTCGTTCCGACGTCGACATAGTGGATGCCCTTCGGCCGCAGCCGCTGCGCGCGGTCGACGTCGTCTCTGTAGTAGCTGTTGCCGCCGTCGATGACGATGTCGCCCTTCTCCAGCAGACCCTCGAGCGCCTCGATCGTCGCGTCGACATAGGCGGCCGGCACCATGATCCAGACCGCGCGCGGCTGCTTCAGCTTCGAGACGAGCTCTTCGAGTGTCCTTGCCCCCGTCCCCCCTTCGCCCTCGAGCTGCTCGACGGCGTCGGCGCTGACGTCGTAGACCACGACCTCGTGGCCGTCCCGCATGAGCCGGCGGCTGAGGTTCGCTCCCATCCTTCCGAGCCCGATCATCGCGAGCTGCATCGGCGTCGACGTTGCCATGTCATTCCTCCGTTCTCTGCGGATCGTGTAGGGGCCGGATCTCATCCGGCCCTAGGGCGTTGGGGCTCATCTGAGCCGCCGGTAGCGGCGGATGAGCGCGTTCGTCGAGCTGTCGTGGGCGAGCTTCGGGGGGATGTCGCTCTCGAGCTCGGGAGCGATCCGCCCGGCGAGCACCTTGCCGAGCTCGACGCCCCACTGGTCGAACGAGTTCACGCCCCAGACAGCGCCCTGCGTGAAGACCGTGTGCTCGTAGAGCGCGACGAGCTTCCCCAGCGCCTGGGGGGTCAGCCGCTCGAGCAGGATCGTGCTGGACGGCCGGTTGCCGTCGAAGCCGCGGTGGGGTACGAGCCATTCCGGGGTCCCCTCGGTGCGTACCTCGTCGTGGGTCTTGCCGAACGCGAGCGCCTCTGCCTGCGCGAACACGTTCGCCATGAGCAGGTCGTGGTGGCTTCCGAGCGGGTTCAGCGACTGTGCGAAGGCGATGAAGTCGCACGGGATCAGCTTCGTCCCCTGGTGGATGAGCTGGTAGAAGGAGTGCTGGCCGTTCGTCCCGGGCTCACCCCAGATGACGGCGCCCGTCTCGTAGTCGACTCTCGTGGAGTCGAGCCGGACGCTCTTGCCGTTCGACTCCATTGCGAGCTGCTGGAGGTAGGCGGGGAAGCGCTCGAGGTACTGGTCGTAGGGAAGCACGGCCACGGTCTGGGCGCCGAAGAAGTCCGCGTACCAGACGGCGAGCAGGCCCATCAGCACGGGCAGGTTCCGCTCCGGTGCCGCCGTGCGGAAGTGCTCGTCGATCGCGTGGAAGCCTGCGAGCATGTCGCGGAAGGCGTCTGGCCCAACGGCGAGCATCGTCGAGAGGCCGATGGCGGAGTCCATCGAGTAGCGGCCGCCGACCCAGTCCCAGAAGCCGAACATGTTGGCGACGTCGATCCCGAACGCCGCCACCTCGTCGGCGTTCGTGGACACGGCGACGAAGTGTTTCGCGATAGCGGCGTCGTCCTTCAGCGTCCGGAGCGCCCACTCGCGCGCGCTGGCGGCGTTCGTCAGCGTCTCGAGCGTCGTGAACGTCTTCGAGCAGACCACGAAGAGCGTCTCCTGCGGGTCGAGGTCGTGCGTCGCCTCCGCGATGTCGGTGCCGTCGACGTTCGACACGAAGCGAAACGTCAAGTCCCGGCGGCTGTAGGCGCGGAGAGCCCGGTAGGCCATGAACGGCCCCAGGTCGGAGCCTCCGATCCCGATGTTCACGACGTTGCGGATCGGCCTGCCGGTGTGACCCTGCCACTCGCCCGAGCGAACCCGCTCGGAGAACGCCTCCATCCGGTCGAGCACCTCGTGGACGTCCCTGACGACGTCGCGGCCGTCGACGAGGAGCGAGCGCTCACGCGGCATTCGCAGGGCGACGTGGAGGACCGCACGGTCCTCGGTCACGTTGATGCGCTCCCCGCGGAACATCGCGTCACGCCTCTCGGCGACGCCGGCCTCCTCGGCCAGCCGGACGAGCAGCGCGAGCGTCTCGTCGGTGACGCGGTGCTTGGAGTAGTCGAGGTAGATGCCCTCCGCCTCGGCTGCGAGACGCTCACCGCGCGCGGGATCCTCGGCGAAGAGGTCGCGCAGGTGGCGGCCTCCGATCGCCTGGTGATGCTCCTCGAGCGCTCGCCACGCCGGGAGCCCGCGCAGCCCGGTTTGCTCGTTCACTGCAGCCGCCATTTCATCACCTCCCGCCCTCGAGCGCGTTCCCGCCGTGCCCGCGTCGGTCCAGGAGAACATGCGCTCCCGGTCCCGGTCGCTGCTTCTTCCCACTCTCGTCTCGAAGTCGGCACATTCATGTCTTGACTCGTAGGGGGTCTGACCCCCGGGGTCAGACCCCCTGGCGTCGTGCCAAGTCGAAGGGTGCCGGGCCACCGCCGTACTACAGTCGCACCTGACCTTCGCGCGACCGAGAACGCATGGCAAAGACCCGTCAGGTGCCCGTGGTGATCGTCGGAGGAGGCCCCGTCGGGCTCGTGCTCGCGATCGACCTCGCGCACCGGGGAGTGGCCACGGCGGTGCTCGAGTCGTCCGAGACGCCGCGCAGCTTCCCGAAGGGAAACACGCACAACTCCCGCACCATGGAGCACTACCGGCGGCTTGGGCTGGCGGACAGGATCCGGGAGGTCGGGCTGCCGGCCGACTACCCCACCGACGTCGGCTACTTCACGACCCTCAACGGCTTCGAGCTCGCCCGCATCCGGATGCCCTCGTCACACGCGAAGGTCGCGCGTGCCCGCGATGCGGGGCCGCTCGATCAGGTGCCGGAGCCCATCCACCGCGCCAATCAGATGTACGTGGAGGCGATCCTCTTCGAGCGGGCGAGCAGCCTTGGCCCAATCGACCCGCTCTATGGATGGAAGTGCACCGGCTTCTCGAATGCCGACGACGGCGTCCAGGTTCAGGCGGAGCACGTCGAGACCGGTGAGGCCACCGAGTTGCGCTGTGACTACCTGGCGGGGTGCGACGGCGGGCAGAGCCTCGTGAGGCGGAGCCTCGGAATCCGCTACGAGGGGGAGGGCACGCTCGACCAGCCGTTCTTCGGCGGCCCGATGCTGTCCACGCACGTCCGTATCCCGCGGCTGTACGAGCTGGTCGCGGCCGCACCATCCTGGCAGTACTGGATCGTGAACCCCGAGTGTCGGACGCTTCTGTATGCGCTGAACGGCGCCGATCAGTTCCTGCTCCAGACGCGGCCGGTCGCGGGCGAGCACGAGCAGCTCGACGAGACGGCGACGAGGCTCGTGCGACGCAGCGCAGGCTGTGACCTCGACGTCGAGATCCTCGGCCACGGGACGTGGACGGCCGGGCAGGCGCTCGTCGCGGAATCGTTCGGCACCGGACGGGTCTTCCTGTGCGGCGACTCGGCGCACCTCTTCACGCCGACCGGTGGCTTCGGAATGAACACGGGCATCGACGATGCCGCCAACCTCGCGTGGAAGCTGGCCGCGTCCGTGCACGGCTGGGGCGGGCCGAGCCTCCTCGCCTCGTACGAGGCCGAGCGAAAGCCGGTCGCGATCCGCAACACGAACGCCGCCCACCGGCTCGCGCGCAACGTCGGCGAGGTGCCGGTGTCGCGCGCGTTGGAGGACGACACCGAGTCCGGCGCCGCTGCGCGAGCCGACGCGAGCGCGTTCCTCTCGACCTTCGGCGAGGAGTTCGCCTCGCTCGGCATCCAGCTCGGGGCGCGCTACGACGGCTCCGCTCTGATCGTTCCCGACGGAACCTCGGCTCCTCCCGATGACCCGGCCGTCTACGTGCCGACTGCCTGCCCGGGCGGCCGCACCCCCCATTTCCGCCTCTGCGACGGGCAGTCGCTGTTCGACCGACTGGACTCCGGCTTCACCTTGCTCTGCTTCGGCGAGGTGTCGGATGACGCGCGTCGCCTCCAGGCGAGCGCCCGCGAACGCGGCGTCCCGCTCGCGCTTCTGCCAGTGGGCGCTGCGGGCGCGCGCGAGCTCTACGAGCGCGACCACGCGCTCGTACGCCCCGACCAGCATGTCGCCTGGCGAGGCGACTCCGTCCCCGCGGGCCCGACGGGCCTGCTCGACCGTGTCACGGGGTGGTCGTCCAACCGTGCCGACTAACCGGCTCCCGAAGGCCGATACCCTCCTCGCCGTGAGCACGGAGACGAGCCGCCCGCGCGAGATCTGGCGGATGCGCCGGGACGTCGACGGGCCTCCCCAGCCGCCGAGCTGGCCTCCCGGCTTCCAGATCGACGAGTGGCAGGACGCCGCTTCGCGGGACGTGCACGCCCTGCTCGCAGAGGCCTATCGCCACGGCGGAGGCGAGGTCGCTGCGTACGACATATGGCAGCCGGGTTTCACCGGCGACGCCGAGTTCGACCCCGCAGCCTGCCGGATCGCCCGCTCGGCCGATGGTCGGGTCGCGGGCGCCGTCCTGTGCTGGTCGAGCGCATTCATCAAGGATCTCTGCGTGGCGGAGTCGTTTCGCCGTCGCGGGCTCGGAGAGGCGCTCGTGCGTGAGGCGCTAAGCCTGTTCCACGCCCGGGGTGCCGATGCGGTCGAGCTGAAGGTCCAGGCCGACAACCCGACCCGCGCCTGGGCTCTGTACGAGCGACTCGGATTCCGCGTCGTGGAGCGGCTGCCGGGATCCTAGGTCCCGATTAGCCGTGGAGGAACCGCGAGGCCGGCGACAGTATCGGACGCCTCGGGCAGGCGGAGATCGAGAGCTGTCTACCCGCTCCCGAGCGAGGAAGCGCGCCCTTGCCTCATTGGAGAGGAGGCGCGGAGCGGATTCGAACCGCTGTACGAGGCTTTGCAGGCCTCTGCCTAACCTCTCGGCCACCGCGCCGCGACGGAGTCATTGTAGGGGCCGGATCTCATCCGGCCCGTCGGTCGGAGAGGACGACTTCTCGGCTATGGAATCCAGACGTCCCCGCGCGGCGTGATCTGCAGCTCGTGCGTCCAGCCGCGCGGTGACTGGGAGACGAGGTAGGCGACGGCACGGGCGACGTCGTCCTCGGTCGCGGTCAGCTCGGGCGGCTTGCCCTCGAGGCGCTCGGCGGTCTTCTCGCTCTCGATCGTCGCATCCACGATCAGGAGCGCGGCGTGAACGCCTCGGTCCCGCAGCTCGCCCGCCGCCGACTGGATGAGCCCCCGCGAGGCGAAGGCCGCCGCGGCCCAGGCCCCCCGACCGGGACGGCCCCGAAGCGCGGACCCGCCGGTGATCTGCACGTAGGTGCCGCGGCCCTGCTGCACGAGCAGGCGCGAGCCGATGCGAAGGATGTTGACGAGCGCGGGGAGCAGATCGTCCAGGTAGGGGGCGAACGATGCCGGCTCGGACTCCGCGACCCCGCCTCCGCCCCACGTCCGCCCACCGAGCGTGGGGCTGATGGCGACGACGATGGCGTCCACGTTCGCGAAGCGCATCCGCGTCTCCGCGAAGGCCCGCTCGACGTCGATCACTTTGCCGGCGTCCGCGGAGATCGTCAGCGCGCCTGGAACCTCGGACCTGAGCCGTGACAGCGACTCTGGGCTGCGGGCCACTGCGGCCACGTTCCAGCCCTCGGAGGCGAAGCGCCGCGAGATCGCTCGACCGAGGTTGCGGGCGCCGAAGACGAGTAGCGTCGGCACCTAGCGATCGTACCCGCACGAGTCGCGACGGGAAGGAGTCCCTCGGATCCCGACGAACAGTGACCGGCCGGTCGGGGGAAATCAACGCAGTCCCGGGGTTGACGGCACCACCCGACCGGCAGACCTCTCCCTTTTTCCGAGCCTCTCCGCCGGCAACGCCGCCTAGCCACGGTCCGGCTCGAGCTCCTGCGCGGCTATACTGTGACCCGCGCGGATGTAGCTCAGTTGGCTAGAGCGTCTGCTTGCCATGCAGAAGGTCGTGGGTTCGAATCCCATCATCCGCTCCTCGAAACCCCTGAACACAGGGGTTTCTCGTTTCCTTCAGGCAAGTTCCGGCGTCTCGGTAAGGCGGGTAGTCAGCCTTCAGGCCGGCAAGGGAGCCCCTGACATCGACGTCGAGAATGCGCGCCGCGTGCTGTCCCTGTGGGTGTCGCCGGTAATCGCCGAACGTGGCAACGCGGCGAGCGGGACCGCCCTCTAGCGGCCGCCGCGTGAGAAGCGGACAACCCTTACGGCCACCGCGGCGGTCACGTACAAGCGCAAGCCCGGTGAGCGCGAGGACCGCAGGCCTGCGCTTTGCCGCGACGCCTTTGCGAAGGTCGGCGAGCGCGTCTGCCAGCTGCTGCCGCTCGGTTGCGATCTCGCTGCGGATTTCCTCCTCGGTACGGCGGTCACCCTGCACGGCCGCTCCTGAGGACCTGCTTTGTGAGGCGCGCCTCCTCCATCGCCTGCTCCGGCTTCAGCGGAGTGCTGGCTCGGATGAGGTTCCGCGCGACGAGTACCAGGACAAGCACGACCAACACGAGGACCGCGAAGACGATCAGGAGGGCGAGCCACCAGTCCACGACGAGAGCAAGCGCCGCGGCGGCAGCAGCGAGGCCGAATCCCAGGGCGAAGAGGACAAGGACACCCGCGGCGACGGCGATCCCGGCGCCGGCGCCGGCGCGTAGCGCCTTTGCGCCTCAGCTCGGACTGCGCGAGCGCTTTCTCGAGCTGCGCAAGAGTGCGCATGTGCGAGACGACTCGCGTCGCCGAGCCACGGATTCCCTGACGGCCGGTCTGTGGTCTTTCTGTCACTCCCGGCATGAAAAGACCTCCCGCACGTACTTCCCTTTCAACCCGCTTGCCGGGCATCGTAGTACAGTCCGCCGCCGGCTCCTTCTCGCCGTACGAACTCGCGATCAACCGACGCGAACGCCGGCGCTGGACGCGTCGGCCACTGTCGTAGGAGGATCGCGCGGACTGGACGACGTGTCCGAAGGAGGAGCGTATGGCGCCCGACCAAGATCAGTTGCGTGACTTCGCCCGACGGTACACCGAAGCGTGGTGCAGTCAGGATCCCGAACGCGTCGCTGCACACTACGAACCGGAAGGCTCCCTCACGATCAACGATGGGGCGCCGTCAGTAGGGAGAGCCGCGATTACCGATGCCGCCCGATCGTTCATGGTCGCCTTCCCGGATCTGCAGGTGCTGATGGACGACCTCCGTCTCGAAGGCGAGAGAGCGGAGTACCACTGGACGCTCACAGGGGAGAACACAGGTCCCGGCGGGGCCGGACGCCGAGTCCGAATCAGCGGCTTCGAGGAGTGGACGATCGGCGACGATGGCCTGATCGCGACCTCGCTGGGGCATTTCGATCAAGTCGAGTACGACCGCCAGCTCGAGCACGGTGTCGACTCGTAACGGCGGATCAGCAGCCCGGCGCCGCTTCACGGGTTGACGCGACCGTCCGGCGGGTACAACGTAGCTATGGGCGCCGGAATCGTCGCCGCGGCCGTCACCGCCGTCATCGTTGTCGTGGTGCTCGCCGGCTTCGTGTGGGCGGCGCGCGAGGACGGTCGCGCCCAGCGGCGCCAGGATCGCCTCAGCGGGCGCCGCCGCTGAGCCGCACGGCGTCGGCCGGCGTCGGCGGATTGCAGACACCGGCCTCGAGCTGTGGTCGTCGCGTGTGCCGCCCAGGCGGCGGTGTTGCGGTTGGAGCGGTGAGCCGGGTGGCCCTTCCGGCACCTACGACCGGATCCTCACCTGCCGGGCACGCCGAGGTAGAAGAAACGGGTGGTGAGGGCGAGGAAGAGCGCTCCGCCGAACGCGCCGGCAGCGGTGATCACGTCGTTGCTGATGTGGTAGCGGTCCGAATCGATAGCTGCGTTGTGGCCCCACGCCCGGGGTTCCGATGGGCGCAAGCGGCTGGCGCCGCCCATCCACCGCTCCTTGCCTCCGACGTCCTCGAGGCGCTCGACTCAGGACCTGAGCTCGGGGGAAGGACGTGGTGAGGGATCAACCCCCTGCTGCCGCTCAACGTTGGCAGGCAGGAACATCGCCGCCGCGAGACCTATGAGCCCGGCCACCATGAGAGCGATCATCGCCAGCGCGTACGACCGGCTCCCGGTGGCGACGACGGACACCAGGATGGTTCCAGCGATGGCGGTACCGAGCGACGAGCCAAGGTTCGAGATGCTGCGCGACAGGCCCGAGATCTCAGCCTGCAGCTCCTCCGGAAAGCTGGACTGCACGACGTTCACCGAGGGAGTCAGCATGAGTCCCAGGCCGAGGCCGATCAGCAGAAGCCCTGGCACGAAGGCGAGGATGTTGTCCGTAGCTCTGACCAGGCCGAGCAGGAGCGCGATGCCTGCGAGCGTGCCGATGAAGCCGGTCACGATCAAGGTCTTCTGCGTGCGCCGCTTGGCAAACCGCTCCGCACCGAACGACGTCAGCAGGAGGCCGAGCGTCGCAGCCGTGAAGATGACACCCGTCTCGATCGCGTTGTACCCGCGAACGGTCTGGAGATAGACGGAGACGACGAATGACGTCCCCATGAGAACGAGCCACTGGGCGTTCTGAGTGACGAGGCCGAGATTGGATATGCGGTTCTTGAACAGTCCGGTTGACAGCAGCGGCTCCTTCCCCTCCCGCTCGCGAGAGCGGATGTAGAGGAAGAACCAGATCAGGAAGCCGGCGCCGATCGCCATGAAAACGGCCAGGAGCACGTTGTGGCTGCCGGCCTGCTGGATCCCGAACACCAGAAAGAACATTCCGACCGCCGACAGGATCGCGCCCACCAGGTCGAACGGTCGCGTCGGATCGGGCGGAACGGGATCGCGAAGCCGACGGCTCAGCAGGATGATGGCCGCGACGACGAGCGCCTGAAAGACGAACGCGGCTCGCCAACTGATCGCCGTGGTGAGGACACCGCCGATCAAAGGCCCTGCTGCGGCGCCGATGCCTCCCAACCCGCTGATCACTCCGAACGCACGGGCGCGAGACGTGAGATTGGTGAACGCCATCGTCGTGAGGATGTAGACGGGAGGGATCAGCAGGGCCGTGCCGACGCCTTCGAAAACCGAGTTGCCGAGGATCAGCACGCCGAGATTTGGCGAGACCGCGCTCAGGACGGCGCCGATGCCGTACAGCGTGAGGCCTGCAGTGAAGCAGCGTTTGCGGCCCCAGCGATCTGTCAGCTTGCTGCCGGGGATCATGAGGACCGCCATGATCAGGAGGAAGAGCGTGATCGCGGTCTGCACACCCTTCACGGTCGTGTCCAGGTCCTCGCTGATGTCGTTGATCATCACGTTCATGTTCGAGCCCGCGAAGCTGCAGATGAACTGGGCAAGCGCGAGCGGGAGCAGGAACCGCCTCCGGTCGGCGCCCACGAGCTCCGACGGCTCTGCCTGACTCTGGGTTAACGGTCTCTCACTCAACTGCTTGCAATGCCTGCGACACGGGCACGAGTGGGCGTCGGCTCAGCTTTCGACAGCATTATGTGCGCGGAGCGAAGAGTGCGAGCTATGGCCCGTGGTCTCGGATACGCGGCATGGCGGGCCTCGCCGCAGGCCCACCTTCAAGGCACGCTCGCAGAAGGTCGAGGTTCGAGCGCTTTATCGGCTCCTCCTCGAACTGTGCGGCGAGGTGGGCGGCGCCGGACGGTGGTGTGAACCGAACCGCAAGAGAGGAGCAGCCCCCATTCCTGCCCGTCGGTTTCTCTGCGAGCCTCAGATACCGGCCTAGCCGACCAGAGACCTCGCACCGGACGACACCGAGCCGGGTCTCACCGAACCATTCAGAGACCCGAACCATTCCGGACGAGATAAGGAGAGACATGGCCCGCGAGACTTCGACGCCGAACGCACACGGGGCGAGATACCGTGACCGCCTTCCGCAGCTCGACGGCGAGCTGATGCTCACGGACGGTGGCATCGAGACCACGCTGATCTTCCACGACGGGCTCGACCTCCCGCTCTTCGCCGCCTTCGACCTGCTCAAGGATGGGGCGGGCACCGCCGCGCTCCTGCGCTACTACGACTCCTACGCCACGATCGCGCAGGAGCACGGGGTCGGCCTCGTGCTGGAGAGCCCTACGTGGCGCGCAAACCCGGACTGGGCCGAGCAACTCGGCTACTCCCTCGACCGGCTCGACTTCGTGAACCGCCAGTCGATCGCTCTTCTCGAAGCGATCCGCGACAGCTACGAAACCGACCGCACGCCCGTGGTGATCAGCGGCTGCGTCGGCCCGCGCGGAGACGGCTACGTCCCCGGCGGGCTCATGACCGCCGAGGAAGCCGAGGGGTACCACGCGGTCCAGATCGGCACCTTCGCCGACACGGCGGCGGACATGGTGTGCGCGATCACGATGACGTACGCGGAGGAGGCGATCGGCGTGACCCGTGCGGCACGGGCGAAGGGAATGCCCGTCGCCATCTCGTTCACCCTCGAGACCGACGGACGGCTCCCGAGCGGCCAGCCGCTCGCCGAGGCGATCGCGCAGGTCGACGACGAGACCGGCGGCGGCCCCGACTACTACATGATCAACTGCGCCCATCCGACCCACTTCGAGGACGTGCTCGAGCCCGGCGCGCCCTGGCTCGACCGCATCCGAGGCCTTCGCGCGAACGCCTCGCGCAAGAGCCACGCCGAGCTCGACGAGTCGACGGAGCTGGACGAGGGCGATCCGGTCGAGCTCGCGACCCAGTACCAGGCTCTTGGCAAGCGGCTCACCGCGCTCACGGTGCTGGGCGGCTGCTGCGGCACGGATCACCGCCATGTGGGTGAGATCTGCAGCGCCTGGACCACGTCCCCCAACTAGCCAGAATCACGAACCCAGCGAACGGAGAACGAGATGACCCAGGTCGATACGACCACCGTGAAGTACGCGACGCTCGCGTCGGGCGTCCGCCTGCCGTACGTCGAGCAGGGCGACAGCGACGGCGTCCCCGTGGTGCTCCTGCACGGCGTTACCGACTCGTTGCGCTCGTGGGAGCCCGTGCTCCCGTACCTGCCGAGCTCCATCCGCGCGTTCGCGGTCACCCAGCGCGGCCACGGCGACGCCGATCGCCCGGCTACCGGCTACCACCCGCACGACTTCGCAACCGATGTCGTCGCGTTCCTGGACGCGGTCGGAGTCGAGCAAGCGGTGCTCGCCGGCCACTCGATGAGCAGCTACATAGCTGAGCGCGTCGCGACCGAGCACCCGGAGCGTGTTCTCGGGCTCGTGCTCCTGGGTGGGTTCGCGAGCTACGCAACAACCCTGTCGTCGTCGAGATCTGCGAGGCGGTCGAGGCCATCGACGACAGCGTCGACCCCGAGTTCGTGCTCGAGTTCCAGGAGGGCACGATCGCGCAGCCGGTCGCTGACGGTTTCGTCGACATGGTCGTGAGCGAGAGCCTGAAGCTGCCCGCGCCCGTGTGGCGCGCCAGCTTCGCGGGCTTGCTGGAGATCGACCGGTCCGTCGAGCTCGAGCGCATCGCCGCTCCCACCCTCGTCGTCTGGGGCGACCAGGACGTCGTCGCTCCACGCGCCGACCAGGATGCGCTCGCCGAAGGCGTCCCCGGCGCCGAGCTGCTCGTCTACGAGGGCGCCGGCCATGCGCTGCACTGGGAAGAGCCCCAGCGCTTCGCGGCCGACCTGGTCGCGTTCGTCGAGGAGCCGCGTCGAGTAGTCCCAGGAAGCAGCGCACGCTCGGAGCGACCGGTCAACCTCGCGGTCGCTCCGAGCCGTGCCGTCCGGCCGGGTAGCCGAAGATACCGTCATGGCTACAGGGCATGTGACGTTCGACGTCGAGCGGCCGGAGCGCTTCGCTCGCGGCGGCGTGCCGCTCCGGGTCGTGATCCTGGTGCTGTTCTTCATCCCAGGTGCGATCAACTGGGTCGCCTCCCTCTTCTACCTGCCGATCACCACGGCGGTGCTCGTCAGGGAGAAGGGGCCGCAGCGGTTCTTCGCCGAGGACCGCGACCGCATGACGGTGCTGGTCGGCTGGATCGTCGGCATCTACTCCTACTTCGCCTACCTCACCGATCACCTCACCCTCGACGCACGAGCCGAGAGCGAGATCCGGTTCAGCGTGGTTCCGAGCGGCTCGCCCACGCCGCGTTCCGCGCTGCTTCGCATCGCGACGAGCATGCCGAACGTCATCGTCTTCGGCCTGTTCGGGCTTCTGGCCCTTGTCGTCTGGGTGATAGCCGGCCTCTGCATCGTCGCTACGGGCAACTACCCGCGGGGACTGTTCGCCTACCAGCGCGCCATCAACCGCTGGCAGGCACGACTGTTCAGCTATCACACCTCGCTCGTCGACGACTACCCGGCATTCACTCCGAGCCTGGGCCGGGAAACATAGGAGCTGGATCTGATCCGGCCCGCTCCCGCGGTCAGCTCGCGGCGTCCAGCGCCTCGTTGACGAGCCTGTCCGCGTGCTCGTTCTCCTCACGCCGCACCGCCGTGTAGCGGACGCGGCCGAGACGTCGGGCGAGCTCGCCGGCCTCGATCGAGAGCGGCATCAGGCCGCGATTCTTGACCCGGTAGACGCCTGTCATCTGGCGGACGAGGAGCTCCGAGTCGGATACGACCTCGAGCTCCTCCACCCCGAGCTCGAGTGCCTTCTCGAGCCCGGCGATCAGCGCCATGTACTCGGCGACGTTGTTCGTCGCCACGCCGATCGCCTCTCCGCGGGCGTCCAGCGCCGTCCCGTCCTCGGCCTCGAGCACGTAGCCGAAGGCAGCCGGGCCGGGATTGCCTCGGGCGCCGCCATCGGTGAAGAGCCGGGCCTTCACGCCGGCATCTGCGGCCGGACGCCGGTCGGCGTCTCCTGACCCTCGACGAGCGGGGTCATTGGTTATCGATCTGGGCGCGCTGCAGCCGGCCCGAGAAGTCGACGTACAAGGACTTCCACTCGGTGTAGAAGTCGAGCGCCGCCTGGCCCGCCTCGCGATGACCGTTGCCCGTGTCCTTCATTCCGCCGAAGGGCAGGTGCACCTCGGCGCCCGTGGTGCCGGCGTTCACGTAGGTGATCCCCGTCCGCAGGTCGCGCATGGCCCGGAACGCTGCGTTGACGTCCCGCGTGAAGATCGACGAGGAGAGCCCGAAACGGACGGAGTTCGCCATCCGTATAGCCTCGTCCACGTCGCGTGCGCGGATCAGCGCGGTCGTCGGCCCGAAGATCTCCTCCTGGGCGATTCGCATGCCAGGCTCGACCTCCGCGAACACGGTGGGGCGGTAGAAGGCGCCCTTCGCAAGCTCGCCGTCCGTTGCCGGCTCGCCGCCGGTCAGCAGCTTCGCGCCCTCCTCGAGCCCGATTCGCGTGTAGCCGTGGATCTTCTCGAGCGCTTCGCGGTTGATGACGGGCCCGACGTCGGTGTCGGGCTCGAGGCCGTGGCCGAGGCGCAGCTTCTCCGCACGCGAGACGAGCTCTGAGGCCAGATCGTCGTAGACGCTCGCGGAGGCGATCACCCGGCTGGCCGCCGTGCAGCGCTGGCCGGACGTGCCGAACGCCGACCAAAGGATGCCGTCGACGGCGAGCTCGACGTCGGCGTCATCCATGACGATGATCGCGTTCTTCCCGCCAAGCTCCAGGTGCACGTTCTTGAGCTGCGGGGCCGCCTTCGCCAGGACGCCGGCACCGACCTCACGCGACCCGGTGAAAGAGATCAGCGGCACGTCCGGATGCTCGACTAGGCGTGCGCCGACCACCTCCCCCTCGCCGTGCACGATGTTGAGCACTCCCTCGGGCAGTCCCGCCTCCGCCAGGATCTCGGCGAAGAGCTCGCCACAAAACGGCGTGTCCTCGGCCGGCTTGAAGACGACGGTGTCGCCGCAGACGAGCGCCGGCGCGATCTTCCAGCTCGGGATCGCAACCGGGAAGTTCCACGGGGTGATCGCCCCGACGACCCCGACGGGAACCCGGATGCTCATCGCCCACTTGTCGGGCAGCTCCGACGGCGTCGTGTGACCGAACAGGCGCCTCCCCTCGCCGGCCATGTAGTACGTCATGTCGATCGCTTCCTGGACGTCCCCACCGGCCTCCGCGCGCACCTTGCCCATCTCGCGCGTCATCAGCTCCGTGAGCTCCTCCTTGCGCTCGAGGAAGGCCTCGCCGGCTCGGAAGAGGATCTCGGCCCGTTTGGGCGCCGGGACCAGCCGCCAGGACTCCCAGGCCTCGCGCGCGGCCGCCACGGCACGATCCATGTCGTCCGCCGTCGAGGCGGGGAATATGCCGATGAGCTCGCCGGTCGCCGGGTCGCGGGACTCGAACGTCTCGCCCGAGACCGCGTCGACCCAGTCGCCGCCGATCAGGTTCCGATGCGTCTCCACGTCCACTGCCATGGGAGCCCTCCTCGACGCCCTCCGCCCGCGCCCGGGTGGGCCGGAGGATCCTGCTCCTACACCCTAGATGGTTGATTCCACGATCCACGCGCGGCCGGATGCGACATCTGGCGCGTCTGGGCCGCTTCCGTCCTCGTCTGAGAGGCCGTGCGGCCTCCACCCGGGACGTGCGCTTCGCGAGACCGGGGCTTGCCGAGGCGTCCAGCCTCGCCCGCGCCCCAGCCTCCCGTCCCAGAGCGGCCAGCTGACGCCCCGTCGGAGGCGGATCTCGTGGAATCAACCATCTAGCGCCGCGTAATCAGGCCGCTTGCGGCGGGTCAGTCGGGAGAAACGTGCCGGCCGCCCGGATGCGGCGACGATCGCGCAGCTCGCGCTTACCGCCACGGCCCGTGTCCTGTCTCCGATCGGCGCCTTGCCGGCGATCGAGGATGACCGTGACGTTCGGGTTGTCGCGGTAGTGCTCGACGAGCGACTCGTAGAGCTCCCCCTCGAGCTCCTCCGGGATCACGCAATAGATCACGATTCGAATTGTACGAGTGGCGCAGCCGGCGACAAGGGGCGGTTCGACGACCTCAGAACCGCGGAATGTCAGGTACGACGCGGCCGCTCTCGTCCATGAGGCCGTTCCAGGCCTGGAAGCGCTCGTCGAGGCCGTCGAGCTCGTAGCCCCTCTCGGCGAGCCGCACGGGCTGTCCCGAGCCGAGGATCACCCGGTACTGGTACCAGGAGATGTCCCACGCCACGGTGATGACGACCTCCGGATTCGTCCCCGATAGGGGCAGGAAGCTGACGCGGGGGTCGCCGAGGCTCTTCTGGATCCCGGCCACGGTGCGCCGGAAAGCGCTGTCGTTGAAGTGCTCGGTTGCCTGCAGCATCGCCTGCTCCGGCTGGGAGAGACGGCGAAGCACCGGCTCGTCGGGCTCCGTCTCGGTCTCGATCCGCCGGCCTTCGAGAAGCCCGCGCATCGCCGAGAAGCGCCGGCGACGGCGCTGTCCGCCGGGGACCACGGGCGTGGTCGGGCTCCCTTCTCGCACCCAGCCGTGCTCGTAGGCCTCGTCCGTGCAGAGAGCGCAGACGTCGACCCACTCACTGCCGGACGGCGAGAAGCGCACGGTCTTCTCGCCGAGCAGCAGGGTGCGATGGCAGACCGCGCACTCCTGGGACGAGGCGACCTTCTTGACGATCAATTCCGCGACTCCTCGCGTGCCTTCTTCGCGTCCTCGATGAGCTTCTGCGCGATGTGCGTGGGTACCTCCTCGTAACGGAGGAAATGCATCGAGTAGTCGCCTCGACCGCCGGTGAGCGAGGTCAGCGACTGCGAGTAGGTGAGGATCTCCGACATCGGAACTTCCGCGCGGATCGTCGTCATTCCCCCCACCGGATCCATGCCGAGCAGGCGCCCTCGCCGCGAGTTGAGATCCCCGTTCACGGCCCCGACCGTGTCGTCGGGCGCGGTCACGTCGACCGCCATGATCGGCTCGAGCAGCACGGGGTCTGCCTTCGCATACGCGTCCTTGAAGGCCATCGAGCCGGCGATCTTGAAGGCCATCTCGGAGCTGTCGACATTGTGATGCTGGCCGTCGACGAGCCGCACGGTGACGCCGACGACCGGCGCTCCGGCCAGCTCTCCGTGCTGCATCGCCTCCTGGACGCCCTTGTCGACGGCCGGCCGGAACCCCTGCGGGATGACGCCGCCGACGATCTTGTCGACGAACTCGTAGCCCTCGTGGCCCGGCCTCGGCTCGAGGACGAGATCGCAGTCGCCGAACTGGCCGCGGCCGCCCGTCTGCTTCTTGTAGCGGTGCCGGGCGCGCGCTTCCTTGCGAATCGTCTCGAGGTACGGAACCCGCGGCTGGTGCAGGTCGACCTCGACGCCGAAGCGGCTCTTGAGCCTGCCGACGGCCACCTCGACGTGGATCTGGCTCATGCCGGCGAGCAACTGCTCACCCGTGCGCTCGTCACGACGAAGGACGAGCGTCGGGTCTTCCTCGGCGAGACGCCGGAGCGCCTGGGTCGCCTTGTCCTCGTCGCCCTTGGCCTTCGGCGTCACCGCGAAGCTCATCACCGGTTGCGGGAACGCGATCGGCTCGATGCCGGCCTGCTTGTCGCTCGCGAGCAGGAGGTCGCCGGTGACTGTCTCCTTGAGCTTGGCGACGGCGCCGATGTCGCCGGCGGGGAACTCCCCCGCCGCGTTGTGCTCCTTGCCCTGCAGCAGCAGGAGATGGCCGAGCCGCTCCTTGCCCTGCGTGCGCGAGTTGACGAGCGTGGAGTCGGGCTTGACCTCACCGGAGAGGACGCGGAAGACCGTGATCCGGCCGGCAAACGGGTCCGCGACCGTCTTGAAGACGAAGGCGGCAATCCCGTCCGACGCCTCTTCGCTCCTGTCGACGGGAGACGGCACGCCTTCGACGAGGAGGTCGAGCAAGCCGGTCGTTCCGAGGCCTTGCGTGGCGACGCCGCAGAGGACGGGGAAGAGCTCGCCACGCGCGACAGCGGCCTTGAGCGCCGCGGCCAGCTCGTCGCCCGCGATCTCCTCCCCCTCGAGGTAGCGCTCCATGATGCCCTCGTCGGTCTCGACGACCGACTCGATCAGCGCCTCACGTCGCGACTGGGCCTCGTCGGCAAGCTCCGCCGGGATGTCGGTCGGAGCTCCCTCCTTGCCACCGCCGACGCTCATGTACGCGCGCATGTGGAGGAGGTCGACGACGCCGCTGAGCTCGTGCTCGCGGCCGATCGGAATCTGCACGGCGACGCAGCGGTCGGAAAGCTGCGAGCGCACCTGCTCGAGCACGGTTGCGAAGTCCGCCCGTTCGCGATCGAGCATGTTGACGAAGACGACCCGCGGGAGGCCGAGCTCGCCGCAGCGCGCCCACACGCGCCCGGTTTGGACCTCGACGCCGTTGACGCCGCTCACGACCACGACCGCGCCCTCGACGACCCTGAGGGCGGCGATGGTGTCGGCCTGAAAGCCCGTGTCGCCGGGCGTGTCGATCAGGTTCAGCTTGACGCCCTTCCACATCGCGTGGCAGAGCGCCGCGGACAGCGACATCTGCCGCCGGTGCTCGTCCTCGTCCCAATCCGCGACCGTCGTCCCCTGCTCGACCGTCCCGAGCCGGTTCGTCGCGCCCGCCTGGAACAGCAGCGCCTCGACCAGAGACGTCTTGCCGGTCCCGCGGTGGCCGACGACGGCGACGTTGCGGATTGCGCTCGACTCGGGCATTGCAGCAGGTTCCTCCTCGTGTCCTCGGTGCCCGAGGAGTGTAGCGCGGTGGTGGCGACCGCTCGGGCGGAAACCGCCTGCAGGCCGGGCAGATTCCGACACGGGCGGGCCGGATGTATCCGGCCCCTACGGGACCGCGCGAGACTGCGCGCCCGCCAGACGCGCCTTCAGGCGCAGGATCGCCTTCGTGTGGAGCTGGGAGACCCGGGATTCCGTCACGCCGAGAACCTCGCCGATCTCCCGCAAGGTGAGCTCCTCGTAGTAGTAGAGCGTGATGACGAGCTTCTCACGCTCCGGCAGCGATGCGATCGACTCGCCGATGAGCTCCTTCAGCTCCGTCTTCTCGATCTCCCCGCCGGGCTCGGTGGAGTGCGGGTCCTCGATCGTGTCCACGAGCGCGACGGCGTCGCCCGAGCCCGTTGGGCTCGACCACAGCTCGTCGAGCGCCGCGATCGACGAGCGCGAGATCTCGAGCAAGGCGCCGTCGAGCTCCTCCTCGCTCACGCCCAGCTTCTTCGCGATCTCCTCGTCGGTCGGCGCACGCAACAGCTGGCTCTCGAGCTGCACGATCGCCTTCTCGATGTCACGCGCCCGCGAGCGCACAGACCGCGGCACCCAGTCCATCGACCGTAGCTCGTCGATGATGGCGCCCCGGATTCGCTGGATCGCATACGTCTCGAACTTGACGTCCCGATCCGGGTCGTAGCGTTTGATCGCGTCGATGAGCCCGAGCAGGCCGTAGGAGACGAGGTCGCTCTCGTCCACGTGCGACGGGAGGCCCGAGCCGAGCCGGCCCGCCACGTACTTCACCAGGGGTGCGTACGTGAGAATGAGCCGATCGCGGGTCGCCGTGTCCGGCGCCTGCTTGTAGCGACGCCAGAGCTGACCGATCTCGTCGACGCTCACAGCCCTGAGAGGATATGCGCCCTATCGCACGGAGCGGAAGGCGAGGTCTGCCATCCAGAGCCCGAGCACCGCGGCCGCGGCGGCGACGATCCACTGGCCCTCCAACCCGGCGTACGCGGCCACGCCGCCGAACAGGACGCCGAGCAGCCCGAACAGGACGCCGAGCGAGCGACGGCGGGGAACGGCCACCCGGACGAGTCTAGAGCGCGCGCGGCGGTACAATCCGCTTCCGAGCAGAGGGCAGTAGCTCAATTGGCAGAGCACCGGTCTCCAAAACCGGGGGTTGCAGGTTCGAGTCCTGCCTGCCCTGTAGCGAAGACGTTGCTATTAACGGCTTTCAGCGCCATCTGAGTCGGTCTCGCTGAGATCTTCCTGCACGGTTTCCTGCACGGACCGTGCATGAAGGTCGGCGAAGAGGAGCCGCTTGGCCCGCTCGGCGGCGCCGAGGACGAGCGGCATCGCGGTGTGGGCCCGGATTCGGAAGGGGCATGCCGGCCGGCGCTAGCCAAACCCTTCGCCGGCACGAAAGGGGCTTGTCGGGTCTTGTGGCCGCTGTGTCAAGCTAGCTGTCGTGCTACGCAACGGTCGACCTGCTCGCCGACCTGGAGCCGCTCGGCGCCGTCGCCAAGCGGCGGCTTGCCCGAGTGGGCGCGCCCCTACCACGAGCGCCCCTCGAGCTCCGAGGGCCTCAACGCGCGCCGGCGGCCCGGGGGTCGATGTCGATCCGCGCAGGAAAGGCCCCGGAGAGGCCTTTCACGTCGGGCGGCGCCCCTGTGCGTCGGCCGCCCGCTTGGAAGCTACGCTGAGCGCTGAGGCTTCGACCTGGTCGCTGCGGGCACGCTGCCAGGGATAGGCTCAGAGCCGCATGCAGTCGCCGTCGCCGTCGAAGATCGCGCTGCAGACTCGCCCATAGCAGCGCTTGAGGATGTGACCGGCGCGGATCAGCGGGGACGGTTTAGCTGAGGGTGTCGCAGCCGTGCCCTGATGCGGATGCTCGATCGCCAGCTTGGGTGGCGAAAGCGAGATCTCCATTGCCTCGCGGTTCATCGGTGCTCCTCTCTGTACGCCTTGCGACCGCTGGTTGCGGTTTTCATGGCTCCAAACGGGGCCCTTCTTGAAGGTACGGGCCGACCCCCTGAAGCACATCGGGAGGCAACACCTAGGTTGGAGAGAGCCGCTACCGATCTTGGTCGACGAGCCCGAGCCGCACCGCCACGGCGCCTGCGTCGCGTCGTGTGGGCACGCTGAGCTTGCGCAGGATTGCCGAGACATGACTGTCGACCGTCTTCTGGGCGAGGAAGAGACGCTCGGCGATTTCCGCGTTCCGAAGCCCTTGCGCGACGAGTGTGAGCACCTCGAGCTCGCGCGCTGTCAGGTTCGCAGGGTTTGTTCGTGTGGCGGGGCGCGGTCCCCGCGGCAGTGCGCGGGCGCCGCGCTTGCGCAGTCGGCGAGCCACGATCGCCGCTGCAGGACGGGCGCCTAAGCGCTGGAACTCGGCCAACGCTCCGCGCAGGGCATCGTCGTCGTCTGCGTCAGCCAGGGCCAGAGCGGCCTCGTAGGGGCAGCCAATCTCGGTCCAGAGCTCGGCGGCCTGCGCCCACTCGCCCCGAAGCTGGAGGGCATACGGCTCGGCCGCGCCGGGTGGAATCTCCTCCCGGATTCCCGCCCGCCAGCGCCAGCAGGCGAGCTCGCCGATCACCCACGGAGCCCGTTGCTGCACGGCGAGATCGAGCGCAGCGTCCGTTGCGTCTGCGACCGACTCGTGCTCGCCTTCGAGCCAGGCGGCCTCGGCTCGCGCGGATGCGACCGGCGCGATCCGCGGAAGCTCTCCGGTCGGCTCGCCGAGCGCGAGCGCCTCGTCGAGCGGCGGCCAGACCTCCGGCTCGCCGCGGCGCGCTCGAACCAGCCCGAGCACGACGAAGGCGAATATGCGGGGAGTCGTCGAGACACACCGCTCGTGGAGCACGAGGGCTGCCGAGTCGACCGCCTCGCTCCAGCGCCCCTGGTCGAGCTCCGCCCGGGCACGATAGACGAGCAGGTAGAGGCGCCCGAGATCGAAGCCGTGCTCGGCGCATTGCTCGAGCCCGGCCTCGACGTAACGGTTCACGAGCGCGTACGACCGGTGCTGAAGAGCAACCCTGGCGAGGAGCTGGTAGGCGTGATCGACGTGCTCGTGGAGCTCTGCCTGTTGGGCGAGCTCGAGGCTCCGCTCCAGGTTCTCGCGACCCTCGGGCGCCCCCGTCAGGTATTCCAGCGCGCCGATGCTTATCTGGGCATGGCTGAGGACCTCCTTATCGTCGAGGCGCTGCGCGAGCTCGATCGCCCGTGTGCCCCAGACCAGGGCGCCTTCGTCGTCCTCGGCCAGAGTGCAAAGCCGCAGCCCGGTGCTGTACGCCATCGCGAGCTCGTGTCCGGGCGGAAGCCGCTCGAGCAGAGCCACCGCCTCCTGGCCGAATTGCACCGCCTCTGCTACTCGACCGGGACACCAGAGAAGGGCCGAGAGTGCGCGCAGCGCGTCGCCTTCGCTACGCCGGTCGCCAAGCCGTCGGTAGCAGTCGACGGCGCCCTTCTGCGCCTCGGCGGCCTCGTCTGCCTGGTCGATCAGATAGCACTCGAACGCGCGGCGCTTGAGAAGCTCGGCCCGCGCCTCCAACGGCTGCTCGTCCGCGAACCGGAGCGCCCGCGCGTACTGGGCGGCGGCCTCGACGGGCGCGCCGAGGGATGAGGCCTGAGCCGCCGCTGCCGGCGCGAACTCGAGCACCGCTTTCCGGTCGCCCGCCGCCTCGGCGTGGTGGGCGAGCCGCGCGAGCTCGGGTGCGCCGCCGGGTGGGTCGGCCAGCGCCGCGAGCGCCGTCTGATGAAGAGCGGCCCTCCGGTTGGGTGCCAGCGCCTCCTCGACGGCGAGGCGCGCGAGCTCGTGACGGAATGCCACACTTGCGGGGGCGCCCGTGAGCATGCCGGAGGTCAGGCATTCGTCCAGCCGGTCGAAGACATTCGCTGCGAGCGTCTCGAGGAGCCAGAGCTCGACCGGGGGCGGCACGACCGCCGCCGCCTCGAGCAGCTTGCTCGCCGCGGGACTCAGGCGCGCGGCGCGGGCGAGCACGGCGTCTCTGACCGTGTCCGGGATCGCACCCTCGCCCGCCGCCAACACCTCCGAGATGAAGAACGGATTTCCCTCCGTCTTGCGGTAGAGCTCCTCCGCGTCGACGCCGTGCGGCTCGGCAAGCGTCGCCACTGCCACCGGTGAGAGCGGCTCGAGCTTGAGCCGCTCGACCGCCCTGGCCGCTCGCGAACTCGCCCAGCACCAGTCGGAGCGGATGAGCGCGGTCGAGCTCGTCGTCGCGGTAGCTCGCGAGAACGAGTACGCGAAGGCCCTCGATCCTGCGAGCGAGCAGCTTCAGGACGTCGAGCGTGGCCTCGTCCGCCCAGTGCAAGTCTTCGATGACCAGAATCGTCGGTGCCCGTGTTCGCAGCTCGCCCATGAGCGCCGCCGCGACCTCGTGCGGTCTGGCTCCGCTCTCGACCAGCTCCTCGAGCTCACCGCCTGTGACCTCAGCGACGTCGAGCAGCGGCCCGAGCGGACGCGGCGTGAACAAAGCGTCGCAGGCGCTCCACAGAACCCGCGCAGGCCCGCCGTGCTCCTCACAAAACCGGCCCAGCAGCGCCGTCTTGCCGACCCCGGCCTCGCCCCCCGCCAGCACCAACCGCCCCCGCGAGCTCGTGAGGACGGCGGTCAGGGACTCATCGAGCGCCGCAAGATGACGAGAGCGCTCAAACAACTCGCTCCCCTCAGCCGGGGAACTCACTGCGAATGCGCGCATGGGCGCTCGGCACGACCTTTCCGCACCTGTGCCCATGATGCACACGGTGTCCGGAACATGCAAGCTTTGTTGCTTGCGCACTAGATGGGCCTGGTGCCAGGCTGCCTTCTGTCATGTCCTAGGTGTCGGGCACAGCCCCATCCCTTTGGGGCTGCGCCTCTAGACCCTCCTCATCGACTCGTCTCGCTCCAGCCCGAGTTCGCCCTTAAGCCGCCCCGATCCCCCCGTGCTCGCGGCGTTCGCTGGTTCGTGCACGTCAGCCCTGAGCGTTGACTGAAGCAGCCGAACGCAGGATGGTGGTAAGTGCGACCGAAGCCTAGGACGAGGACGGGTGGCTTGTATCCCTTGTTCTCAGGCGCAATACGCGTCATCGGCCGACGAGCGCGCGCATCGGGCCGCCCCGCAGAGCGGCCCGATGCCATTGGAGGCCGAGTCCGTGCCGCAGCTCGAATCAGGGGCGAGCGCCTCCGTGCACGGGCTGCAGGAACTGGTTGACGGCCAGGTTGGCGATCCTTTCACCGTGTCTCGTCCCCGTCTCGACCGCGTCGCGGAAGTGGAAGCCCACGTAGATGCGCGACACCGCATTCTCGTCGGCGGCCTGGGAGAAGCTCGTGAAGTGACGCAGCGTCGGCGAGGCATCGCCGCACGTCTGTCCCGCGGGCAGCGTGTAGCTGCAGGCCGAGAAGCTCATCCTATCGGTGCGGAAGAACCGCCTCAGGACCTCCGCCGCGGCTCCTCCCTCGACGGCGTGACCGGAGTCGTACTCCGGGATGGGTGGGTTCTCCAGCAACGGTGTCCACGTCGGGTCGGCGGTCGTCGCCGGGTTGCCGTCGATGTCAGCCAGCCGGATCGCGGTGACCGGGCGCCAGAAGCGATAGTGGTACTTGGCCTCGAAGCTGCCGATGTAGCCGTCCACCATGGCCAGGTTCAGGAGGCCGAACAGCCGCGCGCTCTCCCAGGGGTCGAGTCCCTCTGCGTCCGCGACCGTCCGGGCGATCCGATTCCACGCGAGTGGCGAGCTCTCGACCCAGAAGAGGGCGATCTCGGTCTGGTCGGCCGTGCGGTCGCTGGGAGTCGTGACGTCGTCGCCGCCGAGGTGCTGGATCTCGTTGACGTCCGCGGCGTACTTGCCGCTGGTCAGCGAGTACGGCGGACCAGGACGGAACTGCGAACCGTCCTCGAGCACGAAGGGTGTGAGATCCTCTCCCAACCCCGGAACGAACGCGAAAGGCGTGCCCGGTGTGTAGCGGTACTCGCCCGGGGCGGTGCCCTCCTGGTAGTTCGGATCCACGAGCGGCGTGTCGTAGCCGTCAACGGAACGCAAGGCCAGGATCGCTGCGGCAGCCGCGTGTCCCAGAGCGACACCCCGTGTCTTCGCCGTCCCGTTCGGGATCGCCCCGAGCGCGGCCGTGTAGTCCGCCTCGACGCTGGCGATGCCCGCGTCGACACAAGCCGCCGAGAGGAAGAAAGAGAGCGAGCCGAGCACCGGGACCAGGACGTCACGTGCGGCGGCAGCCACTGCGGCTTCCGGCGACGCGCCGGGTGCCGCGGCCAGGCTCGCCGCGTAGGGGCGCGAGCGACGGTCGATGCCGTTTAGCGCGTCGTGGATCGCCGCGTGCGTCATTGCGTACATGCGTGCCTCCAGCGGCGCATGGCCACCGAGGGAACACGCCGCGATCGCGGCCTCGCCGGCATTCGCGTTCCAGACGGTGACCGCGTTTGCTCCCGGCTCCGATCCCGACGCCGTCGCGCCCGCAAGGGACACCCCGGTCGCCAGGCACGCGGCCAAGCCGAGCAGTCGAAACCTACGCAAGCGTCGGAGCAGGTACATGGTTCCCCTTCCTCGCCGGGCGGCCGGCTCGCTGTGTTCCGACCGCTGGTTGCGGTCTCCATGGCTCCAACGGAAACCTCTCTTGAAGGTACGGGCCGACCCCCTGAGGCGCATCGGGAGACCTACCTAGATTGGAGAGAGCCGCTACCGATATTGGCCGACGAGCCCGAGCCGCGCTGCCTCGGCGCTTGCTTGCCCTCGCGTATGCTTATTACTCGACGCCCGTGGGGAGCTCTCCGTCTCGACGTTGGCACGGGCTCGGGTCGGGGGGCCGGGGTGCCCGGGCCGATCGTGGTACTCGCTCATCTCGGCGCCGGGGCTAGTGGCGGCGCTCTGGTTCGTCGGCGAGCCTGCGAAGCTCGTCGCGCACGGGCGCGATGGGCCGCTCGACCTCGTCGTCGGCCGGGTCGGGCAGTCGGGCGGTCAGGGCTTCGAGGCGGCGCCGATTTGGACATGGCCCCTTTGCTGCCAGTTGCAACAGGTATCGCGAACGTGGTAGAAGCCCCTGCAGCACCCACCCAGCGGCCGGGAGAAAGGGAGGCAGGTATGAGTACACGAGGCATCAGCATCTGGTTCGCGGGCGTTGTCGCAATTGCGGCACTGGTGGCGCCCAGCGCGCTGGCCGCCAAGCCCACCATCGAGCGCATCAACATCGACGATACGTTCGACGACGGGTTCCTGACTGAGGAGTGCGGCGTACCCGTCACGACGCGCGCGCACGGGCACATCATCATCCGAACCTTCGACGGCGAGGGAACCGGCCCCGCTGACCTCACGACCATCAACGTCGGTCTCATCGCGACATCGGGAGACAACACCTACAGGTTCCGCGATGTCGGCGCCGACCTGATTCGAATCGAGCCGGACGGCACTGCGATCCTGATGATCACCGGTCAGGTTCCATTCGATTTCGCCGGCGTCCTGAAGATCGACCTCGATACCGGCGAAGTGATTCAGGAGCCCCAACACAGCCTCGCAGGAAACGTGGAGAAGGCCTGCGCGGCGCTGACCGCGTAGCTTCGGAAGCCCCGGAGCCCCGGCACCCCGCCGGGGCTCCCTCGCTCCCTGACCGAGGGGAGTCCTTCGCGCGTTCGATTCCTGTCGCCACAGGCGTTCATGGAACACGCCGACACGACGCGCTACCCCGAGCATCTGGTCCGCACCGCGTGGAGGGGGATCGCCGATAGCCGCCGCTGGATCGGTTATCCCGAGCTTGCCGGGAACGGCTGGCTAGCGGCGCTTGCCCGACTCAACGAGCCGGGAAGGCGGTGATCGAGGGCGTCAGTTGCAGAGGCGGACGGGCCGAGCAGGTGGTCGAGAGGGGGCCGGGGTTCCCCGCGGGCCAGGTCCGACGACGAAATCTGGGTCAGCGGCAGCCGCGCGGCGCGATGATCGTGCCGTGATGCGGAGGATTGCTGTCATAGCTAGCGCCAGCGGCAACGGCAAGACAACGCTTGGGCGCGAGCTTGCCCGGCGACTCGGCGTGCCGTTCGTGGAGCTGGAGCGCTCGTTCACGGGCCCGGCTGGGTCGAGACGCCGGATGACGAGCTGCGCGCCCAGGTCGAGCCGATCGTGCGCTCGGACGGCTGGGTGATCGACGGCGCCTACCAGCGCAAGCTCGGCGAGCTAGTGATTGGCGCAGCGGACGTAGTCCTCTGGCTCGATCTGCCGATCCGTGTCTGGCTGCCACGCCTGATCCGACGGACACTGCGACGCATACGCGGCCGCGAGCAACTCTGGAACGAGAACGCGAATCACTACTTGGAGCCGTATGGGGACGCGAGTCGCTGTTCGTCTGGGCGTTCCGCTCACACTTCGGCTGCCGCCGCGACTGGCCGACGACCCTCGCGCCCTATCCGGTAGTCCGGCTGAGGACGCGCGCCGACGTTGGCGAGTTCCTCGCCCGAGCGAGCGCCTCCGCACCGGAGGCCGAACCCTCTAGCTCTCTCGAGAAATAAGCGGCTCTCCTTCTCTCCGTCTCGACGTTGGCAACGGGCCCGGGTCGGGGGGCCGGGGCCAAATCCTCCCTTGAGTGGTAGACGAGCTCGGCCGGCCCGGTTTACCTGCACGTTTCCTGCACACCTACCCCGTTGTTAGCCGTCCTCAGCGCCGACTATTTGGCTGAACCATGCGCCCTGATGCCTACCGGCCCGAACTCCAAACCGGGGGTTGCAGGTTCGAGTCCTGCCTGCCCTGTAGAAACTACCTGCAAATCCGGCTAAATCCTCCGGCTGGGGCGGGCTTGGGCGCGGGACGGTATTCCGTTCGTATCCCCAAACGGGCACGCGAATCATTCAGACGGCCGTAAGGCTCCGCCTTGGCGCCTTCAATAAGCGCTCGAAGAGCTGTGCGTCACCCAGCCGGAGCAGGGAGCGGCGCTTCGAGAAACGGGAGGCTTGCATCGGGGTATGGCCGTGCCACTCGAGAGTCGGAAGCCTGAGCTCGAGACACCCCGGTGGTGGCGTTTTGGCGACGGCGGGAGCGGGAACCCGAACGGGATGAACCGGAGCCCCGGCGAACCCAGTACACGCCCTCAATCCAGCGACGAGGTTGAAGTCGTCGTCCTTGGCGCCGGCCAGGCCGGTCTGGCGATGGGCTACTTCCTCTCTCGCCAGAGACGGCGGTTCGTGATTCTCGAGCGCGCCGGCGAGATTGCACCTGCATGGCGCGAGCGGTGGGAGTCGCTCACGTTGTTCACGCCGCGCCGCTACAGCGCGCTGCCGGGTTGGCCCTTTCCAGGCGATCCGGACGGCTACCCTACGCGGGACGAGGTGATCGCCTATCTCGAGCGCTACGCAGAGACCTTCCGGCTGCCGATCGAGTCCAACAGCGAGGTCAAGAGGCTCGAACTGGACGACGGCGGGCGCTTCCGCCTGGAGCTCCCGGACCGAACGATCGCCGCCGACCAGGTGGTGGTCGCGACGGGTCCGTTCCAGTCGCCCTACGTCCCGAAGCTGGCCGACCGGCTCGCGCCCGATGTGTCCCAGACACATGCCACCGGCTATCGCAGGCCAGACCAGGTGCCGCAGGGGACGATGCTTGTCGTTGGCGGTGGCAACACCGGCTTCCAGATCGCGAAGGAGCTTGCGGCGACGCATAGGGTCGTGCTCTCGGTCGGTTCTCGCCAGATGCCGCTGCCGCAGCGGCTGCTCGGACGCGATCTCTTCTGGTGGCTGACGAAGGCGGGCATTCTCTCCACGACGGTCGAGTCGCGGCTCGGAAGGCGGCTGCAGCACCGGGATACGCTGATCGGCTCGAGCCCGCGCGAGCTCGAGCGCCGCTACGCCGTCGAGTTGAAACCGCGCGCGGTCGACGCCGAGGGCCGTACGGTGCGCTTCCAGGACGGAAGCCAGGTCGTGGTCGACGCAGTCATCTGGGCGACGGGCTACCGACCGGACTATTCGTGGATCACGCTGCCGGTCTTCGACGACGACGGTCGTCTACGCCATCGGCGTGGCGTCACCGACGTTCCCGGGTTCTACTTCCTGGGTCTAACGTGGCAGCACACGCGCGGCTCGGCGCTGCTCGGCTGGGTGAAAGACGACGCCGAGTTCATCGCCAAGCGGATCGCCGAACGCCAGCAATCGAAAGCGGCGGCGCGCGAGGGCACGCCAGCGCGCACCGCGGCGGCGTCTACGACCGAAAGGAGCTAACGGAATGCATCACTCGGGCTCCGAAAGTCACACCGAGATCGTCGAACTGCCCCGTGAAACCAAGGGGTTGCCAGAGGCTCGAAAGACGGAGCTGGTCGAGCTACGCGACGGCGATGAGTTCTCGCTCGAGATCGTGCCCGTCAAGAAGCGCATCGGCGATGCAACCGTGCGGATGCTTTCCTACAACCGATCAATCCCCGGACCGACGCTGAAGGTGCCGCAGGACGCGACGATCAGCGTCCCTGTCACCAACCACGGCGACCTCGAGGCAACCGTGCACTGGCACGGTCTACGCCTCGAGAACCGCTACGACGGCACCCACGACACGCAGGCACCGATTCCGATCGGAGAGACCTTCACCTACCAGGTGCACGTGCCCGACCCAGGGGCCCACTGGTACCACCCGCACATCCGCGAGGACTACGGCCAGGAGATGGGCCTCTACGGGAACATCCTCGTCACCCCGCGCGAGCCTGACTACTGGCCGCCCGCCAATTTCGAGCTGCTGCTCACGCTCGACGACATCTTGATCGAGGAGGGGCGGATCGCCGCGTTTCGCGAGGCGGAGACGACGCACGTGGCGATGGGCCGCTTCGGCAACGTCATGCTCGTCGCCGGCGAGCCCGACCTTTCGCTCGAGGCCAAGCGCGGCGAGGTCGTGCGCTTCTACTTCACGAATACAGCCAACACGCGTGTCTTCAACGTCACGCTGCCGGGCGCGCAGATGAAGCTCGTCGGCGCCGATGCCGGTCACTACGAGCACGAGGAGCTCGTTGACGACGTCCTGCTCGCGCCGTCCGAGCGCGTGGTCGTCGACGTGCTCTTCCCAGACGCCGGGGAGCTCGAGCTGGAGCATCGAACTCCCGAGCGCACCTACCGCCTGGCCTCGATCGTGGTTGCGGACGATACGGCGGAGCCCTCCTACGCGGCCGAGTTCGGCCGCCTGCGCACCAATCGCGACATGGCCGAGCTACGCGAGCGCATCGAGCCGTTCCTGAAGGCGCCACCGGACAAGACGCTCTCGTTCGTGGCCGAGATGGACATGGGCGTGCCCGAAGGCGTCGCGGTGGTCTACGCCTGTCCGATGCATCCCGAGGTAGTCAGCGAGGAGCCAGGCAGCTGCCCCAGATGCGGCATGAAGCTACTCGCACAGGCTGCGCAGGGCGTGACCTACGTCTGCCCCATGCATCCGGAGGTGACGAGCGAGAGGCCCGACCGCTGTCCCAAGTGCGGCATGAAGCTGCTGCCGGCGAACCTCGTCGAGGCCGTAGGCGGGCAGGGCCACGCGCAGCACCATGGACACCATGGACATGCTCACGGCGCCCACGAGCACGAGGAGCACGCCGACCGCCACGATGAAGGCGATGCAGAGGAGTATGGCGCACACGGGCATGCGAGCCATCACGATCACCACGGCGAGCACGAGCACGTTCACGACACGGCGCAAGGGATCGAGTGGGAAGACGACATGGTCGAGGTCAACCGCATGACGACGCCAGCCAACATGCGCTGGAAACTCATCGACCGCGAGACCGGCGCCGAGAATGCAGCGATCGACTGGACGTTCCGCGTCGGCGACCAGGTCAAGCTGCGGCTGGTCAACGAAATGGACTCGGACCATCCGATGCCGCACCCGTTCCACGTCCACGGGGCGGGCCGCTTCCTGATCCTCTCGCGGGACGATGTCGTGGAACCGAACCTCGTCTGGAAGGACACGGTCCTCGTCCGCACCGGCGAGACAGTCGACATCCTGCTCGACGTCACGAACCCAGGCCGGTGGATGGCCCACTGCCACATCGCCGAGCACCACGAGAGCGGGATGATGTTCAGCTTCACCGTCGCTCCGGAGGCCGCTCACAGCATGGAATCGAGGCGAGCGTCATCAACGGTCTGATCGACGGGGTCATCGCACGGCACCCCACCATCCAATCCGAGTGGCGCATCACCCCGAAGGCCTCCTGAGCGTGGCCGCTCGTGCGCAGCCGGTCCGCGCAGGATTGCGAGCGCCGGTCATCTGGAGGACTGGTCGTCGGAGTCGCGCAGGCGGCCACACCGCTTGCTTTCTGGTGGCTCGACACAGCGACTGTCGGCCCGCTCGACGGCACCGAGAACGAGCGGCATCGCGAGCTTCACATAGCCGGTCGGTGACGGCCATGCTGCCGTAGCGGCCTGCGCCTTGACGACGTAGCCGGGGTTGACGGCGGCGCTGAACGTGAGCGCGGTGCGCCACAGGGCCGGAAGCTCTTGCGGACGCCGGCCCGTGCGAGCGCGGACCGCATGGAGGACCGGCCGAACTCGGCGCGCGCCTCAGGGCAAAGGACGCGACGGCTCGTCGAGTTCGCGCGCCGCAACCGCCTGCCGTTTATGTGGCTGGACACCGACCGCCCCGAGCATGCGGAGGGGCTCGCCCAGATCTCGGGGCCGCCGTCTACGGTGCGTCGGAGGGGCTGGACACGCTCGTGGTCGAGGGTAGCGCTCTCGGCCCCCAGGCGGGAACGTCGCGGAGGATCGAGAACTACCTCGGCTTCCCTGCGGGCATCAGCGGCTCGGAACTGACGGTTCGCGCCGTGGGCCAGGCGCGGAAGTTCGGCACCCGCATGGCCACGCCCTATCGCGCCGTCGCGCTCGAGACCGGCGCCGAGCGTTACGTCGTCCGGCTCGAGAGCGGCCGATACTCGCGCGACCTCGGGCCGGGGGTCAGCATCCCGGATACGCCAAGCCTGGAGGCGACGCGGTCCGCTCCGGCGTGGCAGATCAGGGGCCGGGGCCTGCTCGGCGCCGGTGGCAACGCCGGCTGCGCGGCCTCGAGCGCGCTCGCTCAGCCTCTTGCGCCTAGCGCCATTCCATCATCTCCGAGCAGCGCGGACGGAGAAACGAAAATCCCCGGGTGTCGGGGTGCGTGAGAATAGGAGAACGGATGCCGATCATCAAGCGCGATGAGCTGCCCTGGAGCGAGATCGCCCGCGAGCTCGTCGGCGCCGAGCACGGGCTCGGCATCACGCTCCTGTTCGTCGACGCAGAGCCGGGGCGCGGTCCCGCGCTGCACCGGCATCCCTACGCCGAGGTGATCATCGTCCAAGAGGGAGAGGCGGACATCACGCTCGGCGGCGAGCGGCACGTAGCACGGGCGGGCGACGTCGTTGTCGTGCTCCCTAACCAGGCGCACTCGTTTGTCAATTCCAGCAGCGGACCGCTCCGCCAGATCGACATCCACGTGAGCCCGAGTTTCGCTACCGAATGGCTGGGAGATCGCGACCAGGAGCAAGGAGATGGCTGAGAAGAGGCCGACCACAGCCGACGACGTCGATCTCCCCGCGACCGCCGCCTGGCGCCATCTCGACGCTCGCGTCGGCTTCGAGGTTCTCTTTCCAAGGCACGAGAACGACCGCTACCACCTCGACGGGCATGCGACGGCGATCGAGGATGGAGAAGCGTGGGGCATCCGCTACGCTCTCATGCTTCACTCGAGCTGGGCGACGTGCTCCGCTCATATTGTCGGTCGATCGGCGCTCGGCGAGCGCGAGATTCGCCTCGAGCGCGACGCGGCCGGCAGCTGGCGAGTCGACGGCAAACCGATGGCCCAGCTCAGCGGGTGTGTCGACGTCGATCTCGAAGCCTCCGCGTGCACGAACGCACTTCCCGTCAATCGCCTCAAGCTGGAGGTCGGCCAGGCCGCAGAGGTGCCCGCGGTCTACGTACGCACACGAGACCTCCAGGTAGAGCGGCTCGAGCAGCGCTACGAGCGATTGCCGGACGCGGGCGAGCGGGCGCGCTACGACTACATCGCGCCGCGCTTCGATTTTAGGGCCGTCCTCGTCTACGACCAGTTCGGCCTCGTGCTCGACTATCCGGGCATCGCCGTCAGAGCTGCCTAAGGCGTCGTTCTGAGCCCGTGCTCGGCGCCGACGAGCTCGCGGGCGTTCTCAACTCATCTTTTCTCTTTCCCTTCCTTACTCTATTAACTCCTACTCCTTTCCCTTAAATCTCTTCTACCACTTTCTACTTTCATTACCCTTACACCACTACTATATCCAACTCCTCCAAAATATCTATATATTACCTACCTCCTTGCTCACCTCCCTCTACCCCTGCTATCCCTATATCTTAGACCAGCGAGACATCCTCTACAAAACCAGTCTTACCTCCCTGTGACACTAACTCTAGCAGTACCGTGATCGCCAAAACATACTCCGCGTCTCGCAGGATGCGGTGACCGACACCGCCGTGGCGCACGCGCGCCTCCTCGTGACCGTCGAAGACCGCCTTCCATACCTCGTACTCGTGGACGCGGCACCGAAACAGAACTGTCGTGCGGCTGCTCATCGTCTCGCTCCTTTCGCTGCGGCTGGCTGGCCGCGCCGCGCCTGCATCCGAGACGCGGCGCGTCCTTCGTCTGTCAGGCGCCGTAGAGGGCGTCGCGCAGGATCGAGATGGCCTGGGCGACCGCGGCGCGCGTGGCGTGGTGCCGCTGAGCGGGTTGAGCATCATGAAGTCGTGCGTGATGCCGTCGTAGCGGACGGTCGTGACCGCAACCCCGCCGCCCGCAGGCGCGCCGCGTAGGCCTCGCCCTCGTCGCGGAGCACGTCGGCCTCGTCGACGATCACGAACGCCGGCGGAGTCCGTCGAGCTGCTCGTCGCTCGCGCGCAGCGGCGACGCGTACGGCTCCGAGCGCCGCTCGACGTCGGGCAGGTAGGCGTCCCAGAACCACGCCATCGCCTTTCGCGGTGAGGAAGTAGCCCTCCGCGAACTGCTCGTACGAGCCGTGTCCATGGCGGCGTCGGTGACCGGGTAGTACATCGATTGCTGCACGAAGCGCACGTCGCCGCGCTCGTTCGCCATGAGCGCCAGCGCCGCCGTCATTCCGCCACCGACCGAGTCGCCCGCGACGGCCATGCGGTCGGGGTCGAGCTGGTTGGCGCCGCCGTCGCGCACGATCCACTGTGCCGTCGCGTAGCCCTGCTCGATCGCGACCGGGTAGTGCGCTTCCGGCGAGCGGTCGTACTCGACGAACACGACCGCGGCGCCGTGCCGACGGCGAGCTCGCGGACGAGCCGGTCGTGCGTCTCGGCGTTGCCGAGCACCCAGCCGCCCCCGTGCATGTAGAGGATCACCGGCAGCGTCCCCGTGGCGTCCGGCGGCCGCACGATGCGCACGCGCACGTCGCCCACCTCGCAGGGACGGTGATCCAGCGCTCATCGACCCGCAGCTTCTCTATCGGCTGCGGCCTGACGTCGTCCAGCACCTTGCGCGCCTCGGCCGGCGTGAGCTCGTAGATGAACGGCGGCGTCGGAGGTCGCCTCGACGAACGCCTGCGACGCCGGCTCGAGCACGACTGCTGTTCTGGTGGTAGTGGCCATCTTCGGTCACGCCCTCGCTGCCAGCCCGCGTCGCGCCGCCCACACGCGGCCTGCTCCGTCGCCCACGACAGGCGTAGTCGGCGATCTCCTCCCAGCCGTCTGCGCGGGCATGAGGTGCGCGCGGCCCTCGTACTCGACGACCTCCGTGATCGTGCCCTCCGCCTTGTAGTGCTTCGCGTTCGAGCGCTGGATCGACGGGGCATGAGGTGATCCTCGCCGCCAGAGATGAAGAGCAGCGGCGCCCGGTTGGGGTTCTTGTAGTCCACGTGCGTGTCGTCGGGCCCCGGATGGATGTTCGCGAGCGCACTGCCCCAGAACACGCGGCCCGACGCGGGATGTGGTAGCGCTCGTACAGCCTTCGCGCCTCCTCCTCGCTGAACGTGTTCGTGAACACGTAGCGCCATTGCTCGAAGGTGAACCCGACGGCCTTGTGCCGGTTGGCGGGGTTCTTGAGGACGGGGAAGCTCGACCTGATCTGTGACAGCGGCACGCGCTTGACGCCCTCGGTCGGCGCCGAGTTGATCGCACGCCGGCGCGCCGTAGCCCCGATCCATCAGCAGCTGCGTGAAGACGCCACCGGCCGAATGACCCATCAGGATCGGCGCCGGCTCGATCTGCGAGACGACAGACTCCAGATGCTCGACGACCGCCGGCACCGTGAGGTCCTCGATGGGCGTCGGGTCCGCATTCAGCGCCTCTACCTCCACCTCGAAGCCGGGGTATGCAGGAGTCAGACGCGGTAGCCGCGGCTCTCGTAGCGAGCCTTCCAGTCCTCCCAGCTTCGCGGCGTCACCCAGAAGCCGTGGATCAGCACAATCGTGTCGGGGGTGGTCGCGTCAGTGCTCATGCGTCGTCCTTTCCGGTCGAGAAGCCAACGAGTTCAGAAACGTCAGCCGTTGAGTTGAGGAATGCGAGCCCATCTTCAGCTCCTTCTGTGGTTGTGGTCAGGCGGCTGCAGGCAGCGCCGCCGCCTCGAGGATCAGGTCTGCCGTCGCCTGCGGCTGCGAGACGGCGAAGCGCATGCGACGCGCCCGGGATCTCGACTGTCCGCTGCGCGCCGGCGCGTTCGGCCATGAAGCGCTGGAGCTCCGCCGGGATGATGCGGTCCTCTTCGCCGATCACGAACCACGACGGCAGCTCGCGCCACAGCGGCCGCTCGCCGGACGGTGCGACGAGCGCCTCCTGCGTCGCCGGCCGCTGCGTCGCCGCCATCCGCGCTGCCTCCGGCGCCCGCACGTCCGGGCAGAACAGCTCGTGGAAGCGGTCCTGGATGATGTACAGGTCGGTCGTGCCGTCGCTGCGCGGAACCGGCCGCAGCGTCTCCTCGCCGAGCATGCTGCCCGGGAACCGCCCGGCCAGCGAGAAGCCGCTCTCGCCGGGATCGGGTGCGAAGCCGTTCACGTAGACGAGTCCGGTGATCTCGCCGGCGTCTGCCGGCACGTTCGAGATCACCGCTCCGCCGTAGGAGTGGGCGACGAGCACGACCGGCCCGTCGATCGTGCGGATGACATCGCCGACGCTGGCTGCGTCCGTGGCCAGGTCCCGCAGCGGGTTGGCCGCGGCGATCACGGGGATGCCCCGCGCTCGCGAGCGAGTCGATGACGCCGTCCCAGCTCGCCGACTCGGCGAATGCGCCGTGGACGAGAACGATCGTCGGTTTCATGAGACCCTCCTTTGGGTCGCGAGGCTTGTCTGCATCGCCGTGGACTCGGCTGAGCCAGTCCTCGAAGCGGGTCGGGGCGAGGCGTGCGTCGTCGCCGGGGGTGAGGGTAGTGCTCCTCGAGCTCGCGCCGAAGTAGCGCGCGTCTCGAGTCGGCCGTCACCCGGCGTGGGTCGTCGTTCGCGCTCGAGGACGCGCGGACGAGCTCGTCGAAGCGGAACTCCTCGGGGCCTGCCAGCTTCGACGATGCCGTTCATCGGCGCGTCCGACGGCGGTTCGGCCAGGTGCGGCCGCGACGTCGTCGGCGGCCTCGGGCTGGATCGAGCACCGGCGCTAGATGAACCGTGTCGCCCTCGGTGCTCGAGTCGGCGATGCGGCCGATGAACTCGAAGAACTGCGTCGCGCGGAGGATCGTGTACGGGATCGGCGATCCCTTGATCGCTTCCTCCTGGGCGAGCTTCGCACGGAAGTAGCCGCTGTCGGAAGCCGGTCGGTGCCGACGACGGAGAGCGCGACGTGGTGGCTCACCCCGGCGGCCGTCTCCGCGGCGAGGATGTTGCGCGACGAGGTCTGGAAGAAGTCCATCACCGCCGTCGTCCTCCCAGGCGGGCGCGTTCGAGACGTCGACGACGACCTCGGCGCCCTCGAGCGCCTCGTGCAGTCCCTCGCCCGGTGAGCGTGTCGACCCCCGAGTCGGGCGACGCCGGAAGCGCGTCGTGGCCCGCGCTCGCGCAGCTTCTCGACGAGCTTCGAGCCGATGAGGCCGCTCCCGCCGATGACAACGATCTTCATCTCCTCTCCTTTCGCGTGACTGATCCCGACGTCGCCCGTCGGTGCCGGTCCGGCTGTTCACTTCCGAGGATCGCCGCCAGCGTGTGCCCCTCGAATCCGCCGACACGCCAGCGTGGTCGCTAGTCGCGGCAGACGACTAAGCCGAGTGTATTTGCAGCGCTTGGCTGCTGGGAGTAGCGTCGGGTCCGATGTCGAGCCACGAGCCTGGGCACGTGCTACGCGGTCGCCAAGACGAGTGCGACGTCCTGGATCGTCTGCTGTAGAGCGTGCGAGCGGGTCAGAGCCAGGTGCTGGTCCTGCGCGGCGAGCCGGGCGTCGGCAAGTCGGCGTTGCTGGAGTACCTCGTGGAGAGGGCGTCCGGGTGTCGCGTCGTCGCGAGCGGCCGGCGTCGAGTACGAGATGGAGCTCGCCTATGCGGGTCTGCATCAGCTCTGCGCCCCGATGCTCGATCTCCGGGAGCGACTGCCCGAGCCCGCAGCGTGATGCGCTCGAGACGGCGTTCGGCCTCAGCGCGGCGCCGGCGCCCGGATCGCTTCGTCGTCGGTCTGGCCGTCCTCGGCCTGCTCTCGGAGGCCGCCGAGGAGCAACCGCTCCTCTGCGTCATCGACGACGCCCAGTGGCTGGACAGGGCGTCGGCCCTGACGATCGCGTTCGTCGCGCGCCGCCTCTTGGCGGAATCGGTCGGCTTGGTGTTCGCGGTGCGCGAACCCAGCGAGGCGCGGGAGTTGGACGGGCTGCCCGAGCTCCTGCTCGGGGGCTCGGCGCGAGCGACGCCCGCGCGCTCCTCGACTCGGCGTGGCCCGGACACCTCGGACGAGGCGGTGCTCAACCGCGTCGTCGCCGAGGCGCACGGTAACCCGCTCGCCCTGCTCGAGCTGCCGCGGGCCTTGACGCCGGCCCAGCTCGCAGGCGGATTCGGATTTCCCGACGTCGACGCCTCTCGCGAACCGGATCGAGCAGAGCTTCCTGCGCCGGCTCGAGTCGCTTCCGGACGACACGCCGGCGACTGCTGCTGATGGCCGCGGCCGAGCCGGTCGGCGACACGGCCCTGCTCTGGCGCGCGGCCGATCCGGCTCGGGCTCGGAGCAGAGGCCGCAGGACCGGCCCAGACCGCCGGGTTGATCGACCTCGGTGCCCGCGTGCGGTTCCGTCACCCGCTGGTGCGCTCGGCGGTCTACCGGGCGGCATCCCTGCCCGAGCGCCGTGAGGTGCACCTCGCGCTGGCCGAGGCGACCGATCCGAGTCTCGATCCCGATCGGCGCGCGTGGCATCGTGCGCACGCGGCTTCCGGTCCCGACGAGACCTGGCCGAGGAGCTCGAGCGCTCGGCCGAGCGCGCGGCAGGCGCGTGGGGCATCGCCGCAGCGGCCGCGTTCCTCGAGCGAGCGGCCGAGCTGACCCCGGATCCGGCCCGACGCGGCGCGCGGCGCTCGCCGCAGCGCAAGCGAAGCTACGAGTCCGGCGTACCGGAGGCGGCGCAGGAGCTCCTGGCGGCCGCCGAGCGTGCGCCGCTGGACGAGCTTCAGCGCGCGCAGCTGCACCGGCTGCGCGCCGAGATCGTGTTCGCGCTCAACGCGGCAGCGACGCTCCCCCACTGCTCCTCGACGCAGCCAAGCATCTCGAGCCGCTCGATGCCGGATCTTGCGCGCGAGGCGTACCTGGAAGCGCTCGGAGCCGTCGATCTTCGCCGGCCGCGTCTCAATGGGCGGGTCGTGCGCGAGGTGTGCCGCGCCGCGGCGTCCGGCGGCGACAGCCGCCACAGCCGACCGACCTCCTCCTTCGACGGTCTTGCGACGCGGTTCACGGAGGGTTACGTCGGCGGCCGTGGCGCCGCTGCGGGCGTGCGCTCGAGCCTTCGGGCAAGACGACGGGGGCGATGCGGCACTCGCGTTGGTTCTGGCTGCCATGCCGCGTCGCCGCGGATTTGTGGGACGACGAGATGTGGCACGAGCTGGCCGCGACCGGTGCGACGCCGCGCGCGCGAGCCGGCGCGCTCATCGTCCTACCGCTAGCGTCTCAGATACCGCGCCCGGCGTGCACCTGCTCGCTGGAGAGTTCGCGCGGCGTCCGCGCTGACCGAGGAGGTTGCATGCGATCGCGGAGGCGACGCGGCACCGCGCTCCTGGTACAGGCCACGCTGATCGCTCGCCGCGTGGCGCGGCGTCGAGGCCGCGGCGCTCGAGCTGATCTGAGCGGGGCTCCGAGACGTGACCGCACGAGGCGAGGGCAGAGGCGCTCGTGCTGGGTCGAGCTACGCGACGCGCGTGCTGTACAACGGCTCGGCCGCTACGACGCTGCGCTCGCGCGCGGCCGGAGCGGGCATGCGCGTACGACGACTATCGGTATCTACGGCTTCGCGCCTTCTCGAGTTCGATCGAGTCGACGCGTCCGAGCGGCGATCACGACGAGGCCGCCGGCTGCCCTGCGAGCGACTCGAGGAACGCACACGGCGCTGCGGCACGGACTGGGCGCTCGGCGTCGCGGCCTGGTCCGCGCGCTGCTCAGCGACGGCCCGGCTGCCGAGTCCCTGTACCGCGAGGCCATCGAACGACTCGAGCGCACTCGTATCGCCGTCCACCTCGCCCGCGCACAGCTCGTGTACGGCGAGTGGCTGCGTCGCGAGAACCGACGCGTCGACGCCCGCGAGCAGCTGCGAGCCGCCCACGAGATGTTCGGCCGCTCGGAGCCCAGCGTTCGCCGATCGCGCCCGTCGCGAGCTCGCTGGCCACGGGCGAGACCGCCCGCACGCGCACCGACGAGACGCGCGACGTGCTCACGCCTCAGGAGGCGCAGATCGCCCGGCTCGCCCGAGACGGTCTCTCCAACCCCGAGATCGGCGCCCAGCTGTTCATCAGCCCGCGAACGGTGCAGTACCACCTGCGCAAGGTCTTCTCAAAGCTCGAGATCAGCTCGCGCAACCAGTTGGGCCGCCTTCCTTCTAGTCGCCTCGCGCGGCGTAGCCGACTTTGCCATCGATCTTTGATTCTTCGTTATTTTTTTTTTTTTTTTTTTTTTTTTTTTTTTTTTTTTTTTTTTTTTTTTTTTGGCGTCTTCCTCGTGCCTAATTGTGTCTCGACCCCGTGGTTTTCTTGGCGGCTTTCTCTATCAAGCAATCAAGTCGTCGCGTCGATCGCCGACAGTATGATCTTCGTGACGTCAGCAGGACGTGTGATGGTCGTCAGGTGGCCCGCCCTGACCCTAGTGATGCGAGCTTTTTTTTTTTTTTTTTTTTTTTTTTTTTTTTTTTTTTTTTTTTTTTTTTTTTTTTTTTTTTTTTTTTTTTTTTTTTTTTTTTTTTTTTTTTTTTTTTTTTTTTTTTTTTTTTTTTTTTTTTTTTTTTTTTTTTTTTTTTTTTTTTTTTTTTTTTTTTTTTTTTTTTTTTTTTTTTTTTTTTTTTTTTTTTTTTTTTTTTTTTTTTTTTTTTTTTTTTTTTTTTTTTTTTTTTTTTTTTTTTTTTTTTTTTTTTTTTTTTTTTTTTTTTTTTTTTTTTTTTTTTTTTTTTTTTTTTTTTTTTTTTTTTTTTTTTTTTTTTTTTTTTTTTTTTTTTTTTTTTTTTTTTTTTTTTTTTTTTTTTTTTTTTTTTTTTTTTTTTTTTTTTTTTTTTTTTTTTTTTTTTTTTTTTTTTTTTTTTTTTTTTTTTTTTTTTTTTTTTTTTTTTTTTTTTTTTTTTTTTTTTTTTTTTTTTTTTTTTTTTTTTTTTTTTTTTTTTTTTTTTTTTTTTTTTTTTTTTTTTTTTTTTTTTTTTTTTTTTTTTTTTTTTTTTTTTTTTTTTTTTTTTTTTTTTTTTTTTTTTTTTTTTTTTTTTTTTTTTTTTTTTTTTTTTTTTTTTTTTTTTTTTTTTTTTTTTTTTTTTTTTTTTTTTTTTTTTTTTTTTTTTTTTTTTTTTTTTTTTTTTTTTTTTTTTTTTTTTTTTTTTTTTTTTTTTTTTTTTTTTTTTTTTTTTTTTTTTTTTTTTTTTTTTTTTTTTTTTTTTTTTTTTTTTTTTTTTTTTTTTTTTTTTTTTTTTTTTTTTTTTTTTTTTTTTTTTTTTTTTTTTTTTTTTTTTTTTTTTTTTTTTTTTTTTTTTTTTTTTTTTTTTTTTTTTTTTTTTTTTTTTTTTTTTTTTTTTTTTTTTTTTTTTTTTTTTTTTTTTTTTTTTTTTTTTTTTTTTTTTTTTTTTTTTTTTTTTTTTTTTTTTTTTTTTTTTTTTTTTTTTTTTTTTTTTTTTTTTTTTTTTTTTTTTTTTTTTTTTTTTTTTTTTTTTTTTTTTTTTTTTTTTTTTTTTTTTTTTTTTTTTTTTTTTTTTTTTTTTTTTTTTTTTTTTTTTTTTTTTTTTTTTTTTTTTTTTTTTTTTTTTTTTTTTTTTTTTTTTTTTTTTTTTTTTCTCCTTTTCTCCTCTTTCCCCCTTTTATCCTTCTCTTCCCTTCTTTTCTATTACTTTTTTTCTCCTATCTCCTCTTTTATTATTTTCTCTTTTCTCCTCTATCTTTCTTCTCTTTTTCTTATCTCTTTTTTCTCATTTCCTTTTTCTTTTCCTTTTTTTTTTTCTTCTTTTCCTCTCTTCTCTTCTATCTTTCTCTCTTTCTTTCCTCTCTCCTTTTTCCTCTTCTTCTTCTTATCACTTCTCTTTTTCCTCCATTATCTCTCATCTTCTCTCTCACATCTCCTTCTTATTATTCTTTAACTCTATTTCCTCTTCTCTCCCTTTCTCCTTACTTATCTTCTCTTTCTTACATCTTTTATCATTCTCTTCTCTATTCCTTCTTCTTACTTTTCTTCCTCTTCTCATTTCTTTTCTTTCTCTCACTTTCTCACTCACTCCTCTTTTTTCTCTCTTTTTTCTTTCTATCTCTTTCCTTTCTTACTTCTTCTTTTTTATCTTTACTCTCTCTATCTTTTATCTTATCTTTTTCCATTATCTATAATCCTTTCTATTATCTTTCTTCCTTTTCTTATCTTCTCTCTCCATTTTCTCTTTACTATTATTCTTCTTCTCTCTTTTCTTCTCTTATTTTTCTTTCTTTTTTTATCTTTCTTTTTTCTTTTTCTTTATTTTCTTCTACCTATCTCTTTTTATTTTTTCCTATTTTCTTTATTTTCTTTCCTTTTTCTACCTATTTTTCTTTTTTCTTTTCTTTTTTTCTTTTTTCTCATACTCTTTTTTCTTTCTCTTCATCTATATCTCTTTCTTCTCATTATCTTATTACTTTTTCTCTTCTATCTTCTACATCTTCTCTTTATTCTACTATTCTTCACTCTCTACCATTTTTTTACTTTACTATCTTCTCTTCTCATCTCTTATCTCTTCTTCTATTTTCTTTCTTATATTCTTTTATTTTATCACTCTCTCTCTTTCCTTTCTCTCATTCTTTTTTCTCCTATCTTATTTTATAACTACTTATCATTCTTCTCTTTCTTCCTAACATCTATCTTCTTTTCTCTACCTTTATTTTCTCCCTTTTTCCTTTCTCTTCTATCTTTCTTCTCTCTCTTCTTTCTCTCCATCTCATATATTATCTACTATCTTCTTACCTACTCTCTTTTCTCTCACTTCTCTTTCCTCTTACTCTTCTATCTCCTCCTTTCCTTTATCTACTCTTATCTCATCATTATCACCTACATCTTATCTTTTATCACTTTACTTCTCTTTTACCTACACCCTATCTCTTCTTTCTATCTCCTTTTCTTAATCTTCTCTCTTTATTCTCTATCTCCACACCTTCCTTTTTTCTCTTCCTATCCCTCCTCCCCCTCTCCTCTCTCCCTCCCCCCTTCTCTCCTTTCTCCCCTTCATCCCCTCACCCCTTACCATCTCTCACCGCATATTCGTTCCCTACTATCACACGTTGTGACGCCATCCCTCACCTATGCGCTATTCATCCGAATCTCTTTGATACCCTCTATTACTCCTCGTGCGGTCCGCCCGCAGCGGTTGCGCATCACCGTGCCCCTTTGCTGCGCGCTCGTTCGCCAACACGCCGCTCTGTTGCCCAGTCGTGAGCGCTCAACGCGCCACTAGCGACTCACGCTGGCGTCTCGCATGCGAGCTCATCCCGTCCGCATCCTCTCTCCGTAGAAGCCCCCACACCAGTTCGTATCCACAGAGCGCCCGCCCGACATCGTCAGCCCCCATCACAGAACCAGATAGCACGACCGTTTCCCCATACCATCACCACACACTCAGCAATCAACGTGCAAATCACCCACCCGTTCTTCGTCACCTGTGGCTGCTGCCCTCGGCTGGAGCCCTGGGCCGCGCTGTTTGAGGAGGCCGGATACGTCGCGCTGACGCCGGGCTGGCCCGACGACCCGGAGACCGTCGCCGAGGCGAAGTCGAACCCCGAGGTGTTCGCAGGGAAGGGCATCGCCGAGATCGCCGACTACGAGGAGGGGATCATCCGCCGGCTCGACCGCAAGCCGGTCGTCATCGGTCACTCATTCGGGGGCCTGATGACGGAGATCCTCGCGGGGCGCGGCCTCGCGACCGCCTCGGTCGCGATCAGCCCTGCTCCCTTCCGCGGGGTGCTGCCGCTCCCGATCGCAGCGCTGCGCACGACGAGCGTTGCCCTGCGCAACCCCGCGAACTGGAACCGCGCGGTTCCGCTCACCTACGAGCAGTTCCGCTACAGCTTCGCGAACCTCGTTGGCGAGGACGAGGCGAAGGAGCTCTCCCTCGGGTGCTCCGTGCCCGGCACGGGCGAGGCGCTCTTCCAGGCCGCAGCCGCGAATCTGAACCCGTGGTCGGAGGCGAAGGCCGACACGAAGAACCCAGCGCGCGGGCCGATGCTGATCATCTCGGCCGACTCGGATCAGACCGTTCCGTGGGCGATCGCGAACGCGTCCTACAAGCGGGAAAAGCGAAACCCCGGCGTGACGGAGATCGTGAAAATGGAGAACCGCGGCCACTCGCTCACGATCGACAACGGCTGGCGCGAGGTCGCCGAGACCGCGCTCACCTTCGTCAAGAGGTTCACCTAGCCCGCGCGCGCTGGTTCCGCCGGGCTGTTCGTCAACGCGGCCGTCGCCTCGGCGGCCGCGTACGGCCCGCGCGACCGCGTCGCCCATCGGGCCGGCGGCCCGCCGGGCCGACGACGACATCGCGAGCGGCCTACCCTGTTCCTTGTGGAGATGCAATGACCCTGCCCGAACTGCACTTGAGCGACTGGCGCCCAACCAAGGACACGCTTCACCTGTACGCACAGATCGTCGGCAAGATCCGGCTCGCGACCACGACGCCCCGCAACCACTGGTGGAACGCTCCCCTCTACGTCGACGTGCGCGGGCTCACGACCCGGCGCCTCCACCACAACGACACGACGTTCGAGATCGCGGTCGAATTCGTCGACCACGCGCTCGTCGTCCGCACCGCCGACGGTCGCACCAGGTCCTTCCCCCTCCACGACGGGCTCACAGTCGCCGAGTTCGATGCCCGCCTGCACGCAACGCTCGCCGAGCTGTCTGTCGACGTCGAGATCAAGGAGGAGCCGTACGGCGTCCCCATGACGACCCCGTTCCCGCGCGATCGCGAGCACGCCTCGTGGGACCGCGACGCCATCGAGCGCTTCCACCGCGTCCTCGACTGGTCAGACCGTGTGCTCGAGGAGTTCAGCGGGTGGTTCAACGGCAAGACCAGCCCCGTCCACCTCTTCTGGCACAGCCTCGACCTCGCCGTCACCCGCTTCTCGGGCCGCCCCGCACCAGCGATCGACGCCGGCCCCGTCACCAGAGAGGCCTATTCGCACGAGGTCATCTCCTTCGGGTTCTGGGCCGGCGACGACAACCTCGGCGACGCCGCCTACTACTCCTACACGTCCCCCGAGCCGAAAGGCCTGCGCGACCAGCCCCTGACCGTCGGCGCGTGGGTGCCGACCGGCAGCGGCAACAGCTCCCTCGCAATCGTTCGATACGAGGCCGTTCGCGACACACCCGACCCACGCACAACCCTGCTGGGCTTCCTGCAATCCGCCTACGAGACAGGAGCCCGACTAGCCGGCTGGGAAACGAGCAGCCTCGAGTCCAGCTCGTGCCCAACCCCCGACCAGCTACGGCAACTCCAGGCCATCGCCGCCACCGACCTCTGACCACTTACCACTCCCTGACCTTGCGATGCGGCGGATCAGACGCTCGGCCGCTGTCCGCCGGCAATTGGCAAGCAAGTAATGAGTTGCCGCACGAGCGGCGCGCAACCGGCTTACCCGTCTTCCCCGGCGTAGCTCCCCTGGCCGCTCCTGCGGTCAACACGGCCAGTGGGTGCCGGCTGGGGAGCCGCTAGTACACCGCGACTAGCCACTCGCGCTGGCGCCTCGGCGGATGCGACCGTGCCCCGCCCACGGGATCCTGGCTGACGACTCCATTGCAGACGATCCGGAATCCACACCATCCGCACGAGACGACGATCGAGTTGCGCTCGATCGTCGCGACGTGCTCCATCTGTGGGGAGGTGACTGTTCCATGGAATACGCACCCTTCTGGGCGCCCGCCGCCATCGTTGTGGCGGTACTGACCCTCATGGTCGTGGGCACCCGGCCAGCCTTCCTGTCGCTGCCCGTTGGCCATGGGCGCAAGGACTAGCAACCAGGGCTGGCGTCATCGCGGATGCGTCGGCTACGTGACCCCGTGTGCACGACCCACGTACACCGCTACGGTGGTCCGATGCAGACCGGCGAGGTCGGAATCGAGATCACGCCGATCCTCGCTCTCCCCTCGCCCGAATCGAAGCTCGCCGCCCAGCTCGACGCGCTCCTACGCCGCACCTGCCAGATCGCCCGCGCGCTCACCGGCGCCGAGCAGGCGGCGCTCAAGCTCTGGGTCGGCGAGGATTCCTCGCAGGCGCGCAAGTACTTCAGCTTGAGCGAGAAATACGCCGCGTTCCGCGACTTCCGAGTCGACCCGAGAGGCTGCGGCCTGCACGGGATGCCGATCCCGCCAGGCAAGGTCGTCCGCCTGACCTCGACGCGCTGCGACTTGCCGCGCAGCAGCCGGCTTAGCCGGCGTTCTGTGCCCGTCCACGATGCACGAACAGCTACCGCTGGGCACCTTCAGCAGTCGCTTCACCGAACTGGTCGGCATGCCGCCCAGCACCTACCGGCGCCACGCGGCACGCGCGACGACGCGGATGCCGCCGTGCGTCGCGAAACCGGTCATCAGAGCGGTCAGGGATCGAGAAGCGCGGTTCGCGGAGCCGCACGTAGCATGACCGCCATGGACATCAGCACCCGCGAGACCACGTTCGCTACTGCGCCGTTCGCGATCCAGCGGGCACCCTGATCCGCATCCAGGAACTGGCCTGAGGAGGTACTTGTGATGGCTGAGAACAAGACCGCGACGAAGCGCGCCACGACAAAGCGCACCGGCTCGACCAAGGGATTCACGGCCGAGGAACGGGCGGCGATGAAGGAGCGCGCCAAGGAGCTGAAGGCGGAGGCAGCCAAGGCAGACGGGGAGAAAGCCCTGCTCGAGAAGGTCGCCGAGATGAAGGGAAACGATCGCGCCATGGCCAAGCGGCTCCACGCGATCATCACGGCCGCCGCGCCGGCCCTCTCGCCGAAGACGTGGTACGGCATGCCCGCGTACGCCAAGGACGGCAAGATCGTCTGCTTCTTCCAGAGCGCGGGGAAGTTCGACTCGAGGTACGCGACGTTCGGGTTCAGCGACGAGGCGAACATCGACCAGGGGGCGATGTGGCCGACCTCCTGGGCGCTCACGGAGCTGAACGCCGCCGAGGAGAAGAAGATCGTCGCGCTCGTGAAGAAGGCCGTGCGCTGAGGAGCATGGCGACGCAGAAGGCCCCGCGGCCGCCCGCGCCGCAGGTCGCCGACAGCCACGACCTGATCCGCGTGCACGGCGCGCGCGTGAACAACCTCAAGGACGTCAGCATCGAGCTACCGAAGCGTCGGCTGACGGTGTTCACCGGCGTCTCCGGCTCGGGCAAGAGCTCGCTGGTGTTCGACACGATCGCCGCGGAGTCGCAGCGGCTGATCAACGAGACCTACAGCGCCTTCGTGCAGGGTTTCATGCCAACGCTGTCGCGTCCGGAGGTCGACGTCCTGGAAGGCCTGACGACGGCGATCATCGTCGACCAGGAGCGGATGGGCTCGAACCCACGCTCCACCGTCGGCACCGCCACCGACGCCAACGCGATGCTGCGCATCCTCTTCAGCAGGATCGGGAAACCGCACATCGGCCCGCCCACCGCCTTCTCGTTCAATGTCCCGACGCGGACGGCGAGCGGGGCGATGACCGTCGACAAGGGCCAGGGCCAGCGGATCGTCGTCCGCAACGCCGTCTACCAGGGCGGCATGTGTCCCCGCTGCGAGGGCATGGGCTCGGTCACCGACTTCGACCTGTCGGCGCTGTACGACGACGGCCTGTCGCTCAACGAGGGCGCGCTCACGATCCCCGGCTACAGCATGGACGGCTGGTACGGCCGCATCTTCCGCGGCTGCGGCTTCTTCGACCCGGACAAGCCGATCGGCAAGTACGCGAAGAAGGAGCTGCACAACCTGCTCTACAAGGAGCCGACCAAGATCAAGGTCGACGGGATCAACCTCACGTACGAGGGGCTGATCCCGAGGATCCAGAAGTCGATGTTGTCCAAGGACGTCGACGCATTGCAGCCGCACATCCGCTCCTTCGTGGAGCGGGCGGTGACGTTCACGACCTGTCCGGAGTGCGACGGCACCCGCCTCAGCCAGGAGGCCCGGTCGTCGAAGATCGACGGGAAGAACCTCGCCGACGTCTGCTCGCTGCAGATCAGCGACCTGGCCGACTGGATCCGGGGCCTCGACGAGCCGTCGGTGGCTCCGCTGCTCGCCGGGCTCCAACACGTTCTCGACTCGTTCGCGGAGATCGGGTTGGGATACCTCTCACTGGACCGGCCGTCGGGCACCCTGTCCGGGGGAGAGGCACAGCGCACCAAGATGATCCGCCATCTCGGCTCGTCGCTCACCGACGTCACCTACGTCTTCGACGAGCCCACGATCGGCCTGCACCCCCACGACATCGAGCGGATGAACGAGCTGCTGCTGCAGCTGCGGGACAAGGGCAACACCGTGCTCGTGGTGGAGCACAAGCCCGAGACGATCGCGGTCGCCGACCACGTCGTCGACCTCGGCCCCGGCGCCGGCACGGCGGGCGGCACCGTCTGCTTCGAGGGTACCGTGGAGGGGCTCCGGGGGAGCGACACCATGACCGGCCGCCACCTCGGCGACCGGGCGGCCCTCAAAGAATCGGTGCGTTCGCCCTCCGGAACGCTGGAGGTCCGCGGCGCGTCGACGCACAACCTCCAGGACGTGGACGTCGACATCCCGATCGGCGTCCTCTGCGTGATCACCGGCGTTGCCGGGTCCGGCAAGAGCTCGCTGATCCACGGCTCGGTCGCCGGCCGCGACGGCGTGGTGGTGATCGACCAGGCCGCGATCCGCGGTTCGCGACGGAGCAACCCGGCGACGTACACCGGACTGCTCGACCCGATCCGCAAGGCGTTCGCGAAGGCAGGCGGCGTGAAGCCGGCGCTCTTCAGCTCCAACTCCGAGGGCGCCTGCCCCGCTTGCAACGGCGCCGGCGTCATCTACACCGAGCTGGGCGTCATGGCCACCGTCGAATCCATCTGCGAGGAGTGCGAGGGGAAGCGGTTCCAGGCGTCGGTGCTGGAGTACACGCTCGGCGGCCGGAACATCGCCGACGTGCTCGCGATGCCGGTGACCGAGGCCGAGGAGTTCTTCGACGACGGCGAGGCACGCACGCCGCCCGCGCACAAGATCCTCGAGCGGCTCGCCGACGTCGGGCTCGGCTACCTGAGCCTCGGCCAGCCGCTCACCACGCTGTCCGGCGGTGAGCGGCAGCGGCTCAAGCTGGCCACCCAGATGGCCGAGAAGGGCGACGTCTACGTCCTCGACGAGCCGACCACCGGCCTCCACCTCGCCGACGTCGAGCAGCTACTCGGCCTGCTCGACCGGCTCGTCGACTCCGGCAAGTCGGTCATCGTCATCGCGCACCACCAGGCGGTCATGGCGCGCGCCGACTGGATCATCGACCTCGGCCCCGGCGCCGGCCACGACGGCGGCCGGATCGTCTTCGAGGGCACACCAGCCGACGTGGTCGCCGCCCGCTCCACCCTCACCGGCGAGCACCTCGCCGCCTACGTCGGCAGCTGACCCGAGGCAACCTCGTCAGTTGCGGCGCGCGACGAGGCCAAGCGCGCCGAATGTCCTTGCTTCGAGCTACACGCTGGCGACGACCTCGCCCGCCGAGACCTCAGGCGCCGGCACTCCGAGGTCACCCATGTTCTCGCTGATCCAGCGCGCGGCGGCTTCGCTCGATGCCTGTCCGCCGGCCGCGTCATCGCTGATCGTGACCGAGATGCTGTCGCCGCCGGCCTGGATCAGGTAGTAGGCGCGCACGCCCGCCACTTTTCCCATCACCTCGGTGACGTCACCCGCTCGATCGCCGAGCTTTGTTGCCAGGTCGCTGCCTGCGTAGCGGCGGACGGTTCCGTACACGCTTTACCTCCAGTTCGCGGGACTGCGCTTCCAGCGGCGCAGCGTGATCCTAGGTGTACGGGCGCCGCTGCCGCGGTGAGGACCGCCGCTGCTCGGTGGCTATGAGCGGCGGTCGGCGTCTTGGCCGTGACCTCAGGCCGGTTCCGGCGAGCGGATCGGCGCAGCCTGGCCGCTCCGACGGCGTTCGGAATCTGAGCAGCTCGGCGAAGAAGAGCGCAACCAACCCGATTGCGGCTGGGAAGCCCGCATGGAGCATGAAGAGCACGGACACCAAGGTGGCGCCGACAATCAGGCGAGCGACGCCCGCCCGATGGAGCGCCACGGCCGCCGCGACCGCGACGATGATCCAGGTGCCCTGCCCCAGGCCCGCGAGCACGGAGATCGTCCCCCCGGCAACGAGTTGGCTGTCGTGGAACATGAAGTCGATCGCGGCACCCACGTTCTCCCTTTCCTCACCGGCGAGGCTGTTCGCATGTCGTACCAGCACACCGCTGGCGAGTCCGGCAATCGCATCGAAGGCGCTGAAGAACACCATCCAAAAAGCAAGAGCCACGCGGGCGACGTTCGCGGCAAGGGACTCGATCCCGAGCAGCAGCATCCACACACCCGCAGCCAGAAACGGTGTCAGGACGAGCTGGCCTCCGTGCACAAAGAGCCACCGACCCGTCTGATCGGCGATCGCCTCAGACAGCTGGTTTTCACCATCCGGATGGAGGAAGGCGAGCACTATCCAGAGCAGCGGCGCGGCGAGCACGACGAAATGCACGGGACGCAAGCGGCTGACGCTGCCCACAGACACGGCCTCCGCACCTTTTGCCCCCGACCCCACCTCGCTGAAACGTCACCGCAGGTCCCCGAGAGCCGCCTGCCTTGGGGGCAAATGCTCTGGCGCGCGGGCGCCTTGTGACCATAGTCGGGGCGCCCGTCTAGATGTAGGACCGGAGCGGGTTGGCGGTCGACCCGTTCGGCCTGCGTGGATCCTCTGCTAATCGATGTTGTCGAGGAAGCCGAGCACGCGTTGCTCGAGCAGGGTGGCGGCGTCCTCGTCGTAGTCGGGCAAGCTGTTGTCGGAGAACAGGTGCCGATCGCCGGGATAGAGGAACAGCTCTGCGCCCTCGATCGTCGCCGCGAGGTCGCGGGCGACGTCTGCGTCGCCCCACTCGTCGGCCTCCGTCGTGTGGATCTGGAGCGGGACGCCTTGCGGCCAGGGACAACCGAACTCCGCGGTGGGGACCGCGGAGTGCATCAGCAAGGCTCCCTTCGCGCCGTGACGCGTCTGGGCCAGCATCTGAGCCGGCATGACCCCGAGCGAGAATCCGGCATAGACGAGCTCGTTCGGCAGGCTCTCGGCGGCGATGCGACCGCGTTCGATGATCGTGCCGAAGCCCACATGCTCGGCGTGGCCAATGCCGTCGGAGAGCTCGGCGAAGGTCCTGCCGTCGTAGAGATCCGGGACGTGGAGGACGTGTCCGGCCGCGCGGAGCTCGTCGGCGAAGGAGAGGCATCCGGCGGTCAATCCCTGTGCATGGTGGAAGAGCAGAACCTCGGCCACGTGGAGGCAGCCTAGCCCGGTCCTGTCGGTAAACGCCGGGCCCGGGCGGCTCTTGCGGCTGCTTTGCTCCACCGCCAGGCGCACGCCCGCTTCGGCGCAGCCTCGCAAGACGTCATCTCAGCGTGTCGAGGTGTCTCGACAGGATCTCGATTTGCCGCGCGGGAGTCGTGATCTCGGGATCGAGGGTGGCGTGCATCGCGAGCCCGTCGACAAGAGCGTGCAGCCGCTCGGACTCCCGTGCGACGTCCAGATCCGGGCGGGCCTTGCCGTTGTCGCGAAGCAGCTCGACCGACTGCAGGCAGAGGTTGCGCACTCGAGCGTGGGTGTCGTCTCGCAGCGGACGCAGGCTCGGATCGAGCCGCGCGCGGCCCACGAATGCAAACCACACGTCGAACACCGCTCGGGTGTTCGGGTCGAGCACGAGCAGGCTGTGCAGATGCTGCTCGACCGCTTCTCGGATGTCGCCCGAGACGTCGACCGCCTCGACCCTGCTCGTGACCTCGTCGACGATGAGCTGCATCGCGAACGCGAGGAGCTCCGACTGGGTCGGAAAAACGTGTCGCAGCGACCCTTTCGAGATGCCGGCCTCGGCGGCGACCTTGCGGACGGAGGCGGCCTCGATGCCGTCGCGCAGCACGACACGCCAGAGCGCTTCCCCGAGCTCCCGACGACGGGATTGGCTGTCGATCGTGGCCAACGCGACACTCTAGTACGTTCGTACTAGCCGTACTCCGAGACGCAGGGTGGCCGCCTGTGCCGAGGCCCCGGTCCATGCGATCATCGCCTAGTACAGTCGTACTAGAGCAATGGAGGAAAGCTGATGAGCTCCGAACTGCAGACCGTGTCCACGCGGCGCGAGCAATCGAGCCGGTGGGCACCGTGGTGGGTGTACGTCCTGGTCATCGCTCCGGCGAATCTGGGCAAGGAGCAACTTCTTCCCAATGACGCCGGTTGGTGGCTACGGGCCGCCCTCACCGCAACCATCGTCGTGGCGGGCATCGCGCTCGTCACCGCGATCCACCGCGCTACTCGCGATGCTCGCATCCCGTAGCGCCGACAGTCTCCGTCGGCAGATCGCCTCGCCCGGCGGCGAACGTTCTCCGGGCCGCGGCCAGACCGGGCCGCGGCCCGGCCTGCCCGGAAGGAGGCACCAGTGCTGATCGCTCTCATCGTCGCCGCCGAGATTGCCTTCTGGCTCCTTCTCCTCTCAGGCCTCGCGACGCGGTACCTGCTCGACGGACGACGGCTGGGCATGGCGCTGCTCCTCGCAACGCCCGTCGTCGATCTCGCCCTGCTCACCGCCACGACGGTCGACCTGCGCCGCGGGGGCGAGGCGGCCCTCCCCCACGCGCTGGCGGCCGTCTACATCGGCGTCTCGGTCGCCTGGGGCCAGCGGATCATCGGCTGGGCCGACGTTCGCTTCGCTCATCGCTTTGCCGGCGGACCGTCGCCCGAGCGCCCTCCGCGCACGGGCCGCCGACATGCAGCGCACCAGCGGCGAGAGTGGCTTCGCCACCTGGTCGCCTGGGCCATCGGCACAGCGCTACTCGGCATCGGGATGCTGCTCGTCGGCGACACAGACCGCACCGCGGCGTTGCTCAACATCGCCGGGCTCTGGACCCTGGTGCTCGTCATCGACTTCCTGATCTCCTTCAGCTACACGCTTCGGCCGCGTAGGCCTGATAGCGGTGCGCCTACGGCCTGACGGCGCGGATCCAGCCTGCCGTGCCGTTGGGCCGTATCGGAAGCCGGACGCGGAACGAGTCCGAAGCAGTGCGACGCATGCGGCGTGAGACAACGACTTCCCATTCGCGGCGTCCCGACCGGTTTGCTACGTTGATCTCCTAGCAACGGAGAGCCAGCTTGACCGATCGAACGCTCCCATCGTTGCTGCGGCATCGCTCGCATGTTTTCCGCGGGGCAATCGGTCGACCTCGATTCGACGCGGCGGGCGACGCATGACGATCTTTCTCCTAGGCCTGGCGCTGGCACTCGCGTTGAGCCTCGTGCTGCTGGGGCCCGTGAGCGCGCTGTCGCTCGCGCTGCTCGGCGCGCTGGCAGTCGTCTGGCTGGTGAGGGTCATCGATCCCATGAGAGCGGTTCGCGAGCAGCTGCTGGCCACCAGGGCGGAGAAGCTCCCGCCGCGCGCGCGGTCCCGACCGGACGCCTGACTAAGGCCTGACTTCGACCGGGGTGCCTTCGCGGGCGACCCTTGCGAGAAGCCGCACCCCGAGGTTGGGGATACGCATGCAGCCGTGTGAGCGCGCGCTCCCGAGCGGGTCGGACAGGCTCGCACCGGCTCGACCGTGCAGCGCCACCTGACCAGGGCCTCCGCCGAAGTCGGTCAAGGTCGGCGAGAACGCGGTGAGGAGAAGCGCCGCCCACACCGTTCGCCACACCGCTGCAACGTGGTTGCCTCAGCGGACCGGTGACGCGCGCCTGGTGGCTGCCTACCTCCGGCACGCCGGTCGGGGGACTGCGACGAATGGGATCTCGTTCACCGAATTCGCATCGCGTCTTCCGTCCGTCCGATGTCGGAGAGACAATTTGTAGGTTTACGCTGGGCGTCGACGAAGGAATAAGCGACGTATGGCGATCTTTCTCTTCGGCGTCGCGGTGGCCCTCGCGGTGAATCTCGCGCTGCAGGGGCCCGTGAGCCCACTGTCGCTCGCGCTGATCGGTGCGCTTGCGGTCGCCTGGGTGCTGAGGATCGTCGATCCCATGAGAACGGTCCGGGAGCAGCTTCAGGCCATAAGGGCGGAGAAGCTCCCGGTGCGCGAGCGGTCCCGACCGGACGCCTGATCAGAGCGCCGATCTCGCCAGCGCGACGCCCGTGCTCACTCCGAGCACGGCAAGTGGCTATCGAGTTCTGCGCCGTCGCTGCCGATATACGGGTCAAGCGACCCGTCGGAGCCCCAGCTTGCTGCTTCGCATCATCATCGTCGGAGGCCTCGCGATAGGCCTCATGATCGCCATCAAGCAGGGAGCGATCCTGCGAGGGATCGGCCTGCTGTCGAGCTGCGCGATCGTGCAGACGCCGCAGGGCAACACCGGCGAGTGGCGCGCCTGCACGGAGGGCAAGCTCGACGGGCGCCGGGACCTCTCGGACATCTGCACGCCGATTGGCGTCCGCGGGGACGCTCGAGTACTGGAACTGCCCGTACGGCGCTACGTTCTAGCCGCGGGCGCCCTCGCGGGGCGCGAGCAGAAGGCGATGCTCTAGGCTCCCTCGCATGTCCACGTGAGACGCGAAAGGAGCACGCGATGCCCTTCGAGGTTCCTCCGCTTCCGTACGAGTACAACGCTCTCGAGCCGCATATCGACGAGCGGACGATGCAGATCCACCACGACAAGCATCACCAGGCGTACGTCGACAACGCCAACAAGGCGCTCGACGGCACCGAGTGGGCCGACAAGCCGGTGGAAGATGTTCTCCGCAACCTCGACAAGCTGCCCGAGGACAAGCGCGGGCCGGTGCGGAACAACGCCGGCGGCCATGCCAACCACTCGCTCTTCTGGACCGTCATGGGCCCGGGCGGCGGCGGGGAGCCCTCCGGCGAGCTCGCCGCGGCCATCGAGCAGGCGTTCGGCGGCCTCGACGCCTTCAAGGAGAAGCTCTCCCAGGCCGGCATCACGCGCTTCGGCTCGGGTTGGGGCTGGCTCGTCTCGAGCGGCGGCACGCTGGAGGTCACGTCGACGCCGAACCAGGACAGCCCGATCTCTGACGGCAAGACGCCGATCCTCGGCATCGACGTCTGGGAGCACGCCTACTACCTGAACTACCAGAACCGCCGGCCCGACTACGTGGCGGCCTGGTTCAACGTCGTCAACTGGGACGAGGTCGCGCAGCGCTACGCAGCCTCGAAGGACTAGCAGCCGGCGCCCTGCTTTCGACCGGTGGCTGTCACCGCCCCGCGCGGTGACGGCCACCGCCGGCTCGCTACGCGACCCCGGCGGCGACGGGCAGGAGCCCGAAGGACAGCGACGCGGCGCGGGCGCGGGCCTCCGCAACCGCGTCCTCGCGCGTCTCCCCCCAGGCGTGGAAGATGCAGAGGCGATAGCTGCTGGTGTCGTTCGTCCCCTGCTCCGAGAGGTAGAGCCCAGGGCGCACGAGCAGCTCCAGACCGTCCTCGGGCAGGGGGACAGACTCGACGAATGCGTCCTCGAAGACGCGCAGGCAGTAGGAGAGGGCGACACCGCGCGGCGCGCTGTCAAACCAGGCTGGATCCTCGCCGCAGGCGAGGCGGAACATCGCCTCGTAGGTGGACCGGCCCTTGACCGCCTGCACGAGCGGCCAGAATTGCGAGGCGAGGCGCGCATTGACCTCGATGATCCGGGCCGGGCCTTCGCTCGGGACGAAGAACTCGACATTGAAGAAGCTGCCGTCGAACCCGAGCGCCGGCAGGACACGCGCGGCGACCTCTGTGAGCTCGGCCTTTCTCTCGGGTGCCAGCGCGGACGGGTATTCGAAGCGCTCGAAGCTGTTCGTGCCCTCGTACTTGACGGAGTCCGTGATGCCGATCGTCGTCACCTGCCCGTCGAAGACGTAGCCCTCGAGCGTGGCCTCGTCGCCCTCGAGCAGCTCCTCCGCCAGGAAGCCGCGCACGGCGTCCGGATGGAGACCGGCCAGCGCGGCGATCCGCGCATATCCCGTCATGTAGGCGTCGACCTCCTCGAGCTGCTCGATCTCGAGCGGATCGTCGATACGACGCACGCGCTGGGAGAGACGGCCGACGACCGGCTTCACGAAGAACGGTGGCCCGAAGGGCGGCCGGCCGTCGAGCAGCGCGAAGCGCGGCGTCGCGGACGGCACAGTCGCACGCTGCAGTGCGCGCGCAGTCGGCTTGAACTGACAGGCGATGAGCGCGCGCGGCGTCGGGCCCGGCAGGCCTCGCCGTTCCGCGACCAGCGCCGCGAGCAGGGACGAGCGATCCTTGGTGCCGACGACGCCGTCGGCCGGCAGCCCGTCGCACTCGTCGAGGAACCGCACCGGGTCGAACTCGTCGCTCGCGTCGAGATCGGCGCCCGCGTAGTGGATCCGGAAGCGCTCGTCCAGACCGGCCGCCCGGATTGCTCGCACGTCCCGCTCTTGCGGGCAGACGACGAGGATGTCCTTCATCAGGCCTTCCGAGTGCTCCTGGAATGCTACAGCGCGGGAGATCGGTGTTTCTTGCGCACCGTCGCGCTACAGGTTCCCCCGCAGGCCGGGTTCGAACCCTCAGACCTGAGCCAAGGCCCCCTGGGCCGAGGCCGGGGCCCCGTCGAACACGCGGGTGTGGCTCGGGCGCACGAACACGACGCTGCCGCTGGCGAGTGCGAGGTCATCCGCCTGGTCGCGGGTCACCTGGGCCCACAGGCGCTCGCCGCCGACGAGCGCGAGCTCGATCCTGACCTCGAAGCCGAGGTGGACGACGCGCTCGACCGCTGCGCGTGTGGTGGACCCGTTGGGCTCCAGGCGGACCTCGATGTCGTGCGGCCGGACGAACCCGTCGCCGAGCCGGTTCACCGGCCCGACGAAGCTCATGACGAACTCGTTGGCGGGATGCTCGTAGAGGTCGCGCGGCTTGCCGATCTGCTCGATCTGGCCCGCGTTCATCAGCACCACGCGGTCGGCGACCTCCATGGCCTCCTCCTGGTCGTGCGTGACGAGGACCGTCGTCACGTGGACGTCGTCGTGGAGGCGGCGCAGCCATGTTCGCAGCTCCTTGCGGACGCGGGCGTCGAGCGCACCGAAGGGCTCGTCGAGCAGGAGGACCTTCGGCTCGATGGCGAGCGCGCGGGCGAGCGCCATACGCTGCCGCTGGCCGCCGGAGAGCTGGGACGGGTAGCGCTCGGCAAGACCCTCCAGCTGCACGAGCGAGAGCAGCTCGTGCACCCGGGCGCGCACCTCGCCCTTCGGACGCTTGCGGATGGTGAGCCCGAACGCGACGTTCTGGAACACCGTCATGTGCTTGAACGCCGCGTAGTGCTGGAACACCATGCCGACGCCGCGCTTCTGCGGAGCCATGTTCGTGGCGTCCTCGCCGAGGATCTCGACACGGCCCTCGTCGGGCTGCTCGAGGCCGGCGATCACCCGGAGGAGCGTCGACTTGCCGCTCCCGCTCGGGCCGAGGAGCGCGGTCAACGACCCGCTCGGGATCGCGAGCGATACGTTGTTTAGAGCGACGAAGCTACCGAAGCGCTTGGTCGCCTGCTGGATCGTGATTGCCACGCAGCCGTTCCTTTCTACCGAGGAGGTTCATCGCGATGAGCGTGACGACGGCGAGCACGGCCAGGACGACCGCGGTCGTGTAGACGGCGGTCTGGTCGAAGGCGAGCCAGCGTTCGTCGATGTGCAGCGTGAGGGTCTCGGTCGATCCGGCGATCCGGCCGGAGACGACGGCCACTGCCCCGTACTCGCCGAGCGCGCGGGCGGTCGTGAGGACGATTCCGTAGGCGACGCCCCAGCGGATCGCCGGGAGCGTGATGCGCCAGAACGTGGCGGTGCGGGACGCACCAAGCGTCCAGGCGGCTTCTTCCTGGTCGGTTCCGACCTCCCGCAGCACGGGCACGACCTCGCGGACGACGAACGGAAGCGAGACGAAGATGGTTGCGAGCACCATCCCGGGCAGCGAGAAGATGACACGAACGCCGTTGTCGAGGAACCAGCCGCCGACCCAGCCGTTCTTCCCGTAGACGAGGATCAGCGCCAGGCCGACGACCACGGGCGAGAGCGCGAGCGGGAGCCCGATCACCGTGTTGAGCAGCCAGTTGCCCCGCCCGGAGCCGCGGCGCACGATCGCGAGAGCGCACAACACCCCGAAGATGGTGTTGGCCGGCACCACGATCGCGACGATGATCAGGGTCACCTGGAGGGCGTGCGTGAACGCAGGGCTCGTGAGCTCCTCCCAGATCGGGCTGAGACCGTCCTCGAACATGCGGTAGAACACCATCCCGACCGGGATCGCGAGCAGCAGCAGGAGATAGCCGAGAGCCGCGGTGCGGAGCCCGTAGCGCCTCATCCGTCGTGCCTCCGCGTCCGGCGCTCGAGCAGGTCCGCGCCGGCGAGCACGGCGAACGAGCAGGCGAGGAGCACGACGGAGACGGCGGCCGCGGCCTGCGCCGCGTCACCCTCGATGAGCTCGAAGATGTACCAGGAGGTGACCTCGGTCTCGAAGGGGATGTTGCCGGAGATGAGGATGACGGCCCCGAACTCTCCGATCGCGCGCCCGAAGCCCAGCGCGCAGCCCGACAGGATCGCGGGCGTCAGGTTCGGCAGGATCACTCGCCGAAACGTGGTCACCGGGCTGGCGCCGAGCGAAGCGGAGGCCTCCTCCATCTCGCGGTCGAGCTCGAGCAAGACGGGCTGGACCGCGCGTACGACGAACGGGAGCGTCACGAAGAGCAAGGCGAGCACGATCGCTACCTGGGTGAAGGCGACGTTCACGCCGAACGGGCTCTGCGGCCCGTAGCACGCGATCAGCGTGAGCCCGGCGACGATCGTCGGCAGCGCGAAGGGGAGATCGATGATGGCGTTGACGACGCTCTTGCCGCGGAAGGAGTCCCGCACGAGCACCCACGCGATCAGCGTCCCGCTGACCGCGTTGATCGCGACGACGATGAGCGAGGCGGCGAACGTCAGCTTCAAGGTCGCGACCGCCTCGGGCCGCGTGACCTCCTGCCAGAAGCTGCCCCAGCCGCCCTCGAACGCCTTCGCGACGACGGCGGCGATCGGGATCAGGACGATGACGCTGAGATAGATCGTCGAGACCCCGAGCGTGAGCATCCCGGCGCGGGGTCTCCCCCGCGCCGGGGTCACCAGGGACTCGGTTGCTGTCTGGCTGCTCATCTCGCGCTACCCGTCGGTCGAAACCCCGAGCTCCTGCTCGATCAGGGCGACGATGCCGTTCTCGCGGTCGAAGAACTTCGAGCGGACGTCCGGCCAGCCGCCGAGGTCGGCGATCGTGAACAGGTTGGGCGGCTGCGGGATAGTCGAACTCGGCCGCCACGTCCGGGTCGACGGGGCGATAGCCCTTCTCGCCGAAGACGCGCTGGGCGTCCGGCGACTGGACGAACTCGAGCCAGGCGGCTGCCGCCGGCGCCGCGTCGACGGTCACCGCGGCGGGGTTCTCGATCAGGATCGTCTGGTCGGGAACGACGTACTCGATCGGCTGCCCGGCGTTCTGGGCGAAGATCGCCTCGTTCTCGTAGGCGAGCAGGACGTCGCCCTTCCCGGCAGAGAACGTCTGCAATGCCTCACGTGCGCTCTTGTCCTGCACCGGCGTGTTCGTCAGCAGCTGGCGCAGGTACTCGATCGCCTCGTCCTCGGTCTTGCCGAGCTCGAGCTGAGCGCCGTACGCGGCCATGAGGTTCCACTGGGCGCCGCCGGACGTGAACGGATTCGGCGTCACGACCTCGACCTCGCCGGTGATGAGGTCGTCCCAGGTCTGAACGTCCTTCGGGTTGCCCTCGCGAACGACGAAGACGACAACCGAGTTCGAGACCATGCCGTCGTACTTCGCGGCCGTGGCCCAGTCGGGCGCGACGAGCCCGGCATCGACGAGGCGGGTCACGTCCGGCTCCAGGGAGAAGGCGACGTAGTCGGCTGGCAGGCCGGCCTCGACGGCGCGGCTCTGCTCGCCCGAGGCGGCGTACGACTGCTCGAACTCGACGCCGCTCCCGGCGTCGGTGTCCTGGAACGCGGGATCAGCTCCTCGTAGACCTCGCGCGGCGTCGAGTAGGCCACGAGGCTGAGCGTCCGCCGTTCGGAGCTCGGCTCACCGGCGGGCTCCGCGGCGGGATCAGCCGCCTGGGCATCGGACCTCCGGAGCCGCCACCGCACCCGCCGCGAGCATCGTCGCAAGACCCAGTAGGGCAAGCAGTACTGACAAGCGTTCCACGTCTCTTCATCTCTCTCCTTTCATTCTACTGTATCATAATCCCGACAAAACATGTAGGACTTGATGAAGATAACTGGCCGGGTCGGAAGGTAGACGAAGCGACCGGTAACGTCAAGGGCGAACCGAGGAAGGAGCGGCTCGATGTGGATCTCCCGCCGGACCGATTACGCGACCCGTGCAATCCTCGCCCTGTGCCTGGCGGAAGGCGGGCCGCTCAAGATCGACGAGATCGGACGGCGCACGGCCGTTCCCCCCTCCGTGCTCGAGCAGGTCATGCCGGTCATGCGCAACGCCGGGCTCGTGCGCTCCGAACGAGGGCAGAGCGGCGGTTACCGGCTCAACCATCCACCTGCAGACATCACCCTCGAGCGGGTCGTGCGCCTGTTCCAGGGACAGCTCGCGCCGATCGGCTGTGCGACGCGCCACGAGCCCGAGCCGTGCCCGATGACCGTGGACTGCTCGTTGCGCTTCGTGTGGCAGGACGTACGGGACGCGACGATTCAGATCCTGCAACGGACGACGTTCGCGGATCTGGCCGAGCGGGCTGGAGGGCCATGGCTCGACGGGCCCGCGCCGCCCAGCGTGGCTCCGGTCGAGGCGCCGGCCTAGGAGCGCGTTGATCGAGGCACGCACGGACGTCGTCGGCAGCCTGCTGCGTCCACCGGAGCTGCTCGAGGCGCAACGACTCCACTCGGCCGGGCAGATCACTGCCGTGGAGCTCGGAAGCGGCCGAGGACCGGGCGGTCGACTGGGCCCTCGCGCTGCAGGAGGAGGCCGGCCTCGAGGTCGTGACCGACGGCGAGATGCGCCGGCTCTCCTTCCAGAGCCAGCTGCCCGCGGCCGTCGACGGCTTCGCGGCCTGGGGCCTCGACGCCTTCCTGTGGGGCGACTGGCACTCGGACGATCTGGGCGACCTGTCGGTCGCGCGGCCGCCGATCGCCGTCGTCGAGAAGCTCCGGCCGCGGCGCTTCCTGTCGGTCGGCGAGCTCGCGTATGCGGCGGGGCGCACCGACCGGATCCTGAAGGTCACGTTGCCGAGCCCGAGCCTCTTCGCGAACTTCTGGGATCCGGAGCGCTCGACGGGTGCGTACTCGAGGCTCGAGGACTTCCTCGGTGACGTCGCCGAGATCCTACGCGCCGAGGTCGATGAGCTCGTGCGGCTCGGCGCGCGCTACCTGCAGCTCGACGCGCCGCAGTATCCGCTGCTCGTCGATCCGACCTGGCGCGACTTCTACGCGAGCCGCGGCTGGCCGGCCGAGCGCTGGCTCGAGCTCGGCCTCGAGCTCGACCGCCTCGTCATGCAGCCCCGGCCGGGCCTGACGTGGGGCTTCCACCTCTGCCGCGGCAACCAGGCAAGCCGCTGGCTCGTATCCGGCGGCTACGAGTGGCTTGCCGAGCGCGTCTTCCCGCGACTGCAGGTCGAGCGCCTTCTGCTCGAGTACGACGACGAGCGCTCCGGAGGCTTCGAGCCCCTGGCGCACGTGCCCGAGGAGACCGTCTGCGTGCTCGGCCTCGTCACGACGAAGACTGGTCGGCGGGAGACCGTCGCCGAGCTCGAGTCACGGATCCGGGAGGCCTCCCGGATCGTGCCGCTCGAGCGCCTGGCGCTGTCGCCGCAGTGCGGCTTCGCGACCTCCGTCGTCGGCAACGCGCTCACCGTCGAAGACCAGGCCGCCAAGCTCCGGACGATCGCCGACACCGCGCGGGCGGTGTGGGGCTGACCTCCAATCGGGGTCAAGTCTTGCATTAGAACATAAGGGCCGAGGGAGCCGCCCTTGCCTTATGTTCGTTTGCAAGACTTGACCCCGGGCTGAGCGGTCAGGCTTCCACGAGCACCCGCCCTGCCTCCACGCGGGCGGGGTAGACGGCGACCCGGAGGGACGGCTCGTCGAGGCAGCGCCCACTGCCGAGATCGAACTCCCAGCCGTGCCACGGGCAGCGCAACGCCGCGTGCGCGGCGAGTTCCCAGCTCCCGGGCTTACCGGTCAGACGCTCGACGACGCTCCCACGGCAAAGCGGCGCGCCGTGGTGCGGGCAGCGGTTGCGCAGCGCCACGAGACTCCCGTCCGGGCGAGCGAGCACGCCGATCTCGCGGCCCCCGATGCGTGCCAGCAGCACCCCGTCGCGCTCGAGCTCGGCGAGCGAGCCGACCTCGTGCCACCCGCTCACGCGGCGGCGGGCAGTCGCAGACGAGCGCCGTAGGCGGCAGCCGCGTTGTCGTGCATCACCGGCTCGCGCCACGCGTCCGGCAGGCGGCGCAGCATGAAGTCGGGGTCGTCGAAGTCCCAGTGCGGGTAGTCGGACGCGAAGCAGAGGATGTCGGGGGCCCCCGCCGCCTCGAGCATCGCGAAGAGCAGCTCGTCGTTGCCGTCCGTGTGCTCGAGCGGCTGCGTCGTGAAGCGGATGTGCTCTCGCACGACCTCGCTCGGCTTCCGCACGAGCCACGGCGTGTCCTCGCGCAGGCCGCGCCAGTTCGTGTCGAGCCGCCACAGGATGCCCGGCAGCCAGGCCACACCACCTTCGAGCAGCACGACGCGAAGCCCCGGCAGGCGCTCGAATACGCCGTTGGCGACGAGCGAGACCATGTGGGCCATGATGCTGCCCGCCGAGCCGAGGGTATGCCACTCGATATAGAACGTGGGATCGCCCGCGCCCCCGGGTGAGGCGGCGAGGCCGAGGCCCTCGCCACCCGAGTGGATGGCGACGGGAAGACCGCATTCCTCGGCCGCCTCGAAGATCGGCAGGTAGCGGGGCTCGCCGTACGGCCGCTCCGCGCCGCCGACGAGCAGGACGTGGACGAAGCGCTCGTCGGCCGCCATCCGCCGGATCTCGGCGGCCGCTGCGAGCGGATCCTGCGCCGGGCAGAGGATCGAGCCGCGCACGCGCGGATCGCCGAGCCACCGCTCTCGCATCCATTCGTTGTGCGCCCGGGCGAGCTCGAGAGCCCGGTAGGGGCTCGCCATCAGGGACACGAGAATGGCGTCGTCGGCGTTGAGCACGCCGACCCCGACGCCCAGCGGGTCCAGGAGCTCCCGACGCACGTCGTCGAGGCACGAGCCCGGCGGCCGCCCCGGCCCGTGCTCGAGGTCCTGCCGGAAGAACGAGTGCGGGTGCACCCAGGGATAGCCGGGCAGGCCGAGCGGCTGGCCCTGGACGCGAAACCAGTCGCGCTGGGCCGGATCGACGTACGACAGGACGTCCTCGGCGTCGGCGATCTGGACGTGCACGTCGAGGTCGATCATGAGCCGGATCGTACTCCTGGGTGGGCACGAGGCCTCTGCTAGCGTCCGCGGGCCTCATGTCCCGGTTCCCCGCCAGCCCCGCCCCGTCCGGTGAGCATCCGGCCCCGGTCAGGGTCGGCATCGTGGGCTGCGGTGGTATCGCCGAGCGCCACGGCGCCGCCGCCACGGGATGCGCCGAGGCGACGATCGTCGCGTGCTGCGACATTCGCAACGGGCGCGCCGAGGAGTGGGCGCAGCGGTACGGCTGCGAGCGCGCCTACGTCGACCACGTGACGATGATCCGCGAGCACGATCTGGACGCTGTCCTGCTCGCGACGTGGCCTGTTCAGCACCACGAGCAGATCCTCGCCTGCATCGACGCCGGCGTCCGCCACATCCTGTGCGAGAAGTCACTCGCGCTGACGGCTGCGGAGGCGACCGAGATCTGGACGGCCGCCCAGGAGGCGGACGCGCTCGTCGTCGAGGCGTTCATGTACCGCCACCACCCCGCCATCGCGAAGCTCGAGGAGCTGCTCGCCGGCGGGGCGATCGGCAAGCTCGACAACGTCCGTGCCGTTTTCAGCCTGCTCGACCCGGAGGACAGCCCGCCGGACGATCCCACGCGCGACTGGCGCCAGCGTCCGGAGTGCGGAGGAGGCGTGCCCTGGGATCTCGCCTGCTACTGCATCGACGCCTGCAACCACTTCGCGCCCGGGCTACCCCGCTCGGCGCTGGCGCTCGCCACGACCAGCGCGCGCTACGGCACCGTCAACCGCCTGTACGGCCTCATCGAGTACGAGGGCGGCACGGTCGGGCAGATCGAGAGCAGCAAACGGAGCGACTTCGACCACGAGCTCGATTTGAGCGGCTCGCACGGCCGTCTTCTCTTGCCCGTTGCCTGGCGCATCGAGGACATCGTCGAGATCGAGCTGTCCCGTGGCGCGGGCTGGGGCACGTTCGAGACCACCTCGCACGCTGTCGCGGTCGTCGACCCGTACCGCCTGCAGCTCGAGCGCTTCGCCGCCGCGGTGCGAGGCACCGCCCCTCCGCTTCCAACGCTGAGCGACTCGGTGATCGGTGCGTTCACGCTCGACGCGCTGCTCACCAGCGCCGCGGAACGCACGGCGATTCCCGTCGACCTGCCGGCCATCCTCCGAGCGCCCGCCAGCGCCTGACGTCCGCCGCGCGACCAGACAAGCACGGTAGCGTGCGCCTGTGAAGGTCGCGGTCGTCGGAGGCGGGGTCGTCGGGCTCTGTTGCGCGTACGAGCTCGCTGCACGCGGCGCCGAGGTCACCGTCCTCGAGCGAGGCCGCGCCGGGCACGGTACCTCGCTCGGGAACACGGGCTGGATCTGCCCGAGCTTCACGTACCCCTTGCCTGCGCCGGGCGTGGTGTCGGCCGGCATCAAGGGCCTCCTCGCCGGCGGCGGGCCACTCGTCATCCACCCCAGCCTCGATCCCACGTTCGTCCGCTGGCTGTGGCTGTTCCGCCGCAGCGCATCGCGGGCGCGCTGGGAGCGCGGGGTGGCTGCGTTCGTGGGCCTGAACGCGCGCACCCTCGAGCTCTTCGACGGCTACGCCGAGGCGGGCGTCGTGTTCGAGATGCACCGCTCCGGCCTGCTCCTCGTCGCCCGCACGCACGACGGACTGGCCTCGTACGCGGCGATGTTCGAGGAGATCGGGCGCTTCGGCTACGACGGGCAGATCGCCACGCTCGACCCTGCGGCGGCATGCGAGCTCGAGCCGGCGCTCGACGTCAGCCGGATCACGGGCGGCATGCACACGCTGATCGACCGCTACGTCCGGCCGGAGTCGCTGACTGCCGGCCTGGCTACGAACCTCCGTGGACGCGGTATCGAGGTCCGCGAGGGCGTGTCGGTCACCGGCATCAGGGCGCACGAAAACGACGTGCGCGTCCTGACCGACGCCGGCCCTCTCGCGGTCGACCGCGTCGTCGTCGCCGCAGGCCCCTCCTCGCGGCCGATGCTCGCGAAGCTGGGCGTGCGGGTGCCGCTCGTCGGCGCGCGCGGCTACAGCGTCACGATCCCGGGCGGCGCCGTCCGGCCACGCCACGCGCTCTACCTGGCCGAGGCGAAGGTCGGCCTCAGCTCCTACGAGGACGCCGTGCGCATTGCCGGGGTCTTCGAGCTCGGTCACGACCGCGACGTGCTCGACCGGCGCCGGCTCGCCGCGATGATTGCCGACTGCGAGCCCTACTTCGACGGTTGGCGCCCGGCCGCAGAGCGCGCCGAGGCGGAATGGGCGGGGCTCCGTCCCATGACCGCGGACGGTCTGCCACTCATCGGACGCGCGCCGGCGGCGGACCACGTCTTCCTCGCCACCGGCCACGGCATGCTCGGCGTCACGCTCGCCCCGGCAACGGCCGCCCTTCTCGCGCCGTTTGTCCTCGACGGCGTCGAGGCGCCCGAGCTCGAGCCCTTCCGCCCCGGTCGCAGGATCTGACGCTCGGGGTCAAGTCTTGCATTAGAGCATAAGGGCGCTCCCGCCTTATGTACGTATGAAAGACTTGACCCCATTCAGGGTGCAGGCGGGCCGGATGAGATCCGGCCCCTACAGACTCCCGAGCAGCGTGGGGTCGAAGGGGTACGTGGAGAGCAGCTCGCACCCGTCGGCCGTCACGAGCACCTGATCTTCCAGCTTGACGCCGAACGGCGCTCCCACCTCGCCTGCATAGCACTCGAGGCAGAGCACCATGCCCTCCTGCAGCTCGCGGTCCGGAATCGGACAGGGCGCCCGACTCGACGTCCTCGGGATACGGGATGAACGGCCCCTCGTCTTCCAGCCCCGCCTGGTGCGCCTGGAAGGAGTAGCGCTGCGGCCGGTACCTCTCGGGCAGCCTGGGAGCCGTGTAGCAAAGCTCCTCGAAGCTCAGTCCCGGACGAACGAGCTCGGCCGTCCCGACCACGCACTCGTGGGCCGCTCGGTAGGCGTCCTGCTGGTCCGGAGTCGGTCTATCGCCACAGAGGAACGTCCGCGAGACGTCGATCACGTATCCCTCGTAGCCGTTCGCGTCGGTGTCGACAGCGACGACGTCGCCCGGCATCACGATCTTGTCGCTCGCCTCTCTCAACCACGGGTTCGTGTTCGTACCGGAGGCGACGAGCCGGCTGAAGACGGCCTCGCCCTGGAAGCGCAGCAACGTGTCCGCCAGAACGGCCAGGAGCTCGTACTCGCGCACGCCGGGCTGGATCGCCGCCTCGAAGGCGGCGAGCATTGCATCCCCGATGGCCCCGTTGATCTTGCAGAGCTCGATCTCCTGGCCTGTCTTGATCTCGCGAGCGTCGATCGTCGCCGGGCTCACGTCGAGGATGCGGATGCCCTCGTCCTGGAGCGCGAGCCAGCCCGGCGTGTCGAGCTTGTCCACCGCCAGCTGCTCGCCCTCGAGACCGAGCTCCCGCAGCGCCGAGCGCATGCCGGCGGCCCAGCGACGGGCGACCTCGTGCGCGCGGACGCCCTCGAACTGCCAGTACGCCATCGGGCGAACGTCGTCCAGCAGCCGTCGCGACTGCTCGACGGCGCCGCCGTACTCGAACAGGATGGGCGCGCCCTCCGCAGGCACGAGACAGTGGCGGGAGAAGGTCGTCGCCGCCCAGACGTCCATGAGCGCGACCCCGGTCGCGTAGCGGATGTTGGCAGGGTGGTAGAGCAGGCACACTGGCAGACCGTGCCGGCGCAGCGAGGACTGCAGCCGCTCGAGCCGCTCGAGCCGCAGCTGCTCGAAGCTCACCTCCGAGAGGGCCGGGACGCTCAGGCGCGAGGACCGCGCGCCGGACAGGGCGCCGAACCGGTCCTCGCGTGCGTCACGCGCCATCGCGCCCCGGCACGGGCTCACCGACAGGGATCGCCCGCTGCTCGAACGCGGCTGCGAGCGCCTCGAGCTGGTCGCCGTGCAGCTCCTCCTCCGGCGGCGCCTGCGCCTCGATCTCCTCCAGGAGCGGTGCCAGGGCGAGAGGAGGCTGCCGCTCGAAGCTCGCGAGCGAGCGCGCGGCAGCGGCGGCGAGAACGGCGAGCGCGGACACCAGCGACCGGGCCGTTTCCCGTTCCGAGCGCCAGGCGACGAAGGACGGCGAGGAGACGTCGTTCTGGGCCGCGCCCGTGGCCGCGAGCGGCGTGCGCCGCGCGGCGGCGTCCGCTTCGGTGGCAAAGGCAGCCTGCACCATGAGCAGTGCGTAGAGCTCTCCGGGCCGGCGCTCGTCCGTCCAGGACGGGTCGCGGACGACATGCTCGAGCTCGCGCTCGGCGAGCCGGGTGACGTCGGCCCAGGCAGCCGCCAGGCCGTCGAGCGCGGCCGGCGCCTGGGCGTTGTGGTAGCTGCCGTTCGAAAGGATGCGTGCCGGGTGACCGTCCCGCGGCGGAACGAAGACAGGGTTGTCCGAGACGGCACTCAACGACATGGCCGCGACCCGTTCGGCCGCTACGAGCGAGCGCCTCGCCTGGCCGAGCACACGGGGCGCGATCCGGAAGCTGACCGGCGCCTGGTAGGGCCGGCGCTCCCCCTCGCCGTCGCCGAGCAGACTGCGGAGCCGCGCGAGAGCCGCCGTCTCGTGCTCGTCCCCCCACAGATCGTCGAGCTCCTCCGCGTAGGCGTCGTGCGGCGCCCGCACGGCCTCCGCGGCGAGAGCAAGCACCTCCTCGCACAGCGCGAGCCGCCCGCGTGCGGCAAGAGCCGCGTCGGCCGCGAGGGCCGACGAGCAGGGCGAGCCGTTGACGAGCGCGAGCGACTCCTTCTCCTCGAGGCCGAGCTCGGCGAGCCCGGCGAAGAGCCGCCCCAGCGCGATTATCTCGCCCGAGCCGCCGTTCCCACGCGAGGGGACTGCCGGAAGCGCCCTCCCGTCCAGCATGCCGGCGACTGCCTCGGCGACGGCGGGTCGAACCGCCGCGTGGCCGCCGAGGAAGGTGGCCAGGCGCGCGAGGACGATCCCGCGGACGACACGTTCGGGCAGCGGGTCGCCGAAGGAGACGGAGAGACCGCGCGGCCCGCGCCGCGCCTGCTCGCGCCGGGCGTCCGGGTCGAGGCGCACGGAGGCTCGGTCCCCGTACCCGCTCGTCACCCCGTAGATCGTTATGGCCGGGTCGGCGAGCAACGCCATGAAGGCGGCGCGGGCGGACGCCATGCGCTCCTCAGCTGCCGGTGCGATCCGCACTGCCTCGCCCTCCCAGGCGACGCGCCGGAAGGTCTCGAGCGTGATGTCGGCGCGATCCTCGAGGACGACGGCCATCGACTCGATCCTACGCCCCTCGGTCGCGCCACGCGATGATGCCCGCGTGGCCACGCCCATCGTGATCGACTGCGACCCGGGTATCGACGACGCGTTCGCGCTCCTGCTGGCGATCGCGAGCCCCGAGCTCGACCTCCGCGGCGTCACGACGGTCGCCGGCAACCAGACGCTCGAGCGGACGACAGAGAACGCTCTGGGCGTGCTCGAGCTCGCCGGCCGGCCCGACGTGCCGGTCGCGGCCGGCGCCGACCGGCCGCTGGTGCAGGGCCTCGTCACCGCGCAGGATGCCCACGGCGACAGCGGCGTCGGTGCGGCGAACCTCCCGGCGGCCTCGTCCAGGCCGGTCGACCAGCACGCCGTGGACTTCCTCGCCGAGCAGGCCCGTGGAGCGGATCTGCCGCTGACGCTCGTCGCCCTCGGACCGCTCACGAACGTCGCGCTCCTGCTGGCGCGGCACCCCGACGCGGCCGCGCGGATCGACCGCATCGTGCTCATGGGAGGCGCCGTCGCGGAGGGCAACATGACCGCGTCGGCCGAGTTCAACATCTGGACCGATCCCGAGGCGGCCGCGCGCGTGTTCGAGAGCGGGCTGGACGTGACGATGATCGGGCTCGACGTCACGAACCAGGCGGTGCTCGGGCAGCAGCACGCCGAGCGCCTGCGCCCGAACGGGCGCGTGGGAGTCGCGGCCGCGGCGATGCTCGACTTCTACGTCGGTTTCTACCGCACGGCCTACGAGCACGGCGGCTCGCCGATCCACGACGCCGTAGCCGTGGCTGCCCTCGTCTGTCCCGACCTCGTCGAGACGAGCGAGCGCCATGTCGCCGTGGAGCTCGGCTCGGGCATCTGCCGGGGCCGGACGGTCGTCGACATGCGCCGGCGCCGCACGCTTCCGCCGGCGAATGCTCGGGTCGCGCTCCGCATCGACGCCCCGGCGTTCACCGAGCTGCTGCTCGAGCGCCTGACCTCGCTGGCGCGGACCCTCACGTAACACCAACATCTCCGCCCCCGATATCGTCTCAACGAGCGCACAGTCCCCCGACCGCACCGATGACGGGTGCACGCCGCAGATTTGGAGAGGAGAGGGCGAATGGACGAGACGCAACGGCGGGTAGACGAAGCCCGCGGAAAACGGAGCGAGCTCGAGAACCACATCATCGACGAGTACAAGGCCGGCAAGATCAGCCGCCGGGAGTTCGTGCGCCGCGGCACGGTCGTGGGCATGTCCATCCCCCTCGTGTCGTTCCTCGCCGCGGCCTGCGGTGGCGACGAGGAAGCAGCCGCGCCTCCGGCCGAGCCGGCCGAGCCGGCGCCGCCGGCCGACACCGGGGCAACCGAGCCCGCTGCGCCGCCTCCCGCGACCGAGCCGGCCGCCCAGGCAGGCGGCACCATTCGCGTGGCGCTGATCCAGAACACCACCGAGCCGAACCCGCTGCTCGTCCAGGACGAGGGCGGTGCCGGCCTCCTCGGCGTGACCGGGGAGTTCCTGTCCTTCTCCGACGCAAACCTCGAGCTACAGCCGCGGCTCGCCGAGAGCTGGGAGCCGAACGCGGACGGCTCGGTCTGGACGTTCGCGATCAGGCAGGGCGTCACGTTCCACGACGGGACGCCGCTCACCGCGAACGACGTCGTGCAGACGTTCGAGAAGCTGATCAACCCCGACGGCGGCTCTGCGAACGCCCAGTCCGCACTCGGCGGCGTCCTCTCCCCCGGCGGCATCGAGGCACCGGACGACGCGACCGTCGTCTTCAACCTGGACGCCCCCAACGGCAACTTCCCGACGCTCGTCAGCTCGGCGAACTACAACGCGATCATCATCCCGGCCGACCTGGACCCGAACGAATGGGGCCAGACGTTCATGGGCACCGGGCCGTTCAAGTTCGACAGCTTCACGCCCCAGGTCGGCCTGACCGTCGTCCGCAACGACGCCTACTGGGGAACGCCGGCGCTACCCGACGGGCTCGACGTCAAGCTGTACGCGGACGAGGCGGCGATGGTGCTCGGGCTCCAGGGCGACGAGGTCGACTTCGTCGAGCACTTCTCCGTCGCGGGCGGCAAGGCGCTGCTCGACGATCCGAACGTCCAGGTCATCGTCGTCCGCACGGCGACGCACCGGCAGCTGCACATGCGCACCGACATGGAGCCGTTCACCGACAAGCGAGTCCGCCAGGCGATCGCGATGTCGATCGACAGGCAGGCGCTGGTCGAGGGTCTCTGGGAGGGCCAGGCCGATCTCGGCAACGACAGCCCCTTCGCGCCCCTGTACCCGTCCACGGACACGTCGGTGGGCCAGCGCGTACAGGACATCGAGCTCGCGAAGCAGCTGATGGCCGACGCCGGCATGGGCGACGGCTTCGAGGTCCAGCTCGACACCTGGGACGGGTTCGAGATTCCCGACCTGGCCCAGCTCGTCAAGAACTACGCCGAGCAGATCGGCGTCACCATCAACCTCAACATCACGGACGCGGGCACCTACTACGGCGACGGCGTCTTCGGCAGCTCGACCTGGCTCGACTCGGTCATGGGCATCACCGACTACGGCCACCGTCCCGTGCCCAACGTCTACCTCACGGCCTCGCTGCATGGGGATCTCGAGAACCTGGGCGTCTGGAACTCCGCGCACTTCCAGAACCCGACGTACGACCAGCTTGTGACGGACTACGTCGCGGCGCTCGACCTCGATTCCCAACGCGCGGTGGCGAAGCAGATCCAGGAGCTCCTCCTGGACGAGACGCCGATCGTGTTCGCCTACTTCTACAACTTCCTCTCGGCGGCCAAGCCGAACCTACAGGGAGCGATATCCGCGGCGACGGGCCAGTTCGACCTCTCGCAGGCGAGCTTCACGGCCTGACCCGGATCGCCGGTGGCGGCCGGGGCTCCGAGCGAGCCCCGGCCGCCCACCGAATAGGCTTGCAGGGGCAGGATGGGACGGTTCCTCCTCAAGCGGCTCGGCCTCGCCGTCATCACGCTGTTCCTGCTCAGCCTGATCGTCTTCTTCGGCACGCAGGTTCTACCCGGGAACGTCGCCCGTCGCATCCTCGGGCCCTTCGCGGACCAGGCTGCCGTCGACAATCTCAACGAGGAGCTCGGCACCGATCGGCCGCTGCTCACGCAGTATGGCGACTGGATCTCGAGCTTCTTTCAGGGCGACCTCGGCGAATCGCTCGCGCTCGGCGTGCCGGTCGACGACCTCGTCGGCAGCGCGCTCGTCCACTCGCTCAAGCTCGCGGCCCTTGCGTTCGTGATCGTCGTCCCGCTCGCCATCCTCGGCGGCGTGATCGCTGCGCTCAGGCGAGACCGGCCGACCGACCGGGTGATCACCGTCGGGGGCATCTCGCTGACCGTGATTCCCGAGTTCGTCACCGGCATCATCCTCATCCTCGTCTTCGCGCTCTGGGCCGACCTGCTACCGGTCAGCGCCAACGCGCCGGATGGAAGCGGGTTCTTCACACAGCTCAAGTACCTCCTGCTGCCGGCGCTGACGCTCGTCATCCTCCTCTTCGGGTACATCGCTCGGATCACCCGTGCCGGAACGATCGAGGCGCTCGACAGCGACTACACGCGGACGGCCTTCCTCAAGGGGCTGCCGCAACGGACGGTCGTCCGCCGCCACGTCCTTCGCAACTCGCTGCTGCCGACGATCGCCGTGGTGGCCACGCAGACCGGCTACCTGATCGGCGGGCTCGTCGTTATCGAGCGGCTCTTCAACTATCCGGGAATCGGCCGCTTGATCTTCACCGCGGCGACGCAGAAAGATTTCCCGGTGCTGCAGAGCAGCGTCCTCATCGTCGGGATCATCTTCCTCATCGCAACGCTGCTGGCCGACCTGTCCTACTCGCTTCTCAACCCCCGCATCCGGTTCGCGAGCAGCGAATGACGACCATCGACGATCCCACCACCCCGATCACGATCCCCCACAGGGACGAGGCCCGTATCGCTCGGCGCGAGCGCATCCGCTTGCTGCTGCGCTCGCCCGCGTTCATCCTCGGCTGCGTCCTCCTCGGCATCTGGGTGATCTGCGCGATCTTCGGCGAGCTGATCGCTCCGCAGAACCCCCGCACCGAGGATCTGCTGAACGACCTCGCCCCTCCGAGCAGCGAGCACCTGTTCGGCACGGATCGCCTCGGCCGCGACGTGCTCTCGCGCGTCATCGTAGGCGCCCGCGAGATCCTCATCATGGCGCCACTGGCGACACTGCTCGGCACCGTCCTCGGCACCGCCATCGGGCTCGTCACCGGCTACTACCGGGGGCTCGTCGACGAGGCGTCGATGCGGTTCGTTGACGCGCTGCTCTCGATCCCGCTGATCATCACGGCGCTACTCGCGGTCGTGGCGCTCGGCTCGTCGCGTGTGACGCTGATCCTCGTGATCGGCCTCGTCTTCGCGCCGATCATCGCGCGAACGGTGCGGGCCGCGGTGCTCGGAGAGCGCGAGCTCGACTACGTGCAGGCGGCGAGGCTCCGGAACGAACGCTCGCCGTACATCATGTTCGCGGAGATCCTCCCGAACGTCACCGCGCCGATCATCGTCGAGTTCACCGTGCGACTCGGCTACGCGATCTTCACCATCGCGACGCTTGCGTTCCTGGGCTTCGGGGCAGACCCCTCGATTCCCGACTGGGGCGCCGACATCGCGGACAACTACCAGTTCATCAACGGCGGCGTGTGGTGGGCGGTGCTCTTCCCGGCGCTCGCAATCGCGACGCTGGTCATCGGGATCAACCTGATGGCGGACAAGATCGCGCAGACGTACGAGCGATGACCGAGCCGTCCGGACCCGCCATCGAGCTCGAGGATCTCGAGGTCGTCTACCGCGTCCGCGGGGTCGATAGGCCCGTCCTGCGTGGCGTCACGCTCGTCGTCGGGCAGGGCGAGTCGTACGGGCTCGTCGGCGAGTCCGGGTGCGGGAAGACGACGGCGGCCTTTGCGATCATGCGCTACCTCCCGTCCAACGGGCGGGTGGTCGCGGGGGCGATTCGCGTGGGCGGCGAGGACCTGCTGCGGATGAGCAACGAGGGCGTGCGCCGGCTCCGCGCGCGCACCCTCTCGATGGTCTACCAGAACCCCGGCGCAGCGCTCAACCCGTCGATCCGCGTCGGCGAGCAGATCGCCGAGATGTTCTCGATCCTCGGCGCCGGCAAGGACGAGGCGCTCGATCGGACGCGCGCGATGCTCGCGAAAGTGCAGATCTCGGATCCGGCCCGGGTCATGCGCCGCTACCCGCATCAGCTCTCCGGTGGCATGCAGCAGCGTGCCGTGATCGCGATGGCGCTGGCCAAGGACCCGACGCTGCTGATCCTCGACGAGCCGACGACGGGTCTCGACGCGACCGTGGAGGCGGAGGTCCTCGATCTGATCGCCAGCCTCCGAAAGGAGTTCGGCACGAGCGTCCTGTTCATCAGCCACAACCTCGGCGTCATCCGCAAGATGTGCGAGCGGGTGGGCGTCCTCTACGCCGGACGGCTCGTCGAAGAGGGCCCGACTGCGACGCTGCTCGCCGACCCACGCCATCCGTACACGGTGGGCCTGCTTCGCTGCATCCCCCGTGGCGGCCTGCGCAAGGACCGCGACCGGCTCGACACCATCCCCGGCTACCTGCCCCAGCTCGGCGCGCACCTCCCCGGATGCGTCTTCGCCGACCGCTGCCCGATCGCGACCGACATCTGCCACACGGACGAGCCGCCGTTCCACGGGCTCGGCGGCGGCCACTCGAGCCGGTGCCACCACCACGAGCGGGCCGCTTCGATACCTCATGCGACGCCGCCGCCACGCGAAGCGGCGCGGACAGGAGCGAACGGGTCGCCGGCCGTGGTGCGCCTCGCGCATGCATCCAAGACGTTCCGTCAGGAGGGACAGAACGTCCAGGCCCTCGCGGACATCGACATCGACGTACGGCTTGGCGAGACGCTGGGTCTCGTCGGCGAGTCGGGAAGCGGCAAGACGACGCTCGCCCGTGTGCTGCTCGGGCTCACGGCGCCCGACGCGGGCTCCACCGTGGAGCTCGACGGCGAAGCACTGGCGCCCGACGTGAGCAAGCGCGACCCGGAGCAGGTCGCAGCCATCCAGATCGTCTTCCAGAACCCCGACTCGGCGCTCAACAGGCGCTTCTCGGTGCGGCGCATCATCGGACGGGCGCTGACGAAGCTGCGCGGGATCCGAGGCGCGCAGGCGGAGCAGCGGCTGGGAGAACTCGCCTCGGCCGTGCGGTTCGACACCCGTCTGCTCAGCGCCAAGCCGGTGCAGCTCTCCGGCGGTCTCAAGCAGCGGGTCGCGATCGCGCGAGCCTTCGCCGGCGACCCCCGAGTCGTCGTGTGCGACGAGCCGACCTCTGCCCTCGACGTCTCCGTGCAGGCCGCGATACTCAACCTGCTGGCCGACATGCAGATTGCGGAGGGCGTCACGTACGTCTTCATCTCCCACGACCTCGGTGTCGTCCGCTACATCTCGGACCGGATCGCCGTGCTGTACCTGGGCCGGCTCATGGAGGTCGGGCCCGCCGAGACCGTGTACGCCGGCCCGCACCATCCGTACACGGAGGCGCTCCTCTCCGCGGTTCCGACGACGGAGGGCGAGCCGCGCGCACGGATCCGGCTCGAAGGGGAGATCCCGAGCGCCGCCGATCCCCCCTCGGGCTGTGTCTTCCATACCCGCTGCCCGCGCTTCCTCGGAGAGATCTGCGTGACGGAAGAGCCGCCGCTCGCCGAGGTCGAGGACGGCCACCTCATGCGCTGCCACATCCCCATCGACGAGCTGCGCCGCCTGCAGTCGCCTCAGGCCCCGGTGGAGGCATGAGGAGCCGCACGGCCGTCCCCGAAACGGTCGACGCATGCGGCGGCGGCTCGTGAAGATCACGGCCGTCGAGACACGGCGCTATGCCTTCCCGCTCGACCCGCCTTTCCGGGCAGCCTGGGACCCGGTGCCACGCGAGCAGGTCGAGGCGACGCTCGTCGCCGTACGGACGGACGAGGGGCTGACAGGGTACGCGAGCGGGGACGCGCTTCCGGATGCCGCCCAGCTCGAGCACGTCCTCGCGGGCGTCGACCCGTTCCGGACCGAAGTGGTCCGCGAGCTCTGCGAGACGGTGGACTTCCATGGCGGCAGGCCATGGACGGTCGAGGTCGCAGTCTGGGATCTCGTCGGCAAGGCGCTCGGACTGCCGCTCTGGCGCCTGCTGGGCGGACGCGCCGAGCGCCTGCTCGCATATGCGTCGTCCGGTGAGCTCGTCGCGGCAGACGAGCGCCTCCGCCGTGTCCTCGAGCTGCGCAAGCGCGGAGTGCGTGCCGTCAAGCTCCGGTTTCGGGCCGAGCGCTGGCGCGAGGACATCGAAGTGGTCGAGGAGGTGCGGCGGGCGGTCGGCTCCTCGCTCGAGATCATGGTCGACGCGAACCAGGGCTGGCGGATGGCGGGCGATCTGACGCCACGCTGGGATCCCCCGGTTGCGGCCGCGTGCGCACACGAGCTCGAGCGGCTCGGCGTCTACTGGCTCGAGGAGCCGCTGCCGACCGACGACCTCGACGGCTACGCGCTGCTCCGCCGGCGCACATCCCTGCGCATCGCGGCCGGCGAGATGGTGCGAACCGGCGCCGAGGCACGGGATCTCGTCCTGCGCGGAGGCGTCGACGTCATCCAGCCGGACGCCGTGCTCGCCGGAGGAATCGGCGGTTGCCGGCGCATCGCCGCCCTTGCCGACCTCCATGGCCGGATGTTCACGCCGCATACGTGGACGAACGGGCTTGGGCTTGCCGCGAACCTCCATGTCGCGTGCGCGCTCTCGACGTGCCCCTACGTGGAGGTGCCCTTCGACCCGCCGGCGTGGACGCCCGAGCGGCGCGACTGGCTGCTGCCGGCGCCACTCGAGATCGCCTCGGACGGGACGATCGCGCCGCCGCCGGGCCCCGGCCTGGGCGTGACGCCGGATCTGGACGCCCTGGAGACGTGGAGGGTCGGATGACCCCGGAGGTGAGGTGCCAAAGGCCACACGCGGCGTCGCGACTCCGCGCGACTCCACCACGGCTCCACACCGGCGGCGCCGAGCACCCGGCCGAGCGCCGGGCCCAGCTGCGTGCCGGAGCACCGTGCCCAGCTCCGCGCCCAACTCCCCACCCAGGGTGGGGAATCAACCACCCGCCACCCGCGGCTAGCGTATCGCCCGGATCCGCACGAGATACGCCCGCATCGCGCCGTCACTGTCACGAGTTCGAGCCAATTCGTGTGAGCGCTTCGAGCGACCTGTCCACCGTGAGCAACCGGCGTGCCGTCCGCGCCTGAGCCCTCCCGGATCAGGGCGGCGGTCCTGCACGCGATCGGCCAGCCGCTCGCGGTCGAAGACGTCCTCCTCGACCCGCCGCGGGCCGGCGAGGTGCTCGTCAAGGTTGTTGCGACGGGCGTGTGCCACTCGGACCTGCATCTCGCCGACGGCCACATGGGCGACGATCGGGCCCCATCCGTGCTGGGACACGAGGGGGCGGGCGTCGTCGAGGCTGTCGGTGAGGGAGTCGAGCACGTGCGGCCCGGAGTGCGGGTGGCGTTCTCGTTCGTCCCGTCCTGCGGAGAATGCGCGAGCTGCCGCGCCGGCCGCGGCAATCTCTGCGGCACGGCGAACGAGGCCTCGTTCCCGGGCACGATGCTCGACGGGACGACACGCTTGCGCCTTCAGGACGGAACGCCGCTGAAGCACTTCCTCGCGGTCGCGTGCTTCGCCGAGCGCTGCGTCGTACCGGCGGCCTCCGCGGTTCCGATCCCAGAGGGCATCACGCTCCGTGATGCCGCCCTCGTGGGCTGCGCCGTCGTGACCGGCTTCGGCGCCGTGCGCAACGCGGCGCACGTGCAGGCCGGCGAGAGCGCCTGCGTCATCGGGTGCGGCGGCGTGGGCCTCCAGGTGATCGCGGCCTTGCGTCTCGCCGCGGCCGAGCCGATCGTGGCTGTCGACCGAGTCCCCGAGAAGCTCGAACGAGCCCTCGCGCGGGGCGCCACCCACGCCGTCGATGCAAGCGGAGAGAGGCCGGCCCGGGAGATCCGCCGCATCGCGGGCGAGGGCGGCGCCAGACATGCGTTCGAGGTCGTCGGAAGCACGGAGACGATCCGGCTTGCCTGGGACGCGATCCGGCCCGGCGGGACCGCGATCGTCGTCGGGCTCGCCCCGCGGGGCGTCGAAGCGGTCGTTCCCGCGATCGACTTCCTCTCGGAGAAGTCGCTGCGCGGCTCCTTCTACGGCTCGGGATACCCGGCGCGGGAGATCGTCGAGCTCGCCGAGCTCGTCGCCGCAGGCCGCCTCGACGTCGGCGCCACGGTCTCGCACGTCACCGACCTGGACGGCATCGAGGACGCGTTCCAGCGCCTCCGCCGGGCGGAAGGCGCTCGCACCGTTGCGATCCTCGACCCGGCGCTGGCGGGAGCCTGACCCGGCCCGGGTGAGAGCGGTCGCGGGCGGCGGCCCGTGGAGGCCACCGCCCTGAAGATCAAGCGTTCCTAGCGGCCACCGGTCGCGGCAGCCGGCCGGTGCCCGCCGAGCAGCCGCTTGGCGGCGATGAGGGTCTCGAGCGCGGCCGCGGCCGCGCCGTAGGGCCGGCCGATGCCGACGCCCTGGAGGCTCTCCTTCTCGAACATGGCGGTCCTTTCTCGTGTGCGCCTCGGCAGGCTCATGGAGTCGCCGGGCGCGTCTGGTGGTTGGCAGGATGCAACCAGCGTCGCAGGAGCCGGGAGGTGCATCAATGGCGCTAGCAGGCGTCCCTGGGTACGGCTGGCCACCGGCACGCCGGCTCCGGCAGTGTCTATCGTTCGCGCAGTGGCGCAACCCGAGGAGGTCGTGGTCTTCGTCGAGATCCCAGGCGGGTCGCGCAACAAGTACGAGCTCGACCGCGACCTCGGTGGGATCGTGCTCGACCGGCGCCTGTTCACGTCGATGAGCTACCCGGCCGACTACGGCTTCATCGAGGGCACGCTCGGCGGGGACGGCGACGCGCTCGACGCGCTCGTGCTCGTCGGCGAGCCGACCTTCCCCGGCTGTCGTATTCGCGCCCGGCCGATCGGCGTCTTCTACATGACCGATGAAAAGGGCTCGGACGAGAAGATCATCTGCGCCTCCCGCCGCGACCCCGCCTGGCTGCGCGTGCACGACATCCACGACCTGCAGCCCGAGTACCGCGACGAGATCGAGCACTTCTTCCAGGTCTACAAGGATCTCGAGCGCAAGAAGACGGCCACGCGCGGCTTCGGCAACCGAGCCGAGGCCATGGTGGTCATCGACGAGGCCCGTCGTCGGCTAAAGGAGCAGTCGGCTACACCCAGCCCCGCTGGAGGAGCCGCCGAGTAGGCCGATGGCGACGAGTCCGAGCCCGAACAGAGCAAGCGAGAGCCCACGGCGACGCCTGCTCCGCCCGGCAGTGCTCGTCGGTGCGCTCCTTCTCGCGCTCGTCATCTGGTTCGCCGTGGCGAACAACCAGCGGGTCACGGTCGACTGGTTCCTCGTCGAGACGAGCTCGCCGCTGTTCCTCGTCATCCTGCTCGCGGCCGTCCTCGGAGTTCTCGGCGACCGGCTGATCCGCTGGGGGCGACGGCAACGCAGATCGCCCGACGAGCGCCGTTGAGCGGCCCGTCGCGGCCGGGCCCCGAGCCCGCCCCGGCATGAGAACCGTGGACGTCCATCAACACCTCTGGCCGGAGCGGCTCGTCCTGGCGCTCGAGCGGCGCACCGAGCCGCCGCGCTTGCGCGGCTCGCTGCTCGAGCTGCCGTGCGAAGGCCCCTTCGAGACGGACATCGCGGCGCACCTGCCCGAGCAGCGCCTCGCGCTTCTCGATCGCAGCGGGATCGACGCCGCCCTCATCTCTCCCGCGCCGACCTGTGAGCTCGAGCAGCATCCGGATCTTCGCGACGCCTATGACGAAGGGATCCAGGAGGTCGTGGCGGCAGCCGGCGGGCGCTTCCTCGCCCTTGCCGCCGGCCGCTGCCTGCCGGGCTTCGCGGGCGCCTGCGTCTCGGCCGAGGTGGTCATCGCCGGGTGCGACCCCCTCCAGCAGGAGCTCGAGGCCGCCGGCCAGGTGCTCTTCATCCACCCCGGACCGCCGCGAGGGCCGGCGCCGGTAGGCGCGCCCGCCTGGTGGGCTGCGGGTGTCGACTACACGGCCCAGATGCAGGCCGCCTATGCGGCCTGGCTCTTCCGCGACGCCGACCGCTTTCCGCAGCTGCGCGTGCTCTTCGCGATCCTCGCAGGAGGCGCGCCGGCGCAGCTCGAGCGGCTGCAGTCCAGGGGGGTCGACGCGAGGGCAGCGCTGCGGCCGAACGTCTACTTCGATACGGCGTCCTACGGGCCGCGTGCGCTCGAGCTCTGCCTGACGGCGCTCGGCCCCGGCCAGCTCGTCTACGGAAGCGACGTGCCCGTGATCGATCCTGGCCCGACGCGCGCTGCCGTGCTCGGCCTCGGCGAGGGCGTGGCCGGCCGCGTCTGCGAGGAGAATCCCGCACGGCTCCTGGGCGCACTACGCTGACGGCGTGACGGAAGCGACGCCACTCGAGCCCGCCCCGCCGGACCTGGCAGGCGCCCGGGCGCTCTGGCTGAAGCGGGAGGACGTCCACGAGCTCGGCGCCTTCAAGTGGCGCGGCGCGCTGCCGACGCTCGAGGGCTGGAGAACGGACGGCGCGGAAACCGTCGTCACCGCCTCCACCGGCAACCATGGGGCCGCGACCGCCTGGGCGGCGAAGCGGCTGGAGATGCGGGCGATCGTCTACGTGCCCGAGCAGGCAGCGCGCACCAAGGTAGCGATGATCGAAGCCTTCGACGCCGAGCTGCGACACGCCGGAAGCGACATCGACGAGGCGAAGGATGCTGCGCGGTCGTTCGCTACGGAGGCGGGGCTGCCGTTCTTCGTGGACGGCCTCGAGCGCGCCCAGTACGAGGGCTATCGCGACATCGCACGGGAGATACTCGCGCAGGCGCCCGAGCCGCCGGCCATGGTCGTCGTGCCGCTCGGGAACGGCGCGCTGCTCGGCGGGATCGGCCTCGAGCTCTGCGAGCGCTCGCCGCGCACACAGCGTGTCGGCGTCCAGTCGAAGGAAGCTCCGGTCATGGTCGAGTGCTGGGAGGCCGGCGAGGTCGTCGAGTGCGCTCGCTGCGCGACGTTCGCCGACGGCCTCGCCGTGCGGGTCGCCATCCCGCTCGCAGTCGACGTGCTCGGCGAGGTCACGAGCCGCATGGTGCTGGTATCGGAACGCGAGATCGCGGAAGCCGTCGGCGCCTACGCCCGCGCCGGGGTCCGCACGGAAGGTGCGGCCGCGGCCGCCCTTGCGGCCGTGCCTTACCTGGTCGACGAGGAGGGGCCTATTGTGCTCGTCGTCACGGGCCGCAACATCGACGACGACCTCTGGCGCCGCGCCTGCGACCGGCCGGCGTCGTTCCCGGCGTGACCGCGAGACAGATCGTCGCGATCGGCGGCGGCACATTCGAAGAGCACGTGCGGGACTACGTCCTCGGGCTGAGCGGCCGCCGACCACCGCGGGTGCTCTGGGTGGGGACCGCCTGCGCAGAGGATCCACAGGCCTCTCTCCGGATCTACGACCTCTACGCCGGTCTCGCCGAGGTGACCCGGCTCGAGTTCTTTCCGTGGCCGCCGCCCGGCCTGCGAGAGCTCGTGCTCGAGCACGACGTCGTCGTGGTGGGCGGCGGGAACACGGTGAACATGCTGGCGATCTGGCGCGCCCACGGCTTCGACCGCGTGCTGCACGAAGCCTGGGACGCGGGCGTCGTGCTCACGGGGTCGAGCGCGGGCATGATCTGCTGGTTCGAGAGTGGAGTGACGGACTCGTTCGGCCCACAGCTCACGGCCGTCGGTGACGCCCTCGGGTTCCTGCCCGGGAGCTGCTGCCCCCACTACGACGACGAGGAGCTGCGCCGTCCCGTGTACCGCGACCTGGTCGATCGCGGCGATCTGCCCGCGGGGATAGCGGTCGACGCCGAGGCGGCGCTCCACTACGTCGGGACCGACCTGCACGCGGTCGTCACGCCGCAAGCCGGCAAGCGGGCCTACAGAGTCGAGCCCGGCCGGGAAACCCCTCTGGAGGCGACGCTGCTCGGGTAGTCAGGGGCTCGGATGCCGGCTCCGCCGGCGTCCGGGCCGTGCAACACGCGCGAGCGAAGCGAGTGCCAGGAGGGGGTTCGTGGGGGAGGCCTGCCTCCCCCACGCTCACACGATCCAGGTGTCGCCGGCGTTCAGGAGCGTGGCGAGATCGCCGGGGCCGAGCTGGGCCTTCGCGGCCTCGAGCTGGGCTTCCATGGCCTCGCCGTAGACGGGGCGCTCGACCGCGCGAAACACGCCGATCGGGGTGGGGCCCGTCGGGCGCTCGGAGAGGTGGGCGAGCGCGAACGCGAGGCTCGGTGTCTTGTGATGTGCATCGTGCACGAGCAGGGCGTCCTCCCCCACCTCGGCGACGTCGACGATCTCGAGGGCGCCGTCGGGGCGCTGGACGACGCCGCGCTCGTCCTCCGGCCCGAAGCGGATCGACTGTCCGTGTACGAGCCGGATCTGGTTGAGGGCCTTCTCCTGCTTGTCGGTGAGCGCGTCGAAGGCGTGGTCGTTGAAGACGTTGCAGTTCTGGTAGATCTCGATGAAGGCCGTCCCCTTGTGCGCGACCGCCGCTCGTAGCACCTCGGTCTGGTGGGCGCGGTCGACGTCGATCGTGCGGGCGACGAACGTCGCCTCGGCGCCGAGCGCCAGGGCGAGCGGGTTGAACGGGTGGTCGAGGGCGCCGAACGGCGTCGACTTCGTGACCTTGCCGACCTCGCTCGTCGGCGAGTACTGCCCCTTCGTCAACCCGTAGATCTGGTTGTTGAAGAGGAGGATCTTGAGCGGCACGTTGCGGCGCAGCGCGTGGATGAGGTGATTCCCGCCGATCGAGAGCGAGTCGCCGTCACCGGTGATCACCCACACCGAGAGGTCCGGTCGCGTGACCGCGAGCCCGCTTGCGAGCGGCAGCGCTCGCCCGTGGATGCCGTGGATGCCGTACGTGTTCATGTAGTAGGCGAAGCGGCCGGCACAGCCGATGCCGGCGATGAAGACGACCCGCTCGGGCGGCAGCCCGACCTCCGGCATGAACCCTGCGACCGTGCTCAGGATCGCGTAGTCGCCACAGCCGGGGCACCAGCGTGGATCCTGGTCGGACTCCCAGGCCTTCTTGTCGGTTTTCGCGGCGGTCGCCATGGTTACAGCCGCCTCTCGATCTCCTGCTCGAGCTCGCCGACCGTGAGCGGCAGCCCCTGCACCTTCGAGTACGCCTCCGCGGGAACGAGAAAGTCGGCGCGGACCAGCTTCGAGAGCTGGCCCATGTTGAGCTCGGGCACGAAGACCCTTCCGTAAGACGCGAGCACGTCGCCGAGGTTGGCGGGGAACGGGCTGAGATGGACGAGATGCGCCGTCGCGACGCTGCCCCCCCTCGCGCGCGCGCGGCGTGCGGCTGCCTGGATCGCTCCGTACGTGGACCCCCAGCCGAGCACGAGCAGCTCGGCGTCGCCGTCGGGGTCGTCGACGGCGAGCGGCGGGATGTCCTCGGCGATCTTCGCGACCTTGGCGGCGCGCAGGTGCGTCATGAGCTCGTGGTTCATCGGGTCGTAGGAGATGTTGCCGGTTCCATCCTCCTTCTCGAGACCGCCGATGCGGTGCTCGAGCCCCGGCGTGCCGGGTACCGCCCAGGGACGCGCGAGCTTCTCGTCTCGCACGTAGGGAAGGAAGCCGTCACCGCTGTTCGGCTCCGTCGCGAAGCTCGGGTCGATCTCGGGGAGCGAGTCGACGTCCGGAATCAGCCACGGCTCGGACGAGTTCGCGAGGAACGTGTCGGTGAGGAGGATCACCGGGGTGCGATAGCGGATGGCGATGCGCGCCGCTTCCATCGCGGTGTCGAAGCACTGGGCCGGCGTGTACGCGGCGACGATCGGGATGGGCGACTCGCCGTGGCGGCCGTACATCGCCGTCAGCAGGTCGGCTGCCTCGTTCTTCGTCGGCATGCCGGTCGACGGGCCCGCGCGCTGGACGTCCACGATCACCATCGGCAGCTCGAGCGCGACCGCAAGCCCGACGGTCTCGGACTTCAGATCCATCCCGGGCCCGCTCGTCCCGGTGACGCCGAGGCCGCCGCCGAAGGCGCTGCCGAGCGCCAGGTTCGCAGCCGCGATCTCGTCCTCGGCCTGCACCGTGCGGACGCCGAAGTTCTTGTGCCGCGACAGCTCGTGCAGGAGCTCCGACGCGGGAGTGATGGGATAGCTCGCGTAGAGCAACTGGAGGCCGCTCCGCACGCTCGCTGCGATCAGCCCCCAGGCGAGCGCGGCCGTGCCGCTGACGTTGCGGTAGACGCCGGGCTCCGCGGGGGCGGGCTTCACCTCGTACCTGACGGCGAAGACCTCCGTCGTCTCGCCGAAGTTCCAGCCGGCCCGGAAGGCGCCCATGTTCGCATCGCGGATCTCGGGCCTGCTTGCGAAGCGCTTCTCGATCCAGGTCTCGGTCACGTCCGTGGGCCGGCCGTACATCCACGAGACGAGCCCGAGCGCGAAGAAGTTCTTCGCCCGCTCGGCCTCCCGCTTCGTCACGCCCTCGATGTCCTCGGTCGCCTTCAGCGAGAGCGACTCCATCGGCACGCGGAAGAGCTGGTAGCCGTCGAGAGAGCCGTCCTCGAGCGGGTTCGCCGCATACCCCGCCTTGTCGAAGTTTCGTGCGGTGAACTCGTCCTCGTTCGCGATGATCGTGCCGCCCTTCTCGAGCAGCCCGAGATTCGTCTTCAACGCGGCCGGGTTCATGGCGACGAGCACGTTCGGCTCGTCGCCGGGCGTCATGATGTCGCGCGAGGAGAACTGGATCTGGAACGCCGACACGCCGTGGAGCGTTCCTCTCGGCGCCCGGATCTCGGCCGGGAAGTCAGGCAGGGTCGCCAGATCGTTCCCGAGCACGGCCGTCGCGTTCGTGAAGCGATCGCCGGCTACCTGCATGCCGTCGCCGGAGTCACCGGCGAATCTGACGACGACTCGCTCTCGCTCTTCGACTGACTTCGAGCTCACCGCATATGCACCCGGCGCCTCGCCGGGATCCCCTCTCCTGTCGACGACCCTAGCAGCTTCGCCTGAGCACCTTCACCGGTCACTTGCCCCTCTTGGCTGCCGGCGACGACGTGGCCAGCGCTTCCTCTTCCGGCGCCGTGCTCGGCTCCGCGCTCGGCTTCTCGCTCGCCGGGCCGGGCTCCTCGCTCGGCTCCTCGCTCGTCCTGGCCGCGCTGGAGCGCCTCGAGCTCAGCCCGCAGCGCACCGATCCGATCGACGCTCGGAGCGAGCTCCGCGTGCGAGATCTCCTCGCGCTCGACCAGGCGGATGGCGATCGAGCCGAGCCGCTGCTCCTCGTTGCTGATCTGCCGCTTGAGGTTGAGCTCCTTCGCCTCGTCCTTCGCGCGCTCGGCTGCCTGCGACGCCATCGTCATCGCCTGCCCGGCGCCCTGCTTGACCTTGTCGACAATGCCCATCTCGCTCCTTTCCGGGCGAGGCGGCCTCACCCCGAAACAGACGTCCCAAGCCTCCGGTCACGGTCGATGGTACGTGACCACCGGTAGGCAAGCGCGTCAACCGGCTCGGATTTCAGCGCGGAAGACGCCGTCAGCCCCGTGCACGACCCCTTCGAGCTCGAGCATCGCGAGGATGGCAGCAACCTCTGCAGGTGGAAAGCCGGTGCGCCGCGCGAGGCCGTCGACGTCGTCGGCAGCGTCGCGCAGCGCCGAGAGCACGTCGCCCGCGGCTCCGCCCGGAGCGGCCGGAACGGCCGCGGGAATCTCGAGGCCCACCGCTGCGAGCACGTCCTCCGGCACGAGCAGCGGTGCGGCTCCCTGGCGCAGCAAGGCGTTCGTGCCGGCCGAGAGCGCGGACGTGATCTCGCCGGGCACGGCGAGAACCTCGCGACCCTCCTCGAGCGCGAACTCGGCCGTGATCAGCGCGCCGGAGCGCTCCCTCGCCTCGACCACGACGACGGCGCGAGAGAGGCCGGCGACGATCCGGTTGCGAGCGGGGAATCGCCACGGTGCCGGCTCGACCCCGGGCGCGTACTCCGACACGATCAGCCCGGTCTCGGCGATCCGACGCGCGAGGCCGGCGTGGACCTGCGGGTAGTCCCGGTCGATCCCGCAGCCGAGCACGGCCACCGTGGAGCCGCAAGCCTCGAGCGCGCCCCGGTGGGCCTCGCCGTCGACACCGCGGGCGAGCCCGCTCACGACGACCACCCCGGCCGTCGCGAGCGTCCGGCCCAGCGCTCGGGCGACCTGGGCGCCGTACGGCGAGCACGCCCTGGCGCCGACGATCGCGATACACGGACCGGCCAGCAGCTGCGGCCGCGAGCCCCGCAGGAACAGCCGCCTCGGCGGATCGTAGATCGCCGCCAGCAGCTCGGGATAGCCGGGCCGACCGAGCGCGAGCGACGGAAAGCCGCCGGTCACGCCGAACCTTCGAGCTCGGCCGGAGCCCGGTAGGAGAGTGCCTCGGCGAGGTGCTCCGCCTCGACCTCGTCGGTTCCCGCGAGCGCGGCAACGGTCTGCGCGACCCTGGCGACTCGCGCTCGCCCCCGGCCCGACAGCGGGAGCCGGTCGACCGCCCGGTCGAGCAGCTCGCCCGCGGCGGCCGAGAGGGACGGCGGGCGGGCGGACAGGCGAGCCGACGCGGACGCGACCCGCTCGGCCACGGCGGTCGAGCGCTCGCCCGGCGCTCCGGATAGCTCGCGCGAGCGGGCTCTCGGGATCAGCAGCGTGAGATCGAAGCGATCGAGGAGGGCGCGGGAGAGCCGCGTTCTGTAGGTGGAGATTCGCTGCGTCGTGCACGAGCAGGCGGCGGAGGGATCGCCGCGCGCGCCGCACGGGCACAGGTTCATGGTCGCGACGGCAAGGAAGCGAGCCGGGTAGACGGCGCGGCCGGCAACGCGCGCGATGCTGACCGTCCCGTCCTCGAGCGGCTGGCGTAGGGCCTCGAGGACGGCTCGGTTGAACTCGGGCAGCTCGTCGAGCAGCAGGATGCCGTGGTGTGCCAGGCTCACCTCACCCGGGCGAACGGCGTCGCGCCCGCCGCCGCCACCGATGATCGCGGCTGCGGACGCGGTGTGGTGCGGCGCGCGGAATGGAGGCCAGCCGACGAGCGGCCGGCCTGGAGGCAGCAGCCCGGCGACGGAGTGAATGCGCGTGACGTCGAGAGCTTCCGGGAGCGTGAGCTCGGCGAGGAGCCCGGGCAGGCGTCGTGCGAGCATCGTCTTGCCCGTGCCCGGAGGACCGGCGAGCAGCACGTTGTGGCGCCCTACGGCTGCGAGCTCGAGCGCACGGCGTGCTCGCTCGTGCCCGCGCACGTCGGCCAGATCCGGATACGCCGGTCGTGGCGATCGCCCCGGTGGCTCGACCGGCGGCAGCACGAGCTCTCCGCGAAGGTACGCGCCCGCCTCGACGAGATGCCGGAGCCCTACCGGTTCGACGCCGGCGAGCGCCACCTCTGCGGCAGACTCGGCCGCGCACAGGATCCTCTGTACGCCCATGCAGCGTGCCGCCTGCGCGCACGCCAACGCTCCCGGCACCGGCCGCAGGCGCCCGTCGAGCCCGAGCTCGCCCAGGGCAGCGTGACCATCGAGCCGCTCGGACGGGAGCTGGCGGGACGCGGCCAGGATCGCGAGCGCGATCGGGAGGTCGAAGCCGGAGCCTTCCTTCCGCAGCCCGGCCGGGGCGAGGTTGACCGTGATGCGCCGGAGGGGCCACTCGAGCTCGGCGCTCGTCACGCCGCTGCGAACCCGCTCGCGTGCCTCGTTGCAGGCCTTGTCGGGCAACCCCACGATCGTGAACGCCGGCACGCCCCGCTGCAGATGCGCTTCGACCTCGACCGGCCTGGCCTCGAGCCCGACAACGGCATGGGTGAGCGTGCGCGCGAGCACACCTCGACGCTACGCCCGAAGCACGCGAAAGTGGCTCACGAGTCTGTGCCGCCTCTGTGCCAAAGCGGCGTCTAGGCTTCCGCCGTGGACGCCTACCTCGCGATCGCGAGCAAGCGGGACGTGAAGACGTACGCCGACCGACCGCTCGCGGACGATTCGATCGCGCGCATTCTCGACGCGGGCCGCCTGTCGGGCAGCGCGAAGAACAGGCAGCCTTGGCAGTTCGTCGTGGTCGAGGACAGCGCCCGCCGCGAGCGGCTCGCGCAGGCCGTCTATGCACCTGAGAACGTGCGCACGGCAGCGCTTGTCGTCGCGGTCGTCGCGACCGGCAGCGCCGGGTTCGACTGCGGGCGCGCGGCCCAGAGCATGATGCTCGCCGCCTGGAACGAGCTGATCGGGTCGTCGCCGAACGGGCTCGCCGACCGGGACGCCGCGCGCGAGGCGATCGGCCTGGAGGCCGACGCGGAGATCGCGACCGTGTTGTCGTTCGGCTACCCGGACCGGCTACGCGAACCCGGCGAGCGCCCGGTCGAGGAGTGGAGCAGCCGCGCCAACCGGAAGCCGCTCGAGGAGATCGTCCGGCGAGTGTGAAGCCGCGACCGGCTCGCTAGCGGTGGGAATCGTCCGCCTGGATCCCCGCCCGGATGCGGCGCAGGATCTGCGGGATCTCCTCGGCGGGGAGCTTCGCGTTGTAGAGCGGGCTCTCCGCCGCCTCGGTGAGCAGTCGGCGACAGCGTGCCACGCTGACCGGGTGCACCCGCACGTTCGGCGTCAGCAGGTCGCGCGCCACCGCCTCGAGGTCGCGGGCGTAGCGAAGGACGCGGTCGCCGAGGTAAAGGCTGTCCGGGCGCAACGCTTCCCTGATCATCTTGCGGATGCTCTGAGCGAGCGTCCGCCGGTGTCGTGGGCGGGTCAGGTGCGCACCGTACGCCTCGACCTCCGGGATGGCGTAGGCATCGGGCTCGAGCGCGAGCCGGGCGATCAGCTCGCGCCGCGTGAGGAGCGACCACCCCGCGACGACCACCTCGAAGCCGGCGCCGGCCGCGAGCCCGAGCGCCAGCGAGGCGGAGTCGAGCGCGAGCCAGGCCAGTAGCGCGCAGCCTGCGGCCAGCGCCGCGCTCTCGAGCGTCCGCCGACGCTTGTGTCGGATCTGCTCCGCCGCATCGTCCACGTATCTGGCAATCACGGTCGTCTCCCGGTGGGGACCTGCTCGCCACCTCTATCGACGATTCCACGCGCGCCGGTATCTCAATCGTAGTCCTAGCGGCCTGTGGCACGGATCGCCGCCCGCTTCGGCACGAGCGGCGAGGGCCGAACGCGGACGACGCGCGCCACCTTCGTCGGCAGCCACCAGTTCCAGCGGCCGAACAGGGCCATCGCGCTGGGCACGAGCAACGCCCGCACGATCGTCACGTCGAGCGCGATCGCGACGGCGAGACCGAAGCCGAACTGCTGGAGCCCGAGAATCGAGCCGGCCATGAAGCCCATGAACGCGGCGAACATGATGGCGCCGGCCGCAGTGACGATCCTGCCCGTTCGGGCCAGCCCGATCGCGACGGCGTCCTCGTTCGACCGCCCCGCGTCCCACTCCTCGCGGATGCGGCTGACGAGGAAGACCTCGTAGTCCATCGAGAGGCCGAACACCATGGCGAAAACGAAGATCGGGATCCAGCCCTCGATCTGGTCGAACGTGATGAGCCCGAGCGCATCCGCGCCGCCCCACTTGAAGAAGATGACGAGGAGCCCGAACGCAGCACAGATCGAGAGAACGTTGAGGACGATCGCCTTCAGCGGCAGGATCAGCGATCGGAACGCCCGCAGGAGAAGGAAGTACGTGAGCACGATCACGGCCAGCACGAGCCAGGGGAAGGCGCCGTAGGTCCGGTCGAGGAAGTCGACGCCGCTCGGCGGCCCGCCGCCCGCGTACACGGCCACGCCCACCGGGAAGCCGGCCGCCGGCACGATGTCGTCCCGCACCCGCTCGACGAAGTCGAGCGCCTCCGGCACGCCGTACTCGCTCCGGCCGATAACGTCGAGACGCGCGTACCTGCCGCTCGGGTCGACGTGCTGTGGCCCGACGCCGAAGTCGACGCGTGCGGTCTCCGGGTCGGCAGCGAGCCCGTCCTCGAGCCGTCCGATCGCCTCCTCGACAGCGGGTGCCGCGACGCCGCCCTCCTCGCCGGTGTCCACCACGATCGCCATCGGGGCCAGCGCCCCTTCGCCGACCGCAGCCGAGATCACGTTCAGGCCCCGGACGCCCTCGAGATCCTGTGGGATTCCCTTGTTCGTACCCGGCCCCAGCTCCATCCAGAGGAGCGGGATCGCGAGGGCGACCAGCACGGCGGAGGTTGCCACGGCGACGATCGCCGGACGCCGCATGATCGCGCGGGCAAGTTTCGTCCAGAAGTTCTCGGCGGCCTCTCGGCGTTCGACGATCCGAGCGGGGATGAGCCGGACGCGATCGAGTCTGGCAGCCAGGACGTAGAGCAGCACCGGCAGAAGCGTCAGCGCGCAGACGACCGAGACGGCCGGGATGATGAGGCCCCCCAGCCCGAAGCCCCGCATGAAGGGCAGCGGCATGGCGAGCATGACCGCGAGGCCGATCGCGACCGCGGTGCCGCTGAACACGACCGCTCGACCGGCCGTCTCCATGGTGCGCACCACGGCTTCCTCCCGCGTGCGCCCGGCCCGAAGCTCCTCCCGGTAGCGGTAGACGATGAGGAGCGAGTAGTCGACGGCGATTCCGAACCCGATCAGCATGACGAGGTTCTGCAGGTACGTCGTCAGCTCGAGGAAGTTGGCGAAGATCCAGACGATGCCGAGCGTGGTGGGGATGGCGGCGAGCGCGAAGATGAACGGCAGCAGAAACGCGAGCGTCCCGAACACGAAGACGAGGATGAGCAGCGCGATCGGGATGGCGATGAAGAACTCGCCGACCTTGAGGTCGTCGGCGAAGACCGGATCGAGGTCGTTCTCGATGGCCGCCTGACCGGACACGTAGACCTCGGCGCCCGGGATCTCGCCCACCGCCCCGCGCATGGCGTCGGTGTAGCCCTTGGCCTCCGCCGGCTCGAGGTTCGAGACGATCGTCGCAGTGACGACGTCGTCCGCGACAGGCTGGACGACCGCCACCTCGCTCGTCGGCAACTCTGCCGAGGCACGTGCGGCGGCGGCCTCGACCTCAGGGAGAAGCTGCGGCGCCGAGCCCGGAGCCCCCTGGGCCACAACCGAGAACGAGCCCGTCGTCTTCTGGCCGAAGTGCTCCTCGAGGATCGTCTCGGCGCGATGCGTGTCGGTGCCCGGAAGCGAGAAGCGGTTCGTGAGCAGATCGCCGAGGCCGGACATGGCCCACAGCGAGAGGACGAACAGGAGGCCCCAGACGGCAGCTACCGCCCAGCGCCAGCGGATCATGGCGAGCGTCCAGCGCCCGAGCGCCGTGTCGCCACTGGCTTCGGACTCAGGCACAGCCTCCTACGCTAGCGAATGCGCCCAGCCGGCTGTTTCGGTCCGAAGTGGGCAGCTGCGCCGCAAGCTGACCCGCTACGAGAAGGCCGCCCGCTCGATGCCTCCGGGCCTGACGGCCACCGCCTCGAACGCGATCTCGAGGGCCGCGAGCTCCGGATGCGCGGCGAGAAACGACTCGGCGGCGCGCCTGACGCGGCGCGCCTTTTCCCGGCCGACGGCCTCGAGCGGGTCACCGAAGCCCTCCCCGCTGCGCATCTTGACCTCGCAGAAGACGAGCCGGCGCCCTCGCCGCACGACGAGATCCAGCTCATTGCCGCCCGCCCGGGCATTGGCGGCGAGCACGCGATACCCGCGTAGCGCGTAGAAGCGACGCACCCGCCGCTCGGCGGCCGCGCCGGCAGGGTTCACGGCACGATCGCGGCCGACTCCGCGTAGCAGCGGGCCTCGAACGACCTGCGGTGCAGCGAGCAGGGCCCACGCTCGCGCACGATCGCCGAGTGAGCCGGCGTGATGTAGCCAACATGGGAGGCGAAGCCGAACGCCGGGTAGAGAGCATCGAGGCGTCGCATCGTCCGGTCACGGACGACCTTCGCCACGACAGACGCGGCTGCGATAGCGGCGCTCTTCTCGTCGCCGTCGACGACGGCGCGGTGCACAGGCGCCGCCGGGCCGAGCCGGAAGCCGTCGACGAGCCGCACGTCGGCCTCCCCGACGGCATGGAGGGCCGCGGCCAGAGCTCTGAGATTCGAGCGGTGCAAGCCGTTGCGGTCGATCTCTCCGGGAGAGACAACCTCTACCGCGATGTTTCGCGCCGTGCGCAGCACCGCGAGGAAAAGCGACTCTCGCTCCTCGGGCTCCAGCTGCTTCGAGTCGTTCAGCCGCGCCAGCGGGGAAAGCCTGCGGCCGCGCAGATCCTCGTAGTCGAGCAGGACGGCCGCCGCGACGAGCGGGCCGGCGAGGCTACCACGCCCTGCCTCGTCCGCCCCCGCGACGAGGCGGGCCTCGAGACGCCGGTCGAACGCGACGAGCCGGCGGCCGCTGCGGCGAGGCGACGCCAATCGCGTCCTCGACCTCGCCTGCGTGCCCACAGGGCGAGGATAACGTCTAGCGCAGCTGTTTCTCGCGGACGCGCGCCTTCTTACCCACTTTCTCGCGCAAGTAGTACAGCTTGGCGCGGCTCACGTCGCCGATCGCCTGCACGTCGATCTTCTCGATCTTCGGCGAGTGGAGCGGGAAGGTGCGCTCGACGCCGATGCCGAACGACTGCTTGCGGACCGTGAACGTCTCGCGTACCCCGGCGCCCTGGCGCTTGATGACGATTCCCTCGAAAACCTGGACACGGCGGCGCTGGCCCTCGATGACCTGGAAGTGAACCCGGACGGTGTCCCCCGCCTTGAAGGTCGGAATCGACTCGCGCAGCTGTCGGCGCTCGATGGTCTCGATGAAATTGCTCATGGAAAGGCGGCCGGGGCCGAACGAGAATGCTAGCGGAAGCCTCGCGGCTTCCGCTACGCGACGCTCGTCCGATCGGAAGCTGAGCGGGCGACGCTCTGCTTCTGGCGCCAGGCTGCGATCTCCGCGTGGTTCCCCGACAAGAGGACGTCCGGAACCCGCCAGCCGCGATACTCGGCCGGCCTCGTGTAGTGCGGGTACTCGAGGCCGCGCCCGAGCGCCTCGGAGAACGTCTCGACGAGGGCGCTCTGCTCGCTCCCGAGCGCGCCCGGGAGGCGGCGCGCCACCGCGTCCAGCAGCACCATCGCCGGCAGCTCTCCACCGGAGAGGACGTAGGGCCCGATCGAGACCGCCTCGGTGGCAAGCCGGTCGACGATGCGCTCGTCGAAGCCCTCGAAGCGAGCCGAGAGGAGCGTCAGCAGCGGCTCGGCCGCGAGCTCCTCGACGAGCTGCTGGTCGAGTTGGCGTCCCTGCGGCGTCAGCGCGATCACCCGCGGAGGCCGGGCGCCGGAGCCGTAGACCGCCTCGAGCGCGGCGTCGACCACATCGACCCGGAGCACCATGCCGGCGCCGCCACCGTACGGCTCGTCGTCTACCTGCCCGGCCCGGAGCGGCGTGAAGTCCCGGTAGCTGAGCAGGTTCAGCTCGAGCTGCGTCCCCAGGACGGCCGCGAGCGGCCGCCGCTCGGTCATCCAGGCGAACGCCTGGGGTACGAGCGTGAAGACGTCGACGCGCACGGCGCCAATCGTACGGCCCGAGCGCACCCGCTCGGCTCGGGCCGGTCGGGGACCGGGCCTGGTAGGAGCTCGCTTCAAAACGAGCTCTACACGAAACCAGGGGCGACCACGATCCGGCCGGCGTCGAGCTCGACGGCTCGGACGCAGTCCTCGACGAGCGGCAGCAGAAGGCCGCTGTCCAGCTCGAGCACGTCGTTCGCGACGCCCGGCATCACCCGTACGACCCTGCCGAGCGGCTCGCCCGCCTCGATCTCGACGGCGAGGCCCTCGAGCTGGAACGCATAGAGCTCGCCTTCTGGAAGGGCCGGCAGCTCCTCGGCCGGCAGCTCGAGCAGAGCCCCGCGGGACACGGGCCGGTCGAGCCGGATCACGGGCCGGCCCGAGGCCCGCTTCGACTCGACCACCGTTGCCGGCTGGCGGTCGACGTAGACCCTGGCGCCGTTCGCGAAGCGCTCCGGGTCCTCGCTCGCCTCCTCGACGACGACGGCGCCGTTGACGCCGTGCGACCGCCCGATGCGCCCCACGCGCACCCAGCGCGCCTCTGGCAACGCGTTCCCCGGCGTCACTCCGCGATCTCGAGCAGACGGCGCTCGCCGGGCTTCGTCCCGCTCGCGCGCACGATCGTGCGCAGCGCTCGGATGACGCGCCCCTGGCGGCCGATCACCTTTCCGATATCGTCGCTCGCAACGTGGAGGCGAAGCACGATCGCGCCGTCTCGCTCCATGCGCTCGACCCGCACCTCGTCCGGATGATCGACGAGCTGCCGCGCGACGTGGGCAACGAAGTCAACCATCGTGTCCGCCACGAGACCGCCTACGTGGCGCTCTTCGCCTTCAGGAGGCGCTTGACCGGATCGCTCATCTCGGCGCCCTTGCTTACCCAGTCTTCGATCTTCGCCTCGTCGAGCTCGATCGTCGAGGGATCCGTCTGCGGGTTGTAGCGACCGACGATCTCGATGAACCGTCCGTCCCGCGGGGAGCGCGAGTCCGCCACGACCACCCGGTAGATGGGATTCTTCTTCGAGCCCACGCGGGCCAATCTGATCTTCGCTGCCATCCTCTCCCCTTTCGGGCCGGAGGAGATCCGGCCCATACACTCAGCGCCGCATCTGGGCGACCATGGACTGCAGGTTCGGCGTCTTGCCCTTGCCGATCTGCTTCATCATCTTCTCCATCTGCTCGCGGCTCCGGAGCAGCTGGTTGACCTGCTGGACGGTGGTGCCGCTCCCGCGCGCGATGCGGGCGCGCCGCGAGCCGTTGATGAGCTCGGGACGGGCTCGCTCCTCACGCGTCATCGAGAACACGACCGCGCGAGCCCAATCGAGCGCGCGGTCGTCGACGTCGACGCCCTGCATCTGCTTGCCGAGCCCGGGCACCATCGCGAGCACGCTGCGGAGCGATCCCATCTTCCGCATCATGTCGTACGACTTCAGGAAGTCGTCGAACGTGAACCGGCCCGAGCGGAGCCGGCGCTCCATCTCCTCCGCCTCGTCCTTCTCCGCCGCCTCCTCCGCCCGCTCGATGAGCGTCATGACGTCTCCCATGCCGAGGATGCGCGACGCGATCCGATCGGGGTGGAAGTAGTCGAGCTGATCGAGCTTCTCGCCGGTCGAAGCGAACTTGATCGGCTTGCCCGTCACGGCCTTCACCGAGAGCGCGGCGCCTCCCCGCGCGTCGCCGTCGAGCTTCGTGAGCACGACGCCGTCGAAGGCGACCCGCTCGGCGAACGCCTCCGCGACGTTCACGGCGTCCTGTCCGGTCATCGAGTCGAGAACGAGGAGCACGTTGTGCGGCTTCACGGCGTTCCGCACCTCGACGAGCTCCTCCATCATCGCCTCGTCGACGTGGAGGCGGCCGGCGGTGTCGACGATCACGACGTCGCGACCCTGGGTCCGGGCCTTCTCGAGCGCCTGTGCGGCGACGGCGACCGGGTCGGTGGCACGCCTGTCGAGGTAGACGGGAATCTGGATCTGGCGCCCGAGCTCCTCGAGCTGGTCGATCGCGGCCGGCCGCTGCAGGTCGCAGGCTACGACCGCCGGCGACTTGCCCTCCTTCTTGCGCAGGAAGAGCGCCAGCTTCGCAGCCGCCGTCGTCTTGCCCGAGCCCTGGAGGCCGGCGAGCAGGATGACCGTCGGCGGCCGCCCGGAGAAGGCGAGCTTCGAGCTCCCCTGGCCCATGAGCTCGGTCAGCTCGTCGTGGACGACCTTGACCACCTGCTGGCCCGGCGTGAGGCTCTTCGTCACCTCGGCCCCGAGCGCGCGAGCCTTGACGCGCGCCAGGAACTCCTTCACGACCTTGAAGTTGACGTCGGCCTCGAGTAGCGCCAGGCGAATCTCGCGCAGCGCCTTGTCGAGATCCTCCTCGGTGAGGATCCCGCGGCCGCGAAGGCCTCCCAGGATGCCCTGGAGCTTGTCGGCGAGCGAGTCGAACATGAGCCGACGAAGTGTAGCCACGCCACATCTGCCTTCTCAGGCGGTGGCACGGACGTGCGTGTCGTCTGGCACACTCTCGGTCTCCCGACGCCGAGATCCGGGTGGAGGCCCCGATGACCTTGGAGCGGCTCGAGGTCTGGCTCGAACCTGAGACCATCGCCGAGCTCCGGCGTGACGCTGCCGCGCGTGGCATTCCGCCGACCGACCTTGCCCGCGAGGCGATCGAGGCGTTCGTCGACGTCGAGCGCGCGGTCGACCTCGATCCCGCTGACCTCGACGACGAGGCGGGGCCCGAGGACGACGAGGACGACTGGGCGGAGCTGGGACGCGAGCTGTCACCACGCGACCCGGAGGACTACTAGGGCCTAGAGGCTCAGTCCTCGTCCTCCGCGACGAGCGCGACGGCGAAGTCGGCGGCGTCGAAGGGCTGGAGGTCGTCGAGGCTCTCCCCCACGCCGACCAGCTTGACCGGTAGGCCGAGCTCGTGGCCGATCGCGATCACGATGCCACCCTTCGCGGTGCCGTCGAGCTTGGTCAGGACCACGCCGGTGACCTCGACCGCCTCGCCGAACAGCTGCGCCTGGCGCACGCCGTTCTGGCCGGTGGTCGCGTCGACGACGAGCAGCGTCTCGTGGGGGGCGCCCTCGAGGCGTCCAGCGATGACGCGGCGGATCTTGGCGAGCTCCTCCATGAGGCCCGATTGGGTGTGCAACCGGCCTGCCGTGTCGACGATGACGACGTCGCGCCCGCGCGCCTCGGCCGCCGCGATCGCGTCGAATGCGACGGCCGCGGGGTCGCCGCCGCGGGTGGAGCCGACGAAGTCCGCTCCCGCACGCTCGGCCCAGATCTCGAGCTGCTCGTCTGCGGCAGCGCGATACGTGTCCGCTGCGGCCACGATCACCGAGCGACCGGACTCGCGCAGTCGGCTCGCGAGCTTGCCGATCGTCGTGGTCTTGCCGGTGCCGTTGACGCCGACGACGAGGATCACGGCGGGCCGCGCGTCGAGGGCGAGCATGGGAGCCTCCTCCGGGGACGCGAGCTCGGCGAGCACCCCGGCAAGGCCGTCGAGCACGTCCTCGTTCGTCTTCGGCCGTAGCTTCTCGAGCCGCTCGACGATCTCCTGCGTCGTCTGCACGCCGACGTCCGCCGCGATCAGCACCTCCTCGAGCTGCTCCCACGTCTCGAGGTCGGACGGGTCGTACCGCCAGCCGGTGAGCCCTGTCGTGATCGCCCGCCGGCTCTTCGAGAGACCCGATCGCAGGCGCCGGAAACGCCGGCGCTTCGGCTCGTCGTCCTCGTCCCCGGGCTCCTCGTCCCCGAGGAGCTCGGCCCACGTACGGGTCACGCGCCGACGGCCTCCAGCTTCGGCTGGCCGCGGAGGCGCTTGGAGACGATCTGCGAGACCCCGTCGCCGGCCATGGTGACGCCGTAGAGGATATCGGCGGCCTCCATCGTCCGCTTCTGGTGCGTGATGACGATGAACTGGGCCCGGTCGGAGTAACGCCGCAGCAGGTCGACGAAGCGGCCGATGTTCGTGTCGTCGAGAGCGGCCTCGACCTCGTCGAGCAGGTAGAAGGGACACGGGCGGGCGAGGAACAGCGCGAACAGGAACGAGAGTGCGCCGAGCGACTTCTCTCCTCCGGAGAGCAACGAGAGCCTCGTCACTTTCTTGCCGGCCGGTCGCAGCTCGACCTCGACGCCGGGCTCCTCGCCCTCCTCCTCGGGGATCGTCAGCAGCAGGCGCCCGGCGCCACCCGGGAACAGGGTGGCCGCCACCTCGGCGAAATGGGTCTCGACGGCCGCGTACGTCGCCGCGAAGCGAGTCTCGAGGGTCTCGGTGAGCTCGGCGCGCAGCTTCTCGAGCTCTCGCAGCGAGCGCTCGAGGTCGTCACGCTGCTCGGCGAGCTCCGCGAGGCGCTCCCGCTCGCGCTCGAGCTCCTCGGCGGCCAGCGGGTTCACCTGGCCGAGCGTGACGAGTCGCCGCTCGAGTCGGTCGCGCTTGACCGCGAGCTCCTCGAGCTCCTGCTCGTCCAGCTCGGCGGGGGCGACCCCCTCGGGGAGTCGCCGTACGAGCTCGGCCCGCTCCGCCGAGAGCCGGGCCGACTCGACGTCGAGCTCGGACAGCCGCGAGGCCGCCTCCGTGGCGGCCCGACGCAAGTCGGCTTCCTGGGCGCCGAGCAGGCGGAGCTCCTCGCCGGCCTTCGCGCTCGCGGCGGCGCCGGCGTCGACCCGGCCGCGAAGAGGCGCCTCGAAGCGGGATCCCGCCCTCACCGCCGCGTCGAGACAGGCGGCGAGGCGCTCGGCCGCGTTCGCCAGCATCGAGGCACGCTGCGCGTCCCCCGGGTCGACGCGTGGCGGCATGAGCGCGACGGAGGCGCGCGCACGAGTCACACGCTCGCGAGCTTGACGCTCGACCTCGAATACCTCGGCCGCCGCAGCGGCAGCCTCACTCGCCTCTCCCCGCAGGCGGCGGGCCTCGCCGGCGAGGGCTCGCTGGCGCGCGTGGAGCTCGATCATGACGCTCTCCGCGGCCACGCCCGCGAACCAGAGCTCGCCGCGGACAGGATCGAAGCCGTGGCCCTCGCGGGTCACGGCCACTCCGCGCTCGGCGCGTACGAGCTCGTCGGGCTCGACGACCCAGACGCCCTCGAGCAGCGCGGCGACGGGCTCTCCCCCCTCGGCCGCGCGCACGTATGCGAGCAGCGGCTCCGCGGCAGGCAGCGCTGGCGCGCGCTCCCCGGAGCCCGGGGCGCGGTTCGCGATCAGAGCGACGAAAGTGCCCAACCCTTCGCGCCGCGCACGCTCGGCAAGCTCGAACGCGTCGAGCGGTCCGTCGGCCAGCACCGCGGACGCCCGGCCGAAGAGAGCGGCGGCGACCGCCTTCTCGTACCCCGGATCGACATCCAGCAGAGAGAGAGCAAGGCTGTGGCCCGCGTCCGCCAGAACGCGCGCCGAGGGCGGCAGCCCCTCGCGCTCGGAGAGGCTGCGGTCGAGCGCGGCGAGCCGCTCGTCCGCGAGCCGCGCCGAGCTCTCCAGGCTCTCGCGCTCCTCGAGGGCGGCCCGCGAACGGGCTCCGGCTTCTCGCAGCTCCGCCTCGGCAGCGGCAAGCTCGTCGAGCGGCGAGTCGTCCCGCGGCGAGGCGGCCAACCGCTGCAGGCGACCGGCCGCGTCGCGCAGCACCCGGGCCGACTCGGTGGCGGTCTCGGAGCGCATCTCGAGCCGCTCGACGCTGCTCCGCAAGCGGTAGAGGGCAGCCGTCGCCTCCTCGTGGCGGCGAGCGGCTTGCTCGAGCTCCTCCTCCGCGCGGCGTCGCTCGCCGAGCAGGCCTTCGAGTCGTTCGTCGCGTCGCTGACGCTCGCGCGTTGCCTCCGTGCGGCGTCCCTCGAGGTCAGCCGCCCGGGCCTCGAGGCCGGCGAGCGAGGCGGCCTCGAGCCGGACGCGAAGGGCCTCGACCTCGGTGCGCAGCCGCTCGGCTCGCTCCGCCGCTGTCGCCTGCAGGGCAAGCGGCCGGATCCGCTTCCGGGACTCCTCCTCGAGCGCGCGCGCCCGATCCACCTGGACGGCGACTCGCTCGAGCTTCAGCTCGGCGCGATGGCGCCGTTGCTTGAAGCCTCCGAGCCCCGCGGCCTCTTCGATGAGCGCCCGTCGCTCGGCCGGCTTCGAGGAGAGCACCTGCTCGACGCGGCCCTGTCCGATGATGGCGTGCATCTCATGGCCGAGCCCCTCTCCGGCGAGCAGCTCCAGCACGTCGGCCCGGCGAACGGCGGCGCGGTTGACGAGATACTGCCCCTCGCCGCCGCGCTGGAGGCGGCGCGCGACCGAGATCTCGGCGTATGGAAGTGGGCCGTCCCCTGTCGCGTTGTCGAACAGGAGCTCGACCTCGCAGTGGTCGGCCGCCTGCCGTCCCGACGAGCCCGCGAAGAGGACGTCCTCGGGCTTCTCGGCGCGCAGAGCGCTGGGCGCCAGACTGCCCGCCGCCCAGACGATCGCGTCGGCGACGTTCGACTTCCCCGAGCCGTTCGGGCCGACGACGACGGCCACACCCGGCTCGAGACGGACCTCGACCGCGTCCGGGAACGACTTGAAGCCGCGCAGCTTGACCGAGCGCAGATACATGCTCGGGCAGTGTGACGTGCGGCGCGGACGCCGACGCGAGCTCTATGGACCGCCGCTCGCCGCCACGACGTGCTCGAGGGCCTCGCGCGCGGCCGCCTGCTCAGCGGCCTTCTTCGAGGTTCCCGTGCCGATCCCGCGCTGCACGTGATCGATCAGCGCGGCGCAGGTGAAGCGGCGCTCGTGCGGCGGTCCCTCCGTCTCGAGGACCGTGTACGAGACCGTCTGGCCGAGTCGCGCGAGCTCCTCCTGGAGCTCGGTCTTGAAGTCGACGTGGCTCGTCACCGCGTATTCGAGGCGCTCGGCGAAGGCCTGTACGACGGGCCCCCGGATCGGCTCGAACCCGTGCTCGAGGTAGAGCGCGCCCAGCACGGCCTCGACGAGCGCAGCGAGGACGTTGCGGTTGCGCGCCAGGCGACTGAGCTCCGGGCTCGCCGGCGCCCCCGACCCCTCGGACAGCCGGCTTCCGAGCTCGAGCAGGCGTCCGACGTCGGCACAGCTGCTCCGACTGACGACGTACGCCCAGGCCTTCGTCAGCCGCCCTTCCGAGAAGTCAGGAAAGCGCTCGTAGAGCTCCTGCGCGACCGCGAGATCGAGGACGCTGTCACCGAGGAACTCGAGACGCTCGTACGAGCGCGATCGATCCTCGACGAACGACGGGTGGGTAAAGGCGCGCTCGCGAAGCCCGGCCGGCAGCCCGTCGATCAGGCTGAGCAGCTCGGCCGGTCCGGCCGCGGCGCTCTCCTTCTCAGCTGCGGGCTGAGATGTAGTCGACGGCCTGGCCGACAGTCTGGATTCCCTGCGCGTCCTCGTCGGAGATCTTGACCCCGAACTGATCCTCGAGCTCCATGATCAGCTCGACGAGGTCGAGCGAGTCGGCGTCGAGGTCGTCCTGGAACGAGGCGGCCTCGTTGATCTCTCCCTCGTCCACCCCGAGCTGCTCGACAAGCACGTCCTTGACTCGCTCGTAGATCTCCTCCCGCGAAGCTGCCATGTCCTTCTCTCCCCTCCCTTGACGTCAGTCCGTAGCGGCGGCGGATGCTACCACGTGGCCGCCGGCCGTTTCACCGATGGGCGGCCACGGCGCGCGATTCGAGGCGCTCGGCCATCCGTCCCACGACGCCGGCGGTCACGCCTCGGGCGCCGAGCTGGATCGCGCTCACGATGGCGGGTCGCGACGAGTTGCCGTGCGCGACGACCGCGAGGCCCTTGAGGCCGAGCAGGTAACCGCCGCCGTACGTGTCCGGATCGAGCCGCCGGCGCAGCCCTCGAAACGCCGGGCGAACCATGAGACCGCCGACCTTCCCGCGCCTGGAGGCGACGATCTCCTCGCGGAGCGACTCGAGCACCGTCCGGATCGTGCCCTCGAGCACCTTGAGCGACATGTTGCCCGTGAAGCCGTCGCAGACGACGACGTCCGCAGCGCCCTCCAGGAGGAGCCGCCCTTCGACGTTCCCGACGAACCGGATTCCGTCCGCAGACAGCAGGCGGTGCGACTCGCGGGTGAGCCGATTGCCCTTCTCCGGCTCCTCGCCGATCGAGAGCAGCCCGACCGTCGGACCGCGGATGCCGATGATCTCCTCGGCGAAGATCGTGCCCATATGGGCGAACTGGAGCAGGTGCTCCGGGCGGGCGTCAGCATTGGCGCCGGCGTCGAGCAGGATCGAAGGCCCGCGGCGCGCGGGAATCGGCGCGGCGATCGCCGGCCGGCTGACCTCGGGCAGCCGCCCGATCTCGAGCAGCCCGGCGGCCAGCATCGCTCCGGTGTTGCCGGCCGAGATGACCACGTCGGCCTCGCCGCGCCCGACCGCGCGGCACGCCGCGAACAGCGAGCTGTCGCGCTTCTCACGCGCTGCGTCGGCGGGCTTCTCGTGCATCCCGACGACCTGGGGAGCGTGGACCACCTCGAGGTCCGGGGCGAGCGGCTGGACGACCTCCTTGGAGCCGAAGAGAATCGGCTCGATCCCGTCCGTGCGCGCCGCCCGCGCCCCGGCGATGATCTCGTCCGGCGCCCGGTCACCGCCCATCGCGTCCACAGCGACTCGGACGGCCACGGAATCCTCTTACGGCGCGGGAGCGTCGAGCGGCTCGACTTCGCGGCCGCGATACGTGCCGCAGGTCGGGCAGACGTGATGGGGTCGCTTGGGATTGTGACACTGCGGGCACTCGACCAGGGCCTGCGCCGGGAGCTTCCAGTTCGCGCGCCGCTTGTCCCGGCGCGCTTTCGAGGTCTTTCGCTTCGGTACCGCCATGAGATCGCGGCAGTATAGCTGCCGGCTTTCAGCCGGCAGCTATACCGAACGACTCCCGGCGGCGGCGCCAGCCGGCGACGGGAGGCGCGGGATGCAGGGGCCGGATATATCCGGCCCCTACCCCCGCCGCGGAGGAGGGATCGACCACATCCAGGCCCGAAGGGCGGGTCGGCCCGAAATGTTCCTAGGGGCCCGCTCATATCCGCCCCGAACGGGTTCGTAGGGACCAATCCCCGACCGGCCCGAACGGCTCCACCCGAACGCCTACGTCTGCGCGTCGAGGCGCTCGCGCAGCTCGGCGAGCTTCGCCCAGCGATCGTCGGGCTCGGGCGGTCCGCAACGGCACAGCTCCGTGTTGAGGTCGGCGCCGCAGCCTCCGCACAGCCCAGCGCACTGCTCGCGGCAGAGGATCTTGTCCGGGAGCGCGAGCGCGACCGCGTCGCGCGCCCAGGCCGAAAGGTCGACGCGGCCGTCCACCAGATACGGGCTCTTCAGCTCTTCCGAGTCCGCTGATTGCTCGTGGTACTCGCGCGCCCGAACGGGCACATCGACCGCGGCTGCTTCGAGACACCGCACGCACGGCCCCTCGAGGCGCGTCGTGAAGACGAGCTCGAGCACGTGTCCCTGCGGCGTGCGCGTTACGGTCAGCTCGGCGTCAGGCTCGGCCTCGGCCGGCGCATAGCGCTGGCCACCATAGGCGAGCGGCTCGAGGCGAACCGGGAGGGAAGCGCCGTACTGCTCGCCCGGCCGCAGCCGCGCCCGGCGAAGGTCGAAGCTCGTCATGAGCCGAGGGTAGCGAACAGCCCGCACCGTCTTGTCTCGTGGTACCTCGCACGAAGCGAACGAACCGCCTTGACCCTTGTGGCCCGGGTCGGGCAAGCTCAGCCATCGCTCCCGGACGCCGCACGTTGCTGCTCTACCTGGCCGCCGGGGTGGCATACACCGGCCTCGGCGTCGCGTTCCCGGTGCTGCTCTATTCGTGGGTCGGGGGCGCCGCGTTCCTCATGCTTGCCGTCTGCGTGCTGCCGGCGCTCTGGAGGCGGCTCCGGAGATGAGCTGGGCGGCGCACGATCTCGAGCCGTACGTCATTCAGAAGCATCTCGGTCGGCGCATCGCATTCGTGCCGCTCCTGCTCGGCTCCTACGCCCCGGACCTCATGTCGAAGTGGTTCGTGTACGGAATCGACCTGTTCGGCCTCGAGCTCAAGGCCGACAACCCGGCCCAGTTCCATCGCGGCTGGCCGGGAGTCGGCTTCACCCACTCGCTCGCTTTCGGCGTCGTCCTCGCCGCGGTCGCCCTGGCCCTGACGAGGAAGCGGATCTGGGCGTTCAGCCTCCTCGTCGGCCAGTGGGCGCACGCGCTCACCGACGTCGGCGACACCGTCGGCACGATGCTGCTCTTTCCCTTCTCCACGGACCTCGTTGCCGTCGGCGCCTGGGCCTACGCCGGCCAGACCGGACGCCTCACCGACGCCGGCGCCTACTTCAGCGGGCTCGGCTTCGTCTGGGACGGCATCTTCGTCGTCTGGGCGCTCCTGAGCTGGCGCGTGCTGACCCGCGCGTATTTCCGCGATACGATCGCGGTCGCCGATCCGTTCTGGGGCTGGGCGGGGCGCTACCTCCCCGAGACGGCGCTGCTGGCGCTCTACCGAGCGTCGTTCTTCTACGGCATCTGCCGGTGGGCGGCCTGGCTGATCTGGGCCCACGTCGTCCACTCGTATCCGTTCGACGTGAGCTGGGGCGGGCCGCATTGGGTGGACGCGGTGCACGCGTCGGAGCTGAATTCCGCCGGGTGCTGCCCGTGCGCCGGCTGCTCGGCGACGTCGTCGAAGCTCGCCGTGTACGCGGCGATCGCGGTCGTCGCCCGAGCGCGAGGGGCGCCGCTTCCGCGCAGACCCGAACCTAGTGCGGGTTCGAGTCGTCGGAGAAGCCGACCATGACCGACTCCTGCGAGCGCTCGTGGAGGCGCTCGCGGCCGCGGCGGACGGCGCCGAGGAACTTGTCGAGGTTCTGCTCCAGGTTCGAGAGCATCCCGTCGGCCCAGTCCTCGGTCTCGAGACGGATCTCGCGCTCGCGTCTCCGCGCGTCGTCGACGATCTCCTGCGCCTGGCGCTCGGCCAGCTTCACGATCTCCGTCTGCGACGCTTCACGAGCCGCCTGCTCTCGAGCCTCCCCCAGGATCCGGTCGGCCTCCCGCTTCGCCTCCGCCAGCATCTCCTGTCGCTCCTTGACGATCCAGCGAGCCTGCTTGATCTCCTCCGGAATGGTCGCCCGCATCTGGTCGAGGATGTCGTAGATCTCCTCGCGGTCGATCCGGACCTGGTCGGTGAGCGGCACGGCCTTGGCGTTGTGCACGAGGTCGTCGAGCTTGTCGATGAGTACGAGGACGTCCATGTGCTCCAGTCTACTCCTGGGGGCTTACGGGAGCGCCGGGCTTCGGTTGCGGGAAGAGCTCTCGGAACCGCCGCGCGACCGCCTCCGGGACGAGGGAATCAACGTTTCCACCAAAGGACGCGATCTCCTTCACGCTCGACGACGAGACGAAGCTGAACTGCGAGTCGGCGATCAGATATGTGGTCTCGATCTCCGGCGCGAGCGTCCTGTTCAAGTGGTGCATCTGGAACTCCCACTCGAAGTCGGAGATCGCTCTCAGTCCCTTCACCATCGTCACCGCGCCGAAACGGCGGGCGAAATCGACCACGAGCTCCGAGAACTCCGTGACCTCGACGTTGCCGGCATCGGGCAGCGCGTCCTGGATGAACTGCACCCGCTCCTCGATCCCGAACATCGGCGCCTTGTGCGGCGGCTCGCGCACCACCGCGACCACGACGCGGTCGAAGATCGCGGCCGCGCGGCCGATGATGTCGAGGTGGCCGTTCGTGACCGGATCGTAGGTCCCCGGGCAGATCGCGACGACAGGATCGGCGGCACTCACGCGCGCTCCAGAAACACGCGAACGCTCGAGGTCAAAACCGGACGTCTCACGACCGGCTCTCGAACAACGTGAGGCGCGTCGAGCCGTAACGGCGGCTCGTCCGGAGCTCGAGCGGCAGCTCCGGGGTCTCGCGGGCGTCCGACTCGACGACGACGAGGCCATCCGGTGCGAGAACCGTTGCGAGGTGGGGCGAGAGCGAGGCGAGGACCTGGGGGAGCATACGGTAGGGCGGGTCGATCAGCACGAGATCGTAGCGCCTACCCTCACGGACATCGGCGGCGAGGCGGCGAGGCGCATCCTCGCGAGCGAGCTCCGCGCCGATCAGCCCGAGCTTCTCGAGGTTGCGCTCGATCGCCGCCAGGGCCTGCCGGTCGGTCTCCACGAAGACGACCCGGGCAGCCCCGCGCGAGAGCGCCTCGAGGCCCATCGCGCCCGAGCCGGCATAGAGATCGGCAACGCGCGCGCCGTCGAGCGGGCCGATCAGGCCGAACGCTGCCTCGCGGACACGGTCGGAGGTCGGCCGCGTCGCCGCCCCCTTCGGAGCCACGATGCGCGCGCCCTTGCGGGAGCCGGCGATGATCCTCATCCGAGGCCTAGGCTTGCACGCCCGACGATGTGCCCTCGAACATGCGCGCGACCTCGTCGTCGAGGGGGCCTTCGACCTCGACGAGCTCGCGCGCCACCCCGCGCGCCTCCTCGAGGAGGGTCCGATCGGAGCGCAGGCGCGTGAAGCGGAGGTCGGAGACGCCGCTTTGCCGGGTACCGAGGAACTGCCCCTCCCCGCGCAGGTCGAGATCCACCTCGGCCAGCTCGAAGCCGTCCGTCGTTTCGACGAGAGCCGTGAGGCGCTCGACCGCGGCGTCGGTGAGCTCTTCCTTCGGACGGGACACGAGCAGGCAGTACGACTGCTCCGAGCCGCGCCCTACGCGGCCGCGCAGCTGGTGAAGCTGGGCGAGCCCGAAGCGATCCGCTTCCTGGACGATCATGATCGTGGCGTTCGGAACGTCGACGCCGACCTCGATCACCGTTGTGGCCACGAGCACGTCCAGCTCGCGATGCGCGAACGCATCCATGACCTGGCGCCGGTCGTGCGGCCGCAGCTGGCCGTGCAGGCAGCCGACCCGGAAGTCCCTGAGCTCCGCGTGCCCGAGCCGCTCCGCCTCGGCCTCGGCCGCCTTCGCCTCGATGGACTCCGACGGAGAGACGAGCGGGCAGACGACGTACGCCTGCCGACCCTCTGAGAGGTGGCGCGTCAGGCGCTGGTAGGCCTCGCTCGAGCGCTCGTGCGTGATCCAGCGCGTGACGATCGGCCGGCGACCCGCCGGCGGCGTCGTGATCTCGCTCACGGCCAGGTCCCCCCAGACCGTCAGCGCGAGCGTCCGCGGGATCGGCGTGGCCGTCATGTGGAGCCTGTGCGGGGAGGCGCCGCTGCCGTCCGCGGCCAGCGCGGCCCGTTGCTCGACGCCGAAGCGATGCTGCTCGTCCACGACGGCGACGGCGAGGGAGCGGAAGTCGACACCCTCCTGGATCAACGCATGGGTGCCTACGGCGAGGTCCGCCTCGCCCGAGGCGAGCCTTGCCGTCGCCGCAGCGCGGGTGCGCCCGGGGACCGAGCTCGTCACGAGCACGCAGCGAACGCCGAGCTCGAGACAGATCGGCTCCACGGTCAGGAAGTGCTGCTCCGCGAGCGTCTCGGTCGGCGCCATGAGGGCGGCCTGGTGGCCGTGCTCGACAGCACGCAGGAGAGCGTAGAGCGCCACGACCGTCTTGCCCGAGCCGACGTCGCCCTGTAGGAGGCGCTCCATCGGCACGTCTCGGGCGAGATCTCGGTCGATCTCGGCGACGACCTGCTCTTGCGCCTCCGTCAGCGTGAACGGGAGCACGGCGCGGTAGCGGCTCGCGACGTCTCCGGGGCTGCCGAGCGGCTGCGCCGGAGGCCGGATCTCCGCCGTTCGCCGGCGCGCGAGGCCGAGCTGGAGCACGAGCAGCTCCTCGAACGCGAGCCGGCGCCGAGCGGCCTCGGCATGCTCGGGCTCGGTATGCAGGGCAGCCACCGCGTCGCGCTTCAGCGGGAGCGAGCGGTGGCATCTGAGCACGGCAGGCAACGGGTCGGGCAGGTGGCCGACGAGCGGCAGCACCCTCGCCATCAGGTCCCGGAGGCGCTTCGACGAGATCGCCTCGCTCGCGCGGTATACCGGCGTCGGCAGGCTGAGGTCACCCGTGCCGTCGAGGTCGTAGTCCTGCACGACGAAGCTGCCCCGACGCAGCTCGCCGCGAAGGGTCACTCCTTTCCCCGGCTCGAGCCGGTCCGTCAGCCACGCCTGGTTGAACCAGAGAGCCTTGAGCGAGCCGGTCTCGTCGCGGACGAGCGCCTCGACGATCGTGAGGCCACGGCGGCGTCCGGGACGTGTGCCGACGCGCACCACCTCCACGTCGACTGTCGCCTCCTGCCCGGCGAAGACCTCGGTGACGCCACGGCGGGGCGCCGGCGGGTCCCAGCGACGAGGCCGGTGGAAGAGGAGGTCGCGAACGGTCATGAGCCCGAGCGCTCGGAGACCTGCGCCGGCCTTCGGCCCGACGCCTGACAGCGTCTCCACGGAGGCGCCGAGCCTTTCCGGCGCCGCCGTGTGAGGCCCCCGCGATGGCTCGAGGCGGGCGCCGGCGAAGGGCTGAACGGCCAGAGCGGCCTCAGCGAGCTTCGACATTCCCTCGATGGGCGCCGCGCACCGCCGCGACGATGTCGTCGAGCTCGCGATCCTTCGTCAGACACGCGACCGCCCCGGCGGCGAGCAGTGCGTCCACCTGCCGCCCCTCCGCCGCCGCCGTGAGAGCCAGGATCGAAGTGTCCGGGCAGGCCGCCCGGATCGCGCGAGCGGTCTCGACGCCGTCGATGTCCGGGAGCCGGTAGTCGAGCACGACGACGTCCGGCTGCCACTCGGCACACGCGGCCAGCCCCGACCGCCCGTCGGCGGCCGCGGCGACGACCTCGAGGTCCGCGTCCAGGCCGAGGAGGATCTCCAGCGCCTCGCGGAAGACGTCGTTGTCCTCGACGATGGCGACCCGGATCATGCGGGTCAGTGTAGGGGCCAGACCTGTCCGGCCCGGGACGGTGAAGCCGGCCCACGTAGGGGCCGCAGCTCATGCGCCCGGGACCAAGGGGACACGCCGACCCAGACCCGAAAAACCCGCCTCAGACAGCAGCGGGCCGGATGAGATCCGGCCCCTACGCGCCTCAGACGGTGGCGCCGGCGCGGCTTCGCGGTCGCGGCGCGGGCCGGATGGGATCCGGCCCCTACGCGCCTCAGACGGCTTTCTGGACCTTGCCGGCCTTCAGGCAGCGGGTGCAGACGTAGGCGCGGCGGGCGACGCCGTCCAGCACCACCCGCACGCGCTGCAGGTTCGGCTCGAAGCGTCGCTTGGTGGCCACCATCGAGTGGCTCCGGCTGTTCCCGAACGAGGGGCCCTTGCCGCAGACTGCGCAGACCTTCGACATCGCCGCCGGATGATAGCTGCCGGTGCCCTAGGCGGCGCACCGAAGGGAGGGTCAGTTCGACGTCGCGTTGCGCAGCTGGGCGAGCGACTCGACCATCTCGAGGGCTGACCGGGCAGCCTCGGCGCCCTTGTTGCCGTACTCCCCCCCGGCGCGGGCGAGCGCCTGCTCGCTCGTGTCGCAGGTGAGCACGCCGAACGAGACCGGGATCCCCGTCTCGAGCGCCGCGAGCTGGATCCCGCTTGCCGTCTCCGAGGAGACGTACTCGAAGTGGGGCGTGTCGCCTCGGATGATGCACCCGAGCGCGACGACGGCCGAGTAGCGGCGCGAGCGCGCGAGCGCCATGGCCCCGAGCGGCAGCTCGAAGGCGCCCGGGACGGGCATGACCTCGATCGCCTCCGGGGTGACACCGAGCTCCTCGAGCGTCTCGAGCGCCCCGTCCAGGAGCTTCTGGGTGACCTCGCCGTTGAACCGGCTCACCGCGATCCCGATCGAGCGCCGCGCACCGTTCGGACGCCCTGTGAAGGTCCTGAGCGGGGTGGGCACGCGAAGCTCCGCCGCCGCATGCTCGCGAAGCTCCGCCGCCGCAGGCTCGGGCAGGGCTGGGCCCGGCGGGACCTCGACGCCTTCGCTCACGTGGCGTCTTCCGAGAGGTCGAGGTCCTTCAGGTCCTGGTGGTGCAGCCTGTGGCCGAGCTTCGAGCGCTTCGCCTGCAGGTAGGCCCGGTTCTCGTCGTTCGGCCGCACCTCGATCGCCACCTGCTCGACGACCCGGAGCCCGAAGCCCTCGATGCCGGTGATCTTGCGGGGGTTGTTCGTGAGGAGGCGAATCGTCGTCAGTCCCAGGTCGGCGAGGATCTGTGACCCGATCCCGTAGTCGCGCGCGTCCGCGGGGAAGCCGAGCCTGAGGTTCGCCTCGACGGTATCGAGCCCGCTCTCCTGCAGCTCGTACGCCTTCAGCTTGTTGAGCAAGCCGATCCCACGGCCCTCCTGGGCCATGTAGAGGAGCACACCCTCGCCGGCGGCGACGATCTGGCCCATGGCGAGGTCGAGCTGCTCGCCACAGTCGCAGCGCAGCGAATGGAAGACGTCCCCGGTCAGGCATTCGGAATGGACGCGGACGAGCACGTTCTCCGCGCCCTCGATGTCTCCCCGCACGAGCGCGACGTGGTTCTTCCCGGTCAAGGTCTCCCGGAAGGCCACGGCGACGAACTCGCCGTGCTCGGTTGGGAGCCGAACCGCGATCGCACGCTCGACGAGCTTCTCCGTCCGGTGCCGGTACTCGATCAGGTCGGCGACCGTGATCATCTTCAGGCCGTGCTGCCGGCAGTACGGCACGAGATCCGGCACGCGGGCCATGGTGCCGTCGTCCTTCATGATCTCGCAGATCACGCCCGCCGGGATAAGACCCGCCAGGCGGGCGAGATCGATCGCCGCCTCCGTCTGGCCGGCGCGCTGGAGCACGCCGCCGGGGCGCGCCCGGAGCGGGAACACGTGACCCGGCTTGACGATGTCCCGCGGGCCCTTCGTCGCGTCGATCGCGATCTGAATCGTGCGGGCGCGATCGGCGGCGGAGATGCCGGTCGTGACACCTTCGCGCGCCTCGATCGACTCGGTGAACGCAGTGCCGTGCGGCGTCTCGTTGTGATGGGTCATGGGTGGCAGCCCGAGCTCGTCGCAACGCTCCCCCGTGAGCGCGAGGCAGATGAGCCCACGCGCCTCCCGGGCCATGAAGTTGATCGCCTCGGGCGTGGCGAACTGCGCGGCGATCGTGAGGTCGCCCTCGTTCTCCCGGTCGGCCGCGTCGACGACCACGACGAGCTTGCCGCCGCGGATGTCCTCGATCGCCGCTTCGATGGTGGCGAAGGGGGAAGGCTCCTCGACCCTGAGCGTCGCCATCGCAGTCGTAGTATCGCCCGTCAAGCCACCCCGCGCGACGCCAGCAGGCGCTCGACGTACTTCGCGAGCACGTCGACCTCGAGGTTCACCTCGTCGCCCGGAGCCAGCCCGCCGAGGGTCGTCACCTCGAGCGTGTGCGGGATGAGCGCCACGGTGAAGCTCCGGTCGCCGAGCTCGGCGACCGTGAGACTGACGCCCTCGACGCAGACGGAGCCCTTCTGCACGCAGTAGCGCAGGAGCTCGGGCGGTGCCTCCACCTCCAGGCGGGCGCCGTCCCCCTCGCGAGGCATGGCCAGCACCCTCCCTACCCCGTCGACATGGCCCTGCACGATGTGGCCGCCGAGCGGCTCGCCGGCACGCAGCGCAGGCTCGACATTCAACGCGTCGCCCGGCTCCAGGCGGCCGAGCGACGTCCTGGCGAGCGTCTCGGGAACCGCGTCGAACGAGAGCGTGTCGCCGATGACCTCGGTGACCGTGAGGCAGGCGCCGCTCAGGGCGACCGAGTCGCCGAGCGCCGCTTGCGCGGCCGCCTGCGGCGCACGGACACGCAGGCGCATGCCTTCGGGACCGCCGTCGGCAGTCTCGACGATGCCGAGCTCTCGCACGATGCCCGTGAACATGCTCCTAGGGTAGTCCCGGCCGAGCACGCGAACCGACCTCTGCGACCGGCACGTGTGATCTCGCGCCGTCTCAGGCCCTGACCGCGATCCCGGGCCGTCCTCAGCCGCCGCCTCCGCAGCTGCCGCCGCAGCAGCTCACACCGCCCGGGTCGCCGCCGGAGCCGTCCGACGAGCTCGACCAGCCGGCCGCGGAGCCGTCATCGGTCTGCCGCAAGCGTCGACCTCTCCCTCCGTCCAGCGGTTGCCGTCCTCGATCCCGAGCTGTGCGTCGAGAGCGAACAGGAACGGCAGGCCGTACGCGAGCCCGAGCGGCGAGGCGACCGGATGGCGATCGAACACCGACACCGTCCGCGCGAGCGTGGCGTCCACCGGCTCGTCCATCGCGACGGCCGGGCTGTGGTGGACGTAGCGACCGAAGGCCTCCTCGCAGAACGCGTGGTAGTCGCGGGTTAGCAGGATGAACTCGTGCCACGCCGACGTCGACCGCTCGCGAGGGCATGCCGAGCGTCCTTCCTGGCGTACAGGCAGGCGAGGAACCAGGCGCGGAGGCCCTCGATCACCTGTCAGCTCGCGGTCGCTGAGCTCCGGGTAGCGCTCCGCGATCTTGTCGCGAAGCGCCGCGGGAAAGGCGTAGCCCTCGATGTAGGCTCGCCGCCGCCCGCGCTCCCGATCCCGGGCGCGCCGGCCGCGCAGGAAAGCGAGAGCCATAGCGTCGATTGTAGATTCGAGCCGGCGGGCAGGGCCTACGTCTAAGGCTCGTGGATGTACGCCGTCACGAGCAAATCCTCTCCGACCGCCTCCGACGTGAGCCGCACGACGCCGATCGTGTCGGCCATCCGCTCGGCGGCTGCTCCGGCGAAGAGCGACGGAGCATGGGCGCCGCCGGCGAGCTTGGGGGCCACGAAGAGGAGCAACTTGTCGATCAGGCCGGCATGCAGGAACGCAGCGGCCAGCGTAGGGCCACCCTCGAGCATGAGCGTCTGGACGCCTTCGGCGGCCAGCGCGGCGAGCTCCTCGGCGAGCGGCCCGGGGCGCAGCTCGAGCTCGGAGCCTTCGGGTAGCGGCCCCTCGCCGAACGCGAGCCGGCGCGGCTGGCGCTCGGCGCCGACGTCTCTGGCGGTCAGAAGCGGATTCTCGGCGCGGACGGTGCCCATGCCCACCGCGACGGCATCGGCACGGGCACGCAGCTCGTGCACGCGGCGGCGGCTCTCCTCACCCGAGACCCAGCGCGCGTCGCCGCCGGCCGCGGCCACCTTGCCGTCGAGCGTGACCGCGGCCTTGTAGGTCACGAAGGGCCGGCCCTCGGCAACCCAGGCGCGGTAGCCCTCGTTCTGGACGCGCGCGTGCCACTCGAGCTCGCCCCCGGGCAGCTCGACCTCGATGCCGGCGGTACGCAAGCGCTCGAAACCCTGGCCGTTGGTCTTCGGGTTTGGATCGGCGGCGGCGGCCACGACTCGTGCCACACCGGCCGCGATGACCGCGTCCGCGCACGGCGGCGTGGCGCCATGGTGCGCGCAGGGCTCGAGCGTCACGTAGAGCGTGGCTCCCCGCGCGCGCTGCCCGGCACGCTCGAGCGCGATCACCTCGGCGTGCGGCAGCCCCCTGCGCTCGTGCCAGCCCTCGCCCGCCACCTCGCCGTCGGCCACGACGACGGCGCCGACGATCGGATTGGGGCGCGTCGTGCCCCTACCGCGCTCGGCCAGCCCGAGCGCCCGCTCGAGCTGACGGGCGTCAGCCGGCGATACGGACAAGGTCGGCGTAGGCGACGGCCGGGTCGCCACCGTGGAAGACGGAGCTCCCCGCCACGAGCACGTCGGCGCCGGCAGCGTGGGCCTCGGCGACGTTGGCGGCCCCGATGCCGCCGTCGACCTGGAGCAGGACGTCCTCGCCCGCGAGCTCGCGTAACCGCTCCAGGCGGGCGAGCGACTCCGGCAGGAACGGCTGGCCCGAGTAGCCCGGATGCACGCTCATGCAGAGCAGGAGGTCAACCTCCGTCGAGAAGGCTGCCACGGTCTCGACGGGAGTGTCGGGGTTGAAGGCGATGCCCACGCCGAGGTCGAGCTGCCGGGCTCGCGCCACCGCGGCCGCCACGTCGTCACACACCTCGATGTGGAAGGTGACGCTGTCGCCGCCCGCCTCCCTGACCTGCTCGAAGTGGCGCTCGGGCTCCACGATCATCAAGTGGCAGTCGACCCTGCTACCGGCCTGGTGGATGGCCGGCGCGACCGACTGCACCACGATCGGGCCGATCGTGATCGGCGGGATGAACTGCCCGTCGCCGACGTCGACGTGGAAGATGCGACAGCCGGCGCCGAGGAGCGCCTCGATCTGATCGCCAAGGCGCATGAAGTCAGCCGCGTACAGCGACGGCGCGATCTCGACCCCGCGAGTCCAGTCGTTCCAGGTCACGGCCGCTAATCGTACGGCCGCCTGACACGGGCGACGAAGAAGCCGCTCGTGCCGTGGCGGTGCGGCAGCGTGAGCAGGAACTCCGGGCGGCTCGGATGCCGGAAGCGCGGCCAGTCGGCGCCGAGGTCGTCGGGCACGAGACCGAGCGCGTCGACGACGTCCTCGTTCTCCTCCCGGCTCATCGTGCAGACGGCGTACGTGATTGCCCCTCCTGGGCGGACGCGTTCTGCCGCGGCGCGCAGCAGCGCCAGCTGGAGCTCGGGAAGCGGCTCGGCTCGCCAGCGCAGGTCGGGGCGAGAGGCGAGCGTCCCGAGCCCGGAGCACGGCGCGTCGACGAGGGCTCGATCGAAGCCGTCGAGGTCGGACGGAAGCGCGAGCCCATCGGCGCAGACGACGCGGACGTTCTCCGCGCCGAGCCGCAACGCGGTCTCCGCCAGCTCCCGCGCCCGGCCCTCGTGTCGCTCCACGGCGACCACGTTTCCTGCGAGCTGGGTCGCCTTGCCGCCGGGCGCGGCGCAGAGGTCGAGGATACGCTCGCCGTCCTCCGCCCCGACGGAGAGGCCCGCGAGCTGCGACCCGCGGCTTTGCGGCCAGGCGAGGCCTTGTTGCAGCCAGTCGTCGGGAATGCGCTCCACGATGCGCGCCTCGGGGAGATCGGAATCGCGACCGCCGGGGTAGTCGTCGAGGTCGGCGACCTTGCGGCGGTTGAGGCGCAGGCAGCGCTCCGGCGGCTCGTTCTGGGCGCGCATGAGCGCGCGGCTCTCGTCGGCGCCGCGCTCGCGCCACCACGTCTCGGCCACCCAGTCCGGGTAGGAGTGCTTCAGCGCGGCCTCTCCCGCCGTGGACTCGGGGAGAGCAGCGAGCAGAGCGGGCATGCCGGCCACAAGGCGGCGCATGACGGCGTTCGTGAACGCGACGGCGCGCTCGAGCCCCGCCCGGCGCACGAGCTCGACGGACTCGTTCGCGGCGGCGTGCTCCGGCACCGAGCCCATGAAGCCGACCTGGTACGCACCGACGCGGAGAGCGGCCAGGACGGGCGCGTCGAGCTTGCGGACGGGTCGCCGGCCGAGCGCCTCGATGGCGTGATCCAGCGTGCGCGCCTGCTGAACGGTTCCATAGGCGAGGTGCATGGCGAAGGCGCGATCTCGCGCGTCGAGACCGGCGGCGTCGGCCGCGAAGCGCAAGGCCCGATCGGCCCAGGCGTCCTGCTCGAACACGCGGCGGACGACGTCGAAGGCGACCTCGCGTGCGGTCAAGGCGTCCCTCCGGAGAGGTCGGCCCACTGGTCGGGTTGCGGGGCCACCCCGGTCCTCCACCCGATGTTCATCGTAGCGCGGAAATCCGTACGTGTTGCGCGCGGAGCGCGTCGCCGGCGTCGCTCGATCGTGTCGAATTCGACACGGCTCAGGCGCGCAGGCCGCGCAGGTACTCCGCGCCCGTCATCCTTCTGCGGCCCTCGGGCTGAACCTCCAGGAGCTCGACGCCTCCCTCGACCAGGGTCGCGTTCGGACTGGCCGGCCGTGCCTTCCAGACCGTCAGAACGCGCCCGCCGACCACACCGCGTGCCCCGATGTGCGGCGAGAGCGCCCGCACGCGGTTCACGAGCTCCTCGGGCGACCGCGACCAGTCGAGCTCACGGTCGGTGGAGCCGATCTTCCCTGCGTACGTGACGTCCGCCTCCGGTTGGGGGCGGAACTCGACGTCGGGCCAGCCGGCGAGCACCTCGTCGAGCAGGTCGACCGCGAGCGGCGCCGCCTGATCGTAGACGGCGCCCGCGTCGTCCTCCGGCCCGATCGCGAAGGAGCGCGCCACCGCGATCGGCCCCGCATCCAGCTCTGCCGTCGTCCGGTGGATCGTCACCCCCGTCTCACGGTCTCCCGCCATCAGCGCCCGCTCGACGGGCGCCGCACCGCGCCAGCGGGGCAGAAGGGACGGATGCACGTTGAGCCAGAGACGCTCCGCGAGCAACTCCACGGGGATGAGCACCCCGTACGCGCACACGACCACCACGGGCGCCGTGCCGGGCGCCTCGTCGGGGCGCTCCGGCTGCAAGACCGGGATGCCGAGCCGCTCGGCGGCCTCCTTCGCTGGCGGCGCGCCGACCCGACGGCCACGTCCCTGCGCCCGATCGGGCCGCGTGAGCACGACCTCGACCCCGTGCCTGTCGGCGAGCCCTTCGAGCACGGCTGCCCCGAACGCCGCGGTAGCCGCGACGACGACCCTCATGGCTCAGGAACGCCCGCGGTCACGTGTTGCAATCGAGCACGCGTGTCTGGCCGAACGTGCCCTTATGTTCGAATGCAAGACTTGACCCCGTACGAGCCGCTCACGGCGACGGGCTGAGCACGGGCTGCGGGCGGAGCTTGCCGAGCGCCTCGCGGCGCTGCTCCGGGGACGCGCGGTCGAGTATGAGGACGCCGTCGAGGTGATCGGACTCGTGCTGCAAGACGCGCGCCTCGAGCCCTTCGGCCTCGATGCGGAGCTCGTCACCCACGGGTGAGCGAGCCTCGACGGTCACGCTGACGGGGCGCTCGATGTCGAGCGTGACGCCCGCTGCGTCGAGGGACAGACAGCCCTCCTCAATCGTGTCGCGCTCCTCGGAGCTCCCCAGAATGCGCGGGTTGACGAGCGCCACGGGCTCCGCGTCCTCGTCGGCCTGGTAGACGAGCACCCGCTGCAGCACGCCGAGTTGCGGCGCCGCGAGGCCGATGCCGCTCGCGGTCTGCATGACCCGCATCATCCTCTCGACGAGCGCGGCGAGCGCCTCGTCGAACTCCGTCACCTCGCGCGCCGGCGTTCGCAGGACGGGGTCCGGGTACTGGCGGACGTTGGCGAAGAGGTAGCGGCGTCGCTGCTCGCGCTCGAGCGCGTCGCGCTGAGGCGACTCGTCGTCCTTCTTCTCGCGGGCCATCGGGTTGCCAGTGTAGCGTCGGCGGTCGGAGCCCCTACCACCCCTGCGGGTCGACGTCGACGGCGGCCGTGAGGCCGTCCCGGCGCATGGCCCGCGCGGCGGCGGCAAGCAGCCTGCCCGCCCTGGCGCCGAGCGCCCCGGGACGCTGGGTCTTCGCGAGCAGGGAGGCGCGGTGGCGGCCTCGGAGGCGCAGGAGCGGCGCCGGGCCGAGGATCTCGTCGCCAGGCGTCGTCCCCTCGAGGCCGGCACGCAGCTCGGCGAGCAGCGCGGCAGGCCCTTCCGGGGCCGGGCCGGCCGCGACGACCTGGACGAGGTGGCTGAACGGCGGATAGCCGAGCTCCTGCCGCCGCTCGAGCTCACCGGCGAGGAACTCGCCCACCGCGTGGCGCGCTGCGAGGGCGACCGGTCGCGCGTCCGGCGTGAACGTCTGCACGAGCACGCGGCCCGGGCCGTCGCGGCCGCTGCGGCCCGCGAGCTGCGTGAGGAGCTGGAACACACGCTCCTCGGCCCGGAAGTCGGGGAGGAGCATCCCGGCATCGGCATCGACGACCGCAGCCAGGCCGACGCGCGGGAAGTGATGCCCCTTCGCCACCATCTGCGTACCGAGCAGCACGGCGCCCTCGGCCGCGGCAAAGCGCTCGAGGATGCGCCCGTGGCGGCCGTCGGCGGCGGCGGTGTCCGCGTCGAGCCGGAAGCGCTCGAGCTCCGGAACCCGAACGGCCAGCTCCGCCTCGAGCCGCTCGGTACCCGCACCGAGCCTGGCGACCTCGGCGGAGCCGCACACCGAGCAGAGCGCCGGCGCCTGCGCGGTGAGCCCGCAGTGGTGGCAGTGGAGGCGCCGGTCCCTGTGGAACACGAGGGCGACGTCGCAGTGCGGGCAGCGGGGCGTATGCCCGCACGCTCGGCAGTGCAGCGCGGGCGCGATCCCGCGGCGGTTGAGCAGCAGGATCGCCCGCCCCCGGGCCTCTGCGACGCGTTCCAGCTCGGTCAGGAGCGGCGCCGACAACGGGTAGCCGCCCTCGCGGCGCAGATCGACGACGCGAACCGGGGGCAGCCGCCTTCCCAGGCGCTGCCCGACCTCGAGGCGCTCCAGCCGCGCCCAGCTCTCCGGACGGGGCGTGGCGCTGCCGAGCACGCAGACGGCATGCTCGAGCGCAGCGCGCCGTACCGCCACGGTTCGGGCGTCGTACCTCGGGTCGGCGTCCTGCTTGTAGGAAGGATCGTGCTCCTCGTCGACGCAGACGACGCCGAGCCTGGGCACGGGGGCGAAGATCGCCGAGCGGGCCCCGACGACCACCGCCGCGTCCCCGGCTGCGACGCGCTCGCGCTCGTCACGGCGCTCGGCTTCGCTGAGCCCCGAGTGGAGACAGGCGACCCGGTCGCCGAACCGGGCCCGGAAACGGGCGACGGCCTGCGCGGTGAGCGCGATCTCGGGGACGAGCACGATCGCGCCGAGACCTCGCTCGAGTGCCGCCGCGCAGGCTCGCAGGTACACCTCTGTCTTGCCGCTGCCGGTCTCGCCGTAGAGGAGAAACCGCCCGCCCTCCCCCATGGCGGCTTCGACGCGCTCGAGCGCCTTCTCCTGGGCGTCCGTGAGCAGGGCCGGAACGGGCTCGTGCGGCATCTCGGCGACTGTGGGTCGTCGCGGCTGCCCGCGGCGGCGCCGGGTCGCCGGCGCGACGAGCGCAAGCGCGCGCGCCGGGGTCGATCCGTAGTAGGCCGCGATCCAGAGCGCGAGCTCGACGAGCGCCGGCGGGACACGCGCCAGCACGCCGTCCACGGCAACCGGCTCCACGCCCTCCGGCGCCGTGTCGGCGAGGCCGGCCACCACCCCGCGACGGCGCGCGCGGCCGAAGGGAACCGACACGACGTCGCCGACCGCGAGGCCGTCCGCCAGGTACGTGAAGGGCCGGTCGAGCGCCCGCGTCGTCACGAGCGGATAGACGAGTGCGTAGCGACTCACCGCCGCAGCGTAACGATGGCCCAGGGGCCTGCCCGGAACGAGACGGGCGGATAGAATCGACTCCGGGATGGCACAGGGGCATTCGACCGACACCTACCTCGAGACGATCTACTTCCTGGCCTTCCCGGTCGGCGAGTACGGCCCCGTCGTGAAGGACTCGCCCGCGCTGGCCGCCCGTGTCGCGGACATGCTCGGCGTCTCGCGCGCGTCCGCGGGCGAGATGCTGAAGCGCATGGAGGCTGACGGACTGATCGAGCGGGGTGAGCGCAAGGAGGTCATCCTCACGCCGGCCGGCCGCGAGGCGTCGGAGCGCGTCATCCGCCGCCATCGCCTGATAGAGCGGTTCCTGACCGACTTCCTGGGCTACACGGCCGGCGAGGCGCACGAGCAGGCCGACGAGCTGGCGGACACGTTCAGCGACGACATGATCGAGCGGATGACGGAGCGGCTCGGCAGCCCCGACCGCTGCCCGCACGGCTGGCCGGTCGACCCGGCCGTCGAGCAGGCCGAGAACCGCGAACTGACGGTGCTCACCGACCTCGAGCCGGGCGCCCGTGGCACGATCGTCCGGCTCGCGGAGCACGACGGGCCCCTGCTGCACTGGTTCTACGACGAAGGGCTCGTGCCCGGCACCGAGGTCGAGGTGCGAAGCGCGCAGCCCGAGGCAGGGCAGTTCGTTGTCAGGATCGCAGGCGCCGAGCGGGCGATCGGCGAGCGCGCCGCGGCGGGCCTCTTCGTGCGCCCCGCCGCCTGAGCTTCGGCTAGCCGATCCCGAGGAAGCCGGTGAAGCGCGCCTCGTCCCCGCTTCCGGTCGCGCCGAGAACGAGGTACTGGAGCGGCTGCAGGTTCGCGATCGACTCCGAATCGGCGTCGTCGAGCGCGTCGAGCCCCTCGAGCAGCGCAATGCCTTCGTTCAGATCGAGGTAGACGAGCCCGAGCGCCTCGTCGGGGAGGCCTGCCGCCTCGCTGGCCTCGTCGAAGGCCGGGCTGTCGGCCAGCTTCGGCCCGTCCTCGGCGACGCCAGCGATCCCCTGCTCGCTCGTCGAGAGAGCGATGCGGCCGTCGACGATCGCGTACGTGAGCGTGACGTCCTCGCCGAGCGGCACCTGTTTCGCCTCGACGCCGGCGACGGTGACCGTCGTCGGCTCCGCGGGGAGCTGCGCCGTGCTGTCTTCATCGCCGAGCGCCCCGAACGCCGCCACGGCCGCGAACAATTTGTCTACCGTCGCGAGCGCGGCTTCGGGATCCTCGGGGGACAGCAGCAGCGTCACCTCCGGAATGGGCTCGCCGGCTCGAACGTAGAGCCCGCTCTCGCCGGCGAAGAGGGGCACGACGTCGTCCTCGAGCGAGATGCCGAGCAGGAGCTCCGCCTGGGCGAGCTCCGGGCTGCTCGCGGTGACGGCCGCGAGCAGCTTCGACACACCGTCGTCGAGACCGTTGACGGCTCCGAACGCCAGGGCGTCGGCGGGGACGATGTCGACGAGCTCCGACGACCCGGTCTCGAGCTCGGGAGCGCCCTCGCTGCGGGCAACTCCCTCGAGGCGGACGCCCTGGGGCTCCGCCGAGAGGGCGAGCGCCAGCGACTCCAGCGTCGCGGCGTCGAGACCGAGCGCTGCCGCTCCGACTGCACCCGCCGACGCCTCGTGGACCGTCTCGGTCAGGGCGGGCCCGTCCAGGTAGAGACGCACGAGAGCGTCGCCGGGAAGGTCTTCCATGGCCGACTCGAAGGCGTCCGACGCTGCCAGCGATTCTCCGTCGGAGAGCGCGGCCTCGATCGTCGCGTCGTCGTCGGCAACGATGTACCAGCCGTCCACGATCCGCCAGACCGGCGGCTCGTCAGACCGCGTCAGAAGCGCTTCGAACTTGGCGGGATCGGCGGGCTGGGTCAACAGCACGGCCGGTGGATCGCCCTCCTGCGGCAGATCGGTGAGCGCGATCGCGACCTCGGGGCCGAGTGCCGGCTTGAGCTGGGTGTCGAAGTCGACGCCTCCTTCGGTCAGCTCCGCGACGAGCTGGTCGAGCGCCTCGCCGCCCGAGGGGAAGCGCTGGAGGAGCTCCTCGACTGCCGTCCACTGCTCGGAGTCGAAGTTCCCGTCGATCGCGACGAAGACGGGAACGCCCTCCGCGACAAGCTCCGCGCTGGCGGGTGTTCCCGAGCCGGGCGTGCCTGTTCCCCCGCCGCAGGCGGCGAGCGCGGCGGCCGCAAGGCCGGCGAGGGTGACCCGGACGGAGTTGCGCACGCTTCCCAAAGTACCTACTCGGTTGTCGGCTCCCGAGCCATAAGGCTTGAGACGAGCCCGAGCGGCGCCGTCCCCTCGAGCACGTGGCAGACCGCCTCCGTGATCGGGAGCTCGATCTCGAGCGAGCGGGCAAGGTCGCGGACGACCGGCGCGGTCGTCAGACCCTCGACTGTCATGCCGATCTCGGCCAGCGCCTGATCCGGCGTCAGACCGCGCACGAGCAGCTCGCCGGCCCTGCGGTTACGGCTGTGCCGGCTCCAGCAGGTGCCGATGAGATCGCCCATGCCGGCCAGGCCGGAGAACGTCTCCGGGCGCGCCCCGCAGGCGCTGCCGAGGCGGGCGAGCTCGCGAAGGCCGCGGCTGATGAGGCCCGCCTTGGCGTTGTCGCCGAGCTCGAGGCCGTCAACCCCGCCGGCGGCGAGAGCGATGACGTTCTTGGTGGCAGCGCAGAGCTCCACCCCGATCACGTCCCCGCTGGCGTACACGCGGAGGGCCGGCGACACGAGCGCGTGCTGGAGCTCGACCGCTAGCTCGGAGTCCGCGCTTGCGACGACCGTGGCCGCCGGAAGCCCGAGCCCGATCTCCTCGGCGTGGTTCGGGCCCGAGAGGACCGCGACCGGCCGATCCCGCACGAGCTCCGAAAGGCGCCGGCCGCTCTCCGGGTCGAGCCCCTTCGTCAGCACGAGCACGGGGCAGCGTCCCGGCAGCTCGCGTGTCACCTCGGCGAAAGCGCGGCTCGGTACGGCGACGGCGACGAGATCGGCCTCCGCCACCGGCGCCTCCGGGACGGTCGTGACGGCGATGCCCGACAGGTCGACGTCACGCAGGTAGCGCGGATTCCTGCCCGTCGCGGCGATCGCGGAGGCCTGCTCCGGGTCGCGGCAGGCGAGCGTGACCTCATGGCCGCGTTCGCGGACGAGCGTGGAGAACACCGATCCCCACGAACCTCCACCTATGACAACCACGTTCATGACCGGCGCACGAAGTCGATCACGACGGGGACCCCTGCGAGCGCGAAGCGATCGCGCATGCGGTTCTCGACCCAGTAGGCGTAATCGCGCGTCAAGAGACCGGGATCGTTCACGAAGAAGCGGAAGCGCGGCGGGCGGGACTCCACCTGGGTGCCGTAGAGGAGGTTGAGCCGCCGGCCGTTGCGCGCCGGCCCGGGCCTGGCCGACCGGAGGTCGCCCAGGAAGCGGTTCAGCTCTCCGGTCCCGACGCGGCCGGTGTGCTTCGCGAAGACCTCCTCGATGCGGTCGAGCAGCCGGCCGAGGTTGCGGCCCGTGGCGGCCGAGACGGTGACGAGCGGCGGTCGCTGGCGTAGGCGCGCCTCCAGCAGGGATCGCACGTCCTCCACCGCGATCGTGGTGATGTCCCATTTCGCCAGCACGACGATCGTCGAGCACCCCGCCTTGCGGCCGACGTCGGCGACGGTGAGATCCTGGTCGACGAGCCCCTCCGCCGCGTCGACGAGGACGAGCGCGACGTCGGCGCGCTCGGCGGCGGTCAGTGCCCGCAGCTCCGAGTAGTACTCGATCTCCTGCCTGTGCCGGCGCTTGCGCCGCAGCCCGGCGGTGTCGACCAGCACGAACGTCGTGTCGCCACGGCGGAGGATCGTGTCGATTGCGTCTCGCGTCGTGCCGGGCGTCTCCGACACGACGACGCGCTCCTCGCCGAGCAGCGCGTTCAGGAGGCTCGACTTGCCCACGTTCGGCCTGCCGAGGATCGCGACGCGGATGGCCTCCTCGCCAACCTCGGCGCGGCCCGCCGGCGGGAGCCGCCGGAGCTCGTCGACGACGAGGTCGAGGAGGTCGCCGGTTCCGTGGCCGTGCAGCGCCGAGACGGGGAACGGCTCGCCCAGCCCGAGTCGGTGGAACTCGACCGCTTCCAGGTCTCGCCGCGGGTCGTCGACCTTGTTCGCGAGGACGACGACCCGCTTGCCGGACCGGCGCAGGATGTCCGCCACCTCCTCGTCGCCGGGCGTAATACCTGCCTTCGCGTCGACGACGAGGAGCACCAGGTCGGCCTCGTCGACCGCCTGCCGGGCCTGCTCGGCCACCTGGCGCGTGATCGGCGAGGAGTCGGCGATATCGACGCCACCGGTGTCGATCAGCCCGAAGCGCTCGCCGTTCCACTCGCAGACCACCTCCTTGCGATCGCGCGTGACGCCGGGCGTCTCGAACACGACTGCCTCGCGCGTCGCCGTCAGCCGGTTGACGAGCGTCGACTTGCCGACGTTCGGGAAGCCCACCACGGCGACGCTCCCGATCACGCGCTCACGCTCCTGTCCGCCCGTCGCGGCGGCGTGGCGTTCGGCCGGCGCAGCCGGTGCATGAGGACGAGGAACTCCCACAGCCGGCGGATCTCGATCATGAGCTCCTCCGTCGCCTGACGGTACCCGGCGGCGCTGCGGGGATAGTCGTGAAAGCGCATCGGCTCTCCGAAGGCGACCGAGACGGGCTCGAGGTTCCAGTTCCAGTACTGGGAGCCGTGGACGGCGGCGGGTAGCACCGGCACGCCCTCGTGAATCGCGATCATGGCCGCGCCGGGCTTCGCCTCGCCCGGGACGCCGCTGCGCTGTCGCGTCCCCTCGACGAACATCCCCAGGAGATCGTTGTCGCGCACGGTCGCGCGCATGCGCCGAAGCGCGTCCCTGTCGGACTCCCCTCGCCGCACCGACAGCGTGCCGTGCGAGCGGATGAGCTGGCCAACGCCGGGCAGGAGATGCGCCTCGATCTTGGCCGCAAACACGATCCGCCTCGGACAAGCCGCCCCGAACGCCGCCGGATCCATGTAGCTGAAGTGGTTCATGGCGAGTACAAGGCCGCCTTCGCGAGGCACGCGCTCCCGCCCGTACGCCTTGAGCCGCCCGGCCGTCCAGGCGAGTGTCCCGAAGACGCCCTTCCCGACCGTCCACCAGACGAGGGGGACGAGCGCGTCCCGCAGCGGCCCGTCGCGCTGGTCGCTCACGCCGCTCTCCGCGCCCGGACGAGCGCCTCGATCCGCTGGAGCACCTGATCGACGCTCAGGTCGGTCGTGTCGATCCGCTCCGCGTCGGGAGCCGGCGCCATCTGCTCCGAGTCGCGCGCGTCCCGATCGGCCAGCTTCACGGCCATGTCGCCGGCCTCCTTGCCCCGCTCGACGCGCCGGCGGCGTGCGCGCTCGGCGACGTCGGCGACGAGGTACACCTTGACCTCTGCGGCGGGGCAGACGACGGAGCCGATGTCGCGCCCCTCGACGACCGAGTCCCGCTCCGCCGCGAGCGAGCGCTGGAGCTCCCGCATGACCGCGCGCACCTCGCCGTGCCTCGCGACGCTCGACACTGCCTGCTCGATTCGCGCCTCGCGGATCGAGGCCGTGACGTCCGACCCGGCGATCTCGACCGCCCCGGACGCAAACGACACCGGGTGCGCGCGGGCGAGCTCGGCCAACGCGGAGCCGTCGTCGAGCGGGAGGTCGCGTGCGAGGGCGAGCCACGTCAGCGCGCGGTACGTCGCGCCGGTGTCGAGGTACGCGAAGCCGAGACGCTCCGCCAGCCGGCGGGCGACCGTGCTCTTCCCGGCACCGGCCGGACCGTCGATCGCGACGATCATTCGGGCCTCACCGTAGCGCGAGCGAGTCGAGCACATCGAAGAAGCCGGGAAAGCTCACGCCGACGCATTCTCCGTCGCGCACCTCGACTCCCTCCCGCGACGCCAGCCCGGCCAGCGCTCCCACCATCGCGATGCGGTGGTCGCCCTCCGTCTCCACCGCCGCGCCGCCGTGCGGTCGGGTCGGGACGCCGCGCACGCGAAACCCGTCCGGGCTCTCGGAGATACGCACGCCGACGGCGCGCAGCGCCCGGCTGACCGACTCGATCCGATCCGATTCCTTGACGCGCAGCTCCTGCGCGCCGCGCACCCCGCTTTCCCCGTGGGCGTGTGCGGCGCAGAGGGCGAAGAGCGGCAACTCGTCGATCAGGAGCGGCACCTCGGCCGGCGCCACGTCCGTCGCGGTGAGATCTGCCGACCGCACCTCGAGGTCGGCGACGGGCTCGCCGCCCACGCTGCGCCGGTTGTAGGCAGAGATCCGGGCGCCCATGCGCTCCAGCACGTGCAGGAACCCGATGCGGGTCGGGTTGACGCCGACGCCGTGGAGTCGTAGCTCCGAGTCGGGCAGCAGCGTGGCGGCGACGAGGAACGGCGCCGCCGAGGAGAAGTCGCCCGGGACATCGATGTCGAGCGGCGCCAGGGCCTCCGGCGGCCAGACGCTGGCCGAGAGCGGCCGGCGCGCGACACGGGCCCCGGCAGCCTGCAGCATGCGCTCGGTGTGGTCGCGGCTCGGGGCCGGCTCGACCACCGTCGTCGGGCCGCCGTTCGCATAGAGCCCCGCCAGGAGCACGCACGACTTGACCTGTGCGCTCGCCACCGGAGACTCGAAGCGGATCGGCTGCAGCGCCCCGCCCTCGATCCGGAGCGGTGCGTGGCCATCCGTCGTCTCGACCGAGGCGCCCATCTGCCGCAGCGGGGCCGCGACCCGCTCGAGCGGCCTCCGGGACAGGGACTCGTCGCCGACGAGCTCGAAGCTCCCCTCCGCGCCGGCGAGCAGGCCCGGGAGCAGGCGCATGAGGGTGCCGGCGTTCCCGCAGTCGATGGGGCTTCGGGGCGGTCCGAGCCCGCGGAGCCCGACGCCGCCGACGCGGATCACGTCGTTCTCGTCGCTCACGGCCGCTCCGAGCGCGGCGACCGCTTGCACCGTCGACAGCGTGTCGGCGGAGCGCCCGAACCCGCGAATCTCGCTCTCGCCGTCGGCGACCGCTCCCAGGAGAACGGCTCTATGGGAGATCGACTTGTCTCCCGGGACTCTGAGGTCCCCCCTCACGCTCACGGCCGGCTCCACCCTCACGCCACTGGCCGCCTGGCGCGGTGACCGGGGTCATTCGCCCTCCTCGAACTCGGCGGCCACGATGACGGAGTAGCCCTGGGCCTCGAGCAGGTCGGCGGCTCGGTGCGCCTGGCCCTCGCCGGAGACGAGGATCTCGAGCGTGCCGCCGCGCTCGGGGGTCATGTGGGTGAGGTCGAAGTCCTCGATGTTGATCTTCTCGGCGCCCAGCGCCTGCGTGATTCCCGACAGCACGCCGGGACGGTCGGGCACGTGCACCTGGAGGCGGTGGAGCGCGCCGGCATCCGGGTAGGCCTGCTCGAGCAGGCGGCGGCGGTTCACGGCCGCCTCGCCGATCCAGCGTGCGAGGTAGCCGGGATCGCGCTGCTCGAGGGCTCGCTCGAGCTCCTCCACGCGCCGCCGGTGCTCGGCGAGCGCCGTCCGCAGCGAGTCCGCGTTGTCGAGGAAGATGTCCACCCAGATCCGCGGGTTCGCTCCGGCCACACGGGTCATGTCCCTGAGCGAGCCGCCCGCCGCCGCCAGCGCCTCGTGCCCGTCGACGCGCGTCGAGCCCATCTGGTTCAGGAGCAGGTTGGCGATCGCGTGCGGTAGATGGCTCGTGAGCGCGAGCAGCCGATCGTGCGCATGCGGGTCGACCGCCACCGGCACGGCCCCGAGCGAGGCGACGAACCCGTGCACGAGCCGGTACCGGGCCGGCGCCGTCTCCGCGAACGGGGTGAGGAACCAGGTTGCGCCCTGGAAGAGCTCCGCGCTGGCATGTTCCGGGCCGCGGGCCTCGGAGCCGCAGACCGGATGGCCGCCGATGAAGCGCACGCGGTCGGCGACGGCCGAGGAGACGCCGCCCTTGGTCGAGCCGACGTCGGTGACCGTGCACGCCTCGGGGCTCGCGGCGAGCGTCGCGGCCACCTCGGCGACGAGCGTCGCGACTGGCGCGGCGACGACGGCGAGCTCGGCGCCTTCGACAGCGTCCTCGAGCGAGGCGCACGCGTCTGACACGGCACCCCGCTCGGTCGCCACTGCGAGCGCGCGCCCGTCCGGATCCCAGCCAGTGACGCGCTGCGTGCCCGCGCGGCGCGCAGCGAGCCCGACGGAGGCACCGATCAGCCCGGTGCCGACAATGGCGAGCCGCTCGACCACTACCGTCAGCTAGGCCTGCCGCATGAGCTCCGCCAACCGGAACGCGACGTCGAGCGATTGGCGGGCGTTCAGCCGCGGATCGCAGAGCGTCTCGTAGCGGTGGGAGAGCTGCTCCTCGAGCACGGCGCCGGAGGGGCCTCCGAGGCACTCGGTCACGTCCTCGCCCGTGTACTCGAGATGGACGCCGCCGGGCCAGACGCCCTCGGCGCGACAGCATGCGATGAAGCCCTCGATCTCGGCCATGATCGCGTCGAAGTGACGCGTCTTGACGCCGGTGGCCGTCACGAAGCCGTTCGCGTGCATCGGGTCGCAGACCCACACGACCGGGTGGTCCGCTGCGCGGACGGCCTGCAGCAGCGGCGGCAGCAGCTGATCGACGCGCTCGGCGCCCATCCGGACGATCAGCGTGAGCCGCCCCGGCGCGCGGTCGGGATTCAGTCGCTCGCACAGCGCGATCGCATCCCCGGGCGCCGCTTCCGGGCCGAGCTTGACGCCGACCGGGTTGTGCACCCCGCCGAAGAACTCCGCGTGGGCGCCGTCCTGCTGACGGGTCCGCTCGCCCATCCAGATGAAGTGAGCGGAGCAGTCGTACCAGTCGCCGGTGGTCGAGTCCTTGCGGGTCAGCGGCTCCTCGTAGTCGAGCAGAAGCGCCTCGTGGCTCGTCCAGACGTCCACCTCGTGCAGCTGCCGCTCGCCGGCGAGGTCGATGCCGCAGGCGGCCATGAAGCGCAAGGCCCGCTCGATCTCGGTTGCCGTCCGCTCGTAGCGCCGGCCCTCGGCCGAGTCGGTCACGAACGCCTGATTCCACTCGTGGACGCGCATGAGGTCGGCGAAGCCGCCCTTCGTGAACGCCCGCAGGAGGTTCAGGGTCGCAGCCGACTGGTGGTAGGCGCGCACCATGCGCGCGGGATCGGGGGTGCGGGCCTCGAATGTCGGGTCCTCGCCGTTGATCATGTGCCCGAGGAACGACGGGAGCTCGAGGTCGCCGACCCGCTCGGTCGGCGCCGAGCGCGGCTTGGCGAACTGACCCGCGATCCGCATGACCTTGACGACCGGAAGGGTGGAGCCGTACATCAGCACGACCGCCATCTGGAGCAGGATCTTCAGCTTCTCCCGGATCGTCGGTGCGCTCGGGTCGTGGAACGACTCGGCGCAATCGCCGGCCTGCAGCAGGAACGCCCGCCCCGCGACCACCTCGGCCAGGGACTCGCGGAGGGCGCGAGCCTCGCCTGCGAATACGAGCGGCGGCATCCGCGCGAGCTCGGCGAGCGCCACCGCCAGCTCCTCCTGGTCCGGCCACTCCGGCTGATGCCGTGCCGGCAGGTCTCGCCAGGAGGAGGGAGACCAAGCAGAGTCGACCACGGCCATGGTGGGGAGTGTAGGGGTCTGTCAAGCGCGGATGGCGCCGTCGCTGGCGGCGAAACGCAAGCGAGGCAAGAACACAGGGAGCGTTCGTATCCGGAGGATACGGATGCGATCGCGGACGCAGAATCGCGACGCGTCGCAGCCGCCATCGGCTCGCAGGGCCGCGCTGGACAGATGCCGGTCCAAATCGCAGGTTGTGGGAGAATCAGCGCCACCATGCGCATCCTCTCCGGCATCCAGCCAACCGGCGACAAGCACCTCGGGAACTACGTCGGGGCTATCCAACGCTGGGTTACGCAGCAGGACGAGGCCGACTGCTTCTACCCGATCGTCGACCTGCACGCGATCACCGTCCCGCAGGACCCCGACGAGCTGCGCGAGTCCACCCTGAACCTGGCTGCTCTCCTGATCGCCTGCGGGATCGATCCTGACCGCTCGACGCTCTTCGTCCAGAGCCACGTGCCCGAGCACCCCCGGCTCACCTGGGTGCTCGAGTGCATGACGCCGTACGGCGACCTGCGCCGCATGCCGCAGTACCGCGAGAAGTCGGCCAGGGAGCAGGGCTTCGGCGTGGGCCTGCTCACGTATCCCGTCCTGCAGGCGGCCGACATCCTCCTCTACCAGGCCGACGCCGTCCCGGTCGGCGAGGACCAGCGCCAGCATCTCGAGCTTGCTCGGGACATCGCCCAGCGCTTCAACAACCGCTTCGGCGAGACCTTCACGGTGCCCGAGGGCACGTACCCCGAGATCGGCGCCAAGATCATGGACGTCCAGGACCCGACGAGCCGTATGTCGACGTCCGCCGCGACCGACGCGGGCGTCCTGCGGCTGCTGGAGCCGCCCGACAGCCTGCGCCGCAAGATCCGCTCGGCCGTCACCGACTCGGGAAAAGAAGTCGTCCGCTCGCCCGAGAAGCCCGGCGTGACGAACCTGATCGAGATCCTCGCCGCCGCGACCGGAGAGGCGCCCGAGGCGATCGAGGCTCGCTACGACGCCCAGGGCTACGGGGCATTCAAGGCCGACGTCGCGGAGGCCGTCGTCGAGCTCGTCACGCCCATACAGGCGCGCTATGCCGAGCTGCGCTCGGATCCGGGCGAGCTGCGGGCGCTCCTGGCGAAGGGCGCCGGCAAGGCGGGCGCGATCGCCTCGCAGACGCTCGCGCTCGCCTACGAGCGGCTGGGCTTCGTCGCTCCCTGAAGCCTCGCCCTCGGCTGCGCGACCACACGGCGCAGGCGCGCCACTTCCGCGCGGGACAGCTCGCGCCACTCACCCGGAGCAAGCCCGCCGAGGTCGAGGCCGGCGTAGCGGGGACGATGCAGGCGACGCACCGGGTGCCCGACGGCTTCGAGCATCCGCTTGACCTGGTGGGTGCGCCCCTCGTGGAGGACGAGCTCCACGATCGCGTGCTCCCGCCTTCGTACGAGCAGGCGGGCGCTCGCCGGCGAAGTGCGGCCGTCCTCCAGCTCGACGCCCTCCCGCAGCTGCTGGAGGTCGGTGGGGTCCGGCACGCCGAGCACGTCCGCCTCGTACACCTTCTCCACGCCGTAGCGCGGATGGGCGAGCCGGTGCGCCAGGGCACCGTCGTTCGTGAGTAGCAGCGCCCCGGTGGTGTCGGCATCGAGACGGCCCACCGGCACGACACGCAGCGGATGGGCCACCAGGCCGACCACCGTCGGCCGTCCCTGCGGATCACGGGCCGTCGTGACGACACCCGCGGGCTTGTGCAACAGGACATGGGCCAGCGGCTCCGGCGCGAGCGGCCTCCCGTCGAGCTCCACCCGGTCGCCCGTGCGGACGATCGTCCCGAGCTCCGCTACCTGCCCGTTGACTCCGACGCGCCCGGACCGGATCAGCTCCTCGGCGCCACGCCGCGATGCGACTCCGGCCCTGGCGAGGTAGGCATTGATCCGCATTTCGATGGAGCCGTTTCAGGTTGAAGCTTCGCCGCTGGGGTGCGTTGCGTGGATGCGATGCAAGAACGCAGGGAGCGCGCGTATCCGGAGGATACGTGTGCGACCGAGGACGCAGCAGGGCGCCGCGCAACGCGGCCCGGCGGTACAAGCCTTCACGCTGAAGCGGCTCCGAAACTAAGCGTGCATGATTACGCGGCCATGCCCGTGTACATCTCGCTCATGAAGTGGACGTCGAGGGGCCTGGGAGGCCTTCCGGCGTGGCGCGACCGGCTCGAGGAGGGCGAGCGCGAGATCGAGAAACGTGGCGGCAGGCTGATCGACGTCTTCGTCACGCTCGGGCGCTACGACGTCGTCGAGATCTTCGAGGCGCCCGACGACGAGACCGCGACGCAGATCCTCGTGGGCATCACGAAGGATGGCAACGTGACGACGGAGACGCTCCGGGCCTTCACGCGGGACGAGGCCGAGAACATCATCCGCGGTCTGTAGGGGCCGGCCCCGACCGGCCCAGAGCGCGATCCTGATCCTGTAGGGGCCGGATCTCATCCGGCCCGCCTGCGCCTGGCTACGCGCCCCGGCGACCCGCGACCGCTTCGAGGCGCTCGCGCAGATCCGTCGCGTCGCCGGCGAGATCGTCGAGTGCGGGAAGCTCGGCGAGGCCTGTCAGCCCGAACACCCGCTCGAAGAGCACCGTCGTCTTGTAGCGCATCGCGCCGCCGTCCGCGTCCCGCCCCGCCTCTGCGAGGAGGCCCCGCTCGACCAGTCCCTCGACGGCGGAGTCGGCTGCGACGCCGCGGATCCGGGCGATCTCGGGCCGCGAGGACGGCCCGCAGTACGCGACGATCGAGAGCGTCTCGAGCGCCGCCTGCGACAGGCCGCGCTGCACCGGCCGCTCGACGAGGCGCGCGCATGCCTCGGCGGCCTCGCGCGCGGCGCGGAACGCGTAGCCGCCGGCGACATGCTCGAGCACGATCCCGCTGCGACCCTCGCGGAACCGCGCGGCCACGAGCCCGAGCGCCGTCTCGACCCGCTCCACGTCGTCGCCCGCAGCCTCGGCGATTTCCTGGAGCGCCAGCGGCCTCGGCGCCACCACGAGCAGCGCTTCCACCGTGCGCGCAAGACGGTCGATCGGGCTGTCGACCACGTAGAGCTGGCGGGGCAGCGTGGCAGCCGGCGACTCGCCGAGGATTCCCACGTCATCCGTTTCGCCAGCCACTACGCCACTCCTCCGGATGAGCCTAGCGAGCGCGGCGGACTACGAGATACCTCCGAGGGGCTGAACGGCGGCTACGCGGTGGTGAGCGCGCGCTGCCGGTCCGGCGAGATCGCGGAAACCGCGATCGGCGCGAACGGGGCAGTCTGGTCGAGACGCACCTCGCCGGCCTTGCGCAGCTCGAGCAGGGCGACGAACGCGACCGCCTGCTCGAGGCGCGAGAGCCCGGCGACCTCGTCGTCGAAGCGAAACCCGGAGCGCGCGCGCACGAGCGCTCGGAAGCGCTCGAGGAAGCGCTCGACCGGCGGCAGCTCGAGCGCCAGGTGCGCAAGCGACGGGCTGGGAGGCTCGGCGGCGAGGGCGCGGAGCGCGGCGGCGAGAGCTGCCGCCTCCTGCGGTGCGAGCGGACGCTCCGGCCTGGGCGCAAGCGGCGGCGGGCCGAGCCTGAAGAAGCGGTTGGACTCCTCCGCCAGGCGCTGCTCCAGCCAGGTCGCGCCGGCCTTGATGCGCCGGTACTCGGCGAGCCGCTGCGCCAGCTCGGCGGCTGCCTCGTCGGGATCGAGGTCTTCGAGCCCGAGCTCGCCTTCGTCCGAGAACAGCTCGCGCGCCTTCAGCTCGAGCAACGCGGCAGCGAGGACGAGGAACTCGCCGGCGGCCTCGAGGGACGGGGCCGGGCCTTCGTCACCGGCCGCGCTCGCCCAGCGCTCGACGAACGCCAGAACGACCTCGGCGACCTGGACGTCTGCGAGCGGCAGCTCCTCCTTGAGCACGAGCGTCAGCAGCAGGTCGAACGGGCCCTCGAACGCGTCGAGATCCAGCTCGAGCTCGCGGACCGGAAGCGCGCTCACCGACGGCGACTCTAGCCGGCCGCGCGGACGCTGGCCTCGGCCGCCACGGGACCCTCGCGACGCTGCGTCCACACGAGGCCGGCCAGACCGACGAGGAAGACGCCGATCGCGATCCACAGATTCAGCCTCAGGCCGGCGATGTGGTGCGACGGATCGATACGCAGGTGCTCCTCCCAGGCGAGGCGCCCTAGCGCGTACCACATCACGTAGAGCGAGAAGATCCCGCCCGGCTTCAGGCGACGACCAACGGCGATGAGACCGAGCACCCCGATCAGGTTCCAGAGGCTCTCGTAGAAGAAGACCGGATGGAACGTTTCGGCCTGCTCGTAGCCCGCGGGCCGGTTTGCGAGGTCGATCTCGACGCCCCAGGGCAGGTCGCTGGGCTTGCCGAACAGCTCCTGGTTGAAGTAGTTCCCGAAGCGTCCGATGACCTGCGCCAGCAGAATCCCGGGGGCGAACGCATCGGCGAGCAGCGGGACGTTGGCACCCGCGCGGCGGGCGACGATGGCACCGGCCAGGACGCCTGCGGCGATGCCGCCCCAGATCCCGAGCCCGCCCTTCCAGACCGCGAAGACGCCCCACCATTCGTCCGGGACCTCGTTCCAGCTCGTGATCACGTGGTAGAGACGGGCGCCGACGATCCCCCAGCCGACGCCCCACATCGAGCAGCGCACGACCAGGTCCCAGTCGCCACCCCACCGGACCCACCGCCTGCCGGAGAGGAGGAGCGCCGCCACGATCCCCGCCAGCAGCAGCAGGCCGTACGCACGGAGGGTAAGCGGGCCGAGCTCGAACACGCTGCGCCCGGGGCTCGGGATGGAGGCGAGCAGCTCGGTCACGCGGCTCATTCTCGCAGCAGAGGCCCGGCAGCCCCGTCAGCGGCACGACCGTGGCGGAAGCGCTCCCGCAGGGAGTGCCTCAGAGCAGGATGCGGAGCGCGGTCTCCTCGGGACAGCCGCTGCGCAGAAGGTCGATCGCTCGGTGGAGGTCGATCTCGACCCGCTCGGCGATGCCCTGAGCGCCTTCGTCCCCGTAGCCGGCTCGGCGCAGCGCGCGCAGGCGCCAGTCGACGACTCTGGCGAGCTCGGATTCTTGGACGACGTCTGTCTCGGTGGCTGGCATCTCTATCTGATCCTACTCGCTGTTCCCGCCCTCGCCGCACGTCGGTTCACGGGCGCGCACGCATTTAACGTCCCCTTTAAATTCTCGGGCAGGCTACCGCCCACTTCGGACGGGCAGCCCGTCCCGTGCCCCGGCGACCCGCCAAACGCCTTACAGGAGAATGCGGCACGCCACGGCGTGCGGACAGCCACTGCGCACCAGCCACGTGGCGCGGTGCAGATCGACGTCGCCCGCGAGCGCCAGCTCGAGCGCATCCACCTGGTCGTATCCTGCTCGCTCGAGCTCCTCGAGCCGCCACTGGATCACACGCTCCTCCTCGGATAGGCGCCGCCCCTCGAGCTCGATGTCGACACTGGCCATGGGATCCTCCCTGATCCGTGGGCCTAAGCCCTTCGCTATACGGAGGAGAACGGCTGCGGGCGTCGATTGTTGATCCCCCTGAAGGGGCAGCGTGCCCTCCCCGGTCGGGAGGTCGCAGCGCCGGAAGAGTGATCCGGGAGGCGGCCGGCTAGGCCACGACCGCTGCTTCGCCGAGGAGCGCCTTCACCTCGGCGAAGAAGTCGGACTCGGGTCGCACGGTGTAGGACGGCCCCAGCACGTACGTGCGCGGGCCCTCGCTCATCTCGAGGTCGACCACGACGCGGGCCTCTCCGGGGAAGTCGCGCACGACGGCGGCGAGCTCCCCGATGACCGACGCGCCGGCGCGGCGCGCATCCACCCGCAGCCGCACCTCCGACCTGCGCGTCTCCCACGCGGTGGCGTCGAACGCGCTGACCTCCACCGCGACGAGCTTTGTCTCGCCATCCTTGTGGTCGACCCTGCCCTTCACGAGCAGCACCCTGTCGGCCTCGAGGAGCTCGCGGGCCGCGGCGTACGCGGAGTTGAACGCGATCACCTCGGTCGACCCCGAGAGGTCATCGAGGCGGACGAACGCCATCGGATCGCCCTTGCGCGTCGTGACCGTGCGGATGGCTCCGACGATGCCTCCCACGGTCACGAAGTCGCCGTCGCGGCGGCTCGCCAGCTCGCCGATGGGCAGATCCGTTTTGCGTCTCAGCGCCTCGCGCACTCCCTGGAGCGGGTGCTCCGACACCCACAGGCCGAGCGACTCCTTCTCGAGAGCCAGCAGCTCGGGCTTGTCGAACTCCTCCGTGGCGATGGGCTGGTGCTGGCGCACGGGCTTCGTGTCGACCTCGGCGTCCGGTGATCCGAGGTCGAAGATCGAGCCCTGTCCGGTGAGCCGGTCGGCGTGGTAGCGGTTGCCGAGCGCGAGCGCCTGCTCCAGCACGTGGAGCATCCCCCGGCGGGAGCCTCGCGTCGAGTCGAGCGCACCGCTCTTGACGAGGCTCTCGAGCGCGCGCTTGTTCACGACCTGCGGATCCACACGCTCGCAGAAGTCCCAGAGGGACACGAACGGGCCCGCGGTCGCGCGCGCGGCGATGATGGCCTCGACCGCGTTCTCGCCCACGTTCTTGACGGCGTTCAAGCCGAAGCGGATCTTTCCCTCGACGACGGCGAAGTCCGAGGCGGAGACGTTGACGTCCGGCGGCAGCACCTCGATGCCCATCTCCTCGCAGGCGGAGACGTAGAAAGGCACGCGGTCTTTCGTGTTCATGACCGACGAGATGAGCGCGGCCATGTACTCGGCCGGGTGGTTGGCCTTGAGGTAGGCGGTCCGGTACGCGATGAGGGCGTAGCAGGCCGCATGCGACTTGTTGAAGGAGTAGTCCTGCGCCTGCTCCATGTCCTTCCAGAGCTGCTCCGACACCTTCGGCTCGATGCGGTTCGCGACGCAGCCCTGGACGAACTTGTCCTTGAGCGACGCCATCAGCGAGTGGATCTTCTTGCCGATCGCCTTGCGGAGATCGTCGGCCTCGGCAGGCGAGAAGCCCGCCAGCTGCTTGGCGATCTCCATGTACTGCTCCTGGTAGATACAGATCCCGTGGGTCGGGCCGGTGATCGGCTCCAGGCGCGGGTCGGCGAAGGACACCTGCTCCTGGCCGTGCTTGCGCTTCGCGTACACGGGGATGTAGGCCATCGGGCCCGGTCGGTAGAGAGCCACGAGCGCGATCAGATCCTCGAACTCCGTCGGCTTGACCTGGCGGAGCGCCTCGCGCATGCCCGACGACTCGAACTGGAAGACGCCGCTCGAGTCGCCCCGGGCGAGCATCGTGTACGTCTTGGCGTCGTCGAGCGGGAGCTGCGCCAGGTCGCGGGCATCGGCGCCGTCGATCAGCTCGAGCGCGGTGTCGATGACGTCGAGGTTCCTGAGCCCGAGGAAGTCCATCTTGAGCAGGCCGAGCGCCTCGACGTCCTGCATCGCGAACTGCGTGACGACCTCCGCGTCGACGCCCTTCTGCTGCAGCGGCACCACCTCGACGAGCGGCCGGTCGGCGATGACGACGCCTGCGGCGTGGATGGAGTCCTGGCGTACCAGGCCCTCGAGCGGCTTCGCCAGGTCGACGATCTGGCGGACGATCTCGTCGGCGTCGTACGCCTGCCGGAGCTCGGCGCCGGGCTTCAGGTTGTCCTCGAGGAAGACCTTCGGCCCCTCGGGGATCAGCTTCGCGACCTTGTCCACGGTGCCGTAGGGGATGTCGAGGACGCGTCCGGCGTCGCGCACGGCCGCACGGGCCGCCATCGTCCCGAACGTGATGATCTGCGCCACGCGGTCGCGGCCGTACTTCTCGGCGACGTAGTCGATCACCCGGTCACGGCCGTTGACGCTGAAGTCGATGTCGATGTCCGGCATCGTCTTGCGACCCGGGTTCAGGAAGCGCTCGAAGAGGAGCTCGTAGCGGAGCGGGTCGAGGTCCGTGATCTCGAGGCAGTACGCGACGAGGGAGCCCGCGGCCGACCCCCGGCCCGGCCCCACCCCGACCCCGTTCCTGCGCGCGAAGCCCACGAAGTCGGCGACGATCAGGAAGTAATCCGCAAAGCCCATCTCGCGGATCGTCCTCAGCTCGAACTGGAGACGCTCGCGGAGCTCGGGCGTCTCCTGCCCGTACCGCCTCGCGAGACCTTGCTCGCACTGCTCGACGAGGTACTCGAACGCGTCTCTTCCGTCCGGGGTGGGGAACGTCGGCAGCAGGATGCGGTCGAGCTCGATCGTCACCGCGCAGCGTTCGGCGATCTCGAGCGTTCGCGCGATCGCCTCCGGGTGTGCGGCGAAGAGCGAGCACATCTCGTCGGGGGTCTTGAAGTAGAACTGGTCGGTCTCGAAGCGCCAGTGGCCGGGGTTCGTGAGGGTGTCGCCCGACTGGACGCAGAGGAGGGCCTCGTGCGCCGTCGCGTCCTCGTGGCGCAGGTAGTGGATGTCGCCGGTGGCGACCAGCGGGATCCCGGTTCTCTGCGCGAGCGCGACGAGCCGGGGATTGACCTCCTGCTGGACCGGCAGGCCGGCATCCTGGAGCTCGACGAAGACCTGGTCGCGCCCGAACACGTCGACGAGCCGGACGAGCTCTGCCTCGGCCTCGGCATCGGCGCCGCGCTCGAGCGCCTTGCACACCCGCCCGGAGAGGCAGCCCGACAGCGCGATCAGACCCTTCGCGTGACCGGACAGCAGCTCCCAGTCGACCCGCGGCTTGTAGTAGTAGCCCTCGAGGTAGCCGGCCGAGGCGAGCCTGATCAGATTCTCGTAGCCCTCGCCCGACTCGGCGAGCAGGGTGAGGTGTGCGTAGCCCTTGGTCAGCGCTTTCCGGTCGTCGCAGACGTAGACCTCGCAGCCGATCACCGGCTTGATCCCGGCCTTGCCGCAGTGCCGGTAGAGCTCGACTGCGCCGGCGAGCGAGCCGTGGTCGGTCAGCGCCACAGCCGGCATGTCGAGCTCGGCCGCGCGTGCGACGAGATCCGGGATCCTGCACGCCCCGTCGAGGATGGAGTACTCGGAGTGGACGTGCAGGTGCACGAACGGGGCTGCCATCACGAGCGGCGATTGTAGCCCGCCCGCCTGCCGGACACCCCAGGACCGTTGCCTGATCGGACGACAGAGATCGCCGGTGGCCGAGCCGAGGCGTCGGACATCGCCCGAAGCCGCCAGAATAGGGAGCCGTGAAGCGCCTCTACCTCCTCCGTCACGCGAAGTCGAGCTGGGACGACCCGTCGCTCTCGGACGTCGAGCGACCGCTCGCGCCACGCGGGCGCAAGGCCGCGAAGCGCATCGCCGGCTACGCCGAGCGCGAGGGCATCCGTCCCGACCTCGTCATCTGCTCGACGGCGCTGCGCGCGCGGCAGACACTCGAGCGGGTCGCGCCCGCCCTCGGCAAGCCGGAGGTGACGCTCGACGAGCGCCTCTACGGCGCCTCCGAGGGCGAGCTGCTCGCGCGCCTCCGGGAGGTACCTGCCTCGGTGGAGTCGGTGCTGCTCGTAGGCCACAACCCCGGAACCGCGCAACTCCTCGCGCTCCTCGCAGGTGCCGGCCGGCCGCTCCCGGAAGAGGTGCCGACCGGCGCGCTCGCCTCGCTCTCGTTCCGCGCTAGCGGCTGGTGGGAGCTCGGGCCGGGGACCGCCTCCCTCGACGCGTTCGTCGTTCCTCGGGAGCTCGGCTGACCCGGCCGTGGGGCCGCTCCTGCGCCCCGCGACGCGCCGCGAAAGGGCGCACGCCGCAGGCCCGCCGGGTCGATGGCCCTCGTTCTCGTCCTCGGCGCGGCCGGCTGCGGCGGCGTTTCGGCGGAGGAGGTCGTGCGGTCGTGGAGCGATGCGCTCAACCACGGCCTCGACCGCGACGCGGGGGCGCTCTTCGCCGCGGACGCGATCGCGGTGTCGGGCACGGGAGAGGAGGTCGTCCTCCACACCCAGGCCGACGCCGCCCGTTTCAACGCGAGCCTGCCCTGTCAGGGCAGGATCATCGCGCTGTCGAGCGACGAGAACCGCGTCACCGCGACGTTTCTCCTCGATCAGCGCGGAACCTTCGCGTGCCCGTCCCCGGCGACGGTCGACACGGCGGTCTTCACCGTCGAGGACGGCAAGATCGTCCGCTGGGAGCAGCTCCCCGACTAGAGAGCAGGCCGACGGGGCCGGACGAGATCCGGCCCCTGACGCGTCCGGGCGCTTCCGGCTCGGATCAGAGCTCGGCCGAGCTCGCCTTCTTGCTGCCGCCAGAAGAACAGCGCGCCGATGAGTGCTCCGATTGCCGCGATGATCCCCGCCTTCTTCTTCTTCGTTGCCACGATGCCCCCTTTCGTCGTCAACTTCCGCGTCACCATGTGCTTGAGAACGCGGTACGTGATGATGCCGATGATCGCCTCGCGTGTGTTCAGCTTCATCGGTGACCGACCTCGGCCCGCAAGTCTATGCGCTCGCGGTCGTCCGCTTGCGATTCGGTAGATGGATCGCCCGCCCCAGGGCGAGAAGCCCGGCCTCCTTGATCGCCTCGGAGAGCGTGGGGTGCGCGGTCATGCCGTCGGCCACGGTTTCCACGGTCGATTCCGCATCGAGGGCGACGACGCCGGCCTCGATCAGGTCGGTGACGTGCGGACCTACCATCACGAGCCCGAGCAGCTCCCCGTAGCGGGACTCGTGGATCGACTTGACCCAGCCGTCGGTGGCGTTCTGCATCAGCGCTCGGCCGTTGGCGGCGAACGGGAACTTGCCGACGAGGACATCGTCGCCGTGCTGCTCGCGCGCCTCGCGCTCGGTGAGGCCGACAGCCGCGATCTCGGGATCCGTGTAGATCGGCCTCGGCACGCCGCGGTTGTCGACGACCGCGTCGTGACCGCAGGCGTTCTCGGCCGCGACCTCGCCTTCCCGGAAGGCCGTGTGCGCGAGCTGCCAGTAGCCGGCGCAGTCGCCGACCGCGTAGATGTTCGGGACGTTCGTGCGACGCCGCTCGTCGGTCGCGATCCCGCGCTTGGCGTCGAACGCGACGCCGGCTGCCTCGAGCCCGATCCCCTCGACGAGCGGCCCGCGACCGGTCGCGACAAGCATGAGGTCGCATTCCACCGTCTGGCCGCCGCCAAACGTCACGAGCAGCCCGCCTTCCCGCTCCTCGACGCTCTCGCAGCTCGACTCGAGGTGGAGCGCGATCCCGCGGCGCGCGAAGTGCTTGCGGAGCTCCTCGGCGGCCTCGTCGTCCTCCTGCGGGATGAGCTTCGGCAGCAGCTCGACGATCGTCACCTCGGAGCCGAAGCGGGCGAAGATCGACGCGAACTCGCAGCCGATGATCCCGCCGCCGAGAACGACGAGCCGGCGCGGCACCTGCTCTTGCGCGAGAAGTCCCGTCGAGTCGACGCAGCGGGACGAGTCGAGGCCCGGGATCGGCGGACGCAGCGGAAACGAGCCGCTCGCGACGACGGCCTGCCCGAACGAGACGTCCTCTCCCCCCTCGACCGCGATCGTGCTCGCGTCCTTGAAGCGTCCCGTGCCCTTGACCCACTCCACGCCGTTGGCCTTGAACAGGCCGGCGACGCCCTGCGTCAGCTGCTTGACGACAGCCGCTTTCCAGGCGTTCGCGGCCGCGAAGTCGAGCTCTGCCTCCCCGACCCTGACGCCCAGCTTGCCGAACGTCTCCTCGGCCTCCTTGAGCGCGTGGGCGGTCTGTACCCACGCCTTCGTCGGGATGCACCCGACGCGGAGGCACGTGCCGCCGAGCTCGGGCTCCTTCTCGATGCAGACGGTCCGCGCTCCCAGTTGAGCCGCGCGGATGGCGGCCGTGTAGCCGCCCGGCCCGCCACCGAGGACGGCGACGTCACACTCCATGCAGGGTCTCCTCGAATTGCGTGTTGGTCAGCGCGATCGTACCGTGGGATGTAGGGGCGGGCCTTGGCCCGCCCGCGATTCACAACGCCAGGCCCGGCTCTTCGAGGTAGGACTTGAGGGTGCCGAGGAACTCGGACGCCGTCGCCCCGTCGAGGCCGCGGTGGTCACACGACAGCGTCATCTCCATGCGAGGCCGGACGACGGGCTGGCCCTCCTCGGCGACGACCCTGTCCTCGATCGCGCCCACTGCCAGGATGGCCACCTGCGGCGGGTTGAGAACCGCAAAGAAGCGCTCGATCCCGTACATGCCGAGATTCGAGATGGTGAACGTGCCGCCCTCGAGGTCGTCCGGCTTCAGGTCGCCCGAACGCGTCCGCGCGACGAGGTCCGCCCGCGCGGCGGCGATCTCGGGCACCGACAGCTGCTCGCAGCCCTTGATCACGGGCACGACGAGGCCCTGCGGGATCGCGACCGCCATGCCCAGGTTCGCCGTGCGGAAGCGATGGATCTCGGACCCGTCGTAGTGGGCGTTCACGTCGGGGTGGCGCAGCAGAGCGAGGGCGGCGAGCTTGGTCAGGATGTCCGAGTAGGTCGGCCGCGGCTCGCCCTCCTCGGTTCGCTCGACGAGCCGCTCGCGCAGCTCGATCGCGCGGCGCATGTCCACCGACAGCGCGACCGCGAAGTGCGGAGCCTGCCACGCCTCGGAGAGGCGCCTGGCGATCGTCCGGCGAATGCTCGTCAGCGCGATCGTCTCCGCAGCCGCCTCGAGCGGGACGGGCTTCGCCTCCCACGGCGGCGCCGCGGCCGCGCGCTCGACGTCCTCCGCCACGATCCTCCCGTCGGGGCCGGTCCCGGTCACGCGGCGCAGGTCGATCCCGCGCTCCTTCGAGATGCGCCGCGCCAGCGGGGACGCCTTTAGTCGCTCGCCCTCGCGACCTCTATCGCCCTCGCGACCTTCTGGTCGCGAGCGCGCAGGAGCCGCCTGTCGCCCGTCTCCTCCGGACTCCTCCGCCTCGGCCTGTGCTGCGGCGGCCTCGCGGCCCTCCCGGCGCTCGTCCCCCTGCTCTGGAGCGGGCGACGGAGCCTCGGCGCTGGCGGCGAGCGCCTCGTCCTGCGCCTCGGGCTCGGCCGCGCCATCTCGAGCCTCGGCGGCCGCCGCCTCATCGGCAGCCTCGGCCGCGGTCGCACCATCTCCGGCCGCGTCGTCAGACGCGGCCGGAATATCTTCGCCGGCCTCGCCGATCACGCAGATCGGCTTGCCGACCTCGATCTCGCTTCCCTCGGACGCGAGGATCCTGAGCAGCACTCCCGACACGCCCGCCTCGACCTCCTGGGTGACCTTCTCGGTGTCGAGCTCGTAGAGCGGCTCGTCGCGGTCGACCGCGTCGCCTTCCGACTTGAGCCAGCGCACGATCGTGCCGGACTCCATGCCCTGCCCGAGCCGCGGGAGCGTGACCTCGGTCGCCATGCCTAGTGGTCTCTCCTGGAGGTTCCGTGATGCATTGCCGCGCGAGAACCAAGCAGGCCAAGGACGCAGGGAGCGCCCGTAATGGCGAATTACGGGCGCGACCGAGGACGCCGGCATGCGCCGGTTCGCAGCCGGCAAGGCGCGCGGTACTTTCAGGAGCGACCACTACGTCTCCCTTCCGACAGTTCTGCGGATAGCGGCGAGGACGTCGGCGGCGTGCGGGATGACGAACTGCTCCATGACGGGCGCGAACGGGAGCGGGCAGAACTTCGACCCTACCCGCTCGATCGGCGCGTCGAGGTAGTCGAACGCGCGCTCCTGGACGATCGCCGCCACCTCCGCCCCCCAGCCCATGCGCGTCACGGCCTCGTGCGCGACGACGCAGCGGCTCGTCTTGCGGACCGAATCGACGAGGCCGTCCTCGTCGAGCGGCAGCAGCGTGCGGGGATCCCAGACCTCGACGGAGATCCCGTCGGCCTCGGCTTCCGTCGCCGCTTTCAGCGCCTCGTGGACGAGTCGTCCGGTGGCGACGACGGTGACGTCTTCGCCCTCGCGGTGCAGCCTGCCGATCCCGAACTCGAGCGGCTCGATCTCCTCCGGCACCTCGCCCTTGATCGGGTAGAGCAGTCTGTGCTCGAAGAAGAGCACCGGGTTGTCGTCGTAGATCGAGCTCCAGAGCAGGTTGCGTGCGTCGATCGGCGTGGACGGGAATGCGACTTTGAGACCGGGCACGTGGACGAACCACGCCTCGAGCTGCTGCGCGTGCTGTGCTCCCGGCGACCAGCCCGCACCACCCTGGGTCCGGATCGTCAGCGGGACCTTGAGCTGGCCGCCGGACATGTACCGGTGCTTGGCGGCCTGGTTCACGATCTGCTCCATCGCGAGAGTCGTGAAGTCCTGGTACATGATCTCGACGATCGGGCGCATGCCCTGCATGGCCGCTCCGATACCCGCGCCCACGATCGCCATCTCCGAGATCGGGGTGTTGCGCACACGCTCGGCGCCGAACTCCTGCAGCATGCCCTGGGTCACGCCCATGGAGCCGCCCATCTCGGCGATGTCCTCGCCCATGATGAAGACGTCCGGGTCGCGCCGCATGGCCTCCGCCATGACGTCCCGGACCGCCTCCCGATACGTCGTCTCAGGCACCTGACGCTCCTCGGTCGCCGCGGAGCCGGGCTCCGCCCGGCGTGAGCGACCGGCGGCTAGGAATGTCAGGCACCTGACGCTCCTCGGTCGTCGCTGGCAAGGGAGGCGAGCGTGAGACGCGAGGACAGTACATAGGAGTACGGCCGAGCGGGGAGCGCGAAGCATCCTGCGGCCAGCGGCGGCAGCCGTTCGCGGAGCCGGGCTCCGCCCGGCGGGAGCGACCGGCGGCGAGGAGTGTCAGGCATAGATGTTCTTGAGGGCGTCGTCCGGCCGCGGGTCGGTGCCGTTCTGCGCGAACTCGACCGACGCGGCCACGATCTCGGCGACATCGCGCTCGAGCTCGTCCCACTCCTCGTCCGAGATGGCGACCTTCGCGCGCAGCTTGTCGATCGGATCCTGCGTCTGGCGCACCTCGCGCACCTCCTCGCGGGCCCGGTAGACCTGCGGGTCGCCGACGTAGTGACCGGTGAGCCGGTACGTGTTCGCAAGCAGGAAGACTGGCCCCTTCGCCTCGTCGCGCGCGTAGGCGGTCGCGCGCCGGGCAGCCCGGTAGACCTCCTCGACGTCCTGCCCGTCGATGACGATCGTGTGCATGCCGAAGGCGACGGCGCGCTTGGAGAGATCCTCGATCGGGAGCTGCTGCCAGGCGGGAGTCGACTCCGCGTAGCCGTTGTTCTCGCAGACGAAGATGGCGGGCACCCGCCAGAGCTGTGCGAGGTTGAGCGACTCGTGGAACGTGCCGATGTTCGTCGCGCCGTCGCCGAAGAACGCGACCGCGACGTGCGGTTCGCGGCGCAGCTTGAACGACAGCGCGGCGCCCGTGATGGCAGGGAGCCCGCCGCCCACCACGGCGTTCGCTCCGATGAGCCCGTGCTCGACGTCGTACAGGTGCATGGAGCCGCCGTAGCCGCGGCTGCATCCTTCGACCTTGCCGTAGAGCTCCGCCATGAGCTCGTTCGGGTGCATGCCCTGGGCCAGTGCGTGCGCATGCGCACGGTGGGTCGAGGCGATGACGTCGCCGTCCTCGAGCGCGCGGCAGACTCCGACCGCAACCGCCTCCTGGCCGATCGCCACGTGGAGGAAGCCGGCGAGGTCTCCCGCCCGGAAGCGCTCCTCCACCTTCTCCTCGAAGCGGCGAATGAGCAGCATCTCGCGGAGGAAGAGAAGGAGCCGCTCATGCGAGAGGGCGTGGCCCTTCTGCTCGACCCCTGCCACGAGCCTCACGCTAGCAGAGCGGGTCGTACAATCGGCCCGTGACTCTCGGCGAGCGCCTCGACGAGATCCTCGACGCCCTTCCGGACGGCTGGTCGGAGGCGCTCATCCTCGTGACGATCGCAGACGCGTCGCAAGCGGACAGGGCGGCGCTCGTCCTCGCTTCGTGCACGCCCGGCCGGGCTGGCTCGGCGTTCCGGGTCACGGTCGACCGCGGCGGGATCGGCGGCCCCAGCCCCGACGCCGCCCGTCGAGCGCTCGACCGCCTCGACGCGGAGGGCATCGACGCACGGCTCTCGCTCCCGGGCACGGCGGCCTTCCAGGTGCTCCCCCGGCGCGAAGCCGCGGCGGCGCCCAGCCTCGCCGTGGCCTGGGACGAGACTGTCGCGGCGCTCCCCGGCGACTGGTCGGACCTGCAGGGCGAGGTCTCACTCGTCTCCTCCGCCGACGTGGAGCGGGCCGCGCTTCTGCTCGGGCCGGTCAACCCGTTCCTCCACGACGGCGCCCCGCCCGTGTTCCGTTTTCGCGTCGCCCGACGGTTCGGCTACGGCGCGTCCCCGCAGATGGCGCGCCGCGCCCTCGAGCGGCTGGACGAGGAACCGATCTCCGGGTCGCTCAAGGTGCTGCGCGTCCAGTCGGACACGTCGCCCGTCCTGACACAGGGCCCCGTCTGGCGCGAGGGCGGGCGCGCCGTCTGAGGCGCTCGCCGCCGCCTCGAGCGAGCACGCCGGCGAGGCTTCTCGGACGAGTAGCGGCCGGCCTTCGCTCCGCTGCATCCTGAGCATCATGATGTGCGCTCGGTCGATGCTATGATGCTTCGATGCGGACCACAGTGACGCTCGACGACGAGCTGGCAGCCCGCTTGCAGGCCATAGCGCGCGAACGCGGCGTGTCGTTCAAGGAGGCGCTGAACAGCACTCTCCGTGCGGGCCTCTCCACGCGACGTCCCACGCGCCGGTACCGCGTGCCGACCCGCCGTCTGGAGTTGCGTCCCGGCATTGACCTCGACAAGGCGCTGCAGCTCGCGGCACAGCTCGAGGACGACGAGATCGCGCGGAAGCTCGAGCTACGCAAGTGAAGCTCGTCGACGCGAATCTCCTCCTGTACGCCGTCGACGAGGCGTCACCACATCACGAGCGGGCGCGGAAATGGCTCGAGGACGTGCTCTCGGGAGCCGAGCCCGTGGGCTTGGCGTGGTCGGTGCTGCTCGCCGTCCTTCGGCTGAGCACTCAGCCGCGGATCTTCCAGCATCCGCTCGACGTCGACGAGGCCTTCGGGCTGGTCGACGGCTGGCTCGCACAGCCGAGCGCGTCGGTCGTGCACCCGACGACGAGGCATTCGGACATCCTCCGGGCGCTGCTCGGGCCGCTCGGGACGGCGGGAAACCTCACCACGGACGCACACCTCGCCGGCCTCGCGATCGAGCACGGCGCCGAGCTCTGCTCCGCCGACGCGGATTTCGCCCGCTTTCCGGGCCTCCGCTGGTCGAACCCCCTCCTGGCCCTCGAGGCTCCGCCTCGACCGCGGCGATCGAGCTAGGCCCTGAGCTCGCCGCCGAGGCGCTCTGCGACGGCGGCCACGATGCGCTCGCGGAGCTCGCCGGCGTCATCGTCCGAGAGCGTCTTCTCCGAGGACTGGAAGACGACGTGGAGCGCAACCGACTTGCTCCCGTCGGGGATGGGGGCGCCGCGGTAGACGTCGAACACCCGGGCCTCGCGCAACTCCCCGCCGGCGGCCTCGCGGACGACCTGTACGAGGTCGCCGGCGAGCACGTCCTCCCCGACGACGAACGCGAGGTCCTGGCGCAGCGCCGGGTAGGTCACGACGTCTTCGTAAAGGATTCGCTCGGGCACCCCGGCAAAGAGCCTGGCCAGATCGAGCTCGAAGATCCCCCAGGAGCCCTCGAGCAGCGCCGGGTGGAGCTCGCCGGCGAGGCCCGCGTCCACTCGGGCCGCCGCCCCGGGGTGGAGCCACGAGACGTCCTCCGCCCCCCGTTCGAAGCGAGCTTCGATGCCGAGCGCCTCGTGCAGAGCCTCGACGGCGCCCTTGGCGCGGAAGTAGCCGCCCTCGCAGATGCCTCCGAGGCGCCACCGTTCTTCCGGAAGCCGCTCACCCGGGGGAGGAGGCAGGTAGACCCGCGCCACCTCGAACAGCGCGATCGCGTCGTTGCCCAGATCCGCGTTGTGGCGGGCCGCGGCCACGAGGCCCTCGGCGAGGGTCGTTCGCAGGATCGCGTGGTCCGCGGAGAGCGGCACGGGGAGTCGCAGCGCGTCTGGGCGCGGGTCGCGCGCGACGAGGCTCCATGTGTAGGCCTCGCAGAAGCCACAGCCCGCCATGACGTCCTCCGCCACGCGCCGCAGGCGCTGATCCTGCGTGAGGCGGCCGAACATCGCGCGCCGCGCGGGCAGCGTGAACGGGACGTCGTCGAGCCTGAAGCGTGCGATCTCCTCGACGAGGTCGATCTCGCGCGTCACGTCGCGGGCGCGCCAGGTCGGGACGGTCACGCGCCAGTCGTCGCCCTCACCGGCGATCTCGAAGCCGAGCCGCTCGAGGATGCCCCGCTGCTCGGCGGGGTCGATCTCGAGCCCGACGACGGCGTCCGTACGGGCGGGCCGCAGGCGCGCGACCGGCCTGGACGGAAGCTCGCCCCCGACGTCCGCGTGGCCGACCCAGCGACCGCCTGACGTCTCGACGAGCAGCTGGGTCGCGAGCACCGAAGCCTGCCCCGCGAGGTGCGGGTCGACGCCCTTCTCCCAGCGGGTCGAGGCCTCGCTGCGAAGACCGAGCCGCTCGGACGTGCGCAGGATGCCGACCGGCTCGAAGCTCGCCGCCTCGAGCACGACGTCGGTCGTCGTCTCGGTGACCTCCGACTCGAGGCCGCCCATGATCCCGGCGATGGCAACGGGCCGGAGGGCATCCGTGATGAGGAGGTCCGAGGGCTCGAGCGCTCGCTCGGCGCCGTCGAGGGTAACGAGCTTCTCCCCGGCCTCGGCCCGCCGTACGCCGATGCGCCCTCCGGCCAGGCGCTCCGCGTCGAAGACGTGAAGCGGGCTGCCGAGAGCGAGCATGACGTAGTTCGTGACGTCGACGACGTTCGAGATGGCCCGTACCCCCGAGCGCACGAGCCGCGAGCGCAGCCACAAGGGCGATTCGCCGATCTCGACGCCGCGGAAGAGCCTGCCGATGTAGCGCGGGCAGCCCTCGAGGTCGTCGATCTCGATCTCGACCGCCTCGTAGCCCTCGCGGGGTGGGTCGTGTCCCGGCGGCGGCGCCAGCGGGCGGTCGAGCAGCGCCGCCACCTCGCGCGCGAGGCCGTAGACGGAGAGCAGATCGGGGCGATTCCCGGTCACCTCGAGCTCGAGCACGTCGTCGCGTACGGGCATCAGATCGACGAGCGCCGTCCCCGGCTCATGGCCGTCCTCGAGGACGATGATCCCGGTGTGGTCGGGCCCGAGCTCGAGCTCGTCCTCGGCGAGGATCATCCCGTCCGAGAGCTCGCCGCGGAGCTTTGCCCGCTCGAGCCTGCGCCCGTCGGGGAGCACCGCCCCCGGCAGCGCCACGCAGACGGTCGCGCCGGCCCCGAAGTTCCAGGCCCCGCAGACGATCTGGCGCGCCTCGGCTTCCCCGACGTCGACACGACAGAGCTGGAGCTTGTCCGCGTTCGGGTGCTTGCCCGCCTCGACGACCCTGCCGACGAGGAAGCGACCGAGGTTGCCGTCCTCGTCGGGGACACCGACCCGGTACACGCGCTCGACCTCGGCGCTCGCGACCGCCAGCCGCTGCGCGAGCTCGCCGGCCGGCGTCTCGAACGGGACGTACTCACGCAGCCAGGAGAGCGGAACCTTCATGGCTCAGAACTGGCGCAGGAGCCGCAGGTCGTTTTCCCAGAGCTGGCGCAGGTCGGGCAGGCCGTGGCGAAGCATGGCGATCCGCTCCAGGCCGAGCCCGAACGCGAAGCCCGACACCTCCTCGGGGTCGTAGCCGACGAACCCGTAGAGCGTCGGGTCGACCATGCCGGAGCCGCCCATCTCGATCCAGCCGGAGTGCTTGCAGACGCCGCAGCCCTCGCCGTCGCAGAGGAAGCACGAGACGTCCGGCTCGATCGACGGCTCGGTGAACGGGAAGAAGTGGGTGCGAAAGCGAACCTGGCGCTCCTCGCCGAAGAGCGCGCGCATGAGATGGAGGAGCGTCCCCTTGAGGTCGGCCAGCGTGATCCCGCGGTCGACCGCGAGACCCTCCACCTGATGGAAGATCGGCACGTGGGTCGCGTCTGGCGTGTCGCGCCGGTAGACCCGGCCGAGCGAGACGACGTAGACAGGCGGCTGCTCCGCCTCCATCACGCGAATCTGCGATGGCGACGTCTCGGTGCGCAGCACGGTCTCCTCGTCCAGGTACACGGAGGCGAGCGGCGAGCGCGCCGGATGCCACGCCGGCAGGTTCAGCGCCGTGAAGTTGTAGTACGTCGTCTCCACCTCGCGGCCGTCGACGACGCGGTAGCCGAGCCCGAGGAAGACGTCCTCGACCTCCCGTCGGATCTGCGTGATGAGATGCAGGTGTCCCCGCCGAGCGCCCTCGCCGGGCAGGGTGACGTCGACGACCTCCTCGCGCAGCCGCCGGTCGAGCGCCTCCCGCTCGAGCTCCTCGCGCCGTACCGCAAAGGCCGCCTCGAGGCGGCCACGCAGCGCGTTGAGAGCCATTCCGGTGTCGCGGTCGCGCACCTGACGCAGGGCCTGGGGCAGCTCGGCGTTGCGACCGAGGAAGCGAACGCGCTGCTGCTCGAGCTCGTCCGCGGTCCCGGCAGCCGCGATCGCGCTCAGCGCCTCGGCTTCGAGGAGCTGGACGTCCATGCGGCTGAGACTACCATCGGCCCTGTGGATGCCCTCGAGCCGGACACGACCGACGCCGGCGCCAGCCCGTACGACCCGATTGCCGGGATCTACGACGAGTGGAGCCGGCGGGTCACCGAGGACATCGACTTCTACGTCCAGGCCGCGATCGCGGCGGGCGGCCCGGTCGTCGAGCTCGGCGTGGGCACGGGGCGGATCGCGATCCCGACCGCCCGGGCCGGGATCCCGGTGATCGGCGTGGACTCCTCCGCCCGGATGCTCGACGTCTGCCGGCAGCACGCGACCGCTGCCGGCGTGGCCGATCTTCTCGACCTCCGCGTCGGCGATCTCCGCCGGCCGCCGGTGGGCGAGCGCGTCCGCCTCGTCACGTGCCCGTTTCGTGCTTACCTTCACCTCCACACCGACGACGAGAGAGTCTCGGCCCTGCGCATCGCCCTCGCGCTGCTCGAGCCGGGCGGCAGGCTCATGTTCGACGTGTTCGCGCCGAGCGACGCCGACATCGCCGAGACCAACGGGCGCTGGCTCGAGCGCGAGCCGGGCATCTGGGAGCGAGCCGAATGGCGGCCCGAGGCACGGCGGCTCGACCTGTCGGTGCGCGGCGAGAGCGGCGAGACGACGATGCCGCTCGCCTGGCTGCCCCCGGAGCGCTGGCGGGAGGTGCTCGTGCGCGCCGGCTTCGAGCGGATCGAGTGCTACGGCTGGTTCGATCGCCGTCGCTATCGCGGCGGCGAGGACACCGTGTGGATCGCCGAGAGACCCGGGTGAGGCAGCGAGCGGCCGGAGCCGTCACCTCGCGCAGCTCGCTCAGGCGCGCCGCCGCAGCTCGTACAGCGCGATCGCGCCGGCCACTGCGACGTTCAGCGACTCCTCCCCCTCGCGCAGCGGAATCGTGGCCTCCGCGTCGCACGAATCGACGACGTCCGCGGGCAGCCCGTCTCGCTCGGCGCCGAGGACGAATGTCGCGCGGTGGCCGAGCGAGAGCTCGGCGAGCGGCGTCGCGCCGTCCGGGACGAGCGCGATCCGGGGCCCCGGCGCCTCGGCGAAGCCACCCATCGGCAGCCGGAAGAGCGCGCCCATGGACGCGCGCAACGCCTTCGGGCCCGTGGGGTCGGCGCAGCCCTCCGACAGGCACACGAAGGCCGGACCGAGAGCCGTGGCGGAGCGGATGAGCGCGCCGACGTTGCCCGGGTCGCCGACCCGCCACAGCGCGAGGCCGGCGGGCGGCACCGGCCCCGCATCGAGACGCGGCAGGTCGGCGCGGCGGAACACGGCCACGGCACGCGGCGGATGCCCGAGCTCGGAAGCCCCGGCCAGCAGCTTCGGCTCCACCAGCTCCGCCGAGGACAGCCGCTCGACAAGCGCAGGGCGGGAGGCGTCGAGAAGCGCTTCGACCGGCTCCAGCCCGGCGTCGAGAGCGGCCTCGACGAGATCCTCCCCCTCGCAGGCGAAGAGGCCGAGCCGTTCGCGGCCGCGCCTCGTCTGCAGCCTGCGCAGGAGCTTGAGACGAGGGTTCGAGGCCGATGTGATCATCTCCGGGCGGCACCGACTCGGCCGCCCGGAGATTCTTCCCGATCGGAGCTCAGGCGAGCCCGGCGGCTCGGTTGCGCCGGGCCCGGACGGCGAAGATCGCGCCGACGGCGGCCAGGAGCCCGAGACCCAGGCCGAGGCCGAGCGGCAGGGCCACCGATCCACCGGCGTCGTGGCCCGCGCCGACCACGGAGGCGGGCGTGACAGCCGCCGCTGCGGGCTCCGCCGCAGCCGGCGGCTCGGACGGCGGCCCGACTGCGGCGATCGACTGTGTTTCGAACGTGTGCGTCTGGGCGCACTCCGCCACCGGGAAGCCGTCGTTCACCGCCACGCTCCAGGAGCCGGCCGTGGGAAAGACCACGGAGGCGAGATACATGCCGTTCTCCGCATCCGTGAGCGTCGCCGGGAACGTCCGCTCCTCGCCGGTGGCTGCGTTCCTGATGATGACCGATGGTGTCGCGTCGGCCATCGGCGTCTGTCCGTGCTGCAAGACCTGGACGTTCGCCGTCCACGTCTCTCCCGCAGCCACGTCGGGCTGTGGGCTCAGCCCGACCGTTGCCATGCAACCGGCGCTCGCCGTTCCCGCGCTGACAAGGGCGATCCCCGCCACCGCGAGCCACACTGCCCACCGCATCGGTGCCTCCTCTCGTAGCCTGCAGAAGGCCTATCCGGGCAGGCGGCCGGAACATCACGCTCCCCTGATCCCTGATCCCGTAGGGGCCGGATATATCGGGCCCCTACAACGGGGGCGGGCGAGCCGCGGGCCGGATGAGATCCGGCCCCTACGAGTTCAGGGCGGCTTTCGCGCGCTCGGCGACCTTCGCGAACGCGGCGGGGTCATGAACGGCCAGGTCGGCGAGCACCTTGCGATCGAGCTCGATCTCTGCCTTGCGGAGCCCGGCCACGAACTGGTTGTAGGAGAGGCCCTGCTCGCGGGCTGCGGCGTTGATCCGGATGATCCAAAGCCGCCGGAAGTTCCGCTTGCGCGTGCGCCGGTCGCGGTAGGCATACGCATCGGACTTGAGAAGCTGCTCCTTGGCCTTGCGGTAGGAGAGGTGCTTCTGACCCCAGTAGCCCTTCGCCTCGCCGAGTACCTTGCGGCGCTTCTTGCGAGCGTGGACGGATCGCTTGACGCGCGTCATTCGTTCCTCCTCGTGCTACAGGCCGAGCATCTTGCTGACCGCGCGTGCGTCGGACGGGTCGACGGGGTGGTCGCGGCGGAAAGCGCGCTTGCGCTTCGCCGACTTCTTCTCGAGGTTGTGGCTCTTCATCCCGTGGCGGCGCTGGAGCTTGCCCGTTCCGCTCACCTTGAACCGCTTCTTCGCGGCGGACTTCGTCTTCTGCTTAGGCATTCTGCGGCTGCTCCACCTTTCCCGGCGCCTTCGTCGGCGCCAGCACCATCACCATGTTGCGACCGTCGAGGACGGGCTGCGCCTCGATCGTCCCCAGCTCCTTGACGTCCTCGGCGAGCCGCATGAGCAGGTCGTGTCCCCGCTCTGGATGCGTGGTCTCTCGCCCTCGGAACATGATCGTAACCTTCACCTTCGCCCTCTGGCCGAGGAACCGCATGACATGGCCCTTCTTGGTCTCGTAGTCGTGCACGCCGATCTTGGGGCGGAACTTGATCTCCTTGACGTGGACCTGCGACTGGTGCTTCCGCGCGAGCTTGGCCTTCTGCTCCTGCTCGTAGCGGTACTTGCCGTAGTCCATCACCTTGCAGACCGGCGGGTCTGCCTGGGAGGCCACCTCGACGAGATCGAGGTTCTTCGAGTACGCGTACTCGAGCGCCTCGTCCTTCGGCTTGATCCCGATCTGGGTCCCGTCCGAGTCGACGAGCCGGACGCGTGGGACACGGATCTGCTCGTTGATCCGAGATTGGGCGACGACGGGCCGGACCGGCTCGAACGGCCGACGCGACCTCAAAGCGCTTTCACCAAGTCTTGCTGCTCCTCCTCGTCGTGAACACAAACAAAGACGGCTGCGCGCAGCAGCCGACCTTCCTCAGCGGTTCTCGGTTGAACCTCCGCCAGGCCGGGGGCCCCGGAGGTGAGGAACACGTCGCTCCTGCTTGCAGGGTTCACAGGGTAGCAGCTTGCGCAATCTCGTCGAGGGCCGCCGCCCGCTCCGAGACGGAGACGTCCGAGACGCCGCGGACGCGTAGCGAGAGGGTGTCGCCCCCGGCCTCCCTGTCGCCGACGACGACGACGTAGGGGACCTTCTCGAGCTCGGCCGCCCGGATGCGCTTCGGGATCGTCTCCTCGCTGGCGTCGAGATCCGCGCGAACGCCGCGCGCCGCCAGCTCGTCCCGCAGAGCCGCCGCGGCGTCGCGATGCCGATCCGAGACCGGGATGACGCGGGCCTGGATCGGGGCGAGCCAGACCGGGAGCTCGCCGGCGGTGTGCTCGAGGTACACGCCGAGGAAGCGCTCGAACGAGCCGAGCAGGGCGCGGTGGATCAGCGCCGGCGTGTGCTCGCGGTTGTCCGCGCCCGCGTAGGCGAGACCGAAACGCTTCGGCATCTGGTAGTCGAGCTGGACGGTGCCGAGCTGCCAGCTCCGGCCCAGCGAGTCCGTCATGTGGAGATCGATCTTGGGGCCGTAGAACGAGCCTTCACCCTCGCTGACCGATGCCTCGACGCCACGCGCCTCGAGCGCGCGGTCGAGTGCGGCCTCGGCCCGATCCCACTCCTCGTCCGTGCCGAGCCGGTTCTCGGGTCGGGTGGACAGCTCGCAGCGCAGGGTGATGCCGAGCAGGTCGTAGAGGAAGAAGGCGTAGTCGAGGCAGCCCACGAGCTCGTCGTGCACCTGCTCGTCCGAGCAGAAGATGTGAGCGTCGTCCTGCACGAAGTGCCGGACGCGAAGGAGCCCGTGCAGCACGCCGGAAAGCTCGTTGCGATGAAGGTTCCCGGCCTCGGCGAGCCGCAGCGGTAGCTCGCGATAGCTGTGGGGCGTCAGCGAATAGAGAAGGCAGTGGCCCGGGCAGTTCATGGGCTTGAGCGCGAAGTCGCGCCCCTCGATCTCGAGGAGGAACATTCCGTCGCGGAACTTCTCCCAGTGACCCGACGTCCGCCAGAGCTCGGCGTCGTAGAGTTGGGGGGTGCGAATCTCCGTGTAGCCGCGGCGGGCGTTCTCGCTCCGCCGCAGGTCCTCGAGCACGTTCCACACCACCATGCCCTTGGGGTGCCAGAACGGCATCCCGGGGGCCAGCTCGGACAGGTCGAAGAGGCCGAGCTGGCGGCCGATCCGGCGGTGATCGCGGCGCCGGGCCTCTTCGAGGCGGTGGAGGTGCTCGTCGAGGTCCTTCCGGTCGTAGAACGCGGTGCCGTAGATGCGGGTCAACTGCGGTTTCGTGGCGTCGCCGCGCCAGTAGGCACCGGCGAGCGAGAGAAGCTTCAGCGCCTTGATCGGTCGCGAATCTTGCAGGTGCGGGCCGCGGCAGAGGTCGACGAAGTCACCCTGGCGGTAGAAGGAGATCGGCCCGTCCGCGGTGTCGACGAGCTCGACCTTGTAGGGCTCTCCTTCCGCTTCGAAGATCCGGCGGGCCTCGTCGCGATCGACCTCCGAGCGCTCCCAGGCTCGACCCTCGGCGATCTCTTTGCCGATCTCGTCCTCGAGCCGCCCGAGATCCTCCTCGTGGATCGGCTCGGGGAACTCGAAGTCGTAGTAGAAGCCGTCCTCGATCGGCGGCCCGATCGCGACCTTCGTCCCCGGGTAGAGGCGGCGGGCCGCCTCCGCGAGCAGGTGAGCGGCCGAGTGTCGCAGCACCGCAAGGGCGTCCGGATCGTGCCTGTCGCGCGTCGTCAGGATCTGGATCGCCGCCCCGTCGGGAAGCGGCAGCCGGAGATCCTGCACCCTGCCGTCGAGCCGCACGAGCACCGCCTGCTCGGCGAGCTTCGGCCCGATCGCGCGCGCCGCGTCGAGGCCGGTGGCGCCGTCGGCGAGCTCCAGCTCCGCCCCGTCGGGAAGGGTCACCGTCATCGGGGGGAGCGTAGCGAGCCGGTGAGGTGCTCGTGCTACGCCGCGCGCCAGCGCCGTTCCCAGCGCCGGCCGCCGCACATCGGGCAGGCCGGCGGAGGGGGATCGACCGCGACTCCGTACCCGCAGGTCACGCAGCCGCAGTCGGTGGAGGGCTCGGTTGGAGCACGCCCCTCGCGATCGTCGCTCGGCGGGAGGATCACGAGAGGAGTGCTCACGCTTCGACGGTACTCGCCGTCGCACGGGCGCGGGGCTGCGGTGTGGTGAACGAGCGGTGTCGGGCCGTCCACCGACCTTGGAGGCCGGTGCGCCGCCCGGGCACCGGCCTCCTCAGGGCTTCGAGCAGAGCTATCGCGTCGTCAGCTGGCGCCGATGGCGCGCCATGATGCGGAAGAGCGCCGTCTGGTCGATGAGGCCGACGACGTTCGCGGCCTGGGGACCGAGAGCGGCGACACGGATCTGGGTTCGTCGCCCGCCGTTTCGTACGAGACATCGGACCTCCCTTCATGGATGGCAACCTCTCGCGTCCAGCCTCCCGCGAGGTCGAGGCGCCGTGGTCGTCGGCTCGGTGAAGGACTCGTGAGAGGGTGGTAGAAGCCACGAGGCGCCGGGGGTCACCTTTCCGGAAGGACCGGCGCGTGTCCGTGAAACAGGTGCGTAAAATGGGCGACCCTTGAGCGCCGTGACCGAGCACCTCGAGCGCGAGCTGAAGCTGTCGGCCGACGGCTCGTTCCGGTTGCCCGAGCTCCCGGGGACGGCACTCCCCGAACGGACCTTCACGTCGACCTACTACGACACCCCCGAGTACCGCCTCGCCCGCTCGGGCGTCACGCTGCGCCGGCGCGTGGAGAATCGCCGCGGGCTCTGGCAGCTGAAGCTGCCACGCGGGGCCGACCGTCTCGAGCTCGAGCTGCCGGGCCCCCCGCGCGAGGTGCCCTCCGAGATGGCCGAGCTGCTCACCGCATACGCACGGGGACACGCGCTCCAGGTGGTGACGGTCCTCCGCACCAAGCGCTCGGGGATCCGCACGGATGCGGCAACCGGCGCGGTCGCCGACGTGACGATCGACGTCGTCTCGGTGATGGCCGACAGGAAGATCGTTCGCTCGTTCCGCGAGCTCGAGATCGAGCTCGTCGAGGGCGACGAGAAGGGGCTCGCGAAGCTCGGCAAGGCGCTCAGGGCGGCCGGCGCGGAGGAGGGGGATGGCCGCGCGAAGCTCTTCCAGGCGCTCGACCTCGAGGCGCCGGCGGAGAGCACGGCGCCTGGGCGCAAAGCGTCTCCGGGGGAGCAGCTGCAAGCGATGCTCGAGGCCCAGTACCGGGCCGTCGTAGCGCACGATCCCGGAACGCGGCTGGGCCGCGATCCCGAGGAGCTCCACGATATGCGCGTGGCCACGAGGCGGCTGCGGGCGTTCCTGCGAGCGGGTCGCCCACTGCTCGACGTCGACTGGGCGGAGGCGCTGCGGCTCGAGCTCCGTTGGCTGGGCGGGGTGCTGGGCCCGGTGCGGGACCTGGACGTGCTCGTCGCCCACCTGCGCGACGACGCGCACGCCCTCGATCCCGGCGAGCGGCGCGTCCTGGGAAGGGTCTTTCACCAGCTCGAGGACGCACGCCGGGAGGCCCGCGCCGCAATGCTCGACGCGCTCGCCTCGGACCGCTACCTGTCCCTGCTCCAACGGCTCGAGGAGGCGGTCGGGAGCCCGAAGCTCGGCCCCGATCAGCAACCGCTGCAGGACATCGCGGCCCGGGAGTTCCGCAAGCTGCGGAAGGCGGCCCGGACGCTGGCACCGGACCCGCCGGACGACGCTCTGCACGAGGTGCGCATCCGCGGCAAGCGGGCGCGTTACGCGGCCGAGCTCGCCGAGCCCGTGACCGGGAAGCCTGCAGCCCGCTTCCTCCGCGACGCGAAGGTGTTCCAGGACGTGCTCGGCGAGCATCAGGACGCCGTCGTCGCCGAGCAACGCCTCCGGGCGCTGGTCGGCGAGGTCGGGGGCGCCGCCACCGGCTTCGCGATCGGGCAGCTCGTGGAACGCCAGCGGGAGCGCAAGCGCGACGCCCGCGCGGCTTTCCCGAAGGCTTGGAGGCGGCTCAAGCGCAGCGGCCGGCAGGCGTGGAGCTGAGCCAAGAGCCCGTCCGCGCGGCCGGCGGAATCGTCTGGCGGGCGCAGGACGGCGGCGTCGAGGTCCTGCTCGTCCACCGCCCGGCCTACGACGACTGGACGTTCCCCAAGGGCAAGGCCGACACCGGGGAGACCGACGAGGCGTGCGCTCTGCGCGAGGTCGAGGAGGAGACCGGGCTGTCCTGCGCCATCGAGCGGGAGCTCGGCGAGACACGCTACGTCGACCCGAAGGGGCGGCCGAAGGTCGTGCGCTGGTACGTGATGCGCCCGCTCCGCGGCGAGTTCGTGCCACACCACGAGATCGACGCCGCCCGCTGGCTCCAGCTCGACGCCGCCGGCACGGCGCTGACGTACGATCACGACCGCGGGCTACTCGAGAGCTTCGCCTCCTCGGCGTAGAGGATGGCGATCTGCCGAGTCCCTGAGCGACGACCGCCGTCGTTGCTCGGGCGAGCTGCCTAGGCGGCTACCCGCTCGTCGAGCAGCGCTGACGCCGCGCCTTCCCGCAGGCCGCCGCGTGCGATCTCGAGCGGCAGGTCGATCCGGCGCTGTACCTCTGCGAGGATCAGCGCGCCGCCGAGGAGCGTCCGCGCCCGGACGGGATCGAGGTCCAGATCGGCCGCGAGCCCGGCCGGCCCTCGTCTCGCAGCAGTCTTCACGACCCCGGCGAGATCATGCCCGTCGAGGCGGCGCTTCCCGGTGAGGCGGCGCAGGCGGCGCGCGCTCCCACCCGACGCGAGCGCTCCGTCCGCGTCGGGAGGCTCGAGACCCTCGAAGTGCTCCTCGACGTCGCGGCGGGCCGCGGCAAGCGCCTTCTTCGAGGCTCCGCCCTCGAGGAAGCGCCGCGTCAGCCGGAGCGAGCCCAGCTCCAGCGACGTACACAGCTCCAGCCCGTCGGCTGCCGAGCCGATCACGATCTCCGTCGAGCCGCCCCCGACGTCGCAGACCGCAACGCGCTGTGGCAGCTCGCCGCGGGCCTGAGCGACGGCTCCTCGGTAGGCAAGCCGCCCCTCATCGGCCGAGGTAAGCACCCGCACCGGCGCGTTCGCCGCGCGCTCGAGGATACGGACGAGCGCCGGCGAGTTCTCGCTCTGGCGGCCCGGCGCGGTGACGATCACCTCGACCGAGCTGCAGCGGTGAGCGCGGGCGATCCTGGCGTACTCGCGGACAATGGCCGCCGTCTCCTCGAGCTTGGGCTTGGAGAGCCGCCCGAAGCGCTCGACCTCCTCGCCGAGGGCGAGAACGGCCCGTTCCTCCCTGACCGACCGCACGGCGGAGCCGTCCGGCGCGGCGACGAGCAGGCGCACCGTGTTCGAGCCGATGTCGATGATGGCGACGGGCACGCGGCCATTCTCGCCGGGGAGTCGGCTGTTCTCGGGCCAGCCTGGTTACCGTCTGGAGAACGTTCGGTACCGGTTCGGAGAGCGCCCGCTCAGCGCGGGCGCCGCGCCTGGGTGCGCCGGCGGCTGCGCGTGAGGGCCCGGCGCATCAGCGCCGCATGGGTGCCCACAGGACGCTCACCCTTGGCGGGTCGCACTCGTTCCCACGTCCCATCGCTTGTGAGCGCCCACGCCTGGGTGTTGTCCCCGAGAACGGTCTCGAAGGCGTTGTTCAACTCCTGCCGGGCCTTCGGGTCCTCGACAGGGGTCAGCACCTCGATCCGGTGGTCGAGGTTGCGGGGCATCAGATCGGCGCTGCCGAGCAGATACGACTCGCGCTTCTTCGCCTCGAAATGAAACACGCGGCTGTGCTCCAGGAAGCGCCCGACGACCGAGCGGACTCGGATCGTCTCCGAAAGGCCCGGGACGCCCGGGCGCAGGGAGCAGATGCCGCGTGCGATCACGTCGATCTGCGCACCCTCCTGCGACGCAGCGTAGAGCTCCTCGATGATCGCCTCGTCCGTGAGCGCGTTGACCTTGATCCTGATGCGCGCCGTCTTACCGGCCGCTGCTGCAGCGCCGACCCCGCGGATCTCCTCGATGAGACGTGCCCGGAGGTTGAAGGGCGCCACGAGCAGCTTGCGAAACCGCTGCGGGCGGCCGAAACCCGTTAGGTGGTTGAAGAGGTCGGCGAGGTCGGCCACGATGTCCTCGTCCGCCGTGAAGAGCCCGAAGTCCTCGTAGAGGCGCGCCGTGCGGGCGTGATAGTTGCCGGTGCCCACGTGGACGTAGCGGCGCAGCTGGTCGCCTTCTCGTCGGACCACGAGCGTCGTCTTCGCGTGGATCTTCAGGTTGTGGAACCCGTAGACCACGTGGACCCCGGCTTGCTCGAGCGCTCTCGACCACTCGATGTTCCGCCGCTCGTCGAAGCGGGCCTTGAGCTCGACGAGGCATACCGACTGCTTGCCCTCCTCGGCGGCCTCGATCAGCGCCGGCACGACCGGCGAGTCCTCGCTCGTGCGGTACACCGTCGACTTCATGCCGATCACGTCGGGGTCCTTGACGGCGTTGCGGACGAACGCCTCGACGCTGGTGAGGAACGAGTCGTACGGAAGCTGGATGAGGACGTCCCCGCGTCGGATCTCCGCCAGGAGGTCCCGCCCACCGTTCTGCGGAGCCAGCCTCGGCTGCGTCACCGGCACCCACGGCTCGTCGCGAAGCTCCGGCCGGTCGAGCGCCGCGATCTCCATGAGATCGGCCAGATCGAGCTTGCCGTCGATCGGGTAGACCTGGTCGGCGCCCGCGCCCAGGCCCTCCTGCAGGCGCGCAAGCAGGGCCGGCGAGATCGAGGACGAGACCTCGAGGCGGACGACGTCACCGAAGCGGCGGCGGCGCACCTCGAGCTCGACCGCCTCGAGGAGGTCGTCGGCCTCGTCGGAGACCTCGAAGTCGGCATCGCGCGTGACGCGGAAGACGGCCTGCTCGGCGATCTCCATGCCCGGGAAGAGCCAGGGCAGGCAGTAGCCGATCACCTCCTCGAGGGGTAGCAGGAGCCCCCGGTCGCCTACGGGCACGTACCGCGGCAGCGTCTCCGGGACCTTGACCCGTGCAAACCGCTCCTCGCCCGTCTCCGGATCGCGGACGAACATGACGAGCGACAGCGAGAGGCCCGAGATGTAGGGGAATGGCTGGCCGGGCCCGACGGCGAGCGGTGTGAGCACCGGATAGAGCTCCCGGTCGAAGAGACCGGTGAGCTCGGTGAGCTCCTCGTCCGAGCAGTCAGCACAGGCGGCGACCCGGATGCCGTTCTCGGCGAGCGCAGGCTTGAGCTCCTCGGCCCACACCCGCGACTGCTCGCCCATGAGCTCGAGCGCGCGCGTCCGGATCCGCGCGAGCGTCTCGCGCGGCGTCAGCCCGTCGGGGCCGCGCCGCGTCATGCCGGAGGCGTGCTGTCCCTGGAGCCCGGCGGCGCGCACCATGAAGAACTCGTCGAGGTTCGAGGCGAAGATCGAGCAGAACTTCACCCGCTCGAGTAGCGGCACCTCCGGATCGGCCGCCAGCTCGAGCACCCGCGCGTTGAAGTCGAGCCAGGAAAGCTCTCTGTTGAGGAGCCGCGCGCCAGCCCTCGATCGTTCCTCTACCTCTGCCACGGTACGTATGGTACGGCCGAACCGGCCGTTGGCGCTCGGTCTTCGCTCCGCCGCATCGGCGTCCTGCCGGAACGGGTCAGGCGGCTGCGAGGCTCGGACCGCGGTCGAGCCTCGTGATGTAGGCGGGCAGCGAAGAGCGCAGGTAGGTGACGACCCCCGCCTCGGACTTCTCGCACGGGAGCAGCGTCTTCCAGGTGGCAAGGTGCTCGAGCCGGTGGAAGTCGCCTGACGCGACCGAGGGAAGCCCGGCATTCGCCACCCAGCCGAACACCTCGCGCTGGTTGAACAGCTCGAACCGGTCGATCAGGCCGCCCATGAGCCGCCATTCGCGCCAGAAGCGGCGGGTGGCTCGGTCCGGGCGCAGCTCGGCGTCGCCGCCGTGCGGATGGGCCGCGACGATCGCCGCACCCTCCGCTCGTGCGCTCGACATCGCCTCGGTCAGGCCGCGGTCCATGGAGACGAACGACCGCAGGCCGATCGCGACGGCATGCCCGGCGAGGTCTGGCTCGGGGTCGTTGTAGGTCAGCTCGAGACCGGGTACGACGAGCAGGTCGTACTGCGCCCGGGCCCGCCGTGCCTCGTGCTGCACCGCATCGAGGTAGCGGCCGTAATTGAGCTCGTGAACGTGCGAGCCCTCCGGGTTCTGGGCCGGCCACGGGTCGTCGCCGCGGAGCACGTGGTCGGTGACGACGAGGACGTCGAAGCCGTGCGACCCGTACAGGTCCACGAGCTCGCGGAGGGCGAACGTGCCGTCGCTCCAGGTCGTGTGTGCGTGGAGCTCGCAGAGGAGTGGTCGCGCTTTGACGATCATCTGCCCACCTTCCCGCTGGCTGACCGTTCTCTTCGAGTGTGGCGAAGCGCCTCGCGCGGTTGGGCTACGGCGTGGTGTCCGGGTGGTGAAGAGTCGTCAACCGGTCGAGTCGGCACGAGCACACGGGTCTGTACGCTCGCCCGATCGACCTCGTCTTCCTCGGGCTGTGGGCCTTCGCGGTCGCCGTCGTGGGCGGCCTCGTCGGGCTCGTGCTCGGCAACATCCGCTTGCCGGTGGTGCTCGCGCTCGCCTCGTCGACGGCAGCGGGTGGCGCCGCCAACATCGCAATCTCGGGGGTCGCCGCGGCAACCGCGTCGGCGGTGCACATCCGGGCCGGGCGGATCAACTGGAGGCTGTTCGCGTGGATGGCCCCGCCATCCGTGGCCGGTGCCGTGCTCGGCGGCTACCTCTCCGGTGTCGTCCCGGAGACGGCCCTCCTGCTCGTGATCGCGGTCGTGCTCCTCTACAGCGGCGCCGACCTGCTGCGCTGGCGCCGCCCCTCCCAGCCGGCGAATACCCCGACGCCCCCGCTCGACATTCGCGCGGCCGTGATCTCGGGTGCGATCATCGGGCTGCTCGGCGGCTTCGTGGGCCTGATCCTCGGAGCGCTTCGCATGCCGGCCCTGCTCAGGCTCGTGGGCGAGACTCCGCAGCGGGCGGTGGGGACGAATCTGGCAGTCGGCGTTCTCGTCGGCGCCGCCGGCCTCCTCGGCCACTTGCCGTCCGCGGCGCCCGACTGGGAGCTGCTCGCCGTCGGAGCCGGCGCCTCCGTCCCGGGCGCGCTGCTCGGCGCCCGCCTGACGGGCCGCCTCTCCGAGCGGCAGCTCGTGCGCGGGATCGGCATCGCCTTGCTGATCGCGGGGATCGCGGCCGGGGTGCAGGCCTTTGTCTAGCGGATTCCGCCCTTCAGCTCTGCTACCGTCGCGGCATGGCAGCCACGATGGTGCGCGGATTCTGCCCGCTCGATTGCCCGGACACGTGCTCGTGGCAGATCGAGGTGGACGACACGGGACGGGCAGTCTCGCTGCGGGCGGACCGCGACCACCCCTTCACGGCCGGAGCGCTGTGCGGCAAGGTCAACCACTACCTCGACGCCGTCTACTCGCCGGACCGCCTCCTGCATCCGCTGCGCCGCGTCGGGCGCAAGGGCGAGGGTCGTTTCGAGCAGATCACGTGGGAGGAGGCGCTGCGGCTCACGGCGGAGGGCCTCCAGGACGCCATCGAGCGCCACGGGCCCGAGTCGATCCTCCCGTACTACTACGCGGGGACGATGGGGTACATCCAGGGCTGGACGCTCGGGCCGCGGCTGTTCCGCCACCTCGGGGCCTCGCAGCTGCACACGAACCTCTGCTCGGCAGCGGCCCATGCCGCGTGCGACGCGACGCTCGGCGCCGCTGTCGGCTATGACCCCGAGGACGTGGTCGACGCGAAGCTCGTGATCCTCTGGGGGACGAACCCCCTCAATGCGAACCTGCACATGTGGAAGTTCGTGCTCGAGGCCCGTGCTCGCGGGGCCCACCTCGTCGCAGTCGATCCGATCCGGTCCGAGTCGGCCGCCCGTTGCGACGAGCACATTGCGCCGCTGCCGGGAACCGATGCCGCGCTCGCGCTGGGGCTCATGCGAACGGTCCTCGACGAGGGCGAAGCCGACCTCGACTGGCTCGAGCGCCACACGGTCGGATGGCCGGAGCTCGAGGCGCGGCTCGCCGAGTGGCCCGTCGAGCGGGCGGCGGAGGTCTGCGGGCTCGACATCGAGGTCGTGCGCGCGCTCGGCCGGCGGCTGGCCCACACGAGACCGACGGCCATCCGGCTCGGGCTCGGCATGCAGCGCCACGGAGGCGCCGGCGCCGCCATCCGTGCCGTCCTCGCCATCCCGGCGGTGACGGGGGACTGGCGGCACGTCGGCGGCGGCGCGCTGTCGCTCACGAGCGACCACTTCCCGTTCCCGGTCACGAGCGTCGTCTCCCCGCCCGATCTACCGGCGCCGCCGGCCCGCACGGTCAACATGTCGCGGCTCGGCGAGGCGCTGACCGAGACAGCCGACCCGCCGATCGCGGCGATGGTGGTCTTCAACGCGAACCCGGCCGCGAGCAACCCGAACCAGGTGCGCGTTCGGCGCGGCCTGGCGCGCGACGACCTCTTCACCGTCGTGCTCGAGCAGCGCCTCACCGACACGACGGACTTCGCCGACGTCGTCCTGCCCGTCACGATGCAGCCGGAGCACCACGACATCTACGGCTCCTACGGTCATCTGTACGTCCAATGGAACGAGCCGGCGATCGAGCCCCCGGGCGAGTGCCGTCCCAACACGGACGTCTTTCGGGCGATCGCGAAGTCAATGGGCCTCGGGCATCCCCGGCTGTACGACTCGGACCTCGAGCTGGGCGCGCAGCTGCTCGACGACGACGCCTGGCGGGCTCGAGGCGTCACACTCGCCGCGCTTCGCGAGCGGGGATGGATGCGCGGCGCCGGCTTCGAGCGCGGGACGGCGCCGTTCGCCCACGGAGGTTTCCCGACCGGGACAGGGAAGGTCGAGCTCGTCTCGGCGGCGCTCGGCCGCGACGGCCAGGACCCGCTCGTCGGCTTCGTGCCTCCCCACGAGGTGCTCGACCGGGAGCTGGCCGAGCGGTATCCGCTCGTCCTCATGGCGCCGGCCGGAAGGTTCTTCCTCAACTCGACGTTCGGCTCGATCGACTGGCACCGGAGCAAGATGGGCCCGGTCACCGTGCACCTCCACCCGGAGGACGCCGAGGCGCGCGGCCTCTCCGACGGAGACGGAATCCGCATCCGCAACGACCGCGGCTCCTTCGTCGGCCAGGTGCGCGTGAACGATGCGCCCCGGCCGGGCGTCGCCTTCATGCACAAGTCGCACTGGCCGAAGCTCGTCGAAGGCGGCGCCAACGCGAACGCGACCACGCCGGAGCGGGACGCGGACATGGCCGGCGCGCCGACCTTCCACGACAACCGCGTCGAGGTCGAGCCGCTCTACGCGGGAGCGCGCAGGGCCGAGGACACCTTGGCCACGGCCTCGCGGGCCGGATGAGATCCGGCCCCTACAGGCTCTGAAGCGGCCGCCTTCGGCGTCGCTTCGAGTTTGTAGCCGACGCCGTAGCGGGTCTGGATGAAGCTGTGCTCGACCGCTCGCCGGTCGACCTTGTCTCGCAGCTTGCGCACGAAGACGTCGACGGTGCGGTCACGCCGCGTCTGGCGGCGTCCCCAGATCTTCTGCAACAGCTCGTCGCGGGTCACGACCCGGCCCTGCTCCATGGCCAGCGCATACAACAACCGGAACTCCGTCGGCGTCAACTCGCAATTCTCCCCATCCACGAACGCCTGCACGTTCCGCGGATCCACCACCAACTCCTCGATCTCGATCGGCTCCCCCCGATGCTCCTCCTGCGCCCGCACCCCCCGCCGCGCAGCCGCCCGCACCCGAGCCACCAACTCCTTCATCGAAAACGGCTTCACCAGATAATCATCCGCCCCGATCTCCAGCGCATGCACCCGATCGTGCTCCGTCCCCCGCGCCGACACCACCACGATCGGCGTCCCGATCCCCTCCTCACGCGCCGTCTCGATCAGCTTCCAGCCATCCAACCCCGGCAACATCAAATCCAGCACACACACATCAGGCCGCTCGAACCGCAACCGAGCCAAACCCGCCTCACCCTTCCCAACCCACACCGGATCGAACCCCGCCGCCTGCAAATGCCGCGCCATCCCCTGCGCAATCACCTCATCGTCCTCGACGATCAAGACCCGGGGCATGCATCCATGATGGCCCCTGGCGCCGCTGGTTGGGTGGCGTGATGGTGAACGCGCGGTGAACGGTTGGTGTACGCCGGACGGCGCCACGCCGGTCGGCAGGGCATAGGCGGGCCGGATGAGATCCGGCCCCTACGAGGTCGAGGCGCTCGCCTTCGGCGTCGCCTCGACCTTGTAGCCGACGCCGTAGCGGGTCTGGATGAAGGTGTTCCGGCCGGACCTGGCGTCGACCTTGGCGCGCAGGCGTCGGATGAAGACGTCGACGGTCCGGTCCCTGTGGGTGGCACTGCGTCCCCAGATCTTCTGCAGCAGCTCGTCGCGGGTCACGACCCGGCCCTGCTCCATGGCCAGCGCATACAACAACCGGAACTCCGTCGGCGTCAACTCGCAATTCTCCCCATCCACGAACGCCTGCACGTTCCGCGGATCCACCACCAGCTCCTCGATCTCGATCGGCTCCCCCCGATGCTCCTCCTGCGCCCGCACCCCCCGCCGCGCAGCCGCCCGCACCCGAGCCACCAACTCCTTCATCGAAAACGGCTTCACCAGATAATCATCCGCCCCGATCTCCAGCGCATGCACCCGATCGTGCTCCGTCCCCCGCGCCGACACCACCACGATCGGCGTCCCGATCCCCTCCTCACGCGCCGTCTCGATCAGCTTCCAGCCATCCAACCCCGGCAACATCAAATCCAGCACACACACATCAGGCCGCTCGAACCGCAACCGAGCCAAACCCGCCTCACCCTTCCCAACCCACACCGGATCGAACCCCGCCGCCTGCAAATGCCGCGCCATCCCCTGCGCAATCACCTCATCGTCCTCGACGATCAAGACGCGCGCCATATGCTCACAGTATGAAGCGAGCACCCGGCCGTCCCGACCGGGTCGGCGAGACGACCGAGGACTTGCGCGTCGCCGCCGAGCGCGGCCGCCGGCTGGTCGAGGAGAGCCGCGAGATCGTCCTCGTGCTCGATACAGAGGGCTTCGTCGTGGCCGCGAGCCGGCGCGCCCGGGAGGCGCTCGAGGGTCTCGAGGAGGGCATGCCCCTGCCGGAGGGCCTGTTCCGCCCCGACTCCCGGCGGGTCCCGTTCTCGGTGTCCTACGACGTCGACGGACGGGAGGAGACGCTGCTCTACCTCACCGAGCCCGGCGAGCTGGCCGCCTACGAGGAGCTCCGAGCGGGCTTCACGGCCGCCGTCTCCCACGAGCTGCGCACGCCGCTCGCCCGCATTCTGGCCCTGCTCGAGACGGCGACCCTGCCCGGCTCGGACCCGGAGGAGCTCGTGCAGCAGGCGCAGGGGGAAATCGAGCAGATCCGCGAGCTCATCGACGATGTGCTGTTCCTCTCGGAGCTCGAGACGGGCCGCGAGGTCGTGACCCTCGGGTACACGCCGGCCCTCCCGATTCTGCGCGAGATCATCGACGAGAACGCCGAGCGCGCGCAGCGGGCCGGGATCTCGCTGGCGCTCGAGGGCGATGCGCGAATCGAGCTTCCGCTGCGGCCTCGGATGCTCCGCGTCGTCGCCGGAAACCTGCTGCAGAACGCCGTGCGCTACGCGGGGCCCGGCGCGTCGTTCACGTTCTCGGTCCGTCACGAGGACGGCGGGGCGATCCTCGAGGCTGCGGACACCGGCATCGGCGTCTCGGAGCGCGACCTGCCGAGGCTCTTCGAGCGCTTCTACCGCACCGACCGCGCCCGAGCCTCACGCGGCACGGGGCTCGGCCTCGCGATCGTCAAGCACGTCGTCACGGCGGCCGGCGGCTCGGTGGACGCCGAGGGCGCCCGGGGGGCCGGGCTGACGATTCGCTGTCGCCTCCCGCTCGCCTGACGGCGCATCGCCGCAGGCCTGTCGGCGCGTCACCACATCTTCACAAGACGTTCACCGTCCTGCCTCCCACGGCCCAAACGCGCCTCGAAAGAATCGCGGCAGGTACACAACTCGAGTGGAGAGGGAGGAGACGCATGGGCGCTCGTCGGAGGTATTCCTTCGCGGTTCTCGCACTAGCGGTGGCGCTCCTCGCCGTCCTCGCAGCAGGCTGCGGCGGCGATGAGGGAGAGGCGGCCGAGCCGGCCGAGCCGCCCCGGCCGAGCCCGCGGAGCCGCCCGCCGAGCCCGCCGAGTCAGGGGAGGCTCCGGCAGAGGCCCTCGCGGGCGACATCGAGGTCGACGGCTCGAGCACGGTCGGTCCACTGATTCAGGCTGCAGCCGAGTTCTTCCAGGAGGAGAACTCCGACGTGAACGTGACCGTCGGTGTCTCCGGGACGGGCGGCGGCTTCGAGCGCTTCTGCGCGGGCGAGACCGACATCTCGAACGCCTCGCGCCCCATCGACGAGGACGAGGAGGTACCGCTCTGCGCCGAGGCCGGCGTCGAGTACATCGAGCTCCAGGTCGCGGTAGACGCAATCACGGTCGTGACGAACACGGAGAACGACTGGGCGACCTGTCTCACGGTCGAGCAGCTGAACACCATGTGGGCGCCCGAAGCCGAGGGAACGGTGACGAACTGGAACCAGATCGATCCGAGCTTCCCCGACCAGGAGCTGGTGTTGTCCGGGCCCGGCACCGACTCCGGGACGTTCGACTACTTCACCGACGTCATCAACGGCGAGGAGGGCGCAAGCCGCGCGGACTACAACGCCAGCGAGGACGACAACGTCATCGTCCAGGCGGTCGCGGGCGAGCCGGGCGGGCTCGGCTACTTCGGATACACCTACTACGAGCAAAACCAGGACACGCTGAACGCCGTCGAGATCGACAGCGGTTCCGGCTGCGTGGCGCCGAGCCCGGAGAGCGCGCAGGACGGGACCTACACGCCGCTCGCACGGCCGCTCTTCGTCTACGTGAAGACGGAGTCGCTGGCGAGGCCCGAGGTTGCCGCCTTCGCCCAGTACATGCTCGACAACAACGCCGCGATCACGGAGGCCGCTCTGTTCATCACGCCGAGCGACGAGCAGCTGGCCACCTCGCAAGAAACGCTGGCTGCCGCCCTGGGCTAGAGCCAGGCCGATCGTGACTACGAACGGCATCAGCGATACAGGCGCCCGGCCGGTTCCCCGGCTGGGCGCCCGCAAGCGCCGTCTCGGCGAGGACATGATCAAGTGGTCCCTGGTCGCCTGCGCCTTCGTCTCGGTCGCGACGACGCTCGCCATCGTCATCGCGCTCCTCGAGCCGGCGATCGAGTTCTTCCGGGAGATCGACTTCGTCGACTTCATTACCGGGGACCGCTGGGCACCGCTGTTCGAGCCCCCGGACTTCGGTGTCCTCCCCCTCCTCGCCGGGACGATCTCCGTAACGATCTGGGCCACGCTGATCATGATTCCGTTCGGTGTCGGCGCGGCGATCTACCTCTCCGAGTACGCGAAACCGGGAGTGCGGAAGTGGCTGAAACCCGCGCTCGAGCTGCTGGCCGGGATTCCGACCGTCGTCTTCGGATACTTCGCACTCCTGTTCATGACGCCGGTGCTCCAGGACATCGGGATCGACGTCGGCACGTTCAGCGCGCTGAGCGCGGGTCTCGTAATCGGCGTCCTGCTCATTCCCACCGTCGCCTCCATCTCCGAGGACGCGATGTCAGCCGTGCCGCACGACCTACGGGCGGGCGCCTATGCGCTCGGCACCCCGAAGTACAAGGTGGCGACGCGGATCGTCGTCCCCGCCGCCATCTCGGGCATCATCGCGAGCTTCGTGCTCGGAATCTCGCGGGCCGTCGGCGAGACGATGATCGTCTACCTCGCGGCGGGCGGCCAGCCGAATCTCACGTTCAACCCGACGGAGGCGGTGCAGACGATGACCGCGTTCATCGGCGCGGCCGGGCTCGGGGACGTGCCGACGGGATCCATCGAGTACAAGACCATCTTCGCGGTCGGCCTCGCGCTGTTCGTGCTGACGCTCCTCATGAACGTCTTCGCGATCCGGCTCGTGCGCAAGTACCGGGAGATCTACGAATGACAGAGGCGACGGCAGACCCCCCGGTGGCACTCGGAAAGGGACGCGACTGGGATCGCCTGGTCGGGCGCCTCTTCCTGTTCTTCCTGCTCTTCTCGCTCGTCGTGGGCTTTGCCATGCTCGCAGCGCTCCTCATCGACGTTCTCGTCGACGGAGTCCCCAGCCTGAGCTGGACCCTGCTCTCCGAGGGGCCCTCGATAGATCCCGAGAAGGCCGGAGCCCGCCCGGCGATCCTGGCGTCGCTCTACCTCGGCGCGCTCCTGCTCGCCTTCACGGTGCCGCTCGGCATCGGAACGGCGGTCTACCTGGAGGAGTACGCCCGGAAGGACCGCTGGTACAACCGCTTCCTCGAGCTGAACATCCAGAACCTCGCGGGCGTCCCTTCCATCGTGTACGGGATCCTCGGCCTCGCGTTTCTCGTCCGCGGCATCGGCCTCGGCCGGGTGCTCCTCGCCGGCGCCCTCATCCTCACGCTGCTCGTCCTGCCCACCGTGATCGTGGCCGCGCGCGAGGCGATCCGGGCCGTGCCCGACTCGATTCGCCAGGGCGCCTTCGCACTCGGCGCGACGAAGTGGCAGGTGGTCTCCAAGCAGGTGCTGCCGGCGTCGATTCCCGGTATCGCCACCGGCACGATCCTGGCGCTGTCGCGAGCCATCGGAGAGACCGCGCCGCTCCTGCTCGTCGGCGCCGTCGCGTTCGTGAGCTTCAACCCGACCCTCCTCGGCTCCTTCACGGCGCTGCCGATCCAGATCTTCCAGTGGATCGCGCGCCCCCAGGACGAGTTCAAGGCGCTCGCGGCGGCCGCGATCATCGTCCTGCTCGTCATGCTCCTCGGCCTGAACGCCGTCGCGATCTGGCTGCGCAACCGCTATCAGCAGAGGTGGTGATCCAATGACCGAAGCCGAGACGGAGACGGACCCGCGTAAGATCCGGGATCTGCAGGTCGACCGCCTCACCGCTTCCTCCAGCGCGTCGCCGCATGGCGGCATCGTGTTCGACTGCGCCGACGTGAACGTCTACTACGGGAAAGCGCACGCGCTCAAGAACGTGTCGATGGAGGTGCGTGAGGCGCAGGTGACCGCGTTCATCGGGCCCTCGGGCTGTGGCAAGAGCACGTTCATCCGCTGCTTCGACCGGATGAACGACCTCATTCTCGGCGCGCGCATCGAAGGCACCATCCTGTACCACGGGCAAGACCTCTACGGCGCCGAGATCGACCCGGTCGAGGTGCGCAAGCGGATCGGCATGGTCTTCCAGAAGCCGAACCCGTTCCCGAAGTCGATCTACGACAACGTCGCATTCGGGCCACGCGTGCTCGGCCTGAAGGACGACCTCGACGGGCGTGTCGAGCGGGCGCTCAAGCATGCCGCGCTGTGGGACGAGGTCAAGGACAGGCTCAAGGACAACGCCTACGGCCTCTCCGGCGGTCAGCAGCAGCGGCTCTGCATCGCGCGATGCATCGCGGTCGACCCAGACGTCATCCTCATGGACGAGCCCTGCTCGGCGCTCGATCCGATCTCGACCGCCGCGATCGAGGATCTGATGGCGACGCTGAAGCAGGAGTTCACGATCATCATCGTCACCCACAACATGCAGCAGGCGGCCCGCGTGGCGGACAAGACGGCATTCTTCAGCGTCGAGGTCACCGACGAGGGCAAGCAGCGCACCGGCGTGCTCGTCGAGTACGACGACACGACCAGGATCTTCACCAACCCGTCCGACAGGCGGACGGAGGATTACGTCACCGGGCGGTTCGGGTAGATGGGCGAGACGATGAGAACCGAGTTCCATCAGGAGCTGGACGAGCTCGAGGCCGCGTTCCAGGAGGAGGGAAGCCTCGCCACCCGGGCGATCCGCGGCGCCATGAACGCGCTCGAAGCACAGGACGTCGAGCTCGCTGACGAGGTGATCGCGTTCGACGAGGAGATCGACAAGCGGTACCTGGACATCGAGAGGAAGGTGGAGAGGCTGCTCGCCACGCAGACGCCGGTCGCCTCCGAGCTCCGGCTCGTGCTCGCGATCCTCCACAACAACATCCACCTCGAACGGATGGGCGACCAGTGCGTCACCATCGCCAAGCTGACGAAGCTGAGCGCCCAGCTGCACCAGGAGCCCGGCCTCGTCGAGGGTCTCGAGGAGATGGGCTCGCGCGCGGAGGAGATGACCCGTATCGCGCTCGATGCGTTCTCGGAGCGCGACATCGAGCGCGCGCGCTCGCTCGCCGATCTCGACGAGCTCATCGACCGCACGAACCGGCGCGTGATCGACCACGTAATGGCGCTGTCGGGAGATTCCTCGCGCCAGGAGTGGGGAATGCGGATGATCATCGTCGCTCGCTGCGTCGAGCGCATCGGCGACAACGCTGTCGACATCGGCGAGCAGACGAACTACCTCGTCACGGGCGAGTTCCGCGAGTTCGAATCCCCATCGCATTAGCTGCTCGGCGGCCCGACTGCGCGCGATCTGCTTCGACCTGAACGGCACGATCTCGAAGGACGAGGAGCTGTACTTCGAGCTCTTCTCCGAGCTCTTCGCGCGCGAGGGCAAGCCCGTCGCTCGCGAGGAGTACTTCTCCCGGCTCGTGGGGCATGGCGACGAGGATCTCGTCCGCCTCTGGCTCGGTGAGGAGTTTCCGGATGCCGAGCGACTGCTGGCCGAGCGCCTCGCGCGCTTCCTCGAGCTCGTCGCAGACGGCCGTACTGTGCTCGAGGGTGCCCGGCGAGCGGTGATCGCGGCCTCGGAGCGAGTGCCCGTCGCGATCGTCTCCGGCGCCTACCGCATCGAGGTGCGGACCATCCTGGCCGGCGCAGCGCTCGACGGCGCCGTCTCGGTCGTCGTCGCGTTCGAGGACGTCGCGCGCTCGAAGCCCCATCCCGACCCCTACCTGAGGGCGCTCGAGCTCCTCGGGGTCGACGCGGCCGATGCGCTCGCAGTCGAGGACACGGCGGTCGGCATCGCGTCCGCGAAGGCGGCCGGTCTCCGCTGCGTCGGGGTGCTCGGATCCCAGTCCGCGGAGGCCCTGGCCGCCGCGGACATGGTGGTGGCGCAGCTCGACGAGGCGCTCGTGGCCCGGCTGCTGCACGGGTAGCGCGGACGTCTCGTCCCACGAGCGGGTAAAAATCCTGAGACGTCATGTCCGCCTCACCAGAGGAGCCACGTGCGCCTTTCCATCCTGCCGAAGTCGACCGGCTTCTACGATCTGTTCGAGCGCGCCGGCCGGAATGCGCTCGAGACTGCGCGCATGGTCGCGAGCCGGTTCGAGGAGTGGCCCAGCCCAACGGTCGTCCAGGACGACGTCAAGGCTCTCGAGCACGTCGGCGACGACTTGACGGCTGACATCATCACCCTGCTCAACACGCAGTACGTCACGCCGTTCGACCGGGAGGACATCTACGACCTCGCGAGAAGGCTCGACGACGTCGTCGACCACATGGAGCACGCGAGCGACCTGCTCGGGCTCTACGGAGTCGAGACGCCGAGCCGACATTCGATCGAGCAGTGCCGCATCCTCACAGCCGCGTGCGAGGCGATGGCCGCCTCGCTCGCCGCGTTGCGCAAGCCTCGCGGAGCGGAGGCGGCGCTCGTCGAGCTGAAGCGCTTCGAGGACGAGGCCGACCTGGTCGTCCGGGACGCCATCGCGTCCCTCTTCCATTCGCCCGGAATCGACCCGCTGCTCGTGATCCGCTGGAAGGACATCTATGACACCCTCGAGGACGCCGTCGATGCTTGCGAGACGGTCGCCAACGTAATCGGCAATATCGTCGTCAAGAACGCCTGATGATCGATCGCGCCTAGTCGAGCAGTCGCCGCGTGGGAGACGTCACCCTTCTGCTCGTCGCCGTCGTCGGGGTCGCGCTCTTCTTCGACTTCACGAACGGCTTCCACGACGCGGCGAACGCCATCGCGACGGGAATCTCGACGCGCGCGTGGCACCCGCGCGTCGCCGTGATCGTGGCAGCGATCCTGAACTTCGCCGGCGCCTTCGTGTCGTTCCAGGTGGCCGCGACCGTGGCGACGGGCATCGTCGACCCCACCGCCATCTCCCTCGAGATCGTCCTCGCCGGCCTGATCGGCGCGATCAGCTGGAACCTCACAACGTGGTACTTGGGGCTCCCGTCGAGCTCGAGCCACGCGCTGATCGGCGGCATCGCCGGCTCGGCGGTCGCGGCGCACGGGTTCGACGTGCTCATCGCCGGCGGGCTGGTGCAGAAGGTGCTCATCCCCTCTCTTGCCGCGCCCGTGCTCGGCATGGCGGGAGCGGCGCTGCTCATGGTCGTGTTCCTCTGGATCGTCAGGCGCCGGCCGCCCGGGCTCGTCAACCACGTGTTTCGCCGGTCGCAGCTCGTGTCGGCGAGCTTCCTCGCATTCACCCACGGAACGAACGACGCGCAGAAGACGATGGGCATCATCGTCCTCGCGCTCGTCGCCTCCGGCCACCTGAGCGCCGACTTCGACCGCCCGCCGATCTGGGTGATCGTCTCCGCCGCCAGCGCGATCGCGGCCGGCACGTACGCCGGGGGCTGGCGCATCATCCGCACCCTCGGCCAGCGGATCGCGAAGCTCGAGCCGACGCAGGGGTTCGCCGCGGAGGCGTCGACGAGCATCATCCTCTTCCTGACGGCGCACTTCGGCTTCCCCGTCTCCACGACGCACACGATCTCGGGCTCGGTGCTCGGTGCGGGCGCCACGAAGCGCTTTTCGGCCGTCCGCTGGGGAGTGGCCGGGAACATCGCCGCCGCCTGGATCATGACGATCCCCTGCGCCGCGATCGTCGGGGCGGGGATGCAGGGCGTGACCCGCGTGCCCGGCGGGCCGGCAATCGTGTTCGCGTTCGGCGTCCTCGTCGCGTGGCTCGCCTTCACGACTCGCGCGCGAGTCACCGCTCGGCTCGAGCCCGCCGCCAGCGGTACCTGAGCCCCTCCCCTAGACGGGGTTAAACCAATCACCCGTCGTGCCGATAACACGGCATGATGGAAGCCTCCCTGTCGTTCGATCCTCGCCGTCTGCGCATCGGGGCTCTGCTCCTGCGCGGAGGCCTCCTGGACGCCGAGCAGCTCGCCGAGGCCCTCGACGAGAAGGAAGTGACCGGCGAGCGGCTTGGTCAGATCGTCCTTCGCCGTGGCTGGGTCACCGAGGAGGCGCTCGCCCAGACGCTTGCAGATCAGAGCGGGCTCGACTTCGTCGATCTCGACACCGCCACGCGCGAGAGCCGGGCCGAGCTGATGCTCTCCGGCAAGCTGGCGCGCTACTTCCGCTGTGTGCCGCTCGCGGTCCTCGACGGGGAGATCGTGCTCGTGGCGGCCTCGGATCCCACGTCGCCACTGCTCGCCGACCTGCCGAGCGCGATCGGCTACGAGATCCGGGTCGCAGTCGCCACGGAGACCGCCGTCGAGCGCGTCCTCGCGGTCATCGACCCCGACGGGGCGCCGCAATCCCAGCCCCCGCTGCTCGACCAGCCCGCTGCGCCCTTCGTCTTCGATCCGCTCGTCGAGCCGTTGGGCGAGCCCCTCTTGCGCCTGAGCGTCGTGCCTCCAGCACCGGCCGACGAGCTCGAGCCGGAGCTCGAGGTCGCGGCAGAGGCGATCCCCGAGAGCGAGGACGCCGAGGCTGACACCTTTCAGACAGACCCCGAGCCGGCTGAGGCTCCCGACTCCGAGCCCGAGCGCTCCCGGCTCGGCTGGCACCGGCCCGCGGCCGCGACCATGCCAGACCACACAGAGACCCCCGAGCTTCAGCCCGCGGGGCCCGAGGACGAGCCGCAGGACTCCGAGCGCGAGCAAGCCGACGCGCTCCTCCCGGAACCCGAGCCCCGGCTCACCTGGCACGAGCCCGCCGTCGAGAACGCACCAGACCACACCGACGACCCCGCGCCCGGGCGGGCAGAGCCCGAGCTCGAACAGCACGAAGCCCTGCCGACGCTCGAAGAGCCGGTACTCGAGGAGCATCTGCCCTCCTGGCTAGAGGTCTCGCAGTCCGACCTCTCGGAAGCCGACCAGCCCGCGACCGACTACGTCGAGGCGGAGCCCGAGCGACCCTGGTCCCTGTGGCTCAAGCCTCGGCACGAGCAGCAGCCCGAGCCCACCCTCCCCACGCCGGTCGAGAGCGACGAGGAGCCCGCCGTCGCCGACGCCGAGGTCCATGCGTCGAGCACGTACGAGGCCGGCCCGGACGGCGACTCCGATCCGGCCGTGGTGGCGGCGAACGAGATGATCGCCGCGATGACCGCAAGCAGTGGGCAGCAGCTCGGCACGAAGCTCCTGCAGCTCGGCCTGCTCACGCCCGGACAGCTGGTCGAGGTCCTGCTCGAGCAGCAGGAGACCGGCATGTGGCTCGGTACGGTCATTGCCGGGCGCGGGTGGATATCCCAGACGGAGCTCGCCCGCGTGCTCGCAGAGCAGAACGAGCTCGACGACGTCGATGTCGGCGCCGAGCCGCTCGGGTCCAATGTGTTCCGCTTGCTTCCCGAGGCGTCCGCGAGCGAGCACGGGGCGGCGCCGGTCAGTCTTCTCGAAGACGAGACAACGGTCGTGCCGGAGGCGCCGGAGCTCCCCCTGCCGAGCCTGGGAGCGCTCTGGTCACGCAGGAGCGATATGGCCGACGAGGCCGAAGACTCGCTCGAGCCGGACGAGAGCGGCACGGACGTTCCCGCCATGCCGGTCGAGGAAGCGGCGAGCCAAGAGTCCGGGGAGGCGGTCGAGCCGGACGTCACGGTCGGCGAGCCCGATCCTGACGCGACGGCACTCGTCGTACTCGAAGCACGTGCCGAGGCGGGGGTAGCCGGCGGCCTGGAAGAGCTCGGGCTGGGACCGGAGGCTGTCGCGGCGCTGCGCGCAGCGCTCGATCAGCCACAGGGTCTCGTTCTCGCTGTCGGGCCTGCGATCAGCGGTCGGACGACAACGCTCCGCACGGCTCTCGACATGCTCGAGGCCTCGCGAGCCGTCGTCGCCGTCGAGGGCAGGTCCGCCCAGGGCAAGGCGTTGCGGATGGCCCTGCAAGACGACCCCGGCATCTTGCTCATCGACGACCTCGAGCACCCCGGCACGGCGCGCGCAGCGGTCGAGGCTGCTCTGCGTGGGCATCTCGTTCTCTCCACGCTCCACGCGCCCACTCCCGGAAGCGCGGTCGCTCGCCTCACGGGTGCGGGGATCGAACGGCAGGTGCTTGCCGCGACGCTCACCTGCGTCGTCGGGCAGCGGCTTGCGCGGCGGCTCTGCCCGACCTGCCGCCAGCCCTCCGAGGCCGGCCGGGCATCGCTCGTCGCCTCCGGCTTTGGCGACACCTACTTGCCCGCGTCGCCGTTCGTCGGTGTCTACGAGCCGCGCGGCTGCTCCGAGTGCGACGGCGGCTACGCCGGCCGCATCGGGCTCTTCGAGGCGCTCTCGGTGTCGGCACCGATCCGTCGCATCCTCGAGACCGGCAACGCCTCGGACATCGACGGCGCGGCCGCCTACGGTGGCACTCGGACGCTCCTCGCCGACGGGCTCCGGCACTGCCTCGCAGGCCGGACAACGCTCGCCGAGGTCCGCCGCGTCGTCGGCGCTCGTCCCGTCTAAGCTCCCGGCGCGCCCGTTCGGCCCGAGCGGGCTGACCTGAGAAGACACCAGAGCGTCTTCACCGGCCCTCCGTTCGTCGCTACGCCTACCCTGTAGCCGGGACATGGCGGAGCGTGCCTACACCCTGTACGGACGCCGTGCCGGTCGCTCGACCTGGCGCGTCGCCGCGATCTCCGCGATCGTCGTGCTGGGCGCGCTCGCAGGCATCGGCGCGTTCCTCGCCCGGGCCGAGGCGGGGCACCTGCCACCGGGTGTCGAGATCGGAGGAGTGGACGTCGGCGGCCTCAGCGTCGCCGATGCCCGGTCGCGGCTCGAAGAGCATGAGCGCAGCGTGGCGGCCGAGCCGATCGCGCTCAACTACGACGGAGGCTCGCTCGAGACCTCCGGCTCGGAGCTCGGGGCCGAGGCCGACGTGGAGGCCGCGCTCGCAGTCGCACTCGGCAGCCGTGACACCTTCAGCCGACTGCGTGCGCGCCTCGGTCTCACGGACCCGATCGGCATCCCGCTGGGCTTCACGGTCGATCTCGACCGCCTCGACGTCGTCCTCGACCGGGTCGAGAAGAAGGTCGAGCGCAAGGCGCGCTCGGCCCGAGTCCAGATCAGGGGCGAGGAGGTGGTCGTTCGACGCTCGCGCCTCGGTCGCGAGCTGGACCTCGACGCGGCCGTCGCGACGCTGTCGAGCCTGCCGGATAGCGTCGCCCTCGTCCTGGAGGACGTTCCGCCGGCCATCACGGACGCGGCCGCCGAGGAGGCCAAGGCGACCGCGGACGCGCTGCTCACCCAGCCGCCAGTCGTCGTCCACGAGCAGCGCCGCCTCGAGCTCGAACCGGACGTCCTGCGGGAGGCGCTTCGCTTCAAGACGCGCGACGACCACATCGATGTCCTGCTGGCCGCCGGGCCGCTCGAGCGTCCGCTGCACGCCGCCTTCCGGCGCTTCGAGCGGGCGCCCAAGGACGCGACGTTCAGGCTCGTCGGCAAGCGGGTGCGCGTCGTCGCATCGAAGAACGGCAGGACGGTATCGGCCCGCAAGAGCGCGGCCGCGATCCTCGCGGGGATCGGCACACCGCGGGTGAAGGCGGTCTTCGAGCCGAGCCAGCCCGACCTGACGACTCGCGAAGCACGCGCCCAGAAGATCCGCACGCTCGTGTCGGAGTTCACGACGCCATACCCGTGCTGCGCACCCCGCGTCACGAACATCCAGCGCGCGGCGCAGATCCTCGACGGGTACGTCATCAAGGCGGGTAGACGCTTCTCGCTCAACGAGGCGCTGGGCGAGCGCACCGCCGAGCGCGGCTTCGTGCTAGCGCCGATGATCACGGCTGGACGCCTGGTGGACGCGATCGGCGGGGGCGTCAGCCAGGTGGCGACGACGTTCTACAACGCCGCCTTTTTCGCCGGGCTCGAGCTCATCGCCCATACGCCGCACGAGTTCTACATCTCCCGCTACCCGATGGGCCGCGAGGCGACGGTGTCGTGGGGAGGGCCGGAGCTGATCTTCCGCAACGACTGGCCGGCCGGGATCCTGGTCAAGGTGATCGCCGGCGACACGTTCATCACGGTCCAGTTCTACTCCTCCAAGCTGGGCCGGCGAGTCGAGACGGAGACGGGCGAGCCCTACGCGTACACGTCTGCCACCACCTTACGGGTGTACAACCCCTCGCTTCCGCCAGGAACCGAGACCACCATCCAGTCCGGCGGCATCACCGGCTTCACGGTCGGGTACACGCGGAGGGTGTACCGCGGCGACGAGCTCACGCGCGACGAGGAGTTCCTCGTGCGCTACCTGCCGGAGAACTCGATCGTGGAGTACGGCCCGGCGCTGCCGGCAGGCGGAGCCTCGGGCGAGAGCGGCGGAGGCAGCGCAAGCGGCGATGCGAGCGCCTCTGACGGGGACGACGACGCAGCAGCCGGCGCGGAAAGCAGCCCGTCGGAGCCTCCCGAGGAGACCTCGGGCGGATCCGGCGGCTAAGAACCTCCGCCGCCGCAGTACTACCTATACCCCAGCTGGGTATGGCTATGATGAGCCATGGCCGCCGCGTATCCGGCACGGATCGACCTGGAGATCGAGGGCATGTCGTGCGCCTCGTGCGCTGTACGCGTCGAGCAGCGGCTCAATGATCTCGGAGGCGTCCGGGCCAGCGTCAACTTCGGCACTGAGAAGGCCGCCGTGCAGTTCGATCCGGCCGTCGTCCGGCTCGCGGACCTCCTCGGCGCCGTCAAGGAGACGGGTTACCGAGCATCGCTGCCGGGCGAGGCGGCGACCCCCGAGCGCGACCGGCTCCGCCCGGCGCTCCTGCGGCTCGGCGCCTCGGTCGTGCTCACGGTGCCGCTCGCCGTGATCGCGATGGTGCCGGCAGCCCAGTTCGACGGATGGGAGTGGGTCGCCCTCGCGCTCGCGGCTCCCGTCGTCCTGGTCGCGGGCTGGCCGTTCCATCGAGCCGCGGCGCTGAACGCGCGCCATCGGGTCGCCACCATGGACACGCTCGTCTCGCTCGGCACGCTTGCGACGCTGGGTTGGTCGATCGTCGCCCTCGTCGCCTACCACGGCGCCGACACCTACTTCGAGGTCGGGGCCGTGATCACCACGCTCATCCTGCTCGGACGCTTCCTCGAGGCACGGGCGCGGCGCCGCAGCGGCAGCGCCGTCCGGGCTCTGCTCGGGCTCGCGCCCCAGGAGGCCCGGGTCATTCGGAACGGCGATGAGGTCGGCGTTCCGATCGCCGATCTCCAGCCGGGAGAGCGTTTCGTCGTGCGGCCCGGCGAGAGGATCGCCACGGACGGAGTCGTCGAGGACGGGTTCTCGGCCGCGGACGTGTCGATGCTCACCGGCGAGCCCGTCCCGGTCGAGGTGGGCCCCGGCTCGGAGGTCACGGGTGCGACGGTGAACATCTCCGGCCGGCTTGTCGTTCGGGCAACGCGGGTGGGAGCCGACACGGTCCTCGCCGGCATCACGCGCCTCGTGGCCGAGGCGCAGGCCGGCAAGGCGCCGATCCAACGGCTCGTCGACCGCGTCGCCGCGGTCTTCGTGCCGATCGTGATCGCTCTCTCGATCGCGACGCTGGCCGGCTGGCTCGCGATCACGGGCGACGCGTCCGACGCCTTCACCGCCGCCGTCGCCGTCCTCATCATCGCCTGTCCGTGCGCTCTCGGTCTCGCTACCCCGACGGCACTCATGGTCGGCACGGACCGCGGCGCGCAACTCGGCATCCTCATCAAGGGGCCGGCGGTGCTCGAGCAGACGCGGCACGTCACCACGGTCGTGCTCGACAAGACCGGTACCGTCACCGAAGGCCGCATGCACCTCGTCGACGTGGTGCTGCTCGACGGCGCCGACCGGGCCGAGACCCTGCGGCTCGCGGGTGCCGTCGAGGACGCGAGCGAGCACCCCGTCGCGCGCGCGGTTGCAAGAACTGCTCGGGTCGAGCTCGGCGAGCTGCCGCACGTGGACGAGTTCAGGAGCATTCCAGGGTCCGGGGTGACAGGCCGGGTTGACGGCAAGCACGTGGAGATTCAGCGGAGCGACACCGGCATCGTTGTCCGCTGGGACGACGTCGATCGCGCCCGGCTCGTCGTCCGCGACACGACCAAGCCCACGAGCCTCGAGGCGGTCGCGGAGCTGCGAGCGCTCGGGCTCGAGCCGGTGCTCCTGACCGGCGACGCCGAGGAACCGGCCCGCCGCGTCGCCGCCGAGGTAGGCGTGGAGCGGGTGCTGGCCGGCGTTCTGCCCGACGCCAAGGCGGCCGAGATCAGGAGACTCCAGCAGGCCGGCGAGACCGTGGCGATGGTCGGCGACGGCATCAACGACGCCCCCGCGCTCGCCCAGGCCGACCTCGGCCTCGCGCTCGGGACGGGCACGGACATCGCCATCCAGGCCGCGGACGTGACCCTCGTCTCGGGCGACCTCCGCGCTGCCGCGGATGCGATCCGCCTCTCGCGCCGCGTGCTCGCCACGATCAAGGGCAACCTCTTCTGGGCATTCGCCTACAACGTCGCCGCCATCCCGCTCGCGATGGGCGGCCTGCTCGATCCGATTGTCGCCGCCGCCGCGATGGCGGCTTCCAGCCTGTTCGTGGTCGGGAACTCGTTGAGGCTGCGCCGCTTCCACAGCCCCAGAGAGCACGCTCCGACACCGACGGGAGAACGTCTCGACCTGAGAAGGGAGGCTGCATGACCAGCGACAGCGGTGCAGCGCAAGGTGGTTCCACGCATGGTTACGCGCAGAACAAGGATGCTCTCGTCAAGCGGCTCCACCGCATCGAGGGCCAGGTCCGCGGTATCGAGCGGATGGTCGAGGAGGACCGGTACTGCATCGACGTGCTGACGCAGATCTCGGCCGCGACGACCGCGCTCGAGAGCCTCGCCTTCCGGATCCTCGACGACCACGTGCAGCACTGTGTCGCGGGCGCGCTCGCCTCCGGCGATCCCGAGGCCGCGAGGCAGAAGAGCCAGGAGCTCCTCGAGGCCGTCCATCGCTTCTCGCGTACCCGCTGACGAGCGCGCGCGCCCGGGCCCCTGGGGCATCGTCGCCTTCGTCGGGTTCTCCGGTCCGGGCGAGCCGTCAGACTGCGCGCGTGCGGCATCCCCCGGGCACGTCGGTCCTTCCCTCGTTCATGACGCTGGCGGCCGTCGCGGTCGCGATCTGGGTGGCGGCGGCGCCGTACGCCTGGGATGAGCTGGACGGCCTCGAGCGGGCCGTGCTGGGACCGGTGCCCGGCGGCGTGGCGGCGGTCTTCGCATGCTGGGATTACGCGCTGTGGCGTGGGCGCGGGCGGCCGTGGCACGACTGGCAGGTCATCGTGCTGCTCCTTCCCGCCATCGCGGCCGGCGTCTGGGTCGCCGTCGGCGCGCTGGCCATCGACGCCGGGCTGACGCGAGACCAGCTTCTCGCGGGCGCGGTCGGGCCGGGGGTGGCGCTCGTCGGTCTCCTGACGACGACGATCTCCTACCACGGCCGCCACCACCCGGACGAGTACCGTCAGGAGCCATGAGCGAACCGGATCTCCTCGAGGAGGCTCGCCGGCTCCACCGCACGCACCCGGTAGTGGAATGCCACACAGACGTCGCGATGGACGTGCGGCGGCGGCGGGCGGCGGGCGAGCAGACACCCCTCGCCGGCGACTACCTCCCGCGCCTGCGGGAGGGCGGCGTGCGGGTGCAGTTCCTTGCGGTCGGCGGCGACGTGCCCGGCGGCTACGACTGCGGCGGCGACCCCGCGACGTGTGCGCGCCTCATGATCGAGGACACCCGCGCCGAGGTCGCCGCGTGCCCGGCGCTTCGAATCGTCACGACTGCCGCGGACCTCGACGAGGCGCCGCTCCTCGATCAGCTCGCGCTCGTCCTCCACTTCGAGGGGCTCTCGCCCGTGCTCGGAGGTGGGGCGACAGGGGCAATCGCGTTGCTGCACGCCTACCACGAGCTCGGGCTGCGCTCGATCCAGCTCACCTGGAACGGCGCGAACGAGCTCGCCGACGGTATCGGCGTTTCCGCCCCGCGACGGCTCGCCGGCCCGGCTGCGGGCGTCGTGCGAGAGCTCGAGCGGCTCGGCATCGTCATCGACGTCGCGCATCTCGCGGAGGCACCGTTCTGGGACCTCCTCGGCATCGCGCAGGGGCCCGTCGTCTGCTCGCACGCGAACGCGAAAGCGCTGTGCGACCACCCGCGGAACCTCACCGACGAGCAGATCCACGCCCTTGCCGCGACGGGAGGCTATGTCGGCGTCTGCTTCATCGGCGACTTCATCGCTGCGGAGGAGCCGACGCTCGAGGATCTCCTCGATCACGTCGACCACATCGCCACGCTGGTCGGAACGGACTCCGTGGCGCTCGGCCCGGACTACGTCGAGTTCGCTCCCGACCTCATGCTCGGCCCCGGCGCGGAACACCATCTCGGCCCGGAGGGCCTGCGCCGCGTCGAGACGCTGCCGGTCTTCACCGCCGGCCTGCTCTCGCGCGGGTACTCCGAGGAGGACGCCGCGAGGATCATCGGCGGCAACGCGCTGCGCGTCCTGCGCCAGGTGCTGCCGGCGGCGTAGGCCCCGGGCGAGCGGTCTTTCCCGCCTCTACCAGAAAGGCCGTGTCACGTCTGCATCGAGGCGTGCCGACTTCCTCGACGATCTGCGCAGAGTCTTCGGAGGGGTCTGACCCCGGGGGTCAGACCCCCTACACGTGTGTGACGGACCGTGCCAACTTCGTCGCGGGTGTGTTGACGAATTCGCACGTGGACTCGTCGAGCCGGGCAATCGTTTTCCGGTAGGCTGGCCGCCGGGATGACGGAGGGCGATCCGCGGTCGGCCTACCCCCTCGGCGCCCGCCGGCCCGATCTCGTCCGGACACCGTCGGGGCTCGGCCTGTCCGACGTGACGCTCGAGGCGCTGCGGGCGGGTCGGCTTTCGTCGACGGACATGCGCGCAACGCCGGAGACCCTCCGCCTGCAGGCGGATGTCGCCCGCGCCGCCGGTCGCGCGCAGCTCGCGGCGTGCATCGAGCGCGCCGCCGAGCTGACCGGCATCCCCGACGACGAGATCCTCGAGATCTACACCGCGCTCCGACCGGGCCGCTCGTCTCCTGAGGAGCTCGAACGGTGGGCCGAACGCCTCGAGCGCGAGCACGCCGCTCCCATGGTGGCCGCGTTCGTGCGGGAGGCGAGCGACGCCTACGGGTCGCGCGGGCTGTTCGCGCGCCGGACGCCGTGACCGAGTCGCGCCGCGCCCAGGCCAGGCTCGCCCGCGACGTCCGCCGCGAGACGCTCGTCGGAGCGGAGCCGGAGCTCGGGCTCGTCGCCATGGGGAGCGCGAACGATCCCGACCCGAGCCTCGTGGTCGAGAACGGCCGCGTCGTCGAGATGGACGGGCGGCCCGCCGCCGACTTCGACGTGATCGACCGCTTCATCGCCCAGCACGGCCTCGATCTCGAGATCGCCGCGGAGGCGATGAGGCTCTCCGACGCAGAGCTCGCCCGCAGCCTCGTCGACGTCGACGTCCCACGCCAGGACCTCGTCCGCCTTTCCCGTGGGCTGACGCCCGCCCGGCTTGCGCGCGTGGCCGCCTTCCTCGAGCCGGTGGAGATGATGTTCGCGCTCAGACGGCTCCGCGCCCGCCGGCGGCCGGCCAACCAGGCGCACGTGACGAACCGCAAGGAGAGTCCGGCACTCCTGGCCGCCGACGCCGCCGAGGCGGCCGCGCGCGGCTTCGCCGAGGTGGAGACGACGGTCGGCGTCGCACGCTATGCCCCACTGAACGCGATAGCGATCCTGGTCGGCGCACAGGTCGGCCGTCCAGGCGTCATCACCCAGTGCTCGGTCGAGGAGCGGCGGAACCTCCAGCTCGGCATCCAGGGGCTCACCACGTACTCGGAGACGCTCTCCGTCTACGGAACGGAGCCGTGCTTCGTCGACGGCGACGACACGCCCTGGTCGAAAGCGTTCCTTGCGTCCGCGTACGCCTCGCGCGGAATCAAGGTGCGGTTCACGTCCGGCGCCGGGGCCGAAGCGCTCATGGGCCATGCCGAGGGCTGCTCGATGCTCTACCTCGAGGCCCGGTGCCTCTGCACGATTCGCGCGGCCGGCGCGCAGGGCGTGCAGAACGGCGGCATCAGCACAGTCGCGCTCGCCATGGCCATCCCCGCCGGGACGAGGGAGATCCTCGCCGAGAACCTGCTCGCCGCGTGGCTCGACCTCGAGGTCGCGTCCGGCAACGACGCGATCTCGTCCCATTCGGAGATCCGCAAGACGGCCAAGCTGATGGGCCAGTTCCTGCCGGGGACGGACTTCGTGACCTCCGGCTACAGCGTCATGCCGCGCTACGACAACATGTTCGGCGGCGGCAACTACGACGCGAACGACATCGACGACTGGCTGACGATCCAGCGCGACTGGCAGGTCGACGCAGGGCTCGAGCCGCTCGCCGAGGAGGACGCGGTACGCGTCCGCGAGAAGGGCGCCCTTGCGATACAGGCCGTATTCGCCGAGCTCGGCTTCTCCGAGGTGACCGACGAAGAGGTCGAGCTCGCGACGACCGGCTACGACAGTCGCGACCTCCCCGATCGCGACCGGGCCGCCGATGTCCTCGCCGGCGACCGGGTGCTCGGTGATCCGATCTCGGCGCTCGACGTCGCGCTCGCGCTCGACCGCCGGGGCTTTCCCGACGTCGCGGAGGCGGTGCTCGGCATGCAGCGCCTGCGCATGAGCGCGGACTACCTGCAGACATCGGCCATCGTGAGCCCGAGCTTCGAGGTCGAGTCGGCCGTGAACGATCCCAACGACTACACGGGGCCGGGAACGGGCTACAGGCTGGAGGGCGAGCGCTGGGGACGGCTGCAACGGCTGCCGCACGAGCTCGACGCGCGTGGCTTCGCGGTCGCCGACGGCCACGGCGCCCACCTCGTCGCGCGCGGAGACGCGGGCCCCGGCACCGCGCCTGACGAAGTCGTGCTCGCGCTCGGTCCCGCGTACCTCGACGGCATCCACGAGACGATCGGGGGTCTTCCGCACGAGGCCGTCCTGTCGGCGCTGGTGGACGGTGTGCGGGCGGAGGGCGCGCGGCCGCGAATCGTGCGCGTGCGCCGGAGCTCAGACGTCGCGTTCATCGGTCACGACGGCGCGCGACTCTCCGGCTCGCGCGTCGCCGTGGGCCTGCAGTCGAAGGGAACCGCGGTCATCCACCGCGCCGATCTCGAGCCGCTCGACAACCTCGAGCTGTTCGGGATGGCACCCCTGTTGACGCTGGACTCCTATCGGGCGATCGGCCGGAACGCAGCCGCCTACGCGCTCGGCCGCCAGGCGGCTCCGGTGCCCACCGAGATCGACAACTTCGCGCGGGCGAAGCTGATCGTCCGCACGATGCTCATGCACGCGAAGGAGACCGAGGCAGTGCAGCCCGGGGCGGAGCCGCTCGAGCTCTCGCTCGAGCTGGCCGCGTCCGAGCCCTGAGCCGGCGCCGGACGGCGCCCCGGCATGAAGGTCGCGACGTCCTCGCGGTCAGGAGCCCGGTGTTCCGGCGATGCCCCATGCCGTCGGCGCAATGCCCTGGACGACCACCCATGTGTGCTGACGCACGCCCTCGTCCCCGGTCGCCCGGACGAGCGCTTCGGTCATCTCCTCGATGATCCGCTTCTCCGACTCGGCGTCGGGAACCCGTCGGTCGTAGAGCTTCACCTCGATCAGGGGCATGGCAGCTTCCTCCTTGGGAGTCGTGTGGCGAGGACTATACGTACGCCTATCGCGACAGGTAGCCGCCGTCGACCGCGAGCACGTGGCCGTGGACATACCGGGCCGCCGGCGAGACGAGGAAGGCAACGGCGTCTGCCACCTCCGCCTCGCTGGCCCAGCGCCCGAGCGGGATGCGGCGGAGCAGCTCGGCGTTGCGCACCGGGTCCGCTCGCAGCGCCGCGGTCATGTCGGTCTGCACCCAGCCCGGGGCGACAGCGTTTACCCGGAGGCCGAGCGGCCCCCACTCGTTCGCCTCCGAGCGCATGAGCTGCGCCACCGCTCCCTTGCTCGTGGAGTAGGCCGCAGCCTGCACCGAGCCGTGGAAGGACGTGACCGAGGCGAGATGGACGATGCGTCCGGCGACACCGGCCGCGAGGAACGCACGCGCCGCCGCCCGGGATACCGCGAACGCGCCCATGACGTTGACGGCCAGGACCCGCTGGAACTCCTCGAGCGTGGTATCGAGGGCCGGCTCGCGGCCGATTACCCCGGCGTTGCACACGCAGACGTCGATGCGGCCGAGCGCCGCGGCGACGTCCGCTACGGCCCGTTCGGCGGCGTCGGGATCGCCGATATCCACTCGGACGACGTGAGCGCGCCGACCGAGCGCACCGATCTCCGCCACCGTGTCCGCCGCGTCGCCGCGCTGGACGAGGCCGATGTCGGCGCCGAGCCCGGCGAGCGCGACCGCGATCGCCCGCCCGATGCCCTGGCTCGCTCCGGTGACGAGCGCGACCTCGCCCATGAGGAACTCGGTGAAGGTCGCCGGCACGCGCCGATTCTAGGACGGGTCGTGCTACTCGACCGTGATCCCCGCCAGATCGGCGGGTGGCGGCGGGTACTGCGGGTTCAGCCGCCGGAGCGTCTCCACCAGGAGCGTGGCGACGACGACGTCGCGGACCCACTTCCGATCGGCCGGTACCACATGCCACGGGGCCCACTCGGTCGACGTCTCGCCGAGCGCCTCGTCGTAGGCAGCGAGGTAATCGTCGAACAGCGCGCGGTCGTCGAGATCGGCGCCCCGGAACTTCCACGTCTTCGTGGGCTCGTCGAGGCGTGCCTGGAGCCGTTTGCGCTGCTCGTCCTTCGAGATGTGGAGGAACACCTTGACGACGGTCGTGCCCTCGTCCGTCAGCAGGCGCTCGAACTCGCGGATGTGCCGGTAGCGACGCCGCCACACCGCTTCCGGAACGAGCTGCTTGACCCGGGCGACGCCGACGTCCTCGTAATGGGAGCGGTTGAAGATCCCGATCTCGCCGCGAGCGGGGCAGGCGGCGTGCACGCGCCAGAGGTAGTCGTGCTCGAGCTCCGCCTCGCTCGGCGCCTTGAACGAAGCCACCCGGCAGGCCTGCGGGTTGACTCCCGTGAAGACGCGCCTGATCGTGCCGTCCTTCCCCGACGTGTCGAGCCCCTGCAAGACGAGCAGGACGGAGCGCGTGTCTTCGGCCCAGAGGCGATCCTGCAGGCTGTGGAGCTCCTCCGCGAGCTCCTCCGCAAGCCCTGCGGCCTTCTGCTTCTGGAGCCCGAGTCGGGCTGCTGGATCCCGTTCGGGGAGCCGTGGCGCCTTGCGAGGGGCGACGACGATCTCGTCGAGGATCCCCACGCCTAGTGGTCGCTCACTAGAACTCGATCTGCCTGCGCTCGAACCAGAACTTGCCGCTCGCTCCGTCGTCCGGGAGCGTAGCGAGGTAGAGAACGGTGTCGGCCCCGTCCTGGGGCGCCACCGCTGCGCTGCGGCCCCCCATGTCGGTTCGGACCCAGCCCGGATGCATCGCGTTGACGAGGATGCGGTCGGAGCGGAGCTCGGCGGCCAGGTTGCAGACGAAGGCGTTGACGGCCGCCTTCGAGATCCGGTAGGCCATGTTCCCGCCGGACATCCCCTCGTTGAGCGCGCCCGCCCGCGAGGACACGACGACGACCCGCGCTCCACTCGCCGCCCTGAGCTGGGGCAGCAGCGCCTGCGTCAGGAAGAAGGGCGCGCGGACGTTGACGTCGAGCGTGTCGGCGAAGTCCTCCGGCGTCGTGTCGTCGATCCGCCCCGAGTGGAGGACGCCGGCGTTGTGGACGAGAACGTGCAGCTCCGGGGCCTCGCTCGCGACCTGCGCGGCGAGCGAGCGCACGCCGTCGAGGTCGGCGAGGTCTCCCCAGACGGCGACTCCGCCGATCTCCGCCGCCCGCTCGCCGGCGTCCGCCTCGCGCCGTGCGTGGCAGAGAACCCGGGCACCGAGCGCCGCGAGCCCGCGCGCGATGTGCGGACCGATCCCACGGCTGGTTCCGGTCACGAGCGCATTCCGTCCGTCGAGCTCCACGGCCGGGGATGGTATCCGCCCGCGCGCATATCGACACGGACCCGCGCGACTTCTGGCACACCGTGGTCTTGATTTTCATGGGGTCTGACCCCATGGGTCAGACCCCTCAACGCGGGCTTAATCTAGACGGGACTCGTCCCGAACCAACGCCGGGCGACGTGGCCGGGATCGAGACGAGGAAGGGCCACGGCCGTTCGGGCCGCGCCGACGAGCGGCCAGAACGCCTGCTCGAGCCGGTCGGCGGAGCGCTCGAGGGCTCGTGCGACGATGAGGCCGATCGCCGGGCGGCTGGCGCCGGCGAGATCCAGCCTCGTGTCGAGCGCTTCCCGGACGAGCGCGAGCGGCAGGAGCTCCTCCGCGAAGCCGGCGAGGAAGAGCGAGCCGACGTGGCTGCGACCCGCGAGCATGGCTTCCGCAGCCGCTCGATCGCCGCCGCGGACGAGCAGGCGCTCCTCTAGCAGCGGCACGTCCTGTCGCGTGATGCGCCACGAGGAGCGCAGCTCGTCGAAGACGAAGCGCTCTCCGCGCCCCACCCGACCGACCGAAAGGATGTCCCAGGCGCACAGCGTGGCACCGCCGGCGAGCTCGACATGGACCTCCGTTCGGCTGCGCGAGCCGGGGAACGGGATCGTCACCCACGGTAGGAGCGTGAGGTGGGCGTCCTCGCCGACACGGATCTGCCAGCGCTGCACGACCTGTTGGCCGGTCCGGAGCAGCGTGGTCGGGCCCTGGCCTGTGAGCACGGCGGACGCGCCCGCCTCGACCTCGACGGCGACGTGCAGCTCCTCGCCGTCGCCGAGCGCCATGAGCGGCGTGGCGAGGAACGCGACCGGTGCCTGCCGGCGATGCACGATCCAGGTGAAGCTCCCCGACGAAGCCGCCGCGACGCCGTCCCGGGAGACGCGCAGGGACGGCGCGTGCCGCACGGCCGCGTTCTTCACGACGCGAACAGGCGCGCGTCGAGGACCTCGTGGCGCATCGCCGCGACGTCGAGCAACGGAGCGAACCAGGCCGCGTCGTCGCCCTCGGCGGGCGGCGAGGGAACAGGAGCCGGCGCCGCCTCGCCGGCACAGACACGCCGGAGAATCCCCTGCCCCTCGGCCGGGCCGATTCGGCCCAGCCGAACCGCGGCGCCCACCATGCCGGCGAGCACGGTGTACGCATACGCGTCGACGGCCTGCTCCTCGCCGCCACCGTAAGCCTCGGCGACGGCCCCGAACACCGTGGCACGGGGCGTGCGGCCGGCCAGCGACTCGGCGACCCATCCGACGCGGGCCGACTCGCCTGGGAGGGACGCCGCCCCGGCGGCGCGCAGCAGGCCGCCACCCACGATGAGCGCGGCTGCGCGCTGGACGCCCGCCGGCCGAGCCGCGAGCTCCAGCTCGGCTACCCGACGCAGCCCCTCGGCGTCTTGCCGGGCGGTCGCCTGCCATCCCCGCCGCGCCAGCACTGCATCCCCCCGCGCCAGCGAGAGCCGGCGATGTGCCGCGAGCAGCGCCTCGAGCTCGACTCCTCCGCGCACGAGCCCGTCTACGGCAAGCGCCTCGATCCCGTCCGAGTGCGCGAAGGCGCCCGTCGGGAACGCCGAGTCGGCGAGCTGGAGCAGCGCGAGGAGCCCGCGGCGGGGGGCTACGTGCCCCGAAGAACCGGGCTCAGAGGATGACGACGGGCGGGCGGGCAACATGGGACGCCTCGGAGGTCTCCGCCGCTCTGCTCGTCGGCGGCGTCCTGGTCGTTGTGGCCTCGCCGGGCTTCGCCCGGTGAGGCTTCACCGCGAGCAACGCGTGAATAGTCAAGGAGGGGGTCCGTGGGGGAACCATGGGTTCCCCAACGGTTCTATACGAGCAGGTACCTGCGGGACAGCGGGACGCTCGTCGCCGCGGGCACGGTCGCCGCGCGCCCGTCGACCGTCACCGCGAAGCTCTCCGGGTCGACCCGCACCTCGGGCAGCGCGTCGTTTCGCAGCATGTCCCGCTTTCCGAGCGAGCGCAGGCCGCGCACCGGCACGAGGCGGGAACCGTGCGGCCCGCCTGTGAGCTCGCGGTTCTCCATGGCCGCCTGCGAGACGAAGAGATGCCCGAGCCGCCGCGGGAGATCGCCGTAGCTCCCGAACGACGGCCGCAGCATCATCGGCTCCACGCCGATCGTCGAGCCGTTGCCGTGGCCGACGTCGGCCGTGACCATGAAGCCGTCCTTGAGCACGACCTCGGGCTTGACGCCGAACCAGCCGGGACGCCAGAGCACGATGTCCGCGTTCTTGCCGGGCTCGAGCGACCCGACGTGGGCGTCGATACCGTGCGCGATCGCCGGGTTGATCGTGACCTTCGCGAGGTAGCGCAGGATGCGCTCGTTGTCGTCGCGCACCTCCTCCCCCTCGCCCGCGCGCTCCTTCATCAGATGGGCGAGCTGGAAGCAGCGGCGCACGGTCTCCGCAACCCGCCCCATGCCCGTCGAGTCGGCGCCGATCATCGAGATGGCGCCGAGATCGTGGAGCACGTCCTCGGCGGCCATCGTCTCCGGGCGCACGCGCGACTGCGCGAACGCCACGTCCTCGGGGATCGCCGGGCTCATCAGGTGCGCCGACATGATCATGTCGAGGTGCTCCTTGATGGCCGACGACGAGAACGGGTTCGTCGGGTTCGTCGAGGAGGGCAGCACGTGGGGCTCGGAGACGATCTCCAGCAGGTCGGGCGCGTGCCCGCCTCCCGCGCCCTCGACGTGGTACGCGTGGATCGTCCGCCCGGCGATCGCTGCGATCGTGTCCTCGAGCGACACCGACTCGTTGATCGAGTCGGTGTGGATCATGACCTGGACGTCGTGCGCGTCGGCAACCCGAAGCGTCTGGTCGATCACGGCCGGGTACGCGCCCAGGTCCTCGTGGATCTTGAACCCGGACGCGCCCCACTCGAGCGAGGCCTCCAGCGGAGGCGCGCTCGAGGACGCTCGCGAGATGAAGGCCATGTTGATCGGCCACGCGGCGAAGGCATCCATCATGCGCTCGAGCGAGAAGCGCGGGTTCGTGCCGACATCGAAGACCAGGCCCATGCCGCCGCCGATCAGCGTCGTGTAGCCGAGCGCAAGGTAGTCGGCCATCATCTCCGCGCCAAGGATGTGGACGTGGCAGTCGATCGCTCCAGGCGTCGCGATGAGCCCGTAGGCGGGGACGATCCCGGTCGTCGTCTCGATCGTCATGTCGACGCCGTCCACCACGTCCGGGTTGCCGGCGTTGCCGACTCCCACGATCTTTCCGTCCTTGACGCCGATGTCTGCCTTCACCGCGCCGAGGACGGGATCGAGCACGAAGGCGCTCGTGATGCACAAATCGAGCGCCGACTCGCGTGAGCTGCTCGGCTGGGCCAGCATCCCGTCGCGGATGTTGCGGCCGGCGCCGATCAGAGCCTCCTCGCCGATCGGCACGAGGTTGCGCTCGCAACGCGCGAACAGATTCGTGTCGCCGAGCCGGACGAGATCGCCCTCCGCAGGGCCGTACATGGCCGCGTAGAGGTCGGGCGTCGAGCCGGAACGTCACGTGAGGAACCCGCCCGCCCGAGCGCGTTCCAGCGCGGCCTCACGCACCTGCGGATCGCCTGTGGCACCGTCGACGAGCCCGTTGAAGCCACGTGCGACACTCGCACCCCCGAACGCGACGAGCCTGACCGTCCGCGACTCCCCCGGCTCGAACCGGACGGCCATCCCGGCCGGCACGTCGAGGCGCATGCCGAGCGTCGGCTCGCGGTCGAAGCGCAGCGCCCGGTTGACCTCGAAGAAGTGGTAGTGCGACGTGACCTGCACGGCCCGGTCGAGCGTGTTCGTCACCTCGAGCTCGAGCGTCGGCCGTCCCGCGTTGCCCTCGACCTCCTGCCCGCCGGTGACGATCTCGCCCGGGATCATGTGCTAGGCACCGGCCAGGTTCTTGATCGGGAAGTAGAGCGTCACGAGCTGGGTGCCGTCCTCGAACAACCCTTCCACCTGGACGCGGTCGACGAGGTCGGCGACCCCGTCGAGAACGTCGTCCTCACCGAGCACGGACTGCCCGGCCTCACGGGCCTCGTCGTAGCTCCGCCCCGCGCGTGCCGCCTCGATCACCTCGTCGCAGATGAGCGCGACGGCTTCCGGATGGTTGAGCTTCAGGCCCGCCGCGCGGCGCTTCCGCGCCAGCTCTGCGGCGAGGAAGAGCCACAGGCGCTCCTTCTCGACCGGGGTCAGCTTCACCGCGCGCCATTGTCGTGCGGCTGCTTCCGTCCGTCAACCACGGCCCAGCCGCGTCAGGCCGCCGCCTGCGCCGGCGCGTCAGCGGCGATGGGTGGTGCGCGGTCGGCCCAGGGCAGCGCCTGCTCGAGCTGTGCGGACAACCGTACGAGTGCCGCGTCGTCGGCGTAGCGGCCGACGAGCTGGACGCCCACCGGCAGACCCGCGTCCGTCCAGGCGAGCGGCAGGCTGATCGCCGGCTGGCCGGTGATGTTGAACATGGCCGTGAAGGGGACGTAGTGCGTGAACAGCTTGCGCACCCACGCGTCCCCGTCGAGGCTCGCGTCGTTCTGGTCGAGCTCGCCGAGCTTCCACGGAACCTTGGCCGATGACGGCAGCAGGAGCACGTCCACGTCCTCGAAGAAGGCGCCGATCGACCGTCCCACCGCGTTGCAGTCCCCGTAGCCGTCGAGCAGCTCGACGGCCGTGACCGCGCGACCGTGGCGCAGCATGGCCAGGCTGCAGGCTTCCAGGTTCGCCTCGCTCGGGGTGACGCCGAGCGCGCGCTCGAGCACGGCGGCACGCTGGGCGAGGCCTGCGGCCCAGGCCACGACGAGTGCCCGGTGGAGGACTTCGGGGTCGATCTGGGGCGTGCCCTCCTCGACGTCGTGTCCGAGCCCGTCGAGCGTGCGCGCGACAGCCTCAACGGCCTCCCGGCATTCCGCGTCGACCGACCCGCCAGACCAGGCCTCGGTCGTCCAGCGCACCCGCAGGCGCCCGGGGTCGGCGCCCACCTCGTCCGCGTACGGCCGCTCCGGCGGAGGGATCAGGTACTTGTCCCCCGGGCCCGGGCCGTGCAGGGCATCGAGGGCGGCGGCGGTGTCGCGCACCGTGCGGGTGAGCACGAAGTCGTGCGCCATGCCGTGCAGTCCCTCCCAGAGCCCCGGGCCGACCGGGATGCGCGAGCGCGTCGCCTTCAGGCCCACGATCCCGCACAGCGAGGCGGGAATCCGGATCGACCCGCCCCCGTCCGTGCCGTGGGCGATCGGCAGCGCGCGGGCCGCGACGAGGGCGGCGGCCCCGCCGCTCGAGCCCCCGACGCTCCGCTCCAGGTCCCACGGGTTGCATGTCGGCCCGTGGACGATCGGCTCGGTCGTGGCGTTGAACGCGAACTCGGGCGCTCGCGTCCGGCCGATGACGCGGAAGCCGGCCGCGCGAATCCGCTGCCCGAGGTGCGTGTCCGCGGGACAGCGGACGCCCTCGCCGGTGAGGCGGCTCCCCGCCTGGACGATCTGGCCCTCGAGGTGGGGTGCGACGTCCTTCATGAGCATCGGGATGCCCGCGAAGGGCCCCTCGTTCGAGGCGTCGAAGGCGGACTCGTACAGCTCGCCCACCGTCGCGTGGAGGGCAGGCTCGACTGCGGCGATCGCCCGGCGCGCCGCCTCCTCGACTTCGGCGGCGGTCACCTCGCCGCCGCGTACGAGCGCCGCCAGCCCGACGCCGTCCTGTGCCGCGTACTCCTCGAGCTCCATGGAATTCCTCCTGGTTCAGACCTGCGCCGGCAATCCTCGCACCTCGAAGGCGGGCATGACGTCGCGGGCGAACAGCCGCAGCTGCTCCATGAACTCACCCGGCGGCATGCCCTCGGGCAGATGGATCATGAGCTGGTCGAGACCCGGGTAGCGCGCCTCGATCTCCCGAATGGTGTCGATCACCGACTGCGGTGTGCCGCAGAGCCAGGCCTTCTGCGCCACCCCGTCGCGCAGGGACGGTGAGCCGGACGGCGCACCGGGAGAGCCCCAGGGCCTGCCCTCGTCGTCCGTGTAGCGCACGATCCCGAACGGCTCGAACCACTTGTAGCGCTCGTCGTGGTAGGGCTCCATCCGGCGGATCGCCTCGTCGTCGCTCTCCGCCAGGTAGACCGCGACACCCCAGCAGAGGCCCTCGCCGAGCTCGAGCTGCCGACCGGCCGCCGCCGCCTCGGCCTGGTAGAGACGGATCCACTCGTCGAGGAGCGCCTCCCCCGTGAGCGTGACCATGCCGTTGATGCCCTCACGGGCCATGAAGGCGACCGAGCGCCCGCTCGAGACCGCCTGCCACATCTCCACCGGTCTATGGATCGGCCTCGGCACGAGCGTCACCTCGGTCAGCGGCCTCCCGCGGTACTCGACCGGAGCCGGCACCTGGAAATGCTTGCCGTGGTGGGAGAACGAGTCCTCGTCGAAGGCCTTGCGCAGCAGCTCGAGGCCCTCCTCGAAGAGCTCGCGGTTCGCATCCTGGTCGAGCAGCGGGGCGCCGAGCGACTCGACCTCCCGCGTCTGGTAGCCGCGCCCGATGCCGAAGACGACCCGGCCGCCGGTCACGATGTCGGCGACGGCGAAGTCCTCGGCGAGCCTGATCGGGTGCCAGGTCGGGAGCACGTTGAAGGCGCAGCCGAGCTTGAGGCGCTCCGTCTGCGTCGCGAGCCACGTGTTGAGCAGGATGAGGTTCGGGAAGACCTCGTATCCCTCGCGCTGGAAGTGGTGCTCGGCCGTCCAGAGGCAGTGGAAGCCGAGCTCGTCGAGAAGCTGGGCGAGCTCCTTGACCGTTGCGTAGGCCTCGACCAGCCGCTCGTTCGGATAGCGGCGCTCGTCGGCAGGCGTCCCGTCGCGGCCCACGTCCTCGAGCTCGATGTGGCCCACGTAGAGGACGGAGAACTTCGTGATCACGCGGCGATTGTAGGGGCGGGACCCGGACCGGGCCTCACGAGCCGGCCCGATCCGCTGGCCGGATAAGATCCGGCCCCTACACCGCTCGCGATGGACTTCGACCTCCTGATCCGTGGCGCCGACGTCTACCCCGGCGAGAGTCCGCCGAGGCGGGCGGACGTCGGCGTGAGCGGCGGCCGGATCGTCGCCGTGGAGACCGACCTCGGCGCCGCCGGCGCCGCTGAGCAGGTCGACGGGACGGGCATGATGCTCTGCCCGGGCTTCGTCGACATGCACGCCCACTCGGCGCTGCGCTCCCACACGGACCCGCTGCTCGAGCCGAAGATCGCGCAGGGCTTCACGACCGAGCTGATCAACCCGGACGGCCTGCCGCCGGCGCCCGTGACGCCCGAGCGACGCTCGGAGCGCCAGGCCTACCTGCGCGGGCTCGAGGGCACCGGGCCGGACGAGTGGCCCTGGTCGACGTTCACGGAGTACCTCGACTGGCTGGAGAGCACCGGCCCGGCCACGACGCTCGTGCCCTCGGCCGGCCACAACTCGATCCGCGACTTCGTGGCCGGGATCGCCAAGCGGCCGATGACACCCGACGAGCTCTCGCAGATGAGACGCGAGGTGCGCACGGGGCTCGAGGCGGGGGCCCGCACGCTCTCATTCGGGATGATCTACCTGCCCGGCGCCTACGCCGACACCGACGAGCTCGTCGCGCTGGCCGAGGAGGCCGCGGCGTTCGGCGCGCCGCTCGTTCCGCACGTGCGCAACGAGGGCCATCAGGTGCTCGAGGCGATCGGCGAGTTCATCGAGGTCGCGCGGCGCTCCGGCGCGCCGCTGCACCTCTCTCATCTGAAGTCGCTCGCCGACGAGGCGCTCATCGATCCGCTGCTCGAGCTCCTCGACAGCGCGAGCGCGGACGTCGACCTCTCCTTCGACCAGTACCCGTACGGCGCCGGCTCGACGATCCTCTCGGCGCTGCTGCCGGCCTGGGCGCAGGAGGGCGGCGCCTCGGCGACCCTCGAGCGGCTGCGGGACCCGGTCGAGCGCGATCGGATCGGACACGACATGCAGCACGGCGTGCCGGGCTGGGAGAACACCTTCGCGACGCTCGGATCCGACCGGATCGTGATCGCGAACGCGGCGGCGCCGAACGAGGCCTCGGTCGGGAAGACGCTGACAGCCGTCGCCGACGAGCGCGGCACGGATCCGCGAGAAGCGACCTTCGCGCTGCTCCTCGAGTCCGAGCTCGACGTGACGATGATCGAGCACTACGCCTCGGACGAGGCGGTGCGCAAGGTCGCCGCCCACCGCCTGCACCTGGTCGGCTCGGACGGCATCTTCGGCGCGCGACCTCACCCGCGCCTGTACGGCTCCGCCCCTCGCTTCCTCGGCCGCTTCGCCATCCGGGACGGCCTGGTGCCCGTCGAGGAGGCCGTGGCCCGGCTCACCGCCCGGGCCGCCGACCGGCTCGGCCTCGCCGACCGCGGCCGGATCGAGCCGGGCAAGCGCGCCGATCTCGTTCTTCTCGACTCCGCGCGCTACGTGGACGAGGCCACTTACGACGACCCGATGCGACCGCCGGACGGCGTGCTCGCCGTCTGGGTCGCCGGCCAGACCGTCTGGAAGGACGGTCGGGCGACGGGTGCCAGGCCGGGCGGCGTCGTCCGCGACCCGCTCCCGACGGCCTGAGCGAGCCGGCCACCGTGGAGCACTTCGACGTCGTCGTCGTAGGCTCGGGCTCGAGCGGCGGTGTCGTAGCGTCGCGGCTCTCCGAGGACGAGGGTCGGCGGGTGCTGCTGCTCGAGGCCGGCCCCGACTTCCCGGACGAGGAGGAGCTGACGCCGCTCTTCGTGGTCAGCGGCGGCCAGCACTGGCTCCCCGCCGGGATCCCCGAGCTGGACTGGGGGTACTGGAACGAGACGCTCCCGAACGGCCACCGCGTGCGCCTCGCTCGGGGCAAGCTCGTCGGCGGCTCGTCGATGGTGAACGGGTGCGTGGCCGTTCGAGGAGCGCCGTTCGACTTCGACCGCTGGGCCGCCTTCGGCAACCCGGGCTGGAGCTGGGAGGACGTGCTTCCCTACTTCGTCGAGCTCGAGAACGACCTCGACTTCGGCTCGGATCCGCTCCACGGCGACTCCGGGCCGATATCCGTCCGCCGCTACGTCGAGCGTCACTGGGATCCCGTCCACCACGCGTTCGTGGAGGCGTGCGCCGACCTCGGCATGACGTACGAGGCGGACCTCAACGCGCCGCACGCCTCGGTCGCGAGCGTCGGCCCGTGGCCGCAGAACCGGCTGCGCGAGGTACGCCTCGGCACGCTCGTCACCTACGTGCGGGCTGCGCGGCGCCGTCCGGGCTTCGTGCTGCGGGCGGGCTGCCACGTCGATCGCGTGCTGCTCGACGGGCTGCGAGCGACCGGGGTCCGCTACGTCGATCCCGACGGGCGTCCGGTCGACGTTGCCGCCGACCTCGTCGTCCTCTCCGCCGGCGTCTACTCGACGCCGCCGATCCTGCAGCGCTCCGGCATCGGGCCGGTCGCGGACCTGCGCGCCGCGGGCATCGAGCCCGTCCACGACCTGCCGGTGGGTAGGAACCTCCTCGACCACCCGAACTGCGCGCTCGGCTTCTACGCGCCGGCCCTCGCCGAGCGCGTCGGCCGGCTCTTCCTGACGAACTGCCGCGGTCCGATCGGCATGGGCGGAGAGCCGGAGTGGCAGGCATTCCCGATACCGCTCGACGAGGTCGACGGTACCGCCGCGATCGTCGTCTGCCTCAACCGTCAGGAGGCCGAGGGCTCCGTACTCGCCCGCAGCGCCGACCCGTTCGAGCCGCCGCGCATCGACCACCGCTACAACTCGGTCGAGGCGGACTTCGAGCGCTTCGAGCACGGCTTCGAGTTCTTCCGCGAGGTTCTCGCGCGCCCCGCGTTCGGTCGTCACGGCGCTCGCGAGCTGACGGCCGGTCAGTCTGTGCGCGAGATCGTCCTCACGGGCGTCGGGACGGCCCAGCATCCCGTCGGTACCTGTCGCATGGGCCCTGCCACGGGATCCGCGGGCCGTCGTCGACGCGACGCTCCGTGTGCACGGCGTGGACGCGCTCATGGTCGCTGACTCGAGCATCTTCCCGGACAACGTCATGAACAACACGAACCTCACCTGCTACGCGATCGGGGAGATCGCCGCAGACCTCGTGCAGGGCACGCGCCTTCCGCCGATGAGGGCCGTATCGGCCACGGCGGCAGAGGCCGACTGAGCCGGACCGCGCGCCTCGACGACGGCCGTTTTCAGACGGAACTGCCTCGCCCGGGGGATCGAGATCCCGAGGATCCCTCGCGCGAAGGATGAGACTCAGCTCGTTAGGAACGAAACTCCCTGTAGAGAACCATGCCGCCGACTTCTGTGAACGCGGACCTGACACAGACCCCACCCCAGACGACCGACATCGGCGCCGATCTGCGCGCGCGGCTCGCGCGCGAGCTCTGCGACGGCTTGGTCAGCAGAGCAGTCGCGCTGCCCCTCGGCTCACAGGAGACGCTAGCGCGCGTCGCCTACCTGTGCCGGCTGCAGGGCTCGACCCGTGCCGAGATCGCCCGCGCGGCCGCGGCCGACGCGAGCTTCGCGGCGGCGCTGCTGCGGATCTCGAACAGCGCCGCCTCCGCCGGCCGCTACCCGATCACCAACCTGCCCGCCGCGGTCACACGTCTCGGCACCCGGATGGTGCGCATGCTCGCCGTCACGGCGCCGACCCTGCGGCTCCTCGCGGCCGAGGACGACGGCCCCGTCACCGTGCGGCGCGAGATCCACCGCCACTCGATCCGGGTCGGCGTCCTCGCGCGAGAGCTGGCACCCCCGAGCATCTACGCGGAGACGGCCCTGGCGGCCGGGCTCGTGCACAACGTCGGCCTCGGGGTGCTCTCGCTCTACGGCAAGGTGGGGCTCCGTCGGACGATCGAGCTCGCGACACCCGAGCAGCCGTTCGGCGACATCGAGCCGGACGTGTTCGGGTTCACGCACGCGGAGCTGGGCGGGCTGCTCGGCCGGGCCTGGAAGTACCCGGACGCGCTCGTCATCGCGATCGGCGACCACGACCGGGAGACGCCCTCGACGCCGCTCGCCGCGCTCGTCGCCGTGGCCGACCTCCTCGTCCGGCAGAACGGCGTCGGGATCGAGCCTCCCTGCGAGGTCGGCGTTCGCCTCGCCAGGCGCGCCGGGCTCGATCTCGAGCGTGCGCGCGAGACGGCTCAGCACCTGCTGCTCGACGGCGAGGTCGGGCCGCGCGCCGAGAAGAACGCGAGAGGTGGCTTCTCGGGCTCCGAGCTGATCCGCGCCTTCGACAACCTCGAGCTCGCGGCGTAGGTTTCTCGCGGCGTCGGGCCGGTCGGGGACCGGCCCCTACGAGACCCCGGCCGTCCCGAGCGCGGGCACGTACTCGCGCCCGTAGACCTCCACGACCGACTCGAACCCGCCGACGTGCGGGTAGAGGTTGATCTCCCCCACGCCGAGCGCCGCGAGCTGCTCGAGCTTCTCGCGTACGGCAGCGACCGAGCCGATGGCGCAGAAGCGCTCGATGATCTCGTCCGGGACGTACTTCGAGTGCTCGGTGCCCTGCTCGGCGTGGACGCGATAGTCGTAGCTCGAGCGCCGCTCGAGGAAATCCCGCAGCTCGTTCGGGATCCGGTTAGGGTCGTGATAGCGGAGCGTGTCCGCGATGTGGTTGCCGACCATGGCCGGGTACCAGCGGCACTGCTCGCGCGCCTCGTCGAGATCGTCGGAGACGTAGGACACGATGGCGCAGTGGACGGTGAACCCGTCGAGGTCGCGGCCGGCCTCCTCCGCGCCCTCCCGCACGTGCTGCAGCGCCCACTCGATGAAGTACGGATCCGCGATCTGGAAGATGACCCCGTCTCCCTTGCGACCAGCCAGACGTAGCGCGTTCGGGCCGTAGGCGGCGATGTAGACGGGCGTCTCGCCGCTCGTCCAGCCGATCTGCACCGGAACGCCGTCGATCTCCATGGCCTCACCGCGGCCGAGCCCGCGGACGATGTCGACCGTCCGCTCGAGGTCGGCGAGCTTCGCCGGCCCGCGCTTCATCAGGCGCACCGAGCTGTCACCTTTGCCGATGCCGCAGATGATCCGCCTCCCGCCGAGCATCTGGCGGATCGTCGCGAACGCGCTCGCGAGCACCGTCGCGTCACGGGTGCGTGGATTCGTCACGCACGTGCCGAACTCGACCCGCGAGGTCTTCGCCGCGAGGTAGCCGAGCAACGAGTACGTCTCGCTCCAGAGGATGTGCGAGTCCCAGGCCCAGGCCTGGTCGAAGCCCGACTGCTCGGCAAGCTCCACGAGCTCGAGCGACCGGCTCACAGGCGCATCACCGAAGCTGACACCGAACTTCATTGTCTCGCTCCTTTCTGGGTAGCTCGCGTGCCTCTCTCGGCGGCGCGGGTCCTCAGGCGCCGAGGGAATCCCCTCGGTGCCGCTCGGATCTCGAGACGCGCGCGCTGCGGCGCGCGCCGTTGTGGCCGCCGCCCCTGATCGGACTGAGCGCGGCAACGCGACAGACGGCAACCACGGCGCCCGCCACAGCGGGCGCCTCTCCAAGCCATGCTCGACCCGGAGACAGTCGGCTCATGCCTGCGAAGTGCGGCCACGGGCACCAGCCCTAAACCTCACGCAAGACCAAGATCCGCCAGACCGGCCCGCGCCGCCTCGACGAACGCGTCGATCTCCGCGCTGCCCATCGGCGTCGACAGACAGCCCATGCCGCGCCCGGTGAACGCGACGCCGTGATTCAGCATCGCGATGTAGAGCTCGAAGAGCAGCGCCCGGTCGGAGGCCTGAGCGCCCGCGTAGTCGACGACGGGCGACCCGCTGAGATGGATGTTGAACAGCGAGCCGATCTGATTCACGTGGGCCGCGATCCCGGCTTGCGCGAACAGGGCCTCGACCTTGCCTTTCAGCTCCTGCCCGAGCGCCTCGAGGCGGTCGAACTCCTCGGGCGTCAGCTCGGCGAGCGTTGCGAGGCCCGCCACCGCCGTCAACGGGTTCGCGTTGAAGGTGCCGCCGTGGACGAGGTACCCGGGACGGCGCGGATCGAAGAGGGACATCACGTCCTCGCGGCCGCCGAAGGCGCCAACCGCAAGGCCTCCGCCGATGATCTTCCCCATCGTCGTCAGGTCGGGCCGGACGCCGTAACGACCCTGGGCGCCCCCGTAGCCGACACGGAACGAGATCACCTCGTCGAAGACGAGCAACGCGCCGAGGCTCTGCGTCAGCTCGCGCAGGAAGACGAGGAAGCTCTCGTCGGCGGGGATCACGCCGGCCGCGCCCATCACCGGCTCGACGATGACGGCGGCCAGCTCGTCCCGGTGCGCCGCAAGCACCCGCTCGGTCGCGTCGGGGTCGTTGAACGGGGCGATCACGACCGTATCCGCAACCGCCTCAGGGATGCCGGCGCCCTGCGTCGTCGTGCCCGTTCCGGCGGCGCCCGCCGCCCCGGCGTCTACCACGGCGTAGTCGTGCGTGCCGTGGTAGCCGCCCTCGAACTTCACGATCTTCGAGCGGCCCGTGAACGCCCGCGCGGCACGGATCGCCATCATCGTGCCCTCGGTCCCCGAGTTGCCGAAGCGGATGAGATCGATGCTCGGGAGACGCTCCTTGATCGCCTCGGCGAGCTCGATCTCGAGCTCGCTCGGCGCCGCGACGCTGACGAAGCGGGCCGCCTGCTCCTGCAGCGCCTCGACCACGCGGGGATGCGAGTGTCCGAGGATCAGCGACGTGTAGTTGTTGATGAAGTCGATGCGCTCGTTGCCGTCGGCGTCCCAGATGCGGCAGCCCTCGCCGCGCTCGACGTAGCACGGGTACGGGTCGATGAAGATCGTCGTCCGCGAGTTGCCGCCCGGGAGCGAAGCGGTCGCGCGCTCGAACAGCGCCGCCGACCTCGCGGTCGTCTCGGCGTAACGCTCGCGAACGCTGGAACCTGCCGTCGTCTGCGTCATGACACTCCTTCCGCGTGGTCTCTAGGGCGGCGTGAACGGGGCGCGGTGGAGGAAGCGCCCGCCGCCCTCACCGCCCACGTACTCGCGGTCGCGTACGACGACGCGTCCACGCGAGAGGACGACCGCCGGGGCGCCCCGCACCTCGAGGCCCTCGAATGTGCAGTAGTCGGTGTTGCCATGGAGCTTTTCCCGCGCCAGCGTCCACTCGACGGTGGGATCCCACACGACGAGGTCGGCGTCGGAGCCGATCGCGACGTCGCCTTTCTGCGGATAGAGGCCGAAGAGCTTCGCGGGAGCCGTGGAGGTCACCTCGACGAACCGGTTGAAGCTGAGCCGGCCGGCCTCGACGCCGAACGTGTAGAGGGTCGAGAGCCGCTCCTCGATCCCCGGCGCGCCCTGGATGATGAACCGGAAGTCGTCCAGGCTCTGATCCTTGTAGCCGCCGAGCGGCCAGGCGGAGTGGTCGGTGCCCACCGTCTGCAACGTTCCGTTCGCGAGCGCGCGCCAGAGCGGCTCCTGGTTCGAGCGATGCCTCAGCGGCGGCGCCATCACCCACTTGGCGCCGTCCGGGCGCGCATAGCGTTCCTCGTCGAGGACGAGGTACTGCGGGCACGTCTCGCCGTAGACCTGACGCCCGGCGCTCCGCGCCCGCGAGATCTCGTCGACCGCCAGCGCGCTCGAGACGTGGACGATGTAGAGCGGCGCGTTCGCGATCCCGGCGAGCACGATCGCCCGGTGGGCGGCCTCCGCCTCGAGCTCGGGCGGCCGGCTCTGCGGCCAGTACTCGATGCCGAGCTTGCCCTGCTCGGCGAAGCGCTCCTGGATGACGTAGACGGCGTCGCCGTTCTCGGCGTGCACCATCGTGAGGCCGCCGTGCTCGCCCGCGGTCAGCATCGTCTTCAGGAGCGTCTCGTCGTCTGCCTGCACGACGCCCTTGTAGGCCATGAACACCTTGAAGCTCGGGATCCCCTCGTCCGAGATCATGCGCGGGATCTCCTCGCGAACGGTGTCCGTGAGATCCATGATCATCGCGTGGAACCCGTAGTCGACGACAGCCTTGCCCTCCGCCTTCGCGTGCCAGCCGTCGATCGCCTGGCGCAGTGTCTGCCCCTTTGCCTGGAGAGCGAAGTCGACGATCGTCGTCGTCCCGCCGCAGGCCGCCCCGATCGAGCCGGCCCGCCAGTCGTCGGCCGTGACGTACTTGTCCCCCCACGGCGTGTCGAGGTGGGTGTGCACGTCGAGCGCGCCGGGGAAGACGAACTTCCCGCCTGCGTCGATCCGCTCCGCGTCCGGGACGTCGAGGCCCCGGCCGATCTGGACGATCTGCCCGCCGTCGACGAGAACGTCGGCCTCGTAGGTCGAGACCGCCGTGACGATGGTGCCGCCCGCGAGGAGCGTGCTCATGCCTGCTCCCGCGCGCCTAGACGGCGAGCCCCGCGTACGTGTCGGGCCGTCGGTCGCGGAAGAAGCCCCACTCGTTGCGGAGGTCCTCGATCATCGCCGTGTCGATCTCCGCGTAGACGATCTCGTCCTTCTCCTCGCCGGCCTGCGACAGGATCTTGCCCTTGGGGTCGGTGAAGAAGCTCGCGCCGTAGTAGCTCTGGGTGGTCGCGCCGCCCTCGTCGAAGCCGACCCGGTTGACGCCGCCGACGTAGTAGATGTTGTCGATCGCGTGCGCCTGCAGCTCGATCTCCCAGAGGTAGCGCGACATCCCCCCTGTCGCCGTCGGCACGAACACGAGGTCGGCGCCGTTCAGCGCCAGCAGCCGTGCGTGCTCGGGGAAGTGGCGGTCGTAGCAGATCATGACGCCGATGTTGACGCCGAACGGCGTCTGCCAGACCGGGAAGCCGAGGTTGCCGGGCTTGAAGTAGTACTTCTCGTTGCCGATCAGGCTGGCGGTCTTGACGAGCGGGATGCTCGACTTCCGGTACTTGCCCATGATCTGGCCGTCCGGACCGAGCACGACGGCGGTGTTGTAGAGCTCGCCCTTGAGCGCCTTCTCGTAGATCGGGGCGACGAGCACGATCTTGTGCTCGGCCGCGATCTTCGACATCTCGTCGATCGTCGGGCCCGGAATCTCCTCTGCGAGCTTCCAGAACTCCGGTTCCTCCGTGTAGCAGAAGTAGATCGTGTTGAAGAGCTCCTGGAGGCACACGATCTTGGCCCCGTTCGCGACCGCCTCGGCGATGTAGGTTCGGGCCTTCGCGATGTTCTCCGCCTTCTCGGCGTGGCCTGTGAACTGGATCATCGCGGCCTTCGTCAGCGCCATGGGGTACACCTCCGGGTCAGAGACGCGCGGGCTCCTCCGCGCCGTGACCGCGATTTTATATTTCTTCCGGCGACCTCGACCGGCGCAGGCTACGATCGCCCTCCGTGGACGTCGGCGTCTTCATCTTCCCGACCGCGTACGCGATCCATCCCGTCGAGCTCGGGCGGGCGCTCGAGGAGCTCGGCTTCGAGTCGCTCTTCGTCACGGAGCACACGCACATCCCGGCGGCGCGGAAGTCCCGCTGGCCGCACGGCGGCGGCCGGGAGCTGCCGCGGGACTACTGGCACACGTACGACCCCTTCGTCACGCTCTCGGCCGTGGCCACCGCAACCGAGCGCCTCCGCGTCGGCACCGGTATCTGCCTCGTCGTCGAGCACGATCCGATCGTGCTGGCCAAGTCGGTGGCGAGCCTCGACGTGCTCTCGGGAGGGCGCTTCGTGTTCGGCATCGGCGGGGGCTGGAACTGGGAGGAGATGGCGAACCACGGGACCGCCTTCGCGACACGCTGGGACGTCGTGCGCGAGCGCGTCCAGGCGATGAAAACGATCTGGACGAGCGAGGAAGCTTCCTACGACGGCGAGCACGTCCGCTTCGAGCGGATCTGGCAGGACCCCAAGCCGCTGCAGAAGCCCCATCCGCCGATTCTGCTCGGCGCCGAGCGCGCCGGCGCGCTCGAGCGGGTCGTCGCCTACTGCGACGGCTGGATGCCCGCGGGCCTGCTCGGTCACGACCTGCGCGAGCCGATCGCCGAGCTGCGGCGTCTGGCCGAGGAAGCGGGGCGGCCGCGTCCCAGCGTGACCGTCTTCGGCAGCCGTGAGGAGGCGGAGGCGCTCGAGGGCTACGCCGAGGCCGGGGTCGACCGCGTCCTGTTCCGGCTTCCCGTCGGAGCCGGCGGAGACGATCCTGCCGCGGCTCCAGCGGCTCGCCGAGCTCATCCCGCAGGCGTCGTAGGGGCCGGATCTCATCCGGCCCTCCGTGGCTGTGATCGCGGCCCGCGTACCTCGACCGGGCCGCATGAGATGCGGCCCCTACACCTCACCCTATGAGCCGGGCGCTCTCCGCGCCTACGACGCCCCAACGGCGCTGAGGGGTCGGCGGGCGCAGATCTCGTAGTCGTCCTGCCACGGCCGCAGGCGCTCGAAGACGGCGCTCGCCGCCAGGACGTCGGCGTCGGCGTTCCGGCGCCCGACGATCTGCATCCCGACGGGCAGGCCGTCCACGAGGCCGGCCGGGATCGAGCAGGACGGGTGGCCCGAGAAGTTCGTGACGTACGTGAGGCACCAGCCGATGAGCGGATCGACAGGCTCCCCGTCGATCTCGGTTGGCCCCGTCGTGTCGCCGTCGTCCCGGTTCGGGACGGGCATGCAGGCGAGCGTCGGCGTGACGAGCAGGTCGTAGTCCGCGAGCACGCCCTCGATGGCGTCGTAGACCTCCGTTCGCATGGCCTGGTCGCGAGAGAGGTCGCCGAGGTCGTAGTCGGCGCAGCGCTCGGCCCACTCGAGGAAGAGCGGCGGCAGGTCGTCGCGGTGCTCGCCGAGGAGGTCGAGACCCCCCTCCTTCATGTCCGCGAGCGCGGGCAGCGTGAGGGTGAGCGCGAGCCGGCACCACAGGTCGGAGAGCTCGCCCTGGCTTCGCTGCAGGCCCACGCGCACCGGCTCGACGGACGCCCCCGCCTCGGTGAACGCCTGCACCGCCTCGCCGACCGTCTGACGAATCGCCTCCTCGACCGGGAAGATGTCCAGGTCGGCGCTGTAGGCGATCCGCATCCCCTGCAGCGACCGCCCGGTGGCGCTCGTGAAGTCGAGCCGCTCGTCCAGCGAGAACGGGTCGCGCGGGTCGGGCCCCGCGAGCGCCGTCAGCACGAGCGCGGCGTCGTCCACCGTCCGCGTGATCGGGCCCTCGAAGACGAACGGCGTCGTCGGGCCGAACGCGTTCGGGCGCATGACGAACGGGACACGGCCGAACGAGGCCTTGTACCCGTAGACCCCGCACCAGGCCGCCGGGATCCGGATCGAGCCGCCCGCGTCCGTTCCCTCCGCGAACGGGACGAGCCCGTCCGCCACCGCCGCCGCGCTCCCGCCCGAGCTGCCCCCTGCGTTGCGGCTCGTGTCGAACGGGTTGCGGGAGGGCCCGAAGAGCGGGTTGTCGCAGACCCCGCGCATCCCGAGCACGGGGCTGTTCGTCTTGCCGAGCACGATCGCGCCCGCGGCCTCGACCCGCTCGACCCAGACGCAGGTCAGGTCTGGGCGCCAGTCCGCGAGCGCCCGGATCCCCGCCGAACGTGGTCGGCCAGCCGGGCTTGAAGTCGAAGAGATCCTTCATCGCCGTCGGCACGCCGTGCAGGAGCCCGAGCTCCCCGCCGGACGTCAGCGCCTGCTCGGCCGCACGAGCTCGCTCGCGCGCCTCGTCGAGATCGAGATACACGAACGCCGTGAGGCTCGGGTTTCGTGCCTCGATGCGCTCGGCGAAGGCGTCGACGGCCTCGAGCGGCGAGAGCTGTCGTTCGCGGATAGCGCCGCGAGCTCGCTCGCGCTCGTGTAGGCCAGGTCGTCGGCGAGGCTCATGCAGGCTCCTTGCGATCGTGGAAGGCAGCGACGCTGGGCGGCGACTGTAGCAAGCAGCTTCCGACGCAGGGTACGCTCACCGACGTGGCGATTCCTTCGGAGACGAGACCCATCTGGGCGCAGCGGCCACCCGGCCGCGCGTCCCTCGGCGAGCTCCACCGGCAGATGCTGCGCATCCGCCGCTTCGAGGAGCGTGCGGCCGAGCTCTTCAAGGAGGGCGAGATCCTGGGCACCGCGCACAGCTGCGTCGGCCAGGAGGCCGTGGCGGTCGGCGTGGGCTCGGTGCTGCGGCCGGACGACTACGTCGTCGGCCATCACCGAAGCCACGGGCATGTGATCGCCAAGGGCGGCGACCTGCACGCGATGATGGCGGAGCTGCTCGGCCGGCGAACCGGCTACTGCCGCGGCCTCGGCGGCTCGATGCACATCGCCGACCTCTCCCTCAACATCCTCGGCTGCAACGGGATCGTGGGCGCGCCGCTTCCGATCGGCGTCGGAGCCGCGCTCTCGTCGCAGCTGCGCGGATCGGATCAGGTCGCCGTCGTCTTCTTCGGCGACGGGGGCGCGAACCAGGGCGCCGCCCACGAGGCGATGAACCTCGCCGCCACCTGGGAGCTCCCGGTCGTCTTCGTCTGCGAGAACAACCAGTTCGCGCTCTCCGTCGGCTGGCGTGACGGCCGCGCCGTCGAGGACATCGCAGCGCGCGCGGCCGGCTACGGGATGCCCGGCGAGATCGTGGACGGCAACGACCTCCTCGCGGTGGAGGAGACGGCCGCACGCCACGTCGAAGCCGCCCGCCGGGGCGACGGTCCGTCGCTGATCGAGGCGAAGACCTTCCGGCGCATGGCCCACTCGATGCGCGCCAACCTGCCGGACGTCCGCGACCAGGAGCTGGTGCGCGAGTGGGAGGCCCGCGACCCGCTGCCCCGCTTCGAGGCCCTGCTGGCCGAGCTGGGCGAGCTCGACGCCGACGGGCTCGCGGCGCTCCACGGCGAGGTCGAGGCCGAGGTCGAGTCGGCGATCGCCAGAGCGCTTGCGGACGAGCCCGCAGACCCCGCCGACATGGAGGCCGCCGTCTACGCCGCGCATGTGTCCGAGTACCCGAATCCGTCACCGGCCGGAGAGCGAGCGCTCACGTTCACCCAGGCGGTGCGCGAGGCCCTCTGGCAGGAGTTGGAGGCCGACGAGACGGTCTTCGTCATGGGGGAGGACATCGGCAAGGCCGGCGGAGTCTTCCGGGCAACCGAGGGCATGCAGGAGCGCTTCGGCGCAGACCGGGTGCGCGACACCCCCATCTCCGAGTGCGGCTTCGTCGGGGCCGGCGTCGGAGCGGCGCTGACCGGGATGCGGCCGGTCGTCGAGCTGCAGTTCTCCGACTTCGTGACCGTCGCCATGGACCAGCTCGCGAACCAGGCGGCGAAGCTCCGCTTCATGATGGGCGGGACGCCGCGCATCCCGCTCGTCGTCCGCGGCGCCTCGGGCGGCGGCGTGCGCCTCGCCGCGCAGCACTCGCAGAGCCTCGAGGCGCTCTTCTGCCACCTGCCGGGCCTCGTGGTCGTCATGCCCTCCGGTCCCGCGGACGCCAAGGGACTGCTGGCCGCAGCGATTCGCGACGACAACCCGGTCATCTTCCTCGAGCAGAAGCAGCTCTTCTTCGCGGAGGCCGAGCCCGTGCCCGAGGAGCCCTACGCGATCCCGCTCGGCAAGGCGGCCGTCGTCCGCGAGGGCTCGGACGTCACGGTGGTCGCGACGGGAGCGATGGTGCCGCTCGCCCTGCGGGCGGCGAGCCAGCTCGAGCGGGACGGCACGGACGTCGAGGTGATCGACCCGCGGACGCTCTACCCGCTCGACCTCGAGGCGATCCTCGCCTCCGTCTCGAGGACGAGCCGCGTGGTCGTCGCCCACGAGGCGGTGAGCTTCTGCGGCCTCGGCGCGGAGATCGCTGCTTCGATCGCCGAGCACGGCTTCTGGGATCTCGACGCGCCTCCGGTCCGCGTCGGCGCCCCGCACCGGCCGATTCCGTACCAGAAGGATCTCGAGCTGCAGACGATTCCCGGTGCGGCCGAGATCGTCGCGGCCGTGCAGAGCCTGGCCTAGCGCACCCGGTCTGGATCACCGCGCCGGCTAGCTGCTAGACGAGCCGCCCGTCCTCGGCCACGATCCGCCCGCGCTTGACGACCAGCGCGCGGGGCGGGTGGGCGGCCACCGCCTCCGGCAGGCCCTCTGCCCGGACGGCGATCAGGTCCGCCGCCGCCCCTTCCCGGAGACCGTAGTCGCCGGACAGGCCGAGCGCGAGCGCGGCGCGCTCCGTCGCCAGCGAGAAGCAGATCTCGAGGTCGTCGTCGGATGCGAGCCCCTGCCGGTAGGCGACGAGGCCGGCCCGCTCCAGCATGTCCCCGTTGCCGAGCGGCGACCAGGCGTCGCGCACGTTGTCGCTGCCGGCAAAGACCTGGACGCCCGCGGCGAGCAGGCGCTTGACGGGCGGCATCGGCCAGGAGCCCGGTGCGCTCGTCATGATCGCGACGCCCGCCGCGGCGAGGGCCTGCGCCGCCTGCGCGAAGGCTCGCTCGTCGAGCTCCCCCAGGGCCCAGGCGTGGCTGACGACCACGCGGCCCTGGAGCCCGGCCGCGACGGTGCGGGACGCGATCGCCTCGAGCTCGGAGGCGCCAACCTCCCCGGCATCGTGCAGGTGGATGTCGATCGGAGCGCCGTGCCGCTCGGCGAGGCCGAAGACGACGTCGAGCTGGCCGTCGAGATCGGCGTCGAGGCCGATCGGGTCGACGCCGCCGACGACGTCGGCACCGGCGGCGAGCGCCTCGTCCAGCAGCTCGGCCACGCCGGGCACGCAGACGACGCCGCTCTGCGGGAACGCCACGAGCTGGATGTCGAGGAGGTGCGTCACCTCGTCCCGGAGCACGACGAGCGTCTCGAGGCCACTGAGGCCAACCTCGGTGTCGACGTCGACATGGCACCGCATGCGACCGGTCCCGAAGGCGACGGCCTGCTCGACGAGCCGCCGTGCCCGCTCCGCGACCGGCGTCTCGACCTCGCGCCGGATCGCCTTCTCCGCCTCGATCCGCTCCGCCACGCTGCGCCCGCCGCGGTGCGGGATCCAGGCGGCGCCGAGCAGGGTCTTGTCGAGGTGCATATGGCCCTCGACCAGGGAGGGGAGAAGGAGCGCGCCACCGAGGTCCACGTGCTCCCCCGCCTCGGGCGGCTGCCCCGGCGCGCGGATCGTCGCGATCCGACCGTCCTCGCAGAGCACGTCGACCCTTCCGCCGCCCGGAAGGCGGGCGTTCGTCAGGGCGAGCCGCCTGCCGCTGTCTCCGTCCGAGCTCACGGCGGCATCATCGGCCATCGCGGGGAATGGCGGGCCCAGCCGACCCTACAATCGTGCGCGACCAGCGAAGGAGGACGAGCCGTGGCGGAACTGAGCGAGGAAGTACGCGAGCGCGTTCAGGCGCCCAACTTCTGGCATCTCGGAACGATCAACCGCGACGGCTCGCCGCACATCACTCCGATGTGGATCGATCTCGAGGGTGACCACGTCATGTTCAACACCGCGATCGGCCGCGTGAAGGAGGAGAACCTCCGCCGTGACCCGCGCGTGTCGCTCTCGCACATCGACGGCGAGAACCCCTACGACCGCGTCGAGATCCGCGGCCGCGTCATCAGGTTCGTCGAGGGCGAGGAGGCCGATCGCAGCATGGACCGGTTGGCGCTGAAGTACGTCGGAGCCGAGCACTACGGTTGGCGCATCCCGGGCGAGCGGCGCATCATGATGATCGTCGAGCCGACCCGCGTGCGCCATGTCGTCGGCGTCGAGCCGTTCCGGCCCGGGATCCTGCCCGAGCCCTAGCCCTACCGCACGGCTGAGCGCCTATCCGCGCCGGGGCGGGCCAGGGGAGCGAGACGAAGGTCAGACCCAGGTCGTACGCAGACCAGCCCTGCGACGGACGCGCGCGCCCAGGCCGGGCGCTACCTTCACTGCATGAGACGGCTCTGGCCGCTGCTTCGCGACCACGCAGGCGACCTGCTCGTCATCGGCGTCGCTATAGCGGAGCAGATCGTCATCTGGACGTGGGACGTCGGAGAGCCGAAGGCCGCCATCGTGGCGATCGGGCTTCTCTGGAGCGTGCCGCTCCTCTGGCGCAAACGCTTCCCGCTCGCCGTGCCGCTCTTCGTCGGAGGCGTCGTCGCCCTCGCGTCGTTCTACGTCCCGGCAGCGGTCGAGAACGACCTCTCGCTCTTCGCGGGTCTCCTGGCGTCCTGGAGCCTCGGTGCCCACAACGACCGGCGCCGCGCCGTTGCGGGCTTCGGGGTCCTCTACGCGCTCGTCATCGTGATCCAGTCGAATGTCGCAACTCTTGCGGCGGTCGAGGTCTTCTTCTTCACGCTGATCTTCGGGGCCGCCGCGCTCGCTGGCCAAGTGCTCCGCGGACGGGAGCTGCGGACCGAGGAGCTGCGGGAGCGCACCGTCCGGCTCGAGCGCGAGCGCGAGGCCCAGGCGATCGCCGCCGTCGCCGAGGAGCGGGCGAGGATCGCCCGCGAGCTGCACGACGTAGTCGCCCACTCGATCAGCGTCATGACCATCCAGGCGGGGGCTGCCAGGCTGCTCCTCGACCAGGATCCCGAGCGCGCCGAGGAGCCGCTGCTCTCGATCGAGGAGACCGGCCGCGAGACGCTCGCCGAGATGCGGCGCCTGCTCGGCGTGCTGCGTAGGGACATGGCCGCGGACACGCTGGAGGCCCGGCCCACGATGGCGAACCTCGAGTCGCTCGTTGCGGAGGTGCGCGCCAGCGGGCTTCCGGTCGAGCTGTCGGTCGCCGGCGAGGCGTTTCAGATCGGCCCCGGCGTCGACCTGGCCGCCTACCGCATCGTGCAGGAGGCGCTCACGAACGTGCGCAAGCACGCCGGGCTCGTGCCCACCCGCGTCGCCGTCCGCTACGGGCCGAGCGCGCTCGAGGTCGAGGTCGAGAACGACGCGGGAACCCGACCGAACGGCGGGGCCGACGCCGGTCACGGGCTCGTCGGCATGCGAGAGCGCGTCGCGGTGTGCGGCGGCACGCTCGCCGCGGGGGCGAACAGCGAGGGCGGCTTTCGCGTGCATGCCACGCTGCCTCATGGGAGCGTGCGATGAGTCGCGCGAAAGCCCTTCTCGACAGGCTGCGCGCCAACGCGGACTTCGTGCTCGCCGCCGTGCTCGTCGCCACGGGCCAGGCAGAGGCCTGGGGCGGACAGCTCGACGCCGACAGCGCCGCCGTCGCCGTGGTGATGCTCGGCGTGACGCTGCCGCTCTTCTTCGTCCGGCTGTCCCCCTCGCTGGCCGGCCTCGCGGTACTGGCGGCACTAGCGGGCGCCGCGTTCGTGGTGCAGCCGGCGACCGAGGACTCGATCACGACGATCGTCGCGGTTCTGGCGGCGTTTTGGCGGATCGGCTCCGATCGGCCTCCGGTGCGGGCGGTGGTCGCCGGGCTGGCGAGCTACGCGCTGTTCCTCGTCGTCATCGGGCAAGACCCCGACCCGTTTGGCTTCGGAGATCTCGTTTTCTCCTCGCTGTTCAGCGTCGGCCCCTGGCTCGCCGGCTACACGCTCTCCGGTCGCGTTCAGCGCGAGGCAGACCTCGAGCGCCGCGCCTCGATCCTCGAGGACGAGCGGGAGGCGCAGGCGCTGGCGGCCGTCGCCGCCGAGCGGGCGCGCATCGCCCGCGAGCTACACGACGTCATCGCCCACAGCGTCTCCGTCATGACCGTCCAGGCGGGCGCCGCTCGGCTGCTGCTCGCGCAGGACCCGGAGCGGGCGCGCGAGCCCATTCTTGCCGTCGAGGAAACGGGCCGGGAGGCGCTCGCTGAGACGCGCCGCCTGCTCGGGATCCTGCGCAGCGACATGTCCGAGGCCGAGCTCGAGCCGCAGCCAGGGATGGCGAGCCTCGAGACGCTCGTCGCTCGCACGCGCCTCGCCGGGCTTCCGGTCGAGCTGACCGTCGAGGGCGAGGGGGTCAAGCTCGCGCCCGGTCTCGACCTCGCCGCCTATCGGGTCGTCCAGGAAGCGCTCACGAACGCGCTCAAGTACGCCGGGCCCGCCCACGCGTGGGTCACGGTCCGGTACCTGCGCGACGCCCTCGAGCTCGAGATCTCGAACGACGGGCGCTCGCCCGAGCGACAGAACGGCTCGGGCGGCCACGGGCTCGTCGGCATGCGCGAGCGCGTGTCGCTCTACGGCGGCTCCGTGGAGGCCGGGCCACACCCCGTACGCGGATTCGTCGTCCGCGCCCGACTACCGCTGGAAGGAGCCGCATGATCCGGGTTCTCATCGCCGATGACCAGGCGCTCGTCCGAGGCGGGTTCCGCCTCATCCTCCAGGCACAGACGGACATGGAGGTCGTCGGCGAGGCCGAGGACGGCCGGCAGGCGCTGCAGCTCGCGAGGGAGCTGCAGCCGGACGTCGTGCTCATGGACATCCGCATGCCCGAGCTCGACGGCATCGAAGCCACTCGCAGGCTCGGCGACTCGCCCGACGCGCCGCGCGTGCTCATGCTCACGACCTTCGACATGAACGAGTACGTCTACGAGGCGATGAAGTCGGGCGCGAGCGGGTTCCTGCTGAAGGACGTCCGCCCGGAGCAGCTCGCCGATGCAGTGCGGACGGTCGCCGCGGGCGACGCGCTGCTGGCGCCGTCGATCACGCGGCGCCTGATCGAGGAGCACGTCCGCCGGCCTCCCCCGGGCCAGAGTCGCCCGCCGGAGCTCGAGCAGCTCACCGAACGTGAGCTCGAAGTGCTGCAGCTGATCGCCAAGGGCCTCTCCAACACGGAGATCGGCGGACAGCTCTTCGTCTCCGAGGCGACCGTGAAGACGCACGTGACGCGGATCCTGGCGAAGCTGCAGCTCCGCGATCGCGTCCAGGCGGTCGTGCTGGCGTACGAGTCGGGGCTCGTGCAGGCGGGCGACCCCCAGTCCGCGGATTGACCTTCTCGGCGGTCGGGCCGGGGGCCGGAGTCGCGCGTCCGGCCCCCGGTGCCCACTGTCCCGTCAGGGCTCCTGCGTGATGCGGTCCAGCGCCGGCGGCGCGACCGGCCCGCCCGCGGCGACGAAGTAGGCCTCGAGTGCGTCGAGGTCCACGGCCCCGCCCAGCCGATCGGTTCCCTCGCTCAGGACGAGGAAGTTGTCCCCGCCGTCGGAGAGGAAGATGTTCACGGTCACCCGATACGTGGTCGAGGGAGACACGGGAACGCCGTTGATGGCGATGTCCGAGACCTTGTCGCCGGTGGCCGCAGACAGGCTCCACGTGTACGTGAAGCCCTTCGACACGGAGAGCATCCGGCTCTGGCCGACTACCGGATTGTCGAACTGCTGCTCGAGCAACGTGTCGATCTGCGCGCCGGTGAGCGACATCGTGACGAGGCTGTTGCCGAACGGCTGCACCGTGAAGGCCTCGCCGTAGGTCACGTTGCCGTCGCCTTCGCCGGCGGGGCTCGACGGATACGTCAGGTCGGCCCTGATGCCGCCGGGATTCATGAACGCGACGACGGCCTCGCCGAAGCCGACCGGGGAGGTCGCGTCGAGCTGCCCGTCGGCGATCAGATTGCCGAGCGCGGACTCGCCCGCCGAGTTCTGCGTCCGGGTGATGTCGGTGGTGATGCTCCCGATCACGCGGTTGCGCAGCGGGTCGGCGATCACCGCGTACTTCGCGATCAGCGCGGTCTGAGCCGGGTCGGCGGCGACGTCGCGCGTGGCGATGACGTTGTTGACGGAGATCGACGCGACATCCTTCGTCGCCCGGTCGAGCGTGAGGTCGACGTCGGTGACGATGCGCCCGAACGACGCCGCGCTCGAGACCGGGCGGCCGTCGATGACGCAGTTGTACGCCTGGTGCGTGTGACCGCTGACGAAGAGGTCGACTTCGTCGTCGGTGCGGTTTACGATGTCGACGATGGCGCCGGAGATGCCCGGGCACTCGTTGAACCCGCCCTCCGGAAGGCCACCTTCGTGGATGAGCACGACGATGGTCTCGACGCCCTGGCGCTTCAGCTCCTGGACGGCCTGGTTGGCCGTGTCCGCCTCGTCGAGGAAGTCGTAGCCGGCGACGCCCGAAGGCGTCACGATCGTCGGCGTGCCCTCGAGCGTCATGCCGATGAAGCCGACCTTGATGCCCTCGAACTTCCTGATCTCGGTCCCGCGGAAGAGCGTTCTGCCGTTCCGCTCGCTCACGACGTTCGCGGCCAGGTACTTGAAGTCGGCCCCGGCGAACCCGTCGCCGTCCTGACAGCCGTCGACCGGATGACAGCCTCCGCGCTGCATGCGGGCTAGCTCGACCGTGCCTTCGTCGAACTCGTGGTTCCCGACCGCGCTGAGGTCGAGGCCGAGCATGTTCATCGCCTCGATCGTCGGCTCGTCATGGAAGAGCGCCGAGAGCAGCGGGCTCGCACCGATGAGGTCGCCGGCCGCGACGACAAGGGTGTTCCTGTTGGTGGCCTCGAGCGTCTTGACGTGCGTCGCGAGGTACTCCACGCCGCCCGCGACGACGGTGCCGATCCGGCCCGCGGAGCCGGCCGGAGGCTCGAGGTTCCCGTGGAAGTCGTTGAACGCGAGGAGCTGTACCTCCACCAGCGGAGGGACCCGCTCGGCGCCGTCGGGGACCCGTGCGCTCGCGCCCGGTGCGAGGATCCCGAGCGCCACGGCGAGCGTCAATCCGAGAATGATTGTCTTCCTGAAGCTCAAAGCCCTCTCCCTTCTGTCGCAGTTCCGGTCATGATCTGGGCCCGTGCACACGAGTTGGGTAGCCGCCAGGTGACGGCCGTGTTACGAACGTGTCGCCGCGCGAGGCCTCCTCTCGAGGCAGTTCACGCTCGACCTGTTCCCCTTCGATGACGGTTTCGAACGTGACCCGCCGGCTCGCGACGTTTGCGGCGGCGGCGACCTTCGACGACCTGCCGGACGACCTCGTCCGCACGCTCGATCTGGCGGTCCTGAACATGCTCGGCTGCTGCCTCGGCGGCGTGCAGACGAGGATCGGCCAGCTCCACGTGGGGATCGCGAAGGAGTTCGGGGCCGGGGTCGAGCAGGCGACGGTGATCGGCGACGGCGCGCGGATCTCGCTCCCGTTCGCCGCGTACGCGAACGGCAACCTCGGTTTCGCGCTCGACTACGAGGACATGGTCTTCGCCGTCGTGCACCCGGGTTTCGCCACGGTCGGTGCGGGCCTGCCGCTGGCCGAGCACCGCCGGGTCTCGGGACGGGACCTGCTCGCCGCGATCGCCGTCGGCTACGAGGTCTCGACGCGCATCGCCATGTCGATGCAGCCCACGCCTGAGCGGGCGCGCCATGTGTGGGGCCAGCAATTCCACCCGTTCGCCGCCGCGGCCACGGCGGGCCGTTTGCTCGGCCTCTCCGCGGAGGGGATGGACGTCGCGTTCGGGGTCACCGCCACCTACGCGACGGTGCCGTCGGTCTACAAGTACTTCGGCCCCGTCGAGGACACGCGTCCCATGCGCGAGGTAAAGCAGGGCTGGGGCTGGGTGTGCATGGCCGGCCTGATGGCGGCGCTGTCGGCCGAACGCGGCTTCCGGGGCGGGCTCGGCGCGCTCGACGGCGAGTTCGGCTTCTGGAGCATGGCCGGCTCGGACCGCTTCGAGCCGGAGAAGGTGGTCGACGGCCTCGGGGAGGACTGGTTGACGCGCGAGGTCGAGTTCAAGCTCCACCCGTCGATCGGAATCAACCATCCCGCGTACGTCGCGACCCGCGATCTCGTCGCCGAGCACGCCGTCGACCCCGCGGCGGTCGAGCGCGTCACGATCACGACGCCGTGGGGGAACCTGATCGGCGACCTCGCCCCGGCGGGAGCAGTCGACGCGCAGTTCTCGCTCCCGTACACGGTGGCCGCGACGATCGCCGGCGTGCCGCGAACGCCCGAGCTGTACGCAGACTCGCAGCTCGCCGATCCAACCGTCGAGCGCCTGCTCGCCTGCACGCGGATCGTGCACGACCTGGAGGCGGACCGCGCGTTCTTCGAGGAGCAGCGCATCGTCCAGGGCGTCGAGATCGAGCTCGCCGGCGCTGCCACGATCTCGCGAGAGATCGAGTTCCCTCGCGACCGGCCGGCCCAGGGCTGGCCCGAGATCGAGGCGAAGTTCCACGAGCTCGGCCGCGGCGTGCTCGACGACGAGCGCCGCGCCCTCGTGGTGGAGACGGTCGGTGGGCTCGAGAAGCTCGACGACGTCGCGAAGCTCGCCGCCTTGCTCGCACCCGAGGCCTGACCCGGGCCAAGGGCAGCGCCGGAGCCGTTACCCGCGACCGTGCGGCGCCAGGAAGTCGATGTCCGGGCCGACCGGCACGAGGTGGCTCGGGTTGATCATGTCGTGCGTCGTGTAGTAGTGGCGCTTGATCTGCTCGAGTGAGACGGTCTCGGCGATACGGGGCGTCTGGTAGAGGTCCCGCGCGTAGTCCCAGAGGTTCCGATAGTCGACGATCCGCCGCCGATTGCACTTGAAGTGGAGGTAGTACACGGTGTCGAAGCGAACGAGCGTCGGGAAGAGCCTCCAGTCGGCTTCCGTAGGGGTGTCGCCGACGAGGTAGCGGCTGGACCCGAGGCGTTCGTCGAGCTCGTCGAGCGCGGCGAACACCTGCCCGCAAGCCTCCTCGTAGGCACGCTGGTCACGGCTGAAGCCCGCCTCGTAGACCGCGTTGTTGACGCGCTCGTAGACGAGCGCGTTGACGGCGTCGATCTCTGCTCTTCGCGGGGGCGGGTAGAGATCGACGTCGCTCGCGGCGAGCTCGTCGAAAGCGCAGTTCAGCATGCGCAGGATGTCGCCGGACTCGTTGCTGACGATCTGGCCGGTCTGCACATCCCAGAGAACGGGAAGCGTGACGCGTCCGTCGAAGCTGGGGTCGGTCGCCGCATACGCCTCGCTCAGGTACGCGAAGCCGTTCTGCCGATCCACGAACTCACCTCCCGTGAACGCCCAGCCGAGCGCGTCGCGGTACGGATCCGCGTACGACACGGAGATCACGTCCTCGAGGCCCTTCACCAGGCGTCCGATGAGAGCACGCTGCGACCACGGGCATGCGAGGCTGCTGTACAGGTGATACCTCCCGGTCTCGGCGGTGAATGCCGAGCTGCCGTCCGCGGTCACCCAACGTTGGAAGGCACTCGTCTGGCGGACCCAGCGCCCGTCATCCCGCAGCTCGCGACCGAGCTCGAAGCGCTGCTCCGCCATGCCGCCGATGCTACAGCCGCCGAACGGCGCTCCGACCCGAAGGAGCCGCCACCCCAGTCTTGCTCTAGAGTTCCGCGCCATGAGGATGCGCAGAGACGCCAAGCTCGAGCGGATCGCGGGCGTGCCGCTCTTCGCGCGTTGCTCGAAGCGCGAGCTCAGCCAGATCGGCGCGCTCGCCGACGAGGTCGAGCTGCCCGCCGGGAAGGCCGTCGTTCGGGAGGGCGGGTACGGGCAGGAGTTTTTCGTGCTGGTGGGCGGCACGGCCGAGGTCTCGAAGCAGGGAAAGGTGGTGGCGACGCTCGGCCCGGGCGACTGGTTCGGCGAGATCGCGCTGCTCCACAACGCGCCCCGTAACGCCACGGTCACCGCGACCACGCCGATCCAGGCCCTCGTCGTGTCGCACCGGGACTTCACCTCGCTTCTGTCGACCTCGCCCCAGATCCAGTCGAAGGTGCTGCAGGCCCTCGCCGAGCGCCTCGCCCCGACGAGCTTCTAGCTTCCCAAGGCACCCGGGAATCCCGCGGGCGGACCGACCGTTGTAGGCGGCATGAACATCGCAGTGATCGGTAGAGGAAACGTCGGCGGCGGCCTGGCGCAGCTGTGGCGCTCGCGCGGCCACCAGGTGCAGGAGATCGGCTCGGGCGGCGGAGACGTCTCGGCGGCGGAGGCCATCCTCGTGGCCGTGCCGTCCGGTGCGATCGCCGACGCGCTCGGGAACGTCAGCGGCGTCGAGGGCAAGGTCGCGATCGACGCGACGAACCACTTCCGCGGCGAGCGGCCGCCGTTCCCGTCGCTCGCGCACGAGGTGAAGTCGATTACCGGCGGGCCGGTCGCGAAGGCGTTCAACCTCAACTTCGCGGCGATCTACGACGAGATCGCGGGGCAGGGCACCGCGCCCGGCTGCCTCTACTGCGCGGAGGAGGAGGCCCGCGAGGTCGCCGAGCGGCTCATCCGCGATGCAGGCTACGAGCCGGTGAACGCAGGTGGGCTCGACAGCGCCCGCGCGCTCGAGGACATGCTCCCGCTTCTGTTCGCGGTCTCGCAGGCCGGTACCGGGCCTTTCTTCTACCGCTTCGCCAGGCCCGGCGAGCTGTAGCAGACGAAGAGCTCGTCGCGGCGGCGTCTGCTCCCGAGCGCTATCGGTCAGGTGATCCTGACGCGGGTGGCGTTGCAGCTCGTCAGCACGGCGTTGTTGTTCGCGTCCCCGGAGTACTCGACCGTCGAGCGCCAATTCCCGCGCAGCGCGGCGGCGAAGCCGCCGACTGAGGCAGGCGCTTAACGGCCTGTCATCAGCAATCTGCGCCAACTTGCGGCGCGCGACATGCCCCTGGTTATCCTCGATGACTCATGGAGATCGCCACCGAGGTACCCGGATCGAGCCCGCCGCTCGCCATCCGCCTGCGCGGAGTGGTGAAGCGCTTCGACGAGCTGACGGCCGTCGATCGGCTCGATCTCGACGTGCCCGAGGGAACCTGCGTCGGCCTACTCGGACCGAACGGCGCCGGCAAGAGCACCACGATGAAGATGCTGACCGCGCAGGCGATCGCCGACGAGGGAGAGCTCACCGTCCTCGGTTACACACTGCCTCGCGACTCCAAGCAGGCGCGGGCCGAGTGCGGCGTCGTGCCGCAGCTCGACAACCTCGACGTGGAGCTGAGCGCGCGCAACAACCTGGCCGTGTTCGCGCGCCTCTATCGCGTACCGCGCGCCGAGCGACGGGCCGCTGTCGACCGTGCGCTCGCCACGGCAAACCTCGTCGACCGCGCCGACACGCCCGTCGACAAGCTCTCGGGCGGCATGCGTCGGCGCCTGCTCATCGCCCGCGCTCTCGTCCACCGGCCGAGGCTGCTGCTGCTCGACGAGCCCACTGTCGGCCTCGACCCGCAGGTGCGTCAGGAGCTGTGGGCGCTGATCGACCAGCTCCGCTCCGAGGGCACGACGATCCTGATGACGACGCACTACATCGAGGAGGCCGAGCGCCTGGCCGACACGGTCGCGATCATGGCCGAGGGTCAGGTCGTCGCCCGCGGCCGCCCCGGAGCGCTCGTCGCGGAGCACGCAGGGCGGGAGGTGGTCGAGGTGTACGGACCACCCGACCGGCTGACGGAGGTGCAGGCCGAGGCGGAGGCCGGCGGCTTCCGTACGCGTCGCACCGGAACGGCCGTCGCGATACTCGGCACCGAGACGGCGAACGGCACCCTGCCCGAAGGCGTCCGGCGCGCCGCCAACCTCGAGGACGTGTTCGTGCTGCTGACCGGCGAGGAGGTCGAGTGACGCGACGGCTGCACCGGCTCGAGCCCGCCGCCATCGCTGGCGTGATGAGCCGCGACATCACGAACTTCCGCACCTACTGGCGCGCGACGACGTTCTCCTCGATCCTCGAGCCAACGATCTACCTGCTTGCGTTCGGGCTCGGCCTCGGAACGCTCGTCTCGACCGTGCAGGGCGTCGACTACGTCGAGTTCGTGGCCACGGGGACGGTCGCCACCGCGGTGCTGTTCTCGTCCGTGTTCCCGGCGATGTTCGGCGTCTTCGTCAAGCACCGCTTCCAGCGCACCTACGACGCGATCCTGGCGGCGCCGGTGGACACGGAGGAGCTCGTCACGGCCGAGATCCTGTGGATCTCGATCCGCGCGGCCGTGTACGGGATGGCACCGCTGCTCGTGGCGATGGCCTTCGGCCTCGACCCGAGCTGGGGGATGCTCCTCGTCCCGTTCATCGGCCTGCTCACGGGCCTCGGCTTCGCCGGCTTCGGCGTGTTCATCGCCGGCGTCGTCGATCGCATCGACAACTTCAACTACGTGACGAGCGCCGTGATCACGCCTCTGTTCCTCGTCTCGGGCACGTTCTTTCCGATCGACGAGCTGCCCGAATGGGCCCAGGCGCTCGCGAACCTGAATCCGCTCTACCACTGCGTCGAGCTCGTGCGGCATGCGGTCTTCGGCTTCCAGACGGCCGACCTCTGGCACTGGCTGGCGCTGGTCGCGTTCGCCCTCGTCATGTGGCGCCTGGCCGTCTGGCGGCTCCAGAAGCGGCTCATCGCCTGAACCCCGAGGACGGGGTCCTCGCCAGGGCAGACGGCGTTGACACATTCGGCGCCAGGTCGTACAGTCGCCGGTCCAACGAGCTCGAAAGGGAGATGGCATGACCGCCACGGTCTCGGAAGGCGTCATCGAGCAGCTGCGAGGCACGTTTCGCGGGGAGATCGTCCAGCCGGACGACCCGAGCTACGAGACTGCCCGACGCGTCTGGAACGGGGCCATAGACAGGCGGCCGGCCGTCATCGCCCGCTGCACCGGCACCGCGGACGTGCTGGCGGCCGTCGCGTGCGCGCAAGAGCACGGTCTGCCTGCGTCGGTGCGGGGCGGGGGCCACAGCATCCCCGGGTACTCGATCGTGGACGACGGCCTGGTGATCGACTGTACGCCGATGAAGGGCATCCATGTCAATCCGGCGGCGGAGACGGCAATCGCCCAGCCCGGCCTGACGTGGGGCGAGTTCGACCGCGAGACGCAGGCGTTCGGCCTCGCGACCACCGGCGGCGAGGTCTCCGACACGGGAATCGCCGGCCTGACCGTCGGCGGCGGCATCGGCTGGCTGCGCCGGGCGCACGGGCTGACGTCCGACAACCTGCTCTCGGTCGACCTCGTCACAGCGGACGGCCGGGTGCTGCACGTGAGCCCCGACGAGCACGCCGATCTCTACTGGGGCGTCCGCGGCGGCGGAGGGAACTTCGGCATCGTCACGCTGTTCGAGTACCGCCTACACCGTGTCGGGCCGCTGCTCGCCGGAATGCTGCTGTATCCGCTGGATCGCGCCGCGGACGCTCTGCGCTACACACGCGATTTCGCCGCCGAGGCGAGCGACGAGCTCACGATCACGATCGCGTTGATCACCGCACCACCGGCGCCCTTCGTCCCGGAAGCGTTGCACGGGCAACCGGCCCTCGCCGTGGTCCCCTGCTACGTCGGAGCGCTCGAGGACGGTGAGCGCGCGCTTCGCCCGCTGCGCGAGTACGGCCCACCGGCGGCCGATCTCGTCGAGCCGACGCCGTACGTGGTCCTGCAGCAGCTCATCGACGAGACGTACCCGCCCGGCCGCCACGTCTACGTCAAGTCCGAATGGCTGCGAACGCTCGACGATGCCGCCATCGACGTCGCCGTCGAGGCCGCGGGCAGCTTCCTCGGCCCCCTGACCCAGATCCTCTTCCACCAGATGGGAGGAGCCGTCGCGCGCATCCCCACGGATGCCACGCCGTTCGGTGGCCGCGACGCCGCGTACATGGTGACGGTCGTCTCGGTCTGGGAGGCCGGCGACGAGAATCCCAGCGGACACGTCGACTGGGCGCGCGACCTCTGGGCGAGGTTCCAGCCCTGGTCGACGGGCGGCGGCTACATCAACCACATGAGCGACGAGGGCGAGGAGCGTGTGCGCACCGCCTACGGGAGCGAGAAGTACGAACGGCTCAGCGCCCTCAAGCGGGCATACGACCCGACCAACTTCTTCCGGCTGAACCAGAACATCAGCGCGGCGTAGCCGGACCGCGCCCGGCCCGCGGTGCTTCTCCGCCAGCGGAGGTCCAGTGCTCCGGTAGGTTGGTGACGTGTCCGGCGAGGCCGCGATCGAGACACGGGAGCTACGCAAGAGCTACGGCGACGTCATCGCGCTCCGCGGTGTCGACCTGCTCGTCGAGGCCGGGAGCGTCTTCGGGCTCCTCGGTCCGAACGGCGCCGGGAAGACGACGGCTGTCCGCATCCTGACGACGCTGCTCTCGCCCGACGGCGGCACGGCACGGGTCGCGGGCCTGGACGTGGTCCGCGACGCGGCGAGGCTGCGCGAGCGCATCGGGCTCGCCGGCCAGTACGCGGCCGTGGACGAGAACCTGACCGGCTTCGAGAACCTCGAGATGGTCGGCCGCCTCTACCACCTCGGCCGCGGGCCGTCGCGCGAGCGGTCGCACGAGCTGCTCGCGGCCTTCGACCTCTCCGAGGCCGGCGGCCGACTCGTCCGCACGTACTCGGGCGGCATGCGCCGCCGGCTAGACCTCGCCGCCGCGCTGGTCGCCCGGCCCCCGGTGCTCTTCCTCGACGAGCCGACGACCGGCCTCGACCCGCGCAGCCGCATGGGGCTCTGGCAGGGGATCGAGGCGTTGGTCGCCCGCGGGACGACCGTGCTCCTGACCACGCAGTACCTGGACGAGGCCGACCGCCTGGCCGACCGGATCGCTGTGATCGACCAGGGCCGCGTCATCGCGGAGGGTACGTCCGGTGAGCTCAAGGCGCAGGTGGGCGGCGACCATCTCGAGGTCCGCCTCGACGACCTGGGCTCGAGCGATGCTGCCATCGCAGCACTGTCCGCCATCGCGGACGGGAGCCCGTTCGTCGAGGACGGCGCGCTGCGCGTGCCGCTTCGCCGGCGTCGCGGCGCGATCGCCGAGGCCGTTCGGCGACTCGACGACGCCGGTGTCGGCATCGACGACATCGCGCTGCGCCGGCCGACGCTCGACGACGTCTTCCTGAAGCTGACCGGGCATGCCGTCGAGCCAGACGAGGACCAGGACGAGCCGAAGGCACGCAAGGGCAGGCGCGGGTGAGCGGCATCGCCGAGGCCACCTCGGACACGCTTGTCCTGGCCAAGCGCAGCCTCTTTCGCATCCGCCGCCAGCCAGATCTGCTGATCGGCTTCACGGTGCAACCGGTGATGTTCGTGCTGCTCTTCGTCTACGTCTTCGGCGGCGCCATCGAGACGCCGGGCTACGACTACGTCGACTTCCTGATGCCGGGAATCATCGTGCAGTCGGTGGCGTTCGGCGGATTCGTGACCGCCCTCGGACTCGCCGAGGACCTGAAGAAAGGACTGATCGACCGCTTCAGGTCGCTGCCGATGTCACGCTCCGCGGTGCTGACGGGGCGAACACTCTCGGACGTCGCGACGAACGCCTTCCAGCTCGCCGTCATGATCGGCGTCGGGCTCGCCGTCGGCTTCTCGTTCGGGACGAGCGTGCCGGAGATCCTGGCCGGCGTCGGCCTGATCCTGCTGATCGGCTACGCGTTCTCGTGGGTCTTCGCGTTCATCGGCCTCTCCTCGTCGTCGCCCGAGGCCTCGAACGCGATCGGCTTCACGGTCATCTTCCCGCTCACCTTCGTCTCGTCGGCCTTCGTCCCGGTCGACTCGATGCCGAGCTGGTTGCAGAAGATCGCCGAGGTCAACCCGTTCACGACGATGGTCGACGCGGCGCGGGCGCTCTTCATCGGCACGCCTGCCGGCAACGACGTATGGGGAGCCGTGGTCTGGTCGCTCGGCATCACGGCCGTCTTCGGGGCGCTGGCGGTCTGGCGCTACCGTCGCGTGGTCGCGCGCTAGCGGTTCCCTGGGCCCGGGCCTGGACAGGCCCTGGCGCGCAGCGCAGGCGCCTTACGTCTGGTCGGCAGTCTCGTCGGCGCCGGGAGTGTCCGGGTCCGGGCCGGGTGCGTCCGAGCCGGTGCCCTCGGCCTTCGCTCTCCGTGCGGCGGCCTTCTTCTCCTGCTTCAGCGCGCGGCGTTCCTTGACCGCAAGCTCACGCTGGATCTTGGCCATCGTCTGCTGCCGCTTGCCGGCTGCCATGCCTGTACTTTAGCGCGGCAGTAGCGGACGTCGCCGGGTGGTTGGGCCGAAATCGCCGCGCGCGCCTTCCGGCTGTTGTGGCCGTGGAATGGCCACCTTGACAGGACGACGGGCGTCCTCCTAGGGTCGGGCACCACGCCGAACGGCTCGACGAGAGGGAGGCTGTGATGTGTCCGTACTGCGATCCCGAGAGCTTCGACTCAGCGGTCAGCCGAAGCACCTTTCTGCGCCGCGCCGCGGGAACGGTCGCCGGCCTGGGCCTCGCTTCGGCCCTGGCAGCGGAGACGGCGCTCGCCACGCCGGGCAGTGACGACCCGCCGGCTCCGGGCGCACAATCCGGGCCTCCACCGGCGGCCGGCACGCTGCTCGAGAGCGTCACGGGCCCCGTCGACGGCGCGCAGATCGAGCGGGCGCTCGCGCACGAGCACCTCTTCGTCGATTTCCTCGGGCCGACCGCCCCGGGGTACATGGACGTCGACTGGAGCGCCGTAACCCAGCTGATCCTCGCGAACGTCCAGGTTCTGCGAGGTCAGGGCGTCGACCTGCTCGTGGACTGGACGAACATCGGTGTCGGGCGCAACGTGCTGCTTCTCCGGGACGTCTCCCGCCAGACCGGGATGACGATCCTCTGCCCGACGGGCATCTACAAGAGCCTGCTGCCGGCGCAGTTCGCGCAGATGACGATCCACGACATCGCCGAGCACTTCCTCGGGGAGCTCACGCTCGGGATCGACGGCACGCCAATCCGGGCGGACTGGATCAAGATCGCGACAACCGAGAGCGGCCCCACGCCGACGGACACCCGCATCCACCGGGCCGCCGCGCAGGCCGCGAAGAAGGCCGGCGCGACGATCTCGCTGCACAGCCCCTTCACCGACGCCACGAAGGCGGTCGTGCAGACGCTCACCCGCGAGGGATTCCGCCTGCCCGGAAGGTTCATCTGGGGCCACGCGCAGCCGTCGCCGGTCGAGGACCACATCGAGCTCGCGAAGCTGGGCGCCTTCATCCAGTACGACGCGATCAGCGCCGCCAGCGACCCGTTCTTCAACGGGCCGACCGACGACGAGTCCATGCTCGACCGCATCGAGGCGATGGTGGACGCAGGCTTCGGCGACCGAGTCATGGTCACGGCCGACGCATCCGTCTACGTGAACCCGGTCGAGTTCCAGTACGACCGCGACAACAGCTACGTCTACGGGACCTTCGAGCCGAAGCTGCGAGCGCGGATCGGAGACGCAGCCGCTCAGAAGGTGTTGCGCGACAACGTCGTGCAGGCGTTTCGCCGAGGCAGCCGCGTCATCTGAGCCCGACCGTGCACGTGGCCCCGGCCGGGGCCTGACGAAACACCAGAAAACCGGCCCCCCGGAGGCAAGTACCCCGTCTTCTGCGGGGCGACGCCGGCTGCGACCTTGGGTGCGTCGAGCCACCGAGAGGAGCAGCCATGAGAAGCGGAGCCAGCGAGAAGCAAACGGACACCCGTCCGAGGGCCGCCGAGGCGGTTGAGCGGCAGCGCCGGCAGGAGAGGCGGAGGAGCATGCGCCCGCGCTCGCTCGTGGCCGCCCTGCTCGCCCTGTCGCTCGCAAGCGTGCTGGCGTCTGCCGCAGCGGCCCGGCCGCTGACGGAGACGCGTACGCCCGACCTGAAGGCCGACCTGGACGCCCTCGTTGCCGAAGGCGTCCCCGGTGCGATCCTCTTCGTCCGCGGCAGTCAGCGCACGGTGCGGGCGGCGAGCGGGCTCGCCGACCTCGCCGAGAGCCGGTCGATGCGACCGAACGACCGCTTTCGCATCGCGAGCCTCACGAAGAGCTACACGGCCACCGTCGTCCTGCAGCTCGTGGGCGAAGGCAAGCTGCGCTTGGGGGACAGCGTCGAGCGCTGGCTGCCCGGGCTCGTACCGAACGGCGCCGCGGTCACAGTCAATCACCTGCTGAGCCATACGAGCGGCCTCTTCGATTTCGAGCATGACCCGCGAGTCATCGAGCCCTATCTCGCCGGTAACTTCGGCCACTACTGGTCACCGCGCCAGCTGGTCGAGATGGCCGTCTCGCACGAGCCGTTGTTCCCGCCGGGCGAGACTGCCTCGGCCGTCTACTCGAGCACGAACTACGTGATCGCGGGCCTGATCGTCGAGGCCGTCACCGGCAGCACGATCGGCGCCGAGCTCGACCGCCGCATCTTCCGGCGGCTCGGGCTGCGCAACACCAGCTATCCGACGACGCCCGAGATCGAGGGCGCGCACGCACACGGCTACATGCTGCTCGGCGGGCCGCCCCTCATCGATGTCACGGGGATCAGCCCGTCGCTCTCGCCGGCGTCCGGAGCGATCATCTCGACCGCCCGTGACGTCGCGGACTTCTACCGGGGGCTCCTGTCCGGCCGCCTGCTCGAGCCGAGCCTGCTGCTGGCCATGAAGACGACCCTTCCCGAGGCCGACGGCGAGGACCCGAGCTGGCGGTACGGCCTCGGTATCCGGCGGTACGGAACCTCCTGCGGCGACGCCTGGGGCCACACTGGTGCCTTCCCCGGTTACCTCACCCTTGCGTTCTCGAGCGAGGACGGGAGACGCCAGGCCGTGCTCATGGCGAACCTCGACGGCACCTCATTCAGCGAGCAGGCAGGAACGCTCTTCAACCAGCTGATCGACAACGCCTACTGCGGCACGGTCTGAATCTCGGTTGGATGCGGCTGCAGCTCACCGCGGCGCCACTCCCCATCGTCTGGGGGGGCGGCGTCGCGGCGCTGTGCTTCGGGTGGCGCCCGTGGCGGGTTGGCGCCGGCGGGCGGACCTCCGTTACCTTGATCAGCGAGGTTCGAGAGGAGTAGCCGGGAGATGACGCCTTCGGCGATGGTGGAGGGTAGAGACCTCGGTCTCGCTCGTGCGCCCGGGCCTGCCGTGCTCTGGGGGATCGGGCTCGCCGGGTGCCTGGCGGCCGCGATCTCGATTGTCCTGGCGCTCCGGAGCGACCACGTAGCCGAGCCCGCCGTGAGAGCGGCGCTCAATGCCTGGGTCGTGCTCCCCTACGTCATTGCCGGCCTCGTCGCCTGGCGCCGCCGGCCCGACAGCCGCTTCGGCGTGTTGATGATCGCGGCAGGCTTCGCGATGTTCCTCTCCAGCCTGTCCACCGGCAACAGCCCCGTTTTGTACACGATCGGGATCCTGTTCGACCTCCTGCCGGCGGTGCTCTTCCTCCATGTGTTCCTCGCCTTCCCGAGCGGCCGTCTCGAGTGGCGCGCGGAACGCCTGCTGGTCGCGGCGGCGTACGCCGTGGCAATCGGCCTGCACCTCGTCGCGATGACGCTGGGGGGCTTCGGGCCGGACAACCTGCTCGAGGTCGTGGCTGCGCCCGCAGCCTCGGCGCAGGTGCAACGCGTCGAGCTCTCCGCGCTCAGCGCGTTCGCGCTGCTCGGAATCGTCGCCCTCGCCGCCCGCCGCCGTAGTACAGGACGGCCGAGGCGCCGCTCGCTGGCGCTGCTCGTCGACTCCTTCGCCCTGGGTCTCGTGATGATCGCCGCCTTGCTGCTCTCCGGCGCGTACGGCCTGATCGAGGGACACTCCGCCTTCGAGGCGCTACGACGTGCAACGTTCGTCATCATCGGCCTCGCCCCGTTCGCGTTTCTGATCGCCCTCGTGGATGCCCGGCTCGCGCGCTCGGCCGTCGGTGACCTCGTCGTCGAGTTACGCGCCGAGCCGGCCCCCGCGGCTCTGTGTGATGCGCTCGCGCGAGCGCTCCGCGACCCTTCCTTGACGCTTGCCTACTGGCTCCCGCAGTTCGAGAGTTGGGCCGATCTGGAGGGACGAGCGGTCGAGCTGCCGCAGCCAGGTGACCCCAGAGCGACCACGGTGATCGACCGAGATGGAGAGCCGGTCGCGGCGCTCGTGCACGACCCCGCGCTGCTCGACGAGCCTGAGCTGCTTGATGCCGTGAGCGCCGCCGCCGCGATCGCGCTCGAGAACGCGCGGCTCCACGCCGAGCTGCGCGCGCGTCTGGAAGAGATCAGAGGCTCGCGCGCCCGGGTCATCGAGGCTGGCCAGAAGGAGCGGCAGCGACTGGAGCGCAACCTCCACGACGGCGCGCAGCAGCGACTCGTCGCACTGTCGCTCGAGCTTGGCCTGCTGCAGGCGAAGGTGGCGGGCGACCCCGACCTGAGCGGGCGGCTCGATCAAGCCCGGGGGGAGGTGGCGACCTCCCTCGAGGAGCTCCGCGCCGTCGCACGGGGAATTCATCCGGCCGTCGTCAGCGGGCACGGCCTCGAGGTCGCGCTCGAGCAGCTCGCCGCCCGGGCGCCCCTGCCGGTCCATCTCTCGGTTGCCGTCGAAGGGCGCCTGCCCGAGTCGGTTGAGGTGGCCGTCTACTACGTCGTCTCGGAGAGCCTGGCGAACATCGGCAAGCACGCACAGGCGAGCTCCGCAAGGATCGACGTCGCACAAGCCGGCGGCCACGTCGTCCTCGAGGTCGTGGACGACGGTGTCGGCGGCGTGGATACGGAGCGCGGAACCGGCCTGCGAGGCCTGGCCGACCGCATCGAGGCGCTCGAGGGCAGACTTCGCATCTCGAGCCCGAGCGGCGAAGGCACCCACCTGCGAGCGGAGATCCCATGCGCGTCGTGATCGCCGAGGACAGCGTGCTGCTCCGGGAGGGGCTCTCGCGTCTGCTCGCCGACAACGAGTTCGACGTCGTCGGCACCTGCTCGACGGCCGACGACCTCCTGCTCAAGGTTCGCAGCTACTCGCCCGACGTAGCGATCGTCGATATCCGGCTCCCGCCTACGCACAACGACGAAGGCATGCAGGCTGCGCTCGAGATCCGGGCGCGGTACCCGTCGGTGGGAATCCTCGTGCTCTCCCAGTACGTCGAGCTCGGCCTGGCGATGAAGCTTCTGGCCGACTCGGCCGAGGGCGCCGGCTACCTGCTCAAGGATCGCATCAGCGACGTCAAGGAGTTCGTCGAGGCCGTGCGGCGCGTCGCCGGCGGCGGCTCGGCGCTGGACCCGATCATCGTCTCGACGCTCCTGTCGAGGCACCGAAGCGACGACCCGCTCGCCGAGCTGACGCCGCGCGAGCGCGAGGTGCTCGAGCTGATGGCCGAGGGACACTCGAACCAGGGCATCGCCGACAAGCTCGTGATCACGGTGCGCGCGGTCGAGAAGTACGTCTCCAGCATCTTCACCAAGCTCGGGATCCCGTCCACCGGGAGCGAATCCCGCAGGGTGCTCGCGGTCCTGCTCTACCTGCGCTCCTAGCCCCGGGCACGGGTCAGGGTGGGCGGCCGTGCCGCGACAGCCTGCCGTTTCCCGGCCCGACCACCAGAAACCCGCACCCTGAAACGACGGGTCTCCCGACTTCCACCACAACGCCGAGGCTGCGACCGTGGAGGAACACCGACAGCAATCAAGGGAGCAGCCATGAAGACCAAGATCACCCATGACGAGCCGGCGCCCACGCGGCTGGAGCCCGGCACCGGTACAGAGCCTGCACGGCCGCGCTCCACCGAGGCACGCGGCAGCTCCGGCAAAGCTGGCAAGGTCCTCGGCCTCGTCGCCCTTGGGCTCGTCGCGGTGGTCGGCGTCGTCGCGCTCGCCGGCGGAGGCGCGTTGCTCTGGTTGGACAGCGCGAAGACCGACGCCCAGGGCTACTACCGAAGCTCCTCGCACCAGTTCGAGACGACCAGCCATGCGCTCGTTACGAACGATCTCGCCCTCGATAGTGGAGCGACCGGCTTCATGTTCGGCTCGGACCGTCTCGGCGAGATCCAGCTGACCTCGACGAGCAACGATCCGGGCAAGGCGGTCTTCGTCGGCATCGCGCCCGAGCAGGACGTCGCCGCCTACCTGAGCGGCGTCGGGATCGACGAGATCAGCGACGTCGAGCTCGATCCATTCCAGGCGAGCTACACGCCGCGACCGGGCGACACCCTGCCGGCACCGCCCGGCGATGTCTCGATCTGGGCGGCGTCCAGCAGCGGAATCGGTACGCAGACCCTCGACTGGCCGGCCGAGGAGGGCGAATGGTCGGTCGTCGTCATGAACGCCGACGGCTCCGCAAACGTGGACGCCGATATCGCCGCAGCCGCCAAGGCCCCGTTCATCTTCCGCATCGGCCTGGGACTCCTCGTCGGCGGCATCATCGTCCTCCTTGCCGCCGTCGCGACTGCGGTCTTCGTCAGGCGCTCGGGTCGCCGAGCGCAGAACACGACCTGGGCAGTGCCCGCCGCGTAGCCGGCCCTCGACACGAGCGCTCGACACCTGTGACGGCCGGAGGCGCTGTCACAGGTGTCAGGGCTCGCGCGCAAACGCCGCAGCGAGCACGTCGTTCGAGACGCCGCTCACCGCATAGCGTGAGGTGCCGTCGGCGAGCAGCTCTCGCGCTCCGGCCATCAGCGCGCCGTAAGCGGCCCGGGCGAGCGAGCCGCCCGTCGACACGCGACGAACGCCTGCGGCTTCTAGCTCGGCGACGCTCGGCCCGTCCGGCAGCGCGAGCACGTTCACGGGTACGCCGACCGCCTTGACGACGGCCTCGATCTGGTCGATGCTCGCGAGGCCCGGGGCATAGACGACGTCCGCCCCCGCGTCCCGGTACGCGACCAGCCGGGCGATGGTGTCGTCGAGGTCGTCGACGCCGCGGATGTGGTTCTCCGCCCGGCCCGTGAGCACGAGCGAGGAGCCGAGGCCGTGTGCCGCTTTGGCGGCCGTGGCGACCCGCTCCGATGCGTGCTCGACGTCGTCGATGCGGCCCGTGGCGGGGTCGTAGTCCTCGATCGAGAAGCCCGCCGCGCCGGCATCGGCCAGCAGCGCGACCGTCTCGGCAACGCCGCCCGGATCCTCGGGATAGCAGCGCTCGCTGTCCACGTTCAGCGGCAGGCTGGTCGCGGCCGTGAGAGCCGCCACGTGCTCGACCAGGTCGGCGCGCGATGCTCCCCCGTCGAGCTTGCCGAGCGACCAGGCGAATCCGGCGCTCGTCGTCGCGAGCGCCTCGAAGCCGGCCGCCTCGAGCAGTTGGGCGGAGCCGACGTCCCAGGGGTTGGGCATCACGAACAGCCGCTCACCCGCATGCAGCTCCCGGAAGCGGGCGGGACGATCGCCCGCCTGCACGGTCTCCCGGACGGGAGTCATCCCGGCAGCCTATCCGTCGCGTCCGAAAGGCAGCCACCGGCAGCCGCCGAAGCACGACAAGCCCGTGGCCTCGTACGCGGTACGGTTCCGCTGTGGAAGAGCCCGAGACGACCGCCGCCCCCCGCGACCGCGCGCTCGTGAGCTTCCTCGTCTTCTCCGCATCTCGCCGCCACGAGTCGCTGAACGCGACGCTGGCTCGCCTGGCCGCCGACACGATCGCGAAGCACGGCGCCAGCGTCGATCACGCCTCCATGAGCGACTTCGACGTACCCGCCTACGACGGCGACCTGGAGCGTGACGAGGGGCTTCCGCCCGGCGCCGAGGAGCTGCGCCGGCGTCTGCTCGCGAGCGACGCATTCGTCATCGCCTCGCCTGAATACAACGCCTCGATGCCGGGTCTGCTGAAGAACGCCGTCGACTGGGTCTCGCGGTCGCGCCCTCAGCCGTTCCATCAGCGCCACGGCCTGTTGCTCTCCGCCTCGCCGTCGATGGTAGGCGGCAATCGGGGCCTCTGGTCCCTACGGGTGCCGTTCGAGCACCTTGGAGCCCGGATCTACCCGGACATGTTCTCGCTGGCGCAGGCGCACACGGCATTCGACGCGGACGGCCGAATCGCCGATCCTCAGCTGCACGAGCGCTTCGAGGCCCTGATCGCGGCCTTTCTCGACCTGGTCGAGGCCGCGAAGCACTACCCGTGCATCAGAAGCCGATGGGTGGAGTTTCTCGGCGAAAGACCCGAGCCGATCCTCGACCGCGTCGAGTGAGCCCCGAGGCGCTTCTTCCCGGCTCAAGCCGGGGGAGCGATCCTGACGTGCATGTGGTTGTCGTGGTTGGGATAGGGCACGACAACCCCGGCGTGCCCGCGGAGCGGCGTCGACCATCCGACGAAGACGATCGAGGCGCCGGCGGCGACGAAGCGATCCAGGAGATCCCGGGCCAGCCGCATGTCGATCTGCGAGACCGTCCGCGGGGGCCGCAGCTTGCCATCGCGGCGCGGGTAGTAGACGTCGACGTCTAGCCCGTTCTCGTGCGAGACGTGCTCGTCGATCTCGCCGCCGCGCAACCGGCTGAGATCGCCGATGACGACCTTCGGTGCCTTCGGATGGGCGAGGCGATACTCGCCGATCACGCCGAGCACGAGCCTCACGAGCTTGTCGGTGCCGGCGAGACGAGCCGCCCTGTTCGGCACACGGTGGAGCACCGGATCCCATGTGACCCAGTCGGGCCCTGCGACCGGCAGGCGCACGCCGTTCACGAGCCGGCCGTTGTGCGGAACGCCGACGGCCCGCGAATTACGCCACGCGATCGCCGGCCTGTCGGGCCGCTGCGCGGCGGGCTCGGCCGCCGGTTGCTCGGCGGGCGGCACTTCCGCAGCCCCGGCCGCGCGCAAGTCGAGCCACGGTGTCAGGTCCGCCGCCGGCTGCACCGTTGGAGCGGATGGAGCCGGGGGAGCCGCCGGCAGAGGTTCAGGCTTCGCGGCCTCGATCGCGAGGAGCGCCGGCCCCACGGCCGACGCGGTCACGAGCACCGTCACGCTCGGCAGGAAGCGCGTTGCGAGGCGACGGCGCCGCGATGGGCGGGGTCGCCGCCGGTGTAACGGGGCGGCGCGAGCCGCCGGCCGGGCCGACAGGCCGACGCCCGGCAACGCCACCGTCCCGCCGCCGACGCCGGCCAGGAGCGGTTGCGGCGCCACCGCGGCACGCACGGATCGCGCAACCTCGCCGAACCACTGGATCTCGTCCGGATCGAGCCACGTCTCACCGTCGCGCCAGACAGGCCGACGCCGTCCCCTCGCCCGAGTGCCCACGCAAAGATGGTGCCACACGGTGTCAAGAGACATCCGGTCGAGGCGTCGCGCTGGTTTGCCCGTGTCGATTTCGAGGCAGCCCGTTCGACGGGTAGGTAGAGGCTAGGTTGACGGCAACTCCCGAAAGGAGACGACGATGAGAGTCATGGTGCTGGTCAAGGCGAGTTCGGAGAGCGAGGCCGGTGTGCTGCCGAGCCAGGAGCTCCTGACCGACATGACCAAGTACAACGAGGAGCTCGTGAAGGCCGGCGTGATGCTCGCCGGCGAAGGGCTCCACCCGAGCTCGAAGGGCGTACGGATCAGGTTTTCCGGAACGGAGCGAACCGTGATCGACGGGCCCTTCGCCGAGACGAAAGAGCTGATCGCCGGCTTCTGGCTCTGGCAGGTGAAGTCGCTCGACGAGGCGGTCGAATGGCTCAAGCGCGCGCCGTTCGACGGTGGGACGGAGATCGAGCTGCGTCCGGTCTTCGAGACGGAGGACTTCGCCGCGGAGATGACGCCCGAGCTGAAGGAGGCCAACGAGCGCCTGCGGGCGCAGGTCGCAGCGAACCAGTAGTCGAGGCGACCTGGTCGCGTCCCGGCAGTCGATGATCCGCTAGCCGTGAAGGAGTCCGACCCGCATCGTGCGATCGATGCCGTCTGGCGGATCGAGTCGGCCAGGCTCATCGCCGGTCTCGCGCGGATCGTGCGCGACGTCGGTCTTGCCGAGGAGCTCGCCCAGGACGCGCTCGTCGCAGCCCTCGAGCAGTGGCCCGAGTCGGGCGTCCCGGACAACCCGGGCGCCTGGCTCATGGCCACGGCGAAACACCGTGCCATCGACCTCTTGCGCCGGAGAGAGCGGCTCGAGCGCAAGTACGAGCAGCTCGGTCGCGAGCTGGAGCTCGAGGAGCCGGCCGAGCCGGATCTCGACGCCGCCCTGGACGACGACATCGGAGACGATCTCCTGAGCCTCGTCTTCACAGCCTGCCATCCGGTGCTCTCGACCGACGCGCGCGTCGCGCTGACGCTCCGCCTGGTCGGAGGCCTGACGACCGACGAGATCGCCCGCGCGTTCCTCGTTCCGGAAGCGACCGTCGCTCAGCGGATCGTGCGCGCCAAGCGAACCCTCACCGAGGCACGCGTCCCGATCGAGGTCCCTCGCGGGCCGGAGGTCGCCGCCAGGCTCGAGTCGGTGCTCGAGGTCGTCTACCTGGTCTTCAACGAGGGCTACACGGCGACCGCCGGCGCCGACTGGATACGGCCCGCGCTCTGCGAGGACGCGCTCCGGCTGGGCCGCATCCTCGCCCAGCTCGCCCCCGACGAGCCGGAGGTGCACGGCCTCGTCGCGCTGATGGAGATCCAGGCCTCGCGCCTGCGCGCCCGTGTCGGCCCGTCCGGTGAGCCCGTCCTGCTCCTCGACCAGAACCGGGCGCGCTGGGATCGGCTCCTCATCGGTCGCGGTCTCGCCGCGCTTCGGCGTGCCGAGGAGCTCGGGAGCGCGCTCGGCCCGTACGCGCTCCAGGCCGCGATAGCGGCTTGCCACGCACGGGCCCTGACCCCGGAAGCGACGGACTGGGCGCGCATCGCAGCGCTCTACGACGCACTCGCCGAGCTCGCGCCATCGCCTGTGGTGGAGCTCAACCGCGCGGTCGCCGTCTCGATGGCGTTCGGCCCTACGGAAGGCCTGGAGCTCGTCGACGCGCTGAGGTCGGAGCAGGCGCTGCGCGCCTACCACCTCCTGCCGAGCGTGCGCGGCGACCTCCTCGTCAAGCTGGGCCGGCTCGACGAGGCGCGTACGGAATTCGAGCGAGCGGCGGCGCTCACCCACAACGTCCGCGTACGCGACCTGCTGCTCGAGCGCGCCACGGCCTGCGATCGGGAGGTGGAGGCCCGGCTCGCGCAGGGCCTCCACCCGTAACACCCGTCAGCCCTCGAGCGCCGCGCCGGTCTCGAGCAGGGTCTTGAGGTCGCTGAGGAAGCAGCTCCGCCGCCCGCACTCACGCCCGTACGAGCGTACGACCGGACGAGCGCCGCTCGGCGGGACGTGTCTTTGGCGGTATTTGCGCCTTGCCGGAAACGGAGGCTCGATGGCGGCTAGCGAGCGGTTCAGATCGACCCGGTGCAGACGTCCGTGACGAGCTGCGCTCACTCAGAGCGGCGCTCGGCCCGTTGCTTCCAGCGAAGGAACTCGATAGCACCTGGGTCGTTGCGCACTGGAGCCCACGCGCCTTCGGCCGGTTGACAGAGAAGTTGCTCGCCGAGGCGTAGGATTCCTTCGGAGCGTCTGATGCCGATTACGACATGGTGTTGCGAGATGGTCAGACTGGCTTGACACCGAAATCGGTTGCGACTTTCATCGCTCCCTGATCGCGAGGGACCCTGCTGGACGATGTGCGTTGGAAGGAGACGATCCAGAACCTGAGACCCGGCCCGCTTCTCGACGGGCTGACGTCGCGCGCTGGCGCAGCCGGCGGCCAGGAGTGACACACAACGGAGGAGGCCGCGATGATGGGTACAGCAGCAAGTCGTCTTACCGAGCAGATCCTCGAGGAGACGAAAGACGTGGAATCGGAGTTGATCGAGCACCCGTTCTTCCGAGCTCTGCTCGAGGATGATATTCCTGAAGCCGCTTATCTGCGATGGGTCAGAGAAGACACGCTATTTGCGCAAGCTTTACGGCGAGTTCTTGGCACGCTGATTGTTAAAGCCCCGGACGAATCGTCAATCGATGTTCTGAGCGCCGCCTACGCCCCGTTGAATGCAGAGATCGATCTCTTTTCGTCCGAGGCGAGGAAGGGTAATGTCGACTTCGCTACGGGCCCGATGCCGGCGACAGCGAAGTTCATCGAACTGTTGCAGTCGAGCGCTGACGTAGGTTTCGCTGAGGGAATTGGGGCGTACTGGGCAGGCGAGAGATTCTATCTCGACCTGTGGGGCACACTGCTGCCCCGGGGAGGAAAGGGTCGATATGCGCATTGGTTCGCCACATGGACCGCACCGCCGTTTCCGGAATGGGTCGCGTCGGTCGGCGATGTGGTCGACCGGCACGGCGAGCCGGAGGGTACTCGTGGCGCCGCCCTAGAGGTCTTCGAGCGGGAGCGCGACTTCTGGGACTACTGCTGGACGGGGAAGTAGCCCGCCGCACACATGGGACCGCGGCATCCGTCCGGGCGCCGAGCGTGCAACCACGACGAGATCGATCCGTGAGAGTCTCGACGGTGTCGTGCCGTTGCCGGGAACGAGTTCCGCTGCTGTTACGTGCAACTCTGATCGAAGAGCACTCGATCCCGGGAGATTGTGAACGACGCCGTTTCACGATCCCCCGCTGCCAGACGAGCCCGACGTCGACCGTGCCGCGACCCCGCGTTGCGGGCCACTTGTGAGCCGGCGGTCGATCAGCCACAGCCCGACGAGAGCCGTCAGCGCCCAGAACATCACCTGGCTCCCGATCGCGGCCGCGCGAAAGCGCACGAGTAGGCCGTCCTCGCCGGCCGTGCTCACATGCTCGCCCGGGAGCAGGCTGACGGCAAGCGCTGCAGGCAGAAGGAGGGCGATGAGGGTGGTCAGCGGACGCAGCCGCCCGCCGAGACGGAGCCAGACGAGCCGGGCAAGGACGGCCCCGAACACGCCCGCGCCGACGAGCGCGAGGTAGGAGAGCTGGCGCGTCTCGATCGCCAGGGACGACTCGACTCCCGGCGGGAGCGCGGGGTAGGCGATCGCCGGCAGCACGAGGAACGCCCACCCACCGGCCGCGACGAGCGCAAGCCAGGCCCGCCGCGCCGGCCCGAGGAAAACGGGCCCGGCGACGAGAGCCGCACCGGCAAGCAGCAGTCCGAGGCCGCCGCCGAGTACGAGCTCACCCACGACCATGCCGCCCTGCTGCTCACCCCGCGTGAACGGTTCGGCGATCGCGGAGACATGCTCAGCGCCGGCCTCCTCGAGCAGGATCGCTTCGCCGAGCACCCGTTCCCCCACCACGCTGTTGAAGGCGGCCGCACCGAGTCCTCCCGCAAGCCCGGCGAGGACGCCGACACGGGCCCAGCCGAAACCCGGCCAGGCGGCGCGATGGTCAGTGGCAGGGTGCGCCGGCGAGGTGTCGGCCATCGTGGAAGAACTCGTGCAGATGGTTAGAGCTGGCAAGCCCGCCAGCGAGCAAGAGATCCGCAACTTGCCCTTGGTCGAGCATCGCGAGGTAGAACAGCATCGCGCCAACCATGAGCGCGATACCCCCGACGAGGCGCTCATTCGCGCGGATTGCGGCTGTTCCGAGCCAAACTGCGCGCGCGACAGCCATCAATGCGCTCCTTCCCGGTCGTGGTGGTGATGTCCGTGGTCGTTCTCCTGCTCGAGCTCGCCCACGCGTCGGGCGAGCTCCTCCTGGGAGACCAGGCCCTTGTCGGCTAGCAGCCGCTCGACGGAGGCGAGCCAGCGCCCGTAGTAGCGCCAGTCGCCGCCCTCGACGTGGTCGCGCCCATGCTCGGCCTCCCAGGAACCGATCTCCGCGATCAGCCTCTGGCGGAACTCGCCCCACTCGTAGGCGCCGGCCTCCGACGCGCTGATCGCAAGCCCGAAGATTCGGCTCTCCCACGGCTCCGCGAACACGAGCTCCCCGTTTCGGCGGGGCAGCGAAATCATGCCCTGCATCTCGGCCACGTCGCGCCGCATCAGACGGGAACCTTCACCTTCGCGACGCCGATCAGTGCGTCGCGGGTGACGAGGCCGGCTAGCTCGTCGTCTGTTAGTCCCTCCGTGCCGTCGGGGCGCTCGGGCAGCACGAAGTAGCGGATGGCCGCGCTCGAGTCCCATACGCGCATCTCGACCGACTCGTCCACTTCGAGGCCTATCTCTGCCAGCACCGTACGGGGCTCGACGACGATGCGCGAGCGGTACGCCGGCGACTTGTACCAGTGCGGGGGTAAGCCGAGCAAGGCCCACGGGTAACACGAGCACAGCGTGCACACGACGACGTTGTGCACGCTCGGTGTGTTCTCCAGCGCCACCATGTGCTCCGCCTCGAGCCCACCGATGTCGAGCTCTCGGAGCGCCGGCGTCGCGTCCTCGAGCAGCCGCGCCTTGAACGCCGGGTCGACCCACGCTCGAGCGACGACACGCGCGCCGTTGAGCGGCCCGATGTCCTCCTCGTACGCGGCCACGATGCGGTCGATCGCGTCGCTCCCAAGCAGGCCCTTCTCGACGAGCAACGACTCGAGCGCCTTCACGCGGAGCGCCTCGTAGCCCGCATGATCGTTCTCGTGGCCCATCGCTCCTCCTCTAGTCGGCGGGGTCGAGGTAGGCCTCCCAGGCGTCGAGGAACACGGGAGCACATGTGTTGGCCGGGACGCCCCACATCTCCTCGGGCTCGAAGCGGATGCAGTAGCACCACTGTGGATCCTCCCCGGCCCGGCGGGCGTTCGAATCCGGGAACACGAACGCGTCGTGGCAGTGGACGACGATGCCGGTGCGGCCGCGGGCATATGCCGGCAGCCGAGTGTGCCCCTCCCGGCCCGCCCCGCGCGCAACAACACGGTCGCCGACGGCGAAGCGCCGCGGCGCTGCGACCTCGCGGCGCGGCGACATGCCCGCGTATACGGCACCGAGTAGAAGGTCGGCGAGCTCTGGGTCCTCCCGACGGGGCATAGATGCGTCCGGCTGGAGGGAGAGCGCGCGCGTGCGCGCGTCGATCTCCTCATCGGTCACTACCCCGTGATGGACGAGAAGCCGCTCGAGGCCCCACAGCCAGCGTCCGTAGTAGCCCACGCTTATGTAGGCAACCGGGTGAATGCTCTCGACCGCGTGCCGGAACTCGTCGACCGAGAACAGGCCCTTCGCCATCATCGCGTTGGCCATGCCGAAGGTCCTACCCTCCCACTCTGAGTGGAAGACGGGCTCGTCGGGCTCAACTTCGACCGGGCCGAGCCCACGAATACCGCCGAGGTCCCCCGCCGGTAGCACGGCGCAAGTATCTCACCTCCCGCGCCTCCTGTCAGCCCCACAAATGGCGACTCGGACGGCTGTAAGGCTCGGCTCGCTGTGCATCCTTTGGCTCAGCTCGACAGACAAGGGCTCTGCCGATGTCAGCGACGAACGTCCACGGCCCTCATCCCATCGCGATCAAAGTGCAGAGCCGCACCCGCGGCGCTCCACGGGAGGTCAGGCCGTCCCTCCGTACATCATCTGCGCTGCCTGCTTCACCGCGTCGACGATGTTCTGGTAGCCGGTGCAGCGGCAGAGGTTGCCGGAAATTCCCTCCCGGATCTCCTCCTCCGTCAGATCGACGCGAGGGTTCTCTTCGAGGAAGGCCTGGATCGCCAGCACGAATCCCGGAGTGCAGAAGCCACACTGGAGACCGTGGCACTCGCGGAAGGCCGCCTGGATCGGGTGCAGATTGCCGGTGACCCCCGACGCGATTGGGACGGTTGGATCCCATGCCTGAGCGATTCCTTCGATCGTCAGCAGCTCCGCTCCGTTCGCCTGGACCGCGAGCAGCAGGCAGGAGCGCACCGCCGTCCCGTCCAGCCGGATCGTGCAGCAGCCGCAGACACCGTGCTCGCAGCCGACGTGGGTGCCCTTGAGTCCGAGCTCGTGCCGGATGAAGTCGGAGAGTAGAAGACGTGGCTCGACTTGCCGTTCGTAATCGCGGCCGTTCACGCGTAGCCTGACCGTCCTGGTCACTCCGCCTCACCTTGCGCCCGCCGGCGAGCGAGCGTAACCGCACGGCCCGCCAGCACGCGGACGAGTTCGCGACGGTACTCGGCCGTGCCGTGCATGTCAGACGCCGGCTCGGCCGCAGTCGCAGCCGCCTCCGGGTCGTCGCTCTCGACCAGCAGCGGGCGCGGCCCGACGCCCGTAAACGACAGCCGCACGCTGGGGCCGTCGACCAGACAGGCGACCCCGGCGAGCGCGTAGTCGCCGTGCCGTCTGCTGACTTCGAGAAAGGCGTGGCCGCTGCCGGGAGGCAGAACCGGGAACGACACCTCGGTCAGGATCTCATCAGAGGCTAGCGTCGTCGTGAAGTGGAAATCGAACAGCTCCTGAGCAGCAATTTCGCGGGTACCGTTCGGCCCTGTTGCCCTCACCTTTCCACCGAGCACGGCGAGGACTGAAGGTAGCTCCGCGGCAGCATCGGCGTGGGCGATCGAACCGCCTACGGTGCCACGGTTGCGGATGATGGCGTGTGCCACATGGAGCAGCGCCTCGCGCAGCAGCGGGCAGGCGTCGGCAGCCTCTTGGGAACGCTCGAGCACCCGCTGACGCGTCATCGCGCCGACGACGATGCAACCATCCTCGTGGCGGATGTAGGCAAGCTCGGGGATCCCGTTTAGGTCAATCAGGGCGCTCGGCCGGGCGAGGCGCATGTTCAGCATCGGTAGGAGGCTCTGGCCGCCGGCGAGCAGCGCCGAGTCCGGCCCGAGCTCCCGCCGTAGGCCCACCGCCTCGTCGAGTGTCGTGGGCGCGTGGTATTCGAACGGGGGTGGCTTCATAGCACAGTTCGCTCCACGGCTCCCCAGTGTACGATCTCGCTTCGTTCGGCTTCAACCGCTCTGGAGGAGCACGTCGAAGACGCGATGTGGGAGTACTCGGCGCAATCCCGACCGTACATCTCCGGATTCACGGGGTGCGAGGCTCCTACCCGTGGCCCGCGCGCGTTCGTGATGAGCCTGATGCGCTCGCGAACGCCTGCCGACCCGCAGCCGCATGAGCTGCTTCTTGCCTTGACAGAGGCAGTGGCCGGCGGGTAGTCGTATCGCGGGCCGGGCGAGCCTGCAGCTGCACGCAGGCCCGAAAGGAGACAAGAGCGATGTTGCTCGGACGCACTACGGATGCGAAGCACCACCTCACAGGGAGCAACCACTTCCACTTCGACAACAGCCTCGAGCCTGCGCTGACCGTCGGTTCGGGCGATACGGTGGTGTTTCGGTGCCAGGAAGCGTACGGAGGCGAACTCACCCCTGAGTCCACTACCGAGGACCTGAGCAAGCTCGAGTTCGATCGGGTCCACTGCTTGACCGGACCTGTCGCTGTCGAGGGGGCGGAGCCAGGCGACGTGCTCGAGGTCGAGGTCCTCGACTTCGAGCACGACGGCTGGGCATGGACCGCCCTCTTCCCCGGCATCGGCCTTCTGGCGGAGGATTTCGGCGACCTCTACCACCTCAAGATCTGGCGGGTGGGCGCGGACGAGCGTGCCGAGCTTGTGCCGGGCATTCGTGTCCCGGTCGAACCCTTCTGCGGCGTAATGGGTGTGGCGCTCCGAGAGCCTGGGGCCCACATCACGCTTCCGCCACGGCCGACGGGCGGGAATCTCGACACGCGTCATCTCGTTCGCGGCAGCGCGCTGTATCTTCCGGTCGAGGTGCCCGGGGCGCTTTTCTCGGTCGGCGACGGACACCTCGCTCAGGGTGACGGCGAGGTCTGTGCCACGGCGCTCGAGGCCCCGCTCGTTGTCAGCCTACGCTTCCGTGTGCACAAAGGGAGAACGATCCGGGCTCCGCAGCTTCAGACCCGCGGTCCGACGACGAGCCGTTACGACGGCATGGGCTACCACATGACGAGCGCAATCGGGGACGACCTGCACGCAGGGGCGCAGAACGCGGTGCGGGACATGATCCGGTGGCTCGAGACCGAACACGGGCTCCGTCCGGTCGACGCCTACGTCCTCTGCAGCGCGGCAGGCGACCTGAAGATCTCGGTGCCGAAGATAGCGCCCGCGCACACAGGCTTCGTCACCTTCAGCATGCCGAGATCCGTGTTCGTCGGCTAGGAACGCGGGCCGGCGGATGGTGACCTTCGTCCTCGTTCACGGCTCCTGGCACGGTGGCTGGGCGTGGGAGCCTACGATGTGGGCCCTCCGTGAGCGCGGTCACCGCGCCTACGCGCCGACCTATCCAGGCCATACGCCGGGCGCGAGTCGCCGTGGTATCCGCCACGAGGATTACGTGGCCGCCGTCAGCTCCTTCATCGAGCACCTTGATCTGCGCGAGATCGTTCTCGTCGGGCACAGCTTCGGCGGCTCCGTCATTAGCCGCGTCTTCCAGCGGATCCCGGACCGGATCAAGCGTCTCGTGTTCCACACGGCTTTTGTGGTCGAGGATGGACGGAGCGTCAACGACAACATCTCGCCGGACCAGACCGCGATCTTCGACGAGCTCGCCCGACTCAGTTCGGACAACACCGTCCTTTGCCCGTGGGAGCTGTTCCGGGACAACTTCATGCAGGATGCGCACGAGGAAGCGGCGCGCTCGGTCTGGGAGCGCCTCGTCCCGCAGCCTTACCGACCCTGGATCGACCCGCTTGACCTGAAGGGGTTCTACGGGTCCGGAGTCCCGAAGGCCTACATCGCCGTCGCGGACGACATCGCCCTTCCTCCCGGCACCTGGCACCCGACCATGTCCTCGCGACTCGGCGACTTCAAGCTCGTCGAGATGGGCGGCAGCCACGAGGTCATGTTCACGCGGCCGGGGGAACTCGCCGACAACCTCGTCGAGGCGAGCCACGACTAATGGTCGAGGCGAAGCGGAGGCTGCTCGAAGAGGTGGACTCGCGTCAAGACGGGATCGTCAGGCTGCTGCGCGACCTCGTGCGCATCCCGAGCGTCACCGGCGAGGAGGGCGAGATCCAGCGCTTCGTCGCGGACTACGTCGGGAAGCTGGGCCTCGAGGTAGATCTCTGGGAGTCCGACTGGCATGCGCTGAAGCAACATCCCGAGTACGTGCCCGTGACGCGCGGCTACGAGGGCCGGCCGAACATCTTGGCGCTGCTAAGGGGAACGGGAGGAGGCAGGTCGCTGCTCCTCAACGGCCATACGGACACGGTGCCAGTCGGCCCACGGGACGCCTGGGACCACGAGCCGCTCGCCGCGGAACTCGTGGGCGGCAGGGTCTACGGCCGCGGCGCGTCGGACATGAAAAGCGGCGTGGCGGCCATGATCGCCGCGATCGAGTGCTTTCTTGCGGCAGGCCTGCGGCCGAAGGGCGACGTGCTCCTGAACGTCGTCGTAGACGAGGAGCTCTCGGGGCACGGCACGCTCGACACCCTGGTGCGTGGCTACACGGCCGACGCCGGGATCTGCGCCGAGACGAGCGAGAACGCGGTTCAGCCTGCCTGCATCGGCCGGATCTGGTTCGAGATCGCGATCAAGGGCAAGCCGGCGGGAATCCAGCGGCGCTACCTCGGCGTGAACGCGATCGAGCTCGGATACAGGATCGTGCAGGCGGTGGCAGAGTTGGAGAAGATGCGACTGGAGACCGTCTCGCACCCCCTGTACCCGAGCATCGTCGACGCGATCCCCTGCATGATCGGCTCGTTCGAGGCGGGCAGCTTCCCCAGCGCCTTCCCGGACGCCTGTCTGCTCAAGGGCAGCCTCGCAACCGTGCCGGGAGAGGATCACGCCGCCGTCAAGCAGAGCCTTGTCGACCAGGTCGCCCGCGTCGCCGCGGCCGACGCCTGGCTGAAGGACCACCCGCCCGAGGTTCGCTTCGTCGGCTACTACGCGGAGGCTGCGGCGGTCGATCCCGATCATTCGATCGTCAAGCTCGTCGCCGAGAGCTACCGAGAGGTGACCGGCCAGGAGCCCGAGATCTCCGGTCGCCAGGGCGCCGCCGACGCGCGCTTCCTCAACGGGTTCGGCCGGATCCCGACCGTCATCTTCGGTCCCGGCCCAACGTCGCAGATGCACGCCAACAACGAATGGGTGTCGGTGAGCGACCTCATCGACGCAACGAAGACGATGGCGCTCTCGATCTATGAGTGGTGCGGCGCCGAGTAAGGGACGCCATGGCCGGAAACGACGTGAGGTTCGGAATCGCGATGCGCAACTTCACCGCGCATCCCGAGCTGCCCGACGCACAGGCGCTGATCGAGTACGGCGTCGAGATGGAGCGGCTCGGATTCGAGTCCGTGTGGGTCTGGGATCACATCCTGCTCGGGGTCGACCCCTGCTTCCCGATCCTCGAGTCGCTCTCGCTCTTGACGGCGGTTGCCGCCCGCACGAGTCGGATCAAGCTCGGCACTGGGATCCTCGTCCTGCCCCTTCGCAATCCCGTTGTCCTGGCCAAGCAACTCTCGAGCATCGACCAGATCTCGAACGGCCGGCTTGTGCTCGGCCTCGCGTCCGGCTGGTACAAGCGCGAGTTCGACGCGGTTGGCGTTGCCTTCGAGCGGCGCGGAAAGATCATGGACCAGAACCTCGAGATCCTCGGGCGCCTGTGGCAGGAGGACTCCGTCACCGCGGAGTACCCGCCCTACAACCTGCGTAGCTCGGTGATGGTCCCGAAGCCGGTGCAGCAACCCCGGCCGAAGATCCTGATCGGCGGCTACGTCGACCGCGTCCTCAGGCGCGCAGCCACGAAGAGCGACGGCTGGTTGACGTACTTCTATACGGCCGAGAGCTTCACGAAGTCGTGGCGGAAGGTCCTTCAGTTCGCTGAGGAAGCCGGCCGGGATCCCTCGACGCTGGAGAGTGCGAACCAGCTTCCGATCATGGTCGGGAGGTCGCGCGAGGAGGTCGAGGGGCCCATGAACGAGTGGCTCCGCACCGAGTGGGACTACGCGGACTGGAGCGAGTCCACTGCGGAGAGCGCCATCATGGGGTCGGTGGACGATTGCCTCGAGCAGCTCGGGCGGCACCTCGAGACCGGCGTCGACCGCCTCATCTTCGTGCCCTATCGGTACGAGCCCGAGCAGGTGCGGATCTTGGCGGAGGAGATCGTCCCGCGCCTGCGGTCGTGAAGGCCGCTTCCGTAGGTTCCTCGACTGCCGGCGCCAGCTCGCTCGAGCTCGTCGGCCTCTTCGGCGATATCGTCGACGAGGCGGTCCTGGGACGAGCCGCGCGACGGCTGCGCGAGCAGCGGATCGTCCTGCCACGCTTTGCGGAACTCGCCGATCCGGGCCTGATCCCGTCTGACACGGCGTTGCGGTTGGTCAACGTCGACCCCGACGAGCCGTCCCCCTTGAACCTGTTCCGGGTCCACTGGCTCAATGCGGCGGACCGCCGCTCGCGCGCCGAGGTCGCCGAGCACGTCGTCCTGCCTGCGGAGCTGACGGGCGTGAATGCGAGGATCGTCCTCCTCCTTGGGGACCGATTCCCCCTCATCGCGGCTCACAAGGTGCTCGCGGCCTATGCGTGCCTCGTGCCGCGCCTCGTCACAGGCCGCTTCGACCCGACGGAGCACCGCGCGATATGGCCATCGACCGGCAACTATGCGCGCGGAGGAGTCGCGATCTCGCGCCTGCTCGGCTGCCGGGGCGTGGCCGTTCTGCCGGAGAACATGAGCCCCGAGCGGTTCCGCTGGCTCGAGCGGTGGGTAGCCGACCCGCGGGACATCGTCCGCACGCCAGGGTCCGAGAGCAATGTCCGGGAGATCTTCGAGGCCTGCGTCCAGATGGCTCGCGATCCGAGCTCCGTCGTCCTCAACCAGTTCTCGGAGCTCGCCAATCACCTCGCGCACTACCTCGTCACGGGCAACGCCCTCGAGCAGGTATTCGACCATCTGCGACAGAAGGACCCGGAGCTCTCACTCGCCGCGTTTGTCGCCGCGACGGGCTCGGCCGGGACGCTCGGCGCGGGCGACTGGCTCAAGGATCGCCTCGGCACCCGGATTGCCGCCGTGGAGCCGCTCGAATGCCCGACCATGCTCTACAACGGCTTCGGCGAGCACCGCATCCAGGGCATCGGAGACAAGCACATCCCGCTCGTCCACAACGTGCAGAACATGGACGCCGTCGTCGCCGTCAGCGACCAGGCGGTCGACAGCCTCGACCTGCTCTTCAACTCGAGGGCCGGAGCGGATCTCCTGCGGGAGCGCGGTGTCGAGCCGGACGTCGTTGCTGCGCTGCCGCACGTCGGCCTCTCGGGCATCTGCAACATCCTCGCCTCGATCAAGCTCGCGAAGGAGCTCGAGCTCGGCGAGGACGACGTGATCCTTACGGTGGCGACCGACTCGAGCGCCCTCTACGAGGCCGACCGCGGCTTCGTGCTCGAGCAGGGCTTCGGCGGCTCCTTCGGCGAGCGCGAAGCCGCGGCCGTCGTCGCCGAGCACCTGCTCGACGCGGACGTCTCGCACGTACGCGAGCTCGACTCTGTCGAGCGCTCGCGCATCTTCAACCTCGGTTACTTCACGTGGGTCGAGCAGCAGAGCGTTCCCGTCGAGCTCTTCCTCGAGCGGCGCGACCAGCGCTTCTGGCGATCGATCCGCTCGTTCCTGAAGACCTGGGATGAGCTCATCGACGAGGCGAACGCACGCGCGGGCGTCGCGTTGGTCTGAGCCGCATCGCGCCCGGGCCGATCAGGATGTCGAACTGGTCGAAGAGCGCGGGGCGAGTCGATTCGGTCGGCGTCTAAGCTTCGCCCTCTCCCGGGGCGAGCACAAGTACGTCCGGCTGCTCGGCCTGCTCCTCCTCGTCGCTGACCACCGCGACGCGGGGCGAGCGATCGAAGAGCAGCCGCGTGACGTCCGCGCGGGCGTAGTGGCCCGCAGGATCGGCCGCCATCTTGGCCACGCGGATCAGGCTCAGATCGAGGTCGGCGAAGAGGATGCCCTCCTCCTCGTACGGCATGGGACCCGCGATCGTCTCGCCGGATGGCGCGAAGATCTGGGTCGTCCCCCCTCCCTTCTCGAGCAGGTGGCGCCGCTCCTCCGTGTCGCACAGGCGCTCGTAGACGAGATCGTCCACGAGCGACGTGACCGCGATGACGAAGCACTGGCCCTCCAGGGCGTAGGTGCGCGAGGCAGCCATGTTCGCCTCGACCCCGAGCGCGTAGGCAACGTCGTTGTAGATCGAGAGAGCAGGCCAGGCGGCGACGTGGATCTGCTCGCCCATGGAGTACATCGCGTACTTCGAGAGCGGCTGGAGGTGCTCCCAGCAATTGAGCCCGCCGAGCCGTCCGTGGACGGTCGGGAGAACGAACAGATCCGTGCCGTCCCCCTCTCCCCAGACCCCGCGCTCCACGTGAGTCGGCTTGAGCTTGCGCTTGCGCCCGATGAGCTCACCCCGGTCGTCGATGAAAAGGAGCGTGCAGTAGAGGCTGCCGCCGGCCCGCTCCGTCGTGCCCATCACGATGTGGACGCCGTTCTCCTCCGCGGCCGCGCAGAGGCGCTCCGTTGTCGAGCTCGGGATCTCGACCGCGTTCGCGTGGAGCTCGGCGAAGAACGGGATACCCCACGCGGGCGGCCCGAGCCAGATGAAGAACGGGAAGCCCGGCAGCCACGCCTCGCCGAACGCGACAATCTCGGCGCCGCCGCTGGCGGCCTCCTCTACAAGCTCGACAGCCTTGTCGGTACTCGCCTCACGGTCGAGCCACACCGGAGCGGCCTGCACCGCCGCGACGCGCACCGTCGGATCCTGATCGCCCATCGCTTCTCACCTCCGCTCGCAGGTTGCCGCGAGCTCCCGCAGTCTGCACGGATCGAGCGGCAGATCGCGAATCTCGACCCGCCGCTCGAGCGCATCCTCGATCGCCGCGGCGACGACTGCGGGGACCGGAATAGCTCCACCCTCCCCCGTCCCCTTGATGCCGAGCGGGTTGAGCGGCGACGGTGTCTCCTGATGGAGGATCTCGACGCGCGGCACCTCGGTCGCATACGGGATCAGGAAGTCCATGAACGAGGCGTTCTGGAGCTGGCCGCTCGGATCGTACTCCAGCCGCTCGTAGAAAGCGCCGCCGATGCCCTGCGCGACGCCGCCGAGAACCTGCCCGTCGACGATCAGCGGATTGATGACCCGGCCGCAGTCGTGGACGACGACGTACCGGCCCCACGCGAGCTGTCCGGTTTCCGGATCGACTCGCACGACGGCGGCGTGAGCGCCGCTCGCCCAGGTCGCGTTGCGGCTCGAGAAGTACCCTTCGGCGCGCAGGCCGGGCTCGTCGCCCGCGGGGAGGCTCGGCCCTTCTCCGCGCCCGCGGGGCCGCGCTGGCGCGTACGCCTTCAGTGCCTCGGCCCTGGGGTCGAACGCGTAGCGATCGGGCTTGGCTGCCGTGGCGACCTCGGCCAGGCTGACGCGGCGCTCCGGCGCTCCGCGGACGGAGATCCAGCCGCCCTCGAGCTCGAGGTCATCTGGGCTGGCCTCGAGCATGCCGCCTGCGAGCCGCAGCGCGCGCTCCTTTACCGTTCGCGCCGCCTCGGCGACAGCGTTTCCGACGAGCACGCTCGTGCGGCTCGCATACGTCGCCACCCCCCAAGGGAACTCGCGCGTGTCACCGCCGACGAGCATCACGTCCTCGGGCGCCACGCCGAGCTCCTCCGCTGCGATCTGGCCGAAGACCGTCTGGTGGGCCTGGCCCTGCGACGGGATCCCGGTCGAGATTCGTACCTTCCCGCTCGAGCCCTGCACTTCCACGCGGGCTCCCTCGTACGGCCCCCCGCCGGTCGACTCGACGTAACAGGCGATGCCGAGGCCGAGACGCTCCCCACGCGCTCTCGCGTGCTCCTGCTCTTCCCGGAATGCGGCTACGTCCAGCCGCTCGAGCAGTAGGTCGAGCTGCGAGAAGTAGGCACCGCTGTCGAGGACGACCGTGTAGTCGTCCACCGTCACGAGGCCGTCGCGCCGGTACGGGAACTCGTCGTCGCGGACGAAGTTGCGCCGCCTCACCTCTAGCCGGTCGAGCCCGAGCTCGTCGGCGAGGTGATCCAGCCCGCGTTCGATCACGAAGCAGGCATGCGGTCGGCCCGCGCCGCGGTAGGGCGTGCTCGTCATCGTGTTCGTGTAGACGGTCGTCGCCGCGATCTCGAGATTCGGGATGCGGTAGGGACCGGCGATCTGGCTGGAGGCGATCCGGGAGAGCTCGAGGCCGTACGGGACGAACGCACCGCCGTCCAGGAGGAAGCTGTCACGAAGCCCGATCACCTCGCCGGCGCGAGTGGCGGCGAGCTCGAGGTCATGGATCTGGAGCCGCTCGTGGTGGGCGCCGACGAAATGTTCGTGCCGATCCTCGACCCATTTGAGCGGCAGGCCGAGCTGCATCGCCGCCCACGGCACGAGGACCTCCTCCGGATACGGGAAGAAGGCCTTCACCCCGAAGCCGCCGCCCGTGTCCGGCACCATCACGTGGAGCCGCTCTTCGGGCACTCCAAGAAGGTGGACGAGCCCGGCCCGGAGCGGATTCGGGGCCTGGGTCGAGGCCCAGACCTGAAGCTCCTCCGTCCTGTCGTCGAACGCGGCCGCCACGCCTCTCGTCTCCATGGGCATCGCCGCGCCGCGGTCGAGCGAGTAACGGCGTCTGAGGATGACTGCAGCCTCGCGAAACGCGCCCTCCGGATCGCCGACGACCTGGACGATGCGACCGGCTACGTTGCTCGGCGTGTCGTCGTGCACGCGCGGGCTCTCCGGCCTCACGGCATCGAGGAGGCCCACGACCGGCGGCAGGTCGTCGAGCTCGACGACCACGTCCTCCAGCGCGTCCTCCGCGACGTATCTCGATTCCGCGACCACCATGGCGACGACCTGGCCGACGAAATTGACCTCACTGTCCGCGAGCGGATGCTGCGTCCGCGGGTGCGCGAGTTCCGGATGGGGAAAGATCACGGGCAGGGGACGCCCGAGCGTTCCCAGCGCCGCGTGGTCGAAGACGGCGAGCACCCCGCTGCGACTCTTCGCGGCCGAAAGGTCGACGCCGCGCAGCCGCGCATGCGCCACTGGGCTGCGCACGAAGGCGACGTGGGCCGCCCCCGGAAGGTCGACATCGTCGAGAAATCGACCCCGGCCCTCGAGCAGCCGTGCGTCCTCCGTTCGCCGGATCGGCTTCCCAAAGACCCGGGTCATCCCCCTCCTCTCGATCCAGCCGCTCGGCGCCGGCTTTCGCCTACTCCTGTACCGCCCCCGCCGTAGCCTGGGCCGCCGCCGGTGAGCCATGCCGTCGGAAGAAGTCGCCTACGACGCGGTTGTACTCCTCGGTGTTGTCGAAGATCGTCGAATGGTTCGACCCGCGGATGACGTGCTTCTCCGCGCCGGCGATGCCTTCGTAGATCGCCTCCTGCCCCGCGCCTCCCGGGCCCTGATCCCAAGGCGTCATGACGTCCTCGTCGCCTCCGATGACGAGAGCGGGCGACGTGATGCGGGGTAGCCAATCGCGCAGATCCATGTCGCACATGGCCTCGGCGGCCGCCGTGAACACCTCGATGCGGTTCGAATCCGTGAGGATGCGCTGGATCGTGTCAGTCGCCTCCTCGCCGGCCTCGGTCTCGAGGAAGCTCTTCGACAGCGCCTCCCACGCGAAGACCTCGGCGAGCAGCCGGCTGCCGACGCCGTCGGGATCGAGCCTGGCGATATCGATCCAGTTCTTGATCATCAGACGCCCCGCCTTGCCGACCTTGGCGGCGGCACAATTGATAACAACGGAGGTCGTTCGCTCAGGGAACTTGCCGGCCGCGACGATCGCGATCATGCCGCCCATGGACGTGCCGTGGATGTGCGCCTGCTCGATGTCGAGCGCGTCCATCAGGCCGACGACGTCGTCGGCCCACACCTCCATCGAGTACGCCTGCAGCGGCCTGTCCGACTGCCCGTAGCCTCGCATGTCGTAATCGATCACCTTGAACTCCTGCGACAGGACAGGCGTGACCGGGTCGAAGTTGTAGTGGCCGAAGCCTGAGCCGTGGATCTGCACAATCGCCTGCCCGTCACCGGAGATGCGGTACCAAAGGTTCGCGCCGTTGACCGAAGCGGTGCCTTCTGTCGCCATTCCCTACTCCTCTCTCGCCAGGATCGTCGCCTCGAGACAGGCGACGAATTGCTGTAACAAGCGGCTGCTGATGTCCGCCAGGATTCCACGGCCGAATTGCGCCACGCGCCCCGTGACGACGAGATCCGTGACGATCGACGCCTTCGTCCCGTCCTCCGCGGGCTCGAGCGTCGAGACGATCGTGGCGGTGACGTTGCCCTGCCCCCGGGTGTCCCGCCCGTCGGCCTTGATCACTGCCCTGTAGGAGCCCGAATCCCGCTCGACGAAACGAAGCTTGCTTTCGTACGACATCGACACGGCACCGACCTTCACCTTCATGACGCCGCGAAACTCCTCCTCGCCGGCCTCGGTCAGCTCGAAGCCGGGGACGCACGGCGAGAGGCGCTCGACGTCCGTGAGGATGTCCCAGGCGTGCCCGATCTCCGCGGCAACCGTGAAGGTGTGCGTCAGTTCCATCGCGTCACTCCGGACCTAGCTGCTGTGGGCGACCTCCCTCGCCTGCGCGCTCTCGAGGCAGGCGAGGACGTACGAGGGCGTGAGCGGCGTCCGCTCGATCCGCACGCCGAACGGCCGCAGCGCGTCGGCGACAGCGTTGACAACTGCGGCCGGAGCGGCGATCGCGCCGGCCTCGCCCATGCCCTTGATCCCTCCCTCCGTGACCGGCGACGGCGTCTCGATGTGACCGATGTCCATCGGCGGCACCTCCATCGTCGACGGATAGAGGTAGTCCATCAGGCTGCCCGAGAGGAACTGGCCGTCGCTGTCGTAGACGAAGTCCTCGTAAAGCGCGCCGCCGATGCCCTGCGCCACGGCACCCGCAACCTGGCCCTCCACGATCATCGGGTTCAGCATGATGCCGCAGTCCTCGATCGCGACAATCCGCTGGAGGTCGATGACGCCGGTCTCGACGTCCACCTCGACGACCGCGACCACCGTGCCGTTGCTGAACGTCTGGGCCGGATCGTAGGAGCGAGTGGCCGTCAGGACGGGATCGAAATCGAGATCTCTCGACGCGCGCCCCCAGTAGGCGAAAGCAGCGATGTCCGCGATCGACACGGCCTTGCCAGGCGCTCCCTTTACGTGCGCCTGCCCGTCGTAGAGCTCGATGTCCTCGGCGCTCGCTTCGAGCATCGCGCCCGCCAGCTTGACCAGCTTCTCGCGGACGTCCCGCGCGGCGCGAATGATGGCACCTCCGTAGACGACCGCGCTGCGGCTCGCGTAGGTCCCCATCCCGTACGCGGTCGTCTCGGTGTCGCCGTGGACGAGCTTCACGGACTCGAGCCGCACGCCGAGCTGGTCGGCGGCGACCTGGGCGAGACTCGTCTCGTGACCCTGGCCGTGCGACTGGAGCCCCGCACGGATGATCACGGACCCGTCCGACTCGATCTCCACGGTCGACGTGTCGAAGTACACGACCGGCCAGCCGCTTGCCTGCGCGATCCTCGTGCCGAAGCCGGTGGGCTCGACGTAGGGGCTGAAGCCGACGCCGACGTAGCGGCCCTTCTTGCGCAGGTCGGACTGACGAGTACGGAACTCCGCGTACCCGACGAGCTCCTGCGCCTTGCGCATCGACTCGATGTAGCTGCCCCCGTCGTACTCGAGCCTGGTCGCGCTCTCGTAGGGCTCGGACGGGATCGTGTTCATGACGCGCAGCTCGACCGGGTCGATGCCGAGCTCGTCGGCGATGTCGTCGATCAGACATTCCCTGGCCGTGTGGCCGGAGGTCCAGCCCACGCCGCGGTAGGAGCCGATCATGCACTTGTTCGTCAGCGGCGCGTCCACCTCGAAGCTCACGTCGCGCACGCTGTAGTGGCTCGGGAGGAGGCCCGCAGACGTCAGCGAGTCGATCAGCGGGCTGTACGGGACGCACGAGTACGCCCCTCCGTCCGTGATGTAGTGACCCTTGAAGCCGACGAACGTGCCGTCGGCCGTCGTAGCGATGTCGATGTAGATGATCTCCTCTTTGGAATGGGCGCTGGCGGCTAGATGCTCGTAGCGGTCCTCCACCCACTTGACCGGCCGCTCGAGGATCCGGGCAAGGGCGGGGATGATCGCCTCCTCCACGAACATGTGCGCCTTGACGCCGAAGCCGCCGCCGACCGCCGGCGCGACAACGCGGATCTTCGCCTCCGATACGCCGAGCGGCCCCGAGACCTTGGTCTTCAGGAAATGGGGGATCTGAGTCGAGCTCCAGATCGTGAACTCGCCGCGGCCGCTCTCGTACTCCGCGATGACCCCGCGCCCCTCGAGGGGGACGCCCGAGTAGCGTCCATGGTGGAACCGCTTGGTGAAGACGTGGTCGGCCTCGGCGAACGCCCGGTCCACGTCTCCGTAGCGCTCCTCGATGTGGGCGATGTTGTTCTGGCCCAGCGCCTCGTCGAGGACCGGGGCGTCGGGCTTCAGCGCCTCCTCCGCGTCGAGCACGGCCGGTAGCGGCTCGTACTCGACGTCGATCAGGTCGCACGCGTCCTCAGCGAGGTAGCGGGACTCGGCGACCACGGCGGCAATCGCCTCGCCGACATGGCGCACCTTCTCGATCGGCAGTACGTGCCGCGACGTCTCGTTGACTTCCGTGCGCAGGGGCAGCGCCGTGACGAAAAGCCCCACCTCGTCCTTCAGGTCGGCGCCCGTGAAGACGCGTACGACGCCTTCGAGCTGCTCCGCACGCGAGGTGTCGATCCTCGCGAGGCGAGCGTGGGGCTCCGTGCTGCGCAGGAATGCTGCGTGCAGCATCCCGGGCAGGCTGATGTCGTCGATGTACTTCGCCTTGCCCCTGAGGAACCGCGGGTCCTCGACGCGAAGCACGCGTGCGCCGACGTACTGCGCGGGGCGTCCGGGATCGATCTCGCTCACGCTGTCACCCCCCGCAGCATCTCGGCGGCCTTCCGCACGGACGCCACGACGCCGACGTACCCGGTGCAGCGGCAAATGTTCCCGGACAGGAAGCGGCGGATCTCGCCCTCGTCGGGTTCCGGGTTCTGCTCGAGCAGAGACTGCGTCGCGAGCAAGAGCCCGGGCGTGCAGAAGCCGCACTGCAGGCCGTGCTCCTGCCGGTAGGCCTCCTGGATCGGGTGCAGGGCGCCTCCGCTCGCCAGACCCTCGACGGTCTCGATCTCGTGGCCCTCGACCTGAACCGCCAGGGTGATGCAGGAGCGGGCCAGAACACCGTCGACTCGGACCGTGCAGGCGCCACAGACGCCGTGCTCACAGCCCACGTGCGTTCCCGTGAGCCCGAGCTCGTGCCGCAGGAAGTCGGACAGGAGTGTTCTCGGCTCCGCGAGCGCAGCTCGACGCTCGCCGTTGACCCTGACCGTCACCATGCGCAGGTCGTCCGAAACCGTCACGCTCATGGCGTCCTCCCCTCTGGTTCCCTCGCACGCGCGATTGCGGTCTCGAGCGCGCGCCGCGCGAGCACCCCTGCCACCTTCTTGCGATACGACGACGAGCCGTGCACGTCGGCCGGCGGGTCGATCCCGGCTTCTACCACCCGCCCAGCCTCGGCGATCGCCTCGCGGTCGCCGGCATCCGCGCCGGCGAGCTGGCCCTCGGCGTCCGCGTTGCGGACGGGACCTTCGCCGACCCCGATCAGCGCCACTCGCGCCTCCTCGACCTTTCCGGCGTCGGTCAGCCGGACGCCCGCTCCGGCGCCGACGATCGCGAAGTCACCGTGCCTGCGCGCCACCTCGACAAAGGCCTGGCCCGACGACTCGCCGAGGGTCGGCAGGCGCACTTCGGTGACGATCTCCGCGGGATCGAGCGCCGTGGTGAAGGCGCTCACGAAGAAGTCCGCCGCGGCGATCGTGCGCTCGCCCGCCGGCCCTCGCGCGACGACCTCGCCATCAAGCAGGAGCAGGATCCCGGGCACCTCGGCGGCGGGATCCGCGTGCGCGACCATGCCGCACACCGTTCCCCGGGTCTGGATGCCGACGTGGCCGAACTGAAGCGCCTCCGTGAGCATCGGTAGGCGCTGCTCGACGTCCGGATCAGTTCGGACCGTCCATTGCGTCGCGAGCGCGCCGATCCTGACCTCTCCATTCGCCGCAACGCCGTCGAGCCCGGTCAGGTCGCCGATGTCCACGACGACCGTCGGACGGGCGAGGCGCATGTTCATGAGCGGGATGAGGCTCTGACCTCCGGCCAGCACGCGTGCCTCGTCGCCGTGCTCGCGCAGGGCATCGATCGCCTCATCGAGCGTCTGAGGACGGCAATAGCGAAACCGGGCGGGCTTCAAACGTCACCTCCCATACGTGTCCTATCCCTTCACGGCGCCGAGGCTCAGACCCCGGACGATGTACTTGTAGAGCAGGAAGACCATCACCGTGACGGGCACGAGAGCCACGGTCCCCACGGCGGCCAGGCTCCCCCACTCGACGCCTCGCGGTGTGACGAATCTCGAGATGGCGACCGGAAGCGTCTCGGCGTTCTTGCCTCCCAGGAGCAGCGCGTAGGCGAACTCGTTCCAGGCGAAGATGAAGGCGAGCACGCCGGTGGCCACGATCCCCGGCACGGCGAGCGGCACGACGATCCGGACGAAGGCGTACGTCGGCCCGTACCCGTCGACGTTCGCGGCAGCCTCGATGTCCCGCGGGATCTCCCTGAAGAAGATGCTCATCAGCCATATGTAGAAGGACAGGTTGAAGGTGAGGTACGCGAGGATGAGCCCCAAGTGCGTGTTGAGCAGGCCGACCTTGTTGTAGATCAGGAAGAATGGGACGACGAGCGCGATGGCCGGCGCCATCCGGCTGCCGAGTACGAACATCATGATGTCGTCGCGCCGCCTCACCTGAAGTCGCGCCAGCGCATAGGCTGCCGGCGTTCCGAGCAGGATCACGAGCGCGGTGCTCGCTCCCGCGATGATGAGCGAGTTGATGAGATCCGTCACGGCGCGTGTCTCGGGGGCGAAGGCCGCGAGGTAGTGGTCGGGGATCGGAGCGAAGAAGAAATCCGGCGGTTGGCGGAAGAGCGCCTCTCGCGGCTTGAAGGAGATCGAGATCATCCACAGCACGGGGAAGATGAACACAAGCGTCAGCACGAGGAGGAGGAGCGTCCGCAGCGCCGTCCGTTTCTTGCTCTCGCGATGCATCAGAAGAGCTTGAGCCGCTTCGAGAGGAGCTGATATGCGATCGACGCGAGGACGAAGAACATGAGGAAGATGATCACCGCAGCGGCCGCCGCCCGTCCGACCTCGAAGAAGCTGAACACCTGCTTGTAGAGGTACAGGCTGATCGTCTCCGTGGCGTCCTCCGGCCCCCCACCGGTCAGGAGGTAGACGGTGTCGAAGATCTTGAAGGTGTCGATGAGCCGCAGCAAGAAGAGCACCGCGATCAGCGGGAGCAGCATCGGCAGCGTGAGGTAGCGGAAGGTCTGCCACCCGGAGGCTCCGTCGACCGCGGCCGCGCGGAACGGCGTGACGGGCAGCGCCTGCAGCCCGGCGAACAGGGCGAGCGTGATGAACGGCGTCCACTGCCAGACGTCGATCCCGATGATCGCCGCGAGCGCCGCCGTCGGGACGCTGAAGACCGAGCTCTCGGCGAGGATGCCGAACCGGTCGAAGAACTCGTAGGTCAGGAACCCCCATGTACCCGCCAGCATGATCTTCCAGACGATCGCGACGACGGTCGGAGCGAGTACCGCGGGTAGGAGCAACGCCGGAGACAGAATGCGCCCTCCGTAGACGCCCCGATGAAAAAGGAGAGCGAAGCCGAGGCCCAGCAGGATCTGCAGGGGGACGGCGATCACGAGGATGATCGCCGTCACCCCTACGGTGTGCCAGAAGACGTCGCTCGTGAGCAGCTCCCGGTAGTTCTCGAGCCCGACGAACTCCTCGATCCGGATGAAGTTCGTCGCGTGGAGGCTGATGAAGATCGTGTAGGAGAACGGGACGATCCCAACCAGCACGAGCGCGAGGAGCGCGGGGGCGAGGAGCGCGATCGTGAACCACCGACCCCGCTTCGACTCGCGGGCCGGGGCCAGCGCCGCAGATTCGGCTACCTGCTGGGTCGCCATCTCCTCGCCCGTCGCCTCCGTCTCTCTTGCCCTAGCCGCGCACGTCTAGGGCATCACCACGGCTTTCTCGGCGAAGCAACTCCCGTCCTCGCAGATGTCTTCCGCCGCCGCCTGGACGTTGTCGACCATCTCCTGGGCCGTGACCTCGCCGTTGACAAGCTTCTGCTGTTCGAGATTGATGGTGTCGCCGATCTCGAACATCTTCGGGATCTGCGTCCAGCTCGACCCCCCTTCCAGCGCGGGTACAGCGGCCGCGAACATGGCGGCGTAGGGACCGGACGTGAGGGCAGGATGCTCGAACGAGTCGAGACGGACCGGCATCGCGGCCCCCTCCATGTCGAACCAGGCGTCCTGCGTCGTCTTGCTCGCCATCCACTGCGAGAAGAGGAACGCCGCCTCCTTGTTCTCGCTCGCCTTGTTGATCACCTCACATCCGAGAGCGACGAGCGTCGCCCGGTTGGCGCCGTCTCCGACGGCCGGCGGCGGCGCGTACGCGAAGTTGCCCGCGTGGGGCGATCCGCCTTGCTTGTCGATCGAGAACACGAAGTCGCTCCAGACGAGGCCAGAGGCAGCTCGCCCCTCCCCCATCACTACCGGGATGTCGATCAGCGAGAACTCGATCGCGCCCGGAGGCGAGAACTCCCACAGCGACTTGTAGAACTCCATCGCCTCGACGTTCTCCGGGCGGCTGAAGTTCGGAGTGCCGTCCTCGTTGAACCAGCCGCCGCCGTACTGGCGCATGTAGAGCCAGTAGATCGGCGACCACGGCACGCTGAGCCTCGCGCCCTCCTGAACGAACCCGTACATCGGCTCGGAGAGCGTCTCCCCCGCCAGAGTCTCCCCCGCGTCGCGCGTGAAGAACTCGGCGATGTCGTACATCTGGTCCATCGTCTCCGGCAGCGCCAGCGGGTAGCTGTACTCCTCCTCGAACGCGGCCTGCTCGTCGGGGTTCGTGAGGAAGTCGTTTCGAACCCAGTAGATGTAGTTGTACGGCCACGCCGGGAAGCAGATGCGCTGCCCGTCGTAGATCGTCGAAGCCTCGGTCGGGCCCGGGATGAAGTCCTCGAAGTTGACGCTCGGATCCTTGAGGTCGGGGTTGTTCAGGTACGGGTCGATCGGCTCGATCACGTCAGCGTCGACGACACGTCCCATCTGGAAGTCGTGCACCATCACGAGGTCGTAGTCGCCTCGGCCGGCTAGCAGGTCCGCCTCGCCCTTCTGGATGACGTCGACGTGGCCCTCGATCGAGAACTCGACGTCGATGCCCGTCTCCTCCTCGAACTGCGGAATCAGCTCCGCAAACCCGGGTTGGAGGTCCGTGACCTCGTCCAGCACGTTGATCGTCGTCCCGGCGTACGGTGCCGCGGCCTCTGCCAGACTCCACTCGCCTTCGGCGGGAGCCGGCGCGGGCTCCTCCCCGGATGCAGCGGGCTCGGCGGGCTCGGCCGGCGGCGCAGGTTCCTCGGCTGCGGGCGGCGCGGCCGCCTCGTCGTCTCCTCCGCAGGCCGCCGCGAGCGCGAGAATCAGGATCGCCAACAGCCCGAAGACGATCCAGGCGCGTCTGCGGCGGTACGGCGAGCGTGTGGTCCCGTGCGAATCCTCCTGTTTCATGGCTTCCCTCCTATCGCCTCCTCGACCCGTTCGCGAGCGATCACAGACTCGGCTGTGAGCACTCGCTCGGCCCCCTCGAAAAGGAAGACGTGTGCGCCGCCCCAATCGACGAGGATCTCGTCTCCCGTTCGGAATGTCTCGCTCGCACCTCCCACGATTCGGATCGTATTTCGGCCGATACGGACAGTTATCAGGCTTCTCTTCGTACCTGGTTCGGTCACGACGACGGTGGCACGCATCGTCGTCGCCGCCGGCTCCTCGACGATCCTGAGATCCCGTGCCCGCACGCCGACGTACGCACCGGCGGCGATCTGCGGAACGTCCCGCAACGGGAGCACCGTTTCGCTGCCGTCGATCTCGATCCCGCCGGCCCTCGGTTCGACTGGGACCAGGTTCATCGGCGGATCGCCCACGATCTCGGCCACGCGCGCCGTGGCAGGCCGCGCGTAGATCGCCTCCGCGGTGCCGGTCTGCACGATCCTCCCGCGAACGATCAGGGCGAGGCGATCGCCGACCGCCATGGCCTCCGCTCCGTCCGGAGTCGCCCAGACGGTCGGCGTCCCCTTCTCCCTCAAACGCCGGCGCAGCTCACCCCGCAGCCAGTGCCGGAGCTTGGCGTCGAGATGGGAGATCGGCTCGTCGAGGAGATAGACATCGGCGTCTCTGACGAGCGCCCGCCCGAGCGCCACTCGCTGGCGCTGGCCGCCCGAGAGCGCGTGAGGCAGACGGTCGAGCAGCGGGCCGATCTCCAGGACCTCCGCGATCTCGCGCACCTGCCTCTCGATCGCGGCGCTCTCGCCCCGGCGCTCCGACCGCTCCTTGCGCAGGGGGAAGGCGATGTTTTCGAAGACGGTGCGATTCGGGTAGAGCACGTACGACTCGAATGCCATCGCGACGTTGCGCTTCCACGACGGCGTCTCCGTCACGTCGCGATCGTCGATCGCCACGGTCCCGGAAGACGGTTTTTCGATCCCGGCGACGATGCGCAACAGCGTGCTCTTCCCGGCCGCCGACGGCCCGACGAGCGCCACGATCTCCCCCGGCTCCGCGTCGAGCTCCACGTCTTCGAGGACGAGGTTCTTGCCGAATTGTTTGTTGAGGTCTCGCACCTCCAGAGTGCGCGAGCTCATCCGTTGCGCTCCGATCCGTTCGCGGAGCTCTCCCCGGGACTCACGAGGATGTTCTTGTCGGTCTCGGCGTCGAAGAGATTCAGGGCCGCGACGTCCACGCCGAAGCGCACACGCTCACCGATCCTGACGGAGTGCTCCGGCGGGGTCAGCAGCGTCAACCAGTGGTCATCCAGGCCGGGCTCGCTCAGGAGGACGACCTGGTAGTCGCCGAGCCACTCCTTGAAGAACACGTCACCGCTGAAGCCGCCGTTCGCTCCGCTCTGGAGGTGAACGTGCTCCGGACGGATGCCGAACTTGACTCGATCGCGGCCGCCGAGCCGCGACCGCAGCGAGGCGCTTCGGGCTCCCAGCGAGAGCTCGAGGTTCGGCGCCATCAGCACGATGCCGTCGTCGCGATGCTCGACCTTCGCCTCGAGGATGTTCATCGGCGGCTCACCGATGAACCCCCCGACGAAGAGATCGGCCGGCGATCGGTAGATCTCGTGCGGCGTCGCGACCTGAAGGAGTACCCCGAGGTTCATCACGGCGACGCGATCGGCCATCGCCATGGCCTCCGCCTGGTCGTGCGTGACGAGGACACTCGTGACCCCGCGCTCCTGCTGGAGCCAGCGCATCTCGGCGCGTAGCCGGCCCTTGAGCTCCGCGTCGAGGTGGGAGAGCGGCTCGTCGAAGATGAGAATCGCAGGCTCGCGAACGAGAGCGCGAGCGATCGCGATCCGCTGCTGCTGGCCGCCGCTCAGCTCGACCACACCGCTCTTGCGCAGCTCGGCGAGCTCCAGGGTGTCGAGAAGTCGCATCACCCGCTTCTCGATGTCCCGCTCGTTGTATCGTCGCACGCGCAGCGGAAACGCGACATTTTCGTAGACGGACATACGCGGATAAAGGGAATAGTCCTCGAAAACCATCGCGACGTTGCGCTCTTCCGGTCGCACATCATTTACGCGACGATCATGGAAGTAAATCGCACCTTCTGTAATGTCTTCGAGGCCCGCAACCATCTTGAGAGTCGATGTCTTTCCGCACCCCGAAGGACCCAGAAGAGCAATGAGCTCGCCGTCTGCGGCATCGAGCGAAAGATCCCGGACAGCCTCGACCTGGCCGTACGTCTTCGAGACATGTTCGAGTCTCAGAGTCGCCACGCAGGTCTCCTCGTCGCCGCACTTCGCTTGACGCGCCGTTTAACTGGTATACAATCGACCGCATGCAAGCGCCGGCGCAATCTACAATGCCGTGCGAGCTTTGTCAAGGAGTTGAATGGGCCACGATCCGGCACGGAGACGGGGGTCGTGGAGGATGAGCCCTCGAGCTTCTCGGTTCCGGGACGAACCGCGCGGCGCACTCGCGCTGCCTCCCTCGTTCCCCCAATACGTGCGGGAGTTGCTGCGACGAGAAATTATCGAAGGACGCCTTCTCCCTGATGAAAGAGTGACGGAAAGAGGATTGTCAGAAATAATCGGCGTTAGCCGCACTCCTATACGTGAGGCAATTCAGGCGCTGGAGCGAGAAGGATTGATTGTCCGGCGTCGCGGCAAGGGGACTCATATAGCACCACTCATGAGCGCGGATGAGGCGCGCGTTCTCTTCGAAACGCGCATCACGCTCGAGAGCTATCTCACTCAGCAGGCTGCCTTTAGGCTCCCTGACGAGCAGCTCCACGTGCTGCATGAGCTGACCGACGCGTTTCGCGCGCTCGTGGCGAGCAATGCCGGCGAGAGAGAGCTCATCGAGCTCGATTCGCGCTATCACATGACGATCTACGAAGGAGCGCAAGAGGATTTCCTGCTCTCGATCGTCGAGAGCTACTGGTCGAGATTGATCCGAGAGCTCGAGAAGCCGAAACGTTCTCGCGAGCACCCAATAGCGTTCGCGACAGCCCACGAGTCGTTCGCCGAGCAGCACGAGCGCATCCTCCTCGCCCTCAGCAACCGGAGCGCCGTTTCCGCTCAGCAGGCGATGGCGCAGCACATCCGATCGGCGTGGCACACGATCGAGGCAGCCGCGGTCGACGAGGCCGACCTGCAGCCGACAAGCCCGTGGCGGTTCCGCCCGAACCGGGCCGCGGAGCTGTAGCGGGCCAGATGAGATCCGGCCCCTGCGCCCGGACGTACGAGGTCGCGCGAGGCGCCATCCATCTTCCGGATGGCGAGCATCGGCGTCACCCACCGCATTGCGCAGGACGCTGAGCCGGCCTTCACCATGACCGAGGTCAAGGCCGCGAGCGACATGATCAGAGCCGAGACTTCGGCTCGAGTCCTGCAAGACCGCGGAGGACGCGCTCGGGCGTGAATGGAAGCTCGGTCAGGCGCACTCCCGTGGCGTCCGCGATCGCGCTCGCGAGGGCCGCCGCCGGGGGCCCGATCGTGGGCTCGCCGATCCCTCGGGCGCCGAACGGTCCCTTCCCCGCGCCGAGCTCGAGGTAGATGGCCTGGATGTCCGGGAGGTCCGTCGAGCTAGGAATGAGGTAGTCGGCGAACAGCGACGACATGGTGACGCCCTCCTCGGTCACGACCTCCTCCGTGAGAGCGTAGCCGATCCCCTGAGCGGCGCCGCCCTGGATCTGCCCCTCGACGCGGACGGGGCTGATGGCGCGGCCAACGTCGTGGCAGGCGACGTAGCGCAGCACCCGCACCTGCCCCGTCTCGACGTCGACCTCCACCTCGGCGGCGTGCGTCCCGTAGGTGTAGTCGGGAAACGTCGTGCCGCGGCCGGTGCTCGGATCGAACTCGCCCACCTCGGCGTGGAAGGTGCCCAGATGGTGAGGAAGCACGCCCTGGCTCTCCGCTGCCCGCGCGAGCTCGGCGAGCGAGAGGAACCGTCCGTCCTCGCCCCTGACGGACACGCGGCCGTCCGCGAAGCGCAGGCTCTCAGCGTCAGCCTCGATGAGCTCGGCGGCGACCTCCGCCAGCCGGTCGCGCAACTCCGACGCGGCAGTCAGGACCGCGTTTCCAGACATGTAGAGCTGGCGCGTCGCGAAGGTGCCACCCGCAGGAGGGGTGAGCGCCGAGTCGGCGATGTAGACGCCGACGCTCTCGGGCGCCGCCCCGAGCACCTCGGCGGCGATCTGGGCGAGGGACGCCGCCTGGCCGGCGCCGAGGTCGGTCGCTCCGGTCCGGACGATGACGCTTCCGTCGCGCTCCAGGCTCACCCAGCAAGAGGCCCGGTCGGCGAAGAAGCGTGACCGCCCGTAGGGCTGCATGTTGCACGCGAAGCCTCGTCCGACCTTCTTGCCAGCCGGCGCGTGGGTGGCCTCCGGCCCGAGCGCCTCGAGGGCAGCGCGCAGCGTGTCGGTCACGGCGACGTGGGTGTCGAGGGGCTCGTGGGTCGGCAGCCGATCTCCCTGCTCGACGAAGTTGCGCAGGCGCACGTCGACGGGCGAGAGCCCTACTGCCTCCGCCACCAGATCCAACTGCGATTCGTAGCCGAGTGTGACCTGCATGGCGCCGAAGCCGCGGAACGCGCTGGTCGGCACGTTGTTCGTGAAGACGGCGGTCGAGCGGATACGCACGTTTGGGACGTCGTACGGGCCGCAGGCTGTGACCCCGGCCGCGAAGAGCACGCGCGGAGAGAGAAGCGGGTAGGCGCCGGCGTCACCGACGATCACGACGTCCTGGGCCAGGATCCGCCCGTCGCCGCTTGCCCCCGTTCGATAGCGCATATGGAAGGGGTGCCTCTTCGGCCGGGCGAGCAGCGACTCCTGGCGCGACCAGACCATCCTCACCGGGCGGCGGGTGGCCCAGACCAGTAGCGCCAGGTACGGCTCGATTGTCATATCCTCCTTCCCCCCGAAGCCGCCCCCCATGTAGGTGCCAATGACGCGAACCCTGTTCGTCGGCAGCTTCAGGATCGTCGCGACCTGCCGCCCGTGCTCGATGACCTGCGTGGCGACGCGCAGCGTCAGCACCTCGCCCTCGATCCACCCGACTCCTGCCTCGGGCTCGAGGTAGGCGTGGTCGACGGCCTGCGTGCGGTACGTCTCCGCCACGACCACGTCCGCCGCACGCAGCGCGGCCTCGACGTCTCCGCGCTCGAATCGCCAGTCCACCAGCCGGTTCCCTTGCAGGTGGACGGCGGGGGCGTCCGGCGAGAGCGCCGCTTCCGTGTCGAAAACTCCCGGCAGCTCTTCGTACTCGATCGCGACGAGCTCTGTCGCTTCCGCAGCGATCGCGGGGGTATCGGCAGCCACGGCGACGATGGGCTCGCCCTGGTACCGAATCCGGTCGGACGCGAGCACCGGAACCCGCACGGCGTCCAGCGCCAGGCCGCTCGCCTCGTCGACGACCTCGTTGTGCGGGACGTCCTTCGCGGTGAGCACGGTGCGGACGCCTGGAAGCGCCTCCGCGGCGCTCGTGTCGACCGAGACGATGCGGGCGGACGGAACCTGCGCGCGGACGATGCGCCCGTGGAGCATCCCCGGCAGTTGCCAGTCTTCGGCGTATGTGAGTGCTCCCTGCACCTTCTCGACGAAGTCCCGATGCGTGAAGGAGCGGCCGACGACGCGCAGGTCCTCGACGACTGTGAGCAGATCAGGATCCGTGCTCATCTGCCTCGCCCCCGACGGCAGTCGCCGCGATCTGGCTCCGCGCGTACGCCTCGACGGCGTCTACGATCTTCGTGTAGCCCGTGCAACGGCAGAGGTTGCCGGCGAGGGCACCGCGAATGGCGTCGCGGGTTGCCCCCGGTTCCTCCTGTATGAGCTCGTACGCGGCGAGCAGCATCCCCGGGATGCAGAAGCCGCACTGAGCCGCGCCGTGGGCGAGAAAGCTCTCCTGCAGGGGGTGCAAGCCGGCGACGTCGCGGGCGAGTCCCTTGACGGTTGTGACCGCCCGGCCTTCGGCCTGGACGGCGAAGAGCGTGCACGCGCTGACGGTATCCCCGTCCAGGAGCACCGTGCACGTCCCGCATACGCCCTCGCCGCAGCCGATCTTGACCTCGGTCGCCCCGAGCTCATCGCGGAGTGCCTCGACAAGCGTCTCGCTGGTCGAGACCCACACCTCGACCGACTGGCCGTTCAACTCGAACCGAACGGGCAGCTTCACGGCGTGAGCTCGGGAACAGCGCGCGAAGCTGCCTCCAGCACGGCACGGCGCGTCAGCAGCTCGAGCATCTCTCGCCGGTAGTCACCGGAAGCGTGAACGTCGGTGGGTGGGTCCACCGCCCGCGCGGCGCGCCGGCCGGCCTCGGCAGCCGCTTCGCCGGGCGGCTCGCCGGCGACCGCGGCGGCTGCCTCTGCCAGCTCTACCGGGCGCTCGCCCACGGCCCCGGCAACGAGGCACGCTCGGCGGCATGTCCTGCCGTCCGCTTCGAGCTCGACCAGCGCAGCCACCTCGACGACCGCGAAATCGCCGCTGCGGCGAACGAGCTCCTGGAACGACCAGCCTGTCCCCTGCCGGATGACAGGTAGCTCGACCGCCGTCACGACCTCGCTCGCGCGAAGCGCCGTCGTGAAGTGGCTCTCGAAGAACTCGGCGGCGGCGATACGCCGCGTGCCCGCCGGACCCAGTGCCCGGACGGTGCCGCCGAGCGCCACGACAACGCAAGCGAGCTCGGCCGAAGGGTCGGCGTGCGCGAGGCTCCCCCCGATCGTGCCGCGGTGCCGCACGCGAAGGTTGCCGATCCAGCGCGCCGCCTCGGGGACGATGGGGCAGCACTCGGCGAGCACGGGCGAGCGTTCGAGATCGGCATGGCGGGTGAGAGCGCCGATCACGACCTGCCCGTCTTCACGCTCGATGGAGGGCGCGCCGGCTCGCCCGACGTCAATGAGCGCGGTCGGCGTGGCCAGCCGAAGCGTCATCATCGGAACGAGACTCTGGCCACCGGCGATGACCCTGGCATCCTCTCCGTGCGCCTCGAGGAGCTCGACCGCCTCCTGCCACGACAACGCCGGCAGGTACTCGAATGGGGCGGCGACCATCAGCCGGCAACGGTGCGGTCCGGTTGGCTGCGGCTCATCACGTACCGATCTTGCCCGTGAGCTCGGCCCGGACCGCTTCGGGGGGGCGCGCGACCGCAGGCGTCTCGCCTTCCTGCAGCCGTCTCAGAGCGGTGAGCTCCTCTTTGGACGGCGTGGGCAACTCCGGGACGGATTCCGGCACGAGGAGCTCGAACCCGGTCGAGTCGACGACCTCGTCCACGCTCACCCCCGGCTGCAGGGCATCCAAGCGCATACTGCGGGTCTCCGCATCGAAGCCCAGGATCGCCAGGTCGGTGAGCACGCACACGGGTCGACCCTGCCGAAGGCCCGCCCGCTCCCGCGAGTCGCCCCCTTCGAGGTAGCCGGGGCTCGTGACGAAATCCACGCGCTCGACGAACCGCCGACGCTCGTGCTTCGTCATCACGAAGATTTCGCGGCAAAGGGAGACGATGTCGTTCGCTCCGCCGCTGCCGGGAAGACGCACCTTCGGTCGCTCGGGCGTCCCGATGAAGCTCGTGTTCACGTTGCCGTAGCGGTCGATCTGCGCCGCCCCGACGAAGCCGTAGTCGAACAGCCCCCGCTGGCTGTAGAGGAAGACGTCCACGATGCCGGTGAGCATGACGGCGTGGCGGGCCGCCCGCATCTCGTTCGTGGAGATCGGCAGCTTGCCGCCGAGCATCCGCGGACCGACGAAGCCGCCCTCGAGCACGATCGTCAGATTGGGCGCGTGGAGCTGCTGGGCGAGCACGCTCGCCACGAGCGGCGCGCCGACGCCGGCGAACACGACCCGGTTGTCGAGCAACAGCCGGCTTCCCGCCAGGATCATCGCCTCGTCGCGCGTCCAGGGGGCCGATGCGCTCATTCCGGCACGAGCTCCGCCACCTTGTCGCGCTGCTCGAGCAGCACCTCGGCTCCGACGCGATCAAGGAAGCCTGCGAACGACCCCGGCTCGTCGACGCACCTTCGCACGTACTCCTCGACGCCGGCGAGCCCCTTCTCGTTGACGAGCTGCATGTAGTCCTCGAAGTGGTCGAACCAGGCCTCGTAGAGCCCGTAGCACTCGTGCGGGAACGAGCCGTAGGGGACCTCCACGACCGAGTCGACGAGGAAGTGCGGCACGACCGTCTGTTCCGCGCCGCGCACGATTGCTTCCTCGGGGACGATCTCCTCCACCGTGAGGATCACCCGCCGCGCGGCGGCAGCGAGCTCACGGTCCATGTACGGCGGCCCGTCGATCTTCGCGTTTCCGTTCACATCGGCCCGGTGGGCATGGATCAGGGCGACGTCCGGGACGAGCGCAGGGACGAGGCAGAGACGCTCGCCGGTGAATGGGCAAGTCATCTCCTTCGCTCCCGTGAGCTGGAAGAGGTCGGAGCCGAGCAGCGACCTCGTTGGCAGGAAGGGCACGCCCATAGCAGCAGCTCGATATCGCAGCCCGAGCGATAGGTGGCTCCACTCGTCGTAGCTCGCGCGCCCGCTCTCGACGAGCTCCCGGAAGACCTTGGGGATCCCCCAGAGCAGCCCGATGCCCACCCAGCTCGTGATCAGCCGATTCGCGGCGCCCCGCGTCAGGAAGAGCTCAGCCTCGTAGCACATCAGGTTCCGCGTGAGAGTCAGCTCCCGCCGCCCGGCGCGTAGGAGCTCGAGCAGCATCGCCCAGGGCGTCCGGGAATAAAGGCAGCCTCCGATCGCGACGGTATCGCCATCCTCCACGAGACGCGCCGCGTCAGCGAGCTCCATCACCTTTGAACCGGCCGACCGGGAGCGATTGTGGGACGACCACTGGACATCCCTCTCGCTCACGGCGACAGTCTAACGTGACGTCATTCCGATTCAGCGTGGTCTTGCCCCGCGGTCGCCTTCCGCGAGGGATCCTCGTGGAGGAGAGGTATCCGACCGCGGTGAGGCAGCCATCCTGTCAGGCTCGGCCGCCGGTGGCGGGGCGTTCGCGACGTCCGACGGGGGGAGCGAAGCTTGTCTCGCACGCGCGGGCAAAGCGTAGGAGCCCAGCCTCACCCCACCGGGATCCGATCGCCATGAGTCCGACTGGCAAGCCCTCTGACATCGCGCAGGGAATGTTCATCGCGGGATGCCCGGTCACGTCGAACGGGCAGGTGTTCGCGGTCGGCTCGAAGGCTCGCAGGACGAATTCTTCGCGCGAGGCGTCCGGTGCCGGCAGAAGAGTCGCCTTCATCGGCGTCGTCGGCATGACGAGGACGTCGTGCGTGAACAGCGCATCGTCATAGGCAGCCGCGAGCGGCCCAGCCAGGTTCCGCGCCTTGGCGTAGTACCGGCCCCCGTAGTGCCTTTGCAGGTACTGGGCGAGGAGGATCACGAGCTTGATCGTGACCGCGAAGTTGTTCGCGTTCAGCAGGCGGCCGCGGCCATACGCCTCCATCAGAGCCGTGTCGTAGTAGCCCTTCGCATTGGTGCCGCCGCCGTTGCCGCGGATCATGAGGTCGAGGGCTCCCTCGATGCCGATCCCGGTCCAGACGTGCTGGCCGTCGCGGTGCCACGGGATGGAGACATTCTCGACGGTCGCCCCGAGCGCCTTCAGCCTCTCGGCCGTCCCGCGCACGCTCGCGTCGACGTCTGCGTCTGAATTGGGCCAGCCGAAGCCCTCCTCGACTACACCCACTCGCAGACCGGCGATGTCGCCGTCGATGTTGCTCAGGTAATCGTCGACCTCGACGTCCATTTGGCGCGGATCGTGGCCGTCTGGTCCAGCAATGGCGTCGAGGAGGAGCGCGCAGTCGGTGACCGTGGCGGCGATCGGGCCTACGTGGTCGAGCGTTCGCTCGATCGGGAAGACGCCGGTGTATGGGACGAGACCGTAGGTCGGCTTCAAGCCGTAGGCCCCTGAGTACGAACTCGGCATGCGGATCGAGCCGCCCTGGTCTCCCCCGATGGCCATGTCGCACTCGCCGGCGACGACGAGCGCAGCACTGCCGCTCGACGAGCCTCCGGCCGAGCGCGTCGAGTCGTGCGGGTTGAGAGTCGGCCCCGTATCGGCCGTGTGGCTCCCGCCTGAGAAGCAGAGGTGCTCGCAGACGGCCTTGCCGATGATCTCGCCCCCGGCGTCGAGGATCCGAGTGACGATCGTTGCGTCGACGTCGGGCACGAATCCTTCGAGCAGCGAGGTTCCATTCATCATCGGCACGCCCGCCACGGCGACGTTGTCCTTGACAGCAACGGTCTTTCCGGCCAGCTTGCCCGTGCTGGCGCCTTCGATGGAGCAACGCCAGTACCAGGCGTTCAGTGGATTCTCTTCAGGCGAGGGCCGGTATCCCCCCGTACGCGGGTAGTTGACCGGCAGCTTCGGCTCGGCGAGCTGATCGAGGCGGTCGTACGAGGCGAGCAGGCCTCCGATCAGGTGGCGATAGTCGGCGAGCTCCTCGTCCGAGAGTTCGAAGCCGAAGCGCGCGGCCGTCTCGTGGAGGACGGAGTCGCTGGGCGGCTGGACTGGCATATCGGCCTCCTGAATTCGTGTGTTGGACCGGACGAAGCGCCTGGCCTGCACCCGGGTCCTGCATCGACACCTACGTCGCGAGGCGCCCAGGATGGGCCGCTCGACGAGGAGGAGATTACGTTGAGCAAGCAACGACGTACGCACACTCAAGGCGCAGCAGAAGTTGGACATCGTGGTTGCCGCCCTGCCCGGGTGGGACCTTGGGAGCGCGCTCAGCCCGTACGCGCTCCAGGCCGCGCCACGCTCACCCACAACGTCGGCGTACGCGACCTGCTGCTCGAGCGCGCCACGGCGTGCGATCGGGAGGTGGAGGCCCGGCTCGCGCAGGGCCTCCACCCGTAGCACCGTCAGCCCTCGAGCGCCGCGCCGGTCTCGAGCAGGGTCTTGAGGTCGCTGAGGACCCAGCTCCAGCCGCCGCCGCCCTCGCGTATCCGCCCGACGCCCGCCAGCTGTGCGGCGGTCATCGGCGCGTTCTCGAGCTCGTGCGTGACGGTCAGCCTCGTCACGCCGCCGTCGTCCTCCTCGATGTCGAACGTGACACGTGTGGGACCCTCGGCGGCGATCTGCTCGTCCCAGAGAAAGCGCCACGTCTGGACCAGCTTCCGCGGCGGGTCGGCCTCGAGCACCTCGCCGTCGACGACCACCTCGGGCATGCCCATGGCCTGCATGTGCTCGGGAGCGAGCCCGCGGTACCTGCCGCCCGGCTGCAGGTCGTACTCGGCGATTGCCTGGTAGCCGTAGCGCTGCGTCCACTCCGGGCTCGTGATGGCGTCCCAGATCGCCTGCTGGGTCGCCTTGATGTACACCCGGTAGACCTGCGTGGTCACGGTGGTCTCCGTCAACGTGGTCATGCCGTTGCCTCCAGTTCCGTCTTGAGGTCTGCCAGCGCCGCTGCCTGGCGCGCCGTGTATTTGTCGATCCACCGGTCGTGGATCAGGCGGATCGGAACCGGGTTCAAGAAGTGCAGCTTCTCTCGGCCCGATCGCCGTGCGACCACGAGGCTCGCGTCTTCCAGGACGCGCAGGTGCTTCATGACGCCGAAGCGCGTCATCTCCAGCCCCGACTCGAGCTCCGTCAGCGTGCGGCCGTCACGCGCGAAGAGGAGGTCGAGGAGGAAGCGGCGTGTCGGGTCGGCAAGGGCCTTGAACACGCGGTCGTCGTCGGTCACGGCGCCATGATACGTGACTAAACAGTCACATGTCAAGACCGGCCACGTCGCGTCGGGTACCGTCTCGTCGTGGCGCACGAGTCGCCGGCGAGCGGCGAGCAGATCCGCGCCGCGGAGGTCGTCGCGGCGTTGTCCCTGGCGACCGATCTCGGCATCGGCGTGCCGCTCGAGCACGGCCTCCAGAGCGCGCTGTTCGCGATGCGGCTGAGCGAGCGTCTGGGCGTGGACTCCGAGACCGCGTCGCAGGCGTACTACACGTGCTTGCTGTTCCATGTGGGCTGCACCGCGGGCGCCGAGAGGGCCGCCGAGCTCTTCGGTGGTCAGGATGCGCTGACGACACACGCGGCTCCGTCGCGATTCGGGTCCCGAGCAGAGTCGATGGCAGGGATCATGCGCGCCTTGGCCCCTCCGGGTCGCTCGCAGCCGGTACGCGCCGCTGCGGCCGTGCGCAAGCTCCCGAAGGCGGGCAAGGAGTTCAAGCGGCTCGTCCCCGCTTTCTGCGAGGTCGGGCAGATGCTGAGCGACCGGCTGGGCCTCTCCGCCGCCGTACGGGCCCAGTTCGCGCACTTCACCGAGCGCTGGGACGGCAAGGGTCACGCGAGCAGCGCGAAGGGTGACGAGCTCCCGCTGCCGGTGCGGATCGCGCATGTGGCGCGGGATGCAGCGCTCCAGCGGATGCTCGGCGGCGACGCGTTCGCCGCGCAGATCGTCCGCGAGCGAGCAGGAGGCGCCTTCGACCCGGTGATCGCCACACGGCTCTCTGACGACGCCGCAGAGATCCTCGCGCTCGAGCCTGGCGCCTCGGTGTGGGATGACGTGCTCGCGTTGGAGCCGAGCCCGCGCGTAATGCTCCAGGACGAGGCGATCGACCGCGCACTCGCGGCGATGGGGAACTTCGCCGATCTCGCGTCTCGGTACCTGGTCGGCCACTCGGCCGGAGTCGCTGCGCTCGCGACAGCGGCCGGGCGGCAGTGCCGTCTCGACGAAGCCGACGTCGTCACCGTTCGCCGAAGCGCGTTCGTCCACGACGTGGGCCGCGTCGCGGTGCCGGTGCTCACCTGGCAGAAGCCCGCGCCGCTGACCCCGGCCGAGTGGGAGCAGGTCAGGCTCCATGCCTATCACACCGAACGCGTCCTCAGCCGCTCGCCGTTCCTCGCTGCGCACGGGCCCGTCGCCACCGCTCACCACGAGCGACTCGACGGCTCCGGATACCACCGGGGAGCAACCGCCGCCGCCCTGACGGTTCCGGCTCGCGTGCTCGCCGCCGCGGACGCCTATCACGCGATGACCGAGCACAGACCACATCGCGGGTCGCTATCGCCGGGACAGGCCGGCGACGTGCTCGGCCAGGAAGCGCGTGCCGGACGACTGGATGCCGATGCCGTCGCGGCCGTGCTGGAGGCGGCCGGGCAGCCGGTCCCGCGAGTCGATCGGCCGGCCGGGCTTACCGAGCGCGAGGCGGAGGTCGTCGGGCTCCTCGCACATGGCCTGCAAACCAAGCAGGTCGCCCGCACGCTCGGAATCTCGGCCAAGACGGCCGACCGCCACATCCAGAACGCGTACGCGAAGATCGGCGTGTCCACCCGCGCCGGCGCGGCGCTGTTCGCGATGCAGAACGGGCTCGCCGCATGGGGAGAACTCCCGATGGCGCGTGCGGGCGAGCGAACGTAGCGTCCGGCTGAGGAGCCCCGACCAGCAGGAGGCGATCATGTCGAGCGGAACGAACGACGCGCGTGAGGCCGAGCACGTCGAGACCATCGTGGTCGGCGCCGGCCAGGCGGGCCTGTCGGTCGGCTTCCACCTCGAGCGGCAGGACCTTCCGTTCACGATCCTCGACGCCAACGAGCGGGTGGGCGACTCCTGGCGGGCGCGGTGGGACTCGCTCCGCCTGTTCACGCCCGCCCGCCACAACGGGCTCGACGGGTTGCCCTTCCCGGCCGCCCGACACTCGTTTCCGAGCAAGGACGAGATGGCCGACTACTTGGAGACCTATGCGGCGCGGTTCGAGCTGCCGGTCAGGACGGGCGTCAGGGTCGACAGGCTCGCGCGCAACGGCAGCGGTTTCGTCCTCACGGCGGGCGATCTGCGGTTCGAGGCCGACAACGTCGTCGTGGCCATGTCGAACTGGCAGAAGCCTCGGCGGCCGGCCTTCGCCGACGAGCTCGGCCCGGCCATCGTGCAGCTGCACTCCGGCGACTACCGCAATCCCTCCCAGCTGCACGAGGGCGGGACCCTCGTCGTGGGTGCGGGCAACTCGGGAGCCGAGATCGCGCTCGAGCTGGCACGCCACCAGTCGACGTGGCTCTCGGGCAGGCACCCCGGCCACGTCCCGTTTCGTATCGAGGGCCTGGCGGCACGATACGCGCTCGCGGACCTCGTATTGCGCGGCGCCTTCCACCGTGTCCTGACCGTGCGCACGCCGGTGGGCCGGAAGGTGCGCTCGAAGGTCCTGAGTCACGGCATGCCGCTCGTGCGGACCAAGCCGAAGGATCTCGCCGCCGCGGGAGTCGAGCGCGTCCCCCGAATCGCAGGAGTACGGGACGGGTTGCCGTTGCTCGAGAACGATCGTGTGCTCGACGTCGCCAACGTCGTCTGGTGCACGGGCTTCGATCCCGACTACTCCTGGATCGACCTCCCCGTCCTCGAGCAACAGGGCCCACGCCACGAGCGCGGCATCGTGCCCGACGAGCCGGGGCTCTACTTCGTCGGTCTCGCCTTCCTCTACGCGGCGTCCTCGTCGATGGTCCACGGCGTCGGCAGGGACGCGGAGCGCATCGCGGCAGCCATCGCCGCCCGAACGGCTAGAGGGGCGTCTCGCTCCCCGGCTCGGTCGCGCCCCGCCGCAGCAGGAGGCCGGAGCGACGCAGAGCCGTCGCGATCGGCTCCGACGGGTCAGACGGGTGGCTCGTGGTAAGGCACTGATCGAGCCAGACGCCTTCGATCATGCTCGCGATCGCGCGCAGACGCGCACCGGCCGCCGGCTGATCCATCCGCGCGGGCTACTCGGCCTCGGCGCCCGCCGGGGCGCCGACGTGCTCTCCGCCGTGAGCGCCGGCTGCGGCACCGGTGCGCAACAGCGTCGCTCCGAGCACGGCCGCCGCCAGGGCGAAGAGCGCCCCGACGAGGAACGCCGCGTGGTAGCCGCTGGTCAGCGCGACGAGCTCGTCCTCGCCGGCCGCGAGGCTGTCGTCCGCGCGGGAGGCGGCGAGGCTCGCGAGGATCGCGAGCCCGAGCGCGCCGCCCATCATGAACGACGTGTTGACGACGCCCGACGCAAGGCCGGACTCGCTCGGCTCGACGTCGCTCATCGCGGCCAGCAGCACCGGGTTGAACGCCATGCCGGCGCCGATGCCGAGCAGGAGCATGCTTGGCAGGACATCGACCACGAAGGTCCCGTCGACGGGTGCCCGCGCGAAGAGCACGAGCCCGACGGCAGCCAGCAGCAGCCCAACCGCCAGCGGCGCTCGGATGCCGAAGCGCATGACGATCTTGGCCGAGAGGCCGACGGAGAACGCCCCCATGATCAGATTCGCCGGGAGGAACGCGAGACCGACCTCGAGCGGGCTGTAGCCGAGCACCTGCTGGAGGTACAGCGCGGACAGGAAGAACCACGCGAACATGGCCGCCGCCCAGAGCACGCCGACGCCGTTCGCTGTGGCGACATTGCGCAACCGGAAGAGGCCGAGCGGCATCAGCGGCGAGGGCACGCGCGCCTCGATGACGAGGAAGAGCCCCAGCAGAGCCGCCGCGGCGGCCAGGAGGCCGATCGTCTGGCCCGAGCCCCAGCCGGCCTCGTTCCCGTTCACGATTGCGTAGACAGCGAGCATCAGCGAGGCGGTCACCGTCACCGCGCCGGCGACGTCCAGGCGCCCCTTCGCGGCCGGACCGCGTGCGGCCGGTAGCAGCTTCACGGTGAGGATGTAGACCGCGACGCCGATCGGGACGTTGACGAGGAAGATCCAGTGCCAGTTGAGGACGTCCGTCAGGATCCCGCCCAGGAGCACCCCGATGCTTCCGCCCCCGGCCACGACGAAGCCGAAGACCCCCATCGCCTTCGCCCGCTCGGCGGGCTCGGTGAAGAGGTTCATGATCAACGACAACGCGACGGCCGAGACGACCGCGCCGCCGAGCCCCTGCACCGCCCGTGCGCCGACCAGCATCCCCTGAGTCGTGGCGAGGCCGCACGCGATCGACGCCAGCGTGAAGCCGGTGATGCCGATCAGGAACATGCGGCGGTGGCCGTAGAGGTCGCCGAGCCTGCCACCGAGCAGGAGGAAGCCGCCGAAGGTGAGCAGGTAGGCGTTCACCACCCAGGCGAGCGAGGTTTCGGAGAAGCCGAGGTCCTCGCTGATCGACGGCAATGCGACGTTCACGATCGTCGTGTCGAGGACGATCATCAGGTCGCCCAGGCACAGCACGAGCAGCGCCAGCCAGCGTGTACGGGTGTCCAAGGTCATCCGGCTTCTACACCTCCGTCGAGTTAACGACCACCGCGTATCAGACCTTCCCGGCCTGCGGAACTCATCGGTCGCGTCTGACTGATACGCGCCTCAGCGCCCCGGCGGCGGCGTCGCCTTCTCGGCCGGGATCCCGAACCGGCGCTCGTACTGGCGGTTCAGCCCCTGCCAGCCGAGCGGCAGCCCTTCGGCATCGCTGCCTGCCTGTGGATCCTCGCCATCGAGCGACGCCGACAGGGCTGCGAGGCACAGATGCCAGCCGGCGGCGTCGCGCGCAGCCTTGAAGCGGTCGTCGAAGTTATGGGTGAGCACCAGCAGGCAGCCGCCGTCACGCGGGTGCAGCTCGAAGCGCAGGAGATCCTCGCCCCAGCTGTAGGCAAGCGCCCGTGGAGGGTCGTACTCGGTGATCTCGCCGTCGGGCATGGCCTCACCGTCGTCCGCCCTGCCGTAGCTGACGGCTCCGCCGACCACCGGCTCGAGCTCGAACGGGCTCGGGTGCCAGGCAGCCAGCTCTCCGGGCTCGGTCAGGGCTCGCCACACGCGCTCGGGCGTATGCGCGAGCATTCGTTCGAAGCGCAGCAGCGGGCGTCCGCGATCGTCGGTCAGAACTGCGTCAGCGTCGTCGGTCATGCGATCACTCCGTTTCGTCGAGGTGCCGCTCGAGGGCGTCGAGCCCGTCGCTCCAGAGGGCTCGGTAGGGGGCGAGCCACAGCTCCAGCTCCGCGAGACCCCCGGGGCGCAGGGCGTACAGCCGCCTCTGGCCGTCGGGCGTCGGCTCCACGAGACCGGCTTCCCGCAGGATCCGCAGGTGCCGCGAGGTGTTCGGCTGGCTCAGTCCCGTCTTCAGCGCGAGCTCGCCGACGGCTGTGGGCCCCGCGATCAGCACATCCAGGAGCTGGCGCCGCGCCGGCTCCGCCACGACCTCGAACGTCGTCATGGCATTATATAATCATAAACACATATATGCGTCAACAAATATATCCAGACCTCCGCAGATGACTTTCTCCCGGCCGGGCCGTCCTTATCCCGATGACGAGGGCCGGGCTGACCACGGTAGCTTTCGCCGTGCGCGGCCCGATCGCGCGCGCCGACCTACCCGGGCTCTGCGATCGTGTCTGCCGCCTGCTGGCTTCGAGCGGTGCCGAGCTCGTCCTCTGCGACGTGCGGGGTGTCGAGCCCGATGCGGTCACGGTCGACGCGCTCGCGCGCCTTCAGCTCGCGGCGCGGCGCTACGGGTGCCAGGTGCGCCTGCGCCACGGATCCGAGGAGCTGCTCGGGCTCGTCTCCTTCATGGGGCTGACGGAAGTCCTCGCGGACGGCCCGGGGCGAGCGATGAGTTCGTACGGCTCGAACCGTCTCAACGGTGAGCTCCGAAACCCACCAGAGGAGGATTGATGGCAGCCGCCACGTCCCGGCAGATCTTCGTCAATCTCGCCGTCAAGGACCTGAACCGATCGGTCGAGTTCTTCACGAAGCTCGGATTCGCGTTCGATCCGCGGTTCACCGACGAGCAGCGACCTGCATGATCGTCAGCGACGAGGCCTTCGTCATGCTCCTCGTCGAAGCCGCTTCCGGGATTTCACGAAGAAGACGATCTCGATGCGGCTACGGCGACGGAAGCGATCCTGGCGCTCACGGCGGAGAGTCGCGAGCAGGTCGACGAGCTCGCCGACAAGGCGCTTGCGGCCGGCGGCTCGCCCGCGAACGACCCGATGGAGATGGACTTCATGTACGGGCGCAGCTTCAACGACCCCGACGGCCACCTCTGGGAGGTGTTCTGGATGAACCCCAGCGCGGCCGAGGGCTAGCGTCCGGCGGAAAGAGGTTGGACGACCCGAGCGGACCCTACGGCTCGAGCTGCAACGGCAGGCCGAAGAGCGGGAAGACCGTCTCGGTATCGAGGAAGAACGTGAGCTCGACGATGCGACCGTCTTCGATCTCGAGCACCTGCAGCGCCCACGGCTCGTAGCCGTCGCCGGACTCGCTCGGCTTGTACTGCCCGAAGGCCGGCGCGCCGTTCGCCGCCATCGTCGGGATCACCTGCGAGCCGCGGCAGGCGGCGCCCGGGCCGACCCACCAGGTGAGGATGTCGTCGCGGCCGCTGAGCCACAGGTCGTACGGCGGCATCGACTGGGTGGCGTCCTCGTGGATCAAGGCCGTGAGAGCGTCCATGTCGTAGCGCTCGAAGGCGTCGACGTAGCGGGCGAGCAGCTCAGCATCCGCCCGCTCGACCGACGGGGTCGTGGTCGCAGCGCTCACGTTGCCGGCCGCGAGCGTTGCCCGTGCACGCTGAAGCGCGCTGTTGACGGACGCCAGGCTCGTCTCGAGCAGCTCCGCGACCTCGGCTGCCTTCCAGCGCAGGACCTCGCAGAGGATGAGCACGGCGCGCTGCCTCGGCGGCAGGTGCTGCAGGGCCGCGACGAACGCGAGCCGCACCGTCTCGCGCGCGACGGCGACCTCCGCCGGGTCCCCCTCCGGCACGACGCGGGTGTCGGGTATCGGCCCGACCCAGCTCTCCTCCGGCAGCGTCGCCAGGTTGGCGGCCTCCGGCTCGCGCGCGGGCCCGAGGTCCATCGGCCGTGCGCGGCGTTTCCGTCCCTCGAGCATGTCGAGGCATACGTTGTTCGCGATGCGGTAGAGCCATGACCGCAGCGCCGAGCGGCCCTCGAAGCGGTCGTAGCCTCGCCAGGCCCGCACCAGCGTCTCCTGCACCGCGTCCTCGGCATCGAACGCCGAGCCGAGCATCCGATAGCAATAGGCCGTCAGCTCGACACGGTGCTCCTCGAGACGGCGCTCGACCGGCTCGACCGCCGTGCCGCTCGTGCTACCGAGCTCCATGCGCCGAGCTTACCTGGCGGCCTTGCTCCCGGGCCGCCAACGGGCCCACGTGCCGCACGGCGAGCGTCAGCGCGGCTGCGGCACGATCCGGATGTAGGGACGAGGCTCCTTCCAGCCGTCCGGATAGGTCTCCTTGGCCTCGTCGTTCGAGACCGAGCCGGCGATGATCACGTCCTCGCCCTGCTGCCAGTTCACCGGCGTCGCAACCTTGTGCTTCGCCGTCAGCTGCAGCGAGTCGATCACCCGCAGCACCTCGTCGAAGTTGCGTCCCGTCGTCATCGGGTACACGAGGATGAGCTTGATCTTCTTGTCCGGCCCGACCACGAAGACGTTGCGCACCGTCTGGTTGTCGGCGGGCGTACGCGCCTTCGGGTCGCCTTCCACGCTCGCGGGCAGCATGCCGTACAGCTTGGAGACGTTGAAGTCGTCATCGCCGATGATCGGGTAGTTCGGAGCGTGCCCCTGCGTCTCCTCGATGTCCTTGGCCCACCCTTCGTGATCTCCGGTCGGGTCGACCGAGATCGCAACGACCTTGACGTTGCGGCGCTCGAACTCGGGCTTGATCTTGGCCATGTAGCCGAGCTCGGTCGTGCAGACCGGGGTGAAGTCCTTGGGATGCGAGAAGAGCACCGCCCATGACTCGCCGATCCAGTCGTGGAAGCTGATCCGACCCTCGGTCGTCTCCGCCTCGAAGTCGGGAGCAGTATCGCCAAGCTGTAGAGCCATCGTTCCTCCTCTGAACCGAACGCCCCGCCGAGCCCGCCGGGAATGCCGTCGAGCTCGACCACTACCGGTGTGTATCAGAAGAAGCGCACGAGCGTCCGGGTAGACGCACTCCGCACCCAGTTCAGCGAGCAGCGTGACGTCGCGTTTCGGCGAGGCCGCGAGTGCGGAACCGCCGATCTCACGTTCGCCGCGTCAGCGCGCCCAGGATCGCGCCGAAGAGCGCGTGAACCGTGACCTCCTGGGCGAACACGCGACCGTTGACAGAGAGCGGCGGCCAGGCTCCGCTGCGGCGATCGGGGTGGTGGCGATCGACCAGCGCCATCGCGGGCCAGAGCGCGAGGTTCTCCGCCTCGGCCGCCAGGATCCCCTGCACGACGCCGCGGCCGCCGAGTCGCGCGAAGACCGCCCCGAAGACGGCTCCGTTCGCCACGTGCAGTCCGACGCCGACGAGTGGCCAGGCGCGTCGGCGCGTGACGATCGCGCCCAGGAGCCTGACATCCGAGTACGGCGTCCCGAAGAGGCGCTGTGCGCCCGGCTCGGCCGCGGCCCATGCGGCCGCCGCGGCCGCTCCCGCGAGCGCCCCTCGCGCAGTCGCGGTCACGATGCCGCCCGGCGCTCGCGGTCGCGCGAGGGCGCGGGCTTCCCGCCTGCGGCACGAGGCCCACCGATCAGCTTTCCCAGCGACATGCGGAGCGCGTCGTATTCTCGCGCGCCGAGACGGCCCGCGTATTAGTCCTCGATGCGGGCGATGATCCGCCGGCTCGCCTCGAAGGCGGCCCGACCACGCTCCGTGTAGACGACGAGCTTCGCCCGGCGGTCGGACGGGTCTTCCCGACGCGCGACGTACCCCAGTCGCTCGAGGTCGTCGACGATCTGAGTGAGTGCCTGGCGGGTAAGGCCGGCCCGCTGGCCGCGCTTGCTCGCGCACTCCGTTACCCGCAGCGGCTCCAGCCCGCGCTCGCCCGCTGAGGCGTGACCCTGCCGGGCACCGGACTCATCGCCGGACGCTCCGCACGCGGCATCATTCCAGGCAACGTGCCGGCACCGGCGCCACGACCATCGCGAACTCCGAACCGAGGAGCCACCATGACCAGCACCACATCGGTCGTCACCGGCGTCGACTTCGTGTCGCTGCCGACCGGCGACATCGAGGCGGCGATGGAGTTCTACGGCAACGTGCTCGGCCTGCCGCGTTCCGCCGTCTGGCAGCGCCCCGGCACGGAGCCGATCGGGGCTGAGTTCGAGACCGGCGCGGTCACGATCGCGCTCATCGCTTCGGAGCGCCTCGGCATTCCCTTCCAGCCCAACAAGGTGCCCATCGCCCTGCACGTCGAGGACGTGGAGGCGGCACGCGCCGAGCTCGAGTCACGGGGCATCGCCTTCCCCGCGGAGACGATCGACAGCGGCGTCTGCCACATGGCCAACTTCGACGATCCCGACGGCAACGCGCTCATGCTCCACCACCGCTACGCGCCGCATGCGCGCAAGCCGGTAGATCAGTAGCCGGCACGAACGATTGAGCCCGCAGGAGGTCACGCCCTCCGCGCGTCACCTCGCCTCATGCCTTTGACTGCCAGAGCGCGGTCTCGCCGCCGGACGGCGTCGCGACGATGCTCCGCCAACCCGCCGGGCCCTCGCGGGGCGAGAGCAGCACCAAGGCGCCGAGTTGACGCGCCCGCTCGGTCGCCTCCATCACGTCGGGCACCTCGACGTAGGGCAGCCAGAACGGATGCTCCATGTCGTGCTCGACGACGCCGCCTTCGATGCGATCACCGAGCACGAGCCTCAGGTAGTCCCCCGAGCGTGTATGGACGGACTCGGCGGGCCATCCGAAGAGCCGCGTGTAGAAGGCGCACGCAGCCGGCAGATTGTTGGTGCGGAGCTCCAGGTGGACGACCGGATTCGGACGAGCTGGCCTCATGCCCTGTCTGCCCTGACCGGCGGCGAGGCCGAAAGTCATCGGCGGGCCGCGATGAGTTTGGCTCGGGCAATCGGTCTAAGCTCTCGAGAATGGTCACGGCGACTGCGAGCATGTCGGAGCGGGAGCTGCTCGGAGCAGCCCGCGGTGGTGACGAGGATGCCTTCCGGCGCCTGGTCGAGCCCCACCGTACGGCGCTCCACGCCCACTGCTACCGCATGCTCGGCTCGCTCTACGACGCGGAGGACGCGCTTCAGGACGCCCTGCTTCGCGCGTGGCGAGGGCTGTCCGGGTTCGACGGCCGTAGCGCGCTTCGCAGGTGGCTGTACCGGATCGCGACCAACGCCTGCCTCGACGCGATCGCACGAAGACCGAAGCGGGTGCTCCCGATCGACTACGGGCCGGCGGACGAGGTCGGCTTCGGAGAGCGGGTCGCCGACGCGGTGTGGCTGGAGCCATACCCCGACGAGATGCTGGGACTCGAGCAGGGCTACGCCGCGCCCGAGGCCCGCTACGAGCAGCGAGAGGCCGTGGAGCTCGCGTTCGTGGCGGCGCTTCAGCACCTGCCGGCGCGACAACGGGCAGTGCTCGTCCTCCGCGAGGTGCTGGGCTTCTCCGCCAAGGAGGTCTCGGAGACGCTCGGGACGACAGTCGCAGCCGTGAACAGCGCCCTGCAGCGCGCCCACAAGGCTGTCGACGAACGTCTGCCCGAGAGGAGCCAGCAGACCACGATGCGCGAGCTCGGGGACGAACGTGTCCGCGGCATCGTGCAACGCTTCGTCGACGCCTTCGAGCGCGGGGACGTCGACGCGATCGTCGGACTGCTGGCCGAGGACGCCACCTTCGCGATGCCCCCGTACGCCGGTACCTCTTGCGGACGCGACGCGATCGCCGACTCGTGGCTCATGCCCGGCGGGCCTCCCCCGCGCTTGCGCTACCTCCCGACGCGGGCTAACGGCCAGTTGGCGCTGGGCACCTACCGGCTGGATCCGGATCGGAGCCGCTTTCGCGCCATCGCGCTCGACGTCCTCACCCTCCAGGGGACTCGGATCGCCGACGTCACGGCCTTTCGCACCCCCGAGGTGTTCGCGCGCTTCGGGCTGCCGACAGAGCTTGCGGCCTGATCGTAATTTGGTGCCGTCGGGACGGCCGATCAGGCTGTCTCGAGGTGGGTCGTGTCGGTCTCGAGCTCCGACGCTTGCGCCGGATCCATGCCTGCGAGCGTCCACAGGTTGATCCCCGAGGCACGCCCGCGCACCTCGAACTCACCGGCGTGGCTGAGGTCGTCCGGCGGAGAGAGCAGCGCCAGGCGCGTCGAGTCGGCCAGAAGGATGGAACGCTCGAGAGTCTTGGTCATCCCCTCGATGCGCGAAGCCGTGTTGACCGTGTCGCCGTGCACCGTGTACTCGAGCCGGCGAGCCGAACCGACGTTCCCGGACATGAACGGCCCGCTGTTCAGGCCGATCCCCATGCGAAACCCGTCACCGAGGCCCTTGTCGACGAGCCACGTGTTGAATCTCGAGAGGCGAGCGCCGAGCATCTCGCGAGCAGCGGCCAGCGCGCGATCGGCATGGTCGTCGAACGAAATCGGCGCTCCGAACACCACGAGCAGGCCGTCGCCGCGGTACCCGACGAGCGTTCCTCCCCACGCGAAGATCGCCTCGATCATCTCGTCGAAGTACTGGTTCAGGATCTCCAGGACCCGGTCGGGCGGTGAGGTCTCGGTGAATGCCGTGAAACCCCGGATGTCGGTGAACATGATCGTCCCGACGTCCCGGCTCCCGACGAGACGCAGATCGCCGTCCATCCGGGCCAGCACGTCGTCGACCACGTGCTCCGGCACGAAACGCGAGAAGACGCCACGGACGCGCTCGCGCTCGAGCTCGTAGAGGCGCTTCTTCGTGAGCCCCGCGTTGATCCGAGCCCGCAGGAGCACTGCGTCGAAGGGCTTCGACAGATAGTCCTCCGCGCCGATCTCGACGCAGCGCACGACGCTCTCGAGCTCGTCGACGGCGGAGATCATGATCACGGGCAGGTGCTGCAGATCGGGATCGGCCTTGAGCCGCTCGAGCACGGAGATGCCGTCCAGCTCTGGCATGACGATGTCGAGCAGGACGACGTCAGGCGGCTCCTGCGGCATTCGCTCCAGCGCCTCGCGGCCGTTCGCGGCCGTCTCGACCCGATGCCCCTCCTGCTCGAGCAAGCGGACGAGCAGCTTGCGATTCAGGGGATCGTCGTCGACGACGAGGATCGATGCCTGCGTCGGCCTCACGAGGCTCGGCCTACGCCGAGAGCCGCCAGCGCCGCCTCGACCCGAACGTACTCGGCCTCGGCCTGCCCGACGAGCTCGTCGCCGGGAGCCAGCTCGCCGGCCTTCGCCTTCTCCTCGAGCTGACGGCAGAGCTCCGAGAAGCCCTCGGCGCCGAAGGTGGCGCCGTTGGCCTTCAGCGTGTGGGCAGCCATTCGAGCCTCACCGACGTCGCCTCGCTCGACCGCGCTTCGAAGCGTTGCGAGCTGGCCTGGCGCGTCGCCGAGGAACGTGGCGACGAGCTCGTCGACGAAATCGTCGCCGACTGCCTCCCGCAGGCGATCGAGTGCCGCCCCGTCGAGGACGGAGACCGGCTCGGCGCTCACTCGCCCGCCCCTGCCGGGCCGGCGAGCGGACGAGCACGGCCCAGCGCCGCGGCGAGCTCGTCCGGCCGGATCGGCTTTGCCACGTGGTCGTCCATACCGGCCTGGAGGCAGGCGTCCCGATCCTCGAGCATCGCGTTGGCGGTCATTGCGATGATCCGCGGCCGGCTCACGGCGGGCCAGCGCCCGACGATGCGCCGGGTCGCCTCGATCCCGTCCAGCTCCGGCATCTGCACGTCCATGAGGACGACATCGTAAGGCTTGCGCTCGAGGGCCTCGATCGCTTCGAGGCCGTTCTCGGCCACGTCGGCCTCGTAGCCGAGCTTCCCGAGCAGGAGGAGCGCCAGCTTCTGGTTCACGGCGTTGTCCTCGGCGAGCAGGATCCGCAGCGGCATGTGCTCCGGCCGCTCGCCTGACATGTCGCCGTCTGTCGCAGCGGCCTGCTCGGCAACGCTGCCCCCGAGCACCTGGAGCAGCGCCTCGTAGAGCGCCGAGGCCTTGACGGGCTTCGTCAGCTGGGCGGCGAACTCGTCGGTGCCGCGTATCTCGCCGACACGACCGAGCGAGCTCGCGAGCACGAGCGGAAGCTCAGGGTTGAAACGGTGGATCTCCCGCGCGAGCTTGAGGCCATCCATCTCGGGCATGTGCATGTCAACGACAGCGACATCGAATTGCTCGCCCGCTTCGATCAGTGCGAGCGCCTCCGAGGGGAGCCCGACGGCGACCGGGTGCATCCCCCAGGATCGCGCCTGCCGGCTCACGATCTCGCAGTTGGTCGCGTTGTCGTCGACGACGAGCAGCCGCCTCCTCTCCAGCCGGAGGAGGCCCTTGTCGTCGTCGTAGCGCCGCGCCACCTCGGCCTCGTCGGCGGTGAGCTCGATGTGGAACGTCGATCCCTTCCCCTCCTCGCTCTCGACCCGTATCGTCCCGCCCATCAGCTCGACGAGGCGGCTCGAGATGGCGAGCCCCAGGCCGGTACCGCCGTAGCGTCGGGTCGTCGAGGCGTCGACCTGGCTGAACGACTCGAACAACCGGCCAATCCGGTCCCGCGGGATCCCGATGCCAGTGTCGCGGACGGCGACATGAAGGTGGTACGAGCCCGCGCCGTCCGGCTCGGCGTCGACGTGCACGACCACCTCGCCCTGCTCGGTGAACTTCACCGCGTTCGAGAGCAGGTTCAGTAGCACCTGCCGCAGCCGGGCCGCGTCGCCGACGATTCCCGGCGGGACGCCTTCCCCGACGAGGCAGCCGAGCTCGATTCCCTTGTCGGAGGCCCGCGGGGCGATGATGTCGAGCGCTCCCTCGGCGCATCCGCGGAGATCGAACGGCTCCCGCTCGAGGTCGAGCTTGCCCGCCTCGATCTTCGAGTAGTCGAGGATGTCGTCGATCACGTGGAGCAGGGCGTCGCCGCTCGACCGGACGACCTCCGCGTACTCGCGCTGCTCAGGTGTCAGCTGGGTTCCGAGCAGGAGGCCGGTCATGCCGATCACCGCGTTCATCGGTGTCCGGATCTCGTGGCTCATCGTCGCCAGAAACGCGCTCTTCGCCTGCGTCGCCGTCTCCGCGTCCTGCCGGGCGCTCTCGAGCTCCATGACGTAGCGCGCCTTCTCGATCGCCGTTGCGGCAAACGCGGCGAACGCCTTTGCCATGTTCGCGTGCTCAGCGGTGTAGAAATCAGCCTCCAGGCTGTCGAGCGTCAGCATCCCCATCAGGCGATCGCCGACCAGCAGTGGCACGCCCATGAATGCCCTGACGCGTCCTCCACCGTGGGCCTCCTCCTTGAAGTGCTCGTACTGCGCGGAGACGTCCGGCACGATGACCGGCTCACGCGTCTCGACCATCTCGCGGGCGGGGTCGTCCGGACCCCGCCAATCGAAGCGCAGTCCGAGCAGCTCGTCGATGTTCGGAAAGCCGTGCCCGCCGACGATCACCATCTCGTAGCCGTCGAGCTGCTGGACGGTGGAGGCTCTGTAGGGCACCACTTTGCGCAGCTCGGCAAGAATCAGCTCGAAGACATCCGACAGGCTGAGCGTGCTGCCGAGCGTCTCGGCCGCCGCACGCAGCGTCTCGGCCTGCTCGCGAGCGGCGCGTTCGGTCTCGAGCAACCGCGCGTTCTCGATCGCCAGAGCAGCCTGGGCGGCAAACGCGGTCGCGAGCTCGGCCAGATCCTCGTTGTAGAAGTCGGACTCGAACTTGTCGACGCTGAGGACGCCGATCACGCGATCGCCGACGATCATGGGCGCACAGATCCATCCGCGAATGCGGCCGCCACCGTGAAGCTGGCTCGCAAAGTGCGGGTTCTGCGAGACGTCGGCGAAGACCTGCCGCCGCTTCGACCGTACGGCCTGGACGGTGAGGTTGGTCTCGTCGTCCAGATCGAATCCCACGCCGATAAGACCCCCCAGATCGTCGAGGCCTCGCCCGCTGACGATCACCAGGCGGCTTCCCTGAATCACCTGGATCGAGCAGCTGTCGTACGGCACGACTCGCTGGAGCTCATCGAGGATCGCCTCGAAGGTGTCCTCGAGGCTCAGCGTCTTGCCGAGGACCTGCGTGACGGCGAGCAGCGTCTCGGCGCGCAAGCGGGCCGTTTCCAGCTCGGCGATGCGGTTCTCCGCGGCGGCGAGCCGAGCGCTGAGCTCGGCCTTGGTCAGCTCCGACAGGGCGAGCTCACCTGGTTTCGAGCGGCCGCCTGACACATGGGGCAAGTATCTCGCGCATCGTGCCCGCCGTCCAGGCGAGGGTGGTCCGGGAGCGCCTCCACAGCGAGTCGGCATGGCGATCCCCGTGCGCACGCGATGGTCCCGCCGGCCATGAAGGTGCCGTTGATGACGACGTTGCCGTAGACGTGCGGCGCGGGAAGCGCTGTGACGACGACGTCCTCCGCGGTTCGCACGTGCATCGTCGCAGTCAGCGCGCAGTTGACGACGGCCCGATGGGTAGGAAGAAGGGACTTGGCCTGGCGCGGTCAGGCTTCGCAGTTGCGAACCGTGTTGGCACCCGCGCCGGGTTGGCAGACGTCGGTCCCCCTACCGCCGTCGATCCGGTCGTTTCCAGGCCCGGCCGTGATGCTGTCGTTCCCGTCGCCGCCCTTCACATCGTTCGCACCGTCACCGGCCTCGATGACGTCGGCGCCGGCGCCCCCGTCGACCCTGTCGTTCCCGGACCCGGTCGTGATGCTGTCGTTCCCGTCACCGCCGTTAACGTCGTTCGCACCGTCACCGGCCCTGATGACGTCGGCGCCGGCGCCCCCGTCGACCCTGTCGTTCCCGGACCCGGCGACGATGCGGTCGTCGCCGGCGCCGCCCTTGAGGTCGTTGTCGCCACCGGTGTCGAGGATCAGGTCGTGGCCGGCTCCGCCGTCGACTCTGTCGGTGCCGCCCGCTGAACAGATCCGGTCGTTGCCGCCTTTGCCGTTGATGGTGTTGATACCGCCCGCGTCGACGATGACGTCGTTGCCGGCCGTTCCGTTGATCACGTCGTTGCCGGCCCCCCGGGATATCGTCGGAGCGAGGCCGCCGCACGTGAGCGCAGTCACGGTCACCGACTGACCGGGCCCGAGCCGGGTTTCGGCGCCCGCCACGTTGACGACAACCTGGCCGTTCGTACCTACGTTCTGGACGGTGAACCGGCCATCGGCAAGCTGGGTCAGCTTGAAGGTCACGCCGGCCGGGGCGCTCACAGTCGTGCTGCTGTCCCCGAGCGAGGCCTCGACCACGCCCTGAATGACCTTGATCGTGACTCCGCAGACGACGTCGGCGACCGTGCCGGGCCCGAAACCAAAGACGGCGGATAGCCCGCACAGCGAGAAGCCGACTCTGGCCGGCGCCGTGCCCGGGCCGACCGTGACGCGCACACCGTCGGGGTTGGGCAGGTCTCCGACCTGCACGCTCAGCCCTGCCGCGTTCGACACGATCGCACCGGACGTCGGCGGTGACGCGCCGTCGGCGAACGCGCCGTCGCCGACGTCGATCCCGTCATCGATGCCGTCCCCGTCCCCATCCGCGTCGCAGGCATCGCCGAGGCCGTCCGCGTCGAGATCGGCCTGGTCCGGGTTCGTGGCCTGCGGACAGTTGTCGTCGACGTTCACGACGCCGTCCTCGTCGAAGTCGGCCGCCGCGGCCGCCTGCTCGGCCTGCTCGCTCGTGATCTCGGGTGTCTCCGGAAGCACGTGCACCCCGTTCCTGAAGTTCCCCGACTGGCGGAAGTTCAGCGCCAGGCTGCTCCAGTCGTCGTGACCCTCGAGCAGCGCCTTTCCGCGGTTGTCGCCGTCGCAGAGCCACACGAGCCGGTTGATGTCCCCCGAGACGCTCGTCTCCGTGTCGTCCCCATCTCCGTCCCAGTCGAGCGGCCCGTCGGCCGGCCCGCCGTGGGCCACGCCGTCGACGCCGACGCCGACGCCGACGCCCCAGACGGTGTCGCGGCCGGCGGGCCCGGCGATCCCGACAGTCTCGTCCAGGCTCGTCTCGTCGAGGGGAGGAAGCTCCTCGCGGGAGAAGTCGAGCGGACGGAAGGGGTCGAGGTTCGGGTTGGTGAAGGCGTAGTTCATGACGCTGAGGTAGTTGGGCTTGCAGTTCACTCGGTCGTGACCTCCGTGCTCGAGGCCCAGGTTGTGCCCGAGCTCGTGCATCACCGTGGCCGCCTCCACCGCGCGCCCTCCTCCGGCGGCATCGAGCCCGCCCTGGCTCCAGCCGCCGAGTGTGACGTAGAAGTCGTTCCCGAAAAGCTCGCCCTGACCTCCGGAGTGCGTGACCGGATCCCAATCGTGCCCGAAGAATGCGTAGTGGAACGCGTAGCGCTTGCCGGCGATGACGTTCTCGCAGCCGGCTCCCGCCCGCTCGAACGGCGTCCCGAAGAAGCCGTCGCACGGATCGCCCGGGTCGCCGAGCTTGTATTCGTCGAAGCCCCCCACGCCGCCGAAGCCGTCGAAGCTGAGCGGGTCGATCTCCGGAGTCGGCTCGTCGAGGAGGACGTGGAGCTCGATCCCGTCGATCCCGTCGGGGTTCGGAACCGGCGCCGCGGCGAACGCGTCGACGACGTCCTGGAGTGCCTCGGGAATCGGCTCGTGGCTGTGCTCGTCACCGGCGTTGCAGCCACCCTCGACGCAGTCCATGTAGTCGAGCTCGAGATAGATGTCCTGGTGCAGCGGGTCGGCGTCGTAGGGCGCCTCGTGGAGATCGAAATCGCTCGTGCCGTCGCCGTCGGCGTCGATGCCGTTGGTTTCCCAGGCATCGAGGAGGGCGTCGCCGTCGGTGTCCTGACCAATGAAGTACGTGACCGAACGGACGGCGACATTGCCATCGTTGTCGGTGGCGGTGACTGTGAAGGCCTTGGTACCCGAGCCAGCGGTGTCGATCGACTCGCCGTCCTCGACATCCCCCACGCAGCTCGCCACACCGGAGCCGGAGCCGTCGTCGCAGAAGAACGAGGCCATGATCAACTGGTCGGGCGCATAGTCCGCGCCGTCGAAGGGCTCGCTGAACACGACGTCGGGTGGCGTCGTGTCGGTCCCGGTAGTGCCCGGCTCGACCTTCAGCGCGACGTCGTTCTCGAAGTCCGGGAGGGTCATGTCGAGCGAGCCGCCCGTAGCGACGGCCGCGAACGACCCGACCTGGCCCCCGGAACCGGACGTGGGGTACACGTGCACGTCGTACGTTCCGTCCTGCATGCCGTCGATGGTCACCGCGGCCGAGGAGATCGTCCGACCCTCGATGTCCCCTGGCCCGGCTCCGCTGCGGAAGGCATTGTCGACGTCCCGCGCCCACACGAACGCTCGCGCACCGTCGCTGAGCCCGACCGCCACGATCTCCGGATCGGCGACGATCGCCGCGGCCTCGAGGCCCGGCGCGGTCAGATCCTCTCCGCCGAGGTAGGCGTTCAGAGCAGGGAACTCCGACTCGTTGAGCGGAAAGTCGGGCGACGTGCGATTGCGGGCCGGATCGGCTGCGATGTAGTTGCCCCACCACCAGTAGCCGGCGGCAGAGCCCGAGAGCGCAGCCGCCCAGATCGCGTTGTGCAGGTGCGTTCCCGCGACGAGGTGGTCCCGCTCGTCCTGGGATCCCCCGTAGCTCTGCGGATCGAAGCCCGCTTCGGGACTCTCCTCCCCGATCCCCACCTCGCCCACGATGACCGGCTTGCCGTAGGAGGAGCGGAGGTCGCCCACGAGCGTGGCGAGCGTCTGATCCTGGGTCGCCGGGGAGCCGTACAGGTGCACCTGCACGAGGTCGATCGACGGCAAGCTCCAGATCCCGTCCGTTACCCCCGGATCGTGGGAGCTGGTGGTGATGGGATGGCCGTAGGGGTCGGTCGCGCGGATGTAGTCGGCCATCTCCCCGTGCCAGGCGACCACGGCGTCACGAACCGACGCGTCGTTCCGGGGGTTCTCGGCCGGCGTGCCGACGAACTGCACCTCGTTGAAGAGCTCCCAGGCGAGGATCTCGTCGTAAGCGCCCCAGCGCGCGAGGATGTACCGGAGCCTCTGCTTGAAGGCTTCCCGGGCCTCGGGGCTCGTGAAGAACTCCTGCGGCGCTCCCACGGGTACGGGGCCGCCGTTCGCATCGCTGTAGGCGTTCCCCGGATCGAATCCTTCGTCGCCGGGCTCGCACGGGGGCACGTCGGCTTGCGCGCAGCGAGGCGCCCAGCGCGGATTCACATCGGTGCTGAACTGGCCGTGGTCGTTGAGCACGAGTTGGAGCCGGATCCCGTTCTCGGCTGCCAGCTCGAGGATCCGGTCGAGCCGCCAGGCGGAGGGGAGCGAGTACGTGCCGACACCGTCGTAGAAGCCGGAGTAGTGGCCGGCTCCCCACTCCAGGGCGCTGCGGTTGAAGTCCGTCATCCAGACCCGCGTCCAGTTCTCGCCTGCCTGGCCGAGGGAGTCGAAGACGTCGTCGTAGTAGGCGGTGCCGTTGAGGCTCGGGTTCGAGTCCTCGAATGCCACGTTGTGCCCACGGGGCGCGTACGGGGTTCCGTCCGCGTAAGTGAGACGGGAGCTCCCGACGCGCACGAATCCGCTCTCGGCGCTCGGGCCCACGTCGAACGAGTGGACGCCGCTCGTCGCCTGCCGCCCTTCTCCGTCCTGCGCGCTGAGCTCGAGCGTCCAGGTGCCCTCCTGGTCCGGCGCGAACCGCACTCGCCAGCCGGCGTCCCCGGCCGGGTCGTAGACCTCGAAGTCCTGCGTCCCGGGCCGTACCGTGAACGGTTGGTACCAGAAGGCCGGAACCGTGAACTCCGCTCCGGACGGCGAGCGGAACAGCGCGTCGAGGCGAATCTCGTCCGGGTCGAACGGGTTCGCGTACGACTCGCTCAGCTCGAAGGCAGCCTCGTACACGTCATAGCGACCGACAGGGCCGCCCGCGTCGGCGACGCCGTCGATCGTCAGCGGGACCTCGGGGACGGTGTCGATTTTCGCGACGAAGGCATCCCCGCTGCCGTTGGCCGACGTGTCGAACGCCCCCGGGGTTGTCGGGAAGTCAACGGAACTCGTCACTCCAGCGATGTAGGCGTCGTCGCCGACGACGCCGATGTCATGGCCCGTGTCGAAGTTGTCTCCGCCGAGGTACGTCGAGTAGAGGAGCGCAGTGCCGTCGCCCGCAAGCTTCGTCACGAAGGCGTTGTCCGAGGCATTCGCGGTCGCGTCGTAGGCCTCGGGCGTGGTTGGGAACGTGGTCGAGTTCGTGATGCCCGTCACGTACACGTCGCCGCCGGCATCGACGTCGATCCCCTGGCCGGAGTCTCTGAAGTTGCCACCGAGAAGAGTCGCGAAGACTAGTCCGGAGCCAGTCGCGTCCAGACGAGCGACGAACGCGTCGCCGTTGATGTCCGATGTGCTGTCGAAGGCGCCGGGCGTCGTCGGGAAGGACGAGTCGGACATTCCCGCGACGTATGCCTCCCCGGCAGCGTTGACGGCGATCGCGAGAGCGAGATCTCCACCGCCCCCTCCGAGGAAAGTCGAGTAGACCAGACTGGAGCCGGCCGCGTTCAGCACGGTGACGAACGCGTCGTCACCGCCGTTCTGGCTGGTGTCGAACGCACCCGCCGTGGCAGGGAAGTCGGCGGATTGCGTCCGCCCGGTCACGTAGGCGTTGCCCTCCGGGTCGACCGCGATCCCTTGGCCGAACGCGCCGAGACTTCCTCCCAGGTAGCTCGAGTACACGAGAGAACCGGTGCCACCGGCATCGAGCTTCGTCACGAAGGCGTCTCCGAATGCGGACGCCGTGAGGTCGAACGCACCCGCCGTGGTCGGGAAGTCCGAAGAGACGGTGACGCCGGTGACGTAGGCGCCACCCGACCCGTCCGAAGCGATCGCGAAGCCCTGATCCTGGCCTCCGCCACCCAGGTACGTCGAGTAGTCGATCGCACCGGACGCGTCGAGCACGGTGACGAACACGTCTTCCGGCCCGGTCCGCGTCGTGTCGACTGCATCCGCGCTCGTCGGGAAGTCGGTCGACGTGGACCGCCCGGTGACGTAGGCGCGGCCAGCGGAGTCGACGTCGATGCCCTCGGCCTCGTCGACGGCGCTGCCGCCCAGGTAGCTCGAGTACACGACGGTCGAGCCTGTCGGATCGAGCTTCGTCACGAACGCGTCTCTCGGGCCCCCGAGCGTCACGCCGAAGGCTCCGGGCGATGTTGGGAAGTCGGTCGACGTGACCCGGCCGGTGACGTAGGCGCTTCCGGCCGAGTCGACGGCGATGTCGAAGCCAGAGTCGTCCGCGCTCCCGCCCAGGTAGGTCGAGTAGACGAGACCCGGGTCGATGACGAGCGGCCTCTCGCGGTCGTACGCAGCGAGCTCGAAGCCGTAACTCGTGTCGTCCAGCTGGTAGCCGCTCGCGACCGCCACGCGCTTGCCCGCCACGACCTGGTACGTGAGCGGTGCCTCGTCGCGCAGCTCACCCAGCGACGTGCCGAGGAGCAGAGCACCGTCAGGCGAGAGCGACAGGCTCTCCGCGCCGTCGTACGCGAGCCGGATGCTGGCGGGGTCCGCCCCGGCCGCAAGCCGGAACTCGTACTTCAGACGTCCCTGCTCGCCGCGAAAAGCCAGATCCACACCCGGCCAGAGATCGTGATACACGATCTCCCCGTACGTCCGCAGGTCGGTCTGCCAGGCCGCGGGATCATCGCCGAGGAGGTAGTTCACCCTCCCCGGCAGCGTCTCGCGCCCCTCGACGGCCGCTGCGGGATTCGCGTCGAGGAAGCGCAGGCCGAGCGCGTGGCCCTTCGTGCCCCGCGTGAACGAGAGGAACGCCTCCCCGGTACCGAATGCGAATGCGAAGCCAGGGCCCTGCGCGACGAAGCGCGCCGCAGCGTCGGTCTGACCGACGTTCGGAACGAACGCGAGCGGCAAGGTCGCCTGCGGGGATGGGAGCGGCTCTCGACCGACTTCAGCGACGCCCGTCGAGATTGGCAGCACCCCCGCCGAGGACACGACGCTCCGAACCTCGGTCGCATCCGACCCGCTACCGCTCCCACCGCAGCCGGCGGCTGCCAACGCCGCCAGACCGACGGAGGCACAGACGATCGCGCAAGCCCTGACCGAGCTCGACGTGTGGTGCCGCAGCCTTCTCAAGGCCCGCAGCTTCGCACACGCGCGAGCGGATTCCCTCATCATTTCGCGCCAACTTGCGTCCGACGACCCCGTGGACGCCGGAGCAGTAGGGTCAGCGCTCGTGTTCGACGGTTTCGACCGCCTGCGAGTCACGACCACGGGTGCCGAGGTCAACCTCGTGCGCGGCGGCGAGGGGCCGCCCGTCTTGCTGCTTCACGGCTGGCCGCAGACCCTCGTCCAGTGGCATCTCGTGGCTCCGAAGCTGGCCGAGCGCTTCACGGTGGTCTGCGCCGATCTGCGCGGCCATGGCGACAGCTCCAAGCCCGACGGTGGCGGGCCGAACGACTACTCCAAGCGTGTCATGGCGCTCGACCAGATCGAGGTGATGGAGGCGCTCGGCTTTGCCCGCTTCGGACTCGTCGGCCACGATCGCGGCGCCCGCGTGGGCTTCCGGCTCGCGCTCGACCACCCTGACCGGGTCGCGCGGCTCGCCCTCCTCGACATCGCCCCGACCCTGACAGTCCTCGCCTCCGTCGACAAGGACGTCGCAGCGCGGATCTACCACTGGTTCTTCCTCGTCCAGTCGGACGGGCTCCCTGAGCGGATGATCGCCGCCGACGCGAGCTTCTTCCTCCGCTGGCACCTGCGGCACTGGAGCGACGGAGACGATTCGTTCTTCGCACCTGAGGCGCTGGCGGAGTACGAGCGCTGCTTTGCCGACCCCGCTGCGATCCGCGCCAACGGCGACGACCTCCGCGCCCTCGTCTCGATCGACGCCGAGCACGACGCGTTGGACCGTGGGCGACGCCGCCTCGACTGCCCGCTGCTCGTCCTCTGGGGCTCGAAGTGGATTGCCGGAGACCTCCTGCCGCCGTGGCTCGAATGGTGCGACGACGTGCGCGGGCGCGCCCTCCCCGCGGGCCACTTCCTCGCGGAGGAGCGACCCCACGAGACGGCGGCCGAGCTTCTCGACTTCCTGGGCGAAGGCGCCACCCCGGAGGCGGGATGGCGCTGAAGCCCGGGACGCTGGACGGGAAGGTCGCCATCGTCACGGATGGCGGCGCGAGGCATCGGCCGGGAGGTCGCCCGCGGCGCTGGCCCGCGAAGGGCCCGCGCCGCAGACCTGCGACGGGATCGCGGGGCGGCCGGGCGAAGCCGTCCGCCCCGCACGGCCGGGCTACGCGGTCCGATCGTCCTCGTTCTCGATGGTTGCCGTGGTGACGACGCCGTCCTCGACGGTGAACGTGACCCGGTCGAGCACGAAGTCCGCGGTAAGCGCGAGATCCACGCCGTCCTCGCGTCCGACGCGCCACTGCCGTCCCTGCTCCTCGACCCACGAGATTGCTACGTCGAGAGGCATGCCGACGAGCTGGCCGCCGTCGAGGGCTTGCCCCGCCAGAACCGTTCCACCGGCCTGACCGGCGTCGAGGATCGGCTCCGCGGGAGCAGGCGCGCTCGGGGCGCTCGCAGGCTGGTCGGCTCCGCCGCCGCAGGCGGCGAGCCCGATCGCTCCGGCGACCGCCACCGCGGCTATCGCAACGTATCTGGTGTTCATGATCTCCTCGTTTCTCGTGTTGTCCGCTTCACGAGGTTCGACCGGCCCGACAGCCGCGCGGTTCCATCCAGGACACCATTGGCTCCGAAGCCCTCGCGGGAAGGGCGTTCCCCCCGTTCTCGGAGTGGCTTCGGGCGTTGCTAACGTCACGGCGAACACGCCACACAACGTCGATGGGGGATCCTCTCTCGGCGGCGAAGGCGCGGGAGCGGCGATGTACGCGAGCAGCTTCGACGGCGACCGAAAGAAGATCCACTGGCAGGAGCTCTGGCGCCACGAGCTCGAGGGCATGCTTCCGCATCGCCCGGTCGTCCTGGTGCCGGTCGGAAGCATCGAGCAACACGGCCCGCACTGTCCTCTCGACGTCGACATCGCCGGCCCTTTCCTCGCCGCCGTGAGCGTCGCGACGGCCGTCGACGACTTTCCCGTCGTCGTCGCGCCGCCGATCTGGTCTGGCTTCAGTCACTACAACATGGGCCACGTCGGTACTCTCAGCGTGCGCCTCGAGACGTTCCTCGCCCTCGTGGGCGACATCTGTCGCGGCCTCAAGGCGAACGGCTTCGAGCGCATGATCCTGATCAACGGGCACGGGGGAAATGCCGCCCCGCTGCAGACGCTGAGCGTCGCGCTCGCGGAGGAGGACGTCTGGGCGCTCGCCTTCTCCTACTGGGAGGTGATCGAGGACGAGCTTCGCGCCTGGGGCGAAACCGACGATGGGTCGATCGGTCACGCGGGCGAGTGGGAAACGTCGCTCCAGCTCTATCTCCGCCCGCACCTCGTCGCGCACGACCGGATGGCTCGCAACAGCTGGCCCCGTGAGGACGCCTTCAGCGCTGAGTTTCGCGGCTTCGCACGGTGGCCGGAGCGCCGGCGAGAGGCGCCGCTCGGCGTCATGGGTGACCCGCTCTCGGGGACCGCGGAGAAGGGCAGGAAGGCGTTTGACGCGCTTGTCGACAGACTCACGCGGCTCGTCCGCGAGTACCACGATCAGCCCATCCGCCGCTATCGCCAGTTCGGGACGCACTGTCCATGACGGGAGCCGGAGACGGGAGCGACGAAAGCATGCGGCTGAGCTCCACGCAGTCCTGGCCCGAGTTGGACGGACCTCGAGGTGACGTCGCAGCCGGGTCCTCGATCTACGAGGAGATCGGCGTTCGTCCCGTGATCAACGCCGCAGGCACGCTCACACGCCTTGGGGGTTCGATCATGCCCCGAGAGGTCGTGCTCGCGATGGCCCGCGCTGCGGAGCGTTGCGTGCGTATCGACGAGCTGCAAGCCCGAGCCTCTGGTCTGATCGTCGAGGCGACGGGGGCCGAGGCGGGATACGTCACGTGCGGCGCGGCCGCCTCGCTCCTGCTCGGGACGGCGGCCTGCGTTGCCGGCCTCGACATCGCGCACATGGAGCGCCTGCCCGACACCACAGGCATGAAGAACGAGATCGTCGTCCAGCGTCCGCATCGGAACAGCTACGACCACGCGGTGCGGGCGGCGGGCGTCAAGCTCGTCGAAGTCGGCGGGCTCGGGCATCCCACGCCGCGCCCGGTCGAGGCCTGGGAGATCGACGCTGCGATCAGCGAGCGCACGGCGGCAGTGTTGTGGCCGGTCATGCCGGAAGCTCGAGTTGCTTCCTTGCCGGAGGTCGTTGCAGTCGCGCACCGGCACGGCGTGCCCGTCCTCGTAGACGCAGCGGCGGCGCTCCCGCCGAAAGCCAACCTGAGGGCGTTCATCGCAGACGGCGCCGATCTCGTCGCGTTCTCGGGCGGCAAGGCTCTCCGCGGACCGCAGGCCTCCGGCATCCTGGCAGGCCGGCGCGAGCTGATCGAGTCCGTAGCGCTCCAGCACCAGGACATGGATGTGTCCCCGGCAACGTGGTCGCTCCGCGCCTCCCTGCTCGAGACGGGACGCCTGCCCGGCCCGCCCGGGCAGGGCATCGGCCGTAGCCTCAAAGTCGGTAAGGAGGAGATCGTCGGCCTGCTGACGGCGCTGCGTTTGTTCCTCGAGCGTGACGAGGTCGAGGACATGGCGAGCTGGCAGCGCCAGGCGCAGGAGATTGTTGCGGGCGTGGCTGATCTGCCACAGGTCGACGCCGATGTCGACGAGCAGGAAGGTACGGGTATTCCACTCGCACGCGTGCGCTGGAACGAGGCGGGACTCGGTCTTCCGGGCCGGGAGCTCGTCGAGGCGCTCGCCGAAGGGACGCCGCCGATCTGCGTCAGAGGTGACGGCGCCGGCGGGCTTGTGTACCTGAACCCCTTTAGTCTGGCCGAGGGCGAGGCGACGGTTGTCGCGGCTCGACTGCGCGAGGTGCTGACGCCCGGCTCCAGCCATCGCGACGGCCGCGACTGAAGCAGCCAGGTCGGGGGATCGGTCAGGAGAGCTCGTTGAGCTCGGCCAGCAGGGTGCGAAGCTGGGCGAACCGCTCTGGGCCAAGTCTCTGGGCCCACTCCTGTTCCATCTCGCCGACGCCCTCACGGATCACGTGCCCCGCGGCGTAGCCGCGTTTGGTAAGGGCGATTCGTTTCGACCGCATGTCCTCGGGGTCGGGGCGCCGCTCGATGTAGCCGAGGCGCTCGAGCTCCCCCAGCAGGTAGTTCAGCGCCTGCTTGCTCATCCGCAGTCGCACCGCCAGGTCGGAGGGCCGCATGCCCTGAGGCCCCGGGTACTGGAGGACGGTCAGGTGCGGAGCGACGAGATCGTCGAAGCCACGCTCGTGAAGTCGCTCGAGCATCCGTTGGCGCACCGCATCCAGGGGCATCCGCAGGAGGGCCCCGATCAGCGGTGGGCCGAGCGGTGCCGAATCCGTGCGATTCGGTGGCGAATCCGCCGGATTCGTAAAATCGCTTGACAAACGCGCCTCTGCCATATATCGTCAAGCCACTTTACCAGAGGCAACCCCCTGAGGAGGTTCAACATGTCGGCTACAACGCGTGAAGAGATCAGGATCGGGCAGCTCGCAATCAGGTTCCTCGTCGAAGGCGACGCCTCGGACGGGGCCGTCGCGGTCTTCGAGTTCGACGTTCCGGCCGGCGCCAGGCTGCCGATCGCCCACAGCCACGACGGCTACGAGGAGACGATCTACGGCCTGAACGGCGTCCTCACCTGGACGGTCGACGGCACAGCCACCGATGTCGGGCCCGGCGAGGCCATCTGCATCCGCCGCGGCGCTGTTCACCGCTTCGACAACAACGGAGACGTCGACGCGACCGGGCTCGGGATCGCCACTCCCGGCGTCATCGGGCCGGACTATTTCCGGGAGATCGCCGCAGTCCTGCAGGCCGCTGCCGGCGGCCCTCCCGATCCCGCCGAGCTCGTCGCCGTCATGCGCCGTCACGGCATCACCCCTGCGCCCTGATACCCAACCGCCAAGAGGAAGGACGCCTCATGCCCGTGATGGTGACAACCCCTGTTCCCAGCCTCCCCGCCGAGGCCGCCGCGTCCCTGCCGGCCCTGCGACGGGCCGGCTCCCGACGGAAGCGGGAATCGCTGAGACTCGTGCCGACTGCAACCACGTGCGACACGACGCTCGGTGGCATCTCCCCGGACTTCCAGTGGATGCTGGACTCCCTCGACGAGCGGATCCAGGCTTTCGAGATGTCCGAGGGGTACCACGCGAGCCTGACGGGCGCCGAATGGCTGGCGCTTCGCGAGACGGTTACGCGGAACGGCATCCCGCTGCGCTTCCTCTAGCGGGCGGGCGCACGACTTGGCGGACTTGCCTCCGCGATCAACGAGATGCGAGGGTCGATCGACGCGGACCCTGCCGCCTACTCGAACGTGACGCCGGTGGGGTCGCCGTCCCTGGCCAGTTCTCGCCGGACACAGCCCGGGGCGACAACCGACACCAACGACAGCTCCCCGCTTTCTGCGAAACTACCGACAACGAACACGGGAGGGACCCCGACATGAGAGCCGAATGGAACGGCGCCGTCCTCGGGGAGAGTGACCGCACGATTGAGCTGCGTGGCTACCACTACTTCCCGCGCGAGGCGGTACGCATGGAGCTCCTACGCCCGGCGCCTCGTTCAGAGAGCGACCTCGAGTGTCCACACGGCGTACGCTTCTTCGATCTCGCCGACGGTGAGCGGGAGGCCCTGCGAATGGCGTGGTCATACGAGGCGCCCCAGCCGTCCCACCGCGCAATCGGCCACTGGATCGGCTTCTGGAAAGAGGTCCAGCTCACGCCCTGACGGGAGCCCCGCCGTCCGTGGCCTGAAGCCCGCCGGCTCCACGGCTTCATGCGCTCGAACGCAGCGGCGACGAGCACGATCGCGTGAGCGCCCTGATCGGGTCTCGTACGAGGGCCGCCAAGACGGCAACCACCGGACGGTTCAAACCCCGGGCTGACGGCGCTCCTTCAGAGTCTCACCGGTTAGTCGTCGAGGCGAGCGTCTCGACCCCGAGGCGGCTCTTGCCAGCACGCCTGGCGCCCACACCGGATCGACCACCGCCTTCGGTCCAGCAGACCGGAAGGATGTTGCCGCCCCCTCTCCACTTCCAATCTATACCGCACAAGGGGCTTGCGGCAAGCCCCGGGTCGTGCGGCATAATCTCCGGCCGCGGGCCAGGCGCCGGCGGGAATGGGAGGAGCGAAATTGCGTGTGCTGTTGTCGACCTATCCGGTCGGAGCGTGGCTATGACCGAGCATGCGGTGGTGATCGCCGGAGGCGGTCCGACGGGGCTGATGTTGGCGGGCGAGCTGGCATTGGCGGGCGTGGACGTTGCGATTGTCGAGCGGCGCTCCAGCCAGGACCTGCCCGGCTCGCGCGCAGGTGGTCTGCACTCACGCACCATCGAGATCCTCGATCAGCGCGGAATCGCGGACCGGTTCCTCTCGGAGGGACAGGTGGCCCAGGTCGGGCAGTTCTCCGGGGTCCCATTGGACATCAGCGACTTTCCCACCCGGCATCCCTACTCGCTCGGGCTCTGGCAGAAGCACATCGAGCGGATCCTGGCCGGCTGGGTCGGCGAGCTGGCGGTGACGATCTATCGCGGACGCGAGGTGACGGGTTTCGCGCAGGACGAAACCGGCGTCGACGTCGTGGTGTCCGACGGCGAGCCTCTGCGGGCGCAGTACCTCGTCGGGTGCGACGGAGGACGAAGTCTGATCCGCAAGGCAGCCGGCATCGAGTTCCCCGGCTGGGATCCGACAACCAGCGCCCTGATCGCCGAGGCCGAGATGGCCGAGGAGCCCGAACTGGGCATGCGCCACGACGAGCGCGGCATTCATGGCCTCGGTCGCGTGGAGTACGAGATCCGCGACGGCGAGGTGGTCTTCAAGGACGAGGGGCCGGTACGCGTCATGGTGACCGAGCCGCACGTCGAAGCCACGACGGAGCCCACCCTGCGCGATCTCAGCGAAGCGCTCATCACGGTGTACGGGACCGATTATGGGGTCCACAGCCCCACCTTCATCTCGAGATTCACCGATATGACCCGGCAGGCGGCGGCCTACCGCGAAGGCCGGGTGTTGCTGGCCGGCGACGCCGCGCACGTGCATGCCCCGGACGGTGGGCAGGGCCTCAACACCGGCGTGCAGGATGCGATGAATCTGGGGTGGAAGCTGGCCCAGGTGGTCAACGGGACATCCCCGAAAACCCTCCTGGACACCTACCACGCCGAGCGCCACCCGGTCGCTGCCCGCGTGCTGCGCACCACGATGGCGCACGTCGCGCTCCGCCGCCCGGACGAGCGCACGGAAGCCTTGCGCGACACCATTGCCGAGCTCCTCAGGGCGGACGAGCCACGCAGACGATTCGCCGCGATGATGTTTGGTCTGGACATTCATTACGACCTCGGCGAGGGACACCCGCTGCTCGGGCGTCGGATGCCCGATCTCGACCTGGTCACCGCCAACGGCCCGCTGCGAGTCTTCACGCTGCTCCACGACGCCCGAGCGGTCCTGCTGAACCTCGGCAAGCCCTGGGCTTGTGATACCTCCCCATGGGCAGACCGAGTGTTGGCGATCGACGCCGAATATGGCAGCGATTGGGAGCTTCCAGTCCTGGGTCACGTAGCAGCCCCCGCCGCTGTTCTGATCAGACCCGATGGATACGTCGCCTGGGTAGGGGACGGCACAGACACCGGATTGCGCGACGCGCTGACCACGTGGTTCGGATCGCGATGACGTCCCCTCGTCTTCCAGAGCAGCACTCGTCAACCGGTTCGAGTGCGCTTAGCCTCGCGATGGTGCTCACCAGGCCGTGTATCCCCCGTCGATCACGTATGCGGCGCCTGTGACGTAGCCCGAGGCGGGGCTCGCCAGGAACACGGCAAGCGGCCCGATCTCGTCGGGCTCGCCGGCGCGTCCCATCGGCACGTTCGCCACGAAGGCATCGATCACGTCCGGCCGCCGCTCGTTCCACTCGAGGTTCTTGTCGGTCATGAAGAGACCCGGGCAGATCGCGTTGACTGTGATCCCGTGCGGCGCCCAGTCGACGGCGGCACACCGGGTGAAGTGCAGCACGGCCGCCTTGGTCGTCTCGTAGTCTCGTCCGCCGATGCCCCGGTTCGCGACGAGCCCGCTGATCGACGCGATGTTGATGATGCGGCCGCCCTGGCCGCGCTCGATCATCGCCTGGCCAATGATCTTCGTACCGAGAAAGCAGCTCGTGAGGTTCAGGTCGACCGATCTCTGCCACACGTCGAGCGGCTCGGTCGCGATTGGCACGCTCATCTCGCGGCCGCCCACGTTGTTGACCAGGATGTCGATCGGGCCCATCTCGGCAAGCACGCGCTCACAGGCGGCCTCGCACTCGGCCGGCACGCCCATGTCTGCCTGTACCGTCCCGGCTTTGCGTCCACGCGACCGGATCTCGCCGGCGGTCGTCTCGAGTGTCTCGGCCGTGCGTCCGGTGATGACGATGTCCGCGCCGGCATCGGCGAGCGCCAGCGCCATGACCCGGCCGAGGCCACGGCTCGCGCCGGTCACGAGCGCCCGCTTGCCGTCCAACCTGAACCGGTCCATCACGCTCATCGAGGCGCCCCTTCCACATTCGCCAAGCCGGTCGGACCTGCCTCACGTCCATCGAGCACGTCGGCGATCCTAACCGGTGACTTCTCGGCGAGCGATCGCAGCGTCGCCTCGATCATCGCGGTCACGACGAGGCCGTCGGCACCGCTCGCCTCCGGCGTGAGCCCGTCGGCGACGCAATCCGCGAAGTAGCGGATCGGCTCGTATTGAAAGCCCCAGACCTTGCCGTATCGCGTCACCGACTCGGACGAGAACGGCGTGTGAAAACGGTCGGTAAAGGCCCAGAGCGACGGCTCGTTTCTGATCTCGAGGCCGCCCTTCTCCCCGTAGATCGACAGCCGATTGTCCACGACGTTGCTGTAGCTGTCCGGCACGATCCACGACGTCTCGAACGTGCAGAAGGCGCCGCCCTCGAACTCGACGATGGCCTGGATCGCGTCCCAGCACGGAATGCCGCGTCGCTCGAGCACACCGCGGTAGCCCTTTGCCGTGACCTCGACCGGGTCGCGGCCGAACAGCCAGCGCACGATGTCCATCGTGTGCGGGAAGAGGAACCACTCCGGGCCGGATTGTCCGCTCCACTGCAGCATCTCGGTGGGCACGTAGATCGTGTCGCTCAGCCTCGCGTAGGCCATCACGGGTGCGCCGAGATCGCCGCGATCCACGTAGCTCTTCGCGCCCATGAAGAGCGGATGCCAGCGCGCGTGAAAGTCGACCATCAGGTGCCGCTCCGACTTCGCGGCGGCACCAACCATCGCGAGGCCGTCGCTCACGCTCGTCGCGAGCGGCTTCTCGACCATCACATGCTTGCCCGCGAGCAGCATGCGGACGACGGGCTCGCGGTGCAGGTGGTCGGGTGTCGCGACGGTCACTGCTTCGACGTCGCTCGCCGCCACCTCGTCGAGGTTGGTCGTCCACGCGCAGCCAAATCGCTCGCCTGCCGCACGCGCGCGAGCCTCGTCCCGATCGCAGATGACGGCGACCGTGCACCGAGGGTGCGTGGTGAGAGCCAGTGCGTGATTCGTGCCCCAGATCCCCGCACCGATGATGGCCATTCGGACTGGTGCGTGAGTCATGTGCGATTCGTGCCCGGAGGTAACGCGGGCCTCATCCTAGTCACGCTCGGGCAACGGCCGCGACCGGCGCAACCACCGCCTCGGCGCGTCAGCCTTCCCTCAGTCCGCAAGCTCGGGGTGCCGGACCTGCAGTCGATGCTCGCGGTGGCGGATAGCCTCGTACGCCACCACCAGCGAGCACACGGCGCTCACCGCGGCGAGCGCCCCGAGCGCCGGCATCGCTCGCGCCGCAGGGATCAGTGCGAGCAATACGACCGCCCCGACGGTGCGTCGCCGGAAGACTCGGCCGGTCGTTCGGAAGAGAAACGCGATGTGTGCGAGCAGGTACAGCGCGGCGCCGCCGCACAGCGCCACCGCGGGCACCGTGTCGAGCGTCTCGCCGGGGTGGCCGAGGGTGGTCTTGAGCCCGAGGGCGAAGAGAACGATGCCGGCGATCATCGGCATGTGGAGGAAGCTGTAGGCGTCGCGCTGGAGCCGCGCTCGCTCGATGCCGATCGCACGCATGAGCCGCCTCCGCGCGAAGATCGCCGCCACGTCGAAGTAGAGCCACCAGAGCGCCGAGACGACCACGATCCCCAGCGTCGCCGCGGCAATGACTCCGGCGTCCAGCTCGAGTCCGGCGCCGACGCCGACGGCGATGATCGACTCGCCGAGGGCGATGAGGATGATCAGCCCGTGCCGCTCGGCGAAATGTTCCGGAGCGACTCGCCAGCCGCGCCCCATACCGATGACGAACGGGCCGAGGTAGTCGATCGCGAGCGCGAGCACCCACACGGCGATGCGCGCGTCTCCCTCGAGGAAGCCCGCGACCACGAGCAGCGAGGCGCCGAGCATCCCCGTCGGCGCGAACCGGCGAAGTGCGCTGCGACGGTCAGGGTCATCGCGAGCGACGATGGCCGAGAGAACGACATGAAGGAGGCGGACGAGGAAGTAGGCGACGCCGAACAGCACAGCGTCGTCTCCGAAGGCGCCCGGCACCGCCAGGGCGACGCCGAACATTGCCGCCGTCGAGGCAAGCATCGTCAGTCGGACACCGCCCTCGTCGACGTCCAGCGTGCTCGTCAACCAGGCGTAAACGGCCCATACTCGCCAGAGAGCCGCAAGGACGAGCATCCCGCGGAGAACTCCGCCCCAGGTCGGGTCGTCCGCGAGCTGGCTCGTGACTTGCGTCAACGCGAACACGAAGACGAGGTCGAAGAAGAGCTCGAGCGGCGTCACCTGGTGCTCGTCGCCGCGCTCGAGCCGGCGCTCGGGGTCGGACACGCGCCGCGCCTAGAGGTCGCTCACGTCGGCCAGGACGTTGACCCTGGCGAGGAGCGCGACCTCCTCCCGGCGGAGCCCCGGGACGCGTCGCTTCTCGCCGTAGGTGCGCAAGCCCGCCTGCTCCGGCGTGATCTTGGCGCGCCTCGACCTCAGGAACTCGCGGATCTCACTCCTGGTATCCACAGAAACGAGGGTAACGCCGCCCCCCGCACGTTGGGAGGCCCTGCAAGTACCTGGACCAAGAGAGGCCGTCACCGGGAGCCGGGGCGTGCTTCAGTGGTGGTCATGCAAGCAATATCGAATCGTGAACGGAGGCGGAATGAGAACGCGAAAGCTTGGAGACCTGGAAGTCTCGGCCATCGGGCTCGGCTGCATGGGCATGAGCTACGGATACGGGCCGTCTGCCGACAAGCAGGAGATGATCTCCCTCATCCGGTCGGCGGTCGAGCGCGGCGTCACCTTCTTCGACACGGCCGAGGTCTACGGCCCGTTCGCGAACGAAGAGCTCGTCGGCGAAGCGCTCGCCCCGGTCCGCGAGCAGGTCGTCATCGCGACCAAGTTCGGCTTCGACATCGACCCGAACGAGCATCAGCGGGGCCTGAACAGCCGACCCGAGCACATCGGGCAGGCTGTCGAGGGCTCGCTCGAGCGGCTGAAGGTCGACAGCATCGACCTCCTCTACCAGCACCGAGTCGACCCCGACGTGCCCATCGAAGACGTCGCGGGAGCGGTCAAGGACCTGATCGAGGAAGGAAAGGTCAAGCACTTCGGCCTGTCCGAAGCAGGTGTGCAGACGATTCGGCGCGCACACGCAGTCCAGCCGATCACGGCAGTCCAGAGCGAATACTCGCTGTGGTGGAGAGAACCGGAGGCGGAGCTCCTGCCGGCGCTCGAGGAGCTCGGGATCGGCTTCGTCCCCTTCAGCCCTCTTGGTAAGGGCTTCCTGACGGGCACGATCGACGAGAACACGAGCTTCGACAGCTCCGACTTCCGCAATACCGTCCCCCGCTTCGAGCCCGAGGCACGGAAAGCCAACCGATCCTTCGTCCAGCTGCTCGCCAGAATCGCGGAACGGAAGAACGCGACACCCGCCCAGATCGCGCTCGCGTGGCTGCTCGCCCAGAAGCCGTGGATCGTCCCCATCCCCGGCACCACGAAGCGGGAACGGCTGGAAGAGAACATCGCACCAGCCGACCTCGAGCTCGCCGCCGAGGATCTCGACGAGATCGAGAGCGCCGCCTCGCAGATCACGCCCCAGGGAGCTCGCTACCCGGAACACCTGCAGCAACTCATCGATCGCTGAGTAGCGCAGGCAGATCACGGACATCGGGCGGGAGGCCTCAACCGAAGCGCAGTCAGCACGTAGCCTGTGCCGCCGTGGCGAGTATCGGGGTGATGCGCGAGGGGCCGCTTCACGCCGCGGTGAAGGCTCTGCTGGCCGAGCCGGGCGACCGTCTGGAGGTGCCGGTGGGGCGGTTCGTGGTCGACCTCGTCCGTGCCGACGGCGAGCTGGTCGAGGTGCAGACGGGGGGTTTCGGTGCGCTCGGCACCAAGCTCGACGCGCTGCTCGACGAGCACCGCATTCGGGTCGTGCACCCGGTCGCGGCCGAGCGCCGGATCGTTCGGGTCGACGAGCACGGCCAGGTGATCAGTGCCCGGCGGTCGCCGAAGCGGGCGACGGCGGCGGCGGTGTTCGACAAGCTGGTCGCGTTCCCGTCGCTGCTGACTCACCCGAATCTCACGATCGAGGTGCTGCTGCTGCGTGAGGAACACATCCGCCGCCCGCAGCCGACGACGATTCGGAGTCGCACCCGAGACCCGGGAGAGCGGCGGCTGGTCGAGGTTCTCGACCGTGTCGTGTGGCGGACGCCGGAGGACATCCTCGCCGCCCTGCCTCCGCTGCCGCTCGAGCCGTTCAGCACGCGCGACCTCGCGGCCCTTCTCGGATGCAGCACGCTGCTGGCGCAGCGCACGCTCTACTGCCTGCGGATAATCGGGATCGTCGAGCCCGCGGGCAAGCGCGGCCGTGCCACGCTGCACGTTCGCACGGCCCGAGACGGATCGGGCGACGGCGAACGCGCTCGCCAGAGCGGGGTCCGCGGGGGGTGAGGCTCTCGCAAGCGACGCCGGCCTGCGTCCGGCCGACTGACGGCTTGCGCATGGAGGCACTCGGGGCAGCACCCGCTGCCACCGGAGCTGCGTAGGCACGCCACGACGGCTGAGGCCCGCCACTGTGGCGGGCCTCAGACCGCTCGGTATCCAGCGTGTCGTCCTGCGGCCTCTCGCCCCACTCGGCTGTTCAGTCTGTTCCCCAGGGATTGTCGATCACGAAGCGCCAGGTGCCGTCGGTCTGACGACGCAGCACATCCGCATTCCTTGCCTCCAGATGCACCGGTTCGCCGTCTGGTCCTGTGCCGTCGAACGACCAGACGCCGATCACGAGGGCCAGGTCGTCCACTTCGAGGACTCGTGTCACCTCGAGGTCGAGCTTGCCCCTCATCGAGATGAAGCCGGTCAGCGCCTCACGGACGCCGGGCAAGCCGTGAGCGAGACTGCCCGGCTGGGTCGCGAACGCTGCCTCGCTCTCGTACAGGGACATGAGAGAGTCGAGATTCCCGCTGTTGATTCCCTCGACGATCGATTCGAGCACCTGCTCTGGCGTGGCTGTGGACATGGCTTCCTCCTTCTACTCGTGGGATGGGCTTGCTAGAGGCTCTCTGGGCCGCCGAGCTCGACGATCGGCAACGGCTCGTACGCCTTCCCGGGCGTGCCGCCGATGCAGAGGAGTTGGGCCCCCTCGCGGCCTGTCGTGACGTTGCGAGTCTCTGCGGCGCCGACTCTGGCGAAGACGCCCGGCTCGAGAACGTGCTCCTCACCGGCGACATGCAGCGTCGCCCTGCCCCTCAGCGCCGTATAGATCTCCTCCAGATCATCCGAGACCGGCGGGTCCACATGGTTGTGGACGAAGTACTGGTCGTAGTTCGGCGGCAGGTTCAGCACGTTCATCCCGAACGAGCTCGCTCCGAGCGACGCGCGAGCACGCACGAAGCTCCCGCCCCAGATCGACTCCATCTCATCGACCCGCTTGACCGTCACGTCCGGCTCCATCTTCGATCTCCTTTCGATATACAATAGTGAGTCACGGAAATGCGACACTACTCCCCTCTGACGGATATGTCAAGATTGGTGACACTGCTATGAGTCGCGAAAACACACCCAGGCGCAAGTACGAGCTGAAGAAGCGCGCCGAGGAGATGGCCGAGACGCACCTGCGGATCACCGAGGCGGCGATCGAGCTGCACGGAACCGTCGGGCCGTCCCGCACGACGCTGAGCGCGGTCGCCAGGCGCGCAGGCGTGGAGCGCCGCACGCTCTACCGCCACTTTCCCACCGAGGCCGACCTGTTCGTAGCTTGCTCGACCCACTACTTCGCCGCCAACCCGTGGCCCGATCTCGGCTCCTGGCGCGCGATTCGCGACCCGCACCAGCGACTCGCGCAGGCGCTCGACGAGCTCCACGCCTACTACGAGCGCACCGAGCCGATGCTCAGGAACGTCCTCCGCGACGCCGAGCTCGACGACTTCGCACGCGACGCCGTGGCCCCGCTGCATGCCTACCTCGACGAAGCGGCCGAGATCCTCACCGTCGGCCGTCCAGTCCGCGGCCGTAGACGACTACTCCTCGTCGGCGCATTGCGCCATGCCCTTGCCTTCCCCACCTGGCACTCACTCACGACCAACGGTATGAAGCGGCCAGACGCGGCCAAGCTCATTACCGCGCTCGTCGACGCTGCAGCCACGCCACACCGCCCTACGGCCACCTGACGACGCGCGGGTCTGGCGTTGTTCCGCTCGGCCGCCTGGCCCCTTGTCGCTACCCTCGGTCGGTGCCTAGCCGCTCCGACATCCGCAACGTCGCGATCGTGGCGCACGTCGACCACGGGAAGACGACGCTCGTCGACGCCCTTCTGTGGGAGTCCGGTGCCTTCCGCGCCAACCAGGACGTCGCCGAGCGGGTGCTCGACACGATGGACCTCGAGCGCGAGAAGGGCATCACCATCCTGGCCAAGAACACGGCCGTTCGCTACGGCAGGACGAAGATCAACATCGTCGACACGCCGGGTCACGCCGACTTCGGTGGCGAGGTCGAGCGTGGCCTGACGATGGTCGACGGCGTGCTCCTGCTCGTGGACGCAAGCGAAGGCCCACTGCCGCAGACACGGTTCGTGCTCCGCAAGGCGCTCGAGACGCGGCTGCCCGTGATCCTCGTGATCAACAAGGTCGACCGGCCAGACGCGCGGATCGGGGCGGTTGTCAACGAGGTCTACGAGCTCTTCCTCGATCTCGATGCAGACGAAAGCCAGATCGAATTCCCCATCGTCTACTGCAACGCGAAGGCAGGCCGCGCGTCGCTCGACTCCGACCCGCACGCGCTCGGCCCCGACCTGCAGCCCTTGCTCGATCTCGTTCTCGAGCGCATCCCGGCGCCGACCTACGAGGACGGGCATCCGTTGCAGGCGCTGGTCACGAATCTCGACGCCTCCCCCTACGTCGGTCGGCTCGCCCTCTGCCGCGTCCTCCAGGGGACGATCCGGCGGGCGCAGCAGGTGGCGTGGTGCCGCTCCGACGGGACGATCGAGCGCATGAAGGTGACCGAGCTGTACGTCACCGAGGCGCTCGACCGGGTCGAGGCGGAGGAGGCAGGGCCCGGGGAGATCATCGCGGTGGCCGGCATCCCCGAGGTGACGATCGGCGAGACGCTCGCCGACCCGGACGACCCGCGCCCGCTGCCGCTGATCGCCGTCGACGAACCGTCGTTGTCCATGACGATCGGCATCAACACATCCCCCCTGGCGGGCCTTGCCGGCGACAAGGTGACGGCGAGCGTGGTCGAGAGCCGGCTCCGCGCAGAGGTCGTGGGCAACGTCTCGTTGCGCGTCCTCCCGACCGAGCGTCCCGACACGTGGGAGGTTCAGGGCCGTGGGGAGCTTCAGCTCGCCATCCTCGTGGAGCAGATGCGCCGCGAGGGCTTCGAGCTGACCGTCGGCAAGCCCCAGGTCGTAACGCGGCATATCGACGGTGTCGTACACGAGCCGGTCGAACGTGTCGCGATCGATGCGCCCGAGGAGTACCTCGGCGTGGTGACGCAGCTCTTCGCGCTTCGCAAGGGCCGCACCGAGGCGCTCGTCAACCACGGCAGCGGCTGGGTGCGGATGGACGTCCTCGTTCCCGCGCGCGGTCTCGTCGGCTTCCGGACGGAGTTTCTGACGGAGACGCGCGGCACGGGCATCCTCCACCACGTCTTCGAGCGCTTCGAGCCCTGGTTCGGGGAGCTACGCAAGCGGCCGACCGGCGCACTGGTCGCCGACCGACGCGGTAGGACCACCGCGTTCGCGCTGCTGAACCTCCAGGAGCGCGGCTCCCTCTTCGTCGGCCCGGGCGTCGACGTCTACGAAGGGATGATCGTCGGCGAGAACGCCCGCGCCGAGGATCTCGACGTCAACGCGACGAAGGAGAAGAAGCTGACCAACATGCGCTCCTCGACCGCGGAAGAGCTCGTACGCCTCATCCCGCCGCGACCGCTCTCGCTCGACCAGGCCATGGAGTACATCCGCGAGGACGAGTGCGTCGAGGTCACGCCGGAGCACGTGCGGCTTCGTAAGGCGGAGCTCTCCGCTCAGCGACGCCAGACCGCCGCCAGCCGCAAGGCGCGCGGCCTCGCACCGGTCTAACCCCACACGGCTGGGCAGAGCGCTCTTAGCGAAGGACAGCTGGCTCCGACCCTCTCGTCAGGCAGGAGGCCGCACAGCCAGGAGCTGCGACACGTCCGGGATGCCTTCTAGCTCGTGCCGCCCGCGGTCGTCGAACTGAAGGCCGGAGCCCGCGACGAGGTCCTTGACCGTCCGGGAGACGAGCACCTCGCCGGGCAGCGCCTTCGCGGCGACCGCAGCTCCCATCTCGACGGCAACGCCCTGAACGTCCCCGTTCGCGAGCAGCACCTCGCCGGTGTGCAGGCCCGCGCGAATCTCGGAGCCGAGCGCTCGCAGCTCGCCGGCGATCGCGCAGGCGCAACGGATCGCGCGGGCCGGGCCGTCGAAGACCGCGAGCAGCCCGTCGCTCCCCCGGACGGTTCGGCCGCGAAAGCGGGCGAGCTGCGCGCGGATGACGTCTCCGTGACGGTCGATCAGCGTCTCGCCGGGCGCCTCGTCTCCCGCCGGTCGGGCGAGGTGGGCGAACAGGAGCGTCACGAGGACGCGATCGAGCTCTGCCTCCTCGCTGGCGGCGCGGCTGGAGACCAGCCACGAAGTGCTCGATCTCGTCGAGCAGGGCATCCTGGTCACCCTCCCAGGGCAGGTGATCGTCTCCCGGCAGCTCGATCGTCCGCGCGCCCGAGATGTGCTCGCCCATGAAGCGGGTGGCGTCGCGCTTCGTCTCCTGGGAGCGGTGGATGAGCAGGGTGGGCACCCGGATCGCGGGCAGGACGTGGCGGACGTCGATCTCCCTGTTCATCAGGTCGAGGGCGTGCTCGGCCCCGGGGCTCGCGCCGCGGACGACGTACGAGGCGTACCAGCGGACGGCTTCCTCGTCGCGCGAGGCCGCCGGTGCCACCCGGGCGAGCCACGTGCGCGTAACCGCCAGACCCCAGTCCTCGCCCGCCTCGGGAGCCTTCAGCGCGTGACGGCTCTGCCACGTCTCCTCTTTGAGCCCGGCCGGGTAGTCGGGAGCCCACATGCGCCGCGCGAACGTTCCCATGAGGGCGAGCGCCACCGTCCGCTCGGGGTAGGTGGCGGCGAAGAGCGCCGACATGGGCCCTCCTTCCGAGACGCCGACGAGCACGGCACGGCGCGACCCTGCCGCGTCCATGACGGCGCGCAGATCGTCCATGCGAGTCTCGAGGTCGGGGAGGTTCTCCGGCGACACCCGGTCGGAGAGACCCGTCCCCCGCTTGTCGAAGAGGATCAGCCGGCCCATCGCGGCAAGGCGTCGGTAGAAGGACGCGATTCGTGGGTTCTCCCAGCCGGGCTGGAACGGGCACACCCAGCCGTGCACGAGCACGAGGTCGAGCGGCCCCTCGCCGACGACCTGGTAGGCGATGCTGACCCCGTCGCTGGTCGCGTGACGGACGGGGAGCGCTCCGGGCTCGGCCTCGCTTGCGGCGGTGGGCGCCGGCTGGACTCCTCCAACGGCCTCGAGATCGCGGTCCTGCCGCAGGATCCGCCGCTCGAGCTCCCTGAGCCGGCTCGAGGGCTCGATCCCCAGCTCCTCGGAGAGGCGCAGGCGAAACGCCTGATAGGAGGCGAGGGCGTCGGCCTGGCGTCCGATGCGGTAGACGGCGAGCATGTGCTGACCGCGCAGCCGTTCGCGGAGCGGATGGCGAGCGACGAGCGCCTCGAGCTCGCTCGCGAGCTCGGCGTGGAGGCCGAGTTCGAGATCGGCGTCGATCCGCTCCTCGAGCGCGGATAGCCGCAGCTCTCCCAGACGTGCCGTCTCGATGAGTGCGAAGGGCTCCTCGAACTCGGCCAGGGCGGGGCTGCGCCAGAGATCCAGGGCCTCGCGCAGCAGCGCTGAGGTCTCGTCCGCCCGCCCGGCGGCGAGCGAGCTGCGGCCCTCCGCGAGGAGCGCCTCGAAGCGCTCGAGATCCACCGCGCCGGGCGGCAGCTCGAGGAGGTACCCCGGCGCGCGGGTGCGCAGCGTCTCCGCCGGCAGCAGCTTGCGCAGCTTCGAGACGTAGACCTGCACCATCTTCACGGCGGTCTCGGGAGGATCCTCACCCCACAGGTCGTCGATGAGAACGTCCACGGAGACGACGCGGTTGGCGTCGAGGACGAGGCGGGCAAGGAGCGCCGTCTGCTTTCCCCGGCCGAGCGCGAGAAGGCGCCCGCTCTCCCTCACTTCGAAAGGGCCGAGGATCCGAACGTCCATCGTCTGGCGCTCCGCTCCGGCACCCTAGCAGGCACCTTCCGAGGCGGCCTCCGTGCGATTACCCGGCATTTACCCGCGCTCCCACCGGCGCCGGGGTGACGCCCTGTTCTCTTCGTGCCATGGACCTAGGAGTGACACCCAACCGGCTCGGAGGGCTGGGTCGCAGCAGAACCGGCCGGCGGCTGCCGGCCGAGATCGCCGTGTTCGTGTGCCTCTTCGCGTCGCAGGCGGGCCTGATCTCGTTGCCACCGGTTCTGGTCCGGGTCGCCGAGGACTTCGGCGTCACGACCGCGAACCTCGGCCAGCTTCGGACGCTGGCCGGCCTCGTCGCGGGCGTCACCTGCCTCGCGATCGCCGCCCTCGGGGGGCGGCTCGGGCTGCGCACGCTGCTCGGCGCCGGAGTCGCGCTGCTCATGCTCGGCTCGCTGGGCTCGGCGCTCGCGCCCGGGCTCGGCCTGCTGGCGCTGGCCAGTGCGTGACGGGCGCTGCGGTGGCGCTGCTGCTGAGCGGCGGCACCGCAGCGGCGGGCGAGTGGGCAGCACCGGGGAAGAGCTCTCGCCTCCTCTCGTGGGCGCTCCTCGGCCAGGCGGCGGCCTGGGCGGTAGGGATGCCGGCCGTCGGCGCTCTCGGAGAGGCGGGCTGGCGGCTCGGCTTCGCGGTCCCGCTCGCCGCCGGGCTGGCGGCGTGGGTCGCCGTCCGGCTCGGGCCCGCCTCCCCCACACGGCCCCCCGCCGGGGGCGGTGTGCGGACGCTCCTGCGCGACCGCGCCGTGCGGCGCTGGGCGCTCGGCGAGCTGCTCGCTTTCTCGGCCTGGACCGGCACGCTCGTCTACGGCGGCGCGCTCTTCGTCGAGTCCTACGGCCTGTCGACGAGCGCGACCGGCCTCGTGCTGGCGGCCGGCGGTGCCGCCTACTTCCCCGGGAACATGCTGGCACGCCGCTTCGCCGACCGCCACGCGAGCCGGCTCCTCGTCGGTCTGGGGCTCGCCGCGGCCGTGTCGATCGCGGTCCTGGGGACCGTCCGCGTCAACCTGTGGCAGAGCGCCGCCATCTTCGGGCTGCTCGGCGCACTGGCCGGCGCGCGGACGCTCGCGGGAAGCACGCTCGGCATCGCCCTCGCACCGGATCGGAAGCTGGCGGCGATGAGCATTCGCGCGGCCGTCGTCCAGTTCGGGTACCTCATCGGCGCCGGCCTGGGCGGCGCGGCGCTCGCCTTCGGCGGCTACGGGGTGCTCGGCTTGACGTTCGCGGTGCTCTTCGTCGCCGCTACCACGCCCCACGTGCCCGCAGCGTGGCTCAGGTGGAGACGAGAAGCGCGGCCGCTCGGCAAGCCACTCGAGGCACGCTAGCTCGCCCTGGCTTCCCGCAGGCAACGGATCGGACCGACGCAAGAGGCGAATGGAACTCTTTCAAACAGTGAAGATCTCGTCGGGGTGCTCGGCCTCCGTTCACGCACTGAGCCCGCCGCGCGCTTCACCGCGTCGAGGGGGTGAGGGTGGTGCAAGCCGTGTAGTGCTACCGCCCACGCGAGTTCGGCAGGCTGGCACTCGTGGAGTTCCGCCATGGCCGGACTGCCGACCTCGTGTCGGGCTCTAGCGCCAGCGGCATGTAGGTCAGAACCCGGCCCACGGTCTCGTCGCCGCCCTTGACGAGATCGCGCGGGCCCATGGCCGGGGATGACGGCGAGGTCGCCCGTGGCGACCGCGTTCGTCGCCGACCTCGGCCTCCGCCTCGCCGGCCACGATGTAGAGGATCTCCTCCGCGCGTCTGGCGTAGGGACGCTGGCCCGTGAACGGGCGACCTCTTCGCGCCGGGGTAGAGTCGGCAGGATGGTGTGGGGTAGCGCGAGACGTCGGGAGGAGGCCGAGCGGGCACTCGACAACCCCGGCGTTGCATCGTGCGGTATTTGCGGTCGACGTTGGGAGCGACCTTCGCTGCGCTGGGCGCTTCGTGAGTTCGAGGAGCATGATTGCCCGGCAGGCGAGGCAGCGCGCGCCCGGCGGGTCCTCAAGGCGGCCGAGCGGGAGATCGCGTGCGAGGCTTGCGGCTGGGTCGCGGTCACGGAGAAGTATCGTGGCCCGGCTCTGCTCGCAGAGCACCAGAACGATTGCCCTAACAGAGCCGACGTCGTCGAGCCGACCTCCTCTAGCTAGGGCCTCTCATCAACGGCGAGCCCAGGTTGACCCATACGGGGCCGAGGTACTCAAGCGACCTCGCCAGAAACAGAGAGAAGCTTGTTGGCACGCGCTGCAAGCGTTCGGAACACTTCGCGGTGAGCAGATGAGCGCTGACCCGGGCTGTCGGAGCTCACGGACCGCCGCCTCCCTGTCTACTTTTTCGGGCTCCAATACCGGACAACGATGACGGTACAGAGGACGATGACCGCCGCATCGCTCGGTCGGCTGCCGTTTCCTCGTCGGATGGCACGGACCACGTATCGGCCAACAGAAGAGCCAGCTCGGGTCGGCGCCGGGGCTGCCGAGGGTTCTCGGAGCACGATACTCCTGGAAGCGTCGAGAACCCGTGGAGGAGAGGAGCGATGACAACGCGAGCTCAGAGCGAGCTGCTACTGGTGGGCAGCCTGCCCGCCGACTCGACGGAGGAGGCCTTCCAGGCAGGAGCGGAGCTCTTCGCCGACCTGGTATTCGCGCTGCCGGACGGCGAGACGGGACCGCGGCGCGCATGGGTCGGCTACGAGCGAGAGCGGCTCGTACGACCGCACCCGGACGTCGAGACCCTGCAGGAGACCGAATCCCCGACGGGCATTCCCCGTCACGCGTACGAGACACCGGTGTTCAAGATCCGTGCCGGCGTGGCGGAGCTGCATTGGGAGTCGTGGCCCCGTATCGATGACGCGATCACCTCCTACGAGACGTTCCGCGAGCTGAAGCATCAGGGTGTGATCCCGTCGCACCTGCGTTTCCAGATCGGACTGCCGTTCCCGTCGAGCGCGCTGAACGGCTTCAAGGCCGACTTCGCGGCCGACTACGCGATCGCCGGCCCCGCGTTCGAGGACCTCGTCCGCCGCGAGCTCGAGCGGTTGACGTCGGAGATCCCGGCGAGCGAGCTCGCGATCCAGTGGGACGTCTGCTACGAGGTGCTCGACATCGAGGGCGTCGTCGCGTGGATGGACGACGGCGCGTGGGAGCGGTTCACGGGGCCCGTGTCGCGGCTGACACGGCTGATCCCGGAAGATGTGCCAGTCGGCTACCACCTCTGCTACGGCACGTTCCCCGAGTGGCCGATGTACGAGGCGCGAGACATGGGCCTCCTCGTACGCATGGCGAACTACGCCGTCGCGGAGTCCGGGCGCACCGTCGACTGGCTCCACCTGGCCGGACCGAGGTACCTGCGGAGCGAGGACGAGAGCTTCTTCCGGCCGCTTTCGGATCTCGAGCCGGGCGACGCGCGCGTCTTCCTCGGAATCGTGCTGCCGGTCGACGGGGAGGCCGGCCTCGAGCGGCGACATCGAACCGCGTCGAGATTCCTCGACGACTTCGGCGTGGCGATGTACTGCGGGTTCGGCCGGCAACCAGGCGCGGAGCCGATGGAGACGATGCGCGAGCACCGCCGCGTGGTCGCATCGCTTCGCGGCTGATCGCGATCAGGCGACGGAGCCCGCAGCCGGCTCCCCGGATGCGCGGCGGGCGCTGGTGACCGGCCCCATGAGCCGACGGGTCGGTCATAGATTCAGCGAGGTGAGCTACCCGGCCCTCTTCTACGCGATCGCCGGGGTCAGCATGAGCTTCGCCGGGTTCGCCGGCCTCTACCTCGCGCTGCGCCGCACGATGCAGCGTGGAAGGCATACGAGGTGGCACAGGTCAACGCGATCATCCTGTACGCGCTGACGAGCCTGTTCGGCGCGCTCCCGCTCCTTCCGTTGGCCGACTTGATCGGCGAGTCCGTGGCTCTCCGCCTTATGAGCGCTGGGCTCCTCATCGTCGTCTTCTACGGTCATCAGGTCAGGGCAGGGACGTCCTGGACGCGGTGGCCAAAGGTTCGACACGACCTCTCGCGACGTGCGTTGATCATCGAGATGGCTCCGTTCGTGCTGGTCGCGGTCGCCGATCAAGCGCTGCTGCTCGCGAACCTCGTCGCGCCGACGGTGGGCCTGTACCAACTCGCCCTCATCATGATCCTCGGCACGCCCGCCCTCGTTTTCGTGCTCGTGGTCTCGCGATTCGGGTCGAGCGCGGAACGCTGACCGCGAGTCCCGGCGATCCGCGGTTCGAGGCTCGAGTGAGGACCGTTTCTTCCTCGAGCGATCGGAGCAGCCGCTTGTACCCGCTTGCCGGGTCTGCGTGCACGTTCTACACGGGCGAGTGGAGCTAGTCGGACTCGAACCGACGACCTCCTGGGTGCGATCCAGGCGCTCTCCCAGCTGAGCTATAGCCCCGCGCAAGGACGATTCTAGCCGAGTCGCCCAGGCCCTCCCACTCCTCGCCGGCTCGGCCCGACACGCCGTGCGGCATGATCCCCGCGAGTTGACCGAGGCCAGCACCCAGCCGTCCCGCCCGCGCGCCCCCGGCAGCCGGGGCGGCACCTGACGCCTTCACGCTGGAGATCCTCAAGGACAAGCTCCACGCGGCCGCGGACGAGATGGCGGTCGTGCTCGCGCGGACGAGCATGAGCCCGATCGTGTACGAGGTGCTCGACTTCGCGTGCGGCATCACCGACCGGCGCGCGCAGGTAGTGGCGCAGACCAACGGGCTGACGCTCTTCACGGGGACGTTCGGGCCGCAGGTCGAGGCGACGATCCGCAAGTTCGGCCTCGAGTCGATGCGCGCCGGCGACGTCTACATGACCAACAACCCGTACGAGGGCGGGACGCACACGTGCGACGTGTGCCTCGTCCGGCCGATCCTCCACGGCGGCGAGCTCGTCGCGTTCGCAGTGGCGATTACGCACTGGATCGAGATCGGCGGCAAGGTGCCGGGCAGCATCTCGCCCGACTCGACGGAGATCTACCAAGAGGGCCTCCAGCTCCCGTGCGTCAGGCTCTACCGCGAGGGCGAGGTCGACGAGGCGATCCTCGACATCATCCGGGCGAACGTTCGGCTGCCGCTCGTCGCCATGGGCGATGTGAACGCATCGGCGGCGGCGACCGCGATCGGCGAGCAGCGCGTCGCCGAGGCCTGCGAGCGCTACGGCACCGACGCGCTCGCGTCCGCCTTCGACGCGATCCTCGACCACGGCGAGCAGATCGCCCGGGCCGAGCTGAGGCGGGTCCCGAACGGGACGTACGTCGCGGAGGACGTGATCGACGGCGACGGGCTGACGGACGACCTGATTCCCATCCAGGTCGCGGTCACGGTCACCGACGACTCGCTCGTCGCCGACTTCACCGGCACCGCGCCGCAGACGGCGGGGCCGGTGAACTGCAGCACCGGGGCGCTCCTCTCGGCTTGCAAGACGGTCGTCCGCGCGATCACGAGCCCGTCGGCGCGGAGCAACGACGGCTTCTTCCGGCCCTTCGAGCTGCTCGTCTCGCCGGGCACGGTCTTCAGCGCGGACCCGCCGGCACCGACGGGCTGGTACTACGAGGCGTCGGCGTTCGCCACCGAGCTCGTCTGGAAGGCGCTGGCCCCGGTCGTCCCCGATCGGCTTCCGGCCGGGAGCTACGCGAGCCTGTGCGCCGCGTACATCGTCGGCACGGATCGTCCCGGCGAGGTCTTCGTTCTCGCGGAGCCGAGCGTCGGCGGCTGGGGCGCCGGCGTGGACAAGGACGGCGAGAACGCGCTCATCGCGACGACCGACGGCGACACGTACAACTTCCCGGTCGAGGTGGCCGAAGCACGCTTCCCGATCCACGTCGAGCGCTACGAGCTGAACGCGGACGTCGACGCCGGCGCCGGCCGTCGCCGCGGCGGCCTCGGCGTCGTTCGCGAGTACAGGCTTCTCGACGTCGAGCGGGCATCGGGCTACGGCAGCCTCGGCGGCTGGCACCGCCGCCCCTGGTCAATGGCCGGCGGGCAGGAGGGCTCGAACAACTACCTCGAGTACGAGAAACTGGACGGGACGCTGATCCGGCGGGGCCGCATCGCCCACATCGAGCTCGAGCCCGGGGATCGAGTCCGCGTCGTCACTGGAACAGGAGGTGGCCACGGGGACCCGCTCGAGCGCGAGCCGGCGCTGGTGCTCGCCGACGTGCTCGACGGCTACGTCACCGCAGCGCAGGCACGCTCCGTCTACGGCGTCGCGATCGACGAGGCGTCAGGGCGGGTCGTCGAGGACGAGACGGCCGGGTTGCGGCGTCACGCTACGAGCCGGCCACGCCGGGCCGGTCACGGAACGGAGGCCGCCGAATGAGCCTCGTCGCCGCGACGGACATCGGCGGTACCTTCACCGACCTCGTCTTCTTCGACACCGAGACGCGTGACCTCGGCATCGCGAAGGCATCGACGACCCCGGCGCGCCTGGCCGAGGGCGTGCTCGCCAGCCTGACCGACGGCGATGTCCCCCTCGAACACGTGGGGCGCCTCATCCACGGCACGACGGTCGTCATCAACGCTCTGACCGAGCGCACCGGTGCCCTGACCGCGCTCGTCACCACGCGCGGCTTCCGCGACGTGCTCGAGATCGGCCGCGGGAACCGACCCGATATGTACAACCTTGTCTGCCGCAAGCCCGAGCCGTTCGTGCCGCGGCGGCTGCGCTTCGAGGTGAGCGAACGTGTCGACCGCCACGGCGACGTCCTCGTTCCGCTCCAGCTCGCCGAGCTCGACGCCGTCGCAGACGCATGCCGCGCGCAGGGCGTCGAGGCGATCGCCGTCTGCTTCCTGCACGCCTACGCGCACCCCGAGCACGAACTGGCCGTGCGCGATCGCCTCCTCGAGCTCCTGTCCGACGCGCACGTCTCGATCTCCTCGGAGATCACCCGCGAGTGGCGAGAGTACGAGCGCACGAGCACAGTGGTACTCAACGGCTACGTGCAGCCCGCCGTCGCCGGCTATCTCGACGACCTCGGTGCGGCGCTCGCGGGCAGCGGCCTGCGCGGAGGATTCCACGTCATGCAGTCGAGCGCCGGCACGGCGACCGCTGAGGCGGCGCGGCAGCGGCCCATCTCCCTCGTCGAGTCCGGGCCCGCGGGAGGCGTCATCGGCGCGGCCCGCGTCGCCGAGCAGATCGGCGAGCCGGACGCGATCTTCCTCGACATCGGGGGAACCACGGCGAAGTGCTCTCTCATCCTCGGCGGGGAGCCGAGGACGACGACCGAGTACAGGATCGGGTGGAGCCCGACCTTCGCCGGTTACCCGCTCATGGTGCCGGTCGTCGACATCGTCGAGATCGGCGCCGGGGGCGGCAGCATCGCATGGATCGACGACGGCGGAGCGCTCAGGGTCGGGCCAAAGAGCGCTGGAGCCGACCCCGGGCCCGCGTGCTACGGGCGCGGCGGGCTCCTTCCGACCGTCACCGACGCGAAGCTGCTCGCGGGCGTCCTCGACCCCGAGTACGTCCTGGGCGGGCGGCTACCCGTCTATCCCGATCTCGCGCGCGACGCCATGGGACAGCTGAGCGCCCGGCTCGGCATGGACGAGGCCGAGTTCGCGAACGGGGTCATCCGGCTCGTCAACGCGAACATGATCAACGCGCTCAAGCTCGTCTCGGTACGGCGCGGCTACGACCCGCGCGACTTCGTGCTCGTCGCCTGCGGCGGTGGAGGCGCCATGCACGCGGCGGCCCTCGGCGCCGAGCTCGGGGTGAAGAAGGTCGTCGTCCCGCCCCGCTCAGGTGTGTTCTCGGCCTGGGGGATGCTGCTGACCGAGCCCCGGCTCGATCTCGTCCAGACACGCGTGCTGCGCACCTCGCAGACCGACGGCGCCGAGCTCGACGCCCTCTTCGCCGAGCTCGAGCTCGAGGCGGAGGCTCGCTTCGCCGAGGAGGGGACGGCGCCCGGCGGCCTCGACCACGCCCGCTCCGTCGACATGCGCTACGGCGGCCAGGAGCACGCCGTGCGCGTGCCGGTCGCCGCCGGCCCTACCGATTTGGCCGCGATCGAGCTGGCTTTCCACGCCGAGCACCGGCGCAAGTACACCTTCTCGCTCGTGGACACGCCGATCGAGCTCGTCACCTTCCATCTCGCGACGCACCGGCGCACACCGAAGCCTGCGCTCGCGCCGTGGCAGGGCGGCGTCGCCTCCCCGGAGCCGAAGGGCCGTAGGCTCGTCGACTTCGACGTGGACGGCGTGCACGAGACCGCCGTGCTCCAGCGGGAGGATCTCCCGGCCGGCTTCGCGGCCGAGGGCCCGCTCGTGATCGAGGAGGAGACGACGACCGCGCTCGTTCATCCGGGCCAGGAGGTCGGAGTCGACGCGTACGGCAACCTCGTCATCGGCGTCGACCGGCGACGGGCCGGATGAGATCCGGCCCCTACACCTCGAATGACAACGGGGCGATCCTCACGAAGCGGGTCAGCACGCCGGCCGCGTCTACCCATGTAGGGGCCGCATCTCATGCGGCCCTGTCAATCCCGGATCCGTTGAATGGAGGCTGACATGCCCGACTCCCGCTCCCCGGTCGGCCTCGTGCTCGGCAGCCATATGGCGCCCGAGGACATCGTCCCCATGGCACAGCTCGCCGAGCGTCTCGGCTACGGCGAGCTCTGGTTCTCGGAGGACTGTTTCTTCACCGGCGCGATGGCCAGCGTCACGGCGGCCCTCGCCGCCACGCAGGAGCTCCCCGTCGGGCTCGGTATCGTGTCCGCCGTCACGCGTCATCCGGCGCTGCTCGCGATGGAGCTCGCAGCGATGTCACGGCTCCATCCCGGCCGCGTGCGTCCCGGCGTCGGCCTCGGCGTGCCGCTCTGGCTCGACCAGATGGGACTCATGCCACGCTCGCCGCTGACGGCGTTGCGCGAGTGCGTCACGAGCCTGCGCCGCCTGCTCGACGGCGAGGAGGTGACCGTCGCCGGCGACGTCTTCGCGTTCGACCGGGTCGAGCTGACGTACAAGCCCGCGGAGGCCCTCCCCATCTACATGGGGCTCGTCAACGAGAAGGGGCTGCGCCTCTCGGGCGAGATCGCGGACGGCACCGTGCTCTCGGTGCTCGCCGGCGTCGACTACATCCGCTGGGCGCGGCAGCGAATCGCCGAGGGGATGAGCGTCGGCGGACGCAGCGGCCACCACCAGGTGACGACCTATGCGCTGTACTCCTGCCTGGAGGACGGAGCGGCCGCGAAGGAGGCCCTGCGGCAGGTGACGGCCTTCTACCTCGAGGCGATGCCGGACAACGCGCTCTCGCACGTCTACGGGATCGTGGACGAGGTCGGCGCGCTGCTCCCCGGCGGCGCGGAGCGGATCGCCCGCGAGATGCCGGACGCCTGGCTGGACGACCTCGTGATCGCCGGCGACCCCGACGAGTGCGCGGCCAAGCTCCGCGCCTTCCTCGACGCCGGCTCCGACACGATCGGCCTCTGGCCGTTCCCGCTCGAGCAGAGCGCCGAGGTGCTCGAGCTGACCGCGCGCGAGGTCTTTCCACGCATCTGACGCGACGAAAGGAGAGCGGGTGGCTCAACGCGTGTTTTTCCTCAACACCCTGAAGGACAGCGTCGACACGGCCGAGTACGAGGAGTGGATCCGGCGGCGCGACTATCCCGTCGCGCGGGCCCAGCCGGCGATCCTCTCGTACGTGGTGGCACGGCTCGAGGGCCACGTGATCGACGGCGCCGAGCTGCCCTGCCAGTACCTCGAGACGATCGAGGTCACGTCGATCGACGAGTACCGCGCGGGCCTCGACGCCCCGGAGCTTGCCGCGCTGCTCGACGAGTGGCGCGAGTACGTCGGCGAGTCGGTCGCCGTGTACGGCGAGGTGATCGAGGGCTGAGCCTAGCCGGCTTCGCCGCCGTCGCCCTCGAACAGCTTCCCCGCTCGGATGTGGGCCGCCATCTCGCTCGACTCGGCGCGGTAGCCCGTTCCGTCGGCGAACTCGATCACGGGCACGAGCTGCTGGCCGGTCAGCCGGATGACGTCCTTGCGGCGGCTGCGCGGCAGAACGGGCGACTTGACGAGCTCGTACTCGATGCCCTGCTCGTCGAGCGCCTTCTGAACCTCCCAGCAGCCGTGGCTCTCGGCCTTGTACCACGTCACCGGACAGCGGTGGAGCTTCACCTTCGCCACGATCTCCCCTCCCCTCGAGTAGGGCATCGTGGTCGACGGGCCGCCGCGCTGTCAAGATCCCGCCAACCGAGCGGAGGGAGCAGGCACGGTGACAGTCACCGAGCGTGATCTGAGCGAGCCGAAGCGCACGGCGCACGCGTGGGTCGACGAGCACCGCAACTGGCTCTCGCGGACGACACGGACGATCTGGGACTTCCACGAGCCGGCCTGGCGCGAGTACCGGTCGGCCGCGCACTACGTGCGGCTCCTTCGCGAGCTCGGCTTCGAGGTCGAGGAGGGCACCGCCGGCATGCCGACAGCGTTCCGGGCGAGCTTCGGCAGCGGCCGGCCCGTCCTCGGCGCGTACGCCGAATACGACGCCGTCCCCGGCAACAGCCAGGAGGCCGTGCCGTACCGGCAGCCTCGCGCAGGCGTGCACGAGCAGGCGGCCGGCCACACCGACCCCCACTCTGCGCTCGGGACAGGAGCGCTCGGCGGGGTGCTCGCCGCCAAGCAGGCGCTGGAGCGCCACGGCCTCGCGGGCACGCTCGTCCTCTTCGGCGAGCCGGCGGAGAAGGTCTGCGGCTCGAAGCCGATCCACGCGGCGGCGGGACTCTACGACGACCTCGACGCCGCGATCAGCTTCCACCCCGCCTGGGTGCCCTCGCATGCGAACACCGTGTACTGGGACACGCACTGCGGGTCCTATTGGAGCGCCGTCTACACGTTCGAGTGCCACGAGCCCGAGGGTTGGGCGAGCGTCGGCGTGGGCGAACGCTCGAATCCGCACACGTCCGCTCGCGCGCCCGGCGCGATCGACGCCGTGGCGCTCATGTACACGAGCTCCAAGCTGCTGAAGGAGGCCATGCTCCCGCACACCGGCACGTGGACGGTGAACGAGGCGATCCTCGCCGCGGGCCAGGCGACGGCCGACAACGAGCCGCCACGCTTCGCCCAGATCCAGTACGCGAGCCGCGCGCCGACGCTCGAGATGCAGGAGCGAGTCTTCGCCGTCCTCGACCGCAACGCCGAGCACGCTGCCGCCATGACGCAGTGCACCGTGCGCAAGGGCTGGGTGTCGAAGACCCGCCCGGGCCTTCCGAACCACGCGCTCGCCGAGGTCACGTACGAGAACCTCGAGCTGGCAGGGCCGCCCGCCTGGGAGGACGAGGCCCGTGAGTTCTGCCGCGAGATCCAGCGCGGCCTCGGGATCGAGCCGATGGCCGACCCGCTGCTACCGCGAATGTCGGAGCTCCTGCCGCCGCAGCGCTACGAGGAGCACGTCCGCTCCGAGATCCCGCCGTGGCAGACGCACTACACATCGGACGACTACACCGAGTACACCTGGCACACGCCGACCGCCCGGCTCTACGTCGGCCGCTGCCTGCTGGACGGGCCCGGGGACGACGAATACCCGGCCTGGGTCTTCAACGCGACCGGCGGCCACCCGGCCACGATCGACCCCACCGTCGTCTGCGCGGCGCGGACGATCGGCGGGACGCTCGTCGATCTCCTGACGAGACCGGACGCCCTCGAGCGTGCGCAGGCGGAGTTCCGTGAGCGCACGGGCGGCGGCATCGGCGGCACAGCCTGGCTGGCGCCGCTGCTGCCGAAGGGCTTCGCGCCCCCGATCCACTACCGCTGGCCCGAGTACGTCAGCACCGCGCGCGGCGAGGAGTGGTGGATCCCGACCGGAGCCTGACGCAGCGGCGCGGGCCGGACGAGATTCGGCCTTGGCGCTTTGCCGATGGCGCGCCGGTCGGGGACCGGCCCCTACGAGACTTCGGGCCGGATGAGATCCGGGCCCTACAAGCCGGTGAGCCGGTAAGAATAGTTATTGACTAATTACTCATAACCCGCTAAGCTGCTCCGCATGAGTTCGAAGCGCATGACAGCAGCGGAGCGCCGGGAAGCCATCCTCGACGCAGCTGTCGAGGAGATCGCGGCGCGCGGGTTCGCCGGTGCCACCACCGCCGACGTGGCCAAGCGCGCCGGCATCTCGCAGCCCTACGTCTTCCGCTTCTTCGCAACGAAGAAGGACCTCTACATCGCCGTGCTCGAGCGCTGCACGTCGCGGATCCTGCGCGGCTGGGAGGAGACGGCCGCCAACCCGGGCGAGACGAGGCTCGGGGCCCTTGGCCGCGCCTACCTGGACGCGCTCCCCGAGCGACGCCAGGAGCTCAAGGTCAAGTTCGGCGCGTACGGCGAGGCGCACGATCCGGAGATCGCCGAGGTGCTCCGCCACCAGCTGGCGCGGATCTTCCGCTTTATCGTCCGCGAGGCCGAGCGGGACGGCTCGCCCGACCCCCACGCCACTGCGGCGGCGTTCCTCTCGCGCGGCTTCCTCATCAACGCGGGCGTCTCGGTCGATCTCGACAAGGCGCTGACGCCGGGCGAGTGGGACGCGATCGTCGGAAGCACCACACCCCGTCCAGCCGAGCCGCTCGGCGAAGTTGCCTAAGACGTTCGGCTCTCTTTTTTGCCCGTCGTGTTATTGATCAATTACGTACAAAGGAGGGAGATATGACAGCGAAACACGGAGCCCTCTGGACGTTCGCGATCACCTCGATCGGCCTCTTCATGGTCACGCTCGACAACCTCGTCGTCACCATGGCCCTCCCGGTCATCCGCGATGATCTCGGCGCGTCCCTCGAGCAGCTCGAGTGGACGATCAACGCCTACACCCTCACATTCGCGGTGCTGCTGCTCACGGGCGCCGCACTCGGCGACCGCTTCGGCCGCAAGCGCATGTTCGCGATCGGGATGGTGATCTTCACCGCCGCCTCGGCCGCTGCAGCGCTGGCCCCGAGCATCGAAACGCTCGTCGTCGCGCGGGCGATCCAGGGCGTCGGCGCGGCGATCGTCACGCCGCTGACGCTGACGCTCCTCTCGGCCGCGGTGTCCCCGGCGAAACGCGGCGTCGCGCTCGGAGCCTGGGGCGGTATCGCCGGCCTCGCCGTCGCCATCGGCCCGCTGGTCGGCGGCGCCGTGGTCGAGGGAATCTCGTGGCAGTGGATCTTCTGGCTGAACGTCCCGATCGGCATCATCGTGATCCCGCTCGCGTTGCGGAAGCTGAACGAGAGCCACGGGCCGCACAAGAGCCTCGACCTGCCCGGGCTCGGCCTGATCAGCGCCGGCCTGTTCGGGATCGTGTGGGGCGTCGTCCGTGGGAACGGTCAGGGCTGGGCTAGCGCCGAGGTGCTGGCCGGCCTCGTGCTCGGCACGTTGCTCGTCGCGGCGTTCGTCCTCTGGGAGCTGCGCACCCCGACGCCGATGCTGCCGATGCGATTCTTCAGGAACCGGACGTTCGCGCTGACGAACCTGGCCTCCCTGTTCATGTTCTTCGGCATGTTCGGCTCGATCTTCCTCCTCGCGCAGTTCCTCCAGATCGTCGAGGGCTACTCCCCGCTCGACGCCGGGCTGCGGACGTTGCCGTGGACTGGGATGCCGATGCTGATCGCACCGATCGCCGGAGCGCTCTCCGACCGGATCGGCGGACGCCCGTTGCTGGTCACGGGGCTTGCGTTGCAGGCGGCGGCACTCGGCTGGCTGGCAGCGGTCAGCGAGCCGGGAGTCGCCTACTCCACCCTGATCGCGCCGTTCGTCGTCGCGGGGATCGGCATGTCGCTGTTCTTCGCGCCGGTCGCGAACGTGATCCTCGGATCGGTTCGCCGTGAGGAGGAGGGCCAGGCCTCGGGCGCCAACAACGCGATCCGAGAGCTCGGCGGCGTCTTCGGGGTCGCCGTCCTAGCCGCGATCTTCGCTGCCTACGGGTCCTACGACACGCCGCAGGCCTACGCCGACGGAATGGAGCCCGCCGTGTGGATCGGCGCGGTCGTCGTCGGCCTCGGCGCCCTGGCCGCGTTGGGACTGCCCAGGCGGCGTCGAGCGCAGCAGCAGGAGCAGGAGCAGAGAGCCGACGAGCTCATCCTGGAGCGGGCGGCGTGAACGTCGCGCGTCCGTCTGGAATCGGCGTTCGCCCGCAGGGAAGGGAATTGCCGAAGCGAGGGAAACAAAACATCGCCAACTTCCGTCTATAGAACGAACCAGAAATGCCGATAACACGAAGAACGACCGATAACCCGAACAGAGCGACAGCGATCACGGAGACGTACACATGGCGACCGTCGAAGTAGAACAAGCAGTACGAGAGGTCGAGACAGAGTCGGAGCGCGTGCTCCGCTGGCGTGTCGACGAGCTCAGCCGGGCCGGGTACGACGACCGGCTGGCGCTCAAGCTCGCGCTCCAGCCCCACGTCGACCTCCACCGTGCCGTCGAACTGCTGCGCAAGGGCTGCGAGCCCGCGCTTGCAGCCCAGATCCTCGTCTAGCCGAACAGCAAGGAAGGACACGTAAACATGCCCGTCGACTCCCTCACCGCCGATGCGCCACCACGCGACGGCGATCTTCTCCTCGACCTGCTCCGGCTGACCGGCTGGCGGGTCCTCGTCCATGGCAAGGGCAAGACGACTGCCGTTGCGAAGCGTGGCCCAGCGACCGTGACCGCCCAGGCCGCAAGTCGCCCCGAGGCGATCATGAGCCTCTTCGAGGCCGCCATGGAATCACGGCACGCCACCGCCCGCGCGGCCTAGCAGCGCCACGCCTCCCAGGGGCCGGACAAGTCCGGCCCCTTACAGCGCCCGAAGGAATGGAGCACTGCGCCGGCTGGGTCTCCTTTCGTTAGCCGCGCTTGACCGCGCCGTGGATACGATGGGGCGACTACTCCTGAGGAGGTCAGATTGGCAGGGCTCCTGAGCAGAGCCGCGACCGTCGTCAAGGCGCGGATCTCGAAGCTCCTCGACCGAGCGGAAGATCCGTCGATCACGCTCGACTACTCGTACGAAAAGCAGCTCGAGCTGCTCCAGAACGTCAAGAAGGGCATCGCGGACGTCGTCACGGCGAAGAAGCGGCTCGAGATGCAGACGCAGAAGCTCGAGCAGGACGTTGCGAAGCTCGAAGGTCAAGCACGGCAGGCGCTCGGCGGAGGCCGGGAGGACCTGGCACGGCAGGCGCTCGAGCGCAAGGCGTTCGTGCAGCAGCAGCTCCAGGGCCTCGACCAGCAGATCGCCGGGCTCCAGGCGCAGCAGGAGAAACTGATCGACAACGAGAAACGGCTGGCGGTGAAGGTAGAGGCCTTCCGGAGCCAGAAGGAGGTCATCAAGGCGCAGTACTCGGCCGCCGAGGCACAGGTGAAGATCGGCAGCGCCGCGCACGGCATCGGCGAGGAGATGACCGACGTGGGCCTCGCCATCCAGCGCGCCAAGGACAAGACAGAGCAGATGCAGGCGCGGGCGGCCGCCGTCGACGAGCTGGCCGAGGCCGGCGCCCTGGAGGACTTCACGACGACCGGCGAGACGGCGCTCGAGCGAGAGCTGGCGGAGATGTCGGCCTCGACGCAGGTCGACGACGAGCTGGCCAAGCTCAAGGCCGAGGTTGGCGCCGGCGACGAGGCGAAGGCGATCGAGGAGGGCAAGTCATGATCGTCCGGCTCATGGGCGAAGGGCAGTACCGGCTCGACGACGCCGTCGCGACACAGCTCAACGGTCTCGACGACGACGCCGTCGCGGCGCTCGAGCGAGACGACGAAGTCGAGCTGGATCGCTGCCTCGACGCGATGTGGCGCATGGTCAGGGCGCAGGGCGCCGAGCTTCCTCCCGAGGAGCTCGCCACCTCCGACATCCTCATCCCGCCGAGCGATCTGACTCTCGAAGAGACGCGCGCGCTCTTCTCCGACCACGGTCTCATCCCGGACCTGCCGGCCTGATCCCGGATTGACGGACAGGCCGGATCGTCCGGCCCATGAGGCGGAGCGAGCAGAGGCCCACGTAGGGGCCGGATCTCATCCGGCCCGTGCGGTTTCCCCGGGTCAGACCGGGGAGTCGAACAGGCCGAACCAGCGCGAGAGGTCGTCCTCCATCGGCAGCTCCTTCTCGAGCTCGGTCTTGAGGCGCAGCTCCTCGGCGTTGTCGCGCTTCTGGTCCTCGCCCGTCGGGACGAAGGGCCAGAACGTCGCACGCTTGTAGCTGTAGAGAAGGTAGACCGGGTGTTTCCCGCCGTCGAAGCGGAAGATGGCCGCGAGGAGCTGCTCGCCGAAGCCGCGGGCCTGGAGCTCCGAGCTCACGAGGTGCGTGCCGGTGACGAGGTCCTCGAAGTCGGGATCCCTGACGATCAGCCACGTGTAGCCGTATGTGTCCTCCTGGCGGCGGACGTCGGAGCCGGAGTCGCGCGCAATGACCTCGAGCAGCGCCTGGATCTCGTTCTCGACCCGCACGAACTCGCCCGCCGAGAGGGGCTTGAAGATGACGGCGCCGGCGCCGGCGGGCCTGAGGCCGAGCTCGGCCTCGAGCGTGACGCGTGCCGTCGAGAGGGCGAAGAGACGGTCGAGGTTCGCGCTCTTGAGCTTCTTCTTGCCGAGGAGCGTGTCGAGCAGGCCCATCTCCGTCAGTAGGGGCCGGATGTATCCGGCCCCTACGGGACCGGCCGGCCCATCTCGCGAGCGATCTCGGCCAGAGCTGCGAGCCGCTTCTCGAGCGGCGGGTGCGTGAGGAAGAGCTCCCCGGTCGCCTGCCGCCAGTTCGTCGGGACGATGAAGAAGGCGTTCATGCCGGCGACCTCGCGCAAATCCTTCTGCGGGATCTGCGTGATACGGCTCGCGATCTTCTGCAGAGCGCTCATCAGGTGCTCGGGCGCGCCGGTCATCAGCGCTGCGCCCCGGTCGGCCGCGTACTCGCGGTAGCGCGAGATCGCGAGGATGAGGATATAGCTGATCACGTACGTCACGATCGAGACGACGACCATGATCAGCCAGACGGGCACGGCGCCCTGGTCGCGGTTGTTCCCGCCCGAGAACATGCTCGAGTAAAACCCGAAGCGGATCAGCATCGCGGCGACCATCGAGAAGAAGCTCGCGATCGTCATCGTGACGACGTCGCGGTTCGCGATGTGCGAAAGCTCGTGCGCCAACACGCCCTCGATCTCCTTGGGCTCGAGGCGCTGCCAGAGCCCGCGCGTTACGGCGACAGCAGCATGTTTGGGGCTGCGGCCGGTCGCGAACGCGTTCGGTACGTCCGTGTCGATGACCGCGATGCGGGGCTTCTGCAGGTCGGCCATCGCACACAGCCGCTCGACCATGTCGTGCAGATCCGGCGCCTGATCGCGCTCGACGATCTTTGCACCGGCCGCGCGCAGCGCGATCTTGTCGGAGGTCCAGAGCTGGACGAGCAGAAGCCCGCCGCAGAGGACGATCGCGGCCGCCAGGCCGAGGTTGAAGATCTGGAAGAGGACGACGAAGAAGAAGACGTAGAGCAGGCCGAGCAGGAACGTCGTCAACGCCATCCGGGAGGACAGGCCGAAGTCTCGTCCGAAGCTCTTGCGTTTCATTTGCCGCGTTACGGGCCGTAGGCGCCCTGTATGCCGATTGTACCGTTCACCCTGTGAAGGCCAGATTGAGCGGGCTTGTCGCCGTGTTAACGGCCCTGCTCGCCTCCGCCCTGATCCTGGCGCAGCCGACCGGCGCGCAGACGGACGTCCGTGTCGAGATCGTGCCCGAACTCGACCTGGCAGCGGCCGCCTCGGCGGGGGCCGCGGTCGGCCTGCTCGTACCCGGCTGGGCCGAGCCCGTGTCGCGGGAGGAGGCGCTCGAGGCGCTGCTCTCCGGCAGGCTCGATCACCCGCTTCGCCGCGAGCAGCAGCCTTCCGTCATCGAGGCGGCGGAGGCGGGTGACCCCGAGCCGCCCGGCTGCTGCGAGGTACGGGTCCAGCTCGTCCTGCCGCCTCCCGGTGAGCATCCGAACGACACGCGCTACCCCATCGCGATCCAGGGCGCCGGGTTCGGCGGGCTCCTGACCTCACCGTCCACCCGCATGCCAGGCCTGGTCACGATCGCAGACGTCGCCCCGACCGTGCTCGAGCTGGAGGGCCGATCCGTGCCCGATTCAGTGCGCGGACGCACGCTCTCGTCGGAGCCGTCGGCCGAGCCGGTATCGGCGCTGCGCGAGCTGGACGAGCGCCTCAGCGCTACCCGGGAGGCTCGGCTCGAAGCGACCGTCGCGTACGGAGCCCTCTTCGTCGCCCTCGTCGTGACCGCGCTCATCTCTCGCTCGTCCCTCGCCGGCACGGCGGTCGTGCTCGCGTTCCCGGCCGCAGCGACTGCGTCGCTCGCGCTCTCGCTCGCCGGCGTGGCCGACTGGTGGGCCTTCGCTCTCGCCATGGCGGCGCTCGTCGCCGGCGGCACCTGGTTGGCCCGAACGCGGCTCGCCGTCGGCCTTCTGCTCACCGGCGTCCTCGTCTTCCACTACATCGTCCTTCTCGCGGACGGCCAGGCGCTCTCGTTGTCGCTGCTCGGGCCCAACCCCGACGGTGGTGGCCGCTTCTTCGGCCTGGCCAACGAGCTCGAAACGATCCTCGTCGGCACGGCGCTGGTCGCCGCGGCGCTGCTGTGGGAGCGCTTCGGGCTGGGGGCGCTGATCGCGGTGGGCGGCCTCGCGCTGGTCACGATCGCCCCCGGAGGCCTCGGCGCCTCGGTCACGGGCGCCGCGGTCGCCGTCGTCGGGCTCGCCGTGCTCGCGCTCGATCTGGAGCGCCGGCGCGGGCTGATCGCGGTGGCGCTCGCAGCCGGCGCCGCGGCGGCGGTGCTCCTGATCGCGCCGCCCGAGCACCTGAGCGGCAATCCCGGCCGCCTCCTCGACCGAATCGAGCTCTCCGCACGTCTCGCGGTCGAGTCGCCCCGCGCAATCGCGCTCGTCTTCGGCCTGGGGCTCGTTCCCCTCGTGGTGATGTGCTGGCGCTACGGCGACCTGCGCCGGCGCCTCCGGCCGGCCGACGGCGCCTGCCTGCTGGCGCTGCTCGTCGTGACCGTGGCCTCGGTGATCGTCAACGACTCGCCGGACAAGGTACTGACGCACGGCGTCGGCTGGTGCGCCGCGCTGATCGCCTTCGGCCTTGCCGGTTCGCGCGTTCGACGTCCAGGCGACTCCTATAAACTCGCGCCCGTATGCCTCGCCCTACCGTCATCGCGGCCGCGGCGGTGGCCGTCGCCCTCGGGCTGGCCGCGTGCGGCAACGAAACGACCCGCACGACCGCACCCGAGACCGTGAGCGGATCGCCTCCCGCGGAGACCGGCGGGACCGAGACGGGCGGGGCCGAGACCGGCGGGACGGACACGGGCGGGGCCGAGACGGGCGGGGCCGAGACGGGCGGGGCCGAGACGGGCGGGGCCGATACCGGCGCCGGCGAGGAGGCGCAAGGCGATCCCGCCGCCGGCGAGGAGCTCTTCGCCGCCAACGGCTGTGGCTCGTGCCACACGCTCGAAGCGGCGGGGACGAGCGGCGTTATCGGCCCGAACCTCGACGACGCGCAGCCACCCTTCGAGCTCGTCGTCGACCGCGTGACGAACGGCATGGGTCAGATGCCGCCGTTCTCCGGGACGCTCAGCCCGGAGCAGATCAACGACGTCGCGGCGTACGTCGTCCAGTCGACGTCGGGGTAGCGGCGATCCCGGGCCGGGCGGGATCCGGCCTGTACACCTTGCCGGCGGGCTTCCCGCGGGAGGTGGAGCTCGTCGCGTGCGATCTCGACGGGACGCTGCTCGCCTCCGACCTCGTCATCCGCGAGCGCACCGTGGCCGCGATCGCCGCGGCGCGGCGGGCGGGCATCCGGGTCGCGATCGTCACCGGGCGGATGTATCAGTCGGCCGTTCGCTACGCGCGGGCGGCCGGCCTCGACGAGCCGATCGTCTGCTACCAGGGCGCAGCGGTGGTCGATCCGTCCACCGGCGAGTTCCTGCGCCACGAGCCCATCCCGGTCGAGCTCGCGCGCGAGGCGATTGCGGCCGTGCAGGAGGCGGGACACGGGCTCAACGCCTACGTCGACGACGAGCTCTACGTAGCCGAGATCACGCCGGAGGCCGAGCGCTACGCGCGCTTCCAGCACCTCGAGCTGCACCGCGTCGGCGACCTGCTCGCCTGGCTCGAGCGGCCGCCGACCAAGCTCGTGAGCGTGGCCGAGCCCGAGGAGATCGACCTGCTGAAGGAGCGTATGGTGGCCCGTTTCGGCGACCGCCTCCACATCTCCAAGTCGCTGCCGATCTTCCTCGAGCTGTCCCGGAAAGGAGTAACCAAGGGCTCGGGGCTCGCCTTCCTGGCTCGGCTTCTCGAGGTGGAGCAGGACCGCGTGGTCGCATTCGGAGACGCGGAGAACGACCTCGAGCTGCTCCAGTGGGCCGGCTACGGGATCAGCGTCGCGAACGGCGATCCGACCGTGCTCGGGATCGCCGACGACGTCTGCCCATCGGCCGAGGACGAGGGCGTCGCCCAGGTGCTCGAGGCGATCGTCGAGCGCCGCCGTAGGATTGGCGCGGCATGATCGACATCCGGGCAGCGCGCAAGGATCCCGCGGGCTGGCGGACGGCTCTCCTACGCAAAGGCGCCGCCGACGCCTTCGACGCGCTGATGGCCGCCGACGCCGAGTGGCTCGCACTCGTGCCCCAGGTCGACGAGCAGCGCTCAAAGACGAAGCTGAAGGGCAAGCCGACGCCCGAGCAGATCGAGACGCTGAGGACCGTGAAGGCCGAGCTGGCACAGCTCGAGGACAAGCTGGCGCAGGCGGCCGCTCGACGCGACGAGCTGCTCACCCAGGTGCCCAACCCGCCTGATCCGACGGCGCCCGACGGGTTCACGGACGAGGATGCCATCGAGATCAAACGGGTCGGCAAGCTCCCAGGCCTCGCCAACCCCAGAGACCACCTCGAGCTCGCCTGGATCGACATGGAGCGCGGGGCGCGCGTCGCCGGCTCGCGCTTTGCGTACCGGATGGGCAGCTTCGCGCTTGCCGAGCTCGCGCTCTACCGCTACGCGCTCGACCTCGTTGTCGCGAAGGGCTTCGTGCCCGTGCTGCCGCCGGTGCTCGTCCGCGAGGACGCCATGTACGGAACCGGCTTCCTGCCTACGGACGAGGTCAACATCTACGCGATCGAGCGCGACGAGATGTATCTCACCGGGACGTCCGAGGTCGGCCTCGCCGCTCTCCACATGAGCGAGACGCTCGACGTGGAGGAGCTGCCGCGCCGCTATGCCGGCTACTCGACGTGCTTTCGCCGCGAGGCCGGGGCAGCGGGCAAGGACACGCGCGGCATGTTCCGCGTCCACCAGTTCGACAAGGTCGAGATGTTCGTCTTCTGCCTGCCGGAGCGCTCCGAGGACGAGCACGAGCTGCTGCTCGCGATCGAGGAGGAGCTCGTCCAGGGGCTCGGTGTCCCGTACCGCATCGTCAACGTGGCCGCCGGTGACCTGGGCGCGTCGGCGGTCAAGAAGTACGACATCGAGGCGTGGTTCCCGTCCCAGCAGCGTTACCGCGAGATCACCTCGACCTCGAACACGACGGACTTCCAGGCGCGCCGCCTCGACGTGCGCTTCCGGGGCGAGCGCGGGCTCCAGCACGCGCACACGCTCAACGGGACCGCGGTGACGGCGCGCGCGCTCCTCGCCGTGCTGGAGAACTGCCAGGACGAGAGCGGCGAGGTCGCTGTCCCCGAGGTTCTGCAGCGCTTCGGCGCACCCGCGAAGGTCGCAGCAGGAGCCTGAGACCGGCCCGGAACAGGGGTCAAGTCTTGCATACGAACATAAGCGCGTCGGGCTGTCGTCCCATGCTCGAATGCAAGACTTGACCCCCAAGGGCGTCCGCGTCCGCACTGACTACCCGCACGAGGTTCGCGTCGTCGAGCACGAATGGATCCCGCTCACAGACGGAACCCGGCTGGCGGCCCGCCTCTGGCTCCCGGTAGATGCAGGCCCGGTACCGGCCGTCCTCTGCTACCTCCCCTACCGTCGGAACGACGGCGTCGCCGTGAGCGACCACCAGGAGATGAGCTACTTCGCCGGCCACGGCTACGCGGGCGTGCGCGTCGACATCCGCGGCACGGGCGACTCGGACGGGTTCATCCTCGACGAGTACAGCGCGCAGGAGCAGCGCGATTGCGTCGAGGCGATCGCGTGGATCGCGGAGCAGACGTGGTGCGACGGCTCCGTGGGGATGACCGGCTACTCGTGGGGCGGGTTCGCGAGCCTGCAGGTGGCCGCGCGGCAGCCCCCGGCGCTGAAGGCGATCATGAGCATCTACGCGTCGGATGACCGCTACTCGGACGATGTGCACTACAGGGGCGGCTGCGTCCTCGCCATGGACATGCTGCAGTGGGCGACATCGATGCTCGCCTTCAACGCGATGCCGCCCGATCCGAGGTTCGTCGAGGATTGGCGTGAGCGCTGGCTCGAGCGCCTCGAGCAGACGCCGCCGTTCATCGAGCCCTGGCTCGCCCATCAGCGCCGCGACGACTACTGGCGGCATGGCTCGGTCTGCGAGGACTACGCGGCGATCCGCTGCCCCGTATACGCCGTCGGCGGCTGGACGGACGGGTACACCGACGCGGTGCTGCGCCTGCTCGAAGGGCTGGCCGTGCCCCGGAAGGGCCTGATCGGCCCGTGGGGCCACAACGACCCTGTCCACGGTGTCCCCGGCCCTCCGGTCGGGATCCTGCAGGAGCAGGTGCGCTGGTGGGACCGCTGGCTGAAGGGCGTCGACAACGGCATCGACCGCGAGCCGATGCTGCTCCTCTGGCTCCAGGACTCGGTGCAACCGCGCAGCCTGCTCGCGGAACGAGCCGGCACCTGGGTGGCCGAGGAAACGTGGCCGTCGCATCACGTCCAGCTCCTCGATGCGGAGATCCGGGGCGAAGACGTCGTCCTGGCGAACCGGTCTGCCCCGCGTTCGGCAGCAGGCGAAAGGCGAGGGAGGTCGCTTCGGGGCTCCCAGCTCTGCGGCCTCGAATCGGGTGCGTGGTGCGCAGACGGACGCTCGCCCGACTTGCCCCCGGACCAACGCCGGGAGGACGGCCTTTCCCTCTGCTCGACCTCCGGGCCCCTCGCCGAGCCACTCGTGCTCCTCGGGCGGACAGAGGTGGTCCTGGAGCTGGCAGCCGACAGGCCGCAGACCCTCGTCTGCGTGCGCCTGTGCGACGTCGCCCCGGACGGCATGTCCCTCCTCGTCACCCGCGGTCTCCTCAACCTGACTCACCGCGACGGCCACGAGAATCCACGACCGCTCGTCCCGGGACGCCGCTACCGGGTGGAAGTGGGGCTCGACACGATCGCGCACCGCTTCCCGGCCGGCCACCGCCTCCGGGTCGCGGTGTCGCCGACGTACTGGCCCCTCGCGTGGCCCTCACCCGAGCCCGTGACGCTGACGCTTTTCGGGGGACGTCTCGTTCTGCCGGTCCGCCCCGATCGGCCTGAGGACGCTGCCGTCAGCCTGCCCGAGCCCGAGGAGCCCCCCGCCTACCCGACGCGCACACTGAAGGAGGGCGTCGGCGGGCGGTCGATCGCGCTCGACCTCGCCAGCGGACGTGCGACGCTCGACTTCGACTGGGACCTCGGAGGTCGCGTGCTGCTCGAGCCGACCGACACCGAGCTCGAGCAGATCTCCACCAACCGCTATTCGATCGTCGAGGGTGACCCGCTGTCGGCTCTTGCCGAGCATGAGATGGTGACCGGTCTGCGCCGCGGCGACAGCTGGGACGTCCGCTGCGTCGCGACCGGCTCGATGACCGCAACGGCCGGGCAGTTCCACGTCACGACCACCTTGGAGGCGCACGAGGGTGGGAGCCCAGCCTGGGCACGCACGTGGACATTTTCCGTACCGCGTGACAACACGTGACCCGGCGTGATATCGAAGAGGGCAGCAGGCATTTCGACCCAGGAGGAATCGTGGCCAGGATCTTCGTCTCGTCCGTCGTCGACGCCCCCGCAGATTCCGTCTGGGGCGCGATCCGCGACTTCAACGGCCTACCGAGCTGGCACCCTGCCGTGGCTGCGAGCGAGATCGAGGGCGGCCGGCCGTCGAGCGAGGTGGGGTGCGTGCGCGCGCTCACGCTCGGCGACGGCGCCAGGGTGGTGGAGACGCTGCTCGAGCTCTCGGATGCCAAGCGCTCCGTCACGTACAACATCGTCGAGTCGCCGCTCGGCGTGGAGGGCTACGTGGCCACGCTCAGCGTCACACCCGTGACTGACGGCAACCGCTCATTCGTCCAGTGGACCGCCGAGTTCGAGCCCGCGGAGGGCCAGGACGGCGCCGAGCGCGTCGAGTTCATCGGCACCAACGTGTTCCAGGCGGGGCTCACCGCGCTCGCGGAGAAGGCCGGCCGATAGCCGCAACGCCGTAGCAGGCTGCTATCCCCCGGTGGCAGGCTCGGCAGCCGGCCGGGCCAGCAAACCAGGCAGCGGCCCGACCGGGCCTGCCGGGCCGCCGACGCCTTCGCTCGCGAGCCGGAGGAAGTCCTCCCCGGGGATCCGCAGCAGCGTGCACGGGCTCGTGGCCGTGACCGTGGCCGTGCGGGGCACGCGCCGGAGCAGCCCGATCTCGCCAAAGGCCACGCCGGATCCCAGCGTCCTCACGACCCCCTCGCCGGCGACGGTCACGACCAGCGTTCCTGCAACGACCACGAAGAGGTCGTCGGGCTCGTCTCCCTGACGCACGGCATCGGAGCCGGGCTGAAGCGGCTCCGTAGTCGAGCGGGAGGCGAGCGCCTCGAGCGTCGCACGCGAGGCCCCCGCGAAGAGGTCGAGCGGAGCCAGCAGCGCGACGCGGTCGGCCAGCAGGAGGGCCCGCTCCGCCGCGCGGCGATCAAGGCTGCCGGCGCGAGCAAGAAGCACGAGACCGGCGGCCACGGTCACGCTTCCTCCGACGAGTAGGGCCGCCTCCAAACCGACCGCGGCGACAAGAGGCGCCCCGGCCACGGTCCCGAGCAGAAGCGCCCCGATGACGAGCGCGTCCGAGGCTGCGTAGGCGCGCCCCATCAACTCGTTGCCCAGCAGACGCTGGAGGGACGTGATGACGAGGACGTCCAGCACGAGCGCGGCGGCCCCGTCGATCGCGGCGAGCACGGCCCCGACTGCCGGGCTCGACGTGAAGGCGAGCCCCGCGAGGGCCATCCCGGGAACCATCGTTGCCACGGCAAGCGCCACGCCCTGGCGAGCCCGGTCAGCCGTGCGGCTCGCGAGCCGGATGGCCAACAGCGATCCGACGCCGAACGCCGAATAGAGGAGCGCGAGGCCGTTCTCCCCCATTCCGAGGCGTTCCGTCGCTACGAGCGCCAGGAGAACCAGCTCGAGCCCGTACAGGAACGAGACCGCCGCCCAGGATCCGAGGAGCGCGAGCACGTTGGGCGAGGAGCCCAGGGCTGCGAAGCCGTCCCGTACGTCTTCGAGCAGCCCGGCGCGACCGCTGACGGCGGCCCCTCGCACGGCGTGATCCGGCCCCAGGTCGGCCCGGATGCGGGCGACCAGGAGTGCCGAGACGAGGAACGTAGCGGCGTTCACCGCGAACGCCCAGACCGGCGACCCGAGCACGAGCAGGAGGCCGCCGAAAGCGGGGCCGAGCGCGATCGCCGCGTTGGTGATCGAGGTCGTGACCGCGTTTGCGGCCGCCAGCTCGTCCTCCCGAACGATCCGGGGCACGGACGCCGCCACACACGGCCCGTGCGCGACCGAGAAGACCGCCGTCAGAGCGGAGAGCACGATCGCGGCCACCGCCGAGCCCGTCGAGGCAACCACCCACGCGAGCGCTCCCGACGATAACGCCCGCAAGAGATCCGACGCGATCAGGACCTTCAGGCGCGGTAGGCGATCGGCGATCGTGCCGCCGATCGGTGCGAGCGCCACGTACGGCAGGAGGCGTGCCGTCCCAGCCGCCGCTACCCACCCGGCGGAGCCCGTCTCCGCGAGCACGAAGACGATCAGAGCGAGGCTCGCCAGCCACTCTCCGACCTGCGAGGTCGCGAGCCCACCGGCGAGGTAGCGGAAGTCGCGGTGGCGAAGCGGTGCCAGCAGCCCACCGCTCCCCGTCGCTGCTTCCGCCCCTCCCCCCACGCCGGGCGCACGATATGGGCACGAATTCCCGGAGTCCAGGTCGAGAGCGCTACGATCGACGCCGGGCGGGGTGCCCGAGCGGTCGAAAGGAGCGGTCTTGAAAACCGCAAGGCTCTCGAAAGGAGTCTCGAGGGTTCGAATCCCTCCCCCGCCGCTGAGAGAGTCAAAATTGCGATTTAGCAGGCTCTGGCGGGCGGAGGCTACCGTTGGCCTCCGGCGAGCACGATGAAGCCACCCTCCCGGATCGGATCGCCGCCCCCGACTCAGCGAAGCTGATCGCGGCCGTACCCGAAAGCGACCGGCCGTTGTGGGCGACCGCAACGTACGCGGGGCCGGCGCGGTGAACTCATGACGCTGCACTGGGAAGACCGCTACGGCCATCTCACGCTCGGCGACGAGGGGGAGGCGGCGGCACTGCTGGACGCGTACCAGCGCGAGCGGACGCTGCGGCGCGGGCTCCCCAACCCGGCCAGTAAGGGCCTCGTGCGCCTCAGACCAGCTTGCGCGGCCGCCCGACGGCGGGCGTCAGTGTTCGAGCTCAGTACCGCCCATCGAGACCCTGGGCACCACGCGAATGCCGCATGCATACACGGTCAGGGTCTCCAGGGATGTCGTCGATGCTCGTCGATAGGCGCTTGCGACTTGCGAAGTTCCTCACGCAGAGCGGCCGCGGCAAGGTCGGCGCCGAGCCCGGCGACCTGTGTGGCTCGAGCTCCCGGGCGCTGGCTGGGTGCCCGACGTCGGGATGAGCGAGTACCACGATCGGCGCGGGCTCCGGCCTCCCGACCCGAGCCTCGTGCCAACCTCGAGTGCGGGAGCCGACGTGCTCTCCCCAGGGAGAGTTCTCCGCGGCACCGGGGAGCGACAGCGCGAACGCCCGTAGCTGAGCCCCAGATCGGCCATGGCACTCCAAGAGTCACGTCTTCGACGGGCGCGGCGAGAGCGGGGTCGGGTGTCTTGGCTCGTACAGGCCGAGCTCGCCGCCGCTGGGAAGCCGGATCGCGGTCAATGGACCGAACCCCTCGTCACTCGGCGACCGGCTGAACTCGACTCCCTTAGACTTCAGCTCCTCCACGGTGGCATGAACGTCATCACACATGAGGTAGAGCTCGTGGCGGCCATTCTCGTCGGCGGGATGGGCGGCGAGCTCGGCGGGTGGGAGGGCAAAGATCAGCCATCCGCCTCCGGCATCGACGGACGGGAGCTCGAGCACGTCTCGGAAGAACGCGCGATCCGCCTCCGCATCCGTCGTGAATATCACTGTGTGGACTCCGGTGATCATGTGCGTACCTCCGTTCCGGGCTCGGCTGGGAACTCGACGAGGACTACATCGACCGCTATCGGCAAGACAGAAGCTGGGGCTTCACTCGAGGTCGGTGGTGGTGAGTCGTGGCGGAGGGCGTGTGTCAGCCTGTTTCACGCGCCCGGACACGCAGGATTTTCACGGTCATCGTCCGCGTGCGACCATTCGCTAAGTATGGAGCTCGCTGAGAACAGCGTCGATGCACCGGCTTCGCGGGTGGTCGGTCGGCCGTTCGCCCCGGGCGTGTCGGGGAACCCGGGCGGTCGCCCGAAGGGGCTTGCACGCTACGTGCGGCTACGGCTCGGCTACGACCCCGCGCCGCGGGTCGAGCTCGGTGCCGGGGCACGCTCCCCAGAGGCCGAGGCCCTCGGCCTTCGCCGCCTCCGCCGTCCGTAGAAGCCGGTTCGCGTAGCGGCCGCGGTCGCCGTCGAAGAACCAGACGCTTGCCGCACCTTGCCTCACGAGCGCCAGGTTCACGTTCGTCTTGCCTTCGAACACGTATCGGAGCAGGCGCCCGAAGCGGTCGCGCTTGTCGAGCTTCGGGTCGGCAACGAGACGTATCTGAGCGCCGACCGGGAGGATCTCACGGAGAGCCTCCGTGGACCTCCGCGAGTAGCACTCGCCCTCGCCCGCCTCGGGCGCGTCGATCTGGACCAGCCGCACGCGTTTGCCGTTTCGCAGCTCGATCGTGTCTCCGTCGATCACGGCCGCGACTACGGCGCGCCTTCCACCCGGCTTGCCTCCGGTGGTTGCCGGGGCAGTCGCCGGCGGAGCCGTATCGGCCGGCCCCGACGTCTCCGCGGGCTCGGCTGCCGGGTCGCCGCCACAGGCGGATGCCAGCGCGAGCGCGAGTACGCCGACGACGAGGGATCGAATCAGCATGGCGAGATCCGTGTGGCGGACGACACTATCAGCCCGCTCTCGTGCGACGGCGGTCGGGACCATCCCGCCGCGTGATCAGGTGGAACAGCCGCGGTCGCGCGTGCCGGCGCTCAGGCTCTCACGCCCAATCGGCGTGGCGGTAGACCCGGTAGCCGTAGCGGGCCTCCACCGGACGGAGGTAGTCGAGCGCGTCGAGGAGCCTCGCCTGCCGCGGCGTCCGGTAGAAGACGACGAGGTCGCGGGGCTTCGCCTCGATCGACGCGCTGAGGTGGTCGAGGACCTGCGTCAGCACCGGCTCGCTGAACGGGTTGTAGAGGAAGATCGCCAGCGGCTCGGCCGGAAACACATAGGCAGCTGCGTCCCCCTCGTGCAGCTCGAAGATATCCGGCCCGCCCGTGACCGACAGGTACTGCTCGATGTTCCTCGCCGCGGCCTGATTCAGGACGGGGGAGAACTCGACGCCCACGATCCGCTTGAAGGGGTAGGAGGCGGCGAGCATGAGCGCGCGACCCTTGCCGGAGCCCAGATCGACGAACACGTGTGTTCCCGGCGCTAGCGTGACGCTCTCGACAATGCGGCGGAAGAACGACGGCGTGACCGGCTCGTAGGGGACGCCGTGGACGACGTTCGAGCTCGAGATCCCCAGCTTGCCGAGCGGGATGTGCCCGGACGTGTCGACGCCGTAGCGGCGATCGAAGCGCGCGCCTCGGCGTCGATCCGCTCGAACCGCGACGCTCTCCGACACCTGGCCGAGCGCACCGCGGAATCCAGCAGTCCTGAACAGGTCCGCCATCCTTCGCACCCTGCGGAAGGGTCGCCGCGCCACAGACCCGTGAGGATAGTCAGAAGTGCCCGTACGACCGGGCGCCTGCCGTCTCCCGTGGCCACCCGACGGGTGCGCCCATGCCGTCGCGCGCTACGCGCCGCCGCCCGGCCGACCCGCCTCGAGGAAGTCATAGAGCTCGGCGGGGTCGACGTCGAGGATGTGGCCTTGACCCTCGAGCACGGTTACCGTCGGCTCGCCGCCCGCGTCGCGCAGGCCCTCGGCGGTCGCCTCGGCCGACGCCCGCCAGCTCTCGTCCTCGGAGCCGACCAACAGCCACGCGCGGGTGCTCGCGATTCGCCCCAGGTTCTCGAAGGACTCTCGGTCCGGCGCGTGCCCCGGCAATGCGATCAGCGAGCGGAACAGCTCCGCATTCTCGGTCGCGACCTTGAAGGCCGATAGGCCGCCGTTCGAGATCCCGGCGAGGTGGTAGTAACCGCCTTCGGGCCGTACGCGGGTCGCCACCGAGTCGAGCAGCTCGGGCAGGTAGCGCTCCGAGCCCTCGAAGAAGAGCTGGCCTCCGGGGGCGACCGGGCTCACGACGACCCATCCTCGCTCGAGCGCCTCGGCCTCCCAGTAACGTGCGAGCCCGGCGTCGACCTCCTCTTGGCCCTGGCTGCCGGGAGGAAGCGCGAGCAGGATCGGGTGCTCGTCCCCGGGCTGGAAGCCGGCGGGAAGCACGAGCGTGAAGGGAATCTGCGTCCCGTCCTGCGCGGTGAAGACCTGGTTACGCTCGAGACCCGCCGAGGCGCCACTCGCCGACTCCGAGGACACCGGCGGCGCGGTGGTGACAGGCGGCGGAGCGGCCGGCTCGGACGCAGCATCGCCGCACGCGGTCGCCGAGCTGGCGGCGACGGCGACGACGACGAGCGAGAGCAGGCGGTTCGGCGGGAAGCGCATCGTCGCTCGCAGCAATCATGACACGCCGTGCCACGCCGCCCCGTCCCTCCGGTCGTCCTCGTCCTCTCGGCGATCGCCTCGGTGCAGTTCGGCGCAGCGCTCGCCGCGACGCTCTTCGAGGAGCTCGGCGCAGTCGGTGCGTCGTTCGTCCGCATCGCCGTCTCCGCCGTCGTGCTGCTCGCCGTCTGGCGTCCGCGCCTGGGCGGCCACACGAGATCCGAGGTTGCTCTGGCGGTCGTGTTCGGGCTCGTGCTCGCCGCGATGAACACGTGCTTCTACCTCGCGCTCGACCGAATCCCACTGGGAATCGCCGTGACCTTCGAGTTCGTGGGGCCGCTCGGTGTCGCGCTCGCCGCCTCGCGCCGCGCGCTCGACCTCCTCTGGGTTGCCATCGCCGGAGCCGGCATCGTCTTGCTCGGTGCCGGAGACGCCTCCGACCTCGATCCGCTGGGAGTCGGGCTTGCGCTGACCGCGGGCGTGCTCTGGGGCGCGTACATCCTGCTCGGCGTGCGGGTCGGCAGAGCGTTCCCGGGTGGCCGCGGGCTGGCCGTTGCCATGGCAGTTGGAGCGGTGGCCATGGTGCCGGCCGGCGTCGCGGACGCGGGCCCGGCGCTCGGCGACCCGGCGCTGTGGGGAATCGGGGCGGCCGTCGCGCTGCTCTCCTCCGTGCTGCCCTACTCGTTCGAGCTCGAGGCGCTGCGTGTCATGCCGACCCGCGTCTTCGGCGTGCTCATGAGCCTCGAGCCGGGAGCAGGCGCGCTCGCCGGCTTCATCGTGCTCGGCCAGGCGCTGTCCGGCCTCGAGGGCCTGGCGATCGCGCTGGTCGTGGTCGCCAGTGCGGGCGTCGCGCTCACGGCACGCACCGTGCCGTTGCCGGTCGAAGGCCCGGTCGACGCGCGACCAAGCTAGATGGTTGATTCCACGAGATCCGCCTCCGCCGGGGCGTCAGCTGGCCGCTCTGGGACGGGAGGGCGGGGCGCAGGCGAGGCTGGACGCCTCGGCAAGCCCCGGCCTCCCGAAGCGCACGGGCCTGTCTGAGAGCCCAGGCTCCAGACGGAAGCGGCCCAGACGCGCCAGATGGCGCATCCGGCCGCGCGTAGATCGTGGAATCAACCATCGAGAGCGTTACCGGAAGCCGATCCTCCCGAGTGGCCAATAGACGAAGAAGACCGGGCCCACCATGGCCTCGCGCGAGATCGGCCCCCAGCGGCTGCTATCGCACGACATGTCCCGGTTGTCGCCCATCATCCAGTACTCGTCCTCCCCGAGCGTCTTCGTGAAATCGCGCGGCGTCTGGCGATGCCCCTCGCGCAGGTACGGCTCGTCGAGCCGCTCGCCGTTGACGAACACCTCGCCCTGCTCCGCGCTGACGGTCTCGCCGGGGAGCGCAATGATCCGCTTGACGTAGGTCCCGGCCTGACCGCATTCCTGGGCGGCCTGCTCGGGGGCCTCGAACACGACCACGTCGCCCCGCTCCGGATCGGAGAAGTGCCAGATGAATCGGTTTGCGAGTACCCGATCGTTCGAGCTCCCGAGGCAACCGGACTGGCCGGTGCAGTGGAAGGTCGGCTCCATCGACGACGACGGGATCCGGTACGGATTGACAATGAAGCCCTTGACGAGGAGGACGACGCCGACCGCGATCAAAATCGTGATCGCCCAGTCGGCTGGGGCGCGCCAGCGGGGCGGGAGACGCTGCGTCAGCCGCGCAATCGGCCCCTTCTTCACCGTGCCGCCTCGTCGAGCATCGCGTCAGGCTAGCTGCAGGGACGGCGGGTCGGGCACGCTACCGCGACCGCGCCGTCGTCCGGCCCTACACCGCGACGCCGTAGGCCTCGGTGAAGGCCTCACGCGCGTACGCGAGCGACGCGTAGCCGAACCCGCCGTCGCCCCAACCGGTCGCGCCCCAGCTATTCCTTACGACGAAGCGATCCGCCGTGTAGCCGACCAGGGCCACGGCGTGCCCGCCGCGCTTCGTGTCCTCGCGGTACTCGTCGAGGTTCCCCTGGTTCGCCGCCGCCTGGTCCCACGTGCGGTCGACGTCGAGGCGAACTGCGATCGGGCCCTTGTCGGCGAGCCACCGCTTCCAGGCGGCCGCGTCGCGGCCGAGGTTGAAGTACGAGGCGATCTTGAGGGTGGCGGCCGCGGCATAGAAGGTCTCTACGTCGCCGCCGTAGAGCCTGGCGGCGGAGAACGGGAGGGCGGTCTCTTTCACGACGCCGTACTTGCGCGCCACGTCGAGCGCGGACTTGATGTTCGTCCCCGACCGCTCGATGAACGTCGTCGGGCGCGTGCGCAGATCGTCGAGCTCCTTCGAGGCCATCCAGAGATACCGGGGCGACAGGCGCTCCGTCTCGGCAAGCCTGCCGGCCTTGACGAAGTGCCAGCGCAGCACGCTGTCGGCCACGGCCCAGCCGACGCACGAGCCGGTCGAGCCCTGCTCGCCCACCTTCCACCAGTCCGTGCGCAGATCCTTGGCGGCCGGCGGCGCGGCGGCTCGCAGCAGGCGTGCACCTCGGGCGTGGTCGATCAGCCAGTCCTCGTGCCGGTCGCGCGACGGCTCGCAGTTGAGGACTCGTACGACCCTCCTCCGCTTGCCCGCCATGCCACATGATCTAGCATCTCGCGGCTCCGGGCGCAACGCCGCTCTCGTTGCCGGTGCGTTCGCGCCACTGCTACTCTCAGGCCATGGGCAACCTCGGCGCCTGGGAGATCGCGCTCATCGTGCTCGCGATCTTGCTCGTGTTCGGGCCGAAGCGCCTGCCCGGGATCGGACGCTCGCTCGGCAAGGGCATGCGCGAGTTCAAGGACTCGGTGGGCGACACGGCCAAGGAGCTGAAGGACGCGACGGCGGACACGCCGGCCGCCTTCGGCGACGGGCTCAACCCGAAGAAACAGTTCAAGGACGCGCTCAACCCGTTCGCCGAGGAGAAGGTCGAGGACGAGGTCGTCGAGGGAGAGATCGTCGCGGCGCCCGTCGACCCAGTGCCACCGGAGGCCGCCGCACCGCCGGACGCCCCGGTCGAGCCCGAGCCGGCGCGCGAGGAAGAGCCGGCCGCGGCCACGTCCGACCGGACTTAAGCCCCGCGGCCGGTCGGGGACCGGCCCCTACACATCCCGGTCGGACGATCATCCCGGTCGGACGATCGCCCCGTACGCACATCCCGCGCGCAGCGGACCTCGAGCGGCTCGTCCTGCGCGAACAGCGACGTGAGCAGGTCGTGTGTGCGGAAGTCGTAGCAGCCGGCCGCGACATGAGGCGCGGCCGCGCCGCGTCCGCTTCCTGCCCTCAGCTAGTCAGAACAGAATCCGTCGATCGCGCGCACGAGGATCTCGACCGCCAGCTCGAGCTCGCGGAGGTCGGCCCATTCGATCGCCGCGTGGGCGCCGTGTCCGCCCGGACCGATGACGACCGTCGGTATACCCGCTCCGGCGAGGACGGAGGAGTCCATCCAGGCGGAGTGCCCGACGATCGCCGGCTCGCGCCCGAGGATCTCCGAGGCGCACGCGCGCACCGTCTCGACGATCTGCTCCCGCTGGTCGACCTCGAACGCGTCCCGCGCGAACGTGACCTGCACCGCGCCCTCGAAGTCGGGGTCGCCGGCGGCCGCGGCCGCGAGGAGATCCCGCACCTCGCGCTCGGCGTCGGCGGGCGCCTCTCCCGGCACGGTCCGCCGCTCGACGCGAAGCAGGCATCGGTCCGGGTAGCTCGACAGCTCCTGGCCGCCCTCGATCAGCGAGCAGTGGAGCGAGCCCGACCCCAGCAATGCGTGGAGCGGCTCGGCGCGCAGCGAGCGGTCGACTTCCGCCAGGCCGGCGATGACCGGGCCCATCTTCGCGATCGCATCGATCCCCAGGTGGGGCATCGAGCCGTGCGCCGCACGGCCACGCGTCTCCACGTCCAGCCAGACGAAGCCGCGGTGCGCGACGCAGACGTCGAGGCCGGTCGGCTCCGTGACGATGGCCGCGTCGGCAGCCCAGCCCCGCACGAGCGCCTCCGCGCCGAGGCTCGCGTGCTCCTCGTCGGCGACGGCGGCCACGATCACGTCGCCGCGGAGCCGGCGCCGGGCCGCCTCTCGCCCCGCGAGCATGATCGCCGCGAGCCCCGCCTTCATGTCGTAGGCGCCGCGCCCGTAGAGACGGCCGTCCTCCACGCGCGGCTCGAAGGGCCGTTCCATGCCCGCGACGCCGACCGTATCCGTGTGGGCCACCAGCAGCAGCGACCGGCCGCCACCCGTCCCCCGCGCCACGGCGACGGCGTTCGGGCGGCCGGGCGCCGCGTCCTCGAGCGACGTCTCGAGGCCCGCCGCCTCGAGCCACTCGGCGACCCGCCGAGCGATCCGCCCCTCTCCGGCGCCCCCCGGAACGAGGACGGGGTTGATCGATTCGACGGAGACGAGCTCCGCCAGGAGGGCCTCGGCCTCAGTCACCCTCGGCTCCAGAGCCGGCCGTCCAGCCGAGCGCGGCCGCCGCCAGCGGCAGGCGATACACGGCCTCGGACGAATTCGTGCTGTAGATGACGATCTCGTCGTCGAGCGCCACGGCGAGCCACTGTCCGTCGGGCGACCACGCGAATCCGCGTTGGTAGGAGAGCTCGAGCGACGGGCGGCGCAGGCGCATGTCGACGAAGGTCATCGAGTCGCGGGCCGCGGACGGCCCCACCGCGAGCGAGGTCCCGGTGGGGCTGAAGCGCAGGTACTCGCCGAACCGCCTCGAGCCGACGCCGAACCGCCGCGGCAGCTCGACGCCGGCCAGCATCGCGCCGTCCTGCCACAGCTCGAGGACCGTCCGTGACCCGAGCGGCTCGAACCTCAGCACCGACACGACGAGAAGGCCGTCCTCGGTCTCGTCGTAGGCGAGCACGTCGAGGTCGCCGGCGGCGGACGCATCGAAGCCCCGCAGCAGGTCGAGGGCGTCCAGCTCCACCTCGCCGTCGCGAAAGAGCTGGTCGCCGAACACCCTGGCCGGAGAGGTGAGCAGCGAGCCGTCGGGGACGAAGCGCGGGCCACAGCCGACGACCTCGTTCTCGGCCCCACCGGCCGCCTCGTAGACCACGGTGCGACTCCGCGTCCCGCACAGCGCGAGCTGCGTCGCATCGGGAGACCAGGTCACCTCCCCTGCCGCAAGGCCGACGTCGCGGACGTGCTCGGGCGGATCCGTGAGACGTGCGAGCGCAATGCCGGAGTACGGCGACGGTGTCCCTGGCACCCAGGGCTGCGACACCGCCGCGAGCGCCCCGTCCGGCGGAAGCCAGAGCCCGCAGTCCGTGCGAGGGCCCTCCGCGCCCAGCGTCGGGACCCGCGAGGTCGATGACACGCAGACGGCATCCATCGCCGGTGACGACGACCAGCAGGCCGGGGAGCGCGCCGCCCGGCGGGGTGTCGGGGCCCGACGAGCTCCTCGTCCCGCGGCGACCGCCTCGGCCTCGGGCTCGGCTCGTCCCGAGGCCGCTTCGGTGCTGTCGCTGCGGATCGTGTCGACGGCGGCCGCGACGGCGATGGCGGCGACGCCCAGCAGGAGCGCCCACGTGCGCACGACGTGAAGTGTTGCCCCTCACGGGGCTCGGCGCCACCCGCCGCGACGGAGGGCTGCGGTCGCTTTAGCGGGAGCGCACGCGCTCGCAGCCGGTCGACGACTCGGTGCGGCATCTGTCGCGACCCGGACCGCCGTCCGCCTCGTCGTTGCCGGGCCCCCCGCGGAGGACGTCGGCGCCGGCGTCGCCGACCAGCGTGTCGTCGCCCTCTCCCCCGAGCAGCCTGTCGTTGCCGCCACGCCCCCGAAGCACGTCGTTTCCGCCGAGGCCACAGATCACGTCGTCGCCGGCCGTGCCGGTGACGACATCGTCATGAACGGAGCCGCGAATCGTGCACGGGTCCGCCTCGCCCGCCGGCAGCGGCAACGGCGGGGCGGGTTGCCAGTCCGGCTCGATATCGTTGGCATCGTCGAACGTGATCTGCGTGGGCCCACCGGGGCCGTCCGCAGCAGCCAGGTAGAGCTCCAGGTCGCCGCCGCTGCGGGAGGACGCGAAGACGAAACGCGCGCCGTCCGGCGAGAAGGCCGGATCCCGGTCGACGATCGAGGTCGTCAGCGCGACCTGGTCGGAGCCGTCGGGGTTCATCGCGTAGATGCTGCCGGTCCCGCCGCCGCGGATTCCAAAGCCGCTGCCCCCGTCTCGCTGAGAGCTGAACAGGATGCGAGACCCGTCGGAAGACCAGCTCGGACGCTCGTCGCCGCCGTGCGTCGTGGTGAGCCGCACCTGCCCGCTGCCGTCGGCGTTCATCACCCAGATGTCGAACGAGCCGGCCAAGCGAGACCACGCGATGCGCTTCCCGTCGGGCGACCAGGCCGGATCGTCGTCGAACAGCACGTTGGTCGTGAGTCGGACCGGATCGGTCCCGTCGGCGTTCATGACCCAGATCTCCTCGCTCGAGTCCCCGATATCGCCGGCGTTCTGCGAGCGCGTCGAGACGAACGCGATCCGCGTCCCGTCCGGCGACCACGCCGGGTCGCTGTCCTCGAACGGCGAGTCGGTGAGCTTGACGACGTTCGAGCCCGTGGCGTCCATCACGTAGACATCGCTGTTGCCCCCGCGGTTGCTCGCGAAGGCGATGCGGGTCCCGTCCGGCGACCACGCGGGATCCTCGTCGATGCCGGGCGAACCCAGAGTCAGGTTCGTTCGGCCGCTCCCGTCGCCGTTCACGACGTAGACGTCGAGCTGGCCGGCCGCATTCGACGCGAAGACGATCTTGCCGTTCCCGCCGGGAACCGTGGCCGTGACGGACGTAGCGCCCAGAAGGGCGCCGCTCGCGGCAAGGGCGCAGCCGGCGGCGACGAGGATGCGAAGAGGGGTCATGACGGCTTCGGTTCGGGTCTGGACGCCCGGCTCCTGCCGGCCGTTCCCGATCACAGTAGCGGGAGGGGTCAGACCCGCGGGCGCGTCAGCACCGCGAAGCCGGCGCCGTCGGGCGTGCCAGCTCCTGCAGCGACGGCGGTGCCGGCCCGGGCCGAGCAAGCGAGCGGCCGGCCGCGCGCAGCGCCCGCCCGTACGCCTCGGCCACCGAGTCCCCGCCCGCCATTACCTCCCCCGTCGAGCGCATCTCGGCAGCCCGGTCGGCGGCCCCCGGGAAGCGATCCTCCGGGAAGATCGCCTCCTTCGCCCAGGCCCTCGTCGGCCGGGCGCGGTCCGGCAGGTCGAGGTCGGCGAGTGGGGCGCCGAGCATCAGGCGACAGGCCAGGTCGACGAGCGGCACCCCGGTCGCCTTGGCCACGAACGGAACGGTTCGGGAAGCGCGCGGGTTCGCCTCGATGATCTGCAGGCTGCCGTCCGTGACGGCCAGCTGAAGGTTGAGGAGCCCTCGTGCGCCGAGCCGCTTCGCGAGGGCGCCCGCTATCGCCCCGATCCCGTCTTCGAGCGTCTCCGTCACCGAGGGCCCCGGGATCACGCAGGCCGAGTCGCCGGAGTGCACGCCGGCCGGCTCGATGTGCTCGAGGATGCCGGCGACCCACGCCGACTCCCCGTCGCAGAGGACGTCCACGTCGAGCTCCAGGGCACCCTCGAGGAACTGATCGACGAGCACGCGCTCGCCCGCTCTGGCCGCGCGGGCGAGGGAGTCGTCGTCGCGGCAGACGCGCATCCGCTGGCCCCCCAGGACGTACGAGGGGCGGGCGAGCACCGGATAGCCGATGCGGCGAGCGACGGCGATGGCCTCGTCCGGCCCGTCGGCCATGCCCCAGCGCGGGTGCGGAATGCCTAGCTCCTCGAGCACGAGGCCGAACTTCCCGCGGTCCTCGGCCGTGTCGATCGCCGGCAGCGGGTCGCCGAGCAGCGGCACGCCCGCCTCGGCGAGCCCGTGCGCGAGCTTGAGCGGGGTCTGACCCCCCAGGGTGACGACCACGCCGAGCGGCTGCTCGAGCGCGCAGACGTCGAGCGCGCTCTCGAGCGTCACCGGCTCGAGGTAGAGGCGGTCGGACGTGTCGTAGTCGGTCGACACGGTCTCCGGGTTCGAGTTGAGGAGCACGGCCTCGTAGCCGAGCGAGCGGAACGACTGCGCCGCGCGGACGCAGCAGTAGTCGAACTCGATTCCCTGACCGATGCGGTTCGGCCCCGAGCCGAGGATGACGACGGCTCGACCGGGGGGGCCGCCGTTGCCGTCCCCGGGCTCGTACGACAGGTAGTAGTACGGCGTGCGCGCCTCGAACTCCGCCGCGCACGAGTCCACGGCGAGACGCCCCGGCAGCGGCCGGCGGCGTCGAACCTCAGCCTCTTCGACGCCGAGGATGCGGGCGATACGCGCGTCCGGCAGACCGAATCGCTTCGCGCCGGCGACGTCGCCGGAGTCCCGGAGACGCTGCTCGGCCTCTCGGATCGAGTCGAGCTCCGCCTCGAAGTACGGATGGAGGCCCGGGATCGCGGGAATCTCGGCCTCGGCCTCGAGACCGTCGAGCGCCTTCAGGAAAGCCTCCGGAAACGTGCGTCCGAGCCCGAGGGCCTCACCGACGGCCTGCATCTGAGTCCCGAGCACCGGCTCGATCCAGGGGAACTTCCCGAAGTCGAAGCGCGGCGCCTTCACGGCGACGTAGTCGAGCGCCGGCTCGAACGCCGCGCTCGATGAGCCCGTGATGTCGTTCGGCAGCTCGTCGAGCGTGTAGCCGACGGCCAGGAGTGCGGCGAGCTTCGCAATCGGGAACCCGGTCGCCTTCGAGGCCAGCGCCGACGAGCGCGACACGCGCGGGTTCATCTCGATGACGACGAGCTCGCGCGTCGCCGGCTCGTACGCGAACTGGACGTTCGCGCCGCCAGTCGCCACCCCGACCGTGCGGGCGCAGGTGAAGGCGGCCTCTCGCAGGCGCTGGTACTCGGCGTCCGGCAGCGTCTGCTGTGGCGCAACCGTCCACGAGTCGCCGGTGTGCACGCCCATCGGATCGAGGTTCTCGATCGAGCAGACGACGACGCAGTTGCCGGCCCGGTCGGCCATCACCTCGAGCTCGAACTCCTGCCACCCCTGAACCGACCGCTCGACGAGCACTTCGCCGATCGGGCTCGCCTCGAGCCCGCGCACGACCTGGGCGCGGAGCTCCTCCTCGGTGTGGGCGAGCCCTCCCCCGGAGCCGCCCGAGCGTGAACGCGGGCCGCACGACGGCCGGGGCCCAGCCGACGGCCAATGCCTCGGGCGAGCGCACCACCACGCTGTCGGGCACGGAAAGGCCGGCCGCGCGCATCGCGTCCCGGAACTCCTGCCGATCCTCGGCGCGGCGGATGGAATCGAGGCTCGCACCGATGAGCTCGACTCCGAAGCGCTCGAGCACTCCTGCCTCGCCGAGCGAGACGGCGAGATTGAGCGCCGTCTGCCCCCCCAGCGTCGGCAGCAGAGCGTCGGGACGCTCCTTCTCGACGATTGCGGCGACCGCCTCGGCGTCCAGGGGCTCGACGTACGTCGCGTCGGCCCACTCGGGGTCGGTCATGATCGTCGCCGGGTTCGAGTTGACGAGCACGACGCGGTAGCCCTCCGACCGCAGGACGCGGCAAGCCTGCGAGCCGGAGTAGTCGAACTCGCACGCTTGCCCGATACGAATCGGGCCCGAGCCGACGATCAGGATGCTGCGTAGGTCGGTGCGCTTCGGCATGAGGTCTTACCCGGTCCCGTCACTCCGCCCCATTCGCAGAGCTCCACCCACGGCGAGTCTCGGCCCTCTCGCCGCGTCCGCGATGCGGTCGAAGAACGGCACGGCGTCGAGCGGCCCCGGCGCCGCCTCGGGGTGGAACTGGAGCGAGTAGAAGCCGTCGCCCTCGAGCCCTTCGACCGTCCCGTCGTTGAGCGAGACGTGGCTCGCCTCGGCGGCGTCCGACGGCGCGACGGCGAAGCCGTGGTTCTGGACGGTGACGAGCACCCGGCTCGTCCGGCGCACGCGGACGGGATGGTTCGCGCCGCGGTGGCCGAACGGAAGCTTGTACGTCTCCATGCCGAGCGCGAGCCCGAGCAGCTGATGGCCGAGGCAGACGCCGAAGAGTGGAACGCGGCCGTGTCCGAGCAGGTCGCGCACGGTTCCGATGGCATCGACGAGCTGGGCGGGATCGCCCGGGCCGTTGCCGATCAGGACCGCCCTCGGGTCGAGCTCCAGGATCGCGTCGGCGTCCCACGCGGGTGGGCAGACCGCGACCTCGAGGCCGGCTCCGGCGAGCCGCCGCACGATCGAGCGCTTGCAGCCGAAGTCCATAACCGCAATGCGGGGGCCCTCTCCCAGCGTGTACGGCTCGGCCGCCCCCGCATGGAGACCGAGCGGCGGATGCGCGCGCTCAGGCTCTGCGAGAGCCCGCTCGTACTCGATGTGCGGCTCGGCGAGAGCGCGCTCGAGCAGCGTGTCGGGCTCGGCCGCGCCGAGCGCGCACCGCATGGCGCCGGCCGAGCGTAGATGGCGCACGAGGGCGCGGGTGTCGACGTCCTCGAGCGCGACCACGCCCTGCCGCTCGAGCCACGCGGCGAGCTGAGGCCGGATTCTGCGCGCGACGACGCCTTCCGTCCACACGCGTTCGGACTCCATGCGCGACTCGTCGACGCCGTAGTTGCCGATCAGCGGATAGGCGAAGGTCAGCACCTGGGCGGCGTAGCTCGGATCCGTTACCGCCTCCTCGTAGCCGGCCATCGCGGTCGTGAAGCAAGCCTCGCCGGCCGCGATGCCGGCCGCGCCGACCCCACGGCCCCCGAAGGTCGTGCCGTCCTCGAGGACGAGGTGTGCGAAGGGCGCCGCCATGGTTTGCATATCTTACGAAGCGTCTGCATAATAAGCAACATGGCGTTCGCCGCCATCGTCGGTGCCTCCGGCTACTCCGGGCAGGAGACGCTCGACCGTGTGCTCGCCCACCCCGAGCTCGACCTCTTCGCGCTCGGCTCGGACACGCTGGCCGGCCAGAGCGCGTCTGCGCTCGATCCGCGCCTCGCGCGCAACGGCAGCCGCCGGGCTCCCGCCTTCGTGTCGAACGAGGAGGCGCTGACAAGCGGCGCCGACGTCGTCTTCGTCTGCCTCGAGCACGAGCGGGCGGCGGAGCTCGACCCCCCCGCCCGCGGCGTGGTGATCGACCTTTCCGGCGCGCACCGGCTCCGCGAGCCGGCCGCCTACGCCGAGTGGTACGGATTCGACCACGCGCGACCCGACGAGCTCGGCGACTGGTCCTACGCGCTCCCGGAGCTGCTGCCGCCGGCCGGACGCCTCGTCGCCAACCCCGGCTGTTATGCGACGGCCGCGCTTCTCGCGCTACTACCGCTTGCCAGGGCGATCGACGCCGGAGGGGTCGTGGTGGACGCGAAGTCCGGTGTCTCGGGCGCCGGCCGCTCGCTGCAGGCGAGCTCCCATGCCGGCTTCGTGCTCGAGAACGTGTCCGCCTACAAGGTGGGCCGCCACCAGCACCAGCCCGAGATAGAGCAGGCGCTCGGCTTCCCGGTGTGCTTCGTCCCACACCTTCTGCCCGTGCGCCGCGGGCTCATCGCGACGTGCTACGTCCGCGGCGTGGATGCGGACGACGCGCGGGCCCTGCTCGATTCCGCGTACACCGCCTCGGCCTGCGTCGACGTCCTGCCCGAAGGCGTGACGCCCGAGCTCTCGCGCGTACAGGGCACAGACGCCGCCGAGGTGGCCGTCTTCGGCGACCGGGCGACCGGGACCACCGTCGTCATCTGCGCGATCGACAACCTCGGCAAGGGCGCAGCCGGTCAGGCCGTCCAGAACGCGAACCTCGCGCTGGGCTTCCGCGAGACGGCCGGTCTTCGCCTGCACGGGGTGCCTGTATGACGAGCAATGCCCTCGTTCTAAGGGGCCGGATATATCCGGCCCCTACCGCCACAGCCGAGAGGACTCCCGCGTGAGCGTCACCGCGCCGCGCGGCTTCATCGCCTCCGGGATCCACGCCGGTATCCGACCCACGGCGAAGGATCTCGCCGTCTTCCGCTCCACCGCGCCTGCAGTGGGCGCGGCGATGTTCAGCCGCAACAAGGTCCAGGCCGCCTGCCTGACCGTGAACCGCGACCACATCGGGCAGGCCGAGCCGCAGGCGGTCGTCATCAACTCGGGCGTGGCGAACTCTGCGACGGGCGAGCGCGGCAAGCTCGACGCCCTCGCCACCAGCGCCGAGGCGGCGCGGCTGCTGGATCTGAAGACCGAGGAGGTCCTGGTGCTCTCGACCGGCGTCATCGGCGTGCGGCTCCCCCTCGACAAGCTCCTCGCCGGGCTCACGGCCGGCGGTCGAGACGATGTCGGCCGAGGGCGGCGCCGCGGCGGCCGAGGCGATCATGACGACCGACACCATGCCCAAGACGACAGCGGTCTCCCGCGACGGCTTCACCGTCGGCGGGATGGCGAAGGGCGCCGGGATGATCCATCCCGATCTGGCCACGATGCTGGGGTTCGTCACGACGGACTACCCGCTCGGGCCGGGCGAGGCCATCGAGTTCCTGCGCCCCGCAGTCGACACGACCTTCAACGCGATCTCCGTCGATGGGGACTGCTCGACGAACGACACGGTGCTGCTGCTCGCGAACGGCGCCAGCGGCATCCGGCGGTCCCCGGCCACCGACCGCGCTTTCGCGTCGGCCCTGCACGAGATCTGCGCCGAGCTCGCCCGCAAGATCGTCGAGGACGGCGAAGGGGTCACCGTCATCGCCGAGATCGCGGTCACCGGTGCCTCGAATGGCGACCAGGCGAAGGCGATCGCGAGGCGGATCGCGACCTCGCCGCTCGTCAAGACGGCCCTGTTCGGCCACGACCCGAACTGGGGCCGGGTGCTGATGGCGGTCGGCTCGGCGCCGTACAACGGCGGCTACGCCGACGTGGAGGTCGACCGGCTGACCCTCAGCTACAACGGCACCGTGGTGCTGCGTCGCGGAGCTCCCCAGTGGGTGGAGCCGGACGTCTCGGGCCCGAGCTGCACCATCGAGCTCGACCTCGGGCTCGGAACGGGCAGCGCCAGCTACCTCACGACCGACCTGTCGTACGACTACGTCCGCATCAACGCGGAGTACACGACGTGAAGGACAACGGAACGGCAAGAACGAGAGACCTGCTCGTGCTCAAGTGCGGCGGCGCTGTCGCCGCGGACGCGGCTGAGGGCATCCTCGCGTTCGCGGAGACGAGCGACGTCGTGGTCGTCCACGGGGCCGGCCCGCAGATCTCGGCGCAGATGCGCGAGCGCGGGCTCGAGATCCACTTCGTGGACGGCCGCCGCTACACGACGCCCGAGGCGCTCGAGGTCGTCAAGGAGTCGCTCGCCGAGGTCAACGCGGAGCTCGTCGCCGCGATAGGCCGCCGCGCGGTCGGCTTCCTCGGCGACGAGCTCGGCCTCGAGGCGCGCCAGGTCTCCAAGCTCGGCCTCGTCGGAGACCCGCTGCCGAGTCGCCCCGCGCTCGTTCTGAGCGCGCTTCGGCAGGGTCGAATCCCGGTCATCGCTCCCCTGGCGAAGGGGCCGCTCAACGTCAATGCCGATGAGGCCGCGGTTGCCCTCGCCGCCGGCCTTGGGGCTGAGCGGATCCTCTTCGTGACAGATGTGCCGGGCCTGCTGATCGACGGCGACGTTGTCCCGTCGATCGGCGCCGACGAGGCCGATCACCTTCTCGGCAAGGGGACGTTCGAGGGCGGGATCGTCCCCAAGCTCGAAGCAGCGGTGCGCGCCGCCCGCCTCGGCATGCGCGCCGAGATCGGTGCCACGGCGGTGACGGGATGAGCACCGTCCTCGGCGCTCACGTGCTGGAACGTGGGGGAACCCATGGTTCCCCCGCGAGCCCCCTCCTTCCGGAGCCGTCGTGAGCGCGATTCTCGGCGCCAACGTGCTGCCGACCTATCCGCGCGCCGACGTGACGTTCGTGTCTGGCGAGGGCGTCTGGCTGGTCGACGACTCGGGCAAGCGTTACCTCGACTTCCTGGCCGGGATCGCCGTCTGCGGGCTCGGCCACTGCCACCCGGCGGTGACCGCCGCGACCCACGCCCAGCTCGACCGCCTCTGGCACACGTCCAACCTCTTCTGGACGCAGCCGATGGCCGAGCTCGCCACCCGCCTCTCGGATCGGTTCGGCGGCGCGCAGGCCTTCTTCGGCAACTCGGGTGCGGAGGCGATCGAGGCCGGCCTCAAGTACGCGCGCAAGGCCACCGGCAAGACGGGCATCGTCGCGCTCGAAGGCTCGTTCCACGGACGTACCTTCGGGGCCCTGTCGACGACGGGTCAGCCGGCGAAGCGAGCCGCGTTCGAGCCGCTCGTGCCCGACGTCCGCTTCGCCCGCCTGAACGACGGGGAGTCGCTGGCGGCCGCCGGCGCCGACGGCAACGTCGCCTGCGTCCTCCTGGAGCCTGTCCAGGGCGAGGGCGGAATCCACCCGGCTACGCCCGCGTTCCTCGAGACAGCGGCCGCGCTCGCAGCCGGACACGGCGGCCTGCTCTTCTACGACGAGATCCAGTGCGGCCTGGGTCGCACCGGCACGTTCTTCGCCCACGAGCAGCTCGGGATCAAGCCTCAGCTCGTCGCACTGGCGAAGGGGCTCGCCAATGGGCTGCCGATCGGCGCGCTCCTCGTAGCCGACGAGGCCGCGGGCGGCTTCGTGCCCGGCGACCACGCCTCGACGTTCGGCGGCAACCCCGTCACGTGCGCCGCCGGTTGCGCCGTGCTCGATACGCTGGACGATCAGCTCCTCGAGCACGTCGGGGTCGTCGGCGCGAGGCTCGCCGACGGGCTCCGATCGCTGGCCGGCATCACCGAGGTCCGGGGCCTAGGGCTTCTCATCGGTTGCGAGCTCGACCGCCCCGCAGCGCAGGTCGCAGCGGCGTGTCTCGAGGCCGGGCTGGTGGTCGGGACCGCGGGTGAGTCGGTGCTCCGCCTGACGCCGCCGCTCGTCGTCTCCGAGGACGACGTCGACCTCGCGCTGCAAATCCTCGCCGACGTGCTCGAGCCGTGACGCAGGCCCGAAGGGAGCGCCAGGGCGCGATCCTGCGCCTCGTGCGAGAGCAGCCGATTGCGACGCAGACCGAGCTCGCCGAGGCACTGCGGAGCGCCGGCTACGACGTCGTCCAGACGACCGTCTCGCGCGACGTGACAGAGCTCGGTCTCGTCAAGGTCCGCGCGCCCGACGGTCGGCTGATCTACGCACCGCCGGGCACGCAGAACGGCGACCGGCGCCGAGAGCTCGTCCTCGCGCTGCGTCGCTGGGCGCTGAGCTTCGAGTCGAGCGGAAACCTGGTCGTCGTCCTCACGCCTCGCGGCTACGCGGCGCCGCTCGCCGACTCGATCGACCAGGCGGGCCATCCGGACGTGATCGGAACGGTCGCCGGCGAGAACACGATCCTGGTCGTGGCACGAGACGGCGTCCCGGGCGCCGCGCTGCGCGACGAGCTCAGGGGCTACCTGATGGAAGGAGCGGCCTGACATGTCGAGAACCGCTGTCCTCGCCTACTCCGGGGGGCTCGACACGACCTGCGCGATCGCCTGGCTACGCGAGGACTACGGTTTCGACGAGGTCATCGCGGTGCTGGTCGACGTCGGCCAAACGTTCGACATCGACCAGGCGATCGAGCGGGGCCGGGCAGCCGGGGCGGCCGACGTGATCCTGCTCGACCGGAAGAGCTCGTTCGCGGACGTCCAGGTCGCGAAGGCCCTCAAGGCGAATGCTCTCTACGAGGGGAAGTACCCGCTCGTCTCGGCGCTGTCGCGCCCCGTCATCGCCGAGGCGGTCGCATCGCTCGCGCTCGAGCTCGGCGCCGAGGCGGTCGTGCACGGCTGCACCGGCAAGGGCAACGACCAGCTTCGCTTCGAGCTTGCGTTCAAGGCCAACTACCCCGGCGTGAACGTGATCGCCCCGCTCCGCGACCGCATCTGGACGCGCGAGGAGGAGATCGAGTACGCGCTTGCACGCGGTATCCCGGTAAGCGCCACACGGGTCTCGCCCTACTCGATCGACGAGAACCTCCTGGGCCGGTCGATCGAGGCCGGGATGCTCGAGGACCCGTGGACGGCCCCGCCCGAGGAGCCGTACCAGCTGACGGGTGCCCCGGATGCCGCACCGCCGCCGGCCGAGATCGTTCTCTCCTTCGAGCAAGGCCTACCGGTCGCGCTGGACGGCGAGGAGTTGCCGCTGTTCGCGCTCGTCGGGAAGCTCAACGAGACGGCCGGGCCGTACGGGATCGGGCGGATCGACATGATCGAGAACCGGGCCGTCGGCATCAAGAGCCGCGAGGTCTACGAGGCCCCGGCGGCGATGGTGCTCATCGACGCCCACCGCGCCCTCGAGGACCTGATCCTCACGAAGGCGGAGCTCCAGCTCAAGCGTCAGCTCGAGACGCGCTGGACCGAGGTGGTCTACGACGGCCTCTGGTTCAGCCCCGTCCGCGAGGCGATCGACGTCTTCGTCGACCACACCCAGCAGCTCGTCAGCGGCGAGGTGCGCGTCGAGCTGCGGCCGGCCGTCGCCGTCGTGAACGGCCGCCGCTCGGAGAATGCGCTCTACGCCGAGACGCTCGCCTCGTACGCCGCCGGGGAGACGTTTCCCCATGAGGCGGCAGAAGGTTTCATCCGGATCGCATCGCTCGAGACGGAGCTCGCGGCTGCCCGCGCGCGCAAGCGGGCTGCGACCTCGGCGTGAGGCGGGCCGGATGAGATCCGGCCGCTACACCAGACCCGCCCGGGGTCAAGTCTTGCATTCGAACATAAGGAGCCGCAACCGTCTCGGCTTATGTGCGTTTGCAAGACTTGACCCCGTTCTTGTGCGATGACGCTCTGGGCCGGGCGCACCGGCGGGGCGCCACTTGCGCCCGAGGTCGCCGAGTTCCTGCGCGGCGACGATGCGGAGCTGCTCCCGTACGACTGCGAGGGAACGCTGATGCACGCGAGGCGGCTCCACGCGGCCGGCATCCTGGGCGCTGACGAGCTGTCCGAGATCGAGATCGGGCTCGCCCGGATCCGAGAGCAGGGCGTGGCCTCGCTACCCGAGGCAGAGGACGTGCACACGGCCATCGAGGAGGCTCTCGGGCCCGTCGGCCGCAAGGTCCACGCCGGCCGATCGCGCAACGACCAGGTCGCGACGGCGTTCCGCCTGTACGTCCAGGATGCATGCGACGAGGCGCTGGCCGCGATTCGTGGGCTCGCGCTCGTCCTCGTCGACCGCGCCGAAGCCGAGGCCGAGACGCTCATGCCCGGCTACACGCATCTGCAGCGCGCGCAGCCGATCACGCTCGGGCACCACCTGCTCGCCTGGGTCGAGATGCTGGAGCGAGATCTCGTCCGTTTCGCCTTCGCGCGCCGGCAGGCGGAGCCGGTACCGCTCGGCGCCGGCGCGCTCGCCGGCTCGACCCTCGACCTGCCCCCACGCGAGGATCAGATGCGCAACTCGCTCGACGCCGTGGCCGACCGGGACTTCGCGCTCGACTACCTCTACGCGGGCGCGGTCCTCTTCGCGCACCTCTCGCGGATCGGAGAGGAGCTCTGCCTCTGGGCGACGGCGGAGTTCGGTTTCGTGCGCCTCCCGGCCTCGGCCGCCACCGGCTCTTCGATGATGCCGCAGAAGCTGAACCCTGACGTCGCCGAGCTCGCGCGCGGGAAGGCCGGCACCGCGATCGGGCGACTAACCGGGCTACTCGCCACCGTCAAGGGAATTCCGCTCGCCTACGACCTGGACCTCCAGGAAGACAAGCCGCCGGTCTTCGCCGCCCGCCGGGACGTCCGCCGTGCGCTCGCCGCCCTCTCGACGCTCGTGCGGGACCTGGAGCTCGATCGCGAGCGTATGGCCGCGGCCGCCTCCGACCCGCTGCTGCTCGCCACCGACGAGGCCGAGCGGCTCGTATTCGAGGGCGTGCCTTTCCGGGACGCCCACGAGCGGGTGGCCTCCACGGTTCGGGAGGGAACGTTCAGGGCTCCAGGCTCGCCCGCGGAGAGCGTGCACCGGCGGGGCGCGCCCGGCCCCGGCACGGTGCGCGAATCGGTCTCCGCCGCGCGCGCGCGCCTCGCGTCCTCCCCGTAGGCTCCCCGGCGTGAGCCCGCTCGTCGAGATCGCCGCCGAGGTCGGCACGCCGGTCTACGTCTACGACGGCGACGCCTTCCGCGAGCGCATCTCCCGCCTCGAGGCCGCGCTCTCAGGGGCCCCCCACGTCGTCTGCTACTCGCTGAAGGCGAACGACGCGCTCGCGCTCGTGTCGCTGGCAGCTGGGGCCGGCCTCGGAGCGGACATCGTGTCGGTCGGCGAGCTCTACAAGGCGCGGCTGTGCGGCGTCCCTCCCGACCGCATCGTGTTCTCGGGTGTCGGCAAGCGTCGCGACGAGATCCGGGCCGCGCTCGAGGCCGGCGTCCGCTCGCTCAACGTGGAGTCGTCCGGCGAGCTCGACGTCATCGTCGAGGAGGCACGCGATCTCGGCACCGCGGCGCCGATCTCCGTGCGCCTCAACCCGGAGGTGGAGAGCGCGACGCACGCGTACGTCGCCACCGGCCACCGGGGCGCGAAGTTCGGCCTCCCGCGCGCCGCGGCGCGCGAGGTGCTCCGCAGGGCGGCCCATGAGCCCGAGCTCGAGGCGGTGGGCGTCGCCTTCCATGTCGGCTCCCAGCTGCTCGACACGGCGCCGATCCTCGAAGCGCTCGATCTCGCCGCCGGACTGTGGCGCGAGCTGGCGGACGACGGGATCGCGCTTCGTGACCTCGACGTGGGAGGAGGGCTCGGAGTTCCGTACGAGGGCGGCCCGGTCGCCGACGTCGACGCTACGCGGACGCCGTCGTCAGCGTGGCGACAGACCTCGGCGCGACGCTCGTTGCCGAGCCCGGCCGCTGGCTTGTCGCGCCGGTCGGGACGTTCCTGACCCGCGTGCTCTACGTGAAGGACGTGCCCGGAGCCCGCGTCGCCGTCTGCGACGGCGGCATGAACGACCTGATCCGCCCGTCGCTGTACGGCGCGCACCATCCGATCGAGATCGTCGGCGCGCCGTCGGGCCGGGTCTTCGGAGCCGTCGACGTCGTCGGGCCGGTGTGCGAGTCCGGCGACTTCTTCGCGCGCGGGCGCGAGTTGCCCCACCCCGAGCCGGGCGACATCCTCGCAATCGGCTACGCCGGCGCCTACGGGCGCGTGATGGGCTCGACGTACAACGCCCGGCCACTGTGCGCCGAGGTACTCCTCGAGGGCGGCCGGTGGCGCCTGACCCGCGAGCCGGGCGTTCTCGAGGATCTGGTAGCTCGCGAGTCTCTGTAGGGGCCGGATCGCATTCGGCCCGGCTATGCGATCCTGGCTCGGCTTGCCGCGATCAGGTTTCGGTCGCGCGCCCGAGGTCGGGCTCTTCGAGCTCCGTGCCTGCCGCCCCGTCGGGCTCGACATCACGGGGTCGCAGATACAGCCGGTCGTAGAGAATCGCCGCAATGGCGCCGCCGATGGGGCAGGCGATGTAGTAGATCCACCCGTCGGCCCAGTAGTTGCCGACGAGCTGCGGCCCGAAGGCGCGGGCCGGGTTCATCGCGCCTCCGCTCACAGAGCCGCCCACGAGGACGCCCACCGTGATCGTCAGGCCGATAGCGAAGCCGGCCACGATCTTGAACGCCCCGCGCGTATCGACGGCGGTCGCGAACACGGCGATCACGAGGAAGAACGTCATGATGACCTCGGCGGCGAACGCCTCCCCGACCGATGACGCGGGCCCGACGGACGGCGCGCCGAGGTTGACGGCATTGACCTGGGCGTCGTCGAAGATGAGGCGGAGCAGCAGCGCGGCGAGCACCGCGCCGGCGAACTGGCTGATCCAGTAGACCACGGCCATCGGGAAATCGATCCGCCGCGTGAGAAGGAACCCGAAGGTGATCGCGGGGTTGAAGTGCCCGCCGGAGATGTGGCCGAGCCAGGTTACGGCGAGGGCGATCGCGAGACCGTTCGCAAGCCCGATGATCAGAGGAGAGGGATCGCCCGTCAGCCCCGACGCCACGACCGCGCCGGCACCGAAGAAGATCAGCGCGCCGGTGCCGAGAGCTTCCGAAACCGCACGTCTGATCGTGTCGTCCTGCTCCACAGGCCCGTAGTGTGTTGCCCGGGGCGGACGGATCACCCTTGCGGGAGCGCCGGGCGCTCGAATCGCCGACCCGGAAGAGCCGGACAAGGAGAGCGCGCGTTCGTAGGGGCCGGATATATCCGGCCCTACGCGAGCTCGGCAAACGCCTCGGCGCGGGCCGTCTCGGCGGCGACCACGAGGATGTCGCCCTCCTGGACGACCGTGTCCGGGGTGGCGTACGTGAACGCGCCCCCCTCCGGCTTGATGCAGACGACCGTGATCCCGTAGCGCCGGCGGACCTCCGCCCCCGCGAGCGTCTTGCCCACGATCTCGCGCGGCGCCGTCGCCTCGACGAGCGCAAAGCCGGGATCGAGCTGGAAGTAGTCGAGCGCTCGGCCCGTCATGCTGTGGCCGACGCGGATCCCCATGTCGCGCTCGGGGAAGATGACGCGGTGCGCGCCGACCCGCTCGAGGATCTTGCCGTGGGCCGCTGTGATCGCCTTGGCCACGATGCGCGAGACCTCGAGGTCCGCAGAGGACCGACGTCGTCAGGATGCTGGCCTCGACGTCGCTTCCGATCGCGACGATCGTGGTCCCGAACTCCGCCGCACCGATCTGCGCCATCGCCTCGGGATCGGTCGTATCGCACTGGACGACGTGTGTGAGCTCGTCCGCGTACCGCTGCACGAGCTTCTCGCTCAGGTCGACCCCGAGCACCTCATGGCCGAGCTGGACGAGCGTCTCCGCGAGCGCTCCGCCGAAGCGGCCGAGGCCGATGACGAGAAACTGCTGCTCCCTGGCCATGCGGCGAGACCCTAGCCGATGATCGGCCGGCCTTCCGCGTAGCGGTAGCGGCGACGCTGCTCGCGCAGGACGAGCGCCGTGCCGATGGCGTGCGGACCGACGCGGCCCAGGAACATGAGCACGATGAGCGCGATCTCCCCGGCTTCCGGCAACCCCCCCGTGATGCCGGTCGAGAGTCCGACCGTGCCGAACGCGGAGACAGACTCGAAGATGCTTTGCGAAACGCTCGCGTCGCTGACGGAGACAAGCACGAGCGTACAGGTGGCCACCGCGACCAGGGCGATCAGGGCCACCGCAAGCGCCTGCCGCTGCGCGGCGGCGCTGATCCGGCGGCCGAACGCGTTGACCTCCGGGTCTCCGCGGATCTCGGTCCAGACCATGAGCATGAGCAAAGCGAACGTCGTCACCTTGATCCCGCCCCCTGTCGACGCGCTCCCGGCACCGATGAACATGAGCACGTCCTGGAACAGCAGGGTCGATTCGTCCATCTGCGCGTAGTCGACGGTGTTGAAACCCGCCGTGCGTGGCTGCACTCCCTGGAAGAAGGCCGCCAGCAGCTTGCCCCCTGTGTCGAGCGGCCCGAGCGTGCCGGGGTTCCCCCACTCGAAGCCGAGCACCGTGAAGAAGCCGACCGCGAGTAGCAGGCTTGTTACGAGGAGCGTGAGCTTCGTGTGGAGCGACCAGCGCGCCGGGCGCCGCAGCTGGCGGCGCAGCTCGAGCCAGACGGGGAAGCCGATGCCGCCGAAGATGATCGCGAGCGACATCGTGACGCAAATCCAGCCGTCCGTCACGAACTGCATCAGGTTGTCGCTCCAGAGCGCGAAGCCGGCGTTGTTGAACGCGGTGATGGCGTGGAAGACGCCACGGTAGATCGCCGAACCGGCGGAGTAGTCGTACGTGAGCGCGAAGCGCAGCGTGAGAACGACGGCGGCGAGCACCTCGAAGAGCAGGCTGAAGACGACTACCCCGAGCAGGATCCGCCGCACCTCGCCGAGGTCGAGCGCACCCGTCTCGGCCTGCGCGATCAGGCGCGTGCGAAGGCCCAGCCGCCGGGCGACGACCAGCGCCAGCACGGAGGCGAGCGTCATGATCCCGAAGCCGCCGATCTGGACGAGCAGCATGATCACGACCTGGCCGAAGGTCGACCAGTAGACGGGCGTGTCGACGACGATCAGCCCGGTGACGCAGACCGCCGATGTCGACGTGAAGGCGGCCGTCAGGAGGCTCGCGCCGCCGGCGCCGGCAGTCGCCACCGGCAAGGCCAGGAGGCCTGTCCCGAGCAGGATGGCCCCTGCAAAGGCAAGCGAGACGAGCTGAGCAGGATGGCGCAGCGAGAAGAACCTACGCACGCCAGTACCTTCTCGTCAGGAGCACCGCAACGGGGATGATCTCCAGACGGCCGGTCCACATGAGCAGGATCATGACCGTCTTCGCGAACGGGCTGAAGGCGTCGAACGAGCCCATCGGGCCTGCGAACCCGAACGACGGTCCGACGTTCCCGAGCGTCGTCGCCGCGGCGCCGATGGCGTCGATCGGACGAAGGTTCGTCCCGGTCACGGCGGCGTCGATCATGAGCACGAACGCGCCGACGAGAAACAGCACCAGATAGAGCACACCGAACGCGAGGATCGCGCGGAGCGTCCGCTCCTCGACAGGCCGCCTGTTGAGACGCACGGGCACGACCGCCTCCCCGTGCAACGTCTGGTCGAGCTCGCGCGCGACGAGCTTACCGATCAGGAGCCAGCGCACGACCTTGACGGCGCCGGCGGTCGAGCCGGCGGAGCCGCCGATCAGCATCAGACCCGTGAGGATGACCCAGGTGAGGCTGGTCCACAGCGCGAAGTCAGCGCTCGCGTAGCCCGTGGTGGTCATCATCGAGACGACCTGCACCGTCGCCTGGCGGATCGCCTCCTCCCCGAACTCGTAGATGTCGGCACGCAGTAGCTCGAGGAGGAGCAAGGCCGCGGCGAGGAGCAGCAGACCGAGATAGAAGCGGAGCTCCTCGTCCCGAAACGGGTTCGCCCGGCGCACGAGCGCCCGGTAGTGCAGCGCGAAGTTGGCTCCGGCAAGTGCCATGAACAGCGCCATCACCCACTGGCTGGCGGGCGCGAAGGGCTCGATCGAGCGCGCCTGCGGCGAGAAGCCGCCCGTCGGCAGGGTCGTGAACGCGTGCGCAGCCGCCTGGAACTCGCTCATCAGGGGGTCGACCCCGCTCCACCCGAAGGAGGCGAGGATCAGCACCATCAGCGCCGTGAGGCCGACGTAGACGAGCCAGTAGCGGCGCGCGGTGTCCCGGATGCGAGTTGTGAGCGGCTCGTACTCGGGGCCCGGCATCTCGCTCTCCATGAGCTGCCGTCCACCGACTCGCAGGCGCGGCAGGACCGCGAGAGCGAGCACCACGATGCCCATACCGCCCAACCACTGCGAGAACTGGCGCCACATCGCCATCGACTGGTCCAGCGCCGGGATGTCGGTGAGCGTGCTCGCGCCCGTGGTCGTCATGCCGGACATCGCCTCGAAATAGGCGTCGATCGGATGGCGCAGCTGCGGCTCGCCGAGGAGGTAGGGGATCGCGACCGCCCACGCGGCGAGAGCCCAGGTCAACGCCACGACGAGGAACCCCTCGCGGATCCCGATCGTGCGGGTCGTCCGGAAGCCGTACTGGAGCGCGGCGCCCGCGGCCGCGGTGATCGCCCCCCCCGCGAGGAAGGGCCATACCGGCTCGCCGTACCCCGCCGCGAGCACGGTCGGGAACGCAAACGTCGAGGCGAAGTACTTCAGGAACCGCCCGACGAGGTGAAGGGCTGCAGGGAGATCCACGCCGAGACGAGCCGGCCGCCTCGCCGGCCAGAAGCCGCCGAAAGCGTTCACGCGCGCCAGTATGTTCTGCTCAGCAGGACGGCAACGGGGATGATCTCGAGCCGACCGAGCCACATGGCCGCGATGAGAATGCCGGTGGAGAGGTCGCTCATCGGCTCGTACGAGCCGAACGGGCCGGCGAACCCGAACGCCGGCCCGATGTTGCCGAGGCACGCCGCGACGGCACCGAGCGCTTCGAACACCTCGAGCTGCGCGTCCACGCGGCGAGCGTCGATCACGAGACCGATCGACGCGAGCCCGAACACACCGAGGTACACGGCGAAGAAGATGAGGATGGAGCGCAGCGCACGCTCGTCGACCACGGCGCCGTTCAGGCGCACCGGGACGACGGCTTCGCGATGGACCGTCTGGTCGAGCTCGCGCCGCACGAGGCGGAGCAGGAGCAGATGACGAACGACCTTGATCGATCCGCCGGTCGAGCCCGCCGACGCGCCGATGAACATGAGCGCGAACAGCGTCATGAGCGCCAGCGGCCCCCACGTCGTGTAGTCGGCGACCGCGAACCCGGTCGTCGTCATTACCGAGACGGCCTGGAACACGGAGTAGCGAACCGCCTCCTCGCCTGCCGCGATCCCGTCCGCCAGCACCTCGACCAGAATCAAGGCCGAGCCGAGCACGAGGAACGTGAGGTAGAGGCGCAGCTCCTCGTCACGCGCCACGGCGGCGACATGCCGCTGCACGAGCAGGCGGTAGAGACGTAGGAAGTTGATTCCGGCGAGCACGATGAAGACGAGGAGCATCCACTGCGTCGCTGGCGCGAACGCCGCCGCCGACGCGGCCTTGGTGGAGAAGCCGCCGAGCGCGATTGCTGAGAAGGCGTTCGCGACCGCCTCAAACAGGTTCATCTCGCGGTCGACTCCACTCCAGCCGAGTGCTGCGAGCGCGAGGATGGCCACCGCCGTGAGACCGACGTAGAGACCCCACAGGCGCCGCGCGGTCTCGCGGATCGACGTCCCGAGTCGCTCGAGCTCCTGCGGTCCGGCGAGCTCGGACTCGAGCAGCTGGCGCCCGCCCACCCGCAGGCGGGGGAGCACCGCGACGGCGAGCACGATGATGCCCATGCCACCGAGCCAGTGAGTCGCTTGCCGCCACATCGCCACTGACTGGTCCAGGGCGTCGATGTGGGTCAGGACCGTGGCGCCGGTCGCGGTGAAGCCTGACACCGACTCGAAATACGCGTTGACCGGGTTCGCCAGCTGCTCGGTAGCGAGGACGAAGGGCAGTCCCCCGAAGGCCGGGACGAGCAGCCAGATCAGCGCGGCGACCAGAAAGCCCTCGCGGGGGCCGATCCGCTCCCGCCCCGCGGTCACCGCCTCGAGCACGAGGCCGGCCGCCGCGGTGACGACCCCGGAGACGGCGAACGGCCAGACCGGCTCGTCGTAGCCCGCGGCGAGCAGCGCCGGGAACAGGAAGGCCAGGCCGAGATAGCGAAGGAGGGCGCCGACCAGGTTGAACGTGCCGGCGAGGTCGACGCCGAGCCGCCAGCGCGGGCGAGCGGCCACCGGGACCGCGCCTTCCCGCATCCCTTTGCTAGAGCACCCGCTCGACCCGAGCGACTCGGGACGACTCGGTGAAAAGGATCGCCCGGTCGCCCGCGAGCAGCACGTCGTTGCCGTGCGGGAAGATCGCGTTGCCGTCGCGAACGATCGCCCCGATCAGCGAACCGGTCAGCGGCAGCTCCCGGAACGGGATGCCGACGAGCTCGGAGTCCTCCCGTACGGTGATGTCGAGCACCTCGAAGCGGTCGCCCTCGAGCATCGTCAGCTGACGTATGCGGGGATCGTGGGCGAAGCGGACGATCTCCTCGGCCGTGACGAGCCGCGGGTTGACGGCGACGTCCACTCCGGCGCGCTCGAGCACGGCGAGCGAGATCGGGTCGTCGACGACGGCGATCGTGAAGCGGACGCCGAGGACCTTCGTCAGCGTGGCGGCGTAGAGGTTCTTGGCGTCGTCGCCCATGGCGAAGACCGCCGCGCGGGTCTGGCCGATACGCTCGCGCTCGAGGAAGTCCGGGTCGAGCCCGGTGGCGTTGAACACGCGCACCTTCGAGAGATCCTCGGCGACGATACGCGCCTTCTCGGCGTTCGGTTCGACGAGGCGCACGCGGATGCCCTGTGCGAGCAGCGTGCGCGCGACGGCCCGACCGGTGCGGCCGGCGCCGTACACGACCACGTCGTCGACCGGCCCGGCGCCGTGCGACAGGATGTCGCTCCACTCGCGCACGGACGTCGGCGACCCGATGACGATCACGCGGTCGCCGGGCTTGATCGCCTCGTCCCCGCGAGCCACCAGCAGGTTGTCTCCTCGGATCACGCTCGCGACCTTCGAGTCGACAGGGATCCGTGCCTCGCGTAGCGGCAGGCCGACGGTCTCGTCCAGGGGCAGATCGTCCGGCACGTCGAACTCGACGATCTCGACCTGGCCGTCCGCGAAGATGTCGGTCTGCTTCGCGGCGGGCATGCCGATGATGCGGGCGATCGCGTTCGCAGTCTCGACCTCCGACGCGACCACGAAGTCGACGTCGAGCTGGCGCTCGCGCCAGATGTCCAGGTACTCGACGTTCATCGTGCGCACGATCGTCTTCGCGCCCGAGAGCGCCCGCGCCAGCATCGCCGCCACGATGTTGGCCTCGTCGCGGGACGTGCAGGCGATGACGAGGTCGGCGTTCGCGATCCCCGCGTCCTGCAGCGCGCGCCGGCTGGCCCCGTTCGCTTCGACGGTAACGACGTCGTACCGATGGGCAAGGGGGCTGAGACGCGCCTGATCGAGGTCGATCACGGTGATGTCGTGCTCGTGGTGGAGGGCCTCGACGATGGTGGAGCCCACCTGACCGGCGCCGATGACGAGGATCTTCACGCCGCGATTGTGCATGATCCGCGGGATGGGGATCGACGCGGTCGTTTTCGACATGGACGGATTGCTCCTCGATTCGGAGCAGGTCTGGGACGATGTGCGCGAGACGCTCGCGCGGGAGCGAGGGGGGCGCTGGCACGATCGAGCCCAGCGGGACATGATGGGGATGAGCTCGCTCGAGTGGTCGCGGTACATGCACGACGTGATCGGGCTCGCCGATTCGCCGGCCGCGATCAACGGCGAGGTCGTCGAGCGCATGGCGACTCGCTACCGGGAGCAGCTGCCCCTTCTACCGGGTGCGGTCGAAGCCGTCGAGCGAATCGCCGACCGTTGGCCGCTCGGCCTGGCCTCCTCGTCGAATCGCTCGCTCATCGACCTCGCGCTCGACCGGGCGGGCATCGCGGGACGGTTCCGCGTCACGATCTCCTCCGAGGAGGTAGGTCGCGGCAAGCCCGCGCCCGACGTCTATGTCGAAGCTGCCCGCCGGCTCGGCGTCGACCCGTCGCGCTGCGCCGCGGTCGAGGACTCGCACAACGGCATCCTGGCCGCACGCGCCGCCGGCATGCGCGTCGTCGCCGTGCCCAATGCGAGCTTCCCGCCCGGGGACGAAGCACTCGCCGCTGCGGATGTGGTCTTGCCTTCGCTCGCCGAGCTCACGCCGAGCACGATCGATCCCGGGCCGGCAGCGTGACCCGAACACCGATCGACGAGCTCGTCGAGCGCGCCCGCGAGCGGCTCCAGCGCCTGACGCCGACGCAGGCGTGGCAGGAAGCTCGGAACGGCGCTGTTCTCGTCGACACCAGGTCCGAGGACGAGCGGCGGCGCCAGGGCTGGCTCCTACCACGCGCCTCTATCATCCGCTGTCGACGGTGCTCTGGCGGCTCGATCCGTCCGTGCTGACGTCGAATCCCAAGCTGCCGCTCGACTCGCGGCTCGTCGTCGTCTGCCGGGAGGGCTACTCCTCGAGCCTCGCCGCTGTGTGGCTCCAGGACATCGGGTTCGCGGATGCGACCGACGTTGTCGGCGGGGTGGCCGCTTGGCACGCGGCCGGCCTCCCGCTGGAGCCCTACCGGAACGGCAGCTCGCCGAGCACGCCCTCCGACAGGCGCTAGGCCCTACGGAACGGCGGTCCCGAGGAGCGGCCGGAGCGGTACGCCTCGACGAGGTCGCACGAAGGGTCGTAGGGGATCTCATCCGGCCCGTCCTGTCGCATGGGACGCGCCGACCGTGCCTGCCGGCCTAACTACACCCTTCCGAAAAGGACGCAGCCGTTGTGACCGCCGAGGCCCATCGCGTTCGACAGGGCGACGTCGATCGTCTTCTCCCTCGCCTCGTTGGGCACGTAGTCGAGGTCGCAGGTCGGATCGGGCTCGTGGTAGTTGATCGTCGGGGGCAGCAGCTGGTGGTGGATCGCGAGCGCCGACATGATCGCCTCGACCGCGCCGGCCGCACCGAGCAGATGCCCCATCGTCGACTTCGTCGAGGAGACGGCGAGGTCGTAGGCGTGCCGCCCGAAGACGTCCTTGATCGCCTTCGTCTCGGCGGTGTCGCCGAGCGGCGTCGACGTGCCGTGCGCGTTGATGTAGTCGACCCGCACCGGGTCGACGCCTGCCCGGTCGAGCGCCGCACGCATCATCTCCGCGACCCCCACCGAGTCGGGGTCGGGCGCGGCCATGTGGTACGCGTCGTTCGACGCGCCGTAGCCGAGCACCTCGGCGTAGAGAGTGGCGCCGCGCTCACGCGCATGCTCGAGCTCCTCGAGCATGACGATTCCCGCGCCTTCGCCCATCACGAAGCCTGCTCGGCTCAGATCGAACGGGCGGGATGCCTTCGCCGGATCTTCCTCCTCGGACACGAGGCCGCGCATCGAGCAGAACCCGGCGAAGAAGAGCGGGTGGATACACGCCTCCGTGCCGCCGGCCAGCACGGCATCAGCATGGCCGTGGCGCACGAGCTCGGCGCCCTCGCCGATGGCGTGCGAGCCCGTCGCACAGGCCGAGACAACGGCGTAGTTGGGCCCGCGCAGTCCGAGCGCGATCGCCACCTGGCCGCTTGCTGAGTCCGGAAGGACGTTCGGGAGGAAGGTCGGCGATACCCGGTCGGGCCCGCGCTCCTTCAGCACGTCGTACTGGCGCAGCAGCTCGTGCAGCCCCCCGATGCCCGACCCGAGCACCACTCCGACACGGTCTGGCTGGTACCCGTTCTTGCCGGCGTGGCCGAGCGCCTCGCTCGCCGCCGCGAGCGCGAACTGCACGTTGCGATCGATCCGCTTGAGCTCCTTCGCCGGCACCAGGTCGCCGTTCAGATCGAAGTCTTTCACCTCGGCGGCGATGTGGACCGGGAAGTCGCTCGTGTCGAACGCGCGCATGAAGTCCACGCCGCTTCGACCCTCGATGGCGCCGTGCCAGGTCGACTCGACGTCGTTGCCGAGCGGCGTGACCGCTCCCATTCCCGTGATGACGACGCGCCGCACGCTAATCCCCCTTTGCACGTTTAGACGGCCACCACGTGCATCGGGTTGCAGCGCAGACGTCTCTTCTTCGTACAATTCTAGCCGTGGAGGAGACGAAGCCGGTCGCAATCTCGCTGGAGCCGCTCGATGACTACGTCGTTGTCGAGCCCGTGGACGAGGAGGCCGAGACCCGCACCGGGCTCATCATCCCGGCGAGTGCCGAGGCGCAATGCGGCTCGGGCATCGTCACGGCGGCCGGCCCCGAGGCGAGCGGCGTCGATCCGGGCGACAAGGTGCTGTTCCCGAAGGGAGCCGGCTTCGACGTCCGGCTGGCCGGCGTCGCGGTGAAGGTGATCCGCCGCCCGGAACTGATCGCGCGCGTCAACGACTGACGGACAAATCACCCGTTCGCGGCATCGAGCCGGCGTTCGCCAGAGACGATGCCTGTCATGCGCAGGACATATCCCCCAGCCCCCCGGCGACAGATGGAGCCCGCCAATCCCCGGCGGGCTTCGTCGTTCCTCGGGCCGGGAATGGGCCCCCGGGGACATGAACCGGCGCCTTGCACGCTGGTACCATTGCCTTTCGCCGCGGAGAAGTGGCCGAGTGGCTGAAGGCGGCGCCCTGCTAAGGCGTTAGGTGGGGAATTACCCTGCCTCGAGGGTTCGAATCCCTCCTTCTCCGCCTCACTGATCCTTGCGGCGCAACGGGGCTGGGGCAGGCTGGTGCCCCGTGCGTCGAGTACCCTCCTACCTACCGCCGGAGGGGTGGCAGAGCGGTCGAATGCGGCGGTCTCGAAAACCGTTAGGGGCGGCTTCGTCCCTCGAGAGTTCAAATCTCTCCCCCTCCGCTCCCTCAGCCGAATCCCGCGCGACCCTGCGGGATTCGGCCTGGGCAGCTTCGCTAGCAGCGCCCGTTTGCACGACTCGTCGAGCGATTGGCCTGCGAGCGGCGCGGCTGTCAGCGGCGCTCCCCCACCACGAGCATTCGCTTCGGCCGTGTGGCTGCTTACCGCTCGGTGACCGCAGGAACGGACGCCAGAGTCCGCGCTTCGAGCTGGCAAGTCACAGCCGTAGTTGAAACCGGTCTCGTCGCCATTTAGGCAGACGATCAGGTCGAGGCAGAAGAGCCGTCGGCGACCGCCCGACTTGTCTCAGAGGGTGACACCTTCGTGGTCCCGACGCTGTCCGCTGTCCGCCGCCCGACCGTGATCGCCCATCGGACACGAGCCATCGTGGGCCCGCGAGCCTACGCCAGCTCCGCCTGCGTTGCCACGTCGACTCCCCAGAACGACGAATGGCGGAAGGACAGCTCCAAGGCGTCGCTGCGACGGTTGGCCTCGCGGAGCAACTCGACGATGAGCCGCTCGTCGTCGGTCATCGGCTCGTACATGGGCACGTGCAGCGTGACGTCCGACTCGAACCTCGCGAAGAAGAAGTGAACGGTATTGAGGCGCGTGACCCCGACGGCGAGCGGGATCTGCGGGCCGGGGAGCGGCTCGTCGCCGATGACCCGGCGCTCCCACGCGTAGAGCGCCCGAGTCGGGTCGATCGGCACCATGTCGCTGTCGCCCGGCGGGTCATTGCCAGGATCCTTGCGATCGACGACCGCCCAGAGCTCGAAATGCAGAGTCGGGTCGTCCGGCACGCCCGAGACCTGGGCGATCGGCTCGCCCGTGCCGACGAAGTCGCCCTCGGCGAACTGGACGCTGGTTATGTGGTTGTAGTTGGTGACGAAGCCAAGCCCCCGGGGGTGATGGTCGATGCTGACGTTGGCCGTGTCGCCGCCCGGTTGCACCTCGACCTTCACGATGCGCCCGCTGTAGGCCGCGTAGACGCAGTTCCCTGCTTCGGAGGCGAGGTCGACGGCCTGGTGCAGGCGGTTGAAGAAATGGACGTCGCGGCCCGTTGGGTTCCCAGGATCGCCGGCGAGGATGATCTGGGTCGTGTTGCATTCCGGCGGGTCGACGAGCGGTCTGCGCCGGAGAGAGTCGAAACGCCCGTTCTCGAGGCGCGGCTGGAGCGGCAGCTCCAGCGGCGGGCTGAACAACCAGGACTGGTGGGTGACCGGAACGAGCGGCACGATCTCCTCCCGCGGTAAGGGGTTACGGATGATCTCGTCGAAGACCAACCTCCAATCCGCAGAGCCTGGAGGCTAACTGCTCCTTCGGCGAGCGGAGGTCGCGAGTCGGCGGCGCGTCGCCCGCAGCTGGCGCATGACTGGCGAACAGACTGGCGAACCGGATACAAAGCCCTGCAAATCGAGCCTGTTAGTTCAGTCTCGAAAACCGTTGGGGGCGGCTTCGTCCCTCGAGAGTTCAAATCTCTCCCCCTCCGCTCGCGAGCCGGATCCGGCTACGCGAGCAGCGGGCTGAGCCCGTCAGCGAAGCAGGCTGCGCGCGCCCCGCCAGATCAGAAACGGGGGAACGCTCAGGGCGAGCCAGACGAGCAGAAAGCCGAGGACGATCCTGGCCGAGAGGCCATCCGCGAGCGTCCAGACGCCGAACCCGAGCACGACGACCGCGCTCGTCGCCACGAAGAGCGCGAGGGCGAGGCGGCGCAGGAGGCCCCCGGCACGCCGGCGGAGCGGCATCGTGCCGGCCGAGCCGAGCGGGCGCAGAGCGGCAGACAGCGCCAGACGCGCACCGCCCGGGACGCCGCGGACGCTGCCAGCCAGGTCGCCCTGCGTGCGGGCCGAGAGCGCGTAGCCGAGCCGCTCCGAGAGCTCCTGTGGAGACAAGTACCCGCGGACGTAGGCGGAGCGCAGCAGATCGCCAGCCGCGTCGCGCTCGGGATCTCCGACCGTTCCCACGTCGAAGAGGATAGCCGGGCACCTATCGCCTGCAGTGATCTCGCGGCGGCTCCGGCGGCCAGCGTCCTCAGGGCTACGTCGGCAGAAGCTGCTCGCGCGCCAGGGCCTCGAGTGCCCGCTCCGGAAGCTCCAGCGCTGGAACCTTGGTCACCCGCCGCGCGAGGACCGTGAGCGTGAGCCAGGCCGTCTTCTCGCCGAGGGTGCCGAGACGAACCTCGAGATCGAACTCGTCAGCCGCGGACACACCGCGAGCGGCTTCCAGCACCGCGGCCGTTGTACGATGGCGCCGCCGCCTGCCCTCGCCGAACGTGGCCGGCTAGGCGCAGAGCTGGCTGATCTCCTGTGACCAGGTACGTGCACGAGACCCGAGGTAACCGCCCGGACGGCGGCTGGTTGACGTGCGGAGGAGGCTCGTGACGTACGGCTTTGGCGTGGCTCCTTCGACGGCGCCGCCGCCGGACCGGCGGTCATGACCGTGTCCCACGCGGCTCCCTCCAGCACCGCTCTGCGTGACCGCGACCCCTTCCCCACCACCATTCACGCGATCCTCGAGCGAGCGGTCGAGCGCGACCCCGGAGGCGTCTTCTATCTCAACGACCTCGACGGGGCCCGGATCACATTCGCCGAGATACACGAACGATCGAACCGGGCCGCCCGCGAGCTCGCCGGGTTAGGGCTCGGGCCCGGGAATCGGCTCGTCGTCTGGCTCCCCAACGGCGCCCGCTGGCTCGAGCTGCTCTTCGCCTGCGCTCGTCTTGGCGTCGTGCTGGTGACAGCCGGGGCTCGTCTGCGCATGGCGGACCTGCCGTACCTCATCGAGCACTCGCAGGCCAGCGCGATCGTCTATACACCGAGGTTTCTCGAGACGGACTACGAGTCGATGGTCCTCGAGCTCTTGCAGCTGCGGGATCGCGGCCGTCTACCGACTCTGGATCATGCGATCCGGTGCGCCGACGGCGAGCCGCCTCGTGGGGCGGTCGCGTACGGGACGCTCCGGCCGGCTCCCCGCTTGCCTGCTCCGCCCGACCCCGGGGCAGCGGCTGTGATCTGCTACACGGGCGGAACGACCGGGCGGCCGAAAGGGTGTCTTCACGATCATCGCACGATCGCGCGCAACTGCACGATCGCGTCAGGACTGACAGGGTTCGCCCCCGGCGAGAGGCTCGTTAGCGCGATGCCGTTCGCGCACGTGTTCGGCTTCCATATGGGCATCCTGCAACCGATGGTCGGCGGCGCGTCGCTCATCGAGGCGGAGCCGTTCTCCGCCGACAGGGTGCTCGACCTGATCGAGAGGCACCGAGGCACAGTGCTCTACGGTGTGCCCGCCATGGGCCAGGCCGTCGTGGCAGCCCAGAAGGAAAGGCCGCGGGATCTCTCGAGCCTCCGCGTGGCCCTGCTCGCCGGGGCACCGGTGCCGGCCAGGCTCCGCTCGCAGGTCATGGCGATCCTCGGCTGCGGCCTCACGGTCGTCTACGGCGCTACCGAGTCACCGACGCTAACCCAGCTTCTGCCCGAGGCGCCGCCCACGGCGCTGCTCGAATCGGTCGGACAGGCAACGCCGGGCGTCGAGCTCGCCATCCTGGAGCCCGGCACGAGCAGGCCGCTCCCGCACGGGCAGATCGGGGAGATCGGCGCCCGCGGCTACAACCACATGGTCGGCTACCTCGACGACCCGGAAGCGACGAGCAAGAAGTACCGGGGCGAGTGGATCATCCCCGGCGACCACGGAAGCCTCGACGAGAACGGCTTCCTCTACGTCACCGGGCGCTCCGAGGACATGTTTCTCTGTGGCGGCTTCAACGTCTATCCGCGCGAGGTGGAGAGCCAGCTCGAGCAGCTGGACGGAATCGAGGAGGTCGTCGTCTTCGGCGTCCCCGACGAGCGGCTCGGCGAGGTGGGCTTCGCGTTCATCACAGTCCGAAAAGAGCACGGGCTCACGAAAGACGGAGCTCTGGCCTGGGCCCGCGACAGCATGGCGAGCTACAAGCGCCCCCGCTACGTCAGCGTGATCTCCGAGATGCCGCGCACGCACACGGGCAAGACCGCCCTCGGCGAGCTTCGTGCCGAAGCGCGGCGGATTCTGCCGGACCTTCCGTGGGAGTCGCGCCCGTGACGCTGCCCGGCCGACCCTACTCCTCCCTAGGGGTGGGAGAGGAGTTGTGGGGCGCGCTCACCGTCACCGAGACCCACGTCGTGCTCGCCGCCGGCGTGTTCAACGACCCGGGCCCGAACCACATCAATCGCCTCCAGGCAGAGAGCAACCGTTTCGGGACACAGATCGCCCACGGCACGCTCCTGAACGGGATCATGCTCGGAATCGTCGGTAACGGGCTCGGCTCGACCATCGTCGCGATGCTCGAGCTGACCACCCGTTGGAAAGCACCAACCCGGCTCGGCGACACCCTCATCGGCCGCTGGAAGGTGGTGGAGAAGAACGACAAGCCGGCCTTCGGCGGAGGCGGGATCGTCATCTTCGAAGGCGAGGGATACAACCAGAACGGCGAGCTGCTGCTCGAGAGCCGTGTCGTGCTCGGCGTCGGGGAGCAGGGTCCCTGGGATCCCGCAGCGCACATCCAGGCGAAGCGGAGCGAGCCTGCACCGAGCGACGAGGCCGATCCGACTCGCTGAACACGTTCACGCTGCCCGGCGTCTGGCCGCGCCACACGCGGATCCGACGAAGCCAGCAGCCACAGCCGCTAGGACACCCTCATCACCCCGCGAGAAGTCGACACATCCGCGCCGTTTGCTCGGCTGCGCTGGCCCTCTGTCGCCACCGACTCTCAGGGAAGCAATACCTAGGCACGCGTGGTGCGCCATCGAGTACCTGCAGACGCGCTGCTGCTGATCACCGTGGTGATCTGGAGCTTCCACTTCGCGGTGGTCAAGTACGCACTCTCGAACGGTATCCCGCCGTTCGTGTACGCGACGCTTCGCGTCGGGATCGGCTCGATGCTGTTCGCGGGCATCACCTTCGCCCGCGAGGGAGATCTGCGGGTGCGGAAGGGAGACCTCTGGCTTCTTGCCGGCGTGCTCGGGCTCTGCCTGTACCTGAATCAGGCCGCGTTCGCCTACGCGGTCGACCTGACCAGTGCCTCGACCGTGGCGCTGCTGTTCGGGACGCTGCCGATCTGCGTCGGCCTGATCGCCTGGGCGACGCGAATCGAGCGCGCCCGCTGGCAGCAATGGGTGGCGGCAGCAGTCTCCTTCGGCGGGGTCGCGCTCGTAGCCGCCGGCGCCCAGGGCGGCCTCTCGGACGATCTCGGCGGCGTCCTCCTCGGAATCCTCGTAGCGATCACCTGGGCCGCCTACTCGGTGCTGGTCACGCCCGTGCTACGCCGCTACTCGCCGTACCGCATCAGCGCGGTCGTGGGGCTGGCCACGATCGTGCCGCTCGCCGCCACCGCTGCACCACAGATCGCGCAGCAGGACTGGGGTGCGATCTCGACCCTCGCCTGGCTCGGCCTCGCCTACACGATCCTGCTCTCGTACGTGATCGGGAACGTCCTCTGGTTCACCGCCATCAACCGCGTGGGTGCCAACCGCGCCTCCTTGTACGCCAACCTGCAGCCGTTTCTCGGTGCCGCCTTCGCCGTGCTCACGCTCGGAGAGACGATGGGCACCCTGCAGATCGTCGGCGGCGCCGTCATCGCCGCCGGCATCCTCCTCGCCCGGGAGCGGCGCCCACCCGTCACGAACATCGACTGACCTCTCCGCCCCGCGGCCCGGACCCCGCTCGACCAGGCGGGTCCGGGCCACTCGCACGAGTCCGATGAGCTCAGTGCCCGTCCACTCGGACGATCTCGTACTCCGCGTCGGGGGGAGGCGGTTGGAGGTCGAAGCGGGCGTTGACAACGTAGAGCCGGTGCCCGAGACTGGCGATGGTGGTCGGGATCCGGAAGTCCGGATCGACGAGCTCGTCCACCACGGCACCGGAGGACAGGTCCGGCGCCAGCTTCACGACGGCGATCCTGTTCAGGAAGTTGCGGACGACGTAGAGAATCCTTCCACGCAACAGCAATCCGTCGCCCGACGTGACGGAGGCCCCGCCGAGATCGATGGCTGTCGCCTCGCCGTTTTCGGGATCCACCGCGTAGAGCGTGCCTAGCTCACTGTTGATGACGATCAGCGACTTGCCATTGCGAGTCGCCTCGATGCCGTTGGCGTTGAACTCCTCCGCTACCTGAACCCACTCGCCGATGAGCGGCAGCGCCTGCGAGGCCGCCGGAAGCGCCCCATCCGGGGCGAGCGGCAGCACGAAGAGGCTCGCTTGCCCGGAGTCGGTGAAGTAGGCGCCGTCCCTCGTCACGACGACGTCGTTGATGAACGTTCCCGGCGCCGTCAGCGTGTACGTCGCGACCTCCTCGCCGGTCCGGGAGTCGAAGACATGGGCCATGCCCGTCGGGCCCCCGGCAGCGAACACGTAGCCGGTGCGGGGGTCGAAGGCAAGCCCGACCGTAACCCGGCCGGTCTCGCCCGGAACGAGGACCTCGCCTTCCCCCGTACGCGCGTTCGCGCGGTAGATCGCGCCGTTCGCCAGCGAGCCCGCAAAGAGCTCGTGACCTCGACCGGCCACGATGCCCTCCGGTTGGAACCCGTCGGGTAGCGCAATGGTCGAGGGGAAGCTCTGAGCCGTCATGGCTGATGCGCCCGCCGCGAGCCCCGCGCTCAGCATCGCGGCCAGGCATACCAGAAGTCCGACTTTACGCATCAATCTGAGACCTCCGCTATTCGGTGCCGGAACTCACCACGAGTTCCCGACAAGAACGGCCGGCAAACAACTTGCCGTGTGACACCGGATGAGGGAAAGGTGGGGCGGGCCGCCGCCCCACCTTCGCCTACCCGCTCAGAAGTTGCCGCGGATCTCGCCACCCGGGAAGTCGCCCGGCCCGGTGTTGGCTGGGTCGACGCCGTCGTTCGTGTGCACGTTCACGTACGCGTTGCCGCTCTGGAGGAGCGCGACGAGGTCGGCGATCTCCATGTCGTCCGAAAGCGGGCCGACGAGGTCCGCCTCGGTGATCACGCCTGCCGCGATGGAGCCCTGGATCGGCCCTCCACCCGGGTCTGCCAGCACGTCCGGCTCCGTGCTCGGGTAGAGCCAGACGACGATCGGCCCGTTGACGCCGGGTGCCGCGGTGTGGATGTGAGCCTGGACGACGTTCTCGATGTTGGCGACGTTCAGCCTGTAGCTGAGCGACTGCCCGTCATGGCTCAGATGGAAGATCGCCTGTCCCTGGGCCATGGTGTCGCGAACGGGCACCTCGAAGGCGCCCGTGGCGTGCACGCTGAAGTTCCGCTGCGACGTGGCCACTGCGATCCCGGCGGCGACGAGCGCCACGAGAAGGGCGGCCAGCACGATCCTGGCTCGACTCATCGAACCTCCCTTCGACGACGTTTTCCCTGCCGACATGCATACGGGCGGCCGACCTCGTCGGATTGCTCATCTGCGGACACCTCCGGCACCGCCGCAGTTAGCTGCTGCTGCCTCCTGCCGGCGGATCGACGCGGCCCGCGAAGTGCGCGTCGACGCCGGGCCGCACGAGCTCGTAGACCGCGAATCGCTGACTCTCGCCCAGGCGGAAGCTCGCACAGGGACCGTGCGGGATCTCGAGCTCGCGGAGCCCCTTGGCGCCGGCCTCACGCAGTCGGGCCACCGCGGAGCCGTAGTCGGCGACGCGGTACACGAGGATCGGCGCCTCGCCCTCGAGGTGACCGGCGAGCAGCACGGCCGGGCCCGCGTCGGCGACGCGCATGCAGGCAACGGTGGTGCCCATTGCCCGCACCTTCCAGACGAGCTCCGCCCCGAGCGTCTCCAGGGAGTCCTCGACGGCGCGATCGACGTCCGTCGTCGGGACGTAGACGAAGTCGAGCGACATGAACATCGGCGGCTCAGCCTTCGAGCAGAGCCTTGAGCGCGACCATGCGGCCGCGCCAGTACGCCTTCGCCTCTGCGGCGGCCTCGGCGTCCGGCAGGCGCTCGTGCTCGACGGCGGCCTGGCTCTTGGCCGCCCCCCTGGCCGTGAAGCCGACCACGACCCGCGTCGCGCCGTCCTCCCAGTCGAATCGAGCCGAGCGACCGGGCTGAGAGGTGCGCTCGCGCAGCACGGCGCCGGGCAGCCAGCGCTCGCGCAGGTCGGGGTCCACGAAAGCCTCGTAGAGACGCTCGACCGGCACCGCCACTGTCTTGGTGGCGCCGACCGCGAACATGCCGTCACGGCCGCCACCGGGCGCACGCAGCCCGCGCGCCTGCTCGTAGTCGACCGTGAGCGTCTGCGCCCACCAGCCGTCGACCCCGTGCTCGCGCGCGATCCACGCGGCGATCTCCCGGTGCTCGCGAGTCGTGGCGCCCCACGCATCGAGTAGCGCGAACCACTCGTCCCGGCCGCGCCCCGTTGCATGCCGCACAGCCTGGTCAGACGTGCGCGGCTCGGGAGCGGGCGAGGCGGGCTCAGCAGGCCCGGTATCCCCATCCGGTGCGTCCATGTGCCCTCCTTCTCAGTGCCACATGTGCAGGCGCACGACGGTGCCGTCTGATACCGCCCGGATCTGGACCAGATCGCACAGCTGGTTCGCGAGCCAGAGCCCCCTCCCGCCAGGCATATCAGGCCCAGGACGAACTCGGCCCACGAGCGGATCCTCGATCCTGCCGCCGTCGCGCACCTCGCAGGTCAGCGCCCGCTCGTCGTCCCAGACGCGCAACCTGCCGTGCCCCCCTCCGTAGCGCTGGCTGTTCGTCGCCACCTCGTGAACGGCGAGCGCGATGTCCGCCGTCCGGGCCGGGCTCATGCCTGCCCGCTCCGCGTACTCCGATACGAGCGCTCGGACGTACTTGAGCGGGCCGCCGTCGAACGCCAGCTCGAGGACCTCCGTCGGAGGCTCGGGGAGGGGATCGTCGAGCCATGCGCTCGCAAGCTCCAGGCTGACGTAGTCCGAACTGCGCCAGGTGGAGCCACCCCGGCACAGGAACGGGTGGTTGCGCCGGGCGCCGTCGAGGGCCGCCGGCGCGAGCGCTGCCGTGTCGTACGGGCACAGGAGCCAGAAGTCGGGGCCGTCGGCAAACGCGAGGTTGAGGAGCGCTTCGTGACGATGGCACTCGACGAGCTCGGGCGGATTCCGATCGGCCGAGATCGGCTCGCCGATTCCCCGTAGGCGGGTCCCGTTGCCGTGCTCCGACACGAAGTCGCGCCAGGCCGGGATGATCCGGGCCGGGTTCAGCCCGACCTCGTCCATGTTCGCGAAGCGCACCGCTCCGGCATCCGCGCCGAGGCGCTCCTTCAGCCGCTCGATCTTCGGTGCGCTCAAGACCGCAAGCGTCGGCTCGCCCGCGGCCACCCCGTCTCGCACGAACGACGTCAGCCCGGCCAGGAGCTCGCTTTCCTCCGCGTAGAAGAAGGCCTCGTGGCGGAAGGCGGGCGCCGGAGACGGGCGCCGCCGCAGGTGCGCATCGATGCTCATGGAGCTCCGCCATGATGGCAGCTGGGTCTGCGGCCGCGTCGCCCGCCGAGCGTGTGCCGGGAGCGACCGTCAGCTCTATGTGGGCAGGAGCTTCTCGCGCGCGAGCGCCTCGAGCGCCTGCTCCCGCAGATCGGCCCCGAGCGCGTCGACATTCGTCGACGGCGGCGCATGCGCCGTCAGCTTGAGCCACGCCGTCTTGTCCCCCACCGTGGCCACACCGACGTGGAGATCGAGCTCGTCGCCCCCGGACACGGTGCGCGCGGCTGCGAGGACGGCGCCTTTCGCATGCTCGAGGGATACGGTCAGCGCGATCGGCAGCTCGATGGCGACCGTGCGCCGGGGATCGAGGAGCGAGCGGTTGATGACGACGGAGCTCACCATCTGGCTGTTCGGGATGAAGACGCGCCGGTCGTCGTCGCTGACGAGCACGGTATGGATGAGCGTGATCTGCTCTGCTGTCCCGGTCACGTCGCCGACCGTGACGCGATCGCCGATTCGCACCGGCTGCGTGAACGCGAGCATGATGCCCGCGCCTATGTTGCTGAGCGGCGTGGAGAAGGCAAGCCCGACAAATAGCGCGATCACCGCGCCGGAGGCCAGCACGGCGTTGGCGAGTCGGTCGGTCTCCTCGTAGATGGACAGCACCTGCCAGGCGAGGATCAGGCCGAGGAACACCATCCCCACCCGAAGCAGCACGCTGAGTCGAGTGCGGAGGCTCGCGACTTCGTCCGGGGAACGGCGCGTCTCTACACGTCTGATGTAGCGCTCGAAGGCGTGCTTGACAAGCCAGCGAACGACGATGAGGACCGCGATCCCCACGCCTGCCGTGACGATCGCAGTGACGGTCCGGTCGGACATGACCACCCTGCGTTCGGCGCCGAGCGCCGCGAGCCTTCCGCCGCTACCTCAGGAAGTCCAGCCGGGGAACGGATGGGGACCGGCCGGTATCCGGGAGCAACCATCGCGGTGCTTCGCGCTGTGGAGAAGGTCTTCGCCCGGCTCCTCGCGCCTCCTGCCGACGTGACCGCCGGGGACAGATGTTCTCCAGCCGCTAACGATTACAGGCTCGCTCGGCAGGCGCCCGTCCGCAGCGCCGTCGCCGGTACGGCTGTGCAACCATAGACCGGTCGACGGAGAGGTGTCCGAGCGGCCGAAGGAGCGCGACTGGAAATCGCGTAACCGGCGATGAGCTGGTTCGCGGGTTCAAATCCCGCCCTCTCCGTTCGGTGAGCGGCCCTCACGGGCCGCTTGCCGCTTCTGTCCCGCTACAAGCCGTTCCGGAGCGGCACGAACGTCCGCACCTTCTCGGCGGTGCTCGACCGGGCGACCTCGTCGACGACGACCAGGCGCACGTCCGGCTTCTCGATACCTAGCGCGGCGAGCCCGTCGACGAGTTCCTGCGTGAGGACCTCGGTGTCGATCGATGACGGCGCCCGTAGGGCGATTTCGGCTCCATTCGCCGTCTGCCGGACCTGGTACTCGGCCACGCCGCGCCGGCGGCCGAACGCAGAGCGGAACAGGTGCGGGTGCACTTCGATGCCGCCGTCGTAGACGAAGACGTCGTCGCTCCGTCCTTCGATGTCCGCGATGCGCCGTCCTGTCCACGGGTCGGGGTTCGGCTCGGTCAGCATCCTGATCTCGTCAGACAGTTCGTAGCGGATGAGCGGAAGCACGTGGTTGACAACATTGGTGACGAGCATCTTCGTCGCGCGTTCGCCTGGCTCCACCGGGTGGTAGTCGGCGTCGACGAATTCGTAGACCGCGATGTCTTCATTGAGGTGCAACCCGGACGAGCCCGGATAGGACCGCGCGATGATGCCGACCTCCGTTGCCGCGTAGATGTTGCTGAGGGGGCACCGGAAGGTGTCCTCGATCTCCGCCCGTGTCTCAGCCGTCAGCGGTTCGCCGGCGCAGTTGAGATAGGACGGTGAAACGCACAGCCGTCCCAGTTGCATCTCCTCGGCCAGACGACGCAGCATCAACGTGTAGCTGAACAGGTCCGTGGGCTGAAACTCGTTGAGGCCCTTGACGATCTGGGCGAGAGGCAACGTCACCGGGAACGACCCCGTCACGCCGAGCTGCGGCGACCCCGCGAACGTGCGGGCGAGGACGAAAGTGGCGTGCGTGGGGTGCGATGCCGCAACCATGGCTCGCCTGCTCTCGTAGTGCCCGTCGCGCTGCTGCAGCCAGAGCGCCACGCGATCACGGACGAGCGCATAGGTCAGCCACCCTTCGAAGTCCCAGACGAAGACGCCTCGGGTTCCGCTCGAGCCGCCTGTCGTCAGTACCTGGTAGTCGCCGAAGAGGTACGCGGGTCCGTCGGATGCAACGTTCGCCAAGTGCGCCTCAGCGAGCTCGAGCGTGAGCCGCCGGTCGGTGACGATCTCGTCCCAGTTCGCCATGACGTCATCCTTGGTCATAGGCGCCATGGCCGACAGGTCGGCGCCGGTGACCGTATCCGGGTCGATCTGGGCGAGGCGGCGCGCGTGCCACGGAGACCGGTTCTTCGCCGTCCGTATCAACGACCGCAGACGCTGATCGCGCAGCTGCTGCAACCGTTCCATCGGCCATGTCAAACGCTCCGCCTCTTCTGGGAGGCACTCCGCATATGCGCGTACGTGGCGTTGGCGCTCGATCTCGAACTCGGCACCCGGCGACGCCGTCACGATCGCATCATCGCACCGCGCGTGGGCGACACAGTCGCCGCGCTTCAGTCAGCCGGCCCGTTGCAGCGCCAACTACGCGGCGCCCCAACCAGGACGTTGCGATCACCTCATCTGAGCAGCTTCCGGGTCGGGGTTCAAACGTTGTTCCACAAGGGCCGCCTCGAGTGAGCTGGCCGGCAAACGCCGGTCAGCTCACGTCGCTAGCCCGACGTCGCCTGGACGACGTACGCGGCTACGTCCTGGATCTCGTCCTCGCCCAGCTCGGCGGCGAACGAGGGCATGACGCCCTGCCCGTTCGTGACCCGATCGATGACGAGCTCGTAGGGCGGTTTCGCCTCGTCCAGGTTCGGCCCGACCGTCCCGGTCGTTCCCGCGGCGGCGAGCGTATGGCAGCTTCCGCACCCTGCCGACCCGAGAAAGACCCCTTCGCCCACGGCCGGGTCGCCCGGCCGGGGAGCACCCGGCGGCTCGCCGGCGGATGGCTCGGCCACCTCCCCGGCCTCCGCTTCCTCCTCGGAGATGAGCTCGACCGAGGCCAGCACGCCGAGGACGAGAACGGCGGAGACGAGGAAGAACACCGCGAGCCCGCGGCGGCCGGGAAAGTCCGGGTCGCGCTTCGGGATGACGAGCGCGACGGTGAGGCTGAAGACCACCAAGACCGCGGTGACGACCGCGAGGATGATCTCGTTCGTGGTCATCGGACGCGACTACGATAACCGTCTCGGGTGGGCCGCGCCTCGATTATCGGACTATCGGTCGCGGCGCTCTCGATCGCGGTCATTCTGGCTGCATTCGGCGTGGGAGACGCTCCGGGTGCGCTCTCCGACTGGCAGGCGCTGGCCCTCGGCGTCACGCAGGGTTTCACCGAGCTCCTGCCGATCTCCTCCTCGGGCCACCTCATCCTCCTGCCGTGGCTGGCTGACTGGCACTTCCTCGAGGAGAACGACGCGTTCAACCAGACGTTCGACGTCGCCCTCCACCTCGGAACCCTCTTTGCGGTCGTCGTGTACTTCTGGGGTGAGATCATCTCGCTCCTGCGCGCGCTCTCGCGGTCGATCAGGGAGCGCCGGGTCGAGGACGCCCAGCAGCGCATCGCATGGTTCATCGTGATCGCCACCATTCCGGCCGTTCTCGTGGGAGCGCTGGCGGCAGACGCGATCCAGGAGCATCTCGGCGAGCCGTGGCAGATCGCGATCTTCCTCGCCGTGTTCGGCGTTCTCCTCTATCTCGCCGACAAGCTGCCGGTCCGCCGCTCCATGGGTGACCTGGGCCCGCGCCACGCCCTGTTCATGGGCGTGGCGCAGTCCCTGGCACTCATGCCCGGGGTCTCGAGATCGGGAATCACGATCACCGCCGGGCGCACGCTCGGTCTGGATCGCGACTCCGCGGCCAGGTTCTCGTTCCTCCTCCTCGTCCCCACGGTCGCAGGCGCGGCCATCTACACGGGCCTCAAGGACGTGATCCTGGGCGACCTGCCGGCCGGCTGGAAGGGGCCCTTCGTCGTCGGGATCCTCTCCGCCGCCGGCAGTGGCCTGCTAGCGATCCACTGGCTGCTCGGCTACGTGCGTCAGCACAACTACTCGGTCTTCGTCGTCTACCGCCTCATCCTGGCGGCGGTCATCCTGCTCCTCATCGCCACGGGCGTCCGCGAGGCGACCTTCTAGCCGTCACGCCGGGGCGCTAGCCTCGCCAGGTGAGGCTCGTCCAGCGAGCGCTGTCGGCGGCCGGTCGCCTGCCCGGCGGCGTGCTCCGACTGGGGCTTCTCTGCCTGTTCATCGTGCTTGTCGGCATGATCCGCCCGCGGATCTCCCAGGAAGCTGCCGTCTGGCTGCTTATCGGCGCCGGGCTGCTGACCCTGGCCGGTGCGGCGGCGGTCTACGTCGCAACCCGCCAGGTCGCGTCGCACCTGCCGCTGATGGCGGGCTCGTTCCGGGTCGTCGACGCGATCCTCGTGCTGGTCCGCCGCACCGGCCTGCCGCTGCTCGCGCTCGCGTTCTTTCTCTTCTGGACGTTCGTGTACCTCGGCATCTGGCGCTTCCAGTCCGAGCAGGCCTTCGTCGGCCTCGGAGATAGCGATGACCCCCGCTTCGCGGACTTCTTCTACTACGCGGTCATGACCGCCTTCACCTCGCCACCGGAGGGCATCGCGCCGCTCTCCCGAGGCGCGCGCTCGGCCACGATGATCGAGGTCGTCACAGGCCTGGCGCTGCTCACCACGTACGTCTCGAGCCTGGTCGAGTACCGCCGCCAGGAACGCCGTCGCGAGGCCGAGGCGGCAGAGTGACCGAGCTCGCCGGGTCTTACAGCCTGAGCTCGAGGTACGAAACGCCGGACAGGTCGAGCCAGACGCGGTCGCCACTGCCGCGGACGGCCCGCATGAGGACACCGTCGCAGCCGGGGCAACGCACCACGGCACCCATTGCGTGGACGTACGCGCGCAGCGCCCCGACCTCGGCCCGCGCTCCACAGCCCGAGCAGCGGGAGCCTGCGGCCGTCACGTCGACGGCGAAGACCTCGCCGAGGAGCCCCCCGATCGCGTTGCCGTCCAGCACGAGCTCCTCCATGGCTAGCCTCCCGTCGGTCCGAACCGTTCCGTCTTGATCCGCGCAGGCTCGTAGCCGAGCCCGGCGAGTGCCTGGGCCGCCGTCTCGACCAGCGTGGTGGGCCCGCACACGTACGCTAGCGGGCGTTCGGACGCGGGCCAGGCGACCTCTCGCAGCAGCTCCGCGTCGATCCGGCGCGCGTGGCCCTCCCAGCCGACCGGCTGCTCGCGCGTGAGCGCGTGAACGATTTCCACGGTGGGGCTTGCGAGGCGCTCGAGCTCGTCACGGTAGATGACGTCGGCGAGCGTGCGCGAGGAGTATACGAGGCGTACCGGGACGTCACTCCCGACGGCTGCATGGTGGCGCAGCATCGACATCAGGGGCACCACTCCGGAGCCTCCCGCGATGAGCAGCAAAGGCCCGCCGCGCTCCGGCTCCCAGACGAAGTAGCCGCCGATCGGACCGCGCACCTCGAGGCGATCTCCCGGCACGAGCTCGTCGACGAGGTACGGCGACACCTCGCCGTCCTCGATTCGCTCGACGGTCAACGCGAGCCGCTCGTCGCCGGGCGCGGAGGCGACCGAGTAGCTGCGCTGTGCCTGGTAGCCGTCCTCGGCTGTGAGCCGCACGTCGACGTGCTGGCCGGCGCGGTGCCCGGGCCAGCCCGGGACGTCGAGCGCGATCGTCCGGGTGCGCGGAGTCTCCTGAGCCACGGCGGCGGCCCTGGCCGCCAGCCAGCTCAATCGCCCCAGTAGCGCTGCTCGTGCCAGGGGTCACCCCGCGTGTGGTAGCCGAGCGACTCCCAGAAGCCCGGCTCGTCCTCCTCGGTCACCCGAAGCCCGCGTACCCACTTTGCGCTCTTCCAGAAATAGAGGTGCGGTACGAGGAGCCGGGCCGGGCCGCCGTGCTCGGCGTCGAGCGGCTCGCCGTCGTAGGCGTACGCGACCCAGGCCTTGCCGTCAGTGACGTCTTCGATCGGCAGGTTCGTCGTGTAGCCGCCGTCGCAGAAGGCCGTGACGAATGCGCCGTCGGCGCCCGCCGCCTCGAGCAAGGTGTCGACGGACACGCCCTCCCAGCGCGTGTCGAGCTTCGACCACGTCGTGACGCAGTGGATATCGACGGTGACCTCGTCGCCCGGGAGCGCTCGGAACTCCTCCCAGGTCCAGCGCCTCTCCTCGTCGACTGCGCCCTCGACGGTGAACGTCCACTCCGCGAGCGGCACGCGCGGCGTCGGACCGGCCGAGAGCACCGGGAAATCATCGGTGAGGTGCTGCCCCGGCGGAATCCGGCCCGCCGCCGCCTCCTCCCGTCGCCGGCCCCTGAATCCTCGCGAGACGAAGCTCATGACATGCTGACTCCCTGTCGGGTCGTGCGTTAGGACTCGAGCGCTATAGCGTAGGGGGCGGCGGTTACGCGGGCCACGTGGTCGAGGGTGGCGCCGTCGAGGAGCTCGGTCAGCGTCAGCACGCTGTCCGGGAAGCGGAAGACCGCGAGCTCGGTCACCACCACGTCAGCGGCCGCGCTCGCCGTCAGGGGGTAGCTGCACTTCGCGACCAGCTTCGGCTCGCCGGCGGAGCTCGTCGACGTCATCGTGACGATCACGGTGCGGGCGCCGACGACGAGGTCCATGGCCCCGCCCACGCCGAGGACGTCCTTTCCGGGAACTGCCCAGTTGGCGATGTCGCCGCCCGCGCTGACCTGGAGCGCGCCAAGCACGGCGACGTCGACGTGCCCGCCGCGGATCATCGCGAACGAGTCCGTGCTGTCGAAGTACGCGGCGCCCGGTAGGGCGGTCACCGGCTGCTTCGCCGCATCGATCAGGTCCGGGTCGAGCTCGTCCGGCCGTGGACGGGGCCCGACGCCGAGCAGGCCGTTCTCGGAGTGGAGGTGGATCCGCGTCTCGCTGCCGAGGAACGACGGGATCAGGTTCGGGATGCCGATGCCGAGGTTGACGACGTCTCCCGGCCGCAGCTCGAGAGCCGCCCGAGCGGCGATCTTCGCGCGGACGTCCTCCGTCACCGGCTGCCGTCCACGAGAACGTCGACGTAGAGGTGCGCGGTGTGCACGTCCTCGGGCTCGAGCGAGCCGACAGGCCCGATCTCGCCCGCCTCCGCGATGGTCAGCTCGGCGGCGGTGGCCATCGCCGGATTGAAGTTGCGCGCCGTGCGCCGGTACCACAGGTTCCCGAGCTCGTCGGCACGGGCGGCGTACACGAGCGCGACGGCGGCCCGGAGCGGCTGCTCGAGGACGTGCTGCACGCCGCCGAGCTCACGCTGCTCCTTCCCTTCGGCGAGCAGCGTACCCGCCGCGACCGGCGTGTAGAAGCCGCCGATCCCCGCCCCGCCCGCACGGATCGCCTCGGCGAACGTGCCCTGCGGCAGGAGCTCGTACTCGATCTCACCCGCGTTGACCGCGCCCACGAGCTCCGGATTCGAGGTGAAGAACGAGCCGATCGCCTTGCGAATCCGGCCCTGCCGCAGCAGTACGCCGAGACCGCGGCCCGGCTCGCCGATGTTGTTCGATATCACGGTGAGGTCGCGAGCCGTGCTCGTCTCGGCGAGTGCCTCGACCAGCAGCGCAGGAGCGCCGACGAGCCCGAAGCCGCCGACCATGAGCGTGTCCCCGGAGCGGATCCGGGAGACGGCCTCCTCGGCCGAGACGGTGCCCCGTACGGTCACGCGCGTAGGGTAAGCGAGGCGCTCCCGGCGCATCGCGCCCGTCTGCCATGATCCGGCGGCTTATGGCGGGGGATCCGATCGGATAGTGGACTTCCCGGAGCTCCCGACTCTCCTCGCGGATACCTCGCCGGGCGACGCCGCGATCGTCGTCGTGGTCGTGCTCGCCCGGCTCGTCATCCCGCTGTTCATCCCGCAGTGGCCGCTCGTCATCATCGGGGCGCTCGTACTGGACGCCGCCGACCAGACGATCTTCCAACTCTGGACCGACCTGGACACGTCAGAGTCGGGGCCCTACCAAGCGTACGACAAGGCCCTCGACAACTACTACCTCGCCATCGCCTACGTGTCGACGATGCGCAACTGGCAGAGCAACGCCGCTATCCGCGTGGGGCAGTTCCTCTTCCTCTACCGCCTGGTCGGCGCAACCCTGTTCGAGCTCACGCACTGGCGGCCGATCCTCCTGATCTTCCCGAATACGTTCGAGTACTTCTTCATCGCCTACGAGTTCCTCCGCACCCGGGACCCCCGCAGGGCATCGGCGCGTTACTGGGTGCTCTGGGCCGCAGGCATCTGGGTCTTCATCAAGATCCCGCAGGAGTGGTGGGTGCACGTCGCCGAGCTGGACGTGACCGACACGCTCAGGAAGTACCCATGGCTCGTGCCGATCGTCGTGGGGATGGCCGGCGCCGCGCTCTGGGGCTACTTCAAGTGGATCAGGCCGCGACGATCGCCCGTCGTGTACCCGTTCCGCTTCGCCGCCGACGAGCTGCCTCCGCAGCGGCAGCTCGTGGCGGAGCGGCGGGCTCAGATGCTGAAGCGTGGCAGAGTCTTCAGCGAAGAAGTGCTCGAGAAGATCGTCATCGTCTCGCTGCTCGGCATCGTCTTCGCGCAGATCCTGCCGGGCGTCGACACGACCCCCATCGAGATCACCGTCGGCGTGGCCGCGCTCGTCGCGCTGAACACGGCCGTGAGTCTCTGGGCGGTGCGACGCGGGAGGGCCAAGCTCGAGTGGACGATCCGGGCCTTCGTCGAGCTGATGATCCTCAACGCCGGACTCATGCTCGTATTCGCCTTCCTCGAGCGCGACGGGAGCGACTTCAACCCGTGGAACCTCCTGTTCTTCGCGTACCTGATCACGCTGATCGTCGTGCTGTACGACCGCTACCGATCGGTCTACGAGGCGCGGTTCGGAGGGGAAAGCGGGAAGCCGCCGGGACCGTTGACCGTGCTTTCGGACGCGTGGCACGACCGCCCGGCATCCGGCGCCGCGGGTCGGGTCTCGCCCGCGACCGGCGGGTAACGTCCGGGGCTTGGGCACGCTGTCCACATGAGCCGCGACGAACCGAGCGCCGGCGAGCCGACCGCGCGGCTGACGTGGCTCGGCCATGCCACCGTCGGAATCCAGCTCGACGGGGTCACGCTGCTGACGGATCCGCTCCTCCGACGCCGCGTCGCGCACCTGCGCCACATCGCCCCTCCCAAGCCGCAAGCAGTCGACGCGGTGCTCGTGTCGCATCTCCACTACGACCACCTCGACCTGCCCTCGCTGCGCCGTATCGGGCGCGGTGTACGCGTGGTCGTCCCGCTCGGCGCGGGCGGCTTCTTGCGCCGGCACGGCTTCCGCGACGTGGTCGAGCTGGCCGAGGGCGAGAGCGTCTCCGTTGGCTCGGTGACCGTTCGGGCCGTTCACGCCGCCCACGGCGGCGGGCGCCAGCGCCTCGGCGCCCACGGGTCGGCGCTCGGCTACGTCGTCGCGGGCTCGAGGACGATCTACTTCGCCGGCGACACCGAGCTGTTCCCCGGCATGGCGGCGCTCGCGCCGCTCGACGTCGCGCTGCTCCCCGTCGCCGGTTGGGGCAAGAAGGTCGGCCCGGGCCACCTCGACCCGGCCGCCGCGGCTGAGTCGCTGCGGCTCCTGCATCCCCGACTCGCGGTGCCGGTGCACTGGGGGACGGTGCGGCCGTTCGTGGGGAGGCGACTCTCGACCGCCGACGCGCCGCACGAGTTCGCCGAGCACGCCGCGAGGCTGGCGCCGGAAGTCGACGTCCGCGTTCTTCAGATCGGCGAGAGCCTCGAGCTGTAGACCCGCTCCGAGCTGCTCGCCGCCGATCAGCGAATCCCGGGAAACTGACCGCCGTCCACGACCAGGCAGTGACCGACGATCCAGCTCGCCCGATCGGAGAGCAGGTACGCGATGCAGCTCGCCACCTCCTGCGGCATGCCGAACCGGCCGGCGGGGATCGACTCCTCGAGGGTGCGAACCCGCTCCGGCTCTTCCGTCCGCAGGTTCTCCATCCAGCCACCGGGCTCGTCGATCGTGCCGGGGGCGACGACATTCACGCGCACGCCCTCCCGGACGAGCTCGACGGCGAGCGTCTTGCCTGCGGCGATGAGCGCAGCCTTCATCGCCACGTAGCCATGCTCCGTCCCCTGGCCCATCAGGCCCGAGATCGAGCTGACGAAGACGACGGCTCCGGACCGGCGCTCCCGCATTCCCGGCGCCAGCAGCTCGGTCAGCCTGACCGCGGCCAGCACGTCCACCTGGAAATGAGCGTCCCAGAGCTCGCTCTCCGACGTGCCTCCTTCGTAGACGTCGAGGTTGGTCGCGTTCGAGACGAGACAGTCGACGCGCCCGAGCTCGGCGAGCGCGGTCTCGGCGAGACGCTCACGATCTTCCTGTACGCCTACGTCGGCTGACACGGCCAGAGCCCGGCGCCCGCGCCGGCGCACCTCGTTCGCCACGAGCTCCAGCGGCTCACGACCGCGAGCCGCAAGCACCAGGTCGCATCCTTCGTCGGCGAGCACCAGGCTCGTCGCCCGGCCGATGCCGCGAGAGGCGCCCGTCACGAGCGCGACCTTGTTCTCCAGTCCCAGATTCACGAGAGCACCTCCGGATTGACGAGGCCCGGCGGCTCGTCGCCGCGCGCCAGGGCGGCGATCACGTCGGCGGCCGCCTGGTGGAAATCGTGGATCGACTCCTCGGAGGTCCCTGCGACGTGCGGCGTGAGCACGACGTTCGGAGCCCGCCTGAGCACGTGGTCCGACGGGAGCGGCTCCTCGGGGAAGACATCGACGCCGGCCGCCGCGACGTGACCGTCCGTGAGCGCGGCCGCGAGAGCGTCGGCGTCGTAGACCTGGCCCCTGCTGGTCACGACGACGACGGCTCCGTCGGGCAGGAGCGAGAGGCGGTTCGCGTCGAGCAGGTTGCGGGTGGCCTCCGTTGCCGGCACGTGCACCGAGAGGACATGGCTCGTGCGCAACAGCTCGTCGAGCTCCATCGGCTCGACGCCGGCGCTTCGCATGGCCTCGGCCGACACGTACGGGTCGTGCGCCGACACGACGAGCCCGAAGGCCTGGAGGAGCTGGGCAACACGCCTGGCGATCGCACCGAAGGCAAGCAAGCCCGCCCGCCGCCCGCGCAATCGGCGGAGACCAGCGGTCTTCGGCCACTCCCAGTTTCCGTCGCGTACGTGCCGATCGAGCTGGGTGAGTCCACGCGTGCAGGCGAGGACGAGCGCAACGGCGTGCGTTGCCACTTCTTCCGTGCTCGCATTCGGCATCGTCACGACGCGGATCGCGCGCCTCGTGGCCTCGGAGACGTCGATCCAGTCGACTCCGACTCCGTAGCCGACGACGCAGCGGAGCGACGGCATCGCGTCGAGCAGGTCGGTAGTCAGGCCGCCGGCCCAGGCGTTCAGGAGGAGCTCGGCGTCGCGAGGGCTATCGACCAGCTCCGGGAACGGAACGACCTGGAAGCTGCCGCCCACGCGCGCGAGCGCATCGGCCTCGACCTCCCACGGCCCGTACGGGTCGTACGGGACCAGGACCGCTCTCACCGGGCCACCACGATCGCGTTCACATCGCCTCCGACTCGACCGCAGCGAGGTCGCGCTCGCCCGCCTGATCCCTTCGCGACCCAGCAACGGGGATCGCGAGCAGGAGCGCAACCGCCGCCGCGATCCCGAAGGCAGCGGCGTCACCGACAGCGTCGCTGACAACACCTGCGATAGGAGGTCCGGCCACGGCACCGAGCGACCAACCAGTCAGGACGAGGCCGAAGCCCGCAGCGAGTCCGGCGCCAAGCGCACCGTGCTCCGCACCGAGCGCGTAGCCGAGCGCTCCGCCCACGCGGAAGAGCGGGAGAAGGAGGAGGAGCACCGCGACTGTCGGCCAGGTTCCGCTGTCGGGAATGAGGGCAACCACGAGCGTAACGACGGCGAGCGTCCAGGCAGTCGAAACGCGACTCACTCCGGCCCGGTCGGCAAGCCTGCCGGCGAGTGGTGTGGCGGCGAGGCTCAGGAGCGCGGCGCCCAGAAAGAGCCATCCGAGATCGGACGTCGAGTACCCATCCCGGTCGAGCCGGAGCGGCACGAGCGTCTGAACAACACCGCCGACGAAACCGACCGCGAGAATCAAGGCGACGGCTCCACGCACCGCCGGGCTGCGCAAGGCCTCGGCTATCGATGCACGCAGGCGAGTCGCACGCGCGGCGGGCGCCGGCTCGAACCAGCCGGGCAGCAGAAGGCAGGCGATGACGACGACGCCGAATGCCGCGGGGATGAGAAATGCCGTCTCGATTCCGAGCAGCGGCGCCGCGAAGCCGCCGATCGCAGGACCGGCGAGCACGCTCAACCCCTGGAGCGCGACCGCGACCCCTATTGCCGTCGCTCGCCGGTTCGAGCCGGCCCTGGCCGTCACGAGCGCCATTCCCGCGATCGAGGTCGCTCCGGATGCCAGGCCCTGGAGGGCACGTGCGCTAGCCAGCTGCCAGCCGTTCTGAGCGTAGGCAAAGCCGAGTGTCGCGACGACGAGCAGCGCCGTGCCGCCGACGAGCAGCGCGCGGGCACCGAAGCGGTCGGTCATGAGCCCGCCCGGCAGGCTCGAGATGAGCATGAGCAGGGGGTAGGCGGCAATCATCAGCCCGACCTCCGCCGCCGAGAGCCCGAACCGTTCCGCGTACTCCGGCAGCAGCGGCAGGATGGCGATGAAAACGGCCTCGTCCAGGAAGATCACCGCCGAGGCGAGCCAGAACGCACGTCTCATGTTGTCTGACCACCGCCTGTTTCCACCGTCGCCTCCGGTGGATGGACGAGGTGACAGGCGACGATCCGCCCGTCGCCCGTCGGACGGAGGAGCGGCTCGATCGTCCGGCAATGATCCATGGCGTACGGGCAGCGGGTGTGGAACCGACACCCCGAGGGCGGGTCGATCGGGCTCGGCACGTCGCCGGCGAGCACGATGCGCCCGCGTTTGCGCTCGAGCTCCGGATCCGGCACCGGAACCGCCGAGAGCAGCGACTGCGTGTACGGGTGCCTGGGATCGCCGAACACCGCGTCGCGTGGGCCGAGCTCGACGATCGCCCCCAGGTACATCACCGCCACCCGCACGGCGATCTGCCGGACGACCGCCAGATCGTGGGCGATGAAGAGCAGCGTGAGACCCAGCTCGTCCTGGAGGTCCTTGAGGAGGTTGACGATCTGAGCCTGGATCGAGACGTCGAGGGCGCTCACCGGCTCGTCGGCCACGACGAGATCGGGCTCGAGCACGAGTGCGCGGGCGATGCCGATGCGCTGGCGCTGGCCTCCGGAGAAGGCGTGCGGGAACCGCCGTCCGGCGGTCTCCGGGAGGCCGACGCGTACGAGCGCCTCGCGGACACGCCTACGGCGCTCGGCCGCCGACCTGACTCCGTGGGCGCGCAGCGGCTCGGCGACAACCTCCTCGACCTTCATGCGGGGATTGAGCGATGCGTACGGGTCCTGGAAGATCATCTGCGCACGCCGGCGGAACGCCTTCAACTGCCCGCCGGAGAACGACGCGAGATCCTGCCCGTCGAACAGAACGCGGCCTTCCTGAGGCTCATACAGACGCAGGAGGGTGCGTCCCACGGTCGTCTTCCCGCAACCGGACTCCCCCACGAGGGCCAGCGTCTCGCCCCGCTGGATGTCGAAGCTCACCTGGTCGACGGCGCGCAGCCGCTGTGAGGTCGCGCGCCAGTCGCGGGCAGAGACGCGGAACTCGACCGTGAGATCCTGGGCCTCGACGAGGGGGACGCCGTTCATGCCTGCGTTGCTCAACGTACGGTCTCTCGCACGTCGGCCCAGCAGGCTGCGGCCTTGCCCTCCGAGCCCGTTCTCTCGAGCGGGGGGTCGTCGGTCGCGCACCGATCGAAGGCGAACGTGCACCTCGGCCGGAAGGGACAGCCCGCCGGCAGGTCCCAGATCGGCGGCGGCACGCCGGGAATCGAGGCGAGCCGGCTCTCGAGCGGCCCATCTATCCGGGGCACGCTCCGCAGCAGGCCCAGCGTGTAGGGATGGCGGGGCTCAGCGAACACCGCCTCGGTCGGCCCCTCCTCCACGATCCGTCCCGCGTACATCACGGAAAGACGGTCGGCCATGCCCGCAACCACCCCGAGGTCGTGCGTGATCAGGATCAGCGCCATGCCACGCTGCTGACGCTCGCGCTGGAGCAGCTCGAGCAGCTGCGCCTGGATCGTGACGTCGAGCGCCGTCGTCGGCTCGTCGGCGATCAGAAGCTCCGGATTCGGCGCGAGCGCGATCGCGACCGCGGCGCGCTGGCGCAGCCCTCCGGAGAGCTGGTGCGGATACTGGGAGAGCCGGCGCTCGGGCTCGGGCACACCAACCTCCTCGAGCAGCTCCGCCGCGTGGCGCTGCGCGTCCCGCTTCGACACGTTCAGATGCTTGCGTAGGCTCTCGGTGATCTGACGCCCGACCGTGAGCAGCGGGTTGAGGCTCGTCATCGAGTCCTGGAAGACCATCGCGATGCGTCCGCCCCGGACCTGGTACAGCTCCCGCTTCGAGGCGCCCACGAGCTCCTTGCCCGCGAGCTGGATCGAGCCCCCGACGATTCGGCCGGTGGGCGGCAAGAGGCCCATGATCGAAAGCGCCGTAACGCTCTTACCGCAACCGGACTCACCGACGAGCCCGACCGTCTCGCCGGCTTCCACCTCGAACGAGACGCCCCGGACGGCCGGCACGAGGCCCTCGTGGGACGAGAAGCTCGTCGCGAGGTCTCTGACCGCGAGCAGAGGAGTCACGCGGGAGCGGGCTCCGGCTGACGGTAGCGAACGACGTACGCGGCTTTGAACCCTTCGGCGGAGCGCAAATTCTTGGCGCCGATCGGACAGTCGTAGACGATCACGTCGCCCGGCTCGAGCCGGTACCTGCCACCGTCGCACTCGATCTCGATGGAGCCCTCGAGGCAGATGACGACCTCCTCGTACCCGTCCTGCTCGGCAGCGCGCTGCTCGCCTTCGAACTCCCAGAGCCCGACCTCGACCGCCCGGTCGCTGCTCGCGTAGAGCGTGCCGTAGGCGGAGACGGCGTCGCCTTCGTGACCGTCGTCGTTCGGGACCGGATCGAGCTTCGCCTCGGAGCCCTTGATGTGGTGGATCATGTCAGCGCTCTCCTTCCTCTCCTCAGGCGTACTTCACCCTCGGGTCGATGGCGGCGTTCGTGAGGTCCGCGATCAGGTTGAAGATCGTCACCGCGAAGGCCGCGAACAGCACGGTGCCCATCACCAGCGGGACGTCGTTGAACGTAATCGCCCGCCAGGCCTGTTGACCGATCCCGGGCCAGGCGAAGACCTGCTCGATGACGAGCACGCCGCCGAGGAAGACGCCGACGTCCAGAGCGACCATCGTGATGATCGGGCTGATCGCGTTGCGCATGACGTGGCGGCCGACCACGACGCGCTCCGGCATACCCTTGGCGCGCGCCATGCGCACGTAGTCCTCCGAAAGGATGTTCAGCGTGGCCGACCGCAGCATGCGCGCATACCAGGCGGCGCTGGCGACGCCGAGCGTGAAGGCCGGGAGCACGAGGTGCATGAACGAGCCGTAGCCGCCGAGCGGGAACCAGTTCCCCTTGAATGCGAGGAAGTAGAGGAGCAGGAAGCCGAGCGACGAAGGTAGGCACGACGACCCCGAGCAGCGAGAATACGAGGATGCCTCGGTCGACGACGGTGCGGCGTTTGAGGGCAGCGGCGAGGCCCAGTGGGATGCCGATGAGCGAGCGCGACGACTGCTGCCGCGAACGCGAGCAGCGCGGTCGCCGGCACACGGTCGGCGATCGCCTCGGCGACCGGCTCGTCGGTCGCGAAGGAGCGGCCGAGGTCACCCTGGAAGATCCGGCCGAGGTAGCGGAAGTACTGCACGAGGATCGAGTCGTTGAGCCCGAAGTCCTCCCGCACCAGCTCGATGACCTCGTCGCTGGCCCGCAGCCCCGCGTAGGAGCGAGCCGGATCGATCGGCGAGAGGAACGTTGCCGCGAACGTGAGGGTGACGATCGCCCAGAGGACGACGACCGTCCAGGCGAGTCGCTTCAGCACGTAGCGCGCCATCAGCGCACGCCTCCCATGAGGAAGCGGCGGCGCTCGAGCGTCGGGTCAAGCGAGTCGCGGAGCCCGTCCCCCAGCAGTGAGAAGCCCAGCATGGCGAGCACGATCGCCGCGCCGGGAAGCGCGATCAGCCACGGTGACGAGATCAGGTAGCTCTGGCCTTCGGCGATCATGTTCCCCCACGAGGCCTCGGGCGGCCGTATGCCGATGCCCACATAGGACAGCGCGGCTTCGAGCTGGATCGCGGTGGCGACGCCGAGCGTGCAGTACACGATCATCGACGGGATCACGTGCGGGAGGACGTGCCGGATCAGGATCCAGCCCGACGACACGCCGGCCGTCCTTGCCGCCAGCACGAATTCCCGCTCACGCAGGGTCACCACCTGGGTGAAGACGATGCGCGACAAGTACGCGCCGAAGGCGACGCCGATGATGACCAGGATGGTCGGTAGGTTCGGCTCGGTGACAGCGAGTAGTGCGATGGCGAGCAACAGGATCGGGAACGAGAGCACGATGTCGGCGATGCGCATGAGGAGTGTCTGCACGCGACCGCCGGCCATCCCCGCGACGCCGCCGATGGCGATGCCGATGAGCACGCCGAGCAGGTTCGCGCCGATTCCGACCGCCAGCGAGACGCGAGCGCCGTAGAGAAGGCGCGAGAACTCGTCACGTCCCAACGCGTCCGTGCCGAGGACGAAGCCTCCCTCTCCGGGGCTCAGCGGCTCGCCCTGAAGCGACAGCCCTTCCCGATGCTGAAACACGGGGTCGTACGGGGCGATGAGCGGCGCGAAGATCGCGCATACGCACAGACCGACGACGATGACGAGGCCGATCATCGACGTCCAGTCGCGCGAGAGGTCGCGCAGGGCCTCCCCCAGTAGCCCCGCTCGGCCCGCCGCGAGGGTTGCGGGCTCCCGGCTGGTACGGCGGCGTCCGTCATGTCGTTGCCGCCGGCTCGACCCAGGTGAGGAACTCGGCCGGGCCCTGGACGAACAAGCGCTCGAGCTCCTGCGCCGTGAAGCCCCGGTCGGCCAGGTGGGGTCGAATGGTCGTGAGCAGGTGGCCGTAGCCGGTACCGCCGTACGTCGAGAGCTGCGCCTTGCACCAGACGTCGTGGGAGACGAGCACGCGCTCGAGACGCTCGGTCTCGCGCAGGCGCTCGAGCCAGTCGCACCGTCGTGCGTCGCCGGGATCCGTGTACCAGTCGTTCTGAAGCGCCATGCCGAAGCAGTCGTACTGGATCCAGACGCCCCGGTCGAGCGCCTCCTCGTGAAGGGACAGGTCCGGGATCGTGTCCATATGGCTGAGCGACACCTGTCCGAGCGGCGCCCCGGCTGCCTCGAGCTCGTCCAGCACGGCCGAGACGGCGGAGTCGCGGGCGGGCAGGTGGATCGTCATCGGTGCGCCGGTTCGCAGGGCCGCGCGGGCACCCGCTCGCAGCACGCGGCGCTCCGTCTCGGTCATCTCGCCGAGCAGGCGGCGGGTGCCGTGCTCCTCGCCGTTCACCCCGAGCTCGCCGATGATTCCCGGCCGGATCCCGTCGCTGCCGACACCCTCGGTGAGCTCCTGCACGATCGCCTGTCCCAACTCCGTCTCCGTACGGTCATCCAGCGGCTCGGCGTGGGCGATCTCGCAGTAGTGGCCGCAGCCCATCACGACCGCGACCCCGCTCCTGCGTGACGCTTCGGCGAGCAGGCTCGGCGAGCGGCCGATGTCGGGCGGCGATACATCGACGACGCAGCCCCCACCTGCGGTGGCGAACGCCTGAACCTCCGCGACCGCGACGTCGAGGTCGTCGAGGACGAGGTTGTCTCGCACCGAGCACGAGTGCTGCGCGAGCACCAGCGGGTCGACCAGCTCGACCTGAGCCTCGGAGATCCACTCCAGACCCTCGGGCGGCGGCTCGAACGACGCATGGCGAAGATCGATGAAGACGTGCTCGTGGACGAGCGCCGGTCCGAGCACCCCCGGGTCGACCGGCCCGAGCACGGTCATCACCTTGCCCGTGACGTCTCCGACCGTCCGCAGTCAGCTCTCCTCGATCCAGTACCTGGCAAGGAACTTCGTGTCGCCGGTGGGCGTGCCGGGGATCTCGAACCCGCCCAGGCGCTCGGAGGTAATGGCCGCGAACTTGGGGTAAAAGAGCGGAATCCAGAGCGCCTGCTCGCCCACGGTGATCCGGTCGATCTCCATGTAGAGCTCGATCTGGCGGTCGGGGTCGGGCGTCGACCTCGCCTCGGCAGCCAAGGCGTCGACCTCGTCCGAGCGCAGGTTCGAGAAATTGCAGCAGCCGGCTTCGATGGCAGAGCTGTCCCAGGCACCGTCGACGACGTAGGAGCCGTGCGGATAGGGAAGCTCCCAGCGGCTCACCACCATTCCCGGAGGGTTCGTGAGCACCTTCTCGAGCCACACCTCGGACGGCTGGATCTTGGCATCGACGGTAATCCCGACCGCCGAGAGGTCCGCCTGGACCGCCTGGCCGATGGTGCCGGTCGGCGGATCCTGGGACGCGAAGAGCTCGACGGTGAAGCCGTCCGCGTAGCCCGCTTCGGCCAGTAACGCCGTCGCGCGCTCGGGGTCGTACGGATAGGTCGGGAAGTCGGCCGCTTGCCAGTACGAGGAGAGCGGCGAGAACAGGCCGCCCGTGGCCGGCTCGCCCAGTCCGGCGAGCTGCCGGACCAGCTTCTCCTTGTCGATCGCGTGGTGAACCGCCTGGCGCACCCTGACGTCCGAGAGCGCCTCGTGGTCCAGGCTGCAGCTGGCGTAGAAGCAGTCGCTGAACGGTGCCTCGAGGTAGGTCGGCGTCTCCCGCAGCTCGTTGACCTTGCCGGCCGGCAACGACTCGAACATGAGATCCTGCTCGCCGTTCTGGATGCGCAGGACAGCGAGCTCCGGATCGACACCCATCTGCCACTCGATCCGGTCGACGTATCCGACGTCGGGCTGCCAGTAGTCGGCGTTCCGCTCGAGTACGATCGAGGACGCCGGCTCGTAGGACGAGAGAAGGTAGGGGCCGCTGCCGACCGGCGCTTTCTCGAACGCTTCGTATCCGACCTCGCTCGCGTATGCCTTCGGCACGATGCTGGCCATCGTCATGGTCAGCCAGTACGGCAGCGCTCCGCTCGGGTTGTCAAGCGTCATCTCGACCGTGAGCGGCTCGACGACGCGGATCCCTGGGACTTCGTCGGCGTTCCCGTCGATGAAGTCTTGCTGGCCTGCGAACCCGAATGCCGCGAAGCTGCCCTGGGCATCCGAGACGTTCTCGGGGTCGAGCTGGCGCTCGATCGAATACTTGACGTCCTCGGCCGTCATCACCGACCCGTCGTGAAAAGTCACGCCGTCGCGAAGCGTGAACGTCCAGACCTTTCCGTCCCGGCTCTGCGGAAGCTCCGCCGCGAGTCCGGGCACGATCGACGTCCCGTCTTCGCTCAGCTCCACGAGGCGGTCGAAGAGCACGTTGCCCAGGCTGAAGCCGAGAAAGCCCCAGTAGTTCGTACCGAGCCGCTCCGGATCCGCCTGGGACGACACGAGGAGCGTCCCCCCGGGCACCGGGCCGCCGGCCTCCGCCGGCTCGGTCGCGGTGTCCGTAGCCGCCGGCGGCGCCGTCTCGGCTGTCGTGACGGCCGGCGGCTCCTCGGTCGGGGGCGGCGCCGGCGCCGCCGCCTCGTCGTCGCCGCCGCAGGCGGCCAGCAAGCTGCCGCCCGCGAGGAGTGCAAGGCTCCCCCCCACGAACGACCGGCGGGTAAGCCGCCGCTCGAAGATCTCGCGGTCGTCCTGCTCGCCTTTCATCTAGCCCTCCTGCAGCCAGTAGCGATCGAAGAAGTGCGTGGACGCTGTGGGCGCCGCGGTGATGCCGAAGCCCTGCGCCCGCTCGGAGACGAGGAACGCGATCTTCGGATAGATGAGCGGTACCCAGAGCGCCTCGTCCTGGATGGCGATCTTGTCCATCTGCTTGTAGAGCTCGACCTGCTCGGTCGGGTCGGTCGAGGCGTGCGCCTGCGCGACGAGCGCGTCGAAGTCCGGGCTCACGTAGTTCGAGAAGTTGCAGCACCCCGCGTCGATCGCCGCCTGCGTGAAGGCGCCGTCCATCACGTACGAGCCGTGCGGGTAGGGCAGCTCCCACTCGTTGTTCGTGATCCCGGGCGGGTTCTTGACGATCTCGGCGAGCCACTGCTCACGGATCAGGATCTTCGTGTCCATCGTGATCCCGATCGCCTCGAGATCCTGCGTGACAGTCTCCGCCATCTCCTTGTAGGGCGTGAAGTCGCCGCTCCAGAAGGTGACCTCGAACCCGTCTGCGTAGCCGGCCTCCGCCAGCAACGCCTTGGCCCGTTCGGGATCGAACGGATACGCGAGACCGTCCTGGAAGTACGGCGAGAGCGGCGAGAACAGACCCCCGGTTGCCACCTCGCCAAGGCCCTTGATGGAGCGTACGAAGCGTTCCTTGTCGACGGCGTGGGCAATCGCCTGCCGTACGCGGATATCGGCCATGGCCTCGTGATCGAGGCTGAGCGTGATGTAGTTGACGTTGTTGAACGGGCCCTCGAAGAGCTGGGCCGTCAGATCGGGTGTGTCCTGGAGCGACGGGAACGAAGCGGACGGGATCGGCTCGGACATCATGTCCTGCTCGCCGTCCTGGATCCGCAGCAACGAGAGCTCGGGATCGACGCCGATCGACCACTCGATGCGGTCGAGGTAGGGCACGTCGGGGTTCCAGTAGTCCGCGAAGCGCTCGAGCACGAGGCCGCTGTCCGGATCGACGTCGGTCATCGTGTACGGGCCCGTGCCGACGGGCGCAAAGTTGAACCCGTCACCGGCTTCCTCGATGACGTCGCGCGGCACGATGCTCGCGAACGGCAGGCCCAGCAGGTAGAGGAGCACGCTGTCCGGCGATTCCAGCTCGATCGTGAACGTGAGCGGGTCCACGACGGTGATGCCCGTGAGCTCGTTGCCCGACTCGTTGACGATGTCCTGCATCCCCGGGATCGTCAGGCCCGTGTAGAGGCCACCGCCCTCGCTCGCGGTCGCCGGCGTGACGAGGCGCTCGAGGGTGTACTTGACGTCGTCGGCCGTCAGCTCGCGGCCGTGGTGGAACTGGACCCGGGGCGCAGGCCGAAGGTGTAGAGCGTGCCGTCGGCGTTGACCTCCGGCGCCTGCGCCAGGAGCTCCGGCTCGAGTGAGCCGTCGTCTTTGAGCGTCAGCAGCCGGTTGAACACGACCAGCGTGCCGTCCCAGGACAGGCCGTTCCACCACTTGGCCGGGTCGAAGCCCGAAGGCGGCGAGCTGACGCCGTAGAGCAGCGTGCCGCCGCGCACCGGGCCGCTAGGCGCCGCCGTCGTCGCCGGAGCCTCGGTCGTCGCTGCGGGCGGCGCCGCCGTTTCCGCCGGAGGCGCCGCAGCCGTCGTAGCGGCCTCGGGCGCGGCCTCCTCCTCGCCGCCGCAGGCTGCGAGCAGCGCGCCGCCACCGAGAACCGCAAGGGCGCCCCCCGCGCGCAGCGTCCCACCGAGGAACCCGCGCCGGGTGACCGGGCGCTCGATCAGGCGTAGTCGATCGTCACCGTACGATGCCATCCTCGACCTCCTCTCTCGGGCCCGCTCCGGGGCCATTCCCCTCGACCTGAACTGAGATCTCGGTCGGAGCCGTCCCGCTCGGCCCGATCCAGGCCCGCCGCTCCGCCGGCGCGAGCACGAGGCTCGCGATCGTGTGGAGACCGGAGTCCCCCTCCTGGAAGACGCCGCCCCCTGGATCGGAGAGCAGCGCATGAACGTCATGTCGTTTCCACCCACGGGCGGTCTGGACGGCTCGGTCGAGCTGCTCGAACCGTCGCCGGCTGTTGTCCGCGACGGGATCGTCGACGGACATGCTCTCGGCGAGCTCGCGGCTGATCACGTGGTTGCATGCAGCGACGGCCTGGCCCTCGCGGACCGCCTGGCCTCCCGGCAGCTTCTCGATCACCGCGATCCGGCCGTCGGCGTCCGCGACGAGCATGTTCTCGCCGAGCGTCCTCATGGAAAAGCGGCCGGCGAGCTCCACGGCGTCCGAGACCGTCGCGCATCGTGCCAGCAGCTCTCGCGCCAGGATGCCGTCCGGCACGCCCTGTGGGTCGGCCCGATCGGCGGCCAGGGACGCGTTCACGAGCGCCAGACCGGCCGCGTTGACGCCGCCGTCCGTCCACATCGCTCCGGCCGTCGTGACGTGGACGAAAGCGAGCCTGCCGGCCGGTTCGAGACGCTCCACGACCTGCAAGTCGAGCATCGCCGGCGTGGTGTCGAGGTTCTTTCCGACCAGCGTCCCGTCCGGGCCAGGCACCGCGACGAGCGAGCACCAGGAGGGCAGCTTCCCGGAGAGGTCGGAGCAGACGCTGAGCGCGAGCGCGTCGGCGGCGGCGACGCCGGCGCCGTCGGCGACGCCGTGCGCCTCCTCGAGTGTGTCCGGGAACGTCGCGCCGAGACGACGCTCGACGGAGTGAAGGTGAGCGGCGACCTCGTCGGCCGGCAGCTCGAACCTGCAGATGAGGTCGATTGCGTCGTGGACGAGGTCACCGGCCTGCGAGCCGATCGCTCGTCCGAGCTCGTAGGGCGCGCCGCGCGCCTCGAGCAGCCGCATCTCAGGGTCTCCCCGGCACGGGGCCGTTGAGGAAGAAGGTCGAGCCGAGGACGTAGGAAGCGGCATCCGAGGCGCAGAACGCCACGGCGCCTGCGACGTCCTCGGGGCCCAGCCCGGACGGTCCGGGAGCTTCGGCGCCGTCCTCGCAGGCAGCCACGCCGCACACGCGCACACCGTCCGGCACGAGGTCGAGGGCCATGCACGTGGTCATGAGATGGACACCCGCCTTTGCGGTCGCGTAGGCCGCGGTCCCCGGGCCGGGCCGGGCTCCCACGTCGGAGCCCACGTGGACGATCACGCCCCCGCCCGAGACGACCATGTGGCGGGCGCACTCGCGGCCGACAAGGAATGCCGCCTTGAGGTTCCGGTCGAGAGCGCGCTGCCACGCGTTCTCCTCGATCGAGAGGAACCCCGCGTCCTCCCGCTCGCAGAACGCGGTTACGAGGACGTCGAGGCCGCCGAGCTCGGACAGCGTCTGCTGCACGGCCGCCACCGCGCCGTCATCGCTCGCAAGCTCCGCCGGCTCGCCGTCGAGACGCGCGATGACCCCACCCTCCGCGCCGAGCCGGGCGGCGATCGCATCAGCGGCCTCGCCGCGCCCGGCCACGAGGCAGCGTCTGCCCTCGAAGCGCTCGTTTACTCCCACGCCGGCATCCCTGCCTCGACTCCGACTGCACTTGGTACGACGCCGCAGGCGTCGAATCGATGGGCGGACCTCGCTCCTACTCCCACGCCAGCATCCCCCCGTCGACGACGAAAGCTGCGCCGTTGAGGTGGCGCGCCTCCTCCGAGGCGAGATAGAGGTACACGGCCGCCACCTCTTCGGGTCGGCCCGAGCGGCCGGCGGGGATGCGCATCCGATACAAGCGCGCGAGCTCGACGTTGCCCCACTCGTACGTGTCGATGTCGCCCGGGCAGAGGGTGCACACGCGTATCCCGAGGGGCCCGAGATCGTGAGCCATGGCGCGGGTAAGGGCCAGAATGCCGGCCTTCGTGGCAGCGTAGTGGGCGTGCCCGGGCTCGGCGGCGATGCCCCCGCTCGAGCTCATGTTGAGGATCACGCCGAGCCCGCGCTCCGCCATGCGGCGGGCGGTCGCTGAGGCGACCTTGAAGATCCCGGTCAGGTTGGTTCCGATCACCTCGTCCCAGTCCCGCTCGGAGATCTCGAGCGTGTGCTTGCTCGGGCCGATACCGGCATGGTTGACGAGCACGTCGACCGGTCCGAGCGCCCGCTCGCAGTGGTCCAGGGCCGCCTCGATGTCGGCTCCAGACCGGACGTCGCCCACGGCCGTCGCCACCCGGCCGCGGACAGCGAGCGTTTCGCCGGCCCCCGCCAGCCCCTCGGCATCGCGGTCGAAGAGATACACGGACGCACCCTCCGAGAGGAAGGCCCCAGCTGTCGCGTAGCTCATCCCGCGCGGATTCGCACCCCCGGTCACGAACACGGTCTTGCTGTCGAACCTGCCCATCAGAAAGCCAGCACCGTTGCCGGGTTCCGGACGAGCAACTGATCGACGTCCGTCTCGGTGAGGCCGCCCTCGAGAAGCTGCGGGACGATGGTGCGCAGGATATGGCCGTACCCCTCGCCGCCGAACCGGCGCAGCTGCACCTTGCACCAGACGTCGTGCGACACGAGCACGCGGGCGCCGAACCCGCGCCGGAACACCTCGAGCAGCCACTCGACGCGCTGCCCGTCGCCGAGCGGCCGGTACCAGGCATTCGCGAGCCGGGCCATGCCGAAGTTGTCGTAGGCGATCCAGTAACCCTGCTCGAGCGCCTCGAGATGTAGGGCGAAGTCCGGCACCGAGCTCATGTGGCCCAGGATCACACGCTCCGGCGAAACCCCCTCGTCGGCGAGCACGCTGAGGATGACGGGCACGGCCGTCGAGCGGTTGGGCTGGTGGATGCAGAGCGCCGCGCCCGACTCGAGGCATGCCCTGCTCGCCGCGCGGAGCGCCTTCTCCTCGTCCGGGGTGATCTCCCCGAGGAAGCGCAGGCTGCCGCGCTCCTGGCCGTTCACGCCGATCTCGCCGATTACCCCGGCGCGGACGCCGTCGACGCCGTCGCGGAGCTCGTGGAGGATGAACTCGGCGAGCTCGTCGACCGATGCCCGCGCAACGTAATCGGGGTGCGAGTACTCGCAGTAGAAGCCGCACCCCATGACGACGTGCAGGCCGGTGCGTTCCGCGATCGCTCGCAGCCCCGCCGGGTTGCGGCCGAGACCGACGCTGGTCGTCACGTCCACGACCGTCCTGCCGCCAAGCCGGGCGTACTCGCCGAGCTCCGTGGCTGCGAGGTCGACGTCGTCCAGGAGCAGGTTGTCGTGGTTCGAGCAGGAGGCGTCGCGCACCCGCGGGACGATCTCCGGGGTCAGCGGCGTGTCCGCGAACTCCTCAGCGTCCTCGCTGTCGGCAAGCTCGAAGAAGCACGCCCCGTCGACGAGCAGGTGCTCGTGGTGCAGGGTGATGCCGAGGTCGTCGGGGCTCACCGGCCCGGAGACCGTCCAGACCTGCCGTCCGTTCCCCCCGTTCACACGGCTCCGGAGGCTGCGAGCCAGCGGGCGGGCGGCCCGTACTCGGCGACCGGCTCGTCGAAGGCGGGGCCGGCCCCGAGGAGCTGGTCGCGGATCGGCGTGCCTCCCAGGTCCCGCAGCAGCTCCGGCGTCGGCTCGAAGCCGGGGAACGCTCGCATCCAGCGGTAGCCGTAGACGAAGACGAGGGCTCGGCGCGCGGTGTCGGCTCGGTTGGCCGACTGCGCGTGGAACAGGCGCCCGTTGAAGAACACGGCGGTTCCGGCCGGACCGTGCAGCCTGGCGTAGCCGGGGACGCTCTCGGGATCTGGATTGCCCAGCGCTCCCTCGGGCAAGGCCCGGCCCGGCCCCCAGCGATGCGAGCCTGGGATCGCAAGCGTCGGGCCGCCCTCGGGACCGACGTCGGAGAGGAGGAGCAGGCAGTTGACGAGCAGCAGGGAGGCGCCGACGTCGATCGCAGGGAAGTTCTCCTCGGACACGTCTCGGTGCCAGCCGAGGCGTGGGCGGGCCCCCGCCGGCGTCACGAAGTACTCGTCCGAGAGCAGGCGAACGGCGCCCCGGAAGAGGTCGTAGATCTTGGGGAAGAAGCCGGGATGCAGCGCCGCGTCCAGCACCACCGGCGTCTCGGCGAGAGGGTGGGTCGCCGCGTGGAGCGACCCGCCGGCGAGCAGGAGATCGGACGCCTGGTGCTCGTAGCCGTAGTTGGGGTCGGCAGGGTCTCCGAGCTCGCTACGGATACCCAGAACGTCCTCGGGCCCCAGAGCGCCCGGCACGACGAGGTAGCCGTCGGCCTCGAAGCGGTACCGCTCCGCCTCGGTGAGCCCGGTCAGCGGAGCTCCACCACCTACCACCTGATCATGTCGTGAGCCGATTGTCGACAATCTGCGGCGAGGACTCTACACTTGCGTCCGGCATGCGTCAACGGGCCCGTTCCCGTCGTCTGGAAGACTCCTGCAGATGAGCTCGGCGACCACCGGCGAGACGCGCTTCCGTCGCATGAGCCAGCCGTCGCTCGTCGAGCTCGTTGCAGTGGACCTGCGCGAGGCGATCCTCACGGGCCGGCTCCTCCCCGGCGAGCGGATCTCGGACGCGCGTGTAGCCGAGGAGATGGGAATCAGCCGGGCGCCGGTTCGCGAGGCGATCCGTCAGCTCGCCGCCCATGGGCTCGTGAAGGAGGAGCGGCGTCGTGGGGCGTTCGTCCGCCGCCTGTCACGCACATCGGTCGGACAGGTCTACGACTGCCGTCGGGCTCTCGAAGGGCTTGCGGCTCGACGCGTCGCCGTCTATCGGGAGCTCGCCGGGCACGTCTCCGCTCTCCAGTCCCTGGTCGAGGAGATGAATGGCGCGTCGCGCCGCCGCGATCCTGCCCAGATGGCCGAGGTCGACCACCGCTTCCACACGATGCTGTGCGAGGCGACCGGGAACACCTGGCTCATCCGCCTCTACGCGCAGATCGCCGACCAGAGCCGTCTCATGCAGTCGCTCGATGCGATCGCGCACGCCGAGGCCGACGTCCGGGAGCTCGCGATGCGCCATCAGCCAATCGTCGACGCCGTCGCCTCCGGCGACCCGAGCCTGGCGGAGCGCGCAGTCATCGACCATATCGACCTCTCGGAGCGGCTCTTCCTGAACGAGGTTCCCGATCTGGCGGACGCTGACTGAGCCGTGTACTACGTGGAGTTCTTCCGCAAGCGCCCCGATGTCACGTGGGATGACTTCAACCGGGTCGTTCGCGGCGCCTACAAACACTGGGTCGAGCTCCATCCGGAAGACGCGCCCGTGCTCGCGGTCGGACGCACATGGCGGCTCGGACCGGGCGCAGCGCAGTACATGATCGTCTGGAGGATCCCCGACTTCGCCCGGCTCGACGAGTGGACACGAGCCCGCCGCGAAGACGAGAGCTCGGACGCAGCCGTCATGCAGGGGACGTTGTCGGTGGCCGAGATGGATGCCGGCGTCTACGAGGACATCGGATCGGAGATGCTGTGACGGACGGCGCCCGGATCCCCGCGATCGACACGGAGACCCACGCGTTCTACCGCGCGTTCCCACCGGAGGCCGGATTCGCCGAGGACCGGCGCAAGCTTTACTCCTGGCAGGAGCGAACGGGCGACCTGCTCGTCGCGGAGATGGATCACGCGGGCGTCGAGCAGGCTTTTCTCATCTCCTACGACGGCTGGGACATGCCGTACTACATGGAGGTCAAGTCGGCCGGACGCGAGTCGTTCTGGGGCGGAGCGGACTACTGCCGGTTCTTCGCGGAGCGCTACCCGGAGCGGTTGCTCTGGTTCGTGACGCTCCGTGACCCGCGCGATCGTCCCGGCCTGGCGCCCCTCGAGCGGCGGCTCGACCAGGGCGCGCACGGAATCAAGGTCTTCCCGGGCTTCCTCGAGACCAACATCGACGACCCGGTGCTCATGGAGGCCTACGCACTCGTGCGCGAGCGCGGGCGGCGCGTCATCTTCGGCTTCGAGGACACGAACCGGCCGAGCACCCCCACGATTCACGAGGTCTGGGAAGCGTTCGCGCGGGTGGCGGAGACGTTCCCCGACCTCCCCTTCCAGACGAACCACATGGGCTACCTCGACCCACGCGAGCCCGAGGCGCAGCGGATGTTCGAGATCGTCCGAGCTCACCCGAACATGTACGTCTCGTGCTCGTGCCTCCAGTTCATGTGGGAGGACGAGCACGAGTACCCCTTCCCCCGCTACCTCGAGCGCATCCGAGCGCTGCGTGACGGCTGCGGCGCCGATCGCATCGTCTACGGCACCGACTGGCCCTGGCTCGAGCACTACTTCATGTATCCGCAGCTCGCGGAGTCGATTCGGCGGCATGCCGACTTCCTCAGCGAGGAGGAGAAGCACCTGTTCCTGCACCGCAACGCGCGACGCTTCCTCGGGGACGCATGACGGCGCAGAAGCAGCTCTCGCGGTACTTCGAGCTGTGGATGCAGCACGATTCCGGCGCCATGGCGGAGCTGTATGCGCGGGACGCGGTGATGGAGGACCCGACGCTCGCCGTGGTCAGGCGGGGGCGGGCCGAGATCGAGCGCTACTACGCGGAGATGTACGGAGGGCTCGAGCGGCCGGTGCACGAGCTGCTCGACTGGGCCGAGCGAGGCGAGCGCCTCTGGTTCGAGTGGACGTTCGGGAGCGGCGGCGGCGCGCGGCCGGTCGAGCGCTACCACGGCGTCTCGATCCAGACCTTCCGGGACGGCCTGATCGTGCACGACGTCGCCTTCTGGAATCCGTCGTGAGCACCGGACCACTCAGCGGGGCCCGCATCGCCGTCCTCGCCGCGCCCCTCTACGAGGACATCGAGCTCCACTACCCGAAGCTGCGGCTCGAGGAGGAGGGTGCAGAGGTGATCGTCGCCGGCTACGACGAGTCGGCCTATCGCGGTACCTTCTGGTCGCTTGCGCTGGCGGCCCGGGGTCGCATGACGGTGCCCGGGCTCGACGCGCGCGTGTACACGGGCGTGCACGGGATGCCGATCGCCGCCGACGCGATCGTCGAGGAGCTGGACCCGGACGCGATCGACGCAGTCGTCATACCCGGCGGCTACGCGGCCGATCACCTGCGCCGCTCGCAGCCGGTGCTCGATCTGTGCTCCGCGCTGGCCGCGCGCGGCGCGCCGGTGGCCGCGATCTGTCACGGCCCCTGGGTGCTCTGCAGCGCCGGGCTCCTGCGCGGCCGTCGCGCCACCGGCCACTGGGTCATCCGTCCCGACGTCGAAGGCGCCGGCGCGACCTGGGTGGACGAGCCCTGCGTCGTCGACGGCCCGATCGTCACCGCCCGCTTTCCGCACGATCTCGGGCCCTTCTGCCGCTCGATCGCGGAGCTCGTCGCCGCCAGCCGCGCCTCGTGAGCCTGAAGACGGTTCCCTCGTCGCTCGTCTTCCCCCGTGAGGTCTACGAGCGCCGACTCGAGGAGCTGCGCGAGCACGACTTCTTCCTCGTCTCCTCCGCGGACGCCGAGTGGCTGACGGGTGTACCGCGGATCGCCACCTGGCTCGAATACGACCCCGCGGTGAACGAGGCGCTCACCGCCTGTCTCGTCGGTGAGCAGGGACCCGTCTTCTCGGTCGCCCACGCGTTGTGGCACCTCGAGTCCGGCGAGGCCATGCGGTCCTGGGGAGTCGAGGAGCTCGAGGACGGAACCGACCCCGTCGCCCACTTGCGGCGGGTCGCCGAGGTCGCCGGCTGGCGCCGCGATGGGCCGATCCACGTGCCGGCCGCCATGCCCGTCGGTCAGACCGAGCTGCTGCGCGAAGCGTTCCCGGACCGCGAGATCCGTTCGGCCGCGGCTGTCCTCGGACCCCGGCGCGCCCGCAAGGAGAGCTTCGAGGTCGAGGCGATGCGCGACGTGGCGGCCCGAACCGTCGCCGGCATCGAGTCTGCGTGCTCACGGCTCCGACCGGGCGTACGCCGCCTCGAGCTCTTCCAGGCCGTGCGGGAGGAGATCCTCGCGCAGGGTGTCGACGACCTCGGCTTCGGGCCAGACTGCTGGGCAACCGGCCCCAAGGTGGCGGTCGACTGGGCGAACGCCCGCACGCGGAACGCAAACCCGGTGCTCGAGCCGCCGTGCTCCGTCTCGCTGGACGTCGGGGCGATCCTGCGCGGCTACCGCTCCGACGTCGGCCGCACGATCTTCGTCGGCGAGCCTCCCCCGCGCTCGGCCGAAGCTCTCGAGGTCCTGCGCGAGGCACGCGCGCATACCGCGCCTCTGCTGGCGAGCGGGCGCCGCGCGCGGGAGGTCGACGACGCGACGCGCGCGCTGATCGCCGAGCGCGGGTTCGGGCCCGGCCAGTGGATTCCCTCGGGCCACGGCATCGGCCTCGAGTTCCACGAGCCCCCAGTCCTCGGGGAGAACGACGACACGGAACTTCTCGACGGCACCGCTGTCACGTTCGAGCTGGCCATCTGGATGGACGGCGATGCCGGCGCCTTCGCCGAGGACACTGTGATCGTGCGCGACGGCGGTCCCGACTGGCTGATCGACAGTGGCGGAGAGGCCTTGACGATCGCCTGACTTCAGGCGCCCGGAGGCTCGAGATCGAGCGGCTCGAAGCGCGACTCGACCGGAACCGCGCGCTGGCCGTTGGCAGCCCGTCGAGCCGCCTCAACGATGTCGAGGATGTGGAGGTCCTGCTCGAGGCTCGCGAGCGGCGCCCGGGCTTCGTGCAGCGCTTCGACGAGATCCCGAAGGCCGTCGCACCACGACCAGGTGAGGTCGGCTGTGTCGAAGACCTCCCAGCAACCTGCCTCGTTGCGCCACAGCTCGTACCCGGTCGGAGCCCAATCCTCACCGAGGAAGTTCGCGGTTCCCTCGGTGCCGTAGAGCTCGAGAGCGGCCGGACGCCTGTAGCGCTGCAGCACGGAGCTTGCGATCACGGACGACAGCGCGCCGCCCTCGTGCCTGAGCGTCACCACCGAGAGATCCGAGACGGGATCCTCGACGGTGACACCGCCCACGACGCGAGGCTTCAGCACGGTGTTCTCCACGGAGGCCGCGACCTCGGCCACCGGACCGAGCAGTGAGGTGAGGCTCTTCACGTGGTAGGCGCCCACCTGCCCGAAGATGCCGCCGGAGTCCACCTGATGGAGCCACGGCGCCCAGGTGAAGCCGGAGCCGCCGAAGAGCCCGCGCGCGGCGTGCACTCGCCCGATCGCACCATCGCGGATACGGGCCCAGAACGCGCGGAACGTCGGCGAGAGGTGGACGACCGGCCCGCTGATCAGATGGAGCCCACGGTCGCGAGCGACCTGGGCCAGATCGCGAGCCTCGTCGAGCGTCAGCGCGATCGGCCGCTCGACGACGACGTGCTTGCCGTGCTCGAGACCGAGCCTCACGTAGTCGGCGTGGCTGTCGTCTCGCGTGATCACGACGATCACGCCGACGTCCGCTCGCGCCACGTCGACCGGGTCGGTGACGAGCCGCGCCGCCGGCCTGCGCTCGAGGAGGGCGGGCCAGACCTCCTTCCGGCGAGCGCAGATCGGGCCTTCGAGCGCCTTGCCTGCGCTGACGAGCCGGTCGAGTACGACGAGGTACTCCCCGAGGCAGCTGCCGGCCCCGATCACGCCCACGCCGATCGGCCCCGTCAAGGCCCGTCTCCGGTCACGTAGCGGCGGGCGATCCTTGCCGCGACGACGCCGAAGCGGAAGTAGCCGACGCTCAGCCGGCCGACCTGCGTGGCGAGCGAGTACGCCTCGAAGCGGTTCCAGCCGTAGTCCTGCTCGAGCCAGAGGGCGAGGCGACCGTACGCCGCCGCGACGGCGCCCTCGAGGCTGGACGAGCACGCGACGGCTGCGAGCTCGGTCGCGGTCTCTATACGTGGGCCCGGCAGGAGCGCCTGCTCGTCCACGGCGATCCGTAGCGTGACGCGGGCCGGCATCTCGAGGGCGGCGCCGCTGAGCTCGCCGTCTCCCTGCGCGGCATGGCAATCGCCGACGAAGAGCAGGCCTCCGGGCACCGAAACGGGAAGCGAGATGGTCGCACCCGGTCCGACTTCCTTCAGGTCGAGATTGCCGCCGTGATCTCCGGGCGGCGCCGTCGTCGGTACCCCCCAGTCCGGCGCCGTCGCGATCACGCCGATCATCGGCTCGTAGGGAATCGATAGCGACTCGCTCCACCGGATCAGCCCATCCTCGATCGAGCAGATCCGCGTCTGATCTTCCGGCTCGCCGCCGAGCCCGGCCTGCAGGTAGTCGTGAGGCCAAAGGTAGGTGGAGCACTGGCCGATGAGCGGCTCGATCGCGCTGATGTCGATCCGAAGAGCGTCGCCCGGCCTGGCGCTGTTGACGAAGATCGGGCCCGAGACCGGGTTCGAGCGCGGCATGGCCTTCCTGTCGCGTCGGTCCCCGGGCTGCCTGATCTGCCCCGTGAACGCGTCTTCCGTCTCGACGACGACCTCGTCGCCGGGATCGATCTCGAGCAGCGGCGGCTCTCGGCGGTCGATCTCGTAGAGGAGCTTGCCGAGCAGAAGCTCGTGCCGTCTTCCGCTCATCCGTGCAGCGCCCGGGCAAGCGGGACGAGGCGGGTGGCCGCTTCGTCGACCAGCCGGCGGCCGAGATCGGCGTCTGCGAGGGTCGGCGTGCCGATCACCCCGGCTTCGAAGTGACGGCTGAAGTCGAGCCAACGGTGCAACCGTGGCCCTTCCGTCGGCATGCCGTGTGGCGGCGGATCCGAGAGCTCGGGCCGCACCGAGCCCGGCTCGAACGCCAGCACGACGGAGGTCTCGACTGCGCCCGCATGACCGACGCGCAGGGTCGGCACGTTCGGGTCGACGTCCGCGATCAGCTCCGCCACGAGGTCCCACCACGAGCACGCGGCGATCGGTAGCTCGCCGTGCTCCGCACCGATCTCGTCGAGGGCGAAAACGATCGACGGCCAGTTCCCGCCGTGACCGTTCACGACGAGGACCGCCCGGCCTCGCGCCGGGTCGACCAGGTCCATGACCACCGCACGCAGGTAGGCCGCGAAGCCGGCGGGACCGGCCGACACGGCGCCGCCCGGCAGGCGCTTGTGGTGATCCGAGACGCCGTACGGCAGAGCGGGCGCGAGCACGAGGTCGTCCGCGCCGCCGCAGGCCCCCTCGCACACCGCTACCGCGATGGCGGTATCGGTGCCGACGGGCAGGTGCGCGCCATGCTGCTCGGTGCTTCCAACCGGCAGCATGAACGTGACCTGCTCGAGCGCCTGCCACTCCGGCGCAGACAGCCTGTCCAGCCGGACGATGTCGCTTCCGCCGGTCACGCGAGCGTGGAGAGCGGTCGCGGAGCGAGGTCGTAGTCGGCGTCGGTCGCGTTCCCGACGAGCCGGCGCTCGCGCACGAAGGGCAGCGGACACGCCGGGTCAGGCGAGTCGATCTCACGCGCGAGGCGATGGCCGTCGAAGATCGCGTCGGCAAGGAGCCTCGGCGCGACGCAGTCGCCGATCCGGTAGAGGGCCCCCACCCCGCTCCGCCGCAGCTGCCGGAAGAGCCCGTCGCTCGAGACGCGCTGCGTGACGAGGACCACCGAGCCCACCTCGTGCGTGACGGGATCGTCACCGAAGAACGAGTCGACGCTCGTCACCCGGCCCGGCTCGATCCGCTCGACGATGCGCGACGGCACGAGCGCGACGCCGAGCCCGCGCAGGAGGCGCAGCATGTCGGGGGCCTCCCCGGTCTCGTGCATGAACGGCGCCACGCGGGCGTGCGGGGTCACGTAGGTGATACGCACACCCTCGCGGGCGAGCTTCTCGGCCAGCGACACCCCCATGAAGTACCCGTCGCAGTCGTACACGAGCGCCGTTTCCGCAACGGGCTTTCCGCCGACCATGATCTGGTCGGGCGTGAGCACGTGAGGCAGCGCCGCGTCGGCGCCGGGAATCGGCCTCATGGTGTGGCCGTTGAGGCCGTCGGTGGCCCAGGCCGCTCCGGTCGCCACGACCACGAGGTCGGCCCCGTAATCGGCGACGTCGCCCGCTTCCAGGCACGTGGCCGGAATAAGCTCGACGTTGTGCAGCCTGGCGAGCTGCGCGACCCGGTAGTCGACGACCCGTGCCCACTCGCGCAAACCCGGCAGCTCGGGGATCCAGCGCAGGATCCCGCCCGGCTCGGCCGCGGCGTCGACGAGATGCACGCGGCGCATGCCGCGCCGGCCGAGCACGAGCGCGCATTCCATCCCGGCGGGCCCGGCGCCGATGACCAGCACTTCCAGGTCGGCGTTGCGGGCCCGCTCGAAGCGCTCGGGGTGCCAGCCGCGGCGGTACTCCTCGCCGGCGCTCGCGTTCTGAGTGCAGACGAGCTGCGAGCCGACGATGTGCCGGGCCGAGCAGACGTTGCACCCGATGCACTCCCGGATCTCGTCGGCGCGGCCCTCTTCGATCTTCCTGGGGAGGAAGGGATCGGCGATGGACGGCCGGGCAGCGCCGATGAGGTCGAGCTGGCCGGACCGGATGACGTTGACCATGACGTCGGGAGTCGTGAAACGGCCGGTGCCGACGACGGGCTTCGTTGCATGGCGCTTCATCTCGCGCAGCCAGTCGGCCTGATAGTTCTCGGGGTAGAAGCGCGAGGGCCCGGCGTCCCAGCCCCAGTCGGGCAGGCTTCCCATCTTGACGTCCCAGAGATCGACCAGAGGGTCGGCGAGCTCGACGAATGCGCATGCCTCGTCGAGCCCGAGGTAGCCCTCGCCACGATCGACCGAGATGCGCGTTGCGATCGCGCAGTCAGCGCCCACGGCGTCGCGAACCTTCTGGAGGCACTCGACCCAGAAGCGCGCGCGGTTCTCGAAGGCGCCGCCGTACTCGTCCGTGCGGCGGTTGTAGCGCGGCAGGAGGAACTGCGCGGGCGCTTCGTCGGAGCCGCCGTACACGTACACGATGTCGAAGCCGGCGTCCCGCGCGCGGCGGGCGGCTGCCACGAAGAACCCCAGCAGCTCGGCGATCTCGTCCTGGCTCATCTCGAGCGGCGTCGTCCCGAACGATCCGGAGCCGGCGATCTGGGACGGCGCGCGCGGAACGGCCCGAGTCTCGAAGCCCGTCGCGTGCGCGCCCATGTAGCCGAGCTCGACGCCGGCGAGAGCCCCGTGCCGATGGGCGGCCTCGCAGGTTCGCGCGAGGTTCCGGACGTCGCCATCGTCCCAGAGCCGGGCGGAGACCAGGAGCGTCGAGTCGCACTCGGGGTGCACCGAGCACTCCTCGGTGCAGACGGCGGCCCATCCACCCTCCGCCTTCACCTCGCGGAGCGCCGCCTGCATCCCGGGCCGCTCGGATCCGGCGCCGTTGCAGTGGGGCACCTGGTAGAAGCGGTTCTTGAGCGTCTTCGGGCCGATCCTGAGCGGCTCGAACAGGATGTCCCAGGCGGGGTCGCGGCCCACCTAGACCGCCAGGTAGCCGCCGTCGACGGGGACGAGCGCTCCGGTGACGAAGGATGCTTCGTCGGAGCAGAGCGTGACCGCGAGGCTCGCGATCTCCTCCGGGCGCCCGATGCGCCCCATCGGGTGCAGACCGACCGTGGACCGCATGTACCCGTCGGGATCGTCGTCGGCCTCGAGGAGCTGCTGGAAGCCTTCCGTCCCGATCCCCGCGGGGCAGATGCAGTTCGAGCGGATGCCCTGAGTCGCGTAGTCGATCGCGACGGTCTTCGCAAGCATGTGGTGCCCCGCCTTCGAGGCGTTGTACGCGCAGTCGCCGGGCCACACCGCGATCCCGTTGACGGAGCCGATGCCGAGCAGCACGCCCCCGCCCCGGGCGAGCAGGTGAGGGATCGCGTACTTCGCGATCAGGAACGGCCCGCGGAGGTTCACCGCCACGATGCGGTCGAACGCGTCCACGTCGTAGTCGGCCACGGGCGCGGGCGGCAGGAAGTGACCGGCGTTGTTGACGACGATGTCGAGACCGCCGAGGCCCGCCGAGGCCTCGTCCACGATCCGGCGCGCGTCGGCGGCGTTGGAGACGTCGCCCAGCACGGCGACGCCCTCCGCGCCCGCGGCGCGAACCCGCCGGAGAGTCTCCTCCGCGCGGTCCGGGCCGGAGATGTCGGCGACCGCGACGGCGGCGCCCTCGACGGCGAAGCGCTCGGCGATCGCCCGTCCGATCCCGCTGGCCGAGCCGGTCACGAGCGCGAGCTTGCCGTCGAGCCTTCCCACGCTCATGTCGCGGAGCCCCACGTGTTGGGCACGATTCCGCCGAACGCCGCCGTGGCGAGCCGCGCGGCCTCCTGTACCGCCCGCGCGACGACCTCGAGCCGCTCGCCCTCGATGTGGACCGGCATCGACGTCACGCTGAATGCGAACGCCGCGTGCCCCGCGGGGCCAAAGATCGGCGCGCCCACACAGCGCACGCCTCCTCGCGACTCTTCGTCGTCCAGCGCGTACCCCCGAGCCCTCACGCGCTCGAGCTCCTCGAGGAGCGCCGTTCGGGTGGCGATCGCCCTCCCCGTTCGAACGACGAGCTCCTCGCGGCGGTAACGGGTCAGAAGCTCCTCGCGGGTGAGGGTGGCGAGCATCGCCTTTCCGAGCGCGGTGACGTGGGCGAGCTCGCGCGATCCGAGCGGCGCGGCCATGTGCAGCCCCGCGTCCGGTACGGAACGGGCGACGTGGATGATCCACGTGTCGTCGAGCATCCCCGCGTGCACGGTCTCGCCCACCGTCCTCGAGAGGTTCTCCATCAGCGGCTCGAGACGTGTCTCGGGGTCGTACTTGTTGTTGACCAGAACCGCGAGCCCGAGCGTGCGCGGGCCCAGGCTGACCCGCCGCCGGCGCGTCGAGGCGCCGTCGGCGGCGAACTGAAGCCAACCGGCCTCCTCTAGAGCCTCGCAGAGTCGGTGGGTCGTCGTGCGGTTGAGCCCCGTCGCTTCGGCGAGCTCGGCGATGCTCATTCCCAGGTCCGCGCTCGCAAGCTGCTGCAACAGCGTCAGCCCTTTCTCCAGGCTCGTCCGGTCGGCGTGCCGCCACGGTCTTCGGGCTCACGCCCGGTGGCGCATCACGTACACGGCACGCACCCCCTCCGCGGAGCTCAGCGCCTGTGGCGGGATCGGACAGTCGTATACGAGCAGCTCGCCGGCGGACACCTCGTACGTCCGGCCCTCGCATTCGACCGTGATGCTCCCCGACTGCACGACGAGAACCTCCTCGTAGCCTTCGTGCACCGGCGTCGTGTGCTGGCCTCGAAAATCCCAGAAGCCGAGCTCCAGCGCGCCGTCCTCGCTCGTGAAGGTCGACCGGTACTTCGAGATCGAGTCGCCGACGTAGCGGGGGTCCACGACGCGCGGGAGCTCGACGTCCGCAGGCTTGAAGTGTCGGATCACGTAGAGTTCGCTCTTCGAATGAACTGTTCGCTACGCGCAGCATAGGCGAGGGTGAGCGACCCGACCGTCATCGGACTCGGAAGCAGTCTCGAGACACACGCATACAGGACCCCATACGGCGAATACCTGGCGCCGTTCCTTGGCGGTGGGAGCGCCCGCTCGCTCGTCGTCGACGTCGAGCTGAGCGACGGTCGGCGGGGAGCGGGCGAGGCGACGCTGCTGCCGGGCTGGTCGGGCGAATGGCCTGAGGCGGGGCAGGCTTTGCTCGACTGCGTGCTACGCGAAGCGATCATCGGTCTGCCTGCGCGCGAAGCGGCCGCGGCCGCGAGAGGGTCGCTCGCCGCGAACGGGTACCTGCTGTGGGCGCTCGAATCGGCGCTGATCGACGCGCTCGCGCCGTTCGCGACTCCCGCGCCACTGCCTCTGCGCGGGCTCGTCGGCCCGTTCGGCGCGGAGACGAGCGCGGCTCTTGCAGCCGACCAGGCGGCCAGAGGCTTCGAACGGGTCAAGGTGAAGCTCTCCGGGACGATCGCCGATGACGACGCGCGGCTGCGCGCGGTCCGCGACGCGGTGCCACGAGCAACGCTGATCGTCGATGCGAACGAAGCGATTCCGTACGACGAGCTTCCCTCGTACGCATTGCTGTTTCGGGAGACAGGGATTCTGGGAGTCGAGCAACCGTGCGCACGCTCGGTCGTACGGGAGCGTGGCCTGCCGGCCGCGGACGGTTGGCTGTGGCTCGCGGACGAGTCCATCTGGGGGTATGAGGACGCGCTCATGCTTCGCTCCGGTCCCTGGGATGCATGGACACTTCATCCGGGCAAGTGCCGGAGCGAGGACGCCCTCCGGCGGATGGCCGAGATCGCCGACGAGCGTGGCATCGCGGTGGTCGTCGGCAGCAACCTCCACTTCGGGCCGGGCGTGCCGGCGCTCTGGCGAGTGGCCTCGACGCTACCCACCTCGACCGAGGGCAGCAGGCTCGGCCACGACATTCCTGCGCCGGTCGTCTACGAGAGCTGGACGCACCCTGACGTGTCCGTGGCGGACGGCAGCCTCCGTGCGCCTGCAGGGGATCCGCGCCGGGCAATGGCCGTATGAGGTACCGCCTGCTCGGAAGCAGCGGGCTGCGGGTCTCCGAGCTCGCTCTGGGCACCATGACGTTCGGCGAGGACTGGGGGTTCGGCGCCTCTCCAGAGGAATCTCGCCGTATGTTCGAGGCCTACGCCGAGTCCGGAGGGAACTTTCTCGACACGGTGGACCGCTACACGAACGGCACGAGCGAACGGATCGTGGGCGACCTGATCGCTGGCGAGCGCGATCGCTTCGTCGTTGCGAGCAAGTACGGCCTCACCCGCCGGCCCGGCGACCCGAACGCGAGCGGGAATCATCGCAAGAGCCTCGTCGCAGCGCTCGAGGCCAGCCTGAAGCGGCTGCGCCTCGACCGGCTCGACGTCTACCTCGTCCACGCCTGGGATGCCACCACGCCCGTGGACGAGGTCGTCCAGGCGCTGGACGACCAGGTGCGCGCCGGCAAGATCCTCTACGCGGGAGTGTGCAACTGGCCGGCGTGGGCAGTGGCTCGCGCGAACACCCTCGCGCAGGAGCGGGGACTGAGCCGGTTCGTCGCCCTCCAGATCGAGTACAGCCTGGTGCAGCGGGACGCTGAGCGGGAGCTGCTCCCCATGGCGAGGACCATGGATCTCGGGATCATGGCGTGGGCGCCGCTCGGTGGCGGCGTGCTGACCGGCAAGTACCGTGAGGCAGGAGGGTCGCGGCGCCTCGAGGCGGACGACGCTCGTCTCTCCGAGCGCAACCAGCGCATCGCAGACCGGGTCGCGGAGGTCGCCCGCGAGCTCGGGGTCGACGCTGCGGCAGTCGCCCTCGCCTGGCTCATGCGGCGCGAGACGGTCACGATTCCCGTCGTCGGCGCCAGAGATGCCGACCAGTTGCGGCAGTCGCTCCGAGCAGGCGAGATCGAGCTCACGGACGAGCAGCTCGTCGTCCTCGATAGGGCGAGCGCGATCGACCTCGGATACCCGCACGAATTCCTCGCCAGCGCGGGCGTCAGGGACCGGATCTACGGCGGCCTCCATGGGAGCATCGTCGACCACCGTGACCCGTAAGGCCCGCGGCTGCCTTTGACCACCCGCCGGCGGCGTGGTAGTGTCTTCGCACATTTTGTTCGTTCTATGAACAATGGTCGCTGAGGAGGGCGATTGCGCCTCGCGCTCGACTGCTACGTCGAGGAAGTACCCGACTACGGCCTGGAGCATTTCGTCGAGCGGTGGGCGAGCGTCGGCGTCGAGCGTCTGAGACCGACCCTCGCGTACCACCCCGTCCGGATCTTCTCACCGGCGAACCCGCGCCGGCGGCTGCTCGACCTCGAGGGCGACCGCTGCTTTCTCGACCAGGGCGCGAGCGACTCTTTCGACGGGCCGGTCGTCCCGATATTCAGCGAGCGCTCGGCCGGAGTGCTCGAGCAGCTGGTCGAAGCATGCCGCGCCCGCAGCCTTTCCGTCGACGGCTGGACCGTGGTGCTCAACAACCGCGCTCTGGCCACCCGGCACCCGGACGTCGCGATCCAGACCGCGCTCGGCTCTCCCGACTGCACGTGGCTCTCGCCGTCACATCCGGCGACCCGCGCCTATGTCGTCGGGCTCGTGCGGGCGGCCGGGCGCTCCGGCTACTTCCAGGAGCTCCAGCTCGAGGCGGTCTACCACCTGATCTACTCGTACCACCCGCAGGAGGTCGTCCTCGGCATCGAGCTCGGCCCCCTCGACCGCTGGCTGATCGGCGTCTGCGTGTCCGAGCACAGCAAGCGCCTCGTCGACGAGTGCGGCGGAAGCGGCGACCGGGCCGCGCAGGCGATGGCTGCACACCTCGACCGGCGGGTTGCCGGCGACGGCCCTGCGCTGCCTCTGACGCCCGAGGCCCTCGCCGAAGTCGTCGGGAGCGATGCCGGCCCGCTGCTGCGAAGCCGCGAGGTCGCCGTGGAGCGCCTGCTCGAGGCTGCATCGGAGGAGGCGCGCAAGCACGGGCTTCGGCTCGAGTTCGAGGACGACGTCGCGAGCTGGGAAAGCTTCTTCTCGGGGACGATGACCGGCCCCCTCTCGGCCGAGCGCCAGTGGGAGTTCGGCGCCGACCGGCGGACCGTCGCCGAGCTCACGGACGAGTACCTGTTGCTCCTGTACTTCGCCGACAACGAACGGATGAGGGCAGAGGTGGAGTCATGCGCGGCCGCAATCGACCGCGCTCCTCGGGTGTGCCTCCGGCCGTTTCCGCCGGACTGCGGCTCGGACGACGAGCTCGCGCGGAGGTTCGGGCTGCTCGAGGAGCTCGGGGTCGACCAGGTGACCCTCTACATGCAGTCGCTGATGCCGCCGGAAACGCCTGCGCTCGTCGGGCGGGCGGTCGACCTGGTGCGTGGAGCCCGCGCGTGAGCCGCTCGTGGTGGTTCGAGATCCCTTCGGTCGAGCACCCGGACCTGGCTCGGGCGGCGTTCGACGAGGCCGACCGGCGCGGCGTGACGATCGGGCGGCTCTCCATGGGCAGCGGCCTGCGCATGCTGACCCCAGCGGAGCTCGGCGAGCTGCTCGAGCTCACGCACGCCCACGACGCCGAGCTCTATGTCTACGTGTCCTCGCGGAACTCCTGGGAGCCCCTCCCGGATGCGGAGGCGGGTGAGCAGCTTCGGGGCGAGGGCGCTTTCGCCGACGCCGTCGCCGAGCTCCGACAGGCAGCCGAGGCAGCCGTCGACGGCGTGCTGATCGCCGATCTCGGCCTGCTCGCGAAGGCCGGCGAGCTTCGCCAGAACGACGAGCTCGGTCGGCTCGGCCTCAAGACGGCGGCCGCCATCGCGCCGCACAACGCCGCGACGGCCGCGCTCTACGAACGCCTCGGTGCCACGAGCATCAACGTGCCGTCCACGGCGACCCTCGACGACCTGCTCGCCATGCGGCAGCGCCTGACCTCGGCCACGTCGATCGACATCTACGTCGAGTCGCCGCTGACGATGGGAGGCGGCATGCGCTACCGGGACGTGCATCGCTTCGTCGAGGAGCTGACGCCGCTCTCGTTGAAGATCGGGCTGCGCAACGCGCAGCCGCTCTACCCCTACGGGATGCATCTCGAGCCCGGAGCGGAACGCAGTATTCGGGAGAAGGTACGTCGCGCCGAGCTCGTGCTCAGAACGCTCGAGCGCTCCGGCAACGCGGCGAACCTGGTCTCTGGCGGCACCAGCGAAGGAGGAGGCTGACATGTCGGCTGGCGACGACCACCTCAAGCGCGCGCTCGAGCAGGAGATCACGCGACGACGGTTTCTCGGCCGGGCCCTCGGCCTCGGCGGCGGTCTCGCCCTTCTTTCGGGCGGCGGGCTGCTGGCTGCCTGCGGCGGTGACGGAGACAATGGGGAAGCCGCTCCATCCACCACATCTGCAGGGGGCACGACGGGCACGGCTACGACGGGAGCAGCAACCACCGGCGCGGCCGAGACGGTCTCGGGCGAGCCGGTGCGCGGCGGCACGCTGATCTTCAGCGCGTCCTCGACCCCGTTCGGCTTCGACCCGGCGCGGTGGTTCAACACGCTCTCGGCAACCGGAGTCTTCGCCCTCTTCGACCCCCTGCTCTCCCTCGCGTGGACGGAGAACGGCGAGGTGGGCCCGGGAGTTGCCGAGCTCCCCGAGGTGAACGCGGAGGGCACGCTGTACACGTTCACCCTCCGCCCCGGCGTCATGTTCCACCACGGGCGCGAACTGACGGCCGACGACGTGAAGTTCACGCTCGAGCGCGTCATCGACCCGGCAACGGCCAGCGAGGCAGGCAGTTACTACCAGACGCTCGGGATCGTCGGCACCGAGGACGTACTCAACGAGCGGAGCAAGGAGCTGCCGGGGATCACTGCCGTCGACCCGCTGACGCTCACGGTGGAGCTCGAGCAGCCCGACAGCGCGTTCCTCTACCTGCTCGGACTTCCCTTCACGGGAGTCGTACCGCGCGAGGTCGTCGAGGAGCTCGGGAACGACGGCTTCAATCTGGCTCCGGTCGGCACGGGGCCGTTCAAGCTCTCCGGGCCGATCACGCTCGACGAGTCGTTCGTGCTCGAGCGCAACCCGGACTACTGGGATCCGGAGCGCCCGTACGTCGACCAGGTCGAGTGGAACACGGGCATCGACGGGGAGCTGGCGCACCTGCGCATCCAGGACGGGGAGCAGGACGTCACGCATGACCTCGTTCCATCCGGCGTGCTGTCGCAGGTCCTCGACGACCCCGACATCGAGGCGCAGCTCATCACCGCCCTCGTCTCGGACGTCTACTACATCACCCTGAACCTCGAGCACGAGGCGACGAAGGACCTGCGCGTTCGCCAGGCGATCGCCCATGCGATCGACAAGGAGCGTCTCATCCGCGTCCTCAAGGGCCTCGGCCAGCCTGCCGACGGAGGCCTCTTCTCGCCTCTCGGTCCGTACTACCAGCAGGGGATGGCGTATCCGTACGACCCCGACGCCGCCAGGCAGCTGCTCGCGGACGCCGGCTTCGCCGACGGCTTCGACATCGACTTCTTCTCGCGCAACACGTCGCCGTCGGCTGAGCTGAGCGAGACCGCGCAGGAGGACCTGCGCACCATCGGCATCAACGTCAACCTGCAGCAGCTCGCCTTCGAGCCCTACGGCACCGAGGTCGTCAAGAACCCACCGGCGCTGACCGAGAACCAGTGGCAGCAGCCGTACCCGCACGGGTCCTTCGTCATCGACAGTGCGTTCACGCAGGCGTCACTCGACGCCGGCTGCTGCAACTTCTCCGAGTACGTCGATCCCGAGTTCGAGCAGCTCGTCGTCGACGCGCACCGGGCGACGGACCCGAACGAGGTGATCGACCTCTACAAGCAGATGGACGAGATCGTCGTCAAGACCGAGGCGCTCTGGGTCCCGGTGCTCTACCCGGAGGCGGCCGCACTGGTGTCGGAGAGGATGCGCGGCTTCAAGCTGCCGACGGTCTCGGAGTACCGGTTCTTCGCGGACTACTGGCTCGAGGAGGCATGACCGCCTAACCGCCGGACACCGCGTCCGTCTTTAGGACAGAGGGACAAGGAGGAGAGGATGACGCACGAGCAAGACAGTTCGGTGTTCACCCGGCGGCGGTTCCTTCGAGGCGCGGCGGCGGTCGGTGCACTGCCGGGAATCGCAGCCATACTCGCGGCTTGCGGCGGCGACGACGCTGAGGAGGCGGCACCTGCGCCGCCGGCTACGACCAACGCCGGAACAACGGCGGCAGAGCCGCCCGCCGCGACCGAGGGCGAGACGACCGCCCCGGCCCCCGCGACGGGCGGGATCCTGCGCGCCACGATGGGCTCGGACGTGCGCGGCTTCGACGTACAGCGGTTCTACGACAACCAGTCCGTGACCTTCGGCGACGCCATCTTCAGCAAGCTCGTCACGACGGATCCGCAGAACGCGGGCACGATCCTGCCCGACCTGGCCACCGAGGTGCCCGCGCCGGAGAACGACGGGAAGACGTACACCTTCACGCTCCGGGATGCGACCTTCCACGACGGCTCGCCCGTGACCGCGGCGGACGTGAAGTTCTCGCTCGAGCGCCTCATCCATCCCAACACGAAGAGCGAGGGCGGCTCCTACTACACCGGGCTCATCGTGGACACGGAGGGAATCGCCGCCGGCGAGGCGACGGAGTCGTCCGGCATCATCGCGGTCGACGACAAGACCGTCCAGATCGACCTGATCGAGCCCCGGGCAGCGTTCCTGAACCTGCTCGCCATCTGGTTCGCCTCCGTCTACCCGAAGGCCGTGGTCGAGGCCAAGGGCGACGCATTCAACCTCGAGCCGGTGGGCTCCGGGCCGTTCAAGCTCGACTCCTACCAGGCCGGGCAGCGCATCACGCTGTCTCGCTACGAGAACTACTTCGCCCCGGACCAGATCTTCCTGGACGGGATGGAGATCGACCTCGCCGTCGACCCCGACACTGCGATCCTGCGCATCGACAGCGGCGACTCGGACGTCATGTGGGACGAGATCCCGGCCTCTGCGTACAACGCGATCAAGGACGATCCCGACCGGAGCGGCCGCATCGTCGAGGGTCTTGTCGACAACGTCTGGTACCTGACGCTCAACGCGGTCGAGGAGAGCCCGGTCTTCGCGAGCCTCGACGCCCGCAAGGCGATCACGATGGCGATCAACAAGCAGGCGCTCCTCCAGCACGACCAGAATCGGGGCGAGGTCGCCACCGGCTTCTGGTCGCCGAAGAGCCAGTACTACGACGCGGATTTCGAGGCGCTGCCCTACGACCCGGAGCAGGCCAAGAGCCTGATCGAGTCAGCCGGCGTGGCAGGCCAGGAGGTCGAGCTCATCATGCCCGCGCCGGGCACGCTCTTCCCGACGGACGGCTGGGCGCCGCTGCTGCAGCAGGACCTTGAGCAGGCCGGGCTCAAGGTCAAGGTCACGTCGCTCGCGTTCGACGCCTGGCTGTCCCGCACGATGGATCCGCTGGCGATCGTGCCGAACGGGTGGTCGATGGACGTCCCGCACGGCTCCTACGTCGTCGACTCGGCGTTCACGACCGCCACCAAGGAGGCGGCCGACGCGGACGGAACCTGCTGCAACTTCTCGCGCTGGGCCTCGCCCGAGGTGGACGAGCTCAACGCCACCGGCAACACCACGACGGACAAGGAAGAGGAGATCAGCGCGTATCAGCAGATCATGCGCACGGTGATCGGCGAGGAGGCTCTGTGGGTCACGGTCTACTGGCCCCAGCGCTCGCTGTACAAGGGCGATAACGTCCAGAACCTCCTCGTGGGCACGAACACGGCGGCAACGATCTTCACGAAACTGTCACTGACCTCCTAGATGATCGATCGCTAATTGACCGGTAACCGTGGCACCGCCGGACCACAATTACCGATCAACCATCTAGCTCGAGGCGAGCCGTTGGCGACCGACAGCATCGCGGCTCGTGCTCAGGCGGACAGCGCACTACCGGAGGAGGCCGCCGCCGGCTACTGGTCGCAGAGCCTCAGGCGGCTCCTCCGGGATCCGACGGCCATGGCCGGCGCGGTGCTGGTCGTGCTCATCGTCCTGGCGGCCATCGTCGGCCCCGTCGCCTACGGCCGCGACCCGAACCTGATCGTCTCGGGGGGTCTCTCGCCCGACGGCGATCCACTCGGGCCGAGCAAGGCGTTTCCGCTCGGTACCGACACGCAGGGGCGGGACGTCCTCGCCCGGCTCCTCCACGGCGCCAAGGTCTCGCTGGCGGCGTCGTTCCTCGCCATCGGCATCGCGGCGGGGATCGGCATCCTCATGGGCGGCTTCGCGGGCGTCGGACGCACCGCCACGCGGGAGACGCTCATGCGGGCCGCGGACGTTGTGCTGAGCTTCCCAGTCCTGCTGCTCGCGATGGTCTTCCTCGCGATCGCCCGGCCGTCGCTGCTCAGCGTCGGGATCATCATCGGGCTCGCTTGGGGCGCCTACCTCGCCCGCATCGTCTTCGGGACCGTCTACTCGCTCTCCGGCCGAGATCTGGCCGCTTCCGCCGTCGCGATCGGCGCGTCGCGCAAGCGCTTGCTCTTCCGGCACCTCCTGCCCCACGCCCTGCCGTCCGTGATCGTCTACGTGACCCTCGGCGTCGGGGTCGCGATCCAGGCGGAGGCGGTCTTCGGCTACCTCGGCGTCGGCCTGCCGCCCCCGGATGCCTCGTGGGGCAACATCATCGCGGAGGGGCAGGGCTTCTTCCTCACGCAGCCGCGGCTCGTCTTCGTTCCTGCCGGGGCGATCCTCCTGGCCATGCTCGCCTTCGTCCTGCTCGGCGACGGGCTCCGCCATGCGCTCGACCCGAAGGACTCGGGTCGCGCCGACGGGGTCGAGGCACGACGCGCATGACGGCGACGATTCTCAAGCGTCTCGGCTGGGGAGTGCTTGTCCTCTGGGTCGTCGTGACTCTGACCTTCGCGGCGACGGTCATCTCGCCGGTCGACCCGGTCGACGTCTACGCCGGCCGCTTCGCGACCGAGGAGGTCAAGCAGGAGATCCGCGACGAATTCGGCCTCGATGAGCCGCTCCTCGCACGCTACGGCTACTACCTGAAGGAGCTCGTGCAGGGGAATCTCGGCGTGTCGATCGCGAACAGCCGCTCGGTCGTCGACTCCCTGGTCGACCGCATTCCGGCAACGCTGAAGCTCGCCCTCGCCGGAATCGTCATGCAGCTCGTGATCGGCGTCCCGCTCGGCATCGTCGCGGCGCTTCGGCGGGGCTCCTTGATCGATCGCTTCGTGCTCCTGTTCTCGCTCAGCGGCGCGCTCGTGCCCGTGTTCGTCCTCGGCTTCGCCCTCCTCTACCTGGTCGCGTACAGGGCCTCCCTGGTGCCGATCGGCGGCTATGGCGGCTTCGAGCACCTGCTGCTGCCCGCGCTGACGCTCGGCCTCGCCGGCGCACCATGGTACGCGCGCATGATGCGCTCGGCGATGATCGACATCATGAACCAGGAGTACGTCCGCGCAGCGCGGGCGCGAGGCGCCTCCTCGACGCGTCTGCTCTTCCGGCACATCCTGCCGAACTCGGTCAACCCGATCGTGACGATGGTCGGCCTCGATTCGGGCGCCTTCCTCGCGGGCGCGGCCGGTGTGGTCGTCGTCGAGCAGGTCTTCTCGTGGCCGGGGGTCGGGCAGCAGGCCTGGCTCGCCGTCAGCCAGAACGACCTGCCGATGATCACCGGCGCCGTGATCTTCATCGCTACCGCCGTCGTCGTCTTCAACCTCCTCGCCGACGTCGCCAACCTGACCCTGGACCCGCGCATGAGGCGAGCATGAGCGCCCGGCCCGCAACGGAGGAGCGGCGGGCCGCTGCAGCCGTCGGAGAAGCGCTCCTCGACGTGCGCGACCTGTCCGTCTCGTTCGGCGGCCGGAGCCTCGCCGAGGCGGTGCGCGACGTCTCGCTGACCATCGGGAGAGGCGAGGCGTGCGGGCTCGTGGGGGAGAGCGGTTCGGGCAAGTCGAGCCTCGCGTCGGCGCTCCTGAACGTCCTCCCCGTCGGTGGGCGGGTCACCAGCGGATCGATCGTCTTCGACGGCCAGGAGCTCACCGGGCTCGACGAGCGCGGCTGGCGCAGGATCCGCGGCCGCCGGATCGCCATGGTCTTCCAGGAAGCGTCCATGGCACTCGACCCGCTCATGACCGTCGGAGGGCACCTGAAGGAGGCTCTGCTGCTCAGCGCCTCGCTCCGGCGGGGGGCCGCCGAGCGGCGCGCGCTCGAGCTCGTCCAGGAGGTCGGGATCTCCGATCCCGAGCGCCGGCTCCGCCAGTACCCGCACGAGCTGAGCGGAGGCATGCGGCAACGCATCCTCATCGCGCTCGCGCTGGCGGGCGACCCCGACCTGCTGGTGGCCGACGAGCCGACGACCGCGCTGGACGTCACGGTTCAGGCCCAGGTCCTCGAGCTGCTGCGGACGAGGCAGCTCGAGCGCGGGATGGCGATGCTGCTGATCAGCCACTCGCTGCCGATCATCTCGAGCGTCGTCGATCGCGTCCTCGTGATGTACGGCGGCAGGATCATGGAGAGCGGCCGGGTGCAGGAGCTCTTCCGGGCGCCGCGCCATCCCTACACGGCGGCCCTGCTCGTCGCGAACCCCGACGTCGACCGCGACGTGAAGCTCCGCCCCATCCCGGGCAGCCCGCCGAGCGCCCGCCGGCTGCCCCCCGGGTGCCCGTTCGCCCCGCGCTGCCCCCACCGGCAGGACGTCTGTGACACGAGTCCTCCGCCGCTCGTCCAGGTCGCTGCGGAGCACGACGTGGCCTGCGTCGTCGACCCGTTCCGCCGCCCATGAGCGACCCACTCCTCCGGGTCGAGCAGCTCGTCGTCGAGTACAAGACGCCCGACGGCCCCCTGCGCGCCGTCGACGGCGTCGACCTCGAGCTCGCTCGTGGCGAGACGCTCGCGCTCGTCGGCGAGAGCGGCTGCGGGAAGACGACGCTCGGCCGGGCGATCACGCGGCTCGTGCGGGCCAAGTCCGGCCGCGTCTGGCTCGGCGACGTCGACCTGCTCGGGCTGAGCGGCAAGGACCTGCGCGCCGCCCGGCGGCGCGTCCAGATCGTCTTCCAGGACCCGGGATCGGCGCTGAACGAGCGCATGACCGTCGGCGACCTCGTCGAGGAGCCGCTCGTCGTCCACTCGACCGGACCGCGCGCCGCGCGGCAGGCCAGGGTGCAGGAGGTGCTCGAGCTGGTCGGTCTCGATCCGTCGGTGACGGGCTACTACCCGCACCAGTTCTCCGGCGGTCAGCGCCAGCGCATCGCGATCGCGCGTGCGCTCTCCCTCGAGCCCGAGCTGCTCGTCGCCGACGAGCCCACGTCGGCGCTCGACGTCTCGATCCAGGGTCAGATCCTGCTGCTCCTGATGGAGCTGCGCCAGCGGCTGGGCCTCGCGATCCTGCTCATCTCCCACGACCTTGCCGTGGTACGGGCACTGGCGGACCACGTCAACGTCATGTACCTCGGCCGGATCGTCGAGCTCGCCGACCGCGGGCCGTTCTGCGCCGCCCCGCGGCACCCGTACAGCGCCGCGCTGCTGGCGTCGGCGCCGCGGATGGGTAGCGAGAGCATCGTCGTGAGCGCCCGGGGCGAGGTGCCGAGCGCTCTGAAGCCGCCGAGCGGCTGCCGCTTCCGCACGCGCTGCCCGCTCGCCATCGAGCGCTGCGCCGGGGAGGTGCCCGTCCTGCGCCAGGTCGGCGAGAGCGTCGTCGCCTGCCATCGCGCGGACGAGCCCGAGGCGATGCAGTTTCTGGCACGACCGGCGGCGGTCGCCGTATGACGCCGATCGAAGGCCCACGCTTCGACTACGAGATCCCGCTGCCGGCCTCGCGCGAGCACGGGATCGGCATCGTCGGGGCCGGGACGATCGTGACGAACTCGCATCTGCCAGCGTACGCGGAGGCCGGCTTTCCCGTGGTGGCGATCGCCGACACGGACCGGGCGAAGGCCGAGCGCCTCGCCGAGCGATTCGGAATACCGAACGCATACGGCTCGGCCACGGAGCTGCTGGCCGACGGCGACGTCGAGGTCGTAGACGTCGCGCTGCCGCCGGATCGCCAACCCCCCGTCGCCCTCGAGGCGATCGCGGCCGGAAGGCACGTCCAGTGCCACAAACCGCTCGCCATGAACTTCGACGACGCCTGCGCAATCGTGCGGGCGGCCGGCCGAGCCGGCGTCCAGTTGGCGGTGAACCAGAACGCCCGCTGGTTGCCGGGCATCCGGTCGACCGGCAACCTGTTGCGACAGGGCGTTCTCGGCGAGCCCGCCGGAGCCGCGTTCGACCTGGCCTGGCGCAACGAATGGGAGGTAATGGATCGGCAGTGGCTCGGCCTGTCCGACCTGACGCTCCGCACCGACTGCGTCCACCACCTCGACGTCTGTCGTTTCTTGTTCGGCGAGCCCGAATGGGTCTTTGCGACGAGCTGGCGCAATCCCGGCCAGCTGCCGCGCGGTGACACGACGGTGCACATCGCGCTTCGCTACTCGGACACGCTCGGAGCTACGATCCGGTCGAACGGGGAGAAGGCGATCGGCGAGGACTGGGCACGCTGGCGCGTCGAGGCCTCCGAGGGCATCGCCTCCGGCACGTACGCGCAGTACACGCACTACGGGCTCCCGGTCCCGGACGAGTTCGAGCTCGTCCTCGCGGCGCACCCGAGCTGCGTCTTCCGTCCGGCTCTTCCGTACACCGTGATCCCGCACGCCTTCATCGCGACCATGGCGCAGCTTCTGATCGCGGTCGAGTCCGGCGCCGAGGCGGAGACGAGCGGCCGGGACAACTTGAAGACGATGCGCCTGATCGAGGCGGCGGCTCGGAGCATCTCCGAGCAGCGCGCCGTCAGACCCGAGGAGATCGCGTCCCTCGAGGAGATGGCCACCGCGTGACCGCGATCGCAGGTATCGAGGCGCACATCGCGGAGCGCCTGCATCGGGAGGACTTCGAGGGCGCGTTCGGAGGACGTTCGAGCTCGCTCGTCGTCGAGGTCGAGCTCGTGGACGGCCGCGTCGGGTTGGGCGAGGCGACGCTGCTACCCGGCTGGTCCGGCGAATCGGCCGAGGCGTCGCTGCTTCTGCTCGAGCACGTCCTGGGCCCCGCGCTCGTCGGTCTCGACGCCGCCGGCGTAGCCGAGGCCGCCCGGAGCACGCTCGCCGCGAACAACTTCCTCGTCTGGGCGGTCGAGGCGGCTGCCCTCGATGCTCTCGGAGCCCGCGCGGCCGCGAAGCCGGTGCCGGTGCGCGGCCTCATCGGACGCGTCGGGCCTGAGACCGCCTCGCGGCTCGCCCGCCTCCAGACGGGTGAGGGCCATCGGCGGCTCAAGGTGAAGCTCGCGGGCGGCCGCGCCGAGGACGAAGCCCGGCTGAGAGCTGTCCGCGAGGCTGCCCCGGATGCGGCGATCGTCGCGGATGCGAACGAGTCGATCGCCTGGGAGGAGCTGCCCGCGTACGGCTCGATCTTCGCGGTGACCTCCGTGGACGGCGTCGAGCAGCCGTGCTCGCGGATCGACGTCCTCGAGCGCGGGCTTCCCGAGCCGGACGGCTGGACCTGGGTGGCCGACGAGTCGATCTGGAGCTACGAGGACGCGCTTACCCTGCGGGACGGCCCCTGGCAGGCGTGGACGCTGCATCCGGGGAAGTGCCGCGGCGAGGACATCCTGGGCCGGGTGGCGGAGGTCGCCGCCGACCGCGGGATCGCCGTCGTGCTCGGGAGCAACGCGGAGTTCGGCCCCGGGGCGGCCGCGCTCTGCCGCGTCGCGGCTGGGCTGCCCGACTCGGACCTGCAGCTCCTGCTCGGGCACGATCTCGCCGGGCCGTTGCTCGTCGAGGGCTGGTCGGCGGACGGCCTCGAGCTGGCCGGCGACGAAATACGTTGGAAGGAGGCAGCATGAGCCGTGACTACCTGGAGCCCGAAGGCGTCGGGCCCCCCACCGATCCCTTCACGCACGTGATCGTCTGCGGCGACACCGTGTACGTCGCGGGGCAGATCTCGCTCGACGAGGAGAACAACCTCGTCGGCATCGGGGATCCGGCCGCACAGGCTGAGCAGTGCTGGACGAACATCGAGCGCTGCGTCCAGTCGGCGGGTTGCGAGGTGAAGGACATCGTGAAGATGACCATATTCCTCAAGGACATACGGCACGCCTCGGCGGAGACCGACGTGCGCAAGCGGCGCTTCAGCGCGAACCCGCTACCCGTGTGCACGCAGGTGCAGGTGGCCAACCTTGGCTTCCCCGAGCTGCTCATGGAGATCGACGTCATCGCGCACCGGCCGGCGAGTTGAAGACGCGCACGCTCGCCCAGCTGACGATCGTCGAGGTCGCGGAGCAGCTCGAGCGGAGCCCGCGCGTGCTCGTGCCGGTCGGGTCGACGGAGCAGCACGGGTCGCACGCGCCGCTCGGCACCGACGCCATCCTCGCGACCGCGGTCTGCGACCGCGTGGCGCCTCGGGTCGACGCCCTCGTCGCGCCGGCGATTCCGTTCGGGGTGTCGCCGGAGCATGAGGGGTTCCCGGGGCTCGTGACCCTTTCCCCGCGGACGATGAGCTCTCTCGTGCACGACGTCTGCGTCTCGCTCGCGCGCGGCGGCTTCCGCAAGATCGCGCTGGTCAACGGCCACTACACGAACGTGGTCGCCTTGCACGCCGCCGTGATGGAGGCGAGCGACGACCTTCCCGACGGGACGGCGCTCTACTGGCTGAGCTACTGGGACGCCCTGCCGCAGGAGCAGCGGGACGCCTACATCGGCGACGAGGCGGGGCTCCACGCGAACATCGGCGAAACCTCGGCCGTCATGGCCGTCGACGAGTCGCTCGTGCATCTCGAGCGGGCTCGGCCGGAGTACCCGCAGTTCGAGCGCCCTCTCGGCAACGCCGCGGTCGTCGCGTACTTCTTCTCGAGCCGCGGCGCGCTGCGGCGGGTCCTCCCCGGCGGCGTGTGGGGCGACCCGCGCGAATCGACCGCCGAGCGTGGGCGCGAGTACTTCGCGCAGATCGAGGACGCCGTCGTCCAGGCCATCCATGACGCGGAGGACCTTTTCCGGACCTACGGTACGGCCGGATGAGCACGGGCGGCGCGCTCGTCGGGGTCGACTCCGGCGGCACCTTCACCGATCTCGTCCGTCTCGACGACGAGACGGGCGAGATGACGGTAGTCAAGGTGCCGTCGACGCCCGACAGCCCCATCGACGCCGTCAGGGCCGCCGTCGCGCAGTCGGTCGACGGTCGCGGCTTCGCCCGGCTCGTCCACGGAACGACCGTGGCTACGAACGCGATCCTCGAGCGCCGCGGCGCCCGCCTCTGCCTGCTCACGACCGCAGGCTTCGAAGACGTGCCCGTGATCCAGCGGCTCAACCGCCGCTACGCGTTCGACCTCGCCTGGCAGAAGCCGACCCCCCTCGTCCCGAGGTGGCGGACGGTGGGCGTGCGGGAGCGGATCGGCCCGAACGGCCTCGTGCTCGAGCCGCTCGACGACGTGGAATGCGCTCGCGCCGTGACCGCCGTCGAAGCTCTGGTCGAGCAAGGCGAGGTCGAGGCAGTCGCCGTCTGCCTCCTGTTCTCGTTCGCGAACGCCGAGCACGAGCTCGCGCTCGAGCGCGAGCTCGCGGCACGACTGCCCGAGCTCCCGGTCTCGCTGTCGTCGCGCGTCAGCCCGCTGTGGCGCGAGTACGAGCGGGTCTCCACCACGCTCGCCGACGCCTACGTGCGGCCGCTGATGACCGCCTACCTCGACGATCTGGTCGACGGCGTCGGGCCGGTCGACGAGGGCGGGCCGGTGCTCATGCTGAAGTCGAACGGCGGTACGGGCAGTCCCGGCTCCGTCGCGCCGGCGCCGGTGACGACGATCCTGTCCGGGCTCGCGGGCGGCGCCCTCGGCGGCGCCCATTTCGCCGCCGCCGCGGGCGAGCCGCGCTGCGTCACGCTCGACATCGGTGGTACGAGCACCGATATCGGGCTCGTCCACGACGGCTCCGTCCGCCACCGGAGCGAGTTCGAGATCGAATGGGGCCTGCCCGTCGTCACGCCGACGGTCGACGTCCACGCGGTCGGCGCCGGCGGCGGCTCGATCGCCCACGTCGACGCGGGCGGGTTGATCCAGGTCGGCCCGCGCAGCGCCGGCGCGGTGCCGGGGCCGGCGGCATACGGCCTCGGCGGCATGGAGGCCACGGTGACGGACGCGAACTTGGCGCTCGGCCGGCTGAACCCGGACTACTTCCTGGGCGGCCGCATGCGGCTCGACACGGACGCCGCGGCGGACGCCGTCGCGCGCGTCTCCGAGGCGGCCGGCTTCGGCGTGACGGAGGCCGCGCTCGCAGTCGTGCAGATCGCGGTCGAGAACGTGGCCAACGCCGTGCGGCTGCTAACGATCGAGCGAGGAATCGACCCGGGCGGCTACGCGCTGGTCGCCTACGGCGGCGCCGGGCCGCTCCACGCCTGCGGTGTCGCCACCGCGCTCGGTATCGAGCGCGTGATCGTCCCGCCGCATCCCGGTCTCTGCTCCGCCTTCGGAGCCGCGATCGCCCCGCTCCGCGTCGATCGAGTCTGGAGCCTCGGCGTCAGGTCGGACCGCATCTCCGAAGCCGACGTACGCCGACGCTTCGAGGCGGGCGAGGCCGAGACCCGCGCCGAGCTCGAGCGCGACGGCGCCGCCGGCACGCCGCTCGTGACCCGCGCGATCGCGTGCCGCTACTACCTCCAGAACTACGAGGAGGAGGTCGCCGTCGCCGATCTCGAGCCCGGCTTCCTCGAGCGCGCCGCCGCCGACTTCCACCGGCTCTACCGAAGCGTCTACGGCTACGCGTTCGAGGAGGAGCCAGTCGAGCTTGTCCACTGCCAGGTCACGGCAATCGAGCACGCCGCCGGGCGGGCGGCAGGCCGCACGGGCATCGAGGCGGCGGCGGCAGGCGAGCGTGGCGTCATCGGCGACGACGGCGTCGAGCGCGTGACGCGCATCGTGCGCCGCGGGCGCCTCGGAAATCCCGTCGCCGGGCCCGCGGTGATCGAGGAGGCCGACTCGACGACGTTCGTGCCCGAGGGCTGGACCGCCGCAGATGCGGCCGAGGGCTGCCTCGTGCTGGAGCGGGCCTGATGGCCGCGGTCGACTCCGTCCGGATGACGCTCGTCGGCAACTACCTGCGCAACGTGTGCCACGAGATGGGCGTCGCGATGATGAAGACGTCGTACTCGTCCATCTTCAACGAGGGCCTCGATTTCTCGTGCGTCGTGTTCGACGCTCGCGGCCGGGCCGTCGCCACAGGCGAGTTCTGCCCGGCGCAGATCGGCGCCGTGCTCTTCAGCGTCGACTGGACGATCCAGGAGCTCGGCCCCGGCGCGTTCGAGGAGGGCGACGTGATCGTCCACAACGACCCCTACCGCGGTGGCTGCCACCTGCCGGAGCACCTGCTGCTGAAGCCGGTCTTCCACGAAGGCGAGCTACGGGCCTTCGTCGCGAACCTCGCGCACCTGACCGAGATCGGCGGCAAGGCACCGGGCGGGTTCGCCGCCGACGCGACGGACGTCTACCAGGAAGGCCTGCGCCTGCCGCCGGTCAAGCTCATGCGACGCGGGGAGCGAAACGATGACGTCTGGCGGATCCTGCTCACGAACCACCGGACTCCGCAGGTCGACCTGGGGAGACCTCCACGCGATGATCGGCTCGCTGAACGTGGGAGAGGCCCGCGTGCACGCCCTGCTCGAGCGCTTCGGCGACGCCGAGATCGGGCGTCTGTCCGAGGCCTTGCTCGACTACTCGGAGCGCCGCATGCGCGCCGAGATCGCGGCCATCCCGGACGGGCGTTACGCGTTCGAGGACGTGATCGAGAACGACGGGGTCGATCCGGACGCCCGTTACTGGATCCGCGTCGAGGTGTTCGTCGACGGCGACGAGGCGATCTTCGACTTCCGCGCGAGCGACGACCAGGCGAAGGGGCCGTGCAACACGACGTTCGGCGTCACCGCGTCGGCGGTGTACAACGCGATGCTCCACCTGACGAGCCCGGACATCCCGCGTAACTCCGGTTGCTACCGCCCGATCCGGATACTCGCGCGCCCCGGCAGCGTCGTGAACGTCCTGCCGCCCGCGCCCGAGGTCGGCGGCAACTCGGAGATCTCGCCGAGGATCGTCGACCTGCTCTTCGCGGCGCTCGCGCCGGCCGTGCCCGATCGGGTGCCGGCGAGCTCCGGCGGCACCGGCTGCAACTTCCTCTTCGGCGGCGTGCACCCGGAGACCGGCGAGTACTACGCCAATTACCACATGGAGGGCTGCGGCTGGGGCGGGCGCCGCGACGGCGACGGCAACAGCGCGCAGGGCGTCATCAACGGGAACTGCCGCAACACCCCTGTCGAGGTCTTCGAGACGCGGTATCCCTGGCGGGTCAGGAGCCTGCGCCTCGTGCCGGACTCCGGCGGGCCCGGACGGTCACGGGGCGGGCTGGCCTCGGAACGGGTGCTCGAGGTCACGGCCGACGCGATCGTCGTCAGCGAGTTTGCCGACAGGACGGAGACGCGGCCGTGGGGGCTGTTCGGCGGCCTGCCCGGCGCGAGCGCCGCGACGCTCGTGCGACGGGCGCACGAGGACGGCTGGCAGACGTTCGGCGAGGCGTTCGGAACAGTGTCGAATACGAAGTTCTCGGGCGTTGTGCTTCGACAGGGTGACCAGGTCGTGATCAGGACCGCGGGAGGTGGCGGCTACGGCCCTCCCTCCGAGCGGCTTCCCGAGCTCGTGCGGGAGGACGTCGAGAACGGCGTCGTCGGCGCCGAGGTGGCCGAGCGGGTCTATGGCTGCGAGCCGGTGCTCGATGGCTAGCCGGCCGGGCCGCTGGGTCGCCTTCGAGGCGCCTCCCTACGCGACGCGGGGGGTCTACTGCCACGCGTGCGGGGCGATGATCCCGCGCCGCTACTGGACCGTGGACGGCGGGGACGCTCGCACGTACTGCGGGCCGGCGTGCGTGGAGCTCGAGCGCCGGGTCGAGGATCTGCGGGCGACCCTCCCCGACCCGGTGCGACCGGACGCTTGCCGCGAGTGACAGCCGACGTCCACACGGTCGCCGCGGGAGACCTCGAGAACTGGGCGCGAGCGGCGCTGCTCGCCGCGGGCGCGGACGAGGTCCCCGCCTCCGTGACGGCTCGCGTGCTCGTCGACGCGAACCGCCGGGGTCTCGACACGCACGGCGTCCTCATCCTGCGGCTCTACCTGCCGCGCCTCGCGAGCGGCGCCATGGACGGCCGCGCCCGGCCGGGGGTGGCCCTCGACCTGCCCGCGGCCGCGGTGGTCGACGGACACAACGCGCTCGGCCCGTACGTCGCGAGCTTCGTGATCGACCTCTGCTGCGACAAGGCCGAGCGACAGGGCGCGGCTGCCGTCGCGGTCCGCCGCTCAAACCACTTCGGCGCCGCGTCGTGCTTCACCGAGGCCGCCGCCCGGCGGCGATGCGTCGCGATGGTCTTCTCGAACAGCGATCGCCACATGGCGCCGCCGGGCGCGCTGGAGCCCGTTCTCGGGACGAATCCGATCGCCATCGCCGCTCCGGCCGGCGGGCACGCGCACGTACCCTCGCTCGACTTCGCGACGAGCGCGGTGGCGCTCGGCCGCATCCGAGTCGCCGAGCGCGCGGGCGAGAGCATCCCCGAGGGCTGGGCCATCGGCCCCGACGGCCGGGCGACCGAGGATCCGGCGGAGGCTATGCGAGGCAGCCTGCTGCCGATGGGCGGCCACAAGGGGTTCGCGCTCGCGTTCATGCTCGACGTGCTGAGCGGCTGCCTCGCGGGCGGTGGGATCAGCCCGGAGATCCCCGGAGACCCCGAAGGACGCGAGCCGCAGGGGACGGGGCATCTCGCCGTCGCCATCCACCTGCCCTCGCTGGCCGAGCCCGAGGTCTACGCGGAGCGCCTCCGGTCCCTGGCCGACGCCGTTCACGGAGCATCGCGCGCGCCCGGCGTCGAGCCGTTTCAGATCCCCGGCGAGCCCGAGGCGCGGACGGCGCGCGCGCGGGGCGGGGCGATTCCCTTCCCCGAGGGGAGCGTCAGGCTCCTGCGAGAGCTGGGTGAGCGCTTCGGCGTCCCGTTCCCCTGATCGACGAGTATGGCGAGGAGGTCGTACGGATGGTCGTGAGCGGTTTCGTGGCGGAGGGGTTCGAGCCCGTGCAGCGGGCGTTCGAGGAGAGCTTCGCGAGCAACGGAGAGGTGGGCGCGTCGTTCGCGGCGACGCGCGACGGCAAGCCGGTCGTGGATCTTTGGGGCGGCATCGCGGACACGGCCTCGAGCACGCCGTGGCGGGAGGACACGCTGCAGGTCGTCTTCTCCGGTACGAAGGGCTTCGTGGCGCTGTGCATGCTCATCCTGATCGAGCGTGGCCAGCTGGCTCTCGACCAGCCCGTGGCCCGCTACTGGCCGGAGTTCGACGCGGCCGGGAAGGATGGCGTCCTCGTCCGGCACGCCGTCAGCCACGAGGCGGGCCTTCCTGGCTTTCGCGCGCCCGTCTCCCACGAGAAACTGGTCGACGATCGCAGAATGGCGGTCCTTCTCGCCGGCCAGGCACCGTTCTGGCCCCCTGGCGAGCACGTCTGCTACCACGGCGTGACGTACGGCTGGCTCTGCGGTGAGCTCGTTCGGCGCGCGGACGGCCGCAGCATCGGGACGTTCTTCGCCGAGGAAGTCGCCGGGCCGCTCGGGCTCGAGCTCTGGATCGGTCTGCCGGAGGAGCACGAGCCGCGCGTCTCGGTGCTCACCGGCTCGCTCGCGCCCGCCCCGGAGCCGGTCGAGGGCTTCGCGGAGCCGGCGCGGCTGATCGCAGGGAACCCACCGCTGTTCGAGGGCCCGCCCGGGCCGTGGAACTCGCGCGCCTACCACGCCGCCGAGATCCCGGGCGCAGGCGGAATCGGCACGGCGCGCTCGATCGCGAGGCTCTACGGATGCCTCGCGTGCGGCGGAGAGCTCGATGGCGTCCGCCTGCTCCGCCCCGAGACGATCGACCTCGGCAGGACGTGCCTCTCGCGCGGAACGGACGCATGCTTCGGCTGGCCGCTCGCGTTCGGCGTCGGCTTCGCGCTGCAGAACGAGGAGCGCGACTTCGGCCCGCGCGAGGGGGCATTCGGACACTGCGGCGCCGGCGGCTCGGCGCACGGAGCGTGGCCGGACGCGCGCGTCGGGTTTTCCTACGCGATGAACGAGCTCCGGGACGACATGAGTCGCTCCGCGGCGCTGCTTTCCGCCCTCGACGAGGCGCTCGTGGCGGCAGGGCGATGAACGGGCTCGCCGGCAAGGTCGCGATCGTCACCGGGGGCGCGAGCGGCATCGGCGCGGCGACGGCCAGGCGGCTCGCGCTCGAGGGCGCGCACGTCGTCGTCGCGGACATCCAGGACGAGCTCGGCGAGACGGTCGCGTCCAGGATCGGCGACGCCGCGATCTACCGGCGCTGCGACGTGGCGGCTCTCGCGGACTGGCAGGCGCTCGCCGAGGCGACGCTCGAGCGCTTCGGCCGCCTCGACTACGTGCACAACAACGCCTATGCGGATGCTGTCGTGCCCACGCACGAGCTGGCAGAGGCCGACTGGCAGCGCGTGCTCGACGTCTGCGTCAAGCAGGTCCTGCTCTCCGTCAATACCTGCATCGCTCGCCTGGTCGAGTCACGGGGCGCCATTGTCAACACCTCGTCGGTCCACGCCCTCGTCGGCAACGCCCAGTACGCGGCCTACGACGCCGCGAAGGGCGCGATCTCGTCCCTCACGCGTACGCTCGCCGTCGAGTACGGCCCGGATGTCCGCGTGAACGCTGTCCTGCCGGGAGGGATCCTGACGCCGGCCTGGGATCCCTACCCGTTGGAGGCGCAGGAGCAGCTCGCGCGCCAGACGTGCCTGGGCCGGATCGGCTCGGCGGAGGAGATCGCGGGCGTCGTCGCCTTCCTGTTCTCCGACGACGCCTCCTACATCACGGGGCAGAACGTCGTGGTGGACGGCGGCTGGACGATCACCAAGGCGTGAGCGCTGCCGACCCCGGCCCGCGCGTCAGGACAGCCACTCGCCCTCGCGCAGGAAGCCTCGCCAGTTCGAGTCGATGATCGCCGCGATCGCCTCCTCGGGCACGCGGGGCAGGTTCGTCCCGACGACCACGTCGTTCGCCTTGCGCAGCCCCTCGATGACCTGCTCGATCGTGGCCGACGGGTAGTCGGACGCGAGCAGGAGCTTCGACAGCACCCCGTACTCCCCGGCCGTGACGAGCGCCTGCCAGTAGCGCCACGGCCGGTAGTGGAGGGCCGAGATGTCGGCCCATACGTTCGGCTGCTTGCGGACGAGCACGACCGTCTCCGCCTCCCAGGGATGGCCCAGGTGCGCGACGATGATCCGCAGCTTCGGGAAGGAGAGCGCGACGTCCTCGAGCAGGATCGGATTCGCCCACTTCAGCGGCGCCCGGCGGGGGAAGGTCGTCCCCTGGTGGAAGAGGATCGGCATGTCGAGCCTCTCCGCCTCGGCGTAGAAGTCGGCGAGGCTGGGGTCTGCCGGATCGAAATTCTGGTAGATGGGCCCGAGCTTGATTCCGCGCAAACCGAGCTCGTGGTAGGCGTGGCGGAGCTCGTCGACCGCGGTCGGAGCCGTCGGCTCGAGGCCCGCGAACCCGACGAAGCGCCCGGGCTCGGAGGCGACGTACTCGGCGATGAGCTCGTTCGGGACGACCACGCCCAGGTGCTTGGCCGAGAAGCCGAGCACGACGCTGAGATCCGCGCCGGCGGTATCGCGGGAGTGCATCTCCGGTGTCGCGTCGAAGCCGTGCCGGTCGTCACTGGAGAAGAAGACGTCGGGCGAGTTCGCCATCTTCGCGCGCTTCGCCGCCATGCCCTCGTCGACGAACTCGTCGGTCAGATGGTCGGGCCACCACCAGAGATGGGTGTGGAAGTCGATCAGAGGCGATGCCTTCACGGCTGCCCGATCTTAGAGATCACGCTCCACGTCGAGAAGCGCTGACGCACGTCGCGGTCGGTGTGGCCACCGACCGCGTCTACGGAGCGAGCACCGCCTTCAGCATCCCTTCCGACTTGCCCTCGAGGAGGCGTTCGAACACACCTGGGCCTTCCTCGAGCGGGCGAGACGTGACGGGAAGGCTGAACGCAGCCGCATCGCGCTCGAGGAGCTCGACGGCTCTCGCGAAGTCCGCGTTCGTGTACGCGAACGAGCCCTGGATCCGTTGCTCGTGGACGACGAGGTCGAACGCGGGCAGTGTCGCCTCTTGGTCATGCATTCCGAGCCAGAGGGCGACTCCGCCGCGGGCTAACAGGCGGATGGAGTCGGCTCGCGTCGAGTCGAGCCCCACCGCGTCGATTACGAGCTCGGCGCCACCGTCGCTCGTCAGCTCGGACACGACGTCGCCGAGCTCGTCCGGCGAGGCCACGACGTCGGCCACGCCGGCCGCCCACCCGCGGCGCTCCGGGTCGGCCTCGCTGACGACGAGACGGTGCGCCCCCGCATGGCGCGCCAGTTGCGCGGCAAGCAACCCGATCGGACCGGCACCGAGCACGATCACGGTGCTTGGCAACACCGCGGCAACGAGCCGCAAGCCGTGCACGCATGTCGCGAGGGGCTCGGCCAGCACGGCCGCATCCGAGCGGCAGGTCGTCGGAGAGCTCGTGGACGCAGCCGATGGGCACGCTGACCTGCTCGGCGAAGCCGCCCGCTCGCGTGCCACCGATCAGCTCCCGGTGGGCGCACACGTTCTCGCGCCCCGAGCGGCACACGAGACAGGCGCCGCACGGCACCTGAGGATTGACCGCCACGCGCCTGCCGACGAGGCCCGGCGTGACCTCGGGACTCGCCTCGACGACCGTCCCGGCGAACTCGTGGCCCATCACGAGCGGAGGGCTCCGTCTGGGGCTGCGCGTCGCCACGCCCTGGACGTCACTGCCACAGATCCCTGCCGACGCAACCTGAACGAGCACCTCGCCGGGAGCCGGCCTCGGGATCGGCGTCTTCCACGACCTCGAAGGCGAAGTCCGGACGGTAGAGCAAGGCGCGCACGACGAGCAGTATGTCCGACCATGGTACGTGGGCACTCCCGCCAGCCACGATCGGCGCTGCTGCCGTGGCCCTCCGCTCATGGAGCTAACCGGGACGCTTTCTAGGCCGAGAGCTTCACAGACCCAACCCTAGGAACCTCCAGGATGCTCGGTCGATCATACGGTGATGCGGCCCGGGCGGCTGCGACGGCTTCGAGTCGGGAATTGACGCCGAGGGCCCGAAAGAGACGGCGGACGTGGTTCCTGACCGTCTCGGTGCTCAGGTGGAGCTCGGCGGCGATCTGTTTCGTCGAGCGGCCCTGATCCAGAAGACGCAACACCTCGACCTGGCGGGGAGTGAGATGCGGGGGTGGCGCCGTGGGGCTGTCGTCTGCCCGTCCCTCGAACAGCCCGAAGACGCCGACAACCCGTTCACCGCTCATGAGCGGCGCCGCGCTGATCTCCACGGCCACCCGCGTGCCGCCAGTCGAAACGAAGACGCCGGTTGCTTCTGTGGCGGGCGAGGTGCCGAGCACCTTGCGGGAGAACAGCTCGCGGGCGCGCCGGCTGTCCTCGGGCGCGACGACGGAGGTGAAGTGGCGACCGCGAACGTCGCCGACAAGCCGCTCGGCCGCCGCATTGATCCAGCGGACGACTCCCGTAGTGTCGAGCACGTAGCTCGGGACGCCGACCCTCTCCAGAGCCTCCTCGACGTCGCCGCCAACTGCCAGGCCAGTCGCCATCACGGAAGTGTGGACGATCCGCGCGCCCGGTGTGAGCGCCTCGGCGGCTGCCTGCCACTTCGAAGAGACGGCCGATTTGGCTGTCAGTCGTCGCGAGTTCCACAAACGTTCCACGGGGCGTGCCGGCTCCATCGCCTGCTCTGCATGCAGGACCACCGACACCTCGATCAAGCTTCTACTTGCACGCAGCATGCTCCGCGGCCGCCAGAGAGCGGCGCACCGCCCTCGATGCACATCCCCGTCGCCGCGATGGCCGAAGCCGTGGGCAACTCACACACCCGAGGAGCAGACCCCGCGAGGCGGTCGCGCCTTTGTTCGGGGCGGGAGTGCGGATCGGTGAGCCTGAATTGACCCGTTCGGGTCACCGACCGGGTGTCGCAGCGGCGATATCGTTGTCACATAGCCCGTCTCCCGAATCCGGGGAGACGATCGCTAGCTGACACACGACGGTCTCCCAGCCTCGGGAGACGACGAAGGAGACTCGAATGGCTAGGGTGCTTGTTGCCGCCATCGTTGCCGCGATAGCAGCTGTTGCATTCGGCCCAGCTCGCCTTCTCCGCACCCTCGTTCGGCCACGCCGCCAGGCGCACGAGGCCAAGCGTGCGAGGGCCGCGTCGTGAAGGGCCAGTGGCTGTGGCTGGAGCCGTACTGGCTCACCTGGAACGGCTACCACGTCTACAAGACCGGCAACATCGGCGACGACTCCTGGAACGCCGACCTCCGCGGCAGGGGCACCTCGGTCGGGATCGTCTCCCTCGTGACCCGGGGCACGGCGATGGCGGCGTGCGAGGAGCACGCCGAGGTGGCGGCGATGGAGCGGCGCGAGCAGGGGAACGGTCTCTACGCGCCGCTCACGCTCGCCTACACGTTCCGCTTCGGCGCGTGGGTGCTCGACATCGGCACGACTCCGAGCGGTGGCTGGACCGTCGAGGTGACTTCCGAGGCGTGCACCCGGCCGCAGCGCTTCTACTTCGGCTCCGAGAGCGCGGCGTGCGAGTACGCGCGGAGGTTCGGGTCGTGAAGCGCACGCGCCCTGCAGGCGCTCTTTGTTCTCGCTGTCGAAGTTCATCCGGGTGCTTCCGGGTGCGCCGGCACGCCCTCGTCGACCCCGAAATGGGCCGAACGCGGTGCGCTCGACGTAGGTGAAGTAGTAGCCGTCGACCAGAACACGTAGTTCCTTGAGATAGCCGAGGCCGCCTCGGTATTTGCCCGGGCCGCCGGAGTCAGGGTTGAGTCCAACCCGTTCGACGATGACGGGGAACCGCTGTTCGATGAACTCGGCTGGGAGATTCTTCGAGTCAGGTACGAGGTCGACAGCATCAGTTCCGTCCGCGTACGGTCGCGCTCCAGAGCCGGCACCGAAGATCTCGCGGTAGAGAATCTCTTCCCCGTGGCGCAAGCCGACGAAGCCGTACACCTGAACGCAGTTGAAGTCGGCGACGACTTGCCCGTGAAATGCTTTGGCCATCGCGACGCGGTAGGCGCCCAGGTTGCGGAACATCGCGAACGTCGAGCGTTGCCATGATTGCCACGCGGCTCCCACTCTTTTCGGCTGGTGCTCAAACCGAAGGAGGCGTACGGTCAGCGCGAAATCACAAGCGCCTTTTGGTTGCGGCCCGGCCGTGATCCCAGCTCGCGCGACCACGACGTCCGACACTAATCTCCTCGCTCGCCATCCGGCCGAAGTTGGGCCGGTGGGTTCCGCACCTCGCACCAGGCGAGCACGTCGGCGAACCGCCGTTCGGCTAGCGACCCGAAGAGCGGGTTCCTCGTCAGCTTGGCGCGGCTCGCGGCCGGACTCGTGATGCCGGCGAGGAATCGCGCCTCTTGTCTTGGCGTACCAAGAGCATCGGGATGGCCGTGCCGCAGCGCCGTTAGCGCGTCGACGCTGACACTCTGCTCGATCGGCTCCATCTGCGCCGGCTCCGGAAGGTGCTGGGCGCGGCCGCTAAGGCAGTGGGTGCAGTGCCCGCACGGCTGAGTGCGCGTCTCGCCGAAGTAGCCGCCCAGAGCGATGACCTGACAGCTCTCGTTCGTCACCAGCGCGAGGACGTCCTCGATCCGCGCGGTCTCCGCACGCTCGCGCCGCGCGAAACGCTCGAGCAGCCGGCCTGCGAGCTCCAGCTCGGAGCCCGGGTGGGCGAGGAGCGTGTAGCGCTGACGGAGATCGGCAGGCTGCAGCTCGACCAGGCGCTGCTCGGCGAGGTACTCGAGAGCAGCGAGGATGCGGCTCCGCTGCTCGCCGAGCTCCACGGCTGCTTCGTCGGGCGCGAGTGTCGTCCACGTTCGGCCCGTCTTGCCAGTCGCGACTAGGCGGCGCAGGAAGTCTGCGCGCGACTCGTCGAAGCGGCTGACGATGTCCTCCAGCGAGACGTCCCCGAGCGCGCGCAGACGGTAGCCCGCGTAGAACGGCGTCCCCTGCCGGAGGACGCCGTCGAGCTCGAGGTAGGTCAGCACCGTCTTGAGAACGAGCGGGCGCAGGTCGTGGCGTAACGAGAGCTCGTACTCAGAGACCGCGAACTCGGCGCCGTCGGGATGCTCGAGCACGTCCTCGAGCAGACCGGCCAGCGCTTCCGGCGTCGGCGTGTCGCCGAAGGCGAAGTTCTCCAGGGTCGGCACGTCGTCGCGGCACGCAAGAAGCTCGCAGATGCTCTCCTCGCCGTCGCGGCCGGCTCGCCCGATCTCCTGCGAGTACGACTCGAGGCTCTTCGGCAAATTGTAGTGATAGACGTAGCGGACGTTCGCCTTGTCGATCCCCATCCCGAACGCGATCGTCGCCACCACGATCGCGTCCAGCGACCGAGACCACCACTCCTGCACCGCGTCGCGCTCCTCCGCGCTCATCCCGGCGTGGTAAGGACGGGCCGGCAGACCGACGCCGGCCAGTAGCGCGGCGATCCGCAGCGAGGTTCGCTGCAGGGTGACGTAAACGATCGTCGATCCGGGCGGTCGCTCGCGCAGTCGTTCCACGAGCAGCGCGTCACGCTCGCCGGCTGCGACCGGAGTCGTCAGCAGCGTCAGGTTCGGCCGGTAGAACCCCGTGACGACCGCGTCCGCCGCCTCGATCCCGAAGCCGGCGCGGATGTCCGCGACGACAGCCGGCGTCGCCGTCGCCGTCAGCGCCAGCACGCGCTCGGCCTTTAGCTCCCGCGCACGCTCGGCCAGCGTCAAGTAATCGGGTCGGAAGTTGTGGCCCCACTCGGAGATGCAGTGCGCTTCGTCGACAGCGAACAGCGAGATGCGAGCGCGCGCAAGCTGTGCGAGGAAGCGCTCGTTGTGGAAGCGCTCTGGCGCGACGTACAGAAGCTTGAGCGAACCGGCTCGGAGCCGATCGAAGATCTCGCGCTGCTCGGCGGCGCCGAGGCTCGAATCGAGCCGCTCCGCGTCGATCCCGCTCCGCTTCAAGAAGTCGATCTGATCCTTCATCAGCGCGATCAACGGCGAGACCACGATTGTCATACCCTCCAACAGCAGCGCCGGCAGCTGATAGCAGAGGCTCTTACCCGCCCCGGTTGGAAAGACCGCGAGCGCCGATCTCCCGGCGAGCAGTGCCTCGACGACCTGCTCCTGGCCGGGGCGAAAGGCATCGAAGCCGAACCTCGCCGCGAGGACCTCCAGCGGACGCCGGGTTACCTCGTTCAGAGGTGATCGCTCCACGTCCTCGACGCCCTTTGTCGCAGGTGGATGTCGAAGGTTAGCTCGCCTGAACCCTCTGATCGGACGAGCGATGGACATGCGGGGAACCATGGCTGCGCGAGGGCGAGGCGCTCAGGCTGCCTCGCGGTTTCCGGCCTCGATCAGTCGGTCAAGCGTGTCGTCGACGTCCCGCACCTGCTCCCCTGTCAGAGCATCCACATCAGCACCACCGGTGACCCGCTCGACGAGGGCGGTGACCTGGTCACGGTCGACGCCGCCGTCGGGACGGAGCAGACCCACCGAACATGCCATGCCGAACACTCTGCGGATCTGAGGCTCCGAGGCCGGGCGCGTGTCACCGCGCGAGCGAAGCCGCATGAACGCGCCATGGTCGAGGTACGCCGCCAGGAGCACGAGCGGCTTGTGAAGGAGGATGGAGCACTACCTAACCTGCACCTGTCCGGAGGTGAAGTCCGGGGTGGTCGGTCCGCTCTGCGGATACCCGAAGCGGTGGACGATCTACCGGCAGTGGCAGGCTCGTGAGCGGATGCGCCGGTCGCGGGCCAGGCGACAGGAGGCGATCCCATGAGACGTTCGCGGCAGCAGCGGCGGGCTGACTCGGGCGGCCGATGAGGCCGTTTGAAGCCGGAGATGAGGCGTGGCGTCTACAACTCCGTCGGGGAAGGTACTGCGAGATGCCGCCGGGCAGTTGGGCTCTGCTCGACGCAGTTGAGCGCGGAGAGTTGGAGGCAGGCTCGCCGCAGGCTGGGGGCGCCGGCTCCGCGCGGGCGGAGCATCGTCGCTGAGAGACCTTGACGCTATGGCCAAGCCGTTGCATCGGGCCCCAGATCGAGGGCCACCTCTGCGGCACTGCCAAGACGGTGGGTCGGGGGGGCGCTCCACGAAGGCGAGTTCGCATCGCGCCAATCCCTGGTGTCTCCCGCTTGAGCCCGAACGCCGTCTCTCCGAGACCGGCGCCTCCTGAATCCCGTAGCAAGTTGCGCGCGCCTCCTGTCGATTTGCGGGCCTGGCACCGACCCAGCACGGCTTCGCAAATCGGGCACAAATCGCACACCTCGTTTTGGCGCAACCATGCGGTTTTCGCATGGCCAGATAGCCCGGAATGGGCGCAGCTGGGATCGAACGTCCCTGCAAATCGGCGGTTTCTCCCTCGCTGGGGGAGCATCGAGGGGAGCATGATCAGCGCTCACCCGAGCAACACGGCGCGGCTGACCTCCCGGTAGTCGCCTACGACGTGCGTGTAGATATCGGCCGTCGTGGAGAGGTCGCGCTGGCCGACGAGCCCGCCGATTTCCGCCCACGAGAGCCCCTGCTTATGGAGCAGGCTGATCCGGCGATGCCTCAGAGAGTGCGGGGAGAAGAGCGGCACGCCGGCCTCCTTGCACGCCCTCGTGATCGCGGATCGTAGCCTCTCCTGCGTCACCCCCGGGTAGAGGCTCATCTCGGCGTGTCGATCCTCGCGCGACGGCAACCCGTTGAGGGTCGCCTGCCAGAGATCGTCCGGTAGCAGCGCCCAGCGCGCCCGCTTGCTCTTCTCCGAGGCCGAGCGGATGAGCCAGCCCTGCCGATGGTCGTCGAGGTCGCCGACGGTCGAGGCCTCCAGCTCGCCGACGCGGCAGCCGACGGCGTCGAGCACGAGCAGCCCGAGCCGGTACGTCGGGGTGAGCAGCCTGGCGACTCGCTCGACGTGATCGGCGGTCGGTGGGTCGGGCTCGGCGCGCTCTTCGCGCGGGAGCCGGATCTGGACGCGGTCACGGGCCGGGTTCGGGTTGATCCCGGCGTGGTCCAGCACCATTGCGAGAGCGGTGACCGACTTCCGAATCGTCTCGCGCCGTCGGCCGTCCGCGTGCATGGCCGCGACGAGGGCCGCGATCTCCGCCGCAGTGATCCTGTCGATCGGCCGGTCGCGAAGAGGCGGTAGCAACCGGCGCACTGCGCTTCGATGCTGGACGATCGTCGCCTCACGTACGTCGATCCGGCTCGCCTGCCACGCGGCGGCCGCCTCGGAAAAGGTAGGCGCCCGTTCGGGCTCGGCCAGCTCGAGGCTCGGCACCCGCAGCGCCGCCAGCTCCGAGACGATGTGATCGCGACGAAGACGGGCCTCTCTCAGCGTCCGAAACTTCCCGCCGTAGCGAGGGCGGGTTTCGGCGCCGCCGGTTCGGAAGCGCACTCGGTAGCGGATCAGCCCGCTGGCCGTCCGCGTCCGCTCGATCCAGGCGCTCGCCAAAGCTACTGGGTGTCGCGACTCTCGTTGCGCGTCCCGTCGGGCCGCTCGATCAGGTAGCGGCCGGGGCCGAGCACGGCGAGCACGGTGAACCAGGCTGGTCGGCCTTCCCATCCGCCGGGCACCTGGTCGCCGGCCGCGAGCGGGGCGAGCAGCCCAGCCTGACGGTCAGTGTCCTCGGTCATGTCGTCCGTCCTTCCTGCCGCCGCCTTGGCGGCACGGGGTGTGTGCGTCTCTAACGATAACGACAGGGCGCGGCCGGGGAGGACGTTTGCACACACCCGACCCGGCCGCGCCACCGGCAGCCTACGGGCGCACACGCTCGCCGTCGTGGTAGGTGCACCGCTCGAGCAGAGCTCGGTAGTCCTCGGCGCGGATCATGGGGCGGCTGTAGCCGGGGATGGCGACGACGGGCAACTGGCGGAAGATCGCGTCGACGGCGCCGCGCTCGAGGCCAAGGTTGCGAAGGTCGGTGCGCGTGAGGAGGGCGCCGGGGGTCTCGGCGAGCCGCTGTGCCGGTGGGCGCCGCCGGGGGCTCACGCCGTCTCATCTCCGTCCTCGTCGACGCCAGTCGGGAACTCGTCGCGCTCGGCGAGCAGGCCGGCCAGCGTGGCCGCGTGGTCTGAGAGCAGGGAGCGCAACTCGGCGAGTTCGCGATTGAGAGCGCCGACCGAGCGGTCGAGCGTGCGGGCCTTGTCCTCGAGCGCGTCGAGGCGCGTCGGCGAATTGCGGCCGGAGGGCGCGCTCACCGCGCGGCCTCCTCGCGTTTCGACGGCGAGCCAGTCGACCAGGCAGGCGTTCTTTCCCTCCCGCACTTCGTGAGCAGCGGTGACACTACGCACAAAGTGTTGTGCCTAGAAGCACGGCGGGGTGACCCTGGCCCGGCCCTCGAGCGGGGGCACGATGAGCAGCGCCACGTCCCGCGAGCCCGGGACGCTCATCGGCGCGGACTCCGCTGTTGTCGCTGAATGACGGGTCGTGACGGTAGTGACGGTCGTTTGCATATCTCGTGCAGGGATCGCACGAGGGGTGTTTTTGACCGTCACGACCGTCATTCGAAGCGCGATTTCGCTCAACCATGCGGCCGAGGGGGTGGCGGTAGATCTGCGACACCGTTACTCGACCATCACAGACGTGCACTCGACCGTCACACACCGTCACTGACCGTCACTCCTCAGCGTCACGATGCGTCCCGCGCTCGAGCGTTTCTCCGAGAACTCGATGGTGATCCCGAGAGCCCGAAGGTTCGGTGCGATGCGTCGCAGCTCTCCCGACAGCGCGCGTGCCGACTTCGGCCAGTCCTTGCGCTCCCGAATCTTCTCCGTCGTGCGCGCGTCGATCGCCGCGAGAAGCTCACGCAGCGTGCCGGTGAAGCCGCCAGGACGCGACCTGCAGGATTGCCTGCGCGATAATCGAGCCCTCGAGCGCCAGCTCGTTCGACCGAGAGCGATTGCTGAGATAGGCGCGCATGAACTCCGCCCGATCCCAGGGCAGCGACGGATCCGCGGCGCAGACCCAGCGCGCGAAGTCCGCCATGCGGGGCATCCGCTCGAGCGTGATCGTGTCGATCCGTCCGAGCGCAGTCGCTGTCGCGTCGAGAAGAGCGCCGAGGATGCGGGGACGCGCCCGCTCGAACATCGCCCAAAACGTCTGCTCGTCGCGGCGGTCGGCGTCCGCGATTGTCGGCAGGGTCAGGATGATCGACCGATCGAGCAGGTCACCCCGACTCGCGAGCTCGTCGATCCCGTTCAGGAGTACGGGACGCTTGACATCGACGATGATCTCGTCGAGATCGGTGTAGAGCTCGCGCTTGCCGAGCCCGCCGCCGGTCGCGAGACGGCAGATCGCGTCCGAGAGCCAGTGCGGCAGCGACGAGAGATTGTCGAGCGCCACGATCTGACCGTGACGGGCCGCGATAATCAGATCTCCCGCGTCGCGCGGCTGCGCCCGCAGCGACGCCTCGTTCGGATCCACGAGGCTGCGCAGCGCGCGGGCCGTCGAGCTCTTCGCCGCTCCCTGTTCCCCGATCAGGATCAGCACGGCGTAAGGACGGCCGGGTCGGAGCGTTGCAGTGAGCCACGCGGCGAGCAGGATCCAGGCATCGTCGTCATCGACGTTCACGAACGGACGGAGCTCGCCGAGCGAGCCGCCCCTCTCAGGTATCGGGAGCGGCAGCATCCCGCGTGCACGTCGGAATCGCACCGGGGGCTCGAGCTCGAGACGCCATCCGTCTGGGGCGACAGCAATCGTCTTCCAGTTGGCGTCGGCGAGATCGACATAGATGACGCCGTCGAGCTCCGCGATCCTCGTGTGCACCGCCATCTCCGCGCCGTCGAAGAGCGCGATCCCTTCGAGCACGGCGGCGGCGTCGGTCAGCGCGTGACTGTTCGGCGCGGATCCGTGCTCGCGATGGAAGCGCCATGCGAGCCAACGGCGGAAGCCGGACGCTCTCACCGGCCAGGTCTCTCGATGGCGATCGCGCAGGAAGCTCGCGTGCGCTTCCTGCAGAGGCGTATGGAACAGCTCGAGATCAGCGACGACGAGATCGACGAGCTGCGACGCCTGCGAGTCTCGCACGCGGAGGAGCTCCTTGAGGCCGGGGTTCTCCTTGAGCAGCTTCTTCTTCGAGATCCCGGCCTGACCGGCGAGCCACGCGTCAATCGAGATCACGTTGTCGCCCCTTGGCGCGCCCTCGGGGGACTCCTGACGGGATGGATCCTCCACGGGCGGGTAGCGGGCGACGCTGGCGGCGATCCCGCGCACCCCGTCCTCGCCGAGCGGTGGCCGGCAGCGGCGCGCGTTCTCCTCGCGCAGCGCCGCGGCGATCGCCGTCAGTGTCATGCCGCGCCGGCGCATGGTCCCGGCGAGGCTAGTCAGCGTCGCGTTCCGGGCCCCGGCCGGGATCGTGTCGCCTACGGACGGCGCCGCCGGGCGGCCGCTCTCGGAGGCGAAGTAGGCGACGAGGACCGCGGGGAGCTCGGCCAGCGGGACGTTCCAGGGCTCGCGTCCTTCGAGCCATGTGTACGGCTTGCCGGTGTCGGGGTGGACCGACGGCGGCGCGAGGCACATGTGCGGGCCGACGCGGAGCTCGAAGCCGTCGCGCTCTCTCTTGTCGAGGCCGCCGGGGTCGCGGTAGTAGAGCTGCAGGCGTCCTTTGCCGGTGCGGACGATCGGGGTGTAGGGGAGCTCGTCGAGGCCGAGGAGCTGGAGCGCAGCCTGGTCGGGGTCGTCGTCTTGGTCGACGTCGAGGACGGCGAGGCCGCTTGTGCCGCAGACGACGCCGACGTTCCAGCGGGTGCCCCATTCGGCCCATTTGCCGGCGGCGAGCTCGGGCGCGTCCGGCCGCGTGTGCTGCCATCCCTCGCCGCGGGCCTTCTTCCCGTCGGCGCGGATGAGCGCCCATCCGAGTCCGGCGTAGGCGTGGGCGGCCTCGACGAAGGGGGTAGCGCGGCCAGGGCTCACGCCGCCACGCCCCTCGCGGGGATCCGGCCGTACTCGAGACCGGGCGCCTCAGATGCCTTCGGGTTTCCCTCTTGGCGCCAGCGCCTACAGGCGGCCGCCGGTGCTGGCACTGCATCTCATTCTGAAGGCGGAACTAATTACAGACCGGGCGGACGACAGTCCCAGGAGACGGCAAGGGCGCCGGTGCCAGACGACGCCCTTGGCCCACATCGAATGAAGATGCGGACCAAACGATAGTGCACCGCTCGGTCAGGCCCCCCGGCCGCTTCTTGCGTGCGTGCGTGTGCCGGGGCCCCCCGCTCAGGCTTTCGCGAGGCCGCCCAGGTCGGGGGGCCGGGGTCGTGCATACCGGCGGCCGAGACTCGCTTGGAGGCCTCCGACCGATCACCTGGCGCCAGGTGCGTGCGTGCGTGGCCGCGGGCTTCCCCGCTCAGGCTTTCGCGCGGCCGCCCAGGTCGGGGGCCAGGGTCGTGCGTACCGGCGGCCGAGACCCGCCAGCGCGCGGCGCGTGCGTGCGTGTGCGCCCCAGCCCGCGCTGGGAGCCGAATTCGGCCACCGCAGATATGCCTAAAGGGTTGTTTGTCCGCTGGTTCCGGTTGAGGGCCCGTTCAGTGTTTGCTTGTTATTTGTCCCATCGGTGAAACAGGCGACACGCGTCGCTACGCTTGCGTCGGATGAGGGCGCTGGAGGAGTGCCTCGAGTTATCCGCCCGCGTCAGGATCGGCGCCGAGCGCGTACGAGCTGCCGACCGGGAGGCTCATGTGGCGCGGGCCGAACTGGGGCGATGCATCGAGGCAGCCAAGGACTTCGGCATTCCCGTGAGTCTCCTCGCGGAGATCGCCGGCATGGCGCGGGTGACCGGCTACCGGCTCATGTCGATGGCGGCGAAGGACGGGTGCAATGCTGGCTGCGCTCCTTCCCGACCTGCCGGGAACAGCCGCCGGGGCGCTGGCTGACTAACCGCCACGTCCCCAGCACGTAACGAGCCGGCCAGCCGAGGCCTCGGCTGTCATCGCGAGGCAACACTGAGGCCGCCCGTGCCGGCGGTCCCGGCGCCGGGATCGCACACTCACGCGTTACGAAGTCCCCGAAGCGGTGCTCGCCGTTGAGCCGATCGAGGAGGTCTCGGCGCCGCCCGGCGGCAGCGAGCGGCGCGGGCGCCTCGAGCTCGTACTGTTCGCCGTCCGATCTGCCGCGGCTCCTCCGGCTGTGTGACCGCGACCGTGCGCGCCCGAAGCCAGCCAATGGTCGCACAGGAGACTGAGGATCCTGAAATTCCTGCGTGTCTAGGCGCGTGAGGCGGAGCACCCGGGCCGCGCGCCGAGCGAGAGCGTTCGCCTCCACGCTCGATCTGGCTCCATTATCGCAGCGCCATAGGCCGAAATCGGAATGTCCGGGTGTGTGGGCACTCGTCCGCTCGTCCGCGGCCACTCACCAATGCGCCCGTCACGCTCCAGACAACGGAGCCAGCCAGCCCCGACGCGCCTCGCCGACCGGGCCCTTCACTCACCTGCGGCGCTCGGTCGCTGCCTCGGGGTCCTTACGTCTCGTCCGAGGGAGCTCGGCATCTAGGCGGCCCTACGCTTGACGACGCCGAGCGGCTCGATTCGGCTTGGGTTCTCTTGGTACGGAAGGGGACCCGCTAGCCGCCTGCACCGCAGGGGGCATCCCGAAGTGCGTTGGCTGGCGGCCATCGAGAGCGAGGCTGAAACCCTCGGCGACTTCGAAGGTCGTCCGAAGGGGCTCGCCGCCGACGATGCCGAGCGGTGGCCGCTTGCGCGTGCGTTCGAGCACCCGATCGCGAAAGGTCTCCTCATCGTCGAGCTTCGTGGAGAACGACCTCCACGCCTGCTCGAGGTCTTCCACGAACGACTCGAGATGAAGAACCCGTTCGCCCTCCTCGATCGTCCAATGCCGGAGCTTGTTGGCTGTCCCGTCGACGAGCCGGAAGCCGTCCACTGAGTACCAGTGCGACAAAGCGCCGCGGTAACCGCGATAGAGATCCTCGGCATGGCCGTCGTAGCGAGGAAGGAAAACAGGCACGAACTCATCCCAAGCTGCCTTCGAGTTCTCCGTGGAGCGCGAGTGCGCGAGACCCGCGAGGGCCTCGATGAGCGCGCCGGCCAGAATGAACGACCCGACCTTCGCACCGCCGGCGGCAGCTTTTCGAACGTCCCCGAGCGCCCACTCCCCGAGGCTCGTCCGCAGATGTTCGAGCTCTTTGGGCGTTGTCGATTTCATGCAGCTCCACTCTATCCCGCGATTCGATGTGGCCCATTACTGGCCCAAACGTCCCGGAATCCATCCACGCAACCGCGCGGGGGCCGGCCTCGACGAGGGTACGCCGAAACGGCGCCTGCGCCTAGATGGCAATTCGGACGCGTCACCGCCGCGCGAGGCGCTGCGTGCGCTGACGGAGGAACTCGCGCGCCGGGCCTAAGCTGCCCGGGTACCCCGAACGCCCGGGGCGAACGGCCGACCGAGCACCCGCGAAGGCGCTGCATCGACGCTGTTCTGAGCGAGCCCCATGCTTAGCGAATGATCGCACGACCCTGAAATTCCCGCGTGTGTAGGCGCGTGAGCAGCCGGCTGCATGCGTCGTGAAGGCAGCTACGCCCTGGCACGGGCTCGGGTCGGGGGCCGGCGCCCTCGCCGATGCGCTTGCGACGACGCACACGCAAGGCAAGTAAGGGCTTGCGACCGAGAAGCTCGAGGAGGACCGTGATCGCGACTCTCCTCGGTACAGAGGGGGTCAGCGAGTATCGGATCGACTGACAAGCCAAACACGGTCAGCGCGCACGTGCGGTGAGGGAACTTCAGGTAGTGCCCGCGAGTGCCCGAGCGTGACAGGCGTTTACGGAATAGACAAATTATTGGCTGCTTTTGCAGGCATTTCCGCGAAGCTCTCTTCCGGACTCGAACCGGGGGCGCCCTCCTTACCAACGCGCCCAAGTACTGCCTCAACGGGGGCCAGGGGCGGGCCGGACAGGCTCGAGCTGCCCCGGGGCGCGAAGGTGGGGGAGGCGAACGGCTCGGGGTCAGCGCTTGGGCCGGCCGGCTGCCAGCCACGTCCATTCCTCTCAGCGGGGCGCCGTGCTTGTTACCGCCTCGAGGACGAGTTTGGCGATCTCTCCGGGCTGCTGGTTGAGGGTGAAATGTCCCGCGTCGGAGATCCTGACGATGCTCACGTGAGGACTCGCCTCGAGCACGTCTCGCTCGTCGTCGGTGATTCCGACGTCGTCGCTCTCGCCGTACACGACCCACGCCGGCACGCCCGAGTCGGCAAAACGCGGGGCGAGCGAGCCGTGACGGTCGAGGTACTCGAGATACAGATGGGTCTGTCGGCGGATGAAATGAGGGTCGTTCTTCTTCAACTCGGCGATCAGTGCTTCGCGGCGGGCCGACGGCAAGCCGCTCTTCATGGCCGGACCGATGATCTTCAGCATCAGCGAATAGGGCAGGTGCCCGAGTACACGGCTGAGGCGATCGAGCGCGCGCGGGACCCTGGACTCGTCAGTGCGCGAGAAGCTGGGTGACAGAAGTACCAGCGGCCCCGAGAATTCTCCGGCGGACGCCATCTCGATTGCGATGTTGGCACCGAGACTGTGGCCGACGACAGCGTCGCAGCCAACATCCGAGGCCAGCTTTCCGGCGAGCTTCGAGTAGCTCTCCATGCTCATATCCGTGGGAGGAGCGGTCCCGCCGAATCCGGCAACCGTGGTCGCAACGAAGCGGATCGGCGCCTTGCTCATGCTCGGCTCCGCAAGCAGGTCGTCGTAGAAGGCCGCCGTGCAGAGCGCTCCGGGAAGCAGAAGGACGATGTGATCTGCGCTCTCTGGCCCGGATTCGTGCAGAACCCAACCCAGGTGCTCTCGGCTCGCCTCGATCATGGCGCGACCTGAACGGGCACGATCGGAGCGTCGCAGAGCAGCCGCGTGATTACAAGGTCCGGCCAGTTACGACCGCTCGAGCCTGACCAACGCACGCAGGTACCCGGCCAACGGGGGGCAGGGTCGGCCGAACAGGCGAGGCGCGCGTCGGTGCCTGCGCGGCCCCGGACGGCGACCTTCCCGGAGGGCAGATTCCGGAACAGTGCCGCCGGAGTAACGCCCCTCTCGCTACCACAGCCCTGGCGGACAGATCACAGGGAACGGCGCGCTAGCTCGACGACATCTCGAGCTCGACCTCGACCACCTCGAGCACTAGATGGTTGATTCCGAATTTGTGGCCGTCGGCGCTGAAACACAGGCCAGGTTGACCGATCTCGGCGTTATGCCGAAGCCCGGCGGCGAGGGCGAGCAGGCGAAGCCCGATTATCGGCGTCAAGGCCCCATGCGCCATGATTGTCACGATGGCTTACGACGAGGATCTCGCCAACCGGATCCGCGAGCTGATCGCCTCCGAGGACGGCTACACCGAGCAGAAGATGTTCGGCGGCATCGGCTTCATGATCGACGGCCACATGGCGGTGGGGGTCAGCGGCGAGGGTGGCCTGATGATCCACTGCTCCAAGGAGGAGACCGAGGCTCTCCTCGCCAAGCCCGGTGCGCGACCGTTTGAGATGCGCGGACGCGAGATGAAGGGCTGGCTTCGGGTTGATGCCGAGTCGGTCTCCACGAAGCGAGCGCTCGAGCCCTGGGCTATGCAGAGCGTCGCTTTCGCCCGCGCGTTGCCGCCGAAGGAGAAGAAGTGAGCTTGAGCGATGCCGATGCCTATGACCGGTTCATGGGCCGCTACTCGAGGCCGCTGGCGGTGCCCTTCGCCGATTTCGCCGGACTCCCGCTCGACGGCCGGGTCCTCGACGTCGGATGCGGCCCCGGTGCGCTGACCGCGGAGCTCGCCCGGAGGGCCAGGCCGGGACGGGTCACGGCGGTCGACCCGTCCGAGGAATTCGTCGCGGCCCTACGCGGCCGCCATCCCGGAGTCCAGGTCATCCGCGCGCCGGCTGAGGATCTGCCGTTCGAAGGAGGCTGCTTCGATGCGACGCTCGCCCAGCTCGTGGTCAACGTCATGGACGATCCGGTCGCAGGCCTCCGCGAGATGGCGAGGGTGACGCGGGACGGCGGCGTCGTCGCCGCATGCGTGTGGGACTTCACCGACGGCGGCCCGATCGGTCCGTTCTGGGATGCCGCCCAAGCGCTCGATCCTGAGGTCGAGACTGGGTCTGTCTGCCCCGGCAGCAGGGCCGGCCACCTGGCCGACCTCTTTCGCGCGGCTGGAATCGGCGACATCGTCGACAGCGCCGTCGCGGTGGACGTCGAGCACGCCACGTTCGAGGACTGGTGGGAGCCGTTCACGCTCGGCGTCGCCCCGTCGGGTGCGCACGTCGCCGGCCTCGAGCCCGATCGGCGCACGGCATTGCGCGAGCTCTGCAGGGAGAGGCTGCCGGAGCCACCGTTCGTAGTCTCGGCGAAGGCCTGGGTGGCGCGCGGCGCGGCTTGACGCCTAGTCCAGGAGGGCTTTGCGAAACGATTGAGGAAAGGAGACTCGTCTAGGGCTTGACGAGATTCTGAACCTCGAAAATCTCAGGTTCGGCCGAGAACTCGATGCCCATGTCGCTGAGGATGGGCATCAACTTCTCGCCGTAAGCCTCGAACTGCTCGCGCGAACTCCATATTTCGCTGGCACGCAGGTCGTCGTCAGGCCCGAACGCAACGTGGACTTCAAGCCCGGGCGGATCAGGCCATATTCCAGCTTCCTCCATACGCCGCAGGCTTTCGTCGTACTTCTCCTTTGTGGCGTTCGACGGGTGAAAGCGCACAACGATGCTCATGCCGCAATCCTCCATGCTCGGGGTCGAGCAGACCCTACCCGTGATCAGCAGCCGCAGCGCGGTGACTACGCGGCGAGCGGAACAGCCCGGACTCGGGCGGCCCTTGCGAAGTGAGACTATGGGGGACACACCCGCGCTCGCTCGTCTCGTCCATGAGACGGTTGTTGTCGTAGCCCCTGTCCATGGCGCACGTCTTGGGCCGGAGGGGCGCGCCCCAGTCGGACATCGACGAAGACGGCGAGTAATGCCCAAGCTGCGCTCGGCGGCCCCGAAGGGAACACCTTGGCATGTCCCTGTCGTTTCGCCAATCCCTCCTAGTAGACGGCTGGTAGATGGCGACACCGTCCCGCGCGACCCCCACCGGGCCGGCCGGAGGGGTTGAGGCGGCCCCCTTCCCCTCCCATTAGCCGGCTCTCTCGCCGCGGGTATATCGCTCACCGCGGCCCCGATCCCTGCGGCCTGCCGGACCGGGCGCGCCATCGTAGCCCTATACAAACCCCACTACAAGAAAAGGAGGGGGCGCGCTACGTCGACGCCCCTCCATGCGGACGTGGCTTCGCGCGCTCGGCCAACGCGAAACGGCGACTCCTCGATCGATACCGGGCACCCACCAGTCCGCAACCCCTCGGACGGAGAAAGACGCGCTAGTATCGGCCCGACGAAGGCCGGGGCGGGCACTTGCGGCGTGACGCTCGATCAGGGGCGTCATCCCTTCGCTGTCCATCCAGGCCGCTTCGGTCTGGGGGCCGTCGTCCGCGGCCCCCCTCCCCTTACCCGGAAGCTCGGGCTCGGCGCTCGAGCTCCTCGGTCAGCGCACGCAGCGCCTGGCTCCGCACGCCATCAGGCGACGGGCTAGGCTCCACCTTCCGGCTCCGCCACCTACCTCCGGTGGGGCCGACTGCGGCCGAGCCCGCCCCCGAGTTCTCCTCGCAAGTTCTCGCGGGCGGGGCCTCGGTCGTCTTCGTCTGGCGGCTCCCTCGGGGGCAGCGAAACCCCCCGTGACCGACGCCGACCGATGTCGGGCCTTCGCCCTTCGCGACTGTGTGAACCAGCCAGGCGCTTCTTGACATAAAGCCTGCTTTGCTGGGCGTCATGGCACGGGCCTCGGCTGGCCTATGCGCTGGCGCCGGTGTTTGCGTTCAGAAGCGGGTTGGACGTGTGTCGGCGCGGTTGGCTCCGTCGTCGGGGAGGGTTTCCCAGGGCGCGACCGAGCGCACGTAGATACGGGTCTCTGGCTTACGCTCGAACGGTTCATCAAGCGTGCTCAGGCGGACGCTGACGCGTTCGGCATCCGGCCATCCGCCGCCGAAAATGTTGGATCCGCAGCCGGAGCAGAAGGTCTTGCCCGTTCCCTCCGCGGGTTGGTATGTCCTCAGCAGCTCCTCGCCCGTATGCACGTGAACCGCCGATGCGCGGACTCGTCCACTGACCGTGCCGGCGCCACCCGAGATCTTCTTACAGGTCGTGCAATGGCACGCGACCACAGTCTCGAAGTCCTCGGCGACCTCGAAGCGGACGCCCCCGCAGAGACAGGCCCCAGTCACGACACCATTCCAGGCGTCGCAGGATCGACAACGAACGGTCTTCCCTTGGGTCGCGCGACGGTTGGCTCGTCGACCCGCGTCATGTCGTCATGCGGATCGCGACCTCGTACTTCGTCACTGACGTGCGCTGGCCGGGAGTGTCGTCTGCCGGCATCGCGTTGAGCGTCGCGTCGCCCTGCTGGTAGTCGTCCTCGTTGTCGAAGAAGAGGATCGCCATGGCTTTGCCGTTCTCGGCGTCGTGGAGCACGATGCCCTCTTTGACGGGTAGGCCCTCCGGCGGCTCGCCCTCGGCCATGTCCTTGCGCAGCTGCTCTATCCGGTCCGTGTCGACGCCATCAAAGGTCACCACACGCGCGAGCCCCATCTGAGCCTCCCGTGATCGCTAGGTATGACGAGCGCAATCGTAGGGGTTCGGTCTAGGATTCGGCGCCCTAATACTTGGAGCATGGAGGTGCCCATGGCTGGTGTTGAAGCACGCGCGTTTGACCCGCCCGACGAGACCCGCACGCCGGACAAGACGCGTGTGGAGATCGTGCGGATCGGGAGCTCGACCGCGGCTCGCATGACGCTCGAGCCCGGCTGGAGATGGTCCCAGTGCATCAAGCCAATCGTTGGCACCGATCGCTGCCAGCTGCGACACGTCGGGATCGTGCAGTCCGGCCGCATGCACGTGACACACGACGACGGCACCGAGCTCGAGATCGGTCCGGGCCAGACGTACGTAATCGAACCCGGCCACGACGCTCACGTGGTCGGCAACGAGGCATTCGTCGGCTACGAGTTTGAGTCGAAGTCCGCCGAGGAGTACGCACGCGGGTAGATCATGTCCGCCAGGTCGGGCCAGGGCCGGAAGCCCGTTACGAGGCACGGTTGCGCAACGCCCCTCGCCGAGTTGCCGTTCCAACTGGCCGGGCGGCCGTCGGCGATCGATCGCAACACCGCCACGGGTGAAGCGCGTGACGATCCCACAGCGGCGCACTGATCCAGGACGCAAACGCTCGTGAAAGGAGACCCAGATGCCTAAGGCATCGAAGGAGACGGCATCCGAGACGGTCGAGGTCGAGGGCTACGAAGGGCACTTCGAGCACTTCGACGGCGGCTACTCGGTCGGGTTCGAGACCTACACCGCAGACGCCGATCTGGCGCCGCTATTCAAAGGGCTCCCGGACGACCGCTGCCAATGCCCTCACTGGGGCTACGTGGTCAAGGGCAAGCTGACGTTCACGTTCACAGACGGCCACGAGGAGACCTACGAGACAGGCGACGCCTACTACGCGCCGCCCGGGCACACACCGCACCTATACGCCGGCTCCGAGGTGGTCGAGTTCCATCCCACGGCCGAGCTCGCAAAGACAATGGAGGTCGTTGAGAAGAACATGCAATCACAGGGAGCAAGCTAAGCCGTAACCCGCAAGGGCGACGTAGCTCACTGCGCGACGGGCAAGCTGGCGTCCTACGGCCTGTCCGGCCTGCCCGTCGCCGATGACGACCACGTCGAATCGCTCGGGCGCCATAGGTCTCAAACGCGCCCAGATACCCCCGACGGGGACGCGCGACGGGCTGAGCACGTTGGAACCGCCTGACGGCGGAAGCCATATCCCCCGGGTCGTGGAGGCGCAGGGCGCGGTACTCCGACGCCGGTTGAGGAGGCTGACCGGACTGGCCCACACGCTGGCCGAAAGGTCTCCAAGGCCGCTCCCCGCCACGGATCCTTCTCGACGTTAGCCTCAAGCTCGGGTCGGGGGCCCCCCGGGCCAGCATCCCGATCGAGAGTGCGCCTCGCCTCTAGCCTTCGCAGCCCACGCCGTCCCCGCCTCGAACGCCCGGAACGCTTCGGCTAGCTCCTGGCCTGTCGTAGGGATATGAGAGGCCAGGGTAATAGGTTCTCACATACGACTTTTAGAAATCCGGTCCGCGTGGGATTTCGTATCTCGCGGGCGGTCGGGCCCGGGCGGGGGGGCCGGGGTTCCCCGCCGAACTCGACCCCACGATCGGGGGAGCACCGGGGGGAGCATTACTCGCGCACTGCCTGCCCATCTCGCACATCTGGTTTGGCTCAACGAAGCCATTTCCGCATGGACACGAACGCCGGAATGGGCGCAGCTGGGATCGAACCAGCGACCTCCCGCGTGTGAAGCGGGCGCTCTCCCGCTGAGCTATGCGCCCCGAGAGGCCGAGAATACCAGCGCCGTTCAGGCATGACCGCGTGGCCCGTTGCGCGCCCGTGGCACGCTGCTACCATCTCGAGGCCGGTCGCGCTAGGCGGGGAGCTAGCGGTTCCCTGAACCCGCAATCCGCTACAGCGGGGCTGAATTCCTTCTCGAGGGGGCAGTGTTTTCGGGGTAGGGCTTGCGCACGCGAGCGATGACGGCCAGGTTCCGCGCGATGGATGCCTGTGAACCGCGTCAGGTCCGGAAGGAAGCAGCGCTAAGCGGAGCCGTCTAGGCGCCGCGGAGCAGCCTGGCCAGAGCGAGCGTCGCGGGCACCGCCCCGGACGCGCCCTCGACGGAAGGTGCGCGGCCGGCGCTTTCTACCCGCCGGGGGACGGGCGCCTCCGTGGCAGCCACTCCTCTAGCATGGACCCGTGACCGCGCTCTACCGGAAGTACCGGCCCCAGGACTTCGACGAGGTGGTCGGTCAGGAGGCGGTCGTGCGCACGCTGCGCAACGCGATCGAGCGAGACCAGGTGCGGCAGGCGTACCTGTTCGCCGGCCCGCGCGGGACCGGGAAAACGTCCATGGCGCGGATCGTCGCGAAGGCGCTCAACTGCGTCAACGGGCCCACGACGTCGCCTTGCGGCGAGTGCAACTCCTGCCGGACGATCGCGGCGGGCACGTCGCTCGACGTCGTCGAGATGGACGCGGCGTCCCAGCGCGGGATCGACGACATCCGCGAGATCCGCGACCACGTGATCCTCCAGCCGGTCGAAGGGCGCAAAAAGGTCTACATCCTGGACGAGGCGCATCAGCTCACCGACGCAGCCTTCAACGCGCTCCTGAAGCTGATCGAGGAGCCGCCGCCGCACCTCGTCTTCATCTTCTGCACGACGGATCTCTCGAAGATGCTCCCGACGGTCCGGTCGCGCTGTCAGACATTCCGCTTCGAGCGTCCACGACTCGGTGAGCTGACGCGAGTGCTTCGCGTCGTCGCCGACGGCGAGGAGATCCAGACGACCGATGCCGCCCTGTCGCTCGTCGCCCGCAGCGCCCGCGGCAGCTTCCGCGACGCGGTCTCGACGCTCGACCAGCTGGCGTCGTCGACTGCCGGCGACGTGTCCGTCCCCGCAGTGCTCGAGCTGCTCGGCGCGATCGACGACGACGCCCTCTTCCGACTGCTCGACCTGGTCGTCGACCAGGACACGGCCGGGCTCTTGACCTTCGTGGAGGAGCTCGCCGACCAGGGACACGACATGGGCCGCCTCGTCACCGACCTGCTCGAGCACCTACGCCACCTCATGCTCGTCCAGCACATGGGAGAGGTGCCCGACTCCATCCCGGTGACGGACGACGCCCGTGAACGCCTGCGCGCGCAGGCGAGCCAGCTTGGCGCAACCGAGGTGCTGCGGCTCGTGGACCTGCTCGCGGTCGCCGTGGAGGACATGCGCCAGGGCGGCGACCCACGGCTTCCGCTCGAGCTCGCGCTCGTGAAGGTGACGCAGCCCGAGCATGACCTCTCTCGCGAAGCGCTGCTGCAGCGGATCGAGCGGCTCGAGGCCAGAGGCGGACGCAGCTCGGTGCCGCCGCCGGCCGCGCGGGCAGCGACGTCGCCCCACGCGCCGGCCGACGCGGATCCGCCGCCCGAGGTCGAGGCGCCGGCGGTGGAAGCCGACGCCGAGTCAGCCACAGAGACCGGGCCTGGCACGTCCTCGCTCGACCTCGACCAGCTACGTCAAGCCTGGGACACGGCAGTCGTCGTGGAGGTCGAGAAGCGCTCGATCCCGGCGGCCTCCGTCCTGCGCGAAGCGCGTCCGGCGGTGCTCGAGGCCGGTCGTCTCGTCATCGAGTTCCCGCCCTCGGCCTCGTTCCACCGCAACCTCGCAGAGGAGCCGAAGAACGCCGAGCTACTCGTCGAGGTCCTGCGCGAGATCACCGGCGCCCGTCTCGCGCTCGACTTCGCGATCGGGCAAGCACCGTCGGCCGGTGAAGAAGACGACGAGCCGCAGCCTGCGGGCGAGGAGCAGTTCGTCTCGCTGTTCAAGGACACGTTCGACGCCCACGAGCTACCTCCCGAGGAATAAAGGAGCCGCCATGAAGATGGACATGAACAAGATGCTGAAACAAGTGCAGGAGATGCAGGAGCAGATGGCGCGCGCGCAGGAGGACCTCGCGAAAGAGATGGTCGAAGCCTCCGCGGGCGGCGGCATGGTGAAAGTGAAAGCGACTGGGTCGGGCGAGATCGTCGAGGTGACGATCGCCCCGGAAGCGATCGACCCCGAGGACCCGGAGATGCTCCAGGACCTCGTGCTGGCTGCGGTCAACGAGGCCCTCCGGAACGCGCAGGACCTCATGCAGTCGAAGCTCGGCGGGTCGCTCGGCGACCTTGGCGGTCTCGGCCTCCCCGGCCTCTGACACTCGCTCCCTCGTCAGCTTGCTGCGGCTTCGGGTCGCCGTCCCAGCCGGCCTCGAGGCTACTGCATGCTCGCGATCTGAATCAGATTGCCGCAGGTGTCGTCGAATACGGCAGTCGTCACGGAGCCCATAGCGACCGGCTCCTGCGTGAAAACCACGCCGAGGCCGCGAAGCCGCTCGAACTCCTCGTGGACGTCGTCGACGGCGAATGACGTGAAGGGAATCCCGTCCTCGACGAGAGCCTGTTTGAAGGGCGCGGCGGCGGGGTGCCCGTCCGGCTCGAGCAGCAGCTCCGTTCCGTCCGGCTGGTCGGGAGAGACGACCGTGAGCCAGCGAGCGTCACCCAGCGGTACTTCCGTCTTCTTCACGAATCCGAGCACGTCGGTGTAGAAGCGGAGCGCCTTGTCCTGATCGTCGACCAAGACGCTCGTCACGTTGATTCTCATGCCGATTCCTCCCTTTCGGTGCTCGGCCACCGCTTGACGATGCGCTCGAGCGGCTTCGTGTTCGCGTAGTGGAACCTGTACCGACCCTGGCGGCGACTCTCGACCAGCCCGGCCGCCTCGAGGACCGCGAGATGCTGCGAGATCGCCTGCCGCGACGAGCCGAGCTGGTGCTTCATGGCCAGGCGCGAGCAGATCTCGAAGAGGCTTTGCCCGTTCCGCTCGGTCAGCTCGTCGAGGATCTTCCTCCGCGTGTCGTCCGCGAGCGCCTTGAAGAGGATGTCCATCCCGCACCTGATAGGCAAGTCTACACTTGCATGTCAGCGCCGCGCGCGACACGCGACGACAGCGCCCGTCCCTACCATGGAGTGTCCGGATCGGCCGGCTCCACCGAGGTAGGCAAATTGCTCAGCCCCGTCGTCGAGAACCTGATCGCCCAGCTCACGCGGCTCCCCGGCGTCGGCACGCGAACGGCCCAGCGGCTCGCATTCCACCTCCTGCGTGTGCCCAAGGAGGAAGCGCTGGCGCTCGCCGACGCGATCCGGGAGGCGAAGGAACGCGTCGGCTTCTGCAGGGAGTGCGGCAACCTCACGGAGGAGGAGCTGTGCGGGATCTGTCGCGACGCGCGGCGCGACCACAGCGTGGTGTGCGTCGTCGAGCAGCCCTCCGATCTCGTCTCGCTCGAGCGCACGGGCGAGTTTCGCGGCCTCTACCACGTCCTCGGCGGCGCGCTCTCGCCGATCGACGGCGTCGACCCGGAGCATCTCCGCATCGACCAGCTCCTGACCCGGGTCGAGCGCAACGGCATCGAGGAAGTCGTCGTCGCCACCAACCCGACCATGACCGGCGAGGCGACGGCCGCGTTCATCGCCGAGCGGCTGCGCGGGCGGGCGCGCGTGACGAGACTCGCGAGCGGCCTCCCGGTCGGCAGCGACCTCGAGTACGCCGACGAGGTTACGCTCGGCCGCGCCCTGGCCGGCCGGCGCGAGATGTAGATCGACGCGTCTCAGGGCTACGCTACGCGCGGCCCAGGAGACCGAGCGACCAGCGGTTGAGCCGCTGGCGCTTCCGCTCGTAACGCTCGACGAGCGCCCGGTTCTGCTCGATGCGGCGGTCGATGTATGCCTGCATCTGCCGCCGGAACTCCTCGTTTTCGGCGCGCCGCCGGGCTTCCTCCTCAGGGTCCGGGCGCTTCCTCTTCGCCATCGTCGTCCTCTCCGAGCAGATGTCTGATCTCGTCCAGCTTAGCGTCGAGTCCCATCAACATCACCAGGATCTGGGTCAGGTCCTGGTTGACGGGAACGAGGTCGCGCGGCCTCACGAACATGCCTCGATGCTGACGGGAATTGCAGGCACGCGCAAGATGGCCCGAAGCGCCATGCCTGCAGGGGCAGGCCACCCGCCGCCGTACACTCACCCCATGGCGCCGTCCCAGATCGCAACGGCCCCGGCGGCCGACGGGCACGCGAAACCCGTGTACGACACGGTCGTCATGAAGTTCGGCGGCACGTCTGTCGGCGACCCGGAGCGGATCGGGCTCGTAGCGCAGCGGCTCGTGGCCGCGAGCGAGCGCGGGGCTCGCGTGGTCGGCGTGATCTCGGCCATGGGCCGGACGACGGACGAGCTGAACCGGCTCGCGCAGGAGGTGTCGCCGCAACCCGATCCGCGCGAGCTGGACATGCTCCTCTCGACCGGCGAGCGGATCTCGTGCGCGCTCGTCGCGATGGCGATCGGCGACCTCGGCCGTGAGGCGATCTCGCTCACCGGGTCGCAGGCCGGGATCATCACGGACACGACGCACGGCAAGGCGAAGATCGTGGAGATCCGGGCGCGGCGGATCCACCAGGCGCTCGACGCCGGGCGGATCGTGCTCGTCGCCGGCTTCCAGGGCATGTCGCTCGAGGCGCGCGACATCACGACCCTCGGGCGAGGCGGTACCGACACGACCGCAGTGGCGCTCGCGGCCGCGCTCGCCGCGGACGCCTGCGAGATCTACACGGACGTGGACGGCGTCTTCAGCGCCGACCCACGCGTCGTGCCGGCGGCGCGCAAGCTGCCGGCGGTGACCTACGACGAGATGCTCGAGCTGGCGTCCTCCGGCGCGCGTGTCCTTCAGCTACGCTCGGTCGAGTTCGCCCGCAACCACGGCGTTCGGGTGCACGTGCGCTCGACGTTTGCAGACGGAGCGGGCACCTGGGTGATGGACGAAGACGCAGGACTGGAGCGGGCGACCATCTCGGGCGTGACACACACGCTCGAGGAGGCGGTCTACCGCGTCCACGGCGTCTCCCCCGCCGACCTCCTTTCGGCTCTCGCCGACGGCAACGTGAACGTCGACACGATCATCCAGACGAGCGCCGACACGATCGTGTTCTCTGCGCCGCTCGACGACAGGGTCGTCACGGGCGGCGTGCTCGATCGCCTCGGAGTGACGTGGTCCGAGCACGACGACCTCGGCAAGGTCAGCGTCGTCGGCGCCGGCATGAAGAGCCACCCCGGGATCGCGGCGCTCACGTTCCGGACACTGCGCGGTATTCGGGTCGAGCCCCAGTTCATCTCGACGTCGCCGATCAAGATCGCGTTCTACGTCCCACACGAGGAGGTCGAGAACGCGGTGCGGGCCTTGCACGACGTCTTCGACCTCGCCGAGCCGGCGCCGTGAGTCGGGCAGACGGGAACGGGGTCCGCATCGGCGTCGTCGGTGCGACCGGTGCCGTAGGCACGGTCACGCTCGCCCTGCTCGCGGATCGGGGCTTCGAGAACGTGCGAGCCTACGCCTCCTCGCGATCAGCCGGAAGACGTGCGCCGTTCGGGAGATCCACCCTTCTCGTCGAGGAAGCCTCGCCGGACGCGCTAGCTTCCGGCGAACTGGACGTGTGCTTCTTCTCGGTCGGCACGGCCACCAGCCGGGAGCTCGTCCCGCACGCGGTCGAAGGCGGCGCCGTCGCGATCGACAAGTCGGACGCCTACCGGCTCACGCCGGGAATCCCGCTGGTGGCAGCCGGCGTGAACGACTACGCCGTCGAAGCGGGAAGCCGCATCGTCGCGAACCCGAATTGCTCGGCGCTGCAGCTCTCGTGCGTGCTCAAACCGCTGGACGAGGCGGCGGGTATCTCCCGTGTTCGGCTGGCCACGTACCAATCGGTATCGGGGGCGGGCGACGCGAGCATCCAGCGCCTGCGCGAGACGAGCACGACGGAGGCCGACCTCGCGATGGACTGGGCCCCCGAAGGAGACGCCGGTGAACTCTCGGAGGAGTTCAAGCTTCGCGAGGAGACCCGCAAGATCCTCGACCGCCCGGAGCTGCCCCTCCACGCGAGCTGCATGCGTGTTCCCGTCATGGTCGGTCACGCCCAGGCGGTCTGGCTCGAGACCGAGTCGCCGCTGGCGCCCGCCGAGGCTGAGGCAGTGCTTCGCGAGGCGCAGAACGTCACGCTCGCCGATGCGCCGACCCCCGGCAGCGTCTCGGGAACCGATCGGGTGCACGTCGGCAGGATCAGGCGCGACCCGACCGCGGCGAACGGGTTGGCGTTGCTGATCGTGAACGACAACCTGCGCAAGGGCGCGGCGCTCAACGCCGTGCAGATCGCCGAAGGCCTGCTCGAGCGGCGCCTGCTGCCCGGCTAGCTGTCGGACCCGCTCGGCTGGGAGACGCGGGCTGCTTCGGGCCACGTCGCTTGACCAGCGCTATCTATCCAGGGACGGTCCATCACCTTCGCGCCCGTAGGCGTACTCTTGGCGTACGGAGGGCACGGCGAAACATCAGGTCGCAAGCGCACTCGAAGCTGGGCAAGCAGCGCTTCAGCAGGGTGCGTGGCAGAGGGCTCGGGCGCAGTTCGAGGCGGCGCTGGCCAAGGAAGAGACTGCAGACGCGCTCCTGGGTCTTGGCATCGCGGCCGCCGCGCAGCTCGACGCGCCGACAGCGCTGGAAGCCCACGAGCGCGGCTACCGGCTGGCACGCCACCTCGGCGACGATCGTCGAGCCTCGCGTCTCGCTCTCGAGCTCGCGGTCGACTGCCTGATCTTCCGCGGCCCTGCCGAGGCCGGCGGCTGGCTCGAGCGTGCTAGCCACCTCCTGGAGCACGTGCCGCTCGGCTACGAGCACGGGATGCTCACCTACCTTCGTGCGAGCTTTGTGCTCAACGGAGCGCACGACCCGGCACAAGCACTCGTCCTGACCGCCGAGGGACTCGCCATCGCTCGCGAGCTCGACTACCTGCCCGGCGAGATGCTGTTGCTGGCGCTCGACGGGCTCGCGCTCGTTGCGTCCGGCGATGTCGAGGAGGGGATGCGCCACCTGGACGAGGCAACGACGGCCGCGGTCGCGGGCGAGGTAGAGGACGTGAGGTTCGTCGAGCTCATCTGCTGCCACCTGATCGACGCCTGCAAGCGTGTCCGCGACTTCGATCGGGCAGGCGAGTGGTGCCGGCGGGTGGAGGAGATCGCCACGCGGCTCGGGGACGTCCAGATCTTCACGATGTGCCGCAACTACTACGGAGAGGTGCTTGTCTGGCGTGGCGCCTGGAACGAGGCCGAGCAGGCGCTTGCCGCCGCCAGTCGCGATCTCACGAAGGCGGGCAGAGACGCCTCCGACAGCCTCGTCCGGCTAGCCGAGCTGCGGCGCCGTCAGCGGCGATTCGACGAGGCCGAAGCCCTGCTGGCCGAGACCGTCGGCCACCCGCTCGCCGGCATCGTTACCGCGGCGCTCTCCCTCGACCGTGGCGACTCTCGGCGCGGAGTCGAGGAAGCGGAGCGGTATCTACGTCGTATCGGCGAGGACGATCGCCTGATGCGGGTCCCCGCGCTCGAGCTGCTTGTCCGCGCACGACTGTTGCTCGGTCGGACGCGAGAGGCGCAGCGGGCCGCCGAGGAGCTGGCGGCAATCGCGGATTCCGTCGGCACCGCGCCGTTGCGCGCCGCCGCCCTGCTTGCCCGGGGTCGAGTCCAGGTCCACGCTCGATCCGAGCTCGCCGTGGCCACCCTCGTGGATGCCGCGGACCTGTTCCGCGAGAGCGGCGTGCGCGCCGAGGCCCTCGTCGCCCGTCTCGAGGTCGCGGCAGCGCTCCGTGCCTTCGGTCGGGAAGAAGAAGCGCATGAAGCGGAGAGCGGCGCGATTGCCGAGCTGGCCGGTCTCGGAGTGGCCATGCCGAACCCTCCGGAGATGCGACGGAGACCAGACGCACTGACTCGCCGCGAGCGCGAGGTGCTTCGAATGCTGGCACAGGGACGCTCGAACGAGGAGATTGCGGCGGAGCTGGTGCTGAGCGTGCGCACGGTCGAGTCCCACGTCGCGAGCATCTACTCGAAGATCGGCGTCTCGGGACGGACGGCACGGGCAGCCGCGACCGCACGTGCACTCGCAAACGGTCTCGCCTGAAGTTCGGTACGCGTCCTCGCGAAGTTCGGTACCGGCACGGAGGCGAGCCCCGCCGGCAAAGCGCATCCTGGCCGTATTCATCGTCTCAGTAGGAGGTCGAAAAGATGCGGTTCCTCGTCATATCGACGCCGAAGTACCAGGTGCCCACGGAGAACCTTCCCGGTCTACTCGCCGCGGAACGCGAGTGGTACGACCGCAACCGCGAGTACCTCGAAGCGTACGCCTGGTTCGCCGACAGCGGCGGCGGCTTCGGGCTCGTGGACGTGCCCGACGCCGACACCCTGAGCCGCATCAACCGTGAGCATCCGTTTGCGTACTACGCGGAGACGCAGATCCGTGCGGTCGTCGACGCCGACGTCGCCGTCGGGCAGCTCCGCACGCTGCTCGAGCAGCAGGGCATCGCCGTTCCTGCGTAGAGCGAGGGAGGTGGGTCTCGATGGATCGTCGAGGCCCACCTATTCCTCCTTCGGCGGCCCCGCAGACCAGCGTTCCCTCTCCGGCGGCGCCAACAGGCGCGGCCCGCCCGGCCCGTTGAAACCGCCGTCGCTACTCGGTGCTCGGCGCCCGGCGAGCCCGCCGCAGGCCGAGCACGCTGAGCCCTGCCAGGGCGATCGAGCCGCCGAGCTCGTAGAGCCACCACGAGCCGCCGTGGTGGCCGGTCGTCCTGCACGCGACGGACAGCGCGACCGCCATTCCCGCCGCGCAGAACGAGGCCCCGTAGCCGAGCCAGGCAGAGCGGGACAGCGCACCGATCGTGGCGAGCGGCAAGGCCAGCCAGACCCCGGCGAGGAGGGACTCCACCCAGAGCGGCGCACTGGCGGCCTGCTCCGGTGAGGCGGGCGCAAGCAGGATCACGGACGCGAGGAAGGCGATCCACGCCGCGGCCAGCAGCCATCCGAGCCTGCCCAGGGCCCTGGCCGCGAGCTTGGGAGGCTGCGAGAGCGCCTCGAGCTCCGGCTCGGTCGCAGCCGGCGTCTGCCAGAGGGTCTCCAGGCGGTGCAGCTCGTCGGCGCGAGCGTCATCGATCGGCGCGTCGAGTCGTTCCCTGCTCGAGAGCATCGTGACCTCCTCGGGTCGACCTGCCGCCAGGATAGCTCGCGCAGGCCGCTTCGTAGTGGGGAAGCCGTCCTCGACCGTGTGCGACGCCCGGGCTCCGATCATCGAGGCGTTGGATATGTCTGCCGGCCGACGTGTTACGCGGTGCGCGTCCGCCGGCCAGGCCACGCCGCAGGCCCTCCTCGACACGTCGACGGCTCCCGAGCGCCGGCCGAGGCTGCCCGGCGCGAGGCCTGGAGATCTCCTCTAGCCGTATCGCTCGGGCACGGGCTCGGGAGCGAGCAGCTCCTTGAACCGGCGCTTCGCCATGGCCACGCGACCCTCCTCGGCCAGAACGAGGCCGGCGAGCTCGAGGCGGGCGAGCTCCACCCGCCCGTCGCTGCGGACGGTCACGAAGCCGAAGTCGGCGAGGAAGTCCGACGGGAAGACGGTGCGGTGGACGAGGAAGCGCTCCTGCGGCGCCGTTCCCTCCTGGTAGCGGTAGCCGAACGCCTCGACCGCCTTGATCCTCCGGTCGCGCGCTTCCCCGATCGCCGAGAGGAACAGGCTCTGCATGACCCACGGCGTCGAGGGATCGACGAGGTACGCGCAGGTGACGAGGACGGCGTCCTCGGACGGCGGGCCGGCGGGGAGCTCGAAGGCGCGCGGAAAAAGCTGCGTGGGCCCGTACTGGATCACTCCGACGAGCCGCTCCCCCTCCGCGCGGTACAGCGTCCCCCACGCGCCCCAGTCGTTCTCGACTCGCTCCGTCCAGCGGTCCTTCGGCACCGGCCGGCCGAGTCTCGACTGCCAGAAGACGCAATCGACGCAGACGGCCGGAGCCCCCGGAAGCGAGGCGCGCGTCAGCGGCTCGAGCCGGTACGCCATGGGTGGCATCGTATGCCCGTCGCCACCGAGCCGGCCCGGCCCGCCCCGCTCACGTGCGGCGCAGCACGATGACGCTCACCTCGGGTCGCGAGAGCAGGCGGACGGGCACGAACGTCGTGCCGATTCCGCGCGAGACGACGAGTGTCGTCTGCGGCAGCCGGAACACCCCCTCGGGATAGGCGGGCCGGAGCGGCAGCTTGAGCTCGGACAGGTGAAGCATCCCGCCGGGCGCCGGGAGGCGGATCTGGCCGCCGTGGGTGTGACCGGAGAGGACGAGGTGGAACGCCCCGGGTGGCAGGCGATCGACCGTGTCCGGGAAGTGGGCGAGCAGGATGCGCAGGTCGGCCGTCGGATCGGCGAGCCGGACCGGTGGACGCCAGCGACTCTCGGCAGCACAACCCACGAGCTGGATTCGGCGACCACGGACGTCGACCGTAGCGGCGACGTCCTCGAGCAGCTCGGCCGCCTCCCGGAGGTGCTCGACTCGAGCTTCCCCGCTGAACGGGTCCCGCGTCTCGTCGACGTCGACGTTCCCGAGGACGGCGAACACGCCGTGCGCTGCGCGCAGCCGGCCAAGGCCGCGAAGCAGCTCCGGCTCGCCGCGAGCCCGCGCGAGCAGGTCGCCCGTGACCGCGACGAGATCCGGCTCCTCCTCCCGGAGCCAGCGTACGGCCGAGCGGAAGACCCGGCCGTTCAGGGACAGAGAGCCTAGATGCGGGTCGGAGAGATGCCCGATGCGGAGCCCGTCGAGCTCGGGCGGAAGGGCCGCCAGGGGAAGCTCGAGGAGTCGCCGCTCGAGCCATTGCGACTCGAAGAGGCCCCACGCGAGCAGCGCCCCCGCAAGCGCGACCGCTCCCCGAACGCGCTTCAGGGCTGGGGGCTCGCCTGCTCGCCCTCGCGCATCCGTTCGCCGGCCTCCACGAAGCGGCGCAGGCTCTCCCGGGTGTCCTCCGGCGAGCCGGCCGAGGCCGGCACCGGCGGCGGCGACGACGCCGGACGCGCACGGCGCCTGCGCAGGACGAGGGCGAGCGCGGCGAGCGCTCCGAGCACGATCACGAGGCGCGCCCCCATCGGCTCAGGCCCGCAGCTTGTCGAGCACCGGCGCCATCGGGACCACGTGACGCTTGAAGCGCAGCTCGGAGTCCTCGAGGCCGGCCGCGACCCCGACGAGCTGCGACAGATGGAAGATCGGCATCTGGAACCGTCTGCCGGTCTGCGCTTCGAGCTTCTGCTGCCACGCGTCGAGCGAGAGGTGGCAGAGCGGGCACGGCGTCACCATCGCGTCCGCGCCGGCGTCCATCGCCTGCTGGATCGGCTGGATGAGCTCGCCGAGCGCCAGCTCCTCGCGTGCCTGGATGATCGGGAACCCACAGCACTTGATCTTCGCCGGGTAGTCGACGGCTTGACCGCCGCACGCCTCGATGATCGCCTCGAGCGACCAGGGACGGTCAGGGTCCTCGAAGCCGAGGAGCTTCGACGGCCGCAGGATCTGGCAGCCGTAGAACGGGGCGACCTTGAGGCCCCGCAGGCCCTTGTGGGCAACCTGCTTGAGCAGCTCGTAGCCGTCGCCCTCGGCGATCAGCCACAGGAGATGCTTCACCTCGACGCCGCCCGAGTACGGCGGCACGCCGACGGCCTTCAGGTTCTCGTTCACGCGCACGCGCAGTGCGGCGTCGTGCTTGAGCTCGAAGTCCGCCTGCCGCAGGTTGAGCGTGCAGACGTTGCAGATCGTCATCAGGGTGTCAGCCCCGGTGGCCTCCGCGTACGCGAGGATGCGAGCGTTCAGGTGGAGGTAGTAGTCGGGCTCGGCCTCGTGGATGTCGCCCGCTCCGCAGCACGTGACCGCGTCGAGCTCCTCCAGCTCGATCCCGAGCTTGGGCGCGAGAGCGCGGGTGGAGATGTCGAGCTCCTTCGCCGACAGCGCGGCGAGGCAGCCCTTGTAGTAGGCGACCCTCACGCCTCCGCGCCCCCTTCGGGTTCCGGGTGCCCGTGCTCGAGACGGGCGAGCGCTCGCTCGCCCTGGACGATCCCGGCGGCTCCGCCCTTGTCCTGCGACCGGACGATGTCGTGGAGCGCCCGGGCCTCCTGCACCCGGCCGGCGACGTGGGGCGGGAACGGCGGCGGCACCTTGCCCTTCTTGGCGAGGGACATGGCGAACTTCATCTCCTTCAGCGCTCCGAGCATTCCCTGCGTCTTCGGCACCAGCTCGGTCTCGCGCAGCCAGCCCGTCGTCCGGGCCGAGTGCACGAACCACTTGGCGTGCTTCGCTCCCATGTCGCGGTCGATGCCGACGTTTACCGACTCGGCGCCGAGCTTCGCGATCGCGTCGCGCGGGTCGACCCCCTTGGGGCAGCGCTCGTTGCAGAAATAGCAGCGCGTGCAGTCCCAGATGCCGTGCTCGTCGTTGTAGGACTCCAGGCGCTCGACCGTCGCCTGGTCCCGCGGGTCGCCGACGAAGCGGAAGCCCTTCGCGAGCGCAGCGGGCCCGAAGAACTCCGGGTCCGACTCCATCGAGTTGCACTCGGAGACGCAGCAGCCGCACATGATGCAGAGCGCCTCCTTGTGGATCGGGTTCATCTGCTGCTGCGAGTGGAGGAACTCCTTCTCCGGGATCTCCTCGTAGCCCGTCTGTAGCCACGGCTTCATGGCGCGGATCTTCTGCCAGAACGGGCCCATGTCGACCACGAGGTCCTTGAGGACGGGCATGTTGCCCATGGCCGAGATGACGGGCACGTGGCCGGCGTCGACGATCGGCTTCATGCGCTCCTTGCACGCGAGTACCGCCCGACCGTCCATCCGCATCCCGCAGGAGCCGCAAATCATCATCCGGCAGCTCTTCCGGTACGAGAGCGAGCCGTCGAGGCGGTCCTTGACGATATCGAGGCAGTCGAGGAGACACGCCCACTCGGGCGCCTCGAACTCGTAGAGCTTTACTGCCCGCTCGCCTGACTCGGGGTTATACCGCCAGATCTTGAGCGCTACGTCCACACGTCCGTCCTTTCTTCAGCTACCAAGCAAGATTTACGAGGTCGAGGCTCCGCCGACCTCGCCCTGCAGCTCTCCGATGTCTGTCACCTCGTCGGCGGCAGGGGTGTCGAAGGTCACGTCGACGCCAAAGTCGGACAGCTCCATGGACACGGAGCCGGTACCGGGCTGGTCGGTGGCAGGGAACTCGAACGAGATCTTGCGCACGAGGCCGTCGCCGTCGATCCAGACGTCGGCGGGCAGAAGCGTCGTTCCCGCGTCGATGAGCGCCTGAATCGTCGACTGCTGGGACGCTGGGGCCGTCTCCAGCGCAAGCTCGAGGTCGATCGTCGTCCGGTAGTGCGTGGTCTCCGTCCCGCTCACGTCTTCGGAACCGAGGTCCTCCGTGTCCTCGCTGGCCGCCTGCAGGTAGGCCAGGTACAGCGCGGGGTCGACGAGCTCGTTGAACCTTCCGAGGTCGAACCCGGCGAGCTCGGCGTCGGAGCCGAGGTCGATCTTGATCCATTCGTTTCCGCCGGGTGCGAGCAGCGCGAGCAGCGGGAAGTTCAGGTAGACGACGTCGTCTTCCCGGAGCACCTCCCCGGTAGCGCTTCCCGGCACGCCGAGCTGGCCGACGAGGTCCGTCAGGTCGAGTGTGTATCGCCCGCGTCCCTCGGCGAACTCGAACTCCCCCTCGGCGGTGAACTCTCCGGAGACGTCCACGCCCAGCGCCGTGACGTCGATGGTGGCGACGAGCGCGAACCTCGAGCTCTCGGCCGCAAGCGTCCTGGCCGCGGCCGCCGCGACAGGGTTCTCGCCGCCCTCGGGTGCGGAGTCGTCGTCCGCACCGCAGGCCGCCAGCGCGATGGCGGCTGCCGGAGCTGCGGCGAGCAGGGCTACACGTCTCCCGGCGCCCATGGGCTGTCAGTACTTCCGCTCGCCGGGAGGCCACTTCGTCACGCGTACGGGGGCCCAGTCGAGCTTCGGCTGGCCGTCCTCCCACGTGACCATCGTGTGCCTCATGTAGTTCTCGTCGTCGCGATCCGGGTAGTCGTACGGCCGAGCGTGCGCGCCGCGGCTCTCCTTCCGCGCCAGCCCGGCCGGGATCATGCAGGCCGCGAGGTCGAGCAGGAAGCCCAGCTCGAGCACCTGCGTGACATCGGTGTTGAAGACCATGCCCTTGTCGTCGACGATGACCCGCTGGTAGCGCTCACGGAGCGCGGCGATGATCTCACCCTCCCGCTCCATCTGGTCCTCCCGGCGAAACACGCCGAAGTTCTGGTGCATCGTCGAGGCCATCTCGTCGCGGATCGCGTACGGGCGCTCGCCGTCAGTGCGCTCGAGCAGCTCGCCGAGCTCGCGCTCGGCGTCGGCGAGCAACGAGTCTGGCACCGTCACAGTCGTGTGCGACATCGCCCAGTCGGAGGCAGCGGCGCCAGCTCGGCGGCCGAACGTGATCGTCTCCATGAGCGCGTTCCCACCGAGGCGGTTGGCGCCGTGGCAGGAGACGCAGGCGCACTCCCCCGCGGCGTAAAGGCCGTCGAGAATCGTCTTGCCCTCCAGATCCGTGTCGATGCCGCCCATGTGGTAGTGAGAGCCGGGTCGCACCGGGATTGGCTCGTGGATCGGGTCGATCCCGGCGAAGGTCATGGACAGCTCCCGCGTCCCGTGGAGGCGCTCCAGGATCCGTTCCGCTCCGAGGTGGCGGAGGTCGAGCAGCACGTCCCCGTCGATGCCGCGCCCCTCGTCGATCTCGGTCTGCTCGGCGCGGGAGATGACGTCGCGACTCGCCAGCTCCATCGCGTTCGGCGCGTAGCGCTGCAGAAAGCGCTCGCCCTCGGAGTTGAGCAGGTGGGCGCCCTCGCCGCGGCAGCCCTCCGTGATGAGCACACCCGACGGCGACAGGGTGGTCGGGTGGAACTGCATCATCTCCATGTCCTTCAGGGGCACGCCCACGCGTAACGCCATGGTCATGCCGTCGCCGGTGCACGAGTAGGCGTTCGTCGTGCCCGTGTACAGGCGACCGGCTCCGCCGGTGCAGAGGATGACCGTCTTGGCGCCGATCGCCTTCAGGCCACCGCTCAGGATGTCCCAGCAGATCACGCCCTGGCAACGTCCGTCCTCGACGACGAGCTGCCAGGCGAAGAACTCCTCGTAGGCCGGGATGTCGCGCTTCATCACCTGCTCGTAGCAGACGTGCACGAGCACGTGTCCCGTGATGTCCGCGGCGTAGGCGGTGCGCGGCTCGCCTGCGGCGCCGAACGGTCGCTGCGCGATACGCCCGTCGGGGGTGCGCGAGAAGACGGCTCCCCAGTGCTCGAGCTGGTAGACGTCGTCAGGAGCCTCGTAGCAGAGGGCCTCGATCGCATCCTGGTCGCCGAGCCAGTCGGCGCCCTTCACGGTGTCGAAGGAGTGCTTCTCGGGATCGTCCTCGGAGGCGTTGCCGAGCGCCGCGTTGATGCCGCCTTCGGCCGCGCCGGAGTGGCTGCGAGTCGGATGGATCTTGGAGAGAAGCGCCACGTCGGCGCCCGCGTCGAACGCCTCGATCGCTGCACGCATGCCCGCGAGGCCGGCTCCGACGACGAGGACGTCGTGCTTCGCGATCACGTGCCGCACCCTACCCGATGAGACCGGAGGGTAGGTGCAGCTGTGGGCCCGCCCAAGCGATCGGCACACGTTCCCGGACGTGGCCGCCCGCTTCGCGCTCCCGCTCCACTCGTGACAAGAGTAACTCGTTTCACAGTCGTAGGCCCCCGCTGCCAAAGAATCTGTGATAGCGCCATCTCGGGACGGCACGATGGTCTGGCGGCAGTGGCTTCTTCTAGCACAGCGGCTCGTCGACACGGATGGGCTACCCGGCGCCGACCGGCAGGGCGCTACGAGCCGCAGGAGTCGCCGGGTCGAAGGTGCTCGCGAAGCTCGCCGAGCGGGTCGCGCCGCCCTCCGTTAGGCAGCACCTCGCTGAGCAGGAGGCCGAGCGCGAGCGCCGCGAGCAAGCCGGCGGGAAGAGAAAGCGGCGAAGCTCGCGGGGCAGCGCCTACGACGAGAGCGACGACCCCGACGTGATGGACGACGTAGGCGCGCACGACCTGCTCGAGCTGGCGGCGGCCGCCGATCAGGATCCAGTCGAGGCGCAACTGCGAAGCGTGCGCGTCAGCGTCTGATTTGGCTGCGGATGCGGAGAGGAGGGGCCGTAGCCCCTCCTCTCCAGTAGCTCCTCCTCTCTATCAACTCACCGAATGGAAGGCGTCAGCTCAACGGGCACCCTTGCTCGTTCGCTGCTGCGAGGAGCTGGTGGGCCGTTTCGAAGTCGCCGGACTCAACCGCGTCTTGGACCAGCGCGATCACCTCGTCGACGGTGAAGTCGGAGGCCACATCCGGGTTGGATGCGTTGAGCAGGGCCGCGACGGCGTGGCGGGCGAGCGCGTTCACGCCGCCGCCATTGGCCTTCAGCGCCTCCAGCAATGTCGGGTCATCGATCGTGCCCTGACCGCCGGACCGCAGCGTCACATCGACCCCGAACACGTCCTCGAAGGAGTCAGTGGGCGCGAACCCGACCCAGGAGTCGAAGTGCTGGTCCTGCTTCCAGAAGCCGGGAGTGCACCCCTCACCGCCGGGCGGCTGATTCACGGTCACGCTCTCCGTAGCCGTGTTGGTGATGTCGTTGGGGAACCCGTCCGGGTTGTAGTGCACCGTCACCACGTTGACGAGCGGGTTGGGATCGGTGTCCAACACCGTCCGCTCCGTGACGATCGTGCAGCTGGCGCCAGTCGCGAGGTCCGCGGTGCAGTCGCTGGAAGTGACCGCGGTGTTCGCGGCGTCGAGCAGATCGCCCGTCAGCGTGTCGACGATGGTGCCGTTCTCCAGGGCCGGTGAGTCCGCCGAGCCCGTGTTGGTGACGACGATCGTGCAGGTCTCCACCGCACCGATGTCGATGGGATCGGGCGCGCAGCTCTTGCTGACGCTGACGCCGGGCTGGAACAGGTCGGTGCTGGCGCTCGCCGTCGCCGTGTCCGATGCGTCCCGGCCGCTCGATGTAGATGGCGGTCACGGTGTTCGGCGAGCGGGTCGGGGTCACCGGCCAGGACCGTCCGCGTCAAGCGTGACGGTCGCACTCGCGCCCGGCGGCCAGCGTGGCCGGGAAGGAGGCGGTGATGTCGCCCAGCAGCGTGTCGTTGACGCGAGACTCGGTTCGCCGTGCCGTCGCCCTCGTTGGATGAGGTCGAAGGTGTAGGTGATCGAGTCGCCCACCTTGGAGAGCTCATCGGCCGTCTTCGTGATCGAGATGTCAGCCTGGCGGATTCACGACGACGCTCTCCGTAGCCGAGTTGGTGATGTCGTTGGGGAACCCGTCCGGGTTGTAGTGCACCGTCACCACGTTGACGAGCGGGTTGGGATCGGTGTCCAACACCGTCCGCTCGCGTGACGATCGTGCAGCTGGCGCCGAGTCCGCGAGGTCCGCAGTGCAGTCGCTGGAAGTGACCGCGGTGTTCGCGGCGTCGAGCAGATCGCCCGTCAGCGTGTCGACGATGGTGCCGTTCACCAGGGCCGGTGAGTCCGCCGAGCCCGTGTTGGTGACGACGATCGTGCAGGTCTCCACCGCACCGATGTCGATGGGATCGGGCGCGCAGCTCTTGCTGACGCTGACGCCGGGCTGGAACAGGTCGGTGCTGTCCGAGGCCATGGCGGTGGCGGTCTGGATACCGGCCGTGTACGTGGCGGTCACCGTGTTCACCAACGGGTCGGGGTCACCGAGCAGGACGGTCCGCGACACCGTGGCCGCGTCGCAGACTGCCGGGGGCCAAGGTGGCGTCGAACGACGCGCGCGATGTCCCCGAGCAGCGAGTCGATCACCGACTGCGCGAGTCACCGTGACCAGGCGCCATGTTGCAGACCTCGATGGTGTAGTTGACGGGATCGCCGACTTTGGATAGGTCATCGGCCACCTTCGTCACCGTGATCGTCGGCTGGCAGACCACAAGCAGCGTGGTGCGTCGCGAACATACCAGCCGTCAACCGCCCGTCGGACACGCGAGCGGCGGCCCTGATCGTGGCCAAGGCAGGCCTCCGGACGAGGGCACGGATGGAAACGCCGCACACCCAAGCGAGAACGCCAACGGCCCGCCGGCTGCCGGCCCGCCAGCAGCCGAACCGCCCGTCGGACACGCGAGCGGCGGCCCTGATGGTAGCCAAGGCAGGCCTCCGGACGAGGGCACGGATGGAAACGCCGCACCATCGGCCGGAGCGCGCTCGTAGGGATGGTACGGCCTTCGTCGATCGTGTTCATGGACGGAACGCGCCGCGCCGGCTGCCGATCTCACGTCCCGTCTTCACGAGGTGATGAAAGGAATGTGCACATTCCTTTCATGAACCTCGAAGACGGGGATTAGAGGCAGCCGAGCGATCTCCTGGGATGGCAACAGGGCAGCGGGACTGCGACCACCGGAGCTGAATGAATTCGAGGCGCCGGGTCGCGAGCCCGGCGCCGGGTTTCAGCCCCGCAGCAGGTACGCTGCCCGGCATGACGCAGCTCGACGATCGGCCGGGCACGTCGTACGAGCCGCCGCCGGGCCTGCGTCACGCACGACTGCGCGCGTGGGTGGCGCGCATGGCCGAGCTCTGTCAGCCGGACGCCGTGCACTGGTGCGACGGCACCGAGGAGGAGTACCAGCGGATGTGCGACCTTCTCGTCGAGGCCGGCACGTTCGTCAAGCTCGACGAGGACAAGCGCCCGAACAGCTACCTCGCCCGCTCCGACCCGAGCGACGTCGCGCGCGTCGAGGATCGCACCTTCGTGTGCAGCCTGTCGAAGCGCGACGCGGGCCCGACGAACAACTGGATGGAGCCGCGCGAGATGCACGGCATCCTGAACGGCCTGTTCGACGGCTGCATGCGCGGCCGGACGCTCTACGTCGTGCCGTTCAGCATGGGCCCGCTCGGCTCGCCCATCGCCTACGCGGGCGTCGAGATCACCGACTCGCCGTACGTCGTCGCGAGCATGCGGATCATGACCCGGATGGGCTCCGCGGTGCTCGACGCGCTCGGCAGGGACGGCGACTTCGTTCCCTGCATGCACTCGGTCGGGATGCCGCTCGGCCCCGACCAGGAGGACGTCCCCTGGCCGTGCAGCGAGACGAAGTACATCGTCCACTTCCCGGAGGAGCGGTCGATCTGGTCGTACGGCAGCGGCTACGGCGGTAACGCGCTGCTCGGCAAGAAGTGCCTGGCGCTGCGCATCGCGTCGAAGATCGCGCGCGACGAGGGCTGGCTCGCCGAGCACATGCTCATCCTCGGCGTGGAGTCCCCCGAGGGCGAGAAGACCTATGTTGCGGCCGCCTTCCCCAGCGCGTGCGGCAAGACGAACTTCGCCATGCTCATCCCGCCTGAGCCGATGAGCGACTGGAAGGTGACCACGGTCGGCGACGACATCGCCTGGATCAAGCCGAGCCGCGATGGCCGCCTGTGCGCGATCAACCCCGAGTACGGCTTCTTCGGCGTCGCGCCCGGGACGTCGTACCGGTCGAACCCGAACGCCATGGCGTCGTGCTCTGCGAACTCGATCTTCACGAACGTCGCGCTCACGACCGACGGCGACGTCTGGTGGGAGGGCATGACGGAGGAGCCGCCCTCGGAGCTGATCGACTGGCAGGGCCAGGTGTGGACGCCGGACTCCGGACACCCTGCGGCCCACCCGAACGCGCGCTTCACGGCGCCGATCAGCCAGTGCCCCTCGCTCGACCCGGAATGGGACAACCCGGATGGCGTGCCGATCAAGGCGTTCGTCTTCGGCGGACGGCGCCGCGACACGGTCCCGCTCGTCTACCAGGCGTTCAACTGGACATACGGCGTCTACCTGGGCGCGACGATGGGCTCCGAGACGACGGCCGCTGCCGACGGCGCGACCGGAACGGTCCGGCGGGACCCGATGGCGATGCTGCCGTTCTGCGGCTACCACATGGCCAGCTACTGGAATCACTGGCTGCAGTTCGGCCGAGAGATACCCGACCCGCCGCGCATCTTCGGCGTCAACTGGTTCCGCCGGGACGGAGCCGGCGACTTCCTCTGGCCCGGATTCGGCGAGAACATGCGCGTCCTGCGCTGGATCGTCGAGCGGGCAAACGGCCGGGCGGTCGGGATCGAGAGCCCGCTCGGCTGGATGCCGCGCTTCGAGGACGTCGACTGGCGCGGCGCCGAGGACTTCCCGCGTGAGCGCTTCGGCGAGCTGATGTCCATCGACCGGGACCTCTGGGCGCGCGAGCTCCTGTCCCACGAGGAGCTTTTCTCGAACCTCTACGACCGGCTGCCGAAGGAGATGATCTTCATCAGGCAGCTGCTCCTGTCCGCGCTCTTCCGCTCGCCGGAGCACTGGCTCATCGACGGCGACAGCGACCTCGGCTGACCGCCGACGCCCGCCGGGTCGTCTTGCTCTTTCCGGACGAGGCCGATGTTCTCGCGCGGCTCGTCGCCTGGGGCGAGGCCCGCGCGTCGATCCGGGCGATGATCCTGACGAGCTCACGGGCGACACCGGACGGCCGGGGCGACGTGCTGTCGGACTACGACGTCATCCTCGCTGCCCGCGACGTTCCCGCTCTTGCCGCGACCGACTCCTGGACGTCGGGGTACGGGCCACCGCTCGTGGGCTGGGGTGACGAGCACGAGCTCTACGGCATCACGACGTATTTCCGCGGCGTCGTCTACGAGGACGGAGTCAGGGTCGACTACATGCTGTGGCCGGAGTCCCTCTTGCAGCGCGTGTCGGAGGCGGCAGCTCTCCCGAGCGACCTGGACGTCGGCTATCGGGTTCTGCTCGACAAGGATGGGAGGACGGCCCAATGGCCGTCGCCGACGTACCGAGCGCACATCCCCCCGAAGCCGACCAGGGAGCAGTACGAGGCGCTCGTGCACGAGTTCTGGTGGGACGCGATCTGCACGGCGAAGGCCCTCTGGCGCGGCGAGATCGTCTTCGCCAAGTTCTCGCTCGACTACGACGCCAAGTTCGTTGCTCTGCGCCGGTTCCTCGAATGGCGCATCGAGCTCGACCACGCCTGGTCGGTGAAGCCGGGCGCCTACGGCCGCGGCCTCGAGCGAATGCTGCCGGCGGATCTGTGGTCCCGGCTGGCCGCAACCTACGTCGGAGTCGACAGCGACGACAACTGGGACGCCCTCTTCCGCACGACCGCGCTCTTCCGGCGCGTGGCGTCCGAGGTGGGCGACGCGCTCGGCTACACGTACCCGCTCCAGCTGGACGCCGCCGTGACCGCGCATCTCGAAGGCGTACGGAGGCTCCCGCGCAGCGGGGAGCCCGCCCTTGGCGTCTAGCCGATTCCGGCTTCGTCGAGAATCTCCCGTGGCTCGACCGCGCGCCTTTCGGCCGCGGAGCGGTAGGCGGCCTCGACGAGCGCCATCGTGCCGAGCGTCGTCCGGCCCGAGACGGCGGGCTCGGCGTCCTCCTGGATCGCCCGCATGAGCTGTCCCATCGTGCCCTTGAAGGCTTGCGGGAACCAGCGCTCTTCCCAGCGCGGTCGCTCCCACTCGCCGTTCATGGCCCGTGTTGTCCAGTCGATCGTCGAGGGGCTCCCGGCCGGGTAGTCGGGCCAGCCGATCGTGCCCTTCGCGATTCCCTCGGTGCCCTCGACGCGCCACTGGATTCCGTGGTCGGACCACGTGTAGCAGTTGTCGAGCCCGACCGCGCGCAGGCCGCCGGCGTACTCGAGGATGTAGAAGGCCATCCCGTCCTCGTGCGCGAAGTCGTGGCTCGGGTCGCTGCGCACCGAGACGAGGATCCGCTCCGGATCGCCGAACTGGTAGCGGAACGCGTCGAGGTGGTGGATCGACATGTTCAGCAGCGCGATGCGGCCGTAGGGCTTGATGAACTCCTGCCAGTGCGGCCGGGCGTTCATGACGATCTCCGCTACGACCGGCTCGCCGAGCGCGCCGGCCGAGAGCAGAGACTTGAGCGCGCGCATGGACTGGTCGTAGCGCATGTTGTGGTTGACGCCGAGCTTGACGCCCGCCTCGTTGCACAGCCGCGTCATCTCGACGGCCTCCTCCAGCGTGAACGCGACCGGCTTCTGGGCCAGGATCCCCTTCACGTGTGGCCGCTGCACGGCCTCGCGGACGATGTCGAGCTGCTGGTCGGGCGGAAAGGCGATGTCGACGATCTCGACGCGCTCGTCGTCGAGAAGCGCCTGCCACGTGTCGTGGACGGTGCCGATGCCACGCTCCTCGGCGGCCGCCTTGGCGTTGGCGGGCGTGCGCGAGGCGATCGCGACGACGTCGAAGCCCGCCTCCTCGTAGGCGACCAGGTGGATGTCCTTCATGATGAAGCCGGCGCCGATGCAGCCGATTCCGTAGTCGGTCTTGGGCGGCAGGTCGGGCCCGGTGTTGAGGTCGATGGCGGCCATCGGTCGTCCTCTAGGCGCGGACGCCGAGCTCGCGCATGATCGCCGCAGTGCCGTCGTAGGCCTGCTGCGCCCACTCGACGATCTTGTCCGGATCGGGCGAGTACTCGAGCTCGATGGAGACCGTGCCGTCGTAGCCGGTGTCGCGGATCGCAGCGAGGTAGTCGGCGATCGGCGTCACGCCCATGCCGGCCGGCAGGTCGCCGTGCACCTTGCCGTCACAGTCCGACAGATGGATGTGACCGATGAGGCCGGTCATCTTGCTCACGTCGTCGATGGAGGCCTTCGAGAGGTGGAGGTGGGAGATGTCGGCGTTCGCGCGGACGGCGGGGTGGTCGATCTCCTGGACGAAGCGCACGAGCTCGTCGACGTCCTTGAGCAGCGCCTCCGTGAACGGCTCGAGCTCGAGCACGATCTCGAGTCCCTTCGTCTGCGCGTATTCTCCGGCGCTCTTGACGGCCTCCTTGGCCATGTCCCAGATCGCCTCACGCGGGAAGACCTCGCCGTCCCAGAAGTACTCGCCGACGACGAGCAGGACGTTGCGCGCGCCGAGGTAGGCGCCCTGGTCGACATAGGCCTTGATGCGGTCGAGCGTGAAGCGTTGCACCGACGGATTGAAGTCGACGAGCCCGAAGGCGACGCAGACGACCGACCGGATCGGGAGGCCGACCTCCTCGCACGTCTTCTTGATCTCCTCCCTGTCCGCGTCGGTCAGGTCGAGCGGATCCTCGAAGATGTCGTAGGTGTCGAACCCGATCTGCTTCGCCTGGCGGATCCCCTCCAGGCGATCGACCTTGGTGCCGAGCCAGGTCGAGCTGATCATCCCCAGTTCCATCGATCCTCCTCCTTGCCGGTCGCTAGAACGTGATTGACGGGAGCACGGAAGCCGGCGCCCTATCGGTCGTGTAGCCGTGGGTGGCGGCGCCGAGAGCCTGCGCAGCGCGCGTCACCGGCGACCCGCCCTCGAGCCTCATCGCGCCTCGAGCCCCTGCTCCTCGAGGATGCCACGCAGGGTCGCTGCGAGCTCGTTCGGCATCGAGCTGAACGGGCCGAGCTCGGCATCGACGCCGGCAAGCAGGTCACCGAGGGCGATGCTCGGATCCGCGTCGCGCGCGCGCTTCACAGCGGCACGGGCGCGCTGGACGAAGTCGAGCGTGTCGTCGAGGAACCGGTCGACCTCGGCACCCTCGATCACGTCGTAGTGGGCGGTCAGCAGCCGCGCCGGCCGCAGTGCCTTCAGTAGCGTCGCGGAGCGCTCGTACTCGGTGACGTGGAGGGCAGGCGGCGGATGGATGACGTTCCCGTCCGTGTCCAGGAGCCCCCGGCCCAGCACGGCGTCCTGGACGATCGCCGTCCGCGACTCGGGCTCCCATAGACCCACGTGGCCCGGCGAGTGACCCGGCAGGTGGAGTACCTCGACGGTCAGACGTGGGCCCAGACGGAAGCGTTCGCCACCACTGAGCTGCAGATCCAGGGGGACATCGGCGCCCATGGCGTCTCTGAGCCAGGAGAACGTGTCGGCGTCGTAGCCGAGCCCGTATGCCTCGTACCACCCGTAGCGCTCGCGCAGGATGAGCTCCCGATCCTGGATCCAGGCCGCGTCGGCCGCGTGCGCGCAAAGGACGGCGCGCGGAGCCGCAGCGCGCATCGCCTCGTTGCCACCGAAGTGGTCGACGTCGGCGTGCGTGTCGAGGATCAGATCGAGGCCTGACGGATCGACGCCGGCGTCCGCGAGGAACGGCAGGATGACATCACGCGGCGTCTCCTTGACGCCGGTGTCCACGAGCAGGGTCCGCTCGTCCTTCAGCAGGTACTGCGAGAACGGCCTCGGCCCGAGGATCGACTCGATCCGGTAGATGCCGGGAGCTACCTCCACGCGTCGGCCCGATCGGATTCGCGTCGCGTTCGTAGGCGTGAGGCTTGGGGCACGACCGCGCCGCCGAGGGCGGGCACGACCAGGTGGCCCAGCCCCACTGCGACCGCCTGCCACAGCCCCAGCGCGACCGCCCGCTCACACCCAGCGCGACCGTTCGGCACGGATTCGGCACGAACCGCGGCGAACGCGTCACATCCCCGGCGCTACCCTCCCCCGGGTGGTGGGTGGGGGGTGGGTTCCCTCGCGCGGGACGTCCGGACGACCACCACTCAGGTCCGCGCATGACCGACCGTGCCGTTGAGGACGATGCCGCCGTCGACGAGGAGCTCGGCGCCGTTGACGTAGCTCGCCGCGTCCGAGGCCAGGAAGACGATCGCCTGAGCAACCTCGTCCGGAGTGGCGATCCGGCCGAGCGGGATCCGCTCCGCGTAGGTGGCGCGTACCTCCGGCGTGTACGTCGGAGCGTTGAGCGGAGTCTCGGTCGCGCCGGGCGCCACCGCGTTGACCGCGATCCCGAGCGGGGCAAGCTCCACGGCGAGGACCGTCGTGAGCGCCTTGACGCCGCCCTTGGCCGTGCAGTAGGCAGCCAGGTTCGCGATCGGCTGGATGTGCGCCACGGAGCTCACGTTCACGATCCGGCCCTTGCCCTCGGGGGCCATGGCTCTCGCGGCTGCCTGGCAGCCGTAGAAGTAGCCGTGGAGATTAGCTGCCATGAGGCGGTGCCACTCGTCGGCCGTCGTCTCGAGGAACGGCTTCACCATGACGCCGGCCGCGTTGTTGACCCACACGTCGATCCCGCCCCAGGCGGTGACGGCGGCTTGCGCGATCGCCTCGTGCGCAGCGGGGTCGCCGGCATCGCCTCGCTGGAGGATCACCTCGCGCCCCGCGGCGCGCACCTCCTCTGCGGTGCGGGCCGCATCGGCCTCCTCGTCTCCGGGCGCGTTCGGCCTGTAGAAGCCGGCGACGTTCGCCCCCGCGCGGGCGAACGCGATCGCTGCCGCCTGGCCGATTCCCTGGGACGCGCCGGTGATGACGGCACGCTTGCCGCTCAGATCGATCGCGCTCACAGCGACCGGTAGGTGATCTCCTGGCGCTGCCCGGTCTCGTGCGAGCGGACGATCGCGTCGCATACCTCGGCGCAGCGGTAGCCGTCTTCCATCGTCGCCGCACGCGGCCCCACCGGCGTATCTTCCCGGATGCAGGTGAGCAGGTGGAGGAGCTCGTGGACGAAGTTGTCCTCCCACCCGATCATGTGCCCGTGCGGCCACCAGTGCTGCCAGTACGGGTGGTACGCCTCGGAGACGAGCACGTTGCGGAAGCCCTGAGCGCGGTCGCCCGGGCCGGACCCGACGAAGTGCGCGAGCAGCTCGTTCTGGCGCTCGGCGTCGAACAGAAGCGTGCCCTTGGAGCCGTTGATCTCCCAGCGCATCTGGTTCTTCCGTCCGGCCGCGAAACGGGTCGCCTCGTACGTGCCGATGGCGCCGTTCTCGAACTCCACGGTGGCCTGAAAGGCGTCGTCGACGTCGACGGTGCCGCCCGGCCGCTCGGTGATGAACGTCCGCAGGATGCCGTTGACTGCGGTCGGGTCGCCGACGAGGTAGCGCGACTGGTCGATGACATGCGCACCGAGGTCGCCGAGCGCGCCCGAGCCGGCGACCTGCTTGTCCAGGCGCCACACCTTCGGAAACTCCGGATCCATGATCCACTCCTGGTGGTAGCGCCCTCGGAAGTGGTAGATCTCGCCGAGCTCGCCGGCGTCGATGATCTCCTTCGCGAGCACGATCGCCGGGTAGAAGCGGTAGTTGAACGCCGTCATCGCCTTGACGCCCGTCGCGGCGACGCCCTTCCAGATCTCAAAGCTCTCGTCTGCCGTTCGGCCGAGCGGCTTCTCGCAGATGACGTGCTTACCCGCCTGCGCCGCGGCGACGGTGGGCTCGAGGTGGACGTCGTTCGGGCCCCCGTTGTCGAACACCTGCACGTCCGGATCGGCGATCACCTCACGCCAGTCCGTCGTCCACTTCTCGTAGCCGTAGCGGCGCGCAGCCTCGCGCACGGCCTCCTCGTTGCGCCCTGCGATCGAGACGAGCCGCGGCGTGAACGGCGGTGGCCACGTCATGTACGCGATCTTCTTGAGCGCGTTCGTGTGGGCCTTGCCCATGAACGCGTAGCCGAGCATCCCGATCCCGATCGAGGGGATCTCCTCGTCGGAACGGACATCGCCCATCGTCACGAACCCGACCTGTGGCTCCTCTGCCATCCGAACCTCCTCTCCTAGAGGAATCGCGCTCGCGCGATTCCTCTATGCAAGCCACCAGGCCTGGCCGGGAACGAGCGGCTTCTTGATCAGGAGCGGCTTCAGGTACTTGATGCACTGCTCGCAGCCGTCCTCCTCGGACATGACCGGATCCTCGTGCTCGAACGACAGCACGAAGTCGTAGCCCACCTCGAGCAGGGCCGTGATCACGCGTCGCCACTCGACGTCCCCCCAGCCGGGCACCCGGTAGCGTGCCGCACGGTCCTTGCGCTGCCACGACCCGGTGCCGGTCACCCCGTCGATGTGGACGATGTCCTTCTGGAGCTCCCAGTCCTTCGCGTGGACGTGGAGGATGCGGTCGCCGAACTCCTTGATGAAGACGACCGGGTCGATCATCTGCCAGATCATGTGACTCGGGTCGAAGTTGAAGCCCCAGTCGTCCCGGTCGAGGCGCTTGACGGCCTCGCGCGCCGTGTAGACGTTGTACGCGATCTCGGTCGGGTGGCACTCGTGCGCGAAGCGGACGCCGAGCTCCTTGAAGCGGTCGAGGATCGGGTTCCAGCGCTCGACGAAGAGATCCCAGCCTTCGTCGTAGATCGCCAGGCGCTGGGGCGGCCAGATGTACCAGCTTTCCCAAACCGTGGAGCCGAAGAAGCCGCACACCGTCTTGATCTCGAGCTCCGAAGCGACCTCGGCTGTCTTGATGATGTGGTCGGTACCGAGCTTGACCATCTCCTCCTTGTCCGAGGTGCCCGCCCATTCGTCGAGGGAGGCGTCCTGGAAGGGAAGCACCATCTGCGAGAAGAGGTGGTTCGAAAGCGCCGAGATCTCGATGCCGCGATCGGCCAGAAGCTTCTTGACCCCGTGCCCGTACTGCTTGTCCTCGTGGGCGCGGTCGGTGTCGAAGTGGTTCGAGCCCCGCCAGGCGGCGAGCTCGAAGGCCTCGTAGCCCAGCCCGGCCGCGTAGTCGGCGACCTCCTCGAGCGGCTTGTCGTTGAACAGGACGGAGAACAGGCCGATCTTCATGTGACCTCCCTCGGGGAACGGACGAACGCGAACCTACACCAGCGCTCTCACAGACGCGGGTCGAACACGACCTTGACTCCGCGACCCGCCCGCAGGTCGGCGAAGACACGCTCCCAGTCGGTGAGCGGAGCCACCTCGGAGACGAGCGGCCCGAGCTCCAGGCGCCTCGACTCGACGAGCTCGAGCGCACGCCGCCAGGAGCTCGGCGTCGACGCAAAGCCCGAGGTGACGACGAGCTCCTTCTCGAAGACCCGATCGAAGGGAAGCGTGACGGGCTTGCCGAACACGCCGATCTGGACGTAGCGCCCGCGACGACGCGCCGCTTCGAGACACGCGGCAGCGCCGCCTGCGCTGCCGGAGCACTCGACCACCACGTCGAAGCTGCCGGGTTGCACGGCCTCGTCGGCCGTCTCGAACCCCAGCGCCCGCGCGACATCCAGCCGCGGCTCGTCCGTCGGCAGACCGACGAGCAGCACCGACCCGCCGAGCGCGCGCGCGACCTGCGCCGCGAGCAGCCCGATAGGCCCCGGCCCGGTGACCAGCACGCGATCGCCGAGTGCGACCTTCTGCGGATCGAGCAGGCAGTGGCAGACGCACGCCAGCGGCTCGAGCAGCACGGCAGCGTGCTCGTCGAGCCAGTCCGGGATGCGATGGAGGCTGGTCGCGGGGACGATGACCCGCGGCGCGAAGCCTCCGTCGACGAACGAGCCGATCGAGCGCCGCTCGGGGCAGAGGTTCGGGTGCCCGTCGCGACACCACTCACAGGCGCCACAGGTCGAGAAGTACGTCTCGCACGCTACGCGGGCACCGACCCAGCCTTCATCGACACCATCGCCGACAGCGACAACGACGGCCGAGACCTCGTGGCCCATCGTGACCGGTGGCGCGCTCGCGTACTCCGCAGCTTCGATGTGGAGATCCGTGCCGCAGACCCCGGCCCCTCGCACCTCGAGCAGCGCCTCGCCGGGCTCCACCGCCCGCTGAGGGCGCTGGGCCAGCCCGACGTTCCCGGGCCCCGGCGCCAGCTTCGCAAGTCCGATCACGCCCGGCCCCAACGACCGGGGTCAAGTCTTGCATACGAACATAAGGAGCCCACCGCTAGTCCGTTATGTACCTATGCAAGACTTGACCCCGAACTTCGGAGCTCACGAGAGCGATGTGGCGGTGCGGTCGGGGATGGTCTCGGCGGCCAGCCCGAATGCGGGCCGGGAGGCGAGCCCGATGCCGATCTCGTCGCTCCACGGATGGTCGGCGACGAAGTCCCAGTCGATCTCGACGCCGAGGCCGGGGCCGGTCGGCAGCTCGATGACGGAGTCGTGGACGGCGGGCGGGTTCGTGACGAGCTCCTCCTGCAGCGGGTTCCACGTGCGGTCGTACTCCATGACGGGCGCGTTCGTCGCGGCCGCGGCGACGTGGAGGTTGGCGACCATCGACAGCGCGTCCGAGAACGTGTGCGGGACGGCGTGGCAGTGGAAGCCGCTCGAGATGTCGGCGATCTTCCGCAGCTCGCTGATGCCGCCGCAGCGGGAGGCGTCCGCCTGCACCACGTGGATCGCGCCGGCCGTGAGAAACGGCATGAAGTCCCAACGCGTGTACATGTTCTCGCCCGTCGCGATGCGGACGTCGAGCTTGTCGGCCAGGAACCGGTGGCCCTCGACGTCGTCGGTCGGGAGCGGCTCCTCGAAGAAGAGCACGCTCAGCTTCTCGAGCTCGCGGCCGACCTGCAGCGCCAGGTGCCGCGTGTAGCACTGGTTCGCGTCGACCAGCACGTCGACGTCGTAGCCGACCGCGTCGCGGATCGCGTGCAGGCACTCGATGTCGTTCCTCACGTCGAGGCCGACCTTGACCTTGAACGCGTTGAACCCCATCTCGAGGAACGCCTGCGCCTGCCGCACGGCCTCTTCGGGAGCCGACCAGTACACGGAGCTGACGTAGAGCGGCTGCGTGTCGCGCACGGCGCCGCCGAGGAGCTCGTAGATCGGCCGACCGAGCGTCTTGCCGCGGATGTCCCAGAGCGCGACGTCGATCGCCGAGAGCATCGCGACGCCAACGCCACGTGGGCCATGCGTGCGCGTGACGGCCCCGTAGTAGACCTTGTCCCAGACGTGCTCGACGCGCGCCGGGTCGAGGCCGACGATCGCCGGCCCGTACGTCGACTCGAGCAGCGAGGCGACCGACCGCAGGTCGAGCGAGACCGAGCCGAACGAGCACGGCCCGAAACCCGAGATGCCCTCGTCGGTCGTGAGCTCGACGAACAGGGACTGGCGCGCGAGCTTGTAGCCGGCCCCCGAGCGCACGCGATGCTCCTCCGGGATCGGGCAGTGGACGAGGTGCGTTTTGACGCCCGTGACCTTCATCTCACGCCCCTGGCCGCGATCCACGGCGCGCCTTCCCATGTAGGGGCCGGATATATCCGGCCCCTACCCCGGAAAGGGTTGGCCGACGACGGGATCTCGTAGGGGCCGGATCTCATCCGGCCCGCCCTGTCGGACGCCATCACCCGGCCACCCTCCGGTAGAGGTCCTCGAGCTCGGCCGGGCCTATCGCGCGCGGGTTCGTGGTGATGTTACGGCTCTTCATCGCGTCCTCGACCAGTCGCGGCACGTCCATCTCGGCCGGGTCGAGCCCCCACTCCCGCAGCGTCCCGGGAAGACCCACGTCTGCGCACAGCCGCCGAATCCCGGCGATCGCCCTCGTCGCGGCCTCGGCCTCCGTGAGCCCGTCGACATCCTCGCCGAGCGCGGCCGCGACGTCCGCGAGCTTCTCCTCGCACGCAGGGCGCAGGATGTCGAGCCCATCGGCAAGGAAGATCGCGTTTGCGACGCCGTGCGGGACGCCGTGGTGGGCGGTGACCGGAGTCGAGGCCGCGTGGACGATCGCGTTCGCGTTCATGTTGAAGGCGACGCCCGTCATCGTGCTCGCGAGCGCCATCTGGCCGACCGCGTCGCGCTGCCTCTCGCTCACGGCCGCTCGCAGACTGGCGCCGATCATGCGGATCGAGCGGATGTTGATCGCGTCGAGCAACGGGTCGGAGCCGACGTTCACGTAGGACTCTGTCGCGTGCGCGAGCGCATCGGCGCCGGTCGCCGCGATCACGGCAGACGGTGCGGAGAGCACGAGCTCCGGATCGACGATCGCAACCCGAGCGGCGAGATTGCGAGCGGCGCACACGACCTTGAAGTGCTCGGCCGGATCGGTGATGACGACGACGAACGTCACCTCCGCACCGGTTCCACAGGTGGTCGGCATGCAGAGCACCGGCGGGCCCGGTCGCGGCACGAGATCCTTGCCGCGATAGTCCCACACCGAGCCGCCGTTCTCGATCAGTGCCGCGGCCGCCTTGGCGGCGTCCATCGACGAGCCCCCGCCGAGCCCGATCAGCCCGTCGCAGCCCTCGCTGCGGTAGAGCTCGACGATCTCCTCCAGGTTCGTCGTCGTCGGGTTCTGCTCGGTGCGGTCGTAGAGCGCGACGTCGATCCCGGCGCCGTGGACGTGCTCGGCGACGCGCTCGACCGTCCCGGCCGCCCGGAGACCGGCGTCCGATACGAGCACGGCGCGCTGGACGGCGAGCTCGCGCAAGCGTTCGCCCGCGTCCACGGCGCCGCCCCAGCCGTAGAAGATCCTCGTCGGACACTCGAACAGGTGCACCGAGTCCCAGGCCATCGCTAGCCGGATCCACTCACGAGCACGAGCTCACCGTATGTCTCGGGGCCGCCGCGTACGCCTCACCCGTCGTCTCCGGCCGCCGGCGGGCCGAGGGCGTAGAGCCCGAGGACGGCCGCCCTGTTACGCCCCACCATCGCGGCAAGGACATCGCGGGCGCGCTCGACGTCCTGCGAGGCGATCGCGTCGACGAGCTGATGATGCGAGTCGACGCTGGAGCCGAGGCTGCCGAACTGGCGGATACCGACCTCCGCAGCCAGCTCCATGTCCTCTATGAGCAGGGCGCGGACGTCGCCAAGGGCGCGCAGGAGGTACCGATTCCCGGCCGCCTCGGCGAGGGCGAGGTGGAACTCGACGTCGGCGTCGGCGTATGCGCGGGGGCTCGCCGCCGCCACCTCGAGCCGCTCGGCAGCTCTCCCCAGGCGCGCCACCTGCTCCGGAAGCGCTCGCCGGGCCGCCAGGGCGGCGATCTCCACCTCGATCACGGCGCGAGCCTCGACGAGCTCCTCGGCCTCCTTGCGGGAGAGCGGGCGGCCGGACCGCACCGGTGCAGCCGACCCGCCGCCACCGTTCGCGACGAACGTGCCGAGGCCGGCGCGGGTCTCGATCAGGCCCTCGCTGATGAGCATGCTGATCGCCTCGCGCACCGAGCCGACGCTGACCGCGAACGCCGCCGCGAGCTCGCGGTGGCCCGGCAGCCGATCGCCCGCCTCGAGCTCCCCGTGCTGGATGCGGCGGCGAAGCTCGGCGGCGATGCTCGCGGGCAGGTTCTCGCGCCGGATCGACCCGAGACTCGCGTCTGTGCCACTGTTCCGAACAGCCACGGTGCGCGCGGACGCTAACAAACGGCGAAGCGCGTCGTCAACAAGTACGAAGCGAGCCGTTCCCGCTGGACAACCCGTGCCCGAACTTGGTATACAGCCCCCATTCCGCGCTGCTGTTCGGAACGGAACGACCTGGGGGGAACGGAGCGCTAGGAAGCGACTGCACTGCGGCGATCTGCCTTACACGAGGAGGAGGCGATGAGCAAGGAGAGGTTCGAGAGGATGCGGGACTCGCTACCCGGCGAGGAGCTGCTGCGCAAGCCCATCACGCGCCGCGGCCTGCTCGCCGGAGCGGGGGCAACGAGCTTCGCGCTCCTGCTCGCAGCCTGCGGCGGCGACGACGAGGAGGCGGCCCCGGCGCCACCGGCCGAGCCTCCCGCGGAGCCGCCGGCGACATCGGAGCCCGCGGCGACGACCGAGCCGGCAGCTCCGGCACCGCCGTCGGAGGAGGCGCCGCTGAAGGACGGGCTCGCCGAGGGCATGTACGGCGGCCCGGTCGGATTCACCGGAGCCGAGCGCTACCAGTACCCGCTCGACTCGGAGGAAGGACGCGCGATCTCGGCGCTACGCCAGTTGCGTCAGGACGGAGCCGCGCCCGACACCCTGATCATCCAGGTGCTCAACTTCGCCCGGCCGCAGTTCGAGAACCCCTGGCCGGAAGGCGCCCCGTCGTTCGTGCAGCTGTTCGAGGAAGAGACCGGGATCAAGATCGAGTTCATCGAGACCGACCCGGCTTCGGAGTACCAGGAGAACCTCCGCAACGCCTCGACCCAGAACGGGAGCTTCGACATCGTCACGTCGGCGATCGAGGAGACGGGCGACTTCGCCGAGGCCGGGCTCATCCTGCCGCTCGACGAGTACGTCGAGAAGTACCAGCCGAGCTGGCTCGACCCCGAGTTCGGGTACGCCGGCGGCGAGACGACGGTCAACCTCTTCAACAAGTACAAGGGCGCCTACTACTTCGTCGCCTTCGACAACGACACGCAGCCGTACTTCTATCGCTCCGACCTGCTCGAGAACCCGGACGAGCAGGCCGCGTTCGAGGATCAGTACGGCCGTCCACTCGAGTTCCCGCTGACGTGGGAGCATCACGACGAGGTCGCCGCGTTCTTCACGCGGCCCGACGCCGAGATCCCGATCTTCGGCGACGCCAACACGCTGGCACCGTTCTGGGGCGCCGTGAAGTGGAACGAGCGCTTCGTCTCCGCCGCCAATCCGAATCTGTACTACTTCAACGAGGACGGGTCGGCCAACGTCAACAACGAGGCGGGCGTGCGCGCCTTTGCCGAGCTGCTGGCGTCGCTCGAGAACAAGCCGCCCGGCGGCATGCTCGAGAAGGACTGGATCGGCCAGTACCAGGTCATGGGCGCCGGCAACGGCTTCATGGGCGGGTCCTTCCCGAACCAGACGAAGCTCGTCCCCGGCAACCCGGCCTACGACACCGCGAACGTCGGTCAGTACATCAAGAGCGACGTCACGCCGGGCCGCGAGGTCGACGGCGCGCTCGTCCGCCGGCCGGTGATCTTCTACAACATCAGCTACGGCGTGAACGCCTTCGCCGACCCGGCTCGCCACGAGGCTGCCTACCTCTTCCTCCAGTGGGCCGGCGGCGCCAGGGCATACACGTTCCTGACGTTCAACCTCGGCGGCTACCAGGATCCGCACCACATCTACACGATGAGCGACCCGCAACGTCGCCGTCAGCTACAAGCCGCAGCCGCTCGGCCAGTTCGCCAACATCGTTCCGCGCACGGCTCCGCCGGTCACGCTCAAGGGCGGCGGCGCGTACCGCGACTCGCTCAGCGAGGAGCTGCAGAAGGTGCTCACCGGACAGCAGTCGCCCGAGCAGGCGGCAGCGGCCCTCGAGACACGCTGGAACCAGATCACGGACGAGCAGGGCGTCGATGTCCAGGTCGAGGCTCTCGCGACCTATAACGCCGCGTTCCCGACCGTGGTGGATACCCCGGGCGAGCAGCTGACAGTCACGGACGTCTCGACCGAGGGATCGGCGTTCACCCTGGAGGACCTGCTGGCAGGCCTAGCGGGCTAGCGCGCAGGACTCTCCAGGAGGTATGGAGGCGCATACATCCCAGCTCGAGGTCCGGCAGGCGAAGTCGCGCCTGCCGGACCTCGGCGGTCGCAACGACAAGCGGGTGGCCGGGGCGCTGATCGCGCCAGGCCAGCTGCTGATGGCGTTCATCGTCCTGTTTCCAGCGGCGATCGCCATCTACATCGGGTTCACGAGCTGGGGGCCGACGACGGGCGTCAACTTCTGGCACGCCTACGAGTACTGGCACTGGTTCGACGGCTACTGGGAAGCGCTGACGTCGACGGCCTTCTGGGGCGCGATGTGGCGGACGGTCCTCATCACCGTCGTGTGCGTCGCCGTCGAGTTCGCTCTCGGGTTCGGGCTCGCGTTGCTCCTGCTCAAGAGCTTCCGCGGCCGAGGCTTCGTGACGGTGTTCTTCCTGCTCCCGATGATGGTCGTCCCGGCCGTCTCGGGCTTCATCTTCTTCATGCTGTTCCAGCAGGACGGCCCGATCAACGAGGCGCTCGAGGCGGTCTTCGGCCTCGACGAGCCGATCAAGTGGCTGCAGAATCCGGACCTCGCGATCTGGTCGGTCATGGTCGTGGACATCTGGCAGTGGACGCCGCTCATGTTCCTCATCTTCCTCTCGGGACTGGCGGCGCTCCCGGAGGATCAGATGAATGCGGCCCGGATCCTCGGGGCCCGTTTCCGGCACGAGATGCGCTACCTCATCCTCCCGATGATGAAGCCGATCCTCTTGATCGCGGTCATCATCCGCGCGATCGAGGCGTTCAAGATGTTCGACCCGATCTACCTCCTCACCCAGGGCGGGCCCGGAGAGGCGACGACGAACATCTCCGTCTACCTCTTCGACGAGACGGCGCAGAACACGCGCTGGGGATACGCGAGCTCCGTCGCCATCATCGTGCTCATCTTCGTCAGCATCGTCGGTTTCTGGGCCATCCGCCCGATCGAGCGCGCGCAGGAGGAGACCCTCGAGGAGCTCACCGGCGCCGAGGCGGTCGGAGCGGCCCCGTCGCAGCGGGTCGAGGAAGCGATCGAGGCGGAGGCGAGGGTCTGAGATGGCCACCGTCGCGACAACCGAGGAACGGGGCTACGCCGACGTCCGCCCGGCACGAGGGACTCGGCTCAAGCCGATCGCGCGGATCGCCACGATCCTCCTCATCGGGGCCGCCTTTGCCTTCCCGCTCTACTGGACGGTCACGATGTCGTTCAAGCCGCTGAAGGAGTGGAACCCGCCCGGCCAGGTGTACTGGTGGCCCGAGAACCCGACGCTCGAGAACTACGAGAAGATTCTCGGCCTGGGCTCGGGCGAGCGCAGCCCGTTCGCGACGGAGCGCTCCCGCTCCGCGGTCCCCTACCTCAAGAACTCGGTCATCGCCTCGGTGGGCGGCACGGTGCTCGCGCTGGTCATCGGGATCTTCACCGCCTACGGGATCGCGCGCTTCCGAGCCGGTGGGAAGACGCTGCCGTTCCAGATCCTGCAGTTACGCATGTTCCCGCCGATCGCGATCATGATCCCGCTCCTGTTCATGTGGGTCCAGGTCGGCCTCTGGAACACGCACCAGGGGTTGATCATCTTGTACGGGGCGGTCACGTTCCCGTTCGTCGTCTGGCTGATGCGAAGCTTCTTCCAGGAAGTCCCGCGGGAGATCTCGGAAGCGGCCATCGTCGATGGGTGCACGCAGTGGGGGGCATTCTTCAGGGCCGTGCTCCCTCAGGTGAAGGGTGGGCTCGCGGCGACGGCGCTGTTCGTCTTCATCCTCAACTGGTCGGACTTCCTGATCGCCCGCGTGATGACGCAGGACGTCATGAACACGGCTCCCGTGTACCTGCAGTCGCTGCAAGGCGGCGCGTCGGGCAACGAGTACGGCCTGCAGGCCGCCCTCGCCTGCCTGCTGATCATCCCGCCGGCGGTCTTCGGGCTCCTGATCCAGCGCTACCTCGTCCGCGGCCTCACGTTCGGCGCAATCAAGCGGTAGGCGAGACATGGCTGAGATCAAGCTCGAGCGTCTGACGAAGCACTTCGGCGAGGTCAAGGCCGTCGAGAATCTCGACCTCGTCGCCGAGCACGGCTCCTTCATCGCGCTGCTGGGCCCGTCCGGCTGCGGCAAGACCACGACGATGAACATGATCTCCGGGCTCGAGAAGCCGACGGAGGGCGAGGTCTACTTCGACGGCCATCCGATCTCGCGGATCGAGCCGGGAAAGCGAAACGTCGGGTTCGTCTTCCAGAACTACGCGATCTTCACGCACATGAGCGTGTACGAGAACCTCGCGTTCGGGCTCCGCGTGCGCAAGCCCACGCCGGCCGACGACGAGATCGACCGCGAGGTCAAACGCGTCGCCGAGACAGTGGGGCTCTCGGCGGCGCTCGACCGGCGGGCAGCGCGACTCTCCGTCAACGATCTGCAGAAGGTCGCGCTGGGACGCAGCATGATCGTCCGGCCGGCGATCTTCCTGCTCGACGAGCCCTTCTCCAACCTCGACTCCGCGTTCCGCGCCTACATGCGCGCGGAGCTGAAGCGGATCCAGCACGAGATCGGGCAGACGATGGTCTACGTGACGCACGACCAGGTCGAGGCGATGGGCATGGCCGACAAGATCGCCGTCATGAACCTCGGCGTCCTGCAGCAGTACGGGACACCGGACGAGCTCTACAACAAGCCGGAGAACCGCTTCGTCGCGAACTTCATCGGCTCCGTCCTGAACAACTTCCTGCCGTGCGCGTACGACAACGGCTCGATCACGGTCGTCGGCGGCAACGGCAACGCGCTCGACGTCTCGGATCGCACGGCAGCGATCGGTGAGAGGGTCGCCTCGGGAGGGAAGCTGACGGCCTGCATCCGGCCCGAGCTCGTTCGCCTGGTCGCGTCCGACTCTCCCGACGCGGTACTGCGGGCCAAGATCTCGCTCGTGGAGCCGCTCGGCGCCAAGGACGTCGTCCACATGACGTACGACGGGCTCGACGTCCGGTCCGTAGGCGCGCCGGGCAACCGTCCGACGGTGGGTGAGAACGTCGGTCTCGCGTTCGACCCCGCCGGGGTACACCTCTTCGACGACGAGACCGGGCTCGTGCTGCGCTGATGGCCAGCATCCGCGTCGAGAGCATCGTCAAGCGCTTCGGGCAGGTGACCGCGCTGAACGGTGTCTCGTTCGACGTGGCCGACGGCGAGTTCTTCGCCATTCTCGGGCCCCCGGGTGCGGGCAAGACCACGACGCTGCGCACGATCGTGGGGCTCGAGGAGCCCGACGAGGGCGACGTCTACCTCGACGACGCCCGCGTCACCGACGTGTGGCCCGGCGACCGCGACATCGCCATCGTGTTCCAGAACCTCGCGCTCTATCCGGACAAGAGCGTCTACGACAACCTCGCGTTCCCGCTCAAGCGACACAAAGTGCCGAAGCAGGAGATCAAGGAGCGGGTGGAGAGCGTTGCCAGGACGCTGCACATCGAGCGGCTGCTCGACCGCAAGCCCGGCAAGCTCTCCGGCGGCGAGCGCCAGCGAGTCGCGCTCGGGCGTGCCATCGTGCGCGACCCGAAGGCGTTCCTGTTCGACGAGCCGATCTCGGCGCTCGACGCGCTGCTACGGCTCGAGATGCGCACCGAGCTCAAGCGGCTCCAGCGGGACCTCGGCCGCACGCTCGTCTACGTCACGCACGATCAGGTCGAGGCGATGAGCATGGCCGACCGGATCCTCGTCCTGCGCGAAGGCGTGGTCCAGCAGATCGCTCCGCCGGAGGACATCTACCACCGGCCCGCGAACCGCTTCGTCGCGACCGTCGTCGGATCGCCCCCGATGAACTTCCTCCCGGCGACCGCGGCGCGCTCGAACGGCACCCTGCGCCTTCGCCACGCCTCGTTCGACGTGGCGACCGCGGCGGAGATCCCGCTCGACGACGGCGCCGCATGCTGGCTCGGCATTCGCCCCGAGGACGTCCACATCGAGGGCGAGGGCGATGCGGGCATCGCAGCGTCGGTCTACGTCACGGAGCCGCTCGGCGGCGAGACCGTCGTCGACCTCCAGCTCGACGACCGTGTCGTGAAGGCCCTCGCTCCGCCGACCCTGAAGCTGAAGCAGGATCAGGCGGTCAAGGCGAGGCTCGACACACGGCGCCTACACGTGTTCTCCGACGAGGGCGACGCGCTCCTCTCCGCGGCCGGGGCCGATCTGTTCCAGGTCAGCGCACCAGCCAGCTGAGCCGCCGGCTGCGACCGGGGTCAAGTCTTGTATACGCACATAAGCGCGAACGAGCTGAGAGTCCCTTATGTTGCTTTGCAAGACTTGACCCCGGTCGTCTGAGCTGTTCGTCACCGCCACGCGACCGCCCGCGCGGCGATCGGCAAGGTGTACGCGGGCTCGGTCGCGCCGCCGGCGAAGACGAGGATCTCTCCGCCCGTCGCGAACGCGACCCAGGCGCCGTCCGGCGAGAAGGCGACGCCGCCGCTCGGAGGCTCCGCCAGGCCGTCCGCAGGCCGCCCGTCCCGGAAGTCGATGGAGGAGACGAGGTTGTCCGGCCTGAGCGCGCTGAGGTTGGACGGCGGCGTTACCGCCGCTTCCGTCTCACCGACAAGATCGAGGCGGACGGCGAAGGCCTGCGCGATCATCCCGTACGTCTCGATCGGTACCGTGCGCTCGAGCGCCTCGCCACGCCACAGCTCGAGCACCGCCTCGTCCCGCCGGCTTTGAATCGCGACCAGGAGGCGCCCGTCCGGCAAGACGCCGTGACCAACGACGTGCCGCCCGGCCGACGGCTCGGGCCGAGTGACAACGCGGCCGTTGCGATAGACGACGAGCCCCTCCTCGGTCACCTGCCGAGTAACGAGCGACCCGTCAGGCCTGAACGCTGGATAGCAGCCGGGCCGCCGCTCGCTTCGCCAGGCGACGAGCTCGAGCATGGTCGTGGACGGGCCGGCGCACCAGGCCAGTCGCGTGCCGTCCGCCGACCAGGCGGGCGGGCTCGTCGCCTCTCCGAGACGTCGCACGAGCAGCGGCCGCTCGCCGGCGAGACGTACGAGCTCGAGCACGCTGTCCTCGGCAGCGCCGGTGACCACCGCGAAATCGCCGCGCGGCGAGGCCCAGAAGCGGCAACCTGTCGCCGGGACCCGGCGCTCCCAGGGCCAGAGACGGCAGGTCGAGGACGCGGAGCCGGCAGCCGTCGCGCTCCGCGAAGACGATCCTGCCCGCGAGAGCGCCGGGCGGAGGAAGATCACGCCCGGAGAGCCCGGCGACCGCGGGCGGCTCGGGGCCCGGCTGCGCTGCGGGGCGCGCGCCACGGATGGCGTCGAGCAGCGCCACCCCGCCGACGGCCGCGACGACCACCACGGCGACCGCGCTGGCGACTCGGCGCGACCTCATGCCCGATTGTAGGGGCCGGATCTCATCCGGCCCGGAGCGCTCCGCGCCGACAAGTAGGGGCCGGATACATCCGGCCCCTACCGATGGCGAACTGGCTGGTCGGCGACCCGCCCCTACGTGCCGACGCCGGCGACGAGAACGTACTTGACGTCGAGGTACTCGTCGATCCCGACCGAGCCACCCTCGCGTCCGAAGCCCGACTCCTTGACGCCGCCGAAGGGCGCGTTCGCGGCGCTGATGATGCCCGCGTTCGCTCCCACGATCCCGTAGTCCAGCTTCTCGGCGACACGAAGAAGACGCGCGTAGTCGCGCGTGTGGAAGTACGCGCACAACCCGTAGACGCTGTCGTTGGCGAGGCGGATCGCCTCCTCCTCCGTCTCGAACTTGGTCACGCCGCAGACGGGCCCGAAGGTCTCCTCGTAGGAGATCAACATCTCCGGCGTGACGCCTTCGAGCACGGTGGGCGCGTAGAACGAGCCGCCGGCGTAGTCGCCGTCCGTGAGCCGCGTGCCGCCGATGAGCAGCTTGGCGCCCCGGCGAACGGCATCCTGCACGTGCTCGTCGGCCTTGTCCACGCCACGGTCGTCGATGAGCGGGCCGATCTGGACGCCGGGCTGGTCGCCGCGACCCACGACGAGCTTCGCGACCTTCTCGGCGAGCAGGGAGACGAAGTCCTTGTAGATCCCCTGCTGCACGTACGTGCGGTTCGCGCAGACGCAGGTCTGGCCGGCGTTGCGGAACTTCGAGGCGATGAGCTGCTCGGCCGCCTCCTCGAGGTCGGCGTCGTCGAAGATCAGGTACGGCGCGTGGCCGCCGAGCTCGAGCGAGAGGCGCTTCACCTGGTCAGCCGACCGGCGAATGAGATCCTTCCCGACCTCGGTGGAGCCCGTGAACGAGATCTTGCGCACGCGACGATCGCCGAAGAGCGTCTCGGCGACCATGCCCGAGGAGCGCGAGGTGACGAGGTTGACCACGCCCGCCGGGGCGCCGGCGTCCTCGATCGCCCGCAGGATCAACGCAGCAGTGAGCGGAGTCGCGCTCGCAGGCTTGACCACGCTCGTGCACCCCGCTGCCATGGCCGGCCCGAGCTTGCGCGTCATCATGGCCGCCGGGAAGTTCCACGGGGTGATCGCCGCCGCCACCCCCACCGGCTGGCGCAGGACCATGACGCGGTTGGCGGGGTTGATCGCCGGCACGACCTGCCCGTAGACGCGCTCCGCCTCGCCGGCGAACCATTCGAGGAAGCTGGCTGCGTAGTCGGTCTCGCCCTTGGCCTCGGCGAGCGGCTTGCCCTGCTCGGCCGTCATGACGCTGCCGATCTCGTCGACACGCTCTCTGATGATCTCGGCCGCCCGGCGCAGGATCCGCGCGCGCGCGATCGCGGGCTGTGCCTGCCAGTCGGGCAGCGCATCCGACGCAGCGTCGATCGCCGCGCCGACGTCCTCGGCGTTCCCGTTCGGCACCGTCCCGACGACCTCACCGGTAGCCGGATTCGTGACGTCGAACCGCTCGCCGCCGCTCGCGTCCGTCCACTTGCCGCCTATGAGCAGCTGCTCCTCGTGTACGTCGACCATCGTCGCCATGGCTCAACTCCCTCGCTGTCGTCTCGGATCCGACTCCTGTGCTCTCAGCCTACCCCGCGCGGACCGCCGCAGGGGCGCGCCGCCGTCGACGGGCAGCGACAGGCCCGCCGTCGGTGACCGCCCCGGTCGTGCTAGCGATGCGCCAGAATCCGGGCCTCCTTCGCCCGCACGAGCGCGGCGACCGTCTCGTTCACGGGCGCCTGTAGGCCGACCGCCGCCGCAGCCGGCGGAATCGCGCCGTTGATCACGTCGACCTCGCAGGGCCGGCCGGCCAGGAGGTCGAGCAGCATCGAGGGCCGGGCGTCCGGCATCTTGGCGCCGAACTCGCGAACGTAGGTCGACGGGTCGTCGAACTCGAGCTCGATCCCGGAGGCACCCGCGACGGCGAACGCCTCCCGCGCACACGCTTCGGCGACCGACCACGCGTCCGGGTCGGCGAGCACCTCGCCGATCGTCGTCTCGAGCAGCGCGCAGGTGCCGCTGAAGGCCGCGTTGCACACGAGCTTCTCCCAGACCAGCCGGTCGACGTCGTCGAAGGTCGCGACCTGGAAGCCGGCATCGCGCCAGACCTCCGCGACCCGCTCGATCCGCGGAGTCACCTTGCCGCGACGCTCGCCGAGGCGGATCAGCTGCCAGCCGTTGTGGTGGACGTGGCCCGGAGCGACGATGGAGGCGCCGAAGCCGCCGGCGACGCCGATCGCCACGCGTTCCTCGCCGAGAACGAGGGCCACCCGGTCGGCGCTGCCGAGCCCGTTCTGGATCGGCACGACGACGGTCTCCGGGCCGAGCAGGGGCCGGGCACGCTCGGCGGCGGCCTCGACGTCACGGGCCTTCGTCGCGACGACGACGAGATCGACGGCGCCGACCTCGCCGGGGTCGCTCGTGGCCTGTAGACGTACGGTCCGGTCTCCACTCGCACCCTCGACGTGCAGGCCGCGCTCCCGGATGGCGTCGACGTGCTCCTGCCACGTGTCGATCGCCCAGACCTCGTTGCCGGCGTCCGCGAGCAGCCCGGCATAGACCGAGCCCATCGCGCCGGCACCGACGACCGCGATCCTCATTGAGTGGCACCGGAGCGGTAGACACCGTGGCGGAGGAGGCCGACGCCCTCGATCTCGATCTCGACGATGTCTCCACCCTCGAGCGTGAACTCGTCCGGCGGCACGAGCCCGGTGCCGGTCAGCAGCACGGCGCCGTTCGGGTGGGAGAGCTCGCGGAACAGGTATCCCGCGAGGTCGTCGAACGAGCGGCGCATCTGCGCTGTGGACGTCTCCCCCTCGAACTCGACGCTGCCGGCGCGCTCGATACGCAGCGAGATCCGGGCCGACGTGCGCGCGCTCGCCGAGGTCGCGGGCGAGCACGATCGTGTCCGAGAGCCCGAGCGAGTCGTCGAAGATCTTCGCCTGCGCGAGGTAGAGCGGGTTCTCGCCCTCGATCGAGCGCGAGGAGAGGTCGTCGGCCACGAGGTAGCCGGCCACCTCGCCCTGGGCGGTCAGGACGAGCGCCAGCTCGGGCTCGGGGACGTCCCAGGTGGAGTCGGCCCGGACCCGCAGCGGCTCGCCCGGCAGCGGCACGCGGTACGCCGGCATCTTCATGAACACCTCCGGCCGCTCGGCCTCGAAGACGAGGTCGTACACCGACTTCACGACGGCCTCCTCGACCCGCGCCTGACGCGAGCGCTCGTAGGTGACACCGGACGCCCACACCTCCTGGCGATCTACGGGTGCGAGCAGGTCGACGTCGCCGCGGACCGCCTCCCGGGCGAGCGCCGCGTCGACCGCCTCGTGCAGACGGTCGAGACCGCCGGCGAGGAGGGTCGCGAGCGGCTCGTCCAGGGGATGGAGTGCTCCGTCGCGAGCGGCCACGAGGAGCTCGAGGCCCTCGTGGCTGACGCGTCGCAGACCGTTCATTCGCCGGCTGCCCGCTTCGCTCTCAGGTACGCCGCGAAGCCGCCGTGCTCGGTGATCTCCTGACCGTGCTCCTCGAGGTAGGCGGGATCGCCGAGCGCCGCGGTGACCGAGCGTCCGTCCTCGAGCTCCACTGGCCCCGGCGTGATGCCGGGCGGCTCGGTGGCGAGGATGTCGTCCCAGCGCTCCTGCGGGAGCTCGACGAGCTCGCCTGGCACAGAGATCCCGCCCTCGTCGGTGGGCACGAGCGCAGCCCAGCGATCCTCGAGACTGAAGAGGCGGTAGCGGGGCGCCGTCCGCGCCTCCGCCACGAACTCGAGGCCGAGCGCGGCCTGGTCGCCACAGACCTCCCGCAGCGCGCTGCCGATGACGAGGACCAACACGGTTGGGCGAACTCTAGTCCCGCCGTTGTAGGGGCCGGATATATCCGGCCCCTACGACCGTTTCGACGGCTGCCAATTCCCTACCGGAGCGGCTTCATGTGCGTCAGCGGCTCTTCGTCGGGTAGGTAGTCCCACGCGAGCCCCTCGTCGGCCACGGGGATGTAGCGCTCCTCGAGGCCGAGCTCCTTCAGGACAATGTTGCGGGCGAGCGGGATGCCGGCCGACTTGTAGAACGCGAGGTGGCGGTTGAAGCCCTGGCGGCCGAAGCCGCAGTCCGTCGAGAGGATCAGCTTGTCGGCCGGGATGTGCTCGAGGGCTCGCCGGGTCCGGTCTGCGATCACCTCTGGGAAGTCGCCCTGGAGCGTGCGGTGGCTGATCACGCCCACCGCGATCTTCTTCTGGAGCGAGTCCTTGTACGGCGCGAAGAGCTCGATCTCCTTGAGGTCGTTCTCGGTCGCCTCGATCGTCCAGACGTCGCCCTTGAGCCGGTCGAGGTAGATCTCCATCGAGTTGCGGTAGGACTCGTCGGAGAAGACCTTCTGCATGTTCGGGTTGCCCCAGCAGGTGTGGATCCAGACCTCGACGTCGTCGAGCCCCTCGATCTCGCGGTTGAAGCAGTCGACGAGGAAGTCGAGGTACTCCGTCATCTCCGGGTAGTAGCAGGCGATGAAGTGGAGGGTCGGCTCCTCGATCTGGATCACCTTGCAGCCCGACGCGGCAAGCTGCTTGAGCTCGAGGTTCATCGCCTCGGCCATGTCCCACGTCAGCTGCTTCTTGTCGTCGAGGTCGTAGTGCGGCGTGTGCGAGTCGAGGAAGAAGGCGAGCACCTGCGCCGAGCACGTCCCGAACTTCACCGGCAGGCTAGAGCTGGCAGCCGCCTGCTGGGAGATGCGCCAGATCTTCGCGTACTCGAGCGGGTTCTTCGGGTCGTGCTCGACCTTGTCGACGACCCGCGGCCAGCGCCAGGTCTTGTAGATCGAGTCGAGCATCGTGCCGACCGGGTAGGAGAGGAGCTCCGAGCGCGTCTTGTCGGTCTGGAGCTCCTCGTGCTCGAGGCCCTTCCAGCGCTGCAGCGGGTAGTGGTGCCACGAGCGACCGGCGACGTCCTCGTCGAGGTGGTAGTCGCCTGTCGTCAGGATGTCGAGGCCGCAGCGCGCCTGATCCGACACGACGATCGCGTGCGCGTCGGAGAACTGCTCTCGGTACCAGGGGTTCATCATGGCCGTGTCGAGCGGCCGCGCCCACATGTTCTCCGTGTACCAGCGCGGCCGCGGCCACGAGCCCGTCACCGTGGCCGGCAGCATCAGATCCTTCGTCGCGGTGAACGCCATCCTCGCCTCCTTCGCAGCTAGCCCCTGGCAACGATTTCAAGGCGAGTCTACGGCCGCACGACGAATGCGGTCAAGCGCCTGCGAACGAGGTCGGAGCGGGCGACTTGCGACGTCCCCGGCCGAACGCCCGCCTCAGCCCACCGTCGACCCGGAAGAGCACGCTGTCTCCGCCGTCGTCTCCGGGTCGATGCGAGATCGCCGCCGGCTCGTCGCCGTTGAGCACCCACACCGCCCTTCGCCCACCGCAATGCTCGAAGGGAGCTTTCCAACGGGTATGCCGCTGACGACCTCGTTCGTCTCCGGATGGATGGCCACGACCGAGTTTCGTCGAGCCCGGAGCGAGCTGGCTGGTCACTACCGAACGAGGGACGGGTCGGGCGTGACGACGTCGACGAGCGTGCCGCCTTCGACGCTCATGATCTCGTTGCTGCCACCCCCCTCCTCGACCCGAAAGACCGACACCGGGTTGAGCGAGATGTCGCCGTTCGCGTCGAACGTGAAGCTGCCGAGGATGCCGTCTTCGACCCTTGTCGCGAAGAGCTCCTCCACGACGCCGGCACGCGTGCCGTCGGAGCGTGCGACGGCGTCGAGGAGGACCTCGGTGGCTTGAGCCGCATAGATCGCGAACGTATCGACGCCGGCCGGCTGCGTCGCCCCGAACTCCTCTACGAAGCGCACCGCAGCGTCCGGCAGGGCCTCGCTGGCCGCCGCCTGCTCCAGCGCGGGTAGACCCACGGCGCTCACATAGACGCCCTTCGCCGCGTCGCCCGCCTGGTCGAGGAACAGCGAGAGCGGCGTGAAGCCGTCGGGCACGAGAATCGGCGTGTCCGGCCCCACGGCGGCGCGAATCGCCGCAACGACGGCCGCTCCGTTCGTATCGAGAAGGCCGCTCACGAAGACGGCGTCCGGTCGCGCGGCGGCCACGTCCTCGGCGAGCTCGTCGTACGTCGCAGCCTGGGGATCCCAACGGGCCGTGCCGACCACGTCGAGGCCTGCGTTCGCGGCCGCACGGCGGAGGTAGGCGCCGACGATCTCGCCGTACACGTCCTCGCCGTCGTTGACGATAACCGCATCTCGGGCGCCGAGCTCGTCCCGCGCGAAGGTCACGAGCGCGGCGGCCTGCATGTCATCCGTCGAGTACACACGGACGTAGTTGCGCTTGCCGGTCGGGTAGAGGATCTCCATCCCGTTCGGCGGCGCGTCGAGCGACTGCCGGGTGAGGCCGGGGAGCGAGTTCGACGGCGAGATCATCGCCAGCGGCCCGGCCGCGGCCTCGTTGAGCACGGGGATCTCGGCCGCCGCGCACGCCGAGTTGTGCGTTCCGATGACTGCGACGACCTGCGGGTTCTCCGCGTAGGCCTTCGCGTTGGCGGCGCACTTGTCGAAGTCGAACAGCCCGGTGCTCGCGAGCGAGTCGTCGCAGGACTGGTACGCGACCCGGTGCTCACCGGCCTGGAAGCCGCGCTGCCGGAAGACGTACTCGATCGCCTGCTCCATCTGCACCGCCGTGAAGCGAGACCCACCCTGCAACGGGAGATCCGACACGACGAGCATGTCCGGCGCCCCTTCGCCAGCGTAGACCGGCGAGCCGCAGAAGCTGCTCGGCAGCGCTTCGATGCCCTCGACGGTCGACGGGGAGGCGGCAGCCTCGCCACCGCCCTGGACCGTGACCCAGGCCCCTCCGTCGTCCACGGCCAGGCCGTACGGCGTGTTCCCGACAGCCACCGTAGCGACGACCGCATTCGTCGCAGGATCGATTCGCGACACGGTTCCGCGCACGCCGTTCGCAACCCACACAGACCCTTCGTGGTAGGCGACGGCCGCGGCGCCGGTCTCGAGCTGGATCGTTCGACTCACGGGCTGGGGTGCCACCGTGATCCGCCAGACGACGCCGTCGGCCGACGACGTCGCCCAAACGTCTCCGCCGCCCACGGCGATGGAGTCGAGCCCGGTCGTCTGGAGGGAGATGTTCGCCGTGATCCCGTTCGTGCTCGGGCTTATCCGCTTCAGGCTCCCGTCGGTCTCGAGAGTCCAGATGCTGCGCCCGTCACTCGCGATCGCGAACGCCCCGACGCCTTCGACCGTGGCGACGATTTCCCCGGTGGCCATGTCGACCCGAGCCACCGCACCGCTCGCGAGCACGACCCAGAGCGAGCCCGCGGCAGCGACCAGCCTCTGCTGCGATGTGGTGACGACCGTGGGCCCGTCGTGCGGAACCTCGACCACGGCGCGGGTACCGGACGTGTCCGGGTCGATCCGGACGAGCGCATTGAGAACCGGCCCGCCGAACTGCGTGTTCGGATCCGGCGTGCCGCTCGCCACCCATAGCGCCCCGTCGCCGACCGCCAGATCGATGGGCGTGCCACCGCCGACCGCGAACGGCTGCCCCACCTCGAGGGTTTCCGGGTCGATTCGCGTGATCGTTTGATCGTCGGCGTTGATCACCCACGCATCCCCTTCGCCGACTTCGACGTTGGTCGGGCTCCGCCCGACGGGGATCTGGGCCGTGATGCGGTTGCTGCTCGGATCGATGACGCCAACGGCGTTTCCGGCAACCACCTCGATCCCCTCCGAGCTCGAGCCGCGGGTGAGCTGGACGACCGCCGCGGCGACGGCGCCCGCGACGAGGAGTGCCCCGATAGCGGCGATCAGCCGCGCATGACGTCTGAACCAGGCCGGCAGGAGCGGCGCGCGCCGAACCTCGACACCGAGGCCTAGCGCCTCTCGCGCCGCCGTCCGCGAGCGCGGAACAATCCTCATAGCGCTCTTCCGGCTCCTTGGCCAAGGCCTTGCCGATCACGCCGTCGATCGCTTCGGGCAGCTCGGGACGGTGCTCCCGCAGCCGAGGCGGCTGCTCCTGCATGTGCGCCCACATCACCGCCATGCCTGAGCTGTCCCGAAACGGAGGAGAGCCCGCCAGGCACTCGTAGAACACGCACGCTAGCGCGTACTGATCCGCGCGGCCGTCCACGTCCGTGCCCTTGATCTGCTCCGGCGCCACGTAGTCGAGCGTGCCCACGAACTGGCCGCTCTCGGTCAGGCTCCGCTCGGCTGCCATCGGCTTCGTCAGCCCGAAGTCGCACAGGTAGCACTCCCCGCTCGAGGAGATCAAGACGTTCCCCGGCTTCACGTCCCGGTGCACGAGCCCCTTCGCGTGCGCCGCGTCCAGCGCGCTCCCGATCTCGGTCACCAGCACCACCGCCACGGCGGGGTCCATCGGCCCGTCACGGTCGAGCCGCGTCTTCAGATCCTCCCCCTCGACGAAACGCGTGACGAGGAACAGCGTCCCGTCGGCCTCCCCTGCCGCATGGACCGGGAGGATGTGCGGGTGCTCGATCGCAGCCGCCAGCCGCGACTCCCTGAGGAACCGCTCCCGGAAACGCGAGTCCGCAGCCAGCTCCGGCGCCACCAGCTTGAGCGCCACCGGACGCTCCAGCGCCAGATCCCTCGCCCGGTACACCACCCCCATGCCGCCCCGGCCCACCACCCCCTCGATCCGGTAGCCGGCGAACGACTGGCCCGGCGCGAGCGTGCCGACCGCCATCAGCCCTCCTCGGCAAGCAGCTCGGGCGGCACCGTGATCACCCGGTCGAGGACGGCGCCCTCTAGCCCGGCGATCGTCTCGCCTTCGGACGGTGGCGCGACCCGCATGACCGTGACGGCCTGCAGCGTCGGATCGCCGTTGGCGTCGAAGCGGAAGTCGCCGATCAGCCCGTCCACGACCCGCGTCGCGAAGAGCTGCTGCACGACCGACGCGCGGGTGCCGTCCGAGCGGGCGATCGCGTCGAGCAGGACCTCGGCGCTCTGACCGCCGTAGACGGCGCTGAAGGACGGCACCTCGCCGTCCGGCAGCGACGGAGCCAGCTCCGCCACGAAGGCCTGCCCCGGGGCTGGCAACTCGCTGTTCGGTACGCCGTGGGTGCTGATGAACAGGCCTTGCGCGGCGTCGCCGGCGACCTCGACGGCGCCCTCGGGGACCCAGCCGTCGCCCGTGGAGATCGGGAAGTCCTCGCCGAGCCGCGCGCGCAGATCGCGGAGAAGCTGCCCGTCCTGCACGCTGTCGAGGATGTCCGCCAGGAAGACCATGTCGGCGCCCGAGCCTGCGACCTCCTCGGCAAGCTCGGCGTAGCCGGCCGCCTCCGGATCCCAGACGGATTCTCCCGCGATCTCGATCCCGAGCCGATCGGCCGCCCGGTGGAACGGATACAGCAGCCGCTGGTCGTCGCCGAGCAGGAACACGCTCGCTGCTCCCAGCTCGGAGGCGAGCACGGCGTGGGCGGCGCCCTGCGCGCGGTCGTTCGGCATGACGCGCACGTAATTGCGCTCTCCGGTGGGATAGAGCCGGGCGAGGATGTTCGGCGTGTCCGACGGCTCCGGGTGCGTCAACGACGTGTCGGAGTTCGTGGGCGAGACCATGGCCAGGCCGGCCTCGTTTGCGATCGGGATCTCGACGAACGCGCAGCCGGAGTGCACGGGCCCCACGACGCCGAGCACTCGCTGGTTCGCCGAGTAGGCCCTCAGGTTGGCGATGCACTTCGCGGTGTCGTAGCCCTGCTGCGTCGACGAGTCGTCACACGACTGGTAGCCGACCCGGTACGGGCCGGCGCGGAACTCGCGCTCGCGCAGCACCTGCTCGATCGCGGCCTCGATCGGGCGGCCCAAGGCGGCGGAGCCGCCGCGCAACGGCAGGTCGGACACGATGAGATAGTCGGGCCCCGCCGCGTCGCCCTCGTAGAGGAGCTCGCCGCAGAACGACGCGGGAAGCGGCGTGACCTCGCCTTCGGTCGTCTCCGGTTGCTCGACGCCCTCGCCCACGGCGACCCAAACGGCGCCCGCTCCGACCGCGACGGCCTTGGGGGTGCTGCCGATGGGGATCGACTCGACCTCCGCGGCAGTGTCCGGGTCGATCCCGGCGACCAGCGCTGCACGCGTGGCCGCGACCCAGGCCGAGCCCTCGCCGTAGGCGATGCCCGCGGCGCCCTCGCCCACCGCGATCGTCTGGCTTATGCCGCCCGGCTCGATGCGCCACACGGTGCCGGCGATCGAGTCAGTCGCCCAGACCAGGCCTCCGCCCACGGCGATTCCGCTCAGGAAGACCGTGTCGACATCGAGTCTCGCGGCGACCTCGCCGGTGCCCAGGTCGACCCGGACGATGGTATTCTCCTCGACCGCCCAGAGAGCACCGTTCTCGACCGCCAGGGTCTCGGGTACCACGCCGGCGTCGAGCGAGGCGACGACCTCGTTCGTGCTCGGATCGATCCGCGAGACAAGGCCGTCCGTGCCGACCGCGAACACGGCGCCCTCGCCGACGACGATCTCCTGCGCGCCCGCGGCCGCTCGGCCCGTCTCGAAGGCATTGCCCGGAGGCAGCTCGATCGTCTCCGTCGCCTCGGTGTCCGGGTCGACACGCGTCACCGTGCGCACCGGCCTTGCGCTATCGAGGTCGCCGGCGTTCAGCACCCACAGGGCTCCCTCGCCGGCGGCGACGCCGATGGCCGCGGGGCTGGTGCCGAACCGCCGCTCGGCTTTCGTCTCGGGATCGATCCGCGAGATCGTCTGGTCGTCGGCGTTCAGCACCCAGACCGCGCCTTCCCCGTAGGCGATGCTCGTGGGATTGCGGCCGACCGGGACCTGGGCCACGATCTCGTTCGTGCCCGGGTCTATCGCGGCCACCGAATTGGGTGCAACCGAGGCGATGCCGCCGGAACCGGAGTCTCGCGTCAACTGGACGACCACGGCGGCGGCCGCGGCGGCGACGAGCAGCGCCCCGATGACGGCAACGAGCTTCGCGTGCCGACGCAGCCACCCCGGCCCGAGCGACGCCCGCGGTGCCTCGCCGCCGAGCCCGAGAGCTCCACGCGCCGCCCCGGCCAGCGCGGAGCAGTCGTCGAACCGCTCCCCCGGCTCCTTGGCCAGCGCCCTGCCCAGCACCCCGTCGATCCCGCCGGGAAGCTCCGGCCTGTGGTCCGTGAGCGCGGCAGGTTGCTCGTGCATCTGCGCCCACATGACCGCCATCCCCGAGGTCCCGGCGAACGGAGGCTGGCCGGCCAGACACTCGTACAGCACGCAGCCGAGCGCGTACTGGTCGGCGCGGCCGTCGACATCCGACCCCTGTATCTGCTCCGGCGCCACGTAGTCGAGCGTGCCCAGAAACTGACCGCTCTCCGTCAGGCTCCGCTCCGCCGCCATCGGCTTCGTCAGGCCGAAATCGCACAGGTAGCACTCTCCGCTCGAGGAGATCAGGACGTTCCCCGGCTTCACATCCCGGTGCACCAGCCCCTTCGAGTGCGCCGCGTCGAGCGCACCCGCGATCTGCGTCACCAACCCGACCGCCAGAGCAGGCTCCAGCGTGCCCTCCCGCTGGAGGAGCGTCTTCAGATCCTCCCCCTCCACGAGGCGCATGGCGAGATACAGGTTCCCGTCCGCCTCCCCCGCTCCATAGACCGGAAGCACATGCGCGTGCTCCAGTGACGCCGCCAGGCGCGACTCGCGCAGAAACCGCTCCCGGAAGCGCAGATCCGCCGCCAGCTCCGGCGCGACCAGCTTGAGCGCCACAGAACGCTCGAGCGCGAGATCGGTCGCGCGATAGACGACCCCCATCCCGCCCCGGCCGACCACCGCCTCGACCCTGTAGCCCGCGAACGTCTGGCCCGGGGCAAGCGTCGCCATCGGCTACCGGCCCCGCGGGGCGCCGGCCAGCGACCAGGCGAAGCGAGTGAGCTGATCGGGCGGTGCCAGCGCTCCCGGCCGAACGCCGCGGCGGACGAAGAGGACGGGCACCGAGGCCCGCTCGGCCACGGTCAGACGTGTCGGCCCGAGCCCCTCCTCCCGCCAGCGCTCCGACAGACCGGCGAGCACGAGTCCTCCATCCCGCGCCGCCTCCAGGATCCCGTCTGCACCCGCCCGCACGAGCACGGGCTCCGGGACGATCCCGGCGATCCGCTGGACGATCAGGGAGGCGTCGGCGAGCAGGCGGCTCGCGTCGCGCCGGCCCTGCTCGTGATCGGGGGCGGTGCCGAGCAGATGGAGGGGCACGCCATGCGCCTTCGCGACCCAGCAGCCGAGCTCGAGCGCTGCCCAGTCATGCGGTGACGCGCCGAACGGGACGAGGACAGCGCGATCCGACCCCAGCTGGACGGCCGATTCGCGGAGCCCGCAGGCGACAGCCACGTCGCACGGGACCCCGTCCAGAACCACCACGAGCTCGGATCCACCCAGGTCGGAGAGCTCGTCAGCAGCGGCGTCGAGCACGAGCAGATCGACCTGCTGGCCTGCGGCGAGCCGCACGAGGTCCGCACCGTGGTCTCCCGAGGTGAACGCTGCGACGCGGGCGACGACACCCTGGTCGGCCAGATTGTCGCGGAGCTCTCGTAACGACGCCGTCGCCTCGCCGATCTGGGTGGCCGCGCCCTCCGCCGGCGGATCCAGGAGCTTCGTCAGGACGAGCTCGTGGCCCGGGGGCGCCGCCGCCAGCGGGGCAGTTAGCGAGAGGAGGACGGAGGCGGCCGGCACGGCCCTCGGGGCCACGAGGATCGCCCGCTGCGCGGCAGTGGCGCCCTCTGCCGAAGCCGAGGCCGCCGCGTCGTCACGGCCGGCCGACGGCGGCTCGAGGAGCGGATCCTGGCGCAGGATTGCCTTCTCGAGCTCCTGGAGCGATGGGCTCGGGTCGATCCCGAGCTCTTCGACGAGAACGCTGCGGGCCTGCTGGTACGCCTCGAGCGCCTCGGCCTGACGCCCTGGACCGGTAGAGCGCCAGCATCAGCTGGCCCCGCAGACCCTCCCGCAACGGGTACTCGGCCACGAGGGCCTCCACCTCGCCGACGAGATCCGAATCGCGGCCGAGCGCCAGATCGGACTCGACGCGCTCCTCGAGCGCCACGAGCCGCAGCTCCTCGAGGCGCGCGATCGCAGGCTGGGCGAACGGCTCGTACGAGAAGTCGGCAAGCGCTTGCCCACGCCACAGCGCGAGCGCCTCGCGCAAGAGCCGCGTCGCCTCCTCCGGGTTGCCGACCGAGCGTGCTCGGCGCGCCCGATCGAGCTCGCGCTCGAAGCGCGCGACGTCGAGCTCGCCCGGCTCGACTCGGGCGACGTATCCGGGTGGACGGGTCATGATCACGGGCTCGCGGCCGGCCTGAGCCAGAGCTTTGCGCAGCTGGGAGACGTAGACCTGCACGACCTTCGCGGCCGTCGGCGGCGGCTCGTCGCCCCAGAGCTCGTCGATCAGGCGGTCAGTCGAAACGACCTCGTTCGCCCGCAGCAGCAGGACGGCGAGCAGCGCCCGCTGCTTCGCTCCTCCGAGCGCCAGGACACGTCCACCGTCAGCGACCTCGAGCGGGCCGAGAAGCCGGAAGTCCAGAGCCGCCTCCTCCAGACGAATCGTGGGTGAACGTATCACGGGCGTGGCTCCTCGTTCCAGCCCCCACCGTTCGCCCTGCGGGCCTTTTACCGGCTCTTTGCCGTCTCTGAAGCGGCGGCTACGACCCTTCGTCCTGGAAGCGACGAGCAGCAAGCGAGGAAAGGGGCAGACATGAGGACCAAGAGAAAGCAGATTCTGGCAGGGCTCGCGGTGGCTATTGCGTCCGTCGCCGTTACGGCTCCGGCTGCGCACGCCGACGACTGGTACAACGGGCCCGAGACCGCCGTCGTCCGTCCGGACGACCGCGCGGACGCTAGGGGCCCGGGCGCCGCGCTCGACGCCACGGTCGTGCGTCCCGACGATCGCGCGGTACGCGTTAGCCCCGGCGTCGTCGTGACGGCCGTTCGCCCCGATGACCGCGCCGTGCGCCTCAGCCCCGCGACCGCGGACGAGCCGGCCATGCTCCCGGACAACCGCGCGGGCGTACGTGGCCCCGGCGCGGCTCCCGACGCGACTCCGGCCACGATCCTCGTCTCACCGAACGGCTTCGACTGGACGGACGCAGGGATCGGCGCAGGCATGGCGCTCGGCTTGATCCTCCTCGGCAGCGGCATGCTGCTCGTCGCCCGGCGGCACCGCAGGCCGACGGTCGCCATCTAGCTCGGCGGCCATCGAGGGCAGGGAGGCGGGTCTCTATGGGGGCCCGCCTCCTCTTGGTCCGGCGCCCTCAGATGGTCGAGGCCGGATAGCTCCAGGGCGTGCCCTGCAGCTTCGCCCGCAGGCGGTCGCGCAAGAGGATCGTCTCGGACACCGTGTCACAGTCGTTCAGGTGCTCCCAGTCGATCCAGAGGTACTCGAGGCCGACGTCGCCCTCGTAGCCGGCCTTCGCGGCCGCGTCGAGCATCCGCTCGAAGTCCACGTGCGAGTCCTTGAGCGCGCACTGCATACGGTCCTTGCGCGCGCCACGGGCATGGAAGTGTCGCGCGTGGGGCACGAGCGGCTCGATCTCCTTGTCCGGATACCCCTGGTAGACGAAGTGGCTGTAGTCAAGGGTCAGCTCGAGGTCTTGTGTTAGATGACACAAGCGCTTCGCCTCGCTCGGGTCCTGGGCGATCGACCCGAGATGCGGCTCGATCGAGAAGCGGATGCCTCGGGCGCGCGCCTGCTCGGCCCGGCGGCCCAGTTCCTCGACTGCCCGGTCGAATGACTCCCGATGCGACATGCCGGGCCAGTCGATCCCGGGGAGCATCGTCATCCCGGGCGCCTCGATGCGCTCGGCAAGCTCGAGCATGTCGACGAAGAGCGCACGGGAGCGCGCTCGGTTGTAGGGATCGGGGTCGTTCGGCGCGTAGCGCTCGAAGTCCGTCCACGGGATGCAGAAGAGGTCGGAGACGCCGAGCCCACGCTCCGAGAGCCCGCGCGTGATGCGCTCGGCCGTGCCCGGCAGATCCTCGCGCACGTCCTCCGGCCTGAGGTGGGAGCGGTTCCCCATCAGGCATACGTCGACGGCCTCGATGTCGAGCAGGCGAACCATCTCGACCGCGCTCTCCCACGGCTGGACGAGACGGAAGGTGTTGTCGGCGCAGGAGAGTCGGATCACGGGGGGAGCTTCCCGACCACGGGCACGCCGAGCTCGAAGGCCTCGCGCACGAGCGGGTTGCCACGGGCGTTTGCCTCCGCAAGCTCGGCAGACGTGTATCCGACCGGCTGGACACGCGGGGGGCGTCTTGCAGGAGGAGACCCGCTCGGTCAGGGGCGCGAGCCGGGAGATCGTCGACCACCACGACGACGTCCACATCGCTCCAGACGTTGAAGTCGCCGCGCGCGACCGATCCGACGACCACCGCGGCGCGAACGGGGACGCGGGTCGCAAGCTGCTCCGCGTAGCCGCGGGCGAGCCAGATGAGATCGGCGCGCTCGCGCCGGCGCTCGGCCAGGACTTCAGCCATGCAGCTCCTTCCATACGCGATCGACGAAAGCGGCGATCGCGGCGGCATCGCCCATGGCCTGATGTGCGTCGTTCGACCCGTAGTGGATTCCGGGCGACCCCGACGGATGCGCGTCCGGGTAGCGGGCCGGGATGTAGTGGCGGCTGAGCCGCCGCAGTGCGTCGCCGATCTCCTCGGGCACGTCGATCCCGACCTCTGCGATCGCCTGCCCGAATCGCACGAGGTCATGTCCCCACGGCGCCCGTCCGAGCCCGTGCAGCAAGCCCTTACAGGCGAGCTGTGCAGCCTGCTCGGCGGCGAAGCAGGCCCAGTTGTGCAGACCCGCATCGGCCTGGACGCGCGCGCCGACGAGAGCGCGATCCGCCTCGTCGCGCCAGCGGCGGAACTCGTCCTCATCGAGCGGGGCGGTCTTCATCACCGTGCGGTGAGTATCGCAGCGGGTGCTACGGAGAACGGAGGAGGAAGAGCACGACCGTCGCGTAGTGGCAGGCGACGGCGGCGACCACGAGGGCGTGGAACACCTCGTGGAAGCCGAAGACGGCTGGCGCGGGGTCAGGTCTGCGCAGGATGAACACGAACGCCCCGGCCGTGTAGAGGACACCGCCTGCGAGCAGCAGCGCCACGCCGGCGGCAGGGAGCACGTCCAGCGCTTTCGGAAGAGCGATCACCGACACCCAGCCGAGCGCCACGGCGACCGCCCCGGTGAGCGATCCGGGCGCGTCGGACCAGGCGAGACGCACGGCGATGGCCACGGCGACTCCGGTCCACACCACTGCGAGCACGACCACCCGCCAGGCGCCGTCGAGCACGAGCAGCCCGTACGGCGTGTAGCTGGCGGCGATCATCAGGAAGATGCCGCAGTGGTCGATGCGGCGCATCCGCTCCCCCGCCACCGGTGTCCACTCGACGCGGTTGTAGAGCGCGCTCGCCCCGAACATCGCCGCCATCCCGGCCATGAAGACCGCGGCGGCTACCCGGGCTGCGCCGCCCTCGGCCACGACGACGAGCGGAGCGGCGGCAACCAGCGAGCCGTAGAACGCCCACTTGTGCGAGACGCCGCGCAGCCGCGGCCTGGCCAGTGCTTGGGGGGCGACCTCACCCACCGGCCGAGAGTCTAGACGGTGGATTCCACGAGATCCGCCCCCTACGGGGCTTCACTCGCCGATCTAGATCTTGCGACGAGCGTGAGCCGAGCCCCAGCGGCCCTTGCGGCTGCGGGAGGAGTAGACGAGGCGTGGCGCGGCCACGTGCATTCCTTCCCGCGCGAACTCCTCGCTCCGGCCCAGCCGCCCGGCCACCCTGCTGACATCGGCCTCCTGCTCCGGGAGCACGAGCGTGACCCCGGTGCCGGTGCGCCCCGCACGGCCGGTGCGACCGACCCGGTGCGTGTAGCCGTCGTGGTCGGCCGGCGGGTCGTAGTTCACCACATGCGTGATGCGGTCGAGGTCGAGGCCCCTTGCCGCGACGTCCGTGGCGACGAGCGTCGACACGGCGCCGGACTCGAAGCGCCCGAGCGCGCGCTCCCTGGCACCCTGCGACATGTCGCCGTGAAGCGCGGCGACCTTGATGCCGCGCCGCTCGAGCGTCCGCGCCAACCGGTCGGCTCCCCGCCTCGTGCGCACGAAGACGAGCACGAGGTCGTCCGCGGCGCCGAGCTCGGCCACGAGCGTGTCGAGCTTCGTCTCCCGGGTCACCGGGACGAAGCGGTGCTCGACGTCGGCCGGCTGCGCATGCGCGGGCAGCTTGCCCTCGACCCGGATCGGGTTGTCGGTGTACGCCGAGATGAGGTCGTCGACGTTACCGCCGAGCGTGGCCGAGAAGAGCATCGTCTGGCGGTTCCTCGGAAGACGACGGACGATCCGGTCGACCTGCGGCTTGAAGCCCATGTCCAGCATGCGGTCGGCCTCGTCGAGGACGAGGATCCGCACGCCGTCGAGGACGACCAGCTTGCGCTCGAGGAGATCCTGAAGGCGCCCGGGCGTCGCGATCAGCACGTGAGCGGCCTTCGCACGCTTCGCCTGGGCCGGAATGGGAACGCCGCCGTAGACGGCGGCGACCTGAAGCTTCCGCGCCGCGGCGAGCGAGCGTAGGTCGTCCGTGACCTGGAGGGCGAGCTCACGCGTCGGAACGAGCACGAGGGCCGCCGGCCGAGCGCTACCCGGCTCCGTGCGCTCCACGATGGGCACCGCGAACGCGAGCGTCTTGCCGGAGCCCGTAGGCGACTCGGCGACGACGTCCAGGCCCGCGAGCGCGTCCGGCAGGACGAGGGACTGGATCGTGAACGGGGTGTGGATCGAGAGGTCGGCGAGCGCGCGCAGCACGCGCTCGCTCACGCCAAGTTCACGGAAGGACTTCATCGACATATGTTCGACTCCCTTTATCGGCTCGAGACGTCACTACCTCGAAGCCGCCAGGGGAGGAACGAGAAGATCGATCTCACAGGGCAGCCCGATGCTGCCCGTTAGTGAAGACTAGCAAGCGGAGGAGCTCACCCCGCAGGGTGTTCGGTCGCAGGCAGCAGCGGGCTCCCGCCGCCGGTCTTCGTGATCCAGAAGCCGCCGTCGACGGTCAGCACGGCGCCGTTGACGTACGAGGCAGCCGGCGACGCGAGGAACGCGATCGCTCCCGCGACGTCTTCGGGACGGCCGAGCCGGCCGGCCGGGATGCCCTCGACGAGCTCATCCGGCTCCCCCTCGAGCCAGCCATGGGCAACGACGTTCACCGTGATGCCCTTGCCGCCGAGCTCGACGGCGCCGACCTGGGCGAGCGTGGTCAGGAAGCCGCCGGCGGTCGCATCGAGCGCCGAGCCCTGGAGGGTGCGAACCGACGCCGCCGAGACGACGAAGATGATCCTGCCGGGCGTCTCGGCCTCGAGCCAGGCAGCGGCGGCTTGCCTGGCCGCGAGAAAGGCGTGCCTCACGGCGTCGACTGCCGCGAGCCATTCCCCCTGCTCGAGCTCGAGGAAGCTGGCGCGCGCCTGGAGCCCCGCGCCTGCAACGACGACCGGAAGCTCGGCGCCGGCGAGCGTCCGCCGCACCGCATCCTCCACGCGACTCGGGAGCCCGCGAACGGTGACGGCCATCAGGGCTCCCGACCGGAAGTACGCTCATGCTCCTGGGGCCGAAAAGCAAGCCGGACAAGGACGCAGGGAGCGTGCGTATCCGGAGGATACGTGCGCGACTGAGGACGCAGCCCGGCGCCGCTTTGCAGGCGCCAGGGCACGAGTGTAATTCCGGTCGTGAGCACGAGCTAGTACTTCCCCACCACGAAACCGCCGTCCACGCGCAGGAACGCGCCGGTGACGTAGTCGCCGTCCGGCGAGGAGCAGAGGTAGACGACGGCACGGCCCTGCTCGACGGGCTCGGACGGCCGTGGAATCGGGATCAGCTTCAGCGTCGCCGCTTCGTCCTCGGGCGTCTGCAGGCCCGGCGAGCGGTCGTTGAGCTGCGACTTCACCCAGCCGGGTCCGATGTGGTTGACGGTGATCCCGTGCTCGCCGAGCTCGATCGCCATCGTCTCGCACAGGGCGCGCACGGCCTGCTTCGTGGCACCGTAGACCGCCATCGACGGGAAGCACATCTGGGCGTGCACGGAGGACGTGAACACGATGCGCCCACCGTCGCCCCGGGCCACCATCGCGCGCGCCGCCGCCTGGCCGACGTTGAACGCACCCGTCAGGTTCACGCCCACGATGCGATCGAACGACTCCTGGCTGATCTCCGCCCAGGCTTGCCAGTCGGCGACGCCTGCGTTCGAGCACGCGATCCAGAGCGGTCCCAGGTCACGCTCGACGTTCCGGATCAGATCGTCGACCTGGGCGCGATCCGAGACGTCGGCCTTGTAGAACGCCGACGTGCGTCCCTTTGCACGGATCCGCTCGGCGAGCTCCTCCCCCGCCTCTTCGAAGCCGACGTCGCAGCAGGCGACGTCCGCACCTTCCTCTGCGAGCGCGAGCGCGATGCCGCGCCCGATCCCGCGCTCGTGCGAAGCGCCCGTCACGAGCGCGACCCTCCCTTCCAGCCTCACGTCCCTGGCCGCCTTCGGCTCCCGCCCGGCGGAGCCGGGCTCCGCCGAAGGCTAACGTCGCTTGCGGCAGGATGCTGCGCGCGCGGCGCTTGTCCGTACCTCGCCGTACTGTCCTGCGCGCCGCGCGCTTGCCTCCCTTGCCAGCGACGCTCCAGGAACGTGAGGTACCCGTTCACCCGACGGGCACCTTCCTCGCGGCCCAGGCCTTCTCGAAGCCGTCCTTGCCGCGGCGCACGACGTCGGCCGGATCCTGCTTCCACAACGAGTCCTCGAAGTCCATGTCGGAGAACGACCCGTCGTCCGAGAAGATCTCGAGGTCGAACCAGCCGGCGACCCCTCCGGCCTCGAGCGCTCCGAAGATCGCCGGCAAGTCGATGATCCCGTCGCCGGGCAGCACCCGGTCGAAGTCGTTGCGCGTCTCCGCGCGCCAGTCGCAGACGTGGACGCTCGGGACGATGCGATCGCCGTGGCGGACGGTGAGCTCGAGCACGTCGTCCGTGTCCCAGAGGTGGTAGATGTCGTAGAGCAGCTTCGCGTTCGGCTCGCCGATCTCGTCGAGCAGCGAGATGGTGCCAGGAATGTCGCCGATCGTCGACCAGGTTCCGTAGACCTTGCGGTGCAGCGGCTCCAGGCCGAGCGTCAGTCCGTACTCGCCGGCCGTCTTCGCCGCCCGGCGCAGGCCGTCGACGATGACGCGACGCGCCTCGGCCGGGTCGGCTCCCTCGCCCGGGTGGCCGGTCAGACAGAGGATCACCTCCGGCTCGAAGGGCGCGAATCGGTGGACGGCGGCGCACAGCGCCTCGACCCGCTCCGCGGGGTCGTCCGGCCCGGGGAACGGCACCGGGTAGACGGACAGGACGCCGGGGATGCACGTCGTCGCCTTGATCCCGGCCTCGCGCATGCGCGCCAGAAGCTCCGCGTCGTTGCCCTCGCCCAGCTTGAACTCCCAGATGCCCATGCCCTCGACGCCCGCCTGGCGGTACGTCTCGACGTCCTCCTCGAACGTCTGGTGGAACGTCGTGACCTGCGAGACGGAGAACTTCGCTGCCATGCGTCTCTCCTCGGGTTGACGGGCGGGCCGAGGCCCGCCTCTACGGTTTGATGACCGTCTTGATGACGTCGTCCTCGCGGTTCAGCACTCGCTCGATCGCGCCGGCGATGCCGTCGAGTGTCGCCGAGTGCGTGATGATCTTGCCGGTGTCGACCTTCGCGTCCTCGAGCAGCTTGATCGTGGTCGGCCACTGGAGCGGGTAGAGCAGCGAGAAGCGGATCGTCTTGTCCTGGTAGAGGTTCGAGAGCAGCGGCACGGAGATCGCGTCGTCGGGGCCGGCGAGGCCCATCAGGATGACCGTCGATCCCGGCCCGGAGATCTCGATCGCCTCCTGGTTCGCCGCGACCGACGCGGTTCCGACGAGTACTCGGTCGGCGAGGGCGCCGTCGTTCACGCCCTGGATCGCCTCCGCGACGTCCGCCACGTGGTAAGGCGACGACTCCTCGGCCGGGTTCCAGACGTGGTCGGCGCCAACCGCCTTGCCGAGCTCGAGACGGTAGTCACGCGTTCCGATGAGGGCCACGCGAGCGCCTTCGTTCTTCAGCAGCTGCACCATCGAGAGCCCGACCGGGCCCGGGCCGTAGACGACGGCGAAGTCGCCGGGCTCGATCTCGGCCCGCTTGACCGAGTACACGGCCGAGGAGAGCATCTCGACGAAGGCACCCTGCTCGTCGCTGAGCGACCCGGGGAGCTTGTAGGCGTGGGCGATCTTCGTGTTCACGTACTCGGCGAAGCCGCCGTTCATTGTGACGCCGAGCACCGTCAGGTTCTGGCAGAACTGCAGCTTCCCCGCCCGGCAGGCGTTGCACGCGTTGCAGCTCTGGACGGGGTTGAGCGCCACCCGGTCGCCTTCGGCGAGGCCGTACTGCTCGGCGAGCCGGCCGGCCTGGACGACCTGGCCGCAGATCTCGTGGCCCAGCACGAGCGGGCCCTTCCCGTCCGCAGTCCCGAGCGGGCTGCGCCCGTAGTAGTACTCGATGTCCGAGCCGCAGAAGCCGCACGCGAGCACCTTGACGACGACCTCGTCCGGCCCCGCCTCGGGCTCGGGGACGTCCTCGATACGGAGATCCTCAGTCTCGTAGAAGACCGCTGCTTTCACTGATTCTCCTTTTGTGAGCGGGCCGGATGAGATCCGGCCCCTACGACGCCGCGGCCGCGCCGACGCCGGCGCGGACGTACTTGTCGAGCATCTCGTTGAGGGTGATGATGCCGCTCCAGGTGTCCTCCCAGGCCTTCGCTCCCATGGGGATCGAGTCGACCGCCCACCAGACGCCGTCGTAGGCCTCGGCGAGAACGGGCATGAGCTCGTCGTAGTCGATGATCCCCTCGCCGTAGTTGCTCTTCGTCCCGAACATGTTCAGGTGCGTGTTCATGTCGGTGTCGCAGAGGTGGATGTGGCCGATGCAGCCCTTCGGCAGCATCTTGATGAACTCGATCTGGTTCTTCAGCGTCTCCGCCGGCTGGACGTGGTTGTGCCCGATGACGCCGCAGGCCTGGAAGTGGCCGGTGTCGTACATCAGCTTGAAGTTCGGGTGCCCGACGTCCTCGAGGATCTTCACGGTCTCGGAGGGCTTGTTGAACGGCTGCAGCGACTCGAGCTCCCAGAGCATGACGACGCCGTGCTCCTGGCCACGCTCGGCGTGGTGCTGGAACGTGGTGACGACGCGCTCCCAGACCTGGTCGTAGTCGGCGTCGTACGGAAGCGGCCCCGCGGCGCCCGGATCGACGCGCATGCCCGGGATCTCCATGTCGGCGGCGAGCTCGAGGTAGCCCTCGAAGTATTTGATGTACTCGTCGTAGACCTCCTGCGAGCCGGTCGCCCAGGGCAGGCGGAAGAGGTCGCCGTACGGGCCGGGAGCGATGCCCGCGATCTCGAGGCCGAGGTCGTCGTTCAGCCATGACTTGAGCTTGGAGCGGCTCGCCTTGTCCGGGAAGCGCTCGACGGTGCAGTGGTCGAAGAAGCCGCCGAGCTCGATGCCGTCGTACTCGAAGGCCGACAGCACCTTCGCCACCTGCTCCATCGTGGCCAGCTTCGGCTCGAAGCCGAAGGCCATGCACCACGTTCCCCGACATACCTTTGCTTCCATGGCTTCTCCTTCCGTCGTCTGATCTGCCGCGGCCGTATCTTCTCCGTCCTCAGTCCATCAACAGGCCGCCGTTCACGTCCACGTGGGCGCCGTGTACGAAGCTCGTCGCCGACGAGGCGAGCAGGACGACCACCGAGGCCACCTCTTCCGCCGTGCCGGTACGCCCGAGCGAGGTGGCCGCAACGGTACGCTCCCGCGCCTCGGAGGGCCACGTCGCGATCATCGGCGTCTCGATGACCCCGGGGTTGACGCAGTTCGCGACGATGCCGTGCGGGCCGCCAAAGCGGGCGATCGACTTCGTCAGCGCCGCGACGGCGGCCTTCGAGGCCGCGTACGACGCGCCTGCGGCGAGACCGCCGGTCTGGCCGGCGCTCGACGCGATCGTCACGATGCGCCCGCTTCCCTGCGGCACCATCGCCCTCAGCGCCGCCTGGCAGCAGAGGAACGTGCCCTTGAGGTTGACCGCCTGGATCCGGTCCCACTCCTCTGCCGTGATCTGGTCGAGCGGCGTCGCGTGGAAGACCCCCGCGCACGTGACGAGCACGTCCAGCGCGCCGAACCTGCTCGTCGTGGCTGCCACGAGCTCGTCACACGACGCCGGGTCGGTCACGTCCAGCGCCATCCCGAGGCCGCCGACCTCCCCGGCAGCACGCCCGGCGCCGCCCTCGTCGAGGTCGGCGCACACGACCTCCGCGCCCTCGGCGGCGAGCCCGCGCGCGCAGGCGAGGCCGATACCGCCTGCCGCGCCGGTCACGATCGCCGTCTTGCCCGCGAGGCCGGTGTCCACGTCAGTTGGCGTCTGGCCAGGGCCGCACGAGCTGGACGAGCTCCACCGGGTTGCCGTCCGGATCCTCGACGTACACGGTCTTGCCGCCGTCGTTGGGGCCGCCTGTGACCGTAATCGGGTGGCCGCCCGTGGAGCGGACCTTCACGCCCGCCGCGACGAGCCGCTCGAAGTCGCTGTCGAGGTCGTCGGTGACGAAGCACAGGTGCGCCGACCCGGCGTCGTTCGGCCCGCGTGCTCGCGCCTCGCCCCCCGGCTCGAGGTACTGGAGGATCTCGAAGTTGAAGCCGTAGCCCTGCAGGTGCACGATGCGCACCCGGGCACCGGGTATGCCGACGACCTTCTCGACGTAGCCGCCGGGCTCGACCACCCGGTCCGAGAGCAGGCGCATGCCGAAGTGATCGCGGTAGAAGGCGAGCGCGCGGTCAGCGTCCTGGGTGGTGATCTCGAAGTGGAGGAAGCCGGTGATCACGTTTTATCGGTGCTCCCAGCCGAAACCCTCGTGCCCTGGCGGCTGCAGACCGGCGCCGTGCTGCGTCCTCGGTCGCGCCCGTTTCCTCCGGCACACGAACGCTCCCTGCGTCCTTTCCCGGCTTGCTCTTCGCCGCCAGGACGATGACTGTATTTTCGGCTGGAAGCACTTAGCGCTCGATCCAGGCAACGGCTCGCACGGGGCAGCCGGAGAGCTCGGGAACGTTCAGGGGAAGCGCCGCGAACCGTACCCGCTGGCCCTTGAGACGGTCGAGGTTGACGAGCCCCTCGATGATGTACACGTCGTTTCCGAGCAGGATCCCGTGCGCCGGCCACGACGGCGGGTTCGGCGTGTCGAGGTCGTACCAGCGGTACTCGAAGTACCCCTTCGATCCGTGCTCGAGGCCTGCCGGCTCGCAGCCGACGGCCCGAACGCCGTGGTCGACGAGCCACTGCGCGGCCTCCGGGGTGACGAAGGTCTGCCGGATCGGGTCGTCCACGCTCCGGCACGGCTCGTAGCCGGAGTAGATGAGCACGATGTCGCCGGCGCGGACGTGCTCGGCCTGAGCCTCGAAGTCCTCGGCCGTGTAGCCGTAGTCGACGCCCCCCTTGTACATGTCCAGAACGACTGCCTCGCCGATCAGCCCGCCGATGTCGACGCCCGAGAGGTCGGCGCCGTCACGAACGGTGTGGATGGGCGCGTCCACGTGCGTGCCGAAGTGGTCGAGGACCGAGAACTTCGTGATGCGCCCGTTCTTCTCGGGCCAGTTCACCACGTACTCGACATCCACCTTGTTGAAGGTCGGGCTGCCGATGTTCCCGAACAGGGCAACCGCCGTCTCCTCGTTCAGGGGACGGGAAAGGTCGATCAGCTCGAAGCTCCAGCTCATGGCTCTCCTCTCACGAGACGGACGGAATGGTGCGCGAGAAAGTCGCGGTCGAGCTCGATTCCGAGCCCGGGCCGGTCAGACAGGACGACCTCGCCCGCGACGATCTCGGGCTTCACGGCGAACAGGCCGTCCCAGACGGGGTCGCGAGCCGCGTTCGGGAAGACCTCGAGCACGGCGCCGTTCTCGGCGGCGGCGACGAGGTGGCCGTGGATCTGCGGGTCGTGGTGAGGCGCCATCTGGACACCGTGCGCGGCGGCGTAGGCCGCGGCCTTCAGCCACTCGGTCACGCCCCCGGCCCGGGTGCAGTCGAACTGGAGGTAGCGGATCGGCGTGTGGTCGACGAGGTCCCGGCAGGCGAAGCGGTGGAGCTCGCGCTCCCCGCTCGCGAGCGGGATGGAGGTCGCCTCGCCGACGCGCGCGAGACCGAAGACAGGGTCGAACCAGGCAACCGGCTCCTCGAGCCAATGGATCCCGAACGGCTCGAACGCCCTCGCGGCCGCGATCGCCTCCGGAACGGAGTACGCGGAGTTCGCGTCGAGCATGAGCTCGCAGTCCGGCAACGCCTCGCGCACCGCGCGCACCCGCTCGACGTCGTCGGCGACGGCCAGCCCGCCGACCTTCATCTTCACCGCGCCGTAGCCGAGCTCGCGATAGCCGGTCATCTCCTCGACGAGCCCGTCGACGTCGGCCTCGCCCTCGGCGCCGTAGTAGCCGCCGCTCGCGTATGCGGCAACCGACCGCCGCCCGCCTCCGAGCAGCTTCCAGAGGGGCATCCCGACCGCCTGGGCCTTGAGATCCCAGAGGGCGATGTCGACGCCGGCGATCGCGGCCATCATCTGCGGCCGCCCGCTCGAGCCGAAGTGCGGCTGGCCGTCCGCGGCTGCCAGCTCGGCGCTCGCCCGGCTGTACGTGGCGCGGAACAGCTTCTCGTAGAGCCGCTCGTGGTCGAGCGGGTCCTCGCCGACGAGCAAGGGCATGAACGCGTCGAGCACCCGCACGATCTCGGCCTGCGGACGTCCGTGAACCTCGCCGACGCCCACGAGCTCGTCATCCGTCACGATCTCGACCACGATCTCCGCACAGGCGCTGTACGGCTCGAGCGACATCCAGAACGGACGCGCGAGCGGGACCGAGATCGGATGCACGCGGACATCGGCGATGGCGCGGCTCATCGGGCCGAGGCTCCGGCGGCGACAGCCGGGATGTCCGAGCTTGCCCGCTGGATGAACGACGTCGGCAGCAAGACCCGGCGCGGAGGGGCGGTTGGCTCCTCGAGCCGGCGCAGCAGCAGCTCGGCCGTCGCTCGTCCGTGCTGCTCCGGGTCGCGGTCGATGACGTCGAGCGGAGGGTCGTGCATCCGCGTCAGGTCGATGTCGTCGCAGGCGACGAGCGACAGGTCGGTCGGAACCCGCGCTCCGAGCTCGCGCAGCGCTTCCAGCGCGCCGACGGTGAGCTGGTTGTTGCCCGCGATCAGCGCGGTCGGCGGCTCCCGCAACCCGAGCAGCTCGCGGACGGCGGCGTAGCCGGTCTCGCGGGAGAGCCGTCCGGTCACGACGAGCCGGCGGTCGTCGTCGAGACCGAGCTCCGGAACAAGGCGGCGGTACGCGGCGACGCGGGCACGGCTCCCGAGCTGACCCTCCAGGCCCGCAACCATGCCGACGCGCGCATGGCCCAATGCGGCGAGGTGGCCGAGAGCCTGCCGCATTCCCGCCGCGTGGTCCGAGCAGACGGCGTCCGCGGCCGATCCCGGCACCTCGCGATCGAAGAGCACGCACGCCGGCACTCGGGCAAGCCGCTCGGCCAGCCGCGGCGAGCGCTCGTCCGCCACGGCGGCGATCAGGCCGTCGACACGCCGCTGACGGAGCGCCGCGACGAGCTCCGCCTCGTGCTCGGGGTCGCCTCCGGAGTTGGCCAGCACGAGCGAGTAGCCGTACGGGTGCAGCACGGCATCGGCTCCCTTCGCGACCGCGGCGAAGACCGGGTTCGTGATGTCGGAGACGACGAAGCCGACGGCGCGCGTCGTGCCCGTGCGCATGCTGCGCGCAGCCATGTCAGGCCGGTAATCGAGGGCCTGCATCGCGTCCGTCACCCGCTCGCGAGTGGCAGCGCTGACGAACGGGTAGTCGTTGAGGACGCGGGAAACGGTCGAGACGGACACCCGTGCTCGCTCGGCGACCTCTTTGATGGTGGGAGCCGTGGACAAAGGGGTGGTAACGATTTCAGGGCGAGTCTATTCCCGTGCCGACAGACGAGTCAAGACCGCGAGCGACGTACGCTCGCCCGCGGCCGATCCTGCCGAGCTCATGGCGCCGAGCGCCAGTACGCTGAGCCGGTGCTGCTGCTCTCCCACCCCGATTTCGCGCGCCTGCATCCCACCGGCAGCCATCCGGAGCGACCCGAGCGGATCCAGGCGCTGATCGAGGCGCTCACGTACGAGGTCTCGGGCCGGACGGCGACGGTCGAGGAGCTCGGCGCCTGCCATGACCGCGACTACGTCGCGACGATCGAGGCGGTCTCGAGCAGCGGGCAAACGGGGTATCTCGACCCGGACACGATCTGCACGCCGTCGAGCTACGAGCTCGCGCTGCGTGCGGCAGGCACGGCAATCGACGCGGCCGAGCGCGGCGGCTTCGCGCTCGTACGCCCGCCGGGCCATCACGCGCTGCCCGACCGATCGATGGGCTTCTGCCTCTTCAACAACGTCGCGGTCGCCGCGCGCTTCGCGCAGCGTGAGCTCGGCCTGCGCCGCGTCGCCATCCTCGACTGGGATGTCCACCACGGCAACGGCACGCAGGACATGTTCTGGGACGACGATTCGGTGCTCTTCGTCTCGCTCCACCGCTGGCCGTTCTACCCCGGCACAGGTGGCCCCGGAGAGGACAACGCGACGACGTTGAACGTCCAGCTCCAGGCGGGCGCGGGCGACCCGGAGTATGTCGCGGCCATGGAGACGACCGTCGAGCCGGCGATCCGGGGCTTCGAGCCGGACCTGCTGCTCGTCTCCGCCGGCTTCGACGCGGCAGCGGGTGATCCGCTGGGAGGCATGCTCGTCACGCCGGACGGGTTCCGCGATCTCGCAGCTCGGGCACGAGGGCTCTGCGGGAGAGTCGCCTGCGTGCTCGAGGGCGGCTACAACGTCGAGACGCTGCCGGATCTCGTGCGCGCGACCGTCGAGGGAATGGAGGCGTCCTGAGGGTCGGCTTCGCGGTCTTGCTCGCGACAGCGGCGGCCGCCGTCTCCTCCGCGCCGGCGGCGCAGGCGGGCATCGGCGACGTCCTGGGAGCGCGCCGGCTCGCACGTCACCTTCGGCTACGGCAACGCGTGCCCGGACGGGCTCGTCACGGCGTTCCTGGTCAGGGGGACGAGGCCGCCCCGACGCGAGCTGACCTGTCCGGGGATCCCCGTCGACCCCTACGTCCCCCTCGCGCCACGCAGCGCATCCAGCTTCAAGACACTCCGGGAGGCCTTCGCCTCGTTCGAGCAAGAGCTCTCCTATCTGCCCGAGTTCTACGACTGGGACTTCGTCACGCGCACGCGGACGGGCTGCTCGGCGGGTGGAGGCTGGATCCGCTTCGCCGCGCCCGGCTCGGTGGCGCGTCTGACGCTCAGGGGCTGCGGACTCACGCCGGGCTTCGTGCTGAGCGGCACGGGAAGCTGGGACTACGACCGCGACCGCGTGGTGCTGGACGTGACCGTGTCGGGTCGCTTCGCCGGCTCGTACCGTTACGTCCGCGCCGGCTCGTCGGGACGATCGAGCGGCAGCGTGTCGCTCCGCCGCTGCGCACAGCACTCGGGATGTGAGATCCTCAGCATGGCATGGACACCACCGAGCAGGACTTCGGCACCACGGTCATCGAGCGCTCCCACGAGCTGCCCGTCGTCGTCGACTTCTGGGCCGACTGGTGCGAGCCGTGCAAGATGCTGGCGCCGGTGCTGGAGCAGGCGATCGCGCAGCACGACGGCCGGATCGTGCTGGCGAAGGTCGACGTCGACGCCAACCAGCGACTAGCGGAGGAGTACGGGATCCGGGGGATTCCGGCCGTCAAGGCCTTCAGAGACGGCCGGGAGGTCTCCGGGTTCGTCGGCGTGCAGTCTCCCCAGTCGATCGCCTCCTTCCTGGACGAGCTCCTCGGGCCGTCGGGCGGCGAGCAGCTGCTCGAAGAGCTGGCGGCGAGCGGCGAGTTCCCGGAAGTGCTCGGCCCGCTCGCCGAGGGCGACCACGAGCGGGCGCTCGAATGGTTGCTCGCACAGGCGCTCGACGCCCCTCCCGAGCAGCGCGATCGCATTCGCGAGGTGATGGTCGCGATCTTCCTGAGCCTCGGCCAGGATCATCCGTTGAGCACCGCGTACCGTCGCCGCCTGGCGCTGGCGCTGTACTGATCGGTTCGGGACTCGACTCGCTTTCGTTTCACCTCGCGTCCGAAAAGGACGTAGGCAGCACGCCGTCGACTCCGTAGAGTCGATGCGGAACGCGCAGCCCGCGCCCGCCGCGTCGGAAGAGGAGGTGACCGATGGATGAGAACTCGACGTATGACCGTACTGTTGGCGGCGCTGGCGACCGGGCTCGCGCTTGCAGCCGGGGCGTTTGCTGGGCCCACGATGGCCGGGAACGACAAGGCGGCGGCAGGTCGCTCGGTCGACACGGTCGAGCTCTTCGAGCAGCCAATGGACGCACGCGGTCGCCCGACCGGCCCCCGAGTACGGGTGAGCCCGGATGAGCACCGACCGGACGCGGCCGCAATCGCGGTGGCTGACGCTCCCGCGAGCGTTTCGGTGGTCTCGCCGGCGCGGAGAGGAGCGCTTCAAGCCGCATCGGGCTGCAAGACCGTCTGGGTGGCGAGGACGCGCACGAGCACGTTCGGTTCGTTGCTCTGGCGCTACCAGCAGGACAAGTACTTCTGCTGGTCCTATCCGCGGGTTACGGCCGCCCAGGCGAACGCATATCCGTGCTGCCTGGATCCGTTCTGGCGCTGGGCCGGGCCCGCGGGCTCGGCGGGCTGGTTCTTCTCGAGGTTCGGAAACAGCAGCGGCGGACACTACTCGTTCCGCCAGGGGAAGTTCCAGCAGGTGGTGTTCGGCCAGGTGACTGCGTCGGCAACACCCTGGACGAAGCTCTGGGTATACGGCGACGGGAGCTGGAGCTATGCGACAGACGTCTCAGGCTGACGGCAAGGGGAACGGAGACGAGAAGGATCGCGTGAACCCGACCGTCCGATGGCTTGTCCACGGCATGTGGCGAATCGCCGTCGTAACGCTGATCATCCTGCTCGTCCTGAACCTCATCGTCGAGCTGACCGACTGAGGCGATCGCCGGCTCCTCGGACGGAGCGCCCGCGCTCCGTCCGGCCGGCATCCTGCCGGCACGATCCGGGAGGGGTTATCGAAGCGCTGCAGGGAGGCGGAAGTAGACGTCCTCGCGGGTCAACTCGACCTCCTCGCGCTCGGCGTAGCCATGCTCGGCCAGCCGGTCGGCGACGCGCGTCACGAGGGATTCCGGAGACGACGCGCCGGCGGTGAGACCGACGACCTCGTGGCCGGCGAGCCAGGCGGGATCGAGATCGGTGTGGTCGTCGACGAGGAACGCGTCGGCGCCGCACGATCGGGCGACCTCGACGAGCCGGTTCGCGTTCGAGCTCGTCTTGGAGCCCACGACGAGGACGAGGGTCGCCTGCTCGCAGAGCTTCTTGACCGCGTCCTGGCGGTTCTGCGTCGCGTAGCAGATATCCGCGGAGGGCGGCCCGACCAGATCCGGGAAACGCTCGCGGAGCGCGTCGACGACCTCGCCCGTGTCGTCCACCGAGAGCGTCGTCTGCGTGAGGTAGGCGACCTGCTGTCCCTCCTCGACGTCGAGCTCGGCGACGTCGTCGACGGTCTCGACCAGCGTGATCGAGTCGGGTGCCTCGCCCATCGTCCCCACGACCTCCTCGTGGCGGGCATGGCCGACGAGGGCGATCTTGAGGCCGCGCCCCGCGTAGCGGCGCGCCTCGGCGTGCACCTTCGACACCAGCGGGCACGTCGCGTCGATGACCTCCAGGTTCCGTTCGGCGCACATCCGGTAGACGGAGGGCGCGACGCCGTGGGCGGAGAGCACGACCAGCGCCCCCTCGGGTACGTCTTGTTCCGTCTCGACGAAGACGGCGCCGCGGGACTCGAGGTCGCGGACGACGTGGACGTTGTGCACGATCTCGTGGCGAACGTAGACCGGCGGCCCGTGCGTCTCGAGCAGCTTCTCGACGATGTCGATCGCGCGCACGACGCCGGCGCAGAAGCTGCGCGGCGCCGCGATGAGCACCCGCTTAGCCACGCGCGCTCGCCTCCAGCACCCGTGAAAGGGCGGCAAGCCCGCGGCGGGCGTTGCGCGCGCTCCGCGCCGACTGGACCGGCTCGCGGAGGAACGCTCGCAGGACGGCGTTCCAGGCCACGGCTCCGTCCGCCTTCGCGCCCTGCGCCAGCGCGCCGAGCGGCCGCTCTGGCCCATCGGCCACCGCGCGCACGACTCCGCGCAGCCGTCCAGTCGAAGCGAGGACGCCGCTCTCCATGTCGCAGGCGATTGCGCCTGTGCGCTCGGCGAGCGCCGCCCGCTCGACCGGATCGTCGACGACCCGCTCCACCGAGCAGAGCACCGCGGCGCGCGCGCCCGGCGCCGGCCACGGAGCCTCTTCCCAGATCACGTTGCCCTGCTCGTCCACCACCCGCTCGGCCGTGAGCAGCGTGCCTGGCTCGAGACCGGGCACGAGCGCACCCGCCAACCCGAACGCCACGAGCGGCGCGTCGGGTATCGCGCCGGCTGCCGAGAGGCCGAGCACGCTGACGGCGACGCCGGCCTTGCGCACAGCCTGAGCCTCGGTCTCGAGGGCGCAGACGTACGCGACCTGGTCGGCGTCGGCTGGGGCCTCTAGCGCAACGTCCATGCGAGGCTCCGCACCGTCTCCTTCACGCTCGCCGTGGTCGCGAGCGTCGCCGATGGCTCGAAGCCGCAATGGATGCCGCAGTGCTCGCAGCGCGGGTCGTTCCCCGGCCCGTAGCGCTCCCATTCCATGCCGTCGATGAGCGCTTCGTAGTTCGGGAAGATCGCGTCGGTGAGCAGGTAGCACGGGCCCTTCCAGCCGTAGGGATTACGGGTGATCGATCCCCAGGGCGTGCAGCCCAGCGTGCGCTCGCCCGTGAGGAAGTCCTGGTAGATCGGGCTCGCGAGCCACCGGAAGCCGTGCTTGCGAACCGCCGCCCGGATGGCCCGGAACTTCTCCTCGTGCTCGGCGCGCGTCATCGTCAGGTTCGGGTCGATCTGCGAGTACTGATAGCCGGGCGCCACGAGCATCCCGTCGATGCCGACCTCCTCGGTCAAGTAACGCATCATCTCGATGACGTCGTCGACCTCGGTCTCCTTGAACGTCGTCGTGTTGGTCGTCACGCGGAAGCCCTTCGCGCGCGCCGCCTTGATGGCGCTGATCGCGATGTCCCAGAGCCCCGGGTAGTCACAGATGTAGTCGTGGATCTCGCGCATGCCGTCGAGGTGCACGACCCAGGTCAGGCGCGGATTGGGCGTGAAGCGGTCGAGGAGCTCCTCGAGACGCAGGGCGTTCGTGCAGAGCTGGATGTTCTTCTTCATCTCGAGAAAGCCGTCGACGACGTCCTCGATCCCCTTGAAGATGAGGGGCTCGCCGCCGCAGATCGAGACGACCGGCGCCGGGCACTGGACGCCGGAGTCGAGGCACTCCTCCACGGTCAGACGCGCCTTGTTCGACTCGTACTCCCGGATCTTCCCGCAGCCGATACAGGCGATGTTGCAGCCGAGCGTCGGCTCGAGCATCAGCACGAGCGGATACCGCTCGGCGTCCTTCTGCGACGCGACGTAGCGCCCGATCTGGACGGTGCTCCGAAGCGGAAACTTCATGCCCCTTCCTTTCCGTCGACCGTCAGCTCCCGGACTGCCCTGGCGAGCGCCGGGGAGACCGGGCCTGGTCGGTAGCCGAGCGTATTCTGCGCCTTCTCCGAGGAAAAATACATCGGCAGGCGGGCGAGGCGCACCTCGTCTCGGTTCGCCAGTCCCAGCCGGGCCGCCGCGACGGCCGCCACGTACGGCACGCGAACGCGGGGGCGCGGCCGGCCCGCGAGGTCGGCGACGGCGGCGAAGAGGTCGGCGAGCGCGAGGTTCACACCGCCGAGAAGATAGCGCTCGCCGCGCTGGCCGCGCTCATGGGCGAGCGCGTGGCCACGCGCCACATCGCGCACGTCCACGACGTTGAGGCCGGTCGTCGCCACGTAGCCTCGAATGCTGCCCGCAGCCACGCCGGCGATCATCCGCCCCGTTGGTGTCGGCTTTCGATCGCCCTCGCCGACCGGAGTGGTCGGGTTGACGACAACCGCGTCGAGCTGTCCGCACGCCGCGTCGAGGACCAGGCGCTCCGCCGCCAGCTTCGTGCGTTTGTAGGGGACGTCGAGCTCCCACGCAGGCGGTGCGTCGCCCTCGTTCGCCTCGCGCCCGTCGACGGGACCGCACGTGCCGGCGGTGCTCGTGTGCACCAGCCGGCGAACGCCCGCTCCCAGGCACGCCTCGACCACGTTCCGCGTTCCTTCGACGTTCGCCCGCGCGATCATCGTCGGGTCGGCGTCGTAGCTGTAGACGGCAGCCACGTGGAAGACCGCGTCGCAGCCCTCGACGATCCGGCGCAGACCCACGGGGTCGAGCAGGTCGACGCGGTCGGTCCGCACGTCGGCGCCCTGCTCGGCAAGCTCGCGCGCGACGTGCCCGCCGACGAACCCGCTCGCACCCGTGACGTAGGCCTTCACGTCGCCGCCATCAGGCTCGCAGCGCTTCCCTGTAGCGGCCAAGACCGATGAGCGGCCAGACGATGCGGTACAGGTGATACCGGATCATGAAGTCGCGCGGGAAGCCGGTGCCCGTGAAGGCCTCCTCGTCCCAGTCGCCGTCCGACCGCTGGGCATCGCAGAGCCAGCGAGCTGCACGTGCGGCCGTCTCGGAGCGCGCCTCGCCGGCAGCCACGAGCGCCATGAGCGCCCAGGCGGTCTGCGAGGCTGTCGAGACGCCGCGCCCCCGCCAGGCGAGCCCTTCCTCGCCGGCATGGTACGAGCGGCAATCCTCCCCGTAGCCGCCGTCGGCGTTCTGCCGCTCGACCAGCCAGCCGACCGCGCGCCGCACGGCCGCGTGGTCTGGCGGCACTCCAGCCGCCTCGAGCGCGGGCAGCGCAGCCGCCGTCCCGTATACGTGGTTGACGCCCCAACGTCCCCACCACGAGCCGTCCTGCTCCTGCGCGGCGAGGATGTACCGGACACCGCGGCGTATCGCGTCCTCGTAGCCGGGCTCTGCCGCGAGCACCTCGACCACGTGCGCCGTCACGTCGACGCTCGGCGGATCGATGACCGCGCCGAAGTCGCAGAACGGCACGTCGTACAGCCAGTAGGAGCGGTTGTCCACGTCGAACGCCGCCCACCCGTCGTCCGACGAGCGCATGCCCGCCAACCAGCGGCAGGCTCGCTCGAGCGCCGGTCGGCCGACGCCGAGCTCGCGCAGCGCAAGACCGATGACGGCCGCGTCGTCCACGTCGGGATACAGGTCGTTGTCGTATTCGAAGGCCCAGCCGCCAGGTGGGACGCCCGGCGTTCGCAGCGCCCAGTCACCGCGGGCCCGCACCTCCTCCGCCAGGATCCACTCTCCGGCCCTGACGAGCCCGGCATGATCTGCGGGCACCCCGGCTTCGCGTAGACCGAGCAAGGCGAGCCCGGTGTCCCAGACCGGAGACTGGCACGCTTCCGGGCGCAGCCGGTCACCGTCCTGCACGAGGAAGCCCTCCCACCCCGCGAGACCGTTGCGCATCGCCGGCGAGTCGGGACCGTGGCCGCGGCAGGCGAGCGCGATGAGCGACCACACCCAGGGGGGCTGGATGCCACCCCAGCAGCCGTCTCGTTCCTGCCGCTCGAGAATCCAGCGCTCCGCCACCGCGAGGGCGTGGCGGCGACCCGGCTTCACGGGGGAGCCCGCATAGCGCTTGAGGAGGCCGTCGACGTCGTCCCAGACGTTGCGGCGGGCGTGTCGCGCAGGCCCGAGGTCGAGCTCGCGCCAGGCCCGCGCGGGAGGGAGTGGTCGAACGGGGCGGTAGTGCATGACGACCGCGAGCGGCATCACGGTCTGCCGAGCCCAGCAGGCAAACGTGTAGAGCGAGATCGGCATCCAGGGACGCATCAGCGCGAGCTCCACCGGAAGCTGGGGCACCTCGCTCCACGGCCAGAGCCCGAACAGCGCGAACCAGATTCGCGTGAACACCCTGGCCGCGCCGATGCCGCCGCGCTCGAGGCAAAACGCCCTGGCCTCGGCCAGCTGGGGCGCGCGGTCGGAGAGACCGGCAAGCCGGAGGGCCGCGTACGCCTCGATCGTCGCGTTCAGGTCGGGATCGCCGCCGTGGTAGATCGACCACAGGCCATCGGGTCGCTGCCGGGCAAGCAGCTCGCTCATGATCCCGATCGTCGACTCCTCGTCGCGGATCCCCAGGAACTCGAGGAAGAACAGGTGCTCAGCGGTGATCGTGACGTTCGATTCGAGCTCGCCGACCCACCAGCCACCGGGCTCCTGCAAGCTGAGCAAGCGGTCGGCCCCGGCCTCGAGCGCGCGATCGAGCTCTGTTCCGACGATCACGCTCACCCCCGCCCCCTCGTCCGTCGCTGCGTGTGCAATCCGACCCGAAGCCGCGCAAGTTTCGTCCCTTGGCGTGACACACACGCGCGCGCTATCGCGTTACGCTCATAGCGGGTGGTGGTCCGGGGTGGCCCCGGCACCGCGTCGGAATGTAGGGCGTCGGTCACGGCGTTACCGGCTCGCGGATCGCGCTTCCCAGCAACGTGCGTGCTGCCGTGCGGCCGCTGCGGACGGCGCCTTCCATGGTGGCGGGCCAGCCCGTCCGCGTCCACGCTCCGGCCCTCACGACACCCGGCCGCCCGGTCTCCGGTCCAAGCCGGTGCGCGGCCGTCCCCGGGCGGCCCGCGAAGGTCGCCTGCGGCTCGCGGCTGACGCGCGACCAGAGCAGCTCCGCCGGTCCGAGGCGCTCGACGATGGCAGCTCGCATGAGCTCGACGAGCTCGCGGCCCCGGGTGGCAACCAGGTCGGGAACGCCACTCGAGACGACCGTGAGGTACTGCCCCCGCTCGGGTGGGTGGCCGGTGAGCCGGCCGCGGTCGAAGATCCAGTGCGCCGGGCTGCCGAGCAGGGCGGCGAGCGGCGGCTCGAGCAGCGACCGATCGAAGAGGAGGTGAACGCTCACGATCGGAGAGTCCTCCAAGGTGGGCGCCGGCTCCTCGAGGAGGGACGCCGCCTCTGCGGGAGGCACAGCGACGACGAACGCATCGGCGGCGACGCGCTCGCCGGCGGCCGTCACAGCCGCATCGGGCTCGAGCACGGCGACCCGCGTCCTGACCATCACCGTCGCGCCCGCCTCCTCGAGCGCCCGTCCTGCCGCGTCTCCGTGCATCTCGCCCAGCGGAGCCCTGGGGAGTACGAGGTCGCTCGCGGCACGATCGGCGAGAAGAGCCGTCTGCACGGTGAAGAGCCCGAGCGAGGCGCTTGCCTCGTCGGCCGGCAGGTTGAGCGCCGGACGGATGAAGACGTCCCAGAAGCGGTCGATCGCGCGCTCGCTCGAGCCCAGCCGCCTGAGGAGGCGGCCGAACGTCTCGCCGTCGTGTGAGGCCGGATCGAGACGCCCCAGCCGGGTGGCTATCACGGCAAGGCGGAGGCGCTCGTCGAGTCGCAGGTGCCGGTACCGAAGCAGCGTGCGCGCTCCCGGGCCGAGCGCGCCGACTCGCCCGTTCTCGTCGATCACCGGCAGCTCGAGCCGCAGGCGCCTGATCGAGCTCGTCTGCCCGATCCGCTCGAGGAAACGCAGATACTCGGTGAAGCAGCCGAGGGCGACGTGCTGGCCGTTGTCGGGCGGCGGGGGCGGGTCGCCGTCTCGCTCCGGCAGGGTCTGGACGGCTCCGCCGAGTGTCGGGCGTGCCTCGAGCAGAGTCACGTCTGCGCCGGCGTCCAGGCAGTCGAGCGCAGCGGCGAGCCCGGCCAGGCCACCCCCGATCACGGCCACTCTCATGTCCTCACCGTGCCGAGAGCCACGACTCTTCAGTGTTCCGTCCCGAAAGTCGTCTCGCGCCCCGGCGGCTGCAAAGCGTCGCCGTTCGGCGTCCTCGGTCGCGCCAATACTTCAGGTCCAGTATTGACGCTCCTTGCGTCCTTGCCCGGCTCGCTTTCGCGCGCCGGAGCATCAAGGGACTTCCGAGACGGAACACGAGTCTAGGCCGCCTCGCGCAGGATCCCGCTGCCGATGACGCGCAGCTTGCCGAGAGCGGAGAGGCTCGGCCGCGCCGTGAAGACGTCGTAGCGACGCCGCTCCATCTCGTCCAGGACTCCGGCGTAGATGCCCGCGAGCGTACGGACACAGAGCGCGCTACGCGCGTCGAGCAGAGAGAGCAGGCCGAATCCTTCGGTAAGGAGCGCTCTCGCTCGCGAGCCCTGGTGAGCCATGAGCCCGCGCCACCCCGGTCCGAGCCGCCCCTCCGCGATGTCGTCCTCCGACACCCCGAAACGATCGAGCTCGTCCTGAGGGAGGTAGACGCGTCCGAGAATCCAGTCCTCCGGCACGTCGCGCATGATGTTGATCTGCTGCAGGGCGAGACCGAGCGTCTCGGCGAGCGGGTAGGCGCGGTCCGGGTGGGAGGGCTCGTAGACGGCCGTGCAGGCGATCCCCACGGCGCCCGCGACCCGGCAGCAGTACTCCCTGAGCTCGGCCCAGTTCGCGTACCGGCTTCGGTCGACGTCCCAGAGCGCCCCCTCTATGAGCGCCTGGAGCGCTTCCCCGGGTACTGGATACCGTCGCAGCGTGTCAGCGAGCGCGAACAAGACCGGATCCGTCGACGCGTCGCCCGGAAGCGCCGCCGCAGCCCGCCCGAGCGCCTCGAGCTGCGTGCGCTTCTGCTCCGGCTCCGCGTGGCCGTCGGCGATGTCGTCGACGCGGCGGGCGTAGGCGTAGAGCGCCGCCAGCGCGAGCCGCTTCGGACGCGGCAGCAGCATGATGCCCCACGCGAAGTTACGGGCCTCGCGGCGCGTGATGCGCGTGCACTCGGCGTAGGCCTCCTCGAGCCTCATCGCCGCGCCAGCTCCTTCAGTGTCAGCCATCCGAACGTCAGCTTCGTCGGTGCGGGCCGCCCCGAGAAGACGTCCCAGCCCGAGCGCTCGAGAGCCGCGAGAGCAGCGAGACCACCCCGGGAGAACAGCGAGACCGACTTGCCGACGCGACCGCCGAGCGTTCGGCCGAGCGGGAACCCTTGCTCCAGCAGCGCCGCGGCCCGAGCGGCCTCGAACCGGCACAGCGTCGCCAGCCGATCCGAGCGCGGGCCCGCGAGCTCGGCGGGGAGCACACCGAAGCGCCGCAGATCCTCCTGCGGTAGGTAGACGCGGCCGAGCGCGAGGTCACGCGGCGGGTCCTGGAGGAAGTTGACCAGCTGGAGGCCGGTGCAGACGTCGTCCGACATGGCGACGAGGTCCGGCTCGCCCCCCTGCCCGTAGATACCGAGCACGAGTCGCCCCACCGGCTCGGCCGAGAAGGTGCAGTACCACCGGACGTCGTCCCAGCTCTCGTACTCCTCTCGGCGCTGGTCGATCCGGTTCGCCTCGATCAGGCGCCAAAACGGATCACGCGGGAGCATGCACGCCGCGATCGTTCGCTGCAGGCGCCGCATGATCCCTGTCTGCGGCGAGCCGTCGTAGCAGCGGTCGAGCTCGCGCTCGAGCTCGTCGAGGAGAGCGTCACGGTCACCGGCGGCCTCGTCGCCGAGGTTGTCGACGAGCCGGGCGAACCCGTACACCGCCCGCAAGTGCGGGCGCGCCTCCCGCGGCGCGAGGATCGAGGCGATCGGGAAGTTCTCGCCGCGGGAACGTGCGTCGATCTCCGCCAGCGTGAGCCCGCGGCTCTCGAGGAGCTCGGCGCTCTCCATGCGGCGGAACGTACCACGCGCCCTGCCCCGACGGTAACGCCGCTATCGTCCTGACCGTCGTGGAACGCCGACGCTTCGGCAGCACCGGCCTCGAGGTCCCCGTGGTCGGGCTCGGGGACCTGGCAGGTGTTCGACCTTGCCCCCGAGCGAGCTCCGCGAGCACGCGAGGTGGTCGAAGCGGCCTTTGCGGCCGGGACGCGGCTCGTCGACTCGTCCCCAATGTACGGTCGGGCGGAACGGATCCTGGGCGAGGCGCTCGGCGCGCGTCGCGGCGAAGCGATCGTGGCGACGAAGATCTGGACGCCGTCCGAGGACGAGGCCCATCGCCAGCTAGCCGACCAGCTCGCCTTCTACGGCGGGCACGTCGAGCTGGAGCAGATCCACAATCTCGTCGCATGGCAGGAGCGCCTGCCGTGGCTCGAGCGGGAGCGGGACGACGGGCACATCGACCTCATCGGGGCGACCCACTACCAGGCGTCGGCCTTCGACGAACTTGCGCGCGTCATGCAAACGGGCCGGATCCAGGCGATCCAGGTGCCGTACAACCCGCGCCAGCGCGAGGCCGAGCGCGAGATCCTGCCGCTCGCCGCCGACCTCGGGCTCGGCGTCGTCGCGATGCGGCCGCTCGGCGGCGCCGGCGCCGTCATCCCGGAGCCCCGCCAGGCGGGATGGCAGGAAGCGCTGGGCGTCGAGAGCTGGGCGGAGGCCCTGCTGCGCTGGGCGCTGTCGGACGAGCGCATCCACGTCGTCATCCCGGCCACGTCGAGCCCGGCTCACGCCACGGCGAACGCGCGGGCTGGACTGGAACCCGCGTTCGGGCCCGACGAGCGACTCCTGGTCGAGCGCCTCTGTGGCGAGCGCTAGCGACTCGTCACGGCACGGATCTCACTCTCCGAAAGCCCCAGCTCCGCCAGCACCTCGTCGGTGTGCTCGCCGAGCGCCGGCACGCCGCCGAGCTCCGGCCTGTCGCCGCCGAGCGCGATGGGGCTCCCGATCGTCGGAATCGCCCCGACGGGCGAGCCCACCTCGGTGACGAGCCCGTTGTACGCGAGCTGTGGATGTTCCATGACCTCGTGGAACTCCCGCACGAGGCCGCAGGGAATCTCCACTCGCTCGAGCTTCGCCACCCAGTCCTCGGGCTCGCGCGTCAGGAACACGTCCCCGAGGAGCGGCTCGAGCTCGGCCCGGTGGGCGACCCTGCCCTCCATCGTGTCGTAGCGGGCGTCCTCGAATAGGTCCGGCCGCTCGACGACCTCGAGGCAGAACGACCGCCAGTGCTCGGGGGAGAGCACGGCGAGGTTGAAGTAGCGACCGCCGCGCGCCCGGTAGGGCCCGTAGGGACAGAACAGCGGGTGCCGCAGGCCGTGGCGCCCGGGCTCCTCGCGCCGATGCCACCAGAAGTGCGGGTAGTAGCCCGTCCAGTCGAGCATGACGTCGAAGAGCGACACCGAGACCCGCTCGCCCTCGCCGGTCGCCCCGCGCCGCAGCAACGCGGCGAGCGTGCCGATCGCCGCATACGAGCCGGCGCCGATATCGGCGACCGGGATGGAGATGCGCGCCGGCTCGGCCGGCGTTCCCGTCATGGCGATCAGCCCGGCCTCGCCCTGGACGACGAGGTCGTAGGCGTTCTTCCCCGCGTAGGGGCCGTCGGAGCCGTAGCCCGTGATCTCGGTGTAGACGACGTCCGGTCGGAGCCGGCGAACGGACGCCTCGTCCAGGCCCATGCTGCCGGCCCAACCGGGAGCGAAGTTGACGAGGAACACGTCGGACCGCTCGATCAGGCGATCGAGGGCGGCCCGCGCCTCCGCGCCCTTGAGGTCGAGCGCGACGCTCCTCTTGCCGCGGTTGACCCACACGAAGCCGGTTGACAGGCCCGCCGCCCCGGTGTCCCAGCCGCGCGTGACGTCGCCCGATCCGGGCCGCTCGATCTTGACCACCTCGGCGCCGAGATCGGCGAGCAACCGGGAGCAGATCGGGCCGGCGAGGCCGACCTCGCATGCGACGACCCTGTAGCCGGCCAGCGGCTGCACGAGCGACTACCCTACTCGCAAACGACACGAGGAGATAGGCATGGGAGTCGCGATACCGGAGAACGTGCAGACCTGGCTCGAGGGCAAGGCCTTCTGGCACCTCGTGACCCTGGGCCCGGACGGCGCGCCCCAGTCCACCCCGGTGTGGGGGAGCACGGACGGCACGCACGTGACGATCAACACTGCCAAGGGCCGGGCCAAGGATCGAAACATGCGGCGCGACGCCCGTGTGGCGCTCTCCGCGACCAATCCCGAGAATCCCTACGAGATGGTCGAGATCCGGGGCAAGGTGGTCGACATCGTCGACGGTCAGGCCGCCGAGGACGACATCGACAACCTCGCCGAGAAGTACCTCGGCCAGCGCCCGTACCCCTACCGGTCGTCCGACGAGCAGCGCGTCATCTTCAAGGTCGAACCGACCTACGTCGGCGGCTACGGCGGCTGATCGCACCGTCCGTCCGCACACAGCCGCTCCATCCAGCGTGCGCGACGACATCGTCTATCTCTCGCGGCAGGAGGTCGCCGATCTCCTGCCGTCGATCCTCGATCAGATCGACCTCGTCGAGGAGACGTACCGCGCCATGGCGCGAGGCCGTGTCGAGCTGCCGCCGAAGCCCGGCGTCCATCCGCGCGAGGACGCCTTCATCCACGCGATGCCCGCCTACCTCGCCGACGCGGACGTGGCGGCGCTCAAGTGGGTGGCCGGCTACCCGGCCAACAAGCAGCGAGGCCTCCCGTACATCTCCGGCCTGATCGTCGTCAACGACGCGGAGACCGGGTTCCCGACAGCCGTGATGGACGCGGCCGAGATCACCGCCGCGCGGACGGCGGCGGCGAGCGGCGTCTGCATACGCCGCTGGGCGCCCACGGGCTGGTCGTCGGCGGCGATCCTCGGCTGCGGGGAGCAGGGCCGCTACCACGCAGGCGTGGTCGCCGCGCTGAACGGGAACGCGTCGATCCGGGCCTTCGACATCCACCCCGAGCGCGCCGAAGTGCTCGCAGGGGGCGCCGTGGTCGCAGAGAGCACCGAGGCGGCCGTCCGCGGGGCCGACGTCGTTATCACCGGAACGCCGATCCTCGCCCGGCCCGACCCTCCCATCGACAGCGACTGGCTCGGCGACCGGTATCTCGCTCTCCCGCTCGACTTCGACGCGCAGTTCCGGGTGGGCCCGATCGCCGATTCTGGGCTCTTCGTGTCCGACGACGTCGCCCAGTTCGAGTACTACCGGGCCCAGGGACACTTCCAGGGCTGGCCGGCGCCGCACGCCTCGGTCGGCGAGGCGCTCGAGTCCGGCGCGGAGGCGAAGCGGGTCGCGTGCTGCAATCTCGGCGTGGGCGCTCTCGACGCCGCCTTCGCGCGAGCCGTGCTCGACGCAGCGCTCAGCGGCGACGTCGGCACGCGGTTGCCCCGTTAACGGTCGAGGAGCGACCTACAGGCCCAGGCGCTGCCGGCCCACGTCACCCACGGCCGGATGAAATCCGGCCCCGCTTCGGCGTGGGGCTTGACATTAGATACCGGCGGTATTACAGTTCCATCGGTATGGCAACGCGTCTCACGCGGGCAGAGCGCAAGGGGCGGACCCGGAGCGACCTGGTCGCCGCCGCACACGCCGTCTTCCTGCGCCGCGGCTTCCACGAGGCGTCGCTCGAGGAGATCGCCGAGGAGGCCGGCTATACGAAGGGCGCCGTCTACTCGAACTTCGCGGGCAAGGACGAGCTCTTCCTCGCGGTGCTCGACGCTCACTTCGAGCGGCGCGTGGAGGCGCTCGCGGCGGGCGTCGCGCTCGAGGACGGGGCGACGCTCGAGGAGTCGGGGCGCGCCGTCGCGCGCATGATGGCCGCCGGTGACTTGCAGGAGCCCGACTGGACACCGCTCCTGCTCGAGTTCTGGGTGCACGCCTCGCGTCGTGAGGACCTGCGCGAGCAGATGGGAGCGCGGCGCCGCAGGTTCCTCGAGATCGTGGCCGAGCTCGTCGAGGAGATCGGGCGCCGCCACGGCGTCGATTTCCGCCTGCCCGCGGTCGAGGTCGCCCGGGGCTCCGGCGCGCTCGCACGCGGCATGGCGATGGAGCGCCTGCTCGACCCCGAGGCGGCCGAGCTCGCGCCGTTCGAGGAGATGCACGCCGCTTACGTGACCGGTCTCACCAAGCCGGCGGCGGCCGGCGCGGACAGCACGGAGAGGAAAGGGAGATGACGACGAACACGCCTTACCCCGTAGACAGGCGTTCGATCGCGGCGGAGCTCCTCTCGCACGATGCCTGGTCGCCCGATCAGCTGCGCTGCTTCCAGAGCGAGAGGCTCCGCGAGCTGCTGCGGCATGCCGTGTCGAGCTCGCCCTACTACCGGGACGTGCTCGGCCCTCGTGTCGCCGTCGGTGACATCGCGCTCGCCGAGCTCCCCGTGCTCTCCAAGACGACGCTAATGGCCGAGTTCGACCGGATCGTGACCGACCCACGTCTGCGGCGAGCGCAGGTCGAGGCGCACGCCTCCGGGCCGGCGGCGGACGACCTCTACGCGGACGAGTTCCGCGTCTGTGCAACGTCCGGCACGACCGGGGAGCACGCTCTCATCGCGTACTCGCGCCGGGAGTTCGACATCTGGATCGGCGCCGCACTGCGCATGCTCATCCGTGTCGGCGCCACCCCCGGCACCCGTGTCGCGACGATCGGAGCGCCGAGCCCCCTCCACCTCTCGCGACAGATCTTCGCGAGCCTGCAGGAGGGGCGCCCCGGCGCTCCGCAGCTCTCGGTCACCGCGCCCCTGCCCGAGCTCGTGACCGCGCTCCAGGCGTACCAGCCGGAAGCGATCGTCACGTACGCCAGCATCGCCTCCCTGCTCGCGGACGAGCAGCTGCAGGGAAGGCTCGCGATTCACCCCCGGCTCGTCGCCGTCGGCTCGGAGGTGCTCACAGAGGACGCGGAGCGCCGCATCGACGCGGCCTGGAGCGTAACGCCGGTCAACGTCTACGCGACGACCGAGGTGCCGCTCATCGCGTCCAGCTCGTCGGACGCCGTCGGCCTCCACGTGAACGAGGATCTCGCCGTCGTCGAGGTCGTCGACGCCCGAGGCGTGCCGGTCGCGCCCGGCACGCCGGGCCAGAAGGTGCTCGTGACGAACCTCGTCGCGTACGCGCAGCCGCTCATCCGCTACGAGGTGTCGGACGCCGTCGTGCTCGCCGAAGGCGACGATCCGAGCGGCCGGCCCTACCTCCGGATCGCGCGGATCGACGGCCGCGACGACGACTCGCTCGTGCTGCCCGCGCCGGGCGGAGGACGCGTGGCGGTCCATCCGTACCGGCTGCGGGCGCCGTTCAGCTCGCTTCCGCACGTGCGCCAGTACCAGCTCGTCCAGGACGACGGCGGAATACACGTTCGGATCGTGCTGCGGGAGGACGCCCCGGTCGATCTGGCCCTGCGCATCCGAGCTCAGCTTGCGGAGGCGATCGAGGCCGCGGGCGCCGTCCCTCCGACGATGCGCGTGGAGACCGTGACCGGGATCGAGCGCGAGCCCGGAAACGGCGCCAAGCTCCGCCTCGTCAAGTCGCTCGTCCGCACGTCCTGACCCGCAGCCCGTCGCCGCTACGAGAGCTCGCGCCGGATGTTCTCGAGCTCGCGGACGAGACTCGCGTACTGCCCCTCGAACTGCTCGTCGGGCTGCTCCGGCGCCTGGAACATCGTGAACGTGTAAGCGCTGCCGCCTCCGGGCAGCGCGACGACCCGGCTCGGGAAGAGCGCCATCTGCGCCTCGCTCGGCCCGGCATGCATGTCGATCACACCGGTCGCCTCGTCGGCCCGGATCTCGAAGAAGAGCTCGCCGAGGCCGTTCACGACCTTGTACCGGCCGTCGACGACCTTGAGCTCGCGCGCGAACTCGGTGGCCCAGCGCGGCAGGTTCTCGACGTTCGAGAGGTACGCGAAGGCCCGCTCCTTCGACGCTGGGAGGATCGCGGTCACGGTGCGTGCGTTCACAGCTCCATCACTCCTTTCAACGACTGCTTCAGGGCGTGCAGGCCGGCCGCCGAGAGCCTGGACTTGGCGCGGTCCTCGAGCTCCGCCAGCACCCCGCCGGCGACCGGGCGAAAGGAGCGCGCCCGCTCGGTCAGGTAGACGCGGCGCGCGCGCGCGTCGCCGCTGTCCCGCTCGCGCCGGACGAGCCCGTCGCGCTCGCAGAGGCGAACCATCGTCGTCATCGTCTGCTTGGCGAGGCGCGAGCGCCGGGCGAGCTCCCCCATGCGCAGCCCGTCCTCCTCGAAGAGGGGCACGAGCACCGAGCCGTACGCGGGACGGACCTCCGGGTAGCCGGCGGCCCGGAATCGCTCGCCGAGAAGCTCGTTCCAGCGCTGCGACGCCTTCGCCAGCAAGAAGCCGATGTTCTCCCGATCGACCTGCACAAATAGTCTTATATCAGACTAACTGGTGGCGAGGGCGGGCCGGATATATCCGGCCCCTACGATCCTCGGCGGACAGGTGCGGATCGCCGGTCCGGATGCACCCGGTCTGTGTAGGGGCCGGATCTCATCCGGCCCGCCCCCGTCAGCCCGCTGCCACCCTGGCGGCGATCGCGTCACCGACCGCCGCGGTTCCTGCCTCGCCGCCGATGTCGCGGGTTCGCGGGCCGTCGCGGCAGACGTCCTCGAGGGCGCGCATGATCCGCGCCGCAGCCTCGTCCTCCCCCAGGTACGCGAGCATCAGAGACGTGCTCCAGACGGCGCCACACGGGTTGGCGACGCCCTGGCCGGCGATGTCGGGCGCCGACCCGTGCACGGGCTCGAACAGCCCCGGCACGCCTGCGCCGGGCGCGACGTTGGCGCTCGCCGCCATTCCCATGCCACCCTGGATGGCGGCGGCCAGGTCGGTGAGGATGTCCGCGAAGAGGTTCGACGCCACGACGACGTCGAGGCTGTCGGGCGACCGCACCATCCGCGCCGCAAGCGCGTCGACGAGCACGCGCTCGTAGCGGACGCCCGGGTGCTCGGCCGCGACGAGCTCGCACACCTCGTCCCAGAGCACGTAGCCGTAGCGGCTGGCGTTCGACTTCGTCGCGCTGGTGAGGAGGCCCCGCCGTTGCTCGGCGAGCTCGAACGCGTGGCGAACCACTCGCTCGACGCCGAAGCGGGTGAAGACGCTCGTCTCGATCCCGACCTCCTGGGCATGCCCACGGTGCGATCGCCCCCCCACGCCCGCGTACTCGCCCTCGGTGTTCTCACGGACGAAGAGCATGTCCACGTCTTGCGGCTGCCGGCCGGCCAGCGGGCAGGGGACGCCCGAGAGCAGGCGCGCCGGGCGGACATTCGCCCACAGGTCGAGCGTCTGGCGGATCAGGAGGATCAGCCCCCAGAGCGAGACGTGGTCGGGCACGTCAGGCCGCCCGCACGCGCCCATCAGGCACGCGTCGTGGGCGCGCAGCACGTCCTCCCAGTCGGGCGGCATCATCGAGCCCGTCCGTTGCCAGTGGTCGGAGCCCCAGTCGAGCAGCGTCCACTCGAGGCCGAGGCCGAGCGCGTCCACGACCTTCCGGGCCTCGTCCGTCACCTCGACCCCGACGCCGTCGCCCGGGAGCAGCGCGATGCGGTGTCTCGCCACGCGCGCATCGTAGGCGTCGTCGTGCTTCGAAGGAGTCGCGTGCTGCTCACCCGGACGCGCCGGCGCCGTCATAGACTCACGCGGACCCGACCGAGGAGCAGGCGATGGAAGCGATCCCCAAGGAACGGCTCATCTCCGCCTACCGGACCATGCGCACGATCCGCGAGTTCGAGGAGCGGCTGCACGTCGAGTTCGCCACCGGCGACATCCCGGGATTCGTCCATCTCTACGCGGGCGAGGAGGCGATCGCGGCCGGCGTCTGCGCGCACCTGAACGACGACGACCACGTCGCCAGCACCCACCGGGGACACGGACACGCGATCGCGAAGGGCTGCGACGTGAAGGCGATGATGCTCGAGATCTACGGCCGCGCAGACGGGCTCTGCCGCGGCAAGGGCGGGTCGATGCACATCGCCGATATCGATCGCGGGATGCTCGGCGCGAACGGGATCGTCGGCGGCGGCCCACCCATGATCTGCGGTGTCGGCCTGTCGGCCAAGGTCCGCGGCACGCAGCAGGTCGGAGTCGCCTTCGTGGGCGACGGCGGCTCGAACCAGGGCACGTTCCTCGAGAGCCTGAACCTCTCCTCGGTGTGGAACCTGCCGTGCGTCTTCATCGTCGAGAACAACGGCTACGCAGAGGCCACGCCCTCCATGTACCACCTCGGCCAGCCGGACGTCGCCAAGCGGGCCGACGGGTTCGGGCTGCCCGGCGTCGTGGTCGACGGGCACGACTTCTTCGCCGTCTACGAGGCGGCCGGGGAGGCGATCTCGCGAGCCCGAGCGGGCGGCGGCCCATCGCTGCTCGAGTGCAAGGTCAACCGCTACTACGGTCACGAGGAAGGCGACTCGCAGCTGTACCGCCGGCCGGGCGAGGTGGAGGAGATCCGGGCCACCCGGGACTGCCTCGACCAGATGGTCGCGCGCCTGACGGCACGAGACCAGGTGACGGGCGACGAGCTCGCGGAGATCGACGCCGAAGCGCGCGCGCTGATCGACGAAGCGGTCGAAGGGGCGCGTGCCGGAGGTCAGCCCGAGGCAGCGGAACTGCTCACCGACGTCTACGTCTCCTACTAGCAGCGCAGGGAGGGAGGAACGATGGCGCGCAAGATCACCTACATGCAGGCCATCAGCGAGGCGCTTCGCCAGGAGATGCAGCGCGATCCGAGCATCGTCATCTTCGGCGAGGACGTCATGGGCGGCTCGGGGCGGGACGGCCACGAGGACGCCTGGGGTGGCCCGTTCGGGCTCACCAAGGGCTTCCATGCCGAGTTTCCCGGGCGCATCCTCGACACGCCGATCTCGGAGTCGGCCTTCATCGGCGCCGCGGTCGGCGCGGCTGCGACCGGCCTGCGTCCCGTCGCCGAGCTCATGTTCGTGGACTTCATGGGTGTGTGCTTCGACCAGATCTTCAACCAGGGGGCGAAGCTTCGGTACATGTTCGGCGGCAAGGCGAGGGTGCCGATGACGATTCGCACGACCTACGGCGCCGGCATCCGCGCCGCCGCACAGCACAGCGAGTGCCTGTACGCCCTCTTCACGCACATCCCTGGGCTGAAGGTCGTCATCCCGTCGAGCCCGTACGAGGCGAAAGGCCTGCTCGTTCGCGCGATTCGCGACGACGATCCCGTGATCTACTTCGAGAACAAGGTCATGTACGGAGTCGAGGGCGACGTGCCCGAGGAGCTGTACACGATTCCGTTCGGCGAGGCGAACATCGTGCGTGAGGGCGGCGACGTCACCGTTGTCGCCATCGGCCGCATGGTCGGCATGGCCGAGCAGGCCGCCGGCGAGCTCGCCGCAGACGGCATCGAGTGCGAGATCATCGACCCCCGAACGACCTCGCCGCTGGACGAGGAGACGATCTACGAGAGCGTCGAGGAGACCGGGCGCCTCGTCGTGGTGGACGAGTCGAATCCTCGCTGCAGCCTGGCAAGCGACATCTGCGCTCTCGTCGCGCAGAACTGCTTCGGCGAGCTCAAGGCGCCGCCCCGGATGGTCACCGCGCCGCACACGCCGGTGCCGTTCAGCCCCGCGCTCGAGGATCTCTACGTGCCGGGGCCGGCGGCCATCGCGGACGCCGTGCGCCAGACGGTGGGAGCAACGGCGCGGGCATGACGATTACGAAGCTGGGCATGCCGAAGTTCGGCCTCGTCATGAAGGAGGGCGCGCTCGTCGCGTGGCTCGTCCCGGAGGGCGCCGAGGTCGCGATCGGCGACGAGGTCGCCGAGGTCGAGACGGACAAGATCAACGGCGCCGTCGAGGCGCCGGCGGCAGGGGTGCTGCGCCGCCATGTCGCCAAGGTCGGCGACGTCGTTCCGGTCGGTGGACTGCTCGGGGTGCTCGCCGATCCCGCCGCACCAGAGGAGGAGATCGACGCCTTCGTCGCCGAGTTCCAGGCGAGCTTCGTGCCGGAGGACGACGAGGACGCCGGCCCGCCCACGGAGACCGTGACGGCGGGAGACCGCGTGTTGCGCTACCTGCGCCAGGGCGACGGCAGCGAGACCGTGGTGCTCGTCCACGGCTTCGGAGGCGACCTGACGACCTGGCTGTTCAACGCGGAGGCCCTGGCCGGCTCCGGGCGGTCGGTCTACGCGTTCGACCTTCCCGGTCACGGCGGCTCCTCGAAGGACGTCGGAGGCGGCTCGGTGGCCGAGCTCGCCGGGACCCTGCTCGCCGCGCTGGACGCGCTCGGCATCGAGCGGGCCCACCTCGTCGGCCACTCGATCGGCGGCGCGGTCGTGGCGACGCTCGCGGCCGAGCACCCCGAGCGGGCGGCGTCGCTCACCCTCATCGCCACAACGGGGCTCGGCGCCGAGATCGACGGCGAGTTCATCGACGCGTTCGTGGCCGCCGAGAGCCGGCGCGAGCTGAGGCCGGTCCTCGAGCGGCTGTTCGCGGATCCGGCCGTCGTGACGAGGCAGTTCGCCGAGGACGTCATGAAGACGAAGCGCATCGACGGCGTCGACCAGGCCCTCCGTACGATCGCGGCCGCCGCGTTCCCGGGCGGACGCCAGGCGATCGACATCGGAGAGCCGCTGTCGGCCCTCGGAACGCCGGTCCTTGCTATCTGGGGCGCGGAAGACCGCATCGTGCCGCCCTCCCACGCCGGCGCGCTCCCCGCCTCGGCGCGCGTGGAGACCCTCGCCGGCGCCGGCCATATGCCGCAGATGGAGGCCGCAGGCGAGGTGAACCGCCTGATCGACGGATTCCTCGAGAGCGTCTGACCACCGTCGGCGTCATCGCCAACCCGGCCTCGGGCCGGGACGTGCGGCGGCTCGTCGCCGGAGCCTCGGTCTTCGACAACGCGGAGAAGGGCTCGATGGTCTACCGGCTCATGGTCGGTCTCGGCGCCGCTGGGGTGGAGAACGTGCTGATGATGCCCGCCGGCTCAGGGCTTTCCGAGAGCCTGGCACGGATGCTGCGGGGGCAGGCGCCGACGGCGGGCGTGGAGCTTCCCGCCCTCGAGACGCTGGAGCTTGTCCTGCGCGACACGGGCGAGGACACGGTTCAGGCGACGCTCGCGATGAAGGAGCGCGTCGCCGCGATTGCCGTTCTCGGCGGCGACGGGACCTGCCGCCTCGTCGCCCGCCACAGCGGTGACGTTCCCTTGCTCGCGCTCTCGACGGGAACGAACAACGCGTTCCCCGAGCTTCGCGAGGCGACGGCCGCGGGGCTTGCGCTGGGGCTAGTGGCGACCGCGAAGGTCGGCTCGACGGCGCTCCGACGCGAGAAGATCCTGCGCGTGTCCGGCGCCCGCCGGCTCGTGCACCGTGGTGACCCCGACCCGGGATCCGACCCGAGCTGGGAGGACTGCGCGCTGGTGGACGTCGCGCTCACGCAGGAGCCCTGGGTCGGTGCGCGGGCGCTCTGGCGTCCGGAGACGATCACGGAGGCGATCGTCGCCATTGGCGAGCCTGGAGCCGTCGGGCTTTCGGCGCTCGCGGCCCTGCTCGACCCGGTTCCTCGCGAGGCGAGACACGGTCTCCACATCGTCCTCGCCCCCGCCGAGGAGGCGGAGACCGTCGTTCGCGTCCCGCTCGCGCCCGGGCGGATCGTGCCGGTCGGGGTGGCCGAGCTCCGTCGCCTCGAGCCCGGCACGACGGTGACCCTTCTCGCCCCGGCCGGGTCGCTGGCCCTCGACGGAGAACGAGAGCACGAGCTCGGCGAAGGCGAGGCGGTCGAGGTGACGCTGGACACCGAGGGGCCCCTCGTCGTGGATGTGCCGGCGGCGCTCTCCGAGGCCGCCGAGCGAGGCTTGCTGGTCGGAGCGCGGGCGTGACCTCTCGGCAGGGCCTGTCGCTCTGGCTGCCGGTCGTCGGCGCCGCGCTCGCGGTCGGGCTCAACTACCTCGTCATCTTCTCGATTCCGCCTCTGATCACGACGTTCGTCGACGACCTCGGCTTCTCCCATGCGGAGGCCGGAGCGCTCATGAGCGTGTGCCTGGGCGGGTTTCTCGTGTCGAGCCTGCTCTCGGGCAAGCTCGCGGCGAGATTCGGCCCGGTCCCTCTCGTCGGGGCTGCCCTGGTGCTGACGGGGGTCGCGAGCGTGTGCTTCGGGCTGACCGAGTCCATGGCCGTCTTTCTCCTGTGCCGTGCCGCAATCGGCGTCGCGGGTGGCCTGATCTATGCGCCCGCCCTCACGTTCGTCACGTCGCTCCTACCTCCGGCGAGGGCAAACCTCGGCGTGGGCGTCTTCCTGTGCGGCCTCTCCATCGGTGGCACGGTGGCGTTCTTCGCGACCAAGCTGATCGAGGAGGCGCTCGACTGGCGCTGGCCGTCGTGGATCTTCGGAGCGGCGGCGCTCATCGGAGCAGTGGTTTCCGTCACTCTGATGGCGAGCGCGTCGGTCGGTCGGCCGCCGCCGAGCAGGGGCGGCGGCTATCGGGAGATCATGGCGAGCCCGGCGATGCGCTCGCTCTGCGTCGTTCTTTTCGTCGCGCTCTTCGTCGCGTACGGTGTCTTCACCTGGATCCCGCCGTACTTCGACGAGTCCGCGGGCTTCACGACCGGCCAGATCAGCCTCGCATCGTCGCTGATGACCCTCGCAGGGATTCCGGCCACCTTCGGCGCCGGCTGGCTGGCCGACCGGACCGGGCACTCGCTCGTCGTCGCCGCGGCCGGGTTCGCCCTTCCGGTCTCCCTCGTCGCCTTCGCGCTCACCGGCAGTCCGCCCTACGGCGTCGCAGTCCTCGTCGCGACCGCGTCGGCGCTGGGCGTCTCCGGTGGACTTGCGCCGATGTATGCGATTCCGCCTGTTCTCATGCCCGGCCCGCTCGCTGCGAGCGCATCCGGGATCGCCGCCGCCGCGGCCATGGGAGGCGCGGTGACCTCCACCTACCTCGGCGGCTGGATCGTCGGGGACGGCGACGGGTACGGCACCGCGTTCTGGATGTACGCGCTCGCCGCTGCGGTGACCGTGCTCGCCCTCGTGCCGATCGTGGCCGCGAACGTCAGGCGGGTGCGCCTCGTGACCTGAGCGGCTCTGAGATGACGCTCGTCATGGGTAGTAGCGGAAGAGGCTCTCGGCGACGCAGCAGGGCTTGTCCGAGCCCTCGAGCTCGACCACGATGCCGAACGTCGTCTGAAGGCTCGAGTCCGGGTTCTCCTCGACGCCGGTGAGCTCGAGGTGCAGCCGGACGCGGCTGCCGACCGGCACCGCGCTCGGGAAGCGCACGCGGTTGAGACCGTAGTTCAGCACCATCGAGCAGTCCTCGATGACGAGAACCTCGTCGAGCAGGGCGGGCCACAGGGAGAGCGTCAGATAGCCGTGCGCGATCGTGCTGCCGAAAGGGGTGTGCCGCGCCCGCTCCGGGTCGACGTGGATCCATTGATGGTCGCCGGTCGCTTCCGCGAAGCGGTCGACCTGGTCCTGCGAGACGGTGTGCCACGGCGAGACGCCGAGCTTCGTACCGGCGTGCGAGAGCAGCTCGCGGCAATGGATCCTGAGCGGGTCGCCCACCGGATGAGCCTAGATGATTGATCTGTAATGATCGGTCTACGGCTCGAGCGCGATCAGCGCCGCCGTGACAATGGCGTCCGGCGAGAGGTCGTACGCGGCATAGACGTCCGGCTGGCTGCCGCACTGCCCGAACCGGTCGACGCCGAGGGGCACGGTGCGCATGCCCAGGCAACCGCCGACGAACACGAGCGCGTGCGAGGCGCCGTCGACGATGGTCACCACCGGCAGGCTGCGCAGGTCGGGCGGCACCAATCGCTCGAGGTGCGAGAGCTCCCGGCGTGCGCTCAGGTCGCCGAGATGGGCGAGCCGTGCCTGCTTCCACTCGCGGAAGAGGCGATCCGGAGAGGACAGGCAGAGCACGCCGGCCATCACGCCCTCGTCCTCGTGAAGCGCGTCGGCCGCTCGCAGTACCTCGGGCACCATCGCCCCGCACGTCGCGAGCACGACGGCGTCCATGTCCGGCTCGACTGGGCGCAGCCAGAACCCGCCGGCTAGCACATCGGCGCGAACGGCGTCCTCGCCGCGAGTCTCGCAAAGCTCGGCAAACGGAGACTGGTCGATCGGCTTCGTCGAGAGCCGTAGGTAGAGCGACTCGCCGTCGGGATCCTGCATCCGCCGCAGCTGGTCGAGCAGGATCCACTCCACTTCCTTCGCGTACGTCGGTTCGGCGTAGAGGAGACCGGGCAGCTCCATGCCGATTCCGGGCGTGATCGTGGACTGATGGGCACCGCCTTCCCGGGACAGGGAGATACCGCTCGGCGTCCCGAGCACGACGAACCGCGCGCCCGAGTAGACGCTGTAGAGAAGCGCCTCGAGGCCCCGGATGACGAAGGGGTCGTACAGAGTCCCGATCGGGAAGAGCTGCTCGCCGAAGGTCTCGCGGGCGAGGCCGAGCTGACCGAGGGCCAGGAAGAGGTTCATCTCCGAGATACCGAGCTCGATGTGGCGCCCTGCCGGCGACACCCGCCAGGCGAGCGCCGAGGCCTCCGGCCCCTCGTACTCGGGCTCCTCGGCCGGCCCGAACACGCCGACCTTGTTGATCCAGCCGCCGAGGTTGGTCGAGACCGAGACGTCGGGCGAGATCGTGACGATCCGCTGCGTCAGTCCGTCGAGCCGCGACAGGTCGAGCAGGATGCGTCCGACGGCCTCCTGAGTCGACGCCTTCGCCGCGGCTCTTCCCCCCAACTGGATAGGGACCGGCACGGCTTCGGGGGCTGGCCTGACCCGCCGCTCGAGCCGGCTGCGGGCGGCGGCACACAGACGTCCCTCCGGCGTCGCCGGATCGAAGCGGTCCCACTCGCTCTCCTCCGACAGCCCGTTCGCCGCGCGCAGCTCGTCCACCTGAGGGCCGCTCAACAGCGCGGAGTGGTTCAGAGGCCGGCCCGCGATCGGCAAGCCGAAGCCCTTGATCGTGTAGGCGAAGATCACGGTCGGCCGATCGGTCTCCTGACGCGCTTCGGCGAAGGCGCCGAGCAGATCGCCCAGGTCGTGGCCCCCCAGGTCGTGGATCAGCGTCGCCACCTCGCCCTCGTGTCCGGCGAGGAGCCGCTCGAGCCGCGCCCGCTCGTCCGGACGAAGGTCCGCGAGGACGGCTTCGGTCACGACCTCTTCCGAAGCGCCGAAGAGACTCTGGTAGAGCTGGTTCGGCATCTCGTCGATCCGCCGGCGCAGGAGGTCGCCCCCGTCCCCCGCGTAGGCCTCCCGCAGCCGCCGGCCGTACTTCAGCTCGATCACCTGCCAGCCGTTCAGCCGGAAGACCTCCTGGAGCTCCTTGGCCTTGATGATGGGGATGACGCGATCGAGGCTCTGGCGGTTCAGGTCGACGATCCAGAGCACGTTCGGCAGCGCCCGCGTCTGCGGCTCGATGATCGCCTCCCAGACGTTGCCCTCGTCGAGCTCCGCGTCACCGAGAATGGAGATGAACCGGCCGCCGGTGCCGCTGCCGAAGTGGGTCTGCACGTACCGGTTCGCCAGCGCGCCGAAGAGGGGCGCGGCCGCTCCCAGACCCACCGAGCCCGTCGAGTAGTCGACCGGGAACGGATCCTTCGTGCGGCTCGGGTACGACTGGAGGCCGCCGTATTCACGAAGCTGGGTCAGGTAGGCACGGTCGAGCCGGCCGAGCAGGTACTCGATCGCGTGCAGCACGGGCGATGCGTGCGGCTTCACCGCGACCCTGTCCTCCGCCTGCAGGTCGAGGAGGTAGAGGGCCGTCATCAGCGAGACCATGGAGGCCGACGAGGCCTGATGGCCGCCGACCTTGAGGTCGTCACCTTTCGGCCGCTCGCGGTTCGCGTAGTCGACGATCCGGGTCGCGAGCCAGAGCACCCGGCGCTCGATCGAGGCCACCGCCTCGAGATCGGCGGGCGGAATTGAGGCCTGTGTCCCTCCGGGGCTCGCCAGAATGTCAGACATCCGGACGGATCTTAGAGCCGTCGGGCGCGCTTCAGGCGCCGCTTCCAGCGTAATGAACCGTTCAGATCGGCCGCGCTACCCTCGATGCTGATGATCGTGCTCGTCGGAATCGCGTTCGTGGCCGGAATGGTCACGGCGATCAGCCCGTGCGTCCTTCCGGTGCTGCCCATTCTCTTCGCCGGAACGGCCTCGGGCAGCCCGCGGCGCGCCTACGCCGTGATTGCGGGGCTGGTGGTGAGCTTCACCGCCTTCACCCTGGCCGCCACCGTGCTGCTCTCCGCGCTCGGGCTTCCCCAGGACTTGCTTCGCAACATCGCGATCGCGGTCGTGATCGCGGTCGGACTCTCGCTCGTCGTCCCTCGGCTCGGGCATCTGCTCGAGCGACCGTTCTATGCACTCGGACGGCGACCGCCGAGCGAGACGGGGAACGGATTCCTGCTCGGTGTCAGCCTCGGCCTGCTGGCGACGCCGTGCGCGGGACCGGTGATCGCGGCGATCGCCGCGGTGGCCGCCACCGAGCGCTTCTCCGTGTCCGCGGTCGTCGTCACGCTCGTCTACGCGCTCGGGCAAGGCCTCGTGCTGCTCGCCCTCGCCCTGGCCGCGCGACGCGGCTTCCAGCTCGCGCCGCTCCGCCGCCACGCCCCGGCTGTCCGGCGGGCACTGGGCGCGTTCATGGTCGCCGCCGGCGTCGTCATCGCCCTCGGCCTCGACACTCGCCTGGCCCGCAACGTACCGGGCTACACGCAGGCGCTGCAGGGGCTCGAGGAGAGCGCCGCCGCAGGTACGCGGATCGACGAGCTGGTGGGGCGTGAGAAGCAGGCCATCGAGGAGACGGAGGAGCTCGAGGACTTCGGCGAGGCGCCCGAGTTCGAGGGGGTCTCGCTGTGGCTCAACTCTCGACCGGTAACCCTCGCCGAGCTTCGCGGGAAGGTCGTGCTGATCGACTTCTGGACCTACTCGTGCATCAACTGCCTGCGCACGCTGCCGTACCTCGACCGCTGGTACGAGACCTACCGGGACGACGGCCTCGTCATCGTCGGCGTCCACAGTCCCGAGTTCGCTTTCGAGCGAGAGGCCGACAACGTCCGGGAGGCGATCGCAGATCTCGGAGTCGACTGGCCGGTCGCGCTCGACAACGACTTCGAGACCTGGAACGCCTGGGGGAACCGGTACTGGCCGGCGAAATACTTCGTCGATCGCCAGGGCCATGTCCGCTTCGCCCACTTCGGCGAGGGCGCCTACGAGGAGAGCGAAGAGGTCATCCGCCAGCTCCTCGCCGAGCCGGGGCTACCGCCGCCGGTCTCCGGGCAGATCGAGGAACAGACTCCCGACGGGCCGCAGACGCCGGAGAGCTACCTCGGCTACGGACGGCTCGATCGGCTCGTCGGCGATCCCGTCGTGCCCGACCGCTTGGCGCCCTACGAGCTGCCCGGCTTCGTGCCCGAGGACTCCCTCGCGTTCGGCGGCGAGTGGCGGATCGAGCAGGAGCGTGCCGTCGCCGGCCAGGACGCCCGGCTGCGCCTGCACTTCCGCGGCGAGCAGGTCTTCCTCGTCCTCACGCCCGAGGCGGGCGCCGCCGTGGTCGACGTGTCAGTGGACGGCGTGCAGGCCGAGTCGATCCGGGTCGACGGGCCCCGGCTGTATTCGCTTGTACAGCTCCCGCCGGCTCCCACCGGACAGGCGCAGTACCACCAGCTCGACCTCGCCTTCACCCCCGGGCTGGCCGCCTACGCCTTCACGTTCGGCTCGTAGAGGCGTTCGAGAAAGCCTAGGCCCGCAGGCCGCCGGTGCCGAAGCGCCCGGCCGCGTCGCGTGGGAGAGTGACGCGACGGGCCGGGGCAGGTCTGGCGGGACGACGACGAGGCCGGCGAGGTTGTCCGCGACGCCGTCCCGCTTACTGCTAATTCGGCGGCCACACCCATTCGGTTTTCTCGCGGTCGCTCGCGACTACCCGTCCCAGAAGCCGCGCAGAGTGCGGTTGTACTCCTCCGGGAACTCCTGGAAGGGCTGGTGCCCGGCGTTCGGGACGACGAGCAGGCGTGCGCCGGGGATCCGCTCGACGATCGCCTCCGAGAACCGGGGCGGGAGGACGAGGTCGAGATCCCCCACTGTCACGAGCGTCGGGACGGAGATTGCCGCGAGGCGGTCGGCGGTGTCGTGGCCGAGAAGCGCCTCGGCCGACCAGCAGAACGCTTCCACCGACTGTGGGTACGGGCTCTGCTCGGCGGCGTCGAGCCAGCCGTCCATGGTGCCCTCGTTCCAGATGCGGGGAGCGAAGCACCAGAGGTTGACGGCGACCAGGAAGTCGCGGACCGAGTCGGCGTGCCGGGCCGTCCACATCCAGTTGCGGAACACCTCGTGGAGGAAGCGGTCGCCACGACACCAGGTGCCGTTGAGCACGAGGCTGCGCACGCGGTCGGGCTGCGCCAGCGCGAGCTCCTGCGCGATCGCGCCTCCCATCGAGGATCCGACCACGTGTGGCTGCTCGAGGCCGAGCGCGTCCATGAGCGCGATCGTGTCCCGCGCGAAGTCGGCGATCGCGTACGGCCCGTCGGGCGTCGCCGACCGGCCGACGCCACGGTTGTCGAACGTCGTGAGCCGGTAGCGGTCGCGCAAGCCCGCGACCTGGTCGACCCAGCAGGCACCCTCGTCGGCCAGCCCGGAGATGAAGAGCACGTCGGGCCCCTCGCCCTCCTGCTCGACCCATAGGTCGAGGCCGTCCGCCGAGACGATCACCGGCGAATCGTACGGGAGGGCGCTACGCTCCGGCATCGACGTCGAGCACGGAGGTGTCCCATGGCCACCACGGCGAGCGAGCTTCGCGACGCGATCGTCGCCGCGGACAAGCGCTTCATGGAGAGCTACAACGACGGCAACGCAGCCGGTGTGGCCGAGTGCTACACGGCGGACGGGCAGCTGCTGCCGCCGAACAGCGAGCCCGTGACCGGCAAGCCCGCGATTCAGGCCTTCTGGCAGGGGGCGATGGACATGGGCATCACGCGCGTGACGCTCGAGACCGTCGAGGTGGAGGCGGCCGGCGACACCGCGTACGAGGTCGGCCAGTTCACCCTGGAAGCAAGCGGCAGCATCGCCGACCAGGGGAAGTACCTCGTCGTCTGGAAGCGTGAGGGCGGCGACCTGAGGTTGCACCGCGACATCTGGTGCACAAGCCGCCCCGCGTAGGGTCCGGATCTCATCCAGCCCGGGCCCAAGTAGGGGCCGGATCTCATCCGGCCCGTCGGACGACGATCAGCAGTCGAGGCCGAGGAGCCGGGCGCAGATCGCGGCGCCGCACTCGGCGACGGCGAGCGTCCCTTCGGCGTCCATCGTCTCCCGCAGGTCGCGCGCGCCGTCGGTGAACACAGCCAGCACGGCAGTGCCAGCCGCGGCGCGGACCATGGCGACGTCCGCGCGGATGCCGTCGAGCTCGCCCGACTTGCTACCGACCCAGAGCGGCCAGTCGCGCCCGTGGTACTGCGCATAGGTATTCCAGCCGAGCCAGCGCGGCACCTGGTCGAGGAGGTGCTGACGCCCGAGGACGCCGCGCAGGTAGTCGCACAGCCCCGGGGTCAGGATCTCGTCGCGCATGATCGCGGTCAGCAGCCGCGTCTGCTCGCGCGGGGTCGACACGCCGATGCCGCCGTCCACCTCGTGCGTGATGCGCGCGAAGTCGACGGGGCCGGGCATGCGCGTCTCGGCGAGGCCGAGCCCGGCGAGGTAGCCGTTCACCCGGTCGGCCCCGCCGCAGCGCTCGTAGACGGCGTTCGTGGCCGCGTTGTCCGAGACGCAGAGCGTGAGCTCGATCAGGTCTCGCAGGGAGAGCCGCTCGACCTCGAGCTGCTTCAGCACCCCGCCGCCCGCAACGCGCTCGCCCCGTGGGGGCAGCTCGAGCAGGTCGCCCAGCCCGACGTCGCCGCGGGCGACGAGGTCGAGGGCGCAGCAGACGAGGCCGACCTTGATCACCGAGGCGGTCGGGAAGCGCTCGTCCGCGCGACCTTCGACCTCGGCGCCGTCCTCGAGGCGCACCGCGTGGTACCCGAGCCGGCCGGAGAAGGCCGCCTCGAGCGTGGCGATCCGCTCCTCGAACCCGAGGTCGGGGTGCGGCGAGAGGGGAACGAGGTCGCGGGCCGTCGTCACACGCACGTATAGCCGCCGTCTACGGGAAGGGCGACCCCCGTCACCCAGGCGGCGTCCTCGGAGGCGAGGAAGAACGCGGCGCCGGCTACGTCCTCCGGCTCGCCCAGGCGGCCGAGCGGATGCAGCGCCAGAGCGCGCTCGGTCAGCGCCGGGTCGTTCTGCGTGTCCACGGTCATCGCGGTTCGAACCCAGCCGGGGCAGATCGCGTTGACGGTGATCCGGTGGGGCGCGAGCTGCAGCGCGAGCGTGCGGACGAGCTGGACGACGGCGCCCTTGGACGAGTTGTACGCCACTCCCGTCGGGGTGCCCACGAGGCCGGCGATGGACGCGATCGCGACGATGCGACCGCCTTCGCCCTGCTCGACCATGCGGCGGGCCGCCTCCCTGCAGGTCCACCAGACGCCGTGCTGGTTCACGTTGACGACGTGCGCGTACTGGTCGAACGGCTCGTCCACGAGGTCGTGGATGTCGATGTTGACGCCCGCGTTCGCGACTGCGACGTCGAGGCGCCCGAACGACTCGACAGCCGCGTCGACGGCGGCCCGCATCTCGTCTGGGGCGGTGACGTCACAGCGCGCGAACGCAGCACGCCCGCCGTCGCCCTCGATGAGCGCGTGGGTCGGCACGTCCTTCTCGGATTCGACCCCATCCGGATCGGGCAGCTCGCGAAGGTCCGCGACCAGGACGGCCGCGCCTTCCCGCGCGTAGCGCAGAGCGATCGCCCGGCCGTTCCCGCTCGCCGCCCCCGTAACGAGCGCAACCTTTCCTTCGAGGCGCCGATCGCTCACCTGCCCCACCTCACGAGCACTCGGCCCCGTCGACGACGAGGGTCGCTCCGGACACGTAGCTCGCGAGATCGGACGCGAGGTACACGAACGCGTCGGCGACCTCCTCGGGCGCGCTCCCCCGGCCGAACGGAATCGTGTCGATGAGCGCTCGGCGGCCCTCCGCGACATCTCCGCCACCCCGGCGCGCGAACTCCTCGACGACGATGTCCTGCATCGGCGTGTCGACCGTGCCCGGCGCGACGCAGTTGACGCGCACGCCGTGGGGGGCGAGCTCCTTCGCCATGACCTCGACGAGCCCGACGACGCCGAACTTCGACGCGCAGTACGCGGCCTCACCGCGGTAGCCGTGGAGCCCGGCCTGCGACGATGTCGCGAGCAGCACGCCGTGGCCCTGCTCGCGAAACACCCGCCCGGCGGCGCGCAGGCAGAGGAAGACCCCGGTCAGATTGACGTCCAGGATCCGCCGCCACAGCTCGAGGCTCGTGTCGAGCGCCGGGACGAAGCGGACGATGCCCGCGTTCGCAACGAGCACGTCCAGGCCGCCTAGTCGTTTGCGAGCCTCGGCCACCCCGGCCTCGACGGCGTCCTCGTCGGCGACGTCGAACGGCATGGCGAAGGCCGTGTGACCCTGGCCCGCGAGCTCGTTCACCGGACCGTCGAGCTCGCCGACGTCGCACAGCGCGACCGACGCTCCGTGCTCGCAGAAGCGCCGGGCGGTGGCGAATCCGATCCCGCGGGCAGCCCCGGTGACGAGCGCACGTCTTCCGCTCAGGAGGCCGTCAGGCACGGGTCATCGCCCGGAAGGCCGCCCCGGCGCCGCCGTCGATCCGCAGCGTCGCCCCGGTCACGTGCGACGACTCGTCGGAGGCCAGCCAGGCGACGAGGGCGGCGACGTCCTCTCCCGTGCCGAACCGGCCCGAGGGCGGCAGCGTCCACCCCTCCGGCGACTCGGCGTGGTGCTCGAAGCCGACCGGTGTGGCCTGCACGCCCGGCACGACGTCGCCCGGGCACACGGCGTTGGCGCGGATGCCGTGCGGGGCACCCTCCGCCGCAAAGAGCTCGGAGACGGCCACCGCGCCTGCCTTCGTCACCGAGTACGCCGGGATCTCGTGGATCCCGCGGATGCCCGAGTCGGAGCAGATGTGGATCATCGCAGCCGCCGCCCTGCTCGCGCATGGAGCCGAAACAGGCGCGGGAGACGCGGAACAGCGCTGTGAGGTTGACCTCGAGGAGCTCGCGGAAGGCGGCCTCCGGCGTCTCCTCGATGGAACCACCCATGAGGATTCCGGCGTTGGCGACAAGGACGTCCAGCCGTCCGCCGCCGGCCGCGAGCGCGTCCTCCACCGCGCGATCAGAGGCGCCGCGGTCGCGCGCGTCGCAGGCCAGGAAGCGGGCGCCCGTCGCGGCGGCCGCGGCCTCACCGCGCATCTCGTTCCTACCCGTGAAGACGACGGTCATCCCCTCCGTGCGCAGCCGCTCGACGCAGGCCTTCCCGATACCGGAGGTCCCCCCGGTGACGAGCGCGGTGCGGCCCTCGAGCTCCGGATACGTCATCCGTTCAGCACCGATGCGGAATGGAGGTCGGCGCGCATGCCGCCGTCGACGAGAAGCACCGAGCCGTTGCAGAACGAGGAGTCGGGCGAGAGGAAGAAGGCGACCGCGGCGGCGGCGTCCTGCGCCGTCCCGATCCGGCCTGCGGGCGGCAGCAGCCAGCCGGACGGCTCCTGCTCGACTCTGCCCGTGGTCAGGGTGGCCATCCCGGGCGCCGTGTCGCCCGGGCACACGACATTGACCCGAATCCCGTCCTTGCCCGCCTCCGTCCCGAGCATCTGAGCGAGGGTGATCAGCGCGCGCTTCGAGACCGAGTACGCGCCGATCGCCGCCTCGACCCAGACGCCGGCGTCCGAGGAGATCGCCACGATCGCTCCTCCGCCGGCTGCGCGCAGGTGCGGAAGGCAGGCGAGCGCGTAGCGGTAGGGGGCGACGAGGTTCGTCTCGAGCACCGTGTCCCAGGCCTCGTCCGGCGTCTCGGCCAGGGAGCCTTCGTGCAGGACGCCCGCGTTGAGCACGAGGGCGTCGAGGCCTCCGAGCGCCTCGCACAGCCTCCGAGACCGAACGCTCGACGTCCTCGGCGACCGTCGCGTCAGCCTGTATGAACCGTGCCCCCGTGCACTCGGCGACGCGCTCGCCCGCGCTCGCCGCTGCGCCCGGTGAAGGCGACCGAGGCGCCGTCCCTGCGCAGCTGCTCGACGATCGCCTCGCCGATCCCGGAGGTCCCTCCCGTGACCAGCGCGCGGGTTCCCTCGAGACGGCCCACGGCGCGCGATCATCCCACGTCGGCGCGGGGCCTGCAAGCTCATGGCGAGCGAAAAAATCCCCTTGCAAACCGTCCGATTCCAGGTATAGGCTAGCGCCCTCTCTTGGGGAGACCGGCGTCGTAAGGAGGTAGGCGGATGGAAGCGAGCGGTGCCAGGGTAGAGGCCACGGGGGGGTTGACAGGCAGCACCGAGCTTGCCCGCAACGCCCTCGGCCTGCCGGCGATCCTGTTCTGCATCGTCACGGGCTCCGCGCCCCTTGCGGCGATGATGTTCAACGACCCGCTGTGCGGGCTACGGCATCGGCATCGCCGTCCCGGCCGGCTTCTGGCTCGCGACCGATCGCGTTCACGCTCTTCTCCGTCGCCTACGTCGAGATGGCGCGCCGCGTGACGACCGCGGGCGGCATCTACTCCTACATGTCGTACGGGTTCGGCCGGATCATCGGCCTCGGCACCGCGGTCGGCATCACCGCCGCGTACATGCTCTTCACGGTCGGGCGTCAACGGCGTCACGTCGTACTTCGCGCAGACGAGCATCCTCGACCTGTCAGGCGGCTTCAACATGGACTGGCGGATCTACGCGTTCTGCTTCATCGCGCTCATGTTCTTCATCACGTACTTCCACGTGGAGTCGTGGCGAAGTTCCTCGGCTCTGCCTCATCGGCGAGCTCCTCATCCTCATGATCTTCGCCTTCGCCGTCGTCGTGCAGGGCGGCGGGCCGGACGGGTTCGTGTGGCAGGCGCTGAACCCGGCCTCGATCTTCAGCGGCGGCGAAGGCGTCGGGGCGCCGCACGCGTGTTCGGCGTCGGCCTTGCAGGCGTCGGCTTCTTCGCCTGCTTCTGGTCGTGGGTCGGCTTCGAGATGGCGCCGAACTACGCCGAGGAGTCCCGCAACCCGAAGAAGATGATGGCCGCGGCCATCTACATCTCCTGCATCGGCCTCGGGCATCCTCTACACGTTCTGGTCGTGGATGCTGATCAGCGCCTACGGCTCGACGAACGACCAGTGGGTCTGGGCGGTGGCGAACGCAGTACGCGATCGCGCCCGAGAACGCCGGCGATCTCGCCCGGCAACGGCCATCCCCGAGGGCAACTACGCGAGCGTCTTCTACCCGGTCGTCACAGGAGTTCGCCGGGATCGGGATCGCAGAATCTCTTCCAGGTGCTGATCATCACGGGCTCGTTCGCCTGCGCGCTCGCGTTCTGGCAAACGTCCAACCGCTACCTCTTCGCGATGGGACGCGAGGGCATCCTGCCGCGCGCTCCTCGGCCGAACGCACGCGAAGCACAAGAGCCCGTTCGTCGCGACGTTCGTCGTCGCTCGGTTCGTCGTCGGCGATGACGGCGCTCTTCGCAGCCGGCTTAGCGTTCACCGAGTTGCCAGCGAGAGGACGCTCGGCTCACGCCGGAGCAGACCCGCTCGTACCGCGCTGCGGCAGCTCGGCACCTGGATGCCGTTCCAGGGAAACACGTTGCTGTTCCCGCTGATGGCACTCGTCGGCCTCGCGATCATCGTGTACTTCCTCCGCGAGGCCAGGGACGGCTTCCACTGGTTCAAGACGCTGCGTCGCCCCGATCATCGGAGCCGGGCGCGATCTCCTTCGCCGTTCTATCTGATGATGCAGAACCGCGCCGGCCTCACGTCCGGCGTGTACGAGGGCTGGGTCAAGGCGGTCCCGTACTATCTCGCTCGGCATCTTCCTCGGCGGCTGTGTGCTGGCCCTCATCTACAGGTGCGCTCGAAGGAGCGCTACGAAGCGGTCGGGAAGTTCATCCACGAGGAGGCTCTGACGGCGCGACCCTGATTGTTTGACAGGCGGCTGGGGCGGCTCGCGGGCCGCCCCAGCTGCCCGTGCGAGCTCGCTCATGACGCTCGTCACCTACGTCCCTGACAACTTCAGCGGCCGAGGGATCGAACAGCCACAGAACGCGCATGGCTTCGCCATCGCTCTCGACACCGCGGAGCCCTGGGGTGGGGGCCGGATCGAGGGGCGGGTAGAGGCGCGGGAGGGACGTCACGACCCGCGCCCGGTCACGGTGGCCGTGAAGTGCCTCGCCTCCTGGCTCGACGTTTCGCCTCAGCTGGTCGGCCAGAAGCCGTTCTTCAGGATCGACACGTACTGGGAGCTGCGCATGCGTTCGGTGCCGATCTGGCTCGACGACGAGGTCTGGCTCGAGCGCTGGGAGATCGGTCATCTCGGCGAGACCAACTGGCTGCACTTCGCCCTGAAGCTCCCGCCCGAGCTGCCACGAGCCTTCGAGGGCACGTTCGTGTCCTTCCGCTGGCAGGTCGCCGCCTCCCGACCACGGCGGATAGGTCGCGAGACCGCCTCGCTGCCGCTGCTCCTCTCGGAGCCGAGAACCCTTCCTGTCGTCCGCATCGAGACGAGCCCGCTCGGACGTTGGCGACTGCTCGAGTGGCGCTCCGAGGAGGAGCGCGAGGGAGCCGGCGGCCCATGCTCCGTGGCGTACGAGGGCGGCGCCCGGAAGACATGCCGTTGCCCGGCGAGACCCGAGAGGCGGAGCTTCGACGCCGCGCGCGCGGGTGATCCGACTGTGCCGTTCGACTATCGTCCGCCCGCGGTGACCCTCGCCCGGCTCGTCTGCTGCCTCCTCGCCGCGTCGCTCGCGGTTCTCTCCGCGAGCGAGACTGCTGCCGCCCAGGACTGCCCCGGATCGGGCCTGTTGCTGTTCGACGGGGCCGTCTACTCCGAAGAGCCCGCGCCGGCGACGTGAACGCCGAGCGGGGGCCCGCTCTCGGATCAGGCCGGCTCGCCTTCCTCGTCGACGACGACAGCTGCGACCCGCGGGACGTCGAGGTGCTCGCGCTGGAGGCCGCCACGCAGGACCTCGCGGTCGCCGTGGACGGCCGGCCGGGATCCATCTTCGTGCTCGGCGCCCGCTGCGCCGGCTTCGACGACGAGGAGCGGGCGAGCTGCATCCTCGATCCTCTGCTCTACGACGGTGGCGTCTACACGGGAGCCCGGTATCCGGAGGGCACGCCGCTCGGACGCCTTCTTCCCTCGGCGAATCGCTCGGAAGCGCGGAAATCGGCGGTGAGAACGTGACCGCGGTCGGGATCGAGGGTGTCGACCCCGCCGTGGCCGTAGGGGTCGACGGAACGACCTGACGAGGCGTTCGTCGCAGCAGGCGCCTGCCCGTACGAGCGTTTCGAGCAGGACGAGGCGAGCGACGACCTTCTTCCGCTGCCTTCAGGCCCCGCTGTGGCTGATCTTCGAGCTCGAGCAGCCGCCGGCCGCTCCGCGCCGGCGAGTCGATCACCGCACGCGCCGATCGCTCCGTGTCCGAGGTCGTCGACGGCGCGACGTTGTCGCTCGTGCTTCTCGACGGCAGTGCCGACGTCGTCCCGAGCTCGCTGTCGGGAGCGATCGAGATCGGCACGCTCGAGGTCGAGACCGGAGGGCGCCGTGAGCGTGCCGTTCACCGTGCCGGACGTGACTACCGGGATCTACGAGGCGATCGTCACCTGCGAGGCCTGCGCCGACCAGTTCGACGGCGCCACGGTCTTCGCTGCAGGGTCGCTCGCGATCGTCGGGGACAGCGGCGGCGGTAGCGGCCCCCGCGTGGCGGGCATCGTGATCGGCGTGCTGTTCTTCGTCCTCGCCATCGCCGCCGTCTTCGCCTGGCGGAGAGGCTGGTGGCGGATCAGCATGCGGAGGCGCGGCCCGTCGAAGCCCGGGTGACGAGCTCGTCGCGGGAGCCGTGACCGGCCCGCCGTGGCGATCGCGCCTTGGCGATCGCGAAAGACGCGATCGAGGGCGCGTGGGGCGCTCGCCCATTCGTCGCCTCGAGGCTCGCGTTGGTGTCAGACGCCCTTAGCCGTCGGCGAGCTTCATCCAGACGTACGCGCAGGGTTGGCCTTCGTTGAAGCTCGCCTCTTCCGCCGACGACGCCCGCACGAAGCCGGCCGCCCGGTAGGCGGCAAGGGCGGGCTCGTTGTCGGGGACGACGCGCAGCCATACGTCCGAGAAGCCGGCGGCGCGCGCCCGCTCCGCGAGCAGCGCCGTCAGGCGCCGGCCGATCCCCCGGCGCCGTAGCGCCGGGTCGACGAGGATACGGGCGAGCTCGGCTTCGTCGGCCTCACGATCCTCCCAGACCTCTCCGTAGCCGACCGGCTCGCCCCCCGCGAAGCAGAGGTACGGCCGGACCTCGGGATCCGCATGCCATTCGTGCAGCAGCGCCGGCTCGAGCGCGCGGCTGCCTGCGGAGGCCCATCTGTCCGCCTCCTCGGCGCTCTCGACCCAGCCGAGCACCGTTCCGGCGTGGGCCTCCACGAAGGGCTCGAGGCGGAGATCCATCCCGTCACACGGTAGGGCCGGCGCCGGGCCTCGACGCTACATCCACCCGCGCGCGAGTTCTTTCACACTTCCGCGCGCGACTTGGCACGGTCCGTCACACACGTGTAGGGGGTCTGACCCCGTGGGTCAGACCCCTCTCGGCGTCGAAGGCACTCGAACCACGTCGAGCCTCGCCGTCGCGCAGCGGGGGACGGGTACACTCCGGCCATGGCAGTCGCTACAAAAAAGAAAGCGGCCTCCGGTCGCAGCCGCCCCGCCGTCCTGCCCGGGGCGCTCCAGACCGCCGCGGCGTTTCCGGCGCTCGAGGCGATCTTCACCCGCCGTGCTCGTCGCTTCGCCCTCGGGGCGACGATCACCGGGCCGCTCGCCTACTCGTCCACCAAGGACCCCGTGCCGCTCGCCTACGAGGAGGAAGCAATCCTCGTCGCGGCCGCGACCGGTGTGACCGGCGTCGTGCGGGAGGAATGGCCGTTCACGACGGCGGAGGGCGGACCGACGGGGGCGGACAAGCTCCAGACGTACACGGGACGCCCGTTCCCGAGCCCGCTCGCCATCCACGGGACGGAGCTCTTCTGGACGAACGACGAGGGGACCTACGTGCTCCCTCAGCGCGACGAGCGCCCGGAGCGCTACGTCCAGAACCAGACACCGGAGGAGCAGCACGATCTCTACCGGCGAGCGATCAAGCTGCAGGACAGCCGGCTCGACGTCCCGCGCCGCCGCCCGAACCTCTTCAAGTTCAACGAGTGGATCGTGAACCACGAGGGCACGACGCTGTTCATGCCGATCGCGGACGTGACACGCCAGTGCATCTCGGCGATGCTGCTCTACTTCGATCGCCCCCACGGCTACTACCTGAAGGACATGCGGCTCGGAGCCGATCCGCTAAAGCCGTTCATGGACTCCGGGCTCTTCTCCAAGCACGCCCATCCGTACGACATCGCCGACTTCGAGCGCTGGCAGATGGTGGACATGAACGGCGTCGAGGCCGGGCTGATGGTGCAGAACCTCATGCTCACGACCCAGGCGCTCGGTCTCGGCGGCCATCCCTTCTCGGGCGGCAAGGGTCGGGTCACGATGGGCGGCGAGCCGCTCTGGGAGATCGCGGGCGGCGAGGGCCCGTGTGGAAGCCTCGGCTTCACCTTCCACCAGGTTCCCGACGACGGCCCGGCGGGCCCCGGCGAGCTGATTCCGGTCGGTCTTCCAGGCGTCTTCGAGGCGGCCTGCCCGCCGTTTCACGAGAACATGGCCGCGGCCGTCGACCACATCGTCGACATCCGCTGGGGGAAGCAGGGAATCTTCTCGGCGCCGGAGACCATGCAGGTGCCGTGGAGATCAGCCGACGTCGCCCGGGCGGTGCCCCGACCCTCGGACGAGGCTATCGAGGCCACGAAGACGCTGTGCAACTACATCTGGGACACCTACGGCCGCTTCCCGGCGACCATCGACCCCTTCCTGACGACCGTGTGGTACCAGGCATGTCACCTGGACGTCGAGTTCTACGATCGCTACTACCCCGAGGAGGCAGTGCCACGCCACATCCGCGACCACATGCGGGTCTGGCACGGGACGGAGTACTAACAGCCCGGTGCTCGCGTACGTCTTCTGGCACCGACCCTCGACCGGCGTCGAGCCCGCTGCATACGAGGAGGAGCTCGGCCGCTTCCACGCGGCGCTCGCGGAGAGCCCCCCGCCCGGCTTCCGGCGCTCGCTGACGTTCCGCGTCGCGGGCACCACCTGGCTGACCGGCGAGGCCTACGAGGACTGGTACCTGATGGACGGCTCGGAGGCCCTCGACCCGCTGGACCGCGCGGCCGTCTCATCAGGGGTCGGCATCCGTCACGACGCCGTCGCAGGCCTGGCGGCCGACGGAGTCGCCGGCCTCTACCGGCTGCGAGCAGGTCAGGAGGCGCTGGGCAGCGCAGCCTCGGCAGCCTGGCTCGTCAAGCCCGCGGGCGTCTCGTACGAGGAGCTCTACGCGCGTCTCGCGCCCTGGGTCAGCGTGGCCGGAGCCGGCCTCTGGGGCCGCCAGATGGTGCTCGGCCCGACGCCGGAGTTCTGCCTACGCGGCCCGGGCCCACCCGAGCTCCCGGCCGAGCTCGAGCCGCTCGCAGTTCGCACCACACAGGTCTGGCCGTGACCGGGTACTACAGCGAGGCCGAGAAGGGCCCCCACGCGGTCTTCGAGCTCGGCGACTTCGAGCTCGAGGGTGGAGCCGTCCTGCGGGACGCCCGCCTGCTCTACAAGACCCACGGGACGCTCAGCCCGGCCCGTGACAACGCCGTCCTCTACCCGCACATGTACTCGGGCACACCGAGCTCGCTCGAGTCCACGATCGCGCCCGGACGCGCCCTCGATCCCGACCGGTGGTTCGTGATCTGCCCGGGGCAGCTCGGCAACGGCTTCTCGAGCTCCCCCAGCAACACGGCGGGGCAGTTCCCCGAGGTGACGATCGGCGACGACGTGCGGGCCCAGCACCGGCTGGTCACCGAGGCGCTCGGCCTCGAGCGGCTGGCGCTCGCCGTGGGCTTCTCGATGGGAGCACAGCAAGCGTACGAGTGGGCCGTTCGCCATCCCTCCTGCATCGAGCGCCTCGCCGTCATCGCCGGCACGGCGCGGACGACGCCACACAACGCGCTCTGCGTTCTTCTCGCCGAGCAGGCCCTGGCAGCCGACGGCCTCGAGCTGCACGCCCGTACGTGGGTACCAGTCGGGCTCAGCCACGAGCTGTTCCGCACCGAGGCGTGGCGGGAGGCCGGCTTCTCGTCGCCCGACGATCTCGTCGAGCGCCTGTTCGTGGACGACTTCGCCCCGATGGACGCAGGAAACCTGCTCTGCCAGTGCCGGAAATGGCGCCATGCGGACGTCTCGCGCCACACAGGTGGCGACCTCGCCGCGGCGCTGTCGCGAATCACGGCGAAGACGTTCGTGATCCCGTTCTCCCACGACATGCTCTTCCCCGTGGAGGATTGCGACGCCGAGCGACGGCTCATTCCCGGCGCCGAGCTCCACGTCCTCGAGAGCTTCTGGGGCCACTACGCGTTCGAGATGACGGAAGCGGCCCGCATCCAGCTCGACGCGCACCTGCGGGATCTGCTGGACGCGGCTGCGTAGAAGACCAGACATCGCCGGGTGCGCTGGGTGCGACGCAGGACGCAGAAGCGTGCGTATCCGGAGGATACGTGCGCGACCGAGGACACAGCGGCGCGCCACCCAGCGGGTACGGCGGCATCGTCCTTCGTTCTGAAGCGAGCTCCTCGCAAGGCCGGCCGAGCTACATTCCGTCTCGTGGAAGAGCTCGTCCGCAGGTGGCGAGCGCGTCTCGCCCGCCTCGGCCGGCGCGAGCTGGCCGGGGCGGCGGCCAGCGTGCTCGCGATCGCTGCCGTCACCGGCGTCGTGGAGATCGCCCGTCCTCACGCACCCGTGTTCAGCCTCGGGACCCTGTACGTGCTCGCCGTGCTGCCGATCGCCGTCATCTGGGGCCGGACGTTCGCGATCGCGACCTCGCTGGTGAGCATGCTCGTCTTCAACTACGTCTTCCTGCCCCCGTCGCTCACGTTCACCCTGTCGGGTGAGGAGAACTGGGTCGGGCCTCCTCGTGTTCCTCGTCACGGGGCTCGTGGTCGCAGAGCTCGCCTCACGCGCGCGGCGGCGTGCGACGGAAGCCGAACAGCGGCGACGGGAGGCCGCCCTCCTCGCCGAGCTGTCGACCGTGCTCCTCTCGGGCGCCTCCGTCGAGAAGGAGCTTGACCGCATCGCCGAAGGAGCAGCGACCGTCCTCCGCGCTCGCTACGGAGAGATCGAGTTCGATATTCCGGAGCGCCGTCCCGGCTGGCGCTGGCTTCCGCTGCTCGCCGGTGAACGCCTCATCGGCACCCTCTACGTTCCTGCCGACAGCCCGCTGGACGAGGTGGCGGCCGAGCGCTTCCTCTCCGCGCTCGCATCATTGCTCGCGGTCGCGATCGATCGCGAGCGCCTCCAGCACGAGGCACTGGAGGCAGAGGCGCTCCGGCGCAGCGACACCATGAAGACGGCGCTCCTGCGATCCGTGAGCCATGACCTTCGCTCGCCGCTCACGGCCATCCGCGTTGGCGTAGAAAGCCTCACGAACCCGCGCCTCGTGCTCGAGCCGGCGGACAGGGAGAATCTCCTGGAGACGATCCGCGCCGAAGCTGAGCGCCTCGACCGCGTCGTCGGCAACCTGCTCGATCTCTCCCGCGTGCAGTCGGGCGCCGCCCAACCGGAGCGGACGTTGCGGGCGCTCGACGGGATCGTCGTCCAGGCGCTCACCGGCCTCGACGGGCACGAGCGCGTGAGCGTCGCCATATCGGCAGACCTGCCGCTCGTCGAGGTGGACGCGGCGCAGATCGAGCGCGTCCTCGTCAACCTGCTCGAGAACGCGCTCAAGTTCTCGCCGGCGGGCTCGATCGTGACGGTGAGCGCGAGCGCGGTCGCGGGCGACGTCGTAGTACGGGTGGAAGACGAGGGGCCGGGAGTGCCCCGTGCAGATCGCGAGCTCATCTTCGAGCCGTTCCGGCGCGGGCCGGACGCCTCGGACCGCCGCGGCACGGGGCTCGGGCTCGCCATCGCCCGCGGCTTCGCCGAGGCGAACGGCGGCGGCGTCCTCACCCAGCCCCGGGACGGCGGCGGCTCGTGCTTCATCCTCACGCTGCCGGCGGCGACGGTGACCGTGGAGGTTCCGGCGTGAGTGCCGGCCCGCGCGTGCTCGTCGTCGACGACGAGCCCCAGATCCGCCGTGCTCTCGAGACCACGCTGCGCGCCGCCGGCTACGTCGTGGAGGCGGCCGCGACCGTAGCGGAGGCCTTGACGAGGGCGGCCGCACGCCCGCCCGACGCCGTCATCCTGGACCTCGTCCTCCCCGACGGCAGCGGCGTCGACGTCTGCCGCGACCTGCGCACCTGGACGCAGGCGCCCGTGCTTGTCCTCTCGGTCATCGGCGAGGAGCGCGAGAAGGTGGCGGCGCTCGACGCCGGCGCGGACGACTACGTGACGAAGCCGTTCGGGGTCGAGGAGCTGCTCGCTCGCCTCCGCGCCGCCCTGCGTCGAGCCGGCCCGAGCCCGGAGCCGGTCATCCAGCTCGGCGAGCTCGTGGTCGATCTCGAGAAGCATCGCGTGCTCCTCCGGGACGAAGCCCTCCAGCTCACGCCGCACGAGTTCGAGCTCCTGCGCCTCCTCGCCCAGAACGAGGGCAAGCTCTTGACCCACGCCATGATCCTGCGGGACGTCTGGGGGCCGGCGTACCAGACGGAGTCGCACTACCTGCACGTGTACGTGTCGCAGCTTCGGCGCAAGATCGAGGACGACCCGGCCCGGCCGCGCTACCTGCTCACGGAGCCGGGCGCGGGTTATCGCCTCGTCGATCCATCCTGAGCCTTTTTTTAGGCGTCGCGCGCGAACTTTGAGCGCGCGCTGACCGAGCGGGAGGCATCGTCGAGTTGAGAGCCACACAGGAGGTACACATGGACGTGGTCCAGACCATAGAAGCAGCCAAGAAAGAGATGGCCGAGGGTCACGACAAACAGGCAGCTCGGCTGCTGACGGACGCCGCGTTCGAGACCCATGATCCCGACCTCGAGCGCCAGATTCGCGAGCTCGCCGTTGCAGGCCGCTCGAGCGCAGGCATGTTCGGCAAGGGCCGCTGGGACGAGATCATCCGGGTCGCGGAGCTTCGGGGGGCGAACGGCGGCGAACGGCGGGAGCTGAGCTGATTGACCCTGTGCCGCCCGGAAGCCGTGAGAGGCCAACGATCCAGGGAGGATGTGCGTGAACGTCGTCGAGCAGGTCATCGAGGAGGCCAGGCAGGAGCTCGCCAAGGGTAAGAAGACCGCGGCTGCCCGGCTGCTCACGGACGCCGCCTACCGCACGCGCGACCCGCAGGAGGCGGAAACGATCATCAAGCTCGCCGAGGAGGGACGCTCGCAGGCGGGCTTCTTCAGCAAGGGCCGTTGGGACGAGATCGTTCGGGTGGCAAGCACCCGCAAGAACGGAGCTCGCGCGGCCTAGGATCCGCCATCCGCTAGGGGCGGGGCGGGCGACGCCCCCTCCCCGCCCCATTCCCCTACGGTGGCCAGCGGCCTCCGCGCGACGATGCAGGCGACCGCGTGGCCGAAGCGTCGTGCGTCGCGCGCGTGGGCTTCGATATATGCACGTCCCGAGGCAGCGGCGAGCACCGCTACGAGACGCCCTGCCGCTCCGCCGATACCGAGCCCGAGCGGCGAGCGACGAGCCGCCTCGCGAGCGAGCTCGAGCGGCTTGCCGGAGCGTTGCTCGATACCGAGCGGAACGCCTTCCTCCTCGAACCCGGCCGCCACCTGACGAGCAATCACCGGATCGTCGATCAAGGCGACGACAGGCGCGGTCATGCCCCGTCCCGTGTGTGAGCCAGCACGAGGCCGACGGCGACGGCGGCTCGAGGGCCGTGGCGGCCGAGCACGTCGCCGCGCGCGACGGCGACGTCCAGATCGGCGAGCTCCACGGCAACCGCCTCCACGACCTCGGCGTCGCACGCCGATCCGCCGACCAGCGTCACCAGCTCGCCGCGCGGCAGTTCTCCGGCCGCCTCGATCGCCCGCCTGACGTTGCGCGCGATGACGTCGCGCTTGGCCGCCGCACGCAGGCCACGCCAGACCTCCGGGGCCAGCTGCACGTCGAGCGGCAAGGGCGCCCGTCCGTCGAGGAGGCAGAGCCGGGCCACGGTGCCCGGCGGGGCAGGCTCGCCCAGGAAGCTGCGGCTGCCGTCCTCGTGGTGCAACGTAAACGGCGTCTCCACACGCGCTGACCGCACCCGTTTCGCCCGCTCGGCGAGCGCGATGTCGCAGCCGAGCAGCGCTGCGCAGACGCGGGTGACGAGATCCCCCGCGCCGGCGGTCGCGACGACCTGCTCGGACGGGCCCAGCTGCCTGTGCAGGTCGACCGTGCCGCCGCCGAGGTCGAGGACGAACGGGGTATGGCCTGCTCCGGGAGTGGTCGACGCCCCCAGCACCGCTGCCTCGGATTCGCGAGCGACCACTCGAGCGCCGCCGGCCGCGAGAGATGCGAGCTCGGCGAGCAGGCCGCCTGGCTCTCCGTCGGCGAGCAGAGCGACGGCAACGGCTCGCCGTCGCGCAAGGCGCCGGGCGAAACCCGGATCGTCTCGCGGAGCGGGAAGCGCCACGTAGAAGAGATCGCGCAGGCCGTCGCGGTCTCCGGCGGCTCCTCGAAGGGCACGCACCGACCCCGGGGGCGGAACCGGCGCCCGCTCGTCTAACGGGACGACGTTACCGCCCGCATCGACGAGCGTGACGGCGAGCTGCACGTCGTGCACGGGCAGGCTCTCGCCCGCCTCCCCGCGGCAGACGATCGCCGCCCGGTGACCGGCGACCGCGCGGGCGGCATGGCGTGCCGCGCGGGCCTCGGCCGGCGAGAGCCCCAGCAGAACCGCGAGACGCAGCGGATCGGCTAGCTCGAGGACGCTGTCGCCGGGCGGTGCTACCTCGACCGCCGCCAGCGATCCGAGAGGCAGCCCGGCGGCGTCGGCGACCTCGTCCACGATCGGGATGTCGCGATCGAATCGGTTCCCGATCAGGACGGCATCGTCCTCCTGGACGATCGCCCCCGCGATCGTCCAGCCTCGGTCCCGCGCGTCTCGCAGGCACCCGGCCGCACCGTCGAAGTCCCAGCCCGACACCACCACGAGGACGGCGCGCCCGTCGGGCTGTCCCGTCAGCTCCCCGAGCGTGCGCAGGACCCCGACGGCGACGCCGTTGCCGGAGGGCGTCGAGCTGGCAGGTCGTGCGATGGCCGTCCGCGCCAGGTCGAGCTCCTCGAGCATGCCCAGCTCGACCAGGCTCGACTCGACGGGATGAAGCTCGGCGAGCAGGAGCAGGTGCGGGCGCTCGCCGAGCCGTCGCTCGGCCTGCCCGATCAGGTCGGAGATGCCCTCGGCGCAAGCGGGCGACCCCTTCGGCCCGGTCGTCGGCCGGCGCAGGACGAGCAGCCACTCCGGCTCGCCGCCCGGCTCGACGCGCGCGACCGCGACCTCGGTGGTCGAGTTCCCGACGTCGACGCCGGCGACGAGCATGGTTGCCGACTCTACTCAGAGAACTCGTTTCAGAATGAAGATACGCCGCCTTGGGCTTCGTTTTGAAGCGAGTTCCTAATTCCGCAGGTAGGCGAGAACGGCAAGCACGCGCCGGTTGTCGCCCGCCGCCTCGAGGGCGCCGAGCCTGCTCGGCTCCTACGGCTGCGCTGCGGCGGCCACGGCTCCGGTGCCGGCAAGGGCCTCACGGACGGCGTGGATCGTGCGCTCGACGTCCTCTTCGCTCGTCCGCCAGCTGCACACGGAGATGCGCATGACGCGCCGTCCCCGCCAGGTCGTGGGGCCGAACCAGGCGACTCCGCCTGCCTGGATGCGGGCGATGACGTCGTCGGTACGGCGGTCGTGGTCGCCGTCGGGCGAGAGGAAGCGAACGAGTCCCTGGTTGATCACGGGCTCGGCGACGACCTCGGCCTCCGGCAGGGCGCCGATCTCGGCGACGAGGGTCTTCGCGTGCCGGCAGCAGCGCTCCACGAGCTCGGCTACCCCCGAGCGCCCGAGCGAGCGAATGGCCGCGTAGACCGCGAAGCCCCGTGCCCGCCGTGACCACTCAGGGTTCCAATCGACCGGGTCGCGGCCGCCGTCGGCGTGGTCGAAGTAGCTCGCCGACGCGGTCAGCGAGGCGTGGTGGGAGGCTTGATCCGCAACGAAGGCAAAGCCGGCGTCGTAGGGCACGTTCAGCCACTTGTGCCCGTCGGTCGCCCAGGAATCGGCCCGCTCGACGCCGGCCACGAGGTGCCGGTAGCGACCGCTCGCGCCTGCCCAGAGACCGAACGCTCCGTCCACGTGCACCCATGCGCCTCTCGCGTGCGCGAGCTCGCAGGCCTCACCGAACGCGTCGAACGCCCCGGTGTTCAGCTCGCCGGCCTGCAGGCAGACGACGCTGGGAGCATTCGCGTCCGCGTCGAGCGCCTGCTCGAGCAGCGGCAGGCTGATCCCGCGCGAGTCGTCGGCGGGAAGCGCGACGATTGCGTCGGTGCCGATGCCGAGCAGCCGGATCGCGCGGTCGAGCGTCTCGTGGCGGAGCTCGGAGGCGAGCACCCGCAAACGGGGCGCGCCGGCAAGACCGTGGCGCTGCACGTCGACACCGCGGTCGTCGAGCAGGCGCTGCCGGGCCGCCGCGAGTGCGGTCACGTGCGCCATCTGGCAGCCGGTCACGAGCGCGAACGACGCCGAAGGAGGCAGCCCGAAGAGCTCCTTCAGCCATGCACCGCACACCTCCTCGACGACCGCGGCTGCCGGGGAGGTGGCGAAGATCGCGCCGTTCTGATCCCAGGCCGATGCCAGCCAGTCCGCCGCGATCGCCGCCGGCAACGCGCCCCCGACGACCCAGCCGAAGAAGCGGCCGCCGGTCGAGCCGAGCAGGCCGGCGTCCGCGCCCTGCACGAGCTCGTCCAGCACCTGCACCGGATCGACGCCGTGATCGGGAAGGGCGTGCGCGAGCGCAGCCCGTAACTCGTCGAGCCCGGCACGAGGCGCCACCGGACGCCCGTCGAGCCCGTCGAGGAAGCGAACGGCATGAGCATGCGCCCGCTCCAAGACCTCTTGTTGCGACATGTGCTCTCCCTCGTCGATACGCCGACATCGATGCCGACGGGCCCGCCGGCTTCGGTGTGAGATGGCTATGCGGTCGCCGCTCGCCGGACGACCTCGAAAAGCAGCTCGGGATCGAGGCGATGGGCGGTCGCACCGCCCTTGCCGATCATCGTCTCTGCCTGCAGCAGCGCGTTCACGATCGCCTCCTCGGTGGCCTCGATGGCGGCGTAGAAGAGCGGGTTGATCGCGTCGTTGCCGAGCATCTCGACGGCACGCGTGCCGCCTCCTGCCAAGCCCCGGTTCGCCGTCGAGAAAGCGATGAAGATGTCACCGCTGCCGTTCTCGCCGGCGCCTCCCAGCCGCGCCACCCCGAGGCCGGCGCGCTGAGCCACCCGGTGGAGCTGGTGCGGGAGCAGCGGCGCGTCGGTGGCGACGACGATGATGATCGAGCCGCCGCCCGGCGGCCGCGCGAGTCCGGCGATGGGGACGCGGTCGGCCCCGAGCTCGCGACCGACGGGCACGCCTTCGATCGACAGCCGCTCGCGGGCACCGTGATTTGCCTGCACGAGCACGCCGAGCGCGTAGGGGCCGGGCATACCCGGCGCGCCAACGTCCACCAAGCGGGATGCCGTCCCGATCCCGCCCTTGAAGCCGTGGCAGATCATCCCGGTGCCGCTGCCGACGTTGCCCTCGCCGACGCTGCCGTCGCTCGCCGACTCGATCGCCTCGAAGACGTGCTCGGGCTTCACGTGCAGCCCGTTGATGTCGTTCAGCGTCCCGTCCCACGTCTCGCCCACGACGGGCAGGCTCCACTCGTCCTCCTTCATGAGACCGCGCCGGATCGACCAGGCGATCAGCGCGTCGCGGACGACCCCGACGGAATGGGTGTTCGTGAGACCGATCGGTGTCGTCAGGAGACCCGATTCCCGCACCCACTCGAGGCCCGTCAGCTCGCCGTTGCCGTTGAGCCGGTGACAGCCGGCGAACACCGGATCACTGCCCGGGTCGCCCTCGTGAGGGAAGACCACGGTGACGCCCGTGCGGACGTCGTCGCCCTCGACGAGCGTCGCGTGCCCGACCCGGACGCCGTCGACGTCCGTGATCGCGTTTTGCCGGCCGGGCTCGCCAGCGCCGACGGCGATCCCGAGCTCGCGCGCCTTCACGAGACGAGCCCGCGACGGGCGTACGCGGCCCGCGCCTCGCGCACCAGCGCGGCACAGCGCTCGGCGCCCCGGGACTCGAGCGACGCGGCCAGCTCGTCGAGCTCCGCGGCCGTCGCGCGACCCGGTCGCAGGCGATCGTAGAAGGCAAGCAGCTCGGAGTCGGAGAACGCGACGAGCTCCGCGCCGCGACGCAGGTTCTCGGCGAGCTGCGGGTTGCCGCCCTCCTCGGCGAAGTCCGCCTGCAGCCGCAGCGTCTCGGGCGCGACGCGCAGATCGTCGGCACCGAGCTCGCCGAGAGCACCCGCTCGAGCGTGACCTCGGAGACGGGAAGCCCCGTCACGGTACGGACGTCGTGCCGGGCCGTGTCCGCCAACGGATAGACGGGCGGGCCAAGGCCCGCCCCTAACCTTCCGACCCCTCCTGCTGGTCCCGTAGGGGCGACCCCTGGGCCGGGCCAAGGCCCGCCCCTGCACCTTCCGAGGCCTCCTGCTGGTCCCGTAGGGGCGACCCTTGGGTCGCCCTCACGTCCACGAAACCTCCAGCTCCACCGGGTCGCCGGCTTGCGCCAGCCCCCGCTCGATGGCGACGAGCTGAACGACGCGGGCGTGGTACTTGGGCCCGAGGGGCTCGCTCGACTCGGGAAGCAGCAGCGGCTCGACCGCCGTCCCCTTCGCGTACCGGGCGGCGTTGCGCCCGAGGCCGCGGTACAGCTCGGCGGTGACGCGCGGCGCGATCGAGAAGAGCTCCAGGTTCCCGAGCGGCGGCAGCTCGGCTCGGTGGATGAGGGCCGTCCCCTTCGCCTGGAGGCCGACCGATATACCCGAGCCGGAAAGCTGGGCCGCGGCCCATCCGATCGCGCCGAGGTCGATCGAGCGCCGCACCCGCACGACACGGCTCGCGAGCCCCTCCTCCTCGATCCCGGCGAGCACCTGGCGGAGCAGCTCGCCCACGGTCATCCCGCTGAGGGCCATCCAGACTCCCTCTCCGAAGGCAGGGGAGACGCCGACGACGACCTCGTCGGGCCGGAGTCGCGCCCGCGCTGGGCCGGTCGCGGTCAGCCGGACACATCCCTCCCCGCGCGCCTGCTCCTCGGCGAGATCGGCAGGCGACCATACCTGGCGCACCCGCGCCGCCTCGGCCCGGCGCTCGGCCGACATCCGGTAGCCCGTGCCGGGTCCGGCGTAGTCGTTCGGATCGGAGAGGTTCGAGAGCACGTTCATCTCCTCGTCGAAGATCGCGGACGTCTGCAGGAAGTCGCCGAGGAGCCGCTGACGCAGCATCTCGAGCACCCGCTCGGCCTCCTCCGGGTAGCCTCGCGAGGCGAGGACACGCACGACGTCGAGCGCCGTCACGCCCCGCTCGAGAATGCGGTCGCCGGCCTCGGGCACGAGATCGCCGGGCAGCTCGGGCACGTCGAGCGAGCCGTGGGCGACTACACACGCATCGACGTCCTCGTCGGAGAAGGTGGCAAGGCCGAGCTCCTCGAACACGGCGCGCGCACGCCTCGGCGGCCCGGCGGCGGAGAGGCAGCAGCTCGTCGTCGTCGCGGGCGCGCAGCCCGCCCTCGAAGCCCCAGTCGCGCTGGACGACGAGGTAGTCGTCGAGGTCCTCGGCGTTGAAGTTCGACGGCCCGAACGCGTTGTCGTAGGCGGGGATGGAGCCGAACCCGGAGAAGAGGAAGTCCGAGCCGGCGAGCAGGATCGGCAGCGTGTGCGCAGTACGGCGGATGTCCGAAGACGACATCAGCGTGTCGTTGCCGGTGCATGACTCGAGGTCGTGCATCATCACGCAGAGGTTCTCGGCGATCACCTCGCGCATCCCGTCCGGGACGGACGCGGTGACGTTGACGCCGTCGATGCCGCCGTTCTGGACGCCCTGAGCGCCCGCAGCGCGGGTGACCGCGATGCAGCGAGCCTCGAGGTACAGCATCGACTTGCCCTCGGAGGCGCCCATCAGCACCTCGGCGCCGGAGCCGGAGGTGAAGCGCGTCTTCAGCCCGCGCGAGGCGTAGCAGGACGCGAGGAACGCCTTCGACCACGGGGTGTCGTCGCCGTCCACGAAGACCTGCTCGGTGCCGTAGACGGAGACCGTCTCCGCGTAGGTGGTGAGCCCGCGCATGCCGAGCTCGAGCTCGGTCGCCTCCTCGACGGAGCACTGGGTGAGCGACCCGGCGCCCGCGACCTGGCTGCCGACGAGCAGGGCGAGCGCGTTGGCGGGGGAGTCCCGCAGGATGGGGACGGTCGTCTCGAGCTCCCGGAAGCCGTGCGCGACGGCCGAGGCGGCATCGGCGGCGATCAGCAGCGGATGGTCGACCCGGTTCGTGACGTGCGCCTGGATGGAGGGCGTGCGGCGCACTCGCATCTTCTGCATCGCCTGGAGGATCTCGACCGGCGTCAGGAGCGCGAGCACCTGCGCGACCTTGGCGGGCGTCATGCCCGCGACGAGCCGCGTGATCTCCCGGCGAGGGACGGCCGGGTCGACCAGCATGCGCGCGAAGGCGAGCGTGTCGAGCGCCATGGCCTCCTCGGCCACGGAGACGTCGATGCAACGGCGGGCGATGAACTCGTCGAGCAGGTCGAAGTCCGACTCAGGCTTGCCGTCGAGCTCGACGACCCGCCCGCCCTCGACGCGGAGCGAAGGCTCCGGGTCGAATGGGCTCGCGAACGCGACGAGGCCGAGCGCCGGATCCTCGGGAACGAGGTTGTCGCGGCTGATCGGCCTTGTCGCGTAGAACTGGGCCCGTAGCGACTCGGAGCGCCCGTCGGTCGTGCTCACGGTCGTACGTTAACCACGGCTGGCCTGAAGCGAGACGGCGGGGTTGATCAGGCTAGCGGCGGACCCGCAGGACGCCGATGGCCAACAGGTAGACAAGGCCCGAGATCGCGCCCAGCTCGACGTAGGGCGAGCCGTCGCGGCCACTAGCGATCTCGTACATCCACATCCCGATAACGATCCCGATCAGCACATTGCCCGCGATCGCGGTCGCCCGCAGGTCGATGAGAGCCCAGCGCTCGTCCCGCTGGTCGCCCCGCGCCATCCTGATCGTCTCGCTGCGGCCGCCGAGCACGAGCAGGGCGGCCAGCCCGGCCAAGATGGCGAGGCCGATCAACCCGTTCTTCACGTTGTCGCCGAGCCAGTACGAGAGCAGCACGCACCCGCCCAGGAAGAGCGAGAACGCGGGAAGCGTCCACTTGGATCTAAGGGCTGCCGTTGTCATGGAAGACCTCCTCAACAGTCGACTTGAAGTAGCGAGCGAGCGCGATCGCCAGCGGCAGCGACGGCATGTAGCGCTCGGTCTCGATGGCGTTGATGGTCTGCCGCGAGACACCGAGTACCTTGCCAAGCTCCCCCTGGGAGAGCCCCCTGGCGGCGCGCAGCTCGCGTATATCGTTTCTCATGCCTGTCAAGTTACCTTGTCAGGCTTTTGTTGTCAAGTCTCCTTGACAGCAACCCGCGGGCGGTCCCCACGACGGGTCAGAGGAACGCCTTCGACGGAGAGCAGAAGCTCCTTGTAGCGAAGGCCGCCCGTGTACCAGTTGAGATCGCCGTCGCTGCGCACGACGCGATGGCAGGGGAGCACGATCGGGATCGGATTGGTCGCGCATGCGTGCCCGGCGGCGCGGAACGCGCGCGGGTTGCCGGCACGGGCGGCGAGCTCGCCGTAGCTGATCGTCTCGCCGTAGGGGATCTCGAACATCGCCTCGAGCGAGCGCAGCCGGAAGCCGCGCGCGAGCGAGAGGTCGAGCGGCAGCGTGAAGTCGCGGCGCCTGCCGGCGAAGTACTGGTCCATCTGACGGCGAGCCACGTCGACCCTGGCCGGCTCCTCGGCCGCCCGGGTGCCTGTTCGGTCCTCGAGCCGGCCGAGCACCTGGTCAGGCGGCTCGACCGGAAGCCCGAGCCGGATCAGCCCGCGCTCCGAGCCGACGAGCAGGAGCGTCCCCATCGGGCTGTCGAGCTCGGCATATGAGAGGCGGGTCACGCCGCCTCCAACGACAGGCCGTGCCACAGATGCATCGCGGCGTACCCGCGCCACGGCCGCCACGCCACGGCGGCTCGCCCGACCTCTGCAGCAGTGGCGGGCCGGCCGTTGCCGAGCGCATGACGGAGGCCGAGATCGGACGCCGGGAAGGCATCGGGGTCGCCCGCGCCGCGCAGCGCGACGTACTCGGCCGTCCAGGGGCCGATGCCGGGCAGCGCGACGAGGCTCGAGCGCAGCACATCCGAGCTCGAAGCCCGGTCGAGCTCGAGGCCGTCGCGGACCGCGCGCGCCAGAGCACGGATGGCCCCGCCCCGCGCTCGCGGCATGCCGATCGCCTCCACCGGCGCTTCGGCGAGCACGGTCGGAGTAGGGAACAGGTGGGTCAGCGCGCTGTCGCCCGAGACCCGCTCCCCGAAGCGCTCGACGAGCCGCCCCGCCAGGGTGGTCGCGCCGCGTATCGAAACCTGCTGCCCGAGGATCGCGCGCACCGCGAGCTCGAACGGGTCGAAGGCGCCCGTGACACGCAGGCCGGGCGTCCCGGCCACCAGCCTCCGCAGCCTCCGATCCCGCGCCAGCGTGTCCGCGACCGTGCTGGGGTCCGCGTCGAGGTCGAACAGGCGCTTGACCGCGACCGAGATGGCGGGAGCTCGGGGCACGGCCGCCCGCGGAACCCGTACGAGCACGTGCCCGTCGGCAGGCTCGACCTCGAGGACATCGGCGCCCTCCTGCGTCCCCACGAGGCGGCGGTAGCGGCCGTCCGCCACTTCCTCGACGCCGGGCAGGGCACGAGGCCCGAGGTACGCAAGGGTGGCATCGAAGGCATGCGGCGGTCGGAAGGCCAGGCGCAGCGTCAGGTCGCCGCCCGCGAGGAGCTGGCGTCGCACCTCGCCCGGCGCCAGACCGATGGCCGAGACGAGCTCAGACCTCAGCCCCGCCTCGCCCATGCCGAGCACCGCGGCGGTCGCCCCCACGCTCCGCCCCGCGCCGAGGAGCTCCAAGGCGCGTCCGAGTGCGCCCTCGTCTCGGGAGCGGGAGGCGGCGGCGTCCGGCCGGCAGCGCAGGCAGGGGCGCAGCCCGTCCGCGCGAGCGGCCTCCAGGCTACGGTAGAAGCGCACGCTCTCCGGCTTCGGCATTCGGGCCGCACAGCTCGGCAGGCAGTAGATCCCGGTGGTGCGAACCCCGACCAGGAACCTCCCGTCGAAGCGCCGATCCCGACTGGCCGCTGCCCGCCAGCAGGCCTCGAAGTCGTCGTGCACCCGGCGAGGATAGCCGCCCCGGGCCGGCGAGGATGACACCCCTTGCGTAAGGCCGAGGACGGTCTGCTAGCGTGGAGGATGCACAGAGCGAGTACCGGTGGTGCCGAGGCGCCTCCCTACCCGTTCTTGACCGTGGTAGAGGAGGTGATTGATACATGGCAACCGGAACCGTGAAGTGGTTCAACGACGCCAAGGGCTATGGCTTCATCCAGCCCGAGGACGGCGGCAAGGACGTATTCGTCCACCACTCGAGCATCCAGGGCGAAGGCTTCAAGAGCCTGGCCGAGGGTGCAAAGGTCGAGTTCGAGACGCGCGAGGGTCAGAAGGGCCCCGAGGCGGCGAACGTCGTCGCTATCTCCGGCTAGAAGGAGATCTGCGGTCGGGGCGCCCCGCACGTCGGCGGCGCCCCGACGCTTCCACACGCGCTCGTGACTCCCGCCTCGGCCCTCCAGGCGCGTGAGCGGTCGAGACCGCGCACCGTGAGCAGAGCCTGATCGATCGTCCTCAGCGCGTCAGGCAAACCAGGGCAGGCTGCGGGCGACGCCGTGCAGGCGTGCCTCGCCGCCCAGCGGCTCGACGTTCACGTAGTGCAGTATCTCGTCCGCCGTCATCCCGTCGAGCCCGAGCACCTCGAGCGTGCGGCCGTGCTTGCGGAAGTCGATGCGGCACATCGCGCACGCGAGATCGACGATCGCGTCGATCGTCGGCGTCGGCACGCCGAGCGCAGCGCCGAGCTCCGAGACGGGCACGAGCGAGTTCGGGATCTCGTCGAGGACGTGGTTGTACCCGAGCAGGTGACTGGAGGCGTGGAAGCCCTCGTAGTACGGGTTGCGCATCAGCGAGTCCCAGAGGCCCTCGCCCGTCACGTGGTAGCTCTCCTGGTACCAGCGCTCCACGGACCAGAGCTCGGAGAGCCCGAGCGCGCGCCCGACCGCGATCTTCTCGGCGTCCATCGGCTCCATGACGAGGTTCGCGATCGTCGGCGTCACCTGGTTCTTGTAGAAGCGCAGATCGGCGCCCGCCGCCCGCTCCTCGAGCACGTGGCTGTTGAGCAGCATCGTGGTCGGATGGACGACGCCGCCGACGTTGTTGATCGACGTCTCGAGGACGTTCTCGCCCGCCTCCATCTGCGGATAGAGCCCCTGCAGGACCCCGAGCAACCGGTCGTTCTCCGTTGCCGGTAGCGCGGCCGCCCGCACCCGGAACTTCTCGTTCAGGATCTCGACGCTCGCAGGCCCCCGCGATTCCGCTGCGTAGACGAAGGTCTGCACCTCGCCGAGCACGATCTCGGCCGCGCAGGCGAAGCGGGTCAGCATCTGGGCGAACTCGAGCGCGCCGCCCGTGCGGCCGGGGTTGAGCACGACGGCTTGCCCGTCCGCGAGCATCGGCGCGAGCAGCGTCCCGTAGACGCGGTGGGCCACGCCGGGAGCGGCGATCATGATCAGATCCTGGCCGGCCACGGCCCTGTCTAGCGAACGCTCGATGCGGGCGTACTTGGCGAACCCCTGTACCTCCTCGCCGACGAGCTCGACGCCGCCTGCCTCCTCGATGGGGTCGAGCTCGCGACCGAAGAGCGAGCAGACGGTCACCTCGAAGCCGAGCAGGGTCAGGTGCGCCGCCATGGCGCTGCCGCCATGCCCGGCGCCGAGGACGCAGACCTTCGTCTTCCCCGCACCGGGCCTGTCGCGCTGCGGCGACCGCTCGCGCGGCGCCAGGGGCGGGTCGGGGACGAGCCGCCGGTTGGGCGGATGGGGTGTTGTCTCTGTCATCGTCGCCTCCCGTTGCGGGGCCGGATGGATCCGGCTCCTACATCACTTCGCGGTAGCGCTCCCACTCCCAGGGGGTCACCTGGCGGTTGAACACGTCGACCTCGTGACGCAGCATCGTGAGGTAGGTGTTCAGGAACACGTCGCCGTAGATCGAGCGGGCGAACTCGCTCTGCGCGAGGTTCGCGACGGCCCCCTCGAGGGTCAGCGGCAGCCGCTCGAAAGCAGTGTCCACATGAGGGTCGCCGCTGACCATCGGCGGCAGCTCGATCTCGCGCTCGAGCCCGTCGGCTCCGGCCCCGAGACAGCCGGCCAGCACGAGGTAGGGGTTCGCGTCCGCGGAAGCCCAGCGCGCCTCGAGCCTCGTCGCGTCCCCGTGGTCGACCACGCAGCGAACACCGACGAGCCGGTGGTCCAGGCCCCAGCTCACCTGGGTCGGGGCGAACGAGTAGTCCTCGACCCGCTTGTAGGCGTTGATGGTCGGGTTCATGACCGCCTGGAGCTCCTTCTGGTGCGCGACAAGGCCTGTCAGGAAGCGGCGCATGAGCGCGGAATGAACGGGGGGCTCGGCGTCGTGCACGGCGAAAGCGTTGGCGCCGTCGGCACCCTGGAGACTCTGGTGGATGTGGAGGCCGTTGCCGGCATCCGTGATGAACGGCTTGGGCATGAAGGTCGCCCGCAGGCCGTGCTTCCTCGCGACCTGCTTGACGGCGTGCTTGAACACCATCGTCCTGTCGGCCACGCCGATCGCGTCGCCGAAACCGAGGTTGATCTCCACCTGGGCGGGCCCGTACTCGACGTTCGAGGCCTCGACCTCGATCCCGGAGACCTCGAGGGCCATCCGCAGGTCGGACACCACGGGCTCGACCTCCGCCCCCTTCTGGATCGAGTAGCAGTGGACACCGCGATAGAGCGGCTCCCAGTCCGGCGTGCACAGGTGGAACTCGAGCTCGGTCGCCGCCATCGGCTCGTAGCCATGCCCCCGCACGCGCTCGACCTGCCCGCGCAGGATGTTGCGGCCGTCGAGCGCGACGGGCTCGTGCGTCTCGATGTCGAAGGTGTCGCAGATGCAGAACGCCGTGCCTTCGGTCCAGCCCGCGATCGCCAGGGTCGAGAGGTCCGGCTTCGCGTGCATGTCCGGGTAGCCGTGCGTGTCGTTCACGAACTCGGTCGGGAAGATGAAGCAGTGCATGTCCCACGTCATGCAGACGTTGGCGATCGCGAAGCCGGCGCCCTTGAGGAACTGGTTCGCAGGGAGCCGCTTCCCGCGGGGGATGCCCCAGGTGTCGGCGAACATGCACTCGACGGTGTGGATGCCGTTCGCCTCGATCAGCTCGCGGGCGCGTCCGACGTCCGCTTCGGCCACGTGGAACCTCCTTCGCCTCAAAGGGCGCCTATCGTACCGGCGAGTTCGAACCAGGAGGCGGGTATGGCGACGGTGCGCGTGAACGGGGTCGAGCTCTACTACCAGGACGTCGGCAGCGGTGACGCGGTGGTCTTCGTCCACGGTGTCTGGATGAGCAGCCGGTGCTTCGCCTCGCAGCTGGAGGGCCTCGCCGACCGCCATCGCGTCCTCGCGCTCGACCTCCGCGGCCACGGCGGCTCCGAGCATGCCCAGTCCGGGCACACGATGGCCCAGTACGCACGCGATCTGCGTGCGTTCCTCGAGGCGCTCGAGCTACGCGAGCCCGTGGTCGTCGGGTGGTCGATGGGAGCGCTCGTGCTCTGGGACTACGTCCGCCAGTTCGGCGTCGACGGCCTGCGCGGCATCGTCGTGGTGGATCAGACGCCGTCCGACTACAAGTGGCCGGACTGGCCGCACGGCGGCTTCGACTTCGAGGAGCTGCGCCACGTGATGTCGGCGTGCCAGACGGATCGATCCGCATTCGTGGACGAGTTCGTTCCCCTCCTCTTCAAGGCGGAGCCGCCGGCCCCGGAGCACGCCGCCCTCATCCGGGAGGAGACCCTGCGGCTGCCCGACACGATCGCGAGCGTGATCATCTTCGACCAAACCATGCAGGACTACCGCGACGTGCTATCGCAGGTGACCGTGCCGGCGCTCGTCTGCACGGGTCGCGACGAGAAGCTCGTGCCGGTCGAGGCCGAGGAGTGGGTGGTTGAGCAGATGCCGGATGCCCGGCTCGTCGTCTTCGAGGAGTCCGGCCACTGTCCGTTCATCGAGGAGCCTGACCGCTTCAATCAGGTGATCGCTGACTGGATCGGATCGCTGCCGTAACGACCGTTCAGACGGTCTCCAGGTAACGGGCCGCTTCCCACTCGGGAACCTGAGCGTCGCGCACCGCTTCCCAGGCGCGCAGCTCCGCCCGGCGAGAGACGACGTAGTGGTCGACGAGCAGGTCGCCGTACCACTCCCGCGCGAGACGAGAGCCGGCGAGCCGCTCGGCCGCCTCGCCAAGGCTCGTCGGGAATAGCTCGGCCTGCTCGTCGGCGTAGGCTCGCCCAGGCGACTCGGGCGGCGGCTCGATCCGCTTCCGGATGCCGTGCAGGCCCGCGTCGAGGCACGCGGCGATCGCGAGGTACGGATTGAGGTCCGCGCCCGGCCGCCGGTGCTCGAACCGGGTCGACCCCTCGGCGACCGTGATCACCCGCACGCAGGCATTCCGGTTGTCGTGGCCCCAGGTGACGTTCGTCGGCGCCCACGTGTCGGGGATGTAGCGACGGTAGGAGTTCGGGAAGGGGCTCATGAACGCTGATAGCTCCCCGGACGCGGCCATCAGCCCGCCCAGGTAGTGGCGACCCGTCTCGGAAAGCTCGCCCTGGCCACTCCAGATCGCGTTCGTGCCGTCTCGGAGCAGGCTCTGGTGCAGGTGACCCGACGATCCCGATTGCTGGAGATCCCACTTCGCGATGAAGCTCGCGACGAGGCCATGGCGGCGGGCGATCTCCTTACAGCCGAGCTTGAAGCGGGCGGCGCGATCCGCAGCCTCGAGCGGCGGCGCAGGCGCGATTGCGACCTCGACCATGCCGTAGCCGAGCTCGGTCGAGATGGCCTCGATCGGGACCCCGTAAGCCGCCATCGCGCTTGTGAGCTCGGCGATGAATCCAGCCTGCTCGGGCCAGCGGAAAAGGCTGTACGCCTGCCACTCGCGGCTGATCGGGATGAGCTCCCGAACGCGGCCGGAACGCAGCGCTCGGTCGGCGGCATCGTCGTGGTGGAAGACGTAGAGCTCGTACTCGACGCCGAAGTTGGCCTCGAGCCCAGCCTCGTCGAGCCTCGTGCATGCTCGCCGCAACGCGTGGCGGGGGTCGACGCCGAGCGGGTCGCCCGTCTTCGTGTGGACATCGGCGAGTACCGCGGCGAGCTCGGGCTCCCACCGCACCGGGCGCAGCGTCGACCAGTCGGGCATCCCGACGACGTCGGGCCAGCCGGTATCCGGACCTGTGAGCGGCGAGTCCTCGAAGACGTCGTCCGCGATGGTGAGCGTGTAGTACACGTCCGAGACGCTCGCGCCCTTGCCGGCGAGGATCTTCTCGGCCGACACGTATTTGCCACGCAGCGTGCCGTCCGTGTCGGGCATCTCGACCCGTACCCGAGTCGCGCCGAGCCGCTCGAGCTCCTCGCGTACGTCATCCAGATCAGCCATGGGGGCCTCCAGCCTCCTCGGGCCTCTCGCGGCCCACGCGGCGGTAGGCCTCGTCGGGCACGAGCGACGGGTCGCGGTAGACGCTCCAGGTACACGAATCACCGGGCCGCAATGGAGGGTCGATGACCCGCGCCGGGTAGCCGAGCCGGTCGATCGGCGTCAGCTGCTGGAGCACGCAGCAATGGATGCAGTAATGGCACACGCCGAGCTCGTTCCACGCAAAGTCGTGACGAGCCCGGGTCACGCCGAACGCCTCGCGTAGGCGGAGCACGCCACCCGACCCGCACGGGGAGAAGCGCAGCTCGACCCGGTCCGCGTGCTCGTGGACCTCGACCGTCCCGCGCCGTGCGGGGCCGCCAAGGTGGCCGTGCATCCCCTCGATGGCGATCTGCAGAAGCAGCGCACGCGAGCGCGCCCACGGGTTGCGCGCGAGATCGTAGCGTGCGTACGACGCGATGCCGGAGGCCTGCAGCTCGGCCCAGACCTCGCCCAGCCGCTCCTCCCCGAGCCGCTCGGCCGCAGCGTCCAGCCAGCGAGCGACGAGCTCGAGATGACGATCGTGGGCGGCACGCCACAGATCGGCGAGCTCGTCGACCTCGTGCTCGGCCGCGTCGCCCCTCTCGCAGCGAACGGCGAGCTCTTCCGCCGCGGCCCCGAACTGCCGCCACTCCGCCTCCGTGTCGACGCCCGGGACATCCACCTCGAAGCCCTCTCGCTCGAGGATGCCGGGAAGCGCCGCGACCCACTCCGAGTAGAGGTCGTGGATCTCCTGGGCCTCGACGAGGAGATGTCGCACGAGCGCCGCCGCGTCCTCGCGCCTGCCGGCGGTCAGCGCTTCCGCGATCCGGTCGAGCGTCGGCTCGGCTTGCTCGCCCCATGTCCCCGTCCGTACCTGACGGGCTGCCGGCTCCCAGAACGCAAGCTCCCCCGCGGCTCGATCCGGCGGCCCGCACATGAACCCGCATTGGACACCGTCGCGGCGCTTCCGTCCAGTGCGGCCTCCGCGCCACGTCACGCGATCGCGCCTCAGGAGAGCACTAGGATCTCAGCGTGCCACTCGACCCGAAGGCACAGGAGCTGCTCGACGACGTCAAGGCGTCGGGACGCCCGAACGCGCACCTGCTGCCGGTCGCCGAGGCGAGGGAGAACTTCGAGGCGCTCTTCGAGAGCCTGGGGCCGGGCCAGGAGGTCGCCGAGACCGGGAACCTGGCCATGCGGACAGACGACCGCGAGGTACACGCGCGCTGGTACCGGCCCGCCGGGGAAGGCCCGCTCCCCGTCGTGGCGTACTACCACGGCGGCGGCTGGCTGCTCGGGTCGGTGGACGCCTACGACATCGTGTGCCGGGCGCTCGCCAACGCCGCCGGGGCGCTCGTCGTCTCGGTCGAGTACCGCCTGGGGCCGGAGCACATGTTTCCGGCGGCGGTCGTGGACGCGTACGCGGCCGCCGCCTGGCTCGGCGAGCACGCCGACACGCTCGGGGGCGACCCGGCCCGGCTCGCCGTCGCCGGCGACAGCGCCGGCGGCAACCTTGCGGCGGTCGTGTCCCTGCTCGCGCGCGAGCGGGGCGTCCCGGCCATCCGCTTCCAGCTGCTCGTCTACCCGGTGACGACGTGCGACCTCGCCGGCGGCTTCGACATGGAGTACGAGGGCTACTTCCTCTACCGGGACGAGCTGCAGTGGCACCAGGCCAACTACCTCGCCTCTCCGGCCATGACGGACGACTGGCGGGTCTCGCCGCTCCTCGCTCCTGACCACTCCGGCCTGCCGCCCGCGCTCGTCATGACGGCGGAATGCGATCCCCTCCACCTCCAGGCGGAGCTGTACGCGGCGAAGCTCGAGGCGGCCGGCGTGCCGGTGGCGCTGCGACAGTATCCGGGCATGATCCACGGCTTTTTCGGGCTCGACACGGTCTTCGACCAGTCGGCGGACGCCATGCGCGACGCGGGCGACGCGATCCGCCTCGCGCTCGCATGACCGGAGTCGAGCTCGGATTCGTCGCGGCACCGGTGGCAGCTCCCGGCGCGGCGGACGAGCAGCTCTACCGGGAGATCCTCGCCGACTGCGAGGCGCACCGCGCGCTCGGGTACACGACCGCCTGGGTGCTCGAACACCACTTCTCGGACTACTTCCCCATGCCCGGGCCCTTGCTCGTGCTGGCCCACATCGCCGGGCGCTACCCGGATTTGTCGCTCGGCACCTGCGTCCTCGTCACGCCGTGGTACGAGCCGCTGCGCCTCGCTGGCGAGATTGCGGCGCTCACGCACCTGACCGAGGAGCACCTCCACCTCGGGATCGGGCGAGGCACGGCCAAGTACGAGTACGACGCGTTCGGGATCGAGATGCAAGAGGCGCGCGAGCGGTTCCGCGAGTGCTGGGAAATCCTCGACCGCGCGCTCGGGGGCGAGCCGTTCACGTACGCCGGCCGCTTCCTCCAGGTGGAGAAGGAGATCAAGATCCGACCCCGGCCGCGCCGCGAGCGGGTGACGCTCTACGGGGCGATCGGCACCGCGCCGAGCGCGCCGCTCATGGCGGAGCTCGGCATGCCGCCGATCTGCACCTCGATCGGTGATATCGAGGCGCAGAAGGCAACGCTCGATGCCTGGTCGGCCCGCGCCGACGAGCTCGGCCTGGAGGTGAGCGGCGTGCGGCCGATCCTCGTCAACGCGATCGTCGCGGACACCGACGCGGAGGCCGTCGAGCTGGCGCAGACCTACGTCGTCCGCTACATGGCGGCGCAGGCCCGCCACTACGACGCCGACGGCGAGCACTGGGGCAAGGTCGCCGGCTACGAGCAATGGGGCGCCATCTTCAAGCGGATGAAGCATCTCGCCGACCCGGCGAACATTCCGCCGTGGTGCGAGTACCAGCTCATTGGCTCGCCGCAGACGGTGCTGGAGAAGGCCGGGCGCTACCTCGACTGCGGGTTCAACCACCTGATCGTGCACACCTCCACTCCCGGGGTGCCCCGCGAGGTGCGCCACGAGTGGAGCGCTCGCTTCGCACGCGAGGTCGCACCCCATCTCGCGGCGGCCTCGGCATCCGCCGGCTAGCGACCTGTCGCCTACTCTTCCCAGGCGACGGCGCGCACCGGCGAGCCGCTCGACCCGGGCACCGGGAGCGGCAGCGCGGAGAAGTGAACCCGCTTGCCGACGATCTCCTCCAGGTTGCCGAGGCCCTCGAGGATGTAGACGTCTTTCTCGAGGCAGATCGCGTGCGCCGGCCAGTGCGGCGGGGGCGTCGCCTTGTCGTAGTACTTCTTGACGAAGAGCCCGTCGTAGAGGTGCTCGAAGCCGAACGGCTCCACGCCGACGCTCTTGATCCCCTGCTTGACGAGCCACTCGGCGCCGTCCGGCGTCACGTAGGTCTGGTCGTGGATCCAGTCCTCGAGCGAGCCCGGCTGCTCGGCGGAGTAGATGAGCACGATGTCGCCCGCCTTGACCCGCGGTCGCGCCCGCTCGAAGTCCTCGCTCGTGAGGCCGCGCCCGTTCGCGAACGAGCAGTCGATCACGACCGCCTCGCCGATCAGCCGGTTGATGTCGACGCGGTCGACGCTGGCCGAGTTCGGGACGATGTGGATCGGGGCGTCGAGGTGGGTACCGAAGTGGTCGTTCAGCTTCCACTGGCACAGCGAGCCGTTGTCCGTGTCCCAGCTGCGCAGGTAGGTGAGCTCGACCTCGTTGTAGGGAGACGGCTCGGCGACGAGCTTCCCCGCGAGCTCCACGATCGTCTCGCGCGTCATCGGGCGGGTGAGGTCGATCAGGTCGGGCGACCAGGTCATTGCAGCGATCCCTCCTCTCGTTCGGCTGTTGCGAGCAGTTCTGCGAGCCGCTCGACCGGGAAGCCGGCGCGACGAGCTCCGCCCCGACCCTCGACGGCCTCGGCGTTGAAGAGCGCGTTCAGGATGGCCTCCTCGGTCGCCTCGGCCACTGCCGTGAAGAGCCGGTCGATCAGGGGACCGTCCTCTCGGAGCAGCGCCAGCTGGATCGTCGGCCCCCCGCCGGCGTGCGGGATGCGGGTCGCCGTCGTGAAGCCGACCACGATCTCGCCGCTCCCCGATGCCGCGTTGCTCCCGGTGCGGGCGATGCCCCCCTGGGCACGGCGGAGCACCCGGGCGAGCTGACGCTCCGAGAGGGGCGCATCGGTCGCGACCACCACGATGACGGAGCCGGCGCCCAGCGGGTCCGGGTCGGCCCGCAGTTCGCGCGCCAGCACGGAGCCGACGCGCCGGCCGGCGACGACGAGCTCGGACAGCCGGCCCAGGTTCGCGAGCACCAGCGTCCCGACCGTGGCGGTGAAGCCCGACGAGGCGACGACGCGTGAGGCGCTGCCGATGCCGCCCTTGAGCCCGTACGCCGACATGCCGCGGCCGGCTCCGACGGAGCCCTGCACGACACGCGGAGCCGCGTCCGCCAGCGCTTCCGCCACATGCTCGCGCCGCACGTGGCGACCGCGGAGGTCGTTCAGGAAGCCGTCGTTGCACTCGGTCACGACCGCGTTCACGGAGCCGGTGGTCGTGCCGATCTCCGGATTCTCGGCCAGCAGCCGATCGAGCAGCCCCTCGGTCACCGCCGGCACCGAGAGCGTGTTCGTGAGCGCGATCGGCGACTCGAGCTGCCCCAGCTCCTCGATCTGCAGCAGCCCGACCGACTTCCCGAAGCCGTTGATGACGTGAACGGCGGCGACCAGCTTCTCGCGGAACAGGTTCCCTTCGTGCGGGACGACGACGGTCACGCCCGTCTGGACCGCCGGGTCGGCGGGGTCGGTCACGGTGCAGTGGCCGACCCGAACCCCCTCGACGTCGATGATGGCGTTTCGCGGCCCGGTCGGGAGCGCGCCGATCCGCAGACCGAGGCCCCACGCCGAGAGAAGGCCGGGCTCCACGGCGCATTCATACTCCTATCCGCCGCGAACCGCAGGGCGGTGCGGGAGGGAGTGATCGCACTACCGACGGCCATCGGCTTGCCCTCGAGCAGGCCCCGGTGGTTGACCTGCAGGCCTACCACGTGGCTAGAAGAGGGGCCGCGTTCGCGCCCCCTCTTCCTTCCCGCCTATGTTCGCTCCGTCACGAGCCCGAGGTCAACGGCCCTGGCGAACGAGGCGCGGTTCGTCTCGTTCCGCGAACCGATGAACTGGTGGCGCCTTGAAGCTCGAGCTGCCGCCAGCCGTTCGAGCCGTTCAAGACGATCTGACTGATCGCCAGCGGGAGGGCCGCCCCGACAGGGGCGGCCCTCCCGCTCTGTAACGTCCGCTCGGCTAGTGGATGTTCTGTGCTAGGCCAGGCGCCCCATCGCTCGAAACGCCGCCGGCACTCGAGCCGCCGGTGCCACCGCTGCCGATGCTGAAGGTGACGCCAGCGCCGATGCTCGCGGTCGAGCCGCTCCCGCGGAAGACGCCGATGCTCGGGCCGCCGTTGCCGCCGCCACCGAAGCCGCCCGCGCCGCCCGCGCCGCCCGCGCCGCCGAAGCCGCCGTTGCCGCCGTCGCCGCCGCCGACGCCGCCGCCGCCGCCGCCGAAGCCGCCCGCGCCGCCCAGGCCGCGCGCGCCGCCCGTGCCGCCCGCGCCGCCGTCGCCAACGTTAATCGTCGTGTCGACCAGCGTCACCAACGAGGAGCCCCAGAGGTAGATGCCGAAGGAGCCGCCGCCGGCGCTGCCGCCGTGGCCTCCGCCGCCGCCTCTGGCCGCCGCCGCCACCACCCCCGCCGCCGCCGCCGGCGAAGCTCGTGCAGCCAATGAATGGGACACGACACGGTGCCGCCGCCGCCGCCGCCGCCGCCGCCGTGGCCAGCACTGCCGACGGTGCCGCCGCCGCCGATGTTCCCGTCATCACCAAGCCAGGTGACACCGGCGTTCGCGATCGTCTGCTGGCCTCCCTGTCCGTTCGGCCCGATCGAGCCAGCGTGGCCGGAGCCGCCATTACCTCCGTGCGGGAAGCCGCCGGGAGCAGCGCCGCCAGCGCCGCCGGGACCGGCCGTACCTTCTCCTTGCCCACCGGTGCCGCCGGGGCCGCTGCCGCAGAAACCAGACCCGCCCGTTCCGCCGATGCTGAAGCCCGAGCCGCCCGCCCCGCCATCGACATGGGCGGTGCAGGAGGACAGGGCGTGGATTGCCGTCCGCGCCGTTTGCGCCGTTAAGAATCGAACCGCCAGCGCCCTGTGCGCCGGCTGTGCCCGCCGATTCGCGTTCGGCGTCGTGATCGTCACGTTCGCGAGCGTCACCGAGGAGCCGTTGATCGCCCGTAGCCCGTACACGCTCGAGCCGGGGCCCGTTGGGCCCGGCGGGACGGTCGGCGCCAGCGTCACGTGGTCGAGGGTGACGCCGGTGTCGCCGTCGGCGAGCACAGACTGGACGGGGCCACGATCGTTGTCGCTGTGCCGGTCTGCGTCCAGTCGGCTGCGTAGCCGCCGCTGATCGTCAGGTTGTCGACGACCGAGACACCAACCGGGCCCTCGTTGTAGCTGCCTTCCGCGACGTGGAGCTTCAGCACGCCTGAGAGCGAGTCGGTCTTCGGCACCGCCGCGTTGATCGTCTGCAGCGGCGCTGCCTGGCTGCCGATGTTCGAGTCGGAGCCGGTGCCGTGGCGACGTAGAGCGTGTCGTCGACCGTCACCGACTGGCTGCCGGTGACACCTGCAGTCGACGGTGTCGGTCGCGGTCACATCCTGCGAGCCCGCCGAGCCGAGTATCACAGCACCCGAGAACGTATGGCTGCCCCCGTCGCCGGCGGTGAAGGTGTAGTCCGCGGGCAGGGTCGCAAGGCCGTCGCTCGAGGTGAAGTGGATCGTGCCGGTGTAGCCGGGGACGACGTTGTCCGCCACGTCCCTGGCGGTCACGGTCACATCCTGGGAAGCACCCGGAGCCGACGGGTCGGCGAGGCCGGTGACGACCAGCTGGCTCGCAGCGCCCGGGTTCACGGTGACGCTCTGCAGCCCGGTGATCGACGCGTTCGCCGTGTCGGTGGCGGTCACGTTACGCGAGCCCGGGCGTCTTCAGCGTCACCGCGCTCGTGAACGTGTGCGTGCCGGCGTCACCGGCCGTGAACGGTAGTCGGCCGGCAGGATCGATGCGCCGTCCGAGGACGTGAAGTGGACCTGCCCGTGTAGCCGGTCGCAGTGTTGCCGAAGGCATCCTTCGCCGTCACGGTCACCGACTGAGCCACGCCCGCCGAGGACGGGTCGGCCAGCCCGCCGACGACCAGCTGCGTCGCCGGACCGGGCCCGACCGTCGTCGTCTTGGAGCCGACGATCGTCGCGTTCGAGATGTCGTTCGCGGTCAGCGTCTGCGAGCCGAGCGTGACGAAGGTCGCACCCGGCGTGAACGTGTGACTGCCCGCATCGGCGGCCGTGAACGCGTAGTTCAACGGCAGCGTCGCGGCACCGTCCGTCGAGGTGAAGTGGATCGCGCCCGCGTAGTTCGTGAGCACGTTGTTCGACGAGTCGCGCGCCGTGACCGTGAACGCGTTCGCCGCGCCTGCTGAGACAGCGGTCGACAGCCCCGTGATGTCGAAATGCACCGGCGACGCGGTGACGGTCACGACCGGTTGGGTCACCAATCGCTGGAACGCGGAGCTGCTCGGGATCGCCGCCTCGGAGGTGAACTCGTACGAGGTCGCGGTCGCAGGGGCCGTCACCTTGCTCGAGGCCACCGAGCCGCCGTAGGTCATCGAGAAGTTCTTGTTCGAGCCGCAGTTGAAGTTGACGATGATCGTCCACGGCCCCGAGCCCGTGATCGAAGCCGGGAACGGGCCGGCCGACGCGCACGTCAGCTTCTGGATCACCACGTATCCGGGCAGAGTCGAGTTCGTCGCCTGCGGCGCCGACCAGCCGGCCGGGATGACGAGCTTGAACTGGCCTGTTTGCCGCGCCGCTCGCCGCCGTCACCTTGACGCTGAACGCGTTGTCGGTGCTACCGGCGACTGCCGTTGTCGGCGAGATCGTGACCTTCAGCGGCGGCTTCACCGGAGCTGCCGCAGCGTTGATGACGCCGAGCACAGCGGCGATGGCCGCCGCGACGGCCACCACGAGCGCAAGTGCAGGAATGAGCCTCCTGCTGCCACGGGGCCCCCTCGACCCCCGTCGCGTTGTGAATCGTGGAGTGGTGCTCATTCCCTTCCCCCTTTTTTTGCCGCACTGCCGAGGACGGCGACCGCCGCCACCCCAGTCGTGTGCTACTCGCCCGTCACTGCCAGGTAATTCCGATGTGTGAGCGTGGTTGCCTCGAGCTCGCCGCTCGCCCCGAGTCCGTACTCGATCGAGACCGGGTCGTCCGGGTGGAGCGTGGCCTCTCGCTCCGCCAGCCGGCCGCGTCGATGGCCGAGCCGGTGACGAGTAGCTCGCCCCAGGTGAGGTCATCACGGCCGCCGCACGGAAGGCCGTCGATCGTCACGAGCCGCTCGAGCATGCCCAGCTCGCTCCCGCACGGCCGCAAGCAGCGCCACCCGCTCGGAGCCGGCCGTCACGAACAGCCGAACGCTTTGCCTCTCTGAAGACCGCCAGTAGCTGCTCGCTGGTCCAGTCGCCGTCGAGGATCACGAGCACCGCTCCCGCACGGGCGGCGGCGAGCTGGACGAGCGCCCACTCCGTCGACTCGGGCGCCCAGATCGCGATCCGATCGCCCTTCGCGATGTCGAGCGCGAGCAGCCCGCACGCCACCCGCTCGACATCGAGCGCGAGCTCCGCATACGTAAGGCGGCTCGCCTCGTCGCCGACGGGTGACGCGGCAGCGCGGCCCGCGCGCGGCGACCGCCGCGAGATAGTCGCCGATCGTGATCGCCGGCAGCGGCGTCCGGTGCCGTGGTCCTCTCGACGAGGTGTCCCTCGACCATGCCGTCATCACGCTAGGGCGAGCCGGCGCCGGCGGATATAGGGGAAACGACGTGTCTCGCTACGTGTCTTTCGGCACGCCCGATCCGTTGAGCAGACGGCCGAGCTCCGAACGACGCCGAACACCGAGCTTGCGGTACGCCGAGCCGAGATGCAGCTCGACAGTCCGGGGGCTGACGAAGAGCTCGGCCGCGATCTCCCTGTTCGTGCCGCCCTCCGCTGCGGCGAGCGCGACCCGGTGCTCGCGCTCGCTCAGGACCGCGAGCGGTCCGGCCGTGCGCTCAGCTGTCTTCACGCCGGCCGCGCGAAGCCCTGCCCGCGCACGGGCGGCCCATGGATCGGCAGCGAGGCGCTCGAACGCGGCCAGTGCCTGCGTCAGCAACCCTCTAGCCTCACCGCGGCGCCGCTTTCGGCGGAGCAGCTCCCCGTGGTAGAGATCGGTACGCGCCACTTCGAACGCGAACCCGATCGACGCGAAGCGCGTGCGGGCCTCCTCGAAGAGCAGCTCGAAGTCGGAGCCTCGTGTGAGCGCGAGGCAGCGCGCTAGTCCGGCCGCCACCCAGGCGCGGTGCCTGAAGGGCTCGAACGCCTCGAGGAGATAGCTCGCCCGTTGTTCCTCTCCGCAGCGTAGGAGCGCCTCGACAAGGTCGAACGGGCTCATATCGGGCGCCGCGAATCCGGTCAGCTCGCCCGGCTGTACCAGAGGGGCGAGGATCTCGACCGCGCGAGCAGGATCCTCGAGACCGAGGGCGATCAGCCCGCCACAGAGCGCGACTCGCGGGTCGCGTGCCGGATCTACGAGCACCTCGCATGCCGCGTGCCGGTCGGTGTCGCCGCGCGCCGCCGCGACGTACGCCTGCCTCCAGACGAGGCCGTCGAGCTCCCAGCGGTTCTCGCTGTCGAGCGCGAGCGCATGCATCTCGGCCGCATCCGCCTGCGCACGGTCCCAATCGCCGAGCACGAGACGCGCGGCGAGCTCGAACGACGAGGCAAAGAGCAACGTCGGAACGGCGCCCTGCTGCCGTGACTCCGACGCGGCTCTCTCGGCGGCCGCGAGGCCGCCCCTGAAGTCATCGCGGTACATCAGCGCGACGCTGAGGTTGGCAAGCAGCCGCGGGTCGTCAGTTCCGGCCAGCTGCTCGCGGAACACCTCGATCGCGCGCTCCAGGACCTCGGCGGCCGCTTCCGAGTGCCCGACCTCGGTGAGCACGACCCCCTCCATCCAGGTCGCCCAGAACTCGGACACACCGCCCGACCCGCGGACGAGACGGAAGGCTTCGCTAGCAAGGGCGCCGGCAGCCTCCCAGTTCCTGCGATAAATCGCCGCTTCACTGGCCCAGGCGAGCATGAGCGCGGCGCGCTCGGGATGCTCGTCGGCGATCGAGCGGCCGGCAAGAGCGAACGCCGACGTTGCGTCCTCGCCATTGTGGCTGAGCAGCAGCCCCTGCAGGAAGCCGAGCTCAGCCTGCTGCCGCGGATCCGGCTGGAGGCTCTCGGCCTCGTCGATCGCTCCGCGCGCGAGCGGTACGAGGCCTGCGAGTGTGGCAGCTTCTGCGGCGAGCTGGAGCCGGTGCCTCCGGAGGGCAGGGTCGCCGGTCAGCTCTGCCGCTCGCCGAAAGGCTGCAGCGGCCGGACCGTGGCCCCTACGGCGCTTCGCGTCCTGGCCGGCCTGCTCGAGCGCAGCGGCGGCTGTCTCGTCGATGCCGACGGCGGCCGCTGCCAGGTGCCAAGCGCGGGAGTCGCCCGTAAGCACGTCGGCCAGCTTTCGGTGCACGGCCCGCTGCGCGGAGGGGGCAGCCGAGTGGTAGACAGCCGAGCGCGCGAGCGGATGGCGGAAGACGAACCTGTCCTCGACGATGCGTAGGAAGCCGCTGTCCTCCGCCGCCGCGAGACCGTGGGCAGACAGAGCATCCCGGATCGCCGACAGCGTGTGCGCCACGCCCGCGCTCGCGACGAGCAGTGCCTCACGAGCCTCGCCGGAGAGGGGCTCGAGCCGTCGCGCGAACGCCCGCTCGAGCGAGGGCCCGACGCGGGGCGGATCCGCGAGCGATCGCATTCCGGACAGCTCCTCGGGCGTCAGCACGGCGACGATCTCCTCGAGCGCAAGCGGATTTCCAGCGGTCAGCGTCACGAGCTCGTGAGCGACCTCCGGGCGGATCTCGCCCACGCCGGCGAGCAATTCGAGAGCATCCTCCTCGGGCAGACCCGCAACCTCGAGCACCTCGACACCGCGGAGTTCGAGCTCGCCGGTTCGCGCCGCGGCGAAGATCCCGATCGGCCCGCCGTGCAGCCGCCTGATCACGAACGCGAGCGCGTCCGCCGAGGCGCGGTCGAGCCACTGTGCGTCGTCCACGATGACGAGCACGGGACGCGGTCGTGCGGCCGCCTGCAGAAGCGACATCGTCGCCAGCGCGAGAACGAAACGGTCTCCGGGAACTCCATCCTCGAGGGCGAGCGCCGCCCGCAAGGCGTGGCGCTGAGGCGAGGGGATCTCGTCGAGGTGGTCGAGCAACGGCAGGCAGAACTCGGCAAGGCCCGAGAAGGCCAGCTCGAGCTCGGACTCGACGCCGGTCGCGCGCAGAACCCGCATGTCGGCGGCCTCCGCAGCCGCCCATCCCAGCAGCGCGGTCTTGCCGATCCCGGGCTCACCCTCCAGCGCGAGTACCGCGCCTCGCCCGGCACGGACGTCGTCGAGCCTCGCGGAAAGGCGAGCCTTCTCAGCGTCCCGGCCGAGGAGCTGCAAGGTACCACTCTAGACGCCGTTTTCAACCGGGAGCGAGTGGACAAGCGCTCAACGTAACGCCGCGGGCGCTGCCGGTCCGTTCAGCGCAGGTCGACGAGCGCTTCGAACAGACGTCGCTGGCGCTCCCAGTCGACGCTGCCGGTCCACTCCGGATGCCACTGCACGGCGAGCACCGGCTCCGTCTCGTGCTCGATCGCCTCGACGACGCCGTCGTCGGCCCAGGCCACCGCCCTGAGCCCTGCGCCGAGCCGGTCGACGGCCTGATGGTGCACGGAGTTCACCTCCATGGCGGTCGCGTCCATCACGCGTGCGAGGCGCGAGTCGGGAGCGATCTCGATGCGATGGGCGAGCGCGTCCCACGCGTCGAGCTGCTCGTGGTCGACGTCGGTCGCGTCAGGGAGGTGCTGCACGAGCGTCCCACCGTAGGCGACGTTGACGAGCTGGATGCCGCGGCAAATGCCGAGCACCGGCATCGCACGCTCGCGCGCCCGGGCGAGGAGCGCGAGCTCGAACTCGTCGCGGCGGCGATCGAGCGTGTTCGTCGCGGGATGGAGCTCCTGCCCGTAGTGGTCGGGATGGACGTCACCGCCCCCCTGGAGCACGAGCGCGTCGATCCGGTCGAGGACGTCGTCGACGTGGTCGGTCGGGCTGAGCAGGAGCGGCACCGCACCCGCCTCGTCGGCGAGGTCGGAGAGCCCGACGTTCACCGTCGCGTACGGCATCTGGACGAACGGGCTCACGCGCTCGCGCGTGTAGACGGTGATGCCGATGACGGGCGTCACGACTCGGCGACTCGGCGTTCGTCGACGGCGAGCACGATCTTGCCGAGGCGCTCCCGCGCGTCGAGGCGCTCGTGCGCGGCCCGCACGTCGTCCAGCGGGAACGTCGAGTCGATGACGGGTCGCCAGGAGTGCTCGGCACAGTGGGCGAGGAGCGCGTCGAGCTCGCGCGGGCTGCCGAGTGTCGTGCCGATCAGGTGCTGGTGCTCGAGGAAGAGCCTGGCGAGCAGCACCCGCCCATGCTCGCCGGCGGTGTCGGCGAAGTTGACGAGCCGCCCGCCGCGGCGCAGCAGGCCGAGGCACGCCGCCCAGAGCTCCTCGCCGCCGACCGAGTCGATCACGACGTCGACTGGGCCGATCTCCTCTGGCCAGCTCGTTTCCGTGTAGAGAGCGCCTCCCGACGCCCCCGCGTCGCGGAGCCGCGCCAGCTTCTCGTCCGAGGAGGTCGTGACGAGCACAGTGGCGCCGAGGGCCGCCGCGATCTGCACGCAGAACACGGCCGCGCCGCCGCCTGCGCCGGGTACGAGCACGACGGTTCCGGGTCCCACCTGTCCGTGAGTGACGACAGCCCGCCACGCCGTCAGCCCGGCGACCGGCAGCGCCGCCGTCTCGGCCCAGCTCCAGCCCGCGGGCCGCGGACGGACGTAGTCGGAGCGAACACAAATCCGTTCGGCATACGTGCCCTGGCTCGGCACGCCCAGGATCTCGAAATCGGCGCCGGGCGCGGCCTCGCTCGGGCCCCAGTTCCGGCCCGGGTAGAGGACGACCTCGTCGCCCACCGAGACGCCCTCCACTTCCGGCCCGACGGCCGAGACCACGCCGGCGCCGTCCGAGCCGAGCACCTGCGGCAGCGTCACCTTGCCGCCGCGGCGGATCCACCAGTCGCGCCTGTTGAGCGCGGCGGCGATCAGGTCGACGAGCACCTCACCCGGGCCCGGCACGGGGTCGGGACGCTCGGCGGCGACAAGACCCGTAGGATCTCCGAACTCGCGAAGCTCGACGCAGCGCATGAGCGGAAGACTAGACGGCAAGGTGTGCGTGATCACCGGCGCCGGTAGCGGCATCGGCCGGGCCTGTGCGCTGCGCTTCGCAGGCGAAGGGGCTCGCATCGCGGTCGCAGACATCGCGGAGGAAGCGGGACGAGCGGTAGCAGCGGAGATCATCGAGAGCGGAGGCGATGCGCAGTTCGTCGTCGTCGACGTGACCGATGAGGAAAGCGTCGTGAGCCTCTACGACGAGGCCGAGGCGCAGTTCGGCGTCATCCACGTCCTCGTCAACAACGCGGGCGTGCTCCTGCCCGGCGACGTATCGGTGCTGGCGACGGAGCGCGAGACGTGGCAGCGGGTGCTGGACATCAACCTGACCGGCGTCTTTCTCTGCTGCAAGCACGGCATCCCGAAGCTCCTCGCCGCGTCGGGAGGCTCGGTGATCAACATGGGGTCGATCTCGGGCATCGTCGGCTCGGCCACCTCGCAGATCGCCTACGCCGCTTCGAAAGGAGGCGTGATCGCCTTGACGCGCGACGTCGCCGTCGAGCTCGCCCGGCGCGGCGTGCGCGCCAACGCGATCTGCCCGGGCCCGGTCGAGACGCCGCTCGCGATGCAGCTCTACGGCGATCCGGTGGCCTGGGAACGCCGGCGTGTCCACCTCCCAATGGGCCGGCTTGGCACGCCCGACGAGATCGCGGAGACTGCGCTCTTCCTCGCCAGTGACGAGTCGGCCGGGATCACCGGCGCCTCGATCGTCGTCGACCGCGGGCTCTCGATCGCCTACACGACTCCAGAAGATGATGTGTAACACTGTGAAACATGCGCGACGAGAGTGTGAAAAGGGTCGGTACGCGGGAGCTCCGGCACGAGCTTGCGCGTCATACTCGATCGCGTGTGGGAGGGCGAGAGCTTCGAGGTCACCGATCGCGGCAGGCCCGTGGCGCGGCTCGTGCCGCTTCCCGGACGGGAGACGCTGCTCGAACGGCTGATCGCGGACGGTAGAGTGCGCCCGCCAACGCGGCCGCTGCACCCGCTTCCCGAGCCGCTCGTGATCGAGAATCCGCTGATGACGATCCCAAGAGGCGCTCGAGCTCGAACGTGCCGAACGCCTACCTTGACGCCTCGGCGCTCGTCAAGCTCGTCATCGTGGAGGCAGAAACGCCCGAGCCTCCGACGCTGGCTCGTTCCCATCGACGCGACTTACACGAGCGAGCTCGCTTTCGTAGAGGTCGCGCGGGCAGTCCGCCCGGGTCGCTGGCGACCAAAGGGGCTTCGACAAGACAACGCAGGTCCTGGACGGCCGCATTCAGATCGAGTCGGACGAGGGGCCACCTGAGTGTCAGCGCCGCTTCGCTAGCGGAACGCGATCCACCTGGCTGCCCTCGTATGCGCGAGTTGCTCCATGCGGTCGTCGTCTACGACAGCATTTCCCTGAGCAGAACTGCTCGACCTGACGTTCGTCCGGACGTAACGACCTGACCGCCTGCGCCTCAGCAGCGCGCGACGCTGGACTCACCGTCTCCTCCGTCCGGGCCAGCGCCGACTGAGCGGTAGACTCGCCGCCGTGCGCTCCGTCGTCCTCCCCGCCTTCCACGCGCCGCTCGAGCTGATCGAGCGCCCGATTCCACAGCCCTCCGATGGGCAGGTGCTCGTCAAGGTGCTGGCCTGCGGCGTGTGCCACTCCGACCTCCACGTCGTCGAGGGCCACTTCTCGTCTTCGCCGCTGCCGCTCGTGCTGGGCCACGAGATCGCCGGCGAGCTGCCTGACGGCGAGCACGTCCTGGTGTACACGCCGTGGGGCTGCGGCGAGTGTCGCTTCTGCCAGGCGACCGAGGAGATGATCTGTCCCGACGGCCGCGAGGCCGGGATCCTCCAGGACGGCGGCTACGCGGAGCACGTCCTCGTGCCGGCTGAGCGCTACATCTACCCGATCGGAGACCTCGACCCGGTCCAGGCGGCGCCGCTCGGCTGTGGCGGGCTCACTGCATACCGCGCCGTGAAGCATGCGCTCCCGTGGCTGAAGCCTGGCGCCAGAGCGGTTGTCCTGGGAGCGGGCGGGCTTGGACAGTACGGCATCCAGTACATCCGGCTGCTCTCGGACGCCGCCGTCGTCGCGGGCGATCCTTCGGGGGCGAAGCAGGAGCGCGCGCTCGAGCTCGGTGCGGAGGCGGCAGCGGATCCGGGCGACCTCGAGGGGCCGGTCGATGCGGTGCTCGACTTCGTGGGGTCGGAGGAGACGCTCACGCGCGCCGCGAAGCTCGTCGACCGGAAGGGCGTGGTGATCGTGATCGGCCTCTTCGGCGGGAAGATCCCGTTCGGCCTGGGGGCCGTGCCGCACGAGACGCATTTCCTGTCATCGATCTGGGGCTCGCGGGACGAGCTCGCCGAGCTGATCGCTCTCGCCCAGCGGGAGAACATCGAGGCGACGATCGAGACGATGCCTCTCGAGCAGGCGCAGGAGGCGCACAACCGCCTCCGGGCGGGCGAGGCCCGCGGCCGGCTCGTCCTCGTTCCTTAGCGCCACGCGGGCATGGGCGAGTCCCGTATCCGCTACGCGAAGACCGTCGACGGCCTGCACATCGCGTACCAGACGGCCGGCGAGGGCCCCTTCGACCTCGTCTACGCGCCCGGTTGGGTCTCGAACCTCGAGTGCGTCTGGGAGATGCCCGATCTCGGCGACTTCCTGCGGCGCCTCGCCGGCTTCTCCAGGCTCATCCTGTTCGACCGGCAGGGCAGCGGGCTCTCCGACCGGCCCTCTACGACCGAGTCTCCCTCGCTCGAGCTCGGCATGGACGATATCCGGGCCGTCATGGACGCCGCCCGCTCCGAGCGAGCCGCGCTGTTCGGCTTCGAGGACGGGGGCGCACTCGGCTGCCTCTTCGCCGCGTCGTACCCCGACCGCATCTCGGCGCTCGTCCTGTGCTCCGTCTTCGCGAGGTACCGCGAGTCGCCGGACTACCCGTGGGGCTGGACCGACGAACAGGTGCGCGACTGGCGGCGACGCATCGAGGAGAAATGGGGAAGCGAGGAGTTCTGGTCTGACAACCCCTACCTGTCTCCGAGGCTCGAACAAGATCCGGAGCGCCTGCACGCCTGGGCCCGGTACACACGTCTGGCTGCGAGTCCCGGCACGGTTCTCGCGATCGAGCGGATAGGGCTCGAGCTCGATCTCAGGCCGGTGCTCCCCACGATGCAGGTGCCCACCCTCGTGATGAGCCGGAGGGACGACCGGTTCCACGACATCCGGCACGCCAGGTACGTGGCGGCGCGGATCCCCGGGGCCAAGCTGGTCGAGCTCGAGGGCGAGGAGCACGCTCCGTTCATGGGCGACAGCGATGCGGTGGTCGCCGAGACCGAGCGCTTCCTGTCGGCGATCAAGGCAGAAGAGGCCGAGTTCGACCGTGTGCTCGCGACCGTCCTGTTCACGGACATCGTCAGCTCGACGCACCAGGCTGAAGCGCTGGGTGATCGAGAATGGCAGGGGCTTCTGGAGCGCCATCACGCGACGGTCCGAGCACTGCTCTCTCGCTATCGCGGCACCGAGGTGGGCACCGCGGGCGACGGCTTCTTCGCGACGTTCGACGGGCCGGCGCGCGCGGTTCACTGCGCCCGGGCGATCGTCGAAGCCGTCAGGCCTCTCGGAATCGAGATTCGCGCCGGCGTGCACACGGGCGAGGTCGAATCGGTCGCAGGGAGCGTCGGCGGCATCGCCGTGCACATCGGCGCCCGGGTCGGCGCGCTCGCCGGGCCGTCGGAGATTCTCGCCTCGTCGACGGTCAAGGACCTCACGGCCGGCTCGGGGCTTCGGTTCGAGGACGCGGGCCAGCACGAGTTGCAGGGCATCTCGGAGCGCTGGCACCTCTACCGGGTCATTGGCCCGGGAGCCCGCTAAACACGATAGTCTTAGCTATTATCGCCCTCACCCCTGCGAGGAGGAGCACGTGACGACGGTTGAGGTGAAGCCGATAGAGCAGCGCTTCCTGCTCACGCCGGAGCTGATGGCCGGCGCCATCTATCGCAAGTACGAGAAGGCGACGCGGAAGTTCTGGGACCCGAAGGAGCTCGACTACGAGCGCGACCGCGCCGACTGGCAGCAAATGACGGAGGAGCAGCGCAACGGCATCGCCACCATCACCGTGCGTATCGAGGCGGGCGAGCAGGCGGTCACAGACGAGCTGTTGCCGATGTTCGCAGCCGCGCACGAGCTGGGCCGTTTCGACTGGGTGATGTTCCTCTCGACGTTCATGCAGGAGGAGGCCCGCCACTCCGAGTTCTTCAACATCTGGCACCGCGACGTCTGCGGCGTCTCGACACCGGCGGAGAAGGCCGCGTACTGGCCGCTGCGCGAGCACACGAAAGACCCGACGGGTCGCTTCCGCACCGGCGAGCCCGTCTACGAGGGCATCCCCAAGTACGGCGAGGCGCTCATGGACGCCGTCCGGTCAAGCGACCGGCAGACGATCGAGGCGGGCTTCATCCGCTTCTCCACCGTCTACAACATGTGGGTCGAGGGTGTGCTCACGATGCCGACCTACGAGATCGTCATCGACACGTGCACCGCCTGGGATGTCCTGCCGACGCTCTGCCAGGGCTTCCGGGGGATTCTGGCCGACGAGGGCCGGCACATCACGTTCGGCACCGAGGCCTGCAGGATCCTGATCGCGGAGCACCCGGAGTACGAGGCGCTCGTGCACGAGGTCGTGGACGAGTACTGCGGCAACGCCGTCGGCATGCTCGAGTACCAGCGAGGGGTACCGGGGCTCGACCTGCAGAAGTACCAGACGCAGAAGGTGCGCCACTACAGAAACCGCTGCCGCGAGATGCGCATCGCTCCGGACGAGGGGCTGATCGAAGCCATCCTCGACCCGTCGGTCGACTTCGTCGTCGACGTTCAGGCGGGATGACGATGGCTGCGCTCAAGCACGTAGGGGCCGGATATATCCGGCCCCTACAAATCGGCGGCGGGCTCCGATGACGTTGCGCTGGGAGTGCCTGGAGGCCGGCTGCAGCGCTGTCGTGACGGCGCGGAACGAGGACGAGCTGATCGAGAAGGTGAACGCCCACGTGGCAGAGGCGCACGCCAGCTACGAGCTCGAGGACGTCATCCTGGCGGGCGCGGAGGAGGTCGACGACGGCCGCGACTAGCACCAAAACCAACACCCAGCCGGCCGACGTCGTCCGTCGCCTCGTCGAGCAGACGGTCTACACGCCCGTGCGCGAGGGCAGCGCCGTCGCCGAGACGGTCGAACGGCTCGGCCGCGCGATCGGGATGGGGCTGCTGCGACCCGGCGACCGGCTGCCGCCCGAGGGACGGCTCTCCGACGACCTCGGCATCTCGCCGGTGACGCTGCGCAGCGCGATCGCGATCCTGCGTGGGGCAGGTCTCGTCGAGACGCAGCGCGGCCGCGGAGGCGGCACGACCGTGAGCGCCAGCCCCCGACGGCTCCCCGCGAGCGGCGCCGTCCCCACCGAGGCCGACCTGCGCGACCTCGTCGACTACCGCGTCGTCGTCGAGGGCGGTGCGGCAGCACTCTCCGCCAAGCGGGCGACGCCGGAACAGCTCGAGTACCTCGGCTCGCTCCTCGACGAGATGGAGTCGATCGAGGAGTTCGATCCCTGGAGCGAGCGCGACAACCTCTTCCACCTCGCCGTTGCCGACGCCTCCGGCTCTGAGCGGCTCGTCGCCCAGGTGGCGGAAATTCGCGCGGACGTGTACCGGATCGCGAAGCTCGGCACGGTCCCTCGGTCGAGCCTCGAGCTAGCGGACGCCGAGCATCGCGGGATCGTGCGCGCCATCGCGGCCGGCAGAGCCAAGGCGGCACGGGACGCGATGGTGCGCCACGTCGAGTCGACGAGGGCGCTCTGGCTCGGGCTCGGGCGCGCCGCGACCCCGGTCACGAGGGACGGCAGATGAAGGCGGCCGCCGCGGAGCTCGCGGGAATCGACATCGCGAGCCACGAGGCCTACGCGGACGGGATCCCGCACGAGCGCTTCGCGCTGCTGCGCGAGCACGACCCCGTTCACTGGCACCCCTGGGCGTGGGAGACCGGCGGCTTCTGGGCGATCACGAAGTACGACGACGTCGTCACGGTCTCGAAGGACTCGCGCACGTTCTCGTCGGCCGTGGGCCACATCAACCTCTGGGACCTCGAAGAGGACGCACGGGAGGCGCGCCGGTCGATGCTCGAGACCGACCCGCCCGAGCACACGCGCCTGCGGCGCATTGTCTCCTCCGCGTTCACGCCGCGGCAGGTGCGCGAGTACGAGCGCCCCACGCGCGAGATCACGTCGCGGCTGCTCGATGCTGCGCTCGCATCGGGCGAGGTCGACTGGGTCGCAGCCGTCGCCGCGCCGCTCCCGATCAACGTGTTCGTGTCGATCCTCGGCATCCCCGACGACGACGCCGCGTTCATGGTCGAGCTGTCGGACGCGCTCGTCGCCGGCACGTCGGCCGAGCCTCCCGACCCGCATGCGTATGGCAACACGACGCCGTTGCGTTTGCTCCCCTTCCAGAGCCCGGCGGCGCACGCCATGTTCGAGTACGGGCGCCGCATCGGCGAAGAGCGCCGGCGGAGCCCTACGGACGATCTCGTGTCCCGGCTCGTGCACGCCGAGGTCGACGGTGACCGCCTGACCGACCAGGAGTACTGCAACTTCTTCCAGGTGCTCGTCTTCGCGGGGAACGAGACAACGCGAACCGCGATGTCGCACGCGATCCTCCAGCTGGGCCAGAACCCGGACGAGCTCGAGCGCCTGCACGGCGATCCGTCGCTCGTCCCGAGCGCAATCGAGGAGATTGTCCGCTACGCGAGCCCAGTGATCCACTTCCGGCGCACCGCGACCCGGGACACCGAGCTCCGCGAGGTGCCGATCAAAGCCGGCGAGCGGGTCGTGATGTGGTACGCGTCTGCGAACTTCGACGAGGACGTGTTCCCGGATGCGCTGCGATTCGACGTCGGCCGCCAGAACGGCGAAGGGGTCGCGTTCGGGGGCGGCGGGCCTCATTACTGCCTCGGCGCCTTCCTGGCGCGGCTCGAGCTACGCGTGCTGCTCGAGGAGATGATCGCCCGTGGCATCCGTGTCGAGCTCACCGGCCCGCCACACCGGGTCGCCTCGAACTTCGTGGCCGGGATCCACGCGCTTCCGGTCCGGCTGACCCGGAGGTAGTCTGGGCTCATGGCCGTCGTCGACGACCTCGCCTCCATCGATATCGCGAGCCCTGAGGTCTACGAGCAGGGCGTGCCGCACGAGGCATTCCGCCTGCTCCGCGAGCGCGACCCCGTCCACTGGCACCCGTGGCACTGGTCGGGGGGCGGCTTCTGGGCGCTCACGAAGTACGACGACGTCGTCGCGGTCGCGAAGGACCACGAGGCGTACTCCTCGGCGCTCGGCCACATCTACCTGTGGGAGCTGCCGGACGCGGAGGCGTTGGAGGCCCGGCGGTCGCTGATCGAGACCGATCCGCCGGACCATACGCGGCTGCGCCGGATCGTCTCCTCCGCGTTCACCCCGCGCAAGGTGAAGGACTACGAGGACTTCACCCGCAAGATCGCCGGCGAACTCCTCGACGCCGCTGCCGCTCAGGGTGAGGTCGACCTCGTCGAGACGGTGAGCGCGCCGCTCCCCATCAACGTGCTCGTCTCGATCCTCGGCGTGCCGGACGAGGACGCGCCGTACATGATCGAGCTCACCGACCATCTGCTCGAGGGCACCTCCGACCGGCCGCTCGATCCGCATGCCTACGGCAACACGACGCCGTTGCACCTCCTGCCGTTCAACAGCCCGGCTTCGTGGGCCCTCTTCGAGTACGGGCGCAAGCTGGGCGAGGAGCGACGGCAGGCGCCCGGCGACGACCTCGTGTCGCGACTGGTGCAGGCGGAATGGAACGGCGATCGCCTGACCGACTCCGAGTACTGCAACTTCTTCCAGCTCCTGACGTTCGCCGGCAACGAGACGACGCGCACGGCGATGTCCCAAGGCCTGCTCGCGCTCATTCAGAACCCCGACCAGCACGACCGCCTCGCCGCCGACCCCGGCCTGGTCCCGCGCGCGGTCGAGGAGGTGCTCCGCTACGGGAGCCCCGTCATGTACTTCCGCCGCACAGCCACCCGCGACACCGAGATCCGCGGGGTGCCTGTCGCCAAGGGCGACAAGGTCGTCATGTGGTACGTCTCGGCGAACTACGACGAGGAGACCTTCCCGGATCCGTATCGCTTCGACGTCGGCCGCGAAGCGCCCGAGTCGACCTCGTTCGGGATCGGCGGGCCCCACTACTGCCTCGGCGCCTGGCTCGCCCGGCTCGAGATCCGGATCCTGCTCGAGGAGATCCTCGCACGAGGCCTGCGGTTCGAGCTCGCCGGCGAGCCCGTCCGCATGCGGACGAACTTCGTCAACGGCTTCTACCGCCTGCCCGCCCGGATCACGACCGGCTGACGGGTGGGGCCGCGCACGAGCTGCGGCCCCTCCACCCCGTGCCGGTGCTGTGCTCGGCTCAGACCGCTCGGCGGTATCTCCTGACGGCGAGGTAGCCGAACACGATCACGATCCCCGCGCTCCATGCGAGCGTCTCGAGCGCCTTGGCGCCCCACGGGCCGCCGAGCACGAGTGCTCGCATCGCGTCGACTGCTGCAGTCACCGGCTGGTGCTCGGCGAACGCCTGCAACCCCGCGGGCATGGTTTCCGTGCTGACGAAGGCGCTCGAGGCGAAGACGAGCGGCAAGAGCAGCGGGAACGAGGCCGCCTGGGCGCTCTCGGCGTTTGCGACCGAGAGCCCGATGAAGGCGAACACCCAGGACAGCGCGTACCCGAACGCCAGCAGCAACAGCAGGCCGAGAATCAAGTGGGCCGGGCTGGTCTCGACCCGGAAGCCCACGGCGAAGCCCACGCCCAGCATGAGCATCACGACGAAGACGTTGCGTCCCAGGTCGGCGAGCGTCCGGCCGGCCAGCACCGCTGAGCGGGCCATCGGCAGCGAGCGCAGCCGCTCGATCAAGCCGTTGCGTCGATCCTCCGCCAGCCCGATGCCGGTGCTGATCGCGCCGAAGGCGACGACCTGCGCGAAGATCCCGGGCATCAGGTAGTTGACGTAGTCGACTCCGGGAACCTGGATCGATCCGCCGAACACGTAGCGGAACATGAGGACGAACAGAAGCGGCGGGGGTCCAGGAAAGGACCGGCGGCCGGTGGACGAGCGCGGCGGCCAGATCGAGCCGCCGGCGCATCCCGCCCGAGTAGGTGCGCACGAGCCGGCCGGCGGCATCGGACAGGCCGAAGCGGTCGAGCAGCTCATCGGCACGGGCTGCGATCCCGGAACGCGGAAGGTGGGCCAGGCGCCCGATCAACATCAGGTTCTCGCGGCCGGTCAAGTTGCCGTCGACCGCCGCGTACTGCCCGGCAAGGCCGATCCGGCGACGCACCTCGTCTGGCTGCCGAGCCACGTCGAAGCCGAGCACCCGCGCCTCGCCTGCATCGGGCTCGAGGATGGTGCTCAGGATCCGCACGGCGGTCGTCTTCCCGGCGCCGTTGGGGCCGAGCAGGCCGAAGACCGTCCCCTCGTCAACCGCCAGGTCGATGCCGGCCAGCGCGAGAACGTCGCCGAAGCGCTTCTCGAGACCGCTTACGCTGATCGCTGTCTCGTTCATGAGAGGGGTTCCCTTCATTTTGCTATATAGTTGATTAAAATCAAATGTTGATAGTACAGTACCTTAAGAAGAAGTCAAGCGATCAGATGGCCACGATACGATCCCCGGCGTGGCGATGACCGGCGACGTCGGAGCGTCCCCGGCTGACGAAGCCTGGGGCGATCTCATGATGCTGATGGCGCTACAGCGCCAGCGGGTCATGGGCGCCGCCGTCGCCGAAGGCCTGACGATGCCTCAGGGATGGGCGCTGATGCAGCTCCAGGCGGAGTCGCCGCGCGCGATGCGCGAGCTCGCCGAGAACATGCAGTGCGACGCCTCGTTCGTGACCGCGATCGTCGACCGCTTCGAGGAGCTCGGCCTGGCCGAGCGACGGGTCTCACCCCGCGACCGCCGGGTCAAGGAGCTCGTACTCACCGCCGCCGGACATGACGCCCAACGCCGGCTTCGACAGGCATGGATCGATGCTCCGGAGGCTGTACAGGCGCTAGGCACGCGGGATCTCGCCGAGCTCAGGCGCATCACGCGCAAGATGACCGCCGATATCGACCGGGACTCGATCCCGCCGTTCTTCGGAAAAGGCGCAGGCCGCCGCCCACGCGGCTCCGGGTCGGGGCCGGACGCCTAGCCAGGCTCGGCGAGCTGCGCGTCGTCCGGGGCGGGGCCGGCGATCGAGATGGCGCCGCTCGGGCAGTTCTTGACGAGCGTCTCGGCGCGCTCCCGCGTCAGCGCGATCCCCGGCAGCGGCTGCGAGACGGCGCTGTCGCCGAGCTCGACCGCGTTCGGCTCGAGCTCCTCGCACTTCCCCACTCCCACGCACACGTCCGGATCGATGGCGATGAAGACGTTGTCGCCCATGTGCGCATCCTACGCCCCGATGCCGCGGCTGTCCCTACGGTCTCGGGCGGTCAGCGCTGTTCAGCGAGCTGGGCGCCGTCGATGATCACGGACTCGCCCGAGATGAAGGACGCCTCGTCGGAGGCAAGGAAGCAGAACAGGTTCGCGATCTCGGCGGTGCTCGCGATGCGGCCGAGCGGAACGTGTGCGCGCATGTCGTCGAAGTACTAGCGCCTGGCAGAAGCCGTCGTCCGTCACGTCGCCGGCGAGACCGTGGATCTCGCCCAGCTGCGCGAGCTCGTCGACCGTCTCACCGACGCGATCGCCGCGGAGGTCGCCGAACACGACGCGCGCGCCCTCGTGCAGGAACTTCGTCGCGACACCTCTGCCGATGCCGCTGCCGGCGCCCGTGATGACCGCGACCTTTCCGTCCAGCCGACCCATGCTCGTCTCCCCTCGGTCGCGGGCCGGGGAAGATGAGATCCGCCCCTACAAGTTGTGGAGGTCGATCTCCGAGCCTCCATCGTGCAGGACGCCGGTGAGGCCGCGGGAGGCGAGCGCGGTGAAGAAGGCACCGACCGGCAGCATCGCCTCGGGGCCGCCGACGCCGTCGCGCAGGCGCTCGCCGCGGCAGAGCAGCTGCGCCGCGACAGAGGGCGGCGTGCCCGTCGCTGTTGCCCCGGCGCCCGCCTCCCAGTCCGGTCGCTCGCCCACCCTCATCTCGGCGACAAGGCTCGCCGGACGGCCGCCACGAGCACCGGCAACGATCACCCGGAACCACTCGACACCCTCCGGGTCGTCCGGCGGGCCCACCGTTCGCGCCTGCCGCATGAGCACCGACGCGAGGACGTCGCGCGGGACGACCTCATCACCCGCGACGTCGATCGGCTCCGGCGAGGTCAGGCCCGCCGCGATGAACGAGCGCAAGCGCTGAACGTCGAGCGCCGGCAGGCCGAGCCGCCACTCGACGTTGCGGATCCCCTTCGCCGCATAGGAGCGGGGCAGCGTCGCAGGCTCCGAGTGGATCGTGTAGACGCACTCCACGGAGCCCTCGGGGAACTCGTAGACCCTGGCGCCGGAGTCGGCCGGCACCATGCGCAGCTCGCCGTCGAGGAAGACGGCGGCCGGCTCGGTGAACTCGTCGATCAGGGTGCCGGCGGCGTAGGGCGGCACGTATGGGTCGGTCGGGGACGGCTCGCGGCCGGGTAGGAACGCATCCGCGATCTCGATCGAGTCAACCGTGTCGAGCCGCTCGCAGCAGGCCGCCGCCAGCATGTTCGTGAGGCCCGGCGCCGAGCCCATCGAGATGGCCGCCGCCAGGCCCCGCTCGCCGAACGCCGCGTCGAGCTCGTACTGGGCGAGCGCGAAGTGGAAGAGGCCGCCGAGGTCCGTGTAGTGCGCGCAGGCCTCGAGGCACGCCTCCATGACGGAGACGTTGAGCCGGTGGCTGGCGGCGTTGACGACGGCGTCGACGCCTTCGATCGCCGCCCGCAGGTCGTCCGCGACCGCGACGGTGACGGGATCTCCAAGCGTCTCGGCGAGCTCCCGCGCGCGCTCCTGGTCGAGGTCGACGACCCGAGCTTCCTCCACGCCCTGGCTGCGTGCCAGATCGGTGACGGTCACCCGCCCCATCCCGCCGGCCCCGCCGATGACAGCGACGCGCATGGGACGCGATCGTATCCGGCAGCTGGCGGGTGGGGCACACAGGCATGTCGAGGGTCGTTGCGGCCCCCGGCGCCCGCTCGGGCCGGATGAGATCCGGCCCCTACATGATCCAGGGCGGTTCGGGCCGGATATATCCGGCCCCTACGTACCCGTCAGAACAGTTCCACGTATTCGGCGAATTCCCAGTCGGTGACGTGGTCCTCGAAGCGCTGCAGCTCGTAGCGGCGCAGGGTGGTGTAGGCGGTGACGAAGTCCTCGCCGAGAACCTCGCGGATCGGCTCGCTCGCCTCGAGCTCACCGAGCGCCTCGCGCATGTCGACCGGCAGCGGCTCGTGGCCGGTCTGCTCCTCGGCGGGCGGCACTGCCGGGGGCTCGAGCTCGAGCTGCTGCTCCATGCCGAGCACGCCTGCCGCCAGGATTCCGGCGGCGACGAGGTACGGGTTGGCAAGCGACGTGGGCGCGCGCTGCTCGACATGGCGCGATGCCTCCGAGCCGCCCTTGATGCGCACGAGCGCCGAGCGATCCTCCGGGCCCCAGGAGACCGTCGTGGGGCTGAACGTGTGCACGCGCCGGCGCTTGAGGCAGTTCACGGTCGGCACGAGCAGCGTGTAGATCGCGCGCGCGTACGCGAGCTGGCCCGCGATGAACGCCCGACATACGTCCGAGATCCCGTGCTCGGCGGCGTCGTCGCCGAAGACGCTACGTCCTTCCGCGTCGAGCAGGCTGACGTGCGTGTGGCTGCCCGAGCCGGCGAGACCGCTGAACGGCTTGCCCATGAACGTCGCGCAGTAGCCGTGCAGGTGCGCGAGCTCCTTGACCGAGTTCTTGAACGTGAAGCAGGCGTCCGGCCCGTCCATGCCCTTGCCGGGGGAGAACGGGATCTCGTACTGCGAGCCCGAGTACTCGGAGTTGTGCGTGATCACGTCGATCCCGATGGCTCGCAGCTCGTCGAGCAGCGTCTGGAGGAACGGCACGTACGTGTTCCGTACGGTGTTGAAGATGTGCACGCCCTCGAAGAGGCGTCCCTTCGTCTGCCCGTCCAGGAGGTAGAACTCCGGCTCGAAGCCGAAGAGCGGCTCATAGCCCGCTGCGCGGCAGCGCTCGAGCGCCCGGGCATAGACGCGGCGTGGCATCGCCTCGAGCGGCTCGCCGTCGCGGAACGCGTCGCAGATGAAGCGGCCGGTCGGTACCTCCGCCCACGGAACGATCGCCCGGGTGGCAGGGTCGGGAACGATCCGCATGTCCGCGTAGCCCGTCTCCTCCGCGTAGAGCGTGCCGCCCACGACGTGCGAGGCGGTGTCGAGAACTCCAGCGCCGCCGTACATGTTCAGGCCGTCCACGGCGAAATCCGCGGCATGCTCGATCGGGACCATCTTCGAGCGGCTCGTCCCGTGCATGTCGGGGCACTCGAAGCGCACCCAGCGGATGCCGTCTGCCTGCCAGCCCTCGAGGATCTCGACCGTCGTCTGCGCCATGTCGGGCCTCCCTCCTGTGCGCGCGGTGCGCGAGAGCGTAGCGTGGAGGAAGAACGAGAGGCGGCGTAGACTGCCGTCGTGCTCCGGCACCACGTGTTCATCCAGTACTGCCGCGTGTACGTCTGGGGAATCTTCCTCGTCTTCTACTTCGCGGGGCTCGGCGCATTCCTCGCGACTGACACCTACGGGCTACACAACACTCTCGGCTTCGTCCTGCTCGGCGGATCCGCCGTCATGTTCCTGCTCACGCTGGTGTGGAGATTCCCGGGGAACCTGGCCCGCATGACCTTCCAGCTTCTGCTCATGAACGGCCTCATGCTGCTGACCGGTGTCATCGGCGAGGAGACGCCTCAGGAGCTCAACTGGCAGCGCGGTCTCGGCGCGTTCCACGCCGTCCTCGCCGTCGGCACGTACGTGCTCGCGTCCGTGATCGTGCGGCGTGCCGCCACGGCGTTCAGGATCAAGCGCCCGACGACGCTGTACATGGTCGTCAGCAGGCTGCTCAAGGGGAAGGGAGTCGCGTCGACTCCGGGCAACACGGGTTCCGGCACCCGCGCGTGACTGCCCGAACGTATCTTCCCGGAGTGGCGGTCGATTTCCTCCACCTCTCGCAAGAGGACGTGGTCGCCGCGGGTGGGCTCGACATGGATGCCTGCCTGGCGACCATCGAGGAAACGCTCGTCCTGCACCATCGCGGCGAGACCGTGCTACCCCAGAAGGCGGCACTGCACTGGTCCGACGATCTCGACACCGACGAGAAGCTCGGCCGGATCATGGCCATGCCCGCCTACGTCGGGGGCTCGATCGGCATGGCCGGGATCAAGTGGATCCCGAGCGTGCCCCAGAATCCGGGCCGCGGACTGCCTCGCGGGATCGGCGTCGTGCTCCTGTCGGATCCCGAGACCGGGCTGCCGGTGTGCTTCATGGACGGCACGGTGGTCTCCGCGATGCGGACCGGCGCCGTGTCGGGCCTCGCGGCGCGCGCGCTCGCCGTCGAGGATGCCTCCGTGCTCGCTCTCTACGGCGCGGGAGTTCAGTCGCGTACGCAGCTCGCCGGGCTCGAGCGCTGCCTGCCTGCGCTCGAGGAGATCCGCCTCTACGACCCGAGCCGCGCGCAGACGGATGCGTTCGTCGCGAGCGAGCAGGACGGGCGCCCGCCGATCGTCGTCGTCGACGACCCGCGCGCAGCGGCTCGCGGCGCGCACGTCGTCGTCCCGGCGACCATGGCGCCCGCCCCGTTCTTCACATCGGACTGGTTCGAGCCGGGGATGCTGCTCGTATCGGTGTCGTCGCACGATCCGGCGCTCGACGCGCTCGCGGCCGCCGACCTGCTCGTCACGGACGACTTCGCACACGAGACCTATCACCCGTCGCGGCCGCTGGCACGCGGAAAGGCCGCCGGGATCGTGCGAGAGGAGAACGTGGTTCCCCTGGGAGCGATCCTCGCCGGCGACCATCCCGGCCGCACGAGCGCGGACGAGCGGATCCTGGTCTCTCCCGTCGGGCTCGGCATCGAGGACGTCGCCTGGGCGACGGCCGTGTACCGGCGGGCGGTCGACATGCGCCTCGGCGCGCGCCAGCGCCTGTGGGAGAACCCGATCTGGACATGAAGCTCACAGGAGGCTGACGATGTGCGGGATCGCGGGATTTCTGGCCAAGCGGGAGGGCGCTCCGGTCGCGGAGAGCATCACGGGGATGCTGCAGGCGCTCTTCGGCCGCGGGCCCGATTCGACCGGCCTTTCCCTGTACGGGGCCCCGCACGACGGTTCGCATGTCGCTTCGGTCTGGGCCGGCGACGACGGCGGCCTCTCCGCACGTGACCGCGTGCTCGAGGCTGTCGACCGCCACGGGACGCTTGCCGAGGACGACTACCACGAAGGCTACTTCCGGGTCGGGTTCACGCCCGAGGACGGGTCGCCCTCAGGACTCCAGGCGCTGGCCGAGGACGTCGAGCAGACGAGCCCGGGCGTGCGCGTCTTCTCGCTCGGAGAGCGCCTCGAGGTGATCAAGTACACCGCCGATGCCCGGACGATCTTCGAGCGCTGGTCGCTCGGCGGCATCCCGTTCACCCATGCGATCGGCCACGTCCGCATGGCGACCGAGTCCCGGGTCGACGTCAACCACTCGCATCCGTTCTGGGCGCGGCCGTTCCCGGATGTGACCGTCGCCCACAACGGCCACGTGACGAACTACTACAAGAATCGCCGCATCTACGAGATGCGCGGCTACTCGTTCCAGACCGACAACGACACGGAGTTCGTCGCCGTCTACCTCGCCGAGCAGATGGCCGGCGGACTGTCGCTCGACGAGGCGGTGCGGCGGTCGATCGACGACCTCGACGGATCCTTCACGTACCTCGTCTCGACGCCCGAGGGCTTCGGGGTCGCGCGCGACCGCTTCTCGACGAAGCCGTGCCTCGTGGCCGAGACGGACGACTGGGTGGCGGTCGTCTCCGAGGGCATCGCGCTCGCCGGCGCCTTCGGCGACGAGCGGGAGTTCCAGACGTACGAGCTGGCCGGTGGCGAGGCCCGCGCGTGGAACATCTAGGAGTCGGACACCTTCGCCGGGGCAGCCACGGATGACCGCGACGATCGACGGTCACGGGAAGACGACGCGGGAGATCAACTCCGAGCTCAAGGACGCGATCGCGGCCGGGAAGCGCGAGATCGAGGTGCTCAACCCCGGCTCGCGCCATAGCCTCGCGGTCGGCATCCTCCAGCCCGCTCGGATCGTCTTCCGCGGCGACGTCGGCTACTTCTGCGGAGCCCTCTCCGATGGTCTCGACATCGAGGTCCACGGCGACGCGGGCTGGTCGGTCGGCGCCGACATGATGAACGGCAAGATCGCCGTGCACGGCAGCTCCGGCTCGTCGACGGCTCCGTCGATCCGGGGCGGGCTCGTGGTGGTCGAGGGAAACGCGGGGGCGAGGAGCGGGATCGCGGTCAAGGGCGGGACGATCCTGATCGGCGGCTCGACCGGCTACATGACCGGCTTCATGATGCAGAAGGGCCGGCTCGTCGTCTGCGGCGACGCCGCCGAAGCGTTCGGCGACTCGATGTACCAGGGCGAGCTGTTCTGTGGCGGCGAGGTGAAGGACCTCGGTTCCGACACGGTGCTCGAGGAGGCAACCGACGAGGAGCTCGCGTGGCTGGCCGACACGGTCACGCCGTTCGGGCTCGGGCCGGCCAAGGAGTGGAAGAAGGTGCGCTCGGCGGGGAAGCTGTGGCGCTACGACAAGAAGGAGTTCGCGGTCTGGAAGGAAGCGTTATGAGTCGAGGAAGATAGTTCGCTGATGTCGGATCACAACGGCAACGACGGACTCGACCCGGCCGCTCACCGGACGCAGCGCGCCTCGCACGTGTGGTCACTCGAGACGATCGAGGACATCCAGCGCAAGGCCCAGCTCGGGCGCTACGTCATGGGCGCGTTCTCGACGACGCGGCGGGTACCGAGCTTCGACGACCTCACGTTCATCCCGTGCACCCTCTCCCGAGTCCCGCTCGAGGGCTACCGGGAGCGCTGCGAGACCACGACGGTGCTCGGCACACGCTCCGAGAACCCCGTCGTCCTCTCGACCCCGATCTGCATCTCCGGCATGAGCTTCGGCGCCCTGTCGGGGAACGCGAAGGAGGCGCTCGGCCGGGCCGCGTCGCTGGTCGGCACGTCGACCACGACCGGCGACGGCGGCATGCACCACCGCGAGCGCGCCGCCTCGACGACGCTGGTCTACCAGGTCACGCCGAGCCACTACGGCAACAACCCGCACCACATGAAGCAGGCCGACGCGGTGGAGATCGTGATCGGCCAGGGAGCGAAACCTGGCACCGGCGGCGTCCTGCTCGGTTTCAAGGTCTCGGACGAGGTCGCGAACATGCGTGACCTGCCGGTCGGCGTCGACCAGCGCTCGCCCGTCCGCCACCCCGACTTCATCGGGGCCGACGACCTGCGCCTCAAGATCGAGGAGATCAGGGAGGCGACCGACCACCGGGTGCCGGTCTACGTGAAGCTCGGCGCCTGCCGGGTCTTCGACGACGTGCGCCTCGCGGCCAAGGCCGGCGCCGACGTCATCGTCATCGACGGGATGGAGGGCGCCACCGCCGCGTCTCCCCTTCTCCTGCTCGACCACACCGGCATCCCGACGCTCGCCGCGGTCGTCGAGGCGCGCGAGGCGCTCATCGACATCGGCAAGTACGGCGAGATCCAGCTGATCGCGGCCGGCGGCATCCGCTCCGGCATCGACGCCGCGAAAGCGCTCGCGCTCGGCGCCGACGCCGCGTACATCGCGACCGCGGCGATGATCGCCCTCAACTGCAACGCCCCGCTCTACGTCGAGGACTACGAGAAGCTCGGCGTGACGCCCGGCACCTGCCGGGAGTGCCACACGGGGCTCTGCCCGGTCGGCGTGACCACGCAGGATCCCGAGCTCGCGGCCCGCCTCGAGGTCGACGCCGCCACCGAACGGGTCGTCAACTTCATCAACGCCATGACCATGGAGATCCAGATGCTCGCCCGCTGCTGCGGCAAGTCCGACGTCCACAACCTGGAGCCGGAAGACCTCCGCTCGCTCACGCTCGAGGCGGAGGCGATCACCGGCATCCCGCTGATCGGGAGGATCCGAGACCGGTGAAGCACGTCGTCACCGCCGACGACGTCCAGCGGCTCGCGGAGACGGGCGAGCGGGAGCTCATGCTCCGCGAGCACACCGTGCTCACGGACGCGGCCAGAGACGCCGCCGATCTGCTCGGCATCCGGCTCGTCGAGGGCTCCACCTACTCGACCGTGACGCCCACCGCGACGGTCGCCGCTCCGGCGCGTCCCGGTGCCGGGGGGCTGCCCTCCCCCGCGCTCAGCGGCCTGACGCGCGGCGTCTCGAGCGGCGGGCCGGCCGTCGTGAGCCCACCGCCACCGCCCCGCCCCGGGGCGGGCGGGCTTCCGCCACCGGCTCTTTCGGGCCTGTCGAGGGGTCTGACCCATGGGGTCAGACCCCCTACAGATGTGTCACGGAACGTGCCGAGCTCGGAACAACGTGTCGAGGGGCTGCCCGACTACGAGCGCCTGCAGTCGCGGCTGCTGATCGGCGGCGAGTGGGTGGACGCCGCCGCCGGCGAGACGGTGCCGACGATCGACCCGGCCACGAACCGGACGATCGTGGAGGTCGCCGCCGCCCAGGCCGAGGACGTCGACCGCGCGGTACGCGCGGCGCGGGCTGCGTTCCCGGCATGGCGCGACCTCGATCCGGACAAACGGGCTCGGATCCTGCTCCGCATCGCGGAGCTGATCGAGGCCGAGCAGGAGTACCTCGCGAAGGTCGAGAGCCACGACGTCGGCAAGCCGATCCGCGAGGCGGCGCTCGTCGACCTTCCGGCGTGCTGGGACCCGTGGCGGTTCTACCAGGGGCTCGTCCGGACGATCGACGGCCGTGTGCTCGCGCTCCCGAAAGCGTCCCTCGACTACGTGCGCAAGGAGCCGATGGGCGTGGTCGGCATGATCATCCCGTGGAACTTCCCGCTCCACATCGCCTGCCGCAAGGGATCGGCGGCGCTGGCGGCGGGGAACACCGTCGTCCTCAAGGCACCCGAGCTCGCACCGCTCACGTGCCTCGAGCTGGGCCGGATCTGCCTGGAGGCCGGAGCTCCACCGGGCGTCTTCAACGTGGTTCCCGGGCTCGGCGAGCTTGCCGGGGCCGCGCTCGCCGAGCACCCCGACGTCGACAAGCTCGCGTTCACGGGCTCGACCGTCACGGGCCGCTCGGTCATGCGCGCGGGCGCGGGCACGATCAAGCGCGTGTCGCTGGAGCTCGGCGGCAAGTCGCCGTCGATCGTCTTCGCCGACGCCGACCTCGACCAGGCGGTCATCGGGTCGGTGTTCGGCATCTACCTCGCGCAGGGAGAGGTCTGCTCGGCCGGCTCGCGGGTCCTCGTCGAGCGCCCCGTCTACGACGAGTTCGTGCAGCGCTTCGCGGACAAGGCGGGCCGGATCCGGATCGGGCTGCCGCCCCGGTGGGAGACGCAGCTCGGCGCCCTCATCAACAAACGCCAGTGCGACCGGGTCTACGAGTACGTCGAGATCGGCAAGGCGGAAGGCGCGACGGTCGTGCTCGGAGGCAAGCGGCCCGACGACCCGGAGCTCGCCGCCGGCAACTTCATCGAGCCGACGGTGTTCGCCGGCGTGACGAACGACATGCGGATCGCCCAGGAGGAGATCTTCGGCCCGGTCGTCGTCGTCATCCCGTTCGACGGAGAGGAAGAGGCGGTGCGCCTTGCGAACGACGTGCGCTACGGGCTCGCCGCGGGTGTCTGGACGCGCGACGCGGGTCGCGCCCATCGGGTAGCGCACCGGCTCGAAGCGGGGTCGATCTGGGTCAACCACTTCAGCGCCTACCCGAGCGAGGCGCCCTTCGGCGGCTACAAGGAGAGCGGCACCGGCCACGACCTCGGCCTCGAGTCGCTCTGGGAGTACCTCGAGACGAAGAACGTGCACGTGAACATCGGAACGGAGCGGTTCGACTGGTACGCGGAATGAGGAGCTCGGCAGATGTAGGGGCCGGATATATCCGGCCCCTACGAATCCCGAACCGTGTCGTGAAGGTGTAGGGGCCGGATCTCATCCGACCCGACCGACAGAGGAGGACACATGAACGGAGCGCTGGGGTTGATCGAGACGCGGGGGCTCGTTGCCGCGATCGAGGCCGCTGACGTGATGGTGAAGGCTGCGAATGTCACGCTCGTGGGTCGGGAGTCGATCGGCGGCGGTTACGTCACCGTCGTCGTCACGGGTGACGTGGGCGCGGTCAAGGCCGCGATCGACGCCGGCGCCACCGCTGCCAAGAAGGTCGGGGAGCTCGTCTCCGCACACCTGATCCCGCGGCCGCACGACGACGTCGCCAGGGTGCTGCCCGCCACCGAGGAGTAATGGGCGCGTTCCGGATCATCTGCGAGGCAGAGGTCATCGAGGCCGAGCTGCTCGAGGACGACGCCCCGCATATCTGCGCTTACATGCGTTCGGTGCTGCCCCTGGACGGGACGATGGTGCATGCCAAGTTCGCCGGCGAGGAGACCATCATCATGGTGCCGTTCTTCGCCGAGCAGGAGAATCCGAAGCTGAACGTCGTCGCCGGCGACATCGGCTACTACCCCGGCAGGCAGACGATCTGCCTCTTCTACGGCGAGACCCAGCCGTTCGGCGAGGTCTCCTACTTCGCGCGGGTGCGCTCGAACCTCGAGGGGCTCGGACGCTGCGGTCGGCGCCTTCTCGAGGCGGGTCACCTGCCCGTGCGGCTGGAGCCTTCGTAGTGGGTCGCCGGAGCGCCACCGAGCTCGTCGACGAGCTGCGGCAGTTCACGGCCGAGCGCTGGGTCGGCGAGCCGCCCGACGTGACTCGCCTGCGGAGCTTCTCGCTGCCGCCCATGGGCAACGTGCCATGCGTCCTCTACTGCAACTTCGATCTGTTCTGGGCCGGCGAGCAGCTACAGGTGTGCCGCCAGGCCGCCCTCGCCGGCGACCTGCGCCTGCCCGAGCTGACCGAGGTCTCCGCACTGCTGCTCGACCGGATCGCCGCCCGTACCGCGAAGTGGGAGATGGCCGAGACGGTGGCGCTGATCCGGCGTGCGGCAGAGGTGCTCCGCGAGTGGCGGCCGGACACGGCCGAGGAGTTCGCGGTCGTGATCGAGCATCTGCTCATGGCGATCAACCGGATCCAGGCCGCGATCGACGCGATCATCCCGTGGAACGAGCTGGATCGCGGCGTGCGCCTACGCGCCACGCTGGGATGACCGGATGACGTCGCTGCGCCTGTACGACTTCGGGCCCTCGGCAAACTGCCTCAAGGCGAGGATCCTCCTGGCTCATCTCGGCCTGCGCTACGAGCGCGTGCCCGTCGACCTCTTCGCCGGCGAGACGCTGAGCGCCGAGTACCTCGCGCGTAACCCGGCGGGTCGGACGCCGGTCCTCGAGCTCGCCGACGGCGAATGCCTCCCGGAGTCGAACGCCATCCTGCTCTACCTCGCCGAGGGAACGCCGTACCTGCCCGGCGACCGCCTCGGCCGGGCCCGCGTGCACCAGTGGCTCTTCTTCGAGCAGAACCTGCTCGAGCCCAACGTCGGCACCGCGCGCTTCTGGCGGCTCACCGGTCGCGATGAGCAGCGCCCCGAGGTGTTCGAGCAGAAGCTCGAGGCCGGCCGGGCGGCGCTCGAGGCGCTCGAGCGGGGCCTCGCCGGGAACGACTTCCTCACCGGCGGCCGCTACACGGTCGCCGACATCGGGCTCTACGCGTACACGCACATCGCGCATGAGTCCGGCATCAACATGGACGCGTTCCCGGCTGTTGGAGGCTGGCTGGCGCGCGTCGAGGCCCAGCCGGGATTCGTCAACGACCTCGAGCCGTACCCGCCCAACGCGCGGGTCGGCGCCGGCGATCGCTCGGTGCATGACCCGCAGCGAGGAGGATGACATGCAGCTCTGCCGCGTAGTAGGAAGCACGGTCGCGACGGTCAAGGCGCCGGGGCTGGCTGACTACAAGCTCCTCAACGTCACGCCCGAGAAGGGTGACGGGCCCGAGCTCGTCGCCGTCGACGCGGTCGGCGCCGGCCTCGGAGATCTCGTCCTCGTGGCGACGGGCGCCGCCGTGCGAGAGCTCGACGGCCTCCGCAGCGTCGCCGCAGACGCGGCCGTCGTCGCGATCGTCGACGAGGCCCGGTGACGCTTCCGGCAACCGCTCGGGCCGGATATATCCGGCCCCTACACAAACGTGGCTGAGCTCCGCGCGTTCGTCGAGATCGACGCAATGCAGCCGCAGTGGGCAGCCTACGTGGCCCAGACGTGTCAGGGCGACCCGCCGTACGCCGGCATGGCGCAGCTGTACGTCGAGGTCGCGCCCGCGAACGCGGTTTTCTCGCTCGTGGACGCGGCGGTCAAGAACGCGGACGTGCGCTGCGGGCTGCAGGTGGTCGAGCGCCAGTTCGGGACGCTGGAGCTGCACGGCCGGGACCCCGCTTCGATCGGCGTCGCCGCGGAGGTGATCCTCGAGCGGCTGCACCTCGCCCGCGCCGATGCCACGCGCCCGGAGTTGATCGCCGAGGAGACGATCACGCGCGTCGAGGCGAACCAGGCTCAGCTCGTCAACCGCCTGCGCTCGGCCAGCCTGCTCCTCGAGGGCGAGACCATGTTCCTGCTCGAGCTCCAGCCCGCGGCCTACGTCGCTGCCGCTGCGAACGAGGCCGAGAAGCGCGCCGGCGTGAAGCTCGTCTACGCGGCCATGCTCGGCGCCTCCGGTCGTCTCATCGTCTCCGGCCGCGACGACGAGGTGGCGGAGGCGCGGGCGGCCGCGCTAGCGGCCGTCCACGCCGTGTAGGGGCCGGATCTCATCCGGCCCGGCCAGGCGTCAGTCGAGCTAGCGGCCGTCCATCCCTTGTAGTGGCCCCGACGGCTCGGAGCCGGCCGTCACTCCTGTGGAGCGAGCACCCGGATCGAGTCGGCCGGAAGATGCAGTGTGACGGCCGCGCCCTGCTCGAAGGCGTGGGCTGCGCCGTCGTTCGGCGTGATGACCTTCACGAGCGCGCCACCGACGATTCGAACGCGCAGCTCGCGGAAGCTGCCGAGGAAGACGACATGCTCGACGAGGCCGGGCAGCCGGTTCTCACCGTCGGTGGCGTGCGGCTCGACTCGCACACGCTCGGGCCGAACCATCGCCTTCACCTCGCCACGCGCCGCGGTCGCGCCCTGGCCGGCACGGAGCCGCTGCTCGCCGACGGTGAGCACGCAACCGTCGCCGTCGGACCCACCCGCCTCTGCGGGAATCAGGTTCGACACGCCCAGGAAGTCGGCCACGAACAGCGTCTCCGGCTCCTCGTAGACGGCCTGCGGCGGGCCGGCCTGCTCGACGCGGCCGCCGTTCATGACCGCGATGCGATCGCTCATCGTGAGCGCCTCCTCCTGATCGTGCGTGACGAACACGAACGTCACCCCGATCTCGGACTGGAGCGACTTCAGCTCGACCTGGAGATCCTTCCGCAGGCGCGCGTCGAGAGCGGCGAGCGGCTCGTCGAGGAGGAGCACCCGCGGCCGCAGGATCAGGGCGCGCGCGAGGGCCACACGCTGCTGCTGGCCGCCCGAGAGCCTGTCGGGCTTGCGCGCCTCGAACCCCGTCAGCCGCACGCGCTCGAGCATCTCGCCGACCTGCTTGCGGCGCTCCGCCTTGCTCAGCCGCTTGTACTTGAGCCCGAAGGCGACGTTGTCGGCCACGGTCAGGTGAGGGAAGAGCGCGTAGCTCTGGAAGACCGTGTTGACGTTGCGACGATGCGGCGGCGTCTGGGCGACGTCGACGCCGTCGAGGAGGATCCGGCCGCTCGTCGGACGCTCGAAGCCGGCGATCATGCGCAGCGTCGTCGTCTTGCCGCAGCCGGAGGGCCCGACCAGCGTGAAGAACTCGCCGGGCGGCATGTCGACGTCGATTCCGTCGACGGCAACGTCGTCGCCGAAGCGCTTGACGAGCGACTCGAGACGGACCTCGCCTTCCATCAGGCGTCCAGCGTCGCTACGGCGGTGGCCGTTTGTCCGCCGGCAAAGCGGCGGTACACGACGTATGCAAGGGCCAGGGTGATCAGCGTGATCACGAGCGTGATGGTGGCGAGGGCGTTGAGCGCCGGCGTGGGAGCGCCGCGGGCCGTCGCGTAGAGAAGCATCGACACCGTCGTCGTGTCAGCCCCGGCCGCGAGGTACTGGGTGATGACGAAGTCGTCGATCGACACGGCGAAGCAGACGGCGGCGCTGGCAAGAATGGCGGGCGCCAGCAGCGGCACGAGCACGCGGAAGAGCCGGTCGCGCCCCGGCGCGCCGAGATCCGCCGCCGCCTCCTCGTAGTCCCGCCCGATCGTGACGAGTCGCCCCCGGACGATGACGACGACGTAGGAGATCGCGAACGTCACCTGACCGATGATCTGCGCCCAGGTCCCGAGGCTGATGAAGCTGAAGATCTGGAGGAAGAGGAGGAGCAGCGCCACGCCCATCACCAGCTCGGGGGTCACGAGCGGCAGGAGCATCATCGTGTTCACGGCCCCGCTGCCCCGGCCTCGCCAGCGCTGGAGGCCGAGCGCGAGCGCGACACCGAGGGGCACGGCGATGGCGACGCAGACGACGGCGAGGAACAGGGTGTGCTTGAGCGCCGACTGCAGCGCTGGATCGTGGAGGACGCTCCCGGTCTCGTCCCCGGTGAACCACCGCAGCGAGAGCCCCTGCAGGGTCGTACGCGAGCGGCCGTCGTTGAACGCGAAGAGAATCGCGATCCCGACAGGAATGACCGTCCAGATGATGTAGAGCGCGCAGACGAGCGGCAGGAAGCGCGGGCGTCCCCACGGATTCCGCAGCCAACTCACGCGCGCCCCTCGCCGGCGGCTGCTCGCGGCCGGCGGAGCCGGCCTCCGCCGCCGCCTGGCGTCGCTGGCGGCACCCGGCTCTCCGGGGCCGTATTCCCCATACTGTCCCCTTCGGCCGGCCACCGCCAGCGCCGCCCGAGGAACGCGCGTGCATGGGGGGGCCTCATGTCTCGGCCACCCCTGAGCCCTGCCGCCGCGTGTAGCGCAGGTAGTAGAGCATCAGCAGGAGCAGGAAGAGCGCGAGCAGGATCGTCAGCACCGCGCCCACGACCTTCTCCGATCCCTGGCGCGTGAGCTGGTCGATCTGGTTGCCGATCATCGACGTCCCGGGCGAGGCGGACAGGATGTCAGGCGTGTAGTAGTCGCCGAACATCGGCAGGGCGATCAGCACGACGCCGGCCAGGATCCCCGGCATCGAGAGCGGCAGGGTGACGCGGCGAAAGGCGCTGAACGGGCTCGCACCGAGATCGCGCGCCGCCTCGATCTGACGCTGGTCGATGCGGTCGAGCGCCGCGAAGAGCGGGATGATGAGGAACGGGATGTAGCCGTACATGAGCCCAATGACAACGGTCGACGGCTGTCCCTCGAGCCAGCCGCCCTCGCTGGAGAGCAAGCCGAGGCTGATGAAGAGCTGGTCGATCGAGAGGGCGTGCAGGACCTTCGTCCCCCACCCGTCCTCCGCCAGCAGATTCACCCACGCGAGCATCCGCATCAGGTAGTTGATCCAGAACGGCAGCACCAGCGCGAGGAGCAGGAGCCCCTTCCAGCGGCCGGCGTGACGCGCCGAGAAGTACGCGACCGGGTAGCCGACGAGCAACGAGAGGGCGAGCGCGATGGCCACATACGCGAGCGTGCGCAGGAAGACGGTGAGGAACTGCTCGCCGTTCCAGATGTTCTCGAGCACTCCGATCACGTAGCCGACGTTCCACTGGGTCGGGCTCCAGAACGGGACGACCTCGTTGAGCGTGTTCGTGTTCCCGAACGCGACGCACACCACCGCGTAGAAGGCGATCAGGAAGAAGAGCGAGAGCCAGACGACGCCGGGCAGCGCGAGCAACCGCCAGATCCAGCGCCCCTCCATCAGCGTGCGACCTCTAGTGCCGTGTCCGGCACTAGCCGCCCCGGAACTTCGACCACGCCTGGTCCCAGAGCCGCTCGCCCTCGACGGTGAGCTGGAGCAGCTCCTGGTTGCCGGCAAACTGCTCGGGGCGGGTCACGGCGCCCGCGAGCGTCTCCGGGATCAGGCCATCGGAGATGAGCCTGTCGGCGTCGATCCCGTTCTGGGGCGGGATGTAGCCGTTGAAGTTGACCATGTTGTCGTAGGCGTTCTGCTCGTCGAGCATGAAATTGAGGAACGCGTGGGCGAGCGCGGGCTTCTCCGCCGCATTCGTGATAGCGATGAAGTCGTTCTGGACGACGCCGCCCTTCTCGGGCCCCCAGTACGACAGCACGTCCGCCGGCGTTCCCTCGGGGAGGTAGTAGAGGGCACCCGCGAGCAAATCACCCGACCACGTGTGGTGCAGGAAGCTCTTCGCCTCCGGCAGCGTCTGGTACGAGGTGATCACCACCTTGACGTTGCAAAGGCCGTCGAGCTCCGTGAGGTCCGCGCCTGCCTTGGCGATCAGATCGGGGTCCTCGGTGTTGACGTCGACGACGTAGCCACCCCGCATCGCGTCTCGCTGCATGGGCATGCTTAGGGTGTCGCGCTTGTCGTTGAGGACGCCGACCTTACCGGGCCATTGGCCGCACTCCCAGAAGATGTCCCAGGGAACCTCCATCGCGGCGATGTCTACGTCGATCTCGTCGTTGCGCCAACCGATGCCGTCCTGCCAGACGACGTACGGCACGGTGTACGTCGCGCCGCGGTCGTAGAACGGGTCCCGCAGCTCGGGCCAGACGTTCGCCTCGAGATTCGGGAGGTAGGTGTGGTTGAGCGGCTGCAGCAGCTGTCTCGCCATCAGCTGCACGATGTTGCTGCCGCTGAGCCCGATGAGGACGTCGTACGGAACAGCGCCCGACGTGAGCTTCGCGATCGCCTCGTCGGCGGACTCGTACGTCCCGGGTGCGACCTCGCAGTCGAACTCCTCCCCGAACTTCTTGATGAGCCCCGGGTCGATGTAGTCGGCGTAGTTGTAGATCCGGAGCGTCCCACCCTCCGGTGCCACCCCGTCGGCCAGCATCGGGTTGTCGTCCGTGATCGCCCACTGGACGCTGTTGTCGTTCCGCGGCAGCGGCAGCCCGCCCGGCCCCACCGGCTTCGCGACGACCAGGCTCGAGGTGCCGCCGTTCCCGCCGGCGCTCGCTCCGTCGCCGCTGCCGCCGGCCTCGGTACCCGTGTCCTCGCAGAAGCCGATCGGCGTCGTCGTGTTCTGGCACGCGACGAGCGCTCCGGCAACGCCGGTGCCGGCCGCAGCCGCGGCCGCACCCCGCAGAAGCTGACGGCGTGTGACTCCAGATCTGTCCTTCGGATGCCTCATCGCCCTGCCTTCATGAGACGCCGGCCGGGCCCAGGTGGTTGGCGGCCTCCGTTACGGCGCACGGCCGCGGCGATCCCACGAGACGCTCGGTCTGGAAAGCCCGCTCCACGATCGTCCCGAACCCCCGGCTCGGCCCGGCCTGACTGACCGGACAGTCGGGCGAGGATAGCGCCGTGCGCCACACGAGGCAAGCGCCATGGGATCCGCACAGACGCGAGTAGCTGGTCCGCGTAGAGGCCGCATCTCATGCGGCCCGGTCGCGGGCCTTCAGGCCGTGACGATGCGCCCGACCGCCGGCACCGACGGGCCGGATGAGATCCGGCCCCTACGCCTGTGCGACACCCACCGGGCAGGCGACGCCGGTGCCGCCGAGGCCGCAGTAGCCCCGCGGGTTCTTCGCGAGGTACTGCTGGTGGTAGGGCTCGGCGTAGTAGAACGGCCCCGCCGGGGCGAGCTCCGTCGTGATCTCGCCGTGACCCGCCTTCCAGAGCGCGTCCTGGAAGCTCGCCCGCGAGGCCTCCGCCGCCTCACGCTGGGCCTCGTTCATCCAGTAGATCGCCGAGCGGTACTGCGTACCGACGTCGTTCCCCTGGCGCATGCCCTGGGTGGGATCGTGGTTCTCCCAGAAGACGCGGAGCATCTCCTCGAAGCTTGTCTGCGCCGGGTCGAAGACGGCGAGCACGGCCTCGGTATGGCCGGTCCGCCCCGAGCAGACCTCCTCGTAGCTCGGGTTGGGCGTGTGACCGCCCGCATAGCCGACTGCAGTCGTCCAGACGCCGGGCGCCTGCCAGAACTTGCGCTCGGCCCCCCAGAAGCACCCCATGCCGACGACGGCCTGTTCGAACCCGTCCGGAAACGGCGGGACGAGTGGGTTCCCGAGCACGTCGTGGCGCGCGGGAACTGGCACGCGCTCGTCGCGGCCGGGCAGAGCCTCGTCGGCGGTCGGGAACTCGAGCTTGTGCTTCTTCTGGAAGAGCATGACACCTCCCGTCGCAATATCGTCCACTCCAAGAGTACGCGCTGCGTCCAGGGCGTCACGCACGGGAACGCGCTCATGCGGGATGTGAGAGTAGGAGGCACCGGTGGTCGTACGGCACAGGCTCGAGATCGACGCGCCGATCGGTCGCGTCTTCGCGCTCGTCGACGACCCCCAGAAGATCAAGCTCTGGATGCTTGGTCTCGAGGAGACCGTCTACAGGACTCCGCGGAGCAAGGCGAACCCGGTCGGCACCCGTTTCACGCAGCGGATCCGCCGGGGCAGGCAGGTCGCCGAGTACGACGGCGAGGTGACCGCATACGACAAGCCGCGTCACCTCGCGGTCCGCATGGGCAACGAGAAGTTCGCCTTCGACGTCGACTACCGTCTCCGCGATCTCGGAGACCGTACACAGCTCGACTACACCGCCACCGGGGCGGACGCGACGGGTCTCGCCCGGCCGGCCGCGGCCTTCTTCGCATTCGTGGCGCGCCGCATCGCCTCCAAGCAGATGCGCCGGCTGAAGAAGATCGCCGAGTCGGAAGCACCCGCCGGCTCGCGGGCCGGATGAGATCCGGCCCCTACGTCGCCGGGGCGGACGTCGCCTGCCGCCGCTCCGTCGGCGGCGACTCGGCGAGCACGTCGACCAGAATCCGCTCGACCTCCGAGCGCCATGCGGACTCGTCGAGGCGTCGCACCGGGAGCCCAAATGCGCCTCGCCGCCAGCGCAGGAAGCGTCGGCGCCCGAGCGCGTCGAACGCGCGAATGGCACGCAGGACGAGCGCGAAGTCCGCGTCGCCGACGAAGCTCTTGAGCTCGCCGCTCGGCGTCAGCTCCACCGGTGCGAACAGGCCCTCGCTTGCGCCCTGCCAGTAGGCGTGCTGGAAGAGGCACCCCGAGACGCCGCCGTCCTTCTTCACCCAGCAGCCGTACGTCAGCCCTCGGCCCGACTCCTGGAGGCCGCGCAGGGCAAGCTGGAGCAGGCGGCGGCCGGACTCGTCGGACGCGAGGACAGCGAGCTCGCTCCGGACGCTGCTCTCCTCGTTCGTCACCGAAGCGTCCCCTCGCCCGGCCGGTGACCTGGATCGACGCCTGCTCTTCGTACCAGCGAGCGTCTGACGGCGAGCTGCGAACGCCCTGCGCAGCACTGCCGACCGGCCAGGTCGAGCCACCAGGCGGCCGAATGCCAGACCCGGACGAGCGGCCCCGCGAACGACGCCGTGGCCATGCGCGCAGGATAGCGCTCGCTCGACGCCAAGGGCGCACGACCGACGCCTGTCTCGGGAAGGCGGGCGGGACCCGCGTAGGATTGCGCGCGTGCTGACGCTCGAGACGCTGAAGGCCGCCGTCAGGAGCGGCTCGATCGACACGATCGTCGTCGCCTTCACGGACATGCAGGGCCGGCTCGTGGGCAAGCGCGTCCACGGGGAGCACTTCGTGGAGGCCGGCGTGGCCGAGCACGGAGTCGAGGGCTGCACCTACCTGCTCACGGTCGACATGGAGATGGAGCCGGTACCCGGCTACGAGCTCGCCAGCTGGGCCCGCGGATACGGCGACTTCGTCCTCAGGCCCGACCTCGCGACTCTCCGCCGGATCCCGTGGCTCGAGGCGACGGCGCTGGTCCTCTGCGACGTCGAGTGGCCGGACGGCGCGCCTGTCGCACCGTCGCCGCGGCAGGTCCTGCGAACGCAGGTCGAGCGTGCGAGGACGCTCGACTTCGAGCCGATGTTCGGCTCGGAGCTCGAGTTCTACCTCTTCCGCGACACGTACACCGAGGCGCACGCGAAGCGCTACCGCGACCTCACGCCGTCGGTGCCCTACATCCTCGACTACCACGTGCTCGCGACGACATACGACGAGCCGCTCCTGCGCCGGATCCGCAACAGCATGCACCAGGCCGGCATCCGCGTCGAGAGCTCGAAGGGAGAAGCCTGGCCGGGGCAGCAGGAGATCAACTTCCGCTACGCCGAGGCGGTCACGATGGCGGACAACCACGTCGTCTACAAGAACGGCGCCAAGGAGATGGCTCACGCGAGCGGCTGCGCGATCACGTTCATGGCCAAGCCGGACGAGACGTGGATCGGCAACTCCTGCCACGTCCACTCGAGCCTCTGGCGCGATGCCGAGAACGCCTTCGAGGGCGAGTCGGAGGTGTTCCAGCAGTACCTCGCCGGCCAGGTCGCATGCCTGCGGGAGCTCGCGATCTTCCTGGCCCCGACGGTGAACTCCTACAAGCGCTTCGCCGCCGGAAGCTGGGCGCCGACCACCCTCGCCTGGGGTCGCGACAACAGGACGTGCGGCTTCCGCGTCGTCGGTCACGGGCAGGCGCTGCGTACCGAGACGCGCATCCCCGGGGGCGACGTGAACCCCTACCTCGCGTTCGCCGCGCTGCTCGCTGCGGGTCTGCACGGGATCGAGAACGGGCTCGCGCTGCCGCCGCCGCTCGAGGGCAACGCGTACGAGTCCGACGCCGAGCTGTTCCCGTCGACGCTGTACGAGGCGATCGAGGCGCTCGAGTCGGGCACCGTCGCACGGGGTGCGCTCGGCGACGACGTCGTCGACCACTACCTCAACTACGCGCGCACGGAGCAGCACCTCTTCGACGAGGTCGTCACGGGCTACGAGCGCGAGCGGCTCTACGAGCGGGGATAGATGATCGATCGGAAATTGACCGGCAACCGTGGCACCGCCGGATGGCGGCCGATACCGTCGCTCGAGGCCATGCTCGTGCCTCGCACGTATCTGCCGATACGCACGAGGCATGATCCCGTCCTCATGCTCGGTCTCCGCCGTCCCCGCCGGCACCACACTTTCCGATCAACCATCTGACGATGCTCACGTTCGACGAGCTGAGCGGCGAGGTCGAGGACGGGGACGATCGACACGGTCGTCGTCGCGCTCGTCGACATGCACGGCCGCCTCGTCGGCAAGCGGACGACGGGCCGCTATTTCGCCGAGCATGCAGAGCATGGGATCGACGTGTGCAACTCGCTCCTGACGCTCGATATCGAGTCGGACACGACGCCCGGCTACGCGATCTCGAGCATCGAGCTGGGCTACGGCGACTTCCTGCTGCGCCCTGATTTCAGCTCGCTCCGGCGCATCCCCTGGCACGAGGCGACGGCGCTCGTGATCTGCGACCCGAGCTGGTTCGACGGACGCCCCGTCGAGCAGTCGCCCCGACGGATCCTGGCGCAGCAGGTCGAACGGGCCAGAGCGGCCGGCTTCGAGCCCAAGGTCAGCTCGGAGCTCGAGTTCTTCCTCCTGCGCGAAAGCTACGCAGAGGCACATGCGAACGGGTACACGAAGCTGAGCCCCTCCTCCCGGTACGTGACCGACGCGCACCTGCTCGCTCCCGGCTTCGACGAGCCGTTCATCCGCCAGCTCCGCAAGGGCATGGAGGCGGCCGGCATCCCGGTCGAGGCGTCCAAGGCCGAGGCCTGGCCGGGTCAGCACGAGATCACGTTTCGCTACTCCGACGCGGTGACGTCGGGCGACCATCACGTCGTGTACAAGCACGGGGCGAAGGAGATCGCCGAGCAGAACGGCTGCTCGGTGACGTTCATGGCCAAGCCCGACCACCGCTGGATCGGCAGCTCGTGCCACATCCACGTGAGCCTCTGGCAGGACGGCCGCAACGCGTTCGAAGGGGAGTCCGAGCTCTGCCGGCACTTCCTCGCCGGTCAGCTCGCCGGCATCAGGGAGCTCGCTGTGTTCATGGCGCCGAACGTGAACTCGTACAAGCGCTTCGCCGGAGCCGGCACGTGGGCCGGCAACACGATCACGTGGGCGCACGACAACCGGACGACGGGCTTCCGCGTCGTCGGCCGGGGCAGCTCCTTCCGCGTGGAGGCGCGGATCCCCGGCGCCGACTGCAACCCCTACCTCGCCTACGCGGCCCTGCTCGCGGCCGGGCTCGACGGCATCGAGCGCGAGCTGCAGCTGCCGCCGCCCTACGAAGGCAACGCCTACGCGGCGGAGGGGGCCGAGCGCTTCCCGCGCGCATTGCGAGAGGCTGTCTCGGCGCTCGAGCAAGGGACGCTGGCGCGGGCCGCCTTCGGCGACGACGTCGTCGATCACTACCTCAACTACGCCCGGGCCGAGCAGCGGCTGTACGACCGGGTCGTAACGGATTACGAGCGGGAGAGGATGTTCGAGCGTGGCTGAGCCGATACCCCCATTCGGAAACCACCTGCCGGTCAGGATCCGCTTCGGCGAGGGGGCGGTCGCGGCGCTGAACGACGTGCTGGCCGCCGAGAGCACCTCACGACCCTTCGTAATCGTCGACGACTTCATGCAAGGCGTTCCAGCCGTGGCGAGCGCCCTCCATGGGCTCGAGGAAGCGGGTCGTTACGCGAAGTCCGCGGGCGAGCCGACGATCGACGACGTCGAGGACGCAGCGGACAGGCTCGCCGCTTCCGATGCCGACGCCGTCGTCGCGATCGGCGGTGGCTCCGTCATCGATACGGCCAAAGCGGCTCGACTCGTCGTCAGCCAGCGCGAGCCCTTCCGGCGTTTCGCTGCCCGCGAGGTGGCCTACGAGCCGCCCGTGGTCCCGCTCGTCGCCATTCCCACGACTGCGGGCACAGGCTCAGAGGTGTCCGGTGGGGCAGTCATCACCGACGCCGAGACGAACCGGAAGGCCGGAATCGCGAACCCCTTCCTGCGAGCGCAGCATGCGCTCGTCGACCCGGAGCTGACCTACGGTCTGCCGTCAGCGCCGACCGCCCACTCCGGGATCGACGCGATCGCCCAGGCGATCGCCGCAATCGTCGTCGAGACGAGGACGCCGGTGGGTGACGCGATCGCGCTCGAGGCGATCAGGCTCGGGTCCGCCGCGCTCCCGGCCGTCGTGCGCGACGGCGGCGACCGTAAGGCCCGGAGCCGCATGATGTGCGCGAGCATGATGGCCGGGCTCTCGATGAACATCTCGGACTGCGGCTCTGAGCACTCCATCGCCCAGGCGGTCGGCGGGCGCTTTCACCTACCGCACGGGCTGACAATCGGGCTCGTGCTCGCCGAGACGATGGACCACGACCGCCGGGCGGTGCCCGAGCTGTTCGAGCGGATCGCGGACGCATTCGGCGAGCCCGGCGACGGCTCGCGCGACGGCTCGCGCGCGGTCACGGCCGTGCGCCGCTTGCTCGCAGACATCGACTTTCCGACGCTTGCGTCGTGCGGCGTCGGCGAGGCCGACCTCGACGAGCTTGCCGACGGAGCGCTCGACGACTACTTCATCACGGTCTCCCCCGAGCCGTGGACGAAGGAGGACGTCGTCGCCTGCTACATGGACGCGCTCGCGATCGGCAGCCGCACGTAACAGCCGGGCGTCGTCGGAGGGCGCTGGACGTATATTCAGCTGGTGAAGCCGCTCGTCGGAATCACCTCGTACGCCCAGGAGGCCAGCTGGGGCGCCTGGGTGCTTCCGGCCGCGCTCATCCCGCTCTCGTACGTGCAGTCAGTGGAGCGCGCCGGCGGCCGGCCACTGATCATCCCGCCGGCGGCCGACGCGGTCGAGGAGACGCTCGACGCCATCGACGGCCTCATCCTCTCCGGCGGTGCGGACATCGACCCTGACCTGTACGGCGCCGGCAATCACGAGAAGACGATCACCCAGCCGGAGCGCGACACGGCCGAGTTCGCGCTGCTCGACGCAGCCCTCGCCCGCGACATGCCGGTGCTCGGGATCTGCCGAGGGATGCAGGTGCTGAACGTCCTGCGCGGCGGCGGGCTGCACCAGCATCTGCCCGAGCTGACCGGCCACGAAGAGCACCGCGAGAAGCTCGGCGCCTTCTCCGAGCACGACGTCGAGCTCGACCCGGGAAGCGTCGCCGCCCGCGTGCTCGGCGCGCGCACGAGCGTCAAGTCGTCCCACCACCAGGGCGTCGACACGGTGGGCGCCGGCCTCGTCGCGGCGGGCCTGGCGCACGACGGGACGATCGAGGTCGTCGAGGACCCGGCCCGCCGCTTCGCCGTCGGCGTGCTCTGGCACCCGGAGGAGGGCGACGACAAGCGGCTGTTCGAGGCGCTCGTCGAGGAAGCACGCAGGTACCGCACCGAGCAGCGCGCGTAGCCGACCGGACCACGAAGAGCGCCCTGGGATAGCTGGGGGCTCCCGGGCGGAAACGGGCGGCGCTATCAGTCTTTGACTTATACTAGTCACATGCATGCACGGAGGCGTGTCGCCCGTTGCCGGTGGCGAGTGGGAGATCGCTGGCTCGTCCGGGCACGCGTCGAGCGCTTCGTCGAGCCCGCGCTGCTGCTCCTGCTGCGACAGCGGCCGATGCACGGCTACGACCTGCTCGAGCAGGTCTCGCAGCTCACCGGCGACGACCGCGGCGTGGATCTCGGCAATCTCTATCGCGTCCTGCGCGCGCTCGAGGAAGACGGGCTCGTTCGCTCGGAGTGGCACGCGGAGATCCCGGGACCGGCGAAGCGTGTGTACGAGCTGACGGCCAGCGGCGCCGAGGTGCTCGACCGGTGGGCGGACGCGCTCGCACGGACGAGCGCCGAGATCGAGGGCTTTCTGGAGCGCCACGCAAACGACGCGACCGAAAGGAGGTGACCATGTGTCGTCACGGCTACGGCCCCGGCCGCGGAATGCTCGGCCGCCGGCGGCTCAGCCGGGAAGACTGGCTGCAGCGGCTGGAGGACTACCAGCGCGACCTCGAGCAGGAGATTGCCGACGTCGCCGACCTCATCCGCCGGCTGAAGGACGACAAGACCGCCGAGCCGGTCTCCACCTGACTCGAGCCCGCGCTCGGAGGGGCGGGGGCCCGCCCTCGTCCCTTCGAGCGCGGTCAGCTGCCCGGTCGACGGCGGCGATCCCGGCGATCTCGACGGAGATCTCAGCCGAGCTTCACCGCAGTGCCGCTGGCGGCGACCATGAGCATGCTGCCGCCCATGCTCTCGTAGTCGATGTCGATGCTGACGACAGCGTCGGCGCCAAGCGACGCCGCGCCCATTCTCAGCTCGGTCATGACCTCGGCGACCGCTTTCGCGATCTCGCCCTCGTACGACTTGGATCGCCCGCCGACAATGTTCCTCATCCCTGCCATGAGGTCCTTACCGATGTTGACGCCCATGATCGCTTGGGACGAGATGACGTCGAGGTAGTCGGTGATCGGTCGTCCCTCGACACTCGGACCCGTTGTCAAGACCATGTGAGCTCCTCTCGATCGGGGCCGGACGGCGGCCCATGCTAGTAGGTCGGAGGTCGTCGCTTCACGGGCCGGTCTGTCGCGTCTGCCCAGGACGGGCGTCCGGGGACTGATCGGCTCGCCACCTGGGCGCCCACCGAGCCTTCGGCGGGCCTCGACGCACGGAAGCCCGACGAGCTCAGCCGATGTGTCGTTCGCGCTCGGCCCACTCCCGCTCGCGAAGGACGTACTTCTGGATTTTTCCCGTCGAGGTCTTCGGCAGCTCGCCGAACTCGACGGCGGCCGGGCACTTGAAATGAGCGAGGCGCTCGCGGCAAAAGTCGATGATCTCGCGCTCGGTGGTCTCCGAGCCGGGCTTCAGAGCGACGAACGCCTTGGGTCGCTCCCCCCAACGCTCGTCGGGTACGGCCACGACCGCGCACTCCAGCACCGACGGATGCCTGACGACGACCTGCTCGACCTCGATCGTCGAGATGTTCTCGCCGCCGGAGATGATGACGTCCTTGGCGCGGTCGCGCAGCTCGATGTAGCCGTCGGGGTGCCAGACGGCGACGTCGCCCGAGTGGAACCAACCGCCGTCGAACGCGGCCGCCGTAGCTTCGGGGTCGCGGTAGTAGCCGGCCATGACGTTGTTCCCGCGCATGACGACCTCGCCGAGCGTCATGCCGTCCCTGGGAACGTCGTCGAGCCGCTCGTCGACGACGCGCACCGGGTGGTGGGTCACATGTCCGTGTCCCTGGCGCGCGAGCAGGCGGGCGCGATCCGCGGCGGGCAGGTCGTCCCAATCCGGGTTCCAGACGCAGATCGTGGACGGCCCGTAGGTCTCGGTCAGCCCATAGAGGTGCTTGGGCCGGAAGTTCAGCTCGCTCATGCGCTCGAGCAACGTCGGCGACGGCGGCGCCCCGCCCATGGACACGGTGACCGGCGTCGTGAGAGGACGCGCGGCGGGATCGTTGACGAGCGCCACGTAGACGGTTGGCGCGCCGCAGGCATGGGTCACGCCCTCGGACTCGAGGAGCTCCCAGATGCGCGCCGGCTCGACCCTGCGCAGGCAGACATGGCGCCCGGCGACGGCCGTGACGGCCCACGTGTGGCACCAGCCGTTGCAGTGGAACATGGGCAGCACCCATAGGTAGACCGACTCGTACCCGAGCCCTGTCTCGATCACCTCGCCGAGCGCATTGAGGAAGGCGCCGCGGTGCGTGACCATGACGCCCTTCGGCCGCCCCGTGGTGCCCGAGGTGTAGTTGATCGAGATCACGTTCTCCTCATCCGTGACCGGCGCCGGATCTGGCGATCCGGCACCGGCAAGGAGGAACTGCTCGTAGGGGTTCCGCGGGTCGTCGCCGTCCTCGTCGACGACCACCTCGACACCCTTGGCGCCGCTGACGAGATGTGCCAGCTCGTGGTCGACGACGGCGAAGCGGGCGCCGGAGTGCTCGAGGATGTACTCGACCTCGGGCGCCGTGAGGCGGATGTTGATCGGGACGAGGATCCCGCCCGCGGCCGGCACGCCAAAGGCCCCCTCGAGCATCGCCGGGGTGTTCGGGCAGAGGTAGGCAACGCGGTCGCCCGTCTCGAACCCGGCGGCGCGCAGCGCGCCTGCCAGCCGCCACGCCCGGTCGGCGAGCCGGCCGTACGTGAGACGGCGCTCCCCGTTCACCACAGCCACGCGTTCCGGGAAGATCGCCGCGCTGCGGCGTAGAAAGTGAACCGGGGTCAGCTCGTTGCGGTAGAGGCGGTCGTCGGTCACGAAGCGCTCATTGTCACCCCCATCTAGGGTTCGCCGCGTGATCGATCCGATCGAGCGCTGGCGGCGGCATCACGGCTTCGACTACAAGGCCGTCTGGGCCGGGCTGCTCACGTTCGCGGACCTCCCGTACACGGAGGACCCGGCCGAGCTCGCCGGCTTCGACGTCGCCATCGTCGGCGCGCCGTTCGACGAGCTCGTCTCCGACCTGCCGGGCACGCGCCTCGGCCCCCGCGCCGTGCGGGCGGCGACGCCGACGTCCTCGTACCATCTCGAGGCGAGGATCGACTGGATGAGCCATCTCCGCGTCGTCGACTACGGCGACGCACCGATCGTCCCGACCGATGCGGTCCGCTCGCACAAGGCGATCGAGGACACCGTGCTCGAGGTGCTCCGAGCCGGCACGATGCCGATCGTGCTCGGAGGCGACCACTCGATCGCCGAGCCGGACGTGAGGGCGTGTGCCCGGCATCTGGACGGACCGGTCGGGCTCGTCCACTTCGATACCCACACCGACACCGCCGCGGAGATCTTCGGGCGCGGGCTCTCGCACGGCACGCCGATGTACAACCTCGTCGAGCAGGGCCACGTCGACCCGCGCCGCTACGTCCAGATCGGCCTGCGCGGCTGGTGGCCTCACGAGGCGGAGCTGGCCTGGCAGGCGGAACGTGGCATCACGAGCCTGTTCATGCACGACGTGCGCCGGCTCGGCATCGAGGAGGTGGTGCGGCGCGCGATCGAGCTCGTCGGCTCCGGCCCGGTCTTCCTCACGGTGGACGTGGACGTGCTCGACCCCGCCTACGCGCCGGGCACGGGAACGCCCGAGCCGGGCGGCATGATGCCGATCGACCTGAACTGGGCCTGCCGGACGATCGCCGACGAGCTCGAGCTCGTCGGAGCCGACGTGGTCGAGGTGATCCCGGTAGCGCACGGCTCGGCGGACCTCGCCGCGCTCGCCGCCAACCGGGTCGTGCTGGAGATACTCACCGGGCTCGCGATGCGCCGGTCGCGTCAACCGTAGTTGACAACTCGCGGTCGTCAACCTATATTGACGGCATGAGCGATGCCACGAAGCTCGCAGACGAGACCGCGAGCAAGGACCCGGCGGTCGGGCTCGCTGCCGTGGCCGCCCTGCGGGCGCTGCTCGAGTCCCTCGAGGAGCTCCAGGTCGAGAACGCGCGTGCGCAGGGCTGGTCCTGGCGGCAGATCGCCGACGCGCTCGGGGTCAGCAAGCAAGCCGTCCACAAGAAGCACGGCGCCGCACGGCTGCTACGCGGGAGGAGGCGCTGATGTTCGAACGGTTTACCGATGAGGCTCGGGAAGTGGTCGTCCGCGCCCAGCACGAAGCTGACACGCTCGGCCACGACTACCTTGGCACCGAGCACCTTCTGCTCGGCCTGGCGAGCGACGACGGGGCGGCCGGTGCGGCGCTCCGCTCCCTGGGCGTGTCGAGCGACGAGCTACGAGCGAGCGCGCTGCCGCGGCCGGCCAGGCGTGACGCGGACGCGCTGGCGACGATTGGCATCGACCTCGACGAGGTCCGCAGCCGGGTGGAGGAGGCCTTCGGCCCGGGAGCCCTCGAGCGGACACGAGCCGGGAAACGGCGCTTCTGTCGCGCCCGACCCTTCGGGCCGTTCGCGAAGAGGACGCTCGAGCTCTCGCTGCGCGAGGCGCTCAGTCGCGGCGACCGCTGCATCGGCAGCGAGCACGTCCTGCTCGGCCTCCTCCGCGCCGGGGAGGGGCCTGCCGTCAGGCTGCTCGAGCAGCGCGGGCTCCCGCCCGAGGCCGTCAGAGCGGCCGTGCTACGCGAGCTGAACCGCGGCTAGCCGAGCCGGGAACCGCTCGAGCACCCAGGCGGCGTCGAGCGGCTGGCGCGTGTAGGGCTGGCCGCCGACGAGGACGTAGTCACGGCGCCGCACGTCCATCGGAAGCCGGGCCTCCACCGGATACCAGCGGTTGTGCGTCTCGATCAGGCGGTTCACGTCGTCGAAGTCGTACCCGCCCACCTCGGCAAGCCAGCGCTCCTCGAACGCGAGCGGATTGCCGGCGCACTCGCCGGCCAGCTCCCGCCAGCGCGCCTCCAGCGTCGCGGCATGGTCGACCGTCAGCCGCTCGATCTCGAGCAGGCGCAGCATGTACGGAAGCGGCCCGCCGAGCGCGGCGACGTAGGAATCGACGGACGGGCGGAAGTGGCGCCGGCGCAGCTGCAACGGGCGTCCCTCGGCGACACTCCCCTCGAGCTCGGCCTGCAGCGCCCGGCCGGTCGCCCGCTCCCTCGGGCCCTCCTCCCGCACCCCCCACTGCCCGAGCACGTTCTGCCGCGTTCGCTTGTCCATCGGCCTTCAGAGGACGCGGATCGGCTCGGCGGCGAGCTCCGCCGCCAGCGCGCCGGGATCCGTGACCGGAGCACGACACGCGAAGGCCTGGCACACGTACGCGGCCGGCCGGCCGTCGACGAGTCCCTTGCCCGTCAGGAGCGGGACCTCCGAGGCGGCTGGATCGTCGCCGTCTTCCGCAAAGGCGTAGACGGCATTGGGCTCGAATCGAGCGAACGCGGCGTCACGCAGAGCCTCGGTCGCGGGATCGTCGGCGGGCCCGACGATAGCGACCTCCTGCGGTGGCGCGAAATGGAGCTCGAGACCGCACATCAGCCAGCCGACGGCCGCGGGCGCCCGCTCCATGTAGCGGTACGCGAGCCGGGAGACCTCTACGGCCCGCCGCTCGAGCTCGCCGTCGCCGTAGATTCGCGACAGCCGGAGCAGCACCCAGGCGAGCATGGAGCTGCCCGACGGGGTCGGGTTGTCGTCGAGCTCCTTCTTGCGCGCGACGAGTTGCTCTCCGTCGGCGGACGTGAAGAAGAACCCGCCGCGATGGTCGTCGGCGAAGAGCTCGATCGCGAGCCGAGCGATCCGGTTTGCCTCGGCCAGATGGCGGTGCTCGCCGGTTGCCGCGTAGAGCTCGAGCAGCCCGTTCGCGACGTTTGCGTAGTCGTCGAGGTAGCCGGCGATCTTCGCCTGCCCGGCCCGGTAGGTGCGCAGGAGGCGACCGCGCTCGTCGGTCATGGTCTCGAGCAGGAAGGCGGCGAGCGCCCGCGCCGCGTCGACGTAGTCGGGCCGGTGGAGCCGCAGCCCGGCCTCGGCGAACGCGGCCAGGGTGTAGCCGTTCCAGGCCGCGAGCGCCTTGTCGTCGCGCGCAGGTTGTGGTCGCAGCAGTCGCGCCTCGAGCAGCCGGCGACGCGCCTCGGGAGCCACGTCCACGTCGCGGTCGACCACGGAGAGGACGGTGGCGCCTTCGAAGTTGCCCTGCGTCGTGACGCCGTAGCGCGCGGCGACGGCCGCGGCCTCGTCCGGCTCGAGCACCGCGTCCAGCTCGTCGAGCGTCCAGACGTACGTCAGGCCCTCCTCCCCGTTCGTGTCGGCGTCCTGCGCGGAGGCGAAGCCTCCCTCCGGCAGCAGCATCTCGCGGAGGAGGTAGTCGAGCGTCTCCTCGACGACCTCGCGGTACCGCTCCTTGCCCGTGATCGCGAAGGCGTGCAGGTATGCGGAGGCGAGGAGGGCGTTGTCGTAGAGCATCTTCTCGAAGTGCGGCACGAGCCAGATCGCGTCGACCGCGTAGCGATGGAAGCCGCCGCCGAGATGGTCGTAGATGCCGCCTGCGGCCATGCGGTCGAGCGTCAGGTCGGCCATCTCGAGCGCGCGATCGTCGCCGGTCGCGAGATAGCGCCGCAGCAAGAACTCGAGCGTGGATGCCGGCGGGAACTTCGGCGCTCCGCCGAAGCCGCCGTTGACCGGATCGAACTGCTGGCTCAGCTGGCGGACGGCCTGGTTCAGCAGGCTCTCCGTGAGGGGCTCACGCACCGCCTCGAGCTCGCCGCTGCGACGGATCGCCTCGACGAGCTGGGCCGCTTGACGATCGACGTCGTCGCGGCGGGTCGCGTAGACGTCGGCCATCGCGCGCAGGACGTCGCGGAACGCGGGCATGCCGCTTCGCGCCGCCGGCGGGAAGTACGTGCCGCCCCAGTACGGCTCACCGTCCGGTGTCATGAACACCGTCATCGGCCACCCTCCGTGACCCGAGAGCGCGACGACCGCGTCCATGTAGATCCCGTCGACGTCCGGACGCTCCTCGCGGTCGACCTTGACGCTGACGAAGCGCTCGTTCATGAGCGCGGCCGTCTCGTCGTCCTCGAAGGACTCGTGCTCCATGACGTGGCACCAGTGGCACGCCGAGTAGCCGATGGACAGCAGGACCGGCTTGTTCTCCTCGCGCGCGCGAGAGAACGCCTCCTCGCCCCACGGGTACCAGTCGACGGGGTTGTCCGCGTGCTGGAGGAGGTACGGGCTGGTCTCCTGCGCGAGGCGGTTCACGGTGTCAGTGTAGGGGCCGGTCACCGACCGGCCCGAAGGCGCGCAGCGCCGACAGGCAGGGGCCGGATCTCATCCGGCCCGCCGCGGGCGCCGCGACGACGTCCCACGTGGCTAATTCCGCGACCTCGCCCGGAGCAGCCTTCGACGCCCGCTGCGTCCAGGCCCTCGCGCAGGTGATCTCCCGACCCGAAGCTCCGACCCAGGAGGCTGACGCAGCCACCGACGAGGTCATCAAGCCCTCTGCCGTGCCCCAGACCGTCCCTCTGCTCCCGAGCATCCCCACGGTTTACGCGAGCGACCCCGGCCGGATCGTTCGGCTGCGATAACCGAGGCAGAGGATCATCTAGGCTGGGCAGCGTGCCGCAGCTGGCTCCGAAAGCGACCGGTTCGCCTCATTCCGGCATCCGGGAGATGCAGGCGCTGGCAACCCGCTATCCCGGCGCCCTGAACCTGGGGGTCGGCGACCCGAACTTCGCGACGCCCGCGCACATCATCGACGCGGCCGGACAGGCCGCGCGTGACGGCTTCACGAAGTACACGGCCTCGGGTGGGCTGGCGAGCCTCAGGGAGCTGATCGTCGAGAAGGTGCGGGCGCGCAACGGGCTCGATTGCTCGCTCGAGCAGGTGATCGTGACCACCGGCGGCTGTGGCGGGCTCTTCACGACCCTGCTGACGCTCGCCGAGGACGGGGACGAGGTGCTGCTCCCTGACCCGGGGTGGGCGAACTACTCGCCCATGGTGCACGCGGTCGGCGCGCGCGCGATCTTCTATCCGCTCGATCCTGCACAGCGATTCGAGCCCGACCTCGAGCGGCTCGGCGGCCTCGTCACCCCGAGGACGCGAGCCATCGTCCTGAACTCCCCCGGCAACCCCACCGGAGCGGTGTACGACAGAGACGTCCTCGCCGCCGTCCTCGAGATCGCGGAGCGCCACGACCTCTGGCTGATCTCGGACGAGTGCTACGACGAGCTCGTGTTCGACGGGGAGCACGCGAGCACCGCGACCGTGGCCGTGCCCGAGCGCGTCGTGACCGTCTTCACGTTCTCGAAGTCGTATGCGATGACGGGCTGGCGCGTCGGGTACGTGGTCGCGCCCTCGGAGGCAGCCGGCGCCATCGCGAAGGCTCAGGAGCCCGTGGTCGGCAACGCCTCGAGCGTGTCGCAGAAGGGCGCCGAGGCGGCGCTGGTCGGTCCGCAGGACTGCGTCGCCGAGATGCGCGATGCCTACCGCGAGCGGCGCGACGACGTCTGCGAGCAGCTCGAGCGCGCCGGCGTCGACTTCGTGCGGCCGCGCGGCGCCTTCTACGTCATGGTCTCGGTGGGCGGCGACTCGTGGGCGTTCGCGCGACGCCTGCTCGAGGAGCACGCCGTCACGGTCGTCCCCGGCAGCGCCTTCGGTCCGTCCGGTGAGACGTACGTCCGGGTCTCGCTGTGTATCGACCCGGACGTGCTGGCCGAAGGCGTGGGGCGCCTCGCCGCGGCGGTCGCACGGACAGTCCGGACCTAACCCGGGCCGAGCCCGACCCGGCGGCGGTTGTCACCGCTGTCCTCGATCAGGGTCCACGAGCGCACCGATCCGCCGACGACCTCGGCGAGCCAGATCAGTGTGAGCCCGCTCTCCTCAGCATCCGAGAGACCGAGATGCGAGCCGGTCGTGTGTCCGAGGATGGCGACAGTCCCGCCCTCGGCGGCCAGGTGACGCGGATGAATCACGTAGCTGGGGAACCTCTCCGTGTAACCGCGCCAGGCATCGACGTTAGCCCTGCGTCCGATAAGCGGCGCCTCGTCGAACACCTCCAGCGTGTGGTCGTCCGTCATCAACCGGCCCAGGGCGTCGACGTCGCCGCGATTGATGCAGTCCACGAAGCTGATCGCGACGGCGACGGGCGGCAGGTGTCGGACCCGCCCGCTTGTCACGTCAGGTCGAGGAGGACCTTCCCGAACTTGCCGGGGCCTTCCAGGCGCTCGAATGCCTTCGCGGCCTCCTCGAGCGGGAAGATCGAGTCGATCACGGGGCGGATCCGCCCGGCCGCGAGCGCCGGCACGACGTCGCGCTCGAAGGCGGCGACGGCATCCGCCTTTTCCGCCAGCGAACGCGGTCTCAGAACGGTCCCGCGCATCGAGGCCCGCTTCTGCATGAGCGCGAGGAGCGGAACACGCGCCTCGGCCCCGGCCCCCACCCCCACGACGACGATGCGCCCTTGGCGGGCCAGCACGTCGAGGTTGGCGGGGAAGTGCGGGGATCCGACGAGCTCGAGGATCACGTCGACGCCCTCGCCGGAGGTCTTCTCGGCCGCCTCGTCACCGAAGCGGTCGTCCACCACCGGCTCCGCGCCGAGACCGCCAACCGAGTCGGCGGCCTCATCGGACCGCACCACGGCGAGGACGCGCGCGCCGAGCTCGATCCCGATCTGACAGGCCGCCGAGCCGACGCCGCCGGCCGCCCCGTGGACGAGCAAGCGTCTCGCCCGCGACGAGCCCGCACTGCGTCACGATCGCGTCGTGGGCCGTGATGAAGACCTCGGCCACCGCGGCCGCCTCGCGCTCGCCGAGGGAGGCCGGCACCGCGGCGACGTTCGTCTCGTGAACGACGACGCGGTCGGCGAGCCCACCGCCGCCGACGAGCCCGAAGACCCTTTCGCCTTGACGCCATCGGGCCGCACCATCGCCGCACGTCTCGACCGTGCCGCAGACCTCGAGCCCGGGGATGTCGGGCGGCGCGCCGGGAGGCGGCGGATAGCGGCCCGCACGCTGCAGCGTGTCGGCGGGATTGATCCCGGCGAAGCTCGCGCGCACGAGCACCTCGCCCGGCCCGGGGACGGGATCGGGCCGCTCCTCGATCCGAATGACCTCGTTGCCGCCCGCTCCGGCGAACACCACCGCCCGCATCGCCTTCTACCTCACCGTATCCTTCGTGCCCATGTCGACCGAGCAGGCTACCGCAGAGCCGGCCGCGGCTCAGCTCGAATCGCTCTACGAACGGATGCTGCGCATCCGGCTGCTCGAGGATGCGGTCCACCGGCTCTTCCTCGCCAACGAGGTCGAGGGGACGACGCATCTCTACCAGGGACAGGAGGCAGTGGCGGTCGGCGTCTGCGACATGCTCGTCCCGGGCGACACCGTTGCCGCCACATATCGCGGTCACGGCGCAGCGCTCGCCCTCGGCGTCGACCAGACCGCGCTCCTGGCCGAGCTCCTGGGTCGGGAGACCGGCACGAACGGCGGCCGCGGCGGCTCCATGAACGTCATCGCGCTCGAGCAGGGGCTGATCGGCTGCTTCGGCATCGTGGGCGGCTCGATCGCGGCCGCCACCGGCGCGGCGCTCGCCTCGCAGCTGCAGCGTGACGGCAGCATCGCGGTCGCGTTCTTCGGCGACGGCGCCACGAACCAGGCCTATTTCCACGAGTGCCTCAACTTCGCGGGCGTGCGGGCGCTCCCGGTTGTCTACGTGTGCGAGAACAACCTCTACGGCGAGTGGACGTCGATGTTCCACGTGACCGCCGGGCACGACATCTCCGCCCGGGCGGTCGGCTACGGGATGCCCGCGGTCGTGATCGACGGCAACGACGTCCTTGCCGTGCGGGAGGCGGCGGCAGAGGCGGTCACGCGGGCCCGCGAGGGTCGCGGGCCTACGCTCCTCGAGGCGCGGACGTACCGCCACAAGGGCCACTCGCGTGTCGACCCGGGCAAGTACCGGCCCACGGAAGAGGTCGACGAGTGGCTCACCCGCGACCCGCTCCCGAAGCTCGCCGAGAGGCTGGATCCCAGCGACGTCGAGCGGATCCGGACACGGGTCGAGGCCGAGCTCGAGGTCGCGCTCTCCGTGGCACGCGCGGCGCCCTACCCCGAGCCCGACCTCTCCGACACCGCGTCGCGGGGCGCCTGATGGCCGAAGTCAGCTTCCGCGAGGCCATCCGCGACGGCCTCGCCGAGGAGATGGAGCGCGACTCGAGCGTCTTCGTCATTGGCGAGGACGTCGAGCCCGGGGGCGTCTTCAACACGACCCCCGACCTCGTCGACCGCTTCGGCCGCGACCGCGTCATCGACACGCCGATCTCGGAGCTCGCCTTCACTGCCGCCGCCTTCGGAGCCGCGGTGAAGGGAATGCGCCCCGTCGTCGAGATCATGTTCGGCGACTTCCTCGGCCTCGTCGTCGACACGCTCGTCAACCAGGCGTCGAAGTACTGGTACCTCTCGAACGAGCAGGCCTCGGTGCCGCTCGTCGTCCGGTCGGCGGTCGGCGCAGGAGCCCGCTTCGGCGCCTGTCACTCGCAGACGCCGACCGGCTGGTTCCTCGGCGAGCCGGGCCTGAAGCTCGTGGCCGCGTCCAACCCCGCGGACGCGAAGGGCTTGACCATGGCGGCGATCCGGGACGACAACCCGGTGATCTGCTTCGAGCACAAGATGCTCTACGGCCGCAAGGGCGAGGTGGGGGCCGGCGACGCCGCGGTCGTCCCCATCGGCGAGGCGGCGGTGCCGCGCACGGGCACGGACGTGACGATCGTCGCCGCGCTCGCGATGGTCGACTCCGCGCTCGCGGCCGCGGACGAGCTGGCTCGCGACGGCGTGGAAGCCGAGGTCATCGACCTGCGCACGCTACGGCCGCTCGACACCGCGACGATCGCCGGCTCGGTCGCGAAGACCGGCCGCCTCGTCGTCGTCGAGGAGGGCCCGCCGACGGGAGGCTACGCGTCGGACGTCATCGCGCTCGCGGTCGAGGAAGCCGGCCCGATCAGGGCGAAGCGCGTGGCGATGCCCGACCTTCCGATCCCGTTCAGCGCTCCGCTCGAGGACTGGGCCCGGCCGTCGGCCGCCAAGGTCGTCGCTGCGGCTCGCAGTCTCGTCGCGTAGCGCGGCGCGGGTCGAATCACCCGAATCGGGGATCCCGGGACCGGGCTCTGCGGCCGATAGGTGAGGCGTGCTGGTCATGCGCAGCCTGAGACTCGTCACCGCGCTCTCGCTCGCCGCCCACGCGGCGGCGGTCATGGCCGTCTTCTGGCGGCGGCGCCCCATCTAGTCTCGTTCGGCTCTACCATCCTCCGTTGCCCGTAGCAGCAAGGAGGTAAGACCGTGGATCCGCTCGCCGTCGCCCAACGCTACTTCGATGCCTGGAACGCACGCGACCCGGAGGCGATCGCCGCCACGTTCGCGCCGGGCGGGACGTACAGCGATCCGAACGTGCCGGACGGTCTCGATCCCCAGGCCACCGGGAGCTACGCGGCCGGCCTGTTCGCGTCTTTCCCTGACCTTCGCTTCGACCTGACGAGCAAGGAGCTCACCGCCGCCGGGACGGTCGCGGCGCAGTGGACGATGGTGGGGACGAACACGGAGCCGTTCCGGGGGCTGCCCCCGACAGGGCGCGCCGTGTCCGTCCCCGGCGCCGACTTCATCAGCGTCGAGGGCGAGGGCGTCAAGCGCGTCGAGGGCTACTTCGACGCCGGCACGATGGTGCGCCAGCTCGGTCTCGACGTCATCGTGCAGCCGTCGTCCATCGGCCCGTTCAGCTTCGGGACGAGCACGTACGTCAGCAGCAAGGACGCGGAGCCCGGCGCGATCAGCATGACCGTGCTAGAGGCCCGGAGCGACGAGGAGAGGGAGCAGGTCCGGATGCTCACTCGGCAAATCGTCACGGAGCTCCTCGGCATGCCGGGCTTCATCGGCTGGGTCGGCGCCGTCATCGGGCGGCGGATGTTCACGTTCACGGCGTGGGAAACCCCCGAAGCCACGGCGCAGCTGCTCGAAGGCGGCACGCACAAGGAGGCGATGACGAAGTTCTTCGGCCCCGAGCTGGCAGCCGGCGGGCAGACCGGCGTCTGGGCTCCGCACCACCTGAACGGCGTGTGGGTGCGCTGCGCCGGCTGCGGCGAGATGGTCCGGCCGACCGACGACAACGCGTGCCGCTGCGGTGCCGAGCTTCCCGCTTCACCCCGCTGGTTCTGATCCGCGGTTAGGCTCCACGGCGTGCAGCAGCGCGAGCTCGGTCGTAGCGACCTCGTCGTCTCGGCGATCGGTCTCGGCTGCATGGGCATGTCCGAGTTCTACGGCACGCCGGACGAGGCGGAGGGCATCCGCACCATCCATCGCGCGCTCGAGCTCGGCGTCACGCTGCTCGACACGGCGGACATGTACGGCCGCGGCGCCAACGAGGAGCTCGTCGGCCGCGCGCTTCGTGACCGGCGGGAGCAGGCGCTCGTGGCGACGAAGTTCGGCATCGTGCGCACGGACGACCCGGGCTTGCGGTCGTTCGACGGCAGCCCGGAGTACGTGCGCAGCTCCTGCGAGGCAAGCCTGCGCCGGCTCGGGATCGACTTCGTCGATCTCTACCAGCTGCACCGCGTCGATCCCGACGTGCCGATCGAGGAGACAGTGGGCGCGATGGCCGATCTGGTCGCCGAAGGCAAGGTCCGATTCATCGGCCTTTCGGAGGCGCTCGAGGAGGACATCCGGCGGGCTGCGGCAGTCGCTCCCATCGCGTCGCTCCAGAACGAGTACTCCCTGTTCGAGCGCTCCGTGGAAGGCGGAGTTCTCGACGTCTGCGAGGAGCTCGGCATCGGCCTCCTCGCCTACGCGCCGCTCGGCCGAGCCATGCTGACCGGGCGCCTGCGCAGCCTCGGCGACCTCGGCGAGGCGGACGCGCGTCGCACCTGGCCGCGCTTCTCGGAGGAGAACATCGACCAGAATCTCGAGCTCGTAGGCCGCCTCGAGGCCTTCGCGGCCGACAAGGGAGCAACGGCCGGCCAGCTCGCGCTCGCCTGGCTCCTCGCCCAGCGGCCCTGGATCGTCCCGATTCCCGGGACGAAGCGGGTCGCCTACCTCGAGGAGAACGCCGCCGCGGTGGAGGTCGAGCTGACGGCCGCCGAGCTCGCCTTGCTCGACGAGACGATCCCGGCCCGTGCCGTCGCCGGCGACCGCTATCCGCCGGAACGGATGCCGACCTGGACGTCGGCGCCGAGGCGCTGACGAGACGCCAGCGCCACCACGACCTCAGCCGGCCCAGATCCCGGCGGTCAGCCCGCCGTCGACGACGAGCGCCGTGCCCGTCACCCAGGCGGCCTCGTCCGAGGCGAGGTAGACGAACGCCTCCGCGAGGTCCCGCGGCACCCCGAGCCTGCCGAGCGGGTGGATGCCGGCCGCCCAGGCTCGGGTCGCCTCCGGATCCGGCTGGCCGGCGAGGAAGCGCTCGAGCATCGGCGTCTCGGTGAATCCCGGGCAGACGCAGTTCGCGCGGATGCCGGCCTTGGCGCCGTCGAGGGCCAGGCACTTCGCGAGCATGACCGCGCCCGCCTTCGAAGCGCAGTAGGCGGCCTGGCCGCCCGAGCCCCAGAGACCGACGACGGAGGCCGTGATCGAGATCGAGCCACGGCTGTCGACCAGGTGCGGCCACGCCGCCTTCGCACAAAGGTAGACGCTCTTCAGGTTCGTCGCGAGGCCGTCGTCCCACTCGGCCTCCTCGAGCTCGTGGACGGCGCCGACGACCGGCCTGGCGGCGTTGAGCACGAGCGCGTCGAGGCCACCGAGACGCTCGGCGACAGCCCCGACGCAGGCCTCGACGCTCGCGCGCGACCGCACGTCGCACTCGAGATCACCGTCCACGACGTCGGCCGTGAGGACGGCGGCGCCCTCCTCCCGGAACCGGCTCGCGATCGCGGCGCCGATTCCCGAGCCGCCGCCGGTCACGAGCGCGCGCTTGCCGTCCAGGCGAGCCATGACTTCCTCCCGGTTGCTTGCTAACCTCGCCGGCGCGATTATCTCTGGCATGGCGACGAACGGAAGACTCGAAGGGAAGGTGGCGCTCGTCACCGGGGCCGGCTCCGGCATCGGTCGTGAGACGGCGCTGCGCTTCGCACAGGAGGGCGCCCGCGTCTGTGCGGCCGACCTCCGCGGCGACTCGGCACGGGAGACCGCCGCCGCGATCGGCGCAGACGCGATCGGTATCGAGCTCGACGTCACGTCGAGCGGGAGCGCGGCCGCCGGCCTCGACGCCGTGCTGAAGGAGTTCGGGGGCATCGACGTCCTCGTCAACAACGCCGGCGTGACGATCGTCGGCGCCGTGCACGAGATCGATGAGGCCGACTGGGACAAGGAGCTGGCCGCCAACCTGAAGGGCATCTACCTCGTCTCGAAGGCAGCCTGGCCACATCTCGTCGAGCGCGGCGGCGGGGCGATCCTCGTGACGGCCTCGATCGCGGGGATCTGGGCGATCCCTGACGACGCCGCTTACTGCGCCTCCAAGGCGGGAGCGATCATGCTCACGAAGTGCATGGCCCTCGACGGCGCCAGGGCCGGGATCCGGGTCAACTGCGTCTGCCCGGGATTTACGGAGACGCCGATGATCGAGGGCTTCTTCGCCGACCAGCCCGACCCCGAGGCGTCACGCGCGTTCGCCGTCTCGATTCACCCGCTCGGGCGCCTGGGCAAGCCACGCGACATCGCCGACGCGTTCGTCTATCTCGCCTCCGACGAGGCCGGGTGGGTCACCGGCACGGCGCTCGTCGTCGACGGCGGTTTGATCTCCGGCATCTGGGCCGGCTGAGTCGCCCTACTCGACGTTCAGGATTCCCTCCATCCCGCCTTCCCGATGGCCGGGCACGGAGCAGAAGAACGCGTAGGTACCCGCCACGAGGTCGGTGGCGGTGGTGCGCGTTCCACCGCCAGAGAAGATCTCCCCCTCGACGATGACGCTGCCGTCCCTTTCGATCGCCACGTTGTGTGGCACGCTCGACTCGTTTGTGAGCACGATTGCAACCGGTCCCGCGGGCGCCTCGAGAGCCACGGCGTCGTAGGCGAGCGCGCCGTCCGGGTCGGCGGCGAGCTGTAGCTCGGTTGCCTCTCCGCCCGCGTCTGCCGGCTGGGTCTCGGCCGGCGCCGGCTCGGCGGCCTCGTCATCGTCGCCTCCGCAGGCGGCGACGGCGAGACCGATCACGGCGAAGAGCGTCGCGGCGACGAGCGCTGCACGTCGGGACACTGAGCGCCTCCTTTCGCTGGTGGGGCCTGATGGATGATTCCACGATCCACGCGCGGCCGGATGCGACATCTGGCGCGTCTGGGCCGCTTCCGCCTCTGTTTGTGAGGCCATGCAGCCTCTCAGACAGGACGTGCGCTTCGCGAGGCCGGGGCTTGCCGAGGCGTCCAGCCTCGCCCGCGCCCCAGCCTCACGTCCCAGAGCGGCCAGCTGACGCCCCGGCGCAGGCGGTCTCGTGGAATCAACCATCTAGCCGCCGCGCAGGACGCGAGCTAGCCGCATTCCCCGACCGAGTCGGGACGGACATCGTTGTCAGCATGACATCGCTCGCGGCAAACCCGGGACGGCTCATCAACCTCGGGAACGGCCTTCCGCCGCCCGGAGTCAAAGAGCTGTACCCCGAAGCCGATCAGAAGGAATGACCAGCATGCCGAGATCCACGATACTCGCGCTCGTCGGGTGCGTGTTCGCCCTGGCCCTTGCAGGAACCGCCACGGCGGCGCCGCTCTCCCTCGGGTCGCGAGGCCCGGACGTACGCGCCCTGAACGAGCGCCTCGCCGAGCTTTCCTACCTGCCGGCGGGAGCCGCTACCGGCCGCTTCACCGACGCGACCTTCCATGCGGTCGTCGCCTTTCAGAAGCAGCGATCCCTCCCGCGCACCGGAATCGCCGGTTGGAAGGTGCTGCGTGCGCTCGAGTCCGCGTACGCCCCGCGGCCGAAGACGTCCGGCGCGGGCAGGCGTATCGAGGTGTCGCTCACCAAGCAGCTCGCGTATCTGGTTCGCGGCGACCGGGTGGTCCGCACCATCGCCATCTCGTCGGCCCAGCCGGGCTACGTGACCCCGCGAGGTCAGTTCTCCGTCTACCGCAAGGAGCGCATGTCCTGGTCGGTGCCATACTCCGTATGGCTTCCCTGGGCCTCCTACTTCACCGGCGGCATCGCGTTTCACGCCTACCCGGACGTCCCGGTGTATCCGGCGAGCCACGGCTGCGTTCGCGTGCCACTCGTGTTCGCGCCCGACCTCTACACCTTCGCGATCCAGGGCACGCCGGTCATCGTCAGGTAGTTGGCAGGGCACGCGCCGGCGGCGGGGACGGGGATGCGAACCCGTCCCCCGCACGAGCCCCACCTTGCGCCGCTTGCCATCCCGACCGGCTTTGGTCATGCAGCAAGCGTACGGCTAGCCGTACGGCTGGACACGAGGAGGCCGCCGTGCGCGCGCCTTCCGCATATGACACGCTGGAGCGCTTCGGCACGCATCTGGACGGAACCCGAGATGTCGATCGAGGGCATTCACCATCTGACGACGTTGACCGCCGATTCGGATCGGACCACGGTGCCAATGGAGAATGCGGTCTCTCGAGCGGGAGGTTAGGCGCTGGCCAGCGCCTAACCGTCAGAGTGAGCGCAGAAGAGCACGTCGCGGTAGCAGTGGTCGGCGCCGGCCAGGCCGGCCTCGCCACGAGTCACGAGCTGACGAGAGCCGGCGTTGACCATGTCGTGCTCGAGCGGGCTCGCGTAGGCGAGACCTGGCGCGGGCGCTGGGACAGCTTCTGTTTGGTGACGCCGAACTGGACGATTCGGCTTCCCGGCGGCCGGTACGACGGGTCGGATCCGGACGGGTTCATGCCGCGTGACGAGATCGTCGCGTACCTGGAGCGCTACGCGGCGAGCTTCCAGGCGCCCGTCCGGGAAGGCGTCGAGGTTACCGCCATGCAAAGGCTGAGACACGGGGGCTTCGCTCTCGAGACATCGGCCGGCGACCTGCGCGCCGACGCGGTGATCATGGCCACGGGCGCCTATCAGCGCGCACACCGGCCGGAGGGCGCAACGACCCTGCCGCCCGATCTACTGCAGATCGACGTCCAGGACTACCGCAACGAGCAGGCGCTGCCGCCCGGTGGCGTACTCGTGGTCGGGAGCGGCCAGTCCGGCTGCCAGATCGCGGAGGAGCTGCACGAGGCCGGTCGCGACGTCATTCTCGCGTGCGGGAAGGCGGCCTGGGCGCCGCGCCGCCTCGGTGGTCGCGACATCTTCTGGTGGGTAGTCGAGTCCGGCTTCGCGGATGCCGCCGTGGAGTCCCTTCCGAGCCCGGCTGCGCGACTCGTCGCGACACTCCAGGCGACCGGACACGGCGGAGGCCACGACCTGCACCTGCGGACGCTCCGGGCGGCGGGCGTCACGCTCACCGGCCGCTTCCTCGGCGCGAGCAACGGCCGGGTGCGCTTCGCCGATGACCTCGCCGAGACCGTCGCCTGGAGCGACGGGCGACACACCGAGTTCATGGGCCTCCTTCGCAAGACCGCGGCGGAACGTGGCCTCGATCCACCGCACATCGAGGAGCCCGAGCCGTTCGAGCCACGCGGTCCCGAGGAAATCGACCCGGCGGGGCTCGGCGCCGTCGTCTTCGCCGGCGGCTTCCGCCCGGACTACCGCTCGTGGCTGCCCTGGCCCGAGGCCTTCGACGAGCTCGGCTTCCCGATCCAGCGAGACGGGGCGAGCACCGTGGTTCCGGGCCTGCATTTCGTGGGCGTCCACTTCCTGCGCAAGCGCAAGTCCTCGCTCCTCGTCGGTGTGGGTGAGGACGCGGCCATCGTCGCCGAGCACGTCGCCGAGAGCCTCGAGCGCGGCTGAGCTCAGCCGGCACGCTGCCGGCTGGGCCGCAGGGCTAGCGCCAGGGGCGCCGCCGCACCGGGGGACAAGGCGCATCGGCCCGACGCGCCCAAGACAGCGGGCCACCGGGAGTGACCTCCCGATGGCCCGTGTCGTTGCGAAGTCGGACGCCTGCTCAGCGAAGCGAGACCGCGACCTCCTCGAGGAGGTCCAAGGCGTCCTGGAGCCCGGCCTCCATCCCGGACTCGATGATGGCGTCGCGGGTCACCTTGCTCGGGGCCTGCACGAGGAGCGTGACGGTCGTGCGCCCGTCCATCTCCGTAAACGTCGCCGTGTTCACCGTCGAGCCGTCCTCCTCAGAGACGCCTTCCGGCAGGCCCTCATAGGTCTCGGTCGAGACGATTCGCTCGTTGGGGACGATCTCGCGGTACTCGCCGTGGAAGCCGACCTCGAACCCGCCCTCCGCGATCATCACGTAACGCCACTTGCCGCCGACGCGCAGGTCGATCTCGGCGATCGTGACCTCGCCGCGCTTTGCGTTCCACCAGCGCTTGACCAGCTCGGGCGTGGTCCACGCCTCGTAGACCAGATGCTTGGGCGCCGCGAACTCCCGCGTGATGAGGATCTGCTCGTCCGTGGGCAATGTCACCGTCGCCGTGCCGCTACTCGTCGCTACCATTTTCTGCCTCCTTCTGCTTGAGCTCTTCCAATACGACATCCAGCCGGTCGAAGCGCTCGGACCACGAGTCCTCGTAGTCCTTTACCCAGTCGTGGATGGGCTTGAGCGCGTGGCCGTTCAGCCGGTACAGGCGCTGCCGCCCTTCGTCACGCACGTCCACCGCCCCCACTTCGCGGAGCACCCGCAGGTGCTTGGACACCTGTGGCTGGGCCAGCCCGAGCGCGTTCACAATGTCGTTCACGGGGCGCTCCCCGCCTGCGAGGACGTCCAGGATCTGTCGCCGCCGGGGCTCCGCCACCGCGTTGAACGCATCCGTCGTGGTCGCTGCTCGTGCCATGCCAAGGATTATATTCCTATATCGGAATATGTCAAGCCGATACCGCCACGGGCGTTCGAATGCGAGCTTCCTCCCCGTGAACCCGACCTCGATGCGCTCGCGGCGCGACACCCGGACGCCGTAGGCTCCCCGCGTGACCGAGGCACCGGTTGAGCGCTACCTTCGCGTGGGGCTGCAGCTCGGGCGCCATGTCGAGGGGATGGTCGACGCCTACTACGGCCCGCCAGAGCTGGCGGCCGCTGTCGACGTGGAGCCGCCGGTCGATCCACGGACACTCGTCGTCGAGACGGAGACGCTGCTCGACGAGCTCGAGGACGGCTGGCTGCGCGACCAGGTGGCCGGCCTACGTACCTACGCCGGCGTGCTGGCGGGCGAGTCCGGCTCCTACGCCGACGAGGTGGAAGGGTGTTACGGCGTACGGCCGAGCCACACCGACGAAGCGGTCTTCGCAGCGGCGCACGAACGGCTCGAGGAGCTGCTCCCGGGCGAGGGCACGCTGGCCGAGCGGCAGGAGAGCTGGCAGAGCTCGAGCCTGGTGCCTGCCGACCAGGTCGAGCGCCTGCTGGCGGCGGTCATCGAAGAGGCGCGCGCCTGGACAGGTCGCCTCGTCGAGCTGCCGGCCGGCGAGGGCATCGCCTTGGAGATCGTGCGGGACGAGCCATGGTGGGCCTTCTGTTCCTACCTCGGAGCGCTTCGCAGCCGAGTCGCCGTCAACGTCGATTTGCCGTTGTCTGCCATCGACATGCTCACCCTGGCGATCCACGAAACCTATCCCGGGCACCACACGGAGCGAGCCGTCAAGGAGCACTCGCTCGTCCGCGGACGCGGACTGCTCGAGGAGACGCTGGTGCTGGTGCCCACGCCACAGTCGCTCGTCTCCGAGGGGATCGCCGTGCTCGCGCCGGAGGTGCTGCTCGGGAGCGAAGCCGGGCCGGCGCTTGCGGCGGTCGTGCACGACGCCGGCATCGAGCTCGATCTCGCTCACGCGTTGGCCGTCGAGCGGGCCCACGATCCGTGCCGGTGGGCCGAGGTCAATGCGGCGTTGATGCTGCACGAAGAGGGCGCGAGCGAAGCCGAGACGCAGGCGTATCTCGAGCGCTGGGGGCTGATGACGCCGAAGCTCGCGGCACACATGATGGCTTCTTCACCGAGCCGACCTCGCGCACCTACATCATCACCTACCCGGCCGGAGGCGAGCTGTGCCGCTCGTACGTGGCGGGTGAGCCGGAGCGATTCCGCCGTCTGCTGACCGAGCAGGTGCGGGTCCGCGACCTGCTCGGGGCACGGAACGCAGGCGCGCCGGCATCCCCCAGTCGGTGAGCGCAGCCGCGTCGGTACGCCTCTGAACTACCCGGTTTGCCGCTGAACGGCGCCGGCTGAGGCGTCGACGCGTGTTCGTGCTGTTACCGGCGCCCTACTGGCCTCTTAACCGAGCCCGAACCGCGCCCGTGTTTGCTGGCGACATCCGATCCGGCAGACGGCCGGACTTCCAAGAAGGAGGCTCGAATGAGACCGGTTGTCACACAACGACGACAGGAGGGAGCCGCAGTGGTCGCTCACCGGACAGCCCAGGTGGACGGACTCTCGGTCTTCTACCGCGAGGCCGGGGACCCGGCAAATCCCAACCTCCTGCTGCTCGGCGGCTTCCCCGCCTCGTCACACCAGTTCCGCAATCTGATCCCGGTTCTCGCCGACCGCTTCCACGTCCTCTCGCCCGACTATCCGGGCTTCGGCAACACCGACATGCCCGCCGACTGCGAGTACACGTTCGACCGGCTCTCGGAGATCGTCGAGGGCGTGCTCGAGCAGACGGACTTCCTCCCTTTCGGCCTGTACATGCAGGACTACGGCGGGCCGATCGGCAATCGCATCGTCGGTCGTCATCCGAGCTGGCTCGAGTGGCAGGTGATCCAGAACTCCAACGCCTACGAGGAGGGCTTCACCGCCATATGGGACGGCATCCGCGCGCTTTGGCTCGACCGAAGCCCCGAGACCGAGGCGCCGCTCAATGCATTCCTCGAGCCCGAAGGGGTGAAGCTTCTCTACCTGCACGGGCACCGCGACCCGGAACGGATCAGCCCCGACAACTGGAACATGGACCTCCACTTTCTCGAGCGTCCCGGTGCGCGCAGGGCCCAGCTCGACCTCCTGTACGACTACCGCACCAATGTCGAGCTGTATCCGGAGTGGCAGGCCTTCCTCCGCGAGCACGCGCCGAAGACGCTGATCCTGTGGGGGGAGAACGACATCATCTTCGGGCCCGAGGGCGGTCGGGCGTACCTGCGCGACCTCCCGGAGGCCGAGCTGCACATGTTGGACAGCGGGCACTTCGCCGTCGAGGACTCGCTCGAGGCGATCGCGGCGCACATCAAGCGCTTCCACGCCGAGCAGATCGTCGGCCGCGTCGGCGCGAAGGCGGTCGAGCCGGCGGGGAGCGCAAGGTGAGAGTCCTCTCGGTCAACGTCGGCCTGCCGCGCGAGGTGGTCTGGAGGGGCAAGCCGGTCACAACGGGGATCTACAAGGAGCCGGTCGCCGGTCGCGTGCTGCTTCGCAGACTCAACATCGAGGGCGACCGTCAGGCCGATCTGCGCGTTCACGGCGGCCCGGACAAGGCCGTCTACGCCTACCCGTCGGAGTTCTACGAGCTCTGGTCGCGCGAGCGGCCGGAGCTCGACTTCGGCCCGGGCAGGTTCGGCGAGAACCTGACCACCGAAGGCCTCCCTGACGGCGACGTGAGCATCGGCGACCGTTTCCGGTTCGGGACGGCCGAGCTCGTCGTGACCCAGCCGCGGATTCCGTGTTTCAAGCTCGGGATCAGGATGGGCCGCGACGAGTTCGTGACCGAGTTCCTCGAGCGCGGACTGCCCGGTTTCTATCTGGCGGTAGCCCGCGAGGGTGAGGTCGCGGCGGGCGAGCCGATCGTCGAGTTGCAGCGCGACCCGCGCGGTTTCGGGGTGACGGAGGTCGCGCGGCTCTTCGCCAGGGACCGCGACGACGTCGAGGGCATGCGACGCGCGGCTGACCTCGACGCGCTTCCGAATGCGTGGCGCGACTACTTCCGGAAGCGGCTGGACGCTCGAGCGGCGTGAGCCGTTCGACGCCCGCAGAGTTCGCGCATCAGGCGGAAGCGGCGAACAGGCGCCATGCGCCGGGTACGTGTGCCAGCTCGTGCTCGCCGCGCTCCTCGAAAAGGATGCGCGAGCCGGCGACGATGTCCTTGACTGTGCTCGAGACGAGCACCTCGCCGGGAAGGGCGGCCGCAGTGATTCGCGCGCCAATGTCGACCGCAATTCCGCGGATGCCCGTGGAGGTCTGCTCGACCTCGCCGGTGTGGATGCCGGCTCGCAGCTCGAGGCCGAGGTCGCGAGCGGAAGCGACGATCGCCGAAGCGCAGCGAACGGCGCGGGCGGGGCCGTCGAAGATCGCGACCAGCCCCTCACCGCCGGCGCCGACCTCACGGCCGCGAAAGCGCTCGACCTGGGCGCGCACGACCCGGTCGTACCGCGCAAGCAACTTGCTCGAGGCGTCGTCGCCCGCGTTGGCTCCCGTGACGATGTCAGTGAAGAGCAGGGTGGCGAGGACCCGGTCAGGCTCGAGGTCGTTGCGGAGTCCCGAGAGGAACCGCTCGATTTCGTCGAGCAACGGCTCAGCGTCGCCTTCCCACGGCAGGTGGTCGTGGCCCGGCAGCTCGACCATGCGCGCGCCCGGGATGTGCTCGCCCATGAATCGAGATCCATCGCGCAGGCTTTCGTGTGCGCGGTGGAGCACGAGCGTGGGGACGTTGATCGTCGGCAGCAGATCGCGGATGTCGATTTCGGCGTTCATGAGTCGGATCGCTTTGTTCGCGCCGGGGCTCGCTCCGCGTCGGACGTACGACGTGTACCACTGAAGCGACGCCGGATCGCGCAGCACATCGGGGGCGACGTTTCCGAGCCAGGCCTTCGTGGTCGCGGCCGCCCAGTCGTCTTCGTCGAGCAGGGCCAAGCGACGCCCGAGACCCTCTTCGCTGGTACCCGACGGGTAATCGGCCGCCCGCATCTCACGGGGAAACGTGCCAATGAGGATGAGCGCCGACGTCCGCTGCGGGTGCGTCGCGGCAAAGAGCGCCGACATCGCTCCTCCTTCGGAGATGCCCAGCAGTGCCGCCCGCTCCGTGCCGGCCGAGTCCAGCACTGCCCGAACGTCGTCCATACGCGTCTCGAGATCGGGCAGTCGCTCGGTGGAAACACGATCGGAGAGGCCGGTGCCGCGCTTGTCGAAGAGGATGAGCCGCCCCATCGACGCGAGCCGCCGGTAAAAGGCTGCCAGCTTCGGGTATTCCCAGCCCGGCTGAAAGGTGCAGACCAAGCCGTGGACGAGGACGAGGTCGACCGGCCCGTCGCCGACGACCTGGTATGCGATCCTGATGTCGCCGCTTCGGGCATAGGCGACATCGCCGACGGGAGCCTCGCTCGCTGCTCTGCCTGTCGGCGCGCGCGCGTCCGCGTGCGTCGGCGGCTCGAGGGAAGGGTCTTGCTGCAGCATCTGCCGCTCGAGCTCGCGAAGCGAAGCGGAGGGCTGGATCCCCATGTCGTCGGCAAGCGTCCGCCGAAACGCCTGGTAGCTGGCGAGCGCCTCCGCGTGCCGGCCGGACCGGTAGAGGGCGAGCATGTGCTGCAAGCGGAGGCGCTCGCGAAGCGGGTGCTCGGCGATCAGCGCTTCGAGCTCACCGACCACGTCGCGGTGATGGCCGAGCGCGAGGTCGGCCTCGATCCGCTGCTCGAGCGCTGCAATGCGGAGCTCCTCGAGACGCGCGCCCTCGTGCCTGGCGAACGGCTCCGAGATCTCGGCCAGCGCGGGCCCGCGCCAGAGCGCAAGCGCGTCACCCAGCAACTCTCTTGCCTTCGGGGCATCGCCTTCCGCAAGCGCCTGGCGAGCGTCGGCGACCACACGCTCGAAGCGGGTCAGGTCGAGCTCGTCCTTCCCTACCTGGAGCAGGTAGCCAGGAGCGCGCGTGTGCAGCCGCGGTTCGGGAAGCGCCTTCCGCAGCTGCGAGACGTGGATCTGCACCATCTTCTGAGCCGAGTCCGGAACGTCCTCGGCCCAGAGAGCGTCGATGATCTGCTCGCGGGCGACGGTGCGGTTCGCGTTCAGGAGCAGAATCGCGAGGAGCGCCCGCTGCTTGCCTGCAGCCATGTGCAACGGCGCATGACCGCGGCTCACCTCCAGCGGGCCGAGGATCCGAAAATCCATTCGAGACGCGCTTGACGCTACCACCGCTGGCGTGACCCCCTGAGGTCGGTCCGGTCGCTTCGAGAGTCTTACCGCCCACCGTTGGGCAAGGAGGACAATCGGAGAGAAGGCATCGAGACGTCGCCGACATACACGGAAGCGCAAGCGGCTCCGACTCGGCGACTCGACCGTGCCCGGGGGCCGGTCACTGCGCTGCTGCTGCCCGTCGAACAGTGCACGCCGATGATTGCGTTGACACCAGTTCTCTGCCGAGCGTGCTGGTCACTGCTGCATCCTTGGATCGTGCGTAGGGTCGGCGTACATGGGCGGGCAACCGTGATCGATGGCTTCGGGGCGCAGTTCGTAGTGCCAGGGTTCGTTGCTGTAGATCTGGCACAGCCCGTACTCGGCGCCGTGCTCGGACAGCCACGCCGTGGCATCGGAGGGCCCGATGTCGACCGCGTCCCCCGACACGTGAGGAGACGTCTCCGCGGTGGCCACCCACCGGGCGGCTTCCGCTTCGGATCCGTACTCGGAAACCGCCTCACGAAGAAGCTGATTCTGGTACTCCGGGGAACGCCAGCCACTATCGACGAAGAACTCGACCCCGTCGTTCGCGGCATCAGTTGCAGCTTGGCGCAGGGCACCGAGCAGATCGGGGTCGAGGTTGGCTACACCCGGGATCTCGTCATCGAAGACCGTCGCGCCGTCGGGGACGGCACCGTCGGCCTCGCCAAGCGCAGTAAGGTGCCCACCGCCAGGCGCACCAGGGTGCTCACTGCGAGGCGCACCAAGGTGCCCACTGCGAGGCGCACCACGGTGCTCACTGCGAAGGACGTCGATGAGTGGCGCGGCCGTCGAGGACGAGGACGCCAGCGACTGGTAGGCGAGGGATGCGGCGATCGCCGCGATGACGACTAGCAGGCCGGCGACAAGGACTCTGGGAATCCGACGGGTCGTTGTTCGTGCTCGTTGGCCGTCGGTCATGCCTCCATTCAAGGCAGCGCGGTGTTGCCAGCACGTATCTGGTTTTCGATATGCCGACGATATGCGCCAGCTCGTAGCATCGGAGCATGCGTGTGTTGATCGTCGAAGACGAACCCTTTATGGCGGAAGCCATCCGCGATGGCCTACGCCTGGAGGCGATCGCGGCAGACATCGCAGGTGACGGCGACACCGCTCTGGAGCTGCTGAGCGTCAACGCCTACGACATCGCCGTCCTCGACCGAGACATTCCCGGACCTACCGGCGACGAGATCGCCGAACGCATCGTCGCTTCCGGCAGCGGCATGCCGATCCTCATGCTCACCGCTGCCGACCGTCTCGACGACAAGGCCACCGGGTTCGAGCTCGGCGCCGACGACTACCTCACGAAGCCGTTCGAACTCCGAGAACTCGTGCTCCGTCTCAGAGCACTCGACCGCAGGCGCGCCCACAACAGGCCACCCGTGCTCGAGATCGCTGGTCTCCGGCTGGATCCGTTCCGCCGAGAGGTCTACCGCGACGGCCGCTACATCGCGCTGACCAGGAAGCAGTTCGCAGTGCTCGAAGTCCTCGTCGCTGCCGAAGGCGGTGTCGTCAGCGCCGAAGAGCTCCTGAAACGGGCGTGGGATGAGAACGCAGACCCGTTCACAAACGCCGTGCGCATCACGGTCTCGGGACTGCGCAAACGCCTCGGCGAACCCTGGATCATCGCCACCGTGGCCGGCGTCGGCTACCGCATCGAGACGCAACCAGACACCGGGCCCGAGGGAGGAGATTGTGGATAGAGCCCCTGGTTTGAGTGTTCGCCTCAAGCTCACCCTCAGCTACGCCGGCTTCCTCATGCTCGCAAGCGCCTTGCTGCTCGCGGTCGTGTGGGTCTCCCTCCTGCGATACATACCCGACGAGGTGACCTACGGCCTCCCGTGGTTCCCACCCAACCGCTCCGACCCCCTGAACGGCTTAGGCCTGCCAGCGGCCATCGTGCTGGCGTTCCTGCTGGTATTCGGTCTGCTGGGAGGGTGGCTTCTCGCCGGCCGCATGCTCGCCCCACTGGCCCGAATCACAGACGCCACACGAACGGCCGCGACCGGATCGCTCTCCCACCGAATCCGACTACCGGGCCGCAGCGACGAGTTCCGCGAACTCGCCGACGCATTCGACACCATGCTCGCGCGCCTCGAAGCACACGTCGCCGAGCAGCAGAGATTCGCCGCCAACGCCTCCCACGAACTGCGCACCCCGCTGGCGATCACGCAGACACTGCTCGACGTCGCCCGCAACGATCCGAACGGCGACGCCCGCGAACTCGTCGACCGCCTTCACGCCGTCAACACCCGAGCGATCGACCTCACTGAAGCATTGCTCCTGCTCAGCCGCGCCGACCAACGGTCCTTCACCCGAGAACACGTCGACCTGTCCCTCATCGCGGAAGAAGCCACTGAAGCGCTGCTCCCCCTCGCAGAAGAACGCGGCCTCACGATCGAGACCTCTGGCGACCTGACCCCCACCGTCGGCTCACACGCGCTCCTGCTGCAGCTGAGCACGAACCTCGTGCACAACGCGATCGTCCACAACCTGCCTGAACACGGCACCGTGTGGGTCACGACCGGCGCTCACCCCAAGAGTGTGGTGCTCACTGTCGAGAACACCGGCGAGAAGCTCAACCCACAGCTAGTTGCCACGCTTGCCGAGCCGTTTCTTCGCGGCACCGAACGCATACGCACCGACCACGCAGGTGTCGGCCTCGGCCTGGCACTCGTCAAGAGCATCACCCAAGCACTGCGACGGAACCCTCACCCTCACCCCCCGGGCCGCTGGTGGGCTCCGCGCCACGGTGCAACTGCCCGCCGCGCCAGCCACGGCTGGAGAACTCCCGCCGCCTTCGCCGCTACCGTGACCGAAGGAGCCAAGCAGAAACAGCCCCACTCTCATAACGGCCCGGACCGACAAACGGGGACCGGTCACCGTCACACCCGTGCGGCAGGGCGGCGAAGGCAGCGGTCACGCCCCGCCGGATCCAGGAGCGGCCAACCTCGCCAATGCGCACGCGTCTGTAAGGCCGACCGAGACGGCGGTAGACCGGCGCTCCGCCAGGACGCCGTCCGGTGCCGCCCACGGCTGCCACGTGGCCATGTTCAGCGATATGCGGCCGTAACCGTGGAGCCTCTCCGCGAGGACGGAGCGCTCGGCCCAGGCACCTCGACGCGCGCTCCTGCTGCTACCGCGGCTTTACCTGCTTCTCAACCGAGCATCAACCGCGCTCGTGTCTCCTAGGCACGACCGCTCCGGCAGGGGCCCGACTATCAGCAAGGAGGAGATCGAATGAGTACAGCCGCCGAGACGATCCGCGCGCACGGCAGCGCTCGGCCGTCTTCGACGACAGGCCGCTCTGGAAAACTCCCCATGGCTCCTGACCTACAGCTCGTCGCCGACCCGACGCCTCTGCCCGCGCCGATCACGGAATTCGCCGCCGCGATGAGCGCACTCGCGAGCAGCGTCGTGCTCGTCACCTGCTGGTCGGCGACAGGCCGTGGGGGATGACCGTCACGGCTTTCGCCTCGGTCTCGATCGATCCGCCCACGGTCCTCGTCTCGCTCCGATCAGAAGCCACGAGCGCCCGCGCGATCTCGGACACGCGAAGCTTCGGGGTCAGCATCCTGGCGGCCGACCAGCTCCCCGTGGCTCGCTACGGCTCGGCGCCGGGGCGACGAAGTTCCTCGAGCCGTTCACCGAATCCGGCGCCGGGGAGAGTGCGAGCCCGGTCGTTGCGGGAGCGCTCGCCCACCTCGATTGCGAACTCGCGGAAGCCGTCAAGTCGCCGACCACTCCGTCCTCTTCGGCCACATTCGGGCGGTACGCGCCTCCCGCGCCGGGACGCCGCTCCTCTACCACCGCCGCGCCTACCGGACGCTCCTCGACCCCGACAGGACACCGATCGACTGGAAGGAAAGTCGGATGCCGGCTTGAGCTGCCGGCCAAGACGCGGCCGGCGGCGCCTTGTCGCATCGACGGCTACCGTCCCAGCGAATGCTCGATTTCCGGATCTGGCCCGCTCGAGGTGTTCGGCGACGCCGTCCCGGTACGACTCGGAGGCCGAGACAGCGTGCGACGCTCGCGATTCTGCTGCTCAGCGCGAATCGAGTCGTCTCCGTCGAACGGCTCGCGGACGAGCTCTACGCAGGCGCGGCGCCCGTCACTGCCGTCACCCAGGTTCAGCGGCAGATCTCCGAGCTTCGCAAGGCGCTCGGCTCTGCGTCGACGATCGAGACGCGCTCGCCCGGCTATGTGCTTCACGTGTCCCCGGCGCAGCTCGACCTGAACCTCTTCGAGCGTCGACTGAGGGAGGACGTGAGGCGCTCAACGCGTCGACGCACAGCGCGCCGCCGAGCTTCTGTTGCAGGCGCTCGGCGCCTGGCGCGGGCCGCCCCTGGCCGACCTTGCCGACGAGCTGTTTGCTCAGCCCGCCATCGAGCTTGGCTCGAGGAGCTGAGCCTCCCTGTGCGCGCAGATAAGATCGAAGCCGAGCTGGCTCTCGGCAGGCACGCGGAATTGGTAGGCGAGCTCGAGCAGCTCGTCGCCGAGCATAGTCTTCACGAGCGATTTCACGGGCAGCTGATGCTCGCGCTCTACCGGTCAGGCCGGCAGACCGAGGCGCTCGATGTCTATCGGTGGACCCGGGAGGCTCTCGTCGCTGAGTTCGGTATCGAGCCGACTCCGGCGCTCCGCAACCTCGAGCGTGCGATCCTCCGCCAGGATCCCGCCCTTGACATCGAGCGTCCGGGCTCCGGGCGGGGCGCGGTGCGACTGGATCCCGATCGATCCGTGCTTGTCGTCCCGGCGGGCGAGGAGCAGGTCGACGCGCTGCTCGCGGTCGCCGAGCCCCTCGCCGCGCTTCCCGGGCGGAGCTGATCATCGCGCGCTTGCTCTCCGACGACACCCAGCTCGCCTGCACGGCGTCTTCGCTGAACGCAAGGCGCGCGATGTTGCAAGTCCCCGTGCGGACTGCGGCCTTCACTACGCTCGACCCCGCGCTCGATGCCGTTCGCCTGGCGACTGCGTACGACGTGGACCTCGTTCTCATCGGCGTTCCCGCAAACCTCGAGCGCGGCCCCTTTCCTGGCGATCTCGGAGTGATCCTCGAGCGTTCGCCTACCGACGTCGCTCTGCTTGCAGGTGCAGTCGATCTCAGGAGAGGCGACGGCGTGTTCGTGCCGTTCGGGGGAGGCACGCACGACTGGGCGGCGCTCGAGCTGGGTGCGTGGCTTTCTACGGCGACGGGCGCGCCGCTCCGACTGGTCGGCCTGGCAGCCGATCCGAGCCGCGGCCGGCGCGATGCCAGCCGGTTGCTGGCCGACGCGTCTCTCGCTGTCCAGCGAATCGTGGGACTCGAAAGCGAGCCGGTTCTCGTCGAGCCGAGCGAGTTCGCGCTGGTCACGGCTGTCGGTGCGGCCTCGCTGGTCGTCGTCGGCATCTCACCGCGCTGGCGACACGAGGGTCTCGGCACAGCCAGGCATGCGCTCGTCGAGGACGCTCGTCCGCCCGTCCTGCTCGTGCACGCGGGGCCGCGACCCAGCGGCATTGCGCCGCGCGAGAGCCGCAGCCGGTTCAGCTGGTCGATCGGAGGCTGATCGTCTCCGTGAGCCGAAACGAGCGCGATGCGACCTTTCGGGTCACGCGCACGTCGCCTCGCCGAGAGCGTTGAAGCCGGCGAATTGCAGGGGATTGGCGTACACCGCGACCGACGAGACACGGGTGGGCGTCCCGAGCGGACCCCACGGCGAAGAACAGATGGTTTCCCACCGTGTATCCGTACACCTTGCCCTCGATAATGTTGGCCTCCACAGGCGCGAGCGCGCTACCGTACGCGGCCTTCAGCTCCTCGACCGTCGAGCAGGGCCCGATGTCTTTTTCGATCCGGTTCGATTCGTTCCAGGTCGTGATCTCGACGATCCTCGCGTCGCCGTTCCGGATCGCTCCCTGGATATCTCCACTGGCGAAGTACACCCCGACCTTGCGGTCTCCGAACGTGCGCTTCGCGTAGTTCTCCGGATACCTCAGCGGCGTGATCGCGCTCGGGCCCCAGGCGGGGTCGTAGTCGGTGTCGGCCGAGGCGAGCTCGAGCCCGCCGAGCGCCTTCTCGGTGATCGTAGTCGTATCGTGCGAGCCTCTAGACGCGACGAAACCGCCGGCTGCCACCGCCGCGGCGAGCAGCGCAAAGGCGACCGCGAGGAGCGCACGCGTCGGCGGCGCCTTCGGGCGGGATGGTTTTGCCACGCAGCGCCGCGCGTGCTCCCGGCAACTTCGCTCGCGTAGTCGTTCACTCGGCGCTTCCCCCGCGGCTGGAGGCGGCGGTCGAGTGCTCCGGAGGTCATGCCTGGCAGCGAGGAAGCGGTGGCGGCTCGTTCAGGTGCGCGTATACGACCGCGAGCTCGCTCTCGCGCTCGAGGCGCGGGTCCGCGAGCACTCGTAGAGGACGAATCAAGCGCGTGATCCGCCCGGCGTTGATCGGTCCGGTCCGGTCGCGGGCATGTTGCCGAGACGGTAGAGGCAACTGCGCCGCGAGGGGCTCCCCTTGATCGCCCCAATGGCGACATGGGCGGGCGTGACCCGGGCTGACGAACCCGGTTGCGAGGATCATCCCGCGGACCACCGAGGAACGGTGTTCCGCCTCGTCGCCCGAGATACGGAAGTCGCCATCCGCCTTGCTCAGGACGTGAAATGCGCGGGGTGTCGCGCCATCGTCGTCGCCGGTGACCACGAGTACGGCGTTCAACTCGACGGCCAACTGCGTCTCGGTGATCTACCACGCGCTGACGATGTCGAGGATGCGGACCTCGTCGTGCTCTGCGGCTTGGCCAATGAGCCAGAAATCGAGCGTGTCCGGTCGCTTGCACCTCTGCCGGTGATCGCCTTCGACGGGGCGCAGGGTGCGGATCTCGGTTCCGGGCGCGACGTGCTGATGCGCTACCGTTCGCGCCGTCGGCGGACTTCTCCACCCCCGATCTCTTCGCGGGCGTCGGTCAGGCTCGACATGCTGCCGAGCTCGTGGTTGGGGTCGCTCACTGCCGGTGCCCGCGATCGCTCCTCGCTCCTCGTCGAGCTACGGACGCTTCTATACGGCGACTCGACGTGAACACCCCGCGGCTCTTGGGATCCCAGGCGACCTCGAATCCTCGTGTCGTGTGGCTCGGGACGAGCTAACGAGGCAACGCTCTTGCACCAACTCGCCCGCATCGTACGCGTGCGACCGCTCCCTCATGGACCACGCCCGGACTGTCCTCTTCACCGCCGGGCGCACGAGCCGCCGCCGCTGTCGACGTCTTCGCGTGCGGTCGTTCGTAGCCGGCACCGGCTGCGAGGCCACACCGGGCGCCCGCGCCGAGCGGTTCCAGAGACCGCCGTAACCCGCCCTGCGCTGACGAGTCCGGTGGGAAGAGACATAGAAAGAGCCCCGTTACCAGGGCTCTTTCCGTAGCAGGCCTGTAAGCCGGATTCTGTCTTGGGTGACCATCCATCTAGGCCACCGGTTCCCCGGTGGCTCGAGCGGCTACCCGGCTCCTCGGCGGGCCACCTGCGAACGGAGCCTGTTCGCCTTGCACCGGGCGGGGTTTGGCGAGCCGCCGTGTCGCCACGACGCTGGTGGGCTCTTACCCCACCGTTTCACCCTTACCGGCCGGCACCTCCGGAGACGCGCCGGCAGGCGGTCTGCTCTCTGTTCCACTTTCCGTCGGCTTTCGCCGCCTGGGGTTTCCCCAGCGCCCTTGCCCTTCGGTGTCCGGACTTTCCTCGGACCGCCATGCGGCCCGCGGCCACCCGGCCTGCGAGCACAGTGTAGCCCGCGGCAGGCGGAACCATCGGAGCGGCGCCGTAGTCCAAGATGGGACGATGCCGCGCAGCCGCCTCCTGCCGGTGCTGGTCCCGCTGCTCGCGAGTGCGGCGCTCGCCTCCTGTGGCGGCACCGCTCCGGCCGCAGAGCCCGAGGCGCCACCGCCCGATCTTGGGGCGCCGCCGGCGGAGACGGACGCGTCGACCGACACGAGCGGATTCGTCGAGACCGGCAGTGGCGAGTTGGCGACCACCGCGACCGCGCCCGAGCGCCCTCCGAGCTCCGAGCCGACGCCCCCGCCGATCGTTCTCGTCACCGCTGCCGGTCGTCAGGAGGCGGTCCAGGGGAGCTACTGCGTCACGGTGGTGAGCGAGAGCGGCGAGGGACAGGGCGCCTGCGCCGACGCCTCATTCGTGCATCCGACCCAGCTGAGCGTCGTCGCGCCCGGCGAGGCCGTGACGATCGAGCTCTCGGATGCAGCGCTCAGCCTTCCCGATGCGTCATCCGGTGCGTCGTCGACCGTCGCCGTCTACCCGCTCGGGTGCGGCCCCGATCGGGCCGTGGCCGACTTCGAGCTCGAGAGCGCGAGCATGTCGTGGGCCGTCGAGCTCGAGCCCGGTGCCTACGAGCTCGGAGTGTTCGCGTACTTCGAGACCGGAGACGGGAGCAGCGGCGACACGTACGGCGTTCTCGGCTTGCTCGTCGACCCGGAAACCGGCCCGGCGATCGTGCCGGTCGACAAGAGCCTCGCGGTTTGCCCGTACCCCGAGCTGCCCTGACCGGCGCGCCCGACCTTGCGTACGATTCGCCGCCGTATGTCGGCTCACTTGGAGGGCGGGCGCGACCAGTACTTCCTGGGCCACGCATCAGCCGAGCAGCAGCGCCTTCGGCAGCAAGCCGAAGAGCTCGCGGAAGAATCCGCGTGGCTCTTCGATCGGATCGGGATTCGACCCGGGGCCCACGTGGTCGAGGTCGGCTGCGGCCCGCAAGGCTGCCTCGAGCTCCTTTCCGAGCGAGTCGGCGTCGAAGGATCCGTGGTGGGCATCGAGATCAGCGACGAGGCGGTCGAGCTGGCTCGAGCGTTCCTCGACGAACGCCGGATCACCAACGCCCAGGTGCTACGCGGGGACGCGAAGAGCGCCGCCCTCCCCCACGAGTCTTTCGATCTCGCAACCGCACGCCTCGTGCTCGTGAACATCCCGGAGCCGGAAGCTCTCGTTGCCGAGATGGTCGCTCTCGTCAGGCCCGGAGGCACAGTGGCGCTGCACGAGGCCGACTGGCGCGCTCATGTCTGCGACCCGCCCCTACTCGAATGGGATCGCCTGATGGCCGCGCTCGAGGCCTACGCCACGCGGAACAGCATCGACCTGTTCGTCGGGCGCAGGCTCCCTCGCCTGCTGGCGGCTGCCGGTCTGTCCGATGTTCGCGTAAACCCACTGATCCACGCCTACGGACCGGGTCACAGCCGCCGGCCGATCTTCCTTCAGTTCGTCAACAACCTTCGCGAGCGGATCGTCGCGGAGGGATTGATCTCGGAAGCCGAGTTCGCGAGCTGTACGGCGGCCTTGTCGCGCCATCTGGACGACCCGATGACCCTCGTTCTCTCCCACGTGTTCGTCCAGGCCTGGGGCCGTAAGGCGTAATCGCCGCAGGGTCAGCCGTCGATCAACGTCATCTGCCCGGAGATCACCTCCCTCGGCGCCGGCTCGAGCACCGACCCGCAGGCGGGACACTCGACGCGCTCCTCTTCGCCCTCGACCGGCTCGCCGCACACGAGGCATGCGTCCGTCTCGCCCTGGAGCAGCGCGATCAGCGTAGCCTCGAGCGTGGGCTGCTCCATATCCGAGAACGTGCGGGCCGGATGAGCTCCGGCCCCTACTTCGTCCCTGCGGGCCTCACCGCAACCTCCGGGTAGCAGCACAGCTTCGGCCTCGCCATCTCCTCCGACGCTCTCTCGCTCGGCGAGCTGGTGGTCGATGAGGGCGGCGACACTCATAGCCGACGGAAGAGCCCCACGACCTTTCCCAGGATCTGGACGTGCTGGGGGTACAGAGGCTCGAGCTCGTCGTTCTCCGGCTGCAGACGGATGCGGCCGTCCTCGTGGTAGTACGTCTTCACCGTCGCCTCGGACGCCGACTCGTCCTCGCCCACGAGCGCCGCCACCACGTCGCCGTTCGCGGCCGTCTGCTGGCGCCGGATGACGACGTAATCGCCGGACATGATCCCGGCCTGGACCATGCTGTCGCCACGCACGCGCAGGAGGAACTCGTCCTCTCCTCGCGCGAGCGGCTCCGGCACGGCGACGTAGTCCTCGACGTTCTCCTCGGCGAGCAATGGCGAGCCCGCGGCGATCTCGCCCACCAGCGGCAGCAGCGGGACGACACGACCGTTCTCCGGCGCCGCATCTTCCCCGCGTCCGACCAGCTCGAGCGCGCGTGGCTTCGTCGGGTCGCGGCGCAGGTACCCGGCCTGCTCCAGCTTCGCGAGATGGACGTGCACGGTCGACGGGGACGCCAGACCGACGCGTGCGCCGATCTCCCGCACGGTCGGCGGGTAGCCGTGCTTGCGCGCGTAGACGACGATGAAGTCGTAGATCTCCTGCTGGCGCTCCGAAACCATGGCCCCCCCGTATGTCGCGAACGTATGTTCGTATCTGAGAGTAGCGCGCCGGGCGGACGGCGTCAAACCCTCCCGGCCGGCCTCGCTACAATGGCGCAGCCAGCGCTGGTGGCGGAATTGGTAGACGCGCAAGGTTGAGGGCCTTGTGGGGGCAACCCCGTGGAGGTTCAAGTCCTCTCCAGCGCACTCTGGACGGGGCCGGAGCAATCCGGCCCCGAGCCTACGGGGGCTCCGTCACCATTCGACGAGCTTCCAGATCTCGACCTGAGCCTCGGCGGCGTCGCCGCCGATCTCCGCGAAGATCGCCACGGCCTGCTTGAGCTCCGCCATCGCAGAGTCAGGGTCGCCGGCTGCGTGCAGGAGATCCGCGAGGTTGTTGTGCAGTGCCGCCTCGCGGTGACGATCGCCCTGGGCCACGCACAGCGCAAGGGCCTCCCGCGTGAGCCGCTGCGCCTCGGCGAGATCCCCCTCTGTTCGCTCGAGGAGCGCGAGGTTGTTCAGCGCCGCCACGCGCGCACCGGGGTCGCCGAGCGCGCCGGCGAGCTCCAGGCTCTGGCGGAGCTCCGTGCGGGCCTCGCCGAGCGCGCCGTCGCTCGAGGCCAGGATTCCGAGGATGTTGTGCGCCTGCGCGAGCGCCGCGGTGTCCCCGGCCCGCTCCGCAAGCTCGAGCGCCCTGTGCGCCAGTGCGGTGGCGGCCTCGCCACGACCCCTCCGGTGCTCGTTGAGGCTGCGGTCGGCCTCGATGCGCGCGAGCTGCCCCACGTCGCCTTCGAGCGCGGCCGCGGCGGCCTCGTAGCGTGCTGCGGCGAGCTCCCACTCACCCTGCCGATGACGAACGGCGCCGAGCTCGTGCTCGATCCGGCCGAGCTGTGCTCGATCGGTCGCCAGAGCGGCGGCGGCTTCGAGGCTCGTGAGCGCCGACCCGTACTCGCCCATGAGCATGAGCAGCTCGCCGACAGCCTCGTGCAGGATGGCCTCGTCCGGGTGGCCGAGCGCGAGGGCGGCCCGGAAGTGTGCGAGCGCCTCCGAGGGCGCCAACAGCTCTCGGGCCCGCTCACCTGCCAGGCGGTGATACTCGGCCGCGTCGGCGTCTCGTCCTGCCAGCCGGTACTGCTCTGCGATGACCGCCGCACGCTCGACGCGGTGGCTTGGCGACCTCGCGGCGAGCGCCTCGGCGGCACGCCGGTGGAGCAAGCGCCTCCGAGCGAGGCTCGTGTCGGTGTAGATCACGGACCGCATCGAGTCGTGCGCGAACGCGTAGCTCTCGCCGTCCTCGCTGAGCAGCCCTCGTACCTCGAGCTCCTCGAGGGCGGCCACGGTCTCCTCGTCGCTACGCCCGCTCGTCTCGCGGATCGCATCCAGGTCGAAGGACGTTCCGAGCACCGCGGCTGCCGCGAGCACCTGGCGAGCCCCCTCGCTCGCCGCCGCCGCCCGGTGCCGCAGGAGCTCGGCCACGCCCTCCGGCACGTCGCCACCCGCCGTCTCGCCGAGAGCCGCGAGGTACTCGACGACGAAGAGGGGCAGGCCGGCGGTCTGGGCGTAGAGCCGATCGATCTCCGATACGGCGCCCGCTGCCCGTGCCAGCTCCGTTACGGCCGCGCAGACCGAGGCGTTTCGGAGCCACGAGAAGCCCCCGTCTCGAGCGCCGTGCGTCTGCCAGCAGCTCGCGGAGTGCGTGGCCCAGCGGCAGCTCCTCGGCTCGCCACGACAGCAGGATGCAGAGCGCGCGGCCCTCGAGGCGTCGCACCAGGAAGCTCAGCACCTCGAGCGACGCGGCATCGACCCACTGAGCGTCGTCCACGACGATGAGCCCGGGCGGAGTGCCGGCGGTGAAGGCTGTGAGGACATCAGCGAGCGCGCTCAGGAAGCGGCTGCCCGCTCCGGGGCTGTCTGTCGGCGGCGCCGGTGGCAGGCCCGGGCGCAGGTCGGCCACCTCCGGCACGAGGCGTGCGGCCTCCGCTGCGATCAGGGCCGGGACGGTCGCGATTCGCTGCGCACCGTCCGGCCGAGCGCTGAGCTGTCGCATCGCGTCGAGCACGGCGGCGTACGGAAGCTCCGCCTCCGGTTCGGCCGCGCGCACGACGACAGGCACGGCTCCAGCCGCGCCGGCCCGAGCCGCGAGCTCGTCGGCGAGCCGCGTCTTGCCGATGCCGGCCTCACCCTCGATCACGACGAGGCGGCCGTCGGGTGCGGCGCTCTGCCAGGCCGAGACCAGGCTCGCGAGCTCGGCGTCCCGGTCCACGAGCGGGAGCGCGACCGGAGCGTGCACAGGCGTCGCCGCTGCCGGCGGCTGCGGGGCCGGCTGGACGATCTTGCCGGTGCTGACCTGCTCGTAGAGCTCGGTCGTCTCGGCGAGCGGGGCGACGCCGAGCTCGCGATGCAGCGTGCGGACGCAGGCCCGGTACTGCTCGATCGCGGCGCCCCGATCGCCCACCCAGGCGTATAGCCTGATCAGGAGGCGATATCCCGATTCGGCCAGCGGATCGAGCTCGAGCCGGCGGCGCCCATGCACGATCGCCGCCTCGAGATCTCCGGCCTCGGCCCGCTCGAGCGCCACCTGTTCGAGGCCGGCGCCGAGCTCGCGGTGCAGCGCCTGAGCCTCTGCGATCTGCCAGTGATCGAACTCCGCGCTGTCGCGTAGCTCGAACCCCTCGAGGAAGTCGCCGCGGTAGAGCGCGACCGCCTCGTGCGCCCGGCGCTCGACGAGCAGCCGGCGGAAGCGATCGACATCCAGGTTGACGCCGTGCTCGTCGAGGCTCACGATGTCGCGCGACGCCGAGAGCCAGCGAGCGCCCAGGGCGGCGCGAAGCACCGACAACGTGCGGCGTAACGCCGCACGTCCCTTGGCCGGCTCGTACTCGGGCCAGAGCAGATCGGCCAGCAGCTCGCGCCGGGAAGGCCGGCCGGTGACTGCCAGGTAGGCCAGCAGCGCCACCGCCTTGCGAGTGTCGACGCGTAACGGCAGGCCGTCCACCTCGATACGCGGCGGCCCGAGAAGCGCGATCGTCAAGCTGCTCACGAGCGCAACGTACCTCGATCGCGTTACGGTCGCCGTAACGGACCCGGAACGCTGCCGCGGCAGCGTTCCACCCGTGAGACGCTTCGCGTCCACGAGGTGGCGCGTGACGGCGCCGTGTCGGAGAATCCGTTGATCACGGCACTCCGTCCTTCCCACATGAGCGCGGCGCTCGCCTGGGTGCCGCTCGGCCTGTCCCTCGCGCTCGCTGCGGGCACGCTCGCCTTCGGCGTGGTGGACGGTCGCTGGGACGACGCCGTCGTCCTCATTCCAGCCATCGCGTTCGCCGGCGTCGGCTCGACGATCGCGAGGAGACGGCCCGGAAACCCCATTGGCTGGCTCTTCTGCGTCGTCGGCGTCGTCCTCGCCGTCGCGGTGTTCGCCACGGCGTACGGCTACCACGCGCTCGTCGCGGAGCCCGGCTCCCTCCGCGGAGGCGAGTACGCGGCATTCGTCGGGGCGAACGTCTGGGCCATAGCCTTCTTCGCGGGGGTGCTCATCCTGCTGCTGTTCCCGACGGGGGTGCCCCCATCGCGCCGGTGGAGACCCCTCGTGTGGCTCCAGGCTGTCGCTCTTCTCGCCTACGCCGTCGGCGTTCTCCAGCCCGAGATGCTCACGGAACCGTTCGAGCACGTCGCGAACCCGCTCCGCATCGAGGGCGCACCTGAGGTACTCGGGAGCGCCGCAACTGCCGGTTGGTTCATCCTCCTCCCGAGCCTCGTACTCGCCGCGGCGGCGCTCGTCGTGCGCTTCCGGCGCTCGGGAGCCGTCGAGCGTCAGCAGCTCAAGTTGGTGGCAAGCACCGGCGTGCTCTTCGCCGTCGCGTTCTTGATGGAGGGCTTCGCCGAAGACACGGGCTCGGCCGTTTTCGAGGAGCTCGCCGGCGCATTGGCGGTCGCAGCACTCACCGCCATTCCGATCGCCGCCGGCTTCGCCATTCTCAGGTACCGCCTCTACGACATCGATCTGATCGTCCGCCGAACGCTCGTGTACGGCGTCGCGACCGCCGCGCTCGCGGGCCTCTACTTCGGCATCGTGCTCGCCCTGCAGCAGGTCTTCTCGTCGTTCGCGGGCGGCTCAGACCTCGCCGTCGCCGTCTCGACCCTCGCCGTCGCCGCACTGTTCGGGCCGGCGCGCCGACGAATTCAAACCGCGGTGGACCGCCGCTTCTACCGTCGCCGCTACGACGCCCAGCGCACGCTCGAGGCGTTCAGCGGCCGGCTGCGCGCACGAGATCGACCTGTACACGCTGCGAGATGAGCTCGGCCGCGTCGTCGAGGAGACGATGCAGCCGGCTCACGTCACGCTCTGGCTCAGGAGCGGTCGGTGAGCGATCTTCGCACCAGCCCCGTGGCGAAGCTCGGTTCGTCGCCGCGAACAACGAGGCGACGATTCCACTGGAGGCCCCAGCCGCGTGCAGCCCGAACCCTTCAGTGGATCTTCGTCGTCGCGTTCCTCGCGGGGCTGGTAACCCAGTTCTTGCTCGCAGGCCTAGCCGTCTTCGATGGGCAGAGCTTCGGTGCCCACCGGATTCTCGGCGCGTGCTCACGTTCATCGCCGCGCTCATCCTGCTCACGGCATCGCCGGGCAGTCGCGCGCGATCCTCCGACCGTCCGGCCTGCTCACCGTCCTGACCATCGTGCAAAGCCTGCTCGTCCTGGCCCAGGACACGTACCGAAGCTCGCTGCCCTGCACGTCGTCAATGCGCTGGCCATCGTCCTGATCGCTCAGGTCGTGGCTGTCCGCACGTGGCGGTTCCGACGAAGCCCGGCCCATACCCGGCGGGCAGAAGCAGGCTGGTTCGCATGAGGAGACCGGGGCAACCACGATCTGGGTCCGGTGGCCCTGGGTCTCGTCGGCTCTCGCTCGTGCTCACCGCCCTCAGCCTGGTTTTCCTGGCGCTCAACCTCTCGACGCCGCTCCCGGACGGCGAGGAGAAGTACGACGAGGCGCTCTTCGCACTCGTCTTCCTTCCTTTCTCGGCCGTCGGAGCCCTCATCGCCAGGCGCCAGACCGGCAATGCGATCGGCTGGATCCTCATTGCCGCCGGGGGTGCTTTTGCCATCTCCGGCTTCGCCCAGGGCTACGCGATCTACGCCCTCTTCACAAACCCCGGCTCGCTGCCAGCGGTCAGGCGTTGGGTTGGCTCTGGTCGTGGACGCCTTACGTCGGACTGGGTATCACCGCAGCGTTCCTCCTCCTCCTCTTCCCGGACGGTCCGTTGCCGTCCCGGCGCTGGCGACCCGTCGCGTGGCTCGCAGCGGGCTCCCTCGTCGTCCTCTTCCTCGGCTCGTTCTCGCCGGGCCCGCTGGGCGGCTTCGATGACATCACCTCGATCGAGAATCCGTTCGTGATCGACCGCGCCGGAGGGTTCCTCGACTCGCTCGAAGGCTCCACCGGCTGGACGCTGCTCGTCGTCAGCATCCTCGCGTCGGCGAGCTCGTTCGTGCTTCGCCTTCACCGTGCCAGGGGAGACGAGCGCCAGCAGCTCAAGTGGTTCGCCTACGCGGCCACCCTCCTCGCAGCTGGATTCATCACGCTCTCGTCCACGACGGGGAGTCTTCGATCGGCGCCGCGCCGTTGGTCGCCGGCCTCGTGGCTCTCCCGCTCGCCATCGGCATTCGCGATATTCAGGTACCGCCTCTACGAGATCGACGTGATCATCCGCCGCACGCTCGTCTACGGCGCCGTGACCGCCGCCCTCGCCGGCCTCTACTTCGGCATCGTGCTCGCCCTGCAGCAGGTCTTCTCGTCCTTCGCCGGCGGCTCCGACCTCGCCGTCGCCGTCTCGACCCTCGCCGTTGCCGCACTGTTCGGGCCGGCGCGCCGACGAATTCAAACCGCGGTCGACCGTCGCTTCTACCGCCGCGGGTACGACGCCCAGCGCACGCTCGAGGCCTTCAGCGGCCGGCTGCGGCAGGAGGTCGACCTCGACACGCTGCGCGCAGAGCTCGTGGCCGTCGTCGACGAGACGATGCGTCCGACCGGGGTCTCGCTGTGGTTGAAGGGGTCGGAATGAGCACGCGTGTGCCGGCAGCCAGGCTCGCCCGCCTGCTGTTGGTCGTCACCGTTCTGGTGGCCCTCGGCCTCGTCGCGCTCGCACTCCTAATCGCGCTCAACGGGTCGTACCAGCCCACCGAGCGGGCAAGTCTCGGTCCAGACATCCTTCTCGTGCTCACGTTTCCCGTCGTCGGCGCGATCTTGACGCTCAAGCGTCCCGGCAACCTCGTCGGCTGGGCGCTGGCGCTCGCAGGCGTCGGGCTTCTTCTCGGAGGCGTACTCGACTTCTATGCGGAGCTGGCGCTCCTCGCGAAGCCCGAGGCGGGGCTCCCCGCCGGCGCGGCGGCTGCGGTCGTCGGCGGCGGCAGCTGGACCACGTTGATGGCGGGCGTCTTCCTGGTCCTCCTCGTCTTTCCGGCAGGCCGCCTGCCGTCGCGGCGCTGGCGCTGGTTCGCGACGTGCGTTCTGATCGGCTTCGCCCTCGTCTGGACGATCCTCTCGACGTCGCCCGGCCATCTCGACCCGCCGTTCGAAGCTTTCGAGAACCCGCTCGCGGTGACCAGCAGCGAGAGCTACTCCGCCGCCGCCGACCTGATCGTCGCGATCTGTCTCCTCAGCGTGGCGCTGGCCGCGGTCCATCTCCTCGTGAGGTTCCGCCGCTCCCGCGGAGAGGAGCGGCAACAGTTCAAGTGGTTCGCCGGAGCAGCGGGGCTGCTGCTCGCCACGCTGCCGATCCAGTACTTCTTCGAGTTTTCGGGCCCCGCCGGAGCGGCCTTTCTCGTCGGCCTCATCGGTTTACCGATCGCCGTCGGCGTCGCCGTCCTCCGGTACCGGCTCTACGAGATCGACGTGATCATCCGGCGCACGCTCGTCTACGGCGTCGTGACCGCCGGGCTCGTAGGCCTCTACTTCGCCATCGTGCTTGCTCTGCAGCAGGTCTTCAGCGGCTTTGCGGGCGGCTCCGACCTCGCCGTCGCCGTCTCGACGCTCGCCGTCGCGGCGCTGTTCGGCCCTGCCCGCCGGCGGGTCCAGCACGCGGTCGACCGGCGCTTTTACCGCCGCCGCTACGACGCCCAGCGAACACTCGAGAGCTTCTCCGCCCGCCTCCGCGACGAGGTCGACCTGGACGCCCTCGGCACCGAGCTACGCACCGTCGTTCGCGACACCATGCAACCCTCCGACGTCTCGCTCTGGCTTCGGCCCGCTCAGGAGAAGCGGTGACGAGCGGCCGCGTAGCCTGGTCGCTCCTCGGGCTCTCCGTCGCGTTCGCCGCCGGGGGGCTCGCGCTGTGGGCGCCTCACGCGCTCACTCGAGATCTCTGACCTCCCGCGGGCGACCGACCCGGCCCTCATCGTCTCGATCCTCGCCTACTCGGCCGTTGGCTCCTTGATCGTGTCGCGCCGGTTCGGGAACCGGGTCGGCTGGATCTTCCTCGCGGCAGGACTCGGAATTCAGATCGCGCTGTTCTGCCAGGAATACGCGATCTACGCACTTCGACAGTCGCCGGGCTCGCTGCCGGGCGGCTCCTGGGCAGGGTTGGTGGCGGATATGGCTCCTGTGGCTGCGCTGGCGCTCGGAGTGTTTCTCCTCCTCCTGTTTCCGACCGGGCAATTGACCTCCCCACGATTCCGTCCCGTCGCCTGGCTCGCCGCTGCCTCGCTATTCGTGATGGGGCTGGGAACCGCCCTCGGGCCGGGCACGCTCTCGAGCGTTACAGGGGCAGACAAGCCCATCGAGATCGAGTTCCCGTTGTTTTCCGACGGCGGCTGGGCGTGGCTCGGGACGATGCTCGCGCTCTTGCTCGCAGTGGTGTCCGTGTTCGTCCGATATCGATCTGCAGGGGCGGACGAGCGGCAGCAGCTCCGCTGGTTCCTCGCGGCGGCCCCGATCTTCATCGCCTCGTTCTTCCTCATCGACTCGGGCGAGGTGCTGTCCGTGCTCGGAGCCATAGGACTCTCGAGTCTTCCGATCGCGGCAGGCATCGCGATCTTCCGCTACCGGCTGTACGACCTCGAGCTGGTCCTCAAGCGAACCCTCGTCTACGGCGTCGCCACGGTAGCTCTGGCCGGCCTCTACTTCGGCATCGTGCTCCTCCTGCAACAGGTGTTCTCCTCGTTCGCGGGTGGCTCCGACCTCGCCGTCGCCGTCTCGACGCTCGCGGTCGCCGCGCTGTTCGGGCCTGCGCGGCGGCGTATCCAGCAATTGGTAGACCGGCGGTTCTATCGCCGTCGCTACGATGCTCAGACGAACCCTCGAGAGCTTCTCCGCCAGCCTGCGCGACGAGATCGATCTCGACGCGATCGGCGAGGAGCTCCGAGGCGTCGTGCGGGAGACGTTGCAGCCCGCGCAGGTCTCGCTCTGGTTACGGCCGCCTGAAAAACGAACGTGAGCACGCGCACAACAACCCGCCTCGCCTGGTCCGTCTGGGCTTACCTGGCCCTTACCGGGCTCGGGATCGCTCTCGCCGTCTACGGTGCTTCTTCAGCGCCGGAGGCTGACGTCGCGCCGCTGGCTGACGTCGCTCCGCTTTGGCTCAAGATTCTCGGTGACCTCGGGCTCGCCGTGTTCGCGACGACCGGCGCGCTTGTGGCCTCTCGCCGGCCCGAGAATGCCGTCGGCTGGTTGATGTGCAGCCTCTCGCTCGTCTGGGGCGTCGTCGGCATCGCCGAGACCGCGGCGGAGATCGTCGCGGCCAAGCCTGGGTCGCTGCCGGTACCTCAGGTGCTCGCGTGGATGTACGAATGGGCTGTCTGGCCCGCGTTCGGGCTCAGTGCCATCTCTCCTGCTCCTCTTCCCGGAGGGCCAACCGCTCACGCCTCGGTGGCGCCTCGCTGTGTGGCTGGCTGCGGTCGGGACGGTGGTCATCGTCCTGGCGGAAGCTCTTCACCCCGATCCGCTCACCGGAGGGCTCGCCAACCCCGTCGGCATCGACATGGAAGGCGTGCTCAACGGCGATTCGGCATAGCGGGCGCAGCGCTCCTTGCCGCGAGCCTCGCAGCGGCACTGCTCTCGCTGACGCTTCGCTTCCGGCGCGGCCAGAGGCGTGCGAGCGTCAGCAGCTCAAGTGGCTTGCGTTCGTCGTCGCCGCTCCGATAGCGGCGGTTCTGCTCGTCGCCGTAGTGGACCCGGGACTGGCCGCGGACGTTCTCTGGGGCGTCGCGGTGATCGCCCTTGTGGTCGGTATCCCGGTCGCGACCACCATCTCGATCTTGCGGTACCGCCTCTACGACATCGACCTGATCATCCGCCGCACGCTCGTCTACGGCACGGCGACCGTGGCCCTCGCCGGCCTCTACCTCGCCATCGTCCTGCTCTTCCAGCAGGTGTTCTCGTCGGTTGCCGGAGGCGGCGATCTCGCGATCGCGGCGTCGACGCTGATCGCGTTCGCGCTCTTTCGCCCGGTCCGGAACCGCATCCAGTCCCTCGTCGATCGCCGCTTCTACCGGCGCAAGTACGACGCTCAGGGCACCCTCGAGGCGTTCGCAAGCCACGTGCGCGAGAAGGTCGAGCTCGCCGCGCTCGAGGCGGAGCTCGCTGCCACGGCCGACGAGGCGATGCGACCTGCGCATGTCTCGGTCTGGCTCCGGGGTCGTGCGACATGACGCCACAAGTCGACACGCGCTACGCCCGCAGCGGCGAGGTCACGATCGCGTACCAGGTCGTGGGCGAGGGGCCAGTCGATCTGATGCTCGTGCCGGGGTTCCTGTCGCACGCTGAATTGAGCTGGGAGCTGCCGGCGTCTGCCCGCTTCCTGCGGCGGCTCGCGGCCTTCTCGCGCCTGATCGTGTTCGACAAGCGCGGCACGGGCATGTCCGATCCCGTGGACGGCCTACCCGCCCCGGAGGCGCGGATCGGGGATATCAGCGCCGTGCTCGACGCGGCCGGCTCCGAGCGCGCAGCCCTCCTCGGCGTGTTCGACGGCGCTGCGCTGGCCGCGCTCTTCGCCGCCGAGCACCCCGAGCGCGTGGCGGCTCTCGCCCTCTACGCCGGCCTGGCGAAGTTCACACAGGGCGACGGCTACGACCTCGGCTGGTCGCCGGCAGCGATCCAGCTCTACCTTTCGGCGACCGAGGAGGGCTGGGGCTCCGCCGACGGCGCCGCGCTTCTTGCGCCGAGCCTGGCAGACGACGAGGCCTACCGGAGCTGGTTCGCCCGGCTCCTGCGGCTCGGAGCGAGCCCCGGGCGCGCGGTCTCGCTCATGCGGATGAACACCGCGCTCGACGTGCGCGATCGGCTCGACGGGCTCCGGGCGCCAACGCTCGTCCTCCACCGGAGGGGCGACCGGTTCGTCGACGTCGGTCACTCCCGCTACCTGGCCGATCACATCCACGGCGCGCGACTCGTCGAGCTGCCCGGGGACGACCACTGGCCGTTCGCCGGCGACGCGGAGACGCTCGTCGGCGAGGTCGAGGAGCTCGTGACCGGTGCGCGCCGGACTGCTCCCGAGCCCGAGCGTGTGCTCACGACCCTGCTCTTCACCGACATCGTCGGCTCGACGGAGCTCGTGACGAGGCTCGGCGACAGTCGCTGGAAGGAGCTGCTCGAGCGGCACAACGAGCTGATGCGAAGGGAGCTCGATCGCTTCCGCGGTCGCGAGCTCCGGACGACCGGCGACGGCTTCTTCGCGGCCTTCGACAGCCCGACACAGGCGATCCGCTGCGCCGCCGCCGTTCGGGACAGCGTCCGGCCGCTCGGTCTCGAGCTCCGCGCCGGTGTCCACGCAGGAGAGTGCGAGCTCCACGGCGACGACCTGGGCGGCATCGCGGTGCACATCGGAGCGCGGGTCGCCGAGATGGCCGGCGCCGGCGAGATCCTCGTCTCGAGCACTGTCCGCGAGCTCGTGGCCGGCTCCGGCGTGAGCTTCGAAGACCCTCGCACCCGTGAGCTCAAGGGCGTGCAGGGCGAGCGTCAGCTCTTCGCCGCCGAGGTGGAGCGGTGAGCAGCCGCACGGCTACCCGCCTCGCCTGGGGCGCTTTCGCGGCGTCCGTCGTACTGACCTCGGCCGCTCTTGCGTTCGTCTTTCTCAACCATTCGAACTCCGACGAGAGCACGATCGGGTCGCAGGTCGGTAACGCGTTCTTCCTAGTCGCTCTGCTCACGTTCTCGACCGTAGGGGCGCTCGTCGCCTCCCGCCGACCCGAGAACCCGATCGGCTGGATCTTCCTCAGCCTGGGAGCGATGTTCGCGATCTCGGCCTTCGCAAACGAGTACGCGACCTACGCGCTCGTCGCCGAGCCGGGGGCGCTGCCGGCAGGCATGGCGATGGCCTGGGTGCAGTCCTGGCTCTTCCTGGCTCCGCTCATCCTGAGCGGAACCCTGGTCTTCCTCCTCTTCCCCAACGGCCGTCTTCTCTCGCGGCGCTGGCTGCCGGTCCTCTGGGCCTCCGCGGGCGGGATCGTGCTGGCCCTGCTCGCCGAGATGTTCTTGCCCGGCCCGCTCGAGGACTTCGAGTCGATCGAGAACCCGTACGCAGTCGCAGGTGCGGCTGCCGATGCCCTCGAGATCGTCGCGAACGTCGCGTTCGTGCTGATGCTCGCAAGCCTCATCGCGTCGGCGATCTCGCTGATCCTGCGGTTTCGCCGGTCGACAGGACTCGAGCGGCAGCAGCTCAAATGGGTGGCGAGCGCAGCGGGCCTGGTGGCTGTCGCGTGGGCCAGCGGCCCGCTCCTCTTCTGGTGGATCGACGACGGGCCCTGGGAGCCGGTTCTGCTGCTTGCAGTCGCCACCATCCCCATCGCGGCCGGGATCGCAATCCTCCGCTACCGCCTCTACGAGCTCGACCGTATCGTCAACCGCGCGGTCGTCTACGGCGCGGTCTCGGCGCTCCTCGCCGGCGCGTACTTCGGGATCGTCCTCGGGCTCCAGGAGGTGTTCTCATCCTTCGGCGGCGGCTCCGACCTGGCCATCGCCGTTTCCACGCTCGCCGTCGCCGCGCTCTTCCGGCCCATTGCGGACCCGAGTCCAGCGGACAGTCGACCGGCGCTTCTACCGCCGGCGCTACGACGCGCAGAGGACGCTCGAGGCGTTCGCGGCCCGCCTCCGCGACGAGGTCGACATCGCGTCGCTCCAGGGCGAGCTCACCGACGTGGTGGGGCGAACGCTGGAACCCGATCAGGTGTCGCTCTGGCTCCGAGGACCGAAGGTGCAGCGATGAGCCGGCGGGGCACGACCCGTCTGGCCTGGGCGGTTTGCGCGATCGCGATCGCGCTGGCGTTCGCCGCGCTCGTCTTCCTGATCCTCAACAGCTCGACGCCTGGCGTCAGCAATTTCGGGTCGTCACGGATCGGCGACGCCCTGTTCGGTATCGTCGTCGCTGACCTTTCCGGCCGTCGGCGCCCTCATCGCCTCTCGCCGCCCTCAGAACCCGATCGGCTGGATCTTCGTCGGCCTGGGAAGCCTGTTCGCGGTCGCTGCTTTCGCGAACCAGTACGCCCTCTACGCGCTGCTGACCGAGCCCGGCTCCCTTCCGGCCGGCGAGACCATGGCCTGGCTGGGGTCGTGGCTCCTTCTGCCACCGCTGTTCCTCGCCGCGACACTCCTCTTCCTCCTCTTCCCCGAGGGTCGCCTGCTGTCCAGGCGCTGGGTGCCTGTCGTCTGGATCGTTGTCGGCGCCATCGTGCTCGCTCTGCTCGGAGAGATGTTCAGCCCCCACACGCTCGAGGACTTCGAGCCTCTGACGAATCCATACGCAGCCGAAGGCCCTCTCGCGGACGCGCTCGAAAGCGTCGCGACTGTCGCCTCCATTCTCATGTTCGTCGGGATTGTCGTCTCGGCAGCCTCGCTCGTCCTCCGCTTCCGCCGGGCAACAGGGCTCGAGCGCCAGCAGCTCAAGTGGGTCGCGAGCGCCGCCGGCCTCGTGGGCGCCACCTTTGCGAGCGGCCCGCTCCTCTTCTGGTACATCGACGATGGCGCCGTCTGGGAGCCGCTGCTGCTCCTGGCCATCGCCACGATCCCGCTGGCGGCCGGAATCGCCATTCTTCGCTACCGGCTCTACGACATCGACCGGATTGTCAACCGGGCCGTCGTGTACGCCGCCGTCTCGGCGCTGCTCGTCGGCGTCTACTTCGGGACCGTGCTCGGGCTCCAGGAGGTCTTCTCCTCCTTCGGCGGTGGCTCCGACCTGGCCATCGCCGTCTCCACGCTCGCCGTGGCCGCGCTCTTTCGTCCCGTGCGGGCCCGAGTTCAGCGAGCGGTCGACCGGCGCTTCTACCGCCGCCGCTATGACGCCCAGCGCACGCTCGAGGCCTTCTCCGCCCGGCTGCGCGACGAGATCGACATCGCCACGCTCCACGGCGAGCTCACCAGCGTGGTGCGGGGAACGCTGGAGCCCGAGCGTGTGTCGCTCTGGCTTCGTCCCGCCGTAACGGATGCCGTAACGCCCGCCGGACGGCGTGGCCGTACAACAGGAGCACAGCAATGACGCGTTTGTCCCACATCTTCCGTCGAGCGCAGCCACAGGATCCCGCGCTTCCGTCGGACGAAGCGAGAGATCTCGCCGCGCACACGCCGGCGACGCCTGCCGGAGCGCTCGATCTCGACATCGCTCCCAACGACCCGCTCGTCGCGTACTTCGAGAGCGCCTCTGGCGCAATCGACGTCGACAGCCTCGACCTCGACTCGCCGGCGCTCGCGGCGCTACGAGCGACGGGTGTGAAGCTCGTCGTGCCGCTCGTCAGCCAGGGCGAGCTGATCGGCCTGCTCAACCTCGGGCCGCGGCTCTCGGATCAGGACTACTCGACGGACGATCGCCGGCTGCTCGACAGCCTCGCGGCCCAGGCCGCGCCGGCACTCCGGGTCGGCCAGCTCGTGCGCGAGCAGGAGATACAGGCGCGTCAGCACGAGCGGATCGAGCAGGAGCTCGAGGTCGCCCGGCTCATCCAGCAGAACTTCCTTCCGCGCGAGCTCCCCGATCTCGCCGGCTGGGAGATCTCGGCCCACTACAAGCCGGCCCGAGAGGTCGGCGGCGACTTCTACGACGTCATCGAGCTCGACGGTGGCCGAGTCGCCTTCGTGGTCGGCGACGTGACCGACAAGGGTGTCCCGGCCGCGATGGTGATGGCGGCGACGCGGAGCATCTTGCGGGCTACGTCGCAGCGACAGTCCTCCCCCGCGGCGGTGTTGCGCCGAGCGAACGACCTGCTCTGCCCCGACATGCCGCCGAAGATGTTCGTCACGTGCCTCTTCGCTGTTCTCGAGCCGTCGACCGGGGTGCTCCGCTACGCGAACGCCGGCCACAACCTGCCGTGCGTGCGCACGGCGAGCGGCTCGGTGGAGCTTCGCGCAACGGGCATGCCGCTGGGCCTGATGCCGGAGATGGAGTACGACGAGAAGGAGGCCGTGCTCGAGCCCGGCGAGTGCCTGCTCCTCTACTCGGACGGCCTCGTGGAGGCGCACGATCCGGGCGGCGAGATGTTCGGCTTCCCGCGCCTGCGGGAGCTCATGGGGCTCTCGACCGCCTCGACCTCACCGGTCGAGGGGCTGCTCGCTGAGCTCGACCGCTTCACGGGCTCGGCCTGGGAGCAGGAGGACGACATCACGCTTGTCGCGCTCGAACGGGCGCCGCAGCCGGTGACCTCTGCAGGCGGAAACGGCACGGTGCTCGCCGCATTCGAGCTGGCGAGCGTGCCCGGCAACGAGCGGGAGGCCATGGAGCGTGTCACGACGGCAGTCGCGCGACTCGCCGTTCCGGCGACGACGCTCGAACGGTTGCGGACAGCCGTCTCCGAGGCTGCCATGAACGCGATCGAGCACGGCAACGACTCACGACCCGAGGTGCCTGTTGCCATCGAGGTGCTCGCCGACAGCGAGCGGCTCCGTGTGCGAATCACGGACGGCGGCGGAGCGCGCCCGATCGTCGAGCCCGAACGACCCGACCTCGAGGCGAAGCTCGCGGGCGAGCAAAAGCCACGCGGCTGGGGCCTGTTTCTGATCGAGCACATGGCTGACGACATCGAGACGTGGACCGAGGGCGAGAGCCACACGCTCGAGCTCGCGTTCCGGCTGGGAGGAGACGTGGATGCAGACGAGTCGGTTTGAGGCGCGCGTGTCGCCGGCGGCCGAGACGGCTGTCGTCGAGCTCGAGGGCGACGTCGACAGTGGCGCCGAAGCTGCGCTGGAAGCCGCCTACGCGGAGGCGACGGGCAACGGGGCGCGGGTCGTCACACTCGACTTCAGCCGCGTCGGATACATCAACTCGACCGGCATTGCGCTCCTCGTCGGGCTGCTTGCGAAGGGACGCCGTGACCGCGTGGAGCTCGAGGCCCGAGGCCTCACCGACCACTACCGCGAGATCTTCGAGATCACCCGCATCGCGGACTTCGTCCGGATCCTTCCGGACGAGGACGCGAGCTGAGGAAGGAGGACGCATGCAGACGACGCTCAACCTGGAGGTGCGGGACGCCGGTCACGGCGCCCGGGTCGTGGACGTACGCGGCGAGCTCACGGCCGCAAGCGAGGAAGCGCTGATGGACGCCTACGCCCGCGCGGGAGGCGAGGAAGTGCGGGCGCTCGTGCTCAACTTCAGCGAGCTCGAGTACATGAACTCGAGCGGGATCGGACTGCTCGTCACCGTGCTCGTGCGAGCGAATCGGGCGAAGCAGAAGCTGCTCGCCGTCGGCCTCAACGAGCACTACCGGCAGATCTTCGAGCTCACCCGCCTCGACGAAGCCATCGGAATCTACGACTCGGAGGCCGACGCGCTCGCAGCCGTCGCCTGAGTGAAGGAGGAGACGATGAACGAGACACCGCGCGACGCAGGGCACTGGGCGAAGCCGGTCTCGACGCTGCACGTCGAGTCCGTGCCGGAGGGAGCCGCCAACCTCGTCGAGGGCAAGCGCCTGCTCGGCCCGCTCCAGGGCTTCGGGAAGATGTGGCAGAAGACGTACCGCGTCCGGCTGGAGGGCTCGCAGCTCACCCCGGCAGAGGTGATCGGCATCTGGAAGGAACGGTTCGCCGAGTTCTGGCCGGAAGGGAACACCTTCTACCCGTCGCTCACCGGCATCGAGCCGGGCGAGGTCGCGTTGATCAAGGCGGCCGGACCCGCCGGGCTCAAGCTCTCGACCGGTGTGATGACACTCCACGCCGACGACGTGTCGTTCACGGAGATGACGCCCCAGGGTCACATGCTCGCCGGCTGGATCACGTTCAGCGCCCACGAGCAGGATGGGGAGACCGTGGCTCAGGCACAACTGCTCGTACGGGCGCAGGACCCCCTGACAGAGCTCGGACTCGCTCTCGGCGGGCACCGCGTGGAGGACCGCTTCTGGGAGCAGACGCTGGCCAACCTTGCCGCCCACCTCGGTGTCACGGCCCCCGTCGAGACGCAGGTCGTCTGCGTCGACCGCCGGCGCCAGTGGTCGAAGGCCGGAAACGTCAGGCACTCGGCGCCCATCCGCTCGACCCTGCACGCAATGCGCCCACGCCGCGGGAGGAATCAGGCGCGCGGTTAGAGGATGCACGACGCGGTCGTCGTCGGCTCCGGGCCAAACGGCCTCGCCGCAGCGATCCTGCTGGCGCGCGCGGGCTGCTCCGTGCTCGTCCTGGAGGCGGCGCCGACCGCGGGCGGTGGGATGCGAACGCAGGAGCTGACGCTTCCGGGTTTCCGCCACGACGTCTGCTCCGCCATCCATCCGCTCGGTCTCGGCTCCCCGTTCCTCGGAACGCTCGAGCTCGAGCGGCACGGCCTCGAGTGGATCCAGCCGCCGGCGCCGCTGGCCCACCCCTTCGACGACGGAACGGCCGCGCTCCTCGAGCGCTCCGTCGAGGCGACAGCACAGGGGCTCGGGGCCGACGCGGGCGCCTATCGCAGGCTCATGGGACCGCTCGTCGCGGACGCCGACGATCTCCTCGCCGACATCCTCGGCCCGCTCCGCGTTCCCGAGCATCCCGTGCCGCTCGCCCGCTTCGGCCTGCTCGGAGCCCAGTCGGCCGTCGGCCTGGCCCGCCGTCGCTTTGCGAGCCCCCGGGCCCGTGCCCTCTTCGCAGGGCTCGCCGCGCATTCGCTGCTTCCTCTCACCAGCTCGCCGAGCGCGGGCTTCGGTCTCACGCTCGGCCTGCTCGGCCATCACGTCGGCTGGCCCATGCCCCGAGGTGGCTCGCAGTCGCTCGCCGAAGCGCTCGCCGCCTGCCTGCGCTCGCTCGGGGGTGAGCTCGAGCTCGGCCGGCGTGTGGAATCCCTGGCCGAGCTGCCGCGCGCACGCACCGTGCTCCTCGACGTCACGCCACGGCAACTTCTCCGCCTCGCCGGTAGCCGCTTGCCGGCCGGCTATCGCCGCCGCCTCGAGCGATTTCGCTACGGGCCCGGCGCGTTCAAGCTCGACCTGGCCGTCGACGGCCCGATCCCGTGGCGGGCTCCCGAGTGCGCGCGCGCCGGCACCGTCCATCTCGGCGGGACGCTCGAGGAGATCGCCGCGTCCGAGGCTGCGGTGGCCGCAGGGCGTACATCGGAGCGGCCCTACGTTCTGCTCGCGCAGCAGAGCCTCTTCGACCCGAGCCGGGCGCCGCCGGGCAAGCACACCGTCTGGGCTTACTGCCACGTGCCGAATGGGTCCCGGGTCGACATGACGGCGCGGATCGAGGCCCAGATCGAGCGCTTTGCGCCCGGCTTTCGCGAACGAGTGATCGCGCAGCACGTTCTGGGCCCGCAGGAGCTCGAGCGCTACAACGCCAACTACGTCGGCGGCGACATCAACGGCGGCCTCCAGGACCTGCGCCAGCTCCTCACCAGGCCCGTGGCGAGGCTCGTCCCGTACGAGACACCGCTGCCCGGTGTCTTCCTGTGCTCGTCGTCCACGCCGCCGGGCGGAGGAGTCCACGGCATGTGCGGCTACTGGGCCGCGCGAGCGGCGCTGCGGCGGCTCGGCCGGTGAGCCGACGGTTCCTTACAAAGAGCCAAAGCCTCGCCGCTACCGTGAGGGGCTGACCCCCCGGCCGATACGGAGGAAAAATGCTGAAGCTGCTCGGCATCGGAGTGCTGGCCGCTGTCCTCGCGGCCTGTGGCGCGAGCCAGGCCCCGGCCAACAGAGGAGGGAGCGACGGCTCCGCTGACGGGACGGCGGCGCCGGGATCGGCCACCGGCGAGCCGAGCCTGCGCCTGGTCACCGTGGCCAAAGGCTTCGAGCACCCCGTCTACGTCGCCACGACGCCGAGCCAGCCGAGGCGGATTTACGTCGTCGAGCAGATCGGCCGCATCCGCATCGTCGAGCGGGGACGCGTCCTCTCGACCCCGTTCCTCGACATCCAGGGCCTCACCGATGACCGGGGCGAGCAGGGCCTCCTCTCGATGGCGTTCCATCCGAGCTACGCCGACAACCGGCTCTTCTACGTGAACTACACGGACTCGAGCGGCGACACCCGCGTCGTCGAGTACCGAGCGCGGCCGGGCCGCAGCCCGCAGCAGGTGCGCGAGCTCCTGTTCGTCGACCAGCCGTATGCGAACCACAACGGCGGGCAGCTCCAGTTCGGTCCCGACGGGTTTCTCTACGTCGGGATGGGCGATGGGGGCTCCCGTGCCGATCCCGAGGACAGGGCCCAGAACCTCTCCTCGCGCCTCGGCAAGCTGCTGAGGGCCGACGTCAGCAAGGCGCGTCTCGACTGGCAGATCGTCGGCCTCGGCCTCCGAAATCCCTGGCGCTTCAGCTTCGACCGACGCACCGGCGCGCTCTACATCGGAGACGTGGGCCAGAACGAGTACGAGGAGATCGACTACACGCCCCGACCGAGCCCCGGCCTCGAGAACTACGGTTGGGACCTGTACGAGGGCGACCACGAGTTCGAGGACGCTGATCAGGGTGGCGGCGAGCTCGTCTTCCCGATCCACGAGTACTCCCACAGCGCCGGTTGCTCCGTGACGGGCGGCTACGTCTACCGCGGATCGCGCATACCGGCCGCCGAGGGTAGGTACTTCTTCGGCGACTTCTGCTCCGGGACCGTCTGGAGTCTGGTCGTGCGAGGCGGCGAGGCGACCGACGTGCGCAGCCACAGCTTCCGGGTGGAGGCGCTGAGCTCGTTCGGCGAAGGCCCCGCCGGTCAGCTCTTCCTGGTGAGTCACGAGGGCACGATCTACAGGCTCGCCCGCGGCGCTTGACTTCCTCGTAGGCAACGCCGAGGATGTCGCCGGCGTGACACCTGGGAGGGTGGAGCGCGCCCGGAAGGACAGCCGAAGAAGGGGACATGAGGGCAGTGCGACTCCTCGTTGCTGCCGCGGTCGCAGCGCTTGCCGTTGCAGGCTCGGCGCACGCCGGCTCGCTCGTCGGAGCCGGCACAGCAGTCGATACCGGCGCCGACTACAACGGTGGCAAGACGCTTCCGTTTGCCCCCGGGACGAGGGCGACGGCCCGGGCCGCCGCGCGGGCGGTGCACGGAACGGCGCCGGTGGCCGCGGTCGGCGACGAACGCATGTGGTTCGCGACGGACGACGTGCTCGGGACGATCTACCTGAAGAACTACACGCTGCGTGCGATCGGCGACCACATCGAAGTCTGGGTGGCAAGCGACTCGGACGAGGTCTCGACGGGCACGCAGTTCCCGGCCGGCGACTGTCGCAACGACAGCGTCGACGTGAAGGACGACCAGATCCAGGCCATGATCCGCGAGTTCGAGCGCAGAATCCTGCCGGCCGAAAGCGAAGCGTTCAGCGTCGCTCCCGCCAGAGACGGCAGCCTCGCGCTGACCGCGGACGTCGGGCTTCCAGACGGCTACTGGGCCGGGGAAGGCGACAACGTCGTCGTGCTCGTCGACAACGTCCGCGACGACAACTTCTACGACCCGAACGATCAGAGCGGGTACGGGTACATCATCGGCTTCTTCTACTCCGTGTTCAACGAGCTGGCCGACCGCAACGTGATGACGGTGGACGCGTTCGACTGGCTCCACCGCCTCGGCGCCAGCCCGCCAAACGAACCGTTCCCGGACAATCCCTGCCTCGACCGGCCGGCAATCCCGTACCTCTTCGAGGCGACCTTCGCGCACGAGTACCAGCACCTGCTGCACAACTACACCGACCCCGACGAGACGACGTGGATGAACGAGGGGCTTTCGATGTACGCGGAGTGGCTGCTCGGCTACTTCGACCTCGAGAAGCCAATCGGCGACGTCGGCTTCAGCTTCGAGATCCAGTGCCTGCTCGGCAACATGGGCGAGCCCGGCCTCACCGGGCTGGGCGGGCCGGAGAACTCGCTTACCCTATGGGGAGACCAGGGCGACTCCGAGCTCTCCTGCGACTACGGCGCCGCCCAGGCGCTCATGGTCTACCTCGCGACACAGCGAGGGCCCGGCGTGCTGTCGGCTCTCCACGTCGACGACGCGAACGGGCTGCCGTCCCTGCGAGCAGTGCTGCGCCGGGAAGGCGCGTCCCAGCGTGCTGCGCGCGAGGTCCTGCACGACTGGGCCGCGACGCTCGCGCTCGACAGCGTGGTGGATCGCGGCTGGTCCCTCAACGGCGGCCCTTACGGTCGCTACCGGGCGAGCGGGATCGACGCGGCGATCAACTGGGACGCGGACGACGCCTACGCAGATGCCGGCGCACCGCCCAACGGCTCCGACTACGTGCGTCTGCGCGGCGGTGCCGGAAACTACCTGCGGGCGAGCCAGATCCGCTCGATCGCGTTCGACGGGGCCGAGACGCTCCCGACGCTGCCGGTCGAGTGGGAGGTCGACCCCAGCCCGCCCGGGCACGAGGGCGATCCCGCCCTCCACTCGGGCTCGGGCTCGAACTTGGACCGGGCGATCATCTTCGAGGTGACGGTTCCCGAGGCGCAGCCGACGCTCAGATTCGAGACGCGTTACGACACGGAGGTCCTATGGGACTACGGCTTCGTCCAGGTCTCGACCGACGGTGGCGAGACGTTCAGGAGCCTTGCGAGTGACCTGACGACCGACGAGTACGACCCCGGCGCCATTCCTACCGTGGTCGAGAACCTCCCAGGGCTCACCGGGATCTCGGGCGGCGGCGAGGAGGCGAGTTGGGTGGACAGCCGGTGGGACCTCTCCTCGTACAGAGGCGAGACGATCCTCGTCGCCTTCCGCTACGTGACCGACTCCGGCGTGGACCTGCCCGGCTGGTGGATCGACGACGTGAGCGTCGGCGACCAGTCCATCTCGGACGGTAGCTCGCTCGACGGCTTCCGCTCGACATCCCAGGTGCGACCGACCAGGGTGACCGGGTTCACGGTCCAGCTGGTGGGCTACCGCTCGGACCGGCCGCGGCACGCGTTCATCCACCGGCTGAAGCTGAAGCCGAGCTTCGAGGGCCGCCTGGGCGGGGCAGCTCTTCGTCGAGTGCTCGACGAGGGCTACGACGTCGTCGCTGCGATCGTGACGTACGACGAGCCGACCGAGCAGATCCTCCAGTACGCCCCCTATCGCCTGTGGGTCGCGGCCGAGGACGTCACCCAACCCGGCGGTGAGCGCCTCGTGCTGCAACGCGGCGGCTGAGAGCCCCTGCAACTGTAGGGGTCGGAGTCGCCGGCACCTACAGTTTGCCGTGATGCGTGACATCGTCCCCGACTCGATCGATCCGGTCGTCGGCTGGCGCGTTTGGGACGTCGTGGAGCTCGACGGAGCCCTACGCCTGTGCTCGCTCGCGTTCTGGTCGATCTGGCTCCCGCGCTGCGAGGCGACCGCGACGTGCCGGCGGAGCTGGGTCGCGAGCCCGGGAGCTCTGGCTCCGCACACGGCACCTGCCGAGGAGTGCACCTGCGGCCTGTACGCGACGCGAACGGTCGCGCACACCCTCGCGTACTCGCGTGGCGTCAGCCGTAGGGCCGACACGGTGCACCGGGTGGTCGGCCGGGTGACGTTGTGGGGACGCGTGGTCGAGGCGGAAGCGGGCTGGCGCGCCTCGTACGGCTACCCGGACGCGCTCTACGTCCCATCCGGGTACCGGGGACGCTGGCGTCATGCCGCCCGGTCGGCGCTCCCGGCCGAGACAGTGGCCCGCGGGCTGCGCGACTACGGCGTCCCGGTCGAGCTCGTGAACGCCTCGACGGATCGCCAGCTCACGGCGGCGCTCGCGCCTCGCCGCCCACACCCGTAGGGACCGGATCTCAAACGGCCCCAGCTCCCGCGATCCGTAGGGGCCGGATCGCATCCGGCCCGCCGGCGCCAAGGCAGGCTCAGAGCAAGTAGTAGAGCCCGATCGTCGTCACAACGAACGCGATCGCCACGACGACGGTAAGCCGCGTCAGGTTGCGCTCGACGATGTGCTGGCCTCCGTGAGAGAACGGGGTGAACCCCATCCCACCGAATCCTGTGTCGCGACCCGAGTGCATGAGCACGAGCACGATGAGCGCGATCGCGAGGAGGACGCACAGAACTGCAACGGCGGCGAGCAAGGCCCAAAGGATAGCTACTGGAGCGGCTTTGACCGACCTCCCACGCTCGCAGAGCGTCGAGGGGTCTGACCCATGGGGTCAGACCCCCTACACGTGTGTGACTGACCGTGCCGATTCGTGCGCGCGAGTGTGACGAAAGCGTCACGGGCGCTGGCTGGAGCGGATCTCGAGCCCGCTGGTAGCGCCCACATGCTCCACCTGGAGCGTCGTATGCTCGAGCCCGTAGCGGTCGCGCAGCATCGCCTCGAGCTCGAGACGGATGCGGTGACAGTCGGCGCGGGGCTCGACGAGGACGTGGGCGGACAGCGCCGGGAAACCGCTCGTGACCGTCCAGACGTGGAGGTCGTGCGTCTCGACGACGCCGGGGTGCGCCGCGATCGAGCGGCCCACCGCCTCCGGCGGCGCGGACGAGGGCGCCCCCTCGAGGAAGATCTGCGTCGTCTCCCTCAGGAGCTCGTAGCTTCCGCGGGCGAGCAGCACGGCGACGAGCATCGAAGCGATGGGATCGAACCGGTCCCATCCGGTCAGGACGATCAGCGCGGCGGCGATCCCCGTGCCCGCGAAGGCGACGACGTCGAGCACGACGTGCAGGTAGGCGGCTCTCATGTTCAGGCTCTCGCCCTGCGCGCGGGCAAGCAGGGCGGAGATCGCGATGCTGACGAGAACTCCGGCGAGCGCGACCCAGCCCATGAGCTCGGCGCGAACCTCGGAAGGGTCGATCAGCCGGCGGACGCCCTCCACGAGGATCCAGACGGCGAGGCCCGCCAGGACGAGGCCGTTCGCCTGCGCCGCCAGGATCTCGGCGCGCTTGAAGCCGAACGTGTAGCGGCCTCGCGGCGGTTTCGCAGCAGCCCACGACGCGAATAGCGCAAGGCCGAGCGCAACCGCGTCGGTGAGCATGTGGCCGGCGTCGGCGAGCAGCGCGAGCGAGCCGGCGACGGCGCCTGCCACGACCTCGGCGGCCATGGTCGCGAGCACCAGCCCGAGCGAGATAGCGAGAATGCGAACGTTCCGGACGCCGCGCAGCCCGTGCGAATGGCCGTGCCCGGGCAGATCGTGGCCGGCGTGGTCATGCCCACGGCCGACGTGCTCGTGTCCCGCCGTCATCGGCTCTTTCGGACGGCCCGCTCGAGCACGGCGGCCACCTTACGCGCCTGCGCGCGCACGTCGTGCTTCTCCGCGGCACGCCGCGCGGCCGCGTTGGGGGACGGCAGCTCGGCGGCTCGGCGCAGGCCGTCCGCGATCGAGTCCACGCTCAGCGGGTCGACGAGGACGCCCGCCTCGGGCACCACGAACTCGGGCGGGCCGCCGACCCGCGTCGCGACGACGCTGCGCTCGCTCGCCATCGCCTCGAGAATGGCCTGCCCGAACGGCTCGACGAGGCTGGGCTGCACGAGCACGTCGCACGCCGCGATCCAGTCGGCGACGCGTGGGTGCGGAACGCGGCCGACGAGGCGAATCCCCTCCCGCCCTGCGAGCTTCGGAAGCAGGGGGCCGTCACCGATCAGTGCCAGCTGCCCCTCGCCGAGACGCTCGCGCGCGGCTGCGAGGCGAAGCGGGTTCTTACGATCGTCGAGGGTGCCCACGAAGAGGAAGCGAGGCCCCTCGCCGTCCCAGCCGACGGCGCGCCGCGCTTCCTCGGGATCGCGAGCGCGAAAGCGCCTGAGGTCGACGCCACAGTTGACGACTTCGATCTTGCCGTCGAGCTCAGGCAGCTTGGCGAGAAGCTCCCGGCGCAGGTAGTCCGAGACCGCGATCACCGCGCCGGCGCGCCGACACGCGGCACGGGTCGCCTGCCATACCCCCGGGATGGCCCCGATGTTGCGGACGTCCCGTCCGTGCGCCGTCACCACGAGCGGCGCCATCCCGGCGAGGGACGCGAGCGCGGCGAGCGCCCCGGCCGGGGCGAGGAAATGCGCGTAGACGACGTCAGGCTGGAATCGCCAGGCCACGCGGACGGCCTCGGCGCCCAGACGGACGTACTTCGTCCGCGAACCGCCGCGGTGGTCGATCACGGCGCGCTCGAGCTCGTGGCCTTGCGCGACCAGCTCGCGCTCGAGCCCGGCGACGAAGATGCCGAGATCCGGGTCGGCGGGGCCCGGGTACATCTGCGAGACGAGCAGGATGCGCATCTGCTGATTGTCGCTTGGCAGGCGGCGGCGGCGCCGGCAGCGGCGGTGTCCCCGTCCGGGTGGGCGGCGCCGCGCAGCGCAGTGCCGCCCACCCGGGAGGTACTTGGCGAGAGAAGCTCAGTCTCTGACCGGCGCCGGCACCGCCTCGAAGGGCTGCTCGGCCGGACGCGGCGGCCGGCCGAGCAGGAGCAGGGAGACGAGCAGGCCGAGCGCGGGGAAGACGATCGCCGCCGCGAACCCTGACTGGAAACCCTCGGTGAGCCCGAGTAGCGGGTCGGCGTCAGGATTGGCCGCCATGAAGGCCTCGCTTCTCGAGACGAGCACGGTCGACACGATGGCTGTGCCGAGGGCGGCACCGATCTGGAACGCGGTGTTGTTGAGGCCCGACGCGAGCCCGGCTTCGCGCTCGTGAACTCCTGCGAGCGCCGCGATCGTCGCCGTCACGAAGGCGAGGCCCACCCCGGCCCCGAAGAGAACCAGAGCAGGGAAGAGATCGCCGAAGTAGGTGCCGTCCACGGAGACCTGGGTGAGCAGGGCACAGCCCCCGATCATCAGCGCCATCCCGACGGAGGCGACCGGCCGGAAGCCAACCCGCAGCACGATCGACTGGCCCAGGATCGACCCGATCGCCGCCATCACCGGGAACACGACGGAGGTCGCACCGAACTTCACCGCCGAGAAGCCCAACACCTGCTGCGCGTACAGAGTGAGTACGAACGGCATCCCGAAGGCCGTCGCTCCGAACAGGAGCATCGCCACGTTCGCGCCCACGAGCGTGCGGGAGCGGAGGATGCGAAGCGGTAGCAACGGCGCGGAGTGGCGTGCTTCGATCGCCGTGAAGATCCCCAGCAGCGCGGCGGAGCCGGCGAACAGGAGGATCGTCTGAGCGCTGCTCCAACCGGCGTCCGGCGCATCGACGAGCGCGTAGACGAGCAGGAACAGGCCGCCGCTGACGGTCAGCGCACCCCCAGGGTCGAAACTCCGCCGAGCTGTGGAGGCTCGACTCTCGCTGATGAGCATCGGGACGAGCAGCAAGGCGCCGATCCCCAGGGGGACATTGATGAAGAAGATCCATCCCCAGCCGGGGCCGTCGACGAGCGGGCCGCCGATCAGCCACGCTGCGGTGGCGCCGATGCCACCCAGCGAGCCCCAGATCCCGAGCGCCTTGTTGCGCTCCGAGCCCTCCTGAAACGTCGTCGTGATGATGGACAGCGCCGTCGGCGTCATGATCGCGGCACCGACACCCTGCAGCGCGCGTGCTCCGATCAGCGCCTCGGCAGACCACGCCAACCCGCACAGCAGCGAGGCCAGCGTGAACAGAGCCAGACCGACCATGAGCATGCGCCGGCGCCCGAGGAGGTCGGCCGCTCGGCCGCCCAGCAGAAGCAAGCCGGCGAACGTCAGAGCGTAGGCGCTGACCACCCACTGCAAGCCCTGGCGCGAGAAGTCGAGCTCCTGCTGGATCGACGGCAATGCCACGTTCACGATTGCCGCGTCGAGGATCACCATGAAGAACGCACCGCACAAGAGCGCCAGGGCCCACCACCGCCGGGGATCGGGGCGAGCGGCGTTGGCAGCGGCGGAAGTCAGCTGCAGGTCGTCGGATGCCGTGCTCATGCTGCGCCTCCTAGTTGTTCTAACGAATTGAAGTTGTTATATACAACTAGAATCTGTCTTTGCAAGTTGACACGCTAGAATGGTCTGATGCGAGGCCGCGGCTACGGCCAGATCTGCGGGCTGGCCCATGCGCTCGAGCTCGTCGGCGAGCGTTGGGCGCTGCTCGTCGTCCGGGATCTGATCCTCGGACCGAAGCGCTTCACCGACCTGCGGCGCGGGCTGCCTCGGATCCCCACGAACGTCCTCTCGTCCCGGCTCAAGGAGCTCGAGCGCGGCGGGGTTGTCCGGCGTTCGCTCTCACCGTTACCGGGTGGACCGGTCGTCTACGAGCTCACCGACTACGGGCTCGAGCTCGAGGACGTCGTGGTGCGCTTGGGCCTCTGGGGCGCCAGGATGATGGGCGAGCCCCGCCCCGGAGACACGCTGAACGGCGACTCGCTGCGCCTCGCATTGGGCGCGATGTTCAAACCGGATCGCGCAGCCGGACCGCCCGTGCGTTACGTGCTCCGGGTCGACGACGTCGTCGTCAACCTCTCGGTCGGCATCGACGAGCTCGAGATCGGGGCGGGAGAGCTGGCCGATCCCGACCTCGAGCTCGAGACGGACGCGGCCGGCCTACACGCGCTGCTCAGCGGCCGGCAGAGCCCGGCAGCCGCGGTCGAGAGCGGCTCGATTCGGATCGCGGGCGACCAGGAATCGCTCGAACGCTTCGTCGGGTGCTTCTCACTGGAGACGATTCCGCCCGTGGAGGCGGTTCCCTGAGCCGGCTGCCGGGCGACCTCGCCGGCGACGGGTGAAACATGGGTTTTGCGCGCCCAAGCCCCGTCCGCGCTAGTGTCAGACCGATGCACGCTCGCCGCACGCACTGGGTCGCCTTCGCAGCCGTGGCCGCAGTGGCGCTCGCCGCCGACCAGGCGACAAAGGCGATCGTGCGCGCCACGCTCGACCTCGGGGAGGCCGTGCCTGCGGTCGGTCCGTTCTCGATCCACCACGTCCGCAACAGCGGCATCCTCGGAGGGCATCTGCAGGGGACCGCCGTCCCGATCGCGTTCGCGAGTGCGCTCGGCCTGGCCGCGCTCGTCGTCTACGTCCTGCGCCGACGCAATCCGGGGCCGCTGTCGGTCATCGGCTTCGGTCTTCTGCTCGGAGGTGGCCTCGGCAACCTCGTCGACCGCTTGCGGCTCGGCTACGTCACGGACTTCGTCGACCGCGGTGCAGGTGGCGCCTTCAACCTCGCCGACCTGGCCGTGACGCTCGGTCTGGTCGCCCTCCTCGTCGGTCACCTGTGGCGGGCGCGCAGCGCGGAGACCAGGCTCGAGCCGCGGCCGGATACGCAACGCGGCGACTGACGGCCTGCAGCGAAGGGCCTCCTGGGTGTAGGACGAGGGGCTCCCTCGGCTACGGTGCGGGCGTGGAGATCCGCTCGCTCGCCCAGGCCGAGCCATTCACCACGAAGGACGGCTCGACGATACGGGAACTGCTCGGGTTGCCCACCTCGTCGGCCCGTAACCAGAGCCTCGCGGAGGCCAGCCTGCCGGCGGGAGGCGCGACCGAGCGCCACTACCACCGCGAGAGCGAGGAGATCTACTACCTCGTCGAGGGCTCGGGCGAGATGGAGCTCGACGGCGAGCGACGCGACGTCGCACCGGGGGATGCGATCCTGATCCCGCCCGGCGCCTGGCACCAGATCCGCGCCGATGAGGGCCAGGAGCTGCGCTTTCTCTGCTGCTGCGCGCCGCCGTACCGCCACGAGGACACGTTCTTCGCCTGACGCCGCGGGCGCGGCGATCGCGTCAGCGCGATCGCAAGCCGGAGGCGGGACTCGAACCCGCGACATCTCGCTTACAAGGCGAGTGCTCTGCCAGCTGAGCTACTCCGGCAACGCCGGAAATGATACGGGCCGAACCGAACCCGACTCAGGCCGGCACGGCGCGGGACGCCTGGTGAGCGAGCACCTTGCGCTTCACACGCTGCAGAGCGTTGTCGATCGTCTTCGTGTCGCAGTCGAGCTCTTCCGCCATCTGCTCGTAGGAGAGCCCCTCGAGGTAGAGGCGCAGGGCGTCGGCCTCCAGCTGGGAGAGACCCGTGCCGAGCGCGAAGACGAGGCTTTGCAGCTCCTCGGTCGAGATCACGCAGATGACCGGATCGTCGACGCCGGGCCCGGCAAGCGCGTCGCCGAGCGTCACGTCGGAGTCCTCCTGGCCTGCGGGCGTCTGACTGAAGGAGACGTACGTGTTGAGCGGCGAGTGCTTGTACCGCGTCGCCGTCTTGATGGCCGTGATGATCTGGCGCGTGATACAGAGCTCGGCGAAGCTGCGAAACGACGTCTCCTTGTCGGAGCGGAAGTCGCGCACGGCCTTGTAGAGCCCGATCAGCCCCTCCTGGATCAGATCCTCGGACTCTCCGCCGGCGATGAAGTACGAGCTCGCCTTCAGCCGCACGAAGCCCGTGTAGCGGCGGATGAGCGCGTCGAGCGAGACGTCGTCGCCGTTGCGGGCACGCAGCACGAGATGGAGATCCTCAACTTCACGTTGAGCCTTAGCCTGCTGTTGAGCCGCTGTGAGGAGCCGTGGCGGCACAATCCCTCCCCGATTTGCCCGCGAACATGAACCTCTACTTGAGGTCAGGGAGACTAGCACCTTATGCAATGAACTTCAAGGGGTTTTGCAAAGTTTCAGTTTGATCGTCTCAAATCGAGTGCGAACAGGCCCCGAGCACTGCCCCTGGCCGGCCTCGACCGCGTCAGACGGGTGGGCGGCGGTGCGCCCAGGGAGACACCCGCTCCAGGGCGGCCCCGATACGCAGCGCCAGGTCGTCCTGGTAACGGCGGGCGACGATCTGAAGCCCGATCGGCAGGCCGTCGGCGCTCCAGCCCGACGGGACCGAGAGCACCGGGCACTGGCTTACGTAGTTGAACTGACACGTGATGTCGAGCGCGTGGTAGAGGCCGTCGCCCCGGTCCCTGTAGAACTCGAAGTCGTCCTTGTCCACCGGCGGCGCCGGGACCGACATCGTCGGGCACAGGAAGGCGTCGTGACGCTCGAGGATCGGGGCGAGCTCCTGCCAGGCCCGCGTGCGCACGAACTCGAGCCGCTTGAAGTCGACCGCGCTCATGGCGAGCCCCTTGTCCATCAGCCTGACGACTCTGGGATCCATCCTGTCGCGGAACTCCGGCAGCGTGTGCCCGAAGATCGCGGCGAGGTAGACGCCCCAGTGGTCGACCCAGGCATCGGCAAGCTCTCGCGTCCAGCGCAGGTCGACCTCCTCGACCTCCGCGCCCGCCTCGGCGAGGGCCGCCGCGGCCTCGCGGGTCGCTGCCTCGACCTCCGGGTCGATCGCGTAGTGGCCGAGATCGACGTCGAGCGCAAGGCGCAGCCCCTCGGCCGAGTCGTCGAGCGGCCCGGACAGGTCGAGCGCGGGCGCGAGCGACATGATGTCGCGCTCGTCCGGGCCCTGGGCGCACGCGAGGAAGAGCCTCGCGTCGGCGACAGTGCGCGCGAGCGGCCCCACGTGCTGGATCGTGTCGAACTGCGTTGGCAGGAAGTCGAGCGGGACGCGGCCGAAGCTCGGCTTCAGCCCGACCGTGCCCGACCACGCCGCCGGGATGCGTATCGATCCGCCCATGTCGCTTCCCTCGGCGAGTGGTACGCAGCCGGACGCCACCGCCGCGCCGGCGCCGCCGGAGGAGCCGCCGGGCGTCCTCTCGGGATTCCACGGGTTCCGCGTGATCCCCCACAGCGGGCTCTCCGTGAAGCTCGAGTAGGCGAACTCCGGCGTGGTCGTCTTGCCGACCATGATCGCGCCCGCCCCGAGCAGCCTGTCGACGATGAGCGCGCTTCGGTCGGGAACGAAGTGCTCGAAGGCGTACGAGCCCATCGTCGTCGTCTTGCCCGCCGTCGGCGTCAGGTCCTTGATCGCGACCGGAACGCCGTGCAGGGGCCCCAGCCCGCCGCCGGCGGCGGCCGCCCGGTCCGCCTCGGCCGCTCGCTCGAGCGCCTCGTCCGGATAGACGAAGCAGAAGCAGTTGAGCGTCGGATTGACCTGCTCGATGCGCTCGAGGCTGTTCCGCACCGCCTCGGCCGCAGAGAGCTCGCCTGCCCGGATGAGCCGCGTGAGCTCCGTCGCGGGCGTGTAGCTGAGGTCGAGGTCGACCACGGCCGGTGAAGTCTAGTGCGGCCCCCGCTAAGGCCGACACCGGCGGGGGAACGAATGTAGGGGCCGGACATGTCCGGCCCGCAAGACGGTGGCAGCACCGAGACAGGCCCGACGCCTCGAGGGACGGGTCCGCGCGAGCCTCAGCCGTTGCTCTGAGCCTGGATGGCGGTAATCGCGACCGTGTTGACGATGTCGGCGACCGTGCAACCGCGGCTGAGGTCGTTCACGGGCTTGCGCAGCCCCTGCAGGACCGGTCCGAGGGCCAGTGCGTGGGCCGAGCGCTGGACGGCCTTGTAGGCCACGTTCCCGGTGTCGAGGTCGGGGAAGATGAAGACGGTCGCGTGACCCGCGACCTCGCTCCCCGGAAGCTTCAGCTTCGCGACGCTCGCGTCCACGGCGGCGTCGTACTGGATCGGGCCCTCGACCTTGAGGTCGGGCCGGCGTTCCCGGACCGCGTCTGTCGCGGCGCGAACGGCCTCGACGTCCTCGCCGCGGCCCGATTCGCCGGTGGAGTAGGAGAGCATCGCGATCCGCGGCTCGATGCCGAACGCGGCCGCGGTCTCGGCCGAGCTGATCGCGATGTCGGCGAGCTGCGCGGTGTCCGGCTTGGGGTTGACGGCGCAGTCGCCGTATACCAGCACTCGATCGGCGAGGCACATGAAGAACACGCTAGAGACCACGGAGACGCCCTCGCGCGCCTTGATGATCTCGAACGCCGGCCGCACCGTGTCGCCGGTCGTGTGCGCGGCGCCCGACACCATGCCGTCGACCGCGTCCGACTGCACCATCAGCGTGCCGAAATAGCTCGGATCGGCGACCACGTCGAACGCCAGCTCTTCGGTCACCCCCTTGTGCTTGCGCAGCTCGAAGTATCGGTTCGCGTAGTCCTGCCGCAGCGGCGAGTCGACCGGGTCGACCAGCGCGGCGCGGCCGAGATCGAGACCGAGCGAGGCAGCCTGCCCACGGACGTCCTCGACCCCGCCGAGGATGGTCAGATCGACGACGTCACGCCTGAGCAGGATCTCGGCGGCGCGGAGAACGCGCTCGTCCTCGCCTTCCGGTAGGACGATGTGCGTCCTGCGCGCCTTGGCGCGCTCCATCAGCTCGTACTCGAACATGATCGGCGTCACCCGCGCGGGCCGGTCGAGGGCGATTCGCCGCTCCAGCTCGCCCGTGTCGACAGAGGCCTCGAACAGACCGAGCGCGGTGGCGACCTTGCGTTCGTCCTCGGGCCCGATGACCGGCTGAACCGACTGCACCGCGGCAGCCACCTCATGGGTGAGCTGCGTGGCCTCGAGCACGGGGAAGGGCGCGCTCTCCAGCAGCCGGCGGACGGGCTCGCTCGGCGGGTACCCGCCGGTGAGCACGACTCCCGAGACCGTCGGAATCGCGGCCGAGATCGTGGACGCGAACGCCGTGACGAGGATGTCCGGTCTGTCGCCGGGGACGATGACGAGTGCACCGTCGACGAGATTGTCGATGAAGTGCTCGACGCTCATGGCCGCGACCCTGACGTCGCGCACCTCCCGGTGAAGCGCCTCGCGGGGGTCGAAGAGGATCGTCGCGTCCAGCTGCGCCGCGATCTCGGCCACGGTGGGATAGGCCAGCTCCGGGCGCTCCGGAAGGACGTAGACGGGCTCCTCTCCGTCCGTCCCGGCGAGCCTGGCGGCCACGTCGGCCATGTTCTCCGGGTCGACCCGATTCACGACGACCCCGAAGATCGCGCAGTCCTTGTGGTCGAGCGACCCGCGGGCGGCGCGGACCGAGGCCAGGGTCTCCTCCGGTGTGCCGCCTCGGACGACGACGAGCACCGGAGCGCCAAGCTCGTTCGCGAGGTCCGCGTTCCGGCCGAAGGCGAGCGCTGCCGCGCCGCCGAAGTCGGTGCCCTCGCAGACGACGAAGTCGCAGCGCTGCTCGAGCGCCTTATAGGCCCCGACGACCCGCTTGCGCAGCTCCTCGTACTCGATCTCGCTCGCCTCTTCCTCGGCGAGCGCATGCATCTCCTCGTAGGAGGCGGCGAGCTTGTAGCGGCGGCGAACGAGCTCGAGCTGGGGATCTCGCTCGGTCCTCGAGGGCACGATCGGCCGGAAGAAGCCGAGCCTCTCCACACGCGCCGAGAGCAGCTCCATCACGCCGAGCGCGACGACGGATTTCCCGCTACGCGGCTCCATTCCCGTGATGTAGAGGTTGCGAGCCATGGTTGCACCTAGGAGGCCATGGTGGGCGAAGGCGGGGCCGGCGTCAACCGGCCGCCCTCCCCACTCCCACCGACCACTACCGGCCCCGCCGCAGTCGTTCGAGCCTGTCCCGGGTCTCCGGGTCGAGCGCGCTCTCCACCTGGAAGCGGCCCGCTGGGCTCGGAGGCGGCGGCCGCTCGCTCTCGAGCTCGCGCATGAAGCTCCGCGAGGAGCGCCGCTCGACCCACGGGCCCGCCGTCTCGCGAACCGCGGCGTCGGACGAGACGACGGCGACCCGCTCGCTGCCGCGGCGCTCGGCGGCGAGGCGCTCGACGAGCGTGTCCGCATGCCTCGCGAAGCGCACCTCGAGCGAGCCGACGCGTCGCTCCTCACCTTCGCCGTCGAACACCACGACGCCGCGGGCACCGCGAAGCGCGACGAAGCCGGCAAGCCTGTCGACGAGCTCGTCGCGGGAGTCGCTCGTCCCTGCGTGGAGCAGGTTGTAGCCGTCGAACACGTAGAGCGTCGGCTCGGGCATGTGCCGGTCTACTCGTCGAGGGGGAGCGTGCGCCGGGCCACGGGAGCGGAGTGGACGATCGACGTGGTCGTGCGGCCGTAGAGCACGAAGCGATCGAGGATGGCCTCGAGGTCGTCCATCGAGCGGAGGTGCAGCTTGAGGAAGAAGCAGTCCTCGCCCGTGATCCGGTAGCACTCGACCACCTCGGGCGTCTCGCGCGCGATCTCGGGGATCCGGTGCACCTGCCGGCTGGCGGGGGCCACGCGGACGACCACGGCGATCGGAAAGCCGATCGCCTTCGGGTCGACCTCGGCGCGGTAGCCGGTGATCACGCCGGCCTGCTCGAGGCGCTGGACACGCTCGGCGACCGCCGGCGGCGAAAGGCTCACGCGGCGGCCCAGCTCCGCCATGCTGAGCCGCGCGTCCGCCTGGAGCTCGCCGAGGATGCGCCGGTTGACATCGTCGAGCAGATCGCGTTCGTAGGCGATCGGGCGGTTCTTCCTCTGGTACGTAGGCACTTGGCTTTGAATGCCTTTGATCGGCTCTGTCGGAATCGTACCTCGGTCAGGACAATGAGGTCGTGGGGTTCTCCGCGGCTGTCCGTTCAGCGACGACGGGGCTCGCCGGCGGCCGTGCCGGCGGCCTCGCGGCTTCGGCCCCGCCCGCCGCGTTCTTCGTCGGCAGCGCCGTCTTCCACTACCTCGGCCCGGCGTTCGCCGTCCTTCTCTTCGCCCGCGTGGAGCCGCTGGGCGCGGCGTGGCTTCGCATCACGTGCGCGGCGGCGATCTACGCGCTCTGGCGCCGGCCGTGGCGCTGCTTCGCCGCGCTCGACGGCGGCGGCCGCCGCTTGTTGCTTGCCCTGGGTGCCGTGCTGGCCGTCATGAACGCGTGCTTCTACGTGGCGATCGACCGGCTCCCGCTCGCCACCGTGGCGGCGATCGAGTTCCTGCCGGTTATCGCGCTCGCAGCGGCCGGGGCGCGCACGGCCCGCAACGCCCTCGCCCTGATCGCCGCCGCGGCGGGCGTCTACCTGCTCGTCGACGTGCGCATCGAGGGCAACGTGGTTGGAATCGTCCTCGCCTTCGTGAACGCGGCGCTCTTCGCCGTCTACATCGTCCTCGCCCACCGGGTCGCGCAGAGGGGCCCGACCGGCGGCATCGACGGCCTGGCCGGGGCCATGCTCGTGGCTGCGGTCGTGGTGACGCCGATCGGCGGCTGGAGCGCCGCTCCGGCGCTGATCGACCCTGTAACCCTCGGCGCCGCGATCGGGGTCGCGGTCACCTCGTCCGTCATCCCATACGTCTGCGACCAGCTCGCGATGGCGCGTATGGCCCGGGCAACGTACGCGCTCTTCGTGGCCCTGCTCCCGGCGACCGCGACCGTCATCGGGATCGCTGTGCTGCTTCAGCTGCCGACGTGGATCGAGGTCGTGGGTGTCGCGCTCGTCGTGCTCGGGGTCGCGGTGCACCGCGAGCGGCGGCAGCTTCCTCCTCGGGAACTCCCCACAGCTGCACACCCGGCTCACAGTGCTCGACGAGCAGCGCTTGCAGAGCGGGATCGTGCTCGAGCAGGCGCACCGGCCGCTCGGCAGCCTCTACAAGAGCCTGGCTCCGGCCGCGTCGAAGGCCGCCAGCTCGACGACCGCGGCCGGGCTTCCGGGATGCTCGTCGGCGAGCAGCGCCCAGATCATCGCGTCACGGGGCGAGCCGTCCGAACCAGTCAGGATCCGGCGCAGCGTCGCCTCGTGCCTGAACCCGAGCTTCGCGGGCACCCGCGCGCTCGCGGCGTTCGCCGGGTCGCAACGAATCTCGACCCGAGACACACCGTCGATCTCGATCGCGACGCGTGTCAGCGCTCCGGCTGCCTCGGTCGCAAGACCGCGTCCGACATGGTCGGCGTGGATCCAGTAGCCGATCTCCCGCGAGGCCGGGCCGCTCCTCAGGTGGAGCCCCGTGCCGCCGAGGACGCGGCTCTCGCCGCGATCGAGAACGGCGTAGACGAACTCCTCGCCGAGATCGAACCTGCCCCGGAATGTGCGAAGCAGCTCGACTCTGGCGGCGAGATCGATGGGCTCGTCGGCCGCCCAGGGCATCCAGGGGCGAAGGTGGTCGAGGCTCTCGACCACGGCCTGCTCGAGCAACTCGGCATCCTCCGGCCTCCAGCAGCGGAGCACGAGGCGAGCTGTCTCGACGCGGTAGGCTGGTCCAGGCATCAGGTAGAGGGACCGCGCTGGCGAGCGGCCTCGAAGAGCGCGATGCCGGCGGCCACGCTGACGTTCAGCGACTCGACGTGACCCGCGAGCGGGATCGCGAAAGCGCCGTCACAGGCGCGCCGCACGCCGGGCCGCACGCCCTTACCCTCCGCGCCGAAGACGAGCGCGGTGCCGCCGGCGAGGTCGGCCTCCCAGACCGGCTGCTCGGCCCGCTCGGTCGCCGCCCACGCCCACAGATCGGCGCGCTTCACCTCGCCGAGGTAGCGGGCGAGGTTGACGACGACTGCCACCGGCAGGTGCTCGACCGCGCCGGCGGAGGCGTGACACACGGCGGGCGTGACCCGCGCCGCGCCCCGCTCGGGGAGAACGACGCCGGACGCGCCCGCTCCCTCGGCGCTCCGGCAGACAGCCCCGAGATTGTGCGGGTCGGTGACCCCGTCCAAGCAGACGATCAGCCGCCGATCGCCGGCCGCCAGCTCCCACGCGTCCGCGTAGCGGTAGGGCTCACAGTACGCGACGACGCCCTGGTGATCCCTCGTTGCCGACGCAGCGCTCAGTCGCGCGTCGGCGACGACCTTGACCCGCAGGCCGGGTGTCTCTCGCAGCCACGCCTCCGACTCGAGCGCGCGCTGCGAGACGAGCAGCTCGTGTATCTCGCGGCGGCCCGCACGGAGCACCTCGCGCACCGGGTGGCGGCCGTAGACGAGCTCTCGAGGCGCCGTCATTCGCGGGGCACGAGCGCTGTGCCGTCGGCGGAGTCGCGCGGCTCCCAGCCGTGGGCGAGAATCTCGTCGCGCAGCCGGTCGGCCTCGGCGAAGTCGCGCCGGTCTCGCGCTTCGTCGCGACGTCGCTGCAGCAGCCGAACCTCCTCGGGTGCCTTCGCGCGTCGCGCCAGAGACTCGAGGCCGAAGAGCGACAGGCCGCGCACCAAGGCGCCGGCTTCTCCCCTGCTCCGCCACTCGTGCAGAACCGCCAACGCCTCCGGCGTGTTGAAGTCGTCGTCGAGGGCGGCCGCCAGACGGGACCACTGCTCCTCGTCCACGGGCTCGTTGCCGGGCTCGACGAGCACGTTGCGAAAGCCGTCGACCTGAGCCCGGGCTGCTCCCATCGTCTCCTCGGAGAAGTCGAGCGGCTTGCGCCAGTGCGCGGTCATGAAGAAGAGCAGCAGGGTCTCCCGACCCCACTCGTCCAGCACCTCCTGCAGCGTGGCGATGTTGCCGAGCGACTTCGACATCTTCTCGCCGGTGAGGCGCAGCATCCCGTTGTGCATCCAGATGCGCGCGAACTCCCGCCCTGCCCCGCGTGACTGGGCGAGCTCGTTCTCGTGGTGGGGGAAGACGAGGTCGAGCCCGCCGCCGTGGATCTCGAACGACGGGCCGAGATACTTCTCGGCCATGGCCGAGCACTCGATGTGCCAGCCGGGCCGGCCTGGGCCCCACGGCGACTCCCAGTGCGTGTCCTCGCCCGGCTTCGTCGTCTTCCAGAGGGCGAAGTCGCGCGGGTCATCCTTGAGTGGGTTCGGCTCCTGCTCCTGAACCTCGTCGGGACGCTGACCCGACAGCCGGCCATAGTCCTCGAAGCGCGCCACGCGGAAGTACACGTCGCCGCCGGCCTCGTAGGCGAGCCCCCGGCCGACCAGCTCCTCGATCAGCGCCACGATCTCGGCCACGGTCTCCGACGCCTTCGGCTCGTAGTCCGGCCTGCCGAGCCCGAGCCGGTCGGTGTCCTCCACGTACCACCGGGAGGCCTGCTCGGCGAGCTGCGCGCTCGCGCCTGGAGCCGCGTCGTAGATCTTGTCGTTGATGTCGGTGATGTTCTCCACGAGTGTCACGTCGTAGCCGCGCAACGCCAGCCAGTTCCGCAGCCACATCGAGATGACGAACGGCCGCGCGTTGCCGACGTGGATCCGCTGGTAGACCGTCGGGCCACAGAAGTACATGCCGATCGGGCCGGGCGGTGGCGGCGCCTCCTCGAGGCGGCGGCTGAACGAGCTGTAGAGGCGCACCCCAAGGATGCTAATTGTGCGAGCCGGCGCTCACGCGAGCCAGTGTCTCCTCTCGCGTCAGGACGACGAGCACCGCCCACAGCTCGGGACCGCTGGTCACACCGGTGAGGACGAGACGCAGGCTGCGGAGATCCCCCCCGACCGCCTTCAGCTCGCGCAGCAGCGTGCGGGCGGCGTCTGCGTCCAGGTCGCCCGGTATCCGCTCCCGCAGCTCCCTGAACCGCTCGGCCGTGAGCCTTCCGCGCTCGTCGAGCTCTACCACCGCCGGCCGTTGCGCGAGCTGAGCGGCGATGTCCCGCGCCTCCGCGAGCGTCCGGGCTCCCCGCAGGGCGGCGGCGAACCGCGGTGGAGCGTCGACTCGGGCACAGAGCTCCTCGTCGGGCAGGGCGGTGATCGCGTCGACCGACAGCCGCCTGACCCGGGCGAGATCGAGCTGCACGTCGTGGCGGGGAAGATCGAGCTCCTCGAGGTAGGCGCGCACGGCCTCCGCCGGGATACCTTCGCCGCGGAGGTCTGCCACGGAGGCGGCGCCGTGGCGCTTCGAGAGCTTCTGGCCGTCCGCTCCGACCAGGAGCCCGTGGTGGACGTACTCGGGCGGCTCCGCACCGAGGGCACGTGCCAGCGCCCGGTGCAGCTCGGTGTTGGGCAGGTGGTCGCGGCCCCGGATGACGTGCGTGATCGCGAGCTGCGCATCGTCTACCACCGAGGCGAGGTGGTACGTGGCGCTGCCGTCAGACCGCAGCAGCGTCGCATTGCGCTCGCCCTGGAACCTGACCGCACCGCGATCGTCGTACGCATGACCCTCCTCGAGCAATCGCGTGGAGGCATCGCGATAGAGACCGATTCGGTCGCTCTGCCGGAGCGGCCCCTCGTCCCAGATCACGTCCAGCCATTCGAGGTCACGCAGGATGCCGGCCTCGGCCTCGGGATCGACCCGAGCGACGTCGGTGTCGTCGATCCGCAGGGTGAGCAAGCCGGAGCGCTCGTCGGCGAAGCGCCTGTTCGCGACCGCGGTGAGCGCCGAGCCGAGATGGAGGGCCCCGGTCGGGCTGGGCGCAAAGCGCACTCTGACCACGCGCGGAATCTAGAGCATGCCCGGCGTTGCGTCTCGTTGGACTTACATTCAGTAGTCCATCAGACGACTATCTGGTAGTCTCTTGGACGGTCATGATCAGCGATGTGAATCCCTTCGTGTACTCCCGCCCGGTGCCGCCGGAGGACGTCATCGATCGAGACGGCGAGACGCAGCAGCTGCTTCGCAGTGTCGTGGGTGGCCACTACGTGCGTCTCTACGCACCGCGCAAGTACGGCAAGACGAGCCTGCTCAGACGGGCGTTGCAGGAGGGCGAGGAGCGGGAGGGGCTGATTCCCATCCTCGTCGATCTCTATCGGGTCGTCTCCCTGGCCGACGTCGCCGTCCGGCTCGAGCGCGCGTACGCCCGGCAGCTGAAAGGCGCGGTTCGAGCGAGGATCGAGGACTTCCTGCAGAAGACCGGCATCGGCCTCTCGCTCGGTGCGTTCGGCATCAGCGCGCGGCTGCAGCTCGACCCGAAGCTCGCTCCGCTGCCGGCCCTCCATGCGCTGCTCGCGCTTCCGCTGCGGCTGGAGGAAAGCGGCGGCTACCGGGCGTTCATCGTCTTCGACGAGTTCCAGGACATCGACAAGATCCCCGACCTCGACGGGCTGGTGAGAAGTCATATCCAGCATCACGGCGAGGTCGCGTCGTACGTGTTCGCGGGCTCGGAGCCGGGGCTGATGAAGCACCTCTTCGAGAGCAGAGATCGCCCTCTCTACGGCTCTGCCGTGCCGATGCGCCTCGGTCGGCTCGCGCAGGAGGACGTCGCGACATATGTGGCCGAACGGTTTCAGCAGACGGGGCGGAACGCCGGTGAGGCTCTCAACCCCCTCGTAGAGCTCGCGGCGGGTCACCCGCAACGCTCCATGCTGCTCGCGCACCGCCTCTGGGAGGAGCTCCCCCCGGGCGGCAGCGGCACACTCGACGACTGGAGCACGGCCCGGGCTGCCGCGCTCCTCGAGCTGACGGCCGAGTTCGACGCCGAGTGGCGCGGGCTCGACACGTCGCAGCAGAAGACGATGCGAGCCGTGATCGCCGGCGAGGGCTCGCCCTACCGAGAATCGGTCCTCCGGCGGCTGCAGCTGACGAAGGACATGGTGCGAAAGGCGCTGCCCCGGTTGAGCGCGACGGCCGAGATCGAGCGTGTCGACGGCAAGCATGTGATCGTCGACCCCCTCTTCGCCGCCTGGATCGGCGACCTCGAGACCGGCAGCTGAGCCTCGCAGGGTCGCGGCATGCGCAGAGTCTGACCTCAAGGCGGCGGCGAGCCCGAGACCGCTACGTGAGCACGGCAAGCCGGCGAAGGCCGTCGAACGCAACGGCGAGCCGTTCCCAGAAGTCCCCCCGATCGGTGGAGCGCCACACCGTGCCGTCGCGCAGCCCCGCGTACACAACACCGGGCTGCGGACTGAGAAGCGCGGTGGGTAGATGCTCGAGCTCGTCAGGAAGGCCGCCCGCCAGCTTCTCCCACCTGGTGCCGGTCCACCGGAAAAGGCAGGCACGCGAGTTCGCCGTGTGTGCCGCGCGCATCGGCGCGGCCCCGGCGTACCAGAGCTCCGGATCGCTGGGGTCGGCCGCGATCGAGAGGATGTAGCGACGGTCGAGGCCCGCAGTGGCCCGCGACCACGTCCTGCCGCCGTCGCGACTCCACGACGCCCCGAGCCCGGCACCCTCGTAGACGTGCTCGCCGCGGCGCGGGTGGAAGGCCAGGTCGTGGCAATCGAGGCAGACTCCCCGGCGCAGACGCGCCCATGTGCGACCGCCGTCCTCGGTGCGCAGAATCCGGAAGGCCTCGATTCCAGCCAGGATCGTGCCCGCTTGCGCGGGGGACACGGCGAGCGCCTGCACGTAGGGTGTGTGCGGCTTCTCTGCCGGCTGGCGCCAGTACCACCGGCGCAGGGCGCGGAACGCCTCGAGCTCGCTCCACGTCTCCCCGGCGTCGTAGGAGACGTGAAGGCCGGGGGGCTTCGTCCCGGCGTAGACCGCGCCGTCGGGGCCGACCGCGAGCGCCTTCACGATCGCTCCTTCCAGCCCGGACGGCGACCACGTCGCGCCGCCGTCGCCCGAGCGGAACACCCCCCGACCCTGCGTGCCCGCGTACATGGAGCCCCCACCTGCGGCGGCGAGCGACCGCACGTCCTCTCCCGCGAGCACTCGGTCGGTCCGCCAGGCAAGGGCCTCCTCGGCTACCGAGATTCCCGTCCGCGTCGCTGCGACGAGCCTCGTCATCGGGTCTCGAGCATACGAGCCCTCGAAACGAAGGGGTCTGACCCATGGGGTCAGACCCCCTACACGTGTGTGACCGAATGCGCCAGCTTCGTGACGGAGGTGTGCCAAGTTCTGCGCCGCGATCAGACCGCTCGAGGCCGACCCTGTCGGCTCGCACGGGTAGCGTCCGCCGAGCAGTGCCCCACCCTGCCGAGACCATGCTTCTCCGCTGGTTCGCCGAGCACGGGCGCCACGGGTTGCCCTGGCGCCGCACACGCGACCCGTACGCGATCCTGGTGTCCGAGGTGATGCTGCAGCAGACGCAGGTGCCGCGGGTCGTCCCACGCTACGTCGCGTTCCTCGCCCGCTGGCCGACAGTCGAGTCTCTCGCCGCCGCCTCCCCCGCGAGCGTCATCCGCGAGTGGCAAGGGCTCGGCTACAACCGCCGCGGGCTCAACCTGCACCGCGCGGCTCGCGAGATCGCTACGCGGGGCTGGCCCGACGACCTCACGAGATTGCCGGGGGTGGGGACATACACGGCCACAGCTGTCGCCCGCTTCGCGCACGGACGGGCCGTGCTGCCCGTCGACGTCAACGTGCGCCGCGTGCTCGGCCGCACCGGCGTCCACTTCAGCGCCGAGGCTGCGGCGGCGCTCATGGACCTCGGCGCCAACGTCTGCCTGGCCCGCATCCCCAGGTGCGCGGCATGCCCGTTGGCAGCGCTCTGCCCCTCACGCGGCAAGACCTTCCCGCCCGAACGCAAGCAGGGGCCCTTCGAGGGCTCGTTCAGGCAGCGCCGCGCCAGAGCGCTGCGCGCCGTCGCGGCCGGCCCACGCCGGCTCGACGAGCTGGACGCCGATGCGGTCGCCGCACTCGCCCGGGACGGCCTGGTGTCCGTCGCCGACGGAGTCGCCGAGCTGCCGCCCTGATCGCGCCGAATCCGTTCCGGCTGACCGGCCGTAAGCCCGGGTAGGGCTGGGGGCCGGCGGGGCCGACCGGGAGGTGAGAATGAGGAGGAAAGCGATCGCGCTCATAGCCGCGGCCGTGTGCGTCGCCGGCGCATTCTCCGGCTACGCGCTCGCGCGAGAGACCGGTGCTGGGCCGACCGCGGCGACCATCACGATGAGGGAGTTTCGGTTCGGCAACGTCAAGAAGAACTACGAGCCTGGCAGCTACACGTTCACGTTCCGCAACAACGGCGAGTTCCCGCACAACTTCACCATCGTCTACGTGGCGCAGGGAAGGAAGTTCAAGACAGGGGATATCGCCGGCGGCGAGTCACGGCAGATGACGGTCAACCTGAGGCCGGGTTCCTACCTGGCCGTTTGCACGGTGTTCAACGGCTTCCACCTCAGCCAGGGCATGCAGAAACGCTTCACCGTGGGTGAGATCGACCTCACCACGGGTCAGTGGGGCTAGCTCGCGAGTAGTCCACCGGCCGAAGGAGAGCGGCGGGCGAGTTCCAGCCCCGCCCGCCGCTACGACGCGATTCGTCTCAGACCACCGGACAGTTCACGACGAGATCCGTCTCCTCGATGGTCACCTCACCCGCAGCGAGCGCCGCTTCGACCTCCTCGGCCGAGCGGAGGGTGCGAGCCGCCACCCCGTCCTTCCACGTCACCATCCGCACGCTCCAGAGCGGCGTGTACCCGTCGTCGCCGGGGACGACGTCGATCACGTTGCGCTGGTCGCCGGTGCCGTTCGTAACCGCCCAGATCGGGGCCACCGCGTTCCCGGGCCTCAGCTTGACGAGGCCGAGATCGAGGTACGCGACCGTCTGGCCCTTGTAGAAGCCGAGCGTCTCCGGCTGGTCGAAGCCGAGCACCGGGCAGTTGACGACGATCCCGGTGCGCTTCAGCGTGACCTTGCCGGCCCGAGCGGCAGCGCGCACCGCGGCCGCCGACTTCAGCGTCCGTGGCGTGAAGCCCCGCTTCCACGTCACCATCGTGACGCGCCAAAGCGGCGTGTAGCCGTCCCGCCCCGGCACGACGTCGATGATGTTCCGCTGCGTTCCCGTCCCGTTCGTGACGACCCAGATCGGGGCCACACGGTTGCCGGGCGCGAGCTTGACGGCGCCCAGATCGAGATAGCGGACGGTCCGGCCGCGGAAGAAGCCGCGTACCACAGTCTGCTCGTCGAGGAAGTGCTGGACGTCGCCCTCCGGGGCCCCCGCAGGAGCGGCGACCGCCGCCATGGCCGGGGCCGCCGCCGAAAGCACCAGGACGGCGGTAACGATCGCCGCGAGCGTACGTCTACCCATGTCTGCCCTCCCGTGTCGGTGCACGAACGTGACCGACCCTACGGACAGTCCGTTTCCCAGGGCTTACGCCCGCCTTACGAGTTCGTGAATCGCCGCAAACCGCCGATTTCACGCTTACGTAAGCTCCGATGGGCTTGAATCCGGACATGCCCACCGTTCTCGTCGTAGACGACGAATCGATCGTCCGCGAGGTCGTGTGCAGCTACCTGCAGCGGGAGGGCTATCGCACGCTCGAAGCCGCCGACGGAGACCGCGCCCGCGAGCTCGTGGAAAGCTCGAGCCCGGCGCTCGTGGTGCTCGACCTCATGCTCCCCGGCACGGACGGGCTCGAGCTCTGCCGCTGGATCCGGCGGCGCTCCGAGCTCCCCGTGATCATGCTCACAGCCCGCGGTGAGGAGGCCGACCGGATCGTGGGGCTGGAGCTCGGGGCGGATGACTACGTCACGAAGCCGTTCTCGCCCCGCGAGCTCGTCGCGCGCGTGCGCACGGTGCTGCGTCGCGCCGGGCCACATGCGGCCGGAAGCGAGCAGCTCGCTGTCGACGACCTCACCATCGACCAGCGCACGCGCGAGGTGAGCAAGGGCGGCCGAGAGCTCAAGCTGACCGCGAAGGAGTTCGACCTGCTCTGGTTCCTCGCCAGCCACCCGCGACAGGTGTTCTCGCGCGACCAGCTCATGGATCGCGTCTGGGGATACACGTCGGCGCTCGATACCGGCACCGTGACCGTCCACGTTCGGAGACTGCGGGAGAAGATCGAGGACGATCCCGCCCATCCACGCTATCTGCAGACGGTCTGGGGCGTCGGCTACCGCTTCTTGTCGCCGTCGCCTGCCGACGGCGAGAGCCAGCGGACGGCGCCGTGATCGCGTTCGCGGTCGTCGTGGCGGTCGCAACCTTCGGCGCCGGGCTGATCGCGGCTGTCCTACTTACGCGTCTCCACAGCGTCCGCCTGCAGCTCGTCGCGCTCGCGCTCACCGCCGTCTGCCTGCCCCTCGCCGCCGTGACGCTCTCCGGTGTCGCGATGTTCAGCTCCGGCCACGACATGACGATCCTCCTCGTGGCGGTGGCGTCCTCGACGGCCGCGCTCGCCGGAGCGCTGCTCGTCGCTCGCCGGATCGGTGGCTCGATCGAGCGCGTCCGCTCGGCGTCGGCGGCCCTCGCTCGCGGCGACCTGGCGGCACGCGCCCCGGAGGACGGCCCCACCGAGCTGGCCGAGCTCGCCACGAGCTTCAACGAGATGGCCGCCAACGTCGAGGGGCTCTTCGACGCGCGCCGCCAGCTCGTCGCCTGGGCGAGCCACGACCTGCGGACGCCGCTCGCGAACATGCAGGCGATGCTCGAGGCGCTCGAGGACGGGCTCGCCGATCCGGAGCGGTACCTGCCGGCGCTGCGCGAGCAGGTGCGGACGCTCGGCGCGCTCGTCGACGACCTGTTCGAGCTCGCTCGAATCGACGCCGGCGCTCTCACCCTCGAGCTCCAGGAGGCGCCCTTGCCCGCCCTCGTCGAGTCCTGCCTGCGCGGCATGGAGGCGGAAGCGGAGGCCAGGCACGTTGCGCTTGCCTCACGGGTGGCCGACGGAACGCCGTCCGTCCGCTGCGCGCCCGACAAGGTCGAGCGCGTTCTCCTCAACCTGCTCGTGAACGCTCTGCGCCACACGCCGTCCGACGGCTCGGTCGCCGTGCTGGTCGAGCCCTGGGACGAGCAGGTCCGCGTCACCGTGGAGGACACCGGCGAGGGGATCCCCGAGGGCGCCGAGCCTCGCGTCTTCGACCGCTTCTGGCGCGCCGACCCGTCGAGAGCCCGCGCGCGCGGCGGGGCCGGCCTGGGCCTCGCCATCGCACGCGGACTGGTCGAGGCCCAGGGCGGCCGGATCTGGGCCGAGCAGCGACCCGGCGGCGGCGCCAGAATCTCCTTCACGCTGCCGGCGGCCTAGGTAGCGGCACCTCCGGTGACGCGTATGTCGCCCGTCTTCAGTCGTTCCGGGCCCCACGAGAAGACCGGAGCTCCCGACGGGTTGCGAATCACGACCGTGATCGTGTCGCCCTTCCGGTAGCCCGGCGAGCCCTTGTCCACGACCGTGATCTCGAACGTGTAGCCGGACGCGCCGTTCCACTTCCCGGATCCGGTCATCGTCGCCGTGCCGGCGCCGCCCACGACGCTGGCGACCGCGCCGTCGAAGGTGAACTTCCTGCCGCTCGACTGGGCCAGCTTCACGGAGGCGCTGGAGAGCGTGAAGGTCACCTTGCCGTCGCCGCCCGTGTTGAACACGCCCTTGCCGGAGACATCAACCTGGCTCACGGGCGTGGCCGTGACGCTCACGGTCGCCGTAGCCGATCCGCCGTGTCCGTCCGAGACCGTGTAGGTGAACGAATCCGGGCCGGAGTAGCCGGCGTTCGGCGTGTACGTGCAGATGCCACCGGCAGTGCACGAGACAGAGCCGTTGGCTCCCTGCGAGTTGCTCAATACCGAAAGCACATCGCCGTCCGGATCGGAGTCGTTCCCGAGCACGTTCACGTCCTTCGCGACACCCTGGGGCGTCGACGCCGAATCGTTGACCGCGACCGGCGGGTCGTTGCCCGGGTTGACCGTGACGTCGACCATTGCCGTGTCGTTGCCGTCCGCGTTCGAGGCCGTGTAGGTGAACGAGTCCGGGCCCGAGTAGCCCGGCTCCGGCGTATACGTGCAGACGCCCGCCGTGGTGCAGGAGACGGTGCCGTGCGTGCCCTGGGTGAAGGCGGTGACGGTCAACGACGGACCGGTGTCGTTGGCGAGCACGTCCTTCTGGCCGCCCGTGTCCTCATCGGTCACGAGCGTGTCGTCGGTGGATTCCGGGCCGACCGGGCTCTCAGGAGCTAGCGGCTGTAGTCCGTAGACGTTCCACGTGATGTCGTCGTAGTCGAAGTCGCCGCCTCCAAGAATGTCCTCGAAGCTGAACTGGACGAAGCCACCGGTTTGCTGCTCCCATCCGACCATGTGCTGTATGCCGTCGGGATTGAGCGCGATGAGGGAGAAGAACGCGCTGTTGCCGGGCACCGCGGAATTGGAGGGGTTGTTCAGCCGCAGCTGCGCGAGCGAGGCTTGGGCGATCCCGAATACGAGGAAATCGCCGCCCGTGAAACGCATCGTCACGTCAGGCGTCGCAGCTCCTGACCCGCCCGGGAACACGACCTGAGCGCGCTCGAGCGCCAGCGCCAAATAGCCGTCCTCGCCGGGGAGCAAGCCGTCGATTCTGCCTGAGCCGTCATCGACGCGAACCGCTACGAGCTCGTTTGCGAGAGCGGCCGCTCTGTTGACGAAGTCGAACCGGACGTCGACCGAGCCCGTACCCGGGACGCGGAACAACTGCACGTCCTCCGTGTAGGCGAACGGGGCCGGACACGGTCGCTGGAATGGGACTTCCGAGCCGTCGGCATCGCCGCAGATGGGAAGACTCAGATCCTGCTCAGTCGTCACGAATATCTGTCTGCCCGTGCGCCCGGTCTCGCCATCGTCGTCGGTCACCGTCAGGAAGGCGTTGTACGTGCCGCGTTCCGTGTACGTATGCTCGACGATCGCGCCGGTTGCCGTCTCGCCGTCACCGAACTCCCAGCGGTACGACTCGATGGATCCGTTTGCATCTGATGAAGCGGAGGCGTCGAATGTCACGGTCACCGACCTGAATCCCTCGGTTGGCGCCGCAGTGAACGCCGCCGTGGGCCGGGTCGATCGGATCGTGATCCGTACGTTCGCCGACGCCGTTCCGCCGTGCCCATCCGCAATCTCGTAGTCGAACGAACCCTCGCCGAATGTGAAGTCAGGGTTGGGCGTATACGTGCAGCTGCCAGATGGGGTGCACGACGCGGTGCCTCGGAAGACGTTTCGCGTGCCGGTCACCGTAAGCTGATCACCGTCCGGGTCCGTGTCATTCGCAAGCACGTCGATCGTCGCGGGCGTCGCACCTATTGTCTCGCCGGTATCCGCAACGGCGACCGGCAGGCGATTGGTAGGAGGAGGCTGATTCGTTATTGCGGCAACATGCGCCGCCTCGTTGGCAAGTCGCTGAACCGGCTCGATGCTCAGCTCCAGCGCCTCGATGAGGGTGCCCACTGCAGCTGCCATGGAAATGCCCGTTGGCGCCTCTTCGATAGGGCGGTCGTACGTCGACCGATAAAAGTCGATCATCCCAGTCGTAAGACCGAGTGCTCTTAGCTCGTCGAGCTCGGCCGGCGTAAAGCCGTCGGCTCTCACGCGCTGGAAGAGGCTCGCCAGTAAGGAGCGGTCGCCCAGAGCCAGAATGGCCTCGCTGCCCTCCGATGTCGACGCCAATTCGTCGCGATAGTCGTCGAAGCTTCTGATCATTCGTCTCAGCGCGTCGACCATTCCGTCGCCGTTCATCGCTATGGCCAGCGATTGGGTGTGGACGAAGCCCGTCTGGCCGTCGGCCAGCGCACCCTGATATCGCTCGACAGCGGCGAGCTGAGCCCTGCCGTATGCATGAAAGTCCTCGCTCGCGTCGATCATGGCATCGCCGATCGAATTGAACGAGGTCGGCCACCGCTCGAACTGCGGCTGGCTGAATCGTGTCGTAGTCGGGCGACGGCGGATCTGCTTCGATGTCCTGGAGCATCTTGCGCTGCTTGCAGACGATGTCGGTCGCCATGGAAAGCATCGCCTCGTTGTACGAGGTCGGGACATCGAGGAGCGCCGGCCCGTACTGAAGGATGCCGAACCCAAACATCGTGATGCCGACCTCTGCGACATCCCCGATCAGATCGCCGAGTCTTGTCCTCAATTGGCATCCTCCACCCAGTCACCGCTTCGCTTGGCAGCGCCGTAGTTCTTCCTCGCCCCGCCGACATCGGGGCGGTTGTTCCAGACGGCACCCAGCCCGCAGAAGGCGGTCGCCGCATCGCCGAGCGTGCCGCCAGCCCAACTCTTCCAATGCTGGAGTGTCGCCTGGGCGATCGTCGGGTCACAAGCGCCCGGTGGGCAACGCACGACCGTGAATGGCTGACTCAGCGCGTCTGTTGACGGGGTGACGCAGACGTCGTCGTGCGAGAGTCAGACAGCCTCCGTCGCCGAGGAGCTTCCACGTGCCTACGCGGAGAAAGGGGCGCTGGATCGGAATGAGCATGGTTCCGATGCCCGAAACCTGATTTGACGACGCCCAATAAGCCCCCTGGTCCTTGCAGCTCAGGCTGTTATCGAATCGGAGCTCGGTATCGCCGTCGACGACGCAGACCTCGCCCCCGGCCAGGTCGACACGTACGAATGCGAGAAGGGCATCGTCGTCCTGGATCTCGTCGATGGGATCCTCGGCAGAGTTCGCCGGAATGACGTTGAAGATGCCGGCGCCAGCTGGTGAGGCCATCGAGAGGACGGCTAGCAAGGCAACGGCGAGACTCACCAGGATCCGTCCGTGGACGCACCGGCGCGTGTGGCCACCCGCCCCCAGCGCGAGAACCGCTCGCGCCGTCCGTCGCATGGCCGAGACGCTCGATCGCTCTTCCACAGGTCCTCCCTTCCCTCCCGGCAATGGTGGAGCGTTGCCCGTCCTCGAGAGAGCAGGCCGAGCCGGATCGGGCTCAGCCCCGATGCTCGTACGCCGCAGTGCCGCAGATGAGCCCTCACCCCCAGGCGGTGAGGGCGGTTGACAGTAGACGGACGATGATCGCACCTCGCGTAGGGCATGTCATCCCCAAAGTGCGCCAACTTTCGAGATGTGCCCGCACGGTCCAGAGACGCACCATGGGCAATCGCTCATGGCTCCAAGACGGCAGGGATCCCGCTTGCGTGCTACGTTCGCCTGCTGGGGAGCCTGCGGTGCAGTTTTCGATTCTTGGCCCGCTCGAAATCCGGCGCGACGGCGCTCCAGTTCAGCTCGCGGGCGATCGGCAGCGTGCGCTGCTCGCGTTTCTGCTCCTCCACGCCGGCGAGGTCGTCTCCACGGAGCTGCTCGCGGAGGAGCTCTGGGGCGAGGAGCCGCGCGCCGCCGCCGCGCGCCTGGTCGAGACGCACGTCGACAGTCTCCGGCGCGTGATCGGACGCGATGCGCTCGCCGCGCGCTTCCCCGGCTATCTCGTGCGGGTCGAGGACGACGACCTCGACCTGCGGCGTTTCGAGGGGCTCGTCGAGGATGGGCGAGCGGCGCTCGCCGCCGGTCAGGCACAGCAGGCGTCCCTGCGTCTGCACGAGGCGCTCCAGCTGTGGCGCGGGCCGGCGCTCGCCGACTTCCGCCGCGAGCGCTTCGCCCAGGGAGCCATTGCCCGGCTCGAGGAGCTGCGGCTCTCGGCGATCGAGGAGCGCATCGAGGCCGACCTCGCTCTCGAGCGCCATGCGGAGATCGTCGAGGAGCTGCAGGCGCTGGTCGCGGCGCACCCGCTTCGCGAGCGCCTACGCGGGCAGCTCATGCTCGCCCTCCATCGGGCGGGCCGCTCGGGTGAAGCACTGGCGACGCTCGAGGATGCCAGGCAAGCTCTCGACCGAAGTCTCGGCATCCAGCCCGCAGGCTCGCTCGAGCGCCTCGGGCAGGCCATCAAGGCGGGTGACGACACGCTTGCCTCGAGACGGGCGAGTCTGCCGAGTGGGACGGTGACGCTTCTGCTCAGCGACATCGAGGGCTCGACGCGGCTGCTCGACACCCTCGGCGACAGCTACGCGGGGCTGCTCGCCACGCACAGGGAGCTGATCCGCGAGGCCGTGGCCGCGCAGGAGGGCGTGGAGGTGGACGCGGTCGGGGACAGCGTCCTCGCCGCGTTCCGGAGCGCGAGGGGCGGCTTGCTGGCCGCATCCGCAACGCAGCGGGCGATGGCGGGCCACGATTGGCCCGAAGGCCTGGAAGTCCGGGTGCGCATGGGCGTCCACACGGGGCAGCCGGCGCGGACGCAGGATGGGTACGTCGGCCTCGACGTCCATCGCTGCGCGAGGATCTGCTCGGCCGGCCACGGAGGTCAGGTGCTCGTCTCGGAGGCGACCCGGCTCGCCGTCGGGGACGAGGCGCTTGGCGACCTCGGGGTACGCGACCTCGGGGAGCACGAGCTGAAGGATCTCCCGGCCCCCGAGCATCTCTACCAGCTCACGGGCCCCGGGCTCCTGTCCGATTTTCCGCCGCTGCACACGGCCACGGCTGCCGAGGCCTCCCAGCCGGACGCGCCGGCCGCGGGGCAGCAGGTCGGGCGCTCGATCCTCGTCGCGCCTCGCTCGCCAGACGCCATGAACGGCCTGGTCGCCCTCGTCGAGCCGCTCGCGCGCTCGGCCTCACCCCACGAGCTCATCCTTGCGCAGCTCGTGGCGGCCGAGAAGGCCGCGACGCTGCCGGAGACCGCCGCAAACCTCAACGAGACGCGCGCTGGGCTGGAGGAGCGCGGCCTCGTCGCGCGCGCGGCTGCCTTCACGTCGAGCGACGATGCCGCCGACGTCGTTCGGCTCTCGACCGAGCAGAAGGTCGACCTGCTCGTCTCCGACTGTCCGGCCTCGTTGCTCGAGCAGGGGGAGGTCGACGACGGGCTCGCCACCGTCCTCGAGCAGGCTCCGTGCGACGTCGCCCTCGTCCGCCCGGGCTCCACCGACCCGGAGGCGACCACGGTGATGCTGCCCTTCGGGGGCGCCGATCACGACTGGGCCGCGCTCGAGCTGGCGGCCTGGCTGGCCACGGCGACGAAGGCGCCGCTGCGGCTGCTCGGCACCGCGGGCATTCCGGAGGCCGGAAAGCGCGATGCCAGCCGGTTGCTCGCCGGGGCGGCACTCGTCGTGCAGCGACTGCTCGGAGTCGCCACCGAGCCCCTGCTCGTCCAGCCCGGCCCCGACGGCGTGATCGGCGCGTCCGAGCCGGCCGGGCTCCTGATCGTAGGCCTCTCGTCGCGATGGCGCGACGAGGGCCTCGGCGAGACGCGCCTGACGGTGCTCAGGTCGGCGCGGCCGACGACCGTGCTCGTGCGGCGCGGAGTGCGCCCCGGCGGCCTCGCGCCGGCCGAGGCGCAGACGCGCTTCACCTGGTCGCTCGCCGGCGCCGCCGAGGGCTAGAAGCCCCTTCAGACACCGGGCCTAGCCGTAGAGCCGCCGTTGACCGGCCCTTGAGGGGTGGGGTCGATCCTCTGAGCATGGGAGTTCAGAGCTGAAAGGGGCGGAGATGCCAAGGAAGAAGCGCACATATCCGGTGGAGCTGGCACAGAGGACTTCAGACGGGATCGAAGTGACCCTCTTCTGGCACGGCGGCCAGGAGCTGTCGGTGCACGTCTCGGATGCGAGGACGGGCATGGCCTTCGACATCTCCGCGCCTGCAGACAGTGCGCTGGACGTCTTCAACCACCCGTTCGCCCATGCCCCTGTCGTTCAGCCCGAGCCCCTCGACGGCGTCGAGGAGCCCCTTCCCAGGCAGCAGGAAACCGCCTGATCGTCCACGTTCAGCCGCATGCCGGGGCCGAGCTCGCTCGGCCCCGAATCGATTCGGGCGCGACCCTCAGCCCAGTCCGTGGAGCCGTCGGACGTTGCCCGCGAGCACGTTCTCACCGATCCTGCGGGCCTCCACCTCGCTGAGCCAGGTGCGCTCGACCGCCGTGCCGAGCACGCGTCCAAGCGCTTCGCGACCGAGCTGAGCCGAGAGCCAGATCACCTCCGGCTCGGTGGACTCGTCAGAGCCGTACAGGATCTTCGCCGGTGGCGCGGCACCGAGCAACACCTCGAGCTTCTGGTCAATCGCGAGGGTTCCCCAGGGCATCGTGATCGACATCTCGAGGTATACGTGCGGAAGCACGGAGGCGACGTATGCGCCCTCCTCCAGCCACGGCCAGCCGGAGTGGATGAGCACCACCGGCTGGTCGTCGTGCTGGGACAGCAGCGGAAAGAGATCCTGCGGCCGGGCGTGCGCGAGCACGATGGCGGGGTCGCCGCCGCCGCAATGGACGTGAACCGGCCTATCGTGCGCCTTCGCCACCTCGAGCGTCCGGCGCAGCAGGCGGTCGCGCACCGGCTTCGCGTGCTGGCGCGTCTCCACGAAGTCGTCCTCGCGCCAGAGCTTGAAAGAACGCTCGCAGTAGTCGGCCGGCGGGTTCTCGACGTCGAGACCGGTCCGGTAGGCAATGACGCTCTTGAACGCCACGAGCTCCGGGTCGGCCGCGGCCCCCTCGAGCTCGGCGACGAACGCGTCCTCGAGGTCGTGGAACGAGCCGGCGCGCCCACGGAGCGCGAGAATGATTGGCTCGATACGAGCCACACGGTGGACACGGGTCGCACTTTCCGTCACGAACGTCTCGCGGGGGATCGTCGGCTGCGGATACCCCTCGTCGTACACGAGCGCCGCCACCCGCCCCGTGTCCCAGAGCCGTCGGTTGTAGGCGATCGGGTCCGGCGCCAGGGCATCATGGCGAGCCTTCGCGACCGCCTCCCGCGTCGCCTCGGCTCCAAGATGCTCCGCCAGACGCCGGCGCATCGTCAGCGCGAACGGCGTCGACTCGGTGAGGAGCGCCAGGTGCTCGGCCGACCCTTCCTCCGCGAGTCCGGAGGAGATCAGGCACATGCCCATCATGGTCACCCTGTCCTCGAATCCGAGCGGGTCCCGCTCGACGAGCTCGTCGTTGCGCCACGGGTGGCAGTGGGCGTCGACGACCGGGGCGTCGGTGAGGTCGACCATCACAGGGGCCGGATCTTACCCGGGCCGAGGACGCTGGACGCGGAGCTATTGTTGCGGCGCCACGCAGGCGAGGACCGGGTCACGTGTCGTCGGCGGCGTTCGGCCGTTTCGGCGTCGCCGTTGCCCGGCGATGCCTCGCCGCGGCGACGCCGCGCCGCGAGAAACGCGTGACAGTCAAGGAGGGGCTCGGGGGGAACCACGGGTTCCCCACGTGTTAGAACCTCCAGCGGTAGCGGGAGACCAGCGCTGTCTCGTCGAGGCCCTCCGCGCGCTCCGCCTCGGCGCGGCGTACGGCCACGACCCGGCTGTGGAGATACTCGCCCATGGCATCGCGGAGGACTGCCGAGCCGGCGAGGGCCTCGGCGGCTTCGGTGAGCGTCTCCGGCAAGCGGGCGGGGCGCCTCGAGTCCGGCAGCGCAGCCGGGTCTTCGTGGACGGGCGGCGGCAGCTCGAGCCCGCGCTCGAGACCGTCGAGCCCGGCCGCGATCAGGGCGCCCAGTGCCAGGTACGGGTTGGCCGCACCGTCGACCGATTTCCACTCGACGTTCGCGCTGCGGCCGGCGCCGAGACCGCCGGCGCCCTCCAGCCGCAGCGACGCCTCGCGGTTCTCGTTGCCCCAGCAGACGTAGGCGCCCGACCAGTGGCCGGGGACGAGCCGCACGTAGGAGAGGGGCGAGGGCGCGCCGATCGCCGTGAGTGCCGGGAGGTGCTCGAGCGCCCCTGCGATGAATGCGGCCCCGGCCGGGCGCAGGCTCTCGGGCCCGGTTCCGCCCGCCAGCTGGTTCTCGCCGTCCTGCCAGACCGAGACGTGGAGGTGAGCGCCGTTCCCGACCGAGCCGGCGACGACGCGCGGCGCGAAGCTGGCCCGCCAGCCGTGCCTACCCGCCACGGTGCCGACGAGGTGACGGGCAAGGACGGACTCGTCGCAGGCGGCGATCGGATCGCGAACGGCGAGGGAGAGCTCCATCTGCCCGTCCGCGTACTCGGGATGCACCTGCTCTACCTCGACACCCGACACCGCCAGCGCGTCGAACAGCTCGAGCATGAACCAGTTCGTGGCGCCGAATGTCACCGCGCCGTACCCCGGGCCCTTGTGAAGCGCCTCGAAGCCCTCCGAGTGGTCTGCGCCGACGACGCACTCCAGCTCCCAGGCGGCCTGCAGCTCGTAGCCACGCTCCCGTGCCTCGTCGACTATCCGCCGGAGGAAGCCGCGCTGGCATCCCGGCCAGGGCGTACCGGACTGGAGGTGGTGATCGATCGGCGCCCAGCCCCATCCCGGCGCCCCTCCGACCGGTCGCGCCGCAGCGAGGTCGGCCCGCAGCCGCAGATCCCCGGTCGGGCTGTAGAGCTCCGGCGGATGCGCGAACGAGTCGTCGGAGAGCGAAAGCCCCCACAGCTCGGCCCACCCGATTCCGCGTCTGGCAGCGCGGTCGAGGCGATCGATCGAGACGCACTTCATGCGCGCGATGCCGGCGTTGTCGACGAGCACGAGAGCCATGGCCCGCACTCCGGCGTTGGCGAGCTCCTCCGGCGTCATCGCCGCGGATCGTATCCGCCGGCCCCGTCCGAACGGCCCATGCCGAGGAGCACACGGGTACGGACTTCGCGTGCTTCAGCGCTCGCCGCGCCCGCCGCTCGCGGACGGGGCCCTGCGGCGGGCGCGGGGCGGGCGGTGTGAGCTGGGCGCGTGGCTAGGAGCCGGGCTTCTTGGCAAGGTAGCGCTCGCCGGGACCGAGGTGGACCGTCTTGCCGCGGACGAGGTCGCGGACGGTCAACCCTCCTGTGCTCGCCTGCATCAGCGTCCCCCTGCACTGATCGACGGTGCTCCACTTCGTCTGCAGCGTGCTCGACGACGTCGCCGTGCCGTACCTGCCCTTCGTGGCAAACGCGCCCTCGCCCTCGCCCGAGATCCTTCGCACGCGTTTCCGAGGAGGAGACTGGCCCGGACCAGACCGGCATTGGGAGAAATCGCCGCCCGTCAGGACGAGCCGCGTGATGAGCTTGGCCAGCTGCAGCCGCTGGCTAACCTTGAAAAGGCCTGCCTTGAAGACCGCCGACTGCACGCCCCCCACCCCCCGCGCCGGACCCATGGCCGGCACGAGCCGGCCGACGCTGGCGCTAGAGGCGAAGAGGCGCACGGCACCGTTGCGAGCGTCGATGGTGGAGCCGAGCGGGATCTGCACCTCCGGCCCGAGAGGAACGAACGCGTTCGTGCCCGGCAGCCTCACGAGCACGTCCCCGGAAACCTCCGAGACGTTGACGGACTCCATCCCCTCCGGCGGGTCGGCCTGCTGGCAGGCATCGCCGACGTCGTTCTGGTCGACGTCCTCCTGGCCGGCGTTCGGCACGTCCGGGCAGTTATCGCTCGTGTTGAGGACCCCGTCGCCATCCGTGTCGGGCGACGGTGGCGCCGCCTCGCACGCGTCGCCGATGCCGTCGCCGTCGGTGTCCGCCTGGCCGGGATTGGCGACCGTGTCGCAGTTGTCGGTCGAGTCCAGGACGCCGTCGCCGTCGGTGTCGACCCCGAGGGTGGTGAAGACGACATTGTTGCCGTGATACTCCTGAGTGCCTTCGGGGAAGACCTCGACGACGACCAACCGGTGGTTGTAGGTGGTGCCAGCCGTGAGTCCAGTCGCGAGGGTGGCGACGGTCGCACCCGCGGAGCAGGAGATGCTCGAGCTGGGCGTCGAGGAGCCTAGCGTCGCCGTCGTCCCGTACTCGAAGTACCAGTGACACGACGACGACGGCTCCCCGACCGGGCGCTCGATCACAGCCCAACTTATCGTGCCGCGAAAGGACGCGGTGGTTTGCGTCACGTTTTCCGGCGTCAGCGTGGTCACTCTCGCGGATCCGAGCAGGGCGCCCGGGCCGTCGACGAGAGCCTGCGCCGGGGCCGCGATCACCGCGACGCCCATGACGCCGAGAACCACCAGCACGAGCCGGATCCGACGCCGACCGCGAGCCACGAGCACATGATACGCGCCCTCGGTGCCCGGCGCCAGCCCTGGCCGTCGGTGCGCTCCCCACGAGACGGCTCTACCAGCCTGCGAAGGGCGCGAGCTTCGCATCGTCGAAGCGGCCCGCCTCGACGTCGGCCAGCGCCCGCTCGAAGAGGTCGAGCCCCTCGTCGACCTCCGCCTCGGAGATCGTCAGCGGCGGCGTCAGCTCGATCACGTTGCCCGCAAGACCTGACACGAAGACGAGCGCACCGAGCTCGAAGAGCCGGTACGCCAGCCGATGGGCATCGCGCGCCGCAGGCTCCTTCGTGCCCCGATCCGCCACGAGCTCCACTCCGAGGATGAGACCCTTGCCGCGTACGTCGCCGATGAGCGTGGACCGCCGCTCGATCTCCACCAGGCCCTCGAGAAGACGCTTCCCGGTGCGCGCCGCGTTGTCGACGAGACCCTCCTCGTGGATCACGTCGAGCGTCGCGAGGCCGGCGGCACACGGCAGCGGCGAGCCGCCGAGCGTGAAGAGGCTGAAGGTCGGTACGTCGAGGAGCTCGGCCCGCCCGACCACCGCCGAGAGCGGCAGCCCGCCGCCGAGCGGCTTGCCGAGGCAGACGGCATCCGCCACCACGTCCGCGTGCTCGAAGCCGAACATGCGACCGGTCCTTCCGAGCCCGACCTTCACCTCGTCGAAGACGAGCCAGATACCGTGGCGGTCGCAGAGCTCGCGCAACGCCGGGATGTAGTTGGCCGGCGGCACGACCTCGCCCCCGTCCGACTGGATCGCCTCGATGAGGACGGCCGCGGTGTCCTCGGCCGGCGAGATCGCGCCGAGCGCATAGCGCTCGAGGTAGTCGAGACAGCGCAGCGAGCAGCCATCCCTGCTACAGGGCCCGAAGGCGCAGCGGTACGGATCCGGGTAGGGCACCTTCGTCACATGGCCGCCGCCGATCACCGACGCCTGCGCCTGGTGGCCGGAGAGCGTGGCCGAGCCGGTCGTCGTGGGGGCGTGCGCGGGGCGCGGCCGCTCCGCGACTCGGGTGGCGGAAGAGCACCGAGCCGACGGCCTATGATCCGCGCGTGCTCGCCGCGCTCACCCGAGCCGTCGACGAGAGGGTCGACGACTTGCACGACCTGACCGCACGGCTCGTCCGGGAGCGCAGCCTGCTCGGCGACGAAGAGGGCGCGCAGCGCATCGTGGAGGAGCGGCTGCTCCGGCTCGGGCTCGAGGTCGAGCGGATCCAACCCGATGCCGACGACGCGGTTGCCGACCCCCACGCCGGTCTTCCGCTCCTGCCGTATACGGGTCGCACCTGCGTGGCAGGGCGCCTGCGCGGGCCTGGCGGCGGTCGTTCGCTCCACCTGACCGGCCACGTGGACGTCGTCCCTGTGGAGTCGGAGGAACGCTGGACACACGATCCGTGGGCCGGAGAGACCGCCGAGGGTCGCATGTGGAGCCGCGGCGCGGGCGACATGAAGGCCGGCATTGCCGCCTACCTGGTCGCCGTTGAGGCCCTGCAGGCGACCGGCGCCGAGCTGCGCGGAGACGTCCTCTTCACCTCGGTGATCGAGGAAGAGTGCGGCGGAAACGGGATGCGCTCCGTCCTCCAGGCCGGCTACACGGCTGACGGGACGCTGATCGGCGAGCCGACCGACCTGCGCGTGCACGTCAACGGCGTCGGGGTGATCTGGGCACGGCTGACGGCCCGCAGCGAAGGCGCTCACGCCGCGTACGCGAGCGAGCATCCGAGCCCCGTCGACCAGATCATGGCGGCGGTGCAGGGCCTGCGCGCGCTGGAGAAGGCGCTGAACGACAACCTCGAAGGCCATCCGTACAACCTCAACCTGGGCGAGATCCACGGCGGGACGTGGCCGTCGTCCGTTCCGGCTCAGGTCGTCCTGGGCTGCCGGCTCGGCTTCGGGCCGGAGCTCGAGCCGTCGGATGCCCAGGCGCTGCTGACGCGCGCCGTCGCGAGTGCCGCCCCGACGGTCGCGGTCGAGTTCGAGGGCTTCCGCGCCAAGGCCTACGAGCACTCGACGGACGAGCCGCTCGTGTCGATGCTCCGCGAATGCCACGCGGCGGTGCAGGGCCGTCCGGAAGCACCGGGAACGAAGCTATCCACGGCGACCACCGACGCGCGCTACGTCGAGGGCGCGTGCTCCTGCTACGGCCCCATCGCCGGCAACCTGCACGGGATCGACGAATGGGTGGATCTCGCCTCGGTCCGCGACACCGCGCTCACCGTGGCGCTGCTCGCCTCCCGCTGGTGCACGTGACAGCAGCACCCTCCGCCGGCAGGCGCGCTGCCAGACAGCCAGAATCCGGCCTCGAGTTGCAACACTTTCGTCACGGTTCGCGCGCCACACGCGCGATTTTCCGCGTTACGCTCAAAGCGGGTGGACGCTTTGGTGACAATGACCTGAACCGTCCTGAGTGAGGCGTGGACTCCGTCGCCCCCCTGGCTGATAATAGGCGGGTCGCTGGGGCAAGCGCGGCGCGCGAAGCACTCCGACTCCACAGCCCATCGGCCGCACGCGGCGTCCGAGCGGCCGCGTCGCGATGCACTGGCTGCTCGGCAGTGGGAAGGCCGCGTACCTGGCTGTGACAGCCAAGAGCGCACGACCTAGGATGGCCGAGCACGGTGCCTAGCCTCGAGTGCGCGTTGCTTCATGGTCAACGCGGGCCGTCGCCCGCCTCGACTCCAACTGCACGGCCGGCCGAACGAGGGCCGCTTGTCGAGGGCTGCTGCGTCTACCTTCGCCTTCGGCGTTACCGTTCGGGTCATCGCCCCGCTCGAGACAGCGGGACGAGCTCGTTCAGCCCGCACAGGATGTTGACCCTCTGGGTATGCGCGTCCAGGCAAGTCGAGATGGCCGGCTCGGTGAAGCCCGACGCTGAAATAAAGATCCCACGCATCTCGCCACGTCCGTGAAGAACGGCCTTCGGGCGGCGCCGACGGCGAGTCCTTCCGAGCTGGCGGCGGTGCAGATGGGGTTGGCGGAATTAGCCATTGTCAGAGGATCCTTGCGCTTTCACCTGCTGCGTCGCAGTCGCCGGATGACGTAACTCCGCCCGCACCGCGCGATCACGGCCGGAAAGGGCCAGGGAACTCGCCGGGGAGGTCGACGGGTGCGACCGTGCCGAGAGGGGAGCAGGCTTTGTTCGGTCACCAGGAAGGTGGAGCGATCCACGTGTCCGTGACGGCAGGCAGTCCGGGAGCGATGGCGACTAGACCGTTCACGTTCGAGGCCCCCGCGGCGGTGCTAGAAGCACTGCGAGCCGGCATCGCCGGCCGCGCGCGCTCGCGCTGTGGGTTCGATCCCGACGCGGCTGGCCCTCGACGACCGAGGTAGTCGAGCACTACCAGCAATAGCGGAGCGCAGCGAAGGACACGGTGGAGGCTGAGGTGCAGCCGTTCTCGGCCCGGACGGCGTGGGCGCGGAGCCCTCACACGCCGCTGCGCGAGTTCGTTCACACGGAGACGAGCGGGGCAGCGGTGATGCTGGTCGCCGCCGTCGCCGGGCTCATCTGGGCGAACGTGGACATGACGTCGACAAGGACGTGTGGGGAACCGAGCTCTCCATCGACCTCGGCGACAGAGGCGTGACGCTGGATCTCCGATACTGGGTTAACAGCGGTCTGATGACGCTGTTCTTGTTGTAGGGCTGGAGGCGCGGCGCGAGTTCGACATCGGCGAGCTGCGCGAGCGCCGGCCCGCACTCCGAAACCAGCCCTGAGCTCGGCCACCAGCACAGAAGGGCGCCGTCGGCTTGCCAGTGCTGCGCACAGCCGGCCGGCCGTAGCTGTCGCGATCAGTGTTCTCGCCCAGGTCACGCTTGAGCCTGTTCGGCGACCGCCGGTCCCCCGTTCGGGAGTCCCACGAGTCTGTGGGGCACGACCCGAGTCTGCTCGGACCGCCGCGCTGGATCGGCGACGCGACCGTCGTCGCGACTCGGCGCCTGCCGCCGTACAGGCCGCCGCTTCTCTTCGGGGTTGGCGGGCAGCGGCTCGAGCCGCTCGGGCCGCTCGGGCCTGCGCCGCTTCACAAACTCGAGCTGGATGGCCGCTGGTCTCCGGACGGCAAGCTCGTCGCGACCGAGCCGATCCGGCGCTGCGGCCAACGATGCTACGGATCAGGTGGCGCGATCTATGTCACGGCCCCGGACGGCTCGGGCAGAAGGCGTGCCACGAAGGCCACCTCGCCGGGTGGGCACCCGATGGACGCCTGCTCGTGACCGACGACTACTCGCGGTACGTTTCCCTCGATCTCACGACCGATCGACGCGAGGAGATCATTCCCCGCTGTCCGGGTCGCTATCGCGGTCTGCGCAGGGCGGCTACCTGCTCACGCAAGCGCATCGAGACGCGCGCGCACTGCAAGCCGCACTCGATGCGGCGATCGACCACATCGAGTCGCTCGCGATCGAGGCCGGGCGGCGATCTACCGGATAACGGCGGAGCCGGCGCTAACCAAGATCGCGCGTTCGTCCTGGAGCGACACGCGGCTCGACATAGACGGCGTCGCCGGCGCGCTCGGCGGGGGCTCCGACGAGCGGCCCGACGCAGAAGTGCTCCATGTGCCGCTCGGCGAGCCGGCTGTGGTATTCGCCGAACTCCGCCGTGGCGTCCTTGCCGCCGTAGATGCGGGCCACGAAAGGCCCGCCCGGGTGGTGGTCCTTCCACTCGGTGAAGTCGTAGACCTTGCCGCGGATGACGACCCAGCAGTCGTCGAACGACGTGTGCTGCGCGAGCTCCTCGCGTGTGACGGGCCGGTCGCCGGTCCATGGCTTCGCCGGCTTCCAGAGGCTGCGGGCGATCTCCTGGCGCGCGCTCCCCAGCGCCTCGGTCCGCGAGCGGAAGTCCCACGGCCCGAGCTTCCTGAGCGGCAGCTTGTCGCCGATCTCGCGCGCGTCGAACGCGTAGATCCACGAGTCGTCGCTGCCCGCACGCTGGGTGTGATCGAAGACGGGGTAGTCTCGCTCGTTGACCGCCGCGAGGATCTGCCGGCGCTGAGGCGAGTCCGCCGGCTCGAGGTGCTTGAAGAGGAACTTCGACGCGAACTGGAAGCGCGTCGCGCGGTAGTAGCGCACGCGCTCGTAGTGCAACAGCGCGCGGTAGATGTCGCTGCCGTGGAGCTCGAAGCACTTTCCCAGTGCCGCGGCGTCCTCGAGGGCCTGCGCAGCGCCCTGGCCGAAGGTCGGCAGCATCGGGTGAGCGGCGTCACCCACCAGGCCCACGCGACCCTCCGTCCAGTTCTCGAGCGCGTCCCGGTCGTAGAGCCCCCACTTCGTCGGGTTCTCCATCAGGCTCGTGAGTGCGACGACGTCGTCGTGACGGGGGTCCCCCTCGAACGCCGTGCTCATGTTGCCGACCATCTCCTCGCGGTCGGCGGGGAACCAGTCGCCCTCTTCGCGCTCGAACTCGTCGGCGTTGGGCTCGTAGTAGGCGAGCCACACGTTGAGCAGCTCGCCGCCGCGGACCCAGTACGTGAGCGTCTGCGCCGTCGGGGTCTCGCGGGTGTCCATCGACATCGTCTCGATGGGGTTGTGGTCGAGCGGGCTGCCGTCGGGCTTGCGCGCCGCGGCGACCTTGTCCCTCGGGACCAGACCGCGGTAGACGACGACCTCGGTCCAGCGCTTGGTCGACACGCTGGGCCAGACCGCATCCAGCACCCGGGAGTTGACGCCGTCGGCACCGATCAGCAGGTCGCCGGTCTCCATCGTGCCGTCGGAGAACGTCACGGTCACGGACTCGTCGTCCTGGCTCACGGCCTCCAGGCGCTTGGCCATGTGGACCTGGATCGGGCAGTTGACGCCCGTCTCCGGCGCGAACTCGAGGACCCGCTTGTAGAGGGCCATCAGCAGGTCGAGGCGGTGCATGTGGTGGAAGCCGGCGTTGTCGCCGGCCGAGGTGTTGTGGTCGAGCGGCTTCCGCGTGATCGAGCCGTCCTCCCAGACCATCCGCGTCTCGTGGAGGATCGCCGCCCTGCCGCCGTCGACTGCCCCGTCGGGGCCCTTGGGGTCACCGCCGTCGAGGTCGACGCCGAGCCACCGGCACAGCCTTGCGCCGTTCGGGGGGATGTTCAGGCCCGCTCCCGCGGTGCTCGGCGTGCGCGTCTGCTCGAAGACGTCGATCGTCGTGAAGACGCCCGACTCCCGCAGCGCCAGAGCGGTCATCAGCCCCGCCATGCCACCACCTGCGATAAGTGCCCGCAAGAAGTCCCTCCAGTTCCTCTCCGTGGGTGGCGTCCGACCGCGCGAGCGGCGCACGCCGCCGGCGACTGTAGCTCGGAACCATCGGGAGGGCAAGATGGCGGCACGCCGCCGCAATCCTCCGCGCGCGCACGCGCGCGATCTATCGGAGGACGGGGGGCATCCAACGATCACCGCTCTTGAGGCATGGGATCTGCTTGGCGCGAAACCGGAGCATCGACCGCGAGCCGGGGCCGCTCCGGCCTCTGGTCCGCAGCTTTGGTTGCTGAACCTCCGTGGCGTACTCGTCGCCGACGCGGAGTGGGCAGCCGCGCTGGAGCGGCAACCGCTGCTGCGCTAGACGGCGCCCGCCGGATCCAGCTCGCTTGAGTTCGCCGGGTGAGCGTTCTTCACGCCGTGGCGCTCACCGCAATAGGCGGGATTGGTCACGATCACGCGAACGCTCTGCTCGCTCCACGTTTGCGCCTCCCTGGGCTGTGGGGACGCCGCGGGAGGTGAGATCGCGTGCAATCGCTCCGGGTGTCATGCCGGCGTTAGCCTGCTTGAAGATACGGGGCAGGATGGGCTTGAGCCGTCGATGGGCTCGAGGATGCCGCTCGTGCTTCGGTAGCCGAACGGTGGGCGTAACCGAGTATCCATGCGTGTTTGGGGCAGGGCAGGGGCACGGTCGGGGGCACAGATAGGGCACGGAAGCGCGCTCTCGAAGCCATCCGTCGCCTAAGAGCTGCCGTTGGGCCGAGTCCGAAGCAAGCGCCGAGCTTGCAACCCGCAGGGGCGCCGTCGGCCCGCCACCAGTCGGCGCAGTCTCTCGCCTTTAGCCTCGCACTCAGCTCTGACCCGAGCAGGCTCGAGCCTGTTCGGCGACCGCCGGTCCCCCGTTCGGGAGTCTCACGGCTCTGCTGGGCCGGCAAACGAGCGGAGAACGGCCCCCAAAAGGGCAACCGGCCGATGCCAGTTCTGACCGGCGCAAACCGCATGGTTAAGCCACTGGTTGTCCGCTGCAGGGGCCGTAGAGGGGGCCATCAGGGGGCCATAGCGGTCCGATCGCGCCGATGACGGACCCCAAGCTGGCTCTACAAGCGGCTTTTGCGGAGCGGCCTGGGGGTCCGTCGGCGGCACCATCCGGGCACCGAAGGGCGCCGTCCGCCGCTCCCCGAGGACGGCAGCCGGGTCCCGCGCACATCGGTTCACCCGCAGTACCTCGCCCCCAGCCAGGCTCGAGCCTGTTCGACCACCCCCGGCCCCCGTTCGGGAGTCTCACGAATGCGTGAGGACGAGGAGCGATTGGGCGGGCGTCCCCGAAGGGGATGTTGCCTCCTCTGCGGGCGCCGAAGTGAATCAGAGGGGTCCACCGAGCGCCGAGGAGGCTGGATACTCGACCTCGGCGCCCCTCCCACGGGGCGCGGACCTTCCCGCCTCGCGGGAAGAGTGATCATCCCACTGCCTCCATAGAGCACCGACATTGGGGGCCTTACGGCCCCCATGCATGGACGGTTCACCCCTTCCGTGATGGGCTGATTCCACTGCCGCTGCTCCTCCGGCGAGTAGAAGTTAGCCTTGCCGTGACGGCCACGCGTGTCCGACACACGCACATAACCGGCAAAGGGCATGACCGACACAGCCATCCCCACAGACCTCGACACCACAACCACCTCCCTTGACCCCCAAGAGGGACATTTCCCCCTAAGCAGAGGCACGGGGTGGCCCCCCGCGAGTTGAGAAAGGACGTGTCCGAACCGGCCGGGTTGGGGGCGGTCTCGGTGGAGGAGGCGCGGCGGGTCGCGGGCGGGGTGGCCCACGATCTGCCGCTTCTGCTGGGCGACCTCGAGACGTGGGTCAACCTCGACACGCCGGGCGGTGCCGTCGCGGAGCTGGACGCGCTCGCCGCGATCATGGCCCACACCGCCGAGGCCTACGGCCTGCACCCCGAGCTCGTTCCGGTGCGCGGCCAGGGCCTCTACCTGCACGCGACGCTCCAGGGGCGCGGAACGGCCCGCGTCGCGCTCCTGTGCCACCACGACACCGTCTTCCCGCTCGGAACGGCCGCCGAGCGCCCGTTCAGCCACGACGGGCGCCGCGTATACGGACCGGGGGTCGCCGACATGAAGGGCGGAATCGCGCTCGCGCTCCATGCTGCCCGGATGCTGGCTACCGGGCCCCGACCGTTCGGGCTCCTCGAGCTCGTCTCGGCCTCCGACGAGGAGACGCGCCCCGCGGCCCCCCTCACGCTGCACCGGCTCGAGGGCTTCGACGCCGTTCTCTGCCTCGAGTGCGGTCGCGCCGACGGCTCGATCGTCTCCGCCCGGAAGGGCGGACGGTGGTTTCGGATCCGTGCGACCGGCCGACCGGCCCACGCCGGAGTAGACCCGGACGCGGGACGAAACGCGGTTCTCGCGCTCTGTCGGGAAGCGATTCGCCTGAGCGCGCTCCATCACGCGCGAGACGGCCTCACATTCCAGGTAACCCAGCTCGTCGGGGGCGAGGGCCTCAACACGGTTCCCGGCGATGCGTACCTGACCGGCGACATGCGCGGCCCGACGGCCGACGACCTCGACTGGGCGATGGCCAAGGTCCGCATGTACGGGACGTATGAGGGCGTCGAGCTGCGCGAGGAGGACCTTGGCGGCCCTCCCCCGCTCGAGCGCACGGCGCACGTCGAGAGCCTCGCGTCAACCGCCATCGCGCTCGGTCAGGCCCTCGACCACCCGTTCGGAGAGACCTCGACCGGGGGCGTCTCCGACGGCTCGTGGACGGCCTGGTCGGGGATCCCGACGCTCGACGGCCTCGGCCCGGTGGGAGGCGACGACCACACGCCGTTCGAGTACGCGGAGCTCGACAGCTTCGCGCCTCGGGCCGGTGTGCTCGCCGGCCTCGTGGCCGCGGTCGACGCCGGCCTGCTGCGCTGAGTCCCCTCGAACGGGTGGCCTCGCTCAGCATCGGCAGGTGCCCCGTCGATCCTGACGGTGTGAGCACCCGCGACGTCTTCGACGACACGGTCTCGGGTTACCGCGCACTGTGGCGCTATCTCGGAGTGCTCTCGCTCGCGTTCACGGTGGTGGTCGTCCTCTTCATCGCCCTGCTCGTCGTCGCCCTGGGGACGACCGGCGTCTACGCGGCGGTCGTGCTCTTCGTGGTGGCCTCGTTCTGGGTCACGGCACTCCTCGTCCAGACGATCGACGACCTGCACGAGGACGACGACGCCGAGACCTCGTTCCGCGCACGGCTCGAGCGGTTCTGGCCGCACGTCAATCGCGTCAGCGCTGCCGCGTTGCTGCTCAGCCTCCTGTTCGCTCCGGGCTGGCTGCTCGCGGCGACGGGCCACACCGCCCTCGGAATCCTTTTCGTGCTCGCCGGCGTGGCCATCGGGCCATGGCTCGTGCTGGCAGTCCCTCTGATCGTGATCGAGGGCTACGGCGTCGGCGCCGCCTTCGCCGAGAGCCGGCAGACAGTATCCGGCCACGCGCTGAGGGTCTTCTGCGTGCTGTTCGTCCTCGGCTTCGTGACGGGGATCCTCGCGAACGCGGTGGAGGCCGTCGTCCGGAGAGCAACCGACTCGTGGACGCTCGGCCTGATCGCCTCGAGCGTCCTCGAAGCGCTCGTCACGATCCCATTGATGGCGCTGGCTGTTACCGCCATCTACCAGGCGCTGCGCCAGCCGGCGACCGCCGCGCCGGTCAACGCGCCCGCAGCCGCGTAACGGCCACCACCCTGGCCGGCGGGATTCCCGTCCGGGCTATCGTGCCGGCATGGCGGAGGTCGTCTGGCGTCCGACAGCGGACGTCGTCGGACGGGCGAACGTCAGCCGTCTCATGCGCCGGCATGGGATCGTGGAGTACCGCGAGCTCGTGCGCCGCTCCTGTGCCGACCCAGGGTGGTACTGGACGGCCGCAGTCGAGGATCTCGGGCTTGCCTTCCGGACGCCTTGGCAGCAGGTGCTGGACGAGTCGCGCGGTGCCGAGTGGGCGACGTGGTTTCGAGGCGCCACGTTGAACGTTGCCGATGCGTGCGTGCACCGCCACGCGCGCGAGCGGCCCGCGGCGGCGGCTGCGATCTTCCGAGGTGAGGACGGCACGCGGCGCGAGCTCAGCTTCGCCGAGCTGTCAGCCGAGGTGACCCGCCTGGCGGAGGCGCTCGCCGGCGCCGGCGTCAACGCGGGAGACCGCGTCGGGCTGTTCCTGCCGATGTCGCCCGAGGTCGCGATCGCCTCTCATGCCTGCGCGCACCTGGGCGCCGTACAGGTGCCGGTCTTCTCAGGCTTCGGACCGCCCGCGATCGGTGAGCGCCTCGCGCACGCGGGCGTCAAGGCCGTCGTCTGCGCCGACGGAACGCTGCGGCGCGGTAACCGGGTGGCCATGAAGGAAGCTCTCGACGAGGCACTGCGCTCTGCGCCCTGCGTGGAGCGTGTGATCGTGTGGCGCCGGCTCGGCGGGAGCTGCCCCATGACGCCCGGCCGGGACGTCTTCTGGGACGAGGCCGTTGCGAGCTCGTCCGGCCGGCTCCAACCGACCTGGGTCGAGTCCGAGGAGCCTTACCTGATCGCGTACACGTCAGGCACGACGGGCAAGCCGAAGGGGGCCGTTCACGTCCAGGGAGGCTTCCTCGTCAAGATCGCCTCGGAGGTCGCCTACCACGCGAACGCGGGTACAGACGACCGCATTCTGTTCGCCACCGACATGGGATGGATCATGGGCCCCTGGACGGTCGTCGGCGCCGGGGCGACCGGGACGGCGATCGTCTTCGCCGAGGGAGCGCCCGACTACCCGGTCGATCGTCTCTGGCGCATCTGCGAGGAGGAGGGAGTCTCGATCCTCGGCATCTCGCCGACGCTCGTCCGCTCTCTCGTCCCACACGGCGAGGAGCTCGTCAGAGCTCGTGACCTCTCGTCGCTCCGGGCCTTCGTCACCACTGGTGAGCCCTGGAATCCCGGCCCCTACCGATGGCTCTTCGAGGAAGTGGGGCTCGGCCGAGTGCCGATCGTCAACATCTCGGGCGGAACCGAGGTCGGCGCCGCGTTCCTGTCCTGCACGCCGGTGGAGCCGATCAAGGAGTGCTCGCTCGGCTTCCCGTCCCCGGGTATGGCCGTGGACGTCGTCGACGCCGACGGCGTACCGGTGCCGGCGGGCGAGGTGGGCGAGCTCGTGTGTCGCCGGCCCTGGCCCGGAATGACCCGCGGCTTCTGGCAGGACGACGAGCGCTATCTCGAGACCTACTGGAAGCGCTTCCCCGGCGTCTGGGTGCACGGCGACTGGGCCTCCGTGGACGAGGACGGCTGCTGGTACCTGCACGGGCGCTCCGACGACACGCTCAACATCGCGGGCAAGCGGATCGGTCCCGCCGAGCTCGAGTCGGCCGCGGTGTCCGTCCCTGCGGTGCTCGAGGCCGCCGCAGTCGGCGTCCCACACGACGTCAAGGGCGAGGTCGCGTGGCTCTTCTGTGTCGCGTCCGAGCCGAGGAGTGACCGGCTGGCCGACGAGATCGCCGACGCCGTCGGTGGGGTGCTCGGCAAGGCCTTCCGGCCCGAGCGGGTCGTGTTCGTGCCGTCGCTCCCGAAGACCCGGAGCGCCAAGATCGTGCGCCGTGCGGTCCGCGCGGCCGCGCTCGGAACCGATCCTGGCGACCTCTCCGCCGTCGAGAACCCCGACGCGCTCGCCCAGATCGCGAGGGCGATCTGATCGCCGCGAGCGCGCCTCGGCGGCTGGTCTCAGCCGCTGATGACGAAGAACTTCTTGAAGGGCTTGGTGATCGTCCAGTCGGAGGACTGACCCTTCGTGAACGACGCGATGTCGCCGGGCTTCAGCGTCACCGTCTCGCCCTCGACCTCGATCCGCGCCTCGCCCTCCAGGACGTGCATGGTCTCGTCACCCGGGAACACGTAGCCGGGGATCTCGGCCACGTCGTGCGTCCAGAGGCCGGTGTAGAGCGCACCGTCGCCTCCGCTCCCCACCCGCAGCCAGTGGACGTCGCCGAAGCGCTCGCCCTCGTGGATGAAAGGCTCGTATTCCTCGGTCCCGATGTTCGAGACCGGAGTCGTCTTGACAGTGGCCATGCGTGCCTCCTCGGTCGCGATCGGCGCAGGACCACAACAGCCTGCGGCCTCCTACTTCTAGTGACGTCCCGCGCGGTTGTCAAGCGGTCGCTCGGCGGCCCTCACCCTCGAGTGGCGCTCTCGAGCAGCTGGCCGAAGTCCGCCCCCTCGAGGTCGCGAACGGCCTGTCCCCACTTGTCGAGCGCCTCCTCCCAGTAGTCGAACTCGACCTCGGGGTTCGGCTCGAGCATGCCCTTGTGGACGGAGAACCACAGCGTCCACGTGAAGTTCGAGGCGATGAGGTAGAGGCGCGTTCGCGCGACCTGGAGCGGCAGACGCTCGCCGAAGTAGCTCTCGCAGAGGGCCTCGACGTCGTCAGGCGTGAAGTCGCCCTCGGCCGCCACGTCGCCCAGCTCGAAGCAGCGGTCGTGCCGGCCGGAGAGCTGGTAGTCGACGATCCGGATCTCGCCGTCGTCCATGAAGTTCTCGGCGAGGAGGTCGTTGTGGCAGGAGACCGGTGCCGCCGCGTTCGCCTTGACGGCCTGCTCGATCCGACCCACCGTCGGAAGGTAGTCCTCGTACCCGTCCGGTATGCGCAGATCGTTGCGCCGGCAGATCGTCGAGAAACCCGTCGAGCTGACGAAAGATGTCGAAGGCGTTCACGAACGGCCGCGCGTGGTCGTGCAGCCGGCGACAGGCACGGCCGATGCGCGGGATGTTCGCCGGGCTGCGGACGTCCTCGAGGTGAAGGGTCGCGCCGTCGATGTGCTCGAGCACGAGCGCGGGAAGCTCCGGAAACGACGCGATGACGCCCGGGCCGACTCCGGTCTCTGCCGCGATGATCGTGTTCTCGATCTCGAGGTCGGACGAGACGCCGAGAAGCACGTCGCTGATGTCCCGGCGCAGGATCCGGATGACGTGGCTCTCACCGTCGACATCGGCTCGGTAGGTTAGGTGGCTGAGCCCGCCCTTGAGCAGGGTCAGCTCGATCTCGCGGCCCTGCCATTGCGGGAGAAGCTCGATCACGTCCCGCACGTCGGCGAGGCCCCGCCCCGACGCTGCGCCCATCAGACCGACGTGTCCACGGGCATCGGCAGCATGGCCATCTGCCCGCCGTCGACGACAATGACCGCGCCGTTGACGTACGAAGCACCGGGGTCTGCAAGCCACACGACCGCGCCGCCGATGTCCTCCGGCTCCCCGACGCGGCGCATGGGGTTGATCGCCTGCTTCCCGGACAGGATCTCGTCGGTGAGGAACGGCGCCGAGAGCGGGCTCTTCACCCAGCCGGGCGCGATCGCGTTGACGGTGATCCCATGGGCGCCGAGCTCGAACGCCATCGACTGCGTGAGGGCATGGGCAGCGCCCTTGCTCGCGTTGTAGTGCGCGCACTCGGGCTCCGCGGCCAGCCCGTTGATGGACGTGATGTTGACGATCCGCCCGCCGCGTCCCTGCCCGATCATCACTCGGGCCGCGGCCCGGCCTGCGTAGAACGTCCCGTTCAGGTTGATCCCGATGGTCTGGTCCCAGGTGTCGTCGTCGAGATCGACGAAGGCCCTCGGGTTGTAGACACCGTGGGAGCAGACGAGGACGTCCAGCCCGCCGAACCGCTCGACGACGTCCTGGACGAGCGCGTCCACGGCGGTCCGCTCCGAGACGTCGCAGGGCATCGCCGCGATCTCGCCGAGCGGCGAGAGCAGCTCGACGGTCTCGGTCAGGTCGGTCTGAGTGCGGGAGGCGACCTCGACCCGGGCGCCCGCCTCGAGCAAACAGCGAGCGATGCCGCGCCCGATGCCGCGGCCGCCGCCCGTGACGAGCGCAACCCTGCCCTCGAGGCTCACGGCCTAGCGGGCTCCCTCACTGTGAGCTGCCCCGCATCAGACCGCCGACCCTACTCGAACCTCGGGAAGCCTGTCTAGCGACGAGCACAGAGCCGCTTCCGGAGGCCTTCAGGCCGCGCGGCGCAGGAGTGCGACGGCCTGCGCGGCAAGCCCCTCGCCCCGACCCGTGAAGCCGAGGCCGTCCGTCGTCGTCGCCCGTACCGCGACGAGCGCCGCATCGACGTCCATCGCCGCCGCGAGTCGGCGCTGCATCTCCTCCCGGACGGGTAGCAGACGAGGCCGCTCGCCGACGAGGACGCAATCTGCATTGACGAGCTCCCAGCCGGCCGAGCGCACGTCCGCATATGCGTGCTGCAGGAGAGCGAGCGACGACGAGCCCTTCCAGCGCTCGGCACTGGACGGGAAGAGCGTGCCGATGTCACCGAGGTTCGCGGCGCCGAGCAGCGCGTCGATCAGCGCGTGTGCGATCACGTCGCCGTCGGAGTGGCCGGCGAGACCGGCCGGCTCGTCGGGGAAGGCGACGCCGCCGAGAACGAGCGGCACGCCGGTGACGAGCGCGTGCGCGTCGACGCCGATCCCGACACGAAGCTCGCTCATCCGAGAGGCTCCTGCCGGCGGACGCGACCCTCGAATACCGAGACCGCGTCGTACCCGGCCGACCGGGCCAGGCCCACGGCCCGCTCGATGTCCTGTCCCACGAAGCTAGGCTCGTGGGCGTCGGACGCCGTCGTGATCGGCACTCCCCGGCTCCGGCAGGCGGTGAGGAACCCCCCGTCCGGATACAACTCGCCCACGGGCTTCCTGAGGCCGGCCGTCGAGATCTCGATCGCCACGTCAGCCTCTGCGATCGTCACGGCTGCGCTCTCGTGCAACTCGGTGAGCACGGGCGCCGGCGGCCGGCGGCCGTAGATCTTCGCCAGGTCCGGATGGGCGAGCACGTCCACGTGCCCGCTCCGCGCGAGCTCGCAGAGATGGCCGATGTAGTCGCGCCAGATCTCCTCGGTCGACCGCTCCGCCCACACGCCCGGCTCCTGGTCGACGACCACGTCGAGCACCTCGTGCACCGAGCCGAGGAAGAGATCCCAGGGATACGGGGCGAGCAGCGCCGCGAGCTCGTCCTGACGCGCGCCGACGTAGTCGACCTCGAGCCCGAGCTTGACCGGCAGCCCTCGACGTTTCGCCTCGAGGACGGCGTCGCAGTACGCGTCGAGGTCGTAGACACAGCGTTCGACGTGGTAGGGGAGGAACCAGATGCCGAGGGTCTGCCGGAAGTAGTAGACGTGCTCCGTGAAACAGATCTCGTCGACGCCTCGCTTGCGCGCCCGCTCGACGAACGGCTCGACAGCGTCGACGGAGAGATCGAGCGGTTCCGAGCCGGCCACGCGGGGACGGCGAAGGTGCATGTGGTAGTCGACGATCACGCGGCGCCGTCCAGAAGGGCCTCGACAGCATCCAGGTCGGCCCGGGTGGTTACCTTGACGAGCCTCGCGTCGCCCTCGACGACGCGCACTCTGCCGCCGGCGCGCTCGACATAGCTCGAGCAGTCGGTCAGGTCCTCGTCGCAGGCGGCGAGAGCTCGCTTCAGGGTCTCGGCCACGAATGCCTGCGGCGTCTGGACGCCGTAGAGGTCGCTTCGCTCCACGCTGTCGGCCACGACGCCCTCCGGCGCGCGCTTGACCGTGTCGGCGATCGGCAAGCCGGGCACGGCGCCGTCGAAGCCCTCGGCGAGCGGCGCCAGCACGCGCCCGATCACTGCTTCCGAGACGAGTGGCCGGGCCGCGTCGTGGACGAGGATCGCGGTCGCCTCGGCCGCCACCTCGGCGACTCCGATGCGCACCGACTCGGCGCGGCTCCGTGTGCCGCCGGTGACGCATGCCGCGACCTTGCCGGCGCCGAGCTCCTCGGCGAGGAGGATCGCCGGCTCCTCCCAGCCGGGCGGCGCGACGACGACGATGGCGTCGACGGCCTCGCTCGCGTCGAGACGCCCGATACTCTCGGCGAGAAGCACCCGGCCGCCGAGCGACGCGAACGCCTTGGGCCGGTCGAGGCCGAGCCGCTCGCCCTGACCCGCCGCGACGACGACGGCCCAGACGCTCAAGGTTCACACAGGGACGCGTGGCCCCTGCAGGACATCACACGACGGCGGCCTCGTCCGCGACGGTCGCGAGCAGGTCGTCGAGCCACTCCGCCGTCTCGGTCTCGTCCATCTCGCGTGCGTACATCAACTCCGAGGCAAGGATCTTCTTCGCCTTGACGAACATCTGCTTCTCGCCGGTGGACAGGCCCTTCTCCTGCTCGCGGAGCGACAGGTTCCGGACGACCTCGGCAAGCTCGAAGATGTCGCCGGTCTTCATCTTGTCGCGGTTGTACTTGAAGCGCCGGTTCCAGTTCTTCGGCATGGTCGTCCCGCTGCCGTGGAGCACGCGAATGACCCGCTCGACCATCTCCTCGTCGATGATCTTGCGCAGACCGACGCGGTCTGCGTTCTCGATCGGAACATTCACGATCATGTCGCTGTGGCTGATCTGGATCGTCAGGTACTCCCGTTCCTGACTGAGCACGACGCGACTCTCCCTGCGCACGACCGTGCCAGCGCCATGATGCGGGTAGACGACCTTATCGCCGACGTCGAACACGCTGCCCCTCCCTGTCCAACAAAAAAACCGCCGAAGTGAGTGCTCCGAGCGGGAGCGATCTATTCTAGCGGGCCGAGCCGTGCTCGGGCAAGCGGGACACGTCAGAACGAGCCTCGCCCGTCACAGCTGCAGGTAGCGGTCGACCAAATTGTGCTCCTGCAGCCGGCGGAGGCCCTCGCGGATCTCGCGGGCGCGCACCGCGCCGACGCCGTCGACAGCCTCGAGATCGCGATGGCTGGCGCGGATGATCGCGTCGAGCGAGCCGAAGTCGCGCACGACGTGGCGGACCACGCTTTCGGGGATCCGCGGCACCTGCTGAAGCACGCGATAACCTCGCGGCGCAACCGCGATATCCAGGGGGTTCGTCTCGCGGACGTAGCCGAGCAACCCGGTCAGCTCGTCGGTGGCGAGGAGACGCTGGAAGGGGACCTCCGCGAGGCGCTCGAGCACGGCTGCGGCGCGACCCGGCTCGGCTTCGTAGTCGTAGACGACCGCGGCCTTGTCCCGCGGTAGGTCCTCCATCAGATCGTCGAGCTGCATGCGGATCAGACGGCCTTCCTGACCCAGCTCGATGCAGTTGCGTTCGATCTCCGCGCCCATTCGGGTCGTCATCTCGGCGCGCTGCAGCACGACGAGCACGTCGTCGAGGGTGACGGCGCCCTGGAACTCGAGAGCCGTCAGGCGCGTCAGGCCCTGATCGAGACGCTGGCGGTACGTCTCCAGCGTGCCGATGGCCTGGTTCGTCCGCGCCAGCACGTCCGAGATCTCCCCGAGCTGGTAGCGAATGTCGCCCTGGAAGATCGTCACGGTCTCGCGCTGCTGCGAGATCGAGACGACCAACGCTTCCGTCTGCTTCGCTACTCGCTCGGCGGTGCGATGCCGGGTTCCCGTCTCCGAGGAGGGGATCGCCGGATCCGGCATGAGCTGGACGTTGGCGTAGACGAGCCGGCTGAGCGCCGCGTTCACGATGATCGCACCGTCCATCTTCGCCAGCTCGTAGAGGCTCTGGGACGTGAACGGCAGGTCGAGCCGCATGCCGCCCGAGAACAGGAACGAAAGGCTCGAAGGCTCCCCGATCACGAGCAGCGCGCCGAGACGGGCACGGATGATGTCGTCGATCCCGGCGCGCAGCGCGGTACCCGGCGCAACCTGTCTCAGCGCCTCGAGCAGCTCCTTGTCAGCTCGTGGATCCGTGCGCATATCTGTCAACGGCGTCGTCGGGCTCGGCGGCGCGCACCGCGGATTCTGCCACGACGGTGCTCGCGGAAACGAGGCCGCCGACGCGTGCCGTATGATAAGTGCAAGGCATTGCTGTGCCCAGCGGCGGGCGCCTTCGCAAGGAGTGAGGGATCGAGTGGCGATGGGTCGTCTGTTCGACACGGCTCTCACGCGGTTGCGCAGTCGTCCGCAGGGCGCTCTCTCCGACGACCAGTTCCGGGCGATCTTCGACCGCTCTCGGTTCGGGATGGCGATTGCCGACGAGCGGGGCCGCTACGTGGCAGTTAACGAGGCGTTCGAGCGCCTGGTCGGCTATACGGCCGAGGAGCTCGAAGTCCAGACGTGGATGGATCTCACGCACCCGGACGACATCGCGCGCAACGTCGAGCTGCACGCGCTCGAGGGAGCCCGCAACGAGCGGTTCCGCCTGGAGAAGCGGTACGTCGCCAAGGACGGGAATGTCGTGTGGGTCGACCTGTCAGTCGCCATGTTGCCCCCGGACGCCGACGGGCGGCGACTGACCTTCGCCGTCGCGGCTGACATCACCGAGCGCAAGCGCCTCGAAGGCCAGCTCGTCCACGCCCAGAAGATGGAGGCTGTCGGACGCCTCGCGGGTGGCGTCGCGCACGACTTCAACAACCTCCTCACGGCGATCATCGGGTACTCGACCCTCGCCGCCGAGCGCCTCGAGGCCGGCGAGAACCCCCGTGACGAGGTCGGCGAGATCCACGCGGCGGCCGAGCGGGCTTCCGCGCTCACCAACCAGCTGCTCGCGTTCAGCCGCAAGCAGATCCTCCGGCCGGCACTCATCGACATGAACTCGATCGTCACGCGCGCGGCGCGCCTGCTCGAGCGAGTGATCGGCGAGGACGTGCGTGTGGACGTCCAGCTCGCCGGCGGCATCGGCTCGGTCCGGGTGGATCCCTCCCAGCTCGAGCAGGTGATCGTCAACCTCGCGGTCAACGCTCGTGACGCCATGCCCAAGGGCGGCACGCTGACGATCGAGACGGGTGAGGTGGAGCTCGGTGCGCCGGAAACGCCTCTCGAGGTCGAGCTCGAGCCCGGCGGCTACGTCCTGCTGCTCGTGCGCGACACCGGCACCGGAATGGACGAAGCGACGCGATCACGCATCTTCGAGCCGTTCTTCACGACGAAGGAGCCCGACAGGGGAACCGGGCTGGGACTGTCCACGGCGTACGGCGTCGTGACGCAGTCGGGCGGCCGTATCGAGGTGGACAGCGAGCCTGGCAAGGGGACCGAGTTCCGCATCCTCCTGCCACGGGTCGATTCCACCCCCGATGTCGAGGCGGCGTTTCACGTCACGCGGCCACCCGCTGGCGTCAGGACGATCCTCCTCATCGTCGACGACGCCGTCGTCCGCGGGCACCTCCGCCTCGACCTTGGCCGTTACGGCTATCTGGTGCTCGAGGCCGGGAGCCGTGCGGAAGCGTTCGGAGTGGCGGCGCGCCACGAGGGCGACATCGACCTCGTCCTCGGCGACCAGCCGTCCCTCGGGAATGGGGGACCGGGGAACGGCACGGCGCTAGGCGGCGTGCCGCGACTCGCGGTCGACTCGCTCAGGCCCGACGAGGTCGTTGCGAGAGTGCGCGACGTCCTCGCCGGCTCGGTCTGAGGCACGCTCGAGCGCGACCCCGATCGCGTCGCGGACGGTCTCGACCATCGTTGCGCGAAGCAGGCGCGATGACGGCGTTCCCGCGGGGACGACGGCCTCGACGAGCCCCAGCTTCGCGCATTCCTCAAGTCGGCGCTCAGCCTGAGCGGCCGGCCGCAGCTTTCCGGTGAGCCCGATCTCGCCGAAGCAACCGAGCAGGGGTCGCGCCCGGGCCCGGCGCGCCGCCGAGGCGATCGCGAGCGCGATCCCGAGATCCGCGCCAGGCTCGTCTATCCGAACACCACCGGCGACGTTGACGAAGACGTCCGCCTGCCCGAGACCCACCCCCGCGTGGCGGCCGAGCACGGCCACGATCATCGCCAGACGCTTGGGATCGACCCCCGTGCCGACGCGCCGCGGCATGGCCAGATCGGTGGGCGAGACGAGCGCCTGGATCTCGAGCAGAATCGGCCTCGTTCCCTCGAGCGCGCAGGCAACGACCGACCCGGGTGAGTCGGAGTCGCCCCGCCCGAAGAGCTCCGACGGCTCGGCCACGCCGACGAGTCCTTCGTTCGTCATGTCGAAGACGCCGATCTCGTTCGTCGAGCCGAATCGGTTCTTCGCGGCGCGCAGCACCCGATGCGACCGGTAGCGGTCGCCTTCGAACTGAAGGACGCAATCGACGAGGTGCTCGAGCACTCTCGGTCCGGCGACCGCCCCGTCCTTCGTCACGTGTCCCACGATCAGGACGGCGATCCCCTGCTCCTTCGCCAGACGCAGGAGCCTCGCCGTCGCCTCCCTGACCTGCCCCACCGAGCCTGGAGCAGAGCCGAGCTCCGGGGCGTAGAGCGTCTGGATCGAGTCGATCACGCACACCTCCGGACGCTCGCGCTCGAGCGTCGCGCAGACGACGTCGAGATTCGTCTCGGCGAGGATTCCGACACCGGCGCCGCCCCCGAGCCGTTCGGCTCGGAGCTTCACCTGAGCCGCCGACTCCTCGCCTGTGACGAGAGCGACCTTCCGATCGGCGCTCATCGCCCGCAGCGCCATCAGCAGCAGCGTGGACTTCCCGATGCCGGGATCGCCGGACACGAGCACGAGCGATGCCGGCACAAGACCGCCGCCGAGAACGCGGTCGAGCTCCGGCACGCCGGTCGCGATCCGCTCCGCCTCGGCCGACTCGATCTCGTCGAGGCGGAGGAGCGGCCTGGCGACTCCCGCGGGCGCCGCGCTACCCCGGTGCGGCTCGTCCGTCTCCTCGACGAGCGTTCCCCACTCGCCGCAGCTCGGGCATCGTCCGAGCCAGCGCGGAGTTGCATAGCCGCACTCGGAGCAGACGTGGTGGACGGTCGCCTTTGCCATGAGGCCATCCTACGGACCGCCCCCGATGGCAATACGCACGCACACGTGCCAGCTTCGTGACCCATTCCGCCAACGTGGGGCCATCTCGCCAACGTAGGGCCATCTCGCCAACGTAGGGCCATCTCGCCAACGTAGGGGCCGGATATATCCGGCCCCTACAGCCCGCTCGGGCAGGCCGCCACGTGAGGCCGTCGGGGCCGCATCCCATGCGGTCCGGCGTACGCATTCGGCGCGCACGACGTAGGGGCCGGATATAGATCCGGCCCTCCACCCCGACGAAGAAAGCCGCATCCATGAGCCCGTAGGGCCGCATCTCATGCGGCCCCACAACGGAGGCCGGCCGCCGGCGAGAGCTCATCGAAGGGTTTCGGCCGGTAAGGCGTGCGCGTGGACTCCTCGCCGAGCGCACGCCACATCGCGACGACCGCGGGCAGGTCGGTGCCGTCGCAACGAGCGTAGGCAGGTCCGCTTCCGTCGCGGCGCGCACGACGCGGAGCCGGAGGGCCGACGGCGGGGCGGGCTCTCGCCCACCCCTCCCGGGTTAGCCGGAGTCTTCCGACTCGTCGTCCGGGTCGCCCGAATCCTCGGGCTCGGCCGGGACGGTCACCTTCTCGCGCTCCTCGGCGGGCGGCGGCCCGTCGATGAGCTCGATCGCGATCTCGTCCTCGTCTTCCTTGCGACCGACGCGGATGATCGAGCCCGGAGTGAGAGACCGGCCGAGCACGAAATCGGCGAGCGGGTCCTCGATGAAGCGCTGGATCGCACGGCGCAGCGGGCGAGCGCCCATCGTCGGGTCGTAGCCCTTCTCGACGAGCAGCTCCTTCGCGTCGTCGGTGAGCTCGATGGACGTCTCGTGCTGTGCCATCTGCTCGCGCAGGCGCTTGAGCAGAAGGTCGACGACCTGGGTGATCTCCTCCTTCGTGAGCTTGTGGAAGACGATCACCTCGTCGATCCGATTCAGGAGCTCGGGCCGGAAGGTCTTCTTGAGCTCGCCCATGATCCGGTTCTTCATCTCGTCGTAGGAGATGCCGGACTCGTCGCCCACGGTGAAGCCGAGCGACTGGTTCTTCGAGATCGTCGCCGCCCCGATGTTCGAGGTCATGATCACGATCGTGTTGCGGAAGTCGACCTTGCGGCCCTGTGCGTCGGTGAGCTTCCCGTCCTCGAGGATCTGCAGCAGGATGTTGAACACGTCCGGGTGCGCCTTCTCGATCTCGTCCAGCAGGACGACCGAGTAGGGCTTGCGCCGGACGGCCTCGGTCAGCTGACCGCCCTCGTCGTAGCCGATGTAGCCGGGAGGCGAGCCGACGAGCCGGGACACGGAGTGCTTCTCCATGTACTCCGACATGTCCACCTGGATCATCGCGTCCTCGTCGCCGAAGAGGAACTCGGCGAGCGTGCGGGCGAGCTCCGTCTTGCCGACACCGGAGGGGCCGAGGAAGATGAACGAGCCCGTGGGGCGCTTCGGATCCTTGATGCCGGCGCGGGCGCGGCGAATCGACTTCGAGACCGCCTCGATCGCGAGGTGCTGGCCGATCACGCGCTTGTGCAGCTCGTCCTCCATGCGAATGAGCTTCTGCGACTCGGCTTCGGTCAGCTTGAAGACCGGGATGCCCGTCCACATGGAGACGATGTCCGCGATCTCCTCTTCCCCGATCTCGGGCTGCGTGCCGCCGTCCTCGTTGCGCCAGCTCTCCTCGAGCTCGCGCTTCTTCTGCGTCAGCTTGCGCTCCTTGTCGCGCAGCTGAGCCGCCTTCTCGAACTCCTGCGCCTCGATCGACTGCTCCTTGTCGACACGCACCTTCTCGATCTCGTCCTCGAGCTCGCGGTACTGGGGCGGAGCGGTCATCGTCTTGATGCGCATGCGCGACGCCGCCTCGTCGATGAGGTCGATCGCCTTGTCGGGAAGGTGGCGGTCCTGGATGTAGCGGTCGGAGAGCGTCGCGGCTGCCCGCAGCGCCTCGTCGGTGATCGTGCAGCGATGGTGCGCCTCGTAGCGGTCGCGCAGACCGCGCAGGATCTCGACCGTCTCGTCGACGGACGGCTCCTCGATGCGCACCTGCTGGAAGCGCCGCTCGAGGGCTGCATCGCGCTCGAGGTACTTGCGGTACTCGTCGAGCGTCGTTGCGCCGATTGTCTGCAGCTCGCCACGTGCCAGCGCCGGCTTGAGGATCGACGCCGCGTCGATCGCTCCCTCTGCGGCACCCGCGCCGACGAGATTGTGCAACTCGTCGATGAACAGGATGATGTCGCCGCGCTGGGTGATCTCCTTCATCACCTTCTTCAGGCGCTCCTCGAACTCGCCGCGGTACTTCGACCCCGCCACGAGCGCCGCCAGGTCGAGCGTGTAGATCTGCTTGCCCTTGAGCAGCTCCGGAACCTGATTGCCGGAGATGCGTGCGGCAAGGCCCTCGACGACCGCCGTCTTGCCCACCCCAGGCTCGCCGATCAGCACCGGGTTGTTCTTCGTCCGCCGCGACAGGATCTGCATGACCCGCTCGATCTCGGTCTGGCGCCCGACCACCGGGTCGAGCTTGCCCTCGGCCGCGAGCTTCGTCAGGTTGCGCCCGAACTGGTCGAGGAGCTTCGAGCTCTTCGCCTTCTCGCCCTGGGCGCCGGCCGCCCCTTGCCCACCCTGACCGCGACGGCCCGGGCCGGACAGCATGCGAATGATCTCGTTGCGAATCTTCTCAGCGTCGGCGTCGAAGTCGAGCAGGATCCGCGCGGCGACGCCCTCGTTCTCGCGCACGAGGCCGAGCAGGATGTGCTCCGTGCCGATGTAGTTGTGTCCGAGCGAGAGCGCCTCGCGCAGGGCGAGCTCGAGCACCTTCTTGGCTCGCGGCGTGAACGGGATCTGACCCGTCGTCACCTCGTCGCCCTGACCGACGATGCGAGCGACCTGCGCCCGAACCTCCTCGACGGTGATGTCGAGCTGCTCGAGAACGCGGGCTGCGAGCCCCTCCTCCTCACGCAGTAGCCCCAGCAGGATGTGCTCGGTGCCGATGTAGTTGTGCTTGAGTGCGCGAGCTTCGTCCTGGGCGAGGACGACCACCTGTCTGGCTCTCTCGGTGAAGCGTTCGAACACGCCCGTACCGCCTTCCCTCTTTCCGTTCGCCGAGCCCCTATGGTAGCGAACGGTTTCGCCAGGTCGTTATCGACAGGACGTGAAGAGTCTGCACTTTTCTGGCAGATGTCTTGCCTGTCACGCTCCCTCCCACGCCACCGGGCCGCCCAGGCTACCACCGGCGCCGGAGCTCGGTCTGGAGGGGGCGCTAGTCTCCGCCGATGCCGGTCGAGACGACGCTCCGGCCCCGGGGCCCGTACTCCCTCGCGCAGTCGGCGCGGCGCTCCGCCGACCGCACGCGGCACTTCCGCGACGGCCTGCTCACGTGCGCCTTCGAAGCCGGCGGCGAACCCGTCCTCGCGCGCGTGTGGCAGTCCCCGAGCGGGGAGCTGCAGGTTCGTCTCGACGGTGCGGCGCCCGAAGCCGCCCTCGACACGCTGCGCTTCGTGCTCGCCTGCAGCGACGACCACACCGAGTTCCTGCGGCGGTTCGGCTCCGATCCGCTCATCGGTCGCACGACCTCGCGCCTGCGAGGGCTGCGCCCGCTGCGGACGGCGACCGTCACCCACGCGCTGCTGCGGGCTCTGTGCGGCCAGCTCATCTCCGCCCGCGAGGCCCGCCGCATCGAAGCCAGGCTCGTGGCGCGCTACGCGGCGCAGCACGCGGGGCTCAACCTGCCCCCCACCCGGGCCGACTTCGCGCCGCAGAGCCCGGCGGCGCTCTGCGCCTCGGGCCTCGTGGCCCGCAAGGCGGCCGCGCTCGTGCGGATCTCGCGCGCCTGGGACCTGGAGCGACTGCGATCCACGCCGACGGCGATAGCGGCGCGCCGCCTCGACGAGGAGCGCACGCTGGGCCCGTGGTCGGCGGGGGTGATCTGCCTCGAGGGTCTCGGTCGCTACGAGCACGGGCTGGTCGGCGATCTCGGTCTGATCAAGCTCTGCCGACGGCTGCTCGGTCGCGAGGCGACACCCGAGGACACGGCCGACCTCCTCGCCCGCTATGGCGAGTGGCAGGGGCTCGCCAGCGTCTACCTGCTGGCCCGCGGCGGGTAGCCGCACGCTGCCGGGCGTGCGCCGCGCCTGGCACAACATGTCGACGGAGCCGTGCATGCTTGCGCGAGGGAGCCGCCAAGGCGGAAGACCCGCCGGGGCGGCGGGCCTTCCTTCTGAGGAGCCGAGGGGACGGCTCGGGCTCGCGGCGTCTGGGGAGGGAGCACGAGCCCGTCAGCGGACGGTCCCATCCTCACGCAGGATGACCTACCGCGGGGTACCGCAGTGGTGAGGCGAGCGTGAAGATGTGGTGGCTGGCGGCCCCCTCGCGGCCCCGGCCGAGACCTCCCTAGAAGCGGCGCCAGCTCGAGGCGCTCAGGAAGAACCCGTGGTCGGCTGCGTTCTCGCACGTGAGGCCGCGCCGCCGCGACTCGCACCTGAATCCGCCCCGCGCCCACGTCTTCCCGTAGCCGACCACGCGGGCGGAGGGGTAGGCGGTGGTGTCCCCGGCGCACACGACCGCTGCGCGACCGATCCTTCCCATGGAGAGGCCTTGCGCCCAGTCGAGGTCGCAGCTCGCCGGCCGCGCGGGCTGTGGCCGCAAGCCGCCGTCGATGTCGCAGCGGAGGGAAGCGGGCTGGGACAAGTACGCGCAGTGGATGCGCTTCGAGGGCGTCTGGAAGAACCGGATGACAAGGGGCTCAGCCGACGCAACCGGAGCGGCGAGCACGGCCGTCGCGACAGCCAGGACGCACGCGGCGAGGAGCTTGAGGCGCATGTCCGAGACAGTACCTGCCGAACAGCGCCGGATCGCCCTCGAGATGCGACCCTGGGCCAAGCGCGGGCCCGCGGGCCGGAGGAGGTCCGCCCCTACGACGTCGGACGCAGCGCGGGAAACAGGACCACGTCGCGGATCGTCTCGCGGCCGGTGAAGAGCATGGCCAGCCGGTCCACGCCGAGGCCGATGCCTCCCGTCGGCGGCATGCCGTAAGTGAGCGCCTCCACGTAGTCGGGGTCGCCCTCGAGGGCGAACGCGTCGCCCGCCTCGCGCTCGGCCTCCTGCGTCGCGAAGCGCTCGGCCTGTTCCGCGGCCGTGTTGATCTCCGTATAGCCGTTACCGATCTCCATTCCGGCCACGAAGTACTCGAACCGCTCGACAAGGCGTGAATCGTCGTCGAAGGTCCGGGCGAACGGGGAGAGCTCGATCGGGTAGTCGTGCAGGAACGTCGGCTCGATCAGCTCGGGCTCGATGAGAGCCGACAGGGCGTGGTCGACCAGCTGCGCCCACGTCCGATCCTGGCCGATGTCGACGCCGCGGGCCTCGAGACGGGATCTGAGCTCTACCTCGTCGTCGCTCCAGAGCCCCAGCTCGGAGAGCGCGTCCGGCAGGCGGATGCGGCGCCACGGCGCCTTCAGGTCGACCTCATGCCCACGAAACACGATCTTCGTCGTCCCGAGCACCTCGAGCGCGACGTCCTGGACGAGCTGCTCCACCCGCTCCATCGTGTCCCCGAAGTCGGCGTAGGCCTCGTACCACTCGAGCATCGTGAACTCGGGCTGGTGCTTGTACGAGATGCCCTCGTTGCGGAAGTCCTTCCCTATCTCGTACACCTTCTCCAGCCCGCCCACGATCAGCCGCTTCAGGTACAGCTCGGTCGCGATCCGCAGGTAGAGGTCCGCGTCGAGCTCGTTGTGGTGCGTGACGAACGGACGCGCGAAGGCCCCGCCGTAGCGGGGCTGGAGCACCGGCGTCTCCACTTCGACGAACCCGCGCTCGTCGAGCCAGCGCCGGGTCGCCGACACCATGCGCGACCGCGTCATGAAGGCCGCCCGCGTCTCCTCGTTCACGGCGAGGTCGAGGTGGCGCTTGCGGTATCGCGTCTCGGTGTCCTGCAACCCGTGGTAGACGTCGGGCAGTGGCCGCTCGATCTTGGCGAGGGGGATCAGCTCTTCCACGGCGAGGGATGGCTCCCCACGCCGCGTTCGGGCGGGTGCGCCGACGGCTCCGACGACGTCGCCGAGGTCGACGTCGATCGGGCCCGAGCGATCCTCGGAGCAGAGCAGCTGGATGCGCCCCGACCGATCCACGAGGTCGAGGAACGTGAGCTTTCCGTGGCCGCGCCGAGCGAGCACCCGACCGGCGACACGCCTGCGCGTCTCGGCTTCCTGACCCGGCTCGAGGCCCTCCGCCTCGGCCCGTACCGAGGCGACCTCGTCGCGGTCGGGAAATCGCTTCGGCGCGCTCACGGCACGGGCGAGCCTACCGCGGAGCCGGCGCGCTCGGAGCGTCCCCGCCACGACGTCATCATGACGCTTGACAGACGTCATATTGATGTCATAATGACGTCATGGAACTGACACCGTACGTCACGACTGTGGAGGACAGCCTCGTCGCGGCTGCGGCGGCCGGCGACGACGGAACGCGTCGCACGGCCACTGCCCTTGCGGCCGCCCTCGAGCCGGCCACGCGGCTCGCGATCATGGACGCGCTGTCCGACCTCGCCATGGAGGTCACCGACGCGCTCGGCGACCGCAGCGTCGACCTGCGCCTCGAGCCCGGCCAGGTCAGCGTCGTCGTCTCACCCGCCGCTACGGTCGAGGACAACCCGCCCATGCCGGGCGGTCTCGACGACGCGCAGGGCGAGCTCAGCCGCGTCACCCTCCGTCTACCCGAAAGCCTGAAGCTCCACGCCGAGCGCGTTGCAGCCGCCGAGGGCGTTTCCCTCAACACCTGGCTCGTCCGTGCAGTCCAGGAGAGCCTCCAGCGCGGCCCGCGCCAATCTCAGCAGTCGCCCGGCGAGCCGACCGGGCATCGACTGCGCGGCTGGGTCCAGGGCTGACCGACACTCCGAAACGCGAAAGGACGCAGAGCACATGAATGCAAACCCCCTCACCCGCACCGAGTCGTTCGAATGCGACGGCCCGGCCGAGCTCGACATCCGAATCCGCGGAGGCCGGATCGAGGTCCGGGCGACGGATGTCGCCCACGTCCGCGTCGAGATCTCCACCGAGCCCGGCGATCCGCGCCGGTGGGAACAGGGCGTCGAGGATCTGCTCGGGACGATCTCCCAGGGCGCCTACACGCCCGACGAAGCCGACACGCACAGCGTCGCCGAGACGAAGATCGAGTTCTCCGAGCGCCGGCGCAGGCTCGTCGTGCGGGCTCCCCGCAGCTTCCGCCGTACCGGCCTCGCGGTCGTCGTCGAGGCCCCGCAACACTCGAGGCTGAAGGCCGGCGCCGAGCGAGGTGCGATCTCCACCTCCGGCGTCCTCTCCGAGCTCAAGGCGGCGACGGGCAGCGGCTCGATCGTCTCCGAGGATGTGGAGGGGCAGGTCGACGTGGCCACCGGCACGGGTCGGGTCACGCTCGGCCGCGTCGTAGGGCGGCTCAAGGCTCGCCTGGGCTCCGGCGAGCTCGAGGCCGCCTCGATCGAGGGCGAAGGCGCGTCCGTCACCAGCGGACGAGGCGAGATCTGGCTCGGGGCCGTGCACTGCGACGCACACGTGCGCACCGGGCGCGGCGGCATCGTCGTCGCGGAGGCGGCGGGCGGCGACCTGACGCTCGTGACGGGAACGGGCGACCTGCGCGTGGGCGTCCGGCCGGGAGTGGCGGCCGAGCTCGACGTCGTCTCGGGGTCGGGACGGGCCCGCAGCGAGCTCGACGTGAGCGACCGTCCCCCCGCGGACGCGCCCGCCGCGCGCATCCGCATGCGAACGGGCTCGGGCGAGGCCGTGGTGGCGAGCGCGGCCGCCTGACCGAGAGGCCGACGGCGCGACACCCCTGTAGGGGCCGGATATATCCGGCCCCTACGGCGTGAGGCGATAGAACCGGTAGAAGTCGTGCTCGATCGGGAGCACCTCGAAGCCTCCGAAGCCGGCCTCCTCGGCATAGCGCTGGACGGTCTCGACCCGCATGACGGTGCCGGTGCCCGCCGCCCCCTCGCCGACCATGCCGACGAGCAGGCAGTGGAAGATGCTGGCTCCGTAGAGGAACCGCTCGAACTCGCCTGCGGGTGCCTCGAGGCGATCGGCCGTCCGCTCGTCCACGACGAGCACCGATCCGCCCTCCGCGAGCAGCCCCCGGGCAGCCTCCAGCGCCTTGACCGGATACGACATGTCGTGCAGCGCCTCGAAGATCGTGACCAGGTCATAGCGTCCGGCAAGACCTGGATCCGCCGCATCCCCGCAGTGGAACTCGATGCGCCCGGCGACGTCCGGGTTCTCGGCGAGGTGACGCTTCGCGAGCTCGATCGAGGGTGGGTCGAAGTCGATGCCGTCGACGTGCACCTTCGGGTAGGCACGCGCGATCGCGATGCTGGAGATGCCTCCGCCGCAGGCGACGTCGGCGACCCGCGCGGGCGGATCGGCCATGAGGCGATCGTTGATCGCCGTCGCCGCCGGTAGCCACTCCTGCCCGAGGAGGTTGAGATACAGCGGCCGCGTGAACCCGGCCTGGCCCTCGTAGAGATCCGCGCCGTACGCCTCGAACGGGAGCCCGCCGCCGTCACGATACGCCTGCATCACCTCGTGGATCGGCCGTGCCATAGCGACGAGCATCTGCCCGAGCGGCGCGATGTAGTTGAGGCTGTCGCGATCGAGGAGTGCCTCGTCGTGCCCAGCGGGAAGGCGCACGCGGCGCTCGGACGGGTCGTCGGAGTCTTCCTCCAGATCGAGGATCCCACTGGCGACCTGCTGCTCGACCCACTCGCGCGCGTAGCGCTCGTGGATGCCGGCGGCCGAGGCCAGCTCACCGGGGGTGAGCGGGCCTCGGTCGGCAAGCGCCCCGTAGAGACCGAGCTGGTCGCCGAGGTACACGGACAAGAGATCGAGCGCCTCGATACCCCCCATGAAGAGCTTGCCGACGAGGGCGTCGCGACGCTCGTCCGCGGTCAAGGCCGGAGCTTCCGTCATGTGACCTCCCTTTCGACGACGGGCCGGATGAGATCCGGCCGCTACGAAGAGCGGGCCGGTCAGGGACCGACCCTACGACACGGCGGGCCGGTCGGGGACCGCCCTGCGGTGCGGAACGTGAGGCTCGTAGCCGCCTTGCGACTACGCCGCCTTGATGTCCATGATCTTGAACTTCAGCTTGCCGCGCGGGGCCGCGACCTCCACGACCTCGCCCTTCTTGCGGCCGAGAATCGCCTTGCCGACAGGCGACTCGTTCGAGAGCCGGTACTCGGACGGGTTCGCCTCCGCCGAGCCGACGATCGTGTACTCGATCGTCTCGTTGGCGTCCATGTCCTTCAACCGGACGCGGGTACCGATGCCCACTGCATCCGAGGAGATCTCGTCAGCCTCGATCACCCGCGCGTGCGCGAGCCGGTCCTCGAGCGTCGCGATGCGGTGCTCGAGCATCGCCTGCTCGTTCTTGGCGTCGTCGTACTCGGAGTTCTCCGAGATGTCGCCGAACTCGCGGGCATGCTTGATCCGCTCCGCTACCTCCCGGCGCTTCGCCGTGGAGAGGGTCTCGATCTCCTCCTTGAGCTTCGCGTAGCCCTCAGGAGTCAGGATGACTTCCTTCACGGGTCCTCCCAAAGACAGAAAAAGCGCGGTGCATCGCACCTCGCGTCAAAAAATGTTACCACCGCCTGCCGCTCCGTCAAACCTGGGAACGAGGAACGCGCGGCTACCATTCCCGGGCATGACGGCAGACCTGAGGACACCCTGGCGGATCGGGCCGGTCGAGGTGCCGAGCCGCCTCGTTCTGGCCCCCATGGCGGGCGTCAGCGTGCAGGCATTTCGCCGGCAGGGCCGCCGTTTCGGAGCTGGACTCGTCTGCTCGGAGATGGTGAGCTGCGCCGGTCTGCAGCACCAGAACGAGCGGACGCTCGGCTATCTGCTCATCTCCGCCGACGAGCACCCGCTCGCCGTCCAGATCTTCGGGTCGGAGCCCGCCGTGATGGCCGAGGCGGCGCGCGTGGTCGAAGCCGCCGGCGCCGACGTCGTCGACATCAACTTTGGCTGCCCCGTGAGGAAGGTGACGAAGACGGGCGCCGGAGCGACCCTGCTCGAGGATCCCGAGCGGGCGTGCCGCATCGTCTCGGCCGTCGCGGACGCCGTGTCCGTCCCGGTGACCGTGAAGATGCGCCGAGGGCTCCAGAACGGCTCCCGCGCCTGCCTCGAGGTCGGCCCACGCCTCGTCGAGGCCGGCGCGCAGGGGCTCACCCTGCACCCCCGCTCGGCGACACAGATGTACACGGGTCGGGCGGACCACAGCCTTGACCGCCGAGCTCGTCGCACGCGTGCCCGTGCCCGTGATCGCCTCCGGCGACATCGTCTCCCGCGAGGCCGGCGTGTCGGTCCTCGAGCGCACTGGGGCGGCGGCGGTCATGGTCGGGCGGGCGGCACAGGGGAACCCGTGGGCGCTGGCCGAGATCGTGGGTGACCGCGAGGCTGCCGCTCCCAGCCGCCAGGAGGTCGCGGGCGAGCTCCTGTTCTTCATCGGCGAGACGGTGCGCGAGCTCGGCGAGCGCCGGGCCACGGGCTTCCTGAAGAAGTTCTACGGCTGGTATCTCGGTCACGGCCGCTTCCCGAAGCCGTTCAGGCAGGAGCTCGTGCAGCTCGCGACGATCGCCGAGGTCGAGCAGCGGCTCCTGGCTGCCGAGCCCCGCTCGGTCGACGTGGCAGATCGGCTCCGCGCGGAATCCGACGGCCTCGACGAGCTGCTTCTGCGCTTGCCGATCTCGGCCTTCGGCGGCGGCTGACGGTTTCAGCGCCTCACCCGGAGGGCGGCGCGGTGCAAAGCGCTGGTGCTGCCCGGCCGGCCCGTACAATCGGGTACATGGCGGTGGTTGCTGGCGAGCGGCGGATCGTGACCGTGCTCTTCGCGGACATCGTTGGCTCGACGGCCATCGGTGAGAAGCTCGGTCCCGAGCGCACGAAGCTGCTGCTCGACGAGGTGATGCGGCTGATGAGCGCCGAGGTCGAGCGGTACGAGGGCACGGTGGCCCAGTACGTCGGCGACGAGCTCTACGCGGTGTTCGGCGCTCCTGTATCGCACGAGGACGACTCCGAGCGGGCCGTTCGTGCGGCGCTCGCCATCCAGCATGCGCTCGACCGTTACGCGGCCGAGGTCGAGGCGGCCTACGCCATCGATCTCGCGGCCCGGATCGCCATCAACACGGGGCCCGTGGTCATCCAGCCCGACAGCGAGGATCCGTACAACGCGCTCGGCGACACCGTGAACATGGCGTCGCGCATCCAGAAGCTCGTCGAGGGCGGCGAGACCGTCGTCGGCCGATCCACGAAGCTCCAGATCGAGGAGTGCTTCGACCTCGAGTCGCTGGGTGCGAGCGAGCTGCGCGGGTTCCAGGAGCCGGTCGAGACGTACCGGGTGCTCGGCATGCTGGAGCGCGACGGCGAGCCGAGCGCCTACCCCCTCGTGGGACGCGACTACGAGCTCAGCTTGCTCGAGCGCGCGATGGAAGGGCTGGCCGAGGGACGCGGCACGATCGTGTCGATCGTGGGCGAGCCGGGAATCGGGAAGTCGAGGCTCGTCGCCGAAGTGCGGAACCGCTACCGCGACCGGATCCGCTTCATCGAGGGCCGCGCGGTCGCCTACGCGCGCAACTCGCCGTACTGGCCGATGCGCGACCTGCTGCGGGACTGGCTGTCGCTCGCCGGCGGGGAGCCCGAGGCACGTCTGCGCCTCGAGCTGAAGACGGAGCTCTCCCGACTCCTGGGCGCCGACGCCGAGGTCGCGTACCCGTTCATCGCGAGCCTGCTCGGCCTGACCCTCGAGCCGGTCGACCAGGCGCGGATCCGCGAGCTCTCCCGGGAGTCGCTCCAGCACCAGACATTCGAGCTGTTCAGGGAGGTCGTCGCCCGTCTCGCCGCCGGATCCTCGGTCTGTCTCGTCCTCGAGGACCTGCACTCCGCCGACGACGCCTCGCTCGCGCTCCTCCGGGAGCTGCTCTCGGTGACCGAGGAGGCGGCCGTCGGTCTCGTGCTGCTCTACCGCAGCGAGCGCGAGCACGGCTCCTGGCGCCTGGGCGAGCTCGCGCGGCAGCGCTATCCGCACCGCTTCCGGGAGATCGAGCTCCGGCCTCTCCCCGACGACGCGAGCAGGTTGCTTGCCGCGACCGTCGCCGGCGCGGAGCTGCCCGAGTCGGTGTCGGAGCTGCTCGCGGTGCGGGCGGGTGGCAACCCGTACTTCCTCGAAGAGGCGCTGCAGGATCTGCTCGAGCGTGGGGCATTGCGCAGGGACAACGGTCGGCTCGTGCTCGCGATCGACTCCAACGAGCTCTCGGTGCCGACGCTCGTGCAGGGCACGCTGCAGGCACGGCTCGACCGCCTCGATCCCGATGCACGGGAGCTCGTGAGCGTTGCCGCGGTCATCGGCCGGACCTTCGACCTACCGCTGCTCGAGAAGACCCTGCCGAGCGAGCAGCTCCTGCCTGCGCTGTCGACGCTCCAGCGGCTCGAGCTCGTGGTCGAGCGCCGTCGACGCCCCGCTCCCGAGTACAGCTTCCGCCACGGCCTCGTGCAGGAGGTCGCGTACGCGAGCCTCGTCGAGGCGAAGCGGCGCAAGCTCCACAAGAAGGTCGGAGAGGCGATCGAGGAGCTGCACTCCGACTCCCGTGAGGACGTGTACGACGTTCTTGCCCGTCACTTCTCCGAAGCGGACGTCCCCGAGAAGGCAGCCGACTACCTCCTGCTGGCGGGCGACGCGGCCCGGGCCCTCTACGCGGACAAGGTCGCAGTCGAGCACTACAGCCAGGCGCGCGCCTTCCTCGCCCGCCTGGGCGACGAGGCCCGGGCCCGCGACACGCTGTTCAAGATCGCGCTGGCGCGCCACCTCGCGTTCGACTTCGCGGGCGCCGAGGACGCGTTCGACGAGGCCTTCTGCTGCCGTGTCGAGGAGCCTCCGGCGCCGGAGGCGACGGAGAAGCTGCACACCGTGATGGAGCACCCTCACGAGGTCGTCCCCGGTGACATCTACTCGACGGAGGGGCTGCAGTTCGCCAAGCACCTCTTCCGCGGGCTCCTCACCGTCGACAGCGGGCTCTCGATCGTCCCCGACATGGCCGACAACTTCCGGGTTGCCGGCGACGGGCTCACCTACCTGTTCCGACTGCGGGAAGGCGCCTACTGGAGCGACGGCGCCCCGCTGGTCGCCGAGGACTTCGTGTACGCCTGGCGGACGATGCAGGAGCAGGAGCGGCGTACGGCGTTCCTGCTAAGCGACATCTCGAGCGCGACCGCATTGGACGACAGGACGCTCGAGGTGCGCGTCTGCGAGCCGCGCAGCTACCTCCCGTACCTGCTCGCCTCATGGGCGTATCCATGGCCGCGCCACGTGTGCGAGGAGCTCGGAGACGACTGGCGCAAGCCCGAGAACCTCGTGTCCAACGGCCCGTTCGTCCTCGCCGAGTTCACGGACAGCCACGCTCTGCTGACCGCGAACCCCTACTGGGACGGTCCCCGCGGCAACGTCGGCGAGATCCACGTCGACTTCGAACGCACCGACCATGACGTCGTCGAGGGCTGGCTCGCGAGTCGGTTCGACGTAGCCGCCGTTCATCACGAACGTGCGCTGACCGCCCCGGACACCCTCTGCGAGCCGGTCTCGATGCTCTCCCTCAACTTCCTGGGGTTCGATGCCCGGCAGCCACCCTTCTCGCACGAGCTCGTCCGGAGGGCGTTCGCCCATGCGCTCGACCGCAGCCGGCTGGGCCCCTCGTTCGGCGATGTCGCGCGGTTGGCGACGCGCGGCGGCGCGATACCGCCGGCCATGCCCGGGCATTCGCCCAAGGCCGGGATCGAGCACGATCCGGAGCTCGCCCGGCAGCTTCTCGCCGAGGCCGGGCATCCGGATGGAAATGGGCTTCCCGAGCTCGAGCTCATGGTGCCGTCCTGGCTCGCGGAGCCCGAGACGATCACCGACCAGTGGGCGCACCATCTCGGTGTGCACGTGGCGGTGCGTACCGGCTCGTCGCACCTTTGCCTGGACGACCTCGATTCCGGCGCCCACATGTTCGTGACCGGCTGGACGGCTGACTTCCCCGATCCGGAGGGGCTCTTCCTGGGGTTGCTGACCTGGGGGTTCGCGCCGCTGTACCGCGACGACGAGATCGCCGAGCTGCTCGAGCGGGCGCGCTCACTGCTCGACCAGAGCGAGCGCATGCGCCTCTACCACGAGATCGACCGCACCTGGGTGCGCGAGCGGGCCGCGCTCGTCCCGCTCACCTACAAGCGCGTGCTTGCACTGCGCCGCCCGTGGGTCGAAGGCGTCGCCGTCAACCCGCTCGGCCTGACGACGCTCGACCGGGCGATCGTCAGCCGGCCGGGGTGAGCGGCTCGGCGCCGCCCGAGCTACCGAGGATCATGAACACCGAGTGGGCGACCGGGTGGCCTTGGCGGCACCGAGCCAGCGCCTCGGTCGCCGACATCACGTGCTGTATCAGCTCGCCTTCCACGGCGAGGGCGAGCTCCTTTCCTTCGAGGCCCGTGCGGCGGGCCTCCGAAACGATCTCGATGACCTCCGGCGTGTAGAAGCGAAAGGCGACGCCGGCCTCCTCTTCGACGCGTGCGTAGCCCGAAAGCACGAGCTCCGGCTCGGTCTGGATCTTGGCGTCGAAGATCACGAGCTCCGGCGCGTACCCGCACGAGCGGTGCAGGTCGAAGGCGACGTCGAGGGGGATCCGCCCGCCGATCGCCGTGAGGATGCCGCCCCCATCCCTCAGGTATCCCCGCGCCTGCTGCAGGCATTCGTAGTGAAGCGCCAGCTGGTGTGACTCGAAGAGCTCGGGCACGCTGAGCCCGGCCGCGTCGAAGAACCGGCCGCCGACGGTGCCGAGCGCGACGTCCATGCCCGCGGCCGCCCGAACGTTGGGGAGGTTCTCGTAGATCAGGCAGAAGCGCCTCCCCGGCGCGACGCACGACAGGAGATCGCCGGCGTGGAAGCCGAGCTCGATCCAGGGGGCATCGAGATGGGCGAGCACGTTGCGGCGCGACACCTCGAGGCACTCCTCGAAGAGGTCGGTGACGACGAGGGAGCGAAGGTCGAAGATCTCGGCGGCTCCGAGCGCATCGAGACCGTTCCCGGTCCCGAGGACGAGAAGCTCGCGCACTTCCAGGCGCCCGGCGAGAAGCGAGAACGCCCTGAATGTGAGCGCGAGCCAGGACTCCTCAACCGATGGCTCGACGGGATACGAGTGGTGCGTGAGCTCGAGACTGACGGGCCGGCGTACGCGCAGCGCCGGGTACGGCGCGAGGTAGTCCGTCACGTCGACACGCGGCACGGCGACGCCGTGGGCTGGGTCCCGGAGATCAGGCATGCCCACCCTCCGGGACCCCGGCCATCGTCGACCTGGCTAGGCCGCCACAGGGATGCCGATCCCGAGCTTCTCGGCTGCCATCGCGGTGCCGTGGACGCGGTTTGCGATCTTCTCGAACGCGACCTGCCGGGCGTAGTCCGGCGAGCCGTGATTCGGCTTCTCGTCGATTGAGAACGGGGAGAAGCCGCAGTCGTCGGTCGAGCCCAGGCGCTCCTTCGGGATGAAGTCGGCAGCTCGCACGAGCTGGTCGCAGATCTCCTGCGCGCTCTCGGGCCTCGGGCTCTGCGTCACGGTCACCCCTACGTAGCAGACCTGTGGGATGCCGTTCGCGTCGTCGCGGCTGTGCTCCCCGATCAGCTTGTAGACGGCGTCCCGATCCCGCTCGCTCGCGAGCTGGATGAGGAAGTAGCCGGCGTTCATCTCGAACATGTGGGGCAGCAGATCGCTATAGGGGACATCGGCGCTATGCACCGAGTCGCGATCGCCGCCCGGGCACGTGTGAACACCGATCTTGGCGCGCTCCTCGGCGCCGAACCGGTCGATGACCCGGTTGTTCAACTCGATGAAGTGCGGGAGCATGCCCGCACCGGTCCACGGGTTGCGCGGGTCCGCCCTGGTGGCGAGGCGCCCCTCCGTGAAGTCGATGGAGACCCGGGCCGCTCCGGCCCCGAAGGCCTGGCGGATGTCCTTCTCGCACTCGGCGACGAGATCCTCCTCGAACTCCTCGCGCGAGTACCCGGGAACCTCCTCGTCGAGTGGATAAAGGAGAGCGAGCATCGAGGGCGCAATGACGGCCTGCTTCATCGGCTTCGTCGCGAACCCGATCGACTTCGCCAGGGTGTCGGCCGCGAAGGTCTTGTAGCGGAACGGACCACCCGTCAGGCGCGGGAGCTGCCGGTGGTGCCCGTCGGCGAAGATCGCGAAATATTGCCCGCCGCCGCCCAGGTTCGGGGCGAGACCGGTCCCCGCGAGCGTGTCGGTGAGGGGGTAGGTCGCGAAGCTCGACCAGCGCTGCTCGCCGTCTGAGACGATCGGAGAGCCGGTGGCCTCCATGCGGCTGATCGAGTCCTGAACAGCCGCGTCCTGCTCGGCCTCCAGCTGATCCTTGCTGATCTCTCCGGCATCGTAGGCGGCGTAGGCGGCCTGGAGCTTCGCCGGTCTCGGAAGGGAACCTACGGGCTCGGTGGGAATGCCGGTGGCGGTCCTCGGGTCGTAATCCATCGTGACGCGTCTCCCTTCGGCTTTTCGACAACGCGGGCCTCTTCAACGGCGCCGTTCACGTCGTGTCACCCGGGCTTGTGGCCCACCTCCTCGATCTCGACCGCCGACAGGCGTCGACACTCGCCTGTCCGGCATCTCTCGCCGGTAGACTGACCGGTCTCCCTCTTGGTGCGCTACGGTACAACCGAGGGGGTCGGAAGTCAAGACACACGCCCGGAGCACCAAGACCGACGGCTGCTACCGTCCAAGCCCATGAGCACGGGCGTCGCCACCTCGACCGTCCGCGACAAGCCGACCGGTGACGCGCGCGAGCGCATCCTCGATGCGGCATACGGGCTCTTCTCGCGCCATGGCATCCGCGCGGTCGGCATCGACACGATCATCGCGCGTTCAGGCGTGGCCAGAATGACGCTTTACCGCCACTTCGCGTCGAAGGACGATCTCGTGCTCGCGTTTCTCGAGCGCCGCGAGCAGCTCTGGACGAACGAGTGGCTTCAGGCCGAGGTCGAGCGGCGTGCGACTGATCCCGGCGATCGGCTCCTCGCGATCTTCGACGTCTTCGACGCATGGTTCCGCCGTGACGACTTCGAAGGGTGTTCCTTCATCAACGTCCTCCTGGAGACGGCCGACCCGGCAAGCCGTGTCGGCGAGGCCAGCGCGGTGCACCTCGCGAGGATCCGCACCTTCCTCGAGCGTCTCGCGACGGAGGCGGGCATCCCTGACCCCCAGAGCTTCGCACGCTCGTGGCACATCCTCATGAAAGGGTGCATCGTCGCCGCCGCGGAAGGAGATCGCGACGCCGCTCGGCGGGCCAAGGAGCTGGGAGTCCTGCTCCTACGGAGCAGGCGCCCCTAAGGCTTCCGGTCCCAGACGAGCCGGAGGCCCTCGAGCGTCAGGTCGGGATCGACGAGCTCGATCGTCTGGGAGTGCGGAGCGATGAGGTCGGCGAGCCCACCGGTGGCGATCGCCCTGGCATCGGCGCCGAGCTCGTCGCGCATGTGGGTCACGATGCCGTCCACCTGACCGGCGAAGCCGTAAACGACGCCCGATTGCAGCGCGGCCACCGTCGTCTTGCCGATCACCGACGGCGGCTCCACGAAGTCGATCTTGACAAGGCGCGCCGCCCGCGCGAAAAGCGCGTCCATCGAGCTCTCGATCCCCGGCGCGAGGACGCCGCCGACGAACTCGCCGTCGCGCGAGACTGCATCGAAGTTCGTCGACGTGCCGAAGTCGACGACGATGCAGGGCGCGCCGTAGCGCTCGCGGGCGGCCACCGCGTTCACGATCCGGTCGGGCCCGAGCTCGTGCGGATTGTCGTACAGGATCGGTATCCCCGTCTTGACGCCCGGGCCGACGACGAGGATCGGCGCCGTTGCGTACCGCTCGGCGAAGGCCTCGTACTCCCGCACGAGCACTGGAACGGTGGACGAGAGACACACGCCGTCGATCTGCTCGAAGTCGAGGTCGGAGAGCTCGAGCAGGCGGTCGACGAGGGCCGCGATCTCGTCGGCCGTGCGCTCGGCCTCCGTGGCGACCCGCCAGTCACGCGTCAGCCGGTCACCGTCGAAGACACCGATGACCGTCTGCGTGTTGCCGACGTCGACTGCGAGCAGCATCAGGCGCGTGCCCGGGACCGCAGGGGCCGGATCTCATCCGGCCCGCCAGCCGAGAGCCTCACTCCTCGTCGGGCGTCAGAGGCTCGCCGAGCTTCTCGGCGAGCGCCTCGGGCGTCAGCCCCGGAAGCTCACCCTCGCTGCGGAGCTCCTCGATCGTGACGTCGCTCGAGGTGTACACCTCGGCGCGAGGGATGATCCGGGTCGGGCGATTCTTGTCCCACACCCAGACGTCCTCCATGACGAGGTGGAAGAACGGGTAGCTCGCATGCAGCGTCGGGCGCAGCTCGTAGCGGTTGCAGAGGTAGGTGGAGTCCTGCGTGACGATGCAGTAGCGGAAAAGGCCGAAGACGGCCGTGTACTCCCTCTTGAGCCGTAGCTCGAGCTCGGCCTCGTACTCGTCGAGCTCGTCGAGGTGGGACATGCGCCCATTGTAGGGATCTTCGCATGGTCCCCGGGGCTCCCGTAGGGGGCGGGTCACCGACCCGTCCGCGGACGCAGCCTTACGCGCCGTCGGGCCCAGCCGCGGACAGCAGGTCCGCCACGCGACGCCCGTCGGGGAGCTCCAGCTCCGGATCGAGCTCGACGAGCGGCTCGAGCGCGAAGCGCCGCTCTGCCAGACGCGGATGCGGAACGACGAGGTCGGGCTCGTCGACGGTCTCTCCGCCGTAGACGAGGAGATCGAGGTCGCACAGCCGCGGGCCGTAGCGAGGAACTCCCTCTCTGACACGGCCGAGCGCTTTCTCGACCGCGAGAAGCCGTTCGAGCAGCACGCCAGGAGACAGATCGGTGGCGAGCGCCACGGCCGCGTTCAGGAAACGGGGCTGGTCCGTGTACCCGACCGGGTCGGTCTCGCGGAAGCTCGACACAGCGACGACGTCGACGCCCGGCTCCTCGTCGAGAAGCTCGACCGCCCGCCGCAGCGTCGACTCGCGGTCGCCGAGGTTCGCGCCCAGGCCGACGTACGCGGTCACCCGCATGACCCGGCTCGCAATCGTCTGGCGCCCGTCATCCCACAGTTGCCCGATTTTCAGCTTAGATGCGAATGTGCCGATGTTCGCCGGGACGGCGGCACGCCTGGGCTGGGCGTGCGTCGCTGCGTTCGTTTTCCTCGTTCCTCCGGCCGCTGCCGCGGACGGTGGCTTCCGCCCGCCGCCGATCCCGCACGGGCGCGAGCTGGCGGCGCTCGTTGCGGAGCCGTACGTGTTGCTCGCGCTTCGCCCGGGCCTGGCCGCCGAGCGGATCGTCGCCGGGCAGGGCGGAGCTCTTGTCTCGGGCCGGCTCGACATCTGGCGCGTCGGCGGACCTGCATCCGCCCGCCTCATTCCGGAGCTCGGACGGCTCGGCCTGCTGCGCTATGCGGAGCCGAATCGCATCCGCAGTTTCGCCGGCTACGCCGACCTCGGCGACCCGCTCGTCGGCAGGGCCTGGCACCTCGACCGCATCGGCGCCGCGACCGTCGAGCCGCCCGCGGCGGGAATCGTCCCGATCACGATCGTCGACACCGGGCTCGACGTCGCTCACCCGGATTTCGCCGGGCGGCCCGGCGTCACGCTTCTGAACGCTCAGGCGCCCAGCACGTTCGGGCGCCCGACCTACCACGGAACCATGGTTGCCTCGACGGCGGGCGCGGCAGCGAACGGCGTGGGAACGGTGGGCGTCTACCCGACGTCCACCCTGCGCATCTACGACCTGCCCGGCCTCGACGACGCGACCATCATCGCCGCCCTCGACCGGGTCGCTTCGGGGGGAGTCGTGAACCTGAGCCTAGGCGGCCCCGGTTTCTCGCGCGCCCTGTACGAGGCCGTCATGCGCGCCGTGGACCATGGCGCGCTGGTCGTGGCCGCGGCCGGCAACAGCTTCCACCTCGGTAACCCGGAGATCTATCCGGCCGACTACCCGCACGTCCTCACGGTCGCCGCGACGGACCAGGCGGACATGCCTGCCTTCTTCTCGAGCGGCTCCGAGGCGGTCGACGTTGCGGCGCCGGGGACCGACATCCCCGTCCAGGATCCGGGCGACCCGGAGTCGTTCGATCTGGTCGCCGGGACGAGCTTCTCGGCGCCGATCGTCTCGGCGGTGGCCGCCTGGGTCTGGTCGGCGAGGCCCGACCTCGAAGCCGCCCAGGTCTCCCACCTGCTACGCAGAACGGCACGCGACGCCGGTAGCCACGGCTTCGACGAGCGAACGGGGTTCGGCGTCGTCTCGCTCCACCAAGCGCTCACCGCGCCGGCGCCGGCGCCGGACCCCGCCGAGCCGAACGACGACGTCGACCTCGTAGCGAACGGCCGCGTGCTCGGGAGGGTGGACCCGCCGCTCACCGGGCCCGGGCGGACAACGGCGACGCTGGTCGCGCGGCTGGACGCCGTGGAAGACCCGCACGACGTCTACCGCGTCTTCGTTCCGGCTGGAAGGACGGCCGAGATCGTGGTCGCACCGGACGGCCCTGTCGACGCCGCCCTCTGGAGCCAGCGAACGCGCACGATCGCCGGCTCGTCGAAGAACCGGCTCGCTCTCGGCAACCGCCCGCGGGCGCAGGTCGAGTCGCTTCGCTGGCAGAACACGAGCTCGCGGAGCGTCACGGTGTTCGTCGATCTCTGGATTCCCCGGGGCCGAGGCGGCGACTCCGCCGACTACACGCTCCGCGTGCGCACGCGCTGACAACCCATCGAATCAGCGGCGCTCGGCGCCGGCGCCCTCGAGGGCGAGCACGGCGGCGACGACGTCCGCCGCGCCCGGAAGCACAGCCTCCTCGAGCCCGGGCGCGGAGGGGATGACCGCGTCCCTCGCGGCCACGCGCCGGACCGGCCTCCGCAGGTCGCCCCAGGCGTGCTCCTGCACCCGTGCCGCGATCTCGGCGCCGATGCCCCCGGTGAGGGTGCCCTCCTCGAGCGTGAGCAGCGCGCCCGTCCGCCCGACCGACTCGAGCACAGGCTCGAGATCGAGCGGAAGCAGCCGGCTGAGCGCGACGACCTCGCAGAAGATCTCCTGCTCCAGGATCAGCTCCATCGCCGCGGCGAGCGCGACGGGCACCATGCCGCCGTACGTGACGATGGTCGCAGCTCCGCCGGCGAAGTCACTGCCCGAGAACGTGAGGGCCGGATACGGGCCCTCCGTCTCGAGGCAGCGCAGCTCATCGACGTGGCCGTCGTCCGGCCGGCGAGTGAGGCGTCCGTACATGAGCTTGTTCTCGATGAAGAACACCGGCTCGTCGTCCTCCACCGCGCTCGTGAGCAGCGCCCTCAGCTCATGGCACTCGCTGGCGGCCACGACGACGATGTTCGGAACGCCGAGCAGGAGCTTCTCGAGCGACTGGCTGTGCGTCGGGCCGTATCCGCGTCCACCTCCCATCGGTGTCCGCACGACGAGCGGAACGGTGACCTGATCGTCGTACATCTCGCGAAACTTCGAGATGCCGTTGACGATCTGGTCGAACCCGAGCGCGATGAAGTCGCCGAACATGATCTCGAGAATCGGGCGGTAGCCACGGATCGCCATGCCGGCAGCGAGGCCGAAGAGCGACGCCTCGCTGACCGGCGTCGTGAGCACGCGCTCCGGCCAGCGGTCGCTGAGGCCCCGGGCGACCTTGAACGCGCCGCCGTAGGGATCGAGGACGTCCTCGCCGAGCAGGTAGACGTCCTCGCGGGTTGCGAAGAGCTCGTGCAGCGCTTCGTTCAGCACCTCGACGCAACGAGCGGGCATAGTCGCGCGCGCCGTCCTACCCAGCTGCGCGCGCGTCGGGGGCAGCCTCGGCGGTCGCGAGAGCCTCTGCGAGCTCCCGCTCGCAGACCTCCTCGATCGCCAGGCGAATCGCCTCGTCGAGCCTGGCCGCAGCCACTCGCAGGGGATCGCGCTCGCGCCGCGCCTCGATCTCGGCCGGGTCGCGGTTGTCGTCGCCCTTGCTGTGGGGGCTGAAGCGGTACGTGTTGAGCACGAGGAAGAACGGCTCGCCGGAGGCGCGCACCTGGGCAACGGCCTTCCCGGCCTGCGCGTGGATCTCGAGCACGTCGGTCGTGTCGAGCTCAGCGGTCGCGATGCCGAACGCCTGAGCGCGCTCGCCGATCCCGCCGGCCAGCGTGAGACGGCTCGGCGTCGACTGCGCGTAGTAGTTGTTCTCGAGGACGGCGAGGAGAGGGAGGCGCCAGAGCGAGGCCATGTTGAGGCACTCGTAGACGACACCCTGGCCGAGCGCCCCGTCGCCGAGAAAGACGGTGGTCACGGCTCCCGTTCCGCGCTTCGCCTCGGCCAGCGCCATGCCGGTCGCGACGGGGACGATGCTGCCGAGGACGCCGTTCGAGTAGAAGTTGCCGTTGCAGAGGTGCTGGCTTCCGCCCTTGCCGCCGCAGGTGCCCGTCGCCTTCCCCATCACCTCGCCGAGCAGGCCGAGCACGTCGCCCGTGAAGGCGACGTAGTGCCCGTGACAGCGGTGATTCGAGACGACGATGTCGCGTGACGGCTCGAGGTTCGCGATCACGCCCACGGCGTCGGCCTCCTGGCCGATGCACGTGTGGGTCGTACCGACGAGCTTGCCGGCCGAGAAGAGATCGAGCAGCGTCTCCTCGAGGCGCCTGATCCGGTACATGCCCTCGTAGAAGCGCGCCAGCTCCATCGCGCATTACGCTAACCGCCATGGTGGAAGTCGTGCGCCGAATCGACCCGGAAGACCTCACGGAGGAGTTCGCGAAGGACCAATCCGACGAGGACTTCCTCGAGCGTCTCAACCTGGCGCTCGCGCCCCGCGCGGAGGCCGACTACCTGGAGCTGGCGGAGACGTACCCGACGCTCCACGTCGTCGGAGTGCCGCGCTCCGGGACGACGCTCCTGTACCAGGTCGTGTCCAGCGGCCTCGAGATCGGCTTCGTCAACCACCTCGTCGCCGCCTTCTGGCTCGCGCCGGTCTACGGGCTCAGGCTCTCCAGGAAACTCGGCCTCGATCGCCGGGCATCCTCCTTCGAGTCCGCCTTCGGCCGGACACCCGACGTCGGCGAGCCCCACGAGTTCGGGTACTTCTGGAACCACCACCTGCGCTACCCGGATCTCTGCGAGCAGCCGCCCGGGCACGAGGGCTCGATCGACTGGCCGCACGTCCGCAAGGTCCTCGTCAACCTGGCCCACGCGAACGAGGGCCCGATGGCCTTCAAGCCGATGCTGCTCACCTGGCACCTCGAGGCGATGCTCGAGCACATGCCTCGCACCTGCTACGTCTGGATCCGGCGCGACCTGCGCGAGACGGCGCTCTCGCTGCTGCGCATGCGACGATCGCTCCGCGGCTCGGAGAACGCATGGACTTCGCTGCGCCCGCACGGGCCGGACTGGCTCGCCGGCGAGCCGCCCTGGCGTCAGGTCTCGGCCCAAGTCGTCGCCCTCGATCGAGTCATCGAAGCGGCAGCCGCCCGGTTGGGGCCGGAGCACGTGCTCGAGCTCCGCTACGAGACCCTCTGCGCCGCACCCGGTGAGGTGCTCGCGCAGGTCCGCGACTTCCTCGGCTCCAAGGGATTCGCCCCGGCGCTCCGAGACGCCGACCTCGGCTCGTTCGAGCCGCGCCGCGACACGGCGCTCGAGGCCGAGTTCGGCCCGCAGGTGCAGGCGGCGATCCTCGAATACGCCTCCCCGTCAGTGCCCGGTGCCGGCGGGTGAGCGACCAGGCGAAGCCGATCGGCCGCATCGAGGCGCCGCTCGTCAACCCCAACGAGCCCGAGTCGCAGGTGGTCGAGCTCTCGATCGAGGCGTACTCACCGATCTCCAGGGGCGACGTGGTGTGCACCGTCGAGACGAGCAAGGCGACCTTCGTGGTCGAGTCCGAGCACGACGGCTTCGTCGGCGAGATCGAGGTGTCGCTCGGCGAGCACGTCGTGGCGGGTCAGCTGATCTGCCAGATCTTCGACCGCCTCCCCGATAGGGTCACGCGGACCGCGCCGGCAGTCGGCGAGCGACCGGCCGGAGTGAAGTTGACGAGGAAGGCCGAGCGGCTGGCGCTCGAACACGGCATCGACCTTTCGACGTTGCCGACGAACCGGTTCGTGACCGAGCGTGACATCGAGGCGCTGCTCCCCGGGCCGAGCGTGGCCGTCGAGATCGACGAGTCGACCGCGGCGCTCGTGCACGACCGGGCCGCGGTCGTCTTCGGCGGTGGGGGCTTCGCCAAGTCGCTGATCGACCTGATGCGATCCGCCCAGGGGATCGAGCCGATCTGCGTCGTCGACGATGACACCGGCCGCACGGGCGGCGTCCTCGGCCTGCCCGTGATCGGCGGTCGCGACAAGCTGGCGCCGCTTCGCGCGGCGGGCCTCCGCTGCGCGGTCAACGCGGTTGGCGCCATCGGCCTGATCCAGGACCGGATCGCGATCTTCGAGCTTCTCGACGAGCTCGGCTTCGAGCTCCCGACGCTGGTCGACCCGGCTGCGTTCGTCGCGGAGTCCGCCACGCTCGCCGAGGGAGCGCAGGTCTTCGCAGGCGCCCTGGTCTGCTCGGCCGCCACGGTCGGAAAGGGGACGATCGTGAACTCGGGAGCGATCGTCTCGCACGACTGCAGGGTCGGAAGCTACTCGCACCTCGCACCGGGCGCCGTGCTCGCGGGCGAGGTCGAGGTCGGCGACGCCGTGCTCGTCGGCATGGGCGTGACTGCAAGGGCCCGCCTCCGTATCGGGTCGGGCGCGATCGTCGGCAACAGCTGCGTGTTGCGCGAGGATGTGCCGCCCGGCACGATCCTCTCCGCGGGCTCGATCTGGCCGCGCATCTAGACGGTCGATTCCACGAGATCCGCCTCCGCCGGGGCGTCAGCTGGCCGCTCTGGGACGCGCCAGCTGTCGCATCCGGCCGCGCGTGGATCGTGGAATCAACCATCTGGGCCTCGGCTCGACGTGGCGTCAGCGCCGAGTGCGCTCGACGGTCGCCGCCGTGAACTCGACCGGATGGTCCAGCTCGACCTGCGGCTTGCGCACGCGGACGCGAACCCGGGAGACGTCGAAGCTCGCGAGCAGCGCGTCGGCGATGGCGGCCGCGAGCGCCTCGATCAGGTTGTAGCGCGTCTCGGTCGAGACCTCGCGGACGCAAGCGACGACCTGCGTGTAGTCGACCGTGTCCTGGAGCTTGTCGGAGCGGACGCCGGCGTCGTGGACCACCAGCGTGAGGTCGTACAGAAACGGTTGTCCCTGCTCCTGCTCGTGCGGCAGCGCGCCGTGGTAGCCGTAGATCTCGAGCCCCTGAATCTCGATGTCTACTTCCATCCGTTGACAATCTCCTCGAAGGCGTGGGCGGCGTCGAGCGCCTCGACGTGCTCGCGGACGTCGTGCGCCCTGATGATCCAGGCGCCGCGCTCGTAGGCGAGCACCGCGACCGCCACCGACGCAGAGAGCGGCCCTACGATGCCGACGTCGTCACCGGTGATCTTGGCAAGGAAGCGCTTGCGGGACACGCCAACCAGGACCGGACGGCCGAGCGCCGCGATCGTGCGCAGACCGAGCAGGAGCTCGATGTTGTGCCGGGTCGTCTTGCCGAAGCCGATGCCCGGGTCGAGGCAGACACGCTCCTCCGGCACGCCTGCCTGAACGGCGAACGTCAATCGCTGTTCGAGAAACGCCGCCACCTCCGAGACGACGTCGTCGTAGCGCGGGCTCTGCTGCATCGTCCGAGGCTCGCCGAGCATGTGCATCAGGCAGAGGAGCGCTCCGTGGTCCGCGACGACGCCGGCGAGTTCGGCGTCCCCGCGGAGAGCGGTGACGTCGTTCACCATCACGGCGCCCAGCTCGAGCGCGCGCCGGGCCACGTCGGCCTTCGACGTGTCGACCGAGAGCGGCACGCCGATACCGGCCGTCCGTACGCCCTCGAGCACCGGGAGGATGCGGCGAAGCTCCTCGTCGACCGTAATCCCCAGCGATCCCGGCCGGGTCGACTCCCCCCCGACGTCGACGATTCGGACTCCTTCCCGGACCATCTCCTCGACCCGCTCCACGGCGAGGGCGGCATCGAGGAACAGGCCGCCGTCGGAGAACGAGTCGGGTGTCACGTTCACGACACCCATCACGCTCGGCCGCGCCAGGAGCTCCTCCACGGATCCCGCCATCTGAGCCGATTCTAAGGTGCCCGCGGGTTAGCCGACCTCGGCGCCCAACCGCTCGAGCAGACGCTCGAGCCACGCTCGCCAGTCGGCCGGAAGGGCGCGGGCGCTGAGGATCGCGCGCGCTCCCTCGACGTCGTCGCGACCGCCCGCGTAGATCCGGGTGATCTCCGAGACGGCCACTGCGGCGGCATCGCGATCGACGAGCACGGCTTCGTCGCCGGCTTGCACCTCGCCCTCCTCCACGACCCGGAGGTAGTAGCCCGTACGCCCTGCCTCCAAGAAGCGCTTGACCATGGCCGGATCGCCGAACCGGATCCCGAGCTTGAAGCAGGGGAGCCTGGGCTGGGTGACGACGAGCTCGGCGGTGCCAGCGCGGATGCGATCGCCGATGAAGATCCTGTCCTCGAGTGGCAGGCCCCGGACGGTCAGGTTCTCGCCGAAGCTGGCCCAGGGAAGCTCCTTTCCGAGCGCCGTCTCCCAGAACGGGTAGTGCTCGGCGGGATAGGCGTACACGGCCTTGTCGAGGCCTCCGTGCACCGACGGGTCCGACTGCCGATCGCCGTCGACGTTCAGGCGCCGGACGGGCACGCCGCCGGCCACCGGCTGCTTGAAGATCGAGGTGAGGACGGGCTTCCCGCGCCACGCGATCTCTCGCGGGAGCCCGACGTTGACGGAGACCACACCCATGACGGCTTAGTCTCGCCGGCGGGAGGATTCGTTACAACAGAGCTCTCGGCCCTACGACGCCGCGCCCTCGGGGGGCGGTGGCTGCATCGTGGCCCCGGGCAGCGGGAAGGGCCGCGGCTTCGGCTCGATCTGCGGCTTGCGCTCCGGCTCGGGCTCCGGCTCCGGCTCGGGCTCGGCGTCGTCGGCGAAGACCGACTCCTCCGGCTCCCCGGCGAGCAGGCGCTCGAACTGGTCCTTGTCGATCGTCTCCCGCTCGATCAGGAGCTGCGAGATCCCGTGCAGATCGTCCATCCGCTCGGTGAGGACACGCTTGGCCCGCTCCTGGGCCTCCTCGACGATGCGGCGGATCTCGTCGTCGATCTCCCGTGCGATCTCGTCGGAGTAGTCGGGCTCGGCGCCCATGTCGCGGCCGAGGAAGGGCATGTCGTGATTGCGCCCGAGCGTGCGCGGCCCCAGCTTCTCGCTCATGCCGTAGCGCATGATCATCTGCTTCGCGGTGTGCGTCACCTTCTCGAGGTCGTTCGCGGCGCCGGTGGTGATCTCGTGGAACACGAGCTCCTCGGCGGCGCGGCCGCCGAGCGTCATCGCCATCTGGTCGAGCAGAGCCGACTTCGTCTGCAGGAAGCGGTCTTCGCGCGGGAGCGAGATCGTGTAGCCGAGCGCCTGGCCGCGGCTGATGACCGAGATCTTGTGCACCGGGTCGCAGTTCGGCAGGTAGTGGCCGACCAGGGCGTGGCCCATCTCGTGGTAGGCGGTCACCTTGCGCTCGTGCTCGGAGAGCAGCCGCGTGCGCTTCTCCGGGCCGGCGATGACCCGCATGATCCCTTCCTCGAGCTCGATCATGTCGACCGTCTTCTTGCCTCGGCGCGCCGCCAACAGCGCGGCCTCGTTGACGAGGTTCGCAAGGTCGGCGCCCGTGAAGCCGGGCGTGCCGGCGGCCAGCGTGTCGAGATCGATCTCCGTCGCGAGCGGCTTGCCCTTCGTGTGCACCTCGAGGATCTTGCGGCGACCGTTCCGGTCCGGACGGTCGACGACGATCTGGCGATCGAAGCGGCCGGGGCGCAGCAGCGCCGGGTCGAGGATATCGGGACGGTTCGTCGCCGCGATCAGGATGATGTTGTCCTTCAGCTCGAAGCCGTCCATCTCGACGAGGAGCTGGTTCAGCGTCTGCTCGCGCTCGTCGTGGCCACCGCCGAGACCGGCGCCACGGTGGCGACCGACGGCGTCGATCTCGTCCATGAAGATGATGCAGGGAGACGACTGCTTCGCCTGCTCGAAGAGGTCGCGAACGCGACTCGCGCCGACGCCGACGAACATCTCGACGAAGTCGGAGCCCGAGATCGAGAAGAACGGCACCCCCGCCTCGCCGGCGACGGCGCGGGCCAGGAGCGTCTTGCCGGTACCGGGCGGACCGTAGAGGAGGACGCCCTTCGGGATCCTCGCCCCGAGCGCCTGGAACTTCTTCGGATTCTCGAGGAACTCCTTGATCTCGTGCAGCTCCTCGACGGCCTCATCCGCGCCGGCCACGTCCTTGAATGTCACCTTGGGGGAGTCCGGCGACATGCGCTTGGCGCGGCTCTTGCCGAAGCTCATCACCTTCGAGCCGCCGCCCTGCACCTGGTTCATGAGGAAGATCCAGAAGCCGAAGAAGAGGAGGAACGGCAGGAGGTAGGTCAGCGCCGTCCACCAGCCGGATGTCCCCGTGCCCTTCGAGTCGAACGGGACGTTCTGGCGCTCGAGCAGGTTCTGGAACTGGAACTGCGCGTCAGGGCTCGCGTAGTTGACCTTGATCGTCTCACCCGACTTGCGGATGACCTCGATCTCCTGGCCCTTCGGCTTGAAGGTCACCGTCCGGATCCCCTCGGGGTTCTCCTCGACCTCCGTGATGACCTGGCTGAGCGTCAGGTCCGGGCCCTCGTCGGACCGCGGCAGGAGAGTCTGCGAGGCCAGATAGACCAGCAGGACGATGACGATGAGCGGAAAGAGCGCGCTACGGAAGAAACGACTCACGGGAAAACCCGGCCTTCACCGGTGGTCGAAGCGTAGCAGCCTCCCCTTCTATTGCCGACATGCAGCCGCTCTGCGGCTCCTAGTAGCTCTCCTCCACCTGGGCAGCCAGCTCGTCGCGGAGCACGCCCACGTACGGCAGGTTTCGATAGCGCTCGGCGAAGTCGAGCCCGTAGCCGATCACGAAGCGCGGCGGGATCTCGAAACCCACATACCTGCAGGGCACCTCGATGCGCCGTCGCGCGGGCTTGGTGAGGAGCGCGCACACCTCGACCGAGGCTGGCGAGCGCGCCTTCAGCGCCCTGACAAGGTAGGAGACGGTCAGCCCCGAGTCGATGATGTCCTCGACAACGAGGACGTTGCGTTCTTCGATCGAGAGGTCGAGGTCCTTCAGGATGCGCACGACGCCAGACGAGTCGGTGGCCGAGCCGTAGCTCGAGATGGCCATGAAGTCGACCTCGCACGGTATGTCTATCGACCGCATGAGGTCAGCGATGAAGAAGACGGCGCCCTTGAGGACGCCGACTACGAGGAGATCCTTGCCACGGTAGTCCTCGGAGATCTCCGTCCCGAGGTCGGCCACCCGCTGCGCGAGTGCCTGCTCGTCGATGAGCACCTCCTCGACCGCGCTCTCGAGCATACGCTGCTTCATCATCCCCCGCTCCTCGTTGCGACGACCGCCTCCTCGTAGCCCGGGGCGGCGGCGACTCCCGGCACGACCACCACGTCGTCTCCGCGCACGACGAGCGGCCACGCCTCCCTCTCCGACTTCGGGATCTTCGCATCGACGAAGAGATCTTGCACCTTCAATTTCCGGCGCCCAGCGAGCCGGTCGCCGGAACGCCAGCCCCGCACGATCAGGCCAGCCCGCCGTGGTTCGATCGCCCAGGCCCCCCATACGACAGCGCGGTCGAGACGCACCGGGGCTCGTTCGAGCCAGACGTGCTCGTATTCGCGGACCGCCACCCGGCCGCTGCCGAGGTCCAGCCGCTTCGACCCCTCGCGTGACGCAATGAGCTCGGTCAGTGCCCGCTCGAGCGGCCTCGCCAGGCGATCCGGCTCCTCCAGCGCGAGCAGAAGGTTGCGCTCGGCGGCAGGGTGCAACCGGCGCAGGAGCGGCAGGATCTCGTTGCGGATCAGGCCCCGCTTCGTGTCCGCGTTGGTGGAGTCCACCCGGTAGGGCAGACCCTCCGCGCGGCAGTAGGCTTCGGTCTCCTCGCGCCAGAGGCAGAGCAGGGGCCGGACGACGCCGTCGTCCCGTCGCGCGTGGATGCCGGCCGGGCGCCCGCTCGAGACGAGCCGGAAGAGGACGGTCTCCACCTGGTCGGATGCGGTATGGCCCGTAGCGCGCCGGCGGTCGGCGGCGACGGCGTAGCGGAGGTCGCGAAGCTCGGCCTCGCCGAGGCCCACGCCCGGCGCGTCCACAACCTCCGCCCCGAGGACGTCCCGGCAGAAGCGGGCGTCCTCCTCCGACTCCTCGCCGCGCCGGTGGTGGTCGACGTGGACGGCGGAGGTCCCGTACCCGAGTTGCGTGAGCACGTGCCACAAGCACGTCGAGTCGGGACCGCCCGAGACGAGGCAGGCAACGTCGCCACCCGGGGGGATGAGGTCGAGGCGGCGAACGTGCTCCTCGACGCGGGAGCGAATCGCGGCGGGCTCCACGAACCGATTGTACGACCGCCTGGTGCCGGCAGCCGCGGAGCGGCTCGGTGCTGAATCCTGTAAGGCGGGCGGCCGGTTCGACCGGCCCGTCCGCCCACCCGCCGTTCGACATGCAGACCGCGACCACCGACGACAACGGCCTCACGGAGCAGGAGGCAGCGCGGCGCCTGCGCGAGCGCGGGCCCAGGAGACGGCCGGCGGCGAGCCGCTCGTACGCGAGCATCGTCCGTCACAACGTCTTCACGCTCCCGAACACCGTCCTCGGCGTCGTCGGCGTCGTGACGGTGGCGCTCGGCGAGCTGGCCGATGCGATCTTTCTCGGGATCGTGGTCGCGAACGCTGCGATCGGTTCCGTGCAGGAGATACGGGCGAAGCTCGCGCTCGAGCGGCTCGCCGCGCTCGTCGCGCCTCGTGCGCGGGTGCTGCGGTCGGGCCAACCGCGACTCCTCGGAGTGGAGGCGGTGGTCGTCGGCGACCGGATCCTGCTCGAGCCGGGCGACCAGGTCGTCGCCGACGGCGACGTGGTGTCGGCACGTGCCCTGGAGATCGACGAGTCGATCCTGACCGGCGAGTCTGCGCCGGTGGCACGCGGGGTGGGAGACAGCCTCCTCTCCGGCTCGTTTGCAGTCGAGGGTGCCGGCGCCTACGTCGCAACCGCCGTCGGCGACGAGAGCTACGCCGAGCGGCTCGCCGGCGAGGCGCGCGCGTTTCGGCACCCGCCGTCGCCGTTCCAGCGCGGGCTCAACCGGCTGATCCTGTTGCTGATCGTGCTCGGCATCCCGCTCTGCGTCGCCCTCTCCCTGACGCTCTGGCTGCGCGACACGCCTTTCGACGACGCCCTCCCCGCCGTCGTCGCCGCGGTGATCAACCTCGTCCCAGAGGGGCTGATCCTGCTCGCGAGCATCGTCTACCTTTCCGGCGCCCTCAAGCTCTCTCGGCACGGGGCGCTTACGCAGCAGCTCAACGCGATCGAGTCGCTCGCATCCGCCGCGATCGTCTGCTTCGACAAGACCGGCACGCTCACCGAGCCGCGGCTGCGCGTCGCCGAGCTCGTCCGGGCGCCGGGCGTCGATGAGGACGAGCTCGAGCCGGCACTGAGCGGCTTCGCGGCCGCGTTCCCGGCCCGAAACGCGACGCTCGAGGCGATCGCGACTGCGTACCCGGCGCCGGCAGAGCACGCCGTCGCCACCGTGCCGTTCTCGAGCCGGTGGCGCTGGAGCGCGGCCGAGCTCGGAACGCGCACGTACGTGCTCGGCGCTCCCGACCTGTTCGAGCTGGGCGACCTCGCACCGCGAGCGCGCGCCGAAGCGGAGCAGGGGCGGCGTGTCGTCGCGCTGGGCGTCACCATGGCGCCGATCGGCAGCCTCGACCCCGCGTCGGGCCCGCCCCCGCGCCCGCTTGCGCTCGGGCTCGCCGTCCTTGCCGAGGAGCTGCGTCCACAGGCGCGCGAGACCGTCGGCTACCTGCGCGACGAGGGCCTCGTCCTCCTCGTCCTCTCCGGCGACGACCCGGCGACCGTCGCGGCGATCGCGCGCGACGTCGGCCTGCCCGCCGGTCGGGCGCTCGACGGACGCGAGCTGCCGGCCGAGCCGGACGAGCTGCTGCGGGCCATCGAGCAGGCGATCGTCGTGGGGCGCATCGCGCCGGAAGGCAAGCGTCGCGTGGTCGAGGTGCTGCGAGACGCGGGACGGTACGTCGCGATGGTGGGCGACGGCGTCAACGACGTGCCGGCGCTCAAGGCCTCACGCGTCGCGATCGCGCAAGGCGGCGGTTCTCAGATGGCCCGCACCGTCGCCGACCTCGTCCTCGTCCGGGGCAGCTTCGACGCGGTCCCGCGCCTCGTCGCCGAGGGCCGCCAGATCCTTCGCAACATGCAGCGGGTCTCCAAGATCTATGCGACGAAATGCGTCTTCGGGGCGCTGGTCGTGCTGACGCTCGGCCTCTCGCCGCTCCCATACCCGTTCCTCCCGCGGCAGCTCAGCTTCGCGTCGTTCTTCGTCACCGGCGTGCCGCCGTTCTTCCTCGCGCTCGCCGCGAGCTCGGGCCCCTGGCAGATGACCGGCTTCCTACGGGACACGCTTCGCTTTGCGCTACCGGCGGCCTTTGCCATCGCTACCGGAGTTGGCACGTGCTACACGCTTGCCCACGAGGTGCTCGACCGCGACGTGCTCGCCTCCCGCACCGTCGCGCTAAGCGTCTACGTCCTGGCCTCCCTCTACGTCATCTTCGCGCTCGAGGCGACCGACCGCCGGCGGGCGGGTTGGGTCGGCCTCATGTGCCTGGTCCTCGCCGCCGTCTACGCCTTGTCCTTCGCGGTCGCGCCGTTGCGGGAGCTCTTCGAGCTCGCCGTGCCCGACGCCGCGGAGATCGGCCTGATCGCGCTCGGCGTTGGCCTCGCGGCCGCTGTGCTGACGCTCACCGGTATCCGTCCGGGCATGCGCCCGGGCGGAGCGAGCCGGTCAGGCACCGGCCCCTACGAGAAGATCAGCGAACGGTAGGTGATCGTGCGGAGCATGCCGACCGCTTCGTAGAGCCGCAGCGCCGGGAGGTTGTCCGAGCGGGCGAAGAGGCACACCGCCGGCCCCTGCTCCAGGAGCAGCGCGCACAGATCGGCCATCGCCTCGCGCGCGTACCCACGGCCGCGTAACCCGGGATCGACCCAGACCTGCTGGAGCTGGACGGCGTTGGGCGTCCAGGCCGAGGCCTCCGCCTTGAAGCGGATCGCGCCGTCCTCGAGCCAGAGCCAGCTGCGTCCGAGCTCGATCTGGCTCCGTGTCCGCCAGCGGAAGAGGTCCGGATCGCGAGCGTAGGCATCGATGCCGACCTCCTCGAGGTAGGCCGCGGCACAGGCGGGAACGAGCAGGTCGAGATCGTCGAGCCTGGCGGGCCTCAGACCCGTCCCGGCACGAACGGGCGGACGGTCGAGCACGTACACCGGCTGGCCCGGTCGGTCCTCGAGCGGGAGTCGCATCTTGCGCCGGATGGCCTCCCACAGCTCCGTGACCGCGCCTTCCTCCCCGACCATCATCCGAGGCTCGCCACGGCTCGCGAGCTTCGCCAGGGCGGCGACACCGCGTCCAGACGGTACGAGGTTGGCGCCGACGTGGCACAGAGCCGTCAGCCCGCCGTCCTCGACGACTCCCGCGAAGCGCCCGAGCCCACGTCGGGCGATGTCCTCCAGGAACACCCGCTCGATGGGGTCCTCGTCGCAGTAGCGGAGAATCCACTGCAGATCGGGGCGCTCGACGACTCGCATGGCGATCCACATCGTACGGACGGCTGGGCCTGGCACCAGCCGGTCTAGCCTGGCAACAGCCGGTCGAGTAACCTCGAGCGCATGCCGATCCACCTGCGCGCCGAGCCGGGCGACTACGCGGAGGGCTGCCTCCTCCCGGGCGACCCGCTGCGGGCGAAGTACATCGCCGAGACGTTCATGGAGGACGTACGACAGGTGAACGCCGAGCGGGGCATGCTCGGGTACACGGGCACCTACCGCGGCAACCGCGTCTCGGTCCAGGCGAGCGGAATGGGCTGCCCGTCGGCGGCGATCACGATCGAGGAGCTCGTCCAGCTCGGCGTCAAGCGGATCGTCCGGGTAGGCACCTGCGGCGGCCTCCAGCCGGATCTCTCGCTCGGCGACTTGATCATCGCGATCTCGGCGACGCCGGCCGACCCGACCGCCCTCCACTACACGGGCGGCGAGCCGCACGCCCCGACCGCCACCTGGGAGCTCGTCCACGGCGCCGTGCATGCAGCCAAGGAGCTGGGCGTGAAGCCCCGAGTCGGCCCCGTCGTCTCGAGCAACGTCTTCTACGATCCCGACGACAACCGGGCGAAGCGGTGGTCGGAGCGGGGCATCCTCGCCGTCGAGATGGAGGCTGCCGTGCTCTTCACGCTCGGCGCCCTACGGAAGATCGACGCCGGCTGCCTGTTGACCGTGAGCGACATCTACATCGAGGGCGAGTTCGTGCGCATCACGGACGATGAAATGCGCCGCGCGGTCAACGACATGACGGAGCTGGCCCTGGTCGCGATCACGTCGGAACGGCACTGAGCGGACCGCGCGTCGCGTTCGTCGTCAATCCGGCCTCCGCGAATGGGTCGACCGGGCGACGGTGGCCCGAGATCGCACGTCTCGCGGCCGAGGCCGGGCTCGTCGGCGAGACGCTGTTCTCGGAGCGGCAGGGCCAGATCCCGGCGCTCGTCGAGCGGGCCGCCGGCGACGGAGCCGAGCTCGTGGTCGCCGTCGGCGGGGACGGGACGGTCAACGAGGTCGTCAACGGCCTCCTGCAGCTCCGCGAGCAGGGCTCCGAGCCGCCCGAGCTTGCAGTCCTTCCGAGGGGGACCGGCACGGACTTCGTCCGCACGTTCAGCATCCCGACTCGGCTCGCGGACGCCGTCTCGGTCGTCGCCGACGGCTCGACGCGGACGATCGACGCCGGACACGTCGCCTACCGGAGCTGGGACGGATCGCCCGGACAGGCCTGGTTCGCGAACGTGGCCAGCGCGGGCATGAGCGGCGCGGTCGCCCAGCGCGCCAACTCGACCTCCAAGGCAATGGGCGGCAAAGTGTCCTTCCTCTGGGCCACGCTGGCCGTCTTCGCGCGCTGGAAGCCGAGCGAGATGGAGCTCGAGGTCGACGGTGAGCGTCGAAGCGGCCTGTTCTACGACGTGCTCGTGGCCAACTGCCGCTACCTCGCCGGCGGCATGAGGATGACGCCACAGGCCAGACCCGACGACGGCCTGTTCGACGTCCTCGTGATCGGCGACATCACCCGCACCGATCTCGCGCTCAACCTGCCGAAGACGTATCGCGGCACGCATCTGCCGCACCCGAAGCTCGAGCTGCTGCGCGGCACGGCCGTACGCGTCGACGCGGCAACGCCGCTTCCCGTCGAGCTGGACGGCGAGCAGCCGGGAACGACACCGGCCCGGTTCGACGTGGTGCCGGGCGCCATCCGCCTGCGTGTTCCGCAGCGGTGACGTACCCTCGCGGCGAAGTGGACGTCCTCGTTCTCCAGCACATCGCCTGCGAGCCGCCCGGCGTCTACGAGGACGTGCTCGACGAGCGCGGAGTGACGCTTCGACGTGTCGAGCTCGACGAGGGCGAGCCGCTCCCGGATTGGCGCCGCTTCGACGCGATCGTCGCCATGGGAGGGCCGATGAGCGTGAACGACGAGTCCGAGCTGCCGTGGCTCGCCGCCGAGAAGCAGACGATCGGAGAGGCGGTGCGAGCCGGAGCGCCCTTCTGGGGGGCCTGCCTCGGCGTCCAGCTGCTTGCCGCGAGCCTCGGCGCGCGTGTCTACGCGGGCCAGGAGCCGGAGGTCGGCGTCATGCCCGTGACGCTGACCGACGAGGCACGCGCGGACCCGGTCTTCGCCGGGCTCCCGACGGATCTCCTCTCGCTCCAATGGCACGGCGACACGTTCGACCTCCCCGACGGCGCTGTCCGTCTCGCCTCCTCGGAGGCCTATCCCAACCAGGCCTTCCGCTTCGGCGCCAGCGCGTACGGGGTCCAGTTCCACCTCGAGGTCTCGGCGGCCATGGCGCGCGAGTGGGCTGCCGTCCCCGAGTACGAGGCGTACGCCGACCGCGTGCTCGGGCAAGGGTCCCTCCCAGAGCTGATCGGAGAGATGGAAGAGCAGGCCGACACCATCCGCCAGAGCGGCCGGCTTCTCTTCGAGCGCTGGCTCGACACCTGCGTCGCGCAGACGTAGCGCTGGACGGCGGCCCGACGGACGTAGGGCCGGAGGGCAACCCGACGGACGTAGGGCCGGGCGGCAACCCGACGGACGTAGGGGCCGGATATATCCGGCCCCTACAGCAACCCGACTACCCGTTCGAGAACGTCGCCTGCGCTCTCCTCGATCTTGAGCGCGGCGGCGCCGTCGAAGCTCGTCGGGCCCACGTTGACGATGGCCACCTCGCCGCCCGCCGCCTTCGTGACCGAGGGCAGCTCCGCGACCGGCCAGACCTCCAGCGAGGAGCCGACGACCAGCAGGAGCCCCGCTTGCCGGGCGAGCTCGTAGGCGCGGTCGATCGCGTCTACCGGGAGCATCTCCTCGAAGAAGACGACATCGGGCTTGAGGATCGTGGCGCACGCCGGACACCGCGGCGCCGCCTCGGACCCGGCGAGCTGCTCGAGCACCTCCGCGAGCGTGCAGCGCTGCCCGCAGCGAAGGCAGCTCGAGCTGCGAATGGAGCCGTGGACCTCGACCACCTCCCTGCTCCCGCCTCGCTCGTGCAGCATGTCGATGTTCTGGGTGACGACCGCAGCGAGCAAGCCGCGGCGCTCGAGCTCGGCCAGCGAGCGGTGAGCGGCGTTCGGCTCGGCCTCGGTCAGCATCCGCACGCGGAGGCGATAGAACGTCCACACGCGCTCGGGATCGCGGCGGAAGGCAGAGAGCGATGCAAGCTCGCGGGGATCGACCGTCGCCCAGATGCCCGTCGGAGAACGGAAGTCGGGGATGCCGCTCTCCGTCGAGATCCCCGCTCCGGTCAGCGCTACGCACGGCTGGCGCGCGCGTATGAGCTCGGCAAGACGCTCGGCCGACATCTCTAGTGCCCCATCGTAGGATGGGGGCCGTGGAGGGATTTCGCTTCTCGACCGATCTGCGCGTGCGCTTCAGCGAGACCGACGCGCAGGGCATCGTCCACAACGCCGCCTACCTCGTCTGGCTCGAGATCGCGAGGATCGACTACCTGGCCCGCTTCCCGGGCGGGTACAAGGGCCTGGTCGAGGACCACGGGATCGACGTGACCACCGCGGAGGCCTACGTCCGCTACCGGCAGCCGGCGCGCTTCGACGACGCCATTCGCGTTTGGGCGCGGACAACCGACCTGCGCGGCGCCCGCTTCCGCTTCGAGTACGCGCTCGAGCGCACGACCGAGCCCGAAGGCCTCCTCGCCGAGGGCTGGACCGCCCACGCGTGTGTCGACGCGCGAACGCTCCGACCGCTCCGCCTGCCGGAGTGGCTCCTCGAGACCCTGCGCGCTCTCGAGGCATAGACCCTACCCCTCGGGGGGTGGCGGAGGCTCGCCCCCGCCGGGTTCCGCACCGGTATCCGGGCTGCCGGAGCCGGTGCCTTCCGACCCGGTTCCAGCGCCGGCGCCCTCGTCCTCGCCGGTGGTCGCTCCACCGGTGTCGGTCCCGCCGGTATCGGTTCCGCCGTCGCTCGTGCCCGGCTCGGCGGCGGCGGCGCCCTCGGCCTCGGGCTCCTCCTCGACGACCGGTGGTGGCGGCGGCTTCGTACCGACCCGGACAACCCGCGGCTCGGACACGTAGCTCGAGGACCAGACCGTGTCGTAGAGCACGTTGCCGTCGGCGTCGTAGACGATCCGCCGCACCGAGACCGACCTCGAAGGCTGGCCGTACTCCTCGACGATCCGCGTGCCCTTCTCGAGCGTCGGGTCGAGGATCCGCTCCACGACCGGCGGACCGACGACCTCGAGCGGCGTCTGCTCGATCTCGACGCGACGGTCGACGGGCGTTCCGTACAGCGCGATGGTCAACTCGCTCGCACCGACGAACGCGCGCAGCCACAGCCAGTTCCCCGTGTCGTTCGTGAACTTGAGGTCGGTGTCGGGGAAGTTGACGGTGGCGTCACGCCCCGTCGGGTAGTGCGAGATGTAGAGGGCGTGATTCGTACGCTCCTCGATCGACAGGCCCGCCTCGAAGGCTGCGTTGAACACCGTCGTGGAAACCTGGCAGACGCCGCCGCCGAGCCCCGTCTGGAGCTCGCCGTTGATGATCACGGGCGCTTCGAGAAAGCCCTGGTCTGCGTTCCGCTCGCCCGTGGTCTGGTTGAAGGAGAACGTCTCGCCGGGTGCGATCAGATGATCGTCGATGAGCTGGGAGACGAGGCGCACGTTGTGAAGCCGGTTCGGGTCGCCGCCGTAGACCGTCGTGTATGCGCTGACGAGGTCGACGATTCCCATGGCCTTCGCCTCGGGCGTCGTGAAATCGGGCTGCGCCGTGCGCACCACGAGCTCTGCGTTGCGGCCGTCGGGCGTCGTCGCGAGCGCGGCAGCCAGCAGCGCCTTCCTCGACGCGTTCCGATCGAGCGCGCGACCTTCCTTCGCGGACATGACGCGCGGGTTGCCGCCGGCTGTGAGCGTGAAGTCCGCGTCGACAGGCTTGCGGTTGAGCGTGCCCGCGAGGCCTCTGAAGAAGGCGGCGGCCGCCTCGCCGCCGATCGCGAGGTCGCGGGCGCCACCGGCGGGCAGCACGAAGAGGTCGGCGAGGTCCATGGGCTCGAGGGTGTACGTCTGCTTGCGGTACGTGAGCTCGACCGGGCCCGACACCACCACACGTAGCTGCTCCGCGGCCTCGGCGAGGTCGGGAGCGCGCACCGCCGGCTCGTCCACCGCGACGGGAAGGGCGATGGGCTCCTCGCGGTCCAAGCCGACGAGGCCTTCGCCGACCACCACGGCCGCCGCGGGGCGGTCGAGCTCGACGCCGTCCTGAGCAGGTTGAACGGCCGGCTGGTCGCTCTCCAAGACGAGCGCGGCGTCGCGAGCAGGCTGGTCGATCTCCGCTCCGAGCCGCTCCACCTGAGCCGCGACCGCCTGCTCGCCGGCGACGCCGACGAGCGAGACGTCGTGGCCCCCGAGGCGCAGCGAGAGTCGCTTGAAACCCCGGAAGAGCAGGAAGCCGTCGCTCTCGTCGAGCGCGCGCGCGAGCGCGACGTCCCAGTCCGGCTGAACGCCGGCCGCGGCCGGCGCGACCCGGAAACGCCGCTCGCCGTGTGCAAAGACGACGGGCTCGTCGGCGACAGCCGAGTAGCGTGCCGCGAGAGCGCGACGGGCCTCCTCTGCGGTCATTCCACCGACCTCCACCCCGCCGATCGTGACGCCGGCCGCTATGTGTTCGGCCGAGCCGGCGAAGCCGAGCCCGATACCGACGGCGAGAACGGCGAGCACACCGAGCGCGCCTACGGCGACGAGACGGCGGAGGCGTGCCGCCCGCGCCTGCGCCTGGCGACGCTCCTGAAAGTAGGCCCGATCCCGGGCATCCGACACTCCGGGTTCAGCCCGCATGGAACGGCGCAGTTTACCAGCGCCACCGCTCTGCATGGGCTCTCGCGAACGACGCTTCACAGTTCTGTATACGCACTGTCACCTCTCGTAGACTACGCGCCGTGGACCTCGATCTGACCGACGAGCAACGCGACGTTCAGGAGGCCGTTCGCCGCTTCGTCGACGAGCGCGTCTTGCCGAACGCGATCGAGAACGACATCAACCACTTCCTCGACATGGGCGTCATCGAGGGCATGGCCGAGCTCGGGTTGCTCGGCATCGTGATCCCGGAGGAGTACGGCGGCCCGGGGATGGACTTCGTGGCGGAGGCGCTCGTCTGCGAGGAGATCGAGCGCGGCGAGTCGGCGTTCCGCACGCTGATCTCGGTTCACGTCGGGCTCAACTCGCTCTCGCTGCTCAGGTACGGCACGGAGGAGCAGAAGCAGCGCTGGCTGACGCCGCAAGCACGCGGCGACAAGATCGCCTGCTTCGGCCTCACAGAGCCGGCGGCAGGCTCGGATGTCGCTGCCATGCGCACCACCGCTGCGAGGGTCGGGGACACGTACGTCCTCAACGGACAGAAGAACTGGATCTCGTACGCCACCGTGGCCGACCACGCGCTCGTGTTCGCGAAGACCGACCCCGAGGCGGGGCACAAGGGCATCTCCGCCTTCGTGGTCGAGAAGGACACGCCCGGGTTCACGGCCACCGACATCGAGCACAAGCTCGGCATCTGGGCCGGCTCGACCGGCGAGCTCTTCTTCGAGAACTGCGAGGTGCCCGAGGCCAACCTGATCGGCGAGGAGGGGCAGGGCTTCCAGATCGCGATGTACTCGCTCGACCAGGGACGCTTCACTGTCGCCGCCGGCGCCCTCGGCGTCATCCGGGCCTGCCTCGAGCGATCCGTGGAGTACGCGCGGGAGCGTGAGACGTTCGGCCAGGCGATCGGGCGCAACCAGTTCGTGCAGGACATGATCGCCGAGATGGTGCTCGGCTACGAGACGTCGAAGCTGCTCGTCATGCAGGCCGCCTGGCTCAAGAACAAGGGAGCGCGCAACACGCGCGAGACCGGCCTGGCCAAGTGGCACGCGACCGAGGAGGCGTTCAAGGCCGCGCACCTCGCCATCCAGGTGCACGGCGCCTACGGGTACTCGGCCGAGTACGGCATCGAGCGCTACTTCAGGAATGCCCGGGCGCCCATCATCTACGAGGGGACGACCCAGATCCACAAGATGATGCAGGCGGAGCACGCGCTCGGATACCGGCAGCTCAACGGCCGCGGCGGCGATATCACGCCGCTCGCCTCGTGGGGGCCCGCGCTCGCCGCACGGTAACGGCGGCCGTCGCCGCGCTCGCGACCGCTCTCGCGCTCGCCGGCGGCGCCTCGGCGGCTCTTCCCGACGAGGGCACCCTCGTCCCCGGCCAGACGCTCGGCGGCGTCTCGATCGGAATGTCGAAGGCGAAGGTGAGGAGCGTCTGGGGCACCCGTTTCGGTCGCTGCCGAGACTGCTCCCCGGAGACCTGGTACTACACCTACCAGCCCTTCGAGCCGGAGGGCGCCGGGGTGTCGTTCAGGCGCGGCCGTGTCGTGCGCGTCTTCACGCTCTGGCAGCCGGCCGGGTGGCGGACGAACGACGGCGTCGAGCTCGGCGAGCCCGAGGCGGAGGTGACCCGCGTCTTCGGCGCCCTCGTGCGGCGCCGCTGCATCCGCTATTCGGCCCTGTTGCTGCGCGGCGAGCGAGCCCAGACCGCCTTCTACGTCTTCGACGGCGAGCTCTGGGGCTTCGGGCTCATGCGGCCGGGGGCCGACCCGTGTCTCTAGCCCGCCGAGCCTCGGACCGGGCGAGGGCGACGACGAACGGCACCACGAGCAGGGTCGGGAGGCCGACCGCCACCCACATGACCGCGTAGCCGTCGGTCGAGTCGAAGAACGGCCCGAAGATGTCGATCAGGGCCCCGACTCCCAGCGGGCCGCCGAGCAGGGCCACGCCCTTCGTCATGATCCCGAGGCCGGAGACCGCACCGCGATCGTCCGGCGGCATCACTTTGAACAGCAGCCCCCACGCGAGCGTCATCACCATGCCACCGCAGAAGGCGAGCGGCGCGATGAGCGCGTAGTACCACGAGTGCCACTCGGTCGCGAAGACGCACAGCGTGAGCCCGATTCCGTACACGAGCGACACGATCACCTGCACGCGGCCGATCCCGAACCGATCGCCGAGCCGTCCCGCCAGCGTCGCGGCGACCACGTAGCCGACCGCCACCACGGCCAGCACCGTGGAGGAGATGTACAGCGGCTGGTCGAGCCCCTTCGTGATGTAGAGGACGACAAAGGTGTACATGCCCGCGAAGGTGCCCTCCCACGCGATGTTGGCGAGGAGCCAGAAGCGGACGTCACGCTCGGACTTGACGATTCGCCAGGGCGCCGCGAGGTGCGAGCGGAAGCGCTCGTAGTGCCGGCTGCCACCCCCACGCTCGTGGACGAGGGCGACCACTGCGCCCAGCGCGACCAGCGAGACCGTGGCCGCCAGCACGAACGGAAACGGCTCCCAGACGTGGAGCAGGAAGCCGCCGCTGACGAGCGCGATGCCGACCGCGATCCCGCGCATGACGTGCTGGGCGCCCTGGGAGCGCCCGAACACCGATCCCGGTAGCAGGTCCGGGTAGAGCCCGCGGTACGGCGGCTCGTAGATGTAGTACGCGAAGAAGAACGCGAACAGGACGAACGCTGTCGCGACGAAGTTCGGCATGAACGCGACCATGGCGAGCGACAACGCGATCGGGCCCAGCGCGAAAGCCATGTAGGGCCGTCGACGCCCGAACGGCGTGCGGGTTGCGTCCGAGAGCGGGCCGACGAGCAGCGGCAGCACGATCGCGAACCACCCCTCCGCGGACAATACGAATCCGATCAGCGCGGCCGAGCCGGTGTACTGCTCGAGCACGGCCGGCAGATACGTGCCGATCGTCGTCTTCGACCAGGCCAGGCCGAACGACCCGAGACCGAGCGACCAGATGAGCGCCGTCGTCTCGCGCGTGCCGAGCGCCGGCGGGGCGCCGCGCATCAGAGCGAGCTGCGCCCGTCCGCCCTCAGCCATCGTCCGAGTGTAGCCCGCGCTCCGGCGGCGGAGGCCTAGATGATTGATCGGTAATTGTGGTGCCGTCGGGGACGGCAGAGACCGAGCATGAGGGCGCGATCCTGGCTCGTGCGTACCCGTAGGTACGTGCGAGCCACGAGCGTGGCCTCAGGCGACGGTATCGGCCGCCAGCCGGCGGTGCCACGGTTACCGGTCAATTGCAGATCAATCATCTAGCCCAACCTCAGCGCCTCCGGCAGCGCGTAGAGGTCGGGGAGCGTGTCGGCTCGACCCGGGAAGCGCCCCTCCCGATCGAGCAGGAACGCTTGCATGCCGAGCGCCCGTGCGCCTTCGACGTCGTCGAGCAGCGAGTCGCCGACCATCGCCGTCACACCAGGCTCGACGTCCAGCGCCTGCAGGACGGCGAGGAAGATCGACGGGCTCGGCTTGACCATCCCGTGCGACCCGCTCGTGACCCAGGCGTCGACGTCCAGCGAGAAGGTGTCCACGAAGCGACCCAGGTCACGGCTCGTGTTCGAGACGAGGCCGATCAGCAAGCCCCGCCGGCGAAGCTCGCGGAGCACCGGGGCCGCGTCCTCGTAGAGCTCGAAGTTCGGCGCATGCTCCCAGGCACGCACGACCTCGATGGCAAGCGCGCTGACGGCGGGGCCTTGGCCGCCCATCCCGCGCACGATGTCCTCGGTGAAACGAACCCAGACCTGCTCGTCGTGAAAGAGCTCCGGATGGTGCTCGAGGTCCTCGATCGCGCGCGGCGCGCGCGGCCGGGTAGCGGTCCGGATCGAGGCGAAGACCAAGCCGCTCTCCGGCGCGGCGATAGCCCTCCGGGCCGAGCAGCGGCCCCGGCTTGCACAGCGTGAAGTCGACATCGAAGAGAACGGCCTTCAGGCTCATCGATACGACTCCCTCACGTCACTGGGCGTCGCTGGCAAGCAGAGATGCAGCGGATTCATCGGCCCACGGAGCTCACGTGCGGCGTCGCTGGCAAGGGAGGCAAGCGAGCGGCGCGCAGGACAGTACACGACGTACGACCAAGCGACGCGAGCGCCGCATCCCGCCGCCAGCGGCGTCAGGCGGGGGCGGAGCCCGGCTCCGCCGGGCGGGAGCCCCCGCCGGCCAGTGGCGTGAGGGCTCACGTCGCTGGGAGGTCGCTGGCAAGGGAGGCAAGCGAGCGGCGCGCAGGACAGTACACGACGTACGACCAAGCGACGCGAGCGCCGCATCCCGCCGCCAGCGGCGTCAGGCGGGGGCGGAGCCCGGCTCCGCCGGGCGGGAGCCCCCGCCGGCCAGTGGCGTGAGGGCCGGCCAGCGATAGGCGTTGGGCTGCCGGTTCGCGAGCGACGGGAGGCTCGCACGCACCCTCTCGAGGCGTGCCCGGTCGAGCTCGGCGGAGATGACGCAATCCTCGTCAGGGGCGGCCGCAAGCACGATGCCCCAGGGGTCGACGATCAGCGAGCGTCCGTAGCTCGACTTGCCCGGAGCCGTCTCTCCCC
>CAWJNF010000004.1:0-1256175 GCA_963844235.1 uncultured Thermoleophilia bacterium | reverse complement strand
CTGCTGCGCTCGTTTGCCAACAGCTGCGGGCGCGATCCTTTCCGCGTTCTCCCGTTCTGACACTAGGGAAGCTCTGCGCTGACGGCGGCGACGCGCTTCCCCGGGCGGCCGGCAGCCGGCGAGGGCAAGGTCAGCGATGACGTGCCGTCAAAGCTCGCGAGCATGAGCGGCATGTCCCGCAACCCGTAAGGGTCCTGGTCGACAAGGATGCGGCTGCCGTCGCGGGCGAGCGCCAGGATGTGAATCGAACAGGGCGCGCCTTGCTCGGAGACGTCGCCGGTCTCGTTGCACGGCGGGGACGGTGTTCCGGCGAAGACGCGACGCCGTTGCCCCGTCTGCGGATCGATGGCATCGACGTTGGCGCCCTCGCTGCTGTAGGCGATCTCGCCGCCGTCGTTGCTCCACACAAATGAGAGACCGCCGCTAGGGCAGCCGAACAGCACGTAGTCGGCCTGCACAAGAGTGATGACCGTCCCATCGGCGTCGCGAAGGAAGAGGCTGCAGGAGTCGCCCATCTGGTTATCGCCGTAGGCGCTGAACGCGATCGAGCGCTCATCCGGCGACCAGCGCGCGCGATCGATCCAGTCGGTGCTGGCGAGCAACGTGGCGGCTCCCCCGTCGGCACGGATCGAGTACAGATCGGACGATTCCTGAAAGGAGGTGCGGCATTCGCCCCCGCTGAACCTGACCACGTGATACAGAAGCGTCGTTCCGTCGGCTGACCACCCGTCCACGGTCACGCCAACCGGATGCAGACGTAGCGAGGACACATAGGGAGAGAGCACGGGCAGCTTGCGAACTCCGGTGCCGTCGGCGTTGACTACATACAGGCCCACGTCGCGCTCCCTCTGCCCGAAGCATTTCGCATCGCGGGTGAACGCAAGCCGAGTGCCGTCGCGCGACCAGACGACGCCACCGAGTCCGCCACCAACGGCTTCGCTGCCCACCACCCGACGCAGGCCGCTCCCATCGGCGTTGACGACGAAGATTCCAGACCGACCGCGACCGCTGCTCCTGACTCGTACGAAAGCGACCATGCTCGCGTCCGGCGACCACACCGGCTCGAGATCCCGGCGGGCCACACCCTTCCGCGGAGGGGCCGTGAGCACCCGCCTGTTCGCCCCGTCAAGATCCGATACCTCCAGCCACCCACCAACCCGACGGGTGTACTCGACCTGAAGCACCCAACGGCCGGCCAGGCTGGGCACGTCAGCCGCAGCAGAACTTGGCCGCTCCGTGGCGTCCCCAACCCGAGCGGGCGCCTGGGCACCCGGACCACCCAACCCAACCAACAGCACCAACGCCACCGCGAGGCCGAACCGTCTGATGCACACAACGATATGCCTTCGCGCACATCGGCTTCCCGGCCGCGCCAAGCCCGCACTCGTTGTAGCGGTCTCGCTCCGCTGGCTCATGGCTCGACGCGGTTGAAGGTGGCCACCGCGCCTCGCTCGTCGCTCCAAGCCGCGACGACCAGCCCGCCTTCGTTGGCGGTCAGCCTAGGCTTGCCGACCGATCCAGGCGTGTCGACAGCGGACCATCCGGGCGCGTCGAAGGAGACGGTGTCAGCAGGTCTTGTTTCACCCGGGCTCAGCCAGAGGAGCCGCACGACCGAGGCGGGCGCCCTGTACTCGCGCCAGGCGAGGAGCGCCGTGTCGCGGGTGAGCACAGCTGTGGGGTTGGAAGCAGGCTCGCACGGGTCCCCGTACTCGAAGGTGGCGAGCCGCCGCGAGGCCTTCCACGGGGCTGTGCCATCGTCGCGGACGGTCACCTCGATGGCTGGGGACTCCTCACAGGGGTACGGACTTCCGCGCCAGGCGGCGACGGCTCGGCCCTGCTCGTCGACGTCGAGGGCGACGCCTTCGGAGAACGACGGGTGGACGTAGACGTCCGGCCCTGAAACCGTTGTCTTGGTCCAACCGCCGTCACGGGGCGATGCGGCGTGGACGCTTTCGTCCGCGCCAGCCCACACGATCGTCGGCGAGCGGTCCTCGGCGATCCCTAGAGCTCGTCCCTCGCCTGCCGTGGCGAAGTAGTAGGCGTCCGCTGCGAACGGTGTCGCCGTCCACGTCGCCGTGCCCCCCGCTCGGGTCGCCACCCGAAGCGAAGCGCAACCGTTCTCGGAGCCGTGATCGAACCAGCAGGAGTCCCACAGCAACGCCGCATCCCCGGTCGCGTTCACTGCGACCGCCGCCACGTTTCCCTGCCAGCGCGTGGCAAAGCCCACGCTTCGCTCCCAGGCGCCGGTCTGCGCATTCACCCGTCGGGTGAGAACCCTGGTCTTAGAGGGGTACACGCCGGAGTCGGCAGATCTCGACGACCAGGCGACAGTTGCCATGCCGGCTGCCGAGATCGCCACCTCGGGCTGCTCGTTGCTGTTCTCGATCGCCATGGGCCGGCGGGCTCCTACCGCGACGGAGCCCGTCACCGCGAAGGCCGTTCGCCGGTGCACGCCGTGCCAGGCGAGCACGAAGGCCCCATTGGGCGCAACCGCCAGCGACAGTCCCGAGTACTCACCGGCCCGCCGCATCCGCAGCGGCGCTGACCAGCGGCCCCTCTCGGCCGTGCGGATCGCCAGCTCAACCACGCGGCGGCGGCCCAGCCAGGCTGCAACGACGTTTCCAGCCGCGTCGATGCCGATCTCGACGGAGGATGCCCCTTTCGTCCCCGGGATGACCTCCGGCTCCGACCAGGTCCCATATGCGGACACCGGCTCGTCCGAGGTCCCCGCCGACTCTGAACCCGTCTCTCCCGCAACGTCGCCGACGATCTGGGCCTCTCTCGGTGCGGCGGCCGCGGGCGTGACGGAATCCCGTGCCACATGCTCGGAGCGACACCCAGCAACTGCGGCCGCAGTGACAGCGAGCAGAACAACCAGCATGTAGAGCCCTCTCACCTTCGCCTCCTCCGCGACGTCTGGACCGACCGAGCATGCAGCTGCACGCTTGCGAGCCACTTGCAGCCGGTTGAAGCGGACCTGCGACGTCGAATTTCAGGCCTCCCGTCGCGGCCTTGGCGCGCAGACCTCGGGTCGGGGGGGTCAGGGACTCCCTCGCGGCGTGAGCCTGAGCTCGGACCGGGGGGCCGGGGATCCCGGCCGCCGTGTACTAGCTCATCCCGGCGTCGGGCACCCAGCTAGCGCAGGGAAACGCGAACGCATGGGCGTGAGACACTCGTCCGGGTCGCGCTCTAGAGTCGGGCGAGGGCGACCTCCGGAGGGGATGGAGCGATCGATACCGCGACGCCGGTCAAGACGAGCAGCCGACGCCAGCCAGTGCGTCGCTCGCGACCCGTGAGCGTTCGAGCCGCCCTCGTGCTCTTGGCGACAGCCGCGCTCGTGGGCCTCTCGGCCTGCGGCAGCGGGGAGAACATCCCAGAAGGAGCGTCCTCCGTCCTCGACGAAAGGCTCACAGGCACGCTCCCCGAAGGCGGCGGCGGGATCGGCGAGGGCGAGCGGCCCGACCAGCCGCCCGCTCCCGAGGAGCCGCCGCCGGCCGAGGAGCCGCCATCCGGCCGCGGAGCCGCCCCCGGCGGAGGAGCCGCCCCCGGCGGAGGAACCGGCCCCGGAGGCCGGCGGGGACCCCGCCTCCGACACCGACGACGGCGGGATCGACCCGTGGGTCTGGGCCCTGATCGGCGTCGCCGTGCTCGCCGTGATCGTGCTGCTCGTGGCTCTCATGCGTCGGCGCAAAGACGGGCCGGAGCCGCGCTCGCTCGTCGAGCGCCAGCAGATCCTCATGGCTGCGCTCGGCGGGTGGATGGCGCAGGGCTGGGTGATCGAGTCGCAAGGCACGGCCGAGGCGGTCCTCGCGCGCGGTGGCGAGCGACGCCGCTTCTGGGTGGACGAGAGCGGCCTCCTCCTCCAGGAGGCACTGCAACCGGGGGCACCTCCTGCGACGGGTGCGAGCGGCGTCCCAGCCCCGCCCGAGCCGCCGGACTCGGGTCCAGAAGGGCCGGAGCCGCCGGGCAACCCGCCGCAGCGCTGAAGCACGCCGGCGCGGTCGAGCTTCGCTGCCTCTCGGATGTCGGTGGTCGGGCGCGGTTTCGGAGGGCCGCCGCCGGCACTCCTGCGCGGCTCCAGCGGCATAGCGTGTGCGCCATTTACGCGGCCGCGAAGCCTCCTCCCAGCTCTCCCCTCGCCTGGGCTACCTACTATTTGCAGGTGGAAGATCGAGTGCCCCCGGCCGGAATCGAACCAGCGCACGCGGTTTAGGAAACCGCTGCTCTATCCACTGAGCTACGGGGGCAAAAGGACCGATTTGCAGGGCTTTTGGTGTTTTGACTCCTGCTCCCGGCAGTCGTGGATGTTCTATCCACTGACCTGCGACAGTCTAGATCGTCCGGTTTGCCGCAGGAGCGCTCGCGGGTCGGTTGGCGTTATGTACGCCGCAACCAGCCGGGGGTGAAGAACTCCCCAAGTACGGGAGCGAGGACCTCCGGCGCGACCCCGTGCCACTCGCCCTCGAGCGTGCGGAGCGAGGCGTTTGGAAGTGTCTCGCGGAGCCAGCGCGCCCAGGTCGGAAGCCGCTCGTCACTCTGCTCGCTGGTGAGGACGAGGACAGGAGGGGTGATCGCTGACACCCGATCGAGCGGCAGCGAGCTCGTGATCGTGGTGTCGTAGACGAGCGTGTGCGCGGCCTGCTCGAGCGTCGGCCAGAACGGCGCGTCGCGAATCCCGGCCAGCATCTCCTCCGGAACGCCGATGCTCTTGTTGAAGTGCTCGACCGCGTCGCCGCGCCGACCTGCCGCAACGAGCTCGGCGACCTCCGCACCGAGATCGGACTCGTCGGGCTTGTCGAGCGCCAACGGGGGCTCGAGCATCGCGAGCCTCGGAAAGGCGATCCCGGAGAGTGCCGCGTGCAGGAGCAGGACCGCGCCCGACGAGAAGCCGTACGCGAACGCCGACCCGCCGGCGGCCTCGACGAGCGCCTGCAGATCCTCGACCTCCCGCCCGACCGCGTACGGCGGAGTGTCCATGCTCTCGCCCCGACCCCGGCGGTCGTAGGTGATCACCGTGAAGCTCGATGCGAGCTCGGCGGCCAGCGGCCCCATCGGGCCGAAGCCGCGGAAGCCCAGTGCGGCGTCGATGAGGATGAGAGGCGGCCCGGTCCCGGCCCGCTCGAAGGCGATCGAGGTGCCGTCCGCCGAACGCGCCGCTTCGATGGTTGCGCCCACGGTCACGTGGACCTCCTTTCCGGTGAGCTTCTCTATGGACCGTTCGGGCGGCGCAGACTCATCGCCCGCGAGCAGCGGCTCGCTAGGCCGGTGTGACGCGCTCGCGGCGGTCGACGCCGGTGCCGAGCTCAGGGTCGCGGCCGGCGATCAGCAGGTAGTGGTCCGAGGCCGTAGCTCGGTAGAGGCGGAAGAGCGACGGCTGCTGAAGGTCGTCCAGTACCCAGCTGCGTCCGACATCCGCCTCCGAGAGCCGCCCGAAGACCTCGCTGCCGCGCTCGAGCTCGTGGCCTGTAAGTTCTTCGGCCCGCCCGACATCGATGCAACGTTCGCGAGGCCGCCCCACGCCCGGCGGTATCGCCGTCGTCGCCCGGTTCGAAGGGCACTGACGTCGGCGGTGGCAAATCAGGAAGGAATCACGTAGCCACGACCGACGAGCTCCGAGAACACGATCGGACATGAGCGCGCTCTGCTTTGGCTGGATCGACAGTCGGCGAGAGGCGCTCGATGGGACGTCGTCCGTAGCGATACGGCGTGCGCCGCCGGCGCGACTGATACGACCACGAGCCAGTTGGGAGCCGGCGCCGGGACGAGAAAGGCCCGCGCTGAGGGGCTCTCGCTAACTGGACCGGGCTGGGATCAGGGGGTACTCTCTGCGGCGAACTGGGCTGGATCGGGGAGCTCGGTCGGGCCTTCCTTGGGCGTGCCGATCCGGAGGTGGTTACCGAACGGGTCGCGCAGGCCGCAGTCGGTTCCGTAGAAGCGCTCGGTCGGCTCCTCGGTGAACTCGACTCCTTCGGCGACCAGTTCCTCGTAGGTCTTGTGGACGTCGTCCACCGCGATGATGGCCGCCATGCCCATCGCGCCCTTGGTCACCAGCTCGCGGATCTGCTCGGCCGTCGCGTCGTCGTGGGCCGGCGGGCCGGGCCTTTCCAGCAGCAGCTGATGGTCGGGCTGACCAGGGAAGTTGACGGTCAGCCAGCGCATGAAGCCGAGGTCCGCGTCGGTGTTCAGCTCGAAGCCGAGCTTGCCCACGTAGAAATCGAGCGCCTCGTCCTGATCGAGCACATAGACCTGTGTATGAGTGATCTTGTTTGGCATGAGGGCCAGGCTACTCGTCGCGCCGCGCCCTCGCTTCTCCAAAACTGCTCGGTCTCGTCCACGCCTTCGCGAAGCATGCCGGGACGGCTCTGAGGTCGGCGGCCCGCCACCGATAGGTGGTCGGCGGCTCGCCGACGACGTCGGTGAATGTTCGGCTGAACGTCCCGAGACTCGCGAACCCCACGTCGAAGCAGATCTCCGTCACGCTGCGATCGGTCTCCCTGAGCAGGAACATCGCTCGCTCGACGCGGCGGCGCTGCAGATAGCGGTGCGGCGTCTCACCGAACGTGGCACGAAACGTCCGGATGAAATGGGCCTCCGAGACGTAGGCGATCCGCGCCAGGGTCGGGATGTCCAGCGGCATCGCGTAATCGCGGTCCATCGCGTCACGCGCACGCAGCATGCGGCGGTTGGACTCTTCAACGGCTCGGCTCATCCGAGCTCATGTTCTGCCAAGCCTCAACCCTGCCGTCGCCGCAGAGGCGCGCGGCGCGCTGCCCGGTCTGCCCGTTCTCGTGCTCTCCCGGTACGTCGAGCAGACCTGCGCCCGAGAGCTCCTCGCCGACGAGCACGGCGGCGTCGGGTACCTCCTCAAGGACCGCGTCGCCGACGTTTCGGAGTTCACCGACGCGCTGCGGCGCGTGGCCGAGGGCGGCACGGCTATGGATCCGGAGATCGTGTCCCAGCTCCTCGTCCGCGTCGGTCCGCTCGAGCAGCTGACGCCGCGCGAGCGCGAGGTGCTGGCGCTGATGGCCGAGGGGCGCTCGAACGCCGGTATCTCGGAGTCGCTGCAATGGGACCGTCCCCATGTCTCGACATCAGCCTGCCGCCAAATGGGAGTCGCCCGCCGCCGGCCGACCGGTTGAGGGAAGTCGGGCCGCTTGACGTAGCGCGACGCAGTCCGCCGGGACACCGCGAGCACGTGCGCAACCTCCGCGAGACCAAGGAGCTCGTCGTCGTCCACGCCGCGGGAGGCTAACAGGGAACGGAGGAAGCAATCATGGCCAAATTAGGACAAGTTGGTTGGGACCAGTCGTGGGTCCCAACGAGCCCGCGCCCCGCCATGAGCTCGCCGCTGCATTCGAGGCTCACCTCGCACGCGCGGGCCGTGCGCCGACCACCAGGCTCAAGTACGGCCAGATCGTCCGCGAGTTGAACGGCGTGCAAGCGATGGCCTCGAGACTGGCGACTCGTCGTGAAAGCCTCGTCCCGCTCGCGCCGTCGGCACGCCCGGTTAGACCTCCGCCTGCATGACGATCGGTCCGGAGTGGCCAGCTACGCCGGGCCGTCGCCAGCGACGATCGAGCTCAGCACGGAGAGGTAATAGGCAGGGCGGTGGCGGGTTATGATCGATCGTCAACCTCGTCCAGTCATCTCCACGGTCAGATGCTTACCGCGACGAAGGATCTCATGCTTCCGGCGACAGTCACCGGATCGTGGCCGCGGCCGCGGTGGTTCACGGCCGGCTTGTGGGGTCGCCCGCTGGACAAGGCGATGCTGGACAACGTCTACCGCGAGCAGTTCCCCGACGCGCTCTCGGTGGTGCTCGACGACCAGGAGCGGGCCGGGCTCGACATTCTCACCAACGGCGACTACTTTCACGACGACGACTTCGCCGGCCACTCATGGGCGCACTACCCCGTCGAGCGTTGGCGCGGGCTCGCCCACGACGAGCTCCAGACCGAGCAGACGCGCTGGCGGATATTCGACCCGCAGCCCGGGACGCTGATAAACGAGATCCTGACCGGCTGGCGCTGGCCGTGGGTCGTCGGCAAGGTCGAGCACAACCCGCTCGCGCCGCTCGAGTACGCGAAGATCCACAGGCTCGCGCAGCAGCGCACCAGCAAGCCGGTCAAGTTCGGCACCATCTCGCCGCAGTGCATCCACGGCTACCTCGACGTGCACACGGACGTGTACGACGACGACAAGCGCCAGCTCATCTGGGACATGACAATGGCGCTGAACCGGGAGCTGCGCGAGCTGCAGACGGCCGGCTGCCAGGTGATCCAGATCGAGGAGCCGCTCGTCCACTACTACGCGAAGGACGACCCCGACCACGAGATGATCGACTTCCTCGTCGACGTGTGGAACGCGGGCCTGGAGGGCCTCGACGAGGTGGAGGTCTGGATCCACACGTGCTGGGGCAACCCGAACATGCAGCGCATCGTCGACGTCTCCTCGTACGCGAACTCGATCGAGATCTACCTCGAGCGGATGCGCGGCGACGTGTGGACGCTCGAGACGAAGGACAACGGCTTCATGGACCTCGAGCTCTTCCGCCCGTGGAAGGGCCGCCTCCCGAAGAAGGTGGCGATCGGCGTCCTCAGCCACCGGACGCTCCAGGTCGAGAGCGCCGAGGAGGTGGCCGCGGACATCCGCCGGGCCCTCGAGCTGATTGACGCCGACAAGCTCTGCCTCAGCTCCGACTGCGGGTTCGGGCGCCAGGGCTGCAACCGCGCGATCGCGCACTACAAGGCCGCCGCGATCGCGCGCGGGCGCAACATCGTGCTGCGCGAGCTCGGGTTCGAGGAGCGCTACATCCCCGCCGCCGATCCGGCGCTCCAGGTCGACATCGTCGAGAAAAGCCTGGCGGCCGCGGGATATATCTCGTAGCCGCCTCGTCCGCGACCCCCGCGCGCTCTATCCGAACCTGATCCAAGCGCGAACGCAGCAGGAGAGTCAGTCGCCGCTCTGACCGGCCTGGGCGAGCGGCTCTTCGGCGAGAGTCCAGCGGGCCGCCCGAGGCCTCCCCTGGTCGGCGAGGACAGCGAGGAAGTTGAGCTCTCGGCAACAGCGCCGTGAGCTCCGCGCGAATGGGTCCGGTTCGACGCCAGGGCTGCCGGTCGACGCCGGCTCCAACTTGCGGGGCAGGCACCGATCTGATACTCAGGCGCCATGTGTACGGAAGGCGCGTTCGAGGCGGCGTCGTGACCCCCGGACGGGCAAGCGTCGCTGCGGCGCAACACGAGTCGCGCGCCGGAGCCCCAGAAGACAATCTGAAACGGGCGCTGGCGCTGCTCGAGCAGGCCGCAACCGCTGGTGCACAGCTCGTCGTGTTCCCGGAGTGCAACCTCACGGGATACGGACACGAGACAGCGGCGGAGTGCGCTGCCAGTGCGCTGACGCTGGATGCGCCCCCGCTCGTTTCGGTGTCGGAGCGCTGCACGGAGTTCGGCGTGAACGCCGTCGTCGGCTTCGTCGAACGCGAGGGGTCAGACCTGTACAACAGCGCAGCGCTGATCGACCGCCGCGGCGAGGTGCGCAGCGTTATCCGCAAGCTGCATCTGCCCTGCCTGGGCGTCGATCGCTTCGTGAGCCAGGGTGACCGGGAGCCGGACGTCGTGGAGACGAGCGCAGGGCGGGTCAGCATGCTGATCTGTGCGGACATGATCTTTCCGGAGGCCGCCCGCGTCGCGGTGCTGAAGGGCGCGGACATCGTCGCGATCTCCGCGTGCGTGCCAAAGGGGATAGGCGTGTACGCCGACCACCTGATCCGCGTTCGCGCCTACGAGAACTGCGCGTACGTGGTGTACGCGAACGCTACCGGGCCCGACGGGCGCTGGAGCTACGACGGGCGCAGCCAGATTGCCGGACCGGCGGGACGTGTCCTCGGTGAGGCGCGACCCGAGGGCAACGAGCTCGTCGCCGCTGAGCTCGACCTGGCGGACGCCCGCGCGAAGGTGCGGGTCCGGCAGCCGAGCGGCGGCATTCCCGACCCATACGAGGTGGACTTCTTCGGACAGCGGCGGCCCGAGCTGTACGGAGTCCTCACGGCCAGCATCGACGAACGGGGGCGCCCGGCTTGCGCGCTCACGGCGCAGGCAGGAGACGAGGGCGTCTGAACCAGATAGGCATTGACGTCGGCGGTACCTTCACCGATGTCTTTCTCGTAGCCGACGATCATCGGCTCGTCGTACACAAGGTCCCCAGCACGCCCGCGGACATCGCGAGCGGCGTGGTCGACGCGATGCGCGGCGCCTGTGAGAAGGCTTCCGTGAAGCTCGCCGACCTGGACATGGTCTTCCACGGCTCGACGGTGGCGACGAACTCCGTCCTCCAGCGGTCGGGCGCCAAGGTCGGCCTGATCACGACGCGCGGCTTTCGCGACGTGCTGCACATCGCGCGTCACAAGCGGCCGCTGAACTTCAGCCTCTACCAGGAGCTGCCGTGGCAGAAGTGGCCGATCGTGCCGCGCCGGCTGCGGATTCCGGTGACCGAGCGACTGCGGGCGCCGGGCGGCGAGATCTCGGTGCCGCTCGCCGACGACGAGGTGCGGGCGGCGATCGCCGAGCTCGCGCGCCAGGGCGTCGAGGCTGTCGCCGTGTGCTTCCTGCACTCGTATCTCAACCCGGCGCACGAGCAGCGCGTCGCCGAGCTCCTCGCCAAGGAGTTTCCCGACGCGTTCGTCTCGCTCCGCCACGAGGTGTGTCCCGAGTATCGCGAGTACGAGGCGTTCAACACCGTGGCGGTCAACGCCTACGTCGGGCCCGTGACGGGGAGGTACCTCGAACGTCTCACGACGGGCATCGCCGCGGCAGGCGTCTCGGCCGAGGTTCACGTCATGGCCTCGTCCGGCGGCGTCGAGCCGGGACACGTCGTCTCGCGCCGGCCCGTCAACATGCTGCTATCGGGTCCCGTCGCCGGTGTCGTCGGCGGCATGGCCGCCGGCAAGTCGGCCGGCTTCGAGAACGTGATCACGTTCGACGTCGGGGGCACCTCCGCGGATATCGGGGTCATCCACCGCGGCGTCGTGCGACACAAGCACTGGCTGGACAACCAGATCGGCGGGCTCCACCTCCGGCTGTCAATGGTCGACGTGTCGGCGATCGGTGCGGGAGGCGGGTCGATCGCCTATCTCGATCGAGGCGGGATGCTGCAGGTCGGACCGAGATCCGCCGGGGCGGAGCCGGGCCCCGTCTGCTACGGGCAGGGCGGCACCGAGCCAACGATCACCGACGCGCAGCTTGTCCTCGGGCGCCTGACGGAGTCCTCCTTCCTGGGAGGCCGCATGCCGATCTCCCGCGAGCTTGCCGAGCAGGCCATCGAGGAGCAGATCGCGACGCCGCTCGGGCTCTCTGTTGTCGAGGCGGCTGCCGGAATCGTCCGCATCATGACCTCCCAGATGACCGGTGCGATCGAGTTGAACAGCGTCCGGCGCGGCTACGACCCGCGCGAGTTTGCCCTCGTCGCGTTCGGCGGCGCGGGCCCGATGTTCGCTCCCGACATCGCGACCGACCTGCAGATCCCCGACATCGTCGCACCGCGGTTCCCGGGGATCGCCTCCGCGATGGGGCTCCTCGGGACGGACGTCGTCCACACGTATCCCGGAACGGTCGTCAGCCTGCTGGCGGCCGTCTCGCACGACGAGCTCCAGCGGAGGTTCGACGCGATGGAGGAGCAGGCGCAACAGCAGCTCGAGGTGGACGGGTTCACGCCCGAGGACTCCTCCGTGCAGCGGTTCACGGAGTGCCGCTACGCGGGCCAGGGTTACGAGATCCGGGCGGAGGCGCCGCTGGGTACCGTCGACGCGGCCTGGGTGAGCGAGGTGGCCGAGCGTTTCCACCAGGCCCATGAGCGCGAGTATGCGCACGCCTTCCGGGAGAGCGAGGTCGAGCTCGTCAACATCGGCGTGACCGGCATGGGGAGGATCGTGGCGCCGGAGGTGCCGGAGCTCGAGTCGGCTCCCGACGGCTCGCCCGCCGGGGTCGCCGGGGAGCGCGACGTCTGGTTCGAAGGGCCCGGTCTGACCGCGAGCCTCGTCTACGATCGCGCGACCCTGCTCGCAGATCATGCCCTCGTCGGTCCTGCCGTGATCGAGCAGGAGGACTCGACGGTGCTGGTCCCGCCCGGCTGGCATGCACGGGTCGACCGGGCCGGCAACATCGTCATCTCGCGACCGGGAAAGGACGTCTAGGCCGATGAGCGCATCCGAGGCACGTTCGGCGGCGACCGGCAAGCTGTTGCCCGAGCCCCCCGAGCGCCGGATCACGGACCCGATCCTTCTGCGGGTGATCGGCGGCCAGCTCCACGCGATCGCCAAGGAGATGTCGTCGACGCTCCAGCGCACGGCGTACTCGCAGCTCGCCCGCGAGAACGAGGACCTCGGGGCCGGCCTGTTCGACCGCCAGGGACGAGAGCTTGCCGAGAGCCAGACGACGCCGCTTCACAACGGCTCGATCGGCGGGATGATCCGCGGCTTCCTCGAGCGGCTCGAAGGCGAGATCTGCGACGGAGACGTGATCTTCCACAACCATCCGTACAAGGGAGCCGTCCACGCTCCGGATATCTGCGTGGCGGTGCCGATCTTCTGGGAGGGCGAGCTCGTCGGCTTCGCGGCCGACACCTGTCACCTGATCGACACGGGCGGCGCCTACCCGGGGATCAACGTCGACGTGGTCGACATGTGGGCCGAGTCGAGGATCTACGACGCGCTTCGCGTGTACGACAGCGGCATTCGCAACGAGGAGCTCTGGAAGCACATCATCGACAACAGCCGCACTCCGACCCTCAACCGCGGCGATCTCGGCGCCCTCATCGGGGCCTGCTGGGTCGGACGGAAGCGTTTCCTCGAGCTGCTCGAGCGACACGGGCCGGAGACGATCCTCGGGGCGGGCGAGGACTGGATGGACTACTCCGAGTACATGCTCCGCTCCGAGATCGCGAACGTCCCCGACGGCGAGTACGAGGCGCCCGTCGGCTGGCTCGACGACGACGGCAAGAACCGCGACGTGCCGCTCAAGGTCTGCGTCAAGGTTGTCGTCGAGGGCACCGACATCGTCGTCGACCTGACCGGCTCGAACCCCGAGGTGGAGACCGGGTTCAACTCGCCGTTCATGGGCGCCACCACCTGCACGGCCTACTTCATCGCCCGCAGCGTCTTCCTCGACGAGGCGAAGTACGACGAGTACATCCCCCAGAACGAGGGCTGCTACCGGCCGATCACCGTCATCTGCCCGGAGGGCACCATCTACAACCCGCGCTTCCCGCGGGCGACCTTCGCGCGGTTCTGCCCGGTGCAGCGGATCGCGGACGGTTTCGTCCTGGCGCTCGCCGACGCCGCGCCCGACAAGACGACGGCCGGCAATGCGGCCCACACGTACTTCGTGAGCTACAGCGGCTGGAACGAGGAGGCGAAGGAGTACTGGGCCTACCTCGAGACCAACGAGGGGAGCTACGGCGGCCGGCTCGGCAGCGACGGCATGGACAGCGTCGACACGCTCGCAGCGAACACGCGCAACACCCCGGTCGAGGAGCTCGAGCTTCGTTTCCCGATCAGCGTCGAGCGTTACGAGCTGCGTGACGCGCCGCCCGGTGCCGGCCGGTGGCGCGGTGGCCGCGGCATCGTGCGGGAGAACCGCATCCACGTCGATGCGATCCTGTCCTGCGAGGGCGATCGCAACTACGACCCGCCGCGTGGCGTCCACGGCGGCTCGGACGGCCTTGCGGGCGCGGTGACCCACGTCGTCGCCGAGACCGGCGTGGAGCAGCCCATGTACTCGAAGTTCTCCGGCTACCGCGTCAAGGCGGGTGACGTGTTGCGGTTCGAGACGCCGAACGGCGGCGGCTACGGCAGTCCCTACGAGCGAGATCCCGAGGCGGTGCTCCTCGACGTGCTCGACGGCTACGTCACCGTCGAGGAGGCGCGGACGCACTACGCCGTCGTGATCGACGCGTCGGGTGAGGCCGTAGACGGCCCGGCGACAGCGGCGTTGCGAGCGGGCTGAGCGAAGGAGGTCGAGAAGACGATGGAGATCTGCGTCCCGGTGCCCGAGGCCGCCGACCAGGCAGGCCCCCTGGTTGCCCAACGGACGGTCGGCGCGCTCGGCGTCATCGATAACTCGAAGCCGAAGTTCGAGGCGCTCGCACGTGCCGTGCTGGCCGAGCTCGAGAGCTCCGGCTTCCACCACGACGACTCGCTGTACGTCAAGAAGCCCTCCCCTACCCGTCCGGCTCTCCCCGACGAGATCGAGCGTCTGGCGAGCGGCGCCGTCGCGGTGCTCGTCGGCTCGGGCGACTGAGGATCGTGCACGTCGTGGAGTGTCCACGACGCGGCACGGCTCGACTCGAGAGGGGTTTGGCCGATCGTGATCTGCACGGAGCCCTTCGAGACGCTGGCGAGCATCAACGCCCGCGCGAACGCGATTCCCGAGGTGGACATCGTCCTGATCCCGCACCCACTCGGGAGCCGACGCCCCGACGAGATCGAGTCGATGGCGCGGGAGATCGCCGACCGGGTGCGCGCGCTCGGCGGCATCGGCGCGGAGGCGGGGGCAGCGACGTGAAGACGGTTCAGGTCGCGGACGACCCTGCTGCCGCGTGGCTCGAGATCGAGGAGTGCGGGTGGGGGGACGGCCTGCCCTGCATTCCGCCCACGCCGGCGCTCGTCGACGAGATGCTCGCCGGTGCCGACGCGGACGAGCCGATCGCGATGCTCGGGCCGTCTCGGGCGACCGCCACGCGCGGCCTCGTCGCGGTCAACGCGGTCATGGCCGGCTGCGCTCCCGAGACGTTTGCCGTCGTCCTGGCCGCGATTCGCGCAGTCGCCGATCCCCGCTTCAACCTGCTCGCGGTCCAGAGCACGACGAATCCCGCGTCCGAGGCGGTCGTGGTCAACGGACCCGTTCGGGAAGCGGCAGGCTTCACGTGCGGCGCCAGCTGCCTCGGCAACGGGCAGCGGACGAACCTGACCGTCGGCCGGGCCCTCCGGATGTGCCTCGTCAACATCGGAGGGGCGAAGCCGGGCTCGGGAGACCGGGCGACGCACGGGTTCCCCGGGAAGCTCGCGTTCTGCTTCGCCGAAAACGAGGAGGACAGCCCCTGGCCGCCGCTTGCCCAGGCACTCGGCGTTCCTGCTGGCGCGAGCGCGGTCACGGTCGTCTCGGCATCCGGCTCGCTCAACCTGCTCGACACCGCCGACGATGCCGAGGAGCTTTTGTGGGCATTCGCCCGCTCGATCGCGGCGCCCTGTGCGAACGACTCCCTGTGGGGCGGGACTCCGATGCTCGTCGTCGGCCCCGAGCACGCCTCGTTGCTCGCCGACGCGGGCTTCGACCGGGAAGCCGTGCAACGGTTCGTCTGGGAGCGTTCGACCGTGCGAGCCGGTGAGATCACGACCCAGAACCGAAACAGCTTCCTCGTCCCGTCCCGCTCGCCCGTCTACGGGTCGATCGGCGACGACACCGAGATCCACGTCGCCGATCGGCCCGAGGATCTGCTCGTCGTGGTCGCAGGCGGCCCGGGCACCCACAGCATCTACCTGCCCACCTTCGGCGACTCACGCGCCACGACGGTCATGCTCGACGAATGACGGTCGTCGTCGTCGGCGCAGGGCCTGCCGGTGTCGCGGCTGCAGTCGGTTGTGCCCGCGGCGGCGCGGCGGTCGTGCTGCTCGAGTCGCTCGCTCCCGGCGGCGAGGCGCTGAACGTCGAGGAGGTCACCGAGCTTCCCGGCCAGCTGCCGATCTCCGGGCCGGATTTTGCGGCCGCGCTCACCGAGCAGGTCCTCGCGCACGAGGTCGAGCTCCGTCTCGGCGAGGAGGTCGCTGCCGTTCGACCGGCCGACGGGGGATGGGAGATCGAGACGGGGACAGGTCGTCTCGACGCCGACCTGGTCGTGTTCTGCGCGGGCGCCCGGCCGGTCTCGCTGCCGCACCGACCGGCGCCGGATGCCGACTCGCTCTTCGGCAGCGGCCTGTTCACCTGCGCGACGTGCGACGGCCCCACGTACGCGGGCAGGCACGTGGCCGTCGCCGGGGGCGGCGATACCGGCGTCGAGGGGGCTCTCACGCTCAGCCGCTACGCCGCCCGGGTCGTCCTCTACGAGCGCGAGCGCGAGCTCACCGCCCAGCCGGCTCTGGTGGCAGCCCTGGCGGAGGCCGGCAACGTCGACGTTCGCCTCGGCACCGAGGTCGTGGCTCCCGTGGGCGGGACCGAGCTCGAGGGTGTCAGCATCTCGGAACGGGAGCGGATCGAGACGGAGCCCGCCGACGGGTTGCTGATCGCGGTGGGCATGCGTGCCCGAACGGGCCTGCTCGAGGGCGTCGTCGGTCTCGACGAGACGGGCGCGGTCGCGGTCGGCTCGGACTTCGCTTCGTCGGCGCCGGGGCTGTTCGCGGCCGGCGACGTGCGGGCGGGCAGTCCGTACCGCTGTGCCGCGGCGTTCGGCGACGGGCTGGGCGCGGCGAGGGCGGCGCTCGCGCATCTGAAGCGCCGTCGCTGAGCCAGCTCAGAGCTCGAGCAGTGCGGCCGGATTCGTTGCGGACATGAGGCGCAGGTCGGCCGCCGCGAGCCCGAGCTCGAGCAGGTCGCGGAGGAACGCCTCGTAGGCCTGAACGGGCGGCGGATTACGGGCCTGACCGAAGTCGGTCGCCAGCAGGGTCGACCCGGCACCGACGGCGCCGATGGCGGCTGCGACGGGCTCGGCCGTCCCGACCTGCGAGGGGTACGCGAGGTAGCAGCGCTCGAACCAGACGCCCTTGTCGGCGAGCTCTCGCTGAGCTGCGTGCGAAAGCCCGACATAGGGATGCTCCGGATGCGTGACGACGATGCGGTCGAGTCCGCGGGCCAGCCCTTCCGCCACCACGACCTGGATCTCCTCGGCGCCGAGGTGGCCGGTGGCCAGGATCTGCCGCTGGGCGGCCACGGCGTCGAGGACCTCGAGCAGCGCCGGCAGCGGACGGCCCTCGCCGTCGAGGATCTCGATCCCGCGAGGTGCCTCGCCGAACGGATGCCCGGACGCGTTGGCGGCGCTCCAGCGGAGGAACGTCGAGGAGCACGTCGTCGGCAGCCAGACGATCACGCCGCCCAGACGCGCCGACGTCTCCACGGCCGCCGCGTTCAGGCCTCCGACCGCATCGTCGAGCGCGATGCCCCCGCGTACGGCGATCCGGCCGCCCAGAGCGCGCTCCGCGAGCTGCGCGCGGTCGCCGGTCGCGGTGTGGTGGGACTTCAGCACGATCGCCCGCATCCCGGCGGCCGCCGCCTGCTGCGCGGCCTCGCGGTCGTCGAGCCTCCGGGGCACGACGTCCGGGGCGGAATGCACGTGCGTGTCGACCGCGCCGACAAGCAGCTCACGGGCCTGTTCGTCGCTGTTCACGGGGCAATCCTAGGAGGCATTCACCTAGACTCCCGCCGCTTTGGCCCAGGGTCGTGCAAGCACAGAGCCGAGGTACAACGTCGGCGTCGCATGCTCGGATGCTCCTGCCCGGCGCTTCGCCGACGAGGCTGCCCTGACACACGAGAGCGCGGGCGTGACAACCTCGATCACCTTCGGCGAGCTCGCCGGGCGTTCGACAATGGCCGCCGCCACGCTCGCAGAACGCGGGATCGGGCCGGGAGCCCGGGTCGGCGTCTACGCCTCGGCCGGCATAGAAACCGCGGTCGCGCACCTCGGCGTGCTGAAAGCCGGGGCGACGACTGTACCGCTGATCCCTTTGCTCGGCGACGACGCGATCGTCTACCGACTGCAGGAGGCCGAGATCGGGTCACTCCTCGTCAGCCCTCGAGAGCACGACCGTGGTGCTCGCCTCGCGGCCGAGGCGGGCTGCGTGGAGCAGACCCTTACTTTCGGAGAGATCGAGACGGCGCGCGCCGCCGCCGCGCCACCCGCCGTAACGCTCGCGTCCGATCCGGCCATCGTGATCTTCAGCTCCGGGACCACTGGAAAGCCCAAAGGGGTCGTCCTTCCGCACGCCGTCGTGCTCGGCCGCCAATCGCCCATGAGCATGATCCACGGCCCGTTTCGGCCCGGCGACCTGTTCTGGACACCGGTCGACTGGCTCTGGATCGGAAGCTTCATCGACTCCGTGCTCTCGCCCCTCAGCTACGGCTGCGGCGTCTTCACGTACGACCGCGAGCGATTCCAGCCCGAAGAAGCGGTGAGGCGACTGCGGGCGTACGGGGTCACGAAGGCGTTCGTCGCGCCGACCGCCATGCGAATGCTGATGGAGGTTCCGGGTGAGGAGTGGGCAGGGCACCGGCTCTCGTCGGTGCACACGGGTGGTGAAGCTCTGACCTCGGCCGCCGCCAGGTGGGCTGACGAGGTCCTTGGCCTCACGGTCGACGAGATCTACGGCATGACCGAGGCGAGCTTCCTCGTCGGCAATGCCCATCGCTATTACCCCGTCGTCCACGGCTCGATGGGGTTGCCGTATCCCGGCCAGACGCTCGCCCTGCGCGGTCCAAATGGGGGAGCACCAGCAACAGGCGAGACCGGCGAGATCGTCGTCCATCCGTCCTGCCCGACGCTGTTCCTCGGCTACCACGGGAACGAACGAGCGACGGCGGAGCGCTTCGTCGAAGGCTGGTACGCGACCGGCGACCTCGCGACCTGCGACGAGCAGGGCTACCTCTTCTACGTCGGGCGGAAGGACGACCTGATCATCTCGGCCGGGCACCGCATCGGCCCGGGCGAGATCGAGGAGGCGATCCGACGCGACAGCACGGTGCGAGAGGTCGCCGTGGTCGGCGTTCCCGACGAGACCCGGGGGCAGCGCGTGAAGGCGTTCGTCCAGCTACGCGAAGGCGGCGAGCAGACACACGAGCTGACGCAGCGGCTGCAGGATCTCGTCCGAACCGCGGTGGGCCATCACGCCTACCCGCGCGAGATCGAGTACGTGCTCGAGCTGCCGCGGACGGCGACCGGCAAGGTGCAGCGCCACGTGCTGCGCGACCGCTCCACCTGACCGCCCGACGGTTGGCTCATCTGGCTGTCACGTCGGGTTATAGGCTGGCGCCCGTGCACGAGATCGCCGAATCGACGCAGGCGCGGATCACGGAGGAGACGCTCGGCGAGCTCCGGTCGAGGATCGGCAAGGAGGTTCGCCGGCCGCGTCCGTACATCGAGGAGATCACGCGCGACGCGATCAGGCACTACGCCCAGGGCATCGGTGATCGCAACCCGCTTTGGAGCGACCGCGAGTACGCGCGCTCCAGCCGGTTCGGCGACGTCGTCGGCGTGCCGTCGATGCTCTATGCGTGCGACCGGATCGTGTCCGGCTACGTCGGTGGCCTTCCCGGGGTGCACGCGATGTTCGCCGGCACGGATTGGGAGTGGTACGAGCCGCTTCGACGGGGCGACGAGATCGTCGGGCGCAGCGTCCTCCACGACGTCGTCGAGAAGCAAGGCCGGTTTGCCGGCCGCACGCTCCAGCAGATCTACCGCACCGAGTTCGTCAGGAGCGACGGCGCGACGGTTGCCAGGGCCGACTCGTGGTGCTTCCGCACCGAGCGGGACACGGCCCGCGGCCGGCAGAAGTACGGCGGAGTCGAGGCAGCCCGCTGGTCGCCCGACGAGCTCGACGCGCTTGCGGCCGACTACGCGGCGGAGGAGATCCGCGGGGCCGAGCCGCGCTGGTTCGAGGACGTATCCCAGGGCACCGCCGTTGCGCACGTCGTCAAGGGCCCCCTGACTGCCACTGGCGTCATCGCCTACGTCCAGGGCTGGGGAAGCCTCTACATCCGTGCCCATGGGTTCGCGAACGACCTGTTCGCGCGTCACCCGGCGCTTGGCATCCCGAACGAGCAGGGCGTGCCCGAGCCGCCGGAGCGCGTGCACTGGGATCCCGATCTCGCGGCCCGCGTCGGCGTTCCGGCCCCGTACGACTACGGCCCCGAACGGGTCTCGTGGCTCGGACAGGTCGCCACGAACTGGATGGGCGACGACGGGTTCCTGCGGAAGCTGAACGCCCGCGTCCTGCGACACAATCTGATGGGAGACGTGACCTGGTGCCGCGGTGAGGTCGTCGATACGCGCGTCGAGGACGGCACCGGCCTGGTCGAGCTCGCGCTACGCGCGGAGAACCAGCGGGGCGAGCTGACGGCCGACGGCACGGCGATCGTCGAGGTTCCGCGCCGCAGCCGATGAGCTGGCGACCCCTCGCCGGGGTCGATGTACTGGTGCTCGGCTCGTCACGAGCCGCCCGGTTCGCCGGGCGCACGCTTGCCAGCCTGGGAGCGGCGGTGGAACGGATTGCACCGCCCGGGCTCGACCCGCCGCCGGCGGCCGCAGTCGGCGAACGGGAACGGCGGCTCACCACCTGGCTTGACGCCGGAGTCGCGGTGACTCCCGTGCCGGGACGCTGCCGCCGCCGGCCGGGACGGCCCGAACCCTGACCTCGTGATCCACGACGCCGAGCTCACGGTGCCCGCCGGCGTCCCCGCGATCGCCCTCTCCGAGGCGCTCGACCCGCTCGAGCCGGCGTGCGGGCTGACGTCCGCCGCCCGCGCGGGCGTCGCCGCCGCGTGCGGCGCTCCGGATCGCGAACCCGTCGAGCCGCCGTTCCAGATCGGAGCCTATTCGGCGGGACTCGTTGCGGCGGCCGCCGGCCTGTCGCTGCTGGAGGCGGGTCTGGCCGGCCCGCTCGCGGTCACGACCACCGAGGTGCTGGCGACGTTCGGAGGGGTCAACGCACTCGTGTACGAGCCGTACGGGATTCCATGGCGTCGTGAGCGCCGCCGCGCGCCGCAGTGCGGCGGGCCGTACCCGTACGGCTTCCTCCGCGCGACCGACGGGGACGTGTGCCTGATCGGGCGGACTCGGCGCGACTGGGAGCGGATCGTTCAGGCGGCCGGCTCTCCCGACTGGGCGCGGGACGAGCGCTACGCCGACCTCCGCCGCAACGGCGCCGACCACGCGGAGGAGCTCGACGAGTTGCTCGAGCGCTGGACCCGCCGGCTGACGCGGGGCGAGCTACTCGAGTGCGCGCGCGAGTACAACCTCGCACTCGCTCCGGTCCGGACAGCGCCGGAGGTGCTCGCGGACGAGAGCCTCCTGCGCTGCGGCGCCCTGGAGAGCGTCGAAGAGGTCACGGTGCCGGGCGTGCCGTTCGTTCGTCTCGGCCCCGCCCCGGCGCCCGAAGCCGCGGCCGAACAGCCGCTCGCGGGCGCCCGGGTGCTCGACCTCGGGTGGGTGTGGTCGGCACCGATGCTCGCCGCGTCGCTCGCCGACCTCGGCGCCGACGTCGTCAAGGTCGAGCACGCGGACGCGCTCGACAACTCGAGGCTGCGCGGGCGGCCGGAGCCGGGCTGGGTCGCGCGTCCCGACGCCGACTCGATCGAGTCGGTGCCGTACTTCCTCAGCGTCAACCATGGCAAGCGCAGCCTGGCGCTCGATCTCAAGCATCCGGAGGGCGTTGCTGTCGCCCGCGACCTGCTCGCGCGCACAGACATCGTGGTCGAGAACCTCGGCGAGGCTCGCTTCGCAGCGCTCGGTCTCGGCTACGAGGCCGCGTCCGCGGCGAATCCCGGGCTCGTGTGGCTCTCGCTGCTCACCTCGCTGAGCGGCCCCGCCGACCTGCGCGGCTACGCGCCGACGATCTCGAGCTACTCCGGCTTCGAGAGCGCCGTTGGGTACACGGACGAGATGACGGGGCTGATGAGCTTTGGCATTTGCGACCCGATCGGCGGGACCTGGGGCCTGCTGCTCGCCCTGGCCGCGCTCGTAGAGCGGCGACGCACCGGAGTCGGCGGGCTGCTCCGCATCGGCCAGCTCGAGGCCTTTCTCGGTCTTCTCGGCGAGCAGCTCGAGGAAGCCGAGCGGACCGGCGAGGCGCCGCCCCGCGGCAACGCGCATCCCTACTTCGCGCCGTACGGAGTCTTCCTCGCCCGCGACGACCGATATGTCGCGGTTGCCGCCCGAGACGACGACGAGCGCGGCGGTCTCGACCGCCTGACCGGTGGAGCGGCCCTCGCGGACTGGATCGCCGGCCACGACGGCGCCGACGTCGCCCGACAGCTGCGCGACGTGTGCGCGTGTGAGCTCGTGCTCGATCAGGCCGAGGTACGCGCCGATCCCGAGCTGCGCGCACGGGGCCTGCTCGCCGTCGTCGACCACCCGGTCGTCGGCCGGCACGAGGTGTACACCCAGGCCTGGCGCGTGGACGGCAGCGCGCCGGCCGTCGAGCGTCCCGCCCCGGCTCTCGGCGCGGACAGCCGGGACGTGCTGCGTGAGTGGCTCGACCTGCCCGACGCGCGTATCGACGAGCTCGAGCAGCGGGGCGTCCTGCGCTGACGCCGCTATCCGATCGGCTTCGTGACCGGGTAGCCGAGCAGTCCGTTGTGAACGAAGCTGTAGGCGTTGGTGCGTAGCGGGTCGCCGCTGACGGCGATCATCAGGTGCTCCGGCTCGCAGACGATCGGAACGAGCCGTTCGGGGTCGTCCGACTCGGCGAAGATCGGCGGGGCCTTGCCCTCCGCGACGAGCTCGGCGAGCGTCGGTCGCCCGGGCACGAGGTTCGTCCAGCCGCCGATGTACTGCTCGAACTTCCACGCCGGCAGCCGTGCCTGCGCGAACAGCTCCGCCTGGAGATCCTGCTTGGACAGGCCGGCCTTCGCGAGCGTCTCGGCGATGATCGGGCTCAGGACGAGCAGGGGCTTCTGCGTGGCGGTGGCGAGCCCGACGGTGAAGATGAGCTCCCAGCCGGTCTGCTTCGTCAGCGCGTCGGCGAGGTACGGGAGCATCTGCTCCGGGCGCGTCCCGAACACCGAGACAATGACCGCGCCTCCCGTGTAGCGGGCGACGGTGACGGCGTTCTCGGCCGCCTCGCCCTGATCGCCGGCAACGGTCGTCCAGCCGATCCGCCGGATCACGTCCTCGTTCTCGGCAAGAACGACGCGCCACGTGTTGCCGAACGTTCCCTTGTCGTTCTTGTGTGGCAGGAAGCCCGCAACGTTGCGCAGGTAGAGCCGCCAGAAGCGGCCCACCGTCGTGTTGGCACGGAATCCGTCCCGTAGCGCTCCTTGCTCGTAGTTGAAGCCGAGCTCCTTGACGATCGGCCCGTTGAGCACGATGAGGGTGTCCGACCCGGGCGTGTTGCCGCTGTGCTCGACCCCGTAGGCGGGATCGGCCATCGCCTCCACGAGCGCGATCAGCAGCGTCATGTACTCGGGGTGACAGCCGGCGATGACGCCGTTGACGGCGACATTCCAGACCGTCGCCTGCCGCTTGTCCGGCAGCAACACGCCGAGCTCCTCGTCCGCCTCGCGCGTCGTCTGTGCCAGAAACCTCTCCACTCGGTCGATCGTCGGCGGGACGATGGGGAGCCCGTCGCTCCACTGGTGCTCGTAGAACAGCTCGTTCACCTCGTCCAGGTTGCCGCGGAGGACGATGTCGCGCGGCCCGGGCTCCTCCTCGGCGAGCCCAGGATCGGGCGCGACCGTGAGCCCCCGGGCTACCGCGTCGGCTGCGCGGCCGACGTTCGCCCGCAGCTCCTGGTCGGTCTGGGCGTCGACATGCCCGGGCAGGATCGCCTCCGCAAGGTTCGGCATCCCGAGCCCCGCCGCGGTCGCGCGCGCCTGCGGGACGAAGCCCTCGCAGACGAGCGACACCGTCGGGATCCCGATCCTCTCGGCGGCCGCGCTCGCCCGCAGCACGGCGGGCGTACAGCTTCCTCAGCAGGCGAGGCCTGAGATGACCGCCTGCACGCCGTGCTCGGCGATCCTCTCGGGCAGCTGCGAGATCGAGTCGTGCTCCTCGGCTCCGTGGGTGGAGCCGAAGGTCGGGTACTCGACGAAGCGGATACCCGGAAATCGGCGCCGGAGCTCCTCGCGCAAGGCCGGAAAGATTTCGTCACCGCGAAACAGGTAGTCCCAGAGCTCGCCGACAACCGCACCATCGAGCGTCTGCAGACGCGGCGCCAGCGCCGTGACGGAGGCGGTCTTGGCGCCCCGCGGCCACACGACTTCGAATGTTTCACCCATGGCGGCCGACCCTAAGGGATCGAGAATGGGCGGTCAAGCTGGAGCCCGCGCACGGCGCCGCCGCCCGGCTCAGCCACCGCCTCCACAGGACACCGACCGCGATGGCCGCCATCGAGGGGACGCCGCAGCGGCTCTCGTCCGCAACATGGCGACATGCCCGGCCATGCGTGGCACACTGCGCCCAGATGCGGGATAGAGGCGAGATCTCGCTCGAGGCTCGGACGGCGTTCGACGAGATCTGGCGCGACGGCGATCCCTGGGATCTCGAGATCGCCGAGGCCGTCAGGGTCAGCCACGAACACCAGCTCGCTGTGTTGGAGGGGCGGCGATACGGCCGGGCTCTCGAGATCGGGTGCGGCGCGGGGGTCTTCACACGGCGCCTGGCGGCGATCGCCGACTCGATTCTCGCCGTCGACATCGCAGAGAATGCGATCGAGCGGGCGCGCGCGGCCGGCATCGACCCCGCGCGCGTCGAGTTCCGAGCGGTGAACGTGATGGATCTCGAGCCCTCGCAGGATGGCCCGTTCGACCTCGTCGTCTTCAGCGAGTCGATCTATTGCATCGGCTGGCTGTACCCACTGTTCGACCTCGGCTGGCTCGTGTTGGAGCTCCTCGGCGCGACGCGGCCCGGCGGGCGGCTCGTGATGGCGAACACGTACGGCAAGGAGCACGACTACCTGCTGGCCCCGTGGCTCATCGACACCTACCGTGATCTCGTGCTGAACGTCGGCTGGCGCCTCGAGCAGGAGGACGTGCTCGAGGTCGCCAAGGACGGCGTCGACTTCGAGATCGTCGTCGGCTTGTACGAGCGCCCTGACCAGCCGTAGATCGTACAACCCGAACACGGGTGCTCCCCATCGCCTCGTCGCCCCGACAGTTGACGAAGTACGTGTGGAAGGCCCGCTCTCCATCACGGAGAAAGGCATTCGTGCTGTGCCGCTCGACGTGGAGGCTTCACGCATCCCGGCCCGAGAGCGACGCAACCTTCGTCGCCGCGTCGCTGCAGGCCTGGATGTCGTGAGCTTCCCACTCTCTGGCGGAGCCGAGTTGGTGCACGGAGATGATCTCCGTCAAGACCCCGTCGACCATGACGGGCGTGACGATCTGGGCTCGCATCCCGCCGTAGAGCTCGAGCATCTCGTGGAAGTCGGGATCGTCGAAGGCGCTCAGACAGTCGTCCTGGACGACCTGGCGTCCCTGGACGATCTCCCGGACGACCGGCTGCTGGGGCATGTTCGGAGCTTCCACGTCTCGGATCGACTCGACGCCGTCGGCGAGCGCCTCGCGCACAACCGGGAAGAAGGCGCCCGATCGATCCTGTCTCAGCGTGACCCGGCTCGCTCCCGTGGCGCTGAGCAGCTCCTCCACGACGGTCTGGAGCTCGTCCACCATTTCGTCGGCTGCCACTAGCGCGGGAAGCTATCAGGCGCGGGCGTGACCGACCGCCCGCTATCGCTCCACGAGCTGCTCGATGAGCTCGCGAGCTCGCTGAGCCCGGACGAGGTGCTGCTTGTCCTCGGCCAGACGTAGCGCCTCGGCCGCGACTGGCTGTGCTTCCCGGGCCCGGCCTGCGAGGGCGAGGACTTCTGCGAGGCTCATCCGTGCGAGCCAGTGGAGGTGGAGGAAGTCCGTCGGCCCGACCAGGTCGACGGCCTCCCGGGCGAGCGTCTCGGCCTCGTCGAACTGACCACGTCGGGCCAGCACTTTCGCCCGAACGCCGCGCCAGAGAACCTGTGAGTAGACGTCCTCGGTCCCGGCCACGTTCTCGATCTCCGCAGTGAGAGCCTCGGCCTCGCCGTCCTCGCCCTGGCTCAGGCGCACCTCGGCCAGGATCCCCGTCACGGTCGGGAGCCAGGCCATCTCGCCGATCTCGCCGAGGGACTCGTATCCATGCCGCAGCTCCCGCTCCGCCGCCACGGGATCGCCTGCCCACAGCTCCACCCAGCCCGCGAACTGAGCCAGCGGTCCACCCAACCAGACTGTCAGCGCGATCTCCTGGAGGAGCGCCTTCGCGCGGGCTATCAGCTCTCGGGCCTCCTCGAAGCGACCGAGCCCAGCGAGCAGCTCGGCCTGCGCGAACAGCGCGCTCGACATCGCCTTCTTGTCGCCTCGCGCTCGCTCGAGGACGTCCTGGCAACGCCGGATGCCCTCGTCCGCGGGCGTGGGCCCGGCCCAGATGCACACCGGGACCCAGGACAGGCTCTCCATCTCGCCCCGCAGGTCGCCCGTACGACCGGCGAACGCGGCCGCCTTCAGCCAGGCCTCCTCGGCGGGCCCGAAGTTGGTCTTCGTGAGGTGCACCAGCCCGAGCAGCGACCAGCTCTTCGCCAAGCCCCGCTCGTCCTGGAGCGACTCGAAGGCGGCGATGGCGCGCATCGATTCGCGCTCGGCTATCTCGGCCCACCCCTCGGGGTTGGTGAACAGACGGACCCACAGTCCGAGGACGAGGGCCTCGGCCTGGAGACGCGGGTCGCGGGAGGCCGTCGCAGCGCTCCTCATCTCGTCGACGACGGCCTCGAGCCTCGGGAAATCGCCGGTCTCGAGGAGGGCGAGCGCGAGCTCGGGCAGGAGCTCGAAGCGCTCCGGATCGTGCTGCGGGAGCAGGGACGATGCCCGCGAGAGGAGGTTCACCGCAGCCGGCATGTCTCCACGGGCGAACGCCCGTCGCCCCGCCGACGCCAGCGGCGCTGCAGCGCGTCTGCCCAGCCGCCCGGCTCGTTCGTTCGCCGGCCCGAGCTCGGTGAGCCACCGGTGGGCCTGCTCGAGGTGGTAGCCGAGGATCTCCTCGTATTCGCCCGCCACCTCCTTCGCCGCCGCTTCGATCCAGTCCGCGAGCCGCTCGTGCAGCTCGGCTCGGAGCCCCTTGGGAATCCCGTGGTAGGCGGCGTCCCGGATCAGGATGTGGGCAAACCGGAACGCATCCTCCTGCGAGACCTGTGACGGCTCGGGCCGGATCAGCTCCTTCCGGATGAGCGTCTGCAGGAGGCTCGGCAAGCGGGGCTCGACCGTCGAAGGCGAGAGGGCCGAGACGGCACCCCACCAGAACACCCGTCCGATGACCGAGGCGCGCTCGGCGACTGCCCGCTCCTCCGCCTCGAGCCGGTCGATCCGGGCGGTCAGGAGCGCGTGGATGGTCGGGGGTATCGAGATGGCGGACAGATCGCCGGCCACTCCCCAGCCGCCGTTTGCGCGCGTCAGCAGGCCGTCGTCGACGAGGATGCGCAGGAGCTCCTCGACGAAGAGGGGATTGCCCTCGGCGACCTCGGCTATGCGGGCGCGCGCCTCGGGCACGAGCTCGGTGCCGCCGACGAGGTTGTGGATCAGGCCGTCGATCTCGATCTCCGACAGGGGCTCCAGCGTGATCAGCGCCGTATTGATCCTGGGTTTCGTCCAGCCGGGGTGCGTCTCGAGGAGGTCGGGCCGGGCGAGACAGAGGACGAGGACGGGAGCCTGGATCCAGTCGACGAGATACTCGAGGAGGTCGAGGAAAGTGGGCTCGCCCCACTGGATGTCGTCGAAGACCGCGACGAGTGGGCGCTGTGTGCCCAGGTGCTCGAGCAGCTTTCGGAACGCCCAGAACGTCTCCTGGATCCCCGGAGTCGCGAGGCCGAGACCGAGAAGTGCGGAGAGACGGTCGCCGATCAACGCTGCGTCGTCGGCGCCCGTGAGCAAGCTGGAGAGCTTTCGCCGCGCCACGTCGGGCGGATCCCGGTCGATGATCCCCGCGGCGTCGCGCAAGACGGTGGTGACGGGCCAGAAGGTAATTCCCTCGCCGTAAGGAAGGCAGCGGCCCTCGATGACCGTTGCTCGATCGCCCAGCCTCGAGAGCAACTCGTTGCCGAGCCGGGACTTGCCCACTCCGGCGGCACCCATCAGCGTGACGAGCTCACACGCCCCGGTCTCCATGGTGCGGTCGAACCGGCTCACGAGCAGCTCGAGCTCCTGCTCGCGGCCGATCAGCGCCGAGTCGAGCCTGCGCGCCCAGCCCGTCGCGTCGGGAACGACTCGGAGCACCCGCCACGCCGTGACCGGTCTGGCGACACCCTTGAGATCGAGCGGGCCGACCTCTTCCACTGCAACGGCCTCGCGGACGAGCCGGTGGGTGGCCTGGCCGATCAGGATCTCGCCGGGCTCGGCGGCCTGCTCGAGCCGGGCTGCCACGTTGGCCGCGTCCCCGAGGACAAACGACTGGCCGTGGCTCGGGTCGCCGGCGAGGACCTCCCCCGTGTTGACGCCCGTGCGCGTCGAGAGCGTCGTGCCAAAGCTGCGCTGGAACTCCTCGTTCAGCGCCGCGAGTGCCTCCTGCATCTCGATCGCGGCCCGCACGGCCCGCAGTCCGTCGTCCTCGTGCAGTCTGGGGATGCCGAAGACGGCCACCACAGCGTCGCCGATGAACTTCTCGACCGTACCCCCATGCCGCACGAGGACCGTCCGCATCTCCTCGAAGTAGCGGGACATCAGATGGCGGAGCGACTCCGGGTCGAGCCTCTGGCTGAGCGCCGTGGAGTCGGCGACGTCCGTGAAGACGACCGTCACGACCTTGCGCGCCTCGCCTGCGGGCGGCTCTTCGGCGAGGAGCGGGCTGCCGCACGACCGGCAGAAGCGAGCATCCGGCTCGCTTTCGGATCCGCACGTCGCGCAGGTCGGCTTTGTGGCCATGCTCTTCGTCGCGTGAGCTCGGTCCGGGAGGGTCAGGCGGCGCGACCCGGGCCGAGCGCCGACGTCATTTTGCCATCCAGCCGAGGAATGGCAATTCCGACCGCAGTACACTGCGCAGTCGACATGAGCAGTTCCGTCCGAGCAGAGGAGGCGCAGTGAAAGGCGGGGGCATCAAGGAGCTCGAGAAGCTCGTCGAGGTCATCTCGGATCCGGGAACGAGGAGGAGCTTCCTCGACGACGCCGAGGGGACGCTGCGGAAGGCGGGCGTAAAAGCCGACGATCTGCCGAAGAGCCTCGTCGACGCCCTCGCCGAGCTGTCACCCGCCGAGCTCCGGCTCGTCTCGCACCTGAACACGACCCTGGTCGAGGCCGGATACAAGGCGCCGGATTCGGGCACGGTCGGGATCGTCTAGCGGCAAGGCCGTTGGTCGTGACACGAGGCGAAGGCGAACGCCTTCGCCGCAAGCTCGAGTCGGTTCTCCCCGAGCTCGTCGGTGCCGGCTGGCGGCTCGCCAGGCACCCTCGAGTCGCCGAGCTCTACCCCGACTACCTGGTGATGTGCCACGGCGTCGTCCGGGCGACGATCCCGCTGATGGAGCGCACGCTCGCCGCCGCGGACGAGCGCGCAGGTGACGATCCGGCCGCGGCGATGCTGGCCGACTATCTGAGGCACCACATCACCGAGGAGACCGGTGAGGACGAGTGGCTGCTGCAGGATCTCGAAGCGGTAGGCCGCGATCGCGCCGCCGTCCTGGCGCAGCCACCCTCCCCGGTAGTCGCGGGGCTCGTCGGTGCCCAGTACTACTGGGTCTTTCACCACGATCCGATCGCGTTCCTCGGCTACCTGGCGGCGCTCGAAGGCTACCCGCCCTCACAGGCGCTGATCGACGAGTTGATGACCCGCACGGGGTACGACGAGGGCGCGTTCCGAACGATCCTCGCGCACGCCGAGCGGGACCCCGGCCATCGGGACGAGCTGCTCGAGCTCCTCGATCGGCTACCAGTTACACCCGAGCAGTCGGCGCTCCTCGGGCTCAGCGCCCTCTGGAGCGCCCGCACGCTGGCGCGAGCGATCTCCGATGTCACCGAGGGCATCTAAGGCCTCGCGGGTCCGGGTCGATATACGATATTTTCGTTGAGCGGCGACGCGGTCCTCGAGCACACGTTGGGCTTCGTGCTCGACCCCGCCTCCACGGCGCTCGTCGTGATCGACATGCAGTACGCGACCGCCTGCCGGACGACCGGACTCGGCCGCTGGCTCGCGGAGCGCGGGCGTGAGGAGGAAGGCCGCTACCGGTTCGACCGGATCGAGGAGCTTCTGCTTCCGAACATCGCGCGCCTGCTCGCGTGCTTCCGGGACCACGATCTGACCCGGATCTTCGTCCGGCTGGGCGCGCAGATGGACGGGTGCCGGGACCTGATCCCGCACTTGCGGGAGCTCGAGACCGACTTCGGCAACATCGCCGGCGAGCGGGAGTTCGAGTTTCTCGAGGAGCTTGCTCCGTTGCCCGGCGAGCCCGTCCTGACAAAGCTGTCGGCGAGTGCCTTCACGTCCTCGAACATCGACGCGCTGCTGCGCAACCTCCGTGTGCGGACACTCGTCCTCACCGGGGTCTCGACGAGCCAGTGCGTCGACCTCACCGCGCGCGACGCCGCCGATCGCGGGTACATGTCCGTCGTCGTCGAGGACGCGGTCGCGGAGGACAGGCCCGACTACCACGAATGGACGCTCGAGCAGTTCCGCAGACTGTTCGGCCGCGTCGCGACGACAACCGAAGTGCTCTCGGAAATCAGCGCACGACTGCCGGCTTCCGCGCGGAGGTGACTGCATGCACGACGTTCTCGTCATCAACGGCATTGTCGTAACCGAGGAGGGGGTGCGGGACGCCGATGTCGCGGTGGCCGGCGAGCGGATCGCCGCGGTCGAGCCGCCTGGTGCGCTGGGGCTCGAGGCGGCTCGCCTGATCGACGCCAAAGGCATGCTCGTGCTTCCGGGCGGGGTCGACCCACACGTGCACTACGAGCTCGAGGCGCTGGGGGCTCGATCCGAGAGCGCAGACACGTCGATCGGCGCCCTGTTCGGTGGCAACACGACCGTGATCGACTTCGCCTTTCAGGTGCCGCCCGACAGCGCGCACGACACGATCGCGGACAGGAAGGCGATCTTCGAGGGGCGCATGGCCCCCGACTGGGGCCTGCACGTCATCCTGGCGGGCGAGATCCCATTCGAGGTGATGGAGGAGATCGGCGACGTCGTCAGGGCCGGCATCCCGACGATCAAGACCATGACGACGTACGGCTGGATGTGCGATGACGGCCACCGCTACGGCGTCATGTGCGCCGTCGCCGAGGCCGGTGGGCTCAGCGTCATCCACGCCGAGGACGACGAGATCGCGCGTTGGTTGACGAAGAAGTACGTGCGGGAGGGCAAGACGCACGGGGCGTACATCGGCGAGACGCGGCCTTCGCTCGTGGAGGAAGCCGCGGTGCGCCGCGCACTCCTGCTTGCGGAGCGGTCTGGCTCCGCGCTCTACATCCTGCATATGGCCGCGGCGGCCGCCGTCGACGCGCTCGCCGAAGCGCGCGTCAGGGGCCTGCCCTGCTACGGAGAGACGCTGACGCCCTACCTGTCCTTCACCGCGGAGGCGCTGTGGGAGGAAGGGCGCGGGCTTCTCTACAACAACTACCCCACGATCAAGACGCAGGCCGACCAGGACGTGCTGTGGGACGCGATCGCGGACGATCGGGTGCAGGCCGTGACCTCGGACCACTTCCTCATCAAGGCCGCGGACCGGATGACGAAGATGGGCGTGACGATCGAGGACCTCCAGTGCGGCCAGGCCGGCGTCGAGATGCGGCTGCCCGTCCTGCATACGCTCGGCGTCGTCGGCGGAAGGTTGACGCTCGAGCGGCTCGTGCAACTGACGTCGACGAATCCGGCACGCCTGATGGGCCTCTATCCCAAGAAGGGAACGATCGCGCCCGGAAGCGACGCCGACCTCGTCCTCTTCGACCCGAACCGGCGCTGGACGGTCGAGCTCGACCAGCTGCACATGGACTCCGACTACAACTGCTGGGAGGGTTGGGAGCTCCAGGGCCGGCCGAGGACCGTCCTCCTGCGAGGCGAAGTCGTGATCGAGGACGGCAACGTCGTGGGCTCGCGCACCGGTGGCGCGTTTCTCCCGCGCTCCATTCCCTCGGAGATCGTCGAGCGCCCGCTCGACCCCGCGCTGACCGCGCCCAGGAAGGGCGCGCTCGCCGTCGCTGCGCCGTGACCGACGGCTCGCTGCTCCAGGGCCTGCGCATCCTCGACGCGGGCACGATGATCGGCGGCCCGTTTGCCTGCACGCTCGCGGCGGACTACGGAGCCGACGTGATCAAGATCGAGAAGCCGGGCGCCGGCGATCCGATGCGTCAGTGGTCGCCGCGCAAGGACGGCCGGTCGCTCTGGTGGAAGGTGACAGCGCGCAACAAGCGGCTTGTGACGCTCGACCTGCGCGAGCAAAGAGGTCGGGAGCTCTTCCTGCAGCTCGTCGAGTGGGCCGACGCCGTCGTCGAGAACTACCGGCCGGGGACGCTCGCGCGCTGGGGGCTCTCGTACGAGCAGCTGGCAGAGGTCAACCCTCGCATCATCGTCGTGCGCGTCTCCGGCTACGGGCAAACCGGCCCCTACGCGCACCGCCCCGGATACGGCACCGTGGCCGAGGCTTTCAGCGGTCTGCCGGCCTTCACCGGCTTCCCGGATGGGCCGCCGACGCTGTCCGCCTTCCCGCTTGCGGACACCGTCGCGGCCACCTTCGGCCTGATCGGGTTGTTGGGGGCGGTGTACGAGCGCGACGTGGCGGGAAGCGGCAAGGGGCAGGAAGTCGACGTCAGCCTCTACGAGCCACTGTTCCGGCTCGCGGAGAGCCAGGTGATCGGCTACGCGGAGCTCGGGCTCGTGAAGGAGCGGCTCGGCAACAGGATCGCGGAGGACTCGCCGCGCAACGCGTACGCCACGAGTGACGGCGGCTGGATAGCGATCTCGGCGAGCTCGGATCGTACGTTCCAACGCCTTGCCGTGGCGATCGGCCGGCCCGAGCTCCCCGACGACCCGCGCTTCCGCGACAACCCGAGCCGGATCGCAAACGATGTCGAGCTGGACGGGATCGTCGCCGGCTGGATGCGAGAGCGAACGACGGCCCAGGTGATGGACGCGCTCGAGGCCCAGGACGTGGTCGCGGGCCCGGTTCTCGACATCGCGGGGATCTTTGCCGACGCGCACTACCGCGCGCGCGAAAACGTCGTGGAGGTGCCCGACGGCGATCTCGGGACGGTTCGGATGCCGGGCGTCGTGCCGCGCTTCTCGCGCAGCCGCACCGACGTTCGCTTCGCCGGTGGCGCGCCCGGCCAGGACAACGACGAGGTCTACCGCGGCATCCTCCAGCTCTCCGAGACGGAGATCGCGGAGCTGCGCCGTCACGGCGTCGTCTGACCATGCCGGAGCCCGTCGTCGTCTCGTACGGCTCGAGCACCTACGAGAAGCGAGACCCCCACGAGCTGCTCTGGCACCTCTGGCAGGCGGCCCGGGCCTGCCTCGATCGGGCCGGGATTGAGAAGAGCGAGCTCGACGGCCTGACGCTCGCCTCTTTCAGCTACCCGCCCGGCAACGTGATCACGCTCGGCGAGCACTTCGGCCTGAGCCTGCGCTGGGGCGAGCAGGGTGTCTTCGGCGGTGCCTCCGGTGTCGTGGCGTTGGGCCACGCCGCGGACGCGATCAGGGCCGGCCGTGCCCGAGCCATCCTCTGCCTGGCAGGCGACGTGTTCACCGTAGCGAGCCACGACGCGATGCTCGACAGCTTTACACCGGCGATGCGCGACTACCTGGCTCCGCAAGGCTTCGGGGGCGCGAACGGTCTGTTCTCGCTCGTGCAGCGGCGGCACAGCCATCTGTACGGCACGAAGCGGGAGCAGCTCGGGAAGCTCGCGGTCACGCAACGCGAGCACGCGCTGCTCAACTCGAACGCTCTTTTCAAGGAGCCGCTGACGCTCCAGCAGTATCTGGAGGCACGGCCGATTGCCGAGCCGCTTCACCTGTTCGACTGCGTCATGCCGTGCTCCGGCGCGGAGGCCGTGCTCGTCGTCGAGGAGGAGCTGGCCGGCCGAACCGGCCGGCCGGGGCTGGAGGTCGCCGCGATGCGGGAGCTCCACAACGCCCATCCAGGCCTGCCGCTCTCGCTACCGGCCGGCTTCGAGGTGTACGCGGACGAGCTGTTCGCGGCTGCCGGCGTGAGCCGGAGCGACATCGATCTGGTCGAGCTCTACGACGACTACACGATCATGGTCGCCGTGCAGCTCGAGGCGTACGGCTTCTGCCCACCGGGCGAAGGGGGCCGATTCCTCGAGGAGACGGACGTCTCGATCCGGGGCGCGCTGCCGGTCAACACCGGCGGCGGGCAGCTCTCCTGTGGCCAGTCGGGCGCCGGCGGTGGGATGATCGGCGTCGTCGAGGCGGTGCAGCAGCTCCAGCACGAGGGTGGCGCCCGGCAGGTGGCGGATGCAGCGATCGGCCTCGTGTCGGGGTTCGGCCTCGTCAGCTACGGCAAGGGGCTCTCTACGGCAGGGGCGATACTGCGACGGCGTGGCTGAGCCGGCCCCACAGCCCGCCTTGCTCCCGCACGCGGCTCTCTTCGCCGAGGGGGAACGCGCCGGCGCGCTGCGCGTGCAGCGCTGCCCGGCCTGCGGGACGGTGCCCGAGTTCCCGCGAATCGCGTGTCCGGGCTGCTTCGGCGAGCTCGAGTGGATCGAGGCGTCCGGGCGTGGCCGGGTGTTCACCTTCGGCGTCGTTCGCCGGCCTCACCACGAGCGCTTCGAGCCGGAGCTGCCTATCGTGCTGGCCGTGATCGAGCTCGAGGAGGGCGCGCGGTGCATCTCGGCGATCGTCGGCGCCGACCGGCTCGAGACGGCGATCGGATCGCGCGTCGCGCTCGCCTCCGAGGGAGGGTTCTCGCCGCTGCCCCAGTTTCGCCTGGACATGCGATGACCTACGACCTTCTCGTTCGGGGAGGCACCGTCGTCACGCTGGCCGCGGCCGAGCCGCTCGACGTGGGCGTCACCGGGGAGCAGATCGCCGCCATCGACCGACCGGGTGCGCTGGGAAACGAGGCCGTGACGACGATCGACGCGACCGGCTGCATTGTCATCCCGGGCGGCGTCGACCCCCACGTCCACTACTCGCTCGGCTTCGGGCCGGTCCACGCCGAGCCCCAGGAGTACTCGCCGGCGCCGGCCTTCGGCGGCACGACGACGCTCATCGACTTCGCGTTCTGGCAAGAGCCGAAGACGCTGCACGAGGCGGTGGAGGAGAAGAAGGCCGAGGCGAGCGGCCGCATGGCCGTCGACTACAGCTTCCATGCGCTGCTCGCCGGCAACCCGCCGTTCGAGGTGCTCGAAGAGATCGGCGACGTCATCCGCGGCGGCATCCCCACGATCAAGACGCTGACGACCTACGGCTGGATGTCCGACGACGGGCATCGCTACGGGGTGATGAGCGAGGTTGCCGAGCACGGGGGGCTCTCGATCGTCCACGCGGAGGACGACGACATCGCCAACTGGCTGACGAAGAAGCACCTGCGCGAAGGGAAGACGCACGGCGCCCACATCGTCGACACGCGCGGGCCGCTCGTCGAGGAGGCGGCCGTCCGGCGCTGCATGCTGCTCGCCGAGCGGACCGGATCGCCGCTCTACGTGTTCCACATCGCCGCAGGCAGCGCGGCGATCGCGCTCGGTGAGGGACGCGCGCGCGGGCTGCCCTTCTACGGCGAGACGATCATCGCCTACCTCTCGTTCACGGCCGACAAGCTCTGGGACGACGAGGGTCGCGGACTGCTCTGGAACAACTACCCGGTCATCAAGCATCAGGAGGACCAGGACGTCCTCTGGGAGGCGGCCGCCGACGACCGAATCCAGGTCGTCAGCTCGGATCACTTCGCCACGAGCGTCGCTGACCGCTTCGAGAAGATGGGCACGACCGTCGACTCGCTGCAGGCCGGCCAGGCGAGCGTCGAGATGCGCGTGCCGGTGCTCTTCCACCGCGGCGTCCATGAAGGGCGTATCTCGCTGAACCGCTTCGTCGAGCTCGTGTCGACGAACCCGGCGAAGATCATGGGTCTCTACCCGCGAAAAGGGGCGCTGGCCGTCGGCAGCGACGCGGACATCGTCGTCATCGACCCGGCCAAGAGCTGGACGGTCTCGGCGAAGAGTCACCACATGAGCCCCGACTACAACTGCTGGGAGGGCTGGAGACTTCAGGGCCGGGTGACCACCACGATCCTGCGCGGGTCTGTGCTCGTCTCGGACGGCGACTGGGTCGGGTCGAAGAACGGCGGCCGGTTCATCGAGCGGACGCTGCTGCCCGAGCTCACAAGCAGGCCGCCCGACCTCTCGCTCACCTCCGAGTCGGCGCAGTCACGGGCTGCGGTGGAGCGCAGCAGCTGACCGAGTCGCTCGAGGATCTGCCGCGGCGAGCCGGGCCTGTCACGAGTAGGCTGACGCCTCCGCCGTAGCTACTTGCCCCGACGGCCTCGCCTTTGAACGAGCAACTCACGCCCCAGCAGCACGCCCAGCTCTCGGCCGAGCTCGCCGAGCTCGAAGGGCCCAAGCGGGCCGAGATCGTGCAGGCGATCGCGACCGCACGCGGTCACGGCGATCTCTCCGAGAACTTCGAGTACCACGCCGCCAAGAACGAACAGGGACTGCTCGAGCGGCGGATCACGATTCTGCGCGCCCGGCTCGAGACCGCCGCCGTCGTTCGCGGCGGCGGCTCCGACCGCGCGGTCGTCGGCTCGCACGTGGTCGTCGAGGACGAGTCGGGCCAGACGATGGAGCTCGAGATCTCGAGCGTGGGCGGCGAGGGAACCGTTTCTCCCATGTCCCCGCTCGGCGAGGCGCTGCTCGGCCGTAAGGCCGGCGAGACCGTCGACGTGAAGGCGCCGCGCGGGGCGTGGCGGGCGACGATCGTGGAGATCCGCGCGGACTGACCGGCGAGGCTCGATGACCGCCCATCGAGGAAGTCCTCGCGCGCGTCCTTGCGGCTCAGCCGTTCATAACCTCCGTAGGAGGTGCAGCAGAGGTCAGAACTCAACCGGCAGGCGAACCGGTCCGCGCAGAACCGTAGCCTGACTCCACTGAATCGGGCCACTGACCTTGTACCGCGGCATGCGGCTCAGGATCTCCTCGAGTGCGATGCGTGCCTCGAGACGAGCCAGCGGCGCCCCGAGACAGAAGTGGATCCCTTCGCCGAACGCCAGATGCCGGTCCACTGCGCGCGCCGGCTCGAATGCCTCGCTCCGCGCGAACACCTCCTCGTCACGATTTGCCGAGCCGTACATGAGCAACACCTTCTTGCCCTTCGGAATCGTGACGCCCTGAATCTCGACATCGCACGTCGTCATTCTCGCCTGGTGTGACACCGGCGCCTCGAATCGGAGCATCTCCTCGAGGGCGGCCGGAATCGCCGCCGGATCGGCTCGGAGCCGCTCACGTTCCTCCGGATGCTGATCGAGCAGCCAGATGGCGTTGCCGATCAGCATCGACGTCGTCTCGTTCCCTGCCGCGTAGATGAGCAGCGTCATGCCGAGGATCTCGTTATTGGTGAGCGGAACGCCGTCGATCGCCGAACGAGCGATATGCGTCATCAGATCGTCGCCCGGTTCAGTGCGCCGTGTCTCGGCCATTGCGTCGAGATAGCTACGGATCGCGTAGCCGGCTTCGAATGCTTGCTCAGTCGCTGTTCCATCCGTATTTCGCTCGAACATGACATGGCACCACTGCGAGACGCTGGGCTGGTCTGGACGCGGGATACCGAGCATGTCGGAGATGACCCTGACTGGGAGCGGTTCGGCAAACTCGGTGGCCAAGTCAGCAGACCCTCGATCGACGAACTGATCGACGAGCTCGGTGACGATCGTCCGAATCCAGGGCTCGTCCTTCGAGATCGTGCCGGCCGAGAATCGATCCCGTACCAAGCGCCTGAGCTCCGCGCTGCGAGGTGGGTCCATGTCCTGGAACTTCCCCTCGGGCGGCATGAACTCGCGCATGGCTTCGAGCTCTTCTTCGAGGAACGAGCCGCTTGTGGACGTATAGGTCCGCCAGTCTCTGGACGCCTCGCGAACATCGGCGAAGCGGAACAGCGCCCAGAAATCCATCGCCTCGTTGTGGTAAACGGGGCAACTCCGGCGCAGCTCGCGATAGAGCGGATGTGGATCCTCGCGCTGAGCCCGGCTGTACGGGTCGTACTCAGGCATGGGCGTTCCTTCGGTGGGCCAATCGGCTAGATCCATCATATAGTCGGACCACCGTGGCTACTTGCCGCAACCAGGCGACTGGAACCCGGCGCGGGAGTGCAAAGGAGTCAGCAAAGACGCACAAGGTAAGGCAGTACGATAGGTTGCCATCATGCGATACGCGGCGCAACCGGGTGGCTGGAACGATCGATGGCGCAGGTCACCCTAGAGCACCTCGGCAAGACGTTTCAGGACGGTACGGAGGCCGTCTTGGACCTCAGCCTCGAGATTCCGGACGGTGAGCTGATGGTCCTCGTCGGGCCGTCCGGCTGCGGGAAGACGACCACCCTGCGCATGGTGGCCGGGCTCGAGGACACGACGGCGGGGAACATCTCGATCGGGGATCGGGTGGTCACCGACCTCCCTCCGCGCGAGCGCGACATCGCGATGGTCTTCCAGAACTACGCGCTCTACCCGCACAAGACCGTCTTCGACAATCTCGCCTTCCCGCTCAAGCTCCGCGACGTTGCCAAGGACGAGATCGAGCAGCGCGTCAAGCGGATTGCACGCATGCTCGACCTCGAGGAGCAGCTGCCGCGGAAGCCTCGACAGCTGTCCGGCGGTCAGCGGCAGCGCGTGGCGATGGGCCGCGCCATCGTCCGTGAGCCGCAGGCGTTCCTCATGGACGAGCCACTCTCGAATCTCGACGCAAAGCTTCGAACACAGATGAGGGCCGAGATCAGCAAGCTCCAGCACCAGCTCGGAGTGACGACCATCTACGTCACTCACGATCAGATCGAGGCGATGACGCTCGGCGACCGTGTAGCGCTGATGCGCAAGGGCGAGCTCCAGCAGGTCGGCTCCCCCAAGACGCTCTACGACTATCCGACGAACCTGTTCGTGGCCGGCTTCATCGGCAGCCCGGCGATGAACTTTGTCAACGCCGAGCTCAGCCGCTCCGACGGGCAGGCCTTCGCAGGGTTTGGGAGCCATCGGCTACGCGTCGACGAACGCGAGCTACAGCCGATGCTCGAGGAATACGTCGGCCGGAGGATCATTCTCGGCGTGCGGCCGGAGCACCTCCAGGATGCCGCCGTCTCGAGCGACGCGCCGGAAGACCGACGCTTCGCCGGCAGTGCTCAGGTGCGCGAGGAGCTGGGGTCCGAGGTCGTCGTTCACTTCGAGGTGGAGGCCGCTCCTGTCCTCACCGACGAGGTGCGCGAGCTCGCGCTCGACGTCGACGTCGCCGCGCTCACCGAGCTCGAGCGGGAGCGCGAGCTCTTCCGCACGGTCTTCGTCGCGCGGTTCGCGCAGACGCGAGTGCGCGAAGGGGAGCAGGTCGAGGTCGCTGTCGAGCCCGGTTCACTCCGTTTCTTCGACCCGGACACGGGTCAGACCATCAGAGGCTAAGAGCGCCCCGTCACGAGCCGGCCTGCCCGGGGGCCCCTCGCAGGCCCGGCGGCATTGGCGTGGGCGTGCCGCCCGACTCGAGGAAGGCCTGAAACCGCTCGATGTAATCGGCGACGCCGTCGCGGAGCTCGCTGAACCGCGGCTGCCAGCCGAGCGCAAGGCCGTTGCTGACGTCGTATCGACCACGGATTGGGAGCTCCGCGCGGTCGACCTCCGTCCACTCGTCGCCGATCTCGACCGACGACCCGGGCACGAGCTGGCGGATGATCTCGCACACTTCCGCTGCGGTGCGTAGCGGCCCGCCGGTCGCCCCGTAGTAGACGCGGTCGCTGTCGTCGGGGCTCTCGAGGATCGCGCGGATGAGGCTCGCGACATCAGCCGCATGGGTGTAGTCGCGAGGAACCTGGCCGCCGGTCCGGAGCTGGACCTGCTCGCCGAGCACGGCGGGCTCGACGATGTTCTTCATGTAGTTGGGCGCGAACCAGCTCATGCCGAAGCCGTAGAGGGCCGACGGACGCACGACGCGCGCGTCGAGCCCGAAGGTCTGGCTGTGCGAGAAGCAGAACGCTTCGACCGCGGCCTTGGCCGCGCCGTAGGCACCCAGGGGGCCGTCCTTGGCCGAGACGGTTGGATGATTCGCGTCGATCGGTTCGTAGAGCTTCCTCCCGATGACTGCGATGCTCGAGAGGAAGATGAAGCGCGAGACCCCGCCGACGATGCGCGACGCCTCGAGAAGGTTCAGCGAGCCGCCCACGTTGGTGCGAAGCGCAACCGTCGGGTGTTCGTCCAGGAACGCCGCGTCCATGATTCCGCCGGCGTGCACGACTGCCGAGGGTTGGCGCCGCAGCACAACTTCGAGGACGCGGGGCCAATCGTCGATCGAGCCGCGCTCGAGCTCGACAGCGGTTGTGTCGCCAACGACGAAACGCGACTCGGCTCGCATATCGCCGAGGTCGTAGACGACCACGTCCAGATCATGGTCGAGCAGGTCCCGCACGATGTAGCTGCCCGCGAACCCGGCACCGCCGGTGACGAGCACCGGACGCGAGCGATCGAGCGTCATCGAGCCGCCCCCCTTCCACACCCTGTCGGCAGACCGCATGTACGATGGTATACCAATGCCTCCGAGCTCGGCTAGCAACGTCTACGCCGGCGCGCCGAGGCATCGAGGCAGGTCCTTACGACCAGGGAGGAGGTCGGATGCGGATCGTTCAGTACATGATCGGCAGCCAGCTCGGCTGCGGAGTCCAGGTCGGCGAGGAGGTCTTCGACGCGGGGTACCCGGACACTCTTTCGCTGATCCGAGACGGAGAGCAGGGGCTCGAACGGGCGGGCGCCGCCGCGGGCAATGGCGGCCCGGTCGACTACGAGCGGATCGTTCATCCGATCCGTCCCGGCAAGATCCTCGGCTCCGGTGTCAACTACCGGAGCCACGGCGACGAGGATCCCGACTACGTCTTTGCCGACGAGCTCCGCTGGGACTTCGTCAAGCTCTCGAGCGCCGTGATAGGTCCGGGCGAGCCGATCGTGATCCCGCCGAACGACGACGTCATCAAGCGGGTTCCGGGCCACGCCGCGCCGCTCAGCGACTACGGGTTCGCCGTCGACTACGAGGTCGAGCTAGGCGTGATCATCGGCAAGCACGCGAAGAACGTGCGCTCGGAGGACGCGCTAGACCACGTCTTCGGCTATACGGTCATCAACGACGTCGGTGCTCGCTCGGTGCAGTTTCACAACTACCAGATCGATCTCGGCAAGAGCTTCGACACCTTTTGCCCGATGGGCCCCTGCATCGTCACCAAGGACGAGCTACCCGACTGGCTCAACATCCGCGTCCAGTCGCACGTGAACGGTGAGCTGCGCCAGGACGCTCTGATCAGCGACCAGATCGGCCCGCCGCCCGCGGCCATCGAGTGGCTGTCGTCGATCATCAGCCTCGAGCCGGGCGACTGTCTCTCGACGGGTACGCCCGCCGGGTGCGGAACGTTCATGCATCCACCTGCGTTTCTCGAGCCCGGCGACGTCGTCACGGTCTCGGCGTCCGGAATCGGCGAGCTGACGAACCCGGTCGTCCAGGAACGGCCCGCACGTTCCCGAAGTGACTCCGCGCGGTGAACGCGGGGCATGCTCCCGCACGTCTTCGGCCTGTTCGAGACAACGCTAGTACTCGTTCGTTGCGGACTTCCCGACCGCTGTCCGCAGGCGGGGAAAACCTAACTTGACGCTGCCGATGACGTCCGAGATGATGGGCCATTCAATCCGATGGCCCGCTGTACGACAGGTTGGGTGGATGCAGGAGGAAGGAGGGGTTCATGAGCAAGCCGGATGAGCGAGAGGTACGGGACCTCGCTCAGCAACTGAGTGCGGGCCGACTCTCCCGTCGCGAGTTCGTCACTCGCACGTCGGCGCTCGGATTGTCGATCGGGGCGATCGGCTCGCTCGTCGCGGCGTGCGGCGGCGACGACGACGAGGCGGCGGCGCCTCCCGCCGAGCCTGCACCGGCAGAGCCGCCGGCCGAGCCGCCAGCTGGGGAGACGGGCGCGGCTCCACCAGCGACGGGGCCGAGCGGTGCGTCCGACGAGATCGCGGTCGAGGCGGCCAAGCAATTCTCGGGGACGACGCTCAACGTCACCTGGGAGTCAGGTCTCCAGGCGAACGATCCCAAGCTCGTGTGGGGTGCCGAGTGGGAGGAGCTCACCGGGATCAAGATCAACGTTGTCGAGCTCGACTATCCCGACCTCTTCACACGGGGTCTGCAAGAGCACATCGCCGGCTCGGGGGGCTCACGACATCCTCACGATCACCCCCGCCTGGATCGCCGACTTCGTCGCGGCCGGTGCGATCGTTCCGATCCACGAATGGATGGCCGAGTACCTCAACCCGGCCGACCTCGAGGACTTCCACCCCTTGTACAAGGGCATGTCGGTCCGCGACGGGCAGAACTGGGGCTTCTTCGACGACGGCGATACGTTCGTCCTCTACTACCGCAAGGACGTCTTCGAGGAAATGGGTCTGCAACCGCCGACGACCTACGACGAGTGGATCGCGACCGCGCAGCAGATCACCGACGAGAGGGCGCCCGAGATATACAGCGCCGACTTCTGGCGGGCTCCGTCGACCCAGCAGTGGTCGTTCCTGCCGCTGTTCCAGGGCCAGGGCGGCGTGTCTTTCGATCCCGGGAGCTTCGAGCCGCAGATCAACAACGAGATCGGCGTCCAGGCGATGGAGCAGATCCTCGCGGCTAACGGGACGGCGGCCCCCGGCGTCGAGCAGCGCGACGCCGTGCTGGTGCTCACGTCCTGGCTGCAGGGCAACACCGCGACGATGTACTGGTGGCCGCCTCCGGGCCGGTGGTCGGCCGGGTATGGCGGCGCCGGGGAGGAGGGGTTCGACTTCGTCGCCGAGTCAACCGTCGTGGACAAGGTTGGGTACACCAACCTGCCGGGCGGCGGCTGGCACGCCGGAGGCTTCGTCTGCTGCGTCGCAACGAACTCGGAGAACCAGGAGGCCGCCTACCTGACCACGCAGTGGATCACGAGCCCCAGAGTCTCGCTCAATCGGGTGACGCAGCCGATCGCGCTGCGCGACCCGTACCGGCTCTCCCACTACGACTCGGAGGAGTACCGAGGTCTCTGGCCCGATGCCGGCGCCTACCTCGACACGCTCAAGGCGAACCCGAACACGGCGTTCACGGACTGGGCGATTCTGGGCTGGCAGGAGTACTCACTCGCCATCGACCAGGCGGTCACCTCTGCGATGGGTGGAACAGACCCCAAGGCGGCGCTCGACCAGGCCGTCAGCGACATGAACGCGATCTCCGACCGTCTGGGGCGGGATGCACAGATCGAGCAGTGGAACAGCTACCTGCAGACGCCCGGCTCGTCGCCGGACACGACGATCGAGGCGCTCGGCCAGTCGGCATAGGAGGCCACCAGGAGTGATGAGGACGCCGCGACTCGGGATCGGATGAGCACCGCCGAGGTCGCGGCCACCCTGCGCGGAGCGCGACGGGGCATTGCGACGTGGGCCGACCGGCACATCCGGTGGACCCTCGTCGCCCCCGTCGTGATCCTCATCCTGCTGGTCTCTATCTTCCCGCTCGGGTATTCGCTCTGGCTCAGCTTCGTCCAGTTCGACTTCCGGGTCGAGGGGCATCCCTGGAACGACTTCCAGAACTACATACGGGTGATCAAGAACGAGGTTGCCCAGGCGAGCCTGTGGCGGACGGTCGCGCTCGCCGCGGTCGTGGTGGCGGTCGAGCTCGTGCTCGGACTGCTGCTCGCCCTCGCAATGGTGAGGCCGTTCAGGGGCCGCCGGTTCCTGATCCCGATCTTCATCCTCCCGCTGTTCATGGCTCCGGTGGTCGTCGGCCAGATCTGGCGGCTGCTCTGGGACACCCAGTTCGGGCCCGTGAACTACATCCTCAGCCTGATCTGGCCGGGTGACGTCGAGATCATCTGGTCGATCCAGTCCCCGTGGAACTGGATCTCGATCGTCGTGACAGATGCCTGGCAGTGGACACCGTTCATGTTCGTCATCCTCCTCGCCGGGCTCGTCGCGATCTCGGAGGACGTGTACGAGGCGGCGGCGCTCGACGGGGCCTCGCGGTGGCAGACGTTCCGCGAGGTGACCTTCCCGCTGCTCCTCCCGGTGATGATCGTCGCTGTCGCGTTCCGCCTCATCGACGCACTTCGCATCTTCGACATCATCTACGCGCTCACCGGCGGGGGGCCGGGCATGTCGACGTACACCGCCTCCCTTTTCCTCTACGAGCAGGGCTTCACGCTCTTCAACTTCGGTGAGGCATCCGCAGGCAGCTGGATGTTCCTCGTCGTCATCTCGTTCATCGCCTACTGGCTCGTGCGCCGGCTGATGACCGCGGAGCCGGTCTGACCGTGGCAGTTCCGGCGCGCAGAGTCAGTGCGGCTCGTCGCTCGGGGACCTTCACCTGTTCGGTCGTCGGGTGTCCGTCGGCGCCGTGCTCAAGTACGCCCTCGTCCTGCTCGCAGCTGCGTTCGTCCTCTTCCCGCTCTACTGGATCGCCGTGACCTCGATCAAACCCGCGGGGGAATACAACGCCCAGCCGCCTGTCTGGTTCCCGTCGGATCCAACCGGGGCGCACTGGCGGGTCCTCGGGGGGCTCCGGGCTGGGAGGGCTTCAAGAACAGCATCATCGTCGCGACCGCGACGATGGTCGCCTCGGTCATCATCGGCGCGACAGCCGCCTATTCGATCGCGCGCTTCCGGACCGGCGGCAAGCACCTTTCGTTCTGGATTCTCTCACAGCGGATGATGCCGCCCGTCGCCGCAGTGATCCCCATGTTCTTGCTGTTTCAGAAGGTCAACCTGCTCGACACGTATTTCGCGCTGATCCTGCTCTACACGGTGTTCACTCTGCCGTTCACGGTCTGGATGATGTTCACGTACTTCCGCCAGATCCCGCCCGACATCGAGGAGTCGGCGCTCGTCGACGGCTCACCCGCTTCCAGGCGCTCTGGAAGGTGGCGATGCCGCTGGCGGCGCCGGGCCTCGTCTCCGCAGCCGTCTTCAGCTTCATCTTCGCCTGGACCGACTTTCTCTTCGCTCTCGTCCTCACGAGCACGGAGACCGTCACTCTGCCCGTGGTCGTGTCCAGCTTTATCGGCGTCCAGGCGAGTCTGCTCGGCGAGCTCGGCGCGCTCGCAGTGCTCTCGATGATCCCCGGCCTCACGCTGGGACTGATCGTGCAGCGTCATCTCGTGCGCGGGCTCACGTTCGGCGCGGTCAGAGGTTGACCGGCCCGCTCTCGCGACGAGAGCTCCTGGGGCGGGTCTCCGCGGTCGCGCTCTCACTCGGGGTTTTCGAGACCGTTGCCGCCTGCGGAGGGGAGTCCGGCCGAGGCGCGGCGTCCGTCGGTGCGTCTCGAGTCGAGCCCGAGCGTCCGGAGCGAGCGTACGGAGAAGGAGCGGAACAGGTGTGGATCCTCGACTCGCTCGGGCCGGCTCGGAGCATCGTCGTCTTCTTCGCACTGGCTGGACCGCGACCAGCCCGTTCGACTGGCACCGCTACTGGTTCAAGCACCTTCGCGAGGAGGGCAGCACGGTTCTCTTTCCGGCCTACCAGGAGGGCGCGAGCGGCGACGTGGAGGCCCTGACGATCGATCCTCTTCGGGTAGGGCTACAGCGGGGATTCCGGGAGCTTGGCGCGAAGGACCTTCCGGTGATCGCCGCCGGGTTCTCGTTCGGCGGGACGCTCGCGTTCGTGTACGCATCCTTCGCGGAGCGCTGGGGCTTGCCCGTACCAGAGGCCGTCTACAGCATCTTCCCTGTCGGCCAGATCGACGCGCTGGGGATGCCCATCGTCTTCCCCCGAGCCCGATGGAAGTCCTCATCCTCGCCGGCGACCAGGACGAGGTTGTCGGAACCCACGGCGCAGAGGTTCTCCTCAAATGGTTGGAGGATTACCCAGATGAGCTGAAGGAGTACCGGCTTATCCGCTCCACACCGACGTTTCCGGCGAGGCACGAAGCGTTGAAGGGCCTGGGCGAGAAGGCGACGGCGACGTTCTGGACTCCGCTCGACGAGCTCATCCAGGACGCACGCACGGGATAGGGACGCGTGGCGTCACGCGTGAACGGCGGCGTGACTGAGAATCCCTTCGTTGTCCTCCATCCGGATCGGCTCGTAGTTCGTGGAGCGGACGTAGTCGCCCGGGGGTTCTCGACGTCGTGCGGCTTGTTGGCCACCGGGTTGAACACGTAGTAGACCTGCCAGCGATCATGGGCTGAAAGGTTGTGGCCCGAGCCGTGGAGGATGTTGCAGTGGAAGAGCGCCCCGGTGCCGGGCGGGCCGGTGACGGGCACGGGGTCGGGCGAGCTCTCGAGGATCTCGATCAAGCGCTCCTTCGCGATCGTCCACTGCTTGTACGAGGTCGTCTCCTCGTCGGCGTACGGCTCCTGGCCGTCCGAGCCTGTGTGTCCCGGGCACGAGGTAGAGGAGCCGCCCGAGCTCGGTCGCGTGGTCGAAGCTGACCATGAACGTCGCCATGTTGTCGGTTGCTGGCATGCCGTCCCAGTACCAGTAGCCGTAGTCCTGGTGCCAGAGCCACACCGCGCCCTCGATCGCGACCTTCGTGTTGATCTTCGAGTGGTAGATGTAGAGATCCTCGTCGCCGAGCACCTGCATCGCGGGCTCGAGCAGCCGCGGCGTCCGCGAGAGAGCGCGGAAGGGATCGGAGCGCGTGGCACCGTCGGTCTCGTGAACGCGGAAGATCGTCCGCACACCTCCGGTGCGTTCGCGGAAGATGTGGTCGGCCTCGACGGTCGCAAGCCTCGTTACGTCGGCCCGCAGTATCTCGTATCTCCTCAGCCGAGAAGAGGTCAGGAAAGAGCAGGAATCCGTCGCGATCGAACTGCGCCAGCTGGTCGTCGGTCAGTCGCATACGCGCCTCCCTCACGTAGCCAGACCTAGCATGCTACTGGTGGGCCGAGAGAACGGCCGCCGTCTACGTGCAGGACGGCGCCCGTGATCCAGGAAGCCTCGGGCTCGGTGAGCTGGACGATCCACCACGCGACCTCCTCGGGGGTCCCCATCCGGGCGAGCGGGGTCATGCGGACGAGGTAGTCCTTCGCAGCGGCGACATCGTCGGCGACCTGGCCGAGGATCGGCGTATCGACCGGGCCCGGGACCACGCAGTTCACTCTGATTTGTTCGGGGGCAAGCTCTGCGGCGAGTGAGCGCGTCAGATACTCGAGCGCTGCCTTGCTCCCGCCGTACACCGCCTGCCCAGGCCGGTAGAGCCACGCCGCCGCCGAGCTGATGTTGACCACCGCGGTGCCCTCGGAGCGCCTCAACGCCGGCAAGGCAGCCTGCACGAGCAACAGCGCGGCGCGAACGTTGACTGCGTACTCCCGATCGAACTGCTCGACCGTCACGTCCTCGAGCGGGGTCAGGCTCACCGTGCCGGCGTTGTTGACGATCACGTCGATTCGCCCCAGCGCAGCGAGTGTCTCGGCGGTCACCGCCGCTGGAGCATCCCGCTCGGCAAGGTCGGCTGGGACAGGATGGGCGATGCCGCCGGCCGCGCCGATCTCGGTGGCGACAGCCTCGAGCTTCTCGGGCGTCCGTCCGACGAGCGCGACGGCCACGCCCCGCTCGGCGAAGCGTCGCGCGACCGCGGCGCCGATGCCGGAGCCGGCGCCGGTCACCACGGCCACCCGAGTGGTCTCGGCGTTCCTCGACACGCGGCGCGGGCGGTACCTCTGGAGGCTCTCAGCTCTCGCCCACGCCGGCGGCCTCCCGCGCTACCTTCAGCGCGGAACGGAGGCCTGCCTCGTAGATGCCCATGTCGCTGAAGGAGATGGCACGGAAGCCCAACGCAATGTGACGGACGGCGTCCTCGGGCGTGCCGGCCATGATCCCGGCGGCTTTGCCGTTCGCGGCTGCTGCCGCCAGCACGCGCTTCAGGGCGTCCGTGTAGAGCGTGTCGGTGAACCGTCCGGGGATGCCGAGCGAGTTCGTGAGGTCGTAATGGCCTATCCAAAGGACGTCGACGCCGTCGACCGCGGCGATCTGATCGACGGCCTCGACGCCTGCCTTCGTCTCGATCTGCGCGATGACCATGATCTCGCGGTTCGCCTTCGCCATCGTGGCGACGCGGTTGTCGTTCTCGTAGTCGTCCGCGGTCAGGAGCCGAGCCCCGTGTGCCCGCTGGCGGGTAACGGGTCCAGGACACGATGTGCCGGGCCTGCTCCTCACTCTCGACCATCGGCAGCATGACCCCGAGGGCGCCGAGATCGAGCACGCGCGAGATGTAATCGTGATCTGTCGGCGGGGACGCGGACGAGCGGGACGATATGGCCGCCCGCGATGTCGCCATGAGGGTTCGAATCGTCTCCATGCTCCAGCCGGTGTGCTCCATGTCGAAACAGGCGAATTGGCTCCAGCCCCAGCCGCCAGGCGCGCGAAGCCTGTTGTCGAAAACTCGAACACCATCGTCCCGAGGGACGTGCCGCCGGCCTCCAGCGCACGCTTCACCGCGTTGTCCTTCATGCCTCCGCCTCCCGGACGGCATAGCGTCGAAGCTTCGCGTCAGCGCCGGGCGGTCGAGCGCCTCGCGATTGACGACGTGGGCGAGGCACGTGACCTGCCGCGACGTCGAGTACTCCGCCGAGGCGCTTTGCCCCGTCGTCAACGCCCACTCGTCCGGGCAGGGCCACCGCATGCGGCGAAAGAATCACGTTGTCGAGGGCCAGGAGGCGGTCTGCAGCGTCGGGCGGCTCCTCCTCGAAGACGTCGAGCGCGGCGCCGGCGATACGGCGCTCCCCCAGCGCCACGGTGAGGGCATGCTGGTCGACGATCGGGCCGCGCGCGATGTTGACGAGGTACGCGCCCGGCTTCATGAGCGCGAGCCGGCCGCGTCGACGAGATGCCGCGTCTCCCCGGTGAGCGGGCAGGCCACACACACGAAGTCAGCCGTAGCAAGGAGCGTCTCGAGCTCGACCAGCTCGACGCCGCGGCCGGCTGCATCCTCCGGGTCGGCATACGGGTCGGTGGCGATCACGCGCAGGTGAACGGCTTCGCGAGCACTGCGATCTCACGTCCGATGTTGCCCAGACCGACTAGGCCGAGGGTGCGGCCTGACAGCCCTATGCCCATCTGGCTTTTCCCCTCGTTCCAGCGGCTCTCGCGAGCCAGACGGTCCAGGAGTGGCAGCCGGTATGCGAGAGCGAGGACGAACGCCATCGCGGCAGCGGCAACGGGTCGGCGGACGCCGTCGGGGGCGATTGTGAGCATGACGCCCCGATCGGTACAGGCCTCGACATCGATCCGGTCGTAGCCGACACCGAGCCGCGCCAGGAGCGTCAGCCGCTCCGCCCCGGCGAGTGCCCGGGCGGTTACAGCGGGGGAGAAGACGAGGATGGCGTCGAAGCCCTCGATGTCGACCGGCCTGAATTCGTCCACGTCCTCGGCGAGGAACTCCCACTCGATCCCCGCCGCCTCTTCGAGGAGCCCAAGCCCGATGTCTCCGACGGCGACGGAGCCGTCCGGCTGACGGACATCCCTCGTCAGACCAACTCGAAACGGCTCAGGCACGTCCCCAGCCTGCGGCTACGGGGTTCGTCAGCCGACCGATCCCTTCGACCTCGACGGTCACTTCGTCGCCCGGCGTCAGCCACCGCTGTGGGTCGCGAAAGTAGCCGATGCCGCCGGGGTCCCGGATGTGACGATGTCGCCGGGCTCGAGGGTGACGTAGGAGCTCGCGTACTCGATCAGCTGGTTGAACGTCCAGATCAGATCGGAGGTCGAGGCCCATTGCATCCGCTCGCCGTTGAGGAATGTCGCGACCTGAAGTCCGGTTGGGTCCCGGATCTCGTCCGCGGTCACGATCTCGGGTCCCAGCGGAGCGAACGTGTCGGGTCCTTTCCCCAGGGTGAGCTGATTCTCCGTCATCTGGACGTCCCGGGCGCTCACGTCGTGGGCCACGGTCCAGCCGAAGACGTAGCCGTATGCGTCTACAGCCTGGACCTTCTTCGTCGTCCGACCGATGACGCAGGCGAGCTCGACCTCGTAGTCGGCCTGGGTCTCGGGCGTCGGGATGACGATCGGCTCCCCCGGCCCGATCACCGCGCTCGGTAGTTTCGAGAAGAAGAGCGGGATAGACGGTGGCGGGGGCATCTCGGCGCTGAGCTCATCGCCGTGGCTCTTGAAGTTGATGCCCATGTAGAGCATCAGTCGGGGGCGCGGGATCGGGGCGAGGACTCGATCCGGCTCGACGAGCTGCCCAGCGCCGGCCGCGCTCTCTGCGGCAGCGTACGCGCGCTCGAGCCCGCTTGCTCCATCCTCGATCAGCCGCACCATGTCGTCGTAGCCCGAAGGCGCGATGCCGTCGGGTACGCGGATCCCCACGGCTACCTTGCCGTTCTTCTCGTAGGTGAGGAGACGCACTAGGGGCTTCCCTCGATTCGATAGTCGCGGTCCTCGACCACGATCGACTCGCCGACGCGTGGAGCCAGCGCCTTGCGCCGTCCGGTCGAGTCGTGCTTCGGCACGAGCTCGAGGAACTCGTCGACGTCCGGGTTCTTCGCCAGGTAGTGGCACGCTACCGCGAGCTCGACGCCGAGCATCTCGGCTGCGCGTGCCGCCTCGTCGGGCGACAGCTCGCCCGTGAGGAAGCGGCCGGGCCCTGGAACCGCGTCGAGGAGCTCTTGCGGATTCGTGCAGCCGAGCAGGCCGATTGTGGGCCCATAGAGCTCACCGATGAGTCGCATGTCGAAGATCGCGGTGTCGCCGTAGTGGTAGATCCGGACGCCTGGCTCTGTCTCGAAGATGAACGCGAGCGGCGTTCCGCTCAGTGTCTCCCCACTGCTCAGGCGAGACATGGACCAGTGATGGCACTCGACCGGCCGGACGACGACACCGGCGACCTCGGTGACGATGCCCCAGACGGTTGCCTGGATCTGGTCGCCGTCGACACCCTGGTCCATGAGCAGGATGCGGACGTCGCCGCCGCAGATGATCGGAGCACCTGTTCGCTTCGCGATTGTGGCCGTGTCGCCAACGTGGTCGAAGGCGGCGTGGCTGACGAGGATCACGTCCGGGGTCTCGACCGTGTCGGGTGCGAGAGGGGACGCTGGGTTTCCGGTCAGGAACGGGTCGACGAGGAGGCGCCTACCAGGCCACGTGATCTCGAAGCCGGCGGCGCCCCAGAAGGTGATCGTGGTGCTCATGCGATCCCGCGCGCCCGCTCATGACCTTCGACCAGAGCGAACAGCGCTCGATTGACCGCAACGTCCACGCCGTGCCCCTCCGCCTCCCGTAGCACAGCGCCCGTGATCACCTCGATCTCGCTCCGTCGACCCGCCTCGAAGTCCTGGAGCATCGACGCCTTGCCGTCGCCGCCGCGGGAGAGCAATCTGTGGATCGTCTCGATCCGCTCCTCAGGATCGATGTCGTATCCGGCGGCCCGCGCGACGGCTGCGGCCTCCCGCGCCGCCGCGTCGATCAGGTCGAGCATCGGGCCCGGCTCGCCAAGCGGTCCTGTGCGGAGGCCGCTGAGCGCCGCGGTAGGCAGCGTGGCGGCGTTGAGGATCAACTTCTTCCAGATCTCGCTCCGGATCGTCTCGGTGACGTCGACCTCGAAGCCGGCGGAGGAGAGCGCCTCCCCGAGCCGGCGTGCACCGTCGAGGGACGTACCCTCGAACGGTCCGACGAGAGTCGGGCCGTCGCTCGTATGCGCAACCTTGCCGAGCTCGAGGAAGCTGCCGGAGTTGTACGTCACGCCGGCCACGACTCGCCGGGCGCCGAAATGCTGAGCGAGCACCTCTTCGTTGCCCCAACCGTTCTGGAGCGAGGCCACCACGGTGCTGTCGCCGACCAGAGGTGCTCCCGCCCGCGCGGCCGCCTCCGTCTGGTAGCACTTGACGAACACGATGACGACGTCGACTGGGCCGACCTGCGCCGGGTCGGTCGTCGCCTCGATCCGGGTCGTCCGCTCCTCGCCTGATTTGTCGCGAACGGTGACGCCGTCAGCGTTGATCTTGTCGACGAGCGGCTGGACGACGTCGACGAGAACCGTGTCGTGACCGGCTTCGGCGAAGCCCGCGCCGACAATCGACCCCATCGCTCCGGCCCCCACTACCGCGATCCTCATGAGCTTCCTCCGTGACTGGTATACCGGTGCGCCATCCTACTGATTGCCCACCCACGGCGCCACGCCGGCAGGCTCAGGCACGAGCGAGGTCGATGCGTACGACCTCGAACGGAGCGAGACCCAGCTCGAGCCGGCTGCCGGCCGGAGCGACCCGCTCGGCGGCTGACCGAAACCCTTCCGGGTCGAAGAGCGCCGCCTCGGCCGTGCTCTCGTTCAGGCGGCGCAGCAACGCCGTCCCCTCAGGGAGCCCCACGAGCGCGACGTCCTGTGCCACGGGGACGAAGGAGGCGAGGAGAAGCCGAAGCGAGTCCTCGTCGACGAGGGCGAGGCCCTCGACCGCGAGCGGCGCAGAGCTCTCGAGCGCGACGACCGCAGCCTGCTCGCGGTCGGCAAGGTCGGCGAGCACGTGGTAGATGGGGAAGACCATGCCGGGGATAGACGGGAAGCGCTCGGGGAGCGGCGGGCCCTCCGCCGTCTCGACGACACCCCGCCAGCCCGTCGTTTCGTAGTACGTGACGGCGGCCGCGCCGCTCTCGGCGAGGTGCTTTGCGCTGGCGACTGTCCAGGCCGCACCGAAGAGGGACATCTGGCGCGGGTCGACCTGCGCGGGGAGCTCGCCCGGAGCCGGCGCACGGTCGGGCCCGGTTGCGTGAGGGTTGAAGCGCGGCAGAAACGTGACAGGTCCGACGACGATGGGCTTGCCGGCCGAGAACGCGCCCGCCGAGCGCACCGTGTCGGCCTGCGCCTCGGCAGTCTCCACGATCGAGGCCTCGTCGAATGCGTGCACCTGCGGGTTGACCGAATACGCGATAGCGTCGACGGTCTCCGCGTCGGGCCTGTCGCGGTTGAGCTCGGCAAAGTAGGCGTTCGTCCCACCGGCGAAGGGCACGGCCCCGAGCAAGGGCCCCAGATGCTCACGGGCAAGCCGGACCCAGCGGGCGTTCGTCACCCTCTCGCTCTCGTGGAAGACGAGCACGCGGGCGACGGCGACGCCGTCCAGCGGGAGCATCGAGCCAAGCTCGACGAGCTCGCGCTCGGCATCGTCCGTCACGAAGACGGCGAGCTCCAGCGCCGCTCCGATCGCCAGGGCGTCGCGGCCCGCCTGCTCGAGGCTTGGGCGTTGCTGAGGCTCGCCGACGTGGAGATCGAACCGCAGGTGGTCGAGCCGCAGGGAGCGGAGCAGGGCCGCATCGCGTTCGGACAGCGGGTTGCCGTGACTCGCCATGCCCACGCCGATCTGCGGCAGGCGCCGCGACAGCGCCTCGCCCAGGGTGAGCGTTGCCGATGTCTGGCCGTACGGGTCGCTGCCCGTCCCGGCCGGGCAACGACACGACATCACGATGCGCTGGCGGATCACCTGGCCTTTCCGGGCCTGGTGGGGATAGCCGAGGGCGAGCGGCGTCGAGTAGGTCTTGAACGAGCCGTCCGTCCAGTTGCGCTGGTCCTCCATCTCGAAGAGGTCGCCCTCGAAGGCGAAGCGCACAGTCGTGTCATCGTCGAGGTCGATCTCGAGCTCTTCGTAGGACGGGAAGAGCGGGTAGACCGTGCCGTGCCGGATCTCCTGGGGGCCGACCAGGAGCGGCAGCTCACCCTCGATCGGCCCGCTGGGCGTCCGGGCCCGGTACGGGCGCCCCGCGCAGTTGGGCGCATGCAGCACGCAGAAGCCGATCCGGCCGTAGAGGAAGTCGGATTCGGCCACCCCGTCCAGCTCTGCCGTAACGGTTCCTTCCACTCCCTCGATCGCGCCTTGCCAGCGGAAGTCGATCTGATCGGCTCGGTTCCTCGCCTCGAAGCGGATCGTGAACCGATCCTCCGTCGCCTCGACCTCCAGCCCGGAGACCTCGGCCGGGATCGTGTTCCACTCGCTGTCGCGGATGGCGACGTAGAGGCGGCGGACGACCTCCGTCGGTCCGGCACGGCCGTAGCGGAGGTCGGTTTTCTCCAGCTGGAACTCGACCGGGCCGGCGCGCAGGAGACGTCGTTCCACCGGCGGCTCGTCCCGCCCGTACCAGAGCTCGTACCGCGTCGGTAGCTCCGCCATAGAATCCGGTCGGATCGTACGCCTGTATGACGGATTGGCGCAAGCGGGATGGCGGATTTGGCGCAAGCGGCCTCGGAAGGAGGGCTCGTGTCGGAGGGCTTCGTGAGCACGGAGGGTTTTGAGGAGGGCATCGGGCGGGTCGCGGTCGGCCCGAGGGAGCGCGAGCGCCGGCCGCCGGCCGAGAGCGTCGCGGTCGTCACAGGCGGCGGCGGTTTCGTCGGCTGCCACGTCGTCCGAGCACTGCTCGACTCGGGCCGTGAGCGCGTTGTCGGCTTCGACGTCAACGAGCCCTCGCCGGAGGGACGCTTCGTGATCGGCGGGCGCATCGAGGAGGTGGTCTTCGAGCGCGGCTCGATCGACGACACGGCCCGCTTCTTCGACGTCGTGCGCACGCATCGTGTGAACGAGATCGTCCATATGGCAACGATCATCAATCCGACGGTGCTCGCAGCAAACCGGACGACGATGTTCCGCGTCAATGTCGGCGGCGTCGTCAACGTGCTCGAGGCTGCGATCGCGTTCGACGTCGAGCGGATCGTCAACTTCTCCTCGATCGGGGTCATTCCCGGGGTCGAGTACGAGCCGATCGATGCGAAGCATCCGATCTTCCTCGCCGACAGAGGCCCCGGGACGGACTTCTACGGCTGCTCGAAGGCGGCCGCGGAGGCACTCTGCTTCGCCTATCACCAGACACACGGCATCAACTTCCGCACGATTAGACCGTCGGCCGTTTACGGGCTAGGCATGACTCCCTGGTCGGGCCCATCAAGCAGATGGTCGAGGGCTCGGTCCGCGGGGAGAAGCTCAGGTTCGAGTTCGGCGGCAAGCACCCGCGCGACTACACGCACGCGAGCGATATCGGGGGGCTCGTCGTCGCGATGCTCGCAGCGCCCGACGACGCCGACCGGATCTTCTACGGGGCAACCGGCCGTCCGCTCGTGACGACGACCGAAGTCGCCAGGATCGTCATGGAGCTCGTGCCGGGCGCCGACATCGAGATCGGGGAAGAGCTCGCCGACGCCGAGAAGCCGATCGTCGAGCTGCGCGGGCAGCTCTCGATCGAGAACGCCCGCGAGCAGCTCGGCTGGGAGCCGCAGTACGGGTCGGTCCGCGACGGTATCCAACGCTATGTCGAGGACCAGCGAGCCTTCCTCGCCGCGGCGGAGTAGCGTGGCGGAGGCGCTCCGCCGCATCGTCGCCCTCGTCGACGAGCCACACCGGAGCCGTCGCCGGCGTGCCTGACCGTTTCGAGAGAAAGATCGACGCCCTCGGGCCATAGCCGGCCGGGGTCCAGGTCCGTAGCGCAATCTGGACTACGGCGTCTGGAATGCGGCATGGTGTAGTCTCGGAAGCCGAATGATGGCTGCAGACGAGCGGGCCGAGGCGGGCAAGGCGGAACTCTTCGAGCGGGTGAGCCGCGAGCCGCGGCTCTCCGACAAGGTCGCGGACATGATGCTGAAGACGATCCTCTCACGACGGCTTAAGCCTGGTGACCGGTTGCCATCGGAACGCGAGCTCGGCGAGCAGTTCGGCGTCTCACGTACCGTCGTCCGCGAAGCGGTCCGAGCCCTTGCGGCGAAAGGCGTGATCGAGGTACGGTCCGGAAGCGGGCTCCGGGTTGCGGCTGTCGATGCGGCGGCCGTCAGCGAGTCGATGAGCCTGTTTCTTCGCGGTTCCACGCTCGATTATCCGAAGGTACACGAGGTGCGAAGGACGCTCGAGGTCCAGATGGCCGGCGTCGCAGCGGCACAGCGGAGCGATAAGGACATCGTGAGCCTCACCGAGGCCTGCAAGCGCTTCGAGGCCTCAATCGGCAACGTCGAGTCAGCGGCTGTGAACGACGTCGAGTTCCACCGGGAGGTTGCACGCGCAACTCACAACGAGCTGTACCTGGTAGTGCTTGACGCGATCGGTGACGTCCAGCTCGAGATCAGGCGCGAGAACCTCGCGTTCTCGGCAGAAGCGCGAGAGATGGCGGTCGACTACCATCGCCGGATCCTCGGCGCGATCGTGGCCGGGGACACCGACGGTGCCCGGGAGGCTATGGGCACCCACCTCGACGACGTGGAACGGCTCTGGCGTGAACGGACGCTGCCGGAGGCCGCTGAGCGGACCGTCGCCACCGGCTGAGCGCGCTGCCTGTCGCTCACTTGAGCCGGCCGCCGGCACGTTGCACCGCACTCCCGTAGTCTGTGATCGTATCGTCAATCGTCTACTCGTATGACAGGAACATCTCCGGGGCCCGCGACGACGACGATCCGTCGACTCGATCATGTCGGGCTTGTGGTTCGCAACACCGAGACCGCGCTCATGCACTTCCGGGATCGGCTGGGCCTCGCGGTAGTCACGAGCGACGAGATCGAGGGCCCCGGGTGCGCCTCACGTACCTCGACTGCGGCGATGCGTACCTGCAGCTTGTGCAGCCGCTCGACCAGAACAGCGAGATCGCCCGTTTCCTCGAAGAGCACGGCGAGGGGATCCATCACATCTGCTTCGGTGTCGACGACGTTCCGGACGCTGTCGCCGCGCTGTCGGAGGACAGTGAGACGGCTCCGCTCGGCAGCGGACGCGGCCGGGTATCCGCGTTCGTCCCCGGCCCGATCCGTCATGGAGTGCGCGTCGAGTGCACGGAGTTCCGCCGCGACCAGGACGTCGATAGCAACGCGGGTTGGCTTCCAGGCACTCCATAGCGGCGGCCGCCTGACCGGGTCTGTCGTCCGCCGCCACTTCCTGATGCGCCGTGGAGATCCGCGCGGACTGACCGGCGGGGAAGGCTTGTACGGCCTCGGTGTTCGGGCGGTGGGGGCGATGCCTCTGCCGGATTCACCCAGCTGGGTCGACGTCCCGTCGCCCATGCTCGAGACGTCGGGTGGAAGGAGGGTGTCGTGAGGCAGATCGCCGTTGACGTTGGGGGGACGTTCACGGATGTCTTCTTGCTCGGTGACGGCGGCGACCTGATCGTGCACAAGGTTCCGAGCACGCCGAAGGACCCGTCGATCGCGACCGTCGAGGGCATGGGAGGGGCATGCGAGAAGGCTGGGATGCGCCTGTCGGATCTCGACCTGGTCTTCCACGGGACCACGGTGGCGACCAACACGGTGCTGCAGCGCTCCGGCGCGCGCGTGGGCCTCGTGACGACCGAGGGTTTTCGGGACGTGCTGCACATCGCCCGGCACAAGAAGCCGATGAACTACAGCCTCTACCAGGAGCTCCCGTGGCAGAAGCAACCGCTCGTGCCGCGGTATCTGCGGTTGCCCGTGACGGAGCGCGTCGAGCCGCCCGGGGTGGTCACGAAACCGCTCGACGAGGCGGCCGTGCTCGATGCGATCGGGACACTTCGGGACGAGCAGGTGGAAGCGGTGGCGGTTTGCTTCCTACACTCGTACATGGATCCGTCACACGAGTTGCGCGTCGCGCAGCTGCTCGAGGAGCAGTTGCCCGGTCTATTCGTGTCGCTGCGCCACGAGGTCTGCCCGGAGTACCGGGAATACGAGGCGTTCAACACGGTCGTGGTCAACGCGTACGTGGGCCCTGTCACGGGGGAGTACCTTGCGCGGCTGAGTCGGCGCCTCGGCGAGGAAGGCGTGCAGGGCGACGTGTTGTTCATGACATCCTCGGGTGGCGTGGAGCCAACGGAGACCGTTTCGCGCAGACCCGTGAGCATGCTGCTCTCCGGCCCGGCGGGCGGTGTGATCGGAGGTCGCGAGACCGGGCAGGCCGCCGGGTTCCAGAACCTGATCACGCTCGATGTCGGTGGGACGTCCGCTGATATCGGTGTCATTCACGAGGGGCAGGTCCGCCACAAGCATTGGCTCGAGAACCAGATCGGCGGCTTCCACCTGCGCCTGTCGATGATCGACGTGGCCACGATCGGCGCGGGCGGGGGATCCGTCGCGTACGTCGACCGTGGTGGGATGCTGCAGGTCGGGCCCAGATCGGCCGGAGCCGATCCCGGGCCGGCGTGTTACCGGCGCGGCGGGACGGAGCCCACGGTGACCGACGCACAGCTCGTGCTCGGGCGGCTGAACGAGGCGTCGTTCCTCGGCGGTCGGATGAGCATCTCGCTGTCGCATGCGACGCGGGCGATCCAGGAGCAGGTCGCGACGCCGCTCGGGTTGGCGCTCGATGAGGCGGCCGCCGGAATCGTCCGCGTCGCGACCTCGCACATGATCGACGCCATCGAGCTCAACAGCGTCCGCAAGGGTCTCGATCCACGCGACTTCGCGCTCGTTGCGTTCGGCGGGGCAGGCCCGCTGTTCGCGCCCGATATCGCGCGCGAGCTCGCAATTCCCGCAATCGTGGCCCCTCGATTTCCCGGGATCGCGTCGGCCATGGGCCTGCTCAGCAGCGACGTCATCCACAGCTACTCGGTCTCGCTCATCACGCTTCTCACCGAAACCGCCCAAGCCAACGTAGAGGCGGCGTACGCCAACCTCGAACGCGAGGCCAGAGCCCAGCTCGCACGGGACGGTTTCGAGCAGGACCGGACGACGGTCGCGCGTTACGCGGAGTGCCGCTATGCCGGGCAGGGGTACGAGATCCGCGTCGGAGCTCCAACGGGGCTTGGCGCGCCGGAGTGGGTCGACGCGATCGCGGAGGCCTTCCACGCGGCGCACGAGCGCGAGTTCGCGCACGCGTTTCGCGACGGCAGGGTGGAGATCGTCAACGTCGGCGTGAACGGCCGGGGCCACCTCGGCGGCATCCGGCTGGAGCCACTGGCGGAGGCGAGCGGGCCGCCCCGATCGTCAGGTGAGCGTCCGGTCTGGTTCGGCGGGCACGGGATGGTCGCCACGCCGGTGTACGACCGAAGCGAGCTGCGCGCCGGCCAGGGCCTCCAGGGCCCGACCCTCGTCGAGCAGGAGGACTCGACTGTCCTCGTTCCGCCGGCTCTGAGCGCACAGGTCGGCGCTGACGGAACGATCGTGATCTCGAGCACCGAGGCGGTGCCACGGTGAGCGCCGAGCCCGCACTGACCATGCCGGCACGCCGCCTGGAGGATCCAATCCTGCTGCGCGTGATCGGCGGCCACTTCAGAGCGATTGCCAAGGAGATCGCTGCGACCCTCCAGCGCACCGGATACTCGCAGCTGGCCCGTGAGAGCGAGGACCTCGGCGCGGGCATCTTCGACCGTCACGGGCGCGAGCTCGCAGAGAGCCAGTCGACGCCCTTGCTCAACGGCGCGATGCGCGGCATGATCCCCGGCTTCCTCGAACGCCTCGAGGGGAAGATCGAGGACGGCGACATCATCTTCCACAACCATCCCTACAAGGGAGCGGTGCACGCGCCGGATATCTGCGTCGCTACGCCCATATTCTGGGAAGGAGAGCTCGTCGCGTGGTCGGCGGACACCTGCCACCTGATCGACATTGGTGGCGCGTATCCGGGCATCAACGTGGACGTGATCGATCTCTGGGCCGAGGGGAGGATCTACGACTCGGTTCGCATGTACGCCGCCGGCGTTCGCAACGAGGAGCTCTGGCAGCACATGCTCGACAACACTCGCACGGCAACAGCCAACCGCGGCGATCTGGAGGCCATGATCTCCGCCTGTCTCGTCGGCAAGCGTCGCTTCCTGGCGCTGCTCGCGAAGTACGGGGCCCAGACCGTGATGGACGCAGCCGAGGACTGGATGGACTACTCGGAGTACATGCTGCGTTCCGAGATCGCCAAGATTCCTGACGGCGAGTACGAGGCGCCGGTCGGCTGGCTCGACGACGACGGTCGTGAGCGCGGCGTGCCGCTCAAGGTCTGCGTCAAGGTGATCATCGACGGGAGCAACGTGACGGTTGATCTCACGGGCTCCAACGCGGAGGTCGCGACCGGTTTCAACGCCCCGTATCTCGGGACGACCTGCTCGACGGCCTACTTCATCGCCCGGAGCGTCTTCCTCGATGAGGCAATCGTCGAAGAGGACATCCCGCAGAACGAGGGCTGTTACCGGCCGATCGAGATCGTGTGCCCGAAGGGGACGATCTTCAACCCGAACTTCCCGCGTGCGACCTTCGCACGGTTCTGCCCCGTCCAGCGGATCGCGGACGGCTTCGTCCTCGCTCTCGCCGACGCCGCGCCCGAGAAGACGATCGCAGGAAGCGCCGCGCACACGTACTTCGTCAGCTACAGCGGCTGGAGCGACGATACCCAGGAGTACTGGACGTACATCGAGATCAACGAGGGCAGCTACGGCGGACGCTGCGGCAGTGACGGCATGGACGCGGTCGACACCCTCATGGCCAACACGATGAACACGCCGACCGAGGATCTCGAGATCCGGTTCCCGATCCGGGTCGACCGCTACGAGCTTCGCGATGCGGCGCCCGCGGCCGGCCGCTGGCGCGGCGGTCTCGGGCCCGTCCGCGAGAACCGCTTCCTCGTCGACACGATGGTCTCCTGCGAGGGCGACCGCTGCTACGACCCACCGCGGGGGGTGCACGGTGGCAGCGACGGCCGGACCGGAATCCTGACGCATGTGGCGGCCGGCGGCGCCGAGACCATCCTCCCGTCCAAGTTCTCCGGTCTCCGCGTCGCCGCCGGCGATGTCCTTCGGTTCGAGTCGCCGCTGGGCGGCGGGTACGGTCCACCGTTCGAGCGGGATCCCGAGGAAACGCTCGCGGACGCCCGCGACGGCTATCTCACGGCGGACGAGGCGCGGACCCACTACGGCGTCGCTCTCGGCGGCGACAAGCTCGTGGTCGACCTCGAGCAGACAGCCGCTCTTCGCCGCCGGCAGGACCCGACGTAGAGATCCCCACAACAGGAGGCAGGCGGAATGGCAGCAGTCGGCGGTGGCCCACTCCAGGAGGAGATTCGCGCGCCGGAGCTCGTCAGCCCATTGGGTCACTACTCGGACGCCGTGCGCCTGAAAGACCTGGTGTTCGTCTCAGGGTGCGTGCCGCTGGACAAGGACGGGAAGCTGGTCGGGGAGGGCGACTTCCTCGCCCAGGCGCGGCAGACCTTCGAGAACCTCGGTCACGTTCTGCGCGCCAGCGGCAGCGACTTCGCGCACGTCCTCAAGCTCACGATCTACCTGACCGACATCGAGGACCGTCCCCACATGACACCCGTGCGACGGGAGTTCTTCGGCGAGACCCGTCCTGCCAGCACGCTCGTCGAGGTCAGCGCGCTCGCCCTCCCCGGGATCAAGGTGGAGGTCGAAGCCGTTGCCGCAGTTCCGCATGGCTGAGGGCGCGACCTGCCCTGTCATCCCTCTGGCCACATCGGCCGCCGAAGGCCGTCAGCTGCTGCGGGAGAGCATGCCGGGGCGGACGAACCCGACCGGCACGACTGTCCGCATCCCCGACCGCTGGGACGACGTTCTCGAGCGGGACCCGCAGCGCGCCGAGCTCGTCCCGGTCGCACTCGCCGCCCTCGAGAGCGCCCATGAGATCTGGCGCTTCGTTGCCACCGGGCCGAACGGGGACTCGGTCGAGCATCAACCCCACCTCATCTGGTGTCGACCGAGCGTTGACGCTCCGGCCGAGCTCTGCCTCGCGGGCACCCGGCGAATCGACGGCGAGCTCCATCTCCACACCTGGTTTCGGCTCGACGACCAGTGGGGCGCCTTCCGCCGCTATTGGTCGCAGGGCACTCGCGAGCACCCCCTGGGTCGTGTCCGTCCCCACTATTCCGATGCTCGGGACGTCCTCTATCTGCAGCCGGACCCGCACGTTCCCTACCGCGTCACGAGGCTCGCGCCGCGGGTCTCCCTGTTCGCCTACCTCGATGCCCGGGTCGGATACCCAGCCCTCGTCGGCTTCGAGTTCCAGGACGCCCGACACCACGCACCCCGTCTCGACGACACGCCGGAGATCGCCGGCCTGCTCGCGTCCAGCTGGAGTGCCGACGACAACGTGAAGACCCTCGCCGCTCTCCTGACAACGGGCCGTGACCGGCCGCCGGCAACGAGAGGAGACTGATGAAGCTCGGCGCGTACATCCTCCCGCACGACCTCGACACGTTTCTCGCGTCCGCGAAGGTCGCCGAGGAGGCTGGCTGGGACAGGATCTGGGTCGTCGACGGGCACATGCTCTACCACGACGTCTACGTGTACATCGCCCACGGTCTCACCGCGACCGAGCGAATCGCCTTCGGAACGGGAGTCACCAACCCGACCACGCGCCACTACACCGTTACGGCAAGTGTCGCCGCAACGCTCGCCGACCTCCACCCGGGTCGGATGATCCTCGGTATCGGTCGCGGCGACAACGCGGTCAGGACGCTCGGCCGCCAGCCGGTGGCAACCCGACGCCTCGCCGAGGTGGTGCCGAAGATCCGCGCCCTCACGCGCGGCACCGACGTCGACGTCGACGGCTCCAACGCACACATCAAGTGGGCCCGGGCCGAAGTGCCGATCATGATGGCCGCCACCGGGCCCAAGAACCTCCGGCTCGCCGGGGCTCTGGCCGACATCGTGCAGATCCAGGTCGGCGTGAACCCGACCGCGGTGCGGTGGGCGATCGACCAGGTGCACGAAGGCGCAACCGACGCAGGCCGGGACCCCGAGACCGTCGAGATCTCGCTCCTCTGCGGCCTGTGGGTATCCGACGACCTCGACGAAGCGCGGCATGCGTGCCGGTGGGCGCCGCCTTCGGCCGCCAACCACATCGAGGACGTGATGCGCCGGAACCCGAACCACGGCATGCCGTCCGAGCTCACCCGCGTGGTCGAGGCCCGCCGCACCGCCAGCGCCGACTACGACTACTACAAGGATCACGGCAATACGGCAGCCGCGGAGATGGACTTCCTCACGGACGACCTCATCGACGACTTCGCGATCGCAGGCCCACCTTCACGCTGCCTCGAAAGGCTGGCCCAGCTCGTGGCGCTCGGCGTCACCGAAGTCGCAGGCGGCTTCTACAACGGGGAGTACGACCAGCTTCGCGCCGCAGGCCGGCTCGCACAGGTTCCGTGAAATGCCAGAGGCCCAGAGGGACGGCGGACGGTAGGGCAGGGCGCTACGTGCGTTCTCCCCTTCCGACGTCGTTTCGCCGATCCCGCCGTGCGGGTATCGCTTGCGACGGGATGAACGACGCGCTGTTGCTGGTCGACGTGATCAAGGATTTTCGTCACGAGGACGGAGACGCGCTGCTGGCGTCCTATCGTGAGCGCCACGGCGGCCTCGTCGCGGCGCTCGATCGAGCCCGCTCCAAGGGCGTGCCGGTCATCTACGCGAACGACCACGGAGGGCACTGGGACGGCGACGCGCCCGGGCTGGTCAGGCGCGCGGTCGAGGAGGGCCGGGCCGGCGAGCTCGTCCAGGCGGTGCGCCCGCCCCCGGGCGATCGCTTCGTCCTCAAGACGCGCTACTCGGCCTTCGACTCGACGCCGCTCGAGTTCCTCCTCGCCGACCTCTCCGTCGACCGGCTTCTGCTCGCCGGTACGGCGACCGAGATGTGCGTTGCCCAGACCGCGATCGCCGCGCGCGAGCTCGGCTACAAGGTGACCGTCCTCGCGCCGGCGTGCGCGTGCGTGGACCAGGCCGACGAGCGGATTGCGCTCGACTACCTCGAGCGGGTCGTCGGCGTCCGAGTCGAGCGGACGGCGCCTGTGCTGGCCGGACAACGAGCCGCACCGAGCGACTTCGTGTAGCAGTCATCGCGCATCAAGCCGCGGGGCAGGCTCACGAGTCTGCGACGGGCTGCCCCGGGCGAGTCTTCGTATCCCGCTGTGACTCCCGGACGACCGCCTCGGCTGCCTTGAGCCGCAGCTCCTCCACGAGCTCGCGCTGGGTCCGAGCGCGGGCGATGAGCCCATCGAGCTCCGGACCAAGCGAGCCGTCGTCGTTAGCCCCGTGCTGCAAGGCCCCCCAGAGCGCGAGCTTGCCCTCGATCCCGAGAGCGAGCATCTCGAGCTCCTCCAGGGTCGCGACGGCCGACCCGCGGTGAAGGACGCCGCCGAACTTGAGCCGACCGACGGCGTGAGCGAGCTCACCGATCATCGCGCGCTGGTTCCTGCGGGGGATCCCGAGCCGTTCCATGAGTTGCTCGAGGGAGCGGACGTCCTCCCGGATCTCCTTGGCGACACGCTCGAGCGGCGGAGCGAGGTCCGTGCCGCGCTGACGCTCGGCCGCGCGGCGAGAAAGCGCCCGGCCGGCGAACGCACCGGCCAGGTGGTCGTTCAGGTAGGTGTCGAGCCCGGTAGCCACTGCGCCTCGGATTCCCTGAGGGCTCATCCGGCAAACGGCGGCGCTGTAGGTCGGGTGTTCATTTCGCCGTGGCCCTCGTCCGAGCGCGAGCCCAGCGACCGGTTTCGGCGACCGGTTTCGGCACGAGCAGGTCTGGGCATGTGGCCGGTGGAACCGCATTGGGGGGCAATCCGATGAAGAAGAACGTCAGCGACCACCTCGTCGAGCGGCTCATCGCGTGGGGCATCCGGCGTGTCTACGGGTATCCGGGCGACGGCGTCAACGGAATCATGGGCGCGCTGGGACGGGCCCAGGAGTCGATCGATTTCATCCAGGTACGCCACGAGGAGATGGCGGCCCTCATGGCCTGCGGCCATGCAAAGTTCACCGGGGAGCCGGGAGTCTGCGTGGCCACCTCGGGGCCGGGGGCGATCCACCTCTTGAACGGGCTCTACGACGCGAAGCTCGATCACCAGCCGGTCGTGGCGATCGTCGGCCAGCAGGCACGCGCGGCGCTCGGCGGCGACTACCAGCAGGAGGTCGATCTCCTCTCCCTGTTCAAGGATGTTGCGCACGAGTACGTGCACATGGCGTCCGACCCGGCGCAGGTTCGCCACCTCGTCGATCGGGCGCTTCGCATCGCCATGGCGGAGCGGACGCCGACCTGCGTGATCGTCCCCAGCGACGTGCAGACGCTGGAAGCGGTCGAGGAGCCCGCGCGAGCCCACGGCACAGTGCATTCCGGGGTCGGGCATGCGTCACCCGTGGTGGTTCCCGAGGCGCGCGAGCTCGAGCGCGCCGCTGAGGTGCTGAACGCCGGGGCTCGCGTCGCGATCCTTGCCGGGGCCGGCGCGCTGCACGCAACGGACGAGCTGATCGAGATCGCGGAGGTACTCGGCGCAGGCGTAGCGAAGGCGCTTCTAGGCAAGGCGGCCCTCCCGGACGACTTGCCCTTCGTGACCGGCTCGATCGGGCTGCTCGGCACGCGGCCGAGCTGGGAGCTCATGGACGGCTGCGACACACTGCTCGTCGTCGGCTCGAGCTTTCCCTACTCGGAATTTCTGCCGCGCGAGGGGCAGGCACGCGGCGTGCAGGTCGATCTCGACGGGCGCATGCTCTCGATCCGCTATCCGATGGAGGTCAACCTCGTCGGCGACAGTGCCGCGACCTTGCGCGCGCTGCTGCCGCACCTCGCCCGCAAGACCGACCGGTCCTGGCGGGGGACGATCGAGGAGAACGTCGAGCGCTGGCGTGACGTGCTCGCGAAGCGCGCAGCGGAGGAGGCCGACCCGATCAACCCTCAGCTCGTGTTCCGCGAGCTTTCGTCGCGGCTTCCGGACGACTGCATCCTCGCTGCCGACTCGGGGTCTGTCGCGAACTGGTTCGCCCGCGACCTCGACCTCAGACGCGGGATGATGGCCTCGCTTTCGGGCACGCTCGCGACAATGGGCTGCGGCGTTCCCTACGCCGTCGCTGCGAAGTTCGCGCACTCGGACCGGCCGGTGATCGCCCTCGTCGGCGACGGCGCCATGCAGATGAACGGGATGGCCGAGCTCATCACCGTGGCGAAGTACTGGCGCCGTTGGCAGGATCCGCGCCTCGTCGTGCTCGTGCTCAACAACCGCGACCTCAACCAGGTGACGTGGGAGCAGCGCGCCTTCGAGGGTGACCCGAAGTTCGACGCGTCGCAGCAGATCCCCGACTTCCCGTACGCCCGCCATGCAGAGCTCTGCGGCCTCCGAGGAGTTCGCGTGGACGAGCCCGGTGCGGTCGGCGAGGCGTGGGAGGCCGCTTTGGGCGCCGACAGACCCTGCGTGCTCGAGGTGGTGACCGATCCGGAGGTGCCGCCGCTGCCGCCACACGTCTCGTTCGAGCAGGCAAGGAACTTCGCGCTTGCAGCGGCGAAGGATCCGGCGCGCGGGGCCATGATCGGCCACGCGATGCGCCAGATGATCGCGGCGATCGCTCCGCGCCGCCGCTGAGTGAGGTCATGTGCACGCCCGCCCTTGAGGTGGGAACACTTCCTCCGTGCCGGCAGCCCTCGACAACGCCGCCGTGGCCGAGCAGCTCGAGACCTTCGCCAACATGCTCGACCTCGCGGGCGCCTCGCGGTACACGGCCAGGGCGTACAGGCGCGCGGCCGAGACGATTCGCGAGACGAAGGCGCCTATCGTCGAGCTCGTCCGGAACGGCCGTGCGCAGGAGCTTCGTGGGATCGGCTCCGGCATCGGCGCACGCCTGACGGAGCTGGTGGAGACCGGCACGATCCGCGAGCTGGACGAGCTGCGCGCCACCGTGCGTCCCGAGCTTGTCGGCCTCGGCCGGACGCTTGGACTCAGCCCGAGCCGGATGATCGGGATCGCATCCGCGCTCGGCGTCAGCACCGCGGAGGAGTTCCGCGAAGCTGCGCTCCACGGGCGACTGCAGTCCGTCCCGGGCGTCGGTCCGGCAACGGAGCGCAGGCTGCTCGACGCCTTGCACAGGAGCCCGACCGCGGAGGGTCGCGGGCTGACCCTCGACCGAGCACGCAGCCTCGTGGGGGAGATCGCAGCGGCGCTCGACGGCGAGATCGCCGGCGATGCGAGGCGGTGGGCCGATGTCCCGATCGACCTCGCAGTCGTCGTCCCGACGGAAAAGCCGCCCGAGGTCCTGCGGGCGTTCGAGCGGCTGCCGCAGATCGTGATGGTCGTCGAGCGGTCCGAGCATCGGGCGGTGGGCGTGACCGTGGAGGGCGTGCCCGTTCGGCTGGTTCTGACCGAGCCGGGGCGCTTCGGCACCGAGCTGATCGTGGCGACGGGAAGCGCCGAGTACGTCGAGGGCCTGGGCCCGCTGCCGGCCGCGGCGGACGAGGAGGGTGCGTTCACGGCGCTCGGATTGCCCTGGTGTCCGCCCGAGCTCCGCGAGCAACCCTTCCGCGGAGAGCCGCCGCCGCTGGTCGACCTCGCCGACGTGCGGGGAGACCTGCACTGCCACACCACGTGGTCGGACGGCAGGGCGAGCGTGCTGGAGATGGCCCTCGCCGCCCGGGACCTCGACTACGAGTATCTGGCGATCTGCGACCACACGACGAGCGTCCGCGTCGTGCCCGGTCTCGACGCCGACGGGCTACGCCGTCAGGCGGAGGAGATCGCAGCCGCCAACGAGCGGCTCGCACCTTTCCGGATCCTCCACGGGAGCGAGGTCGACATCCGTCGCGACGGCCGGCTCGACCTTCCGGACGACGTGCTGCTCGGGCTCGAGTGGGTGCAGCTCAGCCTGCACGCCGGCCAGCGCGAGTCACGGGAGACGCTGACGAAGAAGGTGACCGAGGCGATGAGACACCCGGCCGTGAGATGCCTCAGCCATCCCAAAGGGCGGCTCGTCAACCACCGGCCGCCGAACGCGCTCGACCTCGAGGCCGTGCTCGAGGTCGCCCTCGAGACAGGCGTCGCCATGGAGGTGAACGGGCTTCCGAACAGGCTCGACCTTGCCGGCCCGGACGTGCGTCTTGCGGTGGAGACGGGCGTACCGATCGTCGTGTCGACCGATGCCCACTCGGTACGTGGGCTGGGGAACATGAGCCTCGCCGTAGCGACGGCCAGGCGTGGCTGGGCGACGGCGGCAGACGTGCTGAACACCCGTCCGCTGGCCGACCTCTGAGGCGCCCGGCCACGGACGCAAGCTGACCCTGCGACTGATCCTGAGACTGTCGGACGCGTTCTTGCAAGGAAGGTGATATTTCATATATGGTGGTGGTCCCCCCATATGACGCCGAATGCGGCCGGCGCCTGACCCGTGAAGAGAATCCTCTACGTCGTCACGCTCGTCGCGCTCGCGCTGGCCGCGCCGTTGACGGCGTTGAAGGTCGGGGACTCGGACGCTGCGCACGCGGGATCGGCGCCGCCGTGGCGCCAGTGAGATCACGGCGACTGGCGCCGGCGGCCAGGGTCCCATTGAGCAGTTCAGAGCGCCCGAGCGCGTCTTCATCAACGGCAAGGGCTTCCCCGCGCTCACGGGGCTCAACTTCACCGTCACGCACCAAGGGAGCGGCACCGTGGTGGCCCGCGGGAGCTTTCATCAGCGGGCCGGACGGCGAGCTTCACCGCCCAGCTTGTGTGGGACGGAGACAACGCCTTCCAGGGTGACCAGGCCTACCGGATCGTCGTGACGCCGGCCGCCGGCGGGTGCCCGGCGGCGGACGACATCCAGTACCTGGACGATCGGCCGCCGCCTCCCAAGAGGGTGAGGATCTGTCACGCGACGAGCGCTGTGACGAACCCGTACATCCGGAACTTTCCCGGCGATCGCGAACAACGGCGATCTCGAAGGCGGGCATCTCAATCACGGGGGCCCGCGTCTTCCCGCATCCCAACTGGGGCGACATCATCCCGCCGTACACCTACCGCACACCGAACGGCCAGCTTCAGCTCTTCGTTGGCTACAACTGGACCCCGGCGGGCCAGGCGATCTACCAGAACGACTGCAACCTGTTGCCACCGGAGCCTCCGCTTGACCCCAAGCCGATTACCCCGCTTCTCGATTGTGTCGAGATTCTGCCGGCCGGCGGCTTCCTCGCCCACTTCGGCTACGACAACAGCCTGAACAACCAGCGCATCCTGGTGCCGGTGGGCCCGAACAATGGGTTCTTGCCCCTGCCGCTGGAACGGGGCCAGCCGATCATTTTCGAAGGCGGCATCGTCCTCCCCGAGGACGCCGACATCCAGGCCGAGTCGGAAGACGGCAAGCCCCTGACCTGGTCCCTCACCGGCAACGCGGTCACGGCGACGCTCGAATCGGAGCGGTGCGAGGGCTCGATCACGATCAACAAGGAGGTCGAGGGCCCGCTCGATCCGGATCCCGGCCGCTTCAACCTCGAGATCGACGGCAAGCCGATCGGGGAGCCCGCACGCGACGGCGACTCGAGAACGGCGGCGGTCACCACCGGGCCGCACACCGTCGGCGAGACGGGCGCTGGTACGGATCTCTCGGACTTCTACACGCAGATCGTCTGCCGCACGGACGCTGGTGACGGGGCCGTGGTCGCCAGCGGCGACGGCACCTCGGTCCCGGTGACCGTGGGTCGGGGCGAGGCACTCGTTTGCACGATCACGAACACACGCCAGGAGGGCCCTGGTCCGGACCCGCTGGCGCTGACGCCGGTGCTCGAGTGCGTGGTCATGAACGACGGCGAGCCCGATATCGCCGTCTGGGGCTACCAGAACCCCAACGACTTCGTGGTCACCGTTCCGATCGGCGGCGAGAACGGGTTCAGCGGCGGATCCTCCCAGGACCTCGGCCAGCCGGAGACCTTCGAGGAGGGCCGCCTCATCGGCGTGTTCCAGACCCCCTTCGAAGCGGGCGGCACCACGCTCGTCTGGACGCTGACCGGGAAGACGGCGACCGCATCTGCCGGCTCACCTCGCTGCACGGCGACCGTCGAGCTGAGGAAGGTCGTCGTGCCAGCGGACGACCCCGGCATGTTCAACCTCCTGATCAACGGGAAAGTCCTCGCGACCGGGGGGAACGGTACGAGCACGGGACCGCTCGTCGTCGGCGTCGGCGAGGGAACGGCCAGCGAGACGGCCGGCGAGGGAACCAACCTCTCGAACTACGAGACGACGATCGACTGCACCCGGAACGGCGTGCCGGCTCTCTCGGTCGAGGGAACGAAGGTCGACGGCGCGGTCGCCACGGGAGACGTTGTCGTCTGCACGTTCACCAACCGGCGCTTGACCACACCTCCGGTGGAGCCGCCCGTGGAGCCTCCGGTGGAGCCGCCGGTGGAGCCGCCGGTGGAGCCGCCCGTGCAGCCTCCGGTCGAGCCGCCGGTGCCACCGGTGGAGCAGCTCGACCTGGCCGTGACCAAGACGGCGGAGCCGACGACCGTCCAGGAGGGCGAGCTCATCACCTGGACGATGACGGTCACCAACGACTCGTCCGTGGAAGCGGCAGACGTCAACGGGGCGAGGGCCGACGACCGGCCCTACGGGATGCGGGTGCTCTCCCTGACGCCGTCGCAAGGGGTCTGCACGATCGGAGCAGGCTGTGCGCTCGGTCGCTTGCTTCCCGGCGGCTCTGTGACGGTCACGGCCGTCACGAGAGCGACGCAGGTCGGTGACGTCGTCAACTGCGTCGAGGTCGGTTCGGAGGAGATCGAGTCCGACTACCTCAACAACACCGCCTGCGCGCTGGCGCGGGTCATCGGCAATCCGCCGCCCGACGTCGACCGCTGCGGCTCCCTCGTCGTCTCGCCGAGGGTGCTCGTGGCCTCTCGCGAGTCCGTCGTCCTGACGAGGGCTCGAACTCTCCTGGGCAGGCCGGTGGCCGGCATCCTCGTCCGCGCGAAGGGGGCCGGCGTCGCGGCGAGCGCTCGGACGAACGCACGAGGAATCGCCCGCTTCGTCTTCACGGCGCCGCGACTCGGCATCATCCGGTTCACAGGCACCGGACTGAGGTCGGCGACCGGGACGACCGGGTCGCGTTGCCGCACGCTCGTCGGCGTTCTGCCGCCGCGGCAACCGCCCCCGCTGACCGGCCGAGACGGTTAGTTAGCGAACCACGTCGATAACGGTCCCGACCGGCGCCAGCTTCTTCAGCCTGGTGGCGACCGAGTTGTGGACGCGTACGCAGCCGTGCGAGACGGCCTGCCCGAGCAGCTGCGGCAGGCTCGTCCCGTGGATGCCGACCACCCCGCCTCCGGGCCAGTCAGTCAGCCGCGAGTAGGCGGACGTCTCGAGCGCGAAGGTTCCGAAGAACGAGTCAGACGGGACGTACCGCGACTGGACGAAGAAGTTGCGGCCGAGCGGCGTCTCGGCGCCCGGCTTGCCGACGGCGGCGACGCCGCGCAGCAGCAGCTTCCCGCCGGCGATGCGCCGGACCTCGATCGTCCGAGCGCTGAGATCGACGGTGATGCGGTTCGCGACCGGGCGCACGTCGACCTCGTCGCTCCGCACCCAGCCGCGCTGGCCGTTCGGGCGCCCCGGCAGGCTGAGCCTGTACCACAGAAGGCCGTCCGTCCCGCGCTTCGCTCCCAGGGCGAGGACGACCTGGATCTGAAAGTCGGCCCGGACCTGCGTCATTCTCCGAAGCACCGTCGAGCCCGGGTCGGGCTTGGCCCGGATCACCGCGGCGGGCTCGATCAGCTCTCCTGACGCCGGGAACGCGGTCGGCCGCGTATCGCCGGCCGCGGCTACCTGGGCGGACGTCAGGAGGACGGCCGCCGCGAGGGCAGCGAGACCGGCCCGTCGAGTTGCACGTCCGTTGCCCACTCCGTAAGCGGCTCCTCGTCTAGCTTAGTGCGCCGGACGGCGCGCGGACGTGGGGCTCAAGGCCTTGCCGGCAGCCTATGTCTCGCCGCGAGCCGCCTCCGCCGGCCGCTCGACGCCGGCCCCTACCGGTATCTCGCCGTCGTGGGGTGGCTCGATCGTGAGGTTGGGCAGGGCACGGTCGAGCCAGCGCGGGATGTACCACGACTTCTCGCCCAGGAGGGTGAGGAAGGCGGGTACGAGCGTCATGCGCACGATCAGTGCGTCCGTGAGAATCGCGATCGCGAGCAGCAGCCCGAACTCCTTGGGAATCCGATCGGCGCTGAGGATGAAGGCGGCGAAGACGGTGCCCATGATCAGCGCCGCCGCCACGATCACGCGGCCGATGGCAGCGACGCCGTGCTCGACCGCTGCCCGCGTCTTCAGGCCATGGACGTGCTCCTCACGGATACGGCTCATCAGGAAGACCATGTAGTCCATCGAGAGCCCGAACAGGATCGCGAACGCGATCGGTGGCACGAAGGTCTCGATCGGGCCGGTTCTGTCAAGTCCCGTCAGGCCGAGCAGGTGGCCCTCCTGCACCACGAGGGTGAGCACGCCGAAGCCGACGAAGGCGGAGATGAGCGTCGTGATCGCCGCTGTCGCCGAGATCACGATCGACCGGAACGCCATCGCCAGGACGAGGAACGTGACACCGATGACGAAGATCAGGAAGATCGGCAGCCGTTCCATGATGCGGTCGGCGATGTCCTTGAAGGCGGCGGTCTGCCCGGAGACGTAGGCAACGGCGTCGCCGCCGGCAGTCGCAGCCGGGACGACGTCCTCCCGCAGCCGATCGACGAGCTGGTCGGTCGCCTCGTCCTGCGGAGCGGAGTCCGGGGTGACGAACACGATCGCGACGGTCTCCGCGTCGTTGAGCTGTGGCTCGCCGACCGAGGCCACGCCTTCGATCCCCTGGACGCCTTCGTAGATCCTCTGCGGCGCCTGCGGGTCGCCGTTGACGTCCACGACGATCGGGATGGGCCGTTGAAGCCGGGCCCGAAGCCCTCCGCCAGCAGGTCGTAGGCCCTGCGGCTGGTCTGCTCGATCGGCTGCGTGCCCTGGTCGGCGGCACCCAGGCGCACGAGCAGCGACGTCGCCGCCACCGCCAGGATCAGCACCAGCACGACCGGGAACACGACCTTGGCGTGCGCTGTCACGAAGCGGCCCCAACGAGCGGTGAGGGTACGCTCGCGGGCCGCGTCAGAGTCGTCGATGGGACGCAGGAACGGCACCTTCAGTCGATCGATCTTGTGGCCCACCAGCGCCAACAGCGCGAGCAGCAGCGAGTTGGCGATCAGCACGGTGGTCAGCACGCCCAGTGCGCTGCCGATACCGAGCTTGGTCACGAAGTCCAGACCGAAGAAGGCCAGGCCGCTGATCGAGATCGCGACCGTGAGCCCGGCGAAGATAACCGCCCGTCCCGCCGACGCGCCGGCCTCGGCGGCTGCGTCCTGTGGTGAAAGCCCCTCGTGCAGCAGCTGTCTGAAGCGAGTGACGATGAACAGCGAGTAGTCGATGCCGACGCCGAGGCCGATCATCGAGACCAGAATCGGCGTGACCGTGTTGATGTCGGTCAGGCCGGCCAGGATGAACAGGAGCAGGAATGCCGTCCCGAGCGCCGCCAGCGCCAGCGCGATCGGGATGATCGCCGCAACGAACGTCCGGAAGACGACCAGGAGCACGATGATCGCCGCCAGCAAGCCGAGGGCCTCGGACGTGCCCTGCTCGAGCGGCGGGAACTCGGCGTCGCCGTTGAACTCGACCGTCACGCCGACCGGCGCCACCGCCTCGCGAACCGCGTCCTGCACGGCCACGACCGCCTCGCGATCCTCGTCGAAGATGACGCGATCGAACTGGGCCTCGGCGTACGCGATGCGAGCGTCGTCGGAGACCGTGTCCTCGCTGAAGGGATCTCCCACCTCCTCCACGCCGGCCGTGTCCTCGGTTGGCGCGAACTCCTCCGACGCGATGCGCGCCATCGCCTCCTCGATCGCCGCCTGTCGCTCGGGCGTGTCGAGCCGCTCGCCCTCGGGCGCCGCGAACACCACGTTCAGCACGCCCCCCTGCTCGGAGACGAACTCCGACTCGATCAGGTCGGTCGCCCTCTGCGCATCCGATCCCGGAATCTCGAACTCGTCTCGGAGCGAGCCCCCGACCGCCATCACCAGAAGGACGAGCACGACGACGATTCCGATCCAGCCGAAGACGACGCGCCACGGATGGGTCGCACACATCCGCGCCCAGCCCGCTAGCGCCCCCGTGGCGAGCCGTTCGTGGGCAGCGAGCCGTTCGCCGGTTGGCGTCTCAGTGTTCGCGCCGGCCTGCTGGTCCTTGTCCTCTTCCACCCTGTCCTCGGTCATGAACGTTCGCCCCTTCGTCGGGTCGAGTTTCCACTAGAGACGGGCTGGCGCCCGCGAAGTCATCGGTCGTAGGATGCCCATCCGCTCGTAAACGCCGTGAGTGCGGATCTATTCCAGGGTGCCACGGATGGCTCGCTCACGGTCGAGCGCTCCGGAGCGCGCGGCGGAGAATCTTGCCGGTCGCGGTTTTCGGCAACTCGGGCATGAGCTCGATCTGGCGTGGGTACTTGTAGGCGGCCAGCCGGGCGCGACAGAACGAGATCAGCTCCGCCTCCTCGGCCGTCCGGCCCGGCTGGAGGCTCACGAACGCCTTCACGGTCTCGCCCCGATAACGATCCGGAACGCCGACGACAGCGGCCTCCCGTACGGCCGGGTGCTCGTACAGGACGTCCTCGACCTCCCTCGGCCAGACCTTGTAGCCGGACGCGTTGATCTGATCTTTCTTCCGATCGACGAGATAGAACCATCCGTCCGCGTCCATGAACCCCATGTCGCCCGTGAGGAGAGCGCCGTCGCGAAAGGCACGTGCGGTTTCTTCGGGCTTCTGCCAGTACCCGGCGACGACCTGCGGGCCGCTGATCGCGATCTCCCCGACCTCGCCGGTGGGTAGCTCGCTTCCCGCGTCGTCGACCACTCGCACGGCAGTGCTCGGGATCGGGACGCCGACCGAGAGCGCCCGCGAGGCGGCATCGACAGGCGCCCTCCTGCCCATGGGCACCATGTGCGAGGGTGACGTCGTCTCCGTGAGCCCGTAGACGTTGTGGATGTACGAGCCGAACGCCGCCTCCCACGCCTCGAGGGTTGCCGGCGCGATCGGAGCGCCGCCGCTCAGCACCTTCGTCAGCGATGACAGATCGCGACCACGCGCTGACGGGCAGCTCATCAGCGCGATGAAGGCCGTGATCGATCCGATCGTGAACGTCGCTCGGTGCCGCTCGGCGAGATCCAGCGTCGACCGCGGGTCGAAGCGGTAGCCGAGCACGAGAGGCATCGGCACCAACATAGCCACGGCCAGGTGCGCGATCAGGCCCGTGATGTGGAACAGGGGCGCGACTCCGAGCACGACGTCTGCCGGCGTGAGGCCCGCCCAGTCGCGGTACGACTGGGCGTTGAAGACGACGTTTCGGTGCGTGTTCATCGCGCCCTTCGGCGGGCCCGTGGTCCCCGACGTGTACGTCAGGAACGCGACGTCGTCGGGATCGAGTCGGACGGGGTCGAAGCGGTCCCCCGCGAAGCGCCGGCTCAGATCCAGGAGGTCATGCGTGTCCAGCGGTCGCCGACGCCGGATATCCGCCAGCAGCGGAGGCACCGTGTCGCCGAGGAGATCGAGCTCGGACGTCGTGACGGCGACGCGAACGCCGGAGCCGGGCAGCACCGACGCCACCACGTCGTCATGCAGGGATTCGAGGCTGACGAGCGCCGCTGCCTGCGAGTCGCGGAGAACGAACGCGAGCTCGCGTTCCTTCAGCATCGGGTTGACGGGAACCACGATGCCGCCGACCTTCCAGGTCGCCAGCATCGCCACGGCAAACTGCGGCACGTTCTGGAGGTACACGGCGACCCGCTCGCCACGCTCGATCCCGAGCTCGCCGAAGGCCGCGGCGAGCCCGTCGCTGAGGATCGCGACCTCGTCCAGCGTGAGCGTCCTGTCGAAGTAGTGGATCAGCGGGCGCCCTGGAGCGCGGGCGAGCGAGGCCTGGAACAGCTCGAGCGCACTGGCCGCCCGCGACTCGATGTCGGCGGGGACGTCACGGTCGTACAGCGTGAGCCACGGTCGCCTCGAGTAGACGGACATGTCAGCCGCCTGCCGGCGCCGCCCGGATCTCCGAGAATCCCACCGTCGCCAGCGCCAGATCCGCGTAGCGCCGGGCGATCTCCGAGGGGCTCAGCGGGCCGCCCTCCCGGTACCAGCCGGCGACGGCCGTGCACATCGTGACGACGGCCCGGCTGGCGTCCAGCGGATGGGGCGTGCTGAAGAGCCTGCGCTCCGCTCCGCTCACGACGACCTGGTCGAAGAGCCGCTGCTGCCGGTCTCGTTTCTCGATGATCCTCTGTGAAAGCGACTCGTCGAGGCTGCGCAGCTCCGAGTTCCCCACGAAGCTCTCGGCGCGCCGCTCGGTGTGAAACAGGACGTGGGTCTCGACGATCGCCCGCAGCTGATCCGCGGGGCTGCCGGGCGTGTCGGCGAGCGCCTGCTCGGTCAGGCCGATCAGGTCGTCCATGGTCCGGCTCATGAGATCGAAGAGGATGTCCAGCTTCGACGGGAAGTGGTGGTAGAGGCCGGCAACGCTCATGCCGGCTGCGCCTGCGATATCGCGGACCGACGTTCCGTGGAACCCGTGCTCGAGAAAGGCGATCAGCGCTGCCTCTCGGATCAGGTCGGGGCTCGCTGCGGCGACCACGCCGGCAGTATCCCCGCCAGGTCGCGCAGCGCTACCGCGGCGCGTCGTCCTGTGCTCCTTCGAGCTGCACCGTCTGCCGGTCCCCGGACGAGTACGCGACGACTACGCGGGCCGGAACCTGCCCCGGGTTCCGGGCGTCGTGAGCCGCGTTCCTCGGTATGAGAAGGGCTGTGCCGGGCCCGAGCTCCACGATCTCCTCCCCGACGCTGTGCACCAGCTCGCCCTCGAGCACGTACAACACCTCGTCGCAGTTGGGGTGGAGGTGCCGCGGGTTCTTGCTGCCGGGGTTGATCTCCACGTAGCCGAACGTGATCTCGGCGTCCCCGGCCAGGTCACGGTTTACCAGCCACTGAATCGAGCCCCAGTCGAAGCCGATCGCGTCCGCGCTGCTGACGCGCGCCACGCCGGCACCGGACTGCTCGCGCTCGCCACTGCTCATCTCGAACCCCCGAGTCGGATCGTCTTGCCCGGTCCCTCGGCGAAGGCCTCGAAGACGCGGGTGATCTGCCACGCCTGCTCCAGCGTGCCCTTGGCCACCGGTCGATTCTCGAGGATCGAGCGTGCGAACTCGTTCACCTCGTCGTAGTAGCCGAGCAGGAACAGGCCCTTGTTGTACAGCTGGCCGAGCGAGAACTCGGGTTGCCAGATCGACGTCGCCTGTTCCAGCTCGGCGCCGTAGAAGTCCGGCACGTCGCCGTAGCCGGGCCACGGCAGACGGTGGTAGCTGACCCGCGTGTTGTTCTCGACGACGATGTGCCGGCCCGAGTCCGCGGTGATCACCGTTCGCTCGAGCCCGTCCAGGAACGCTCCACCCCAGGTGAACGCCAGCGACGCCACCGGGCCCGAGCCGTACGTGAACGTCGCCATTCCGGCGCCGCCGGGGCTGCGCTCGTAGAAGAGGGTGTCCGGCATCCCGAGGAGGTAGACGAGCAGCGCCATGGGGTGGCAGAGGTGGTCGAGAAAGCGAACGGCCTCGGTGCCGGGCTCGCCGTCCTCCATGAAGCGCCGTAGCTCCTCGACCGTGGGGATGCACTGCGGATACTCGAGCCGAACGAGCGAGATCTGACCGAAGTCGGCCTGCCGCGTGAGGGTCTTCGCCTTCTCGTTGGCCGGGGCGAAGATCTTCTTGACGCCCACCATGACGTTCCTGTCGTGGCGATCCGCGGCCTCTGTGAGACGTTCGATCTCGGCGCAGGTGGCAGCGGGCGGCTTCTCCATCCACACGTGCCGATCCGCCTCCAGGCAGTCGATCGCGAGCGCGGGGTAGCGAGGGCGGCCGTGCTCGTCCGGCCCCGTCACGATGAAGACCGCATCGAGCTCCTCCCGCTCGAGCATCTCGCGATGGTCTCCGTAGACGGCCGGGGCGCCGAACTTGGCGGCGAAGGCTCGTGCCTTGTCGACGTCGACGTCGCAGGTCGCCACCAGCCGGACCGGAGCGAACTGGAAGGTGGGCAGGATGTTGCGGAACGAGTGCGAGCCGCAGCCGATGAAGCCGGCGCGAATCTCGGGCTCGTCGACGACCTTCCCGAGCAGGTTGATGCGCACGTGCGCAGCCGCGAGCCGTGCTCAGCAGCCGGGCGAGGCTGCCGGTCGGCGACGGCAGAGGCTCACCGCGGCTCCGCCATGGACTCGACGACGACCCGCTGGAAGTGCTGGAGCAGCCATTCGCTGCCCGGAAGCAGCCTGCCGGGCGGAGCGAAATCCGCCGCGTGCGCGCGCTGGACGCGTTCGCAGATGGCGACGTCCTCCGAGATGGTCGGGTCGCTCTCGATCCGCTGCCTCCGCGCTGCCAGCTCGGTGTCGCTCGTCCCGACCGGAAGGAAGGTGAGGTGGCGAAAGACGATGTCGTCGACGCCGCGCACGCCGATCGTGCCGATGTCGAAGCCCGCGCCCGGGTACTGGACGTACTGGAAGTAGGTGGTGGGGAAGATCCAGTGGAAGTAGTAGTAGACCCGGTCGTCACCGTTCGGGTCGGTCGACATAGCCATGTCTGGGCCCAGTGCGCCCTGCTGCAGCGGGACCTTGTGCCAGATCCAGTGGCGGGCGCCCACGTGCAGCTGGTGGAGCGCCGGGTCCATCTCGAGGACCTCGCTGAGCGCGGGATGACAGGTCGGGCAGTGGTAGCACTCGATCGCGTTGTCGAGGAAGACCTTCCAGTTGGCGGAGATCGACCACGTGTCCTCGAACGCCAGTGCGTGGGAGGCGACATCGAGCCCGTGGGAGGCCACCAGCTCGGACAGGCCCGCGGTCCACTCCGAGAACGGCGGGGCCGATCCCTCGACGTTCACCCAGATCGCCGGCCCCCATACTGCCGCCTGTACGGGGATCAGGCCGAGCTCCGCCGGGTCGAGGCGGGGCTCCGGCTCAGGGCCGGCCATGTGTTGGAGGGCCCCGTCGAGGTCGTACGTCCAGCCGTCGTAGCGGCACTCGAGCGTGCTCCCGTTCCCGTCCTCGGCCACCACGGGGTGAGCACGATGACGGCAGACGTTGACGAAGCCCTGGATCTCGTCCGCCGCGTTCCGCACGACGACGAGCGGCACGCCGGCCACCTCGAGCGTCACGCGGTCTCCCGCCCGGCCGAGCTGTCCCGTGTGGGCGGCGTAGTGCCAGCCGCGCAAGAGCACACGCTCCCGTTCGAGCGCGAACAGATCCTCGTCCGTGTACCAGCTCGACGGAAGCGCGAACCCCGCCTCGAGCGACTCGAGCAGGTGGCTGTTCTCGGCTACTGCCAACGCGCTCGTGACCTTCGCCATGCTGTCACCTCTCACGCCATGCGAGAGCGCTTCTCGGTACGCAGGAGCGTACCAGGCGGCCAATAGGCGGCAGTGTCAGCTCGTCTGCTGTACATCGTCGAGGAGACGGTCGAACTCGGGTGAGTCGAACTCGGCGATCGCGCGCTCGTACTTCTCCATCGCCCACCCCCAGAAATCGAAGTCGATGGGAGAGATGCCCTCCTGGATGGACCCCCACAGCGTCCAGCCGTACTTCGACATGAGCCCCCAGAGCCGGGCGCGCGCAACCTTGCTCCGCAGCGGCCGGCCGTAGTACTCGGCGACCAGGAGATCGAGCTGCTCGAGCGAGAGGTTCGACTCGCTCCAGACGTTCCCGAGCTCGAAGCAGGCGTCGTTGTTCCCGGAGTACTCGTAGTCGATCAGGCGGAAGCCGTCGCCGACGTCGATGAAGTTCTCGGCCAGCAGGTCGTTGTTACAGGGCACGGTTCCCTCCGCGCGAACGAGCATCGCTTGCTCCAGCGCTCGCACCTGCGGCTCGAACTCGAGGTAGCGCTCGGGCAGCCGAAAGCCTCGCTCGCGGACGATCTCGAGGTACCGGCGCTGGATCTCGAACATGTTGAAGTCGTCGCGGAACCGGCGGGCCGTGTGGAGGCGCCGGCACGCTGCCGCCACGAGGTGCAGCTTGTCTCCCCGTCGCAGGTCCTCTGCCGACTGCGTGCGTCCCTCGATGAACTCGAGCACGAGGGCACCGTGCTCGGGCAGGTAGGCGACGACGCGTGCTCCGATGCCGACCTCGGCGGCGGCGATCGTGTTGTGGACCTCGTTCTCGCGGTCGATCGCGAGCAGGCTCGTGTCCCGCCCGGCCACCCGCACGACGTACGAGCCCGCTCCCGTCGTGACCTTGTAGTTCGTGTTGGTGAGACCGCCGGGCAGCGGCTCGACGCCGCGTCGGTCCCGCAGCTCAGGGACGAGGTCGAGGATCTCGTCGGCGAGCACGCGCCCGAGTATAGAGCGGTTCCGACATTTGGACTAGACCTTTTCGGCCAGACCTGAAATACTCGGGGCGTGATCCCGGAGCGGTCGCGGGCGGTGGTGATCGGCGGCGGCGTCGGCGGCTGCAGCGTCCTCTACCACCTGGCGAAGCTCGGCTGGACCGACTCGGTGCTCGTCGAGCAGTTCCAGCTGACGCACGGCTCCACCTGGCACTCGGCCGGCCTGGTCGGCCAGCTCCGCTCGACGATCAGCCTCACCCGGATGATGCAGTACTCGGTCGGCCTCTACGCAGAGCTCAGAGAGCTCACCGGGAACGATCCGGGCTGGCACCAGCTCGGCGGCCTCCGCCTGGCCTCGTCCCGGCCCCGACTCGAGGAGATCCAGCGTCAGGCTGCCTGGGCGCGGACCTTCGGCCTCCCCATGGAGATCGTCTCGGCGGAGGAGGCGCAGGCGATGTTCCCGCCGATGAGCACGAAGGGGGTCGAGGCAGCTGCCTTCCTCCCGCGGCGACGGCTACCTGGATCCGAGCCAGCTGACGTTCGCCCTTGCCGACGGCGCCCGCGCGCTGGGCGCGCAGATCGAGCAGCGCACCCGGGTCACGGACATACGCCTGCGCGACGGACGCGTCCACGAGGTCGTGACAGACAAGGGCGACGATCGAGTGCGAGGTGGTGGTCAACGCCGCCGGAATGTACGCGCCGCAGATCGGCCGTCTGGTGGGAGTCCATGTCCCGATCATCCCGTTCGGCCACCAGTACCTCGTCACGGAGCCGCTCGATCCGCCGCTCGATCCGCTGCCGACTCTGCGCGACCCCGACAACATCCACTACTTCCGGACCGAGGTCGGCGGCCTCGTCATGGGCGGGTACGAGCGCAAGCCGTACGCCTGGGCCCTCGACGGCGTGCCGGACGACTTCGAGGCTCGCCTGCTGCCGGAGGACTGGGAGCGGATGGAGGAGATCCTCGCGAACTCCATGGAGCGCGTTCCGATCATGGAGACCCAGCCGGTCAAGAAGTTCTTCAACGGACCGGAGGCGTTCACGCCGGACGCCGAGTTCATCCTCGGCGAGTCCGACGTGCCGGGGTTCTTCGTCGCCGCGGGCTTCTGCGCCCACGGGCTTGCCGGAGCCGGAGGCGTCGGCAAGGTGATGGCCGAGTGGATCGTCGACGGCCAGCCCGAGTGGGACCTGTGGCACATGGACATCCGCCGGTTCAACCGGCACTACCGGAGCCAGCGCTTCGCGCTCGCCCGCGCGTACGAGGCCCTCTCGAAGTACTACGACATCAAGTACCCGGGCGAGGAGAAGCAGGCCGGGCGCCCGCTGCGCGTCTCGTCCGCCTACCAGCGCCATCAGGAGCTCGGCGCCGTCTTCGGCGAGAAGGCCGGCTGGGAGCGCGTGAACTGGTACGAGTCCAACGCGCCGGACGGCGACGGCGCGCTGCGCCCGCGCGGCTGGGCGGGAGAGAACTGGTCGCCCGCCATCGGCGCCGAGGCGCTCGCCACTCGCCACGCGGCTGGCCTGTTCGACGAGTCGAGCTTCTCGAAGCTCGAGGTGCTCGGCCCCGGCGCCTGCGCGTTCCTCGAGCGGATCTGCGCCAACCGGATCGACAAACCCGTCGGCTCGGTCATCTACACGCAGATGCTGAACCCGCGTGGAGGGATCGAGTGCGACCTCTCGGTGATCCGTCGCGCCTCCGACCGCTTCCAGCTCGTCACCGGAACGGCATTCGGCGTCCATGACAGACGGTGGATCGAAGGTCAGGCTCCACGGGACGGCACGGTGTACGTCTCCGACGTGACGTCGGCGTTCGCGTGCTTCGGCCTCTGGGGCCCGCGGGCGCGGGAGATCCTGCAGCCGCTCACGAAGACGTCGCTTGGGGGCGAGGACTTCCGCTACCTCACGGCGCAGGAGATCAGCGTCGGCGACGTGCCTTGCCTCGCCGTCCGTGTGACCTACGTCGGAGAGCTCGGCTGGGAGCTCTACGCCCCGACCGAGTACGGCCTGCGGCTCTGGGACACGCTGTGGGAGGCGGGACGGGAGCATGGCCTGGTCGCCGCCGGCTACCGGGCGATCGACGCGCTTCGCCTCGAGAAGGGCTACCGGGCGTGGGCCACCGACCTGACGCCCGAGCGGACGCCCGACGAGGCCGGGGTGGGGTTCGCGGTGAAGCTCGACAAGGGCGAGTTCCTCGGCCGTGACGCGCTCGCCGCTTCGCGAGACAACGGCGGAGCGCCCGAGCGGCTCGTCAGCCTCGTCCTGGAGGATCCGCGGGCGATCGCGCTCGGCTCCGAGCCGGTCCGCCTGGTCGGTGGCGACATCGTCGGCCGGGTCACCAGCGGCGGCTTCGGCTACACGACCGAGTCGAGCATCGCGCTCGCCTACGTGCCGTCGGCGCTGGCCGAGCCGGGCACGCGGGTCGAGGTGGACATCTTCGGGGACTGGATCGGCGGCGAGATCCGGGCCGACCCCCTCTACGATCCAGCCGGCGAGCGGGTTCGCGCGTGACGGAGCGTCGCTCCACGCGATGAAGCTGGAGCTCGATCGCGACGGGCCGCCCGCCTACGCGCAGATCATCGAGTCGGTCGAGGCGGCGGTCAGGCGCGGTGAGCTGTCGGCGGGCGACCGCCTGCCACCCGAGCGCCGGCTCGCGGCCGACCTCGGCGTGAGCCGCATGACGCTCCGGCAGGCACTGGCCGCGCTGGAGGCCCGAGGCCTCGTCACCCGCGCGACCGGACGCGGCGGGGGCACGTTCGTCTCTTCGCCCAAGCTCGAGCGGGACCTCGGCGCTTTCGCGGGCCTCTCCGAGCAGCTGAGGCGCCAGAACGTCAAGGCGGGCGCCCGCGTCCTGTCTGCCGTGGAGATGCCCGCGGGCGAGGCAGCGGCCGAGGCTCTGGAGCTCGACGCCGGTGATCCGGTCGGGGAGATCGTCCGCGTTCGTCTGGCCGATCGAGAGCCGCTGGCGCTCGAGCGCTCGAGCTTCCCGCTCGCTCGCTTTCCGGGCCTGCTCGAGCTCGACCTCACACAATCGCTCTACGACGTGCTCGCCGAGCACTACGGCGAGCCGCCGACACACGCTGTCGAGCGTCTGGAGCCGGTGCTCGCCGGCGAGCTCGAGGCCGAGGCTCTCGAGGTGCTCGTCGGCGCGCCGCTCATGCTCGTCGAGCGCACTGCCTACGCTGCCGGCGGCGTTGCGGTCGAGTTCGCGCGCGACCTCTTTCGCGGCGACCGGACGCGGGTGGTCGCCTGGGCCTCGGCGCTCACGGCCACATGACCGACGACCGCGCCCAGGTGGTCGTGATCGGCGGCGGCATCGCCGGCGTCAGCGTCGCCTATCACCTCGCCAGGGAGGGGCTGCGCGACGTGCTGCTCCTCGAGAAGGGCGAGCTGACGAGCGGCTCGACCCACCATGCGGCTGGACTCGTCACCCAGTTCAACCCCTCGCCGACGATGATGCGCTTCCGGCGCTACAGCGTCGAGCTCTATCGAGAGCTCGGCGTGTTCGAGGCCGTGGGAAGCCTGCGGATGGCCGCCAGCGAGGAGAGCCTGCTCGAGCTACGGCGCGGCGTCAGCCGGGCCCGCGGGATCGGGCTGGAGGCCGATCTGGTCTCGCCCGAGGAGGCTGTCCGGCTCATGCCGGCGGCCAGCCCGGAGTCGCTGTACGGCGCGATCTGGATGCCGGGAGACGGGTACGTCGATCCCCACATCGCTACCCACGCGGTCGCAGCCTCCGGGCGGGAGCTCGGCGTACGCATTCGCACGGGGACGCGGGTGACCGGGATCGAGCTCGGGGAGCGCGGCGAGGTGCGCCGCGTCGTGACGGACGCGGGTCGCATCGAAGCCGAGCAGGTCGTGAACGCCTGCGGGATCTGGGCCCCACAGGTAGCGGCGATGGTGGGGGCCTTCACGCCGTCGATCCCCGTCGACCACCAGCACGTCACGCTCCATGCGGTCCCCGGGCACGAGCTGCCGCGGGACACGCCGTGCTTCCGGGACACGGACAACCTTGTCTACGGCAAGGCCGAGTCCGGCGGCGTCATGTTCGGCGGCTACGAGCCGGATCCCCGTGCTCGCTGGGTCGACGGCGTGCCCTGGGAGCACGGGAGCCGTCCCGTCCCGGCGGATCACGACCGCTTCGCGCAGCTGATGGACGGCGCCGTGAGACGCTTCCCGTTCCTCGAGGACGCGGGGATCGTCGCGCTCGTGGGCCACCCGGACGCGATGACGCCCGACGGCAATCCCTTGCTCGGCCCTGTTCCGGGCGTGCCGGGGTTCTGGATGGCCGCCGGGCTCTCGCTCAACGGCTTCGGCGGGGCAGGAGGGCTCGGGAAGGCCGTCGCCGAGCTGATCGTCGCGGGCGAGGCCGAGCTGGACCTCACGAGCTACCGTCCGTGGCGCTTCGGCGGCCCGTATCGCGACGTCCGGTTCGCCTCGGCTGCCGCTTGCGAGGTCTACAAGTACTACTACCGGCTCCGCTATCCCGGCGACGTCTCCGAGGCCGGGCGCCCACGTCGGCTGAGCGCGCTCCACGGCCGCCTGCAGGAGGCCGGTGCGGTCTTCGGCACGAAGAACGGTTGGGAACGGGCGGACTACTTCGACTCGGGGCGACCATGGCGGCGCGCCGGCGAGGACCAGCGCCGATTCGGCTGGACGCGGCCTCCCCACATAGACATCGTCGCGGCCGAGCACGGGGCGATGCGCGAGCGGGTCGGGATCGTCGACATGAGCTCCTTCGGGAAGATCGAGGTGAGCGGACCCGGTGCGACTGCCCTGCTCGAGCGCGTCTGCGACAACCGCATCGACCGGGCGCCCGGCTCCGTCGTCTACACCCAGTTCCTCAACGAGCGCGGCGGCATCGTCGGGGACGTGACGGTCACCCGCCTCGAGGCCGAGCGCTTCCGGGTCGTCACCGGCGCCGGCGCGGTCGACTCCGACCTCGGCTGGCTGCGGCTGAACGCTCGCGACGCGGACGGGCCGGTGGCGATCCGAGACGTGACGGACGAGCTCGCTGTGATCGGGCTGTGGGGGCCGCTGTCGCGCGACGTACTCCAGTCGATCACGGACGGGGACGTCTCGGCGGCGGCGCTCCCGTTCCGGGCCGCGCGCCCGCTCGCCGTCGGTAGCGTGACCGTGCTCGTGCAGCGGATCACGTACGTGGGGGAGCTCGGCTACGAGCTGTACGTCGCGCCAGAGCAGGCTGTTCAGGTGTGGGATCGGCTGATGGCGGCCGGCAGCCCGCGCCCGGTCGGCTACGCGGCGCTCGACTCGTTGAGGATCGAGAAGGGCTACCGCTATCTGGGAACCGATCTAACCGCGTCGGACACGCCGTACGAAGCGGGGCTCGGCTTCTGCGTCGCGCTCGACAAGCCGGAGTTCAACGGGCGCGAGGCTCTCGTCGGCGCGGACGAGCCGGCGGCGAGGCTCCGAACGCTGCTCGTCGGCGGCGAGGACTACCTGACGATGTACGGCGGGGAGGCAGTGCACGCCGGCGGCGAGGTGATCGGGCGCGTCCGCAGCTGCGCCTACGGGTTCACCGTTCGCCGCAACGTGGCCCTCGCGAAGCTGCCCGCCGCGCTCGAGCACGGCGACGCCGCCGTCGAGGTCGAGATCTTCGGTCGGCTCGTGCAGGCGGAGATCGCCGACGACGTGCTCTACGACCCGGAGCATCACCGCGTCCGTGCATAACGAGCGTCGACGCCTGGACTAGGGTCCAATCGGGAGACCGGATGAGTGTCGAAAGGAGGCTCAAGCGTGAAAATCGCGGGCGACGCTCTCACAGCCTGGGTCGAGGAGATGCTGCGCCGCGCGGGCGTCGCCGAGCCGGCTGCGGCGACGACCGCCGCAGGGCTGGTCGACGCGAACCGGCGTGGGCTCGACTCGCACGGCGTCGTGCTCCTCGACATGTATCTCCCCCGCATTCGAGATGGGGCGGTCAACGGCACGGCACAGCCCTCGATCGTCGTCGACGCGCCCGCCGCCGTTCTGGTCGACGGCGATCGCGGCCTGGGCCATTTCGTGGGGACGTATGCGCTCGACATCTCCTGCGAGAGGGCGCGGACATGCGGTGTGGCGCTGGCCCTCGTTCGCAACTCCACCCACTTCGGTGCGGCCTCGTGGTTCTCGAATCGGGCTGCCGAGCAGGGGTTCGTGGCGCTGGTGGTGAGCAACGGCGGTCCGTGCATGGCACCCCTCGGGGGGCTGGCGCCGATCCTCGGGAACAACCCGCTGGCGTTCGCCGCGCCCTCCGCCCCGGGTGTTCCGCTCCCCTCGCTCGACATCGCGACCAGCGTGGTCGCGTGGGGCCGCGTGGCGGCCGCGGCACGGGACGAGCGCGACATTCCGGAAGCCTGGGCGATGGGCCCGGATGGTCGGCCCACCACCGCCCCCGAGCGGGCTCTCGAGGGGTCGCTCCTGCCGATGGGGGACTACAAGGGCTTCGGCCTCGCCTTCATGAACGACGTCCTCACGGCGTGTGTGACCGGCGCCACGGGGAGCCCGTCGATCGTGTACGACGGGAGCGCGCCCGAGATGCTCGGTCACTGCCTGATCACGATCGGGCTCGAGCGCTTCCGTGACCGCGCCGGCTACGAGGGCGCCCTCGAGCGTCTCGCCGGCGCGGTACACGACGCCCCGCGGGCCGAGGGAGTCGACCCGTTCATGATCCCCGGCGAGCGGGAGGCGCGCGTCGCCGAGGAACGCGCGCGGTCGATTCCGATCGATGCCACGACCGTCGGGTTGCTGGAGGAATGGGCCAGTGTCTACGGCGTTCCGCTTCCGGAAGCTGCCGCGACGGGGAGCGATCACCGAAGCGTGACCGCCGACGGACACTGAGCAGACAACGGTCAGCGAAAGGGTGAACGTGACAGGAAAGGACGCTATCGCCAAGATCCTCAGGGCCGAGGGGACGGAGGCTCTCTTCTGCTTCCCGGACAGCCGGCTCGTCGATGCCTGCGCGCTCGAGGGGATCAAGCCGATTATCGGACGCAGCGAGCGTGTCGTCATCAACATGGCGGACGGCTTCAGTCGCGCGGCGGGTCAGGGGCGAGTCGGAGTCTGCGCGGTCCAGGAGGGCGCCGGGATCGAGAACGCGTTCTCGGGCGTCGCTCAGGCCTACGCGGACTCGGTGCCCCTGCTGTTGCTGCCGGGTCAGGCCGGCCTCGATCGCGTGGCCGTGCCGCCGGAGTTCGACGCCGTCTCCAACTACCGAGGCGTGACGAAGTGGGCGGCGCAGGCAAACCTTGCCGATCGCATTCCGACGCTCATGCGGCGTGCGTTCACAGCCCTGCGAACGGGCCGGCCCGGGCCTGTCCTCCTGGAGCTACCGGCAGACGTGGCTGACGCGCCGCTCGCGGGGGACCTCGCCTACCAGCCCGTGAAGCGGCATCGCTCGGGCCCCGATCCGGCCGACGTCGAGCTGGCTGTCGACATGCTGCTCAAAGCTCGTCGCCCTGTGCTCCTCGCCGGTCAAGGCGTGCATCGATCCGGGGCCTACGACGAGCTGCAGCTGTTCGCGGAGCAGCTGCGGCTGCCGGTTGCGACGACGATGGGCGGGAAGAGCGTCTTCCGCGAGGATCATGCGCTGGCCCTCGGAGCCGGCGCGGTGAGTGCGACGGCCATGGTCGCACGTTTCCTCGAGCAGGCCGACCTCATCCTCGCGGTCGGCTCCAGCCTGACGAACTGGTGGATGTTCCCGCCGCTTCGGCCCGGGTGCCCGATCATCCAGTGCTGCCTCGACGAGCGGGACCTGAACAAGGACTACGGCGTCGAGCACATCGTCCTGGGAGACGCGGCGCTCGTCCTCGCCGCCATGCACCAGGCAGCCGCGGAGCGACTCGGGGCCGGCGTCAGGCCGGGCTGGGAGGATCCCGCGAAGGAGATCGCGGCGCTCAAGTCGGATTGGCTGGCGTCGTGGCAGCCGAAGCTCACGTCGGACGAGACCCCGCTGAACCCGTACCGGGTCATCCGCGACCTCATGAGCGTCGTGGACTCGGAGAGCACAATCATCACCCACGACTCGGGTAGCCCACGCGAGCAGCTGTCCGCCTTCTACGAGGCACGGTCGCCGGGCGGGTACGTGGGCTGGGGACACTCCACGCAGCTCGGCTACTCCCTCGGGCTGGCTATGGGCATGAAGCTCGCGCGGCCGTCCGCGACCGTCGTGAACGTCATGGGCGACGGTGCGTTCGGCATGGTCGGCGTGGACATCGAGACCGCGAGCCGCTACGGGATCGGGATCCTCACGGTGCTGCTGAACAACTCGGCACTCGGCAACTACGAGCGCTACATGCCCGAGGCGGTGTCCCGCTACTCGGCGAAGTCGCTGGGCGGGAACTACGCGCAGGTCGCCGAGGCGCTCGGAGGCTGGAGCGAGCGGGTGACCGAGCCCGATCGGATCGTCCCGGCGCTCCAGCAGGCCCTCGAGGTGACGTCCTCGGGGCAGCCCGCGCTCGTCGAGATGATCACGCGTGAAGAGCCGACATTCTCGACATTCTGGTAGGGGCCGGAACCCTGAGCTCAGCGGCCCTCGAACGCTGGAGGGCGCTTGGCGAGGAACGCAGCCACGCCCTCGCGTCCGTCATGGGTGGCGGCGAGCTCGGCGATCGTCGCAGCCTCGTCGGCCAGCTGCGCGTCCAGCGTCGCGGTGCCGGAGCCGCGGAGCAGTCGCTTCACTGCTGCGTGTGCACGCGTCGGCCCCGCAGCGAGCAGCGAAGCGACGCGCTCGACCTCCGCCTCGAGCTCCTCGTCGGCCACGACACGGGTCACGATGCCGGCATCCGCCGCACTCTGAGCATCGAGCCGAGGGTTGGTGAGCATCAGCTCCGCTGCACGGCGGGTGCCGACGAGGCGGGGGAGGAACCAGGTACTCCCGCCGTCGGGCGAGAGGCCGACAGCCGTGTAGGCCGACGTGAAGGTCGCCGAGGCTGCCGCAATCGCGATGTCGGCGGCGCAGACGAGGCTCAGCCCGCCTCCCGCGACCACTCCGTTGACCGCCGCGATGACCGGCGCCTCCAGGCGGACGAGGGACGCGATGACAGCGTGGAGGTCGCTCGCAAGCGCATGCACGGCCGCCTGCACCTCGTCGCCCTGGGTCTCGAAGTAGCGGAGATCTCCGCCGACGCAGAACGCCTTGCCGGTCGCGGCGACCACGACCGCGCGAACGTCGTCACGCTGCTCGATCTCCTGCGTGTGCTCGCGGAGGCCCGCCACGAGGGAGGGATCCATGGCGTTCCCCGTGGCGGGTCGGTTTAGGACGAGGCGTGCCACGCACGCGTCGACCGACAGCAGAACGGCCGGGTCAGAAGTCATCGATCCGGTACCGCCGCCGCTCGCCTGGGAACGATGACGACGGCCACCTGCTGCGCCGCCACCAGCCCAGCGGGCTGCTCCGTGACGAGACCGACCACGAGCGCCATTATCGGGTGCTCGATCATCTAGTGCGGCCTATCAGAACGTTGCACCTAGACCGTCGGGAGTTGTAGGGGCGGGCCTTGGCCCGCCCGAAACGAGCTCGGGTGCCCTCGTATCACGGTTCGCGGGCGGGCCAAGGCCCGCCCCTACACTCGTTTCCCGACCGGTGCAAGGCGTCGAGCGCCTCCACCGGTCAACCGTTACGTAGAGGCCGCACTAGCTTCGCCTGTGCGCCCCTGCATCAACGAGCCAGGGCGGCGATCGCCGGGCTTCGCAGCTGGTAGTCCTCCTCTGTCGCGCCCAGAAGCCGCCGCTCCCGGATGTAGGGCAGTGGCACCCTCGGGTTCGGCGAGTCGATCTCGCGCGCGAGCCGGTGACCGCTGAACACGGCCTCGGCGATCAGCGACGGCAGGACGCAGTCGCCGATCTGGTAGAGGCCGTCGATGCCCGCAGCGGCGAGAGCGTCCGGGTCGCCCGACAGCTCGCGGTAGAGGGCGTCGTCGGACACCCGCTGCGTGACGAGGACGACCGTGTCCACCTCGACGTCGTGCTCCTCCTCCGTCCAGACCTCGGCCAGCTGGGCCTTGCCCGGCTCGATCGCCGTGACCACATTCTCGACGACCACGTCGATGCCGAGCTGGCGCAGGTGGCGGTTGAGCCGCGGGAACTCGAGCGTGTAGACCGTGTAGGGCGCCATTGCCTCGAAGGGGGTGACGTACGTGACGTCCTTTCCCTCCCGCACGAGCTTCTCGGCCATGCCGATGCCGGTGTAGTACATCTCGCAGTCGTAGACGAGGACCCGCTGCCCGATCTCCTTGTCGCCGAGCATGACCTGCTCCGGCGTGGCGACGTGCGGCAGCGAGGCGTCGGCCCCGGGGATCGGCTCGTTCGTGATGCCCGACATGCCGTCCGTGGCCCAGGACGAGCCCGTCGCCGCGACGACGATCTCGGCGCCGTACTCGAGCACGTCCTTCGCCGCGAGCTCCGTGCCCGTGATGACCTCGACGTTCTTCAGCTTGTCGAGCTGGATCCGTCGGTAGTTGACGACGCGGCCCCACTCGCCGAGGCCGGGGAGCTGCGGCACCCAGCGCATGTGGCCCCCGATGTCCGGGCCCGCGTCCACGAGATGGACACGCCGCATCCCACGCTTGCCGAGCACCATGGCGCATTCCATGCCCGCCGGGCCCGCGCCGATGACGAGCACGTCGTTGTCGCTGTTGGACGCCTGGGTGAACTTCTCCGGGTGCCAGCCGCGCCGGAACTCCTCGCCCGACGTCGCGTTCTGCGTGCACACGAGCGGCGGGCCCCCGATCTCCCAGCGGGATATGCAGGCGTTGCAGCCGATGCACTCGCGGATGTCGTCGAAGCGTCCCTCCTCGATCTTCCTCGGCAGGAACGGGTCCGCGATCGACGGACGGGCGGCGCCGATGATGTCGCACTGCCCGTTGCGGATGACTTCGACCATCGTGTCGGGGCTGACGAAGCGGCCGACGTTGATGACCGGCTTGCTCGTGTGCTGCTTGACCTTGTCGACGTAGGGACGCTCGTGGTTCTCGGCATGCGTGCGCGACGGCGCAGCGTCCTCGCCCCACTCGACCGCGTTGCCGACGTTGATGTCCCACAGGTCGACGAGGTCGTCCATGAGCTCGATGAACTGGAGGCCCTCGCCCTCCTGGCGGATGCCGCGGTCCCCGAGGCCGTGAGGGAGGTCGAGGGTGTCGACGCCGAAGCGCACCGAGATGGCGCAGTCGTCGCCGACCGCCTCACGCACGAGCTCGAGCACCTCGCGCGTCATGCGGGCGCGGTTCTCGAGCGACCCTCCGTACTCGTCGGTGCGGTGGTTGAAGAACGGAAGCAGGAACTGGTGCAGCAGCGCCTCCGTGTGCGCGCAGTAGATGACGAGGACGTCGAAGCCGGCGCTGCGAGCCCGCTTGCAGGCGTCGACGTAGTGCTGCTGCACCTCGCGGATGTCCTCCCTGTCCATCTCCTTGCAGGCGCGCATGAACGCGAAGGGGCTTCCGATCTGCGAGGCGCCGCGCGCGGGCACCCGGCTCTCCTGGCCGCAGGCGTTGGGGCCCCCGTGCCAGATCTCAACCGCCGCGAGCGAGCCGTGCTCGTGGAGCATGTCGCACATCAGGCTCAGGTTCCGGACGTCGCCGTCGTCCCAGAGCCTCGCGCTGACCCGGTGCGTGTCGTCGCTCTCCGGGGCGATCGAGCAGTACTCGGTGCACACGGTGCCCCAGCCGCCCTCCGCCTTCATGGCCCGGAAGTGGGCCTGAAAACCCGGCCGGTCCGAGCCGGCGCCGTTGCAATGCGCAACCTGGAAGAACCGGTTGGGCAGCGTCTTCGGGCCGACCTGGATCGGCTCGAAGAGGATGTCGTACTTCGGATCGCGGGCCATCTGCGTCCTCCTCTGTCCTCGCTACCGCCGTTTCCTCCAGCGCGTCGTCACTTCGCGACGACGCCCGCCGCGCTCACGTCCTCGGTCACGGGCAGGGTCGGCGAGTCGTCCCGGAGATGCACCCGGGCGCGGTCCTGAACGACCCGGCGGTACACGTACAGCACCACCGAGAAGAGTAGGACGCCGACTCCGATCCAGAGCTCCTTCTTGCCGCCGTAGCCGCTCAGGCCCGCGCTCGACGCGCCGACCACGATGAACAGTGCGTTCAGGGCGCAGATGATGACAGCGATCGGGATCCAGAACGAGGGCAGCTTGATCGGCCGCGGCCAGTTCGGGCGGTCCTTGCGCAGGAGCACGAACGCCCCGACCGCGAAGAAGTGTGCCGCCATGTAGCCGAGGTTGCCCGCGACGAGGATTGCCAGCGGGGTCGCGACGAAGAAGATCAGCGCGAGGTTGACGATCATGTCGATCGTCATCGCCCGCGCCGGGACGCCGCGGCTGTTGAGGTGGTAGAGCTGCTTGATCGTCATGTGATCCCGGGCGATGCCGTACAGCGCGCGGCCGCCGTCGGCGGTCGCGGCATTCATCGCGAGCAGGAAGGCGGCGATCAGGATCACCACCATGAGGTCCGACGCGCCTCCGACGACCTCCTCGAACGCGGGGATCCAGAAGCCGATCGGGTTCGCGGCGACTTCCTCCATGGTCACGATGCCGCCTGTGCCCAGCGGGACGATGACGTACACGCCCAGCGTGAACAGGCCGGCCGCCTTCAACGCCAGGGACGTGTCGCGCCTCGTGTTCTTGTACTCGGGAGCGAAGCTCGCCGCCACCTCGATGCCGTACGCGGTCCAGCCGATGATGTAGAGCCAGACGATCGCGAGCTTCCAGCCGCCCCACGGGCCCGAGAATTCCACGTGAGATTCGCGCTGCTCCAGTCGCCCGTCGCGTAGACGATGATGCCCAGCACGATGATCGGAATCATGAGGAGGAGCGCGGTGGCCCGACCCATCCACATGGCGGGCTTGATGCCGGCGATGTTGACGAGCCAGACGAGGATCACGCAGATCGCGCCGATGACGTGCGGCAAGCCGACGTCCACCGCGCCGGCGTCGACGGTCCACGTCTCGCCGGCGGCCCACTCCGCCTGCACGAGGTAGCCGATCGTCGTTCCGAAGATCGCCAGCACGCTCGACCAGGCGAACCAGTACCCGAACGTCGCGATCGGGCCGATGAACGTGAAGTACTTGCGCCAACCCTCGTGCGCATACAGCGCGATTCCGCCGGGCTTGTCGGGGAACATGGCCGCCAGCTCGGCGTAGATCCAGTTCATGAGCACGCCGATGAGGCACGAGCCGGCCCACAGGGCGAGGGCGCCCCAGGCGCCGACGCTACCGATCGTGTAGCCGAGCCCCGCGAACAGCGCCCCGGGGATGACCATCGCGAGAATGAAACCGTCGTGCCAGCGCAGTGTCTTCCGAAGTTCCGGCTGCTCGATCGTCGTCTCAGCCACGGTAGCCTCCTCCTCTCCCTCGTCCGGTTTCCACGTCTGTCCTCACCTATTCGTGCTCCGAGCGCATCCTCCGTCTACACGCGCGGCCTCGCCCGCTCCGGGTCGTGGAACGGGATAGCTGCGACCTCGGCGCCGGCGCCGTCCACTTCCACCCGCGTCCCCGGCTTCTCGGCGATGCCGCCGTCGATCAGCGCCAGCGCGAGCACGCGGTCGAGGAGCGAGCTGCGGACGGCGACGGTCACGGCCCCCACCTCCGCCCCGTCCTGCTCGACGACGGTGCCCGGCTCGGGAGCCTCGTCGCCGTCGAAGGCGAGACCGGTGACACGCCGGCGGGGCTTCTCCCCGGCGAGCCTTGCGAGCGCCTGCTTGCCCACGTGGTCTCCCTTGTCGAGCTTGACCGCCCAGCCCAGGCCGAGCTCGAACGGCGACCAGTCGCCCGGCATGTAGTCGAACGTCACGAAGATGAGGCCCGACTCGACGCGGAGGTAGTCCGCCGCCTCGAGCCCGTACGGGCGGATGCCGTGCTCCGCGCCCGCGTCCAGGAGCGCCTTCCAGATCGTGGCTGCTGCCTCCGGTGAGGAGAAGAGCTCATACCCGAGCTCGCCGCTGTAGCCGGTGCGAGAGACGATGCAGTCCTGCCCCGCCACGGCCCCCTCGGCGCAATGGAAGTACGCGAGCTGCCCGAGGTCGACATCGGTCACGCCGGCGAGGACCTCGCGGGACCTCGGGCCCTGGAGCTGAAGGCTCGCGCGCTCGCTGCTGAGCGGCACGAGCTCCACGTCGAGATCGCCGATCGGCCGGGCGAAGTGCGCCTCGCTCGCGAGCAGCCCGGACACGAGCATGACCCGGTCGTCCGCCAGCCGGAAGACGGTGATGTCGTCGAGCATCATCCCGTCGTCTCCGCAGACCGGCGTGTAGTGGACGCGGCCGACGGGCATCGCGGAGCAGTCCTGCGTCACGATGCGGTCGGCCGCCCGCACCGCGTCGGGGCCACGCAGCTCCCACTTGCGCAGGCCCGAGCTGTCGACGACGCCGACGGCGTTGCGGACGGCGAGGTACTCGGCGACCGCGTCGCCGAAGCTCGAGGGCCACGGCCAGCCGTCCCACTCGTAGAACTCGACGCCGAGCTCGGTCTGGAGCTGCTGAACGGGGGTCGTATCAGTTGCCATCCGCCACCACCCTGACTGGGAGCCTCTGAAGGCCGTTGACGAAGTTCGACCGGGTCCGCATGGGGTCGCCGGCCGGCTCGACGCGCACGCTCCGCGCGAGCATCTCCTCGAGCAGGACGCGAAGCTCGAGCCGTGCCAGCCACGCGCCGAGGCAGTAGTGGGGCCCGCTGCCTCCGAACGTGACGTGCTCGTTCGGTTGCCGGCCGACGTCGAATCGCTGCGGCGTCTCGAACGCGCGCTCGTCGTAGTTTCCCGACGCGTACCACATCACGACCTTGTCGCCGCGCTTGACCTCGACGTCGCCGATCTCGGTGTCGCGCAACGCGGTTCGCCGGAAGTACATGATCGGTGTCGTCCACCGCAGAATCTCCTCGACAGCAGTCGGCATCAGCGCCGGGTTCGCCCGCAGTCGGTCGAGCTCTTCGGGGTGCTCCATGAGCGCGAGCATCCCCTGCGAGATCGCGGTGCGCGTCGTCTCGTTCCCGGCGAAGACGAGCAGCTGGAAGAAGTTGCAGTACTCGGTGTCGGTGAGCGACTCGCCGTTCACCTCGGTAGCCACGAGGCGCGTGATCAGGTCGTCGCGGGGATCGGCTCTCCGTTCCTCACCGATCTTGCGCCCGTACTCGAAGAGCGCATGCGAGGCCGGGCTGTCGAAGGGGAGCAGCTCGAGCGGCGTCGTGTTGCCGTACGCCGTCGGGTCGAGCGGGACGCCCGACGTGCCGTCGACGAGGTGATTCGACAGCTCGACCATGAAGGGGGCGTCCTCGGTGGGTATGCCGAGGATCGAGACGATCACGTTGATCGGCAGCGGGGCGGCCACCAGGTCGACGAAGTCGCCTCCGCCCTCGGCGGCGAGCGTGTCCAGGAGGCCTATCGCGATATGCCGCGTCGCGACCTCGTACTCGGCGACCTTGCGAGGGGTGAATGCCCCGCTGACGAGGCGCCGCAGGCGAGTGTGCTCGGGCGGGTCGGTCTCGATGAGGGAGCGACGCGCCTCGAGCGCGTCCGGGTCGAGATCGACGAGGAGCACGTGTTCCGCCGCGGACGAGTACGTATCCGGGTCGCGGGAGATGACGACGATGTCCGAGTGGCGGGTGATCGCCCAGAAGCCGTTGCTCCTGTCGGGCCACGGATGCCAATGGACGGGCGAGTGGTCGCGCAGGACGCGGAAGGCGTCGTGAGGCAGCCCGTGCTCGTACGCCCCGGGATCGGCGATGTTGATGTCGCCCAGCTGGCGGACTGCGGAGCTCAGCTGCGCACCATCCTCTCCGCCGGGCCGGCGCCGGGCAAACGTGCCGCCTCGATGAGCGCCTCGTAGGGACGTAGATGGACCGGGTTGCGGCTGATCATGTACTCGGGATGGAAGAGGATGCCGAGGAGAAAACCGCCCTCGCGATCTCCCTCGATCACCTCGACGATGCCGTCCGGCGCCCAGCCGCTGGCGGTCAGCTCGCTCGGGACGGAGCCAACGCCCTGGTGATGCAGACAGCCCACGGCGACATCGGTGGACCCGTAGACGGCCTCGGCCAGGCTCCCGGGAGCGAGGGTGACCCGGTGAAGCACCATCCGCTCGAACCCGTCCATGGGGACGGGCTCGGTCGGGTGCACGATCCCGTCGACGAGCGTTCCCCCGTAGGCGACGTTCATGAGCTCCATGCCGCGGCAGACGCCGAGAATCGGCTTTCTCGCGGGCTCTGACCGCGTGGAAGAGCGCGATCTCGAACCTGTCGCGCACCGGCTCGTGATCGGCGGTGCCGGCCGGCGGATCGGGCTGCCCGTAGGTCGACGGCGCGATGTCGACGCCGCCCGCGAAGACGAACGCGTCGAGCATGTCCGCGTAGCGCTCCGGTGCGCGCTCGTCGGCCTCGTCGACGGCCACGACCAGGACCGGGTCTCCTCCCGCCTGCACGACCGCGCGCGGGTTGCAGCGGTCGACGCCGTACGAGGGGAGGATCCCCTCCTCGATGGGGAGGTCGTACGACCCGCCCGTGATTCCGACCAGCGGCCGGCGGCTCTCTCCGGACGGCCGACCGTTCGCGCCTAGGGCCATCGCTCGAGGTAGAAGTCGAGCTCCCACGGCGACACCTGCGACCAGAAGCGGTTGAGCTCGTCCTGTCGGGCCCCGACGAAGGCCTCGTAGAGCCGGGGGCGGAACAGGTCGCGCATGAGGTCATCCGCCTGGAACGCCTCGATCGCCTCCGTCAGCGTGATCGGGATCCGCTCCTCGCGGGGGACGCTGATGTCCTTCATCATGTTGTCCTGGATCGGCTCGCCGGGGTCGAGCCCGCGGCGGATGCCGTCGAGGCCCGCGACGAGGCAGGACGCGATCGTCAGGTAGGGGTTGCAGGAGGCATCCGGATGTCGCGCCTCGATGCGCCCGACGTCCGAGATCCGGAACAGGCACGAGCGGTTGTTGAAGCCGTACGACTTGTGGAACGGCGCCCAGAAGCCGACGTCCCAGAAGCGCTTGTACGAGTTGGCCGTGGGCGCGCCGACGAGCGTCAGCGCGTCCGCGTGCTCGAGCAGGCCGGCGAGGAAGCCCACACCCAGCTCGCTGAGCTCGCAGGCGCCCTTGAGGTCTCCGGCGAGGACGTTCTCGCCCTCGTCGCTCATGAGCGAGAGGTTGTGGTGATGGCCGTTCGCCGAATAGCCCATGAACGGCTTCGGCATGAACGTCGCGATCAGGCCGTGCTTGCGCGCGACGATCCGGCAGATCTGCCGGTAGGTGAAGAAGTCGTCGGCATACGCGAGCGGCGAGTTCGGGGCCTGGTTGACCTCGACCTGCGACCTGTCCTCCGCGTCCGCGTGCGTGATCCGGAGCCCCATCCCGCGGCCGTACTCGAGCAGGTCGAGCATGATCGGCTCGAACTCCTCGAGGTAGGCGACCTCGTAGAACGCCCGGGCGTCGGTCGTGTGCTCGAGCTCGCCGGACTCCTTGCGTCGCAGCCACATGAACTCCGGCTCGATGCCGACGAACATGCTCGCGCCGGTCTCCTGGCGAAACGTCTGCTCGTGGCGCGCGACCGTGCTGCGACAGTCGTGATCGAAGAGCTCGCCGGTGCCGAGGTCGTAGTAGAAGCAGTAGACGCGTGCGAACTCAGGCCGCCATGGCAGCCGTCGCAGGGTGCTGAAGTCGGCCACCATCGCGCCCTCGGCGTCCTCCTCGCCGAAGGCGATCGAGTCGCCCCACACGGTCGCGCGGAAGTCGCTCACGGCGAGCGGGTGCATCCGGATCCCCCTGCGGGCGACGCGCTCGAAGAGGTCCTTCGTGATGAGCTTCCCGACGGGGCGGCCGTCGACCGACGGCGAGACGAAGTAGACGGCCTCGATGCCCTCGGCCTGGACGAATTCCACCGCCGCGTCGACGTCGGCGGCGAACGCGTCCGAGCCGGTCCACTCGTGGTAGTTCGAGATCGAGTCGTACGGGGCGGTCACGGACACCCTCCTCGGCGTAGACGTGGAGACGAGGCGATCTCCTATCGCAGTCGAGTCGTTGTGTCCAGGGGTATTCGCGGTCAAAGATATGGAAGCAGCTTCTTGACGTCCGCGAGAATATGAATCATGGCGAGGGACGTGTCAAGACTCGTCCGGACCGCCGAGACCGCAACGGGAATGCGCAGTCGCTAGCCGGCCGGGCGCTTCGTCCGAGGAGGCCGGTCGGGCTCGTCCGCGTGCTCGCCACCGTCGTAGGCCATGCCGGACTGGAGCCCGAGCCACACGGCCAACGTGGTCTTCACGTGCTCGGCCATGGCTTTCTGGGCGCGATCGGGGCGCCGTGCCTTCACGGCGCCGAGGATCGCCTTGTGCCCCCGGTTCGAGAGCCGCAGCGTCGAGATCGGGTTGAGCTCCCACAGCGCCGATACCTGGTAGGCGCGCGAGCGCAGATCCTTGACCTCCGTCGTGAGACGCTGCGACCGGGAGGCGTCGGCGAGGATGAGATGGAACAGCGTGTCGAGCTCGCTCCACGAGTCGAAGTCGGTCACCCCGTCCATGCGCTCGACGAGCTCCTCGAGGTACGCGATCTGCTCGGGCGTCGCGCGCTCGGCCGCCAGCGCGGCGGCTCCTCCCTCGACCACGGCGCGGTAGTCCGAGAAGTCATGGAGCTCCTCGTCCGGCGGCAGCGGGGATCTCGCCACGCCGGGAGCCCTCGAGCCCTTGCCGCTGACGAACGTGCCGCCGGCATGTCCCCGTCTCGTCTCGACGAGGCCCGCTTCGCGCAGGATGGCGAGGGCGCCGCGCAGCGTCACCACCGAGATCCCGAGCGAGCGCGCGAGCTTCGTCTCGCGGGGCAGCTGGTCTCCGGGTCGCAGCAGCCCGAGCGAGATCGCCTGGCCCAGCCGGGCCACGGTTTCCGCGACCGCGCTGCCCTCGCGGATGGGCGTGAAGACGGTTCGGTGGACGAGGCTCTGGACGACCGCCCACGCCCTCGGCTCCGCCTCCATGGGCGCCCAGGCTACCACGAGGTGACTGACGCAATCCTCACAACGTCCGAACCTTCTTACAGGCGAGGGCGAGCATTCGGCGGGGAGGGTTCGATCCGGCTGAGAGCGGGAAACGCTTCCCGAACGACCGAAGGAGGGAGCCCATGCGGCGATTACTGCTGATCTCGCTAGCCGCTGCGGTCGCTCTCGGGCTGCTCGCGACGGCCCAGGCGGCCGTTCGATCCACGGACAAGAAGCCTGATCGAGAGAAGGTTCCGATCTGCCACCGGACGTCGTCGGATACGAAGCCATACGTTCGCATCAAGGTCGGGAAGCCTGCATCGCTACAGGGCCACAGGCGGCATGCCGAGGACATCATCCCGGCACCGGACGGTCCCTGCCCGCGAACGGAGCTGTCGCCGACCGAGGGTGGCACCGCTCTGACCGCGGGGCTGACCGGAGCGGCCGAGGCTCCGGGCCCCGGGGATACCGACGGGTCCGGCTCCGCGACCATCCGGTTGCGCGCCGGCCAGGGCCAGATCTGCTTTGAGCTGACCGTGCAGAACGTGACGCTTCCGGCAGCTGCCGCCCACATCCATGAGGGGGCCGCCGGTGTGCCCGGTCCCGTGGTCGTGACGCTGACCGCGCCCGATGCCACGGGAATGTCTTCGGGCTGCGTGACAGTGCCTCGCCCGCTCGTGGCGGACATCCTGGCCAACCCTGCGGGCTACTACGTCAACGTCCACACGACGGACTTCCAGGACGGAGCGGTTCGCGGCCAGCTCGCGATCGCCTGAGCGGTCGCAGGTCTTCGATGTAGTTGGGGGCCGAGCATGCTCGGCCCCCAACGCTTACGGGCGTCGGTAGGGCGCTTTGCCACGAAGGAACGGATCGGTCAAGCCTCCGCGCTCAGGAGGCCGAGCCTCGTTGCGACGGGCTCGATGCTCAGCTCCATCAGGAACCGGAGCTCGTCCGTGGGCAGGAAGCTCGTCATCCGGTCCACCACCGAGATCCTGGCGGCCTCCGGCTGTGCCCAGTCGGCCGTCCGAACGGCGTCGAGGAAGGTCTCGACGTACTCCCGTTGCCAGACGAGCTGTGCCGGCATGACCGGGCCTCCGTGGCCGATGTGCAGGGTCGCGTCCGCAGGCAGCTCCCGGCGCAGCTTTTCGATGTTGGCGAGCCACTCCTGGTGGAAGCCGTCCGCGAGGTAGGCGTGCATGTGGTCGTAGGCCTGATCGCCGGCGAACACGGTGCGCCGGTCGCGGCCGAGCAGCCAGATGCTGTCGTGGGGTGATTCGCTCGGCCCGAGGTCGAGGACGGTGAAGCCTGCGCCGCCGAGGTCGATCGTCTCGCCGTCCGGGACGGTGCGGGTGGGGAAAACACGCTCCAGGGGCCACTCGTCGCCGAACATGGGACGCAGGATCTGCTCCTTCACGGCGTCGTCCCGGCGTATCACGGTGTCGACTCCGACAGCGGCGATCACCGGTACGTCGTTCCCTCGGACCAGCTCCACGAGGCCGCCGTAGTGATCTGGGTGCGAGTGGGTGACCAGCGCTGCCAGGAGCGGCTTCCCAAGCGAGTCGAGCTGCGAGCGTAGTGCGCGGCCGTCGGTGACCGTAAGCGTTCCGTCGACTGCCACGATCCCCTCGGCCGTCTCGACGAGGTACGCGTTGACGAGCGCGCCCTGAGGGCCGGCCGAATACCGGTGGATTCGAACGTGATCCATGATGCCTCCGTTTCGTCTTCCTCAGCCATTGAGCTGAGCCATGAACTCGGGCGACCAGCGCTCGCCGGCCGGCGCACCCCTGGGGGCGAGCTGATCGAGCCGCAGCAGCTCGGCTTGGGTGAGCTCGATCTCGACCGCCTCGACGTTGGCGGCGATGTTCGCCCGCCGGCGGGTCCCGAAGATAGGGACGATCGCCTCGCCCGTGGCGAGCAGCCAGGCAAGCGCGAGCTGGGCCGGCTGCACCCCCTTCTCTGCAGCAAGGGAGCGCACCTCGTCGGCCAGCGCGAGGTTGCGCTCGAAGTTACCGGGCTGGAACTGCGGCAGCCCGCGGCGAAAGTCGCCTTCCGCGATATCTGCGGGCCTGCGCAGGCCCCCGGCCAGCCACCCTCGTCCGAGCGGGCTGTAGGCGATGAAGCCGATTCCGAGCTCGTTCACGAGCGGTAGCACCTCGTCCTCGGCGTCACGCGTCCACAGCGAGAGCTCGGACTCGATCGCTGCGATCGGGTGCACGGCGTGCGCTCGTCGCAGCGTCTCTGCCGCGGGCTCGGACAGGCCGAGATGCCGCACCTTGCCCTCGGCGACGAGCGTGGCCATCGCGCCAACGGTCTCCTCGATCGGCGTTTCCGGGTCGACGCGGTGGAGGATGTAGAGGTCGACCTCGTCGACCCCGAGCCGGCGCAGGCTGGCCTCGATGGAGCGGCGAACGTGGGCGGGTGAGCCGTCCACGCCGATCCGGCCGTCGGCGAAGACGAGCCCGAACTTCGTAGCGAGCACGACGTCGTCGCGCCGCCCTGCGACAGCGCGCCCGACGAGCTCCTCGTTGTGGCCGGCGCCGTACGCGTCGGCGGTGTCGATGAGCGTGATCCCGAGGTCGAGCGCGGCCCGTATCGTCTCGAGCGACTCTGCGTCGTCGCTCGCACCGTAGACGCCGGAGAGGCCCATCGCCCCGAGCCCGAGCGCCGAGACGAGTGGGCCCTCGCGGCCGAGCCGTCTGCGTTCCATGCTGGTTCCTTCCGATCTGTGTTTAACTAGTCGTTTACTAGTGAACTACAAGCAAAGAACGGCGGGATCCGGCAGGCTATTCCCACGTGTCGCGCGACTTCGTCGACTGGGTCATCGAGCGCTGGAGCGAGGAGCGTCCCGACCTCGATCTCTCCTCGATCGCGGTCGTCGGTCGCCTGTTACGCATCGCAGGTCTGCTCGAGCGGCGCTTCGAGCGCCTCTGCCGCGAGCACGGCTTCAGCTTCTGGGGGTTCACGGTGCTGACCGCGCTCCGCCGTGCCGGCGACCCCTATCGACTCACTCCCAGCCAGCTGCACGGCGCAGGCATGGTCTCCGCAGCAGCCATCACCAAGCGGATCACGCGCCTCGAGGAGCTCGGTCTCGTCGAGCGGCTTCCCGACCCTGCCGATCGGCGTGGGGTGCTAGTCGGGCTGACCCGGCCAGGGTTGGAGCTGATCGACCGATTCGGCGAGCGCTACCTCGAGGAGGAGCGTGCGGCGATTGGGTCACTCGATGCCGAGGAGCAGGAGGCGCTGGCCCAGCTCCTCAGGGCGGTTCTCCTTGGACTTGAAGGTCCCAGAGCCGGCCCCGCGCCGCGTCGATAGCGACCCGTCGGGCTGGCAGACCACGGGCCGGATGAGATCCGGCCCCTACAGCGTCGCGCCGAGGATCCAGGGATTGAACTCTTCGGTGCCGATCCCGGCGAGCTCGCTCTTCGTCCGCTTGCCCGAGGCGACAGCCAGGATCTCCTCGAAGATCTCGCTGCCCAGCTCGTCCAGGCTCGCGCCGTCGAGGACCTTTCCGGCGTCGACGTCCATGTCCGGCTCCTGGCGCGCATACAGCTCGCGTGACGTTGCGATCTTGATCGACGGCGCCGGCTTGAAGCCGAACGCCGAGCCGCGGCCGGTGGTGAAAGCGACGACGTTGCAGCCGCCGGCGACCTGGCCCGTGACGGAGACAGGGTCGTAGCCGGGGGTGTCCATGTGGACGAAGCCGCGCTCGCTGACCCGCTCGCCGTAGGCGACGACCTGGTTGAGCGGCGTCGAGCCCGCCTTCGCGATCGCGCCGAGCGACTTCTCGTAGATCGTCGTCAGTCCGCCCGCCTTGTTTCCGGGCGTCGGGTTGTTGTCGATCGAGGCGCCCCAGTACGCGACGTACTGCTCCCACCACCCGATCCGGTCGAGGAGGTCCTGCGCGACCTCGGGTGTCCGAGCGCGCCGCGTAAGCAGGTGCTCCCCACCGTACACCTCGGTCGTCTCGCCGAGCACGACCGTGCCGCCCTGGCGCACGAGGAGATCCGCCGCGGCGCCGAGCCCGGGGTTCGCGGTCACTCCCGACCAGCTGTCCGAGCCGCCGCACTGGAGCGCCAGCATGAGCTCGGAGGCGGGCACAGGCTCACGCCGTGCGCGGTCGGCGCGAGGCAGCAGGCGCGCGACGGCTTCGGCGCCGCGCTCGACGGTCTTCGCGAAGCCGCCGTCCTCCTGGATCGTGATCACCAGCGGCTTGTCTCCCTCGAGCCCGCCGTGCGCGACCATGTCGTCGGGCTGGTTGACCTCGCAGCCGAGGCTGAGGATCACGTAGCCGGCGACGTTGGGATGGTGGACGACGCCGCCGAGCGTGCGCTGGAGCAGATGGAGCGCATCGGAGCCGATGTGCGAGCCGCAGCCGCCCTTGTGGGCGAAGGCGATCACGCCGTCGACGTTCGGATGTGCGGCGAGGAGGCCCGAGCGCTCGATCTCGCCGACCACCGCGGCACAGGCCGAGGACGAGCAGTTGACGGATGCGAGCACCGCGACGTAGTTGCGCGTTCCCACCCGGCCGTCGGCGCGGTGGAAGCCGAGGAACGTGCGGCGGTCCGCCTCGGCGACGACCTCGACTGCCGCGTAGTCGCGGCAAAACGCGTAGTCGTGCTCGAGCTCGCCGACCGCGAGGTTGTGGACGTGGACGTGCTCGCCTGGCGCGATGTCCGTCGTGGCGAAGCCGATCACCTGCCCGTAGCGCCGCACCGGCTCGCCGGCTGCGACCGCGGAGATCGCTACCTTGTGCCCGGGCGGGATCAGCTGGGAGGTCCGCACCTCCGTGCCGCCCTCGAGCCGCAGGGTCGTGCCGGCCGCGAGCGCCTGCTTCGCGATCGCCACCGCATCCTCGGAGTGCAGCTGCACCGCGACGTCCGCCGCGGGTACGGGTGCCGACGGCGCGCGGGTGAGCGCGATCGGAACGCCGCTATCCCGTGTGGCCATCGTCCCTCGCGCTACGAGCGGTTGCCGAAGTAGACGAGCACGAAGTAGAGCAGCTGGGTGAGCGCCGCGAGCGCGCCGGCGACGTACGTCATCGCCGCCGCGGTGAGCACGCGGCGGGCGCCGGCCCGCTCCGGCTCGCTCACCAGGTTGAGCTCGCGCAGCTGAACGAGAGCGCGGCGGGAGGCATCGAACTCGACGGGAAGCGTCACGAAGTGGAAGAGGACGGCGATGCCGTAGAGGACGAGCGCGACGAGAATGAGGCCGGTCGCCTGGAAGAGCGCGCCGGCGAGCAAGAGCCAGATCCAGATGCTCGACGACAGCGCCACGGCTGGGAACATCGCCGAGCGAAACCGCATGAACGCGTCACCGGTCGCGTGCTGGATCGCGTGCCCGACCTCGTGCGCGCCGACCGCCGTCGCCGCGATCGAGCTTTCCCCGTAAACGGCGGAGGAGAGGAACACCCCTCGCTTCTTCGGATCGTAATGGTCGGAGAGCGGCCCGCCCGGGGACTGGTTGACCGGAACCTGCTGGAGGCCGTTGCTGTCCAGAATCGCGCGCGCGACCTGGGCGCCCGTCAGCCCCGACCCCACCGCAATCGCTGCGTTCTCGGCAAAGGAGCGCTTCAGCCAGGCCTGCACGGCCAGACCGAGCAGCAGCGGCGGAAGGAGAAACGCGAGATAGAGACCGAAGCCGTCCAGGCCCGGAGCATAGACGTGCTGCCGGGCCTTTGGCCCGGTGCCGCGTCTCCTGCCGGACGCGGCACCGGTGCGCAGGCACTCCTTCAGCCGGCGAGGCAGCCGAGGACGGTCTCGGCGAAGAGCTCGGGACCCGTCTCGACCGCCTCGTGCCCGACGCCGGGCATTGTCACGAGCCGCGAGTCGGGGACTACCTCGTCGAGCAGCCGGACTCCGAGGCGGATCTCGTCAGGGCTCTGGTCGCCGTCGAGGAGGACCGTCGGCACGGTCAGGGCGCGGAAGCGCTCGGCGTCGAAGCGATAGGCCTCGACGGCACGCAGCTCCCGCGGCAGGGTGTGCGCGGTCGCCACGAGCGCCGGCCAGGACTCGCTCGCCTCGAGCTCTGCGAGCTCCTCGGGCGAGAGCCCGATGACCTCGGCCATCATCTTGCGGATCACTCCCGCACGATCGCCTGCGGCGAGCAGCGCCTCGAGGCTGTCGCTGAATCCGGGCAGGAAGGCGAAGCCGTTCGGGTCGAAGGGCGGCTCGTAGAGGACGAGCCCGCGCAGGTCGTCCACTCGCAGAGCCGCCTCGACGGCGCAGATCGCACCGTAGGAATGCCCGAGCAGGTAGGCCGGCTCGCCGATGGACTCGACCAGCGCGGCGATGTCCTCGTACTCGCGCTCGATCGCGTACGGCTGCGTGTCGCCGCTGTGGCCGCGGCCACGCCGCTCCATCGCGTAGACGCTGAAGCGAGCCTCGAGCGCGGGTAGCACGGCATGCCAGTAGGAGTGATCCGAGATCCCGCCGTGGACGAGGACCAACGGGGGCCCGTCGCCCGAGAGCTGGTAGGCGATCTGGGTGCCGTCCTGGCGAGGTGACGGTGTGGACGGTCCTGGTGGTGCTCATGGTGATAGCTCCTTCGGGTCTGGTGGCCGCGGCCGGCGGCCTGACGGTACTGCTTGGTTCGGTGGTCACGGATCGAGCCGGTAGAGGCGGAAGAAGTCGTTGTCGACCGGCAGGACGTCGACGCGGGAGAACCCGGCGTCGGCAGCGAGCTCGCGGACGGCGCCCGCGCGCATGACGGTGCCCAGGGCGGCAGAGGGCTGCTCCACGAGTTGGGTAGGGAGGCAGTGGGTGACGCTCCAGCCGTACATCATCCGCTCGACCTCGTCGCCTGGGGCGGTGAAGGTCTCGGCGACCTTCTCGTCGACGACGAGCACAACCCCTCCGGGCGTGAGCGCGCTGCGGGCAGCGCGCAGCGCCTCGACGGGCTGGCTCATGTCGTGCAGCGCCTCGAGGAGGAGAACGAGGTCGTACGGGCCGTGGCCGGCGAGCTCGGCGGCGTCGGCTTGCAGGAAGCGGACGCGGCCGTCCAGACCGGCGTCTCTGGCGTGGCCGCGCGCGTCCGCGATCGAGCCGGCATCGGCGTCGAGCCCGTCGACGTGGGTGTCCAGGAACGCCTGGGCCATGGCGATCGTGGAGAAGCCTTGCCCGCAGCCGACGTCGGCGACGCGCGCGTGCCGCGCGGTCTCCAGGCGGGCGACGACGTCGGGCATCGCAGCGAGCCACTCGGTGGGGAGCTCGCGGGTGAACGCCGGCCGGTTGATGTGGCCCTGGCCGTGACGAAAGTCCCGACCGTAGGCGTGGTAGGGCACGCCCGCGCCCGTTCGGTAGGACGTCGACCACCCGCGGCAGCACGCCGCCGATGCCCACCAGGAGGTGCGCGAACGGCGCCATGTGCGCGGGATCGTCGGGGTCGGCGAGCACGCGTGCGTGGTCGGGGGTGAGCCGGTACCGGCGTGCGTCGGCTGCGGCGCCGACGTCGTCGGCTTCGAGCAGTCCCGCGACGGCCTGTTGCTCGAGCCACTCGCGCGCGTAGCGCGGCGCGATGCTCGCGCGGTCCGCAAGGTCGCCCGGGGTCAGCGGTCCGTGCTCGGCAAGGGTGCGGTAGAGGCCGAGCTCGGTACCCAGGTAGACGGAGAACAGCTCGAGGGCGCCGACCGTGGCGCCGAATAGGCGCTCGGCGAGGGCGTCCGTAGGATCGGGTGCGGTGAGTGTCATCGTCGCCATCCTTGGGTCGGGAGGTCGGGGCAGTCGATCGACGGCAGCGGTCTGGTGGCTGTCACGGAATCACTCGGGCGCGAGGAAGCCGAAGACCTCGGCGACGAACAGCTCGGTCCCGGTGTCCATCGCGGCGTGTCGCTGCCCGGGCATGACCGCGACCCTGGAGTCGGGCAGGGCCGAGTACAGTGCCTCGGCGGCCGCCCTGAACGCGTCGGGGCTGTCGCCGCCTGCGAGCAGCAGCGTCGGTACGTGCAGTGCCCGGAAGCGATCGGCGTGGAAGACGTATTCCCGATTCGCACGCTCCTCTCGGGGAATCGTGTGCGCGGCGGCGAGACGGGCCTGCCAGGCCGGCAGCGACCGTAAGAGGTCGATCTGCTCGGAGGACAGGCCGGCGACTTCCCGCATGAAGAGCACGAGCAGCTCGTCGCGCTCGTCCGCGTCGAGCAGGGCCTGCAGGCGATGGACGACATGGGGCGGGGTCTGCAGGAAGCCGACGCGGCGCCTCGTAGAGCACGAGCCTCCCGATGCCCTCGGTGAGCAGCGCCGCCTCGAGCGCGCAGATGCCGCCATACGAGTGCCCCAGCACGCTGACCGAGCTGCCGGCCCACTCGACGACCGTGGCGACGTCCTCGTACTCGCGTTCGAGCGCGTAGAGGGTCGCGTCGCCGCTGCGGCCGCGGCCGCGGCGGTCGACAGCCAGGACGGTGAAGCGCTCCTCGAGCGCCGCCATGACCGGTGCCCAGCGAGTGTGATCGGCGGTGGCGCCATGGACGAGGACCAGCGGCGGGCCATCCCCGCTTCGCCAGACGGCGATCGGGGTGCCGTCGCTCGAGACGACCGTCTCGAGCGCCTCCCGCCCGAGCGTGGAATGCGATGTGAGGTTCATGCCGAGAAGATCGCGGAAGTGCCCGCCCGGCGGTATGGCGGATGTCCGCCACCCAGACCACCAACTTTGCGTCCCCACCCACCCGCGGCCCCCATCGAGCTCCGCCGTCGGCGGGCCGCCCGCGCCGGCGGCGTCAGCTCGGCGGCGCGTCCTCGGCTAGCAGTCGCACGATGCCTGCTCGCGAGCCCAGCCCGAGCTTGGCGAGCACACGCGACACGTGCTTCTCCACGGTGCTCTCGCTCAGGTGGAGCTGCGAGGCGATCTGCGCGTTCGTCTGCGCCGTGGCCACGAGCAGTGCCACCTCGCGCTCGCGTGGGGTCAGGGTTCCCAGCCGGCCGCCGCTGTCGCGCCCTTCGGGGAGAGAGGCCGATGTCGGACGCGGACGGTCCCCGAGACGGCGCAGCTCGCGGAGCGCCTCGTCGCGGTAGCCCCACGCTCCCCGCGCGTCGAGCTCGGCGGCTGCCTGCCGCAGCTCGCGCCGCGCGTCGTCGCCGCGGCCTGAGGCCACAAGCGCCGTCCCGGCCAATGTGCGGCAGCGACCGGCCCACAGGGGGGAGTTGCCCTCCTCGCCCGCGGCGGCCGCGGCCAGCGCGACCTCCGCCGCGCGTGGCGCCGCTTCCTGGGCGAGCAGGACGGCGGCCTCGGCATGCCCGGCGATCGCGCCGAAGACACCAGCCTGGCGACCGCCGCCCTCGGCCGGGATGCGCTTCGCCCAGGCCTCGGCCTCCTCCACCTGCCCGAGGGCGAGCAGGACGCGCACCGCGACCTCCGCGGCCCTGAGCCGATCGAGCGTCCACAACGCGGGATGAACCCAGCCGAACTCCTCCAGCACGGCGCGCGCGCCCTGCGGATCGCCGGCGGCGAGGCGCGCGTCGGCCACCGCGTACCCGGCCTGCGAGTACTCGACGAGGCCCAGCACGTCCCAGGCCGCCTGGCCGTGCTCGAGCGCCGCCTCGATCCGACCCCGCGCCAGCGCCGTCCGGCTGAGCGCGATCGACGTCCAGTAGGTCACCTGGACGTTGCCGGAGAGCAGGGCGCTCTCGAGGGCCTCCTCCTCGTCGGCCTCGGCCGCGTCGAGGCGCCCGAGCTCGGCGTCGACCCAGCCCCTCAGACAGACGAAAGCGGGCGCGAACAGGCCCTGACCGCTCTGGCGCGCGACGCGGACTCCCCGCTCGGCCAGGGAGCGCGCGGGCTCGAAGCGGCCGGTGAAGACCCACGCGACCGAGAGCCAGAAGAGCATCTGCAGCCGCTCCGCCACCCGCTCGTCGCTGAGGGCGTCCACCAGCTCCGCAGCCTGAGCGATCTTCAGGTCGACGGCCGCCAGCGCCTCGGGGTCGTCGCCGCGCAGCCGGCAGTGTGCGGCGTCGGCCGCCGTCGCCACGGCCTCGGCTTCCAGCGCCGGATCGCCCGCGGCACGCGCCAGCGCCCGAGCCTCGTCGGCCAGCATCTCTGCCGCGGCGTGATCGCCGTGGACGGCCCGCTCGCGAACCATCACGAGCGTCAGCGCCGCGGCCAGCCCGGGGGCGAGATCGCCGAGCGCAGCCCGTTCGGCCTCGAGCAGCGCCCGAGCCTCGTCGGGCTGCTGCGTCCACAGCGCCTGCAGCTCGGCGAGCGTGGCCGCGACCTCCACGCGTTCGGCGGCTGCGTCGGGGGGTAGGCGCGCGAGCAGCTGGCGAAGGACGTCGCGCGCCTCGACGGCCCGTCCGCCGGACGCGAGAGCCGAGGCCTGGGCACCAAGCAACGCCAGGCGACGTCCGTCATGCTCGGGCGACTCGGGTAGCAGCCGCAGTGCGGCCGCGTACCACCCGGCCGCCGTCGCGGGCGCCGCAAGGGCCGTCTGCTCGCCGGCCAGGGCCAGCAGCGCGACGGCATCCGTGTCGCCCGGCTGGGCCGCGCGGGCCACGTGGTGCGCCCGCTCCCGTGCCGTCGCGCCGCGCGCTGCGAGCGTCTCGGCCGCCCGCGCGTGCGCGGCCAGCTTCCAGCCGCCGCCCGCCGCCTCGTACACAGCCCGCCTCACGAGCGGATGCCGGAAGCTGAAGCGCCGTGGCTGGTCGGTGGCCCGGACCAGGTCGGCCGCCAGCGCGGCGTCGAGAGCTTCCAGCGCTGCCGCCTCGTCCATCCCGGCCGCTGCCGCCGCGAGCGTCGGCTCGAACGGATCGCCGGCCACCGCGGCGCCCTGCACGAGCAGCCGCGCGCTCTCGCTCGAGCGACGAGATCTCGCCGGCCAGCGCCGACGCGACCGCTCGCGGGACGCCGGCGCCGACCGTCGCCGCTCGCGCGGTCGCCGTAGCCGCACCCGCGCTCGCCAGGGCCTGCAGGTAGAACGGGTTGCCACCGCTCTCGCGAAAGAGGCGGGCCCGCACGGTCGTGCCCAGCGACGGCGCCAGCAGCGCGTCGACTGCCTCCCGCGGAGAGCGTTCCCAGCTCCAGCGCCACCGCATCCCCGTGGCGCTCTGCCGCGTGCAGCGCGTCCTCCACTGCCGGCGAGCGCCCGGTCCGTGTGGTCATGGCGAGGAGCACGGGGCCCTCCGGCAGACGGTGCAGCAACAGCGTGATCACGTCGACCGACGCCGGATCCGCCCAGTGCACGTCGTCGAGCAGCACCGTCACCGGGCTAGCCGCGGCCATGCGCTCGAGCAACCCGCGGATCGCGCGCGCTACGAGATGACGCTCACCCGTCATCGCAGGCGCGACGCCGGCGACCCGCCCGACCGACGGCAGCGCCACGGCCAGCTCCGCCAGCAGGTCTTCTCCGAGGCCGGCGAGCGCCTCGCGCCCCGCTCGGGCGATGTGGTCGTCCAGAGCCTCGACCCACAGCGCGAAGGGAACGTCGCGCTCCAGCTCCGCTGCCCGTCCTGCTGCGACGAGGTGGCCCCGCGACGCCGCTCGGCGGCCGAGCTCGCCGAGCAGCCGCGACTTGCCGATGCCCGGCTCGCCGGAGATGCCCAGCGCCTGCGACGTACCTCCGCCGGTCCGCTCGAGCGCGCGCTCGAGCGCCCGCAGCTCAGCGTCGCGTCCAACCAACGGCGGTGCAGCCGCACTCATCGGCGGCTTGACCGTACCGTGACCTCGGCACCCCCGTAAAGGAACGCTCAGGGTCGAGCGGGTGCGAGGTCGACGACTAAGCGGGCGGTGATCCCAGCCGATATCCGGCCCGACACGTCGTCCGACCACGGCGACGCTGGTGCTCACGAGACGCTCCGCCATGGCCTGGAGATGGCGATCGTGAACCCTGCCCGCGAACGGCGTGTGCACGTGCGTGAGCACGAGGCCGAGAGGATGCTCTCCCGCCGCGACCGTGACCCACCACGCTCGGAGGCCCGTCCAGCGGGAAATGCTCTATGCCGCGTCGAGCTCGCCGAGAAACGACCCGCCGCCGATCATGCGCTCGGCGTCCGCACCGGCGCGGTCTCGCAGCTCCCGGTCGGACGTGACGAGCCAGTACGGGCTGTGATCGCGGGCATGCTGCGCGATCCAGTCGTCCGCGCTCTCACCTGGCTGCTCCCACACGAGCACGACCTCGTGGCCACGGCTTGCCGCCCAGCGGCGGCACAGCTCCTCGAGCTCGTCGCGGCCGAGGTTCGGCCAGCGGGAGCGCCGGACGTTCTCGGCATCGACGAGGACGGTGGCCACGAGGCAGCGAGCCGCCGCTGCGGCCCGCAATCTGGCGATCGCTAGCCGAGCTTGCCGACGATGCCGCTCATCGCCTCGCCGTCGTACGCGCGCATGGTCGTCGTCCGGATGTTGCCCTGGGCGCCGAGCGCGAGCAGGGCCGCCGTGGCGCTCTCGTCGTCGTCGGCCTCGACGATAGCCACGAGATCGTACGGGCCGACAGTCCAGTGAATGGACTGGAAGCGAACGCCGAGCTTCCCCATCGCGTCTTCGGCCTCCTTGGCCCGGCTCAGGCTGTCCTTGACGTTCTTGATGCCCTGATCGGTCCAGTTGCAGAGCGATATGTAGGTCGGCATTGCTTCCCCCTGTCGACGTCGCTTGTCGACCCTAGCCTAGAGGCGGCCGCCCTGCGGCGTCGTCCCTAGGCCAGCCAGCGCTCGAGGTTCTCCGCGACGAAGTCGTCGTCGGCGAGCTCCGGATAGAGGCGGTAGACGCGGTCGATCGCCTCGGCCTGGCCGGGGCTCAGGTCCTCGGCGGGATCGAGGCACCAGCGGCCCTCGAGCAGCCCCTGGCGCCGGAGCACCTCGTGGCACCCTGCGATAACGCCGTGAAACCCGTTCGCGACGTCGAAGAACGCCGCGTTGCAGTCGGTGACCGCGCTGTCGAGCGCGAGCAGGTCGGCAGGCACGGCGGGAGCATCGCGCGCCGCGCGGCAGCGCTCGAGGATCTCGACCGCGGTTCGCACCCACACCGACCAGTGGCCGAGCAGGCCGCCGACGAAGCGCAGCTCTCCGGCCTCGGTGCGAAACGGCACCGTCAGGTCGAGCACGATGTGGTCGTCGTTGCCCGTGTAGAGGGAGACCCGCTCGGCGGCGCCCGCCTCGGCAACGCCGTGGACCACGGCCAGCGTCGCATAGCGGTTGAACGGCGCGACCTTGACGCCGATCACGTTCTCGATCCCGGCGAGCCGCCGCCAGAAGCTGCGAGAGAGCTCGATGCCCCCGACCGCGGGCTGGAGGTAGAAGCCGATCACGGGCATCTCCTCGGCCACCGCCTCGCAGTGCCCGATCAATGCGTCCTCGCTCTCTCCCTTCAGGGCGGCCAGGCTGAGCAGCACCGCGTGATAGCCGAGGGACCGTGCACTGCGGGCCTCGGCGACGGCCTGCTCGGTGCGCCCGACCGCGCCGGCGATCAGCATGAGCGGACGGCTCGTCCAGGCGGTTGCCGTCTCCACCGCGAGGTCGAGCACGCGCTCGTAGAGACCTGCCTCTCGGATCGCGAACTGGGTCGTGTGGACGCCCACCGCAAGGCCGCCCGCGCCGGCATCGAGGTAGTAGCGGGTCAGCGCCCGCTGCCGGGGCACGTCGAGCTGCCGGCTTGCGTCCAGCGCGAGCGGGTGAGCCGGTATGACAGCGCCTGCGCGGAATACCGCGAGCACGTCTTCCGGGATCTCGCGCCAGCGCATCGACGTCTCCACGGCTAGCCGAGCTCCGGCGCCGCGATGGCGCGAACCAGCGCGGGATCGCCGAAACCTGTGTCCTGGTCGAGCGCCATCCTCGTGAAGGGCCGCTCGGGCTCGAACCCGCGCTCGGCGAGCAGGCCGGCGACCTCCGCCTGGCAGTCGGGCACGTCGACCAGCACCGGGCCGGAGATCTCGGCCAGCGCCGACTCGAGCAGTCGCAGTGACGCACCCGTCTCGCGTGCGACGACGGGACCGACGTAGGTCGCGGTGCGGCCCGTGCGTGCCAGGAGAAAGCCGTCGCCGCCGTGATCGCGCCGGGACAGCGCTCCCTTCCGGGCGAGCAGGTCGGCGAGAACGGCCGACCGGTCCACGCCGAACGCGGCGCGGTCGAGCTCGGCGATCTCGGCGACGTCGACGAGCGGCGGCAGATCGTGAGCCTCGGGACCGCCGCCCTGCCCGCGCCAGCGTGTCAGCGCCTCGACGGCGCGGAAGCCCATGCGCTCGTACACCGGCCGCCCGGCGGGTGTCGCGTCGAGGAACGGGACGAGCCCGCGGTCGCGCAGCTCCGCGAGCGAGCGCTCCATCAGGCGCGTCGCGAGCCCGCGCCGCCTGTAGGGGCCGTGCACGATGACCATGCCGATCCAGCCGAACGCCGACGGATACGGCATCGCGAGGCCGGTCGCAACGAGGCGACCCTCGGAGCCGGGAATGCCGAAGGCGCGGCCGAGGCGGATCAGCAGTGCCCAGTCCTCGGCCGTCTGGTTCCAGCCCGCCTCCTCGGACAGCGCGAATCCGGCGGGTACGTCGGTCTCCCGCATCTCCACGAGCGGAGCCAGGCCGGCTTCGGCCTCAGTAGGTGCCATCTCGGTCCTCGAACTGGGTCGGCTTGGCGAGGCTCGGCATGTCGCGCGCGACCCAGTCGGCCACCCACTCGATCATCGTCGTCAGCGACACCTTCGGATCGCCGAGCAGGGCGAAGGCGCGACTTGCGTCGTTGAGCCAGGCGGTCGGCGCCTCGGTACCGACGATCGTCGGCCGCTTCCCGAGGTGCTCGCCGAACGTTTCCGCGAGCCGGCGCACGGCGATCGTCTCCGGCCCTGTGACGTTCAGCGGCTCGGTCGGTGTCGTGCAATGGGCGAGGCACCGGAGCGCCATCGCGTTTGCGTCGCCCTGCCAGATGACGTTGACGTGTCCGGTGGTCACGTCGACCGGCTCGCCGTCGTGAACCTTGCGGGCGACGTCGTAGAGCACGCCGTAGCGCAGGTCGATCGCGTAGTTCAGGCGAAACAGCCTGCCCGGCGTGCCGAGCCGCTCGGAGTACCAGCGGAACATGCGCTCGCGGCCGACGCAGCTGTTGGCGTACTCGCCGGGTGGCGTCAGCGGCGCGTCCTCCGTCGCGCCGCCCGAGTCGACCGGCACGAACGGGTACACGCAGCCGGTGGAGAAGGCGACGATGCGGCTCTCCGGCATCGCTTCGGCCACGAACGCCGGCACGAGCGTGTTCATCGCCCAGGTCTGCGACGGCGCGCCCGAAGTTCCGAACTTCTGACCGGCCATGAAGACGACGTTCTCGACTCGCGGCAGGCGTGCGATCTGGTCACGGTCGAGGAGGTCGGCCCTGATCGTCTCCACGCCGTGCGCCTGCAGCGCATCGTCGACGGAGGAATCGGTGAACCGGGCGACGGCAAGGACGGTCTTCTCCGGCGCGGCGCGCTTGGCCATCCGGGCCAGCGTCGGGCCCATCTTGCCGCCCGCGCCGAGCACGAGGATGTCGCCGTCTAGACGGGCGAGATCGGCCACGAGATCATCGTCAGGACGCGAGAGGCGCTCCTCCAGCGCCTCGACGTCCGCGATTGCCCGAGGCTCGTCCTGCGTCATCCAGCACGCCTTCCGGTATAGGGCCGGGACATGTCCGGCCCGCTCTTCGAATGAGCCTACTTGGACGTAGCGAGCGACGTGTCAAGATTGGCTTCCCGTGAGCGCACCGCCCAAGCCGATCGTCGCCGCCCAGCTCGCTGCTGCCGAGCGGGTCGCCGATCCGGCGCTACTCGTCGTCGACATGCAGAACGACTTCGTGCGCGCCGGCGCGCCGCTCGAGGTGCCCGACGCACGTGCCACCATCCCGGTCCAGCGCCGTCTGATCGACGCCTTCCGCTCACGCGGCCGCCCGGTCGTCTACACGCGGTTCCTGTCCTACGAGGCCGACTGCCTCATGTGGCTCTGGTCGCCCGAGTGCCACCCGGACACCCGTGCCTGCTGGCCCGGCCACATGAGGACATACGACGACATTCAAGGCCCACTGGACTGCGCGGCCGTGGTCGACGAGCTCGCGCCCTTCCCTGACGACCTCGTCGTCGACAAGTTCGGGTACGGGTCGTTCCACGGCACCGAGCTCGACGACCACCTCCGGACACACGGCATCCGCTCGCTCGTCGTCGCGGGCACGGTCACGCAGATCTGCGTCGAGGAAACCGCGCGCGAGGCGTTCCATCACGGCTACAGGACGACGGTGGTGGCCGACGCGGTCTCCTCGTACGCGCCTCATCTGCATGCCGCCACGCTCGAGAACTTCGCGTTGAAGTTCGGCTGGGTGGCCGCCGCCGATACCGTCCTCACCTGGCTGCCAGAGGCCTGATGGACCGCGAGGTCGTCGAGCGCCTGCTGGAGCAGCACCGCATCGAGCTCATCCGGCTCGAGACGCCCGATCTCAACGGCGTCTCGCGCGGGAAGACCGTGACGGCGGAGCACTTCTGGTCCTGCGTCGAGACCGGGCTCGCACTCGTGAGCGACATCTACTGCTGGGACCACGAGTGCTGGGTCGCGACCGGCACGGGATTCGGAGAGGACCTGACCTTCGCCGACCTGTCGATGCGCCCGGACCTGTCGACGTTCACCGTATTGCCTCACGTCGAACGGCAGGCGCGCGTGATCTGCGACATGCACTACTCGGACGGACGGCCCGTCGAGGCCGGCCCCAGGCGGGTGCTGCAGCGTCAAATCGAGGGGGCGGCCGCCGAGGGGCTTACGGCCCGGATGCAGGCCGAGTACGAGTTCTACCTCCTCGGCGAGGACACCGGGCAGCCCCCCTTCGGCGGCACCCCCATCACGACGACGTTGACGAACCAGCGCCTCCCTGTCCTGCAGCAGGTCGTGCGCCACCTGAAGGCCTTCGGGCTTTCGCCGCGGACGCTCAACCACGAGTGGGGGCCGACGCAGTACGAGCTCACCTTCGGCGCCGTGGAGGGCCTCGCGGCAGGCGACGACAACTTCACGTACAAGACGTACGCCAAGGAAATCGCCGCTCAGCACGGCCTGATTGCAAGCTTCATGACGAAGCCGTTCGTCGGGCAGAGCGGCTCGAGCAGCCATCTCCACGTGAGCCTGTACGACGGCGCTCGCAACATTCTCTGGGACGCCGTCGAGGGCGTGCTGACGCAGGAGTTCCACTGGGCCGTTGGCGGGCTGCTCGAGCACGCAGCCGCGCTGAGCGCCTTTCTGGGGCCGACCGTCAACTGCCCGAAGCGCTACCGCAAGGGCACCTACGCGCCCGCCAGCGTCACCTGGGGGTTCGAGAACCGCTCCGTCGCGGTGCGGGTCAAGGCTGGCCGCGGCGACCACACCCACATCGAGAATCGGCTCGGGTCGGGGGCATCGAACCCGTACCTCGGCTTCGCGGGCATGCTCGTCGCCATGCTCGACGGGATCCGCAGGCAGATCGAACCGCCTGAGCCGCTGGCGACGAGCGCTTACCAGCTCGACGACCTCGAGCTCCTTCCCGCGACGCTCGAGGCGTCGCTCGAGGCGTTCGAGAGCGACAGCGTGGTGAAGGACGCGTTCCACCCGGAGTTCGTCAAGGCATTCCTGGCTCTGAAGCGCCACGAGGTGCAGAAGGCTCACGCGGCGGTACCGGGCTACGGGACCGCCGAGTGGCACGACGAGGTGACGGACTGGGAGCGCGACCAGTTCCTGTTTCTCGCGTGAGCACCCCGGACCGCGCCGACGTCCTCGTCGTCGGAGCAGGAGCCGCGGGGGGCGTGGTCGGGCGCAGATTGGCGGAGGCAGGCTTCCGGGTCATCTGCCTCGAGCAGGGGCACTGGCCGGACCGGGCCGACTATCCGGGCCCGAAGCTCGACTGGGAGCTGCAGGCGCAGAGGCAGTGGTCTCCCGACCCGAACGTGCGGCGGAACCCGGCCGACTACCCGATCAACTCGGACGAGTCCGACATCGTGCCGCTGATGTTCAACGGCGTGGGGGGCTCGACGATCCTCTACACCGGCGACTGGCCCCGCATGACGCCGTCGGACTTCCGCGTCAGGACGCTCGACGGCGTCGGCGATGACTGGCCGCTGACGTACGAGGACCTCGAGCCTTTCTACGACCGCATCGCGCGCGAGGTCGGCGTGTCGGGGCTGGCCGGCGATCCGGCCTACCCCGAGGGAGCGGATCTCCCGCTGCCGGCGCTCCCGCTCGGTGACGGGATCATCGACGTCGTCCGGGCGCACGACCGGCTCGGCTGGCACTGGTGGCCGGCCCCGAACGCGATCCTCTCCGCGCCGTACCGGGGTCGCCATCCGTGCGCGCAGTGGGGATCGTGCATGCAGGGCTGCCCCGAGGGCGCGAAGGCATCGACCGACATCACGCACTGGCCGCAGGCGATCGACCGCGGAGCCCGCGTGGTGACGGGCGCCCGCGTGACGCGTATCGTCATGGGCCCGGGAAGCCTCGCACGCGGCGCTGAGTACGTCGACGAGGACGGGGCGATGCACGTCGCCGAGGCGGACGTCGTCGTGCTCGCGGCGAACGCGATCGGCACCGCGCGCCTGCTGCTCGTCTCGGCGAGCCCGGAGTTCCCCGATGGATTGGCGAACACGAGCGGCCTCGTCGGGCGGCGACTCATGATGCACCCGTTCGCCGTCGTCACCGGCGTGTTCGAGCGATTCTTCGAGACGTGGAAAGGGAACGTCGGCTCGCGCATCCACTGCCTCGAGTTCTACGAGACCGACGCGAGCCGGGGGTTCGCGCGCGGTGCGAAATGGAGCATGGCCCCGTCGACCGGCGGCCCGCTGAACGCGGCCATGCCGGCGCGGGCAGGCGAGGCGGTCTGGGGTGAAGGCCACCACCGCCTCGTCAAGGAGCGCTTCGGTCACTGCCTGAGCTGGGGGATTTTCGGCGAGGACCTCCCCGAGGAGCGCAACCGGGTGGAGCTCGACGCAGAGCTGGTCGACGCCGCCGGCCTGCCCGCGCCGAGGATCGTGTACACGACAGCCGAGAACTCACGCCGGCTGCTCGACTTCCATGTCGCGCGCGCCCGTGAGTCGCTGCTCGAGGCGGGCGCCTCGAGGGTCGACGCGTTGAGCCCGATGCGCGACGCCGGGTGGCACATCCTGGGGACCGCGCGGATGGGGCGCGATCCGGCGTCCTCCGTCGTCAACCCTTGGGGTAAGACGCACGAGGTCGACAACCTGTACGTCGTGGACGGAAGCGTGTTCGTCACCTCCGGCGGCGTAAACCCGACGAATACGATCTCTTCCCTGGCGCTGCGCTTTGCGGACGGCCTCGTCGAGCGGCGCTCCGGGCAGCGGGTGCCCGTGTGAGCCTCGACGACGTTCTCCGCGAGCGGCTTGCCCGACTGGCCGACGGTCTGATCCCGGGGGTGGACGGCATGCCTGCGCCGAGCAGCCTCGACATCGGGGGGCGGCAGCTCGACGTCGTCCTGACCTCGCGTCCCGATCTCGCCGGCGATCTCGGTCGTGCCCTGGCGGCCGCCGCCGCCGTGGACGACGCGATCGCGTGGGTCGAGACCGTGCGCGCCGAGGATCCCTCCGCCTACGACGCGCTCGTCACGGCCGTCGTGGCCGGCTACTACCTGCATCCGGAGGTCAAGCGCCTGCTCGGCTACCCCGGCCAGGTGCCCGAGCCGATCGTCGTCGACACCTATCCCGACTACGCGGACGAGGGCCTGCTGGAGCGGATGTACGAGCGAGGGCCCATCTACCGCCCGACGCCGAGAGTGTGATCACCACGTGTCTATAAGGAGCGCCCAACAGAATGAAGCACTGCGCCGTCTGGCTGCGCTGGGCTGGCCCGATGCTGTGTCCTCGGTCGCGCACGTATCCTCCGGATACGCACGCTCCCTGCGTCCTTGCCTCGGTCGCAGCCATCGCACCCAGCCGGGCGGTCTTCTTTCTGTTACGCGCTCTAAGATCCGGGCGATGAGCCGTCGCCGTCTCGTGCTCCTGGCCCTACCGGCAGCCTGCTTCCTCGCGGCCTGTGGCGGCAGCCTCACGATCGGCAGCATCGAGGACAAGCTGAACGAGCAAATTCCGGAGGAGGTCGCCGCCGTGGGCGTCGACGTCTCCGGCGTCGACTGCCCCGACGACGCGTCCGTCGAGGTCGGCAGCACGTTCGAGTGCGACGTCACCGCGGTCGAGAACGACCAGGACGTGATCTACACGGCCACGGTCACGGTCGAGACCGACGATACGGTCGGGTGGGAGCTCACCGACGTTCGGCTCGCGGACGGGTCGTAGACCCGTCGATCTCGCCGCGCCGCTTCGTCTCACGGAACGGTTCAGCCGACGGGGGCGAACAGCTCACCGGCGAAGTCCGAGACGCGCCGCCTCGCGACCGAGCCGCCGTTGGGACCGATGACCTGGAAGCCTCCGCTGTGCTCCAGCCAGTAGCCCGAGTGTGTCGGGGTCGTCTGTTGGTCGATCGTGCTCGGATACGCTCGATCGAGGTTCACCGGGGCTCCTTCCCCATGGGGGACGACGCCTCCGTCCGGCCCGCGAGAGCACCGGACTCGCCCGCGCCGGCGAACTAGCGCGGATCGCTGCTCGGTCGTTGCCAGCTCTCGAGCGGGCTCATCTGGTGAACCGGTAGGAGCGCTTGCCGAGCCGCAGGTCGGCGAAGCCGGCTCCGGTGTGGTCGAGCCACCTGTCGACCGCGTCGAGTACGCGTAGGACGGCCCGGTCGGAGTGGCGCCCGACCTTCACCCCGACTTCCGGGCCGCTCGGGCGCGAGATCTTATGGGCGCCGAAGGCTGCGGTCAGTCGCTCCGCGAGCGCGCTAGCACTCGTGGCGTCAGGCACCACGATCCGCATCTCCATCGTAGATCCCTCCCTCGTTCGACTCATCGCCGACCTACCGTTCCGGTCGACGTGGACGGTTCCGACCCAGTTGCTGAGGGATGGATCTTGGCGGGCCGATTCTTGTGGCCCGCACACCTCTATACAAGCCGATTGTTACAGCCTGCACAAGAAAGTGTAGCAGGCAGCCGGTTCGAACGATGGCGCGACGGACTGGAACCAGGGCGGTCGCTAAACTGAGCTTGTCCATCCTGGTCGCTGCCGTTCGGGGGCGATGACGAGCGACGACATCACGCACCTGCGCGTCCTGATCGCGAACGAACGAAGGGACCGTCTCGAGCTGCTCGCCCGGGTCGTGGCCGGTCTCGGCCATGAGGTGATCGCCCGCGAGATCGACGTCAGAGAAGTCGGGGCGGTGACCGCGAGGGAGCATCCCGACGTCGCGCTGGTCGGGCTCGGGCTCAGCTCCGAGCACGCACTGGAGCTGATCGCGGAGATCGTGCACACGTCGACCTGCCCCGTGATCGCTCTCCTCTCCGCCAAAGACCCCGCCTACATCCACGAGGCGGCCAGGCGCGGCGTCTTCGCCTACATCGTCGATGCCGACGCCGAAGAGCTGCAGAGCGCGATCGACATCACCCTGCAGCGCTTCGCCGAGTACCACAATCTGCAGGGGGCGTTCGGGCGCCGCGCCGTGATCGAGCAGGCCAAGGGGATCCTCATGGCACGCCACGCCATCGACCAGCAGAGGGCCTTCGAGCTGCTACGCACCCACTCCCAGCGCAACGGACACAAACTCGCCGACGTCGCAGCAGCGATCGTCGAGAGCCATCTCCTGCTGCTACCCCCCCTTCCCCAGCCCCCGCAGGCGATGCCTCTCGATACGCCGCCGCTGTGAGCCTCGACCGCCGCTCGAGCCACAGGTAACGCTCGACAGCCACCAAGCAGCCCGGTTCGCCTACGTCATTTGTGACCTCCGTCACGAGGACGCTGCTATACTGATCATGCGCGCAGTCCGGGACGCCGAGGCTCCGGGGGTCGTCTCGACTTTCACTCTTGGTTGCACGCACCAACGGGAGCTCGATTTCGGCTCTCCCTTCCTTCCATCGAGTTAGGAGCAGCGCATGCATGCGACCATGAGGCCTACGAAGGTGTCGACGAGACCCGTCGAGAGGTGAGTCTCGTGGCGAGTAAGACAGCATTCAGCTACCGGCCAGAAAGCGCCTCTGCCGCCAGCGCCTGGGAGGATGACGGTGGGCGTTCGGATGCTGACGCTCCGGCGCTTGCAGGTCCAGGGACAACCGCTCTGCCAATAGGGGAAGGGCTCGACTGGGCGACGTTCTCGGCGCGGTTCTTCCCCGGTCGGCGGCGCCACGATTTCGAGGCTGTCAAAGCGTACGAGGCGTACCGGAACGGCGGCGCAAGCTACCTTCGCGACTTCGTGCCTGAGGGCGAGCGCCCACCGAGTCACGCTCGTCCGGCTTCAGCAGAACTGACGACGTGAACGTTTTCTGCGTCGCGCCGGGCTATGAGTGGCCCGAGCACGCCTACGCTGGCCGTGCGCCTGAGCGAGGCGCCTACGGCGCCGGCTCGGAGACCCCGTCGCGGCCATCCTGGCTGGACCGTCCGCGTTGTGCGTGGGCGACACCACTCGTCGTTCGACCGAGATGGCTGGAGGCCCGTGTCTGTATCTAACAGCTGCGCCTCGCCGCTGGCCGACCTCGGCGGTACCAAGCTCAGGTCTTGATGCGCGACAGCAGGCTTACACCGGCGGCGCTAGAGATCTATCACGGCGGTTTTGGCGGACCTTCGTACGGCGCTTGGTGGGACGGCGAGCAACTCGTCTACGAGAGTTTTGACGAGAGCTACGAGGCCCTCGAGCAGACGCGGCTGGCCCCTTCGGCCGCACAATGGCAGCGGTTCTGGCTTTCGATCGAGCAGCTGCGCGTCTGGGGCTGGGCGCCGCGCTACGAGCCAGGTGAGCGCTTCGAGCCGGCCGGTGTCGTCCGCGATGGCGTCCACTGGTCTCTCACACTCGAGCACGCCGGGCGTCGCGTCGAGTCATCCGGCGATGGCGCCGGCCCGGACGCTGGGGAGCTCGACGACAGCCCAGGCTTCGCCGGCCTACTCGATGCTCTCTCTCGCCTGCTCGGCGGTCGCGCGTTTCGCTAAGCGCCGACTACGTTGCACCCGAACTGGTCGGCGCGAGCCGTGGCGAGCGAGAAGGTCAGAGGCGGTGGCCGCGTCCTGCGAAAGGGAATGCGACAGAAGAGGGCTTTCGCCCTTTGAGTAGCGTCCCTCTGCGTGGTGTTCGAGCTTGGCGAGACGATGGGACCCGGGTCTGACGCAGGCCTGCTTGCGTGCGTGACGGCCCCCGGCTATGCGAGGCACTCGCGAAGGAAGCGGACGCCGTGGGCGATGTCGGCCACGCGCTCCCGCTGGTTGCCAACCTCACGCTCGATGCACAACGGCCCCGTGTAGCCGACAGCCTCCAGCGTCCGTACGAACCTGGGGATGTCCACCTGGCCCTGACCGAGCGGCACCTCCTCACCCCACTGGCCCGGGGTGGTCGGTCTGTTCGCGTCCTTCACGTGAACGCTGCCGATGTCGGCTCCGAGGATCTCGACCGCTCGGATCGGATCTCCCTTGTCGTAGAGCAGCATGTTGGCCGGGTCGAAGTTCACCGTCAGGTTCGGACACGCCAGGTCGTCCAGGGTCAGGCGCAGCAGGTCGGCCGTCTCCTGCCCGGTCTCGAAGCCGACCGTGATCCCCTTCGCCTGAGCCATGTCGCTGACCGTCCCGAGCGTGTCGAGGAACGGCTTGCGGTCGGGGTCACCGGGGTCGGGCAGGAAGCCGGCGTGCATCATCAGGCCGGTCAGACCGAGCGCGAGGGTGCGGTCCAGGGCCCACGCGAGCCGCTCCAGCCGCTCGGGCCGGGTGGCCGGGTCGCCGAACCCGCCGGTCTTCTGGATCGTCTGCGGAGTGGTGTAGTCCTCGCCTGGGAAGCCGAGCATGGCACTGGTGAGATCGAACCCCTCGGCCAGCGCGGCCTCGGGCATGTCGTCTCCCTCGTCCCAGGCGGCGTGGTGCGGGTCGCCGCAGGCGATCTGCACGACGTTTACCCCCACTTCGTCGAGGAGACGCCGGAGCTCAGGGATGCTGGTGACCTGGAACGACCAGCTGCAGACGCCGATGGCCAGTGGCTCGAGTGGCATTGGGAAGAACCTCCTTGGTGTCGCGGGCGAGGCGCCTAGCCTAGGCTCGCCGGAGACCGCCCGGGCGGCCGAGGCGCTTCGGGAGCTCGGGGCGCCGCCGCGTCGGAGCTCGTTTCTGACCTCGTGCTCGACGAGAGCGTGGAGGGCGATCTATAGAAGAGCCGTTGTAGTCTGCCTAGTCGCCCGTACCTAACCGGAGGTCGATCCATGAGCACGATCGAGCACACCCCCAGCGGTGGAGGGGAAGCGAGTCCGATCTCGACTCGTGACGTGATCGCATGGCATGGCCTGACGGCGGAGGAGGCGTGCGAACGGCTCCGAGTTGATCCCCCGGTCGGGCACGACGTGTCCGAGGTCGAGCGGCGGCGTGCGGAGGTAGGGCCCAACAAGCTCGACGAGGCGGAGAAGGAGCCGGGTTGGCGCGCGTTTCTCCGTCAGTACCGGGACCTCATGCAGCTCGTCCTTCTCGGCGCCGCGATCATCAGCATGGCCGCGCTGCAGGAGTTCTCGACAGGCGTCGTGATCATCGGCCTGACCGTGCTCAACGCGCTGCTGGGTCTGAACCAGGAGGGCAAGGCGGCCGAGAGCGTCGCCGCGTTGCAGAAGATGCTGCTGATCCATGCTCACGTGCGCCGCGGGGGCCAGGTGATGGACGTCCCGGCCGAGGAGCTCGTGCCGGGCGACGTCGTCTTCTTCGAGGCCGGCGACAAGATCCCGGCCGACGGGCGTCTGCTCGTCGCCGCGACCCTGGAGATCGAGGAGGCTGCTCTCACCGGTGAGAGCACGCCGGTGCTGAAGGACATCCAGCCGGTGGCCGGCGACGAGGTGCCGCTCGGCGACCGCCTCGACATGGCCTACATGAACTCGACGGTGACGCGAGGCAGAGGCGAGATGGTGGTCACGGCGACGGGCATGGCGACCGAGGTCGGTCAGATCTCGGGGATGCTGAGCCAGGTCGAGGAGGAGAAGACGCCGCTGACGCGCCAGCTCGATCAGCTGACGCTCGTGATCACGATCCTGGCGGCTGCCGCCCTGGTGCTCGTGATCATCATCGGGCTTGCGCGGGGGGAGGGCTTCGACGAGCTGTTCCTGATCGGGATCAGCTTGGCAGTGGCGGCGATCCCGACGGGGCTTCCGGCGGTGGTGACGACGATGCTGTCGTTGGGGACGCAGGCGCTTGCGGCCAAGGGTGCGATCATCAAGCGGCTGCGGTCGGTGGAGACGCTGGGCTCGACGTCTGCGATCTGTTCGGACAAGACGGGCACGCTGACGCTCAACCAGATGACGGCGCGCCAACTGGTCGTCGTCGGGCGCCGCTTTTCGATCGAGGGGGAGGGGTACTCGTTCGAGGGCGCGATCCGGCGCGTGGGGGGAGAGACCGACACTCCCCTGGACCCGTTCCTGTTGCCGATGGCGCTCGCCAACGACGCCGTCGTGCGAGAGGGCGAGATCGTGGGCGACCCCACGGAGGCGGCGCTGGTCGTGCTGGCGGAGAAGGGCGGAGTCGACGTCGAGGAGACGAGGCGGGCGTATCCGCGCGTGGGTGAGGTGCCGTTCGACTCGGACTACAAGTTCATGGCCACATTCCACGAGATGGAGAACGGCCGGCCGGTCGTGCGGTGCTTCGTCAAGGGCGCGCCGGACGTCCTGCTCGCGCGTTCGTCACACATACGCGAAGCCGACGGCTCCGCCGTGCCGGCCGATAGCGGACGCGATCGCGTGCTGGCCGAGAACGACCGTCTCGCCAGTGAGGGGCTGCGTGTGCTGGCAGTGGCCTCGCGCGACATCGACCCGGCCGCGTTCCGCCCGGACGCCGATCTGCTCGAGGAGGTGCAGGGGCTGACGTTGCTGGCGCTGGTCGGGATCGTCGATCCGCCGCGCAAGGAGGCCGGGGAGGCGATCGCGCGTTGCAAGGAGGCGGGTATCCGCGTCCGCATGATCACCGGCGACCACGCGACCACCGCGTCCGCGATCGCGGCTCAGCTCGGGATCGAGGGGCGTGCTTTACCGGGCACCGAGTTCGCGGCCCTGAGCGATGCCGAGCTCGACGAGCAGGTCGACGGCATCGGCGTGGTCGCGCGCGTGGCGCCGCAGGACAAGGTGCGCCTGGTCGAGCACCTGAGGCAGAAGGGCAACGTCGTCGCCATGACGGGCGACGGTGTCAACGACGCCCCCGCTCTGAAGCAGTCGGACATCGGCGTCGCGATGGGTATCACCGGTACCGAGGTCACGAAGGAAGCGGCCGACATGATCCTCACCGACGACAACTTCGCCACTATCGTCGCGGCGGTCGAGGGCGGCCGCGGGATCTACGACAACCTGATGAAGTACGTACGCGTCCAGCTCGTGATGCTGGGCGGGTTCATACTCCTCTTCGTCGGTGCCGGGGCGTTCAACGTGGCGGCAGGCGCTCCGCTCACGCCGCTGCAGATTATCTGGGTCAACTTCGCCGTAGACGTCGTTTTGGCGATCGGGCTGGGCTTCGACGCGCCCGCGCCGGGCCTCATGCGTCGGCGACCCCGGGACGCGAGCGCGCCGGTCGTCTCTCGGGGGCTTACGGTCCGGCTCGCGATCGCCAGCGTGGTGATGGCAGCCCTGGCTCTCGGGGCCGTCGCCTGGGGGGAGGACCGCTTCGACCTCGTGGTCGCCACGACAATGGGGCTGACGACGCTCTCCCTGATGCACATCGTGGCCGCCTTGGAGGCTCGCGAGCCGACGGGAACGATCTTCAGCCGCTACACGATCGCCAACAGGCGGTTCGTGTACCTGGTCGGAGCGGCGCTGGTGTTCACCCTTCTCGTCACGGAGATCGGATTCCTGCAGCGGATCTTCGACACCGTCTCGCTGACGAGCTCGCAGTGGGGAGTCTGCCTGCTCGGCCCGATCATCTACGTCGCCGCCATCGAGCTCATCAAGCTCGTCGACCGGCACGTCGGGCACGACCAGCCGGTCCCGGCTCCCGCAACCATCTAGGAGTGACATGAGCGTCAGGGAACGGATACTCAAGCAGCTCGTCGTCGAGCCCGGTGCTCCCCTCGTCCTGGCCGAGCGGGATCCCGGCTGGACCGGCGGCCCCGACTACGAGGGGCTGTCGCAGGAGGAGCTCAAGGCCGAGGCCAAGGCCGTGCTGGCGCAGGGCGTGGAGGAGCTCTCGGAGGCCCAGGAGCTGCTCTGGGCAAGCGACAGCTACGCCCTGCTCGTCGTCTTCCAGGCGATGGACGCAGCCGGCAAGGACAGCGCGATCGCGCACGTGATGACCGGCGTCAACCCCCAGGGCGTCCACGTCGTCGCGTTCGGAAAGCCCTCCTCCGAGGAGCTCGACCACGACTTCCTCTGGCGGATCTCCAAAGCGCTCCCCGAGCGCGGACGCATCGGCATCTTCAATCGCTCGCACTACGAAGAGGTCGTCGCGCTGCGCGTCCACCCGGAGTGGCTCGAGAGCCAGAGGCTGCCATCCGGAGCGGTCGGCGAGCAGTTCTGGGCGCAGCGCTACGAGGACATCAACGCCCTCGAGCGCCACCTCGACCGCAACGGCACGAAGATCGTCAAGTTCTTCCTCAACGTCTCCAAGGAGGAGCAGAAACGGCGCTTCCTTGCCCGCCTCGACCGGCCCCACAAAGAGTGGAAGTTCAACGCCGACGACGTCACCGAGCGCGCCCGCTGGGACGACTACATGGCCGCCTTCGAAGCCGCGCTCGCAGCCACCTCGACACCGTGGGCACCCTGGTACGTCATCCCCGCCGACCACAAGCCGCTTACACAGGCCCTCATCGCCAGGATCCTCGTCGACACCATCCAATCGCTCGACCTCAGGTGGCCGCAGGTGTCCGAGCAAGAACACAAAGACAATCTCGACGCTCGCCGACTGCTCGAAGCCGAGGCCTGATGTAATCACGGTTCTCGAGTGGCCCATAGAGGCATCACAGCGGGCGTTACAGAAGCTCCCTCAGCGGCTCACTAGCCGCTGGCGCCACGGACGCCGGCACGAGCGTCTTGCGAACGGACGTGAGGGACGTGGCCGTCATCGTGTACGTTGCCGCGACAGCAGTCGCCGTCGTGGCGGTCGTCGTGCTTCTCTGGCGGCTGGTCCGCGGCGAAGCCCGCCGTAGCCCCCGGCGCGAGAGCTTCCGGTGAAGGCGGAGGCGATCGGTTGCGTCGGCGGGATGGCACTCCCTGACCGCAGTTCCACGACCGGCCCGAGATCGGGAGGTCGGGCGTCTGCTCGGCGCCGGGTGGCGGCGCACGACGTGCCCAGCCGGCTCGAGTCCGTCCGGCCCGCCTCCGATTATGTGGCGGCCGAGGGGCGGGAGCATGGACGGTAAGGTCTCGAGTCAGACGGGACCTCGAACGCGCTGAGCGGACGCCGAGTTGTAACAGTGCAGCGACTGCCTTTCCTCTGCGCCCCTGATCGCTTTCCTTCGATTGCGTCAGCGAGCCGGGCGGCCGTGACCGGTCGCGGGACCGCTTGCGGAAGGACCGGCGGGGAGGCCGGGGCTGGCGAAGGTCAGGCCGGCCGTCCCGCACACGCCTGGTCGCGACAACCCCAAACGAGGAGGCCGCAGTGAGAAAGGTGTTGGAGTTCGGTGGCTACGCAGCGGCGGTGATCCTGGTCGGGTTCGGCATCGCCTCACTCGTGGTGAGCATCGTTGGCCGAAGCGAGGTGCAGGACAATCTCGCCCGCGAGCAGATCGAAGGAACGCCGGACATGACGCCGGAGGGGATTCAGGAGGGTGCGGAGGCCGCAGGCATCGACGTGTCCGATCTCCCGACCTGCAGCGTCGCGGGTGAGCTCGTCGACACCGGGAAGGAAGCGAAGTGCTTCGCCGACTACATGCGCGTGCACGCGCTCGAGGCGACCGGCGGCAGGGTCTACGCGGAGATGGGGCGCTACCTGACCGAAGGCGGCGAGGAGACGAACGACCCGGCGGAGGCAGCCAAGCAGGACGGCCAGCCGGTCTCGAACCAGGCTCGCGATATCTGGGTCACGGAGACCGCCCTCGCAACAGCCCTCTACATGGGCTTCTTCGCCGAGTCGGTCTCGATGTTCGGCATCCTCGTCGCGATTGCGCTCATCATCGCCGGTGTCGGTTTCGCGATCCTCTCGTTCGCAGCCTTGCGTTGGCTGCCCGCCCGTGAGGCGAAACATCCGGCTGCGGCAACTTAAGGCGAGGAGGGTTGCTACGCGTTCGTCGACGGGTCTACCGAGTTCCTTACGGCCGCGACTCTCCATCTCGCCTTTGGCGCGAGGCTCGGGTCGGGGGCCGGGGTTCCCAGCTGGCCGCGTACTCGCGCAGCCCGGCGTCGGGATCACGCCGGTGCTCGCACTTCGCAATCGTCCAGCCCGGCGCCGCGGTGTTGCATCCGTTCACGCCTCGCTCCGGCTAAACGCAGTTCGGGCGCTGAAGGTATCGGCCAGGGCACGTGGAACCGAACGAGCGGAAAGGAGGAACAGATGACTCGGTACGGGACTCTTCGCGTATGGGCCGCCGCCATCTCGGTGATCGGCGTCATCGCCGTCGTCCTGGTCGCCATCGGAACGATCGTGTGGGCCTTCGAGGTCGACGGCGTCTGGGCAACGCTCGGCGTGATCTTCCTCGGCGCCCCGCTCGCGCTCTTCCTGGCCAGTTGGCCGTTCGCGCTCAGCCAGATGATGCGATCGCTCGCCGACGTCGGCGACGCCGTCTCTGAGTAGGGGCGACAGGCTCCTTCCAAGCCGCCAGACACCTGAGACGATCGGCGCGCTCCCCGCTCGCGGAGCGCGCCGCATGCGCGGAGGGGCACGAGGCCAACCTGGAGGCGCGCCGGCAGCTCGAAGCGGTGGGCTGAGGCGCGCGTTCATGATCCATGCCAGAAGCCTGGCCCCGAGCGGGTTGGTACTGCTCGCGGGTGCGTAGACGGGTGGGTGCCGAGGCATGTAGCCTCGATCGCCGTGAACGCTGACCGTTCAGGGGCGCGCGCCTGGCTGCCCGGCCTCGAGCTGGCGCGCTCGTACCGCCTCGCCTGGCTCCGCGGCGACCTCGTGGCGGGGATCGTGCTCACGGCGATGCTCGTGCCCGCGGGGATGGCGTATGCGGAGCTCGCAGGGCTGCCCGCGGTCACCGGCCTCTACGCGACGATCGTGCCGCTCGTCGTCTACGCGATCTTCGGGCCTTCACGGATCCTCGTCCTCGGGCCGGACTCTGCGGTGTCGCCCCTCGTCGCTGCGACCATCATCCCGCTCGCAGCGTCCCCAGACGAGCGGATTGCGCTGGCCGGGATGCTCGCGGTGCTCGTCGGCGCGGTGTTCGTGGCCGGCGGACTCGCCAAGCTCGGCTTCGTCACCGACCTCCTGTCGAAGCCCATCCGGCTCGGCTACCTCGCGGGCATCGCGATCACGGTGATCATGACCCAGCTGCCGAAGCTATTCGGCTTCTCGGGCGGCGGCGACACGTTCCGCGACGCGGTGCCCGCGTTCTTCCGCCACCTCGACGAGACGAACGGTACTGCGTTGGCCGTGGGAGTCGTGTGCCTCGCCGTGATCATGCTCCTGAAGCGGTTCGCCCCGGTCGTCCCCGGCGTCTTCGTCGCCATGGCGGGAGCGATGCTCGTCACGGCGCTCGCCGACCTCGAGGAGCGCGGCGTCGAGGTCGTAGGGAGTCTTCCCAAAGGGCTGCCGGGGCTCGACTTCCCCTCCGTCCCGGCCGGCGACCTTCCCAAGCTGCTCATCGGGGCCGTCGGGATCGCTTTCGTCGCTTTCGCCGATACGAGCGTCCTCTCGCGAAGCTATGCGAGCCGCCTCGGCCAGAACGTCGACCAGAGCCAGGAGCTGATCGCGCTCGGTGCCGCCAACGCGGCGACCGGCCTGTTCCAGGGCTTCCCGCTCTCGAGCAGCTCGTCTCGCACCCCGGTCGCCGAGGCGGCGGGCGCGAAGACCCAGCTCACCGGCCTCGTCGGGGCTGGCTGCCTCGCCCTCGTCCTGCTCTTCGCGACCGGGCTGTTCGCGAGCCTGCCGGAGGCGGCGCTCGCGGCGGTCGTCATCTCGGCCGTGATCGGCTTGATCGACATCGTCGGCGTGAGGCGCCTCTACGAGATGCGGAAGGCAGAGCTCGTCGTCTTCGCCGCGAGCTTCGCGGGGGTTCTCCTCGCCGGAGTCCTCTGGGGCATCGGCATCGCCATCGTCCTCGCCGTTCTCGAGTTCCTGCGGCGTGCGTGGTGGCCCCACGAGGCTGTGCTCGGCCGGGCGGACGGGGTCAAGGGCTACCACGACCTCACGCGATACCCTGAGGCGCGCCTCATCCCGGGGCTGCTCCTCTACCGCTTCGACGCGCCCCTCTTCTTCGCGAACGCGAACGTCTTCCGGCAGCGCCTCCTCCAGCGCATTGCAGCGGCCGGCTCCGCCGTGCGCTGGGTCGTGTTGGCCGCCGAGCCGATGACGGACGTCGATCCGACCGCGGCCGAGATCCTCGAGGACCTCGACGACGAGCTCCGCTCGGCGGGTATAGAGCTCGTGTTCGCGGAGATGAAAGACCCCGTCCGCGAGCGCCTCGAGCACTACGGCCTCGGCGAGCGGTTCGGGCGCAATCGCTTCTTCCCGACGATCGGCTCCGCCGTCCACGCGTACCTCGACGTAACAGGCGTCGAGTGGGTCGACTGGGAGGACGCAGGCATGGAAGCCGAGGGTCCTGAGAGCCGTCCGCCGGGACCGACTTTCAGAGAGCCGGGTCTCGATCACTGACGATCCGCAGGGCCCGGCGGTACGCCCGTCGACGTCTCGGCGCTCCTAGGCGAACGGAGCTGATCCGACGAGGCGCAGAACACCCCGCCTGTATGCGAACATATGTTCGTTGATCGGCGAGGCAAGGATCCTGCACGCCGACCTGGACGCGTTCTACGCCTCGGTCGAGCAGCGAGACGACCCGCGTCTGCGTGGCAGGCCGGTGATCGTCGGTGGGGGCGTCGTGCTGGCAGCGAGCTACGAAGCCAAGGCGTACGGCGTCCGCACGGCGATGGGTGGAGTCCAGGCCCGCCGGCTGTGCCCGCAGGCGGTCGTCGTCCAGCCGCGCATGTCGGCCTACTCCGAGGCGAGCAAGGCGGTGTACCGGGTGTTCGAAGACACGACGCCGCTGGTCGAAGGGTTGTCGATCGACGAGGCGTTCCTCGACGTGCGCGGGCTGGAGCGGATCTCGGGCACCCCGGTCGAGATCGCCGTGCGACTGCGCCGCGATGTGCGCGAGCGCGTCGGCCTGCCGATCACGGTCGGCGTTGCAAGGACGAAGTTCCTCGCCAAGGTGGCCAGCGGCCTGGCCAAGCCCGACGGCCTCCTGGTCGTGCCGCCGGAGGATGAGCTTGCCTTCCTGCATCCGCTGCCCGTCGAGCGGCTCTGGGGCGTCGGCGAGGTGACCGCCAGGAAGCTCCGCGCGCTGGGGATCGCAACCGTCGGGGACGTCGCGGGGGTCGCGGAGACCACGCTGACGTCGACGCTCGGTCGCGCGGTGGGGCGGCACCTGCACGCCCTCGCGCACAACCGCGACTTCCGGCCGGTGCGCGTCGGGCGCCGGCGGGGCTCGATCGGGTCCCAGCGCGCACTCGGCCGTTCGGCCCGATCGCGCGAGGAGATCGATGCCATCGTGGTCGGGCTGGTCGACCGCGTCACGCGCCGGATGCGGGTCGCCGGTCGGATCGGGCGCACCGTTGTGCTCCGGTTGCGCTTCGGCGACTTCTCACGTGCGACCCGGTCGCACACGCTGCCCGGCGCAACTGCACACAGCCAGACGATTCTCGCGACGGCTCGGTGGCTGTTGGCGGCGGCTATGCCGATCGTCGAGCGCAAGAGGCTGACGCTCGTTGGCATTGCGGTGGCCAACCTCGAGAACGGGAACGGGGCCCAGCTCGTCCTGCCGCTCGACCGTCACAGTGGCGCCGCCCTGGACGTCGCCCTCGACCAGGTGCGTGACCGATTCGGGTCGCGTGCCGTGACGCGCGCCGTGCTGCTCGGCCGAGACCAGCGCCCGTCGGTGCCGCTGCTTCCGGACTGAGGACTGGCGCAGAAGGCGTCGCCACTCGGTAGCTTGCATTCATGGAGGCTGAGATCGTTCTCGCGCCTGACGAGACCGTGGAGGGGAGGCCGTTCACGGACTCGGTGCACACCCGGCGGGACGAGGAAGCGCTGCGACGCCTTCTCGCACACCAGCGCGAGCGCGTGCGCACGTGGGCGGACGGTGGGTCACCGGGCCATAAGGACGTCATCATCCGCGAGCACGATCCCGACGGTCACAGGCATCTGCTGGTCGTGCCCGATACGCGTGCGCTGCTCGAGACTCCTGACCCGATGGTGGTGGGCTTCTTCGGCCGGCCGAGGTCCGATGCCGACGTGGCCCTCCTCTTCGAGCTCGAGGAGGAGCTCGTTGCGGCCATGAGCGCCTACGGCGAGCAGGGCCTCCTCAGCTACTACGACCTCGAGCTGGTCCATGGGTCGTACGGAAACCTCATCCTCTTCGGAGCGACCGACGGTCCGGGCAGATGGTCCGAGAATCCCATCCATCGCCGGGCCGTGGAGATCTCGCCCGGCAACTACCACGAGATCCGGCTGCATCACGGAACCCTCTCCGGCAGATTGCTGGACGACGGCACGCTACGCGTGATCCGTACCAGATACCTCGACTACAGTGGTCCCGAGATCTGGCGTGCGGTGCGCGAGGTGGCCGGCCCGCAGGCACGCGACTAGCGCCCTTCGCACTCCCGGTTGTCTGGACGCATGAGACGGCGGGCAACCCCGCCATCTAGGTGCCCATCGCCGGGGACGGCCGCGGCGCCGGCCGGGAGGTAATCCGAGTCCGCTGTAGCTTTAGGGCCCCTGTGATGTCGGCCCCGAGGCATGCGTTCCACGGCAAGTCTTACGGCGAGGGGTCGACGGGCCGTCGCAGGGAGCGGCTACCTCAGGTTGAATTGAAGGCTCTATGAATGCGGCCGGAAAGGCGGAGGGCAGTCCGCAGATGGGGATCTTCCTGGCGGCGGCGATGTTCGTGTTCGTCATCGACACGTCGTTCATGAACGTGTCGATCTCAGCCGTCGTGGAAGACCTCGATACGACGGTGAGTGGTGTCCAGGCGGCAGTCGCGATCGAGGCGCTGGTCTCTGCCGCCTTCATCCTGATCAGTAGCAAGCTCGGCGACCTCTTCGGCCGCAAGCGAGCATTTGTCGCCGGCCTGGTGCTCTACGCGGCGGGTGCGCTCGCGATGGTGTTCGCGCAAGGCTTGACCGCGATCATCGTCTTCTGGGCGGTGATCGGAGGGCTGGGTGCCTCGCTCTACCTGCCCGCGATGCAGTCGCTGATTCACGGCAACTTCGAAGGCAAAGCCCGGGCGCGGGTCTTCGCGCTGGTGGGTGCGTCTGGCGCGATTGCCGCCGCCATCGGACCGTTGATCGGCGGCTTCGTCACGACTGTCCTCTCGTGGCGCGTCGGGTTCGCGCTCGAAGCGGTCATCATCGCGGCCGTCCTGCTCGGGAGCAGGCGCATCCGTGACGTGCCGTACACGGGTGATCGATCCGTCGATGTGGTCGGCGCGTGTCTATCCGTGGTCGGTATGGGTGGGCTCGTCGTTGGCGTGCTCGCCTGGCAGGAGGGCGGCGAATCCGTCGCGGCTCTGCTCGCGGTCGGAGTCGCAGCGATGGCGGCCCTCGTGTACTGGCTGCGCCGCCGCAAGCGTGAAGGCAAGGCCGCCCTGCTCGATCCGGCCCTCTTCGCGTCGAAGGCGTACAGCCTCGGGGTGACGCAGATCTTCCTCCAGCAAGCGGCGCTGGGCGGAATGTTGATTGCGCTCCCGATCTTCTTGCAGCTGGTCTGGGGCTACAGCGCGCTCGAAGCCGGCGTGACCCTCGCGCCACTGTCGCTCACCATGTTCGGCGTCGCGCTCCTCGCCGGGAAGAGAGCGGGCAGGCGGCGGCCGGCCGCCATCGTCCGCGCGGGCTTCGTGCTGCTCGCGGCATCGATGGTGATCCTGATCCCGCTCGTCCCCACCGCGGATTCCGGCTGGGCTCTCGTGATCCCCTTGGTGCTCGCGGGTGCAGGGCTCGGCCTGCTGGCGTCTCAGCTCAACAACTACGCGCTGTCCCCCATCTCGGAGGAGCGCGTGGGCGAGGCCGCCGGCGTCACCTCGGCAACCGGATCGTTTGGCCTCTCGTTCGGTCTCGCCTTCGCGGGCGCAATCATGCTCGCAACGCTCTCGATCGCGTTCACCAACAAGGCCGAATCCAGCAGTGTCCTTCCCCCGGCCGAGCAGCAGCAGGTCGCGGAGGTGCTGGAGGACGACGCCCAAGTCATGAGCGACGCACAGCTCGAAGAGCTCCTCGCCGGCCAACCCGAGGAGATCCAGGACGAGATCCTCAGCATCAACGACGACGCCCGCGATCTCGCCCTGCAGATCGCCCTGCTCGTCACGCTCGTCGCCGCACTCGCCGGTCTGGCGTTCGCTTTCCGCATGATGCGCCTACCGGACCCGCAGCCGACGAGTGCGGTCGAGGGAGCGCTAATCGGCTGACTCGGAGGGTGAGGGTGCGCCCGCGGTCCGATTCGGGGCGCACGCGACCAGGGCCTCCTCGCTCCTCATCGAACTGGCAGTCTCGTGTGATGCGCACGATCTCCGCCGGCGAGCGTCGAGACCGGCTCGCTCGTCGCCATCACCTGACGCCCGACGCAGGCTCGATCGACGTGGCGGCGCTGGCGAGGCGGCTGGTCGGGCTGCACGCGTCCGACCCGGCCACGGTGTTCCTGTCGGCCCGAGCCCGGATCACGGGCTTCGCGCCGGCAGATCTCGAGGCCGCGATGTACGACCAGGGCACGGTGCGCAAGCACCTCGCCATGCGGCGGACCCTCTTCGCCTTCTCGACGGACCTCCTGCCTGTGGTGCACGCCGCGTGCACGGGCGCAGTGCTGGCCCGTGAGCGCGAGCGGCTGGCGAAGGATGTCGAGCGTGCGGGTATCGCCGCGGACGGGAAGCGGTGGCTGGCTCGCACCGAGCGCGCCGCGTTGGAGGCTCTCGCGGCCCTTGGCGGCGCGACGGGAGCCCAGCTCTCGAAGGCGGTCCCGGAGCTCCGGGCCAAGATCACCATCGGCGAGGGGAAATGGGGCGGACCGATAGGCGTTGCCGGACGGGTATGCACGATCCTCGCCGCCTCCGGCCACATCGTCCGCGGCCGGCCGAGGGGCTCGTGGACGAGCAGCCGGCACACCTGGGCCCTGGCTGCAGGCGACCCCATCCCCGTGATGGACGAGTCCGAGGCCCGCGTCGAGCTCGTCCGCAGTTGGCTCATGGCGTTCGGGCCCGCAACGTTGACCGATCTTGCCTGGTGGACCGGGCTCGGCGTCACCCGCATCCGTCAGGCGACCGCGGCGCTCGGGGTCGTCGAGGTCGACCTCGAAGGCGAGCCCGGCGTTGTGCTTCTCGACGATCTCGACCCGGAGCCGCCCGTGGCGCCGTGGGCGTCGCTGCTGCCGTCGCTGGACCCGACCACAATGGGCTGGAAGCGGCGCGACTGGTACCTGGGCCCGCACGCCGCGGCACTGTTCGACGTGAACGGCAACGCCGGGCCGACGGTGTGGTGGGACGGCCGCGTGGTCGGCGGTTGGGCGCAACAGCCGAGCGGCGAGGTTGTCTATGGGCTGCTCGAGGACGTCGGTGCCGATGCCGTCACGGCCATCGAGCAGGAGGCCGCGCGCTTACAGAGCTGGCTCGGCGAGACGGTCGTGACGACGCGGTTCCCGACTCCGCTCGAACGCGCGCTGTGAGCCAACGCCAGTGCGGCCTCTCAGAACGTTTGACGAGGTTGCGGGCGGGACTGTAGGGGCGGGCCTTGGCCCGCCCGCAAACCCCGCCCCTGCAACACCCGACGGTTACAGGTGCAACGTTGCGAGAGACCGCACTAGCTGCTGACGCGCGGAACGACCTCGGCTCCGAGCAGCTCGACGGTGTCGAGATCCTCGTGGTCGAGGTGTTGCAGCATGACGCGCTCGACCCCGACCTCCTCGAGCGCGAGCAGCTGCTCGACTACCTCGTCGGCAGTGCCCACGATCCAGGCATCGTCGGCGTCGCCGAGGAACTCGGCCGGGTCGCTATGCTCGCCGGCGGTCACGCGCATGACGCCCCTCGCCTTCTCGAGCAGCTGATCGCGGTCGCGCGCGACGATGCACGTCGTCATCAGGGAGAAGGGGAGGCTCGCGGGGTCACGGCCCGCGCGCTCGCAGGCCTCGACCACGCGCTGACGTCGCGCGCGGCAGGTCTCGAGCGAGGCGATCGGGGTGTTGTACTCGTCCGCGAAGCGCACGGCGGGGCCGAGCGTGCCCGGCTTGGCGGTGCCGCCGACGATGAGCGGAGGCCGCGGCTGTTGAACCGGTTTCGGTCGGGCTCGGCAGTCGCTGAGCTGGTAGTGGCGTCCGGAGAAGTCGAACGAGTCCTCGGTCCACTGGCGGTGGACGATCTCCAGCTGCTCGGCAAAGAGCTCGACCCGCGTGGCGCTGTCGAGGAACGGGAAGCCGTGCGCTGTGTGCTCGAGCTCATACCAGCCGGCGCCGAGACCCAGCTCGACACGGCCGCTCGAGATGTGGTCGACGGTGACCACGGTGCGCGCGAGCGCCGACGGGTGGCGGAACGTGGCCGGCGAGACCATGGTTCCGAGCCGGATACGCTCGGTATGGGCGGCGAGCCCGGCGAGCGTCGTCCAGGCGTCCAGCGACCCGCGCTCGAGAACGCCGAACACCGACGTGAAGTGGTCCGAGCGAAACAGCCCCTCGAGGTCGGCCTCCTCGCACGCCCTGGCCAGTGCAAGCCACTGCTCCCAGCTCACGTCCTCCTGGCCCTCGATCATCAGACAGACGCGCACGCCCTTCCCTTCTCTCGAAACACGCGCTCCGTTACCGCGAGCACCGGGCTACTCGCCGGCCCGCGGCGCGTAGTCGACCTCGAGGAAGTCCGCGACCTCCGGCACCCAGCGCTCTTGCACGAAGCGGACGTGCTCGGGATGGTCGTTGTAGCCGGCGTACGCGGTGCTGTCGGCAAACTCCATCGAGATGCCGAAGCGGTAGCCGTTCTTCGGGCTCACCTCGCGGAGCACCTCGAACGACTCGACGCCCGGGATGGCCGCGAGCCGTTCCGCAGCGGCGATGAAGTCCGTCTCCTGCGTCGACCCGGGCGGGTGTCGAAGCGTGAAGACGACAGTGTGGCGGATACGGTTTCCGTCCAGACCTGTCATGGCGGACGACACTACCAACTGCGCCGCGGGCGGCGTTACCCACCCCAGGGCCCTGGGGAATCCACCGGATTCCCTTAGCGAATGCGCAGCATTCGCCGGCAGCGCGGCAGACTACGTCTGCCGATGACTCTTCCGTTGCGGATCAGCGTTCTCGATCAATCGCCTGTCCCCGAGGGCTCGTCCGGGCCTGAGGCTCTCGCGAACACGATCGATCTCGCCCGCGTCGCCGACTCGCTCGGCTACGAGCGGTACTGGGTTGCAGAGCATCATGCGACGCCGATGCTGGCATGCGCGAGCCCCGAGGTCGTCATCGCCGCGATCGCTGCCGAGACCTCGTCCATCCGGGTCGGCAGCGGCGGGGTGATGCTTCCGCACTACAGCCCGCTCAAGGTCGCGGAGACGTTCAGCGTGCTCAGCGGCCTCTACCCCGATCGCATCGACCTCGGTATCGGCCGGGCACCGGGCACCGATCCCCAGACTATGCTCGCCCTTCAGCGCGACAGGCGACTGGCGCCGCCCGACGACTTTCCGGAGCAGCTGGCCGAGCTGCTCGCCTACCTCGAGGACGACTTCCCGCCCCGGCACCCGCTCGCGCGACTCGCGGCATTGCCCGGCCGGCCCGAGGCACCGGACGTATGGCTGCTCGGCTCGTCGCAGCAGAGCGCGATCTGGGCGGCGGAGCTGGGCCTCCCGTACTCGTTCGCCGACTTCATCAACCCGGAAGGGGCCGCGTATGCCGAGCTCTACCAGACGCGGTTCACGCCCTCCCCGCGGGCCCCCGAGACACGAATGGCCGTGGCCGTCTCGGCGATCTGTGCGGATACCGACGAAGAGGCCGACCGGCTCGCCGCGAGCCTCCGTATGGCGATCACGCTCCTGCACCGAGGCCAGCTGATCGAGGTCCCGCGCGTCGAGACGGCGGAGCGCTGGCTCGCCGCCCAGGGCCTCGGAAACCAGATGCCCGCCAGGCGTCGCGCGGTCGTCGGCTCACCCACCACGGTTCGAGCCGGCCTCGAGCAGGTTGCCGACCAGTACGGAGCCGATGAGCTGCAGATCGTCACGATCACACACGACCACACGGCCCGCCGCCGCTCGTACGAGCTCATCGCGGACTCGTTCGGGCTCGCGGCGCCCGCGGGAGAGGTCGCCCGCTCCCTGTCCCGGAGCGTGAAGGCGTCGGGTTGACCTTGGCGTACGATTTCGAGGAGAAGCTCATGACGGCGCCGCAGAGCCCGAGCCAGCGGATCACCGAGGAGGTCACGTCCTGGCCCAGCGTGACAGCGGGCCCCGGAAAACGGGGCGAGCTGGCCTTCAGGATCGGCCGCCGGGAGTTCGGTCATCTGCACGGCGACCGCGTCGCCCACTTCGGCTTCCCCAGGGATCTCGGCACACGCCTGAGAGAAGAGGGCCGGGTCCGCCCCCACCCGGTGAGGCCCGATCATCCGAGCTGGGCCGAGCGCCGGATCGAGGGCGAGGCAGACGTCCGTGGCGTGATCGAGCTGCTGCGGCTGAACTACGACCGCGTCGTCGCCCGTTTCGGTCTGCCGGCGACGGCGGCCTAGCGAGCGCGTCGCACGCGTCAGTTGTTCTTAGCCGCTTCGAGCGCTCGCCAGACACGCTCGCCGTTCGCCGGCATGTCGACGTGCCGCACGCCGAGGTGCGACAGCGCGTCCACGACCGCGTTCTGGACGGCCGGCGTCGCCCCGATGGTGCCCGACTCGCCGATCCCCTTCGCGCCGAGCGGGTTGACCGGAGTCGGCGTCTCCATCTCGATGAGCTCGAACGACGGCAGCTCGGCCGCCGACGGAAACAGGTACCCGACGAAGCTCGCCGTCAGCGGAGTGCCCTCCTCGTCGTAGGCGACTTCCTCGAAGAGCGCCTGCGCCACGCCGGTGGCGACGCCACCGTGCACCTGGCCCTCCGCGACGAGCGGGTTGACGATGTGGCCGGCATCGTCCACGGCGACGAGACGAAGGAGCTCGACGGCGCCCGTCTCCGTGTCCACCTCGACGACGGCGAGGTGCGCCCCGAACGGAAAGGTCGGGCTCTCGGCCTTGAAGTCGCTCTCGCTTTGTAGATCCACGAGGCGCCCGTCCGCGGCCGCGCGCTCGGCCAGCTCTCCCCACGTCAGCGCGGACTGCGGAGCCCCGGCGACATGGAAGCTGCCCGTGTCACGGTCGAGCACGACGTCCTCCACCCCGGCTTCGAGCATGTCGGCGGCCAGCTGCCGCCCCCGCTCGACGACGGCACCGGCGGCCTCGGCCGCGGCGGTCCCACCGAGCTGGGTCGACTTCGAGGCGTACGTGCCCGTGCCCCTCGGAACCTCGTCCGTGTCGCCCTTGAGGACGCTGACGCTCTCCACCGGCACCCCGAGCCTGTCCGCGACGATCATGGCGAACGTCGTCTCGTGGCCCTGGCCGTGCGAGAACGAGCCCGTTCGGAGGATTGCCCGTCCGTCGGGCGTGATCTCGACCGCGCCAAACTCGGCCTCCGGCAGGCCGGCGGTGATCTCCACATACGTGCTGAGGCCGACACCGAGCTGCCGGCCGCCGTCCTGCTCGCGCCTTCGGCGCTGCTCGTCGCGTAGGGACTCGTACCCGGCGGCGGCGAGCACGAGCTCGAGCGCGCCTGCGTAGTCGCCGCAGTCGTATCGGGCGCCTGAGGCGGTCTTGTACGGGAACGCGTCACGCGGGATGAAGTTGCGACGGCGCACGTCGGCCGGGTCGAGGCCCGCCTCGGCCGCGAAGAGGTCCAGCGCCCGCTCGATCGCCTGGGCGGCCTCGGGACGTCCTGCCCCGCGGAAGGCTCCGGTCGGCGTGGTGTTCGTGACCACCGAGACGGCGTCGACCTCGATCTTCGGGATCGCGTAGACGCCGCTCGCCATCAGCGCCGTGAGGTTCGGGAGGAAGGCGCCGAGGAACGGATAGGCGCCGGCGTCCTGGAGGATGCTGAGCCGGTAAGCCTGCACAGCGCCGTCACGGCCCCCTCCGATCGTGAAGGAGAGGGCGGCTGCGCGGCCCTGAACCATGGCGACCATGTTCTCCCCGCGCGTCTCCGTCCACCGCGCCGGGCCACCTGTCCTGCGCGCCACCCATGCGACCAGGATGTCCTCGACCGAGAGCCCCTTGGCACCGAAGCCGCCACCCACGTCGGGCCCGACGACCCGCACCTGTGCCTCGTCCAGACCGAAGACCTGCGCGAGCCCGTGCCGGTCGTGGTGCGGCGTCTGCGTCGAGAGCCAAGCGGTCAGCCGGCCGTCCGCGCCGACGACGGCTGCCGTCGAGCGTGGCTCGAGCGGGCAGGCGGCGAGCCGCTGGCTGACGAGCTGTCCCGAGACGACGACGTCGCAGCCGGCGAACAGCTCTTCGTCGGGCTCGTCCACGACCTTCCGCAGACACACGTTCGTGCCTACGTCCGGGAACAGGAGCGTCCGGTCCGCGAGCGCCTCGCGCGGATCTACGACCGTCGGCAGCGGGTCGTAGTCGACGGCGACGAGCGCTGCGGCGTCCATCCCTTGCACGCGGCTCTCGGAGACGACGATCGCGACAATGTCCCCGTTGAAGCGAACGGTCTCGGAGGCCACGTAGGGCCGCCCCATGCGCTGCTCGAGGCCGGGAAGGGGCGGCGGCTGGAACGTTTCCAGGTCGACGTCGGCCGCTGTGAAGACCTGCACGTCCGGAACGGCCAGGGCGGCAGAGACGTCGATGCCGGTGATCCGCGCGTGGGCGAACGGCGAGCGGACGAAGGTCACGTGCCGGGCGCCGGGGAGCTCGAGGTTGTCCACGTAGCTGCCCTTGCCCTCGAGGAAGCGCGCGTCCTCCAGCCGCAGGACACGCTGGCCGATGACGCCGCTCATCGCGGGAGTCTCACATACCGGCTCGTTCGGTTCATGAAGAACCGCTTGACGATCGCTCCGTCCGAGCTGGCGTACGATTGGTGTGCCAGGCGCGGCGTCGCGCGGACCGAGTCGAGGAGGCTGCGATGGAGTCGACGTTCCCCGTCTACCGCATACAGAGCGAGTCGGCGTTCGAGCGCGGCGTTCAGCACGGTGAGCAGGCCCGAGAGCAGATCGCCGCAACCGTCGGCACGTACCAGCAGATCTTCCGCGACTTCGTCCGCATCGACTGGGCCGAGGCGAAGCGGATCGGCGAGTCCTATGCCGCGCAGATCGACCGCTACGACCCGGACTACGCGGAGGAGATCCGCGGCGTCGCGGTCGGCAGCGGGCTCGAGCACGGCGAGATCCTCGCGCTGAACGCCCGCTCGGAGATCGCGCTCAGCGCCCGTCTCGTGGACGGCTGCACGTCCTTCGCGGCGTTCGGCGCGGCCACGCGCGACGCGTCGGTCATCCTGTGCCAGAACTGGGACTGGCGGCCATCGGTGCGCGACGCGATCGTCGTGCTGCAGATCGAGCAGCCGGGGAAGCCCTCTCTGACGATGCTGACCGAGGCCGGGATAATCGGCAAGCTCGGTTTCAACTCGGCCGGCCTCGGGGTGTGCTTGAACGCGATCGTCACCGACCGGCTGGAGCCGGGCGGCACGCCGCTCCACGTCGTCTTGCGGGCGATCCTCGACTCGCGCACGCTCAGCGACGCGGTCGGTGCGGTGGCGCGTGCGAACATCGCCTGCTCGGCGAACTTCCTGGTCGCGCAGGGCGGGAACGCAGCGCTCGACATCGAGGCCGTGCCCGGCGACATGGACGTCCTGCTTCCGGAGCGCGACGTGCTCGCCCACACGAACCACCTCCTCAGCCCCCGGCTGGTCGGCGTCCGCTGCCTCGGCAAGCAGGCCTTTCCCGACACCTACCCTCGCCTCGGTCGCGCACGCCGGCTGCTCGACGAGCGCTGGGGCGTGCTCGACGCGCATGGGGCACGTGAGATCCTGCGCGACCACGCCGACGCGCCCGACTCCATATGCAGGCATCTCGACGAGGTCGTCGACGACGAGGGCCGGCGTCTGCACTCCATCTTCTCGCTCGTCATGGACCTCGACGCTGGCACGCTCGAGCTCACCGACGGGCCGCCGTGCTCGGCTGACTACGTCCGTCCGCTCGAGACGACCGCAGCCGCGGTGCCCGCGTGAGCTAGCACGTCGAGTTCGTCGACCGGTCGCGGGACCGATCAGCCGCAGATTCCCTAGCCGTCGCTGAACGTCCCGTCCGGTGCGAGCCTCGAGAGGACGTCCCTGGTTGCGTCGACGAGTCGGCGCGCCTCTGACTCCGCCAGCACGAGTGGCGGCGACATGGCGACCACCGGCCCGAGGTTGCGGACGATCACGCCGTGCTCGCGCCGCATGACGTCCTCGACCGGCTCTCCCGCGAAGGCGATCGGCTCCCGGGTCGCCTTGTCCGCGACGCACTCGATGCCGACGATCATGCCGCGACTCCGAACCTCGCCGACGGCCGGGAGGTCCGCGAGCGACGCGAGCTCGGCGGCCAGGTAGTCGCCGGTGCGGCGGGCGGCCTCGACGAGGCCCTCGCGCTCCATGATGTCGATGTTCGCCAGCGCGACGGCGCACGCCACCGGGTGTCCGCAGTACGTGAAGCCGTGGTGGAACCCTTCGCCGCCGCCGATCAACTCGGCGATGTCGCCGCGCATCAGCACCGCGCCGAGCGGCACGTAACCGCTGGTGATGCCCTTGGCGACCGAGACGAGGTCCGGCTTCATCCCCATCTCCTCGGACGCGAACCAGGTGCCGGTGCGGCCGAAGCCGGTGACGACCTCGTCGGCGATCAGCAGAATCCCGTGGTAGCCGAGCAGCTCACGCACCCGCGGCCAGTAGTCGTCTGGCGGGACGATGACGCCCCCGGCACCGATGACCGGCTCGCCGATCATTGCGGCCACGCGATTCGGCCCGATGCGCTCGATCGTCGCCTCGAGCTCGCGCAGCAGGAAGTCGGTCGGGTCCTGTCCGTCGTATAGCTCCAGGTGGTACGGGTAGGGCGCAGTGAGATGCTCGATGTGGGGGAGGAGCGGCCCGAAGCCGTCGTGGTATGCGTCGATCCCGGTTGCCGTTCCGCTGCCGTAGCCGACGCCGTGATAGCCCGAGCGCCGCGCGATGATCCAGTTGCGGTCGGGCTCGCCGCGCCGTCCGTGGTAGAGGCGCGCGATCTTGATCGCGCTCTCGTTGCTCTCGGAGCCGCCGCTCGTGAAGAAGCTGTGCGTCAGCCCGTTCGGCGCCAGCTCCGCCAGCTTGAGGGCGAGCGAGATCGACTGGTCGTTCGAGAAGTCCCAGAAGCTCGTGAAGTACTCGAGTCGCTCCATCTGCTCCGCCGCGGCCTTCGCGATCTCGCGGCGTCCGTGGCCGATCTGGCAGAGCCAGAGCCCGCCGGTCGCGTCGAGGTACTCGGTGCCGTCGGCGTCCCAGAGCAGGCATCCCTCCCCCCGAACCAGGACGCAGCGCTCCTCGATGGCACCGGAGAGGTTCGGATGGATGAGGTGGGCGCGGTCGAGCTCTGCGAGCTCCGACAGCGTCCTGGAGGGTGTCGCGACGCTTGCCACAGGCGCTTCCTTTCGTCGTCGTACCGCGCCCGGCAGCCCGCCGGGGCGGGATCGATGGGACGATCAGACCTCGGCCAGTGTTGCCGATCGCGGAAAGGCCGTCAACCGTCCGCCCGAGCCGCCTCGGCTGCCGGCTCGATCGCGCGGTTGACCCGGGGCATGACTTCCTCGGCCATGAGCTCCATCGAGCGCTGCGCGAGTCGCGGGTCGGCCCAGTCGATGCCGCAGTAGAGGAGCGTCCCGAAGTCGCCGATCGTCTCGTGGAAGGCCAGCAGCTCGTCGACGACCTGGTCGACCGTGCCGGCGACGACGAGCTGGTCGACGATGGAGTCCGTCGTGACGGCCGAGTCCGGGAGATCCGGATCCGGCTTGAAGAGGTTGGCGCGGCCTGCGCGAACGAGCTTGAAGCCGAGCTGCTGGTAGTAGAAGCGGTACGGGCTGTCGGGCCCGAAGCCGTACTCGCGCGCGGTGCGCTCGTCCTCGGCGACGAAGACGGTCTTGGCGACGCGCCATCTCGCTGGGTCGGGCGTGCGGCCGGCCGCCTCGCATCCCTCGACGACCTTCTCCCAGTGAGACTTGACCCACTGGGGCAGGAGGAAGTTGGCGGAGATGACGTCCCAGCCGCGGGACGCTGCGTTCGCTGCGCTCGCCGAGGAGGGCTCCACCACCGTGACGACGATCGGCGGGTGCGGCTTCTGGTAGGGCTTGACCATCCGGCCCTGACCTATCTCGGGGATCTGCGTCCGCTCGGTCGAGATCGTCCAGTGCTTCCCCTCGAGGTTGTAGGGGGCGTCTCCTTCCCAGATGCCGAGGATGAGGTCGATGGACTCGGCGAACTTCTCCCGGCGGTCGGCGTCGAGGTTCCCGAACATCTCCCAATCGGACGGCAGGCCGCCGGGGCTGATGCCGAACAGGAAGCGACCCTCGAGGATGTTGTCGAGCATCGCGACCTTGGTCGCGATCGCGGCCGGATGGCCATTCGGCAGGTTGACCGTGCCCGTGCCGAGCCTGATCTGCTTCGTGACGTGGGCGAGGCTCGCCAGGAACACGGTGCAGTCCGTGATCGACTCGGCGACGTCCGTAACGTGCTCGCCGACGTAGGCCTCCGTGAAGCCGAGCCGGTCGGCGAGGAGGATCGCCTCCCGGTCCTCCTTGAGCGTCTGCACGTAGTCGCGCTCCGGTGGGTGCACCGGCATGGTGAAATAGCCGAGCTCGATCGCCATTGTGCCCTTCCTTCGCCGGCCCGCCCGCTACCGGGCGAAAATATAGTGGCGCCATGATCGTCGTCGGCGGCGCGTCCGGCAACCTGGGTCGCAGGGTGGCCGAGCTACTCCTCGAGCGGGTCCCGTCCGGCGAGGTCGTTCTCAGCACCCGAACGCCCGACGCCCTCGCGGAGCTCGCGGCGCGTGGGGCAGTGGTTCGCTACGGGGACTACGGCCGTCCCGAGTCGCTGCCGGAGGCATTCGAGGGCGGCCGGAGCCTGCTGCTCATCAGCACGGGTGACCTGGCGAAGCGGGAGGCCCAGCACAAGGCCGCTGTCCAGGCGGCCGCGACAGCCGGGATCGAGCGGGTCGCCTACACCTCGATCCTCTCTCCGCTGCCGGCCAACCCGGCCGCCCCGGCAGCGAGCCACCGCGCGACCGAGCAGGCGCTGCAGGAGAGCGGCCTGGCGTGGACGTTCCTCCGCAACAGCCTGTACGCGGAGTTCCAGGTCGCCGAGGCTCTTCGCTCCCTGGAGAGCGGCAGGCTCGTCCACAACAGGGGTGATGGCCGCGTCGCCTACGTCTCGCGCGAGGACTGCGCGGCCGCGGCGGCCGCCGTTCTCGCAACTTCCGGCCACGACGGGGTCGCGTACGAGATCACCGGCCCCGAGCCGTTCGGCGCCGCCGAGCTCGCGTCGCTGTACGGCGAGCTGGGGGGCCGGACGGTGGAGGTCGTCGACGTGGACGACGAGAGCTTCAGGGCCGGCATGATCGGCGACGCGACCGGCGACGACCACCGCATCTACGGCGCCGGGCTCGTCACGTCAACCGGCAGAGCGATCCGCGAAGGGCACCTGTCCGTGTGCACGAACGCGGTCGCCGAGCTCACCGGGCGGCCGCCACGGGCACTGCGCGACGTGCTGTCCGCCCGCAACGACGAGCTGCTCGCGGCTGCCGCTTCGTCAGCGGCGTAGGGGCCGACCACTAGATCCGGCCCTCCGACCCGCCGCCCATCACGATCTCGACGGGCTAGAGCTCCGCGGCGTCCTCGGCGTGGATACGCAGGATCTCGGGCAGCAGCTCCGGCTCGATCCGTCCGTACCCGCAGACGCTGCCGATGCCGAAGTCGGCGAGATGCCGGCGCGCGAGGTCGCGGCGGTGTCGGAAGTCCTCGATGCCGTCGGTGTGGTGGACGATGCCGAGGTAGACCTTCGTGTCTCCGACGTCGAGGTCGTCGAGCGGCGCGAAGAACGCCTCGTCCGGCCGGCGGACGACGGGCATGTGCACGTAGTCGAGCCGTCGGCCGATCCGGCGCTTGGCCTCGTTCGACATGCGGACGCAGAGGTCGAGGTCGGTCATCGCCGCCATCGGCCACCCGCCCCACGTCCCGTAGCACCAGTGGAAGCCGAGCAGTGTCTCGTCCGGGATGCCTTGCCAGAGGCCGTCCAGTTGCTCCGCATGCCGCTGGAACTTCTCCTCGGGCGTGAGCTTCGGCCAGAACTTGAAGAAGTTCTTCTCGCCCATCGCCAGATCGACGAACTCCCAGGCCACGTCCCACTGGATGACGAGGTCGTCCGCCGGGATGACGTCGAGCATCTGCCCGATCTCGTTCCGGATGCCTTCGAGGTAGGCCCGATAGACCTCGGGCCATTGGCCCGCGTCCTCGAAGAAGCCGTCGATCGCGCTGTGCGGGGCAGGCAGGCAGACCTGGAAACGGACGCCGTCCTCGATCACGCCCTCGTCGCGTAGCCGCCGGAAAACCGGATAGGACTCCGACGCGAAGCGGGCGTACTGGAGATCGTCGAACGCGAGCGTCGCGCCGGGCTTGACCCGGAAGTTCCAGATGCCTTCGAGATCCTCGGGCGGCGGGCGGTCGGCATCGTGCTCCGGCTGCTCGAGGGCCGCTCCAGGGCTGAGCGTCTCCTCGATGTCCGGATGCGAGGTGAAGACGAGCAGCGGCAGCATGCCCACCCAGTTCACGCGCTCGGCGGTCTCGCCGTCCGGCAAGAACGCGGCGTGGCCGCGGAGAACCGGGCCGGCGGCGCGGAGCGTCTGCTCGGCGTCAGCGAAGGGAAGGCTGCCTACGAGCAGGACGTCGTCACGCGTCATGGCATCACACCGCCTCCGGGACACGACCCCAGAGCTCCTGCGTGGCGAGCTGTGCTCCCTCGGCGAGCGCTTGCAGCTTCGCCCACTGGATCGTCGGGTGGACCCGCCGCAGGTAGGCGCCCTGGGCGAAGCCGCAATCCGTGCCGCCCATGACGCTCTCGCGCCCGACCAGCTTGGCGAGGCGGACGAGCCGCTCGGCCACCAGCTCCGGGTGTTCCACCACGTTCGTGTGGTGGGTGACGATCCCCGGGATGAGCACCTTGCCCTCGGGCAGCTTCACGTTCTCCCAGACGCGCCACTCGTGTTCATGGCGGGCGTTCGCCTGCTCGATCGAGTAGTACCGCGCCCGTACCTGCAGCACGAGGTCGACGACCTCGGTCAGCGGCGGGTCGAACGCGTGGGGGCCGTGCCAGCTTCCCCAGCAGACGTGGTAGCGGACACGATCCTCCGGGATGCCCTCGAGCGCGTGGTTGAGCGCGTCGACACGCACCTGGGCCCACCGACGGTAGTCCTCGACCGACCCGCCCAGCGACAGAATCGAGTCGTACTCGTGCACGAGGACGGCGTCGTCGACCTGCAGGAGGAGCCCGGAGTCCACGATCGCCCGGTACTCGTTTCGCAGCGCGTCCGCCACCGCGAAGACGAACTCCTCGTCCGTCTCGTAGTAGCGATTGTGGAGCCAGTAGACGCTCGCGGGCGCCACCACGGGCAGGAACGCGTCCTCGACGTCGACCTGGTCGCGAGCTGCCTTCAGGTTCGCGATGTCGCGCTCGATCGCACTGGTCTCCTCGTACTCGATCGGCCCCGTGCACAGCCAGACGGTCGGCCCTCCGGACGACTCGACCGGCTGCTTCCCGACACCCTTCGCCCCGAGGAACTGCACGATCTTGCTCTCCGCCAGGAACCGCTGATCGTCCTCCGCGTAGAACTCCGGGAACGCTTGCCGGTCGCGGCTCGGCGGCATGACGGCCGTATCGGGGGGGAGCGAGCCCAGCTCGAGCCCGCTGATGCGCTCGTAGAGGTACGAGATCCAGCTCACCTTCGAGAACTCGCCGTCCGAGACGACGTCGATCCCGGCGCCCGCCTGCCGGCGGACGACCTCCGCGACCGACTGCCTCAGGCAGGCGGCGTGCCCCTCCGCGTCGTAGGGATCGCCTCGATCGATTGCGTCGAGGAACTCGAGCACCTCCGGCGGGCGAATCAGGCTCCCGGCGTGCGTCGTGAGGATCCTGTCCACGTGCCTCCTTTCGGCAACCACTGCAGGGGGAACGAGTTGGGCTCGAGGTTGAAGAGCGTCCGGCCGAGGAGCTCGACGTCGTTGCCGGGCAGTTGCGTCACCACTCGGATCAGGCTTCTTTGCTCGAGATCGGGCTCGCCTGCGCCTGCTCTCCCAGGTAGCTCGAGACGATGAGCTGCTGGTCACCGCGCAGCTCCTCGGCTCGCCGGTGCAGCGCGAGCTGGCCGTGCGAGAGAACGTAGCCGCGCTCCGCGACCTCCAGCGCGAGATGGACGTGCTGCTCGACGAGCAGCACGGCGCAGCCGGTCTCCTTCGCGTAGGCGGACACGACCGGCAGGATGCGCTCGACGACCACGGGCGCGAGGCCCAGCGAGAGCTCGTCGAGCAGGAGCAGCTTCGGCCGGCGCGCTAGTGCGCGCCCGATCGCGAGCATTTGCTGCTCACCGCCCGAGAGGAGGCCGGCACGGCGGTGCTCGAGCTCGACGAGAGCCGGGAAGTTCCCGTAGGCGACCTGCGCGTCGAGCCTCTCGCCCCGGTAACCGAGGCGGAGGTGCTCGGCGACGGTGAGGCCGAAGAAGAGGCCTCGCCCTTCGGGCACGTGGGCGATGCCAAGGCGAGCCCGGGCGCTCGGGGAGGTTCGAGCCAGCTCCTCGCCTTCGAAGAGGATCCTTCCCGCCAGCGGGTGGACAATGCCCGAGATCGCCCGCAGCGTGGTCGTCTTGCCGGCGCCGTTGGCACCGAGCAGCGCGACCACCTCGCCGGCGGCAACGTGCAGGTCGAGCCCGCGCAGAACGGCCGCTCCCTCGTAGCCGGCCGAGAGCCCTTCGAGCGAGAGGACAGGCTGACCGTTCGCGTTCACGGCCCGTCCGGGGCAGGAAGGGGCGCCTCGAGAGCCGCGGGTGCGAGCTCGGCGGCGGCCGACCCGAGGTAGGCGGCGACGACGCGGGCGTCCCGGCGCACCTCGTCGGGCTTGCCACGTGAAATGACCCTGCCGAACTCGAGCACGACCACCTCGTCGCAGATGCCGAGCACGAGGCCCATGTCGTGGTCGACGAGCAGGATCGGGGTGCCGGCGTCGACGACCTCGCGCAGGCGCCGGCCGAGCTCGGCCGACTCGTTGACGTCCAGGCCGGCGGCGGGCTCGTCCATGCAGATCAGCCGCGGGGACGCGACCAGGGCGCGCGCGACCCCTACAAGCTTGCGCTGGCCCTGGGTGAGCTCCTCCGGCGTCAGCTCGGCGACGTGCTCGAGGCCGAGCAGGCCAAGCGCGTTGTCGACAGCCTGCATGTGCATGACGGGCCGGGAGAACACCTCGCGCACCGTCCCCCACAGGGATGGGCGGTGGGAAGCCACCATCAGGTTCTCGCGGATCGAGAGGTCGTCGAACAGCTCGATCGACTGCCACGTTCGGGCCAGCCCGAGCCGCGCGCGTGCATGCCCCGGCAGGCGGCTGAGGTCGCGCCCGTCCAGCTCCACCCGGCCGCGACAGGACACGAACCCCGTGATGGCGTCGATGAAGGTCGTCTTGCCGGCGCCGTTGGGGCCGATCAGCCCGACCAGCTGCCCTTCCTCCACCTGCAGGTCGACGTCCACGAGCGCATGCACGCCGCCGAACCTGACCGACATCCCCGAGGCGTCGAGCACGTTCATGGCTCGCCCGGCGTCGTCGTTGCCTCGGGCTGCTTGCGCAGGAGGCGCGCAGTCAACCGCTCCTCGAGTGTCGGGATCCCCGCCTTCTTCTTCAGCTGCTTCTTCCTGTAGGTCGAGCCGGCGACGCCCTCGGGATTCAGGATCAGGGTGACGATCAACACCAAGCCGCCGAAGAGCAGGGTCCAGTTGCCTGAGATCCCGAGCTTGTCGTCGAGGAGGTGCGGGACCAGACCCTCGGTCACTACCAGCCCCCCGATCACCGCCCCGGAGACCATCGTGATCCCGCCGATGTAGGCGAAGGCGACGAACGCGAGCGCGATCAGGATCCCGAACCGGGCGGCGTTCACCGAGCCGAAGTTGTAGGCGTACATCCACCCGGCGGTGCCGGCGATGAACGAGGAAAGCGCGAAGGCCACGAACTTGACGTTGCGGACGCTGATCCCGGCGGCGGCCGCCGCCCGCTCGTTCGAGCGCACGGCCAGCATCCGCTGCCCGAGATTGCTGCGGCGAAGGTTGGCGACGAACAGGCAGAGCGCGACGACGACGAAGACGTACACGAAGCCGAGCACCGGGCTCGGCAGATTGCCGTCCAGCCCGCGGAACCCGGCGTCCGAGCCAAGCTTCAACCCTGCCAGCGTCGGCTGCTCCACCGGAGAGCCGTAGCTTCCGGCGCCCCAGGTGGTGTTGGCGAACCCGAACTGCTCGATCGCCACGGCTCCCGCGAGCGTCACCACCGCCAGGCTCACCCCGCGGACACGCAGCGCCGATGCGCCGATGATCAGGCCGAGCACGGCCGCGGCGACCGAGCCCGCAAGCGGACCCCACGGGAAGCCGACGCCGGCCTTCACGATCAGGTGCGATACCACGAACCCGGACACGCCGGCCAGCGCGACCTGGGCGAGCGATACCTGGCCCACGTATCCCGTGATCACGACGAGCGACAGACACACCACCGTTCCGATCAGGGACAGCATCAGCGCCTGCCGGTAGTCGAACGGCAGCACGATCAGGAGCAGCACCGCGAGGGCGGTGAAGAGGACGCTCGGGCGTAGGAACCGCTCCGGCCTCGGCACCGCCGGCAGCCGCTTCTCGACGAGCTCACCTCTCGTCGGCAGGCTCGACCCGCGTAGGAAGAGCGCGAGCACGATGATCGCGAACGTCAGGAGAGCCTGCATACCGGGCAGCGGATTGCCCTTGTCGGTCGGGAACCACGAGAGAGTCGACGCGTAGTACATGAGCGACTGCGCGATTCCGATCGCGAGCCCGGCAAAGCACGCGATGCCGAGCGACGTGAAGCCGGCGAACAATGCCGCGGCCAGGGCCGGCACGATCACAAGCGGCAGCGTGGTCGAGTCGAGCTGGACCAACGGCGCCGCGAGGATTCCCATCAGCCCGGCTACCACGGACGCCAGCACGGTGTTGGCCATCGAGAGCTGGTTGGGCGACAGTCCGGCCAGCATCCCGGCGACCTCGTTCTCGGACGCTGCCCGCGTTGCCAGCCCGAACTGCGTCCATCGGTACAGCGCCGCCAGCAACAGCGTCATGCCGATCACGATCCCGGTCAGCCAGAAACGGTTCGCGGGGATCACCACGTCGAAGACGTTCACCCTGCCGCCCGGAAGGATGTTCGGGACCTGCTGCGCCGCCGTTCCGAACCCGAGCAGCATCGCCGCCTGCAGCGTGAGCAGGATCCCGAGCGAGGCGATCAGCTTGGCGAGCGGCGACGTCGTCCGCAGCGGCCGGAACACCAGGAGCTCCATGAGCACGCCGACCAGGACGGACACGAGCACCGTGACGACGAAGGCCGGTGCCGTTCCCAGCGTGAACCCGTAGAAGTCGGATTGCAGGGACCAGAACGAGTAGCCCGCCACCATGGCCACCGCGCCGGTCGCGAGGTTGATGATGCCCGAGCCGCGGTAGGTGAGAACAACGCCGAGCGCGATCCCGGCTATGAGTGCGCCGCCCCCGAGGCCGAGCAGCACGAACTGAAGAACCTGCTCCATGCTGCCCGTCTCGGGGGCTGCGCTCCTAGATGCGGACGGTCGTGGTCTTGCCTAGAAGGGCGCCACCCAGCCTTCCGGCGGCGGGACCCAGTCGCCGGCCTTCACCATTCCCGTTTCTGCGCCCGTGTACTGGTAGAACTGCGTGTGGTCGTTGCAGACTCCGGGGGCTTCCGGATACTGGCCGCACTGGATCTCCGGCGAGCCGAGCGCGAGCGGGCCCGTGAAGGCGAGCATCTGCTCGACGACCCCTTCGGTGGTGATGTTGTCAGGGCCGAGGGCGTTGAGCCACTTCGCGAGAGTCAGGATCTCCCCGAAGCCGACGTTCGTCCACGGGTCGCCGATGTACTTCTCCGCTTCCGGGCCCTGACTCTTCAGGATCTCCTGGTACTCGGGCACGCCCGGATCGTTCACGTCGAAGGTGAGCTTCGACGCGATCGCGTAGATCCACTTGGGGAAGTCGCCGAGCCCCTCGATGGTCTGCGGCGTCAGGCAGATCGGGCTCGCGAGCACCTTGTCCTCGGGGATGCCGAGGTCGAGGATCGCCTGCTGGAACTTGACGCAGTCGCCCGGGTTGATCACCGGCATCACGAGGTCGGCATCCTGCGCGTTCGCGGCCGTGAGCGGCACGGTCAGGTCGGGCGTATTGGCCGGAAACGACACCACCTCGATCGGGATCCCGGCCGCCTCGAACGCGGAGGCCTGCCCCGCCGCGGCCGCGTCAAGGCCCGCCCCCTCCGGGTAGACGAGCGCGGCAGACGTAACTCCCAACGTGTCGCGTGCGAACGTCGCGTATGGGGCCAGGATGTACTGCGAGTCGCCGAAGAGGATCGCGGTGTTCGGCGACCTCGTGTCGAACGCGTTCACCGACACGCCCACAACGACCGGCTTCGAGCTCGCCAGCGCTGCGTGCAGCGACTCGCTCCCGATGGCCACGGCGCCCGTCACGATGGCGACGATCTCGGGGTCGTTCGCGAACTGCTGGCCGCACTGCTGCCCCTCCTCCTCGGCCTGTGCGATGAAGCAGGTCACGATCTCGACCGGGTGGCCACCGATGCCTCCCGCCTGCTCGTTGATGAACGTGGCCCCGATCTCCACCCCGTTGTCCGCGGTCTTGCCGATCTCGATCGGGCCGCCCTCCTGGTTGATGTAGCCGATCTTGATGGGCGTCAGGCTCGGATCGGCGGCACCGCTGCCGCCGACGTATTCGGCGTAGTCGGTCACGGACGGCTGGGGCGGCAACGCCTCGCCGGTCTCCGCGGGCTCCTCGCCGGTCTCCGCGGGCGCCTCGGTGGTCTCGGCCGGCGGCTCGGCAGGCTCGGCCGGCGGCTCGGCGGCAGGCTCGGCCGGAGCAGGCGCGGGTGGGGCAGCCTCCTCGTCGCCGCCTCCGCAACCCGCGACCGCCAGGGCCGCGACCACCGCGAGCGCGGAAAGCACAAGCCACCAGCGCCTCCGGCGGGTCGTCACCGATTGTCCTTCACCCATCGTCTCCTCCCCTCTCGATCGACGATCTGCCACGCTGCTCTGCTGTCTCCCAGCAGTCCGTGCCCGTATCGAGTGTGAAGTGCCGTGTTCAGCGACAGTGAAGTGCCGAGTCAGAGCGTGAAGTATCAGGCAACAGGACCTGGGAGGCAACCCTCTCAGAACATCGTGTTGTCGTTGGCCGCGGTCTCGGGTATCGGCTGGATGACGTCCCAGTGCTCGACCGCCTTGCCGTCCTCGAAGCGGAGGATGTCGACGACGGCGACACCGCGATCCTCGGGCGAGTTCGTCACGTGCGCGTGGATAACCACGAGATCGCCCTCCGCGATCATTCGCTTGATCTCGTACCGCGACTCCGGGTGCTCGGACTTGAGGTACTTCACGAACCCGATGAAAGGCTCTGCGCCGTCCGCGGCCATCGGGTTGTGCTGGATGTACATCGGCCCCTGGTGCGCTCGACTGCCTCCTCGGGACGCCCCTGGTTGAACGCGAGGTCGACATACTCCGCGGCCGCCTGCTTGTTGCGCTCGGGATCGGACATCACGGCCTCCTTCTGGGGATGGCAAGCGAGGGATCGCGTACCCTACCAGCGGTCGCGCGGCGCCCCGTTGGGCGGGGCGACGTCCGGGTAGCGCTCGTACGGGCCGGATATATCCGGCCCTACGCTCGGCGGCGCAACGTCCGGGTAGCGATCTAGGTTTCGACGGCGGGCCGATGCGGATCACCGACGTCAGGGTCGTGCTGCACGAGCGCAAATCGCAGGCGCGTCTGCCGTTCGGGATCGGCACGGGAGGGACGGTCCCGTTCGGCGTGCTCTCGATCCGGACGGACGAGGGGCTCGAGGGAAACACGTTTCTGAGCTACCCGGGGCCGGGCCCGGCGGCGATCGGCGAGCAGATCGTCACCTTCCTCGAGCCGATCCTCGTCGGCCGTGACCCGCTCGAGCTCGGGGCGCTCTCGGCGGCGGTCTCCCGCATGTATCGCTTCGTCGACCCGATCGCGATCGGCTCGGTCGACGTCGCGCTCTGGGACCTCCTCGGCAAGGCCGCCGGGATGCCGGTGCACCGGCTGCTCGGAACGCACCGCGACCGAGTGCCCGCCTACTTCTCCTCCGGGCACCACGCGAGCTCCGGGGACTACGCCGACGAGGCCCTCCACTGGCGCGACCAGGGGTGGCGGGGCTACAAGCTGCACCCGCCCTCGGCCTCCTTGTGGGCAGACGACGACGTTCCCTTCAGCACAGACATCGAAGCCTGTGCCGCGGTCAGGGAGGCCGTCGGCGCCGGGATGACGCTGATGCTCGACGCGGCCTGGACGTACCGCTACCCGGAGGCGCTCGCGGTGGGCCGCGCGATCGAGGAGCTCGGCTACTACTGGTACGAGGATCCGCTCGGCGCGGAGGACATCGCGGGCTACGTGCGGCTCAAGCAGCACCTCCGGATCCCGATCCTCGCCACCGAGATCACCCACGGGGGGCTGTACGCCCTCCCGGCGTGGCTGCAGGCCGGCGCCACGGACTTCCTGCGCGGCGACGTCGTGATCAAGGGCGGCATCACCGGGATGATGAAGATCGCCCACCTCGCCGAGGCGTACGGCATGACCTGCGAGGTGCACGACGCCTACAACGCGATGGGCAACGTCGCTTCCCTCCACGTGATCATGGCGATCCCGAACTGCGACTGGTTCGAAGTGCTCACGTTCAACGCGGCCGGCGTCCACGACCTCGAGCACCTGAGCTACGGGCTCGCGACCCCGATCGAGATCGACGCGCACGGCTTCGTCCACGCTCCGACGCGCCCCGGCCTCGGCTTCGACGTCGACTGGGAGTTGATCGACTCGGCCAAGCTCGGCGAGCTCTAAGACGCGCGAGCTGCAACAAACGGGCCGGATGAGATCCGGCCCCTACATCCTGGTCCCGCCGGTGAAATCCGCTCAGCGCTCCAGGTGTAGGGGCCGCATCTCATGCGGCCCGGTCGCGGCCGTCAGGCCGCGACGGGCGGCGCCGGCAGCGACGAAAACGGCGGGGCGTGCCTCGCCCCTCACAACCTCGGCAGCAGTAGCCGCGCCACCCTCTCCTGCTGCTCGTCGTTCGCGAAGGTGACGAGGTGGTAGTCGATGCCTGCCCGCTCGAGCTCCTCGATCTTCGCCCGGCACTCGGCCGGCGTGCCGATCACCTCTTGCTCGAGGAACTCGTCGAAACTCGGGGGTGCCTTCAGCGTCGCCGTGCTCCTCACCGTCTCGTACGCGCGCTCCGCGTCCGGGAGCACGGCCTCCCGGCTCTCCGCCACCAGCATCCACGTGATCCGGACGACGGTCATCGGGCGGCTCGGCCAGTCGGGGGAGGCGCGGAGCTCCTTCACGATCTCCGGCTGTCCACGCAGCAGCGGCACCCAGCCGTCGCCCAGCTCCTTCGCCAGCGCCACGGTGGCCTCCGAGTCACCGCCGATCCAGATCGGCGGGTGAGGCCGCTGGAACGGCGCCGGGTTGAACGCGAGCTCCCGTGTGCGGACGTGCTTCCCCTCGAACGTGACACGTTCGGGCGCCGGACGCGTCCACAGCTCCTTCAGCAGCAACACCACCTCGCGCTCGTGCGCGATCCGTTCGTCGTGGTCGTCGACGAACGGAACGTCGTAGGCCTCGTACTCGGGCTTCAGCCAGCCGGCGCCGATCGAGCAGATGACACGGCCGCGCGTGAGCTGGTCGAGCGTCGCCACCATCTTCGCGAGGTGCGCCGGATTCCGGAAGCTCGGGTTGAGCATCCCCCACGCGAGACGGATCCGCTTCGTGAGCACACCGATCGCGGTCGAGACCGTGAAAGAGTCCGGCGGCCCGTCCGGGATGAACGGCTCGCCCCGGTAGTCGATCAGGTGGTCGCCGAGCCAGACGGAGTCGAAGCCCTGCTCGTCCGCGGCGACAGCCTGGGCCACGATCGCGTCGACCGTCGTGGCGGCCGGCGGATTGATGAACAGCCCCACCCGTGCCACGGCGGGCAGGTTAACGTCCCCTGCAAGCGTGAGCAGGCGGAGCCTGGAAGACCTTCTGTCGGCGGTCGGAAATCCCGTTCAGCTGCTGCGGAACTCGCCGGCGGGGCCGAACGCCTACCCCGGCGTACCGGCCGAGTTCACCAACTGGCGCGACGAGCAGCGGGCGTGGCAGCAGACCTGCGTCCTCTTCGATCAGTCCTTCCACATGGCCGACCTCGCGGTGGAAGGGCCCGACGCGGGGCAGCTGCTCTCGCGGCTTGCCGTCAACAGCTTCGACGGCTTCGGCGTCGACATGGCGAAGCACTTCGTGCCGTGCACCCCCGACGGCTACGTGATCGGCGACGTGATCCTCTTCGCGCTTGCCGAGAGCCGGTTCAACCTCGTCGGTCGCGCTCCGGCGCTGAACTGGGTCATCTATCACGCCGAGACCGGCGGCTACGACGTCAAGGTCGAGCTCGACCAGAGGACGGCGCTGCGCACCGACGGGCGCCGCAAGTCCTACCGCTTCCAGCTGCAGGGGCCGAGGGCCATGCAGGTGATCGAAGGAGCCCTCCGCTGTCCGCCGTCCGAGCTCGCGTTCTTCCGCATGACGACCGTGGCGATTGCCGGCAGGACCGTTCGCGCCCTGCGACACGGCATGGTCGGTCAACCGGGGTGGGAGCTCTTCGGGCCGTGGGAGGATGCTGAGGCTGTGCGCGAGGCCCTCCTGAGCGCGGGCGAGGAGCTCGGGCTCAGGCAGGCGGGCGCACGGGCGTACTCGTCGAACACGCTGGAGTCCGGGTGGATTCCTTCGCCGCTGCCGGCGGTGTACTCCGGCGAGAACCTGAGGGCCTATCGGGAGTGGCTGCCGGCGACCGGCTACGAGGGCTCGGCGTCGATAGGCGGGAGCTTCGTTTCCGACGAGATCGAGGACTACTACTTCACGCCCTGGGATCTCGGGTACGGCAGCTACGTGAAGCTCGACCACGACTTCGTCGGGCGCGACGCGCTCGAGCGCATCGCGAAAGAGGAGCACCGCCGCAAGGTCACGCTCGCCCTCGACGACGAGGACGTCACGCGCACGATCGGCACGATGCTCGGAAAGGGCGAGCGGGCGAAGTTCATCGACTGGCCCTCCGCCGTGTACTCGATGCACCCGTACGACAGGGTCACGGTGGACGGCGAGACGGTTGGGGTGTCCACCTGGATCGGCTACAGCGCCAACGAGGGCAAGATGCTGACCCTGGCCGTCCTCGATGGCGAATACGCGGAGCCGGGCACGCAGGTGACCCTCGTCTGGGGAGAGGAAGACGGCGGCTCGGCCAAGCCCACCGTGGAGCCGCACGCGCAGACGGAGATCCGGGCGACGGTCAGCCCCGTCCCGTACGTAGAGGCGATACGAACGTCCTACGCGCCGGGGAGCTGGCGCGCCGCGCGGGTCTGAGCGGTCGCCGCTTGGTCAGAACGACGGCTTGGCCGCCATGACGATCACGATCGAGGTGAGCAGCGCCGTGTCGAAGCGGAAGATCGTGAAGAGGCGGCGAACCCGACGGCGCACCTCCTCGGACTCGGGGCCGTGCTTCTGCGCCGCCTGGTCGATCCGCCCGAGCTCCGGGCCGACGAAGCCCGCGCCGACGGTGAAGGCAGTTGCCCAGCCGACGATCCCGTACAGGACCCAGAACTGGCCCCAGTCGAGATTCGCCTCCACCATCAGCGCGATGCCGAAGGCCAGCGCGGCGATAGACGCCGGCGTGTAGACGCGGGTGCCGACCCAGGTGCCCATCTTGCCGAGCGCGGCGAGCGTCGGCCCGTCCTGAAGCCGCTCGAAGCGGATGCCGAGCGTCGTCAGGGTGAGGTCGCCGCCCGCCCAGATCACCGCCGCGACGACATGCGCCGCGAGGTAGATCTGGTACGCGTTCGGGGCGAACGACAGGAAGACGATGGTCGCTGCCAGCAGGACGAGCCCCGCCAGCAGCGTCGAGAGGCTCCACGGCGCCTTCGGCATGGCGCCCGGGCTCGGCGAGGTCTCGGTGGGGGGTTCCATGTCAGCCAGCCGGCACGCTAGCCGCTCTCGCGGTGCGGCGGTCGGCGACGAAGACGCGGAGCCGGCGCCAGAGCACAGGCCCCTCGTAGACGATCAGCGCGAGCAGCGTCAGCGCGCCGATCGCGATCTGGCCGTACTCGGTGGGCTGCTTGAGGAGAGGCAGGACGTTCAGGATCAGCGAGATGAAGAGTGCCGCCAGGAGGGCGCCGACGAACGATCCTCTGCCGCCGGCGAGGCTCGCCCCTCCGAGCACCGCGGCGACGATGCTCTGGAGCGCGTACCCGCCGATGATCGGAGACCCGGTCTGGATCAGTGAGGCGGAGAAGAAACCGGCGACGACGGCCATGAGCGAGCAGACGACGAAGGCCATGAAGACCACCCGTCCCGTGTTCGTCCCGAGGCGGCGCGCGGACGTCTCGTCGAGGCCGACGGCCCGCATCGAGAGCCCGCTCCGGGTTCGGTACAGCCAGAGGTCCCAGGCGACGGCGAGCACGACGACGCCGATGAAGGCGATCGGCAAGAAGCCGACGCTCGTCTTCATGGCTCCTGCGAACTCGGTGCTTATTTGACCTTCCGGGTGATCGCGCAGGACGAGCGACACCCCCTGGAGGATGCTGAGGGTCCCAAGCGTCGCGATGATCGACGGGAGACCGATCACGCGGATGAGCGTCGCGTTCAGGAGCCCGGTCGCAAGCCCCACGCCGACGAGCGCGAGCGCGCCCGGGAAGAGGATGTACCAGTCGGAGCCGGCCGGCATCGTGAACGACGCCGTCACGACGCAGAGGGTCACGAGCGCGCCGACCGAGATGTCGAAGCCTCCCACCAGCAGCGCGTTCGTCTGGCCGAGCGCGACGAGCGCGAGCGGCATGGTCGTCAGCAACAGGTTGTTCAGGTTGTACTCGGTCAGGAACGCGTCGTGCGAGACGGTCGCGTACGCCCCCAGGCCGAGTATCAGCAGGCCCAGGAAGGCAAGGGGCATCCAGCCCCTGAACCTTGGCGCCGAGCGCGCCGCGGTGACGCGGGCGTTCGCGCTCACGCTTGCCGTTCCTGTCCTGGAGCGGTGACCTCGCGCGTTCCCTGCCTCGATCCGACGATGGCTTCGACGATCCGTCGCTCGGAGAGCTCCGCGGCCGGGATCTCGTCGACGATCCTGCCGCGGGACATCACTACGACCCGATCGCAGAGACCGGCGAGCTCGAGGGGATCGCTCGACTTGACGACGAGCGCCATCCCCTCCCTCGCCTTGCCACGCAGCGCCTCGTAGATGTCGAAGCGAGAGCCGACGTCGACGCCCTGGGTCGGCTCGTCGGCGAGGATCGCATGCACGGAGCCCCGCAGGAACGGGCGCGTGAGGGAGACTTTCTGCTGATTTCCGCCCGACAGCGACTGCGCGGGCTGCTCGACCGACGCCATCCGGATGCTGAGCCTGCGCACGAGATCGAGAATGGCTCGCCGCTCGCGCCCGCGGCTGAGAACGCCCAGCCGGCTGTAGCGCTGCAGAACCTGGATCGTCGTGTTCGCACGAACGCTGAGCACGGGAAACAACGACTCCCGGGCCCGGTCGCCGGAGAGGAGCATCACGCCGGCTTTGAGCGGGCCGACCGGCGACCGCGTGTCCAGAGTGCCGCCGTTGCAGCGCACAGTCCCCGTCGAGTGCTCGACGCCCGCGACGGACCGCAGGAACGGCACCTGGCCGTTGCCCTCGGCGCCCGCGATGCCGAGGATCTCGCCTCTGCGGACCTCGAGGTCGATCGGCCCGAACCGGTCGCCCTGGAGCCCGGTCACCTCGAGGCAGACCTCGTCGGGACGGAGCGAATCCCGATCGGGAAAGGCCTGTCCGAGCGGCCGGCCGATCATCAGCGCGACGAGGGCGTTCTCCGACATCCCGGCTGCGTCGAAGGTGCCCTGGCTGACACCGTCCCTGAGCACGGTGATCCTGTCGGCGATTCCGAGCACCTCCGGAAGCCGGTGGCTCACGTAGACCACGCCGACGCCGGTGCGGCTGCGCTCGAACACGAGCGCGTGGAGCTGCTCGATCTCCTCGGGCCCGAGCGCGGTCGTGGGCTCGTCCAGAAGCAGTACCCGGGGCTCGGCGAGGAGGGCCTTCACGACCTCGAGCAGCTGCCGCTCTGCAAGCGACAAGCTGCCCGCCGCAACGGCGACGGGGACCGCCAGCCGGAACTCGTCGAGCTTGCGCGCCGCCCAGGTCTCCATGTCGCCGAAGGCGGGGCGCTGAGTCGGTGGGGCCGCGAGATACAGGTTCTCGGCCACGGACATCGCGAGGACCTGCGAGTAGGTCTGGTACGCCATGCCCAGGCCGAGGCGTATGGCCTCCGCCACGGAGGCCGTCGCGAGCGGGCGCCCGCCGATCTCGACCGTGCCCTCGTCGGGCGCGAGGAACCCGCTGGCAATCCCGAGCAACGTCGATTTCCCCGACCCGTTTTCCCCGACGAGCGCGTGGATCTCGCCTGCCCGGCAGTCGACGCTCACCTCGCGCACGGCCCGGACCGCGCCGAAGGCCTTGGAGACCGCACGCAGCGACAGGACGACGGGGGTCGCCTGTCCAGGAGTTGTCTCGGGGCCGCCCGGCTGCGCCGGGCGGCCCCGATCGGTCGAACGGGATTCGGGATCTGTCACGGCGTCATGCGTGTCCGCTCGAGATCAGGTGTTCGAGTGTCGGTGTCTAGGTGGTCTCTATCCCTCCGGATACATCCTCGCGACGAGCTCGTCCGGGATGAGCGAGGTGATCGACGCCTCGGCGGGTCGGTCCTCGACGCACAGGCTCTCCACCGAGTTGTCCTTGAACGCGATCGGGAACACGATCGTCGGCGGCGGCGTGAAGCCCTTGAGCTGCATCATGCCCGCCGTCAGCGACGTGCGGATCTGCCAGTTGCCGGCAGCATTCGCGTAGAAGATCTGGAGGTTCGGCTCGTTCAGCTCGTCGGCCATGCAGCCGAGAATGGGCTCGTCGGTCCGCATCGTCCAGACCTGGTCGATCGGGATGCCCGCCGCCTCGATGGCCGGCTGGGCGCCGAGAGCCATTCCGCCCGAGTACTCGTAGCTGATGCCCTTGAGGTCGGGGTGAGCCGCGAGGAGGCTCGCCATCGCCTCCTGCACTCCGGCCGGGACCCAGTTCGTGTCGTATGTGCCGACGATCTCGATCTCCGGATTCAGCGCCGCCCTCTCGCACTCCTGCCACGAGGCGGACAGCGGGTTGCCCGGTGTGCCGCCCATGAGCGCGATCTTGCCGGAGCCCACGTTGTCGTTGATCTGCTGGGCGAAGGCCTCGCCGAGCGCGCACGTGTCCTCGCCGACGACGGTCGAGTAGTTCTCGCCGGGGCCGGTCACGTAACCCCATGCGTACGTGGCGACGGGGATCCCTGCCTCGGTCGCCTCCTGGAATACCGGCAGATACTGGTCGCCGATGTCAGGGAAGTTGACGATCACGTCGGCACCCTGTGCGATGACCGACTGGAAGTCCGCCAGCGGGTCGCCCGGGCTGCTCGAGAAGACGTTGGCGCTCTTGTAGATGATCTCGCCGATCTCCGGGTACGTCAGCGCCTGGAGGATGAACTCCATCTTCGACATCTCGCGGTAGACGTTCTCGCCGAACGGCTCCACGTACGCGACGGTCAGCTCTCCGCCGGTGCCCGTGTCACAGCCGTTGTTCTGCCAGCACTCGAGCGCCAGGTCCTGGTCGACGGGGTCGTCCGCGCGTGCGAACGCCGCGAGCGCGACCTGCTCGGCTACCGGATCCTCCGGCAGGAGCGTCGCGTCGAAGAGCGCCTGCTCGATCACGGCCGGGTCGGCATCGTAGGTCTCGCCGTACTCGTCGGCCCCCGTCGGCGCCGCGCCCGTCTCCGCGGGCGGCTCGCCCGTCTCTGCCGGCGGCTCGGCCGGCTCTGCCGGTGGCTCGGCGGGCTCTGCCGGCTCGGCAGGTGGCGCCGGCGCGGCCGCCTCGTCGTCGCCGCCGCAGGCTGCGGCGCCGAACGCGAGCACTGCCACCAGCAACGCCATGACTAGCCACAAACGTCTCATAACGGGCTCCTTTCGTTCGTTCATCCTCCGACTCCCTTCCCCTCGCCTGTCAGCTCGTCCTCGCTTCGTAGGGCCCGGATATATCCGGCCCCTACAGCACCGGGGCATGGTGGTCTGACTCGATCTGCCTCATCCCCCTGCTGTGGTCTCCGCAGGATCCCTCCTCTCGTCGAGCTGGAGCGATCTGTCTGCGCCGAAGAGCGCCCTCGCTCTCGGGTGCTGGAGCACCTTGCCGAGCACGGCTGCGATGCGGTCGCCCGAGACGATCATCCCGGCGAGGATCGCTGCCCCGAACACCACGTACTGCATCGCCGGCGACAGACCCAGCACGAGCAAAACCTGGCTCAGCAGCGTGAGAGCGAGCGCCGCGACCCAGGTCGAGGTCACGCTTGCCAGGCCGCCGGCGAGGGACGCTCCGGCGATCACGACGGCCGCTATCGGCGCCAGGAGGTACTCGGCGCCGAACGCGAAGTCGATCGAGCCGCGTACGCCGGCGAGCATGACCGCCGCGACTCCGTACAGCACCCCCGCCGTCGCGTAGGCGAACACGACATGGCTCCGCACGTGGATGCCCGCCATCCAGGCAGCCCGCGGGTTGGCGCCGACTGCCTGGAAGCGTCGGCCCGCGGCTGTGAAGCGAAGGCAGAGCGCGACGAAGATCGTGAGCAGGACACCCAGCCAGAAGATCCAGCTGATCCCGAGCGGCTTGTTCAGAGCCCATGACTTCAGCGCCGGTGGGACCGCCGTCTCGAACGAGACCTCACGAGCGTAGCGGGCTCCGAAGGCGAGGACGATCCCCCCGACGGCCAGCGTGACGATGAGCGGGTTCAGCCGCAGGATCCCGACGAAGATGCCGTTCGCCAGCCCGACAGCCAGCCCGAGGCCGATACAGGCGAGGATGCCGAGAGCCAGCCTCTCGTCCGAGTGCTCCGAGACGCCGAGGATGAGGTTGCCCCCGAGGAACAGCACGCCCGGGATCGAGAGGTCGATTCCTGCCTGCATGATCACGAGCATCGCCCCGAGCGCGGTCACGGCGAGGACCGCCATGGCCGGCCAGACGAAGGCCCAGGAGGTGGTCTTCAAGGCCGCGGGGGCGATGATGGCCGCGACGATGACGAGAGCGATCGTGGCGAGCCAGACAGGGAGAAAGCGCGACGACAGGAGCAGGCTGCTCGAGCGCCGAGCGCAGCCTGAGCCGCTCCGCGGCGCGCGCAAGCCCGTTCTCCGGGGGCTTGGGGCCGGCAGGTGTCGTCCGCGCCTCAGCCATGCCGTCGCACGCTGTGCAGCAATACTGAACTACCCCCCGTCGTTTCCGTGCGGGTGACCCTACGACCTGGTACGACCACGTGTCAAGTGGTTAGACCAGCTGTTCAGTGAGACGCCACGGAGCGACCCGAGTTAGCCGCCGACCTGCCCCAGCCGTCCCGGTGGCGCCGGTGCTCACGACGTGGTGCGGTCTCACGCGACGTTGCTGTCGGGAGTCATAAGGGCGGGGTTTGCCGGCGGGCCAAGGCCCGCCCCTACAGTTCCGCCCGAGCCCGCTCGGGTGCCCGGATCGTGCCAGGGTTTGCGGGCGGGCCAGGGCCCGCCCCTGCAGTCGTCTCGCCGACCGGTGCAGAGCCGATGCGCAGGAGTTACGGTCACGTTCTGAGAGGTCGCGCTAGGCGAGGGCCTCGCGAGCCGCGGAGCGAGCCTCGAGCTCGGCGACGTCAGCGCCGCGGACGTACGTCCTGCCCGTGACGAGGAGCTCCTCGGCCGGGAACTTCGTCAGGATCTCGCACCCGTCCGCGGTGACGAGCACCTCCTCCTCGATGCGGGCGGCCGAGCGGCCGTCCGTGGCGGGGCAGTAGGTCTCGAGCGCGAACACCATGCCCTCCTCGATCTCCACCGGATCGTGAAACGAGTGGAGGCGCGAGATCATGGGGGCTTCGTAGAGCCCGACGCCGAGCCCGTGGCCGAACTGGAGGCCGAAGCACGACTCCTCGCTGGGGAAGCCCAGCTCCTCGGCGGTCGGCCAGACCTCTGCGATGCGGTCGGTCGTCACGCCCGGGCGGACGAGCTCGATCGCGTCGTCGAGCCACTGGCGGCACCGCCTGTAAGCGTCGAGCTGAGACGGCGAGGCGCTGCCGACGCAGAACGTGCGGTAGTAGCACGTCCTGTAGCCCATGAACGAGTGGATGATGTCGAAGAAGGCCTGGTCGCCCGGCCTGATCAGCCGGTCGGAGAAGACGTGCGGGTGCGGGTTGCAGCGATCGCCTGACACCGCGTTGATGGCCTCGACCTGCTCGGAGCCCTGCTCGAACAGGTAGCGCATCGCGTCAGCGACGATCTCGGTCTCGCGCACGCCCGGGCGCAGCTGCTCGTAGATGCGCTCGTACACGCCGTCGACGATCGCGGCCGCATGAGCCAGCAGGGCCTTCTCGTCGTCGGTCTTCAGCTTGCGTGCGGCAAGCATCACGCGCTGGGCGTCGGTCGTGTGGATTCCGGCGCGCTGCAGGGCCTGGAGCGTGACCATGTCGCTCATGTCGATACCGACCGGCTCCGCCTCGAGCCCGCGTTCGCGAAGCTCGTGCACGATCTTCGCGGCCATCGCGTCCGGGACACCCGTCTCGTCCGGCATGGCGCCGCGCATGCTCGTCACCCCTGCGCGCCAGCTGGTCTCGGGCAGCCAGGGAGCGAAGAGCTGGTGATGCCTCGCGGCGGAGCCGAAATCCCAGAGGATCGGGTCGGCGTCCCGGCAGAGCAGCACGAAGCGGGCGTTCTTGTCGCGGGCCCACTCGCCGATGTGGGTGCTCGTGACGTAGCGGATGTTGTTCGGGTCGAAGAGGAGCAGGGCGCCGAGGTCCGACGCTGCCAGCGCATTCCGAGCTCGCTCGAGCCGTTCCCGTCGGAGTCGCGGGAAGTCGACCCGCTGTTCCCAATCGACCGCCATGCTGGCACCGCGCGACGCGATGTTCATCGGGCTCAGGCTCCTTTCGGCACGCGGGGGTTAAGTGGAAGCGTACACTCGCCTCCTCTTACCCCTCCAGCTCCGCGCGGACGATCTGCGCGCCCTCGACCAGCGCCCGCAGCTTCATCTTGGCCACCGTCCGCGCAAGCGGCTTCATGCCGCAGTCGGTCGTGAGGTAGACGCGCTCGGGGGGTACGACGGCGATGACCTTGCGGATCCGGTCAGCGACCTGCTCGGGAGTCTCGATCATGCTCGTGCGGATGTCGAGCACCCCGACCCCGACCTCCTTGTCCTCCGGGAGGCCCTTCAGCGAGTCGATGTCGACCATCTCGCGGTTCGCGAAGTCGACGACGAACTGGTCGATGGGGACGTCGTAGAAATGCGGCAGGACAGCCTCGTACCCGGCCGGGAACAGGTCGGCGAGCCGGTTGCCCCAGGCGTTCCCGAAGCAGAAGTGCCAGGCGATCTTCGCATCGACGCCGTCGACACACTGCGCGATGACGTCGGCGATCCACTTGTAGTCCTCGTCGTCGCCCGTGAAGAGCGGCAGCCAGGCACCGAGGTCCTCGAGCTGGAGGAATGTCGCGCCCGCCTCGACGAGATCCTTCATCTCGGCGTTGAAGATGGGTGCGAGCGCGTAGCTCAGCTCCTTCGGATCCTTGTAGTGCTCGAAGTAGACGTGCCAGGCGAGATTGACCGGGCCGGCACCCACCGAGACCTTGACCGGCTTGGTGGCATTGCGCGCGGCGATCTTGTACAGATCCACGAGCCGGATCGGTCCGCGCTCGACCGGCCCGCTGTTGATGACGCCGCCCCAGTCGGAGAGGAGCTTGAGGCCCGTTGTCACGAGCTCCTGCCCCACGGCGGCGGGATGCTCCTCCTTCGCCTGCTCGAAGCCGGGAATTCGCTCGTACATGTACCAGCAGAACGAGCCGATGACACCTACGTAGTCGTCGTAGCTCATCTGGCCGTCCGTCACGATGTCGAGACCGGCGTCCTCCTGATCGCGGAGCACGACCTGCGTCGCGTCCTCGTACGCCTCGGCATGGTCGACGTGCTTGAAGGCGACGCGTACGTCCCGACCGAGCAGCTGGTAGTCGTACCAGTGCGGCCTCGGGTACGACCCGACCATCGTCGTCGGGAGAATGGTGTCGACGATCTTCCGTGGCATTCGTGCCTCCTGCCCTGGTCGGTGATCAGTGGCGACCTCGGCCGAGCCGTGGACACGCGGTCGCGCGGCGCGAGCATACAGTAGGGCCGAACAACGAGGCCACCTGCTACGGCGCCCAGGCGCCCGGCTCGGGAAGCTGTAAAGCGAACGTGAACACTCGGCCATAGAATGGGCTCATGCCGGCCAGAGCAACGACCGAGAGTCGCAAGGGTCGCGCGGCCAGGCGCACGGTCGAGGACGACATCGGCCCGCGTCTGCGGCGGCATCGGGAGGAGCGCCAGCTGAGCCTGCGCGAGCTTGCTCGCCGGCTCGGAATCTCGCCCAGCGCGATCTCGCAGTTCGAGACGGGCAAGTCGCGTCTCTCGGTGAGCACGCTGTACGCGATCGTCACGGAGCTCGGCATCTCGCTGGACGAGCTGTTCAGCGGCATCGACGGCGACGCGGCGATCCCCGGGTCGCCGAGGAAGCCCACTGCTCGCCCCGCCGACCCCGGCAAGGCGCTCGCGTCGGCGCGGGACGGCCGCCACGTGCAGCGGGCCGGCAGTCGGAGGGCGATCGACCTCGAGACGGGCGTCCGCTGGGAACGCCTGACGCCCGAGGCCGACTCCGACGCCGACTTCCTCTACGTCGTCTACGAGGTCGACGGCTCCTCGTGTCAGGGTGACCGGTTCATTCGCCACTCGGGACGTGAGTACGGTCTGGTACTGAGCGGGTCGCTCGAGGTCACCGTCGGCTTCGACACCTACGAGCTCGGCCCGGGCGACTCGATCTGCTTCGACTCCACCGTTCCGCACTGTCTGCGGACGATCGGAAGCAAGCCGGTACACGGGGTCTGGTTCGTCATCGGCCGCCAGAGCGACGAACGAGCGGCGGCGCTGGGATCGAGCGGTGAGGCGCCGAACCCACCGCAGCTCGGTTGACTCGGATTCGGAACCGCCCTGTCAGGACCGTCGTCGGAAGCCATCCACCACCACGAAGGCGCCAACGGGAACGGAGGACTCGCCCATGCTCAAGGCAACCGACGGACTGCTGCTGCCGACGACGATCATCGGCTCGCTGCCGCGGCCGTCCTGGTACACGGAGAACCTGGGGACGCGCTCGTTCCTCGACGCGATGGTGGACATCGGCTTCCGCGAGCAGTACGTGGACGCGCTCTCCGTCTACCTGCGCGAGCAGGAGCTGGCCGGGCTCGACGTCGTGACGGACGGCGACTGCCGCTTCGACCACGACGTCGGCGGTCAGAGCTGGACCCGCTATCCGACCCAGCACATGGCGGGCTTCGACGATCAGCCGCAGCTGGCCAGGGCGGGCGCCGGGGGACTCGGCTTTCCCAGAGGGCACATCCTCCACGACTACCTCGAGGCTCGCGTCATGCCGAGGATCGTCGGGCCGGTGGGACGGGGGGAGCTCCAGTACGCCGAGATGTGGAAGGCGGCCCAGCGTCTGACGAAGCGACCGGTGAAGTTCGGCACGGTCACGCCGGAGCTGGTGGCCTTCGCCGTCCAGGACTCGCACTACGAGGACCTTCCGTCGCGGATCATGGCCATCAGCGACGCCCTCAACGAAGAGCTGCACGAGCTCGCCGACGCCGGCTGTCCCGTCATCCAGATGGAAGAGCCACAGATCCATCTGCTGGCGGCGCGCGGGATCGTCGACGACGTGATCAACCCCGCCTTCATGGTCGAGGTGTTCAACAACACGGTCAAGGGCTTGCGCGACAAGACCGAGGTCTGGTGTCACACCTGCTGGGGAAACCCGTCCCAGCAGCGGATGTTCGCCACCGTGCAGTCCTACGAGCCGGCCCTCGAGTTCCTGAACCAGGTCGATGCCGACGTCATCACGTTCGAGACCCGAAGCTCGGGCGCTGGAGACCTGATCGCGATCGGTGAGCGGATCACCGACAAGCGCATCGGCATCGGCGTGATCGACCACCACACGCTTCAGGTCGAATCGCCCGAGGAGGTGGCCGAGCTCGTGCGGCTCGCACTCGAGCACATCCCGGTGGAGCGGCTCGTCATCTGCTCGGACTGCGGCATGGGCCGCGAAGGCATGAGCCGTAGGCACGCGTTCTACAAGACGGTGTCGCTCGTGCTCGGGACGAACCTCGTCCGCAAGGAGCTGGGCCTGCCTGAAGTCGAGTGCATGGCGGCCGATGCCCGCTACTCCCTGATAGCGACGGGCTGACGTGGCGAAGGGAAACCGACGATGATCAACGCAGCGATCGTCGGGCTCGGCTGGTGGGGCAAGACGCTCGTCGAGTCGGTCCAGGGCCGCAGCGACGACGTGCGCTTCGTCGCCGGCGCGACCCGGACGCGCTCGCCGGAGGCGGAGGCCTTCGCCGGGGAACAGGCGTTCCGCCTGGTTGACGGGTACGAGGCGCTGCTGACCGATCAGGAGGTCGACGCGGTCGTCCTCGCGACACCCCACTCGGCCCATGCGCGCCAGGTCATCGCGGCCGCCGAGGCCGGCAAGCACGTCTTCTGCGAGAAGCCGTTCGCGCTCGCCAAGGCCGATGCCGAGGTGGCCGTCGCCGCGGTACGCGAGGCCGGCGTGACGCTCGGCCTCGGCTACAACCGGCGCTTCCATCCCGAGATGACGAAGCTGCGCGAGCGGATTCGCTCGGGCGGGCTCGGCGTCGTCATGCATGTCGAGGCGACGATGACGTTCCCGAACGCGCTCTTCCTCACGCCGAGTCAGTGGCGTGCAAACCGGGAGGAGACGCCGTGCGGGGGGCTCACTCCGATGGGCGTCCACGCCGTCGACGGCATGATCGACCTCTGTGGCGCTATCGACCAGGTCTTCTGCCAGAGCTTCCGGCGAGTCGTCGAGATCGACGCAGACGACACCACCTCGATCCTGTTTCGGATGAAGGACGGCATGTCCGGTTACCTCGGCACGATCACGGCGACCGGACCGGGGTTCAGCTTTCAGGTCTTCGGCTCCGACGGGTGGGTACGGCTCGAGGGGATGACGCACGTCGCGGGCGCGTCGTCCGAGGAACGGCGGACACGCCTGTTCGGCGCCTGCAAGTTCCAGCCGCTCAAGGGCCCGGCAGAGGTCTGGGACGCCGAGCCGTTCGACTCGAGCCGCGCGGCGCTCGAGGCGTTCGCGGTCGCCGCATCCGGCGGGCCGGGATTCCCCATCACGATCGAGGAGATGGTCCACGGCGCGGCGGTCACCGAAGCGGTGGTGCGCTCCGCTGCGTCGGGCGCCGTCGCGTCAGTCACCTAATCCGAACCGGGGAGACAGAAGATGGATCTCGGCAACGGTCTCGGTCACCTGACCTACTCGACGCTCGTTCATCCGGGCGATACGTGGGACGACATGTGGAAGAGCCTTACGACGTACGTCCCGCAGGTGAAGCAGCGGGTGGCGCCGAGCGAGCCCTTCGGGGTCTCCCTGAGGCTGTCGGCGGAGTCGGCCCGCACGTTGGCGGCAAGCCCTTCGGAGCGCGACAGGCTGAAGGGCTTCCTCGCCGACAACGACCTGTATCTCTACACCGTCAACGCGTTCCCGTACGGGCCGTTCAAGGGCCGTGTCGTCAAGGAGCAGGTCTACGAGCCCGACTGGCGCTCGGAGGAGCGCACCGAGTACACGATCGCCGTCGCCGACGTCCTCGCGGACGTGGTCGCCGAGGGAACGGCGCCGTCGATCCAGACGTCACCCCTCGGCTTCAAGCCCAACGTGACCGGCCCCGACGTCGTCGCCAGCTATACGGAGCACGTACTGCGGGTCGCGGCGCACCTCGTCGGGCTGGAGCAGCGAACCGGGCGCACGGTCACACTCGCGATCGAGCCGGAGCCGTTCTGCTTCCTCGAGACGACGGAGGAGACGGTCGCGTACTTCGAGGAGCGCCTCTACTCAGGGGAGGCAGCGGCTGTCCTCGCCTCGCTCGCCGGGATTCCGATCTCGGAGGCGCACTCGGCCCTCCGCCGGCACGTCGGCATCGTGTTCGACATCTGCCACCAGGCGGTCGAGTACGAGAGCATCCGCGAATCGCTGTTGCAGCTCGTGGACGCCGGCATCCCGATCTTCAAGCTGCAGGAGGCGGCGGCGTTGCACGTCCCGACCGTCACGGAGGAAGCCGTGGAGATGCTGACGCCCTACGCCGACACCATCTATCTGACGCAGACCCTCGAGCGGGGCGCCGACGGGAGCATCACGCGATTCCTCGGGCTCGACGAGGCGCTCGCCGACTGGAGCAGAAGCCCGAGGCCGTGCGAATGGCGCGTCCACATTCACGTGCCCGTGTTCCTCGACGACCTCGGCGCCTTCCGCACGACGCGATCCGCGATCGCGGACGCGCTCCGCCTCCACAAGGAGAGCCCGCTGTCGCGTCAGCTCGAGATCGAGACGTACACCTGGGACATGCTCCCAGCAGCTCTCAAGACCGGCGACATCGTCGAGTACGTCTGCCGGGAGCTCGAGTGGGTCCGAGGCGAGCTCACGGCGTGAGCCCGGCGCGGCTCAGTCGAGGCCGCCCGCTCGCGCCTGCTCGCGAGCGATGACCGCCCAGTCCTTCGGGCCGTCGCCGTGCGCGACTGCCCCGAGGAGCCGATCGCGCAGGACGTTGGCGCTCGGCAGCGGCAGACGGGCGAGGTTGGCGGCGGCCAGCACGAGGTTCGCATCCTTGAGACCGAGATCGGCGGAAAAGCCGACCTGGTCGTAGGCCTCGTCGACCATGATCTTCCCGTAGACCTTGTAGGCCGGCGCCGCGAAGAGACCGTCCGTCATCAGCTCGTAGAGCACCTGCGGCTCGACGTCGTACTTGCGCGTGAGGGAGAACGCCTCTCCCATGACCTCGATGGCGCAGCCGAGGACGAAGTTGTTCGCGAGCTTGACCGCGGCCGCCGACGCCGGGTCAGCGCCGGCCTCGAACGTGCGCCGGCCGATGACCTCGAAGAGCGGCGCGCAGCGGCCGACCGCGTCCGGCGGGCCGCCGACGATGATTCCGATCTGCCCGGCAGCGGCGACGTCGGGCCGGCCGACGGCGTGCGCCGCCACCATGACCTGGCCGGCGGCCGAATGGGCGGCCGTGAGCGCCTGGACGGTGGCGACCCCGTGGGTGCCCATCGTCATGTGGATCGCGCCTTCGGGCAGTGAGTCGCGGATCCCCGCGCCGCCGAGGGTCACCTCCTCGAGCGCGGCGTCGTCCGCCACCGTCGTGACCACGACCTCGCGTTCCCGGCAGGCCTCGGCGACGCCCGTCGCGATCCTGGCGCCCGCCTGCTCCAGCTCGTCGCCTCGACCGGGAGTGCGGTTGTAGACGACCAGATCGTGGCCCCCGGTCAGGATCCGGGCGGCGATTCCGCGTCCCATGCGCCCGATGCCGATGAAGCCGACTTTCATGGTTCTTCCGTCTACGTGCCCCAGCCGGCGGGAGGGCTCTGCCTGCCCTCTCCCACGTGCCAGTACTCGCGCAGCTCCCGGCAGAGCCCGCTGTCGTCGAACTTCAGCATGAAGGAGCCCGCCAGCGTGATCTCGGCGCCGCCGTTCACCATCGTGACCCACCACTCGACGGCGACCCGATCACCGTCGACGATCGGCGTCCCGTACTCGAGCTCGACGGCCTCCTGGGTCGCCGTCACCCTTGCCCAGTAATCCCGCACGCGTGAGGGGCCGACGAAGGGCTCGTCGTAGGGCTGCTCCCGGTAGAGCGCGTACTCGGTGAAAAGCGCCGCCGCCGCGTCGGGGTCGCGCTCGATCCAGGCTCGCCGGTACTCGGCAAGCCACTCGCTGACGGTGAGCGGCATGCGCGGCACCCTACCGTGAACGCGGAGGACGGGGCGCAAAGCGGGTGCTATCGTCGGAGAGCATGAGCGATCCACACGCGGCCGCGGGGCTTCCGCGGACCGACGAGCTCTTTCGCACCCAGCCGCGCGCGTACGAGGCGATCGCCCACGAGCTGCTCGTCCAGATCCTCGGCGGCCACCTCGGGCCGGGCACGAGGCTCCCCTCCGAGCGGCAGCTCGCCGCGCGGTTCGGAGTCAGCCGGCCAACCGTGCGGGAGGCGCTCGGCGCGCTCGAGGCACGCGGCGTCGTGGTCACGCGCGTGGGCAGCGGGACCTTCGTCGCGGAGCGGGATGCGCTCGAGCAGGCTCCCGACCCCTCGGCCGACGACAGCCCCGCCGAGTTCATCGAGACGCGGCTCGTGCTCGAGGTCGCGGTCGCCCGGCTCGCGGCCAAGCGCGCCGCCGTCCGGCGCGAGGGGCTCGAGGAGCTGCGGCTGAGCGTCGAGGCGCTCGAGCGCGTCGCCGATCCGGAGACCCTCCCGGACGAGCTCGACCGCGACTTCCACCGCGGGGTTGTCGGGCTCACCGGCAACGACTACCTGATCGCCCTCCTCGAGCCGATGTGGGAGACGATCCGGCAGGCCCTCTACACCACGCTCGGGCGCCGGAGCTGGTCGCCCGAGCACACGCAGCGAACGGCCGTCGAGCACCGGGCCATCTACGAGGCGCTGCGAGCAGGCGACCCCGAGCTGGCGGCCTTCGCGATGGAGCGCCACCTGCGGGCGCTCATGGCGACGCTGTTCGAGGACGAGGCGTTCGAGGGCCCGCCCCCGCGCTTCTTCGCCTAGGACCACGCCCGATGTTCACCGTCACCGATGGGATCGTCCTGCCGACCACGGTGACGGGCTCCTGGCCACGCCCGTTCTGGTACACGAGCAACCTCGCGGGCCGCCAGGCCTCCGACGCCCTCGCCGACGCCCGCTATCGCGAGGAGCTCACCGATGCGGTCGCCGTGGTCCTGTCCGACCAGGAGCGAGCGGGCCTCGACATCCTCACGAACGGCGACTATCACCTGGATGCCGATCTCGGCGGCCGGTCCTGGATGCTGTACCCGGTCGAGCGGCTTCCCGGCATTGCGACCGAGGAGACCGTTCCGGCGAGCGACGAGTGGGTGCACCCGCCGGGCTCGCTGCTCGCGGAGGTCTTCGGAAGCTGGCGGCTGCCGCCCGTCGTCGGCCGGGTGGAGCCCGGCGGGTCGCTCGAGCTCGACAAGCTGTGGCGCATCGCGCAGGCCCGCACCGACAAGCCGGTGAAGCTCGGCACGGTGTCCACGCAGTTCATCGCGAGCATGCTCGAGCTTCGCACGGACGACTACGCGGCCAACAAGCGCGACCTGATGTGGGACATGGCGACCGCCATGAACCGCGAGCTGCGCAAGCTTGCGGATGCCGGCTGCAGGGTCATCCAGATCGAGGAGCCGCTGATGCACTTCGTCGCCTCGACCTCGCGCGACCAGCGCTACCTCGACTTCCTGATCGAGTGCTTCAACCACGAGATCTCGGGGCTCGAGGACGTCGAGGTCTGGGTGCACACGTGCTGGGGCAACGCCAACATGCAGCGTGTGCACGGGCGTACCTCCTACGCGGAGGCGATCGAGATCTTCCTCGAGCGCGTCGGCGGCGACGTCTGGACGGTCGAGATGAAGGATCGGCAGTACGCCGACCTCGAGCTCTTCCGTCCCTACCGCGACAAGATGCGGAAGAAGCTCGCGCTAGGCGTGGTGAGCCACCGCTCGCTCCAGGTGGAGACGCCGGAGGAGGTCGCCGACGACATCCGCTACGCGCTGAGCCACGTCGATGCCGACAAGCTGGTCCTCACGTCCGACTGCGGCTTCGGCCGCGGCGGCCCGAACCGGCTCGTCGCGTTCTACAAGGCAACCGCGATCGCGCAGGGCGCGAACATCGTCCGGCGCGAGCTCGGTGTGCCCGAGTCCCGGGTGCGCGCGGCCGACCCGGCGACGCAGGTCGACCAGCCGCGCCGTCCCGCGCCGAGCGGCTGAGCCGGTCGCCGGCTCGGCGTGCTCGCAGCGGCGGTCGCTTGACAGGACAGGGCGGCGCTGGAAAGATCCAGTGACCAATTCGCTTACCAATCGAGGAGCGTACGCCTGTGACCGTAGCCAGGAGCTTCCACTTCACGTCGGAGTCGGTGACGGAGGGCCATCCCGACAAGATGGCCGATCAGATCTCGGACACCATCCTGGATGCACTGCTCGCCGAGGATCCGCAGGCCCGCGTGGCCTGCGAGACCTTCCTTACGACCGGGCTGGCGCTCGTGGGCGGTGAGATCACGACGTCGAGCTACGTCGACATTCCGCGCCTCGTCCGGGAGCGGATCGCCAGCATCGGGTACACGCGCTCCGAGTACGGCTTCGACGCCCAGACCTGCAGCGTCATCGTCGCGGTCGACCCGCAGTCCCCCGATATCGCACAGGGCGTCGACGAGGCGTACGAGGCACAGCACGCGCCGGGCGACGACGACCCGCTCGACCGCCAGGGCGCGGGCGACCAGGGGATGATGTTCGGCTACGCGTGTCGCGAGACGGACGAGCTGATGCCGTTGCCGATCACGCTCGCGCACAAGATCTGCAAGCGGCTCGCCGAGGTTCGCAAGGCCGACGAGCTCCACTACCTCCGGCCTGACGGCAAGGCGCAGGTCACCGTTCGGTACGAGGTCGACGAGCACGGCCGCCAGACACCGGTCGAGATCGAGCGCGTTCTCGTGTCGACGCAACACTCCGATGGGGTGGACGCCGAGTCGCTCATCAAGCCGGACCTCATCGAGCGCGTGCTCTACCCGATCTTGCCGCGCCACATGTACGACGAGGCCCGTCTCGAGCACAAGGACTTCGTCTACGTGAACCCGACCGGGCGCTTCGTGGTCGGCGGCCCGATGGGCGACACCGGGCTCACGGGCCGGAAGATCATCGTCGACACGTACGGCGGCTCCGCCCGCCACGGAGGCGGTGCGTTCTCGGGCAAGGACCCGACGAAGGTCGACCGGTCGGCCGCCTACGCCGCCCGCCACGTGGCGAAGAACCTGGTCGCCGCGGGCCTGGCCGATCGCTGCGAGCTCCAGGTCGCCTACGCCATCGGCGTAGCGCAGCCGTTCTCGATCCAGGTGGAGTGCTTCGGCACGGAGCGCATCCCGGTCGACCGGCTCGAGCAGCTCGTGCGGGAGCACTTCGACCTTCGCCCCGCCGCGATCCTGCGCGACCTCGACCTGCGGCGCCCGATCTACGCGAAGACCGCGGCGTACGGCCACTTCGGCCGGGACGACCACGACTTCACCTGGGAGCAGACCGACCGCGCCGAGGCGCTGCGCGAGGCAGCGGGGCTCTCCGTGCTCGAGGCGGAGCCCGTCTGATGTGCGTCACCGTAGTCGGCTCTGTCGCCTTTGACGCGCTCGAGACGCCGTTCGGGAAGCGCGAGCGAATTCTCGGCGGGGCAGCGACGCATTTCTCGCTGGCCGCCAGCTTCTTCACCGAGGTGCGGGTCGTCGGGGTCGTCGGCGAGGACTTCGGCCCGGAGGAGCTGGCCGTCTTCGAGGAGCGCGGAATCAACACCGATGACCTCGACCGTGTCGACGGCGAGCGCTCGTTCTTCTGGGCCGGCCGCTACGAGGAGGACATGGCGGTCGCGCACACGCTCGACACGCAGCTGAACGTCTTCGCGCAGTTCGATCCGTCGCTCTCGCCGGGTGCGCGAGAGTCCTCGGTCGTCTTCCTCGCAAACATCCAGCCGGACGTCCAGCGGCGCGTGCGCGAGCAGTGCAACGCCGCGGTGCTCACGGGGCTCGACTCCATGAACTACTGGATCACGTCGGCGCGCGACTCCCTGCTGGAGACAATGAGGACAGTGGACGTGGTCGTCCTCAACGACGCCGAGATCCGGATGCTCACCGGTGGCGCCAACCTCGCCCGCGGCGCGAGGCAGATCCGGGAGCTCGGCCCGGGCGTGGTGGTCGCGAAGCAGGGCGGCTACGGAGCGGCGATGTTCACCGGCGAGGGGTTCTTCTCCGTACCCGGCTACCCGCTCGAGACCGTCGTCGATCCCACCGGGGCCGGCGACTCGTTCGCCGGCGGGTTCTTCGGGTACCTCGACTCGCACGCCGGCTCGCCCATCACAGACGAGAAGCTCCGGTGCGCGGCCGTCTTCGGGTCGGTGCTCGCCTCCTTCTCGATCGAGGAGTTCGGCAGCGAGCGCGTCCAGCGGCTGACGCAAGGCGAGATCGAGCAGCGATTCGACGAGTTCCGCCGGATGACGCACTTCGAGGCGATCCGGCCTCCCTCTACACCGAGACCTGTAACGACGAGCGACCGGAGATGAGATGACACCCACCGTTTCGACCACGACAGTCGACTTCAAAGTCGCGGACCTCTCGCTGGCGGCGTTCGGCCGCAAGGAGATCGAGCTCGCCGAGCACGAGATGCCGGGGCTCATGGCGATGCGCAGCGAGCACGCCGCCGACCAGCCCCTCCGTGGCGCCCGGATCACGGGGTCGCTGCACATGACGATCCAGACGGCGGTGCTGATCGAGACCCTGGTCGCGCTGGGCGCCCAGGTGCGCTGGGCCTCCTGCAACATCTTCTCGACCCAGGACCACGCCGCCGCTGCGGTGGCGGTCGGGCCGGATGGGACGCCTGACGACCCGCGCGGGATACCCGTCTTTGCCTGGAAGGGCGAGACGCTCGAGGAGTACTGGTGGTGCACGGAGCAGGCGCTCGTCTGGCCGGACGGTGGGCCGAACATGATCCTCGACGACGGCGGCGACGCGACCCTTCTCGTCCACAAGGGCGCCGAGTTCGAGCGCGCCGGCGCCGTCCCCGATCCCGCGGGCGCCGACTCGGAGGAGTTCCGCATCGTGCTCGAGGTGCTCCAGCGCTCGCTGGGCGAGGACCCGCAGCGCTGGACGCGAATCGCGGCGGGCATCAAGGGCGTCACCGAGGAGACGACGACCGGCGTTCACCGTCTCTACCAGCTCGCCGAGACCGGTGATCTGCTCTTCCCGGCCATCAACGTCAACGACTCCGTGACGAAGTCGAAGTTCGACAACCTCTACGGGTGCCGGCACTCGCTGATCGACGGCATCAACCGGGCGACCGACGTCATGATCGCCGGCAAGGTCGCGGTCGTGTTCGGCTTCGGCGACGTCGGCAAGGGGTGCGCCGAGTCACTCCGTGGCCAGGGCGCTCGCGTGATCGTGGCCGAGATCGACCCGATCTGCGCGCTGCAGGCCGCGATGCAGGGCTACCAGGTGGCGACGCTCGAGGACGTCGTCGAGACCGCCGACATCTTCATCACCGCGACCGGCAACAAGGACGTCATCGGCGCCGACGACATGGCGCGGATGAAGCATCAGGCCATCGTCGGCAACATCGGGCATTTCGACAACGAGATCGACATGGCCGGTCTCGCGCGCACGCCCGGCGTTCGCCGCGTCAACGTCAAGCCGCAGGTCGACGAGTGGGTCTTCGCGGACGGCCACACGGTCATCGTCCTCTCCGAGGGCAGGCTGCTGAACCTCGGCAATGCCACCGGCCACCCGAGCTTCGTGATGTCCAACTCGTTCACGAACCAGGTGATCGCCCAGATCGAGCTCTTCACGAAGAACGAGCTCTACGAGCGCAGGGTGTACACGCTCGCGAAGCACCTGGACGAAAAGGTCGCGAGGCTGCATCTCGACGCGCTCGGCGTCCGGCTCACCGAGCTGACGCCCGAGCAGGCCGCCTACATCGGTGTTCCCGTGGAGGGGCCGTACAAGCCGGATCACTACCGGTATTGATGAGCGAAGCGGCGCTGACGCGAGACGCGAGCCACTTCTCCCCGGCCTACGCCCGGGTGGAGGAGCTGATCGCGGCCGAGCGTTGCGTCGTGCTCGACGGCGCCGTCGCGACGGAGCTCGAGCGGCAGCACGATCTCCACGCGGAAGGCCCCGGGAGCGACCGCGAGCTCTGGGGCACCTGGGCGCTCTACCGGGCCCCCGACGCGGTGCTCGACGTCCACCGGCGTTACGCGAGCACGGGCTGCGACGTGATCTCGACGGACACCTGGTCGATCCTGAGCGCGCCTGAGATGGAGATGCGCGCGAGCCCGGGGCGAACCGAGCTCACGCACTGGATGGACGTCGCGCGACTCGGCGTGCGGCTCGCCCGGCAGGCCATACGGGATGCCGGCCGCGACGGCGAGTGCGCCGTCGCGTTCGCGATCTCCGAGGAGGTCAACTCCCCCGAGCGTCGCGGCACGCTCGACCTGCTGGCGCGCGTCTTCGAGGACGAGCCGCCGGACCTGATCCTGCTCGAGACGCTAACGCTGATCCGCGACCCCCTCACCTTCGAGACGGTCGAAGGCCTGCAGGCGACCGGGCTGCCCGTCTGGGTGAGCTTCCGTCGCTGTCGCCACGGCGTCTGCGGCGTCTATGGGCAGCACTGGGGCCCGCCCGAGGGGGACCTGTTCGGCAGGGCGGCGAGGCGCCTCGAGGGCATGGGTGTCGGCGCGCTGCTCATCAACTGCCTTCCGGTCGACCACGTGCCGGGGATGCTGCCCTGGCTGCGCGACTTCACCGACCTGCCGCTCGGCGTCTACCCGAACCTCGGCTACCTGGCCGGGGATCGCTGGCGCTTCGACGAGCGCATCGGCCCCGAGGAGTATGCGGCGCTCGCGCTCGAGTGGCGGGAGGAGGGCGCGCAGATCATCGGCGGCTGCTGCGGGACGACACCGGAGCACGTCGCCGCCGCGGCTGCCGCGCTCGCCGGCACGAAGCCCGGCCGGCGACGGTCGCACGAGGCGGTTCCGGCCGCGGCCAACGCGGCGCCGGCAACGGCGCCGCCGAAGCCGTGGGTGGACGAGCGCGGCCGCTCCCTGTTTCCGCTGCCCTTTCCGGAGATCACGGTCGAGGAGGGCGTCTTCGTCCCGACGCAGGGCAGCTACATCCTGTGGAAGCACCTGTTCCGCACCGGCATCGGCGAGGGTGCCACGTGCCTCGACGTCGGCTGCGGCTGCGGGATCCTGACCGTGCAGCTCGCCCTCAACGGGGCGACGCGCGTACACGCGATCGACATCGACCGGAACGCGGTCGCCAACACGCTCTCGAACGGGTTCCGCAACGGCGTCGCCGACAGGATCACCGGCGAGGACGTCGACCTCTACCACTGGGATCCCACGGAGCAGTTCGACCTCATCGCGGCGAGCCTGTACCAGATGCCGGTCGATCCCTACGAGGAGCCGACCGGCCACCGGCCGCTCGACTACTGGGGCCGAAACCTCCTCGATCACTTCCTGGAGCTGCTCCCCCGCCTCCTGGCGCCCGGGGGACGCGCGTTCGTGATGCAGCTGTCGATCGTCGGTCAGCAGCGCACCGCGGAGCTGCTCGAGCAGGCCGGCTTCGAGGCCGAGGTGGTCGACTTCGCCTTCTTCCCCTTCGGTCCGCTCTTCAGGGCTAACCGTGAGCAGATCCTCCGCGTCGAACAGCTGTCCGACGCCTTCCACCTGGCGCCCGGTGGCGAGGACGTCATGGTCGCCTACCTGCTCGAGCTGAGCCACGCCGGTTCGTAGGGGCCGGATCTCATCCCGGCGCGACCCGGCTCGACCGCGTCACCGTTTGGCCTCTCGTCGCGCGAAGTGCTCGAGCACGCGGGTAGGCACAGCGAGCAGGGTCGCGAGGTCGTGGTGAGTCCGGCCTGTACCGCGACGGGCACGTTCGCACCGTTCCGGCGTTCCATGCGAGACTCACGCGGACACGTACGAGGAGGATCATGGCGACGCGCATCGGCGTGGACGTCGGCGGCACGTTCACGGACCTCATCTACTACGACGACGAGACCGGCGAGATACGTGTCGACAAGGAGCCGACGACGCCGGCTTCGCCGGAGCTCGGTGTCATCGCCGCGGTCGAGAAGACGCTCGGTGGTGGCGAGCTCGACCGCGCCGGCTACTTCCTGCACGGCACAACGGTGGGCTTGAACTCGCTCCTCACGCGTACCGGCGCAGCCGTCGGGCTCCTCTGCACGAAGGGGTTCCGCGACATCCTCGAGACCCGCCGCGGCGACCGGGACGAGCCCTACAACCTGTTCTGGCGCCCCCCGGCGCCGCTCGTCCCGCGCCGGCTCCGGCTCGCGGTCACGGAGCGGATCCGGGCCGGCGGCGAGGTGCACGTCCCCATCGAGGCAGACGACGTCCGACGGGCAGCCGAGGTCTTCGCGGCCGAAGGCGTGACCGCGGTCGCGATTGCATTCATGAACGCGTACTCGAACCCCGAGCACGAGCTTGCCGCCGAGAGCGCCCTCCGCGACGCCGGCTTCACCGGCGATATCTCCGTCTCACACCAGGTCTCCGGCGAGTACCGCGAGTACGAGCGGACGTCGACGACCGTCATCGACGCGTACGTGCGCGGTCGGATGGCGAGCTACCTGAGGCGCCTCGAGGACGGCCTTGGCGACGCGGGCTTCAACGGCTCCCTGCTCGTGACCCGCTCGGGCGGAGGCGCGATGACGTTCGGCGAGGCCGAGCGGCGGCCCTTCGAGACGATCATGTCCGGGCCGGTGGCCGGTGCAGAAGGAGGTGCCGAGCTGGCACGGATCCTCGACCTGTCGGACGTGGTCACCGCCGACGTCGGGGGCACGAGCTTCGACACCTGCCTCATCCTCGACGGCCGTCTGCCGGTGCTCTACGAGGGCTCGATCGTCGGCATGCCGCTGCAGACGCCCTGGGTCGACGTACGGTCGATCGGAGCGGGCGGCGGCTCGCTCGCCTACGTGGACGTCGGCGGGCTCCTGCGGGTTGGCCCGCAGAGCGCAGGCGCCGAGCCGGGGCCCGCCTCCTATGGGCGCGGCGGCACCCAGCCCACTGTGACCGACGCCGCCGCAGTGCTCGGGATGCTGGCCGAGGGAAGTCTCGCGGGCGGCGTGACACTCGACATCGATGCCGCCCGCCACGCCCTGGCGCCGCTCGGCGAGCAGCTCGCCATGGAGGTGGAGGACGTCGCGAAGGGCGTGCTCACCATCGTTACCGCGAACATGGCGAACGCGATTCGCGAGATCACGGTCGAGCAAGGTCAGGACCCGCGTCGCTGCGCGCTCATGCCGTTCGGAGGCGCGGGGCCGCTGTTCGGCACGCTGCTCGCCGCCGAGCTCGACATCGGCAGGATCGTGGTGCCTCCGGTGGCCGGCAACTTCTCCGCCTGGGGCCTGCTGGGCGCTGACCTCGTCCGCAGTGCCGGTCGGACGCGGATCCTGAGCCTTGACGACGCCGCGATCACGACGGCAAACGAGGTGCTGGGTGACCTGTTCGCCGTGCTCGCCGAGCGCCGGCGTGAGGGTGAGGAAGGCGAGAGGGAAGTCGGGCTCGACATGCGCTACGTCGGACAGGAGCACTTCCTCACCGTCCTGACGCCGAGCGAGGACGGCCGCATCACGGTGGACGCGGCCGGGCTGCGCGACCTGTTCACCGGTGAGTACGACCGCACGTTCGGCCACACCATGGACGGTCTTGTCGAGATCGTCTCCATCAGGGCGACGGTGCGCACCCAGCTGCCACGGAGGGCGGCGGAGCGCCGCGCCACGGCGGCTGGCGCCGCACCTGAGGGCACCATCGACACGTGGTCGTTCACGCGCGGCGAGCTGCTGCCATTCGCGGTCGTCGACCGGGCGTCGCTCGCAGCGGGAGCGATCCTGTCCGGACCCGCGATCCTGCTCGAGGAGACCGCGACGACGTACCTGGACGCCGGCTGGCGAGCGGAAGCCCACGCTACCGGTTCCCTCTTCCTCGAGCGGGAAGGCTGAGACGATGCATACGAACGCCGTCGTTTACCGGGCCGGACAGGGCGGGGCGAATGGTGCCACCGACGCCGACCCGATCACGACCGAGGTGATCCGCCACGGCCTCAACTCGGCTGCCAACCAGATCAAGCGGGCGCTCGTCCGGACGTCCTTCTCGCCCATCATCTACGAGGTACTCGACTTCGCAGCCGTCGTGTACGACCGGCAGTTCCGGCTGCTCGCACAGGCGCCCAGCCTTCCCTTCTTCATGGGGACCATGAGCTTCTGCATCGAATCCGCGGTGGAGGCGGTGGGCGGCGAGGACGAGCTCGCGCCGGGCGACATCGTCCTCATGAACGACCCGTACCGGACCGGTTCGCATCCGCAGGACGCGGCGATGGTGATGCCGGTGTTCCTCGACGACGACACCCTGATCGGCTACTCGGCGATCAAGGCGCACTGGATGGACATCGGGGCCAAAGAGATCTACTGCACGGATACGACCGACGTCTTCCAGGAAGGCGTCATCTTCCCGGGCGTCAAGCTCTATTCCAAGGGCGAGCTGGTCCGCGACATCTGGCGAATGGCGACTGCGAACTCACGCCTGGCGACGTTCGTCGAGGGCGACATCAACGCCGAGGTCGTCGGTGTGCGCACCGGGGCGGCCGACTTCGTGCGGCTCGTGCAGCGCTTCGGGCTCGAGCGCTTCCACGAGTCGGTCGAGCGGATGTACGACCACGGCGAGGCGGTCGTCCGGAGCTACTTCGAGCAGATACCGGACGGCCGCTACGTGGGGCGCGGCGAGATGGACTCGGACGGCATCACGGACGACCCGATCCCGTTCGAGGTCGAGCTCGAGGTGGACGGCTCGACGTGCCTGCTCGACTTCTCGAGCGCACCGGACGCGCGCCCCGGACCGGTCAACTGTCCGCTCGCCTCGACCGTTTCGGCCGCACGCGTCGTCATGACGATGCTCGCGGGCGGAGGCGAGGCGCCGAACGAGGGGCACTTCCGGCCGATCGAGGTGGCCACGCGTCCCGGCTCCATGTTCCACGCGCTGTCGCCCTCGCCGTGCTTCCTCTACGGCTGGCCCGCAATGCAGGCAACCGAGGCGGTGCTCAACGCAGTCGCGGAAGCCGTGCCCGAACGGGTCATGGCCTGCTCAGGGGGCGACCTCGCCGCCCTCGTCTGGTACGGGTTCCGCGAGGGCACGGGCGAGTTCTGGGGCGACGGCTCGCCGCACCCCGTCGGCCAGGGTGCCAGCGCACACGGCGACGGCGGTTCCAGCCTGCTGCACCTGATCGAGGCGGCGACGCGCTTCTCGCCGATGGAGGTCTGGGAGGCGAAGAACCCGTGGCTGATGGAGAAGTTCGAGCTCGCGCCCGACTCGGGGGGCCCGGGCAAGTTCCGCGGCGGGCTCGGGCCGGACATGCATTTCACATTCCTCGAGGAGGCCTACTGCACATCCACCATCGAGCGCACGAAGAACGCGCCCTGGGGGCTTGCCGGCGGGCTGCCCGGCCGGCCGAACAGCGGTGTCCTCCATCATCCTGACGGACGGCGCCAGCCCGTCGCCAAGGCGACCGGGTTGCGGATCCCGAAGGGCGCCACCTTCGAGGTGCATTGCGGTGGCGGTGGCGGCTACGGGCTGCCGTCCGAGCGCGACCCGGATCGGGTGCTGGAGGACGTGCGCGAGGGCTACGTCACCGAAGCCGAGGCACGCCGACACTATCCGCACGCGTTCGACTCGTGACCGTCGTCTCCCCAGCCGGGCACGTCGTGACCAGCGGCGGCCGCGGCCGCTCGACCGGCGTTGTCGACGCCGATCCGATCACGACCGAGGTGATCCGCCACGGCCTCAACTCAGCCGCCAATCAGATCAAGCGGGCGCTCGTCCGGACGTCGTTCTCGCCGATCGTGTACGAGGTGCTCGACTTCGCAGCGACCGTCTACGATCGCGACTTCCGCCTGCTGGCCCAAGCGCCGAGCCTTCCGGCGTTCATGGGAACCATGGACTTCTGCGTCGCGCTGCCGTGGAGCGGGTCGGCGGGGCGGAGGCGCTCGAGCCCGGCGACATCGTGCTCATCAACGAGCCCTACGCAACCGGATCGCACCCCCAGGATGCTGCGATGGTCATGCCGGTGTACCTGCCCGGCGGCGAGCCGATCGGCTACACAGCGATCAAGGCACACTGGCTCGACATCGGCGCTATCGCTCCGTACTGCACGAACACGACGGACGTTTTCCAGGAGGGCGTCGTCTTCCCCGGAGTCAAGCTGTTCGTGCGCGGCCAGCTCGTCAAGGACGTCTACCGCATGGTGATCGCGAACACGCGCATGCCGGTTCACGTCGCGGGCGATGTCAACGCCGAGGTGGTCGGCCTTCGCACCGGGGCCGCCGCCCTCGTACGCCTCGTCGAGCGCTACGGTCTCGAGCGCTTCGAGGAGTGCATAGAGCGGATGTACGACCACGGCGAGGCGGTTGTCCGCTCCTACCTCGAGCGGATCCCGGATGGCCGCTACGTCGCCCAGGGCCAGATGGACTCTGACGGCGTCTCGGATGACCCCGTCCCCTTCGAGGTCGCGGTCGAGGTCGACGGGTCGACCATCCGCCTCGACTACACGAACGCGCCGGACGCGACGCGCGGCCCGGTCAACTGCCCCCTGCCGATGACCGTCTCCATCTCCCGGGTCGTCATGACGATGCTCGCGAGCAGCGGCGAGGCGCCCAACGAGGGACACTTCCGGCCGATCGAGGTCGTGACCCGACCCGGCTCGATGTTCCATCCCCTCGCGCCGGCGCCGTGCTTCCTCTTCGGTTGGTCGGCGACGCAGGCCGCCGACACCGCGCTCCGAGCGCTCGCCGCAGTCGTGCCCGAGCTCGTGCCTGCGGACTCGGCCGGTGACATCTGCGGTGTCCTCTGGTGGGGCTTCCGTGAGGAGACGGGTGAGTTCTGGGGCGACGGGTCACCGCACCCGGTGGGCCAGGGCGCCAGTGCCCGAGGCGACGGCGGCTCGAGCCTGATCCACTTCCTCGAGGCGGCGACACGTATCGCGCCGCTCGAGGTCTGGGAGGGGAAGAACCCGTGGCTGTTCGAGCGCTTCGAGCTCGCGCCCGACACGGGTGGCCCCGGCTGTTTCCGCGGTGGTCTCGGCCCCGATCTGTTCGTGGAACTGCTCGAGGAGGCCTGGTGCACCTCGACGCTCGAACGTACCAAGACGCCACCCGTCGGCATCGCCGGTGGGCTTTGCGGACGCCCCAACTCGGGCGTGATCCGCTATCCCGACGGGCGGCGAGAGCCGGTGGCCAAGGCGACGGGGCTACGGGTGCCGAAGGGGACGGTCTACGAGCTGCGCTGTGGCGGGGGCGGCGGGTACGGGCCACCAGCCGAACGCGATCCGGTGCTCGTGCGCGACGATCTGCGCGAGGGCTACATCACCGAAGCGCACGCTCGCGCCCACTACGCCCACGCTCTTTCCGACTGATGGCGGGCGACTATCCAGACCTTGTGCGCCCCTCCTCGCTGGAAGAGGCGATCAGTGAGCTGGAACGCCTCGACGAGGACGGGGCACCGCTCGCCGGGTGCACGTGGGTCATGCGGGCGCCGTCGCGGGGCGAGCGGTTGAAGCGCGTGTACGTCTCCCTCCAGGACCTGGACGAGTTGCTCGGTGTCGCGGAGGGCGAGTCGACGGTGATCGGCGCGCGTGTCACGCACGCGGAGCTCGGCCGGCTCGCCGATGACGGGCCGCTCGGGTCGCTGCGCGAGGCTGCGCAGCGCTCGGCGAACCGCGCCGTCCGCAACGTCGCCACAGTCGGGGGCAACCTCTGCTCGGCGCCTTTCCCGGCCTCCGACCTCCTGCCGGCTCTGCTCGCCTCCGAGGCGACCGTGCAGGTCGAGGGATCGTCGGGCACGACGTCGGTCGATCTCGCCGACTTCCTCGAATCGCGCGGCGCTCGGCCCGCCCCGGAGCTCGTCACCGCCGTTCGAGTGCCGTGCCCACCCGGGCGCCGTTCGTGGTACGAGCGGCTGACCGTGCGCGGCTCGAGCGAATACCCGATCGCGGGCGTCGCAGTCAGCGTCGATCTCGACGACGGCGCCGTCACGGCAGCGCGCGTTGCCGTCGGCGCCGTGGAGCACGTCGCCCGGCGCGTGCCCGAGGCGGAGTCGGTGCTCACGGGGCGTCCACTCCATCCGGCGGCGGGTGAGGAGGCGGGACGCGCGGCGGCCGCCCTGATGGCCGGCCGCGACGCGGTCGATGCGCCGGGCTGGTACCGGCTCGCCGTCCTGCCGGCGCTGGCGCGGCGCGCCGTGGGGGCGCTTGCGGGCGAGCCGACATGATCCGGCTCACCGTCAACGGACGCGCATACGAGCTCGATGTCGCGGGCTTCACGCCCCTGTCGACGGTATTGCGCGAGCACCTCGGCCTGACCGGGACGAAGGTGGGCTGCTTCGAGGGCTTCTGCGGCGCATGTATCACCCTCGTCGACGGCCGCTCGACGGCGTCGTGTCTGTTTCCGATTGCTCTGGCCGACGGGACCGACGTGACGACCGTCGAGGGCCTCGCCGGCGAGAACGGGCTCAGCCCGCTCCAGGAGGCGATGCTGGAGCGCGGCGGCGTGCAGTGTGGCGCGTGCACCCCCGGCGTGCTGATGACCCTCACGTCGCTGCTCGAGGAGAGGCCGGACCCCTCCGAGGCCGAGGTGAAGGAGGCGCTCGCCGGCAATATCTGCCGCTGCACGGGCTACACGAAGATCGTCGAGGCGGCTCTGCAGGCTGCGACGAGGGGACGGAGATGAGCGGGCCGGTCGGCGAGTCCGTCGCTCGGTCGGACGGTCACGCCAAGGTCACCGGCCAGGCGCGCTACGCGATCGACGTCGAGGAGGCGCGCCTGCTCCACGCGAAGCTTCTACGCTCGCCCGTGGCCTCGGCGCGCATCGTGCGGCTCGACACCGCTCGTGCGGCGGCGCTCCCGGGCGTCGCGGCGATCGTGACGGCGGCGGACGCGCCCGCCATTGCCGGCTGGGTCGTGAAGGACGCGCCGCTCTTCGCAGCCAGCGTGGTGCGCTACGCGGGGGAGCCGATCGCCGCCGTCGCGGCAGAGACGCCGGCACAGGCGCGGGCGGCTGCCGCGGCTATCGAGCTCGAGCTCGAGCCGCTGCCGGCCTCGGTGACGCTCGAGGAGGCGCTCGAAGCCGGTGGGGCGCTCGTCCATCCCGACTGGGAGTCCTACGAGATCGCCGTTCCCATCTCCGGTCTGCGGAAGGGAAACGTCGCGTGGGAGACGACGACGCACCACGGCGACCTCGACGCCGCCTTCGAACGCGAGGACGTAGTCGTCGTCGAGGACGAGTTCCGGGTGCCGCGTCAGAACCAGGCCTACATCGAGCCGCGGGCGACGGTCGCCCGCTACGAGGCGGGCCGGTACGTCCTGCGGACGTCGACGCAGTGGCCCTACCAGGTTCGCAACACGGTCGCCGCCTATCTCGGTGTGCGTCCCGCGGACGTCCGGGTCGTGGTCGAGACGGTGGGCGGCGGCTTCGGCGGCAAGGTCGACTCCTACATCGACGCGTTCGCGGCGCTGCTCGCCCGCGTGACCGAGCGTCCCGTCAAGCTCGTCAACACGCGCCGCGACGAGTTCGTGTCCGGCAACCCGCGCGAGAACGCGATCGTGCGTCTGCGCTCGGCTGTGACAACCGAGGGCGAGATCGTCGCCCGGGAGATCGTGTACCACCTCGACGCGGGGGCTTACGCGGGCGAGTCGCCGTTCCTCGCAGCCGTCGGGGTACAGACGCTGGCGGGCACCTATCGGATCGGCGCGGTGCGCTGCGTCTCGCAGGCCGTCTACACCAACACTCCTCCGACCGGCGCCTTCCGCGGTGTCGGCGGGGTCTACTGCGTGTACGCCCGCGAGCAGCACATGGATCGCATCGCGGCTGCTATCGGCCTCGACCGCCGCGAGCTGCGGCGCCGCACCCTTCTCCGGGACGGCGATCTCGGTCCGACGGGTCAGGTGTTCAGGGACATGGCGTTCGACGAGGAGCTCGCCCGAATCGAGGAGGCAGCGCCCTGGGCGGAGGTGACACGGCGGAGGCCGAACCGCGGGGTCGGCCTCGCCTGCACGGTGTGGATCACGAATGCCGGGCCGGGTGGCGTCGCGCTCAAGCTGAACGACGACGGGACCGTCGGGTTGATCACGGCTGCAGTCGACTGCGGCTCGGGCGCCATGGCGCAGGGCGTGACCCAGATCGTGGCAGGCTCGCTCGGCCTGCGACCGCAGGACGTCGTCTTGATGCCTCCCGACACCGACGCTGCCCCCTTCGACATGGGCGCGGCAGGCGGGCGAACGACGGTCGCCGTCGGCAACGCCGCGCTGCGGGCGGCCGCCGAGGTGCGAGAGCGCATCGTTCGTACAGCCGCTGCGCTCATGGAGGTCGCACCAGAGGACCTCGAGCTCGCCGACGGGAAGGTGCACGTCGCCGGCGCGCCGGAGCGCGCCATGCCGCTCGGTGCCGTCTCACACGCTGCGACGTGGACGGCCGGGCCGATCACCGGCCATGGGAGCTACAACCAGGATCCCGTGCCGTTCAACGCCGCCTGCTCGGTCGGCTTGCTGTTACCCGTCTTCGCGCAGTACACGTGTCACACGCACCTCTGCGAGGTCGAGATCGACCCCGACACGGGCAAGGTGACGGTGCTGCGCTACGTCGTTGCGCAGGACGTCGGCAAGGCGATCAACCCCGAAGCGTGCGTGGGGCAGATCCAGGGGGCAGTGGCCCAGGGCCTCGGCTACACCCTGCTCGAGGGACAGCGGATCGACGCTGAGGGTCGAGTGGTCGAAGATCGCCTCGAGACGTACCGGCTGCCCACGGCGCTCGACGTCCCGCGCGTCGAGCCCATCCTGGTCGAGGGATTCGCCTCGCCCGGGCCGCACGGCGCGAAGGGAGTGGCGGAAGGGCCGATCCTCCCGTCCGCGGCCGCGATCGCGTCGGCAGTGGCGGACGCGATCGGTGTGCCGATCCGATCGCTTCCGATCACGCCGTGGGCCGTGCTCGAGGCGATCAGAACGGGCGACTCCGCCGGGTCGCCGAGCGAATGGAGCTGGCGCGACGCGACGATCGCGGAGGAGCCTGTGGTCGCCGAGACGGCTGCAGCCTGAGCACACCGTGGAGCGGAACGTTGACAGGCGCGCGACGACCGTGGAGACTCGGCCCGGTCATTGGTCCGGCCGAGCCGGCTCCGCCGTCGTCTGAACAGGAGTCAGGGTTCAGTCCGAGAGGAGGGGATTGCGTTGAAGGGAAGGACAACGAGATTCTGGCTCGCGTTCGGCCTGCTCGTGGCCGTGCTTGGGCTCACCGTAACCGCGTGTGGTGGCGAGGAGGAGGCCGCGCCGGAGCCGGCACCGCCTGCAGAGCCTGCAGAGCCCGCCGAGCCGGCAGAGCCGCCGGCCGAGTCCGCCGAGCCCGCGGAGCCTGCCGAACCCGCAGAGCCGCCGGCCGAGGAGAGCTGCGCCGGCGAGCAGATCGGACCCACGAACGACGTCGTACCGCCTGGCGATCCTGTCGAGGTCGCGTTCTTCACGGTCGCGGGGAACACCTACCTCGAGGCATCCACCGAGGAAATGCAGAAGGTCGCCGAGGCCTGCGGAGCGAACCTGACGCTGATCGACAACGGGTTCGATCCGGCGAAGCAGTTCGCGAATATCCAGGATGCGATCACGACCGGGAACTACGACGCGTTCATCATCGTCACGCTCGACAACGCCGGAATCGTCCCGGTCGTCGAGGACGCCATCGAGGCCGGCATAAAGGTGATCGCGACCGACACGTCGATCGGCCCCGACCTGACGACGAGCGACATCCAGGTCGACGGCGTCTCGGGCTCGATCCTGCGACCGGCGTCGCTGATCGCCGAGGATCAGGCAGCGATCATTCTGGAACAGTGCGCTGACAAAGATCCTTGCACCGTCGTGTGGATCCCCGGCGCGCTCGCGACAGCGTTCGATCAAGCCCTGAAGGCGGTATTCGACCAGCTCGCGGCGGACAATCCGAACATCAACTTCATCGTGGGCCCCGAGGGTGGCTACCTCTCCGATCCGGCCTTCACGGCGATGCAGGACATCCTGCAGGCGAACGATCAGATCGACGTCGTCGCGTCGGCCGACCAGATGATCCTCGGCGCCGAGAAGGCAATCGAGGACGCGGGCCGCACGGGCGAGATGCTGCTCGTAGGCGGCGGAGCATCCGAGCCGGCTGTGGCCGCCGTGGCCGAGGGCCGCTGGTACGCCACGCCGACCTTCGTGCCCCGCGACGAGGGCCGCGAGGCCATGGAGATGGCGATCATCGCCGCTCGCGGCGGAACGATCGAGAACCCGGGCCGCTTCTCGCTCGACTACACGGAGCTGCCGCGGGTCATCACCCAGGACAACACGGCCGAGTGGGAGGGCTTCACCGGCCAGTGGAAGGGGTAGCGCGGCACGTCTCCATTGCATGTAGGGGCGGGATGTATCCCGCCCCTACGTCCTTCTGACCATGGCCCAGCCACACGTCGAGGTCGTCGGGATCAGCAAGCGCTTCGGCGGCGTTCAGGCGCTCGCCGACGTCAGCGTCACGATCGAACGCGGCCAGATCCACGGGCTCGTGGGCGAGAACGGCGCCGGGAAGTCGACGCTCGGCAAGATCATCGCGGGCGCGTTCACGCCGGACGAGGGCGAGTTACGCGTCGCGGGTCGTACGGTCTCGTACCGGGCCCCCCGGGCCGCACTCGCCGACGGGTTGACGCTGATCGCCCAGGAGATCTCGCTCGTCCCGGCGCGCAGCGTGATCGAGAACGTCTACCTCGGGCGGGAGGCGAGCACCCTGGGATGGGTCGACCGGCGCGAGCTGCGCCGCCGCTTCGCCGAGCTCAACGGTCGCGCCGGGTTCGACCTCCCGGCGGACGCGCCGGCCGGGACGCTCCGCCTGGCGGACCAGCAGAAGGTCGAGATCCTGCGGGCGCTCGCGCGCGGAGCCGAGCTGATCGTCATGGACGAGCCGAGCGCCGCGCTGACCGCCGACGAGGGCGCACGGCTGTTCGAGATCGTCCGGGGCCTCAAGAGGCAGGGCACGACGATCGTGTACGTCTCTCACTTCCTCGACGAGGTGCTCTCCCTGGTCGACACGGTCACCGTGCTCAAGGACGGCAAGCTCGTGCGGACGTCTCCGGCCGCCGTCGAGACGCCCGATCGGCTCGTCACCGCGATGCTGGGACGCTCGCTCGAGCTGGCGTTCCCCGAGAGGGCGTTTCCGGTGCCCGAGGCGCCGGTCGTGCTCTCGGTGCGGGGACTTGCCCGCGAAGGCGTCATCCACGACGTCTCGCTCGAGGTCCGCGCAGGCGAGATCGTGGGGCTGGCCGGGCTGATCGGCTCGGGGCGCTCGGAGGTGGCGCGGGCAATCTTCGGCGCGGATCGACGAGATGCGGGCGACGTCGAGCTCGACGGTCGCCGCTTGATGGCACGGACGCCCCAGCAGGCGATCCGGGCCGGCGTCGCGATGCTGCCCGAGTCTCGCAAGGACCAGGGCCTGCACATGGAGCGCTCGCTCGTCGAGAACGTCACCCTGCCGCACCTCGGGGACGTCAGCAAGGCCCTCTTCATCAACACGCGCAGCGAGCAGCGCCGCGCCGCGAAGCTGATGCGCGACGTCGACGTCCGGGCTGAGCGGCCTACCGTCCGCGTCGCGACGCTGTCGGGCGGCAATCAACAGAAGGTTCTGTTCGCGAAATGGCTGTTCCGTCGCCCGAAACTCCTGATTGCGGACGAGCCCACCCGGGGCGTCGACGTCGGAGCGAAGCAGGCGATCTACCGGCTCATCCAGTCCCTCGCCGCGGAAGGGATGGCGGTGCTGCTCATCTCCAGCGAGCACGAGGAGGTGCTCGGCCTCGCACATCGCGTTCTCGTCATGCGCGCCGGCAGCGTCGTCGCGGAATTCGACGGCCACGACGTCACGGAGGATCAGGTGATGAACGCTGCGTTCGCGACCGAGGCGGTCGTGTGAGCACGCTCGAGACAGTCTTCCAGGAGCGGATCGCCCGCCTGCGCGAGTTCCGCCTCGAGACGTTGCGCGACTACGGGATCGTGTTCGCGTTCATCGCCCTCTTCGTGACGCTCGCGTTCGCGAGCGACGTGTTCCTGAAGCAGCAGAACTTCATGAACATCCTCGACCAGTGGTCGGCGGTGGGGATCATGGCGGTCGGCTCGACGCTCGTCTTCATCGCCGGCGGCTTCGACCTCTCGATCGGAGCTACCTACGCCCTGGCCGGGATCATCGCCGCGAAAAGCGCGAACGCGATCGACGTTCCGATCGGCCTTCTGCTCGGCTGCCTGATCGGGCTCGGTGTGGGCATCTTCAACGGCGCAATCGTGACCGTTGGCCGCATCAACCCGTTCATGGCCACGCTCGCATCGAGCCTGATGATCCGGGGGCTCGCGCTCGCGGTCTCGGGCGGCTTTCTCGTGCGCGTTGCCGACGACACGGCATTCGACGTCATCGGGCGCGGCGAGTTCCTCGGTGCGAAGTACTCCGTGTACCTGTTCGCGGGCGTCATCCTCGTCGCGGGGCTGCTCCTGCACCGGACGACCTACGGCCGCTACATGTACGCGGCCGGCGGCAACGCTGAGGCGGCTCGCCTGTCGGGCGTTCGCGTCAACCTCGTCAAGGGGTCGACGTACGCTATCTCGGGCCTCTGCGCCGGGATCGGCGGCATGATCGTCGCCTCACGTGTCAACACCGGGCAATCCGATGCCGGCGTCGGCATCGAGTTCGACGTGATCGCGGCGATCGTGATCGGCGGCACGTCGATCCTCGGCGGCGCCGGCGCCATCTGGCGCACCGTCCTCGGCGTGCTCATGCTGGCGATGATCCAGAACGGCTTCAACCTGCTCAACGTGAGCGCCGTCTACCAGCGCATCATCTACGGGGCCATCATCATCGGCGCCGTCGGCATCGACGCCTGGTCGCGACGCTCGAACACGTGACACGTGCGTGACGTGCGCGTCGCCTGTGCTCACAACGATCTCCTGCTCGAGCTGACCGCTTTCTCGGGAGAGCCGAACCCGTTTCGCGAGCGGTGGCTGTCGCCCTTGCGACGCGGGAGCGTGGTGCTCCAGGTGTGTCCGATCTACGTGTACGCGGAGGACCTGCCGGAGCTTGCGCTGCGCCGGGCACTCGAGCAGGTCGGGGCCTTTCTGCGGGCGGTGCACGACAACCCTGGCGAGGTCGTCCACGTCCGCACGAGCTCCGATGTCGACGACGCCGAGGCGAGCGGTCGCGTGGGCCTGCTGCTTGCGCTCGAAGGTGCCGACCCGTTCGGTCATCAGCCGGTGCTCGCCGACGTCTTCTGGGAGCTCGGCGTCCGGATGATCGGGCTCACGTGGATGCGCCGGAACGCGTTCGCGGACGGAAACGTGGAGCCGGCGCACGGCGGCCTCTCAGAGCTCGGTCAGCAGCTCGTCAGGCAACTGCTGTCGCTCGGCGCCGTCATCGATCTTGCGCATGCATCAGACCGGACCTTCGCCGACGTGCTCGATCTCGTCGAGGATGCAGGTCGCGGTCCTGTCCTCGTCAGTCACGCCGGCTGCCGCACGGTCGCGGACTCGCCCCGCAACGTGCCGGACGAGGCGTTGCGCCGTCTCGCGGGGACCGGTGGCATGCTCTGCGTCATGTGCCATCCGTTCGCGCTCGGTCCGGAGGCCGGTCTGGACACGGTGTGCGACCACGTCGAGCACGCTCTGAGCGTGGCGGGGCCCTCTGCGGTCGGCCTCGGCGGGGACTTCACCGCCCAGCTCGCCGGCTCGGGTGCGGTGCGGCCGCCGACAGACGTCGTCCTCCCGCCGGGGATGGGCATCGGCGACGCGGTGGAAGGACTTGCTGGGCCGCAGGACTATCCGGCGCTCGCCGGCGCGCTCGCCGGGCGAGGCTACGACGACACGCTCGTCGCGGCAGTGATGGGCGGCAATCTCCTGCGCTTCCTGCGCCAGGCGCTTCCGACGTAGCGTGGCCGGGATGAGCCACCGGGTGGCGGTCGACGTCGGCGGCACGTTCATCGACTTCGTGCTCCTCGACGAGACGACCGGCACGGTCACGATCGAGAAGCAGCCCTCGACGCCCGACCGGCTCGTCGACGAGCTCCTCGCCGGCCTGGCTCGGCTCGAGGTGCCGATCGCGGACGTCCACCAGCTCTTCCACGGGACCACGGTCGCCATCAACGCGGTGCTCCAGGAGCGCGGCGCGCGAGTCGGCCTGCTCACGACCGCCGGCTTCCGGGACGTGCTCGCGATCGGCCGGGGCAACCGGCCCGAGATCTACAACTTCCTCTACCGCGGGCCGCAGCCACTCGTGCCGCGGCACCTCCGCCGCGAGGTCCCGGAGCGGCTGGCCGCCGACGGCAGCATCCTTACGCGGCTCGACCTGGACGCCGTCGACCGCGAGTCCGACGTCCTCGTCTCGCATGGAGTGGAGGCGATCGCGATCTGCTTCCTGCACGCGTACGCGAACCCGACGCACGAGGCGGCCGCGGCGGAGCGTATCCGCGAGCGGCATCCAGCGGTCACGGTTACCGCCTCGCACGAGATCGCCACCGAGTGGCGGGAGTACGAGCGCACGTCCACCACCGTCCTCAACGCATTCGTCCAGCCGCTCTTCGCCGGCTACGTGGCACGGCTCCAGGCGGGTCTCGCAGGGGTCGGATACACGCGCTCGCTCGCGCTGATGCAGTCGAACGGCGGCGTCATCGGCGCTGATCGCGCGGTGCGACTGCCGATCAGGACACTCGAGTCGGGGCCGGCCGGCGGCGTGATCGGTTCCCAGGCCCTCGCACGGGAGCTCCATCTGCCGAACGTCATCTGCGCGGATGTGGGCGGTACCAGCTACGACGTCGCCCTGATCGAAGACGGCCAGATCCTCGAGCGGACGGAGACGAAGATCGCGCGCCGCCCGATTGTCGGCCCGACGATCGACATCGTCTCGATTGGCGCAGGGGGCGGCTCGATCGCGTGGATCGACCACAGGGGCGCGCTCCAGGTCGGGCCGCGGAGCGCCGGCGCCTCTCCCGGGCCGGCCTGCTTCGGTCTCGGCGGCACCGAGCCCACGGTGACCGATTGTCACCTCCTGCTCGGCAGGCTCGACCCTGCGAACTTCCTGGGCGCGCGAATACCGCTCGACGCCGCCGCTGCCGACCGCGCGGTCGAGACGATCGCGGGCCCGCTCGGCCTCGACATCGAGCAAGCTGCGCTCGGCGCCCTCGCGATTGCGGAGACGAACATGACCTACGCCATCCGAGGCATCACGGTCGAGCGTGGTCTCGATCCGCGCGAGTTCGCGATGCTGTCGTACGGCGGCGGGGGAGGCCTGTTCGCAGCGGCCGTCGCCGACGAGCTCGAGATCCCGTCCGTCGTCGTCCCGCGGGCCCCCGCGAACTTCTCGGCCTGGGGCATCCTCACGTCCGACTACCGCGAGGACGCTGCGCTCACTCGCGTGCTAGCGCTCGATCACGGAACCGCGGAGGAGCTCGCCGGGTCACTTCGGGAGTTGGCAGGCCGAACGGCCGCCCAGCTCGCTTCCTACGGATTCGAAGCAGGTGCGACCGAGCTGGTCGCACGCGCCGATCTGCGCTTCTCCGGCCAGGAGTACACGGTGACCGTGCCGGTGGAGGCGGCCTGGCTCGACGATGCCGGTGCCTTGCTCGGCGGCATCCGCGAGCGGTTCGTCGCCGCACACCGCCAGCTCTACGGCCACGGTGACGACGACGCGCCGCTCGAGGTCGTCGCCGCCAGGGTCCGTGCAGTCGGTCTCGTCGCAACGCCGCGTTGGCCGGAGTGGACGGCGACGGAGCGTGGCGCGCCCCGCACGGAACGCGCGGTGTGCTTCCGGACGCACGGGACCGTAACCACTCCCGTCTTCGACAGAGAGGCGCTGGCCCGCGACCAGCGGATCGAGGGCCCGGTGATCGTCGAGGAGTGGACGGCCACGACCGTCGTGCCGCCGGGCTGGAGCGCTCACGTCGACCGGCTCGGCAATCTCGTCCTCGGTAGGGACACATGAGTGTGGACGTCGTAACCGCGGAGATCGTGCGCAACGGGATGGTGTCCGGCGCTGCCGAGATGGCCCGAACGCTCGTCCGGACGGCGTACAACCCGCTCCTCTACGACGTGCAGGACTATGGGCTCGGCATCGTCTCGGCGGACGGCCGGCTCTGGGCCGAGGCGCCGGGGGTCACCCTCTTCGTCGGCGTCCTCTCCGACACCGTCAAGGGTGGCATCGCGAAACTCGGAAGCGCCGCGTTCGACGAGGGCGACGTCGTGATCGCGAACGACCCGTACCTGACCGGCACCCACATCTCTGACACGACCGTCTACGTTCCGGTCTTCCACGACGGCGAGCATGTTGCGTTCTGCGTGGCGACCGCGCACTGGGCGGACATAGGCGGGAAAACTCCGGGCGGCTGGTGTCCAGACTCGACCGACGTCTACCAGGAGGGCATCTGCTTCAGCCATGAGAAGCTCGTCGCGGGCGGCGTTCCGAACGACGCCCTCTGGAGCGTCATCCTCAACAACGTCCGCTATCCGGCGACGGTGCGTGGCGACCTCGAGGCGAAGATCGCCGCGTGCCGGCAGGGTGGCGTTCGTATCCAGGCACTGTGCGCGAAGCACGGCATCGAGCGGGTGCGCGAGTCGATGGCCATCGCGATCCGGCGTACAGACGAGGCCGCTCGAAGGCGGATCTCCGAGATTCCGGACGGCGTCTGGTCGGCCGCGCTCGAGATGGATCACGATGGCGTCGACCGGGAGTCCCGCTACCGGCTAGCCGTCCAGCTTCTCGTCGAGAGCGATCGCATCCGGGTGTCGTTCGACGGCACGAGCCCGACACGGGGTGGTCCGGTCAACGTTCCGGCGCTCGGGTCGAGGAGCGCGGTGCGGGCAGCCATCAAGGGCCTCATCCTGCCGACCGACCCGGCGAACGAAGGCGACTTTCTGGCGCTCGACTTCGAGCTGCCGCCGGGGCTGGTGGTCAGCCCGGAACGGCCCGCTCCAGTCGACTCGTACGGTTACGTCTGCGTGGCGCTGAACGAGCTCGTCCTCCGAGCCATGTCGCAGGCGGTGCCTGACCGGTGTCCGGCCGGAGGCAACCAGCTCTTCGGCGTGTTCCTCTACCGGGTCGACCCGCGTGCGGGCGACCCGTTCATCCTCATCGACCCGATGGATGTGGGTAACGGCGGACGCCCGTTCGAAGACGGTCCCACGATGATGTTCCTGGGCAACGGGGACGTCCCGAACACACCGGTCGAGGTAGTGGAGAACCGCTATCCGCTACGGGTCGACCGCTTCGAGTACCTGCCCGAGGTCGCGGGCCACGGCACGTACCGCGGCGGGCTCGGTGCGCGGCGCGACTACCGCATCCTCGGCGACGGCACGTTCATGCAGACCGCGATCGAGAACACGTTTGATCCTACGGCCCGCGGCCTCAGCGGTGGAACCGACGGAGCGCCGAGCACCATCGTCGTCAACCCGGAAACGGATCGCGAGACGCGTGTCGCCGAGCGCGCCTCCTTCTTCGGACCGCTCGGTCCGGACGACGTGGTCAGCGTGCGCAGCGGCGGCGGCGGGGGATGGGGAAGCCCACTGCTGCGGGATCCCGAGCGGGTCGCGGCCGACGTCCGCGACGGATTTGTCACGGTGCAGGAGGCGCGGGAGGTCTACCGGGTCGCGCTCCTCGAGCAGGACGGGTCGGTCGCCGTGGATTCTCCCGCGACGGCCGCGCTCCGCGCAGGCTGACCAGCGCTTGTCGCCGGACGCGCGCGTAATCCGAAGGACCTAGGTGTCGAGACGGGGGTGTCTGACGACCGGCACGCCGGCCTTGAAGACACCTGTCACCGCCTCCGGGCGCTCGAAGACGAGGGTGTCGCTTGGGTCCTCGTCGAGGAGGATCGCGTCGAACGTGCGCCCCGGCTCGAGGCTGCCGTAGCGCTCTGCCACGGCGCAGAGCTCGGCGCCCCCGGCCGTCGCCGCGAGCAGCGCTTCGGCGGGGCTAAGACCGGCACGATGCATGAGCGTGATCTCACGGAGGTTGCGGCCGTGAGCCTGGCGCGTGAAGCTGTCCGTGCCGAGGGCGATCCGCACCCCCGCGGCGCGGGCGATCTCGACCGCCCGGCCCTGCAGCGGTTCCACCTCGAGCGCCTTGCGGGCGAGCGCCGGCGGAAGCGCGCCAGAGCGGGCGAGCGCGAAGACGTCTTCCATAACGGCGAGCGTCGGCACGAGCCAGCAACCCGTCTCGGCCATTAGGGCCGCTTGCTCCTCGGTCAGGAAGATCCCGTGCTCGATCGAGCGCACGCCTGCGGTGATCGCGTTGTCGACGCCCTCACCGCCGAAAGCGTGCACCATCACCGGCCGACCCTTGCGGTCGGCCTCGAAGACGGCCGTCGCGATCTCCTCGAGCGTGAGCTCTGCACCGAGCGGGTCATCGTGGGGCGAGAGGACGCCGCCTGTCGTCGCGAGCTTGATCCAATCCGCGCCGGCGCGCAGGACGCTTCGCACGACGTGACGCATCGCGTCGACCCCGTCGACGAGGAAGGGAGGCCGACCCGGATAGTCGGGAAGGATGTACTGGGAGGCCATCTCGAGTCCCGGGCCTCGCAGGAACCCGTCGCCGTGCCCACCCGTCTGAGCGACGAGCACGATCGAGATCTGCGTCTCGGGACCTGCGACCAGCCCATCCCGGATCGCGTCGCGGATACCCGCGTCGGCGCCGGCCGCGTCGCGCACGAATGTGACTCCGGCCTCGAGCGTGCGCCGGGCGTTGGCTCCCGCCTCGAGTGCCCACCGGCTGACCGGCTGATCGAGCAGCGCGGACATGTCCAGCGACGAGATGGTCAGATGCGAATGGCAGTCGAATGCGCCAGGCATGAGGAAGAGGCCGTCTGCCTCGAGAATCGTGGCGTCCGGAGAGACCGCGAGGCCGCTGCCAACGTCCTCGATCGACCCGTCCCGGACCGCGACGTCGAACGGCCCGTCGAAGGAGCCGAGCCTGTCGAGCATCGCGACATTCCGGATGACGAGATCCGGCATCGGGACGATTCTACGGTGTGCGGCTAGCCTCCCTGACAGCCGATCTCCTCCGGTCGCACCGAGCTGGCGGCGTTCGTCAGCGGGCGGTGAAGCCGCCGTCGACGGAGAGGATGGCGCCGGTCACGAAAGCGGCCTCGTCCGAGGCGAGGAAGACGATCGTCTTCGCGACCTCCTCGGCCGTTGCGAGGCGTCCCAGTGGATGCTCTGCTTCGATCGCCGCCCGCATCGCGGCGGGATCGTCCTGCTCCTCGACGAAGTCGAGCAGGAGCGGGGTCGCGACAGCGCCCGGCGCGACCGCGTTGACGCGGATGCCGGCGGCCGCGAGCTCGACGGCGAGCTGACGGGTCAGCTGGACGACCGCGCCCTTGCTCGCGCAGTAGGCGCTCTGCTCCCTGAGGCCGATCAGCCCGGCGATCGAGGCCGTGTTCACGATGGCGCCGCCGCCGGCCTCTCGCAGTGCCGTGATGGCGGCGCGGCAGAAGAGGAACATGCTCTTCGCGTTGACCGCCATCACTCGGTCCCAGTCGTCCTCGGTCGTATCGAGGATCGTCTTGAAGACGACCTGCCCGGCGTTGTTGACGAGGATGTCGAGGCGTCCGAACTGCTCGGTCGCGGAGGCGACGGCACGCTCGGCCGTTGCGGCCTCCGCGGCGTCGCCCTGCACCGTCGCGACCCGATCGCCGGCGAGCGCCACAACGGCATCCGCGATGTCGACCGCAACCACCGCAGCACCGCGCTCGACGAGGAGCCGCGTCACCTCGCGGCCAACGCCGCTGGCGGCGCCGGTGACGATCGCGACCTTGCCGTCGAGATCCGTCATCGGCCCGTAGGGGCCGGATATATCCGGCCCCTACGTTGCTGCGTTCGACCCGTACGGAGGTTCATCGCGGCTCGGCGCGGCCGTTCCGCATCGCCTTCGGCCAGATGCCCTGCTTGCCGGGCGAGAGAATGCCGTTCGGGTCCAGCGCGTCCTTGATCGTCTCGCAGAAGCGCCGGTAGGCGTGGTCGCCGAAGCTGTACTGGTCGGCCGCGAGATCCATGAAGTCGAGGTGGGCGCGGTACTCGCCGAAGCCCTCCTTGGCCGCCTCCTGCACGAGCAGCCGGGCCGTGTCGTAGGAGCGGCGCACCTGCGCCTCGTCCTTCGTGTCGAAGATGACCATGACGACGTTGATGAAGCTGCGGGCGTTGATGGCGAGGTTGCCGACCATGTAGTCGAGTTTCGCCTGCTCCTCGACGAGCCCGCGGAGCAGCCGGTGCAGCCGCAATGCCTCGGTGCCGGTCAGCCGGGCGACCGGCGAGAAGCCGATGTGGCCGCCCTCCTCGCCGCCGTACCAGCCGGTCATGTAGTTCCACTCGAGGCTCGGGACACCGCCCACGATGCGGTCGCCGGGATGCGGAAGGGTCGCGATGTCCTCGAACGCGCACTTCTCGCCCCGGACGTCCGCACCGGGGATCTGGGCGACGGCCTCCTGGATCTTCTTCAGCTTCAGGTCGACGACCGCCTCGTCGCCGTAGAGCGCGAGCCGCGTGCTCCAGCGCCCGATCTCGAGCTCTCTCGCGATCCGGTCGATGATCGGCTCCGGGATAGGGTCGGCGTCCTCGTACCACTGGCTTCGCCGCGACATCACCGAGCCGAGGACGAGCGTGTTGTACATCGACGGCACGCCCTCGATCGTCCGGTCGAGCATGAGCCGTCGCAGCGTGTCGCAGAGCGGGCCGAGGTCGTCCTCCTTCCAGACGCGCAGCCACAGCGGCATGAAGCACTCGGGCGCCGGCATGAGCCAGATCCCCATCTTCGTCACGATCCCGAAGTTCGACTGCATGAAGAGCTGGTCGGGCGTCGGGCCGAGGCCGCGCTTGTAGACGTGCCAGGCCCGGTTGCCGGGCATGGCGCCCATCCCGGTGCGCATGACCTCGCCGTTCGGGAGCACGACCTCCATGCCGCACTGCGCGGACATGTCGGCGCCGTACGGGAGGTAGGTGACGCCGTGGTCGAGCGTGTTGCCGACGACGCTGCCCCAGCCGAGATCTGCGATCGAGAGCATGAGCCGGTGGCCGCCGGCCTGGATGGCCTCGTAGAGGTCGAACCAGCGGACGCCGGGCTCGACGACCGCGTATGCGCACTCCTCGTCGATCTCGAGCACGCGGTTCATGCGCCGCAGGCTGACGATGACCGAGCCCTTCACCCGCGGGGCGGGGCCGCCGTAGCCGTTGTTGCGGCCCTGGCCGTGAGTCCAGAGCGGGATCCGGTGCTCGTTGGCGATCCGGACGACGGCCTGCACCTCCTCGACCGTCTCGGGCATCACTACCGCCGACGCGGTGTACGCGTCCCAGGTCGAGAAGGCGAACGGGTCGCGGAACTCGCGCAGGTCCTCCTCGGATGTGAGGACGCGCTCCGAGGCGAGCGCGGCCGCGAACGCGTCGATGGCATTGGCGAGCTCCCGCTCTGACACGCCGGGCGGCAGGTTCTGCGTGATGGGGTCGACCTGCGTCATCTCTGCGCCTCCGTTTCTATGTCCGCTCCCGGTCCGGTCTCGGCACCTCGGCGACGACGCCGAGATGCTCGCGTGCGAGCTCTCTGGCCGCCCAGTCGGTGACCACGATCGTGAAGTGGCTCCAGCCCATCGACATGTCCCGCCAGATGCGCTCCATCCGCTCGCCCTTCTTGGCGGCGCTCGAGCCGCCCGTGCGGAACACCTGGCCCTGCATCGCCTCCCAGGCGAGCGTCATCGCCTCCCGGCCGATGACGTTCAGCCGCAGGTCGTCCTCCCGTGAGAAGGGGATGCCGTCCTCGACGCTGCGCCGGCAAAGTCCCATGTACTGCTCGGCGCACTGCACGAGCGCGGCCTCTGCCGCGGCCGTCTTGCCGAGCGCGAGGCCGAACCAGCGCTGATAGTCGGGGTCCTGGTAGCGCGGGACGATCGGCGGACGCTGGGTCTTCCTCGTGCGAATGATCTCCTCGTACTCGTCCAGCGCCCCTTGCACGGCCCCGACCATCACTGCTGTGAGCTCGGCCTGGAAGAAACTGAGGGTGCGGCCGGCGTAGATCGGGTTCGAGTGGAGACGCGAGCCGGGTGTTCCGCGGCTCGTGTCCGTGTCGACCATCCAGGTGTTCTCGAGCACGTAGTGGCGAGGGACGCGGCCCCGCTCGAAGCGGATGCTGTGCGAGCCGCTCCCCTTGAGGCCCAGCGTGTCGCCCCAGTCGTCGAGCATCGTCCACTCGCGGCGCGGCGCGACGAAGAGCAGGATGGGAGGTGGCCCGTCCGAGTCCTCGTGCGGCGCGAAGGTCTGGCCCATGTAGTGCGTCGAGTACGGCGCGCCCGAGCAGTACGCCCACGTCCCGCTGATCTCCCAGCCGTCGCCGACGGGCGTCGCCGAGCCGGTCGGAGCCGCCACGGCCGCGCACCGGAAGTCCCCGTCGCCGAAGAGCTCGGCCTGGGCGTGCTCCTCGAACAGCGCACCGACCTGCAGCGCGTGCGCCGAGGCGAGACAGAGGCACCAGGCGGTCGACGGGCAGCCGCGCGCGATTGCCACGATGACCCGCAGGAAGGTTGGGAGGTCGACCTCGTACCCGCCGTAGCGCCGGGGCACGAGCATGCGGTAGAAGCCGGCCCTCAGGAACTCCTCGTGCATCTCCTGCCCGTAGTAGGAACGTGCCTCCGTCTCAGCCTGGCGCTCGACGAGGAGCGGCCGTAGCGCGTCAGCCCGGGCAAGAAGCTCGGCCGAAGTCAGATCGGGCTCGGGCGGCGCGATCGGCGCGGTTGCCGTCACATGTTCCTTCGTGCGGCACGCAGCCGCTCGGTCGCCGCGACGTCGACGGCGAGGTTCTCGGGGTCGTCTTCGGGGTCACCTGTCACCACGACGCCGTAGTCCCGCGCGGCGCCCTCGATCGTCACGTAGCCGTCGCGCACGTCGCGCTTCACGCGCTCCGGGTCCCGCTCGAGCGGATCGCCGAAACCACCGCCGCCGTTCGTGAGGTAGCGAAGCCGCGCCATCGGCGCGGTGTGCCACGAGGGCTCGCGGTACGGGTACAGGTAGGCGCCGTCGGGGGAGGGCTCGTTCGTCGCGGGATCGAGAACACCCGCGACCGGGACGGCGTCGCGGTAGGAGGCAGGGCCGGTCGACGTGAACCCGTCGAAGTTGCCCGCGGAAGGCTCCCAGAGCCAGATCCCTCCCGTGGTCCCGTGGCCACCGCCCGCGACGCCGAAACCGCTCGGCCGCTTGTAGCGCAACGACATGATGTGGTGCTCGGCGGGCTGAATCCACAGCGAGTCCCGGACCACCGCGTTCCCTCCCCGGTTGAGACCCGCTCCGGCAGTGTCGGGGACGATCTCGTGCCTGAGCACCACGACCGGGGCACCGGACTCGATCGCCTCCGCGGCGACGCCGATGCCGTTCGCCTGGTAGGAGAGCATCTGGCTGTCGGCATCCCCGTGCCGGTTGGCGCCGAACGGCCCGACCTCGCCGCCGCACTGCGCCACCGAGACCCAGGGCGTTCCGTCCGGCAGCACCCCGTTCGCGTTGTGGATGTCCGCACTGCCGCGGTCGCCTGCCATCGCGGCGGGGCCCACAGCCTGCGCGAGGGCGCGGAGAACCGCCGAGATGATCGTCTGGCTCTGCTCCCAGTAGGCGAACACGGCGCCGTCCGGCGGCAGCGCGTTCACGCACGTGCCCTCGGGGATGACGAGGTCGATGCAGCGGGCCGCCCCTGACGTGACCCGACCGCGCGGGTCGAACAGGTACTTGAAGGCGAGCCCCACGGTCGTCTTCACGTCGAGCGCGGTGCAGTTCATGCACGTGCGCGCCTGGCGGGACGTTCCGCTGAAGTCGACCTCGGCGCGGCCTCCGCGCTTGACGACCCTGACGTGGACCCGGTACTCCTCCGTGTCGTCGACGGCGTCGCAGTCGGTCGCGTCCTCGCCCTCCCACTCGCCGTCGGGAAGGGCCTCCAACGCCTGCCCGATGCGCTCGGCCGACGCGTCGCAGACGTAGGCCATCGCGCCGTGGACGGCGCCGGCCCCGTAGCGCTCGACGGTCTCGGTGAGCAGCCGCTCGCCGAGCTCGAGCTCGGCGCAGAGCGTCTGCATGTCCGGGAACAGGATCGGCCCGAAGCGAACGTTGTCGAAGATCAGGCTCCACGTCTCGCGCACGGGCTCGCCCCGGCGGAACAGTGCCCGGGGGGAGAGCACGACACCGTCCTCGTAGATGTTCCGCTTCGTCAACGTGAAGCCCCCCGGCACGACGCCGCCCATGTCGAGCTGGTGCGCTTTCATGCTCACGAAACCCGCGACGCTGCCGTCGTGGAAGACGGGTCGCACGAAGAGGAGGTCGTTGACGTGGGTGCCGCCGCGGTACGGGTCGTTGGCGACGATCACGTCACCCGGCTCGAGCCGCTCGACGCCGTACTCCTCGACCGTGTGCCGCACGGACTCGGTCATGACGCCCGTGAAGAGGACGATGCTGTTGCTCATGGCCGGCGTCGGGTAGTCGATCTCCGGCGGTCCCGTGAGCGTGGCCGCGAAGTCGTAGAAGTCGCGCAGGATGGGGGAGAACGCGGCCGTGAGCAGCCGGGCGCACATGTGCTCGACGATGTACTGGAAGCGGTTCGCGAGCACGGTGGCCGTGAAGCGGTCACAGCCGTAGCGGCCCGCGAGCTCCTCGTCGCCGAGGTCGCGAATCGCTGCCCGGCTCGTGGTCTCCGTCGCGCTCATGCCGCCTCGATCACGAGCTCGCCAAGGGGGCCGACCTCTGCCGTCTGACCCGGGCAGACGAGCGTTGTGGAGAGGGCCTCGCGGATGATCGCCGGGCCACGTACGCGGGCGCCGGCAGGGAGTCGTTCGCGCTGGTGCTCGCCGGCAGTCAGGGGGCCGTCCGCGAGGTGACGCAGCTCGAGCCGGCGATCGGGCTCGGGCTCGAGCGCGGCGCCGATCTGCTGGGCCCGGTACTCGACCTTCTCGGCCGGGACGACGAGCTCGACGCGGTAGCTGACGCCCTGGACCGGCACGTACTCGAAGCGATTCCCGTAGCGCCGCTCGTACTCGGCGTGGAAGCGGTCGATCAGGTCGGGAATCGTCTCCTCCGTGATCGGCCCCTCGGGCACCTCGACGAACGGCGTCTCCCAGCTCTGCCCCATGAGGCGCCCGTCGAAGCTGCGCCGGACGGCGACGCCGTTCTTCCCGATGCCGGCCCTGTCGCGCAGCCGCTGCTCCATGTCCTCGAAGACCGTCGAGATCGTCGGTGCCGTCTCCGGAGAGAGCACGACGTAGGCGCTGCGGCTGTCGTAGTAGACGAGATCGGTGCTCAGGAGGCCGAGGGCGGAGAAGAGCCCCGGGTGGGGCGGGACGACGAGCCGCTTCACGCGCAGGAGCTCCAGCGCCGCGGGAAGCAACATCGGCCCGGCGGCGCCGTAGGCCACGAGCGTGAAGTCGCGCGGGTCGACGCCGTGGCGGATGGCGACGTTCAGCACCTCTTCGGCGATGTTCGCGACCGCGATACGGAACGCGAACGCGATCCGCTGGTCCAGCCGCAGCGGCGTATCGAGCGACTCGAAGGCCCTGCGCGCCAGGTCGGAATCGAGCCGGAGCTCGCCCCCGGCGAACCCGTCGGGGTCGAGGATGCCCATGAGCAGGCAGGCGTCGGTGAGCGTCGGCGCCTCCCCGCCTCTCCCGTAGCACGCCGGTCCCGGATCGGCGCCGGCACTGCCAGGCCCGACGAGCACGTCGCCCGACGGCGAGATCGAGACGATGCTGCCACCTCCGGCGCCCACGCTCGAGATCTCCGTCGACAGCGCGTTGATGATCAGGTCGTGCTCCAGCTCGAAGGTGTTGTCGACGAACGGCCGGCCGCCGGCGACGAGGGAGATGTCGGTCGAGGTGCCGCCGACGTCGCAGCAGAGCAGGTTGCCTTCGCCGAGCGCCTCGCCCAACCGTGTGCTCGAGACCGTGCCCGCGGCAGGGCCGGCGAAGACGATGCGGAAGGGCTTCTCGAGCGCCTCGTTCCAGGGCAGCAGGGTGGCCGCGCAGTCGGCGAAGTTGAGGGCGCCGTCGAAGCCGAGCTCGCGCAGGTCGCGGTCGAGCTGCTCCGCGTAGCCGGTGAAGATGAGCTTCATGAGCACGTCGACGACGGCCGTCGAGGCGCGCGCGTACTCCTTGGCGAGCGGCGAGACCTCGGAGGAAAGCGAGATCGCGACGTCTCCGAGCGCCTCCCGGGCCAGCTCGCGGAGGCGCTCCTCGTGAGCGGAGTCGACGTAGGAGTTGAGCAGGCAGACGGCGACGCCCTGCACGTCGCATCGGGCGAGCACCGCAAGCTGGCGGCGGGCCTGCTCCTCGTCGAGCGGCCACAGGACGGAGCCGTCTGCGAGGATCCGCTCATGCACTCCTCGCCGTAGGTAGCGGGGTACGAGCGGACGCGCTGCGTCGCCGAACGGGCGCCGCCAGGCAGGGTCGGTCTGAGCGTCGAGCGGCCGCCAAACACGGCCTCGGTCGAGCATGTCGCGGTGCCCCTCGGTGGTCAGGAACCCGATCTTCGGCAGCCGGCGCGTGATGACCGCGTTCAGGCCCATCGTGCTGGCGTGGTTGAACACCGGGCTGCCTTCGACGCCGAGGCGCCGCGCTCCCTCGACCACCGGTTGCTCGGGCCGGCTCGGGTCGCTCGGCACCTTCGTGACCTCGATCCGCCCGTCGCGGATCGCGACGACGTCCGTGAACGTCCCGCCGACGTCGACCGCGAACATCTAGCTCGCCTTCTCCCGGCTCGAGGGGGTGCCTCCGGTGTCGCGTAGGGGCCGCATCTCATGCGGTCCGGTCGTGGCCGCAAGGCCGCGACACGAGGGTCGAGGGACGCGTCGGCGGGCCGGAGGAGGTCCGGCTACATCAACCTTGGTCGGGCGGCCGGTGTGTCGGGTGTCGCGTAGGGGCCGCATCTCATGCGGCCCGGTCGTGGCCGCAAGGCCGCGACACGAGGGTCGAGGTACATGTCGGCGGGCCGGAGGAGGTCCGGCCCTACATCAACCTTGGTCGGGCGGCCGGTGTGTCGGGTGTCGCGTAGGGGCCGCATCTCATGCGGCCCGGTCGTGGCCGCAAGGCCGCGACACGAGGGTCGAGGTACATGTCGGCGGGCCGGATGAGATCCGGCCCCTACACCACCTCGGTCAAGAGGCCGCGCGGTCGCCACTACAGCTCCGATCCCAGCGGGACGTATGAGCCGAAGCGCGGCGCCCGCTCTCGCGTCACCGACGCGAGACAGCGCTGGCACTTGCGCACGTCCCACCAGCCGCCGTCGCTGAGCACCCGGTAGTCGGCGAGCTCTGCAGCGCCGCACTCGGGGCAGGTCCCGTCCGCCGGCGTTCGCTCGGCGTGGAGGTACTGCTCGGTGGGTCGCGGGAAGCTGTGCACGCCGGTCGGGGCGACGCCTCGGACGTCAGGGAATGATGACGCTGCTCAGCACCTCTCGCGCGTCCGCGGCGCGGGCAGCCTCGTTGATCTCCTCGAGCGGGTAGCGGCGGCTGAGGATCGGCGTCGCGTCGACGAGGCCGTCCTCCATCATCTTCACGTAGCGCGGGATGTCACGGCTCATGCGGCACTTGCCGTTCTGGCAGCTGTGAATCGGTCCGGCCGCGGATCGCAAGGTCGAGCTGTGAGACGGTAACCGTCGTCCCGAAGGCGGCGAGGCCGGTCAGCACGACGGTGCCGGCACGGCGGCTCATCAGGAACGCCTGTTCCTGGGCCTCGGCGGGGCCCGTCGCCTCGAGCACGTAGTCGGCGCCGCGCCCCTCGGTCAGCTCACGAACCTGCTCGATCGGGTCGCCCTGGCCCGGGTCCACGAGATCGGTCGCGCCGAGCTCACCGGCGAGCCGCCGGCGTTCCTCGATGGGCTCGACGGCGATGATCTGTCCCGCGTTCGCGACGCGCGCGCCCTGAACCATCCAGAGGCCCAGATGGCCGCAGCCGACAACCGCCACGGATGAGCCGGGCTCGATCTTGGCCGCATTGAGGGCGGCGCCGAGACCGGTCGTGATCCCACAGCCGAGCAGAGAGAGCTGGTCGTCGGGCAGGCCGGTCTCGACCGGGAAGAGCCAGGTCTCCGGCACGCGCATCTTCTCCGCGTACGTGCCGCCGCCACCCGAGCTCGTCACCTCCTCGCCGTTCGCCCGGTTGGCGACGTGGGGCTGGGGAACGACGAGCGCGGCGCACTGATCGGGCCGGTCGCGCTGGCACCAGTAGCAGACGCCGCATTCGGGCGTCCCGGGCACGACGACGCGGTCGCCGGGGCGGGCCCGTGTGACCTCCGGGCCGACCTCCTCGACGACGCCGAACCCCGCGTGGCCGAGGATCGTCGGCAGCTTCTTTCCGAGCTCGCCGCGCTGGTTCATGCAGTCCGTGATGCAGAACGCGCTCGCGGTCGTGCGGACTATGGCACCGTCCGGCGCCGGCGGCAGCAGGTCGACCTCCTCGACGACCAGGGGCTGGTGGAACTCCTCCAGGATGGCGGCCTTCATTGCCTCCTCGATCCTCGGGGCCCGTTCGATACGCGCACGGGTGTGCGCTGGCGCCACATACTAGGCTTCCGCGGATGGCGACGTACGAGGTGCTGGCGGTGCGCTACGGCTCGCGTGGAGGGGTGACCCGCCGCGACTACTACCTCCGCTACGAGACCTATGGCGAGCCCGACGCGACGATGACGATGGACTACTTCTTCTGGGTGCTTCGCGGCTCTGACGAGACGATCCTCGTCGACGCCGGCTGGAATCCGGAGGTGGCTGCGCGCCGGGGAAGGGAGCTGCAGATCGCTCCCGCGGACGTCATGGAGCAGCTCGGGGTTCGTCCGGACACCGTCTCGCGCGTCGTGCTCACACACCTGCACTGGGATCACACGGGCAACCTCGACCGTTTCCCCGACGCGGAGCTCGTCGTCCAGGAGCGGGAGCTCGAGTTCTGGGGCAGCCCGATGGGGAGACGCCTCCAGTTCGCGGCCCATGCCGAGCAGGACGATCTCGACCACGTCCTGCAGGCCGACCGGGACGGACGCGTGCTGCGGCTGCGCGGCGACGAGCAGCTGGCGCCCGGCGTGGACGCCCGGCTCGTCGGGGGTCATTCGCCCGGCCAGACGATCCTCCTCGTCGACACGGCCGGCGGACCCGTCGTCCTGGCCTCGGACGCCATTCACTACTACGAGGAGATGGAGCGCGACTGGCCCTGCTCGCTCCTGGTCGACGTGGCCGAGACCTATGCCGGCTACGACCTCCTGCGCGAGCTCGAGGCGGGTGGGCGGCGCATCGTCGCCGGGCACGACCCGCTCGTGATGGAGCGCTTTCCGCGTCTCGACGGCGTGCTCGGCGAGTACGTCGCCTGCATACGCTGAGGCCGGGGTGACGTAGCGATGAGCCTCGACGAGCGCCGGCAGGGCTTGCGGGACGAGTTCATCGAGGCGCGCGGCTTCTGGAACGAGTCGCTGGGCCAGCTGCTCGAGCTCGACCCCGATTTCTTCGCCGCGTACGCGGAGCTCTCGGGCGTTCCGTGGCGTCAGGGCCCGCTCGACCCGAAGGTCAAGCACCTGATCCTGCTCGCCATGGACGCGGCCGCGACGCACATGTACGCACCCGGTTGCCGCGAGCACATCCGGAACGCGCTCGCACTCGGAGCGACGGCGGAGGAGCTCATGGAGGTGCTCGAGCTCACGAGCACGCTCGGCATCCACGCGTGCAACACCGGGGTGCCGATCCTCATGGAGGAGCTCGAGGCGGCCGGTCTCCTACCGTCGCGCGAGCTCTCCGAGCGCCAGGAGCGGATCAAGGCCGATTTCGAGCGTCACCGCGGCTACTGGAATAGCTTCTGGGACGACGTCCTCGTCCTCGACCCGGACTTCTTCGAGGCGTACACGGAGTTCTCGTCCGTTCCCTGGAAGAGCGGGCCGCTCGAGCCGAAGGTCAAGGAGCTGATCTACACGGCCTTTGACGTCGCGGCGACGCACATGTTCGAGCCGGGGTTGCGGGTCCATATCCGCAACGCGCTCGGGTACGGGGCAACCCGGGAGGAGATCATGGAGGTCTTCGAGCTCGTCAGCGGGATCGGTGTCCAGGCCTGCAGCCTTGGCATCCCGATCCTGCTCGAGGAGGCCGCCGCCGTCTCGCAGCAGCGCTGACGTGGCTGCCGTCGGCGTCATCGGGCTCGGCAACATGGGCGGCCGGATCGCTCGGCGCCTGCTCGGGGGCGGCGAGGAAGTCATGGGGTACGACCGGAGCTCGGCCGCGCTCGAGGCGTCGGGCGCCGCACCCGCCGGGTCGATCGGCGCGCTCGCCGAGGCCGCCGAAGTCGTCCTGCTGTCCCTGCCCGACAGCCCCGTCGTCGAGTCGGTCGTGCTGGGGGACGGGGGTGTGCTCGCGCACTGCCGGCCCTCGCAGGTCGTCGTCGACCTCAGCACCGCGTCCCCTGCCTCGACCGTGCGCATCCATGCCGCCCTCGCCGAGCGCGGCGCCGAGTACGTCGACGCGGGCATCTCCGGCGGGGCCAAGGCGGCGGAGAAGGGGGCGCTTACCATCATGGCCGGCGGCTCGTCCGAGGCGCTCGATCGCGTCCGGCCGCTGCTGGCCCATTTCGCCGCGCGCGTCTTCCACATGGGGGAGAGCGGTGCGGGCCACACCGCGAAGCTGCTCAACAACTACCTCAACGGCGTCAACCTGGCGGCGACCGCGGAGGTCATGGTGGCTGCGCGCAAGACCGGGCTCGACCTCCCGCAGCTGCTCGAGGTCATCAACGCGAGCAGTGGTGTGAACTTCGCCACGCTCGAGCGCTTCCCCCACATCGTGAAGGGCGACTACCTCGAAGGGGGCCTCTCCGTCGACCTTATGGCGAAGGACATCCTCCTGTACCTCGACCTGCTGCGGGAGCTGAAGCTCACGAGCCTGACCGGCTCCGGGATCCTCGGCTGCTTCAGCCTCGCCTCCTCGCTCGGTTACGGGGATCAGATCTCCAACCGCGTCGTCGACGCGCTCGGCGACATCGCCGGCGGCCTGCGAGTCAGCGAGTAAGGGCGAGGTATCTCCTACCGGGGTCAAGTCTTGCATACGAACATAAGGCGAGGAAGCCGAGCCCGCCCCTATGTGCTAATGCAAGACTTGACCCCGATCCTTCACGGGAGCAGCGTGCTCGCGAGCTGGCTGTCCATGTACTCGCGCACCGCCCGCACCTGGCCGTCTTCGACCTCGACGAAGAACGCATAGGTGTTGCGGTACGGCGTGCCGTTCGCGAACCGGCCGCGGCCCCTCGCCTCGACCGCGACCCAGCTCTCCGCGGCGACCAGGTTCTCGATGACGACCTTCGGGTCGCCAGGCTCGAACATGCCGCGCACCGGACGGAGGAATCCCTCCACGATCGCCTCGCGCCCCTCGTGCGTGCCCGCGCCCGGCAGCCCCTCCGCGAAGATCGTCCAGGTCGCTTGCTCGTGCAGCAGCTTTCCGACTGCGTCCAGATCGCCGGAGCTGAGCGTCTCGAAGAACGACCGCACGACGGCTTCGATCGACCCTTCCCGTTCTGGCACGAGCGCCTCCTCTCGCGGTTGCGTGCGGCGGCTCGCCCTACGCGGGCCAGTCCGCGGTGAACCGGGCGGCGTCGCGCGCCGGCGGCTGAGGTACCTGGGTCTCGACCCAGCGGACCGCCTCCGCGCTCCGGTTCGTGAACGCGTGCGGGCAGCCGACGCCGGTCCAGAAGCAGTCGCCGGCCCGAAGGATCTGCGTCATGCCGTCGGCCGTCGCCTCGACCTCGCCCGAGAGGAAGAAGTACGCCTCCTCGAAGGCATGGTCGTGCTCCTTGATCAGGCCGCCGGGCGCGTACTGGACGCAGAAGAAGTTCAGGTGTGCGCCACCGAACGGGGTGTCGACGAGCATCTTCAGCGAGGCGTTGGAGACGTTCGCTGCCGTGAAGCCGGCGAGCGCGAGCGGCGGGAGCTGGCTCTCGTCGAAATGCCCCACGAGCGCGGATGCCCCGTCGGGCGCCGGGCGCGGCTCGAAGAACGTGTCCGGGAAGCCGCTGCCTGGCGCTTTCGGCTGGGGCGCCGAGATCTCGAGCCAGCGCGCAGCCTCGGAGCCGGCGTTCCGCCAGGAATGCGGCGTGCCGGTCTGGGCGAGCGCGAAGTCGTCCGGCCCGAGCTCGTGCACGGCGTCGCCGAGCTTCAGCTCGACACGTCCGGCCAGCACGTAGACGACCTCCTCGAAGGAGTGGAAGTGAGGCTCGATAGATCCACCGGGCTCGAGCCGCGACATGACGAGACGCTGGTGCGGCGAGCCGCAGTCGGCGCCGACCAGGGGCGCCAGCGAGTATCCCTGTGAGTGGTCCCCGAGGATCGGGTCTGCAGCGAAAGCGCCCTCGTCGAACGTGACGCGGTGGTGCATCAAGCCCTCCTCTCGCGGACGAGGACGACGTCGTTCTCGACCGAGCACCAATCCGCGTCGACGCCCTCCGGGCGCTCCGGGTCGTCCGCGGAGCGAACGACGAAGTGCCGCAGCAGGGAGGGCTTGACCGCGAACACCGCGTCCGAGTCGAGGTAGGCGCTCTCCGAGTCGAAGACATGGGTCGCGACCTTTTCGTAGCCCGGAGCGCTGACGATCATGTGGAGATGCGCCGGCCGCCACGGGTGGCGTCCGGTCGTCTCGAGCATGTGACCGACCGGGCCGTCGTGGGGGATCGGGTACGGCACGGGACGCACCCCGAGGAAGGCGTAGGTCCCGTCGTCGCGCGTGCGGAAGCGCCCGCGCAGATGATCCTCCGGCGCATCCGCGTCCTGGACCGCGTAGAGGAGGTTGGCGTCGTTCTGCCAGACGTCGAGCTCGGCGCCGGCGATCGGGGAGCCGTCGACGTCGAGCACCCGCCCGTAGACCCAGGCGGGCAGGCCTCCCGACTGCTCGATGATGCTGTCGCCGTACTCGCGCAAGGGCGAGCCCGCGAGGTAGAAGGGCCCGAGCACCGTCGGCTCCGTCGCGCCGGGCGGCTTCTCGTTGGCGATCGCGTCGACGATCATCGAGAGCCCGAGCGAGTCGGACCAGAGGATGAACTCCTGGCGACGCTCGTCTGTGATGTGGCCGGTCTCGGTCAGGATCCGGATCGCCGCTTCCCACTCTGGGAGCGAGAGGCGAACCTCGCCGGCGAAGGCGTGCAGATGCCGCACCAGGCTCTGCATGACCTCCCGCAGGCGCGCGTCCTGGCAGCCCTCGAAGCTCTCGACGACGGCCCTCGTGATGTCCTCGGGCTCCGTCCGGCCCGGCGCGACGTCGGTCTGGGTCATGTCCTGCCCCTTTCGTCCTCCCGCTTGCCGTGGAGCGGGCCGATCCCGCTCAGGGACGGCATATCCCAGCCGAGCGCGTCGCGGGTCGCCTCGGCCTGCGGGTCGTGGAGGGCGCCGAACGCGCTGCGGTAGTAGAGCAGCGGCCGGCGGCCGGGAATGTAGTCGCACTCGCGAACGAGCCCGATGAAGATCGAGTGATCGCCGCCCGGGAAGCGCTCGTGCACGTCACACACGAAGTGGGCGATACCCTGCGCCAGCACGGGCAGCTCGTGGCCGTCGCGAAGCGGCACTCCCGTGAACTTGTCCGGCGCCGGCGTGGCAAAGTGGCGGGCCAGCTCTTCCTGGCCCTGGCCGAGGACGTTGACGACGAACGCCCGGCTCTGCTCGATCGCCTCGTGGGTCGGCAGGCGATTGCTCACGCAGACGAGCAGGAGGACGGGCTCGAGGGAAAGCGACGCGACGGCGCTCGCGGTCATGCCGGCGGGCTCGCCGCCTCGTAGCGTCGTGATCACCGTGACACCGGTGGCGAAGTGCGCGATCGCCTCCCGGTAGCGGTTCCCGTCCAGGCCCTCCGCAGCCTCCGGTCGGGACTCCGCGGGCGCTCCGGCGGGATCGTCGTCCAGGGCCAACGCAGCCGAGCCGGTCAGGAGGTCCCGCCGACGATCCTGACGTCGCCGGCGTCGACCATGTCGGGCACCGTCCAGCCGTCGAGGTCGTACTCGGCCATGCACTGCTCGGCGAATCCCTTCATCCGATCGACCGTGCCGTCACCCTTGGCCATCCAGTAGCACTCGAGCTTGGTCAGCTCGTGGCTGCCCGAGTACGAGCGCTCGTAGAGCTCGTGCCGGCCGCCGAACTCGCTGCCGATGGCATCCCAGAGCAGGTTGACGAGCTTGATCTTGTCGACCGCGCTGTAGTCGTTCGAGCCGCGGTAGAACTGGTCGAGTAGCGGCCGCAGCTCCTCGTGCTGCCAGTCGCGCGAGCTCGAGGGCCTGACGATGAGGGCCCCGCCCGTCTGGTTCTGGATGATCGCCTTGATGGCCGGGTAGGCCTGGTTCGAGAGGATGCGGTACGCCGACGCGGCCTCGATGTTCGGCAACACCGACCCACCGGCGGACGGCACGGGGTTGTGGCACATGGCGTCGGTGAGCGACCAGAACATGTTGCGCCACGCGAGGATCTCGCCGATCGAGGCCTGGATGCCGCGGAACTCGATCGTCCCGGTCGCCTCGACCATCTTGATGAACAGGCCTGCCAGGAAGTCGAGCTTGACCGCGAGGCGGGTGCATCCCTGCATCAGCGCGCGCCAGATGAAGCCGGTCAGATGGTACGTGCTCGCTATCTCGAGGTTGCCGTAGATGAGGAAGTTCTCCCACGGGATCACGGCGTCCTCGAACATCAGCACCGCGTCGTTCTCGTCGAAGCGACTCGAGAGCGGGTAGTCGAACGGGCTCCCGATCGTCGCCGCCATGTACTCGTACGAGGGGCGGCAGAGCAGCTTCACGCCGGGCAGGTTCATGGGCGCGAAGAAGGAGAGCGCGTACTCCTCCTTCTTGATCGGCGTGGAGCCGTGGTAGGAGACGAAGTTGTAGTTCGAGTACGCCGAGCCGGTCGCGACCATCTTCGCGCCGCGCACGACCACGCCCTCGTCGGTCTCCTTGACCGCATGGATGAACACGTCGTCGACCTCGTGGATCTCCTTGTTTCGGTCGACGGGCGGGTTCACGAGCGTGTGGTTCATGAAGTACACGCGCTCCTGGGCCTCGCGGTACCAGCGGCGGGCGTTCTCCTCGTACGGCTTGTAGTAGTCGGCGTTCGGCCCGTACGTCGCGAGGAAGGCCGCCTTGTAGTCGGGGCTGCGGCCCATCCAGCCGTACGTCATTCGCTGCCACGCCGCGATCGCGTCGCGGCCGCGGACGAGATCCTCCGCTGACATCGGTGCCCTGAAGAAGGGGTGCGTGTAGCCGCCGTTGCCCGTGTCGGTCGGCATGGTGAGGACGTCTTTCTGCTCCGGATCGTGCAGGGCGTCGTACAGCCGGGCGACGCTGCGCGCGCCGTTTCTGAACCCGGGGTGCGCGGTCACGTCGTCGACCTTCTCTCCGTAGATCCAGACCTCTCGGCCGTCCCGGAGGGTGTCGAGGTACTCCTCGCCCGTCAGCGGGCGGGTCGCCCGATCCGAGGTCGTCTCCTGCCGCTCGTCGCCAACCTTGGCCATGTGGACCGCCCCTTCTCTGCTCGCTTGCCGCCCGCTTCCGCCTTCGCCCCGGCGCCTCACACGATCATCGCCGAAATCGTAGAGGGTTGGCGCAGAACCGTCAGCCCGCTCGCGCCGCGCTCGGCGATCGGGCGAGGACGGTAGCGAGCGCCTCGACCAGCCCCGCGCCGGAGTCGTCGGACGCGGCTCGCGCTCGCCAGGCGACGAACCCGTCGGGACGCACGAGCACGGCGCCTTCCTCCCCTGTGCCAAACGCCGCCGCGAAGCGTCCGGTCGGGTCGGCCACATCGCCACCGGCGCCGACGCGGTAGGCGTCGAGCCGGACACCGAGCTCCCCCGCAGCGGTCGTGGCAGCGCGGCACCACTCCTCGCCGGCGGCGCCGGCCAGCACCGCGAACCCGGGGCTCGCAAGGTCGAGGGTCGAGAGCGGGCTGCCGTTCCGTTCGAGCGTGACGTGCGGCGCGCGCGCGCCCGGGCTCCCGGACGGCTCGTGCGGATTCTCGTAGAGCGCGCCATCGTCGCCCTCCTCGCCGACGATGGCATCCGAGCGGTACCGGTAGCCGAGCTCGATCGGCGCGTCGGGAACGAACGGGGCGAGGCCCTCCTTCCCGAGCTCCGGGGCCAGCCGGACCACCCAGCGCGTGTAGGCCTGCTCGGCGGTGAACTCGCCGACGGGACGTCGCTCGGCGTCGTAGGTGGCGAGCAGCTCGGGGCCGGCGGTGCCGTTCAGCACGGCAGCGAGCTTCCAGGCGAGGTTGTCGGCGTCATGCACGCCCGTGTTGCCGCCGAAGCCGCCGGTGGGCGGCATGGCGTGGGCGGCGTCGCCGGCCAGGAAGATGCGGCCGTCCGAGAAGCGCTCGGCCCACTCGGCCGACGCGATCCAGGGTTGGACGTTCTCGATCTCGACCGGGAGGTCCGGGACGCCGAGCCCGGTCCGGACGAGCTGGACGCACCTCGCCTCGCTCTGGTCGGCGGCGACGTCGCTCGTGCGCTCGCCCCTGCCGTCACGCGCTGCGTTGACAGCGAGGAAGCCGGCGTCGCCCTCGATCTCGAAACGGAAGAAGCCCTGGACGTCGTCGTTGAAGACGTACACGACGCTCAGCACCCGGTCGCGCAGCAGCGGCCTGACGTCCGCGCGGAAGTAGATCGTCAGGCATTGGGCGAAGGGCGGATGGCCGCGCAGCCGGATGCCGAGCTGCTCGCGTACCGGGCTGCGGCTGCCGTCGGCCGCGACGAGGTAGCCGGCGCGCACCGAACGCTCGCTTCCGTCGCTTCGGTCTCGCACCCGGGCTGTCACGCTCTCGGCGTCCTGCTCCACGGCCACGACCTCCGAGCCGTACTCGAGACGCGCGCCGAGCGCCTCGGCACGCTCGCGGAGGATCGGCTCCAGGCCTCGCTGTGTGATGAACAGCCGCCGTGTCGGGCTAAGGGCCTCGAACCCCTCGTTGACCGAGCGGAAGTACCACTCGAGCTCCTCGCCCGCCAGCGTCTCGACCGCCATGATGGCACCGTTCTGGACGAACTCGGCCGCTGCCGCCTCCTCGATCGCAGGCTCGAGGCCGGCGCCGCGGTAGAGCTCGATGGTTCGCTGGTTGAAGTGCGCCGCGCGCGGGTGGATGGCCGTGCCGGGATGGCGCTCGACCACGAGCGACGGGACGCCGTGCGTGCCGAGGAAGACCGCGGCCGAAAGGCCGACGAGACTGCCGCCGGCGATCAGGACGGGAACATCGCCATCGCTCATGGCCGCGAACCTCCTCGTGCGTGCCTGGGACGGGCGACGCTAGCACGGACCGGGCGTGCCCGGCAGCCGGCATCGAGATGGTTGATTCCACGATCCACGTGCGCTTCGTGTCCCAGAGCGCCAGCTGACGCTCCGGCGGAGGCGGATCTCCTGGATCAACCATCTAGGCTTGTCCGCGTGACGACGACGCAGTCGCCCGACGGCACGGACGGGACGATGCTCGCAGCGGTCCTCCCGGCGCCCGGGGAGCCGCTTCGGATCGAGCGGATCGCGGTGCCGCGTCCGGGTCGCGGCGAGGTGCTCGTCCGTGTCGCCGCCTGCGGCGTCTGCCACACCGACCTCCATGTGATCAAGGCGGAGGTCGCGTTTCCGACCCCGGCCGTGCTCGGTCACGAGATCTCCGGCACGGTGGTCGAGCTCGGCGAGGGCGTCGTCGGTCCCGACGTCGGCTCGACGGTCGTCGGCACGTTCATCATGCCGTGCGGCGAGTGCGATGCCTGCCGCCAGGCCCGCGACGACCTCTGCGAGAAGTTCTTTGCCCTCAACCGCCTGCGCGGGACGCTCTACGACGGCACGACCCGGCTCTACCGCCTCGACGGAACCCCACTCGCCATGTACTCGATGGGTGGGCTCGCCGAGTACGCAGTGCTCCCGGCGACGGCAGTCTTCCCACTGCCTGTCAACGTGCCGTTCGACGAGGGAGCGACCCTCGGTTGCGCTGCGATGACCGCGTTCGGGGCCGTGCGGCGGGCCGCCGAGCTGCGCATGGGCGAGCGCGTCGCCGTCGTGGCCACCGGCGGGGTCGGGTCGCTGATCGTGCAGCTCGCGCGGGTGCAGGGCGCGCTGCAGATCGTCGCCGTCGACGTGAGCGAGGAGAAGCTCGCGGCGGCGCGCGCCCTCGGGGCGACCGACGCGATCGACGCCTCGGAGGGAGATCCCGTCGAGCGGCTGCTGGAGCTGACCGGCGGCGGCGTCGACGTCGCGTTCGAGGTGCTGGGGCGCGAGCAGACCTTCCTGCAGGCGCTCGGCATGCTCCGGGACGGCGGCAGGCTCGTCGCGGTCGGGATCACGCCCGCCGACGTGCGGGCACCGATCGACGTCACCCGGCTCGTCCGCCGCGGACTGCGCATCCAGGGCTCGTACGGTGCGCGCCCCCGGTCGGACATGCCGACGCTGCTCGGCCTTGTCGAACGGGGCGTCGTCGACGTGGGCAGGAACGTGACGCGGCGCTATGCGATCGAGCAGGCCCAGGAGGCCTACGAGGCGCTCGACCGCCACGAGATCGTCGGGCGGGCGATCGTCTCGATGCCGACCGCCCGCGCCGAGTAGGGAGTCGGGTGGGCGGCAGGCTGCTCGAGACGACTGTCGTCGGCAGCTACCCGCAGCCGGACTGGCTGATCGACCGCGAGCGGCTCTCGAAGCGGCCGCCGCCGCGCGCCCTTGCGCGCGAGCTCTGGCGCGTGGCTCCCGAGCACCTGGAGCAGGCCCAGGACGACGCCACGTTCCTCGCCGTCCGGGACCAGGAGCGCGCCGGGATCGATCTCGTCACCGACGGTGAGGCGCGCCGCGAGAGCTACTCGAACCGCTTCGCGAACGCGCTCTCGGGTATCGACGTCGACAACCCCGGGACGTTCATCGGGCGCAGCGGGCTTCCGAGCGAAGCGCCGCGCATCGTGGGGCCGATCCGCCGCGTGCGGCCGGTGGAGGTGAGGGACGTCGAGCTCCTGCGCGCGAGCACCGACCGGCGGATCAAGATCACGATCCCCGGGCCGTTCACGCTCGCCCGCCAGACGCAGGACGAGCACTACCGCGACGAGCGGGCGATGGCGCTCGACTTCGCGGCGGCCGTCAACGAGGAGGCGAAGGCGCTGTTCGCGGCCGGCGCCGACGTCGTCCAGCTGGACGAGCCCTACCTGCAGGTCGCGCCGGACAGTGCCCGCGCCTACGGTGTGGAGGTGATCGAGCGGGCCCTCGACGGCGTCGAGGGCGTGACGGCGCTGCACATGTGCTTCGGGTACGGGCAGTTCGTGAAGGACAAGCCCGCGGCGTACTCGTTCCTCGAGGAGCTGAACGACAGCCCGGTCGACCAGATCTCCATCGAGGCGGCGCAGCCCGGCCTCGACCCGGCCGTGCTCGAGCGGATCCCGGAGAAGACCGTGGTCTTCGGCGTCGTCTCCACGGACGACCCGGCCGTGGAGAGCACGGAGCTCGTCGCCGAGCGCATCCGTGAGGCGCTTCGCCACGTCGCCCCCGAGCGGCTCATGCCCGCGCCGGACTGTGGCATGAAGTATCTCCCGCGCGCGAGCGCCTACGCGAAGCTGTGTGCGCTTGCCGATGCCGCGGCCGTCGTCCGGGCGGAGCTCTCCTAGCGCCTCGCTGTGACTCTACGGAAGCGCGGCGAGCACGGTGTCGGCGTGGCCGTCGGGCTCGACGTCGTACATCGCGCGTGCCACCGTGCCGTCGGCGGCGATGACGAACGTCGAGCGGCGGATCGACGGCTTGGGAGGCCCTCCGTCGAAGCTCCGCTCGCCGATGACGTCGAAGGCCTTCGCGGCGGCCCAGTCCGTGTCGGCGAGCAGCGGGAACGGCAGGTTGAACTTCTCCCTGAAGCGCGTGTGGGACTCCTCGTCGTCCGGGCTGACGCCGAGGAGCACGGCACCCCGCCCGCGGAGCTCGCCGTACGCATCGCGCAGCTCAGAGGCCTGCCTCGTACAGCCGGGCGTGTCGTCCTTGGGATAGAAGTAGAGGACAACGAGGCTGCCGCGGAAATCCGAGAGCCGCACCGTATGGCCGGCGTCGTCCTTCAGCTCGAAGTCTGGGGCGGGGCTACCTTCCTCGATCATCGCGCGAGCACCTCCTGGTCGTTTGCAGTTCAGCCTCGCTACCAGACGCTTCGTAGCAGCTCGAGTATCTCGGCCGCGGATGCCGGGCGCGGGTTCGTCTTCGCCGCCGCTCGCTCCGCTGCCGCCTCTGCGACCGCGTCGAGCTCGTCGGCGGGGACGCCGTGGTCGCGCAGCCGCGTCGGCACGGACAGCGCTGCGAGCTCCTCGGCACGCTCGATCGGGTCGGAGCACGCCATCGCGTCGGCGAGCCGCGCGAGCTCGGCCGCAGCCACCTCGGCGTTGAAGCGCAGGCCGGCCGGAAGGCAGATCGCGTTCATCGCACCGTGGGGGAGGCCAAACCGTCCCCCGAGCGCCTGCGCCATCGCGTGCGCGACGCCCATCCCGGCCCCGAGGGCAGCGCCGGCGTGCATGGCGCCGCGCAGGAGCTCGGTGCGCGCCGCGAGGTCGGAGCCGTTTGCGAGCACCGCGGGCGTCCAGCGTGAGATGAGGCTCGCGCCGGCCAGCGCCTCCTGGTCGGTTTCAGGCTCTCGATCGCGCGAGTACAGCGCTTCCGCGCAGTGTGCGAGTGCATTCATGGCAGTGCCGCCGCTCTCGGCCGCGGGAAGGCCAAGCGTCAGCTCGGGCTCGTAGACGATCCCCTCGACGCGGGCTCCGCCCCCGGCGCGCTTGATCCCGGTCTCGGCGTCGCGCGACCCGAAGAAGGGCGTCCACTCCGCGCCGCTGTAGGTCGTCGGCACGGAGATCATCGGAAGCCCGGTCTCGGACGAGACTGCCTTGGCGCTGTCGATCGCGCTGCCGCCGCCGAGCGGGACGAGAACGTCGGCGTCCGAGTCGCGGGCGAGCGCAAGCGCCCCTTCGACCCCTCGCGCGTCGGCGTGGGGACCGACGCCCGTGTAACGCAGCTCGACCGGAAGCTCGAGCTCGGCCCAGCGCTTGCTCGTGACGAGCAGCGGCCGCTCGACCTCGAGCTCGGCGAGGACGGCGGGAAGCTCGGCGAGTCCCCAGCGAACGATCACGGACGGCAGGGCTTCCCGTGCTCCACCGGCTATCCGTGCGTGAAGAACGTCAGCGCGTCGTGGAAGTGCTGGCTCAGAGCGGGATCGAGGATGTCCGCGTCGGCCGGCACGTCGCGGTCGAGCTCGAGTTGTCCGAAGCGCCCGCGGAAGTAGGCGAGCGGCTCCCCGGGAAAGTACTCGGCTCGATGCACGCCTCCGAGGTAGACGACGTGCGTTCCCGCCGCGACCTCCTCCATCACCCAGCACTCGAGATGGGCGAGCGCGCCTTGCATCAGCGGGCTTCCGATGTCGCCGTGCCGCACGTCGACACCGTCGAACTTGCCGGGGCCGGTCATGGCGAAACGCACCGCGAGGTCGCCCTGACGCTCCTCGAGGATGTTCACGGCAAAGGCTCTGCTCCGGCTGACGGCGCCCTGGGTCCTGGACTTCCGGTTCAGGCAGACGAGCAGCATCGCCGGCTCGAGTGACACGGACGTGACGGCGTTCGCGGTGACTCCGAAGTTCGTCCCGTCGTGCTGGGCGGTGATGATCGTCACCCCGCTCGCGAAGTGACCGATGGTGTCGCGGAACTTCTCCCCGTCGATGTGCGACGGCGAGCCCGACGCGTCCTCGCGCCGCTCCCCTGGGGACTCCGAGTGCGTGTGCCTCGCCACCAGCGCTCCCAGCTCAGCCTACCCCACGATCCGACGGCAGCTGACCGTCGCGGAGGCTCCGGAGCGTCTCGAGCTCCAGATCCGTCGGCGGCTCGGTGGCGGTCACGGGCTCGCGCACGAGGAGCTCCCAGCCCGTCGCCTCGCGAACGTCATCGACGCTGACACCGTCGTTCACGGCCGCGACCTCGAGCTCGCTGCCGTCGTCCCGAGGGCGCAGCGTCGCGAGATCGGTGATGACGGTGGTGCGCCCCGCACCGGGAAGGCCGAGCTTGGCACGGGACTGCCCGTCGGCCCCTCGACCTACGGATGTGACGAAGTCGAGCCGTTCGACCAGCGCGCGCGGCGAGTGGCGCAGCATGACGATCACCTCGCGAGCGCCGGCCGCGATCTCCGGGGCGCCGCCGGCGCCCGGAAGCCGGACGCGCGGCTGCTCGTACGGTCCGATGACCGTGGTGTTGATATTGCCGTAGCGGTCGATCTGGGCCGCACCGAGGAAGCCGACGTCGATGCGGCCGCCCCCGACCCAGTAGTTGAACATCTCCGGGACAGAGACCAGCTCGTCCGCCGTCGCCGCGAGGTCGTCGTCGCCGATGGAGAGCGGCAACCGCAGCGGCTTCGCCCCGATTGCACCCGATTCGTAGACGAGCACGCAGGCGGGGGCATGCAGTCGTCGCGCGAGGTTCGCCGCCGCGTTCGGAGGGCCGACGCCGACGAGGCAGACCTGGCCGTCGCGCAGCTCACGCGAGGCGTTCACGGTCATGACCTCCTCGGCGGTGGCGGCCGCCGCGCTCACGTTGCCGCCGCCGTCTCGACGGGCTTATTCAGCACGTGCTCCTGCATCCAGGCGGTGAAGCGATCCCGGTCGCGAGAGATCGCGTCCCAGGCCGCGTAGAAGTCGTTGTCGCGCACCGAATATCCGGCCGCGTACGACGGCCACGCGCCTCCGGGGACGACGGCGACCGCGGCGATCGTCCAGGCCGGGAGGATCACCGAGTGCGGCCTCGCGGTCAGCTCCGGGACGACCTCCTCGACGGTCACGATCGCGCGGCTCGCGGCGAGCACAGTCTCCTTCTGCACACCGCTCAGACCCCACAGCATGACGTTCCCCTGCCGGTCGGCCTGCTGCGCGTGGATCACTGCCACGTCGGGGTTGAGCGCCTGCACAGCCGTCAGACGCTGCCCGCTGAACGGGCAGTCGACAAAGGCGACCGCCGGGTTGCGCGTCGCCAGATCGGTCCCCGCGTACCCGCGCAGCACCGCGAACGGGAGCCTGGCCGCACCGGCCACGTACGCGTTCGCCATCCCCGCGTGCGAGTGCTCCAGCACCTCGAGCGGACGCGGCCAGCCATTCTCCACGGCATCGCGAAAACGGTGCAGCGACCCCACCCCTGGATTGCCTCCATACGAGAAGACCAGCCGCGTCGCCGCACCCACCCCGATCATCTGGTCGTAGACGAGGTCGGGCGTCATGCGCATGAGCGTGAGCTCCTGACGGCCCTGCCGGACGATCTCGTGCCCGGCCGCGAACGGTATGAGGTGGGTGAACCCCTCGAGCGCGACGGAATCGCCGTCCCGGACGTGCATCGCGACCGCCTCCGCAAGTGGCATGAGTGCTGCAGGGAGCCGTTTTCCAGCCCTCATGTTCGCCAGGCACACACGTGTTCGCTATGGGCACGAAGCGTGTACAGTAGGCGCGCATGGCGGAGGCGACGGCCGGGACCAAGCAGCATCTCCAGTCGCTCGAGCGCGGGATCGCCGTGATCCAGGTCTTCTCCCACGAGCATCCGTCGCTCACGCTCAGCGAGGTCGCTCGCCTGACCGGCATGACACGCGCGACGGCGCGGCGGATCCTCCTCACGCTGGAGAAGCTCGGCCACGTGCGCTCGGACGGCAGGCGTTTCTCGCTGACCCCGCGCGTGCTCACGCTCGGCTGGGCGTACCTCTCCTCGCTGAACCTCTGGGAGATCGCGCAGCCTCTGATGGAGGATCTCGTCCAGGAGACGCACGAGTCCTGTTCCGCCGCGACGCTCGATCTCCCCGACATCGTCTACGTGGCCCGCGTGCCGACGCGGCGCATCATGACCATCGCGCTCGGTGTCGGGACCCGGCTCCCGGCTCATGCGACCTCGATGGGCCGCGTCCTCCTCGCCGACCTGCTGGAGGCCGAGCTGGACGCCTACCTGTCGGAGTACGAGCTCGAGCAGTTCACCCCGCACACGATCGTCGCTCCGAACGCCCTGCTGGCCGCCGTCGCCGAGGTCCGCGAGCAGGGTTGGGCGCTCGTCGATCAGGAGCTCGAGATCGGTCTGCGCTCCGTCGCCGCCCCGATCAGAGGAGCGAACGGACGGACGATCGCGGCGCTGAACGCCTCGGCTGCGGCCCCGAGAGTCTCCACGGAAGAGCTCAGAAAGCGCTTCCTGCCGGCGCTCCTGCGCACCGCGGAACAGATCTCCGCGAGCCTCGCACAGGTGTCGCCTACGGCTTCGCGCGCGTAGGATCACGCGCCTCTTTCCGGCGGGGAGACAGGGTCCAACGCCGCGGCAGAGGCCCGCCTGCGTGCTTGTGTTAGCCAACACAAAGGTTGCAGCGAGCAACGCTCGGGACGATGACAGACAGAGGCACTTGAGTGCGCTATCCGAACAAGAGTACGGCTAGCGCACGGTACAAGCGCGCGGGCGCGGCTGTCAAGTCGAGGCAGGGCCGGGCCCCGAGTGCGGTGGCTACTGGCTTGACAGTCGCGGAGAAGGCGCAGTACCGTGCGCGTGTCGTACTGATGTTCGCAACGCGAACAACGGAAGGAGGCCAGCGGATGGCTCTCATTCGAGGCTTGCACCACCTGACGATGTCGGTGGGACCGGCCCAGGAGGATTACGACTTCCATACCGGCGTGCTGGGGCTCTACAACGTCAAGAAGACGGCGCTGTACGACGGCAAAGTGCCGATCTACCACCTCTACTACGCAAACCGCCGCGGCGACGCCAGCACGATCCTGACGACCTTCCCGTTTCGCCAGGCCGGCGTGATGGGCCGCCGGGGGGCGAATCAGATCAAGCTGCTCAACCTGTCCGTGCCTGCCGACTCGATCGGCTTCTGGGCCGACCGGCTCTCGGCCAACGACATCACCCACGAAACGGTGCAGCGTTTCGGGACCGAGCGGCTGCACTTCGCGCACCCGTGCGGCATCGAGTACGCGTTCGTCGGTGAGACCGGGCCGGACCCGCGGGAGCCGTGGGACGGCAACGGGGTCTCGGCGGAGCATGCGATCCGGGGCGGACACGGCATCACGATCTCGGTCCACGACCCGGAAGAGATTGGGGAGTACATCGTGCGCGGCCTGGACGGGAAGCTGATCTCGAGCGAGGGCTCGGCCCAGGAGTACGAGGTCGGCGACGAGACCGGTCACGGGCGCCGGATCGACGTCGTGCACGAGCCCGACGTGCCGGTCGGCACCTGGAAGTTCGGCGAGGGCACGGTTCACCACGTGGCCTGGGACGTCGTCGACTCGGAGCGCCAGCAGCAGGCGAAGGACTGGCTCGAGGGGCTCGGCTATACGGATTGCTCCGAGATGAAGGACCGCGGCTACTTCAAGTCCGTGTACAACCGGAGCCCGAGCGGCGCCCTCTTCGAGTACGCCTGGTCGGTCCCGGAGGGCTTCCTGCTCGACGAGGACTTCGAGAGCCTGGGCGCCGAGTTCCAGGTCCCACCGCAGTTCGCCGACCAGAGGGACGAGATCATCGCGATGCTCGAGCCGATCGACACGGGAGCGGTCGCGCGATAGTGGCGTGGTGTGCGCCCGCGCGGCGGGTGCACCATTCTCGACAGCTGACGGAGGTCGATCGTGACCGAGCCGGTCTTCACCGACGTGCTCCAGGTGGCGGTGGTCGTGCGGGACCTGGACGCCGCCATGCGCAGGTACTGGGACGACTACGGCATCGGGCCGTGGCAGGTCTACGAGTTCGACCCCGGCACGGTGCAGCACATGACCCGCGACGGACAGCCCGCCGAGTTCGCCATTCGCCTGGCGCTGGCGCGGCTCGGCGGCGTCTTCATCGAGCTGATCGAGCCGCTCGACGACGAGAGCATCTACGCCGAGTTCCTGGGTGCCAGAGGCGAGGGCGTGCATCACATCGGCCTTGCGGCACCCGGCTACGCGGCGGCGAGCGGCATGCTCGAGGCGAAGGGACACCCGTCCATCACCGGCGGCGTCTACAACGGCGTGACGTTCTCCTACCACGACACCGAGCGGGAGCTGGGCTTCGTCAGCGAGATCTTCGACTGGCCTCCGGGGCTAGTGCAGGAGCCCGATGCCGTCTACCCGCCCGACGCGGAGAGCTGAGCGTGCGTGCGGCCGTCACGAGCGCCGAGCGGACGATGGCGATCGCGGACGTACCGGAGCCGCGCCGGCCCGGGCCGGCTGAAGCGATCGTGCGTCCGGAGGCGGTCGGTATCTGCGGGTCGGACTTCCACCTCTTTCTCGGCGAGCTGGGGCCGCTGTTCCCGCGCATCCAGGGTCACGAGGTCTGCGCTGTCGTCGACGAGGTCGGACTGGGCGTCGAGGGCGTGCGGCCGGGCGACCGCGTCGCGCTCTGGCCCGTGCTGGCGTGCGGGGAGTGCTACCCGTGCTCGGTCGGTCGCGGCAACGCCTGCTCGCGGATCCGAATCCTCGGCGTCCACCTCGACGGCGCGCTCCAGGAGCGGCTTCTGCTCCCTGCCGCGCAACTCTTCCCGGTCGGCGATCAGGAGCCGGCAGTCGCGGCGCTCGTCGAGCCCATCTCGATCGGAGTACGTGCTGCGGGCCGCGCGCGGATCGACGAGGGCGAGCGCGTCGTCGTGCTCGGCGCAGGGCCGATCGGGCAGGGCGTGACGCTCGCGGCGCGCGACCGCGGCGCCTCCGTGCTCCTCGTCGACCGGATCGCGAGCCGTCTCGAGCACGGCGGACTGCTCGGCGCCGACGTCCTCGAGGTCGGCGACGGCGCCGATCTCGTCGGGGAGGTCCGCGACTGGTCCGGTGGCGAGGGGCCACCCGTGATCGTGGACGCGACCGGGTCCGCGAAGCTGATCCAGGCCGCGGTGCACGCGGTCGCCACGGCGGGCCGTGTCGTGGTCGTCGGCATCTCGGAGGAGGTCGTCGAGGTGGCGGTCGGATCGCTTGTCTTCCGCGAGCTCGACCTGCTCGGCGTGAGCTGTTGCTCGGCCGAGGAGTTCGCGGCGGCGGTGGCCCTGGTCGATCGCAACCGGGAGCTCGCAGCGGGGCTCGTCACGCACGAGTTCCCCTTCGAGCAGACTCCGGACGGGCTTACGTATGCGCTGGAGCACCCCGGCGAGGTCATGAAGGCCGTGATTCGAATGGACGCCTGATGCAGACCGGGCCGGGCCACGGGAACGTATACGATCTCGTATCGTTCGGCTCGGCCATGTGACCGCTCGCGGCGTCTGATCACCTAACACTCTTCCGCGATTCGTCGTCGAAAGTGCCAGAGCCATGGGTGCTTGACAGCACCCGCCGGTTCGGAGTACCGTGCGCTGGCCGCACTGCCGTTCGCACAGCGGACAAATCGGTGAACGTGCCCGACGGAGGAGGAGGGAACCATCCATGAGACTCAAGGTCGGCTCCGAGACGTTGAAGTGGAGGTCGCTTCTGGCGCTCGTTGCGCTCGTCGCCGGCCTCGCGGTTGTGGCCGCCGCTTGCGGCGGCGACGACGAGGAGGCTGCGCCGCCGGCCGAGCCGGCGCCGGCAGAGCCAGCCGAGCCGCCCGCGGAGCCCGCCGAGCCGCCGGCCGAGACTGGAGAGCCGGCCGAGACTGGAGAGGCACCGGCAGAAGAGCCCGCAACCGGTGGTGGCAGCAACATCCAGGCCTCCGGTGCGTGTGGTCTCGGAACGGGCGAAGCGGCGTCGGGCGAGCCGATCAAGATCGGCGCCATCGTCACGAACGTCCCCGGCATCGACTTCACGTGGATCGGCGGCATGGCGGGCGCGTACTTCGAGTGCGTGAACGACAACGGCGGCATCAACGGCCGCCCGATCGAGTTCATCATGGAAGAGGAGCAGATCGACCCGCAGCAGATCGCCTCGCTCGCCACGAAGCTGATCGAGCAGGACGGCGTGGTCGGCCTCGTCGGCAACACGAGCATCATCGACTGCAGCGTCAACGGGCAGTACTACGCGGAGCAGGGCTTCTACCCGATCATCGCCGGCGTCGACCAGGCCTGCTTCACGCAGCCGAACTTCTCCGCGGTGAACATGGGCCCGTACTACTCGAGCCTCGGCGGCGCGCAGGCGGCGCTGAACGCGGGGGCGACGGGCAAGATGGTCGTCGTCTCCCCGAACCAGCCCGGCTTCGACGTCATCAACAGTGGCGTCGTCGAGTTCGCCGAGCAGAACGGCATGGAGGGCATCAGCATCCTCGAGGACGTGCCCATCGCCGACCCGGCCGGGCTCGCCCAGCGGCTTGTCGGCGAGGCCGGCGAGGGCGGCGGCGTCGTGCTCGACTTCACGGGCCCGACGGTGCTGCCGCTCCTGCAGGCGATCGAGCAGCAGGGCCTCGTCGACTCGGTGATCTGGGCCAGCTCGACGCCTCCGAACGACCCGTCGGTCGCGGCGGAGCTCAGCGAGGCGTGGAACGGCAAGTTCCTCATCAACGCCGAGTTCAACGTGCTCGACTCCGGTCAGCCGGACCAGAACCACATGAACGAGGTCAGGGAGCAGTACGCGCCCGACATCCCGAGCTCGAGCTTCTCCCAGATGGGCTACCTGGCCGGAAGGGTTGCGACGGACGCCCTGCTCTCGATCGAGGGTGATATCACCACGGAGAGCGTCAACGAGGCCTTCAGGTCGATCACGAACTTCGTGAGCGACATCTGGTGCAAGCCGTGGTACTACGACTCGACGGTCGGCTCGAACGTGTCCAACAACACCGACCTCACGGTCGCCCCTCAGGACGGCAACATGGTGCAGGTCGAGGAGTGCTTCGACATCGCGGCCCTGCCGGGCAACCCGCTCGACGCGATCCGGGCCGCCGAGGCCGAGCTGGGTCTGAACACGGGCTAGCCCTTCGCACCGAAATCGACGATCATCTCGAGTGATCGAGCGGAGCGTGACACTGTGGCACCGCCTCCGGGCGGTGCCACAGGTCGCACGTCCGCCAGCTTCCGGACGAAGCGAGACCTGGGTGCCAGCAGCTACCGATGCCTGACCTCGAGCCGACCCTCCTCCTCGGCCTGATCTACAAGCCGTACCTCGTGCTCGGCCTGGCGCTCGGGGGCGTGTTCGCGATGTCCGGCGTGGGCCTGGTCGTGCTGTATCGGGCGACCGGGGTCCTCAACCTCGCCTACGGAGCGATCGGAGCGATGGGCGCTCTGATCACGTGGTCGCTGCTCGACCGCACCGGGATACCCGAGGCCTCAGCGTACCTCGTGTGCGTGTTATTCGGCGGCGTCGCGACGCTCGTCTACGGCGTCATCTTCGGCCCGCCGTTCGCAGGGCGGGACCCGCTCGTCAAGGCGGTGGCCACGCTCGGGCTCCTCCTGATCCTGCTCGGGTTGATGCAGTGGGTCTGGGGCCGCGACGCGCACTCGATCACTCTGCCGACGTCTCGCTGGAACTACGCGCTCGGCGACGTACGCGTCAGCTGGACGCAGATCATCGGCGTCGCCTTCCCGATCCTGGTGACCGCGGGCACGGCGTTCTTCCTTCGTGTCACGAAACTCGGCACGGCGATGCGGTCGCTCGCAAACGACCGTGAGGTCACGGCCATGCTCGGCGTTCCCGTGCGGCGCGTGGAGGGGGCCGCGTGGTTCGGCTCCGGGCTCGTGTGCGGCGCGTCCGGGCTGCTGCTCTCCAACCTCGTCGGGCCTCGACATCGCCGGGCTGACCTTCCTCGTGATTCCAGCGCTGGCGGCGGCGCTCATCGGCCAGCTGCGCTCGCTGTGGGTGACGCTCGCGGCCGGCATGGTCATCGGGGTCGTGTACTCGTTCCTGAACGCCTTCTCGTCTCTTGCGGACTACCGCACGATGACGCCGTTCGTGCTCGCGATCGTCGCGCTCCTGTGGTTCGCGCGCAAGCCGCAGCTGATCGGGCGAACGTAGAGCTGATGGGCGCGGTACGCACTTCTGCTGCCGGTGAGAGCGCCTCTGTCCTGGGTGCCCGCCCGCGCTACTCGCTCGTGAGCCCGGTCCGTCTGCTGGTCATCGTCGGGCTGCTCGCGTTCGTCCTGCTCGGGCTGCCGGAGCTGCTCGACAGCTTCTGGCTGCAGGTCATGACCTCGGTCGTGATCTACAGCGTCGTCACGCTCGGCCTCGGCCTGCTGATCGGGCGCGTCGGAATGGTCTCTCTCTGCCAGTTCGCCCTGCTCGCCGTGGGCGCGTGGGTGGCGCTTCGGCTCGACTACGCGACCTCGATCCCGTTTCCGTTGCTGCTCCTCATCGCCGGCGTGGTCACCGGCCTCATCGGGACGCTGATCGGGCTGCCGGCGCTGCGGCTCAGCGGCCTGTACCTGGCCCTGATTACGCTCATGGCGGCAGGGGCGATCGGTGTCGTGCTCCGGGTTGCCCAGTTCCCCAACGGCGGCGGCGGCTTCTTCGGCAACACTGCCGCCGGCGGGTCGTCGTCGCTCCTCCCGCGGCCCGCCATGGCGGAAGGGGGAACCGCCTACTACCGCTACTGCGTCATCGTCGCCGGCCTCATGTTCCTGCTCGCCCTCTGGCACGTGCGGGGGAAGGCGGGCCGTGCCTGGGCCGCGATCCGACAGAGCCAGCCGACCGCGCTCGCCTCGGGCGTGAACACGACGCTCTACAAGCTGTGGGCCTTCGCGCTCGCGTCGTTCATGGCCGGCGTTGCGGGCGGGCTGCTGGCAGCCGCCACCGGCGGGGTCAACACGAACCAGTTCCCGACCCAGAACTCGATCATCCTCCTCGCCGTCGTCCTGATGGGCGGCATCTACAGCATCTGGGGGGCGATCCTGGCGGCGCTCTTCCTGCGGCTGCTCCCGGCGCTGCTCGACGACTGGGGGGTGTCGACGGAGCTGCTGACGATCCTGTTCGGAGTCGGTGTCCTGCAGGTGCTCCTGACCGCGCCCGGCGGGCTGATCGACCAGGTGCCGAAGGACCTGGCGAAGCTCCGGCGGGGGCTGGGCCGGCTGTACCTGAAGTGGTCCGGGAAGGGCTCGGCGGCATGATCGAGGTGAGCGCCCTGACGGTCCGTTTCGGCGGCGTGATCCCCATCGACGGCATGACCGTGACGTTCCCCGGCGGCACGTGCGGGCTGATCGGGCCCAACGGCGCCGGGAAGACGACGTTCTTCAACGTCCTCAGCGGCTTCGTGAGACCCGCGGCGGGCTCGGTGCGCGCCTTCGGCGAGGACATCCTCGCCATGGCCGACTACCGCCGGGCTCGCTGGGGGCTGCGCCGCACCTTTCAGACCGAGCAGGCGGTCGAGGATCTCTCGGTCTTCGACAACGTCTTGATGGTGCACGAGAACACCTCGAGCAACCGCTCGTCGCGCCGCGAGGAGGTGGCGGAAGCGCTCGCCTTCGTCGGCCTGGACAAGGTCGCGAGCCAGACGGTCGCGGTGCTGGGCGCGCGTGAGCGCCGGCTGGTGGAGGTCGCGCGTGCCGTCACCGGCAAGCCGCGTGTGGTCCTGCTGGACGAGCCGGCGGCCGGGTTACCCGACGAGGAGACCGAGCATCTCGGCCGTGATGATCTCGAGCATCCCCGAGAAGTTCGGCGCGCTCGTCATCCTCGTCGACCACGACATGAGCCTCGTCTCGGCGTGCTGCCAGACGACCGCCGTGCTCGACTTCGGCAAGCTGATCGCTTCGGGACCCACGGCCGAGGTGCTGCGCGACGAGCACGTCATGCGTGCGTACCTCGGAACCGAGGAGGAGCTTTGAGCGCTGCCGGTCGGGACATCGGCCGGACTACGCCTGGAGGCGCTCTCGGTCCCGCGAGGCTCGCGCATGGTCGTGCGTGAGGTGTCGCTCGACATCCCCACGGGTGAGGTGACGACGCTGCTCGGCCCGAACGGCGCCGGCAAGTCGACGCTCGTGCTCGCCGTCGCCGGAGTGCTTCGCCCGGCGTCCGGCCGCGTCGTCCTCGGCGACAACGACCTGACGCGGCGGCGGCCCGAGCGGATTCGCGCGGCCGGCGTGGCGGTCGTCCCGGAGGGCCGCCGGCTGCTCCCCGAGCTCACGGTCGCGGACAACCTCCGCGTCGCGACCTACTCGCTGAGTCGCGAAGACGCCGAGACTGGAACGGCGTACGCGCTCGAGCTGTTCCCGGAGCTGAAGAAGCGCTGGGACGTACCGGGGCGCTCGCTCTCGGGCGGCGAGCAGCAGATGGTCGTCCTCGCCCAGGCGCTCGTCTCACGTCCTGCGATCCTGCTCGTCGACGAGCTGTCGCTCGGGCTCGCGCCCGTGATCGTGAAGCGACTGGTACCGACGCTGGCGTCGGTCGCCGAGTCTGGCGTCGGGGTTCTGCTGATCGAGCAGTTCGCGCACGTCGCGCTCGCCCTCGCGACCTCGGCCTACGTGCTCGAGGGCGGCCGCATCCGTTACCACGGAACCGCCGCCGAGCTGCGCGACAATCCCGATCTGCTCCACTCCGCGTACCTGCTGCGCGACGCGCCGACAGTCGCAGACGACCTGAGCCTCCCCGCTGCTGGCAGCGGCGAGAGGAGGAGACCATGGAGGAGCACACGTACGGCGTCACCGACGTCGTCGGCACGTCGAAGGACGGGATCGACCAGGCCATCCGCAACGCGATCGCACGTGCGAGCAAGACCGTGCGGAATCTCGACTGGTTCGAAGTGGGCGAGATCCGGGGCTATATCGAGGAAGGCTCGGTGTCCTACACCCAGGTCGCGCTCAGGGTCGGCTTCAGGCTCGAGGATCCCGAGTAGGGAGCAGAACCGCTCGCTACAGTCGCTCGCGCAGCCCGCGGGCCTCGAGTCGGGGGAGCACCTCGTCTCGGAAGAGGTCGAGCTCGCTCACGTAGTCGATGAAGGAGAAGGCGAGCGCGGCGAAGCCCGCAGCGGCGATGCGCTCGAGCTCGTCGGCGACGTGGTCGGGGTCGCCCACGATCGGATACATGCCGTGGCCGCCGGCGAACCGCTGGCGGAACTGCTGGTAGTGGTCGGGCGGGAAGAACTGCGCGTGCACGCCGGCGAGCTCCATGAGGTGGTCGGCGGCCTCCCAGTCGGCATGCTCGACGGCGTAGTGGCGGTGGAACTCCTCCGCCTCGACGCGCGTCGGTCGACAGACGACGTAGGCGGTGCCGATCAGGTCGATGTGCCTGCCATGGTCGCGGCGTGCGGCCTCCTGCACCTCGTCGACGTCGCGCCGGCCGCTCTCGACGTCGATCAGCGACGTGAGCAGGAACTCGCAGTTGCGCATCGCGAATGCCCTCCCGGCCGGCGAGTAGCCGGCGTTCATGAGCACCGGTTCCGACCCGGCGTACGGCTTCGGCCGGCCGATCAGCCGGTTGAGCTCGAAGAAGCGCCCGTCGAAGCTCACAGGCTCGTCCTCGCGCCAGACCGTGCGCACGACGTCGAGCCACTCCTGCCCGTACTCGTAGCGCGCGTCGTGCTCGAGCTGCTCCTTGCCGAACATGTCGAACTCGTCCTGGTTCCAGCCGCAGACCAGGTTGAGCCCGAAGCGCCCCTCGGAGAGCAGGTCGACCGTGGCCATCTGCTTGGCGGCGACGATGGGGTGGAACATCGGGGCGTGGATCGTGCCGAACACGGTGAGCGCAGTCGTGTGGGCAAGCAAGCCGGCCGCCCACGTGATCGTCTCGAAGGAGATCCCCTGGAAGTCCGACTTGCCGCCGTAGCCGCGCCATCTCCCGATCGGCAGCACGAACTCGAGGCCGGCCTGCTCCGCCTTCCGGGCGACCTCGATGTTGTTCTCCCAGGTCGGCGACCAGTTCTCGGGCGCGGTCGTGATCGCCATCCCGCCCTCGCAGTTGAAGCCGAAGAGGCCGAGCTTGAGCCGGTTGCCGTTGTACATCGAGCTCGTCCTGGCCGGGCCCACGGCGGTCACGCCGCCGTGATACCGGAATCGACGGGGATGGCGGCGCCCGTGACGAAGCTCGCCTCGTCGCTCGCCAGGAACACGGCTACCGCGACCACCTCGGCGGGCGTTCCCAGCCGCTTCGCCACGTGGGACGCTTCCCACTCACGCAGCAGCTTCCGACCCAGCTCGGGTGGGAGCGAGTCTGCGAGGCCGCGCGGCATGGGCGTGTCGATGACGCCGGGGCAGAGGACGTTGACGCGGATCGCGGGCCCGAGCTCGAGCGCCGCGGCCTTCGTCAGCAGCACGAGCCCGCCCTTCGAGGCGCAGTAGGCGCTCATGTGCGGCGCGCCGACGAGGCCGAGACCCGACGCGACGTTGACGATCGATCCGCGCCGGCCCTCCATGAGCGGCGCGAGTGCCCGCATGGTCAGGAACGCGCCGCGCAGGTTCACGCCGATCACGCGGTCCCACTCGTCGTCCGTCGTCTCGAGGAGCGGCTTCCCGAGGATCGTGCCAGCGTTGTTGTAGAGCACGTCGAGACCGCCGAAACGCTCGCGGGCGACCGCCGCGACACCGCTCGCGTCGGCGGAGGACGTGACGTCGCAGCGCTGGAAGACGAAGTCCAGCCCAGCGCCCTGGAGCTCGGCTTCGAGGCGCTCGCCTGCCTCCTCGGCAACGTCGACGCCGAGCACGGATGCGCCCTCCTCGCAGAACGTCCTGCACGCCACGGTCCCCATGCCACCGCAGGCCCCCGTGATCACCGCGGTCTTCCCTTCGAGCCTGCCTGCCGTCACGGCGCGGTCGCGGACGGAGAGCCGGACTGCCGCTCGCCGATCCAGGGCACGAGCCCGCCCGAGCGCAGCAGCTCGAGCATGAACGGGGGCAAAGGGGTCGCCGCGTACGAGTCGCCGTCCACCTCGATCGTGCCCGTGTCCGGCTCGATCCGGACCATCGCACCGGTCGTCGCGGCCGCGGCGGCGGCGGGGCACGCGATCGCCGGCAGGCCGAGGTTGATGCAGTTGCGATGGAAGATCCGGGCGAAGCTCTTTGCCACGACGCAGCGGATACCCGCGGCCCTCATCGCGATCGGTACGTTCTCCCGGGACGACCCGGTGCCGAAGTTTTCGCCGGCGACCAGGATCGTGTCGTCCGTGAGCTGATCGCGCAGTGCCGGGTCGAGGCCCTCGAAGAGGTGTGTCGCCATCTCGCCGACGTCGAGAACGTTCAGGTATTGCCCCGGGTAGAGGACGTCGGTGTCAACGTTGTCCTGCGCGATCACGAGCGCGCGACCCTCGATGATCACGCGGGTTCCCCGATCAGCTCGGCGGGATCGGCGATCTCGCCGGCGACGGCGGCCGCGGCGGCCACCCAGGCGTTGGCGAGGTAGACGCCCGCGTCGGGTGACCCCATCCGGCCCTTGAAGTTGCGGTTCGTCGTCGTGATCGCGGTCTCGCCCGCAGCGAGCACCCCGCTGTGGCCGCCGAAGCAGGCGCCGCACGTCGGCGTGGAGACGACGCAGCCGGCCTCGACGAAGAGGTCGAGCAGGCCCTCGGCGAGGGCTTCTCGGTAGATCCGCTGCGAGGCCGGCACGATGATCGCGCGGCAACGCTCGTGCACCGCGCGGCCGCGCAGTACGTCGGCGGCTTGGCGCAGGTCGGTCATGGTGCCGTTCGCGCAGTTGCCGATGTAGACCTGGTCGATCCTGCGCCCGAGCACGTCGGCGAGCGGCACGACGTTGCCGGGTGAGTGCGGGGCAGCGACGAGCGGCGGGAGGGCGGGGACGTCGATCCTGACGTGCCGGGCCACCTCCGCGTCGGGGTCGGAGCGCTCCGGCGCCCACAGCTTGTCCGTGCGTCCCTCGAGGTAGGCGGCGGTGATGTCGTCCGCCGGGAAGAGCCCGGTGTCGGCGCCGGCCTCGACCGCCATGTTCGACACCGCCAGCCGTTCGTCGATCGAGAGCGACGAGGCGCCGTCCCCCACGAACTCGAGCGCCATGTTCGTCGCGCCGCCCACGCCGATCTCGGCGATCAGGGCGAGGATGAGATCCTTGCCGGCGACGAATCCGCGCTTCTCACCGGCGAGCTCGACGACGATCGTGCCCGGGACGATCTGCCAGAACGTGCCGATCGCCATGCAGCCGGCGATGTCGGTCGCGCCCATCCCCGTGCCGAAGGCGCCGAGCGCGCCGTACGTGCACGTATGGGAATCGGATCCGACCACGACAGAGCCCGGGACGATCCATCCCTCCTCGACCAGCACCGTGTGCTCGATTCCTCCGCGGCCCTGGTCGTAGAAAGCGACACCCTGCGCACGTGCCCATTCCTTCAGCGTCTTCTGAAGCTCGGCCGAGCGCGTGTCCTTTGCGGGCATGAAGTGGTCCGCGACGAGCACGATCTTCTCACGGTCGAAGACCCGATCGCCCATGCGGGCGAGCTCGCGGGCCGCCAGCGGTCCTCCGAGGTCGTTCGCCATCACGACGTCGCAGTGCACCATCACGAAGTCACCGGGCGCGAGGTCGTCGGCCTCCGTGTGGGCGAGGAGGATCTTCTCGGCCAGCGTGCGTCCCACGCCGCCTACCCGGTGCGAACGAGCTCGGCTTCGAGGTAGCCGACCACCGCGTTGCCGAAATCCGTCGTGGTGGCCGAGCCGCCGAGGTCGGCGGTGGGGGCGCCGGAGAGCGCCGCGGTCACGGCGTCGTCGAGCAGCCGTGCCTCGGCGTCATGGCCGAGGGCGTACTCGAGCATGAGAGCGGCCGAGCGCAGCATCGCCGCTGGATTCGCGATCCCGCGACCGGCGATGTCCGGTGCCGAGCCGTGGATCGGCTCGAAGATGCCGGGGCCCGACTCGCTGAGGGACGCCGACGGCGCGAGGCCGACTCCGCCGGTGGCGACCGCCGCGACGTCGGAGAGGATGTCGCCGAAGGTGTTCTCGGTGAGCAGGACGTCGAACCGGGCGGGATCGCGGACGAGCTGCATCGCCGCATTGTCGACGAGCATGTAGTCGAGCGCGACGTCGGGGTAGTCGACGGCCACGGCGTCGACGACCTCCCGCCAGAGCGCCGACGTCTCCAGCACGCCGTGCTTGTCGGCTACGGTGACCTCGCGCCTACGCCTCCGGGCGAGCTCGAATGCACGGCGTGCGATTCGCTCGATCTGGCGAGGGTGATACTCGCAGGTGTCGAACGCCGTTCCGTCCTCGCGCCGTCCCTTCCGGCCGTAGTAGAGGCCGCCGGAGAGCTCGCGGACGATGAGGACGTCGACGCCCTCGGCACGAACGGGCCGGAGGTTGGCGTAGACGCCGAGCTCCTTGCGGAGCCGCAGCAGACCCTGCTCGGGCCGGACCGCCGCGCGCTCGAACTCCGGCGAGCCCACGGCGGCGAGAAGGACGGCGTCCGATTCGCGGCACGCGGCCAGCGTGTCGGGCGGCAGCGGATCCCCCGTGTCGCGGATCCCGGAGCCGCCGAAGGGGCGCTCGTCGAGCTCGAGCGGGAGCGGCAGCGCGCGGAGGGCTCGAATCGCCTCCCGCATGATCTCTGGGCCCGATGCCGTCGCCGTTCAGGCAGACGACCTTCACGCTCACCCCCTCTCGTCTCGTTCGCGCGACGTCCCTCGGCGCGCTCTTGGGCCGGGCACGAGCGCCTATTCTGCCCGGCCGACGGATGGCGATGCGGTCGCTGGCGGCTCCGAGGCTGTTCCGCGACCGTAGCCGGCGCCGTGCGGTCAGTCCGATCCCGAAGGGCTGAGGGTCTTAAACCCGCTATCCGGCGAGCGCGGCCGCGATCTCCGGGCGCAGGTCGACCGTGCGAGCGGCGCCGTGCGGGTTGTCGATGACGCACCGCCACGTCCCGTCGGGCTGGCGGCGGGCGACGTCGGTCGCCGTGCCGCTCATCCCGGCGTCCGGAAGCTCCCAGTCCACCACGAGCAGCGCGGTGTCGCCCGCCTCGAGGACATGGCGGACGGTGACCTCGATCGGCGCGCCAAGGGCGACCAGGCGCCCGACGGCTGCCTCGACCTCCGCGCCGGTGAGCACGACTCCCGGGACGGGCGCGTACGTCGCGTCCGGCGCGTAGTAGTCCGCCATCAGGCCGGCGAGGTTTCCGGCATTGAGATGGTCCCGGAAGACGAGCGGAAGCTCGGCCGGCTGGTGCGCCTGCATGGCCTGGATGCTAACGGCCGTCTTCCGGGACCGGCGGCAAGCGTTCAGCGGTCGAGCTCGACGACGGGAGTGAAACCGCCGAAGATCATGCGCTTCCCGTCGAAGGGCATCGGATTCGACTCCGGCTGCAACCTCGGGTCGCTCATTAGCTTGGGCATGGCCGCATCGCGCGTGGCCTTGTCGGGCCACTCGATCCAGGAGAAGACCACCGTCTCGTCGCCCGTTGCCTGCACGGCCCTGCGGAAGTCGGTGAGCTTGCCGTCTGGCACATCGTCGCCCCAGGCTTCGACGATCCGCTTGGCACCGAGCTCGAGGAACACCGGATCACCCTGTCTCGCGTGATCGATGAACTGCTGCTTGTTCGCGGTTGGCACCGCCACCACGAATCCATCCAAGTACGTCATCTGACTCCTCTCATGGACTGGGTTGTTGCGGGCGTTGCGGGTGTCGCTTACCTCTTGGACGCTCGTGGCGCGTCGAACTCATCGCTCTGACCGGCACTGCGATGGAGAGCCGCCGTTCGAGCGCGTGTCGGATCGAATCGCCGCCCTCGCCCTCGTCAGTCGCGCTCGTCCAGCGCCCGTCGGAGGGGCTGACTGTCGATCTCGCGGCGCAGCACCTTGCCGGTCGGGCTGTGCGGCAACGCCTCGGCGACGACGACGGCGCGCGGATACTTGTACGCGGCGACGCGCTCGCGGACGAACTCCCTCACCTCCACCGGATCGCAGGTGCTGCCCGGGGTGCGGCACGACTACGGCGACGACCTCCTCTCCGAGCGTCTCGTCGGGGACGCCGAGCGCGACCGCCTCGAGGATCGACGGGTGAGCCAGGAGCACGTCCTCGAGCTCGCGCGGGTAGACGCTGTATCCGCCCCGGAGGATCACATCCTTCTTGCGATCGACCAGGAAGAGGTAGCCGTCCTCGTCCAGGTAGCCCATGTCCCCGGTCGCGAACCAACCTCCTCCCGGATGGCCGCCCTCGTCTCGGCGGGGTTTCGCCAGTAGCTCTTCATGAGGCCGGGCCCCCGCAGGACGACCTCCCCGATCTCGCCCCGGGCGACCTCGTCGCCACCCGCGTCGAGGAGTCGGAGCTCCATGCCGTCGGCCCGCGTGCCGACGGAGCCGGGCTTGCACGGCTGGCCGACGCGGTGAGTCGCCACGGTGCCGGCCGTCTCGGTCATCCCGTAGCCCTCGAGGAACTCGCAGCCGAACCGGGCCGCGAATGCACGCAACGTATCCGGCGCCAGCGACGCGCCCCCCGCGTGTACGACTCTCAGCGGCGGCAACTCCGCCGCCCTGCCGGCAGCCTGGAGCAGCGCGATGCACATGGTCGGCACGCCGAGGAGGACGGTCGTGCCCGTCCGGCGCATCACGTCGAGTGCGGTCTCGGCGTCGAAACGTCCCATCAGCGCCACGCAGGCGCCGGCCGCGATGGCCGGGCTCATGATCCCGGACTGTCCGAGGACGTGCGAGAAGGGTGTCGCTCCGAGGACGACGTCGTCGGGCGTCAGCCGGAGCAGCGGGCCGGCGACGAACTCCGCCTTCGCACGCAGTCCCTCGTGCGTGAGCTCGGCGCCTTTCGCCTGGCCGGTTGTCCCGGATGTGTAGAGGATCACGGCTGTGTCGGCGCCGTCGCGATCGGCGATCCGGTCCACCGCGTCGGAATCCACTGCGGCCGCCGGATCGAGCCACATGGAGTCCGGAGCCCAGGCCATCGTCTCCTGGGGGGGTTCGGCCTCCGCGACCAGGACGCGGGCGCCCGCGTGCTCGAGGCGCAGCCGCACCTCCGGCGGCTTCAGCAGCGGGTTGAGCGGGACCGCGATCGCGCCGAGGCGCAGTGTCGCGTAGTAGCCGGCGACAAAGGCTGGCTGGTTGGGGAGGAGCAGGCCGACGCGGTCTCCCAGACCGACGGCGTGCGCGCGCAGAATGCCGGCGAGGCGCGCCGAGCTCTGCTCGAGCTCCGCGTAGTCGGTGCGCACGTCGTCGTGGAACAGCGCGGGCCGCGACGGATGGCGTGCGGCAGCCTCCGCGAGAAGCGCGGCGAGGTTGTCGCTCATCCCCTCGAGGGCTTCACGCGCGCCGGTACGTCTCGAGCCCTGGCTTGATGCGCTTCTCGTCGAGGAACTGCGCGAGCCCCTGCTCGCGGCCGCGCTCCTTGTCGAGGAACTGCGATTGCTCGAGCTTCGCGTAGAGGTAGTCCTCGGCCTGCTCCCAGCTCATCGCCTGGCAGTTCTTGAAGCCGAGCTTGGCTGCGCGGAGCACGATGGGATTCTTGTCGAGCAGCTCGCGCGCCAGCGCCTCGACCTCGTCGCGCAGTTGCGTGAGCGGCACGCTCGCGTTGACGAGGCCCATCTCAGCCGCCCGGCGACCGTCGAACGTCCGGCCCGTCATGACGTAGAGGAGGCCGGCCCGAGAGCCCACCGTGTCCGCGAGCGCCTTGTTCACCACGCTCCCGGGCGGGATGCCCCAGTTGATCTCAGAGAGGCCGAACGTCGCCTCGTCGGCGGCGATCGCGAGGTCGCAGGCCACGAGTGGCGTGAAGGCGCCGCCGAAGCACCAGCCGTTCACCATCGCGATCGTCGCCTTCGGGTACGTGCGCAGGAGCCGCCACTGCCAGAGGGCGGCGTCCCGCCGGACCTTGCGCTGCACGTGCTCGGGCTTGCCGTCGACCTCGCGGAAGTACTCCTTCAGATCCATGCCGGCCGAGAACGCCTCACCGGCGCCGGTCAGGACGAGCACGCCGCAGCCGTCGTCGGCGTCGAGCGTCTCGAGCACGTCGACCATCTCCGTGTTCAGCGTCGGGTTCATGGCGTTGCGCTTCTCGGGCCGGTTCAGCTCGACCCAGGCGATCCCGTCGTCGAGCGTCACCCGGACGGTCTTCCACGATCCAAGCGTCATGGCTGGGCTCCCTCACCGAATAACGTCAGGTTGCTTGACAGGTAACCGTGGTACCGTGCTGGCGTGGCGGCCGCGCAGGGCGACCAGACGCCGGCTGCGAAGCCGCGCGTGAGCTACGTGATCGGCCGGCTCGACCGGGCGCTGCGCCGCCACCTCGACGACGGGATTGCGCAGCACGGGCTGACGACCCTGCAGTACACCACGCTCTCGGTGCTGCGGGCCCGCAGCGGCCTCTCGGGCGCGCAGCTCGCCAGGCGCTCGTTCATGACGCCGCAGTCGATGAGCGAGGTGCTCGCCCGCCTCGAGCAGAAGGGGCTGATCCGGCGGGATCCGGATCCGGATCACGCGCGGGTGCTCCGCGTCGAGCTGACGGGCGCCGGCCACGAGGCACTGGTGCTGTGCGACGGCGTCGTCGACGAGATCGAGGAGACCATGCTCGGGCACCTCTCCGAAGGAGAGCGCGAGCAGCTCGCCGCCTGGATGACCGGCTGCGTGCGCATGCTCGGCGCCGGTCTCCTCGAGCCGTAGCGCCGGAAGCGGTTGCGCGGGCATATCGGCGGCCATCTATATCAGGTAGCTTGACATATATCCAGACACCTCCTACGATCCTCGCGCACCGACCGTCGGGCGCCTTGGAGGAAACGACCGGGTGAGGATCAGGGCTGCGGTGACCGAGTCCAAGGGGGCGCCGTTCGCCCTGCAGGAGCTCGAGCTCGGCGAGTTGCGGCCGGACGAGGTGCTCGTCGAGGTCGCGGCGGCAGGCGTCTGCCACACCGACCTCATCATCCGCGATCAGTGGCTGCCGACGCCGCTGCCGGCCGTGCTCGGCCACGAGGGGGCAGGGATCGTCCGGGAGGTCGGCTCGGCGGTCACCCAGGTCGAGGTCGGCGACCGCGTCGGCATGAGCTTCAACTCCTGCGGCTCGTGCCCCACCTGCAGGACGGGCCGGCCTTTCTACTGCCACGACATCTTCGGCCGCAACTTCGCAGCAGCCCGGCCCGACGGCACGACTGCCCTCTCGCGGGACGGCGAGCCGGTTCACTCCCACTTCTTCGGCCAGTCGAGCTTCGCGACCCACGCGGTTGCAACCGAGCGCAACGTCACCGTCCTGCCTGACGCGATTAGCCTCGAGATAGCCGCGCCGCTCGGATGCGGTGTGCAAACCGGCGCCGGGAGCGTGCTGAACGCGTTCCGCGCGCCCGCAGGATCGACGCTCGCCGTCTTCGGAACGGGTGGCGTCGGGCTCTCGGCCGTCATGGCCGGCGTGATCGCCGGCTGCACGACCATCGTCGGCGTCGACATCAGGCCGAAGCGGCTCGAGCTCGCGCTCGAGCTCGGCGCGACGCATGTCATCGAACCGAGTCAGCGGGACGTCGTCGCAGAGATTCAGCGGATCACGGGCCGGGGCGTCGACTTCGCGCTCGAGACGACCGGCTCCGTGGAGGTTCTCCGCCAGGCGGTCGAGTCGACGGCCCCGGCAGGCACGACAGGCATTGTCGGAGCGCCTCCGGGGGACGCCGAGGTGGCGCTCAACGTGAACAGCATCCTGTCGGTCGGGCGTACGGTGCGGGGCATCGTCGAGGGCGAGAGCGTGCCGCCGGTCTTCATTCCGCGGCTCGTCGAGCTCTGGCGGCAGGGCCGTTTCCCGATCGACCGGCTGATGACCTTCTACGACTTCGACCAGATCGACGAAGCCGCCCACCACGCCGAGGCGGGGACGACGATCAAGCCCGTTCTCCGCATGTGAGTCGTGGGCCGGACGACGCCACCGTTTCGCGCCGACCATGTCGGCAGCCTGTTGCGCCCGCCGGAGCTGCTGGCGGCGCGCGAGAGCTTCGCGCAGGGTCGGAAATCCGCCGAGGAGCTGAGCCGGGCGGAGGACGACGCGATCCGGGCGGCAGTGCGCATGCAGGAGGACGTCGGTCTCCAGTCCGTCACCGACGGCGAGTTCCGCCGCTCCTCGTGGCACATGGACTTCATCTACCGGCTCGACGGCGTCGAGAAGGCGCCCGGCGATCTCACGATTCAGTTCCGCAACGCGGAGGGAACGATCGAGTTCACTCCCGCCGCGATGCAGGTGGTCGGCAGGCTCGGGGTGACCGAGACGATCTTCGGCGAGGACTTCGCCATGCTGCGCTCCTGCGTGACGGGCGCGACGCCGAAGCTGACGATTCCGTCACCCAGCATGGTCCACTTCCGCGGCGGGCGCGCCGCCGTCAACCCCGACGTCTACCCGGAGATGGATGCGTTCTGGGCCGACCTCACGGACCGCCTACAGCGGAGCAGGTACGCCGCCTCGGCGAGCTCGGCTGCACGTACCTCCAGTTCGACGACACGAGCCTCGCCTACCTGAACGACCCGCAGCAGCGCGAGTACGTGGCCGGAATCGGAGGAGATCCCGATCGTCAGCACGTTGCCTACATCCGGCACATCAACGAGGCGCTCGCCGGCCGCCCCGAGGGCATGGCCGTGACGACGCACCTGTGCCGCGGCAACTTCCGCTCCTCGTGGGCCGCCGAGGGAAGCTACGACTTCGTCGCCGAGGCGCTCTTCGGCGACCTCGAGGTGGACGGCTTCTTCCTCGAGTACGACGACGAGCGCTCGGGCAGCTTCGAGCCGCTGCGGTTCGTGCCGAAGGGAAAGCAGGTGGTGCTCGGGCTCGTGACGACGAAGAGCGGGGCGCTCGAGTCCAAGGACGAGCTGAAGCGGCGCATCGAGGAGGCGGGCCGCTTCGTCCCGCTCGAGCAGCTCTGCCTCTCGCCCCAATGCGGCTTCTCGTCGACCGTCGATGGCAACGCGCTGACGTACGACGAGCAGGTCGCCAAGCTCCGCCTCGTCGTCGAGACCGCGCAGGAGATCTGGGGATAGCGCACAGGCGTTCGCAGGGCGAACGCCTGTGCGCTATAAGTCCAGGCCACATGAGCCAGATCGCTTCGACCTCCCACCTGCTCGACGAGGAGTACGGCGCCGGCGTCGATCCGCCCTACCTGTGGCCGGACTACGTGGGGACGCGGCTGCGGGCGCCGCAGGAGCCGCTCGTCGTGCTGCCGCACACGCTCTCCGAGCTGACCGGCCCCGTCTACGGCGAGTCCGCCGTTCGCCCGACCGACAGCGACCTGACGCGCCAGCACGCCGGCGAGCCGGTCGGCGAGCGGATCGTCGTCGCCGGGCGCGTGCTCGACGGCGACGGCAGGCCGATCCGCGGGGAGCTGATCGAGATTTGGCAGGCGAACGCAGCCGGTCGCTATCGCCATTCCACCGACGCCCATTCCGCGCCGCTCGATCCGAACTTCAGCGGCGGCGGCCGCTGCCTCACGGGCGACGATGGCAGCTACCGCTTCGTGACCGTCAAGCCGGGCGCCTACCCCTGGCCGAACCATCCGAACGCCTGGCGGCCCAACCACATCCACTTCTCGCTCTTCGGCCGTGCCTTCACGGAGCGCCTCGTCACGCAGATGTACTTCCCCGGCGACCCGCTCTTCGACTTCGACCCGATCTTCAACTCGATCCGCGACGAGCGGGCTCGCGAGCGCCTTGTCTGCCGCTTCGACATCGACCTGACGGAGTCTGACTGGGCACTGGGCTACCGCTTCGACATCGTGCTCGGCGGCCGGCTGCCGACACCGCTCGAGGAGCCGCACGATGACTAGCGCGCCGTCCGGCCTGTCTCCGTCGCAGACCGTCGGGCCGTACCTGAGCATCGGGCTGCTGCACGACGTCGTCACGCCGGAAGTCGTCCCCCGCGACGATCCCGGGGCGCTCGTGATCCGGGGCCGGATGCTCGACGGCGCGGGCGACCCCGTGCCCGACGGCATGGTGGAGATCTGGCAGGCGAGCCCGGCGGGACGGTACTCGCATCCCGCGGACGCGCGCGATGACCTTGTGGCCGAGGGGCTTCGCCGGCTTCGGTCGATCAGGCACGGAGGACGACGGGCGGTTCGAGCTCGTAATCGTGAAGCCCGGCGCCGTGCCCTACCCGGACGGGCGCCTCCAGGCGCCGCACCTCGTCGTCGGCGTGTTTGCGCGCGGTCTGCTGAAGCGTCTCGCGACACGCATGTACTTCCCTGACGAGGAGTCCGCCAACGCCGCTGATCCGGTGCTCGCGCTCGTTGCGCCGGAGCGGCGAGCGACGCTCGTCGCGGTCCAGGAGGACGGGTTCCTGCGCTTCGACATCAGACTCCAAGGCGCGGGCGAGACTGTCTTCTTCGCGGTCTAGCCTGCGTATGGGCGGAATGGATGTAGGGGCCGGATATGTCCGGCCCGCACGATGTCGTGTCTCCGGTGCCTGCTCTGTCTCGGGCGGGACATGTCCCGCCCCTACGAGATCCTTGGCGGTCGAGCAGGCGCGTACTCCCAGGGGCGCTTGCAGATGACCGTTGTCCACGAGCGAACACAGGTCGCGATCGTCGGCGCCGGCCCGGCCGGGCTGCTGCTCTCCCAGCTGCTGTCGCTCGAGGGGATCGCGACCGTCACGCTCGAGCTGCGCAGCCTCGAGTACTGCCTCGACCGCGTTCGCGCAGGCGTGCTCGAGCACGAGGTCGCGCGGCTGATCGCCGACGTCGGCGTAGGAGAGCGGATGCTGCGCGAGGGGCTCGTCCACAAAGGCATCGAGCTGCGCTTCGACGGGCGCGGGCACCGGATCCCGATGACGGACCTGACGGGTCGTGCGGTCACGGTCTACGGTCAGCAGGAGCTCGTCAGGGACATCGTCGAGCACCGGATGGCAGCAGGAGGCGACCTGCGCTTCGAGGCAGAGGACGTCGTCGTGCACGACCACGCGACGGATGCCCCGCGGGTGACGTTTCGCCGCGGTGGGCTCGAGCACGAGCTCGCCTGCGACATCGTGGCCGGCTGCGACGGCTTCCACGGCATCTGTCGCGAGACCATCCCGGCCGGCCTGCGCCGCGCCTTCACCATCGCCTACCCGTGGGCCTGGCTCGGCATTCTGGCCGAGGCGGCGCCGGCCACCGAGGAGCTGATCTACGCGTGTCACGAGCGCGGCTTCGCCCTCTATTCGATGCGTTCCAGGGCCGTCTCCCGCCTCTACCTGCAGGTGCCGGCCGACGAGCAGATCGACGTCTGGCCCGACGAGCGGGTGTGGGACGAGCTGGACGCTCGCATGGAGAACCGGGAGGACCCGTCCTGGCGGGTCAACCGTGGGCCGACGTTCGAGAAGAGCATCACGCCAATGCGCTCGTTCGTCTCGGAGCCGATGCAGCACGGCCGGCTCTTCCTCGCGGGCGACGCATCGCACATCGTGCCGCCGACCGGCGCCAAGGGGCTCAACCTCGCGGTGCACGACGTTTGGAACCTCTCCGAGGCGCTGATCTCCTGGTATCGCTCAGGCAGCGACGAGGGGCTCGAGCGCTACTCGGACGCCTGCGCCGCGCGGGTCTGGCGTGCACAGGACTTCTCCGCGTACATGTCCCGCCTCGTCCACGTTCCGGACGAGTCGTACGAGCACAGGCTCCAGCTCGCGCGGCTGCGCTACGTCGCGGCGTCCGAGGCAGCCGCGCGGAGTCTCTCGGAGAACTACGTCGGTCTCTCTCGCGAGGCGCTGCCCTAGAGTGATGCTTCCGACCCGCGACCGCCTGGAGGCATGCCATGACCGAGGCGAACCTCGATCCCGAGGGCCTACGCGTGCGCCGCGAGGTGCTCGGCGACGAGCACGTCGACCGCGCCATCGCACGCATGACGTCCTTCACGGCGCCGTTCCAGGAGTTCGCCACCAGGACGGCCTGGGCGGACGTCTGGTCGCGCCCCGGCCTCGATCGGCGTACCCGGTCGGCGATCACCCTCGCGGCCCTCGTCACGCTGCGTGCGGAGGACGAGGTGGCGATGCACGTCCGCGCGGCGCTGCGAAATGGCCTCACGCCGGAGGAGATCTCGGAGATCTTCCTCCAGATGGCGGTCTACGCAGGGGTGCCCGCCGCGAACGGCGCGTTCGCTGTCGGCCAGCGCGTGCTCGACGAGTTGTCCGCCGAGACTGGAGGTAGTCATGGCAGTGACGGATGACGCGGTCCGCTCCAACCTGCGGCCGCCCGAGGACGTCGACCGCGAGGTCAGGATGCTCGTCGACGGCGAGTGGGTGCTGGCGGAATCCGGCGAGACATTCTCCTGCGTGGATCCCTACACCGAGGAGCCCTGGGGTCGCGTTCCGATCGCGGGTGCGGCGGACGTCGATCGGGCCGTCCGCGCGGCGCGAAGGGCGTTCGACGCCGACGGCTGGCCGCAAACGTCGGCGGCCGAGCGCGCCGGGCTGCTGCGCCGGCTCGCGCAGCTGATCGAGGAGAACGCCGAGACCCTCACGTACCGCCAGATTCGCGAGAACGGGAAGCTCGTCTCCGAGATGCGGCCGGGCGCCAACGCCCTGGCGGCGGACTGTCACTTCTTCGCCGGTCTCGGCGAGGCGCTGCACGGGATGACCGTCCCGGTAAGCGCACCAAACTTCGTCGGCTACACGGTGAGGGAGCCGATCGGCGTCGTGGCCGCGATCACGCCGTGGAACACGCCGCTCGGACTGCTCGGGTGGAAGCTCTTCCCGGCGCTTGCGGCCGGCAACACAGTCGTCGTGAAACCGTCCGAGGTGACGCCGACGTCCACGCTGCTGCTGGCGGAGCTGATCGTCGAGGCCGGCTTCCCGGCCGGCGTCGTGAACGTCGTCACCGGCTACGGGGACCCGACCGGGATAGCCCTCGTCAACCATCCCGGCGTCGACAAGATCGCTTTCACCGGCTCGACGTCTACTGGCAAGGCAATCGCGCGTGCCGCGGCGGAGCGCAACGCCCGCGTCTCGCTGGAGCTCGGCGGCAAGTCGCCGAACGTCGTCTTCGCCGACGCGGATCTCGACAACGCGGTCAACGGCATCATGGCGGGGGTCTTCGCGGCCACCGGCCAGACGTGCATCGCCGGCTCGCGTGTGCTGATCGAGAACGCCGTCTACGACGAGGTCGCGACCTTGCTCGCCGAGCGCGCGGGCAAGATCCGGACCGGGGATCCGATGGACCCCGAGACCCAGCTCGGCCCGCTGGCCTCCCGGGCGCAGCTCGAGAAGGTGCTCGGCTATCTCGAGCTCGGCAAGCAGGAAGGGCTCACGCTGCTGGCCGGCGGCGGCAGGCCGGAAGGTCGCGGCTTCTTCGTGGAGCCGACCGTGTTCGGCGACGTCGACAACTCATGCCGGCTGGCGCGCGAGGAGGTCTTCGGGCCCGTCGTCTGCCTGTTGCGGTTCGACGACGAGGAAGACGCCGTTCGCATCGCCAACGACACGCCGTACGGGCTCGCCGCCGGCGTCTGGACCGAGAACGTCGGCCGGGCGCACCGCATGGTCGGACGGCTTCGTGCCGGCACGGTGTGGGTCAACAACTACCGCGTGCTCGCGCATGGGATGCCGTTCGGCGGCTACAAGCAGAGCGGGCTCGGCCGGGAGATGGGCGTCGAGGCGCTGCACGGCTACACGGAGGTCAAGAGCGTCTGGATCGACACGGGGAACCGCGTTCATTTCCCGGTCGGCTAGATGGGAGAGGCTCCGGGCTACGACCTCGTCGTGATCGGTATGGGGGCCGCCGGGCTCGCGGCGGCGGTGAGCCACGTCGACGCCGTGGCTGCCGAGGGCCGCGCCGCGCGGGTGGGCGTCGTCGAGCGTGCTCCCGAGGCGGAGCGGGGCGGCGCGACGCGATACACGAGCTCGTGGTTCCGCATCACGGAGGATCGCCGCCTCGATCCGGGCTTCGTCTCCCTGATGGAGTCCGTGTCGGGAGGGCTCGCCGATCTCGACTACTGCCGCACGCTGGAGCGCGAGGTCCCGGCGACGCTGGAGTTCCTCGAGGGCCATGGGGTCGAGGTGGTCTACGCCAGGAGCCCCTTGCCGAACCGGCATGCCGGCGGTGGTGGGACACCCGCCGGCGGAGGTGCGGGAATCGTCCAGGCGTTCGCCGGGGTTCTCGAACGCACGGACAGCGTGGAGGTCAGCTACGAGACCGAGGCGGTGCGCTTGAGCGTGGCCGGTGACGGGCACGTGGACGGTGTCGTCGTTCGCGGGCGTGACGGTCTGCTCCACACACTCGGAGCAGGAGCGGTCGTCATCGCAAGTGGCGGGTTCGAGGGCAGCAACGAGATGCTGACGCAGCATCTCGGCGGCCGCGCGGGCGACCTGCCGCTGATCGCTCCCGGGCTGGCCAACAACCGCGGCGAGGGGATCCGGATGGCGATCGAGGTCGGTGCGGATACCGCCGGCCAGTTCGACATGTTCCACGGGGAGCCGGTCGACCCGCGGGCCAGCAAGCCTGACCCGGTCTTCTTCCCGTACGTCTGCGGGATCGTCGTCAACGGTCGCGGAGAGCGGTTCTTCGACGAGGGCCAGGACGGTTTCGACGCCACCTTCGAGGCGCTCGGCTACGAGATCTGGCGCAACCAGGAGCAGACCGCGTTCTTCGTGGGCGACCAGACGACGCTGGCGATCGAGGCCTTCGATGCCCTCGTCCTCACCGACGTGCCGCCGGTCACCGCCGGGTCGGTCGAGGAGCTCGCGACCCGGCTCGGACTCGATCCCGGAGCGCTCGCGCGCACCGTGTCCGAGTACAACGCCGCCGTCGGTCCGGAGCCGTTCGACCCGTACGCCTTCGACGGCAAGAGCACGCGTGGCCTCGCGACGCCGAAGTCCAACTGGGCCTTCCCGCTCGACTCGCCGCCGTACATCGCGTACCCGCTCACCTGCGCGATCACGTTCACCTTCGGCGGCATCCGCACCGACAGCTCGGCGCGGGTCGTGAGGCCGGCGGGCACCCCGATCCCCGGCCTCTACGCCGCCGGCGAGGTAACGGGCCTCTACTACCACGAGTACCCGGCCGGCACCTCGGTGCTCCGCAGCCTCACGTTCGGGCGCCTCGCCGGAGCGCACGCCGCGGCAGAGCTGTCCGGGTCCGGATAGACGTCGAGCGATGGAGGCCCTCGACCAGGCGTCGTGGTTGTCGGCGCCGGGCCGGTCGGCCTCCTGGACGCAGCCCAGCTCGGCGACGCTCTGCGGCGGCTCATGCCGGAGCAGCTGAAGAGCCGCCCGTACAGTTTCGCCACGTGATCTCGGCGACGAACGACAGCGAGGAGGATGCCTGATGCCGACGGTCGAGACCGTGCGCGGCCCTGTCGACGTCGACGACCTGGGCAGCACGCTCATGCACGAGCACGTGTTCGTGCTCGATCCCGAGGCGATCGCGAATTACGGGCGTGCCTGGGGTGAGTGCCTGTGGGACGAGGAGCTCCGCGTCGCGGACGCGATCGCGAAGCTGGGCGCGGTCCGTGAGGCCGGGATCCGGACGCTCGTCGACCCTACCGTCGTCGGGCTCGGGAGATTCATTCCGAGGCTCCAGCGGATCAACGCGGAGGTCGACCTCAACATCGTCGTGGCGACCGGGCTCTACGCGTTCCTGGAGCTGCCGCAGTTCTTCCGCTACCGGTCGGTCGACCAGCTCGCCGAGCTCTTCGTACGCGACATACGGGAGGGGATCGACGATACGGGTGTGCGCGCCGCCTTCCTGAAATGCGCGGTCGAGGAGTACGGGCTCATTGGCGACGTGCCCACGATCGTGGCCGCGATCGCCGCCGCGAGCGTCGAGACCGGCGCGCCGATCATGGTGCACACGAACTCGGCCGCACGCTCCGGGCTCGTCGCCGTCGAGGCGTTCGCGAAGGAGGGCGTCGACCTGTCGCGCGTCGTCATCTCGCACGTCGGTGACTCGAACGACCTCGGCTACATCCGCGACATCGCCTCGAGCGGCGCGTTCCTCGGCTGCGACCGCTTCGGCATCGAGCATTTCAACCCGCTCGACCGGCGCATCGAGACGCTCGTCGCACTCGTGGCGGAGGGGTACGCCGAGCGCATCCACCTGTCGCACGACGCCGCCTGCTTCTACGACTTCATGGTCGGCGACGAGAAATTCGCGGACGAGAAGCCCGACTACCTGCTCGTGCAGAACGTGGTTCTCCCGAGGCTGGTCGAGGCCGGTGTCGCGCAGGCACAGATCGAGGCGATGACGATCGAGAGCCCGCGGCGATTCTTCAGCAGGGGGAGCTGATCGGCGTGGCCGAGTTGGAGGGCAAGACGATCGTCGTCACCGGAGCGGCGCGCGGTCAGGGCGCCGCCGAAGCCGAGGCGCTCGCTCGCGAAGGCGCCCATGTGGTCGCGGCGGACGTCCTCGAAAACGAGGTTCGCGAGTTGGCCGACGGCCTGACGGGGCTGGCTGGGTCGGTGACCTGCCGGCGGCTCGACGTCTCCGAGCCGGATGACTGGCGCGAGCTGGCGCAGTGGCTCGAGGAAGGCCCCGGCGAGCTCCACGGGCTCGTCAACAACGCCGGTGTCGCGCATCGGGCCCGGCTGGACGACGTCACGCTCGAGGGCTGGAACCGAACGCTCGCGATCAACGTCACGGGCGCGCTGCTCGGGATGCAAGCTTGCGCGCCGCTCATGCGCTCGGGCGGGTCGATCGTCAACGTCGGCTCGGTGGCCGCGCTGATCGGCTACCACGCCGTCGCCTACACCGCGAGCAAGTGGGCGTTGCGGGGCCTCTCACGCGTCGCCTCGCTCGAGTACGGCCCACGCGGGATCCGGGTCAACCTCGTCAACCCGGGCTACGTCGAGACGCCTTTGGTCGCAGATGCGCACCCGGCGTACGTGGGCGTATCCATCGACCTCACGCCGGCCGGGCGGGTCGGCACCCCGGAGGACGTCGCCTCGCTCGTCCTGTTCCTCCTGTCCGACCGGTCGGAGTTCGTGAACGGCGCCGAGATCTCGATCGACGGCGGCTTTGCCGCCCACGGCGGAGCGAAGGTCATCGTCGACGCCATCGATCGCGCCGGATCGGGCTAGATGGTTGATCGGTAATTGTGGTGCCGTCGGGGACGGCAGAGACCGAGCATGAGGGCGCGATCATGGCTCGTGCGTACCTGTAGGTACGTGCGAGCCACGAGCGTGGCCTCCAGGCGACGGTATCGGCCGCCGTCCGGCGGTGCCACGGTTGCCGGTCAATTACAGATCAATCATCTACCCTCCTGAGCGCGGGCATCGTATAGGTTTTTCGATTGATGCCATGCCGACGGCGCAAGGGCGCTGCAGCGTGACCGAGGTGCTGCCTGCCCGCACGGATGAGGGGCCGGGCCCGCCCGCGCAGACCGTCCGAGAGGCGACGTTTCACGTGCTGCGCCGCCTCGGGCTGACGACGATGTTCGCGAACCCGGGCTCGACCGAGGTGCCGCTGCTCACGGACCTCCCGGACGATCTCCGCTTCGTGCTCGGCCTGCACGAGGGCTCGGTCGTCGGGATGGCGACAGGCTTCGCGATCGCGCGCAAGGAGCCCTCGCTCGTCATCCTCCACACGACAGCCGGGCTCGGAAACGCGGTCGCCGCGCTCGCCACCGCCCGAGTCAACCGGGCGCCCCTCGTCGTTCTCGTCGGCCAGCAGGATCGCAGGCACCTCGCTCACGAGCCGTTCCTGACCGGGAGATTGCAGGGACTTGCCGGCGAGTACCCGGTATCCGCCGAGCAGCCCGTCCGCGCCCAGGACGTTCCGGGGGCCGTGGCCAGAGCATGGCATCAGGCGGGCACGGGTCGGGGGCCTGCCCTCGTCATCGTTCCGATGGACGACTGGGAGGCAGCCGCCGGCGAGGCCTGGGAGGTCGCCGCGCCGGCTGCGCTCGTACGCGCGACCGCGGCCGATTCGGGCGCCGTGCAGAGGCTCGCGGGGATGCTCTCGGCCGCGCACGCCCCGGTGCTCGTCGTCGGGGCCGGAGCCGACGACTCGGAGACGTGGGCCGCCCTCGTCGATCTCGCCGAGCTCCTTCGCTGTCCCGTCTGGCAGGAGTCGTTCGGCGCGAGAGCCGGGTTTCCACAGGATCATCGGCTGTTCGCCGGGCATCTACCCCCCGATCGCACCCATCTGCGTGAGGTGCTCGGCGGCCACGACTGCGTCGTCGTCGTGGGTGCCCCGGTGCTTCGTCAGTACGGCTACGACGATGGGCCGCTCGTTCCCGAGGGGACGTCGGTGATTGTCGTCTCGGACGACCCGGCCGAGGTTCATCGAAGCCCCGCCGACCTCGCTCTGCTGGCACCGCCGGCATCGGTCTGCGCGGCTCTGACGGCTCTGCTCGAGCCGCGCGACACGGCAATGCCGGAACCGATGCGCCGCCCGCCCGCACCGGCGCCGCCACAACCGGGCGAGCCGCTGCTCGGTGGGCACGTGCTCGCTGCCCTGGCGGAGCGCCTGCCCGCCGACGCGATCCTCGTGGAGGAGTGCCCTTCCAACCGTCCCGAGCTGCATGCCCGCGTGCCGGCGCGCCGGCCGCTCGGCTTCGTGAGCGCCGCGATGGGCGGGCTCGGCTTCGCGCTTCCCGCCGCCACCGGCCTCCGCCTGGCGTTGCCGGATCGACCTGTGGTGGCCGTCGTCGGCGACGGCTCCGCCCTCTACGGCATCCAGGCGCTCTGGAGCGCCGGCCAGTACCGCGCGGGTGCGCTCTTCGTCGTCCTCGCGAACGGCGGCTACCGGGTCATGGACCGGCTGGCCCAGCTGCACGGCGGCACGGGGCCGTGGCCGTCGTTCCACGTGGATACGGCCGCCCTGGCGATCGGGCTCGGGTGCCCTGCCCGCCGTGTCGTGACGTACGACGAGCTGATCGGCGTGTTGGACGAGGTCATCCCCGGGCTCGCCGACCGGGAGGAGCCGCTGCTCGTCGAGGTCGTCGTCAGCCCGGACGGTACGGGGCAACTGTGACCGGCGCGGCCGGGACGATCGTATACCGTTCTCGATATGACGGCCGAGGCGGCCTGACGTGCCCACCGTGAAGAACGCTCAGCCCGGCGTCACGAAGCAGGAACGGGCCTACAGGACGATCCGCGAGCGGATTCTGAGCGGCGCCTACGGGCCGGGCTACCGCGTCGTCATCGACACCCTGGCGACGGAGCTCGAGGTGAGCGCCGTGCCCGTGCGGGAGGCGATTCGACGGCTGGAGGCCGAGGGCCTGATCGTCTACAGGCCGAATGCGGGCGCGCAGGTGGCGCCCGCCGAGCCCGGTCTGTACGACGAGGAGCTCACAGTGCTCGCCGTCCTCGAGGGCTACGCGACGGCGCTGGCCGCCGAGCAGATGGGCGCCGAGGACGTCGAGCGGCTGAAAGCGATCAACGAAAAGATGGTCGAGGCCATGGAACACATCGACGCACTGACCTTCGGCCGTCTCAACCAGGAGTTCCACGGGGCGATCTACGCGCGCTGCCCGAATCCCTCGCTCGTCGAGCTGCTCGAGGACGTCGCCCGCCGCCTCGACGCGATCCGCCGGACGGTGTTCGTCCAGATCCCGTACCGGGGCTCGGCGTCGATCGAGGAGCACCGCCACCTGATCGCGCTGATCGAGGCCGAGGCCGCGTTCGCCGAGATCGAAGCCTCCGCGCGAACGCACAAGCTCAACACCGTCGAGAGCTTCCGTCAGTGGCGTCGCGAGCACGAGCCGGCCCTCGCCGGCGCCTGATCTCGTAGCTCCCGCGGCGGGGTCGCCGACAGCCGGGGGTATCGCTACAGTGGCTGCAGATCGCCGCCGTTGGCGATCATCGGCATCGAGGCCTCGGGCTCCCGCCTGGGGCCTTTTTCGTGCTCGCGATCGACCCGCAGAAGGGAGCGCCATGGGGAACGCCGCTGCATCGACCGTCCTCACGGCGGAGGACAACCCGCTCGTGCGCTCGGACCTCCGGCTGACGCTCGAGGAGGCGGGCTTCGTCGTATGCCCCGACGCGCGCGACGGTGTCGAGGCCGTCGAGCTCGCGCGCAAGCACCTGCCGGACGTCATCCTGCTCGACCTCCGGCTGCCGCGGCTGAGCGGTATCGACGCAGCGCGGCTCATCCGCGGCGAGCGGGACGTCCCAATCGTCGCGCTGACGGGCTATCGCGGATTCGCCGAGCAGGCGCTCGCCGTCGGGGCTTCCTCGTACGTGCTCAAGCCGTTCGGCGAGCAGGAGCTGGTCGACGCTGTGAGCGCTGCGCTCGCTGCCCACGCCGGTCAGGTCGTCGATGCGGCGCGGCGCGAGTCGCTCAGCGCGATTGCGTGTGCGCTCTCGGCACTCGGCTACCCGTCGGAGTGGAGCGAGGCGCTCGAGCAGCGCCAGTACGCGGCGGGCCGTCTGTGGAGACGGCGCACGTGACCGTCAGCCGGCGGGTGGCAGCGGCAGGTCGTCCACATGGCGGGCGACGATCTCCGCGACGCTCAGAGGCTCGCGGCCCGTCAGCCGCAGGAAGTCTCCAGAGACGACGTCGAGCTCGCCGGCGAGCTGCGCGTCGAAGGACGTCAGCCCGGCCTCGATCGACCATTCGGGCTTGCCGCGGGCGCGCCAGCGGGCCTCCCACTCGTCGCGCTCGCCAGGCTCGTACCGGTAGGCCCGGCCCGTGGCCGCGGAGGCGATGCCCGCGAGCTCGGTGAGCGTGACGGAGTCGCGGGTGGTGATGTCGTAGCTCTTCCGCTCGTGGCCCGCCTCGGTCAGCGTGACCGCGATCGCCTCGGCCAGCTCGGGCCTGTACGAGAAGCTGATCCGGCCCTCGCCGACGGGCTCACGCGCGACGCCTTCGGCATCGAACCAGCCGGCGAGGTCGTCCGCGTACATGCTGTTGCGAATGGACGTATAGGACATCCCCGAGTGCCCGAGCATCTCCTCGGTCTCACCGTGAGAGCGCGCGTGCAAGAACGTCGCGCGGGGACCGGCGTTCACGAAGGAGAGGTAGACGACGTGCGCGACACCGCGGCCGGCTGCAGCCTCTATGAAGGAGCGATGCAGCGGTACGCGGCGCTCGGGCCCTTCGTGAAGCGAGACCATGAACACCCGATCGCCCTCGTGGAGGCCCATTGCCAGCGAGTCCCGGTCACCGTAGTCGGCCGCGACGACCTCCGCGCCGGGGATGGTCGGAGCCCGTGCCGGCTCCCGGGCGAGGAGCCGCAGCCTGTGGCCGCGCCGCGCCACCTCCTCGGCCGTGAGCCTGCCGACGAAGCCGGTGCAGCCGGTGACGACGATCACGCGACGGAGCTCGGCACGAACGCGCCGATGTACGCCGCCGTCGCCTCGCGGCTCCTCAGATGCTCCCACTGGAGGTCGGGGCGGTTGAAGTTGTCGGTGAAGTCGTCGCAGAGCGCCTTGTTCTGCGACATCGCTCCCACGAGCTCGAACAGGTGTGGCTCCGGCGCCAGCATGAAGCTCGTCCAGTCGGAGACCCCCATGACGAACCCGAGGCGACGGTCGTCGACCCTTGCACAGAACGCCTCGTCGATCGGCCCGCCGGCCAGGATCTCCTCGCCGAGCGCGAAGGCGGCGAACGAGGCCGCGTTGGCGCCCTGGCCGACGACGGGGTCGACGACCACGTGCGCGTCGCCGAGCGCGATCGCATAGCGACGGTTCGCGAGCCTCACGTGCGATTCCCGCACCGTCGGCGTAACGGCGCCCTGGAGGATGCTGCTCGGCCGTGTCAGGCCGAAGGCCGCCGGGTCGGCTCGCGCGAAGATGGGCGGGAAGTGCGCGCGCAGCTTCTCGAGCGCGAGGCGCTCGTACGCCTTGGGGTCGTCCGAGTACGGCGTGCGGGCGAGGGCCTCGAGGTCTCCTCCGGGGACGCACTCGAAGAGCAGTGTCGTCGCGTTGCCCTCGAACGTCTGGATCGGGATCTCGATGATCTCGGCGTGTCCCGGCGACACCGCGAAGGTGACGCCGAGCGGCTCGGTGTAGGCGACGCCCGTGTAGAGGCCCGCGGAGAGGAGCCGCAGCGGCTCGGTGTGGGGCGAGCGGTCGGGCACGACCGGGAACAGCTCGCCGAAGCCGCCGCGGCCGGTCGCGACCACGACCAGGTCGTGCCGATGGGCCAGCCGATCGAGCTCGCTGACGGTCACCGCACCGGAGACGACTTTCCCGCCGCGTTGCTCGAAGTCCTCCAGCAGCGCCGGGACGTAGAGACGGTAGTCGACGGCAAGGCTCGGGTTGGAGAAGTCGCCGGGGAACTCGAGCGGTGGCTCGACGTGGAAGTAGTGATAGTGGCGGCCGTACGACGGGCCCGAGTCGTCCCAGTGGTTGACCCCGAGCTCTCGCTCACGAGCGCGTGTGTGATGATGGTGCGCCACCGTGTTCGGCAGCCGTCCCTCGCGCAGCTCGTCTGCCGTCCGCTCTGCATAGAGCGTCGGTTCGAGCCCCCGCTGCTGCAGCAGCAGCGCGAGATGCAACCCGGCGGTGCCGGCTCCGACGATGCCGACGTCAGGCATGGAGGGCCTCCTCTCTGCGGGTGGCGCCGAGCGCCTGGAGCACGAGCTCGGCCGCCCGTTCGCCGATCATCACCGTCGGCGCGTGCGTGTTGCCGGACGTGATAGCGGGCATGACCGATGCATCCGCGACTCGCAGCCCCTCGACTCCGTAGACGCGCAGCTCGGGGTCGACCACGGCGGCCTCGTCGAGCCCCATGCTGCACGTGCCGACCTGGTGGTGGTACGTGATCGCTGTCCTGCGGATGTAGTCGCGGATGTCCTCACGGGCTCTCACCGCCTCGCCCGGGTAGAGCTCGGACGGCTGCCATTCCGCAAGCGAGTGCTGCCGACCGATCTCGCGGCAGAGCTCGAGCGCGAAGACCATCGCGTCGAGGTCGGCCTCGCGGCTCATATACGCCGGATCGATCAGCGGCTCTGCCTCCGGGTTGGCCGAGGCGAGCCGGAGCGATCCGCGACTCGCAGGACGTACGACGCCGCCCATGAGCGTGAAGCCGTCGGACGGACCCGCCATTCCTGCCTCCTCGAGATAGGCCGGGATGTGGAAGAAGAGCGGCTGGATGTCGGGTCCGACGAGACCGGCCCGGCTGTGCGCGAAGAGGTGCCCGTGGAGGAGCTGCAGGCCCGGCACGGGCGGAGGTACGGGCCGTCCCGTCCCGTACACGACCGGGGAGAGCACGTGATCGTGCAGGTTCTCGCCCACACCCGGCAGGTGCGCCCGCACGTCGATGCCCACGCGGCGGAGCTCGGCGCCGTCGCCGATCCCCGAGAGCATCAGCAGCTTCGGCGACTCGATCGTCCCCGCGCAGGCGACGACCTCATGCGCGGCGGCGACCGTCTCGAGAGCTCCGTCGCGAGCGATCTCGACGCCCGTGCACCGCGGCCCTTCGAAGAGAAGCCGCACCGCGCGCGCTCCGGTGATCACGGTCAGGCTCTCGGCGCCCCCCACCGGGCGCAGGAAGGCCGTCGCCGTGCTCTCGCGGACGCCGTCCCGGATCGTCAGCTGCGCGAACCCCACCCCGTCCAGCTCGGGGCCGTTGTGGTCGTCGTTGATCGAGACGCCAGCCTCCTGCGCTGCCTCGACCGCCCCGGCTATGACGGGATGGGGCTCATACCGCGCCATCACGCGCATGGGGCCGCCCTCCCCGTGGTAGTCGGAGGCGCCGCGGTCGAAGTCCTCGGAGCGCTTGAAGAGGGGGAGCACGTCTCTGTAGCCCCAGCCGCCGTTCCCGAGGTAGGCCCACGTGTCGTAGTCCGACCGGTGACCGCGGATGTAGATCATCCCGTTCAGCGCGCTCGAGCCGCCCAGCACGCGGCCGCGGGGGAGGTGGAGCCTTCGCCCGGCGCAGGCCGCCTGAGGAACGGTGCGGTACCCCCAGTCCTCCGGGCCGTCCCAGAGGTCCCACACCCGAGCGGGATCGTGGATGGCCGGGTTGTCGTCGGCCTCTCCGGCTTCGAGGAGCACCACGCTGACCCCGGCGTCGACCAGGCGTCGCGCGATGACGGCGCCGGCCGAGCCGGAGCCGACGACCGCGACGTCGCACGTGTAGGTGGGGGTCATGGTCTCAGCCCTCCAGCGCCTCGGCGACCTTGAGCGTGTCGGCGAACTGCTCGAACGCGGTCGCCTTTCCGTCACGCAGCTTCCAGACGTGGACGACACGCGCCTGCATCGGTCGTCCCGTTGCCTTGTAGGTCGCCGAGTACGTGCCGACGCCGACGACCGTGTCGCCGCCGTCCACGATCTCGTCGAGGTCGAAGCGGAATCCGTCCCACTCGCTCCCGATCCGGGCGAAGACGTTCTCGACGACGGCGTCCGGGCCGTGGTATGTCCCCGCGTAGGGGAAGCCCGCCATCTCGGTCCAGGCCACGTCGGGCGCGAGAGCGTCGAGTGCCGCGGGCAGATTGCCGCCCTCGACCCCCTCGTAGAAGCTGCGGACGACGTCTTCGTTGCTCATCGGCTCCTCCATGAGGTCGTGGTCAGGCCGGAAGTGGCGCCGGCTCCGGGCAAAGCGTGCGAGCGTCGCGGCTCACTCGACCGCTACCAGCCGCTCGTCCAGGATCGGCTCGGCCAGTTCGGCGGGCCGGCCGTCCGGCGCACGTACGAGCGAGCCCTCCTCGTACCAGCTGTCGGGAACGTGGTGGCCCCAGAACGTCCGTCTACGGGCGTCGGACGCGCTCCAGCGGATCGGCTCGTGGTCAGGGTCGCCCGTGTAGTAGTCGCCCGTGAAGAGCTCGATGCGATGGCCGTCGGGGTCGCGCAGGTAGACGAAGAACGCGTTCGAGACGCCGTGCCGTCCGGGGCCGCGCTCGATCACGCTCTCGCGACGGGCGCCGGCCAGCATGTCGCAGAGCACGGTGATCGCGCTCGTCTCGGCGGTGGTGAACGCAATGTGGTGCAGTCTCGGCCCACGGCCGGTCGTGAGCGCGACGTCGTGGACTGTCTGCTTGCGGTAGAGCCACGCGGCCACGAGTCGCTCGTCGGAATCTGCGGCAATGAACTCCGAGCAGCGGAAGCCGAGCTGGCGGTAGTGCTCGTAGGCCTGGGCCGCGTCGGGGACGTAGAGGTTGACGTGGTCGGTCCGCGTTATCCGCGCGCCGCGGTAGACGTCGTAGCGCTGGAGCAGGCACTCGACATGCTCCATCTCGTAGAAGAACTCGATTGGGAAGCCGAGCGGGTCGTGCACCCGAACGGCCGGGCCCTGGCCGAGCTCGACACCCTCGACAACGTGCACCGCGCATCCCCGCGCCTCGTACCAGCTCGAGATCGACGCGAGGTCGTCCGGGTTGCGGACACGGAAGCTCACGTGGTCGACCAGCGGCTCGGGCCCGCGGCGTAGGACGACACAGTGGTGGAGGCGCTCCTCGAGCCCGCGCAGGTAGAGCGCGTCGCCCGTCTCGGCGGTGGGGACGAGGCCGAGCCGGCCGACGTAGAACTCCCGCGCCGCGTCGAGGTCGGTGACGACGAGCTCGACATGGGCCAAGCGCACGATGTCGAACGGCGTCGTGATCCAGTCGGTGCTCGGCATCCCGGGCTACTCTCCGAGCCCGAGGCGCGGGATCGCGTGGCCTCCGAGGCCGACGTGGATCGTCTGCAGCTCGCAGTAGAACTCGAAGCTGTAATGGCCGCCCTCACGGCCGATCCCGCTCTTCTTCATCCCTCCGAACGGCGTGCGCAGGTCGCGGACGTTCTGGGAGTTGATCCAGACGAGCCCGCTGTCGATCGCCTGGGCGACCCGGTGGGCGCGCGCGACGTCCTGCGTCCACACGTAGCCGGCGAGCCCGTACTCGGTCGCGTTGGCGAGCTCGATCGCCTCCTGCTCGGTCGTGAACGGCGTCGCCACGAGGACCGGCCCGAAGATCTCCTCGCTGAACACGCGCATCGCGGGCGTCACGTCGGCGAAGACGGTGGCCTCGAGGAAGTTCCCTCGCTCGAGCCCTGGTGGGCGGCTGCCGCCGGCGAGCAGGCGGGCGCCGTCCGCGAGCGCGGAGTCGAGGAAGCCGAGGACGCGCTCGTGGTGCTCCGAGCGGATGAGCGGCCCCAGCTCGGTTGCCTCGTCGAAGGGATCGCCCACGCGGATCTGCCGGGCTCGCGCCGCGACCGCCTGCACGAGATCCTCGTACATCGGCTTCTCGACGAGCAATCGCGAGCCGGCCGTGCAGCGCTGGCCGTTGAGCGTGAAGATCTGGGCCACGACGGCGTCGACGGCCCGGTCGAAGTCCGAGTCCGCGAACACGACCACCGGCGACTTGCCGCCGAGCTCGAAGGAGAGCCGCTTGAGCGTCGGAGCGGCGTTCGCCATGATGGCCGAGCCCGTCGCCGACTCGCCGGTGAACGAGATCAGGTTGACGCCGGGGTGGGCGACGAGGGCCGCGCCGGCCGTCTCGCCGAAGCCGTGCACGACGTTGAAGACGCCCTCGGGCAGACCGACCTCGTCCATCAGCTCGGCGAGCCGCGTTGCGGTCAGCGGCGCCCACTCGGCCGGTTTGAGGACGATCGTGTTCCCGGCCGCCAGGCACGGAGCGATCCGCCACGTCGAGAGCATCAGCGGGGCGTTCCAGGGCATGATCAGCCCGGCGACGCCCACGGGCTTGTGGATCGTGTAGTTGATGAACTCGTCGCCGACCTTGTACGCGTCGCCGGCAAGCTCCGGAATGACGCGGGCGAAGTAGTCGAAGTTCTCGGCGGCGCGCGCGGCGAGCCCGCGCATCTGCCCGATCGGCATGCCGATGTCGAGGATCTCGAGGGCGATGAGCTCGTCGGCGGCTTCTCTGATCGCCGCCGCGATCCGGCGCAGGACGGCGGCGCGCTCCGGCGGCTTCAGCCGCGGCCAGGGCCCCTCGTCGAACGCGCCGCGAGCGGCTACGACCGCATCGTGGACGTCCGCCGCGAGGCCTTCCGCGACCTCGGCGATGGGCTCGTTCGTGGTCGGGTCGAGCGTCTCGAACGTCCGTCTCTCGCGACCCGGCCGAAACTGGCCCGCCACGTAGTGGAGCTGCGGGCGGACCTCGATCCCGGCCGCCCGGCGCTCGGCCCGATCGGCTGCCTGGCTCACCCGGCTACCCGGCTCGGGCGGTCTCGAGCAGCCCCACGTCGGCCAGGATCGCCGCGATGCGCTCCTGGCTCGCCGGCGCCGGCGAGGAGAGCGGTGGCCTCACGCCGCCTGACGCGAGCAGGCCGAGCCGCTCCATCGCCCACTTGACGGGCCCGGGGTTCGTCTCCACGAAGGCCATCTCGACGAGCGGATGCAGCTCGTAGTGGAGGCGGATCGCGTCGTCGAGGTTGCCAGCGACGAAGACGTCGTAGAGGTCGGCGCACGGCTTGGGAGCGACGTTCGCGACGCAGCTGAGATGGCCGACGCCTCCGATCGCGAGCAGCGGGTAGCAGAGCAGCTCGATCCCGCAGTAGACGAGGAAGTCCCGCCCGCACTCGTTCAGCACGTACGAGGCGTGCTCGAAGTCCCGCGTCGTCTCCTTGATCCCGACGATGTTCTCGTGCGCCCGGCGCAGGCGGCCGACGGTCTCGGGATGGATGTCGACGGCGGTGCGCACCGGGACGTTGTAGACGACGATCGGGAGGCTCGGGAACTCGCGCGCGATCGTCGAGTACCAGTCGAAGAGCGCCTGCTGCGTGGGCCGGCTGTAGTACGGCGTGATCACGAGGACGGCGTCGGCGCCGAACGCCTCCGCGGCGGCCGTCACGTGCAGGGTCTCGCCGAGGTGCGCCGAGCCGGTCCCGGGGAAGAACGGCACCCGGTCGGCGACCGTTCGCGCGGCCGTCTCGAGCACCGCCACGCGCTCGTCCACGCTCTGGGAGCTCGGCTCACCGGTCGAGCCGAGGACGGAGATGCCGTGGGAGCCGCTCTCGATCTGCCACTCGACGAGGCGTGCAAGCGCCTCGTGGTCGACGGCGCCGTCCTCGGCGAACGGCGTGACGACGGGAGCGATCGAGCCGCGGATCTGCCTGGGGTCGGTACGGAATCTCACGGGGCGTCTCGGGCGGCGATCATATAGGAAATCAGTACGTCTCGTCCGCGTCAGCCCGGCGTCCGAGTCGGGCTTCTCGCCATGCCTCGTACTCGGTGGTGCGCTCGGGACCGAGCGGGAAGACGCCGCGGATGCTCTCACCGGCATCGACACGCTCGAACGCGAACTCCTCGCGTAGCTCCTGCTCGACCGAGTCTGCAGCCACGTCCTCGGCGAGCTGCGCGGGGACGACCACGACTCCCTCGGCGTCGCCCACGAGCACGTCCCCGGGCATGACGAGCACGCCTCCGCACGCGATCGGCACGTTCTCCTCGAGCGGGAAGTGCAGCACGCCGAGGACGCTGGCGTGCGGCACGCGGAAGTAGGTCGGGATCTCGAGGCCCGAGACTGCCGGGCTGTCGCGCAGGCCGCCGTCGGTGACGATGCCCGCCGCGCCGCGCCGGAGCGCTCGCAGCGCCAGGATGTCGCCGATCGTGCCGGCGCCCTCCTCCCGGCGCGCCTCGATCACGAGCACCTCGCCAGGCGAGATGCTCTCGATCGCGTGCTTCTGCGCGTTGAGCTCGCGGGTGTCCGCCTCGACGACGTCCTCGCGCACCGGCACGTAGCGCACCGTGTGGGCGAAGCCCACCATCCGCAGATCGGGACGCGCCGGCCGCAGTCCCTGCAGGAAAACGTTGCGGATCCCGCGCCGCTGCAGCTGCGTGGTCAGCGTCGCGGTCGAGACCCGGCGCAGCGCCGCGAGCGCCTCCTCTGAGACGGCTGCCGGCCGCGGTGCGGTGACGCCCAGCGCCGCAGCGCGTACGTCGGGGCTCACGCTCGGCATGGCGCCGATCGGAGCGAGCGGCGTATCGTCCTGCACGACCTCGTTGCGGAGCGTTCCCACTCCCTCGATCGCCACCTCGACGGCGTCGCCGGGCTCGAGCGGCCGTGAGCCCGCCGGGGTCCCCGTCAGGATGACATCGCCCGGCTCGAGCGTCATGACGCGCGAGAGGTCGGCGACGAGCTGCGCGAAGGGAAACAGCAGCTCGCTCGCGTGCCCCTGCTGGACGAGCGAGCCGTTCACGAACGTGCGCAGCGTAAGGTCGTCGAGGCGCAGGTCGGCTGCCGGGACGAGCCGCGGCCCGACGGGAGTGAAGCCGTCGTGTCCCTTGGCGAGCACGTTGGAGCCGCTGTCGGCCGAGCGGAGGTCGTAGACGCCGAGATCGTTCGCAGCCGTGACCCAGCCGATGCAGCGCTCGGCCTCGGCGAGGGATACCCGCCGGGCGGCGGTGCCGACGACGAGCGCGATCTCGCCCTCGTAGCAGAGGAGCTCGCAGCCCGCCGGCCGCAGGATCGCGGCGCCGTCGTTCGCGAGCGACGACGGCGGCTTGAGGAAGTACGACGGATGAGCCGGAGTACGGCCGCGCTCCTCGGCGCGGCTGCGGTAGTTGAGGTGCACCGCGACGATCTTCGACGGATTCAGGCCGAGCGGTCTGGCGGGTTGGCCACTCATTGCCTGGACCTTCTCGTGACGTCGGGCCCGGAGCCGGATGTAGGGGCGGGACATGTCCCGCCCGAGACCGTGGCGGTGCCGGGTGACGCCGTCGTTGCGGGCCGGACATGTCCGGCCCCTACGCTGTCTTCCTCGTCCGGTGATCGGCGTCGGGCTGGAAGCCTCATCAGACCTCCCCCCAGACGTCGTGGGCCACCTCGACGACGAGCTCCAGCTTCGCGCGCTGCGCCTCGTAGCTGATCAGGTTCCCCTCGGCGGCCGAGCCGAAGCCGCACTGCGTCGAGAGGGCGAGCCGCTCGAGCGGCACATGACGGCTCGCCTCCTCGATCCGGGCCTTGAGCTCGTCGGCCGACTCCATGTCGGAGCGCTTCGTCGTCACGAGGCCGAGCACGACCGTCGCGTCCTCGCGCGCGTGGCGAAGCGGCGCGAAGCCCCCGGAGCGCTCGTCGTCGTACTCGAGCAGGAGCCGATCGAACTCCGCGTAGGGGAGGATCGAAGCGGCAAACGCCTCGTAGGGCTCGGTGCCGGTGAAGCGGCTCTTGTAATTCCCGCGGCAGATGTGGAGGCACGTCGTCACGCCCTCGATCCCACGCAGGACCCGGTTGTCACACTCGACCAGACGCCGGAGCGTGGCGTCTCGATCGGAGATCTCGGGCAGAACGGTCTGGATGTACGCGTAGTGCGGCGCGTCCAGCTGAATGTGTGCCGCGCCTCGCGCCGCGAGCTCGAGGGCGTCCTCGCGCATGAGCTCGATCAGATGCTCGAGGTATGCCTCGCGGCTCGGGTACGCGCGCCCGGAGAGCTCCTCCGTCCAGTAGACGTCGAGGAGCGAGGGGCTCGGCATCGTCACCTTGACCGGCGCTTTGAGTTAGCTAACACGAAGTCGAGCTCGACATCGGCGAGCCACCCCCGGCGCTCGAGGCGCGCCACCGGGTCGGGCGTTCGCACCTCCTCGACGTTGCCGGACTCGTCACGGTGGGTGCGGACGTAGCCCTCCGGGTCGATCCCGTCGAAGATGCTCTCCACGGTGGAGAAGAACAGACGGCGCCGGTACTCGCCGTCGGTGACGACCGGGAGGCCGACGCCCTCCTGGAGCGCGAGCACCTCCCGGACGGCGCGATCCTCGACGGCCCGCAGCTCGCCGCCCGTGACGTTGCGGCGCGCCTCGAGCAGATAGGGCGGGCGCAGGAAGCTCCCCAGGTTGTCCGCACGCACGCGCGCCGCGGTCAACGGCGAATCCAGACGTCGAGACTCACTGCGTTCGTCGATCATATATGACATCATCGTTCTATCGCTCTAGGCCGTCCGTCATCCTCAATCCAGCCGAGGAGGAACCATGTCGTCTCTTGCCCAAGGCAGCCTCGCCCAGGTCGAGGAGGCCTACAGCCGGCCGGACATCCATCTCGGCTCGGACGAGGACGAGTCGCCGTGGATCCCGCTGGCGGACTCGTCCGCGACCGAGAACGGTGCCTTCCTGCGCATGCTGTCCTTCGACGTCCGGACGAACTCCTTCGCGGTTGTCCTCTGGGTCAAGGGCGGCGCCGTGATCGGCCGGCATCGCCACCGCGGCACCGTCGACGGCTACGTGCTCGAAGGCAGCTGGCGCTACCTCGAGTACGACTGGGTCGCCAGGGCCGGCGACTTCATCCACGAGAGCCCGGGCGTCGTGCACACGCTTGTTTCGGACGACGGGATGAAGACGGTGTTCTTCCTGAACGGGCCGCTCGAGTTCTACGACGACGACGGAAACCACGTCCTCACCCACGACGTCTTCTACCTCATCGACATGTACACGCGCTACTGCCGGGACCACGGCATCCCGGTGAACGAGAAGCTGTTCATCTGATCTGATCGCGCGCGCTCGGATCACTTGCCGCGCACGGGGGCGCTCGCCTCGCCGAGCACGGCGTCCATCTCCTCCGGCAGGTGGCCGACGCGTGGATCGATGAACGTGTCCTCAGCGATCCGGACGCGCGGCGCGAGCTTCGGCTTGATGGTGGCGGCCTGCTCCGAGAGCGTGGTCGGCACCTTCGGCTCCTCACGCGCCCAGATCGGCTTCCCGTCGGGTTGGCGGAAGTGAGGCATGACCTCCTCGGCCATGATCTGCATGTTCTTCATCGCCATCCAGCTCGGCATCGCGCCCCACTGGCCGCCCGCGCCGACGATGACACCAGCCCCGGACTGCTCCTGGAAGCGCTCGAGCTGCTCGATGACGGACTCGGGCGAGCCCACGATGACGTACTCCTGCTCGATCAGGTCCTCGTAGGTGAGCTGGTAGAGCGGCTTGATCCCCTTCTCGATGATCGTGCCGAGGAAGTTCTTGAACGACTTCTTGCTCATCGACCCCGGCGGGAACGCGAAGTACTCGGGGTGCTGGAGGCCGTTGCGGAAGAGCCAGGTCAGGTGGGGCCGAGCCTCCCGGTGTGCCTGCTCGTCCGTCTCGGCGACGTACGTCGGGATCGCCGCGCCGAGCTGGTAGGGCGAGGGCGTGTACTCGTACCTCTCCTCGGCGATCTGGCGGTACATGAGGAGTGCCTTGACGAGCAGCCAGCGCGGGGCGTAGACCTGCATGAACGTGTAGCGCCGCTTGGCTGCCTCGTCGATTGTCTCGAGCGAGCCGACACCGGGTAGCCAGATCGGCGGATGCGGCTGCTGCAGGGGCCGTGGCCAGGGGTTGACGTAGCGGAGGTGGAAATGCTCGCCCTCCCACTCGAACGGCCCTGGCTCCGTCCAGGCCTTGAGGATGAGGTCGTGCGCCTCCCAGAACTTCTCGCGCGCGTAGGTCGGATTCTCGCCGTAGGAGTAGTACTCCATCCCCGTGCCGCGCACGAGGCCGGAGACGATGCGCCCGCCGGAGATCACGTCGAGCATCGCCACTTCCTCGGCCACCCGCAGCGGGTGGTTGTAGAGGTTGAGGGCGTTGCCGATGATGCCGATCGGGATCCGGCTCGTCCGGGCGACGATGTACGACGCGATCAGGTTCGGGCTCGGCATGTTCCCGTAGGCGTTCTGGTGGTGCTCGTTGACGAGCACGCCGTCGTAGCCGAACCGCTCGGTCGCGATCTCCTCCTCGAGGTAGTCCGTGTAGAGGCGGTGCCCGACCATCGGGTCGTAATGGGAGTTCGGGATCGTCACCCAGGCCGATTCGAGCTCCTCGGGCGGCGGGACGAACGGGTAGGGCATGAAGTTGATCGTGTAGAAGAGCAGCTTGTTCATCGGGCGCTCCCTTGGATGAAGGAGACGATCTCCTGCGCTGCCCGTTCGGGCTCTTGCATGATCAGGCCGTGCCCGGTCCCCGGAATGCGGACGCTGCGGGCTCCCGGCACGAGCTCCGCGTACCTGTCGACGTGCTCGTTCGGGACGATCCAGTCGTCCTCCGCGCCGACGAGAAGCGTCGGCACCTGCAACCGCGCGAGCCGCCTCGGCAGCTTCGGGTCGTGGTGCGGTGCCCAGGTGAGGCTCGCGAAGCTGGTCATCTCGCCGTAGGCGTGGACGATGTCGTCGAGGTTCGTGCCGTCGGGGAGGTAGTCGAGGTATTCGGCCTCCCGACCGCTGAAGAGGCAGGTGGCGATGCGCTCCGGCGGCATGGCGAAGAGGTCGACGAGCGGCTTGCCGGGCACGTAGAGGCCGGCGGGCGTGATCAGCGTGAGGCTCTTGACCCTTCCCGGGTAGTAGACCGCGACATTCGCGGCGATCCAGCCTCCGACCGAGAAGCCCACGAGGTGGAAGCGGTCGAGACCCAGCGCGTCGGCGAAGTCTCGATAGTGGAGGACGAGGTCGTCGAAGCCCATGCGCCACTCGGGCCCCTCGGTCTCGCCGAAGCCGGGATGCTCTGGCGCGACAAGGTCGACGGAGGCAGCCATCTGCTCGTAGAACGGCAGCCACATGCGCGTACCGCCGGCGCCGTGCAGAAAGATCGTGGGCTCCCCGACGCCCTTGCGGCGGTAGGCGACGCGCACGTCGCCGACGTCGACCCACTCGGGCTCGGTGTAGAAGAGCCGGGGTCGCGGCACGGTTGCCGAGCTCTCGGACATCGAGCCTCCTCCCGTCGCAGGTCTCGGCGGAGCGGGGCGAGATCATATAGCACTTCATGGAGCAAACCGGCTTGTCAACGCTCCTTCAGAGAGGCAGCCGAGCGCGATGGCAGCTTCCCTCGGCACCGTCGGATTCGACTCCGGCCTGGGACGCACCGTCGACCCAGCCCCGGCCATCACGGCGGAGCGGGGCAGCTCGGCGCGGATTCGTCGGTGGACTGGGATGGCCGATGGCCGCGAACCTGGTGCGCGCGGGCTACGAGCTCGTCGTACGGGACGCCGACCCGGAGCGCCAGCAGCAGTTCGCCGGCGAGCACACGTGCGCGGCGGGCGCCGGCCCCGGTGATTTCGCCGCCGCCTCGGTTGTCGTGACCATGCTTCCCGATGCGACCGACGTTCGGGAGGCGCTCCTCGGCGAGGGGGGTCTGGCGTCCGCCCTCGCCCCGGGTGCCGTCGTGGTGGATATGAGCTCGTCGGCTCCCCAGGGCACGCGCGAGACGGGCGCGCTCCTCGCCGGCCTGGGCGTGGCCCTCGTCGACGCGCCGGTGTCGGGTGGCGTACCGAAGGCGGAAGCGGCGACCCTCACGATCATGCTCGGCGGCGACGACGAGGCCGCGATCGAACGGGCGTGCCCGGTCGTCGAGGCGCTCAGCGAACGGATCTTCCGGACCGGCTCGCTCGGCACCGGCCACGCGATGAAGGCGCTGAACAACTTCGTCGCGGCCGCCGGCTTCACGGCCGCCGCCGAGGCCCTGCTCGTCGGCCGCCGCTTCGGGCTCGACCCCAGCGTCATGGTGGAGGTGCTCAACGCCTCGACGGGCCGCAACTTCAGCACCGAGTTCACTCTCGTCGCGCACGTGCTGCCGAGGACGTTCGCGACCGGCTTCGCCCTCGGCTTGATGACGAAGGACGTCGGGATCGCCGCCGGCCTCGCCGACGCCGTCGAGGTCGACTCGCCGCTCTCCCACCTCGTTCGCGACCGGCTGGCCGCAGCGGCCGACGAGCTCGGGCCGGCGGTGGACCACTCGGCGGCAGTGCTCCACTGGGAGCGCGAAGCAGGGTTGTAGGGGCCGGATCTCATCCGGCCCGTTCGCCCGATTTACGCGCGTCGCGGCCAGGCGGCCGCGACCGGGCCGCATGAGATGCGGCCCCTACCTACACCCCGAGCGGTGCGGGCCGACGCTATACCCGCTCGACCAGGACGGCCAGGCCCTGGCCGACGCCGATGCAGAGCGACCGGGCCGCATGAGATGCGGCCCCTACACGGGCCCCGACAGGCTTCACCGCCTGGCGCGGCGCCAGGTTGACGGACACTCCGGGGGTTTCGTGCCACGCCCGTTTGTAGGGGCCGGATCTCATCCGGCCCGCTGGCGCCGCCGGTATACCTAGACCCGCTCGACCAGGACGGCCAGGCCCTGGCCGACGCCGATGCAGAGGGTGGCGAGGCCGCGGCGACCGTTCTGGCGCTCGAGCCGGCCGAGCAGCATCAGCACGAGGCGGACGCCGCTGGCGCCGAGCGGGTGCCCGAGCGCGATAGCGCCGCCCTCCGTGTTCACGATGTCCTCGTCGAGGCCGAGGCGCCTGACGCTCGCGATCACCTGTGGCGCGAACGCTTCGTTGATCTCGGCCGCGTCGAGGTCGCCTACGCTCCAGCCCGCCCGCTCGAGCACGAGCTCGGTCGACGGAACCGGCCCGAGGCCCATGATGTGGGGCGGCACGCCGGCGCTGGCCGCCGACTACGACCCGGGCTCTGGGCGCGAGGCCGAGCTTCTCGACGGCGCGCTCGCTCGCGACCACGATCGCCCCCGCGCCGTCGGAGAGCGGGGAAGCGGTCCCAGCGGTGATGATGCCGTCGGGCCGGAAGGCGGGCTTCAGCGCGGCGAGGGCTTCGGCGGTCGTGTCGGGCCGGGGAACCTCGTCGGCCGTCACCGTGGCCTTGCCGGTGGCCACCTCGGCGAGATCTTCCGCGTGGAACGCGGCGGCGGCCGCGGTCAGCTGCTGCGAGCGCAAGCCGAAAGCGTCGGATTCCTCGCGCGTGATCCCGTCGAGGATCGCGACTTCCTCGGCGGTGTCCCCCAGGGTGATGGTCGCCTTGCCTCCGTCGAGCTCGCGCATGCGCGGGTTGACGAGCCTCCAGCCGAGCGTCGTGTCCGCGATCTCGGCGGTGCCGCCCCAGGGCCGGTCGGGCTTCGGCATCACCATCGGGGCCCGGGTCATCGACTCGACGCCGCCCGCGACCACCACGTCCGCCTCATCCGCCCGGATCTGGTGTGCCGCCGAGACGACCGCCTGGAGGCTGCTCGCGCAGAGCCGGTTGACCGTGTAGCCCGGAACGGTGTCGGGCAGCCCGGCGAGCAGGACGGCCATGCGGGCGACGTTGCGGTTGTCCTCGCCCGCCTGATTCGCGGCCCCGAAGATCACCTCGTCGACCGCGTCGACCGGCACCGACGCGCGCTCGAGAGCGGCCTGCACGACGAGCGCAGCGAGATCGTCCGGACGTACCGTCGCGAGGACGCCGCGGTGGCGGCCGAACGGCGTGCGCACGCCGCCGACGAGGAAGGCCTCGCCGCTCACGGCCCGCTAGCGGAGACGCTCGGACGCAAGCGCTGCTCCTTCGGCCAGCGACCGGAGCTTCGCCCAGCAGATGTCTGGATCGATCGGCCCGAAGCCGGCCCAGGTACCGAACCCGCAGTCCGTTCCGGCCACCACCCGGTCCCGTCCGACGATGTCCGCGTAGCGGCAGATCCGCTCCGCGACGAGCTCCGGATGCTCGATGAAGTTCGTCGTCGTGTCGAGCGCTCCCGGTGCGAGGATCTTGTCGTCGGGGATCCGCGCGTCGCGCCAGACCGTCCACTCGTGCGCGTGCCGGGGGTTCGAGGCCTCGAAGAGGATCGTGGCCGGCTTCGCCCTGAGCACGATGTCGACAATCTGCTCGAGCGCGATGTCGAGGTGGTGCGGGCCCTCGTAGTTTCCCCAGCAGAGATGCAGGCGCACGCGGTCGCCGGGCACCTCGCGGAGCGCGTGGTTGATCGCCTCGACGTGCACCTCCGCGCTCGCCACGAACTCCTCGTCGGAGACGTCCCTGTACATGATGTGGCGCCCCATGGCGAGGTCCGGCGCGTCGATCTGGAGGTACAGCCCGGCCGCGACGATCGCCTCGTACTCGGACTTCATCGCGTTCGCGAGCGCTTCGAGGTACTCGTCGCGCGTCTCGTAGTACTCGTTCGGCTGGAAGAGCGCGATGATGCCGGGAGACGGGGCGTTCATGAACCCGCCGGCGACGTCCGCGCCCTCGAGTGCGTCCGCGAAGATGGCGAGGTCGCGCCGGAGCGGCTCGGGATGCTCGTAGGCGATCGGGCCACGGCAGATGGGTCGGAGGTACTTCGCTGTCGCGCCAGACTGCGCGAGCCGGTCGCGGAACCGGGGGTAGGCGTCCAGGTCGGCCGGGGTCGCGCGCGGCACGTCGCCGACCTCGAAACCGCTGAGCCTGTGACGGATGTAGGTTGCGTAGCCGATCTTGCTCATCTCGCCGTCGCTCACGAGGTCGACGCCAGCCTCGACCTGGTTGCGGACGCTCTCCCCGACCGCGTCGCGGACGGCGCGGTCGTAGGCGTCCCGGTCGACGGCCTCTCCCTGGTCCTCGGCGAAAACGTGCTCGACGACGGCCTGCGGTCTCGGCAGGCTGCCGACGTGCGTGGTCAGAATGCGGCCGTCCGCGGGCACGGCTCGTGATCCCGGATCCGGCGCTCGCCGCCGGGCGGTCACGCCTTCTTCGCGAGCAGGCCGGCGCCCGACTCCACGAATGCGGCGACCGCCTCCACCGCGTCGCGGGACTCGTCGAAGAGCAGGTGCCCGACGCCGGGCAGCGTCTTCACCTCGGCATTCGGCAGGTGGTCGGCCCAGATCGGCGCCTGCTGGACCGGGACGATCCTGTCGGCCTCGCCCCAGAGGAGCAGTGCCGGCTGCGCCACGCGATGCAGCCACTTGGGGAGCTTGACGTCGTACATCCGGCCCCAGAGGAGCCTCGCCGCGGACGTCGTCTCCCGGTAGCGCTCGGCAAGGAACTCCGGGGTCGGTGGCATCGGCACGTGACCCGCGAAGACGGACATGTCCTCCGCGAGGTGGGCCGGAATCTCCTCGTCGGGAATGCTGAAGAAGTCCGCCGTCGGGTGCTCGCGTACACGCAGGCCGGAGGGCGCTGCCAGCACCAGGCTCCGGATCCGCGTCCCCTGTGTCGCTGCGAGCATGGCCGCCACGTGGCCGCCCATCGAGTGGCCGACGAGCGAGACCTCGCCGAGGTCGAGCGCGTCGAAGAGGTCGAGGTAGTGGAGGACGTAGTCCAGGATCGAGTCGACGGTCGTGTCGTCGGCCGAGGCGCCGAACCCGGGATGGTGCGGGACGATGAGACGGCAGCCGTCCGCGAGCGGGAGCAGCGAGTCGAAGCCTGTGAGCGTCCCCGCGCCGTGGAGAAAGACGAGTGGGTCGCCCTGCCCGGCGCTGAAGACCGCCGTGTCGATCCCGTTGATGTCGAGGCGCTGTTCCTGGTAGCCCATGTCAGCGCACCCCCGCAGCCGCGACGGGCCGCCCGTCCGCCGCGGCAACCTCCGCTCCCCCGGCCCTGAGCTTGGGAATCACCTCGCCGGCGAATTTCGTCATGCTCTTGACGGTCTTCCATTCCGGCATGTCGCCGAGCTCGCAGACCACGTTGACGCGTGCGCAGCCTGCCTCCTCGCACCACTGCTCGATCGTCTCCGCCACCGTCGACGGAGAGCCGCAGGCGATGCGGCCGATCGCGACCATGTCGTCCCAGGTCGCCTTCTTGCCCTCGGCCATTGCGACGTCCGAGACCCGGCGCAGGAACTCCTCGGTCGTCACGTAGCCGGGCGGCACGAGGTACTTCGGCGGCACGCGGTGGAACCAGCTGAAGAACTTCTCGATGTGCGGGCGGGCCTCCTTGACTGCCTCCTCGTCCGTATCCGCCACGTAGGCCATGACGACGATGGTGAGGTCGTCGGGGGTCACCTCCCGGCCGCGCTCGGCGGCGAGCTCCCGGAACTGGTTGAAGGCTCGGAGCTGGTTCGCGATCGGCACGAAGACGATCGAGTAGCCGAGGTCGTAGTCGACGGCGAGCTGCACCGTCTCCTTGCTGCCCGTGCCGACGATGAAACACTTCGGGCGCGGCTGCTGGTACGGCCGCAGGAACGGGTTGAGGAAGCGGTACGTGTAGAAGTCGCCCTCGTAGCGTGTCGGCCCGTCTTGCGTCCAGGCCTGCATGATCACCTCGAGCGACTCCCTGAAACGAGCACGGGCCGTCGCCGGGTTGATGGCTCCCGCGTTGGCCCAGTACTCCATGCCGGTCCCGAGCGGGAAGGCGAACTCCATGCGGCCGCCCGACATGACGTCGAGCATCGCGTACTCCTCTGCCACCCGGTTCGGGTACTCGAGGTTGATGGGGACGCCCGCGACCTGGATCTTCGCGTGCTGGGTGGCGTTCACGATTGCCCCGGCCATGACGCTGACGGTCGGGGTCATGCTGTAGACCATGTTGTGGTGCTCGTTGATCGCGATTCCGTCGAAGCCGAGCTCGTCGGCGAGCCGCACCGTACGAAGGTGGCGCTGGTAGAGCGCATGCCCCTTCTCCGGGTCGTAGATCGAGTTCGGGTAGTCGACCATCGTCGAGGTGAACCGATCCTCGTCGGGCGGGATATCGAGGTAGTGGTGGTGGTGGAAGAAGTAGAACTTGATGTCGTCCGGCGCGCTCACTCGATCAGGCCTCCTCGGTCATCGCGGCCTTGTCATCCGTAGTTCGCGGAGCGCACAAGCGTACGCTCAGCGAATAACCGTATCGGCACGCGGCTTGCACTGTCAACCCGGTCCACCCTCGGGCGGCTCGGCTCGGCGCTCGACATGCGCGCGTACGGCCTCGAGCTCGTCATCGACCCAGCCGCGCGTGCGCGCATAGCTCACCATGCCCTCGAAGTCCGCCTTCCACTCCGGCCCCGCGCCGGCTGCCGCTGCGAGCTCCTCGAGGACGCCGACGCGCACCCAGACGTGCTCCTCGTGGCGGGCGACCGCCGCCGGCCAGTCGGGCCCGGACGGGGCACCGACGACGACGGCCTTGAACGACCGAAGCTCCTCGGGCTCGATCAGCCGGACCTCTGCCGGCAAGTGACGGACGTCGATCCGGAGTTCCGTAGCTCAGGTACGGTAGCCGCTTCGCGTCCAAGGGCGGCGACGGCTTCTGTCAGGATGGGCGGGCCTTGGGAAGCGGGCATCGTCTGGGGCAGCACGCGCTCGGCAGCGCGGGGCTTGCCCTGCCCGGGCACGCCTCGGAGATTGCAGAGAGCGCATGCTTTCCGATTCTGGCCGTGTGCGCCCTTCGGCGAGGCCGGTCCCGCTGACCGCGGCGCGGCGGGACGGCAGTGAACCAGGCATGCCCCTGACGAACGTCGAGACAAAGGCATCCTGCGACGACCTCGCCGCCGTCGCCGAACGTGCTCGTGCGGCCGGTGCCCGCTACGAGGGCCGGCTTGACCAGGTCGACACGTACTTCCGCGTCGATGCCGGCCGCCTCAAGCTGCGCGAGCAGACGCACCACCGCCCGGAGGGCGGCGCCGTGACGACAGCCGAGCTGATCCGCTACGAGCGGCCGGATCTCAGTGCCGCCCGGGTGAGCGAGTACACGCGACTCCCCGTGGCCGACGGGGCCGCGTCACGAGCCGAGCTCGCCGAGAGCCGCGGCGTGCGTGGGACGGTGGTGAAGCAACGGCAGCTCTGGATCCTGGACGCGACTCGCATCCACCTGGACGAGGTCGAGGGTCTGGGTACCTTCGTCGAGCTGGAGACGATCTTCGAAGGCGCGTCGGAGGCGCTCGCACGCAAGGAGCACGAACGGGTCCTCGGGCTCCTCGCCATCCGTCCGGGGGAAGCGCTCCCTGGCTCCTACATCGATCTCGGTGTCGGCGCAGGCTCGTAGCCAGGCCGTGGCCGACCCGGCCTTCTCGTTGTGGCGCGCGGCGCCGCTCTCATGGGCGCTCTACGACCTCGCCTACTCGATCTTCTCGTTCCTGCTCTTGATCCGCTTCCTACCGACGTGGATCATCAACGACCTGGATCGGCCCGACTGGTACCTGGCCCTCACCCAGGCGGTCGTCGTGCTGATCGTGATCGTGGCCATGCCGCTGGCCGGGACCGTGGCCGATCAGCTCGGCCGGCGCAAGCCGTTCCTGCTCGCCTTCACGCTCGTGGCGGCCGCTTCGGCCGTCGTGCTCGGCTTTCTTCCGTCCGACGGAAACATCCTGCCGATCCTCGCGGTGGGCGGCTTCGCGGCCGCCTTCGGCCAGCTCGCGTTCGCGCAGTACGACCCGCTGCTCGCCGACGTCGCCCCCGCCGCCCTCAGGGGTCGGGTCTCCGGGCTCGCGGTCGCGCTCGGGTTCGTCGGAACGATCCTCGGGCTGGTCGTCGTGGCCGAGCTGATCGTCGGGGACGGTGACAAGCAGCGCGCGTTCGCGCCGGCCGCGCTGGCGTTCGTGCTCTTCGCCGTCCCCGCCTTCGTGTTCGTGCGCGAGCGGCCGCGCGCCTCGGAGCGCGGCAGCGTGGAATCGGTCTCGGTTCGACGCGCCTTCGGCGAGGTCGTCAGCAACCTGAGGGCCGTTCGCCGGCACCGCCCGGCGTTCCAGTTCCTGGCGGGGCGCTTCCTCTACTCGGATGCGATCGCGACGCTGACCGCCTTCCTGGCCGTGTACATGGAGCGGCTCGGCGGCTTCTCCGAGTCGGAGCAGAACCTCGTCATCGGCGTCGGCGTCGCCGCCGCCGCGACGGGGGCGCTCGTCGCCGGGCGGGTCGTCGAGCGGCTCGGGCCGCGGCGGCCGCTCCTGGCTGTGCTGCCGGTCTTTGCGCTCTGCGTCGCGATCACCGCCGCGACGGGGCAGGGCTGGGCGCTCTGGTTGACGAGCCCGGTTGCCGGTATCGCGCTCGGCTGCGTCTGGACGGCCGATCGGGTCTTCATGCTCGTGCTCACGCCGCCCGAGCTGCGGGGTCAGTTCTTCGGCTTCTTCAACCTCGCGAGCCGGATCGCCTCGGCGCTCGGGCCGCTCGTCATCTGGAGCGGCACCGTCTGGCTGCTGCACCAGCAGACCGACTGGCTGAGCGCGCTCGACGCCAGCCGCGTCGCTTTCGCGGGGCTCGCGATCGCGGCGCTCGCGGGCTGGGCGGTCATCCGTCCTCTCTCCGACAAGCCGTCCGCAGCGCTTCGAGATGTATAGCGGGAGCCTCTGATACAACGGCCACTGAAAATGGTGCGGGCCACCGATCAGCATGGGGTCGAGCTCACCGCCGCGTGCCGCGGCGCCCTCGATCGGTACGACGAGGCGGTCGCCGAGCTCCTCCACTACGGGCCGGCGATGCTGCGGCTGCCGGAGGAGGCGTACCAGGAGGACGAGCGCTGCCCGATGGTCAACGTGCTCCGGACCTATCTGTGCCTGCTGACGACCGAGCCCTGCGACGTCGACGACGGGCGGAAGCTCATCGAGGACTTCCGCGCGCGTGTGCCGGAAGACGGACTGCTACCGCGTGAGCGCGCCCACGTCGCCGCGGTCGACGCCCTCGTCGAGGGCGACATGGTCGGAACTGCCCGGATCCTCCGCGAGTTGACGCGCGAGTACCCTCGCGATGTCCTCGCGCTCTTCGTCGGGCACAACATCGACTACTTCACGGGCGACGCGCTCTCGCTCCGCGACCGGGTCGCCGAGGTGCTGCCAGCCTGGTCGGCCGACGACCCCCTCTACGGGCCCGTGCTCGGCATGTACGCCTTCGGGCTCGAGGAAGCGGGCGACTACCGGCGCTCGGAAGAGGTGGGCCTGCGCGCTCTCGCGCTCGACCCGAAGGACGTCTGGGCCATCCACGCGGTCGTCCACGACTACGAGATGCAGGCGCGCTTCGGCGAAGGAGTTCGTTTCTTCGAGCAGCGGATGGACGACTGGGCCGACAACAACTACTTCAAGGTGCACAACTGGTGGCACTACGCGCTGTACAACCTCGAAGCCGGCAACCTCGCCGACTGTCCTCGACGTCTACGACCGGCGGATCTTCGTCGAGCCGGCGCTCAACGTCTCGGTGAAGATGTGCGACGCGTCCGCGCTGCTCTGGCGGCTGCTGCTCGACGGCATCGACCAGACGGAGCGCTGGCAGCCGCTCGCCGAGGTGTGGGAGCGGCTGGTCGGCTCGCCGTGCTACGCGTTCAACGACATGCACGCGGCGATGGCGTTCGTGGGCGCCGGCGACGTCGCCCGAGCCGAGCGCCTCGTCAGCGACCGGGAGCGCTGGCTGGCCGAGCGCCATCCGGGCGTGACGAACTACGGGATGACGGCGCGCATCGGCCTGCCGGTCTGCCGCTCGATCGTCGCGTTCGGCAAGGGCGCCTACCGGGAGGCCGTCGAGCAGCTCATGCCGATCAGGCACAACCTCAACGAGTTCGGCGGAAGCCACGCCCAGCGGGACGCGGTGCAGCGAACGCTGCTCGAGGCAGCGCTGAGGGGCGGATCGCTCGAAGTCGCCGAGCTCCTTCTCGGCGAGCGGATGGCTGCGCGGCCGGAGAGCCCCTACAACTGGCTCAAGCAAGGTGAGCTGGAGCGGGCGCGCGGCCAGGAGAGCGCCGCCACCGAGGCGGCAGCTCGCGCCGGCACGCTCGTACGCGCGTCGGGGCTCGCGGCCGCCGCCTGACGTCCGCCGAGCCGACCGGCGGTCGGTCCCGGGACGGCCCGAACGGCTGCCCCGATACGCTCGCTGAGTGCGGGAGGGGTTGATCGGCACGGTCTTTCCGCCGGGTGTCGACCGGCGGGGCATTACCGTCCTCTCCACCGGGCATCTCGCGGCCGACCTCTTCCAGGGCAGCGTCCCGGCCCTGCTTCCATTCCTGATCCTGGATCGCGGCTACTCGTACGCGGCTGCCGGCGCGCTGTTCCTGATGGCGAGCCTCGGCTCGTCGATCGTGCAGCCGTTGCTCGGCGTGTACGCGGACCGGGTACGGGCGAGCTGGCTCATGTGGGCGGGGCTCCTGCTGGCCGGCAGCGGGCTCGCCGTCTCGGGCCTCGTCACGAGCTACGCGGCCACCGCCGTCGCCCTGCTCGTCGGGGGCATCGGAGTGGCGGCCTTCCATCCGGAGGCCGTCCGCTTCGCGAGCTACGTCTCCGCCACGCGTCGAGGTGCGGGGATGAGCGTCTTCGCTGTCGGAGGCACGATCGGGTTCGCGCTCGGGCCGATCCTGATGACGCCGGTGGCCCTCTGGCTCGGCGTGTCGGGCACGCCTGTCGTCGGCGCGGTGATCCTCGCAGCGGGCGCGGCGGTGCTCTTGAACACCCGTTACCTCGAGCGCTCGCGGCCCGGCCATGGCGACGCTGCGCTTCCCGGCGAGGCATCCAGGAACGAGTGGCGGCCGTTCGGGCTCGCGTCGGGGTCGGCAACGGCGCGGGTGGTCGTCGGCTTCGGGCTCCAGTACGCGGTGCCGCTCTGGGTCGTCGCGGAGCTCGCCTCGAGCGCGGCGCACGGGAACGCCGCCGTCGCCACCATGCTGATCGCCGGGGCCTTCGGCACCATCATCGGGGGCAGGCTCGCCGACCGCTACGGCTTCCGTCCCGTGGTCGTCTGGTCGCTGGCGCTCGGGGTCCCTCTCGCCGTCGCGCTGCCCTTCGCGGACACGTGGACGCTGTTCCCGCTGATGGCCGCGCTCGGGTTCGTCGAGGGGGCGAACTTCTACCCGCTGATCGTCATCGCCCAGAACGCGTTGCCCGGCTACCTCGGCTTCGCGGCGGGCGTCGTGTTAGGCCTCGGGATCGGCATCGGTGCGGGCGTCGTCGCGCTGCTGGGCGTGCTCGGCGACGCCGCTGGCATGACAGCCGTCATCTGGGCGATCGCCGGATTCGCCGGGCTCGCGTACGTTCTTGCGGCGGGATTGCCCGCCGACCGCCGCCACGCGGAGGCGAGCGAGCCGGTTGCTAGCGTGGGCGCGTGACCGCGCCGCGCCGCGATCGCTCCCTCAAGCCGCCCGCAGACGGCGCCCTCGGCACCGACACGCGGACGGGTTTCGACGCCCTGCTGCTGGTCGCGTTCGGTGGCCCCGAAGGGATGGACGACGTCATGCCGTTCCTCGAGACGGTGACGAAGGGGCGTGATGTCCCCCGCGAGCGTCTCGAGGCTGTGGCCGAGCACTACGCGCTTTTCGACGGCGTCAGCCCCATCAACGCGCAGAACCGGGCGCTGGCAGAGGCGCTCCGGGTCGAGTTGCTCGAGCACGGGATCGACATGCCGATCTACGTCGGCAACCGCAACTGGCACCCGTTCCTCGCCGACACGATCCGCGACATGGCAGCCGACGGCGTCGAGCGAGCGCTCGCGTTCTTCACCAGCGGATTCAGCAGCTACTCGAGCTGCCGGCAGTACCGGGAGAACATCCACGAGGCGCAGACGGCGCTCGGCGACGGGGCGCCGGAGATCTCGCGCCTGCGCGCCTTCTACAACCATCCCGGCTTCGTTCAGGCCGGCGCCGAGCTTCTTCGCGCTGCCCTCGAGCGCATCCCCGCGTCGCGGCGCGCCCGCGCGCACGTGGCGTTCACGGCGCACTCGATTCCTCTCGCGATGGCCCGAGGCTGCCGCTACGAGGCGCAGCTCGCCGAAGCTGCCCGCCTGGTCGCCGACGGTGCAGGAGCACCTGAGCACGCCGTCGTCTACCAGAGCCGCAGCGGCTCGCCGCGCACGCCATGGCTCGAGCCCGACGTCTGCGATCACCTCCGCGGCCTGGCCGAGCGGGGGGTCGAGGACGTCGTCCTCTCGCCGCTCGGCTTCGTCTCGGACCACATCGAGGTGCTCTACGACCTCGACGTCGAGGCGAGCAGGCTCGCGAGCGAGCTCGGTCTCGGGCTCGTGCGCGCTCCCGCGGTCGGCACCCACCCGGCGTTCGTCGCCGCTATCCGTGAGCTGGTCGAGGAGCGGCTCTTCCAGGCGCCGCGGCGGGCGATCGGCCGCTACGGGCCTGCCCACGACGTCTGCGCGCCAGGCTGTTGTCTGCCCGGCACCGGTCAGCCAAGCCCCTGGGAGCGGTCGGAGACGTCGGTCGTGTAGCGCGCCTGGTTTCCCGACGCATCGGAGCGGGAAAACGCCCCCATGGCACGCATCCTCCGGCAAATAGAGAGGGATCACGTCCGGGACTACGACCGGGTCGGCGGATGGACGCCGGCCGGAAACGCGGCTCGAGCAGCCGACCATCGACGAGCCCGTGACGGCCGAGCGTGAGCGCCCGCTCGGCGTCGGCTGACCGCCACTCGAGCACATAGATGGCGGCGAGCGACCGCTCTCAGCTGGACGACGAGGCGCCCCAGCCCCAACCCGAGCGCGACGAGCCGCGTCTGGAGGATCCGAAGCTCCGCGACCTCTCGGCCCGTGACGCGATCGCGATAGGAAAGCGCTCGGCCAGGGAGGCGCTCGACGACGAGCTCACGGTCTGGGCAAGTTCCATGGCCTATTCTCTGTTCCTGGCGCTCCCCGCCACGCTTCTCCTGTCGCTCGGTCTCTTCTCGCTGCTCGCCGGGCCATCGGCCGTCGACACGGTCATGGAGCGGGTAGCCACCGTCGTGCCGGCCGAGGCGGTCTCGCTGATAGACGAGAGCCTGACGAGAGTCGTCGAGAACCAGGAAGGAGCCCTCGCCCTGCTGGTGGTCGGCGGCATCGTCGCGCTCTGGTCGGCCACCGGAGCCATGCAGACGCTCATGAGCGCGGTGAATCACGCCTACGAGCGGCGCGAGACGCGAGGCTTTCTGAAGAAGCGCCTCACGGCGCTGGCGATGCTCGCCCTCGGCGTCGTGGCCTTCGGGCTCGTGATGGGCTTGCTCGTGCTCGGGCCCCACCTGTCGGAGTGGGTAGGCGAGGCCGTCGGGCTCGAAGGGCTCGTCGGATGGCTCTGGTGGGCCGCCCAGTGGCCGATTGTGATCGGAGGCCTCCTGGCCCTCTTCGCCGGAATCCTCTACCTGGCTCCCGATATCGAGCACCGCCGCTTCAGCATCATCACGCCGGGATCGGTATTCGCCGTCGTCGTCTGGCTTGCCGCCTCCGGGCTCTTTGCGGTCTACGTGTCGTTCTTCGGCTCCTACAACAAGGCCTGGGGCTCGCTCGCTGCGGTGATCATCATGCTCACGTGGCTCTGGCTGTCCGCGCTCGCCTTCTTGCTGGGCGCCGAGCTCAACGCCGAGGTCGAGCGGAGCCACGAGCTCCGAGCCGGTCAGCCGGCCGAGCGGGAGCTGCAAGCACCAGCTCGCGGCTAGTACGACGAGGGGCTAGAACGACGAAGCCTGCAGGATGGGCGCCTCAGCGCCCTCGGCAGGCTCATCCGGCGTTGGCTTCGGCCTCTCGGGTGGCCGGGGGCCCGGATCCGGCCTATCCGCCTCGTCCGGGGGCGGCCAGGGCTCGGGGATCCGCGCCGGCTCGGGCGGGTCCGCGTCGGGGGGGATGGACGGGTCGTCTCGGCGCGCTCCCCCGCCGCGCCCGCGGTCACCGTCGCACCACTGCCAGGTCGAGCCACGGCACATCGGGCAATGATCGGGTGGGATACGTAGCCGGATCCCGTAACCGCACTCGCAGCAGCGATACTCGTGGAGCACGCCGCGTCGCAGCCCCGGCCTGCTCATGCGACGCGGAGGCGCGTGCGTTCGGCGTACCAGGCTTCGAATCGTCCGCGTGAGGTCTCCAGGTAGCTGGACAACTCGACGTCGATCCGCTCGATCTCGTAGCGAAAACAGCCCACCTGGTAGGCAACCCACTTGTCGTGCTCACATTCGTGCTCGTCGGCGCTTCTGAGTGGCATGATCACGCCGCAGCCCTGGCACGCTGTAAAGCCGAAGCTCATGCTGACTCGCTGTTCCCCGCGGGGCCGCTCGGCGAAACCCGGCGCACGCGCGACCTCGTCGAGGGCTACTCCCGGCTGGTCGACAGCGGGTGCGTCACCTCGACGCTCTTGTGCAACACGACGGCTGTGCCGGTGGGTCGCCGCTCGATGTCCACGCGGTCTGCGAGCGCCCGCATGAGCGCGATGCCGCGGCCTCGGTCGGACGCGGCATCGCCCTCGCGCCACGTCCCGAAGTCACGCACCTTCACGCGGAGCTCGCCTGCCCCGGGGAGGTCGAGCTGCAGCAGCACCTCACCAGGGCCGTCGTCAGAGGCCGAGTGCTCGACGGCGTTCGCGAGCGCCTCTCCCGAGGCGAGGACGAGATCACGGCCGACGTCAGCGGCTATGCCGAGGTCGCGCAACGTCGTTCCGAGCTCTCGGCGGAGCGACGCGAGGGATTCGGGCGCCGCGGGTGCGCGCCGGGCGAGCGCGCAATCGGGAAGACGCGCTATGCAGAGAAGCGCGATGTCGTCACGGCGACTCTGGTCGTCGAGCAGCGTGGTGAGAATCCGATCGCAGAGCGCGTCCGGATCATCGGTGCAGGCGGTCGCGGCCGCCTCGGCGAGCCGTGCCAGTCCGGCTTCCAACGAGGACGACCGCCGTTCGACGAGCCCGTCCGTGTAGAGGAGGAGCCTCGCCTCCGGCGGCAGCGTCGTGCGCGCGCCAACCGGCAGGCTCTCCTGAGACACGCCCAGCGGCGTTGTGCGGCCCTCCTCCAGAAACCAGGTTCGGCCTTCCGGCAGCACGACAAGTGGGGGCAGGTGCCCTGCGCAGCCGTACGCGAGCTCACCCGACGATGGGTCCAGCACCCCGTAGACCACGGTCGCGAGCTGCGCGCCCTCGACCTGCGTCGCGAGCCGGTCGAGCGCCTCGAGGACCTCGGCTGGCTTCGACGACACCGCGGTGAGGGCCGCGATCGCGCTGCGGAGCTGGCCCATGGCCGCCGCCGCCTCGAGCCCGCGACCGACCACGTCGCCCACGGAGAAGGCAAGACGGCCGTCCGCGAGCGGGATGACCTGGTACCAGTCGCCGCCGACCTCGAGCTCGTGGACGCCGGGACGGTAGCGGGCTGTGACGTCCGTGCCGGCCACGGACCTGGGTATGTCTCCGAGCAGGCTGTGCTGGAGGCTGAGCGACACACGGCGCTCCTCCTCGTACAGGCGGGCGCGCTCGAGCGCCTGCGCGCAGAGCCCGGCCAGCGTGACCGCAAGCGCGCGATCCTCGTGCGTGAAGCCGCGCGTGTCGGCGAAGCCGAGGGCGAGAACCCCGATCGTCGACTCGCCGCTGGTGAGCGGAACCAGCGCGACGGCCTCGCCGATCGCCTGAAGCTTTGGAGCGAGCTCCGGGAAGCGCTCGCGTGCATCGGCCTCGCTCTCGACGAAGATCGGCGTCCGCGGGGATGCCGCCAGGGTGGCGGCCAGACTCTGGCGGAATCCTTCAGGAGCCGACTGCTCGCAACCGTCGTCGATGACGAGCAGCGGCGCGCCGGTCATGTCCCCAAGCCCGATCGCGCCCGTGGTGGCTCCCAGCGCAGGGACAGCTCGCTCCAGGACGGCACGCGCGACCTCGTCGCGGGACGCGGCCTGTGATAGAGCTGCGGTCGCTTCCTGAAGGAACGCGATTCGTGCGGTGGCTCGCTCGGCTGCGAGCCGTGCGGCCTCGACCGCGACGGCGGCTCGCTCCCGCGCGGCCAGCTCTTCCCGTTCCGCCGCGACGCGTGCCTCTGTTGCACGAGCCTCCACGTCGAGCTTGTGGAGCAACCGGGCCGCCAGCAGCACGAATGTCGCTCCGGCGACCATGCTCGAGACGACGAACAACGAGGCGGCGACGCCGTCGGAGATAAGGCCGCGCGTCTCAGGGACGAAGAGCCCGAGGCCGAGAACGACTGGAATCACGAGCGCTGCCGGGACGAGCACCCGGGCCACTCCTCCGCCTGCTGTTCGCTTCAGGAAGAGGCCGACGACCCCCCGGGTGGGCTCCAGGAGCAGGATTCCTGTCGCGACGGAGAGCACGGCCACCACGCCGGGAACGCCCATGGCGCTCAGGTCGGCGATGCCGAACGAACCGGCGACTGAGAAGGCGTAGCCGAGCAGTGCCGCGATCGCGATCACCGCCGCGGCGACCGCGCTTGCCTGCTTCGCCTCGACAAAGCGTGCTCTCGGAAGCAGCAGAGGAACGGCGAGCAGGACGATGGCGGTTGCCGTCTGGGGTGAGATCCGGCCTGGAAAGGCGACCTCGGCCGGGTCCTCGAACACGAGCTCGTCGATGCCGATGTCGGTGCCGGCCACGTACTCGCACAGCGTCACCAGCGCCAGCACGCCGGCGGCCGCGGCGGCTGTGCGGGCGAGCCGGTCGGGCCAAAGGCGACGGACAGGGGAGCCGAGCTGCCAGAGGGCGCACCCGAGGAGCGCGACGCACAGCGCGGTATTCGCCCGCGTCGAGGTCAGCCCCGGCACGAACTCCCGCAGCGGCTCCGAACCCGTGATCCATCCGATCAGGGCCGTCGCGCCGACCATGGCCGCGAGCGCGCCGGCGACGCGGGGAACCAGAGTCAGCCAGCGGGGCGTCACGACCTCATCGTAGGTCGGGGCACGAGTCATGCCCCGTCCGAGCGCACCGCCTCGCCTTCCGTCCCCTACCGCATCGAGAGGGGCAACCGGGGCGGCGAGAGCTGGTGCCGCCCCGGTCGGAGGAAGAGGACACAACTCTTCTACCCGCTCGTGCAAGCCTCCAAACCTCGTCCCGGCCGAAACGAATGGAGGCCGCTTCCGCGGCCCCCACGCGCCCGTGCCCGGTATGTACACCCACCAGCGGTACCAGCCGCGTCAGCATCCCTACCAGGAAGTCGATCGGCCAGAGCGCCAGTACCACGGCGGCGACGATGAACAGCCACTGCCGCAAAACCGGCCCCAAACAGGAGGGCCACGAGTATGAAGACTGCGAGTAGCGCGATCATGTCACCGGCCCACCCGGCTGGCATCCGGACGAAACTACCCGTCCCTCGGGACGGTCGGCAAGAGGTTTGAGATGCCGGCCACCGGGCAGAAATGCGTGGGCGATGCTGCTGGTGCTCCTCATCGTGTACCCGGTCGCCCGCGTCGTGGCCGTCGCGTACATGCTCAGGCTCCGGTAGCCCGCCCCGAGCCATGCCGCGGCTGAGGCGAGCGGACTGCTCGCGACCGGGAATCAGGCGACGCGGCCGCGGACGGGGGTTCGAGTACCTCGAGCCCTCCGGCGTGCGTGTCGTCGACAAAGAGACGCTCGAGCGCATCCGCGGGCTCGGCATCCCGCCGGCTTGGAAGGACGTGTGGATCTCCCCCGATCCGCTGGGGCACCTGCAGGCAACGGGCATCGATGCTGCCGGACGGAAGCAGTACCTGTATCACGAGCGCTGGCGGCTGCGGCGCGACCAGGAGAAGTTTGATCGCGTGCTCGAGTTCGCCGCGACGCTACCGCCTGTTCGGGCGGAGCTCCTCCGGCTGCTGGCTCCCGGGGATCTGACGCGTGGGCGCGTCCTCGCGTGCGCCGTGCGTCTGCTCGACCTCGGCTTCTTCCGCATCGGCGGCGAGGAGTACGCGGAGGAGAACGACTCGTTCGGCCTCGCGACGATTCAGAAGCGCCACGTACGCCTGGGGCCCGGCTGCGAGCTCACCTTCGACTACCCGGCGAAGAGCGGTGCCCAGCGGGTGCAAACCGTCATCGATGCGGCCGCGTACGGCGTGGTCGCGGAGCTCAAGCGCCGGCGTGGCGGCGGGGACGAGCTGCTCGCGTACAAGCGAGACGGCCGCTGGTGCGACGTCACCTCCGCGGCTGTCAACGAGCTCATTCGCGAGCTGACGGGCGGCCCGTACTCCGCCAAGGACTTCCGCACGTGGAACGCGACCGTTCTCGCCGCCGTCTCCCTGGCCGTCTCGGCGGACGTCGCCCGCTCCGCCACCGGACGAAAGCGCGCCAAGTCCCTGGCCGTGCGCGACGTCGCCCGCTACCTCGGCAATACGCCGGCGGTCTGCCGTGCCTCGTACATCGACCCGCGGGTCTTCGACCGCTTCGATGCCGGCATCACCGTTTCCAGGGTGCTCGAGCACGTTGGAGGCAACGGGGCCGCCGGCCCCGACGTCGAGACCGCGAACGCGATCGACGCCGCGGTGCTCGCGCTCCTGGAAGGCAGCCAGGCTGACGGTGCGACCGGCGCTACGACGTGTGCCACTCCGCCGCGCGGGCGCGAACGCGATCGAGCGACGCGGCGAGGTCCATCTCGAGCCCGGCGGCCGGGTCGATCCATTCGAACCGCCGGTCGAGCAGCGTCAGGCGAAACACCCGCATGAGCTGGTCGGGCGGGGGCGCGAGGACGAGGCGTCGACCATCCTCGCGCGCCCGTGCCTCGGCGTCGAGGAGGGTGGAGAGCCCGTACGAGTCGATCAGCTCGAGCGCGGACAGGTCGATGGCGATCAGCGGCGGGCGGCTCTGCTCGATGCGCCGGAGCTCGTCCTCGAACGCGTCGACTTCCGCCATGTCCAGCTCACCGAGGAGGGCGACCGTTACGGTGCCGTTCTGCCTGTCGACGAGGAGCTGGAGGGTTGCCACGGCGCGAGCCTAGCAGCGCCTGGCTAGAACGTCGTCTCAGGCTCCGACGGCGAGGCTCTCGAGCGCGTCGCTTCTCGTCTCGTGGATCGGGAAGACGCGGTCGAGGCCGGTGATCTCGAAGATCTTGCGGATGTTGCGGTCGGTGACGATCAGCGCCAGCTCCCCGCCGATCGGCCGGAGGCGGCGCAAGCCGCTGACGAGGACACCGAGCGTCGTCGAGTCGATGAACGTGGTCGTGGTGAGATCGATGAGGACGAGCGTCGCGCCGCTGTCGATGGCCCGCAGGAGCTCCTCCTTGAGCCGTGGCGCCGTATAGAGGTCGACCTCGCCTCCGACCGCGATCGCGACGCTCGTTTCTCCCAGGGACTCGCTTGCCACAGAGAAGTTCATCCTGCTCCTTCCTCGGTCATCAGGGGTCGCCGTCCACGGTGGCCGACGCCGATCGCAATCGCAGGGCAAAGCGTAGGCAGGAGCCGTTCCCGCCGTCGCGCGGCTGGAACTCGAACTCGTCCGAGACGGCCCGAATGATCGCGAGGCCGAGACCGCCCTCATCGAGCGCATCGGGGTCGAGCGGTCGATCCGAGAAGTCGGGCTCGAAGCCGGCTCCCTCATCCTCGACCTGGATGGCGAGAAAGCCCTCGGACAGCTCGTACCGAACCACGATGGCGCCTTTCCCGTCGGCGTAGGCATGACGCACGGAGTTCGTGCAGGCCTCGGTCAACGCCAGCTTGAGGTCTCTGAGGGCGTCCTCCTCGATCGGCTCGGAGCGCGACAGACCGGTGAGCGCGAGCCGACCGAGCACCAGATACTCGGGCTTGGCCGGGAAGCGAAGCGTCAGCACGCTCGTCGGGATCTGTGGTTGGCGCACGTAGTCAGGCCGGGTGTCGGTCATCGCGACCTCGCCTTCCGTTGCAGGTCGATCTCCTCCCGCATCTTCTCGAGCGAACGTCTGATCAGCCGCGACACGTGCATCTGCGAGATGCCGACCTCGGCGGCGATCTCCGACTGGGTGAGCCCGGAGAAGAAGCGAAGGTGCATGATCTTGCGCGCCCGCGGGTCGAGCGCGCGGAAGCCCGGCTGCAGCAGGGCTCGGTCCTCGCTCGTCTCGTAGCCAGGCTCGAGGTTGCCGATCGATCCCAGCGGGTCGAGCTCCGGATCCTCGTCGCCGCCTGGCGCGGCGGACAGCGACAGGGTGGAGTAGGCCTGACCGATCTCCAGCGCCTCGACGACGTCTTCCTCGTCGACTTCGGCGGCTTGTGCGAGCTCCGTCACCGTGGGTGACCGACCGAGCTTCCCGGACAGCTCCTCCACGAGCCGGGTGAGCTGCAAGGAGAGCTCCTTGAGTCGGCGCGGCACGTGAACCGACCAACCCTTGTCGCGAAAGTGCCGCTTGATCTCGCCGATGATCGTCGGTATCGCGTAGGTGGTCAGCTCGACACCGCGGTCGAGCTCGAACCTGTCGATGGCCTTGATCAGGCCGATGGAGCCCACCTGAACCAGGTCCTCGAGTTGCTCGCTGCGTCCCGCATAGCGGCGCGCGAGCGCACGCACGAGGGGAAGATGCAGCTCGATGAGCTGCTCACGTGCTCTGGCGTCGCCGTCCCGGTGGTAGGCGCGCAGGAGGGCATGCACGTCGGGGTCACGGGTTGCCAACCGGCTACCCTGCCGCGGCGAGAGGAACGTGCTTCTCGAGGCGAACCCAATCCGCGCCGTCGCGCCGCTCGACAGCGATCGAGTCGACGACGGCTGCGAGGACGACCTGCAGCGTCAGCTCGGCCTCCTCGCTCGTCTGCTCGAGATCCTGCACGACCCGTTCGGCGGCGAGAGGCCCGACGAGGATGCTGACCTCCGGCACGGCGATCGAGATCTCGATCGTCACCAGGTCGGCCGCGCGGTAGCGCTCGTCCCCGAGCAGGGACTCCACCGCTAGCTGAAGATCGTCGAGTGTCTCGTACGAGAGCTGCAGGCGCGCGGCCAGGCCGCCGACGACGATCCGAGCTACGTTGAGGAACCGCTCCTCATGCGGGAGCGTGAGGCTGATCACCTCCGGCTCCTCTCCTTGCTCTGCCAGCTCCAAGCCTCCCCCAGGGTACGGCGAAGACGCCCTCTCCACGGCCATTCGGGACGTGATACCCCTTTTCGGGACGGGCTAAACGTCCTTGCTGAGTGACGCGACGGGTTGCGTCTTCGGGCGCCGGTCAGCGGCCGTCCGAGCCGCGCTCTGAATTCGTCCGAGCTGCGCTCGAATTCAGTCCGAGCCTGCGCTCGAATTCGCGCAGGAAGCCCTCGAAGAGCCGCCGGTGGCGCTCCTCGTCACGGAGCACGTCGATCGTCATGTCCTGGGTCACGTAGTCGACGCCGTCGCAGAAGTCGATGATGCGGCCGTAGTGCTCGATCGCGCCCGTCTCCGCCTCGATGACGCCGCGGATGACGTGCACGATGTCCGTCTGGTCGTCGGGGGGCTGCAGCGAGCTCTGCTCGGGCTCGAAGGCGAGCGATCCGGGCACGACGCCGTACAGCTCCTTGATCCGCTGCGCGAACGCGCGGGCGTGGCCGAGCTCCTCCAGGACGTCGTCGGCGAGCGCCTCGGCTATCTCCTGCGCCCGGACGCCATCGGGGTTGGTCGAGTTCGCGATGTAGCTCATCACGGTCTCGATCTCCATCCAGTACGCGCGCTCGAGCAGACCTACGAGCTCGTCGCGTTTCTCGCGGCTCTCCTCGGCCAGGATCGACGTCGTCTTCGCCGTGGTTGGCATCGCGCCACCTCCGTGTAGTTGTCCCGACGGCTCTCCTACCCGCTGCCCGGACTTCCCAACCTGGTTTCGGTAGTGCGAGATGCGGGGATGCACGACGACGTGACACGCCGCGTTCTCGTCATTGCGCCCGCCGGTACGCCCGACGCGGCGTTGCGAGGGTACATCGCCGAGGAGCCTGGGGCCGTCGAGCTTCGGGTGGTCTCACCCGCGTCCGATCTCTCCTTCGCGCAGTGGCTCGCCAACGCGGAGGACGATGCCCGGGCTGAGGCCGAGGAAACCGCCCAGCGTGCCGCGAAGGCCCTGGCCGGGGAGGCTGCGGTGGTCGAGGCCGGCGCCGGCGACACGGACCCGGTCGTCGCGGCGCAGGATGCCCTCCAGACCTTTGCGGCCGACGGGCTATTGGTGGTCCTGCCGGACGGGGAGGGCGGACGCGAGGCGACCTGGCTCGAGCGCGCGGACGTACCCGGCTTCGAGCGGCTCGGAGTACCGGTGCGATACATGCGGGCGAGCGGCGCGCAGGAGTGATCTCTTGGCGGGTTTGAGAAGGCAGCCGGTGGGAAACGCAAGGGCCATGCGTACCAGTGCCGACATTCGCAGGGAGCTGGCCGAGCTCGCCGACCAACGCACCGAGCTCTGGAAAGAGCTCTCGCTGGGCCACGATGCCGAGAAGGCCGACGAGTGCCGACGCCTGTCCGAAGCGATGGACCAGCTCTGGCTGGAGCTCCGGCATACACGGCTGGCAGCACGCTTCGGCCCGCGGGAGCAGCTCATCGCCAAGGCTCGGGCAGAGGCACGCCTGGAGGACGAGCTGAACCGCCGGATCTCCGGGCGCCCCCGCGCGCGCCGCCGACGAACGCCCGCGCGCGCGTGATCGCAGCGCCGGCCGCGCTCGCCTGACCGTGAACGACGAGCACTCGGGCAGCGCGCTGAGTCGCGGGTTCGCCTCGGCGGTCGTCCGACTCCGCTGGCTGGTCGTGGCCGCGTGGATCGCCGGTGCTGCCGCAGCGACGATCTGGCTCCCGGGGCTGGATGTCAGCCGGGAGCCAGCCGCTCGGTGGGCTCATCCCCAAGAATGCGGAGGCTCTCGAGGCGGGTCGTCTCTCGGCAGAGCTCTTCCCGATTCCGATTCGCACCGAGATCGCGCTCGTCGAGCGGCGACAGAGCGGTCTCACGGAAGACGAGGTCACCGGGATCGGCGAGCGGGCGGCGGCGATCGACGACGCGGGTGGGGCGCACCCGTCGCGTGCTCTCTATGCACTGCCGATCGTGAACGACCCCCGCCTTTTCCCCGAGGCGCGGGAGCACGGCACGACTGCCATCACCTGGCTCGCGTTCCCCCTCGACGAAGGGCTCCACGCGCAGCGCGAATGGGCGGAGCAGATCGCGGCCGAGAGCGAGGTGCCGCGCGCGGGAGGCTCGGCCGGCGTGACCGGCTCGATCCCGGCGCGCCTGGCCGAGTTCGACGCGATCGACGAGGCCTTGCCGCTCGTCGAGGCGGCGACGGTGGGCGTCATCGCGATCCTGCTGGCGGCTGATGTTTCGCTCGCTCGTCGCGCCCCTCGTCGCCCTCGTCGCGGCCGGCCTCGCCTATCTCGTCGCTCTGGGGCTGATCGGCTGGGTCGGGCAGGCAATGGACGTCTCCATCCCTCAGGACGTCGAGCCGCTGGTGGTCGTCGTCCTCCTCGGCATCGTCACCGACTACGCGATCTTCTTTCTGTCGGGCGTGCGGGCGCGCCTCGAGGCCGGCGACGCTCGCCTGGAGGCTGCCAGGAGCGCGACCGTGCGCGTGATCCCGGTCGTCGTCACCGCCGGCCTGATCGTCTCGCTCGGCGCCGCCTCGCTGCTCGCGGGCGAGCTCGAGTTCTTCCGTGCGTTCGGGCCCGGGTTGGCGCTGGCGGCGATCGTCGGCCTGGCGGTGTCGATGACCCTCGTCCCGGCGCTGCTGGCCGTGCTCGGACGGGTCGCGTTCTGGCCCTCCCCGCCGTTTCCGTCGGGCCCGACGGCGATGCGACTCGCCCGGGAGGACGAACAGAACCCGGTCACGCTGCGGGCACGTGCCGCGCGACTCGCCACGAACAGGCCGGTCGCTGCCCTGATCGTGCTCGTCACGCTCGGGGTGCTTGCAGTGGCGGCGAGCGGCCTGCGGGAGACGAATCTCGGGCTCACGCTGGTCCGCGGGCTCCCGGAGGACGCGGAGCCGAATGTCGCCGAGCGCAACGCGGGCCAGGGCTTCGCCGCCGGCGTCATCGCGCCGACGGAGATCATCGTCGAAGGCTCCGGCCTGGCGTCGAACCGTGAAGGTCTCGTCCGGCTCGAGGAGCAGATCGGACAGCGCCGACGGGGTGGCCATGGTGGTCGGGCCGCGCGAGGCGCCCGATGACCTGGCAGAGGGAATCGTCGTCGCCGGAGAGCGGGAACGCGGCTCGCTATGCGGTCGTGTTCGACGCTCCGGCCGTGGGCGGTGAAGCGATCGACGACCTCGAACGCCTGCGGGAGTCCATGCCCGAGACTGCTAGCCGACTCCGGCCTCGAGGGGGCGGAGGCGTCGTTCGCCGGAGACACGGCTCTCGCTGAAGAGACGGTGAACGGCACGATGGGCGACGTGTGGCGAATCGGCCTCACCGCCCTGGCCGTCAACTTCGTCTTGCTCGCCGTGTTCCTGCGCGCGCTCGTCGCGCCGCTCGTGCTGCTGACGACGAGCGTAATCGCGCTGGCGGCGACGCTCGGCCTGACGACATACCTCTTTCAGGATCTGCTCGGCTACGACGAGCTCACGTACTACGTCCCGTTCGCGGCGGCTGTGCTGCTCGTCTCGCTCGGCTCGGACTACAACGTGTTCGTCGCAGGGGAGATCGCCCGTGAGGCAGACAGACGCTCGCTGCGCGAAGCCGTAGCCGTCGCGGCGCCGCGCGCGAGCCGGGCGATCGCGGTCGCTGGCGTCGTACTCGCGGCGAGCTTCGCCACCCTCGCGATCGTCCCGCTGCGGGCCTTCCACGAGCTTGCGTTTCGCGCTGGCCGTGGGAGTCCTCATCGACGCGTTCCTTGTCCGTTCCCTGCTCGTGCCGGGGCTGATCTCGCTCCTCGGACGCGTCACCTTCTGGCCGGGGCAGAGGGCTTCCCGGATTCGCCGAGCCCCGAGCGACGACGTTCCTGTTCCTGAGAGCACGAACGTCGACGTCACCTGACAGCGCGCGGCCCTGACGGGCCCGGCCGCGGCAGCCGACGCTCAGCGCGTTTCCTCCGGCTCGTCGTCGAGTCCGTCATCGGGCGCGTCCTCGGCCAGGCGCACGCCGGGCGGCGCCTCGATCAGCGACTCACGCCGCCAGCGCACGAACTCGCCTCCGATGACGGCCAGCGAGCCGCCGATCGGAATCGCCGCGAGAGCGCCGAGCACTCCTGCGAGCTCTGCGCCGATGAGCACGGATGCGAGGATCGCGAGCGGCGAGAGCTGCACGCTGCGTCCGTACACGAGCGGCTGCAGAACGTGGTTCTCGAGCTGCTGGTAGACGAGGAGGACGACGACGACGATAAGCGCCTGCGCCCAGCCCTCTGTGAGCGCGACGAGCCCCACGACCGCCGTCGCGAACGCCGCTCCCACGAGCGGGATGAGGTCGAGCACCGCCACGAGGATGCCGAGCGCGACGGCATAGGGCACGCCCACGGCGAAAAGGGTGATGCCCGCAACGATGCCGGCGCAGACGCTGATCAGCAGGTTGCCGGCGACGTAGCCGCCGACCGTGCGGTAGATGCCCGCGAAGACGCGCTCCCACCTCGGCCGGGTTCCGTCCGGGAGCACGTCGAGCACTCGGTCGATCACGCGGCGACCATCGAGGAGCATGAAGAACGTGAGGAAGAAGATCGCGATGGCGCTGAATGCGGTCGCGATCGCGGCCTTCGCGGCGTCGACGACCGGCGTTGTGAAGCCGAGCGCGGCCGCCGCGCCGCCGTCCTCCAGCGCCGCCTCGATGCGGTTGACGAGGCCGAACTCCCGTTCGAGGAACCCGAGTGGGCCGGCGCCGCGCTCGGCCTCCCGGATGAGATCCGGCAGTCCTTCGACGAAGTCGACGCTCTGGCTGACGAGAGGCGGAATCACGAGGAAGCTCACGCCGGCGAAAATCGCAAAGGCGACGAGGAACACGACCGTGGCGGCGACCGCGCGGCGGAGGCCGGCGCGCCGCTGGAGGAGCACGACGAGCGGGTTCAGGGCCATCGCGAGGAAGGCCGCCACGAATAGCGAGGCGATCGCTCTCCAGGCCAGGTAGCCGAGGGAGAGCACGAGGAGGACGCCCAGCACGATCCCGAGCACCATCAGGACCGTGCGCGGGCTGAGGTCTCGACCCGGGCGTGCGGGAGGTGGGGGCGAAGGCGGCAGCCCGGGCTCTACGGGCGTGCCGTCAGGCAGGACGATCGACACGTCTTCGCCTACCCCGATGCCAGCCCGGGCGAAACGTTTGCGCGGTCGGCCGGCGTGGGTATCCCGAGGGAGGCAAACGTGCCGTGACGGAAAGGAGAGCGGCTATGGGGTTCGGTGCAAGCCTCGTTCTCATGGCGGCTGGCGCGGTTCTGTGGTGGGCCGTCAGCGTCGATGCCGAGGGCGTCAATCTCAACACTGTCGGCGTCATCCTGTTCGTCGTAGGCGCCGTTGGTCTCTTGCTCTCACTGCTTTTCTGGTCGAGCTGGGGAGGCGTCGGTAGCTGGCGGCGTGAGCGCTACGTCGAGCGCGACGCGTCGTACTACCCCGGGGACGCTGCTCCTCGCGAGCACTATCGGGAGCGTGAGCGGACGTACTGAGCCGAGTGTGGCCCGACCCACGGGCACGGACGTCGAAACGCTGCGTCAGGAGGCCGCTGCCTGTCGGGCATGCCGCCTCTGGGAGCGGGCGACCGGAACTGTCTTCGGGGAGGGGCCCGCCCACGCCCGCGTCATGCTGGTAGGCGAGCAGCCCGGTGATCAGGAGGACCGCGCCGGCCTCCCGTTCGTCGGTCCGGCGGGCAAGCTGCTCGACCGGGCGTTGGCGGAGGTCGGCATCGACCGGAGCACGGTCTACGTCACGAACGCAGTGAAGCACTTCAAGTGGAAGCCGCAGCCCGGCGGCAAGCGTCGCATTCACGACAAGCCCAACTGGACGGAAGTGAGCGCTTGCCTGCCCTGGCTAGAGGCGGAGATCGCAGCCGTGCGTCCAGAGGTGCTCGTGCTCATGGGCGCGACCGCGGCTCAGGCGTTGCTCGGTCGCGACGCTCGGGTCGGCGTACTGCGGGGGCGTGTGCTCGACGGGCCGGACTCGACGCGAGTCGTCGTGACCGCGCACCCGTCATCGATTCTGCGGGCGCGGTCGGGCGGAGGCCGCGACGAGGCATTCCAGGGGCTCGTGGCGGATCTCGAGCTGGCTGCCCCAGCTCGCGCCTCCGCTCGTCGGAACGACTGAGCCCTCGCTGCTCCGGAAGGCTCAGTGGTCAGCGTCGCCGGTGACGGGCCCGTGCTCCGGAAGCAGCTCGCGCGCCTCCAGCACGGCTTGGGCGACGGCCACGAGGCGCGTCCCCGAGCGGCGCGCCTGGCTGCGCAGAAGCTCGAACGCCTCGCGCTCGTCCATGCCGTTTCGCTCCATGATCACACCCTTGGCACGCTCGACGACGGCACGTCGACCAAAGGCCTCTTCGAGGCGCTGGTAATCGTCATAGCGGCGAAGCACGATCTCGAGCTCGCCCTGCAGCTCGCCCACTTCGGTCCCGGTGAGCTGGCCGAAGACCCCGAGCTCGGCGGCTTCCGCGACGAGCGCCGGATCGTTCTTCTCGAGCATCAGGATCACCGGACAGATCCCCTCGTCGGCGATCTCGGCGACGAGCTCGAGCGCGTGCCGCGGGTCCTTGCCGGGGGCGACGATAGCGACATCCGGCTGGTGCTCCGCGATCGCAGCGCCGGTGCGCGCCAGATCGACGAGTCTCGCCACCACGTCGTGACCGGCCTCGGTCACGACTCCGGCAACGGTATCCAGACGCCGCTGGTTCTCGTTCGCGATCGCGACCCGAAGCCCGCGACGACCGTCTTCTCGCTGCTCTGCTGGGCTCACCGGTCGTCCACGCTGCCCGCGGATTGTCGGCCCGGGCTGCGGCGCTGTCAACCTGGGGGCCGCGGCCCGCCGCTCGACGCCGGCGGAAGCAGCAGACGCGCCGGCCGCTCGAACCGATGCGATTGGCTACGATGTGTCCCAGCCGTACCCCAGAGCCCGGTCGGCGTTTCTCCGGTCCCACGACCTGGCCGGGCATATGTGTCGGCAGTGGAGGTAGTGGGATGCACACGGACAACGCGGAGGGCCTTACCGAGCCGCTTGCGCGGGTGGAGCACGAGTCGGGCGACGGCGTCGTGTTCGCTGTCCTCAGCGGCGAGATCGATCTGTCCAATGCCATGGTCGTCGAGGAGGAGGTCCTCGCGGGAGCAGGAGACGGCGCCCTCGCAATCGACCTGACGAACCTTCTCTACCTCGACAGCTCCGGTCTCGCCATGCTCTCCCGGATCGCCGAGAGCCTCGGCGCCGACGGTCGGCCCATGTGCATCGTCGTGCCCGTGGGAGTGCCGACGCGTCGCCTCTTCGAGCTCGTCGGCCTCGATGATGCGCTGCCCGTGGTCCCCGATCGCGAGGCGGCGCTGGCTAGTATCGCGCTGGCGACCGATCCAGACGGCGTCTGATTCGTTCGCGATGCGTTTCGCCCTGCCTTCCGGATGGAACGCAGGGAGCATGTATATCGGACTCGGGACTATCGCTCTCATCGTTCTCATCGTGCTGCTGCTCGTCTGGGTTTTCTGAGCAGGCCGGCCCGCCGCGGCTCGCAGCCGCCGCTTGCACAGAAGGCCGACGGCGAAGCCGGTGAGGACGCCGACGAGCGCCCCTGCGAGGACGTCGAGCGGGTAGTGGACCCCGAGGTAGACGCGCGACACTCCGACGAGGGCTGCGAGCGCGAGCGCCGGCAATCGCAAGCGCGGCACCAGGACCGCGATCACCGTTGCGGCAGCAAACGCCTCGGCGGCGTGGCCGGACGGGAACGAGTCGGAGCCGGGAGGCGCGATCACGCTCGCGAACGACGAGTCGGCCATGGAGGGGCGGGAGCGGTCGAACGCCTCTTTGAGACCGGCGGTGATCGCTGCTGCGGCGCCCGCAGCGACCCGGCGCTGACAGCGGCCGGCGCGACCGGAGATCGGCGATACCACCGAGCCCCGTGATCACGAGACCCTTGAACCACCAGGCCGAGATCAGCACGAAGGCAGCCGATAGCCAGCCGAACGCATCGAGGCCACTGCTTCGAGCGCGGCGCGATCGACATCGGCCAGGCGGTCGAGCACGCTTGAACCGTAGCGAGCGAGGTAGCCCGGGGCCGCAGCCTAGGACGCGAAGGTGAGGTGTACTTCGGTTCCTCGCCCAGCTGCGACGTCGATGACGACGCGCTCGGCCACCGAGGCCATGAGCGGCAGTCCCAGGCCGACGCCGGCGCTGCTCACCTGCACGGTCGGACCGGTGCCGAAGTCCCTGACGATCACGTGCAGCTCGTCGTCTTGCACCACCGCCTCGAGCTCGATGTCGCCCTTCTCCCCGGCGTGGTAGGCGTGGCGGACCGCGTTGGTCAGCGCCTCGGTGACGCCGAGCCGCACGTCGTACGAGTCGCCGTAGCCGACGTTGCAGAGGTACTCAGTCAGGAGATGGCGGCCCCGCGTCACGCTGGAGGCGAGGCCCGGAAGGCGAACCGAGAAGCCCTGGGCAGTCGTGGTCTGCCCCGTCACGACGCCGTGCCCATACCCGTGCCGTTCCCAGGGCGGTCGAGCGCGAAACATCGGCGCGGCCGCCGTGCCCGCGCCAGGATGTCTTGTCGAGGGCGCTTCAGGCCTCGTACTCAGCAGCCGTCTGGAGCTCGGCGCGGAGCCGGACCATCGCTTCGTCGACGTCTAGCCCTCGTTCCCAGTCCTCGCACGCCTCGTTCGCGGCGACGGCGACCCGGCGTAACGCACGCTCGTGCTGGGCCGCCATGACGGCGGCCTCGTCGGTCAGCGCGGTTGCGTGCCCGTCGCCGGGCTCCCGCCGGCTTCGGGTGCGTCCTGGCGGCTCGAGCACACCTCGCGCACCGTGCGCCCGCTCGTACCCGGTCCGGTCACGCGGCAGACGCTCGCCGGAGAACGCGTGGGCGAGGGCATGGCGTAGGCGGCCGAGCACACCCTCGGTCCGTCCGGCGCCCTGCACGGTCTCGGGCTCGTTCTCGCGCGCAGCATGCCGGCCGATCGCCATCACGGGGCAGTCTGCGCGTCGGTCCGCCCGCCGTCAAGCCGGAGCGTCACTCCGGTCTTCCGACCACGCCCGCGGCTGAGACCTCAGTGGCGATTCCGTGCCACGATCACGGCCGGATCGCCGGGCATCCACCGGTCGAGGTCGAGCGAGCCGAACATGCGCGGGTGCACGAAGCCGGCCTCGCGGACGAGCGCCGCAAGCTCGTCCCCGGCGTATGCCCTCACAGCGAACGAGAACTCGCCGGCGGGGCCGCCGGGAAGATCGACGCGCTGGTGCTCGCTCAGCAGACCGGTCCGTTCGTCGAAGGCCGGTCGGTACCGCACCGTCGTGCCGTCGCTCCAGGTCGCCACGCGCGGGAGGGCTCGTGAAGCGCCGTCGGGCGACACGACCTGAACGACGAGCCGTGCGCCGGGGCGTAGCACGCGGCGAAGCTCGAGAAGCGCTGCCCGGTCCTCGTCCATCGTTCCGTAGCCGAGCGAGGAGTGAATGCTGAAGGCCAGGTCGACGCTCGCCTCCGCGAGCGGTACGGCGGAGGACCGCGCGGCCAGAAACAGGGGACGGTGCTCGCGCGGTAGGCGTGCGGCGCGCCGGCGTCCCGTCTCGAGGAAGGTGAGCGCGGGATCGATCCCGACGACGACGTGCTGCCGCGCTAGTGCGATCGCGTGCCAGCCCTGCCCTGCCCCTGCGTCGAGGATGCAGGCGCCGGGGTGCACGTCCCCGGCAGCCGCGACGCTAGCCGCCTCCGCCGTCGCGCGACCTCCGCCGCGCTCGTGGTCGGAGATGGCCAGGTACGCGGCTTCGGGGCCGAGCCGGATCAGCGCTCACGCCGCCCTGCGCACCGGTCGGGAGTCGCACGCGTCCTCCCAGGCACGGAGCGTGGCGAGAACGCGGGGCGAGTGTCCGCAGTCGAGCGGCTCTACGGGAACCGCGTAGTCCGCGAGGTCGAAGGCGATCTCCTCCCAGTTGGCGATCGGCTCGTCGCGCATGTCCCGCCGCGGCAGCCAGAGGCGGATCGGGTAGGCGTGCGACGCGCGCCAACCATGCTCGTGAACGAGGACCTGGCCCCACAGCGCGACGAGACCCAGGGCCTGGACACCCGGCACAGGCCCCAGCCCGTGACCGACGTAGTTGCCCAGGCGCTCGAGCGTGCAGGCGCCGTAGATACCGCATTGGCACCGCTCGAGGGGCGCGAAATGGGTCTTTGCGAGCTCGCCACGAGTCGTCAGACAGCGCGCCGCCAGCTCCTCCCTGGCGGGCCACGGGCACCGGTGGATGACCGAGTCGAGCCTGTGCGGCGCCTTTCCCTCTCTGTGTACGAACCACGCGCGCCAGGCCACGATCGGCTCGACGAGGTCCGGCGCTCGCTCCATGCACGACCTGTTCCCGGCCTGCGGGCAGTGGCAAACCAGCCCGCTGCCGCGGCGGGGTCGACAGGCGGGCGTCAGGGCTGGTCGACGTGAGGCTCCGAGATCTCGCCGATCACGAGGCCAGTGGATTCGGGGCTGGCGACGAGGGCCACGTCGGCCTGTGCGAGGATGCCGACGAGCCGGTGGCCCTCGTCGACGACGGGCAGCCTCCGTACCTGATGCCTGGCCATGAGCTGGAGCGCTTCCGCGAGCTGCTGGTCAGGGCCGACCGTGACGACCTCCCTCGACGCGATCGCGGCGACGGTCTGCGTTTGCGGATCCCTGCCCTCCGCGACCACGCGGGTCGCGATGTCGCGATCGGTGATGATCCCGAGCACGCGCTCGTCCTGGACGACCGGCAGCGAGCCGACGTCCTCCTGCCGCATGATGCGAGCAGCGTCGAGCACGGTCGTGTCGGGATCGACCGATGTCGTGTACGGCGTCATCGATTCACGAACCGGCGTGGACTCGGCAGCCATCTGCTTCGCCTCCTTCGTCGTTGCCGCTCGAAGCGGTGCCTACGCGTTCCCGGCCTCGCGACGGACGAAACGCCGCTCGGCGAGCGGCATGCGCTTCGCGGGTTGCGGAGGCCGTGGAAGCCTCGACTGATCGCACGCACGCGGTTTGATCTGGTCCGAGGCCGGGAACCCGGACGCTATGGAGATCGGCGAGCCGAGAAGAGAGATCGTGATCGAGCCGATCGAGGATCCGGTACCGCGCGAGCAGCCCGTCGAGCCGGCGCCCGCCGAACCGGTCCCCGTAGAGCCGGACGAGATCCCCGCCTGACAGATCGTCCTCCCTAGCTGCCTCCGCAGATCGAGGACGCGCGGACTGGCGATTCGAGCGAAGATGACGCGCGATGAAGGTCGTCGTCACCGGTGGCAGCGGATTCGTCGGGCGCCGGCTGGCGCGCCGGCTGCTCGAGCTCGGTGCGCTTGCATGCTCCACCGGCGGCGAGGAGCGAATCGACGAGCTCGTGATCCTCGACGCGGTCGTGCCCGATGAGCCGCCGCCCGGCCTGGACGGAGCGAGGCTCGTCGCCGGCGACGTCGCCGATCCAGCCTTCGTGGCTTCCCACGTCGAGCCCGGCAGCTCGGTCTTCCATCTCGCCTCCGTGCTCTCGGGCGGCGGCGAGCTCGACTTCGACCTTGCGCTGCGCGTGAACCTGGACGGAGGCCGTGGCGTGCTCGACGCCTGCCGGACTGCCGGCGGCTGCCGCCTCGTCTTCGCCAGCACCTACGCGACGTACGGCGGCGAAGAGCTGCCGGAGGTCGTGTCCGACGACACGCGGCTCGTGCCGGAGACGACCTATGGGACGACGAAGGCCATGCTCGAGCTTCTCGTCAGCGACTACGCGCGCAAGGGCTACGTGGACGGTCGCAGTGCCCGGTTGCCGACGGTGGTCGTCCGGCCGGGAGCGCCGAACAGCGCCGCATCGTCCTGGGTCAGCGGCATCTTTCGGGAGCCGCTCGCAGGCGAGGAGTGCGTTCTGCCCGTCGGCCTCGACATGCGAACGCCTGTCGGCGGTGTCCGCACCGTTGTCGAGGGTCTGATCAGGCTTCACGACGTGGAACCGACGCGCCTCGGGCCCGACCGGGCCGTGCTCTTCCCGAGCGTCACGTGCACCGCCGGGGAGATGGCCGAGTGCGTGCGCCGGGTGGGAGCCGGGCGGGCGCTGGGCCCGATCACGGTGCGGCCCGATCCGTACATCGAGCGGATCTGCGGGAGCTGGGCGAAGGACGCCGACGCCGCGCGCGGGGCCGCGCTCGGCATTCCGCGCGACGAGAGCCTCGATGCGATCGTGCAGGCCTACGTCGAGGACTACCTGTAGGGCCGGATATATCCGGCCCTACGACGGCGAGTCCGACCCGGTCGCGCGGCGCTCCTCGAGCCACAGCGCGAGCGCCGCGATCGAGCCCGCATCCGAGACCTCGAGCAGCGCGCGCTCGGCGGGGAGCCGCTCGAGGACGATGTCCTCGTCTTCGTCCGGCACACCCTCGGCCGGCCAGAGCGTCGTCGCCTCGAAGACGTGCGCGTACTCCGTCGAATAGGCGGGCACGACCCAGAACCCACCGATCCGCCGCCACGTCGTGGCCCCGAGCGAGCACTCCTCGGCGAGCTCGCGAACGGCGGTCTGCTCCGGTGTCTCGCCCGGCTCCACCGTCCCTCCCGGCACCTCCAGCGTCCCGGACGCAGCGCCCGGACGGGTCTGCCGGACGAGGACGATCTCATCGCCGTCCACGACGATGAGCGCGACTGACGCGGGATGGCGGACGAACCCGTACCGGCTCATCGCTCGCGTGGCTCCCAGCGGAAGGTGCGAAGCGCGAGCACGGCTCCCGCGACACCCCACACCGCCACGACCGCAGCTGCCGTCGCCGACCAGCCGCTGCCCTCGATGAACAGGTCGCGGATGAGCTCGAGCAGGTAGGTGAGCGGCAGCACGTTGGCGATCGCCTCGATGAAGCCCGGGAGGGCATCCGTCGAGAAGAACACGCCGCAGATGAACACCATCGGCAGGTAGATCGCGTTCACGATCGCGGATGAGCCCTCGCCGCTGCGGACGGCGCCGGTGACCGCGAGCCCGAGGGCCGCGAAGGTCGCGGCGCCGAGCAGCAGGGCCAACGCGAGCGATGCTGGAGCTTGCGGGAATCCGGCGTCGAGGAGGTAGCGTCCGATGAGGATCTGGGCGGTGACCTGCAGGGCGATGACGACGAGCTCCGAGGCGATCACCGCGGCGAGGAAGGCGGCGGGCGGGAGCGGGGTGCCGCGAACGCGCTTGAGCACGCCCGACTCGCGGCGGATGACCGTATTGATCGCCAGCCCGGCGAACGCGGCCGCCACGACTCCGTACCCGATCAGCCCGGCGACGAGGTAGGGGGCGGCAGGAACCCCGTCGATCTCGTCGTCGCCGTAGACCGACCCGAGCAGGACGAGCAGCAGGATCGGCAGCAGGAACGTGAAGAACGCGGATTCTCGGCTTCGCCAGAAGAGGCGCTGCTGGTTGCGGAGCTCGTGGAGAAAGAGCTTCGTCACTCCTCCTCTCGTACGAGGTCGAGATAGACGTCCTCGAGCGACTGACGCCGCACCTCGAGGGCCTCGAGCTCGACGCCCTCGTCGAGGGCCTGCGAGGTCACCTCGTGCAGAAGGCGGGTTGGCTCGTCCGTGTGGAGCACGACCTGCTGGCCGCGCTTGCGGAAGCGGATCTCGACCGAGCCGTTGGCGGCGAGGAGATCGTGCGGCGACCCCGTCGCGACGATGCGCCCGTCGCGGAGGATCGCGACCCGGTCGGCGAGACGGTGGGCCTCCTCGAGGTAGTGCGTGGTGAGGAGCACCGTCTTGCCGAGCTCGCGAAGACCGCGGATCGTGTCCCAGGCCCGTCGGCGAGCCTCCGGGTCGAAGCCGGTCGTGGGCTCGTCGAGGAAGACGAGCTCCGGGTCGCCCACGAGGGCGAGCCCGAGGTCGAGACGACGCAGCTGCCCGCCCGAGAGTGTCCGCACGCGCGCTCCGGCGCTCTCCTCGAGGCCGACGACCTCGATTACCTCGCGGACGTCCCGCGGGCGAGGGTGGTAGCCGGCGAAGAGGTCGAGCGTCTCGCGCACCGTGAGCGTCGGGTACACGGCGGAGGACTGGAGCACGATTCCGATGCGCGCCCGAAACGCGGCGCCGCCGGCCTCGGGATCGACGCCGAGGACGCGCGCCTCGCCGCCGTTGCGGGCCCGGTAGCCCTCGAGGATCTCGACCGTCGTCGTCTTCCCGGCGCCGTTCGGGCCGAGGAGGGCAAACACCTCACCTGCCTCGACCCGGAAGTCGAGGCCGTGGAGCACTTCCCGCCGGCCGTATTCCTTCCGGAGGTCGATGACCTCGATCGCCGCCAACGGTCACGCAGAATAGTCAGCGCGTCGATCGGGCCGCCCCGCTCGAGCGCGGATGTGCAAACGACCTCCCGCTACTTGTAGCGGAAGACGATCCGGCCTCTGGTCAGGTCGTACGGCGAGAGCTCGATCCGGACGCGGTCGCCCGGGAACATCCTGATGCGGTAGCGCCGCATCTTGCCCGAGGCGTATCCGATCGTCTCGTGGCCGTTGTCGAGCGCGATCCGAAACATGCTGTTGCGGAGCGCCTCGACGATCTCGCCCTCGACCTCGACCTTGTCGTCCTTGACAGCGATTACGCGCCTCCTCTTCGAACGGGTAGGAGGCAACGCATGCCACCGGTACTCGCTCGCGATTTCCTGTGTCACTGTAGCCTACGCGCGGCCTGGCCAGCATCCGGCGCCGCCTCCGGCGGCGCTTCCGAGGTTGGCTAGCCGCTGCAATGCCGGAAGAGAAGTCATCGCTGCCGCTGCTGACCACGCTCGGCGTTCCATGGATCTGGGGTGCGGACGTCGAGAAGGGCTGGGTGTTCATGCGCTACAACGTCAAGCCGATCACGGCCTGGCTTGCGCCCGGATCCTGGGCCTACGGCACCGAGCGGATTCCTGCTACCGGCGGCGCGGTGCTCGCTTCGAATCATCTGTCGGGCATCGACCCGCCCCTCGTCGGCACGTACTCTCGGAGGGCGCTCTGGTACATGATGAAGGCGGAGCTGCTCGACATCCCCGTCGTCGGCGAAGCGTTGACGTGGACGGGCGCGTTTCCGGTGCGGCGTGGCGAGGGTGACCGCGACAGCCTTCGCAAGGCGCGCGAGCTCGTGCGCGAGGGCCACGTGGTGGCCGTCTTCGTCGAGGGGACGCGACAGCGGCTCGGCTACCCCGGGCCGGTCCATGCGGGTGCGCTGACGATCGCGATGAAGGAGCGTGTCCCCGTGATCCCTTGTGGCGTCGAGTCGTTCGGCTGGTCCATGACGAACCGCCGCGCTTGCGCGCTCGTCTACGGCGAGCCGATGTCGCTCGACCATCTCCCCGCCAACGGGGCCGGCTACAAGGCGGCCGCCGAACTTCTGGAAATCGAGATCGTCCGCCTGTGGCGGCAAGCGGCCGAGGCCGTCGCCGCCGGCTTCCCCGAGACGCTGCCGGACGGAACGGCGAGACGGCAGTGGCCACGCGGCCGCGACTTCCTTCCGGCGAGGACGCGCCGCCGGGTGAGCGGCCTGGCGTAGGCCCGAGGGCTGGCGGGCGGGGCCAACTCTCCCCATCCCTTGCTGCTGGCGTCTGTGGGTCGTGGTGGGTCGCGGATGGGGGGACCGTAGGGGCCGGATTCCATCCGGCCCGTTAGAGTCGGAGCCGTGGCCAAGAGCTTCCGATACGTCCTCTGTGACGTGTTCACGAGCCGTCCGCTCGAGGGAAACCAGCTGTGTGTCTTCACCGACGCACGCGAGATACCCGAGCTGCTGCTCCAGCCGCTCGCCAGGGAGGTCAACTACTCCGAGACGGTCTACTGCTACCCGGCCGAGGCGGGCGGGCACGTGCGAATCCGTATCTTCACGCCGACGAGCGAGTTGCCGTTCGCAGGCCACCCTGTGCTGGGCACGGCGTTCGTGCTCGCGGGCCCGATGCAGCTCATGGAGATCCGGCTCGAGACAGGACGCGGGATCGTGCCTGTCATGCTCGAGCGGGAAGAGGACCGGCTCGTGTTCGGCTGGATGAGCCAGCCTGTGCCGGCCGTCGTGCCCTACGTCCGCGCGGAGGAGGTGCTGGGCGCGCTCGGCGCCGAGAGGTCGCTCTTGCCGGTGGAGCTCTACGACAACGGCGTGCCCTTTGTCTACGTCGCGCTCGCGAGCGCGGACGAGGTGTCACGATTGGAGCCCGATCTGAAGGCGCTCGAGCGACTGGCCCGCGACATCGATCCGGTAGTCGGCTTCAACGCTTTCGCCGGCGCCGGCCTCGTCTGGAAGACGCGCATGTTCGCGCCCGCCGACGGGGTCCCGGAGGACCCGGCTACGGGCTCGGCCGCCGGGCCTCTCGCATGTCATCTGTGCCGCCACGGCCTCGTCCCGTTCGGGGAGGAAGTCGTCATCAGCCAGGGCGCCGAGATCGGCCGCCCGAGCACCTTGCACGCCCGCGCGGAGGGAACTGCCGAGCAGATCGAGCGCGTCGAGGTGGGCGGCTCGGCCGTCATCGTGGCGCGTGGCGAGTACCGGCTCTAGGAGCTGTCCGCAACGGCCGGGGCGAGGGGCCACCCCGTGCCTCCACCCGCGATCAGCGTAGCGCCATCCGGCCTACCTGTCTGTGACGGACCGTGCCGGCTTCGTGCCGGTCCGTCCACACGGGCGTCATGCCCAGGCGATGGACTCGATCTCGGGGAGCTCGACCCCGACGGCTCGCCAGAAGACGGCGCCGTCGCTCGAGACGTACAGGCGGTTGCGCGCCGCGTAGAGGACGTCGTCGGGTGTCTCGCCGAGCGCGACGGCTCGTCCACGTGGAAGGCCGCCTCCGCGCTCCGACCAGGTGAGCCCGGCATCGGCAGAGACGAGCAGCGGCGGACGGCGGTCGACCGCGACGACGACCGTCGGGCCGAGCGCGTCGATGTCGACGAGACTCTCGGAGACGAACGCGGGGAGGAGCTCCACCGGTCGCGGTCTGGGCGGGAGCGTCTCGCCCGGCCGCTCGTGGATCACGGCATCGTCCTCGGCCGTGGCGCCCAGCTCGACGACCCACACGGAGCCCCCGGCCTCGACGAGCGCGATCTTCACGCCGCGCTACCCGCGAGCAGCGCCGCGACGAGCGCCGTCGCACGCCGGGCGGCAGCGGCTGGCGGATCTGCGACACGGCGGCGGGCGAGGTATCCGGCCATGAAGGCGTCGCCGGCGCCGGTCGGGTCGGCACCGGCGACCGGCATGGCCGGTACCTCCTCCAGCGTCCCGTCCGCGTACACGACCGACCCACGCTCCCCGAGCGTCACGACGACCTCGGGAACGCCCAGCGCGCCGATGGCCGACTCCTCGAGCTCGAGGCCGAGCGCGCGCGCTTCCTCCTCCGACAGGTGGAGCACCGAGGCGCTCTCGAGCAGCGCCGGGTCGAACGCACTGTCGTGGACGACGGGTCCCAGGACACCCGGTCGCACGAGGCCGTGCCCGTCGAGCGACAGCCGCCGGCCGCGGGCCAGGCGCGCCAGAGTCTCGGCCGGGAAGTCGCCCCGCCAGAGCGCGGCGGCGTGCACCCAGTCGGCTCCCGCGAGGGCCTCGCCGAGCCAACCGTCGGCGTCCTCCGGAAGCCAGGGCTCGCCGAGCGCCTCGATCGTCACGTCGCGGACGTTGTCCTGGTAGCGGAGGCGGAAGGTCGGCGAGGCCGTCTCCGGCCGCCACGCGACTCGAACCCCGGTTGCCCGCAGGGGCCCGAGCAGTGCCTCGTCCTGCGCGGCGCAGCGCGTCACGATCAACCCGGGCTCGCCGAGTGCCCGCAGCGCGCGGGCGGCATAGAGCGGCGCGCCGCCCGGCCGAGGAGGGAGCGTGTCGACGAGATCCCGCGTCGTGTGGCCGACGACGGCGAGCATGGCCGCCGGACTCTACCCGCCGCCGGCGCGCAACCCGTCGTCGGGCCACGCGGCCAGGAGGTCGTCGCTCGCTCCGCGGTCCCACGTCGCATATCCTCCTGTCCTCGCCGCCGGTCGTGGAGAGCGACGATCGGCCGGGCCTGGCGAGCGAACAGGGGATGGCTGACGGCGTGAGCATCGATGTCGATCATCTCGAGCGGGCGCTCGAGGACTTGCGGGATGCGACAGCCGCGAGCCGCGTCACGCTTCGCCTTGACACGCCGGGGCAGGTCTTTCCGGTCGCCGGCGAGGCGCTCGCTTCCGGGATCCGGTCGATCCGCGAGGCGACCGAGATCGATCTGCGCGCCGCGAAGACGTTCCAGTACCTCGAGCGCGAGCAGAGGCTCCTGATCCAGGACGACTGCGGGCAAGGCGAGTTTCCTGCCCCGCCCGAGCTCATCCAGCTCTACGGCGTCAAGGCGCAGATGCTCGCGCCGGTCGTCCGCGACGGCCGCCTCGCCGGCATCGTCTCGGTGCATTACGCGCCGGCTGTCCGCCGCTGGAGCGCGAGCGACATCACGGCGCTCGAGGACGCCGTCGGGCGCGTCCACGCCCTGCTGAACGGCGCCGGCTAGCGGCCCGAGGCCAGCACGTCCCGGAAGAAACCGCCCACGATCTCGACGGCCTCGTCGGGAGCTTCGAGGAGATCGGCGTGACCGATCGTCGGGAACTCGTGCAGGCGGCCCCACTCCGGAACTGCGTCCACGATGTCCTGGGCACTGAAGCCGGACTGGGCGAGCCGCGGCGGCGTCATGACGTCGCGGGTCCCGTTCGTGAACAGGATCGGTCGCCGGATCTTCGAGACCAGCGGCTCGAGATCCATCTGCTCCATCGCGAGGCAGGCGTGGCGGACGGTGTACGGCGAGTTCTTGCGGATCACCGAGCGGACGTTCTCGAAGATGTCCGGATTCGCCTCGATGAAGTCTGCCGAGACAGCCTGGATCGTCACCAGGTCCGAAAGCTCGTCGAGCGGCAGGGTCTCCGCGAGCACGCGCCAGTTGCGGAACATCGTTCGCCGGTAGACGTCGCAGCGAGCCATGGCGCAGTCCGCGCAGGCGGCGATGGTCTTCTCCGGGTACTTCGCGGTGAACGCGACGGCCACCATGCCGCCCATCGACGTGCCGTGGACGAGCGCCTTCTCGATGCCGAGCGCGTCGAGCAGCCCGGCGCCCTCGTCCGCCCAGCCCTCGACCGAGTAGTCCTCGATCGGGCAGTCCGAGCGCCCGTAGCCGCTCGCGTCGTAGGAGAGCAGGCGGAAGTCGCGCCGGAAGCCGTCGTTGACGAGCGCGAAGTTCTGCCGGCCGAACAGGGAGCCGCCGAACTGGAGGATGAGCGGCCCCTCCTCCGGGCCGGTGAACTCGTAGTAGATCTCGAGCTCGTCCACCTTCGTGTACGGCATCTGTCCTCCTCGGCGCTCAGCCTGTCGTCTGGGCGCCGTCGACGGGTAGCACGGCGCCGGTCAGGTACTCGGGGCAGTCGAGCAGGAGAAAGGTCGCGAGCGAGGCCACCTCCTCGGGACGGCCGAGCCGCCCGAGCGGGATCGTCGCCTCGAGCATGCGCTGCTGCTCGTCCCGGTCGCCCGGCGCTATCGCCTCGCCGATCGACCAGATCATCCTCGTGTCCATCGGTCCCGGGCAGAGGCAGTTGACGCGGATGCCGCGGCCCACCGTCTCGAGCGCAACGGCGCGAGTCAGGCCGACCACCGCATGTTTCGAGCCGACGTACGGCGAGATCTCGGGCCATCCCATCAGGCCGCCGGTCGACGCGGTGTTGACGATCGACCCGCCACCCGCCTCGACGAGCACGGGCAACGCGTGCTTCATGCCGAGCCAGACGCTGCGCACGTTCACGCGCATTACCCGCTCGAACTCCTCGTCCGGATACTCCGTGATCGGCGCGATGCGGCCTTCGATCGCCGCGTTGTTGAAGACCGCGTCGAGACGTCCGAACCGCTCGACCGCGGCCCTTACGAAGCCCTCGACGGAGGCCGCATCGGTGACGTCCGCCGGATGAGGCACGACGTTGTCGCCGGCCAGCCGGCCCAGTCCCTCGGCGTCTAGGTCGACAGCCAGGACGTCCGCGCCACGCGTGGCAAGGGCTTCGACGGTCGCGCTCCCGAGCCCGCCGGCCGCTCCTGTCACGATCACCGCTGGCACGCGGGAACCCTAACGTCGTGCTGGTACTCTCGGCGGATGGAGCCGGCCGAGCGCCAGCCCGCCGCCCCGCCGGTACGCCATCGCTTCCTGAGCGAGCTCGTCTGGAGCTGGCTCTCGAACATCGTCGCGCTCTTCGTCGCGGCGGCGATCTTCACCGGGGTCGACTACGACGGCAACTTCTGGATCCTCGTGCTCGCCGGGCTCGTCTTCGGGCTCGTGAACGCCATCGTCCGCCCGATCGTGATCTTCCTCGCGCTGCCGGCCTTGATCCTGACCCTCGGTATCGCGCTCCTGTTCGTCAACGCGTTCATGTTGTGGCTCACCGACCTGATCGTGGGGCCGTTCGAGGTCTCCGGTTTCTGGACCGCGGTCGGGGCAGCGGTCGTCGTCTGGCTCGTCAACTGGCTGCTCGCGGTGCTCCTGCGACCCGAGCGGCGCAGAACGATCCACATCGTCGTTCGCCGCTGACGGTGCGGACATATCTCCCCGAGGTTCCCGAGCGGGAGGCAGAAGGCCTCGTCGCAGAGCTGTACGGGGACATCCGCCAGGTTGTCGGCCTCCCGATCGTGAACCTCGTGTACCGCCACCTCGCGGTCGAGCCGAAACGGCTCGAGGCGGCCTGGAACCAGCTCCGGCCGAACCTCGCTGACGCGGCGATCGACAGCGGCGCGGAGACGTTGCTGACCGCGGCGTCGCTGGACGTCCCGGCCCTGTCGGCGCCGACACTCGAGGCCGTCGGCCTCGATCGGCGGGGGCTCGACGCGGTCGCGGCCACACTCGCTGCCTACAACCACGCCAACCCGAGGAACCTGATCGCGCTGCTGGCCTTACGCCACGGTGTGTCCGGGAGCGGGTCGCCCCGTCCCGCGAGACGGGAGGGCGAGGCCGGCTGGGAGATCCTGCCCATGGCGGACCTCGGCAGCCTCGACGCGCCGACCCTGACGCTGCTCGAGGAGATGACGGGCGCAGTCGCCGGCACGTGGCGAGACCACGCTGATCCCCGGTCTCTTTCGCCATCTCGCTCAGTACCCGGTCCTGCTCGCTCTCGCCTGGACAGCGCTTCGGCCCTCGGTCGAAGGCCGCGCCCTGGCCCGCACGGCGAACGCGGTCGCCCGCCAGGCCACCGGGCTAGCGGTCGCGCTTCCCCACCCGGTCGAGGCAACGCGAGATCCCGAGACGAGGTCCGTCCTGCGCCGCTTCACCGAGACGATCCCGCGCATGATCGTCGTCGGAGTCGCGCTGAGCGGCACGCTCGCTGCAGGCTCCACCCGTCGCCGCTAGATTGCATACACGATGGCGAAGACCCTCTTCGACCGCGTCTGGGAGGAGCACGTCGTCTGGGCGGAGCCCGGTGAGCCGGAGCTCGTCTTCATCGACCTGCATCTCGTCCACGAGGTGACGTCCGCGCAGGCCTTCGACGGCCTGCGCATTGCCGGACGCACGGTGCGCCGGCCCGACCTCACCGTCGCGACGATGGACCACAACGTCCCGACCGACGGCGGGCCGGTGACCGACCCCTTGGCGAAGGCCCAGCTCGACGCCCTGCGTCGCAACTGCGAGGAGTTCGGCGTACCGCTCTACGCGACCGGCTCCGGGCGCGAGGGCATCGTCCACGTGATCGGTCCCGAGCTCGGCGTCACGCAGCCCGGCATGACGATCGTCTGCGGCGACTCCCATACCTCGACCCATGGGGCCTTCGGTGCGCTTGCCTTCGGCATCGGCACGTCCGAGGTCGAGCACGTGCTGGCGACCCAGTGCCTGCAGCAGCGCAAGCCGATGTCGATGCGGATCACGTTCGACGGTACGCGGGCGCCGGGCGTCACCGCCAAGGACATGATCCTCGCGGCGATCGGCGGGATCGGCGTGGGCGGCGGCGCCGGCCACGTCATCGAGTACGCGGGAGACGCGATCCGTGCGCTGTCCATGGAGAGCCGGATGACCGTCTGCAACATGTCGATCGAGGGCGGAGCCCGCGCCGGCATGGTGGCGCCCGACGACACGACCTTCGCGTACGTGGAAGGGCGTCCGGGCGCGCCCAAGGGTGCAGCCTGGGAGCAGGCCCTCGAGCGGTGGCGGGCGCTGCGCTCGGACGACGACTCGACCTTCGACCGCGAGGTCGAGGTCGATGTCGCGGCGATCGTCCCGCAGGTGACGTGGGGGACGAACCCGAGCATGGTCGTCCCCGTGACCGGCCGGGTGCCCGATCCGGCGGACATCGCCGACCCGGACGACCGCTCGTCCGTCGAGCGCGCGCTCGTCTACATGGGGCTCGAGCCGGGAACCTCGATCGAAGACATCCGTATCGATCGCGTCTTCGTCGGGTCGTGCACGAACTCGAGAATCGAGGACCTGCGCGCGGCGGCCGGTGTCGTCGCCGGCCGGCGCGTCAACCCCGACGTGCGGGCGATGGTCGTCCCGGGCTCGGTGGGCGTGAAGCGCGAGGCCGAGGCGGAGGGGCTCGACCGGATCTTCAAGGACGCCGGCTTCGAGTGGCGCGAGGCGGGCTGCTCGATGTGCCTCGGGATGAACCCCGACATCCTCAGCCCCGGCGAGCGCTGCGCATCGACCTCGAACCGCAACTTCGAAGGACGACAGGGCAGAGGCGGCCGCACACACCTCGTCAGCCCGGAGATGGCGGCCGCGGCCGCGATCGCGGGCCACTTCGTCGATGCCCGCGACCTCGATCGCGCGCTGGAGCCGGTCGCATGAAGCCGTTCGTCCGCGCCACGGGTCGGGTTGCTGTCCTCGAGCGCCCCGACGTCGACACGGACCAGATCATCCCGAAGCAGTTCCTGAAGCGCATCGAGCGCACGGGCTGGGCCGACGGGCTCTTCTTCGACTGGCGCAAGGACCCGGACTTCGAGCTCAACAACCCGGCCTACGCGGGCGCAAAGATCCTGCTCGCCGGGCGGAACTTCGGCTGCGGCTCCTCGCGCGAGCATGCGCCCTGGGCGCTTCAGGAATCCGGCTACGAGGTCATTGTCGCCTCGTCGTTCGCGGATATCTTCGTCTCGAACTGCGTCAAGACGGGACTTGTCCCCGTCGTCCTTCCCGCGAGGGACGTGCAGACGCTCATGGATCTCGTCGACCGGGAGCAGGGCACGGAGATGACCGTCGACCTCGAGCAGCAGACGATCACGGCCGCAAGCGAGGTGTTCGCCTTCCCGTTCGATCCGGGCACACGCCACCGGCTGCTCAACGGGCTCGACGACATCGGTCTCTCGCTCCAGCACGAGGCCGAGATCGACGCGTACGAGACCTCTCATCCCCCACGCGTCAACACTCTCTCGCTCGCCTAGTCGCACGTCCCGGCGCAGCTCAGCGGCCGCGCCGGACGGCTGCGCGCCTTCAGGCCCGAACACTCCTTAAACGAGGCTTCACGCAGGCTTAATGCGCCGAAACCGGCGGTTAAGAGCACGGCGCTATAACCGATGGCATGCAGGTGAGCGACCGCGCGCAGGTCGAAGGAAACGGCGGCAGCGGGCGGCCCGGAAGGGTGCGGTCCACCGTCTCCCGCGCAGCGCCGCTCCTCGCGGCGGGCGCGATCGGCGCCGGCGCCGCCGTTGGGATCGGATTCGCCGCCGGCCTGGGCGACCACGGCACCACCGTCATTCGCGAGACCGCTCCGGCCGCCGAGGCGGCAACGAGCGAGCCCGCGTCCTTCGCAGCCGAGGAGGACAGCTTGACCGTCGCCGAGATCTACAGCCGCACGGCTCCGGGCGTGGTTCGCGTGACGCCCCTTGCCGCCGCGACCGGCGTGGATCCGTTCGACCCCTCCGCGCCGTCGCAGGACGAGGCGCAGCCGCTCGGCAACGGCTCCGGGTTCGTCATCGACACCGAGGGGCACATCCTCACGAACTTCCACGTCGTCGAGGGCGCCGAGGAGGTGCACGTGACCTTCTCCGGACGCGAGCCGGTCGTGGCGCAGGTCGTCGGGGTAGACCCGTCGACCGACATCGCGCTGCTCGAGGTCGACCTGCCGGCCCGGGCGCTCACGCCGCTTCCGCTCGGCAGCTCGGACGACGTTCAGGTCGGAGACGACGTCGTCGCCATCGGCAACCCCTTCGGGCTCGACCGGACTGTCACGAAGGGCATCGTGAGCGCGCTCCAGCGCGAGATCCTCGCGCCGAACCGGTACGAAATCGACGAGGTCGTCCAGACGGACGCGGCGATCAACCCCGGCAGCTCGGGTGGTCCCCTGCTCAACGCACGCGGCGAGGTGATCGGCATCAACTCGCAGATCGAGACGGGCAACATCGCTCAGGGCAACGTCGGCGTCGGCTTTGCCGTCCCCATCGACACCGTGCGCGACATCGCCTCGCAGCTCATGGAGACCGGCAAGGTCGAGCGCGCCTACCTCGGCGTCTCGATGCAGGAGATCAGCGACGAGCTCGCCGCGAGCTTCCGCCTGCCGACCGACGACGGCGTGCTCATCGCTCGCGTCGAGCCCGGCAGCCCGGCGGACGAGGCCGGTCTGCGCGGCGGCGACAACCAGGTGATCCTCAACGGCGAGACCTACGTCCTGGGCGGCGATGTCGTCACGGAGGTCGACGGGCAGCATGTCTCGACCCTCGAAGAGCTCCGTGACGAGATCCTCTCCCACAAGCCCGGTGACACCATCGAACTGGAGGTCAACCGCGACGGTACCCCGCTGACCATCACGGTCGAGCTTGGGCGCCAGCCGGCCACGCCGACAGGCTGAGCCGCCCAGGGCCCCGCCTCCCCGGGGCCAGCTTCCGCGCACCTCCCCTCCGCTCCTCCCTGGGGGGTAGAGAAACCGGGCCACCTCATAGCGTGGCCCGCCGGAAGCACAACAAGGCCGGAGATCCAACCGCCTGCCCGGGTCTCCGGCCGGGGCGTGGGGGAGGGATGACCTCCCCCACGAAACCTTCTCCTTCGGCGCTCTACGCGGGAACGGTCACGTCGTCTGCGACGCGCACGTCCGGGATCGCGGCGAGCAGCCGCTCGGTCTCGACCGGGAACACTGCCTGGGGCGTTCCGGCGGCGCACCAGACCTCGCCGAAGCGCCGCAGCGAGGCGTCGACGATCGTCGGCATGGCCCGGTCGTGTCCGACCGGGGGGACGCCGCCGACCGCGTAGCCCGTCGCCTCCCGTGCTTCCGCCGCGGTCGCCATGCGCGCCTCGCCGCCGATCGCCTCGAGGTCGACGCGCCGATCGCCCGCACAGAGGCAGAGCACCGGCTCACCCGCCGCGACGAGCACGAGCGACTTGACGATCTGCGCGACGTCACAGCCGACCGCTCGCGCTGCGTCCGTCGCGGTGCGCGTCGACTCGTCGAGCTCGACGACCTGGACGTCGAGCCCGAGCTCTCTCAGCCGCTCCTGCGTCCTCGTGGCAGTCGGATGCACGGCGAGAACATAGCGACTCGCACCTAGTATGAGGCCGTGCCGATCCAGTCCGAGACCATTCAGGTGGGCGGGATCCGCTGCGAGCGCTGCGTCATGCGCCTCGGCGGCGCGCTGCGCGGCCTGGACGGCATCGAGTCGGCGAACGCCAACCTGATGGGTCGGCTCTCGCTCACCTGGGACGACGAGCGAGTCGAGCGAGACGCGATCCTCGCCGCGCTCGCGCGGGCCGGCTTCCGTCCGGCGGCCGTCGACCCTGTCTCGAAGGGGGAGTCATGAGCGTCGTACGCGCAGCCGCCGTCCAGCATGCGCCGGTCTTCCTCGACCGGGATGCGACGATCGACAAGGGCGTCGCGCTGATCGGCGAGGCCGCCGCCGCCGGCGCTGCACTCGTTGCCTTTCCCGAGACGTGGGTCCCCTGCTACCCGCTGTGGGTGTTCGGCGGCACGGGCTGGGAGGATCCGCGCGGCAAGGAGGCCTACGCGCGCCTGCTCGAGAACAGCGTCCTCGTCGGGAGCGAGGCAACCGACCGGCTTTGCCGCGCGGCGAGACAGAACGGCGTCTACGTCGTCATGGGCGTGAACGAGCTGGAGCCGGGCTCGAGGGGCACGATCTACAACTCGCTCGTCACCATCTCGCCGGACGGCGAGATCCTGGGTGTACATCGCAAGCTCGTACCGACGCACGCGGAGCGGATCGTCTGGGCGGCCGGTGACGGGTCCACGCTGCACGTCTACGACACGGACCTCGGTCGGCTCGGCGGGCTCATCTGCTGGGAGCACTGGATGCCGCTGACCCGCTTCGCGATGCACGCCAAGGGTGAGCAGATCCACGTCGCCGTCTGGCCGGAGGCTCCTGAGATCCACCATCTCGCGAGCCGCCACTACGCCTTCGAGGGGCGGTGCTTCGTGATCTGCGCCGGGAGCTACCTTACGGCCGACATGGTGCCGGAGGAGCTGCTCGAGGCCGCTCGCGGCGGCCAGATCGGCGACGACGCGTCCGTGCTCCTGCCCGGCGGCTCGGGGATCATCGGGCCCGACGGCTCCTGGGTCGCGGGCCCGGTCGGCGACGAGGAGACGATCGTCTACGGGGACATGGATCTCGACCGGATCGCGCAGGAGTTCGGGACGCTCGACGCGGCCGGCCACTACAACCGGCCGGACGTCTTCCAGCTGACGGTGGACGCGAGACCGCGCTCGCAAGTGGCGTGGCTCGAGGAGTCGCCAGCGGTCGCCGCGGCGGGCTTCCAGCGCACGGCGCGGGAATAGTGCCGGCACGCCGGCCGTTTCGACGCTACGTAGGTGGTAGCGTCCGCTCTCGTGACTGAGGCCGATCCGGTCGATGCCCGGCGCATAGCCGGCGAGGCCCGCGACCGTGTGCGTTTCGAGGAGGAGGCGCTCGAGCTGGCGGACCAGGTGTACCGCGTTGCCCGCCGCCTCGTATCGTCGCGCGAGGAGGCCGAGGATCTCGTGCAGGAGACGTACGCTCGGGCGTTCCGGAGCTGGCGCTCCTTCCAGCACGGCACGAACCTGAGGGCCTGGCTGTTCCGGATCCTCACCAACCTCAACATCGATCGCGGGCGCCGGGAGCAGCGCAGCCCGACGTTCGAGCCGATCGAGGAAGGCGACTACTACCTCTACAACAGGCTGGAGGACACGGGGGTCACCCAGGCGGACGAGCAGATCGTCGAGCGCCTGTCGCAGGACGGTGTCGTCGAGGCGCTCGCCTCCGTGCCGCACGACTTCCGCGACGTCCTTGTCCTCGTCGACATCGGGGATTTCAGCTACAAAGACGCGGCGCAGATCCTCGACATCCCGGTCGGAACGGTGATGTCGCGACTGCATCGGGGGCGCCGGGTGCTCAAGCACGAGCTGGCGGACAGGACGGTGGGTTCAGCGCGATGAAAGGGGGGACGTCGTGAGCGGCGAGTGTGCCTGTTCGAAGTGTGAAGAGCTCCTGCAGCCGTACGTCGATCGCAGCCTCACCGAGGCCGAGCGCATGGAGGCCGAGGCGCATCTCGCGAACTGCGGGCATTGCGCGGGGGCCTATCGGTTCGAGGACGAGCTGCGACGGTACGTACGCAAGTGCTGCGACGAGCCCATGCCGTTCGAGCTCAAGGAGAAGCTCACGGCATTGCGTTCCGCCTACCTGTAGCCCGAGCACGCCGGCCCGGTCCAACGGATCAGCCGAGCAGACCCTCCACGCGGCGAAGGTCAGCGAGGGTGTCGACGTCGTCCGGAGCCCCGAGGTCGTCGCACGGGACGAGGACTGCGGCAAGCTCTCGCCCGCCGGCCGCCGGGACTCGCTCCCAGGTGCTCCGTGCGAGACAGACGGGGTGGCCCCGGACGCCGCGGTAGCTCGCGGCGATGACGTCACCTTCGCCGCCCTGCCAGGCGGAGACGACGCGGCGAATCGCCTCCGGCGAGAGCAGCGGGCCGTCGGCGAGGCACACGACCGCGGCCTCCACGTCGGGCCCGAGCGCGGCCAGTCCGGCTGCCAGCGAGGCTCCGGGCCCCTGCCTCCAGTCGGTGCAGTGGACGACCCGGGCCCTTTCGACCGCGACCTCGTGCGCGCCGAGCACGACGACGAGCTCGTCGAGCCCGGCCTCGGCTACCCGCCGCAGGACGTGCGGCAGCAGGAGCGCCTGCTTCGGCCCGCCGAACCGCGTCGCCTCTCCCGCGGCGAGCACGACGCCCGCCACGCCCAAGTCAGGCATGAGCGGTGAGCGCCTCGATGTCGGCGAGGTGGATGAGCTGGAAGGTGCGACGGCTGGCACGAAGCCGCTCGTCGTCGTCGACCATCTCGCCCGAACGCTTCCAGAGGTCCCGCGCGGCCACGAGCAGCTCGGCGATGCGTGCGCACGAGTCCGGATGGCCGTCGCGCTCGTCGGTGGCGTTCAGCGCGAGCCCCACGGCGCCGATTACGTCCTGCTGCCGGGTCCATAGCAGAGTCGTCGCGAGTGTCAGGTAGGTGTGGATGCGCGCGAGCTGGATCGGCATCATGAGCGTGCTGGTCGGGCGTTTCGGAGGGGAAAGGGGAGGCTGCGGCTCGCCGTCTGCGATCCGGGCCGCGTTCCGGCCGAGCACACCGCGCAGCTCGTCCTCCGAGTAGCCGGCCAGGCGCGAGGTGCGCAGGTCGAGCAGGAGCGACTGAGGCTGCCGGCCGTACGGGTAGTCGGAGGCGTACAGCAGCTGTCCGGGAGAGACTCGGCAGTACAGGTCGAGGACGTCGACGGCACCCCAGATCGAGGTGTCGAAGTAGACGCCCGGGTGCTCCGCGAAGCGCGCGGCGAGCGCGGCGAGGTCAGCGATCCCGCCGTGAGCGATGATCAGCTGGCCCTCCGGGTGGCGCTTGACGAGACGGAGGAGGTCATCGGCGATCGGCGGCAGGCCGCGGCCGCCGTGGATGAGGATCGGCACCCGCCGCTCGGCCGCCAGCGCGAAGATCGGCTCGAGCCGGTCGTCGTTGAGCAGGAAGCTCTGCGATCGCGGGTGCAGCTTGATGCCGCGGGCGCCACGGTCGAGGCAGCGCACTGCCTCCCCGAGCGGCTCCGTCGTCAGGTCGAGCCGCACGAAGGGGATGAGCAGGCCCTCCGAGCGCGCGGCCGCGTCGAGCGTGCGGTCGTTGGCCGCTCGGAAGGCCGGATGGCGGTCGGGCTCGTCGAGGCAGAAGCAGAACGCGCGCGTCGCACCGGACCCGCGCAGGAAGGCCGTGAGCTCCTCGAGCGGGCTCTCGAGGCCGTCGATGTCCCGACCGCAGTGGACGTGCGCGTCGAAGATCTCCGCCCCCTCCGGGACGCCGCCCGCGAGCTCGGCCTCGTACGAGGCGACGAGCTCGTCAGCGCGATCGAAGATGCCCTCCACCCCGACCGACGATACCGAACAGGCGCCCCGTCGCCGCCTGGACTACGACGTGGACGCGGCCGGCGCGCGCTCGGGCTGGACGTAGACCCCTTGTCGGCGGAGCTCGTGCCGGAGCTCCGCCACGTCGATCGCCCTGGGGAGGGTGCCCGTCCCTGCCGAGATCGCCGCCGCAGCACCGGCTGCCTGACCGGTGAGCCAGCACTGCGGGATCTCGCGCATGAACGCCTGCGTGGAGGCGTCGGTGGCGATGTGACGGCCTCCTACGAGGGCGTTGTCGAGCTCTATCGGCACGAGCGCCCCATACGGAACCGACACGTTCGCGAACTTCTGCGACGGGGACGGCGATACGCCGATCTCGTCGTCGTGGCGGACTCCGGCCTTCCAGTCGCCCGTTTGCAGCTTCCGTACCCCGACGAGCCGGCGCGTGTGCCGGACGCCGATCTGCGGCGCCGACAGCAAGAGCCAGGCGTGCTCGAACCCCGGCGCATGCCGTCGGAAGAAGTCGAGATGGGCGATCATGCGGCGGCGCGACTCGAGCTCCACCGTCGTCAGGTCGCCGATCTCGAGGGCGTTGTAGCCGGCCAGACGCGGGCCGAGGAACAGGACCACGTCATCCCGCCAGCCGACGTGCGGCGTCTCGAGGTAGCCGAGCCCCTCGCGGCCCTCCTGGAGCAGCGCCTGGTAGGACTCCGGCTGGCCCTGTTTGAAGGCGAGCCACCGGCCGAAGTCCACTCCTGCCCACATCCAGGCGGTGTTCACGCAGTGCTGGACGTTGCTGCCCTCGGCTTCGAAGTCGGACTCGTACGGGGCGCCCGCACCGGCGCAAACGTCGAGATCGCCGGTGGCGTCGACGACGACCTTTGCAAGGATCGCGCGGCGTCCCTCCTTGCTCTCGAAAAGGACGCCTCGCAGCTTGCGCCCGTCGAGGATCGGCGCGACCACCCACGAGTGCAGGAGGAGCCGCACGCCGGCCTCGAGCAGGAGGTCGGCAGAGACGACCTTGAGCCATTCCGGATCGATCATGGGCGACCAGGTGACCGTGTCTCGGAAGGCGCTCAGGCGCTCGCGCCAGTGGCCGACCGCATCGTGGTCGGTCGAGCCCCAGAGCTCCGGCGGGGCGCCGGCGATGGCGTCTTCCGGCAGGCGCTCGAGGATCTCGGACGCGAATCCGCTGATGACCTGAAGACCTTGCCAGTCGGTCATGCGGTCGATCCAGATGACGAGCCCCCCGGTCGATAGCCCGCCGAGGTGGTTGTAGCGCTCGACGAGCGTCACCCGGGCGCCCAGCCGCGAAGCGGCGACAGCGGCGGCGCACCCCGCCGGCCCGCCACCGACGACGAGCACGTCCGTCTCGTCGTACACCGGGGTCTGCCGGGCCGGCTCGTGCACGCTCCCGTGGGATCGCTCGCCCGGCAGGCCGGCGCCGGGGGCGCGCTCCGTCCACCAGCTCTCGCGCCCCGTGTGGTAGCGATCCGCGTCGCGCCGCTCGAACTCCGGCTCGCCGCTGCCAGAACCCTCGGGGCTCACCGCGCGGATGGTACGGGATCGTATGGCTCGGCCCGCTGAGCCGGGCGCGTCAGGCCGAGAGCGCGAGCAGCCTCGCGAACCGCTCGTCGTCGTCGTCGAACGGGCCGATCAGCGCGAGGTTGAGCTTGTTTTCCCGGATGAGCTCCTGGGCCACGCGCTGGATGTCCACGGCGGTAACCGCGTCGTAGCCGGCGAGCACCTCGTCAGGCTCGCGGATCCTGTTCTCGAGCACCTCGCCGCGGAGCCCGAACATGATCATTCCCTTGGGGTCCTCGAGCGAGAGCACGAGACGGCCCTTTGCGTAGTTCCGGGCCTTCTCGAGCTCGTCTGCCTCCACGGGCTCGGCGGCGATGCGGCCGAACTCGGCCGCGATCGTCCGGACGGCGTCGTCGATCCGGTTAATGTCCACGCCGGCCTGCGAGAACAGCGTGCCGGTATCCGTATACCCCTGGTTGTACCCGTAGACGTAGTACGCGAGCCCGCGCCGCTCGCGGACCTCCGTGAACAGGCGTGACGACATGCCTCCGCCGAGGATGGTGGCGAGCAACCCGAGCGCGTAGCGGTCGGGGTGGTCGATCGGGTAGCTCGGCACGCCGAAGCGCAGGTGCGCCTGGTCCGACGTCTTCGAGAAGACCTTCACCTGCGGGCCCGACTGGTGCAGCTCGACGTTCTCGGGGCCTCCCGCAGAGCCGTTCGGCACGTCGCCGAGGAGCGCCTCGAGCCGCTGCACCACGTCGTCGCCAACCGCTCCGCCGCAGCCCGCGACCATGCGCGGGGCGCGGTACCAGCTGTCCAGGTAGCCGACGAACGTCTCGCGCGTGGCGGCGCGCACGGTCTCCTTCGTCCCGATGATGTCCCAGCCGAGCGGCTGGTCGCCGTAGAGGAGGTCGTCGTAGACCGAGTCGACGTAGTCGCGCGGCGTGTCGAAGTACATGTTCATCTCCTCGACGATGACGCCCTTCTCGCGGTCGATCTCCTCGGGGTCGAACTTCGAGTGGCGCAGCATGTCGACGAGGACGTCGAGCGCCGTGTCCCTATGGTCGGCGGCGCACTTGACGTAGTAGCCGGTGTATTCCTTGCCGGTGAAGGCGTTGAACTCGCCGCCGATCGCGTCGATCTCGCCGGCGATGTCACGGGCGGTCGGACGCCGCTCGGTGCCCTTGAAGAACATGTGCTCGGCGAAGTGGGCGATCCCGTTCGTCTCACGCGTCTCGTAGCGCGACCCTGCGGCGATCATGACGAAGCACGCAACCGACTTCGCCTGCGGCATCGGGGCCGTGACCACCCGCAGGCCGTTCGAGAGGGTGGTGCGCTCGAAGCTGTTCACGCCGGCATGCTATCCGGCCGCATGAGCCGGGGGCCTGTGCGGAAACCCCGGTGCTTCGGGACTCGCCCAGAGGGCCGTCCGGCAAGGACGCAGGAGGCGCCGCTACTGGGAAAGTAACGGTGCCTCCGAGGACGCCGCCGGACGGTCTTCTGGGCCCGCCGCCGGGCGTGCTGGGGTTTCCTAACAGGCCCCTAAGCCGACGGCCTGCGGCGCAGCTCGTCGGAGAGCGCCCGGTACTCGGCGGCGTCGATCCTGTCCTGTGGCCGGCCGGCGGCTTCCTTCATGCGAACCAGGTGGTCGAGCGAGGCGACGCGCAGCGGCAGGCCGGCGATCTCGACAATCGTGGCCTCGCGATGGAGCTCCTCGTACCCGGGCGCTCCCGCGGGATCGCCCAGGATGTCGAATGCTCCATGGTCGGTCGAGAACGTGAAGTTCGCACCCCCCGCAAGCGTCTCGGCGTCGGGCTGAAAGGGCAACCCCGCGGGCGCGCCGCGCAGTGTCGCGTGCACCGATCCCAGCATCGCCGCGAGCCGCACGAGGTTCTGCGTGTCACGGGAATAGGCGACATCCAGAACGCGCGTGACCCGGGCGGATCCGTGGAGTGTCCCGGCCAGACCGCCGACCATGACGAAGTCGACGTCGTGCTCCACCAGCGCCCGTAGCAGTGGAAGGGGATCGAACTCACGCTGCACGGTGTGCCGCGCCTTGAATGCGGAGCGCGAAGTTGCCCCACGTCGTAGCGGTGGCTAGCCGCTCGTCAGGTGTCATCCGGAGCGTTACTTCGAAGAGCGTCGTGTCGATCCTCCAGGGCACCTCGCTGGCGGAGAGCACGAGCTCCTCGTTCAGCTGCTCGAGTAGTGCCTGCAACGTCGCGACGGTGGGCGAGACCTGGTCGCGCTCGATCCTGGAGATGGCCGACTGCGTCGTGCCGACCCGCATCGCGAGCTGTTTCTGGGTCAGGCCGTGGCGACCTCGGGCGTCTCGTAGCAGCTCACCCGCGGTCACCCATCCAATATAGCGGATCCGCTATAGCATCTCGAGCTCGGCGAGGAGGCGGTCGACCTCCCCGGCGGTGTTGTAATGGACGATCCCGATGCGGACGGCACCCTCCGGGAGACCGAGCCGCTCCATCACCTCGACCGCGTAGTAATTGCCCCACCAGACGGCGAAACCCCGGTCGGCTAGCACCGAAGCAACCTCTTCGGACGAGCGCGCCGGGTGGGTAACCGCGAACGTGGGCACCCGCCCTTCCATCGAAGGGAGCCCGTGCAGCAGGTAGCGGGAGGGGAGGCCGTCGAGCAGCCTTTGGCCCAGGTCGCGCTCATGTGCCTGGATTGCCTGCCAGCCAACCGAGCGGACGTACTCGACGGCGGCGGTGAAGCCGGCCAGCGCCTCGTGCGGCAGCGTCCCCGTCTCGTAGCGGGCGGCGACCGGACGATCAGGAGCAGGGCGGACCTTGTACGGACGCCAGCGCTCGAGCAGCTCCCGGCGTCCGTAGAAGAGACCGAGGTGCGGCCCGAAGAACTTGTACGGCGAGCAGAGCAGGAGGTCCGCGCCGGCCGCGACGACGTCGATCTGCCCGTGCGGCGCGTAGTGGACCGCGTCGACCCAAGCCAGGGCCCCTGCGGCGTGAGCGAGCTCGGCGATACGCGCGACGTCGGTGACCGTCCCGACGGCGTTCGAGGCCCACGGGAATGCGACCACACGCGTGCGGTCGCCGAGCTGGCGCTCGAGATCGGCGAGATCGAGGGTCGTGTCCCCGGCGATGTCGACCTTGCGCACGACGAGGCCCAGGTCGTGCGCGAGCTCGAGCCACGGCGCGACGTTGCCGTCATGGTCGAGCCGCGTCACGACGATCTCGTCGCCCGGTCGGAGCTCGCGTCCGAGGGCTCTCGTCAGCGAGAAGTTGAGCGACGTCATGCTGGCGCCGAACCCGATCTCGTCCGGCGCCGCGCCGAGAAAGGCCGCGGCGGCGAGATGGGCCTGCTCGACGATCAGGTCGCTGGCCCGGCTGGAAGGGAACGGCCCGCCGAGGTTTGCGTTCGTGTGTCGCAAGTAGCCTGCCATCGCCTCGACTACCGATTCGGGCACCTGCGTCCCGCCCGGTGCGTCGAAGAGGGCGACGGGCCCGCCCAGGGCGGCGAAACGCGCCCGCAGAGCTTCGAGATCGATCGTGGCCACGCTCATGCGGCTGACGCTACCAGGGGACCCGAGCGGCGGCGGTCGCGCCATCTAAGCTCGCATGGCCATGAAGCGGAAGAAGAAGAGACGCCGGGTGGTGTCGGCGCCGGGACCGGGGCGGAATCTCGCGTTGCGGCCTGGGGGCGGCCCGCACACGTCCGACGAGGACAAGCGCGCGAGCGACAAGGTCCGCCGGGAGATCCAGGAGCAGCGCGACGAGCGTCAGGAACGCGAGCCCCCCGAGGGCTCCGCGTAGAGCGCTCGACGGCGAGAAGCTAGATGCGGTCGGTCGCCGCCGACTGCTCGAAGGCAGCCCGCTCGGTCTCGGTCAGCGGCCGCGAGCCTCCCTCGCCCAGCTCGCGCGCGACGAGCACCGCCGCCGCTTCGGCCGCGAGCTCGCCGTCGCGCGTCAGCACCTCCTCGCGTGTCCGGATGCTCGAGCTCCCGAGCCGCTCGAGCCGGCAGCGGACGAGCACCTCCCTGTCCCCGTGCCGGAGCTCGCGTCGGAAATCGATCTCGACGTGGGCGATCACGTAGGCGTAGATCGACTCCAGGCTGCCGAGCACGGAGGCGAGCCACGCGTCCCGCCCCTCCTCGAGGTACGTGAGGTACGCCGCGTTGTTGACGTGCCCGTAGCCGTCGACGTCGCGCCACCGGATCTCGATGCGTTTCTCGTGCATGTCTCGCGAGTCGCCCGAGGAAGGAGCTGCCGGCGTGCTGCGGCCCTCGGGGGCCAGCGGAGTGTAGTGTCGCCGCCGTGAGCAGGCTCGTCGCCGCGTTCTATGCCCTGCTCTTCCTCGACGAGATCGTCCTGCTCGGGATGGTTCCGCTGGCGCCGACGTACGCTGACCAGCTCGGGCTCACGGAGACGCAGACCGGGATGCTCCTCGGCGCCGCGAGTCTCGCGCCGGTGGTCATCGCAATACCCGTGGGGGTCTACGCCGACCGGATCGGAGCGCGCCGGCTCGCACTCGCGGGCGCGGTCGTGCTCGCACTCGGCACGTTGGGCCAGGGCCTCACGGAGACGTTCTCGATCCTGCTCGTAGCCCGGGTGGTCCTCGGCATCGGCTCGGCGGTGATCTGGACGGCGGGGACGGCATGGCTTTCCGACTCCGTGTCGGAGCGGCGGCGCTCGGCGGCGCTGGGGGCCGTGATGACGGTCGCCGGCGTCGGTGCGTCGATCGGCCCTGCGTACGCCGGTTACGTCGCCGAGGCGCTGGGCACGGGTGCGCCGTTTCTGATCGCGGCTGCCGGCATCGTGGTGGTGACGATCGTCCTGGCGACGGCGGGTCGAGGCGGTCAGGCGGAGCACGAGCCGCTCTCCATCCGCACCACGGTGCGAGCGGTGCGGCGGGAGCACCTGCTGATCGCGGCCCTGGCGATCACGGTGCTGGCCGGAATCTCGGATGGCGTCGTGGGTTTGCTCGCGCCGCTCCAGCTGGACGAGAACGGCCTTTCCTCCGGCACGATCGGCGCGGTCTTCTCGCTTGCCGCTGCGGCGTTCCTCGTGGGGAGCACGGCCTGCGTCCGGCTCGGCGACCGGGTCGTCACGATCGGCGCCGCGGCGGCGGGCTCCATGGCGCTGGCGCTTGCCGTCGTACCGCTCGTCGCCAGCACGGAGACCGCCAGCATCGTCGCGGGGGTGGCGCTGCGCGCGCTCGCGGTCGCGCTGCTCTACACGATCTCCTTTCCTCTAACGGCGAAAGGCGCTCTCCGTACCGGCGTCGGACGTGGCGCCGCCCTCGGGCTCGTAAACGTCGGCTGGGGAACGGCCACGCTGGTCGGGCCGCTCGTGGCCGGCGCTCTTGCAGAGACGATCGGCGCGCGAGTCGCCTACGCAGCCGTTATCGGGCTGGCGCTCGGCACCGCCGCCTGGCTCCTGGTCGTCGCGCGCTCCTACGCCGCCGCCGATGGAGTTCGAGCGTTGGAGACGGTGTCGCCGGTGCACCGTCCGTGATGGTGCCGCTGTGACGGGCACCGCCATCGGGGATGAGCTGCGCGGCGGGCTCGCGTCGCTCCTCTACCCGCGCTCACTCGCGGTCGTGGGCGCCTCGCCGTCGAAGCCCGCGGCAATCGCGAACGTGCTTCGAGCCGGCGGCGTGGCGTGGGGCGTTCACCCCTCGAGAGCCGACGCGCTCGGCCTGCGCTGCGCGCCGACGGTCGCCGCGTTGCCGGAGTTGCCGGAGACCGCGCTGCTGCTCGTAGGCCACGGCAGCGTCGAGGAGGCGTTCGAGGACGCAGCCGCGGCCGGCATCCGCTCCTTCGTGATCCCGGGCATCGGCGCCGAGGCGGGGGCCGAAGCCGCGGGCGTCGCAGGGAGGCTGGCCGCCCGCGCCGCCGAGCTCGGCGCCGCGGCCATCGGCCACAACTGCATGGGTATCGCGCGGCCGGACGGCCCCTCACCCTGGCTCGGCACGATCCCAGCGACGTTCTTGCCGGGTCATGTGTCGGTGGTGGCGCAATCGGGCTCGATCGCAGAGGCGCTCATCGCCTGCGGGCCGCGGATCGGCTTTCGTGTCGTCGTCTCCTGCGGCGGGGAGCTCGTCAGAGACGCCGCCGACATCGTCGGCTTCCTCGCCGAGGACGGGGGAACTCGCGCGGTGGGCGTCTTCCTCGAGACGGTGCGACGGCCGGCGGCCTTTGCGCAGGCGCTCGCGTGCTGCGCCACGGCCGGCACCCCGGTCGTCTGCCTCAAGGTCGGGCGCTCGCCTGCCGCCGCGCGGGCAGCGCTGGCGCACACGGGCGCGCTCGTCGGCTCGGACCGCGCCTTCTCCGCCTTGCTTCGCCGTCACGGCGCCATCGAGGTGGACGACTTCCACGACTTCCTCGAGACCCTCGAGGTGCTCGGACGGCGGCGCCGACCGCGCGGGCTGCGCGTCGCGGCCGTCTCGGAGTCCGGCGGTGAGTGCGCTCTCCTCGCCGATCACGGCGAGGCGGCCGCGATGCCGTTCGAGCCTCTCTCGCCGAAGCTCGCGTCGGCGCTCACCGCGGAGTTCCCGAACTTCCTGGCTCCCGAGAACCCGCTCGACTGCTGGGCGATCGACGACGAGCGCATCGTCTACCCTCGCTCGCTCGAGCTGCTCGCAGGCTCGGGCGACTACGACGTACTGCTGGCGCAGATCGATCTGTCCCAGTATCGCGGCGCCGACGAGACGTCCTGGTGTGACCTGATCGTGCGCGCGCTGGCGCGCGTCAGCGACGAGACGGGTGTCTTCCCGGCCGTCACCTCCGTCCACGTCTCGGATCCGCCGGTGGCCATCGCGGAGCTCGCCCGCGAGCTCGACATTCCGCTCCTGCGCGGCTCCGCACACGCGATGCGCGCGCTCGCCGCGGTCGCTCGGTGGCGGCCCGGCGACCGCGCTTCGCAGGTGGAGGGCTCGGAGCGACCGGTACCGGTCGAGTGGCCCGAGAGCGGACCGATGCCGGAGCTCGAATCAGCCGCGATCCTCGAGCGCTACGGCGTTCCCTTCCCGCCGCGCCGGAGAGCCGCGTCGCCGGAGGAGGCGGCACGCCGAGCCGAGGAGGTGGGGCTCCCGGTGGTCGTCAAGCTCGACGGCCCCGCTCACAAGAGCGCGGCGGGCGGCGTCGTGGTGGGGGTCGAGAGTGCCGAGGCGGCTGCCCGTGCGGCAGAGCGCCTGGGCGGGCACGTGCTCGTCGCCGCCCAGGTCGCCCCGGGCCCCGAGGCGATCTGCGGCATGACCCGCGACCGAGACTACGGCCCGGTCCTCGCCGTCGGGCTCGGCGGCATCGCCGTCGAGGGGTTGGGGCTCGCGGCAGTCGGCCTGGCTCCGCTGTCCCTCGTCGAGGCGCGTGAGCTCGTCTCGCTGGCTCCCGGCCTCGCCGGCATCGCGAGCGCCGAGGCGCAGGAGGCGCTTGCGCGGACGCTCGTCGCCATCGGACGTCTGGCCATCGAGCATCCGCAGGTGGCGGAGATCGACGTCAACCCGCTGATCCTCGGCGAGGACGGTGCCGTGGCCGTGGACGCCCTGATCGTGATCGAGCCGGCGGCGGCACGTGACGCGGCACCTCGAATGCCCCACCCTGGGTGGGGGGAACCCGCCTCCCGCCGGCAATCGTAGTGCGAGGATCCGCGCAGAAGATGCACGAATCGAGCCAATGTCGTCACGGAAGTGGAGAGATTCGCATGACGAATGACGCCGTCCTGTACGAGCTGCGAGGGCCAGCGGCCTGGCTCACGCTCAACCGTCCCGACAAGCTGAACGCGCTGAGCGAGGCAATCGTCACCGGCCTTCACGACGGCATGGCGCGCGCCGAGGCCGACGACGAGGTCAAGCTGCTCGTGCTCACCGGCGCCGGGCGGGCGTTCTCGGCGGGCTTCGACATCGGGCAGGACTTCGGCGTCGACAGCGCCGACGGCTGGTGGGAGGTGCTCGAGAAGGACGTGGCGGTCACGATGCGGCTGCGCACGTTTCCGAAGCCGACGATCGCGGCCGTGCACGGCTGGTGCCTGGGAGGGGCCTGCGACCTCGCCCTCGCGTGCGACATGGTCGTGGCCGCCGAGGACGCCCGCTTCGGCGAGCCGGAGATCCGCTTCGGCTCGTGCCCCGTGACCATGCTGATGCCGTTCGTGATCGGCGAGAAGAAGACGAACGAGCTCCTCTACACGGGCGAGGCCATCGACGCGGCGGAGGCCGAGCGAGTCGGCCTCGTCAACCGCGTGGTGCCCTCGGACGACCTCGAGGCCGCCGTGAACGAGCTCGTGCGCAAGATCGCTCCGACGCCGCTACCCGTCCTGCGGCTCACGAAGATCGCCCTCCTGCGGGCCTACGAGGCCATGGGCCTGCAGCAGGCGGTGCACGCCAACCTCGACCTCTCGGCGATCATCAACGCCGTCGACGTGCCCGAGACACGCGAGTTCAACGAGATCGCTCGCACGCAGGGGCTCAAGGCGGCTCTCGCCTGGCGTGACAGCCGCTACGGCGAGCTCTGAGCCATGCCCCGCGATCCGCGCCACGACTGCCTCTTCGAGCCGCTCCGGATCGGGCCGAAGACGCTGCGCAACCGCTTCTACCAGGTGCCGCACTGCTGCGGGTTCGGCACGGAGAAACCGCTCCATCAGGCGCACTTCCGGGCCATGAAGGCCGAGGGAGGCTGGGCCGCCGTCTGCACCGAGTACTGCGCGATCAGCCCCGACTCCGACGAGACGCCCTTCATCTCTGCGCGGCTCTGGGACGACGACGACGTGCGGGCGCTGGCCGTCACGTGCGACCTGGCCCACGAGCACGGCGCTCTGGCGGGCTGCGAGCTCCACCACTCGGGCGCCCACTCGCCCCGTCGCCAGTCTCGCCTGCCGGCCCCGGCTCCCTCGCAGCTCATGTCCGACTACCTCCTCGTCGTTCCGAAGGCGATGGAGAGGTCGGACATCCGCCGCCTGCAGGGCGACTGGGCGGCGGCGGCGCGGCGGGCGCGCTCGGCCGGCTTCGACATCGTCTACGTGTACGGCGCCCACAGCTACCTGCCGATGCAGTTCCTGTCGCCCTACTACAACAAGCGCACCGACGAGTACGGCGGCGGCCTCGAGAATCGCGCCCGCTTCTGGCTCGAGACGCTCGAGGTCGTGCGCGAGGCGGTCGGCGAGGAGTGCGCCATCGCGGCCCGCATCGCGGTCGAGGCGCTCGGTCCGTACGGCGTCGAGCTCGACGAGGGACTCGCCTTCATCCGGCTCGCCGACCACCTCGTCGATCTCTGGGACGTCAACGTGGGCTCCGCTCTCGAGTGGTCGAAGGACTCGGGCGCCTCCAGCCTCTTCCCGGCCGGCTGGCAGCTGCCCTGGACGTCGCGGGCGCGGGAGGCGACGGCGAAGCCGATCGTGGGCGTCGGCCGGCTCACGAATCCGGACCAGATGGCGGAGATCGTCTCGAGCGGCGTCTGGGACGTGATCGGCGCCGCCCGGCCTTCTATCGCCGACCCGTTCCTGCCCGCCAAGATCGAGGCCGGTCGCTACGACGAGATCCGCGAGTGCATCGGCTGCAACATCTGCATCCCGAAATCGGATCCCGGCGGCAACATCGGCTGCACGCAGAACGCGACCGCGGGCGAGGAGTACCGGCGGAGCTGGCATCCGGAGCGCTTCGAGCCGGCGCCGAACCGCGACCGGGACGTGCTCGTCGTCGGCGCCGGGCCCGCCGGCATGGAGTGCGCGATCGTGCTCGGGAAGCGCGGCTTCCGGCGCGTGCACCTCGTCGACGCGGGCCCGGAGATCGGCGGGATCATGCGCTGGGTGCCGGGCCTGCCCGGCCGGGGAGAGTGGGCGCGGGTACTCGACTGGCGTCTCATCCAGCTCGGCAAGCTGCGCAACGTCGAGGTGATGACGGAGCTGCGGCTCGGCCCGCAGGAGGTGCGCGAGTACGGGGCCGAGATCGTCATCATCGCGACGGGGGCCCGCTGGGCCGCCGACGGTCTCAACTGCGTCACCCACGAGGCGATCGCCGGCGCCGACGTCACGCTCCCGCATGTCCTGACCCCGGAGCAGATTCTTGTCGAGGGGAAGCCGGTTCCGGGACGGCGGGTGCTCGTCTACGACGGCGACGGCTACTTCATGGCGCCCGGTCTGGCCGAGAAGCTCGCCGCCGACGGCTACGAGGTACACCTCGCGACCTGTCACCACGAGATCGCCCCGTTCTGCTACGAGACGCTCGAGCAGGATCTGCTTCGGCGGCGCATGCACGAGTCGGGCATCCGGCAGCGGGCGGCCGTGCTCCTGACACAGATTGCAACCGGCCGCGTCGAGGCCCTGGGCGAGTTCGAGGAGCCGCTCGCGTTCGAGGTCGACGCCGTCGTCCTGTGCACGCAGCGGCTCTCGAACGAGCAGCTCTACCTCGATCTCAAGGCAGACGAGCAATCGCTGCAGGCCGAGGGGATCGAAGCCCTCTATCGCATCGGCGACTGCGTCGCCCCGCAGCTCATCGCGGACTGCATCTTCGACGGCCACCGGCTCGCACGCGAGATCGACGCGGTCGACCCGGCGACCCCAATGCCCTACCTCCGCGAGCGCCCGCTGCCCGAGGTAGTGGTGCGATGAGCGAGTTCCGCTCCCCCCTTGCCCCGGACGCGAATGCAGGGAAGGTCGCGCTCGTCACCGGGGGCGGCACCGGAATCGGCCGGGCGACCGCGCTCGAGCTCGCGCGCACGGGCGCCGCAGTGGCGATCTGCGGCCGCCGTCCCGAGCCGCTCGAGGCAACACGTACCGCGATCGAGGCTGCCGGCGGCGCCTGCTTTGCTCTGCCCGCCGACGTGCGCGAGCCCGAGCAGGTCGACGCGTTGCTCGCCGGCGTGCTCGAGCGCTACGAACGGATCGACGTGCTCGTCAACAATGCGGGCGGCCAGTTCATCGCCCCGGCCGAGGACATCTCGCCGAACGGCTGGCGTGCCGTGCAGCGCCTCAACGTCGACGCCGTCTGGTACCTGACGCGCGCGGTGGCGACCGGATCGATGATCCCGGCCCGCGGCGGGCTGATCGTGTTCATCGGCCTCAGCCCGCGGCGTGCGCTCCCGGGCATGGCTCATGCTTCCGCCGCGCGCGCCGCCGTCGAGAACCTCGGCCGGACGCTTGCGATCGAGTGGGGCCGCCACCGAATCCGCACGGTGACAGTTACCCCGGGCGTCATCCGCACCGAGGGGCTCGACGGTTACGGCGAGGAGCAGGTCGCCGAGTGGGAGCGCGAGGTGCCCATCGGCCGCCTGGGCCTGCCCGAGGAGGTCGGCTCGCTGATCGCCTTCCTGGCCTCAGCAGGCGGCGGATACGTCAGCGGCGCCACGATTCTCGTCGACGGCGGCATCGACGCGATGGGGCTCGGCCGGCTCCCGTAGCTCGAACGGGCGAGTCCGCCGCCCGCACTCGCGCTTTCTACCGACGCTTTACCGGCTCACAGGCGTTCGCCGGACCGACGTGGCAGGCCAAGGACGGCAGCGTCGTCGTAGGCCAGGTGGTGGACCGCGCGACAGTCGACGCCACCACCATTCCCTGGCTGCTGCTGTCGGCCGCATCGACGGCGCCTGGAGCGAAGGGCGAACGCCTCACGGCCACCACCTTCATCCAACGGATCGCAACCACGGGCGGCCTCGCCCCTGCCGACGCCGAATGCAACGCGGGCACGGCAGGGACCTCGGCCGAGGCTCCCTACACCGCCGACTACTACTTCTGGAAGAAGATCGGCGGCTGATACGAAGGCGACGCACGTGGGGCCGGAGCCAGGCGCAACGCACTGTTGCGGACGGTGCCGGCCCTCGCGCGCGCTGCTAATCGGCCGGCGCCAGGGCGGGCATCCGCGCGTCGATGACCTCGGCGGCGGCCTGAAGCGCGAGCGGGTGGCCGGTCACTGCCGCGACGAACGTCTCGCTCTCGAGCGCGAAGAGCCGGCACCGCGTCCGGGCCGTCACGGTTGCCGTGCGTCTCACGTCCCGAAGCAGCGCGATCTCGCCGAACCCTTCCCCGCGCGACCGCGTCTGCAGGAGCGCGCCGTCCTTCCATACCTCGACCTCCCCGTCGGCGATCACGTACCAGCGGTCGCCCACGTCTCCCTCCCGCACGATGACCGTCCCGGGGTCGGCCGAGAGCGAGAGGAGCGACCGCGCGGCCGCCTCCAGCTCCGGTGGGGAAAGGGGGGCGAAGATCGGCACGGCTCGCAGAAGGGCGATCTCGACGATCGGCACGGTTGCCGCGCGGTCGATCCGGCGGAGCTTTCCGGCCAGCAGGACGACGAGCGCGGGGAGGAAGAGTCCTGTCGCAACCACGGCTTCCTCCTCGGAGAGCCAGGCGATCAGCGCCGACGCGGCGATGGAGCCGAGCGCGAGACCGGCCATCGAGAGGCCCTCGAGCACCCCGAACACGCGGCACAGGACGAGCTCCCGCGTCGTCCGCTGGAGCAGCGTGCGCCCGGCGACATCGACCAGGCTCCGGCTCAGCCCCGCCGCCACGAGCAGAAGCAGAGCGACAGCGACCGATGGGAAGAGACCGATGAGCACGAACGCGCCGCCCCACGCGAAAGCGCCGATCGCCAGCGGAGGCGCCAGGCGGGGCCGACCCACGAGCATGACCGTCACCGCACCTCCGACGAGCCCACCGGCCCCGAACGCCGTGATCAACCAACCGGCCCCGGACTCGCCCATGCGGAGCACGTCGACCGCGAACGCGACGGCGAGGACGTCCAGCGCCCCGATGACGACGAACTGAGCGGCGAGCACGACGACGAGCACCCTCGGCTCGGGCTCCTGCGCCAGCGTCCGAAAGCCGGCGAGCGCCTGGTCGAGCGGGCTCGACACCTCCTCCACCCGCACCGATCGCCGTCGGCCGAGCGGCATGACGAGGAGCGCGGCCAGGGCCGCGACCGCGGCGAAGACTGCGAACACGGCACCGGCGTCCGACAGGCCGAGGATGACGCCGGCCAGCGCGGGGCCGACGAGGATTCCGGCGCTCTCGACCCAGCTCGAGACGACATTCGCGGCGCAGAGCTCCTCCGGCGCGCGAACGAGCGACGGGACGAGGGCCGCCTGGGCCGGTCGCGTCATCGTGACGGCGGTCGCCGCCACGGCGGCGAACGCGTAGGCGGCGACGGGTGGGCCGCCGCCGACGATCACGGCGGCTGTGGCGCCCATCGCGGCCGCCTGTGCGAGGTAGCCCCAGGTGAGCACACGGCCGGCCGCGTAGCGGTCGCCGAGGGTGGCGGCGAACGGTGCGAACAGGGCCGCCGGAACCAGCTGCACGACCGCGACGACTCCGGCCGTCGTGGCCCCGCCTTGCTGGTACGCGTAGACGAGCATCGCGACCCAGACCCCATACTCGGCGGCGTTGAAGCCGGCGAACGCGAGCTGAACGCGGCGGAGATCGCCGTTTTCGAAGACCGTTTCGAAGACCGAGCGGACGCGGCGAGCGTGCCCGATCAACGAGCCAGATGCTGGAGGCGTTCGTTCGCCGCCTGGCGGAGCCGCTGCTCGACGGCGGGGAACCGCAGTCCGATCTCGTTCAGGTGGGGAAACGGGACGACCAGAAGCCGCGTCGGCTGTCGCGCGACCACCGATGCCGTTCGCGCGTAGCCGAAGCTCGAGGCCCAATCGAGGGCGGCGATCTCGCCGAAGTGGTCGCCAGGTGGTCGCAGCTCGGCGAGCCCCGTCTCGCCGTCGACGACCTCGACGAGCCCTTCGAGCACGATGTAGAAGTCGCGGGAGCTGTCCCACTGCTCCACGACGGTCTCGCCCGGGGCGATCTCGAGCTCGCGGGCGATCTCGATGATCGCGGCGCGTCCATCGTCGTCGAGCGAGGCGAGCACCGGCACGTCGAGGAGGACGTCAGCGTCGAGCGTGCCCCGCCGGAGGCGACTCTCCCTGACCGCGAGCTCCCGTCCGAGGGGTAGAGGAGCGTCGTCAGCTGGCAGCTCGGGCTCCGCCCGCTCGAGGAAGTCGAGGACGGCGTCGACGTCGGCCTGCGTCGTGGTGTGGTTGAGAATGCAGAGCCGCAGCGCGTACTTCCCCCGGAGGCGCGTCGACGTGAGGAAGCCGGTGCCCGACGCGTTGATCGCCGCGTTCAGCTGGGCGTTCAGGCCGGCCAGCTCGAGCTCGTCTGACAGGTCCGGGAAGCGCCGGCGGAAGCAGACGACGCCCAGCGAGGCGGGCGAGAGAAGCTCGAAGGCGGGGCTCGACGCGATCCGGCGCTCGGCGTGCCGCGCGAGGGCGATGCCGCGATCGATCGCCGCGCGGAAGGCGTCGAGCCCAAAGAAACGGACCGAGAGCCACACCTTCAGCGCCCGCCACGAGCGGCTCAGCTGCAGGCCGTAGTCGTAGAGGTTGACCTCGCGGGAGTCCGTGTCCTTCAGGTAGTCGGGCGAGATGGCGAAGGCTTCGCACAGGGCGGACTCCTCGCGGACGAGCAGGCAGCCGCACTCGAAGGGCTGGAACAGCCACTTGTGCGGGTCGAGCGTGACGGAGTCGGCAAGCTCGAGACCCGCGAGAAGCTGCGCGCCTCGTTCTGCGAGAACGGCGAACGCGCCGTACGCGCCGTCGACATGGAGCCAGACACCGCGATCGCGACACAGGGCGGCGAGCTCGGGTAGCGGGTCGACGGAGCCGGTGCTCGTGCTACCGGCGTTCGCAGACACGAGCAGCGGACGGCGGCCGGCCCCGAGGTCCCGATCGATCGCCCCTGCGAGCGCGTCGAGCCGGATCCGAAAGCGCTCGTCGGTCGGCAGCACGCGCACCTGATGCGGGAGAAAGCCGAGAATCCGGGCCCCCCGAGCCACCGACGCATGGGTCTGGTCGGGCACGTAGACGACGAGGTCGTCCGACATCCCGCCGGCGACCCGCTCGCGCGCGCACGCAATCGCCGTCATGTTGGCGGCCGACCCGCCGCTCGTGAGGATCCCGGAGGACGAGGCCGGATAGCCGATCCACTCCTTGAACCAGCCGAGCACCTCGAGCTCGACCTCGATCGGCCCCGCTGCGAGCAGCCACGTGCTCGCCTCCACGTTCAGCGCGCTGGCGATGAGATCGGCGAGCGCCCCCGGCCATGTCCCGCATCCGGGCACGAACGCGAACGCCCGAGGGTGGTCGTTGCGGGCCATGCGCGGCACGACCTCGGAGAACAGCCGCTCGAGCAAGACGTCGAACTCCTCAGCCTGCGCCGGCGGGCTCCCCGCCGCCCGGTCGAGCTCCCGGAGGGTGGTCGCGGGGCCGAGAGCCGGCACAGACGGATCGCTCAGCCAGTCGACGAGCGCGTCCACCGTCCGGTAGCCCAGCTCGCGCATCGTCTCTGGGTCGAGGCTGAGCGGATCATCGCGGGCCTCGCGAGGCGGGCCCCGGTCCGATCGGCTGCGGGGCTCCATGCGTTGTCATCTTCGCACCAGCGCGAGGGATGGGCCAGCCCAGCTCCGTTCGGGCTGGCCGAGCGCTACGGAGCCGGGCGGGGAGGGCGCTTCTCGACGAAGGCGGCGGCTGCCTCGTCAGCCTCGGGTGTCTGCGCCAGCATGCCGTACGCGAGGCGCTCGATCAGCAGGGCGGCCTCCCGAGACGACTCGCGCGCCGCCTCCGCAGCCTGCTTCGTGACCGACACCGCGAGCGTCGGCAGCGCGGCGAGCCGCTCCGCGAGCGCGACCGCTCGCGTCCGAGCGTCGCCGTCCTCCACCACGTCGGTCACGAGCCCCCACGACAGCGCCTCGGAGGCGGAGAAGCGCTCGCGCACGAGCATGAGCTCCTTCGCGCGCGCTGCGCCGACCATGCGCACGAGGCGTGTGAGGCCGCCGGAGCTTGGCAGGATGCCGAGGGCGATCTCGGGAAAGCCGAAGGCTGCCGAGGTCTCCGCCACGCGGAAGTCGCACGCGAGGGCGAGCTCGAGGCCGCCGCCCAGGCAGTAGCCGTGGACGGCCGCCACGGTCGGCATCGGCAGCGCCGCGACGCGCTCGTACACGTCCCCCGTCTCCCGGTAGTAGGCCATGATCGAAGCCGGGTCGCGATCGCGAAACTCGGCGACGTCGGCACCAGCCGAGAAGGCGCGCCCCTCGCCTGCGATCACCACCGCGTTGGCAGCCGCCACCTCATGGCCGCCCAGGGCTGCGCCGAGCGCCTCCTCGAGCGCGGACGACAACGCGTTCAGCTTCTCCGGTCGCGTGAGCGTCAGGACGCAGACCGTCCCTTCGCTTCGGACGCCGACGAGCCCGTCCATCCGCGCGAGTGTACGCTCAGCGTGTGCCGACCGTGTCGCGCCTGTGCGTCACGCCCGTGAAGGGGCTGCGGCTGATGGAGCCGGCCGAGATCGAGCTCGGCGCGCAGGGCGTCGCCGACAACCGCCGCTTCTTCCTGATGGAGGGCGCGCGTCTCTACTCCGGCGTCCACCACGGGCCTCTGTGCCTCGTGGAGGCCGACTACGACGCCGAGCGGGAGCGCCTGACGCTCCGGTTCCCCGACGGCAGCGTGGCCGAGGGAAGTGCGCTCGCCGACGGCGAGGAAGTCGAGACCGACTTCTGGGGCCACCGTCGGGTGAGGAGCCGGGTCGTGGAAGGCCCGTTCGCGGCCGCGCTCTCACGCTATACCGGCAAGGAGCTCCGCCTCGTCCGTCCGGACGCGCCCGGCGACGGCTACGACGTGGAGCCCGTCACCCTGCTGTCCGAGGCGTCGGTCGACGAGCTTCGGCAACGCGCCGGCCGCGACGAGCCGGTCGATGCTCGGCGCTTCCGCATGCTCGTCCACCTCGACGGCACGGAGCCGCACGAGGAAGATACGTGGGACGGTCGCCTGCTCCGTCTCGGCGAGGCCCTCGTGCGTGTCGGCGGCCCTGTGCCGCGCTGCGCCACGACGACCCGCAGCCCGGAAACCGGCCGGCGCGACTTCGATACGCTCAAGCAGGTGAAGGCCTACAGGGGCCTCAGGGAGGGGAAGCACATCGACTTCGGCGTCTACGCCGCAGTCGTCGAGCCCGGCCGAGTACGGGTCGGCGATCCGGCGGCGCTGGAAGGGGGGAGGATCTAGCTGTGGCCACTCGGGCATCCGTCGAGATCGACCGGGGGCGCCTGGCGGAGTTGACCGAGCGGGAGACCGCGCGGTTGAACGACAAGACGCCCGGCTCGGCCGAGATGTACGAGCGGGCACGGCAGACGCTATCGGGCGGAGTCGCCTCCTCCTACCAGGTGCGGGAGCCCTGGCCCATCTACCTGTCTCACGGCAAGGGGCCTCGCGTCTGGGACGTGGACGGCAACGTCATGCTCGACTTCCACAACGGGTTCGGCTCGATGGTGCAGGGACACGCGCACCCGGCCATCTCCAAGGCGGTCCAGGAGCGGGTCGAGCTGGGTACGCACTTCGCCGCCCCGACCGAGGACGGCGTCGCCGTCTCGGAGGAGCTCGCCCGGCGGTGGGGCCTGCCGAAGTGGCGCTACGTGAACTCCGGCTCCGAGGCGACGATGGACGCGATCCGCATCGCGCGCGCCCACACGGGTCGCGACACGATCGTGAAGATCTTCGGCTCCTACCACGGCCACCACGACTACGTCATGGTCTCGATCGGCGTGCCGTACGACCGGATCGGCGACCGGGACAACCTGGCCTCGCTGCCCTACGGCGGCGGGATTCCGGAGTCGGTGGTGCAGATGACCGTTCCCGTCCCGTTCAACGACGCCGGCGCGACGGAGGCACGGATCGAGCGCTTGATCGACGAGGGCCGCAAGCCGGCCTGCGTCATCATGGAGGCGGTCATGATGAACCTCGGGGTCGTGCTCCCCGAGCCGGGCTACCTCGAGGCCGTTCGCGAGCTGACGCGAAGGCACGGCATCCTCCTCGTCTTCGACGAGGTGAAGACGGGCCTCTGCATCGCGCCGGGGGGCGCGACGGAGCGCTTCGGCGTGATGCCCGACATGGTGACTCTCGCCAAGGCGCTCGGCGGCGGCCTCCCCACCGGGGCCATCGGCGCCACCGAAGAGGTCATGGAGATCGTCGAGGAGGGCAAGGTCTACCAGGTCGGCACGTACAACGGCAACCCGCTCTGCATGGCCGCGGCGCGGGCGAGCCTGTACGAGGTGCTCACCCCGGACGCCTACGCGCACCTCGACGCGCTCAACGACCACATCCTCAAGGGCTGCACGGCCGTGATCGAGAAGCATGGGTTGCCCGGTTATGCGGTCGGCGTCGGCTCCAAGGGCTGCGTCACGTTCTCGACGAAGAAGGTCGTCGACTACGAGACGTTCAAGGAGAACCAGGACGCCGAGCTGTCGGAGCTGTCGTGGCTCTACAACATGAACAGGGGCATCTTCATGACCCCCGGCCGCGAGGAGGAGTGGACGCTGTCCGTGACGCACGGCTTGGACGACTGCAACCGCTACGTCGAGGTCTTCGAGGAGATGGCCGCCGACCTCATGAAGTAGGCGACGCATGACGGGCGCCGGGGATCAGAGCGAATCCGCCGGCACGAGCCCCCTCGTGCAGGAGTTGCTCGCGCGGATGGCCGAACGCGTGCCGGCGAGCCGTCTGCCCGCCGTCCGGGAGTTCGCGCGGGCGTACGTCCGGCGGATCTCGCCCGACCTCGTCCCGGGCCTGAACGCGGAGGAGCTGTTCGGCCAGGTCATGGGCGCTTTCGACCTGGCCGACGGGCGGGGGTCGGCGCCGCTTGCGGTACGCGTCTTCAACCCGACGCTGGCCGACGACGGGTACCAGACCGTGGGGACGGTCGTCGAGACGAACTGCGAGGACATGCCGTTCCTCGTCGACTCGGTGTCGGAGGAGCTGAGCGCCCGGGGGCTCGACGTCAGGCTCGTCAACCACCCGGTGATCGGGACCGAGCGCGACGCCGACGGACGCATTCGGCGGGTCATGCATGCGCGCGAAGCGCCGGTGCGCGAGTCGGTGATGCACTTCGAGGTGAGCCGCCACCTCGCTCCGGAGGAGCTCCGCGAGCTCGAGGCGCGCATTCGCCTCGTGCTCGGCGACGTCCAGGCGGCAGTGCGCGACCACGAGGCGATGCGGGCTCGCGTGCCGCAGATGATCGACGCGGCGCGCTCGAGCACCGCCCGCTACGCGCTCGACGAGATCGAGGAGGCGCGGGCCTTCCTCGAGTGGCTGCTCGACGGGAACTTCGTCCTGCTCGGCTACCGCGAGTATGCCCTCGCCGACGGGAAGCTCTCGATCGTGCCGGGCGCCGGGCTCGGGATCCTGGCCGACGACGCACGGTCGCGATACGCGACGCCCGTCCCGGTCAGCGCCATCGAGCCGGACCTGCGCGAGCGCCTGGTCGGCGGCAACCTCCTGGTCGTCTCGAAGACGAACCGCTTCGCGACCGTGCACCGCCACGCGAAGATGGACGACATCACGGTGAAGCGCGTCGACGAGCGCGGCAACACGGTCGCGTTGCTGCGGCTGCTCGGCATCTTCACGCGCAAGGCCTACATGGAGCCGGCCGGGAAGACTCCCATTCTCGGCAGGAAGCTCCGCCAGATCGCCGTCGCCGAAGACCTGCTCGAGGGGTCGCACGACCACAAGGCGCTGGTCGCGCTCTTCGAGTCCTTCCCCAAGGACGAGCTCTTCGCGGCCGGCCCGGACGAGCTCCGCGAGACCCTCGTTCGCCTGCTCGACCTGCAGGAGCGCCGCCACATCCAGCTCTTCGTCCGTCCGCACCTGGACGAGGACCGCGTCTCCGTCATGGTCGCTCTGCCGCGCGACCGTTTCAACGCCGAGCTGCGGCACCGCCTCCAGGATCTGGTGGTCCAGCGCTTCAACGGCTCCTCGGTCGACTACCACCTCTCCCTCGGCGACGAGGACCAGGCGCGGATCCACTTCACGATCCACGTCGACGGGGCGATCCCGGACGTCTCGTTCGCCGAGCTCGAGCAGGAGGTCGTCGCGGTCACGCGCACCTGGGACGACCGGCTCCGCGAGCGGCTCGTCGCGCTGCACGGCGAGGAGACGCGGCAACGCCCTCGCCGGCAAGTACGAGAAGCTCCTCCCCGACTACTACAAGTCGTCCACCGACGTGTACCTCGCGCTCCTCGACATCGAGCAGTTCGAGCGGCTCGAGCACGGCGAGGACTTCGCCGTCGGGCTGCAGAACGAGCGCGGCCAGGAGCAGAACCTCACCCGCATCGGGCTCTACAAGAACGGGCGGCAAGGTGCGGCTCTCCGACTTCCTGCCGATCCTCGAGCACCTCGGCCTCACGGTCGTCGAGGAGGTGCCGACCCGGCTCCACGGCGACGGGGACGTCTACCTGCACGACTTCGGCGTCCTCGACTCGAACGGCCAGCCGCTCCACCTGTCGGACTGCGGAGCGCGGGTTGCGGACGCGATCTCGGCGGTCTGGCGCGGCGAGGCGGAATCCGACTCGCTGAACCGGCTCGTGATCTCGGCGGGGCTCGACTGGCGCCAGGTGGCCGTTCTCCGTGCCTACCGGAAGTACCGACAGCGTGTCAGCGCCGCGTTCACCGAGGAGTACCAGAACGACGCGTTCGCGCACAACCCGGCGATCGCAGGGAAGCTCGTCGAGCTGTTCGAGCGGCGTTTCGACCCCGCGCGCGAGCGTGATGCCGAGGCCGAGCAGACCCTGTCCCTCGAGATCCTCGCCGACCTCGACCGGGTCCGCTCGCTCGACGAGGACAGGATCCTGCGCGCGCAGTTCGGGCTCGTCAACGCAACCGTCCGTACGAACGCTTCCGTCCCGGGCGGCGCTACCTCTCCTTCAAGCTCCGCTCGGCCGAGGTGCCGGACATGCCGAAGCCCCGGCCGCTCTTCGAGATCTTCGTGTACTCGCCCGAGATGGAGGGCATCCATCTCCGCGGCGGCCGGTCGCCCGCGGCGGGATCCGCTGGTCGGATCGCAAGGAGGACTACCGCACGGAGGTGCTCGGCCTCATGAAGGCGCAGATGGTGAAGAACGCCATCATCGTGCCCGTGGGGTCGAAGGGCGGGTTCGTGCTGAAGCGCGTGCCCGCCGACCGCGAGGAGCGGGGTCGCGAGGTCGTCGAGCAGTACTCCACGCTCATGCGCGGCCTGCTCGACCTCACCGACAACCTCGTCGCCGGGGCCGATCGTCCATCCGCCCGACGTGCGGATACTCGACGACGGCGACCCGTACCTGGTCGTGGCCGCCGACAAGGGCACGGCCACGTTCTCCGACATCGCGAACGGCATCGCGGCCGAGTACGGATTCTGGCTCGGCGACGCCTTCGCATCCGGCGGCTCGCACGGCTACGACCACAAGGCCCTCGGCATCACCGCTCGCGGCGCCTGGGAGTCGGTCAAGCGTCACTTCCGCGAGCTCGGGCACGACGTGCAGACCCAGCCGTTCACCGTCGTCGGCATCGGCGACATGTCCGGAGACGTCTTCGGAAACGGGATGTTGCTGTCCGAGCAGATCCACCTGGTCGCGGCGTTCGACCACCGGCACGTGTTCCTCGACCCGAATCCGGATCCGGAAGCCTCCTTTGCCGAGCGCAAGCGTCTCTTCGAGCTGCCCGGGTCGTCATGGGACGATTACGACCGCTCGCAGCTCTCGGCCGGCGGCGGCGTCTGGTCGCGTCAGGAGAAGTCGATCCCGCTCGCCCCGGAGGCGCGGGAGGCGCTCGGCGTCGAGCTCGACGCCCCCACGCCCGCCGAGCTCATGTCGGCGATCCTGAAGGCGCCGGTCGACCTCTTCTGGAACGGCGGCATCGGGACGTTCGTCAAGGCGAGCGACGAGACCCACGCCGACGTCGGCGATCGCTCGAACGACGCCATCCGGGTGGACGGGGAGGACGTGAGGGCGCGAGTCGTCGGCGAGGGCGGCAACCTCGGCTACACGCAGCGCGGGAGGATCGAGTACGCGCGCACCGGCGGGCGCATCAACGCCGACTTCATCGACAACTCGGCCGGCGTCGACACGTCCGACCACGAGGTCAACCTCAAGATCCTCCTCGGCATTGCGGTAGCCGCCGGAGACCTGACGACGAAGCAGCGCGACGAGCTGCTCGACGCGGCCGAGCCCGACGTCGCGGCGCACGTCCTCTACGACAACTACCTGCAGGCCCAGATCCTGTCGCAGGAGGCGGCGGTCTCGTCCTCGCGGATCGAGGCGTACGACGACCTGATGGCGAGCCTCGAGGCGGAAGGGCTGCTCGAGCGGGAGATCGAGGCCCTGCCGCTGACCGAGGAGATGGCGGAGCGGGCCCGCGGCGGGCGCGGCATGGATCGCCCCGAGCTCTGCGTCCTGCTCGCGTACGCGAAGCGCAGTCTCAAGGAGGCGATTCGCGACTCCTCGCTCCCCGACGACCCGTTCCTCGACCACGAGGTGCGCCGCTACTTCCCCAGGCAGGTCGCCGACCGGTTCGGCCAGCTGATCGAGAAGCATCCGCTCCGTCGCGATCTCGCCGCGATGCTGACGGCGAACGCGATCGTCAACGATCTCGGGATCACCTGGGCGTCACCGTCTCGGCTCGGAGACCGGCGCCGAGCCTGCCGAGGTCGCGCGCGCCTACTGGATCGCCCGTTACGTCACGAAGGCCGAGGAGCGGTGGGACGACGTCGAGGCTCTCGACGGGAAGCTCGACCCGGCATCTGCAGAACGTGCTCATGGTCGGCGTCGACACGCTCGTCGAGGACGTTGCCCGCTGGTATCTCCTCAACGCCCCGGCCGCGCCGCTCGGAGAGACGATCGAGGAGGCGGCGCCGGTCTTCGACGAGCTCTCCGACGTCCTCGAGTCGGTGGGCCCGGAGGGCTGGCGGGGCGCTCGCGAGGCGATCGCCTGGTCGCTCGTCTCGGAGGGTGTCCCCGAGCAGCTGGCAAAGCGGCATGCCTTCCAGCCCGAGCTTGCTCACGGCCCCGACATCATCGCCGTCTCCCGCGTCACCGGGCGCCCGATCGCGGAGGTCGCAGAGCGCATTCTTCCTCGCCGGCGAGCGCTTCCACCTCGACTGGCTCGAGCGCCACCTCCTGGATCTGCCCGACGGGTCTCGCTTCGAGCGCTGGGCGAGCCAGGCGGTCGGCGACGACCTCATGACCCTGCGCCGGGAGATCGCGCTCCGCGTGCTCGACTCGGCCGACGGCCGTCCGTTCGACCAGGCCATGGACGACTACCTCGACGGCAGGTCAGAGGCCTACGAGCGCCTCAACCGGCTGGTCAGCTCGCTGCAGGCGCAAGGGGAGACGAGCCTGGCCGCGCTGACCGTGGCCCTGCGCCAGGTGCGCGGGCTGGTCTCCTAGACCCAGTGCCGGCATCGGCTACGGGCCGAGGTTGTAGCCGAGGCGACGCGGTAGGCGGGCGACGGCGCCCGTCAACGGATGTGGCCGGTTGCCGGCATCCGCTCGGCCCACCGCCGCAGATGTCGCGCTCGACCACGACGACGTCGAGGCCCGGCTCGAGCTCGAGCAGGCGATGCGCGGTCCACAGCCCGGTGTAGCCGCCGCCGACGACCAGGACGTCCGCTCTGACGTTCCCCCGCAGCGGTGGGCACGGCTCGCCCGGGTCCGAGGCGAGCGCCTCGAGCAGCCACCACGAGCGGCCGGGGTAGGGCGGAATCTCGGGCCTCACGGTGCGGGCGGGCCGGATGAGATCCGGCCCCTACGCGACCCAGCCGGTGGCACGGGAACGATCCTCGCGCCCGCACGACGATGACGGTCACTCCGGCGTCGGCGTCATCGAGTAGACGAAGAACGCGGGCTCCTCGCCGACGTTCTTCAGGCGATACGTCCAGCCGGGGGCGAGGTAGACGGCGTCGTCCGGCCCGAGCTCGAGCACGCCCTCGTCCCACGTGAGCTCGAGGCGGCCGCGGATGATGAAGTAGGTCTCGTCGACCGGCCCGTACCAGTGATCCCCCGGCCCGACGTCGTCGTGCTCGCGCGACGACCAGGTGTTCGTCTCCTCGCCCGGATCCATCCACGAGGCTCCGAGCAGGAGGTTCGAGCCGCACCGCTTCTTCGTGATCAGGCGGGCGATGCGTACTTTCGTGACGGCCTGGTCGGCCGGGATCGGCGGTACGGTCGCGAGCGGAACGACCATGGGGCGTGGCTTCTCGGTCATCGGGCCTCCCTCGGAGGCGTAGGATGCCGGACCGTCGTGCCTGCCGCAGAGCTTCCGTTCCCGCTCGAGGAGTACCGCGACCGCGCACGGCGCGTGCGGGAGGAGATGGCGCGCCGCGGGATCGACGTCCTCTACGTCATGAGCCCGGCGAACATGTGCTGGCTCACCGGCTTCGAGTCGATCTGGTACCCGCCGCGGGCGCCGCTCGGAGTCGTGCTGACGTCGGGCTCGGAGGAGCTCGTGTTCGTCGACTACGAGCGTCACCGCGGGCTTGTCACCGAGACGGCCCACTTCGACGACGCGATCTTCTTCACCTACGAGACCGCCCTCGACACAGTCGCCGACGCGTTCGCGGAACGCGGTTGGACGCAGGGCAGCGTCGGGATCGAATGGCATTCGCGCTCGCCCTCGTCGCCCCTGATCCAGGAAATGGCCGAGCGGCTGCGCGCCAAGGGCGCCGGGATCGTCGCCGCCGACTGGACCGTCGATCGCGTCCGGCTCGTCAAGTCGCCGCTCGAGCTCGAGTGCGTGCGTCGCGCGGCCGAGATCGTCGACGCGGCCTTCCTCGAGATCCGCGACGAGATCCGACCCGGCCGCACGGAGCTCCAGGTCGCCGCCCGGCTCAACGCGATCATGGCCGAGCACGGCGGCGAGGAGGCCGCCATCCGGACGATGGTCTCGGCCGGGCCGCTCGTCTGGTGCAAGACGCACGCCGCAGCGGGCCACCGGCCGATCGAGATCGGCGACACCGTCTACCTCGATGCGTGTGGCGTCTACAAGCGCTACCACGTCGACCTCTGCCGCACGGTGGCGGTGGGGACGGACCACCCCGGCGCCCGCGCGATCCTCGAGCAGACGGCCGGAAGCGTCGTCGAGGTGCAGAAGGCCGTGCGGCCCGGCGACCCGCTCGACGTCGCCCAGCGCGCCGCGGAGGACCACGTCTTCGCCCGCATCCCGCGCGAGCAGGTCTGGTGGGTCGGCGGCTACGCCCTCGGGCTCGCGCTGCCGCCGGACTGGGTCGGTCACACGTACCTCTCGAACGACGCCTACGAGCGGTTCACGTGGGAGCCGGGCTACGTGACGAACTACGAGAACATCTGCTTCGATCGCGACGGCGGCTTCACCGCGAGCTATATGGAGACGCTGCTCATGACCGAGACGGGAATCGAGATCCTGTCGAAGGTGCCGCGCGAGTTGCACGTGGTCGACGTCTAGCTCTCATGGCGGCGGCTGACTCCCCGCCAGCGCCGCCTGGGCGTGCAGCGCCGCTAGGCGGATACGGGTCTGGTGCGCGCGAGCGCCAGGCGCCGCTCGATTCCGAGGCGCGCTCGCTCCGGGCCGGCCCGGCCGCCCGAGATCACGTACTGCGCGTTTCCGAGGAGCAAGAGCGCGTTGAGCTCGAAGGCCAGCTGCTCGGGATCCTCCGCGGGCTCGATGTCGCCCTCGGACTGGGCCTCGGCGATCGTCTGCGCCTGGAGCCCGAGCCACTCGGCGACGATCTCGGCGGCCCGATTCCGTACTGGGCCCGGCTTGGTATCCATCTCGGCGGCGATCGAGGCGAAGAAGCAGCCGCCGGGAAAGACGTTCCGCTCGACGTGCGAGAGGAACAGCGCGCAGAGCGCTTCCACGCGCTTCAGCGCCGAGGGCTCAGCCAGCGCGGGCGAGACCACCTCCTCGGCGAAGATCTCGCTCGCGGTGTCGATCGTCGCGAGCTGGAGCTCCTCCTTCGAGCCGAAGTGCGCGAAGAGGCCGCTCTTGCTCATCCCGACCTGCTCCGCCAGGCGCGCGATGGAGAGGCCGTCGAGCCCCTCGACGGTGGCCAGCCGGGCGGCTGCCTCGAGGATAGTGGCCCGGCTGCGCGCGCCGTCTTCCCGCCGGCGCCGCACCACGGTCCGCGTCGGGCTGCTTGCCATGCTTGACAAGATAGCACGAACGGTCGTATAGTATTCGGCACGAACGATCGTGCTAATTCCTAGGGAGGACAAGATGGCAGTTGCACACGACAGACCGTCCCTCGATCTCGAGGCGCTGAAGGCCCGGCAGCAGGCGATGTGGGCGAGCGGTGACTACGGCACCGTCGCGTCGAAGATCGTCAACGTCGCGGAGCGTCTCTGCGACGCGGCCGACCTGCACGCCGGGTGGCGCGTGCTCGACGTCGCCACCGGCAACGGCAACGTTGCGATCGCAGCCGCTCGGCGTGGCTGCGAGGTCGTCGGCGTCGATTACGTCCCCGCGCTGATAGAGCACGGGCGTCTCCGCGCTGACGTGGAAGGTCTCGACGTCACGCTCCTCGAGGGTGACGCCGAGTCGCTCGCGTTTCCCGACGCGAGCTTCGACGCAGTCACGTCGGTGTTCGGCGTCATGTTCGCGCCCGATCAGCCGCGGGCTGCTGCCGAGCTGCTACGGGTGTGTCGGCCCGGCGGCACGATCGGGCTCGTGAGCTGGACGCCGACGGGCTACATCGGCGAGATGTTCCGCACGACGGCGGAGCACGTCCCGCCGCCTGCGGGGGCTCCCTCGCCGTTCCGCTGGGGGACGAAGGACGGCCTCGCGGAGCTGCTTGGCGATGCGGTCTCCTCGCTCGAGGTCGCGGAGCGCACCTTCACCTTCCGCTACCCGAGCGCGGAGGACTTCGTCGAGGTTTTCCGCACGTGGTACGGGCCGACGCTCAAGGCCTTCGAGAGCCTGGATCCCGCCGGCCAGTCGGCGCTCGCGGCGGCGCTCGTCGACCTCGCCCGGGGACACGACCGCGCACCCGAAGGAGCCTTTGCGGTCGACGCCACCTACCTGGAGGCGATCGCCGTCCGCTCCTGACGTGCAGGGTTTACAGGCCTCAGCGTGGTCCGGCCGTCAGGCCGGATCGCGCCTGAGCGCCTGGCACATGCAGTGGACGCCGCCGCCGGCGAGCAGGAACTGGCTCATGTCGGGGTCGAAGACCTCGAAGCCGAGCGCTCGCAGCTTCGCGTTCAGGTCGGCCGATCCCGCGACGGAGAGGACGCGGTCGTTGCCGAGCGCTACGACGTTGCAGCCGAGGCCCATCGTGTCCTGGAAGCTCACCGGCACGATCTCGATCCCGCGCCCGCGCAGCCAGTCGACGACGTCCGGCTCCGTGGTGTCCAGGCAGACGGCGGCGAGCTTCTCGGCGAGCATGCAGACCATCAGGTCGATGTGCACGTAGTACTCGTCGATCGGCGCGTACTTGACCTCGAGGTCCTCCTTCTCCATCCAGCCGCCTACCTGCCGCGCGGCGACCTCCTCGCCGCGGAACCCCGTGTAGCCGATGAGCACGCAGCCCGGCTCGATCAGGTTGAAGTCGCCGCCCTCGAAGTTCCCGGCCGAGACCAGGTCGTAGATCGGGATGCCCTGCGAGATGTAGAAGCGCAGCGTGCTCGCGTACTCGCCCCTGCGCCGCGGGTTCGCCAGCTGGCAGATCACGGCCCCGAACGGAGTCATGAAGCTCGAGTCGCGCGCGTAGACGCCGTAGGGCAGCTCGTCCTGTGGCTCCAGCATGTGAACGGCGACTCCGGCCTGGCGGTAGGCGTCGACCATCTCGGCGTGCTGGCGCAGCGCGAGCTCGCGGTCGAAGCGGTAGCCCTTGCGGAGTGTCGCCCGTACGAGCGCGGAGTACTGGGCGTTCTCCTCGCCGAGCCAGCGGAACGAGTCCGCCGAGCCGACCAGCACATCGCGCAGGACGCCGTACTCGCTCGTGATTCCCCAGTCCTCGAGCACGGGGGTGTTGCCGTCCTCCTGCCTGGCTCGAAGTGCAGTCTCGATAACGGCCATGACGCCTCCTGCGTTCGCCGTGCAAGATACGCCCCCAATGATGACGCACACGGCGATCGACGTCTTCTGGGACGAGCGGGTGCTCGAGCACGACACCGGCTCGGGCCTCTTCGACACCGAGGAGCGAGCGCTGCTCGCCGTACCCGAGCTCCACCCCGAGAACGTCGAGCGCATCCTCAACATGAAGTCCGTGCTCGAGCGTGGCCCGATCGCCTCGCACGTGCGCTGGCACCCGGGACGGCTGGCAGAGGTCGATGAGCTCGCGGTCGTGCACGAGATGGGCTACCTGACGTCGATCGAGGAGACATGCCGGCGCGGCGGCGGCCGCTTCACGAAGACCACACACGTCGTCTCCGGGTCGTGGGCCGCCCTGCTCGCTGCGGCCGGGACCTGTCTGGAGGCGGCCGACGCGGTGCTCGAGGGCCGCTCGCGGATCTCCTACGCGCTCGTGCGGCCACCCGGCCACCATGCCCAGCCCGCCCAGGCAGACGGGTTCTGCTTCCTCGCCCACGAGACGCTCGTCGCCGAGCGGGCTCGAGCGCGGGGGATCGACCGCGTCGCCGTCGTCGACTGGGACGTCCACCACGGCAACGGCACGCAGGAGTGTTTCTACCGCCGGGCCGACGTGCTCACGATCTCCCTCCACATGGCACACGGCTCCTGGGGCCCGTCGCACCCCCAGCTCGGCAACGCCGAGGAGCTCGGGGAGGGCGAGGGCGAGGGCTTCAACGTCAACGTCGAGCTCGGGATCGGTGCGGGCGACGCCGCCTACGCCGACGCGATCTCGGAGATCGTCGTGCCGATCGTCCGGCAGTTCCGGCCGGGGCTCATCGTCGGCGCCTGCGGACAGGACGCGAGCGCGTTCGACCCGAACGGCCGCCAGAACGTCAGCATGGCCGGCTTCCGCCGCATCGGGCGACTCGTCGGGGAGCTGGCCGAGGAGCTGTGCGAGGGACGGCTGGTGCTCGTCCAGGAGGGCGGCTACGGGCGCACGTACTCGGGCTACTGCCTGCACGCGACGCTCGAGGGTATCCTCGGCTTGCCCGAGCCGCTGCTCCCCGACCTGCTCGCCTACGTGCCGGACGACGCGAGCCGTGGGCGCGAGGGGATCGAGGCGACGCGGGCCGCGCTCTCGCGCTTCTGGTCGCTCTGAGCCACCCCCAGGTCGGCCGCGAGGCTCGTGACGAGAAGCTCGCGCATGCGCTCGAGGCTCATGCCCGGTGCCTCGAGGAGGACCTGCAGCGCGAGTCCGTCGAGGAGCGCGAGCGTCCGGTCGACGATCACGTCCTCCGGGAGCACCGGGTCGAACTCGCCGGCCTCGACCCCTGCCACGATCGTGCGCAGGAACGGATCGCGCCAGCGGTCGTAGACCTCGCCCATCGAGGGCCGCAGCTTCGGATCCCGCGCGTACGCGGCCCAGAACTGCAGCCAGCGCGTCCAGCGCTCCCGGAAGGTCGGGGGATGGAGCACGATCTCGACCAGCGCGAGCACCTGCGCCCACGCGCTCGTGCCGTTGCGCTCGGCCGAGACCCAGCGCTCCAGCGAGCGCTCGGTCTCGAACGCGAACGTCTCCAGCAGCAGCCGCTCCCGGGTGCCGAAGTAGTGCTGGATCGTGCCGACCGAGACGCCCGCCTCGTCGGCGACGTCCGCGAGTCGAAGCGCGGTCAGGCCGCGGCGCGCGACGACGCGCGCTGCGGCGGCGAGGATCTGCGGGCGGCGCTCGGCCGCCATGGTCGGGCGTGGGCTCATCCGTCGGGCTTGCTTTCCGTCGCGAGCGGGCTAACAATACGCCCCTTGGCCCGTCAAAGCCGTATGACCGTATGAACTACGCCACAGACGCCGACGGCCACATCGTCCTCGACGACGTGACGAAGCAGTTCGGGGACGTGACTGCGGTCGACCACGTCAGCCTGACGATCGGCAAGGGCGAGTTCTTCTCGCTCCTGGGGCCCTCGGGCTGCGGCAAGACGACCACGTTGCGGATGATCGCGGGCTTCGAGGAGCCGACGAGCGGCAGGATCCTGCTCGCGGGCGCGGACGTCACGTACGTCCCGGCGGCGAAGCGCCCCGTCAACATGGTCTTCCAGGCGTACGCGCTGTTCCCGCATATGTCCGTTCGGGACAACATCGCCTTCGGCCTCAAGATCAAGAAGGTCGACCGCGCGCAGGTGGACGAGCGTGTGGCGGAGGCGATGCGGACGGTCAGGCTCGAGGGGATGGAGAAGCGCAAGCCGACCCAGCTTTCGGGCGGACAGCAGCAACGTGTCGCGCTCGCCCGGGCGCTCGTCAACCGGCCCGCCGCGCTGCTCCTCGACGAGCCTCTCGGTGCGCTCGACCTCAAGCTGCGCAAGGAGATGCAGCTCGAGCTCAAGCACCTCCAGGTCCAGACGCAGACGACGTTCGTCTACGTCACACACGACCAGGAGGAGGCGCTCACCATGTCCGACCGCATCGCGGTCATGGACGGTGGGCTCGTCGGGCAGGTGGCGTCGCCACGCGAGCTCTACGAGCGTCCGGCGACCCCGTTCGTGGCCGGTTTCATCGGCGTCTCGAACGTGCTCCACCTACGGCCCACGCGGCACGAGAACGGCCTCGCGGTGCAGGAGCTAGGCGAGGGCGAGCGGCTGCTCGCGCCGAGTCGATCGGCCGGCTCCGGCGAGCTCCTGATGACGGTGCGCCCGGAGAAGATCAAGTTCGCGGAGGTCGGCGATCCCGCCTCGCGGGTGTCGGCGACGGTGGCCGATGTGGTCTACGTCGGCTCGATGACCCAGTACATCGTCGAGCTGACGACGGGAGAACGGCTCGTCGTGCATCGCCTGAACGACGAGGTACGGGCACGGCCCGTGGTGGTCGGGGATCGCGTGACCCTCCACTGGGCCGCGGAGCACAGCTTTGTGATCGAGGAGGCGAGGGAGGAGGAGGCCGCTGCCGCAGGCGCCCCCTCCGAGGCAGTGCAGGAACAGGGGGTTGAGACGGCTCCGTGAGCCGTCCCGAGCGAAGGGGGTTCTGGATGGATGACAACAGCAAGCTCAGTCGACGAGGCTTCGTGGCGCTCACGGGCGCGGCGAGCCTCAGCGCGCTGCTCGCGGCGTGCGGCGGGGGCGACGACACCGCGGCGCCGGCGGCCCCGGCGGAGCCGTCCGAGCCCGCCGCGCCCGCGGAGCCCTCGGAGCCGGCGGCGCCGGCCGAGCCCGCCGAGCCGGCGGCCCCCGCCAGCCCGACCTTCGATCCGGCGAGCGAGCCGGACGGGCCGATCACCTTCTTCGAGTGGGCCGGCTACGACGACACCGCGCCCTGGATGTGGCAGGCCTACACCGACAGCGAGTTCAACGCGGGGAGCCCGCTGAAGTTCGAGTTCCTCGAGAACGACATCCAGGCGCTCGCGAAGGTCGCATCGGGCTATAGCCCGGACGTCATCCATCCGTGCATCGCCTACTGGCCCGACTTCCAGGCGGCCGGCCTGATCCAGCCGTTCGATACGGCGTTGCTCCCCGACTTCGAGGGAATTCCCGAGGATATTCGCGCGAACGCTGTTGACGAGGAGACGGGCCTGCTCTACTACGTCCCGTTCGATATCGGCTTCTCGTCGCCCGTCTATCGGGCCGACAAGATCCCGATCACGCCGGAGGAAGAGAGTTGGAGCATCTACCTCGATCCAGCCTACGAAGGGAAGCTCGCGATCTACTCCGACCCGGTCACGATCATCAAGATCGGCGCCCTCATCAACGCCGGCGAGGGGGGTCTCGACCCGAACGCGCTCACGTCGGAGCAGATTGAGGCGGCCAAGGAGACCATGATCCAGGCCAAGCCCCAGATCCGGAACTTCTGGAGCGGAAACCAGGACAACATCGACGACTTCATCAACGGCAACGTCTGGGCGACCTACATGTGGCCCGACGGCTACTGGCAGGCCAGTCAACCACGAGAAGCTGGCAGGCGTGGACGTCCGGTATATGTGGCCCAAGGAGGGCCGTCTCGCCTGGGTATGCGGTTTCGTGCTGCATGCGAACAGCGAGCGCCCCGGGCGCGCAACTCTCGCCGTGGCCGCCGCGAACACGCCGGCGGCCGCCGCGGCTCTGACCGACAACTTCCAGTACGGCGGTGCGCAACAGGAGGGCGTGCAGGAACTGATCGAGAACAAGGCGCTGATCGAGACCTTCAGCCTCAACGACCCGTCGGCGTTCGCGCCCCCGCGGACATGGTTCGAGGCGTTCCTCCCGAACCGCCAGGAGTACGCGGAAGCCGGCGAAGCGGTGAAGGCCGCATAAGTCTCGCCCGGGCGGGGAGCCCGGCATCTGCGCTCGGCTCCCCGCAAGGCTGAGGAGACGATAGGGGTGGCAACGAGAGCGACCGCGGCGGTGCCGACCGTCCCGCTGGAAGGCGGGCGCCGGAGCCGGCGCGTTCAGGACGCGCTGGCGACCTACGGGCTCACGACTCCTGCGCTCGTACTCCTGATCGTCTTCTTCCTGCTCCCGATCTACTTCATCGTCCGCTTCAGCCTCGGCCTCGAGCGGTTCGCCGCAACCGAGGCTGCGGCCGAGATCACCGGCGAGCTGGCCGATTTCTCGACCCAGCTCTGGTCGGAGTTCCTGAGCCTCGGCGTCGATGTGCAGCTGCTCGGCAAGGACAACCTGAGTGCCCATGTACCGACCTGGGTGGTCGGCGTCGTCTTCGCCGCGCTCGTGGTCGGGGCCGTCGCCGGCAGGCGGCTATCCGAGCGCTACGGCGGCTGGATCCAGATCGGCTCGCTGGTGCTGCTGCTCATCCCGTTCCTGACGATCCCCGCCGGCAACAACCTGCTCCGCCTCGCCGAGCTCTCGTCCGAGGGCGACTTCCTGCGGCTCTTCTTCCGCTCCGTGACCATGGCGACGACGTCGTCGATCTGGGCGGTGATCATCGCCTTCCCGATCGCCTACTTCCTCGCCTTCGGGATCAAGAAGTCGAAGTACACCTGGCTTCTGATCGTCATCGCCCCCTTCCTGACGAGCTACCTGCTCCGAATCTTCGCCTGGAAGGTCATCCTCGGCGACCAGGGGCTGATCAACAGCGCGTTGTTCGAAGTGGGGCTTCGTGATCCCGACAATCCCCTCTCGTTCCTCATCTACAGCCAGTTCACGGTCATTCTCGTGCTGCTCTACGCCTGGGTGCCGTTCATCGTCCTGCCGATCTTCATCGCGCTCGAGAACATGGACCGGCGCCTGCTCGAGGCGGCGACCGACCTGGGTGCCAGCCGGCTCACCGCATTGCGCAAGGTGACGTTGCCAATCGCGGCGCCGGGGATCGTCGCCGCGTTTCTCTTCGTCTTCATCCCATCGATCGGCGAGTACATCACGCCGTCGCTTGTCGGCGGCAACAACGGCTACATGTTCGGACAGGCGATCGCCAGCCAGTTCGTCGGCGGCGCGCTCGACTGGCAGACCGGATCGGTGCTCTCCATCTTCCTGCTCGGCGTGGTTCTCTTCCTCACGCTCTCGACGTCGAGGTTCCTGCGCCAGGGAGGAGGAGCGACGGCATGAAGCGCGGGACGACTGACGTGGCCATGTCCAGAAACGGCAAGCGTCTGCTCGTCGTGTTCTTCGGCCTGTTCATCGTCTTCCTCTACCTCCCCACGGTCCTCCTCCTGCTCTTCTCCTTCAACAACTCGACCGTCATCGCCTTCCCGATCACGGACCTGACGACGGGCTTCTACGAGGCCGCGTGGCAGGACGACGAGATCAGGAAATCGCTGATCGCGAGCCTCCAGGTCGCTGCCGGGACAGCGGTGGTGGCAACAGCGCTGGGCGTCCTCGTCTCGTATGCCCTCGCTCGGCGGAGCATGCGCTTCAAGGCCGGGGTATCGGCCATCATCCTCCTTCCCCTCGTCGTCCCGACCGTCGTCCTCGGCGTATCCCTGCTGGTGTTGTTCCGGCCGCAGGATCCGGTGATCGCCGTACCGCTCGGTCTCTGGGCGGTGCTGATCGGCCACGTGGTGATCGCCCTGCCGTTCTGCGTACTTCTCCTTCTGCCGCGCATCGCGCGTATCGACAAGCGGCTCGAGGAGGCGGCATACGACCTCGGTGCCTCAGGGCTGACCACGTTCAGGCGCATCATCCTCCCGTTGATCACGCCTGCGTTGATCGCGTCGCTTCTCGTCGCCTTCGTGGTCTCGATCGACGAGGTCGTGATTGCCAGCTTCGTCGTCCAGGATCAGGCCACCTACCCCGTCTACCTCTACTCCGGCCTGCGTCTCGGTGGCCGCGTGAGCCTCCTGATGCCCGTAGCTACCGTGATGATCGTCCTCAGCTTCGTCCTCGTGCTCGCCGCAGAGCTCATCCGCCGCTACGGCGAACGTCGCGTGGGGCTCTCGCAGTGAGACGGCTGGCTGCCATCTGCGCCTGCGCCTGCGCCTCCGTCGCAGCCGCCTGCGGCGGGACGGACCCGGGCTCCTCGCGGGTCCCGGACCCGGCGCCGCAGACCACGAAGATCGTCGGGGCTAGCGCCCCCGCCAACGCGCCGTCCCCCGACCAGCTCGCGTATCGCGAGCAGCTCGTGCAGGACATCCAGGACGGCACCTACGTGCCGTGCACCTGCACGGCCGCCATACGCGCCCAGGATCGGATCGATACGGGGAAGGTCGAGGCGCCACCGCGCGATCAGCTCGTCTCGTCGCTTCCGTAGGCCCGGATCTCATCCGGCCCGCCAGGCCTACACCAGCCGCTCGGGCCTGAGCGCGTAGTCCCACGTTTCGCCGGCGATCCCCGCCGCGACCGCGAGCCCGGCCGCGGGCGCGAGCGCGACGCCGAGGAGGCCGTGACCGCAGGCGACGACGAGGCCGCGGACCCCGGGCAGCGGGCCGTGCAGGGGCAGTCCGTCGGCGGTCATCGCGTAGCGGAGCACGCGGCGCTCGATGGGCTGCCGGCCGAGCAGCGCACCCCTGCCCGGCACCAGACGCTCTGGCTCGGCGACCACGGTACGCCCGGCCTCGTCCGTCGCGGCCCAGGCGTTGTCGCCGAGCAGCGGGCGGTCGAGTGCGACCTTGCCGGGCGGGTAGACGGCGCAGACGCCCTCCACGTCGGTCAGCGGCACGTGCACGGGGAGATCGCGGCACACGCGCCACGTCTCGGCCCCGGCTGCGACCACCGTCGTGCCAGCTCGTAGCTCACCGGCGTCCGTTCGCACGCCCCGGATGCTGCCGCTCTGGACGACGAGGCCCTTCACGTCGCATCCGGTTTCCACCCGTGCGCGGTGGGAGCGCGCCTCCTCGGCGAGCGCGAGCGTGGCGCCGGGCACGTCGATCCTCCTGACGAGCGCGCCTGACCCACCATCGGACTCGAGCGGGCTCCGGTCGAGGAAGAACGCCCTGCCCGTGAAGTGGTGGAGCCCGAGGTAGGCGTCCTCGCCCGCCTTTGCCATGGGGCCCAGCCCGGGCGGCGCCGGCTGGCCGAGCAGGGCGAGATCGAGGCTCGAGGCGGCACCCGCGATCCGTCCGCGCTCGACGAGCATGACGCTCAGACCCCGCTTTGCGCAGGCGGACGCGATCGCGCAGCCGACGACGCCGCCGCCCACGATGAGGACGTCGCTCGTCATGGGCCCCGTGCCGGCCGCGCGAGCGCGTACACGGGCTCGCCCCCGTTCAGGGCGCGAGCGAGATCACGCGCCGGCAGCGAATAGCAGAGCGTGAACGCCTCCTCCGAATACCACGCAGCGTGCGGATTGAGGATCGTGCGCGGAAACGCCAGCGCGGGCTCCTCGCGCCGCGGCGGCTCGTTCGGCAGCACGTCGAGCGCGGCGCCTCCGAGGTGTCCGGACTCGAGTGCGATCCCGAGGGCTTCGTGGTCGACGAGGTCACCGCGCGCGCAGTTGACGAGAAAGGCGCCGGCCTTCATGCGTCGGATCGCGGCCGTGTCCAGGATGCTCCGCGTCGTGCCGTCGAGCGGAGCGTGGAGCGTCACGACGTCAGCGCGGGCGAGCAGATCGCCGAGCACAACCGGCTCGACGCCCTCGGCCCGGATGGCCTCGTCGGCCACGAGCGTGTCGCAGACGACCACGTCCATCCCGAGCGCGCGCGCCCGCCACGCGACGGCGCGGCCGATGCGCCCGAAGCCGACCACGCCGAGGCAGGCACCGGCGACCCGCCGCGGACGGCGGTGGAAGACGTCCCAGCGTCCGGCCCGGACGTCGCGATCGAGCTCGGTCACGCCGCGCAGCAGACCGATCACCATGGCGATGGCGTGCTCGGCCACCTCCTCGGTGCAGTAGCCGGCGATGTTCGAGCACCAGACGCCGGCATCCGCGAGCGCCTGCACGTCGAGGTGGTCAAAGCCCGTAGCGTTGGTCGCCACCGCCTCGAGTCGCGGCAGCCGCGCCAGCTCCGGCCGGCCGACCGTCACATCCGGAGAGACGAGCAGGCCGACGACGTCGTCTCCCTCGGCACGCTCGGCCGCCTCGACCGCGACGTTCGCGTCCCGGAGCTCTTCCTCCGCCCACGCGAGCTCCCAGGTCGGGTCGATGACGAGGACGCGTCCGCGGCTCACGAACGGCAACGCACCGTGCTCGCGATCGCAGTGGCCGAGCGCCCTCGGCCACTACACCGCACGGAGGTGTTCTCCCTTGCGACCACCCGCCCCCACGGGCGAGGGCTTCGAGAGGAACTCGCCGTAGTCGAGGGTCCGGTAGCCCGTCTGGCAGGGGGAGCCGTCGGAGAGCCGGAGCCGCCGCTCGTCGAGCGCCATGATCGCCGACACGACGGTTGCCCCCTGATCGTGGGAAGCATGACGCGCATCGGGGTGGCAGCAGATGGCGGACGGGTAGCCGGCGTGGTCGGCGAGCGCCCCCTCGAAGGTGTCCACCGTGAGCAACCCGTTCTCGCCCTCGAGCAGCGACCGCAGGCGCGCGAGGCGAAACGGGCTGTCCGGGATCGCCCAGAGCGACACGTCCTTGCCGCGGAAGCGCTCGCTGAGGAAGTGGTTCGTGTGGAGCAGCAAACCTGCTTCCGGGTGCAACAGGTAGAGCTGCGAGAAGTCGCCGGGTGCCGCCTCGACGTAGGCGGCGATGCCGTCGTCGTGGGCGAGCAGGTAGCCGGCGGACGACGAGCGTGGCGCGCGTTGGAGCGCGGCCAGCGCGTCGGAGATGGTCTCGGCGTCCAGGATCGCGCGCAGCAGCACGTGGTACGGCACCCCTGGCTCCCCCCGGTCCGCGTCGGTCACGAGGGCGTTGGTGGCGAGGCCGATGCCGGAAGAGGACATGCCTGTCTTCGCGAGCAAGCCGGCTTCGACGACGGTTACGAAGTCGGGCCCGTCGTCCTGGCGGGCCTCGAGCACGACGACCGTGTCGAACGAGTGCAGAAGCCAATCCCAGTTCTGCCCCACGAGCGTCCCCTCCGCGCTCGCGCCTGGCAGCGCCGCGAAGGACGAGCACTCGCCCAGCCCTGCGGCGACCGCCTGGCGCGCACGTGCCGCGAACATCACTTCCGTTCGGACGTTGATCGCGAGGACGTCCTCGAGCGGCACGCCTGCGCCTTCGCCGATCCCCCGCAGCTCCTCTGCGTACTTCGCTCCGTAGGCCTCGATCGGTGCCTCGAACCGGCGCGCCTCTGCCGTCACCCGATCCCAGTCCCAGCCCGCGAGGCTGGCGAACACCTCACGGTAGGCATCGATCGAGAGACGCACTCGGTCGCGCGCCTGCTCGCCGTACTGGCGACCGCGCTCGCGGGGCGCCCCCTCCACCGCGACGTGAGGGTAATCCGCCATCGCTGCGAATTCTAGGGCGCGTCCGAGCCGCTCGCGCTGTGCCCGGCCAGCTCCGGGATTGCGTCGGCAAGCTCCGCGCCGACGCGCTTCATGATCTCCAGCGGGCCCACGGTGATACGCACCGAGCCGGGGCGGCCGAACTCGCTGCCCGGCCGGATGAGCAGGCCCCGCCGGAGAAGGCGCTCGGCGAGGGCGCGATCGTCCACACCGCTGTCGGCCAGGACGAAGTTCGCCTGGGACGCGTAGGGCCGTGCGCCCGCCTCGGAGAGCAGCCGTGTGAGCAGCACGCGGGCCTCCTTCGCCTGTCGGCGTCGCTCGTCGACGATGCCGGGCACCGCAAGCGAGGCTCGCCCCGCCGCGAGGGCCGCGCGGTTGACGTTGAACGGCTCCTGGACGACGTGGAGGAAGTCGGCCAGCTCCTCGGCGGCGACCGCGTACCCGAGTCGTAAGCCCGCGAGGCCGAAGATCTTGGAGAAGGTCCGCAGGATGAGGATCGGCCGGCCGGCGTCGACGTCGTCCTCCCGGCGGAGTCGCAGTTCCGGGTCGACGTACTCTCCGTACGCCTCGTCCACAACGGCGACGCAGCCGGACGGCAGCGCGTCGAGGAACTCCCTCCACTCGGCCGCGGAGACGACGGCGCCGGTCGGGTTGTTCGGGTCGCAGACGACGACCAGGCGGGAGCGAGTGCGGCGGGCTGTGGCCGCAAGCGCCTCGAGGTCGATCCCGAGGTCCGGCCGCAGCGGCACGCGCTCGACGTCGGCGCCGGCCGCCGAGAAGACTTGCGCGTACAGGCCGTACGTCGGGGTCGGCACGACCACCGAGCTTCCCTCCGTGACGAAAGCCGCCGCCACGGCCGCGACGAGCGACTGGATGCCGTGACCCGGGACGATCTGAGCCGGCCGCGCCCCGAGCCAGGCGGCGACGTCCTCTCGGAAGTCGGCGTATGCCTGCTCCGGGTACATCCAGGCGTACTCGAGCTCGGCCGCCGCCGCTTCGAGGACTCCGGGTGCCGGACCGAAGAGCCCCTCGTTCCAGTTCAGCTTGACGATTTCCGAGAGCCCGTACCGCTCCTCGAGCTCGCTGACGCTCTCGCCCGGGTCGTACGGATCGACGCCGAGAAGTGACGGCTTGACGAGGCTTTCCCAGTTCGTCATGTGCCCCGGACCGGTGTAGGCGCCGGATATATCCGGCCCCTACGGAAATCTGCGGGCTGGTAGTGGCATCACGGCGTCGGCGGGATCCATTCGAGGTGGGCGGGCAGCACGAGCATCGCGGGCTCCCCCAGTGCTAGCGCCCAGGCGAGGTCGCCGGCGAGCGCGTCGGGTGACGTGCGCCGGGCCGGCACGCCGAACGCCTGGCCGACGGCGAGGAAGTCCGGCTGGACGAGATCGACCGAGTGGGTCTCGCCGTAGGAGTTACGCTGGTACTCGCGCAGGATGCCGTAGCACCCGTCGTCGACGACGAGGAGCGTGGCGGCGATGCCGTGCTGGCGGGCAGACGCGAGCTCGGTCAGGCCGTAGTGAATGCCACCGTCGCCCGCGACGGCGAGAACCGGTGTCGCGGGAACGGCCAGCTTCGCGCCGAGCGCGGCCGGCCACGCGTAGCCGAGCGTGCCCGAGCCGAGTGGGTAGAGGAAGCGGCGCGGGCTGAGGGCCGGGAAGTGTGGGCCGGCGCAGTACGCGAGGATGGTCATGTCCCAGGCGTGCACGGCTTCGTGCGGAAGCGCCTCGCGAATCGTCGCGAGCAGCCGCAGCTCGAGCAGCTCGCCGCGCTCGGCGAGCCCCTGCGCGATGCGCTCGCGAACCGCCGCGGCCCGCGCCGCGCCGGCGTCGGGCCGCCTGGCGGGCACGCGCTCGAGGAGCGCGACCAGCGCCGCCTTCGCGTCGGCGACGACACCCAGAGCGGGGAACGTGGCGCCGATGCGCCTCGGGTCCGCGTCGATCTGGACCAGCGTCCCCCGGGGGCGGAAGGCGTACTGGCGCGTCGTCTCGGCGCCGAGCTCCGTGCCGACGCAGAGGACGACGTCCGCCTCCTCCAGCAGCGTCGCGAGCGCACCCTCGTCACACCCCGAGCCGGCCGCGAGCGGATGATCCTCGGGGAGCGCGCCCTTGCCCATGTACGTGGTCGCGACCGGGGCGTCGAGGCGCTCCGCCAGGGCCAGCAACTCGTCCCACGCCGCCGAGCGCAGCACGCCGCCGCCTGCCCAGATCACGGGGTTCTCGGCTTCGCCGAGAACCCTTGAGGCCTCTTCGAGAGCAGTCGCGTCGGGCGGCATCTTCCTCGGCTCCCGGTCTAGGTTCGTGACGGGCGCTGCGCCAGCATCGCCCGTCAGGTAATCGACCGGGATCTCGAGGTAGACCGGGCCGCTGGGCGGCGTCAGCGAGACACGCCAGGCCTCGGCGAGGAGCTCGGGGATCTCCCCCGGCGAGCCGGCTCGCCTCGCCCACTTCACGATCGGGGCGAAGGACGCGAGCTGGTCGGGCAGCTCGTGGAGGTACCCGCGACCCTGGCCGACGAGATTCCCCGGTATCTGCGAGGAGATCGCCACGACGGGCACGTGTGAGCTCGCCGCCTCCATGAGCGCCGCCAGCGAGATCAGGGCGCCCGGGCCGGTGGATAGCAAGAGCGGGGCGGGCCTGCCGGACACGCGCGCGTAGCCGTCGGCGGCGAAGCCGGCGTTCAGCTCGGAGCGAAACGCGACGCCACGGACGTCGCTGCTCGTCCGCAGCGCCTCCCAGATCGCGAGCGCGTGGATACCGGGGAGGCCGAACGCGACCTCGGCGCCCAGCGCCTCGAGCGCTTCGACGACGAGGTGCCCACCGATCCGAGTCGTCGTCGTCGCCACCCCGAGAGCCTATCGAGGCGTCCTCGTGTCAGGTGCCGCATGAGATGCGGCCCCTACACGTACGGGTGCCAGCGCCTTTCCGCGGCCGGAGGCCTCGTAGGGGCCGGATCTCATCCGGCCCGCCTTACGGAGCCTGCGTCTGCTCCGGCTCCCAGTACAGGTCGTTCGCGTACGCGTCGACGAGCATGTCCTCGATCTCGCCGACCGGTGTCGCCTGCAGCTTCGCGTGGTCCTTCCAGATCTGGGCAGGGCGGGCGAGCCCGTCGGGGCCCTTCCAGCTCTCCGGATTCCACAGCTCCGAGCGGATGAGCGCCTTCGCGCAGTGGAGAAACGCCTCGTCGACCTCGAGCCCGACTGCAAGCCGCGGCGGGCGGTTCTCCTGGATCACGTGACGCTCGAGGATTGCCGGGTCGCGCGTGAGGTACGCGCGACCGTTGACCCGTAGCGTCTCTTCGAGCCCGGGAATGAGGAACAGGAGTCCCGCGCGTCCGGTGGCGACGATGTTGCGCAGCGAGTCCACGAGCTTGTTGCCCTTCGCGTCGGCGAACACGAGCCGCTTCTCGTCGAGCGTCTCGACGAAGCCGGGCGGTCCACCGCGCGGCGAGACGTCACAGCGTCCCTCGGCATCGCTCGTGGAAACGAGCACGAACGGCGAACGGGCGATGAAGTCCCGGCAGTGCCCGTCGAGGTGGTCGATGATCTTGTCCCGCGCGACGCCGGCGGGAAAGCCGTAGATGTCCCGTACCTCGTCGACGCTCGAGACCGTGTGCTCGAACGGCGCGCTCACGTCCACGCTCACGCAGACATCATGGCACGAAACGCCCGAGCGCGAAACGCTCGTGCGCCGCAACGTCCTCGTTCGTCGCCAGGTCGGCCAGCAGCTCGCCCAGGAGCGGCCCGAACTTGAACCCGTGGCCGGAGCACGCAGAGCCGACGACGAGCCGGTCCCGGCGGTCGAGCACGAAGTCCTGGTCCGGCGTCATCGTGTAGATGCACGTCTCCGAGAGGAGCGGCGCCGGGTCGAAGCCCGGCAGTCTCCGCTTGATCAGCTCGGAAACCCACCCCTCCTCTTCGGGATCGACGGCGAACGGCGCCTCGCGCGCGTCCACGTCGCCGCCCGGCGCTCCGTCGCCCGCCTTGACGACACCCGTGCCGTCGACGGACGGAACCCAGTAGCCGCCCGTGGCCAGTCTGCCGGCGTTCAGGTCGGCCTCGACGAAGCCGGGAAGCTGCTCCGACACCGGAGCGGCGGAGCCGTAGTAGCTGACCTGGGCGAAGGACGCCTGCAGCGGCAGGGTGAGGCCGGCGGTCTCGAGCAGGCGTGCCGCGTAGGGGCCGGCGGTCACGACGCAGACGGCGGCTCGAAGCGTTCCCGAGGCTGTCTCGACGTCGACGCCGTCCGAGGCCGCGCGCAGGCGAAGCGCCTCCACTCCCTGGCGGAGGTCGAGACCATGCTGTGTCGCCACGCGGACTTGCGCGGCGACCGTTCGCTCGGCGAGGCAGACGCCGCCGTCGTCCTGCCAGAGCAGGCGCTCGAGCCCCTCGAACGACATCGCGGGGAATCGCTCGCTGGCCTCGTCCGCGGAGAGCCAGCGCTGGTGATGGCCCAGGCCGCAGGCGGCGAGTGTCTCGCCGCACGCCTCCGCCCAGCCGCCGGCGTAGAGGCCGCCGGTCGTCACGAGCAGCTCCTCGCCCGCCGTCTCCTCGAGCCGGCGCCAGCACTCGAGCGCGCGCTGCGCCAGGCGGACGTAGTCCGGCTGCGGATACGCGAGCCGGAACAGGCGGCTCGGCCCGTGCGAAGAGCCCCGTGCGTGCCCGATCTCGAACTGCTCGAGGAGAACGCACGACCTGCCGCGCTCGCCGAGCGCGCGGGCAGTGGCGCTCCCCACCACGCCCCCGCCGATGACGACTGCGTCCACCTGCTCCACGGCAGCGATCGTATCGAGGCCCGGCGCCTGGCTGATGACAGTTGCTAACCGAGAATGTAGGGGCCGGATATATCCGGCCCCTACGCAGCCATGCCGATCGACTCCGAGACCTCGGCCCGGTACTCGGTTTAGGTCTAGTCTTCGCTTGGGGTCAAGTCTTGTATACGCACATAAGCACCCCTTGCTCCGCGCTCCTTATGTTCTAATGCAAGACTTGACCCCGGGCTTAGGCGGCTGCCCGATGCGACCGCGGCGCCTCGAGCCGGTAGTGCATCCATAGGTGCGGCTCGGCGTAGCTGCCGCGATCGCGTTCGAGGTCGATCTCGACCGGAACAAGGGCGCCTGGGACGACGTGTGGGCCGCTCTGCCGGAAGACGCCGCCGGTCCAGCCCTCCCAGTCCGCCACGGTGCCCGTCACCGTGGTCCAGCGCATGGCCATACACACCGGTGTAGCTCCGAGCCGATGATGGGCGCGAACCCACGGGTCGGCCGGCAGGCCGTCCTCACGAGTCCAGCGCACGTACCACTGGAGATCGACGAGCGGGTAGCGGTGCTTCGCGCTCGGGCGGATCGGAGCGAAGAGGTCGGAAACGCCGCCCACGGAAGCGAGCGCAGCCATCACCTCGAGCACCGCTCGCGAGAGTGGGAGACCCTCGCTGACCGGGTGGACGACGACCTGCAGCGCGCCGAGCGCTGTCGGCTGGGCGCCTCGACGCCGCCAGGCACGGGCGCGCTGGACCATGGACTCGGCACTGGCCGGAAGCCCGCTCGTCACCCCGCTCCACGCCATGGGCACGGCGTTGCCATGCGCCAGAAGGGCGCCGGTGGTCTCGTCGCACAACGCGAACTGGTACTCCGGAAACTCGTCGTACACGGCCGGCCACAGCCTCGCGAGCTCGGCGTGGAGCAGGAACTCCGGATACGCGGCGGCATCGGCCTGCTCGAGCGCCGGACGGAGATCCGGGCGCTCGGCGATGGTCACCAGTCTCATGCTCTCCTCGATTCCTCGATTCGGTCGGCGTCACGTGTCGCCTGGGCCTCATTCGCAGAATCCGCATATGCGGTTCGCTTCAGTGCCAAGCCGTGAGCCGGACCGCCGTATACGGCTCCCTGCTCGTGTAGGCTGAAGTCGATGACGCGCTTCTGGCATCCGGTCGCCGACATGTACGCCGTGTCCCGGAGCGGCGAGCTCGTGATCGACCGAGCCGAGGGCATCTGGCTCTGGGACGAGCAGGGCCGGCGCTACCTGGACGCCACCGCGAGCCTCTGGTACTGCAACGTGGGTTGGGGCCGTCAGGAGATCGCGGACGCGGCGCACGCCCAGCTCATGAAGGTCGCATCGTACTCCGCCTACGGCGACGTCGCGACGAGGCCGACCCTCGATCTCGCGGAGCGGATCTCGTCGATCGCCCCGATGGAGGAGGCGGTCGTCTTCTTCACGAGCGGCGGCGCCGAGTCGGTCGAGAGCGCCGCCAAGCTCGCCCGCCGCTACTGGAGCCTGATCGGTGAGCCGGACCGCACGGTCGTCATCTCGCGCGAGCGCGCCTATCACGGCATGGCCGCCTACGGTACGAGCATCGTCGGCATGGACGCCTTCCAGGCGGGGCTCGGGAAGCTCGTCGGAGATACCGTGCGCGTCCCCTGGAACTCGGCAGACGCCCTGCGCGAGGCCATCGAGCAGACGGGGCCGGAGCGCGTCGCAGCGTTCTTCTGCGAGCCGATCATCGGCGCGGGCGGAGTCCTCATCCCGCCGGACGGATACCTCGAGGCGGCCCGGCAGGTCTGCCGCGAGACGGGAGTGCTGTTCGTCGCGGACGAGGTCATCTGCGGCTACGGCAGGGTCGGGGACTGGTTCGCCAGCCGGCGCTTCGGTCTCGACCCGGATCTCGTCACCTTCGCAAAGGGCATCACGTCCGGATACGTGCCGCTCGGAGGCGTGATCGTCGGGCAGCGCGTCTCGGAGCCGTTCTGGCAGCGGCCCGACACGGGCCTGTGGCGCCACGGCTACACGTACTCGGGTCATGCGACCGCGACCGCGGCGGCTCACCCGAACCTCGACATCCTGGAGCGGGAAGGGTTGCTGGCACGGGCGCTCGAGCTCGAGCACGAGCTGCCGGAAGCGCTCGCTCCACTGGCCGACCACGAGCTCGTGAGCGAGGTACGCGCCGGCCTCGGCGTCGTGGCCGGCGTGCAGATCGACCCCGCCATCGTGGCCGAGGACCCGACGGTCGCGGATCGCGTCGGGATGGCCGCGCGCGAGGCCGGCCTCATGGTGAGGCCGCTCGCCGGCGGCACGCTGGGGATGTCCCCGCCGCTCATCATCACGCGGTCCGAGCTCGACGAGATCACGACGAGCCTGCAGGCGGCGCTCGACACGGTCGCCGCCGGGCGGCCCGCCGCAGCGGCCGCGCACTAGCGACAGTAGCGTTCGCCGTCGGTGGCGGGCGTGCGCATCGGCATCGACATCGGCGGCACGTTCACGGACGCCGTCAGCGTGGATCGGGGGCGGCGGCTGTCGGTCGCGAAGGTCAGGACCGAGCCGGACGACCTGGCATCCGGTTTCGTCGCCGCGGTCGACGCGCTCGGTGTTGACGCCGCGGCGATCCGCTACCTCGTGCACGGCTCGACGGTCGCCGCGAACGCGCTCGTCCAGGGCCGTACCGCGCGCATCGGCCTGCTCACGACCGCCGGCTTCGGCGACGTCATCGAGATCGGGACGCAGCAGCGCCCGGCTCTCTACGACCTGCGGTGCTCGAAACCCGACCCGCTGGTGCCGCGCGAGCTGCGCCGCGAGGCGCGCGGCCGGATCGGGGCGGAGGGTCAGGTGCTCGAGCCTCTCGAGCCGGGCGACGTCGAGGCTGCAGCGCATGCCTTCGCCGGCGCTGGAATCGAGGCGGTCGCGGTCTGCTTTCTCTTCTCGTTCGCGCACCCGGAGCACGAGCGGGAGGCGGGACGCATCCTCGAATCGATGCTTCCCGGCGTGCCGGTCTCCCTGTCGTGCGAGGTCGCCGCGGAGCGCCGGGAGTACCCGCGCGCCGCGACAACCGCGCTCAACGCCGCGCTCCTGCCCGTCGTGGGCTCCTACGTCGAGGAGCTGGACGCACGCCTCCAGTCGCTGGGCGCCGGCGTCCCGCTGCACCTGATGCGCTCGAACGGCGGGCTCGCCACGGCCGGAGTCGCACGCCGGCTGCCGGTCGCGCTGATCGCGTCCGGCCCGGCTGCCGGCGTGATCGCCGCGGCCCGCCTCGGCGCCGTCGCAGGGATGCCCGACCTGTTGACCTTCGACATGGGCGGCACCACGGCGGACGTCTGTCTCGTGTCGAACGGCGAGCCCGAGCGGCGCTTTCGCGGCGAGGTGCAGGGCCACCCGGTCACGCTGCCGCAGATCGACGTCCTGTCGGTCGGGGCGGGGGGCGGCTCGATTGCGCGCGTGGATGCCTTCGGCTCCCTTCGCGTCGGGCCAGAGAGCGCGGGCGCCGATCCCGGTCCGGCCGCCTACGGACGTGGTGGCGAGGACGCCACGGTGTCGGACGCGCACCTCGTCCTCGGCACGCTCGATCCCGACCGCTTCCTGGGCGGCCGCATGGCGCTCGACGCCGGCGCCGCCCGCCGCGCCGTGGAGCGGGCGGTCGCGAAGCCGCTCCGGCTATCGCTCGCCGAGGCCGGTGACGCGGTGCTCCGCATCGCCGACGCGACGATGGCCCGGGCCCTGCACGTCATCTCCGTGGGGCGCGGTCACGACCCGCGCGGCGCCGCGCTCGTGGCGTTCGGCGGAGCCGGCCCGATGCACGGCTGCAGCCTCGCCGAGGAGCTCGGCATTCGCCGTGTGCTCGTTCCCGCGCATCCAGGCGTCACCTCGGCGCTCGGTCTGCTGCTCGCCGACGTGGTCCACGACCTCGCGCAGACGTGGCTCCAGCCGGTCTCGCGTGCACGGGCGTCGGACCTGCGCTCGCGTTGCCGCGCGCTGGAGCGGCACGGGCGTGAGTTGCTCGCCGCGTCCGGCCATGCCAACGGGCGGGGGCGCGTCGAGCTCGCGCTGGATCTGCGGTACCGGGGTCAGGCCTACGAGCTGACGGTGCCCCTGCGCGGGAGCGGCGCCGAGGCGCTTCGAGGCGCCGAGCGCGCCTTCCATGCCGCGCACGAGCGGGCCTACGGACACGCCCGGCCGGTCGAGGAGACGGAGATCGTGACATTGCGCGCGCGCGCCGTCGCCAGGTCGAGGCCACCGGCGTGGGACGGAGCGGGCGGACGCGGTCGCGCGCGACGGCGAGGCGAGCGCGACGTGTGGCGTGCCGGGCGGCGGGAGCGCTACGGGCTCTACGAGCGCGGCGATCTCGGCGCCGGAGCGCGCGTGACGGGCCCCGCGATCGTGGAGCAGGACGACTCGACCATCGTCGTGTCGCCGGGCTGGCGGCTCTCGGCCGGGCCCGCCGGTACGGCCCTGCTCGAACGGGGCGGCCGATGAGCCTCGATCCCGTCACGCAGGAGGTGCTCTCGCACGCCTTCGCCGGCATCGCCGAGGAGATGGCGGTCGTCGAGTACCGCTCGTCCTTCTCGCCGATCATCCGCGAGATGCTCGACTTCTCGTGCGGTCTCTTCGACGCCGAGGGTCGCATGGTCGCGCACTCCGAGATGATCCCGGCACAGCTCGGGCTCATGCAGTTCGCGCTGGCGTCTGCGCTCGGACGCCACGGGCGCCTCGCGCCCGGCGACGTCGTGCTCATCAACCACCCGTACCACGGCGGTACGCATACGCCCGACCTGCAGCTGTTCGCGCCTGCCTACGATGGGCGTTCGCTCGTCGGGTACACGGGCTCGATCGCCCACCACATCGACGTCGGCGGCCGCTTTCCCGGTACCGAGAGCGCGCAGTGCACGGAGCTCTACCAGGAGGGGTTGCTCTTCCCGCCGGTGAAGCTCGTGGAGGCCGGCCGGCCGAATACTGCCCTCCACGACCTCATCGCGGCCAACGTCCGCGATCCGGACGCGACGCTCGGGGATCTCGCTGCCCAGATCGCCGCCTGCCGCCGCGGCTCGGAGCGCATCGCGGCGCTCTGTAGCCGGCACGGGCGGGCAACGGTCGTCCGGGGGATGGCCGAGCTCCTCGAGCGCACCTCCGAGCGAGCTCGGGCGGAGTTCCGCTCGTGGCCCCGGCGAGCCGAGAGCGCCGAGGGCCATCTCGACGACGACGGGCTCAACCTCGGCGACCCGGTGCGGATCCGAGCGACGGTGCGCGTGCGTCAGGGGAAGCTCCACGTCGACCTGACCGGGTCCGACGGCCAGGTCGAGGGCGGCGTCAACGTGCCGTGGGCCTCGACCCACGCGGGTGCCTACTTCGCCGTGCGCTGCTTCGCGGGGACGGAGATTCCCCAGAACGACGGGCTCACCCGGAACGTCGTCGTGATCGCACCCGAGGGAACCATCGTACGCCCGCGCTTTCCCGCCGCGGTCTCGGCACGCCATCTGACCGTCCAGCGGCTGGCGGACGTCGTCTGCAGCGCGCTCGGTCAGCTCCTGCCCGACCGGGCCGTGGCCGCGAGCCATGTCTCGTTCCCGGCCTTCGTGTTCCAGGCGATCGACCAGCGCTCGGGCCGGCTGACGCTGCTCGCCGACATTCTCGGCGGCGGCGGCGGCGCGTCCCGGACCGCTCCGGGAATGTCCGCGGTGGACAGCTACACGTCGAACTGCGCGCTGCTCCCGGCGGAGATCGCGGAGACGGAATACCCGTGGGTGATCGAGCGGACCGAGCTCGTGGAAGGCTCGGGGGGCGGCGGGGCGCAGGCGGGCGGGGCAGGCATGCGGCGGGACTACCGGCTGCTCGCAGACGACGCCGAGGGCATGTACTACCTCGAGCAGACGCGGGCCGCGTTCGCGGCAGCGGGCCTTGCGGGTGGGGAGGCGGGCGGGACCGCGAAAGTGCTGCTCCGCCGCGCCGCCACGGGAGACTGGGAGGAGCTGCCCGGCAAGGGCTTCCTCAAGCTCAGTCGCGGCGACGTGATCTCGTTCACCGGCGCCGGCGGCGGCGGGTACGGCGCAGAGAACGGCTAGCCCGGCGCTCGCTCAGCCAACCGGCCGACGAGCGACGGGTGGGAAGTCCTCGGGTCCGAGCTCGATCGGGTCGCCGTGGGGCGTGCGGTCGGCCGCATGGTCCCAGGCGTCGCGATAGCGCGCGAGCGTCTCCGCGTCGGTCAGGCGCTTCTCCTCGGCTACGCGTTCGAGCGCTGCCAACCAGTGGCGATAGTAGGTCTCGCCTGTATCGGGGTCGCCCGCGGCCTGCGCGCGCCTGATCTCCTCGCCGAGCGCCGCCGCCCATTCGCCCCACGTAAACAGTCCTCGCTCCTCGAGCGCGAGCGTCAGCGCGAACGCCTGCGCCTCCCACGGCTCGCGGAACACCGGCCCCTCGGCGTCGCGCGGAATGCTCGGCACGGCCCGAGTTGCCGGGGTGGCGCCCTCGGGATCGACGATCACGTCAGGCCGGCGCCAGGTAGGGCTCGAAGGCCTCGACGGAGATCCTCGAGGTCGCATCGGCATCGTCACCCCACAGCTCGCGGCCCTCGAAGCAGACCGTATAGAGCCATGCCGCTTCGTCGTGCCCGAGCGCCAGGGCGTCGGGTAACGCGTGGCACCCCTGGATGCGCTCGACAGTCCCGAGGCGACCGCGGACGTAGCGTGGCAGCCGTGTGTGCGTCCTGGGATGGATGTTCCTCGCGCGCACGGTGTCGCCGGGCGCAAAGCGAGGCGGGCCTATGGCCGGGCGAGCGAACGAGCCGCGCGTCATGACGCGGGCGACGCGGGCCGTCGTGAAGCGGCCACCGGGCAGCGGCTGAACCGGACGCAACGAGTGGCCCGCGGCGAGCTCGTCCCGATCGACCAGGCCACGCTCTGCGAGAAGCTGCTCCGTCGCAAGCTGCCAGCGCTCGTAGTAGGAGCTCGAGAGGTAGACCCGAGGCGGCAGGGTTTCCCGGGAGAAGCGCGCCATGTCGATCGTCCACACGCCTGCCGCCCCGAGCGCGCGGTTCATCGCCATCACACGACCCTCCCACTCCTCGTGGAAGACCGGCTCGTTCGGCTCTGGCTCGACCTTCCCGAAGCCGTCCATCCCGCCCATGTCGTGGACGCCGTCCATCAGGCTGCGTCGTCCGGGCGCCTGGGGAGCCCGGTGCCGATCATGGAGTCACGCGTGACGAGCTCTGCAAGCCGTTCCTCGCTCCAGCTCTCGGTGCCGGCGGGCTGCATCGGGACCACGAGGAACCGTGTCTCGGCGGTGGAGTCCCACACGCGGATCTCGGTGTCCGCCGGCAGCTCGACGCCGAAGTCGGCGAGCACTCCGCGCGGGTCCTTCACCGCGCGCGAGCGATACGGGGCCGACTTGTACCAGACCGGCGGCAGGCCGAGCACGTCCCAGGGGTAACAGGAGCAGAGCGTGCACACGACCACGTTGTGCCGCTCGGGCGTGTTCTCGACCGCTACCAGGTGGTCGCCTACGCGGCTCACGGGCTGGAGCGTGCCGACCGCCTCGGTGGCGTCCGCGAGCAGCGCCTGCTTGAAGCCCGGATCGCGCCAGGCCTTCGCCACCACGCGCTGGCCGACGTGCGGCCCGATCTTCGTCTCGTAGGCCTCGACGATCAGATCCAGCGCGGCGGGATCGACGTAGCCCTTCTCGGTCAGGATCGTCTCGAGCGCGCGCACGCGCAGCTGCAGCTCGGAGAGCTCGGAGCCGTGGTCGTGGCCTCCGTGGCCGTGATCCTCGTCGTGCTCGGCGATGGCGTGAATGTAGCCGAGAGGCGATCCCAGATCGGGGTCAAGTCTTGCAAACGAACATAAGGGAGAGCTGCCGGCGGCATAGGCGGCTGCGGTCGTAGACTGCCGCGATCGCCCGCGACCCTCGCCATGACGTGCTTTTCGAGCCCGTGCGGATCGGGCCGAAGACGATGCGCAACCGCTTCTACCAGGTGCCCCACTGCACGGGGTTCGGCACGCGCAAGCCGGGATCGCAGGCGGCGCATCGCGGTGTGAAGGCAGAAGGCGGCTGGGCGGCCGTCTGCACCGAGTACTCCCCTGTGAGCCTCGACTCGGACGAGTCGCCGTACATCTCGGCCCAGCTGTGGGACGACGACGACCTCCAGAACCTCGCCCTCATGGCCGATGCGGTGCACGAGCACGGCTCGCTCGCCGGCATCGAGCTCGCGCACACCGGCATCCACTCGCAGACGGCCGACACGCGCTGGCCCGCGATCGCGCCGTCGCAGGTCGCGAGCGACTACCACCCGACGATCGTGCCGAAGGCGATGGAGCTCGCCGACATCCGCCGAGTCCAGGCCGACTGGGCGCGCGCGGCGAGACAGGCTCGCTCCGTCGGCTTCGACATCGTCTACGTCTACGGCGGCCATAGCTACCTGTTGACACAGTTCCTGTCCCCGTTCTACAACAAGCGCACCGACGCATATGGCGGCTCGCTGGAGAACCGGGCCAGGATGTGGTTGGAGACGCTGGAGGCGGTCAGGGAGGCGGCCGGTGACGACTGCGCCGTCGCCGTACGGATCGGCGTCGACCTCACGCCGGGGCTCGACGTGGACGAGGCGCTCGAGTTCGTGCGGCTGGCGGATCACCTCGTCGACCTCTGGGACGTGAACGTCGGCTCCATCGCCGAGTGGTCGCACGACTCGGGCTCCTCGCGCTTCTTCCCGGAGGGCTACCAGCTCGAATGGACGGGCCGCGTGCGCGAGGCGACGGCGAAGCCGATCGTCGGGGTAAGCCGGCTGACGAACCCGGACCGGATGGCGGAAATCGTCTCGAGCGGCGCCTGGGATCTGATCGGCGCTGCGCGACCCTCGATCGCGGATCCGTTCCTGCCGGCGAAGATCGAGCAGGGCCGCTACGGCGAGGTGCGCGAGTGCACGGGCTCGAACGTCTGCATCGCCAAGGCCGACACGCTCATGCACCTCGGTTGCCTGCAGAACGCCACGGCCGGAGAGGAGTACCGCCGCGGCTGGCATCCGGAGCGTTTCGAGCCCGCGGCGAACCGCGACCGTGACGTGCTCGTCGTGGGCGCGGGGCCGGCAGGCATGGAGTGCGCGATCGTCCTCGCCAAGCGCGGCTTCCGCCGCGTGCACCTGGTCGAGGCCGAGCGTGAGATCGGTGGTCACATGCGCTGGCTTCCCCGTCTGCCGGGCATCGGCGAGTGGGCTCGCGTCCTCAACTGGCGCCGGGTCCAGCTCGACCGGCTGGGAAACGTCGAGGTGCTGACGGGCGTGCGGCTCTCGGCCGGCGAGGCACGCCGGTACGGGGCCGAGCTCGTCATCCTCGCGACCGGCTCGCGCTGGGCGGACGACGGGCTCAACCCGCTGACGCACGATCCGATTCCCGGCGCCGATGCGGCTCTGGCGCACGTCCTCACGCCCGAGCAGATCATGGTCGAGGGTAAGCGGCCCGCCGGCCGGCTGGTGTGCGTCTACGACACCGAGGGCTACCAGGTCGCCGCGGCGCTCGCCGAGCAGCTCGCGAGCGAGGGCCTCGGCGTCGAGCTCGTGACGCCGTTCGACGTCGTCGCCCCCGCCTGCGACGAGACGCTCGAGGGCCCGCTGCTGCGGCGCCGGATCCACGACGCGGGCGTCTCCGCGCGCCGCAACGTGACCGTCACAGGGGTCGAGCAGGGCCGGATCGCCGCCGAGGGCGAGTTCGGCGAGGCCCTCGAGCTCGAGGCGGACGCCATCGTCCTCGTCACCCAGCGGGTTTCCGACGACGGGCTCTACCTCGAGCTCACGGCCGACGAGGAGGCGCTCCGAGCCGACGGTGTCGAGGCCGTCTATCGCGTCGGCGACTGCGTCAGCCCGAGGCACGCCGCCGAGGCCGTCTTCGACGGCCATCGCCTGGGCCGCGAGATCGACTCGGAGAACCCCGCGGTGCCGCTCCCGCACCGCCGCGAGCTGCCCTCACCTGCCCGCGCGGCCGAGGCTATCGCGCGTTCGCGCGCCTCGTGAGCGGCGGGCTCAGCCGACCGGCTCGGGCTCACGCCTCGAGGCGAGGGCCTGCGTCGCCTTGACTGCGAGCCAGAGCTCCATGCGCTGCTCGGGGTCGTCCGGATGGCGTCCCGTCTGCTCGCGAAGCCGCTCCATGCGGTAGCGCAGCGTGTGTCGGTGGACGCCGAGCCGCTCGGCGGCCTCGCTCCAGCGGCAGCCCGACTCGAGCAGGGCGGCCAGGGACTCCGTGAGCCACGCGTTCGGAGCAGCCGGGCCAAGGACGCGGTCGACGAACGCCTCGAGGGCTGCATCTGGAAGGCTCAGCAGCAGCTCCAGCGAGCCGAGATCCCGGTACGAGACTACGCTTGCGCTGGCCGCGCCGAGCGCGGCGCGCGCCTCGAGCAGGCTACGGCCCAGCGCCCGCCCCTGCGCCGGCCGGCCGACGCCGACGCGCGTCCCCGGCTCGAGCTCGATCAGCTCTCGGGCAAGTGTCAACGCAGCCTCTTCGTCGGCGATCTCGATCAGGAAGGCCGCCCGGTCTCGTCGAACGGTCGAGAGATAGCGGATCGCCCTCCGGTCGAGCTCTCGCGCGACGGCCGCCCGGACCTGGCCCCCGGCGCGACCGTCGCGAGGAATCCCGACCAGGGTCGCGTGCTGCCGTCCGGGCTCGAGCCCGAACGCCGCCATCCGCCGGCCTGCCTCGCGATCGTCGAGGCGTTCGTGTTCGAGGTCGTCGAGGAGGTCGCCCGCGAGACGGAGCTCCGCCGCGGAGACCGCGTGGCGCCTGGAGAGCTCGAAGGCGAGCGCCGTCTGAGCGTGGTGCAGCACCAGGCGGTCGTACTCGCCGAACTCGCCTGCCGCGCGTGCCGCACGCAGCACCGCCAGCTCGTCGTCCGCCACGACCGGCAGCTCGAGCGCGTTCTCGAAGCCGACGCGCCGTCGTGCGTGCCGCTCCACCAGAACGCGTCCGCTCTCGTCCACCAGTGCGAGGCTGCACCCGAGATGGCTCGCCACGACGGCCAGCAGGCTCTCGGCGCCGCGACCGTGCGTCACTGCCTGCGCGAGCCGTTCGTGTACCTCGAGGGCCTGTGTGACGAGCTCGAGCTGCTCGCTCGCCAGGTGGCTGAAGACGGCCTTCGAGATGGCGATGAACGGCACCTCGTACGGCACCTCGAAGATCGGGAAGCTCTGGCGGTCGGCCTCCTCGACGAGCGGCGTCGGCACCGTCTCGTGGCCGAACCCGAGCCCGAAGCCCAGCCCGGCCAGCCGGTGACCGGCGAGCCGGCCGATGTAGGCGCTTTGCTCGGTCGCGTCGGAGCCGATCCCGAGCCCGGTCGACAGGAGGAGCTCGCCGCCTTCGAGCCACGGCGTCGGGTCGGCGAGCTCGGAGGCGTGGAGCCAGCGGACGTCGTTCGGGAGGCCCGCGGCGCCCGCCGCGACCCGGAGACGCAGGGCAGGAAGCGAGACGATGTCCTGGACGGTGAGCATGGACAGGAGGTCGAAAGGGTCCGCCGCGCGCCACACCTCGCACGCGGCGGCATTGTACGGCGCGTCCAGATGCGCGGATAGGATCGGAGAGGCGTGGAGCACACGTACGAGCGTGCCGGAGTCTCTCTTGGGAAGGCCGAGGAGGTCGTGGAGCGGCTTCGAGGCGCCCTCGAGTCGACGCGGACGGCGGGGGTTGTGGGGCACGTCGGAGGCTTCGCCGGCCTCTTTGCGCTCGACGAGCGGCGGCTGCTTGCCGCCTCCACCGACGGCGTGGGTACGAAGCTCGTGCTCGCCCGGGAGGCCGGCCGCCTGCGCGACTGCGGCGCCGATCTGGCGGCCCACTGCATCAACGACGTGCTGACGACGGGGGCGGAGCCGCTGTTCTTCCTCGACTACGCAGCCGCGCACCGCCTCGACCTGGGCCAGATCGTGGAGCTCGTGGAGGGCGCCGCGGATGTCTGCCGGGCTGCCGGGTGCGCGATCCTGGGTGGTGAGAGCGCCGAGATGCCGGGCGTCTACCGTGAGGCGGAGATCGACTTCGCAGGCACGTGCGTCGGACTGGTCGAGCGCGACCGGCTGATCGACGGCTCGCGCGTCGGGGCGGGAGACGCCGTGCTCGGTCTCGCCTCCTCGGGCCTCCACGCGAACGGGTTCTCGCTCGTGAGGTCGCTGCTCCGCGGGGACGACGAGTACGACGCGGACCTCCTGCTCGCGCCCACACATTGCTACCTCGACGACGTGCGCTCGCTGCGCGCGCGGTGCGAGGTACTGGCCCTCGCTCACATCACGGGCGGCGGTATACCCGGCAACCTCGCGCGCGCGCTCCCTGCCGGTCTCGGCGCCGTCGTCGATCCCGCGAGCTGGATGCGGCCTCCGGTGTTCGCCTGGCTCGACGCTCAGGGCGTGGCCGAGGACGAGCAGCGGCGCGTCTTCAACCTGGGCATCGGCTACTGCGCGGTCGTGCGGGCCGACGAGGCCGTGCAATCCGGGCTACCCGCCATCGGTCGCGTGGAGGCCGGGATCGACGGCGTCGTATTCGCCGACCACTGAGGTGATCGGCGTCCTCGTCTCGGGCTCGGGCACGAACCTGCAGGCTCTGATCGACGACGGCCTGCCGATCGCGGCCGTCGCCTCGAACGTCGACGGGGTGCTCGCGCTCGAGCGGGCCGAAGCGGCCGCCATCCCACACGGGGTCTTCAGCCTCGATGACTACCCGGGCCGCCACGATCGCGACCTCGCGATGGCCGCCTGGCTCGAACGGCACGGCGTCAAGCTCGTCGTCTGTGCCGGCTACATGCACCTGCTCACGGACGCCTTTCTGGCGCATTTTCCCGGCCGCGTCATCAACGTCCACCCCTCGTTGTTGCCGGCCTTTCCCGGAATTGGCGCGGTGGGGGCCGCGCTCGCCGCCGGCGCCTCCGAGACGGGCGTGACCGTTCACCTGGTCGACGGGGGGCTCGACACCGGGCCGGCCCTCGCCCAGGAACGGGTTGCGATCCTTACCGGTGACACTGAGGCAACGCTGCTCGCGCGGCTGCATGCGGTCGAGCACCGATTGCTTCCGGCGGTGGCTAGGCGTCTGCTCGCGGACGTTGTAGATTCGCCTTCGTGATCGGCCGCGCTCTTCTCTCCGTCTACGACAAGGCCGGCCTCGAGGACTTCGCGCGAGGGCTTGCCGGCCTCGGCACCGAGCTGCTTGCGAGCGGCGGCACGGCGTCACGGCTGGCCGAGGTCGGCGTCGACCTGCGGCGGGTCGACGAGCTCACGGAGTTCCCCGAGCTGCTCGGCGGTCGCGTGAAGACGCTCCACCCGCGCGTCCATGCGGGCATCCTGGCCCGTCGGGATCGGCCGGACGACATGGCGGCGCTCGCTGAGCGCGACATCGAGCCCATCGACCTCGTCTGCGTGAACCTCTACCCCTTCGATTCGGTCGCCGGGCGCAAGGACACGCGCGAAGAGGAGGCCGTCGAGATGATCGACATCGGGGGGCCGGCGCTCCTGCGCGCGGCGGCGAAGAACTTCCCCTACGTGGTTCCGGTCTGCTCGCCCGCGCAGTACGGCCCGGTCCTGGCCGAGCTCGAGCGGCGCGGTGACCTGACGCTCCAGACGCGGCGGGCACTTGCCGCCGAGGCGTTCGCGACCACGGCGGCCTACGAGGCCTCGATCGCGACCTGGTTCGCCGAGCGCGAGAGCTTCCCGCCGCGGATCGCGCTTTCGCTCTCGAGAGAGCGCGAGCTCGCCTACGGCGAGAACCCGCACCAGCGCGCGGCCTACTACAGCGAGGCCGGCGCCCGCCGGCACCTCCTCTCGCGAGTAAGCCAGCTCTCCGGCCGCGAGCTCTCCTACAACAACCTCAACGATCTCTGGGCCGCACGCTCCCTCGTCGAGGAGTTCGCCGTCCCTGCGTGCGTCATCGTCAAGCACGCGAATCCGTGCGGCTGCGCGCTCGGTTCGACGATCGACGAGGCCTACGAGCGAGCGCTCGCGTGCGATCCCGTCTCGGCCTACGGTGGCATCGTCGCGCTGAACCGCCCCGTGCATACCGAGCTGGCGGAGCAGCTCGCGGCGCAGTTCGTCGAGGTGCTGCTTGCGCCCGGCTACGCGGACGACGGCCTCGAGGTCCTACGGCGCAAGGAGGCCGTGCGCATCCTCGTCAACGAGGAGCGCCGCGGTGGCGCCGGCGAACGCGATTACCGGCGGGTGCTGGGCGGGATGCTCGTGCAGGACGCCGACGCCGATCTCGACGGGCGCGGCGAGATGACGGTCGTGACCGCGACCGCGCCGGACGAGCCGACGTGGGGCGACTTGCTGCTCGCGTGGCGGACGGTCCGACACGTGACGTCGAACGCGATCGTGATCGCAAAGGACATGGCGACGATCGGCGTCGGCGCGGGCCAGATGAGCCGGGTCGACGCCGTTCGGATCGCCGTCGAGAAGGCGCGCGAGCACGGTCACGATCTGCGCGGCGCGGTGCTCGCCTCCGACGCGTTCTTCCCGTTCGCCGACGGCCCGCGGGTCGCGCTCGAGACGGGGATCGCGGCGGTCGTCCAGCCGGGAGGCTCGAAGCGGGACGACGAGGTCGTCGCGGCCGTCGAGCAGGCCGGCGCGGCCATGGTCTTCACGGGTCGCAGGCACTTCCGGCACTGATCCGCGAGGCGCCGGCCCGCGCACCGGGCGGCCTCAGATCTGCCAGCCGGTAAAGCGGGCGAGCCGGGTTGTGTAGCGGACGAGGTCGCCCGTGATGAGAAGCACGCCCATGGTCACGAGCAGGACGGCGGAGGCAACCGAGACGACGCGCCAGTTCCGGCGCGTCCAGCCTACGAGGCCGAGACTCTGCGTGAAGGCCAGCCCGAAGAGCAGGAACGGGACGCCGAGCCCGAGCGAGTAGGCGGCGAGCAGGATGGCGCCGTCCGTGGCGCCGGAGCTGCCGAGCGAGAGCGTGAGGATCGCTCCGAGCGTCGGGCCGATGCAGGGCGACCAGCCGATCGCGAACGCAATGCCCGCGACCCCGGCGGCGACCAGGCCGCCGCCGCCGCGGACGTGGAGTCGGCGCTCCGCTGCCAGCAACCGCGGCAGAGGGAGCCCGGCCAGCACGATTCCCATGGCGATCACGAACGCGCCCGCCACGATCTCGAGCGTCCGGCGGTTCTCGAGGATCGCGTTGCCGAACCAACCGACACCTGCGCCTAGCAGCACGAACATCAGCGTGAAGCCCAGCACGAAGGCGCCCGTCATGGCCGTGACGCGTCGCGGCCGCGCGCCGAGCTCGTCGAAGCTGACGCCGGAGACGAACGAGAGGTAGCCGGGCACGAGCGGCAGCACGCAGGGAGAGACGAACGAGATGAAGCCGGCGGCGAAGGCGATCGCGAGGCCCGCCGGGCCGAGCTCGATGTCGGCGGCGGCGATCACGTGGCCGCGGGCGCGATCAGCTCGACCCCCTCCTCGAAGCCCGCCAGGTCGGTGCCCCCGAGCACGATCGCGACGATCCGGTGCTCGGCGTCGAGGAAGAAGGTCGTCGGCATGCCCTGTAGCCCGAGCTCGCCGCCCAGCTTGCCCTGGGGATCGCCGATGCTCGGCCACGTCCAGCCGATCTCCTGGTGGAGAGCACGGGCGTCGCCGGCGGCATCCTGGTAGTTGACGCCTACGAGCGCCACCTCGGGGTGACGCTCGGCGAGCTCGATCAGAGCAGGAAGCTCCTCACGGCACGGCGCGCACCAGGACGCCCAGAAGTTCAGGACGACAGGCTTGCCCTGGTAGTCGGCGAGACTGACCTGGCCGCCGGTGATCGGGTCGACGCCGCTGGCCTCGACGACGCCGGCGCGGTTCTCCTGCTCGACCGAGCCGACCGCGGGCAGATCGCTGTCCACCGCGACCGGGGCAGTACCCTCGTCGCGACCGCCGGCAAGGACGACGCCGGCCGCGACGATCCCGGCGACGGCGGCGGCCCCGGCGGCCACGAACAGCGAGCGCCGGCTCATCGCGCCTCTTGTTCCACGACCGACGGCCACACCATTCCCATACGGCCGAGGCCCTCGGTGAGATCTCCGATCACGCAGCTCATTGTGCCGCGCGGGCTGCGGTAGCCCGATCGTAGGTGGGGCTACGGCCCGCAGATCGGGCCCCGCCCCGCCGCCGCGCGGTACCATCGCCCGCACAGAACTCGACGAAGGAGGCGCGACAGTGGCGACGGTCGAGGAGCCACGTTCGGCGGAGAAGTCGTTCATCCGGCCCGACGGCAAGGAGAAGGTCACCGGCCTCGGCCGCTATACGGCCGATCTGAGCCTCACCGGACAGCTGCACGCGAAGTTCAGGTACGCGGATCACACGCACGCCCGCATCACGCGCATCGACGCCTCCAAGGCGCGGGCGCTTCCGGGCGTGCTGGCCGTGCTGACGCACGAGGACGTACCCGACGTCAAGTACGGCGGCATGGTGCAGGACCGGCGGCTGTTCACGAAGGACAAGGTCATCTGGGAAGGCGACGTCGTCGCGGGAGTCGCGGCCCTGACGCCCGAGCTGGCCGAAGAAGCGGCAGCTTTGGTCGAGGTCGACTACGAGCCCCTTCCGCCGGTTGCCGATTTCGCAGCGTCGACTGCCGAGGGTATCCCGCTCGTTCACGACGACTGGGAGTCGGACGAGGGCGACGACTCGATGGGTCGCGACGGCAACCGGATCGGCTACTCGACCATCGTCAAGGGCGATGCCGACGCTGCCATGGCGACGGCGGACGTCGTCGTGAAGGGCCGTTACGTGGCCGACTGCTCGCAGGGCGCTCCCATCGAGCCGCGGGCGATCATCGCCCAGTGGAACGGCGACAAGGTGACGATCTGGACGTCCACTCAGGTGCCGTACGCGGCCCGTAGCGGTGTCGCGCACACGCTTCAGATCCCCGAGTCGAACGTGCGCATCATCGTCCCGCTCCTCGGCGGCGGCTTCGGCGCCAAGTGCGACTTCCACTTCGAGGGCCATGTCGCGGCCCTGGCTCGTGCCGCACGCCGGCCGGTCAAGCTCGTCTTCTCCCGCCGCGAGGAGTTCGTCGCGGTCGACCATCGCCGTGAGGGCATGGTGATCGAGCTCGAGACCGGCGCCAAGCGCGACGGCACGCTCGTCGCGCGGAAGGGCTCGCTCGTGCTCGACAAGGGCGCCTACTGCGGCGAGGGCGGCTTCTTCGCGCAGATGGCCGCCATGCACGCCTGTGGCCCGTACCAGATCGAGAACGTCAACATCGAGTCGTCGATGAACTACTCGAACACCCAGCCGTCGAGCTCGATCCGCGCCCCGACGGCGCCGCAGGTCTGCTGGGCGGTCGAGCAGCACATGGACGACGTCGCGCGCGCGCTCGAGCTCGATCCCGTCGAGCTCCGGCGCCGGACGCTGATCGAGGAGGGCGCCGAGGGGCCGACGCGGCAGAAGTTCGAGAAGCTCGGGATGAAGGAGACGCTGGAACGTGCCGTCGAGCTGATCGGCTACGACCAGGAGCTGCCCGACGACGAGGCGATCGGCGTCGCCTGCGGCTGGTGGCCGTGCTTCGGCGCCGCCGCGGGCGCATACGTGAAGCTGAACGGCGACGGCACCGGAACCATCATCACGGGTGCGCAGGAGAACGGGACCGGCGCGGTGATGGCGCTCCCCATCCTCGTGGCCGAGCAGCTGGGGATGAATCCCGAGGACTTCTCGCTCATGTACCAGGACACCGACGCGGCTCCGTGGGACATGGGCTCGTGCGGTTCCCAGACGACCTTCAACAGTGGCCGCGCGGCGATCGAGGCCGCGGTGGACCTGCGCCAGCAGCTCCTCGATGCCGCAGCCGAGGAGCTCGAGGTCTCCCGCGACGACCTCGAGGTCGCCGAGGGAGCGGTGCGCGTCAAGGGCGCGCCGGAAAAGTCGGTGACGATCGTCGACCTGGCCGGCTCGGGCGCGACGTTCCACGGCAAGGGCTCGGGCACGGTGCCCGAGGCGCCGGAAGTCGACGCCGAGAGCTGCGTCGGCCGGTTGGGGCTCGAATCGTTTCTGGCGCCGCAGCTGATCACCCACGCCGTGCACGTGAAGGTCGACCGCGGGACCGGTGTGACGCGGGTCCTGCGCGTGGCGGCGGCGCACGACTCGGGCGTGATCCTCAACCCCATCGGCGCCAACGGCCAGGTGTACGGAGGCGTCGTGATGGGCATCGGCCAGGCGCTGACCGAGGGCACGCAGTTCGACGAGGACGGCAGGCAGCGCAACCCGCACCTGCTCGACTACAAGCTCGTGACGTCGGCCGACGCGCCGCGGATCGACATCGCCTGGGTCCAGACGCCGACCGAGAACGCGGGCCCGAAGGGTTCCAAGGGCATCGGCGAGCCGCCCTGCGTGGCGACACCGGGCGCGATCGCGAACGGGATCGCCAAGGTGATCGGGTCGCAGGTACGTGAGCTGCCGATGACCGCTGAGCGGGTCTGGACTGCGAGCAGAGGAGGCGACCGGTGAGCACGTACGTCGCCGCCACCTCCGTCGAGGAGGCTGTTGCCGCGCTGGGCAGCGGAGCCCGCGTCGTCGCCGGTGGCACGGATCTCGTCGTCGGCGCGCGTCAGGGCAAGGCTCCGCTTCCGGAGAGCCTTGTCGCGATCCACGCCGTCGAGTCGCTTCGTGGCATCACGGGCTCCGGCGGTGGTGTCCGCCTCGGCGCGCTCGCGACCCACGAGGAGATCGTCACCCACCCGGTGATCCGAGAGCGCTTCACGGCGCTCGCCGACGCCTCCGCCATCGTAGGCTCGCACGCAACCCGCGCCCAGGGGACGATCGGCGGCAACGTGATGAATGCCTCGCCGGCCATGGAGACCGGCGGACCGCTCGTCTGCTTCGAAGCGACGGCCACGCTCCAGTCCGCCGCCGGCTCGCGTGAGGTTGCGGTGGCCGACCTCTTCTCGGGCCCCGGCCAGACGACCGCGGAGGCCGGCGAGCTGCTGGTGGCCGTCGACATCCCGGAGCCTCCGGCGGGCGCCGGCTCCTGCTACGCGCGGCTCGAGTATCGCCAGCAGATGGAGATCGCCGTCGTGGGCGCCACGGCGGTAGTCGTCATGGACGACGGCAAGGTCACGGACGCACGTGTCGCGATCACCGCGCTCGCGCCGATCATCCGCCGCGTCTCCGAAGCGGAGGCTGCGCTCGTCGGCACCGACGGCTCTGCCGCCGCCACCGAGGCGGCCGCGGAGGCAGTTGCAGCCGGGTCGGCGCCGATCTCCGACGTGCGCGCGTCGGAGGAGTACCGTCGCGCCATGGCGGCGGTCATCGCCCGCCGCGCCATCGAGGCAGCGGTCGCACGCGCAAGCGGCGAGAACGTCCCCGTCCCTGCGAGCCCGGCGCTCTTCGGCGCCTGAGGTAGGAGCGATGAGATACAGCGCAACGCTCAACGTGAACGGCGTCCCCTATCCGGTGGACGTCGAGGCAACCGCGACGCTTCTCCAAGTCGTGCGCGACGTGATCGGCCTGACCGGCGCGAAAGAGGGCTGCGACGACTCCGAGTGCGGAGCGTGCATGATGCTGCTCGACGGCAAGCCCGTGAACTCCTGCTCGTACCTCGCCCTTCAGGCCGACGGACGCGAGCTCACGACCGTCGAGGGCCTCGCCGACACCGACGACCTCGCGCCGCTCCAGCGCGCCTTCCTCGACGAAGGAGGCGTCCAGTGCGGATTCTGCACGCCGGGAATGCTGATCTCGGCCACCGCGCTGCTCGCCGAGAACTCGAGCCCGAGCGACGATGAGATCCGGCTCGCGCTCGGCGGCAACCTCTGCCGCTGCACCGGCTATGACGGCATCGTGAAGGCCGTCCGCCGCGCGTCCGAGGAGATGGCGACGGCGTAGGCGGGACACGCTCGGCTGGTTCGACGTAGGGGCCGGATGCATCCGGCCCCTACTCTGTGGGTGGGCCCGCACGGTCTCGACAGAGGCCCGCGTTGCCCGATCCCGAATCTAGTCGTGCCGCGGTGAACTGGATCGATCCGCTTGTCCTGATCTGGGTGGCGTTGTCAGCCGTCGTCGGCTTCGGCCGCGGACTCGTTGCCCAGGCGCTCTCGCTCGGCGGGCTGGCGATCGGAGCGATCGTGGGCTCCCGGCTCGCGCCGCTCTTCCTCGAGGGCGGCAAGAGCTCCCCGTGGGTGCCGATAGCGAGCCTCGTGGGAGCGCTGCTCGGCGCCGTCCTGCTGCAGGTCGGCGGCGGCATGCTCGGCTCGGCCGCCCGGCAGGTGCTGGCTCGCGGGCCGTTGCGCCTCGCAGATTCTGCGGGCGGAGCGCTGATCGGCGGCGCCGTTGGCCTGGCGGTGGCCTGGCTCGTCGCGGTTGCCGCGCTCCAGGTCGACCGGGCCAGCGCGCGGGGGACGGTTCAGGAGTCGGCGGTCCTGTCGGGCCTGGTCGAGGCCGTCCCGCCGTCGACGGTGCTCGAGGCGCTCGCGCGCTTCGATCCCCTGCCCGTGATCGCGGCGCAGCCGGACATCGGCCTGCCGGCGCCCGATCCGAGCGTCGCGGAAAGCCGGGTGGCGAAGCGCGCGGCAACGAGCGTCGTGAAGATCCAGGGCGTCGCCTGCGGAGTGGGAATCCAGGGCACGGGCTGGGTGATCGCGCGGGGGCTCGTCGCGACCAATGCGCACGTCGTCGCGGGTCAGGAGATGCCCAGCGTCGCAGCGCCGAACGGCCAGGTGATCGAGTCGACGCCCGTCTACTACGACGCCGAGAACGACGTTGCGATCCTCCGGGCCCGAGGCCTGCGCCCGCGCGCACTTCCCCTCGCGGCCGACCCGCCGGTCGGCGAGCCGGTCGTGCTTCTCGGCTACCCGAACGACGGGCCCCTCACGGCCGTAGCAGGTAGCGCTGGCAAGCCGCGCAAGGTCGTCGCGCCCGACGCCTACGGCCGGAGCTTCCGCCTCCGGACGGTCGTGCCGTTGCGCGGCAAGGTGGAGCACGGCGACTCCGGCGGCCCCGTCATCGACGCCGACGGAGACGTGGTCGCAATGATCTTCGCCTCCGCGAGGCGGGGTGGAGGAGGCTTCGGGGTCGCGGTCGACGCGATCGCGGACGGTCTCGCAAGCGATCTCGAGGTGGTCGACACGGGATCGTGCGCGTGACGTAGCCGGTCTTGCGTCGGCCTAGACGCGTGCTGCCGCGGCAATCGTGTCGTGCACCCAGCCGGTGAGCTCCCCGACGAAGCCTCCGTCGATCGTGTGGCCGATTGGGCTCTCCCGATAGGTCACGGCGAGACCTGCCGCCGTCAGCCGGTCTCGCGCATCGCGTCCCCAGCGGATCTCGATGACCGGGTCGTGGATGCCGTGACCGATTGCCACCGGTAGGCCCGGTCGCTCCAGATCGAGCTCCCAGCCGGCGACGGTGGGGACGAAGCCGGAGAGCGCCAGGATCCCGGCCGGTGTGGGCCGGCCACGGCCCAGCCCGAGCGCGTAGGACATGACGCAGCCCTGGGAGAAGCCGCCGAGGATGGTGCGCTCGAGCGGCACCCCGGTGAGCTCGGGAACGTTGTCGAGCCAGCTCGTGGCGCGCTCGTACGTCGCGAGGAAGGTCGACGGGTCCGGGTATCCGATCTCGCGCACGACATACCAGTGGGCGCCGCCGGGAGGCAACGCGAGCGGTCCCCGTGGGCACACGCCGGCGAGGTGACGTTCCGGGTCGAGCGCGTCGAGCAGCGGGAGCAGGTCGTTCTCGTCGGCCCCGCGACCGTGCAGCAGGACGAGCGCGCCGGCGGGCTCGCCGGCCGCGGCTCGGAGGCGATACCGAAGCTGGTCGCCGCTCACGGCCGGGGCCGCGCGGGCGCCTGTGGTCTCGAGTACTCGAGCGGCGTGAGGATCTCCTCGACGCGATCGCGCAGGTGCTCGAAGGCCGGCGGGAGCACGAGCGACTCGCCGAGGTGCTCGAGCGGCTCGTCCGTCGTGAAGCCTGGCCCAACCGTGGCGATTTCGAACAGCACGCCGCTCGGCTCGCGGAAGTAGATCGAGCGAAACCAGAAGCGGTCGATGATCTGCGTAGGGTGCAGGCTCGCCTGGGCAACGCGCTCGCGCCACGCCGCGTGATCTTCCATCGCCGACGACCAGGCGACGTGGTGGACCGTGCCGGCGCCGCCGACGCCGCGCTCGGGGGGCGCGGCATCGTAGGCGTAGAACGAGTGGCGATCCGCTCCACGCACCTCCCAGCCGTCCGGGCCGGGCTCGAAGCCGAGCGCCTGCTCGAGGGCGCTCCGGCTGGACTCCGGGTCGAGGGCGTACGCGCGCACGCCGTCGAAGCCCTGCAGCGCAAGCTCAGCTGGGATCTCGGGATGGTCGGCGACGAGCGGCTCGTCCGTCGTCTCGACCGCTGCGAGCTCGAGGCCGAGCCCTTCAGGGTCGGCGAAGCGTAGGCGTGCTCCGTCACGTTCCGCCTCGATCCCCTCCTGTGCGAGCCGCCCGGCCCAGAAGTCGATCGCATCCTCGGACCCGACGCGGCACACGATCCGGTGGATCATGCCGGGCCCCGCGCGCCCGGGCCGCGCGTCCGGGTACTCGAAGAACGTCAGGTCGGCGCCCGGACTTCCCAGCTCGTCGGCGTAGAACAGGTGGTAGACGGTGGGGTCGTCCTGGTTGACGGTCTTCTTGACCATCCGGAGCCCCAGCACACGGGTGTAGAAGTCGAGGTTCCGCGGGGCGTCACCCGTGACGCAGGTGACGTGATGGATGCCGTCCAGGCGCATGGCAACTCCCTTCGTTCTCTCTGCTCGCGTGCGTTCTCGCATGCGGCGATCGCAGCCGCCTGCCGCCGTGACTACAGCCTGCTCATTCGTCGTGCCGTGACCGAGCCTACCGTTCGCGCGCCTTCCGTGACGCTTTTCTTACGGGTCTCTTATGGGGTCTGACCCCGGGGGTCAGACCCCATACAAGTCAAGGCCGAAGTGTGTCGATGTGCGGACGGAAGTGTGTCGGAAGGCGCGCAGCGACTAGCCTTTCCGGACATGAAGCCGCTGCTAGCGATCGAGCAGGACCCCCGCTTGCCGGGTCTCGGCGTGCTCGAGGGTCGTCTCCAGGCATCCGGCCTGCCGGCGCGTCGAATTCGCGTCTGGGAGGAAGACCTCGACGGTCTGCGGGCTGCCGACTGGAGCGGGATCGTCGCGCTCGGTGGCAACGCGCACGCGTGGCAGGAGGACGAGCACGCGTTTCTCGGCGTCGAGCGTCGCCTGCTGGCCGACGCCGTGGGAGAGGGCCTCCCGGTGCTCGGCATCTGCCTCGGAGCGCAGGTGCTCGCGCGGGCGCTCGGCGCGGAGGTGCGCACGGCGTCCGTGCACGAAGCAGGCTGGCTCGACATCGTCCCGACCCCGGAAGCGGCGGGCGACCCGGTGCTCGGCCACCTCGAGAATCCGACCGGGGTGTTCCACTGGCACCACGACACCTTCGAGCTTCCTGCCGGCGCGAGCCGTCTTGCCTCGAGCGAGCTGACCGCGAACCAGGCGTTCCGGCTCGGCGACGCCTGGGGCATCCAGTTCCACCCCGAGGTCGACTACCCGACGTTCGCGCTCTGGCAGGCGAACCACCCGGGGGCGTGCGAGGAGCACGGGATCGACGAGCGAGAGCTCCATGAAGCCGTGCTCGACGGCGCCGGGCGCACGATCGCCTGGCGAAGCAGGCTTTTCGATGCCTTCCTCGAACTTGTCGGGGAGCGCTCGCGGTAGACAGCGGGCCGAGGCGACACCCGGACGAAGGGCAGCCGACCCCGGTCCTTGCGATGCTCGATACTTGTGGGTGGGGTAAACGGAGGAGGAAGCGATGGGTTTTCTCGACAAGCTGCTCGGCCGCTCGAAGGAAGGCGCCGGCGATCTCGCGGACACAACGGGCGACGTCGTCGACAAGGGGGTCGACGTCGCGGACGACGTCGTCGACAAGAGCGTCGACGCTGCGGGCGACGCGATCGACAAGGGGCAGGAGCTTGCCGGCGACGCCGTCGACAAGGGCAAGGACGTGCTCGACGGCGACAAGGAGCCCCCGGCCAGCGCTCCGCCCGCCTAGCCTCGCGGGGTGACGCCCGAGGAACACCCGGCCGAGCTCTGGCCCAGCCAGACGACTGATCTCGCGCCGCCGGCCTACGGACGCTCGTCGGCGTCTGCCCTTGCCGGCAGTTCGAGCGAGACGACTGCGCCGCCGCCGGCGCCGTTGGCTGCCGTTGCGCTCCCTCCGTGCGCACGGGCGATCGCGTCGACGATCGCCAGCCCGAGGCCGGCGGCGCCACCACCGCGTGACTCGTCGGCCCGGGTGAAGCGATCGAAGGCGCGGGGGAGGAACTCAGGCGCGAAGCCCGCTCCTTCGTCGCTGACGCGCAGTGCGACCAGACCGTTGCTGCGCTCCGCCTCGAGCCGAACGGTGCCGGTCCCGTAGCGAAGCGCATTGTCGACGAGGTTGCCGAGCGCCTGCTCGAGGCGCAGCCGGTCGCCGAGGATGCGAGCGTCCGCGGTCGCGCTCACTTCGACGCGGCGGCCCCCGCCATCGGCGCGCAGGGCGAAGCGACGCGCCACCGAGGTGAGCACGTCATCCGGCTCGAGCGCGGTGAGCCGCAACGAGAGGCGGCCGTCGTCGGCGCGTGCGAGGACGAGCAGATCCTCGGCGAGCAAGGAAAGGCGGTCGACCTCCTCCGTCGCCGAGCGCAGCGCCACCTTCAGCTCTTCAGGCGAGCGCGTATAGCGCAGCGCCAGCTCCAGCTCCGTCTTGAGGAGAGCGAGTGGCGTACGGAACTCGTGACTTGCGTCCGCGACGAAGCGCCGCTCGCGCGCGAGCCCGGCTTCGAGGCGGTCGAGCATGGCGTTGAGGGTCTCGCCTAGTCGGCGGATCTCGTCGCGGGCCTCCGGCAGCGGCAGACGTTGACCCGCTCGCTCGCTCGAGACCTCCGCCGCCTGCCGCCGCATCGCCTCCACGGGTCGCAGCGCTGCAGCGGCGAGTAGGTACCCGGCCAGAGACGACAGCACGAGCGCCACGGGGCCGATGACGAAGAGCTGGGTGAGTAGGCCCGCGAGGGCGTCGTCACGGTCCTCGAGCGAGGCACCGGCGACGATCACGAAGGTCTCACCGTCGTGCACAGCCGGCGCTGCGAGCAGCCGGAATGGCGAACCGGCCTGTGAAGGCAGCTCCCGAAGGAACGGAGCTGCCGCCGCCTCTGCCGCTGTGATGACCGGGCCATCGCTGACCGAGGCTGATGACGCGACGAGAGTGCCGTTTGCGGTCAGCAGCTGCGAAAAGCCGTCGTCGTCGCCCGATTCCAGGGCGGCTGGGTCGAGGTCTGCGCCCTGTGTCCGGACAAGGGCCTCGATCGATTCGGCACGTGCCTCGAGGGTGTCGTTCAGCTGCTCGTCGAGCGAGTCCTCCAGCCGGATGTAGAGGAAGGCGCCGACCCCGGCCAGCACGACGGCCATCGCGACGGCGAACGCCAGGGTCAGCCGCAGCCGGACCGGAAGCCGCTTCACGCCGAGTCGTCCCGTCTCAGCCGATAGCCGACGCCGCGCACGGTCTCGAGCGAGTCACGCCCGAACGGTCTGTCGATCTTTTCGCGCAGGTAGCGAACGTAGACGTCGACGACGTTGGAGCGATTCTCGTAGCCGTAGTCCCACGCGTGCTCGAGCAGCTGGTACCGCGAGAGCACCTGGCCGGGGCGCCGCATGAATGTCTCGAGAATCGCGAACTCCTTGCCCGAAAGAGTGACCTCGGTCTCGCCCCGCCACACCTGGCGCGAAGCCGGGTCGAGGCGCAGATCGCCCACCTCGATCACAGCCGGTCGGCTGGGGAGGTCGCGCCGCATCAGTGCACGCAGGCGTGCGAGGAGCTCGGCGAACGAGAACGGCTTCGCCAGGTAGTCGTCGGCGCCGGCGTCGAGGCCGGCGATACGGTCCTCGACGGCGTCGCGTGCCGTGAGCATCAGTACCGGCGCCCAGACGCCGTCGTCGCGCAGGCACCGGCACACCTCGATGCCGTCGACACCCGGCAGCGTGAGGTCGAGGACGACCGCGTCGTACTCGGCCGCCTTTACCATCCAGAGAGCATCGTCTCCGGTGCGGGCGATGTCGACGGCGTGACCTTCGTCCGCCAGCCCGCGGTGGAGGAGGCCTGCCATCTTCAGCTCGTCCTCGACGACCAGGATCCGCATGCGTCTCATTGTCACTCCGGAGATGAGCGTCGGATGAGAGCCTCGTACCGGGCTCGTCGCGCCCTCAGCCGGTCGCTCGCCTCTCACGGCCGCTTCATCTGCGCCCCCTACGGTGGCGGCACGACTCGTGTCCATCGGCAATGGAGGCTGAGATGGCTCGCAAGCTCGCTACTGATCGGCGTTGTAGTGCTCTCCCTGGGCGGTCTGTCCGCCGGCATCGCGATTGCGGCCGGCGCCGGCGGCGACGAAGCGCCGCTGACGGGCTCGGCCCTCGACAAGGCCACGGCCGCAGCGCTCGCCCACACGGGCGGCGGCACGGTCATCGAGACCGAGGTCGGTGACGACGGCAGCGCCTACGGCGTCGAGATCCGCCGGGGCGACGGAAGCATTGTCGAGGTCAACCTGGACTCCGACTTCAACGTGATCGGCCAGGCGGCCGACGAAGACGGCCCAAGCGAAGAGGAGGAAGGCCCCGACGGCGACTGATTGCGCAGTGCGCCGTCAGAATGCCTCGGCCGGGAGCTCCATGAGCGTTCCCTTGCCGGAGGCGATCGCGCGCGCCAGTCCGTGTGCTTCGGGCAGGACCCTCGCCGCGAAGAAGCGTCCCGCCGCGAGCTTGGCGGCGGCGAAGCCGGGCGGGAGGTCCGTCCGGCGAAGCGCCGCCTCAGCCATTCGCACCCACAGGTATCCGAAGACGGTGAGCTGAAACAGCCGCAGGTAGTCGGTGGCCGCTGCGGCGCCCTCCTCGCGGTCGGACGCCGAGCGCTCGGCGACGAGCTGTGTGGCATCCCGAAGGAGGTCGAGCGCCTCGGCCGCCGGCCCCACGATCTCGGCGAGACCAGCCGTCTCCGCATGCTGCTCGAGGAAGCTCCGCGCCGGGTGGAAGAAGCGGCGCAGCATTCGGCCCGACCTGTCGGCCAGCTTGCGCCCGACGAGGTCGAGCGCCTGGATCCCGTTCGTCCCCTCCCAGATCTGGGTGATCCGCGCATCGCGGACGTACTGCTCGATGCCCGTATCGCGGATGTAGCCGTGCCCGCCGAACACGCCGAGGGCGAGGCTGGTGGCCTCCCAGCCGACATCCGTCAGCCCCGCCTTGACGATGGGCGTCATCAGCGCGACGAGGTCATCGGCCGCTTCGCGGCGCTCCGGGTCGGGATGGCGCTCCGCGATATCCAGCTCGGCGGCGGTCCAGAGCGCGAGCGCCCTGCCGGCCTCGACCTGTGAGCGGATCCGAAGCAATGTACGGCGCACCTCGGGGTGGACGAGGATCGGGTCGGCCTCGAGGTCGGGGCGCGCCGGCCCGGCGGGCGAGCGACCCTGGAGGCGCTCGCGCGCGTAGGCGGCGGCCTGCTGGTAGGCGCCCTCCGCGAGGCCGAGGCCCTGCAGGCCGACGTCCAGGCGCGCCGTGTTCATCATCGTGAACATCGCCTGCATGCCCCGGTGGGGCGCGCCGACGAGCTCGGCCCAGGCGTCCTCGAACGACATCACGCACGTCGGCGTCGCGGCAAATCCCATCTTGTGCTCGAGCGCGGTCGCAACCAGACGGTTGCGGCTGCCGTCGGCCAGGACCTTGGGGACGACGAACATCGAGATCCCGCGAGTGCCCTCGGGAGCATCCGGAAGCTTGGCGAGCACGAGGTGGACGATGTTCTCGGTCAGGTCGTGGTCGCCGCAGGTGATGAAGATCTTCTGGCCCGTGATGCGGTAGCTGCCGTCCGTCGCCGGGACGGCCTTCGTTCGAATGAGCCCGAGGTCGGTGCCGGCATGAGGCTCGGTCAGGCACATCGTCCCCGTCCAGCGGCCGGAGACCAGGCTCGGCAGGTAGCGCTCGCGCAGCTCGGGGGAGCCGTGGCGGACGAGTGCCTGGTAGGCGCCATGACCGAGCGTGACGTAGGCGGAGAACGCGACGTTCGTCGCGCACAGAAGCTCAGCCAGTACCGCCTGCGCGACGTGCGGGAGGCCGGCGCCTCCGTAGTCCGGGCTCGCGAAGATGCCGGTCCAGCCGCCGCCGGCGAAGGCCTCGTATGCCTCGACGAATCCGGGCGGCGTTCGCACGGAGTCGCCGGCGAGCTGGCAGCCCTCGCTGTCGCCGACCCGGTTGAGCGGCAGCAGCACCTCGCTGCACAGAGCGGCGGCCTCGCCGAGGACGTCCATGAGGTCGTCGAGCGAGGTCTCTTCGCAGCCCGGGAGGGACGCGATCGCCGCGGGGTAGTCGATTACGTCCTCGAGCACGAAGCGGATGTCGTCGAGCGGCGCTGCGTAGGTGTGAGCCATCAGTTCCTGAGCAATGCGCCCGTCGCGAGCACATGCTCCATCCGCCGCAGCGTACGCTCGGTCCGGATGAGGGAGCCGACGGCCTCGCGCTCCAGGGCGAGCACGTCGTCTTCCGTGATCGGCTCGAGCGGGTCGCAGTCGCCGCCGGTCAGCACGCGTGCGAGCGCTGCGGCCACCGCCAGATCGTGTGGCCGCGCCAGTCCGGCCGAGGAGCGGTCGTGCATCGCGAGCGCGAGTGCGGCTGCGCCGGAGGGACCGGGAAGCCGGAGCTCCCGCGGCTCGGGCGGCGCGTAGCCGTCGGCGAGCTCGAGGGCGAACGTCTTGGCATCGGCCAGCAGCCGATCGCGGTTCGCCGTGATGCGATCGCGTGGACGGAGGAACCCGAGCTCGCGCGCCTCGGCCGCCGAGCCGGAGACGCGGCCGAGCCCGATCAGCTCGAATGTCCGCTGCACGGGCGCAAGCGGCCCGCGCGGCTGCCGCTCGAGCTGGCGCAGGAGCAGCTCCTTGCACCCGCCCCACCCGGGAACGATGCCGACGCCGGTCTCGACGAGACCCATGGCGGTCTCGGCGTGCGCCTGGATCGCGTCGCAGTGCAGCAGCACCTCGCAGCCGCCTCCGAGAGCACGCCCGCTCGGCGCGCCCACAACGGGGACGGGTGCGCGCTGGAGGCGGGCGAAGGCGTCTTGACCGCGGCGGCCGAATGCCTCCAACCGCTCCCAGTCGGCCGTGTTCGCGAGCAGGAGGACGTGCGCGATGTTGGCACCGACGGAGAAGTCCGGCGCGTCGTTGTGCAGCACGAGGGCGCGGTGACCGCGGTCGCAGAGGTCGGCGGTCAGCTCGGCCAGCGCGAGGACATCGGCGTCGATCGCGTTCATCTTCGACGTGAACTCGAGGCAGAGGACGCCGTCGTCCACGTCCCAGAGCGACGCCGAGGCGTTGCTTGCGAGGGGGTGGCGCCGTCGTTTGAGATCTTCGAGGAGGATGACTCCAGGGGGTCGGGCAAGCGGTCGGCGGGAGCCGCTCGAGACGAGCTCGTGCTCGTCACCCGCCTCGCGCGGGTAGAACCCACCGGCAGAGGCCGCAAGCCCGAGGAACGGGGGGACCGGTCGCTCTTCGGTCGCGAGGCGCTGCGCCAGATAGCCGGCCCCGAGCTCGTCCGCGAGCCGGAACGGCCCGCGTGCCCAACCGTATCCGGTCTCCAGCGCCCGGTCGATCTGGGCCGGGCTGTCCGAGACCTCGGGGACGAGCCAGGCGGCGTACGCGAGAGTCGAGGACAGGATCGCCCAGGCGTAGGCGGCGCCCTCGTCCGGCGCCTCCACGAGCGCCCGCAGACCCGACCGGGCTCGCTCGGGTCGCCCCGGCCTCTCCGCCGGGCGGTACGTGTCCGAGGTCATGTCGAGCGCGAGCTTCGTGCGCCGTCCGTCCACGACGGCAAGCCGGTAGAAGCCGCCGTCTCCCTTCCGTCCGGTCCGGCCGTCGGCAACCATCGCCTCGAGCTGCTTGCGCGGCCACTCGATTCCGAGGAACGGGTCGGCACGGCCGAGCCGGTCGCGGAACGAGCGCTCGACCACCAGCACGAGGTCGATGCCGACGAGGTCGAGCAGCCCGAAGACGCCGGTCTTGGGGCAGCCGAAGGCGGCGCTCACGATCGCGTCGGCCTCCTCCACGCTCAGGCCCCGGGCGACGGCCTCGGCCAGCGCCCAGCCGAGCCAGGCACAGCCGAGCCGGTTGGCGATGAAGCCGGGCGTGTCGTGGCAGGGGACGACGCTCTTTCCGAGCTCGCGGTCGGCGAAGTCGGACACGGCGGCTACGGCGTCCGGCCGCGTCTTCTCGCCGGCCACGACCTCGAGCAGTCGCAGGTAGCGCGGCGGGTTGAAGAAGTGGGTCACCAGGAAGTCGGGTGCGAGCGCGGCCGGGGCTCCGGCGAGCAGCTCGCGGAGCGGGATGGTCGACGTGTTGGAGGAGACGACCGAGCCGGGCTTGCGATGCGAGCTGAGCAAGGCGTAGACGGCGTGCTTGGCGGCCGCGTCCTCGACAATCGCCTCGATGATCCAGTCGCACTCCCGAAGCAGGTCGAGGTCGTCCGCGAGGTTTCCCGGGGTGACGAGATCCGCCGCGCCGCGGGTCATGAACGGCGGCGGCTGCTGGCGCAGCGCCCGCTCGACCGCTGCCCTCGCGAGCGCGCTGCGTTCGCCGCCGGTCTCAGACACGACGTCGAGGAGCACGACCGGCACCCCTGCATTCGCGAGATGGGCAGCGATGCCCGAGCCCATGACGCCCGCGCCGATGACGGCGGCGCGCTCGATCACGGGGTCATTCGACCGCTTCGAGCAAGGTCGCGATGCCCTGGCCGCCGCCGATGCACTGCGTGGCGACCGCGTACCGGCCGCCCGTCCGGCGCAGCAGCTGAGCCGCCTTGCCCGTGATCCGCGCGCCGGTCGCCCCCAGCGGGTGGCCGAGCGCGATCGCGCCGCCGTCGAGATTGACGCGGCCCGGGTCGGCTCCGAGCTCGGTCAGGACGGCGACCGCCTGGCTCGCGAAAGCCTCGTTCAGCTCGATCACGTCGACGTCGCCGATCTCGAGCCGCGCCCGCTCCAGCACCTTGCGGGTAGCGCCCACAGGTCCCATGCCCATGATCTCGGGATCGCACCCGGAAACCGCGAAGCCGCGGACGGCGGCGAGCGGCTCGAGCCCGTTTCGCCGTGCGTAGCGCTCGCTCGTCACCAGGCAGGCGGCGGCGCCGTCGGTGAGCGGCGACGACGTGCCGGCCGTCACCGTGCCGCTCTCGAGGAACGCCGGCTTCAGGCCGGCAAGCACCTCCGCGGTCGTGCCGGGGCGAGGGCAGCCGTCCTGCTCGACGAGGGCGCCGTTCTGCCGGATCGGCGCGATCTCGTCGGCGAGTCGCCCAGCGCCCTGGGCGTCGCCCGCCTTCCGCTGGCTCTCGACGGCGAACTCCTCCTGACGGCTTCGCGAGACGCCGAATCGCTCCGCCACGTTCTCGGCCGTCTCGCCCATCGACATGTAGATCTGCGGGTAGCTCTCGGCCAGTCCCGGGTGGGGCAGGAAGTTGAAGCCGGCCATCGGCACCCGCGACATCGACTCGACTCCGGCCGCGACGTACGCCTCTCCCATACCGGCCGCGATTGCGCCGGCAGCCGTGTGGACCGCCTGCATCGACGATCCGCAGAACCGGTTGACCGTGGCTCCGGCGACCGACCGGGGCAGCCCGGCGAGCGTGGCGATGATCCGTCCCATGTTCATGCCCTGCTCCCCCTCGGGGAACGCGCAGCCGACCGTCACGTCCTCGAGCGTGGCCGGATCGACGCCCGAGCGCTCGACGAGCGCTCGCACGACCTGACCGCCGAGCTCGTCGGGGCGAACCCGCGCGAGCTCTCCCTTGTGCGCGGGCTGGAAGGGTGAGCGGAGGTAGCCGGCGATGACCACCCGATCCGGGCCGTTCACATCTCCACCTCGCTTTCGCTGGCGGCGCGCTCGCGCTCGGCGAGGACGCGGCGCAGGATCTTGCCGGAAGGCGACTTCGGAACGGCGTCGATCACCTCGAGCTGGCGAATGCGCTTGTGCGGCGTGACTCGCTCGGCCACGTAGGCCATCAGCTCCTCGGGTGTCGCATCGCCCTGGAGGACGACGAAGCCCTTCGGGATCTCGCCTGACTCCTCGTCGGGAACGCCGATCACGCAGGCGTCGGCGACCGCCGGATGCGTGAGCAGGAGCGCCTCGAGCTCCGCGGGGGCCACTTGAAACCCCTTGACCTTGATCAGCTCCTTGATGCGGTCGACGATGGTGAACCAGCCGTCCGCATCGGCGCTCCCGACGTCGCCCGTGCGCAGCCAGCCGTCAACGAACGCCTCGGCCGTCGCCCGTTCGTCGTTCAGGTAGCCCTTCATCACCTGCGGGCCGCGGAGGAGCAGCTCGCCCGATTCGCCCTGCTCGAGGTCCTCGCCGGTCGCGACGTCCACGATGCGGGCCTCGGTGCCGGGCGCGAGCGGCCCGATGCTGCCGGGTCGGAGCGGCGCGCCGATTGGCGTCACGTGCGAGACGGGGCTGACTTCCGTGAGGCCGTAGCCCTGCACGACCTCGCAGCCCAGGCGCTCCGAGCAGGCCCGGGCGAGCTCGGCATCGAGGGGCGCCGCTCCCGACAGCATGGAGCGCAGGGTCGACAGGTCGTAGTCCGCGACGAGCGGGTGCTTGGCGAGGGCGAGCACGAGCGGCGGCGCGACGTAGGCGAGCGTCGCTCCGTGCTCCTGAGAGAGCGTCAGGTACTGCTCGAGGTCGAAGCGCGGAATCGTCACGACGGTCGCCCCATAGCGGAGGGTCATGTTCATGACCACCGTCTGCCCGTAGCTGTGGAAGAACGGCAGGACGCCGACGACGACGTCCTCCGGCCCAAGCGGCCGGGCCGCGGCTGTCTGTAGCACGTTGGCCACGAGGTTGCGATGAGTGAGCATCACGCCCTTCGGAAAGCCGGTCGTGCCGCTCGAGTACGGGAGCGAGACGACGTGCTCGGCCGGGTCGATCTCGAGGGTCGGCGGATCCCGGTCCTCCTCGAGCAGCGCCGCGAACGGCGTCGCGCCGTCGGCCTCGCCGAACACGAACACCTCGTCCACGCCGGCGTCGCGTGCTGCCGGGAGTGCGCGCTCGAGGAGTGCCGGCACCGTGAACAGGAAGCGCGCGCGAGCGTCCCGGAGCTGGAAGGCGAGCTCGTCGACGGTGTAGAGCGCGTTCGCCGTCGTGCTCGCCCCGCCGACCGAGGCCACCCCGTGAAAGGCGACTGCGTACTCGGGCACGTTCGGGCTGTAGATGCCGACGACCTCGTTCGGGAGCAGCCCGCGCGCGGCCAGGCCCGCGGCGCATCGGCGGATGAGGTGGGCGAGCTCGACGTAGGTCAGCGAGCTGCCCGACGGGCCGTCGACGAGGGCGACGCGGTCGCCGTACTCGGCCGCCCGCTCGAGCACGAAGGCCGTGAGCGGCGTGCTGGGAATCGCTACGTCCGGAGAGGGGCTGCGATAGATCAGACGATGCTCCTGGCCGTCAACGAGCCGTTCGGCCGCGGCGGCGCACCATAAGGATATTCGGGCCGGTTCCCCGGCTGCGTGGGCGCCGCGACCAAGCCGGCGCGTCGTCGGCGAGGCTGGGCCGGTCGGGGACCGGCCCCTCGATCCGGCTCTGCCTAGCGGCTGCGCTTGCGGGCGACGACGAGCAGGTACTCGTAGTGGTACTCGGCCGGTCCCTCCGCTGGACCTCGATTGGCTCGCGTGGCGAACTCGAGCGACTCCCGGTCGAGCGCCGCAGCCCGGTCGGGCTTGTCGGCCAGGAATGCAGCGGAGCGCGATGATCGGGCCAAACGTCTGCTCGAAGAGCTCTATGTACGCATGCGGGCTCGCCGCGCGCTCGACGTACACCCGCCGAGTCATCTCCAGGGAATCGACCCGGTCGTGGAACAGTTCCCGCACGTGCTCCTCGCTTCCCCAAAGGATCGGCGGGAGCGCTCCCGGCGGAGGCGGCGGCGCGTAGCGTGCGAAGGCCCCGAAGAACTCCGCTCCCAGGCCCTCGGGCGTGAACGCCAGCAATCCGATCGTGCCTCCGGGTCGGCACACGCGAAGGAGCTCGTCGGCGACCCTTTGATGATCGGGGGCGAACATCGCGCCGAGCGAGGAGGTGACGACGTCGAACGCCCCGTCGTCGAACGGGAGCGCCTCGGCGTCGGCCTCGATCCACTCGAGCTCGACCCCGCAGGCGCGCGCTTCACGACGGCCCGCCTCGAAGTTCTCCGGCGTGAGGTCGGAGGCAACGACCTCGGCGCCGGTCTCGGCGGCGCGGATCGCCACGTTTCCCGTGCCCGCGGCCACGTCGAGCACACGCTGGCCGGCAGCGATACCGCACGCCTCCACGAGCACGGGCCCGAGCTCCCACACTGTCTCCTTTGCGAACCGGTGGTAGTCGCCGAGCGCCCACATCGCCCGCTCGGTGGCTTTGTGCTCCCGCACCGGCTCTGCCGCGGTCACGCGCTGGGTGGCCATGCGTCCTCCTATCTCCTCGATCCTGGCGAGAGCCGCAACCTCGGCCAGGGAGTCCGCCGATCGGCTCTGCATACAGCGACCGTACCGCGGAGGATCGTTGCCGGCTTCGCCACGAACGGCCATCCTCGTCCGCCCGAACTAGCCAGGATTGGCTATACGCCGGGGCTCTCGAGCAGCCCTGCGCGCACGGCCTGAGCGGCCGCCGCCGTCCGGGAGGGGAGGTCGAGCTTGCGCAGGATGTTGGTCACGTGGCGATGCACGGTGTGCTCGCTCACCACGAGTCGCTCGGCGATCTGCCGGTTCGTCAGCCCCTCGGCAAGCAGGCCGAGAACCTCCCGCTCCCGCGCAGTGAGCTCCGGGAGAGTGGTCAGACCGCCTGGGCGCCTCGTCGCCTCGAGGAGTCGCCTCGCGCGCTCCGCCTCCGCGCCCGCCCCCAGCTCGGCCAGTCCCTCCAGGGCGGTGGCAACTTCTCGCTCGGCGGCGTCGGCACGGCTCAGCGCGAGCAAGGTCGTGGCGAGCTCGATCCGCGCCAGCGCGGCTTCGAACGGCCCGCCGCTCCGCTCGAAGCGATCCACGGCATCCTCGAGCAGCGTCCTCGCGCCGTCGTGGTCGCCGCGCGCGGCCAGGAGCATCCCCTCGGACAGGTCGGCATGCGCCCGCACCGGGGTGGTGCCGACGAGCCGCTCGACCTCCCGTAACGTCTCGACGGCGGACACTGCCTCGTCGAGCTCGCCGCGCGCGATCCGGGCGCGGACGAGCAGCGTGAGCGCCGGGAAGCGATCCACCGCCCGGTCGACCGGCATCTGGCGCAGAACCCGCTCGAGCAGCTCGACGGCCCGCAGCGACTCGCCGCGGTCGAGTGCCAGCCGAGCGTGGCCGACCTGCGCCGGCTGGAAGGCGCCGGTCTCGCCGAGCAGCATCGCCGCCTCCTCCGGCCTCCCCTGCCGGCGCCTCAGCTCGGCCAGCTCGATGAGCGCGAAGGGCACCCACGCGGGTCGCGAGTGCGCAAAGTCGTCGACCGCGGCCGAGAGCTCCGCCTCCGCCTCCACCCACCGGCCGCGCCAGACGTCGACGGCGCCGTAGTGGGCTCTGCAGAAGGCGAGCATGTACCGGCTCCCGTAGCGCTCGGCGAACTCGGCGATACGGTCGCACCACTCGAAGGCGCGCTCGTAGTCGAGCACGGCCGTGCACGACGTGACGAGGATGCAGCACGCCCACGCGCTCGAGATCGGGATCGTCGCGCTACCACCCAGCGCCGCCGCTGTGGCCTCGTCCAGGTGGCGCATTCCCTCCTCCACCCGAGCGGACGCCACGAGAGCGGCTCCGTCGAGTGCGAGGCCGAGCATCTCCAGGTCGTCGACCCCGTACCGGCGACCGATATCGGCCGCGAACGAGCCGAGCTCACGGGCCGTCGCGGTGTCGCCTCCGGCGTGTGCGAGGTAGCCCTCGTGGAAGGCCAGCCAGCCGTGGTCGGGCCCCGGCTCGAGTGGATCCAGGAGTCGCCGGGCGCGCTGTAGCCACCCGTTCGCGACCGCCCAGGCGCCGTTGAACTCGAGCTGGTCGGACGCAAGCCAGACGGCCATCCGCGCGGCGCTTCCCGCGTCTCCTCTCTTCTTGTAGAGGCGGTACGCCTGCTCGCGCGCGGCGAAGACGATATCCGCGTCGTCGAGCCACCAGGCCGCCCAGCTCAACCCTTCGAAGGCCTCGGGCGCCTCCCCGTGGGCGAGCGCGGCCTCGAAGAGCCTTCGGGCGGAGCCCCACCGGCCCTCTCGTAGCTCCTCCCAGCCGGCCTGGACAGGATCGGGCGTGACCCGTCTGGACGTCTTTCCCACCTGCGGGCATTGTCGCGCGCCAGGCCCGGTCCGGGGCGACCGCCGTCGCGGATCCAGGCGGCCAGAGTCGAGCGCTCGTGCCTGATTCGGCGGCGCTGAGGTATGCGGGGCGGTCGGGCAGGGCTACCCGGCTGCGTGCCGCACCTAGGTTGCCGATGCCTCCTCGTCGCCTTCGGCACCCTCCGCCACGATCGCGAGCGCTGCCTCGGAGCTGACCGCATGCCGCGCGATCTTCTCATAGCCCTGTAGGCCCTTCTCGAGCCGCTCGATCACTCGATCTTCGGCTACGGCGATGATCGCCGACGTACCCGGCTGCATCTCTTCCCCGACTGCCTTCAGATCCTCGTCCTTGAAACCCTTGTCGCGGATCTTGCCCCAGATGCCACCGGCGCCCCCACCCACGACTGCGGATGCGATCAGGCTGGGGGGAAAGATCAGACCGACCACACCGCCCGCGATGGCACCCCGCTTGGCCCACTTCTTGCCGCTGGGGTCAGCGGTCTCTTCGAACTTCACCTTCCCGTCGTCTTGCCTGACGATCACCGCCGCGTCGATGAGCTCGATCGATCCCTCCTTGTCCATCGCCTGGAAGTCCTCGAGGGCCTGCTTGCCCTGTAGCTCGTTGTCGAATGTAGCGACGAAGATCTGAATCGGGTTTTCGCTCATGGCGCGCCTCCCTGGCCGCGTGACAGAAATCGTGCTCGCCGGGGGAGACTACTAGCGAGGGAAGGCCGGGGGCCCTACCTCAGGCTGCTGCCTGTGGCTCCCCCGTCGCTTCCTCTGGCTCCCCCGCTGCTTCCTTCTCCTTCGCCCCGGCGATCACCACCGCTCCGAAGAGCGCCAACGCCAGCCCGCCGATCGCGACGACGGCATGCCAGGCCGGCGTCTTGTCCAGCCGCTCCTGGAGGATGAGCGCGCCGAGCATGACGCTCACGACCGGGTTCGTGACCGACACGGTCGCCACCGAGGTCACGAGCCGGCCCGTCGACAGCGAGATCTGCTGCAGGAGGAAACCTACGAGCCCCGCGGCAGCCATGACCCAAGGCTCCCATGACCCGAGCGCGCCCCAGCCGTCGCTGTGCAAGTGCTCGACGACCGGCTTCATCAGCGTCGCCGAAAGACCGTAGAGAACACCTGCGGCCGTCCCGTACATCGCCGCCTTCAGCGTGAGGCTGCCTCGGTTCGCGAACAGGAGCAGCGCCATGCAGATCGTCGTGATCACGATGATCGCCGCCGTCCAATCTGAGGCGGGCGCATCGTCGACGCCAGCAGCCGGATCGCCGAGACTGGCGAAGATCGCAAGCCCGACGACGATGATCCCCGCTCCGAGCACCTCCCGTCGGAGGATCTTCTGACCGGCAAGGAAGTAGCCGAGTGGAATCGCCCAGATCACGGTCGTGACGAGCAGCGGCTGTACGATCGACACCCGACCACGATCGAGCGCCGCCCCCTGGAGCACAACCCCGCCGATTTGCGCGCCCAATCCCAGAAGCCACACCCACTCGGTCAGTAGGCGGACGAAGGACTTCGGGTGCGCGAACGAGACCTCGGACAGACCTGTGGACGCACGCTGCCAGAGCGTCGCCGCGAGAGCAAAACATGCCGCCGAGAGCAGAGCAAGAACCGCAGCCAACGCGTCCACTGAGGCGGAACACTACGCGGCCGTTTTCAAGCACGCCACCGTCACGTCCGCGTACTCAGCGCCTGCGATAGCCGCTTGCAGATGGGTCCAGGATGCCTGGAAGATGACGCATGACCGAGGTGGCGCTCCGCACGTTCGCCTTCGCGCTCCTCGCGGCGGCCAGTCCGATCACGGTTCTCGCGACGCTTGTCGTGCTTACGAGCGGTCGAGGACGGTTGAACGGAGTCGTCTTCCTCGCCGGCTTCCTGGTCGGCCAGTCCGCGGTCTTCATCGTCGGCCTCTTCGTGAGCTCCTCGGCCGTATCCAAGCTCGGGGGGCACGAGAACACCGCCGTCAGCATCCTCGAGCTCGTGCTGGGAGTCGTGTTGATCATCGCCGCGCGGGTCGGACGCTCACGGGTTGATCCCCGGAGACCGGGCGGCTCGCCCAGGGCCGAAGCCATGCTCGCGAAACTCGAGCGCATCCGGCCGGCAACCGCCCTCTCGGCCGGTCTCGCTCTCGGTGTCGGCGTGAAACGGCTGATCATCACCCTGTTCGCCGCGACAGCCGTCGCAGCCGCCGGACTGGACGCCGGGGATGAGACCCGCTTGGCCCTGCTCTACGTCGGGGTTGCAAGCCTCTCCGTGTGGCCGGCAGTCGCCATCAGCCTCCTTTTTGGCGAGCACGCCCGCAGGTGGATCACCGCCGCGAAGAGCTGGCTCACCGCAAACAGCACCAAGGTGACCCTCGGTGCCACGTTGGGAGTAGGGGTGTTCTTCTGCGTGGAGGGTCTCATCAGCCTCCTCTAGAGCCCGTCCTGGCTACCCCCTACACGCCTGCCGCCGTCGAGCGTGACGACCTCGTCGACGAGGTCGAGACCCTCGGGGCGGTGGGTGATCAGCAGGATCGACCGATCGTCCGCCGCGGCGAGGATGTCGCGAACGAGCTCCTCCGCCAGGTCTGAATCGAGGTGCGCGGTGGGCTCGTCGAGGATCAGGACGGGGGCGTCGGCGAGGAGAGCTCGGGCCAGCGTGAGGCGCTGCCGCTGACCACCTGACAGTTGCGTGCCGTCCTCGCCGACGAGGGTATCGAGCCCGTCGGGCAGCGAGGCGACCCAATCGCCGATTCGCGCGCGATGCAGCGCATCCTCGAAGTCGGAGTCGGTCGCCCCCGGGCGCGCGAGGCTGAGGTTCGCTCGGATCGTCGAGTTGAAGACGTGCGCGTTCTGGCCGGCGAGCGCAAACGTACGGCGGATGTCCGTCTGACGGTACTCGCGGATGTCTCGGCCGTCGATTGTGACGCGGCCCTCCTCGGGGTCGAGGAACCGGAGGAGCAGACTCGTGACGGTGGTCTTACCCGCACCGCTCGGGCCGACGAGCGCAATTCGCTTTCCCGGATCGAGGCGGAGATCGAGACCGCTCAGCGCCGGCTGCTCGCCGGGCGCGTAGCGGGCCGTAACTCCCTCCAGGGCGACGGCGCCGCGGTCGCGCACGGGTGACAGCGGCCGTGGCGGATCGGACACCACCGGCTTTCGATCGGTCAGCTCGAGGACGCGCCGGCCGGCGGCGAGCGTAGTGGAGAGCTCGCGAGCGGCCGTCGGTAGGACGGAAACCGCCTCGAACGAGGACAGAGCGAGCAGGGCGAGTGTCGCCACGAGAACCCGATCGAGAGTGGCCACGTCGTGCGCGGCTACCGCCACAGCCAGGACGCCCGCGACAGTCAGCCCCGTGACGAGGATCATGAGAGCGTCGGCCAACCCGGCGACCAGCCCGTCGCGGCGGCCCAGACGTGCGAGCTCGCCGCTGCGTGAGCGCACGTGCTCGAGCGTGTCGTGCTCACGCCCAAAGGCGACGAGCTCGGGCCCGCCCCGGAGGATCTCGACGAGGTCGGCGGTGAGCTCCGCTCGGGCAGCCGCCTGGCGGCGCCCGGCGGTGCGGCCCAGCGCCCCTGCCACAGCCGGCACGAGCACACCGCCGGCCACGAGGCCGAGCGCGAGGATGGCCCCTGCCTTCGGGAGCACGGCGGCCGCGACTCCTATGCTCGCGGCGCCGGTGGCGATCGCGACGAGCGGCGGTCCCAGCCCTCGCAGGTAGAGGCCCTGCAGCGCGTCGACGTCACCGACCATGCGGGCGAGCAGATCTCCGCGTCGGTAGCCCTCGAGCTGCGCCGGCGCGAGGGGCTCGATGCGCTCGAAGAAGCGTGCCCGTGTCTGCCCGAGCGCACGGAGGGCGACGTCGTGCGAGACGAGCCGCTCGAGGTAGCGCGCCAGCGGCCTCGCCAGGCCGAGGAAGCGGACCGCGACGATCGTCACCGTCAGCGAAAGGATCGGCGGTCTTTCGGCGGCGCGCGAGATCAGGTAACCCGCCGTCGTCATGAGCGCGATACCGAAGCCGACCGCGAGCGCACCGAGGGCGATCGAGAGCGTTACCCGTCCCACCGGTACGCGGGCGAGCGCCAACAGGCGCCGGAAGGTTCCCATCAGGCTGTCTCCGGCTCGCCGACGGCGATCCGCCCGTTCTGGAGCCGTACGACGCGGTCAGCCCTGGCGGCAAGCTCCGGGCGGTGGGCGATGAGGAGCACCGTGCGCCCCTCCCGCAGCCGTTCCACCGCCTCGCCGACGACCTCGGCACTGTCCGGATCGAGGTTGGCGGTGGGCTCGTCGAGGATCACGAACGACGCGTCGCGGAGGAACGCGCGCGCGAGCGCGATCCGCTGTAGCTGTCCGGCCGAGAGCTGTCGTCCGCCGTCGCCGACCAGCGTGTCGTAGCCGTCCGGCAGCTCGCGGACGAACGTATCCGCACCGGCGAGCCGGGCCGCCGCCTGAACCTGATCGCTCCCGGCGGCGGGGACGCCAAGCCGGATGTTGTCGGCCACCGTGCCGCGGAAGAGCGTCGGGCGTTGCGGAACCCAGGAGACCTGCGATCGCCAGGCAGCGGCATCGCACGCGGCCAGGTCTACCGCTCCGACCGTCACCCGGCCATCGGTTGGCTCGGCGAGGCGCAGGAGCAGCGAGGCGACGGTGCTCTTGCCTGCGCCGCTCGGGCCGACGAGCGCGACCGTCTGGCCCGCCGCGAGCTCGAGGTCGACGGCATCGAGCACGACGCCGCGTCGGGAGGGATAGGCGAACGAGACTCCTTCGAGCCGGACCGGCGCCGTGCGGGGGCTCGGTGGCGCAGGACCGCCCGAGCCTGGGCCCTCCGGCACGTCGATGAGCTCCAGGAGCCGATCGGTGACTGCGAGACCGTCCGCGCTCGCGTGGAACTGGGCGGCGAGGTTGCGCAGCGGCAGGTAGAGCTCCGGGGCAAGGACGAGGACCGTCAGCCCTGCTTCGAAGGCGATGTCACCCTCGACGAGGCGCACGCCGACGGTCACCGCGACGAGGGCGATGCCGAGGGTGGCCGCGAGCTCCAGCACCGCTCCGGAAAGAAACGCGACCCGGAGGGTTCCCATCGTCGCTCTGCGGTAGGCATCGCTCACGGCCGCGATCTGCTCGGTCTGCGCCGCTCCGCGGTTGTAGGCCCGGAGCGTCGGCAGGCCGCGCACGACGTCGAGGAAGTGCGTCGAGAGCAGCGCCAGAGACCGCCAACGCGCGCGCGCGCGTTGCTCGGTGTAGCGGCCGACGAGCCACATGAAGACAGGCACGAGCGGGAGGGTGAGGAGCATGAGGCCCGCGGAGATGAGATCGATCGAGGCGACGAGAGCGAGCACGGCGACCGGAACCGTCAGCGCCAGCACAAGCTGGGGGAGGTAGCGCGCAAACAGTGTTTCGAGGGAATCCACCCCTGCAACGGCAGCCGTCGCGACCTCGGCGCTCTCGGCGCCGTCGAGGGCGGCCGGCCGGTCGCGGAGCCTACGCTCGACGAGCTCGAGCCGGAGCCGTGAGAGAACGTCTGTCGCCGCGTGGCGGCCCACGGCCTCGAAGCCCCATGCAGCGGCGGCCCGTCCCGCGACGACGGCAACGAGGAGGGCGAGCAGGAGCTTCAGCTCATCGAGAGTCGCCCCATCGAACGCGCGCGCGGCGACCCGCGCGATCAGCACCGCCTGAGCCAGGAGCAGCAAGGCGGCGAGCACGCCGAGCGCTGCATCCGCGACGAGAGCAATACGCACAGCCCGCGCGCGGCGCAGGAGGCGCGGATCGAGCGCCGGCACTACTTGCCGGGTTTCCGTCCCAGCAGGTCGGCCGGGCTGCCCGCCGCCGTTCCCGTGATACGGGCCCGGAAGACGTGGTACGTCCACGCCTGGTAGAGAAGGATTATGGGAAGGAGGATCGCCACGACGACGGTGATCACCTTCAGCGTGTAGTCGGCGGAGGACGCGTTCTCGATCGTCAAGCTGTTCGCGAAGTCGGGATTCGACACCATGACCCGCGGGTAGAGGCTGACGAAGAGCGTCACGACCACGCCGATGATCGTCAGCGTCGTCGCGACGAACGCCCAGCGATCATTGGCGGCCCGCACGAGCCAGACGGCCGCGAGCGCGGAGACCGCCGCGACCGCCACCGGCAGGATTCCCGGGAAGACGCCCTTGTCGTTGTTGTCGCTCGCGACGACCAGCGTCCAGACCAGGAACCCCGCCCCGACGACTGCCGCCGCCGGCATGAGAACCGCGGCGGCGCGTCTGGCCCGGGTGCAGAGCTCGCCGACCGTGCGGAGCGTGAGGAACACGGCGCCGTGGGCCGCGAAGAGCAGGCAGACGGCGATCCCGGCGAGAACCGTGTAGCCGCTGAACAGATCGCCGAAATCGCCGGCGAAGTTCTGGTCGGAGCCGATCGGCACGCCGTGGAGGAGACTCGAAAGGGCGATGCCCCAGAGCAGCGGGGCGCCGACCGAGCCGATCGTGTTCATCCAGGCCCACGTCGCCTTCCAGCGCGGGGACTCTGCCTTCTCGCGCCACTCGAACGACACGACCCGTACGATCAGCAGCACGAGGATGAGGAGAAGGGCGAGGTAGAAGCCCGAGAACATCGTCGCGTACCACACGGGAAATGCCGCGAACGTGGCGCCGCCGGCGACGACGAGCCAGACCTCGTTTCCGTCCCACACGGGCCCGATCGACTCGAGCATCGACGTCCGGTCGGCCTCGTTCCTGCCGACGACGGGCAGGAGCGCGCCGACGCCGAAGTCGAAGCCCTCGAGCACGAAATATCCCGTCCAGAGAACGCAGAGCAGGCAGAACCAGGTGATCTCGAGCCCCATCTAGTGGTCGCTCCTGGGGATACGGTGATTCATTGCCGCGCGAGAACCAAGCAGGCCAAGGACGCAGGGAGCGTTCGTATCCGCAGGGATACGGGCGCGACCGAGGACGCCGGCAGGCGCAGGTTCGCAGCCGGCAAGGGGCGCTGTATTTCCAGGAGCGGCCACTTTAATAGCCCGGCGCAGGCACCGGTGCTCCCTCCTCTCCTTCCGGAGCGATCTCCGGTGGGTCGACCCGCGCGTATCGGCGCATCAGCCAGAGGTCGACGCAGCCGAGGATCGTGTACAGGAACGCGAACACGCCGAGGCTGAGCCCGACTGTCCACGTGCTGACGGTGGACGACACGGCGTCCTCTGTCTTGAGCAGCCCCCAGACCACCCAGGGTTGGCGCCCGGCCTCCGTGAGCAGCCAGCCTGCGAAGTTCGCGAGGAACGGGAACGCGATCCCCGCGATCGCGGCGCGCTGGAACCACTTCGCGTCGTCGAGCCGCTTGCGCCACAGCACCCAGGCGCCCCAGGCGGCGAGGAAGAAGAGCAGCGTCGCCAGGTAGGCCATGACGCGCATGCTCCAGTACAGGAGGCGAACGTCGGGGATGTAGTTCCCGGGCCCGTACTGCTGCTCGTACTGGGCCTGGAGCTCGTTGATACCGATGACCTGGCCGTGGAACGAGTTCGTCGCGAGGAACGAGAGCAAGCCCGGAATATCGACTGAGAACGACGGCGTCTGGTCGTCCACGGTGTAGCCGCCGATCTGGAAGAGCGAGAACGAGGCCGGCTGCTCCGTTTCCCAGAGCGCCTCGGTCGCTGCGATCTTCATCGGCTGCACGTCGGTGACGGCGACGCCGAACTCGCTGCCGAAGATGAGCTGGACACCCGAGAGGGGCAACATGACGATGATCGCGAGCTTCGCCGCTTTGCGGAAGAGCTCGACGTTTCTCCCTCGCAGCAGATGCCAGCAGGAAACGCCGAGCACGAGGAACCCGCCCGTCAGGAGACCAGCCAGGAGCACGTGCCCCCAGGCGAACCACACGAACTTCTGAAAGAGAATGTCGAAGATGTCGTTCGCCTCCGCCCGGCCGGTGTCCGAGTTGATCTCGTACCCGACGGGATGCTGCATCCACGAGTTCGCGGCGAGGATGAAGTAGGCCGAGAGCCAGGTCCCGAGCCAGACGAGGTACACGGTCATGAGGTGCAACCTCGGCGAGAGCCGGTCCCGGCCGAAGATCCAGAGCCCGATGAAGGTTGCTTCGAGCATGAACGCGCCGAGGCCCTCGATCGCGAGCGGCGAGCCGAAGATGTCGCCCACGTAGGCCGAGAATGCCGACCAGTTCATCCCGAACTGGAACTCCATCACGAGACCCGTGGCGACGCCGATCGCGAAGTTGATCAGGAAGAGCGTCCCGAAGAAGCGCGTGAGCCGGAGCCACTTCTCGTCGCCGGTGCGGTACCAGAGGGTCTGCATCACCGCCAGGAACGGGGCGAGCCCGAGCGTGAGCGGGACGAAGATGAAGTGGTAGAGGGTCGTGAGCCCGAACTGCCAGCGGGCGAGGTCGAGCGCGTCGGCGAGAACGGTCACGATGTGTGAGCTGGCATCGCCGTCGTTAGACCCTCAGCGGTGCATGCGTCGATCCGTCAGCCCAGCCGCTCGAGCACGCGGTCGCCGACGCGCAGAGAGTTCGCCATCGCGGTCAGTGCCGGGTTGACTGCGCCGATCGACGGGAACACGCTCGTGTCGACGACGTACAGGTTGTCGACCTCGTGTGCGCGGCAATCGACGTTCAGTGCCGACGTCGCCGGGTCGGAGCCGAAGCGGCAGGTGCCCGCCTGGTGGGCACAGCCCGCGACAGGGATGTCGGTCTTCATATAGGCGAACCGCCCGAACAGGTGGTCGGGCTCCATGCGCAGCTTCCCGAGGATCGACTTCAGCTTCTTGTAGAGCTCCTGCTTCGGAACGTCGTTCGTCGGCTTGTACGCGAGCGTCACTCGACCGTCGCGGTCGACGGTCACCCTGTTCTCGGGCAGCGGAAGGTCCTCGGTCGAGAGCCAGAAGTCGATCGCGTGTTTCGCGATCATCTCGAGCGACCAGTGCGGCGCGAGCTTCGTCTCGGTCGGCTTCTCGCCGTGAAACATCGGCGCCTGCGACTTGCCGACCATCTGGATGTTCCCGAGCGGGTACTCATGCTCGTCGCTGCCGAAGTAGAAGTCGTTCAGGCCGAGCGTCTTCTGGAAGACGGTCGGGTTCTCCTCGCGTGAGAGCGCGAGCACAGCCTCGCTCGCGTGGAACATGTAATTGCGGCCGACCTGGTCGGAGCCGTTGGCAAGACCGTTCGGGTGCTTGTCGTTCGCCGAGGAGAGGAGCAGAGCGGCCGTGTTCGCGGCGCCGCAGGCGACGGCCACGATGTCGGCCGAGTAGCGCTCGGTGGCGCCGTCACGCTCGACGACGACCTCGGTCACGGCGGTGCCGGCCTCGTTCGTCTCGAGCTTGACCGCCCTGGCGTTCGTGAGCAGCGTGACGTTCGAGTGCTCGAGCGCGGGGCGCACGCCCAGCACCTCGGCGTCCGACTTGCCGTGCACCGCGCATGGGAAGCCGTCGCAGTTCTGGCAGCGGACGCAAACGGTGTACGGCATGTTCGCCTCGTTCAGCCGGATCCCACACGGGGCGTGGAACGGGTGGTAGCCGGCGGCTTCGAGATCGTCGTGGAGCTGCTGGATCCGCGGCTCATGTGACACAGCCGGGAACGGATATTGCGCGCTCGCCGGTCCCTCGGTCGGGTCCTCGCCGTGGGCGCCGTGCACCTCGTAGAGGTGTTCGGCCTTCGTGTAGTACGGCTCGAGCTCGTCGTAGCTGATGGGCCATGCCGGCGAGCTGCCGTCATGGTGGCTGAGCTCGCCGAAGTCCTGCGGCCGCAGCCGGTACAGCGCCGCGCCGTAGAGCTTCGTCGCCCCGCCGACGAAGTAGTGCACCTGCGGCTGGAACGGCTTCCCGTTCTCGTCGTACCACGTGTCGGGCGAGATGTACTTGTTCTCGACGAACACGTCCTGCGCGAGCCAGTTCGACGGCTCACGTGGAAGCCAGTCGCCGCGCTCGAGCAGAAGGATCCGCTTGCCGGAGGGCGCCAGGTGTCGGGCAAGCGTTCCGCCTCCTGCGCCCGTTCCGATGATGATCACGTCGTAGGCATCCATGTCTCTCCTTACGCCGCTTCGAGCTAGTACTGATCCAGCAGCTCGGGGACGATGATCCGGGCGGCGGCTTCCATCAGGGCGAGATGCGAGAACGCCTGCGGGAAGTTGCCGAGGTGCCGGCCCGTGTCGGCGTCGAACTCCTCCGCGTAGAGACCGAGCGGAGAGGCGATGCGCAGCAGGCGCTCCATCAGATCGCGAGCACGCTGCTGCTCGCCGATGATTGCGAGCGCCGAGACGAGCCAGAAGGAGCAGATGAGGAACGTTCCCTCCTTTCCCGAGAGCCCGTCGTCGGTCTCGCCGGTGTGGTAGCGCAGGACGAAGCCGTTCTCGGTCAGCTCCTCGGAGATCGCGTTGACCGTGGCGCGGAGGCGCTCGTCGTCGCCGGGGAGGAACTCGAAGATCGCCGCAAGCAACACCGACGCGTCGAGGGCGTCGGTCTCGTAGTGCTGGCGCAGGACTCCGCGGTCGCTGACGCCGTGCTCGAGGATGTCGGCGCGGATCTCCTCGGCTGTCGCGCGCCAGGTCGCGGCCTTCTCGGGATCGCCGCGGATCTCGGCCACCTTTGCGGCCCGGTCGAGCGCAACCCAGCCCATCAGCTTGGACGAGACGTAGTGCTGCGGCTCGCCGCGGGCCTCCCAGATGCCCTGGTCGGGCTCCCGCCAGACCTTCGTCGCGCACTCCGCCTGCGACTCGACGATCGGCCAAAGCCGCCCCGGCAGACGCTGCGAGTGGCGCGTGTGGAGCAGGATCGAGTCGAGGACTGCGCCGAAGACGTCGTTCTGGCGTTGGTCGAAGGCCCCGTTGCCGATCCGCACGGGCCGCGCGCCGGCGTAGCCGGAGAGGTCGTCGCGGGTCGTCTCGGTCAGGTCGCGACGGCCGTCGATCCCGTACATGATCTGTAGCGAGCCGTCCTCCGTCGCCTCGACGTCGGCGACGAACTGCATGAACTCGTCGGCCTCCCAGTTGAGGTTGAGCCAGTGGAGCGCCTGCAGCGTGAAGGTCGTGTCGCGCATCCAGCTGTAGCGGTAATCCCAGTTGCGCTCGCCGCCCGGCGTCTCCGGCAGCGACGTGGTCAGCGCCGCGATGGTGGCGCCGGTGGGCATGTACGTGAGGCCCTTGATCGCCAGGGCAGAGCGCTGGATCGGATCGCGGAAGCGGTGGTCCGGAATGCGCGCCCGACCGAGCCAGGCGCGCCAGAAGGTCGTCGTCGCAGCCATCCTCGAGTCCGCCTCGTCGACGTTTGCGGGAGCGGCGAGCTCCTCGGCCCACGAAAGCGCGCAGTACGCCCGGTCTCCGAGTCTGAGCGTGTGCCGCCCCCTCACGCGGTTGCCCTCGATGCCGAGCGCGAGGTCCGAGCGCAGACGGATCGTCTGCCCGGCCCCTGTCGCGTCGGCTGCATGCCTGTCGTCGCCGACGAGGCTCCACTCTGCCTGGGCACGGCCGTAGTCGAACGCAGGTTCACAGACGAGCTCGAGCTCGACCTGACCGTCGATGCACTCCACGGTCCGGACCAGCATGTGGTCGCCGTCGTCGTCGGCTGGCGGCCGCGTGTGCGGCGTGATCGTGTCCTCGCCCCCCCGCGGCCCCATCGTCAACGCGTCGCGTACGACGATCCAGCCCGTCGGCGTCTTCCAACTCGTTGATGAGCACGTTGGTCCCCGGCTCGTAGCTGCGGTCGGAGGGATGGGCGATGCCGAAGGGGCCGAGCCGGAAGAACCCCGCCTGTCGGTCGAGCAGGCTACCGAAGACGCTCGGTGCGTCGAAGGCCGGGACACAGAGCCATTCGACCGCGCCGTCGGGCGCCACGAGGGCGCCCGTGTGGCAGTCGGAGAGGAACGCGTAATCGGCGATCGGCGGAAACGGCGAGGGCGCGGCCGCGCTCTGCGACGCGGGCTCGGAGGCGGTCTGATCGCGCGTCATGTCGTTATCCAGGGACCGTGCCAGCGGCCGTGGCCTGCGACCAGCTCGTCGGCGGCGGCAGGTCCCCAGGTGCCCGGCTCGTATGGCTGGACCGGCGGTGGCGCGTCGAGCAGCGGCTGCATGATCCGCCACGTCTCTTCGACGCCGTCCTGTCGCGTGAAGCGCGTGCTCTGACCCGCCATCGCGGCGTGTAGGAGCACCTCGTAGGGCGTTGCGCCCTCGCCGCCCTGCTCGGCGAACTCCATGTCCAGGGTGATCGCCTCTGCTGCGGGCGTGTCGGCGCGGCGTGCATCGACGATGAACTGGATGCCGGTCGACGGATCGAGCTTGACCACGATCTGGTTCGGTTCGGGCCGTCGCTCGAACGCCTTGAAACCGAGGCGGGGCGGGTGCTTGAACACGAGTCGCAGCTCGGTTTGGAGCACAGGCAGGAGCTTTCCGGTACGGATGAAAAAGGGGACGCCGGACCAGCGCCAGTTGTCGATCTCGATGCGCAGGGCGGCGTATGTCTCGGTCGTCGAATCCGGTGCCACACCGTTGATGTCGCGGTAGCCGGTGTGCTGACCACGGACGTAGTGCTCCGGGTCGGCCGGTGCGACAGCGCGAAAGACGTTGACCAGCCCGTCCTTGATCGTGGTGGGGTCGCCGCCCGCCGGCGCCTCCATCGCGGTGGCGCCGACCACCTGCATGAGGTGGTTGACGACGACGTCGCGAAGCGCGCCGACGGGATCGTAGAAGTGCCCGCGGTCCGCGACCCCGAAGTCCTCGGCCATCGTGATCTGCACGCACTCGATGTAGTTCCGGTTCCAGACCGGCTCGAGCATCGTGTTCGCGAAGCGCAGGTAGAGGATCTCCTCGATACCCATCTTCCCGAGGTAGTGGTCGATCCGGTAGAGCTGAGACTCGTCGATGTACTCGTGGAGCTCGGCCGCGAGCGCACGGGCGGACTCCTGGTCGTGGCCGAAGGGCTTCTCGACGACGATGCGCCCCGTTTTCGTCAGGCCGGCCTCGGCCAGGCCCTTGACGACGGCTCCGAAGAGGAAGGGTGGGATCTCGAGGTAGAAGACCGGCACTCGAGCGCCCTCGATCGCCTTGCCGACACGCTCGTAGGTCGCCGCGTCGGCGAAGTCGCCCTGTACGTAAGAGAGGCGGGCGGCGAAACGGTCGAACACTTTCGGGTCGAGCTGCTCGCCGGTTCCTTCGATCGAATCACGGGCACGCTCGACGAGCTGGTCGACCGTCCAGTCGTCGACCGCCACGCCGACGATCGGGCAGTCGAGCAGCCCGCGCTGCTCGAGGCGGTACAGCGAGTGGAAGGTCATCACCTTCGCCAGGTCGCCCGTGATCCCGAAGACGACGAAGACGTCCGCCGGCAGCGGATCTGTGCCCTGCCCAGCTCTCGTGCTCTGTGGAGCCTCAGCGATGCTCACGTGCGTGCCTCCCGTTTCTTTCGTTGGCGACTCATGCCCCTCAGCGTCGGCCGGCCCCCCTCACGACGTCGATCCGCCCGCGCCCGAAGGCATCGATCCGGCCCCAGCGCCCGGGGATGTCGAGCAGCTCGAGGCGGCCGATGCCTCTGGGCAGCGCCGGGTCGACGATCAGGTGATCCCCGACGGGCTCGAGGCCGAGCATCGTGCGGAGCAAGAGGAGCGGCGTGCCGGTCGACCAGGCCTGCGGGCTGCACGCGGTCGGGTACTGGACCGGGTACTTCGTCATCTCCCGCGGGTAGCCGCCGAACGCTTCGGGCAGACGGCCGTGGAAGAACTCGGCCGCGGCGAGGATACCTTCGGCAATCTGGGCCGCCTCTTCCTTGAAGCCGTAGCGTCGCAGGCCCCAGGCGATGAACGAGTTGTCGAAGGGCCAGACCGTCCCGACGTGGTAGCCGATGGGGTTGTAGCGCCCCTCGCCCTCGGCCATCGTGCGCACGCCCCAGCCGCAAAACAGCCTGGCTCCCATGAGGTGACGCGCGACCGCCTTCGCCTTCGACTTGTCGACGATGCCGCTCCAGAGCAGATGGCCGTTGTTCGAGGTCAGCGAGTCGACCTGGCGGCCGTCGGCGTCGAGCGCAACGGCGTAGTACTCGCCGTCCTCGACCCAGAAATCGCGGTTGAAGCGGCGCTTGAGCTCGGCCGCCTCCTTCTCCAGCTTGTCCGCAAAGGCCGGGTCGCGCCAGACGCGACGCGCGAGATCCGGCGCCGCGCATCTTGGCGTCGTAGGCGTAGCCCTGGAGCTCGCAGGTCGCCCGGGGAAACCCCGGTAGCGTGCCGTCGCGGTAGGAGATCGAGTCCCACGAGTCCTTCCAGCACTGGTTCTCGAGGCCGGTCTTCTCGTTGCGGCGCTTGTACGAGACGTAGCCGTTGCCCTGCAGGTCGCCGAACTCGTCGATCCAGTTCAGCGCCGCCCGCGCCTCGTACTCGAGGTCGCGCACGAGCCTCGTGTCACCGGTCCAGCGCTCGTACTCGTCGAGCAGGACGACGTACAGCGGTGTGGCGTCGGCGGAGCCGTAGTAGGGCGAATGGGGACGCTCCTCGAACGCGGTCATCTCCCCGTAGCGCATCTCGTGCAGGATCCGACCCGGATCCTCGTCGCGGAAATCGTCGATCCGCGATCCCTGCCGCTCGCCGAGCGCGCGGAGCGTCGTCGCCGCGAGCTCCGGCGCGAACGGCAGCGCCTGCAGGCTCGTGAAGATGCTGTCGCGCCCGAACATGGTCATGAACCACGGCAGCCCGGCGGCCGGTAGCGACCGCCCCGGCATCGTGCGGGTCGAGAAGCGCAACGCCGCCATGTCGACCAGGCTGCGGCGGTAGGTCACCCTCAGCTCGTCGGAGTCGCACTCCAGCCGGGGCGCCGCCTCGAGCCATTTGTCGAGACCGCGCGCCATGTCGCCGCGTGCCTGTTTCTGCGCCCGCTGGAACTTCGGCCGGTCGCGGCTTTCGCCCCAGGAGGCGTAGGCCGTGACGACGCTCAGGTCGGTCTTCCACTGACCGTGCGGCTCTATCTTCACCGTGAAGGTGAGGCCCTGCTCGTCGATCTTCACCGGGCCTGTCGCCGAGATCCACGTCTCGCGCGCGTACGTGTCGCGCTGATACCGGAGCACCAGTCGGTCGCGTTCGACGAGGTTCTTGTACGTGCCCTTCTTCTTCAGCGCGTCCTTGACCTCGAACAGATCGGCGAAGTCGCTGCCGGCCTCGATCCGGACCTCCACCGCGATCGGCTTCTCGTCGTGGTTCAGGATCGTCAGCGACTCGCTGAAACCGTCGCCGACGGCCCGCTGGCGGATCACCGAGAGCTTGGCATCGACGTAGACGGTGCCGGTCCCCGGCACGAGGAAGAAACGCGTCTCGAAGTACTGAAGGTCGTCCGTCGACAGGGCGTTGAGACGCTCGCCGTTGACGGTGAGCACCCACCGTGACAGGAAGCGCGTGTCGAACGAGAACAGGCCCGTGGGGTCGGTGAGCGAGGCCTCGATATCGCCGCGCGAATCGCTGACGACGAAGGTGTTGCCGTCGAGGATCTGAACGAGATCGGTGCTCATGTCGCGCTCCTCTTGGGCCTCGAAGCCGAGCTCCTGGACCGGGACCTCGGCGGACCGGGAAAGAGCCGCTGGAACGAGATGACGAGCCCCAGGTTGCCCTCGGGCGCCAGGACGCCGCGCAGCGCCGCTGCCATCGCGTTGACCTTGCCGGTCGCCATGCTGTCGAAGGTCGACTTCTCCAACCGCACGACGGCCTCCGCATCGGCGTCCTTATTCGACACCGCGATGTCGCCCTTCTTGATGGTGACGTACCAGTGCTCGACGCGCCTGCCTTCGGCGAGATCGAAGCGCAGCGTGCCCGATGTGCTCCCGAGGAGCGGCTCGTGCCCGCGCCGGCCTATCGCGTCGAAGAACTCCGCGGTCGCGTCCGGCATCAACCGCCCTTCTCGTCTTGCACCGTGATCCGTTCAGCGCGCTCATGCGTGAGCCCCGCCCACGTCCAGTCCACAACTGCCTTGACCTTGTCTTCGCCGGTCGGCAGGAGCCTGAGATGGACGGCGCCCCATGCGAGCCATGCCGCCTTGCCCTTCATCGTCCGTCCTCGGCGGAACTGCACGACTGCCGCCCCGCGGCCGATCGTCGCCATCGTGCCCTTGTCGTGGTATTCGAAGGGCTCGGTTTCCTTGCCCGCCACGAGCCGGGCGATGTTCTCCCCCGCACGCTCTCCGGACTGGAGCGCGACCGAGCCCAGCTGCGGCAGAACGCCCTCTGCCTCCGAGTCGGTGATCGAGGCAACGTCGCCGACGACGAATACCTCCGGGTGTCCGGCCAGGCTGAGATCCGGCTCGACGCGCACTCGGTTTCCCCGCTCGAGCTCGAGGCCGAGCGACTCGGCAATCGGGCTTCCCTGCAGGCCGGCGCCCCAGACCAGCGTGTGGGCCTTGAGCTCGGTCCCCGACTTGAGCGTGACGCGCGTGGGCGCGACCGAGGCGACCATCTCGCCCAGCAGCACCTCGACGCCGCGCTTCTCGAGCGCTCCCTTCGCATACTTGCGGATGTCCGGCTTGAACATCGAGAAGAGCTCGGGGCCGGCCTCGACCAGAATGAGCCGTGCCTGATCCTGCGGAATGCTCGGATAGTCCTTGGCGAGATTGCTGCGATAGAGCTCGGCGAGCGCGCCGGCGCTCTCGACACCGGTCGGGCCCCCGCCGACCACGACCACGTTGAGCGCGCCGTCCTCGATGAGGGCAGGGTTCTTGTCCGCCGCCTCCCACCTCTCGAGAACGTGCTCCTTGAGGCGCACGGCGTCGGAGAGCGTGTACATCGGAAACGCGTGCTCGGCTGCGCCCTTCGTTCCGAAAAAGTTGACCCGGGCCCCGAGCGCCAGGACGAGATAGTCGTACGTGAGCGGTGCCATCTCCGCGAAGCGAACCTCGCGCTTGGCCAGATCGACGGCGCTGACCGTGTCCTGGTGCACCACCACGTTCGGCTGCTTGTGGAACAGGTCGCGCAGCGCGTGCCCGACGTCGGTCGTCTCGAGCAGGGCGGTCGCGACCTGGTACAGGAGCGGCTGGAACGTGCAGTAGTTGCGCTGGTCGACCAGCACGACCTCCGCGCTCGCGTCCTCGAGCTTGCGCGCGGCGCCGACGCCGGCGAACCCTCCGCCGAGGATGACTACACGTGGCATGTGAGTTTTGTCTCGCGCTTTACTCAAGGGCTGCTCCTCGTTCGGTGGGAAAGCCTAGGGGAAAAGGCAAGCGAATGAGGCCGGCCTCTCCTCGGCCGGGTCGCACACTTCACTGGTGGCGCGCTCGATGCTGGCGGCCCGACACAGCCATTGCCACGCGTTTTGCCAGTTCGCAACCGTTCTGTCACCAGTTCTCAACCGGCGCAGACCTGACACGCGATCGGGACTTTCCCGCGAACGCCCCGGTGCGGCGCTGCTACTCGACGACGATCACGTCGCAGTCGGCGTGCTTCTTCACCTCGTCCTGGACGCTCATCCCGAAGGTGCGGCCGAAGAAGCCCTCGTGGTGGCCGCCGATGACGATCAGGCTCGCGCCGCGGTCCTTGGCCAGGTCGATGATCTGCCGGCCCGGATCGCCGGCCGCCCAGGTGTACTCCGCCTTGATCCGGGTCGGCTCGATGACGTGGCGGGCGTCGGTGAGCGCCCGCTCGAGCTCGGGTGTCTCCTGGATACCGAGCTCAGCCGACCCGTCGTCCAGCGTGCCGAAGTTGCGAGGGTCGGCCGGGTTGAGAGGCATCTCGGCCACCGCGATCACGACCAGCCGGCCGCCGCGTGTCTTCGCCTCGTCGATGGCTCGGGAGAGCGCCCGCTTCGCGGGCTCTTTGTCGTCGTAACCGACGATGATCGTGTCTGCCATGGCGGAAGCATCGCAGAACTCGTGAAGCAAGACCGATCACCGGTGTTCTGAGCGTTCCCCCGCGACCCCCTACAATCCGCGCGGTGGCGATCGACTTCGCAGTCCAGCGTCTCGAGATCGGCGACGTCATCCTGATCGACGCGCCCGAGCAGGGACCGCAGGTAGAGGCGAAGGTGGTGCGGGGGATCGACCGAACGGACACGGCCGTGCGGGTCACGCTGCGTGTGGAGGGGCGCGAGGACTTCGTCCAGGAATGGCCTCTCGGTGAGATCGTCACGGTCGTCCGCGGCCCGTAGCGACCGTCACCTACCCGTCAACACCAGAGAGGGGAGCGGTCCGGTGCGACGGAGCGCGCCTTTCCGATGGCAGCTGCCTACGAGTGGGGCGCGGAGCCGGGTGCAGCAGGGAGCCGGGCTGAGACGACGTAAGAGACCACGACGGCGACGATGACGAGCGGCATCAGGGTCAGGCCGTCGGCCTGGAGGAACACACTCACGACGAGAACGGACGTGAGCGGCATTCCCAGCATTGCGACCATCATCGCGCCGATACCCATTGCGGCACCCGCGATCATCGGCAGGCCGGGAAGGTGGGAGAGCGCAATGCCGCCGGCAGCGCCGATGAACATGCTCGGGAAAATGGGGCCGCCTCGGAAGCTGCTCAGCGAGAAGCTGTACGCGAGGCCTTTGCAGAGGACAACCATCAGGAGCGCGCCCACGGTCCAGCCGGCGGCTCCTTCGATCAGGCCTGGGAGCTGATCCTGTCCCGAGAAGAGCACCTCGGCCGAGCTTCTCCCTGTTACTTCGACGAAGATCAGCACGACAACACCGACCGCGACGCCGACAACGGGTGTCAGGAGCACCATTCGGCGTTCGACGATCGGCTGGAGCAGTAGCGCCAGCCGCTTGATGCCGGCGCCGAGGATCGCCGCGATGACGCCGATCACGATCGCCCACAGAAACTCGGACACACGGGGGCTGCCGGCCGGAGGGATGTCCGGGACCGCGAGCGAGAAGGTGCCGAGGCCTGTCCAGTTGTCGAGCCCGATGAAGATCAGCGAGCCGACACCGGCGGCGAGCAGCCCGGGCGCGAGCACCACCCCGAGCATCGCGCCGCCGATCCCGGCCACCTCCATCATCAGGAACGCGGCCGGAAGAGGCGAGCCGAGGAGCGTGCTGATCGCGGCGAAGCTCCCGGCGGCGCCGATCACGACACTGGCCATCTCAGGCGCGTCGCGCTTGACCAGGTGGACGGCGAGGACTCCGAGGCCGCTGCCGATCGCGATCAGAGGCGCCTCCGGGCCAAGGACGACCCCGAGGCTGAGCGTGGCGAACGAGGCAATGACGATCCCGGGGAGCTCGATCGGCGGCACGGGTCCGGATGCCTTGAACCCCTCCGCCGGCTTGTGCCCTGCCGTTCCCGGCAGATGCCGGATTGTGAGCGCCACCAGCAAGCCGCTCAGCGCAAGCAGCGGAATCGGCCACCAGGCGGGCTGGCTTTCGAAGCCGAGGTCGCCGGGCAGGGTGCCGAACAGATACTGCTGCAGCTCGGCGACACCCTCGAGAAAGAAGTACGCGGCCGCCGCCACCGGCACACCGATGATCGCGCCGAGCACGAGCAGCACGAGGTACGAGCGGCTACGGAGAAGCTCGAGCGGACTCGGCGTAGCCGGTGTCGACGGCGCCGTGTTCGCGTCGGGAGGGCCCTCTTGTTCCACAGCTGTTCTCAGCCCTTCTCCACAGCCCGCAACGCCGCGACACGCCCGCCGAAGCCCCAGCCGATGACGACCCCGTCGTAGTCGAAGTTCGGCACGCCTACCTCCTCTCGAGGAGCCACGCGTGAGTCTAGTAACCGGCTCAGCCTACGTTCTCTCGAGTCACGGCTGGGCGGCGCTGACCGCGCAGCACTGGCCAGCCATAACGGAACAGCCCGGCGAGCGCGAGCAGCCAGCCGGTGCATGCGCCGGGTAGTGTCGGTGACGGTGTCGGGGAATCCGAACGTGACGCTTCGGAAGGGGAGCCAGGACGATGCGCCCGCCGTCGCCGAGATCTGGCGTCTCGGCTGGCGAGATGCGCACCTCGGCTTCGTTCCCCGAGCGCTGGTCGAAGCGCGAACCGAGGAATCGTTCCGAGTCCGGGCATCCGAGCGGGTCGGCGAGATGACGGTTGCCGTCGTCGACGGAGCGGTCGCAGGCTTCGTCCTCGTCGTCGGCGACGAGGTCGAGCAGGTCTACGTCTCGGCCTCCCACCGGGGAACCGGCGTCGCCGACGCTCTCATGAGCGAGGCCGAGCGGCGGGTTCGCGCGAACGGGCATTCCAGAGGGTGGCTCGCAGTCGTCGCGGCCAATGGACGCGCCCGCTCCTTCTACGAGCGAGCGGGGTGGCGAGACGAGGGGCCCTTCGACTACGCGGCCGCCGCCGAGAGCGGGTCGATCACAGTGCCCTGCCATCGGTACACGAAGGACGTCTGAGGCTGTGCTTCGGACTACAGTCCGGCCCATCGCCTTGTCCGGGAGGAGGAGATCATGAGCGTGAGCGTCCCACGTGAGGGCGGCTGCGCCTGCGGAGAGGTTCGCTACCGCCTTGCGTCCGACCCACTCTTCGTTCACTGCTGTCATTGCCTGAACTGTCAGCGGCAGACCGGGAGCGCGTTCGTCATCAACGTGCTGATCGAGGCCGACCGCGTGGAGCTCCTCGCCGGCGAGCCGCAGCCGATCGCCGTGCCTCGCGACGACGGCACGAAGCAGACGATCTGGCGTTGCCCGACGTGCCAGATCGCGGTGTTCAGCCAGTACACGAGCCGCCGGATCCGGTTCGTTCGGGCCGGCACGCTCGACGACCCGGCAGCGGTCGCGCCCGACGTCCACATCTACACGCGGTCGAAGCTGCCCTGGGTCATGCTGCCCGACTCGGTGCCCGCGTTCGACGACTACTACGAGACGAAGGAGCTGTGGCCGGCCGCGAGTCTCGAGCGCCTCGAGGCGCTCAAGGCGTCGCCGGCCTCCGGGGATCGGCGATGAGCCGGTCGGTCGCGGCCGTCGCTGCGGTCGGGTTCGCGTACACGTCGGCGAAGCCTTGTCGCCAGCTCGGGGAGCGCAGCGTCCAGCCGAGCTCTCGCTTGGCCTTCGCGTTGGAGGCGCCGCGGGACTCGGTTCCCATCATGACTGCGGCCTCGCCCGCGAACAGCCGCGCGAGCCAGACGGGGAAGTGGCGTGGCGGCTTGGCTCCGAGCGCGCTTGCCAGCACCGGTAGCCACTCGCGCACCGGGGCGGGCTCGTCGTCGACGATGTTGTAGATCGCCGGGCCGTCCCTTTCGAGCGCGAGCACGGTCGCTGCGGCGGCGTCGTCGAGGTGGATGAACGAGGAGACGCCGCCGCCGTCGCCGACGATCGGGAACTGGCGCTTGCGCACGGGCCCGAGCAGCCCGTCGTTGGGGGCGCCGTAGAAGCCGCCGTAGCGAAGCGCGATTCCGCCGGCGTCCGTGACCGCCTGGTCGAGGTAGTTCATGGCCGCGGCGGTCTCGAGCATCCCCTCGACCGGGGTGGGGTCGAGCGGGTCGTCCTCGGTCTTGACCGGCCCGCCCTCGCGCGCGTATCGCATGCTGGCGAAGCTCTGGGCGACGAATCGTGGTACGCCTGCCTCACGCGCGGCCGCGAGGAGCGCGTCGATGCCTTCGGTGCGAAGCCGATTGGTCTGCGCGAAGCTTCGGTCGAGATTCCTCGAGAAGCGCACATCCGCCAGGGCGGTCGCCTGATGGACGATCGCGTCGGGCTCGGCTTCGAGGACGGCCTTGCGCGTGGCGCGGGGGTCGAGCAGATCGAGCACGACCGGCTGCGCTCCGAGCGCCCGTACGCGTTCCATGCTTCCAGGCGACGTTGAGGTGCCGATCACCTCGTGCCCTCGATCGATCAACTGCGGCACGAGCCGGGTGCCGATCGCGCCGCTCGCGCCTGCGACGAAAACTCGCATCGTGTTCTCCTTCGGTATCAGTCACATCAGCGGGATTTCACGGGTCTCGTTGTATGACCCGACGCGACGGAGGAATGTGACCGATGGATGAGCACGAGTTTCTGGCGGAGCGATTCGAGGAGCACCGGCCCCGTCTACGGGCCGTGGCCTATCGGATGCTCGGCTCGCTGAGCGAGGCAGACGACGCCGTCCAGGAAGCCTGGCTGCGGCTAGATCGCACTGACACGAGCGAGGTCGAGAACCTCGGGGGATGGCTCACGACTGTCGTCGCGCGCGTCTCGCTGAACATGCTCCGCTCACGCAGGACCCGTCGCGAGGCGCTGATAGGCGTTCACATCCCCGACCCGATCGTCGACCGAGCCGACGCGACGACCCCGGAGCACGAGGCGCTGCTGGCCGACTCGGTGGGTCTCGCCCTGCTGGTGGTCCTCGAGAGGCTGAGCCCCGCCGAACGGCTTGCGTTCGTGCTGCACGACATCTTCGCTTTGCCCTTCGACGAGATCGCGCCGATCGTCGACCGCTCGCCCGAGGCTGCACGCCAGTTGGCCAGCCGCGCACGTCGGCGCGTACGGGCTGAGAACACGGCTCCCGACGCCGACCTCGACACTCAGCGCGAGGTCGTCGCGGCCTTTCTCGCGGCTGCGCGTGACGGCGACTTCGAGGCGCTGCTCGAGGTGCTGGACCCGGACGTCGTGCTGCGCGCGGACCTCGGCCCCCTGGGCGGATCCACGGAGGTTCGCGGGGCGGCGGCGGTCGCCGGCCAGGCGCGTGCCTACTCACAGCTCGGCCTGGTCATGCGGCCGGCGCTCGTCAACGGCGCCGCCGGAGCCGTCTCGACCCGAGACGGAGAGCCGTTCTCGGTCGGGGCCGTCACGGTCAGGGGCGGCAAGATCGTCGCGATCGACATCCTCGCCGACCCGGAGCGACTCCGTCTGCTCGACCTGACGATCCTCGACGACTAACCATGGCCGCGCAGACGGCTGGGGTTGTCGCCCGCGATCCGGCCGAGCAGGTGACCATCGGCGAACGCGCGACCTACGCTGCGGCGGCGAGGATGCGTCCGACGCTCTGCTCGGAGAAGAACTCGGCCGGTGACGTCACTCCTGCGGCGACGCGCGCGAACCCGTCCATCGCTTCCTGGCTCCTGCTGACCGCGCTCAGCAGCTGCTGCATCTCGGGCGAGGGAGGCGCGAGCGCCGCGAGCTCGGCCGTGAACTCGTACATCGGCAGGACCTGCCCGTCGCGACGCGCCTGGTACTCGCCCATCGCTTCCTCGAAGCTGCGTGCGCCCGAGAATGTCTCGTCGAGCGCGGCGGCGCACAGCTCGGCGTCGCGGAATGCGTCGTGGATGCCCTGCGCGGTGATGAAGTCCTTGTTGTAGCCCGCGTCGCCGACCAGAGCCCAGCCGGGGCCGAAGGGCTCGCGGAAGTAGCCCCGGACCGCGGTGCCCACGAAGCGCTCCTCGCGCTTTGCGCCCCGAACCCGCTCGGCAAATGCCGGAGCGATCTCGAGCGTCTCGAGGTAGGTGGCCTCGATGTCAGTTCTGACGGCGTCGAACTCGTCGATCGTGCGGCCGGCGATGATCAGCGTCAGGTCGTCGTTCGTGGGCCACGCCGCGTAACCCAGACCAGGACGGAGCGCGGTTTCGAAGCGGCCGCTCATCGGCAGGCCGCTCCAGTATGTGTAGTAGCTCACCTGCAGCTGAGGCTTCTCGTTGTACTCCGCGGCCTCGACCGCGTCCGCGACGAGCGAGTGACGGCCGTCGGCTCCGATCACCACCCGAGCGAGCTCGGTGACGGTCTCGCCACCCTTGCTGTGGCCGCGAACGCCGACGACGCGGCCGTCCTCGAAGACGAGACTCTCGACCGTGAACCGTTCGCGAACCTCTGCCCCGGCCTGCGAGGCGGCTTCGACGAGCAACTCGTCCAACACTGTCCGCCTGGGTGCGTACGCGACCGGGGACTCGTCGGGCCCGGGGGCTCCCTCGATCGTGAACGGTCCGAGATCGAACGAGTAGGTGTCGATGGGCGGGCTTCCGGTCGCGAGGACGGGGTCGAGCAGCCCCCAGCGCTCGAGCGCCGTCACGCCTGGCGGATGGATGAGATGCGTCGAGATGGTGTCGCTCGGGAACGTCGCCCGGTCGACCACCAGCACTCGGTGGCCGTTACGCGCGAGCAGCATCGCCGTCGGCGATCCGGCGCAGCGCGCGCCCACGACGATCGCGTCGTATGGCTGGCTCATGAAAACTCCTCTCGGGGTCGGATGGAGCGCTTCCGACCGACAGTAGGAGGGCGCGACGGGGAGAGCTTCGGAGAAACCACCCAACTTCCGCCGTCCGGCGGAATGGGTGATTTCACTCAGAGCAGCTCGTGCTCGTAGGCGAACGCGGTGGCTGCTGCGCGCGTCGAGACGCCGAGCTTGACGAAGATGTTGCCGACGTGCCGGTCGACCGTCCTCACGCTGAGGACGAGCTCACTGGCGATCGCTCTGTTGGTCTTGCCGTGCGCGAGGAGGCGTAGCACCTGCAGCTCGCGTGCGGACAGGCCATGGGTGTCCTTCGACGATGCTGGTGCCATGAGCGACCTCACCCGACTCAGGTCCGTGGCCGCTCCCAGATCCTCGAAGACCGCGCGTGCCGCCTCCAGCTCGAGAGCCGCGGTGTCGTCGTCGCCTATCTGGCTGCAGGCCAGTCCGATCAGAACGCGCGTGCGCGCCGCCTCGTACGGGGCCTCGAGCCCCTGCCATGTGCCGAGCGCGTTACGCAGCCTGGTCAGCGCGCCCCGGGCGTCGCCCTCGGCGAGGGCCACCGCACCGCCTGCGTGGGCGGCCGTCGCACTGACCGGGTCGCTCGCCTGAGCCTCCGAGATCGCGTCGAGCTCGTCGGAGGCACGGCGCGCTTCCTCGAGGTCTCCGACGCCCAGCATGATCTCGACGTGGGCGGGCAGCAGCCCGGCACGCTTCAACGGGCCCGCGGTCTCGTCCACCGTTCGGCGGATCGCCGCGGCCGCGGCGTCGCCCTTGCGCTGGGCCAGCCGCAACAGCGCCAGCCCCGGTTGTGGCTCGAAGCCGAGCTGGCTTGCGGCGCGGTACGCGTCCTCGGCAGCCGCGAACTCCCCCTGCAGGCGCTGGATTTCCCCCTGGCGGTAGAGGGCGCTCCCCGCGATGCGCTGGTTCAACACACCGTGGCGGAGGCGCTCACCGGCTTGCTGCACCTCCTCCAGAGCAGCCCGCCAGGCCCCCTGGAGCTGCATGACCTCTGCACGATGCACCAGGCAGACGCCGGTGTGCGCGACCATGTCGGGCTGGCGGTCACACCACTTGGTCAGGGCATTGGTCCACTCGCGGGCGCGGCGCACTTCGTGCACCTGCTGACAGAACGCGATCGTGTTGCAGTAGACGATGCCGGCGACGATCGGCGACAGCTCGCCCGCCGTGACGGCCACCATGGTCTCGTCCACCAGCCGGAGGCCCTCCTCGGCCCGACCCTGCCGAACCAGGGCGTGGCCCTGGCCCATCCGCGCAATCGTGATGAGGTCTGGATCCGCGTAGCGCTCGCCGATCGCGGCCACCTCCGTCGCCGTTGCATACGCCGAGCTCGCATCGGCCTGGAGCAGGACAGGTATCAGGAGATAGCCGTGTTCGACACAGTCGCGACCCTCCCGGTCGAGCAACCGGTCGCCGCGGCCGAACCAACCGTTCGCACGAGCGGTCTCCCCGCGCATGAACAGGTTGTGCCCGATCCACCATGTGCAGCGCGCGGCGCTCGGGACATTGCCGGCATCCAGGTGGCTGTGATGGGCGCGCTCGAGGCAACGGATGTAGTCGTCGTCCCGACCGAGCATGTACGCCGACCTGGCCAGCATTTCCAGGTCCCCTGGCTCCAGGAGATCGTTCTCGTCTGCCCGCGACAGCGATTCGTAGGCGTCCAGCCAGGCGTGCTTCGCGTACGACGCCCGGCCGCGCTCGAGCATCTCGCTGACCGTCACCCCGTCATTTTCGCGATCTCGACCGGTCCCATGCTCGTGCCCCTTGCGCGATCGACTCGGGCAGACCGACGCGCTAGAGCGTCTCCCGGGTGACGAATGCCATGATCTCTTCGATTCGGCGCTCCCGCAGGGTGAGAACGATTGAGATCCGAGGAGGTGTCGAGATCCATCGCTCTGCCGGCAGAGGTTCGCGCCCCTCATGCGATCCACCTAAGCCGACCTGTGTCCGCTCGGGGAAGCCGGCCGCGTGCTCGGTAGATTCCGTCACGCCAATCGGGAAGGAGAACCATGCCGAAAGCCCCACTGCCGGACGAGCTTCAGACCCTGATCGCCAGACCGAACCCGGCGGTCATAGCCTCGATCCGCAAGGACGGGTCGCCGCACTCGGCCGTGACCTGGTACGACTGGGACGACGGTCGCGTACTCGTCAACATGGACGAATCGCGGCGCCGTCTCGATTACCTGCGCCAGGATCCCCGCGTGTCGCTGACGGTGCTCGCCGAAGGCGACTGGTACCAGCACGTGACCGTCATGGGCCGCGTCGTCTCGCTCACCGAGGACGTGGGTCTCGTGGACATCGACCGGCTGGCCAGACGCTACACCGGCAGCTCCTATCCAGACCGGGATCGCCGTCGCTTCAGCGCGTGGATCGAGGTCGACTCCTGGCACGCCTGGGCTCGCACGCCGGAGGTGGCCGGCTCGTAGTCCGCACGCAGATCGCCGGTGTGCCGCACGTGCCTCACCCGATAGCACGCGGAGCTGATGCTTCTCGTCAACGCTGGGCGAGCTCGACGAAGCGGCAGATGGCATTCACGAACCTCATCCGCTCGACCCGACTGCGGACGTCGCCGATACCGACTGCCGGCCCGTCTACACGCGCGCGTATCTGATGTGCGTGACTCCGGGCGCCTCGATTGCCTGAACTTGCTCGAGCCTGGGCTTGGCGTCGCCCAGGTTGTCGAACAGCCGTGCGCCGCTTCCGAGCATCAGGGGGACGATCGAGACGACGATCTCGTCCAGCAGACCCGCCGCCAGGTACTGCTGCACCGCGCCCGCACCGCCGCCGACAGACACGTCCTTGTCGCCGGCGGCTGCCCGGGCCTGCTCGAGGGCTGCCTCGATTCCATCCGTGACGAAGTAATAGGTGGTTCCGCCCTGCATCTCCAGCGGCTCGCGCGCGTGGTGGGTGAGAACGAAGACCGAGTTGTGGAAGGGCGGGTTGTCTCCCCACCAGCCCTTCCAGGGGTCGTCGCCCCACGGGCCAGGCCCGCCACCGAACATGTTTCGGCCCATGATGGTCGCGCCCACGTTGCCGAGGACCCCCTCGGCGATCGGCGTGCTCGCGTTGACCTCGCCGCCTTGCTCTCCGTGGCTTTCGCGGAATGCCCTGAGCGGAACCACCCACTCGTGAAGCTGCTCTCCTCCGATCCCGAGTGGATTCTTCTCGCTCTGGTCGGGACCGGCGACGTAGCCGTCGAGCGACATCGAGATGCTCACCTTGAACTTGCCCATCGCATGCTCCTTCCCGGAAAGACGTGATCGATCGTAGGACTCGACGACCGCGCTAGAGTCATCGATCAGGAGGTTCCGGCCCGACCTTCATCCAAAGTGGCGCGGGCGGAGGTTGCTGGCTGCCGTTTGCCGGGCATGCGGCGGGGTATATGGCTCGGGATGGAGCGAATCGTCTGCTGTGTCGATGACACCGACGGCGCCCGCCACGCGCGGATCCTGGAGGTTCTGGATGCGGAGGCGGCGGCGCTCGTTGTCATCGGCTCGCGAGGTCGCGGCACCCTTCGATCGGCCGTGCTGGGGAGCGTCTCTTCGCGGCTCGGGGCGAAGGCTCCCTGTCCCTGCGTGATCATTCCGCCGGGCGCGACGGGCCACCAGCTACCCACCTAGGCGTGTCTCTGCTCCTTCTCGCCGGCGGGTTCGCGGCCGTCCTTGGGGGTGCGCTGCTGTTCACGAACGCGGTGGAGTGGGCCGGCCATCGGTTGCAGCTCGGGGTCGGAGCCGTGGGCACGCTTCTCGCCGGCGTCTCGACGGCGCTGCCGGAATCGGTCATCCCCATCGTCGCCGTCTTACGGAACGATCCCCAGGCCGACCAGGTCGCCATCGGGGCGATCATCGGTGCCCCATTTCTGCTCGCCACGGTGGCGATGGCGCTGGTCGGCGTGACGGCTCTCATGTACGCGAAACGACGTGACCAAGGCCGTACGCTGCGCCTGCATCGCCAAACGCTGAGGCGCGATCTCTCTTTCTTCCTTCTCTGCTTCGCCGCGGCGCTCGCTGTCGGGATCGGAGCGCCATGGGAGCTGCGGCTGATCGGAGCGGTCGGCTTGGTCGTCGGCTACGGCATCTATGTCGTCTCCACCGTGCGCCGCGGCGGCACCGTCCAGGCCCAAGAGGAGCTCCCGGACCTGATCGCCGACCCGACCAAGAAGGACCCGCCCGCCAGCTGGATGATCGCTGTCCAGTTCACTGCGGGGCTTGCGCTCATCATCGGCGGTGCCCACCTCATCGTCGAGCAGCTGATCGCCATCGCCGACTCGCTCGATGTGTCGCCGCTCCTGCTCGCTCTGCTGATTGCGCCGCTGGCAACCGAGCTGCCCGAGAAAGCCAACAGCTTCCTCTGGGTACGCGAGGGCAAGGACGCCCTCGCACTCGGCAACATCACCGGCGCCATGGCCTTCCAGTCCACCGTCCCGGTCGCCATCGGCGTGGCATTCACAAGCTGGGAGCTCGACCGCTTCTCCCTCCTCGCCGGCGCCCTCGCCCTCGCCGGAGGGCTCCTCGCACTACGCTCACTCCACCACCGCGGTCGCTTCGCCGCCAAAGCCATCCTCGCTTGGTCGGCGCTCTTCGCGACCTTCACCGCCAGCGTCTTGCTCCTCGGCTGAGCCGTGGCGCTCTTGGCAACGGCGGTCTCCGCGCCCGGCCCTCCGACCCGAGGCTTACCAAGGTCGAGAGGGAGAGGCTTGCGCGGATCGGTGGGGCCGACGTGCGACAGCGAATTTGACTCGGGATATTCCGCCTAGGCTTGGGGTGGGACGCTGCTCGGCCGTAGGCGGGCCCCGAGGAGCTCCTCGTCCCCTGACCCCGTGACCGGCGGCCCACTCGACAAGGGCGGGGAACCTCTGTGAGCTACCGTGCGCGGAGTGGAGAGCACTACGTTCCACTTCTACGAGGGCGAGAGGCACGTTCGCGACGAGTCCTACGGGCCGGAGGCTGAGCGGCTGGACGTCGGAGACTACATCTATGCCGATGGCAAGCGGTACCGCCTGCTCAGCACGGAAGAGGCCGCCCCGCATGTCATCCGCTGCCAGGTCGAGCACGCGCCGGCCGACGAGTAGCCGGACCGGCTATGCCCAGGCGGCGGCTCGCGACAAATGACTGGTGCCCTCCCCAGGCAGGTCGCGGGTCGCGCCCGTCGCCGTCGTCAGGTCGTCTCGGGCTTGGGTCCTCGTCTGTCGAGCCAGCGCTGGAACGTGTCGGACTCCAGCCCAGAGAGGATCATCGTGCTTCGTCCCTCGTGGATACCCGGCCCGACGGCGACGACGATCAGCTCATCGCCGAAGCCGAGCCTCTTCGCGTTCTCGCCCCTGTGGCGGTGACTCGTCGAGAGGGTCGGAGAAGTCTCGGTAGATCAGGACGTCGTAGCGGCTCGCCTCCATGCTGACCTCCGGTTCGCGGTCGCACTTGCCTCGGCGGGCGGCCAACCTAACGCATCTCGGCGCTGGGGTCTGTTGGTGTGTGAAAACCCACCTTCGGCCGATTTGGCGCTCGGGACGACGAACGTCATGCATGAACGAGTCGACTCAGAGCGACGAAAACGCACAGGCACCGTGGCCGGAAGGGATGGCCGCGATCACGCGATTCGTCGAGGACCTGGCCGCCGCGAAGGACTTCTACACCGACGTCGCCTCGCACACTGGGTCAGACCGTGTCAACCCTCCGCGAATCGCGGACCCGCTACCGTGGAGAGTGGACGGAGCGCCCATGGGGCCGCAGCCTGGCGCGCTCCGCTCCCTCCAGGAGACGGCGCCGCCGCCCGGCTACCGACAGGCAGCGTGTGGGCAGCGGCGCCGGTCCATTACTTCGGCACGGGCGGCGCATTGGATTGAGACTCGATCTAGGGTTGCGCCATCCGGCGGTCCGGGCAGGCCCGAGCCTGTTCGCCGACCTAGGCCCCGAACTCCTTTCACCCATGGAAGATCGCTCGTTCGGCCCCTCTCACAGCCCAAGTACCCCTCAACGCGGGACCCGCATGAGCTCAACGCCGCGTGGTTGCTGGGCTCTAGGCTCGTTGCCACGGCTGACATCGCCCGGCTGCTCACACTCGACTGTGAGCATCACTAACACCTTTCGTCCGCGCTGCCCCTGCCCGATGCTGCGTTCCGTCGGACAGCCGAACGGTGGCCGGCGGGCCTTTCGAGTGAGAGCACGCTGGCGCAGGGTATGCCGCTCACCGCGAATGGTTCTCTAGCGCAGAGGGAAACGAAGTCCAGAACCCACCCATTCGGGAGGATCAACATGCCGGAGAAGCCGACGCTTTTTGTTTGTGACGGAGACGAGGCCGGGCCACGGTTCCACCCCTGTCGGCGCGTTCAGGAAGCACTGCGAGGCGCAGGAATCGACTACCAGAAAGTCATCGCCGCACACGGCAGTCCGATTCCGTTCCTGCGTCGGGGTTCCCGCGATCAGCTCTTCGCGGCGACTGGGACGAGAAAGCTACCCACGCTCAAGCTCCCCGACGGCAGGATCATCAGCCATTCCAAGGCAATCCTGGCTTGGGTGCACGAGCAGACGGAGCAAGGCGAGGCGACGAAGCAAGCCGCGTGAGCACGACCGTCGTGCCGGGTGACATTCCGCACTCTGGCCCAGGCGACGCAGGTGTCCCTGGTGAGTTGGCGGGTACCGGAGCACTGGCCATGTGAGGTCGCGAAGGCGTGCGTAGTAGTCCCGTGCGATGTAGCTGCTGAGGGCGGTGGGTGCCGTTGGGGGTTCGTCTTGCGGGCGTGCGTGCCGGACGAGGGGTAGTCGAGATGAGGACGGCTTCAGGTCTCTTCCGGCGCCTGCACCGCTTCATGAGCTGGACGGAGCCGCCCACGGCGTTGCTGGAGTCGACTGGAGACCATCGTCGGAGAGATCCTCGAGCACACCGCCGCATGAGATCGAGAGACCACCTAGACGTCGACAGGACGGCCAGCGGGCCCGCTGAGACCCGGGATCGAAAGGAGAGCCTGATGAAGCAGCCCGTGACTGAGCTCGACACACGATTCAGCGACCGGGACGCGTCGCGACCGACTGGGAAGAGACACGCCGCGCGCTAGAAGAGGCCAAGCTGTTCTGGATCTCGACTGTCCGAGCGGACGGTCGACCGCATGTGACGCCGCTTGTCGCTGTCTGGCTCGATGACGCCATCTTTTTCGCCACCGGCCCCGGCGAGCAGAAGGCAGTGAACCTGAGAACCAATCAGAACGTGATTCTGGCGACCGGTTGCAACGAGTGGGAGCGAGGGCTCGACGTCGTGGTCGAGGGCGAGGCCGTCCAGGTGAGGGACGAGAGCGTTCTCGAACGTCTCGCAGAGATGTGGGCGAGGAAGTGGGACGGGCGCTGGCACTACGAGGTGCACGACGGCCGCTTCCGGCACGAGGGCGGGAGTGGCGCGGTCCTCGTGTTCTCGGTGAAGCCCGCCAAGGTACTCGCGTTCGCCAAGGGTACGTTCGGCCAGACGCGCCACCGGTTCTCGGTACCTGCGCGCCGCACGTGACCGCTCCAGAGTGTCGGATTCCGTGTCGGCGCACGCGTGGGGAGGTGCGCCTTAGATTCGCCCCGGTGGGTGTCCGGGCGGCTCGGTCTCAGGTGGCTGCGGGTCGGGGAGACCGGGGTCGGGGACAGGCGCAGGTGGCACAGGATCCGGGTCGGGAACTGGCGGTCCCGGATCAGGCGTTGGCGTGGGAGGTACCGGATCAGGGTCCGGAAGCCGACCGCTCGTCTTGGGCCTCATACGCTCTTCTTACCCACACGACGGTTCTCGAACCGTTCAGACGGGCGCGTAGCGTCGCTCATCGATGACAATCCTTACGAGGACATGCGGGTGGAAGCGGGGGAGCAACGCTGAAGGGCCAAGGGATAGGGAATCGGATTCCCTGGACCGCGACTGACTCTGGGTACGTCTGCGGCAACCGCGGCACAGGTTCTGTAGCAGGGTCGAAGGGGCCGCGCCCGCGCTAGTCTCGGATCACGATGAAGCGGACAGGCACTCCCTCGATGCTGTGCCGCGGCGCATCGTCCAGCGCGAGTTTCTCTACAAGTCCCGCCCTGTCCGCTGAACGAACCGCAACGATGATCTCGTCCGCCGGAAATGTGGCGAGAGCGTCGTGGATGGCCAGATCGACGTCGGCCTCGCCGGCAACGGCCTCAACCGTTTCGCCAGACAGCTGCTCAGCCGTGTGGTCGGCGACTTCCTCGGCATGCCCGAAGGCTCTCTGATCGTTCGCGAGCCAGTCCAGCAGTCCTTGCCGCACGACCGGCACTACGACCTTGATTACGTCGGTCTCCGCGACGTGTGCGCGCAGAACGTCGTCGGCATATTCGACGGTACTGACAACGAGGATGTTCCGGCCCATGGGGGCCTTACGGTACCTGTCGCGTCCGCTCCGAGCACCTTGCGCGACCTCGTCGATGGTCGCTGCCTGCGCGCTCCGCTCCATCGTTGTCGCAGAGTGAGCTGTGTTGGAGTTTGCGCCCTCGATCTTGGCGGCAGCCGATGCCGCGCCGGCGCTGCCTCGCCCGGGCGGAATCGCGATCCGGCAGCGTCAGGCGGGCCGCTGGGTAGGGCCAGGCGAGTTGCTCTTTCGTCGCTGGGCGCCGGGAGCGAGCGACGAGGCCCCTACCATCTGCGCACACGTTCGCGACGGAGGCGCTCGCCGCCGGCGTCTCGATCTTCGAGCTGTCCCGCGTCATGGGCGCCTCGGTCAGAACGATCGACAAGACCTACGGCCATCTCGCCCGCGACTCCGAGGCGGCGATCCGCGCCCGGCTGGAGGCGCGGGCCGGCCGATCGGGCGTCGATTGGGCGTCGGACTCGCCGTAATGGCCGATCGGCCAGAGCGCAATCCCGCTCTAGAAGCGGGCTAGAGCGGTACGGGAGCGACGGGACTCGAACCCGCGACCTCCGGCGTGACAGGCCGGCGTTCTAACCAACTGAACTACGCCCCCGAGCCGTCGCATTGTAGCCTGCCCTTTGTGGGCAGCGCCCGTAACCGGAAGGCCACCGCCGAGCGCATCGCCTGGGTGCACGTCCCGGCCGAGGACGAGCTGCCCGAGGAGGTTCGCTCGCTCTGGGGTCGCGCTCAGGAGAAGCTCGGCTTTGTCCCGAACGTCCTCCGTGCCTGGGCCCTGCGCCCGGAGCACCTGCTGCGCTGGCGCAAGCACATGGACGAGCTCCTCAAGGGCGAGTCGGGACTCACGGAAGCGGAGCGGGAGATGATCGGGACGGTCGTCTCCGCGACGAACCGCTGCTACTACTGCCTCACGGCCCACGGAGCGGCCGTGCGCGTGCTCACCGGCGATCCGATCCTCGCCGACGCGCTCGCCTCCAACTACCGGCACGCGCACCTCTCCGAGCGACAGCGGGCGATGCTCGACTTCGCCGTCAAGATCACCGAGGAGGCGCACCGCTGCACGGAGGCCGACATCGAGGCCCTGCGCGAGCTCGGCTTCACGGACGAGGATGTGATGGACATCGCCGAGGTCGCGGCCATGTTCAACCTCACGAACCGGATGGCAAACGCGCTCGGCTGGATCCCGAACGAGGAGTACCACAGCGCGGGTCGGTGAGGCCGCGGGCGGCGGGCCGGATGAGATCCGGCCCCTACGTCCTGTGGACGGGATCGTTTGACGGGGGACTGATCCGGCCCGCTGTGGGCGGGATTGCTCGTGTAGGGGCCGGATATATCCGGCCCCTACGGACGGCGGCGTAGCGCCGGTCGAAGCGCGCAGGTCGGTTCGCGGGCCGGATGAGATCCGGCCCCTACGAAACGACGGTTGCAACCGATCCGCCCACGGCAGGTGCCGGCGCGGGCGGGGCGGATGAGATCCGGCCCCAGCGGACACGGTGCGGGCGGGGGAGGTGCCCTAAACCCCGCCGACGTGCATGCCGACAACGAGAGCAATGACCTGGCTGCTCGTCGTCATCGTGATCGTGGGCGCCGTGGGCGTCATGCTCGGCATCCTGGCCGAGGGCACGAACGCCCGGCGCCGCTCGCGCGAGAGCTGATTCCCGAACCGTAGAGGTCGACCTGCTGGACGGTTTCCGCGCGGCCCGCGGACGTTGAGACCGCATACACTTTCGCGCCTCGACTCGGGGCAGGAGGGGCAGCTGGCAGCGCGCGAGGAAGCCGGGCTCAAAGCGGGTGCGATCGGGTTCGTCGACGGCCTGTCGATCGGGCTCGCCTCGACGGCGCCCGCCTATTCCCTCGCCGCCGTCATCGGCACGGTCGTCGCGGTCGTGGGCGTCCAGGCTCCTGCCGCGCTCCTCACATCGTTCATCCCCATGTTCCTGATCGCGGCGGCGTTCTTCTACATGAACCGTGCCGACCCGGACGCGGGCACGACGTTCTCATGGGTGACCCGGGCGATGGGGCCGTACGCAGGCTGGATCGGCGGCTGGGCCGTCACCACGACCGGCATCCTGGTCGTCGGCTCGCTCGCCGATGTCGGCGCGCGCTACTTCTACGTGCTGATCGGAGCTGACAGCGCAGCCGACTCCCGGATCGCGGTGACGGCGCTGGCGTGCGCCGTGATCGTGGTCATGACGGCGATCTGCGTCATCGGCACCGAGCTCTCGGCGCGGCTCCAGAACGTGCTCACGCTGGCGCAGGTCGTGGCGCTGCTCATCTTCGCCGCGGCCGCGCTGATCAAGGTGTACACCGACAACGCGACGCCGGAGTCGATCACCCCCGAGGCGTCGTGGTTCTCGCCGTTCGCGATCGACAACTTCTCGGCGCTTGTATCGGGGCTCCTGATCGGGGTCTTCATCTACTGGGGCTGGGAGAGCGCCGTGAACCTGACCGAGGAGACGACCGACTCGACACGCGCGCCCGGCCTCGCCGCGATGGTCAGCACGCTCGTCCTGCTCGTGACCTACGTCGCCGTCAGCACAGCGGTCGTGGCGTACGCCGGTGTCGGCCAGTTGGAGGAGTTCGACGACGACGAGAGCATCTTCGCCGTGCTCGGCGAAGGGGTGCTCGGCTCGCCCTGGGACAACATCATCGTGCTCGCCATCGTGATCTCGGCGATCTCGTCGACGCAGACGACCATCATCCCCGCCTCGCGCACGACATTCTCGATGGGCAGAGCAGACGCCTTGCCCCGCCGCTTCGCCGACGTCCATCCCCGCTTCCGAACGCCCGCGTTCTCCACGATCGTCGTGGCCGCGGGAGCCATGGTCTGGTACGTGCCGGCGAACTTCATCTCCGAGAACTTCCTCTTCGACACGATCTCGGCTCTGTCGCTGATGATCGCGTTCTACTACGCGCTCTCCGGGGTCGCGTGCGCCGTGTACTACCGGCACGAGCTGCTCCGCTCCGCGAAGAACTTCCTTTTCATCGGCGTCGCCCCGCTCGTCGGCGCAGGGATCCTGTTCTACCTCTTCGCGAAGTCGTGCATCGACTTCACAGATCCGGAGAACTCCTACACCGGCCAGACCTGGCTCGGCGTCGGGCCACCCCTCGTCATCGGCGTCGGCTTCCTCCTGCTCGGTGTCGTGCTACTCGTGCTCTGGCGGCTCACCGGCCACGAGCGGTACTTCTCGAGGCGACCGTTCGAGGCCGTCGACCCGGACGTGGCGGCCGGCCGGGTCAAGCTGACCGCCGAGGAGATCTGAGTGTTCCTGGTCGGAACCACGCTCATGATCCTGGGGCCGAAAAGCAAGCCGGGCAAGGACGCAGGGAGCGTGCGTATCCGGAGGATACGTGCGCGACTGAGGACGCAGCCCGGCGCCGATTTGCAGGCGCCAGGGCACGAGTGTGGTTCCGGACGGGAGCACTAAACATGGCCGACATCATCCTCGGCTACGACGACTCCGAGTCCGCGAACGCCGCTCTCGACGTCGCCGTCGACATCGCGCACGCGTTCGGTGACCGTATCGTCGTCTCGTACGGGTACGCCCCGCCGGAGCGTCTCCGAGGCGAGGAGTACAAGGAGCACGAGCGCGCACTCCGCGAGCTCGGCGAAGCTGCCACCGCCAACGCGATCGCGCGGGTGGGCGAGGCCGAGGTCGAGCTGGAGGTCGAGCTCGTGCCGCAGAAACCCGCGGACGCGCTCATCGCCCTCGCGGAGGAGCGGGAGGCTCGCATGATCGTCGTGGGCACGCACGGCGAGGGGCCGCTCGCGAGCGCGTTGCTCGGCTCCGTGCCGCACAAGCTCCTGCACCGCTCGCGGGTACCCGTGCTCGTCGTGCCGGCCGCCTGAACGGGCGGAACCTCCTCCCGGGTGGCTATCTTTGGCCCTTGGTTTCCCGATGCTCGCAGCTTCGCGCTCGCGGGCAGATGAGCATGAAGAGAATCGCCCTCGTAGCCGCGCTCCTGCTCTGCCTCGCCGGAACGGCCCGCGCTTCGGCGGCCGACCTCCCGTGCGGCTTGCCCGAATCGCGCCCGTTGTGGGTGGACTTCGCGGACGGATCGGTGAGCTTCCGCCTCCAGCTGTTCGGTCGTCCAGGGCTCGTGCTCGCGTCGTCCGGTCTGGCCGGCCCGGCCCAGTTGCGCGCGCTCGGTGCGCAAACCGTCTTCTGGTGGATGAAGCTGCAGCGCTACGTCGGCACGCCGGCGTCGCCGGCGGACCCGGCGACGATCCCAGCGGGTGCGGAGGACCTGTACGCGCGGGCGGTGGCCTCGTCCGGCTGCGAGCACCCCGTGATCGCCCTGAACGAGCTCTGGGGCGGCCACCAGCCAACGCCCTGGCTCTACGAGAACCTCCTGTACCGCCAGAACGTGTTGGGCCTCCTGAAGGCGCTCGCCGGGAAAGGTGCGGTGCCGTTCCTGCTCGTCGCCGGCCCGCACAGCGGCAACCGCGCGCCGTTCGTCGACGGCGACGCGCGGGCCTGGTGGCTCGAGGTCTCGCAGTACGCGCACATCGTCCGCCAGATGCACTTCAACGCCCCGCACATCTACGACATGGGCCCGATCGTGGGCGCGCGAACGCGTCGCATCGCCATGAGGGCGGCCGTGACGCGCTTCACGAACATCGGCATCCCCGCGGACCGCCTGGCGCTGGTGCTCGGCTTCCAGTCAGGGCCCGGAAAGGGTGGGCGCGAGGGGCTACAGCCCAGCGACGCGTGGCTCGAGATCGTGAAGCAGGACACGCTGGCCGCCCGTCAGGTCGCTTCGGAGCTCGGAGTGCGATCGATCTGGTCCTGGGGATGGGGCACGTTCGACGTGGCCGGCGCCGATGTGGACAAGCCGAGGGCTGCCTGCGTCTACCTCTGGACGCGCGACCCGACGCTCTGCGACGGGCCTCAGGTCGCCGGCCCGGGCTTCAACGCCTCGCTCACCCTCGGTCAGATCCGGCTTCCGCCGGGACGCCAGTGCACGACCGAAGTGGGGCCGATCGAATCGACCTCCGTCGAGGAGCTCGAGACTGCGTTCGGGAACCGTCAGGAGGCGCTGACGGCGCTGCTGAACAGGCTCATCTACGTGAACGGGGATGCCGATCCCTCCTCAGCCGACCTCGCCTACGCCGAGCAGGCAGTGGTCGGGCGCGGCTTCGGCGGGGACTCCACTGCCTATGAGGCTGCGCTCGCCGAGCTCGACCTGAGCGTCACGTCGGCCCGGCAGCTGATCGCGGACCAGCTCCGCAGGCAGCAGTTCGAGGCGGCCGTGCAGATCCGCCACCTCGTCAGCTGGCCGCAAGGGTTCACGGAGCGCCGCCAGCGTGAGGTGCTCCGGACGACGATCTGCCTCGCCGACGAGCTGCCCGGCCCGGGCGTCACCAACGTCGCCGTTCGCGTGCCGATGCTCGCCGTTCGCGACGCGTCCATCTCGATCGCCGCCGACCGGAAGCGCGTGAAGCGCGGCTCCCGGGTCACGCTCTCGGGCCAGGTCAGCAGCGAGCGCGCGTCCGAGGTCGTCACGATCTTCGCCCGTGGCGCCTACTCGAGCTCGTACACGCGACTCGGGTCGGTGCGTGTCGGGTCCGACGCTCCCTGGAGCTTCCAGGTCAGGCCCACCGCGCAAACGACGTACCGGGCTGTGTCGAAGAGCGCCGCCAGCGGCCCGATCGTCGTGCGCGTGAAGCGCTAACCCTGGAGTCAGCTTCGTCATGAGCACGGACGTGCTCGGTCAGCGGGCGCTCAATCGGGCGACCCTCGAGCGTCAGCTCCTGCTCCGCCGCTCCCGTATGCCCGTGCTCGAGGCGATCGAGCATCTCGTCGGCCTGCAGGCGCAGGTGCCGCTGAATCCCTACACGGGGCTGTGGTCGCGACTCGAGCAGTTCCGCCCTGACGAGCTGGCGGAGCTCCTCGTGCAGCGGCAGGTCGTGCGCATCGTCCTCATGCGCGCGACTCTTCACCTCGTCACGGCCGAGGATTGCGTGGTGCTCCGACCGCTGATGCAGCCCGTGCTCGATCGAGAGCTTGCCCGCCACCGCGACTATGGGCCTGCCCTGGCGGCGATGGATCTCGGCCCGGTTCTTGCCCACGCCGGTGCGCTCCTCGCCGAGCGGCCGCGCACCGGCGGTGAGCTGCGTGCTGCGCTCGCGGAGCGATTTCCCGAGCACGATGCCGCCGCGCTCGGATACGCATGCAGAAACGTCCTCGCCCTCGTCCAGGTGCCGCCCCGGGGAGTCTGGGGACGCACTGGGCAAGTCACGTCGACGACCGCCGAGTCCTGGCTCGGTCGTCCTCTCGCCGCCGAGCCTTCCCTCGACCACGTCGTGCTGCGCTACGTCAAGGCCTTCGGCCCGGCGACGGTTGCCGACGTGGCGGCCTGGTCGCGCCTGACCGGGTTGCGGGACGTGATCGAGCGGCTTCGACCCCGGCTGCGTGTCTTCCGGGACGAGCGCGGACGCGAGCTCTTCGACCTGCCCGACGCGCCCAGGCCTGCGCCCGACGCTCCGGCGCCGGCCCGCTTCCTGCCCGAGTACGACAACGCGCTGCTCTCGCACGCCGACCGGAGCCGCTTCGTGCCGGAAAAGCACCGGGGCCGTATCGGAGCGGCCTTCGTCGAGCGGGCTCACGGCGCCGTGCTCCACGACGGGTTCGTGCGCGGCAGCTGGCGGCTCGACAGCGACGACGAGGGCGCCAGGCTCATCGTCAAGCACGTCGGGCCCCTGGCCAAACGGGCCGTAGGCTCGCTCGAGGTCGAGGGCAGGCGGCTGCTGCGGCTCGTCGCGGCCGACGCCGGCTCTCACGACGTCCTCTTCGTGGCCGTCGACTGAGCTCGGCTGTGCGACCATACGGCTCGTGCTCGCTGCAGCCAAGCGGGAGCAGGCGCTCGAGCGGATTCGCGAGATCTGCCTCGGGTTGCCCGAGACGAGCGAGCGGCTGAGCCACGGCGCGCCGACGTTCTTCGTGCGAGGCAAGCGGGCATTCCTGATGGTGCTGACGAATCACCATGGCGACGGCCGCTTCGCCGTTTGGTGCGCGGCACCCGCCGGGTTGCAGGCGATGCTCGTCGACGCCGATCCGGAGCGCTTCTTCGTCCCGCCCTATGTCGGTCACCGCGGCTGGCTCGGGGTCCGGCTCGATCGCGGGCTGAACTGGGACGAGATCGCCGGGATCGCCGAGGACGCGTACGCGGAGGTGGCGCCGCCGAAGCTCGTCGAGGCCGCGAGGCTCGAAGGCGACGCGGCCGGCTGAGGAACCGCCAGGGAACGATTCGTGCTCCCACGGCGTCCAAGCGAGAACCATGTTGGGGGCTCGTCACGTGGCACGGCGGCCGTGGGTCTGGATCGGGCTCGCGGCGGTGGGCCTGGCGGTTTCCGCCTGTGGCGCCGATAAGCGGCCCGGGGCGTCCGGCGGGAGCTCGAGCGGGGAGGAGGCGGCCGTGCTGGTCGGAGGGGACATCGAGCGTGTGCCGGCAAGGTCGGCGAGCGTGAACACGCTGCCGGCCGGGCTGAACCATTTCGGCTTCGACTACTACGCGCTGCTCGCCTCGCGCGCAAACGAGGAGAATCTCGTCTTCTCGCCGCTCAGCATTGCCCTCGCCTTCGGCATGGCGGGAGCCGGAGCGCGCGGAGAGACGCTGGCGCAGATCGAGGACGTCTTCCACTTCCCTGTCTCGGGCGCCGAGTTGCACGCCGCCTTCAACGACCTCGATCAGGCGCTCGCCGCCTCCGGCGAATCCACGCTTCGCCTGGCGAATCGCCTGTTCCCGTCGGTCGACGTCGACCTGGTCGAGGACTTCGTCGAGATACTCGGCGCCTACTACGGCGCACCGGCCGAGCGTCTCGACCTGGCCGACGCCCAAGGCGCACGGCAGCGGATCAACGCCTGGGTCGCGGATCGGACCGAGAATCGGATCCCGGAGCTCCTGCCCGAGGGCGCGATCGATCCGGAAGCCCTACTCGTGCTCGTCAATGCGCTCTACCTGGAGGCGACGTGGTCGCAGCCCTTCGACGAGTCGGCCACGAAGGAGCAGCCGTTCACGCGCCGCGACGGCTCCCTCGTCGATGTCCCACTGATGCACGAGTCGCACGTCGCCGCACGCTACGCCGACGCCCAGGGCTTCGCGGCCGTGGAGCTTCCGTACGGGAACGGTGAGCTGTCGATGCTCGTCGTCGTGCCGGCGACGGGCGAGTTCGACGAGCTCGAGCGGGACTTCGGCGCGGAGCGGCTGGCCCAGATCGACGAGTCCATGCGCCCCGGCGTCGTCGATCTCTACCTGCCGCGCTGGGAGGACAGCCTCAGCGTCGACCTCGTCGCCACGCTTCCAGAGCTGGGGCTCACGCTTCCGTTCGACAAGGGCTTGGCGGACTTCACGGGCATCGCGCCGAAGGACCCCTACATCAGTGCCGCGATCCACGCAGCCAACATCGAGGTCAACGAGCAGGGCACCGTCGCCGCGGCGGCCACTGCGATCGTCGTCACACCCACGTCGCTCCCGCCGCCGGCCGACGCAGTGATCAGGGCCGATCGGCCGTTCCTCTACCTGATCCGCGACACGGAGACGGGCGCCGTGCTCTTCCTCGGTCGCGTGCTCGATCCCACCGTCTGAAGCTCGGCCGCGATCCGGCGACTCCGGGCTCCATCTGACGCGTCGCGCATGATCCACCCTTCCTGCGCGTGAGAGGGGGCCTCCGCTGTTCTTCCGGCTGAGCAGTGTCGAGCTCGGGCTGATCATCTTCGGAATCGTCCTTGGGTCGACGCTGCTGGGCGTCGTCGCCGGACGAAGGCTGAAGGCGCACGCCGCCACCCTGCGGGAGCCCTTCGGCGTCCTCCAGGCGGCGCTGCTCGGCATCGTCGGTCTCATACTCGCCTTCGGCCTCACGATGGCCGTCGGACGTTACGACTCGCGGCGCGCAGCGGTCGTCGACGATGCGAACGCGATCGGCACGACCTACCTCCGCGCACAAACGCTGCGGGAACCGATGCGCACGCGCTCCCTGGAGGACCTGGTGCGCTACACCGACACGAGCATCCTCCTGTCGGAGTCGGTTCCGGGAAGCGCTGCGTCGCGGGCAGCGATCGCGGAGGGCGACAGCCTGCACCGCTCGCTCTGGCAGCTTGCCGGCGAGGCGCTCGCCGGCTCTCCCGAGGACAGTGCCCCAAGGCTCTACGTCGAGAGTCTCAACGAGATGATCGACATGCAGACCGTTCGGGTGTCCGCGCTCAACAACCGTGTCCCCTGCGCCGTGCTCGTGATCGAGGTCGCCGGAGCAGCGATCGCCCTCAGCCTCCTGGCGATGTACCTCGCGATCATCTCGCGCGGTGTGGTGTCGGTCGTGCTCGCAGCCGTGCTGGTCTCGGTGCTGCTCCTCATCACGTTCGACCTCGACCGCCCGACCAGGGGTCTCGTGAGCGTTCCCGACACGCCGCTCGTCGACCTCCGCGCGTCCATGGAGCTGCCCCCGGCGGCCCAGGCACCGACCCCGCCGTAGCACACGTGCGGACTGTTTCGGTGGTACGGTTCGCCGGCTTTGAAGGTTGACGAGAAGGCGGCCGTGTTCGCGTCGAGCGAGGCCGACGTGGCGGCTGAGCCGGAGCTCGTGTGGGAGGTGTTGACCTCGTTCGAGGCCTGGCCGAGCTGGAACCCGGACGTGAAGAGCCTTTCGTTGGGTGGCCCGGTTTCCGAGGGAACGACGTTTCGCTGGAAGCCCGGGGGCGCGACGACGATCACCTCGACGATCCGTGAGGTCGAGCGGCCGCGTGCGATCGGGTGGACGGGGAAGACATTCGGCGTCCACGCCGTTCACGTGTGGCGGTTGGAGCCGCGACACGGCGGTACCCACGTCGAGACCGAGGAGTCGTTCGAGGGACCGTTGGCGCGGATGTTGCCGGGAATGATGCGCAAGACGCTGAAGCGTGGCCTCGAGTCCGGGCTGGGGCACTTGAAGGCCGAGGCCGAACGCAGGGCCGGCCAGACGTCCGTCTGAGCCGCGGGCGCCGGGCGCCGTGCGCGCGTCAAACGTCGACGAGTGAGCTCAGCGGGACGCAATGTGCGTTGCCGTGGGCGGCGAGGAGGGCGAGGAGCCGCTCGACGTCCTCGCGCTCCTCCCGGCCGAGGAGGGCGTGGAAAGCGAGGGGCCCGCTTTGCTCACGCCGCCGCCGCAGCCTCGCCGCGAGCGACGCGTCGAGCGCGGCCGGATCACGGTGAGGTCGAGCGGAACCGCGAATGCGCGAAGAGGTCGAGGAGCGAGAGGAGCCGGCCGCTCGCCCAGCCGGCGTCGTCGTCGCGGAAAGAAGAACACATGAGGCGCTGCGGCAGAGTCCAGCTCGCTGCGGAGCGGATCGAGCCACGCGGGTCCGCCCACGGCTATCCGGTCGCGACGCGGCCGCTTGCTCGAACCGGCCGCTGCTCGCGTTGTCTCATCCACTTGGACTCGGCGCCGAGCCCTACGTCGACCGAAGTCGTCGGGCGTGGACGTCATGCTCCCTAACTCCCTACGCACGACGTCGCGCCGCGGATTCATGGCGCGGAGGCGCTGGCCGCCCACATGCCGCTACAGAATGGGTCGCGCCGTCCTTGCCGGCGCGACCGTGCGCGATCTACGACAAGAGGATCAGGAGTCCTGAAGGGCGATCGACTCGATGTCGCTGGCCATTACGACCAGGCTGCCTCCGATCGTGACGGAGCCGGTCTCGTTCATCAACTTCTTGGCCTCCGCGAGTTGGTCCTGCGCGTACACGGCGTCCTCGCCGACGTCGACGAGGAAGCTCTCGTGTTGGGTCTTCACCAACAAATGCAAGGTGACTCAGCCTCCGAGCTACTAGAAGGTTTACCCGCGCGGTTGCCGGCGGGCCAGGAAGCGGCGCACTGCCCACGCGGTGAGGCTCATGATGGCCAATCGCGTGAGTCGATGCCGCATGCCGGGGCCTTCCCGCCCTGGGCAAACGTGAAACAGACTTCCTGCGAGGAGGGTGCTGTTTGAAGTTGGACGCTCCTCCGCTACACGCCCGATCTCAACGGCTCATCGGGCGCCCTGCGGATACGACGAGCCGCAGCCCGGCGTCGTACTCGTCCAGCTGGCGTAGATGACCGTGGCGGCGCTCCCAGGTGCCGTCTCGCAGATCGCGCCCGACCGCCTCCACCACGCGGTCGACGACCTCCGGCGGCATGCGTGCGAAACCGGAGGTCGAGTTGCGTGCCTGGACGTCGAGGACCCGCTCGGGGTGGGCCCAGAAGGAACCGAGCATCCAGTCCGGCGTGTCGCGAGAAATCGGCACCTCTCGGACGTCGACCTCAGCGTCGAGCCACCGCGCAAGCGTTTCAGGCGAGGGGAAGATGCGCCGATCGAGCTCGCCGACCTCCGGGAGGTAGTCGGCGATCAGCCACATGCGGGCGCTGATCTCCGGGTCGTAGGTGAGGATCACGACTGGGCCTCGTGCGACGCGCCGCATCTCTCTGACCCCTCGCGCCTGGTCCTCGTCCCAGTGATGGATCGTCAATATCGCCATCGCCGCGTCGGTGCTCTGATCTCCAAAGGGCAGCGGGTAGGCGCCGCTCGGGATCGCCGGCGGCAGCCTCGAGTCGCGCTGGGCGATCATCACCGCGCTTGGCTCGACTGCGATCACATGCCGGTCGGATGGCTCGTACGATCCCGTGCCGGCGCCAACGTTGACGACTGTCCGTGCCCCACCTAACGCAGCGTGGATCAGCGCAGCGATCCGCGGGTCTTCCCGTCTGGTCACGGAGTACTCCGCGCCGATCACGTCGTAGCGCGCATCGCTCATCAGCGCTCATCATCGGCCATGGGCCGCCCGCCTCGCAGATCCACATTCCGCTGTCGCGGGGCCGCCGGCCGCGATCCCCGACGGTTGCTACGCGGAGCCGTCGTCCGGGCCGAGCGCCTGGCGGAAGCGACCGAAGAGCGTGTCTAGGTCCCAGGGGCCGGGACTGAACATCGACCGCATGCGTTCGGGCCTGGAGTACAGATGCACCTCGAAGCCCCAGCCGCCGACGATCTGACCCGAGATCCAGTTCGCCTCGTCGCTAGCGAGATACACGATGGCCGGCGGAACGTGCGCCGCGTCGAACTCGCCGGTCTTCCAGCGATCGGAATCAGGCAGCTCGTCGACGGGAATGCTTGCCGTCATCCTGGTGGCCGCCTGGGGGATGAACACATTGGCGGTCGCCCCCAGTGGGCCTAGAGTCTCCGCGCAACTGAGCGTCAGCGCCACGATGCCTGCCTTGGCGACTGCGTACGCAGTGTAGGAGCCCTCGCCGTAGAGGCCGGCGTCCGAGGAGAAGTTGATCAGCCGGCGGCCTGTGCCCTGGACCGCCGCCCAGTGCGCCGCGACCCCTCGGGTCGTGCTCAGCGTTCCTCCGAGGTGCACGCGTAGCGTCGAGTCCCAATCGTCGGGACGCAGGTCCAGGATCGAGCCCGGCCGGATGATGCCGGCGGCGTTGACGAGGATGTCGACCCGCTCGAAGCACGTCACCGTCTCGGTGACGAGTTCGCGTGACTGCTCGGGATCGGCGACGTCCACCGCCATCGCGCGGCACGTCCCGCCCTCGGCCCGGATCTCGGCCGCGGCCTCGTCCGCCGGAGCGACATCGCGGCCCGTGCCATCGAGGGCCGAGCCGAGGTCGGCGATCATGACTCGCGCCCCCTCCCGAGCCAGAGCACGCGCAACCTCGCGGCCAATGCCGCGGCCGCCTCCTGTCACGATGGCCACCTTGCCCTCGAGCCGAGTCAGTCGAGTCCTCCTTCGCGACCGTGTGAACCAGGCCACCGTACGTGAAGAGCGGCTTTGGCCCTTACGGACATCGCCCTGGACGTTGCGACAGAGTCAAGAGGGCGGCTCTCGAGTTCGGCGCGAGGGCTGCGCGACACAGATCGGCGGTTCTGGGTCGCCGCGAGTGGGGTACTTACAGAAGATGACGATTACCAATGCGCTCGCAAGTCTTGCCGTCCGCGACCTAGCAGCATCCTCGAAGTGGTACGAGAAGCTTCTCGGATCGGGTAGCCAGCCGATGTCGGAGGTCATGGAGTGGCGACTGGAACGTGGAGGGGGCTTGCAGATCTATGAGCTGCCCGAACGAGCCGGTCACGGCTCTTGCACGCTGATCGTTAGCGACATCGACGAGATCGCACAGCAGCTCCGCTCAGCCGAACTCGCCGCTAACCCGGAGCCGGCCCGCAACGATCTCGTCGACACGATCATGATCAAAGATCCAGATGGCAACTCGATCGCGTTCGCCATGCCGAAGGATGCGATGCTGGCGCACTGACACGGGGCCGCGGGGTCGCGCGCGTCCAGAGGCGCCTGCGCCCGGCGTCGGCTGGCCGTAACCGCCGCCGGGCTCGTTTCTGTGTCGACGTTCGCGCTCATCCACGGCGGCGGCGGGACCTCATGGGACTGGCACCTGGTCTCGTCCGAGCTGCGCGCGCACGGCCACGACCCCATCGCCGTCGACCTCCCCAGCGAGGACGACTCGGCCGGCTGGTGGGACTACGCCGACACGGTCGTCCAGGCGATCGCCGATCGCAGCGACCTCGTCGTCGTGGGGCACTCGCTCGGCGGCTTCACGGCGCCGCTCGTCTGTGCGCGCATCCCCGCCCAGCTGCTCGTCCTCGTGGCGGCGATGATCCCCTCGCCCGGCGAGCTCTTCGCAGACTGGTGGACGAACGCCGGCTACGAGGAGAGCGGCTACGAGGACGTCTTCTACCACGACGTCCCGCGCGCGCTCGCCGCGGAGGCGAAGCGGAGAGAACGAGGCGAGGACTCGAAGGCGCTCGAGGAGCCCTGGCCGCTCGAGGCCTGGCCGGACGTGCCAACGAGATACCTCCTCTGCCGGGACGACCGCTTGTTCCCCGCTGCATGGGCGCGCCGCCATGCCCGCGAGCGACTCGACCTCATTGCCGACGAGATGGACGGCGGCCACTACATCGCGCTCAGCCGCCCGCGAGAGCTGGCCGGGCGGCTTGCGGCATACGCCGGGAGCGTTCGATGACCGCCACGAAGCTATTTCGGCCCGGCCGCGAGGAGCGAAGCACGCGCGCCGGCGGGAGATCCACGGTTCCGCGCGGTTCGACGTCCAAGCACGTCAGTTCTCTCAGTGAGCCTCCTCCGCCCACGTGGTCAACGCCTCGGCCGCTTGCCCGAAGTCTCGAGCCTGCAGCAACTCGGCGAGCGCCCGAGCACCGGCCGACGAACTCGGACCGGCGAGCATCAATAGCAAGGCGAGAGTCACCTGCGCCTCCCCGGCGCTCATACACACGGAGCTCATGGCAATAGCGAGCGTGCCAGCGCAGCGCGGCCCGCTGGAATCGCGCCAGGTCCGTTCGGGCCAGTAGCGGAAGAAGCGCGAGGGGAACCGCGTCGCGCTGGCGGAATGCCTCCACAAGCCATCGCCAGCCGGCGGCTGGCCTGTGGGAAGATGGCTGAAGCGCCCGGCGTCTTGCAGGCACAGTCTTCGGGGAAGGAATCCGAGCATGACCCGCAGGACACTCGCAGCCCTCGTCGCCGTTGTCATACTCGTTGCCGCCGCCGCCGCCCTCGCGGTCACGGACGGTACGAGCAACACGCGCGTCGGCGCCTCGTCCAGCACCATCTCGATCACCGAGTGATCGACAAGAGCAGTCCGGGCCTGCATCTCTAGACTCGGCGCTCGCCAATCCGACCGTGGGCCCGGCCATGAGCGCTGAGGCCGGAGGCGTGGCCGCCGACGGCCGGGGCGCAGCTTCCGGCGAACCGACGTGGGCGGCACGGCGGGTGCCGTCGGACCGAGGGACTCAGTCGCCGGCGTGAGCTAACGCGTGGATCCGCACTGGCCGGTCAGCGGCCACTGCGCAGGCCCGCCAGGTCTGGCCGCGGTCGGTGGTCTGCCAGAGTTCACCGTTCGCGAGGCCGGCAAAGAGGCGGCCGTGGGCCGCGAGAAGTGCGTAGGGCATGGCCGGCATCGGGTCGGGCAGGCCGTCGGACAGCACCGTCCATCTTCCATCGTCGCGACGGTAGATCCGCGCCTCCGGGTCGCCGTCGCTGTGCGCCTTGAACGGACCGGTGCTCACCGAGACGTACCAGGTGCCTTCGGGCTCGGGCTCAGCGGCGACCGACCAGGCGTAGCGGCGGTCGAGCCCTTCGTCCGCGGGCGTCCAGGTGTCGCCTCCATCGTCGCTCCATGCAACTCCTCCCCCGCCCGCCTCGAATGAGCGAGTCTGGACGCTCGGGTGCCAGGCGAGCGAGTGGACGTCGGGCTGCGCACCCGGACGGTGGTCGTTCCAGGTGCGACCGCGGTCGGTCGAGCGCATCAGGCCACCGAGCTCTATGCCGACCAGCACGATCTCCGCGGCGTGCGGGCTCGGGGCGATCCAGCGGACATGAGACGTCCATGGCCGCGGCGGGAAGCTCCACGTTGGCCGCGACGGTAGCTCCAGGAGCCCGGCGAGCTCCTCCCACGTCTCACCACGATCGTCGCTGCGGAAGAGCGCGCTCGGCTCGGTGCCGGCGTAGACGGCACCGTCGGCGGCGCTGACGGCAAGCGAGAAAACCTGCGGCTGCGGGAGCCCGCAGTCGACCCAGGTCTGGCCGCCGTCAGCCGTGCGGCAGACTCCGCCGTTTCGCAGGCCGGCATATGCGACGTCCGCATCCTTCGGGTCGACGGCAAGGCACTGGGCTCCACTGCCCGCCAGCGACAACGTCCCCTGCCACTCGCGACCCTTCTCGTCGAGGCGGACGATCCCGTCCCCGGTCGCCGCGTAGAGCCGCGCCATCCTCAAACCGTAGCCGCTGCCACCCCACCGGCGGGGCAAGCGCAGTCACTCGCCGTCGGATCGCGAGAGCCATGTCGACGTGTCCTCGGCGCCTCGCGCCAGTACTCGACGTGATCGTGAAAGCAACGCGGGCGGCCCCTGGATCGATTCCAGCTGCGCCCACCTCGGCTGAGCCGCTATCGGCGCATCGGCTCATCCCTGAGGAGGAGGCTGGGGCGGCGGAAATGCGACCGGAAGACGAGCACGAATCGTGCGCACGGCCGAGGTCAGCGGGGCGGCCGGCTTCTAGGCTCGATGCACCGAATGACGAACTACGAGCCGAAAGGAACTGGTCATGAAAGCAGCAAACATCCTCAGCGCAATCCTCACCGCCGGCCTCGCCGCTGCGTTCCTTGGCGGCGCCGTGTGGGGCCACAACGCAGACATCGATTCGGGCCGCTACCTGATCAGCAACGACGTGATCACCGCTGCCGGCGCATTCGGCGGAGCGCTCTTCCTCGCCCTCACCGCCCGCTTCTTCTACCTCGGCGTGCGCGCCAGGTGAGGATCCCTCACCGCTCCAACCGCAGCACCGCCGCCTAGACGGCACACGCGACGACCACAGCCAGAGGCCGGGCACCGCCCGGCCTCTACTCGTCTGCACCCCAAGGCGCGGGTGGACTACGTGGCTGGCGTCATGGACGTGCTGCTTTCGGAGTTCGCCTCACCCTACGTCCGGAGGTTGTGCACTTCGAATTCCTCGCGCGGCGGTCCGCCGCTGCCCTCGGGCGGCGCTGTCCCGGCCTGCTCGGCCGCCGGCACGATCACGTCGCGCTCGAAGCGCTCGAATGCCTCCTTCGACTCCCAGACGTCGATGATCTTCATCCCGTCGCCGCTCTTGGCGGCGATGTGGACGATCAGCCCTTCCGGATTCGGCCCAACCTCACGGTCGAGGCGGTCGTACTCCTCCGCGGGAACTGGAAACTCCATGATGAATCCCCAGGCCATGTCGTGCTCCTTTCGCTTGGACGACGCGGCTGAGCCTAAGCGACCACCGGCGCCGGTGCGCGCTTCCTCCTGGGGGCGTCCATCACGGCCCTCTTCCCTTTCCCCGGGCGGAAGCTCAAGCCGGACGCTCGAGCTCCTTAGCGCCCCGCGTTTGTCCTGCTGGCCGGCTGGCTAGTTGGAGCTTGCCTGAGGCTCGCCTGAGCCGGAGCGCTGTTTCGAAGGCTCGCCGGCTGCCGCAGCGGCGATGTCGACAGCCGCTGTGGGCCGGAGGAGCCGGCCGCCGAAGATGGCGGCGCAGAGAACGAACCATCCCCACCCGAGCGCAAGGCCGCCGAGCACGTCCGTCAGCCAGTGAACGTCGAGCATGACCCGACTCGCGGCGACCGCGACGGCGACGGCGACGGCGAGCCCGACAAGAACGGCCCGGCCGCGGGGTCCGGCGCGTCTTCCGAGTATGAGCGCCGCCGCGGCGTAGAAAGCCGCGGCGGTCGCTGAGTGCCCGCTTGGATACGAAGGACCGAGAGTCGCAGCGACCGCGTCCAAGTCCGGGCGCACGCGCCCGACCAGATCTTTGACGCCCAAGTTGAGGAGGGCCCGCCCTCCCAAGACGGCAATCAAGAATGGCGCGCACCAAGGATCGCGAGTGCGTATGAAATCGACGATGACGAGTACGACGGCGAGCAGAAGCACGACCTCAGCGCCCCCGAGATCCGTGATGAGGTGCAGCCCCTTCGTTGACGCCGAGCTTCGATGGTCGAACGCCCAGGCCGCGACCGAGTTGTCGACATGCTGAAGCGCCGGGACCGATCGGACCAGGACGATGAGGATGCCGACGAGGACCGCAGCGGCGAGCACGGAGGACAGCGCGAGCGTGAGCAGGAGACCCGTCGCGACCCCGCGGTCGAGCCGGGTTGCGATCAGTCGCCGCAGCCGGCGATGCGGGCGGACCGACTGACCGACTGCGCGGGCCACCTCGAGCGAAGGGCGTGCCGGCGTGGCGCTCGACCGCGCGTACAGGATCGCCATGAACAGCGCGGCGACACCGGCGGCCAGAGCAGTCGTGACATCGATCAAGAGTGGCATAGCTCGAAGAAATATCCGGCAACGGCCGATTGTTCGGGTCGGGATCGGTTTCCCTTAGTTGGATAGAGGGAAACAGGCGGGGTCTTTTCCACTCCAACCAGGAGCCGCCAGCTGATGTCCACGGGTCTGTTGCCGCTGAAGGATCAGCTGGGGCGCGAGGGCTCGGGTGGGCCGATCACCGATTCGCCGGACCGCCCGCCTCCGTCGCTGGCGCCGGTCCTTGACCCTGGCGATGGCGCAGCGGTCCGCCGACTCGCGGCGCTCGCCGCTACGGGCCACCCGGTGCGCACGTTCCTCACCGGCATCGTCCTCGCGTACGTATTCGTCGCCGGTCTCTCGATCGTGCTGGGTCTGCTGGTGACTCGTGTGATCCTCGCGGACGAGGGCATCGCGAGCAACGACGCGAGCGTCGTCGGATTCCTCTCGGATCATCGCTCGGCCGGCCTGACCGACGCGTCTTTGGCGGCATCGATGATGGCGGGCGGCGTGGTCCTCCCGATCCTCGTCGGTGTCTTCGCGCTGGCGATGGCCATCCTCAGGCAGTGGCGGGTAGGCGCGTTCCTCGTCTTCGCGCTAGCGGTGGAATCCGCGTCCTATCGCACCACAACGCTCGTGATCCCTCGGCATCGCCCCAACGTCTCGAGGCTGGAGCAACTGCCTGTCGACGCGAGCTATCCCTCCGGCCATACCGCCGCGTCGATTGCCGTCTACTGTGGCCTGGCGCTGCTCGTGACGTCGCGAATCGCGAGCCGATCCGTGCGCGCTGCGATCTGGATCGTAGCGGTGGCCGTGCCAGTCTTCGTCGCGTTCGGCCGGATGTACCGGGGCATGCACCATCCGCTCGACGTTCTCGGGGGCGCTGCGGTCGGGATCACGGCGCTCGTCGCGCTCGTGCTCGTCAGCCGGGTGACGGCAGCTGCGGCGGCTCGCGGGCGCGAATGACTCGACCAGGGAGGGGCGAATGTCCAAGGTGGCGGTGATCGCCCATGCCGGCAAGACCTTCGGCGGGGGTCTTCTCGAGCTACGGCGCGAACTCGAGCAGCAGGGAATCGCCGATCCGCTCTGGTGCGAGGTCGCGAAGAGCTCTGAGGCGCCTCGACACGTCGAGCGGGCGCTCGATTCTGGCGCCGAGCTGATCTTCGTCTGGGGCGGCGACGGAACCGTCCAGCGCTGCCTCGACACCGCAGCGGGCTCGGCCGCGGCGCTCGCGATCCTTCCGGCCGGGACGGCGAATCTTTTCGCGTCCAACCTACAGATCCCACGGCACATCGAGCGGGCGGTCGGGATAGGGCTTCGCGGCGATCGGCGCAGGCTCGACGTCGGACGGTTCAACGGCGAGCGCTTCGGCGTGATGGCCGGTGCGGGCTTCGACGCGACGATGATCCGGCAGGCCGACGGGAATCTCAAAGACCGCTTCGGACGCGCCGCCTATGTCTGGACGGGATCGCAGAGCCTCAGGGCGAAGCCCTTCACGGCGAGGATCGCGATCGACGGAGCGACGTGGTACAGGGGTAGTGCCAGCTGCATCCTGGTCGGTAACGTCGGCCACCTGTTCGGCGGCATCGAGGTCTTCGCCAACGCGAAGCCGGACGACGGACAGCTCGATATCGGCGTCGTGAACGCCGAAGGGATCGGCGACTGGGCCCGGACGCTTGCCCGTACCGCGATCGGCCAGCCCGACAAGTCCCCGTTCGTCCGTGTCACGAGCGCCAGGAAGATCAACGTCAAGCTCGATCGTAAGGTCCTGTACGAGCTCGACGGTGGCGATCGCGGAAAGGTCAAGTCCTTCAAGGTGAAGGTGGAGCCGAAGGCCGTCACCGTGTGCGTCCCGGCGGCATGAGGGAACCATCGCCACCAGCGCCCGAGCTTCTCCTTGGGCCGCTGCTCCGCTACGCGGGAACGGAGAACGCGACGTTCTGGGTCGAGACCAGCGCGCCGTGCGACGTGGAGATCCTCGGCCACAAGGCAAGGACATTCAACGTCGAAGGCCATCACTACGCGCTCGTGGTCGCGAATGATCTCGAGCCGGCCTCGGTGACGGCCTATGACGTGCGACTCGACGGCCGACTCGTATGGCCGCCTCGAGACGACGGGCGCCCGCAACCCGTCGTACATACGCGCAACCACGAACATCGGGCCCGGCTCGTATTCGGCTCGTGCCGCGTCGGCGGACCGCCGCCGACGCGGCTCACCGAGCCGTGGCCGGAGGACTTGCGGGAGATCGGCATCGACGCCCTCTGGACGTACTCGAAACAGCTCCAGCGCGGCGAGGCTGAATGGCCCGACGCGCTTTTGCTGCTCGGAGATCAGGTGTATGCGGACGAGGTGTCCCCTGCCACCCTCGAGTTCATCGAGAGCCGCCGCGACACGACCGTGGCTCCGGGCCGGGAAATCGCCGACTTCGAGGAATACACACGCCTCTACCGCGAGTCGTGGGCAGATCCCGAGATTCGCTGGCTGTTGTCGACCGTGCCCACAGCGATGACCTTCGACGACCACGACGTCCACGACGACTGGAACATGTCGTGGCGTTGGGTGCAGGAAATGCGGTCGAAGCCCTGGTGGGAGGCCCGGATCGTCGGTGCCTTCATGTCGTACTGGATCTACCAGCACCTGGGCAATCTGTCGCCACCCGAGCTCGCGGAAGAGACGATGTTCCAGCTCGTGCAAGAGGACGAGGACGCGGCCCCCCGGCTCCGCCGATTCGCCGAGATGTGCGACCGCGAGTCCGCTTCGTGCCGGTGGGCGTACTTTCGCGACTTCGGCAACACCCGCTTGCTCGTCGTCGACTCGCGGGCGGCGCGCGTGCTGGCGGACGACAGACGGGAGATGGTAGACGCGGAGGAGTGGGACTGGATCGTCGATCACTCGGCCGGCTCCTTCGACCATGTCGTCATCGCGAGCACGCTCCCGATCTTCCTTCCTCACGGGATTCACCACCTCGAGGCGTGGAACGAGGCCCTCTGCAACGGCCGCTGGGGTCGGTTGGTCGCGTCGATCAGCGAGCGACTCCGACGCGCGATCGACCTCGAGCACTGGGCAGCCTTCAACGAGTCCTTCGAGCGCCTATGTGCCTGGCTGCGCACCCTTCGCGAGGGCGCAAGGGACGATCTCGCCCCCGCCACGATCCTGCTGCTCGGCGGCGACGTCCACCACGCATACGTCAGCGAGATCGAGTTCGACTCGAACCCGGGCAGCCGCGTCTACCAGCTCGTGTGCTCGCCATTCCGGAACCCTCTACCTGCGAGGGAGCGCCGCATCGTGCGGGTGACCGGGTCACGCGCGGCCGGGGTCGTTTTCGCCGCGCTCGCCCGGATCGCCGGCGTTCCCGTCCCATCAGCAAGCTGGCGCTTCGTCCGCAGTCCGACGTTCGACAACTCGATCGGCGAGCTGGTGCTGGAAGGACGCTCTGCCCGCGTGACCGTGCGACGGAGCCCTCACGAGGAGGAGGACGTCGACCGGCTCGTCGTTCTTCACCGCACCGACCTCGCCCTCGAAACGCTCTCGGAGGCGACCCCAGATCCTAGAGAAGGAGCCCTAGATGACGCGCACGCACATGGTTGATACCAGGTCCCCGGTCGTGGAGGCCCGCGCGGCGGGAGACAGTTTCGTCAACACGCGGGCTTTCGAGGTGCTCTCGAGGGCCGGCTTCGTGGCGCGCGGCATCGTCTACGGCATCATCGGCGTCCTCGCGCTCGACGTCGCTGTCGGCCACGGCGGCGAGCTCACGGACCAGCAGGGTGCGCTGCGCGCCGTTGAAGAGCAGCGGTTCGGCAACGTGCTCCTCACGATACTCGCGGTCGGCCTCGGCGGGTACTCGCTATGGAGGCTGTTCCGCGCGATCCTCGGCCACGGCCCCGAAGGCGCGGACAGGGGACTCGACCGTGTCGGCGCCCTCGGTAGCAGCATCGTCTACGGCGTGATGTGCATGATCGCCATCCAGTTGCTCGTCGGCGCGAGCGGAGCCACTGGTAGTGCCGAGAAAACGGCGAGCGGCGCCTTCAGCTGGCCCGGGGGACGTTGGCTCGTGGGAATTGCGGGCCTCGTGCTGATCGGAGTAGCCGTGTACCAGCTGATCCGAGGCGTGCGCCGGAAATTTCTCGATGACTCGAAGACCGAAGAGATGTCGCCACGCACCAAGACGTGGATCACGTGGATCGGCACCGTGGGCCACGTTGCGCGTGCAGTCGTGTTCGGACTTGTCGGCGTCTTCCTCGTCAAGGCCGCGGTGGACTACTCGCCGGAGGAAGCGATCGGCCTCGACGGCGCCCTCGCCAAGCTCTACAACCAGGCGTACGGCCCCTGGCTGCTGGGCGCGGTCGCCGCGGGCCTCGTCGCGTTCGCAGTCTTCTCGCTGAGCGAAGCGCGCTACCGCCGAATCTAACGATCCAAGTCGGCGCCGCGGAACTCGAGCTGCACCCGGGTCGCCGCGGCTGGCTCGTCGCCGAGCTTGCCGCGCCGTCGGCAAGCACGCGCTCCGAAGACCATGGGGCGTCGTAGGAAGATCTCTCTCATTCACCGCGCCCTCGTCGTCCGCGCGGGCGTGGCCGAGCGAGGTGATTCCTGTGGAGTCAAGTTGTTCGGGTCCCGTAAGGAATCGACAGCCGGGGGCTGGCGGGATGTCTCGTGCGGGTAGACCCATGGCAACTGCCCGGGGCGTGACCAGCTGGGGCCGCAGGCGCGACCCGGGCAGCCCTTCGCGTTCCGGCCCGTGCGGCCTGCTCCGGGCGAATTTGCGCGTGCCGACATTAGCCTCGAGCGGCTGGTCGCGGCGGGCCGCGCGCTGGCCATGGCTCGGCCCGCCATGGGCGCGGTCGCCCACGCCGTGGGACGCTTGGTGGCCTCGGCGCATACCGCCTCACACCTGCTGCCAGACGAGCTCCGGCGCCGTGTGTCTGAGGAAGCCGACGCGCTGATCGCCAGCCGCGATCGGGCCGCCACCTCGATCGCCTGTGCACCTTGCGCCCTCGCTCCGGGACGCGCTGCTGCTCACGCATTCCGCCTCAGCCACCGTGCGCGAGGCCGTACTCCATACGCCACCGGCGCGCCTAGTCTGCACGGCATCCGCTCCTTTCGAGGAGGGACGACGTTTCACGGAGGACCTGCGCGCGGAGAGGCTCGAGGTCGAGGTCGTGGAGGACAAGGACGTGGAGCAAGCGCTCGAGACGGTCTCTCTCGTGCTCATCGGGGCGGACACCGTCTACGAGGACGGATCGATCAAGAACAAGATCGGGACGCGCCCGCTTGCCGAGGCCGCGTGGCGGACGGGCGTCCGCACCGTCGTCGCCTGCGAGATCCTGAAGCTCGCACCCATCCCCCCGCCGGCCGTGGAGGACGAGCCGGAGCTGCGTGACACGACAGCGGCCGAGGTCGTCGACGAGATCGTCACCGAAGAGGGCCCAGTGATGCCGGCTGAGGTACAGGCGCTCATGGACCGCACCCCCTTTCTGCGCGACGGCTACCGCCTACTCAAGAGCTAGCCGCGGGGCCCCTTCCCGCTACCTACGTGAGACAGATGGCTCCAGGGAAGGCTGGGCGTCCAACTGAATGAAGATCGGAACGCGATAATCTTCGTCAGGCCAGCCCGGCGCATCGTAGGACGTCGATCTAGAATCGGCGCCCCAAGACGCTCGGAACACGGAGGTTTGCATGGCTGGTGTTGAAGCACGCGCATTTGACTCGCCCGACGAGACCCGCACGCCGGACAAGACTCGTGTGGAGATCGTGCGGATCGGGAGCTCGACTGCGGCTCGCATGACGCTCGAGCCCGGTTGGAGGTGGTCGGAGTGCATCAAGCCGCTCGTTGGCACCGATAGCTGCCAGCTGCGACATGTCGGGATCGTGCAGTCCGGCCGCATGCACGTGACGCACGACGACGGCACCGAGCTCGAGATCGGCCCAGGCCAGACGTACGTAATCGAAGCTGGCCACGACGCGCATGTCGTCGGAGATGAGCCGCTTGTGGGCTTCGAGTTCGAATCGGCCTCCGCCGAGGAGTTCGCTCGCGGATAGAGGGCCGGACCCTCACCCCTGCCGAGCGCGCGTCTGCCCTCATGTCGACGGAATCGCCGGGCCGTGCGCGAAAACTGGCGCCGGACTGTCTCCGGTGTTGACCGTGTTCGCCGGCCTTGGGGCCGCCGCCGACGCGTAGCATGGGCGCCCTGGTGCGGGTCTTGCTGAAGAGTGCGTGGGGTGCCGAGGATCCGACGAGGGCGGCGTTCGTGTTCCAGCACGCGAACGCGTTCGTCGAGCTCGGTCACGAGTGCCGGATCTTCCTGCTGGGCGAGGCGGTCGCGACGATGCTCGACGAGGTCGCCGACGGACTCGAGCCGATCGGCTGGCCGCCGCTGCGCGAGACGCTCGTCGAGACGTTCGCGCACCGGATCCCGATCCACGTCTGAGGACGCTGCGCGGCGGCTCGTGGGGTCGCTGAGCTGCACCTCGAGGGGAAGACCGCGTCGTTCGCCACCCCGGTCGTGCTTGCCGAGCTGCTCGAGTGGGCCGACCGCGTCGTCAGCGAGTAGTGCCCGAACCCGGGAACTCCGCAGCAGTGCAACGTCGATGGGGCCGACGTCCCGAATCTCAGGAGGAAGTACACCACGGTAGCCACCACGAGCCTGTCTCGCTCAGCCGGCGCGCTCGCACAGCAGTACCTCGGCGCTGGAGCGCCCCTATAACGGAGCGACGCGTCCGAAAGAGCCATCTAGGCGGGCACTACGGCCCCCGAAGCGCCCTCAGGTCGGCGGAGGGTTTGACGCCCTGCTCGGGTGTCACGCCGCAAGTACCTGCCCCGGCCGTTGCCGTGCCTGATGCTACTGCTCGTCTGGTTTGAGGCACAGCGACGCGCGCCTGGTGGCGGAGCCGCTAGTGGGTCGGCGTTAACGTGTCGTCGGACATCGCCGGGCTCGTCATCGCGAGCTCCCAGACGGTGCCGCGACACATCGGGCAGGAGGCGGGGAGTTCGCGAACGACGATGCCATAGCCGCAGCCTGCGCAGTGGTAATCGTGTGTGCGGCGCGTCCCTGGGAGCGGTGTGGTCGTGGCGCTGGGGTCCGTTGTCGTGACCGTGATCATCGAGACCTTTCTTGCCGTTACGGCGACACGTGTCAGAGGCGGCGCCGCTGCTTACTGTCGTTCCCGACGGTGGGGCGGTTCGTGTCCCCTGGGCCGGGTTGAGGGTGGCTGTCGTGGGATTGCTGTGCCGAGTTCGAGGAGGTCGAGCAGGCCGCCGATCTCGTGGTTGAGCTGCGCTGTGTGGCGCATGGTGCGGTCGCGGTTGATCGTGTAGTGGTTGCGTCTGCCGATGCGTGTGCGTTCGACGTAGCCGGCTTCGACGAGGTCGGTGAGGATGCGTTGGGCGGCGCGCTCTGTGATCCCGATTGTTTGTGCGACGTCGCGCATGCGGACGTCGGGGTTTCCGGCGAGGCAGAGCAGCACCTGGGTGTGGTTCGTGACGAACGTCCACGGCTTGTTGTCGATATCGCTTGACATACGCTATCCTCTTTCGTGTATTAGTAGTCGCAGCTAGCTTATCGCGTTACTTGTATCCGGAAGATAGCACGTGTGGTGGCGACGAGGCAAGGGGGGCGGACATGGATGACTCGGAGATCCGCATTGACCTGGGTGCGGCGGGTGTGACGGTGCTCGAGCTGCTCGGCGAGCACGATCTCGCGACCGCCGACGAGCTCGCTGCGGCGATCGACCAGGCGCTACTTGAGTCGGCCCGGGCTCGTCATCGACCTGACCGAAACCACGTTCATGGACTCGACCGTGGTTCATCTGCTCCTCAACGCCCACCAGGTGCTCGAGGCGCGAGGCCACGAGCTGATCGTCCAGGTCACAGAGGCCAGCGCCGTCCTGCGAGTCCTGCAGCTAACCCAGCTCGACACGCTCTCGGCATCGCACGAGACCGTGACGAGGCGATCGCGAGCGCCAACGGACGAGCCGGTGTTGTACGGCCACCTTGCGGCTCTACCAAGCCCGGCCACTCAACACGACGGCGAGCTCGCCATTGCGGATCTGGCCGACCCGGCCCGAGGCTGAACTCTGCGGCGATCGGGCTGCCGCCAACCGCAGGGATCGGGGCCGCGGTGATTGGACATTCGCCCGTGGAGAGCGGGCCGGGCGAGGGGGCAGGGAACAGACCGACTCCCGACTCACTTCGGCCGGCCTGCTCGGTTCGGCCAGGGCCTACTGAGGCGCGTCGGCGAGCTCGGCGTGGCGGCGATCACCTGGGTAGCACTGACTCCTGCCCCGGGAGCCGCCCGTACAGAGACGATCAACGGGCGCCTGGGTCACGTTCGCACGTGCCCCAATCGCCGGCTGAACCTCCCATGTCCTTGCGGAGCTGTTGCAGTTCTTGCTCCGGGTTTGCCTCGACTATCGCCTCCGCCGTCGACTTCGGCAGGTACGCCGGCTGCCTGGGGGTCGGAACGGCAGCGAACGAGGCACGGCCCTCCGGCGATAGATGGGTGTGGCGGTTGCCGGTGGCGGGTATCCAACGGTCAGGGCCTAGTTGTTCGGGCGAAGGAGGCTGTGATGGGTATTGCGGATCGGGCGATGAGAGCGCTGCTGATCGTGGGCGGCCTGAACTGGTTGATGGTGGCGGCCGGCAAGTTCGATCTCGTGGCCGCGCTGACGGGAAGGCGACATGGCAAACCGAGTATTCCAACCCGCGCCCTCTACGGACTCGTGGGCGGTGCCGCCCTTTGGACGCTATCGCGGTGGATTCAGGAGGAAGCGTTTGGCGGCAAGAGCGGCGATCGGCCTACCGGCAGCCGGGTGCGTGACGCTATGACGAGTAACCCGCGCTCGGTCGACGCGTCGCTGTCGCTCGCCGATGCGGCCCAGTTGCTGCGGGACGATGATGTTGGTTCGCTGCCCGTTGTCGAAGAGGGGCGCTTGATCGGCATGCTGACCGACCGGGACATTGTGGTTCGCGTGCTGGCTGAGGGGAAGGATCCTCGGTCAACGTCGGTCGGTGAAATCGCCTCGCGTCATGTCGAGTCCGCCGCACCAGAGCAGGATCTCGACGAGGCGTTGGGGCTCATGGCCCGACGGCAGGTACGGAGGCTACCTGTTCTCGAGGGTGACCGCCTCGTGGGCATCCTTGCCCAGGCGGATGTCGCTGAGGCAGCCCCAGCCGAGCGCACGGGCGAGGTGGTCGAGAGGATTTCGCGCTAGCCGCGCGAGCTACGTCCATAAGCACACAACCCAGCCCCGGCCTCGAGAAGGATCGGCCGGGGCGCCGTACCTGGGCGCGCGGTGCTCATCCGCCCGTGCGCATTGCCGATCGGTGTAAACGGGTGTCCGTCAAATCTGAGGGGAAGTGTCTCCGCCATGGCTGGGGAGCCTACCCCGACCGGCGGGTCAGGCCACAGCACCTCGCGGCCGATTGAGTGAGAGACCCCGGAGCGGTGACGGTCTGCGGCTGCCCGCGCCAGCTCCGGGGCGATCTATAGTTCGCTCTTGCGCTCTCTCGTCCTGCGACGTCCTCGAGGCGACGCTCAGCGGTGCAGGCGAGCTCGACGCGGTAGCGGAAAACCGATCCGGCCGCGCCGCTCCGGGGCCGCTCACGACCAACCTGCGCCGCCTCGGCCTTCGTTCGGCTTGTATCCAGCGCGCGGCTCGATTCCTCCAAGATGTTCACCCAGCCTTGAGCATCTCGGAAAACAGTGTGAATCGCGGGGTGGTTTCATTCGGGCACTCACGGGGCACGGAGAGTTACGTAGCAAAGGAGATGGATGCGAAAATGGCAACCTGGCTTTTGATCCTGATTATCGTGCTTATCGTGCTCGCTCTCTTCGGAGGGGTCGGCTATACGCGCCGGTAAGCAGCCCGGGGGTGTGGCAGGCCAACGCGAACAGATAACCTTGGCCAAGCTGGCAGCTGCTTGTTACCGGCCGAATCACGGCGCGCTCGGAATGGCCGCTATCGGCAAATAGGAAGTGCTACCTAATAGGCATTGCTACAGGCCATTTCGACGGGGCGGATGCCCGCGGAATCGCCAATGAGCGAGCCACGCTGGCCCGCAAATGAGGTTATTGCCTGGAGGCGTGCGAACGGGTTCCTGCGGCGAGCGCCGGATCGGTCTCCCCAGTCGTATCCCGAGAGAGTCCGATGGCAAAAAGTGAGGGGACGCTGCCCCAGCGCCCCCTCCGCGCACGCTGACCCAGGCTGCCGCATCCCCTGGCTTGCGCACGCTGGCCTGATCGTTCCCTCAGGCTGTCGGCCGGAAACGTCGCTCTACGAGATTCCTACTCACAGCGCCCGAGACGCGGCAGTGCCCGAGAGCTTGTCCTAGTTGTAGTTCCCAGACACGTTGTTGACGGTCTGCTGAGGCGGTGATGTCAAAGAGCCCTCCTAGGGTGCGGCTTGTCGGAGTCGCAACCACGAGGAGGGCTCGATGATTCTTCATGCTAATGCCGCTCTCAGCCGTCGGCAGCGCGAGCGCTTGGTTGCGCTGGTCGTTGCCGGCGTGACGATCACGGCGGCGGCGCTGCTCGTCGGCTGCTCGCGGCAGACGGCCTCGAAATGGGTAGGACGCGGCCGGCGCGGCGAGGGTCTCGCTGATCGCTCCAGCCGCCCGCATCGCTCGCCGAGGCGGACGCCGGCGAGCGTCGAACAGGCGGTCCTGCGCGCGCGGGAGGAGTTGCGCCTCGGCCCGCACCCGCTCGGCTGGGCGCTCGGGCTCGCGGCCTCGACCGTGCACGCGATCCTGCGTCGCCACGGGCGCTCCCGGCTGAGGCCGAAGCAGTCGCGGCAGGAGATCGTCCGCTACGAGCGCGAGCGTCCCGGCGAGCTCGTCCACGTCGACATCAAGAAACTGGGCCGTATCGAGAAACCGAGCCATCGCGTCACCGGCGACCGCCGCGACCGCACTCGTGGCGCCGGCTGGCAGTACGTCTTCGCGGCGATCGACGACACCAGCCGGCTCGGCTTCGCCCGCATCTACCGCGACGAGAGCGCTGACTCAGCGCTCGCCTTCCTCGAGGCCCTGACCCGCTTCTACACCAGCCACGGCATCAGCGTCGAGCGCATCCTGACCGACAACGGCACCTGCTTCAAACGCCGCTGGGACGACGCCTGCCAGAAACACGGCATCAAGGCCAAGAAGACCCGCCCCTACCGCCCGCAGACCAACGGCAAGGCCGAACGCTTCATCCGCACCCTGCTCGAGCTCTGGGCCTACGCCTCCACCTACCCACGCGAAAGCGACCGCGCCAACGCCCTCCCACCCGCACTCGACTCCTACAATCGCCTCCCCAGACACCGCGCCCTCGGCGGGCTCACACCGCTCCAGCGCGTCAACAACCTCTCTAGGACGAACACCTAGGCCGGAGCCTCTGAGCTCGCGGCCTTGACGGTCTCGACCGCGAAACAGAAGTCCCCAGATCGCCGCTGTGACCCGGGTCAGTTTGGGCGTGGTAGCTGGACGTTGGTTCGCGACTCGAAGATTGGGGAAGGCTGTCCCGAATGGCGACGTTCGCAACTTCGCCGAGGGCCTGGCAAGCATCCGCTCGACCGGCACGGCGACCGCGCCCTCGCATCGGCGCTCATCTGACAGAGAGGAGTAAGGAATGGCAGACACAGGTGCGGGTTCCGCCGGCATCGGCCTGGGCGGCATCCTCGTCATCGTCGGAATCGTCCTGGCAATCGTCTGGAGCGTCTGGATCGGAATCATTATCGCCGTGGTGGGACTAGTCGCCTTCGGCGGCTTCGCGAAAGGCAAGTGGTATTAGCCGTGATCGCGCTTCACCCGTTTAGGTGAGTCTTGGATGTGCTCCGCCTGGGTACAAAGAATCACAGACAACGACCCAGGAGGATGCTGTGGGTGCCGGTGTTAGCTTGATTCTGATCGCGGTGGGTGCGGTGCTTGCATGGGCGGTGAACGTGAACACCGAGGGTGTCAACCTCAACACCGTTGGTGTCATCCTGCTCATTGTCGGTGCTGTAGGACTAGTGCTCTCGCTCGCCTTCTGGGGCAGCTGGGGCGGTTACGGCCCATGGCGGCGAGAGACAGTCGTACGCGAGGACGTGTACGAGCGTCGGGTCTAGTCCGCGCTCATGAGATAAGCGTTGGCGGGGCATCGGTTTTTCCGAACCGGTTCGCCCCTGGCCAGGCCGAGTGTAAGGCCATACTCCCTCCGCTCGTCGGCGAGACCAGAAGGGGGCCGGAAGGCCCCCTTCGCTTCGTGATCCCCTGCCCTGCTGCGCCTCTCGCGCCGCCTACTTCATGTAGTTGTGGACGGGCCAGAACTGCGGCTGCGGGCGCTGGCCGGCGAACCCCACGGCCTCGAGGGCCGGGCCGAAGCGCTCCTTCAGGAAGCGGCCGGCGTCCTCTTCTGACTCGAAGACTTCGATGACACGCCAGCCTCCGTTCGGACTCGGCCCGGCGACGTGGAGGATGCCGCCCGCAGGCGCCTCCAACTCGAGCTGCTTCCGAATCCGCTCGTAGAGCTCCTGAGAGCCCTCCGGGTTCTCCACCAACATGGCAATCGCCATGGTCGCCTCCTCTGGTTGCTCCTCGCTCGCGTCTGCGATGCGCCGACGCCGTTGACGATACGAGCAGGCGAAGAGGCTCGCATCCGCGGAGTTACCCAACTTTCGTGGGGCGCCGCCTGGGTGGTTCCACCCATAAGCGCGCTCCCACGAGGTCGTGCTCGTATGCGCAGGCCGTAGCCGCAGTCCGGGAAGACACCCGCAGCTTCGTGAAGATGTTGCTCACGTGCCGCTTCACCGTCAGCTCGCTCAGGACGAGTGCCGCCGCAAATTGCCTTGTTCGTCTCGCCGGTGGCGAACCCGGCGGAGTACCTCGAGCTCATGAAGGGCGGGAGTACGAGACCTCCCGACGGGGTAGCGGCCGGGTACCCGCCACATCACCTAGGACGTTCGGACGGCCGCTTCTCCGAGGAGGCACGGAGGTAGGCACCCACTTGCGCTTTCGAGACCTACCCGACACGCATGACTCGCCTATCCAAGCCTAATCGGCATGAACTGACGTGTCGAAATGGGCCGTGCTAGATTCGAACCAGCGACCTGGGATCAAAAGTCCGTCTGGGCGCGCTGCGGGAGGGGTTGGCGGGGGCGCTGCTCGAGCAGCTCTTGGGGTCGTGGGGTCTTAGCTTGCCGGCCTGCCGGAGGTGGGGTCGCGGGGATCCGAACGGCCTCGTGTCGAGGGGCGATCGGAGCTCGCGAGGACGTCGCCAAGGTCGCGACGGTGGATCTCTGCCGAGCGACCGCTTCGGCGCGGACGCGGCCGGTGTGCGGGCTTCGCGGGCGCCTCGGGCGGCTCGTTCGCGTTGTAGTCGCTCGCGGACTGGCCGGCTTCCTCGAAGAAGCGCTCGCTCTTGAGGTCGACCGAGTGGCGCCGGTGCGAGGTCGCGTCGGCCAGCGCGTGCATGGACTTGCGCGTCGAGACCGGGTCGCGCGACCAGAGCATCGCGTTGGCCTCCCGATAGCCCATGCGTGCCGCCGCCTGCCCCGCCTCCGCGATGCTCTCGTGGCCTGCACCGAGGTAGACGAACGTCCAGTTCGGCCGCTCCTCATAGCCGCGCACGAGCTCAGCAATCGCGTGCGCGTCGTAGTCGGTCGAGGAGTTCTCGAGCCCGTCGGTCATGACGACGACGAGCACCTTCTCCTCGCCGCGCCCCTCCGCCCGCAGGCGGCCGTCGGTCTCGAGCACCGTGTGCGCGATCGCGTCATAGAGCGCGGTCATCCCGCCCGGCCGATACAGCCGCTGGTCGAGCTCCGGCGCCCGCTCGAGCGGCTCGCCCACGCACACGTGCTCGAACGACGTGTTGAACGTCGTCAGCGAATAGAGCGTCTCGCCGCCCTGCCCGCGCAGCTCGCCGAGGTAGTCGTTGTAGCCCTCCACGACCGCCTCCGCGACCGCCTCCATCGAGCCCGACCTGTCGAGCACGAACGCCACGTGCAGGACGCCGTCACTTCCGGCGCCGCCTGATCCGTTTTCCTCTGGCTTGCTCATCCCCATCTCCTTCCACCGCCTCCTCGAGTGCCTCCGCGAAGAGGCGAAGCTGATCCGTTGACACACCCTTCCCGTGCTCCACCTGGCTGACGTAGGCCTGCGAGGCCTCGATCGACTCGGCCAGCTCGGACTGGGACAGACCCACGTCCATCCGCGCCCGCCGAAGCGCTACCCCGACCTCCCGGTTCCACCGCTCCCGCTGCTCGGCGAGCTCCAAGAGCTCGAGAAGCGGCCGCGGCCTGATCGGCTCTTTCTCACCCATAACTCGCTATGGTTATGACCTTAGCATAACTTTGGCGGGTTATACGCCGTCTCCGCGAGCGAGGCCCCGGCCGTGAGCACTAGCGCGACGTTGCTGTGCCTCAGGTCGTGAGGTCCGACCGATTCGCGACCGGACGCGGCCGAGTTCACGGCCCGCTTGACGAATGCGTGCTCGCGCAACTACGTGCGAGCGCCGGCAGAAGCGGCACCGTGGCGCCGCTCGCCGCGGTCTTGAGCGGCACCCTCGCCATCGGCGCCTAGCTTCCCGCCAGGCGGTCGTCGAGGAGTTGTTTCCCGCGGACGTGTGCTTCGGTGCGCCGGCCGAACGGCCGACGCGGGTACATCTTCCGCGCGCAGAATGTCGCCGTGGGCATCTACGTCGCGCTCGGGGACAGCATCTCCATCGATGACTACACCGGCGTGCGGGGCGGCGGAGCGCCCTCACAACTCGCGCGCAAGCTCGGCGTCGGACTCCTCGACCTCACGCGCGACGGCAACACGACACAGGGCGTGCTGGCCGACCTCGTTCGCGCACCAGCGGCCGCCGCCCTGGTGACGCTAACCGCCGGCGGCAACGACCTGCTCGGCGGAGACCTCGCGCGCCCGATCCTGCACCGGCTTTACCAGATCGCAGAGCGGATCCGACCTCTCGGCGCCCGCGTCGTCATCAACACCATCTACGACCCGAGCGACGGCGACAACCAGCTGGCGCGACACGAGCTGGGTCTGTCGCGGTTGGCCACGATCGAGTTGCGACGGCGCCTGAACGCAATTAACCGCGGCGTCGCGACACTAGCTAGCGAGCACCGCTTCCTGCTCGCGGATCTTGAGCGGCTTTTCCACGGGCACGGCGTCGCGTCGACCGAACCGTGGTTCGTGCAGGTGATCGAGCCGAACCTCGCCGGCGCAACCGCCATCGCCGACCACTGGTACGAGCTCCTGGCGGCGGGGTAGAACAGCCACACGCAAGATTCGCGGCGGGAGCAAAACATGCTCGCCGCTGTCGACCGCGGTGACATCGTTATCGCGTCAACCACCGGTCAGGCAGCCGCCGAAAGCGGATGCCGGGCTGGGAGGCGACACGTTCTGCAAGCGCCCGTCTGGGTTCGGCATGGGCTGGCCTCGGCCTACTCGCCGCGCGGAGTCCCACCCACGGTCCCACCTGGCTTCCGGGCCGCTCGGGTGCGGCCGGAAGCCCTCTGCACATTTCCAGGGCTTTTGCCCGATGGGCCGTGCTGGATTCGAACCAGCGACCTTGGGATTAAAAGTCCCCTGCTCTACCAGCTGAGCTAACGGCCCTCGTCGCGCTCAGCGTAGATGCTGGTGGAGGCTGATCGTCCTCCTGGGGGAGGCGGGTTCACCTACCTGGGGTACGCGGCGTCGGGCCGGATCGCCCATCGTCAGTGCGGGGTCGCGGAGAACGTGGGGCAGATAGAGCCCACGTTTCGACCAGCGAGGCGGCTCGGAGACGAGCCGCCTCGTGTTTGTGGCCGGTTCGGCCTGGCCGTACAATCGCGGGCGGTGTTCGCGCCGGCTCTCCAGGACGGGCGCTGGCTGGTGCCCGAGCGGTTCAACTTTTCCCGCGACGTGGTCGACGTGCTGGCGGCCGAGCCGGGCCGCCTCGCGATTCGTTTCCTGACGAAGGACGGTGCCGACCAGGACGTCACCTTCACCGAGGTGGCCGCGAGCACGGCCCGCTGGACGAACCTGCTGCGTAGGCTGGGCGTGTCGAGCGGCGACCGCGTGCTCGTGCTCTGCGGCAAGACGCTCGACTGGCACCCGGTCATGCTCGGCGTGCTGCGCGCGGGCGCGGTGGCGATCCCGTGCTCCGACATGCTCCGCGGTCGCGACCTCGCGTTCCGGGCTCGACACTCCGGGGCGCGGCTGCTGGTGGCCGATCGCGCCGCGGAGGCCGAGGTGAACGTCATGCGCGAGCTCGTCGGCGGGGACACGGGCGTCCTGTATCTAGACGAGGCGGCCCGGCGGCTCGAGGACGAGCCGGATCGTGCCGAGGCCGCCGACACCGCGGCCGGCGATCCCGCGTTCGTCCTCTACACGTCGGGAACGACGAAGGACCCGAAGGGCGTAACGCATACCCACGGCTGGTGCTTCACGAAGCGCCTTCAGGCCGAGCGCTGGCTCGACGCCCGCCCGGGCGACCTCGTCTGGTGCACCGCCGGGACCGGCTGGGCGAAGTCGATCTGGAACGTGCTGCTCGGCCCCTGGAGCCGTGGGTCGGCGATCGTCCTGCACGAGGGCGGCTTCGACGCGTCGGAGCGCTTCGGGCTCCTCGAGCGGCTCGGGGTCACCGTGCTCTGCCAGGCGCCGACCGAGTTCAGGCTGATGGCGAAGCTCGGCGGGCTGGAGCGCTACGACCTCTCCCGGATCCGGCACCTCGTCTCGGCCGGAGAGCCGCTCAACCCCGAGGTGATCCGGTCGTTCAGAGAGGCCTTCGGCCTCACCATCTACGACGGCTACGGCCAGACGGAGAACACGCTCCTCGCCGGCAACTTTCCGGGCATGGAGATCCGACCCGGATCTATGGGCCTGCCGACGCCCGGGCACGAAGTCGCCGTGATCGGCGACGACGACGGTGAGCTTCCCGCCGGCGAGGAGGGCGACGTCGCGCTGCGGGGTCGGCCGCCGACCCTCTTCACCGGCTACTGGGACGCGCCCGAGCAGACCGCAGCCGTCTTCCGCGGCGACTGGTACGTGACCGGCGACCGAGCGTCACGCGACGAGGATGGCTACCTGTGGTTCGCCGGTCGCGCGGACGACGTGATCCTGTCGGCGGCGTATCGCATCGGGCCGTTCGAGGTCGAGAGCGCTCTGCTCGAGCACGAGGCAGTCGCCGAAAGCGCGGTTGTTGGCAAGCCCGACGCCGACCGCGGCGAGATCGTCAAGGCGTTCGTCGTGCTGCGGCCCGGCCACGACGCCGGCACGGCACTCGTCCGGGAGCTCCAGGAGCACGCGAAGCGCGTGACCGCGCCCTACAAGTACCCGCGCGAGATCGAGTTCGTGGCCGAGCTGCCGAAGACGAGAAGCGGCAAGATTCGGCGTGTCGAGCTGCGCGAGCTGGAGCGCGAGCGGGCCGCCGCCACGACCTAGACTCGGGCGCGTGTTCCATCTCTGGCACCAGCGCCACGATGGCATGAGCGGCCACGTTTTCCTGCTCGAGGATCAGATGCGCGACCTGCGCGAGGAGCTCACCCGCCAGGGCATGGCCTGCGGCGCCGAAGGAGGGCGCGGCATCCCGATCTACAAGCTCGAGACGCCGCGGAACTGGTTCGTGTCGCCGATCGAGATCGACGAGGCGCTCGCAGTCGCCTCGCGCGAACCGGCCGCCATGAGCGACGTGAAGCTGTGGGAGGACTTCCTCGACTTCCTCGCGGGCGCCTCCGAGCGAGGCGGCCTCCGGGTGAGGTAGGGGCCGGATCTCATCCGGCCCTTGTGACGCCGTAAGGAACTGCCCTGTCGCGGGTTTCACGGTCGTCAACTCACTGAGGAGAAGACCATGAGCCCAAGAATCTCGATCGTCACCCTCGCCGCCGCCGTGCTCGTTCTCGTGGCGGTGCTCTTCCCCGGCCCCGCGCGGGCGACTCTTCCCGGCGGTTCTGGCGGTGTCGCGTTCGTGGCCGGCGCTGACGGTCTGGCGAAGGTGTGTGTTCAGCAGCTCGATGGGAGCCCGCCTGAGTGTCTGAGCGCGCCGTGGGCGCGGGAGGTGGCGCTGCAGCCGATTAGTGGCCGTTGGCTTGTCTTCGTTGCGAGCTGGGGAGCCAGCTCGACGCTGTACACGGTCGACACGCAGGCGAATACGCTTTCGGCGACGTTCGTCTACCAGGTTGCAAACACGACCCTGAAGAATCCGACCTGGATCGACGGGTCGACGATCGCGTTCGCCGAGAGCGGCGAGATCTACACGGTGCAGGTTCAGGATGGCCAGCTCGTGGGCGCCCCGGTCGATCGCACCAATACGCCGGGCGCGACCGAGAGCGACCCCACGTTCTTGCCGAACTACCGGATCGGCTACGTCCGCGACGGCGATATGTGGACGATGGGCACGGCCGGGCAGAACCAGAAATGCGTCAGGGAGTCTGTGGGCTCGCGCAGCTGCTACCTGACAGCGGCCGACGAGTCCGACCTGAACTTCTCGCTGGCCGGTCTCTACTACGCGGCTGACGGCGACGTCCACCGGCTGAAGCTGAACAAGCAGAGCGAGATCACGCAGGCGCCGGTGCCGGTCGGCGCGACCCGCTCCGACGAGCGCGGCCCGGCGCCGTCGCCGAGCGGCAAGGAACTCGTGTTCGAGCGGGCCGGTGAGCTCGTCCACATGAAGAACGCGACCACGACCATGGACGAGAAGGCGCTCGTGGCCGGCCATGCGCCGGACTGGGGCTCGGTCTTCAAGGGCATCGTGCTCCCGGACGAGGACGAGCAGCAGCCCTACGACGTCAAGGTGGAGATGCACGGCACGTTCGCGATCATCGACTTCAAGACCGTCGTCCCTGATGACTTCGTCATGGTGACGCTGGAGGAGAAGGAGACCGGCGCCATCGAGGCGGCATTCCTGAACGAGGACCCGGCCACGACCCAGTGGAACGACGTGATCGTGAACGGGCTCACGCCGGGTACGGAGCACATCCTGCAGATCCACGCGGCCGGCAAGCTCTACGAGCATCCGGCGACCGTGAAGACCCTGGAGCGCCGTGTCACGATCGCGTTCCAGGAGATCGGGGGTGTGGAGGACGACGGAGACCCGGGCAGCTGCGGCGACTTCCGCTTCCGCTTCCACGCGATTGCGGGCACTCAGCTGGTCGCGAACATGGCGCCATGGGACCAGGACGAGGAGGTCTCGATCTGCGACGACGAGCAGCCGTACATGTGGAATCCGGCGGACGTGGTGGTCGAGCTCGAGGACGTCAAGACTGACACGATCACGGTCTACATTCTCGGTATCGACGACGACTGGGACTGCGTCGTACCGCTCTGCCACGACTACATCGACTTCGACCCGCCCGGATGGGCCGACGTCAAGAGCCTCGGCGAGTGGGCCGAGGAGGAGACCCCGCACAACGTCGGCCTCGACTCGAATGGAGACGAGGAGTGGACGCACTCGTTCACGCTCGAGGTCCAGCAGGGCGACGGCAACCCGCACTTCAAGTGGTGGTACTCGATCAGCGTGTCCTACAGCTGATCGCCCGACCATCCGCAGTCGTAGGGGTCGAGCATGCTCGACCCTACGCGTTACCCGGCGGTCTCCGCCTTGCGCAGGCCGCGGAGCCCCCACACGATCAGCGCCGCGAGCATCGCGAGAAGGAGGCCGAAGGCGAGCCCTACCTCGACCGGGTGCCCCGAGATCAGCCCCCGTCCCGCTTCGAGCAGATACGTGACGGGGTTGTACCGAGCGACCGCATGGATCCAGCCCGTCAGCAGGCTGAGCGGCACGAACACCGGCGCGATGAAGAGGAGGAGGAAGACGGGTGTTTGCATGGCCGGTCCAGCCTGGATCGTGCGGGTGCGCAGCGCGATCCCGGCAGACCACAGCGTGCCGGCGAGATTGAAGAGGATTCCGAGGAGAACGAGGCCGAGCAGCTCGACACCGCTGCCGTCGAGGTCCATGCCCGACGCGAGCGCGACGACCGTGACGACGAGAGCGTTGAAGCTCCATCGGCAGATCGCCGCCAGCACGTAGCCCACGATGATGGCCGACCGATTCGGAGCGGCCAGCAGGAAGCGCTTCGCGAAACCGCTCTCGAAGTCGCGTGCGATCGAGAAGCCGTTGAACACACCGGCGAACGCCGCCGACTGCAGGAACACGAACACGTACTGGAAGGCCGTGTAGCCGGACGGGAAGTCGAAGCCGGGAATGTGGCGGGCGGCCGAGAGCCCCCCGGCGAAGGCGATGAAGAAGAACAGCGGGAAGAAGAGGCCCGGGATGATCATTCCCGGGTTCGTGAAGTAGTTGTGGAGGTTGCGCCAGGCCACGGCGAGCGCGACCGACGCGTAGCTCGCCTTCACGTCCGGGTCAGCCTCCTCGGGAGGGCGTAGGCGGACACCGCGAGCCCGAACACGAGGATCGCCGCCGCGAAGGCGAACCCGAGCGCAAGCGCCTGCGTGTTCCAGCCGACCAGGATCAGGCTGCGAATCGCCTCGATCAGGTATGAGACCGGGTTGATGGTGGCGAGCGTCCGAAACCAGTCCGCCTCGATCAGGTTGCGCGGCAGGTACATGGAGGAGAACCACAGGAACACGACCGCGATCGGGAACGCGCTCTGGATCGACTCGGTCGTGCCCGCGTAGAGCGCGAGCGCGGTTCCGACCGCCCCGAACGCGACCGAGATGAGCAGGAAGAGGACGATAAGCACGAGCACACCGGCGGCGCCGCTCTCCAGGCGCACGCCGGCCGCGAAGCCGACGCAGAGGAAGACGATCGCCTGCACCAGGCCGAGCACGAAGACGCCGCCGAGCTGGCCGGCGATGAGCGCGATGCCTCGCAGCGGCGTCAGCGAGAGCCGGTTGAAGAAGCCGGTCTGGATGTCCTGCGCCAGGTCCTGCCCCGAGCCGAGGACGGAGAAGATCGCGCCCTGCAGGAACGCGAAGGAGAGGAAGAAGTCGACGAACGAGCTTCCCGGGAACCCCGGCAGGCGGGTGATCGAGGCGAGCCCGGCGCTGTTGACGGCGAAGAAGATGAGCGGGAAGCCGAGCGCCGGGACGACGTTCAGCGGCTGGCGCAGCGTGCGCAGCACGGAGCGGCGCGCGACGGTTCCCACCTGAAGCGCGATCGCATAGCTCACGCGCGACCCTCTAGGGACGCATCCCGGGCGGCCCGTCCGCGTGCCGTCGCAGGGGCCGGATATATCCGACCCCTACCTCCACGGGTCAGGCGGACGGGAGCGTAGAGGCCGGATCTCATCCGGCCCGATCGGCTCCTACGGCCACGGCCTCCGGTACGGGCTCGTCGCCGGCCCCTTCCAGCGTGTGTCCCGTCTTGGCCAGGAAGACGTCGTCGAGCGACGGGGCATGGAGCTGCAGGTCGGCGACACGCAGCGTGTGGGCATCGAGCGCGCGCACGACGCCGGCGAGATCCTCCGCGCCGTGGGCTAGTCGCACGGCGACGGTACGAGGCGCCCCCGCACAGGGCTCGCCGAAGTCGGCGAGGACGCTCGCGATCGCCTCCCGGTCCGCCGGGTCTGCCGGCACTGCTTCGAGTCGAGGCCGGCCGATCTCCGCCTTCAGCGCCGCCGGAGTTCCCTCGGCCACGATGTGGCCGTGGTCGATGATGCCCACCCGGTCAGCCAGGACATCCGCCTCTTCCAGGTACTGCGTCGTCAGGAAGACCGTGACGCCGTCCTCGTGGGCGAGGCGGCCGACCTCCTCCCATAGCGCGGTCCGGCTCTGGGGATCGAGTCCGGTCGTCGGCTCGTCGAGGAAGAGCAGGCGCGGGTGGTGGACGAGCGCGAGCGCGAGATCGAGACGCCGCTTCATGCCGCCGGAGTACGTCCGCACCTTCCGGTCAGCCGCTTCGGAGAGGCCGACGCGGTCGAGCAGTTCCTGACCTCGCTGCTGTCGCTGCCCCCGCGGGAGCGCGTGTAGCGCCGTCTGCAGCCGCAGATGCTCGCGGCCCGTGAGCAGTGGGTCGAGGGCCGCCTCCTGCAACGCCGCGCCGATCGCTTCCCGCACCCGCGGGCCCTCCGCGACGACGTCGAAGCCCGCGACGCGCGCGCGGCCGGCGGTGGGAGGGAGAAGCGTCGTCAGGACGTGGACGGTCGTTGACTTCCCGGCGCCGTTGGGGCCGAGGAAGCCGTAGATCTCGCCCGGAGCGACACGGAGGTCGATGCCGTCGACTGCGCGGATGCCGCCCTTGAACTCTCGGACGAGGCCCTCGACCTCGATGCCACGCTCATCGGCTGTGCGAGCGTGGGGAGGGCTCACATCCGCTCGATCATCGCCTGACCGAACGCCGAGCAGGAGATCTCGTTCGCGCCCTCCATGAGGCGCGCGAAGTCGTAGGTCACCTGCCTGTCGACGATTGCCGCCTCCATCGACGAGACGATCAGGTCGGCGGCCTCCCGCCAGCCGAGATGGCGCAGCATCATCTCGGCTGAGAGGATCAGGGAGCCGGGGTTGACCTTGTCCTGGCCCGCGTACTTCGGGGCTGTGCCGTGCGTCGCCTCGAACATGGCGACGTCGTCCGACATGTTGGCCCCGGGCGCGATGCCGATCCCCCCGACCTGAGCGGCGAGCGCATCGGAGATGTAGTCGCCGTTCAGATTGGTTGTGGCGATCACGTCGTACTCGGCCGGCCGCAGCAGGATCTGCTGCAGGAACGCATCGGCGATCACGTCCTTGACGACGATCTGGCCGCCGCTCTCAGGGCTCGGCAGCGTCATCCAGGGCCCACCGTCGAGCGGCGCGGCGCCGAACTCCCGCACGGCAAGCTCGTAGCCCCAGTCCCGGAAGGCGCCCTCGGTGAACTTCTGGATGTTGCCCTTGTGCACGAGCGTCACCGAGCGCCGCTCGTTGTCGATCGCGTAGCGGATCGCCTTGCGTACCAGCCGCTCGGTCCCCTCGCGAGACACGGGCTTGATGCCGATCCCCGACGTCTCCGGGAAGCGGATCTTGCGCACGCCCATCTGCTCCTGCAGGAACGCGATCACCTCGCGCGCGCCCTCCGACTCGGCCTCCCATTCGATCCCGGCGTAGATGTCCTCGGTGTTCTCCCGGAAGATCACCATGTCGGTCTGCGACGGATCCTTGAGCGGGCTCGGCACGCCGCGGAACCACCGCACCGGGCGCAGGCACACGTACAGGTCGAGCTCCTGCCGGAGGGCGACGTTCAGCGAGCGGATGCCCCCACCCACCGGCGTCGTCATCGGGCCCTTGATCGCGACGACGAACTCCTTGACGACCTCCAGCGTTTCCCCGGGCAGCCACACGTCGGCGCCGTAGAGCCGCGTCGACTTCTCCCCCGCGTAGATCTCCATCCAGTGGATCGCGCGCCGGCCGTCGTACGCCTTCGCGACGGCGGCGTCGACGACGGCCTTCATGACGGGCGTGATGTCCACACCGATCCCGTCACCCTCGATGAACGGGATGATCGGATTGTCGGGCACCGGCTCGCCGGGGACGATCCGCGTTCCGCCCTCGGGAACCGTGATCGGGGAAACGGTGCTCATGCTGCTCCCTTTGCTGGCTCTGCGTCGTGTATCCGGAAAGCTACCGGCGCCGCGTCGAGCCGGGCCCAGTCGTGGTCTACGCTCTGGACGGGATGACGGAGAGGCCCGCAGCGCCGGCACTCGTGACTCGCATCGCGGAGGTGCTCGTCGAGGGGTTCGACAGGCACTACCGACTCTTTCGCGAGACGAGCGCGCGGGCCAAGGAGCGCTTCGAGCTCGCCGACTGGGTCGACGCGCAACGGGCGGTAAGAGAGCGGATCCGCTTCTACGACGAGCGCGTGAGGGAGTGCGTCGAGCGGCTTCGCGGCGACCTCGCGGCCGAGGAGCTCGACGGCGCCACCTGGCAGCAGGTGAAGCTGCACTACATCGGCCTGCTCGTCGACCACAAGCGGCCGGAGCTCGCCGAGACGTTCTTCAACTCCGTGATCACCCGGATCCTGCATCGCACCTACGCGCACAACGACGTCATCTTCGTGCGCGCTGTGGTCTCGACCGAGTACATCGAGTCGGATCCACCCATCTACCGCAGCTACTACCCGGCCGAGACGGGCGTGGCTGCGACCCTTCGCCGCCTGTTCGCCGACTTCGGTTGGCGGCGACCCTTCGCCGACCTCGATCGCGACGTCGACCACGTCGTCCGGGCCCTGCTCGAGCACGAGGGCGGGACGTGGCCGGCACCGGAGCCCAACCATCAGATCCAGGTGCTGAGCTCCGCCTTCTACCGCAACAAGGCGGCCCACGTTGTCGGCAAGGTGGTGGACGGCCACAGGGAGACCCCGTTCGTCGTCCCGGTCCTCCACGGCGGCGACGGCCGCCTGGTGCTCGACACGATCCTGCTCGACGCGGACTCGATCAGCACCGTCTTCTCGCTCTCGCGCGCCTACTTCATGGTCGACATGGACGTGCCCTCGGGCTACGTGCAGTTCCTGCGGACGCTGATGCCCGCGAAACCGCGGTCGGAGCTCTACACGGCGCTCGGCCTGGCGAAGCAGGGCAAGACGCTGTTCTACCGCGACCTCCTCCACCACCTGCATCACTCCCAGGACGAGTTCGTCGAGGCGCCTGGCACCCGGGGGCTCGTCATGCACGTGTTCAACCTGCCGTCCTACCCCTACGTGTTCAAGGTCATCAAGGACGAGTTCGGCCCGTCGAAGGACGTGGACCGCGAGACCGTGAAGCGGAAGTTCACGATGGCCCACGAGGTCGACAGGGTCGGCCGGATGGTCGACGCGCTCGAGTTCACGAACCTGGCGCTGCCGCTCGAGCGCTTCGCCCCTGAGCTGGTCGACCAACTGGAACGGCTGGCGCTGTCGTCGGTCGAGCACGACGGCGACGATCTCCTCGTGAGGCACTGCTACGTGGAGCGTCGCCTGATCCCGCTCAACGTCTACCTGGAGAGCGCGACACCGGAACAGCTGGAACACGCCGTGCACGAGTACGGCGACGCGATCCGCGAGCTCGCGATCGCGAACGTGTTCCCCGGCGACATGCTGTGGCGGAACTTCGGCGTGAACCGCCACGGCCGCGCCGTGTTCTACGACTACGACGAGATCGAGTACCTGACGGACTGCGTCTTCCGCGCCATCCCGCCCGCTCCGAACCCGGAGGCGGAGCTGGCCGAGGAAGCCTGGTACCCCGTCGGGCCGCTCGATGTGTTCCCCGAGGAGTTCGAGTCCTTCCTGCTCGGCGAGCCGCGCGTGCGCGAGGCCTTCCTCGAGCACCACGCGGAGCTGCTCGGGGCCGAGTTCTGGCGTGCCTGCCAGCGGCAGGTGGCCCGGGGCGAAGTCGTCGACTTCTTCCCCTACCCGGAATCGGCCCGCTTCTGTGAGCGGTTCGGGGACGGCGCGGTGGTCGATCTTCGCGCGGCCGGGCATCAGTAGGGGCCGGATATATCCGGCCCCTACGCGCCGCGTAGGCCATCCTGAATACGTCGCGGCCCCTACGGAACTCGCGGCAGGCGCTTGATCCGCCAACCGCCGCGTTGGGATGTGTAGGGGCCGGATCTCATCCGGCCCGCCGTAGCGCGGGCCACGCGTTGTAGGGGCCGGATATATCCGGCCCCTACGCTGGCGGTGCAACCCGTGGGGGCCGGTCGCCGACCGGCCCGCCGCGCCGCGTAGGCTTTCCGGATGACCGTCGAGCTCTACCTGCGGCCGTCCTGAGCGACGTGCGCCGCGGCCAGGGAGTTCCTTGGCAAGCATGACGTCGAGCACCGGGTCTGGGACGCGACGGAGCAGGTAGGGTCGCGCCGCTGGGACGAGCTCGGTCGGCCACCCCTACCGGCGCTCGTCATCGACGGCGAGGTCACGCCGCTCTTCCACGTCTCTCAGATCTCGGCCGCGCTCGGCCTGCCCGGTCCCGATGGTGGCGAGTGGATCGCCGCGGGCTGGGACATCGCGGCGATCCTGCGAGCCTGGTGCGACCACCTCGACGAGGCCGGCTTCGAGCTCGCCCTGGAACCGACGCCCTCCCGCGGCCGCACTCTGCGGAACCTCACCGTCAACGTCTTCCATCCTCTCGAGCTGCTCGCCGGCGCGTCGGCGACCGGCCGGTTCGACTGGGATCCGGATCTCGACGAGGAGCGCGAGCGCCGGCTCACGAACGCGTCGGCCCTGAATGCCTACGCCAGCGGGGTCTCCGGCGTCTGGCACGACTTCCTGCTGAGCTCCGCCGAGGCGCCCGCCCACCTGGTGGTCTCCACGCCGCGCGGTGAGCTCGAGCTCTCGGCGCTCGTCGCCTCCCAGCGCTGGCATGCCGCGTACCACTACCGCCAGCTCGTCCAGTTCATGCGCGGCCGCGGCGTCGAGGTCCGGGGCGCAGTTCCTGTTGCGCCCGGCCTCGGCCTTCCCGACGAGGTGTTCTGACCTCCGCGACGACATGCTCGAGACTCGCCGCTCGGCGTCGAGCCAGGTCGAGGCCTGGATCGAGCAGGCGAAGACGTTACCGCGCCCGGTGTCGTACTAGCCTCAGGGTTCCGGCAGGTCAACCCGCTCGTACCGCCGTCGCACGTCGTCCACGAAGGCGGCCAGCCGGTCGGCCAGCTCCGGCTCGCGGATCTCGAGCACGTTCTCGGCGTTCATCTCGCCCGAGCGCGACAGGTTGAAGCTGCCGAGGAAGACGGTGTCGTCGCAGATGGTCACCTTGGCGTGCATGAAGTCGTGCACCGAGTCGGGCCGCCAGGGTATCGAGCGCTTGCCGGTGAAGGCCCCGCGCTCGAGGACTGCGGTCAGCAGGGGGATCTTCCACGCTGAGTTGCCGTTCTCGCGCCACTGGTGGACCACCTGCGTGATCTGGGTGGCGTCGACGGCTCCCGCGACGTCGAGCTTGCCGTCGGACGCGACCTGAGCGAGCGTGCCGAGAATCGGGCCCGACGTGATCACCGGCGAGCAGACGCGAACGCGCCGGCGTGCTCGATCGATGCGGTGGGCAATCCTGTGGGCGAGGGACGTGCCACGACCCGGCGTGAACCATGCGCCTACCGTCGCGGCCCCGATGTCGGTCGGGGCCGGGTCGACGTCGCCGGTGACCGCGACGAGCTCGCGCGTCCATAGCTGCTCGAAGTCGGCAAGGTAGGCGGCCGCGATCTCGCGGGAGCCGACCGCGGCAACGACGTTCTCCTGGCGCGACCAGGAGTCTTCGGTCCAGTTCGCCGAGCCGGTGAGCACCGCCTCGCCGTCGCGGATCGCGTACTTGTGGTGCATCAGGTCGGGGATGCCGGAGATGCCCTTCGTCGGGAAGGGGAGCGCCTCGATCAGGTCGGGCACCGACTGGGGCGGCGGCGGCACCGGGATCGGCCCGGGATGGTTGACGTTGTAGAGGATGCGGATCGCGACGCCGCGCGCCAGTGCCCCGTCGAGCGCCGCCGCGACGGGCTCAGCCTCGGGACCGTCGAGCCGGATGTCGTAGAGCGCGAGGTCGAGCGTGTGTCTGGAAGCCTCTAGGAACGCGGCGACGTGCCGCGCCATGTCGAGCGCGCTCTGGCCTCCATCCGTGAGCGTGCGCACATCTATCATCAGTCCGCCAATGGCCGGGTTCGGTGAGACGATCGCGCAAGCCTACGCGGTCGAAGGCGCAGCATTGGATCTCGGCCGTGGCGTTCACGACGGTACGGTGGTGTCCGAGGCGGTGGTGCGCGTGCCGCTCGCGATGATGAACCGCCACGGCCTCATCGCGGGGGCGACCGGCACCGGTAAGACGAAAACGCTGCAGGGCATCGCAGAGCAGCTCTCACGAGCCGGGGTAGCTGTCTTCGCCGCCGACGTGAAGGGCGACCTCTCCGGGTTGGCGCAACAGGGCGCAGCCGACGGGCCCGCTCCCGAGCGGATGGCCGAGCTGGGCCTCGCCTACGAGCCGCAAGGTTTTCCGGTCGAGTTCTACTCGCTCGGCGGCATCGGCCCGGGCGTGCCCATTCGTGCAACCGTCTCCGACTTCGGCCCGCAGCTGCTCGGGAAGGTACTCGAGGCGAACGACACGCAAGAGCAGAGCCTCGCGCTCGTTTTCCGCTTCGCGGACGAGGCCGGCCTCCCGCTGCTCGATCTCGCCGACCTGCGCGCGCTGCTCACCTACCTCGACTCGGATGCGGGCAAGCAGTCGCTGAAGGGCATCGGCGGCGTCTCCTCCGCGACGATCGGCGTCCTGCTGCGCAAGCTCGTCGCGGTCGAGGACGGCGGCGGCACGGAGTTCTTCGGCGAGCCCCAGCTGAACGTGCCCGATCTCCTGCGCGTAGCGCCCGACGGACGCGGCATCGTCTCGTGCCTCGAGCTGTCGGCCGTCCAGGACAAGCCGCGACTCTGGTCGACGGCGCTCATGTGGCTGCTCGCGGAGCTCTTCGAGGAGCTGCCGGAGGTCGGCGATCTCGAGCAGCCCAAGCTCGTCTTCTTCTTCGACGAGGCGCACCTGCTCTTCGCGGACGCGACTGACGCCTTCCTCGACTCGGTCGTCCAGACGGTACGCATGATCCGCTCCAAGGGGGTGGGCGTCTTCTTCTGTACGCAGGTGCCGAAGGACGTGCACAAGGACGTCCTCGCGCAGCTCGGCAACCGGATCCAGCACGCGCTGCGCGCGTTCACGCCGGAGGACGCGAAGGCGCTGAAGGCGGCGATCTCCACCTACCCGAAGTCGGACTTCTACGACCTCGAGGAGCTGCTGCCGTCGCTCGGCATCGGCGAGGCGGCGGTCACGATCCTGTCCGAGAACGGCGTGCCGACCCCTGTCGTGCACACGAGGATGCGCGCGCCCGCCTCCCGCATGGCTCCCGCCGACGACGTGGACGGCGCAGCGCGGGCCTCGAGCCTTTGGGCCGCCTATGGGACGAGGGCCGACCGGGAGAGCGCCCGCGAGCGCCTCGCCGCTCGCCTCGAGCAGCCGGCGCCGCCGGCGCAGGCCCCGACGCCGAAGCGCCGCCACAAGGAGGCGGCGCGCGCCTCCGAGAAGGGCGGCGACGCGCTGACCGACTTCCTCGGGTCGCGCGAGGGCACGGCGCTCGGGCGCGAGATCATCCGCGGCGTCTTCGGCATGCTGCGCAAGCACCTCTGAGGCCGGGCCGGATGAGATCCGGACCCACACATCTGGCCAGGGCGAGGGTGCCGTCGGGCCGCAGGATCGTGGCAGGGGGTCTCGTAGGGGCCGCATCTCGTGCGGCCCGTTTCTATGGCGGCGAGAGACGGTCGCGCATCGTTGCCCGAATCCGCTCGGCGAGGTCTGGAAGCTCCGACTCCATCCGACGGAACTCGGTGCCGAACATGGCAAGGATCCTCATGTTCGACGTCGCGACGACGCTGGCCGTGCGCCTGCCACCGTCGAGGATGGCGATCTCGCCGAAGTGATCGCCGGGCCCGAGCTCGCGGAGGAACTCACCCTCCCGCTCCACGCCGGCCGTTCCCTCCTCGATGACGAAGAACACGTAACCGGCCGCTCCCTCGCTGACGAGCGATTGTCCACGCGACACCTCGTGCTCCTCGGTCCAGCTCGCCAGCAGGGCGAGCTGCTCGGCTGACAAGTCCTCGAACAGCGGCAACGTGGCCAGGCGGGCAGGGTCTGGCTTCATCGTTCGGCTCCTTCGCTCGGCTGGGCGTCCCCGACACTAGGGGAGGCCACCCGCCGGCGACCAGCCGGCCACCGCGCTGTTACCGGATCTCCACCAGTTGGCCACGAGCGGTCTTCATCGTCGCCAGACGCGATCGGCCACGCGCGCGACGAGCTCGAGCTTGCGCCACTGGGTCTCCTCGTCGACCTCGTTGCCCTCCATCACCGAGGCGAAGCCGCACTGGGTCGAGATCGCGAGCTGGTCGACGCCGACGTGTCTCGACGCGCAGTCCAGACGTCTCAGCAGGTCGTCCTCGCTCTCGAGCTCGGGTGTCTTCGAGCTGACGAGCCCCATCGCGACAATCGGGCCCGGCGGCACGAAGCGGATCGGCTCGTAGCCGCCATCGCGACCGAGGTCGTCCCATTCGATCAGGAACACGTCGTAGGGCAGCTCGGAGAACAGCCGCTCGGCAAGAGGATCGAGCGAGCCGGTGCAAAGCCAGCTCGAGCGGTAGTTGCCGCGGCAGAGATGGAGGCCGGTCGTGATCCCTTCCGGGATGCCCTCGAGGATGCTGTTGTCGGCGGCGAGCGCGCGCTCGAGGAGAGCCTCGAAGCTGTGCCCGGCGGCCTGAAAGCGGCTCATCCAGGCGTCGTCGACGAGGTACGGGTAGAGGGCGAAGTCGAGCTGGATGTAACCGCAGCCTGCCGCGATCGCCTCGGCGACGAGCTCGCGCTCGATCGCGATCGCGTGGGCGGCGAACTCCTCGACGCTCTCGTACGCATCGGGCATGACGCCGAACGGATGGGTGAACAGTGAGGCAGCCGGCAGCGTCACCTTGAACGGGTGGTCGGTGATCCCGGCGAGGAACTCCGCCTCCCGCGCGGCGGGGCTGCCGATCCTGCTCAGGCGGCGCTGTACCGAGTGGACTGCCAGCTCCACGCTCTCACCGCGCGTGTTCGTGAACGCGACGACGTTGTCGGTCACGACGCCGTCGACTGCGTCGTAGAACGAGTTCGTGAACATGTAGCGGCGGAACTCGCCGTCGCTGACCACGTCGAGGCCGAGCTCGATCTGGCGTCTGACGGCCTCGCGGATGGCGTCATCTTCCACCCGATGAAGCGCGGCCAGGTCTTTCCCCCGCTCCTCCGCGAGCAGGGCGTGATGGCCCGGCTCGTACACGGCTTCGACGGCCGCGCGCAGCGCGGCCGGGCGCAGCAGGCTGCCCACGACCTCCGCGCGGGCGGGCGTCCGAGGCACGGTCAAGGCGGAGAGCCTGTAGGGGCCGGATATATCCGGCCCCTACGTCTGACGCGCGTGCCGTAGGCGCCGGATCCCATCCGGCCCGCCCGCCCCGGATGGTTGGCGCCGGATCTCATCCGGCCCGCCCGCCCGGATGGTAGGGGCCGGATCTCATCCGGCCCGGGTCTGCGACGCGAGCCAGTCGTCGATCAGCTTGCGCGCGATCGACAGGCCGGGCGGGATCGGGGGCAGGGCGTCGGCTCGGTACCAGCCGGCGTCCGCGATCTCCTCCGGGTCGGGCGCGAGCTCGCCGCCCGCCCACTCGGCGGTGAAGCCGATCATGAGCGAGTGGGGGAACGGCCAGGGCTGGCTGCCGAAGTAGCGCAGCGCCGTCACCTCGATGCCGACCTCCTCGTGCAGCTCGCGGTGGATTGCCTCCTCGATCGACTCGCCGGGCTCGACGAACCCCGCCAGCACGCTGTACATGCGGCTCGGAAAGCGCTGCCCGTGGGCGAGCAGGATCTCGTCGCCGCGGGTCACTCGCACGATCGCAGCCGGTGAGACGCGCGGGAAGGCGAGCAGGCCGCAGGCCGGGCAGCGCTTCGCTCGCTCGCCGGGTGTGCTCTCGGTGGCAGTCCCGCAGCGTCCGCAGAACCGGTGCGTCCGGTCCCATTCGACGATTTGAAGAGCACGGCCAGCGAGGGTGAAGAGCTGCTCGTCGAGACGTGTCCAAAGCGGTCGCAACTCCGTGAATGCGGCTCCTGCGGGAGGCTCAGCCGCGTCGTCGATCCCGGCCGCCACGCAGCCCACGCCGTCGAGCAGGCCGAGGAAGTGGCTCGTGTCGGCCTGGAGTCCGAGTGTCCCGAGGTCGTCGGCGAGCGGGAACTCGGCCGTCTCGCCGTTCTCGACGACGAGCAGCTCGGCGCCGCGAACGCAGAACCAGAGCCGGGTGCCGCCGAGCGCGGCCGGGGCCTCGAGCGCGGGCTCGAACGTTCGCTCCATGGCCTCGATTATGCCCGCCCCGTGCAGCAGGCCCCGCTGTCCTCTACGTGTCGTGACACCCAGCCGGGTGCGGCGGAGGTACGTCGAGCGCGGGGTTGTAGTCGAAAAAACCGACCGGTCTCAGGTGGAAGCCGCAGGAGACGACGGGCATCACGGGCCAGTCCTCGAGGCGCGGGAAGTGATGCGACCCGAAGACGTACCAGAGCACCACGTCCTCGTCGAGCAAGTTGCGGTCGGCGTCGGTCCAGCGCGGCAGCCCATCGCCTCCGGGATGCTGGGTCGGATACTCGCCGGCCGGGTAGCGCTCGTCGCGGTGGTAGGGAGTGACCCAGAGGTGGTAGTCGAGGAAGCCTGCGCGCCGGCGTACGGACGAGTCGGGCTGGTGTGTGGGGGAGACGTTCTCGCCCGGGATGAGCTCGTAGGCGACCGGATCGCCGATGCGGTTGCGGCGCGCGCGGTTCTCGACCCGAAAGCGCCGTGCCGTCTGCGGCGAGATGTGCCTCCTCGCCTGCGACTCCCGCTCGTACGTGAGTCGCTCGGGCCGGAACGCCGTGCCGTCGGGATTCGCAGGCCCCCACGGCTCGCAGAGCGCCTCGGTGTCGTAGGCGACGTTCGCCGTGCCATCGACGTCGAGGTCGAGCCGGGCGCAGAGGAAGTGCTGGTGGTTGCTCGTGACGACGCCGTCCCCGATCGGCAGCGAATACGGCGAGCGCTCGTCCGACACCCAGCCGGCGGTGTGGACGACTCCCGTCAGCTTCGCCTCGTGCGCCCACGAGCCGTCCTGGTGGAAGTACCAGAAGAAGCCGTACTCGTAGTTGCCGACGGTCACGATGGACGAGATGACGAGGCGGCGCGACCGCGCCCGGTCGACACGGCCCGAGTGCTGGTCCGTGTGCTTCCAGAGGATGCTGTCGTCCTCTTCGTGGATGCAGATCGCGTTCGGGATCGTCAGCGGCTCGCCGCTCCAGGTATTCGTGACGCCGTCCAGATACGCGATCTCGCCGAGGCAGTCGCAGCCCAGCGCCAACGAGTTCGTGAGCGCCCCCAGCCCGTACTCGCCGATGTCGAACACGTTCTTGAAGTGGGTAGTCGGGTTCGGGTCGCCGTAGGGGATGACGAGCTCCGCGATCGAGGCGCGGTGGCAGATCGAGCGCCGCTCCCCGGCGTCCGTGTAGCCGATGTCGTGAAGCGTGAGGCCCTCGCGGGGATGGAACCCGACGCGCAGATCCCACTTCTGCCAGGCGATGTGATGGCCGTCGAGCTCGAAGCTCGGCCCGTCCGGTTGCGTGATCGAGATGGGCCGCAGGTCGTCCCGGTAGGGCCGACCGCCGCCGTCGCGGTAGTCGCCGCCGGCCCCGCTCGGCGGGGGTGTCCCGGGGCCGTGGTCGTCGATGCGGAGCACGGTCATGTCGTTGAGATCGACCGCGGCGACCAGGCCGTACAGCGGGCGCGAGTAGGGGTTGTCGCCGTTGTCGTCGCGCCGCACCCAGGCGATCGTGCGCGCTTGCCGAGCCGGACCGGGCTCGAACGTGCCGCTCGACCACGGCTCGACGTGCACGATGGCCGGGTCGTCGATCCCGCGACGGCGCAGCGCTTCGACGAAGCCCTCGTCGGCGCGGAGCGCCGCGGCGACGGCTACGAACTCGTCGCCGTGCATGGCCGGCTGGACGCCCTCGGCGAGGTCGGCGCACGAGACGAGGCGATCGTCGTCGAGCGACACGACGGCTTCCACGCCTCGCCGCCGGCCGTTGTCGAGCAGCACGAGGAACGCTTCACGCGGCAGGTCCGGCCCGCTGGACTTCCAGGCGAGGTAGTCGGCTTTCTCGGGCTCACGTGCTTCCACGGACACGACCGCGACCTGGTCGGACAGCCCGGGCGCGTCGCGGGCGATCGCGACGGCGCGGGCGAGCTCGGCGGCGTCGAGCGGGTCGAGTGGGTGGCGGTCACTCATCGCCGGGGACACCGTAGCTCGGCGCCGTCGACGGGTCGAGCGCGCGCGTGACGTAATCGTCGGCCTGCGGCTTCCAGCGCTCCCAGAGCCGTGCGAGCTCCTCGATCGGATCGTCGTCGGACCAGTCGACCCGCAGGTCGGTCACGTACCACGGCACCCGGTCGACGACGACGAGCCCGCAGGAATGCACCGGCCCCTCCTCGCCGCCGGCGTCGCGGCCGGCCGTCAGCGCGGCAACCAGTCGGTCGCCGATGTGGTCGCCGGCCGTGCGAACGAACGCATCGACCATGGCGGCGGGCACGTCGTCGGTCGCGAGCAGGTTGCCGGCAGCAGCGCACTGCTCGTCCTCGCGCGTGCGATGCCGCCCAAGGGTGTGAGCTCCCGAGAAGACCGCCGTGTGGCCCTGCGCGTCGACGACGCTGAGCTGGCGGTAGTCGACCTGCGACGTGGATGCGCGCACGGCCGCCATGGCCTCGCCGGCAGCGGCACCCGCAGCGAGCCGGTCGAGGAGCTGCGGCCCGAGCGCCGGGTCGGTGACGTTCTGCGTGCAGGCCGCGCCCACCTGCGCGCGGGCCGAGGCGCAGCGCGCCGCCACTGCAGGGCTGGAGGACGTCACGACCGCCCCGAGCATCCCGGTGCGGTCGCAGCGCCCGACCAGCGAGAAGGTCACGGCAGCACGGCCGTCGCCGTCACCTCGACGACCCACTCCGGCCTGGCGAGCCCATTGACGACAAGACCGGTGAAGACGGGGAATACGCCCTCGAGGCGCTCGCCGAGCGCGCGGTACACCGGCTCGCGATAGCGGATGTCGGTGAGATAGACGTGACAGGTCACGATGTGCTCGAGCGCCGCGCCGCACTCGGCCAGCAGCAGCTCGATGTTGTCGACGACCTTGTGCGCCTGAGCGACGGCGTCTCCGACGGCCACGCTTTCGCGGGTCTCGAGATCCTGCGCCACCTGACCTCGAAGGTAGATCGTTTTGCCCGCGACGACGGCCTGGCAGAGGTCGTTGCCGAGCTGCTGCTCGGGATAGGTGTCGCGCGTGTTGAACGGTCGCACTCTGTCGTGGCCGCCCACGGTGATCCTGTCGGCTCATCCGGCCTCCTCGATCAGGGCGGCCGGCTCGGACAGCCCGGCGAAGCGGCGTACGAGATCGAACGGCCCCGAGAAGTCGTAGTTGTTGTAGACGGCGAGCAGGTGCGCGAACGGCGGCGACTGCGCGAACAGCTGGAACGTCAGCCGGTGGCCGGCGTAGTCCGAGTTGAGCAGGTCGCGGGCGAAGGCGAAGAGCCGACGGCGATCCTCGGCTTCCCAGCGGCCGACCCGGTAGTACTTCTCGAGCCAGGGGCCGGTCTCGGGACTGCGAGAACGAGGCCGCGTCCGGTGTGACGCAGAGCTGGCCGCCGCAGAGGTCTCGCGCCAGGTGCATCATCGCCGGAAGCTGCGTGCACGCCACGACGCGGCCCGTGTAGAGCAGCGCCGGGCTCGGCATCAGCAGACCGCCGGGGCTCACCTCCGCAAGCTCGATCGCGGCCGTGAGGTGCGCGTTGATGCTCTCGCGGTAGCACGCGAGCTCGGCGAGCTTCTCGCGGACGCCCTGATGCATTCGCACGCCCGTCTGCACGGCGTTCGTGTACGCGACCCCGACGAGAAGGTCAGCGAAGCGCAGATGGCGTTGCACGAACGGGAACATGCTGTAGCGATGCAGCGTCGCTCGGATGTACGCGGCGGCGCGTGTGTGACGGTAGAAGAACACGTTCTCCCAGGGGATCTCGACATCTTCGAAGACGATCATCGTGTCGACCTCGTCGAAGCGGCCGGCGAGAGGGTAGTCCGCGGCGGGCAGCCGTCCGGCGAAGCTCGAGCGGCAGATGTGCCTGACACCGGGCGCGGCCATGTCGGCCAGGAAGCCGACCGCTAGTCGGAGAGCTCCGCGTCGCCCCAGTCGCCGATCGTCGGCTTCACGAACGCCTGGTTGGCGTAAGCGGCGGCGGTCTCGAACTTCGCCCCGCGCACCACGATGCCGGCGTCCGTCTCGGCGACGACGTGCAGCAGCACGTCCGGGTCCTGCTCCTGCGGACGCTTCGAGCGCTCGCCCTTAGGGTCCGTGTTGGCCGACACGTGGAACGGATCGAGGATCGCGGCGCGCTGAACGTGCCGGCGGATGTTGTCCGAGAAGCGCGGGTCGATCTCGTTCAGCACGTCCTGGCCGTCGTAGAGCGACCACATCTCCCCGACCGTCTCGTCGCCGACGCGCGTGACGATCCCGCCGACGTCGTCGAGCACGGCGTCGACGGCAGCTCGCTTCGCGTGCCAGTCCGCCTTCGTCAGCGGTAGCCGAGGCCCGGTGGGGCAGCGTTGCCCGGACTCCGGATCGAGGTACGACATCGTCTCGCCGGTCGCGTCCTCGTGGGCGAGGTCGTAGATCCTGGCGCGGACGTCGACGATCGGCTTGAAGGCCGGGTGGACCGTGACGTCCTCGACCCGCTCGCCGTCGATCCAGACCTCCCGGCCGTCCCGAATCGACTCGCGGTACTCCTCGCCCGTCCTGATCACGTCGTGGTATGATTTTCCACTATAGGGTTAATTTTCCCTAGAATGCTGACATCGTACACGAGCAGGCAGCGTGGTGCTGATGCCGCGGCCGCGAAGCGGCGCGCAGCCGCAACCTCTCAAGTCACTCGACAAGGCGATCCGCGTGCTGGAGGCGTTCACCCAGAGCGCCCCCGAACGCTCCGACATGGACCTCGCGCGCGAGCTCGACCTAGCCACGACAACCGTCAACCGGATCGTGCGTGCCCTGGAGCTGCACGGGTTCCTGTTCCGCTCGCCCTCCGGCAGCTACCGCCTTGGGCCCGCCGCGATCCGGCTCGGCCGCCGCGCGGCGGCGACGTTCGACGCCGCAGTGGTCCTGAGACCGGCGCTCGAGCGTGTCGCGGCGGAGACGCGGGAGCTCGTCCTGCTGGCGGTTCCGGCCTCCGACGGCAGGCATGCCCGCTACGCGGCGGCCATCGACTCGCCCCAGCGCCTGCGTGTCGCGGCCGAGGTCGGCACCGCCGTACCGCTCACGGCGGGCGCGACCGCAAAGGCGCTTCTCGCCTTCCTGGGCACCGAGGCGATCGACGCCGCGCTGGCACAGCAGCCGGTTCGGCTCGCCGAGGGCACCATGCTCGATCCGGCCGCGATCAACCGCGATCTCGGCCTGACACGGCGGCGCGGCTTCGCGTTCAGCTGGCAGGAGACCTTCGACGGCGCGTGGGCGGTCGCGGCGCCGGTGCTGGACGCCGAGGGCCTTCCATTCGCGGCGATCGGCGTCGCGGCGCCCATCCATCGCCACTCGCGAGATGTCGAGCGCACCCACGTGGATGCCGTCCGCGAAGCGGCCCGGGCCGTCGCCGGGGCACCGGGGGTGCGGGCGCGACCGTAAGGACACGTGGTCTTCCGGGTTAGAGAGGCAGAAAGGACTTCTCGAACCGAAAGGAGACCCACCATGTTCCGCTGTACCTCCCTCCGCAGCCGCTCGGCGATCGCGCTCGCCACCGCTGCGGCGGCCGCCGCCCTCGCCGGCGCTGCGCTCGCCGGCTTCGCGCCGAGCCAGTGGACCTGCGAGGGCAAGCCCGCGACCATCGTCGGCAGCGCGGGCGCCGACTTCCTCATCGGCACGCCCGAGGCCGACGTCATCGTCGCCCGCAGCGGGAACGACTCGATCGTCGCGCTCGGCGGCAACGACACGATCTGCGCAGGCGACGGGCACGACTACGTCAGCGCCGGCGCCGGCAACGACATCGCCTACGGCGACTCGGGCGACGATCGGCTACTCGGTTCCACGGGCCACGACTGGCTAAACGGTCAGGCCGGCAACGACGATGTGAGCGGCGGCCCTCAGAGCGACACGCACCGCGGCGAGGCGGGGAACGACGTGCTGTTCGCCTTCGACGGCGCGGGCGGCGACGCCGTGTCGGGCGGCTCGGGCGTCGATGCCTGCGCGTCCGACGTCGGCGACGCCGTCGTCGGGTGCGAGCCGGTGGCGAGCTGATTCGCTCGATTCCGGCGTGCGAAAGGCAAGAAGGGGGCGGGCGAGTGTCCGCCCCCTTCGCATCTGTCGACGAGCGTAAGGAATCGGCATCCCGCGGGTTTCAGCGTCGTCAACACCGAACGAAGGAGGAAACCATGATCCGCTAGCTTCTCCCTCTCGCCCTCGTCGTGGCGGCGCTCGTCGGGCCCGCCGGCGCCGGTGCCGGCCTCCCCGTCGCGGCGTACCCGCCCTGCACGATCCTGGGCGGCCCTGGGGCAGACCTGCTCGTCGGCACTCCCGGCCCCGACGTCATCTGCGGCTTCGGCGGCCGCGCCCACATCTCGGGCATGGGCGGCAACGACATCATCTTCGGCCACACCGGCGACGACGTCCTGTTCGGCGGCAACGGCAATGACCGCCTCTTCGGCGGGCCCGGCTTCGACGAGCTGAACGGCGGCAACGGGGCCGACCTTTGCGACGGCGAGTTCGAGCTCAACTGCGAGATCTGAGCTCGCGAAGTGTGCGGGGCTGCGGGAGCCCTGGACCCGCACCACTCACTCGCCTCGAACGACGAAAAGGAGACGACGATGAAGAAGCTGCTCTCAGTCCTGATAGCGGGAGGCCCGGTGCGACACCGGGCCTCCCGCAAGCCGCTACGGCAGCGTGACGTTCGACGTGGGCACGGGCTCGAGCGCGAGCTCGAGGACCTCGCCGAGGCTCATGACGGGATGGAAGGCGAGCTCGTCGCGCACCTTCTCCGGCACGTCGTCGAGATCGGCGCGGTTGCGCTCGGGCAGGATCACGTCGGTCAGCCCAGCTGTGTGAGCTGCGAGCACCTTCTGCTTCAGCCCGCCGATCTGCAGCACGCGGCCCTGGAGCGTGATCTCGCCCGTCATGCCGACGGTGTGCTTCACCGGTCGGCCGGTCAGGAGCGACGCGAGCGCGGTCGCCATCGTGATGCCGGCGCTGGGGCCGTCCTTCGGGATCGCGCCCGCCGGGACATGGACGTGGAATGTCGCGTCCTCGAAGGCCGACTCGTCGATGCCGAGCTCGTGCGCGTGAGCGCGGACGTACGAGAGGGCGATGCGTGCGGACTCCTTCATCACGTCGCCGAGCTGGCCCGTCAGGACGAGACCGTTGTCCGTCCCCTTCATGACCGTCGCCTCGACGAAGAGCACGTCCCCGCCGGTGCCGGTCACCGCCAGTCCGGTCGCGACACCTGGCACGGCCGTCCGCTCGGCGGCCTCCTGGAAGAACTTCTGGCGCCCCAGCGCGTCGCGGACCGCGTCGAGATCGATCGTGACCGGGGTCGCGGCAGTGCCTCCCGCCACCTTCGTGGCGACCTTTCGCAGGACCTTGCCGATCTCGCGCTCGAGCTGCCGGACGCCTGCCTCGCGGGTGTACTCGGCGACGATCGTCTCCAGGATCAAGTCGTCGCTTACGACCTCGTCCTCGAGGAGGCCGTTGCGCTCGCGCTGCCGCGGCCAGAGGTAGCCGCGCGCGATGGCGACCTTCTCGTCGACCGTGTAGCCGTCGAAGCGGATGATCTCCATGCGGTCGAGCAGCGGGCCCGGAATCGTGTCCGTGAGGTTTCCCGTGGCGATGAAGACGACCTCCGAGAGGTCGAGCTCCACGTCGAGGTAGTGGTCGCGGAACGAGTGGTTCTGGGCCGGATCGAGCACCTCGAGCAGCGCCGAGGAGGGGTCGCCGCGCCAGTCGGCGCCGACCTTGTCCACCTCGTCGAGCATGATCACGGGGTTCATCGTCCCGGCGTCGCGCAGCGCCCGGACGAGCCGTCCCGGCAGCGCGCCGATGTACGTGCGCCGGTGACCGCGGATCTCTGCCTCGTCGCGGACGCCGCCGAGCGACATGCGGACGAACTCGCGGCCGAGCGCGCGGGCGATCGACTCGCCGATGGACGTCTTGCCGGTGCCCGGAGGTCCGACGAGGGTGAGGATGGCGCCGGAACGCTTGTCCTCTGTGATGCCACGCTCCTGCCGCAGCTTGCGCACGGCGAGGTACTCGACGACGCGGTCCTTCACGTCCTCGAGGCCGTAGTGGTCCTCGTCGAGGATCTGCCGCGCGTGCGTCGGGTCGAGCCGCTCCTCCGAGCGCTTCGACCATGGCACGGCGAGCAACCAGTCGAGGTAGCCGCGGATGACGGAGGCCTCGGGCGACTGCTCGCCGATGCGCTCGAGGCGGCCGAGCTCGCGCTCGGCCTGCTCGGTCACGGCCTCCGGCATTTCGGCCTCGGCGATCTTGGCGCGGTACTCATCGACGACGGACGCGTCGTCGTCGCCTAGCTCCTTGCGGATCGAGTCGAGCTGGCGGCGCAGGATGTACTCGCGCTGCTGCTGCTGGACGCCGGAGTCGACGTCCTCGCGGATGCGGCGGCGCACCTGCATCTCGGCCAGGCGCTCGCGCTGGATGGTGAGGGCGAGCTCGAGTCGCTCGCGGACGTCGAGGGTCGCGAGCAGCTCGGACTTTTGCTCGAACGAGACGTCGGGCGCGTAGCCGGTCGTGTCGGCGAGGGCGCCGGGCTCGGTGATCGAGCGAACGAATGCCGCGATGCGCCCGTCGTCACCGCGCAGCTCGAGGAGCTCCTCCACGACGGCGCGGTACTCACGCTCGAGCTCGCGGACGCGGTCGTCCCGCACGTCCTCCGGGTCGGGTCGCTCCTCGACCTGGACGCGCAGCTTGCCTTCGGCATCGGTATGGGCGGCGCCCGCGACGCCACGGTGGAGGCCGGTCAGGGTGACCGCCCTGCCGCCGCCGGGCAGACGTACGCGATCGGCGACCTCGGCGACAGTGCCGACGCTCCCGTACTCGCCCTCGTGCACGGGAACGAGCACCACGCGCTCCTCGTTGCCGACGTCGACGGGCAGCGTGACGGTCATGTTCGGGAAGACGATGACGTCTTCGAGCGGAACGAGCAGAAGTGGAGTCAAGCTTAAGTCACTCCCTATCAGATTTTCTGTGCGATGTACCAGGACTGTACCATGAAAAACGACATTCGTGGCACGCTATTCCCCGACTGACGACCCCGAGCAACTGGCGCAACGGCCGGCTGACCCGGCTGTGCGCCAGGCGAACCTGCGGCGTGCGATTCGCCTCTTCCGGCCCTACCGGGCACGCCTCGCCGCCGTCGGCGCGCTGATCCTGCTGTCGGCGGCGGTCGGTGTCGTCTCTCCGTTCCTGCTCCGCGAGATCCTGGACGACGCGCTCCCGAACCGGGACTCGGCCGCCCTCACCTGGCTGGTGCTCGGGATGATCGGGGCCGCCGTCATCACCGGCGTAGTCGGCGTCTACCAGACGCTGCTCTCGAACCAGGTCGGCCAGAGGGTCATGCACGATCTGCGCACAGCCGTCTACCGCCACCTGCAGCGGCTCTCGCTCGCATTCTTCACGCGGACGCGAACGGGAGAGGTGCAGTCGCGGATCGCGAACGACATAGGCGGCGTGCAGACCGTGGTGACGTCGACGGCGACCTCGATCGTCTCGAACGTGACCACGGTGCTCGCCACGGTCATCGCGATGTTCGCGCTCGACTGGCGGCTGGCGCTGTTCTCGCTCGGCCTCCTGCCGCTCTTCGTCTGGCTCACGCAGCGGGTCGGCAGGGAGCGCAAGCGCATCGCCTCCACCCGCCAGGCGACCATGGCGGACATGTCGAGCCTCGTGCAGGAGTCGCTTTCCGTCTCCGGCATCCTGCTCGGCAAGACGATGGGCCGCTCGACGGAGCTCGCCGAGCGGTTCGAGGGCGAGTCGGGCCGGCTGGCCGAGCTGGAGGTACGCCAGCGCATGGCGGGCCGTTGGATGATGGCGTCGATCCAGATGAGCTTCGCGATCATGCCGGCCGCCGTGTACTGGCTCGCCGGCCAGAGCTTCATCGGTCCCACCATCACCGTCGGAACGGTCGTCGCGTTCACGACGCTCCAGACGCGCCTGTTCTGGCCGATCCAGGGGCTCCTCAACGTCCAGCTCGACGTGCAGACCTCGCTCGCGCTCTTCGATCGCGTCTTCGAGTACCTCGACCTCGAGGTCGACATCGACGAGCCCGAGAGGCCTCGCGCGCTGGACGATCCGCAGGGCGAGCTCGCGTTCCAGGATGTCTGGTTTCGCTACGGCGACAACGGTCCGTGGACGCTCGAGGACGTCTCGTTCACGGTGCCGCCCGGCACGACTACCGCGATCGTGGGGGAGACGGGCTCGGGCAAGACGACCGCCGGCTACCTCGTGGCCCGACTCTACGACGCCGAGCACGGAGCGGTCACGATCGACGGAATCGACGTACGCGACCTCTCGTTCGAGGCCCTGGCCCGGCTGGTGGGTGTCGTCTCGCAGGAGACGTACCTGTTCCACGCTTCGGTGCGGGAGAACCTCCGCTTCGCGCGGCCCGACGCGACCGACGGGGAGGTCGAGGAGGCGGCGCGTGCGGCGCAGATCCACCACGTGATCGCGGCCCTCCCGGAGGGCTACGACACGGTGGTCGGCGAGCGCGGCTACCGCTTCTCCGGGGGCGAGAAGCAGCGCATCGCGATTGCCCGCACGGTTCTCCGCAACCCGCCGATCCTCGTCCTCGACGAGGCGACGAGCGCGCTCGACACGCAAACCGAGCGGCTCGTCCAGGAAGCGCTCGAGCGACTCGAAGAGGGACGAACGACGGTCGCGATTGCCCACCGCCTCTCCACCGTTCGCAACGCCGACCAGATCGTCGTCCTCGACGGCGGGCGGCCGGTCGAGCGTGGCACGCACGAGGAGCTGATGGCGCTGGGCGGGCGCTACGCGGGCCTTGTGGCGCGCGACGCCAGGGCCGAGGACGCGCTCGCAGCGCTGTAGGGGCCGGATCTCATCCGGCCCTCAACGTCCCCTCCATACGGCGGGCCGCATGAGATGCGGCCCCTACGACTACGACGTCCGCCGTCTGGCGGGGGATCTCATCCGGCCCTTGACGCGGTCGTCCGGGTGTAGGGCCGGATCTCATCCGGCCCTCCATGTTCCCTCGTACGGGGGCTGGCGCCGGCCGCAGGCGTGGGCCGATGCGTTGCTCAGGGCCGTGGGATTCGCGACTCGCCTTCTCGCTCTTCTTTCCACGCTCGTGGCGATCGTCGCTGCCGCGCCGAGCAACGCGGGCGCTGTCGGGGACTGCTCCCCCGCCGCGGACTGGCCGGCCTCTGACGCGACCTCCGCCGCACGCGTCGTCGAGCTCGTGAACGAGCATCGCGGCCAGCTCGGGCTCGCCCTTCTGCAGGTGTCCGGCTCTCTGGCGAGCTCCGCCGACTGGAAGGCACGGCACATGGCGCGCTACGGTTACATGCAGCACAGCGACCCGGCCCCGCCGGTCGCTCGCAGCGTGGGTCAGCGGCTCGAGGCGTGCGGGTACACGAGCGAGGCGTGGGGCGAGAACGTCGCGTACGGCTATCCCACTCCGGAGGCTGTGATGGCCGGCTGGCTCGCCTCGCCCGGGCATCGCGCCAACATCGAGAACCCCGGCTTCACGGCGATCGGCGTCGGCGCCGCGGCAGCTTCCGGCGGCACGATGTACTGGGCCCAGAACCTCGGCACCGGCGGCGGATCGAGTATTCCTCCGCCGTCACCGCCGCCTCCTCAGTCGCCTGCGCCGACGCCGGCTCCCTCGCCCTCGCCGCCCGGGCCGCCTGCAGGCCCGGCTCCCACTCCGGGGCCGTCGCCGGGACCCTCGCCCCCTGCCGGCGCGCCCGTCGAGGAGCCGGCTCCACCCGAGGCTGGGCCGGCCGAGCTGCGCCCCCGCTCGTTCGCGATCCGCGCGGGTAGCCTGCAAGCAGGCGGCGTCACGAGCCTCGCCGCCAACGACTCGGACCGACTCGCCGTTCGCTCCCGGTCGCGCCGGATCGCCTGGATCGCGACCTTCGCTCCGGTGCCCGAGTCGATCGGCATGCTCAGGCTGACCTACAGGGCCTCGAGCTCCCGTCCCTGCACTCAAACGGTCGCGCTGTGGAACACCGCGCACGGAAGGTGGGTCGCGCTCGATACACGGAGCGTCGGCAAGAGGGTGCGTGAGATCGGCCTTACGCTTGCGAGCGCCGCTCCCGAGCACGTGAGCCGGAGGTCCGGCGACGGAGAGGTACGAGTCCGGGTGGGCTGCGCTCGAACCGGCCGTGGAGCCTTTTCGACCTACGCCGACCTCCTCCGGCTCGCGTACGCCTGAGCCCTACCCCTCCGAGGGCACGACGCCTGTCGAGAGCAGCTGGTCGACCTCGTCCCGAGCCGGCATGGCGAGTGAGCACGAGAGGCGGCTCGCCACGATCGCGCCGGCGGCGTTGCCGCGGCGGCAGGCTTCCTCGAGCGGGTCGCCGCGCAGGAGCCCGTCGAGCAGCGAGGCGCAGAAGGCGTCCCCGGCGCCGAGGCCGTTGACCACCTCCACGGGGAGGCCCGGGATGTCCTCCTCTCCCTCCGCCGTGATCGCCCGCACCCCGGCGCCGCCGCGCTTCAGAATCGCGATGCGGGGGCCGAGAGCGAGCACGCCGCGGGCGGCTTCGAGTGGGTCGCGCCCGAACGCAGCTTCGAACTCGCTCTCGTTGCCGATGACGAGGTCGACGAACGGAGCGAGCGCGCGCACGTAGGTGCGGTACGTGCTCGTCCCGTCCCACAGCATCGAGCGCCAGTCGAGGTCGAGCACGGTCTGGGCGTCGGCTCGTTCCTCGGCAAGCGCGAAGTGGACATCCCGGCTCGGCGAGCGCGCGAGTCCCGTTCCGGTCAGGAGGCACCACGGGATCGCGCGGGCGTCGTCCATGGAGAAGTCGGCGAGGGCGATCTCCCAGTCCGGGCAGGTCGGGGTGCGGTAGTACGTGATCGGGAAGTGGTCGGGCGGCCACGCCTCGCAGAACGCAAGCCCGGTGCGGTACGTGGCGTCGACCCCGAGCCAGCTCGTGTCCACGCCTTCCCCCTCGAGGAACGCGCGGCAGAACTCGCCGTGGCCGTCGTCGCCGACCCGGCTCAGAATGCGCGCCCGGACACCGAGGCGGGCAAGCCCGGTTGCGACGTTGCCGGCGAAGCCCCCGACGAAGCGCGTGAAGCTCCCGACCTCGGCGAGCGGAGTCTCGAGCTGGTTCGGGTAGAGGTCCGCGAGAAGCCGACCGACGACCAGGACGTCGGGCACCCGCCCCGGCTCAGCGTCTCCTGACGACGAAGGTGGCGTCGACATGGAGCTCACCGTACTTGGCCTCCGCCTTCGTCCCGAACCCCGCCCAGACGTAGACCAGCCAGGTGCCGGGAACGAGCTTGTGCGCCTTGCCCTCGAAGCGCCAGCTTCCCGGCAGCGTGAACCTGGGCTTGGCGGGCCACGAAGAGAGCTTTTTCCCGTCGTGCCAGAACTGGATGTTGTAGTAGTCAGCGCCCGGGACCGGCCTCCAGGCGAAGCGCCTTGGTGCGCTGATCGTCGCTCCGTTGACAGGTACGAGGAGGTTCTGCTGCTCGGCGAAGACCACGACCGCGACGCCCGCGGCGCGATTCCCGGCCTCGTCGTAGGCGACGATCACGAACCGGTACTCGACACCGTCTTTGAGCCCGCGCGCGACAAACGTCTTCTTCTTGCCCCGGTAGACGAGGGTCTCGGGCGCGCCGTTTCGTCCAGGCGCGCGCGTGATCGTGACGTGGTGGAAGTCCCTCGCGCGAGGTTTACGCCAGGCGATCGCCACGGACAGGTTGCCCGCGATTGCCTTGACCCGGCGGACGTTGTCCGGAGGCGTCGTGTCCGCCGCGGCTGGCGGAGCGACGGGCTGGCTCGTGACCGTCACGACCGCGCTCTTCTGCGTGGTGTTGCCATTGTCGTCCTCGGCCGTGAAGACGACGGTGGTCGTCCCGAGCGGGAAGCTCGCGGGGGCGTTGTGGGTCATCGCGACGGTCTGTCGACGATGTCGGTGGCCGTCGCGCCCTGGAGGAAGTCCTGGATCGCCGAGTTGCTTGCCGGGACGGCGGAACTCGACTGGATAGCGAGGTCGGCCGGCACGGTGAGCACCGGCGGCGTCGTGTCCACCACGGTGATCGTGAACGCCGCGCTGCCGGTACGGCCGCCGTCGTCGGTCGCCGAGCAGGTCACCGTGGTGGTGCCGAGCGGGAAGACCGAGCCCGAAGGCTTCGAGCAGGTGATCAGGTTCGGTGCCAGCGGCCCGTCGACGAGGTCGATAGCGGTTGGCGTCTCGTAGTTGACGATCGCCCCGTTCGGCCCGTTCGCTTCGACCGTCCTGCTCGCGGGAACGGTGACGACCGGCGCCTCGGCGTCCTGAACGGAGATGCTGAAGCTGCTGGTGCCCGCATTGCCGGCCCCGTCGCTCGCGGTGCAGGTGACCTGGCTGGTTCCGATCGGAAAGACGGAGCCGGACGCGGGCGAGCACGTCGGTCCCGACACGACGCCGACAAGGTCGGTCGCCGACGCATCGGGGTACGTCACGGTCGCGCCGGTTGGCCCGCTTGGCTGGACGGTGAGACCCGACGGAGCAGTAACCGTCGGCGGCGTCGTGTCCTGAACGGTCACGGTGAACTGTGCCGTGCCGGTCTGGCTCGCTGCATCGGTTGCCGAGCAAACGACATTCGTGACGCCCAGCTCGAACGTCGATCCGGAGGGTGGGCTGCACGTCGCTTGCAGCGGCGAGTTGCTCGGCGGATCGACGGCCGTCGCCTGCCCGTATGTCACCGCGGCCCCACTCGGTCCGGTTGCCTCGGCGACGACATTCGACGGCGGGGTGACGATGGGAGCACTGGAGTCCTGCACCGTGACGGAGAAAGAGGTCTGCGCCGAGTTGCCGGAGTCGTCGGTAGCGGTGCAACTGACGTCCGAGGAGCCGAGCGGGAACGATGAGCCCGACGGCGGCGTGCACACGATCGCGACATCGGCGTCGACGTTGTCGGTTGCGGTGATCGTGAACGGCACCGGCTCCTGACCTGCCGTGCCGGTGGCGTCGAAAACGGTGGTCCCAGACGGCGAGCCGAACACCGGGTCCACGTCGTCGACATAGGCCGTAACCGAGACGTTGAACTGGGCGGAGCCGGTGTTGCCAGCGGCGTCAATGGCGCTACAGGTAATGGTGGTAGTGCCGCCGGCAGGGAACGTTTCGCCGGAGGCGAGCGGCGTGCACGTCGGAGTCAGCGGCCCATCGACATCGTCGTTGGCGCTCGCCGAGTAGTCGACGGCTGCGCCGCTCGGGCTGGTGGCGGGCGTCGTGATGTCGGCCGGCACTGTGATCACCGGCGGTGTGGTGTCGACGACGCCGCCGGTCGCCACGCCGACGGTCACGAGCGCGGCGACGACGAGCGGACAGAGCAGGAGGAGACGACGGCGGCGCATCAACGGGATATGAGCGCGACGAGTAGGCCGATGACCGAGGCTGCGAGGACGGTCGTTCCGATCAGGCCGATCTCGAGCCGCCGGTGGTCTACGAGCGAGGCGAAGCCCCCCGAGACACTACGGGAGGGGATGGCCGCGAGCCCGAGCAGGGCGACGGCGAGCAAGAGGAGCCCGATGAGGATGGGGCCCGCGCTCCGCAGCATCGACTCGGACGAGGACGTGGAAGCCGTGCTCGCGACTGCCGCGACGGGCTCCAGGGCGGGGCTGGCGGCAGGCTCGGCGTCGAGGCTCGCGGCCGGCTCGACCGCCGGCGCGTCCTCAGGCTGGGCCACCGCTTGCGGCCATACGAGATTGCCCGGAATGCCATACCCCTCGCCGGCCTCGCGCTTGATCGACGCTCGGATCTCCCGGATCGCCTGCCTGCGTCGGCGCTCCGCTTCGGCTCTGCGCCGCTCCCGCTCCCGCTGCCTGGCCTCCTGGCGGGCGATCTCCGCGGGGGTTGGGCCTTCCGCGACCGGCGGGGCAGGCGGCGGGCTGACGACCGCCGGCGGCGGGGGTGGCGAGCTCGGTGCTTCCGGGGGCGGCGAGCTCGGCTCTGGCGGAGGCGGCGGAGGCGCCGGCTCGGGCGCGGGATCGGGACTCGGGTTGCCGCCTCCGCCCCCAGGCTCCGCAGGAACGGTGGTTGCCGGGTCGGGGTCCTGGCCGAACGCCGGCGCTGCCGCCGAGAGCGCAAAGCAGCAGACGCCGATGACGAACACGACGAAAAGTGGCCGCGGCAGGAAACGTCTTCCCATGCCCTCCCCAGATGGTAGCCAGCCGCGCTCGCCCCGTGACGGTGCGCAAGCATGCCGTGCTCAACTTCCCTGTGGAGGACGTCGAGGCTGCCGTCGACGAGCTCGTCAAGAGGGGCGTTCGCATGGAGCAGTACGACCTGCCCGACCTGAAGACCGACGAGCGAGGGATCTTCAGAGGCGATTCCGGCCCGCGTGCCATCGCCTGGTTCAAGGACCCGGCCGGCCACGTGCTCTCGGTGCTTCAGGGAGAGTGAGCGCCGGTTTTCATACCATCGCCAACCTACTGCTGAGCCCCTTCGAGGCGGGGTTGGATCTGCGGGCGCGGGTAACACCGGGCCCGCGCGTGGTACACGGCTCCAGCTTGGGCGCCTCGCTCAGCGCCTCACCGAGACGTGCCAGGGCGCTGAACGTCCGGCTCTTCACCGTCCCACAGGGGATGTCGAGCGCGATCGCGATCTCCGACTGCGTCAGGCCGCCCCAGTAGGCGAGGTCGAGGACTTCCCGCTCGGCTCTCGACAACGTCGCCAGGGCTGCCTGAACCTCGCCTCGCAACTCTCGAAGCGCGACGTCGTCTTCGGCGCTCTCGGCGACGACGGTCTGCGGTGCGGTCACCTGGAGCTGGTCGGGAAGCGCGTTGAAGCGGGCCTGGCTGCGCACGACGTCGACAGCCCGTCGGTGCACGAGCGTGAGAATCCAGGTCGACGGCCTTCCGCGAGAGGGGTCGAAACTCGCCGCCTGCCGCCACGGCGAGGAACGCCTCCTGCACGGCGTCCTCCGCAAGGGCGGCGGTCGCATAGGACGCGCACAGCGAGACCGTAAGCGACCTTCCCGAACCGGTCGTAGAGCGAGCCCAGCGCCTGCTCGTCACCCTCTGCGCATGCGGCGAGCAGATCCTCGTCACGCATCGAACGGGCCATACCAGGGGTAGAGACGCGATCCGGTTAGGCGTTACGCGCTACCGTTAAGACCGTGGTCGGGCCGCGGATCGTCGCGATCGAACACACGGAGGAGCAACTCCTCGCCCAGCTTCGGGATGGAAACGAGGAGGCGTTCTGCGCACTCGTCCGCAGGAACTCGCCTTCGATGACGCGGGTCGCGATGGTCTTCGTATCGCGCCGCGCCGTGGCCGAAGAAGTCGTTCAAGAAACATGGCTGAATGTCGTCCGAGGCCTCGACAGCTTCGAGGCGAAATCGTCGCTTCGGACCTGGATCTACGCGATTCTCCGCAACTGTGCGAGAAGGCGGGCGGAGCAGGAGCAACGGCTGGTGCCGCTCTCCGAGCTCGCAGCCGACGAGGCGGCGGGCGACGACTTGGGCGTGGATCGCGACCGGTTCTTCGAGGCCGGTTTCGCCGCGGAGCGTGCGTGGCAGCTCGAGCGGCTGATCGAGCGACTCGGTCTCGCCGGCTCCACCCAGTAGGTCAGCGGACCGCGCAAGAGCGCCTGTTTACGTGACGTCAGGCAGATTGAGCGCGATCGTGCGACCGCCGATCGTCCCTCGGATCCTGATCGGCGCGGCGGGGTCGGCCGGGTCGAGGAAGCGCAGTCTCCCTCGATCGGTGCCGGTCCCGTTGATGGTCAGGACGCCCGTAAGGTCACCCCTGTCGAAGGAGAAGTCGATATAACCCGTGACCGCGACATTGCGGACGAAGCGAGCACGCAGGTACCCGAACCTCAGGACGTTGCGCGCCTCGATGAACCTGGGTGATGGCGAGATGACGCCCCCGCGCAGGCCGTGTCCGGTGAGCGTGTGGACCAGACCGTCGAAGACCGTGTCCGTCATTGCCGCCACAGCCTTGCGGTCACGCCGTGTCGAGCGATCCGTAGCGGTTCGGCGCACCGGGCGGATTTCGTCAGCTGCGTCGAGCGGGAACGTCGTGTACCCGTAGGCGGGTGGCGGGTCCGAGGCACAGGTCGTGTCGCCGGGGGCCGTCGTCTCGAAGAATGTGATCACGATCGCCATCGCGCACGGGCCTGTTAACGCGACTCCGTGCCCAGCGTTCGCGAACTCGACGAAGGTTCCGTTCGGGAAAAGGTCAGCCACGTCCCGCGCCGCCTCGGCGGGCGTCACCTTGTCGAGATCGCCGTTCATCACGAGTGTGGGCGCGCTGGTCCACACGGCTCCCGGCGGGATGAGTCTCGGGATCTCGCGGTTGGGCACCGGCCAGCCGGCGCACTGCGGCGTCAAGAGAAGCCCGACGAATCCTGCGCGTGACGCCTCCCGCCACGCGGGAACCGAGAACGGCGCGAACGACGACTGAGGAATCGCATCGAACGCGGCGTCCCACTTCGCCAGCTTGACGTCCGTTGGATCCGTTACGTCCCAGGGGAACGACGTCTCGGTACAGACGACCGCGTGGAAGTCGCCGAACGAGAACAACGTCGGGTCGGGGTCTCCGGGGAAGAAGATGGCCTCGGCGCCAAGTCGGAGGATGGGCCTGGAATCTCCCCTGCGCAAGGCCGCATGGGCGCCGTCGATCTCGAGCTGTCCGGGCTCGTAGCCGGCGCCCGAGAGCGATCTGATCAGGGTCGCCTCATCAACCGTCACAGGAGTCCGGCTGGTGTCCAGGGGACTGAAGCTCTGGCCACGGACCGGTTCGCGTTGGAGGCGGGCGATCAGGGATCGCATTCGCTCCCCGACGTCACCGCCTACCCGCTGGCACAGGAAGCTCCGGTCGCAGAGTCGCTCGACGGCCGTCAGCAGCGCCCGCCCGGTGATTATGTCGAACGAGAAGAGATCAGTGCGCTGCGTGATCGGGTAAGCGGAGTCGAGCAGGAGAGTCCGCAGGTTCCCTCCGTGCCGGACAGCGTAGACCTGGCCGATCTGCGTGCCGTACGAGACGCCGTAGAAGTCGAGCTTCGCGATACCGAGCGCTGCCCGGACATCGTCGATGTCGTCCGCAGCGTCGACCGTCGTGTAGAGATCCGACGCGTCCCCGAGCGAGGCCCCACAGGTGGCGACCTGATCCACTGTGGGGTAAGCGGCAACCTGGAGGTCGGGACAGTTGATCGCCCGGGACTTCCCGGTACCGCGAACGTCGACGATCAGCATGTCCCGCCGATTGAATAGCGGCCCCCCGAAATCGTAGAAGGGACGGAGGTCCATCGAGGGGCCACCGGGGCCACCCTGAACGACGACCACCGTTCCCAGCGACGGCGCGGACTGGTCGCGCCGGAGGTGCAGCTCGAATGCGATCGGAATCGTCCCCGCTGCTGGCACCGCACGATCGAGCGGCACGTCCAGGAGACCACAGAGCGCCCCCGGGGCTTCATCGCCACAAGGCGCCAGCGATGTGCCCGCCGACGCAGCCGATGCGCAAGCCAACGCTCCCACCACACAGGCAGTAGACAGACCAACGCGCCGCATCGATCGCCTCCGTTCCGGTTCGGAAGCCTTCCGGGTCGAAGCCTCGAGGAGGCCGAGCCTAACCTCCCAATCCCAGCGCTGTCAATCCGCAGCCTCTGACGCTGCCACTCCGGCATTGACAGCCGGTCCAACTGGAGGTCGGCGAGGATCTTGGCGTCGTTGTGAAGCGCAACCGCCGGTGGGCGTCAGGCCGGCGGGTTCTCGGCGTACTGCGGCGCGTCGCCGCCGATCTCGTGCCAGCTGGCCTTGTACGCGACCTGGAGATGAAAGCTCGGCTCGAGTTCAAGCTCGCGCATCAGTCCTGCGGCCACAAAGTACTTCTCGCCGAGGTCGTCATACAGGCTGGATCCGCAGTTGCTGCAGAAGTTGCGGGGCGCGAACTCGCTCTCGTAGCGCTTGACCAAGTCCCCGCCCTTGGTGAACGTGAAGTTCTCCTTGGCCACCACCACGCCTGCAAGGCTCGAGCCCGTCCACCGCTGGCAGCGAGTGCAGTGACAGTAACCCAGTGCCTCGGGATCTTGAACCTCGTACTCCACGCCGCCGCACAAGCAAGCTCCCTTGAGCGTTTCAGTCATCACGACCCTTTCTCGCGTTGGCGTTGGCCGATCCGGCGGCAACGCTACCACCGGCAGGCCGACGCCGTGCTGTCGAGAGCAACAAGCCTGCTCGGAACGGCCACCCAGCAGGGACTCTTCTCGATGGGCGGTGCCGGGCTCGAACCTCCCTGCAGATATCTATTCCTCAGCGCTCGGGACAGCACCGGGCGTGAGCTCAGCGGCCGGCGGAGCCGGCCGGACTGCGACGGCTATTCGCCGTCCCAGTAGTCGAGCTCGGGCAGACGCGTCATCAGGCCAACGCCGCGGAAATAGACCTTCTTCGAGCGCGGGTACCACGCGATGTCGTTCGGCTCGCGCGTGCCGTAGGCGAGCAGCTTCATCCCGTCGGCGCCCGCGCGGAACGCATGACCGACGCGCGTGCGCGGCGGGCGCGCGACCACCGAGCCGGCCCGCACCAGGTGCTCCTCCTCACCCAGGATGCAGACGCCGTCGCCCTCGAGGACGATGAAGACCTCCTCCTCCGAGGCGTGGCAGTGCACCGGGCAGTTGAGCTTGCCGGGCGGGATGTCCGAGTAGTTGAGCCCGGTTTCGACCGAGCCCGCGGCCGCGCCGAGCTCGCGCGAGCTGTCGCCGAACTCGCCGCGGTCGAGGAGCTCCGGCTCGACGTCCTCGAGCCGGACGACGTTCGGCGGCCGCTCGCCGGGCTCCGGCAGCTCCGGCTCGGGCAGCGCGCCCTCGAGTTCCCACTGGTGCGTCAGGTCGACGTCGAAGAGCGACGGGCCCATCCCGACCTTCTCGATGCGCGGGAACCAGTCATAGCCGCCGGCCCCCGAGCGCCGCCCGTTCCCGTAGGCGAGCACCTCGAGGCCATCCGGCCCGGCGACGAGCGTATGCGCCGGCCCGGTCGCCAAGTGGACGAGACAGGTCCCCGGGCCGACCTCGCAAACGACATCCTCGCCCCGCTCGGTGCGCTGCCACGACAGCCCCGAGCCGCCGAGCACGAAGAAGATCTCCTCGTGGTCGCCGTGGGAGTGGAGCGGTGTCGAGCGGCAGCCCGGATGGACGCGGATGCGGTTCACGCCCACGCCGACCGTGCCGGCGGCCTCGCCCAAGTACCGCCAGGCGGAGTGGATGCTTCCCTCCTCATGGTCGTGCTCCTCGATGTCGTCGAAGTGGGCGATGTTGGGGTGACTCACGCCGGAAGTATCCGTGCGCCGAGCGCCTCCGCGTGTCTAGTTAGCCCTTCGCGCCGCTCTCCGATCGGGGGCCAGGGGTCTACTCGGCGCCGGGAGGCAGCGCCGGAGGCGCTCAAGCTCCCGATCCTGGGCCTCCTTTGCGGCCGCGACCATGCTGAAGATCGGCGATTCGAGGGCCCTAGTGAGCTGACCGCGAACCCCGGGTCGGGGGCCGGGGTTCCCCTCTCCGCGTCGACGTTGGCACGGGGCTCGGGTCGGGGGGCCGGGGTCCTGCGATCGTGGTGCTCGCTCATCCCGACTCGGGATGAGGCGGGCGCACTTGGACGTACGGGGCCTCTGAGGATGAGCCTGAAATTGACCCGTTCGGGTCACCGAGTGAAGGTGGTCCGGCCGGGCCGTGCGATCGTCAGGCGCCGGCGCGTGTGGTGCAGTCGAGTCCCTGATGGTGAACACCGCCGCCGAGGCCGGCGCTGAACGATTTCTGCGGCGCAATTCGGCCCTCGCCGTACGGGTCCATTGCTCATATATGGTCGCGCGGTATCGCGGCCGACCAGGCCCTGGCGAAGATCCGGCACCCATTCTCGTACGCCTCGAGGAGGTTGGTCACGTGAAACTCCGCGCGGGTGGCAGAGGCGCTGCTCGTGACTGTTACCCGCGTGTCCCAATCACCGCGAGAGAATGCGAACGATCTCGTGCAATCGATCTGCGCGGAGAGCGGCTGTGCCTCCGCGATACGAAAACTTGTCAGGCCCTGCGCGTCGTACGTGATCCCGGAATCGACGAGATTCTCGGCCCGCGAGGCCAGGCGGTCGATGATCTCGACCGTTCGGCCCGGGAGCTGGCGTCTGATCTCGCGTCCACCCTGCTCGGCCGAGCCGACAGGCTCCGTGCGAAGCGGTGGGGCGCTTTCGGGCTGAGCGAAACGCACCGGCGGAAGCTGGTCTTCGTTCGACCGGCGCACCGGCAGCTCGAGCACAGTGTGAGGGCCCGTGAGCGCAGTCAGCGTGACCCTCTCGGACGAAGGCCACACCCAGGGCCAATAAGTCGACGAGATGGCCACGCGCAGCCGATGCCCGGCTGGGATCGCATACGCGATAGAACTGAGCCCCACCTCCACGTCGTAGGGCCGGCCCGGCTCTAGCAGGGTCGGTATTTCATGACCGTCGCGGTGGGTGAGGTTGAGCAGGCCACGGGTGATCAGGTTCGAGGCCCCGTCGGCATCCACATCGCACATGCGCACCGCGATTAACGCCACTGGGCGGTCGGCGGCGATTCGGATGCGCAGCTTCGGGAATCCGAAAATCTCAAGTCGCTCATCGAGCGGCGTCGATGTGAAGGTCAGTGCCTGCTGATCTTCGGCTCGCTGGTCGGGGGGGAAGTCCGCCTGTCCTAGGCTCCAGCCCCCCGGGCACCAGTTGCCGAGGTCGCTTGCTGGTGCCTGAGCTCCCTCGTGACGTAGCGATTTCGCCTCGCCCGCCTCCTCACCCAATGTCCCGTCACCGAGCGCGTACGAGCGGACGGAAACAGACGGGGCAGGCCAACCACTTTCCGCAATCCAGCGGCCCGGTCTGTCCCGGTAGCCGGCATCCGGTGGCACCGCGTCCTGCATCCAAACCTGCAAGCGCGGCTCATCCATGATTCCGGTTTGCACACCTTTCAAGCAGTGGTCCCACCAACGCACGGCCTCTTGCAGAAACCCGATGGCCGGGCCCGGCTGGCCTACGTGCGGGTAGGTATGAGCCCAGGGCCCAATCAACCCCTTGCTCGGACCGGAGAAGCCTGCGAGGAAACGGAGGATCGCATCGCGATAGGCGTCGGCCCAACCCCCCACCATGTACACGGGGCATTTGATCGCGTCATAGTCCTCCCCCACCGATCCGTGCTTCCAGTAGCTATCGCGCCGCTGATGCGACAACCACGTCTCGATCACTGGCTCGGCGTGCGCCAAGCGCTCGAGCCAGATGCTGCGCCACGCCTCGCCGCGAACCGCCGGATCAGGTGGCAGAGCGCTCAACGCCAACACGGTCGATGCCCAGGACATCTGGTCCCACGACTGAAGGCAGCCACCGTTGTAGTGCACATCGAGCGCGTAGCGATCATCAGTTGACGAGTAGCTGATCACCGCCCCCAATTCGGGAGGTGCGAGCGCCGCAACCTGAAGAGCGGAAAACGCCCCCCAGGAAATACCGATCATCCCGACATGTCCATCGCACCAAGACTGCTCGCCGAGCCATCTGATGACCTCCAACGCGTCGGCCTGCTCTTGCGGCAGGTACTCGTCTTCCAGAAACCCGTCGGAGTCACCTGATCCGCGGATATCCACCCGGGCCGATGCATACCCTTTCGCCGCGAAATAGCCGTGCATCATCGCGTCTCTTGCGGCCGTCAGATCGTTCTTGCGGTATGGGATGTATTCGAGGATTGCCGGCACCTGCTGGCGGTCAGTGTCAGGCGGCAGCCAAACCTTGGCCGCAAGCCTGCAGCCATCCGAGAGCGGGATCCAGGCGTGCTCGATCGTCGAGTACGCCGAGTCGGAAATACGGATCGGATCGGGCATCGCTAGGGAACGCCATTGACGGCGCCGCGGCGCCGCAAGATTAGCGCAGGTCAGGCAACGCCCTTGGCTGTCGGCTACGCCGACGCAGGCGGCCCGGGAGCGCGGCTGCACTTGCGAGCGAGCGCCTCGTTACCCAATCTGTTGCCCATCCTCGGCGCTCGGGTACATCGTGAACGAGAAACGCCCCGGCTTGCGGGGCGGAAAACCACGACCGCAATGCAGCCGGATCGGGGGCGGGGGTCTACTCGGCGCCCGCCGTCGCTGCTCTCTCCATCGCGACGTTCCTGGCTCTCACCGGGGAGGTACTCGCCGGCTACAAGAAGCCGTAGTTCCACGGCAAAGGAGCAGGATGAGGGCGGTGCGAGCCGCCCTCATCCTTGCGGCCGGTCTCGCCGCAGGCCCACCTTTTAGGCACGCTCGCGCGCTTGAACCACGACGGCGAGACCGGCACGACGAGGGTACGCCTGAGTCCGCGTCGTGCCTAGATGGCTCTTTCGGCCATGCGAGGCCCGTACCGGGTTGCTCGGCGACGTGGAATCACATAGGCTCGCGAATCCTCCGGGCGGCGCTTACCGCGCCTCGAGACTTTTTTCCGCGTGGCGGCCCCGCGCCCGGCCTCGACTAGGAGGAGAAGAACGCTGTGAGAGCAGAGGCAGGTGGGGCTGAATGGTTGGCGGTGGCCGGCAGGCGTGGAGACTCGTGGGTGGGGGGCATGGGCAGACCGTTGATGCCGCGCTTGAGCGGTCGGGTCGTGTCGGCGCTGTTTTTCTTTCCGCGTGGGGGTTCGGCGCAGGTTGCGCGTGCTCTGTGCCGCTCGTTGCCGGCGGCGGGTTGGCAGGTGGGGTTGGCTGCTGGTTCGCTTGGGAGTGCGGGCGAGCCGGGGCATGCGCCGTCGTTCTTCTCGGGTCTTGACGTAGTGGCGGTCGATTATTCGCCGGCGTTGGGGATGGCCGATCCTTTGGCTGGGCTCGTTCCGTTTCAGCCCTCCTATGAGGATCGGCCGGGCGGGCCGGATCGCGTCTTTGCGGCGGTCGATGACGAGGCCTATGAGCGGCTGGTCGCGGTCTGGGGGCGGGCGCTGGCTCGGGCGGGAGCCAGCCGGGCGGACGTCCTCCACCTCCATCACCTGACGCCGGCGCATGAGGCGGCGCTACGCGACTTTCCAGGGCTGCCGATCGTGGGGCAGTTGCACGGGACCGAGCTTGCGCTGGTGCGGGCGATCGAGGCCGGTGCGCCTGCGGGCTGGCGCTTCGCTGATCGCTGGGCGGCGCGCTTCTGCCGCTGGGCGCAGGCCTGCGCGCGGCTGATCGTCCCGCCGGGCGCTGCGGCGGAGGTCACCCGTCTGCTCGGCGTCTCCCGGGAGCGGATCGTCGAGCTACCGAGCGGCGTGGAGCTGGAGCTGTTCGAGCGGCGCACGCTCGGCCGCCGCGAGCGGCTGGCCCACTGGCGGCGCTGGCTGGTCGAGGAGCCGCTCGGCTGGGATCAGAGCGGCGCAGCCGGGACGGTCGCCTACCAGGAAGCGCAACTGTGGCCGTTCGAGAACGCCGAGGTGATCGTGCTCTACGTGGGCCGCTATACGGCCGTGAAGCGGCTGCCGCTTCTGATCAGGGCTCACACCCAGGCGCTGGCGCGGCTGGGCAGGCCGCTGCCGCTTGTGCTGGTCGGCGGCCACCCGGGCGAGTGGGAGGGCGAGCATCCGCTCGCGGTCGCCCGCGCGCTCGGCAACGAGCAGGTCTTCCTCGCTGGCTGGCGGGCGCACGAGCTGCTGCCCCAGGCGTTGAACGCGGCCGATCTGCTCGTTCTGCCCTCCGTCGCTGAGGCCTTCGGGCTTGTCCTCATCGAGGCGATGGCCTGCGGCCTGCCGGTGATCGCCGCCGACGCGCACGGACCAGCCGAGATCATCGCCCCAGGCACAGGCTGGCTCGTCCCACCAGACGACGAGGACGCCCTCGCCGAGGCGCTCCTAACCGCGGCAACGGACACGAACGAACGTCACGCCCGCGGAGCCCGCGCCTACAGCCACAGCCGCGCCTCCTACGGCTGGCCGGTGATCGCGCCAGCAATCGCCTCTCTCTACAACGAGCTCTCCCGCAAGGAGCACGCCGCGCCTGCTTGACACACCCAAGGCGGTCACCGGCTGCGCGTCAGCTGCCGCCTGGGTCTCCCGGGGGCTGCGGCACCACGACCCAGGCGGGTGGCGGGATTGGTGCCTAGCGGCGGCTGCGCCAGAGATTGAGCCGGCCCCAGCTGCCGAGCGCTTCGCGTGCGAGCCCAGCCGGCCTCGGGTCGGGGGCGGGGTCAGCATCCCGCCTTTGGGATGAATCGCTCACGACGCATGGCAACCACCCCGCGGCGGCCGGCGCTCGAGGGTGTTCTGTGACGATGCCCGCCGCCAACGGGCGTACCGTCGCCGACAAGGGCCCGACGAGGACGCCTACTCGCGCGGCCCCGGCGGCAGGTCGGCCCGGCGATGTTGGTGCAAACCTCTGACGTTCTGAGCCCGATTCCCCCGACGACGAATAGGTATGACGCGACGACCTTCGTCGAGTCGAGGGCAGGAGCGCGCTTCGTTGGCGGAGACGAGGACACTGCCCGTCCCCGGCGGCGCGCGACGGAATCATTCGGCGGGATTACGGGCCTCCTAGCGGCGTCGCCGGGCGGTGATCAACCAGGAGCGCGAATCGAGGACCACGCCGCGCTCGTCGCTGTAGTGCGCCGCGAGCATTTCGCGCAAGCGCTCGACGGTACGGGCCGCCTCGCCGTCGCTCAGGGTCGCGAGCGCCGTGCGGGTGCCCTGAAACCCTCGGACGAACGCGAGCGCGGCCTCGAGGTCGTCTCCGTAGAGGACCGGCTCATGTACGTCCTCGAAGCGCAGCTGACCGAACCCGGCGTGCTCGAGGATCGCCGCGGTGGCACCGGCGTCGCCGAGCGAGAACGGGTCCGCGCCCGGGGGTACGGGCTGCAGCGCGTCACCCAGCGCAGCGTCGATCAGCCGCGCCCATTCGTTGTATTCGTGTCGCTGCCAAACGAGCATCACCAGGCGCGCCTCGGGCCGAAGGGCGGCGGCGATGTTGACGAATGAGGCGATCGGATCGGAGAACCCCAACCTTCGAAATGCAGCGGCACCGTCGCAAGGCGCAGGTCAAGGCGCCAGTCGTTGCAAATCATGAGTGTCCCTTCCGGAACTCGAACTCGCACGCCTCCAGCAGCGCGAAGCCCAGCTTGCGGCAGATCGCGTTCGACGGCGCGTCGTCAACGTTCGGGAACTCTCGGCCTCGATTCGCCTCAGTGTGGTCTCTTGTCTCCCTGTTTCCCACGGAGTCCGGATGCGGCGCGGGTGCTACGCCTGCTCGTGGCGGGCTTCATCCCTGAGGCCGAGGTAGAGCTGTCGGAGGGGCTCGTCGAGGTCGGGCAGCGCGAGTGCGAGCACGGCGACCAGGGAGGCGCCTTCGGCCTCGCTGAGGGTCGCGCGCGGCTCCTCGCCCGCGAGCACGCTTCTGATTTTGTCGGCCGCTGTGACGGAGGCCGCGTCCTTGGTCGCGTCCCGGAGCCGCTGCTCGAGCGCGGCTGCCTGATCGGGGGCGAGCGCGGACGTGGCGGGGTGGTTATGGAAGGCGACGAGCACGACGTCTGTCATCGCCCGGGAGCGTATCGAGTAGCGAGTGGGTCGGCTCTTCACCAATCGTGCGAGCTCATCGGAGTTAGCGCGAGATGCCCCGGAGCGGCCTGCGGTTGCGGCGACCGCGCCAGCTCCGGGGCGATGAGCGTACTTCGTTCTGGCGCTCCCGCGTCCTGCGGCGTGTCTCGAGACCCGGCTCGCCAGGCTCGAAGCGTCACCGTCCGGTGTCAGCAAGGGGTGCCATCGCGGCGCCGCGCTCAGTGGCTTGCGCCCGGCCTCGATCTCGCTCCATGATCGCAGGCGCGTCGGCGAGCCGAAAACGCGAAAGGTGTGGGCGTGAGACTGGCGACCGCGTGACGCGCCGATGAGTTGGGCGTGCCGCGCCGGTCTTAAGATACTGGGCGTCGACAGGCGGCCACCGTCGATCCACGACTGCCGCCTACGCTGACGTGAGGAACGGCAAAGGAGGTGACCGGTGCCCGACTACGAGATTGGAACTCGCGAGGAATGGCAGACGGCTCGCGACGAACTTTCGAAGCTCGAAGCCGAGTACGCCGAGCTCGGCCGGAGGGTGACTGAGCAGCGCCGTCAGCTTCCCTGGGTTCCGGTGGAGACCGAGTACCAGTTCGACACCGAGCAGGGGAAGAAGACGCTGGCCGAGCTCTTCGACGGTCGCTCGCAGCTCCTCGCCTACAACATCATGTTCGGCCCCGATTACGAGCTCGGCGCCTGCCCCGGGTGTTCGAACCTGGGGGATGAGCTCGACGCCACCCGTGTGCATCTGAACCACCGCGACGTGACGCTGATCTGCTTCTCGCGCGCGCCGATTGATCGGCTAATCGCCTACAAGGAGCGGATGGGTTGGCAGTTCCCCTACGTCTCGACCAATGGGACGGAGTTTCCCTTCGATTTCGGGCTCGCCCTGACGCGCGAGCAGGCGCAGGAGATCCCCGAGGTCAAGGGGATGATCGACAATCCGCCCGAGTGGCTCGCGGACTGGGGGCGCCAGGTCGGAGCCAAGCTCGAGGACGGCCTGCGGGAGGGCCCGAGCTTCATCGCCTTCGCGCGCGAGAACGGGAGCGTCTACCACACCTACACGGTGATGGCACCGGATCCGTTTGTCGCGCCCTACCACTCGTTCCTGCTCGAGCGAACGCCCAAGCCTGAGCCCGAGGAGCCCCGCGCCTGGCGCAAGGACGAATACCCGGGCTGATCAACGGAAGGAGCGCCGCTGGCTCGGAGTCGCCGTTGTCGAGGCTGTGTGCGAGCCGTCGAGGCGTGACCTCCTCGACCTTCCATCGGCTCGGGCCCCACGACGGGCTGGCTGCGGTAGCTGACCGTGTGACGGCGTCACAGAGCATCGTCGCCGGACGGTCGGGCACGGGCGAGCTGTGCTCTCGGACCGCTGAAGGGAGCTTCCTGTGCGGATCCTTGTTTGACCTTGGTTGAGGCTCGGGGTAGGCTCGCGCTTGGTCTCCGAGAGGAGGAGTGATGGCGTGGAAGCTCGCCGGTGAGTACTTCGAGAACTGCTCCTGCGAGATCTTGTGCCCGTGTATCACCTCATCGCTGCAGGGGCCTGCGGACTATGAGCGCTGCCAGCTCCCGCTGGTCTTGAAGATCCGCGAGGGGGCGTTCGAGGATGTGTCGCTTGACGGGCTTGTCTTCATCATGGTTGTCGACTCTCCGCAGGTGATGGGTGAGGGCGGCTGGCGGGTGGCCTTGTATGTGGATGAGCGTGCTGACGAGCGTCAGCAGCAGGCGCTGCAGGCGATCCTTTCGGGCGAGCACGGTGGGCCGCCGGAGATGTTGGCGCCGCTGATCGGGGAGATGCTCGGCCTGAAGCTGGTTCCGATTCACTACGAGTCGAGCGGGAGCCGCTTCCGGGTCGAGGTTCCAGGAATCATGGAGTTCGAGGTCGAGGGGGTCACGATTCCGGGGTCGGACGAGGTGATGGAGATCACCGGAACGATCCACCCGATGGGTTCGAATCTGCCGATCGCGAAGGGTGTGAGGGGCGTCTACAACGATCCGGACTATGGCCTCGCGTTCGACAACACCGGCAAGAACGGCCATTTCCGCCAGTTCGCCTGGCAGGGCTAGGGCGCGCTCGACCGTCGCGCTGTGGGGTGCGCTGCTGGCGGCGGCGGCGCTCGCGTGGGTGCTGACGGTCCGCAGCTGGGAGGAGATGGGCAACGGGCCCGGCACGATGGGGTTCGGCCTCGGCGGCTTCATTGCCGTGTGGACGACGATGATGGCGGCGATGATGCTGCCAGCGGTTGCGCCTGTGGCCTCGATGTACCTGCGGACCATCCGTCTGCGTGCGACCGGAGCGACGAAGACCTTGCGAGTCGGCGCGTTGCTCGCCGGTTATCTCGGCGTCTGGGCCTCCTTCGGGATCGCCGCGTACTTCGCCGCTCTCGGTGGCGGGCGGCTCGTCGACGAGGCGCCTTCGGCCGGTCGCTGGGTCGCGGCCGGCATCCTCCTCGCCGCCGGCCTTTACCAGCTGACGCCGCTCAAGGACGCTTGCCTCGCCCATTGCCGTTCGCCACTGGGTTTCCTGCTCCACTTCGGCAACTACCGCGGGCGCTTACGCGACGTCCGCGCGGGTGTCTACCACGGAGGCTACTGCGTCGGTTGCTGCTGGGCGCTGTTCGCGGTGCTTGTGGCGGTCGGGATCATGAACCTCGCCTGGATGGCCGGGCTGGCGCTGTTCGTCTTCCTGGAGAAGACCTGGCGGCATGGCAAGTTCCTGGGGCTCGCCGTCGGTGTCGCGCTCATCATCTACGCCTGCCTGATCCCGGCGTTCCCGGAGCTCGCGCCCGGCCTCGTCGAGAGTCCGAGCCCGGTACCCGGGATGGAACCGGCCATGCAGATGGACGGCTAGCCCCAGGTCACACAAACGCTGGCGAGAGCGCGTCCTCGGCGGCGGGCCGCAGCCGGAGAAGACGAGCGCGAACGGCAGCAGCGGCTCGACCAGGCTCCCGCAGCTCCTCCCACACGATCCACGGCGTAGCGGCCGTCGGCATCCCTCCCACAGAGAAGGAGCGAACGATGACTAACCACAAGACCGGAACACGCGCGGATTGGCTCGCCGCCCGGCTCCGGCTGCTCGATGCCGAGAAAGCGCACCTCCGTAGAGGCGACGAGATCGCGCGTATGCGCCAAGAGCTGCCCTGGGTTCCGATCGAGAAGGAGTACGTCTTCGACACGGAGGAAGGTCCGAAGAGCCTGACCGAACTCTTCGACGGTCGCTCTCAGCTCCTCGTCTACCACTTCATGTTCGGCTACGGATACAGGCTGACCGACGAGCGCCAGGGATGCACCGGATGCTCCTTGATCGCCGATCACTTCGACGGCGTCATCCCCCACCTGAACGGCCGCGACATTACCCTCGTCTGCGCGTCGATCGCCCCCTTGCCGGAGCTCCACGACTACAAGCGGCAGATGGGCTGGCGATTCCCGTGGGTTTCGTCGCTCGGGAGCGACTTCAACTACGACTTCGGCGTCGCCTTCACCGAGGAACAGCAGAGAAACGGCGCCGACTACAACTACCAGCATGTCGAAAAGGCCGAGCCGCAGAAGGAGGGTATGAGCGCCTTCGCGCTCCAATACGGGGCTGTCCACCACACCTACTCCACCTACGCCCGTGGCACCGAGGCATTGATGGGCATCTACCGGTTCCTCGACCTCGCCCCGTGGGGCCGGAACGAGGACGGCCTGACGTGGTGGAGGCGCCACGACGAATACGGCCAGGCCCCGTGATCACCCATCTGTGTCGCGTCTAGATTCGACTCAGTGGTCTGCGGGGGTTCTCCACGCGTCGCGCAAAGGCTACGGGCCGGTTCGCATCGCCTACGACCAGATCGTGGCCTGCCGCGTACTCGCTCATCCCGACGTCGGGCGCCCGGCCAGCGCCGGGGAGCTCGAGCCGTACCGGGTCGCCGGGCTCGTCCAGACCGGCCGATGACGGCACCGGGGACAGCACGCGACGAGCATCGACGACATCCCTGGACACGCCTGACCGCGTATCCATGCGGCATTCCGCATGTTGCCCGGGGTCTCGATGGGCGGTGCCGGGCTCGAACGCCCCGGCTAATCGAGGGTTTTCGTGCTCGGAGGGAGCACGTCCCGGTTTAGGAATGCCGGGTCGGGTGTAAGGCAACGCGTGCCGGCACCAGACCAGGGAGGAGAGACGATGGCCGAAGATCAGAGGAACGCCCGGATATTCGGGGTGCTGTTCATCATCACGTTCCTCACGTCGATCCCGGCGTTGGCTCTCTTCCAACCCGTTCTCGACGACCCGGCCGCCTACATCGCCGGCGGCGGGAAGGACAACCAGATCTACCTGGGAGCTTTCCTGGAGCTCCTTCTCATCATCGCGAACGTCGGAACTGCCGTTGTCGTGTACCCGATTCTGCGACGCCAGAACGAAGTCCTCGCCATCGGCTACGTCACCGCTCGAGTCATCGAAAGCGTCTTCATTGCGGCCGGGATCATCTTCGTGCTCGGCGTCGTCAGCCTGCGTCACGACTCTCCGGGCGCGGGTGACCTCGCCGTCTCCCTCGCCGCGCTCAAGGATTGGACGTTCCTGTTCGGCCCCGGATTCATCGTCCCCTTTGGGAACGGACTGATACTCGGCTACCTGATGTACCGCTCAGGCCTCGTTCCGCGGCGCATGGCCTGGCTCGGACTGATCGGGGGCCCACTCCTCCTCCTCTCGAGCATCGGCACCCTCTTCGACTGGTGGGACGCAGCCACCACGGTGCCAGCCATCTTGGTAATCCCCGAGTTCCTGTGGGAGCTGTCGCTCGGGATCTACGCGGCGGTCTGGGGGTTCAAGCGCGATGCTCCGATCCTTTCGCCACAGTGGCGCTCTGCGATGCCGTAGATCGTGCGGTTGAGGAGTAGGGGCAGGGCGACCGTGAGATTCCCGCGCGTACAGGCGCGTGAGACTGCTAGTCGGGCTTGGCGGCCATCGCCCACACGGCGACCACGTACGCGGCCAAGAGGACAAGCGAGAGCACCAGCGTCGCTTTGAGCAGGCCGGCGCCCTTCGCTTCCCGCAGCCGGTAGACGCCGACGCCGCCCACGATGAGTGTGACGATGAGGATCAGCCCGCCCGCGTCGCCGATGATCGCTCCGGTGGTCAGCCAACCGGGGTCGTCCACGCCTTGCGGCAGGTCGTCCCAGCCCTCCTTCGAGTAGATCCACTCGGCACCGATCCGCATGAGCACCCAACCGGGAAGGGAGACGGACACGAGCGACCAGTACCCGAGCCGGAGGGACCTCGCGTCGCCTCTGGCGCAAGCGAGCACGCTCGCGGCTGCGAGAAGGCCGCCGACCAGGATCATCGCGCCGAGCACGTGCAGAAGAAGCGGGAGGCCCCAGCTGTCGGGGCGCACGGCGGCGAGTACGCTCATGCGCCCGGCTTCCAGATCATGTCGATGAGAATGAGCAGAACGACCACCGACCAGGCGGAGTGAAGGATGACCCCGGAAGGGGTCCGGTTGAGGGAGAGGAGCTCCGCGGACGGCCCCGTGTGTCCGGCCATCCGAAGCTCGTGCGCCTTGTCCATGCCCTTCGTGTAGATGGCGCCGGTGCGCTGTCCGAGCGGCATGGAGATCACCCAGAGAACGAGCGCCGCGATGATCCACCCGTCCCAGATGTCGTAGTCGCCGACCGAGAAGGCAAGCCAGATCCCGAAGACGATCGTGCCCACCATGCCGATGCCGATCGCTGCGTTACCGACCTTCACCACCGGCTCTGTCCGGATCGTTCCTTCAGCCGTATCCGTTCGCCTCACCGCCACGATCAGGATCCAGAAGAGGACGATGCCGGCGACCCAGGCGAACGCGCTGAGCACGTGCAGCGCGAGCACCCAGTCGTCGAAGCTCACGATCGGATCCTATTCCGGAGGCGACCGCGCGAACGGTGGCGTCCACCGGCTAATCGTGCAGCGATCGACTGCGCGTCACCTTTGCGGCGTGCTCTCGGGCGGCGAGCGGCGGCTCGCGGGCCTCGTGGTTGGCGGCTGACGGGCGGTCGCCCAGTGGACGGATGAGGTACCAGGTTTCGACCTCGCCCTTCCCCTTGACCGCGATCGTCCCCCGCGGCTCGCAGTCGAACTCGCCCGCGAGCAGCTCGTATGTCGCGCGTGTGATCTGGATCCGCCCCGGCGTCCCGTGGGACTCCATGCGACTGGCCATGTTCACGGCATCGCCCCAGAGGTCGTACAGGAAGCGCTTCCGGCCGATCACACCGGCCACCACCGGGCCCGAGTTGATGCCGATCCGCAGCTCGAGGCCGAGGTGCCCGACTTCGTCCTCCGAGCGCGTCGCCTCGAACATGTCGAGCGCCATGAGCGCGAGCGCGCGAGCGTGGTCGGGGCGTGGTGTCGGAACGCCCGCGGCGACCATGTAGCAGTCGCCGATGGTCTTGATCTTCTCGAGCCCGTACCGCTCTGCGAGCTCGTCGAAGTGACTGAACACGTGATCGAGGTAGCCGACCACCGCGGCCGGCGGGAGCCGCTCCGACCAGGGCGTGAAGTCGACCACGTCGGCAAACAGGATCGAGGCCGACTCGAACTGATCCGCGATCGGCTGGGTCTGTGCCTTCAGCTTGTCGGCGATCGAGCGTGGCAGGATGTTGAGCAGGAGGTTTTCGGCCTTCGCCTGTTCCTGCCGGAGCGCTGCTAGCGCATCGCGGCGCTGGCCGGCGAACACCGCGAGCAGAATGAACACGATCGTGCCGCCGACCGCGATGTTCAGGGCCAGCATCGTGCTCGTGAACCAGACGGGCAGCGGCGGCCCGATGGGGCCTATGACCTCGCCCGCGATTCCCGATCCGAGGAAGACGACGAGCCACGCGACGTACCAGCGGGCCGCCGACCGGACGTCGCTGAACACGAGCGCCCCGAGCGGCGCGAGAATCCCCCAAAGGCCGACGCCGCCGGAGTCGAGGAATCCGCCGAGCGGGATCATCGACAGCGTCGGCGCGAGCAGTATGGCGACCTGGCCAACCCGGAGCAGCCACGGGAAGTCGCGCGTGCGCGAGAAGACCGCGATCGCACCGAGCAGGATGCCGAAGTACAGGAGTGGCACCACACCGACCGGCGATCCGAACGCGAGATATAGCGCCCCCCACAAGGCCGCGACCGGCAGGATCAACACTGAGATCAGGACCAGCAGCCTCTTTCGAGCACGCATGTCCTCGTCGTCGCGAGGATCCGCGCCGACATGCGCCAGGCGCGCAGTGAGTCGATCCGCCGCCGGTCGAATCCGGTCCCGGAGATGCATCGCGGGAAACGTTACTCGTGGAACGGTCGGCTCCCGCTCTCGACGTTGGCACGAGGTTCGGGTCGGCGCGGGACTGACAGCCGGAGTAGCTTCGAGGTGAGGCGGGGTTTGCCGTTCGTCTGCGACTGCTCGCGTCGGCGATCAGTGTCTGCCTGATCGCTGGCTGCAACGGGAATACTGGCCCGATGGGCCGCCCGGCTGCGGCTACGGATCGAGTTGCTTCTCGAACCAGTGGTGTGCATACGGCTCGTCGTTGAACGCGTCGACCTCGCGGTAGCCCGCGGAGCGATAGAGACCGATCGCTTCGGTGAGTGTCTCGTTCGTCTCGAGCCTGATCACGCGGACGCCCTCGGCCGCGGCGCGGCTTTCGAGCTCGCTGAGCAGGCGGCGCCCGATCCCCAGACCGCGTGCCGATTCGGCGACCCACATGCGTTTGAGTTCCGCCGGTTCGTTGCCGTGAAGCTTCAGGGCACCGCAGCCGACTGGCTCGCCCCACAGCGTCGCAAGGAGGAAGGCGCCGTTCGGGGGGCTCAGCTCGTGGAGCTCGGCGGAGATGCTCAGCGAAGGATCGAAGCCAGCGTCGAAGCGCCGGCCAAGCTCGACCACGTACTCGTTGAGGCACAGCTGTGCGTCGCGATGAGCCGGGTCGACGGCCCTGACCTCGACCAGAGCGGCCGTCAGGAGCCGCTCGATCTCGGCCATCGCGGCCACGAGGCGCTCGCGCCGTGGCCCGCTCAGAGGCTCCAGAAACGAACGAGCAAGCTCGTCGCTGCGCCGGTCGAGCACCTCCCGCTCGGCAAGCCCGGCTGGTGTGAGCTGGACTCTGTGTACGCGCCTGTCATCCGCGCTCTGCTCCACGCTGGCCAGCCCGGCATCCTGCAGCGAGCGCAGAAGGCGGCTGAGATAGCCAGAATCGAGGTCGAGCCGAGAGCGCAGCCGCCGCACGTCGCTTCCCTCCACGCCGATCTCCCAGAGCAGACGCGCCTCCCCGAGAGGCCGGTCCCGCGCCAGATAGCGATCTTCGAGGGCGCCGACCCGCTGCGTGAGGAGCCGGTTGAAGCTGCGAACCTGGCCGACGGGATCGTCCGTCATTCTCTGATCTTAGTCAGAGAAGAAAGGACGACCTCTCGATTGGCCGCCACGGGGTCGAACGGCAACTCAGGACACTCGGCCACCAGGACGGCGCGCGCGCGAGGCTGCTGTCCTCGTCCGACCGCCGCACCCCTGCATCACGCCGTCGAGAGAGGGAGACGTTCGTGGTGGTCGTCAGCTTCATGGTCGCAGGTCCCTTCTCGGATGGACTCTGCTGCGACCGATGAGATCGGTGCGGCGGTCCGGTCGTATCGAAGGACGACCAACAACGAGCCTGCACCCACCAATGACCGGCTCTCACGCGAGACGGATCGGTTCACGAGGTCACACCCATCAACCCGCACTCGAGGAGAACGACATGACCGCTACCTACACCTTCGACGTCTTTTCCAGCCTCGACGGCTACGGCGCCGCCGGCGGCGACTGGACCGGCTACTGGGGCAAGCAAGGCCCCGAGTTGCTCGACCACCGCCTTGCCTTGTACGGCCCGGAGCAGCGGATGGTCTTCGGGGCCAACACGTATCGGGCATTCGCGCGGATGCTGGCCTCGAGCACCGAGGAGTCCGAAGTGCGTGACCCATGGGTCACTCGGATGAGGAGCATGCCGGCAACGGTGGTGTCGACGACGCTGGAAGGCCCCCTCGACTGGCCGAACGCGACCGTCGTGAGCGGTGACGCCGTCGACGTGGTCGCCCGGCTCAAGGAGGAGTCCGAGGTGCCGTTGCGCTCGCACGGCAGCCTGTCGTTGAACCGGGCGCTGATGGCTGCCGGCCTAGTCGACCGCGTACAGGTCACGCTCTTCCCTGTCATCACCGGTCAGACCGGACTGGACCCGATCTTCCAGGGTGCGGCTGACTTCGATCTGGAGCTGGTCGAGCACCGGACGCTCGACGGTCACATCCAAGAGCTCATCTACCGACCCACCCTCCATTGACCTGAAGGGATTCGAAGAGGATCGCGCTGCAGAAGAACTGGTCGCCCATCGCTGCGGCCTGCTCGTGGCTCGGGTGCCAATCGTCCTCCGGATACGCATACCGGCCGAGGCAAGCATGCGGCTGGGCCGGCCGACCATCCCTGGCAACACAAGCGCGAGTGGTGCGCGTCTACGCCGCCCAGCGGAAGCCGGTGGCCTCGGGGCGCGGCGCCAGCGGGCTGGCCGGCAGGCCGCCCGGCGGGTCGTCCTCGTTGTAGGCGCTCGGCGCCACGTCGTTGGGCGCGTCGGCGTGGAACAGCGCGGCGAGCAGCTCGATCTGCCCGCGGCCCACGCCCAGCTCGCCCATGCCACCGCCGTACGTCGGCCGCCGCTCCCGCGCGCAACGCGCGTAGACCTCCAACAACGAGCGCAGGCTACCGATCCGCGACGGCTTCACGTTCACCACGCGCGCGGCCAGCGGCGTCGCACCGATGTCCTCGGCGCTGCGGATCGGCGAATCATACGACACGCGCTCGAGCTGATCGCCGAGCCGCTGCGCGATCTCGGGCAGGTCGTGCGGATCCTCCAGGTAGGCGTCCGGGAACGCCGCCAGCACGTGGTCGTACAGCCCACCCAGCGCCTCGCGATCCTCAACCTCGAAGCCGTACTGGCCCTTGAAGTCGATCGTGTCGACCGCGCCGGTCGCCGCGACCTCGTCGACGAGCGCCGACGTCCAGGTCGCCTCCGCGTCGAGCTTGAAGCGCACACCGGGAGAGCGGGCGAGCCGCCGGCGCACCGGCTCGATCGAAGGCTCCTTGCCGAGACCAAGCGAGTTGACGAAACGCACCGGCCGCGGCACCAGCCCCAGCACATCGTGCAGCGAGCGGCCGGCCTGGCGCAGCGCGAGATCGAGCGCCGCCGACTCGAACGCCCACCTGCGGAAGCGCAGCGCCACATCCCACTCCGGCGGCTCCGGCCACAGCTCGAGCGTGGCGAGATGGTCGCAGAAGCCCGCCAGCGTCCACTCGCCCTCGACCGGCAGCGACGGCCGCGTCTCGTGCAGCGCGGTGCCGTCCTCACGGAACACCGAGACGTCTTCGCCCAACCCGTCGGCGCCGGCGCCGACGAGCCGCACGTGCGTCGTGATGCGCTCGAACTCGTAGGCGAGGACGGCGTGCAGCCGATCGTACTCGCACGCCTCGATGATCAGCGACAGCCCCGCGAGCCGCGGCCACAGCGACTCACCGTTCATCGTCGCGCCCGCGGCATTCACCGCCGCCATTCTTTCATCGGACCGAGCCGTAGGCCCGGCGCCCGCCGTCGAGCGCGCCGGGGGTCTTCGTAGCAAGCGGCGGCTAGCCGTTCGCGCAAGAGCGAGTGTTCCATAGGGTGTCCATCGGCCCTCCTGACCGGCCCGGGCGAACTCCGGCCAACAGCAAGCGTGGCCTCTCAGCAGGGTACTTTCGTCGATGGGGTGAACGTCCGCGGTGATAGAGGAAGCCTCGGCTGCCTCCCTGCTCGTCGTAGGCGGAACCCACGATCTGGCCTCGTTCGTTGATGCCGGTCGGGGCAGTGCCACCCTGCGTCGGCGCGGCGCCGGGCGCGTCGAACGTCGTTTATCGCGCCGTTGCGCTCGCGCAGGAAGCCGTGGTAGGCGCTGTCGGGATCGATCCAGGTGCCGACCCACCAGCGGCGAGCAGGAACGCGACGCGTCGGATGCGTATCCGAGAAGCTTCACGAGTTACCTCCTTGCTGCGGACAGGTCGAGCCGTCCGTGGTGCCGGCGGCGGCGATCACGATCTGACCGCGATCGTTGAGTCCGAACGCGGCCGTATCGCAGCGAGTCGGGACGTCGATCCTCGTGTAGCGGCCCCGCTCGAGCAGGAAGCTGCGCAGCTTCGGCGTTGCGTCGAGGTAACGGCCGATGATCCGGCCACGCTCGTCGATCTCGCTCGCCTCGGCCTGCAGGCCTCCCGGCGGCTCGAGGCCGGTGAACTCCCCGTCCTCCCAGCGCCAGGCGTGGATCAGACCGGCATTGTCGCCGTACGAGCCGACCAGTCGGCCGCGGTCGTCGATCCCGACCACCCTCGTCCCGGTCAGGTCCGGCGCCTGCGCGGCGGCCGGGTGGTCGATCGTCGTGACCGTGCCGTCGCGGAGCACGAAGCCGTGCTGCACCCCCTCTGCGTCGACGTAGTTGCCGACGATCTGGCCACGGTTGTTGATCTCGTATGGCGCGGTGACCGTCGCGCCGGGCAGGTCGAACGTCGTGTAGCGCCCGCGCTCCCAGACGAACCCGTGCACCGGCCCGGTCTCGCCGGTGACCGGGTCGACGGTCGCGTCCGAGGCCCAGCCAGCCGCCCACCACCATTCCCCGATCGTTGATCCCCAGCGGTAGCGTGTCCGTCGCTCCTGGGACGTCGATCCTCGTCACCCCGCCGCTCTTCGCCATCAGGAAGCCACGCAGCCGCGGCGTTCCGTCCGAGAGGTCGGCGTAAATGCCCACGAGCTGGCCGCGGTTGTTGTTCCGCAGGTGCGTCGTCACCGCCGCGCCGGGCACGTCCGGCAGCGGCCGGAAGACACCCTTCTCGAACAGCAGGCTGGCGTTCGAGACACCGACCGGCGGCCGCGCTCTGCGCCCCGCCTCGGAGCCGAGATCGATCGCGGGGAGCACACGAGGGTCGAAGCCGAGGGCAGGTGTCCTCGGCTTCGCCGCGGCGCCGCCCGAAGCCGCGGCGAGCGCAGCCAGCGCCACCGCGGCCGCAAGCGCCGCGAGCATCGCCGGACGCCGAATCATGTGACGGAGTACCGTCATGATGACCTCCTTCCGTAAACCGAACACGGCCGGCGGTTCGCAGCTGGCCGCGCGGCGGTTCGAGACGGAGTGCACAAACCGGCGGCGCAAGCCGCCCTACTCCTGATAGACCGGGGCCTCGCCGCAGGCCCACCTTCAGGGCACGCTCGCGAGCTTGACCACGACGACGACGCCGGCACGGCGAGGGTACGCCCCGGTGCCGGCTGTGCCTAGTCGATGGCTCTTTCGAGCAGGGACCGAGGCCACAGGAGCCCCTGTCGCGCCGTGGGGGCCTCGAGCTCGGTCACTCGCCCTCACCCGTCGGGCGGCGTCGACACGGGGCCGCCGGGCGAGATCCGGTCCGTCACCGGTCCAGCACTGTCTCGCAGATCCTGCGCTTCTCGCCGACGCTCTTGGCTCGACCACGCGGGTTCCGCGTAGCGTCGGATTCGCGTAGATCGCCACCCGGCCGCTGACGCCCACCTCCAGCCGAGAACGACGTCGCGTCGCCGCCGATGCGCTCGAGACGCTGGTGACCGACGCGGGCTCGACAGCGACTGTGGCTACGCCGGGGCGTCAGCATGTCCAGCCTGGCACGCCATCAGCGGACACACGCGTATGATCGCCTCCCCGATCAAGGAGCGCGTGATGAGCGTTGTCATCCGTTACAACCCGGTGTCGCTGACAGCGGCCAAATACGACGAGGGGGTACAGCACATCAACAGCGGACTGGGACTCAGCGAAACGGAGCTGCCCGAGGGGTGCGTCGCGCATGTCTGCTTCGGGACGGACGGAGACCTCCACGTCAGCGAGATCTGGGAGTCACGCGAGCAGTGGGAGGCGTTCGGCGAGAAGCTAATGCCTCTCCTGCAGGAGGTCGGTATCGACCCGGGCCAGCCCGATGTCTACGAGGTGCACCGGCTAGAAACGCGGTGATGGAAACCGCCCCCTAAACAGCGTTCGGCGACGATGGTGGCGGAGCATCGGAAGTCGGCTTGGATGCTGTGAGCGGCGCCCTCCTATGTGAGATCCGTGTCGTTAACTTCCGGAGCGCCCGCCGTTTGGTGCTACGTCCGGGCCCGATCTGTGCCCTGATCGGCGAGCCGGGTGCCGGCAAGTCGAACGCGCTCTTTGCCATTCGTGCCCTGCTTGATCCCGGCTTCGAGGTCTCGTCGACAGACGTGACCGTCGGTGAGCGTGAGCTCTCGATCGAGGCGACGCTCGCCGGAGGTCGGACGGTCTCGCTCGCCGATCGTGACGGTGCGCCGCCGATCATCCATTTCCCGGCGGCGCTTCGCGGCGGCGGTCTCATCGGCGGGAGGGCGGACGGCCCGACTGGGGTGATCCACGAATCGATCAGGGCAGCACTCGAGCGCGCGCCCGCGCCGCGCGTCGCATTGGTGCGGGGCCTAGAGGCATGCGCGAGCGAGGTCGAGGGCGTCGTCTTTGCGATCGAGGAGCCCGAGCTCTTCCTCGCTCCGCAAGGGCATCGCTACCTCTACCGTCTCGTACACCGGCTCGCCGAGCGCGGGAACCAGGTCTTCTTCACGACGCACTCGCCGGGCCTACTTAACGTCGCGGCGCTCGAGGAGGTCAATCTCGTCAGCCGTGACGAGCTCGGCGTGACTGCGATTGAGCGCCTGCGCCCGATCGACGTCGACGACGCGTTCCGCGCCTTATGCCAGTTCGACGCCGAGCGGGCCGAGCTCTTCTTCTCGCGCGCGGCGATCCTCGTCGAGGGGATGACGGAGAAGATGGCGCTCCCGTTTGTCTTCCACGCGCTTGGCCACGACGCTGACCGCGAGCAGATCTCTATTGTCGAGTGCGGCGGCAAGTCTAACCTGCCCTTGTTCGTCGAGATATGCGACAGGGCTCGCATCCCCTACGTCGTTGTCCACGACAGCGACCTGCGGCCCGGCCGCGAGCCGCTCGAATCCGAAGTGCGGTTGAACGCGCTCATCCGACGCCGGGCGGGCGCACGCCGGACCATCGTCCTCGAGCCCGACTTCGAGGGGGTCACCGGCTTCCACGGCAAAGCCCACAAACCGGGGCGGGCGTGGACCCAACTCGCACACGCGCGCGCGGATGAGTTACCGGCGCCGCTCGTCCGCGCCGTCAAACTGGCGCTTGCTTCAGCTCGTCCGGGCCCGTCGACCTACAGCTAGAGCGCCGCTCGCGGACGCGTTACCCTGTTCTGCTAGTTGTTCGGGTGGGTGCGAAAGGGAGTGGCCGGCGAAGCCCTCCCCTCTCGACTTTAGCCCGATGCTTTGCTCTCTCGGGATTCCCTGCCGGGGCGCGGGGTGAGAGCCTGGAACGGCCTCATCCAAGTCTAGGTGCGTTTCGGACGGTATGGCCGAAGCGCGCCCCTCTTTGTCTCTTGTAGTGGAGTTTGTATCTTGTAGTGGAGTTTGTATCGGGATACGATGGCGCGTCCGATTCCGGCAAGCCGCAGGGGATCGGGGCCGCGGTGATTGGACATTCGCCCGCGGAGAGCGGGCCGGCCGGGCGGAGGGCGGGGAACCGACCGACCCTGACTTCCTTCGGCCGGCCTGCTCCGTTGGGTCGGGCTACGGGCGGGCAGCGGCAATCCTTTGCGGGTTCGATTCCCGCCGCCCCCCTCGTCGCAGACCACCGATAGCGGCGCGCGCCAAGCTAAGACAGCACCTAAGACCCTCTTCTACACAGTGGCTATCTCGCCGCAGGCCCACCTTCATCGTGGGCTCGCGAGCTTGAACCACGACGGCGAGACCGGCACGTCGAGGGTACGCCAGAGTCTGCTCCTCGGGCTCCGAGGTAGGTGGTCGGCCTGCGTCGCCGGTGTTGACGGTGCCGGCGGGTTCGATCGGCAGAATCGCCGCGTCTTCGTGGGCACGGGGGCAATGCTCGACACCGCGTGGCACGACGAACAGTTCGCCCTCATCGGGCGACCGAGGTTAGTCGTCGGCGGGAACGTGGTACGCGTCCGCATGGGGCAAGACTGACAAGGCACACTGACTGAGGCCGACGGATGTGCCTCGGCCAGACGCGCACCGCGAGCCCTGCCGTGATCAGCCCATGGGGAGCCCGCTGGTCAGACCGTCGTGGAGGCTACTCCTCCTAGCCGCAGGGCGAAAACGCCCTCCACGTTGACCGGGCTCCCCTCCTTCCCCACCGGCCCGAACGATCGACCGGGTAGGGGGAGACGGGCTCCCCTCGCGATGACACCGCGAGTCCCGGGAGGGGGGCCGGGGGTCATCGCTGATCGTGGTACTCGCTCATCCCGACGTCGGGCACCCAGCCCGCGCCGTGGAGCTCGAGCCGCGCCGGGCGGTACTCGCTCATCCCGACGTCGGTCACCCAGCCCGCTGAGGAACTCTTGTGATCGGCATTTCCGACACTGCGCAGCCGGCGCTTGTCCGCTGTCTCGGGAGATATGCGGCAAGCACAGTCCCAGCTACTATGTGACTAGCGCCACATTTATTGGGAGTCCCCGATGCGTGCCCGGCGTCTGAGGAACGGAGGTTCCGATGCTGACCCACGCTGGCCATCCTGATCTACGGCGGGGACGGACGCTCATTCTCAAGGGCGAGCTGTGGGCGATCTCCCCGGTGGACAGCCTTAGGAGCCAGATCCGAGGCCTGACGCTCCATCGCCAGGACGTCTACGCCCGGGCGCAAGCGCACCGGCAAAGCGGCCAACTGATCCCATTGTCGCTCTGCGAGGAGTTGGCCGACAACGGATCACGACTGCGCTTGGCTCTCGATCGCTACACGGAGGAGACTGGGCCATCGCCGGGCTGACTGGTGCGCGAGCACGACGGCTCGCCCACGCCTGCCACGGCGGTAACGATCTGGTCGTTTACATGCGTGAGAAGCCAGCGCACGTGGACATGTGGCTCGAGCGTCGGCGGCTCTCAGCATCGTGCGCAGGTGCTGCCGCAACGGGGGCCTGGGGGGCCGAACAGGCTCGAAGCCGGCCAGGGCGAGCCCGCTTGAGCGAGAGCCTGGCCCGAGGCGGCGAAGCTGTGACCGCTCGACTCCAGACGAGGCTCCATGCTCGTGTTCGCGGAGCTTGACCGTTTGCCCGCGGGTGCTGCTTGCTATCCGACGTTCTCGTGGCCACTCTGGGCCGTAACCAGGTTCCTTTCGGGGATGCTGTTCCCTGTTGAATCGGAGGTTGGTGGGCCGTCCATGTCGTTTCGAGCCAGGAACTCCGCGATGGCTCGAGCGACGTGCTTGGGACGCTGGATCTGCAGGAGATGACCGACCCGTTCGATCGTGCAATCCTCGACGTGCGGGAGCGAGGAGCGAAGGAACGCGGCGATCTCGACCCAGAGAGGCTGGGTTTCGGCACCCAGCACGGATAGGACTGGCTGGTGGATGGTGGCCGCTTGCTCGGGGCCGAACGTCCAGACGAGTAGCGAGGGCAGCTCGACGCCGAAGAAGGTGTCCGCGTCCAAGATCGACTGCGCGACCACGCCGGGGATCCGCTCCTCGAGCAGCGCCCGACACGCTTCCCATTCGAGCCCGCTTGCGGCTGCCAGGAACATGGCGAAGGCTCCCGAGTGGTCGCCGTTTCCGTACGCCTCGAACACCGGGTCGGCCGATCTCAGGAATGCCTGGCCGAGAGGCAGCGACAGCAAGGTCGGCTCCAGCAGGGTGAGTGTGTGCACCTTCTCGGCGTAGTCGAGAGCCAGCTGGGCTGCGATCGAGGCGCCGGTGGAGTGCCCTGCGATGTGAGCGCGCGATACTCCGAGATGGTCGAGCAGAGCCGCAGCATCAGTGGCGTGGGTCGCGATACTCACGGGCGGGGGGGTGTGCGTGCTGCCGACCCAACCCCGTTTGTGGTATCGGATCAGTTGGTAACGGCCGGCGAGTGACGGTTCTTTCAGGAGTGGTACGAAGCAATCGGCGATGAGCATGTCGATCAGTAGCACGGGTTCGCCCGCTCCGTGTACCTCGTACTCCAGTTCTACGCCGTTGACCTTTACTCTCTCCACTAGTCCTCCTCGTTGGCTCGGGGTCGCGATGTGCCTAACCCAGATGCGTGAGGAACGCTGTTACGGCAGTAACTCCGGTGGTTACGTTCGGTGTCGTTGGGCGTTGTTATGAGCGAGACCCTCGTCGACCGGGCACAAGAGGCGGTGGCCCGCGGCGATTGGCAGGTCGCGTTGGCGCTTCTCGTGGAAGCCGATGCAGAGGGCCACCTAGGGCCCGCAGAGCTACGTGTTCTCGGCGGCGTCGCCTACGCGGCAGGCGATCTCCCCCTCACCGTGGACGCCTGGGAACGCGCTCACGCAGCTTGCCTTCACGCCGGTGACGACGTCGCCGCCGCAGAAGCAGCGGTTCGCGTTGCGATGCATCTGCTCTTCGATACCGCACTCATGGCGCCCGTTCGCGGTTGGTTGCGACGAGCGGAGGGGCTCCTCGCGGACCACGAGGAGACATCGGCGCACGCGTGGCTTGCGGTCGTCCGAACGTACGAGCGCATGCTCTCGGGCGACCTGGACAGCGCACGATTGTGGGTGCGGCGTGCAGTCGACGCAGGATCGGAGTTCGATGCAGCAGCGCGCACCATCGGACAGGTTGCGGACGCGCGTCTCCGCATTCTGAACGGCGATGTACAGGAAGGCCTCGCGTTGCTCAACGAGGCGGGTGTGGCAACGCTTGCCGGTGATCTCGACCCGCTATCGACGGGCGTCGTCTACTGCGAGCTCGTGTGTGCCTTACAGGGCCTCGCACAGTACGACGTAGCCGAAGAGTGGACCGAGGCGATGGAAAGGTGGTGCAAGGTGGCAGCGATCGGCAGCCTCCACGGCCGCTGCCGGCTCCATCGGGCGGAGATCCTCAGGCTCCGTGGCTCGTTGGATCACGCCGAGAAAGAAGCGCTGGCGGCGTACGAGGAGCTCCGCCCATACCTGCGCCGCGAGCTGGGATGGCCGCTGAGCGAGCTCGGGCGGATCCGCCTTCGGCGCGGAGACATCGGAGGCGCCGAGGAGGCGTTCCTCGCCGCCCATCGCGTCGGATGGGATCCCGAGCCCGGACTAGCGTTGCTCCACCTGGCTCGAGGAGACGTTGCGGCTGCGGTGACCTCCATACGAGAAGCGCTCGAGCGCCCCTCGCGGGTGCCCTCCAAGGAGCTGCCACCGGATACCGATCTGCAGCGTGCACCGCTGCTCGAGGCGCAGGTCGAGATCGAGATCGCAGCAGGCGACCTCGAGCGAGCCCGCGACGCCGCCGACGAGTTCAGCCTCGTGGCTCACCGATTCCAGAGCAAGGCACTAGTGGCGAGCGCGGCCCTTGTTCAAGGAAGGGTGAAGCTTGCCCAGGGCGATGCGGTGGACGCACAACGGTTCTGCTCCGAAGCCGCACGCCTCTGGACCGAGGTCGGCGCCCCATTCGAGGCAGCGCGCGCACGCACGTGTCTGGCCGACGCCCTGAGGGCCAGCGGCAGCGAGCAGCGAGCTGATCTCGAACTTCGGGCGGCCCGCGCGATTCTCGACGAACTGCACGATCCACATTCCAGACCCGCGACGCCCGTCTTTCGTCCGGAACATGATTATTGGTTGCTCGAGTTCAACGGACACACAGTGCGAGTTCGACACCGCAAAGGAATCCATTACCTCGCGCGACTGATCGAAAATCCAGGCCGAGATTTCCATGTGCTCGACCTCGCCGCCGCCAATGCGCACACCGACACGCAGACGCAGCTCGGCCACGCGGCCGGCCTGTCACGCGTGCTAGGCGATGCGGGTGAGATGCTCGACGAGCGAGCGAAGGACGCTTACCGCCGACGCCTCGCGGAGATTGAAGAGGACATCGAGCACGCGCGCGCCCTCAATGACACCGGGCGCGAAGAGCAGGCCGACACTGAGCGCGAGTTCATCGTGCGCGAACTGTCGCGCGCGGTCGGACTGCGCGGTCGCGATCGACGCGCCGCATCCCCGTCAGAGCGCGCCCGTGTCGCGGTAACTCGGGCGATCCGCCACGCGATAGCACGAATCGCTGAACACGACCCCCAGCTTGCCGACCATCTCAACGGTGCAATTCGCACGGGCACCTACTGCAGCTACCTGCCCTAGCCGCCGCCCCAAAGTCGGCGAAGCCGCATGGATACAGTGCTCGCCGGAATCGGCGAGATGGTCCCTATGCGGCCTGCCGTAGGCCGGCTGCGGCTCGAGCAGCGTTGCGGGCCGAGTGGGAGGCCGAGCGCGGGAACCCTTAGCGGGTCGGCGTAACCTGAGCGCGGTGCTCCCAGGCTGCCAACGGTCGTGTGCGTTCTCATTGCGTTTCTTCACAACGACGGCCCCTGCCCGGTGCAGCGACACTCTCTAAGACGATGAGACTCTCGCGCTACCTTCCTGGCCTTGCCGACCGCGATATCGCGGTCGATCTGGGCACCGCGAACACCGTCGTGTTCGTGCGCGGCGAGGGCGTGGTGCTCTTTCAGCCGTCGGTCGTCGCAATCGACGAAGGCAGCGGCGAGGTCTACGCGGTTGGTGATGAGGCGCGCAGGATGATCGGCCGCACGCCGGCGTCGATCCGGGCTCTGCGCCCGCTGCGCCACGGCGTGATCGCCGACTACGAGATGACCGAGCAGATGCTGCGCCACTTCATGCAGGTGTCAATCGGGAGACGCTACCCGCGTCCGCGCGTCATGCTTTGTGTGCCAAGCGGGATCACCGAGGTCGAGCGGCGCGCCGTGGAAGAGGCAACCGTCGCCGCGGGCGCCCGGACAGCCTCCCTGATCGAGGAGCCCATGGCGGCTGCGATCGGGGCCGAACTGCCCGTGGCAGAGCCGCGCGCCAGCATGATCCTGGATATCGGTGGGGGAACAACCGAGGTCGCCGTGATCTCGTTGGGAGAGACCGTCGTTTGGGAATCGATCCGGGTGGGCGGCTACGAGATGGACGAGGCCATCGTCGCTCACGCCAAGCGCGAACACGGGCTGCTGATCGGCCAGGAGAGCGCCGAAGAGGTGAAGATCAAGATCGGTTCCAGCCTCGACCAGCCAGGCTCGGCCGAGGCTCTCGTCGGGGGTCGAGACGTCACAAGCGGCCTGCTTCGCCGCGCCACCCTCGACGCAGCAGGCATACGGCGCGCCCTGGAAACAACCATCGGCAGCATCGTGGAGGCCGTCAAGCAAACGCTCGAGCGCACCCCACCAGAACTCTCGGCCGACGTCGTCGGCGAGGGGATCGTCGTCGCCGGCGGCGGCGCGCTGCTGCCCGGCATCGACCAGCGACTCGGGCGCGAAACCGCTCTACCGGTAACCATCGCTCACCAACCACTCACCTGTGTGGCCCGCGGCGCCGGACAAGCACTCGAAGAACTCGACACCATCACCCAAACGAACAAGCCCCGACAACACCGCCCCCGATGGCGACCGGCACGCCGCCGGTTCCGCCCTTAAGTCAGAAGTCGTCGACGCGACTCTCTGATGGGCCGGCCCTTCCGGGCGCTGCCGCCCTTGCGAAAACGCGTCTGGGGCGCTTCTTCGCGGTCTCGGGTCAGCCTAGCCAGGTCACTCATCGGCCAGCCGGATCCCAAATCGAGACGGATCGCACAAATAGGGTAGACTCGTACGGTGGACCCGATGGATATTGCGGGCGCTCGGAGGGACATTGCTCAAGCCCGGCGGTATCTCAGCGACGTGGACTCGGGCCTGCTTCGTGCGCCCGAGCCGAGGGCACTCGTAAGCCTCGTTCACAAGATGGCGAATGGTCTCGAGGAAGCCGCGGATCACGCCGAGGGCGACCTGCACTCTCGCCGTGACCGGGCGTAGCAGCACGGACCCTCCGCCGCGCCGGTAGGAATCGTTCGCCGGTTGAGTGGCGCCGCGATGCTTCCATGGCGGGCCTCTTCGTCGCCAGTATCGGCAACGTAAGGCACGAAAAAGTGCCTGTGACCAGGCTCTTCTCCGGATGGGCGGTGCCGGGCTCGAGTCAAGGCGGAGCCGGACCCGGGGCGACAGCACGAACTTGTTCGGCACCAGCAAGCAAGCCGCAGCCGAGGGCTGACTCTCCCTCGGGTCGATTCTTGAACCGTGGCGTTCCGCCGCTGAGGCGGACACCCCAACAATCGCCGCGGGTATTGGTCCCCCAGTGGTCCCCTCGAGCAGTTCGGCGATGACGACCGGCCGTGCCGCGGAGCTGGCCGGGCGGCAGCGCGACCGAGGTCGATCTCTCTTTACCTTCCGCGACGGCTGATTGTTCAGGGTCGCGCCTATCGGCGACACTAAGATGCTGACCAGGGCTCTCGGGCCCCGGCGCCAGCTTGGTGACTCATCGGCGTGCTTGTCCGCGCCACCTGACCACACCACCATCGAACTGAGAGGCCCATGAGCCAGCCACGACCCACCGATCCGATCGGATCCATTGGCTGGACCGAACGCACCGGGGGAGTGCTGACCGCTCGGGAATGCCTAACACTTGCCCGGCCCCTGCTGCGGGGGGAGCTCAGCATTCTTGCCGGCCGTGTCGCGATGGTGCTCCGAATGCACTCGGGACGCCGGAGTTCCATCGATCCGGCGAGCCTGGTGCCTCCCGACTCCCCTCTCGCAAGAGATGCCGAGGTCGCGGCGCAGGACCTCTTGACACCGGCACTCCTCAACCATTCCAGTCGTGCCTACACGTGGGGCGCGGCCATCGCCGCACTTCACGGGATCACGTTCGACCGTGAGCTCCTGTACCTGGCTGCAATGTTCCACGACACCGGGATCCCGAGCCCGGTGCCCGACGTCGACTTCACTGTTCGCAGCGCCGCGGTGGCACGCGAGTTCACCGACAGCCACCATATGCCTGCCGATATCCGGGAGCTCGTTGCCAACGCGATCGCCATGCACCACACCCCCGGCGTTGGCCTCGAGTCCGGTGCCGAGGCCTACCTCCTATCTGCCGGCGCGGCCGTCGATGTGTTCGGCCTACACAGCAACGAGATACCCGATGCAGTCCGCCAGAGCGTCATCCAGGAGTACCCACGGTTGGGCTTCAAGCGGGAGTTCGCCGGGCTTCTCCGAGCCGAGGCCAAGCAAGTCCCTCGTGGCCGCGCCTGGTACCTGCACCGCTTCGCCGTGAGCGACCTAAGCATTCGGCTCGCGCCTTTCCGCGATTGATGTGACGGCAACCGGCAAGGGGTGCGGGCCCGCAGTCCGAAGTCTGTCGTGAACTGAAGACCGCTGGCTTCCTGGCGATCGGGCCTCTTCGCTGCAGACCACCGCACCGCGAGCTTGAACAACGACGGCGAGACCGGCAGGGAGGGTACGCCGTTGCGCTGCGGATGCCTAGATGGCTCTTTCGGCCGGGTCCGAGGCGGTAGGAGCCCCTCTCTCGCCACGCGAGCCTCGGCCCCGAGGATTCGTCGCCCGTCGGGCGCGTCGACGCGGGCCTCTGGCGCGTTCAGCGTCGCCGGACCCGTCCGGCACCGGTCCGGCACCAACTCGCACGAACGGCGCCGATCGCACGAACCGGATGGCTCATCCATGCGATTTCCGCCTGGCCAGAAGGGCCGGATGGGCGGTGCCGGGCTCGAACCAGCGACCTCCTGCTTGTAAGGTGCTAGGGCGCTCTCGCGACGCATCGCACCTGTTCGCCGATGCGATGTGTGCTGCGGATAGTCGGCCGCGGAGCACGGTACGGTTCGCCGACGTTCGCCACCGCTCGTTTCCGCAGTGTTTCCAAGAGCGGAGCGGCTACCCGTGATTCGTGCGGTCGTTACCCGCTACTTGCACCGCCAGTACACGATCCCGCCGCGGGACGCCTCAGGCGCGCAGCCATCGCGATCAGGGGTCTTTCCGCCAGTACATGAGATGTAGCCGTCGCCGAGGTCGCCACAGCGTCCGTCTGAGTTTGATCGAAGGCTAAACACGGAGATTCCGACCGCCACGATGCTGAGCGCGAGACAAGCCAGAGAGCGAACCGGCTACGACCGGCTGCCGCCCGGCACAGCCTGTGTGGAAGATGTGTCGTCGCTCTGGTGCCTGATCGGACAACGACGGCATGGCACTGACGAGTTGAGAGACGTGGTCGCAGGCCGCAGCACGCGAGACGGGTTTTCGGGACGTGATTTCGGCTCCTCACGCGCCTAGACTTGGCTAGTGCCGACCTGTCCCTCCTGCGGCAAGGAGCTTCCGGGCGAGTTCCCCTTCTGCCCGTTCTGCGGCGCCCCGCTAGCCGAGCGGCCCGCGCCCTCGCTCCAGGAGGAGCGCAAGGTGGTCACCGTCCTCTTCTGCGACCTCGTCGGCTTCACGGCCGCCTCGGAAGCCGTGGATCCCGAAGATGTCCGTTCCCGCATCCGCCCGTACCACGCGCTCCTGCGGCGTGAGCTCGAGCTCTACGGCGGGACGGTCGAGAAGTTCATCGGCGATGCTGTGATGGCGGTCTTCGGGGCGCCCGTCGCCCACGAGGACGACGCGGAGCGGGCAGTGCGCGCGGGGCTGCGCTTGCTGGAGGCGATCGAGGAGCTGAACGAGCAGGACCCCACGCTGTCCTTGCAGGTACGGGTCGGGATCAGCACGGGGGAGGCGGTCGTCGCGCTCGGTGCGCGTCCGGAGCAGGGCGAAGGGATCGTCACCGGCGACGTCGTCAATACCGCCGCGCGACTGCAAGGCGCGGCGTCGGTCAACGGCATCGCCGTCTCCGAGGCGACGTATCGCGCGACCGAGCGTATCTTCGAGTTCGAGAAGCTCGAGCCCGTCGCGGTCAAGGGCAAGGCGGAGCCGCTGGCCGTCTACCGCCCGCTTGCTCCCCGCGCCCGCTTCGGCTCGGATGTCACGCGCACCCATTCGACCCCCCTCGTCGGCCGGGAGCTCGAGAAGCCTCTGCTCATCGGCACCTTCGAGCGCTCCGCGCAGCAACACTCCTGCCAGCTGGTGACGATCGTCGGCGAGCCCGGCGTTGGCAAGAGCCGGCTCTGCGCTGAGCTCTTCGCGCACATCGAGGAACGGCCCGGGACTCACCCGCTGGCGACAGGGTCGCTGCCTCCCCTACGGGGAGGGCATCGCCTTCTGGGCGCTCGGCGAGATCGTAAAGGCGGAGTGCGGGATCCTCGAGTCGGACTCGCCCGAGGACGCGGAGGCGAAGCTCGAGCGGAGGCTTCCGGCGGACGATCCCGACGTCGCCTGGCTGAAGGCGCGGCTTGCGCCCCTCGTCGGCGCTGGCGGGGAGCCCGCCTCGCAGGAGGAGTCGTTCGCAGCCTGGCGGCGCGTGCTCGAGAGCTGGGCGGAGGCCCGGGAGACGATCCTCGTCTTCGAGGACCTGCACTGGGCGGACGAGTCCCTGCTCTCCTTCCTCGAGCACCTCGCCGACTGGGCGGAAGGGGTGCCACTGCTCCTCCTCTGTACCGCCCGCCCCGAGCTCTTCGAGCGCCATCCGGGCTTCGGCGCCAAAGCGCGGAACGCGCAGCGCATCAACCTCGTGCCGCTGACAGACGAAGAGACCGCACGTCTCATCTCGGCGCTGCTCGAGCGCGCGGTGCTTCCAGCGGACGTGCAGCAGATCCTGCTCGAGCGCGCGGGCGGCAATCCCCTCTATGCGGAGGAGTTCGTGCGGCTTCTCTCCGACCGCGGCGAGCTCCCGGATGCGATGGAGGTGCCGGAGTCGGTGCAGGCACTCATCGCCGCCCGCCTCGACACGCTCTCGACGGAGCGCAAGAGCCTGCTCCAGGACGCTTCCGTGCTGGGGAAGGTGTTCTGGGCGGGTGCGCTCGCGGAGATGGGAGAGCGGGAGCCGCGCGAGGTCGAGCAGGCCCTGCATGAGCTCTCCCGCAAGGAGCTCGTCCGGCCGTCGCGGACCTCGGCGATGGAAGGCGAGGCCGAATACGGGTTCTGGCACCTGCTCGTGCGCGACGTCTGCTACGCACAGATCCCGCGCGCCGCCCGGGCGGCCCGTCACCGGGCCGCCGCGGCGTGGATCGAGGGCAAGGCTGGCGAGCGGGCCGAGGATCTCGCGGACGTGCTTGCCCACCACTACCTGCAGGCGCTCAAGCTCGCTCGTGCCGCCGGCCAGGCGGCCGACGTCGCGGGGCTAACGGAGGCCACGATCCGCTACCTGTCGCTCGCAGGCGCACGCGCCCTGGCGCTCGACGTCGCGAGCGCGGAGCAAAGCCTGGCGCAGGCGCTCGAGCTCGCTCCTCCGGGTTACGCCGAACGCGCGTCGCTGCTCGAGCGCTGGGCACATGCGGCGCAGCAGCAGGCGCGGTCCCAGGAAGCGAGGGACGCGCTGGAGGAGGCGCTCGCACTCGTTCGGAAGCAGGGTCAGGCCGTGACCGCGGGGCGGATCCTGACCGCGCTTGCGAACGTGCTGGGGCAACTCGGCGACCCCGGCCAGGAGGAGCCGCTCGCTGAGGCGCTCGCCCTGCTCGAGGCGCAGGGTGCCGGTCCCGAGCTCGTCGCCGCCTACACCGAGCTCGCGGCGTCGCGGGCCGTGGGCTCGGCCAAGTACGGGGAGGCGATCGCGGCCGCCGAGCGGGCGCTCGGGCTCGCCGCCGACTTGCGCCTGCCCGAGCCGGCGCGCGCGCTCGGCTACCTCGGCTCGGCCCGCGCCTGCCTGGGCGAGCGGGAGGGGCTCGGGGACATGCACCGCGCGCTCGCGTTCGCGATCGAGCAGGCCGATGGCCGTACCGCCGCCGTCGTCCACAATAACCTCGCGTACGCCGTGTGGCAGTACGAGGGGCCGCAGGCGGCGCTCGAGGCGTGTCAGGAAGGGATCGACTTCTGCGAGCGGCGCGGTATCACCGAGCTCGCGCTCAACATCGCCGCCCTGCGCACGACCTATCTCGCCGAGCTCGGCCGGAGCCAGCAGGCGCTCGCCGAGGCCGAGCCGCTGGCCGCACGGATGGAAGCGAACGGCAACGTCGCCTTCGCCGAGCCGCGGTCGCACCAGCTCCGCTTGCTCGTAGAGCGCGGCGCGCACGACCAGGCACCGGCCGTCGACGAGCTAGTCGCGAGAGCGCGGGACAGCGGGGAGGCGCAACTGTTCGCTTTGGCGTTCCCGGCCGCAACACGGCTGCTGCTTGCCCAAGACCACCCCGAGCGGGCAGCGGCGCTCGTGGTCGAGCTGGAACACGTCGTCGGCATCCGCCGCGACCCCTACTACGCCTGCCGCCTTCCCGAGCTCGTGCGCAGCGCGCTCGCTCTCGGCGATCGCGATCTCGCCGCGCGGCTCGTAGACGGCGTCCAGCCTTTCACGCCGCTCTTCGAGCACGCGCTCAGCGCCAGCCGAGCTCAGCTCGCCGAAGCCGCAGGCGACCCTGCCGAGGCCGCTGCTCTATACGCCGAGGCTGCTGGACGCTGGCGCGCATTCGAAAACGTGCCTGAGCACGCGTATGCCCTGCTCGGCCAGGGCCGCTGCCTCGCCGCGCTTGGCAAGCCGGAGGCCGAGTCGCCGCTGCGCGAGGCGCGCGAGCTCTTCGCGTCCATGGGGTACCAGCCTGCGCTCGCCGAGACGGACGCGCTGCTCGGCGAGAGCGAGGCCGCGGCGGTCTAGCACCCGACCCGGGGGACGACCTCGCGAGATCAACAACGAGCGCCTTGAGCTCCGTCTTGCCGGGCGACCGCCGTGAACTCCGGCTTTCCGCCGGCCGCACCCCAACCGCTCCACCGCTGCGACCCGCCGCGTGCCGCCGGCACCGGCTACGACCGGCCGGAGCCGGCTACAACCCGGGCGTTCGTGTGTGGAACATGTGTGGTCGCGCACCGCTCGTGCGCCAAGACAGGCAACAGCCATGCCGACTGGCAGGCACTTCGAGAGACGGGAGCGACGGGACTCGAACCCGCGACCTCCGGCGTGACAGGCCGCGTAGGGCAACCGGGCATCACCTAGCAGCACCTGTCAACACCTGCCCCAAGCCCGCATGGCAAGCGGGGTCGCGCCGCGCAAGACCGCACGGGCAGCCAACTCCGCTACGGGCCGAAGGTGGATCGTTCTGGCGTTGTTCTGGCGTTCTGTCGTGACGGCGATGGCGGCCCTACGGGCGCTGCGGGGCACTGTTGGCGTGCGCCTCGAAGGCGACGTCTCCCCCCGTGGCGGAAGGACGGGTCCATCCGCGTGCCACCTCTCAGGAGAACCTCTCGATAGACCCAATTGCGTCTAGCCGCATCACCATTGGCGTTGCGACGATGTAGTCGAGTTCGGCTGAAGTCGCCGGAGAGAGGAAGGAATGAGAAGACACGTTCTCGTTGTGCTGTTCGCCGCTGTCACGCTGCTCGCGCTGGCGGCGCCCGCTTCGGCGGATGCCAAGGTGCCGCCGGTGACGCTCGCGGATGGCGAGGCCGCCATCGCCAACGTCATCGCCCACCCGCGCAACGCCACGCGCGTGCTCGACTGGTCCGTCTACGATGCCGACGGCCCAGCCGGCCCTCTGCGATAGCCGCCGCCAGCCGCGCCGTCGTGCGTTGCCGCTTCACCCGCGTCTACGAGGCCGAGCTGCTCTACACGTGGCGCTACACGTGCAGCGGCCAGGCCGAGGCGTACCGCAAGTCCCGCACGCCGGCGAAGATCAACGTCTACCTCTACCCGAACGTGTGCACGGAGGAGCTGGTGCTCGACGAGCCGGCGCCGCCCACGCAGCCGCCCGCCGAGCAGTGCCACGCCTCCTACGCGGGCGTGTGCCTGCTGCCCAGCGCCTCCGACTACGACTGCGCTGGTGGCTCGGGCGACGGCCCCTACTACGTGACGGGGCCGTTCAACGTGGTCGGCCCGGACGTGTACGCCCTTGACTCCGACGGCGACGGAATCGGCTGCGAATGATCGAAGTGACCGTTGCCTGCACCGGTCGTGTGACTCAATCGCCGTAGAGGCGGTCGAAGTCGCGCTGCTCGCTCCGCGTCATGCGCCACATGGGCACCGGGCCGCGCTGGGCGCGTTCGCCACCGGGGAAGGGCCAGCTGTAGGCGTCCTCAGGGAGACCTTGGCGGCGCCGCCTCCATGCCCGCTGACGGCACCGCCTGTCGCAGAAGCTGCGGCGCCGGCCGCTGATGCCGAGCTTGCAGTGGTGGCAGCGGGCCGTGTACCGGAGCACGCGGCGCCTCCGCTACGGGCCGCTGTGCGCCCCGCTGCGGCCACGCGCGGCGCCGGGGCGACCTGGCAGGAGGCCGGGCCGCGCGCGGCCCCTGCGGCGCCCTAGCACCAGCGCGCTGCGGCGGCCCGCTGCGGGGCCAGTCGACCCAGCTGCTTGAGCGGCGGGCGTGGGCCGTCTGCGACCAGCGCCTCGCGCAGTTCGCCGTCGAGGGAGTAGCCGAGCACGACGCCGTGGCTGAACACGATGAGGCGGGTGCGCGTGGCGCCCACGATGAGCAGGCCATCGACGCCCTCGAAGGCGAAGCTGACACCGCCGTCCGCGTGGTGGCGCACCCGGGGGTACCACCGTGCCCGCGGCCCCCCGTTTGGGAGTCCCAGAGCGGTCGTGGGCTCAGCCAACTGAGCGGAGATCGGCGCCCAGACCTCGAGTTGGTAGGTGACCGGATCGCCTTCACAGTTTCCGAGGACGCGCAGGGCGGGCGTGACCTAAACAGGGACAGCGACGCTGGCGACTTTGTGCTGCACGTGTACGACGCGTGAGCCGCCGGACGTGAACTGGGCCTCGGCGAAACCTATGGCCGCGGGGCTCCAGTCTGGGAGATGGCCGGGGTTGCGATGAGGATCCCCCCGCGGAGCTACGCCCGGTCAAACTCCCCGGGCTAGGGACCCGACCGCCAAGAGTCGTGCGCGTCGCACTCGCGAGCGGCTCGCGTCAGCCGGACGTCGCCCTAGGGGCCGCCGGCCAGTGCGCCGAGGCGCGGCGTCGTAGCATGGCCCGAAACTGCTCGGTCGTCCGCGGCAGAAGCAGTCCCACGCCCCAGTCGAGGATGACGCCGTACCGGCGGACAAGATCGTGCGTCGTCAGCTCGCCGGATCGATAGCGGGCAGCGACGTCCTCCGCGTCCTCCTCGAGCCAGCCGGTTCGAGTCTCGCGCTGAGAGGCTCGCTCGCGGGCGGTGCCCGCCTCGTCGATCTCGTACATGCCGAGGTCGGCGTCGAGCTCACGCAGCACGACGCCGTAATCGAGCTGTGCGCGTCGCAGGGTGACATAGCCCTCCCCGACATCTTCGCGGACGCGCTCCGGGTCGCGCTCGAGCGGGTCGCCGTATCCGCCGCCACCGGCCGAGGCACGCGTGAAGAAGTCGCCTTCCCCGACTGGAACGTTCGAGAAGATCGCCCCCAGGAAGCGGATCTCCTCGTCGTCGGGCCGCAGCCAGACGCCCTGCGGGATCGACGGCAGGCCGCCCTGGATGCCCCATGTGATCGACCGTGCGCGGTCGCAGCAGTACGACATGACCGTCCCCTTCGCAGCGGTCAGGGTGCCGCCCTTCTGCGCGCCGCAGCCGCCGCGAAACTGCCCTGGTCCACCCGAGTCGGCGAGGATCGAGTGCTCGCTCGTGATCACCGGGGTGAGGCGTTCCTGCCCCTCGAACGGCTGCCCCGCCTCGCCGACACCGAAGATGCTCGAGGTCGCGTTCGAGCCGTCCTTGCCATTGCGGCCACCCCAGCCGTTGACCATCCAGTCGTACCACATGAAGATCGGCCGATCCTCGTAGCGCCCGTCGCGACCGCCGATCAGGAGGTACTCGATGTCGGGACAGCACGCGATCGCTCGCTCGGGCATCACTTGGGACCACAACTCCATGACGGAGTTCACGACCTTGCCGTAGGCGCCCGAGCAGAAGCCCGTCACGGCAGTCGGCCAGCCCGCGTTGACGACCGTTCCGACGGGGCCGAGGTCGACGGTGAGGGCGCGGTAGAAGCCCGAGTTGAGCGGCAGGTCGGGGAAGAACATCTTCGTCCCGGTGACGACGCCCGAGAACGTCGAGCCGTAGCTGCCGTTCAGGAACGTCCCGACGGCGGGGTGCGAGCCCGAGAGGTCGTAGTGGATCTGGTCGCCCTCGATCGTCATTCGAACGCGAACCGGGATCAGGCCTTCGCCGAGTGTGGGGTCGTAGTCGAGGTAGTCCTCGGTCTCCCACGTTCCGTCGGGAAGCCGCGAGACGCGCTGGCGCGTCAGCCGCTCGACGTAGTCCTGAACCTCCTGGAACGCTGTCACGACGGTATCGAGGCCGTATTTGCCGACGAGCCGGACAAGCTCGCGCTCGGCTACTGCAGTCGCCTCGACCTGCGAGTGCAGGTCGCCCTCGTTCCCTTCGGGGCTGCGCGTGTTCGAGACGATCATCCGGACGACGTCGTCGCAGTAGCGGCCTCGTGGTAGATCCGCACGGGCGTGATGCGCAGGCCTTCGCCGAAGTGCTCCCGCGCGTTGACGTCGAAGGAGCCCGGGACGCTGCCGCCGACGTCCGCCCAGTGACCGTTCGACTGGGCATAAGCGATCAACTCGCCCTCATGGAAGATCGGCCGAACGACGCGCACGTCGCAGAAGTGCGTGCCGCCCGCATACGGGTCGTTGATCGCATAGACGTCGCCCGGCCGCATGCGGCCGGCGAAGGCGTCGATCGTCGCCTTCGCCGTGAAGTGCAGCGTGCCGACGTGTACGGCGATGTCCTGGCTCCCTTGCATGATCGTGTCGCCGCTCGGGTCGCAGAGCGCCGAGGAGAAGTCGCGCGCGTAGAGGACGAACGAGTGGCACGTGCGCAGGATCTGCTCCGCCATCTGGTCGACAGTCGTGACGAACGCGTTCTTCAGCACCTCGAAGGTGACCGGGTCGAGCGTGTAGTTGCGGGCGGGCGCTGCCATCAGCGAGCCTCCTCCACATGGATGCGGACGTTCAGCCACTCGTCGACCTCGGCCGTCACGCCCGGAGGAACGAGCGTCGTCGAGTCGAGCTGGTCGATCACGGCCGGGCCCTCGAGCACGGCGCCCGCCGGGAGCCCCTCGCGCGTGTACACCGGCGTGGCGACCAGGCCGTCGAGCTCGTCGAACTGGACGCTGCGCGTCCCGGTCGACCGCAACGCGGCGCCGCTGCGTTCGTAGCGTCGCAGCTCAGCCTTCGGCGTCACGCCGACCGCGCGGACATTCAGCCGGTAGACCTCGACCGGCGCGGCGTCGCGGCGGTAGTTGTGCTCGCGAGCGTGCTCCGATGGAAGGCCGCGACGGCTGCGTCGAGCTCGAGCGGCGAGCCGACCGGGATCGACATGGACCGCCACTGCCCGAGGTAGCGCATGTCGAGGAAGCGCTGCAGGCTCATGCCCGCTTCGGGTACGCCTTCGGTCTCGAGTCGCTCGTGCGCCTCGGCCTCGAGGGAGGCGAACTCGCCCTCGAGCTCGGCCGGATCGAGCCGGTCGGTGCGCGCGAGGTACATCGTCGAGAGGTCATGCCGGACGTCGACAAGCAGGCATCCGAGCGCCGACGTGATCCCCGGGTTCGGCGGCACGAGCACGGTCGGGATCGACAGCTCCCGCGCGAGCGCGACGCCGTGCAGCGGGCCCGCCCCGCCGAAGACGACGAGCGCGAACTCACGTGGGTCGTAGCCGCGGCGGATCGAGATCAACCGCACGGCGTCGGCCATGTTCGCATTCGCGACCTGCAGGATCGCGCGCGCCGCATCCTCGAGTGGCAGCCCGAGCGGCTCGGCGACCGAGCGCTCGATCGCGCGCGCGGCCGCCTCACGGTCGAGCGTCATCGCGCCGCCGATGAGACGCTCTCCGAGCCGGCCGAGCACGAGGTTCGCGTCGGTGTTCGTCGCCTGCTCGCCGCCGCGGCCGTAGCAGGCCGGGCCGGGCTCCGCTCCCGCTGACTGCGGCCCGTTGCGCAGCGACGCCGGCCTCGTCGATCCACGCGAGCGACCCGCCGCCGGCGCCGATCGTCAACACCTCGATCGACGGGAAGACGATCGGGTAGCCGTACTCGACGAACCACTCCTTCGTCAGCCGCGCCTCGCCACCGTAGACGAGCGAGATGTCGGTCGAGGTGCCGCCCATGTCCAGCCCGATCGCGTTCGTCGTAACCGCAGAGGCCTGCGAGGTGTCGGCTGGCGATCGCGCCGGCCGCGATCCCGGAGGCGGCCAGTCGGACGGCCAGCCGCTCGAGCGCTCTTCGGCGTCATCACGCCGCCGCCCGAATGGAGCAGCAGCAGATCGCCGTCGTAGCCGCCCTCGGTGAGGCGCTCCTCGAGCCGGCGCGTGTACTGGCCGACGAGCGGTGCCAGCACCGCGTTCGCAACAGTGGTCGAGAAGCGCTCGTGCTCGAAGATCTCGGGCAGCACCTCGCTCGACGTCGACACGATCACGCCCGGGAGCTCCTCCTCGAGGATCTCCCGCATCCGCTGCTCGTGCGCCGGGTTGGCGTAGGAGTTGACGAAGCAGACGGCCACCGAATCGACGTCCCGACGGCGCAGCCGCGCCGCGACGTCACGCGCCTCCTCCTCGTCGAGCGGTTCGAGCACCGCACCCGCGTAGTCGATCCGCTCGGTCACCTCGAGCCGGTCCCGGCGGCTTGATGTACGGCGGCGCGACGTCCTTGTAGGTGTCCCAGAGGTCCTCCTTCGTGCCGCGCCGGATCTCGATCACGTCGCGGAAGCCCTTCGTCGTGACCATCGCCGCCGGGGGAAAGCGCCGCGTGATCAGCGCGTTCGTCGCCACGGTCGTCCCGTGCGAGAAGAGCGCGACCTCCGTACAGGTCGACGCCCGCCTCGTCGACGCCGTCGAGCACCCCGTCGATCGGGTCGGGGGTCGACGGAACCTTCGCTACCCCGATCGAGCCGTCCCGCTCGTCGAGGACGCAGATGTCGGTGAACGTCCCGCCGACGTCGACGGCGACGCGGAGCATCCGTGGCATTCGATCCTCCCAGCGAGGGTTTACTGCTGCTTGCGGAACGCGTTCTTGCGGCTGACCTTGTCTCCGTCGAACTCGAACAGGTCGCAGCCTCGCACACGCGACCTGCCCCCGTCGAGTCGGCTCGCAGCGAACGTCCAGACAGCGGCCGCGCGTTCGGGCTCGAACGCCCGGATCTCACTGTCGACGAAACGGCCGTCCGGATAGCGCTCGAAGAAGGCAGCGAACCCCTCGCGTACGGCCTCCCGGCCGACGTAGTCGGCGCCCTCCAGCTCCGAACCGAAGGATTCCTGGTAACTGCACTCGTCCGCCATATACGTCATCAGCAGGTCCGGATCGTGGCGGTTCCAGGCCGGCCTCGTGCGACGACCTTCGTGGCGCCGCGTGGGCAGTGCGGTGGACGTCCGGATCATCGCGCCAACCGCGCTGCCCGCCAAGAGCCAATCAACGGGGACTGGTACGGGGGTCGGCCCGAAGTGGCGGCAGCCGCGGAGCCCCGGTACGGCGCAGGGTCGCAGGGTCGGCCCGGCGGGGATCAGCGTCAACGCTGACCGGCTGCTGCGTTGAGGCGCGCCGGTCCCGGCGGGAAGGCGCCCGCTGACGAGGATCTCGGCCCAGTGGACTCCTAGGTCGTCGCCCGATTCGGCGAGGACTAGGCAGCGGTACGAGCAGGAGTTCGGCCGCGGGCAAGAGATTTCGCCGAGGAGCTGACCGAGCGCACACGCGGCCTGAACGCGCCGCCCTCCGAGCATAACCGTCAGGCCGAGCACCGCCTGCGCCTCGGCCGGCTCTACGCCCGGAACCTCACGGGTGTACCGCGACGCCCACCGAACCGCTGCACGCCGGAACCGCCGCTCGTCTTCCTCGTCGGCGAGGAGCAGCACGAGCGCGAGCGCATCGGTTAGCCGACGTGCGGGAGCTCGGCGGCGGCGAGAGGGCGGCGAGGATGTTGCGGCGATCGAGGGCTCGGCGGAAGCGCCGCGGTCAGGGATGACGGTGACCGTGGCGGGCATGGCGGCCTCCTCTCGGCTCTGTTGGCTTCCTCCGGCTCGAGGCGCGAGATCCGGTGCGGCACCGGTACAGCACCGAGAAGTCGCAGCGACGAGTCACAGCCGGGGGGAGCACCGAGGGGAGCATGATCTCGCATCCACTGCCCCTCTCGCACACCTGGGCGTCGGCTGGTTTGGCTCAACCACGCGGAATCGGCATGGCCAGACGGGATCGGCGTGAGCCTGAATGGGCGGTGCCGGGCTCGAACCAGCGACCTCCTGCTTGTAAGGCAGGCGCTCTCCCAGCTGAGCTAACCGCCCGTGTTCTGCAGTGTAGGGCGCTGAGCGGCGGGTCTGGGATGCGCAAAGGCGCCCGTGAGCCACGGTGGGCCTTGGGGACCGCGTCCGAGTGAACGCGGCTACGCCCCCCGGGAGCCGTCGTCGTCCGAGGCGCTGCCGTCTGCCCGAGTGCCTTCGTCTGGCTGAGCGCTGTCGTCTGCGCGGGAGGTGTCGTCTGCCTCGGAGCCATCGTCCGCCCGTGTGGTTTCGTCCGTCTGGGAGACGGCGTCTCCGCGGGAGCCATCGCTTTCCTGGGAGCCGCTGTCTGTCTGCGAGCCTGTATCTCCCCGTGAGCCGTCGTCTTCCGGGGGGTTCTCGTCTCCCCGTGTGCCTTCGTCCGTCAGAGAGCCGCTCTCACCTCGTGAGCCGTCGTCTTCCGGGGGCGACTCGTCACCCCGCGAGCCGTCCGCCGCCTGCGAGCCGTCGTCTTCAGGGGGTGCCTCGTCTCCCCGTGATTCTTCGTCCGGCTGGGAGGCGCTGTCTCCTCGGCTGCCCACGTCCGCCGGGGAGGTGGCGTCTGCCTCTGAGCCCTCGTCTCCACGCGAGGCCTCGCCTCCCTGCGAGCTGCCGCCGCCGCCCTGGGAGTCGTCGCTCTCGGGACCGCCTCCGTCGCCACTCGCTCCGCCGTTCGCGACCGGCTGCTCGGCGCTAGCGCCCTGGGAGTCGTTGGGCTCGGGCTCGTTGCTCGTGCCGTTCTCGCCGCCGTTGGTGTCGGGCTGGTTGTCTCCGCCGGCGCTCGCGTCGCCGACAGCGCTCGGATCGCCTTCGCCCGAGGCCGGCTGTGGGCCCGTCTCGCCCTCGGCGGGCTCGTCTGGACTGGTCGTTGGCTCCGGTGCCGTGCTAGGGCTCGATGGAGGCGTGCTCGGCTGCTCGCTCGAGACCGCCGACGCCTCGGCCGGCGCGCCGGCCTGCACTGATTTCGCGGAGTCAGGCGGCTGGGCGCCACCACCTCCGCCCACTCCGATGACGAGGCCACCGAGGATCGCGACCCCGGCGATCGTGGCCACGAGCATGCCGCGGCGGCCCAGCCCCACATGGACCGGGTGTCCGCCTGCTGGCGTGTCCCAGTAGCCGTTCGCGGCAAGCGCGGCGTCGACCTTCTCGCGAAGCGCGACGATGGCCACGAGCGGAGGAACGAGCCCGCGGTAGCGGCGCTTGGCCTCTTCCATGTCGGTGAGCGCCTTCTGGCAGTCCTCACAGGACTCGAGATGGGCCAGTGTCTCGGTCTGCTTGGCGCCGCGCAGCTGTCCGTCGAGGTGGGCCGAGAGGAGCGGCAGATATCCCTGGCACACCTCGGACAGCTTCGAGCGGTCGACCTGGACCAGTCGGAGTTCATCACGCAGGCTCTGACGGGCACGGAGGATGAGCTGCGCGACGGCGTTCTCGTTCAGTCCGACGAGCTCGCCGATCTCCGCATAGCTCTTGTCCTCGAGCTCGCGCAGCGCGAGGACGAGCCGCTGGCGTGGCGCCAGCTTGCCGTTGGCGATCCGGACCTCGTCCTGCTGTCGTCGCAGCAGTGCGGCCCGCTGAGGGTCCTCCTCGATCGTCGCCGGGCTCAGCCGGCTCCGGCACCTCGTCGACCGGCAAGGCGCGCTTCGCGCGCTCCGTCTGCTTCAGGAAGAGGTTCTTCGCCGTCGCGAAGAGGTACGCGCCGATGTTGGCTCGCTCGGGTGGGAGGCGATCGAGCTTCGGCAGCGCGCGCACGAAGGTCTCCTGGACGAGATCTGCAGCGTCGTGCTGGTTTCCAGAGAGTCGGTAGGCGAACCCGTACAGCCGCTTCTCGTAGGTTCGGTAGAGCTGTTCCCACGCCGTCCGGTCGCGGCGGCGGAGACGGAGGAGTAGATCCGAGTCAGTCCATGTTGCGGCGGTTGCCACCGAGGAATGCCTCCGTCATTAGCGTTCACTAACAAGACGGGGCAAGGGCCGTCGATCTTCCCGAGTGGGGAGAGCGGTGCCGCTAGGCGAGCCACATGGCGAGCACGACGATGCCGGTGACGAGGGCAGCGAAGCCGAGGATGAGGACGGCCATGCCGCCCGCGAGCGAGAACGGCGTGCGGGGCGTCTCGCCGCGTGCGACCTCTCGCATCTCCTCCTTCGGCGTCGCCGGCACGAACTCCTCGACCGCGGCCTCCCGCTCCTCGTCGGGCGTGGCCGTGTCCACGTGGCTGCGTTCAGGTGGTGCAGTCGCCATGCCCCGGTGCTTCCCCACCGGCTCCATGCGCAAACGGCCCGAGCGCCGCCCGTCCGCTACGGTTGGGCGGGCTGGCCCCCATCGTCTAGTGGCCTAGGACACCGGCCTTTCAAGCCGGAGATCGCGGGTTCGAATCCCGCTGGGGGTATCGCTCATCCGGTGGCGCGTCTAGGTGCGCAGGAGCGGTCGCGCGAGCTCGGCGATCGTGTCGCGGGTCCGACGCAGTGAGAGGCCGTACTCGCGCCGCAGCCACAGGAAGGACTCCAGGCTGGTGAGCATGTGGAGCGTCGCGGTTACTCGAGCCTCGCTGAGCCCCGGCCGCAGCCGATCCGCGCGAGCCAGGCGCCGTGTCAGATCCTGAAGGTCGTTGCGTTGCTCGTCCAGCTGCTGCTTGACCAGGACGCTCGCAGCGGGCTCTAGGACCGCAATCGCCTGGAGCTGCTCCTGAACGAAGCCGTGGGCTTCCCAGATCGCGCAGGCCGCCTCGATCACGGCCTCGAGCGCCACGACTGGATCCTCGATCGCGAGCGCCTCACGGATCGCTCGCATCTCCTGGCTCTCCATGCAGCGAGCAAAGAGCGCCTGCAGCACCCCCAGCTTCGAGCCGAAGCGGTTGAAGACCGTCGCCCGCGAGACCCCCGCGGCCTCGGCAAGCTCGTCCATGGTCGCGGAGTGAAACCCATCCTCCTGGATCAGATGCTCGGCGGCCTCGAGCACGCGATCGACGCTCGGCGGGCTCGCTCGCCGGTGTGACGCCGTATATGTCCGCGCAGCCATCACGGCCAAGCATAGCCCCTGGGGTTGACAGTCTAAGATGCTTGATCTAGATTCAAAATCTAGATTTAAAGTCCAGCTTCTCGGAAGGAGCCATGATGACCGAACGTACGGGACAGAAGAGGCCGACGCTGGTGCTCGGCGGCAGGGGAAAGACGGGCCGCCGCGTGGCGGGGCGGCTCGAGGCACGAGGCCTCCCGGTGCGAATCGGCTCTCGCTCCGGCGAGCCGCCCTTCGACTGGGAGGACCGCTCGACCTGGGCAACCGCGCTGGACGGTGTCCAGTCTGTCTATGTCTCCTACTACCCCGACCTGGCGGTGCCGGGCGCGGTGGAGACGGTCGGCGCGTTCGCCGAGATGGCCGTGAAGCACGGGGTCCCGAGACTGGTGCTCCTTGCCGGCCGCGGCGAGCCCGAGACCGAGCAGGCCGAGCAGGCCGTGCGCGACTCAGGCGCCGAGCTGACCATCGTGCGATCGACCTGGTTCGCCCAGAACTTCAGCGAGGACTACATGCTCGAGTACGTGCTCAGCGGCGAGGTCGCCCTTCCGGCCGGTGACACCCCGGAGCCGTTCGTCGACGCCGACGACATCGCCGACGTTGCAGTCGCGGCGCTGACCGATGACCGGCACGTAGGCCAGTCGTACGAGCTGACCGGCCCGCGGCTTCTGACCTTCGCCCAGGCGATCGAAGAGATCTCCAGGGCGACCGGTCGCCGGATCCGGTACGTGCCGATCTCGATCGAGGAGCACGCGGCGGCCGCCGCAGAGCTAGGCGTGCCCGGCGAGGTCATCGAGCTGCTCACCTACCTGTTCAGCGAGGTTCTCGACGGCCGCAACGCCCATCTGGCTGATGGCGTGCGACGCGCCCTCGGCCGCGAGCCGCGAGACTTCGCCGACTATGCACGGGACGCCGCCGCGACCGGGGTCTGGAACGCCGCGGTGACGGTTTGAGGTGCAGGTCCCTACAAGCAATCGCGGCGCCGCACAGCCCCGCTGCCGGAGGCGGGAGGTGATGGCCGGAGGGCGAGCTAGATCTCGCCGTCCCAGTAGTCGAGGCTGTCGGTCAGGCGGAAGCGTCCGCCCGGAGGCCAGACGCCGACCTTGTTGCTGTCGGGGTAGACGCAGATGCTGAGCGGGACTTCTCCGACCGACTTCGGAATGGTCGAGAGCATCAGGATCCGGACGACGGCGCCCGAGCGGTTCGTGACCTTGTGGGCGCCGTCGGGGCCGGCGAGGAAGCAGACGAGGTCGCCGCGCGCCAGCTCGTGCTCGCCTTCGGGGTCGCGGAGGGTGGGCGTGCCGGTGAGGACGAGCAGCCACTCCTCTTCGACGTTCTCGTAGTGGTAGGGGCAGACGCTGTCGCCCGGGTCGAGCTCGTAGACCGAGGCGCCGAGCTTCTCGGCGCCGAGAGCGGGGCCCAGACGGGCCATGCGGGCGCCGTAGCCGGGCGGGTCGGCGGGGTCGCCCTCGACGTCGACGCCGTGGAGGTTGATCGGCTCGGTCATTCTCCGTCCCAGAAGTCGACGGCATCCGCCAGGCGGAACACCTTGCCCGCGGGATGCACGGCAAGCTTGCCGCTGTCCGGATACTCGACCAACCCGGGCGCGCGGTTGTCCGCGAGGATCAGCACCGTGCCGGGGCCCGTTACCTGGTGCCCGCCCTCGGGCCCGGCCGGGAAGCAGACCACGTCGCCCTCGCTCAGCACGCGCTCCCCGCCGGGAGCCCTCAAGATCGGCGAGCCCGCGACCACGATCAGCCACTCCTCCATCGCATGATGGAAGTGGTACGGATGGCTGCGCTGGCCGTCGTCGAGCTCGTACAGGCAGGCTCCGATCTCGTCCGCGCCCAGCGCCAGCCCGACGCCTGCGCCTCGCCAGCGGTAGCCGTCGCGCTCCGACGAGAGATCGAGCTCCGGCGCGAGAAGGTTGACCCGACGCACGTCGGTATCTTGGCAGCCCTAGTCGAGGCCGTAGACGCGCTTGACGTTCTCGTACAGGAACAGGCGCTCGGTCTCTTCGTCGAGCCCGAGGGCATCGACGGCGGCAAGGTGGTCGGCGAACTCGAAGACGGGCTTGTTCGTTCCCCACATGACCTTCTCGCGCCCGTCTCCCTTGATGAACTCGACGAGCTCGGTCGCGAACCTGCTCGGGTGGTGGCAGTCCGCCCCGATGTAGACGTTGGGGTGCTTCCAGGCGACGGAGACCATCTCCCGCTCCCACGGGTAGCCGGTATGGATGCCGATGATCTTGAGGTCGGGGAAGTCGACGGCGATGGTGTCGATCGATCCCGGCCAGCCGACGCTCTTGAGGCCGGCCTGGAACGCCATGCCCACCTGGATCTGAATCGGCACGTCGAGCTCGACGCACTTGGCGTAGAAGGGATAGAAGGCTCGGTCGTCCGGTGGGATCGCGAACCAGTGCGGGTAGCTGTGGGCACCCAGGGCCCCGTGCTCACTCACCGCCGTCTCGAGCCTGCGAACGCCCGCGACGATGTCTCGCGGGTCGATGCCGGCCGTCCAGCAGAGACGATCCGGGTACTGGTCGACCATCGACTTGGTGTACTCGTGCGTGACGCGCCACGAGCCGCCCTCCTGCGCGCAGATGAGCACTCTTTCGACTCCGGCCTCGTCCATGTCGGCCACGAGCGACGACGCGCTGAACTCGTTGTCCCAGATCTCGAGATGGATCATCGAGTCCTTCAGTACCGGGGCGAACTCGTAGGTGTCGACCTTCGTGTCCGGCGTGAAGGGAAAGACGACGACGTCGATGGCGCGGGCTTCGGGCATGGAGTCCTCCAATCCGGGGCGAGGGCCCAGTCTAGGCTGGAGCGCGAATCTCGATCCGGAAACGCCGCGGGCGGTGGTCGCGGACATCCGCCAGGCCGTCTGGTCGCGGCAGTTGCGGGCTCATGGTCGTTTCCTGCCTCGTCCGACCGGGAAAGCTCTGGGTGATGGTCACTGCACCGATTCTCGCGGCGTCGCTCGGCGTTGCCCTCGGGCTCGTTCTGGCGCGAGCCGTGGACACGGTGTTCCTGGCCTTGGTGGCCGTCGCCCTGATCGGCGGTCTGGCGTGGCTCTTCCGCTCGGCAACTCACCGGCGCCGCGCTGGTCGGGCGGAAGGCTGACGGCGGGCCGCTCTGCCAGGGCGCCGACGCCTAGGAGGCCGGCGTGCAGCCCTGCTGGACGGCCACGCGCAGCGCGTTCACGGCTGCCGTGACTTCGAGTGCCGCGCCGGCGAGGCTGCTGATGATCTCTTGTGTCGACGCGTCGCCCGAGATCTCGTCCACGGCCGACTCGACGGCCGCAATCGCGTTCCCGACCCGCTCGACTTCGTCCGCGTATTCCTCGGTGGCCGTCGAGCGAACCTCGTCGGCGGCGGCCCCTATCTCGGCGAGCGCTGCCCTCACGCCGTCGAGCCCGCCGGTCACCGTGTCCGGGTCGATGAGTGCATCGGCCGCGTCGCCGAGGTCCTGGACGCTCTGGCAGAAATCGGTCAAGGGCGGTGCCGTGACGGTCAAGAGATCGGGCTTGACGACGTCGTCGGATCCCTCGCCGTTCGTCGCCGTCAGGATCACGCGGTAGCTTCCGGGCTCCTCGTAGACGTGGGTCGGGTTCTGCTCCGTCGAGGTGCCTCCGTCTCCGAAGTCCCAGGCCCAGCTCTCGGGGTCGCCGCTCGAGGTGTCGGTGAAGACCACGGAGAGCGGGCGCTCGCCCGAGGTGGGCTCGGCGGTGAACTCGGCTTCCGGCGCCTCGCCACCGCACGCCGCGAGAGCGAGCGCAAGGATGGCGCAGAGCGTGCCGGCAACGACGCGTGACCTGGACATCCGCTACGGGTCGAGTGTACCGGTACGCCTTGGAGCCCAAGGCCGTCAGGAGCTGGGGTCAAGTCCTGCAAGCCAAGCGCGCGAGCTCCGGACGGGGGTCTCGAGGTAGCGCTCTTATGTTCGTATGCAAGACTTGACCCCGAGCTTTCGGTCTAGCAGGTGTCGGTCCAGGTTGCGAGGAACGGGTTGAGGACAACGGTGCGCCGCCTCGACGTCGTTGACGCCGCCGAACGTAGCAAACGAAATACCTGCAAACCAGGCCAAGAATGAGCGACAGGGCTTTTCGCCGCCGATGTAGGGGAACCCCTGTCCGGCATCGGGGGTACGGTCGGTCCCTCCGCCGGGTGCGGACACGCTGATCAGCACATTCGGGTAGAACGCGAGCGTGTCTCGCGACGAGCTGCTCACGCCACCCGACCCCGGCGTGGCGGCGAGGCGCCGTTCCCTTCCCGCCGAGATCTGCCGCTAGTGGCCGCCACGGACACGGTCCACCGCGTCCCGCGCGGCGTCGAGCGCTTCGGGGTCGAGCCGATCCCGCCGGAGCTCCGCAAGGTCGGCTGGAACGACCTCTTCGCGATGATGCTCACGTTCAACCTGAGCCCGCTCGTCTACGTACTGGGCGCGATCGTCGTCGTCGAGGGCGGGCTACCGCTCTGGTGGGCCGCCGCGGCGGTCGGCATCGGAGTCACGCTCGCCGGCCTGATCCTTGTCGTCGTCGCCCAGGTAGGCGTGGACTACGGCCTCACCGGTCAGGTCGCGATGCGTGCGACGTTCGGGCAGTGGGGTGCCCGCGGCCTCACGTCTCCGTACCGGATGGTCGCCGCGACGTACTGGTTCGCAGCCCAGGCGCTCGCCGGCGCGTTCGGGCTGCAGGCGATCGTGCGCGGGCTCACCGACTACGAGCTACCGCTCGTTCCCGTCGCCCTCGCCCTCGCCGGTATCCAGGCGGTGCTCGCCGTCATCGGTTTCGACCTCCTGCGCCACTTCGTCCGCGTGATGTTGCCGCTCATGGTCGTCTTCACGGGCGTCCTCGTCGCCCTCTACCTCACGGCCGACGACCCTGCTTACGGCGTCTCGCGGGTCTTCGACTCGCCGAACCAGTCGTTCACGTGGCTCGGCTTCGCGACATTCCTGACCGTGATGTGGGGGACGCAGCTCACGTTCGTGACGAGCGTCGCCGACTTCTGCCGCTACGCGCGCTCGCGACGCCACATGTACGCCGGCATCCTCGGGGGCACCTTCGTAGGGTCGTTCGTGGCTTCGTGGGTCGGCGCCTACGCCGCCGTGGCGACCGGAAGCCTGAATCCGTTCGCCGCCGTCGCCGATCTCGGCGGCAACGCTTTTCTGCTCGCCATCCTCCTCGTCGCGATCGTCCTCCAGACGATGGCGGTCAATCTGATGAACATCTACTCGGGCGGGCTCTCGCTCGTGAACGCGATCCCTCGGCTCGGGCGCTTCTGGTCGACCGCCATCCTCGGGGCCGTCGCCGTCGCTCTCTCGGGCTTCCCCGCGGTCATCGAGGACGCGCAGGAATGGATGACGCATCTCGGCAACGTCGCCACCCCGCTCGCGGGCGTGATTCTGGCCGACTACGCCGTCCTCAAGCGCACGCACCTCGACGTGCTCGCCCTCTTCGACGCGAACGGGCGCTATCGCTTCCTCGGCGGCGTCAACCCAGCGGCGATCGCCGCCGTGGCCATCGGGGTGGCCGTCTACTACGTGCTCCCGCCCGAGTGGGTGAAAGCCGCCTGGGGAGTCGGCGTGGGTATCGTCGCCTACATCGCGCTCGCCTGGCTCCAGGCGATCGCCTTCCCGCAGACCCGCGCGGGCATCGTGCCCGCGGAGTCGGCCGCCGAGGATTCGGCTCCCCGGGCAGCCGACTCGTGAGGAGGGGTTAGAGCGCTCCGAGGTTGAGCCTCGCCACGAGGTCGTCAACGCGGCGGTCGATGTCGTCGCGGATCGCCCGCACCTCGTCGAGGGGTCGGTCCTTCGGGTCGGCGAGGCCCCAGGATAGGAACGGCTTGCCCGGAACGTGCGGGCACGCGTCGTCGCACGCCGCGACGACGACGTCGGCCCAGTCGACGTCCGCCGCAGCGAGCGCTCTCGGGACATGATCGGAGGCGTCGATGCCCACCTCGATGAGCGCCTCCAGGACGCCCGGATGAACCGACTCCCCCGGTCGGCTTCCCGCAGAGCGTGACACGTGGCGGCCGTGCGCGGCGCGGCGGAACAGCCTCTCGGCCATCACCGAACGACCGCTGTTCGCAACGCACACGAAGAGGACGCGACTCACGCGGAACCCTTCTCTTCCTTTCCGTGAAGCGCCGTCGGGTGGTCTCGCTGTCCACGTATCAGCTGGTAGGACAGCGCACCCAGCGCGGCTCCGAGCGGCGGAGCGACGAGGTAGATCCAAAGAGTCGAGAGCTCGCCGGCGACGAGTCCCGGGCCCAGGGAACGCGCCGGGTTCATCGACGCTCCGGAGATCGGTCCCCGAACATCGCGTCGAGGCCGACGGTTCCCCCGATCGCGAGCGCCGCCGCTTCGCCGACGGCGCGAGTGTCGGTCGCGACGGCGACGACGACGAACATGAGGAAGAACGTCAGCACGATCTCCCAGACGAACGACTGCCCGTCGGAGCCGGACGGCACTGTCGCGCCGACGTTTCCCACGTCGCCGAGCAGTGCCCGCAGGAGAACCGCGGCCGCGAGCGCGCCCGCGACCTGAGCCGCCCAGTAGGCGCCGACACGAGTCCACGGGAAGTGGCGCGTCAGCGCGAATGCGAAGGAGACGGCCGGGTTGAGGTGCGCGCCCGAGATATGGCCGACCGCGTAGATCATCGCCGCGATCACGAGCCCGAACGTGATCGCGATGCCCACCTGGCCGAGCGCCTGCGTCTTCGCGTCCACCATCACCGCCCCCGCGCCGGCGAAGACGAGCGTGAAAGTGCCGATCGCCTCGGCGGCGAGGATGCGCGTGAGCGGGCGCATCCGACTCAGCAGCAGCCGGCCGCCGCCTTCGCGAGCGGGAGCGCCTTGGCGCCGTGGCGCGGGACCGACCCAACAGGCTTACGCGCCTTGACGATCGCGCCGTGGATCCCGTCTGCCACCTCGTGGGTGAAGTCGACGGTGACGTCGGAGAAGCCGGCCGCCTCGAGACCCGCCTCGTACTCACCCTTCGAGAGCGCCCCGGCGATGCAACCCACGTAGCTACCACGCGCTGCCCGCTCCTCGGCGGTAAGCCGGTCCTCGGCGACCACGTCGCTGATTCCGATCCGGCCGCCCGGCGTCAGGACGCGGGCCATCTCGGTCAGGACGGCCGACTTGTCGACCGAAAGGTTGACGACGCAATTCGAGATGACCACGTCGATCGACTCCGCCGGAAGTGGGATGGCCTCGATCACGCCCTTGAGGAAATGAACGTTCCGCATACCGGCCTCGCGGGAGTTTCGCTGCGCCAGCGCCAGCATCTCGTCCGTCATGTCGAGCCCGTAGACGACGCCGGTGGGCCCGACCCGCCTTGCGGACAGGATCACGTCGATCCCGCCTCCGGAGCCGAGATCGAGCACGACGTCGCCTTCCTCGAGCTCGGCGACGGCGGCCGGGTTGCCGCACCCCAGGCTGGCGGATGTGGCCGTCTCCGGGAGCCCGCCTCGCTCCTCGGCGCTGTAGAGCGCCTCACCGAAGTCGGCGCTCGAAGCGACCTCGCCACAGCACGAGCCGCTCCCGCAGCTCGAGGTCGCGCCCTCGCCGGCTGCGCGGGCCGCCTCGGCGTACTTTCGGCGCACTTCCTCGCGCAGGCTGTCGGCTGTTTCGGTGCTCATCGAACCTCCTCGGGCAAGCGGACGACGCCGGCGAGCAGCGCCGCCGCGTCCGGATTGAGGGAGAAGAACGCCCATTTGCCGCGCTGCTCGCGCTCCAGCAGACCGACCTCGGTGAGCCGCTTCAAGTGGTGGCTCACGGTCGCCTGTGTGAGCCCGAGTGCCGGGATGAACTCGCACGCGCAGACGGGCTCGTCGCTCGTCGCGACGATGTTGACGATCTTCACGCGGGCGGGGTCGGCCAGCGCCTTGAAGAGCGCGGCTGTAGCGCCCGCCTCGTCGTCGGACAGTGCCGGCGCGCCCAGAGGGCGGCAACAGTCGATCGTGTCGAGCAGCTTCATATCGACAAACATCATAACGATAGATGTCGATATGACAAGAGGCGCCGTCTAGCGGCGGGTGATCTGACCACGATCCGGCGGGAGGCGCGGGGCGTAGCTCGGCCGGTCGGCGGGCCGGACGAGATCCGGCTCTACAGGTTCAGCCGGGCAACGTCGAGGCGCACCGCGGGGGTCGTGTCCCAGCGGGTCATGACGCGTGCCGGCAACGGGTGCCCGTCGCGCGTCTCCCAGCGCTCGACCGCGGCCGACCAGCGTCGTGCCCGGCCCGTTGCCGCATCGTCGCGATGTGTGTCCAGGCGGCGAAGGAGGCCGGTCTCGGGATCGAAGCGAAGCGCGCACTCCCACGTCTCGGCCTCGTAGGGGTAAGCAAGGCGCACGCCGTGCTCCCCATCCGGCTCGACGATCACGCCCTCGCGACGGATCGCGAAGGCGGGTGCGAGCAGCAGCGACCAGGCCCAGAGGAGCGCGTAATGGGAGCGGTCGACCAGGCGTCCGTCGAGGAAGCGGCGGCCCGTACGGAACCGGCCGCGTCCGTCGCGCAACTCCTCGCCTCCGGAGCCGAGCGGGATTCCGGCCACGCGGACGCGAGCGAGGAACACGAACTCGCTTCCGGGCACGATGTGCACGGACCAGGTCATCGGCAGCCAGAATCCGAGGGAGCCTGCGATCGGCTGCCGGATGCCGCCGCGACCCCCGGCCTCGACGAAGTCCGCGGATGCTCGGGCGCCCAGTGCCTCGACGTAGCGCTCGAACGGATCGCGCGCTTGGCTCAACTGGCCTCGATGGTTGATTCCACGATCCACGCGCGGCCGGATGCGACATCTGGCGCGTCTCGGCCGCTTCCGTCTCTGTCTGAGAGGCCGTGGGGCCTCTCAGACAGGCCGTGCGCTTCGCGAGGCCGGGGCTTGCCGAGGCGTCCAGCCTCGCCCGCGCCCCGGCCTCCCGTCCCAGAGCGGCCAGCTGCCGCCCCGGCGCAGGCGGATCTCATGGAATCAACCATCTAGCCGAAGGCGGCGCGGAACCGACGCGGCACCGTCCAGCCCGGGGTGGCGCTCAGAGCATCCTCGCCGCGGCGATCAGCTTCTCGAGGGAGGCCTTGGCGTCGCCGAAAAGCATCGCGCAGCGCGGGTTGAAGTAGAGCTCGTTGTCGACCCCGGCGAAGCCCGCCGCCATGGAGCGCTTGAGGACGACGACGTTCTGCGCCCGGTCGACGTCGAGGATCGGCATGCCGTAGAGCGGGCTCTCGCGGTTCGTCCGTGCCGCCGGGTTCGTGACGTCGTTGGCGCCGATGACCAGCGCCACGTCGGTGCGGGGGAACTCCGGGTTCGCGTCCTCCATGTCGAGCAGCGCCGGGTAGGGCACGTCCGCCTCGGCCAGGAGCACGTTCATGTGACCGGGCATCCGGCCGGCGACGGGGTGGATCGCGTACTTCACGTGTACGCCCTTCCCCTCGAGCAGGTCGGCCAGCTCGCGAACAGCGTGCTGAGCCTGAGCGACCGCGAGCCCGTAGCCCGGCACGACTAATACCTGCCGTGCGTAGCTGAGCATCACGGCGAGGTCGTCGGGCGAGACCTCGCGCACCGTCTGGCCATCGGTCGCAGCGGCCGCGGCCGCCCCGGTCGGCGCCTGTCCGAAGGCGGAGAAGAGCACGTTCGCGAGCGAGCGGTTCATCGCCCGCCCCATCAGGATCGTGAGCAGGGTGCCCGAGGCGCCCACGAGCGTCCCTCCGATGATGAGCGCGCTGTTGTCGAGCACGAAGCCGCTCGACGCGGCGGCGAGGCCCGTGAACGCGTTCAGGAACGAGATCACGACCGGCATGTCCGCGCCGCCGATGGGCAGCACGAGCAGGACGCCGAAGAGAAGCGCGAGCACGAGCAGCAGCACCATCCAGATGCCCGTCTCGGTCGCTGCGGCGAGGACCGCGAAGGCGAGGGTGACGGCGATCAGCAGCCCGTTCGCCACCTGCTGGCCCGGGAACGTGATGGGCGAGCCGGTCACGAGCTCCTGCAGCTTCGCGAACGCCACCATGCTGCCCGAGAAGCTGATGGAGCCGATGAGGGCAGAGAACATGATCGCGGCGATCGTGTCGGCGGAGACGTGCTCGGGCGGCGGCGTCAGCCGATGGAACTCCGAGGCCGCGATCAGGGCCGCCGCGCCCCCGCCGACGCCGTTGAACAGCGCCACCATCTGCGGCATCGCGGTCATCTTCACCTTGCGGGCGGAGACGGCCCCGATCACCGTGCCGACCACGATCCCGACGATGATGAGCCAGTACGAGTCGATGGCCGGCGAGGCGAACGTGAACGCGATCGCGATGATCATCCCCGCGGCGGCGATCAGGTTCCCTCGGCGCGCCGTTGCGGGATGGGAAAGCCCCTTGATGCCGAGGATCAGGCCGACCGCGGCGACGACGTACATGAGGTTGATGACGTTCTGCGAGAGGGCGAGGGTCACGGCTGCTCGGAGGTATCTGCCGGCTCGTCCTTCTTGCGCTTGAACATGTCGAGCATCCGGTCGGTGACGAGGAAGCCGCCGACGATGTTGATCGTCCCGAAGACGACGGCGATGAACGCGAGCGTCTTCTCGAGGCTCGAGTCGGCCGAGCCGAGGATGAGCATCCCGCCGATGAGCACGATCCCGTGGATGGCGTTCGTGCCCGACATGAGCGGCGTGTGCAGCAGCGTCGGGACGCGCGAGATCAGCTCGATGCCGAGGAAGGCCGAGACCACGAGGATCGTGATCGACGCGATCAGCTCAGCGCTCACGCGGGCTCCTCACCGGCAGCGGCTTCCGCCGGGCAAAGCCCGGCTCCGCCGTGCCTGACACCGCTCTGGGCCCGGTGCCTTCGGGCCGTATTCCACATACTGTGCCCTCCGGCCCCGTGCCCAGCCGGCGCCTGAGGAGCCCGCGTGGGGCCGAGGCTTCCCGGCGGCCTCATGACGGCCCCTCCGGGTGGCTCACCGGCTGCGGCGGGAGCTCCGGCTCGCCGGCCGGCCTCCCGTCGCGGGCGACACAGGTCTCGCGCGTGATCTCGTCCTCGAAGTCCAGCACGAGCTCACCGTCCTTGACGAGGTGTTGCAGGAGGGACTGGACGTTGCGGGAGTACATCTGGCTCGCGTGCTGCGGCATCTCGCTTGGCCAGTTGCGTAGGCCCACGATGGTCACGTTGTGGCGCACGACGGTCTCGCCCGGAACGGTGAGCTCGCAGTTCCCGCCGGTCTCGGCGGCGAGGTCGACGATGACCGAGCCCGGCCGCATGCCGAACACCGCCTCGTCCGTGATGAGCACCGGCGCGCGCTTGCCGGGGATCGCCGCGGTCGTGATGACGGCGTCCGCTTCGGCGACGTAGCCGGCGATCGCCTCCTGCTCGCGCTCGTGCTGCTCGTCGCTGAGCTGGGCCGCGTAGCCGCCAGCCGTTTCCTCGCCCTGCACGTCGAGCTCGAGGAAGGTCGCGCCCAGGCTCTCGACCTGCTCCTTGACGACAGGCCGCGTGTCGAAAGCGGAAACGACCGCACCGAGGCGTCGTGCCGTCGCGATCGCCTGGAGGCCGGCGACTCCGGCGCCGAGCACGAGCACCCGTGCCGGCGGCACCGTTCCGGCGGCGGTGGTGAGCATCGGCATGAACTTGCCGAGGGTACCGGCGGCCGCCAGCACCGCCTTGTAGCCAGCCACGGTCGCCTGCGAGGAGAGGACGTCCATCGACTGCGCGCGCGTGATCCTGGGGATCGAGTCCATCGAGAAGGCGATCGTGCCCCGCGCCGCGATCTGACGGACGACTTCCGGGTGCACGAGTGGTTGCAGCATGGCGACGAGCACCTGCCCCTGCCGGAGCAGCGCGATCTGCTCGGCGGAGGGCCGCTGAATCCTGACGACGACATCGGCCTGGCGGTGGAGCACGACCGCGTCCGGAACCACCTTGAAGCCGGCCTCCGCGTAGGCCGAGTCGAGGAACGACGCGCGGTCTCCCGCACCGGCCTCGACGAGAAGCTCGATACCGGCGGGAGCGAGCCTTGACCCTGCGTCGGGGACGAGTGGGACGCGGCGCTCCCCGGGCGCCGCCTCCTTCGCGACCCCCACCTTCACTGGCACGCGGTGAGACCCCCGTCCAGCGTCAGGATCTGACCGGTGACGAACGCCGACGCGTCGGAACAGAAGAAGAGCGCCGCGCCAAGGAGATCCTCCGGTTCCGCGATCCGCCCGAGCGGGATGCGCGCCACGAGCGTCTCGTAGAACTCCCTGTTCTCCAGCATGTCGGCGACCTGGGGCGTTCGTACGAAGGTGGGCGAGATCGCGTTCACGCGGATACCGTGCGGCGCCCACTCGGTCGCATGTTGCTTCGTGAGCATGTTGAGAGCGCCCTTCGCGGCCACGTACGACGAGTAGCCGGCGCGCAGCGCGAGCTCGCCTCGAACCGACGAGATGTTGAGGATGGAGCCTCCCTGCCCCTGGGCGATCATCTGCCGCGCCGCCGCCGCGGACGGCCAGAGCGCCGACGTCAGGTTGAGCTCGACGATCCAGCGCCACTTCTCCTCCGGGTAGTCCTCGGCCGGCGCCAGGATGCCGCTGCCGCCTCCGCCGACGCCGTTGACGAGGACGTCGAGACGACCGAAGCGCCCGACGATCTCGGCCACGGCGCGATCGGCCTCCTCACGCTGGGCGACGTCGGCTGCGATAGCGAGCGCCGTGTCGGCGCCGCCGACCTCGTCCCGGGCGGCGCTCGCGCGCTCGATCGTCCGTCCGAGCACCGCGACCTTGGCCCCGGCGGCGGCGAGCGCCTTCGCGAGGGGCAGCCCGATGCCACCGGTCCCTCCGGTGACGAGAGCCACCTTGTCGTCGAGGCGGAACTGTGCGAGTGGATCCGTCATGTCATGGCGATGCGCGGGCAACTCACCGTCGAGATCGGACGCGCTGCACAACCTCGGCGGCGGCCTCAGCATACGCTGCGAACCGCCGCTGGAGGCGAGGAACCGCCTCTACATTGGCGCGGTGCGCCGCGCAGCGACGACGCTCGCCCTCTGCCTCTTTGCGAGCCAGGCGGGGACCCTGGTGCTCTCGCCGATCCTGGTCGAGGTGGCGCAGGACTTCGACGTCTCCACGGCGACCGCGGGCCAGCTCCGCGCCATCTCGGGGAGCGTGGCGGCCGTGACGGCCTTCGGCGTGGGCGCGATGGCCGCTCGAGTCGGGCTGAGGAGTCTCTTGCTCGGCGGCCTGGGCACGCTGGCCCTCGCGTCGGCGCTCTCGGCGGCGGCGCCCACCTTCGCCGCGCTTGCGGGCGCGCAGGTTCTGCTCGGCGCTGCGGTGGGCGTTCTCCTGTCGGCGGGCATCGCGGGCGCCACGGCCTGGATACCGCGCGAACGCCGCGCGGATGCCCTCTCGGCGACGTTCTCCGGGCAGGCGGTCGCATGGCTCGTCGGCATGCCGCTCGTCGGCGCCGTGGGCGACGTGAGCTGGCGCCTGGCATGGCTCGTGCTGCCGCTCGCCGCTTCGCTACTCGCGCTCGCGTTCGCGTTCCGGCTGCCGGAGGCGCCGCGCCGACCGGCCACGCTGCGGGGCGATCTCGCCACGCTCGCCCGGGACCGCGTGCTGGCAGCGTGGTGGCTCGGGGAGGTGCTCGCGTTCTCGGCGTGGGTCGGCGTGCTCGTCTACGCCGGCGCGCTCCTCGTGGATTCGTATGCGCTCTCGCTGACGGCGACGGGCGCGATCCTGGGCGGCATGTTCGCTGCGTACCTGCCCGGGACGCTGTACTTCCGGCGCCACATCGAACGGTCGTCGCAGCGCCTCGTGATCGGCCTGGGGCTGGCCGCCGCGGTCGTCGCCGCTCTGATCGGGTCGCTCCGTCAGGCCCTCTGGCTGACGGTGCTCCTCCTCGCCGTCTACGTCTTCCTCAACGCCGGCCGAACGATCGCCGGAAGCGCCTTCGGGCTCGACGCGGCCCCGGGACGGTCGGTCATGGCGATGGGCCTGCGAGCCTCTGCGGCCCAGCTCGGCTACCTGATCGGCGCCGGGGTCGGCGGGCTCGCACTCCACTTCGGCGGCTACGCGGCTCTCGGAGCAGCATTCTGCGGCCTGTACGTGCTGGCCGTCGTGCCGCACGTGCTCATGGCAGTCGCCGGGGGGACCGCCGTAGGACGCGAGCGGTAGGCTTGCGCGGTGCACGAATGGCTCGCAGCGGCGAGCGCACGGATCGCGCAGGGAGTCGGCGACGATGCGTCCGAGTACGAGCTGACTGACGCAGACGTCGAGCGGCTCCTCGAGCTGGCGCGGGTCGCCGCGCACGAGAGCGGCGACCGAACGAACGCTCCGCTCGTCTGCTACCTCGTAGGGCTCGCCCGGGGGCGCCGGCAGGGTACGGACCTGGCGGAGCTCGTCGACGACGTTGTGAACAAGCGAGCCTGATGTCATCAGTCGTGCAGATCACGATCCTCGAGGGCGCCACCTTCTGCGTGAGCGACGAGCTGGGTGACATCGTGGACCCCACCACCGGGTTCTTCGCGGCTGATACCCGTTTCCTGTCGCGCTTCCTGCTCACGATCGACGGCGCGCGCCCGCTGCTCCTCTCATACGGGCAGGTCGAGTACTTCTCCGCCGCCTGGTTCCTGCGTAACCCGACTGTCGGCGGCCTGGCGCACGACTCCGTGTCCATCCAGCGCAGTCGCTTCATCGGCGACGGCATGCAGGAGCACGTCGTCTGCGTGAACCACCTGGACCGACGGGTCGAGTTCGAGCTCGGGCTCGATCTCGGCAGCGACTTCGCCGACATCTTCACGGTCAAGGCGTTCGATGCGTCGCTCGGCCACCCGGAGAGCGCGCGCGTGCCGGAGGTCGTCCCGGCGTTCTTCGACGAAGAGGAGAACGGTTTCGTCTTCAGCGCGCTCGGCAACTTCGACGGCAGCACCCGCGTCAGCCTGTCACGCCGCGGCGAGACGGCGGACGGCACGGTTCGCTACCAGGTTGCGCTCGAGCCGCGCGAGCGGTGGCATCTCCGCGTCGACGTCCTGCCCGTCCTGAACGGCGACGGAATCGCGCCCCGTACGGCCGAGCGTCACTTCGGCGACGAGCTAACGCGCGTGCGGGAGTCACTGGCAGCGTGGCAGCTCGGTGTTCCGCAGCTGCGAAGCTCCTGGGACGACCTCGGCCGGACATTCTCGCGCTCGGTCTCCGACCTCGCCTCGCTTCGCATGCGCGGCGCCGGCTCGCACGGCCAGCTCCCGGCGGCCGGCATGCCGTGGTTCATGGCCGTCTTCGGCCGGGACACGCTCATCTCGTGCCTGCAGACGCTGCTCTTCGGCCCCGAGCTTGCGCGCAACGCGCTGCACACGCTCGCCGAGATGCAGGCCAGTGAGGACGCCCCGGAGGTCGACGCGGAGCCGGGGAAGATCGTGCACGAGGTCCGCAACGGCAGGGGCGCCGACGCCTGGTTCCCGGCCTACTACGGCACGCTCGACGCGACGCCGCTCTATCTCATCCTCCTCTCGGAGGTCTGGCGCTGGACGGACGACGCGGCACTCGTCCGCAGCCTCAAGGCGCCGGCGCTCAAGGCCCTCGAATGGATGGAGCACCACGGCGACCTCGACGGCGACGGCCTGCTGGAGTACCAGCGCCGCTCGGAGAAAGGTCTCGCGAACCAGTCCTGGAAGGACTCCGGCGTCTCCATGAAGTTCGCGGACGGGCGGCTTGCCGAGGCGCCGATCGCGCCGGTCGAGGTGCAGGGCTACGCCTACGATGCGAAGCTCCGTGTCGCGGAGCTCGCCCGCCTCGTCTGGCGCGATCGGGATCTGGCGGAGCGACTCGAGCGCGACGCCGCGGATCTGCAGCGGCGCTTCGACGATGCGTTCTGGGTCGAGAGTCGTGGCGGCTACTACGCGCTCGCCCTGGACGCCGACAAGCGGCCGGTCGACTCGCTCTGCTCGAACCTCGGCCATCTGCTGTGGAGCGGGATTGTTCCGCCCGCGCGGGTCGACGCAGTCGTCGATCAGCTCATGGGCGAGGGTCTGTGGACCGGCTGGGGGGTGCGGACGATGTCCTCCGACGACGCCGGCTTCAACCCGCTCGAGTACCACAACGGAACGGTGTGGCCGCACGACAACTCGCTCATCGCCTGGGGGCTCGCCCGGTACGGGCGCTGGCCGGAGGCGCACCGAATCATCCGCAGAATGCTGAACGCCGCCCCGTTCTTCGACTACCAGCTGCCCGAGGTCTTCGCCGGCTTCTCACGATCGGAGACGCCGTTCCCGATCCCGTATCCGACGTCCTGCCGCCCCCAGGCCTGGGCGGCCGGCACGCCGGTGCTCCTGCTCCAGCTGCTGCTCGGGCTGGAGCCGGACCGGGCGCGTCACGGCATCGTCACCAAGGCGCCGGAGGGCATCCCGAACTGGGCGGGGACGCTCAAGCTCTCGGGGCTGCGCGCCTTCGGCCTGACGTGGGAGGCTAAGCTCGAGGACGGCACCGTGACCGTCATGGAGCACTAGCCCGCGCGATGGTCCGCGGAGCCCCCTGAGAGCCGATCCGATGCGCGTCGCCGTGCTCAGCCCAGTGTGGTTCCCCGTCCCGCCGACGGGGTACGGAGGCATCGAGTGGGTGGTGGCGCTGCTCGCGGAGGGGCTCGTCGAGGCCGGTCACGAGGTAACCCTCTTCGCCTCCGGCGACTCCCGGACGAAGGCCCGGCTCGTGTCCGTGTACGAGGAGGCACCCTCCGACCGGATCGGCACGTCGGTCGCCGAGTTGCGCCACGCGCTCGCCTGCTACGAGCGGGCCGGCGAGTTCGATGTGGTCAACGACCACTCCGGAATGCCGGCGGCAGCCCTCGCGGGGACGGTCGAGACGCCCACGGTCCACACCGTTCACGGGCCGCTGGACGGCGAGGCCGGGGCCGTCTACGAGCAGATCGCTCGAGTGGTTCCCGGAATCGGCCTCATTTCGCTGTCGCTCAACCAGCGCAGGCCCAAGCCGCACCTCCCCTGGGTTGCGAACTGCCCGAACGCGCTCGATCTGGACGCCTATCCCGTGCAGCCGCACCGGGGCGACTACCTCCTCTTTCTCGGCCGTCTCAGCCCGGACAAGGGCTGCCATCGCGCCATCGAGGTGGCGAAGGAGACCGGTCTCCCCCTGAAGATCGCCGGCAAGATGCGCGACGCGCTCGAGAAGGAGTACTTCGAGTCGACCGTGCGGCCGAGCCTCGGCTGGGGCATCGAGTACCTCGGCGAGGTGACGCACGAGAACAAGGTCGACCTGCTCCAGAACGCCCGGGCGACGCTCTTCCCGATCGAATGGGAGGAGCCGTTCGGTCTCGTCATGATCGAGTCGATGGCGTGCGGGACCCCGGTGGTGGCGACACGGTACGGCGCCGTGCCCGAGGTGATCGAGCCCGGGCGGAGCGGCATCGTCGTCGACAGCTTCCGCGACATGGCCGCGGCGATCGAGGCCGCCGACGCCATCGAGCCCCTGGCCTGCCGCGCGTACGTGGAAGAGCGCTTCTCCTCCGAGCGCATGGTCGCCGACTACGTCGCCGCGTACGAGCTGATGATCTCCCGAGCCGGGCTGCCCGCCTCCTCGCCGGCCTGATGTCCGCCATTGGAGGGTCTGATCCGGGCCTTCGAGAATGCCGGTGACCTAGACGCCACTCCCGGGTCGGCTCTCGATTGCGGCGACCGCGAGCCGAACGGAGGGGTAGAAATGGTCCGGCCCTATCGCGTCGGCGAGGCCTGCCGCCTCGAAGTCGGGCATCAGGCGCTTCCGGAGCCTCGCGACGACGAGTGTGATGTTGTCGCCGCGTAGGTCACGGGTCAGATCGATGAGCGCTTCGATCCCGGTCGAGTCGACGTGGTTGACCGCTTCCGCGTCGAACACCAACCACGAGGTCTCGGTGGGCGCGGCGCGGATCGCCTCGCGCACCCGGCCCTTGACGTAGCGTGCGTTCGCGTAGAAGAGCCGGTCGTCGAGCCGGTAGATGACGACGCCCGGCGTCACGCGCGCCGACCGGTGCAGCGCGACGTCGCGGTAGCCCTCGAGACCCGGGACCCAGCCAAGCACGGCGTCGTGGGGCCGAGCGCTCCGCCGCACCGTGTCGATGATCGAGAGCCCGACGGCGACGACGAGCGCCTCGAGCACGCCGAAGATGACGACGCAGCCCATGGTGACCGCGGCGATCGCGACCTCCACGCGGTCGATCGCCGCGAGGGCCCGCCAGGCGGCCGGATCGACGATGTTCATCGCGGCGACGACGATGACGACGCCCAGCACGGCCGTGGGCAGGTACTGCACCGGTTCGGTCAGGAAGAGCAAGATGACGGCGACCGCGCCCGCGGCGAACAGGCCGGCGATCTGGGTGCGAGCGCCCATCGCCTCGTTCACGGCGGTGCGTGCGCCGCTGGCGCCGATCGAGAAAGCCCGCGTGAAGCCGGCGGCCAGGTTCGCCGCACCCATGACGAGCAGCTCCTGGGAGGCGCGCACATGCTCGTTGTGCTTGCCCGCGAACGCGCGCGCGGTCAGTATCTCGTCGGCGAAGGCGACGAGGAAGATGCCGAATGCCGCCGGCGCCAGGTCCACGACGTCGGCGAGCGAGGGGGTCGGCAGCGTGGGGTGCGGCAGACCTCCCGGGATCGGGCCGACGATCGCGACGCCGTGGCTTGCGAAGTCGAACGCCCAGGAAGCCCCGATGGCGATCACGACCACGAGGAGCGCGCCGGGCACGGCCGGGAGGAAGCGGCGCAGCGTGAGCAGCGCGGCGAGCGAGGTAACGCTGACCGCAATCGTGGAGCCGCTCACGTCCCCGAGCTCCCGCGCCACGTCCGCGAGCCGTTGCAGCGGATCGCGCGCGTCGACGTCGAGCCCGAGCAGGTTGCCGAGCTGGGCGATGACGAGCACGACCGCGACGCCGTGCAGGTAGCCGATCAGCACCGGCCGGGAGAAATAGTCGGCCACCCAGCCGAGGCGCAGAACCCAGGCGAGCAGGAAGCAGGCCCCGACGAGCAGCGCGAGCATCGCGGCCAGCTCGGCCGCCTCGTTGCTGCCGGCGACGGCGAGCGGAAGGACGGCGGCGGCGACGAGCGTCGAGACCGAGCCTTCCGGGCCGATGACCAGCCGCCGCGAGGAGCCGAGCAGCACGTAGGCGACCGTCGGCAAGAGCAAGGCGTACAGCCCGTTCACCGGCGAGAGCCCGGCCAGCTGGCCGTAGGCCATCGCCGAGGGCAACGCGAGCGCAGCGACGGTGAGCCCGGCGATCAGGTCACGCCGAGCGCTGGGAATCCGGTAGCGGGGCACGTCCTCGGAGACCGGGATGGTGCGTACGAGCAGCGGCTCCCGCTTCGCCGGCCGGAACGTCGCTGCCTGCCCGTACGAAGTCTTGCCGCCCCGCTCAGAGGGCGGAGGTGCTTGCTCGTCGTCGGTGTCCATAGTCGCGCCCCGGGCTTCTTCGCCTGTGCCGGTGAAACGTACGCAACCCTGTCATGCGACGCCCGCGATGTTCACCGGATCTCCGCCGAAGCGAGTCAGCGCTGGCGAACGAGGACGGCCAGGTCGCCTGACTCGAGCAGCCCGCGCCAGATTCCCGTCAGCTCGCCTTCGGCGATCGTCCCCTCGACGAGCACGACGCGATCCGATACGACGCGAGCCTCTACACCGGTGAGCAGGTCGCCGAAGCGCTTTCCCGCGCGCGTCGGCACATCGGTTCCGGGAAACGCCGCGCCGATCGCGGCCGCGTCGCTCTGCGCCTGCGCCGGCTCTTCGTAGAGGAGCGCGATGCGGACCACGCGCTCGTCCGGCCGGCGATCGTCGACCGCCGCGGCAACGAGGAGGGCGGGAGCCGCAGCGAGCGGGGCCACGACCACCCCGGAGGCCGGGCGGACGAGCTCGGCGGGGACGATCGCAGCCGCTGTAACCCGACCCAGTGCTTCCGCGACCGTGCGGACGTCGCCATCCTCGGCGAGCGTGGACCCCGGCGCCAGGGCCGCGCGGCCGAGCGCCGTCGTCGAGGCGGCAACGAGGCGGCCACGCGTCACGGCGACCCGGTTGAGCGAGCTGAGCGCCAGCCGCCCGACCGCCGTGTCGGCCGCCACCGAGCCGTCGGCGCCACGCGAGAAGAGCGCTCCCCGCCGCTTCCACCCCTGCTCTCGAAGCGCCCCGCGTACCTGCCCGGGGCGGAACCGACCCGTCAGGACGGCCGTCTCCTCGGGATGGAACCCGGCCGCGGCGAAGCGGTCGACCGCCTGCACCCCGAAACCGAAGGTCTGCCGCCAGCTCTTCTCGCTCGCCCCGGCGAGGGCATCCGGGAACCAGACCCCGGCGAGCGCAGCACGGGCGTCTGCCTTGCCGTACGCATTCCGAAGCCGGACGAGATCGCCGAAGAGGATCTGCTGCCGTGCCCCCGGCGCATCCGGCAGCCGGCCGAGCGCGACGACGAGCGGCGTCGGCTCCGGCGTGTCCCCGCCGGCCGTGACGATCTGAGCCGGAGCCGGCTCGCCGCCGCACGCGGACGCCAACGAAACCAGCACCAGGGCAAGGGCTGCCAGGGGCCCGAGGCGTCGAGCCGGCGGGCACTCGGCGCGGTCGCCGTGATACAACGGTGATGCGATGTCGATCTTCATTGCCTTCGTTGTCGTCGTCTGCGTGCTGATCGTGCTCACGAACACGAAGCGCTGGCGCCGGCTCGCGGGCGGTGCCCGCCGGGCCAAGCACGATCTCGAGGAAGAGATCAAGACGCCCGAGTCCTAGCGGCGACCGCGGAGGGCGCGGCGCGGTCGAATGCCTGCAGCGACGCGCGCAGCGCGGCTGGGTCGAGGGCCCGGCCGATGAACACAAGACGAGAGCGCCGGTCGGCGTCCGGCCAGGCGTCGAGGTGGCGTGGGGGATGGACGACGTGCTGGACCCCGTCGAGGACGACCGGCCCGGGCGCGCCGGTGTCGAGGAGGCCCTTGACCCGCAGCACGTCCTGGCCGCGGGCCTGCAGGAGCATCGTCAGCCACACGCCGAACGCCGTCCAATCGAGCGGCTGCTCGAACGCGAGTGCAAAGGCGTGCACGTCGTGGTCGCCGCCGTCCGCGCCGTCCGCGCCGGCCTGCTCACGCGACCGAACCCCGGCCGGATCGACAGGCGACCGCCGCCCGAACAGCCGTCGCGGATGGAGTTCGCCGCGCGAGGCCGCCGTCACCTCCGCCGTCGGGTTGAGGGCGCGCACGCGTTCGGTCACGGGCGCGGGGTCGGCGAGATCGGACTTCGTGACCACGATGCGGTCGGCAGCCGCCACCTGGCGAACCGACTCTTCGTGGCGATCGAGCGTTCGGCGGCCGGCGACGGCGTCGACGGTCGCGACGACGGCCTCGAGGCGGACGTGATGACGGAGCAGCGGCTCGGAGACGAGCGTCGCCACGATCGGCGCGGGGTCGGCGAGACCGGTGGTCTCGACGACGACCCGGCGAAACGGGGGCACCCCGTCGCGGCCGCGCCGGTCGAGCAGGTCGCGAAGCTCCTCGGCCAGGTCGCCGCGCAGCGAGCAGCACACGCAGCCGCTCGCCAGCAGCACCGTGCGCTCGTCGACCTGACGCAGCAGGTGGTGGTCGATCGCGACCTCGCCGAGCTCGTTGACGATGACCGCGGTCTCGCCCATCGCCGGATGGCTGAGCGCGCGCGAGAGCAAGGTCGTCTTGCCGGAACCGAGGAACCCCGTGAGGACGGAGACGGGGAGGCGCCGATCAGCCACGGCCCACCCAGCTCTCCGGACGGGCTCCGAGCGCCGCGAGCAGGCCTGGATCGAGCGGGTCGAGGGGCTCGCCGTGGAGCCGCTCCGCCTCCTGCCACACCGAGCCGAGGTCGGACACGACCGCCTGCCGCCCCTTGCGGTCTCGCAGTACGTACACGCTGCCGCCCCAGTCGTGGAGCTCGAGCCCGAAATGGCCGAGCACCGTGTCGAGAAGCCGGACGCGGAAGAGGCGGGTCCGCCGGCCGCCTCCCTCCTCGGCCCAGTGGTCACTGAGCAGGGCGCCGCACAGGCTGCACACGAGATGGGTTGTAGCACGGTGCGGGCTCCTGGCTCGCGGTAGGCTCCCGTCCGCAGGCGGAGAGAGGAGGAGCGGCAGATGGCCAAGGAGATCTTGTGCGCGTACGGCGTCGACGTGGACGCCGTCGCCGGGTGGCTCGGGTCGTACGGCGGTGAGAACTCACCGGACGACATCTCGCGTGGCATGTTCGCCGGCGAGGTCGGGACGCCGAGGCTGCTCGACCTCTTCGCCCACTACGGCATCCGCACCACCTGGTTCATCCCGGGCCATTCGATCGAGACGTTCCCGAAGCAGACGAAGATGGTCGTCGACGGGGGACACGAGATCGGTATCCACGGCTACTCCCACGAGAACCCGATCGCGATGACCCGGGAGCAGGAGGAGGCCGTCCTCGTCAAGTGCATCGACCTCGTCAAGAAGGTAGCCGGACGACGGCCGACCGGCTACGTGGCGCCCTGGTGGGAGTTCTCTCCCGTCACGAACGAGCTCCTCCTCCAGCACGGGATCAAGTACGACCACTCGCTCATGCACGACGACTTTCACCCGTACTACGTGCGGGTGGGCGACAGCTGGACGAAGATCGACTACGCCGCCAAGTCGGCGAGCGCCTGGATGAAGCCGCTGCGTCGCGGTCGGGTGACGCCGCTGATCGAGATCCCGGCGAGCTGGTACCTCGACGACCTGCCGCCGATGATGTTCATCAAGGCCTCGCCGAACTCACACGGGTTCGTCAACCCGCGCCAGCTCGAGCAGCTGTGGATCGACCAGTTCGACTGGGTCTACCGCGAGTACGACTACGCGGTCTTCGGCATGACGATTCATCCGGACGTGAGCGGCAAGCCGCAGGTCCTGCTCATGCACGAGCGCATCATCGAGCACATCAACAAGCACGCCGGCGTTCGCTGGGCGACCTTCGACGAGATCGCAAACGACTTCAAGAAGCGGAACCCGAGGCCGGGGGCCGCCGTCAAGAAGCCGCGAGACCCGTACGGCAAGGGCGCGAATCCACGTCGCTGAGCTTTGGCAGGTGTAGGGGCCGCATCTCATGCGGCCCGGTGCGGCCGCCAGACGCGACTTGGCCAGGCGGCGGGCCGGATGAGATCCGGCCCCTACACGGCCCCTTCGATCGCGTGCAGCGTCCAGGCAGGGCCGAGGCGGACGAGGTGACCGTCCGGATCCTCGAGGTCGTAGACGTCCGTGCCGAAGCGCGTGCGGGTCACGCGGCCGCCGGTGATCCCCCGCGACCGTAGGGTCTCGATTTCCTCCTCGAGGTTCTCGGCGGCGAGCTCGAGCCGCACGCTTCCGCCTGTCTCCCGGCCCCGGTCGGGATCCCAGGTGAGGACGAGATAGGCACGCTGCTCGAGCACGAAGAACGCGCTGTGTGCGTTCTCGCCCTCGTCGTAGGCCGCCTGCGGCCCGTAGCCGAGGAGGCGCGAGTAGAAGTCGATCGCGTAGTCGAGATCGGTGACGTAGAGGTGGATGGCCGTGACGAAGCCGATGATGTCTCCCTGACCCTCTGACGCCGTCGCCCCCGACGCGTCGCCGGCGAGCTCTACTTCTTGCCCGCCTGCGCCGTCTTCTTTTTCCCGCGGGCCTTCTTCTTTCGCTGGCGGTCGTTCCGCCAGCGCTTCACTGATCTGGAGCCGCGTCCCATGCGGCGCCCACTCTAGCCCATGGCGGTATCGTTCCGTGCCCATGTCGCTCGATCCCTCGCGCACGGTTGCCGAGCTCAAGGAGTTGCGCGCTCTCACCGGGGACGACGACGGGGCCCAGCGGGTGTGCTGGACGGAGACGTGGGCGACCGCTCGCAGCTGGATGCGAGACAAGCTCGCGGCGCTACCGGTCGAGGTCGTCGTCGACGAGGCGGGCAACCAGTGGGCGACCCTCGGTGGTGCGAGCAGCCGCGCCGTCCTCATCGGCGGCCATATCGACTCGGTGCCGGGCGGCGGCTGGCTCGACGGCTGCCTGAACGTCGTGGCCGGGCTCGAGGTGCTGCGCAGGATCGCTGCGGAGGGCGAGCCACCGGTGACGGTCAGGCTGGTCGACTGGGCTGACGAGGAGGGCGCCCGCTTCGGCCGCAGCCTGCTCGGTTCCAGCGCCTGTGCCGGCTCGATGCGCGACCAGGAGTACCTGCGGACGCTGCAGGATCGCGACGGCGTCGCCTTTCCGGACGCGCTGGCGCGGTACGGCGTCGATCTGGACGGGATGGCGGCGAGCGGCGCGCAGCTCGAGACCGCCGCCGCCTACCTCGAGCTTCACATCGAGCAGGGCCCCGTGCTCGAGTCGATGGGGCTGCCGCTCGGCGCCGTGCTCGGGACATTCGGCGTCGAGCGACATCGCGTCGTCTTCAGCGGCCAGGCGGCGCACGCGGGCTCGACGCCGATGGCCGATCGGCACGACGCGCTCGCGGGCGCTGCCCGTCTCGAGCTCGAGCTCCGCGAGGTCGCGGCGCGCGCGGGGGGCGGCGCAGTCTGCACGATGGGCAGCATTGTCACGAGGCCGGGCATCGTGACGGCGGTCGCCGGAGAGGCCACCTGCCTGGTCGACCAGCGCAACCTGGACGCTGGCATCCTCGCCTCGATGCTCGACGACGCGAAGGCCGCCAGCGAGCGCTTCGCCGGGGACGAGCGGATCGACGTCTCCTGGGAACGCATCTGGGGCATCGAGCCGATCCTTTTCGACGAGACGCTCGTCGGGTTCTGCGACGAAGCGATCCGGGAGGTCGCCGGCGAGTCCCACCGGCTGCCGAGCGGCCCGCTCCACGACGCCGCCGAGGTCTCGCGCGCGGGTGTCCCGACCGTGATGCTGTTCGTGCAGAGCCTCCGCGGCCTCTCGCACACGAAGCTCGAGGACACGCGGGAGGAGCACCTCGAGGCCTCGGTGCGTGCACTCGACCACCTCGCGTCGAAGACCATGGCGTGGGTGGCGGGCGGCGGAGGGCGCTGAGCGGCGCGTTAGCTAGCGCGCGCGCTACAGAATGGACTACTGCACCGGGTCTCCTTCCTGTTAGGCGCTCCTACGGGATCAGGGCGGAGGACGGGCGGGCCGCGAAGCCGCGGCGCTCGGCCAGGATCTCGAGGACGAGGACGGTGTCGGCGACCGGGACGTCCTCCAGGTAGGCGTCACGCTCCTCGAAGGAGCGCAGGACACGTTCCAGCCCTTCGGCGTAGAGCGCCGGGTCCCCGTCGCCGAGCCCCCGCAGGGCGTCGGCGACGTCGCCCGGGAAGGCATCGTCGGCCTCCTGGAGAGATCGCGCCAGGCGCCCGGCCTCCGCGTCCTCGGCGAGCACGAGCGCGGCGAGCGCCGCCGCGTAGCGTCCGATCGGCGATTCCGCCTCGGCCGACCGAAGGTCGAGCGCCCAGCGGGCGTCCGACTCGGCGCCTGCCTCGTCGCCGGCCAGGAGGCGGGCCTTGAGCGCGCCGATCGGGCGCCCCCAGCTTGCTTGCGGGGCTCCGTCCCAGCTCTCGCGATAGCGGTCGGCGGCGCGCTCGAGCCACGTGCGTGCCTGCGCTCGTCGATCCTGCATGAGCTCGGCCAGACCGGCGCCGGTGGCGGCGTTCGCCACCCGCACGAGCTGCTTCTGGCGCGCGTCGGGCTCGGCTGGGAGCCGGCGAAGCCCGTCCGCGTAGCGGGCCTCCTGACGCGCCACGATCCCGGCCCAGTCGGTCACGACCGGATGCTACGCAACGACACCGAGCCTCCGGCACAGCCGCCGCCGCATGCGATATGCTCACCGCGGGCAAGGAACTTTTTTGCCTGCGCGCTCCGCTGCTTACACCTCTGGCCGGCGCGCCTGCTCCCCGCATGCCGAGAGCCACCATCCCCGCGACCGTTCCCGCAGAGCCCGCCGCAGACCTTGTCGGGCTGGCGCAGCGTGCCGGCGAGTGGGCCGCCGAGCCGTTCCTGCGAGAGGATGACGACCCCACGCAAGTGCTGGCGCCGGGGAGCGCACGCCGTCGCGCGCTCGACGAAGCAATAGCCGAGATGGAGCAGGGGCGCCGGACTCCCTCGCCTGCCTGGAAGATCGAGTTCGCCCTCATGCTCGGCCTCGAGCGCGTGCTGTCCGACGGCGCGCCGCACCTCACCTCGGGCACCGAGCTGCGCCGGCACCAGATCGACGCCCTCGCCGGCATGCTGGCAGAGCTGATCGCGCGTCACGAGGGGCAGCCCGAGCCGACGAACGGCAATGGCAACAACCACGAAGCGGATCTGCCCGACGACGAGGACGATGGCGACGAGGGAGACGACGCCGAGCTCGAAGCCGACGACGAGCCGGCGATCGTGGAGGACCCGGGGGCGGAGCGCCGGTACCGCTTCCGACATCCGACTGCCTCCGGCAAGACGATCGCAGCGTCGGGCTTCGTCGAGGCGGCGCAAACGATGGGCGTGCTCATCCTCACCCATCGGCGCCTGCTGGTCAGCCAGTTCAACCGCGACCTGACGGACGAGGGATACGGCAGCAGATTCACTCCCGCGATCGAGCAGGGCCGCGAGCCGTTGCGCGGCAACCCGATCACGATTCAGACCTACGCCTGGTTCGCCCGCCATGTGGGCTCCATCTCGCGCAGCGCCTACCAGCTCGTCATCTGCGACGAGGCGCACACGGCCCTCGGCGAGAAGACCAGCGCCGCGATTCGCAGCTTCCCAGAGCCCATCTACATCGGAATGACGGCGACGGAGCAGCTCATCGCGAAGCAGGTGTCCGATGTCTTTCCGGCCTCCGTGGACGACCTTCCGCTCGGCGACGCCGCCCGGCGGGGGTTGATCGCGCCGCTGCGCTGCCTGCGCGTGCCGCCCGCGGCCGCGATCTCGTCCGTCCCCATCGTCGGCGGAGACTACGACCAGGAAGCTCTCGCCAAGGTCCTCGACCACGAGCTGATCAACCAGGCGGCGGCGAGCCTCTACCGCGATCGTTTCGACCACACGCCCGGCATCGTCTACGCGGCCGGCGTCGACCATGCCTACAACCTGGCCCGCGAGTTCAGAGCTGCCGGGCTCAAGGCCGAAGCGGTGAGCGGGCGCACACCGCCCGTCAGGCTCGCCGAGACGCTCGCGGCCTACGAGCGCGGCGAGATCAACGTGCTGATCAACGCGCAGCTGCTCGCAGAGGGCTGGAACTCGCCACGAGCCACCGTGTGCATGCACCTGGCTCCCACGGCCAGCCGTCGTGTCTACCAGCAGCGCATCGGGCGCATCATGCGCCTTCACGCGCGCAAGGAGGCCGGCATCGTCGTCGACTTCATCGATCCCGGTGCGACGCACAGCGAGCGGACGGTCACGCTGCACAGCCTTATCGACGCCGACTTCTACCGTCCCGGCGCTCGGGTCACACCGGCTCCGCGACGCCGGATCCAGCGGCGCGCGCGCCGCAAGCTCTCGCCCGCGAGCTGGCTCGTACCGGTCACACCCGACGTCAGGCGTCGGCTCGCGGTTATCGCACGTGAGTGGCAGCGCGTCGACCCCTCGCGGCTTGCCGGAGACGAGCAGGAGCTCTGGGCGCGCATCGCCGGCCGCCAGCTGCGCTACGACGAGCGCCAGCAGTTCGCGGAGAAGCTGGCCCGCGCGAGCAGGGAGTGCCGCGAGCTCTTCCTCATGAGCTGCGCTGCCGAGAATCCCAACCGCCGCTTGCGGCTCGCGGCACTCGGCGACCGGGTGGCCACGGCAGTCGATCGCGCGAGCTTCGACGATCTCGTCACGATCGTGATCTCCTCGCCGATGTGGGAGAAGGATCGTGTACAGGGCGCCCGGATCCTGCTTCGAGCGCTCGCCGAGGGGAAGGTCGACGCTCCCGACGACATCATCGCGCGCTGGACGTGGCGGCTCGCCCGAGCCACCCGTAAGCTCCAGGACCGGCGGGCAAGCGGGGAGCTCCCGGACGCGAAGCGCCTGCTCGGCGCTGTCGCCAACTCGCGTGGCCATCGGCACGACGAGAACGTCGCGCGCCTCGTCAACGTGTCGCTCGAGCAGCCGATCCAGGTCGGCGTCGCTCTCCTGGCGTCCGCCGAGGGCTACACGCCCACTGCCCAGCAGCTGATCGAGCGAGCGAGGGAGCGCCTCGGCACGTGCGCCCAGGTCGCCGACGCGCTCGCGGAGAACCTACCGGCACCCAAGGCCCCGAGCGGCAAGTCCCGGCGCCGCCGGCGGCGCAAGAAGCCGGCGCAGGGCGAGGCGGCGGCGCAAAACCGGGTCGGGCAGAGCGGCCAGCCGTCCCCGTCGGACGACGGCGTGCCCCCGGCGGATGCGCCTGCGGCGCCGGCCGACGGCGTGCCTGCGGCCCCGGACGATGGCGTGCCTGAGCCCCCGGCCGGCGTGCCTGTCACCCCGGACGACGGCGCGACGGCAGAGCCCGCCGCCGAGGCCGGCGCCTCCGTCGGTTAGTAGCCCGGCAGACCTACTCGGCTCGTTCTTCCTCGTCGCGGCGACGCGCCTCGTGCTCCTCCAGGAAGCGCGTCAGCTCGGCGGCGAGCGTGTCGCCGGACGGCAGGTTCCGCTCGGCCTCGGCCTCGTCGGCACGCCGCTCGAGCTCGTTCACGTATGCCGCCGTCTCCTCGTCAGCAGCCACGGCCTCGCTGACCTGGCGCTCGTACAGCTCCCCGGCGCGCTCGAGCTCGCCCAGATCGAGCTGTGCGTCGATGAGCTCGGCCAGCCGGGCGCACAGCGCATGCGCCGCACGGGGGCTCGGCGCGAGCGACGCGTAGTGGGGCACGGCCGCCCATAGGCTCGCCGACGCGAGCGAGGCCCGGTGACACGCGTCGTGGAGCACGCCGACGATCCCGGTGGGGCCCTCGTAGCGAGACGCGGCCAGACCGAGCTCCTTGACGAGCCTCGCGTCGCTCGCCGCGCCGGTCACGGGCGACGGCCGCGTGTGCGGCACATCGGCGAGCAACGCGCCGAGAGTGACGACCATCTCGACGTCGAGGGTCCTCGCGAGCTCGACGATCTCGCCCGTGAACGTGCGCCAGCGCGTATTCGGCTCCACGCCGAGCAGCAGGACCGCGTCGCGATCCGGTTGCCCATCCGGTGTGGCCACCGTCGCGTCGTAGAATGTGTTCTCCGGCCAGTCGATCCTGCGCGTCACGCCCTCGTCGAGCGAGACGTGCGGCCGTACCGCCTGGAAATCGAAGAACTCCTCCGGGTCGAGCTCGGCGAAACGCTCCGCCGTCCACGAGCGGGCGAGGTAGCTCGCGGCGAGCGTGGCACCCTGGGCGCCGTCGTTCCAGCCGCGGAACGCGGCGATCAGCACCGGCCGTTTGAGCGTGGGCCGACGATCCATGCGCAGGTGGTCGCCGATGCCCGGAGTCTACGCGGTGCCCGCGATGCTCACGGGATCGGGTCCGCGGCCATCGCCCGTCTGCCCAAGGCCGGCCGGCGAGCACGCGACGCCGCGAGCAGTCGCGCCACGAGCGCGACGAGGCCGCACCAGATCGCCGACGCGAGCGCGACGTGGAGCAGGACGACGCCCCAGGGCAGCCCAGTGTTCCACTGCCACTGGCCGACCCCGATCTCGACCCCGACCAGCGCGATGACGGCCACCGCGAGCCGGAGCTCGCCGGGCGCCTCGTGACGGCGCCACAGGAGCACGAGCACGCAGGCGGCGAGCACGCTCCCGAAGACCGCGGTCGCCACGGCATGCACGTGGGCGGCGTCCACGACGTTGCCCAGGCGCGGGATCTCCTCGCCGCTGGCGCCCGGGTGGGGGCCGGCGGCCGTCACGAACGCTCCCGTGACGATGAGCGCGAGCGCCGCCGGCAGGAGCACGATCGACAGCATCCCGAGCGGCCGCGGGAAGCTCGAGCGCGAAGGTCCCCTGGCGTGACCATGCGCGTCCAGCACGACGAGCACGGCCAGGCCGATCGTCGCTAGAGCGAGCAGGAAGTGGCTCATGACCACGTACGGATTCAGATCGAGGATGACCGTCACGCCGCCGAGCGGGATCTGCGCCACGATGCAGACGGCCACCGCTGTCGCGAGCTTCGTCGTGCGCCGAGGCAGTCCGTCGACTCGGCGCGCCACCATCGCCACAGCGACCGCGATGAGGATCGCGATCAGCGCGACGACGCGGTTGCCGAACTCGACGAACGAGTGGATACCGGAGGCCGGAAACGGCGTCTCCCCGCAGCGCGGCCAGTTCTCGCAGCCGAGGCCGGAGCCGGTCAGTCGGACGATGGCCCCGGTCACCATGACGACGAAGAGGGCGCCGACCGAGAGGATCGCGAGGCTTCGGAACCGCTCGGGCGAGACGGTGAAAGAGCGCCACCGGGCGAGCACGTACGACAGTCTAGGCGGCTCCACCAGGCCGCCGGCCGGACGACCGTCGGGCTCTCATGCCGCTCGCTCCTGCTCGCCGACCGGAAGAGTGGCGGGGCAGTCCGGACAGGCGGGATCGAGGCGGACGTGCTCGGCGGCTTCCTCTCGCCGTCTCGGTGAACCGGAGAAGCCCGCGGCGACGGCGGCGCCTCCCAGCGCGAGCGCGGCCGCGACGATCATGGCTGCCCGGAACGCGTCGGTCGACGCGTCCACGAACTCCTGCCCCTGCTCGCCGGTCTGCAGCGGCGACAGGGACGGGTCGTCGGCACGCGCGTCGAAGACAAGGCCGACAACGAGACCGAGCAGCGCGATGGCGAGTAGGCTGCCGAGCCGGGAGAAGGTCGAGTTGACGCCTGCGGCGAGGCCGGCGTGCTCCGGCGGAGCCACGTTGAGCGCCGCCGACGTGATCGGCGCGACGACCATCGAGAGCCCGAGCCCGAAGAGCACGAGGCCCGGCAGCAAGCCGTCCCAGAGGTTCTTGTCGTCTACGCGCAGCCACAGCAGCATCCCCAGGGCCGTGAGCGCCGGCCCGGCGACGAGGAACCGACGGGGGCCGTACCGGTCTCCCAGGCGACCGAAGCGGGGCGACAGCACGAGCAGGATCACCGTGGACGGGACGAGGAGGAGCCCCGCTTCGAAGGCGCTGTAGCCGATGACGGACTGCAGGAAGAGGACGAGGTAGAAGGTCGAGCCGGCGAGTGCGCTGTAGACGAGCAGCGTGGCGACATTCACGAGGACGAAGTCGCGTTCCCGAAAGAGCGAGAGTGGCAGCAGCGGGTCGCGGGCCCGCCGCTCGTTGAGAACGAACGCGAGACCGGCGAATACGGCGAGCGGCAGCGCCCAGGTGAGCGCCACGAAGCGCTGCTCGCCGGCCTCGACGAGTGCGTACGTGAGCGAGCCAGTCGCCACCGTCACCAGCGCCGCCCCGAGCACATCGAGCCTGCCGACGTGTTCCGAGCCGGCCGGCTCAGGGCGGCGTCCGAGCCACGCCAGCACGACTGCGCCGATCGCGAGCGGCACATTGAGGTAGAAGAGCCAGCGCCAGGACGCCCACTCGACCAGCGCGCCTCCGATCGGCGGGCCCGCGAGGCTGACGGCGCTCGTGCCCGCTGTCCAGAGCCCGATCGCCCGGCCCTGCTGCTGCTCATCGAACGTCGAGCGGAGCAGCGCCAGGCTGCCCGTCGTCAGCAGCGCTCCCGCGACACCCTGGAGCACGCGGGCCACCAGCAGCACGGTTGCGTTCGGCGCCGCGCCGGCCAGGGCGGAGGCGAGCGCGAAGCCGACCGTGCCGACGATGAAGATCTGCCGCCGACCGAAGCGGTCGGCGACGGTGCCCGCGACGAGGTAGAGCGAGGCGAGGGCGAGCGAGTAGGACAGCATGACCCACTGCTGCCCCGTGAACCCGATCTCCAGGTCGTCTCCGATCTGCGGCAGCGCGACGTTGACGGCCGTCACGTAGGCCATCGACGAGCCGAGGATCGTCGCGACGAGGGTGAGGGTCTGGGAGCGGTCGCCGCTGGTTCGCTGCGCGGGCCGATCACGGCCGAGTCGCGAGCGCCGGCCGGCGAGCGGGCTGCGCCCGGCTCGTTCCGTCGCGCTATCCACCCAGCCGCACGCTAGACGGGGGTCAAGCCACCCGCACGCCCGCGCCGTCCTCGACCCTGCCCACGCGGGCCAGTGGGAGGCCGCGCCGGCCGAACTCGGCCGCGAGCACCGCCTCGTGGCGGGGCGGGAGAGCTGCCAGGAGCCCACCGGCCGTCTGCGGGTCGAAGCCGAGCGCGGCAAGCTCGCCGGGGACGCCGTCGAGCGTGAGCCGACCCGCGGCGAAGTCGCGATTGCGCTCGTCGCCGCCGGTGAGCAGGCCGGCCCGGGCTACCTCGAGCGCCCCGTCGAGCGCCGGCAGCCGCTCCGCCTCGAGGACGATCGCGACGCCGGAGCGCTCGGCGATCTCCACCGCGTGCCCGAAGAGGCCGAAGCCGGTGATGTCGGTGACGGCACTCGGCTCGTGTGGTCGCAGGGCGTCGGCGGCGTCTCGGTTCAGCGTCGTCATCTGGGCGATCGCTTGCTGCAGCGCCTCTCGGTCGAGCGTGCCCTTCTTCACACCGGTCAGCACGAGGCCGGTACCGAGCGGCTTCGTCAGGAAGAGCGCATCACCGGGCCGCGCCGTGCTCTTGCGCCAGATCCCCTCGAGCGACGCGGTGCCGACGACCGCCAGCCCGTACTTCGGCTCGTTGTCGCGGATCGTGTGCCCTCCGGCGAGCAGCGCGCCGGCCTCCCGTACCTTGGCGTCGGCCGCGGCCAGGATGGCGGCGACCGCCTCGCCGGCCAGCTCCTCGGGAAACGCGGCGACCGACAGCGCCAGCAGCGGCTGGCCGCCCATGGCGAAGACGTCGTTGAGGGCGTTCGTCGCGGCGATGGCTCCGAACGCGGCCGGGTCGTCGACGAGCGGGGGGAAGAAGTCGACGGTGAACACGAGCGCCCGCTCGTCGTCCAGCCGGTAGACGGCTGCATCGTCGGCCGGGGCGAGGCCGACGAGGAGGTTCTCCGACTCGATCGGGAGAAAGCCGGCGAGCAGCTCCTCGAGCCGCTTTGCCGGGTACTTCGCCGCGCACCCGCCCGCCACGGCGAGATCGGTCAAGGCGGTCCCTCCGTCAGGAATGGTGGTCATGGCCGGCGGCGACCCGGACGAGCACGTTCCCGGACGGGAGCACTACTCTCCACTCCATGGAGGTTACCGCCGAGACCGTGTACGGCAGTCAGGGCATGAGCGGCCGCTTGCGCCGCGTTCTCGTCCGCCCTCCGCAGGCTGGGGACGAGGCCGCCTGGCGATCGTACGGCTGGCGTGGCGAGCCCGACCCGGTGAAGCTCGCGACCGAGCACGAGGCCTTTTGCCGGTTGCTCGAGGACGCGGGCGCCGAGGTCGTGGTCGGGCACTCGCCGCTGCCCGGGAACCCGGATGCGATCTATACCTACGACCCGGCGCTCGTGGCGGCGCGCGGAAGCATCCTGCTCCGGCCCGGGAAGGACGGCCGGCTCGCCGAGCCCGATGCCATGGCCGGCGACCTGGCCGCGGCCGGCGTTCCGATCGCGGCGAGGCTCGAGGCACCTGCCACGGCCGAGGGCGGCGACACGCTCTGGCTCGACGAGCGGACGCTCCTCGTCGGTCACGGCTACCGGACGAATGCCGCCGGGATCCGGGCCCTGGCGGAAGCGCTGCCGGACGTCGAGTTGATTGCCTTCGACCTCCCGCACCACCGCGGAGCCGGCGAGGTGCTGCACCTCATGTCGTTCATCTCTCCGCTCGATCGCGATCTCGCCGTCGTCTACCTGCCGCTCATGCCGGTGCGCCTCGTGGAGCTGCTGCGGGAGCGGGACGTCCAGCTCGTCGAGGTGCCGGACGAGGAGTTCGACACCATGGGGCCGAACGTGCTCGCGCTCGCCCCTCGCGTGGCGCTCGCTCTCGAGGGCAACGACGAGACGCGCCGGCGCATGGAGCGCGCGGGCGTCGAAGTCCGCGTGTACCGAGGGGACGAGATCTCGCGCAAGGGAGACGGCGGCCCGACCTGCCTCACCCGCCCCATCCTGCGGGACTGAGTCGGCTGCGGGCCGGATATATCCGGCCCCTACGATCGGACGACCGCGGGCCGGATGAGATCCGGCCCCTGCGAACGATCGGACGACCGCGGGCGGATGAGATCCGGCCCTCGGATCGGCTGGCCGGCGGGGTTCACGTAGGGGCCGCATCTCATGCGGCCCGGTCGCGGCCGCCAGGCCGCGACGCGGTCAGGACCCTTTTTCGATGGGGACGTCGACGAGATTTCCCCACTCGGTCCAGGAGCCGTCGTAGTTGCGCACGCTGTCGTAGCCGAGCAGCTCGCGCAGCACGAACCAGGTGTGCGCCGACCGCTCCCCGATGCGACAGTACGCGACGACCTGCTTGTCCGGGGTGACTCCCTTGCCTCCGTAGATCTCGCGCAGGTCCTCCGCCTCCTTGAACGTACCGTCGTCCTTCACGGCGGTTGCCCAGGGGATCGACGCGGCGGTCGGGATGTGGCCGCCGCGCTGCGCGCCCTCCTGCTCGTAGCCGGGCGGGGCCAGCAGGTCGCCCGCGTACTCGCCCGGAGAGCGGACGTCGACGAGCGCGCGGCCGCCCTGGCCGAGCCACTCCCGCACCTGGTCGCGGTAGGCGCGAATCGACTCGTCGCGCTCGCTGGCCGAATACGTCTGGGCCGGCTTCGCGCGTACCTCTACGGTGAGCTCGCGCCCCTCGTCGATCCACTTCTGGCGACCGCCGTTGAGAATGCGCGCGTCGGCGTGCCCGTAGGTCTTCACGTACCAGTAGGCGTAGGCCGCAAACCAGTTGTTCTTGTCGCCGTAGAGCACGAGCGTCGTGTCGTTGCCGATTCCCAGGCCGCCGAGCAGGCGCTCGAACGACTCCTTGTCGATCAGGTCGCGCTCGATCGCGTCCTGGAGGTCGTCTTTCCAGTGCAGCTTGACCGCGCCTGGGATGTGGCCCTCGTCGTAGAGATCGGGGTTCTCGTCGACCTCGGCTACGACGACGTTCGGATCGTCGAGGTGCTCGGTCACCCAGTCGGTGGAGACGAGGACATCATTCGCGTATCCGTTGTCCGTCATGCCTATCCTCCAGTCCCACTTCAAAGTTTGAAGTTATGCGGCGACAGCCTAGCCGAGCCCGCATACGAGCGCAACCTAGAGCAGCGTGTCGCGCACCGACTGTTCCAGCTCCTGGGCGGTGACGAGACCCTCGAAGCGCGCCTGGATGACGCCGCTCGCATCGACCACGAACGTCCACGGCTCGGTCGGGAGGTTCCATTCCTTCGCCCACTGGTTGAAGCCGCGGTTGGGGTCGTTGTCCTCGAAGATCTCGATGTGGATGAAGCGGATGTCGGTTCCGGCGAGCTTCTGACGCACGCTGTCGACGATGTCCACGGCGGGGCCGCAGACCCGGCTCGCGCAGAACTTCGGCGTCGCGAAGGTGACGACGAACGGCGCGCCGTCCTCGAGCGATTGCTTGACCGAGTACTGCAGGAGCTCGACGTCGGGCGGGGTCGCGGTCGTGATGTCCTCCGGGAACCCGTCCTCGACGGTCGGGTTGTCCGAGGGGACGGCGTTCTCGCCCACCGCCGGGACGGGCGACTCGGCTGCCACCTGGATCTGGCCGACCCCCTGGATGTCGGCGCCCTCCGGCTCGACGAGGATCGTGTACTCGCCCGGGTCGGCGAGGTCGAGATTGGCGACGTACACGGTGGGCGCGTCGAAGTCGCCTGCCTCCGGCGGCACGCCGACCGGAATGAGCTCCGCGGTGGTCTCGCCGTCCGGCACGGCCGCCAGGCCGCCGGTCGCCACCCGAACGCGAGCCGACTCGGCCTCGACGAGCGCGCCTGCGGAGTCCACGAGGAGGAACGACAGGCGGTTCTGCCCGACCGCGTAGTCGGAGGTGCCGAAGATCAGGGCGCTGTCCTCCGCCGGGTCTTCCTCGAGCAGGGCCTGGATGGAGCCGTCCGGGGCGGGCCCTCCGGTCTGGCCTGCGGGACTGGTCTCGGCTTCCGAGGCCGGCTCGGTCGAGGGTGAGCTCGAGCCGCCGCAGCCGGCCGCGACGAGCGCAAGCAAGAGTGCGAGCGCCCGGGGGATGACGCGGGTTGGTGCCACCTGGCCAGTGTACGGCTGGGCAGGTGCGCTGGATTCAGGTGCTAGATCAGCTCGACCAGGATCAGGACGAGCGCCGCAAGCCAGGCAGTGCCGAGCAGCGCGAGCAGCAGTCCCAACGGACGGAGCGAGGGGCGTTCCTCCATCGGCTCGGTCCGGGTCTGGAAGGCCATCCCAGCCGGACTTCGCCGATGCGCCCCGGGCTCCTTCCCCGGGGACGCGCCGCTAGCGGGCTAGCGACCGTCGGACAGTCCGGCGGCAAGCATCGAGATGACGACCGAGACGCTGACGAGGCTGACGAGCAGTCGACCTTTGTTGAAGTGCTTCATTGCCGTTCTCCTCTCCCTTGATCGACGAACAGACGACTTCGAACGGGCTCTAGCGCCCGTCGGACAGTCCGGCGGCAAGCATCGAGATGACGACCGAGACGCTGACGAGGCTGACGAGCAGTCGACCTTTGTTGAAGTACTTCATTGCTGTTCTCCTCTCGTGAATGAAAAATTCGATGAATAGACGACGTTCGACAGGCGCTAGCGCCCGTCGGACAGCCCGGCGCCGAGAAGCGCCACGATGGTCGCGAGCACGACGAGCGCGACCAGAAGCTGCGCACGGGTCAAGGTCCTCACCTCCCTTCCTCCGCGGTGCTTTTCCCGTTTCGAGCTAGAAACGTACGTCTTGGAGCGCCTCGGCGGCCCGCCGGTAAAGCCGGGCGGCGGCACGGTCGCTTCCACGTCTGGCGGCGAGGTCGCCCTGCGCCAGCCAGGCCGAGGCACGGTGGCTGTCAGAGGACAGCTGCTCGAAGCTCGTCTCCGCGAGCGCGAGCACCTCGTCGGCCTCGTCGAGCTTGCCCTGCTCCATCAGCGCGCGCCCGAGCACGAGCTGCACGCTTCCGATCTCGTCGAGGAAGTCGACGCGGCCGTCGAGAAGCCGGAGCGCGTGCCGCGCCTGCTCCTCCGCAAGGTCGATCTCCCCGGTCCGCAGGTGGACCTGCGCGAGCGACGACACGGCCTGTGCCGCGTCTGCGGTCGAGCCGACCTCGAGGGCCTGCGCGAACGCGCTCTTCAGGTACCGCTTCGCCTCGTGCGGCTTGCCGAGCATGAACGTGAGGCCGCCGAGGTTGTTCAGCAGCCGGCCGACGCTCTGGCGGTCTGCGATCTCCTCGTAGATCGCCTTCGCCCGTTCGGCGTAGGAGCGGGCGCGAACGTACTGGCCCTGGCGGTCGGCCACGAGCGACGCCTGGAAGAAGACGTGCGCAACCGTCGCGGCGTCGCCGAGGCCCTTGGCGAGCTCGAGCGCCAGCTCGATGTCCTCGTGCGCGGCCTCGTAGTCGCGTTGCCGCCGGTAGCAGCGGGAGCGCCACTCGAGCACGTGCGCCCGGAGCCGGTCGCATGGGAGCCCTGAGGCGTCGGCGAGCTTCAGCGCCTCGGTGAACAGCGAGAGCGCCGTGGATACGGACGAGAGCTTGTACCTGCAGCAGCCGAGCCGGTAGAGCACCTCGGCCCGATCGACGTCTCCGAAGCGAGGCTTGGCGACGATGTCACGCGCCTCCTCGACGAGGGCGAGCGCCTGGCGCACCTCGCCGAGGTACATCCGCGCCCAGGACTCGGCCAGAAGCGCGCGCACGTGCAGCTCCGGCGACGGCAGCGCGAGCCCGGCGACCAGAGCGATCGCCTCCTCGTAGCCGTTCGACTCCATCGCGACCTCGGCCTGGGCGATGACAGTCTCGGCGCGGTGAAGCTCAGCGGCCGATGCGCCCGTCTCGAGGAACTGCCGATCGACCTGCAGCCGTTCGGCGAGCCATTCGAGTGTCAGCAAGGTCGGGCGCGTCTTGCCGAGCTCGATCTGGCTGACGTACTCCTTCGTGAACCGGTCACCCGCCAGCTCCGCCTGGGTCAGACCCCGGGCGGTGCGAAGCCCACGGACGCGCTCGCCCAGCGTCGGTCCGGAAGGCGGGCTCGGGTGCGACAATGTCTCCATAGATGTGGTCTCCACCTCCTCCATTTGCCTGGTGAAGTATAGAAGCTTGCAAATTACTTCACCATGTCACTTGACTTCTGTGTATGTGTAGGTATAGTCGAATCGGTTCGCACTCCATCCGGGACGCCAGGTAGGGGTGCGAAATCCGTGGCGACGGATTACCCGGAGACGCGGCTGGGCCGCAGAGCCGCAGTCTCCGGGTCGTCGCCGTTGTCTCGCGAGGGGGGGGACGTCCCCCCTCGTGAACCTCCTTCGGCTCGCTTCGACGGCCGAGTTTGCACGCTCGACTGACTGGCGAAGCCAGTCAGTCGAGCTTTCTACCGGTGAGCCACTCGTAGCGCGCCGCGTCGATGCGGGCGAAGTCGTCGCCGACGAGGCCGCCGAGGCAGTCGTCCGAGGCGCGCAGCAGCCCGATCGCGAGGAACACCCACGCCTCGGCGTCGGCATTGCGCTCGGGCGGGATCCCGCCGGCCGCCTGCGCGCGGCGATGGACGTCCGCGACGTAGTCGTGCACCTCGCGCAGGTGCCGCCGCATGAAGGCCCGGATCTCCGCGTCCTCGCTGGCCTCGGCGAGGGCCTGAAGGCTGAGGCTCGAGATCACGTCCCGCAGCTCGCCCGCTTCCCGGTAGGCGATCGCCATACGGCGCACCCACCTCGCCGGGTCCGGCTCCGACGCGATCGCAGCGTCCCAGAGATCTCTCACCTGCTGCCAGGTCTGTTCGTAGCACGCGAGGTAGAGCGCCCGCTTGGACGGGAAGTGTCGGTAGAGGATCGGCTCGGTGACCCCGGCTGCACCCGCGATCTCGGATGTCGTCGTACCGCGGAAGCTGCCTTCGGCGAACACGCGGCAGGCACAGTCGAGGATCGCGGCCCTTCGCTCGGGGGCGGCGAGCCGGGTTCGCTTCGCGGGCGCCGCCCCGAGGTCGCCGGCCGCGGCACTGCCGCTCATGCCGGGACCTCGGCGACCCCGCCGGGCTCCGGATGCTCGACGCGCCGGACCAGGGCAGCGGCTGTCACCGCGCCCAGGAACGCGAGCACCGCGCCGACGAGGAGCGCCGTCTGGAAGCCCTCGACGAAGGCCTGCGCATCGCTCGCGCCGGCGGCAAGCGCGCTCTCCTGGCGGGACGCGAGAATCGCCCCCAGGACGGCGATGCCGAGCGCGCCGCCGATCTGCCTGAAGGTGTTCAGCACGGCGGAGGCCACGCCGGCCTTTGCGACCGGGACGGAGCCCATCGCGGCCGAGCTCATCGGAGTCATCACGAGCGCCATGCCGGCGCCGCCGATCAGGAGACCGGGCAGGAGGTCCCAGAAATCCGAGGAGGTGCCGAGCTGGGCGAAGAGCACGAGCGAGCTGCCGACGAGCATGAGCCCGCCGGCCATGAGCCAGCGGGAGCCGAGCCGGTCGGAGAGCTTGCCCGCGGCCGGGGCGATGAGGATGATCAGCAGGGTCATCGGAAGGAAGATCGCGCCCGCCTGGACCGGGGAGTAGCCGAGGATCTGCTGGACGTAGAGCGACATGAAGAAGAACACGCCGAACATCGCGAACGTGACGAGGAGCGCGACGACGTTCGCGCCTACGAACGTGGAGCTTCGGAACAGGGTTGGGTCGAGCATCGGCGCACGGCGGCGTCGCTCGATCCACACGAACAGCGCGATCCCGATCGCGGCGGCGGCGAAGAGGCCGAGGATCGTCGGCGACGTCCAGCCGTAGCTCGATGCCTCGATGAGGCCAAACGTGAGCGCGAAGAGGGCCCCGGCCGAGGTCAGCAGTCCCGGAACGTCGAGGCTCTGCTCCCGCGAGGTATCGCGGGACTCGCCGATCACGATGCGGCCCACGACGAAGCCGAATATGCCCACGGGCACGTTGACGAAGAAGATCCAGCTCCAGTCCACATGCTGGGCCAGCAGCCCCCCGATGACCGGGCCGATCGCGAGCGCGAGCGCGGAGACGCCGGCCCAGACGCCGATCGCGAGCCCGCGCTGGCGGGGTGGGAACGCCTGAGTGATGATCGCGAGGGTGGCCGGCATCATCATCGCGGCGCCGACACCCTGCAGCGCTCGCCAGCCGATGAGCGCGCCCGAGCTCTCGGCGAGGCCGCAGAGCAGCGAGGCGAGCGTGAACAGGGCGAGGCCCGTGAGGAAGATGCGCCGGCGACCGAAGAGGTCGGCGAGCTTGCCGCCTGTCAGCATGAGCACCGCGAACGTCAAGGCGTAGGCGTTGACGACCCATTCGAGGTGCGAGACGTCGGCGTCGAGCCCGCGCTGGATGGACGGCAGGGCGACGTTCACGACCGTGTTGTCGAGCATGACCATGAAGAGCGCGAACGCGACCGCGCCGAGCGTCCACCACTTCCTGTTCTCGCTCGCGAGGATTCTCGCGCGCACTCCCCCTCCAAGTTAGTTATCGCTAACTTATCACGGCATGGTGGTGCCGTCAAGGAATGCCTGTAATCCCACCTGACACCGCCGCCAGGACTTTTCGCCTGGGAGTCGCTATCCTCCGACTGGGATGCGGCTAGCGCTGGCACAGATCGACACGGTGGTCGGCGACCTCGACGGAAATCGCGAGCGCATCGTGTCGCGGCTCGAGGAGGCGCGTGGCGCAGGCGCCGACCTCGTCCTCTTCCCGGAGCTCGCGGTGACCGGCTATCCGCCCGAGGATCTCCTGCTCAAGCCCGGATTTCTGCGCGCCGCGCGCCGCAGCCTCGAGGCGATCGCGGCCCAGACGACGGGGATCTCGGCGCTCGTCGGGTTCCCTCACCTCGATCGTGATCTCTTCAACGCCTGCGCCGTGCTGGGGGGCGGCGAGGTGCGGGGGATCTGCTGCAAGCGCTTCCTGCCGAACTACGGAGTCTTCGACGAGGACCGGTACTTCCAGGCCGGCCGGGGTCTCCTCCTGCTGCGGCTCGGCGACACGCTCATCGGGCCGACCGTCTGCGAGGACATCTGGCAGCCGGGGCCGCCGGCGACCGACCTCGCGCTTGCCGGCGCGCACGTGATCTGCAACGTCTCGGCCTCGCCGTTCCATCTGGGCAAGGGGCGCGAGCGCGAGGAGATGCTGAGCGTCCGCGCCCGGGACAACGCGTGCTGGGTCGCCTTCGTAAACGCTGTCGGCGGTCAGGACGAGCTCGTGTTCGACGGCCATTCGCTCGTCCTCGACCAGGATGGCTCGATCGTCGCCCGCGGGCCCTCGTTCGAGGAGGCGCTGCTGGTCGTCGACGTCGACCCGTCCACCGCTGTCGGCCACCGCCTCCGCGACGCGCGCCGCCGTGCCCTCGCGCGCGAACATGCCGTGCTGCCAGATCCGCCCGTGATCGAGCTCGAGCCGGCCACGTCTCCGAACGGCCGCCCGGCACACGCTCGGATCGCCTCGCCGCTCGATGAGCTCGAGGAGATGCGGCTCGCACTCCAGCTCGGGCTGAGGAGCTACGTCGAGAAGAACGGCTTTCGCGACGTCGTCCTCGGTATCTCCGGCGGGATCGATTCGGCGCTCACGGCGGCTCTGTGCGCCGAGGCGCTGGGGCCGGACCGGGTGGTTTGCGTCTCCATGCCGTCGCGCTTCTCTTCGGACGACACCAGGGAGGACGCACGGCTCGTCGCGGAGCGACTCGGCACCCGGTATCACGAGCTTCCCATCGAGCCGGTCGTGGCCGCGTTCTCGGCCGCGCTCGCCGACGTGTTCGCAGGCACGGAGCCGGGGCCGGCCGAGGAGAACATCCAGGCCCGCGTGCGCGGCACGCTCCTGATGGCGCTTTCGAACAAGTTCGGCTGGCTGCTCGTCGCAACCGGCAACAAGAGCGAGTACTCCGTCGGCTACGCGACGCTGTACGGCGACATGGCCGGTGGCTTCGCGCTCCTCAAGGACGTGTACAAGACGGACGTCTTCCGGCTCTCACGACACCTGAACGAGCGGGCCGGTCGCGAGCTGATCCCCGTGTCCGTGATCGAGCGAGCGCCGAGCGCCGAGCTGCGCGCGGATCAGCGGGACGAGGACTCGCTGCCGCCGTACGCCGAGCTCGACCGTGTGCTCGAGGCCTACGTCGAGCTCGATCTGTCGCGCGAGGAGCTGTCGGCGAACGGCTTCGACCCCGGGGTCGTCGAGCGCGCCGTCGCGCTGACAGACCGGGCCGAGTACAAACGTCGCCAGGCACCGCCCGGCGTCAAGCTGCGGCCGAAGGCATTCGGCCGCGACCGGCGCCTCCCGATCACGAACCGCTGGCCCGGGTAGATCGTAGAGGCGGGCCTTGGCCCGGTCGCTCAATCCGGCCCGCGAACCGATCGCACGATCGCGCGCGGCGGCGCGGGCCGGGCCGTGAAGGCCGCGAGCCCGGCACGCCAGGCGGCATCGACATCTGCTCCGGGTGGAAAGCGGTTTGCGAGCTCGAGGTGCACCATGCCGTGCGCGAACGCCCAGGCGGCTCGCGCCCCGTCGACGCCGCCGGTTGCTGCGACGACCGTCTCGATGCCGCGCCGCTCACCGTCCCCGGGCTCGTGGCCTGCGGGGAGCGGGCGCTCGGTAACGAGGCGGTAGAGGTGCGGGTTCCCGACCGCGAAGCGCCGGTAGGCATCGACCGCGGCCGCGAGCGGGTCAGGCGCACCGGCGGCGGCGCGAGCCACCGCGGCGCCGATCTCGTCGAGGCCGGCCCGCTGCAATGCGTCCTCGAGCTCGTCCTTCCCCTTCACGTGCTTGTAGAGGGACGGAGCCCGAACGCCGAGCCGCTCGCCCAGCCGACGCATGGTGAGAGCGGACGGGCCCTCCTCCTCGAGCAGGGCCCGCGCTGCTCTCACGATGTCCTGCCGCCGCTCAGCGGCCAATGAAGCCACGCGCGTCGCGAGGCCCGTAGCCGACCGCCCGATCGATGGCGATGTGGGCGAGCCAGCCGAGGGCTCCGACGAGCCAGGCGGGACCGAGCGCGATGGAGGCGAGCCCGAGGACGACCGGTCCGGCCGGATGGTGGAGCGCGTTGTAGAGCGGCACGGCCCTCGGGTGCAGCTGCTTCTTCTCGAGCCCTCGCCCAATGCCGGCGAAGAGCGCGATGTCCGGAGCCACGAGCAGCACCCACAGTTGCCAGGCACCGGCGTCGATGGCCAGCGCCGCCCCCAGCGAGCCGGCGAAGAGGGCGGCCCACGCAAGGCGCCGGAGCGGGGCTGGGCTGATCTGTTCGGCGATTGCTTGCATGACGGCCTCCTTCTGCTAACAGTGTTAGCCGAGTCTAGGCTAACAACGTTAGCTTGTCAAGCGCGCGTCGGGCAGGACGTGGCGCTAGGGTGCCGCTCCATGGACCGGGTGCGGGCCAAGCGGTTCGAATGCGTTGCCTCCGTCGAGGAGGACGGCGTCATCTACGCGGAAGGCGACGCACGGATCGAGCTTCCGCCCGCGTGGACCTCGGAGCACCTGCTCCTCGTCGCAGTCGGACGCTGCACGCTGAAGAGCCTCAGGTACTACGCGCGCGGGGCGGAGGTCGCCGGGCGTGCCTCCATGCACGGGACGGTCACGCGCCGTGACACGGACGGGCTCTACGCGCTCGTCGAGGCCCAGGTCGACCTCGACGTCCGGATCGATCCGGAGCCGGCGGTCGATCAGCTCGCCGCGCTCCTCGAGCGCGCTGAGGCGGGGTGCTTCATCGGCAACTCGCTGACGGTCCACCCCGCCTACGCGTGGCGGGTCAACGGCCGGCCCGTGCCGCGAGAGGGATAGATTGGGCCCGTGGCACTTTCCGAGACGGAGCAGCAGGTCGTCGCCGAGATCGCGCGCCGCGAGGACGAGCTCGTCGCTCTCGCCTCCGCGCTGATCGGCTTCGACACGACCGCCCGAGCCCCCGGAGACCCGCCTCGCGAGGAGCAGGCGTTCCAGGACCACCTCGCCGGGCGGCTTCGTACGGCGGGTGCCGACGTCGAGCTCTTCGAGGCGGACCGGTCCGATTTCGCCGGCAAGCCGCTGTATCCGCCCGGCATGGGGTTCGAGGGACGCCCGCAGCTCGTCGCCCGTTTCCCAGGCGCCGGCGGCGGCAAGAGCCTGCTCTTCAACGGTCACATCGACGCGGTCTCCTACGAGCCGCTCGACCAGTGGACGAGCCACCCGCTCAAGGCCGAGATCCGCGACGGCAAGCTGCACGGTCGCGGATCGTGCGACATGAAGGGCGGCGTCGCCTGCATGGTCTTCGCGGCCGAAGTGCTGGCTGGGCTCGGGGTACGGCTCGCCGGCGATCTGCTCGTCACGACCAACACCGACGAGGAATCGTCGGGCGCCGGCGGCCTCGCTCTCGTCCTGCACGGCGTGAAGGCCGACGCGGGCATCGTGACCGAGCCGACGGGGTTCGACGTCTGGGTCTCCTGTCGCGCGGCGAGCTACGCCGAGGTCACCGTGCCGGGCCGGCCGGGGCACGCGGAGGTCTTCCAGCCTCACTGGCGTGAGGGCGGCGCCGTCAACGCGATCGAGAAGGCGCAGGTCGTCGTCGACGCAATCCGCCGGCTGCGCGAGGAGTGGTCGAACCGCTCCGAGCTGACCCATCCCCGGCTGTCGCGTCCGGACATCCTGGCGACGATGATCCGAGCGGGCGAGTGGCCCGTCACGTACCCCGCCGAGTGCACGCTCACGATCGCGGTGCTCTGCCTTCCCCAGCAAACCGACGAAGACGGCTGGAGCCACGCCGTCGAGCAAGAAGTGGACGAGTGGATCGCGCGGGCAGCGGCCGCCGACCCCTGGCTGGCCGAGAACCCGCCACGGATCGAGTGGTGGCCGAACCGCGTCATGTCGCTCGAGATCTCGCCGGACGAGCCGATCGTGTCGGTTATGGCGCAGACGACCGCGGACGTTGGCAGGCCGAGCCGGCTCTCCGGGCTCGACTCCTGGTACGACGGCGCGACCCTCACGCGGTTGGGCGGCACGCCCTCCATCGCGTACGGCCCACCCGGCTTCGAGTCCGACGGACGCAGCGTCGCGCATACGATCGACGAGTACGTTCCGGTCGAGGGCCTCGTCGCTTGCGCGCAGGGGCTCGCCGTGGCGGCGATGCGCTTCTGCGGCGTCGCCCGGGAGCACTAGAGCAATGGTCGTCCCCGAGTTGACTCCGGAGGTCCGCGCGCTCAAGGAGCGGGCCGCGCTCTTCGTCGAAGCGGAGGTCTACCCGCTCGAGGCGCAGATCGCGGAGAGCGGGTCGATCGACTTGCAGGACGTCGCCCGGCTGAGGCGGAAGGCTCGCGAGGCCGGCTTCTCCCATCTGAACATGCCCCCCGAGGCCGGTGGCCAGGGCCTCACGATGGTCGGCCAGGTTGCCCTCGAGGAGGAGGCCGGGAAGGCGACGAACGGCCTCGGCTTCGTCGTCGCCGACCGCGGGCCGGCCGAGTTCTACGAGCTGGCGAATCCTGACCAGCGCAAGCGCTACGTCGAGCCGCTGCTCCACGGCGAGCGCCATGCCGCCTGGGCGATCACCGAGCCGGGAGCCGGCTCGGACGTGAGCGCGATCGCGACGACTGCGGTCCGCGACGGCGACGCGTGGGTGCTGAACGGCGAGAAGTGGTTTGTTACGAGCCAGGGCGACCCGTTGTGCTACCTGGTGCTCGCCGTCGCCGACGGTGAGCAGACCCTGTTCGTCGTCGAGCCCGACACTCCGGGCCTCGAGCTGAAGCGTGTCCCGGGCTTCCTGCACGACCCCTACCTCGATCACCATCCCGAGATCGTCCTGCGCGATTGCCGGGTCCCCGAGGCGAACAGGATCGCGGAGGGCGGGAACGAGGGCGCGAAGGAGTGGTTCCTCGTGGAGCGTCTCTTCATCGCCGCCCGCTGTTGCGGCGCCGCCATGCGCTGCCTCGACGTCGCGCGGGACTTCGCGCTCGAGCGCGAGGCGTTCGGCGCGCGCATCGCCGAGTTCCAGGGCGTGTCGTTCCCGCTCGCCGACTCGCTGACCGAGCTGATGGCGGCACGCCTCCTCACCTACCACGCCGCGCACGCCTTCGACACCTACCAGGATCGCAAGGTCGTCCACGGCAAGGTCTCGATGGCCAAGCTCTACGCGTCGGAGATGGCCGGTCGCGTGGTCGACCGCGCGCTCCAGGTGCTCGGCGGTCGTGGCTACATGACCGAGAGCTGCGTCGCACGGCACTTCCGCGAGGTCCGGGTGGACCGGATCTGGGAAGGGACGAGCGAGATCCAGCGGCTTATCCTCGCGCGCGGCCTCGCCAAGCGCGGCGCGGCGGCGTACCTCGCCTAGAGGTCGACTCGGCCTGTTGTCAGGGGCCGGTATGGACGGGTGAGGCCGAGCGGCGGTTGCCGTCATCCCCCAGGTTCGCGTTGGATGAACGCCGCTCGGCCCTCGCCCGCCGGGACGCGTCGGTTTTCTATCAAGCCACGCGGATGCCTGCCGGCTCCTTGTAGCGTGTGAGATCGTGCCGTTCGGGACGAGCATGCGCGTGGCCGCGGCTCGGGTCTGCGCTCTGTTGACCGCGATCGTCCTCGTCGCCGCCTGCGGTGGTGGATCCGAGACAGAGGCCGAGCCCGCGGCGCCCGTGCCGGCCGAGCCGGCGCCTCCTCCCGCCGAGCCCGCGCCCCCTGCGCCGCCGCAGGAGACGGTCCCGCCGGCGCCGGCATCCGTGGCTGACCCGCCCGCCGGGACCGAGCCGGAGCCCGAGCCCGAGCCGACGCCGCTACCCGGCGCGGGTCTGCCGGAGGGCATCCTCGGCTACCAGGACTGGCTCCGGCTCAACGAGCAGCCGATCCCGCCGATCGAGGACGGCGACGCTCACCTCGGCACCAAGGACGTGTTCGCGAGCCGGGAGGCCGACCGCTCGGGTGGCGCGATCGTCTACCCGGACGGCACGATCATCGTCAAGGAGGCCACGCGCCCGGACAGCGACTTCATCGGTCTCGTGGCGGTCATGCGCAAGGAGGCCGGCGCCGATCCCGATCACGGGGACTGGGTGTTCGTCGAGTACACGCGCTCCGGTCCGGACGCTGCCTTCGGCGTGCAGGCGCGCGACGCCGTCTGCTGGAACTGCCACGTCGGCGCACAGCAGACGGATTGGGTCTGGGTCCACACGACGGGGGCGGCACCGTAGGGCTACCTCCCATGCGGATGTAGGGGCCGCATCTCATGCGGCCCGGTCGCGGCCGTCAGGCCGCGACGGTCGCGCGGTAGGGCGGGCCGGTCGGGGACCGGCCCTACAGGACCTGATCGCGTCACGGCGTGGGCTCCCGATTTACTGTGAATCGTCCCGGCGCAGGACGAGGCCGATCATCCCGTAGGGGGGACGCGGATCGGTGTAGACCTTCACCCGCTCGTCGGCCTCGGAGACCTGGGCGGTGTCCCAGAGGCGGTTCTGCGCCTCGAACGCGATCTCGCTCAGCTCGGGGAACTGCCGCAGCGCCCTCGCCCCCATCTCGTGCACGAGGTGCTGGATCGACATCGAGACGAAGTCGTCGAACGTGGCGGCGATCGAGTCGCGTACGTCGTCCGATCCGACTCGCTGCTGCCAGTCCGCGTGCCGCCAGTGGACGTCGAGATGGACGAAGAGCGGCCGGTCGCGCACCTCGGGCAGCGTCGTGTAGGCGTCTCGCGCGAAGCTCGCGAACGCAGAGCCGGTGGTCTTGACGAGCTCGAGGCCCTCCCGGCCGCAGCGGTGCTCGGTGACGCCGTCCCGGTCCAGCGAGAGCTCGACCACGCCGCGGTCGTCGTGGAGACGCTGGAAGAGGACGTCGCTTCGGCGCGCGAACGGGAGCTCGACGACTCGGAGCCCGATTCGCTCGACGTGGTCGTACGTGGCGAGGAACCGGCGCCCGAGGTGCTCGCCGAACGCCTCCAGCGAGTCGCCGCCGAACTCGAGCGCGGCGACGTGGACGAAATTCTTCATCGTGTCGGTCGCGACGACCATCGAGTTGTCGCCGGCCGTGTACGCCGGAGCGAAGTTGTCGCCGAAGACGTCGAGCTCGACCTCTGCGCCCCATAGCTCCCGGACGCCGTCGCTCCGGTAGACGCTCACCTCGGCCTTGCCGTAGTGGATCCTCATCCCTTCCTCCAGCGGTCGCGTGCGATAGCGACGAGCTCCCCGAGCGCTGTCTCGAGCTCCTCCTCGCGGGAGCGCGGGAGCCGGCCACGCAGCACCTGGAGGATCTCACTCTTCGGCCGCCCGTCGACGAAGACGACGAAGCGGAAGCCGTGACGCGCCTCGTACTCGCTGTTCAGCCGCGCGAGCTCGGCCAGCACGTGGGGATCGTCTTCCGTTCCCTGCTCGGCGGCCGAGCGAGCCGAGAGGCCCGTGGCGCCGATGGCGGGATGCGCGTCGAGGGCTTCGAGCTTCTCGGCCTCGCTCATGCCGAGGATCGCCTCGGGCGCTCGGATGAGCGGGTCGTCGAGCTCTGCCAGGCGGCGCACGAGCGCCGTCTCGCCCTCGAAGAGCTCGGCGAGCTCGGCCACGCTCAGCTTCCGCGGTAGGTCGCGCATCCGTAGGCAGAGGCGACGAGCGGCACATGGTAGTGGCCGTCCTCGAGCTCGAGCTCGAGCGCCACGCTGCGGAAGAACGGCGACGGCGGATGGAAGACGAGGCGGTAGACGCCGGGCTCGAGCCCGACCGCCAGTTCCGGGACGCGCCCGTCGGCGCCGGTCTCGGCGGCGGCAACGAGCGCCTCGGCCCGGAAGAGCTCGACCCGAACGCCCGGCGCCGGGCGACCCGCGTCGGTGTCGAGGACGTGGGTCGAGAGCGAGGCGGTCACGCCTCGAGCCTCCTCGCCTGGGCACGGTGCTCGCGCGCGATCTCCACCTCGTCGACCCGCACGAGCTCGCCGCCCCGCACGACCTCCTCGCCGCCGACGAGCAGGCGGTCGACGCGGTGCGGGCCCGAGAGCACGAGGCCCCCGACAGGATCGCTCGCGCCCGCCAGCTCGAGCCCGTCCGTCCTCCAGACGGCGATGTCGGCGCACTTGCCCGGCTCGAGCGAGCCGATGTCGTCCCGACCCAGCACGGCCGCCCCGCCGCGCGTGCCGAGCCTCAACGCCTCGCGGGCTGTCATCGCCAAGCCACCGCCCCGTCCCCTGGCCGAAAGCAGCGCCTGCTTCACTTCGAGGAAGAGGTCGCCGCGCTCGTTCGAGGCCGATCCGTCCACCCCCAGGCCGACCCGAACGCCCGCGTCGAGAAGCCGGCGCACCGGGGCCACGCCCGCCCCGAGGCGAAGATTCGAGGTCGGGCAGTGGGCGACGCCGGTGCCCGTTGCGGCGAAGCGCTCGACGTCGCGCTCGGAAAGCCAGACGCAGTGGGCGCACCAGACGTCGCTCGCGAGCCAGCCGAGCTCCTCCAGATACTCGGCCGGCCGGCAGCCGTAGAGGCTGCGGCAGTACTCCTCCTCCTCGACGGTCTCGGCGAGGTGGGTGTGCAGCGGGAGGCCCAGGCGCCTGGCGAGGACGGCCGACTCCGTCATCAGCCGCCCGGTGACCGAGAACGGCGAGCATGGGGCAACGGCGATCTGGACGCGCGCGCCGGGCCCGCTCTCGTGCAGGGACGACGCGAGCCGCTCGGTGTCTGCGAGCACCGTGTCGACGTCCTCGACGAGGTCGTCGGGCGGCAGCCCGCCGTCCGAGACGCCAAGGTCCATGGAGCCGCGCGACGCGACGAGCCGCAGCCCGACCTCGCCCGCCGCCTGCACCTCGGCCTCGATCAGACCGTCGCGCCCGCGCGGGAAGAGGTAGTGGTGGTCGAAGACCGTCGTACAGCCTGACCGAGCCAGCTCGGCCAGGCCGGTTCGCGCCGCCGCATACTCGGCCTCGGCGTCGATCCCGCCCCAGACGGGGTACAGCTCCTGCAGCCACGTGAAGAGGTCGGCCTGCTGGGCCCGTGCACGCGTGAGCGCCTGAAAGAGGTGGTGGTGCGTGTTGACGAGGCCGGGTGTGACGACGGCTCCGCCGACGTCGACGACCTCGTCCGCGTCCGGCTGCTCGCCGCCGCCGACGGCCGCCACGACACCGTCCTCGAGCAGCACCCACCCGCCCGCGAGCTCCGTTCCCTCGTCGTCCATGGTGACGACGTGACCGTTCGCGAGCAGAGAGCTCATCCGTCACTAGCGTAACCTTGGGGCCGTGGAGGTCGCGACGCCGCGCACGCTCGACGAGGCGCTCCGGCTGAAGGCCGAGCGGCCTGCCGCAGTGCCGATCCAGGGCGGCACCGATCTCATGGTCGAGCTCAACTTCGACTGGGCCCGCCCCGACGTCCTGCTGAACCTGAACGAGGTGGTGGAGCTACGGGGCTTCTCGCGCGACAACGGCACGGTGCGGCTCGGCGCCGCCGTCACCTACGCGGAGCTCGAGCGCCCGCCGCTCTCCGACCTCCTGCCCGCACTCGCGGAGGCTTCGCGTACCGTCGGCTCTCCCCAGATCCGGAACCGCGGCACCCTGGGCGGCAACCTGGGCACGGCGTCACCGGCGGGCGACGCGCTGCCACCCCTGCTCGCGGAGGGCGCCGAGGTCGTCCTCGGCAGCGTGCGGGGCGTACGCGAGCTGCCGCTCGGGGAGTTCCTCGTGGGGCCGAAACGGAACGCTCTTGCCGAGGACGAGCTCGTGCTCGCCGTGCGGGTGCGCCCGAGTGGCGAGCCACAGACGTTCATGAAGGTCGGCCCGCGCAATGCCATGGTGATCGCGGTCTGCTCGCTCGCGCTCGTCGCCGACCTGGAGCGCGGCGAGCTGCGCGCTGCCTACGGCTCCGCCGGCCCCGTTCCCGGTTTCGTTACGGCGCCGCTCGACGAGCGGGAGGGTTTCGCAGACGCCGTGGCGACCCACGCGCGTCCGATCGACGACGTGCGCGGCACCGCCGCCTATCGGCGCCACGCGCTGCGCGTCCTTACCCGTCGCGCGCTCGAACGCTGCCTCGCCTGATCGGTTCCCGTGCGAGTCGAGCTGACCGTCAACGGCGAGGTTCTTGAAGCGGACGCATGGGCCGGCGAGAGCCTGCTCGTCACGTTGCGCGACCGCCTCGGCCTGCCCGGGTCGAAGAACGCGTGCGAGCAGGGGGAGTGCGGCTCCTGCTCGGTCATGCTCGACGGCGTTCTCGTCTGCGCGTGCCTCGTGCTCGCGGTGCAGGCAGACGGGCACGAGGTCGTCACCGTCGAGGGGCTCGCCGCCGACGGGGAGCTCCATCCGGTCCAGCGGGCCTTCGCGGAGGCCGGCGCCGTGCAGTGCGGATTCTGCACCCCCGGGCTCGTCGTCGCGGCAGCGGATCTGCTCGGCCGCAATCCGCGGCCGACGGACGACGAGATCCGCGAGGCGCTGTCCGGCAACATCTGCCGCTGCACCGGCTACGCGAAGATCCTCGACGCGGTGCGACGGGCGGCGCCCGCATGAGCGCGCCTGCGCGGCCCCTCGAGCGAGGGCGAGCGGTTCCGGCCGTCCGCGCCGACGCGGTCCCCAAGGTCACCGGCGAGTTCGTGTACGCGAGCGACCTGGAGGCGGCCGGCATGCTCTGGGGACGCACGGTGCGCAGCCCGCACGCGCACGCACGCATCGTTTCGGTCGACGTGTCGGCCGCCGTGGCCATGCCTGGAGTGCACGCCGTTCTGACGCAGGCCGACGTCCCCGGCCGCAAGACCTACGGGCTCGAGTTCGCCGACCAGCCCGTGCTCGCCGCCGAGCGCGTGCGCTTCCACGGCGAGCCGGTCGCGCTCGTCGCCGCCGAGGAGCCGGAGCAGGCGAGGCGAGCCGCGGCACGGGTCGTCGTCGAGTACGAGCCGCTCGAGCCGGTGGTGGACATGGAGCGCGCCCTCGGGCAGGCGCCCCTGCACCCCGAGCGTCCGGCAGGGGGGCACGGGTACCGCGACGACCCGCGTCCGAACGTCGTCCGCCACATCGTCATCCGGCGCGGGAACCCGGACGTCCGGGGCGACGTGGCCGTCGAGGGGTACTACGAGCTCGGCATCCAGGACCAGGCCTTCCTCGGTCCCGAGGCGGGCCTTGCCGTCCCGGATGGGAAGGGGGGCGTCGACATCCACGTCGCCACGCAGTGGCTCCACGTCGACCGGGACCAGGTCGCGCCGTGCCTCGGCCTCGAGGCCGAGCAGGTTCGGATCCACCTTGCCGGTGTCGGCGGCGCCTTCGGCGGCCGCGAGGATCTCTCGATGCAGATCCACGGCGCCATGCTCGCCCTGCGCACGGAGCGGCCGGTGAAGATGGTGTACACGCGCGACGAGTCGTTTCTCGGCCACGTGCATCGGCACCCGGCGCGGATCTGGATGGAGCACCGGGCGACCCGGGCCGGTCAGCTGGTCGCGGTCCGGGCGCGCATCCTCATCGACGGCGGTGCCTACGCGTCGACGACGGGCGCGGTCACCTCCAACGCGTCCTGCTTCGCGTGCGGGCCCTATCGCGTCGAGAACGTTCTCATCGAGGGTACGGGGGTCTACACGAACAATCCGCCCTGCGGTGCCATGCGCGGCTTCGGCGCCGTCCAGACCTGCTTCGCGGCAGAGGCGCAGATGGACAAGCTCGCCGCGGCGCTCGACATCGACCGTGTGGAGCTGCGCCTGCTGAACGCGCTCGGGCCAGGAGACGTGCTTCCCACCGGTCAGCGCATCGGCGGCTCGTTGCCGGTTGCCGAGGTCATCCGCCGGGCCGCCTCGATTCCCGTTCCGGAGCCGGAAGGGCTGCCACGCGACCCGATCCGCCTCCCCGGCGGCGCCGGCAACACGACACGCGGCGAGGGTGTGCGGCGGGGGGTCGGCTTCGCGGTCGGGTTCAAGAACCTCTGTTACTCCGAGGGCTACGACGACTTCGCCTCGGCACGCGTCCGCCTGCGCGCTGACGGAAGCGCCGAGCTGCATTGCGCCGCGGCCGAGGTGGGCCAGGGGGTCAGCGACGTGATCCTGCAGCTGGCGCGCCGGGAGCTCGCGACCGACGATGTCGCGCTCGCTCCGGCGGGGACGGCGGCGGTAGGTTCCGCAGGCTCGTCGTCCGCGTCGCGCATGACCTGGATGGCGGCCGGCGCGGTGCGGGACGCGTGCAGGGCGGCTCTCGAGGAGCGTCGGCAACGGCGGCGGCGAGGTGGACGTCGAGCGGGTCTACCACCATCCGCCGACGACTCCGCTCGATCCGGAGACCGGCCAGGTCACCGGCGAGCGCACACACGTCGCCTTCGCGGTCGCGGCCATGCGGGCCGTGGTCGAAGTGGACACCGAGCTCGGACTGACCCGCGTCGTCTGGATCGGTACGGCCCAGGACGTGGGGCACGCGCTCAACCTCCAGGCCGTCGAGGGCCAGATCGAGGGTGGCACCGCGCAGGGGATCGGGCTGGCGCTGATGGAGGAGATCCAGACGCGGGACGGCCTCGTGACGAACGCGAGCTTCACCGACTATCTGCTGCCGACGGCGCTCGACGTGCCGCCCATCGTCTCCGAGCTCGTCGAGGAGCCGGAGCCGGATGCTCCCTACGGCGTGAAGGGCGTGGGCGAGCCGCCGACGGTGGTGTCGACCGCCGCCGTCGTGGCGGCGTTGCGTGATGCGACAGAGCGGGACCTGACCCGGGTCCCGGTCAGGCCCGACGACATCGTCGGGCTCTGAGGAGCTCCGGACACGTCGGTGCGGGCTACGGGCGAGGCGGCTTGCCCAGAGCCGGCATGTAGCTCTCCTGCTCGAGCCACTGACCGCCGTCGATCGTCAGCACTTCGCCGGTGACATAGCCGGCGTAGGGCGAGCAGAGGGCAGTCGCCCACCAGGCGATCTCCTCGACGGATGCGAGGCGGCCGAGCGGCACCGTGGCGGCGACGCGCACCCGGTCCTCCTCGGTGGGCCAGAGCGCGCCGCCCGCGCCTTCGGTGTCCGTCGGTCCCGGAGAGATGGCGTTGACCCGGATGCCGTGGTCGGCCCACTCGACGGCGAGCGTGCGCGTCATCGCCAGCAACCCCGCCTTGGCGGAGGCGGAGTGGACGGTGCCGGGCCCGCCCGTCCACGCGTAGCTCGCCAGGACGGAGAGGATCGCGCCACCCTCGCCCTGCTCGATCATCTGACGGCCGGCCGCGCGGGCGCAGAGGAAGCCGCCGTCGAGGACGATCCCGACCACGGCGCGCCAGCCGCCCGGCGAGAGGTCCTCGGCCTTGACGACGAAGTTGCCGGCAGCGTTGTTGACCAGCACGTCGACACGTCCGAAGCGCTTCACCGCGTCGGCGACGAGCGCGTCGACCTGGTCGGGGTCGCGGACGTCGGTTGGCTTCGCGTGACCCGCTCCGCCGTCGTCCTCGATCTGGGCGATCGTCTCCTCGAGCGGCTCCGGCCGGCGGCCGCCCACGACCACGACCGCGCCGAGCCGGGCGAACTCGAGCGCCATCGCCCGGCCCATTCCGCTTCCCCCGCCGGTGACGATCGCCACCTTGCCCTCGAACGTCCCTTCAGCGAGCATCGACGTCTCCCTTCGTAGCGTGGGGGAACCCATGGTTCCCCCACGGACCCCCTCCTTGACTGTTCACGCGTTCCTCGCGGCGAGACGTAGCCGGGCCAAGCCCGCCTACGTCGGAAGGATCGAAGGCCTGTCCCAACGTCACGAGTCCACCGGTCCCACGGAGAGCTAGCGATCACCGCCGAGCACGACCCGCGCGTCGAGCCCGAGCGCGCCCTCGGCGGTCACGAGCAGCGGGTTGATCTCGATCTCGGCAATCTCCGGGTGGGCGGCCGCGATGCTCGACAGATCGGCCAGCGCGCGCGCCGCCGCCGCGACATCGAGTGGAGGGCGCCCCCGAGCCCCCGTGAGGAGCGGTGCGCCTCTCAGCGATCGCAGCAGGCCTTCGGCCTCGCCCTCGGAGAGCGGTGCCAGACCGACCGCGACGTCCTGGAGAAGCTCGGCGTAGACGCCGCCCAGGCCGGCGAGCGCAACGGGGCCGAAACGTCGGTCGCGTCGGACGCCGAGGATCAGCTCGACGCCGTCTGCGAGGTTTGCCGTCCGCTCGACGGAGTAGCCTGCCGGCGAGAGTCGTGTTGCCATATCAGTCAACCGTTGCTCGAGGGCCGCCCGATCTGAGATCCCGAGGGCGACGCCACCTGCATCCGACTTGTGCACGAGGCCGAGCGCCTTGAGCACGACGGGAAACCCGAGCTCCGCCGCGGCTGCCAGCGCTTCGTCCGCGGTCCGGGCCCTGCGAGCTTCGACGAACGGCACGCCGGCGGCGGCGACCAGCTCGCGAGCCTCGAAGTAGCCCTCCACGGCAACCTCGGGTGACGACTCAGGGAGGAGCGGGACGCCGATCGGCCGGCCCTCGTCACGAGCGGCCAGCCGCCCCAGGGCGGCGACGGCCGCCGCGATGTCGCCGTAGACGGGCACGCCGCCCTCGCGCAGCGTGCGAGCGGCCGGTCCTTGCGGGTACATGGTCTGTGCCACGAGCAGCCGCGACGTGTCCCTCGCGACGCGGGCCAGGCCGTGCGCGACGGCGCGCTCGCGCTCCTCGTGCTCCGCTCCGTACTCGGCGTAGCCTCCGAAGTAGCCCGTCAGCAGGGCCGCGTCGACCTCGCGCGACTCGAGCAGGAGCCGCAACACGCGCTCGAAGCTCGCGAGGTCGTGCTCGTCCACTCCGGCGAGGTCCACGGGGTTACCGGTCGGGGCCATTGGGCCGATTGTCCGGGTGAGAGCCTCTGCGAGTGCGGCGGATAGCGCCGGAACCTCCAGGCCGGCTGCCGACACGAGGTCTGCGGCGACGACGCTGTGACCACCACCGTCTCCGAAGACGGCCACGCGGCGGCCGCGGGGGAGATCCCGGACGAGGAGCGCCTGTGCGACGTCGGCGAGCTCGCGGGGGGTGTGCACGAGCTCGATGCCGGAGGCCCGGCACGCCGCCTCGACAGCCACGAGCCCGCTCACGAGCGCTCCCGTGTGCGAGCCTGCTGCTCGAGTGCCGGCCTCGCTGCCCCCGGCCGCGAGAAGGACGACCGGCTTCCCCGCCTCCGTTGCGCTCAGGCATGCCCTCGCGAACGCCCGTCCGTCGCGGAAGTCCTCCAGGTAGAGGCAGATGACCCCGGTCGCCTCATGGGCGACCAGGTCGCCGACGACGTCGGCCGCCTCGAGGTCGGCCTGATTGCCGAGCGAGGCGAAGCGCGAGAATCCGAGCCCGACCTCGGCGACGAGCAGGCCCAGCTCGAGCGCAAGGTTACCGCTCTGGGAAACCAGCCCGATCGAGCCCCGCGGGAGCTCGCTCCACCCGACGTCCAGCTCGGCGCCCGCATCGAAGACGCCGAGGCAGTTCGGGCCCAGCAGTACCGCGCCGGCGCCGCGAACCCGAGCCGCGACCTCCTGCTCGCGTGCCCGACCGGCGGCCCCGAGCTCGCCCATCCCGGCGGTAATCCCGACGATCGCCCGGGCGCCTGCCGCCAGCGCCTCGTCCACGGTCGTCTCGAACGCGGCCTCCGGCACGGCGACGACGACGAGCTCCGCCGGGCCGGGGAGCTCGCCCAGGGAGCGCCACGACGGGCGCCCGAGAATGTCGGCGCCGTTTCGATTGACCAGGTAGACGTCGCGGCGACGCTCGCCGCGTAGCGCGCCCTGCGCCAGCACGTTTCCCCACGTCGCGGGCTCGTTCGAGGCGCCGACGACCGCGATCGAGCGCGGATCGAAGAGGGGCGCTAGATCGCGGGGCACGTGCGTTGGATCGCCGGCTTCGAGCCCTGGGGCGCGGCTCGTCACCCGCCGACCAGACGCCGGGAGATGATCAGCCGCTGGATGTCCGAGGTGCCCTCCTCGATCTCTTCGAGCTTCGCGTCGCGCATCCACTTCTCTACCGGATACTCGCGGGAGTAGCCCCAACCGCCGAGCGTCTGCACCGCCGCCCAGGTACACCACATGGCGGTCTCGGAGGCGTAGAGCTTCGCCATCGCGGCCTCCTTCGGCGCCTCTGCTCCTGCGTCGATCGCCTTTGCGGCACGCCAGACGAGCAGGCGCGCCGCGTCCACTCGGGTCGCCATGTCGGCGAGGCGGAAGCCGACGGCCTGGTGCTCCAGGATCGGCTTGCCGAACTGGACGCGGGTTCGGGCGTACTCGGTCGCGTACTCGAGCGCGGCCCGTGCGAGCCCCGTGGCCGCTGCACCGAGCACGATCCGGGAGCGGTCGAACGTGCGCATCAGCCCGTAGAAGCCCTGCCCTTCTTCGCCCAGCCGGCGCTCCTCCCCGAGCCTGACGTCGGCGAGGAACATCTCGGCGTTGACGATTGCCCGTTGCCCCATCTTCCGCATCGGGGCGCCGAACGACACACCCTGGTCACCACTCTCGACGACGAACGCCGTCACACCCTTCGACCGTGTGCCCGGCGCAACGGTCGCGAAGACGACGTAGTAGTCGGCCAGGCCGCCGTTCGAGATCCAGGTCTTCTGACCGCGAAGCTCGTAGCCGTGCTCGGACCGTGTGGCGCTCGTCTGCATCGCCGCCGCGTCGGAGCCGGCGTCGGGCTCTGTCGTCGCGAGCGCCGTAAGCGGCGGGTCGTTCGTGCAGAGCGGCTCGAGGTAGCGGCGCTTCTGCTCGTCGTTGCCGAGCTCGAGGATCGGCTCCGCGAAGAAGCCGCCCGACGTGATCAGGTTCCCGATGCCCGAGCACCCCCAGCAGAGCTCCTCCTGTACCAGGCACTGCGTAAAGACGTCGGTCATCCCTCCGCCGCCGTACTCCTCCGGGAGCATGTACGCGGTGATGCCGAGCTCGGCAGCCTTGCGCCAGATCTCCCAGGGCATCTCGATGTCGGCCTCGTCGACCGCGAGCGAGATCGGGCGGATCTCCCGCTCCGCGAACGCGCGGCAGAGCGCCTGGATCTCGCGCTGCTCCGGGGTGAGGTCGTAGAGGAGGGCGGCGCTCTCCCGCACGGCCGCAATCCTTCCAGATCCCCTGCGGCCTCAGCCGCGGGGTGCCGCGCGGGCTGGTGACCAGAGCGGCTCGTGACGAAGCGCGAGCACGCCGCCAAGGGTGAGCACGCAGAGCGCCGCCAGCACGGAGTAGGCGACGAGATCGCCGCCGGCCTCGGCCAGTACGCCGCCTGCGGCCGAGCCGATGACGTTTCCCGGCGCCCAGGCGAAGTTCATGAGGGCGAACCCGAGCGCGTGCCCGACCCCGACGCCCTCCCATCCGTCCGAGAGCAACGCCATCGATGGCGTCCAGAACGTGCCGAACGAGATTCCGGCGCAGACCACGACGATGGACAGTGCGATCCGCTGATCGACCCAGGGGATCGTCAGGCAGACGGCGAGGCTCCCGGTCAGGCCGAGCTGGATGGGCGCCAGGCGGCCGCGGCGGTCGGACCACCGTCCGACGACGGGACTGAGGCCCGCCTCGACGAGCGCCGAGACGGCGAACGTCGCCGCGATCCCGAGTGCGCCCCAGCCGAGCGCGTCGAGCTGGAGCGGTGCGAGGACGGAGAGGGTGCCGAAGAGGACGGCAGGCAACATCAGCAGCCACATCCCGGCGAGCACCGTGCGCTCCCGGAGCGCCACGAGCATGAGGCGAAGAGGTTGACGCTCTTCCGGCGGAGGCGACGGTGTCCGGAGCGCGAGCACCGCGAGCGCCGTCGCGAGCGCCGCCACTCCGCTGAACGCTGCGAGGCGGCCGAAGTGGACCGCGGCCGCTCCCAGCACCGGTCCGAGCAGCGCGCCGACGATGGCAGCCGACATCGCGATGCCGATCGTCTCCCCGCGGCGTTCCGGCCGGGTCGCGTCCACCAGCCAGGCGAGGGCGCCGGTCCAGCAGAACGCGCTTGCGATGCCCTGGGCAAGCCGAGTCAGGTCGAGGAGCCAGTAGTCGGTGACGATCCCGAAGAGCACGCTGGTGACGGCGACGAGAGACAGGCCGATTACGACCGTCGCCTTGACACCCAGCCGGGTCGCGACGAGCCCGCTCGGGATGGCGCCGAGCACACCGCCGAGCGCGTACGTCGCGACGAGCAGCCCCGATTCCGCCTTCGAGAGATCGAGCTCCTCGGCGAAACGTGGCAAGAGCGGCGAGAGGGCCGCGAAGAAGATCGTGTCGACGAGGACGATCGAGCAGGAGAGCGCGAGCAGGCGGCGCATGAGGGCGATGCTATCCAGAGGTGCACGACAGCCCAGACTGCGAGCCTCGATACTGCGCCGTCAGACAAAATCGACGGGAGGGGCGATGCGGATTGTGAGGATCGATCGTCAGGCGGCGAAGGCGCCCGCGCATCCGGAGTGGTTCCCGGGGACCGTGTGGCAGCAGTTTCTCAACGAGCCCGACACACCCGGAGGCACCGAGGTCATCGCGGTGTGGTTCGAGGAGGGCTCGCGCACGAAGCCCCACGTGCACCCCGTCGACCAGCTGCTGCAGGTGGTCGAGGGTGAAGGGGTCGTGGACATCGAGGGCGAGCGGCGGCGCATTCGAGCGGGCGACTGGGTCGTCGTCCCCGCCGGCGTCTGGCACTGGCACGGCGCAACCCCGGACACCGCGATGTGCCACCTCTCGATCAAGCAGCCCGGCGACACCGACTGGTCGTCCGAGTGGCGAGACTTCGACACGTACATGGAGGGAGCGGAATGAGAACCGGCACAGATCCGGTGCTCATCTGGCACGGTCCGCGCGCAACAGGCGCGTTCGCACGCGATACGCTCATAGCGGGTGGAGGCACGGGGTGGCCCCGCGAACTCGCTCCCAGCGACGCGCTCGGCCATGTCCGGTAGCGGCGAGTCGGTCGACGAAGCGGGGCGAAACCCGATCGGCACGGAGCTCGTCTACGAGGACGACGCCGTGAAGATCTGGCGGATTGCGCTCGCGCCGGGCGAGGAGGCGCCGTGGCACACGCACCTCCTCGACTACACGACGGTGGTCGTCGACGGCGGGGTCGTCGAGCGCCCGAATGACGACGGCACGACCGATCGCTTCGAGCTGAGACCGGGCGACTTCATGCGTGGCGGTCAGGGGACGATCCGCCACATGGTGAGAAACGTCGGCGATACCCCGTTCTCGAACGTCGTCATCGAGCTCAAGGGCACGAGGCTCGAGCTCGACGGCGCCTGAGCGGCGGACACGAGGGGAACCGTTGACCCGACCGGAGGCGGCCCCGCGTTTGGATTTCTCGGGCGAGCTCGCTGCGATTCAGCAGCAGATGGCTCGGAGCCACGACTTCGTCGTTCGCCGAGCGACGGTGCTCGACGCGCTGGCCGCGGCGCCGGGGGAGCGGATTCTCGAGGTCGGTTGCGGTGCCGGCCTGTGCCTCCGCGAAATCGCCGTGGCGGTCGGGCCGGCCGGACGGGCCGTAGGCATCGACATCAGCAGCGATCAGATCCGAGCAGCCGAGACTCACTGCGAAGGCCTGGCGAACGTCGAAGTCCGGTTGGGCGACCTGCTGGCCCTCGCCGATCCCGACGGGCATTTCGACGCGACGGTCTCGGTTCAGGTGCTCGAGTACGTCGCTGACGTCGACGCTGCCCTTGCCGAGGTTGCCCGGGTGACGAGGGTGGGCGGCCGGTTCGTGAACGTCGCGACCAACTGGGGATCGGTCTACTGGTCGGGCGGAGACGAGGAGCTCACGAGCCATGTCCTGTCTGCCTGGGAGAGCCACGCGGCGCACCCGAACTTCCCGGTCACGCTTCCCTCTCTCCTGCAGGCGCGCCGGTTCGACGCGGTCCACCAGACGCCGGTCACGATCATGAACCCGCGGTTCCACCCGAACACGTTCAGCTACGGAGCTGCCCGCCTGATGGCGGCCTACGCACTTTCGACAGGGGCCCTCGACGAGACCGGCACGGCCGCCTGGCTCGAGAGCCTCGCGAAGGCCGATGCCGACGGCACATACTTCTTCTCGTCCGTCCCCGTGCTGACGGCCGCGGTACGCCGCTAGCAGCCGCGCCGAGCCCCGGGCGTCACGGCTACCACTGGCCGCCGAGAGCGACCGTGATCGCCTGGCCGTTGATACCGCTTCCCTCCTCGCTCGCGAGGAAGGCGATCATGGCGGCGACCTCCTCGGGTCGCACGACACGCCCCTCCGGGTACTCGGCAGCCCGCTCCGCCCAGACCTGATCGACGGTGATCGACCGCCGCTCGGCCTCTCGTGCCGCAGAGCGCTCGGCCATCTCGGTGCGCACCCAGCCGGGCAGGACCGCGTTGCACGTGCCGCCGTGGGGTGCGAGGTCCTGCGCCGCGCATCGCATGAGGCCGAGGAGCCCGGCCTTGGAGGCGGAGTAGGCGGACATGCGCGGCGCGCCGACCTGGCCGGCGGTCGAGCTCACCATGACGATGCGGCCCCACCCTTGCTCGACCATGTCCGCTGCCGCGAGCCGTGTCAGCTCGAAGGGGCTGTCGAGGTTCATGGAGAGCTTCTCCCGCCACGTCTCGCGCGTCTGCTCCCAGATCGGCTTCTCCCCGGCCGAGCCGTTCGCGGCGTTGTTGACGAGGATCCCGATCGGGCCCAGGCGTTGCCTCGTCTCGGCGATGACGCGCTCGCACCCCTCGGGTGTTCCGACCGACTCGACGAAGTACTCCACGTCCGCCTCGGCGGCGAGGCTGGCGAGCTCAGCCTCGGTGCGGGACACGCCCATTACGCGCGCGCCGCGCTCGGCGAGCGCCAGCGCGGTTGCCCGGCCGATGCCGCGGCCCGCACCGGTGACGAGCGCGACGCGATCGCTCATACCCCCGCTCGCCATCGCACGAGCCTACCGCTTCCGGCTCGAGGTGGTCGCGGCGCACCAGGGCAATCGCTACCGTCACAGCTCGGCGCCTCCTGACGGCGAGCGAGAGCGCGGTCGTCCGAGTGCGGCACAGCGATCGACGGAGAGGAGCGGGATGAGCAGCAAGGTGCCGAGCCGAGAGCACATCGACCTCGCTCTACGACGCGCCTGGTTCCCGGTCGCCCGCCTGCAGGATCTCGACGCACCGAGGGCCGCGACCCTGCTCGGCGAGGAGCTGGCGGTCTTCCGCACCGAGTCGGGGCGAGCCGCGGTGACCGCGATCCGGTGTCCCCACCGCGGCTCCGACCTGTCGACCGGCTCGGTCGAGGGTGAGGCGATCGTCTGCCCGTACCACGGCTGGCGGTGGCGCGGATCCGACGGCGTCTGCCTGCACGTCCCGTCGCTCGGCCCGCGGGATGCCATCCCCTCCAAGGCGCGTGTCCGCGCCTATCCCGTGCAGGAGCGCTGGGGTCTCGTGTGGACGTGTCTCGACGAGCCCGCGAACGACCTCCCTGTCCTACCGGAGCTCGAGGGCCTGGAGCTCACCTTCGCCTGCTCGCAGGAGATCCCGCAGCTCTGCGGCATCGCCGCGGCCACGGAGAACTTCAGGGACGTGGCGCACTTCCCGTTCGTCCACCGCCTCTCCATGGGCGAGATCGCGCACGAGGTTCCCCCGCTCGAGGTGCGGCGCGAGGGCGTCGAGTGCTGGATGTCGCGTCCCTACGTCGCCCAGCACGGCGAGGGCGAGGCCGTGTGGTCGAACGACGACGGCGGGGTGACCATGAGCTACCACACGATCGCGCCGTCGTTCTCGTGCATCGTCTACGACTACGAAGGGCTCGGGAATCGCGTGCTCTTCAACACCGTCCAGCCCGTGGGCCTCGGCGGCGAGGGATCGATCATCCGGTTCGTGGTGGGCGTCGACGCCTCCTTCAAGGGCCCCACGCTGGAGGAGTGCCTGGCGCTCGAGACGCAGGTCTACCTCGAGGATCAGCCGATTCTCGACGGACTGCGACCTCGCGAGGTGCCGTTCGGGGAGGAGATGGAGTTCTCCGTGGCGTCCGACCGCTACACGGTCGCCTACCGCCGCTGTTTTCTCGAGTTCGTCGGGCGGGCGCTGAGCAACATCGGGTCGCGGGACGGCGCGCGCGTGGCGGCGTCGTAGCGACGCGGGATCGTCAGCGCTCGAGCAGCTCGACGCGAAGCTCGCTGAGCGCGCCCTCCGCGTTGACCATCCAGCCGGGCTGCTGGAGGTCGAACGGGCAGGCCGACACGGCGCAGACGAGATCCGCGCGAGCCTCGAGCACGACGTACGCTCCAGGCGGCACCTGGTTCGGCGGTGCCACCATCGTGCCGTCGGGCTCGACGCCGGTGTTGGCGAAGAAGTTCACGGGCTGCGGTACAACGGGAATCTCGAGGCTCAGCTCGCGCATGGCCTCGCGCAGGTTCTCGGCGCAGCTGCGGTGGTCGCCTTCGACGCCGAGCTGGCGGTAACGCTCTGTGTCGCAGGCGGCGAGCAGCATGTCGTGCACGCCGCCCGCGCCGTCCTCCGCGAAATCGAGCAGCGGCCGGCGGCGCTGGCTGACGAAGACGTCATCCGTGCGCGGGCGTACGTGCCTGGACGCCACCCACGTATGCATCGGCGAGAGCCATTCGCCGAGATCGGGTGTGAACGCGAAGAAGTCGGCGCACTGGCCGCCCTTCGGGCTCGAGAGGCGGAGTCGCTGTCCGTCTTCGACGCGAAACGCCCGCCCGTGGGCCGCTGGCACGATCAGATCTTCCTGTGTCATGAGGATCCTCGGTCGGGACACGGGCCGGACATGTCCGGCCCCTACATTCTCACACCGCGCGCTAGCCTGCGAGCCCCAGCAGGACGAGCCCGGTGATGACGAGGGCGATGCCGAGCCACTGCGTCGGGACGGGACGCTCCCTGAACGCGAGGACACCGACGAGGATGGGGATGACGGCATACGGCGCCGTGGCCGTCCCCACGATGGACGTGTCGGCGTGGCGGACACCGATGTTGAACGCGAAGTAGCCGGCCATGTCGAGCGCGGCGAGCAGAGCCATCAGCGCCAGCAGGCGCGGCTCGCGATAGTTGAGCTTCCAGGCCGAGCCCCGCGCCGCCGCAGCGAGGAGGAACACGAGCGTGAACGCGCGCGCGACGAAGAAGGGCGCGATCAGCCCGTATTCCTGCGTGTAGTAGGAGACGCCGAACGTGAAGCCGGAGAGGCTCAGCGTCGTCAGGAGCGCGAGCACGAGGCCGAGGACGGCGATCCGCTCGGTGGCCCGGATCGCCCGCGGATCCGCGGAGGCGAGCAGCGCCCCGGAGATGACCACGACGATGGCGACGATCTCTCCCGTCGAGAGGCTCTCGTCGAGGATGAGGACGGCGAGGACGACTAGCGGCGCCGCGTAGGCCGAGACGATCGGGCTCACGATCGAGATGGGGCCGATCTGCAGCGCGCGGTAGAACATGAGGTAGCTGAGCGCGCCGAGCACGCCGAGGCCCACGAAGATCGGCACCTCGTCGGCCGACATCTCGCCGAAGCCGCCGATGGCGGCCACCGCGGCGGCGAGAGCGACCAGCGAGAGGATATGAAGGCCCAGCGCGACGTGGAGGGGGCCCACCCGGCGCGAGGACGTCGCCGCCACGACGTCCGCGCAGCCCCAGCAGACCGCGGCGGCGAGCCCGAGCGCGATCCCCACGTCGGGCTACCCGCTCACGACACCGCGCCGCGGGCCGCCGAGACGAGCTGCCGGAAGATCTCGAGGAACCGCGAATCGATACGCCACTCCTCCTGCAGCTCGAACTGGGCGCCGAGGACGTAGTGCGAATCGTCCTCGAGCTCGATCACCTCGACGACGCCGTCCGGCGCCTGGCCGGTGACGACGAGGCCGTCGCCGAGGCGGTCGATCGCCTGGTGGTGGAAGCTGTCGACCTCGATCACGTCCACCCCGAGGGCCGCGTGCAGCCTCGAGCCCGGGACGACGGCCATCTCGTGGCGCGGGTGGTCGGGCACGTCCGGCTCGTCCAGCAGGGAGGCTCGCTCGACCTCCTTCCAGCGCTCCCAGCCTCGATCGGTCGGGTGCTCCTCCCAGCTCGGATTGAGCGAGAGGTCCTGGAGGAGCGTCCCGCCGAGCGCGACGTTGATGACCTGGATCCCGCGGCACATCCCGAGCAACGGCAGGCCGCGGTCGATCGTCCGCTGCACGAGGTCGAGCTCGAACTCGTCCCGGTGCGGGTCGCGCGCGCCGAGCAGCGCATGCGGCTCGTGGCCGTAGCGATGCGGCTCGATGTCGCGGCCGCCCCCGATCGCCACGGCGTCGACCACGTCGAGCATGTGGTCGACGGTGTCCTCGACCCGGCTGAGAATCAACGAGACCCCGCCTGCGAGCGCGATCGGACGCTGGAAGCCGACGCCCTGGTAGTCGCCGAAGTCGTGGAAGCCGACCGAGCAGCCGATCACGGGCCTGCGCTCGCTAGCCGGCACGACCGACCCTCCCGAGTCGCAGGCCGCGTAGCACGTCGCCCCGTCGCATCGGCTTCGCCACCCTGCTCGTCATACTCGCACCGGGCACCAAGAGGACGTCGGTTATACCGCAGCACTGCCGACCGGCCCGGTCTCGCCCCTGCCTGCCACTTGCTCGGTCTCGACTGGCGCCAGCGACACGGCAATCGGGAATCGCTCTACAGTCCCGGCACCACCGGACAAGGAGGCCCGATGACCGAGACGGTGCACGAGGAAGGCACGAACGGGCGGGGCAACGGGCTGCCCGGAGAGTTCCTCGACGAATGGCGCAACGCCGCCTACAACTGCTACAGCTCGGGCCATAAGTTCTGCCGCGAGGTCTGCCCGGTCACGCAGGTCACGAGGGACGAGAGCCATACGCCGACCGCGTTCCACGCCAACGTCGTCGCGATGGACAAGGGCCTGCTGGAGCTCGAGGAGGTCGCTCGCGACTACGTCCACTGCACGCAGTGCGGAGCGTGCGAGCTGCGCTGTCCGAACACGCTGTTCGCGGGGGACTTCTACCGCTTTCGCACACGCACGGTCGATCTCGTCAAGGCGATCCGCGCGAAGTGCGTCGAGGCGGGCATCGAGCAGCCGGGCTGGAAGCGCTGGAACGCGCTGACCGACGAGGGCAAGAACGAGCCGGTCGTCGACGGCGAGACGACGGTCTCCCAGGAGCACGTCCGCGACTGGGCGGCCGACCTGGACCTGTCGACCGGCGGTGAGACCGTCCTCTTCTGCGACTGCGAGGCGGCGTTCTACCGCACCTCCCAGCCGCGCGCCGTCGCCAAGGTGCTGAAGGCCGCCGGGGTCGAGTTCGGCCTCATGCGCGAGCAGTGGTGCTGCGGCGGCCCGGCCGCCGAGATGGGCTACCTCGACCAGGCGAAGCGGTTCGCGAGCCACAACGTCGAGGACTGGCGCGCGGTCGGCGCGAAGCGGATCCTCGTCCTCGACCCGCACGACTACATCACGTTCACCGAGGACTACCCGGCCTACTTCGGCGATGACTACGACTTCGAGATCGTGCTGGTCGTCGAGCTCGTGGCCGAGCTCATACGGGACGGGAAGCTGACGCTTTCCGTTCCGATCGAGACGACCGCCACGTATCACGATGCTTGCCGCTTGAACAAGCGCAAGGGAATCCACGAGGCGCCGCGCGAGATCCTGCGGGCGATTCCCGGGCTGACGTACAGGGACGTCGACCACGTCACGCAGTGGTCGTACTGCTCGGGCGGCGGCGCCGGGCTGCCGATCGAGCGACCCGACCTGACAGCCGAGATCAGCCGCCGGCGGCTCGAAAAGGCCGCCGAGCTCGAGGTGGACACGCTGGTGTCCGCCTGCGTCTGGTCGGAGCGGCCGCTTGCGGCAGCCGGGGAGGCGAAGGAGATCGACGTCGTCGATCTGATGGAGCTCGTCGCGCGGGCGGCGGGCCTGGAGGACTGAGATGGCCACGATTGCAGGGCTCGATACCGCGATCGTCGACGAGCTGGTCGCGATCTGCGGCGACGACCACGTCTTCACCGATCGGCCCGCCCGGCTGAACCGGGCCCGCGTGCCGTCGCCGTTCCCGGTGCACCGGTGGGAGGACTACGCGCCGCAGGTCGTCGTTCTGCCGACGAGCGCAGAGCAGGTCTCCGAGGTCGTCAAGCTCGCGAACCGCCAGGACGTCCCGGTCGTCCCGCGGGCAGGCGGGACCGGGCTGACCGACGGTGCCGTCCCGCTCAGGGGCGGGATCATGGTCGACGTCAAGCTCATGAACGAGATCAAGGAGATCGACCACGTCGACCGCACGGTGACGGTCGGTCCCGGAATCAACATGCTCAAGCTCAACGAGGAGCTGCGGCGTTACGGGTACCACTACCCCGACAACCCCGCCTCCTACCCGTGCTCGCTGGTCGGCGGCCGCATCGGGACGAGCGGCTGGAGCCTGATCGGCGCCCGCTACGGCCATGTGCGTGACCTCGTCATCTCGTTCGAGATGGTGCTGCCGAACGGCGAGATCGTGAACATCGGCGACGGCGGCGGACGCAAGACGCGGAAGTCGTCTTCCGGCTACCAGCTCAAGCACCTGTTCATGGGGCACCAGGGCACACTCGGCATCGTCACGGAGGCCACGCTCGAGCTCGTGCCGCGGCCGGAGGCCGAGTTCTCCTCGTTCTGGGCGCTCGACAGCTACGACAAGGCCTACGAGCTGTCGGGCTCGCTCGCGCGCGCCGGCGTGGCCACCCTCGCCGGCGTCGTCCTCTTCGACGAGTGGAAGCTCGACTACCTGCGCCGCGACGACGAGTCGTTCATTCCGCAGCCCGACTGGGTAAAGGGTGTTGTCGCGTGCGCCTCCTACGGGAACGCCGACGAGGTGCGCGCGGGCGCGAAACGTCTCATGCGGATCGCGAAGGAAGCCGACGCATTGTTCCTCGGCGACGAGATCTCGCACGGCGACTGGGCATCCCGCCACGACCGCTACGCCGTCCCGCTGCACGGGCGGCTGGCGAATGGTCAGGTCGTCCCCATGTCGTGGCACTGCGAGGACGCGGCGATGCCCTACAGTACGCTGCCCGTGATCCGCGAACGGTGGCATGCGATCGTCGCCGACCTGCGCAAGCGCCACCACATCTTCGACGACTGGGGCATGTTCTTCTACACGAACGGCGCCTACAAGCCCTGGGGCGACTTCCTCGTCGAGATCGACGTCGGCATCCTCGAGATGGACTTCGACGACGAGAGCTGGGCCGCGTGGGTCGATGCGAAGCGCGAGATCGGCCGCGTCGCCGTCGAGCTCGGCGGCTCCCTGACCGCCTGCCACGGCTCTTGCCGCGCGGGCGAGGTCGACATGGTGCCCGTCGAGCTGGGCGAAGCGTTCGAGGTGATGAAGACGATCAAGCGCGCGCTCGACCCGAACAACATCATGAACCCGGGCAAGTACCTGCTCGACAGCGCCTATGAGGACGACGTCCGAATGGAGGAGGTGGACTGATGCTCGGCTTCCGGCTCGCCGCGGAGAAACCGCCGGAGGCGCGGCGCGTGACCGATGTCGTGATCGAGCGGCTCGAGCACGTGTACGAGGTCGATCCGGCGCTCATGACCGAGCGCGTCTCGCAGCAAGTCATGCCCAACTGGGACGTGAACCGCATCGTCGACTCGCGCTGGGAGCACCTGCGCTGGATGCACGACCACTGGGCCGACAGCCTGATTCATCCCTCGGAGCTGCTGGCGGAGCTGGAGGAAGAAGAGCGGGCCGGATGAGATCCGGCCCCTACGGCTTGCGGCGCCGTCTGGATCGACCATTCGAGTCCCTGGAACGCAGGGGCCGGATATATCCGGCCCCTACAGCCGGTGGTGGCGGTTCGGCGGGACGGATGGGATCGGCCCCTCCACGAGGCGGATCACCGTAGGTGATCCGCCTGTATAACAGCCAGGTCTCGGGCAACTGCTACAAGGTGCGCCTTCTGCTCGCGCACCTCGGCATCCCGTACGAGCGCGTCGAGCTCGACGTGGTCGACCGCTCGAACCGTGCCGACGTGCTCGGCGGCAAGAACCCCGCGCTCCGGGTGCCGACCATCGAGCTCGACGACGGCCGCACGCTCGGGGAGTCGGGCGCGATCACGTGGTACTTCGCCGACGGCACCGAGTACGTGCCCACCGACTCCTTCGAACGCGCCCAGGTGCTCCAGTGGCTCTTCTTCGAGCAGTACGATCACGAGCCGTTCATCGCCGTCGCGCGCTTCTGGGCTCTCTTCGACAAGGCGCCGAGCAAGGAGGCGCTTGCCGATCGGCAGGCCGGCGGCTACCGCGCCCTCGACAAGATGGAGGCCCATCTCGCCTCGCGCGACTTCCTCGTGGGCGAGCGCTACTCGATCGCCGACATCGGCCTCTTCGCCTACACCCACGTCGCGGACGAGGGCGGCCTCGATCTCGCCCGGTACCCGGCCGTCCGTGCCTGGATCGACCGCGTGCGGGCACAGCCGGGCCACGTGCCCATCACCGCCTAGATCCGGATGAGGAGCTCACCATGTGGTTCAGCTACGCGTCCTTGCCCGACCACCCCGTGGCCGAGATCGTGGAGACGATCGCGCTCGCCGACGAGCTCGGCTTCCACGGCGCCTACATGGCCGACGAGACCTACCACAAGGACGGCTGGCTGATCGCCGGGGTTGCCGCGACCCGGACGAGCCGCATCCGGCTGAGCCCGTGCGTCACGCACGTGATCCTCAAGGAGCCGACGATCCTGGCCCATACGGTGGCGACGCTCGACGAGCTGTCGGGCGGCCGCGCGGAGTGCGTGTTCTCCGTCGGCAACATCGCGATGCTCGACCAGTACCACGTCGACTGGAAGACCGGGGGCCAGATCCGCCGCCTGCGCGAGGCCCACCACGTCATGCGCACGATGCTGGACGAAGGGAAGATCGACTTCGAGGGCGAGTTCTACCGCTACACCGGCCTCTTTACCTCCGCGCGTCCGGTGCAGGGCCACGTGCCGCTCAAGATCGGCGCGATGCGGGGCCCGAGGTCGTTCGAGCTCGCGGGCGAGATCTCGGACGGCATGCACCAGGCGCTCGCGTACTCGACAGAGGCCATGAGCTACGCCAGCGAGCACGTCAGGATCGGCGCCGAGCGAGCCGGCCGCGACGTCTCCCAGCTCGACCTCGGCGCCTGGATGGTCACGTCGATCTCCGAGGACGGCGACGCGGCGAAGCAGGCCGCGCGCGTCTGCGTCGCCTTCTACATCCCCGCGATGCCGCGCGAGCAGATCGAGCGCCACGGCATCGACCCCGAGGCGGTACAGCCGATCATGGACGCGTTCAACGTCGGTGACGTCGGGAAGGCGATCGACCTGACGACGATCGAGCTGACGGAGAAGCTGTCGATGTCCGGGACGCCGGAGGAGTGGGTCGAGCGCGTGAAGAACGAGGTCATCCCGTCCGGGTTCGACCACATGATCTGCGCGCCGATCGACCCCTACCTCGTCGAGGCCTGGTCGGGGATCCAGGTCGCAGGGGTCCCGAGCCAGCAGGGCCAGCTGCGACTCATCCACGACAAGGTGATGCCCTCGCTCTTGTAGGGGCCGTCCCAGACCGGACTGTAGGCCGTCGTTCTCGGGCCGGATAAGATCCGGCCCCTACCAACCGCGTTGCGCAGGGAGAGGAGGTGGCGTGAAGCCCGCCCCGTTCAGGTACGTCGCCGCCGAGACCGTCGACGAGGTCGTCGCGGCGCTCGGCGAGCACGGCGATGAGGCGAAGATCCTGGCCGGCGGCCAGAGTCTCGTGCCGCTCATGAACATGCGCCTGGCCGTTCCGGGAGTCCTGGTCGACGTCAACCGCGCGGCCGGGCTCCAGGGCATCTCCTCGAACGGGAGCGTCGAGGTCGGCGCGGCCACGCGTCAGGCCGCCCTGGAGCGCTCAGCCGACGTTCCACCGCTCGTCCACACCGCGCTACAGCACGTGGCCTTCCCGGGCGTGCGCGCACGCGGCACCGTGGGCGGGTCGATCGCGCACGCCGACCCGGCCTCCGAGCTGCCGGCGGTGCTGCTCGCGCTCGGCGGCGAGGTCGTCGCGCGCGGGCCCGGCGGCGATCGCACGATCCGGGCCGACGACCTGTTCGTCACCTACTTCACGACGGCGCTCCAGCCCGACGAGGTGCTGACGCACGTGCGCTTCCCCCGTGACGACGTCCGGACGGGCTTCGCCGAGGTGGCCCGGAAGGCAGGCGACTTCGCGCTCGCCGGCGTCGCGGTCGCGCTCGCAATGGACGGAGGGGCGTGCCGTTCGGCCCGTGTCGCCCTCTTCGGCGTCTCGGACCGGCCGCTCCGGGCGACCGGTGCCGAGCAGGCGCTCGCCGGGCGTACGCCGGCCGAGGGCGCCGCGGAGGCGGCCAGGCTCGCGTCGGAGGAGATCGATGCGAAATCGGACTCGCACGCCACGGCCCAGTACCGCAGGGACGTCGTCGGAGTGCTCGTCGCGCGAGCGCTGGCGCAGGCGGGAGGGGAGGGCTGATGGCCACGATCGTCGAGGGCGAGAACGTCGTCCGCCTGACCGTCAACGGCGAGGAGCGGCGCGGCATCGCCGAGCCGCGCACGCTGCTGTCCGACTTCCTGCGCGCCGAGCTGGGCCTGACCGGGACGCACGTGGGCTGCGAGCAGGGCGTCTGCGGCTCGTGCTCTGTCCGGCTCGACGGAGAGCTGGTGCGCTCCTGCCTCGTCTTCGCCGTCCAGGCGGAGGGCGCGAGCCTCGAGACCGTCGAAGGGTTGGCGACCGGCGACGAGTTGCACCCTGTCCAGCAGGCCTTTCACGAGCAACACGGTCTCCAGTGCGGCTTCTGCACGCCCGGTCTTCTGATCGCGACCGTCGACCTCCTCGAGCGCAACGCATCGCCCAGCGAGGCGGAGATCCGCGACCACCTGGCGGGCAACGTCTGCCGCTGCACGGGGTACGTGGGCATCGTCGCCGCGGTGCAGGACGCTGCTCGCAAGCTCGGAGGAGGATCCTGATGGCGACCACCGAGACGGCGGCGCCCTACGTCGGCCAGTCGGTTCCCCGCGTCGAGGACGGGAGGCTGCTCCGGGGCCTCGGCAAGTTCGTCGACGACATCCAGCTGCCCGGGATGCTGCACGCGGCCTTCGTACGCAGCCCCTTCGCGCACGCGACCGTCACCCGTATCGACGCGTCGCGCGCACGGGAGCTCGCGGGCGTCGCGCTTGTGCTCACGGCCGAGGACATCGGCGATCTCGCGCCGATCGCGACCGGCCTTCCCCGCGACGAGGTCGTGCCGAACAACCGGCCGGTGCTGCCCGGGGAGAAGGTTCGCTTCGTCGGCGAGGCCGTCGCCTGCGTCGTTGCCTCGTCGCGCTACGTCGCGGAGGACGCAGTTCAGCTCGTCGATGTCGACTACGAGCCGCTCGAGCCCGTCGTCGACGCGGAGCGCTCGCTCGCGGAGGGCGCGCCGCTGCTACACGACGGCACGGAGTCGAACAACTTCGCGCATATCGAGTACGAGCAGGGAGACGTCGAGGCGGAGTTCGCCGCGGCCGACCACGTCTTCAGGAAGCGCTTCCACCACGGCCGCTTCCATGCCGTGCCGCTGGAGGGCCGGGGCCTCGTCGCCGACTGGGATGCCGGCTCGCAGGACATGACGATCTGGATGTCGACGCAGATCCCGCACCTCGTCCGCACGCTTCTCTGCCATGCGATCGGGCTGTCCGAGAAGCAGCTGCGGGTTATAGCCCCGGACGTGGGCGGCGGGTTCGGCCTCAAGCTCCACCTCTGGCCGGAGGACTACCTCGTCTCGTCGGCTTCGAAGCGCGTCAACCGTCCGGTGAAGTGGGTCGAGGACCGCTCGGAGGCGCTAGCCGCCAGCCTGCACGCGAAGGAGATCATCTGCGAGCTGGAGCTCGCGACGAAGGCCGACGGGACCTTCCTGGCCATGCGGGGCCGCTACCTGACCGATGCGGGCGCCTACGCCGCCTACCCGTTCACGCCTCTGGTCGACTCGCTCTGCGCCGCCGTGATGCTGCCCAACCTCTACGGGGTGCAAGCGGTCCGCTTCGAGGTCGACGCGGCGTTCACGAACAAGTGCCCCTCGGGGGCCTACCGGGGCGTCGGCTGGACGAGCGGCCAGACCGCCCGCGAGCTCCTCGTCGACGAGGCGGCCCGCGAGCTCGGGATCGATCCCATGGAGCTCCGGCTCAAGAACACGATCCCGGACGGACAGCCCTACGTCTCGGCGACCGGGTGCAAGTACGACGGAGGAAGCTACTCCGAGGCACAGCGCAAGGCGATGGAGCTCATCGGCTACGACGAGATCCGGCGGCGCCAGGAGGAGGCTCGATCCGAGGGCCGCTACCTGGGCGTCGGCCTGAGCCCCTTCCTCGAGCCGGGCGGTTGGTCGGGCGAGCTCGCCAAGCGCATGGGATTCCCGTTCGACTACCTCGACTCGGCCCGCGTCACGATCGAGCCGGACGGGTCCGTCGTCGTCGCGCTCGGCCTGCACTCCCACGGCCAGGCGCACAAGACGACGATGGCGCAGGTCGTCGCCGACAAGCTCTCGGTGCCGATCGAGAGCGTCAAGATCGTCCAGGGGGATACGGATCAGGTCGCGTACGGAGCGGGCACGTTCGGTAGTCGCGGCGCCGTGATCGGTTACGGGTCGATCTCGCGGGCGGCCGAGGAGGTTGCCGAGAAGGTGAAGCAGATCGCGGGGCTCGCGCTCGAGGTCGCGCCCGAGGACATCGAGCTCAAGGACGGCAACGCGATCGTGCGGGGCGCGCCCGAGAAGGCGATGCCGATGATGATGGTCGGCTTCACCGCGTACTTCGGCGCCTTCGTCGGCGGCCGGCGCCCGCCGGGCATCGACCCCGTGCTCACCTCCACCCGCTCCTACGACCCGCCGGAGACCTACGCGAACGGCTGCGTGGCCGCCGTCGTCGAGGTCGATGTCAGAGACGGGCGCCGTCAAGGTCGAGAAGGTGGTGATCGTGGACGACTGCGGCACCATCCTCAACCCGATGGTCGTCGACGGCCAGCTCATCGGCGCAGCCGCCCAGGGAGTCGGCGGCGCGCTCTACGAGGAGCTGCGCTACGACGAAGACGGGAACTTCCTGGCCGGCAACCTGCTCGACTACCTCTACCCGTCCTCGCTCGACATCCCGCCGATCGAAGTGGGCCACCTGCAGACTCCGTCGCCCGTGACCGACGGGGGCGTCAAGGGCTGCGGCGAGGGCGGCACCATCGCGACGCCTGCCGCTGTGGTCAACGCCGTCGTCGACGCGCTCAGCCCCCTCGGGGTGAGCGTCGAGCGCACTCCGCTCGACCCGAGCCACGTGCTGTCGCTCATACGGGAGGCTCGGCAGCGCTGATGGATCAGGCCGAGGCGCGCCGCAGGGTCGAGACGGCCCGCGTGGCGCGCCTCGGCACGCTGACACCGGATGGGCAGCTGCACCTCGTCCCAGTGTGCTTCGCGCTGGATGCGGACACGCTCTACACGGCCGTCGACGCGAAGCCGAAGCGCTCGCGGGCGCTCCAGCGTCTCGAGAACGTGCGCGCGAACCCGGAGGTGTGCGTCCTCGTCGACGAGTGGCACGAGGACTGGTCGCAGCTGTGGTGGGTGCGCCTGCGCGGGCGGGCGCGGGTGATCGAGGGCGGGGCGGAGGCGGAGCGGGCACACGCGCTGTTGCGTGCGAAGTACGAGCAGTACGCCGCCGACCCGCTCGGCGCGGTGATCGCGGTCGACGTCGAGGAGCAGCGTGGGTGGTCGGCATCGATGTGAGGAGAGGACATGGCTCGAACTAGCGATATCTAGCGGCGTATAGCCGTGATATCCCTATCTGCTCAAAAGAGATCTCGCCATGCCGACGCTCGCCACGCGAAGCCAGCACCGCGGGCCGACACCGACCGATCTCCTGGTGGCGGCGGTGGCCGAGGTCGGCGAGGCGATCCTCCTTCACTACGACCGGCACTTCGATCAGGTCGCCTCCGTGACGCACCAACCGATGGAGTGGCTGGCTCGCCGCGGCACGATCCCGTGAACGTCGATGCCCTCACGCACTATCCTGGAGGGGCGTGAAGGTCGCCGTCCTCTCGGACGTCCACGACCACGTCTGGAACCTCCGGGCGGCGCTCGGCTCGCTCGACGACGCGGATGTGCTCCTCTACTGCGGCGACTTCTGCTCGCCGTTCGTCGTCCCTCTGCTCGCGGAGGGCTTCACCGGCCGGCCGATCCACGCCGTGTTCGGCAACAACGACGGCGATCTCTTCCGCATCGCGAAGAACGCCGCCGGCCACCAGCACGTCCACCTGTGGGGCGAGGTCTACAGGGACGAGCTCGACGGCCTTCGTGTCGCCATGAACCACTTCCCCGAGCTGGCGCTCGAGCTCGCCCGCTCAGGCTCGTTCGACCTCGTCTGCTTCGGACACGACCATCGCTTCCGGGTCGAGCAGGAGGCCGCGCTCGCCCTCAACCCGGGAACGCTGCTCGGCTGGGACCCGTCGACGCGCGCCGACGTGCCGGCGACGTTCGCCGTCCTCGACACCGACACGCGTGAGCCGTCGTTCTTCGAGGTCGTCGGCGGCGAGGTCAGGCCGCTCGTCGACTAGATGATTGATCGGTGAAGATGGTGCCACGGTTACCGGTCAATCGCAGATCAATCATCTAGACCCACGAAGGCGCGCGGGAGCGATGCGCCGGCGACGTAGTCGAGCCCGTACGCCGAGGTCATCTGGTACACGCGGATGCGGAAGTCCGGATTGAGCCCGACCGAGAGGTAGGCCTCGCGCCTGGTGAAGCCGAGCTCGTCGACGAGCCAGCCCATGAGATGGAGGATTGCCCGGCGGGTGGCCGACTCGAGCGGCTTCTCGATCCCGAGCGCGACGATCCGGTCGGCGGTGACGACGCGCGGAGCGGGGAGGGGCTCCCCCGGCTCCGGGTAGGCGCGAAGCACGACCTCGGCCCGGCTCTCGTCTGCGACGCTGGCCCACTCTCCATCCCCCTGGCAGCCGTGCACGTCGCCGACGAAGAGCTGGCCGCCCGGATGGTACGACGTGAGGTAGACCGTGGCGCCCACGCCGTAGTCGACGACGTCCAGGTTGCCACCGAACGGGCCCTGGCCCGCGGTCGTCGAGTGCACTTCCCACTCCGGAGCGCAGGCGAGGGTGCCGATCATGGGCGAGAGCGGCCAGCGCAGGCGCCCAACCTCTGCCTCGCCCTCGCCGTGGTGGACGAGCGCTGCGAACGCCTCGTTGCCCTCGGGCCAGGCCTGCGAGTCGCGCAACGGAGACAGCGGCGGGCGGTTGTACCAGATCCCCGTGTCGGCGAGGTCGATCGCGGCTATCTCGATCTTCACCCGGCCGCGAGCGGCCACGCCGTCGACGTGCACCGGGCCCCCGACCGGATTCGCCCTGGCCGGGCTGAAGCGCGCGTAGGGGAGATTCTCGAGCGTCGGGGCGACCTCGCCGGAGGTCAGCAGGCCCGAGGAGGCATCGTCGGTCTCGACTGCAAACGGCTCGCCGGCGGCCACACGCAGCACGGGCTCGAGCGAGCCGTCGAGCGCGTACACGTGCGCCTGGTCACGGGAGATGCGCTGCACCGGCGGCCACTCTATCCCCGGCTCACCCTACGCCGTCCTCACGCCGCGAGGCGTGCGGCGGCCCTAGCCGCCGAGGCCGAAGCTCGTGCCGGTGGTGGAGAAGAAGAGCGCGAGCGCGATGAGCCCTACCGCGACCGGCGCGACGAGCGAGACGCAGAGGGCGCTGACCGCCTGACGGCGAGCGGCGTTGCCGAGCCCGAGCGCGACGAGGCCGCAGCCGGCGCCGAGCAGCCCGATGCAGAACGCGGCGCCGAGGACGAGCGGCCATGGGCCGCGGCCGTCGTCCCCCTCGCCGAGCTCCGATCCGAGCGCCGCCCATCCGCCGATGCCGCCGCACACGAGTACGAGCGATGCGAAGGCCAGCACCGTCCCGAGCCGCGCGAGCCGCCTTGGCACCGGGAGGCCACGGAACGTGCGCGGGGGAGAGCCCGCTGTCGCGAATCCACGGCGTGGCGTGCCGGCACCGGGTCTGAGAGCGGGAAGGTTCCGATGTACGGGGTCGTAGCTCATGCGCCTGTTATCGGCTACCCGGATCAGGCGAGAACCCCCCATTGGAGGGGTGGCGTGTCAGGCCAGGCTGGCTCGAATGAGGCGGAGCGGGAGGTGCTTGAGGCCGTTCGTGAAGTTCGAGCGCAGCCGCTGCGGCTCTCCCGCCAGCTCGATGCGCTCCACGCGGGGGACGAGCTCCTCGAGCAGGACCCGGAGCTCGAAGCGTGCGAGGTGGGCGCCGAGGCAGAAGTGCGGGCCGGTGCGCCCGAAGGTGGCGTGGTCGTTGGGCGCCCGCCGGACGTCGAAGCGGTGTGGGTCGGGGAACTCGTCCGCGTCGCGATTCGCGGCTGCGAACCAGATGACCACCCTGTCGCCGGCCGCGATCGGAACGCCGCGGATCTCCGTGTCGCGGGTCGCTGTGCGCCGGAAGTGCCAGACGGGATGCGAGTAACGCAGCACCTCCTCGACCGCGCTCGGGACGAGCTCCGGCTCGCGGCGGAGCAGCTCCCACTGGTCGGGGTTGCGAGCGAAGGCGGCAAGACCCGAGGCGATCGACTGCCGGGTCGTCTCGTTGCCCGCGACGACGAGGATCGCGAACGTGTTGTCGAGGTCGCGGCCGGAGAGCGGGCAGCCGTCGAGCTCGCCGTTCGCGATCAACGAGAGGACATCATCGCGTGGATGCTCTCGCCGCTCCCCGTAGTACTCGCGTCCCAGCCGGCAGAGCTCCTCGGCCCAGGGGCTTCCGAAAGGCAGGTACTTGTCCTCTTCGCGCTCCCCCTGGAACGCGAGCTCGCCGACGTACTCCGGCTCCGTGTCGATGAGCAGCCGGTCGCCTAGCTCGACCAGCCGGGACAGGTGCTCATCCTTCAGGCCCAGGATGCGGGCGAGGACGCGGATCGGGATCGGCGCGGCGATGTCGTGCACCGCCTCGAGCTCGTCGTGGCGGAGGGCATCGTCCAGCACCTCGCGCACGATGTCGCGCAGCCAGTCCTCGTAGCGCCCCACGGCGCGTGGGGTGAAGTCGGCCGCGAAGATGCGCCGGAATTGCGTGTGCCGTGGCGGATCGGTCTCCATGAAGTTCCGACGGGCGGCGAGCACGTCCTCGGGCAGGTCGTTGATCGTCGCGGCGCCTCCGACCTCGGACGAGAACGTCGCCGTGTCGCGCAGGACGTCGAGCACGTCGTCGTACTTCGTCACGCACCAGAACCCGGGCCCGTCGGGCTCCGGATGGCGGAACACGGGCGCCTCGCTCTGCAGCAGCTCGAAGATCTCCCACGGCTCGTGGTCGGCGAAGAGATCGTGGTCGAGGAGGTCGACGTCGGCGAGCGTCAGCGTCGCGGCCATGCCCAGGGAAGGGTAACGCGCCGATCGCGCCTCTCGACGATCGTCGGCACCGAGACGCAAGCCGGCGGGCGTATGAACCCAGGCCGCGGTCGGCGCCGGATCCAAGGTGAACGTCCTGTCCGAATGGGCGATGAGGCCCGGTGGGGCTGGCGCAGCGTGTCGGCCATCTCGCAGGCGTCCAGCCGAGCCTCGCGGACGCGCATGTGCGTTGCGACCCGCCAGACGTCGAGCATCCGGCTGTAGACATCGACGATGAACGCCAGATACGCCGAGCGCGTGTAGGTACGCAGGTAGGTGTCGTCGGCGACCCAGAGCTGGTTCGGCCCCGAGGCCTCCAACCGGCGCCGGACGAGATCGCGCGCCCGCTCGGCTGCCACGTCATCCGCGATCGTCGTGCGCTCGCGGCGCCCGCATCACCGCTGGTTCGACCATGCCGGACACGGTCAGACCGCTGTGATCCCTATCCTCCTCCAGAGGCCGTATCCATTTCGGCACGCAGCGCCATCTTGTCGATCTTGCCAGTGCCGAGCATCGGCATTTTGGACCGGAACTCGAAGCTCTTGGGCACCTTGAAGTTGGCAAGGCCCTTCCTGCACCACTCCTTCATCTCCTCCTCAGTCGGCTTCGTACCGGCTCTGTTGAGGACAACGGCGTGGCCGACCTCATCGAAAAGCAAATCCTTCTTGCCGAGAACAGCCACCATCTCGACAGCCGGGTGTTCTTCGAGCCACTCTTCGATCTCGCGAGGATAGACATTATGTCCGCCGGACTTGAACATGTCTGACGTACGTCCGACGAACCGCAGGTTCTTACCGTCTTCCATGAGTTCCATCAGGTCGCCGGTCCTGAACCATTCACCGTCCTCGGTGAATGCCTCTTTCGACGCCTCGGACCTGTTCAGGTAGCCGGCCATGATCCACTCTCTCCGGACCTGAGCTTCACCCACCTCGCCGATCCCGGCAACAGTGCCGTCGTCCTTGACGACGCGCAGTTCGTCGTCGAGTGCATATCCGACGGTCTGGGCCAAGATGTCGATGTCGAGGTCGGGATCGGTGCGGGTGACCGACGAGCAAAGCTCGGTCGCGCCATAGTTGGTACGCACTTCTCCGTGTCCCATGGTTCGCAGTCTGCGAATAAACTCTTTCGGCAGGTTCGCGCCGCCCCAGAAGAAGACTTGGCAATTCCTGTAGTCCGCTTCGTTGAACTGTGGGGATGCAAAGATCTGTTGATACATCGTCGGAACCATGACCAGGAAATTGATGTCATTCTCGAAGACATCTCTGCCAACTCGGTCGGGATCAAATCGTTCCCGGAACGTCAGCGATCCACCATTCACGATGGAGAAGGCGCACGTCAGGACGATGCTACCGACATGGTTGATCGGGAGGATCACGTAACAGTGCGGCCGGCCGGCCTTCATGACATAGTCCTCGTTCTGGACAAGCGCCCGATGCACCATGCACCTATTGGGCAGCAAAGCGCCTTTGGGACGGCCGGTGGAACCGGAGGTATAGATTATTGCGGCGATATCGTCGCCCACGCGCTCGATATCAGTTGCGTCCGAATGTGGCGAGCCGCCAGCCAGGAACGTTTCGAAGCTCGAGATGTTTCCAAGAGTTTCATCTGATGTTGCACCGTCGAGACAAATGACATTCTCAACGCACGCGTTGGCAACGACCATGCTCTTGACTTCCTCAAGGTATGTCCGCCCATCCAGCTCGGAAACGAAGAACAAGGCTTTCGGCTTCGCGTCTCCGACGATATACGTCATTTCACGCGGCGTGTATCTTGGGTTCAGTCCTAGCCAGATGGCGCCGATCGCATTGAGTGCCAGAAACAGCGTGTAGGCATCGGCGCGCGGCGGCGTCAGCGCGGCGACGAAGTCACCCCGGCCAATGCCGATCCTGCGCAAGTGGTCGGCGAGAGCACGAACTCGTGGTTTCAACGCGCCATAGCTGTAACAGCGGTGCTCGTCAGCAATGGCTTTGTGATCAGGTGACGTTCTCCGCGTGCCGAAAGAGATAATCCACTATGGCCGGCATGGAGTCCATTGCTACCTCCCTCCCGAATATCGTGACCCGAGGATATCGGCTCAGTACTCGGTCGTAACAACCATCGGGAGAAATGTAGCGACCATGGCAGGCTTATCGTGACCAACCTGCTTCACGACAAACTCGGTAGTAAGAATATAGCGACCCTCACCCTTGTCGAGAATATCGAGCAGGCGAATCGTGCACCGCCCGGCGCGATTGGTGAGAAACGGCGTCGGAAACCGCACTCTGTCGAAGCCATAGTTCAGGGCGTACATCCTGTCGGTCGTGTGGATCGGCAAACCGGAGTCTTTATAGAACTTCGAGACCAAACCGAGAATGAAGAGGCCATGCACGATGGTTTGGCCCCAAGGGCCCTGTGCGGCCCACTCGACGTCGTTGTGCATTGGATCGATATTCTCGGTGAGCGCAGCGAACACATCCAGTTCGCGCTGCGTGACGGTGAAATCGGGCGATTCGTAGATGACCTCGCCGATCTTCTCGTGCAGCCCTGTGATGAGCTCTCTGATCTCATGCATCGTGTGGTCCCCCTTCACGGGGCTGGCAAGGGTGCGGGCTCGGCTGGCTCGAGTCTGATCGTCGGTGATCGCCTGGAGCGAACGTCGATCAGGAGCCGGCCACCGGGCCGCGCAGCCGCTCAGGCCGCAGCGGCGGCGGCGGCTTCCTCGTCGAGCGCCTCGGCGAGGACGTCGGCGAGGAAGCGGATGTCCTCCTCGGTTACCACGAAGGGCGGAGAGACGTGCAGGACCGCGTCGGGCAGCGCCCGCATGAGCACGCCCCTGTCGAGGCAGCGCTCCGAGACGCGCAGCGCTGTCGGGTGATCCTCGACGAGGATGCCCGTGAGGAGGCCGATGCCGGTGCGTACCTCGCGCACGAGCGGGCTCGCCTCGAGCGGTCGCAGCGCGGCGGCGAGCACGCTCTCGAGCTCGCGGACTCGCCCTGCGAGCTGCTCGCGCTCGAGGATGTCGAGGTTCGCGAGCGCCGCGGCGCAGACTGTCGCGTGTCCCGCATAGGTGAGGCCGTGGCGGAAGATGAGCTCCGACCCGTCCTCCCAGAACGGCGCGGCGACCCGGTCGGCCGCGATGACGCCGCCGAGCGGGAGGTAGCCGGAGGTGACGCCCTTCGCGAACACCATCATGTCCGGCTCGAGGCCGAACCGGTGCGTGCCGAACCACTCGCCCGTCCGTCCGAAGCCGCAGACCACCTCGTCGGCGACGAAGAGGATGTCGTTGTCGCGGCAGATCCGTTGAACCGCCTCGAAGTAGCCGTCGGCCGGCGGGACGACGCCGCCCGTGCCCACGATCGGCTCGGCGAAGAAGGCGGCGATCGCGTCGGCGCCGAGATCCTCGACTGTCCTCTCGAAGGCCGCCGCGTCGTTCGTCGGGACGCGTACCGTCTCGCGCACGAGCGGCCCCATGCCCTCCTTCTGGATCTCGAGCCCGACGATGCTCGTGCCCAGCGTGTGGAGGCCGTGGTAGCCGCGCTCGCGCGTCACGATCGTCTGCTTGTCGGGCTTGCCGAGAGCCGACCAGTAGCGGCGGGCGAGCTTGCCGGCGGTATCGATCGCGTCCGACCCGCCGCTGGTCAGGAAGACCTTCGGCTCGGGTAGCCCGGAGAGCTCGGCCACACGCGCCGCGAGCTCGATCGCGGGTCGCGTCGCGTACTGGTTGAACGTGTGGTAGGTCTCGATCCGCGCCATCTGGCGCGCGACCGCGTCGGCGATCTCCGTACGACCGTGACCGACGTTGCAGTACCAGAGCCCGGCGGGCGCGTCGAGCAGCCGGCGCCCCGACTCGTCCCAGAGGTACGCGCCCTCGCCGCGCTCGATCACGACCTCGGCGCGCTTGACGGCGGACATCAGTGCCTGCGAGTGCCAGAGGGCAGTCTCGTTCATGCGTGGATCGTATATACCGCTTCGCACTGTGGGCTTCCGCATCTCCGTCGACACGGGAGGAACCTTCACCGACGTCGTCGTCGCAGACGAGGAGGGGCGGCTGCGCATCGCCAAGGCGCTGACGACCCGCGAGCGCGCCTTCGACGCTATCGCCGAGGGTCTGGCGCAGATCGCGCCGGAGCTCGGGCTCGAGGTCGGTCAGCTGCTGGCCCAGGCCGACGTCCTCGCCTACGGGACGACGCGCGCCACGAACGCAATCGTGGAGGGAACGACGGCCCGCACAGCGTTCTTCACGACCGAGGGCTTCCCGGACGTGCTGCTCCTGAGGGAGGGAGGCAAGCACGACCCGTTCGGCCAGCAGGCCTATGGGCCTCCGTACGTGCCGCGCTTCCTGACGTTCGAGATCTCGGAGCGCATGGACTCCGAGGGCCAGCCCTTCGCGCCGCTCGAGGAGGCGAGCGTCGCCCGAGCGATCGAGGCGGCGCAGGGCCTGCGGGCGGAGGCGGTGGCGGTATGCCTGCTCTGGTCGATCGTCAACCCGGCGCACGAGCTGCGCGTCGGCGAGCTGCTCGACGAGCTCTGGCCGGGCGTGCCCTACACGCTCTCGCACCGGCTGAACCCGATCATCCGGGAGTACCGGCGAGCCTCGTCGACTGCGATCGACGCGTCTCTGAAGCCGCTCATACAGGAGTACCTCGCGACGATGGAGCGCGACCTGCGCCAGGCGGGCTTCGCGGGGCACCTCTTCGTCTCGACCTCCTTCGGCGGGGCGTGGCGCCCCCACGAGGTTGTCGAGCGGCCCATCTACTCGGTCGGCTCGGGCCCCTCCATGGCTCCGGTCGCGGCGGTCACCTACGCGCGCGAGGAGCTCCAGGAGCGCAAGGGCGACCTCATCGTCTGCGACACGGGCGGGACGACGTTCGACGTCGGGCTCGTCTCGGGCGGCGAGATCGGCACGACCGCCGAGACGTGGCTCGGCGGGCGCTGGGTCGGCCACATCACGGGCATCCGCTCGGTAGACGTCAAGTCGATCGGAGCGGGCGGCGGCTCGATCGTCTGGATCGACGCCGGAGGCCTGCTTCGCGTCGGGCCGCGCAGCGCCGGGGCCGACCCGGGTCCGGCCTGCTACCGGCGCGGCGGCCTCGAGCCGACCGTGACGGATGCGGCGGTTGCGCTCGGCTGGATCGACCCGGGCTTCTTCCTCGGCGGCCGTCTGGCGCTCGACGCGGAGGCCGCCCGGAAGGCGATCGCGGAGCACGTCGCCGAGCCGCTGGGGCTGAGCCTCGACGAGGCCGCGCAGGCGGCTCTGACGGTGGCGACCGAGAACATCGTCGGGGCGATCCGCGAGATCACGATCGCGCAGGGGATCGACCCGCGCGAGATGACGATCGTGGCCGGCGGCGGCGCGTCGGGCCTGAACGTCGCCCCGATCGCGCGCGAGCTCGGCTGCCGGCGTGCGCTCGTCCCGTCCACCGCCGCTGCGCTCTCGGCCTGCGGCGCGCTCTACTCCGACGTCATCGCCGAGTTCTCGCGCAGCCGCTACGCGGAGACGCGCTCGCTCGACCTGGCAGGCGTCGACGACACGCTCGCCGAGGTCGAGGCCGAGGCGGACGCGCTGCTGGCGAGCCTCGCCGAGCTCGGCCCGATCGCTATCCGCAAGGACTTCTTCGTCGAGGCCCGCTATCGGGCGCAGGTGTGGGAGCTGGACGTGCCGATTCCGGCTCGCCTGCGAGACGAGGGCGCCGTGCGTGCGCTCGAGGAGGCCTTCCACGAGACGCACGAGCGCGTCTTCGCCGTCAGGGAGCCGGGCCAGTTCCTCGAGTGCCTGCTCTGGAAGGTGCGTGCCACGGCCGTGCTCGAGAAGCCGCAGGTGCGCGCACGGGAGGTCGGGCAGGGGCACGCCGGAGCCGGCGACTACGCCTCCGCGTACTTCGGCGAGACCGGCCGGACCGAGGTCCCGAGCTACGAGGGCGCATCGCTCGCGGAAGGCGCACAGATCGAGGGCCCGGCCATCATCCACGAGCCGACGACCACGGTGGTCGTCTATCCCGACTCCTCGGTGACCGTCACCGCCCTTGGGAACTACGTGCTCGAGCTGGAGGACGTCCGCGACCGGGAAGTCGCCGGCGAGCAGGTGGGGGCGGCATGAGCTCCTTCGACCCCGTGCTGCTCGCGGTCATCGCGAACCGGCTCGACTCGATCGTGCGCGAGATGGAGAACACGCTCCTGCGCAGCGGCCGCTCCGCCGTGCTCAACATGGCGCGCGACTTCTCGTGCGCGCTGATCACCGCCGACAGCCGGCTGCTTGCCTCCGCCGAGGGGCTGCCCGTGCACGTGATCGGGATGGAGTTCCTCGCCAAGGCGGTGACCGACCTGCACGACGATCTGGAGGAGGGCGACGCCTTCCTGCACAACGACCCCTACCTCGGCAACACCCATCCCGCCGACCACGTCATCCTCGTGCCGGTCTTCTGGGAAGGGAAGCACGTGTTCACGGCGGCAGCGAAGGCGCATCAGGCCGACTGCGGCAACGCGCAGCCGACGACCTACATGCCCTACGCCCGCGACGTCTACGAGGAGGGAGGGCTGATCTTCCCGGCCGTGCGCGTGCAGCGAGGCAACCGGGACATCGACGACATCATCCGCATGTGCCGCCGCCGCATCCGCGTGCCGGACCAGTGGTACGGCGACTACCTGGCCATGGTCGGCGCGGCGCGAATCGGCGAGGCGCGCCTGAAGGATCTGTGCGCCAAGTACGGCCGCGATCTCCTCGCGCAGTTCGTCGAGGAGTGGTTCGACTACTCGGAGCGGCGGATCGCGCACGTGATCGCGCAGATGCCGAAGGGCACGATCGTCGGTCACGGCTGCCACGATCCGTTCGGCCCCGCGCCCGACGGTATCCCCATCACGGTCAAGGTGACCGTGGATCCGGACGCCGGGGCGATTGAGCTCGACCTGACGGACAACGGCGACTGCCTGCCGGCGGGCGTGAACGAGTCGCGGACGTGCGCCACGAACAACTGCATGACGGGTCTCTTCAACTCGATCGACCCGGACATCCCTCACAACGCGGGCACGTTCCGGCGGGTGAAGGTGAAGCTGCGCGAGAACTGCGTCGTCGGCATCCCGCGCTTCCCGCATTCCTGCTCGGTGGCGACGACCAACGTGGGCGAGCGACTCGTCGTCACGACGCAACGGGCGATCGCCGACGCGTGGGAGGGCTACGGCCTCGCTGAGGGCGCGTGCGGGATCGGCCCCGGCTTCGCGGTCGTCTCCGGCACCGACTTCCGCAAGGGCGACGACGCTTACGTCAACCAGAAGTTCCTCGGCTCGCAGGGCGGGCCCGCCGGCCCTGTCCATGACGGTTGGATCACGTACGGCAACGCGGTCACGAACGGGCTCATGTTCCGAGACAGCGTCGAGATCGATGAGCTCAAGTACCCGATCCGCGTGCGCGAGCTTCGCATCCGCCCCGACTCCGAGGGGGCCGGCCGGCGACGTGGCGCGCCGGGAACGCGAGTCGCGTACGGGCCGAAGCGCGACCCGATGACCGCGGCCTACGTGACCGACGGCCACCACCATCCGCCGCGGGGCACGCAGGGCGGAGGCGATGGGGCGCCCTCGATCCCGTTCCGGGTCAAGACCGACGGCGCCGAGGAGCCGCTGCGGCCGATCTCGCAGGAGGTCATCGAGCCCGGCGAGCTGCTCGGTCACCTGTTGAGCGGGGGAGGCGGCTACGGAAGCCCGCTGGAGCGGGAGCCCGAGCTCGTGCTCGACGACGTGCTCTCCGGGTTCGTCAGCTTCGAGCGTGCCCGCGAGGCCTACGGCGTCGCCTTCGTGCGGGAGGAGGCGGACGACTCGCTCGAGCTCGACAGGGAGGAGACGAAGCGGCTTCGCGAGGCGAGGAGGCGGCAATGAGGGGGTTCGGGCTGGACGGGAAGGTCGCGATCGTCACCGGCGCGAGCTCGGGAATCGGCCTCGCGATCGCCGTGGCGATGGCGGACGCCGGCGCCCGTCTCGTGCTCTGCGGGCGCGACGCGGAGCGCCTGGCCGCGTGTGGCGAGCGGGTGGGCGAGCACCGGCTGGTCGCGGTCGACGTCAATGCGGACGATGCGCCCGAGACGATCGTCGGCGCGGCTGTCGACGCCTTCGGAGGGATCGACGTCCTCGTCCACTCCGCCGGCATCTTCGAGCCGATGCCGTTCGCCGAGACGACCGCCGAGAGCTTCGACCGACAGTGGCTCACGAACGTGCGCGCGCCGTTCCTCCTCACGCAGCGCGCCGCACCGCACCTGCGCCCGGGCGCGTCCGTGGTCTTCATCTCGTCGATCGCCGGCCACGTCGCCTTCCCGAGCTCGGTCGCCTATTGCGCCTCGAAGGGCGCGGTCGAGCTGATGACAAAAGCGCTCGCGACGGAGCTCTCCCCGCTCGGCATCCGGGTAAACGCGATCGCGCCGGGGAACGTCAAGACGCCGATGAACGCGGCGCTCCGTGCCCAGCCGGGCTACGAGGACGCGACGGGTGAGCTCACGCCGGCGGGACGCCACGGCGACCCCGAGGAGATCGCCGCCGCCGTCCTCTTCGTCGCCTCCGACGCGGCGAGCTTCGTCCACGGCGCCTCGTTCCTCGTCGACGGAGGCTGGACGGCTCGGTAGCGCTCGGCCGTGCCGGTCACGCGTCAAACGGTGATGACGACCTTGCCGCGCGCGTGGCCCTCCGCCAGATACCGGATGGCCTCGGGGGCCTCGCTCAGCGGGTAGGTTCTGTCGATGACGGGCGTGACCGTGCCTGCCTCGATGAGCTTGCCGAGGAACTGAAGGTCTTCCCGACGCTCCTTCGACACGAGCGGGCGGAGGGTCTGACCCACGAACAGCGACAGCAGCGGCGCCCGGAAGATCTGGCGATCGAAGCCTCCCATCCATCGCCCTCCCCCTTCGCCTCCGACGATGACCAAGGTCCCGTGAGGGGCGAGAGCCCGCCGGAGGTGCGACAGGGGACGGCGGCCGGCGGTGTCGAGAATGAGGTCGTAGAGGCGGGCTCCGTCCGCGAAGTCGTCGCGCGTGTAGTCGACGACCTCGTCCGCGCCGATCGATCGGACCAGCTCGACCTTCGTCGTGCTGCACACGCCGGTCACGTCCGCCCCGAACGCCTTTGCCACCTGCACCGCGAACGTCCCCACGCCCCCGGCCGCACCGATGATCAGGACCTTCTGCCCCGGCTGCACGTGTCCAGTGTCACGGAGACCCTGGAGGGCGGTGCAGCCGGAGACAGGGACGGCCGCGGCCTGCTCGAACGTGAGGCTCGCCGGCTTCGCCGCGAGCTTGTCCGCCCGGGCGCGCGCGTATTCGGCAAAGGAGCCTTCGCAGGTGCCGAACACCTCGTCACCCGGCTGGAGCTCGGTCACGTTCTTGCCGACCGTCTCGACGCGCCCCGCAACGTCCCAGCCGCGAATGCGCCGTTTCGGTGCCCGCAGGCCATTGCCCATGACCCGGACCAGGTACGGCAGACCGGTCATGAGGTGCCAGACGTCAGGGCCGACGCCGGCCGCGTGCACGCGCAGGAGCAACTCGTCGTCCCCGACCACCGGAGTGTCGATGTCCCTGAGCTCCAGGACGCCGGCCGAGCCGTACGTGTCTTGAACGATCGCCTTCATCGTGCCCCGACAGCGTCGCGGTCGGTCTTCGCCGGCTGCGAGTGGACGTCGAGAGCCGCCCGCTCGCTGGTCGTGGCGAGGTAGAGGTCGACGATCGTCCGGCCCTCGCGGAGCGAGCGGCCGAGGACTGCCTCGATGCGCCGGAGGCGATAGCGCAGGGAGTTCTCGTGCAGGTGCAACGCTCGTGCGGTGGCGGGGACGTCGAGGTCCAGCTCGAGCCAGGCGAGCAGGGTGCGGTAGAGCTCGGCGTGAGCGCGCAGGGGCTGGAGCAGCGCCGCCGCCTTCTCCTCCACGGCGTGCGGCTCGGCTGACGCGAGCAGCCATTCCGCCAGCCCGAAGTCCTCGAAGCGGAGGGAGCGCTGACCTCCGTCCTGGCCCGCTCGACGGAGATGGTCGAGCGCGAGCTCTGCATCCCGCAGAGAGGCGAGCGCGCCTCCGCCCCCGCCGCGGAACGCACGGCCGATGCCGGCCAGAGGCTCGAAGCCATCCGCCGCAAGCCGTGCCACCCAACCCTCGATGTCGCGCTCGCGCTCCTGGAAGAGGATCGTGAGCAGACCGCGCCGTCGTGCGACGAGGCACGGGCAGCCGTTCGTCTGCGCGGCCGTCTCGACGACGCGCGCCACCCGGCTCGCGTCGGAAACGTCGGCGGGGGCGCCGCTCTCGCCGAGGCCGTCCGATACGAGCAACGCGATGCGGGCCTCGCGATCGGCGTCGAACCCGAACGACGCGAAGCGGTCGCCCGGGACGTCGACAGTCCGGGACGGATCGAGCAGCTGGTCGAGGAGCTCCGCACGCAGGGCCCGCTCGCCGGCACGCATGGCGTCGCGCGCGAGGTCGACCACGCCGAGCAGGCGCGCGGCCGTGTGGACGACGCCGCGGGCGAGCTGCTCGGCGGCGCCGCTCTGGCGCGTGGCGACGGTGAGCCAGCGCCGCACCTCGTTGCCGGCGAGCACCGGCTCGGCGAAGACGAGCCAGCGTCCCACGGCGAACTCCGTCCGCGACGGGTCGGCCCCGAGCTCGCGCCAGATCGCCTGCCGCGGGGCTGCGCCGACTGCGCCCGCGACGCGACCGTCGAGCCGGTACATGATGACCGAGGCTTCCATGAGCGAGCCCAGACGGCGGATCAGCGCTTCCTCCGGGTCCTCCTCCGCCATCGCGTCCGCAAGGCTCGCCTCGATGCCGACCCTGCGCTTCAGGAGGCGGAAGTCGCTCGAGGCGAGCGAGCGCTCCACGAAGCCGACGATCTCTCGGAAGGGCGTCTCGGGCGCGACCGTGAAGATCGGGAAGTCCCGCGCCCGCGCCTCGTCGAGCAGGGCGGAGGGGACGGATCGGAAGATCACGCCGACGCCGAAGCCGATGGCCGTCAGGCCCTGGTCGGCCGCCTCGACGACGAGCGCCCGCTGCGTGGCGGCGTCGCCGCGCAGCCTCAACCCCGTCGTGAGCAGCACCCAGCTCGTGTCGAGCCAGCGGGTCGGGTTCGCGATCTCGATCGCGTGGGCGCCCGCGACCGGCCGGCGCAGACACGCCGGGGATGCCGCCACGAGCTCGAGGCCGAGCTCCGGCTGCGAGACGAGATCCCCAAGCGTCAGCGACACGCGGCGAACGGTATCCCATGCGCTGGTGATTCCCTAGGATTCACGCTCGATCTTCTCGCTTTCCACTATTGCCGGGAGGGGCCGCGCGGACGGAAGATCGCCCCCATGGCAGCTGCAGCGAAAGCCGATGCTCTGCGTGTCGCGGTCGATGTGGGCGGCACGTTCACCGATGTCTTCGTCTTCGAGGAGTCGGGCGCGAGCACGAGGGTCGCGAAGGTTCCGTCTACGCCCCACGACCCGATGGAGGCGGTGCTCGACGGCGTCAGCGCCGCCGGCGTCGACCTGGACAAGGTCAGCCTGTTCTCGCACGGTACGACGGTGGCCACGAACGCGCTCCTCACGCGCCGTTTCCCGAAGGTCGCGATGGTGACGACGGCGGGGTTCCGCGACGTGATCGAGATCCGGCGCGGGACGAAGGAAGACCTCTGGGACGCCTACAAGGACGTCGCGCCGCCGTACGTGCGCCGCCGCGACCGCTACGAGGTGCGCGAGCGTGTCGACTTCAGCGGCCACGTCATCCAGCCTCTGGACGAGGCCGACGCGCGGCGCGTCGCCGGGATCCTGCGCCGCCGCGAGGTCGAGACGGTGGCCGTCTGCTTCATCAACGCCTATGCCAACCCCGAGAACGAGAAGCGGATGCGCGAGCTCCTCGAGGAGGAGCTGCCCGGGGTCACCGTGACCACGTCGAGCGAGGTGCTGCCGGAGATCTTCGAGCACGAGCGCTTCTCGACCACGGTCGCGAACGCCGTCCTCTCGCCTCTCGTCGGCGGCTACGTCCGCCGCCTCGGCGAGCGGCTGGCCGAAGGCGGCTACGACGGAGATCTGCTCCTTCTGCACTCGGGCGGCGGCGTGATGACGCCACGGACGGCGTCCGGGTTCGCTCTCAGGCTCGCCGGCTCCGGCATCGCGGCGGGCGCGATCGCCGCCCGCCACGTTGCGGCGACGTGCGGCTTCCGGAACGCCATCGGGCTCGACATGGGCGGCACCTCGACCGACATCTCGCTCGTCTACGACGGCGAGCTGCGCACGACGAAGGAGTGGCAGGTCGAGTACGGCTACCCGATCTGCTTCCCGTCCATCGAGGTGCTCACGATCGGCGCCGGTGGCGGCTCTCTCGCCTGGATCGACCAGGCCGGCTCGCTGCGCAACGGTCCCCAGTCGGCGGGCGCCGACCCCGGGCCGGCGTGCTACGGCCGGGGCGGGACGCAGCCGACCAACACCGACGCCAACGTCGTGCTCGGACGGCTGGGCACGACGCTCGTCGGCTCGATGACGCTCGACCCCAAGGCCGCGGCCGAGGCGATCGAGCAGAACGTCGTCGGGCCGCTCGGGCTCGAGCCCACCGAGGCTGCGAGCGCCATCATCCAGGTCGCGAACGCGAACATGGCCGACGCCGTGCGCCTGATCTCCATCCGGCGGGGCTACGACCCTCGCGAGTTCGCCCTCGTCGTCTTCGGTGGGGCCGGCCCGCTGCATGGCGCGGCGCTGGCCCGCGAGCTCTCGATCCCGACGGTGCTCGTACCGCCGAACCCCGGTATCACGTCCGCGCTCGGTTGCCTCCTGGTCGACATCCGGCACGATCTCGCGCAGATGTTCCTCCGGCGGACGGCCGACGTGGATCCGGCCGAGGTGGAAGCGGAGTTCAAGCGGCTCGAGGGCGAGGCGCGCGAGCTTCTTCGAGACGAGGGCGTGCCGGAGGCGCAGATGGCGCTCCAGCGCAACATCGCGATGCGCTACCTCGGCCAGTGGCGCTCGCTCTCGGTCCCGGTCGACCGGCCGCTCGCCTCGATGGATGCGGCTGTCGCCCGTTTCCACTCCGAGCACGAGCGCGAGTACGCGTACCGTCGCGACGACGCGCCCGTCGAGGTCTACCAGCTCCAGCTCACCGCGGTCGGCGTCACCCCGAAGCCCGAGTTCGCGCGCCATGCGACGGACGGCGGGTCGGCGCCGCAGCAGATCGCCTCGCGCGATGTCTACTTCCAGGAGGAGGGAGGCTTCGTCGCGACTCCCGTGTACGTCCGCGAAGATCTGCCGGCCGGTACGAAGATCGCGGGCCCGGCAGTCATCGACCAGCTCGACTCGACCACGCTCGTTCCGCCGCACGTGACGGCCGAGGTCGACGAGTGGCTCAACATCCGCATGGAAGTGGGGGTGGCGCGATGAGCACCGCCGAGCAGCGCACGCTCGATCCCGTGACGTTCGAGGTGCTGAAGAACGCCTTCATCAACACGGTCGACCAGATGGCCGAGCAGATCCTGCGCACGTGCCACTCCTTCGTCATCTACGCGCGGGACTTCTCCAATGCGCTCTGCGACATCCGCGGCGACACCGTCATGCAGGGGAGCCAGGACATCGCCGTCCACGTCGGCACGCTCCACTACACGTGCAAGTCGATCATCGACGCGTTCGGCGACGACATGCACCCGGGCGACGTTTTCGCCATGAACGACCCCTACCTGGGCGGCACCCACTTCAACGACGTTCGCATCGTGCGACCGATCTTCCACGAGGACGAGCTGATCGCATACTCGCTCTCCAACGGCCACTGGGCCGACGTCGGCGGCAGCGTTCCCGGCTCCTTCGACATCAACGCGAAGGAGCACTTCCAGGAGGGCCTCCGCGTGCCGCCGGTGCGCCTCTGGGACCAGGGGCGCTACCTGGGCGACATCGTCCGCATGATCGTGTCCAACACGAGGGCCCCGAGCGACGCGGAGGGCGACCTGCACGCCCAGGCGGAGTCGACGCGGGTAGCGGAGCGGGAGATCCTGCGCCTCGTCGAGAAGTACGGCCGCGACACGGTGGTGACGGCGTTCTCCGAGGTGCAGGACTACGTCGAGCGCCTCACCCGCCAGCGGGTCGCCGAGCTGCCGGACGGCACCTGGGAGACCGAGGACTACATGGATCTCGACCCCTCCGGTGAGGAGGGCCTGATCCCGATCCGGGTCAAGCTCACGATCGAGGGCGACCAGATCCACTACGACCTCACGGGCTCGCATCCGGTCGTCGGCTCGTTCCTCAACTCGGCGTTCGGCACGACGTTCTCCGGCGTCGTGGCGGGAACGAAGACGTTCTTCCCGGACGTTCCCCTGAACTCCGGCTTCTACCGGGTCGTCACCGTCGACATGGGCCCCGAGGGCACGGTCGTCAATGCGCCCTGGCCCGTCGCCGTCACCGGCTTCTGCTCCGGGCCCTACGAGAAGATCATGAACGCGATCTTCGAGCTGTGGTCGGGGATCATGCCCGAGCGGGCGATCGCCTGCTCGTTCAACCTCGAGTACCTCCTCGTCGGCGGCCGCGACGTGCGCCGGCCGGGGCGGCCGATCTTCATGTGGTACGACTGGATGGTCGGCGGCTGGGGCGGCCGTAACGGCAAGGACGGCTCCAACGCGACCGCGCCGATCTTCGGCGTGGGGCTCGCCGTCCAGCCGCTCGAGGGGCAGGAGCGCCTCTGCCCCGTGCTCACGACCGGGCACCAGCTCGTCCCGGACTCGGGCGGCCCCGGCGAGTACCGCGGCGGCCTCGGCGTCGAGAAGGGCGGGACGCTGACCGACGCGGACGGGACGGTGATGTCCTACCTGTGCGACCGGGCGCGCTCGATCACGTGGGGCATCAACGGCGGCCTTCCGTCGTATCCCGCACGGCGTCTGGCTCAACAAGGGCACCGACCGGGAGCGCTTCCTCGGCGCCGTGTTCTCGGGCGTACCCATCGTCCCGGGCGACACGTTCACGCGCCCGTCCGCCGGCGGAGGCGGCTTCGGCGACCCGCTCGTAGCGCGACCCCGAGGCCGTGAAGCAGGACGTTGCGGACGGCTACGTCACGCTCGAGGGCGCGCGCAAGGACTACGGCGTGGTCGTGCGGGAGCTCGATGCCGAGCTCGTGGAGTACGAGGTCGACGCCGAGGCGACCGCGAGCGAGCGCGAGCGCATCCAGGACGAGCGACTCGCGTGGCTCGAGGCCGATCCCGAGCTGATCGCCGAGCAGTACCGCAGCGGCGAGCTCGACGTGATGGATCTCGTTCGCCGCTACGGCGTCGTGCTCGACTGGGGCACGGGCGAGCTGTTGCCGCGGACGACGGGGCAGTTCCGTGCCATGCTCACGCGGCGGATGGCGTCGCACTGGGGGTGAGGGGCGCCAAACCTGCTGAGGCGATCGTCGTCTTAGCTAGCTGAGGAGGCTCGGGCAGGTTAGGCTCGTGCCGGGGTTGTGAGGGAGACGAAAGGAGAGAGGAATGAGGAAGTCGAGAACGATGCGGCTGCTCTTGCTCGCCGCGCTCGCCCTCGGGTTGGCGGCGTTTGCCGCCGCCTGCGGAGGCGACGAGGAGGCGGCGGAGCCGGCTGCCGAGGCGCCGGCCGAGCCGGCGGAGCCGCCCGCGGAGCCGGCCCCGGCGGAGGAGCCGGCTGACACGGGCGCGGCGGAGCCCGCGGAGGAGCCCTCCGGAGAGGCGCCGACGGGAGATCCGATTCTGATCGGCCTCTCGACCGCGCAGACGGGGATCCTGGCGCCCTACGACCTGCAGGCGAGCCAGCTCTTCGAGATGCGGATCGCGCAGATCAACGAAGAGGGCGGCGTGCTCGGCCGGCCGCTCGAGACGCAGTGGATCGACACGAAGTCGGATCAGCCGCAGGCGGCGACGAACGCCGAGGAACTGATCGGAAACGGCGCGGTCGTGATCATCGCCACCTGTGACTTCGACTTCTCGTTCCCGGCCATCCAGGCGGCGGGTAGTGCCAGCGTGCCGGGCATCGCCCTGTGCGCGTCCTCGCCCAAGGTGGCGACGCCGGACATCGTCGGGCCGTACGGCGGTTCCATGGGCCTCGGCTCGGACACCGAGGGCTCCGCGATGGCCGAGTGGCTCTACGAGAACCGGCCGGAGCTGCGGCGAGCCTACGTCTTCAGGGACGATTCGCTCGAGTACTCCAAGGCGACGGCCGACTACTTCAAGGCCCGCTGGCTCGAGCTCGGCGGCGAGGTCTGCGGCGAGGACACCTTCGTCGGCGGCCCCGACCTCGACCTCTCGTCGCAGGTCACCCGCCTACGCGGCGAGGTCGAGGGTTGTGACTTCGTCTACGACGGCTCGTGGCAGCCATACGGCTCCCAGCTCGTCCGGGCGATTCGCGATGCAGGCATGGACACCTGGATCGTCACGAACGCGTCGGTGAACGGCACGCTCGTGACCGAGGTGGCCGGGAACGTCTCGAACTTCCTGTCGCTCGGCTTCGCGTGCCTGCCGACCTACTGCGAGGGCTCGCAGTCCGAGTCGGTCGTCCAGATCGCCGAGGAGTTCGAGGCCGAGTACGGCGAGCCGCTCGGCAACCACTACGCCCTGCCGGGCTACGCGCTCGCCGACGCGGTCGTCGCCGCGATCGAGGCGGCCGGCTCGACGGAGGGCCCGGCGATCGCCGAGGCGCTCTTCGGTGGGGGGGTCCAGATCGACTTCTTCGGGACGCCGATGGCGTTCACGGACACGTGCCACCGGCCTCAGCCGGCGGGCTACTCGGTCGAGGAGTGGCAGAACGGGGTCAACACGCAGATCGATACGGTCGTCGTCCAGTCCGTTCCGGACATCGGCGACGGCAGCCCGTGCTCCGGAACGCCGGCTGCAGCCGGGTAGACGGAAGGAGAACCGCCCCTACAACGAGACACGACGAACGATGAACGACACCGTCGACGGCTCGGCGCGCGCGAAGCTCGTCGCAGAAGGCCTGCACGTCCACTTCGAGGGCGTCCGGGCCGTCGACGGTATCGATCTGACGCTCGAGCAAGGTCAGATCATGGGCCTCATCGGCCCCAACGGCGCCGGCAAGACGACGTTCATGAACGCGGTGAGCGGGTTCGTTCCGCTCACCGCCGGCACCGTGACGATGGAGGGTCAGACGGTCAGCGAGCTGTCGCCCCAGAAGCTCGTCCGCCTCGGGCTCGTGCGCACGTTCCAGGACGTCGCCACGTTCCCCGAGCTCTCGGTCTTCGAGAACATCGAGCTCGGCGCGCTCGGCGCCGGCCTGAGCCGGAAGCTCGCTCGCAAGCGGGCATGGGAGCTGATCGACGAGCTCGGTCTTCGACGCGTCGCGCGCCTCCCGGCCTCGGCGCTACCGCACGGTGAGGAGCGACGTGTGGGAGTGGCCCGCGCCGTCGCCGTTCAGCCCAAGTTCCTGCTGCTCGACGAGCCGGCCGCGGGTCTCGACGACGCCGAGAGCCTGGCGCTGACCGAGAGCATCGCGCAGCTGCGCGAGCAGCTGGGCTGCGGCGTGCTGCTCGTGGAGCACGACATGCGAATCATCTTCCGGATCTGCGAGCGGATCCAGGTGCTCGACTACGGCAAGTCGATCGCCGTCGGCTCGCCGGAGGAGATCAGGACGAACAGGGCCGTGATCGCCGCGTACCTGGGTGAGAAGGGAGCGCAGGATGCTGCAGCTCACTGACGTCTCCGTGCACTACGGCCGGATCGCGGCGGTCAACAAGCTCTCGCTCGAGGTCAAGGAGGGTGAGCTCGTCGGACTTGTGGGGCACAACGGCGCGGGCAAGTCGACGACGCTGTGGACGATCACGGGTGTCCTCAAGCCGAGTGCCGGCCAGATCGTCTTCCAGGGCAAGCCGATCGGGGGGCGCTCGCCCGAGGATGTCCTCCGGCGCGGAATCGCGCTCGTTCCGGAGAACCGGCGCATCTTCGGCCGGCTCACCGTCGGCGAGAACCTGAAGATCAGCACGTCGGCTCGGTCCGACCGGCGCGCTGCCGCGGACGACATCAAGCGGATGTGCGAGCGCTTCGAGGTGCTGGGGCGCTACTACGACAGCTCGGGCTCCAAGCTCTCGGGCGGCGAGCAGCAGCAGCTCGCGATCGCCCGTGCCCTGCTCGCCCGCCCGAAGCTCCTGCTGCTCGACGAGCCGACGCTCGGGCTGGCGCCGCTCATCGTCGACCAGGTCTTCGAGATCCTCCTGGAGCTGAAGGAAGAGGGCTCCACGATCCTGCTCGTCGAGCAGAACGCAGCGCGGACGATCGAGGTCGCGGATCGCACCTACGTGCTGCGGAGCGGCGGTCGGGTCGCGTTCCACGGGACTGCGGAGGAGCTGGCCAAGGTCGGCGACTTCGAGACGGCCTACATCGGCATGGCGACTTCGTAGCGCACCGCGATGGCAACCGCGATCCAGTACCTCATCGACGCGATCGCCTTCGGCAGCCTCTTCGCTCTGATGGCGCTCGGGCTCGCCCTGCTCTTCAACGTGATGGGCCTCATGAACTTCGCCTACGGCGAGCTGATCATGGCCGCCGCCTACACGATGTACTACACGCGCGACTTCGGCTGGGTTCCGATGGTCCTGATCACGATCGTCGTCGTCATCATCGTCTCGGTGCTTCTGGAGCTGGTCGCGTTCAGGCCCGTACGGAACACCTCTCCGGTCACGCTGCTCGTCACGTCGTTCGCCGTCAGCTACGGCCTGCAGCAGCTCGCCTGGATGACGGTCGGCCGCGGCCCGCAGAAAGGCGTCGAGCCATATCCGTGGCTTACGGTGCAGATGGAGATAGGCGGCGTGCGCATCTCGCGCCTCGCCATCCTGACCATGTGCGTTGCGGTGGTCCTGTTCGTCGGCATGAGCTTGATGCTGAAGCGAACGACGCTCGGCATCCAGCTACGCGCGTCGACCGAGGACTTCCGGATGGCCCAGCTCGTCGGCGTCAGGGCGAACTGGGTGATCTCGTCCGCCTTCGCGATCACGGGTTTCCTCGCCGCCGTGGTCGGCATCCTCTACGTCCTGCGCACAGGCGCGATCGATCCCGAGATCGGGCGCGGCCCGCTGCTCGTCGCCTTCGTCGGCGGCGTGATCGGGGGTCTCGGCAGCCTCGCGGGCGCGGCGATCGGCGGGTTCGTGCTCGGCGGCATCATCAACGGGCTCCAGGCCTCGCTGCCGACCCAATTTGCCAGCCACACGCTGATGTTCGCGTTCATCGCCGTCATCGCCATCCTCGTGCTGGCGCCGAACGGGCTCGTTGCCATCCGCGGCGGCGCGTTCAAGCGCGCCTGGCGTCGTTTCCGCCCTGAGCCGGTCGCCGAGGGGGCGAAACCGTAATGGGCCTGCGCACGCTCGAAGCGCCGGCGCGGCGGGCCTGGCCGCCGCTCGCCCTGTCCCTGCTGATCGTCGTCAGCTGGGCGGTGGTCTCCGCCATCGGCAACGTCGTCTACACGCAGACGACGGTGCTGATGTTCCTGCTCCTGATCGTCACCCTCGGCCTCCAGATCTTCAGCGGCAACTCGGGCGTTCTCTCGTTCGGCCACGTCGCCTTCGTGGCGGTCGGGGCGTACACGTCGGCGCTGCTCTCGATCCCGCCCGAGATCAAGGAGTTCACGTACCTCGAGATGCCGGGCTTCCTCAAGTCGTGGATCTTCCCGGCCGAGCTCGGCGCCATCGAGGCGACGCTCGCTGGTGCGGGCTTCGCCGCCCTGTTCGCCCTGATCACGGCGGCGCCGATCGCGCGGCTCTGGGGCGTGGCCGCCGGCATCGGCACGCTTGCCATCCTCGTGATCGTCAGCGTCTTCCTGAACCAGACGATCTCGATCACACGCGGAACGAGCACCACGATCGGCGTGCCTGAGACGACGACGTTCCTCAGCGTCATGATCTGGGTGGTCATCTTCCTCTTCGTCGCGTTCGTCTTCCAGCAGTCGCGCTTCGGGCTGCGGCTGCGGGCGTCGCGCGAGAACGAGCGTGCCGCCAAGTCGGTCGGCGTGCGCGTCTCGGTGGAGCGTGCCATCGCCTGGGTGCTGTCCGGGTTCGTGGCCGGCGTCGGCGGCGCTCTCTACGGGCACTACTTCGTCACGTTCGCCCCCGGAGCGTTCTACTTCGACATGACGTTCATCACCGTGGCGATGCTCATCGTGGGAGGCATGAGGAGCGTCACCGGTGCCGTCGTCGGCGTCTACTTCCTGACGTTCGTGAACGAGCTCTTCCGACGCTGGGAGGTCGACGGGTTCGCCGGGGTGACGCCGCCGTCGGGCACGGCCAACCTCGTGCTCGCCGTCGTGCTGCTCGTGACGCTCATCCTGCGCCCGAGAGGCATCACGTCGGGGAACGAGATCTCGTGGCCCGGCGACTGGTCGCTTCCCTCGGGCACCGGCCGGCGCCGGTCGAAGGAGGGCTCTGCGTCGCCGATCCCTGAGGTTCCGGCGGGTGCGAACCCGGCCGGCAGCGCCGAGTGACTGGCGTGTTGTAGGTGTAGGGGCCGGATCTCATCCGGCCCGGCCACGCCGGTGGTGGCCGAAACTGGCGCCGGGTACGTGTAGGGGCCGGATCTCATCCGGCCCGCGTCTGTCCACCAGCTGCGAAAGGAGATCCACGGTGGCGAAGAAGCTCGTCCTCCTGACCTATACCCCGCGCGAGCTCGACGAGGAGAAGTACGCCGAGTTCATCCGCGAGATCGACTATCCCGCCTTCCGCCAGAACCCGGACATCCTCGACTACAGCTGCTGGCGCGTGAAGGAGAGCGTCCAGGGCAGCGAGACCTTCACCCACTTCGACCTCATGGAGGTTGCCGACCTCTCCCGCTGGCAGGCGATCGTCGGCGACCCGGTCGTGCGCGGCAACGTCGAGCGCTGGACGCGCGACTGGTCGCAGCACGGCCCCGACCACCCCGACCAGGCCGACAACCTGAAGATCACATTCTGCGAGCGCTACTGGGGTTGAGGTCGTCGTGACCGAGGCACAGACAGATGGCGACCGCTCGCCGCGCGTCGGCTTGCTTCTGAGCGGCGACGGTCTCTCCCTCGACGAGGTGGTCGACGTCGGCGTGCGCGCCGAGGACGCCGGCTTCGACAGCATCTGGCATGTTCAGATCCAGCGCGAGCCCTTCGTGCCGCTCACCGCGATCGCCGCCCGGACGAAGCGCATACGGCTCGGGACAGGCGTTGCCACGTGGGCGTTCCAGCCCGTGCTCGCCGCTCTGATGAGCGCGAGCCTGAGCGAGATCTCGGGCGGCCGCTTCGCGCTCGGTCTCGGCACGGGGCCGAAGGACTGGAACGAGCGGTTCTTCGGCATGACGTACGACCGACCGGTCGACCGTATGCGGGAGTACGTGGAGACGATACGCGGCGTGTGGACGGCGCACAGCGGCGCGTCGTTCGACCACACGGGTGACTTCTACGACGTGAGAGGATTCGGGCGCAGCATCGCGCAACCCCAGGAGCGCATCCCGATCTACCTGGCGGCCGTCCAGAAGCGGATGATCGCCCTGGCGGGCGGGGTCGCGGACGGCGTCCTGTTCAACGTCTTCACGACGCCGAGGTACGTCACCGAGTACGCGCAACCGATACTGGCCGAGGCCGCCGCCGCGGCCGGGCGGTCGCTCGCGGACGTCGAGATCGGCGCGGTGGTCACGACGGCGGTGAGCGAGGACGGTGCGCAGGCGCGGGAGTGGGCCCGGCGGCATCTCGCGTTCTACGCGGTCATCCCGTACTTCGACGTGATGTTCCGGCTGCACGGATTCGAGCAGGAAGCGGCGGCCGTACGCGCGGCCGCGGAGCGCGACGACGTTCCGGGGATGCTCGCTGCCGTCACCGATGCCATGGTCGAGGCGTTCGCGATCGCCGGCACGCCGGACCACTGCCGCGCCCGGCTGGCCACCTTCACGAACATGCAGTTCCTCGCGCTCTTCCCGCCGAGCTTCCAGCTCGGTCCCGACGAGATCAAGGCGAACCACGAGGCGATCCTGGAATGCTTCGCCGCCGGCTAGACAGACGGGGTCAAGTCTTGCATTAGAGCATAAGGCAACGTCGGGCTCGCGAGCTTATGTGCATTTGCAAGACTTGACCCCGGTCGACACAGTCGTCACAGAGGCGCGGCCTCGAGCTCGGCCGCTGCCGGCAGGACATCCTTGGCGAAGCGCTCGGCCTGCTCGAAGAGCTCGCCGATCGTTCCGGAGCGGACGTGGAAGTGCATGGTGACGTGCGAGTAGCCGCTTGAGGCGAAGCGCTCGAGGTCGGAGATGACCTGCTCTGCCGTCCCGGTCAGGGTCGGCCGGGGGTCACGCCGCACGACCTCGTCGTCGGCGTCGACCACCTGACCTGACGCGAACGCGTAGAGGCGGAAGTCGCCGAGATCGCGCCCCACGCGGTCGGCCTCGCGCAGCACCTCCTCACGCAGGTGCGCGAAGCGGCCGGGATCGGCGTATGTGTCGAGGAACATGGGGTAGAGCCCGTCGGCGACTCGCGCCGCTCGCCTGGCGCCCGCGGGCGTGACCGCTCCGAACACGATCGGCGGATGGGGCTTCTGCACGGGCTTCGGCTCCAGTGACACGTTCTCGATCGTGAAGAAGCGGCCGCGGTGCTCGAGCCACGGTTGCGTCCAGGCCTTCTTGTAGATCTCGATGCACTCCTCGGTGATCGAGCCCCGGTGCTCGTAGTCCGCGCCGACGGCGGCGAACTCCTCCGTGTCCCAGCCGCTGCCGACGCCGACGATCAGCCGCCCGCCCGAGAGCACGTCGACCGTGGCGAACTGATGGGCGCTGTTCAGCGGATGACGGTACGGCGCGATGTGCACGGAGGACGCCATCCGGATCCGCTCCGTGCGTGCGGCGATCGAGCCCATGCACGCGATCGACGTCGAGCATGACCGGCTGGTCCGGGTAGGCGCGCGTCCCGGACTCGTTCGCCGTGTGACGCGTCGTGGCCGTCCGGCCCATGACCACGTGGTCCGAGAACCAGACCGAGTGGTAGTCGAGCCGCTCCGCGTGCTCCGCGAGCTCGACCGGTCGCATCTCGTCGGGGTCGAGGCGCTGCAGGAAGAAGTCGCGCTCGTCCCGTGTCAACAGCCCGTGCGTGCTCATCGTGAGCCCGATGTCCACCGCCGGTATCAAACCGGCTCGCCGCCGCCAGGTCAACGAGTGCGTGCGCCAAGCCCACATTTCTATCGGACGCTTGATAGATTATCGCGGCCTTGAGCTACCGAATCGCGGTCGACACGGGCGGCACCTTCAGCGACGTCGTGCTCACGGACGAGCGCGGCGAGCTGTGGGTGAGCAAGGCGCCGACGACGCCGGAGCGCGTGTTCCAGGGGATCTCGGAGGCGCTCCGCTTCGGAGCCGAGGAGCACGGCCTGACGCTCGAGCAGCTGCTCGCGGACACGACCGTCTTCATCTACGGGACGACCGCAGCCACGAACGCGATCCTCACCGGAGGAACCGCGCGCACGGCCTTTCTCACGACCGAGGGCTTCCCGGACACGCTCGTCCTCAGGGAGGGCGGAAAGCCGGATCCGTTCGACTTCCGGATCGGCTACCCGAAGCCGTATGTCCCGCGACGCTTGACGTTCGAGATCCGCGAGCGGGTGACCTCGGAGGGGGAGGCGCTCGTGCCTCTCGACGAGGACCAGGCGCTGGCGGTGATCCGCCGCCTGCGCGAGCTCGAGGTCGAGGCCGTCTGCGTCTGCTTCCTCTGGTCGATCGTCAACCCCGAGCACGAGCAGCGGGTCGGAGAGCTGCTCGACGCGGAGCTGCCGGGCGTCGCCTACACGCTGTCGCATCGCTTGAACCCGATCGTGCGCGAGTACCGGCGAGCATCGTCGACTGCCATCGACGCATCGCTGAAGCCGCTCATGCAGCGGCATCTCCGCGAAATGGGAGACGATCTCAGGCAAGCGGGATTCTCCGGCGAGCTCCTGGTCGTCACGTCGTTCGGCGGCGTCCTCTCGATCGACGACGTCGTGGCGCGACCCGTCTACTCGGTCAACTCCGGGCCCTCGATGGCCCCGGTGGCGGGAAGGCTCTACGCCGGTGAGGACCGGGACGCGATCGTCTGCGACATGGGCGGCACGAGCTTCGACGTCAGCGTCATTCGCGACGGCTACATCAAGTTCACGCGCGAGACCTGGCTCGGCGGGATGTGGACGGGCCACATGACCGGGCTCTCGTCGGTCGACGTCAAGTCGATCGGCGCGGGCGGTGGCTCGATCGCGTGGATCGACTCGGCGGGCTTGCTGCGTGTGGGCCCACAGAGCGCCGGTGCGGTGCCCGGCCCGGCCTGCTACGGGCTGGGCGGCGTCGAGGCGACGGTCACGGACGCCGCGGTGGTGCTCGGCTACATCGACCCAGACTACTTCCTCGGCGGCCGGCTCAAGCTCGACGCCGAGAGGGCCGCGGAGGCCGTGCGGACGAGCGTGGCCGAGCCGCTCGGCCTCGATCTCGAACGCGCGGCCTACTCCGTCCTCGCCGTCGCGAACGAGCACATGGTCACGGCGATCAAGGACATCACGATCAACGAGGGCCTCGATCCGCGCGCGTCGATCATCGTCGGCGGCGGCGGAGCCGGCGGCATGGCGATCGCTCGGATAGCCGAGCAGCTCGGGTGCCGCCGCGTGCTCATCCCCCGCACCGCCGGCGCCCTCTCGGCGACGGGAGGCCTCTTCTCGGACGTCGTGACGGAGTTCTCGATCAGCCGCCGCGTGGACACGAACCGCTTCGACTTCGACGCGGTCAACGAGGGTCTGGCGCAGCTCGACGGACAGATCGACGAGTTCTTCGATCGTCTCGACACGAGGGCCGAGCAGCGGCGCAAGGAGTTCTTCGTCGAGGCGCGCTACCCGTACCAGGTCTGGGAGCTCGAGGTGCCGCTCGGCGCCGGCAGCTTCGCCGACGACGGCGACGTCGAGCGGATGGTCGAGGCGTTCCACGACGTCCACGAGCGCGTCTTCGCGGTGAAGGAACCCGGCCAGTACGTCGAGTGCATCTACTGGAAGGGTCGCGCTACGGCTGCCTTGCCGAAGCCGCGGCTGCCGCACTTCGAGGCGAACGGTGCCGGCCCACCGACGCGGAGCGGGATCCGCCAGGCCTCGTTCGGCAGCGACGGCGCCGTCGACGCGCCCATCTACCTGGGCTCGACGCTCTCTGCCGGTCAGAGGCTGAGCGGGCCGGCGATCGTCGAGGAGCCCACGACGACCGTGGTCGTCAACCCGGGGTGGTCGCTCACCGTGACGGCGACCGGCGACTACCTCCTCGAGCAGGAAGGCATCCAGGCATGAGCGCGATACCGCAGCGAGAGCTCGATCCGGTCCTGCTCGCCGTAATGGCGAACCGGCTGGACGCGATCTGCCGCGAGATGACGAACACGCTGCTCCGGTCGGGCCGTTCGGCGGTGCTGAACATGGCGCGCGACTTCTCCTGCGCCATCGTGACTTCCGACCAGGAGCTGCTTTCCTCGGCGGAGGGGCTGCCGGTGCACGTCATAGGCATGGAGTTCCTGTGCGAGGCGATGGCTGAGATCCACCCGGACCTCCGCGAGGGCGACGCCTTCCTCCACAACGACCCCTACCTGGGCAACACCCACTCGGCCGACCATGCGATCCTCGTGCCCGTCTTCCACGAGGGCGAGCACGTCTTCACCGCCTGCGCCAAGGCCCATCAGGCCGACTGCGGGAACTCGCTGCCCACGACGTACATGCCCGGCGCCCGCGACATCTACGAGGAGGGGGCGCTCAACTTCCCCTGCATCCAGGTTCAGCGCGACTACACGGACGTCGAGGACGTCATCCGCATGTGCCGCCGGCGCATCCGCGTGCCCGAGCAGTGGTACGGCGACTACCTCGCGACCCTCGGCTCGGCACGGATCGGCGAGCGGCGCCTCAAGGAGCTCTGCGCCCAGTACGGGGTCGAGACGGTGCGGGCCTTCGTCCGCGAGTGGTTCGACTACAGCGAGCGCCGCATGGCGGACGCGCTCAAAGAGCTTCCCAGCGTCACGCTGGTCGGCCGTACGACCCACGATCCCTACCCCGGCCTGCCGGACGGGATCCCGCTGAAGGTCACCGTGCAGATCGTCGCCGAGGAGGGACGTGTCGAGATCGACCTGCGCGACAACCCCGACAACTACGCCGGCGGGCTCAACGAGTCGCGCGCCTGCGCCACGAACAACGTCATCACCGGCGTCTTCAACTCGATCGACCCGGACATCCCGCACAACGCGGGCAGCTTCCGCTGCATCCGCGTCCACCTGCGGGAGGGCTGCATCGCGGGCATCCCGCGCTTCCCGCACTCGTGCTCGATGGCGACGACGAACGTCGCCGACCGGCTCGTCTGCATGACGCAGGCGGCGTTCGCCGACATCGGCGAGGGATTCGGCCTGGCGGAGGGCGCGTTCGGGATCGGCATCTCGTTCGCCGTCGTCTCGGGACGGGACCACCGTCTCGACGGCGCGCCGTACGTGAACCAGATCTTCCTCGGCGGCTCCGGAGGGCCCGGCTCGCCGGAGGCCGACGGCTGGCCGACCTACATCCTCCCCGTCTGCGCGGCGCTGATGTACCACGACAGCACCGAGGTGGACGAGCAGAAGTACCCGTTCCACGTCTACGAGAAGCGGCTGATCCCCGACTCGGAGGGTGCAGGGCGCCATCGCGGCGGTCTGGGATCGAGCGTCGTCTACGGCCCGAAGAACCTGCCCATGAGCGTGGCCTACACGACCGAAGGGCATTTCAACCCGCCGCGGGGAGTGCGCGCGGGGCTTGCGGGGTCCCCCGCCGACGGCTGGAAGCTCGACGCGGACGGAAACAGGGCGGAGCTGCCGAAAGCCGCCGCGATCGAGGTCGCGCCGGGTGAGCGAGTCTGCTCGCTGACGAGCGGCGGAGGCGGCTACGGAGATCCGCTCGACCGCGACCCGTCGCTCGTGCTCGAGGACGTGCTCGAGGGCTGGGTCTCGAGGGAGCGGGCCCTCGCGGTGTACGGCGTCGCGTTCGCGGGCGACGGTGCAGCCGATCTGGCGGTGGACGCCGATGCCACCGAGGTCCAGCGCCGCAGCCTTCGTCGGAGCCCCGACGACGGTGGCTCCTAGCATCACCGCCGGCGAGGCGGCCGCCCACGCGACGGTGCCCGAAGCGCTGGCCTGGTGGGCCGGTGCGACGCCCGACACCCTCGCGCTGAGCCAGGCGAACGAGGAGCTCTCGTACGCCGAGCTCGAGTCGCTCACGGAAGAGCTGGCCCGGCGGTTTGCGGCGGCCGGCGCTGCCGACGCGCAGCGCATCGTCCTCATGGCCGAGAACTGCATCGAGTGGGTCGTCGCCTTCCTCGCCGGGCTGAGAGCCGGCGCGGTGATCGTGCCGCTCAACACGCGACTCGGGAGCGACGAGGTGGGCCGCCAGATCGACGCCTGCGCCCCGAGGCTCGTTCTCGCGACCGAGGCGTTTCGTCCGCTGCTCGAGGCGACCGGAGGACGAACCGTCCTCGCCCTCGAGCGGGCTGCCGGAGCCTCCTCGGTGTGGGCCCTGCCCGCCGGGGAAGAGCCGGTCGCGCCACCACCGGACGCGCCCGCCCTCATCGCCTTCACGTCGGGGACGACCGGCGAGCCGAAAGGGGCGCTGATATCCCACGCAGCGCTGGCACGGAGCGCCGGGTCCTTCGTGTCGCCGCTGGGGACCGACGCCGGCGACGGCACGCTCGTCATGGTCCCCCTGTTCCACAACACGGGCTTCGTCGACCAGGTCGCCCACATGCTGCTCGTCGGAGGCTCGATCGATCTCCTGCCGGAGTTCCACGCGAACACCGCGCTGTCGGCTCTCGCTCGCCGGCCGGCGTCGTACCTGATCGCGGTGCCGAGCATCTACCGCCTGCTCATGCTCGACGCGGAGGCCGACGCCGCCTTTCGAGGCTGTCGGATCGCCGTCTACGGAGGCTCGCCCATGCCGGCCGGATGGGCCGAGGAGCTCCACGCGCGCTGGCCCCATCTGCGCCTGTTCAACTGCTACGGGCTGACGGAGTTCACGTCCGTCAGCCACCTGCTCACGCCCGAGCATGCGATCGCGCGGGGGGAGACGGTCGGACGCCCGGTCGCGGGGGTTCGCCAGCAGGTCGTCGGCGAGGACGAGCGACCGCTTCCGTCCAAGCGAGCCCGGCGAGGTCTGGCTCTCGGGCCCGATGCGCATGCAGCGCTACTGGGGTGCGGAGCAGGCGACCGGGGAGGTCTTCCGCGGCGACTGGCTGCGCACCGGCGATCTCGGAGCGGTCGACGGCGACGGCTTCCTCACGCTGCTCGGCCGGGCGGCCGAGGTGATCACCCGGGGAGGCGAGAAGGTCCACGTCGCGCAGGTCGAGGCCGCGCTCTGCCGGCTCGAATCGGTTGCCGAGGCGGCGGTCGTCGGCGCGCCTCATCCGGTGCTCCAGGAGGCGGTGGTGGCCTGTGTCGTCCTGCGCCGGGGCCACGAGCTCGACCAGGAGAACGCGCGGGACACCATCGCGCCGTACGTGCCCGACTACGCCTTCCCGGAGCGGTTCGTCGTGCTCGACGAGCTGCCGCGCAACCCGGCCGGCAAGCTCGATCGCCGCCGGTTGCGGGACTCGGTCGCCCAGCTCGTCGGGGGCCCGTCGTGACCGGGAACGCGCCGGCCTCGCCCGCGTCCCCGCCGGACACGTCGCGCGCACGCCAGATCCGCGCCGTCGCCGCGGAGCTCTTCTTCACGAGGGGCTACGAAGCCGCCACCCTGCGCGACATCGCCAGGGAGCTCGGGCTCAGGTCGGCAAGCCTCTACTACTACTTCCCGGATAAGGAGTCCATCCTCTACGACATCGTCAGCTCGACGATGGACGAGCTCACGGACGGCGCCGAGGCGGTGCTCGCCGAGGAGTCCGCGCCCGAGCTGAAGCTCGCGGGCTTCGTCGTCAATCACATCGTGGCGCACGCGCTGCGCCCGAGAGAGACGACGCTCGGGGACACCGAGCTGCGCAGCCTCACCGGCGAGCGGCGCGACTCGGTGCAGGAGCTGCGCGACCGCTACGAGGGCATGCTGGTCGAGCTGCTCGAGGACGGGAGGCAGGCGGGAGCGTTCGAGCCCCTCGACGTGAAGCTCAGCGCCTTCGCCGTCCTCGCGCAGTGCACGAACGTCGGCATCTGGTTTCGGGGCGACGGCCGTCTTGGCCTCGACACCGTCTGCCACGTCTACGCGAACGCGGCGCTCCGGGTCGCGGGCGGGCCTCCGGTGTCGGAGGCGGACGCCGGCCTCCTCTGCGCCTCGGCCCAGCGCCGCTACGCGGAGGCCGAGCACCCCTGGTCACACACCGAGAAGGAGGGCGGGCATGGGCCTGCGCACCCCTGAGCAGTACCTGGACAGCCTCAGAGAGCAGCACCCCGAGGTGTACGCGCGAGGCGAGAAGATCGAGAGCGTCGTCGACCACCCCCTCTTCCAGGCCACCCTGACCTGTTGGGGCACCTGGATCTTCCGTGCCGCCCACGACCCGGAGCTGGCGGAGGCGATGGTGGCCTCGCCGGACCTGAACGGCGAGGCCTCGCACGTCTTCTGGCACATGGCGACGAACAAGGAGGATCTCCTCCAGAACCTCTGGGCGGCCCGGCGGCTTGCGGAGCGGTCGCCACTCAGCGGCTATGCGAGCATCGGGCGGGACGAGCTGCAGGCGCTCCTCGTCGTGTCGCACCAGCTGGACGCGGATCGGGGATCCGACTACTACCCGCGCGTGCTCGACTACGTGAAGCGCTTCCAGCGCGAGCAGGTGATGACGGCCGCGGCGGTGACCGATGTGAAGGGCGATCGCGGCCGGCGACCGGCGGACCAGGACGACCCGGACATGTACCTCCGCGTGATCGATCGCACCCAGGACGGCATCGTCGTGCGCGGGGCGAAGGCGCACACGTCGGGCTCCGTCGTCTCGAACGAGCTCGTGATCATCCCGCAGCGGGCGATGCGCGAGGCCGACGCCGACTACGCGGTCGCGTTCGCGGTGCCGATCGACACGGCCGGCCTCAAGCTCGTCTGCCGCGCCTTCAGCGGTGACCAGGTGGACGAGTTCGAGCAGCCGGTGTCGAGCCACGACGACCTGGTCGAGTCGTTCACGATCTTCGACGACGTGTTCGTGCCCTGGGAGCGGGTCTTCATGTGCGGCGAGTGGGAGTACGCGGGCGCCGTCGCCAACACGTTCGCCAACGTCAACCGGCAGGGGTACCTGGGCGCGGACGTCGGCAAGCTGCGGCTCTTCATCGGCGCCGCTCAGCTCGTGGCCGAGCTCAACGGCGTTGCCGACGTCTCGCACGTCCGCGACAAGATCACCCAGATGATCCGGCTCGAGCGGTCGGTGTGGGCCTGCGGCGTCGCGGCCTCGCTCGAGAGCTCGCTTGCCGAGCCGGGATTCGCCATCCCGGATCCCGTGCTGACGAACGCGGGCAAGAACATCTGCGTGGAGGGCCACTACCAGGCGGCCAGGTTCCTGCTCGAGATCGCCGGCGGCTCGGTTGTGACGGCTCCCTACGTGGAGGACGTCAACCATCCCGAGCTCCGTCCCTTCGTCGAGAAGTACTACCGGGGCGCCGCGCCAGACGACGCGATGCTGCGCCTGCGCGTGATGAAGCTGATCCGCGACCTCGTCGCCTCCGAGTACGGCGGCTACTGGTACACGGAGATCATCCACGGCTCGGGCTCGCCCGCCGCCGAGATGATCCAGATGTATCGGGAGACCGACCTCGCCGGATGCAAGCAGCTCGCGCTCGACGCGCTTCAGGGCCGCGCGGCCGTCGGCGAGCGCCGCGCCGACCGCGAGGAGGTCTCGGAACGAGCTTAGACCGGGGTCAAGTCTTTCATACGAACATAAGGGACGTCGCCGTCCTTATGTGCTAATGCAAGACTTGACCCCGTTGTCTAGACGTTCCAGAACGGCCGGCGCACCCACCCGTCCTCGAACGGGCTCACCGTCTGGCAGTCGAGAACGACCTCGGAGAACTTCCAGCCGTCCTCCTCCCGGCGGTAGCGGTCGGCGTAGAGCCCGGTCAGCCAGACGGCCTGGGGGCCTTGCTCGCCGACGACGGTGCAGGGCTGCCAGAGGTACCAGCTCCCGGTTGCCGTCTCGAGGTCGTCGGCCACCTCGATCGCGGGGGCGACCATGTAGTGCAGCGCCCAGGTGATCTGGCTCGACACGCCGGCGAAGAAGCCCCGGATCGCGTCGAGCCCCTCGTAGCGGCCGAAGCGCTCGCCGCCGTCCCAGACCGCGTCGTCGGTGAAGAACGGGGCCATCCGTTCGGGGTCGTACCCCGTGTCGCAGACATCGGCGTAGCGGGCCTTCAGCACCCGGATCTCCTCCACGGCCTCGAGCCGTCCGATCCGCGCCTCCAGGCTTTTCGTCATCGTCCACCTCCTCCGGTCGGCCCGCGCATCTTGTCACGGCGAGCCGCTTCGAGACTCTCTAGAGTCGCGACGACGTGGTCGTCCCGGCAGGCCGAGAGGGAGGTTCAGGGCGATGACATACGTCGGCCAGGGGGTTCCCAGCCTGACGAACACGCAGCTCGTCGCCGGCAAGGGGACGTTCGTCGACGACGTCTCGCTTCCGGGGATGACGCATGCCGCCATCCTGCGCAGCCCCTACGCCCACGCCCGGATCCGCTCCGTCGACGTGTCGAGAGCGGAGGCGCTCCCCGGCGTTCTGTGCGTGGTCACGGGGGCCGAGGTGCGCGAGAACACAAACCCGATTCCGGAGACCTACGACACCGCAGCGGTCGGGGCCAAGGGAGTGAAGTGGTACGCGCTCTGCGTGGATCGCGCCCGTTACGTCGGCGAGGCCGTCGCCGCCGTCGTGGCCGAGGACAAGTTCACGGCCTATGCGGCGCTCGACCTGATCGAGGTCGACTACGAGGAGTTGCCCGTCGTCAGCGACCCCGAGGAGGCGATGGAGGAAGGCGCGCCGCTGGTCGAGCCGGACTGGGGCGACAACATCATGGCGAGCCGCGACATCGTCCTCGGCGACCCCGATGCGGCGTTCGCGGAGGCCGACGGGACGATCAGCGGGCACGTGCAGTCAGCCCGGATCACGGGCACGGCGATCGAGCCGCGAGGTTGCGTCGCCTCCTACGACGCCTATGCGCAGACGTTCACCTTCTGGGACTCGACGCAGAACCCCCACCCGCTGCGCAACTACATCGCCGGGACGCTGGGCGTGCCGGAGACCTCGATCCGGGTCATCCAGCCACACGTCGGCGGGGGCTTCGGTCTCAAGATCCCCACGTTCCAGGAGGAGCCGCTCGTCGCCTACCTCTCGCGCAAGCTCGGGCTGCCGGTGAAGTGGATCGAGGAGCGGAGCGAGAACTTCCAGACCGGCGGCCACGCGCGCGACACGCGCTTTCGCTACGAGGCCGCCTTCAAGAACGACGGCACCGTGACGGGCATCCGCCTCGAGGTGATCGCCGACGTCGGCGCTCCCTCCGCGCTCTGCGGCTGGGGCATGTCGTTCGTCACGTGGTACTGCCTGCCGTGCGTCTACAAGATTCCGAACTCGGAGACGCACCTCCGGTCGGTCGTGACGAACAAGTGCCCGTGGAACGCGTACCGCGGCTACGGAAAGGACGCCGCCTCGTTCCTGATGGACCGGATCATGGATCACATCGCGAGGGAGACCGGGCGGGACCGGGCCGAGATCCGGTTCAAGAACTTCATCCCGCCCCAGGAGTTCCCGTTCCCGCAGGTTTCCGGGGCGATGATCGACAGCGGCGAGTACGCCGAGGCCCTGCGCACCGTGCTCGACATGGTCGACTACGAGGGCTTCGCTGGCCTCCAGGAAGAGGCGAGGAGCGAGGGCCGCTACATCGGCCTCGGCATCGGGCAGGAGCTGATCCCGGAGGGCTGCTCGATGCCCGGGTCGCTGCTCCTCAACGGCACTGACGGCACCGAGGTGCGGGTCAGCCCGACCGGCGAGGTCACCGTCCTCACCGGCGTCACCTCTCCCGGCAGCGGCAACGAGACCGGCATCGCCCAGATCGTGGCCGACGGGCTCGGCTGCAAGCTGGAACGAATCAGGGTGATCCAGGGCGACACCGAGTCGTGCCCATGGGGCTTCGGGAACTACAGCGCCAGGAGCATCATCATCGGCGGCTCGGCAGCGCACCTGGCGGCGCTCGACGTTCGCGAGAAGATGCTGCGTGTCGCCTCGAACATGCTCGAGGTGGCGCCGGAGGACCTCGACGCCGCTGACGGCGTCATCTCGGTGCGCGGCGCGCCGGATCGCTCGCTGACGATCGACCAGGTCGCCGCGGAGGTCTACCGCAACCCGCACGGCCCGAACATGGAGGGCATCGAGCCTGCGCTCGAGGCGCAGCGGCACTTCAGGATCGGGAACGTCTACCACCAGCCCGAGAAGCAGGGGCGCTTCAGCGCCTATCCCTCGTGGCCGAACGGCGTCGCGGCGTGCATCGTCGAGGTCGACCCGGACACGGGTTTCGTCGAGATCCTGCGGTTCTGCATGGTTCACGACGCCGGCACGATCGTGAACCCGCTTCTCGCCGACGCCAACCTGCACGGCGGCATCGCGCAGGGCATCGGGGCCGCGCTCTACGAGAAGATCGCCTACGACGAGTCGGCGCAGCCCCTGACGGCGACGTTCATGGATTACACGATCCCGACCGCCGTCGAAGTGCCGAACCTCGAGCTCGGACACCAGGAGACACCCACTCCGTTCACGCCGCTCGGCACGAAGGGAGTGGGAGAGTCGGGCGTCGGCGCGCCCCTCGGCGCCCTCTGCAGCGCAGTCGAGAACGCGCTGCCGGAGCTCGACATCCGCCTCACCGAGCTGCCGCTCACACCGAGCCGGGTCTGGGAGGCGATCCAGGAAGCGCGGGCGAAGCGCGGCGCGAACGAGAAGGCGGCGGTCTGATGCTCGCCAAGGAGTTCGATTTCCACGCTCCCGAGGACGTCGAGTCCGCGCTCGGCCTGCTGGGCGGCGGGGGCATCGTGAAGGTGCTCGCCGGCGGCATGAGCCTCGTCCCGGCGATGAACCTGGGGCTCATGCGGCCCGACGCGATCGTGTCGCTGAACCGCGTCCAGGGCCTGAGCTCGATTGACGACGACGGCGCCGCCGTCAGGCTCGGCGCGATGGTCTCCCACGAACGGCTCGCCGCGGATCCTCTGATCCGCGCGGCCGTTCCGCCTCTCGCCACCGCGGCGTCGCTGATCGGCGACGTCCAGATCAGGCACCGGGGGACGTTGGGCGGCAGCCTGTCGCACGCCGACCCGGCGGCCGACTACCTCCCGGTCATGATCGCTCTTGGCGCAACGTTCACGCTGAGGAGCCGGCAGGGCGAGCGGGACGTGCCGGCGCGGGAGTTCTTCGTCGACATCATGCTCACCGACTTGCGGCGGGACGAGCTCCTCGTCGAGGTACGGGTGCCGAAGGTGCCCGAGGGCGCCGGCTCCGCGTATGTGCGGCTCGCCCGGGTCGAGGGCAGCTTCGCGATCGTCAACGCGTCGGCCGTCGTGAACGGCGGCCGGCCTGTGATCGCGATCGGCGGCGCGACCGGCTCCCCCGTGCTCGTCGAGCCGGACGTCGACGTCGGCGGCGGTATCTCCGAGGGGGCCCTGGAACACATCGGCGACGCGGCGTACGAAGCGAGCGAGGACGCCTACGGCGACCTCAACGCCTCCGCCGAGTACCGGCGAGAGCTTGCGCGCGTCTATGCACGGCGTGCAGTCCAGGCGGCGCTGGCCGCCCGATCATCCTGACCCTGAGGAAGAGGAGGGAGATGCAGATCCCGCTCTCGGTGACGGTCAACGGCCGGAGGCACGCGCTGCAGATCGACACTCGGGCGACGCTCGTCCACATGCTGCGCGAGGACCTGAGGCTGACGGGAACGCACGTGGGCTGCGCCACCGGCAGCTGCGGCGCCTGCACGGTCATGCTGGACGGACGCACGGTGAAGTCGTGCTCCGTCCTGGCAGCCGACGTCGCCGGCCAGGAGGTGACGACGATCGAGGCGCTCAGCTCGAGCGCCGCCGATCTCCACCCGATCCAGCAGGCGTTCGTGGCCGCCCAGGGGCTCCAGTGCGGCTACTGCACCCCCGGCATGGTCATGTCCACGCTGCAGCTCCTGCGGGACAACCCCGACCCGACGGCGGACGAGGTGCGCCACGGCATCGCCGGCAACCTGTGCCGCTGCACTGGCTACCAGCTGATCGTCGAGGGCGTGCTCGCGGCGGCGCGCATGATGCGCGATCCGGCCCACGCACGCGCATAACGAACCGGCATGCAGGTCAACGAGCAGCGAACGTTTCCCAGCACGCAGGCGCAGGTATGGGAGAAGCTGATGGACTTCGACGTCCTCGCTCGAACCCTGCCGGGCGTCACGCGGCTCGACCCGGTCGATGCCGATACGTGCCGGCTCACGGTCGAGCCCCCGGTGTCCTCCATCACCGGGACGTACGAGGGCACGGTGAAGGTCGCCCAGAAGACACCCGTCGACAGCTATCGGCTGAGCGGTGAAGCGAAGGGAACGCTCGGCTGGGTGCGCGGGGACGCTCACTTCGAGCTGAGCGCCGAGCAGGAGGGGACGCGAGTCAGCTCGACGATGTCCTTCCAGACCGGCGGCACGCTCAGCGGCGTGGGTCAGCGCTTCATGGAAGGCATCGCGAAGAGCATGGTGCGGCAGTTCTTCAAGGCCTTCGAGCGAGAGCTCGAGGCATCGCCCTCGAAGGGCGCTGCCGCAGGACAACACGACGAGGAGGACGGATGAAGATCAGCGCGCAGTTCATGCCGGGCGACCTGCCCGTCTTTACCGACTCGGTGCGCAAGGCCGAGGAGGTGGGGTACTCGCGCGCCTGGCTCGTCGACGGGCAGCTTCTCTGGCGCAACGTCTTCGTCTACATGACCCACGGGCTCGCGGCTACCGAAGAGATCCCGTTCGGCACCGCGGTGACGAACCCGTTCACCCGCCACTACACCGTGGTCGCGAACGCTCACGCGACGCTGTCGGAGATATACCCGGGCCGCGTCATCCTGGGCATGGGGCGCGGCGACAACTCCGTGCGCACGATCGGCCGCGGACCGGTCAAGACAGACGAGCTCAAGGAGATCGTCCCGAAGCTCCGCAAGCTCATGGCCGGCGAGACGGCCGACAACGACGGGACCGAGATCAAGATCCTCTGGGCGGAGGGCGAAACGCCCGAGGTGCCGATCATGATGCCGGCCACGGGCCCGAAGAACCTGAGACTCGCGGGTGCGCTCGCCGACATCGTGATGATCCAGGTGGGCCATCACCCGGCGGCGGTCAAGTGGGCGCTCGACCACATCCACGCGGGTGCCGAGGCGGCCGGACGGGACCCGGCGGAGGTACAGACGACCATGTACACCGCGATGTGGGTCTCGGACGACATTGAGGAGTGCCGAGGGATGACGCGCTGGCTGGCCGCCTGCGCCGCGAACCACATCGAGCAGACCGCCCGCAACAACAAGGACCACGGCATGCCGCACGAGATGGCCCGCATCCTCGAGGTCGACCGGGGCCACTACGACTACGCCGGCCACCTGGACCCGAGCGTCGAGCGCTCCGAGTATCCGGATGACATCGTCGACGACTTCGCCTTCAACGGCACGCCCGACCGGATCCTGGAGATGCTCCACGAGCTCTCCGAGGTCGGCCTCGACGAGGTGGCGCCCGCGTACCTGAACGGCCGCTACGAGCAGATGGAGATCGTGGGCAAAGAGATCATCCCGCGACTCGCGTCGGTTCGAGCCTAGGGAGCGGCGCTGTGCGCCCCCGTACCGGCAAGGACCGCGCAGTCGAAGGCGAGGAGGAAGCGTGAGCTGGATCGTCGGCTGTGACACGGGAGGCACGTTCACCGACGTCTTCGCGGTGAGCGACTCGGGCGACACGCGCGTCGCGAAGGTGCCGTCGACGCCGCCGCATTTCGACGTTGCGGTCGCGGAGGGCGTGCGGGCACTCGGCATCCCGCCGACAGAAGTCGAGACGGTCTTCCACGGCACCACGGTGACGACCAACGCGGTCATCACCAAGACCGGCGCTCCGTCGGCCCTGGTGACCACCCTCGGCTTTCGGGACGTCCTCGAAATCCGCCGTGCCAACCGTGAGGAGCTCTACGACATCCTCTGGGACCCGCCGCCGCCGCTCATCCCGCGCCGTCACCGGCTCGAGGTCGACGAGCGCGTCAACTACGCGGGAGAGGTGATCCGGCCGCTCGAGCCTCGAATCGGTACGGGCAGTCGCGAGGAAGATCAAAGCGCGCGGCCTCGAGTCCGTGGCGGTCTGCCTGATCAACGCGCACATGAACCCGGCGCACGAGCGCGAGGTTCGCGACATGCTGCTCGCGGAGATCCCGGATCTCCACGTCTCCCTGTCGACCGACATCCTCCCGGAGCCGCCCGAGTTCGAGCGGACGGCGACGACGGTGGCGAACGCGTACTGCGCGCCGATCCTGCGGCGCTACATGGACAGCCTGGAACAGCGGCTCGCCGCCGAGGGATATCGCAGCGACATCGTCCTCGTCATGCACAACGGCGGCGGCACCATGACCACGGACTACGCCAGGGGCGTATCGGTCAAGACCCTGAACTCGGGCCCGGCGGCGGGCGTGATCGCCGGTGCGGCCGTCGCAGCCTCGGCTGAGCGGGCGAACGTCGTCTGCCTGGACATGGGTGGCACGAGCGCGGACATCGGCGTCGTTCTCGACGGCAAGCCGCGACTGACGACCTCGTTCGACCTGGAGTGGGGTATGCCGATTCGCTTCCCGAGCATCGACGTGATCTCGATCGGCGCCGGCGGCGGCTCCATCGCCTGGCTCGATCCGGCCGGCTACCCACGCAGCGGACCCCATAGCGCCGGCGCCGACCCGGGCCCTGCGTGTTACGGGAAAGGCGGCACCGAGCCGACCAACACCGACGCTCACCTGGTTCTCGGACGCGTCAGCAACGATCTGTTCCTCGACGGGCGAATGCAGCTCGATGTCGAGCTCGCCCGCAACGCGCTGCGTGCGCGGATCGCGGAGCCGCTCGGGCTGAGCCTCGAAGAGGCGGCCGAGGGCGTTCTGCGGATCGCGAACGCGAACATGGTCAAGGCAATTCGCCTGCTGACGGTCGAGCGGGGATTCGACCCGCGCGAGTTCAGCCTCGTGGGCTTCGGAGGGGCCGGGCCGCTACATGCCGTCGATCTGGCGCTCGAGCTCCAGATGCCGGAGGTGATCGTCCCGCCGTTCCCCGGAGTGACGAGCGCCATCGGCCTCGTCTTCGTCGATCCCCTCGACGACTTCTCGTGGGCCTGGGTGCGCCGCCAGCACGAGGTCGACCTGGGGGAAATGCGAACGCTGTTCGACGACATGGAGGATCGGGTAGTGGCGGGGCTGACCCGGCAGGGCGTCGAGCGCGATGCGATCACGATCGAACGCTCCATCGACCTCCGCTATGTCGGGCAGCTCCATTCGGTGACCGTGCCGATCGCCGACCTGACGGAGGAGGGGTTCGCCGGAGCCGTCGCCGCATTCCACGACGAGCACCTGCGCCAGTACCGCTATTCCCATCCCGAGAACCCGGTCGAGACGTCGACCTTGAGGGTGGCGGCCCGAGGACTGCGCGAGAAGCGGGACCTGCGCGCGATGCGCCACACGGCGCGCGACAGGGCGCCGCTTCCCGAGCGCGAGCGCGACGTCCACTTCGACTCTCACGGCTGGCTGCGCACGCGCATCCTCGACCGGAACGCGCTCGCGGCTCGGGCGACGAGCTCCAGGGACCCTGTGTCGTCGAGGAGCTGGACGGCACGGTGGTCGTGCCTCCCGGCCGGAACGCCCGGGTGGACGGCGTCGGCAACCTGATCATCGCTCTGGACGTGGCGCAATGACATCGACCGGCGCGACCCGTCTCGAGCGGATCGATCCCATCACCTTCGAAGTGTTGCGCAACGCCTTCGAGAGCATCGTCGACGAGATGGGGCTGATGCTCGAGCGGGTGGCGCACTCGCTCGTCGTCAGCGAGGGCCGCGACTTCAGCGCCGCGATCTGTGACCCGGACGGACGCCTCGTCGCTGAAGGCAAGGACGACCTCCCGGCGCACGTCGGCACGCTCCCGCACACGGTCAAGGCCGTCATCGAATGGCTGGGAAAGGATCGCCTCGCGGAAGGCGACATCATCCTGATGAACGACCCGTTTCTCGGCGGGACGCACGCGCAGGATGTTCGCGCCATCAAGCCGGTGTACTCCGGGGGCGAGCTGGTGGCCTTCGTCCAGAACTCGGCGCACTGGTCGGATGCCGGAGGGCCGGTCCCGGGAAGCTTTCACGGCGAGGCCACGTCGACCTACGGCGAGGCGCTCTACATCCCGCCGATCCACCTCGTTCGCGCCGGCGAGCTCGACGACGAGGTGATGCGCTTCATCCTGCGCAACGTTCGCGTCCCAGAGATCACCCAGGGCGACTTCTTCGCGCAGATCGCGGCCTGCGACGCGGGCGAGCGCGGCATGCTGGCCCTCATCGAGAAGTACGGAATCCAGGTCATCGAGCGGGAGATGGACGAGCTGATCACCTACTCGGAGGCACTGCTGCGCGAGGAGTTCAGCCTGATACCGGACGGGACGTACTCGTTCGACGACGCGATCGACTTCGATCCCGCAGGCGACCGGGTAACGCCCATCGCAATCAAGGTCGACATCACGATCGAGGGCGATCGCGCGACGTACGACCTTTCCCGGAGCGACGGCCAGGCCACCGGTGCCGTCAACGCCACCAGGAGCATGGCGCAGTCGGCAGTGGTCGTGGCCACGAAGGCCGTCTTTCCACATGTCCCGGCGAACGAGGGCATCTACAACGCCATCGACATCGTCAACCCGCCGGGCCGGATCACGAACGCCCAGTTTCCCGCGCCGGTCAGCGGGGCGTTCGCGACAGCGTACGAGGTCACTCAGCAATGCATATTCGGGTGTTACCTGCAGATGCGGCCGGAACGGTCGATGGCCTGCTCCGGCAACCAGCTCAATCTCGTCGTGGGCGGCCACGACCCGAGGCCCGGCTTCGGGACCGAGTTCGTCATGTACATGTGGAAGGAGGGGGGGTACGGGGGGCGGCCGGGCAAGAAGGACAACCACACCGCGGTCAGCCTGTACGCCTCAGGGACGAGGAACGAGCCGGTCGAGGTTCAGGAGCGCGTCTATCCGATCATCACCCACCGCTACGAGTTCGTCACCGACTCGGCCGGTGCAGGACGGCACAGGGGCGGTATCGGTGTCACCCGCGACTTCTCGCTCACGCACGGGGAGGCCGTGCTGTCGGTCCTCGGCAGCCGTGCCGTACAGCCGATCTGGGGTTGGGCCGGCGGCCTTCCCGCGCTCGGCAGCGGCCTGATCTACGACTGGCAGGGAGAGGGCGAGGTCGAGATCGGAGTGATGCGGTCGGGTGTCGCGCTGGCAAAGGACCGGGCGATCCGGTACTGGGAGGGAGGCGGCGGGGGCTGGGAGGATCCGAGAACGCGGCCCGTCGAGTGGGTGCTCGACGACGTTGCCGACGGATTCGTCAGCGTCGAGGCGGCGCGCGAGCACTACGGTGTCGCGGTGACCCTCGTCGACGAAGACGCAGCCCTGTACGAGGTCGACGAGCCCGAGACCGCGCGCCTGCGGGTCGGAGGCCCCGCCTGATGCCCGTCGCCGTCTCCGCCGAGAAGCTCGCGGCCCTGCTCGAGGGGGAAGAGGAAGCGTTCGCCGCGCGAACACCCGGGTCGAAGCGTCTCTTCGACGACGCGAAGCAGTCGCTGCTCGGCGGTGTGCCCATGCACTGGATGACGGAGTGGGCAAGCCCCTATCCGATCTTCGTGACACACGCGGAAGGGATCCACGTCGTCGACGCCGACGGCAACGACTACGTCGATTTCTGCCTAGGCGACACGGGCGCCATGGCGGGTCACTCGCCGCCGTCGACGGTACAGGCGGTCTCCCGGCAGGCCGCGAGCGGCATCACGCTGATGCTCCCGTCGGAAGACGGAGCCAGAGCAGCGGCGGAGCTCGCCCGGCGCTTCGGCGTCCCCTACTGGCAGTTCGCCCTCACGGCGACCGATGCCAACCGTTTTGCGATCCGGCTCGCGCGCGAGCTGACCGGCCGGAGCAAGATCCTCGTCTTCAACTGGTGCTACCACGGGTCCGTCGACGAGACACTTGCCGTTCTCGAAGGCGGCGAGGTCCGGGCGCGCCCCGGCAGCGTCGGCACGCCGGTCGAGCTGTCTCGGACTACGCGCGTCGTCGAATGGAACGACGTCGGCGCGCTCGAGCAGGCGCTCGCGGCCGAGGACGTGGCGTGCGTTCTCGCCGAGCCTGCGCTGACGAACATCGGCATCGTGCTCCCCGAGCCGGGCTTCCACGAGGCTCTGCGTGAGCTGACCCTCAGCAGCGGCACGCTGCTCGTCATCGACGAGACGCACACGATCTGCTGCGGGGCGGGCGGCTACACCGGTGAGCACGGGCTCGAGCCCGATCTCGTGACGATCGGGAAGACCATCGCGGGAGGAATTCCCGCGGCGGCGTACGGCTTCACGGCCGAGGTCGCCGACCGTATCGAGCGCGATGTGGACACGACGCTCGCCGACGTCGGCGGCATCGGCGGCACGCTGGCCGGCAACGTGCTCTCGCTGGCTGCGACGAGAGCCACGCTCGAGCAGGTCCTCACGGAGGAGGCCTTCGAGCGGATGATCGAGCTGGCGGAGCGGTTCGCCCAGGGCGTCGACGCCGTCATCGAGCGCAACGCTCTGCCGTGGCACGCGGTCCGCCTCGGCTGCCGCGTCGAGTACCGCTTCCGGCCGACACCGCCACGCAACGGCGCCGAGGCGGCGGCGGCGGCCGACCCCGACCTCGACCGGTTCATGCACCTCTACGCCCTGAACCGCGGGATCCTGCTCACGCCGTTCCACAACATGGCGCTCATGTCCCCTGCCACGACCGAGAAGCAGGTCGACCTGCACACCGAGGTTTTCGAGTCTGCGGTCCTGGAGCTTCTACCGGAGCAGCCCGGAGCGGCGCGGTGACCACGCCGGCGGCCGGTCTCCACCAGATCGACCCGATGACGTTCGAGGTGCTCCGCAACGCCTTCATGAGCGTCGTCGACGAGATGGGGCTGATGCTCGAACGCGTCGGCCATTCGCTCGTCGTCAGCGAGGGCCGTGACTTCAGCGCCGCGATCTGCGACGGCGACGGGCGGATGGTCGCCGAGGGGAAGGAGGACCTACCGGCCCATGTCGGGACGCTGCCGCACACGGTGAAGGGCCTGATCTCGTGGGTCGGCAAGGAACGGATCCACGAGGGCGACATCTTCATCATGAACGACGCCTTCATCGGCGGCACGCACTGCCAGGACGTGCGCACCATCATGCCGGTCTTCCGCGACGGGGAGCTCATGGCCTTCGTCCAGAACTCGGCGCACTGGTCGGATGCCGGCGGCCCCGTGCCCGGGAGCTTCCACGCCGAAGCCGCCTCGACGTACGGCGAGGCGCTCTACATCCCGCCCATCCACCTCGTCCGCGAAGGGGAGCTCGACGACGAGGTATTGCGCTTCATCCTGCGCAACGTCCGTGTTCCGGAGACGACCCAGGGAGACGTCTTCGCTCAGGTTGCCGCCTGCCGGACGGGTGAGGCGCGCCTTCAGGCAATGATCGACAAGTACGGGGTCGACCTGCTCGAGGCCGAGATGGAGGAGCTCATGCGCTACTCGGAGGCGCTGCTGCGCGAGGAGTTCCGGCGCATTCCCGACGGCACCTACTCCTTCGAGGACGCGATCGACTTCGATCCGATGGGCGACCGCAAGACCCCCGTGGCGATCCGGCTCACCATCACGATCGAGGGCGACCGGGCCACGTACGACCTCTCGGGCAGCGACCCGCAGGCCGTCGGAGCGGTCAACTCGACGAGGAGCATGGCGCAGTCGGCCCTCGTCGTGGCCACGAAGGCGATCTTCCCGCACGTGCCCGCGAGCGAGGGCATCTACAACGCGATCGACGTCGTCAACCCCGAGGGGCTCGTCACGAACGCGCAGTTCCCGCGTCCGATCAGCGGGGCCTTCGCCACCTCGTACGAGGTGATCACCGCCTGCATCTTCGGCTGCTACCTCCAGATGCTCCCCGAGCGCTCGATGGCGTGCTCCGGGAACATGACCAACATGGTCGTGGGGGGCTTCGATCCGCGGCCGGGCTACGAGCGCGACTACGTCATGTACATCTGGAAGGAGGGCGGCTACGGCGCCCGGCCGGGAAAGAAGGACAACCACACCGCCATCAGCCTCTACGCGTCGGGGACTCGCAACGAACCGGTCGAGGTTCAGGAGCGGGTCTACCCGATCATCACGCACCGGTACGAGTTCATCACCGACTCGCCGGGGGCCGGCCGGCACCGAGGCGGAATGGGAGTGACACGCGATTTCGAGCTGACACACGCGGACGCGACGCTCTCCGTGCTGGGAAGCCGGGGCGTCGAGCCGGTGTGGGGCTGGCAGGGCGGCGGTACCGCCCTCGGCAGCGGCCTCGTCTACGACTCGGGCGGGCCCGACGAGTGGGAGATCGGGGTCATGCGCTCGGGCGTCGAGGCGAAGCGAGGCGCCGTCATCCGCTTCTGGGAGGGGGGAGGCGGCGGCTGGGAGGATCCCGCGACCCGCCCGGCCGAGTGGGTTCTCGACGATGTGATCGACGGCCTCGTCAGCGTCGAGGCTGCGCGTGACCTCTACGGTGTGGCCGTCCGAGTGGTCGACGAGGACGCGGCAATCTACGAGGTCGACGAGGAGGAGACGGCCCGGCTCCGCGAGGCGCGGGACCCGGCCTGAGCGCGAAGCGACGCGCTGTCCGGTCAGCGATCGGGAACGGCGGCCCGAACGGCCACGCGACTCGGCTCAGGCCTCCACCCGAGCGTTCGCTCTGCGGTACGCGCGAGCGCGAGCAGACGGGCGTCGTCGCCGTGGCGGCCGACGAGCATGACGCCGACCGGGAGCCCCTCGGCCTCTGCCAGCGGGAGCGAGAGCGCCGGGTGGCCGGTCATGTCGGTCGGGTACGTATTGGCCAACACTCCCCACCCGCGCAGCACCCAGGCGGACAGCGGCAGCCCCGCGGCGACGAGGTGCGGAAGCCCGGGAGTCGTGGGGAAGAGCAGGACGTCGGCCTCGGCGAGCGCGCGATCGTAGGCGGCGCGTAGCGAGGGCCGTAGGTTCTGAGCCTTTGCGTACAGCGAGCCCGGGTAGCGCCGTCGCAGATGGCTGCCGAGAAGCAGCGTCGCCTTCACCTGGGGCGAGAGCTCGTTGCCGCGTGTCTCGAGCCCGTGCCGCAGCGCCGTCGCCAGATCCGTGGCGTAGCGGCCGGGCCAGTGGTAGCCGTTCCCCCCACCTTCGACCAGCGCCGTCATGCCCTCGACGAAGCCGGCGAACGCGATGCCGCCGGCCTGGAGGTGCTCCGGGAGCGAGAGCTCGTCGACCGTGGCTCCGAGCTCCCGCAGACGCTCGGTGACCTCGCCGACGGCGGCGACGACCACCGGGTCGGCACCCACCGCCTCACCGAGGCCTTCCGCGACGAGGCCGACACGGATGCCCCGCAGATCCTCCGGCGCGCCGTTCACCGCTGCCACGTAGTCACCCGTCTCGACGTGACGCTGGCGCGGATCGGATTCGTGCTTGCCTGCGATCGCCTGGAGCAGCAGCGCGACGTCCTCGACCCGGCGGGCGAGCGGACCGGCGTGATCGAACGTCTGGTCGATTCCTACCATGCCTGTGTACGGGACGAGCCCGTGCGTCGGCTTGAGCCCGATCACGCCCGACCAGGCGGCCGGCACACGGATGGAGCCCCCCTGGTCGGTGCCCATGGACGCGTCGATGCCCTCGTACCAGAGCGCCGCCGCGGCGCCGCTGGAAGAGCCGCCGGCCGTCCGCGCCGGATCGAACGGGCAGAGCGTGGGCCCGTAGTCGCCCGAGTCGCCTCCGCCCGAGAAGGCGAGGTGATCCATGTCCGTGATCGCGACGATCTCGCCGCCGGCCGCCAGGCTCAGCTCGGTCACGACGCTGTCCTGCTCGGGCACGAAGCCCTCGAGCAGGCGCGAGGCGCACGTCATCGGCACGCCCGCGATCGCCATCGAGTCCTTCATCGCGATCCGCTTGCCGCTGAGGATGCCTTCCCGCTCGGCGACGACGTGGCACCAGCGCACCACCGCGCCCAGCGGGTCCTCGCCGGGCTCCGGCCGGCGACCCGCGTCTCGGGTCGCGTCGATGTTCTCGACCGGCGCCGCCTCGGCCGTTTCCAGCGTGTCGAGCACGGAGAGCACGGCGTCTGCGAGGGCGAGGTACTCGGAGGCCTCGGCCGGGTCGATGCGGTAGCCCCAGCGCGCCGTGAGCTCGTCCAGCTCTCCGGGATCGATTCGCTCGAGCATGGCTCTACCTCCCCACGTCGTCGCCGGCGTCGACGACGACGACCTGGCCGGTGATGGCGGTGTTCGCAGCGACGTCGACGATCGCGCGCGCGGCGTCCTCCGCGTCCGTGACGGCCTGGCCGCTCGCGAGCAGCGACTCGGTCACCTCGGGCGGCAGATACTTGTCGACCCAGGGCGTCAGCATCCAGCCCGGGGCGATCGCGTTGACCCGCACCGAGGGCGCCAGCGTACGCGCCAGACACCGGGTCAGCGTGTTGAGGGCGCCCTTCGAGGCGACGTACGGAATCGAGCTGCCGCCCCCGGTGACGGTGGAGTTGGAGGACACCAGGACGATCGAGCCACCGCCGTGCTCGAGCATGCTCGGCGCCACGGCCTGGACGCAAAGGAAGGCGCCGATGACATTGACCCGGTAGATCCGCTCCCAGAGCTCGACTGTGAGCCGCTCGAGCTCGGCGAAGGGGACGAACTCGGTGACGGCGGCGTTCGCGACGAGCACGTCGATCGGCCCGAGCCCGCCCTCCACCTGCCGCACCATCTCCGTGACAGCCTCCGGCTCGGCGACGTCGGCCTGGACGGCGAGCGTGCGGCCGCCGGCGGCCTCGATCTCGGCGCAGGCGCTCTCCGCCTCCGCCTGGGAGCGGGCGTAGTTGACCGCGACCGCCGCACCCTCCGAGGCGAGCCGAATTGCCGCTGCCCTCCCGAGGCCCGTGCTGGCCCCCGTCACGAGCGCGACCTGCCCTCCGAATCTCCCTGCTGCCTCTGCCATGCCCCCTCCGGGTCGCCGATCGCGACATAATCCCACGGACGTGACGCAGGCGCCCTCGATGCAGGCCCGGGAGGGCGACGCGGTTCTTTCGGAGCGGTACGCCGAGCTCCTCGAGAAGAACCGCCGTTTTCTCTGGAACCCGTTCACGCAGATGAAGGGCTATCTCGACTCTGAGCCGCTGATCGTCGAGCGCGCCGACGGCGTCCGCCTCGTCGACGTCGACGGGCGCTCCTACTACGACGGCAACTCGTCGATGTGGCTGAACGTCCACGGCCATCGCAAGGCCGAGCTGGATCGTGCAATCGCGGCCCAGCTAGACCGGGTGTCCCACTCGACCTTGCTGGGCCAGGCGAGCGTGCCGGCGCTCGAGCTCGCCGAGCGCCTCGTCGGGATCGTCCCGAACGGGCTGGGGAAGGTCTTCTACTCCGACTCGGGCGCCGAGGCGGTCGAGATCGCGCTGAAGATGGCGATCGGCTACTGGCGGCGGCTCGGTCGGTACGAGAAGCGCACGCTTCTCAGCATGCGCAACGCCTACCACGGCGATACCGTCGGAGCCGTCTCGGTCGGAGGCATCGAGCTCTTCCACGCGGAGTTCGAGCCGCTGCTGTTCCCGACTCGCAAGGTCTCCTACCCATACCCGTACCGCTACGACGGCACGGAGGCGGAATGCACCGCTGCCTGCCTTGCCGAGCTCGAGGCCGACCTCGCGGCCAACGCCGACCAGACGGCCGCGCTCGTCGTCGAGCCGATCGTCCAGGGCGCAGCCGGCATGATCGTCATGCCGCCCGGGTTCCTGCGCGGCGCCGCCGAGCTCTGCCGGCGCCACGACGTGCTGCTCGTCGCCGACGAGGTGGCGACGGGGTTCGGTCGCACCGGCCGCATGTTCGCGTGCGAGCACGAGGACGTCGCGCCCGACCTGCTGACGGCCGGCAAGGGGATCACCGGCGGCTACCTCCCGCTCGCGGCGACGTTCGTGAGCGACGCGATCTACGAGGCTTTCCTCGGCGAGCACGCGGACCTGCGCACCTTCTACCACGGCCACTCCTACACCGGGAACCAGCTGGCCTGCGCGGTCGCGCTCGCGAGCCTCGACCTCTTCGAGCGCGACCGTATCGTCGACCGGGTGCGTGACAGCTCCGACCTCGTGGCGTCGCGCCTGGCCGCGGTGGCCGAGTTGCCGCATGTCGGCGAGGTGCGCCGGCGAGGCCTCATGGTCGGCGTCGAGCTCGTGTCCGACGGCGACTCGAAGCAGCCCTACGACTGGACGCTCGCCATGGGGGCGCGGGTCTGCGCCCGGGCGCGCGAGCTCGGGATGATCACGCGCCCGCTCGGCGATGTCGTCACGTTCCTGCCGCCGCTCGCCACGGAGCCGGACGACCTCGACGCGATGCTCGGGATCCTCGGGCAGGCTGTGACCGAGGCGACGGAGGGCACGCCGTGAGGGGCTACTTCGTCACCGCCACCGACACCGAGGTCGGCAAGACGGCGATCGCGTGCGGTCTTGCACGGCTGCTCGCCACGCATGGCCACGACGTCGGTGTCTCGAAGCCGGTCCAGAGCGGCGCCCTGGCTGACGATCCGGCGGGGGACGCCATGCTGCTGCGGGCGGCTGCCGACGCGAGCGACGCACCGCACGACGTCTGCCCGTACTCCTTCGCCGCGCCGCTGGCGCCGCTCGTGGCCTCGCAGCTCGAGAGCCGGCCCGTCGTAGCCGACGTGATCCTCGAGTCCATCGCGGAGCTCGCGCGCCGCCACGACCTGCTCGTCGTCGAAGGCGCCGGCGGGCTGCTCGTGCCGGTGGGTGAGGACTGGACGATCGCCGACCTCGCCGGCTGGCTCGGGCTTCCGCTCGTGCTCGTCGCCCGCGCGGGGCTCGGCACGGTAAACCACACGCTGCTCACGCTCGAGGCGGCTCGGGCAAGAGGACTGGAGATCGCCGTGGTCGTGCTGAACGGCCGCTCGGCGGAGACCGATACGAGCGCCGACACGAACCCCGAGCTGATCGAGCGCTTCGGCGGCGTGGCCGTCTGCAGCGTGCCCTGGCTCGACGATGGCTCCGGGCGCGGGCTCGCCGAACACGTCGCGGCGCACCTCGACACGACAACGCTGCTGGCCATGACCCAGAGGGAGGAGGCAACGAGTGCCTGACGTCGCCGCGATTGCGGAGACCGGACGCTTCGAGGAGCTCGCCACCAGGGCGCTGCAGGGCGAGGCGCCCACACGCGAGGAGGCTCTCGACATCCTCTCGACGCCGGACGACGATCTGCTGTCGCTGCTCGCGGCCGCCTTCCGGGTCCGGCGCCGTCACTTCGGCCGCAAGGTGAAGCTCAACGTGCTCATGAACGCGAAGAGCGGCGTCTGCCCGGAGGACTGCGGCTATTGCTCCCAGTCCGTCGTCTCGACTGCCCCGATACCGAAGTACTCCTTCCTCTCGGAGGAGGTCATCCTCGAGGGCGCCCGCGCGGCCTGGGAGCGCAAGGCGGGCACGTACTGCATCGTCGCCAGCGGCCGTGGGCCGAGCGCGCGGGAGCTGCGCGAGGTGACGGCGGCGGTGCGCGCCATCAAGGCGGAGCTGCCGATGAAGATCTGCGCCTGCCTCGGCCTTCTGACCGACGAGCAAGCACTCCAGCTGAAGGAAGCGGGCGTCGACCGCTACAACCACAACCTCAACACGAGCGCCGACCACTACGGCCGCATAACGACGACGCACACCTACGACGACCGCGTGCAGACAATAGGCGCGGTCAAGCGCGCAGGCATCTCGCCGTGCTCGGGCGCCATCGTCGGCATGCGCGAGACGGACGAGCAGATCGTCGACGTCGCGTTCGCCCTGCGCGAGCTCGATGCCGACTCGATCCCCGTCAACTTCCTGCACGCCATCCCCGGCACGCCGCTCGAGGGCTACGACGATCTCGACCCGCGCCGCTGCCTCAAGGTGCTTTGCCTCTTCCGCCTCGTTTGCCCGAGCAAAGAGATCCGCGTCTCCGGCGGCCGTGAGGTGAACCTCCGCTCCCTCCAGCCGCTCTCGCTCTACCCCGCCAACGCGATCTTCCTCGGCGACTACCTGACCACGTCCGGCCAGACCGCCGCGGACGACTACCGCATGATCGATGACCTCGGCTTCGAGATCGAGGAATGCGCGCTGTGACAGGAGGGCCGGATGTATCCGGCCCCTACGTTTCGTCGGTGGCGGGGCCGGTCGGGAACCGGCCCCTACGGCAGGCTGTGGCGGGCCGGATGAGATCCGGCCCCTATGTTTTGCCGGTGGCGGGCCGGTCGGGATCCGGCCCCTACGTATGGCTGGTGGCGGGCCGGTCGGAGACCGGCCCCTACGAGAACCCGATCCCCCAAGGCTTGTAGGGGCCGGACATGTCCGGCCCGCGAACGACCGCAAGCGCCTGGGAGGCAGACCTGGCGCGCCGGCTCGCCGAAAGGGAGGAGGCCGGGCTGCTGCGCGGCCTCCTCCCCGTCGACCGGCCGGTCGGGCCGGTCGTCGAGCGCGACGGGCACCGTCTCGTCAACCTCTCCTCGAACAACTACCTCGGGCTCGCCGGCCACCCGGCGATCGCCGAGGCGATGGCGCGCGCCTCGGAGCGGGGTGCAGGCGCGACGGCGTCGCGGCTCGTCGTCGGCACCGACCGCGAGGCGCTCGAGCTCGAGGAGCGGATCGCTGCGTTCGACGCCGCCGAGGCCGCGCTGCTGTTCGGATCCGGCTACCTCGCCAACGTCGGCGTCCTCTCGGCGCTGGTCGGACGGGGAGACGCCGTCTTCTCCGACCGCCTCAACCACGCGAGCATCATCGACGGCATTCGGCTCTCCCGGGCGGCGATCCACCGCTACGAGCACGGCGACGCCGAGCATCTCGAAGCCCTGCTCTCCGCGGCCGACCCGTCCGGTCGCAGGCTGATCGTGACCGAGTCCGTCTTCTCCATGGACGGCGACGTCGCGCCGCTCGAGGCGATCGTCGACCTGGCCGAACGCCACGGCGCCGCGCTCGTGGTGGACGAGGCTCACGCGGGCGGCGTCTTCGGGCCCGAAGGGCAGGGCTACGTCCACGAGCTCGGTCTCGCCGAGCGCGTCGACCTCACGATCGGGACATTCGGCAAGGCCTTCGGCGTCTACGGCGCGTACGCGTCCGGGCGCCGGCTCTGGATCGACTACCTCGTCAACACGTGCCGGACGTTCATCTTCACCACCGGTCTGCCCCCGGCCGTGATCGGCGGAATCGGGGCGGCGCTCGACCTCGTCCGCGATGCCGGCGACCTCCGGCGTGAGCTCGTCGCGATAGCCGGCCGTTTCCGCGGCCGTCTCGACGAGCTCGGCTTCGACACCTGCGGCTCGACCACGCAGATCGTGCCGGCCGTCGTGGGCGAGAACGACGTCGCGGTCGGGTTCGCGCAAGCGCTCCAGGAGCGGGGCGTGCTCGGGGTCGCGATACGGCCGCCCACGGTGCCCGAGGGGACCGCACGCGTCCGTTTCTCGCTGACGGCGGCCCACACGGACGAACACGTCGAGCACGCACTGGCCGCGATCGAGGACGTCGCAGGCTCCGGAGTTGACCCTCCGCCCCCGGATCGTCAATATCCGCCCGTGCAGAGCGTGGGGGACAGCGGGCGGTGAGCGCGACCGCCTCGGCGATCATCGAGCGGCGCGAGGCCGGCGAGGGCAAGCCGAGCGTCACCATCAGGCAGGCGGGCGACCGGGCCGTGCTCGTCGAGTTCGGTGAGATGGAGTTCGACCTGACCCTGAACTTCCTCGTCCAGGCGTTCGACGACGCGCTGCGCCGTCAGCCGCTGCAAGGGCTGATCGAGACAGCGCCCGGCTTCCGCTCGATCCTGGTCACGTTCGACTCGGCCGCGCTGACCGAGAGCGAGCTCGTCGAGCACCTCGGCGCGACCTACGACGGGCTCGGGGCGGAGACGGAGATGACGATCCCGTCGCGCCTCATCTACCTTCCCGTCGCGTTCGACGACTCGCAGACGAGGGCCGCCGTCGAGCGCTACGTCAACACGATTCGCAAGGACGCCCCCAACACCGAGGGCGGCAACAACATCGACTACATCGTCCGCTGCAACGGCCTCGGCGACCGCGAGGAGCTCTACGAGTCCGTGCTTGCGACGGAGCACTGGAGCGCCTTCATCGGCTTCTTCCCAGGGCTCCCGTTCATGTTCCCGCTCGATCCTCGCCACGCGGTCGTGGCGCCGAAGTACAACCCGACCCGAACGTGGACGCCCGAGGGTGCCGTCGGGCTGGGTGGTCCGTGCTGGGCGATGTACCCGGTCGAGTCGGCGGGGGGCTACCAGCTCATCGGCCGCACGATCCCGATCTACGATCTCGCCCAGCGCAACGAGGCGTTCCGCGAGAATCCGCTGCTGATGCGGGCCGGCGACCGTGTTGCGTTCCACCGCATCGAGGAGGACGAGCTGCTCTCCCTGTTCGAGGACGTGCGGGCCGACCGCTACCGCTACCGCGTCGAGGAGGGGGCCTTCGACGTCGGAGCGTTCATCACTTTCAGGGAAGCCATCGCCGACGAGACGGCGGAGCGGCGCGCCGTCCGCGAGCGAGCCGCCGCCGAGACCCCGGTTCCTTGAGTAGGAGATAGCGTGGGGAGCAGAGCAGCCGAGGTTCTCGAAGGCGGCATCCAGGCGACGGTGCAGGACTACCCCGGCCGGCTGGGGATGCTGGCGCAGGGGTTCTTCCCGGCCGGGCCGATGGATCACTTCGCGCTGCGGGCGGCCAACCTGCTCGCGGGCAACGACGTCGCCGCCGCGGCCCTCGAGGTCACGCTCGGTGGACTCGCGTTGCGGGTCGACACCGATGCGACGGTGGCCGTGTGCGGCGCCGAGGCGGAGCTCGCGATCGGCGGGAATCCCGCTGCGCTCTGGGAGAGCCATCGCATCCCGAGCGGCACGGAGCTCAGGCTCGGCGTCTCCAAGGGGCCGGGGTTCCGCATGTATGTCGCACTATCCGGCGCGGTCGCGGTCGAGCCGGTGCTCGGATCGCGGGCGACGTACACCATGGGCGCTCTCGGTGGCTACGAGGGACGGGCCCTTCGCGCCGGCGACGTGCTGCCGCTCGGCGACGAGCCCGAAGGTGCGGCGGCTGCCGCCGGCAAGCGATTCAAGGCGAGCGAGCGGCCCGAGTACGGTCGCGAGTGGGAGATCGAGGCCATCCGAGGCCCGCAGGCCGACCCGGACTACCTGACGACCGCCGACATGGAGCTGTTCTTCTCGCGGCCGTGGACGGTCGATCGGAACTCGAACCGCACCGGCATCCGGCTCGAGTCGCACCTGTTCCAATGGGCCCGCGCGAGCGGCGGCATCGCCGGTGGGCACCCCTCGAACATCCTCGACAACAGCTACCCCGTCGGCGCGGTGAACATCAACGGCGATCTGCCCGTGATACTCGGCCCCGACGGGCCCACGGCGGGTGGCTTCATCTGCGCGGCAACCGTCGCGCACGCGGGCTTCTGGAAGATCGGGCAGCTGCGGCCGGTCGGCGACAGCATCCGTTTCCGCGAGGTCTCCATCGACGAGGCGTCAGCGCTCGATCGCGAGCTGGAACGGCGCCTCGGCGAGACCAGCCTCGAACCCGCCTAGATGAGAGAGTAGGAGGGCCATGGCGGACAAGACGATCAAGTCGCCCTATCCGGGCACGTTCTACCGGCGACCGAGCCCCGAGGCCGATCCCTACGTCTCGGAAGGCGACCGGGTCGCGGCCGGAGACGTCGTCGGCCTCGTCGAGATCATGAAGAACTTCCACGAGGTCACGAGCGACGGGGAGGGCGTCGTCGTGCGCTTCCTGGTCGAGAGCGAGGACCTCGTGGAGGCCGGTCAGGACCTCATCGCCCTCGGCGACTGAGCGGTCGCGGCGGTAGTGCACAAGGTTCTCGTCGCGAACCGCGGAGAGATCGCGCTCCGCGTCATCCGCGCCTGCCGCGAGCTCGATCTTGCCACCGTCGCCGTTTACTCCACGGCCGACGAGGAGGCTCTGCACGTGCGGGCGGCCGACGAGGCCGTCTGCGTCGGCCCGCCGCGAGCCCGCGACAGCTACCTGAACGCCGACGCGCTGATCCAGGCGGCGAAGCAGACGGCCGCCGACGCGATCCATCCCGGTTACGGCTTCCTCGCCGAGAACGCGGAGTTCGCCGCGGCGTGCGAGGCCGAGGGAATCGCGTTCGTCGGGCCCACCGCTGACGCGATCGAGCGCATGGGCGACAAGGCGCTGGCGCGGACGCTGGCCCGCGAGGCGGACGTTCCGACCGTGCCGGGCACTGATGGCACGGGCTCGCTCGACGAAACGCTCGCCACCGCTGCCGAGCTCGGCTACCCGGTGATGGTGAAGGCGGCGGCGGGCGGAGGTGGTCGCGGGATCAAGGTGGCACGGGGCCCGGATGAGCTCGCCGACGTGCTCGCTCAGGCGGCGCGAGAGGCGGACGCCGCATTCGGAGACGCCTCGCTCTACCTGGAGAAGCTGCTCGTGGGCGCTCGTCACGTCGAGGTGCAGGTGCTCGGTGACAGCCACGGGAGCGTCGTCCACCTCTACGAGCGTGAGTGCTCGCTTCAGCGCCGGCGCCAGAAGCTGCTCGAGGAGGCGCCCTCGCCGGCACTCGACCCGGACACTCGCCGTGCGATTACGGACGCGGCGGTACGGTTGGCGCGCTCGGTCTCCTACACGAGCGCGGGGACCCTGGAGTTCCTGCTCGACGCCTCGGGCGCCTTCTACTTCATCGAGATGAACACGCGCATCCAGGTGGAGCACCCCGTCACCGAGCTGGTCACCGGCGTGGACCTCGTCAAGGAGCAGCTGCGCGTGGCCGCCGGCGAGGCGCTGTCGCTCGTCCAGGAAGACGTCTTGCTTCGCGGGGCGGCGATCGAGCTCCGGATCAACGCGGAGGACGCGGACAACGACTTCATGCCTTCGCCGGGCCTGATCACAGCGCTCGAGCTTCCCGGCGGCCCCGGTGTACGGGTCGACACGGCCATCTTCACCGGCTACACGATTCCGCCGTTCTACGACTCGCTGGTGGCCAAGCTCATCGTCTGGGGCAGGGATCGAACGGAGGCGATCGCGCGCGCTCGACGCGCGCTCCAGGAATTCCGCATCGAGGGCATCACGACCACCATCCCGTTTCACCTCAGCCTGCTCGACGACCCGCGCTTCGTGGCCGGCGACTACCACGTCGACTACCTCGAGCGCAGGCTCGCCGGCTTGGAAGGGCCGATCTGATCCGGCCAGCACCCTGACGAGAAGGAGGAGGCTACCGTGCTCCACGCACCGCAGCTGATCACCGACGCGCGCATGCTCTTCATCGTCTGGATCCCCGCCGATCCCGCCGCGGCGGCACGCCTACTGCCGGACGGCCTCACCGGCGCCGACGGCTATCCCATCTACATGAACCAGTACGTCGTCGACGACGAGAATCAGACGTCGGCAGCGGGCGACCCCGACGGCTTCGGTGCCTACTCGCTCACGTACCTCGGGGTCGAGCTGGCCGGCCTCGACACGGAGGCTGGTACGCCCGGGCGCTTCTGGACGCACTACTTCGACAGCTCGCCGAACATGATCGACTACGCGGCGGCGCGCGGCGTGCCGGCGGGGGAGGGCCAGACGACGCTCGAGCTCGGCGGCGGGAAGCTCGTCGCGACGACGGTCGTCGGGGGAACGCCTGTCATCCGCAGCACCGCCCGTGTGGATGTAGGCACGCCGCTCGGCGCGACCGGTCAGCTCCGCTACCTCACCCGGGTCGGCGGCGAGCTCGTCAGCGGCCGCTACCCGTTCGTCGCCAAGGTCGCGGAGAGCTTCGAGGTCGAGTCGGTCGAGTTTCTCGACGTGTCGCATCCCGTGTCCACCCTCCGTCCGGCCGACCCGCTCGAGATCACGTTCGGCTTCTACTCGCCGGCGATCTCGTTCTGCTATCCGGGCGGGGAAGGGCCACTCGGCTCCGAGCAGGGGTCGTAGGGGCCGGTCCCCGACCGGCCCGTGGACCCGATGGGTGTAGGGGCCCGATATATCCGGCCCCCTACGGTGGGCCAGGTGATCGACGGGCCCGTCTCCGACCGGTCGGCCGCATGGGCCGCCGACCCCATGTAGGGCCGGATCTGATCCGGCCCGCCGTACCGCCCGGTTCTCGGGCCGTCAGACCGCGGCCATCGCCGCGAGCGGAGCCAGCGTCACGCCGGCCTCCTCGAGGCCGCGCCTGATGGCAGCCGCTATCTCAGCCGCGTTGGGCGCGTCTCCGTGAACGCAAATCGAGCGCGCGTGGAGCTCGATGTCGGTGCCGTCGAGCGTCTTCATCTTGCCCTCGATCGCGAGTCTGACGGCCCGCGTGGCCATGTCGGCCGGGTCGCGGAGCTGCTTGACGCGCTCGATGACGAGCTTCCCGTCGCCGGCGTAGTCGAGGTCGACGTAGCCCTCGGGAACGAACGGGACGCCGGCCTTCGCAGCTGCGTCCTCCACCGTGCGCCCGGCCAGCATCAGGATCACGTTCGCGCCGAGCTCCGCCACCGCGTCGGCGACCGCCTGGGCGAGCTCGCCGTCCTCCTGCACCATCGTGTACATGACGCCGTGCGGCTTCACGTGCTGCATGCTCGCGCCCGCCGCGTCGGCGAACGCCTGCATCGCGCCGGCCTGGTACAGGACGTAGTCCCGGAGCTCCACTGCGGAGACGGCCATGCGCCGGCGCCCGAAGCCGAGCAGGTCGGGAAGGCCGACGTGGGCGCCGATGCCGACGCCGTGCTCGAGCGCGAGAGCCACCGACCGCCGCATGACGTGCGGATCGCCGCCGTGAAAGCCGCACGCGATGTTGGCGGACGTCAGGTGCGGCATGAGCGCCTCGTCGTTGCCGAGCGTCCAGCGCCCGAACGACTCTCCCATGTCCGCGTTGAGATCCATCGTCTGCGCCATCCCGCTCCCTCCCGTCTCGTGGGGCCCGGCCATTCTAGGAGCGTCGATCGCGGGCTGACGATCTCGTCGCCCGCTCACCTGATGGTTGATTCCACGATCTACGCGCGGCCGGATGCGACATCTGGCGCGTCTGGGCCGCTTCCGTCACTGTCCTGAGAGGCCGTGTGGCCTCTCAGACAGGACGTGCGCTTCGCGAGGCCGGGGCTTGCCGAGGCGTCCAGCCTCGCCTGCGCCCCGGCCTCGTGTCCCAGAGTGGCCAGCTGACGCCCCGGCGGAGGCGGATCTCGTGGAATCACCATCTACGATCGCGGGATGCAGCTGGAAGGGCGCGTCGCGCTCGTCACGGGCGGATCGCGCGGGATCGGCCGCACCGCCTGCCTCGCGTTCGCGCGGGAAGGCGCCGCGGTGGCCGTCCACTACCGGGAGCGCCGCGACGAGGCTGAGGCGGTCGCGGACGAGATCGCGGCCGGCGGCGGTCGGGCCGCGATCGTCCAGGCCGACGTCACCGATCCCGGCGAGGTCGAGCGGATGATGGGTGAGGTAGCCGAATTCGCCGGTCCGGGCGGGCTGCACGTCCTGTTCCTCAATGCGGGCATCTACCCGGAGGGCTCGCTCGAGGAGGTCTCGGTCGAGGAGTGGGATCGTGTCATCGCGACCAACGTCCGTGGCCCCTTTCTCTGCGCGAAGGCGGCGCTGCCGCTATTGAAGACGGCGAGCGCCTCGGCGGGACGTGCACGGGTGATCACGATCGGCTCGGTCATGCCCTACCTCGGCGTGCCGGGCTTCATCCACTACTCGACGGCGAAAGCGGCGATGACGGGCTTCACGCACTCGCTCGCGCGCGAGCTCGCCGAGCACGGCGTCACGGTGAACTGCGTCGTCCCGAGCATGGTGGCGACCGAGACGGCGCGGCGCGACTACCCGGGCGCCGAGGAGTGGGCGATCGGGCAGCAGGCGATCAAGCGCTACCAGCAGCCGGAGGACCTGGAGGGGGCGCTGATCTTTCTCGCCTCCGCTGCGAGCGACTTCATGACCGGCCAGACCCTCGTCGTCGACGGGGGTCGGGTCCTGAGCTAGACGAGGAGGCGAGATGGTCGAAGAAGCGCGACTCGGCACGCTCGAGGGCGGGCGCTACCCCGAGACGGAGGGGTGGTTCGTCCTCAACACGAGGGAGGCGCTCTGGTGGCAGAGCGAGAAGGCGGGCAGGTACGTGCGCTTCGAGGGCAAGGAGGCGGCCCGGTTCACGGAGTTCGGGATCAACATCCACGTCCTCGCTCCCGGCGAGCCGAACTGCATGTACCACGGCGAGGACGTGCAGGAGGACTTCCTGGTCCTCTCGGGCGAGTGCCTGCTCCTCGTCGAAGGTGAGGAACGGCGCCTGCGGGCGTGGGACTTCGTCCACTGCCCCGCCTGGACCGAGCACGTCTTCATCGGCGCCGGCGAGGGGCCCTGCGCCATCCTCATGGTCGGAAGCCGAAAACGCGACGACCCGGTGCGCTACCCCGTTAGCGAGCTGGCGAAGCGCCACGGCGCGAGCGTCGAGAAGGAGACGACCGACCCGCGGGAGGCCTATGCGGGCTGGGGCGAGCTCGAGCCCGTCCCGTACCGCGAGGGCGATCTGCCGGGCACCTAGCCCCTTCCGCGGGCATCCGCCGTGAGCACGGCTAGGTCGGCCTCTTCCCAGGTAACGCGAGCGCGCAGGCCGGCTTCGCGTAGCCAGCCGAGTTGTTCCTCGACCGTGCTCGGGAGGTCGTAGCCCGCCTCGATCTCGACGCGGGCATCGGCCGGATCGCGCGGCACGACGACGTCGGCGAGGACGAATCGCCCTCCCGGCGCGAGCCGGCCGGCGATGCGGCGGAAGAGGTCCCGCTTGCCCGCCGCGTCGAGGTGGTGGACGGCGAGCGCCGAGACGACCAGGTCGAAGGGGCCGGCCGGGAGCGAATCCTCGAGCCGCGCGAGCACGAGCTCGACACGTTCAGCGGGAATCGCTGCCTGCGCCGCCTCGAGCATCGGCGCGCTGCCGTCGAGCCCGACCAACCGGGCTCCCGGATGGGCGGCGAGGAGTCGTGCGGACGTGACACCCGTACCGACGCCGAGCTCGAGGATCGTGCCCGGCGAGAGGTCGACGGTCACGGCGACCGTCTCCTCCTGGAGCCGCTCGTAGCCCGGGAGCGTCGCGACGACGTTCCCGTACTCCTCGGGGACCCAGGTCCTCTCGGCCACGGCGCTAGCGCGGGGTGTGGACCGGCTGGCGCTCGAACCTGTGCTTCGCGAGCTCGGCTGTCTCGGGCACCCGCGTCGGATACTCGCGCGTGAGGCACGCCTGGCAGAACTCGCTCGCGGGCCGCTGAGTTGCATCCTGCAGGCCCTCGAGCGAGAGGTACGCGAGCGACGTCGCGCCGAGGCGCGCGCGGATCTCCTCGACGGTGCGGCTCGAGGCGATGAGCTCCTCCTCGGTCGCCATGTCGACCCCGTAGAAGCAGGGCGAGACGATCGGCGGCGAGGAGATGCGCAGGTGCACCTCGGCGGCCCCGGCCTCGAACAGCATCGCGACGATTTTCCTCGTCGTCGTGCCGCGCACGATGGAGTCGTCCACGACCACGATGCGCTTGCCTGCGACGTCGTCGAGGGGGTTGAACTTCGTCCTGATCCCGTGCTCGCGTAGCGCCTGGTCCGGCTGGATGAAGGTGCGACCCACGTAGCGGTTCTTGATCAGCGCCTCGCCGTACGCGATCCCGCTCTGGCGCGCGAACCCGATAGCCGCCGGCGTGCCCGAGTCCGGGATGGGCACGACCAGATCGGCGTCGGCCGGAGCCTCCTCGGCAAGCCGCATGCCCATCCGCACGCGGGCGCCGTTGAGCTCCACGCCGTCGAGACGCGAGTCGGGGCGGGCGAAATAGATGAACTCGAAGATGCAAAGAGCGCCCGGGCTCTTCGGCTCGAGCGCCTGATAGGTGTGCAGCCCGTCCTCGTCCACGACGATCACCTCTCCGGGCGCGACCTCGCGGACGGGCTCGGCGCCGATCAGGTCGAACGCGCACGACTCCGAGGCCAGCACCCAGTCGCCGTCGATCTGGCCCAGGGCGAGCGGGCGGATGCCGTCCGCGTCACGGAAGCCCACGAGCTTCCCCTCGGAGAGCATGACGATCGCGTAGGCGCCCTCCAGCCGCTGCATCGCGCCCACGATCGCCTCCTCGAGCGGGCGGTCGTCACGTGCGACGAGAGCAGCGATCGCCTCGGTGTCCGAGGTCGAGCTGAGCCTCGCCCCGGACGCCCGCAGCTCGTCGCGGAGCTCCGCGGTGTTGGTCAGGTTGCCGTTGTGGGCGATCGCCACCGCTCGCCCGGAGCCGTGCTGGACACTCGGCTGCGCGTTCGTCCACATCGTCGCGCCGGTCGTCGAGTAGCGCGTGTGCCCGATCGCCGCGGCTCCCTGCAGGCCGCGCAGCGTCTCCTCCGTGAAGACCTGGGCGACGAGGCCCATGTCGCGCAGGGCCATCAGGTGCCCGTCGTCCGCGACCGCTATCCCGGCCGACTCCTGGCCGCGGTGCTGCAGCGCGAGCAGGCCGAAGTGGGTCAGACGCGCGACGTCTCGCTCTGGCGCGTAGATGCCGAAGATGCCGCACATGGCGCTAGCCGAGCCTGCCGGGAAGCGCGCCCTCGTAGGCGTCGCGAAGCTCGACGACCGGTACGTCGAGCAGCGTGCTCCCACCGACGGTGCCGATCTCTCGCAACGGCACACCCGTCTCCTCCGCGAGCGCCTGCAACGAGCTCAGGTTGCCCGAGCCGGCGGCGACGACCGCCTGCCCGCCGCCCTCGCCGTAGAGCTCGACGAGCTCGTGTGAGCCACCACGAGCGGTCTCGGCGCCGAGACCGGACGCTACGGCGCACTCCGCAAGCGCGACCGCGAGGCCGCCCTCGGCCGCGTCGTGGACGGCCGTGGCGAGCGGGGCTGCGCGCCAGAGGAACGAGGTCAGCGCCGCCTCGGCTCCCGTGTCCGGCTTGGGCGGGCGCCCCGCCGGGCCACCGAGGAGGAGCGCCTGGTATTCCGACCCGTCCAGCCGCAGCTCGGGGGCACCGGCAAGCAGCACGGTGTCGCCGTCACGCCACGTCTCTGGCAGGCGCCGCACGTCGTCGACGAGCCCGACGCAGCCGACGACGGGCGTCGGATGGATCGCGCGGCCGTCGGTCTCGTTGTAGAGCGAGACGTTGCCGGAGACGACCGGCAGATGGAGCGCTTCGCAGGCGAGGGCCATGCCCTCGATAGCCTCGGCGAGCTCCCAGGCGATCTCCGGCTTCTCGGGGTTGCCGAAGTTGAGGCAGTCGGTGACGGCGAGCGGTCTGCCGCCGGCGCACGCGACGTTGCGCGCCGCCTCGAGGATGGCGAGCGCGCCTCCCGCCCGAGGGTCGAGCGACGCGAGGCGGCCGGCGCCGTCGAGCGAGACGGCGATGCCGCGGAAAGACGGGCGCAGCCGGAGCACGGCGGCGTCGAGGCCGGGCCGTCGCACCGTCCGGGACTGCACGAGCTGGTCGTACTGCTCGTAGATCCACGCACGGCTGGCGACGCCCGGCGAGGCGAGCAGCGTCAGCAGGTCGGCCGGGCCCGGCTTGCGGGCCGGTGGGGGGTCGATGGGCGCGGCGAGAGGCCGCGGCCGGATCTCGACGCGGTAGCGGGGGCACTCGTCGGTGAGGAGCCGCGCCGGGATATCGCCCACGAGCTCGTTCTCGAAGAAGGCGCGGAGCCTGCCGGAATGGGTTACCTCACCGATGACGGCACTCGCGAGCTCCCACTTGCGAAGAACAGCCAGAACGTCGTCGAGCCGGTCAGGCTCGACGACGGCCACCATCCGTTCCTGGCTCTCCGAGATCATGATCTCCCAGGGCTCCATTCCGTCCTCGCGCAGGGGAACGAGGTCGAGCTGGACGTCGACGCCGGCTCCTCCCTTCGACGCCATCTCCGACAGCGACGACGCGAGCCCGGCCGCGCCGCAGTCCTGGAGCGATGCGACGAGCCCGCCCTCGACCAGCTCCAGGCTCGCCTCGATGAGCTTGTTGCCGGTGAACGGGTCGCCGATCTGGACGGTGGGACGCTTGTCCTCGTCCTCGTCGGACAGCTCCTGGCTCGCCAGCACGCTCGCCCCACCGATCCCGTCCCGCCCGGTCGTCGCGCCGAAGAGCACGACGAGGTTACCGGGGCCCGTCATCGTCGCGCGCGTGACCCGATCGGCCGGCAGCAGGCCCACGCACATCGCGTTCACCAGGCAGTTCCGGTCGTAGGCGGGATCGAAGACCGCCTCGCCGCCGACGGTGGGCACGCCGACCGAGTTCCCGTACCCGCCGATGCCGGCCACCGCGCGGCCGAACATGTGCGCCTGGTGCTCATCGTCGAGCGGGCCGAAGCGGAGCGAGTCGAGCAGCGCGATCGGGCGGGCGCCCATCGCGATGACGTCGCGTAGGATGCCGCCGACTCCGGTCGCCGCTCCCTGGAACGGCTCGACCGCCGACGGGTGGTTGTGGCTCTCGACCTTGAACGCGACCCCGAGCCCGTCGCCCACGTCGACGACGCCGGCGTTCTCGCCGGGGCCCTGGAGCACCGCGGGGCCGTTCGTCGGGAAGCGCTTCAGGAGCAGCGCCGAGTGCTTGTAGCCGCAGTGCTCCGACCAGAGCAGCGAGAAGACCGCGAGCTCGAAGGGATTCGGCTGGCGCTCGAGCAGCTCGATGATGCGGTCGAGCTCCCCGTCCGTCAGGCCGAGTGCGCGGTGGAGCCGTGGGGATGCGGTATCCGCGACCGAGGTCAAAGGGAGAGCCCGAGTCTAACGCGCCAGGAGGATCGCGGACCGCCAGCGGCGGGCCGCTAGGGATCAGGATAGCCGCCCCGAGCGTCGCTACCGCGACGGTGCAGGGAACCCCTGCGGCCCCCGGCGAGTCGATCGAGGGACAATCGCATCTCAGCACATACCGTCGCGCCTTCGCCCGGCGCGGAGCCGGCGACGGATGATCGGAGGACGTCATGAGCGTGAAGACGAGAACAGTCAGCCTCCTCGGGGCGGCGGCGCTCCTTTCGGGAACAGCCGTCGCGGCCGCCGTCGTGACATCGGGCAGCGCCAGCGGGCCGGCCGGCGTGGTGGAGACCGTCACCGGCGGCAGGATCGACACGCCGACCGGAAGGTTTCTACCCGTGGTCTCCCAGAGCTTCACCGCCGCCGGCGGGCCAATCGTGGTCCGCTTTGCGGGCGAGGGGCTCGTCGAGGACTGGAACGACCGGGCCGGGTTCGTGGGCAAGAAGTACGCGGCCATGAAGGTCCGCGTCCTGCTCGACGGTGCCCCCATGGAGCCAGGCGCCGTTACGTTCGTCGACAACGGCGGGCGCATCGGCGAGCGCAGCCCGTTGCCGAGCCCTCGCGGGCGTGCCGCCGCCTTCGACTGGGCCGGGACGGTCGCCACCGCCGGCGCCCACACCGTTACGGTCGAGTTCCGAAACCTCCACACCTGGGACAGCGCCACCCTGCTCCGCTGGACGCTGACCATCCAGCACGCCTGAGCCCAGGAAGCCAAACGGGCGCCGGGAGCCCGCGACGGCCCCGCGCATCTGTGAGTAGGGGCTGACCACCAGGTCAGCCCCTCTCCCGGCCCCACGGGGCATCCCGGATGCCCGGGCAGCCCGCCGCCACTACGACCGCTCGGTGCCTACAGTTCGCGCCATGGCCTACTTACGGCTCATCGACGTCGGCCAGGCGACGGGCATCACGGGCGAGGAGTACGACGCGGCGGTCGAGCGGGCCGGCAAGGTCTTCAACGTCGTCAAGTCGATGAGCCTCAGCCCGGGGGCGATGCGTGCGTCGATGAGCCTGTACCGCGAGGTCATGTACGGCGAGTCCGAGCTGACCCGGGAGCAGCGGGAGCTGCTCGCGGTCGTCGTCTCGACCGCGAACGACTGCTACTACTGAATTCGCTCCCACCAGGACGACCTCCGTGACGAGGGCGCAGATGAGCAGCTGGTCGAGCACGCGGGCCACGACTACACCGAGGCGAGCCTGCCGCCGCCGGTTCGCGCGCTGTGCGACTTCGCCGTCAAGGTCACGCATGCATCACCGCAGGTGCGGCAGGAGGATGTGGACGAGCTCCGTCGTCACGGGTGGAGCGACGCGGCTATCTCGGATGTGATCCAGGTGATCGCGTACTTCAACTACATCAACCGGGTGGCCGACGCGGTTGGGATCGAGGACGAGCCGGAGTGGACAGCCGACGACGACCCCGCGTGACGCTGTAGGGGCCGGATCTCATCCGGCCCACCTCATGCCGGGCGCTAGCCTCTGCGCGTGACCCGCGGCTACGTCCCGTTGCTCCTGCTGGTCTCGGGGCTCTGGGGCGCCTCGTACCTCTTCATCAAGGTCGCGCTCGAGGACATGGAGCCCTCGACGATGATGGCGATCCGCCTGCTGCTGGCCGGTGCGGTGTTGTTCGCGGTGCTCAGCGCGCGGACCGGATTACGACGCACGCTGGCCGACCTGCGAGCGGTGGGCCGTCATGCCGTCGTGCTCGGCGTCATCAACGGGGCGCTGCCGTTCTGGCTCATAGCCTGGGGCGAGAAGTACGTCGACTCCGGCGTCGCCGCGATCGCGAACGCGACCGTACCGATCTTCGTCGCCCTGCTCGCGATCCGGATCCGCCCCAGCGAGCGCGCGAGCGGGTCGCGGCTCGTCGGCATCCTCGTCGGCCTCGTGGGAGTCGCCGTGCTGGTCGGCATCCAGCCGCAGGGCGGCTGGTGGGCGGTGGCCGGCACGCTCGCAATCGTGCTCTCCTCGCTCGCGTACGCGCGCGCGAACCTGTACACGCAGGACAATTTGCCCACGACTCCGGCGCCGGTCATCGTCTGTGCGGTCGGCCTCGCAGGCGGGCTGCTGATCCTCCCGGCCGGCATCGCACAGGCGCCCTCCGACGCTCCGGGGCTCGAGGCGATCGGCGCTGTCGTGGCGCTCTCCGTGCTGGGCACGGCGATAGCCTCGATCGCCCACTACACCATGCTCCAGCGGTATGGCTCGGCGCGCACCTCCCTCATCGCCTATCTGATCCCGGTCACCGCGCTCGCCTACGGGGCAGGGATTCTCGACGAGCCGCTCACGCTGAACGCACTGCTGGGCCTCGCCCTCATCCTGCTCGGAGTCGCGCTCGGCTCCGGCATGGCGTGGCGAGCCCGCCGCGGCGCACCCGCCGCCGCAGAGACGTGATCGTGCTGGACGGCGACGGCTTCCGGCTGCGGCCGGCCGGGGAAGACGACGTCGCCGCCCTGGCGGCGCTCGCGGCCCGACCCGAGATTGCGGACTCGCTCGCCTCGATCTCGCCCTGGGCCGAGGACGACGTGCGCGCCGCCCTCGCCACCGGCCGTGTCGACGCAGAGGCGGAGGGCCGCTACGTCCTCGAGGTGGAGGAAGGCGGCAGCTGGAATGCGGCCGGCGCGCTCGCCTTCTCGCGCACGAATCGCCGAAGTCGCATCGCGTACCTCTTCGGCGTCATGGTCGACCCGACCTTCCGCGGCCGCGGCCTCGGAGAGCGCGCCGCTCGTACCCTCGCGGTCCACCTGATCCGCAACCTCGGCTTCCACCGGGTCCAGCTCGAGGTGTACGGCTTCAACGAACAGGCGCAAAGGCTCTTCGAGCGCGCCGGCTTCACGCGCGAAGGCACGCGCCGCCGCGCCTACTGGCGCCACGGGAAGTGGACGGACGGCGTCCTCTACGGCCTGCTCGAGGAGGACCTCGCCGCCGGACGGGACTGAGCCAGCCCCTCTGCTAGCGTACGCGGCCGATGCGCTGAGCCGCCTTCCCGAGACGATTCCGAGGAGCTCACGGGTGACCGGGCTCCTCTGACCCTGGAAGAGCGATGGACCAGCGAAGAGAGCCAGCAAGCGAGATGAACGGAACCGAACGCCGCCTCGGCGTCCTGCGTCCGTTCGCGATCCGGGACTTCCGTCTTCTGTGGACGGGGATGACCGTGTCGCTCATCGGCGACGGCATCTTCATCGTCGCCATGGCCTGGCAGGTCTATGAGCTGTCCAACAGCCCGACCGCGCTCGCCCTCGTCGGCCTCGCCTGGACGGCCCCGATGGTCGTCTTCCTGCTCCTCGGCGGCGTGATCGCCGACCGCTTTGACCGCCGCCGCGTGATGATCCTCTCGGACGTCATCCGTGCCGTCGCGGTGGGCGCGATGGGCGCGCTCGCGGTCACGGGCTCGCTCGAGCTCTGGCATCTCTACGCTCTTGCGGCTCTCTACGGGGCAGGCGATGCCCTGTTCCCGCCCGCATTCGGTGCCACCGTCCCGCACCTCGTCCCCCAGCACCTGCTCGTGCAGGCGAACTCGGTCGACGGGCTCGTACGGCCATTCGCCATGCAGCTCGTGGGGCCGGCGCTCGGCGGCCTGCTGGTGGACGCCGTCGGCGTCGGCACCGTCTTCCTGCTCGACGCGGGAACGTTCGTCATCTCGATGACGATGCTCGCGCTGATGCGGCCGGTCTCTCCCGGGCCGCGGACGGGACCGCCGGCTGGAATCCTGTCCGACATCCGCGAGGGGTTCGCCTTCGTGCGCTCGGAGGTATGGCTGTGGGGCACGCTGCTCGCGGCGGCGCTCTTCCTGCTCGTTTGGCTCGGGCCGTTCGAGGTGCTGCTCCCGTATGTCGTGAAGAACGAGATCGGCGGCAGCGCGCGGGACCTCGGCCTCGTCTTCGCTGCGGCCGGTCTCGGCGCCATCCTGGCCGCGATCGTGATGGCCCAACGGGCGCTGCCACGGAGGATGATCACCTGCATGTACGCCGGCTGGGCGATCGGCGTCACCGGCCCGATCGTCTACGGGCTCGCGAACTCGCTATGGCCGATGCTCGTCATAGGGCTCGTCGCCGGCGCAGGAGGGGCGGTGGGTCAGATCGTGTGGCTCACCCTCCTGCAGCGGAACGTGCCAGCGAGCCTGCTCGGACGCGTCACGAGCCTCGACTGGATGATCGCGATCAGCCTCACGCCGATCTCGTTCGCGCTGACGGGCCCGATCGCGGCAGCGCTTGGCGCGCGGGCGACGCTCGTCGGAGCCGGCGTGCTCGGTGCAGCCTTCACGCTCGCCTTTCTCTTCCTTCCCGGCATGCGCGACCTCGAACGCACGTCGCGCACGGAGCCGGAGGCGGGCTAGCCGCGGCCCGCCCTACTCCTCGAGCGAGAGCGGATCCTCGCCCCCGAGTCGCTCGAGCTGGAGGAAGTTCACCATCTCGTAGGCGGCCCCGGCGTCGAGCGTCATGTTGAGGTGGTCGACCACGCGCCGATTGCACGTCCGCTTCGTCCACGCGAGTGCGAACGCCGAGCGGCGCAGCAGCGCCTGCACGAGCTCGTCCACCTTCGCGTCGAGCTGCGCCTCCGGTACGGCGTAGTTGATGACGTTCATGTCGGCGAGCTCGCGCGCCGAGTAGCGCTGCGCGAGGAACAGGAACTCCTTCGCCTTCGCCGGCGTGAAGAACAGCGGGACGAGCGAGCTCCCGCCGTCGCCCGTGACGATGCCGAACCCCGGCCCACCCTCGGGCACCTCGCCCATGCCGAGATGGATGTCGATCACCTGCACGTCCTCGGCCGCCACGATCAGATCGCAGGCGAACAGCAGGCTCGAGCCGAATCCGACCGCATTGCCGTTGATCCTGCCGATAATCGGCTTCTCGATCTCGGCCATCTCCTGGTGGGTGCGAACGATGCCGGTGAAGGTCTTGAACGACTTCGGCGGGTCGCTGACGTACGCCCGCAGGTCGGGGTTGTCGTAGAACTCCGGCTGCATCGGGCAGTAGAACTCGCCGTCCTCGCCGGTCAGCACGATCACCCTGACCGACGTGTCGCCGCGGAGGTGGCTGAAAACCTCACCGAGCTCCCAGTGCAGATCGGCGGTGCCGCCGACGAGGTTCCTGGGCGGGATGATCGTCACCGTCGCGACGGGCCCGTCGATCGCGAGGCGGCAGCTTTCGAGCTGAGGGGTCATCGAGGCTCTCTTTCGGTCGTGGTCGCGGCAAGGCTACTCGCGTCCCGCTGCGGGCGGGGGTCTCCGCGTTCATACGACTAGGATTCGCGGCATGGCGACATTCCTGCACACGATGGTCCGGGTCACCGACCCGGCCAAGAGCCGCGCCTTCTACGAGGCGCTCGGGTTCAGCTTCAGCCGCGAGATGGACATCGTCCGTGGCGGCGAGCGCGAGGCGACCAACTACTTCTTCTCCATCGGAGACGCCGACAACGTGCTCGAGTTGACGTTCAACCACGACGGCCGCAGCTATGAGATGGGCACGGCGTACGGGCACATCGCGATCGGCGTCGATGACATGGACGCGACGCTCGCCCGACTCGCGCAACAGGGGATCGAGCCCGAGCGGCCGCCCTACCAGGTGAGCGAGGGCGGCTCGTTCATCGCGTTCGTGCGAGATCCGGACTCCTATCGCATCGAGCTCATCGAGCGGAAGACCGGCGGCGACGCATAGCCTGATCGTGGCGCCGACCCTGGGCGCCGGTCAGGCCGGCTCGATCGCCGGGCGGTGCGGGCGGCGCGCGATCCGGATCACGAGCACCGAGGCGACGAGGCCGAGGACACCGGCGCCGATGAACGCGATCTCGTAGTCCCCGGCCAGGGTGCGGATCATGCCGGCGGTCTCGGCCGCGAACGCCGCGCCGAGCTGGTGGGCGCCGAAGATCCAGCCGAAGACGACGCTGAGATGAGCGCGGCCGAATGTCTGCGCAGTGAGGGCGGCGGTGGGGGGCACGGTGGCGACCCAGTCCAGGCCGTAGAAGATCGCGAACGCGACGAGGGAGGCCTGCGGACCGGCGAGGAGGAACGGAAGCGCGATCAGCGAGAGGCCGCGGAGGCCGTAGTACCAGAAGAGCAGCCAGCGGCTGTCGTAGCGATCCGTCAAGAGGCCCGACCCCACCGTTCCGAGGATGTCGAAGACGCCGATCAGCGCGAGCAGGCCGGCCGCCGTGACCTGGGTGATGCCGTGGTCGTGGGCCGCGGGGATCAGGTGCGTCGATACGAGCCCGTTCGTCGTGGCGCCGCAGATGAAGAAGCTCCCGGCCAGCAGCCAGAACGTCGGCGATCGCCCGGCCAGTCGCAGGCCGTTCACCGCAGCCCGGAAGGGGTTGCTCGGCCGGGGCGGCACGGGGACGTCCACCGCCGAGCCGAGCGGTCGCAGACCGATCTGCGCCGGATAGTCGCGGATGAACACTGCGACGACCGGCGCGACGAGCAGGAGCGCGGCGGCGGCGACGGCGATCGCCGCCCAGCGCCAGTCGAACCCGGCCACCCAGGCGAGGAAGGGCAGGAACACGAGCTGGCCGGAGGCGTTGCTCGCCGAGAGCAGCCCGGTCACGAGCCCCTGGCGCCTCGCGAACCAGCGATTCGCGACGATGGCCGCGAGCGGGATCGCGATCGCGGCGGTTGCGGCGCCGTTCACGACGCCCCAGAGCAGGTAGAGCTGCCAGGGCGCGGTCATCCGCGTCGTGATCAGGGCGCTCGCGCCGATCACGACCAGCGCGATGACCATCACCCGCCGCATCCCGAAGCGTTCGATGGCCGCGGCGGCGAAGGGCGACGCCAGCCCGTAGACCATGAGGTTGACGGCAACCGCGAGCGAGATGGTCTCGTGGCTCCAACCGAACGCGACGTGCAGGGGAACGAGGAGCACGCCCGCCGTCGCCCGGAAGCCCGCGGCCATGACGAGCGCGACGAAGGCAGCGCCTGCCACGACCCAGGCGTAGTGGATCCTCCGGCCGCTCTCTGCGCCGATCACGAGGCGAGCATACAGGAAAGGTGTATATACTCCTATCGTGACCGTCGAGCCTGCAGACATCTCGTGCGTGTGCGCGAGGCTGCGGATGACGACGCGCGCTGTGACCCGTCTCTACGACGACGCGCTGCGACCGGTCGGGCTCCGGACGACCCAGTTCTCGGTCCTCGCGCGACTCGACGACGAGGGCCCCTCGCCGCTCACCCGTCTGGCTCGCCGGCTCCTGCTCGATCGCACGACGTTGGGCCGTGAGCTCGACGGGCTCGTGAGCCGCGGTCTCGTGGAGATCGTCGCGGGGCCAGACCGCCGGACGCGCATCGTGTCGCTGACGAAGGCCGGCCGGGCCAGGCTCGGCGAGTGCTACCCGCTCTGGCGCGCGGTCCAGCTGGACGTCCGCGAGCGCTTTGGCCGGGACCGCGTCGATGCGCTCCTCGCCGAGCTCGGGGAGCTCGTCCGGGCCACGCCCTCGGGCTGAGAATCGCGCGTCAGCCGGTGGTGCGCTCGAGCAGCGCCCTGATCGCGGTCTTCGGCTCCCGCGTCAGCGGCGACCCGTGGTCGAGGCAGAGGATCTCGAAGTCGAGCCCGAGCAGCCCAGTCACGCTGCGACGGGTAATCGGTGGATCGTCGTGGTACTCGAGGGGCACGAACTCGAGCTTCCCGTCTTCGACCATGAGCAGGTCGGAGCAGAAGAGCACGGCGGGCATACGCTCGAGCAGGAACGAGTAGTGCGCCTCCTCGGGGCCCGGCGTGTGAATGACGCGCAGCCCGCCCGGGAGTACGTCGCCTTCCACGTAGCGCTCGTCCGGCTCCTCCTCCATCGGCCGGGTTTGCGGTGCGTAGACGGGAGCGCCGAAGCGCTGCCGGTACACCCAGGCCGAGCGCTGATGGCACTGGGCCGTGAGGCAGATCGCCCGGGCGGGCGCGAGCTGGTCGAGCGCGTCCTCCGGCAGCGGCAGCGGGTCGATCAGAACGGCGCCGTCGTCTGTCGCCACGGCATGCGCTGCGCTCGTATACCCGCCGATGCGCTCGTCCGTGAGCTGCCAGTGCCAGACCCCGGAGGTGACCTCCTCGATCCGCGACGCCACGGTTTTGGGCTCGGTCATAGCTCCTCCCCGCTCTCGATCGCGACGTGATCGTATCGTGACGGTTTCACGACAGAGTCGGCACATTCCGTGCGTCTCACGTCACACGTTTCGGCGTACGGTTGACTCATGGCGAACGCGGTCACGACACCATGGGGAAGAGCGAAGGTGCTCGAGGAGGTCGAGGTCGAGCAGCAGGCTGACGAGAAGTCCTTCGTCTCGATCGTCCAGCTCCTCGAGGGAGCCGGGGGTGAACGGCTCGTACGCTTCGCCTACCGCACGGACGGCGCCGCGCGCCGCGGGCCGGTGACCCTGCGCGGCGACGATCTGGAACGGCTGCGCGAGGGCCTGCGCGAACGGCGCCAGCTCGCGCGGGCGCTCGGCCTGAGGCCGCGGTGACGGCTCGGGGCGTCGGCGTCGGTCGCATGCGGGTGACTGCAGCGGCCGTACCCACCGCCCCTGCGGGCCGGTCGAGCCTGACGGATGACGCGGCTCGGAGCCCCGGCAGGTCCGTCAGTCGGGCCAGGGTGGCTCCGGCTCCGTGGCAGTCGGGTTTGCGCTCGCCGCGTCGGGATGGCCTCCGACGGGCGACGTTTGCCCGCGAAGGAGGTGACGCGCACGAGCGAGGTTGACGCTCCAGCCGACACCGAACACGTGAGGAGTGAAGAGGCGTTCGTCCTCGGCGTTCCACCACCGCTGTCGGACACGAGCGAACGTCGGGCGGCGCAAGTCATACGGGACGACTCCTGCCAGGCTGCCTTGCCAGCTTCGCTCGGGCACCGGCTTGCGAAGCTCGGTGACGACAGCCCAGGCCAGCATGCCGACCGTGGCGACGCGTAGCACCGTGCCGAGCCGACGGATCAGCCTGTCCCTCCGGTCTCGGGTGTCGCTCCGGTCAGGGTGCCGCTCCGGTCAGGGTGTCGTGCCGAGCAGCGGGTTGAGATGTGTCCGCGACCGGCAGGCTCCTCCGTGCCGCGTCGACCAGGGACCCGAGGATGCGGGCGCCGTCCTGCGATCCCAGCAGCGGATCGACCGCGTGCTCGGGATGGGGCATCAGGCCCATGACGTTGCCGGTGGCGTTGCAGACGGCTGCCACGTCCCCGAGGGCGCCGTTCGGATTGTCATCGGTCTCGTAGCGCAGGACGATCTGGTCGTTGTCCTCGAGGTCGGCGAGGAGCTCGTCCGGGCACAACCAGCGCCCCTCTCCGTGCTTGACCGGTATGACGAGACGATCGCCGTCCGAGCAGCGCGACGTGAACGGCGCGGCGGCACGCTCGACCCGGAGGCGAACGTCACGGCAGACGAAGCGCAGCGACTCGTTGACCCGGAGGACTCCCGGAAGGATGCCCGCCTCGCACAGGACCTGGAACCCGTTGCAGATACCGAGAACCGGCTGCCCCGCGGCGGCGAGCTCGCCGACCGACGCCAGCACGGGCGAGAAGCGCGCGATCGCCCCGCAGCGGAGGTAATCGCCGTAGGAGAACCCGCCGGGGAGGACGACAGCGTCGACGGACGGCAGCTCAGGCTCGCCGTGCCAGACGAGTTCCGCCTCGGCGCCGAGCGCCTCGAGGGCGAGCGCCGCGTCTCGGTCGTCGTTCGAGCCGGGGAAGACGACGACGCCGATGCGGGGGCGGGGCTGCGTCGCAGTGGCCGTCACGGGCGGATCTCGATCTCGTAGCTTTCGATCAGCGGGTTCGCGAGCAGGCTCGCGCACATACGCTCGAGCGACTCGCGGGCCTCCTCGGCGCTCGGCGCGTCGAAGTCGAGGTCGATCACGCGGCCGACGCGCGCCTCACGCACAGGGAAACCGAGGTGGTCGAGGCCGCCGCGCACAGCTTCGCCCTGCGGATCGAGGATCCCGGCCTTCGGCCTGACGAGCACGACAGCTTTCAACGCAGCACGACCTCCGGGTCGCCGACGTAGCGATCGTACGGGATGCCCGTGATGCGCTCGAACGCCTCGATGTAGCGCGCGCGGGTTCCCTGGACGACGTCCTCGGGGAGCTCGGGGCCGGGGTATGCCTTGTCCCAGCCGAGGCCCTCTGCGTAGTCGCGGACGAACTGCTTGTCGAACGACGGCTGTGCCCGACCCGGCTCGTACCCGTCGGCGGGCCAGAAGCGGGAGGAGTCGGGCGTGAGCGCCTCGTCCGCGAGCACGATCCGGCCGCTCTCGTCTCTGCCGAGCTCGAATTTCGTATCGGCGAGGATGATTCCACGCGCCGCGGCGTGCTCGGCGCCGAAACGGTAGAGGGCGATCGACAGGCGCTCGATCTCACGAAAGACGTCCTCGCCCACGAGCTCCGCAGCCTGCGCTGTGGTGATGTTCTCGTCGTGGCCCTCTCTGGCCTTCGTGGAGGGGGTGAAGATCGGCTCGGGTAGCCGCTCGGACTCGCGGAGACCGGCGGGCAGCGCGTGGCCCGAAGTCGCGCCGGTCGCCTGGTAGTCCTTCCAGCCGGACCCGGCGAGGTACCCACGGACGACACACTCGACGGGCAGCATCTCGAGGCGCCTCGCCTCGGTCGACCGCCCGTCGGCCCGCAGGCCGAGCATGTGGTTCGGGCAGATCTCGGACGTACGTTCGAACCAGAAAGCCGACAGTCCAGTGAGCACTCGTCCCTTGTCCGGAATCTCCGTCGGTAGCACGACGTCGAAGACCGAGATGCGATCGCTGGCGACGAGGAGCAGCCGCTCGTCGTCGAGCGCGAAGATGTCGCGCACCTTGCCACTGCCGACGTGAACCGCTTCAGGCATGAACTTCCTCCTCCTGGTGGGCAATCGTGGACAGGCGCTCGAAGACGACGTCGACGTGCTGGAGCGCGTCCTCCAGATCGAACGCGCGGGCGATGGCGTCAGGACCGAGCCGGCCGCCGATAGCGGGATCCTGCTCGAGGAGCGAGCGGAAGTCGAGCTCCTCCTCCCAGGAACGAAGCGCGTGGGCCTGTACGAGACGATAGGCGTCGTCCCGCCCGAGACCGGACTCGACGAGCGCCGTCAGCACGCGCGGGCTGAAGACGAGGCCGTGCGAGGCATCGAGGTTGTGGCGCATCCGCGCGGCGTCGACGACGAGCCCCTCCACGAGCCACGCGAAACGATCGAGCATGTAATCCAGCGCCAGGAACGCGTCGGGTAGGACGATCCGTTCGGCGCTCGAGTGTGAGATGTCGCGCTCGTGCCAGAGCGCTACGTCCTCGAGCCCGACGGACGCGGCCGCGCGAACGACCCGCGCGAGGCCGCAGAGGCGCTCGGCGACCACGGGGTTGCGCTTGTGCGGCATGGCCGACGATCCCTTCTGACCACGGCCGAAGGGCTCCATGACCTCGCGCACCTCGGTGCGGGCCAGGTGGCGGATCTCGGTTGCGAAGCGCTCGAGCGACGCCGCGACGAGCGCGAGCGCGGTCAGCAGTGCGGCCAGCCGATCGCGCGGTACGACCTGGGTCGCGGCCGGCTCGCGCTCGAGGCCGAGTCGCTCGCAAACGAGTCGCTCGACCTCGGGGTTCCCGCCACCGTAGACCCCGACCGTGCCGGAGAGCTTGCCGACGCGTGTCTCCTCGAGCGCACGCGCGAGCCTGTCGCGTCCCCGACTCAGCTCGAACGCCCACCCGGCGAGCTTCACCCCGAACGTGATCGGCTCGGCGTGGACGCCGTGAGTGCGGCCGGCCATGGCCGAATGACGATGCTCCTCGGCCCGCCGCAGCACGGCCGCCAGGCCTCGGTCGATGCCGCCGCAGACCAGCTCCCCCGCCTGACGGATCTGAAGCGCCAAAGCGGTGTCGAGAACGTCCGACGACGTGAGGCCGTAGTGCAGCCAGCGGGCCGCCGGGCCAACCTGCTCGGCCACCGCGTCCACGAAGGCAGCCAGATCGTGCTGGGTGCGCTCCTCGATCTCGGCGACCCGAGCCGGGGTGGGAGCCACGGCGTCGGCGCGAAGCTCCTCCGCTTCCTCGGACGGCACGATGCCGAGCTCGGCCCAGGCGTCCGTCGCGGCCAGCTCGACCTCGAGCCAACCAGCGAGCTTCGACTCCTCCGACCAGACGGTACGCATGGCCGGGCGGGAGTAGCGCGCGATCACGAGCCCATCTTAGTTCGTGGCCCTGACCGCCCTGAGCTCCCGTCGCCGGACTACACACGCTCGACGGCTGCCGGCCCTCGGTCGCCGGGCACGGCGCAAGACGGTGTAGGGGCCGGATCTCACCCGGCCCGCCTCCGCCAGGGGCCGCCCGGATATCGTCCTCGGGTGCACGGCTGGACGGACGAGACCGACCGCTTCGCGAATGACATGCTCGCGTACACGCGCGAGCGGCTGCGGGCCTATCCGCCTTCGCTGGGCGGATCGCTCACGCCGCAGCAGCTGGAGGAGCAGGCCGGTGCGACGATCACGACGGATGGGCTCGGCGCGGACGAGGCCTTCCGCCTCTTCCGCGAGGTGCTCGTTCCCGCGGTTGTCTCGGTCGACCACCCGCGCTTCCTCGCCTTCATCCCCGGTGCGCCGTCCGAGCTCGCCGCGCTCTTCGACCTGGTCGTCAGCGCCTCGTCGATCTACGGGGGAACGTGGATGGAAGCCTCCGGCGCCGTGTATGCGGAGAACCAGGCGCTCCGCTGGATCGCCGACCTGGCCGGCCTCCCTGAGACCGCCGGCGGGTGCTTCGTGTCCGGCGGGACTGGGGGAAACCTCTCCGCGCTCGTCGCGGCACGCCATACCGCGTTCGAGCGCCGCGGAGCTCGCCCGGCCCGCTGGGCGGTGGCGGCGTCGACGGAGGCTCACTCATCCGTTGCGACGGCCGCCCGCGTGATGGATGTCGACGTTCGCACGGTGGAGGTGGACGAGCGCTTTCGCATGACCGGGGAGACCCTGGGCGCGGCCCTGGAGGCCCCGGACGCGGACGACGTCTTCGCGGTCGTCGCCTCAGCCGGCACCACGAACCTCGGTGTCGTCGACGACTTCGCCGGCATCGCGGCGGTGTGCCGCGAACGCGACCTGTGGCTGCACGTCGACGGCGCCTACGGGGCCGCGGCCCTCGCCGCGCCGTCGGTGCGCGATGTCTTCGTCGGCATCGAGCAGGCCGACTCGCTCATCGTCGATCCGCACAAGTGGCTCTTCGGGCCGTTCGACTGCTGCGCCCTCGTCTACCGCGAGCCCGAGCTGGCGCGCCGGGCCCACACCCAGCACGCCGGCTATCTGGAGGCGATCACGGTCCGAGACGAGTGGAACGCCTCCGACTACGCGGTTCACCTCTCACGCCGCGTCCGCGGTCTGCCGCTCTGGTTCTCGCTCGCGGCGCACGGAACGCGTGCGTACGAGCGGGCGATCGAGTCCGTTCTCGCCGTCGCGCGCGAGGCTGCCGACGAAATCGACGGTCGCGACTACCTCGAGCGCGTCCACGAGCCCATGCTCTCGGTCGTCGCCTTCCGACGCCTCGGCTGGCGGCCGGAGGACTACCAGGGCTGGTCGGACGAGCTGCTTGCCACCGGGAACGCGCTCGTGACGCCGACGAAGCACCGAGGGGAGACGATTACGCGGCTCGCATTCGTCAACCCGCGCACGACCGTGGAGGACGTGCGGGGCGTGCTCGACACGATGGCGTGAGTCCGCCCCTATTGCACGACCATCTAGACCGTTCCCGTCGCCGGCCCCCGGTAACCGCCGCCCTGAGCCAGGATCTTCGCCGCCAGGATGGCTGCGTTGCGGGCGCCGTTCAGGGAAACGCAGGCGACCGGGACACCGGGGGGCATCTGGACGATCGAGAGGAGCGCGTCGAGGCCTCCCATGGCGCTCTTCGAAGACGTGAGCGGCACGCCGATCACGGGGAGCTCCGTGTAGGCGGCTACGACGCCGGGCAGCGCGGCCGCCATGCCGGCACCGGCGATGATGACGCGGACGCCGCGCAGGGCGGCAGTCGACGCGTACTCGGCGACGCCGCGGGGATCGCGATGGGCGGAGAGGACGTGCAGCTCGTTCGAGATACCCCGGGCGTTCAGTTCCTCGACGGCGCCCTCCATCGCCTCACGGTCGGACTCCGAGCCGATCAGGATGCCGACGAGCGGGCCCGAGTCGTCGAACTCGTCGAAGATCGCGTGCGGCTTGGGCAGCGCCGACTCAGGCTGGGACACGGGCGGCTCTGAGGGCGATGTCGCTCCGGCACTGCATGCCGGGGAAGTCTATGTGGCCGATGCCACGATAGGCACGCTCCCTCGCCTCGGCGAGCGTAGCGCCCAGCGCGGTGACGTTCAGCACGCGCCCACCGGCCGAGCAGAGGGTGTGGTCGCGCAAGGCGGTGCCGGCCTGAAACACGATCGCGCCTTCGTCCTCGGCCTTCTCGAGGCCGCTAATCTCGACGCCCGCCTCACTCGACTCCGGATAGCCCCTGGAGGCGAGCACGACGGTCACCGCAGACAGTGGCGACACGTCGATCGCAACGCCGTCGAGGCTGCCGCTTGCGGCAGCCTCGAGCAGCGCGAGGACATCGCCCTCGAGCCGCGGAAGCACGACCTGCGTCTCCGGATCGCCGAAGCGGCAGTTGAACTCGAGTACGCGCGGGCCCGTCTCCGTCAGCATCAGCCCGGCATACAGACAGCCGACGAAGGGTGCGCCGCGGCGCGCGAGCTCGGCGAGGACCGGCCGGTGAACGGACTCGACGATGGCCTCGACCCCGGCTGCGTCCAGCTGAGGGACGGGAGAGTAGGCGCCCATGCCGCCCGTGTTCGGCCCCGTGTCGCCGTCGCCGATCCGCTTGTAGTCCTGCGCTGCGGGCAGCGCCAGGGCGTGCTCCCCGTCCGTGAGCGCGAAGACGGAGGCCTCCTCGCCCTCGAGCAGCTCCTCGACGACGAGCGGGCCGCCGAAGCCCCGGGCTCTCGGCAAAGCCTCCTCGACCTCCGCCTCGGTGCGGCAGACGAAGACCCCCTTGCCCGCCGCGAGGCCGTCCGCCTTGATGACGCACGGTGCCCGGGCCTCCTCGAGCGCGCCGGCCGCGGGCACGCCGGCCGCCGCCATGACGTCCTTGGCGAATGACTTCGAGCCCTCGATCCGCGCCGCCGCGGCGCTCGGCCCGAAGACCGCGACGCCCACGTGGCGGAGCTGGTCGGCGGCGCCGGCCACGAGCGGCGCCTCCGGCCCGACGACGGCGAGGTCGATGCGCAGGTCGCGAGCGAGCTCGACGAGCCCCTCGACGTCCTCGCCACGGACGGGATGGCAGCTGCCCAGCCGCGCGATGCCCGGGTTGCCGGGAGCTGCATGCAGCTGAGCGAGCTGAGGGCTGCGCAGGAGCGCGCGCGCCAGCGCGTGCTCGCGACCGCCCGAGCCGACGAGGAGGACCCGCATGGCGCGAGTCTAGATGGTTGATTCCACGAGATCCGCCTCCGCCGCGGCGTCAGCTGGACGGGAGCGGCGCAGACGTGCCAGATGTCGCATCCGGCCGCGCGTGGATCGTGGAATCAACCATCTGGCGCCGCGATCCGAAGGACAAGCCTCAGGCCGAGCAGGCGGACAGACGACCGATCTCGTCACCCTCTCGGAGAGACCGTTGCCGTGCCGCCGGATACCTACACCCGGGCGTCAGTTCACCGTGAAGGCCACGAACGTGTACGCGAGCCCGAGCGCGGCGAGCGCTCCCAGGGCGATGCCAACCGGCTGAAGCCAGCGTCGACCGCGCGCCTCACCCAGCATCAGAGCGCCAATCGCGCCGAGGACGAGCGCAGAGCTGATCCAGAACGCGGCCCTCGCAGGCGAGCCGTACGCGTCCCAGCGTGAGGTGCCGTCGCCACGGTAGTCGTCCTCGGAGATGAGGTAGACGACGAGGCCGAGCAGCGGGCCACCGAGCAGCACTGCGAACGCGGCCGACACGAACCGCGGCGGCAGTGCCGTACCCAGTCCGAGCGCCCGGGCGGCGCCCGCCACGAGAACGGCGACGACCGGGAGCGCGAAGAGGACGAACCAGCCCAGCCGGCTAGATGATGAGCGACTCGAACACGAGGCCCTGGAAGTGCGCGATCAACTGCTCGCTCTCGCGCAGGATCCGGCCGCGTGCCACCATGCCCGACGCCAGTCCGCGTTGTACGGACTCGCAGAGGCTGTCGTCCTCGAGCCCCACCTGCTTACCGAACGCGATCATCTCTTCGCGTAGCGCCTTGGGAACCTCGGGCGCGAACCAGCGGTCGGAGACGCCGACCGTGCGGCCGGGGCCGTCGGGCCACCAGACGTCGATGCCGAGGTTGGGGACGCCCGCCTCGACGTTGACGGTGAGGGTCGGCCAGACGAGGTGGTACTGGGCTTCGGTCGACCCACCGCGCGGGTCGTAGGCGCCTGTCCGGTTGCCGTTCAGGATGGCCGCGCGCACGTGCGTCCGCTGCGAGCACGTCCAGTGCCCGGTGGAGAGGCGGTACTCGTCGGGATCGACGTCGAGGAGCTGCGAGAAGCCAGGGTGTGCGGTCGGGCAGTGGTAGCACTCGAGGTAGTTCTCGATCCCGACCTTCCAGTTGGAGTTGAGGACCCACTCCGAGCGCCCTTCGAACTCGAGCGCGTCGAGGTCGAATCCCGTCTCGGCTACGGCCGCCGGAACGTCGCCGAGCGTGTCTGCGAGCGGAGCCGCCTCCAGGTCGGGGTTCACGAACACGAAGGGGCCCCAGGAGTCGACCTGGACCCGGTGGAGCGACAGCTCCTCGATCGACAGGTCGGGCTCACGCTCCCGGCGGGGCACGGTTTGCAGACAGCCGTCGAGGCCGTACGTCCAGGCGTGGTAGGGGCATTGGAGCGTCCGCCGATTGCCTTCGCCGGACACGACCTCGTGGCCACGGTGGCGGCAGACGTTCACGAAGCCGCCCAGCTCACCCTCCTCGTCCCGGACCACCGCCACCGGTATGTGCCCCGCGCGCGAGGCGAAGAAGTCGCCGGGTTTCGCCACCTGGTCGGCCCGTCCCACGTACTGCCACGAGCGCGCGAAGATGCGCTCTCGCTCGAGCGCCGAAATGGCCTCGTCGGTGTACCACGAGGCCGGGAGCGTCCAGCCTTCGGCCAGGCCTTCGGCAACACGGGCAGACTCATCCGCTGAGAGGGGCCGCACGCTCACCGGTGTATTTTAGCTCCGCCGGCAGGCCAATGCCCGAAATGGCAATACTATTGCCCCTACGGCAAGTACCGATTTGACACGATCCTGCGCCGGGACGGAGGATCGTCGCCTGGAGAGCGGACGCAAGCACGGGACAAAGGAGGACGTTCGTGGCGACCGACCTTGAGCGCTTCGTCGCAGCTGACGGGCGGGACGAGCTCGTGAAGGAAGTGCGGCAGCGGATCGACGCCGAGGGGATCACGTACATCTACTACCAGTTCCCCTCCGTGACGGGCCGGATCATGGGCAAGGGTGTTCCAGCCGACCACTGGGAGACGCTGGCCGCGAAGGGCTTTCAGCTCGTCTACGGCGCCACGGCCAACCTCTTCACCGACCGCCACGGCAACTACATCGGCTACGGGCCGGAGGCCCCGGAGCTCGTCGGCATCCCCGAGCCGGAGACGTTCCAGCCGCTTCCGTGGGACGCGAAGACCGCGCGCGTCTGGTGCACGTGCTTCCGCAACCGCGAGGAGCGCGAGGACCCGGGCGCCTTCCTGACCTCGGACTGCCGTGGCAACCTGAAGCGGATCCAGGCCGAGTTCGAGGAGCAGACCGGCCTGCACCTGCGGACTGGTACCGAGCCCGAGATGATGTGGCTCAAGCTGAACGACGACGGCACGCCCTCCGTCGAGGGGATGACGAAGCCGTTCTGCTACCACATCGACCAGTTCGCTGAGCTCCAGCCGCTCATCCACAGGGTCGTCGAGTACGGACAGCACATGGGGCTCGACATGATCTGGGGCGACCACGAGGACGCGCCCGGCCAGCTCGAGCTCAACTTCGGCTTCGACCGGGCTGAGAAGACCGCCGACAATCTCTCCACCTTCCGGCAGATCTGCAAGGCCGTCGGTCGCGAGCTTGGCGCCTTCCCGTGCTTCATGCCGAAGCCCTTCATGGGCGTCTCGGCCAACGGCTGCCACCACAACATCTCGCTCTGGCGCGGCGACGAGAACGTCTTCATGCCCGAGACGGACGACGTGCAGCGGCCGAGCGAGATCGGCCTCTGGGCGATCGGCGGCATCATGGAGCACCTCGGGTCGCTCACCTGTCTCACGGCATCGACGGTGAACTCGTACCGGCGCCTCTGGGACACCGGCTTCTGGGCCCCGGTCTTCGCCGACTGGGGCTTCCAGAACCGCACGACGGCGCTGCGGGTGTCCGCGCCGGGCCGCTTCGAGTACCGCTCGGTCGACTCGGCCGTCAACCCATACCTCTCGGCGGCGGCGCTCATCATGGCCATGTGGGACGGCATCGACCGCAAGCTCGACCCGGGCGAGCCGGAGGAGCGCAACATCTACGAGGCGATGGAGGCCGGCAAGGAGGTCAACCGCATTCCCATGACGTTCGGCGACGCGCTCGATGCGCTCGAGGCCGACGACGTCGTGAAGAAGGCGCTGCCGGGTGACATGTACCGTGTCTTCACGCACTACAAGCGGGACGAGTGGGAGCGCTACTGCGCCACCGTGACCGACTGGGACGTGCAGGAATACCTCGACGTGTTGCCATAGACGAGGGGAACAGGAAGCGGCTATGTGCGGGATCGCAGGGATCATCTATCGGGACGGCTCGGAGCACGACGTCGGGTTCGAGATGACGCGGATGCTCCAGTCGATGAAGCACCGCGGGCCGGACTCGACGGGCTACGCCCTCTACGGCCTGCCAACGACCGACTACGTGATGCGCTACAAGCTCGCCGACGCGAACGACGCGCGCGACTTCGAGTTCGACGAGCGGCTCGAGCGAAACCGGCGCGAAGCCGAGGCGCGCATGGCCCAGCTCGGGGCCCGCATCGTGGAGGTCGACCTCGAGACCGAGTACGCGTTCCGCGTCACGTTCTCCTACGACGGCGACCTCAAGCGCCTCACCGACTACGTCGAGGACATCCCGGGCGGCGAGGTGCTCTCGCTCGGCCACTCGCTCGAGATCATCAAGGACCTCGGCGACGCCGAGACTGTGTCGGATCAGTACAAGCTGACGAACGTGAAGGGGACCCACGCGATCGGCCACGTCCGCATGGCGACGGAGTCGGATGTCGACATCTCGGGCGCTCACCCCTACTGGGCCTACCCGTTCTCCGACATCGCGGTCGTCCACAACGGGCAGCTCACGAACTACTTCATGTGGCGGCGGCGGCTCGAGCGCTCCGGACACCGGTTCCAGTCCGAGTGCGACTCCGAGATCATCGCCGTCTACCTCGCGCAGAAGATGGAGCACGGGAAGTCGCTGCAGGAGGCGATGAACGACTCGCTGGACGAGCTCGACGGCGTCTTCACCTACATCGCCGTGACGGAGGCGGAGCTCGGCGTCGCCAAGGACGAGATGGCCGCGAAGCCGCTCGTGCTCTACGAGACCGATGACCTCGTGGCGCTCGCCTCCGAGGAGATCGCCATCCGTCAGGTCGTCGATCACGAGATCGACACCTACGATCCCTACGAGCGCGAGGTGCTGGTGTGGAAGCGGTAGGGGCCGGACATGTTCGGCCCGCGCGGAAGGTGAGGTGCTGATATGGAAGCGCTAGCGGGCAAGCGGCGGATCAGCTACGACGCGCGCGGGCTGGCGGAGCCGGTCGCCGACGTCCCCAAGGTCTCGCAGATCGACGGGAAGAGTGCCTCCTTCGACGCGAAGGAGCTCACGACTCGGCAGATCAACCTCGAGCTGCGCTGGCTGCTCTACGAGCAGGGCGTCACGGAGGTCACGGTCGACAATCCCGGCGCGAAGCACTCGATCGGGGTGGGGATCCTCACCCGTTGCAAGATCAACTTCAAGGGCTCGCTCGGCTACTTCGGTTGCGGGCTCATCGACGGCCCCGAGATCCTGATCGACGGCCGGGTCGGGTGGTCGGCCTGCGAGAACATGATGAGCGGCGTCGTCGTCGTCGAGGGCAACGCCGGCTCCCTCACCGGCGCGGCCCTGCGCGGCGGTGACCTCGTCGTCAGGGGGCGGGTCGGCGCGCGTTCCGGGATCGATCAGAAGGGCGGCACGATCATCATCGGCGGCTCGGCCGGCTCGATGACCGGCTTCATGATGCAGCGCGGCCGGATCATCATCTGCGGCGACGTGGGGCCCGGTCTCGGCGACTCGATGTACGACGGCACGATCTACGTCGCCGGCAAGGTGAAGGGGCTCGGCATCGACTGCGTCCCGGGTGAGTGGACGCCGGCCGACACCGAGCTGATCGAGCGCAAGTTCGCGATCTACGGTCTCGGGCTCGCCGCCCGAGTTCCAGAAGTTCGTCTGCGGCAAGGTGCTCTACAACTACGACTTGCTCGAGCCATCCGAAAAGAAGCTGGTGATCTAGGTGCCCCCTCACACGACCGACGAGCCAGGCAAGAAGGACGTCCTCGGGCAGAGCCGGATCTTCACGCCCGAGGTCATCAACGACATCCACATCAAATCCGAGCTCGGCCGCTACCGCATGCGCGGGTTCTCGATCTTCAAGAAGATGCCGCACTGGGACGAGCTCGTCTTCCTGCCCGGCACGCTGACCCGCTTCGTCATCGAGGGCTACCGCGAGAAGTGCGAGACGAAGACCGTGCTCGGCGCGCGGTTCGCGAAGAAGCCGCTCGAGCTCGACATCCCGATCTACATCACCGGGATGAGCTTCGGAGCGCTCTCGCTCGAAGCGAAGATGGCGCTAGCCAAGGGCGCCTCGATGGCGGGCACGGCGACCTGCTCGGGAGAGGGCGGGATGATCCCGCCCGAGCGCGATTACTCGACGAAGTGGTACTACCAGTGCATCCAGAGCCGGTACGGGTTCAACCCGCATCACCTGATGCTCGCCGACGCCTGCGAGTTCTTCATCGGCCAGGGCTGCAAGGTAGGCCTCGGCGGCCATCTGATGGGCCAGAAGGTCACCGAGCAGGTGGCCGAGATGCGCTCGCTGCCGGCCGGGATCGACCAGCGCTCGCCGGCGCGCCACCCCGACTGGCTCGGCCCGGACGATCTCTCGCTCAAGGTGCAGGAGATCCGGGAGGCGACCGACTACCAGATCCCGATCCAGCTCAAGCTCGGCGCCTCGCGCGTGTACGACGACGTGCGCATGGCGGCCAAGTGCGGCCCTGACATCATCTACCTGGACGGCGCCGAGGGCGGCACCGGCGCGGGCCCGCACATCGCGACCGAGGAGACGGGGATCCCGCTCATGGCGGCGATCCCGGAGGCGCGCCGCGCGCTCGAGGACGTCGGGCTTGCCGACGAGATCGACCTGGTCGTCGCCGGCGGCCTCCGCAACGGGGCGGACGTCGCGAAGGCGCTGGCGCTCGGCGCGAAGGCAGTCGCGCTCGGACATGCGGCGCTCATGGCGCTGAACTGCAACAAGGAGATCCCCGGAGTCACCGACTACGAGGGGACCGTGGGCGTTCCGGCGGGGCAGTGCTACCACTGCCACACGGGCCGATGCCCGGTGGGGATCACCACCCAGGATCCGGAGCTCCGCAAGCGGCTGGTCGTCGAGGATGCGTCGCTACGCGTCTACAACTTCCTGACGACGCTGACGATGGAGCTGCAGATGCTCGCGCGCGCGTGCGGCAAGACGAACGTGCACTCGCTCGAGCCCGAGGATCTCGCCGCGCTGACCGTCGAGGCGGCGGCGTGCGCGAAGGTGCCGCTTGCCGGTACGCGCTACATCCCGGGAGAGACCGAGCACGAGATCCTGGCCGAGGTGCGCAAGCTGCTCGCCAAGAAGAAGCAGGAGGAGATCGAGCTGCGTCCTGCGGGCGGCGGACAGGTCGAGCCGTTGCGCGCGGCGGCGGACCACTAGAAAAAGGGCGGAGATGAGCGAGCAGCATCATCACCACGACATCGCCTATCAGGAGCCGGAGAAGATCAGGTCGATCGACGCCGAGTTCCTCTCCGGCAAGCGGTTCGAGTACCAGGAGGACATCTCACTCGTCGAGGACGTCGACCTCGACGTGCTGACGCCCGGCCAGGACATCAACTGGCTCGAGGATGTCGAGCTCCTCGAGGAGGACGGGGTCCCGGCCGTCTTCGACCGCTACTCGAACTGCTTCCTGAAGATCTACTTCCCGATTCCCGAGGGGCGCGAGCACGAGCTCGCCCGCAAGGTGCTCATGAAGCACCTGACCTCGGGCAACTCCTACGGCATCCAGCTGAAGGAGATCCATTGCAAGTTCCCCCAGCCGGAGCTCGGCTCCTGGGTGGAGGACACGCGGACGGTCGGGACGGACTGGGCGCCACCCGTCCTGGAAGGCTGGGAGAAGCCCGCCGGGCACTGACGTGCGATCGCCGGGGGCATGCGTCCCCGGCTGGTCGCGGGGTGACGTCATGCACGGGAGGTTGTACGGACTACCGGCAGCGTTCGCAGAGGCACGGGTCAGGGTGACTTGCCCGGGCGCGGGTGAGAGTGCATGCTGGGTGAAATCGTTCGGAGGTGATGTGAATGATCGTCTCGCTCGTTCGCTTCAAGTCGAGGCTCTCCGACGACGCCGTACAGGCAACGTTCGAGGAACGGGCCGACCATTACCGCAACGTGCCGGGCCTCGTGGAGAAGATCTATCTCCGCTTCCGTGAGAGTGGGGAGTTTGGCGCGGTGTACGTCTGGGACTCGGAGAAGGCGCTGATGGACTTTCGGGAAACCGAGCTCGCCCGGACGATCGCGGACGCCTACCAGGTCGAGGAGGCACCGCTCGTCGAGCTCGCGGACGTCTGCCTGGTGATCCAGCCGGACACAGCCCGGGTTTCAGCGTAGACACATAGTCGCGTTCGGCCCCTTCTCGTCTCGCTGAGCAGGGTGTCGGCACGTGGACCTCAGACGAGCGACTCGCACAACGCGGACATGCCGGCGTGGTGCAGCGCGAAGAGGTCTGCGTCGAGCGCGTCCGGAAACGTCGAGAGCTTTGCGATCACCGTGTTCGACGGGTGGTGCACGAAGATGCTCTGCCCGTTCATGCCGACGGCGGCATACACGCCGCGCTCCGCCTCCCAGATCCACCAGTTGTCGTGGTAGAACGCCTCTCCGGGAGGGCCGCCGAGGTCATTCTCGTCGCCGAAGGCGTTGATGAGCTCCTGGTCACGCACCCTGCGCCGTGCCACCCACGTGGCGGGACAGACCCGGCGTCCGCCGATCTCGCCGTCCTGGAGGCACGTGAGGCCGAACCGCGCCAGGTCCCGCAGCGTGGCACAGAACCCGCCCTCGACGATCGCGAAGCCGCTGTGGTCGAGCATGATCTCCGCATCGTGCTCGGCTCCTAGCACCGACCAGATGTGCTGGGAGAACAGCTCGGGATAGGGCTTGCCGCCAGCGCGCTCGAGCACCCAGCCGAGGACGTCGTTGGCGAGCGAGTTGTAGCCGAACGGCCCGCCGTGCCCATGGGTGGCGTCGACCGTGCGGATCCACGTGGCCGTGTCGGCCGGAATGTCGGTGCGCTCGTGGGTCCTGTAGTCCGAGACGTCGAGGATCGTGTACTCGTCGACGTCGTAGTCCCAACGCGCGCCAACGCGCATGTCCAGCAGGTGCTGCACGGTGCAGCCCTCCCATGCGCTTCCGCGCAGCTCGTCGATGTGATTCGTGACGAGGTCGTCGGGGGTGAGCCCGCCCTGACCGACGAGGGCGCCGCACAGCGTCGAGTTGAAGGACTTCGAGACCGACATCAGGAGATGCGTGTCGGATGGCGCCATCCCGCTCGGGTAGCGCTCGGTCATCACACCGCCGTCGTGGATGACGAGGAAGCCATCCGTGTAGGTCTCGGTCAGCATGGCGTCGAGATCGAGCGACCGGCCCTCGTGCGCGAACCGAAAGCCGCCGAGATCACGCTCGGCCTTGGGGAGCTCGACCACCGGTCCGTCACCGCGTGAGATGCACGCAGTGCGCACGAGCTTGCCGACGTGGCGAAAGCCGAGCCGGTTGTACGGGGCCTCGAGCCAGTTCGCGCTCGTCACTCCGAGCGCCTGCGCCTCGCGCTCCCAGGATTCACTCACCGCTGCTCCTCGGATTCGTGGTCGGCGCAGGTTAGTCGGCGTCACCGCTGCGCGTTGACGAGACCGTCCAAGATCGGGGTCAAGTCTTGCATACGAACATAAGGGCTCTGGTAGGCTCGCCCAATGGCGCGCCCGCTGCGAATCGAGTTCCCCGGCGCTGCCTACCACGTCACCGGTCGCGGCAACGCGCAGCGCGCGGTCTTCGAGGACGACGCCGACCGCGAGCGGTTCCTCGGGACCCTCGAGAAGAGCGCTGGTCGCTTCGGCCTCGTCCTGCACGGCTTCTGCCTGATGGGCAATCACTACCACCTGCTCGTCGAGACGCCCGACGCCGGGCTCGGCCGCGCGATGCGAGACCTGAACGGCGTCTATACGCAGGCCTTCAACCGGCGTCACGGGACAAGCGGCCACCTCTTCCAGGGTCGCTACAAGGCGATCCTCGTGCAGCGCGACGCGCACCTGCTGGAGCTTGCGCGCTACGTCGTTCTGAACCCCGTGCGGGCTGGTCTCTGCAAGCGCGCCGATCAGTACCGCTGGTCGAGCTACCGGGCCACCGCGGGGCTCGATCCGGCGCCGCGTCTGCTGACGGTCGAGTGGCTGCTCTCTCAGCTCGGAAGCCGGCCAGCCCGGGCGCGCGAGCGCTACCGCGCCTTCGTCGCCGAGGGGCTGGGCGTGGATCCGTTTGCCGATCTGCACGGTGCCGTGCTCGGGAGCGAGCAGTTCGTCGCCGACGCGACGGCGAGGATCGACTCCGCGCCGGAGGTGCCGCGCAAGGCGCGCTCGCCGCTCCGACCGTCCCTGGCCGACTTGTTCGAGCAGGATGGGGAGCGCGCGGTCCTCAGCGCCTACCGGGATCACGGCTACCGGCTGACCGAGATCGCCGCTCAGATGGGATGCCATCCCGCGACCGTGAGTCGCCGGCTTCGGATGCTCGAGGAGAACGCGGAGCTGCCGCCGCGGCGACGGCGGCGGTAGCGGCTTATGTTCGTATGCAAGACTTGACCCCGGGCTGAAGCGCATGGACGTCGAGCTGATCCGAAGCCTGCCGAAGACCGATCTGCACGTCCATCTCGACGGGTCGCTGCGGATCGAGACGCTGCTCGAGCTGGCGCGGCAGCGCGGGATCGAGTTGCCTGCCGACAGTGAGGAAGGCCTGCGTGAGCGTGTCTTCCGCGAGCGCTACCGGCACCTCGGGGAGTACCTCGAGGGGTTCCGTTACACGGTCGCCGTGCTGTCCGACGAGGAGGCGCTCGAGCGCGTGGCCTACGAGCTCTGCGAGGACAACTTCGCCGAGGGCGTGCGCTATCTCGAGGTCCGCTTCGCTCCCCAGCTGCACGTGCGTACGGGGTTCGAGGTGCCCGACGTCGTCCGTGCGGTCGACCGGGGCTTGCGCCGGGCGACGGATGAGCTCAATCGCAGCTCGGCGATTGTGGCGGGCGAGGAGCCGAGGTTCGGGGCGGGGATCATCCTGAGCGCGCTGCGCTTCTTCACGCCCGAGTTCTCCGAGGGCTACCGTCGCTACTTCGACGCTCTGGCCGGCGCGCCCGAGGAGGAGGTCTACGCGGCTGCCAGCCTGTCGCTCGCGCGCGCGGCGGTGAGCCTCAAGCGCGAAGGCGTCCTCGTCGTCGGCTTCGACCTGGCCGGACGGGAGCACGGCTACCCCGCCGCCGCCCATCGCGACGCGTACCAGGTGGCGCACAAGGGATTCCTCGGCAAGACGGTGCACGCAGGCGAGGACTACGGCCCCGAGTCGATCTTCCAGGCGATCACCGACTGCCACGCCGACAGGATCGGCCACGGCACCTGGTTGTTCGACGCGAGCCGTGTGCAAGCGGAGGATGCCGGGGACCCGTCCCGCTACGTCGAGGCGCTCGCCCAGGTGATCGCCGACAAGCGCGTCACGATCGAGGTGTGCCTGACCTCGAACCAGCAGACGGTCCCGGAGCTGGCCGCCGACCTCCACCTTCACCCGTTCCGCGCCATGCGGGCACAGCGCCTGTCGACGACGTTCTGCACGGACAACCGGCTTGTGTCGAACACCACCGTCACGAACGAGATCGCCCGTGCGGTGGAGGCGTTCGAGCTCTCTCCGCGCGAGGTGCGCGACTGCCTGATCTACGGGTTCAAGCGCAGCTTCTTCCCGGGCACCTACCTGGAGAAGCGCGCGTACGTCCGCAGCGTGATCGACTACGCCGATCGCGTGCTCGCGGCGGCCGGAGCCACCGGGCTCTGACCGCTCAGACGGTTTCCCAGCGGAAGAGACGGATCCCGAGCGCACCGAGGCCAAGGGCGAAGGCGGCCAGGATGCCGAGCTCCGGGAGCGCCGCCGCGGCGCTCAGGCCGCGCACCATGGCGTCCTGGAGGCCTTCGACGAGGTAGGTGAGCGGAAGCGCCTTCGAGACTGCCTGGAGCCATCCCGGCGCCAGGTCGATCGGGAAGAACGCGCCCGACAGGAACGCCATCGGCAGGGTGATGAGGTTGGCGACGGCACTCGCGCCCTCTGCGGTCTTGGTGACCGCGCCGGTGATGAGCCCGATCGCCAGGAACGCGAGCGTGCCGACGAGGATCAGCGGGAACGCCATCCACCAGCTCGCGTCGAGTGAGAGGTCGAAGAGCAGGACGCCCACGGCGAGGAAGAGCACGAGCTGCACGAGGGCAATGGCGAGACTGACCATGACTCGGCCGGTCGCGATCTCGGACGGGCGCAGGGGAGCGAGTCGCAGCCTCCGCAGTAGTCCCTTCTCCCGCCATGTGACCAGCGTGAGCGCGGCGCCGAAGACGGCGCCGATCGCTATCGCGTAGGCGAGCAAGGCCGGCGTGAAGAACTCGATCGGGGAGAGCGAATCGTCCTCGACGCGCGAGGCCTCGAGCGCGAAGCGTGGCTCGGTACCGGCGGCCTCGAGATTGGCCTGGTTCACGACTCCCTCGACAATCCCGCGCACCGTCGCGCCCCCGACCTGATCCGACGCGGCGTAGCGGACGACGAGCGTCTGCCCGCGCTCGTAGATGAGCGCGGGCCGGTCTCCTTCGCGCACCTGCTCCAGCCCGTCCTCCACGCTCGAGACGCGCTCGATGTCCAGGCTGTCCGCCGGCAGCTTCGAGATGAGCGGCCCGTCGCCCGCCACGAACACGTCCACCCGCGGCGTCTGGCTGTCGTTGCCGAAGATCCCGCCGAGCACGAGCAGGAAAATGAGCGGGAAGAGGAGCGAGAAGAAGAGCGCCGTTCGGTCGCGGACATAGCCGAGAGCGAGCCCGCGCACGAGCTCGCCGATCCGGCTGCCTCTCATGCCCGGTACTCCCGTCCCGTCAGCGCGAAGAAGACGTCCTCGAGCGTCGCACCGCGTACCTCGGCGCCGTCCAGGGCCTGTAGGCCGGCGAGCGCGCCCAGCGTCGCGTTCGGGTCGCTCGTCTCGAGCACGAGCACATCGCCGTCCGTTCGCGCCTTGGCCACGCCCGGCATAGTCTCGGCCTGGCCCCGATCGACCTTTCCGCCGGGCAGGCTCACGAGCACGGGAGCATCGAGCGAGCGGACGAGCGCGAGCGGGGTGTCGAGCGCGAGAACGCGGCCGTGGTCGAGGATCGCGACCCGGTCGCACAGCTCTTCGGCCTCCTCGAGGTAGTGCGTCGTCATGACGACGGTCCTGCCCTCGGCTTGGATTCCCTGGATGACGTCCCACAGGTTCCGGCGCGCCTGGGGATCGAGGCCCCCGGTGGGCTCGTCCAGGAACACGATCTCGGGATCGTGGGCGAGAGCGCAGGCCAGCGCGAGTCGCTGGGCCTGGCCGCCCGAGAGCTTCTCCACCTGCGCGTCGGCTCGATCCTCGAGCCCGACGAGAGCCAGCGCGGCGTCGACCCGGCTCGGCGGCGCGTCGTAGAGGGCGACGAACAGTCGTAGCTGCTCGCGCGCCGTCAGGCGCTCGAAGAACGCGCTCGTCTGCAGCTGGACGCCCATGCGCGGCAGCAGACCGAGATTGCGCGGCCAGGACGGGATGCCGAGAACGAGCGCGCGTCCAGCATCGGGCTTGCGCAGGCCTTCCACGATCTCGACGGTCGTCGTCTTACCGGCGCCGTTTGGCCCGAGCAGGCCGAAGATCTCCCCCGTTTCGACCGTGAACGAGACGTCGTCGACGGCAACGAGCTCGCCGTAGCGCTTTCGCAGGCCCTCGGCGACGATCGCGGCGGTCACCGCCGCCCCTTACCCATCAGGGACGAGCTTCAACCGCGGCTGACCTGACGGCTACCCGCCGCATGACAACGAGCGTTCCCAGACAGACGGCGGCGAGCAGGACGTACGTCGCCTCGTCGCCGGCGGTCTCGGCCAGGGCGCCCCCGACGATCGACCCGATGATCGTGCCCGGCGCCCAGGCGAGGTTCGCGAGCGAGAAGCCGAACGCCTGGTCCAGACCCGCCGCGTCGGCCCCGTCGGCGACGATCGCGGAGCCGGGTAGGTAGAAGGCCGCGAACGAGACGACGGCGCAGACGACGAGGATCGCGAAGAGCCAGTACTTGCGTGACCACGGCAGCGCGAGCAGGGTGGACACCGTCGCGCCGGCGAGCAGGATCGCGGTCAGCGGCGCCGTCCTGCCGATGCGATCGAGCAGGCGCCCCACGAAGGGGCTCGAGACCGACTGGATGGCCGCCGCGCACACGTAGATCGCTCCGATGCCGCCCACCGTCCAGCCGAGTTCGTCGAGCCGCAGCGGCGCGACCGCGTGTTGCGCGGAGAGGAGGAAGGCGGGCAGCAGATAGAGCCAGACGCCGAATGCGACCTCATGGTTGCGCAGGCCGCCGAAGAGGGCCCGAAGAGGCTGGCCGACTGCCGGGACCGCGGGAAGGAGGGTGGCCAGCCCGGCGAGCACGACGAGAACGATGGCGACGCCGATGAACGTCGGCTTCGGGCCGACGTGGGCGGCGAGCACGCCCAGTGCCGGCCCGGCGAGGAGCCCGGCTACACCGACGCCGAAGACGATTCCGAGCAACCCTGCCCGTCGCTCCCTCGGCGCTGCACCCACCATCCAGGCGATCGCGCCGGTCCACGCCGCGGAGCTCGCCATGCCCTGGCCGAAGCGGGCGGCCTCGAGCCCGAAGAGGGAGTCGGCAAACCCGAACGCGACGCTTGCAGCACCCATGAGGAGCAGCCCACCCACGACGGTCGCCTTCACGCCGACCCTGCTGCACAGCATGCCGGCCGGGATCGCGGAGACGAGCGCGCCGACCGCGAACGCCGCCACCAGGTGCCCCGACTCCGATTGCTCGAAGCCGAAGCGGTCGGCGTAGTAGGGCAGGAGCGGCGTGATGACCTGGACGAGCGAGAAGTCGGCGATCTGTACGAGACAGACCACGACGAGCAGCCGCCGGAGTGGGCCGTCGAGGCCTCCGATCACCACATGCCCATATAACGGGGCTGCCGCCGATCCTCGTGGCCGTAGAAGAGAAGGTCGCCCTCGTCGACGTTCAGGCGCTCGAGCTTCTCGAGCTGATCCTCGTCGATGTCGACGCCGAGTCCCGGCCCATCGGGCAGCCGGAAGCAGCCGTCGGCGTACTCCCACGGCTGCGTGATGACGTCCTCGGTCTGGTGGTGGTAGTGCGAGTCGATGGCGTATGGAAGCACCGGGAGCGCGGCGGCGAGCTGCACCTGGAGCGCCGTCGAGATGCCGGCCTCGCCGCCGGAATGCATGCCGATCCCCACCTGGAAGATCTGAAAGGCGGCCGCCGCACGCTGGAAGGCGCCGACACCGCCCCAGTCGCAGGGGTCGAGCAGCATGACGTCGATCGCGCCAAGCCTGATCGTCTGCGGGATCTCGTCGAGATCGAGCGTGCACATGTTCGTCGCCACCGGTAGATCGAGGGCCGCAGCGACCCGGCTCATGCCCTCGATTCCCCAGCACGGGTCCTCGTAGAACTGGAGGCCCAGCTCCTCGAAACGGCGTCCGTAGCGGATCGACGTCTCCACCGACCACAAGCTGTTCGGGTCGAACCGGAGCTCGTGCAGCGGAAAGACCTCCCGCAGCATGGCGGCGCAACGGTACTCGTCCTCGGGCTCGTACACGCCGCCCTTCAGCTTGATCGTGCGCACGCCGGTGCGCTCCACGATCTCCCGTGTCGCCTCGACGAGACCCTCGGCGCTCTGCTCGCCGCCGCGACCGTCCGGTCCGGGTAGGCGGTAGAACATGTACGCGATCATCGGGATCTCGGTGCGCATCCGCCCGCCGAGCAGCTGGCAGAGCGGGCGCCCGCAGGCCTTGCCCATGATGTCGAGGCACGCCGTCTCGAGCGCCTGGATCGCGTACTTGCCCGTATTGCCCTGATACGTGGGGAGGTACCAGAAGTTCTTGAGGATTCGCTCGCGGTCGAACGGGTCCTCGCCGAGGAAGTAGCCCTCGATCGCGCGCAGCTGGAGCAGCGTCGCGTCGCCGCCGGAGGTCTCGGCGATTCCCTCGATGCCCTCGTCGGTCTGCATGCGGACCACGATGCGCGTCCACGAGTGATTCACGCCGCCGGACCACAGCATGGGCGCCTCGAACGGGACGTTGATCTTGTGGTACCGCACGCCGGTGATCTTCACGCTGCCCGCCTCGAACGTCCCTTGCCGACCCGGATCGCCCGGAGTCTAGGCAGTCGGTGCGCTGCGGCGGCCCGCAGAAGACGCTGTGCAGCGCGCTCAGGCGACCTGAGCGCAGCGGGCGAGGTCGACGGTCGCGTCGACCCCCGCGACCGGGTTCTCGGCGGTGAGCGTCTTGCCGTCCATGCTGAGGGTCAGTCTCCAGCGAGGCCGGGACGAGCCTGGGAGGCGCGCGTATACTCGCCCACGTGGACGCCCTTGTTCTCGCCGAAGGGGAGGGCGAAGCCCATACCGTCGGGCCGTCGTCGCGGGTGACGATCAAGGCGGGCGGCGAGGAGACTGCAGGCACGTTCTACCTGGGGGAGTCGGAGCTCGAGCCCGGCTTCCCCGGTCCGCCGCTCCACTCCCACGAGGCACTCCACGACATGTTCTACGTCCTCAGAGGACGCCTGACCGTGCAACTCGGCGATCGAACGGTCGAGGCGACACCGGGCACGTTCATCTGTGTCCCTCCTGGCGTGCGGCACACGTTCTCGAACCGCAGCGATCAGCCGGTGCAGTTCCTGAATTTCAATACACCCTCCGGGTGGGAGGGATACATGCGCGAGCTGGGTGCCGCGTCCGCGTCCAGCGAGCCGCTCACATCAGAGGCGATCGGGCGGATCGCCTCGTCGTACGACTTCAAGCTCAGCGACTAGGCCGTAACGCTCTCCGCGCCGCTCGGGTGCGGGGCAGCCTCACGTCTCCGGCGTACGATGCGGGACCTGTCCGACACCCTTCCACCGGGCCCGAGGCCGCGCGTCCCCGGCGCGCTCGCGCTCGCGTTCTGGCGGGACGCGACCGGAACGCTCCTGCGTATCGCCCGGGAGCACGGCGACGTCGCCGGCTTCCGGTTCGGAGCCCAGGGCGAGATCCTCCTGAACCATCCCGATCTGATCCGGGAAGTGCTGGTCGGCGAGCAGCGGTCGTTCATGAAGGGCCAGGCGCTGCAGGTGGCGAAGCGCGTGCTCGGCGAGGGCCTGTTGACGAGCGAGGACGAGCTGCATCTGCGGCAGCGGCGGCTGATGCAGCCGCTCTTCCACGGCCGCCGGGTGGCCGGCTACGAGGAGGTGTTCGCGACGTGTGCCCAGCGGGCGCAGGCCTCCTGGCGGGACGGGCACGTGGTCGACGTGCACGCGGAGATGACGAGGCTGACGCTCGACATCGTCGGCCGCACGCTCTTCGACGCGGACGTCACGGGAGAGGCGCCCGAGATCGGCGAGGCATTGACCGAGGCGCTGGAGGGCGTCAACCGCCTGGTCTATCCGTGGGGGCCGTTGCTCGACCGCCTACCGCTACCCGCCGCGCGACGCTTCCGGCGGGCGTGCGTCCGCCTCGACGCCACGATCTACCGGCTGATCGCCGAGCGGCGCGCCGTCGGAGCAGGTGGCTCGGATCTGCTCTCCCTCCTGCTCTCGGCCCAGGACGAGGGCGGCGGCATGTCCGACCGCCAGGTCAGGGACGAGGCGATGACGCTCTTCCTCGCCGGCCACGAGACGACGGCGAATCTGCTCACGTGGACGCTCTACCTGCTTTCCCAGCATCCTCACGCCGAGGAGCGTGTGGTCTCCGAGCTCGCGGCGGGCACAGAGACGACGCAGACGGACCGGGTGCTCGCTGAGGCGCTCCGCCTCTACCCGCCGGCCTGGGTGATCGGCCGTCGTGCGCTCGCGGACGTCGACCTGGGCCGGATCGTGATCCCGGCCGGCATGCTCGCGGTGGTGAGCCCGTGGGTCACGCATCGCGATGCCCGTTGGTATCCGGAGCCCGAGCGCTTCGATCCCGGGCGTTGGTGCCCGGGGGAAGTGGAAGCACGTCCTCAGCACGCGTTCTTTCCGTTCGGCGCGGGGACGCGGATGTGCATCGGCGAGGGCTTCGCGATGGCCGAGGCACGTGCCGTCTTGCGGGTGCTCTTGCCTCGCTGGGCGTTCCGCCTCGACCCTGCGCAGCGGGTCGACGTGCTGCCGCGCGTCACGCTGCGACCGCGTTACGGGATGCGGATGACCGTTCGGCGCCGCGGCTAGCCGCGCGTGACGCGGGACCCGCCCACGATCTGATCGCCGTCTGCGAACCTCACCCACGCCTTGTGCGTGCCGTCGTAGTCGGGGCCCCAGAGGACGAGGGTGGCGTCCTCGCCCGCGACAGTGCAGGGCTCGGCACCCTCGGGATCGAGCCCGCGCCAGACCCTGATGAACGGGTTCGACTCCGACTCCTCGCCGATCGTCGACGGCAGGGTGTGACCGGGATGGATCCGCGTCTCGGGCGGCAGTCCCATCAGGCTGTCCATGATCGAGCTGCGGTGGATCTCGTAGACCCGACCGCGGTCCGTGCAGCCTCCGACCGTGCCCTTGAACAGGCAGTCGGCGGTGAGGCAGTCTGTTCCGTCGACGAGCAGGGCCAGGTGGTCGTCCGAATGGCCCGGGGTCGCGATCGCCCGGATCTCGAGGTCGCCCGAGCGGACGACGTCGCCGTCCTCGATCGTCTCGTCGACGTGGACGCCGTGGGCGCGCGCGAGCGGATGCGCGAGCACGGGAACGCCGAAGCGGCGGGCGTCGTCCTCGCACGTGACGACGTGGTCGTGATGGCTGTGGGTGACGAGCACGTGCGTGACGGTTATGCCCAGCCGCTCGACGGCGTCGATCAGCGGCTGGTTGATGCCGTTCGAGTCGACGAGGACGCCGTGACCGCCTTCGCGATCCGCGACGAGGTAGGCGTTCGAAAGCCACTCGGGATGCTCGGTCCGCTCGACGATCATGCGTTCACCTCAGTTGAAATCGATGACGGTTCGGATGCCTTCCTGACGCTCCATGGCGTCGAAGGCCTCGTTCACGGCGTCGAGCGCGACGTGGTCGGTGACCAGCGCGTCGACGTCGATCTCGCCGGCGAGCCAGCGCTCGACGAGCTGTGGCACCTGGGTGCGGCCCTTGACGCCCCCGAACGACGATCCCGTGACCCGCCGTCCGGTGATCAGGAACCTCGGAACGATGTCGAGCGTCTCGCCCTTCCCGGCCACCCCGATCATCGTGGCGAGGCCCCAGGCCTCGCGTGCCGACTCGACGGCCTGGCGCATCACCCGCACGTTGCCGGTCGCCTCGAACGTGTAGTCCGCGCCGAAGCCGTCGGTCTCGGAGCGGATCCAGTCGACGGTGTCCTCGGCGGCGAGGCGGGTTTCGGTCGCACCGTGCCGTCGCGCCTCCTCGAGCCTCCCGTCGGCGAGGTCGATGGCGATGATCCGCTCGGCTCCCGCGAGGCGGCAGCCGATCACCGCGCCGAGGCCGACGAGCCCGCAGCCGAAGACGGCGCAGGTCGTGCCGGGCTCGACCCGAGCGGTGTAGAGCGCGGCGCCGATCCCCGTCGAGAGGCCGCAGGCAAACGGGGCGCAGCCGTCGAGCGGCGCCTCTGGACTGACCTTCGCGAGCGCGATCTCTGGCATCACCGTGTACTCGGCGAAGGTCGACGTGCCCATGAAGTGGCGGATCGCCTCGTCGTCCCGCGAGAACCGCGTCGTCCCATCGGGCAGGTGGCCGCGCCCCTGCTCGTCGCGGATGGTGACGCAGCGGTTCGTGCGCGGGCTGAGGCAGTGCAGGCATTTCCCGCACTCAGGGGCGAAGAGCGTGACGACGTGGTCGCCGGGCGCGACGAGCGTGACACCGTCGCCGACGCGCTCGACGACGCCCGCGCCCTCGTGGCCGAGCACGCATGGTGAGTAGCCGCTCGGATCGGCGCCGGAGGCCGTGTAGAGGTCGGTGTGGCAGACCCCGCAGGCGACGAGCCGAACCAGCGCCTCGCCAGCCTTCGGCTCTGCGAGCTCGAGCTCCTGCACGACCAGCGGTTGCCCGAACTCCTCGAGGACGGCGGCACGGACGCGCATGCGGCCCGATACTACTAACGAGTCGCCGGCCGGAGGGCTCCAGCCTATGCCCGGGCGCTCCGCGCGGAGCGGGCGAACTCGAAGTAGAGCTCTCGAGCACGAGCGAATACCGGCCCGGGCTCGAGCTCGCGATCCTCGATGCGCAGCGTCGGCCAGGCCTTGGCGTAGTTCCCCGTGCTGAACACCTCGTCGGCCTCGCGCACCTCATCGAACCCGACGCGTCGCTCGACGACCTCCGTGCCGTCGTCTCGCAAGAGCTCGATCACCCGGCGCCGCGTGACGCCCGCGAGAAACGTCCCGTTGGCCACCGGGGTATGCACGACGCCGTCTCTGACGAAGAAGAGGTTCGATACTGCGAACTCGGCGACGTCGCCGGCCTGGTCGAGGACGACGGCGTTGTCGAAGCCCCGTGATCGCGCCTCCCGCAGCGTGCGGCCGACGTTCGGGTAGAGGCACGAGGCCTTCGCGTCGGTCGGCGCCGAATCGGGTGCCGGACGCCGGCAGGCGGAGAGGCATGCGGAGAAGCCGGGCGCGGTCGGGAAGGCCAGCTCGTGCACCACGAGCGCGAACCGCGTGCTCCCGCCCTCGGGAACGACGAACCCGTCCGTCGCGAAGAACATCGGCCGCACGTACAGCACGGCCTCCTGGGGGAACTGCCGGATGCCCTCCCAGGCGATCGCCTCGACCTCACCCGGCTCGAGCGCCGGCTCGAGTCCCAGCTTCTGCGCGGAGTCGACGACGCGGTCACAGTGACGATCGAGGTCGGGCGCCACGCCGTCGAACGCCCGCGCCCCGTCGAAGACGACCGACGAGAGCCACACCGCATGGTCCATCGATCCCAGGAGCGGCACGTTGCCCTCGTGCCAGGTGCCGTCCTTGTAGGTGACGCTCGTCAGCATGCGACGACCTGAACCGTAGCGAGCGTAGGATCGGCGCAGTAGGCGATGCGCGTTCCGTCGGCCGCCGCGTCGCGGAGCGCCTCGAGCAGCTGCCGCGTGATGACCTCGCCCGGGGCGATCGCGGGGATCCCCGGCGGGTACGGCGCGATCGTCTCCGCCGCGATCCGCCCGGCCGCCTTGTCCGCGCTCGCCGTCTCGCGCGCGGCGAAGAACGCCTCGCGAGGGCTCATGGCGCACTCGGGCTCGAGCGCCCAGACCGCGCTGGCCGCCCCCGGTCGCCGCGGCTCTCCCCGACGGCGCTCGAGCGAGCGCTCGAGCGCGGAGCAGAGGCGATCGACGCTCTCGGGCGTATCGGCGATCGTGAGCAGCGGGACGAGCGTATCGCGGTTGGCGAGCTCGAGGCGTACGCCCTCGGCGAAGAGATCGGCGTCGACGGCGAGGCCGTCGGCGCCCGTGCCCGGTAGGGCGAGGACGAGCTTGAGGGGATCGTGGGTCGACCCGTCGGCGTCGGGGAGGGCCGGCCCGCCCAGCAGTCGCAGGCCTTCGATCCTCGCAAGCCGTTCCCGCGCCTCGGTCGCGAGCGCGATGGCGCGGCCGAGAAGCTCCTCCCCGCGGGAGGCAAGCAGCGCGCGCGTCCGGTCGAGACTTGCCAGCATGGCCGCGGCGACACTCGTCGTGTTGAGGGCGTCGAATCCCTCCCGCACGCGCGCGAGGTCGAGCCGTCCGGCAGCGGCGAACAGGTAGGCGCTCTGCGTGAAGCCGGTGAGCGTCTTGTGTGCGGACGTGACGAAGGCGTCGGCGCCAAGGGCGAGCGAATGCGACGGGAGCGCCGGGTGGAAGCCGAGGTAGGCGCCCCAGGCCTGGTCGACGAGCAGCGTTGCCCCCGCCGTGTGCGCCAGCCGGGCGATCGCGCGGATGTCGCTCACCACGCCTACGAAGTTCGGCTCCACGAGGAAGACCGCCCGCGCGTCCGCATGCGCGGCCAGGGCCGCCTCGATCCGGGACACGGGGACCCCGAGGGCGAGGCCGGTCTCGGCGTCGACGTCGGGCCGCACCCAGACCGGATCTAGCCCTGCGAGCACGAGCCCCGAGAGCATCGACTTGTGGAGGTGCCGGGCCACGACGACGCGATCGCCGGGGCGTGCCGCGGCGAGGGCCAGCGCCTGGTTCCCCTGCGTCGAGCCGTTGACGCAGAAGAGGCAGAGATCGGCGCCCCAGAGCTGCGCCGCGAGGCGCTCCGCTCGCCCGAGCACGTCGGAGGTCAGGTGGAGGTCGTCGGCGCCGGCAGACAGGGGGAGATCGTGCGCGAGGACGCCGTCGCCGAGCCCGGGCGCGCGCTTGTGGCCGGGCGTCGTGAACGGCGTGATGCGCGGGTCGGCGAGAAAGGCGTCGACGGCGTCGGCCAGCGGCGTCTGGCTCTGGTCGGCGTCCACGCGCGCAACCGTACCTGTAGGGGCCGGATATATCCGGCCCTACAAGGACGCGCGCAGGATCGCCTCGAGGTCCGGCGGAGCGACCTCGCGCGGCGAGACGACGAGCAGGCGCTGCTGCTTGTACGCCCCTTCGGTCAGCGCGGGAAGGTCGTCCTCGCCGTACCCGAGCTCGCCGATGGTCAGCGGCGCGCCGACGTCGCGCATGAGCGACTCGAACGTGGCCGCGAGATCGTCTTCGCCGCCGAGCAGGCGCGCTGCCTCGCGATGGCGCTCCGGGAGTGCGGGTTCTGTGAAGCGGAAGGCGGCCGGCGCGGTGACGGTCACCGAGAAGCCGTGCGGCACGAACGGATGCGGATCCGGGTAGCCGGCCGGCGTCCATACGTGCTTGAGCGACGCGATGGGGTACGCGCACGCGTGCGGGATGTGGCAGCCCGCGTTGCCGAAGCCGATCCCGGCCGTCGTGGCGGCGAGCATCATCTCGCTGCGCGCCTCCAGGTCGGAGCCGTCGTCGACGGCGCGTCGCAGGTAGCGCCCGCCGATCTCGAGCGCCCGAGCGCACCAGAGATCCGAGATCGGGTTGGCTCCCTGGTAGAGGGGTCGCTCGTCCGGCGTCGTCTTCTCCCGCGTGCCGAACGGCCTGGCCGTGTACGACTCCGCCGCGTGGCAGACGACGTCGAGCCCCGCCGAGGCCGTGACCGCGGCTGGGAGGTCGCGGGTCAGCAGCGGATCGACGATCCCGACGCGTGGGCGGAGCAGACGGTGGGCGATGCCGGTCTTCACGCCGAGGCGCGGAAAGTCGACGATCGCCGCTCCGGTCGCCTCGCTGCCGGTACCGGCCGTCGTGGGCACGGCGACGATGGGCAGTAGCGGCCCCGGCGGCGGCTTCGCCTCGCCGATCGGCCGATTGACGTAGTCGAGGAGCTCCCCGCCGTGTGTGGCGAACAGCGCCGCGATCTTGGCGGTGTCGATGGACGAGCCGCCGCCGACGCCGACGAAGCCGTCGTAGCCGCCCTCCCGCGCCGCCTCGATGGCGTCGAGGACGGACTCCTCGCTCGGCTCCACCCGAGCGCGCCCGTAGATCTCCGCCTCGATACCGAGCTCCGCGATGGCGACTCGCACGCGCTCGGTGATCCCGAGCCCGACGACGTGCGGGTCGGAGACGAGCAGGGCTCGCCGGACGCCGAAACGGCGCAGGTGGAACCCGGTCTCCTGCGAGGCGCCCGGTCCGAAGACGATCGGGTTCGTCTCGAGGGCGAAGACGGTCTCGTTCACGTGACCCGCTCCTCCTCGGCCTGCCAGCGTTCGAGGCCGACCAGCTCGTTCAGGTCGCCGAAGGGCATGACGCGGTCGAGCGCGTCCCGAGTAGTGCCCTCCTGGCGCAGCGTCTTCGCGATCTCGCGGGCCGACTGAGCGGCGGCGAACAGCGTCGAGGACGGGTAGAGCGCGATCGCGTACCCGAGCTCGGCGAGCTCGTCCCGGGAGAGGAGCGGCGTCTTCCCGTGCTCCGACATGTTGGCGACGAGCGGTGCCTCGACCGCGGCGGCGATGGCGCGGAGCTCGTCGAGCGAACGCGGGGCGTCCGGGAAGATCACGTCCGCGCCGGCCGCCTCGTACGCCTGCATCCGGTCGATCGCGTCGTCGAGCCCGGTGACGGCGATCGCGTCCGTGCGCGCGATCACGACGGTGTCGGGATCGCTGCGCGCGGCGAGGGCCGCCTGCACCTTGCGCACCATCTCGTCCCGCGGGATCACCTTCTTGCCTTCCATGTGGCCGCAACGCTTCGGGAACACCTGATCCTCGATCTGCACGGCGGCCGCACCCGCGCGCTCGTACTCCCGCACCGTGCGAGCGACGTTGACGAGCTCTCCGTAGCCCGTGTCGGCGTCCGCGATCACCGGCACGGACACGGCGCGCGCGATCCTGGAGACGTGGTCGACCATCTCCGAGCCGGTGACGATGCCGATGTCCGGGAGGGCGAATCCCGCCGCGGCGGCCGCGTAGCCCCCCGTATAGATCGCCGGAAAGCCCTCCTCCTCGAGCACGCGCGCGACGAGGGCGTTGTAGGCACCCGGGACGAGAATCGTCTCGCCGCTCGCGAGCAGCTCACGGAGGCGTCTGGCCGGCGTCACGTCGGCGATACTACGCGGCCATGGCGCCGCCCGGCCCGACCATCGTCTTCTTCCCCGAGGGCGCGTACGGGCCGACGAACAACTGCATCGGCATCGGCGACGTGTTGCGCCGGCGCGGCGCGCGGGTCGTCTTCATCGCCGAGGAGTCCTTCGCAGGGAATCTCGAGGCGAAGGGCTTCGAGGAGCGGCTGATGCGCCTCGGGCCGCCTCCCGAGGAGCCCGAGATCCCGGGCCAGTTCTGGAAGGACTTCATCCGCGACACCGCGCCGCTGTTCCGCCGGCCGACGATCGAGCAGCTCGGGACATTCCTCCAGCCGACCTGGCAGGCGCTCATCGACGGCTCGAAGTACGTCAACGAGCGCATCGTCGAGATCTTCGACGAGCTCCAGCCCGATGCGATCGTCGAGGACAACGTGGTTGCCTTCCCGGCAATCGCGGCGTCGGGACGACCATGGGCGCGGATCGTGTCGTGCAACCCGCTCGAGCTCAGGGACGAAGCGCTGCCGCCGGTCTTCTCCGGCTACCCCGCCGCCGATTCGACCGGGTGGGACGAGTTCCGCGCCGAGCACGGCCGCACGCACGGCGACATGTGGCGCGACTTCGACGAATTCGTGCGTGCGCACGGGGCTCCGGGCCTTCCCGAGCTCGAGTTCATGCACGAGTCGCCGCTGCTCAACATGTACGTCTACCCCGAGGAGGCGGACTACCGGCGGGCGGCGCCGCTCGCACCGACGTGGCATCGGCTCGATACATCGGTGCGGACGACGGACGAGCCGTGGAGCGTGCCGGACGAGCTCGCCGGCCACGGCAAGCTCGTCTACCTGAGCCTCGGCAGCCTGGCGTCGGCCGACCTCGAGCTGATGCAGCGGCTCGTCGGAATGCTCGCCGGGTGCCCGCATCGCTTCGTCGTCTCGAAGGGGCCTCAGCACGAGCTGCTCGAGCTCGCCGACAACATGTGGGGCGCCGAGTTCCTGCCCCAGGCGTCCATCTTGCCCCAGGCCGATCTCGTCATCACACACGGAGGCAACAACACGACGACCGAGTGCTTCTACTTCGGCAAGCCGATGGTCGTGCTGCCGGTGTTCTGGGACCAGTACGACAACGCCCAGCGGGTGGACGAGCTCGGCCTCGGACGCCGCCTGGACACGTATCGGTGCTCGGCGGAAGAGCTCACGGGAGCGATCGACGACCTGCTTTCCGACGCCGAGCTCGAGCGCCGGCTGGAGGCGATGTCGGCACGCCTGCAGACGGTCCCCGGGACCGTGAAGGCGGCGGACCTGATCGAGCGGCTTGCCCGCACCGGCGAGCCGGTCGTCTAGATGCCGATCTGTCCGGCCCGGCAATCGGCGACGTGACCCCGGAGCGTCTCGTCGGCGAGCGCTGGTTCGCGGCGAAGGGGCGCGATGTCGACGGTATCGACACGGTGGACGCCATCGGCGCCGGGGGCGGGACGCTTGCGATCGTCGACGTCCGCTTCGCCGACGGGGCGGCGGAGCGCTACGCCCTGCCCGAGGGGACGCCGCTCTGGGGCCCGCTGCTGGCACGGCTGGTCGACGGGCCCGTCGGAGGCTTCCGCTTCGACACCCTCGGGAGCGGGGGCCCGCCCGACGGCGCCGAGCGGGCGCTGGAGCGCGACCAGTCGAACTCCTCCTACGTGCTCGGCGGGAACGTGATCGTCAAGTGCTACCGGCGTCTGTGGCCCGGCGTCCATCCGGAGGTCGAGCTCGTCGCGTTCCTCGGTGAGCGCTTCGCGGGCGTCCCGGCTGCGCTGGGGTCGCTCCACCACGTCGATGCCTCGGGCCAGGAGTGGGCGGTGGCGCTCGTCCAGGAGTACGTGCCCGAGGCCGAGGACGGCTGGGGCTGGTGCCGCGCGCTCGTGGAGGACGTCCGGCAGGGCGCGGCGGTCGATCCGTCATGGGCGAGCGCGGTCGGCTCGCTGACCGCCGAGCTGCACGGCGTGCTCTCCGAGCTGGGAACGCGCGTGGCGTCCGACGAGGAGCTCGGCGCCCGCCGGAAGACTGCGGAGGGAGAGGCCGACCGAATCGCAGCGCTCGCCGGCCGCGAGACTGCTGCCCGCCTTCGCGGCGAGCTTGCCCGCTTCGACCAGCCGGCTCTGGCCACGCGGCTGAGCCGCGTCCACGGCGACTACCACGTCGGTCAGATCCTGCGCGCGCCGGGCGGCTACGGCGTGATCGACTTCGAGGGCGAGCCCACCCGGCCCCTGGAGGAGCGGCGGGCGCTCGACTCCCCGCTCCGCGACGTCGCCTCGATGCTGCGCTCGATCGACCACGTGCCGCTCTGGATGATGCGGGACCACCCGGAGCCGCGCGGCCTCGCGGAGGAGTGGGCAGCCGCGTGCCGGACATCGTTCCTCGAGGCGTACACCGAGACGTCGCTTGTGTTGGCTAACACAAGCGACTCGGCTCTCGACCACTCGCTGTTGCGGGCGTTCGAGGCCGAGAAAGCCGCCTACGAGTTCGCCTATGCGGAGTCGTTCCTGCCGGAGTGGCTGCCGATCGCAGCTGCCGGCGCAGAGCTCCTGCTCTCGCGCGAGGTCGGCGAGTGAGCCTGCCGAGCGAGGCGTTCCTGGCCGACGTCCTGGCCGAGCCGGCGACTCTCGGCGCGCTGCTCGACGCCTACGAGCGCCCGGGAAACCCGCTCGTCGCGGTCGGCGACGTCCACGAGCGGCGCGTTCTCTTCGTCGGGATGGGGAGCTCGCGCTACGCGGCGCTCGCGGCATGCTCCCGCCTGCGGAGCCGCGGGATCGACGCGGCCGTCGAGTACGCCTCCGCCGCAGCCCCGACGCCGCCGGCGGCCGACCAGCTCGTGGTCGCGATCTCGGCAAGCGGGACGACACCCGAGACGGTCGAGGCGGCGGTGCGCCACCGAGGCGCAGCTCGCGTGGTGGCGGTGACGAACGCTCCGGCCTCTCCGCTCGGCGAGGCGGCCGACATTGTGCTGCCGCTGCTGGCCGGGGAGGAGACGGGTGGCATCGCGTGCAGGACCTACCAGGCGACGGTGGCCGTGCTCCTTCTGCTCGGCGGCGAGCCGGCCGAGGCGCTGAGGCCGGCCGTAGTCGCCGTCGATCAGCTCGTGGCGAGACGGGAGGAATGGTGCGCCCGCGCGCTCGACGTCCTGGGCGGAGGGCCCCTCGACGTCGTGGCGCCGGCCGAGCGTCAGTCGTCGGCCGAGCAGGCGGCGCTCATGCTCCGCGAGGCGCCGCGGATCCGCGCCACCGCGTGCGAGACCGGCGACTGGCTTCATGTCGACGTCTACCTGACCCGGCCTCCCGGCTACCGCGCGATCCTCTTCCCCGGCTCGCGCTTCGACGGCGCCTTCGTCGACTGGATACGCAAGCGCGGCTGTGCGTTCGTCGCCGTCGGGCAGCCCGTCGGAGGAGCGGCGGCGCACGTCCACTATCCGGGCTGTGGCGATACGCTCGTGGCGCTGCTCGTCGAGACGACTGCGGCGGAGGTGCTCGCCGCCGAGCTCTGGCGGCGCTCGCTCGCGTGACTGCCCGCCTTACGACGTGGCCACGGGGCGCCGCTCGCCGGTTCGCGTCGCTTGCTCGAACGCGTGCGCGAGCCGGAGGAGCGCGAGGTCGGCGCCGTGGCGCCCGACCAGCTGCAGGCCGACCGGGAGGCCGTCGGCGGTGAAGCCCGCGGGGACGGATATCGCCGGGCAGCCGGTCACCGTGATGTCCGAGCAGCTGCGCATCCACTCGATGTAGCTCTGCATCTGGACGCCTGCCACCTCGCGCGGCCATTCAACGTCGATGTCGAAGGGCGTCACCTGGCACACGGGCAGCGCGATGGCGTCGACCCGGGTCATGAACCGGCGCATGCGCTCGACGATCTCCGCGTGAGCGCGCATGGCTCTCGCGACGTCCGCCGCGGTCTGCCGCCGCGCGACTTCGATATTCCAGCGGATCGTCTCCTTGAGCTGATCGCCGCGCTCGTCGTAGAGGCGGCCGAGACTCAGCTCGAAGCCGACGGCGCGAAGCGTCGAGAAGACGTCTGGCGCGTCGGAGAGATCGGGAAAGGCGTCGACGATCTCGCACCCGAGCCGTTCCAGCACGGCCGGGACCTGCGCGAGAGCCTCCCGCACCGGGGGCTCGACCGGTAGACCGCCGGCATTGGGGCTCCAGGCGATCCGGGCTCCGGCCACGATCGGCTCGAGGGGCGGAGCGAACGTGCCGCCCGCCTGGGGGAGCGAGAGCGGGCAGCGCTCGTCAGGGCCGGCGACGGCCGAGAGCAGAAGCGCCACGTCCGCCACCGTCCGCGCCATCGGGCCTTCGACCGGAAGCGGCGACCACGGGTCGAGGCTCGGCCAGACCGGCACGCGACCCGGTGAGGGGCGCAGCCCGACGACGTTGCAGAAGGAGGCAGGGTTGCGCAGCGAGCTCGCAAGGTCGCTGCCGTCGGCGAGCGGCACCATCCCGCACGCGACCGCGACCGCCGCGCCGCCGCTCGAGCCGCCGCACGTCTTCGAGAGGTCGTAGGGATTGCGGGTAGCGCCGAAGACCGGATTGAACGTCTGCGAGCCGGCCCCGAACTCCGGCGTGTTCGTCTTGCCGACGGTCACCCCGCCTGCCGCCTGGATCCGCTCGTAGATGAGCGACGACTCCTCGGGCACCCAGTCCGCGTAGATCGGGGAGCCCATGGTCGTCCGGATGCCGGCGGTGAGGACGAGGTCCTTGTGAGCGACGGGAAGCCCGTCGAGGAGCCCGGCCGGCTCGCCGCGCCGCAACCGGTCATCGGCCGCCGCGGCACGCTCGCGCGCGATGTCCGGGACGAGGGTGACGATCGCGTTCACCGAGGGATTGATGCGCTCGATCTGCGCGAGATGAGCCTCGAGCAGCTCGACCGCGGAGAGCTGTCCCGAACGGAGAAGGCGCGCTTGCTCCACCGCGGGCAAGAAGCAGACGTCGGTCACACGACAACGATAAGGCCGGATCAGATCCGCAGGGCCGGATCAGATCCGCAGGGCCGGATCACGTCCGGCCCCTACACCACCAGCACCACCGCACCGCGCACCCGGCCCTCGCGCACACGGGCAAGTGCGCTGTTTGCCTCCTCGAGCGCAAACGTCTCTACCTCGGTGCGCACGGGAACGCGCGGTGCGAGCGCCATGAACTCCTCGCCGTCCCGACGGGTGAGATTCGCGACGGAGCGGAGGGAACGCTCTCCCCAGAGCAGCTCGTACGGGAACGACGGGATGTCCGACATGTGGATGCCGGCGCAGACGACGACGCCGCCCTTCGCGACCGCGCGCAGCGCCGCCGGGACGAGCTCGCCGGCGGGGGCGAAGATGATCGCCGCGTCGAGCTCCTCGGGCGCCGGGCCGAGCGCGTCGCCGGCCCATTCGGCGCCGAGCCCGAGCGCGAACTGTCGTGCCGTCTCGTCCCCCGCTCGCACGAACGCGAACGCCCGGCGCCCCTCGTGGCGGGCGACCTGGATCACCACGTGAGCCGCCGCGCCGAACCCGAAGAGGCCGAGCCGCTCAGCGTCGCCGGCCAGTCGCAGCGATCGGTACCCGATCAGCCCGGCGCAGAGGAGCGGCGCCGCCTGGACGTCGGGGTAGTCCGCCGGGATCCGGAAGCAGTAGCGGACATCGGCCACCGCCAGCTCGGCGTAGCCGCCGTCGAGCTGGTAGCCGGTGAAGAGCGCCCGATCGCAGAGGTTCTCGCGCGCCGAGCGGCAGTACCGGCACTCCTCGCACGTCCAGCCGAGCCACGGGACGCCGACCCGCTCTCCCGGCTCGACTTCGGCGCCTGCACCGACCGCCTCGGCCCGACCGACGATCTGGTGGCCCGGGACGAGCGGCAGCTTCGGCTCGGTCAGCTCGCCGTCGACGACGTGGAGGTCGGTCCGGCACACGCCGCAGGCGGCGACCCGCAGCAGCACCTGGCCCGGGCCCGCAACCGGGTCCGGCAGCCGGGCCGCGCGCAGAGCGCGGCCCGGTTCGTCGAGCACCATCGCGCGCATGGGGGAACTGTAGGGGCCGGATATATCCGGCCCCTACGCTGGGTGGATCCTCCCATACATCCGGTCGCGCGCATTCGCGCGCAGGCTCGATCAGCGGCTCGGCTCGGCCGCCTCGACGCGCAGGTCGGGCAGCCACTCGAGCCTGCGCGGCAGGTACCAGTTGCGATCTCCGAGCAGCCGCATCGTCGCAGGGACGAGCACGCTGCGGACGATGGTGGCGTCGAGCAGGACCGCGATGCCAAGCCCGAAGCCCATCTGCTGGAACATCACCAGCTCGCCGGCCGCGAAGCCGCCGAACACCGCGACCATGATCAGCGCCGCGCCCGTGATGATGCGCCCGGTCGAGGCGACCCCGAACTCGATGGCTCCTCGTGTGTCGCCGGTCTGGTCGTAGCGCTCCCGGATCCGGGACAGCAGGAAGACGTGGTAGTCCATCGAGAGCCCGAAGAGCACGCTGAAGAGGAACAGCGGCAGCCAGGCCTCGATCGCTTCTACCTGCTGGAAGCCCAGCAGCTCCGCGCCGATCCCCTTCTGGAAGACGAGTACGAGCAGACCGTACGCGGCACCGACGGAAAGGAGATTCATCACGATCGACGTGGCCGGCACGACCACCGAGCGGAACGCGACGGCCAGCAGGAGGAACGACAGCCCGAGCACGAACGCGAGCACGATCGGCAGGTAGGCGTTCGTCATGTCGAAGAAGTCAACGTTTTCGGCCGTCTCACCGCCGACGAGCACCTCGGCGTCCACTCCGGCGAACGCCTCGGGCACGTACACGTCGCGAAGCGTCTCGATCGCCTGTGTGGCCTCTTCGGAGGAGGCATCGCCGGCCATGGGCACCATCAACACGCCGAGATCTCCCGCCTCGTTCCTGACGAGCTCGTTCGGCGGTCCGAAGGCGTCGTCGTTCGAGAGCCGCTCCGTCAGTCGCCCGATCGCCGCCGACACGGATTCGGCACGGACGTCGCCGTCGACCACGATGTAGGCCGGCGCGGTCTCACCGAAGCCCAGCTCCTCGTCGAGGACGGCGAACCCCTGCTTCGAGGCGAAGCTGTCGGGCAGCGTCGAGATGCCGGCGAAGCCGGACGTGATGCTCGTAAGCGGGATGGCGGCTGCTACGAGGACGGCGACGGCCGCGGCCAGGCTGATACCGGGCCGCCGCATCACCGAGCGGGCGACCGAGGCCCAGAAGCCGCGCCCCTCCTCGACCGGCCGGCGTCCGATGAACGGGACGCGCAGCGAGTCGATGCGGTCGCCGAGAAGGCTGAGCACGGCCGGCAGGAGCGTCATCGCCGCCACGACGGTGACCAGCACCACGAGGATGGCGCCCGTCGCGAGCGAGCGGAAGATCGTTGTCGGCACGAGGAACATGCCGAGCAGAGCGAGGACGACCGTGACGCCGCTGATGAACACGGCTCGGCTCGCCGTGCCCCCCGCCACGGAGATGGCATCGAGCTTCTCGAGGCCCCTACTGCGCTCCTCGCGGAACCGTGTCACCACGAAGAGCGCGTAGTCGATACCGACGGCGAGCCCCATCATCACGAGCATGTTCACCACGAAGAACGAGAGGACGAAGGCCTGTCCGACCAGAGCGGTCAATCCGAGCGCGACCACGATCGACACGAGCGCCAGCACGACTGGAACGACCGAGGCGACGACAGCGCCGAAGACGAGCAGGAGGACGACGAGCGCAGCGCCGATGCCGAAGAGCTCGCCCGTCTTCAGATCCTCGTCGGCGGCGTGGCGGAAGTCCGCATCGGCGGTGTAGCCGCCGGTGATGTACGTCTCGAAGTCCGCGCCGCTCTGGCTCGTGACCGTCTCGACGAGCCGGTCGACGTTCTCGTCGGACGTGTCCGCGAGCATGACCGGCACGATCGTCGTGTCTCGGTCCGCGGAGACGAGCGACTCCTCACCGGTCTCGTAGTACGTCTCGACGGCCTCCGCCCCGAGCGGCGCAACGCTCGCGAGGAGCCGCTCGACCGCGCTCCGAAAGGCCGGATCGTCGACGGAAAGCCCCTGTCCGCGGACGACGAGGACCTCGTCGATCGCATCGGCCTCCTCGGTCGCGGGCATTCGCTCGTCCACGAGCAGCCCCGCCGCTTTCGATTCTGGCGTTCCGGTGAAGTCGTCTTCGGTTGTCAGGGCATCACCCAGGAACACGACGATCAGCGCGCCCGCGACGACCAGCGTCGCGGCCCACGCACCGATCGTGCGCCACGGGTGCTCCGCGCTCATCCTCGCCAGATTTCTCGTCGACAGCCACGTGCGCATCGGATTACCTCCCTCTCGTTCCGTTGGGAGCATCCTCCGACGCTGCGCCCGGATCCGGTAGCCCGCCAGCGCGAAAACCGCCGTGCGTACCGCTGCGACTCTTCGAGGTGGTGCTAGCCGTACCGGCGGGAGCCTGATCGCTCCGGGGGCAGGCGCTCAGGAGTTCAGATACGCGAGCACGGCCAGCACCCGGCGGTGATCGTCGGCGCCCGCTGGGATGCGGAGCTTGCCCAGGATGCTCTTCACGTGTTTCTCGACCGTTCGCTCGGTGATGAAGAGCCGCGTCGCGATCGCCTGGTTCGTCCGCCCCTCGGCGACGAGCGCCAGCACCTCGCGCTCGCGGTCGCTGAGGTCCTCGATCGGGTCGCCGTCCTGCCGTCGCCGCCCGACGAGCTGGGACACGACCGACGGATCGAGGACGGAGCCGCCCTGCCCGACGCGACGAATGGCGTCCGCGAGCTCGTGCACGTCGGACACGCGATCCTTGAGCAGGTAGCCGATCCGCTCGGCGCTCTCCTCCAGCAGCTCGAGCGCGTAGCTCGGGCGAACGTACTGCGAGAGGACGAGGACCGCGACTTCGGGAAAGCGCGTGCGTATCTCCTTCGCAGCCCGGATGCCCTCGTCCGTGTGGGTGGGCGGCATGCGGATGTCGACGACCGCCACATCCGGCCGCATCTCCTCGACGAGCGCGATCAGCTCGTCGCCGTCGGTCGCCTGCCCGGCGACGTCGAACCCCGCTTCGAGGAGAAGCTGAGCGACACCCTGGCGCAGGAGCGCGGAATCGTCGGCGATGACTACGCGCACGGGATCTCGGCTTTGATCGTCGTGCCGCGGCCGTCGGCGCTCGCGACCTCGAGGCGGCCGCCGAGCGCCTCGACCCGGTCGGCAAGCCCGCGCAGGCCGGAGCCGTGGGCCGGGTCGGCGCCGCCCCGCCCGTCGTCCTCCACCGCGACGAGCGCACGCCCGTTGTCGCGCTCCACGCTCACGCTCGCCCTCGTCGCCGACGAGTGCTTGGCGACGTTCGCGAGCGCCTCCGCGACGAGGTAGTAGGCAGCCGCCTCGACCTGCTCGGGGAGGCGCGAGTCGAGCCCGACGTCGATCTGGACGGGTACCGGAGCGCGGTAGGCGAGCTCGTGCAGCGCCGGCCCGAGGCCACGCTCGGTGAGCAGGCCCGGGTGGATGCCCTGGCTCAGCTCGCGCAGCTCCTGCAGCGCCTCTCCGAGGCTCTCGCGAGCGTCGCGGATGACGCCGGCGGCCGTGTCCGGATCCGACGCCAGCCGCGCTTCGGCGAGGCCGAGCGCCATCGAGATCGAGACCAGCCGCTGCTGCGTTCCGTCGTGGAGGTTGCGCTCTATGCGGCGGCGCTCCATGTCGGCAGCCTCGACGATGCGCGCGCGTGACGCCTTCAGCTCCTCCAGCCGGGCCCGTAGCTCGGCCTGGAGCCGCTCGTTCTCGAGCGCGAAGGCCGCGGCTGCGCAGACCGCCTGCACGAGCTCCTCGTCCTCCTTGAGGCTCGCGTCGACGACCAGCGCGGCCACGGGACGACCGTCCGCCTCGACCAGCCGCACCGATCGCGTGACGCCGTCCGGCGGCAGCTCGACGGCCCGGCCGGTCGCATCGACGTAGCGGGCTTCCTCGGGGAGCCAGTACGCGAGCCGGAGGTCGGGGTCGTGCAGCGAGCGTGCCAGCGCTTCCCGTACCTGATCGGAGCTGCGAGCGTCCTGGAGCTCCATGACGAGCGCGGCAACGCTGGTCCGTGCCAGGCGCTGCCGCAGGAGCCCCGCGAGGAAGGCGAACGGGACGATCGCGAACGCTGCGGACCAGGCGACGCTGAGGTCTCCGAGCGGGGAGCCGAGCGACTCGTTGACGAGCGCCAGCGCGCCGACGGCAACGGCCGCTCCGCCCGTCCAGAGCACCGGAGCGATCACCCGGCGCATGGGCGGGCTCGCTCGCCGCCAGCGGTCAACCAGGATCGCCACTGCGAGGAACGCGAGGAATGCGCCGAGGGCCCGGGATGTATTCGACAACGCGACGTCCATCTGCTCGTTGGGGCTGAGCAGGACTGCGTTCGGGGGGCAGCAGTCCTCGCGCACGTCCGAGTCGAAGAAGAGAGCCGCGAGCCGTACCACCGTCGTGTCGATGTACGCGGCGATCACGACCGCGCGCGCCAGTCGTGAATCGAGCCGGCCGCTCGGGAAGGCGAGCACGAGATGGGCGAACACGGCGATGTAGAGGGCCTCGGATGCGACCCCCGCCGTCGCCGGGATCGACGCGTTCGCGTACTGCAGGAGGTGGAACGCCCACGCGAAGCCGGTGAGCACCATGAGCGGGCCGACCCGATTGTCCGGTCGCCGCGCCCAGGCGACGAGGCCCGAGGTGGCGAAGGAGACGAAGATCAGGGTTGCGAACGCGGCGAACGCGGCCCCGGGCTCGTCGTCGCTCGCCAGCAGGAGCCACGGCAGCAGGCCGGCGACGACGACGGTCGCCGGCCAGAGCGCGAGGCGAAGCCAGCGCATGCCCTGATTATCCGCTCCGATGAGGAGGCCGGGAAGCCGGGCGGCCACACCTTGGTGGGGTGTGGCTGGCACGAATCCGGCGCACGCGCCGGTCTGCGGCTCGGCCCGGGACGAGATCCGGCGTGGCCGGGTGGCCGTATTCGGTACAAGGTAGTTCAGCGCTAAGTGGAACAGAATTGGCCTCGCCGTCGTCTCATAGTGAGAGGGCGCGATTCGCCGAGCGAAACGAACCTGCCCTCGAGGCGAACAACAGATGAGACAAATGCAGCCCGCTCGACTCGTCCTCGTGCTCCTCGCCGGGCTGTTGCTGGCCGGCTTCGTCGGGAACCTCGTGCGCGGGAGCGGAGCCGAGAAGGCGAATCTGACCTACAGCGAGCTCATCCAGCGTGTCGAGACTGAGCCCGAGACGATCGAAGGCGTCGTATTCAAGCCTCGCGGTCAGGAGATCGAGGTCACGCTTGCCGGCGGCGCGACGGCGGAGGTCAACTACCCCACCGCCCAGGCCCAGATCGACCTGCAGCGGCAGCTCGAGCTCCAGGAGGTCCCGTTCGACTCGCAGGGCACGGGCTCGTCGATCCTGGGGCAGATCGTCTCGTTCCTGCTGCCGCTGGTTCTGATCGCAGCGCTGCTCATCTTCTTCCTCCGCCGCTCCCAGGCGGGAACCCGGGGAGCCTTCAGCTTCGGCAAGAGCCGCGCGCGCCGTGTGTCACCGGACGCCCCGAAGGTGTTGTTCAAGGACGTCGCCGGCGCCGACGAGGCGGTCGAGGAGCTGCACGAGATCAAGGAGTTCCTCGCCAGCCCGGCCAAGTTCCGCGCGCTCGGAGCCCGGATTCCCAAGGGCGTCCTCCTCGCCGGCCCCCCGGGTACCGGCAAGACCCTGCTCGCGCGGGCCGTGGCGGGCGAGGCCGGCGCCCCGTTCTTCTCGATCTCGGGCTCGGACTTCGTCGAGATGTTCGTCGGGGTCGGCGCCTCCCGCGTCCGCGACCTGTTCACCCAGGCGAAGGCCACGGCGCCGGCGATCGTGTTCATCGACGAGATCGACGCCGTGGGCCGGCATCGCGGCGCCGGTCTGGGCGGCGGGCACGACGAGCGTGAGCAGACCCTGAACCAGCTGCTCGTCGAGATGGACGGCTTCGAGCCGAAGGACACGGTCATCGTCATCGCGGCCACGAACCGGCCCGATGTGCTCGACCCTGCCCTTCTGCGCCCGGGTCGCTTCGACCGCCAGATCGTCGTCGACCGCCCGGACCGGGCCGGCCGCCGGGCGATTCTCGGCGTGCACACGAAAGGCAAGCCTCTCGGGGGGGTCGACCTCGACGTCCTCGCCGCCGGCACCCCTGGCTTCACCGGCGCTGATCTCGCGAACCTCGTCAACGAAGGCGCGCTGCTCGCCGCCCGCCGCGGGCTGAAGGCGATCGGGATGCCGGAGCTCGAAGAGGGCATTCTGCGGGCGATCGCCGGCCCGGAGAAGCGGACGCGCCTGCTCTCCGAGGAGGAGCGCGCCGTCACCGCCTACCACGAGATGGGCCACGCGCTGGTGGGCCACTTCCTGCCCAACAGCGACCCCGTGCAGAAGATCTCGATCATCGGCCGCGGCAGGGCCCTCGGCTTTACGCTCTCGCTTCCGAAGGAGGACAGGTTCCTCCAGACGAAGTCGGCGCTGCTCGATCGGATGGCGATGATGCTCGGCGGTCGCGTGGCCGAAGAGCTCGTCTTCGGCGAGATCACGACGGGTGCCGCAGACGACCTGCAGCGTGTCACCGACACGGCCAAGCAGATGGTCATGCGCCTCGGGATGAGCGAGAAGCTCGGTCCGCGCGTGCTCGGCCGGGCGGGCAGCATGCCTTTCCTGGGCCGGGACATCGGCTCCGAGCCGGACTACTCCGACGAGATCGCCCGCGAGATCGACGACGAGATCCGCCGCCTCATCGACGGCGCCCACGAGCGTGCCCAATCGTTGCTGATGGAGCATCTCGACGACCTCAACCGCCTCGCGCGGGTGCTCATCGAGCAGGAGACGATCGACAGGGATGCGTTCGAACGGCTGCTCGCCGGCGAGCCGCCCGACACGGTCTTCCCCCCGCCGCCCCCGGCCGATACCGAAGACGACGACGAGCCGGAGAGCGCCAAGGCACGCCGTCCCGCACCCGTCCTACGGCCGCAGCCGTTCCCCTTGCCCGGAGCGCTCGCGCCCGCGCGGCAGCAAGAGCCCGAGCCGCCGACTCGGTCCGACGTCCAGGAGCTGTAGGGGCCGGATACATCCGGCCCGTCGATCTCCTGCCGTCAGCTGTAGGGGCCGGATCTCATCCGGCCCGTCGATCTCCGGCGTCAGCCCTCGAGCTCGGCGATCAGGCCGTCGAGGTCCAGGCGTTCGGTCACCATGGCGATGCGCCCGTCGGATGTCCGCGGCCACTCGTCGCGCGGCCGGTCCCAGTACAGCTCGACGCCGTTTCCATCGGGATCGGCGAGGTAGATCGCCTCGCTCACCCCGTGATCGGAGGCGCCGTGAAGCGGGACGCCTGCCTGTACGACGTCGCGAACCGCTTCGGCGAGGGACCTCCGCGTCGGGAAGCGGATCGCCACGTGGAAAAGGCCGGTGGTCCCCCGCGGCGGCGGCGCGCCACCCTTCGACTCCCAGGTGTTGAGGCCGATGTGATGGTGGTACCCGCCGGCAGACAGGAACGCCGCCTGGTCACCCAGTCGCTCCTGCAGCTCGAACCCGAGGACGTCGCGCCAGAATCCGAGCGAGCGCTCGATCTCTGCGACCTTCAGATGCACATGGCCGATATCCACTCGGGGGTCGATCGGCTCCCGGGCTGACGCGTCCTCGCGGTTTGCCGGCTCGGCCACACGATGAGCCTAGCGCAGTCTGCTCGCTCCCCAACCGCACGGGCTGTCCATGCAAACGCGAAGGGTCCTGCATGGAGCTGGGCGAATCGAGACGTCGGCGCCGGCCTGCGGCGGATCCGCATCACAGCCAATCGCCAGCAGCCGCTCGAGCGCCTTGCCCGAGCGCCGCCTACCTCCGGCTCGGTTTCAGCGGACGAGTAGCCACACGACGAGGCCGAGCAGCACGAGGACGAGCAGAACGAGCAGCCAGAGGAGCCAGAGGAGCCAGTGGAGCCGCTGGGGTCTTGGTGCCTGGGGCGAGGGCGGGAAGACGCTGACGGGCGGGCGTTCGGGCTGGGTGATGATGAGGCCCGGCAGTAGATCCGATCCGGGATTCCAGGTCACGTCCTGTACGTAGGAGCCATTGCCGACGTCGCTGATCGGACCGGTGAGCTGGCTTCCGGCTACCGGAGCGACCTCGAACTGGCCGGCGCGTCCGGGGCCGAGATGATTGCCGAACGCGTCCCGGGGCGTCACGGTGACGCGCACGTTTTGGCTGCCGTCGGGTTGTGTGCCAGTGACGGCGGTGCTGACGAGCGTCTGGCCCGGGTCGATCCCGACGGCGACCTCGGCCGACCAGAAGGTCTCGCGGGTGGCGGTGCAGCCGTCGCCGAACTCCGCCAGGGCTCGGAAGGTGTAGTTACCCTCGACCCGTGTCAGGTCGCTGAGCAGATTGCCGAAGATCCCATCGGGCTCGATGGCGCCGTCGCTGTGCTCGCCGTCGTCGAACAGCTCGAAGGAGCGTGTCGTCCGGCTGACGATGGGGCCGCCGAGGTCGCCCTCGATAGCGGTCAAGGTGCTCGTGCGACCGTCGAGGGCGTCGCCGTCGACTTCACGACTTTGGCGCAGACCTGACGTCGTGAGGATGTTGCCGGTGCCGTCGCCAGGCAGCTCGACCTCGAGCGTGACCTCGGCGTGGACGCGGGCTCCGTTCGGGTGTCGCAGCTGGACGAGGGGATTCAGCGTGTCGCCCGTGTAGTAGCGCCGCGCCGACGGCAGTGGTCGCATGTAGGGCCCGCCGTCGATGACGGTGGTGATGAAGAACCGCTCCGCGTGCAGCGGCGGCGACAGCTCGCCCCCGCCTTGACGGGAGACCTTGATCTTCCAGGCGCCGTCGCGCTCACCGCCGAAGGGCAGTGTCAGACGCAGGTAGGCCCATGTGTCGCCAGACGATGCGACGAGACCCGCCGTCGAGGCATCGAGGGTGGTCCCGGCGGGGGTGACGAGGCTCAGCAGTAGCCGGCTCGAGGGGCGCTCCCAGCCGAGCACGACGGTCAGACGCGACTCGCCGCATACCCGTAGAGGGACGGGCTCCGCTTCCGTGGCGCCGTCTGGCAGCTCGTAAAGCGGGTCCATCGAGATACCGCTCTCGAAGACGTTGCCGAAGCAGAGCACGAAGAACTTCCGCAACGACAGGCCGTCCTCGGCACGCGTGTAGATACCACCGTGGTCGCGCGCAAGTCGGGTCAGCAGTCCGCCGTCGAGGCTTGCCTCGGTACCGAAGCCGAGGACGGCGAGCTGGGTGCCGGCGAGCGAGGCCTCCGCATCGGCGATCATCGGCGGCGTGTTCTGCAGCCCGTCGGTGAGCAACAGGATCGCACGCTTGTTCACGGCGGCGCCGGGGGCGGGGAACTGCGACTGCGCCAGCTGCAGACCGCCGCCGATCGTCGTCGCGCCCGCCGGCGCGATACTGCCGATGAGCCCGCTATCGCGAGGTGGCGGCCCGATCAGGGTCGTCTCGTTCATGGCAGTTGCGGGCTGAGGCCCGGCGAACCCGGGCGGCGACGCAGCGGTCGTGCTGAAGGTGACGACACCGGCGCGGTGCGTCGCGTCCTTCCGGATCAGGTCGACGAAGAGCGCCGCGGCCCGGCGCGCGTGCTCGATCTTCGTCATCCCCGCCGTATGGCTCGGCAGACTCATGCTGCCCGACCGGTCGAAGACGATCATGACGTCCACGTCCTGTGCCGGCGGTGGCTCCGTTAGGAAGTCCTGCTCGATGTCGATGATCGACAGCGACTCGCCATTGCATGGGCCGGGCGCCCAATTGTTGACGGCGATGATTTTCCCGGCGGCGTCAAGTAGCGAGGATCCCGAGCTGCCATTATCGATGTCGCAGTTGTGAAGGATGACCCTTCCATAGTCATTCGTTTCGATGCCTCCGACTAAAGCGGTCGCATCGGCGAGACGGCGGGAGACCTTTTTAACGGTGCCGCGCGGATGGTGGATGACAAACACCTCCTCCCCTGTCGAGGGGACGGTGTTGCGCATTGCCACCGGCGACACTCCGAGCCCAGCAGGAGGAACCGCGACCTGCACGATTGAGTAGTCGCGTCCCGGCCGTGTGTCGCCGGGCTCGCGGCGAAAGCCGCTCTCAACGACCCGTGTCAGCTTGTAGAAGCGAGGGTTGTAGCCGTCCGGCCGGTTGCCCGAGGCGTCGGTTAGAAAGTCGAGCGTGAACGAGCCGGTGCGTGCCTGCTCATCGGCGACGACACAGTGGGACGCCGTGAGGATCAAGTCCGGAGCGATTAGCGTCGCCGAGCAGGTGGAGAGCTGATCTCCTTTGGCGACGATGAACATGCCCGCGCTGCGGGCCGCCTCGCGCATCACGCCTGCCGGCAGCACGGCGACGTTCTCCCAGCTCGGGCTCGATCCGCTTGGGCATACACCGCCGGGGCTGAAGAACGTCGGGTCGGCCCATGACGCGTCCAGCATGAACACATCGCCGTTGGCGTTGCCGCCCCCGAGGCTGTTGCCTCCATTGCGGATGCCCTCTCCCTGCCCATACTCCGTGATCAGGGCCTGCCCCGCACCGTCACCCCCGTCGATGAAGCGAACGACAACGGAGTTACCCGCAACGGGCCGGCTCCAGAAGCTCGTTCCGTCCGCAGCGGTGAAGACATCCTTGGCGTGGAAGGCGTCAGCGTCGGCGCTGCGCACGACCTCGAGCCGATCACCCGCCCCAAGGCTTGCCCCGGTGAAGTGCAACATGAGGAACTTCGTGCCCTCCGGGTGGGCCGGCGGAGAGAACGTCCTCTCCCACACGCCGGCCGAGGTGGCTGGCAACCCCGAATCCGGCCCCAGCGCGAACGCTGGCGACTGCGCAACGAGCGACCCGATGCGATGGCTCATACGGCCCCGATCCGCACGAGGCAGCCGACCTCATAAGCATGTCGCATCGGGGGCACGACCCGAGAGCCCCGAACGACGCCGCAGTGACGCTGCCGAGACACTGCCAAGCCGGTCCTCCCCAGCACGGCTGCTTTGCTCGCAAGACTCCCACCCACGGCACGCCCTGTCAAGGCGGCGCCTCCACGAACGCGCGCAAGTACCCCTCGACGCAGGCGTGGTCCGTGCGGGCAAGTACCCTCGACGGGGGACCGGCTCCCGCCCTCTGGTTAGCGACCGGCCCGCGGAGACGCTGGTCGGCGCCTCCAGCCGACCCCCGTCACGTCGAAGCGCCATTCTCATCGGGCGCCATCGATCGCTCTTGGCTGACCGCCGCGACGAGTAGGGCGATCGTCGCGGAGGAGTAGTGTCCTGTCCGTGAACGCGACGCCGAAGCTGCGGCTCGGTGATTCCGACGTGACCCGGATCGGACTCGGGACGAACCGGCTGACTCAGACGCCCGAGAACATCGCCTTTGTGAAGGCGGCCGTCGCGGCCGGTGTGAATGTAATCGACACCGCCTACACCTACACCGAAGGCGAGAGCGAGGCGACGATCGGCGCTGCGCTCACACCCATCCCCGACGGCTGCGTGGTTGCCACCAAGGGAGGGTGGAACAGCGGGCGTGCCGACGTGCTCGAGGCTGAGATCGAGGAGAGCCTTCGGCGCCTGCAGACGGAGAGCATCCCTCTCTACTACTTGCATCGCGTCGACCCAGCGACGCCGCTCGAGCAGAGCATCGGTGCGATCAAGGAACAGCGGGACAGCGGCAAGATTCGGCACGTCGGGCTCTCCAACGTTGGTGTCGAGGAGATCGAGCGGGCCCGTCGGATCGTCCCCATTGCCGCGGTGCAAAACCACTACAGCCTCTCCGAGCGCAAGCACGATGATGTCGTCGACTACTGCGCTCGCGAAGGGATCGTGTTCGTTCCCTACTTTCCGCTCCGCGTCAATGGCGGCTCCGCGCTTGCCGAAATCGCCGAGCGGCGCCACGCCACCGCGGCTGACATCGCTCTCGCGTGGCTCCTCGCGCGCTCTTCCACGATGCTGCCGATCCCGGGCACCCTCTCGCTCGACCATCTGAGAGAGAACGTGGCGACACTGCAAATCAAGCTCAGCGAGGCTGAGCTCGAGAGCCTGCTCTAGGCCTCACATACAGTCGCGCGCGCAGGTCCCTCAACAGGGACCGGGGTGGGCGAACTGAACAGGCCCGAGCCAGCGGTGACCTCGCCCAAAGCCGGCCGGCGGGCTTGATGTGCGCCTTCGGGGGCCCGCAAGAGTGTCAGAGCGGCGACCGGCCGTGGCGGCGGGCCTACAGCAGCCGGTCGCCGTAGAGATCGAGCGCGTTGCCAGCGAGGACACGGCTGCGCGTCTCGTCCGGTACGCCGGCGAGCGCCCGCTGGGGATGGTCGAAGTCCCAATGCGGGTAGTCCGAGCTGTAGAGCAGCGTCTGGTCGGCGTGGATGATCTCGAGCAGCGCGTGCAGGTGGGAGCGCTTCTCTGGCTCGACGAAGGGCTGTGTCGTCAGCCGGATGTGGTCGACGATGTAGTCGCTGGGTTGGCGTGTGAGCCACGGGAGTTCGTCGCGCAGGGAGCGCCAGTCCTTGTCGAGGCGCCACATGACGTCGGGCAGCCACGCCACGCCGCCCTCGCAGATGACAACCTTGAGTCCGGGAAAGCGCTCGAAGATTCCCTGACAGACGAGGCTGATCGTGTTCCCGTGGAAGACCTGGCTCAGTGCCGCGTGCCACTCCGTGTAGTACGTGTACACGCCTCCGGCGAGCGTCGGCCCCTTCGAGAAGATGCCGTCGATCGAGTTCGGATGGACTGCGATGGGGAAGTCGTGGCGCGCCGCCGCCTCGTAGACCGGGAGGTAGTGGCGGTCGCCCATGAGGATGTTGAGCAGCGGAAGCTGCACCTGCAAGAAGCCGGCGCGGTCCGCGACGCGGTCGATCTCGGCGGCGGCCTTAGACGGGTCCTGGGGCGCGACGACGATGGAGCCGCGGTACCGGGGATCGGCCGCGAGCCACGTGTCGGCGAGCCAGTCGTTGTGCGCCGAGGCGATGACCGCCGCGAGGTCGGCATCGGGGAAGCCGCTGATGCCGAGCGGGCTCCCGCTCACGAGGATCGCGCGGTCGATACCGCAGGCGTCGAGGTGGTCCCGCGCGACGAACGCCGGGTCCCCGCACGGCACCGAGCCGTCTTCCGGGACGGTGTCGCGCCGCATGACACCTACGGGGTTCGGGTAGAGCACGTTCTTCGGGACCGAAACATGGGAGGCGTAGACATCCTTGGCCCAGGCCTCGGCGTGGCCCATGCCGAGCCGCTTCTTCCACGCTGACGAGAGGTAGGGCTCGAGATCGGCGAGGCCACCGCGCCAGTGCGGGTGGATGTCGCAGTCGACGACGGTGAGCTCACGCCCCGAGTCAGCCGCGGGGATCATGCCGGTATCGGTCGCTGTGCCGGTTGCCATCGTGCTCCTCTTCGACGACCTCCTATATTGACCCGTCGTGAGAGGGTCGGCATGAAGGTCCGCTTCGTAGTATGCAAGAGGGAGGAGCTTCCGCCCGGCCAGCGGCGGACGGTCGACGTCGACGGCCGCTCGATCTGCGTGATGAACGTCCACGGCCGGCTCTACGCCCTCCGCAACACCTGCCCTCACCAAGGCGCCTCCCTGTGCCGCGGGACGCTCGGCTCGACGATGGTTCCCTCGAAGCCGCTCGAGTACGTCGTGGGCCTCGACGACCTCGTCCTGCGCTGCCCCTGGCACGGCTGGGAGTTCCGGATCGACACGGGCGTCTCGCTGTTCGATCCGAAGACCCGCGTCAAGGTGTATCCCGTCGAGATCGAGGACGGCCAGATCGTCCTCGACGCCGGCTGACGCCGGACAGAGAGAAGGAGCCTCGTTGTCGGTCCTCGAGTACGAACTCGGCCGCCACCCCGATCCCCCGAGCAGGGAGCGCGTCCCGGTTGACCCCGTCACGATGCGCGTCCTCGGCGGTGCGTTCCGCGCAGTCGCCGCCGAGATGGCGGGCGTCCTCTTCCGCATGTCCTACTCGTCGATCATCCGCGAGTCGGAGGACCTCGGCGCCGGAATCTTCGACGCCGACGGGCGGGAGCTCTGCGAGTCCGACACGACGCCGCTCCACATCGGGTCGCTGCCGTGGTACATCCGCGGCTTCCTCCACCGCCTACGCGGCGAGATCGAGGAAGGCGACGTGATCGTCCACAACCACCCGTACCTCGGCGCGTCGCACACACCCGACATCGCGGTGGCAGTGCCGATCTTCTGGGAGGGCGAGCTCCTCGCGTTCTCCGCCGTGACGGCGCACGTGCTCGACGTCGGCGGGTCGTTCCCGGGAATCAACGCCGACGCGTTCGACATGTACGCCGAGTCGAAGATCTACAACGGGCTCCGCTGGTACCGGCGCGGCGAGCTGAACGACGATCTCGACCGGATGATCTTCGACAACGTCCGCACCGAGACGATGAACCGCGGCGACATGGAGGCCATGCTGGGCGCGTGCCAGCTCGGTCGCGACCGGTTCCTGCGCCTGCTCCACCGCTACGGGATCGACACCGTCATGTCGGCAGCGTACGAGTGGATGGACTACTCGGAGCGGATGCTGCGGGCGGAGATCGAGAAGATCCCGGACGGCGAGTACACGGCCCCGACCGGCTGGCTCGACGACGACGCGAAGCACCGCGACGTGCCGCTCCGCGTCGAGACGAAAGTCATCGTCCAAGGGGACGAGATCACGATCGACCTGACCGGGTCGAACCCGGAGGTGCCAACCGGCTACAACGTCCCGTACGAGGGCACGCTGCTCGTCGCCGCCTACTTCGTCGTGCGCACCCTGCTCCTCGACGAGGCGACGTTCCCCGAGCGAGTGCCGCAGAACGACGGCATCTTCCGGCCGGTCAAGGTCGTCGCCCCGAAGGGCACGATCTACAACCCCAACTTCCCGCGCGCGTGTTTCTCGCGCTTCTGTCAGGTGCAGCGCGTCATCGACAACACGATCCTCGCGCTCGCCGACGTCATCCCCGACAAGGTCACGGCCGGGAACTCGGCAGGAATACATTTCTGCTCGTACTCGGGCTTTTCCGAGGAGATTGGCGAGTACTGGCTCTACCTCGAGGTGAACGAGGGCTCGTACGGAGGCCGCCACGGCAAGGACGCCATGGACTCGGTCGACAATCTCATGGTCAACACCCGCAACAACCCCATCGAGGAGCTCGACATGCGCTTCCCGATACGCTGCGACCGCTACGAGCTCCGGCCCGTGCCGGCGGCCCCGGGCAAATGGCGCGGCGGGATCGGGATCGTGCGTGAGAACCGCTTCCTCGTCGACGGCACATTCTCGAGCGAGGGCGACCGTCATCTCGACGCCCCGCGCGGCATCTTTGACGGGCATGACGGCGTGCCGGCGCGGGTCACGAAGGTCTCCGCTGGCGGCGACGAGAGCCTGCCGGCGAAGGTGACGGGCTTCCCGTGCCTGGCAGGCGAGGTGATTCGCATCGAGGCGCCGAACGCCGCCGGCTACGGCGATCCGCTCGAGCGCGAGCCGGGGCTCGTGCGCGAGGACGTGCTCGACGGCTTCACAACGCTCGAGCTGGCCCGGGACGCCTACGGCGTCATCCTCGACGACGCGACGCTCGAGGTGGATGCCGATGCGACGGCGGCTCGACGGCTCGAGCTACGCCAGACGGCCGGGTAGCGGCTTCAGCGTCGGAGACGAGCTCACACGGCGCGAGATCGACGGCTTGCTGATCCTCGACGCTGCCGTCGACGCCCAGACGCTCTGGAAGGAAACGTCCTCGGACGACGAGCCTCGAGCGATCCGGTCGTCATGGTCCTTCGGCTGCCCGTCCGGCTGAACGGGCAACCGGCGGCTCACGGGAACACGCGCTCTGGGTCGCGGATCCGCGCCGCCTCCTCGATGGCCTCGACGACGAGCCCGAGATCGCGCGCGGTGTCGTAGTAGGCGAAGCCGCCGTCGCCGTCGGGGCCGAAGCCGAGCCCGCTCTGGATCATCGGGTAGCCGGCGGCCTCCATCTCGCGGGTCAGCTCCTCGAGGGAGTCGACCTCCACGGCGACGTGGTGCAGACCCTCCCCGTGGAGCTCGAGCCACTCGGTGTAGACGCTCTCTCCGTCGAGGGGCTGGATCAGCTCGAGCTGCGGCCCACTGCCGGCGAGCCCGATCGCCATCGAGAACTCGGCCGGCTGCCCGCGAAACGTCTGGCTCGTGAGCAGCTCAGGCCCGTACGTGTACACGCGCCAGGGAGCGACGCCCCAGACGGCGCTGTAGGCGGCCATGCCGCGGTCGAGGTCGCGAACGATGAGCCCGACCTGGACGACGGGCCGGGCGCTCAGCGCCTCGATCCGACTGAAGCTCGCAGTCTCGGTCACGTCTCGCTCCTTCCATCGAGGGCGCGAGCGACGTCTCCCATGCGAGCGAATGTGGCGCCCGCGTCCCGGCAGTGGTCGACGAAGCGTCCGAGCATCGCCATGCGGTGCCCGCGCCCGATCACCTGTGGATGCATGCAAACCGTCAGAAGCCCGCCGTCCTCGTGCTCGTGCATCCAGTCGAACTCGCCTTGCCAGTTCTCGAGCACTGCGCTCGGCGGAGCGCCGCCGTGCCGGTAGGGCTCGAAGTTGAACTGGAAGTACGGCCAGTCGTCGAGCTCGAAAGCAAATGGGAGCTCCCAGCGCGGCACGCCCAGATTCTAGGGGCGGGATCCCGTCCGGCCCGGGGCCGTGCACGAACTCGCCCTGGTAGCGTCCCCGGCCCATGGGGCGCGTGCCCGTCGAGCTCGGCGTGGGCGTATGGCAGTACCAGACGCCGCTCTGGCAGACGAACTGCCTGCTCGCGCTGGTCGGCGGCGAGGCCGTTCTCTGCGACCCGTCGTACACGCGGGATGAGCTCGAGAGCCTTCGGGACGAGGTGGAGCAGCAGGGCGTCTCGGCCGTCCATGTCCTCGTGACGCACGCCGACTACGACCACGTCTGCGGCCTAGGCTCGTTTCCCGGCGCAACCGCCGTCGCGGTCGAGGGTACCGCGTCGCGTGTCGAGGACGGCAGCGCCGGCGAGGCACTCGCGGCGGCGGGCAAGGAGTGGGGGATCGCCTGGCGGCTCGAAGGCGTGCGAATCGACCGCACCGTGGACGTCGGCGAGGTCCAGCTCGGCGCCTTCCCCGTCGACGTCGTCGACGCCCCGAGCCACGGGCGCGAGGGAGCCGCTTTCGTCCTTCCCGATCAAGGCATCCTCTTCGCAGGCGATCACCTCTCGCCGATCACGATCCCGCTCCTGGCAGGCTCCCTCCAGGCCGCCGTCGCCGCGAACGAGGCGCTGCTCGATGCGCTCGATCGGCACGAGCTGCGCTGGATCGTGCCCGGCCACGGGCGCGTGCTGTCGCCGGCCGAGGCGCGCGAGATCGGTCAGGCCGACCTCGCGTACCTGCAGAGTCTCCAGCGCTCGGCGCGGGAGGCTGTCGAGCGGAGGCTGGCGCCCGGCGACGCCCTCCTCCATGTCTACGCGGTCGAGCCGCCCCGACCGGACACGGATGACTTCGCCGTCTACGGCATCAGAGCGGGCAACGCGCGGCTGGCGCTCGAGGAGGCTGGCCGGTGAGGTTCCAGGGGAGGGCGGGGATCGTGACCGGCGGCTCGAGCGGCATCGGGCTCGCGATCGCTCGGCGGCTCACGGAGGAGGGCGCGGCGCTCGTGCTCGTCGCCGCGCCCGACGACGCCGCCGATCTCGACGCGGCTGCGCGTGAGCTCGGGGCGCACGGGATCGCCGCAGACATCGGCGAGCCGGAGACCGCAGACCTCGCGGTCGCCGCGTGCCTGGAGCGCCACGGCCGCCTCGACCTGCTCGCCTCGAACGCCGGCATGGCGTACTTCGAGGACGTGCTCGAATCGCCCCTCGAGCACCTCGACCGCACGTGGCACGTGAACGTGCGCGGCATGTACCTGATGGCCACCGCCGCGGCACGCGCGATGGCCGAACGGGGTGGCGGCGCCATCGTCTGCACCGCGTCGACCGCTTCGTACATCGGCGAGGAGTACCAGGTCACCTACAACGCGTCCAAGGGCGCCGTCGCCCAGCTCGCTCGCTCGCTCGCCGTCGACCTCGCCTCGCGAAGGATCCGCGTCAACGCCGTCGCGCCGGGCTGGGTGCACACGCGTGCGACCGACGAGATCGTCACCGACGAGGCCGAATGGGCGAAGCATCGCTCCCGGATCCCCCTCGACCGACCGGCCGAACCGAACGAGATCGCCGCCGTCGCCGCGTTCCTGCTCTCGGACGACGCCTCGTACGTGACCGGCTCGGTCGTGCTCGCCGACGGCGGTCTCACCGCCGGCTACCGGGCGTCGGACTGGGACGCCGTGCCGAGAGCCGTGGAGCCCAGGGCGTGAGCGGACGAGTAGCCGGGAAGGTGGCGCTCGTCACGGGCGCCGGCACGGGAATCGGCAGAGCCGTGTGCGCACGGCTGGCCGAGGAGGGCGCCGAGGTGATCGTGACCTCGCGGACGGCCGGGCACGTCGAGCAGACGGCGGCCGAGGTCGAAGCTGCGTGCGGTCGCCGGCCGGTCACCCGCGTGCTCGACATGGAGAAGTCGGAAGAGATCGACGGCGTCGTCACCGAGGTCGCAGCGCAGCACGGACGCATAGACATCGTGTCAAACAACGCCGGCATCGAGCTCGTTCACACGCCGCCTGTCTGGGAGGTGACCGACGAGGAGTGGGAGCGCGTCTTCCGCGTCAACATGACCGGGATCTTCCAGGTCTGCCGCGCGGCGATTCCGCACATGCCCGAGGGCGGCTCGATCGTGAACATGGCCTCGATCAACTCGTTCATCGCGTGGGAGAACGACGCGCCCTACACGGCCACCAAGGGCGCCCTCATGCAGTTCACGCGCGGGCTCGCTCTCGATGTGGCCGCGAGGGGCATCCGTGCGAACTGCGTCTGCCCCGGCGTCGTCGACACCCCGCTCACCGACCAGTTCCTCGAAGCAGCCGACGACCCGGCTTCGCTGCGCGCCTCCTACGCCGCTGCGGCGCCGCTGAACCGCATGGGAACCTCACGCGAGATCGCCAATTGCGTCCTCTTCCTGGCCTCGGACGAGTCCTCCTTCGTCACAGGAACGAGCCTCGTCGCCGACGGCGGCACGATCGCCCGCGTCGGCTAGCCCTTGGTCCGGGGAGTCTTATGTTCGTATGCAAGACTTGACCCCAGGGCTGCGACTTGAGCCCGGGCGCTCGGAGCGACAGGAGGAACGATGACGCCCGTACGGCGGATTGCTCTGCTCGGCTCGGTCGCCGCGGCGCTCGTGCTGGCCGGCACGGCCACGGCCGGACCCGCCGGGGGGCCCTGCGGCGGCGGCCAGCTCGCCGGCAGTGTGCGCCAGACGAGCGGGGCGGCAGGGACGATCGCGGTCAGCATCGCCGTCCGGAACACGTCGCCGACCTCGTGCACGCTGCGGGGCTTCCCGCGGCTCAAGCTTCGCAACGACGCAGGCCCGTTGCCGACGAGGGTCCGGCACGGCGGTGTGGCGCTGCTCGAGCGACCGGTGACGACGGTGAGGCTGGCGCCGGGCAAGAGGGCGAGCCTCCTGCTGACCTACTCGAACGTGCCGACCGGCAGCGAGACGGAGTGCCGGCAGGCGACCCGGCTCGTGATCATCCTGGGCGGTGGCAGAGGACGCTTCTCGCTCGCGTTCGACGCGGCACCCTGCAACCGCGGCACGCTGAACGAGTCGCCGTTCCTCCGCGGCCTGCAAGGCGTGTGACTCCACCGGCCTCCGCGCCAGGAGGGGCAAGGCCGCGCTCGCCCCTCCTGCGCGTTCGTGGCTACGGGAGCGCTAGGAACTGGCCGAGGAACTCCCGGGCTTGCGCGGTGTCCACGCGGACGCTGCCCTCGGTGACTCCGCAGTGGTCGGTGGCGCCGAAGCTCTGGACGGCAACGACAGTGCCACTCAGGAAGGCCGGGCCGCCCGAGTCGCCGAAGCAGGCTCCGCCGGTGCCGTGGACGTCGTTCGGATTGCCGTGCGTCCAGAGGATTGCCGGATCGAGCTTCTTGAAGGGCGTCGTGGCGACGTGGCGGTTGAAGTCGATTGTGAGTGCGAACGGGTTGCCATTGGGCTCACGCCCGAAGCCGTAGCCCACGCGCTCGAACAGTGCTCGTGGTCGCTGCTTTGCAACGGGGTCGAGATATCCCAGCGGAGCAAGCGGCGACGGGGTGATGCCGACCACGGGCTCGTCGAGCACGATGACGCCGAGGTCGAACGCCGAAACGTCGAAGAACCCGGCGGCGCCGCCGTGTCTGGGCGGGTCGAGGAAGCGCGGGTCGAAGAAGGCCGTTCCCCCGATCGAGGGGCTGACAAGCTCACCGGTGTCCGGATCGAACTCGGGCGTTGAGTCGAACGTCACCTGGATCTCCCCGAGGGGAGGGCCACCACCCGCACAATGCGCGGCGGTGAGGACCACCGTCGGCGCGATCAGCGTCCCTGAGCAGATCTGGAAGAAGCCGACGTCCACGACGTTGAGGACGAGGCCCACGCTCGGGTGCCCTTCACCGTCGAGCTCTCCGCCAACGATCGCTACCGCATCGACAGGCAGCGCGAGCACGATCACCGTACCGAGCAGAAGTGCGAGCCGCCGCACCGAGCGCAGGGCCCGCGCAGGTTGTGCGCCGAGCATCGAGACTCCCTTCCTCGAAGGCCGCAGAGAAGAGCAAGGTAGCGCCGTGTCGCGCGCCGATCATCCCCAATCAGCGCCAACTTTCGACCCTGGGGCTTCCCGAGCTTGATTTTCGCAGGCTGCCGGCTGAGCGCCGTCAGGCCGGGTAGACGAAGTCCGGCTCACGGCGGCGCTTCGGTACCTCGATGAGCTCGAGGATGACGCCGAGCTCGGCGGACGTGTCGAAGTACGCGTAGCCGCCGTCGCCGTCGAGCCCGTAGCCGGCGCCGGTCTGGATCGCCTCGTACCCGGAGGCGGTGAACTCGGCGGCCGCGTTCGTGAGCGAGTCGACCCAGAAGCCGAGGTGATGGAGGCCCTCGCCCCGCTGGGCCAGCCACTCCTCGTAGATCGACGGCCCTTCCCGCGGCTGGACGAGCTCGATCTGCGGCGTCGTCGGGCTGATCGCGATCGTCACGCGGTAGCTGCCCGGCTGACCGCGGTACGTCAGCGCCGGGACCGTCTCGGGGCCGTAGTGGAAGCCGCGCCAGCCGCCCATGGCCCACGCCTGCTCGTAGCGCCGCATGGCTTCGTCCATGTCGCCGACGAGGATCCCGACCTGGTCCGGCGGTCTGCCCGCGATCGGGGGGATCGGTAGGGTCATGCCGCGAGGCTCCGAAGCAGCGCCAGGCTGGGGGCAAGCCGAGCGAGCTGGTCCGGGACGCCGATCCGGTTGTCGAGCCCCTCCACGGTCAGGTAGAAGTCGCGGCCCTCGAGGCCGTTCCGAAGCGTGGACATGAGCGTGGGCAGGTCGGCCACTCCCTCGCCCGGGTAGCGGTACATGACGCCGAACCCACGCCGGTGATAGCCGTCGTCGGTGGGAATCGACTCGAAGACGTAGTCCTTGACATGGCCGGCCCGTGCGAGCGGCGCGAGCGCCTCGACGACAGGCACGGGATCGTCGAGGGCCGCAACGGGGTTGATCAGGTCGAGGAAGACCCCGATCCGTCCCGCGCCCACCTCGTCCACGATCGACCGGTACTCCGTTGCGGTGAAGTCGGAGTGATTCTCGAGCAGCAGCGTCACGCCGGCGGTCTCGGCCTCCGGCGCGGCGCGCGCCAACACCTCGACGACGTAGCGCCGCTCCGCCTCGACGAGGTCGGGCCGACCCGCGAGCTCGGCTCGGTAGAAGCCCGAGACGACGCGCAGGATCGGGCTTTCGATCGCCACGGCGCCTTCGAGCCAGGTTGCCACCCTCCCGACGCCGACTGCCGGCTGGTCACCGTTTCGCGCCTGCCCGAGGAAGTCGCCCGAGGCGAGGAGCTGCACGCCATGCTCGGCAGCTCGCTCGGCCAGGCCCGCGAGCTCGCCGGCGGAACGCGCGCGTGCGTGGTGAAGGTTGACCTGCACGCACTCGGCACCCAGTTCGGCCGCCTCGTCGATCACGTCCTCGAGCGACAGCTCACCGTGCTCGAGCCGGAGGTGCCAGCAGAGTGTGTCCACGCCGAGCTGAATCGCCATCGGCGGCCACTCTAGTGGTCGTGAACGGAGGTACGGTTTGCAGCCGGCCCGGGCGGATCGTATTTCCGTTCGCGACCATTCAGGGCGCTCCGAGCAACGGGTCGGGCGGCGTGTGGACTGCGGCGCGCGTGCGTGGTACGGTCGCGCCCACGTGGTGTGTTGCTGACTGGGACGCCCGCTTCTCGTCATAGCAGGTGCGAGAAACACGAGCCCTGAGCCAGGGCGGCCCGAGAGGAGGAGGAGATGACCCCAGAGGAACGCAAGCGGCGGGAGGCGGCGGCTCGCATCGACCGCGCCCTCCTCTCGCGGCGAGAGATGCTGCGACGGATGGGACTCGGCGTCGTGACCATCGGTGCCGCGCCCGCAATCCTCGCCGCCTGCGGCGGCGGGGAAGAGGCCGCCGCGCCACCCCCCGCCGAGCCGGCGGCCCCACCGCCTGCCGAGCCCGCCCCGCCGGCCGAGCCACCGGCCGAGACCGGCGCGACGGCGGAGCCCGCGACGCCCGCCGAGGCGCCGCCCGCGAGCGGCCCGCTCGACTACCTCTCCTGGGAGGGGTACGACGTCCCGGTCGAGGCGATGGAGGCCTGGAAGGCCGAGAACGGGGTCGAGATCCGGGCGAGCTACATCGGCAACCACGACGACATCCAGGGCAAGATCGCCTCGGGTGGCGCGGAAGGCGCCGACCTGATCACGTACTACCAGGGCTACAAGCCGCTCTACCGTGAGCTCGGCATTCTCAGTCCCGATCGACGAGTCGAAGATGCCGAACCTCGCCGGGCCTGTACCCGTTCTGGCTCTCCGACATCGGGGGACAAGCAGTTCTTCGTCGACCCCGACGGCACCCGCACCGGCGTCCCGTGGACGTTCGGGGCGATCGGCCTCACCTGGGACGACGCCACCTTGCCGGGCGGATTGACGTCCTGGTACGACCTGCTCGACCCGTCCCTGAAGGGCAAGATCGGGTTGCCCGACGACCCGGTCGGCTCGTTCACGCTGGCCGCCCACGTGCTCGGCTACGACCCGTCGACGGTGACGCCGGATCAGCTCACCGAGATCGAGGATCTGCTCACGCAGATCATCGCCCAGGCCAACAGCGTCTCCCCCGGATTCGGCGACATGACGACGTTGCTCGTCTCGGGCGACATCGTCGCATGCTGGCAGGGCTGGGCGTACATGAACTCCGTGGCGGCGGCTGCGGGCACGGACACCGTCAAGACGGTCGTCCCCGAGGAGGGCAGCTTCACGTTCGCCGATGCCTACGCGATTCCGACGACTGTCGACAACGTCGATACCGCCCACGCCTGGATCAACCAGGTGCTCGATCCGCAGGCGAACGCCGAGGCTGCCATCTACCTCGTCGCCGGCGTTACCGTCGAGGCCGCGCAGCCGTTGCTCGACGAGGCGACGGCATCGCTCTACGACTACTCGGACGTCGAGTCGTTCTTCGCCTCGTCGCCGCTCTACAACAACCCGCCGCTCGAGTCGGACGAGTACGTCACGATCGGCCAGTGGCAGGAGCGCTGGCAGGAGATCAAGGCGGGCGCGGCTTGATGGACTAGCCCAGCGGGCTTTCGTGTCGGATTCGCCGTGACCGCGGTCGCGCACGAGGAGGCTCCCCGGGCTGCGTGGCGAGACCGCGAGCTCAGGGTGGGGCCCATTGCCTTGAGCCTGCCGGCCACGCTCGGCCTGCTCGTCCTGTTCGTCGCGCCGCTCGTCACGTTCTTCGTCTACAGCTTCCTGACCGCGGGGCTCTTCGCGGTCAGCGGCCCGTTGACGCTCGAGAACTACGAGGACGTCGTGACCTCGAGCGTCAACGGGACGCTCGCGCTCAACTCGTTCTACGTGGGACTCATCACGGCCGCCGTCACCGTGCTCGTCGCGCTACCGATCGCCTACTGGTTGCGCTACTGCGCCGGCCGCTCGCAGACGACGGTGCTGTTCCTGATCACGGCGACGCTGTTCGCGAGCTACCTCGTCCGCATCTACGCCTGGCGCACCATCCTGGGCGAGAACGGCCTGCTGAACTCGGGGCTTCGGGAGCTCGGCCTCATCGACGGCTCGCTCGGCTTCCTGCTGTTCAACCGCTTCGCCGTCACAGTCGCGCTCGTCCACATCTTCCTGCCATACGTCGTGCTCGTCCTCTACGCGGGCTTTCGACCCATCTCGCCCGCGCTGCTCGAGAGCGCGCAAGACCTCGGCGGCGGCGTCCTGACTCGCTGGCGCAAGGTCGTGCTGCCTCTGATCGCCGCGCCGGCCGTGACGTCGTTCCTGTTCGTGTTCGTACTCTCCGCCTCCGACTACGTGACGCCGCAGTTCCTGGGAGGTACGAGCGGCGCAATGCTGGGCCGCCGAATCCAGGAGGCGTTCACCGGGCTCGGGAACTTCCCGCTCGGGGCCGCGATGTCGTTCCTGATGCTGGCCGCGTTCGTCCTCTGCTATCTCCTGACGGTGGCCGGGCTCCGGATCCTGAAGCTCGACCGCATCCGTTTTGTCGAGGTGGCGCCGGCGCCGGCCAACCAGCGGAGCCCGTTCGCGGCGACGGTTCTCGCTCTCGCGCTGGTGTTTCTCTTCGTTCCGCTCATCGTCGTCGTGCTCTTCTCCTTCCACGAGACGGGGGCGCTCTCGTTCCCCTTCGAGGGGTTCTCCCTGCGCTGGTATCGGGACGTCTTCTCCTCGTTCGAGTTCCGCGAGGCGCTCACGAACTCGGCGATCGTGGCCGCGGCGGTCGCGGCCCTGACCTTGCTGCTGGGGACGGCGGCCGCGTATGGCCTCAGCCGGATGCGGCCCCGACTGCGAGGCCCGACGTCACTGCTCTTCTTCCTGCCGATCACTCTTCCCGGGTTGTTCCTCGGGATCTCCATGCTGGTCTTCTTCGGCCGCATCGACCTCACGCTCTCGCTCGTCACCGTGGTGCTCGCCCACCTCGTCTACGCCTTCCCGTACTTCCTCCTCATCGCCGTGGCGGCGATCGACCGGCTCGACCCCGTACTCGAGGAGTCGGCGGCCGACCTCGGCGCCTCGCCCTGGGTCGTCTTCCGGCGGGTCACGCTGCCGCAGATCTGGCCGCTTCTCGTCGGCGCGACGGCGCTTTCGTTCGCGCTCTCGTTCGACGAGTTCATCATCACGTTCTTCGTGATCGGATCCGACTCGACTCTGCCCATGTTCATCTGGTCGAGCCTGCGCCGGACGGTGGATCCGTCCATCAATACGATCTCCACGCTGCTCATGGCGATCACGTTGCTGGTCTGGGTCGTGGCGTTCCTCTTCGCGCTGCGCGCGGCACGATCGAGGCGCCGGGCAACTCCTCCGCTCCTCGGGGAGGCGTGATGGCCCAGGCGCCCGGCGAGATCAGGCTCGAGCTGGAGGATGTCAGCCACCGTTACGGGGAAGTAACGGCGCTCGACAGCGTCTCGCTCGACATCCGCGCGCACGAGCTGATCACCCTGCTCGGCCCGTCGGGCTGCGGGAAGACGACGCTCTTGCGCATCATCGGCGGCTTTATCCGGCCCAGCGGGGGTCGCGTGCTGCTCGACGGCAAGGACGTCACGCGCGTGCCGCCGCACAAGCGTCCCGTCAACATGGTCTTCCAGCGCGCGACGCTCTTCCCGCACCTCGACGTCTTCGAGAACGTCGCGTTCGGCCTGCGCGTCGCAGGGGAGGCGAAAGGCAACGTCGAGGAGCGCGTCAACCAGGCTCTCGCCCTCGTGCAGCTCCCCGGCTACCAGCGCCGGCGTGCGCATGAGCTGTCCGGCGGCCAGATGCAGCGCGTCGCGCTCGCCCGGGCTCTGGTCAACCGGCCGCGCGTCCTGCTGCTGGACGAGCCGCTCTCCGCGCTCGACCTCAAGATCCGGCTCGAGATGGAGGAGGAGCTGCGCCGCGTTCATCGTGAGACGGGTGCGACGTTCGTCTACGTCACGCACGACCAGCGCGAGGCGCTCGCGCTCTCCGACCGGATCGTCGTCTTCGACGAGGGTCGGATCGAGCAGCTCGGGACCCCGGACGAGATCTACCGGCAGCCGTCGTCGCCGTTCGCCGCTCGATTCGTCGGCGACGCGAACGTCCTACCGGTGGAGGTCGTGGGTCACGGCGGCGGCCGTGCAGCCGTGACGCTCGCTGGTCAGTCGCTATCCGTGCCGTGCCAGCCCGAGCTGCCGACCGGGGATGCGTGGCTCGTGCTCCGTCCCGAGGTGGTTCGGCTCGGCGGCCCTGACGGCGCCGGCCTGCGAGGCACCGTCCGCGATCTCGCCTTCCGCGGATCCGGCTTCGGCTACCGGCTCGAGATCGCCGGGCTCGCGGAGACGCTCAAGGCGGAGGTGCCGGCCGAGGCGGGCAGGCCGCACGAGCTCGGAAGTGACGTCTCGGTGGGGTTCGACCCGGACTCGTGCGTGCTGCTGCCGCGGGCCGGCCGATAGCGAACCAGGAGGAAGCGTGCCGCTTGTCTACATCGAGTACATCAGCCGGCTGCCCGGTGTCTCCGTGGAGCAGTTCCACTTCGCCGCCGGCCTGCAGGACGCCTGGTCGGAGGACTATGCCGACGATGTGCTCGTACTCAACATCGGCCGGACCTTCCGCACCGGGCCAGAGCCGTCGTACCTGGCCGTGTGGCACACGGCGTCTGCCGGAATCGAGCGCATCGGCGACTGGGAAGCGGTCTTTGCGTCAGGCGAAGCCGACCGGCTCGAGGAGACGTTCAAGCTCGGAGCTCGGATCGACGATGCGGGCTGCTACGAGCCGCTGGTCGAGCCCGTTCACCGGCGCGGGGGACTCTATGTCGGCGAGTTCCTCGATTTCGCGCCCGATGCGACGCGGGACGACGTCCGCTCGTTCTACGAAGAGCGACGTGCGGCTTCGGGCGTGGAGCTGAACCTGCTCTGCGACCGCATCGGCAAGCTCGGGCCGGATCCCCGCGCGCTCGCCGTCTGGAACGTGGGCTCATGGGATCGGGTGGATACGCTCGCGCGGGAGCTCGACGGCGTCGACTCGCCGGTCAGCCTCGTCACGGCGGGCCTCTACCGGGACCTGGGACAGGAGACGCTCTGATCGGCTTCGCCGGCCTCGGGAGCATGGGCGGGCCCATGGCCGGGAACGCCGTGCGGGCAGGCTTCCGTGTCGCGGGCTTCGATCCGCTACCAGAGCGCGTGACAGCGGCCGAGACGGACGGGGTGGAGCCGGCCGCGAGCCTCGCCGAGCTCGCCTCGGGGTCGGAGCTGCTCGTGGCCTCCGTCCCCGGGCCGCCCGAGCTCGAGGTGGTCGCCGCCGCGGTTCTCCCGGCCCTGAGCCCGGGCGCGCTGCTCGTCAACGTGAGCACGGTCACGCCGGATGTCGTTCGGCGCCTGGCCGACGACGCGGCCCGCCGCTCGGTCGGGCTCGTCGACGCGCCGGTCACCGGGGCTGCCGACGGTGCGCGCGACGCCACGCTGACGTTCATGGTCGGGGCCGAGCCCGTCGACCTCGAGCGCGCGCGGCCGCTGCTCGAAGCTGTCGGTAGCGCCGTCCACCACGTCGGCCCGGTCGGCACCGGCTCGGCGGCCAAGCTGCTCACGAACATGCTCTGGTTCGTCCACGTCACCGTCCTTGCCGACGCGCTCGCGCTGGCCGTCAAGGCGGGCGTCGAGCTGGAAGCGTTCGCGAGGCTCGTTCCCGACAGTGCCGGCGCCAGCTGGGTGGCGGAGCACGACCTGCCGAACATCCTTCGCGGGGACGACGACACGAGCTTCACGCTCGCCCTCTGCCGGAAGGACCTGCGGCTGATCGTCGAGCTCGCGGACGAGCTCGGGTACCCGTCGCCGCTCGCGCTCGAGGCAGCGCGGCGCTTCGAGGAGGCCTACGAGCGCTTCGGGCCCGGCGCAGGCGAGCTGGCCGTCACGCGTCTCGCCGAAGCGGCGTCCGGCGCGTCGATGCGCGTGCTTCCGGCATGAGGGCCGCGGTCCTGTGGGCGACCGGCGCGCCTCTCGTCGTGGAGGACGTGGAGCTCGCCCCGCCACGGGCCGGGGAGGTGCTCGTGCGCCTGGTCGCCAGCGGCGTCTGCCACTCCGACCTCCACACCGTGCAGGGCATTCACCCCTGGCCGCTGCCTGCGGTGCTCGGCCACGAGGGCGCCGGGGTCGTCGAGGAGGTCGGTGAGGACGTCGACGGCATCGCGCCCGGCGATCACGTGGCGCTGAGCTGGATCCCGTTCTGCGGTGCCTGCCGATTCTGCCTTCGCGGGCGCCCGAACCTCTGTGTCGGAGCGCCGTGGTCAGAGCAGGGGGTGATGGCGGACGGTACGACCCGGCTCTCCGTGGGCGGCCGCCCCGTTCACCACTACACGAGCACGACGTTCGCCGAGTGCACCGTCGTGCCGGCGGCGAGCGTCTTTCCGGTACCTCGCGAGCTTCCGCTCGTCGAGCTCTCGCTGCTCGGCTGCGCCGCGATGACGGGCCTCGGTGCCGTGCTCAACACGGCGGGCGTGAGGCCGGGGGAGTCGGTCGCCGTCGTCGGCTGCGGCGGCGTCGGGCTCTTTGCCCTTCAGGCCGCTCGCATCGCCGGCGCCGACACGATCCTCGCGGTCGATCGCGTGTCGTCGAAGCTCTCGCTCGGTCTCGAGCTGGGGGCGACGCACGCGGCCGAGCCGGCCGACGCGGCCGCCGCGGCGGCCGAGCTGACCGGCGACGGATTCGACCACGTGATCGAGGCGGTCGGACGTCCGGAGTCGATCGGGCTCGCGCTCGAGCTGGCCGGTCGCGGTGGCCAGACCGTGCTCGTAGGCATGGCCGCTCCGGAGGCCCGGATTACCGTGGAGCCGCTTGCTCTCACCGTCGAGGAGCGCGCCGTGCGCGGCTCGTGGTACGGGTCGGTCGTCCCGAGCCGGGACGTGCCTCGCGCGCTCGAGCTCCTTCGCTCGGGCGACCTTCGCTTCGACGCGCTCGTGACCCGCTGCACGCTGGACGACGTCAACGCCGCCCTGGAGGCGATGGAGCGCGGCAATGGAGCACGGTCGGTGATCGTGTTCTGATGGGGCGCCTGGACGGCAAGGTCGCGCTGATCACGGGCGCCGGCGAGGGCATGGGACGAGCGGCGGCACTTCTCTTCGCGCAGGAGGGTGCGCGGGTTGGCGTGCTCGACGTCGACGGCGGGCGCGCGGAGACCGTGGCCGCCGCGATCGGCGCCGCGGGTGGAGCGGGGCGCGCAATCGCCGCGGACGTCTCCTCGGCTGACGACGTCGAGCGCGCCGTGGGCGAGGTGGTCGAAGCGTTTGGCGCCCTGCACGTGCTCTACAACAACGCCGGGATCTGGCTCCCCGGCGACGGCTCCGTCGTCGACCTGGACGAGGCGGTCTGGCACCGGACGCTCGCCGTCAACCTGACCGGCGTCTTCCTCTGCTGCCGATTCGGCGTTCCGGAGCTCCTTCGGGCCGGCGGGGGCAGCGTGATCAACACGTCCTCGCCTGTGGCGGTGCGTCCCGAGCCGGTCTACGACGCCTACACGGCCTCGAAGGGCGGCGTCATCTCGTTGACCCGGTCGATCGCCCAGCACTACGGCCCGCGCGGCGTCCGTGCCAACGTCCTCATGCCGGGCTCGATCGTCACCGCGATGACGCGGGAGGCGCTCGCGGAGCCGCGCTACCGGGAGGCCTCCGAGCGGATGACCGTGCTCGGCCGCCTCGGCGAGCCCGAGGACGTCGCGCGCGCCGCTCTCTACCTCGCCTCGGACGAGTCGTCCTTCGTCACGGGCGCGATCCACTGGGTCGACGGCGGCTGGATGCTCGGCCCCCAGGAGGAGGCCTTCCCTGTCGTCTGAACGGACGCCGGCCGAGCTTGCTCACGCCTGGGCGAACGCCCTCGTCGCCCGCGATGCGACGGCATTCGGAGCTCTCTTCGCCGAAGACGCGCTCTTCCTCGACGTCGAGCACCGGACCGCCGACCTCACGGCGACGAAACCGATCGAGGGTCGCGCGGCGATCGAGGCCATGTGCCTGCGCTGGCTCGAGGAAACGCCGGCATTCGACTACGCGGTCGATGACGTCCTCGCCGACCGCCGTACGGCTGCCGTGCGCTGGCGCTACGTCGTCGAGGGTATGGAGCTCGACGGCGTGAGCTGGCTGACCTGCACCGGAGGCCAGATCCGCGAGGCGCGCGTCTACTTCGACTCGCTCGGGCTCTACCGCGGGCTCGGCCGTGTCTGACCGTCCCCAGGGGGTCGGCTTCATCGGCGCCGGCAGCGTCCTCTGGGCGTACCTGCAGGTGCTCGACCGCCTCGTCCCGCGCGGGCTCGCGCGCGAAGGGCCGATCTGCGCCCGGCGCCGGGAGACCTGGCCGGACGTGCTCCGGCGCCGCCCCGGCGCGCACCTGGTCGAGACGCCGGAGGAAGTCGCGACGGCCGATGTCGACGTCGTCGTCGTGCTGACGCCGCCGTCGAGCCACGCCGAGCTCTGCCTGCTCGCGCTCGACCACGGAAAACACGTCGTCTGCGAGAAGCCGGTCGCCATGAGCCGGCTCGAGGCGGAGCAGGTCGCGGCGCTCGCGCGCGAGCGCGGCCTTCTCTACCTGGCGGCGCCGTTCGTCCAGCTCGCGCCGACGTTCCGTGCCCTCTGGACGCAGGTTCGCCGCGGCGCGATCGGTGCCGTCCACTCTGCGCGCGGTCTCTATGGAAACGCGGGCTCGCCCTGGGCGGCCTGGTACCACTCGGCCGGCGTGGGACCGCTTGCCGAGAACGGGATCTACAACCTCAAGAGCCTCACGGCCCTGCTGGGGCCGGTGACGGAGGTGCTCGCGGCCGAGTCGGTGGCGGTATCAGTCCGCGAGGCGCGAGGAACCGCGATCGAGCAGCCGGACCCCGACGTCTGTCACGCAGTGCTGCGCCACGCGAGCGGGGCGATCTCCTCGCTCGTCTCCTCGCAGGCGATCCAGCGCTACCGTCGTCCCGGGCTCGAGCTCTACGGGACGGAAGGCACGGCGAACCTGCTCGGCGACGACTGGGACCCGCGCGGGTTCGAGCTGTGGCGCAACTCGGCCGGCCGCTGGGAGGAGCACGAGGCGATCGACGGCACGTGGCTCTGGGCCGACGGGTTGCGCGAATGCGTGCTCGCGCTGCGCGAGGGCAGGCCGCCGCTACAGGAGCTCGAGCAGGACCTGCACCTGCTGGACGTCGTCGAGGCGGCGCGCAGGGCGGTGACGGAGCGACGTGCGGTCGAGGTCGCATCGCGCTTCCCCGATCTCGACCTGACCCTCGAGCCGCCCACGGGCCTCGAGCACGTTCACGACCACACGCGACCGCTCGACGAGCAGACGACGTAGGTTTAACCCGCGTGCTCGTCTACGTGGAGTACATCAGCAGGAACCCGGGCGTGTCCGCGGAGGCGTTTCGCTACATGATCGGCTCCATGCAGACCGGCTGGGAGCGACAGCACGAGCAGGACGACCTGCTGCTCCTCAACGTCGGCCGTACGTGGCGGATCGGGCCCGAGCCGGAGTTCCTGACCGCCTGGTACTCGCAGGCGGGGCTCGAGCGACTCGACCAGTGGGAGCAGCTCTTCGCCGGCGATCAGCAGGCCGTCTGGAACGAGCCGTTCCGCCTTGCTGCTCGCATGGACGCGGCCGGCTGCTACGAGCCCCTCGTCGAGCCTCGCGTCGGCACGACGGGCCACTACTACGCTGAGTACTTCGGCTTCGTGCCGGACGCGTCGCGCGACGACGTGAAAGCGTTCTACCTCGCGCGCGCCGGACGGCATCCGGAGCTCGAGCTCTCGCTGCTCGTCGACCGGCTCGGGACGCTCGGCCCCGATCCGCGAGGCCTGGCCGTGTGGAGCTGCACGGCCTGGGGAGACCTCGACGCGCTGGTTCGGGAGCTCGACGGCGGCGAGGCGCCGGTGAGAGATGTCAGAGGAGCGCTGTACGCGGACCTCGGCCACGAGATTCGCTGAGACGAAGGAGGACGGATGCCGAACGAGACCGTGATCGCCGAGGGCGCTCCCGCGCCCAGCGGGCCCTACTCGCCTGCGATCCTCGCCACGGGGACGCGGGTGCTGACGATCAGCGGCCAGATCGCCGACGGCGCCGATGGGGTCGTGGGCGGCGACGACGCGGGCGAGCAGGCGCGCGAATGCCTGCGAAAGCTCGACGCACTGCTCCAGGCTGCGGGGGCGTCGAAGGCCGACGTCGTCAAGGTGACGATCTTCCTGACCGACATGGCCGACCGGGCGGCGGTCGCGCAGGCACGCATCGAGTACTTCGGTGAGCACAAGCCCGCGGCGACGCTGGTCGAGATCAGCGCGCTCGTCGTCCCGGAGCTGAAGGTGGAGATCGAGGCGACCGCGATCTACTAGTGGCAGTGCCCGGGCCGATCGTCGACTTCCCGGTCGTCGACACGGAGACGCACGTCTTCGTGCGCGCGTGGCCGATCGAGACGAGCCCGCACATGTCGCCGGTCGATCCGTTCACGCGCACGGAGCACTCGGGCGAGCTGCTCGTCGCCGAGCTCGACCGGGCTGGGGTGGGCTCCGCCGTCGTGATCGGCTATGACGGCTACGACTTCCCGCAGTTCATGGCGCGGTTCGAGTCGGCGCCGGCCGACTTCATGGGCGGGAGGGCGTATACGCGCGGCTGGGCCGAGCGCTACCCGGACCGGCTGCGCTACGTCACGACGCTCTTCCACCCGCGGACGCCCGGCTGGCTCGAGAGCCTTGCAGCCGAGCTCGACGCCGGCGCGCTCGGCGTCAAGATCTTCCCCGCCTACCTCCGCCTCGATCCCGACGCGCCGGAGATCCGTGCAGTTTTCGACCTGCTGCGGGAACGAGGTCGCGCCGCGGTCTTCGGCTTCGAGGACACCGCGCCACCGGAGACGCCCTCTCTCGCCGAGTACTACGAGGCGATCGGCCGCCTTGCGGCCGATTACGCGGACGTCCCCATCCAGCTCAACCACGGGGCCAACGCCCACCCGGACGGCCCCGAGTTCCCCGTCCTCCGCGGCATCGTCGCCGCGAGCCCGAGCCTGCTCGTATCGACCTCGGTGCTCGGGGGCCCGCTGATGGAGTGGGAGGACGGCTGGCGCTACCCCTTCCCGGGCTACCTCGGCAAGCTGGCCCGCTACGCGGACGCGATCCCGCCCGGGCAGCTTGCCTGGGCTACGGATTGGCCCTGGTTCGAGGGGCAGGTGAAGTATCCGCAGCTCCTCGCGGCCGTCGCCGAGCACGGCGCCTTCCCGTCCGAGGAGTCAAGGCGCATGTACCTCGGCGCAAACGCCCTCCGCCACTGGCGCATCTGAGGGCCGGGCACCGCGATGATCGCGCACGCGCTTGGCGCCGCGGCCGGCGTGGCGAAGGGTGCGGCCGCCGTCGTGGCCGCCGTCGGGCTCTCCGCGGGCGGGCCGCCGGTGCCGCCGCTCGTCGACGCGGCCTGTGACGAGCGGCTGGTGCTGCACCGCGGCTCGGCGCTGGCGTCTGCGGATCTCGACGAGGTGTCCGGCATCGTCGAGAGCCGCATGCGGAGAGGCGTCCTCTGGATGCACAACGACTCCGGCGATGCGGCGCGGCTCTTCGCCGTCGCTCCGAACGGCCGCACGCTCGGAAGGTTCACGCTTGCGGGCGTCGAGGCGTTGGACTGGGAGGACATCGCCGCTGGGCCGGGCCCGGGCCCCGGGCGTCGCTACCTCTATGTCGGCGATATCGGCGACAACGACCGCGACCGCCGCACGATCTCGATCCTGCGCCTGCCCGAGCCTGTGGTCGAGCCGGGCGCGGCGCCGATCAGCCGTGCCATCGCCGACGTGGACAGACTCGTGCTTCGCTATCCGGACGGTGCCCGCGACGCGGAGGCGCTGCTCGTGGATCCCCGCTCCGGCGACCTGATCATCGTGACGAAAGAGCTCGACGGGCGCGCCCGCGTCTACCGAGCCCGCGGCAGGCTCGCCGCGGGCTCGGAGACGACCCTCAGGCGGGTCGCGGCGCTGCGGCTCGGCCTCGCCGTGCTCGTTACCGGGGGCGACGTCTCGCGCTCCGGAAGCGTCGTCGCGCTGCGCACGTACGGCTCGGTGCTCCTCTTCGCACGCCCGGCCGGGAAGCCGCTGTGGGCGGCGTTCGCCGGCCGGCGCTGCCGCGGCATCGCGCCGCCCGAGCTCCAGGGCGAGGCGATCGCGGTCAGCAGCGGCGGGCGTTCCTACGTCACGGTCGGCGAGGGGGAGCGCCCGCGCATCTATCGCGTCGTGATACGGAGGTCATGACCTCCGGGGCTTGCAAGGCGACCGGGTGTTGCGCTATCGTCAACACGTTGCGATATGCGCAACGGTGTCCAGACTGTCGATCGCGCGCTGCAACTGCTCCAGGCGTTCGAGATGCCGGAGCAGGAGCTCGGCGTGACCGAGCTCGCCGGCGCGCTCGGCGTGCACAAGTCGACGGCGTCGCGACTCGCCGCCACCCTGGCGGCGCGTGGCTTCCTCGAGCGGGCGCCGCGCAGCGAGTCCTTCCGGCTCGGGCCGGAGCTCGCGCGCCTGGCGCTGCTCGCGGCACGCGGCGGCGACGACCTCGAGGAGCTGGCGCGACCAGCCATGGCGCGGCTCGCCGGGGACACGGGAGAAACGGTCAATCTCGCACTGCTCGACGCCTTCGAGGCCGTCAACATCGCGCAGGCCGATGGAAGGCACATCGTCGGCGTAGGGAGCTGGACGGGCAGGCGCACGGCTCTGCACTGCACCGCGAACGGCAAGGTGCTGCTCGCCTTCTCCGGCCGGACCCTGCCCGGTGGGGAGCTACAGGCGTTCACGGCACGGACGATCACGAGCCGCAGAGTGCTCGAGCGGGAGCTCGGGCAGGTGCGGGCGCGTGGTTACGCGACCGCGGTGGGCGAGCTCGAGGAAGGCCTCCACGCCGTCGCCGTGCCGCTCCGCGACCGAACCGGTAGCTGCGTAGCCGCCCTCAGCGTCTCCGGGCCGACCTACCGGATGGCGCCGGCGACGCTCGGACGCATCGCCGAGCGCTGCCGCGAAGCCGCCGCGGAGGTCGAGTCGCGCCTCGGACGGAGCGCGCGTGCAGCTTGAGCTCGCGACGTACCCGCTCGACAGCGTCGATCTCGATGTGTTTGCGGGAGCACTCGCCTTCGACGACCCCCGGCTCGCGTCCGTCGACGTCGACGTCGTCCGGCCCGGCGACTCCGTGCGGCTGACGCACGTGCTCGACGCCGTCGAGCCGCGCGTGAAGGCGGAAGCTCCGGAGGCGACCTTCCCCGGCGCGCTCGGCGCGCTTCGGCCGGCCGGCCAGGGCCGGACGAACCGGATCGAGGGCGCGGCCGTGATCGCGTGCGCCGATTTCCCGGGTCAGGAGCGGCCGTTGCACGAGCAGGAGGCTCTGGTCGACATGGGGGGTCCCGGCGCCGAGCACTCGCTGCTCGGGCGGACCGCGAACGTCGTGCTGACCTTTCGTCCGGCCGAGGGCGTCGGCAACGAGGACTTCGAGGCGGCGATACGTGAGGCGAAGCTGCGTGTCGCACGCGATCTCGCCGCCGAGACGATCCGCCAGGAGCCCGAGTCTGTGGAGACGCTGCGCTACGAGCTCGGGGGCGCCACGGGCGACGACCTCCCCGCGATCGCGCTGTTGCTCCAGCTCTCCTCGCTCGGCCCGCTGTACGAGATCTACCTCTACGGCGCCACCCTCGACGGCTTCCAGCCGTCCATCCTCAACCCGCTCGAGATCCTCGACGGGGCGCTCACGGCGGGCGAGTACCACTGGGCGGGTCTCCGCAACCCGACCTACCATTTTCAGCGCTCGGCGCTCGTGCGCGAGCTGCTCGCCGCGGACGGTGAGCGCCTGCGCTTCGCCGGCGTCGTGGCCTGCCGCGGCTACAACCAGAGCGCGAAGGACAAGGAGCGCGCGGCGATGCTGGCTGCGAAGCTCGCCGGCGAGCTCGACGCCGACGGCGCGATCGTGACCACGGACGCCGGAGGCAATTCGCATACGGACACGATGCTCACCGTTCGCGCCTGCGAGCGGGCCGGGATCCGGACGGTCGCCATGGTCGCCGAGATGGGCGGCCTGACGGACCACGTACCCGAGGCCGACTGCATCGTCTCGGTCGGCAACGCCGAGGAGTATGTCCCCGAGTGGCGCCCGGAGCGAGTCGTCGGCGGCGACGTCCTGCTCGACGGCCGCCAGGCCGCCGACTGCGGCCCGGTGCCCGTGCGCAACTACCTGGGTGCGACGTGCCAGATGGGGGACCTGGACCTGAGGGCGGTGACGTGGTAAGGGCATTCACCCCTGCCGACGCAGTAGGGGCCGGATATATCCGGCCCCTACGAGAACGAGCGGCCGCGAGATCTCGTGACAAAAGACCGGGGTCAAGTCTTGCATAGAAGCATAAGGATGTGCCCCCGCTCGCCGTTATGTTCGAATGCAAGACTTGACCCCGGGCTTAGGGGCTCGGCATGAGGGTCGCGCACTACCTGAACCAGTTCTTCGCCGGCCTCGGCGGCGAGGAGGCGGCCGGTACCTCGCCGACGCGCATCGAGGGTGCGGTCGGGCCCGGTCGCGGCCTGGGTCTGGACGTGGCGGTCACGCTCGCGTGCGGGGACGACTTCTTCGGCGAGCGCGAGGACGAGGCGCTGGCCGCGCTGCTGCGGTTCGTGGACGCGGAGCGGCCCGACGTGCTCGTCTGCGGCCCGTCGTTCGGCTCGGGCCGCTATGGCTACGCGTGCGGGACGCTCGCGCGCGAGGTCGCGCGCCGTGGCATCCCCACGGTCTGCGGGATGGATCCCGAGAGCCCCGGCGTCGCGGCCGCCGAGGGCGCCGCCTACATCGTGCCGACCTCCACGAACGTCGCAGGCATGCGCGAGGCCCTGCCGAGGCTCGCGGCACTTGCCCGGCGCCTCGCCGAGGGCGAGCAGCTCGGGCCGCCCGAGGACGAGGGCTACCTGCCGCGCGGGCTGCGCCGGAACGAGCGAGCGGGGGCGTCCGGCGCGGCGCGTGCGATCGACCTGCTGCTCGCCAAGCTCGCAGGCGAGACACGCACCGAGGTGGTGGCGTCGGTCGAGCAGGTTCCGCCGCCGCCGCCGATCCGTCTCGCCGCGGCGAAGCTGGCGCTGGTGACGGAAGCGGGATGCGTGCCGCAGGGGAACCCTGACGGGCTGCCGACGATCCGGGCCCACGCCTGGCTGCGCTACCCGCTGCCGGCCGAGGGCACGCTCGCCGCGGGAGGCTACGAATCCGTGCACGGCGGCTTCGACGTCACGGCTGCGAACGCCGACCCCAACCGCCTCGTCCCGCTCGACGTCGTCACGCAGCTCCTGCGCGAAGGGCGCATCGCGGGGCTCCACGACGCCTTCTACACGACGACCGGCAACGGCACCCCGGTCGCGACCTCGGTCAAGTTCGGGCAGGAGATCGCCGACGAGCTGAAAGAGGCAGGCGTCGAAGCCGTCGTCCTGTCGGGTACCTGAGGGACGGGCACGCGTTGCGGGGCAACGCTGGCGAGAGAGATCGAGCGGGCCGGGATCGCGACCGTGTTCGTGACCGCGCTTCCGACCATCGCGACGATGATCGGCGCGAACCGCGTCGTGCGTGGCGTCGCGATCACGAATCCGTTCGGCGACCCGGAACGCAGCCCGGCGGGCGAGGCGGCCCTGCGCCGAAGGATCGTCGAGCGCGCGCTCGAGATGCTCGAGACCGAGGTCGAGCCCGGCACGGTTTGGGAGGGCGCTGCGTGAGCAGGGCGACGCCGCCGCCAGGTGTAGGAGCCGGATCGCATCCGGCCCGCTCGGGCCCGCCGGACTCCGTGACTGCCTTGGAGCCGGAGATTTGACCCGACGCGCGGGCGTTCTGGCGGCTTCGCTCGTGCTCGAGCACGTGCCCGACCTCGTCCGGTACGGCTCGAAGCCGTCGCGCGAGCCCGAGCGTCTGCCTGAGCTCATCGGGTCTCTGCGGGCCTACGAGGATGCGCTCGCGTACCCACCGCACCAGGCCTTCATCGGCAATCTGCGGCCCGAGCAGCTCTGGGACCTGCCGCGTCCATGGTGGCGAGGTAACGGCGGGCCAGCTGCACGTCACGGGCGCTTCGGCGAGGTCATGCCGCAGGGGGAGTACTACGAGCTGCTGGCGGAGCTCGACCAGTTCGAGCTCTTCCGGCCGGGTGCCGAGCCGAACGAGTCGGCGGGCGAGCTTCCCCTCTACGACGGTGGCGACGTCGTCGGCTCGTTCACCCCGGCGCATCCGCACGACGAGTCGCTGTCCGCGGCCGTCCTGCTCGAGAACCTCTGCTGTAAGGCGACCGGTGTGCACGCCCTCCGGGCTCTGCTCGACGCTTCGGGAGTCGAGCCGCAAGCGGTCGAGTACGCGATCGGCTGCGGGGAGGAGGCCGTCGGGGATCGCTACCAGCGAGGCGGCGGCGCGCTCGCGAAGGCGATCGCCGAGGCGTGTGGGCTCACCGAGGCGAGCGGATCCGACGTGAAGGCCTTCTGCGCGGCGCCGGTGCACGCGCTGATCAACGCCGCCGCGCTGGTCGAGTCGGGCGCCTACGAGTGTGTCGTCGTCGTCGCCGGCGGTTCGCTGGCAAAGCTCGGGATGAAGTTTCAGGGCGCGCTCGAGCACGGAGTCCCGGTGCTCGAGGACGTCCTCGCCGGAATGGCCGTGCTCGTCGGCCCGGCAGGAGCCGACGCCCCGGTGATCAGGCTCGACGCGGTAGGCCGCCACCGGATCGGGTCAGGCTCCTCCCAGCAGGCGCTCCTGTCGGACATCGTGCTGCGACCGCTCGAGAAGCTGGGCCGCAAGATCACGGACGTCGCCCGCTACTCCACGGAGCTCCACGATCCGGAGATCACCGAGCCCTCGGGCGGCGGCGACGTGCCGGATCGCAACTACCGGATGCTCGCCGCGCTCGCGGTAATGCGCGGCGAGCTCGACAAGACCGCCATCCCCGATTTCGCGCGAGAGCACGGCCTACCCGGCTTCGCGCCGACGCAGGGGCATATCGCCTCGGCGGTGCCGTGGCTTCCGCACGCGCTCGAACGGCTCGCCGCCGGCGAGCTGCGCTCGACGATGCTCATGGCGAAGGGCAGCCTGTTTCTCGGCCGCATGACGCAGCTCTGGGACGGCGCCTCGATCACGCTCGAGTCATAGGCACAACAGGAGGAAGCATGGCCATCGAAGCAACACCCGAGACGTTTGACGGCCTCGTCGCCGAAGGCGCGGTGCTCGTGGACTTCTGGGGCCCTCGCTGCCAGCCCTGCATCGCGATGATGCCGGCGATGGAGGCGCTCGAGCAGTCCTACGACGGACAGCTCAAGCTCGTGAAGGTGAACGCGCCCGACAACCGGCAGGTCTGCCGCGACCTCAAGGTCTTCGGCCTGCCGACCTACGTGCTCTACCGGGATGGCGCCGAGGTCGAGCGCCTGACCGGCGACCCGTCCAGGGCGGAGATCGAGGCCGCCGTGCAAGAGCTCGTCGATGGAGGAGGTGAGTGAGTGGAGCTCGCGGGCAAGAAGGTCATCGCGCTCGGTGAGCGGGACGGCGTCCCCGGGAACGCGATCGCCGACTGCGTTCGCTCGGCCGGTGCCGAGGTCGTCCTCGCCGAGACCGAGTGCTTCGTCTGAACGGCGGCTGGGGCCATGGACCCGGAGAACCAGGATCGCATCAAGGCGCTCGTCGACCGGCTCGGCACGGACGACCTCGTCGTCGTCCTCGGGGCCGCCGACCCGGAGGCGCTCGAGGTGGCGGCCGAGACCGTCACCGCCGGCGATCCCAGCTACGTCGGGCCACTGGCAGGAGTCCAGTTGGGACTCCCCGTCGTGCACATCTTCGAGGACGAGGTGAAGGAGCAGGTCGACCCCTCGATCTACGAGGAGCAGGTGGGGCTGCTCGAGCTCGCGCTCGACACGGACGCGGTGAAGGAGGCGATGCGCAAGTCGCGGGCGTCGTGAGAGGCCTGACACGGGCCGCATGAGATGCGGCCCCACAGCGACCTGACCGCCGGGTGGAGTGGTAGGGGCCGGATCTCATCCGGCCCGCCGCTCACGCGGCGCCGATCGTCTACATGACCCAGGGCAGGCCGTTCCAGTACGCGGCCACGCGCTTCCTCCAGAGGCCGCGGACGTGCAGCTCGAGCGTCTCGGGCAGGCGGCCGCGCAGACCGTTCGAGAGGTACAGCTCGAGACCGTCAGCCGGCACCCGGCTGAAGTCCCGTCTCGGCTCGGGCTCGCTCGAAGCTCCCAGCGAGACGGGGCAGCTGGCTCAGCCGGCCTTCTGCAGCCAGACGTAGAGCCTGCCGCCGCGCTCACGGACGAGCGCGAGGGCTTCCGGTGTGGCGACGACCTCCATCTGAGACGATTGTACGGCGCGTGTCGACGCCCTCCGTCCTTCCCGGTCTGGAGCCGCCCTGGTGGCTCGACGAGGCCCTCGCCGCCGAGGGCAGAGCCAACCCCGGCGGGCCGGATGAGATCCGGCCCCTACAGGGCGATGCCGAGGTCGACGTCGCGATCGTCGGGGGTGGCTACACGGGTCTCTGGACGGCGCTCGCGCTGCGGGAGCGCGATCCGTCGCTACGCGTCGCCGTGCTCGAGAAGGAGATCGTCGGCTGGGGCCCAAGCGGTCGCAACGGCGGCTTCCTGCACGGCTACTGGTCGCAGCTCGCGCGCCTGAGACCGCTCCTCGGAGCCCAAGCGGCCCTCGAGCTCTGCCGGCTCTCCGACCGCGTGATCCCCGCCGTTCGAGCATTTTCCGAGACGCGAGGCGAGGACGTCTGGCTGCGTGAGGACGGGTACCTGAAGGTGTCCGCCGCCCCGTTCGAGGACGCTGCCGTCGATCGGGCCGTCCAGGCGGCCGCCGAGCTCGGCGTCCCGGAGGAGTGCGTCCCGCTCACCGCCGTGGACCTGTCCGAGCGGGTCCATTCGCCCCGCTTCCGCAAGGGGGCGCTGTTTCGTGACGGCGCCACGGTGCAGCCAGCGCGGCTCGCGCGTGCCCTCCGCCGGGCGGTGCTGGCCGACGGAGTCGCGCTGCACGAGCGCACCCGGCTCACAGGCCTTCGAGCCGGGAGCCCCAGCTTGCTCGAGACGCCGCATGGGCGCCTGCGGGCGGCCGAGGTCGTGCTGGCGACGAACGCGTGGCTGACCGCGTGGAAGCCCGCCGGCCGGCACCTCACGAACTTCGGCAGCTACGTCGTGCTCACGGAGCCCGTCCCCGACCTCCTGGCGGAGATCGGCTGGACGGACGGCCTGTCGATCTCCGACGGGCGCATGTTCCTCCACTACTTCCGCACGACGCCCGACGGCCGGGTGGCAATGGGAAGCGGCTCCGGGCCGCTAGGGCCCGGCGGCGCCGTCGACGCGCGCTTCTTCACCGACTCGCCGACCGCCGGACGGGCCGAAGCGGGGCTCCGCAAGCTGCTCCCCGCGCTGGCCGCCGCACGGGTCGAGCGGGCCTGGGGCGGGCCCATCGACGTGTCGTCCGACCACCTGCCGTTCTTCGGCACGCTGCCGGGGACGCGCGTCCACTACGGAGCGGGCTACTCCGGCAGCGGTGTCGGGGCAAGCTGGCTCGGCGGGCAGGCGCTCGCCTCGCTCGTCCTTCGGGCCGACGACGAGTACACGGCCCTCCCGCTCGTGCGCCGCCGGGTACCGCGGCTGCCACCCGAGCCGCTCCGCAGGCTCGGCGGCGGGCTCGTGCGCGGCGCGATTCTGGCCTGCGAGGAGCGCGAGGAGGACGGCCGTCGTGGGCCTCTTCCAGCCCGGCTCGTGGCGGCGCTGCCGCGCCTCACCGGGATGAAGATCGGGACGCGCTGAGCGGCGGCGGTTCGGTCGGCGCCGGCGCAGACGTTCGCCACATGACGTGCCCGCGATACTCGCCGCATCTCGCGGGCGCCCTGCTCGCCTTCGCGCTGTCGATCGACGACTTCGTGATCACGTTCTTCACGGCGGGGATCGAGCAGACGTTCCCGATCTGGGTGTGGGGAGCCGCACGTGTCGGCGTGCCGCCTCAGGTCAACGTGATCGGTACCATCATCTTCGTCGTCGCCGTCGGGCTGATGATCGTCAACATCCTCTGGCAACGGCGGCGCGAGAAAGCGGAAGCGCAGGCGATGGAGAGATTGGCATGAGCACGACCGAGGCGCGGATGACACCGGAGGAGCTGCAGCGGGCGGCGCGCGACCATCTCTGGCTGCACTTCACCCGCATGGGCGGCTACGCCGACAGCGACGTGCCGGTGATCGTCAGCGGCGACGGTTGCTACCTCGAGGACGTGAACGGAAAGCGCTATCTCGACGCGCTCGCCGGCCTGTTCTGCGTCAACATCGGCTACGGCTTCGGCGAAGAGATCGGCGAGGCGGCCGCGGCGCAGATGCGCGAGCTGCCGTTCTACATCAACTGGACCTACGCGCACCCGAGGGCCATCGAGCTCGCGGCGGAGATCGCGTCCGTCGCGCCCGGCGACCTCAATCGGGTCTTCTTCGTGTCGGGCGGCTCCGAGGCCGTCGAGGCGGCGTGGAAGCTGGCGCGCCAGTACCACGCGCTTCGCGGCGAGCGCCGCTGGAAGGCCATCGGCCGGCGTCTTGCCTATCACGGCACCACGCTCGGGGCGCTCTCCATCAACGGGATTGCGGCGATCAAGGCACCGTTCGAGCCGCTCGTCCCGGGAACCCTTCACGTCCGCAACACGAATCGCTACCACCGTCCTGACGGGGAGACCGAGGAGCAGTTCACCGCCATGCTGCTCGAGGACCTCGACTCGACGATCGAGCAGGCCGGGCCGGAGACCGTGGCCATGGTGATCATGGAGCCGGTACAGAACTCGGGCGGCTCGTTCACTCCTCCGGCCGGGTACTTCCAGGGTGTCCGCGAGATCTGCGACCGCTACGGCATCCTGCTCTGCGCCGACGAGGTGATCACGGGCTTCGGCCGGGTGGGCGCCTGGTTCGGCTCCGAGCGGTACGACATCAGGCCCGACCTCGTGACCTCCGCGAAGGGCCTCTCCTCCTCGTACGGCGTCATCGGCGCCGTGATCGCGCGGGACGCGGTCATGGAGCCGTTCCTCACGGACACGAACATGTACGCGCACGGGATGACCTTCGGCGGCCATCCGGTGCAGTGCGCGGTTGCCCTCAAGAACATCGAGATCATGAAGCGCGAGGGGATCGTCGAGCACGTCGCCGCCAACGAGGAGCGCTTTCGCTCGACGCTCGGCCAGCTGCTCGATCTCGACATCGCGGGAGATCTCCGTGGCGCCGGTTTCTTCTGGGCGCTCGAGCTCGTCAAGGACAAGGAGACGAAGGAGACGTTCTCCGACGAGGAGTGCGAGTGGCTGCTGCGCGACTTCCTCTCCCCGCACCTCTTCGAGCGCGGACTGATCTGCCGCGCCGACGACCGTGGCGACCCGGTCGTCCAGATCTCGCCACCGCTCGTGGCCGGCCCCGAGCAGTTCGACGAGATCGTCGGCATCCTCGGCGACGTCCTCGCCGAGGCCGGGGATCTCGTCGCCAAGCGGCGGTAGACGCGTCGGGTCGGCGGGCCGGACCCGTCGGCCCTACTCGGGCACGGGTGCCGCCACCGGCTCGCGGCCTCCCCGCTGGACGAGGGCGACGCCGACCGCGACGACGCCCATTCCGGCGAGCGCGGCGGGGCCGAGCGTCTCGCCGAACCACGCCCAGGCCATCAGCGCGGTCACCGGCGGCACGAGGTAGAAGAGGCTGGCGGTACGCACGGCGGCGCCGCGCCGGATGAGCACCGAGCAGGAGACTCATCGTCCCGATGGAGAGGACGAGCACCATCCAGGCGAGCGAGCCGACGAGGGCCGGCGTCCAGCGGACCTCCATGTCCTCGAACGCCAGCGCGAGGGCGAGCACGGCAACCGCCGCAGCGGCGTACTGGACGACCTGGCTGGAGCGCACGTCGACGTCCGCGCAGAACCGCTTCTGGTAGAGCGTCCCCGCGGTGATGCCGGCGAGCGCTAGGACGGCAAACAGGATCGCCGTCGTGGTCGCCCGGTCGAAGGTCAGCTTCGTCCACAGCACGAGCAGCACCCCGGCGAAACCGAGCACGCAGCCGACCCACTGCATCGCCGTCACCCGGTCGCCGAGCAGCACCCCGACGAAGCAGGCAGAGACGAGCGGCTGGAGCCCGGCGATGACCGCTGCCACGCCCGCCGGCAAGCCCTGGTCGATGGCGACGTACACCCCGCCGATGTAGCAGCCGTGTAGGAGCAGGCCCACGATGGCCACGTGCGGAAGCTGCCGCGCCGACGGCCAGACGCCGCGCCAGACGAGCGTCAGGCCGAGCGCGAGCACGGAAGCTGCGCCGAAGCGGATCGCGAGGATCGTCATCGGCTCGGCGTACTTCAGGCTCTCCTTGGAGAACACGAAGCCGGTCGACCAGAGGAGGACGAAGAGCGCAGGAGCGCCCGTGCTCCAGAGCAGCGTTCCGCCCCGGGTCGTCGTCGCTCCCGCCTCCACCCGCCGAGCATACGAGCCCGAGGTCGAAGTCCCGCCCAGGAGACAGTCCCGGGGGGTCTGACCCATGGGGTCAGACCCCTACACGTGTGTGACGGACCGTGTCGAAGGTGGAACGGGCATGCGTCGAGTTCGTCGCGGCGGGGCGGGCTCTGAAGTGGCGGCGCGCGGAGGGGTCTGACCCATGGGGTCAGACCCCCTACACGTGTGTGACGGACCGTGTCGAAAGTGAGACCGATCTGTGCCGAGTTCGTCGCGGCTGCTAGGTTCCGGCGGCATGGAGGGTGTGCCTGTGTGGGAGCGGCGTTACAGGGCGCCGCGGGTGACGTTCCCGGCCTGGGCGCGACGTGCGCCGAGCCGCCTCGTCCACCTCTCCACGGAGGGCGGGTCGCTCCAGGCCTGGGCCTGGGAGCTCGAGACCGGGCGGCGGTGGCCGGTGAGCCGCGAGGCGGTCGGCGTGACGGAGGCGTACCCGACGGCCGACGGGTCGGGAATCGCCTGGTTCCGCGATCCCTCCGGCGACGAGTCGGGCGAGTACGTCGTGACGCCGTTCGAGGGCGGCGAGCCGCGACCCCTCGTGACCAGCCTGCCGCGGGGCTGGCCCGGCGGGCTGGCGCTGGGAGAGCGGGTCTCGGTGGTCGCGCTGTCGGACGCGAACGGCTTCGCGATCTACGCCTTCGCCGAAGGCGCGCCGGCTCGCGAGCTCTACCGCCACGCCGTGCACGCCGAGCTCGCCGGCTGGGAGCGGAGCCCGGAGCTCGCCGCGCTCTCCGCCGACGAGCGGCTCGTCTGTATCGGCCACGGGGAGAGCGGGGACATCGTCCGGCCCGCGCTTCGGGTTCTCGATCCAGCGACCGGAGACACCGTGGCGGATCTCTGGGACGGCGACGGCCTCGGGCTCGACGCAGCCGCGTGGTCACCGCTCCCGGGCGACCAGCGCCTCGCCATCCTCCACGAGCGCGAGGGTTTCGTGCGTCCCGCGATCTGGAACCCCGTCATGGGCGAGCGCAGCGATCTCCGGGTCGACGCCGAAGGCGATGTCCACGTGGTCGACTGGTGGCCGGACGCGTCCGCGCTGCTCGCCGTGGAGACCGTGGAGGGCCGTGACCGCCTCCTGCGCCTCGAGCTGACGGGTCAGGCGGCGCCGATCTCCCATCCGGAAGGGACGGTCCGCCGTGCACGGGTACGCCCGGATGGCGAGGTATGGCTCGAGGTCGCGAGCGGCGCCGAGCCCCCGCGCCTTCTCGTCGCCGGCGGCCAGGCACTCCTGCCGACGCTCAACGGCGCCGCGCCGCCCGGACGCCCTTTTCGGTCTCGCCGCACGAGCAACGGGGCCGGCGAGTCCGTGCACGGTTTCCTCGTCACCCCGGCCGGCGATCCGCCCTTCCCCACGGTGATGTGGGTGCACGGCGGCCCGACCTGGTTGTACGCCGACGACTGGCAGCCCGACTTCCAGACGCTCGTCGACCACGGTTTCGCCGTCGCGCTGCCGAACTACCGCGGCTCCACCGGCTACGGGGTCGCCTGGCGCGACCGGCTCGTCGGCGACATCGGTTTCCCCGAGGTCGAGGACGTGCTCGCGTGGCTCGACGCGCTCGTCGCCGACGGCACGACCGACCCGGACCGCGCCGTCATGGCGGGGTGGTCGTGGGGCGGGTACCTCACGCTCCTGATGCTGGGCCTCCATCCTGACCGCTTCGCGGCCGGGGTCGCCGGGGTCCCGGTCGGCGACTACGCGGCCTCCCACGAGGATCTGTCGCCTCCGCTCCAGGCCTACGACCGTTACCTCCTCGGGGGCGGAATCGACGAGAAGGCCGAGCTCGTGCGCGAGCGATCGCCGATCACGTACGCGGATCGCGTGCGGACGCCGGTGCTGTGCCTCATCGGCGAGCACGACAGCCGTTGCCCGCCGCGGCAGGCGTACCTCTGGGTGGATGCAGTCCGAGCGAGAGGCGGGGACGTAGAGGTGTACTCCTACGAGACCGGCCACAGCTCGTTCGTGGTCGACGAGGAGATCAGCCAGATGCGCGCCGTGCTCGACTTCCTCGAGCGCAAGCTCGACGGCGACGAACGAACGGAGGACGGATGAGCGAAAGCTACGCACGCGACCTCGTCGGCTACGGGCCGAGCCCACCCGACCCGCGCTGGCCCGACGGCGCGCGACTGGCGCTGAGCTTCGTCCTCAACTACGAGGAGGGCGCCGAGAACACCCCGCTCGAGGGAGACCCGGCGTCCGAGGCTTTCCTCCACGAGCTCGTCGGGGCGCCGCCGACGGTCGGGCGCCGGAATCTCAACACGGAGTCCATGTTCGAGTACGGCAGCCGGGCTGGGTTCTGGCGGATCCATCGCCTGTTTACGAAGCACGGGCTGCCGCTCACCGTCTACGCGGTGGGGCAGGCGCTGGAGCGCAACCCGCAAAACGCCCGCGCAATGGTCGAGGCCGGATGGGAGGTTGCGAGCCACGGGTGGCGCTGGATCGACTACTTGGAGATGCCGGAGGACGAGGAGCGTGAGCACATCCGCCGGGCCATCGAGGCGATCGAGCGCACCACCGGCAGTCCCCCGGTCGGCTGGTACACGGGCCGCATCGGCGACAACACACGTCGCCTCGTCGCCGAGGCCGGCGACTTCCTCTACCAGTCGGACTCCTACGCCGACGAGCTGCCCTACTGGGTGGAGGAGAGCGGGAAACCGGTGCTCATCGTCCCGTACACGCTCGACGTGAACGACTTCAAGTTCATGCTCGTCAACGGCTTCGTCACCGCGGACGACTTCTTCCAGTACGCCCGCGACTCCCTCGACCAGCTACGCGAGGAGGGAGGCCGGATGATGACCGTGGGACTCCACTGCCGAACGATCGGCCGCCCGGGGCGCGCACGGGGGCTCGATCGGTTCCTCGGCTACGTACGAGAGCACGACGACGTCTGGGTGACGACGCGGGCCGAGATCGCCCGTCACTGGCGTGCCACGCACCCCTACCCCGGCCCGTCCTAGGGAGGGCGCGGCTATAGCGCTGGTCGGGAGGGCTATCCTCCCGCGAGGGGTGCAGTGACCGATCTGGCCGAGGACTTCAGCCAGCCCGTTCTGCCCGGAAAGGGCGGGAGCGACTACGAGCGCTACTTGCGCACCGAGGAGCTGCTCTCGCTGCAGAAGACGCCCGCCGAGTGGGTCCACCGCGACGAGCTGCTCTTCCAGACGACGCACCAGTCTTCCGAGCTCTGGCTGAAGCTTGCGTCCGCGGATGTGGAGGAGGCCACTCGCCTGCTGCGCGCCCGGGAGCTGCCGGCGGCGATCCGGCTGCTGCGCCGCGCGACCCAGTGCATCGTCCTGATCACGGAGCAGATCCACATGCTCGAGCACATGTCGCCCTGGGAGTACCAGGAGATCCGGCGCGTGCTCGGGCACGGCAGCGGCTTCGACTCGCCGGGCTTCAACGAGATCAGGCGCGTGTCCCCGGAGCTCGGCCAGGCCTTCAACGACCTTCTCCGTGAGGACGGTCTGACCGTCGTCGAGCTCTACCGGCAGGGTCGGGAGCGCGAGGAGCTGTACCAGGTCGTCGAGCTCCTGACCGAGTGGGACGAGCGGATCGCGCTCTGGCGCATGCATCACGTCACCCTCGTCCAGCGCGTGATCGGCGGCGGCTCGGTGGGAACGCAGGGCACGCCGGTCGAGCTCCTCGAAGGTCTGATCAAGCGCCGCATGTATCCCGAGCTCTGGGAGGCCCGTAACCGCCTCACCGAGATCGCGAAGGCCGAGGGCGGCTAACCTCGCTGCGGTCTCGGTCAGGCGTAGGGGCCGGATATATCCGGCCCCTACAGGCGGCCCGCGGGTCACGCCAGCAGCTCGCGGTGCCTGGCGAGACCGGCCAGGACCGCTTCGATGTCCTCGCGCGAGTTGTACCCGTGCAAGGAGACTCGCAGGTTGCCGTCCCGGCACGGGACGCCAGCCGAGCCGGCGAGCGAGGCGCGATACGATGATCAACTATCAATGGCCCCGTCGGTTGCACCTACCGGCCCCGCCACCGCCGGTGGGCATCGGACGCTCGCCGAGAAGGCATTCTCCTCGCTCCACGACCTCATCCTCACGGGCGGACTCGTCCCCGGGCAGCGCCTGCTCATCGAGGAGCTGGCCGAGCGGCTCGACATGAGCCCGATGCCGATCCGAGAGGCGCTCCGCCGGCTCGACGCGGTCGGGCTCGTCGAGCATGTCCCGCATCGTGGCGCCCGCGTCGCCGAGCTGTCGGTCGCCGATCTCCGCGAGGTCTACGAGGCACGACTCGCCCTCGAGCCGCTTGCCGTCCGGCATGCCGCCGAGCGCTTCACCGGCGAGGACGCGGAGCGCGCCACGGCCGCGCTGGCGCGCCACGTCGACGGCTACCGCCGCGACGATGCGCCGTCCGCCTGGGCGGCCCACACGGAGTTCCACTTCGCGCTTTACCGAGCGGCAGGCTCACGCTGGCTGCTGCGCCTGATCACGCCGCTGTGGGAGTCGAGCGAGCGCTACCGACTGGCCTCGCTGCCCAGGGGTCGCAGCCTCGACGAGCGGCGCCGCGAGCACGAGCGGATCCTCGAAGCGTGCATCACGCGCGACCCCGACGCGGCGGCGCTGGAGCTCCGCAACCACCTGGCCTTGACGGCGAACCTGGTCGCGCGCAGCATGGGCTCCGGCGAGCTGTTCGAGATCCGAGAGCCCGCGGCGGCGTTGACGGGATACACTCGCGGCCCATGCTCCTGAGCGCGGTCGAGTACGCCCGCCCGTCCTCGGTGGCCGAGGCGATCCGCCTCCTCTCGGAGCACGAGGGCGCCCGGGCGCTCGCGGGCGGTCAGACCCTCGTCAACGTCATGAAGACGCGGATTGCGGCCCCGGACGTCCTCGTCGACCTCGGCGACCTGGCCGGGCTACGCCAGATTCTCGCCACCACCGAAGGCGGGCTCGAGATCGGCGCGATGGCCACCTACGCAGACCTCGTGCGCTCGCACGAGGTGGCCGAGCTGCGCCCGATCCTCTCCGAGGTGGCGGCGCAGATCGCCGACGTGCAGGTGCGAAACCGGGGCACGATCGGCGGCAACGTCTGTGCGAACGACCCGACGAACCATTTGCCGCCGCTCATGGTCACGCTCGGCGCTTCGATGACCATCGTCGGCGCGGCGGGCGAGCGCTCGGTTCCGGCGGAGGAGTTCTTCGTCGGCGTCTACATGACTGCCGTGGGCCCGGGCGAGCTACTCACGAGGATCACGATTCCGCCGCGAGGCGTCGCCGGGGACGCGTTCTCGGCCGTCACCATCGGGAAGGACGGGACGGCCATTGTGAGCGCCGCCGCGACGCTCCGTGCCAACGGCGCCGTTGAGGACGCTCGTATCGCGATCGGCTGCGTCTCGGCGGTGCCGGAACGCGCCCGGGCGATGGAGGAGGCGCTGCGCGGCGCCGCGCTCGACGAGACGCGTGTCCGCGAGGCGGCGAGCGGGCTCGGCGCGAGCCTCGACCCGCCCTCGGATGCCCACGGATCGGGCGAGTATCGACGTCACCTGGCCGAGGTGCTCGCCGTGCGCGCTGTCATGGAGGCCGCAGAGCGAGGTGCGAGAGGATGAGCGGCCCCGTCGTCGAGACGACGGTCGCGGTCGAGATCAACGGCACGGTCTACGAACGCGAGGTCGCGGCGCGTCGTCTGCTCGTCCACTTCGTTCGCGACGACTGCGACCTCACGGGCACCCACGTCGGCTGCGACACGGGGAACTGCGGCGCCTGCACGGTGCTGCTCGACGGCCACGCGGTGAAGTCCTGCATGCTGCTCGCGGTCCAGGCCGACGGCCACTCCCTGACGACCGTCGAAGGCCTCGCGGCCGAGGGCGAGCTGGACGAGCTGCAGCAGGCGTTCTCCGACCACCATGCGCTCCAGTGCGGCTACTGCACGCCGGGGATGCTCATCAGCGCCACCTACCTGCTGCGCCACAACCCCGAGCCCACCGACGCCGAGATCGCGAAGGCGTTGCAAGGCAACATCTGCCGCTGCACCGGTTACTGGAACATCATCGCAGCGGTCAGGGCGGTCGCTGGAGCACGCGCGTGAGCACCGCCGATACGGCAGAGCGTCCGGTCGTCAAGCGCGGCTCGATCGGGCTGAGCGTGCCGCGCAAGGAGGACAAACGCCTTCTCCAGGGGCAGGGCGTCTTCGTCGACGACGTCCGGCGCCACAACATGGGCTATGTCCACTTCGTCCGCTCGCCGTACGCCCACGCCCGCATCGCCTCGATCGACGTGACCCGGGCGCTCGAGGCAAGGGGTGTGATCGGGACGCTGACGGGCGACGAGGTCGCCATCCAGACCGACCCCTTCTTCCAGATCACGACCCCACCGGGAGCGAACATCCGGGATTTCGCGCTCGCGGTCGGCAAGGCGCGCTACCTCGGCGAGGCCGTGGCCGCGGTCGTCGCCGAGACGCGCGAGCTCGCACGTGACGCCTCCGAGCTGGTCGACGTGGAGTACGAGCCCCTGCCGACGCTCGTCGACGCACGCCGCTCGCTCGACGCGGACGCGCCCGTCCTCCACGAGGAGGTGGGCTCGAACCTGTCCTGGAGCGGCGTGTACGAGTGGGGCGATCTCGACGCGGCGTTCGCCGAGGCCGACCGCGTGGTCAGGATCGCCGAGCTCCACTTCGACCGCTTCAACTCGACGCCGCTCGAATGCGACGGCGCGCTCGTCGAGTACAACCGCGGCACCGGACAGTGGACGATCACGTCGAACAACCAGTTCCCGGGCTTCGCCGCGATCATGATGGGACCGGCACTTCGCGTCGGGCTCGACAAGCTGCGCTTCGTCTCGCAGGACATCGGCGGCGGCTTCGGGAACAAGATCACGACGCACCCGCAGCTCGTCGCCTGCTGCCTGCTGGCGCGCAAGCTCGGCCGCCCCGTCCAGTGGACCGAGTGGCGCACGGATTTCCACCAGTCGATGTCGCACGGGAACGAGCGCTGGTTCCACGACATCGAGGTCGCCGTCAAGGCGGACGGCACGCTGCTCGGCTTCCGCTGCAAGGCGCTCGACGACGCGGGCGCCTGGCTGCGCTACGAGCCGCTCGGCGGTGTCATCTGGGCGCAGGTGACGCCGGGGATGTACCGCTGGCGCAACATCCGGCTCGAGTTCACGCAGGTGATGACGAACAAGGCGCCGGCGTCGCCGAACCGCGGCTACTCGCGCATGCAGCACCTCTGGCTGTGCGAGCGCATCGCCGACATCGTTGCGAACGAGCTCGGGCTCGATCCCGTGGCATTCCGCAAGCAGAACTACATCCGCACCGAGGAGATGCCCTACGAGACCCCGAACGGCTGCGTCTACGACTCCGGGGACTACGCGCGGTGCCTCGACATCGCGCTCGAGCTCGTCGGCCACGACCGGATCGAAGAGCGCCGCCGCGACGCCGAAGCCCGCGGCAAGCTGCTCGGCTTCGGCATCGGCTCGACCCTCGACTCGGGCACCAACAACTTCGGCCAGTCGCGCCTCCTCAACCCGGAGCTGCAGTTCTCCGGCAACAACGAGGTGGCGATGGTGAAGCTCGACATCTTCGGCGAGATCGTCGTCACGCTCGGCACGACGCCGCAGGGCCAGGGCCACGAGACCACCGCTTCGCAGGTCGTCGCGGACATCCTCGGCTGCGGCGTGGACGCGGTTACCGTGCGCGCCGGGCATGACTCCTACTGGAACTCCCATGCAGGCTTCTCCGGTACGTACGCGAGCCAGTTCGCGGTGACCGGGCTGGGCGCCGTGAAAGGCGCGGCCGAGGCGCTGGCCTCGGAGATCAAGCGCCTCGCGGCCGTGATCCTGGGCGCCGGCGGCCAGGACGACATCGTGCTCGAGGACGGGATGGCGAAGCGGAAGGACAATCCGGAGGCGGCGCTCCCGTTCTTCGCCTGCGGGGCGATCATCAACGCGAACAACGCCGGCCTGCCGCCGGAGCTCGACGACGTCACGCTCAACTGCCGCTACGTGTACCGGCCGCCCTTCCAGGTGCCGGACGTCGAGCGCAAGTTCGGCAACCTGACGCTCACCTACGCGACGCAGATCCATGCGTGCGTCGTCGAGGTCGACCCCGAGACCGGCCACTACGAGCTCGTCGACTATGCCGCTGTCGACGACTGCGGCACGCGGATCAATCCGCAGATCGTCGAGGGCCAGGTGCACGGAGCGACCGCCCAGGCGATCGGCGCCGCGGTGTGGGAGACGTTCGCCTACGACGAGGACGGGAACCTCCTCACGGCAAATTTCTACGACTACCACGTGCCGCACGCGATGGACATGCCGCCGCTCAGGACCGGCTCGCTCGAGTCGCCCTCGCCGTTCACGTCGCTCGGCGCGAAGGGCATGGGGGAGGGCGGCGGCGCCGGCATCCACGCAATCTGCGCGGCCATCCAGGACGCGCTCCGGTCAGCCGGGCGGGCCATCGTGACCGACAGCCACAACCCCTACGACCGGGTCTGGGAGCTGCTCAGGGATCCGGCGGCGAGTCGCTCCGGCGTGACCGTGGAGAGCCGGTGAAGGTCAGCGGCGAGCGCTCGTTCGCCGCTCCGCGGAACGCCGTCTGGCGCGTTCTCAACGACCCGGCGGAGCTGGCCGCGCTCATGCCCGGGGTCGAGGGCTTCGACGTCCACGACGAGCGCCACTGGCAGGCGCGCGTCAAGATCCCGCTCGGTCTAGGCGGGCTGAAGATGACGATCGACTTCGAGAAGACCGACGAGCGAGAGCCCGACTTCGCCGCCCTCCAGGCCAAGGGGACCGGCGTCGGCGCCCTGCTCTCGATGCAGACCCGCTTCGAGCTCGCCGAGACGGACGGCGACACCACGGCGATGCAGTGGGAGGCGGACGTCCGCCTCGGTGGCCAGGTCGCCAGCATGGGCCTGCGGGTCCTGCAGCCGATCGTCAACCAGCAGGTCGGCAGCGTGCTGAAAGCGCTCGACGAGCGCGTCCAGGCCGTCGCAGCCTCGTCGGCCTGATCCGCCCTCCGCTCTCATCTCCTTCTCATCCGCTGCGTCCCATACTGAGCGGGTCGTCGCGCGCTCGAGCGCTTCAGTGAGAGGAGATCGAGATGAGAGCCAAGACGATGGCAGCCGTGGCGGGCGTCCTCGCAATCGCGTTCCCGCTCGCGGCCTGGGGCGGTATCGAGTTGGGGGTCGGTGCCTGCGCTGAGATCGCGCTCCCGCAGGGGAGCGAGCCGGTCGAGCTCGATCCGGCCGATTTCACGACCTCGATCGACAACCCGTACTGGCCGATGGCGCCGGGCAGCCGCTGGATCTACCGCGAGACGGCCCCAGACGGGACGAGGCAGCGGGTCGTCGTGACGGTCACCGCGAAGACGAAGCTGATCGCGAACGGGATCACGGCCCGGGTCGTGCACGACGTGGTCAGGGAGGACGGCGAGCTCGTCGAGGTGACCGACGACTGGTACGCCCAGGACTGCCGCGGAAACCTGTGGTACCTGGGCGAGAACACGAAGGAGTACGAGAACGGCAAGGTCGTCTCGCGTGCCGGGTCGTGGGAGGCGGGAGTCGACGGAGCGCAGCCGGGGATCGTCATGCCCGCGAACCCCGAGGTCGGCATGACCTACAGGCAGGAGTACTACGCCGGCGAGGCAGAGGACAGGGGCGCCATCTTCAGCCTCGATGAGCAGGTCGGGGTGCCCGCCGGCCACTTCACGGACGTGGTGATGACGAAGGACACGAACCCGCTCGAGCCCCGGGTGCTCGAGTACAAGTTCTACGCCCGCGGCGTCGGGCCCGTGCTCGCGATCGGCGTCTCGGGCGGAAACGACCGCGAAGACCTGCTCAGCCACCGCCGTGGCACGCCGACCTGACGTTTGATCAAATCTGCGAAGATCCCGCCACCCGCGGAGGAGGTTCCGACTGGCCGTCCCGTTCCGGATCGGCGTCATGCAGCTCACCATGGAGCCGCTCGAGGAGATGCTCGCCTCGGCGCGTGTCATGGACGAGGCGGGGATCGACACGGTGTGGCTGGCCGAGGCCTATCCCTGGTGGCGAAAGCACGGGATGGAAGCCCGCTCCTCCACGGTTGTCTCGGCGCTCATGGCGCGGGAGACGAAACGCCTCACGATCGGGTGGGGGATCATCTCGCCGTACACGCGCCATCCGGTGCAGGTCGCGATGGACGCCCGCGTCGTCCAGGAGGCCGCCGGGCCGGGTCGTTTCATCCTCGGCTTCGGCACGTCGAAGATCTTCCTCAACAACACGAAGCAGGCCGGCCCGCCGAAGGTGACGAGGCCGCTCGCCCACATGCGCGATTCCGTGGCGATCGTGCGCGGCGCGCTCGCCGGTGGTCGCTTCGAGTACGACGGGCCGGTGTTCAGCGCCGACCTGCCCGAGCTCTCGGCTGACGTGGAGGCGCCCGGTTGGGATGTCCCCGTCTACGTCGCCGCCACGGCGCCCATGATCCAGCAACTCGGCGGCGAGATCGGTGACGGTGTGCTGACCCCGTCGATCACGACCCCCGCGTTCGTTCGCTACACGCGGGAGAATGTCGCCGAGGGCGCCGCGAGGGCCGGCAAGGACGCCGCCGCGATCGACATCGGCTGCACGATCGTCGCGTCGATCGGCGAAGAGCGGGATGCGGGCCGGGACGGCGCGCGCGAGATCGCCGGCATGTACCTCGCGAACAAGGTGCAGAACATCAAGGGCTCTGCCGACACGCTGCTCGACCTCGCAGGGATCGACCCGGAGGAGATCCAGCCGATCGCCGAGGCGATGGAGCGCGGCGGCCGCCTGGAGGCGAAGAAGCACGTCACGGACGAGATCCTGGATCGGTGCAAGCCGATCGCGGGCACCCCCTCCGACTGCATCGAGGCGATCGAGGAATATCGCGACGCGGGGTGCACCCATGTGATGCTCGAGGTGTGGGGCGCCGGGCGCCACGAGCAGATCCGGTTGTTCGGCGAGCGGGTGCTGCCGCATTTTCGGGCCGGATGAGACCCGGCCCCTACACGCGTCGCACAACCATGATCCCCGTATGGGCCGCATCTCATGCGGCCCGAGCAGGCCGGAGGCGAGGATGACCGAGTTCGACGAGCGTATCGCGGCCGCGGTCGACGAGACGAGGCTCGTCGACTGGGCCTCGCGGGCGATCGGGGTGCCGAGCTTCACGGGCTCGGAAGAGGCGATGGCGCACCTCATGGCCGATACGTTCCGGGACCTGGGGCTGGCGGTTCAGTGGCAACAGGTGGAGGAAGGCCGCCCGAACGTGCTCGGGATCCGTGAGGGCGCGGGCGGCGGGCTCAGCCTGATGTTCAACGGCCACATGGACACGTCCTACTCGGGTCGTGAGCCGTGGCTCGCGCACGTCCCGGGCTTCCAGCCGAGCGCGTTCGTCGAGGAGGGGCGGCTCTACGGGCTCGGGGTCTCGAACATGAAGGGCGCGCTCGCCTGCTACGTGGAGGCGCTCCGCGCCCTCGCCGACGCGGGCGTTCGGCTTCGTGGCGACCTGATGGTCGCGGCGGTCTGCGGCGAGATCGAGAAGGCGCAGCAGGGCGAGGCGCAGGGCGCCGAGTGGCGTGGGTACGCGGCCGGCTCGCGGCACCTCGTCTCGCACGGCGGGGTCGCCGACATGTGCATCCTCGGCGAGCCGACCGAGTCGAAGGTTGTGCTCGGCCATTTCGGCTCGCTGTGGCTCCGGCTCTCGACCCAGGGTCACTTCATCCACACGGCCTTCAGCGAGGGCACCCGTGACCGCAACTCGATCCTGCGCATGCGCGAGGTGCTTGATGCGGTGCTGGAGTGGGTCCCGACGTGGGAGGAGGATCCCGCCAATGCCTTCCGTGGCGCGAAGGCGATTGTCAACGTCGCCGCGCTCCAAGGAGGCTTCGGCTGGCGCGTGTCGCGGACCCCGCATCGCACCGACCTCTTCCTCGACGTGCGCGTTCCGCCGACGAAGCCGATGACCGTCGCCCGCGCCGAGGTTCTGGACATGGTTCGCGGGCTGAAGGAGCGCTTCCCGGACTACGGCGTCGAAGCCGAGATCTACGTGACCGCGCCCGGTGCGCAGATCGAGGACGACCATGCGCTGGTGCGCGCCGTCGACGCGAGCCACGAGGCCGTGTTCGGCGAGCCCCCGGCACGGGACGTCACCCGGTGGTTCTCCGACGCGAGCGTGCTGACGCGCTACGGGATCGCGACGGTCAACTACGGGACGTCGAGCGGTCTGCTCGACACGGAGAATGGCGAGAATCTCGACATCGACGGCCTCGTGAAGACGGCCCAGGTCTACGCGCTCGCCGCGACGCGCGTGTGCGGGGTGGCGGAGTGAGCCTGTACGTCCTCCCACCCGACCTGCCGGAGCCCGTCGACGACGGTGCCTGCGATCACCTGGCGGGGAAGGCTGTGCCGGAGCTCGTGCTCGACTCGTCGCGGGGGCCGGTCGATCTGGGCGACCTGGCGGCGCGGCTGTGCGTGCTCTACGTCTATCCGCGGACGGGCAAGCCCGACGTGCCCGTACCGGACGGCTGGGACGCCGTTCCCGGTGCGCGGGGCTGCACGCCGCAGTCGTGTGGGTTCCGGGACCACGAGGCAGATCTCGCCGCGCTCGGAGCCCACGTCGCGGGACTGTCGGCGCAGCCCCTCGACGAGCAGATCGAGGTGGCCGAGCGGCTCGGCCTCGAGTATCCGGTAATCGCCGATCCCGAGCGCAGGCTCGGCGCCGCCCTCGGTCTGCCGACGTTCGAGTTCGAGCAGGCGATCCTCTACCGGCGCGTCACGCTCGTTCTCGAGTCACGCCGGATCGCGAAGGTCTTCTACCCGGTCTTCCCGCCTGATGGAAACGCACGGGACGTGGTCGACTGGCTACGAGAGCGAGGTTGAGCGGGTGAAGCTGGTCACGTTCGACGAAGGTCGTGTGGGGCGCGTTGACGGGGACGAGGTCGCCGTGCTCGCCGCACCGTCCATGCTCGACTACTTTGGCCGTGGCGGCGCCGACGAGACGGGAGAGCGGGTGGCGCTCGCGGACGCGCGCCTCCGGGCGCCGATCGTGCCGCGGAAGTTCTTCCACACGGCCGGCAACTTCCGGGAGCACGAGGAGGACTCGAAGCGCGTCGGCTGGTCGCACGAGATCGCCCCATGGATCGTCTTCTTCCAGAACGTCGACGCGATTGTCGGGCCGGACGAGCCGCTCGTCTATCCCGAGCACCTGACGGAGGAGCTCGACTACGAGCTCGAGCTCGCGGTCGTCATCAGCAAGGCCGGCAAGCACTTCGGCCCCGACGAGGCGGACGACTACGTCGGCGGCTACCTCATCTTCAACGACATCACGGCACGCGATATCCAGCGTCGGGAGATGGTCTCGGGTGTCTTCTCCTTCTGCAAGGCGATCGACACGTTCTGCCCGCTCGGCCCCTGGATCGTGACGCCGGACGAGATCCCTGACCCCCACGATCTGCGCATGGAGCTGCGGGTCAACGGCGAGCCGCGCCAGGTGTCCCACTCCGGGAACATGTCGGTCACGATCCCGGAGATCATCGCCCACTACTCGCCGCTCGGGTACTCGGCCGGAGACGTGCTCTCGACCGGGACGGTTTCCGGCGTCGCCGGCTTCAGCGAGGACGCGGCGTCGCTCTACCTCAAGCCGGGCGACGTGATGGAGGCCGAGATCGAGCGGATCGGCATCCTGCGCACGCCCGTAGCGTCCTGGCAGGAGGCGCACGGTACGCCACCGCCACCCCGCATCCGATGGTGAGGGAATTTGCCGGAGGTCTCCTCGATACACCCCCACCCACCCAGGGGGGACAATCCCGCCCGAACCCTTCGAGGGTAGCCGGCAGGGGCGTACGGGAGTGTGACGATCCGTGCCGATTGCGTCACGGAGGCGTGAAATAAGCTCGGCGGGCGCTGGTGGTCCCGAGCGGCTGGCCGGCGTCGGCGCCGAACGCGACGTCAGCGAGTCCGCGCACGTCGCGCCGTGGCCGCGGGACGACGCCAAGCTCGGCCGCGTCCGGACCCTCATGGCCGAGCACGGCCTCGACGCGCTCGTGGTGCGGGCGCCGGACAACGTGCTCTACCTCTCGAGCTACCTGTGCATGAAGGGCTACGACGTGCTCGTCTTCCCGCGGGAGGGCGAGGCGACGCTCTGCGTGGTCGAGCCGCAGGAAGGGGACGCCCGGCGGCAGGCGTGGACGGGGGACGTCCGCACCTTCGGCGGCTACGACGAGCACGACCCACGTCCGCCCACGGCCCGCTCGCTCGAGCTCGCCCAGGCCGTCGTCGCGGAGAAGGGGTACGAGCGCATCGGCCTCGAGCTCTCCCAGGGCACGCAGACGGCCGATCTCATGGTCGGCGAGCCGACGACGCCGACGCTCGCGCTCTTCGAGGCCTTCTCGAACCGCGTCGACGCCACGGCTCTTCTTGCGCAGGCACGGGCGCTCAAGACGGAGCAGGAGATCGAGCGCATGCGCCTCGCGAACGAGCTGGCGGCGCTCGCCATGGAGCACGTCGCCGAGCAGCTTCGTCCGGGAATGACGGAGGCCGAGGCGGCCGCTCTCTGGGAAGGTCACGTCCATGCCGCCGGCGTCGGTTACCAGGGCAAGGTCGGGATGGCCCGCGGCTACTCGCTCGTCTGGTCGGGGCCCGGCATCCGCACCTTCACGGCCACGGGCCACCGGCCGATCCAGGAGCACGAGCCGACCCTTTTCGAGATCTGGGTTTGCGCGGACGGCTACTGGTGCGACCACACGAAGAACCTCTGCCCGGGGCCGCTCACCGCCGAGTACGAGCGGCTGCTAGAGCAGCTGCTCGCAGTGTTCACGGAGGCGAGCAAATTCGCCACCGACGGTGCCTCGCTCCCGGAGCTCGACCGGCTCGTGCGTGCTCGGATCGCCGAGGCAGGCTACCCGGGCCAGCCGTCCCATCCGATCTGCCACGGCGTCGGCGCCCGGGCCCACGAGCCGCCCTACGCCCACCAGGCCGGCACGGGCACGGTGCAGGCCGGCATGGTGCTGGCCCTCGAGCCGGGTATCTACTGGCCGGGCGGAGGGGGCCTCCGCGTGGAGGACAACTTCCTCATCGGCGTGGACGGCAGCGAGAAGCTCTGCTCGTTCCCGGACGACCTCCGCGAGATCGAGGTCGGGCGATGACCGGGGCCCACGACGTGATCGTCGTCGGCAGCGGCATCAACTCGCTGGCCTGCGCTGCCCTGCTCGCGAAGGCCGGCAAGCGCGTGCTCGTGCTCGAGCGCAACGACTACGTCGGCGGCGCGATCCGGACGGCCGAGATCACAGAGCCCGGCTTCGTGCACGAAGTATTCGCCGCCTGGCATCCGCTCTTCGTCGGCTCGGGCGCCTACGCGGAGCTGAAGGACGACCTGCACGCACGGGGACTCGAGTACCTGAACACCGATCTGCCCACCGCCTCGGTCTTCCCGGACGGCTCGAGCATCTTCCTCACGACCTCGCACGCGACGAACGTGGCGGAGTGGGATGGGCACGCTGCCGGCGACGGCCAGACCTGGGATCGCGTCGTCTCGGCATTCATGCCGAACGCAGATCTCGCCTTCGGACTCCTCGGCACCGAGCTCTGGTCCGAGGACGGCCTCAGGCTCGCGCTGCGGGCATACCGGCGGTTCGGGCGCCGGGGGACGCTCGAGTTCGCCGGGAACCTGCTGTCGACGTGCCGCGACTGGGCGACCGATACGTTTGCGTCGGACCGCGTGCACGGGCTGCTCGCGCCGTGGGTGCTGCATGCCGGCCTCGGGCCCGACGCAGCCGCCTCCGGTTTCATGGCCCAGGTGATGGCGGTCGCGATCGAGCTCGGCGGGATGCCCGTTCCTCGCGGAGGAGGCATCCGGCTCGTAGAGGCGCTGGTACGGATCGTCGAGGAGCGCGGCGGTTCCTTCGAGACCGGCGCGGACGTCGACTCGGTGACGGTCGTGGGAGGTCAGGCCGCCGGGGTTACCGTCGCCGGGGGCCGCTCCTACGCTGCGTTGCAGGCCGTGGTTGCGAACGTCACTCCCACGCAGCTGTACGGGCGGCTCCTCGCCAGGGCGGAGCTTCCCGAGCTCGTCCGCCAGGCCCCGCGCCGCTTCCGCTACGGGCGCGCCGAGATGCAGATCCACTACGCGCTCTCCGAGCTGCCGCGCTGGGAGGGAGACGAGCGGCTGGGGCGGACGGCAATCGTCCACGTCACACCGGGTCTCGACGGCGTCTCGCGTGCGGTCAACGAGGCAGATCGAGGCCTGCTGCCCGCCGAGGGGACGATTGCCTGCGGGCAGCCGGTGGCGGTCGATCCGTCGCGAGCCCCGGAGGATTGCTGGATCCTCTGGCTCCAGCTCCAGGAGCTCCCCCCGCGTCCGAAGGGAGACGCGGCCGGCGAGCTCGACACCGGTGACGGCGCCTGGACGGAGGAGCTGCGGGAGGCCTACGCCGACCGCATCCAGACGCGTCTGGCCCGCCACATCCCGAACCTCGAGTCGGCGACGCTGAAGCGGGTCGTCCTCTCTCCGTCGGACATCGAGGCGGCGAACGTCAACATGGTCGGCGGCGACATCTACGCGGGCTCCTGCGCGCTCGACCAGAATCTCGTGCTGCGCCCGCTACCCGGCCTTCCGGGCCACCGCACGCCCGTCGCACGCCTCTACCACATCGGCGCGAGCACCCACCCCGGCCCGGGCCTCGGCGCGGGCTCCGGCACCCTCGCGGCGAAGGACATCCTGCGCCCCGGCATCACGCGTCGCTTCCGCGATCTCATTCCGCTCTGAGCAGCGAGCGCTTCGGTCGTCTTATGAGGATCCCTATCAACGAGAGGAGGGCCGATGGCCCGACAGCTGATCAATCCACCCGAGCTGCATCCCGCGCTCGGCCTGAGCCACATCGCGATCGCCGAGGGCACTCGCGTCGTGCACTTCTCCGGCCAGGTCGCCCTCGACGCAGCGTTCAACATCGTCGGCGGCGACGATCTCCACGAGCAGACCAGGGCCGCGATGCGGAACATCAAGCACGCGCTCGCCGCTATCGGCGCGGGCTGGGACGACATCGTGCGGCGCACGATTTACACGCTGCACCCGACGGAGTGGGAGACGATCGCGGCGGCGATCGAGGAGGTCACCGGTGGCGCCGAGGACCCGGCCCAGACCATCGTCGGCGTCACCGGCCTCGCGCTCCCGGGCCTGCTGATCGAGATCGAGTGCACCGCCGTCCTCGCCGGTTGACAGCTCGATCGACGACTCGTCACGCTGGCCTGGCCCGCGCGCCGAAGGGGGAATCGATGAAGTTCAGCATCTACTCCGAGGTCCAGAACTTCCCTGGGAAGTCGCCCGCGCGTCAGTACCGGGAGGTGATCGAGCAGGTCGTCCACGCCGACCGTGTGGGGTTCGACGCCTACTCGGCCATCGAGCACTTCTTCTTCCCGAAGTTCTCGATCTCCGCCAACCCCTTCGCGCTCTGGTCGGCGTGCGCCCAGCTCACCGAGCGCATCACCTTCCGGACGCTCGGCCACGTGCTGCCGTACCACAACCCCACGATCCTCGCGTCCCAGATCGCCCAGTTCTCCCAGATGTACCCGGGCCGCTACGAGTTCGGGGCCCTGCGCGGCCACGGCTGGATCCCGGCCAAGGCGGGTGTCCCGGTCGTCGAGAGCCGCGACCGCTACGAGGAGTCGCTCGACATCCTCTTCAAAGCCCTCGAGGAGGAGCGGTTCTCCTACGACGGGCAGTTCTACAAGATCGATGACTCGCACATCGTGCCGCGCCCGACGAGCAGCTTCCGGGTTTTCGCGGGCGGCACGAGCGACCGGACGTACGAGCTCGCGGCCGAGCGGGGCTGGGCGATCGTCGTGCCGCCGCTCCTGCCGTACGCGGCGCTGAAGGACCAGCTCGACCTCTACCGGACGAAGTGCGCCGAGCACGGAACGACCCCGGACATCGTCTGGATCCATGCCTGCTACCTCGACGACGACCGTGACACCGCGCGTCGCGAGGCCGAGGAGGGCATGAAGAACTTCCTCGCGGGCAACGCGTCGCCGTTGACCGGGGACGACAAGCTGCCTCCCGCCGAGGAGATGAACGCGGCCGGGTACGGCTTCTACCTCGCCGGGATCCTCGAGCAGCTCGCGGCCACGCCCTACGACGAGATGATCGACGGCGACATCGTCTGGGTGGGCACCCCCGACGACGTGATCGAGCGCATCGAGGCAGTCCGAGACGTCTGCGAGGGCCTCACGGAGGTCTCGATCACCGCCAACCCCGGCGGCTTCGCCCACTGGCAGGCGATCAAGGCGCAGGAGCTGTTCGCGGATAGGGTGATGCCGCACTTCCGCCCGGCTTCCGTCCAGGCCGCCGAGCCGAGTCTCGCCTGAGCCTGTCGAGATGATCGAGCGTGTCTGCGTCGTCGGCGCGGGGGCCATCGGCAGCCTCTACGCCGGGCACCTCGCCGGCGTCGCCTCGGTTGCGGTGCTGACACGGCGAAAGGAGCAAGCGCACGCGCTTGCCACCGAGGGTCTCCGGATCTCGGGCAAGCAGGACTTCACCGCCCTCGTCGAGGCGTCCGACGATCCGGCCGAGCTGGCCGACGCCGATCTCGTCATCGTCGCGACGAAGGCCACGCAGCTCGAGGTGGCGGCCGCACAGCTCGCCGGTCGCTCGCCCGGCGCCGCCGTGATGACGGTGCAGAACGGTCTCGGCGCCGAGGAGGTCGTGCGCCGCCACGGTGACTGGCCGCTGATCTCGGCCGTCACCTTCATGAGCGGCGTCCGCCGTTCCGATACCCACGTCGAGTACGAGCTCGATACCCCGACCTGGATGGGCCCCTACGCCGGCACCCACACACGCCTCGAGCTCGTCGAGGAGGTGCACGGGCTGCTCGTGGACTCCGGTCTCCGCGGCGAAGTGTTCCCGGATCTCCTGCCGGCCCAGTGGTCGAAGCTCATCTTCAACGCCAGTGTCAACACGGTCGCCGCCGTCACCGGTCTTCCGCACGTCGCCCTCTTCGCGCGTGAGGAGGCGCCGACCGATCTCGGCCATCTCGTCCACGGCCTCGTCGACGAAGGCAAGCGCGTGGCCGCCGCCGCCGGCGTGAGCCTCTACGAGGATCCCTGGGAGATGAACCTGCACGCGGTGGAACGGGGCGAGACCGCGAAGTCGGACTACGCTCACGTGCCGTCCATGCTCGAGGACGTCCTCGCGCGCCGGCCCACCGAGGTGGATGCGATCACGGGCGCACTGGTGCGCGAGGCCGAGCGCCTCGGCGTGCCGACGCCGCTCCACTCCACCATGTACCGGCTCGTGAAGGGCAAGGAGGCGTCGTGGTGACGCGCCGCCGGCGCTAACAGACGGGGCCGGGCAGCGTCTTTGATCAACGATACATCCGGTGGTAAGCTCGCGCCGCCACAGGGGGCGGCACGCGGAGAGGAGGAGGGACGTATGACCCGTGCGAGAAGGTGGATGGTGTTCGGCGCCCTCGCGCTCGTGCTCGGCCTGACGGTCGCAGCGTGCGGCGGCGACGACGAGGCTGCGGCCCCGCCGGCGGAACCCGCGCCCGCCGAGCCTGCCGAGCCGGCCGAGCCCGCGGAGCCGCCGGCCGAGACCACCGAGGCTCCGGCCGAGACGACCGAGGCGACCGAGCCGGCCGCCGAGGGGGAGCCGATCGTCATCGGCGCCGCCATCGACCTGACCGGTCAGATGGCGCCGTTCGACGGGCCCGCGCTCGCGGCCGCGCAGTACGAGGTCGACCAGATCAACGCTGCGGGCGGAGTCGACGGGCGCCCGCTCGAGTTCATCTTCCAGGACACGGAGCTCGATCCCGAGCAGACGAAGGCCGCCGCCATCGATCTGATCGAGAACCAGGGCGCCGAGGTTCTCATCGTGACGTGCGACGTCGAGTTCGCCGCTCCCGCGACCCAAGAGGCGATCAATCGCGGCGTGCTCGCAGTCTCCCCGTGCATCGGCACCGACCAGCAGGGGCCAAAGCGCTTCGGCGACGCCGGCAAGCTCGCGTTCTCGCTGGGCAACGTGGCCCAGGACGAGGGTGCGGCAATGGCCGAGTGGGCGCTCTCCCAGGGCTGGCAGACGGCCGCGATCGCGAAGGACAACGTCATCTTCTACTTCCAGAACGTCGTCGATGCCTTCGCTGCCCGTTTCGAGGAGCAGGGCGGGACGATCGCCACGACCGAGGAGTGGACGAACGGAGACGGCACTGTCGCCAACGTCGCCGGCGCGCTGGCCGAGCAGGATGTGGACGTGATCGTCACCTCGACCGCGTTCGGCGACCTACCGGCGCTCGTCGACGGCATCCGCAGCCTCGGGAACGAGACGCCGATCCTCTGCTCGTGGTCCTGCGACGGGACCTACTGGAACCCGCCCAACCTCTCCAACTTCTACCTCGTGGCGTACGCGTCGGTTGCGGGCGACGACCCGAGTGAGGACGTGCTGGCGCTGCAGGAGGCACTGGCCGCTCAGGACCCAGCGCTCCTCACGACGGGCAGCGCCGTGACCGGCGCAGCCGCGATCGACGCCATCGTCGAGGGCATCGAGCAGACGGGCGGGACCGACGGTGCCGCTCTCGCCGAGGCCTTCGAGGGCTTCAGCGGCGTGCCGACGCTCTCCGGCGACGTCAGCTTCTCGCCAGAGCTGCACTCGGTGTTCGGCCGCGAGTACCGCGTCATGGAGATCCAGGACGGCCAGCTCAGGTTCATCGAGCTCTTCGCCGCCTCCTCGCCGGCCACGCTGCCCGGATAGTGCGAGGAAAGGATGGCCGAAGCCCGGTCGTCCACGGATGAGCGGCGGCCCGGGGGAACCCTCCGGGCCGCCGCCGTCTCGCGCCACTTCGAGGGCGTGCACGCACTCGCCGACGTCACGCTCGAGCTCCATCGCCACGAGGTCGTCGGCCTGATCGGGCCGAACGGCGCCGGGAAGACAACGCTCGTGAACGTCATGACGGGCTTCGACTTCCCGAGCGCAGGCATGGTGCACCTGGAGGGCACGGACATCACGTCCTGGCCCGCCCACCGCCGGGCACGTGCCGGTCTGGCACGAACGTTCCAGCACGGGCACCTCTTCCGGGGTCTCTCGGTGCGCGAGAACGTCGCGATCGGGGCGCTCGGAGCCGGCGCGTCGCCGGCGGTGTCGGAGCGGCGGGCTGACGAGCTCCTCGACATGCTGGGGCTGCGCGACAGAGCCGGCTCATCCGCGGCCGTCCTGCCCCACGGCGAGGAGCGCAAGCTCGGCGTGGCGCGGGCGCTCGCGAGCCTGCCGAGCTTCGTCCTCATGGACGAGCCCGCCGCCGGGCTCCACGAGGGCGAGGTCGCGGACTTCGCGGGGGTCGTCCGGAGCGTGCGCGACCAACGTGAGGCCGGAGTGCTGCTGATCGACCACAACATTGCTCTCATCCTCGAGGTATGCGACCGCATCTACGTGCTCGACGAGGGAAGGCTGCTCGCGGAAGGGACCCCGGCGGAGATCCGCGGGAACGCCGAGGTGGCGACCGCGTACCTCGGCAGACGTGCGATCGGGAACGAGCGTGGCTGACGCAGTCCCGCCGGTGCTGGAGGTGGAGGCTCTCGAGGTGCGCTACGGGCGCGTGCCGGCCGTTCGAAGCCTCAGCTTCACCGTGGGCGCGGGTGAGGCGGTAGCCCTCGTCGGCCCGAACGGAGCCGGAAAGTCGACCACCCTCCACGCGATCATGGGCGTCGTCGCTCCCGCCGCGGGGAGCATTCGTTTCCGCGGTGAGTCGCTCGCCGGACGAGCGCCGGAGGAGATCGCTCGTGCCGGCGTCGCGCTCGTGCCCGAGGGCAGGCACATTTTCGGCCATTTCACGGTGGAGGAGAACCTGCGGCTCGGTCTCGTCGGCCGCCGCGAGCGAGACGGCGTCGATCAGGATCTCGAGCGCGTCTACCGCCTATTCCCGGTCGTCGAGGAGTTCCGGCGCCGCCCGGCGGGAGCCCTCTCCGGCGGGCAGCAGCAGCAGCTTGCGATCGCGCGCGCTCTCGTCGCTCGGCCCGACATGCTGCTCCTGGACGAGCCGTCGCTCGGACTCGCCCCCGGAGTCGTCGAGGCCGTCTTCGACACGCTTGCCGAGATCCGAGCCCAGGGTGTCACGATCCTGCTCGTGGAGCAGCGAGCCCAGCTGGCCGTGGGGTTCGCCGACCGCTCGCACGTGCTCGCGAACGGCGAGCTGCGAACGACTCTCACGCCCGCCGACGCGGAGAATACGGAGCTCATGACCAGGGCGTACTTCGAGTGATACGGAGAGCCCCGAGCGTTCACCGGGCGGGAGCCGACGCCGTCGAGGAGCGCGCGTGAACGCCCTGCAGACGTTGATCGACAGCGTGGCTCTCGGCTCGATCTACGCGCTCGTCGCCCTGGGCCTCTCGCTCATCTTCGGCGTCATGCGCCTCGTCAACTTCGCCTACGGCGAGCTGCTCACCGCGGGTGCGTACTCCCTCGTCCTGACCCTGGGAGCGGCGACCGGGGTGCGGATCGTCGTTCTCTTCGTGACCGTGATCGTGTTCGCCCTCGCCATGGAGTTCGCGCTGCGCCCGATTCGCAACGCCTCGCCGGCGACGATGCTCGTGACGACGTTCGCCTTCAGCTTCCTGCTGCAGAGCATCGCGCTGCTCGTCTTCGGCGCGCTCGGTGACAACGCGCGCTTCCTCCCGGAGCTCAACCGGGCCGTCGAGATCGGCGACCTGCGGATCCGCTGGGTGACGTTCGCGTCGATCGGCGTCGGCATCGTCCTCCTGTCGGCGACGACGCTGTTCCTCAACCGCACGTCGACGGGGCTCCAGATGCGGGCGGCCGCACACGACTTCCGCACGGCTCGCATACTCGGCGTCCGGGCGAACAGGGTCATCCAGATCGCCTTCCTCATCGGAGGCCTCCTCGCCGCCGCCGCGACGGTGCTCGTCGTCGTCCAGCGACCGCTCGTGACGCCCACGTTCGGCTTCCAGCTCGCGATCCCGGCGCTCGTGGGCATGGTGGTCGGCGGCATGGACCGGGTGGTCACCGCGACGCTCGGCGGCTTCGTGCTCGGGGTCGCCACCTCCGTGCTCGCCGACGTGCTCCCGAGCAGCGGCCGGGTCTACCTCACCTCGCTCGTCTTCGCGCTCGTCATCCTCGTCCTGCTCCTACGACCGGATGGCCTTTTCTCTCGCCGGGGCGCCGCCGTGGAGCGCGTGTGAGGTCGCTGCCGTCTCGGACTCTCCGCCTGCGCGAGCTCGTGGCTCCGGTGGCGCTGATCGCTGCCGTCGGCCTGGCCGGCTCGTTCACGTCCGCGAACACGGCCCTCCAGTTCCGCTCCGCGATCGTCACGGCCGCGATGGTGATCGCCCTCTATGTGTTCGCCGGCAACTCCGGCGTCCTGTCGTTCGGGCACATCAGCTTCGTCGCCGTAGGCGGGTTCGCGGCGGCGCTCACCTCGCTCCCGGAGGAGCTGAAGCTGTCCGCGGTCAGCCCGGATCTCTTTCCGTGGATCGCCGGAGCGCAGGTCGGGAATGCTCTTACGCTCGTCATCGCCGCGGTCGTCGGCGGGCTGTACGCGTTCCTCGTCGGCATCCCGCTCATGCGTCTCTCGGGGCTGGCCGCCGGCATCGCCACGTTCGCCGTGCTCGAGGTCACCCACAACGTGCTGCGGAACTGGGATCGGATCGGCCCGGCCGCGCGCGCCATCTCGCAGATCCCCGAGACGACGAGCTTCTGGCAGGCGACTGTCGGGGCGATCGCCGTCGCGCTGATCGCGTTCGTCTACCAGCGCAGCCGCTACGGACGCCTTCTCCGTGCGACGCGGGAAGACCTACCCGGTGCCCAGGGCTCCGGCATCGACGTGCACCGCCAGCGCCTGGTGGCGTTCACGCTCTCGGGGGCGCTCGCGGGCTTCGCGGGCGGTCTCTTCGTCCACCTGCTCGGCGGCATCAACACCGAGCAGGTCTACCTCGACCTCACGTTCACGACGCTCGCCATGCTCATCATCGGCGGGATCGGGAGCCTCTGGGGAGCGACCGTCGGAGCGCTCCTGGTCAGCGGCGTGAACTCGTTCCTGAACGAGCTCGAGAACGGCATCGGCGATGTCTCTGTACCGGGCGGCACGAGGCTCGTGGCGATCGGGGCGCTGATGGCGCTCATCCTCCTCTTCCGGCCACAGGGCATCACGGGCGGCCGGGAGTTCCACGTGCCCGCCGCGCTGGCGCCGTACCGGCGGCGGGTGGACACGCCGCCCGGGAGCGCGGAGGACACGGCGTGAAGATTTGCGTTGTCGGCTGCGGGGCGGTGGGGTCGCTGTTCGCCGCCAACCTCGCGTGCCTCGACGACGTCGAGGTGTGGGCGTACGACCTCGCAGCCGACCACGTCCGCGCGATCAACGAACGCGGGCTGCGGCTCTCAGGTGCCGGCGACGTGACCGGATGGCCCCGGGCGACCTCGGATGCCTCGGAGCTGCCGCCGTGCGATTTCGGCCTCGTCGCCACGAAGGCGATGCACACAGGTGCGGCTGTGGAGGCGACGGCGCACGCCTTCGCGGACGGTGCCGTCTGCTCGGTGCAGAACGGGATCGGCAACGAGGAGGCGATCGCTCCGTTCGTGCCGCGCGTGATCCGCGGGACGACGTTCCCCGCCGGCAAGGTCATCGAGCCGGGGCATGTGCAATGGGACGTGAAGGGCGACACGACGATCGGGCCGTTCGAGCCAAAGCCGGCCACGCTCGCGGAGTGTGCGCGCCTCGCGGACGCGTGCACGCGAGCCGGAATGCCGACGAAGGCCGTGCCCGATGCCCGCGGGCCGCAGTGGCGCAAGGTCATCTTCAACGCGGCGACGAATCCCGTCGGGGCGATCACCGGTCTCACCCACGGGCGCGTGTGCGAGGACCCTGCGCTGCGCCGGCTCGTCAGCGTGCTCGTGGACGAGGGCAAGGCGGTCGCGGCCGCGCAGGGCATCGAGCTCGACGCCGATCCCGAGGATCTGATCGACCACGCCGCCCGGCCGGACGTGGCCTACGGCCACAAGGCGAGCATGCTGCAGGACGTCGAGGCACGCAGGCAGACCGAGATCGATTACCTGAACGGGGGCCTCGTGCGGTTCGGCCGCGACCTCGGCGTCCCCACCCCGGCCAACGAGGCGATCTGGGCGCTGGTGAAGGGGATGGAACGGGCGTGGACACAAGGCGGATGAGGGCCGGATGAGATCCGGCCCCTACGACCATCGTGAGGCGTTGGTCGCGGTCCGCCCGTCGGCACACGCCGTTACCCGGAGCGGTTGTCGCGCTGGTCAACGACCGGTCCGCCAAGGCAGGCAATTCGTAGGGGCCGGTCCCCGACCGGCCCGCCCCGCAGGCAAATGTAGGGGCCGGATCTCATCCGGCCCGCGGACAGGAGGAGACATTGGCAACGAATCAGGCGGAGATCGAACGGCGCTACCAGCGGGTGCGCGAGGCGGCGGGGCGCGACGGGCTCGATGCGGTGATCGTCGCGGGGAACGAGTACACGGGCTTCGAGGGCGCCGTCACGTACCTGTCCGGGTTCGTGATCGTGCATCGCTACGCGTACGTGCTGCTCCCGCTCGACGAGCCGCCGGCGATCGTCTTCCCGAGCGAGGCGCGCTACGTCGGCGAGCACGGGACGACGTGGATCGAGGAGCAGGAGTTCGTGCCCCGGCCCGGGGAGTGGCTCCGCGACCGCTGCCGTGACCGCGGCTGGAAGCGGGTGGGCGTCTTCGGCCTCGACTACGTCATGGCCGTCCGCGACTTCACGGCGCTCCAGGAGGGCGGGGTCGAGCTCGTCTCCTGGGACGTCGGCTTCGACCATGCGCGCGCGGTCAAGAGCGACGCCGAGGTCGAGTCCGTCCGGGACAGCGTCCGCATCAACACCGAGGGCTTCTGGCTCTTCCTCGAGGGCTTCGAGGTCGGGCGCACCGAGGCGGAGATCCTGGCCGCGTGCGAGCGCTACTTCGTCGCGGAGGGGTGCGGCCGTCTGACGATGGACATGGTGCTCGTCGCCGACGAGCCCGGCCGTGCCTCGCCGGAGTTCCGGATCGCGAGCACGTCCCGCCGCATCGGGCAGGGCGACTTCATGCTGCCTTCGCTCGAGGTCGCGGGCCCGGGCGGCCACTGGGTCGAGGTGTCGAGGGCGATCAAGGCCGGGGCCGAACCGAACGCAGAGACGCTTCGCATGGCCGACGCGTACGAGGAGTATGCCGCCCTCGCGCCGGCCGCTCTGAAGGCCGGCGGAACCGCGCACGACGCACACCGCGCCGTGGCACGGCCGTTCGCCGACCGCGGCTACACGCTCGGTCACGTGACGGGCCACTCGATCGGGATGACGATGATCGAGTTCCCGAAGATCGGCGAGGGCATCGAGACCGTGCTCGAGGAGAACATGGTGCTCTCGGTGCACCCGCACGTCATCTCGGAGGACGGCCGTTCGTGCCTCTACATGCAGGAGACGTGGCTCGTCACGAAGGAAGGCGGCGTGCCGCTCTCCGGCATCCCGATGCGGATCTACGACGCCGCGGAGTCTCGGCCGTGAGGGGTCAGGAGCTCGCAGTCGAAGCCGTGGCAGCCCCCGCCACCTCCGAGTCACGGCGGAGGAAGTCCTCGATGCGGGCGGCATAGGGAGCCCGGTCGTAGGAGCCCGCATACGCCCCGGCCATGCGCACCGGGTCGCCGAAGAAGAAGAACTCGTACGCCTCCTGGCGGCCCGCGAACGCCGATAGCGCCCAGTCCCACGCGAGCCGGAACAGCCGCACGCGCTCGGCGCCTCCGAGCGAGGCGCACTGCAGGAAGCGCTCGACGTCCTCGCGGGCCTCGCCGAGCACGTCGCCTTCGGTCGGAACGCCGAAGATCCCGCTCGCGCCGAGCTGCCAGACGACGTCGCGCAGCCGCGGATACGTGCGCGGGAACCAGTTGCGCGCCGCGTTCAGCGGCGCCCAGGCGGGCGTCATCACGCCGAAGCGGTCGATCGCCGCATCCGCCTCCGACGCGCGGGTGAGCGCGCGCAGGATCTCGAGCGTCATGATCACGTCGGCCGTCTTCTCCTGCACGTGCTGGAACTGGCCGATCTGGATCGCGTCCACCATCCGGTCGACGAGCCCGAGCAGCGCCTCGGTCTTGGCGGTCGTGCGCGTCACGACCTGGTGGGTCATGTGCACGATCGCGTTCGTCTCGTAGTAGAGGCGGCCGCCGTGGAGCAGCTCCGGGCTGCGCACCATGAAGCAGCGCTCCCACGGCACGAGCACGTCGTCGAAGATGACGACCGCGTCGATCTCCTCGAAGCGCGAGGCGAGCGGGTGGTCGAAATGCCCGCGGCCGTAGTCGAAGCTCTCGCGGCAGAGGAAGCGCAGGCCCGGCGTGTCGCACGGGATCGCGAAGGCGTTCGCGTACGGCTCGTCCTCGGGCGTGTCCCGAAGGACGGTGGACGGGAAGACCATGATCTCGTCGGCGATCGGCCCGAGCGTCGCGAGCATGCGCGCGCCGCGGATCACGATGCCCTCGCCGGTCTCCTCGACGATCCGCGCCGCGAGGAAAGGGTCGGCCTGGCTCGCAGCGGACACGGACCGGTTCGACTGCGGGTTGATGAGCGTGTGCGTCAGCAGGAGGTCGTTCTCCCGGACGTGCTCGCAGTAGCGCCGCACGTTCTCGCGCGTACGCGGCGTCCTTCTGCCCGAACCAGTCGGCCGCGGCCGCCATCGCCATCAGGGCGCTGTTCAGGTAGTCGCCCGTGCGGCCGAGCGTGCCGAGCGACCAGTCCGCCCAGGCCTTCATCATCGCCCGCCGGCGCACGAGGTCATCCTGCGTCTTCGGCTCGAGGAACGACGTCGAGACGCGATCGCCCGTGGCGGGTGACTCGTACGTGAGCACGTCCCGCAGCTCCGGCTCGTGTTGCAGGTCGAAAAGGCACGGCGTAGCTGTCCACGAGACCGCGCAGCGCAGGGTGCTCCCCGACCCGCTCGCGCACCCGCTCGCCATGAACCTGCACGTCGCGTCTGGAGCCGTTCAGCGCGTCCCTGAACTCCGCGCCGGTCCTCGCGGGCATCCGCAGTCACCTCCTGGTCGGGGATCGCCTTCTCGCCGCGTCAACCAGTCGCGTTTCGCGGCCAACCGAGCAACAGCCTACGACGGAGCACGTAGGCTTGGCGTCAGGTGGACGGGCGATGCGCCATCCTTGACGGTACGGCTAGCAACACCCGCAGTCGGGGGATTCCCCGATGATCGGGCCGGACACCACGTGGAACAGTGGGGACGAAGCGATGATGGAGGTCTGATGGAGTCGGTTACCCAGACGGACGAGTCGGCGCAGGCTCCGCCTGCGGGCGCGGTCGTGTCCGCTCGAGACGTAACGCGCCGGTACGGCGAAGGCGAGACGGCGGTCGACGCGCTGAAGGGCGTCTCGCTCGACATCGTGAAGGGGCAGCTCACCGCGGTCATGGGACCGTCGGGCTCCGGCAAGTCGACGCTCATGCACATCCTCGCCGGTCTCGACCGGCCGACCTCCGGCAGCGTGTCGATCGACGGCACCGACATCACCGGGATGGGCGACCAGCAGCTCACGCTCCTGCGCCGCAATCACATCGGCTTCATCTTCCAGTTCTTCAACCTCTTGCCGATGCTGACCGCCGATGAGAACGTGACGCTTCCCCTCGACCTCGCCGGAGGGAAGATCGACAAGGCCTGGGTTGACGAGGTCGTCGGCAAGGTCGGCCTGGACGAGCGCCGCCACCACCGGCCCTCGGAGCTGTCGGGCGGGCAGCAGCAGCGCGTCGCAATCGCACGGGCGCTCGTCAACCGGCCGACGGTGCTGTTCGCCGACGAGCCGACGGGCAACCTGGACTCGAACACGGGCGAGGAGATCCTGAACCTGCTGCGCGACTCGGTCAACAGCTACGGCCAGACGACCCTGATGGTGACGCACGAGGCGCGCGCAGCCGCCATGGCCGACCGCATCCTCTTCCTCGCCGACGGCCTCATCGTCAAGGATCTGGGCCGCTCGACCGCGGCCGAGGTGCTGACGGCGATGAACGAGCTCGTCGGACGATGATCAAGGTCGCTCTCAAGGGCCTCGCGGGCCGGAAGCTGCGCGCGGTCCTCACGGCTCTCGCGATCGTGCTCGGGGTCGCGATGATCAGCGGCACCTACGTCCTCACGGACACGATCGACAAGGCGTTCGACAACATCTTCACGTCCGTGTACGCGGGGACCGACGCCGTCATCACGGGCGAGGAGGCCTTCGAGACCGACTTCGGGCTGCCGCCGGCCTTCCCCGAGAGCCTGCTCGACGAGGTCCGGGCCCTTCCCGGCGTCGGAGCCGCAGAAGGTGGCATCAACGACTTCGCGCAGCTGACGACGAAGGACGGCGACATCATCGAAACCGGCGGAGCGCCGACGCTCGCCTTCGGGCAGAACCCGGAGGATCAGCGCTTCAACCCGACCGAGCTCACGGAGGGCTCCTGGGCGGACAGCCCGGACGAGGTCGTCATCGACGCCGCGACCGCCGAGGACGAAGGGTTCGCGGTCGGCGATGAGATCGGCGTGGTGGCCAAGGGGCCCGTGGAGCCGTTCACGATCTCCGGTCTGGCCGAGTTCGCCGGGCAGGAGTCGCTCGGCGGCGCGACGTTCGCCATCTTCACGCTCCCGAGGGCTCAGGAGCTGTTCGACAAGGAGGGCATGCTCGACGGCATCTCGATCGCCGCCAGTGACGGTGTGAGCCCCGAGCAGCTCGTCCAGGAGATCGAGCCGATCCTCCCGCCGAGCACCCAGGTGCAGACCGGAGTCCAGGAGACCCAGGACGCGACCCAGGACGTCGAGGAGTTCACGAACATCATCCAGTACTTCTTGCTCGCGTTCGGCATCATCGCCCTCTTCGTCGGGGCCTTCGTCATCTTCAACACGCTGTCGATCACGGTCGCCCAGCGCGTGCGCGAGTTCGCGACGCTGCGAACGATCGGCGCATCGCGGCGGCAGGTGCGGCTCTCCGTGATCGTGGAAGCGCTCGTGATCGGTGCGCTCGCATCCGTAACCGGCCTGTTCCTCGGCCTCGCGCTGGCCAAGGGCCTGAGCTCGATTTTCGCGGCCATTGGCTTCGACATCCCCCAGGCGGGCATCGTCTTCGCGCCGCGCACCATCGTCGTGAGCCTGCTGGCCGGCATCCTCATCACGCTCTTCGCCGGGCTCGTGCCCGCGATGCGCGCCACCCGGGTGCCCCCGATCGCGGCCGTACGCGAGGGCGCGACGCTGCCGCCGTCCCGCTTCTCCCGCTTCGCGCCGTTCCTCTGGGCGCTCACCACGGCGGTGGGCATCGCCATGCTCGTCTACGGCATGCTCGTCGACGATCTCGGCACGGCCGAGCGCCTGACGTTGATCGGCGTGGGCTGTCTCGTCCTGTTCGTCGGCGTGGCGGGGCTCTCGTCACGGCTCGTCCGGCCTCTCGCCAGCGTTCTCGGCTGGCCGGCCGAGCGGATGGCCGGGGCGGCAGGACGCCTGGCCCGCGAGAACTCGATGCGAAACCCGCGTCGCACCGCCTCGACCGCCGCCGCGCTCATGATCGGGCTCGCGCTGATTACGTTCGTCGCCGTGCTGGCGCAGGGCCTGCGCTCGTCGATCGACGACGCGATCGAGAGCCAGGTGAGCGCCGACTTCGTCGTCGTGTCCGACGACAACTTCACTCCCTTCCAGCCCGCCCCCGACGAGGCGCTGGCCGCCGTGCCGGGCGCCCAGGTCGTCGGTGTTCGCGGCGAGCGCGGCCGTGTGAACGGAACCGAGCAGAATGTCACCGGGAGTCGATCCGGCCGCGATCGGCACGGTCTACGACTTCGACTGGATCGAGGGCTCGGATGCCGTCCTCGACGAGTTCGGAGACGACGGGGCGCTCGTCGAGCAGAGCGTCGCCGAGGACAAGCAGCTCACCCTGGACAGCCTCGTCATCGTCGAGACGCCGAACGGGACCTCGCACAACGTTCGTGTCAAGGGCATCTACGAGGCGCCGGCGTTCTGGGAGATGCTCGGGGACATCACGATCTCGCAGGCGGCCTTCGACGAGAGCTTCCAGGATCCGCGCAACCTCTACACCTTCATCAGCGTGCCGGGCGGCACCACCGCCGAGAACCAGCAAGCCCTCGAGGCAGCCCTCGAGCCCTTCCCCGGCGTGAAGCTGGACACCAAGGAGGGCTTCTCCGACGCCCAGCAGGAGTCGCTCAACCCCCTGCTGAACCTGCTCTACGTGCTCCTGGCGCTGTCCGTGATCGTCAGCCTCTTCGGGATCGTCAACACGCTCGTGCTGTCCGTCTTCGAGCGCACGCGCGAGCTCGGCATGCTGCGGGCGGTCGGGATGACGCGACGTCAGGTGCGGCGCATGATCCGCCACGAGAGCATCATCACCGCGCTCATCGGAACGGCGCTCGGGATGGCGCTCGGAATCCTGCTCGCCGTGCTCGTCACCCAGGCGCTGTCGGACGAGGGGCTCAGCTTCTCGGTTCCCGTCGTGAGCCTGATCGTGTTCGTGATCGTCGCGATCATCGCCGGCATGCTGGCCGCGATCTTCCCGGCGCGCCGCGCCGCCCGGCTGAACGTGCTGGAGGCGTTGCAATACGAATAGGCGCGCCGGTCGGCGCGCCCACCGCATATGTAGGGGCCGGATCTCATCCGGCCCTCGTCGGTCCACCGACCCGTTCGTCCGTAGGGGCCGGATATATCCGGCCCCTACGATTCCTTCACGCGCTTGCGCTCCGGGTCGTACACGGGGTGGCGGACGACTTCGCCCCGGACCGGCTCGCCCTCGACGGTGGCCACGACGGCCGTGCCGGGCTCTCGGAGCTCCTTGTCGATCTTCGCAAGGCCCAGCGTCTTGCCGCCGAGATGCGGAGACTCGACCGCCTGGGTGACGAGCCCGACCTCGCGGCCGTCGATCGCGAGTGGCGCGCCGCTCGCGGCGTCGCCGCCGCCCTCGAGCACCACGCTCGTCAGTCGCAACGTCGTCGCGTCACGATCGCGAACGCAGCCGTCGCGCCCCTGGAAGTCGTCCTTGTCGAGGTCGACCGACCAGCCGAGGCCGCACTCGTAGGGAGAGACCGTCTCGTCGTACTCGACGCCTCCGATGATGAAGCCGCCCTCGATCCGGAAGAGGTCGAGGCAGACCATGCCGATCACCTTCATCCCGGCAGGGGTTCCGGCCTCGATCAGCGCGTCCCAGAGCTCGAGGGCGCGATCGCGTTCGACCCAGAGCTCGTAGCCGAGCTCGGCCGTGTAGCCGAGCCGGGTCATGAAGACGGGCACGCCTGCGATCTCCACGTCCTCTCGGAAGGTGTAGTACGGAAAGGTGGCGTTCGACAGGTCGCTGGACGTCAGGCCCTGGAGGATGTCGCGCGACCGCGGACCCTGCAGGCAGAGGTGGGGCGTCGCGTCGGTGTGCTCGCGTACGTCGATTCCCGCGCCCTCCGCGGCGGCCGCGAAGAGCTGGTGGTCGCGGTCGTTCGCGCCGCAGAAGCGCACGGAATCCGCGGAGCGCATCATGGACGTGCAGTCGTCGATCATCTTCCCGTCCGCGTTGCAGAGCGCCCCGTAGGCGATCTGCCCGGGCGTCAGCTTCGACACGTCGCGCGTCACGATGCCGTTCACGAGCTCGAGCGCCCCGGGCCCGTCGAGCGAGACCTTGCGCAGCATCGAGAAGTCCATGAGAGCCGCCGCTTCACGGCAGGCGCGATACTCCCCGAGGGTGTCGCTGACGACCGTGGGCGCCCAGTAGCCGAAGAGGTCCATCCACTCGTCGGTCATCGCGGCGAGCTTGCCGTAGAACGCGGTCTCCTTGCTCAACACGTCTCCTTTCGGCTGGGGCAGTCAGCGTACGGCAAGGCGTGCCCGGTCGGCGAACGCCGGGCTGGAGACTCGCGGGCTGTGACCGGTCGAGCTCTCAGCCGGCGAGCGTCCACGTTAGCGGCGCCTCGCCCGTCTCGTCGCCGCACGAGAACGGGCGTGCAACGCTGTCGGGCTCGCTCCGCACGTCTACCTCCAGGAGACCGGACGGCGTCCGGAACGTCACAGTCGCGCCTCCGTCCCACGCCTCGCACCGCTCGAGGACGAGCGCCTCGAGCCCGTCGAGCCCTTCGCGGGCGCGCAGGAACGCGTCGGCGGCCTGAACGGCGGGCGGGAACGACGACCGGCCGCGAAGGCGCTCGACCACGATTCGGCCCGCCTCGTACGCCGCCGCGATGCCTTCGACCTCGTCGGCCGCCACGCGCCCGTAGCACAGGCCGTCCGGAAGGCAGACGAGATTCGCGGCGAAGCGGTGCCCGCCGATGTGCGAGCACTCCCATACCCGCTCGGGTCGCGCCGTGGCGAGCGCCGCCGCCACAGGCCGGCCGAGCGCGGCGCAGCACGCGTCTCTGCGGCCGTTCGTGCAGACGAGGTAGACGGCGTCCTCGATCGGATCGCCGTAGCCGCGCTCGCCGGCGGCCAGTCCGTCGAGGTCGAGCTCCAGGAGCTCGGTGTCGTGCTCGACGGTTGCCCGCTCGAGCCACGCGCCACCGTGGTCGGAGCGGCCGAGCATGACGGTACGGGCGGCTCCGGCGCTTCCGTTGCGCCCCGGGCGCTTGACGAGGAGCGCCTTGATGCCGAGCGCTTTGGCGCGCCGCTCGAGCTCCGACCCGATCTCCGGATCGAGCTGCGACTCGGCCAGCGCCTTTCGTCCCCAGGCGCCCGGCTGCTCGACGAGCAGCCACGCCGACGCCTCCGGCGCCGTGGCGCCGAGGGGCTCGCCGAGGGCGATGGAGAGCGTCGAGCAGGAGGCCTCGTCCATGGCGCTACCGTAGCCGAGGCTTGACAGCGTGCGAGCAGTCGGCCGAGAATCCAGATCGTGCTCGGTGCGAAGTCCGTCGGAAAGCTCGCCGTGAGCGGCGCCTGATGGCATCCGGCTACGACGTCGTCGTCGTCGGCGGGGGGTTTGCGGGCTGCACCGCCGCCCGCGAGCTGCAGCAGGCGGGGTACCGGACAGTTCTCCTCGAGGCTCGAGATCGCCTTGGCGGTCGCACGTGGACGTCCACCTTCGCCGGCAAGCAGGTCGAGATGGGTGGCACCTGGGTGCACTGGCATCAGCCGTACGTCTGGGCGGAGCTTCGCCGCTACGGCCTCGAGGTCACCGAGGCGACGCCGCCCAGCAGGGTCGGGTGGCTCGTGGGGCGCGAGCTGAAGCAGGGGCCGCCCGAGGAGCTCTGGCGGATCATGGTCGACGGCACCGACCGCATGTGCCATGACGCGCGCGAGTGGCTCGAGCGGCCGCACGAGCCGCTCTTCTCGGACATCGCAGCCGTGGACGCCCTCTCGATCCAGGACCGTGTCGACGAGATCGGCTTCGACCGGGAGACCGCGGACGTGAACGACGGCCTCTGGGCGACCTGCTGCAGCGCCTACCTCCACGAGACGGGGCTCGCCGCGGCTTTGCGCTGGTACGCGCTCTCGGGTCACAGCTTCCAGATGCTGATGGACTGCATCGCCCGCTACAAGATCGTCACGGGCACCCGCAGCCTCGTCGAGGCGATCGCCGGCGACGGCGGCTTCGACGTCCGCCTCGAGACGCCGGTGGCCGCGGTCGAGCAGGGCGAGCACGGCGCGGCGGTGCGAACGCGTGACGGCGAGACGATCGAGGCTCGGGCGGCGATCGTGGCGGTTCCCCTGAACGTCCTCGGCGGGATCGACTTCACGCCGGCGCTCGCCGACGGGAAGCGGGCCGCCGCGGCGGAGGGCCAGTCCTCGCACGGCGTCAAGGTGTGGATCCGCGTCCGTGGCGATCACGACTACTTCGCCGTCGCCCCGAGCACGAGCGGCATCACGTTCCTCCAGTCCGAGTACAAGGTCGACGGCGACACGCTCTTCGTCTCGTTCGGCTCCGACGCTGCGGCCCTCGACCCCGAGGACACGGAAGCGGTCGCGAGCGCCGCGGGCGACCTCCTGGCGGGGCACGAGATCGTCGAGACGCACGCCCACAACTGGACGGGCGACGAGTTCACGCAGGGGACCTGGTCGATGTACCGCCCGAACCAGCTGACGCGCTACCTGGCCGAGCTGCAGCGGCCCGAGGGCCGTGTCTTCCTTGCCACCTCGGACGTGGCCGACGGCTGGAACGGCTTCATCGACGGCGCCATCGAGAGCGGCATCGTGAACGCCCGCAAGGTCGCGAGCCTGCTCGGATGAGCTCGTAGGGGCCGGCGGGCCGGATCCGGCCCGCCGTTCAGTCGGCGTCGCAGCTCGACGAAGCCGGCCGCCGCGAAATCGCCGTCGAAGGCGAGCGCCTCTTGGATCCCGAGTGAGCGCATCAGCGCGAAGCTCGTCGCGTCGACGAACGAGTAGAGCCGCTCGTCGTGGCGGCGCAGCCATGAGAGCGCCTCGTCCTCGAGTTCTTCACCGACTCGGTGCACCTGTATCCGCGCGCTCCGACCGAGCATGTCGAGGAAGCCCGTCGCGGTGCGGTGACTGTCCCGTCGCCGGAGGAACGTCCAGGTCTCCCCGCGTACATGGTTCGACGTGATGAGCGGCGCGGTGTCGCACCGTTGCACCAACTGGCGTGCTTCGGCCGCTCGGTCGTCCTCCGGTAGGGCCAGCGCCACCCAGAACGAGTGTCGACGAAGATCACCGGTCGGCCAGCAGCGGGCCGTAGAGCACCTCATCGATGCTTGCCGAGTCGCGCGGCGCCCCCTTCCCGCTGCCGACCCACTCCCATAACGGATCCTCCTCGAGCGGAGGCAATGGCGGCAGAAGCGTTTCCCTGAGGATGCTCCGCACGACCTCGGACTCGGGAGACGCTGTCGGATCTTGGCCTCGCGGGCGACGGCTGCATCGAGCTCCTCGTCCAGCATGAGCTGCACGCGCTTCAGCATACGGAAATGTTACACACTAGAATGCCCTCATTGTGTAACGCAGGTGAGGAGGGTGGATGAGCCTCGACGAGCTCGACCCCGGCGATCGCATGATGGTGGAGGGGCTGTACTGGTGGGGGCCTGCGACGCTATTCCGCTGCCCGGTCGATCCGGATCCGGCCGGCTGCGATATCGCCCTGGTCGGCGTGCCGCATGCCTCGGGCAACGCCTCGACCGAGCGCGACCAGCACCTCGGGCCGCGCGCCGTCCGTCATGTCTCGGCCGTGCAGCGGCGCTACCACGCGGCCTTCGGCTTCTCCCCGTGGGAGACGTGCCGGATCCACGACCTGGGCGACGTGCCGTTCCCCGAGGCGAACGACAACGAGCGCTGCATCGAGCGGATCACGGACTTCTTCGCGCGGGCCGCGAAGGCCGGGACGCCCACGGTGGCGATCGGGGGCGACCACTCGGTCACCGGTGGGATCGTGCAGGGGCTGGCGACCGAGGGCTCGAAGCTCACCGGCGACCGCAAGGTCGCGCTGCTCCACCTCGACGCCCACATCGACGCCTACGAGTCGATTCCGCACTGGCTCGGCGCAAAGAAGTCCGCTGCGCACTGGGCGAGCTACCTCGTCCGCCAGGGCCAGGTCGATCCGGCATACAGCGTCCAGATCGGCATCCGCGGCAATCCGCGAACCCCCGACTGGCTGCAGCCGAGCTACGACCTGGGCTACGAAGTCATCCCGATCGACCGCTACCGCGAGCTCGGTGCGGAGCACTGCATCGAGCTGATCCGGGAGCGCGTCGGGGATGCACCCGTGTACATCACGTTCGATCTCGACTGCCTCGACCCATCCGTCGCGCCGGCTGTGTCGAACCTCGAGCCCGCGTTCACGGGCTTCACGATGGACGAGGCGCGCCGGCTGCTCCAGGCGATGCGCGGCACGGAGGTGATCGGCGCCGACGTCGTCTGCCTCATGCCGACGAAGGACTCGCCCAACCAGATCACGGCCCAGGTCGCCGCGGCGATCATGTTCGAGCTGATCGGTCTGATCGCTGATCGCCGGGCCGCGACCTAGGAGGAGATGCCATGGCGAAGTTCCACTTCACGCGGGAGATGATGCGAGGCCCGATCTACCGCAAGTACGAGAAGGCCGTCGGGAACGTCTGGAACCCGCGCGAGCTCGACTTCGGCCAGGACGCGGAGGACTGGCAGCGCCTGTCGGAGGCGCAGCGGCGGCAGATCCTCGGCATCACCGTGCGCTTCTTCGCCGGGGAGCAGGCGGTCACGGACGAGCTTCTCCCCATGATCGCGGCCGCGAGGGCGCTCGACCGCTTCGATTGGGTCATGTTCCTGGGGACGTTCATGCTCGAGGAGGCGAAGCACGCCCAGTTCTTCGCGCTCTGGCACGAGCAGGTCGCGGGGATCCTCGAGCCGGACGAGGTGGGTCCGTACTTCCTCGAGCGCGGTGCGACCGTCGATCCGACCGGGCGCTTCGAGCTGAAGGAGCTCCTCCACGAGGGGCTGCCGCGCTACGGCCGGGAGCTGACGGAGGCGGTCGCCTCGGGGGAGGAGGGCGCCATCGAGGACGAGTTCGTCCGCTTTGCCACGCTCTACAACGGCTTCGCGGAGGGCGTGCTGACGATGCCGTCCTACGAGATCGTGATCGACACGACCGAGCTCTGGGACGCGCTGCCTACCCTGCGCCAGGGCTTCCGGCGGATCCTTGCCGACGAGGGTCGTCACATCACGTTCGGCACCGAGGCGATCCGCCTTCTCGTCGAGAAGGACCCGTCGCGGGAGGCGCTCGTGCACGCGACGTTCGACGAGTTCCGCGGCAACATCGTCGGGCTCGTGGAGTACCAGAAGGCGGTGCCGGGCCTCGACCTCGACAAGTACCAGACGCAGAAGGTCCGGCACTACCGCAACCGCTGCCGCGAGATGGGCGTCACGCCGGACGAGACGCTGATCGAGCAGATTCTCGACCCGACGATCGACTTCGTCGTCGGCGTCGAGGCCGGGTAGCGCGGCGGCGTTGCCTACGGACGGTTCTTGCGGAAGGCGTTCTTGACGCTGATGCGGTCGCCCTGGAACTCGAACAGGTCGCAGCCGCGGACCGCCGAGTCGCCGGATACGAACGTCCACTCGGACGCTCCCCGGTCGCCTGCGACGAACGCGCTCGCGTCCTCGAAGCGGCCGTCCGGGTAGCGCTCGAAGAACGCGGCGATCCCGCGGCGCACCTCGTCCTTGCCGACGTAGGTGCCACCCATGAGCTCGGTGCCGACGGAGGGGTGGAAGACGCAGTCCTCTGCGAAGAAGCCCACGATGGCGTCGACGTCGTGCGCATTCCAGGCATCCATGAACGCGTCGAGGCGCTCGGTCGTCATCCTCGTCTCGGTCGTCGCCATCTCGGCTCCCTTCGGGTCGGTTCTTGCAGCTGCGAGCAGCTTACGTGCTGAGACTGCGATGATCGGCCGTGACCACCCGGTTCTCGTCGGCAAGCTCTCGCGCGAGGACATCCTCGGCATGGCGGTCGAGGACGAGTAACGGCGGGCGCACGAAGAACGAGCGGGCCGGATGAGATCCGGCCCCTACGGCTCCGAGTCTTCGGCGGCTGCGACCGCCACCGGCTCGAGCGCAAGCGACTCGAGCACGAGCTCGGACAGCTCCCGCAGCTCGATCTCCGCGGCGTGGCCGGACGTCTTGATCGCGTCCTCGTACATGGTCACGTCCTTCGGGCAGGCGACGGTGAAGAGGTCGATCCCTCCGAGCGCGACGGCCTCGTCGATCCGGTTCTCGCTCGGGCGCTGGGCGTCTTCGCGCTTCAGCTCCTTCATCCAGATGCGCCCGCCGCCGGCGCCGCAGCAGAACGAGTTGTCCCGGTTGCGGGGCATCTCGACGAGCTCGCAGCCGATGCGCCGCAGCACCTCGCGCGGAGGCTCGTAGACGCCGTTGAAGCGGCCGAGCGTGCACGGGTCGTGGTACGTGATGCGGTATCCGAGCCGCTTGTCAGGGACGATCGCGCCCGCGTCGAGCAGCTCGAGCAGGAGCTCGGAGTGGTGCACGACCTGGTCCGCCGACCACGGGGCGCCGAGCTCCGGGTACTCGTTCCTGAGCGTGTTGTAGGAGTGCGGGTCGCTCGACAGGATGCGGTTGAACTCGCAGCCGGAGATCGTCTCGATGTTCTCCTCCGCGAGCGAGCTGAAGAGCCCTTCCTCGCCGGCGCGGCGCACGTCGTTGCCGGCCGTCTTCTCCGCCTCGAAGAGGATCCCGACGTCGACGCCGGCTGAGTGGAGGATGCGCGCGAGCGCCTGGGTGTTGCGCTGATTGCGCGGGTCGAGCGACGCGTAGTCCCCCACGAACCAGAGGACGTCGACCGGCTCCTTGCGCGCGTCCTTGAGCTCGAAGTCGAGCTCCTTCGCCCAGCGCGCCCGCTTGCGCTTCGCCTCGCCGAAGGAGTTGCCGGACGTGTAGATCGTCTCGAGCGTCGACTGGAGCAGGGAGTCCATCTCGCCGCGCTCGACGAGCTGGCGGCGCAGCTCGTTGATGATCGGGACGTGCTCGATCCCGACCGGGCAGATCTCGACGCAGGCCATGCACTGCATGCACGACCAGAGCGTCTCCTGCCGGATGACGCCGCCGGCGATCGGCTCCGAGACGTCGAAGAGCGGCCCGCGGCCGAGAGCGGCCCGAATGCCGAGGGAGCCCTCCGCCACCTCCCGCAGGTCGAGGATGAGGTCGCGCGGCGAGAGCGGGTAGCCGGACGCGCGAGCAGGGCACGCCTCGTGGCACTTACCGCATTTCGTGCACGCGTCGAGGTCGACGAGGTGCCGCGGCGAGAGGGCGGTGATCGTCGCGTAGCCGACGTCCTCGGGCTTCGTGTCGGCCGGCAGCGGAGCCAGGCGCTGACCGGGCTTCTCGTGCCGAAGCGCCACGCCCGCGGGGCCGGCAAGCATGTGGACGGCCTTCGTGAACGGGATCGACGCGACGAACCCGAGCGCGACGACGCCGTGCACCCACCACTCGACGAGCCGCGCGTCGTTGGCAGCCTGGCCCGAGAGCCCGATGGTGCGGAAGGCGTTGCCGACGAGCCAGCCGATCGGCGCCCAGACCTCGACGGGCGGGCGATCCACGGCGACGCGGAACGCCTCGAGCAGGAAGCCGGTCAGGGCCAGGAAGAAGATGATGCCGAGGAAGGCCCAGTCTCCGATTACGTAGCCGCGCCGGTCGTCCTCGCCCTCGGCGCGATCGACGCGCCGGTAGCTGAGCCGGAAGGGCCTGAGCACGCCGCGGCGGATCGCCATGACCGCGATCCCGACCACGAGCGCTGCCCCGAAGACATCGAGGAAGGCGGAGTAGGCCTTGTAGAACCAGCCCGTCCAGAACTCGAAGCCGAGCGGGGCGGCGATGTCGTCCTGAAAGGCCAGGATCGCGGTTCCGATGAAGAGGACGAGGAAGCCGTAGAAGACGAACAGGTGGCCGAGCCCTGCAAGCGGGTCGCGCCGGCGGATCCATGCGTGCGTGAAGACGGTGTGGGTTGCGCGCGCGACTCGCCGCATCGCGGGCTTGGCGTCGGAGCGCTCGAGCCGGATCCCCTGCCGGCTGCGGCGGTACTTCTGCACGAGCCGGTAGACGCCCCAGAAGAAGACCGTCGTCGAGACGAAGATGAGGAAGTACCAGAAGGCGACCTGCCACGTGGCCAGGCCGTCGAACGTCTCCCGGGTGGTTACCTCGGCGAGCACCGGAGACCACTGTAACCCGCTCGCTGGGCCGTATCCGGCGACGACCCGCCCTAGTGTTCCGTCCCGAAAGTCGTCTTGCGCTCCGGCGGCTGCAAAGCGTCACCGTGCTGTGTCCTCGGTCGCGCCAATACTTGTCCAGTATTGACGCTCCCTGCGTCCTTGCCCGGCTCGCTTTTCGCGCGCCGGAGCATCAAGGGACTTCCAAGACGGAACACTCGCCGGGGTTACTCGGGCCGGTGCGTTACCGCCTCGACGTTGTTGCCGTCGGGATCGAGCACGAAGGCGCCGTAGTAGGACGGGTGGTAGTCCGGCCGCAGGCCGGGAGCGCCGTTGTCGCGGCCGCCGGCGGCGAGCGCCGCCTCGTGGAATGCGTCCACGGTGGCCCGATCGGGGCTGCTGAAGGCAACGTGCAAGGGGCCCGACACGCCTCGATTCGAGATCCAGAACTCCGGCTTCCCCTCACGCCCGAAGCCGACTCCCCAGGGGCCGGCCATCAGCGCGGTCAGCCCGAGCGGCGCCAGCGCCTGCTCGTAGAAGGCCTTGCTCGCCTCGAGGTCCGAGACCCCGATGTTGAGGTGGTCGATCTGTCCGACGCCGGGCACGGTACCACCGGCCGAGGTGTTCTAGCCCTGGGCCGCGCCCTATCATCCCTCACCATGCCTCGGATCGCCTTCCTCGGCCCGCGCGGGACGTTCACGGAAGAGGCGCTGCTCTCCGAGCGTGATCTCGGCGCAGCCGAGCACGTGCCGAAGGGGTCGATCCCCGAGGTGATCGCCGCGGTTGCGGGCGGCGAGGTGGACGCTGCCGTCGTGCCGCTCGAGAACGCGATCGAGGGCTCGATCGACCTCACCGTCGACGCTCTCGTGTTCGGCGCCGACGTCCTCATCCGGCGCGAGCTGATCAGGCCGATCTCGCTCAACCTCGTCGCGAAGCCGGCCACGCGGCTGCGAGACGTGCGCGCCGTCGTGTCGATCCCGGCGGCGACCGGCCAGTGCCGGGAGTGGCTCGAGCGGCGGCTGCCCGGGGTCGAGCTGCTGGCGGCCAACTCGACGGCCGGCGCGATCGAGCAGGTCGCCCGCTCCCGCAAGCCGGGCCTGGCCGCGATCGGGAACCGGCTTGCGGCGGACCTCTACGGGCTCTCGGTGGTGGCGGCGGAGATCGAGGATCACCCGGAGAACGTGACCCGCTTCGCCGTCCTCGGGCACGGGGTGCCGGCGCCGACCGGCCACGACAAGACGACGATCGTGTGCTTCCAGCGCGCCGACCGTCCCGGCTCGCTGCTCGCGATCCTGCAGGAGTTCGCGGCTCGCTCGCTCAACCTCTCGAACCTCCACTCCCGCCCGACGAAGGAGGGGCTCGGCCGCTACTGCTTCGTCATCGACTTCGAGGGGCACATCGCGGACGAGCTCGTCGCCGACGCGCTCCGCGAGCTCTCCGCCAAGCACGGGCGGGTCAAGTTTCTCGGCTCCTATCCCGTCGCCGAATCGAAGGACGGCCGTTCCCGGCGGGCGGCGGCGACGAAGGCGTGGCGCGACGCGGCGGGATGGGTGGAAGGCCTCCGCGCCCAGATCGACGGCCGCTCGCCCGGCCCGTAGGCCGGTCCGACCGGCCGTCGGACGTTGGCGAGAGGGCGGGTCGGACCCGCCCCTACAGCAACCCTTCGACGGTGTAGGGGCCGGATCTCATCCGGCCCGCTGCGACGGACCATGGGGCCGGATCGGCGGGCCCGACGGTTCGTAGGAACCGGTCCCTACCGGCCCAGCGCCGCCGAGAATGGCCCTGCGTCGACGGTTCGTAGGGGCCGGATCCCACCGGCCCACGCGGTTACCCGAACGCCGCCACTCGCGCCACGACCATCCGGCACCAGGCGCCGAGCTCTCTCGGATCGTCGATGAACTGCGACGGCTTGATGCAGATCGACGTGAAGCCCCGGGCGACCTGTCCCGGGATCGCGGCGAGCGCCTCGTCCAGGTCGGCCACGCTGTCCGGGCCCGGGAAGCGGCCGCGCGTGCCGCCGACGAGCTCGAGCTCGTCGAGGTCGCGCCCGGAGTCGGCGAGCGCCGCGCGCAGCCGCCCGAGATCGGCGTCGGTGGGGGAGCCGAGCGGGTTGAAGCCGTGCCCGTACCGCACGAGCCGGCGGAGCAGGCGGTCGTGCAGCGAGGCGCCGCCGAACCACAGTTTCGGCCCGTCGGGCCGCCAGGGCTTCGGCTCGAGGTAGACGTCCCGGAAGCGGTAGTGGCGCCCCTCGAACGTCGCCGGCGTCTCGCGCCACAGGGCGGCCCACGCCGCGAGGTGCTCGTCGAGCAGCTCGCCGCGCTTCTCGAACGGGACGCCGAGCGCCTCGTACTCGGGTCTGTGCCAGCTCACGGTCGGCTGGACGACGAGGCGGCCCTCCGAGAGCAGGTCGAGCGTCGCGAGGTCCTTGGCGAGCAGGAGCGGGTGGCGGAGCGGCGCGATGATTGCGCTCGCGGCCAGGCGCAGCTGCGTCGTGGCGGAGGCGATCGCCGAGAGCAGTACGAGAGAGCTCGGCCACGGCGTCTCGGGGTCCTGGTTCCCGGGCAGGGCGTAGTCGCGCGGGTTCGCGGGCAGCCCCTCGGCGTCGGCGCCCGGGCCGAGCACCACGTGCTCGCTCACCATGACGGCGTCGAAGCCCGCCTCCTCCGCCTCGACGGCCATGCTCACGAGCGTGCGCAGGTCGCGCGGCAGCGTGAGCGTCCAGTTCTCGGAGAGGACGAGGACGAGCTTCGTTCCGGCCGCGGCGTCCTGGCCAGACAGCATGTTGTATACTACACCAATGCTGACCGTCCCGGAGGCGGCCCGGTTGGCCGCGCGAAATCCCGAGACGATCCGGCGCTGGATCCGCTCCGGAAGGCTGCGGGCACGCAAGATCGGCACGCAGCACGTCATCGAGGAGGCGGATCTCGAGGACGTGCTCGCAGCCGACGAGTTGCCGATTCCAGCCTCCTGGGGCGCCCCGGTGACCGGCCGGCCTCTTCCGAGCATCGCCGGGATCATCCGCCGCCAGCGCGCCGAGCACTAATGCTCGTCGTCGACGCGAGCGCCGCCGTCCACCTGGTCCTGCGCGACGCCGCCGAGCGACTTGTGCCGCACGAGGCGATCGCGCCTGCGCTCCTGCGCTCCGAGGCGACTTCGGCGCTGCGGCAGCTCGCGTGGAGAGGCGACCTCGACGATGCCGAAGCGGAGGCCGCGCTCGAGCGCATCGTCAATGCTCCGATCGCGCTCGAGCCGCCGGGGTCGCTCGAGCACGCGTCCTACCGGATCGCGGTCCGGCTGGGATGGGCCCGCACGTACGACGCCGAGTACGTCGCGCTGGCAGCGCGAAACCGCTGTGCGCTGCTCACGACCGACGCGCGGCTGGCCCGCAGGGCGCGGGAGATCGTCGACATCGCCCCGCTCGAGTCGATCTGACACCCTGGCGGGTTCCGTCGACTAGGGCCTGACACCAGAGGTCCTAGGGGAAACCCGCTAGCTGTGACCGGGTTCGTTTCCTAGCCTGGAATCGTGCCGTTCGATGGAGGCAGATCGGTGGTGCACGGAGCGAGCGCCCCAGCAACCAGCCGACAGACGTCCTGGGGAATGCTCGCCGCCGTCGACCTCCGCGGCTGTGATGCGAGCGCGCTCCGCGATCCCGACGCGATCAGGGCGTTCGTCGGCGAGGTCGTTCCTGCGATCGGGATGGAGGCGCACGGCCCCACGTACCTCGAGCGGTTCGGCGAGGGCGAGCTGGAGGGCTGGTCGGCGATGCAGTTCATCAAGACGAGCAGCATCGTCGTCCATGCCGACGAGCATGGCCGCCGCTGCTTCGTCGACGTTTTCAGCTGCCGGGCCTTCGATCCCGAGATCGTGGCAACCATCGCCCGGCAGTTCTTCGGCGGTTTGGCCTCTACCCGCGTCCTCGAGCGCTGATGGACGTTTTCTCGAACCTGATGATCGCCGGCGAGTGCCTGCTCGACGAGCGCCGGACGCGCGCTTTCCGCAATGCGGTCGAGCGTTGCGTCGAGCCTGGAGACCGCGTCCTGGATGTCGGGACCGGCTCCGGCATCCTCGCGTTGCTCGCGGCGAGGGCCGGCGCCAGCAGGGTTCTCGCGATCGAGATCGCCCCCGATCTCGCGGCCGTCGCGCGCGCGAACGCCGAGGCGAACGGCCTGGGCGACGTCGTCGAGGTGGTGGAGGCGGACGCCACCGCGATCGAGCTCGACGAGCAGTTCGACGTCGTCACCATGGAGCTGCTCGACACCGGGCTCGTGGCCGAGCACCAGGTCCACGCGATGAACCGCCTCCACGAGCGCGGCAATCTCGCTCCGGGGGCGCGCGTGTTGCCCCGCCGGTACGCGGCGAGCCTGCAGCTCGTGACCTACGACTTCGACTTCCACGGGCTCCAGATGCCGTTCGTCCTCCAGGCCCGCAACTTCGGCGTCGTGGAGCGGGTGGCCGAGCGGCTGACGGCGCCGGCCGGCTACCTCGATATCGACCTCTCGGGCGGCGCCGTCTCGGTCGCCGTCGAGGCGGAGCTGGTCGTTCCCGCGCAGCGAACGGGGACGGCCAACGCCCTGCTGCTTCGCGGGCGCAGCTACCTCGACGGCGCGCACGAGCTCGGCGCGACGACGGACCTCAACATGCCGGTCATCGTCCCGATCGAGCCCGTCGCGCTCACTGCCGGAGACCGGGTCGCGATCGAGATCGCCTACGGCTCCGGCGCAGGGTTCGAGGGGCTCCGGGTCTCGGTCGCGAAGGCGGGCGCGATAACGGTCGCCAGGACGGCGGCCGGTTCCTCTCGAGGCTAACCTCGCCGATGAGCGTGGAGCTGGCTGCGGCGCTCGGAATCGCTGCGGCCGTGATCAGCGCGATCGACACCGCGCCCTACGTCCGCGACACGCTCCGCGGGAAGACACGGCCCCATCGCGGGACTTGGCTCATCTGGGGCGTCCTCGGCGCCGTCGGCTTCGCGTCGCAGCGGGCGGACGAAGCGACCTGGAGCCTGCTGTTCGTGGGCACGCAGACCGTGCTCATCCTCGCCATCTTCGCGCTGTCGCTGAAGCGCGGGTACGGGGCCCTCACCCGCACCAATGGCGCGATGCTTCTCCTCGCCGGCGCTGGGGTCGTTGTGTGGCTGACAGCCTCGAATCCCACGGTCGCCACCTGCGCGGTGGTCGCCGCGGATCTCGTCGGCGTGGCCATGATGCTTCCCAAGACCTGGGCGGATCCCGGTTCGGAGACGCTGAGCACGTACGTGCTCGCCTCGGTGGCGGGCGTGCTGGCGGCGCTCGCGGTCAACGCTGCGAGCGCGGCGCTGCTCGTCTACCCCGTCTACTTCGTCCTCGGGAACGGCCTGATCGCCGCGACGATCGTCTACCGTCGACGCCGGCTCGCGGTCGCGGCGACCAGCACCGGCGAGGGTCACCACAGCTTCGGCTGAGGGCCGGATGAGATCCGGCCCCTACACCTCTCCTCTTCGGGCCGGTCGGGGACCGGCCCCTACGTCTCCTTCTCCCGCGTCGGGCCGGATATATCCGGCCGTACGGGTCACCCGTAGGGGCCGGATCTTCCGGCCCGCTAGAAGAGCTTCTCCAGCTCCTCCGCGACGTCGAAGAGGTCGCAGGTGGCGCCGTAGTGGGCGACGTTGAAGATCGACGCCTCGGGATCGGTGTTGATCGCGATGATCGTGCCCGCCGTCTTCATCCCGGCGAGGTGCTGCACGGCGCCCGAGATGCCGAACGCGAGGTAGAGCTTCGGCTTCACGGTCTTGCCGGACTGCCCCACCTGCCGGGCGGAGGGCATCCAGCCGGCGTCGACGATCGGCCGTGACACGGAGAGCGTCGCGCCCAGCTTCTCGGCCAGCTCCTCGAACTGCGGGATGTTGTCCTTCTCGCCGATCCCGCGTCCGATCGAGAGCAGGAAGTCGGCCGTGGTGATGTCCACGTCGGCCACGGGGGCTTCCTCGAAGCTCCGGTGACGGGCACGGGACTCGGACGGAGTGACGGAGAACGAGGAGACGGACGCGGATCCCTGCCCCTCGGCCGGCTGCCACGTGGCGGGTCGCAGCAGGAGCAGCACCGAGTCGTGGCCGGGAAACTCGAGCTCGGCGTGCACCTTGCCGCCGTAGAAGGCCCGCTGTGCGACCAGGGCTCCTCCGTCGTCGCGCACGGAGAAGACGTCGGTCGCGAACCCGAGCCCGAGCTTCGCGGCGAGCGCCGGCCCGTAGCCCATCGAGTTGACGGTGAAGCCCATCAGCGTGACGCGCGGCTTGCGATCCTCGACGAGAGCCTCGACCGCGGCCTGGTAGACGTCGTTCTCGAACTCGGCGTCGCCGGCGGCGACGGTGACGATCTCGTCCACTCCCTCGCGGTTCACCTGGTCGGCCAGCCCGGACGGGTCGGCCGCGATCACGGCGACGGTCACGGGGCCTCCGAGCTCGCGGGCCGCCGAGACGAGCTCGAGCGTGACGTCGCGAACCTGCCCCCGATGTGCTCGGCCACCACGAGGACGCTCATCGCAGCCTCTCCTCGATCAGCTGCTTGATCCGCCCGGCGACCTCGGCGGGATCCTTGCCGAGCATCTCGGCGCCCTCGCCCTTCGGCGGTACGAACATCCGTGTCACGCGCGCCGCCGGCTCGCCGAGATCGCCTGGCTCGACGACCTCGATCTCCTTCTGCTCCGCCTGCTTGATGGCGCGCAGCGTCGCGTAGCGCGGCTCGTTGATCCCCGTCTGGATCGTGAGGACGGCGGGGGTGTCCACCTCCGTCACGTCGATCATGCCGCCCTCGAGCTCGCGCTGGACGACCGCCGTGCCGTCCTGCAGGTCGACCTTCTTCGCCACCGCGACGCGGGGGAGCCCGAGCAGCTCGGCGAGGGCGACTCCGGTCGCGCCCTGGACGGCGTCCGAGGACTGGACGCCGCAGAAGACGAGGTCGGGCGCCTCGCGCCGCACGACCTCGGCGAGCGCCCGCGCGGTCGCGATCGGGTCGCCGACCGGCACCGTCTCGCCGTCGATGCGGATGCCGCGGTCGGCCCCCATCGCCATGGCGCGGCGCATCGCGTCCTCGGCGTCCTCGTCGCCGACGGTGACGACCACGACCTCGCCGTCGTCCCCGCCGGCCTCCTTGATGCGCAGCGCCTCCTCGGTCGCGTACGTGTCCCACTCGTTGATCGCGAACTCGAGGAAGTCGGGGTCGACGTCACGCTCGTCGTCGGTGAACTCGACCTCGTCCCCGAGCGTCGCGATCTGCTTGACGCACACCACGATCTTCATGGCGCCGGAGTCTACTGTCGGCGCTGCTCCCGGGACCGCGCGAACCGGCCACGCTCACCATCTAGCCGATTGCGGCGTCGCCTTTCGCCGCCACGAGCCCGGCGCCGGTCACGACACGCGGCACGGCCTCTGCCTCCCACCCCGGAGCGATGATGTGGACGCCCGCCACCCCGGGTACCTCCCGCAGGCGCCGGACGACGTCGACGGTGAGCGCTACGCCGGCCGCCTTGGCGTCGTCTCCCTCGAGGCCCTCCATGCGCGCGAACGTCGTCTCGTCGACCTCGATGCCGGGGATGTGCTCGTGCATGTGCCGCAGCATCCGCGTGCTGCGCGGGGGCATCACGCCCACCAGCACGGGCGCCCGCTCGGGGACTCCCGCTGCGACCACCGGCGCGAACCACTCCGCGAAGCGGGCGACGTCGTAGACGATGTTCGTCTGGAAGCAGCCCGTCCCGGCGTCGAGCTTCTGCTCCAGCCGCTCGACCGTGTCGACGAGCGGGTTCGCGGCGCTGAGCACCAGGAACGCCGTCGGGCTCTCGAGCGTCTCTCCGGCGGCGAGGCGTCCCTCGTTGAGCCCGACGATCAGCCGCACCAGCCCGAGCGAGTCGAGATCCGAGACAGGCGTCGCGAGCGACTCGTACGGCCCGACCTTCAGCGGGTCGCCTCCGAGCGCCAGCACCGCTCTCACGCCCAGCGCCCAGGCGCCGAGAAGGTCGGACTGCAGCGCCATGATGTTCCGGTCGCGCGTCGTGAGCTGCATGACGGGCTCGAGCCCCGTCTCCTGCGTCCAGACGGAGCAGGCGAGCGGCGACAGCTTCACGGTCGCGGCCTGGTTGTCGGTGACGTTGGCGGCGTGGACGTGGCCGGCGAGAGCCCGCGCCTTCTGGCGCACGAGCTCGGGATCCGGATTCAGCGGGGCGCCGAGCTCGGCCGTGACGACGAAGTCGCCCGCTGCCAGCACGTCGCGGAGCATCAACCGGCGCTCGGCTTCAGGCGCCTGACGACGAACGCCTCGTCGTTGAACCAGAGGCCGCCGTGCTTCTGCAGCACGGACTGCGTGGCATTGATGTAGGAGCCGTCGTGCACGACGCGATCGAGACGCTCGTCCTCGATCTGGTTCACGTAGATGGCGGCGTTCCATGCGGCGAAGAGGGTCGAGGTTCCGATCCGGTCGCCGATCTCCGACGGCAGGGTGTGCATCTGGTACCGAAACAAGCGCCTCTTCGTCCGACGGATCGGAGAGGTCGAAGTCGCTCGCGTCCTCGCCGAGCTCCGCGCGGAGCGCCTCGAGCAGCCGGTGCCGGTCGACCTGGAAGGGCTCCTCGCCCGGCCAGAGGCGTTGCACGATCTCGAGCGCCGGATCGCGCCCGTACGACTGGATCGTCAGCAGCGAGCCTCCCGGGGCCAGGCTACGCGCGAGCGGCGCGAGGATCTTCTGCGCCTTGAACTCTGCCGGCGTCCGGGCGCGCCACGGTTGCGAGGCGAGGACGAAGTCGTAGCTGCCGTCGAAGTCGCCGGGTCGTGGGATCACGTCGTGCAGCAGGAACTCGTGATCTTCCCGGTAGACGACGAGAACCGACGGGCGCACGTACGTCGGGTTCCCCGTCTGCGGGCTCGGCGTCGTCTGCCAGCCGTGCGCGAGCACCGGGGCGAGCGCCTCGATCTGCTGCTCGTAGTCGTACGACGAGGTACCGGTCAGCCGAACCACGTGCCAGTTCAGCTCCGCCGCCTGGTCCGGGTCGCTCACCGTCAGGTGCGGTGCGTCCGCGTACGTCATGTTGGTGATCGCGAGAACGGTGTGCGGATGCTCGTAGAAGCGGTCCGGCAGCTTCTCCAGGCCGAGGCGCACGTCCTCGAAGCTGATCTCCTTCGCCACCGCCACGAGCGGCACGGTCGGGAAGTACCGGTGCACGGTGCGGATCAGGCGAGACAGCACCGTCGCGTCGCCCATGCCGGCGTCGAACATCCTCAGAGCCGGGGGGCGCGGCTGCAGGCGACTGAGCTCCTGCGCGGCTCTCGTGGCGATCACGGCCTTCTCGTTGCACGTGTTGACGAACGCCAGGTACTTCTGTCGGTTGTCGTAGAAGCGGAACGGCGTCGCCTCCGTCGCCGTCCCCGGCCGCGCCGCGGTCATGGCATCCGCGCTCCTCTTCGCGGGCCGGATGAGATCCGGCCCCTACCCCCTCTTGCTGCGGGCCGGTCGGGGACCGGCCCCTACATTTCCCTCCTGTCGGCGGGCCGGATGAGATCCGGCCCCTACAGTGCCGCGAGTTCCCGTTCCACGACCTTGCGCTCGCGCTTGTAGGGCAGCGGGATCGACGGGTCCTCGGTGTCGATCTCGCGGGCCAGGCGGTGGCCCGAGAAGACGGCGTCGGCGATGAGGCGCGGGGCCTCGCAGTCGCCGATCCGGTAGAGCGCCTGGACGCCCTCCGCCTTCAGCGCGTCGAGCCCGATGTCGTCCTTCAGCGAGCGGAAGAGCTTCTCTTCCGAGCGGCGCTGCGTGACGAGGACGACCGCGTCGGCGTCCCAGCCGTGCTCGTGCGCGTGCTCGTCGAAGACGTGCACCGAGGTCACCGAGCCCTGCTCGATCTTGATCGGGACGTGGTACGTCACGATCTCGACGCCGAGCGAGTGGAGCTTGCGGTGCTGGTTCGGCGCCTCGAGCGTGAAGTGCATGTACGGGCAGATCGTGCCGAGATGGGTCATCAGCGTGACCTTCTTGCCCTCGGCGGCGAGCTTCTCGGCCAGCGAGACGCCCATGAAGTAGCCGTCGTTGTCGACGACGACGACCTTCTCGCCCGGCACCTCCTTGCCCTCGCCCATGAGCTGGTCGGGGGTGAGGATGTACGGCTGCGAGGCGTCCGCGCCGGGGATCGTGTCGTGCGTGCAGCCCTGGAGCCCGTTCGTCGCCCAGTACGAGCCCGTTGCGATGATCGCGATCTCGGCGCCGTACTCGGCGACGCCCTTGGCGTCGAGCGTCGTGTTCGGGATGAACTCGACGTTCTTCAGCTTGTCGATCTGGATGCGCCGGTAGTTGATGACGCGGGCCCACTCGCCGAGCCCCGGGAGCTGCGGGATCCAGCGCATGATCCCGCCGAGGTCGTCCTGCGCCTCGACGAGATGGACGCGCCGCATGCCCCGCTTGCCGAGGATCATGGCGGCCTCCATGCCCGCCGGCCCGGCACCGACGACCAGCACGTCGTTGTCGGCGTTCGCGGCCGGCTCGAACTTCTCCGGATGCCAGCCGCGGCGGTACTCCTCGCCGGCGGTGGCGTTCTGGGTGCAGATGACCGGCGGCCCGCCGATCTCCCAGCGCGAGATGCAGACGTTGCAGCCGATGCACTCGCGGATGTCGTCGAGGCGGCCCTCGTCGATCTTCGTCGGCAGGAAGGGATCGGAGATCGAGGGCCGGCAGGTCGCGATGATGTCCAGCGCGCCGCCGTTGATCGCCTCGACCATCGCGTCCGGGCTCGTGAAGCGGCCGACGCCGAGCACCGGCTTGGTCGTGACCTCCTTGATGCGCTTCTGCCAGGGGATGGCGCGGCCCGTCTCGTAGAAGCGCGACGGCGTGGCGTCCTCGCCCCACTCGGCGATGCCGGAGAGGTTGATGTCCCACACGTCGACGAGGTGGTCGACCATCTGGGCGAACGGGACGGCGTCGCGCTCGAGCTGCGTGCCCGCCTCGCCCATGAACATGTCGCACGAGAGCCGCACGGCGATGGCGGTGTCGTCGCCGACGGCCTCCTTCACCTGCTCGATCGTCTCGCGCCAGAACCGGGCCCGGTTCTCGAGCGAGCCGCCGTACTCGTCGGTGCGCTTGTTGTAGTACGGGGTCAGGAACTGCTGCGGCAGGTAGGAGTGGGAGCCGTAGACGTAGACGATGTCGAAGCCTGCGGTGCGCGCGCGCTTGGCGGCGTCCACGTAGAGCTTCTGCAGGTAGCGGATGTCGTCCTTGTCGGCCTCGATGCAGTACGTCAGGTACTCGAAGTCGCTCGGGATCTGCGACGGGCCCCGCGGCACGCAACGCGTCTCCATGCAGGGGGCGTGCGGGCCGCCGTACCAGAGCTCGCAGGCGGAGAGGGCGCCGTGCTCGTGGAGCATGTCGCACATGACCGAGAGGTTCTTGATGTCGTCGTCGTCCCAGAGGCGCGCGGACACGCGGTGCGTGTCGTCGGACTCCGGTGAGATCGAGCAGTACTCGGTGCACACCCCGCCGTAGCCGCCCTCGGCCTTCATGGCGCGGAAGTAGGCCTGGTTCATCGGCTTCTCCGACCCGAAGCCGTTGCAGTGCGGCACCTGGTAGAAGCGGTTCTTCATGGTCTTCGGGCCGATCTGGATCGGCTCGAAGAGGATGTCGTGCTTTGGGTCTCGCGCCATACGCCTTCGGCCTCCTTCGCTGCGCGTCGGGACCGCGATTCTACGCTGGTCGAGTCGCCACCTGCGGCAATGCACGACGCGCTCGGAGGTACGATCGTCGACCGTGAGCGACGCGAGGCTGGAGGCGGTTCTCGCCGACGTGCCGGAGCTGGCCGGGCCGGTCCTGTCCGCCGAGGACGTCAGCGGCGGCCTCGTCAACCGCAGCGTCAAGGTGACGACGCCTGCCGGCGCCTACGTCGTGCGCCTGTTCGCGAGCGACACGCAGCTCCTGCGCGTCGACCGCGACGAGGAGTACGCGAGCTCGGTGATCGCCGCCGAGGCCGGCATCGGCGCCCCCGTCGTCGCCTACCTCCCGGAGCACGGCGCCATGGTGCTCGAGTGGATCGAGGGCGAGGCCCAGTCGGCCGATGACCTCCGCGCCGGCGACAAGCCGGCTCCAGGTGGCGCGTACGCTGCGGCGCCTGCACTCGTGCCCGCCGTTTGGCAGCGACTACGACCTTTTCGGGAGCCTGCGCGAGTACCGCCGCATCCTGGACGAGGAGGGGTTCGCGCTACCCGACCGCTACGACGACTACGCCGGGCAGGCGGCGGCGCTCGAGGCGGCGCTGACGGCGACGCCGGCGGCCCTCCGCCCGTGCCACAACGACATGATGCCCGCGAACTTCATCGATGCCGCGGGCTCCCTGCGGCTGATCGACTACGAGTACGCCGCCAACAACGACCCCTGCTTCGACCTGGGCGGCATCTGGTCCGAGGCCCGGATGGCGCCCGAGCAGCTCGACCGCATGGTGCGCGAATACCACGGCGAGCCGCGGCCGGACCAGGTCGCGCGCGCGAGGCTCTGGGCGATCGTCTGCGACTACGGCTGGATGCTCTGGGCCGCCATCCAGGCCGGCCAGGGAGTGGGGGCCGAGGGATGGGACCCGTGGCAGTGGGGCTGCGAGCACTTCGCGCGAGCGGCTGCCGCGTTCGAGAGCCCGGAGCTCGAGTCCCTGCTCGCGGCGGTGTGAGCGTGCGCGAGGAGGTTCGGGCCCTGGTCCGGTATGTGTTAGGGACGCTGGTGCGGGGGGCTAGGCGCGGCTACAGCACGCGCAGGCGGAGCCCTCGAAGCCGGGCGAAGGCATTGCGCCTGCACTCACGAACTGCTGATCTCGACCCCGTTGGAGAGGTCGATCACGCCGAAGATGGTCACCGGCCCGGCGTCGTTGGTGGCATTCACGTAGGCGGCGCTGGCGGTCGTCGCGGCAGTGTTGGGGATCTCCTCGAGCCGGAAGGTGCCGCCCACCTCTTCGAGGTAGTAGTCGACGCAGGGGGCGCCACCGCACTGCGTCGGGCTGGCCGGGGTCCCGGTCACAGTGTTGCCGGTGAGCTGGGGGTCCATGACATCCTCGAATCCCGTCACGCTGATCCCGCCGACGAAGCTCACCGCGGTGTTCAAGCTGTGCCCGTTCACGGTGTTGTTCGTCACCGTCGCGTTCATCGTGGACGACCCCACACCGCCGAAGTTCACGAGCTGAATGCCATCGCCGCCGGAATTCGTGATCGTGTTGCCGTTAAACGTCAGCGTGCTCGTCGCCGCCTCGTCGACGGCACTGAAGATGCCGATGCCGGGTGGGTTGGTGATGACGTTGTTGCTGATCGAGCCGGTGACCGTCGACGTGTCATTGGTGTCGATGCTGATCACCCCGTTGCCGCCGGCGCCGGTGAACGTGTTGGTGGTGATCGTCAGGCTGGTGGTGGTCAGCTCCTGTCCGCTCACCACGACGCCCCCGGCGCGGCCGGCCGCCGAGTTGATCGTGTTGTTCGAGAAGGTCAGTGACAATGTCCCGCTTGCGCCCGCCGTGTTGGCGCCGATCTGCGTCGACGCGCTCAGGATGTTCGTGAACGTCGACCCGGTGACCGATGCTGTCAGGTTGGCGGCACCGCCCGGTTCGAGGAGGATCGCGCTGTTGGCGGCGGGCCCGACGACACCCGGGTACGTGAACGTGCTGCCGGTGACGTTGACCGTCGACGACGACGTCGACGTGAGGTAGACGAGGTTGTCGGCGGCGTTGTTGAAGGCCATGTCGTCGAGCGTCATCGTGCCGCTGACGTTGGTAAGCAGCAGTCCGTACTCGTTATCGGCGTCGCCGGCGTTGATCACCGAGACGTCGGTGAGCGACGGCGACGAGGTGTTGCTCAGGTTGAGGCCATGACCGGTCGTATTCTGGATCGTGCCGCCGCCGCCATCAGGGTTGCCATCACCATCGCCGGTGACGACCAGGTTCCCTGCGGTTCCGGTGTTGTTGAGGACGATCCCATTCGGGGCGCCGTTGGCCCCGATGCTGCGGAACGTGAGCCCGCTCGCGCCGATGGTGGTGTTGGCGACGTTGAGCGCGGTGCCCGTCGTGGTGGCGAGTGTGTTGGCCGCGCCGGTGACGTTGATGGTGCCGCCGCCGGTGGCGGTGAAGGCGGGGGATGTTGCCGGTGTTGAGGTTGACGCCGCCGGTGAGGTTGATGGTGGCGCCGGTGTTGCTAGGTGAGGCTGATGCCGTCGCCGGTGCCGCCGGTGTCGGTGATGGGGCCAGAGATTGCGACGGTGCCGGCGGTCTTGCCCGTGATGGTGACGGCCCTGGCCGGGCCGGTGTTGGTGATGTCGCCGGGGTAGGTGAAGTTGCCGGTGCCGCCGCTGATGAGGAGCTCGTCACCGGTGGAGCCGGTGAGGCTGCTGCCGGTCGAGGTGACCGAGCCGGCGACGTTGGTGAGGGCGACGCCGTTGGTGCCGCCGGTGGAGGTGAGGGTGCTGAAGGTCGCGTTGGCGGTGCCCGTGTTCAGGTTGAGCGCCTGGCCTGCGCCTGTGATGCCGACCTCCGAGAGGGTGAGGGTGCCGAAGTTGGTGCCCGCGATGCCGGAGCCGGTCTTGTTGCCGATGTCGAGCCCGCGGATGGTGTTGTTGGCCCCCAGCGTGATCGCGTTCGTGGCGGCGGCCGTGGTAGCCAGGGTGGGGCGGGCGCCGCCGGTGGCGGGCAGGGGCTTGCTGAAGGGGGCGAGCGTGATGCCGCTGATGGTGGTGATGCCGGCGCCGGCGCCCTGGCCGATCAGGAGCTGGTTGTCGCGCAGGGTGACGCCCTGGGTGTAGGGGCCCGAGCCGCTGTAGATGAAGATCGTCTGCCCCGGCTGGGCGTTGGGGGCGGCGCCTGAGTTGACGGCCTGGAAGGCGGCGAGCGTCGAGAACGGGTTCGCCAGCCGTCCGCACCCGGCCGCCAGGGTGGTGCAGGCCGCCGCCTGGTTGTCGACGAACCAGATCATGTCGCTGACCGTGACCGTCACGTCCCCGACGGAGGTGCCGCCGCTGTTCGTCAGCCGGTAGAAGAAGTGGTCGGCGCCCGTGAAGCCGGGCGGCGGGTCGTAGGTGAAGGTGCCGTTTGTGTTGAGCACGACGTTGCCGCCGCCGGAGGTGGTGGTCGTGCAGGTCGAGCCGGACACAGCGGTCGTGGTCGTGTTGGCCGGGCCGCACTGCGTGATCGTGGCCCCGAACAGCGTGTCGTCGGTGCCGCGCTGCAGCACCCCCTCGGCGACGACGTTCACGTTGATACCGACATTGCCGGTCGACGTGTAGCTGTCGTTGACCGCCACCGGCGGCGGCACCACGACCTCGATCGTGAACGACTGCGTCGCCGAGGCGTCGACGCCGCCGTTGGCCGTCCCGCCGCTGTCGTGGATGTGCAGCGTGATCGTGGCCGTCCCCGTCAAGGCCGGGTTGGGCGTGAACGTCAGCACCCCGCTCGGCGAGACCGTCGGCTGCACGGTGAACAGGTTCGACGGCACCACGCTGTCGATCACGAAGTCGACCGTCTGGCCGCTCTCGTTCGCAGGCCCCGGCGAGATCCCCGTCGCCCACGGATTGATCGTGTACGCCCGCGTGGAGCCGTCCGCGTTCTGATTCGCCACCATCGCCTGGTTCGGCCCCACGGTGAAGCTCGGTGCGTCGTTCACACAGGTGACCGTGACGGTCACCGTCGCGGTCGAGACGCCGTTCAGCGTGTACGTGAACGAGTCCAGAGACGTCCCCGGCGGGTCGTTGCAGTAGTTCGCGTTCGGCTGGTAGGTCAGGCCCGTGCCGCCGCCGGTAATGACGACCGTCCCGTTCGCCGGGTCCGACGTCGCCGTGATCGTCGACGGGCCCCCGTCCACATCGGTGTCGTTGGCGAGCACGAGGATCGCCGTCGCCGCCGCATCCTCGGCCACCGTCGCGCTGTCGGCCACAGCGACCGGCGGGTCGTCCACACACGTCACCGTCACCGACACGGTCGCCTCCGAGCCGCCGTTCAACGTGTACGTGAACGTGTCCAGCGACGTACCGGGCGGGTCGTTGCAGTAGTCGGCATCGGGCTGGTAGGTGAGATCGGTGCCGCCCGTGACCGCGACGGTGCCGTTGGCGGGATCCATCGTGGCCGTGATCGTCGTGGCGCCGTCGGGATCGGTGTCGTTGGCGAGCACGTCGATCGCCGTCGCCCCCGAATCCTCCGTCACGGTCGCCGCGTCGTCGACGGCCACCGGCAGGTCGTCCACACACGTCACGGTGACGCTCACCGTCGCCGTCGCGGTGCCGTTCACGGTGTAGGTGAACGTGTCCGGCGCCGTCCCCGGTGGGGCGTTGCAGTAATCCGCGTCCGGCTGGTACGTCAGCCCGGTCCCGCCGCGGGTGATGGCCACCGCGCCGTTGGCGGGATCCGTCGTGGTCGTGATCGTCAGCGCACCGTCCGGGTCGCTGTCGTTCGCGAGCACGTCGATCGCCGTCGCGCCTGAATCCTCTCCCACGGTCGCGGCATCGTCGACAGCCGCCGGCGGGTCGTCCACACAGGTGACGGTCACCGACACGGTGGCCTCCGAGCCGCCGTTCAGCGTGTACGTAAAGGTGTCCGGCGCCGTCCCCGGCGGATCGTTGCAGTACTCCGCGTCCGGCTGATAGGTGAGACCGGCGCCGCCGGGCGTGACCACCACCGCGCCGTTGGCGGGATCCGTCGTGGCCGTGATCGTCAACGTGCCGCCGTCCGGATCGAGTGTCGTTCGCGAGCACGTCGATCGCGTTCGCGCCCGAATCCTCGCCCACCGTAGCGGTGTCGTCGACGGCCTCCGGCGCGTCGTCGTCGCAGGTCACGGTGACGCTCACCGTCGCCGTCGCGGTGCCGTTCACCGTGTACGTGAACGTGTCCGGCGCCGTCCCCGGCGGGTCGTTGCAGTAATCCGCGTCCGGCTGGTACGTCAGCCCGCTCCCCCCGCCCGTCACCGCCACCGTGCCGTTGGCGGGATCCGTCGTGGCCGTGATCGCCAGCGGGCCGTCCGGGTCGCTGTCGTTCGCGAGCACGCCGATCGCCGTCGCCCCCGAGTCCTCCGCCACGGTCGCGACGTCGTCCACGGCCACCGTCGCGTCGTCCACGCACGTGACCGTCACCGACACCGTCGCCGCCGGGCCGCCCGAGACCAGCGTGTACGTGAAGCTGTCGCTCCCGCAGAAGTCCGCGTTCGGCGTGTAGCTGACCCCGGTGCCGCCGCCGGTGATCACGACCGTCCCGTTGGCGGGCTGGGTGACCGTGTCGATCGTGGGCGGGGTCGGGCCGCCGTCCGGGTCGGTGTCGTTGGCGAGTACGTCGATCGCCGTGGCGGCCGCGTCCTCGGCCACCGTGGCCGAGTCGTCCAGGGCCCCGGGCGGGTCGTCGACGCAGGCGATGTCGACCGTCACATGGCCCACGTCCGTGCCGCCCTGCCCGTCGGAGACCGTGTAGTCGAACCCGCCCGCCCCGGCACCGCACACGTTCGCGGCCGGCACGAACTGGATCACTCCTGCGGCGATCGACGCCGTGCCGCCCGTCGCGCCCGACACCGCCGTCACCGACAGTGCATTCGCGTTCGCGTCCGTGTCGTTCTCGGCCGGGCTCCCCGCGCCTGAGACCGGCAGGTCGAGTTGCGTGTCCTCCGTCGCGGCCACGGTGTCGTCGACCGCGACCGGGGCCGTGTTCCCCGGCGCGCCCGGCCCGCCAGGCCCGCCAGGTCCACCTGGACCGCCGGGGCCGCCTGGGCCCGCCTGGCCCACCGGGGCGCCTGTCCGCCGCCGTCGGCGACGTCGCCGACCGTGATCGTGAACTGCTCCGTGTAGCTGCCGCCGGCACCGTCGCTGACACTGATCCCCAGCGGGAAGCTGCTCTGCGTCTCGAAGTCCAGGACCGCGGCCGTCACCAGCGTCGAGCCGTCGATCGCGAACGAGCTCGTGCCGGCGGCGCTGCGCGAGCCTTCGGCGAGGCTGAAGACGTACGTGTCTCCCGCGTCCGCGTCCGTGACCGAGATCCTGCCCACGACCGTGCCGACCGGCTTGTTCTCGGCCACGCTCGTCGCGCTCAGCGAAAGATCGGACGGGGCGCGGTTCTGGCTGACGTTCTCGCAGCTCGCCCGGACCCGGTCCGGCGTGTCCGCCAGCGCCCGGTCGACACCCGGTCCGCAGAACAGATCGTCGACGAACGAGGGGTCGCCACGGCCGCCCACGATGTCGCCGCCGCGGCCGCCGTAGAGGCGATCGTTCCCGCCCCCACCACGCACGAGGTCGCGGCCGCGCCCGCCGTGCACGACGTCGTCACCCGCGCCGCCACGCAAGCGGTCGTTGCCCGCACCGCCGCGCAGAACGTCGTCACCCCCGCCACCCCGCAACCTGTCGTTGCCGCCCAGCCCGCAGATGACGTCGTCCCCGGAGGTGCCGATCAGCAAATCCGGGCCCGCCGTACCGATGATCGTGCAACCCCCGCCGACCCCGACCGGCGCTCCCGCCGCCACCCCGAACAGCAGCCCAGCCGAAAGAAACACTCCCACGAGCCCCGCCAGCAAGGCACCGCGCGATCGCCGATAGCCAGGGTAGAACTCGACGTCGCTCCCTCACGGATCTCGCTCCGATACCTTCTCGGGCGAGTCCGAAGCGTCGCTCCTAGGCGGGCCGCAGACGCCCACCCGCACCGCAGCCAGTGTGCCAGACGAGCATGCAATAATCAACACGCGGTCGGGCCCCGGCGGCCACATCTTCACCGCTTCGTATCAGGCTCCCGGGCACTTCGCGCGGGCCGTCGCGGCGTTCGAGAGCCCCGAGTTCGATACGCTCCTCGCCCAGCTATGACCGAGCGCGCCGATGTGTTGGTCATCGGAGCCGGGGCGTCGGGCTCGGTCGTCTCCAAGCACCTCGCGGAAGCCGGCTTCGGCGTCGTCTGTCTCGAGCAGGGGGGCTGGGTCGACGCATCCGACTTCCCGGGCGAGTCGCTCGAATGGGAGCTCGCGACGACGAAGCGCTGGCACCTGAATCCGAATGTGCGCGCTCTCGACGCGGACTACCCTTGCGAGACCTCGGAATCGGACGTCAACCCGCTCATGCACAACGCGGTCGGTGGGTCGACGATCCACTACGGGGCGCAGTGGATGCGCTTCCCGCCGTCGGATTTCCGCATGTGGACGCTCGACGGCCTCGCCGAGGATTGGCCCATCTCGTACGAGGATCTCGCGCCCCACTACGACGTCGTGCAAGGGGAGATGGGCGTCTCGGGCCTCCCGGGAGACCCGGCCTATCCACCCCACGACCTGCCGATGCCCGCGCTCTCCATCGGGAAGGTCGGCCGGATCGCGGCCGAAGGGATGAACCGGCTCGGCTGGCACTGGTGGCCCGGGACGCAGGCCATGCCCTCGCGCGACTGGGGGCGCCAGAAGCCCTGCGCGCGGCGAGGCACCTGCATGTGGGGCTGCGTGGAGGGCGCGAAAGGGACGATGGACATCACCCACTGGCCGGATGCTCTCGCGGCCGGGGCGAAGCTCGTGACCGGCGCCCGCGTGCGAGAGATCACGGAGCGCGCCGGCCTTGCGACCGGAGCCCTCTACGTCGATCGCGACGGCAGGGAGCATCGGCAGGAGGCCGACGTGGTCATCCTGGCTGCGAACGGTGTCGGGACGCCGCGCCTGCTTCTCCTCTCGGCGTCGGCACGCTTCCCCGACGGCCTTGCGAACTCGTCCGGGCTCGTCGGGCGCCGCCTGATGATGCACCCGTTCGCCACGGTGCTCGGGATCTACGAGCAGGAGCTCGAGAGCTGGCTCGGGCCCCTCGGCAATCCCCTGTACTCGCTCGAGTTCTACGAGACCGACTGGGATCGCGGCTTCCCGCGCGGCGCCAAGTGGGAGCTTCTTCCCCTCGGCAGCCCGCTCGGGCTGCTCGGCCGCTACCCCCTCGACGAGCGGACGGGAGCTCGGGGGCGCGAGATCGTACGGCGCGGCCTCGGCCGGGCGTTCGAGTGGGGAGTCACGGCAGACGATCTTCCGGACGAGGCGAACCGCGTCACGCTCGATCGCGAGCTGACCGACTCGGACGGGCTGGCAGCTCCGAGGATCAGCTACCGGATCTCCGACACGACGCGAGCGATGCTCGACTGGCACATCCAGCGCGTGATCGAGGCCCACGAGGCGTCGGGCGCCGTCGAGACCGTCGTGACCGAGTGGATGCCCGACACCGGCTGGCATCTCCTCGGCACCTGCCGGATGGGCGACGACCCGGCGTCGTCGGTCGTCGACCGCTGGTGCCGCTCCCACGACATTCCGAACCTCTACGTCGTCGACGGCAGCGTCTTCGTCACCGGCAGCGGCACGAACCCGACGGCGACGATCTGCGCCGTGGCGCTGCGCTGCGCCACGCGGCTGATCGAGACGCGGCTGCTTCAGGAGGTGCCGGCGTGACCCCCGAGCAGCGCGCGGTCCTGGCCGCGCTCGCCGATGCCCTCCTCCCGGCCGCCGACGGGATGCCGGCGGCGAGCGAGGTGGACGTGCCGGGCAAGTGGATGGACCGTGCGCTCCGGGCCCGGCCGGACCTCGAGCCGGAGCTCCTACGCGTGCTCGACGGCGGCAGTCGAGCCCGATCCGGAGACCAGGCTGGCGCAGCTTCGCGGCGACGACCCGGCGGCCCTGGAGACGCTCGTCCTCCTCGTCACCGGGGCCTACTACATGCACCCGAAGGTGCGCAAGCTCATCGGCTACCCGGGCCAGAAGGCAACTCCCGAATACCCGGACGAGGCCGAGTACTACCTCAGCGACGGCCTGCTCGACCCGGTGCTGGCCCGCGGCCCGATCTACCGCCCGACCCCGCTCAGCCCACGTCCCTGACCGTCTCGGGGCGGAGGCGCTCCCTGATGAAGCCCACGACGTCGCGCGTCGGCGTACCGGGCCCGAACACGCCGTCGATGCCCATCTCGGTCAGCCGCTCGACGTCCTCGTCGGGCACCGTGCCGCCGACGAGGAAGAGGACGTCGTCGCGCCCGTGCTCGCGCAGCAGCCGCATCACGTCCTCCGCGTACTCGAGGTGCGCCCCGGAGAGGCTCGAGATGCCGAGCACGTCCGCGTCCTCCTGGACGACGGTGTTCGCGATCGACTCGGGCGACTGGAAGATTCCCGTGTAGATCACCTCCATGCCGGCGTCGCGCAGCGCGCGGGCGATCACCTTGGCGCCGCGGTCGTGCCCGTCGAGGCCCGGCTTGGCGACGACGACGCGGATCGGCTGCGTCGCGGTCACGCCAGCGTGGAGGGTCGGTGCTCGCCCCAGACTCCGCGCAGCACGCCGTAGATCTCGCCGATCGTGCAGCGGGCTCTGACGGCCTCCTCGATCTCCGGCATCAGGTTGCGGCGCAGCGCGGGCGCGGCCGTCTCGATCGCCCGCAGCGCGTCGCCGGCTCGCCGCTGCTCCCGCTCGCGCTTCACGCGCGCGAGGCGCTCGAGCTGGCGCTCGCGCGCCTCCGGGTCGAGGCGAAACAGCGGCACCCCACCGGTCGAGCCGTCGTCGTCGACGAACGCGTTGACGCCGACCGTGACCCGCTCGTCGGACTCGAGCGCGACCTGCTGCTCCCACGACGAGTCGGCGATCAGCTGGAGCGGATACCCGGACTCGGTCGCCTCGACGAGCCCGCCGCGCTCGTCGATCGCGCGGATCACCTCGGACGCGCGCTCCTCGAGCTCCGTCGTCAGCTGCTCGACGTAGTACGACCCGGCGAGCGGATCGACGACGTCGGCCGCTCCGCTCTCGTGCAGGACGATCTGCTGCGTGCGGATCGCGACCTTGATCGCCTCCTCGGACGGGATCGCGAGCGCCTCGTCGAGCGAGTTCGTGTGCATCGACTGCACGCCGCCGAGCACGCCCGCGAGCGCCTGCAGCGCGGTTCGCGCGACGTTGTTCAGCGGCTGCTGGGCGGTGAGCGAGACGCCCGCGGTCTGCGCGTGCGTGCGCAGCATCCACGAGCGGGGGTCCTTGCAGCCGAGCCGCTCACGGGTCAGCCGAGCCCAGAGCCGCCGGGCGGCCCGGAACTTCGCGATCTCCTCGAAGAAGTCACTGTGGATGTCGAAGAAGAACGAGAGCCGCGGGGCCACGGCGTCGACGTCGATGCCCCTGGACACGGCGCGCTCGAGGTACGTCACGCCGGCCGCGAGGGTCAGGCCGAGCTCCTCGACGGCGGTCGCTCCGGCCTCGCGGATGTGGTAGCCGCTGACGCTCACCGCGTTGAAGCGGGGCATCGTGGCGGCCGCGTACTCCATCGTGTCGACGACGAGCTCGACCGACGGCTCGGGCGGGAAGATGAACTCGTTCTGGGCCGTGTACTCCTTGAGGATGTCGTTCTGCAGCGTGCCGGTCAGCAGGGAGGAGTCGACGCCGCGCTCGTCGGCGACGACCCGGTACATCGCCAGCATCGCGGCGGCCGAGCCCGTGATCGTCAGCGACGTCGACACCTCGTCGAGCGGGATGCCCTCGAACAGCGCGTGCGTGTCCTCGACCGTGTCGACCGCGACGCCGGTCTTGCCCACCTCGCGCACGAACACGGGGTGGTCGGAGTCGTGGCCGAGCAGGGTGGGGAGGTCGAAGTCGGTGGACAGCCCCGTCTCGCCGTGAGCGAGCAGGTACTTGTAGCGCCGGTTCGTGTCCTCGCCCTGGCCGAAGCCCGCCACCTGGCGGATCGTCCACGGGCGGCCTCGGTACATGCTCGCGTGGGCGCCGCGCGTGTACGGGTACTCGCCCGGGAAGCCGAGATCGGCCGAGTAGTCGAGCTCGCGCACGTCGGCCGGCGTGTAGAGATCCTTGATCGGGATGCCCGAGAGCGTCGTGAACGACTCTCGCCGAAGCGGCACGCGCTCGAGCGCGCTCGGCAGGCGCTCGCGGCGCCAACGCTCCGCGTCCTGCGCGATCGCGTCCTCGGGTGTCGTGTCGTGCTCTAGCGACGCCATGCGGCAGCTGCCTCCTCGAGTAGTTGTCCCACCGCGTCCCGCACCGATCCGGCCCCGTCCGCGGCGCCGTTGCTCGCGCACGACTCGATCCATGCCTGGGCGAGCAGCGCCGCCTCCGATCGCGCTCGCTCGCTGCCTCAGGACCGTGAGCGTCCCGTCCGCCTGCAGCTGCGCGAAGCGCTCGTCGAGCCTGGCGCGCAGCTCGGGCACGCCGGTTCCCTCGGTTGCCACCGTCAGCAGCACGGGCATCTCCTTGCCGAGCGCGAGCCGGAAATGTCGTGCGGTCTCCGCGGCTCCCGGGCGGTCGGCCATGTTCACGATCACGTACTCTGCCACCTCGAGCACGCCGGCCTTGATCGCCTGCACCGCATCGCCGAGGCCGGGAACCGTGACGACGAGCACGGTGTCGGCGAGGCTCGCGATCGCGATCTCGGTCTGACCGGCGCCCACCGTCTCGATCAGGATCACGTCGAAGAAGCCCGAGCTCTCGAGCACGCGTGCGACGTTTCGCGTCGCGCCTGCGAGCGCGCCCGTCGCGCCGCGGCTCGCGAGGCTCCTGACGTAGACGCCCTCACGCCCGAGCTGCTGCTCCATGCGCACCCGGTCGCCGAGCACGGCGCCGCCGCTGATCGGGCTCGACGGGTCGACGGCGAGCACGCCGACCCGCTTGCCCGTCTCGGCGTAGCTCTCGATCAGTCCGGCCGACGAGCGTGCTCTTGCCGGTCCCGGGCGGGCCCGTCACGCCGATGCAGTGGACGGGCTTCGGCGCCGCCGGGATCTCGACGTCCCACGGTTGCGCGTTCTCGACGAGCGAGATCGCGCGCGCAAGCGACCGCCACCGGCCCGTGTCCCGGAACTCTGCGAGCAGACGCCCGACGTCAGATGCTGCGGACACGCGTCGGCTCCGCCCGCTGACTAGTCGTTCGTCCAGACCAGGCAGGTCGCCTCGTCGTTCAGGCGCCGGACGGCGCGCTTGAACGTCCAGCGGCCGAGCTGGGATCGATCCGGGCCGAAGACGAGCAGGCCGACGTGCTCCTCGTGGGCGATCGTGATCGCGGTGGCCACCGGCTTGTGATTGTGGAAGGCGAGCTGCTTGGTCCGGACCCCGACCTCGCGCGACCGTAGCGCGACCGCCGTCATGTGCTTGCGGTTGAGGCTCTCGGCGTACTGCCGCGCGACGTGGCCTGCGTAGCTCACGTACCCGAGCGGGATCGCGTCGCAGATCCACAGCTCGGCGCCGGTCTCCGCGGCCGTGTCGATCGCGAACTCGACGGCGCTCGCGTCGAACGGCACGTTGAGCGTCAGCAGCATGATCGGATGCACCGCAGTGGTGGCCCTCTCCGCCGGCGAGCTCACGCGGTCGAACGTGCCGGTGCTCACCGCTCCCCCGCCTCGAGCTGGAGCGTCGTGGGCTCGCCCAAGTCGACGAGCCACCGCCTCCGGTACCACTTCCCGAGGAAGATGAACCAGAGGAGGCACGCCAACGGTACGCCGAGCGCCAGCCCTTTCAGGCCCCAGACGAGGCCCGTGACCAGCGCGACCCCGGCCACGAAGATGAGCCCCAGCTGCATGTACAGGCGTACTCTCGCCTGACGTGCGCGCACGTGCGCGAACCGCTCCGGCGGGGATCGTCGAGGTGTCGTAGTGGCGTCCGCAGGAGCAGTCGACGGTATCGCCGAGGTCGACGGCGTGGACTTCCCCGCACTCGCAGCGGACGGTGATCGGAATGGCCACGGCGCCATGTCATTGTAGGGGCCGGATCCCATCGGGCCCCTACAGGCGGAGGAGTCGGGCGCCACGTCATCGTAGGGGCCGGATCTCATCCGGCCCGACAGGCGGAGGGGCGGGTCTCCCCGCCCCTCCGAAGCCATCGTCGGCCTAGGGCTAGCGGGCTCGCGCGGGCGCCGCGGCGGCCTCGATCGCCTCCTGCGACGGCTGCTCGTCGCTCGGCTCACGCCAGCGGAACGGCCGGCCGTGCTGCCGCTGGGCGATGACGTAGCCGAGCACGCCCGCAAGCAGCGAGCCGGCGGCGACGCCGATCAGCTCGGGCAGCTTGGCCCACGGATCGGTGAAGTCGGCGTTCCACAGGTAGCCGGTGTAGTCCATGAAGATGATGCCGAAGATGATGAACAGAAGGTTCGCGATGCAGAAGACGCCGGCCGCCACCATCCACGGCTTGCGAGCTTGATCGGCCGCGGCCAGTTCGGCCGGTCCTTCCGGAGGAAGAGCACGCCCGAGAGCGCGAGGACGTGCGAGAACATGTAGCCGACGTTGCCCGCGGCGAGGATGAAGAAGATGTTGCCGAAGTACACGGCGAGGAAGATGTTCAGCAGCATGTCCACGGTCATGGCGCGCGCCGGGACGTGGTGTTTGTTGAGCACCCCGAGCTGCTTGATCGTCATCTTCTCCTCGGAGAGCGCGTAGAGCGCTCTCGAGCCGTCCATCGTCGCCGTGTTCATGGAGAGCAGCAGGCCTCCGCAGAGACAGACGGTCAGGAACGTGCCGAAGCCCTCGCCCGCGATCGTGTGGAGCACGTCCACGAGATAGGGGACGCCGTACAGCGTCGGCGAGGATGCCTTCGTAGCCGATCGTCCCGAGCACGGCGATCGGCAGCAAGCACGCGAGCACGACGTTGATGGCGCCCGTCACGGCGAGCGCCTTGCGCGTGTCGTTCTTCGTGTCCTTGTACTCGGGAGCGAACGTCGCGGCAGCTTCGGGCCCGTACGTCGACCACCCGATGATGTACAGCCAGACCATCACGAGCGCGAACTGGTGAAAGCCGTTGCCGGGATCACCGTAGAGGGTGGGCGTCTCGGCGAGGAAGTTCGAGTTGATCTGATGGTTCGAGAAGTCGCCGGTGATGAAGGCGCCGATCGCGATCGCGCCCACCGGCAGGATCATGAGCGCGCCCACGACGTAGCTGAACCAGACCGCCGGCCGCATGCCGCGGATGTTGAAGAGGTAGCACAGGACAATGCACATGACGCCGATGAGCACGGGCCATCCGATCGCCTGGGTGACGACCGGTGCGTCGAACGTCGTCGTGGCGAAGTAGCCCTCCCCGCCGAACTCCGTGATCAGCAGGAGCCCGACGAAGATTCCGTACACGGCGAGCACGCTCGACCACGCGAACCAGTAGCCGAAGACGGCGATAGGCCCGGCCAGCGAGAAGTACTTCCGCCAGCCTTCCCGTGCGTACACGGAGAGCCCGCCGGGCTTGTCGGGGAACATCGCCGCCGGCTCGGCGTAGACGTAGGCCTGCAGGGCGCCGATCACGGCCGAGACGATCCAGACGATCGCTGCCCAGATGCCGCCCAGCGCCAGGATCGAGAACGCCAGTCCCACGAGCAAGAAGCCGGGATTCGCCATGCCGATCACGACCCCGTCGTACCAGCGCATCGTCTTCAGCAGACGGCGTTCGTCTACCGCAACCTCAGCCATGTGCCCTCCTCTCGAACCACGCCTCGACGGTCCCCGCTGCAGGCGTAGACCGGTACCGAGCCGGGCTGGTTAGCCGCTCTCCCCAACGACCTCACGCCGAGTCACCTCCCGACGTTCCCCATACCGTCGTACGGGGATGCGCGACGCTACCACTCGCAGCGGACGAGTTCAACCGGGTATTTCGCTGTGCGCCTGGCGAACCCTGGAACGGGGTATCCTCGGCGTCCGCGCCATGAAGATCGTCGTACTCGGCGGAGCGGGAGCGATGGGAACGGCGGTCAGCGCCGACCTCGCCGCCTGTGCGGACGTCACCGAGTTGGTGGTCGCCGATCTGGACGGCGTCAAGGCCGAAGCCCTCGCCGAGGCCGCCGGCGGCCGGGCCCGGGCCGCCCAGCTCGACCTGGCCGACCGGGAGCGCGCGCTCGATCTCCTGCGCGGGGCCGACGTCCTCGTGAACTGCACGAGCTTCACCCTCTTCGACGACGTCATCGAGCTGGCCGTCGCAGCCGGGGTCGACTACGCGGATCTGATCTCCGAGCCGAGCGACTCGCAGCGGCGGGCGGTCGAGGAGGCCGGGATCACGGCGATCTCGGGGCTCGGCGCCTCGCCGGGCCTCACGAACGTGCTCGTCGCGCATGCGACGGGCTGGCTCGACGAGCTCGAGGAAGCACACGTCTCCTGGGCGAGCTTCCGCGCTATCGCGCCGAGCCGGGGCCTCCTCGACACCATCCTGTGGGAGCTCTCGGACGCCTGCCCGACCAGGCTGTACTACCAGAACGGCCGCTTCGTCAGGGCGGGCTTCATGGAGGGCTCGAGGCTCGTCGACTTCGCGCCGCCGCTCGGCCGCCAGCGCGTCTACTACGTGCCGCACCCCGAGGTGACGACGCTGCCGCGCACGTTCCCGACGCTGCGCTTCTGCGCGGTACGGGGCACGTGGCGGCCGAAGCTGATGGAGGACGTGCGCGTGCTGAACGAGTACGGCCTGCTCGACCCCGAGGCGCTCGAGCACACGAAGGAGCGGATCTGGGCCCGCTTCGGCGGCAGCGGCGACGAGGAGCCCTGGCGGCTCTTCGTCAACGTCGAGGTGGTCGGCAACCGCGGCGGGGAGCCGTGGCGGCGCGTCTACGACGCGAGCCATCCCGACTGGGGGCAGGAGGGAACGGGGAGGATGACGGGCATCTGCGCCGCGGTCGGCGCCCAGCTGCTCGGCCGCCACGGGCGCACCAGCCCCGGCTTCGTCGACCCCGAGGCGTACTTCGACCCCGAGCGAGTTCCTCGCGGAGCTCGGCAAGCGGGGAACCATCACCGTCAGCTGGCACGACGAGCGGTTGTAGGCCGGATCCCGGCCGGAAGGAGGAAGGAACATGCAGCAGCTCTACATCGGAGGGGAGTACGTCGACTCGGAGTCGGGCCGGCCGATCGAGGTCGAGAACCCGGCGACGGAGGAGATCGTCGCCGAGGTGCCGGACGCCTCGGCCGACGACGTCGACCGCGCCGTGGCGGCGGCGCGAGGAGCGCAGCGCTCGTGGAGGCGTCTCGACGCGCTCGCGCGCGCGGACGCGATGCACGAGTGCGCGAGGCGTCTCGAGGAGCACGCCGACGAGCTCGCCGTGCTGCTGACGCGCGAGGGCGGCAAGACGCTCAAGGAGAACCGCGACGAGATCGAGTGGTCGGCGACGGCGTTCCGGCACCTCGGCGAGTCCGCACGGGCGTCGCTCGGCCGCGTCGTCGGCCCCACGAAGCCCGGGCAGATGAACCTCGTCCTGCACGAGCCGCTCGGCGTGGTCGTGCACATCCTCCCCTACAACTACCCGATCGTCCTGCTCGCCTGGCAGGCCGCCGCCGCCCTGGCGGCCGGCAACACGTGCATCGTCAAGCCGAGCGAGCTGACGCCCCTCGCCACGCTTCGGCTCGGCGAGGTCTTCTCCGACCTGCCCGCCGGCGTCTTCAACGTGGTGACCGCCGCCGGCGAGGGATCGTCCCGGCTCGTCGAGCACCCGGGCACCGACATGATCGCGTTCACGGGCTCCGTGGCGACCGGCTCGAAGATCATGGCGGCGGCCGCGCCGAGGATCAAGAAGCTCCTGCTCGAGCTGGGAGGCTCGGACCCGTTCATCGTGCTCGGGGACGCGAAGCTCGACGTCGCGACGCGGGGAGCCGTGTTCGCGGCCTTCCTCAACGCGGGCCAGGTGTGCACGTCGGCAGAGCGGTTCTACGTGGAGGGCGCCGTCTACGACGAGTTCATGGCGCGGGCGCTCGAGCTCACGGGCGAGCTCCGAGTCGGCGACCCGATGGGCGAGGTCGACATCGGGTCGATGGTCTCCCGCGACGCTCGCGACCAGGTCCAGGAGACGATCGACGAGCTGGTCGGCCGCGGTGCGCGCGTCGCCGCCGGCGGCGGGATCCCGTCAGGGCTCGACCGCGGCTACTTCTACGAGCCGACCGTCATCGAGCTCACGGAGCCGGGCGTGCAGGAGCTGCGCCGCGAGGTCTTCGGCCCGATCGCGGCGGTCACCCGCGTCCGCGACGTCGACGAGGCCATCGAGCTCGCGAACGACTCGGACTTCGGGCTGGGCGCCAACATCTACACCTCGAGCCTCGAGACGGCGATGCGCGCGGCGACGGAGCTCCAGGCGGGCACCGTGTGGATCAACGACCCGCTCAAGGACAACGACGCCGCCCCGTTCGGCGGCTTCAAGATGAGCGGCCTCGGCCGCGAGCTCGGCGCCGAGGGCATCAGCGCCTTCACGCAGGCCAAGCACGTGCACATCGACTTCGCGCAGGAGCCCTCGCCAGAGTGGTGGTTCCCGTACGAGCGGCCGGCGATCGCAGTGGAGGAGGGGAGCGTCGCTTGACCGAGACGGGGAGCGCCGAGAGCCAGGCTCGGCACGACGCGATCGTTATCGGAGGGGGCATCGCGGGCCTGACGGCGGCGCGTGATCTGCGTGCGGCCGGGCGGAGCGTCCTCGTGCTCGAGGCACGTGACCGCCTTGGCGGGCGAACGTGGTATCGGCCGTTCGCCGACACCGAGCAGAAGGTCGAGATCGGCGGGACGTGGTTCGTCGAGCGCTGGCAGCCGCACGTCGCCGCCGAGATCGCCCGTTACTCGCTGGCGGTCACGCAGAGCCCCGCAGGCAAGACGTTCCGGTCGGGCGTGGGCGGTCAGCTTCTTTCCGGAGCCGCGCCGGTGCCGCTCGAGGAGGCCTTCGACTTCGAGCGCGCGCTGGTCGACGTGATCGTCGCAGCGCGCCGGATCGAGTTCGGCGCCCCGCTCGACACGCAGCCGCTCGCCGATCTCGACGTCTCGTTCGAGGAGTTTCTCGCTCGGGCTTGCGCTGCCGCGGGCGACGAGCGAGTACCTCTCCTCGTGGGCGGGCTTCTTCTTCGGCTGTCACCCGGCCGAGGTCTCGGCGCTCCACGTCCTCTCCTGGGTGGCGGGCTTCGACTCGAGCGCCTGGGCCTGGTACGCGGCGATCACGGACAAGTTCGGCAAGGGCACGTCGAGTTTCATCGAGGCACTCGCGGGGGAGGCGGCTGAGGACGTGCGGCTCTCGTCCCCTGGTCGCACGTATCGAGCAGGACGGCGCCGGCGTGTCGGTCACCACACGGGCCGGCGAGGTCTTCTCCGGCGCGACCTGCGTCGTCGCGGTGCCGTTGAACACCTGGCGCGACATCGAGTTCGCCCCGGGGCTGTCGGAGAGGAAGCGCCAGGCAGCGTCCGAGGGCCATGCGGGCCACTCGACGAAGGTCTGGGCCCTCGTCGAGAACGCCCCCGACCACCTCGTCGGCGTCGGCTGGGGCGGCGGGCTCAACTGGCTCTCCACGGAGTTCACCCTTCCCGAGGGGAGTCTCATGGTCGGTTTCGGCACCGGGCCGGAGATGCTCGACGTGCTGAGCGCCGACGACATCCGGCGTGCGATCGACCGCTTCATCCCCGGCGCCCGCGTGCTGGCCACCGACGCGCACGACTGGAACGGGGACGAGTTCTCGCGCGGCACCTGGATGGCCTACCGGCCGGGTCAGCTGAGCCGCTACCACTCGGCTTTCCAGGAGACGGAGGGCAGGCTCGCCTTTGCCGGCTCCGATCTCGCGCTCGGCTGGGCCGGCTGGATGGACGGAGCCGTGGAGACCGGCGCCCGGGCCGCAGCGCAGGTCGAGGAGATGCTCCTCGTGGCAAGGCGGTAGGCTCGGAATATCCGCCCGATACCAGCGCCTCAGCGTGGAACAAATGTCCGGGCTCCCACCCTCACGTAGGATGCAACTCCTCACCGCGCAGATGGTCCCCACCTCTACGCACCTCCGCGCACCCTTAGAAGGAGTGGACATGCCAAAGATCGTCGTCACCCACGCCGTCGTCGACACCGACCGTTGGCTGAAGGGCAAGGCGGCCCGCGCTGCAGCCATCGAGTCGGCCTCCGGCAGCAACGTGACCGATTACGTCGCGCAGGACGGGAGCAACAACATCGCCGTCACTGCTGACGTCCGCGACCTCGATGCCGTTCGGGCGATGTTGACCGCACCGCCGCCAGAGGTCGCGGCCTTGATGGAGGAGCACGGCGTCGTCCCTCCCTTCACGGCCTACGTCGAAGCGGACTAGCTCGACGGCGCGGCCTGTCCCGAGCGGGACACCTCGAATGCCTGAGCGCGGCCAGGGACATGGCGCGCCGCGCCCTGAGGCGGTAGGGGCCGGATATATCCGGCCCCTACCGCACGTAACGCTGCAGGGGTCCGTGCTTGTAACGCGGCTTCCCGAGGCGGTCGAGCGTCACGAGGCCGGGTTTGGCGTTGATCACGTCCGGGATCCGGTTCACGACCGACGTGCAGGTGATCAGCCGAGTCGGAACGTCGTCGTTTCTCAGATGGAGGTCGGGCTCACCGTGCACGAGCCACTCGTTGGTGTCGGTCTCGCCCTCGCCGTAGACACGGCCGTCCATCCGGAACGTGAAGCGCGGGCCCTCCGCGGTCTCGATCGTGGTCGCGTCGAGGACGCCGAGCAGATGGCCCGCCGGGATGGTCCGGCCGAGGCTCCGCGACGGCGTGTCGGCGTCGGCGACGACCGGCGCGACCGTCGACGTGACGCGTGAGGGCGTCAGCTCGAGCTCGGCGACGAGCGCCTCGAGCGTCGCCCGGGCGACGAAGTCGGGCCAGCCGTGCGCGGCGACGTGGCGCTCGAAGTCCTCGACCGTGTCGCCCGCGTGGACGTGAGCCGCCACCTCCGGCCCGTAGTCGTCGGCGTTCCACGAGCAGCGGCCTTCCACCGTGTCGACGCGATGAGCTGCGCCGAGCAGCGTGCCGACGAGGTGGAGCCAGAACACGTCCTGCGCGCCCGAGGCGGCGAGCGTGACGCCGTTCCGCTTCGCAATCCCGTCGAGCTCCGTCGCCAGCTCGGGCGCCGTTCCCCAGGGCCAGACCGTCTCCTCCTCGATCGTGACCACGTTCGCTCCCCGCTCGAGGCACAGGCGGAAGTGGTCCGCCATGACGCTGAGGTAGCTCGAGACCGAGACGACCGCGATGTCGGCCCCGCGGTCGAGAGCGCGCCGTGCGTCGGGCTCGACGACCACGCCCGTCGAGCTGCCCAGCCCGGCGATCTCGCCGAGGTCGCGCCCGACCTTGTCCGGGCTGCGTGCGACGGCGCCGACGATCTCGACACCCTTCTCGAGCATCAGCCGAGCCATGATCGAGCCCATGGCACCGACGCCGTACACGATCGCCCGAATGGGAGTCACCGACCGCATTGATGGCGGAAGGCTCATGGGCGGTCCCGCGGCACCGCGCCGAATGCTCGCCTCGATCTGCACCCCCGGACAGACACGTGTCGATGTCGCGGCGCGATGCTCGCCGCATGCAGCGTCGCCGGAGCGCTGCGGCTCGCCCGACCACGACTACGCGTTGCCCGGCGCGTACTTCGTCACTGTCTGCGCTTCGAACAGGGAGTGCATGCCTCGCGTTGGCAGAAGCGCATCGCGTAGAGCTCTTGGAGATCGGGCTGATCGTCCACGAGTGCTGGACCGCGATACCCGGCATGCATCGTGGCTGGGCGGTCGACGAATTCGTCGTCATGCCCAACCACGTGCACGGGATTTCTCATGCCAAAAGGACGTAGGGGCCGGATGTATCCGGCCCCTACAGCGTGTGATGAGCACATTCAAGGCTGCCGCGTCGCGACGGGTGGGAGGCAGATCTGGCAGCGCGGGTACCACGACCGGGTGATCAGAGATGAAGAAGAGCTCGCCGCCTTCCGCGAGTACATCCAGACGAACCCGCTCAGGTGGGCTCTCGATCGAGAGAACCCGGAGCGTCAGCGGCCGGAAGCCGCCGAGTTCCCGCTACCGCGCCGTTCTGTAGGGGCCGGATATATCCGGCCCCTCACGCTGGGCACCCGCTGCACGTTCGCCCGCGCGATCAGCCGCTCGGTGCAGCGCAGCGCGTTGGCGCAGATCGTTGCGGTCGGCGCCATCGGGCCGGAGGTGACGAAGACGCTGCCGTCCATGACATAGAGGTTCGGCACGTCGTGCGCCGCGCCCCAGCGGTCGACCACGGACGTCGCCGTGTCGTCTCCCATGCGGGCTGTGCCGAGGAGGTGCCAGCCCCAGGCCGACCAGTCCGAGACGATGGTGTCGATCGCGCCGGCTGCCTCGTGGGCCTCGCGCGCGCGATCGAGCTGCCACTCGAGGTTGGCGCGCATGTCGGCGTCGATCTCGAAGTGCACCTTCGGAGCCGGAATCCCGTCGGAGTCGCAGAGCTCCGGGTCGATCGTGACCATGTTGCGCTCGTGCGGCAGGTCCTCGATGCCGACACCCCAGTCGAACGCGTGCCCGAGCGTCCGCTCGATGAGGTCGTGGACAGCCGGGCCCCAGCGCTCGTCGAAGGGCCGATCGTCGTAGCGGAAGAGGCTGAACAGCGGCCCGCCCAGCGGCATCACGTCCCACTGCGCGCCCCGGGGAAACCCTCGCGACTCGTCGTGGTCGGCGAACTGGAGCGAGAGCAGCTGCGTGCCCCACGGGCCGAGCCAACCCTCGAGCTCGTCCTCGTAGACCCCGAGCACGCTCATGTACGGGTGCAGCATCAGGCGCTTCCCGACGAGGCCCGAGGAGTTGGCGAGCCCGTCGGGGAAGCGGCTGGACTCGGAGAGGAGCAGGAGCCTGGCCGTGCCGACGCCGTTGCAGGCGACGACGACGACGTCCGCCGCCTGGAATTGCTCCCTCCCCTGGCGGTCGATGTAGACCGCCCCGGTCGCGAGCCCGTTCCCGTTCACCGTGATCTCGCGCACGCGCGCGCCCGTGATCACCTTCGCGCCGTGCTTCAACGCTTCCGGGAACATCGTCGTGTCGGTGGAGCTCTTGGCGCCCTTCGGACAGCCCCACATGCAGGCGCCGGTGCGCTCGCAGGCGGCGAGGTTGCCCACCGCCTCGGAGCGGATCGCGTGGGCCGACGGCCACCAGTGCCACCCGAGGCGGTTCATGCCCTCGGCAGCGCGCCGGCCCAGCGGCCCGATCGGCAGCGGCGGTTGGAGCGGCGGCGGGCCCGGCGGGTAGGCCGGGTCGCCTGACATGCCGGAGATCATCATCTCCTGGTCGATCTGCTCGTAGAACGGCTTCATCTCGTCGTAGGAGATGGGCCAGTCGTCGGCGAGGCCGTCCACGCTGCGCAGGCGGAAATCCTGCGGACGCATGCGCACCCACTGGGCGCAGAAGTGGACCGTCGAGCCGCCGACCGCGTTGTACATGACTGGCGTGATCGGCGAGCGCGACACTTCGAGCGGGTAGTCGGCCGGCTGGCGGCGCGTGTTCGGGTTCGGGCTCCACTGGGCGTCGGCGACCAGCTCCCACTCGAGCTTGTCGCCGGGGAACTCGGAAACGTCCGGCCAGCCGCCCTGCTCGAGGCACACGACCCTGAACCCGGCCTCGGCAAGGTGGCGTACGGCTACCCCGCCGCCGGCGCCCGCCCCGATGACGAGCACGTCGGCCCGCTCCCCGCCTTCCCGGGAGATGTGGAAGGCAAGCGGCTCCACCTTCCCGTTCGGCGTCGCCGAGGGGGGTGGCAGCTTGTACATGGGGCCCCGCTCGGTGACGGGGTGGAGCAGACCATCCCGCAGGTCGTACTCGGCCTCGTCCGGAAACGGCGGGCGCTTGCCCTGGCCCGGATAGCGGATGCGCTTGCGTACCTTCAGGTTCATGTAGTAGGCGCCGGAGACGATCTGCGAGAGCGCACCGAACGCGTCCGGCTCGTCGGCGTGCAGCCGGCGTGCTTCCTCCGACGGCTCGCGTCCGTGGGCCCGGTCGAGCAGCTCGGCCAGGGTGGGCAGCAGATCCGGCCGCGCCGCGAGCGCCTTGTCGAGCCACTTGCCCTGAGGGTCGGCCGTGCTCGCCGAGGGCATCTCGCCGACCGCCGGGATGAGAACGTCGCCGAGCGCGTAGAGGGTCTCGCGCTGCCCGGCGTCCAGGGTCGTCGCCGCCTGCACGCTCACTGCGTCACCTCCCGGGTCGAGGAGAGGAGGTTAAGGCATCGCGCGGGTGCGGGCCGGATATATCCGGCCCCTACATCTGCCGGCGGACGCGATAGGCCGCCGTCGGGCCGGATGAGATCCGGCCCCTACATTTGCCGGCGGACGCGGATAGGCCGCCGTCGGGCCGGATGAGATCCGGCCCCTACATTTGCCGGCGGACGCGGATAGGCCGCCGTCGGGCCGGATGAGATCCGGCCCCTACATTCTTCCGGGGCGGTGCGGGCCGGATATATCCGGCCCCTACGCGCGCGGCCGCGTCTTCTCCGTGTCGTAGATGGGCATCGGGGAGACCGCGGCCGGAGCGGTGCCGTCGCCGACCGCGACCTCGACCAGTTCGCCCTCCCGCGCGAGGTCGGAGCGAAGCACGGTCAGGCCGATCGTCCGGCCGAGCGTCGGGCTCTCGCACGGGCTCGTCAGGGTGCCGACCTGCTCTCCGTCCTTCGTGACCGCGGCGCCGTATTCCGGCACGGCTGCCTCGACGACGAGCGTGACGAAGCGGTTGGGCGGGTTCTGCGCCTCGGCGGCGAGCGCCGCCTTGCCGCAGAAGTCGCCCTTGTCGAGGCGGATCACCTTGTCGAGGCCCATGTCGTACGGGCTCGTCTCGTGCTGAAAGTAGTCGTAGCCGATGAAGATCAGGCCCGACTCGATCCTGATCGTCTCGACGGCCGCGAGCCCGTAGGGCTGCGCCCCGGCGCCCGCGACGGCGTCCCAGAGCTGCTCGGCACCGTCGGGCGAGCAGAAGAGCTCGTACCCGAGCTCTCCCGAGTAGCCGGTGCGCGAGACCCAACAGCTCACGCCCCCGACGTCCACGAGGTCCGGCCAGAAGCGGAAGTACCCGAGGCCCGTGACGTCCGCGTCCGTGAGGCTCTGCAGGACCTCCCGGGAACGCGGGCCGTTGATGCCGAGCTGCGGCGTCGCCTGCGTTCGTGGCTCGATCTCCACGTCCAGGCCCGAGACGACGGTTCGGAAGTGGTCGAGGTCGGTGTCGAGCGCCGTCACGACGATGCAGGAATCCGCCCCGGTCTTGAAGACCGTGCCGTCGCCCACCATCTTCCCGTTCTCGTCGCAGAACGGCGCGTAGCGAACCTGGCCCACCTCGAGGCCGGCCATGTCGTTCGTGAAGATCCGGTCGGCCGCCGCGAGCGCGTCGGGGCCGGCGAACGCCCACTTGCGCAGCGGCGAGGCGTCCCACACCCCGACGTCGGTTCTGACCGCCTGATGCTCGGCTGCCTGGTCGCCGAAGTGGTTGGGCCAGTACCACCCTTCCCAGTCGACCAGGTCGCCGCCCGCCGCTCGCTGTACACGGTCGAACGCGGTTCGGATTATCTCGTCGCTCATCGAGCCTCCTTGTCGTAGCCGAGCGCCGCCGACACAGCCGCGGCGCGCTCGAGCAACGGGACGCGGGCGGAGCGCATCCTAGCCTCGTCGAAGCGCGAGGACGGGCCCTGGACGCCGAGGATGGCGGCGAGGTCCCCGCCGGCGTCAAGCACGGGCGCCGCGATTGCGTTGAGGGCCTCCTCGCGCTCGCCGACGGCCTCGGCATAGCCCTGTGCGCGTACTCGATCGATCTCGGCCGCGAGCTGCCGGCGGTCGGTGACCGTCCGTGCCGTGAAGGCCGTCAGCTCGCCCTCCGGCAGGTCGCCGCCGTAGGCGAGGAACACTTTGCCGACGGCTGTGGCATGGGCCGCGCTGGGTCGTCCGACCTGGGCCACGCTCTGCACGAACGACACGCTCTGGACGAAATCGACGGTAACGGCCTCGCGCTCGCCCTGCGCCGACAGGGTGACGGTCTCCCCGGTGGCCTCGGACAGGGCGACGAGGTGTGGCCTCGCGATCTCGCGCAGATCCATCCGCGCCAACACGGCGTTGCCGAGCTGGAGGAGCCGCAGGCCGAGGCGGTAGCGGCCGGTGCCGGCCACGTGCTCTACGAGGCCGGCGTCGGCGAGCGTCGCGAGCAACCGGGAGACCGTGCTCGCGTTGATGCCCGTACGGCGTGCGATCTCGTTCGTGCCAAGCTCCATCGCCACCGGCGCCGCCGGCCCACCGCCGTCGGGGTCTCCGATCACTCCGGCGAGCGCGTCCAAAACGGCGACGGCGCGCTGCACGGCGGCGACATGGCGGATGGCTGGTTGGCCGGTACGGGGCATGCTAGGCTGCGATCACCGTCAATTTTGACACGGCATTGCCGAGGAGGCAATTCATGGCGTTCCCAGCCTCGACCCCTTACCTCGTCATCGGCGCCGGTATCCACGGCCTGTCGACTGCCTTCCACCTCGCCAAGGAGCTCGAGGCACGCGGGCTCGGCACGGGCGCGGAAATCCTGGTCGTCGACAAGCACAGCCCCGGGGCGGGCGCGTCGGGCATCGCCTGCGGCGTCGTGCGCAACAACTACTTCCAGCCCGCGATGAGCGAGCTCATGCAGGCCTGTGTGGAGGTCTGGGAGTCCGACCCCGCTGCCTACGCGTACAACCCGGTGGGGTACATGGCGCTCGGCGCCGAGGCGCAGGTCGCCGATCTGACCGCCACCGCGGAGCGGCAGGAGCGAATCGGCTACCGCTCGCGTCTGGTCCTGGGAGAGCGCGAGGTGGACGAGTACATGAAGGAGCTCTTCCCCGACTGGCGCGCGAAGGGCGTGCACGTCCTGCTACACGAGCTCCAGGGCGGCTTCGCGTTCAATGTCGACTCCGTCATGGGCCTGAAGGCGAAGTGCGAGCAGAACGGGGTGCGCGTGCTCTCCGGCGTCGAGGTGAAGGCGTTCGAGCTCCGCGGCGACGGGTCGGTCAGCGCCGCCCTGACCAGCGAAGGGACGATCGAGGTCGGCGAGCAGGTCGTCGTCGCGCCGGGCCCCTGGGCGAAGAGCTTCTGGCACATGCTCGAGATGCCCCCGACGATCGACATCCACACGCCGTCGGGCGACGTCGTCCGCGACGCGCCGATGTGGACCTACTGGAACCTGCAGGAAGGCGAGATCGCCGTCGACCCGACCGTCTTCTCGCTCCCCGACGGCTCGATGCCGCCGGTCATCCACCTCGACACCGACGCGCCGCTCTACACCGACGAGGGCGAGCTCGTGTCCGACGAGCTTTGGGGGATCTACTACAAGCAGGATCGGCACGGAGTCCAGGGCGGAGCCTCACCGCTCGAGGTCGGACCGGAGGTCGAGCTCGATCCGTACCCGCAGACGACCGACGTGGACCCGGACTTCCCGGACATGTGGTGTGCGGCGCTCTCGCACGCCATGGGCCGCTTCGAGGGCTGTCGCCCGCTCTACAAGGTGGCGCGCTCCGGCGGCATGGGCGCCTTCACGGCCGACAACTTCCCGGTCTTCGACCACATCAAGCCGAACTGCTACTGCATCTTCGACTCGAACCACGGATACAAGATGATCGGGGTCGGCCGCGAGGTCGCCAAGGTCGTGGTCGGGGAGCACTCGAGCCTGCTCTATCCCTTCCGCTTCGAGCGCTTCGCGACCGGCGACCTCCACCCGGTCTCGAACTCGCCCTACCCCTGGTCCTAGTCGAGGCACGACCTCGGGCCGCATGAGATGCGGCCCCTACGAGCCCCAAGCTCGCACGGTGCTCCTCGTAGGGGCGGATCTCTCAGGCCCGCTCGCGAAGGCTCCGTAGGGGCCGGATCTCATCCGGCCCTCGCTCCTGTCGCCCACCGCGCGACCCGGCCCAGCGTCGCACCCTGGACGACGATCGACGCGGCGGTCGCGGCCAGCACGATGCCCTGCACGCTCAGAGCGCCGTCGAGCGCCTCGAGCGCCGGGTAACCGGCGAGCAGGAGCGGCACCGCACCCTTCAGGCCGCCCCACCAGACGAGGACCTGCACGCGCCGACCGAGGCCGCTCCCGAGCAGCAAGGGCGTCGCGACGAGCGGTCGCACGGCAAGCGCGAGGACGAGCGCGAGCACGACTCCCTGCCAGACGTGCTCGCCTGTCGTCACGGCCGCGAAGGCGGCGCCGAGAAGCGCGAACAGGATGGCCTCGCTCGCCGCGGCGAACGCCTCCGGAACGGCGTGCTGGCGTCCGTCCTGGCGCGCCCATTCGTCGGCGACGAGGAGGCCGGCGACGTAGACGGCGAGGAAGCCGCTTCCGTGCAACGTCGCGGTCGCCGCGCCGACGCCGACGGCGCCCAGGACGACTGCGACGGACTGAAAGCCTTGCTCGAGGTGAGGGGTCGCCCGGATGCCGACGACGAGGAGCCCAGCCCCGACGAGGCCGCCGGCGAGCCCGATGCCGAGCTCCTGGACGAGCCGGAGCGCGCCTTCACCGGCGGAGGAGCCCTCGCTCCCCAGAGCCGCGACCGCGACGACCATGAGCGAGATGCCGACCGGATCGTTGAAGCCGGACTCGCCTTCCAGCACGGTGCGCGCGCGGGTCTCCCGCTGGCCGCGGAGAGCCGAATAGACCGCGGCCGGGTCGGTCGGCGCCAGCGCGATGCCGACGAGGAAGGCGATCTCCCACGAGAAGCCGAGCAGTCCGTGGCCGATGACCGCGAGCACGCCGGCCGTCGCCGCGGTGCCGGGCAGGCCAAGGAGGAGAATCGGGCGGGCCGAGCGTCGGAAGGCGCCGTATCCGGTCTCGAGGCCTCCCTGGAAGAGGATGCCGTAGAGGAGGATCGCGCCCACTTGCTCCAGCCGGAGCGTCGACACGTCCTCGATCGGCGAGATCCCGCTGAGCCCAGCGGCGATACCGACGGCGAGAAACGCGGCGGGCCCAGGCAGACCGAGCCGCCGAGCCAGCGGCGCACCGACGAGCGCCGCGAGCAGCAAGCCTGCCGCGACGATGAGAGTGGGGAAGAAGTCCTCGAGAGCGTGCATCGGTCACCTCGCCGACCAGGCTTCCCGGCACGCCTGCCCCAAGGGTAGCGGCTGGCCAGGCGTAGCGGCTGGCGCGGGCCTGGATGAGACCTGGCCCGCAGGGCCGGTCGAGGCCGGCAGGGCCGGGATGAGATCCCCCCTTACGGCGGCGGCAGCGGCTCTTCCTCGATCAGTCCCAGCCGGTGCGCGAGCCAGCGTTTCGTGGACGCCTGCAGCGTGAGCGTGACGATGATCGCCAGGGCCACGCAGACGACGACCAGGTCGGCGTCGGCAACGCCCTCGGCGACGATGATCCCGGCGAGCGCGGCCGGCACGACGCCCGTTTCCCGTGTCCAGCCGATGAAGACGATCTCCTGACGCGTCCATTTCCCGCGGCGGTCGGGGAGCAGGCTGAGGAGCACGGCTATCGGGCGGGCGACGAACAGGAGCGTCGCCAGCACCGCGAGGGCCGGAAGCCACTCGTCGGCGATCGCTCCGAACGGGAGGTTCGCGCCCAACGTGATGAAGACCAGCAGCACAGCGACGTCCGCGAGGTTCGCGACGAGGAAGCGCATCTCGGACTCTTGATGCGTGTGCATGCCGATGCGGAGCTCCTGCATGTTCCCGACGATGAGACCGGCGATGAACGCGCCCAGGTAGCCGCTGCCGCCGGCGTCCTGGATGCCCGGGAAGGACAGCGCCACGATGGCGAGCACCGCGATTCCCGCCGCCTCGCCCCAGAGCCCGAGGCGCCGGCTCGACACGATCACCGACAAGAGGAGGCCGAAGGCGAGCCCCAGGCCGATGGCGATGCCGAGCTGCGTGATGAAGTCGAGGATCGGCTCGGTCGCCGAGTCGTCTCCGGAAACGAGGACCGCGAGGAACGTGAACGTGAGCACCGCGCCGGTCGGGTCGTTCAGCGCCGACTCGGCGATCACCGTCTGTGACACCTTGCGCCGGATCCGGATCCGCTCGAAGAGCGGGATCAGGATCGCCGGGTCGGTCGGTGCGAGCGCGGCGCCGATCAGCAGACCCATCGAGGTGGAGACGTCGAAGACCGCCGACGCGACGAGCCCGACCAGAACGGCCGTGACGATCACGCCGGGGATGACGAGCATGCCGAGGCCGACGGCCACCCGGCTGAGCACCCTCACCGAGAGCTGCAGCCCGCCGTAGAACAGGATGATCGAAACGCCGAGCGTGAGCAGGACCTGCGAGCCGACCGCCTCGAGGGGAACGTCGATCCAGTCGAGAACCGAGGGCCCGAGGAGGGCTCCGACTCCGAGCAGGAGCAGCATGCGTGGCAGCCGCAGCCGATCGGCGAGAGGCTGCACGACGAGCCCCGCCGCCAGCATGATCCCGATTGTCAGGACGACGTCTTCGGCGTCCACGCGACCAGATTCTGACGCTCGGGCTGGTCAACGGACGGACGCGGCTTGCGCGGCGGGGCCGCGTGCCTCACCATCCCGGGGATGCTCTTCCTGCTCTTGCTGAAAGACGCTCCCGGGGCGATCATGATTCTGGGGCTGACCCTGCTCGTCGCCCTGTACCTGACGGTCATCGAGCTACGCGAGCTGCAGCCTCACTGGAAGTGGTGGGCCTGGTGGCTCTCGCTCGTCTTCCTTCTCCATTTCATCGGCTACCTCGCGATCAGGGGCTACGGTGCCTGGGTCCGCAGGCGAGACCGAGCCAGGGCCTAGGAAAGGCCTCCGCGACCGCCCGCTCGGGCGGGTCGTGCTCCTCGCCGCGATCCTGGTCGCCGCGCTCTTCGTCGCCAGAAGCTGCGGGGAGACGGCCGCCGAACTGTCGACGGACGAGGCGGTCGCGATCGCGACGGCACAGGTCGACTTCGAGCCGACCGGCCACCAGATCCGCCTCATCAAGCGGGGGTTGCAGTCGCGTGAGATCTGGCTCGTCGGGTTGGAGCGGCGCGACGAGAGCGGTGGGCTCACGAACGCGACGAGCGTCCTCGTCGACGCGGACACCGGCGAGGTGATCGAGGTCCGCCCGAGCGGCTCGTAGCCGGTCCCCGGCTATGTAAGAACCTGACATCAAGAGGGTCGCAACCCTGTGGGGTTTGGCCCTGGATGACGTCCGGTTGACGCCGTAGCCTCCTCGGATCGCGATCTGAGCGGTGTTACAGGCGGCGCGGTAGAGGGGGGAGGCTATGGACGTCTTGGCGGCGATCTCCGGCTTGATCGCGCAGACGGTGGAGGAGGTCGGCACCCAGGTCGGTCTCGACTCGGCCATCCTGGCGGAGCAGTTCTACTTCTTCACGGTCGTGGTGATGTGGCTGATCCACGCCGGTTTCATGATGTACGAGGCCGGCGCGGCGAGACGCAAGAACATCATGTCGACGGCGATGAAGAACATCCTCACCATCGCCGTCGTCACGCCGTCGTTCTACTACTTCGGCTGGTACATCTACGGCTGCTTCGAGCCAGGCGGTCCTGCCGAGGGCCATGCGGGCCCCGGCGGCAGCGGCTTCTGCGCGGCGACGTCGCCGTGGGCCGATCAGCTCGGTCCGAACCTCGGCGACAACATCAGCCTCGTCTTCTTCCTCGCCTTCCTGCTCTTCTCCTGGACCACAGGCTCGATCATGTCGGGAGCGCTCATCGAGCGAGTCCGGCTCTCCGCGTACCTGTTCCTGACCGTTCTCCTCGGCTCGGCGGTGTGGATCATGGACGCCGCCTGGGGCTGGAGCTCCGCCGGGTGGCTCGTCACGAAGTACGGCTTCCACGACGCGATCGCATCCCTCGTCGTCCACGGCGTCGCCGGAGCGTTCGCACTCGGCGTGCTGCTCAACCTCGGGCCGAGGATCGGCAAGTACGACCCGGAGGGCAGAGCCCGAAGCTTCAGACCCCACAACACCCACATGACGTTATCGGGGCTGATGCTGATCTTCACCGGCTTCTACGGCTTCTACGCCGCGTGCCTGGTGATCACGTCGACGTCGTTCCCCGGCTGGCTCAACATCTACCTCTCACCGACGACCCTGGGCACGATCGCGATGGTCATCACCTTCGGCTTCGCGGGCGGCTTCACCGGCGGCTGGTTCGCGAGCAAGGGCGACCCGTTCTGGACGCTGTCGGGCGGCCTCGCCGGCGTGATCAGCGTCTCGGCCGGAGCCGACGTCTACCACCCGTCGCTCGCCTACCTCCTCGCCGCGTCCGGCGGGTTCGTGGCGGTGTGGGCCGGCGGCTACATCGAGAAGAAGCTCCGGGTCGACGACGCGGTGGGCGCGGTTGCCGTTCACGGCGTCTGCGGCTTCTACGGCGTGCTCCTCGTCGGGATCTTCGCCGGCGGCTTCCCGACCGGCGTGAACAACATCGAGACGTCGCTCGGCGGCCAGCTGATGGGAATTCTCGCCTTCTTCCCACTCGCGTTCCTTCCTGGGTACCTGGCGGCCTGGGTGCTGAAGAAGCTCAACCTCCTCCGCGTTCCACCGGAGGTCGAGCTCGAGGGCATTGACATGGCCGAGTTCCAGCAGGACTTCTACCCCGAGTTCGAGCGGCAGCCCGAGGTGATCGTCCTCCCGACCGGCGAGGAGGTCGAGGCCGGGCCCATCCTGCTCGACGAGTACAAGCGGGTAAACGGCCATCGGGCCGGGGCGAGGGCCGAAACATGAACCGGGCCGGCGGTCGGAGGAGTGACGTGGACATCGAAAGGACGGCGACATGATCGACAGCTTTCCTTATGACTCCTGGCTCGATGCCGAGGGCAATCTCAACCAGGAGATCACGACGTTCTGGACGTTCGGGCCGGCCGGAGGCGCCGAGGGCGGCTCGCTGACCGGCACGTACGTGCTGACGGCGCTCGGGCTCCTGCTGATGGTCGTCTCCATGATCGCCTGGTGCTATCTCGAGAACCGGAAGCTCACGCAGCAGGCCGAGCAGCTCCGCCGCGGCGGCGGGCTCGTCTAGGGGAGGGGAAGGGATGCCACGCGAGAAGCAAATCGAGTTCCCGGCCAAGCAGACCCATGTCAGGTGGCTGGACGGCGCGCTCCTGCTCATCTCCATCCTCTGCATCATCCTCACGATCATCCTCGTGCTGACCGTGGACGGTTCGTTTATCGGTCCCTGGTAGGTCGCGAATCCGGCACACTGAGACGCACAACGACGCAGGAGGGTAGCTCGAGCACATGGCGCTGTACCTGACGTGTGGCCTCTGCGGCCGCAAGCAAGCCGACGGTCTGCTCTCGCGCGGGCTCTGGGGCCACCTCGAGGAGACCCCGCACGGAACCCTCCGCGCGTGCCCGACCTGCAAGGAGGCGACTTCCGACTGGCAGGAGCGGCTCGTCCAGGCGACGACGGGCTCACCGCCGTACGCGGGCGAGACCGCCTAGCGATCGTAGCGGCCGTCGTTGCTCCTCTATGAGCGGCGCCGGTTGGCGCTCGTCACTCTGAGCCGCCGGCCTCGACCTGCGCCTTCGGGTCGACGCGCAGACGGTGATCCCGGCTGACGACGACCAGCGGGCACGGGGTGGCGTCGGCGAGCCTGTGGCTGACGCTCCCGAGCAGCATCCGCGCGACCGGGCCGTGGCCCCGCGTGCCGGCGACGATCAGGTCGTAGCCTCTGCGCGCCTCCTCGAGTATCCGATCCGCGGGATCGCCTGCCTCGACCTTCATCTCCGACTGGATTCCCCGCTCGCGGAAGTAGGCGTGGGCGCGCTCGACGTCCTCGTGGGGATGGGGCCGAGGCCCGGTCGCGAACCGCGTCGGCGAGTCCGCGGGCGCGACGACGGTGAGGATCGTGACCTGAGCGTCCCCGCCCCGGCCGACGAGGCCGGCGACCTCGTCGAGCGCCGGCTGGCTGTGCTCCTCCCCGTCGTAGGCGAGCAAGATCTTCATCGTCTCCTCCTCGGCAGACCTCGTCATGCTGGAAGCTTCGCGCGCAATCGGCATTGTTCCATCGGTGGCGCCGCGGATCTCGTCTGCGGCTTCCCCGCAGCGCGAATCGCTTCATTCCCCGATGACGCGTAGGCTAGCCCGCGGTTTGCTTGAGACACCAGCGAGATGGAGGAGTTGCGATGAAGACGATCGTGATCGGATACGACGACACCGAGCCCTCGAGGCGGGCACTCGACCGCGCCGTCGAGCTCGCGAAGGCCTTCGCCGGCCGCCTCGTAGTGGCGAGCGTCGCGCCGGTGGTGGCGGGTGGCGGCGGTCGCAGCATGGGTGTCTACGATCCGGCGGACACGCCGGCCGACCACCGCGAGGAGCTCGTCCATGCTCGCGCGACGATCGAGGGCGCGGGCGTCCAGGCCGACTACGTCCTCGCCACCGGCGACCCGGCGGACGCGATCGTCGAGATCGCCGGCGAGCGCGGAGCAGACCTCGTCGTTGTCGGGACCCGCGAGCACGGCATCGCCGAACGGCTGCTCGGCCAGAGCGTCAGCGGCGCGGTGTCCCGCGGGGCGGGCTGCGACGTGCTGATCGTGCACTGAGCGCGATTCGGGCCGGGGTTTGGGCCGGTCGGGGACCGGCCCCTACGGCCCTGGTCGGAGCGGGCCGGATGAGATCCGGCCCCTAGGGACGTTCGGGCCGGGGTTTGGGCCGGTCGGGGACCGGCCCCTACTGGCCTTCGGCGAGGAGCCGCCGGAACTCCCGGTACTGCCCTCGCCGACCGACAGCGACAAGCGTGTCGCCGCGCTGGATGACGTCCGTAGGCTGCGCGCCGGCCACCGGCTCGGGCTCACGCAAGATGGCGATGATCGTGATGCCCGTGCGAGCGCGGAAGCCGCATTCGGCCAGCGTCTTCCCGATCAGGGGGCTGCTGTCGGGCACCGGCACCCATTCGATCGCGAGCTCGCCGATCGCCATCTCGAGGTCCTCGACTATCTGTGGCCGGTCGTAGGCCCCGCCGAGGACTGCACCGAGCTGCCTGGCCTCCTCGTCGTCGAGCGTGATCACCGCGCACGGCTCCTCGTCGCCGGCAGAGCGGAAGAAGTAGATCTCCCGCATGCCGTCGTTGTGCAGAATCAAGGCGATACGGCCGCCGTGGCCGGGCGTGAAGGCGTACTTGACGCCTACCCCTGGCAATCTGGTCTGGCGCAGCTCGATCGTCATCGCACCTCCTTGGAGTCTAGGCGTCAGGTTGCGGGGAAGAGCCGGCGGCCGATTCGCTTCGACTCCTTCATGAGCACGACCCCGATCGTCGCCGTGGCGAGCACGTAGAGGCCGGCAAATGCCGTCAGCCGGTCACGATCCGCGAGCGCGAGCGCGGCGTTGCCGGCGGCGAGCTGGGCGAGGATGATCGTGAACTCTCCGTGCGCGACGAGCGCGGCGCCGACGTTGATGCTCTGGCGGCGCGTGAACCCGCCGACGAGGCCGGCGGCATAGCCGGCCGCGAGCTTGCCGACGACGGTCACGCAGATCGCGAGCACGACCATCCACCAGACGGTCTCGAGCGCGGCCACGTCGATCGTGAGCCCGAAGACGAAGAAGAAGAGGGCCGCGAAGAGGTCGCGGAAGGAGAGAAACCGTTCCTCGATCTCGGCCCGCGCTCCGGTCTCCGCGAGGATCACGCCGGCCATGAGCGCCCCGATGGCCTCCGAGAGCCCGAGCTCCTCGGCCAAGGCGGCCATTCCGATGACGAGCGCCGCGGTGAAGAGCAGGAAGAACTCGCTCGGGAGCCGTCCCAGGAGCCGGTCGATCGGGCGGGCGAGGAACCGGGATGCCGCCAGCGACAACGTGAGGAACAGCAACGCCTTGAGGACGATCCACAGCGTCTCGCCGAGCCCGCCGCCGCCGCCGCCGGCGAAGCCGAGCACGATTGCGAGGACGATGTCCTCGAAGACGAGGATCGCAAGGATGAGATCCGTCTCGTCGTCGGCGAGACGGCGGAAGTCGATCAGGCCCTTGACGGTCACGGCGCTCGAGGAGACGTAGACCGCGGCGGCGACGATCAGCGCGGCGAAGCTGAGCCCGAATGCGGCGACACCTACGATGAGGCCGAGCGCCGCGTTCACGAGCAGGTCGATCGTCCCGCCGAGACCGACGTGCCTGCTGCTCCGCGAGAGTCGCTCCAGGCTGAACTCGAGGCCGAGGAAGAAAAGGAGGAAGACGAGTCCGAGCTCGGCCACGAAGTCCGTCACCTCGGACGGCTCGATCATGCTGAGCAGATCGGGCTCGTTCGGGCCCAGGAGGAGCCCTGCGAGCAAGTACGCCGGAATCGCGGAGAGCCCGATGCGGCTTGCCAGAAGCCCGAGCCCACCGAGGATGGCAATGGTGACGGCGAGCTCGGCGAGGGTCATCTCGCGGCGAGCTTAACGAGTGACGTCAAGTCTCACGGCTTGGGCGGGCCGGTCGGGGACCGGCCCCTATGACGCTCGCGTCGCGGTTCGGGCCGATCGGGGACCGGTCCCCACGACGCTTCCGTCGCGGTTCGGGGCGCTCGGGGACCGGCCCCTACGACGCTCACGCCGCGGTTCCGCGGTTCGCGTAGGGGCCGGATCTCATCCGGCCCGCCTCAGAACAACCCGACCGTGCGCCCCGTCTCGTCGATGTCGACGCTCTGCAGCGCCGGCGTCATGCCCAGGCCGGGCATCGTCTGCATGTCTCCGCAGAGCGCCACCAGCCAGCCCGCGCCGGTGTACATGCGAAGGTCGCGCACCGGAAGCCGCCAGCCGGTCGGCGCGTTCACGAGCGCCGGGTCGTGCGAGAGGGACAGGTGCGTCTTGGCCATGCAGATCGGCACGCGGTCGAGGCCGTTCTTCGTGAACGTATCGACCTTCTCGAGCGCCGCGGGCATGAGGTCGATGCCGTCGGCGCCGTAGACGCGGGTCGCGATCTTCTCGATCTTCACCGCGATCGGGTCGTCGAGCTCGTAGAGCGGCGCGTAGCTGTTGGGGCGCTCGGCTGCTGCGACGACTGCCTCGGCCAGCGCGGTCGCGCCGGCGCCGCCCTTCTCGAACGCCTCGTTCAGCTCCGCCGCGAAGGCGCCGTGCTCGAGCGCGAGCCTGCGGGTGACGTCGCACTCCTCGTCGGTGTCCTCCGGGCGGCGGTTGACCGCGACGATGGGCTCGAGGCCGAACTCCTTGACGATCGCGATATGGCGGCCGAGGTTGGCGGCGCCTTTCTCGATCGCGTCGGGGCCGCCGTCCGGGTCGTCGGCGTGGTGCTTGAGCGCTCGTATGGTGGTGACCACGACCACGGCGCTCGGGCCCAGGTTTCCGATCCGGCAGACGATGTCGAGGAACTTCTCCATGCCCATGTCGGAGCCGAAGCCGGACTCGGTGATGACCATGTCGCCGAGCTTCAGCCCCACCTTGTCCGCGACGAGCGAGTTGTTGCCGTGGGCGATGTTCGCGAACGGCCCGCAGTGCATGAAGCAGGCCTGGCCCTCGAGCGTCTGGATCAGGTTGGGCTTGAGCGTCTCCTTGAGGATCACCGTCATCGCGCCGGCGGCCTGGAGCTCGTCCGCCGTGACCGGCTGGCCCTCGTAGGTGTAGCCGACCGTGATGGCCCCGAGCCGGCGGCGGAGATCGTGGAGATCCGCTGCGACGGCGACGATCGCCATGACCTCCGAGGCGGCGGTGATGTCGAATCCTGTCTCGCGGGGATACCCGTTGGCCCGGCCGCCGATGCCGACGACGACCTGGCGCAGCGAGCGGTCGTTCATGTCGACGCAGCGGCGCCAGCCGATCGTGAGCGGGTCGATCCCGAGCTTGTTGCCATGCAGCAGGTGTGCCTCGAGAGCGGCCGAGAGCAGGTTGTTCGCGGCCGAGATGGCATGGATGTCGCCGGTGAAGTGGAGGTTCAGGTCTTCCATCGGCACGACCTGGGCGTAGCCGCCGCCGGCGGCACCGCCCTTGATCCCGAAGACGGGCCCGAGCGACGGCTCGCGCAGGCAGAGCACGGGATTCCGCCCGATCTTGCCCAGGCCCTGGGTGAGCGAGACCGACGTGGTCGTCTTCCCCTCGCCCGCCTTCGTCGGCGTGATCGCGGTGACGCAGACGAGCGGCGCGTCGGGCTTGCCGGCGAGCCGGTCGACGACCGAGAGGTCGACCTTCGCCTTGTAGCGGCCGTAGAGGTCGTAGTCGTCGGGTCCGAGGCCGTAGCGCTCGGCGATCTGCGCGATCGGGACGAGCTCGTGCGCCTGCGCGATGTCGAGGTTCGAGGGGACCTTGGTCGTTGCCATTCGCGTCTCTCCTAGCAGGAACGGGCGGTGGTCGAGATCAATGGCTCACGGCGGCTGCCGCGAGCTCGGATACGAGCGTGTCGGAGTAGAAGCGCTCGAGCTTGAAGGGCTCGATGAGCGCCGGGGTCTTCTTCGTGGCCACGAGCTCTGCGACCGTGGTGCCGACGATCGGGGAGGCCTTGAAGCCGTAGGTGCCCCAACCGCAGTCGATGATGAACCCGTCCACCTCGGTGAGGCCGAGGATCGGGCTGTAGTCGGGAGTCATGTCCGAGAGCCCCGTCCACTGGCGGAGGATCTTCGTGCCGTGCAGCTGCGGGAACAGCTCGATGATGTGCGTCGCGAGCGCCTCGATGAACCCGAACGTCCCCTTCGGGGAGAACGTCGGGTACGGCTCGATCTCGGAGCCCATCAAGAACTCGCCGCGGTCGGTCTGCGAGATGTAGACGTGCATCTGCGACGAGACGATCACCACGTTCAGGAACGGCTTGACCGGCTCGGTGACGCACGCCTGGAGGATGCTGGTCCAGATCGGCAGCGGCACCCCGGCCATGTCGGCGATCTGGGTCGACCAGCCTGCCGTGCAGGAGACGACCGTGTCGCAGGCGATGTCGCCGCGGTTCGTGCGGACGCCCGTGACCCGGCCGTTCGAGCGCTCGATCCCGATCACCTCGGTTTCCTGATGGATCTCCGCGCCGTGCTTGTCGGCTCCTTTCGCGTAGCCCCACACGACCGCGTCGTGGCGGATGATCCCGCCGGGTGGGTGGTAGAGGGCGCCGACGATCGGCCATGTGACGTCCGGCGAGATGTTGATCTCCGGGCACAGTCGCTTCACCTCGGCTGCGTCGACCACGTGGCTGTCGATGCCGAGCAGCTGGTTGACCTCCGCGCGCTCCTGGGCGGTGATCACGCCGCGGTCGGAATGGGCGAGCGTCAGGTGCCCGTGCTGGGAGAACATGAGGTTGAAGTCGAGCTCCTGCGAAAGGGATTCGTACAGCTCGACGCTCTTCGAGTAGAAGGCCGCGCCTTCGGCGGTGCGGTAGTTCGAGCGGACGATCGTCGTGTTGCGTCCGGAGCCGCCCGCGCCGATGTAGCTCTTCTCGAGCACGGCGACGCTCTTGACGCCGTGCTCCTTCGCGAGGTAGTACGCGGTCGCGAGGCCGTGCGCGCCCCCGCCGACGATGACCACGTCGTAGCGATCTTTGAGCTCGTGGCGGCGCCAGAGACGCTTCGGCCGGATGATGTCGATCAGGCTCACGCGGCCGCCTTCTCGCGGACGACGGCGTCGACGCCCACCGGCCCGCCGCCGAACGGCCCTGCCGCGTCGGTGGCGACCTCCCAGAGGTAGTGCCCGAACTCCTGCGGAAAGACGATCCAGTAGCCGCCTTCCTGCTCCAGGACATGGGCGCCGATATGGGCGACGTCGCCGCTCGCCGGAAGGTCGTGCAGGTGCGTGAGCCGGCGCAGCACGCTCGTGGCCTCTGGCCCGACCAGCGCGAGGATCGACAGCGCCCCCGTCTGGTCGAGCACCCAGGGGAACCGGCGTGCGAGTGTCTTGCGCAGCAGGTAGCCGTCGCGGTAGGGGCAGAGCACAAGTGCGCGCTCGGGGGTGATCTCGTACCAGATCGTGCCGTTCCCGTTCTCGGGGGCGCCCTTCCCCCGCACTTCGATCTTTCCGAGGTGCGATAGATCGGCAATACCCACGGTCTTCAGGCGGCTGGCTTCTCCCGGGAAGCTGACCGGGACGAGCCAGCCCTCGCGCTCCTCGAAGGACGCGCCGGCGTCGCGCTGGCGGCGCTCCATCGACGACTTCAGCACAGGGCTGAAGCCGAGCTCGTCGCTGGCGCGGTCGGGGGAGAGGAAGTCGAGGTGAGCTCACGGAGGACGGCTCGCGCCCGGCAGGAGGGGTAGGGGCCGGATATATCCGGCCCGAACGAAGTGGGGGCGGCGGTGGCTCATGACCGGAGGCGTGCTCCCTCGGGGTCGAAGAACGGCTTCGTCGTGACCGTGGCCTGCTCGATCGTCCCGTCGATCTTGATGTCGAGCGTCGTGCCGTCCTCGGCGAGGTCGAGCGGGACGATCGCCATTCCGATGACCTTGTCGAGCTCCTCGCTGCGGCGCACGCTGGTGACCCGCCCGGCCGAGACGCCGTCCACGACGACCTGGCCGCCCTCGAGCGGAGCACGCCCGTTGGCCATCTCGAAGCCGACGAGCATCCAGTTGAGACCCCGCTCGGCGACCTGCTCGAGCGACCACTTGCCGACGAAGTCGTCCTTGTCGAGCTTGACGATCCACGGCATGGCCGCCTCGAGCGGATTCGACTCGGAGTCGGTGTCCTGCCCGACCAGGATGTGCATCTTCTCGAGCCGCAGGATGCGCTGGGGCTCGAGGCCGAAGGCGGCGATGTTCCACTCCTTGCCCGCGTCGATGAGCGCGTCCCAGACGTGCTCGCCGTGCGGGCTCGGGAAATGGATCTCGTAGCCGAGCTCGCCGACGAAGCCGATGCGCAGGATCAGCGCGGGGACGCCGGCGACATGGGCGTGCTTCGCGTCGAGGTAGGTGAAGGCCTCGCCCGAGACGTCGATGTCGCACAGCCGCTCCATCAGGCGCCTCGCGTCGGGGCCGGCCGCGTTGACGGCGGCCACGGCGCCGGTGACGTTCGCGAGCTCGACGTCCATGTGCCAGACGGCGTTCCACCACCCGAACCACTCGAAGACGGCGTCGGCGCCCGTCGAGGTCGTCGTCACGTAGTACTCGTCCTCGGCGAGACGGGCGACCGTCCCGTCGTCGGTGATCCGGCCGGCGTCGTTGAGGAGGACGCCGTAGCGGATGCGGCCGATCTTGAGGTCGGAGAACCGGTTCGGGTAGAGGCGGTCGAGGAAGGCGCCGGCGTCGGTGCCCTTGACGAGAATCTTGCCGAGGGTCGAGACGTCGATGAGACCGACCGACTCGTGCACGCGCTGTGCCTCGGCCACCGGATCGGCCGTGTAGGAGTGGGGGCGCCGCCAGGCTCCGGTCCAGAAGACCCGCGCGCCCATGTCCTTGTGGCGATGATGCATCGAGGTGCGCTTGCCCGGCTCGTGCGGGCGCCCGGCGAGCAGCGACAGCGACACGGGCGCCCAGGGCGGCCTCGCGGTCGTATGGCCGATCGACTGCTCGTCCGTCTTGCGCTCCTTCGCGTACACGCGCACAGAGTTCGTGTGGCAGAGCTTGCCCTGGCAGGGGCCCATCGTCACGGTGGTGTAGCGCTTGGCCAGCTCGATCGAGTCGAAGCCCTCGGCGATCGCGTATCCGAGATCCTTCGCCGTCTGGTCCTCGCAGTAGCAGACGAAGCACCCCTTGCCCTTGCCGAGGACGGCCGCCGGAACGGCCGGCGACCCGACGTCGCCCGACGCCTCGCCCACGACGGAGACGCCCGGCGGGAGCTCGGTGGGCACGAAGATCCCGCGCGCTGAGTCGTACTCGATCTTCGCGCCGGCATGGGCCAGGAGCTGGTAGGCGGGCTGGGGGCTGCCGGACATGACGACGAGGTCGCAGTCGATCGGGCGACCGTCGACGACGAGCTGGCGAACCCGGCCCTTGCGGCCCTTCGCCTCGATCGTCTGAGGCCGCCGCTCTCTGAAGTCGATCACCTCCGGCACCGCGACGCCCGCCTCGCGCAACACGCCGGCCGCGGACAGGCCGCGGTCGTCCACCGTGAGGACGGCGGCGCGCTCGCCGGGCCTGACCGACCAGGCGTTGACGAGCCGGCCGACGGCGCCGGGGAACATGATCCCGACGAGGTCGTTACCGGGGAACACGAGCGGTTGCTCGGTGATCCCCGCGGCCACGACCACGTGGTCGGCCCGCACCTTGACGAGGAGGTTGCCGCAGTCGACGGGCACGAGGCCGCCTTCGTAGATGCCGACCGCCCGTGCAGGCGCCAGCATCTCGACGCCCGCGTCGCGGGCGCGCTGAGCGAGTCGGCGCGCGTCGGCGATCCCGTCGGCGTCGGCGAGCAGGCTGCCGCCCGGCTCGGGGCCCTCGTCCACGAGCGTGACGTGGCGGCCACGCTGGGCCGCTTCGATGGCTGCTTCGAGGCCGGCGCGGCCGCCGCCGACGACGAGCACCTCCACGTGGCGGTGCTCGACGTCGAAGCGATCTGCCGGGGCGCCGGTCGGATCGACCGTTCCGAGCCCGGCGGCGCCCCGCAGGAACTTCTCGTACAGCGGCCACAGCCGCTTCGGCCGGATGAACACCTTGTAGTAGAAGCCCGGCGGCGTGAACGGCCCGCCGATCTTGTCCGTGATCGACATCCAGTCCCGATCGAGCGAGCCGACGACGTTCTGGCCCTTGACGACGACGCCCTCACGGAGCGGCTCGGTGCAGACGCGGATGTTGGGAACGCCGTCCACCGTCATCTGGCAGTTCGCGCAGTGTCCGGAGCAGCAGAGCAGTCCTCGGGGCCGGTGGTACTTGAAGCTGCGGGAGAAGACGCGCCGCCCGGCCGCGTACAGGGCCGACGCGATCGTGTCGCCCGCGTATCCCTCGAGGCGTTGGCCGTCGAACTCGAACGCGAGGCTCTCGCCCCGGTCGATACGCTCGTCTGGGCGTGCCGGGAGGCGCGACATCAGGTGGCGGAGACCTCTTCGGCGGCGTTCGGTTTCGGCGCCGGGGCCTCCGGGAGCCAGGTGCGCACGACCTCGTTCGTGCGGGTATCGCGCTCGGCGAGGAACCAGGCCTCGCAGCCGTGCCGGTGGAACCACCACTCCGTGTGCACGCCCGCCGCGTTGTCGCGGAAGTAGATGTACGTCGTCAGCTCCCGGAGCGTCGGCGTGGCCTTCGGCCGCCGCGTCACCTCACCTGAGCAGCGGAACTCCTCGACCTCGCGCGGGCCGCAGTTGGGGCAGGGCAACAGGAACGACATGCAGGGAGAGTATCGCCGCTAGGGCAACGCTATTGCCAAAATACCGGATCTCGGGTGGCCACGCAACCAAGCTGCCCGGCCGGCCTGGCTGCGGAACCGTGTGTATTAGCTGCCAGGAGCATGCCCGGCTGCCTTGCGGGCGGTGTTGAAGGATGGCGCGTCGGGGTCGAGGATTCCAGCCACGAGAGCGTCCGGGCGAGCGTGCGCCTCGAGCAGCGCGACGAGGTCGGCGACCGCCGCCGCGACGTCCTCCGCGGCGTCTTCGTGGTGGCCTTCGACCGTCACGAGCACCTCCGTCGTGTCGTCGCGCGCTGCGCTCTCGGCGCTCTGTCGCCAGCACCAGCGTCTCGCGCTGACGAGACCGGCGTCGTCGACGAAGATCACCTCGCCCGGCGCGGGGTTGACCGCCGTGTCCGAGCCGAGGTCGGTGAACCGCTCGCTCCCTTCCGCGAAGCGGACAACCGTGCCGCCGGTCACGGCGCGCTGGTCGAAGACGGCGACCGGCATCCCGTAGCGGATGCTGACGAGGTTCCCGAGGTCGACGAGCAGGTTGATGCTCGGGATGTCCCCGTGCTTCGTCAGACGGCGCAGCAACGCCTCCGCCGCGCTGCGGTACTTCGTCGGCTCGACGCCGAACGCGCTGAACGCCCTTCGCCAGGCAGCGAGGCCCGGAAGCTCGGAGAGCGGGCGGTCGCCGAGCCGTTCGACGACGCGGCCCTGCTCCTCGGCGAACGCGCGTGCCAGATCGGGCGGCGACGTTCCATTCGTCACGCACTGCGCGTGAACGACGCCGCCGACGACGGAGGGAAAACGATCGAGCACCGCATTTGCGTAACGGAACAACGGCACGGGATCATTCTCGCAGCGCCACGTTCTCATCGGCCGAGCCGTGGCCTCCAGTGGGCCGGCGCAATGCCGCGTGGGCATGCCTCGTACGGACGCGGCCCAGGTCCGGCTCTCGCCGAATTGATCGACGGGATCCACGCACGCGGGGGTCGCGATCGTCGTACGGGGCGAAGCGGGGATCGGAAAATCGTCGCTGTTAGCGGAGGCGAGCCGAAGCGCAAGCGCCCGCGGCATGGTGGTGTTGACGGCGAACGGCGTCCAGTCGGAGGCGCAACTGCTCTCGGTGACGCAGCTGCGGGGGCGGGAGCACGCCCTCGCCTGTCGGCCCGCATGCGCATAGAGCGGTCACGTGACCGATGCGAGCGGCGGACATACCGTCATAGCATGCCTCCACGACCGCGATCGGCAACGACCCGCTCGCTGTCCTCGAATCCTCGACGGGCGTTTCGCAGCTCGTCGGCTCCTTCGATCCGAAAGGACGATGCATGAGCACCGACGCTTCCACCCCCGACACGATCGTTCTGATCCACGGCTTCTGGGTGACTCCGCGAAGCTGGGAGCACTGGATCGCCCGCTACGAGAGCCGCGGCTACCGCGTCCTCGCCCCGGGGTACCCCGGGTTCGAGGTCGAGGTCGAGGCGCTCAACGCCGACCCCACCCCGATCGAGGAGCTCACGGTTCCCGCGGTCGTCGAGCATCTGGAGTCCGTCGTCAACGAGCTCGATGCGCCTCCGATCCTGATGGGTCATTCCGCGGGCGGTGTCTTCACGCAGCTCCTCATGGATCGCGGCTACGGCGCGGCAGGCGTGGCGATCAACTCCGCTCCCACCGAGGGCGTCAAGGCGTTACCGCTCTCGCAGATCAAGTCGACGTTCCCCGTGCTCAAGAACCCCGCCAATCGCCACAAGGCGGTCGGGTTCACGCTCGAGCAGTGGCACTACGCGTTCACGAACACGTTCAGCGAGGAGGAGTCGCAGAGGCTCTACGAGCGCTACCACATCCCCGCCTCGGGTCGCGTCTTCTGGGGCAGCGCGCTTGCCAACATCCACCCCGGCCACGACGACACGTACGTCGACTACAAGAACCCCGAACGGGCGCCGCTGCTGTTCATCGCCGGGAGCGAAGACCACCTCATGCCGCCGAAGATCCAGCGCTCGAATGCCAAGCACTACAAGGCGGAAGGCACGATCACCGAGATCAAGGAGTTCGAGGGACGAGCGCACCTCATGCCCGCCCAGGACGGCTGGGAGGAGATCGCCGACTACGCCTTGACCTGGGCTACCGAACATGCGGTGTCGTGGGCTGAGCGCGGAGTGCCGAGCGGCGCGTGACCGACCTCCGCATCACGCACGTCGGCGGGCCGACGGCGCTGATCGCAATCGACGGCTGGCGCTTGCTGACCGACCCGACGTTCGACCCACCGGGGCGGAAGTACACCTTCGGGTGGGGTACGGGCTCCGTGAAGCTGGCCGGGCCGTCGGTCGCCGTCTCCGACCTTGGGCACATCGATGCCGTCCTCCTCACGCACGATCACCACGATGACAACCTCGATGCCTGCGGACGGGCGCTGCTCCCGTCAGCAGGCGTCGTGGTCACCACCGTCTCGGGCGCGAAGCGGCTAGGCGGCAGCGCCCGCGGGCTCGAGCCGTGGGAGACGACGTGGCTCGAGGCGCCTGGCCGGCCGCCGATCGAGATCACCGCGACCCCCTGCCGCCACGGCCCCCCGCTGAGCCGCGCCCTCGCCGGCGACGTCGTCGGCTTCGCGCTCCGGTGGGACGGCCAGGAGCACGGTGTGTTGTGGATCTCCGGCGACACCGTCCTCTACGACGGCGTGCGTCAGGTCGCCGATCGCCTCGAGGTCGATACGGCACTCCTGCACCTCGGCGGCGTGCGCTTCCCTGTGACCGGCCCTGTCCGCTACACGATGACAGCGCGTGACGCCGTCGAGCTGTGCCGTCTGATCGGCCCGCGCACCGCCATCCCCATCCATTACGAGGGCTGGAAGCACTTCCGCCAGGGTCGAGAGGCGATCGAACGCGAGCTCGCCCAGGCGCCGGAGGACATCCGCCGGCGCATCCGCTGGCTGCGCCTCGGCGACGAAGTGCAGATCGCGGCCTAAGCGCTCGCTTCGACCGGCCGCTTGCTTCGACCGCTGTAGACGGGTCTGCGCAGGCACCCGTGTCGAGCCCGCCAGGGGCGGTGACCGTCACCGAGTGGCGGTGACGGTCACCGCATGAACCTCACTTCAGACCGCGGGACGGATGTTCTGGTTGATGCAGAAGACGTTCTCCGGGTCGCACTTTCCCTTGATCTCGGCGAGCCGCTCGTAGTTGCCGCGGTAGCTCGCCTTCACGCGGTCCTGGCCCTCGTCCATCATCATGTTCACGTACGCGCCGCCGGCCGAGTGCGGGTGGAGCGCCTCCCAGTAGTCCTTCGACCATTGCGTGATGACGTCCTTCTGCGCCGGGTCCGGGTCGACGCCGACCATGACGCAGCCCCAGCGGGCATCGCGATAGCCCCAGGGCGTCTCCGTCGGCCCGACGTCGTGGGCGGCGCCGTCGATCGGATACATGTGCATGGCCGACTTGAGCGTCGGGAGCTTCCGGCCCCACTCGGCGTGGAGCTCGACGGCCTCGTCCGGGATCTCCTTGACGAAGTCGGCCCGCCAGTACCACTGGTCGCCGGGCGGATAGAGGCCGTCGAAGGCGCCGTTGAGCGCCGCGAAGGGCATCGACTGCACGCCGTGCATGATCGGCGTGCCGACCGCGAGCATCGGCGCGAGGAGCTTGTCCAGGTCTTCCTCCGTCCCGAGGTAGTTCCAGACGACGCCGCAGACGTGCGCGCGTCCAGAGCTCCTCCGGGAAGGGAGGGCCGGGCGGGACGAAGTGGAAGGCGAAGAAGCCGTTGAGCTCCCGGGGCGCTGCCGGTAGGAACTCCCGGTATGCCCTCAGCACCTCTTCGGACTGCTCGATGGGCCAGAACGTGGGCCCGGCCACGACCGTCCCGACCGGGTTGGCTCGGAACAGAAAGGACGTGACCACGCCGAAGTTGCCGCCGCCGCCGCGGATCGCCCAGTAGAGATCCGGGTTCTCGTCGGCGCTCGCGCGCACCTGCTGCCCGTCGGCCATGACGACGTCGGCGGCGAGGAGGTTGTCGATCGACAGGCCGTACTTCCGTGTCAAGTGCCCGAGCCCGCCGCCGAGGGTGAGGCCGCCCACCCCGGTCGTCGAGATGATCCCGCACGGCACCGCGAGATCGTGCGGCTGTGTCGCGTTGTCGACGTCTGCCCCAGGTACAGCCTCCGCCGACGCGAGCCGTGCGCGCCTCCGGATCGACGACGACCTCGCGCAGGAGCGACAGGTCGCACGACGACGCCGTCGTCCACTACGCCCAGGCCACCACCGTTGTGCCCGCCGCCGCGCACCGCCAGGAGGAGGTCGTGCGAGCGGGCGAACGCGATCGTGCCGGCGACGTCGTCGGCCCCGGCGCAGCGGGCGATCAGGGCGGGCCGCCGGTCGATCATCGCGTTGTAGACCTTCCGGGCCTCGTCGTACTCGGCATCCTCGGGCCCGATCAGCTGGCCGCGGAAGCTCGCTCCGAGCTCCTGCCGGGCAGAGTCGGCGACGGACACGGTCGTGCTCATAGTGCCTCCTTGTCGTGGACGGCGAGTATTCGCTTCGGCGAGATTCGCTTCGACGCTCCAGGGAAGGTAGAGCCTCGAGCGAGGCCTGTCATGACCGGGGCTGACCGACTTCTCGAGCCGATCGCGGTTCGTCCCGGACGGCTCATGATCAGAATTGACTACAGCGGGTTGCGCGGCCGCCGTGCTCCTCCTACTCTGGCCCCATGGAGCGGTCGCGGCAACGAGAGACGCTGGTCGAGTCCCCGGCTGCCGCGCCCGCGCCCGACCGCGCTATGCAGGCTCCCACCCAGCTGCTCCCGGCGCCGCTGCGCCTTACGCCGTCGTTCCCATTCGCCGGCCGCTCGCAGGAGCTCACGACCCTCCGCACGCTTCTCCCGCAGGCACACGGGGAGGGACGGCACGTCGCCCTCCTCGGAGGCGAGCCGGGCTCGGGCAAGAGCCGGCTCGTCCGCGAGTTCGCCCACGAGGCCGCCGCCGAAGGCGTGCTGGTGCTCTACGGCGCCTGCGACGCCGTCGTTCGCACCCCGTACCAGCCCTTCGTCGAGGCGCTCGATCAGCTCGTGCGCCAGGTCGATCAAGCCACGTTGCGAGCGGATGTCGGTCTCGTGGGAGGCGAGCTGACGCGTCTCCTACCCGAGCTGCCAGGGCGTGCCGGTGAGCTTCCCGCGCCGCTCCGCGCCGATCCGGACACGGAGCGCCATCGCCTCCACACGGCCGTGACCGATCTCCTGACGAGCGTCGGGCGGCGTCAGCCGATACTGCTCGTGCTCGAGGACGGGCACTGGGCCGACCAGCCGACGCTCCTCCTTCTCCGTCATCTCGCGAGATCAGGGGCCGACGCGCGGATGCTGCTGCTCGCGACGTTTCGCGACACGGAGGCTGACGTGCCACGCGAGCTTTCGGACGCGCTCGCCGACCTGCACCGTCGGAGGGCATCGTGCGCGTCCATCTCGCAGGCCTGAGCACGGAGGAGGTCGCCGAGTTCGTCCAGGGCGCCGCCGGCGCCGACCCGGGCCCAGAGCTGACCGGTGTTGCGCAGGCGATCGGCGCGCTGACGGAGGGCAACGCCTTCCTCGTGACCGAGCTCTGGCGGGCGCTCATCGAGACCGGCGCCCTGGAGCTCGCGGAGGGGCGAGCCAGGCTTACCCGTCCGTTGACGGAGCTCGGAACCCCGGAGAGCGTTCGGGAGGTGGTCAGCCAGCGGCTCTCCCGTCTCGCCGCGCCCACCGGCGAGCTGCTCGAGCTGGCGGCCGTCGAGGGGACCGACTTCGAGCTCGAGATCGTGAGGCGGGCAGCCGCGCTGGAGGATGGCGCTCTGCTCGAGGCGCTCGAGGAGGGTGTGCGCAGCGGGATGATCGCGGAGGTGCCCGCCCCGCGGCTGGCGTTTCGCTTCACGCACGAGCTCGTGCGCCGGGCGCTCTACGACAGGCTCGGAGGGCTTCGCCGTGCCAATCTCCATCTCCGCGTGGGCGAGGCGATCGTGGCCGTCCACGGCGGCGCGCCGGATCGGTTCCTCGCCGACCTGGCGCACCATTTCGCGCGAGCGGCGCCTGTCGGCGGTATCGAGCGCGCGGTCGAATACAACGTCCGAGCCGCCAGGGCGAGCACGGCCGCCCTGGCACACGAGGACGGGGCTGCTCGGTTTCGGACGGCGCTCGAGCTCGGCATCGCCGACCGGCGCGAGCGCGCGGAGGTGCAGCTCGAGCTTGGAGCGGCAGAGTTCCGCGCCGGTCAGTCGCTCGCTGCCGTGAAGGCTTACCGAGTCGCAGCCGATTTGGCGCGGGAGCTCCACGACCCCGAGCTGTTCGCGCGGGCCGCCGTCGGCTACGAGGACACGTGCTGGCGGCCTGCCTACGTCGACCTCGGCGCCATCGAGCTGCTGGAGGAGGCCGTCAAGGCGTTGGGGGAGGACGAGACGCCTCTCCGCGTGATGGTGCTCAGCGGGCTGGCCCGCGCTCTCGAGCGCGTCGGGTACCACGAGCGCGGGGCGCTCGTGCAGGCGAGCGCGGTCGCGATGGCACGTCGCCGTAACGACCGCAGCGGACTGGCCACGGTGCTCATGCGCGCGTACTGGGCACGCGGCACGAATCCCCTCGGGACGATTCTCGAGATGCTGACCGAGGCTGTCGCCCTGGGCCGCGAGCTCGGCGACGTCGAGATCGAGACAGAGGCCTCGAGCTGGCGGGTGGCGGTGCTCGCAGCGCTCGGCGACCTTCCGGCTGCCCAGGCCGAGCTCGCGGGCTTGCTCGAGACGGCCGAGAAGATGGGCCAGCCCTTCTGGCTGCACGTCGCCGAGCACTACGGCTCGGCGTTCGCGCTGAGCGACGGCCGCTTCGTCGAGGCCGAGCGCAGGGCAGAGCGTTCACGGGAGCTGGCGGACCTGATGACCGGACGGGACGCCTCCGGCATCTACGGCATCCAGATGTTCAGCCTGAGACGCGAGCAGGGACGCCTGGCCGAGCTGGCGCCGGTGATCAGGGTCATGGCGAGCGGCGACGGCCCGGCAGGAGCGTGGCGGCCGGGGCTCGCAGTCGTGCTGTCGGAGCTTCGCATGGAGGACGATGCCCGGCGCGAGCTCGCGCGCATCCGCGAGGCCGGCCTGGAAACGCTCCGGTCAGCGCTGTGGCTCGGCTCGCTCACGTACCTCGCCGACACATGCTCCGCGCTCGGCGACGAGGCTACGGCGGCACTCGTCTACCCCGAGCTCGAGCCTCTGGCCGGGACGAACGTCATGATCGGTCACGGGGTGGCGATCTACGGCGCGGCCGATCGCTACCTGGGCATGCTCGCCACGACGCTCGGCGAGTGGGGCTCCGCGGAGCGGCACTTCGAGGCGGCGCTGGAGATGAACCGCGAGATGGGCGCGGACACCTGGCTCGCGCACACGGCCTACGAGTTCGGACGGATGCTGCTCGCCCGAGGCGGCCGCGACGATCGCGCCCTGGCCGACCAGCTCCTCGGCGAGGCGGCAGTGCTCGCCGAGCGAATCGGCATGAGGACGCTGCTTGCGCGTCTGCAGGCGCTCGGGTCACCTGTCGCCGCGGGCGCCCGGCTGCCCGACGGGCTCTCGGCCCGTGAGGTGCAGATACTCGGCCTCGCCGCTCGCGGTCTCTCGAACCGGGAGATCGGCACGGAGCTCGTAATCAGCGAGCACACGGCGGCGAACCACATCCGCAGCATCCTGCGCAAGACGGGCTCCGCCAACCGCACCGAGGCTGCGTCGTACGCGCACCGCCACGGGCTTACGGGCTCCTGACAGGCGCTACCATCGAGCCATGCCGCTGTTCGTGATCGAGCGCAACTACGCCGAGCAGCTCGAGCTGTCGACCGACGGCGTTCGCTTGATCGAGGACGTCAACGCGGACGAAGGCGTGCGCTGGCTCTTCTCGTTCCTGACGGCCGACCGTCGGCGCACGTACTGCCTCTACGAGGCGCCCTCGCCCGACGCGATCGTGGCCGCCGCCGAGCGCGCAGGTCTTCCCGCGGACGTCGTCATCGAGGTGGAGCAGGTCTCGGCCGACATGTACGTCTGAGCCGAAGCTCCGCGCCATTCGCGGTACGGCCGCCGGGACTACTCCTCGTCGCGGTGTGCGGTCTCGGGCGAGAATGCGGGAATGCAGACCGCGACGTACTCGGCGCCGTCGTCCGCCGGCGTCGAGTAGCGGACGCGCTCCCCGGCGCGGACGACGACGGCCTCGCCGGCGCGGATATCGAGCGCACCGGCCTCGTGCTCGACATGAAGGAGCCCTCGGAGAACGAGCGTGTACTCGTCGAACTCCGGCGTCTGGGCCGGCTCCTCCCAGCCCGCCGGGCTTCGCATGTGCGCGATGCTCACCGCCGCGTCCGCCGAATTCACTCGGCCCACGTACTCGTCGATGAGCTTGGGCTTCGTGCCGGCGGCGGTGATCCGACTCGGAGACGTGATGTGGGTCGGCACGCCAGGAGCCTACTGCCCCGGGTTCGCGCCCTGCTCCGGCTGCTCCAGGATCGTCTTCAGCCGCCTCAGATCGCCGGCCACGCCCTTCCTGACGGCGCGGTCGAGGAGCGGGCCGGCGAGCCTGTAGAAGCCGCTCGCGCTGCCGCCGGCGCGGATGCGGACGAGCGTGCCGTTGTCCGTCTCGGCGAACTCGTAGTCGACTGTCATCGGGAACGGAGCCTTCACGGACTGCATGCGCAGCCGTGTCGGCGGCGCGTACTCGACGATCTCGTTGACGTACTCGATCCGCTTGCCGAGGAACTGGGCCACCCGCTCGACCCGGGTCCCTTTCCCGACAGGGCCTTGCGTGAGCACATTGACCTCGGTCAGGGCTCCGATCCAGGAGCGGTCGTTCTCCGGGTTCATCGCGTACCCGGCCACCTCCTCCGGCGGACGCCGGATGATCGTCTCCACCTGAACGTCCGTCATGCGGCGCCTCCCTCCCTGGGCTTGCCCGAGAGTACCCGGCGAGCGAAGAATCAGGCGCTCGTCTCTCTCGCGGCTTCGTTAAGCGCGCGTGAAGGCCTGTCGCCGCGTTGAACGCGCGCGGCCTGCCGGCGCGTATCCACGGTCGTATGGATCGAGTCAGACCAACGAACCGAGGAGGAACGATGACCCGCAGCATCAGAACGAAGCGATGGGTGGCCGCGCTCGCGGCGCTCGCCCTGGCCGCGCCGCTCGCCGCACAGGCCACGTCGGATGGCGGAGTGCCCAGGACCGAGCGGTCGCGCATGCTCTACGCGACGGACACGGGCGGCAACCTCATCTCCTTCCGTGCCGGCTCTCCGTCGCGGATACAGAGCTCCGTCCCCCTGACCGGCCTCCCCGCCGGCGTGAAGCTCGTCGGAATCGACTTCCGGCCTGCCACCGGCGACCTCTATTCGGTCGGGAGCGACAACGTCGTCTACCGCGTCAACCCGTTCACGGGGATCGCGATCGCAGAGGGCCCCGCGTTCACGCCCGGGCTCAACGGCGCGTTCTTCGGCGTCGACTTCAACCCGACGGTCGACAAGATCCGGGTGACGAGCGACGCCAACCAGAACATCCGCCTCAACCCCGACGAGGGCACCGTTCTGAGCGCCGACCCGGATCTCAACCCGGGCGACCCGAACGTCGTCGGCTCCGCGTACACGGAGTCGTCGTTCAACGCGACGCGTCCGGCGACGACGGTGCTGTACGCCGTCGACTCCGGCAATGACATGCTCTTCCAGCAGAACCCGGCGAACGCCGGCACGCTGGTCAACGGGCTGCCGCTCGGCGTCGACATCGGCAACGACGCCGGCTTCGACATCGCCGGCGCCGGCAACGTCGCGTACCTCGTCGCGACGCCCGCCGGTCGTAGCGGCGCCGTCCTCTACCGCGTCGACCTGACGACGGGCAAGGCCAGCTTCGCCGGCAGGGTCGGTCGCGGCGATGTAGCCGTCACCGGCCTCGCGGCCTGGCAGGACCGCTGACGATAGCCCCCTCCCGAGGCAGGCCGGGGCTCAGCCCCCGGCCTGCCTCCTTCGGGTCGCGAACCGCCCCCGGCTCGGCTGCGAACCAGCCGTTGGTCGGGGCAGAAAGGGGGCGACCTGAAGCGCGCAGACCTGCGGCCGAGGCTTCCATCAGCGGAGAAGCCGCCGTTCCTGCTGGAGTCCGACCGGGACGTGAGGGAGGCGTACGATGCCTACGGCGCGGGCATCTACCGCTTCGCCGTTCGGGCGCTGCACGATCCCGGCCTCGCCGAGGAGGTCGTGCAGGACACCTTCCTGCGGGCCTGGAGAGCTCGCGACCGCTACGACTCGGCCGCGGGATCGCCGCGGACGTGGCTCTTCGCGATCGCACGCAACGTTGCCGCCGACCTGGCGCGGGCGCGTGCAGCACGGCCAAGGAGCTCCGAGCTCCGTGACGAGACGGGGTTCGTCGATGACCCGTCGGAGCACGTCCACAGGTCGTGGCAGGTGGAGGAGGCGCTCGAGCGGCTGTCCCACGATCACCGATACGTCGTCGTCGAGATCGCCGTCAACCAGCGTGCGTGCAGCGATGTCGCCGTCGACCTCGGAGTCCCCGAGGGCACCGTGCGCAGCCGTCTCTACTACGCGCTGCGAGCACTTGGCTTCGCGCTGGCCGATCTAGGCTACGACGATGGCCGGGGAACCCTGCGGCGACCGGCGTGAGCTGCTTGCCCTCCACGCCGTCGGCCAGCTCCCAGCGGATCGTGAAGACGAGCTCGGAGCGCACCTCGAAGGTTGCGCGGCCTGCACGGAGGAGCTGGGCCGCCTCAGCGCCGCCTCCGCGGCTGCCGGAGCGGGTGGGAGCGATCCGGCCTCCCCGGCCGACCTCGCCGAGAAGGTGAGCCTGTCGCTCAGGAACGCTCGCCGGGGTCGCGTTCGGTAGCCGTGGGCGTTACTCGCCGCCGGCACAGGACGTGCTCATCGGATCGCTGAGCGGGTCGAACGGATCCGAGCCGCACGTCACCTCGTCGCTGTCGAACCAGAAGTCGCCGTCGGTGTCCGGATCGGACGGATCGGTGCCGTAGGTGACGACTTCGGCGTGATCGGAAAGACCGTCGTCGTCCGTGTCCGCGCTCAGCGGGCTCGAGCCGTGCACGCCTACCTCGTCGCCGTCTGACAGCTCGTCGTCGTCCGCTCGGTCTCTGCCGTCCCCGACGACACCACAATTACCGATCGATCATCCAGCCGTCAGGACGCGCGGCCCGCGAGCAACTCGGCCACGCGGACCCCGTGCCATCCCTCGGCTCGCCGGCCCCAGTAGTGCTGCTGGAGCAACCTGGTGAGTCTCCCGGGACGCCCGTCGCCGACCGGGCGTGAGTCGAGGGCGACGACCGGCATGACGCCGCCGGCGGTGGTCGTGGCGAACACCTCGTCGGCCTCGAGCAGCTCCTCCAGCTCGATGCGACGGAGCTCGAACGGGATGTTCTCGTCACCGCAGATCTCCTGCACGGCGGCGCGGGTGCAGCCTTCGAGGACGTTCCAGTCGGGGGTGGCGACCACCCCGTCCTTCACGAGGAGGATGTTCCAGCCGAACCCCTCGCTGAGCGCCCCGTCCGCCGTGGCGAGAACCGCGTCGTCACAGCCCGCCTCGTAGGCGTCGAATCGCGCCTGGACGAGGTCGGCGCGGTTGTAGTTCTTGAAGCGCTGGTCGACCGCGCTCGAGGAGATCCGCTCGAAGCGCCTGCAGAGATGCAGGTTGACCCCGTCGCGGCACTTCTCCTCGCCCCAGACCCAGACGAAGGGAATCGCGTAGCCGGTGAAGCGATTCTGCGCGAGCCTGAGGTCGCGTGACTGGTTCGGCGTGAGGCCGCGTGTCACCTCGAGCTTCACGTAGGCCTCCTCGAGGCCGGCCCGATCCACGCACTCGGCCAGGATCCCCTTCACCTCCTCGCGGCCGTAGGGGTTCGTGAGCCGGAAGCCGGCACAGGAGCGCTCGAAGCGGTCGAGGTGCTCGTCGAGCTTGAAGAACCACCCGCGCCAGACGGAGGTGACGTCGTACACGCAGTCGCTCCAGGTGAAGCCGTAGTCGAAGATCGACATGCGCGCCTCCTCCGGGGAGACGAACTCGCCGTCGATGAAGACGATGCCCTCGGCCACGTGGTGCGATCGTAGCGGAGCTTGCTCCTCGCGAGCGCGGGCGGCGTCGCGGAGGGCCCTGCGATCCTCTACAGGTGCAGGAGCATGCGGGTGTTGCCGAGCGTGTTCGGCTTGACACGCTCGAGGTCGAGGAACTCCGCCACACCCTCGTCGAATGACCGTCGTAGCTCCTCGTAGACGACGGGCTCGACAGGAGCGCCGTCGATCTCGACGAACCCGTGCTGCGCGAAGAACCCGACCTCGAAGGTCAGGACGAACACACGCTCGACGCCGAGCCACCGTGCGGTCTCGAGCAGCTGCTCGACGATCGCGTGCCCGGCGCCGTGACCCTGGAAGTCGGGCGCCACCGCGACCGTCCGGATCTCGGCGAGATCCTCCCACATCACGTGCAGAGCTCCGCACCCGACGAGACGTCCCTCGTCCTCGGCGACCCAGAAGTCCTGGACGTCCTCGTAGAGCGTCACGGTCGGCTTGTCGAGCAGGATGCGGGCCGCCACGTAGATATCGACGAGCTGCCGGATCGACGAGACGTCGGAGACTCGGGCGCGCCGAACTTCCACGGCCAGCCAGCATACTGAGCCGACTACGTGCCCGATGCTCCGAGCGCGAGGCGCTCGATCTCGCCGCCGGCCCCCGCTGCGTCGAGGTGGGCGACGAGCTGCGCTGCCGCGACGTCGAGCTCGGCCCTGCCCGCCGGCGCGAGGGCTTCGACGAGAAAGTACGCGTTCACGGTCGCCTCGGTGAGCCGGGTCCGAATCCCCTGCCGCCAGTTCCAGCAGCGGCAGGTCACACCCGCGGCGTCGGCCCAGACGACCTCGCCCGGCAGCGGCGGCGCCGCGTCGCGGTCGGGGCCAGGCAGATCGAACAGCTCGCTGCCGTCGGCGAACCGCAGCACGACGGCGCCGGCGACCCGATCGACGTCCTCGCCGCCGATCGGCAGGCAATGCGCCAGGCTGACCGCGTTGTAGCAGTCTACGAGGCAGTTGATCGCCGGCGGATCCTCCGAGCGCGCAGCCCGCTTGAGCAACGCCTCGGCCGAGGATGGGAACCGACTCGGCTTCGCCCCGAAGCGGGAGAAGGCCGCCCGCCAGGAGGCGATCTCGGGCAGCTCGCTCGGCGTCCGACCGTCGAGTGCGTCCCTGGCCCGCTCGGCTGCCTCCGCCAAGAGCCGCCGGGTGACGTCGCTCGAGGGGCCGTTCGAGACCCCGCGGGCGAGGACGACGAGCGCCCGATAGTCCGGGAAGGCGGCGGCCACCTCCGGATCGACGCGGATGTCGAGCTCGCCGCCGCTCACGGCGTCGGGCGCGAGGGCGGCTCTCCCGTCAGAGAAGCTCCTCGAGCGTCTCGACCCGCGTGCGCAGCTCGGCGAGCTCGTCTCGGAGTGCGGCGATCTCGTCCCGGAGCGCGGCGTCGGTGGCGAGGGAAGCGCCTTCCGCTGCCTCGGGCAGATCTCCGGGAACGGGAGCGGGACCTGTGGTACCTACGACCAACGAGTCCGGCACGGGACGAGGGCGCGGCTCGTCTGACTCCGCGCCCCCGAGCCGGTGTGCCCAGCGTGGCTCCTTCTGACCGGAGCGGCGCCCGAGCTGCGCCGTGAGCGCCGGCTCGCGGCGCGCGAGCCGCTGGAGCACCTCCTCCACGTCGTCGACCGTTGCGAAGGCGTGCTGACGCTCGGTACGGGTCCGCAGCTCTCCGGATGTCTGGGGACCGCGCAGGAACAGCACGGAGAGCACGGCGAGCTCGGCTCCGTCGAGCCCGAGTGCCTGCCGCAAGAGGTGCGCGTGCTTGTAGACACGGCCGCCCTCGCGGGACGTGCGCACGAGCTCGCGCTCCCGCAATGCGACCAGCGTGCGTGTCACCTCGTCGTCGTCGTAGTGAACGACCGGGTCTCGGCTCGAGCGCTGGTTACAGGCCAGCAGCAGCCCGTTCGTCGAGAGCGGGTAGGCATCGGGCGTCGTCGCCTGCTTCTCGGCGAGGCACCCGAGGATACGGATCTCCTGCGGCGTCAGCTCCAAGCTCGATGGTGGGTGGCCGGTCGACGACACCGAGGGAAATTCTACGAGGGGTTCGGGGAGGGGCCGGGCCGGGTCGCCCGCTAGGGTCCGGGCCGTGCACGCCCCCTCCGTGCTCCTCCTCGACCTCGACGATACGATCGTCGCCGACGCGGTTACGGTCGAGGAATGCTGGGAGGTGACCTGCCGCCGCTTCGAAGGGCAGCTCCGGACTGTGAGGGCCGGCGAGCTCGTCGCCGAGATCCTGGACCACTCGGCGTGGTACTGGGGCGACCCTGACCGGCACCGGCGCGGCCGGCTCGATCTGATCCGGGCTCGGACCGAGGTCGTCACGGCTGTCGTCCGGCGCCTGGGCGGGCCTCCCGAGCTCGCCGCGGATATCGCGACCGACTATTCGCGACAGCGGGACGAGCGCCTCAGGCCCTTTCCCGGTGCGATCGAGACGCTTCGCTTGCTGCGTGACACAGGCCTGCGGATGGCGTTGATCACGAATGGCGCCGGCGAGGCGCAACGGGCGAAGATCGAGCGCTGGGATCTCGCCGCCCACTTCGAATTCGTCGCCATCGAGGGTGAGCTCGGCGTCGGCAAGCCCGACACGCGCGTCTACCTCCATGTGCTCGAGCAGCTGGGTGCCGGCCCCTGCGACGCCTGGATGATCGGCGACAACCTCGAGTGGGACGTCGCCGCACCGCAGCGACTCGGCATCGCCGGGATCTGGGTCGACGTTCGCGGGGCAGGCCTGCCATCCGGCGCGCCGGCAGAGCCCGCCGCAGTCATTCGCGGGCTGGTCGAGCTGCCCGCCCTCGTCGCTGCTTGCTAGGAGGCTGCCTGCGCCGCCAGCTTCGGGTTGAACCCGGCGAGCGGGATCCCGGCGGCCGTGGCGGTCGCGACCGAGATCGCGCGCAGGTCCTCGGGCTCGAGGTTGTGGATGTCGGTCTTGCCGGTGCAGCGTGGCATGATCGACGCCTCCGCCCTCAGGGCGTTCAGGAAGAGCTCCGCCTTCTCGGCCCGGTCCTCCTGGGCGATGTCGCCGTAGAAGGCGACCGTGCTGCCCTCGATGCGGCCGCCGACTGCGAGCGCGAGGTTCATGCCGACGACGACGGCGTTGGCGCCAAGGCCGATCAGCTTCGCGCTGTCCGTACCGCTGCGCACGCCGCCGAAGTAGAGGAGCTCGATGTCCTCCTCGCGGTTGAGGCGTCGCAGGATCTGGATGGCATCGCGCATCACCGAGAGATCCGGAGCGCCCGTTAGCTCGGCCCACATGCCTCCGACCGGCGGCGAGCCTTCCAGCACGAGCAGGTCGTAGCCTGCATCGAGCGCAAACGGAATCGCCTCCGGGAGATCGGCGGTGGTCGCCGAGAGGCCAATCAACTGGCCGTCGCGGGGCGGGTCCCCGATCCCTCCACCCGGCCCCGCGGGGATCCCGGCCGTCATCGGCCACGGGTGGATTGCGGCAGCCGCCGACGGATCCGGCTCGGTCCCGTCGCCGATCAGCTGCAGCCAGGGCACTCCGTCGCCGAGCGCGCGCCGTCCCACGTAGGCGAGCCCGCACGCCGTGACGCCGTGCGCGACGGCTTTGCGTACCTCGTCGGGCGCATCGTCGAAGCCGGCGACCAGGAACGGCGAGGCGAGCTCGATGGCCCCGCCGCCGAGCTCGGTGGCCACGCGGCAGGCGTCGCGATAGGGGTCGATGACGAGCCGCGAGAGGTTCGCGGGCAGGAAGACGATGTCGTCGAGCGAGGCGACCTCGGGATGGAACTGCTTCGCCTGGGAGACCTCGAGGCGCTTCGTGAAGAGCGCGCGCTGCTTGCGTGCGTCCTGCGGCATCGTCCTCGCCATGACGAAGATGTCCTCGCGCGTGCGGACGTTGTAGTCCGACGAGCCGGTCTCGGCGTCGCAGCGGTAGCAGCGTGCCGCTTCTCGCTTCGCTGCCTCCTCCGTGTAGCCGGACTCGATCTCCGGGAACGCGACCGGGTTCTCGCCCAGGCCGTGGAAGTCCTGGTGCTCCCGGGCGAACACCTCCCAGAGTGCGTCCTCGGCGATCGGGACCCGGCGCGTCTTGTACGGCGTGCGGTAGGGCAGCGGCTCGTCGATGCCTTCGAGAAACGCCTTTACGTAGTAGGCGGCCCGGTGGCCGTGGTACATCGCGTTCACGATCGTCGACGGCCCGAAGGCGGCGTCACCGGCTGCGAAGACGCTGGGATCCTCCGTACGCATCGAGTCCCAGTCGGTTCGCACCTTCTCGGCGGCCATCAGCCCGAGCTCGGCGAGGTGCGCCGACTCCGCCTTCTGGCCGGTCGCGAGGATGACGAGCCCGGCGTCGTAGTCGTGCTCGGAGCCGGGGACCTCGATCGCCACGCGGCGCCCGTCCTCGCCCGGCTCGCCGAGCTCCGTCCGCCGGCACCGGAGCGCGAGGCTGCCGTTCTCTGCCTGGATCGCGACCGGCTGCACGTTGTAGACGAACTCGATGCCCTCCTCGATCGCGCCCCAGAGCTCGTCCTTGCGGGCGGGGATCTCGTCGGGCCCGCGCCGGTAGAGCACCTGCACGTCCTCGCAGCCGGGCAGGCGCTTGGCCACCCGGCAGGCGTCCATTGCCACGTCGCCGGCGCCGACCACGATTACCCGGGCCGGCATTTCCGGCCGCCCGCCGCCGTTCACCCGGCGCAGGAACTCGACGCCGTCGACGACACGCTCGTCACCCGCGTTGTCCATCCGCAGGCCCTTGGCCCACCAGGCGCCGATCGTCAACAGCACGGCGTCGTGGCGTTCCTTCAGCTCCTCCAGCGTGATGCCGCGGTCGAGCCCGACGCCGAGGTGAACGGTGACGCCCGGGCAGCGCGCCAGCATGCGGTCGATGTCCTCCTTGAAGACTTCGGGCGGGCAGCGGAAGGCGGGGATGCCCCAGGTCATGTAGCCGCCGAGCATGTCGGTCAGCTCGTACACGTCCACGGCGTAGCCGGCTTCGGCGAGATCCTGCGCGGCGGTCAGCCCGGCCGGCCCGCCGCCGACGATTCCGACCGTCTCCGTGCGGGTGACCGGCACGGCCGCCGGCCGGTACGTGGCGCCGAGCTGGTCCATGACGTAGCGCTTGAGGTTGCGGATCGCGAGCGGGCCGTCCGAGTCGGCGCGCCGGCAGGCCGGCTCGCAGGGCGCGTCGCACACCCGCCCGCAGACCGACGAGAACGGGTTCGTCGCGGTGATCGCCTCGAACGCCTCCTCGACCTTGCCCTCCCAGATGTAGGCGATGTACGAGGGGGCATCCGTTCCGATGGGACACGCGACCTGGCAGGGCGCCGGGACGTAGTTGATGTCCTGGATGTCGTCCTTCGGCTGGAGCTCGGGCGGCACGGGAGGCGTTGCGACCCGATCGATGCCGTAGACGTCCGGCTCGGGTGGCGAGGCGAACTCACGCGCGGCCATCAGACGGCCACCTTGTGCAGCGTGTTGTCGGCGTACTCTGGCGCGTACGGGAGGCGCGTGATCTCGGCGGCCTCCGGCGTCAGCGCGACGAGGTCTTCGCGCGAGAGGTCGTACACCGAGCGGTAGCCGTGCGTCTGGACGACCGTCGCAAGCTGCCACCGCAACGCCTCGAGGTAGCGGTGGATGTTCCAGCTCTCGACGTCGATGTCGTAGCGCTTCTCGTGTTCCGGATCCTGCGTCGCGATCCCGACCACGCAATGACCGACGTGGCACTGGAGGCACGCGATGCAGCCGCCGGCGATGATCGCCGAGGTGCCGAGCGCGACACCGTGCGCGCCGAGCGCGAGCGCCTTGGCCGTGTCGATCCCGTCCTTGACCCCGCCCATGAGCATGACCTGCATGCCCGTGGCGCCGATCTCGGCGAGGGCATCGAGGCCCTCCATGATCGCGGACAGCGTCGGGATGCCGACGAACTCGAGCACTTCGTTGCTCGCGGCGCCTGTCGAGCCCTGGACGCCGTCCAGGCAGACGTAGTCGAAGCCGTCCTTGAACGCGATCTTGATGTCGTCGCGAACCCGGCCGGCGCCGAGCTTGACCGAGATGGGCTTCTGCCAGGACGTCGCCTCGCGGAACTCCTCGACCTTGATCACGAGGTCGTCGGCGCCGAGCACGTCGGGGTGGCGGGAGGGCGAGCGCAGGTCGATGCCGGCCGGGATGCCGCGCAGGCGCGCGATGTCCTCGGTCACCTTCTTCGCCATCAGCTGGCCGCCCAGGCCGGGCTTCGCGCCCTGGGAGATGTAGATCTCGACGCCGTCGGCCTCGCGCATGACGTGCACGTTCCAGCCGAGCCTGCCGCCGAGGCACTGGACGACGACGCGCTTGGCGGCGGCGCGCACCTCCGGGATGAGGCCGCCCTCGCCCGAGTTGTCGCAGATGTCGGAGAGGGCGGAGGCCTTGGCGAGCGCGACCTTCGTCGACTTCGACAGGGCGCCGTACGACATCGGCGCGATCATGGCCGGCATGGATAGGTCGATCGGCTTCGCCCCGAAGCGACCGCCGAGCGACGTGGCGAGGTCGACCTTGGAGACCACGTCCGGGTCGGGCGCGACCGTCGTGAGGTCGCGCCTGAAGGCGATGTCGTTCAGGTGCGGCAGCGGCCGGCCGGCGCCGTAGCCGCGGATGCGGTAGCGGCCGATCTGCGCCTTGACGGCGATGTCCTCCTGCACCTTCCCGTTCCAGTACTCCGTCCGCTCCGACCCGACGAAGAACGGGATCACTCGGACGCGCGGCTCGGTGCGCGGGTAGTGGAGGTTCTTGCCGGCGTTGACGATCTTCTTCAGCCGACCCTCGAACGGGAGCTCGTAGCGCTCGAGGAACTCGAGCACGCCGTCCTCCTCGCCGGGCTCGAGCTCTGCCTCCATGGCGTCCGTGCCGAGCGAGACGATCGCGCCGCCCACGTAGATCGTGCCGCCGTGAATGTCCTGACCGACCTTCTCGCCGGAGTCGCCGCAGATCACCAGGCGGCCGCCGTACATCATGTAGCCGGCCATGAAGCTGGCGTTGCCGCCGCAGCAGAGCGTGCCTGCCTTCATCACCTGTCCGGCGCGCGAGCCGATGTTGCCGCGCACGACGACCTCGGCCCCACGGATCGCGACGCCCGCGATCGCCCCCGCGTTGCCGCGGACGACGACGGAGCCCTCGTACATGTTGTCGGCGAGGCCCCAGCCGACGTTGCCGTCCACCTCGACGCGCGGCCCGTCGGTCAGGCCCGCGCAGAAGTAGCCGGCCGAGCCGCGGACGCGGACGGTGATCGGGTGGGTGAGGCCGACGCCGATGTGGTGGCGCGCATCCGGGTCGAGGATGTCGACGTCCTCGCCGGCGGCTCCGTACTCGAGCAGCAGACGGTTCGCGTCTGTGACCGAGACGTCGGCTAGATGGATCGACGCCACGTGCGGAAGGTGCCGGGGGCCGGCTCGGAGGTCTCGAGCGACCTGCCCGGAAAGAGGCGGTTGAGGGAGACCTCCTCGGAGGCGATCGCCACGAGGTTCTCGTCCTCGTACATGACCATCGGCTTGGCGGCGAGGTTGTCCTTCGCGTAGCCGATCTCGTCCTTCGTCGAGACGAGGAACGAGAACGTCCCGTCCATGTCCTGGATCGAGGATTCGAGCGCCTCGGCGAGCGGGATGCCGTGAGCCATCTTGTCGGCGAGGTAGACGGCGATCAGCTCGGAGTCGTTGTCCGTGTTGAACTCCATGCCGCGCTTCTCGAGGCGCCGCCGCATCTTCCAGTAGTTCGTGATCTGGCCGTTGTGGACGATCGCGACGTCTGCGAAGCCGGTCGCCCAGAACGGGTGCCCGGCCTCGGGCGACACCTCCGACTCGGTCGCGAGGCGCACGTGGCCGATCCCGTGCGTGCCCGTGAACCCCGCCACGTGGTAGACGTCGTCGACATCGTGGGCGCTGCCTACGTCCTTGATGATGTCGAGGCTCTCGCCGATCGAGCTCACCTTGGCGGCATGCTCCATCGCGTACGAGAAGGAGCGCAGATCGCCTGCGAACCGAACCGTGTACGCCTGCGTGGTGCCGACTCGCTCCGACTCGATGACCTCCGCGGCGAACTCGCCGAAGCGCTCCTCGATCCGGGAGATCGCCTCCTCGGCCTCGTCGCCCTCGCCGACGAAGAAGCGAAGTCGCAGGATGCGGGCGCCGTTCGTCTCGTGGTAGAGGGCGAAGCCGGTCGAGTCGGGGCCTCGATGCTGGCAGCCGTCGAGCATCGTGATCAGGTCCTTCCCGATCGCGCCTTCGAGCCCGTCTGCCTTGTAGAGGATCCCCGCGATTCCGCACATGGCTTCCGTCCTTATGGAGGGTTCCTACATGCTCGGGCGACGCGAACGCTCGCCGGAGCTCCTGCTAATCGTACGTGTAGAAGCGGTTTGTGTCGCACATCGATGTCACACTGTTCGGGCGTCGTATGTGTAGGAATCGGATATATCCGACCCCTACTGACCCGGACAGGATCCGGCTAGCGACGTCTCAGGCGGGCCGGATCAGATCCGGCCCCTACGGTCGACATCGGGGTGGCCGGCTATTGCCGCCCACCCCGATCAGCAGTACCGGACTCGCTAGAAGCGAGTCAGGCGGGCCGGATGGGATCCGGCCCCTACCGTCGGGATCGGTGCGGCCGGCTTTCGCCGCCCACCCCGATCGGGAGTACCTGACTCGCTAGAAGCGAGTCAGGTACTCCCGGATCTCCCAGGGCGTCACCTGCTCGTGGTAGCGGTTCCACTCGTCGCGCTTGACGCGGATGTAGTAGTCGACGTAGTCCTCGTCACGGCCGCGGCCAAGCGCCTCCCGGAGCATGTCGTCCTGCTCGAGCTCGCAGGTCGCCGCGAGGAGGTTCGTGGGGAGCGTCTGCATTCCCCGGGCGACGAGGTCGTCGTACGGGACGGTGTACAGGTTCTCCGAGTTCGGCTCGCCGGGATCGAGACCGTTCTCGATCCCGTCGAGGCCTGCTGCGAGCACGGCGGCCGCGGCCAGGTAGGGGTTGCAGGAGCCGTCGATGGTGCGATCCTCGATCCGCCCCGGGCCGGGGATGCGGAGCATCTGCGTGCGGTTGTTGTAGCCGTACGTGATCCACACCGGCGACCACGTTGCGCCGCTCACGGTCGTGCCCAGCTTGAGCCGCTTGTAGGAGTTCACAGTGGGCGCCGTGAGGGCGCTATAGGCGCGTGCGTGCTTGCGCAGGCCGCCGATGAAGTGGTACGCGGTCTCGGACAGGCTGAGCCCGCGCGGGTCCGCCTCGTCGAGGAAGCTGTTCGTCTCGCCTTCCCACAGCGACATGTGGAAGTGGCAGCCGTTGCCGGTCAGGGTCGAGAACGGCTTCGGCATGAAGGTGGCGATCATCCCGCGCTGCTCGGCGAGCGTGTGAACCATGTAGCGGAAGAAGATCGCGCGGTCGCAGGTGATGAGGGCGTCGTCGTAGTGGAAGTTCTGCTCGAACTGGCCGTTCGCATCCTCGTGATCGTTCGCGTAATTGCCCCAGCCGAGCTCGTTGCAGAACTTCGAGACGGTCGTCAGGAAGTCGTACTGCCGCGTCAGGCCGGTGATGTCGTAGCAGGGCTTCTCGAGCGTGTCGAGCTTGTCGGCGAGCTCGATCGAGCCATCCTCCCGCTGGCGCACGAGGAAGTACTCGAGCTCGAGGCCCATCTTGAACTCGTAGCCCTTCTCGCGTGCCCGTGCGAGCACCCGGCGCAGGATCGTGCGCGGGCAGTAGGGCCACTCCTCGCCCTCGACCGTCACGTCGCACGCGAAGCGGGCGAGGTTCGGCTGCCACGGCACCGGGGTGAAGCTCGCGAGATCCGGGATCGCGGCGATGTCCGGATCGCTCGGAACCTGGCCGATCTCGCCGGCCGCAAATCCCGCGAAGCCGGCGCCGTCGGCGGCGAGGGCATCGAGATGGGCGGCCGGGATCAGCTTCGCGCTCGGCCTCGCGTACATGTCCACGAACTGCGCGAAGTAGAACTCGATGCCCAGCTCGTTCGACCGGGCGCGGATCTCGTCAACCGTAGGGGCGGCGATCGTCGCCATCCGAGCGTCCTCCTCCTCTATGAGTGCCGCCAGAATCTACAGCCCTGGCCGCCGCCGGTCGAGGATGACCGTCACCGGACCTGCCACCACAGGGGTCAGCCGCTCGCGGCGCGCTCGAGCTTGACGAGCTTGACGGCGATCTCGACCATCAGCCAGTCGTCCTTGCGCAGGTCGATGCCCGACAGCTCCATGATGCGCCGGAGCCGCTGGCGCAGCGTGTTCGGGTGCACGTACAGCGCCTCGGCCGTCGCGGAGATGTTTCCGTGGCGGCGCAGGAACTCCTCGAGCGTGCCAAGCAGCGAGGTAGAGCGCAGGCGATCGTACTCGGCGAGCCGCGCGACCGCGTCGCGGTGAGAGTCGCGGACGTCGGCGTCGAGCGACATCCGCAGCAGGTACTTGTACGGGCCGAGCTCCTCGTAGGCCATCACCCCGGGCTCCCTGAGCAGCACGCTCGAGCCGAGCAGCGCATGCCGCGCTTCCTCGAAGCCGGCCCGGAAGCTGGCGGCCCCGCTGCAGGAGTTCGACACGCCGATCGTCAGGCCCGTATCGAGCTGGTGCTGGATCCGCCGCAGGTCGGCCAGCAAGCGCTCCTCGCCGATTGGCGGAATGCGCACGAGCGCCCGGATCGAATCGTCCCGCCGGTCGAAGAGCGACCGCGGTGCCACCGCGAGCACCGCCTTCTCGAGGCTGTCCGTAGGTGGAGCGGCAGCCAACACGACGTAGCGCTCGTCGAGATCGCAGCCGAGCCGCGCGGCCCGGCCCTCGACGTCCCGGAACGGCGACCCCGCGGCGAGCTGCTCGAAGAAGTCCTTGATCAGGTTCTTCTCGGTGAGGCGCTCGATCAGCTCGATCTTCTTGATCGCCACTGCCGTCTGGCTGGCGACGGCCCGGGCCAGGTCGACCGCGCTTGTACCTTCCACGAGCAGCAGGCCGAGTAGCTCGTCGCCCGCTACGAGCGGCGTGGCCACGGAGGCATGACGGCCGCTCCGCGCGATCTCCGGCCCCAGACCCGCGAGGGTCAGCGTCGGGCGTGCCTCGGCGCCCGGCGGAGCCGACGCGCGCAGGCCGAGCTCCTCGGTGCCGGAGTCGAGCAGGTAGAGATGGCACGACCGGCCGCCGAGGAGCTCGACGGTACGGGCTGCGACAGCCGGCAGCAGCTCGGCCAGCGTCTCCGCCCGGGCGATCTCCTCGCCGAGCTCCGTCAGCTGCTCCAGCTCTGCGACCCGCCGCCGTGTCTCCTCGTACAGGCGGGCGTTCTCGATCGCGCCCGCCATCAGGGACGCGCTCGACACGAGGAAGTCGACCTCGGCCTCGGTGAACTCGCGCGGCGCCTCCGTGTGAAGCGAGACGGCTCCGATCCCGGCTCCGTCCCTCCCGACGATCGGCGCCGAGAGCAGCGACTGGAACTTCTCCTCGCCGAGCTCCGCGACGTACTTGAAACGCGGATCGGAGAGCGCGTCCTCGCGAATGAACGCCGGCTCGCGATGCTCGAGCGCCCACCAGGCGAGACCCTCCCCGCGCTCGAGCGCGATATGGCCGACGAGGTGGCCGTACGGCTCCGACGCCGCCCGCATGACGAGGCGGCTGCCGCCGTCCTCGACGAGGTACACGAAGCAGGCGTGGACCGAGCTCGCCTTCGACAGGAGGCGAACGACCGCGCCGAGCACCTCCTCGAGCTCGAGCGAGGATGCGACCGTCGAGATGATCTCGGAGAGGACGCGGGATTCGGTGGTGGGCGGCGATGCGATCCGCGCAGCGTACGCTCTCCGGCGAGTTCACAGGCGGCCGACGACGTGTAACGCCCATCGCTGCCAAGCTGTGGCAGCAATGCGCTTCTCGGTACAGGTCGCCACACATGCGGAGCACGAGGCCGTCAGGCTTGCCGACACGGAAAGCGAGCTCGAGGCGGTCTTCTTGCCGACGCTCGGGATGCTCGGCGCGTCGCTCCGGCACCGCGGTGAGGAGCTGCTCGGTCTCACCGAGAACGTCCCTCGCTACGCGTCGAAAGGCTCGACGCTCGGGATCCCGCTTCTCCATCCGTGGGCGAACCGTCTCGGCGGAGCCACGTACCGGGCGGCAGGTCGTTCGGTCGAGCTCGATCTCGGCTCGCCGCTGCTGCAGCTCGAGGAGCACGGGCTCGCGATCCACGGCGTCGTCGGCCCGCGGCTCCCCTGGCGTGTCAGCGAGCAACGCGCGACGCAAGACGGTGCCGTGCTCGTCGCCAGGCTCGAATACGGGGAATGCGGAGCATTCCCTAAGGGAAACCTTGTTTCCCCCGCGACGGAGGACCTGCTGGCCGCGTTCCCCTACCCGCATGCTCTCGTGCAGCAGGTCACGCTCGACGCCGGCGGCCTCACCGTGACGACCTCGCTCACGCCGGCAGGGGACGGCGCCGTCCCGATCGCCTTCGGCTATCACCCGTACCTGCGCCTGCCCGGGTTGGATCGCGAGGGTTGGCGGGTCGAGCTGCCGGCGATGCGCCGTCTGCTCCAGGACGAGCGTCAGGTGCCGAGCGGGGAGGAGGAGGCCTTCGGCGGCCTCGCAGGCCCGCTCGACCGCGACTACGACGACGGCTTTGCGGGCCTGGCCGACGGTGTGCGCTTCGCGCTCGAGGCCGGGGGACGACGGATCGAGGTCACGTTTCTCGAGGGCTACCCGTACGGGCAGGTGTTTGCGCCGCCTGGCAAGGACTTCGTGTGCATCGAGCCGATGACGGCGCCCGCGAACGCCCTCCAAAGCGGCGATGGCCTTCGACTCGCCGAGCCGGGCGCGACGTTCCAGGCGGCGTTCCGGATCTCGGTGACGAGCTCCTGACGGACGGGGCGCTACGACCCTGCCGCGCCGACGTCCGGCAGCGGGTCGAAGCAGTCGTAGTTCTCCTGACGCCAGATGAGCCCGTCGCGCAGCGTGAAGTGCATCGCGAAGCGAGCGGTGAGCGCGGCGCCGGAGGCGAGCGTCCCGGTCCAGTACGCCCGCGTCATGATCTCGTCGGCGTGCGAGACGTGACCGATGACGTCGAAGCGCTGACTCGTCAGCAGCGTACGGCCTCGCACCACGCCGTCGAGAAGGCCCTGTAGATCGCGCTCCTGCCCGGTCGGGTTGATCGCGTTCGGGTGCTCGATCTGGCGTACGTCCGGGTGAAGCACGGCGCGCAACGCGTCGGGCTGCGTATCGGGGTCGGAGAGGAGCGCCAGGTAGCGCTCGACGAGCCCGGCACCTGCCTCGGGCCCGGGCTCTCGCGCCTCGAACCGGCTCAGGGTCAGCCAGGTGGGCTGGTAGCCGCGCCGTTCGTAGAGGCGCTGCGCCGCGTTCCCGGGGACGACGCCGATGACGACATCCCCGATGCCCCGGCGCTCGAACTCCGATTCGACCGCGTCGAGAAGCGCCAACCCGATGCCGCCACCCCGGGCGGTCGCCTCCACCACGAGGGTCTCGAGCTCCGCGATCCGCCGTCCCACGAGCCACGTGTCCGTCCATTCGGGGCCGGCCGGGTCGTGGATGGCGACCATCGCGTAACCGATCAAGACGTCCCGCTCGAACGCGAGGAACAGGAACCCGTCCAAGGCCAGCCACTCCTCGTACGAGGCTCGGCGGACGCGCCAGGAGCCCTCGTCGCTCGTGAACGGTCCAAGGTGAGGCGCGACGCTCTGGTGGTGGGCGTGGAGCTCGAGCCACAGATGCTCCAGACGTGGAAGATCGCCGATCCCGCCGGGCTCCACGCGCAGATCCGTCGGAGAGCTCATGGACGTGTGATGCTACGCGCGATGTCGCTTCGCCTCGACCACGTGGTGCTGAAGTGCAGCGACTTCGACCGCACGTGCGACTTCTACCGGCGGGTACTCGACGCCGAGGTACTGGAGCTCGAGTACGGACGCCGGGCGCTGCGGCTGGGGGAGCAGCAGCTCAACCTGCACGGACCGGGGTCGACGCCGCATCCGGTTGCCGCCCGCCCGGCCTGGCCCGGCGGCTTCGACGGCTGCTTCGTCTGGGAGGGCACGCCCGAGGAGGCGATCGCACACCTCCGCTCGTGCGGGGTCGAGCCGGAGCTGGGGCCGGTGCCGCGAACCGGAGCACGCGGCCAGGGGATGAGCGTCTACTTCCGCGACCCGGACGGCAGCCTGCTCGAGCTCATCTCCTACGGCTGAGCGGTCCGTCTTGGCCACGGGGCCGGATGAGATCCGGCCCCTACGATTTCGGGCCAGATATATCCGGCCCCTACGAGATCCCGGGTTCGAGCACCTCCGCGAGGAACCGGAGCACGAGCTCGTTGAACTCGGCGGGCCGCTCGAGCTGCGGGAGGTGGGCGGCGTTCGGGATCGTCGCGTGCCGCGCGCCTGGAATCTCCCGCGCGAGCCGCTGCGCGATCCGGTGCATGTCCTCGACGTCCTCCTCGCCGACGAGGACGAGCACGGGGCAGCCGATCTCGCCGAGCCGTCCGGAAACGTCGGCGGCGAACGGCTCCTCCTCGGCGCTCTCGAGCACGGGCAGCCAGTTCGCGATCGCCTGGTGCAGCATCTCCGTCACCAGGCTGCGGGCTCCCGGGTCGACGTCGTCCAGCCCTCGGCGCGGGCCGGCGAGCCACAGTCGCAGGTTCGCGTCGATCGCGGCGTCCACGTCGCCGCGCGCGAGCGCATCGTCCTCTTCGGCCTGGAAGGCTCGTACGGCGTCCGACCAGTCGTGACCGGGGAGGCCGGAGCCGACGAGGACGAGCGCGGAGACGAGCTCCGGCCGCTCGAGCGCGAGCTCGAGGGCCGCGGTCGCGCCCATCGAGATGCCCACGAACGCCGCTCGCTCGATCCCGAGCTCCGCGCAGAGCTCGGAGACGTCACGCGCGTTCGAGAAGCGGCCGGGCTCGATCGGCGAGCGGCCCCAGCCGCGCAGGTCGCAGCGCATCGTGCGGTAGCCGGCTGCGAACGCGTCCCACTGCCCGTCCCACATGCGGGAGTCCCCGAGGCCTGCGTGCAGCAGCACGAGCGGCTCTCCCTCGCCTGCCACCTCGTGGTACAGGCTCATGGCCGCAGCCTATGCCTGCGGGGCGGCGCGCGTAGCATGGCGGCGTGGCACGTGTTGCCGGGATCGTGCTCGCCGGCGGCGGGTCGGAGCGCATGGGCCGACCGAAGGCCGATCTCGACTGGGGAGCCACGTCGTTCGCCGGCCATGTCGTGGCCGTGGTTGCCGACGTGGCCGACGGGCCGGTCGTCGTCGTGCGCGCGCAGGGGCAGGCCCTTCCCGAGCTCCCGCCCGGGGTTGAGACCGCCGAGGACGCGCGTCCTGCTCGTGGCCCGCTCGAGGGGATCGCGGCGGGGCTGCGCGCGGTCGGCGACCGTGCCGACGCCGCGTTCGTCTCAGCGGTCGACGTGCCGTTCCTCGCGCCGGCATTCGTCCGCGCGGTCGTCGGTGCGCTCACGTCGAGCGACGCCGCGGCGGTGCCCCTGGTCGCCGGTCGGACGCACCCGCTGTCGGCCGCCTATCGGGTGGACGTTCTCCCGGTCGTCGAGGGTCTCCTGGCTCGCGACGTGCTGAGCGCTCGCTCGCTGCTCGACGAGCTGGGCGTCCACTGGCTCCGCGAGCCCGAGCTGCTCGCCGACCCTGCCCTCGCCGCCGCCGACCCGGAGCTCGACTCGCTCCTGAACGTCAACACGCCCGACGAGTACCGGGCGGCGCTGCAGCGCCGTCAGGAGAGCGCCAGCCGCTCCGGGCTCGCGTAGACGTTGAAACGCCCGTCGCGGAGGAAGCCGACGAGCGTCATCCCGAGGCGGGTGGCCGTGTCCACCGCGAGCGTCGACGGCGCGGACACCGCACACAGGATCGGGATGCCGGCGACCGCGGCCTTCTGGACGAGCTCGAAGCTCGCCCGTCCCGACAGGAGCGCGATCCGGTCATGCGCGGGGAGCGCGTCTTCGAGGAGCAGGTGGCCGGCGAGCTTGTCCATGGCGTTGTGGCGGCCGACGTCCTCGCGCGACAGCACGAGCGTCCCGTCCGTCGCGAAGAGACCGGCAGCGTGGAGGCCGCCGGTCTCGTCGAAGACCTGCTGGCCAGCGCGTAGCGCGTCCGGGAGCTTCGCGATCACGGCGCCCGGCACGACGGGACCGGCCTGGAGTGGTGCGCTGCGCACCTCGAGCTGGTCGATCGAGGCCTTGCCGCAGATCCCGCAGCTCGACGTGGCGAAGAAGTTCCGCTGCAGCACGCCTGGATCGAAGGGTCGGCGCAGATGCACGGTGACGACGTTGAAGCGCTGCTCCTCCGGGACCTCCAGCCCGCAGTAGCGGAGCTCCGTGATCTCCTCACGCGAGGAGACGAGGCCCTCGGTGAAGAGGAACCCGGCCGCGAGCTCCCAGTCGTCCCCGGGCGTGCGCATGGTCACGGCGACGCTGATCGGCTCCTGGCCGGGCCCGGCGGCGCGGATCTCGAGCGGCTCCTCGGTGGCGAGGCGATCGCGGCGTGTCGTCACCCGCCCGTCGTCGACCGCCGTGATGCGCGCACGCGCCGTCGGGCGGCGGATCGCCGGCTGCTCCGCTGCCGCCATCTCCCTTCCGAGGTTAGCTGCGGCGCGTCTGGACGTGCTGGAAGCCGAAGCGCCCCTTGATGCAGAGGTTCCCGCGGGTGATGTCGTGGTCGTCCGGCGACGTCACCTTGACGATGCGGTTGTCCTGCGTGTGCAGCGTCACAGTGCAGCCCACGCCGCAGTAGGGGCAGATCGTGTCGGTCTGGGACTGCTCGGACTCGTGCCAGGTGCCGTCGGCGCGCATGTCGTACTCGCTCTTGAAGATCAGCGCGCCGGTCGGGCAGACCGCGATGCAGTTGCCGCAGTAGACGCAGGCCGACTCCGGGAGCTCGGCCACGTACTCGGTCGATATGCGGGCGTCGAACCCGCGTCCGGCCACGGCGATCGCGAACGTGTTCTGGTACTGCTCGCCGCAGGCGTCGACGCACTTGTAGCAGAGGATGCACTTCGAGTAGTCGCGGACGTAGAGCTCGTTGTCGACCTTCGTCGGGGCATAGACCGTCGCCGCCGTCAGCCCGTCCGGCTCGACGTGATGCCCGGTGCGCTTGCGGTCGCGGTCCGGATCCGGCGGCGCCGGCGGCCCGTAGCGCTCGGGCTGCGCGCCGTAGCGCTCGAGGTACGCGGGGACGCTCGGCGCGATGGACATGTCGACCGATGAGGCGAGCAGCTCGAGCACGAGCTTGCGGGACAGACGGACGCGCTCGGAGTCGGTCTTCACCACCATTCCCGGCTCGACCTTGCGGGAGCAGGCGGGCGCGAGCACCCGGGCGCCCTCCAGCTCGACGACGCAGACGCGGCAGACGTTGGCGGGTCGCAGGGTCTCGCCGTAGCAGAGCGTCGGCGTGTCGATGCCGAGCGTCGTGCAGGCGTCGAGGATCGTCGACCCTTCGAACACGCGGACGGCTTGCCCGTCGATCTCGAGCTCGACCATGCGCGCCGGCGCAGTGAGCGGGGTCATGCCCACGTCAGCGACCGTTCCCGAAGACGCCGAGTCGGCCGATCGCCGACTCGATCGCGCTGGACGCGGTCTGGCCGAGGCCGCAAATCGACGCGTCGCGCATGCACTGGCCCACCTCGGCGATGAGTGCGAGCTCGTCGCCGACGCTCGCCCGAGGTCGGCCGGCGATGAGGCGTGCCAGTGCCTCCTGCTGGCGCACCGTGCCGACCCGGCAGGGCACGCACTGTCCGCAGGACTCGTTGCGGAAGAAGGCCGCGATGCGCATCAGCATCCGGGGCAGCTCGACCGTGTCGTCGAAGACGAGGAAGACGCCCGAGCCGAGGGTCGTCCCGGCGGTCCGAGCGGCTTCGAGGGTGAGCGGCAGGTCGAGCTCGTCCGGCCCGATGAAGCCGCCGGCCGCGCCGCCGAGCAGGATCGTCTGGAGCGCCCTGTCGCCGGGAACGCCGCCGGCGAGATCGAGCAGCTCGGCGGCGGTCGTTCCGAACGCGACCTCGTAGACGCCGGGTCGCTCCACGTGCCCGCAGACGCAGAACAGCTTCGTGCCGGTCGAGCCCTCCGTGCCGATCGTCGCGTAGCCCGGGCCGCCCTCGAGCACGATGTCGAGCACGTTGACGAGGGTCTCGACGTTGTTGACGACGGTCGGCTTGCCGAAGAGGCCGTGCGTCACCGGGAACGGCGGCTTGTTGCGCGGCTCGCCGCGGTAGCCCTCGATCGAGTTGAAGATCGCTGTCTCCTCGCCGCAGATGTACGCCCCTGCGCCCTTGCGGACCTCGACGTCGAACGCGAAGCCATGGCCGAGGACGTCGTCGCCGAGGAACGCTTTCGCCCGTGCCTCCGCGCACGCGTGCTCGAGCGTGGCGAGGGCCTGCGGGTACTCGCCACGCAGGTACACGTAGCCGCGCTCGCAGCCCGTCGCGTACGCGGCGATCGTCATCGCCTCGATCAGCGCGAACGGATCGCCCTCGATGATCACGCGATCCTTGAACGTTCCCGGCTCGGACTCGTCGGCGTTGCAGACGAGGAAGTGCGGTCGCACCGGCTGGCGAGCCACTGCTTCCCACTTGCGGCCGGCCGGGAAGGCGGCGCCACCGCGGCCGACGAGCTTCGAGTCGCTCACCTCGCGGATCACGCCTTCCGGCCCGAGCTCGAGCGCCCGGCGTAGAGCCCGGTAGCCGCCGTGAGCCCGGTAGTCGTCGAGGCTCGCCGGGTCGACGACCCCCACGCGGCTCAGGAGCCGCAGGCCCGGATCGCCGTGTTGCGGGAGCGTTGCCATGGGAGCGGCGTCCACGGTCTCGCCGGTGAGCGCGCTCATCACGGCGTCCACCCCGACCGGCGCGAGCACGTGCTCGGCCGGATGCGGGCCGGCCGTGGTGACGAGCGCTGCCGGCGCCCGCTCGCACTGGCCGAGGCAGGGGCTCCGGAACCACGTCGCCGAGCCGTCCGGCCCGGCCCCGCCCTCGGGCCCGAAGCGGAGCTCGAGCTCGCCGATGAGCTCGTCCGCCCCGTGGCAACGGCAGGCGATGTCCTCGCAGACGTGGACGACTCTCGGCGGGCGCCAGTCCAGGGAGAAGAGCGCGTAGAACGTGGCGACGCCGTACGCGTCCGCCGGCGGCACGGTCAGCCTGCGGCAGACGTAGTTGAGCGCGCCCGGGCTGATCCAGCCGACGTGCTCCTGGACGGCGTGCAGCGCCGGCAGGAGCAGGTCGCGACGCTCCTTCGCCCCGTGGGCGCCGCGCGCGACCGCGACCCGCCCGTCGACGGCGGCGTCGCGCGTTCCGCCGTCCCAGCCGGAGCCGGGGGGCCCGAGCAGGTGGTCGACCGCGGCACGCTCCGCCTCGGTTGGCTGGGCGTCGAGCAGGCGAAGATCCACGAATCGATCCTAGCCTGTGAGGACGCGGCGGCGGCCCGGTCAGTCGCCGGAGACGCCCGCGGGCTCTTCGATCCTGCCGGTCTGCAGCGCGACGTCGCCGATGAGCTTCTCGACGCGGATCGCGGCTGCCTTGAACTCCGCCGTCCCCGACTTCGGGTCGGTGGCGTCGATCGTGAGCACGTTCGTGTCGACCTGGTCGGGGAAGTGGAGGGTCATGAACGCGAGCCCCGGACGCAGCGACGGGTCGATGCGCACCGGCGCCTCCACGGAGCCTCGCCTCGAGGAGACCTTGACGATCTCGCCGTCCTCGAGCAGCAGCCGCTCGACATCCTCGGGCGAGAGGTCGAGCGACTCGCCGCGGTGGAGCGGCGAGCGATACAGGTTCGACTGCACGCCCGTGTTGTAGGACTCGAGCCTCCGGCCGGTTGTGAGCCGGATCGGGTAGTCGGCGTCGAGCGCCTCGAACGGCGGCTGGTGCTCGACGGCGCTGAACGGCGCCGCCGGCCCCTGGCGCGGCTTCTCCCACAGGCGCCCGTGCAGGAACGGAGACCCCGGGTGGTCCTCGTCTGGACACGGCCACTGGAGCCCGCCCTCGCGCTCGAGGCGGTCGTAGCGCATGCCGCGGTGCATCGGGGAGAGCGACCGCAGCTCGTCCCAGATCTCCTCCGCGGTCGGCTCGCCCCAGTCGTGGCCGAGGCGGCGCGCGAGCTCGGCGATGATCCAGGTGTCCTCGCGTGCGTCTCCGGGCGGATCGAGCGCCTTGCGAACGCGCTGCACACGGCGCTCGGAGTTCGTCACCGTTCCCTCGGCCTCGCACCAGGAGGCGGAGCCGGGCAGGACGACGTCGGCCATCTCGGCGGTCTTCGTCATGACGATGTCCTGGACGAGGAGGAAGTCGAGGCCGGCGAGGAGCTTGCGCGCGTGCGCCACGTCGGCCTCCGACTGCGCCGGGTTCTCCCCGATCACGTAGAGCGTGCGCAGCTCGCCGCGGTCCATCCCATGGAACATCTGCGTCAGGTGCCAGCCGTAGTGCGGAACGATGTGCGCGCCCCAGGCAGCCTCGAAGCGTGCGCGGGCCTCGGTGTCGCGCTCGATGTCCTGGAAGCCCGGCAGCTTGTTCGGGATCGCGCCCATGTCGCCGCCGCCCTGCACGTTGTTCTGGCCCCGCAGCGGGTTCAGGCCCGACCCGTAGCGGCCGACGTGGCCGGTGAGGAGGCCGAGGTTGATGAGCGACAGCACGTTGTCGACGGCGTTGTGGTGCTCGGTGATCCCGAGCGTCCAGCAGATCTGGGCCCTGTCGGCCTTCGCGTACGCGTGGGCGACTTCGCGGATCACCTCGGCGGGCACGCCTGTCAAGCGCTCGCCCTCCTCGAGCGTGAAGGGCTCGACGACGGCCGCGTACTCCTCGTAGCCCTCGGTGGCGTTCTCGATGAACGCCTCGTTTGCGAGTCCAGCGTGAATGATCTCCCGGGCCATCGTGTGCGAGAGCGCGATGTCGGAGCCGACGTCGAGCCCCAGCCAGAGGTCGGCCCACGCCGCCGACGAGGTGCGCCGCGGATCGACGACGAACAGGCGCGCGCCCGCGTGGACGCCCTTGAGGAGGTGGTGAAAGAAGATCGGGTGGGTCTCGCGGGCGTTCGAGCCCCAGAGGACGATGACGTCCGTCTCCTCGATCTCCCTATAGGACGACGTGCCGCCGCCCGCTCCGAACACCGTCGCCAGACCGACGACGCTGGGCGCGTGTCAGGTGCGGTTGCAGCTGTCGATGTTGTTGGTGCCCATCGCCTGGCGCGCGAGCTTCTGAGCGAGGAAGTTCATCTCGTTCGTCGCCTTGGAGCACGAGAAGATCCCGAAGGACGTCGTCGTGTCCGTGGCTATCGCGCGGCGCAGGCCCTCGGCGGCTCTGTCGAGGGCCTCGTCCCAGGTTGCGGGGCGCAGGCCGTCGCCGTCACGCACGAGCGGCGTCGTCAGGCGGCCCTTCGTGGCTGCAGTCATTGGTTCCCTTCAGAATCGCTTTGCGGCACGGGCGTTGCCGCGAAACCACATGATACCGGCGTCCTCGGCCCCGCCTGGGTGCTCTCAGTAGCCCGTCGTCCCCCCGGTCGTTCCGCCGCCGGTCGTCCGCCGCCGGTCGTTCCGTCGTCGGTCGTTCCGCCCGTGGTTCCGCCGCTCGACGTCCCCGTGGTGCTTCCCCCGGTGTTGCGCCGGCAGATGGCGTACACGGTCGCCTGTGTCCGCCTCGGGCCGGCGTTCGCCAGCGCGAGGACCCAGCGTGAAGCGCCGTCCGGGTAGGAGCCTGCGAGGAGGACGATGCTCCGCGCCGCCCGGAAGCCGCCGCCGATCGCAGTCTCGCCGGCCGCACAGGCGACGGAGAACGAGCTCTTCGCGAAGCGACTCCCGCCCGCGGCAGGGACGGTAACGGTGCTCGACCGGACGACGACGTCATCGGACGCCGAGCCGCTCCCGCCCGGGGCCGCAGCGAGTGCATAGCCGCCCGCCGCGAGCGCGACGACGCCCGCCGCGAGGAGGGCGATCAGAACTGGACGCTTCATGGGAACCTCCCTAATTGATTGATCGCCAATTGACCGCTAACCGTGGCACCGCCGGATGGCGGCCGATACCGTCGCCTGAGGTCTCGCCCGTCCCCGACGGCACCACAATCACCGATCAATCATCTAGCGGTTGTCTCTCGTCGAGCTACGTCTGCAGGCCGGCGATGGATTCCGACCGCGTTCTCGCAAGGCTCAGGCGCTTGACCGCGCGCAGCGGTGTTGCAAGGATGGCGACGTGGATGCCGAGGGTGCCGCGACCTTCCGGGTGGCGGCCGCCGCCTACGACCGCCATGTGGGCCGGTACGGGAAGGAGCTTGCGGAGCGGCTTTGCGCTGCGGCCGCCGTCGGCCCGGGCCAGAGCGTCCTCGACGTTGGCTGCGGCCCGGGTGCGCTGACGGCCGTTCTCGCCGGGCTCGTGAGTACGGGGCGGGTGAGCGCCGTCGACCCGTCCGAGCCGTTCGTCGAGGCCTGCCGGGCCCGTGTGCCGGGCGCCGACGTCCGGGTAGGCGCCGCCGAGGCGCTGCCCTTCGCGGACGCCTCGTTCGACGCCGTGCTCTCGCAGCTGGTGATCAACTTCATGAGCGACCCGGAGACCGGTGTGGGTGAGATGCGGCGTGTAGCCAGGCCGGGTGCGACGGTCGCCTCGGCGGTGTGGGACTACGGAGGCGGGATGACGCTGCTACGGACGTTCTGGGATGCGGCGAACGCGGTGGATCCCGAGGGGGCGCTCTCGCGCGACGAGGGGCGGATCATGCGCTACTGCGACGAGGGCGGGCTCTCCGGCCTCTGGGAGGCGGCCGGTCTCACGTCCATCCGCGACGGTGCGCTCACGGTCGCCGTCGACTACGAGAGCTTCGAGGAGCTCTGGGAGCCATTCGCGGCGGGCGTGGGCCCGTCAGGCGCCTACCTCGCCTCCCTCGCGGAGGACACCCGCCGAGCGCTGCTCGACGAGTGGAGGCGCCGGCTCGGGTCTCCCTCGGGCGCCTTCCGGCTCACGGCGCGCGCCTGGTACGCCGTCGGGCGCCGGTAGCATCGACGTCCCTAGTACAGCGTGCCTCCCGGCGAGCCCCCGGGCGCGGCTGTCTGCTCCGGCGCGGCCTCCTCGGGCACGGGAATCTGCTGCCAGACGGCGATCTTGCCTCCCTCGATCAGGAAGGCCGCGGCGGCCGGCGTCCCGGGCGGCGCGTCGCAAGGGCTCGTCGGCCGGTCGCCGAGCGCAAACACCGCGATCACGACGTCCCCGTCGACGTCGAGACTCGTGATCGTCCCCGAGCAGGGGAGATCCGCGTTCCAGCGAGCCGCGGTGGCCGCGTCCGGCAGGCGGAAGGAGATCCCGCCCTGGATGACGAGCGCCCCGCGGGCGAAGAGATCGGCGGCCCCGGCGTTGTCCCCCGCGTTGAGGGCGGCGCTCCAGGCCCGGACGACTGCCTCGAGCTCGGCCGGATCGGCGCTCGGAGCGCCGGAGCCCTGGCCGGATGCTCCGCTTCCTGTCTCTGCCGCGCCCGTCGCGGCGGCCGTCTCGGTCAGCGGCGCTTGCGTCGTCTGGCGGCCCGCGGAGCCGGTGGCGCGATCGTCGGCGCCGCACGCCGCCAGGGCGAGCGCCGATGCTCCGGCTGCCGCCGCCCACGCCGTGCAACGCCGGAACCGGTGGGGCGTGCGGCGTGTCGGGCTACGCGACAAGGGGCAGCGCGGCGAGCGGGTGACGGGCGAGGACCCGCTCGCGCTCCGCGCCCGTGCCGACCAGGCTCACCGGTACCTCGAGCCGCTCCTCGACGAGCTCGACGTAGCGCCGTGCCAGCGCGGGCAGCTCGTCGGGAGCAGCAACCCGGTCGAGCGGCTCGAGCCAGCCCGGCAGCGTCTCGTAGACAGGCGTGGCGTGGTGGAAGTCGCTCTGATGGGCGGGGAACTCCCCCGTGGTCGAGCCATCCGGCAGCCGGTAGGCCGTGCAAACCGGCAGCTCCTCGAAGGCCGACAGGACGTCCAGCTTCGTGAGCGCGAGCGAGGTCAGCCCGTTGAGCCGGGCCGCGAAGCGCAGCGCCACGAGATCGAGCCATCCGCAGCGCCGCTCCCTGCCGGTGGTCGTTCCGTACTCTGCGCCCAGCTCGCGCACGCGCGCCTGGTCGGCCCCGGCGATCTCGGTCGGGAACGGCCCCTCGCCGACGCGGGTCACGTAGGCCTTCGCGACGCCGAGCACCTCGTCGATCCGCGTGGGGCCTATGCCCACGCCGGTCGCGGCGCCTCCCGCGATGGGGTTCGAGGACGTGACGAACGGATACGTGCCGTGGTCGACGTCCAGCAGCGTGCCCTGTGCCCCCTCGAGCAGCACCCGCGAGCCCTTCCGCAGCGCCTCGTCGACGAGCAGCGAGGTGTCGGCGACGTGAGGGCCGAGCCTCGACGCCCAGCGCTCCGAGCGCCGGGCGACGTCGTCGAGGTCGAGCGGATCCGCGCCGTAGACCCGCTCGAGCCAGACGTTCTTCTCGGCGAGCGCGACCTCGACCTTCTGGCGGAAGATCTTCTCGTCGAGCAGGTCCTGGACCCTGATGCCGAGCCTGCCGTACTTGTCGGCGTAGGCGGGGCCGATTCCTCGCCTGGTCGTTCCGATCTGGAGCTTGCCGAGCCGCCGTTCGCTGGCCTGGTCGAGGGCGACGTGCCACGGCATCACGAGATGCGCGTTTCCCGACACCCTGATCGGCTCGGTGGGGACGCCACGGGCCTCGAGGTCGTCGAGCTCCTGGATGAGCACCTCCGGATCGACGACGCAACCGGCGCCGAGCACGCAGAGCGTTCCCGGGTAGAGGATCCCCGATGGGATGTGGTGGAGCTTGTACGTCTGCCCGTCCGCGATGATCGTATGGCCCGCGTTCGGGCCACCCTGGTAGCGGCAGACGAGGTCGGAGCGGCGGGCGAGCAGGTCGACGATCTTGCCCTTGCCCTCGTCGCCCCACTGGGCACCCACGATCACCGTTGCAGGCATGGCTTTTCGTACGTCCTTTTCCCGAGTCGCCTCACTCGAGGCGGCTCCTGGACCGCCTACATGGCGGCCAGGTCAGCGAACTTCGCGTACCGCTTCAGGAACGATAGCTTCACGGTGTCGGTAGGGCCGTTGCGGTGCTTCGCCAAGATCACCTCGGCGATCCCGGGCTGCTCCGACTCGTCGTCGTAGTAGTCGTCTCGGTAGAGGAAGGCGACGAGGTCGGCGTCCTGCTCGATGGAGCCGCTCTCGCGCAGATCGGACAGGATCGGGCGCTTGTCGTGGCGCTGCTCGACCGCGCGCGACAGCTGCGACATGGCGAGGATGGGGAGCTCGAGGTCCCGTGCGAGCAGCTTGAGGCTGCGCGAGATCTGCGACACCTCCTGCACGCGGTTCTCGGCCGTCGTTCCGGACGTCATGAGCTGGAGGTAGTCGACCACTACGAGCCCCAGGTCGGTTTGCTTCGACTTCAGCCGACGGGCCTTGGAGCGGATCTCCATCATCGTCACCGAGCCCGTGTCGTCGACGAACACGGGCGCTTTCGCCAGCTTGTCGCATGCCGCCGTCAGGCGTGGCCAATCCTCCGGCGCCAGGCGGCCCGTTCGGAGCCGCTGGGACTCGACCTTCGCCTCGCTGCACATCAGCCGCTGGGTGACCTCGGCCTTCGACATCTCGAGCGTGAATATGGCCACGGGGATCCCGTGACGGACAGCCAGGTTGGCGGCCACGCCGAGACCGAACGCCGATTTCCCCATGCTCGGCCGGGCAGCGACGACAACGAGATTGCCCGGCTGGAAGCCCGACGTGAGCCGGTCGAGATCGCGGTAGCCCGAGGGGACGCCGGTCACGTCGACGCCGGACTCGTAGAGCGCGGTGATGCGCTCGAAGCTCTCCTTCAGCAGCTGCTCGATGTGCGCGAAGTCGCCGGAGACACGTTGCTGCGAGAGATCGAAGACGATCTGCTCCGCGCGATCGACGAGCTCCGTGGCCTCGCCCGTCCCGTCCCAGCCGAGCCGCGAGATCTCGCCTCCCGCCCGGATGAGCCCCCGCAGCGTGGCCGCCTCGCGGATGATCTGGGCATAGTGGCCGGCGTTCGCGGAGGCCGGTACGAGCGCTGCCAGCTCATGGATCCGCGCGCGTCCCCCAACGTCCTCGAGATCTCCCCGCCCCTCGAGCTCGTCGACGAGGGTGATCGCGTCGACCGGCTCGCCTCTGCCGTAGAGCGAGAGCGCACCCCGGTAGATTCGGGAGTGGCTCTCGCGGTAGAAGTCCGTCGCCTCGAGGATCTCGCTGACGACCGCGATCGCCCCCGGCGAGAGCATCATCGCCCCGAGGACGGCCTCCTCTGCGTCAGTGGATTGGGGCGGTACCGGGGCGGTCTGGACTGCTTGGGTCATGTCTGACCGGGCGAGTAGACCAGCTACGTCGAGCGGCTGTCGAGCGGCTTCCAATGGCGCTCCCACAGGCTTGGCGGGCTGCCAAGACAGCCCTGAGCAGGCGAAAGAGAACCCATGTTCGCAGGCGCGGCGGACGGAAGGCATCCGAGGAGCAACAGCCCCCTGTGGGCGCTCCCCCTGCACGGAGCGGGAAGTTCGTGTCGCCGTCCACACGCCTGTGTCGCCGTCCACACGCCTGTGGAGGCATCTGTTCACGGGTAGTGACGGCCGGCACGAGCTGCGGTAGCCCGGCGTTCGGTCCGCCCGCTGACTGCCGCCACCCGGCGGGCGGCGCGCAGCAGCGACCGGGCTTCTGCTAGAGGCCGGGCTCGGGCTGGCTCGGATCGGCCGACGGGTCGTCGGCCGGCACCTCGACCTCGATCGCCTCGCCCGTGGCCGCCGCGGCCGCGCTGCCGTCCTCGGCGCCGGCGCTCACCGTCGACTCGCCAGCACCCGCGTCCTCCTCGGGCCACTCGGCGTCGACGTCTCCACCTTCGGGGACGACGAGGGTCTTGACCTCGACCGTGACGTCCTGGAAGACCTCGATCGGGATGGCGTAGCGGCCGATCCGCTTGATCGGGTCCGCAAGCTCGATCTTCCGGCGGTCGACCCGGATCTTGCGGACGCGCCAGAGCTCGTCTGCGACGTCGGTCGGGGTGATCGAGCCGAAGAGGACTCCCTGCGGGCCGGCCTTCACCTCGAACCGGAGGACAGTCTTCGTCAGCGTCTCGGCGATCGTCTTCGCCTGCTCGTGCGTGCGTGCCTCGTGGCGCGCTCGCTCGGCATCGCGTCGGCGGAGCTCGTCGACGATCGCCGCGCTGGCGGGCTCGGCCAGCCGTCTCGGCTGCAGATAGTTGCGCATGTACCCGCGCGCGACGGATACGACCTCGCCTCGGAGGCCGACCTTCTCCACATCCTGGAGCAGCACGACCTCCATGGCCTAGATCCCGACGTAGGGGAGGAGTGCCATCTCTCGTGCCCGCTTGACCGCCACGGCGATCTGCTCCTGGTGGCGGCGACATGCCCCGGTGATCCGGCGGGACCGGATCTTGCCCTTCTCCGACGCGAAGCGTCGCAGCTGATTCGTGTTCTTGTAGTCGACCTCGTCGATCTTCTCGCGGCAGAAGTAGCAGCTCTTGCGCTTGCCGGGCCCGAGGGCGCCGGGCGGCCCTTTCCGCTTCCGCATGCCTCGATCTTTGTCTCTATCCATGGCTCCTCATGGGGCGGCCGGAGGCCGCTTCGGTTGGGGGTGGGGTGGTGGAGTTGAAATGGGGCGGTCTAGAACGGGATGTCGTCGTCGACGCCGGCCGGCGCGAAGTCGTCCTGGTTGGCGGCGACATCCGAGGTGGGCACGTACTGGGGCTGCGCCTCGGCGTCTCCCCGGCTGTCGAGAAACTGGATGTCGAAAGCGACGACCTCGACCTTCGAGCGCTTGGAGCCGTCCTGCGCCTCCCAGGAGGACCAGTCCAGGCGGCCGTCGACGCCGATTCGCCGCCCCTTCGCAAGGTGCTGCGCGAGCGACTCCGCCCGGTTGCCGAAGAGCTTCACGTCGAAGAAGTTCGGCTTGTCGACCCAGTTGCCCGACGCATCCTGCTGGCGGCCGTTGACCGCGAGGCCGAGCTGGAGCACGGGCGAGCCGGAAGGAAGGTGCCTGAGCTCGGGGTCGCGCGTGAGGCGTCCGACGAGCACCACCCGATTGATGTCACCTGCCATGGCCTGCTCCTCTCATTCGAACGTCTGTTCGATCTTACTCGGTCGCCTTGACGGAGGCCGCCGGAGGCTGCGTCGGCTTCGGTCGCCGCACCGCCATGTGTCGCATCGCTCCGTCCGTGATCCTGAGCACGCGACTGAGCTCGTCGAGCGTCGCCGGCTCGCAGTCGAAGGTGAACAGGTGGTAGTGCCCCTCGTTCTTCTTGTCGATCTCGAAGGCGAGCTTGCGCCGCCCCCAGGGCTCGTTCCCGTGCCAGACGCCTCCGCCCTGGGTGACGATCTCCTCGGCACGGCCGAGGATCTCGCTCTGGCGCTCGTCGGCAAGCTCGGGGTCGAGCATGAGCAACACCTCGTAGGGATTCACGTTCCCGAGTTCCTCCTTCCCTTGGTCTCAGGCGGCCCCGCCGTCACGCGCGCCTCTCGGGAACGTCGGCGCCGGGCGGGGCAGGAAGTGCAGCGAGTATAGCCGCAGTATCGTGTCGTCTTCGTGACGAACGCGCACGGAACAGGAACGAACGCGCGCCGCGCCGCCGCGCTGGTCGCCGGGGTCCTGGCCGGGCTCGCGGTCGCGCGGCTGCTCCGCCAGCGCCGCGCTGCGCGAGCCACCGCTCAGGCCGACGCCGATCCCCGCGCCGACGAGTTGCGCCGCAAGCTTGCCGAGACCGGCGAGATGGCCGGGCCGGAACTGCCCGAGGTCGATGCTGACACCTCGCGCCGCCGTGTGCACGACGAGGCGCACGCCGCGATCGAGGAGATGCGCCGTTCCGGCGAGGTCGGGTAGAGGCTACGGGTCGAGCCGCCACGCGGCACCCTTACTCGTCCAGGTAGCCGATCGAGCGCAGACGCATCTGCCAGAGACGCATGGCCTCCTCGTAGAACCCGCGCGCGTCGGTGCCGTAGCCGGCGAGCACCTGGGTGTCCATCCCGTCCGACAAGGCGGTCTCGAGCAGGCGCGTGGCGAGCGCTCCGAATTCCTCGACGACCTCGTCGACGGCCGCGACCGCCTGCTCGCGATCGTCGGCCAGCCGCTGACGGACGTAGGAGACGCCGATCCCGATATGCCGGGCCTCGTCGCGAGCCACGCGCCGCTGCCCCGCTGCGAGCCCCGGGAACGAGCCGTAGCCCGCGTACTGATCGCCGACGAGGTTCTGCGCCGTTCGCGCTACAACGCCCTCGCCGATCAGGTGGTACGCGACGACAGCCCGCAGGAAGACATCCGGGTCCGCCGAGGTCTCGAGCGGCAGCGCGTAGTGCTCGAGCCGCTCGTACAGAGTCGTGGCGACCGGGTCGCGGTGCGCGTCCGCGACGGCCTGCACACGCTTCAGGCCGCGGATGCCGAACACCTCGTCGTACACGCGGAGTACGCACTGCAGGTGGCGAAACTCGTCGGCAAGCTGGGTGGCGAGGCAGGCCTGCAGCTCGTAGTCCGGTGCGCGCGTCACGAAGGGGGCGAGAACCGTCGCCACGCTGAACTCCGCCTGGAACCGGTGCGCGAATATCCACGCGAAGCCCTTGCGCTCATCCTCCTGCAGCGACCGGAAGCTCTCTGCGTCGACACCGAGGTCGATGTCCAGCGGTGACCACTGGTTCGCCTCCCAGTGCTCGTAGAGCGCGCGGTAGGGGCGCGCCCGCTGCTCGAGGTCGCGCTCCTCTTCGAGCCCGGGGGGGACGGCGACGACCTGGTCGATGCTGCTCACGGGGTTGATCCTAGACGCCGCTTCCGGACGGACCGTGACGCGACGGGTCCTGCCCTGTACCACGGGGGGGCGGCGGCGGGAAAAGGACCGCGGTGCCGACACCGCTGCGTGAGCGCTGAGCGTGGGCCCTACAATCGGCCAGTGCCGTTCTTCATCTGCCCGAACTGCAAGCGGCGCGTCATCGACGAGGATCGCCGCGAGGGGTTGAGCCACCAGCCCGTCGGCTGCACGAAGTGCGGCTTCGGGTTCCTGTTCGAGCTGCTCGAGGACTACTACCCGGGCCCCAACACGGCTTTCGTCGTCTGTGACCACGACCGACGCGTCATCGCGGTCGGTCGCGGCGTGCTCGAGCTCACCGGGTACCGCGAGCCCGACTTGCTCGGGTACGAGGTCATGGCCGCGTTCGGGCTCTCGGCCGAGAACGGCGCCGATCCGGCCGAGCACGGCCGTCGAGTGGGGCGTGCGCCGGATGGGGCAACGGCTGACGATACGCATGCGCTCGGGCGCACGCCGGGCGATGATCGGCGACTTCTTTCCGGCCTACGACGAGGACGGCGGGCTGCTCGTCGCGCTGTCTCCGTCGACCTGACGTCCTCGAGCGCCTAGCCGCCGCCGACCTTTGCGTCGACGACCGTGACGGCCGCACGCTCGGGCGCTGCCCCGGCCGCTGCGTAGAGGGCCTCGGCGCGGTCGAGCTCGGCCCGCGCGTCCTCGGTGCGTCCGGCCGCTGTCAGCGCGGCGGCGGCGCAGAGGCGGGCGTCGGCCTCGTTCGGACGGGCGCCGAGACCGGCGTAGAGCTCGGCCGCGCGCAGAGCGTCTCCGCCCGCGAGCGCGAGCGCCGTGTCGAGCCAAGGTGTCCGCTTGCGCACCTTCGCCGTCGCGGCGGCGAGCTCGTCGCCCCGCTCGAGCTCGAGGAGCGCGAGCGCGAGGTCGTGCAGCCAGAGGTATGCGACCGGCGTCTTCTCCGTGGAGGCGACCAGATCGAGCAGCTCCGATGCGAGCTCGCCCGCCGCCTCGTGCTCTCCCGTCGCCACGAGCACCCGGGCGTCGAAGGCGAGGCACGGGAACAGCGACTGCGGGTCCTTGACCGCCCGGCCGAGAGCGAGCGCCTGGTGTGCGTCCTCGAGGGCGCCGGCGAGGTCGCCCCGCGCGAGCAGGATGCGCCCGCGGGTCATTCGGGCGTAGGACTCCTGGTAGTGGCGGCGGCCCTCTTCGGACTCAGCGATGAACTCCTCCGTGATGGCATACGCCTCGTCGAAGCTGCCGGCGAGATAGAGCTCGCCCGCGTGCTCGGCGTCGAGCCAGCGCAGCGCGCGCAGGTCGCCGAACCGCTCGGCCACCTCACGAGCCTCGACACGCAGCTCCGCTGCGCGCGGCAGCTCGCCGAGATCCGACAGCGTGTCCGCGAGGTTGATACGACCGGCGATGGCCTCGGGCGACCCCGCCTCGTCCGCGAGCGCGACCGCCTCTTCGAGGTGGCGAAGGGCGTCTGTCTCGCCGAGCTCGATCCGTGCGTCTCCGATGGTCAGCAACGCGTCGGCTCTCACCTCGTCCAGGCCGAGGTCCTCGGCCATCCGCAACGCCTGGCGTCCGACCCGGAGGGCTGCGGAGCTCCACGAGGCGAGGGACAGGCTGCGCGCGAGCGCGGCCAGCACTGCGGCCTTCGACGCGGACGCGGGCTCGCCGTCGAGAAGCTCGAGCGCATCGCGGTAGCGCTGCACGGACTGCTCGCCGTCGCCTTGACGGAAGGCGAGCTTGCCGAGCATGACCTCCGCCTCGGCCGCGCCCCCGCGGTCGCCCGCCGCGAGGAGCGCGTCCCGCGCCTCCGTGAGCACGTCCTCGCCAGATTCCTCGGAGAAGAACAGGGCCTTGCCGTGGCGGAAGCGGAGCAGCGCCCAGGCGGGGTCGTCGCGGGGCCAGAGCTCGATTGCGGCGGCGTACGAGCGGGCCGCCGCCGCGTAGCTCTTGAGCGCCGCCGCGCGGTCCCCGGCCTCGGCGAGCGCCTCGCGGGCGCGCATGGCGATCGACCGCGTGTCCTTGCCGGCGGCGCGCGCGAGCTCGAGCGCGCGAGAGTAGTGGTACGCGTACGTCTCTGCTTGCGTCTCCGGGCGGCCGAGCGCCTCGACCCACTCGGCGGCGAGACGGTGCTTGTCGGCGCGGCGGGTCCGCGGGATGCGGCCGTAGGCGACGTCCCGCACGAGGAGATGCCGGAACGCGTACTCGGTCTCCCCGTCGACCGTCGAGCGGCGCTCCCGGCGCACGAAGTCCTTGCGCTCGAGCGAGCGCAGGTGCTGCTCGACGGTTCTCGGCGCCGTGCCGCCGAGGTGTCCGACGGCGCCGACCCAGAACGTCCGGCCGAAGACCGCGGCGTCCTGGATGACGGCCTTCTCCCCGGCGGGCAGCGAGTCGAGTCGCGCGGCGATGATGCCCTGAACGGAGGCCGGCACGGGCAGCTCGCCGGTGGACACGTCGAGGCCGCTTTCCGCGACCATGCGCACGAACTCCTCTGCGTAGAGCGGGTTGCCGCCGGCACGCGTCAGCAGCGACCGCTCCAGCTCGGACGGCAGGACGGCCTGCTCGAGCAGCTCGCGTACGAGGTCCGCGGTGTCCGCGTCGCTCAGGGGCTCGAGCTCTAGCATCGTCGAGCGCTCGAGGCCCGATCCCCACGCCGGCCGCTGCAGGAGCAGATCCGGGCGCGCGGTGCAGAGCACGAGCAGCGGCACGCCGGAGGCCCAGCCGACCAGGTGTTCCAGGAAGTCGAGCAACCCGTCGCCGGCCCAGTGGAGATCCTCGAACACGAGCACGAGCGGGCTCTGCTCGGCCAGGCTCTCGAAGAAGCGACGCCAGGCGCTGAATACCTCCTCCCGGTCGCCCTCGGCCTTTCGCTCCGGGGCGAGACCGACGAGCGGTCTCAGGTGCGCCTCGACCCACGCGGCCTCGTCTCCGTCGCCCATCGAGTCGGCAACCTCGCGGCGCAGCTTGTCCTCGACCTCGCCCGGGGTATCCGTGTCGAGAATCCCGGCCTGCGCCTCGACCATCTGCAGCAGGGGAGCGAACGCAACGCCCTCCCCGTAGGGCAGGCTGGCGCCGCGTCGCCACGCGACGAGCTCGGGATCGTCCTCCACGACCGACGATAGCTCCAGCACGAGCCTTGTCTTGCCGATCCCCGGCGCGCCGGTGATGGTGACCAGCTCGGGGTGCCGCTCGCAGCGCACGCGAGCGAACACGTCGCAGAGCAGCTCGATCTCGGCGTCGCGGCCGACCAGCGACGCGCGGCCGCGATCGCGCGGGTCCGCTCCAGGCCGGGAGCGAGCGCCGACCGCGCGCCACGCGAGCACCGGCTTCGCTTTGCCCTTCGCGCGCACGGGCTCGAATGCTTCGTACTCGATGGCGCGCGCCGTCGCGAGGTAGGTCGTTTCCCCGACGAGGATTCCATTCGCCGGCGCGGCACTACGGAGGCGCGCCGCCACGTTGACGAAGTCCGCCACGATCCGCTCGCCACGGTCCGGGAGCACGTCGGGCTTGACGAGGGCCTCGCCCGTGTTGACGCCGACCCGAACGGCGAGGTCCCGGGCGGCGGCCGACTCCGCCAGCTCTGCCATGGCGTCACGGATCGCGAGAGCCGCACGCACGGCGCGCTCGGCATCGTCCTCGTGCGCCGCCGGCAGTCCGAAGACCGCCATGACCTCGTCGCCGATGAACTTCTCGACCATGCCGCCCATGCGCTCGACCTGCTCGCGAAGGACGGTGTGATACGGGTCGAGCAGCCTGCGGACGTCCTCTGGGTCGAGCTGATCGGCTCGGCTCGTGTAGCCGACCTGGTCCGCGAAGAGCACCGTGATCGTGCGGCGCTCCTCGGGCGAGGTCGATTGCGCGAGCGGCACGCCGCAGGCGCCGCAGAAGCGGAAGCCGATCGGATTGTCCTGGCCGCAGCGCGCGCAGACGAGCATCGAGCCATCAGCCTAGCTTGCGCTCGCGCCGCTGCTCTACCCTACGCGCGTGCCCGCTCGCGAGCTCTCCTACCGCTTTCTCTGGCAGCTCGAGGCGAGCCCCGAGGCGCTCTGGCCCTATGTCGCCGACACGAACCGGTTCAACCGCGAGACCGGCACCCCCGAGGTCGTTCCCGATCCCGCCGGTGCGCCCGCGCCGGGCGTGCGCCGGCTTCGCCTGCGGGCCGCGGGGCGATCGATCCCGTTCGAGGAGGCACCGTTCGAGTGGGTGCGCCCGCGCCGCTTCGGCGTGGAGCGCCGCTACGAGGCAGGGCCGCTTGCAACGATGCGAGTGCTCGTGGAGCTCGAGCCACGAGCCGAAGGCGGCACGACGCTCGCGTACGGGATTCGCGCGGCGCCGCGAGGACCCCTCGGGCGACCGCTGGCGGCGATCGTCCTCGGCAAGGTCGCGCGGCGCCGTTTCGAGCAAGCCTTTCGCCGCTACGATCGCCTCGCCCTGGCTGACCCAGGTCTCGCCGAGCGTCCGGCGGTCGGGCCGGCGCGGCTCGTGCCCGGCGGGCGAGAGCGTCTCCAGCGGGCCCGCGACGCGCTCCTCGGGCGCAGCCTCGACCCGGCGCTGATCGACCGCCTGGCCACGCTCGTCGAGGAAGCCGACGACCTCGATGTGGCGAGGCTGCGCCCGTACGCGCTCGCGGACACCTGGGCTCGGGAGCGGCGGGAGGTGCTCGAGCTCTGCCTCTCGGCGACGCGGGAGGGGCTGCTCGAGTCCCGCTGGGAGGTGCTCTGCCCCTACTGCCGGGGCGCGGCCCAGGGGAGCGAGGCCCTCGCCGGCCTCGGCGGCGACGTCCACTGCGATGCCTGCGGAATCGACGTCGGGCTCGATTTCGAGAGCAGCGTCGAGCTCGTCTTCCACCCGAGCGCGGGAATCCGCGACGTTGCCGTCGCGACCTACTGCCTGGGCGGCCCCCAGACGACGCCGCACGTCGTCGCGCAGCAGCGTCTCGCAGCGGGGGAACACAGAACCGTGCGGCTCGCATTCGAGCCGGGCTCCTACCGAGTCCGGGCCGGCGGGCTCGACGCGACGAGCTCGCTGGCCGTCGCCGACGGCGGCGCCGCGGAGGCCGCGCTGACGGCCACGCCGGAGGGCTTCGGGCCGCGGAACGGGCTCGTGCTCGCTCCGCTATCCGACCTGACGCTTCGCAACGAGACCGGGGAGGAGCGCCTCCTCGTTGCCGAGCGCACGGCGTGGGCCGACGACGCCGCCACGGCCGCGGACGTCACCGCGCTCCAGGCCTTTCGCGATCTCTTCGCCACCGACGCCCTGCGGCCGGGCGAGCAGGTCGCGATCACGAGCCTGACGATCGTCTTCACCGATCTGCGCGACTCCACGCGGCTCTACCGCAGCATCGGCGACGCCCCGGCCTTCGGCTCCGTCGCCGGCCATTTCGACGTGCTGCGCGGCGAGGTGGCCCGGGCCGGCGGCGCGGTGGTAAAGACGATCGGTGACGCGGTCATGGCCGCCTTCAGGCGTCCTGTCGCCGCGCTCGAGGCGATGCTCGACGCTCAGGCGGCACTCGCCGGGGGCGTGCAGCCCCTCCTGCTCAAGGTGGGCATCCACGAGGGGCCTTGCCTCGCAGTGACGCTGAACGAGCGCCTCGACTACTTCGGCTCCACGGTCAACGCCGCGGCCCGCATCGTCGGGCTCTCGGGCGGGCATGATGTCGTCGTGTCGGGGACGGTCCGGGACGACCCAGAGGTGGCCGCGAAGCTCGCCGACGGCGACATCGAGACGGAGCCGATCGAAGCGGTGCTGAAAGGCTTCGACGACGCGCCGTTCGAGCTCTGGCGGGTGCGCCGTGCCGGCTAGAGGGCGGTCGGGCCGGCGCCCGGGTCGCGTGCGGCGCTTCGTCGAGCGCGTGGTGCTCGGCATCGTCTTCGGTCTCGCCACCTGGGTGCTCGAGCGCCGGCTGCGCAAGGCCCTCGGCAAGAAGGGCCGCCGGCCGTCGCGCGGCCGCACGATCGAGGTGTCGTAGGGCCCGGTCTCATCCGGCCCTCAGCTGCTCACCGCAGACGGCGCCTCAGCTGCGCCGCAGGAAAATGTCGATGAGCAGGCCCACGGTAAGGACCGCTCCGATCGTGCCGAGCGTGATCGGCACCCAGGCATCGACCCGTGTCTCGTTGGCGGTGAAGCCCATGCTGACGAGGCACGCCCCGGCCGCGATCGCGAGCGCGACCCGGCGCGCAGCCGTGCGGATCGTGTCCTCGAGGCGCTCCATGCCGGCGAACTGCACCTGGAGGCGCGGCCCCGGCCGCGCGCCGGCGAGACGCTCGAAGGCCTCGGCGAGCCGGGTCAGGCGCCACTTCAGCTTCTGCCCTTCGTAGGCGATCCGCTGGAGGTCGGCACCCTCGCGCAGGCGCCCGCCCAGGTCCCGGAAGAGGTAGTCGCCGGCGACCGCGAACGGGTCGAGGGTAGGGTCGAGCTCGGCGGTCGCGAGCTGCATCTGCGCGAGCGCCTTGCCGGTGAGCGCGAGCGCCGAGGGAAGGCGAATCCCCTGGTGCGCGGCGATCTCGGTCAGCCCCTGGAGGATCGGGCCGAGCTGGATGTCCTTCAGCGCGACGTCGCGGAACCGGTCCATGAGCCCGCCGAGCTCGACGCGAAGGCCCCGGAGGTCGATGTCGGAGCGGTGGTCCTCGCCGGCCAGCGAGAGCATCACGTCGGCGAGGAACGCCGCGTCGCCACGCCAGAACGCCATGAGGATGAGCAGGAGGTGCTCTCGCGTGTCGGCGTCGACCTCGCCGACCATCCCGAAGTCGAGGAAGTAGATCCTGTCGTTCGACCACTTCAGGTTCCCCGGGTGCGGATCGGCGTGGAAGAAGCCCACGGTCAGGATCTGGCGGTAGTACGAGTCGAGGAGCTGCTTCGCCGCCTCCCGGCGGGCGTCGCCCTCCGGCGCCTCTCTGATCGGGGTGCCGACCACCTCCTCCATGACGAGCAGCCGTGGCGTGGACAGCTCCTTGAAGACGTCGGGCACGGCGAGGCGCGGGTACGGGGCGATGACCTCGCGCATGCGCTCGATGTGGGTCGCCTCGAGGCGGAAGTCGAGCTCGCGGCGCAGCGACGAGGACAGGTGCTCGATGACGGCGGGCAGGTCTACGAGCTGCCGGAAGACGGCCCGGTCGGCCGTCCGCTCGGCGAAGATCTCGAGCAGACCGAGGTCGCGGTAGATGTCGGGCGCGGCGCCCGGCCGCTGTACCTTGACGACGACCCGCGTTCCGCCCTCGAGCGTCGCCCGGTGCACCTGCCCGATGGTGCCGGCGGCCATCGGCACCGGCTCGATCGAGTCGAAGACGTCCTCCCAGGGCACGCCCAGCTCCCGCTCCATCGCCGTCACGATCTCGGCCTCGGTGAGCGGCGTGACGCGATCCTGGAGGGTCGCGAGCTCCTCTGCGAACTCCGGCGGCAACAGGTCCGGGCGCGTCGACAGAATCTGGCCCAGCTTCGCGAAGGTCGGCCCGAGCTCCTCGAGCGCCAGGCGCAGGCGCTCCGCGCGTGCCCGCCTGGACACGTAGTCGTCGGGCTCCTCGCTGCGGAGCTCGCCCAGCCCGTAGCGGGCCAGCACACGGCCGATCTGCGCGGCGCGGCCGAGTAGGAGGCCCTCGACGTCCTCCGGCTCCGGGACGGGTCGCCTGCTCACCCTACGAGCCGCGGCGGAAGAGCCGCCCGCGTTCCCGCCGCCCGTCCTCCTCGCTCGGCTCGCCGGTCGAGTTCACGATGACCACGGTGCAGCGGGCGTTGTGGGACACGCGATTCGGCACGTTGCCGAGCAGGAACTCCTTGCGGCCGCTCATGCCGGCGTTGCCGACGACGACCACGTCTGCACGCTCCTCGTCGGCGGCCTCGACGATGGCGGCCGAGGGATCGTCGTCGACCACCACCCGGGCGCGCCCTCGCTCGCCCGCAAGCTGCTGCGCGTACAGCTCGAGGTCCTTGGCCGCGTACGAGACTTGCGTCGCCTCGGTGGCGCCCGCCTGGCTCGACGGCACGATCACCTGGAGGACCATGAGCTCGGCTTCGTAGCGTCCGGCCATCTCGGCGGCGAAGCGCACGGCGCGCTCGGCGGTCACCGAGCGGTCGGTGGCGACGAGGACTCGCCGGACCGGCGGATGCGTAGCGGAAGCTGCCATGGCGTGCCTGACCCCGGATTGTGCGTGAATTGACAGCTCGGCGCTGCGAGACCGACGCGCGTGCGACGCATACCGGCCTGCGGGCACCGCCCGCCGCCTCGTCTGGCGTCTACCCACGGCGCGCTGGGCCTACGTCTGATCTCCCGGACTGGCGCCATGCCATGCCGCGCCCGGCGGCCGTCTGGTCGTCGGCCGTCAGGCGGCGCCGGCGACCGCAACCGTGAGCCCGACGTCGGGCATGGTGCGAATCTCGGCGCCGCGGGCGAACAGCTGCTGCTTCGACATGAGGAAGAGCTCCGGGATGATCTCTGCTCGCACCTCGCCGTCCACGAAGACCCGCACGACGGAGCTCTGGGAGACGACGACGGCGAGCGCGCGCGTGGCCCGGGTAATCGAGGCGCCGGCGGCGTGGCGGGTACCGAGCCCCGGTAGAAACAGCTCGGGATCCAGATCCACGTCGACGTAGCGGCCGGCCGACACGAAAGTGCCGTCGTCGTCGACGAGAAAGGCGCCGTCGAGCTGGGCCAGCTCCTTGACGGTCTCGCGAAGCCCGGGCTCGCTGATGCGAAGCAGCTCGGGCTCGTGGCCGTAGAGCGGATCGAGGAGCAGCGGCCGGGATCTGGCGACCACCTCGTCCACGTCCCCGATGACGAAGAGCGTGCCGATCTTGCGCCCTTCGCGGCCCTCCCGGGCGATCTCCACGGCGAGCTGGACGATCTCCTCGAGCGCGTGCCGGCGGGCCGGCGTGCACGCCACGCGCTCGCCGATCAGCCCGAGGGCGCGGTCAGCTCCGTCTCCGGGCGCAAGCTCCACACTCTGTTCAACGTCTGTGGGCTAGCGTGACATTCCCGGGGCCGGGCTCCGTGCTCCCGCCGGGTGTACCGTACGCTAGCGAGTGCCTCGGGCCAACGCAGGAGCGGCGGGTCGCCCGCCGGCGGCTCGGGGCGTGACGAGCAGACAGCCGAATCGGAGGCTCCATGAGGAAGACGGTACTCACGCTGAGCGTCGCGGTCGTGACGGCGGCTGCCGTCGCCGCCGGCTGCGGCGGCGACGACGACGCGGACAGCCCCGCAGCTACCACCGACAGCACAGTCGCGACGACGGACGCGGCGACAACGGAGGATGCGGCTACGACCGAGGACACGGCCACGACGGACGCGACGACGACCGACGCAACGACCACGGACGACGACGATGACGACAACGACGGCGACGACAACGACGGCGATGACGACAACGACGGCGATGACGACGACAACGACGGAGATGACGACGACAACGACGGAGATGACGACGACAATGACGACGACGACGGGGACGACGACTCGGACGGCTAGTAGCGAGCAGCATTGATCCCGTGGCACTGCCGCTGATGCTGCGCCTGCTCGCGGCGTTTGTGGCGGTGTCACTCCTCGCTGCAGCCGTTGTCCTCGAAGCCGGTGCCGTTGCGCCGGCGCCGGGTACGAGGACGGTGGGACACGGCGTCGTCGACGCGGAGGTGCTGGGCGCAACCGCGGTTCGGCGATCCGAGGGACGGCGCGCGGTCGTCGTCGAGCTCGTGACCGACGAGCGGATCAGCGTGACGGTGCGAGTGATCCGCTACCAGACGGTGCTGAGACGGTCGCGCCTCTTCCAGCTGCGGCCCGGCCGCTGGGCGATCAGCGTCGCGCTTCCACGCGAGACGGCGCGCGGGCGCGCTCGCGTCGTCGTCCGCCTCGAGGATCGGGGCGGCGCCGTGGACGTGTTCCGCCAGCCGATCGTGATTCCGCCCATCTAGCGAAAGAACGGCAGCGGGTCGAGCATGTTCTCGAACACGTGCCCGCCCGCGTTCGTCTTGCGGATCTCGATGTGGGAGTGCTCGGGCCCGTCGTCCCAGGGACTGACGGTCGCGATCGCCTGGCCGGCTGCCACCCTGTCACCCACGCTGACGATCGGCACCACGTGCCTGAAGATCCAGACCTTACGATCGGCGGCCTCGATCTTCGCCGTACCGCCGAAGACCTGACCGCCGGTACCGACCGACGGTCTCGCTTCGACGATCGTCCCCGCCACGGGCGCCCGCACGATCGCGCCCGGTGGCGCGAACCAGTCGAGCCCGGCATGGTGCCTGACGCCCGCGCTGTCCGGCGCGCCTTCGGGCTCCACGATCGCGAACTCGGAGAATCGCGGCACGGGAGGCGGCAGCGGCAGCACGATGTCGCCCTTCTTGGGCAGGAACGGCTTGCCCTCTCTCTCCGTGGCGCGGGCGCGGAAGTCCGGCGGGAGGCCGGTCTCGCCGAACAGCATTCTCAGCCCCGGCAGGCCGAGCGTGGAGTTGATGCGATTCAGCGGGAACCCGACCCGCCACTTCCACTCCTGCACCGCGAGCGCCGTCACCGGCCCGAAGACCCCGTCGACGTTGTCGCCGGTGAGCCCGACGGCTCGCTGCACGTCTGCGACGTCGTCGCCCTCGAGGTTGGGTTCCTTGAGCGAGAGCTGACGTCGCACTGGCGCCTCTCCTCCTGCCGCAGATTCGAGTGCCGGCAGAACGATACTGCGTTTGATCGAGCGGATCTCACTAGTTGACATTGCAAGGTAGCTGACATAGAATTGAAGCGGCGTGCACGACAGCCAGCTGCTCAAGGGTGTCCTCGGAATTGTGCTGCTCCAGCTCCTGGTAGAGCAAGAGTCGTACGGGTACGAGCTCGTGATGCGTGTCCATGCCGTCGGGCTGGTGGACGTGCCGGACGGGTCGATCTACCCTGCGCTCGGGCGCCTCGAGCGTGACGGGCACGTCACCTCACGGCTGGTCGCCTCGCGGTCCGGCCCGGCGCGCAAGTACTACCGCCTGACGGCCTCGGGACGCGCGCTGCTCGCCCAGAAGGCGGCGGCGTGGCGTGCCCTCGCGGCCGTCGTCGACCCGCTGCTCTCCACCACCACGCCGGCAAGTCCGAAGGAGGAAGCGGCATGAACCTGACGATCGAGCGCTATGTCCTGGGTGTGAACCGGAGGCTGCGGCCGCACGTGCCGCCGGAGCACCGGCGCGCGATCCGACGCGATCTGCGGGCGCACCTCCGCGACGCTGCCGCCGACGTCGGCGCGCACGCCGCGGTCGAGGGGGCCGGCTCTCCCGAGGCCGTCGCTCGGGACTATGCCGAAGCGGAGCTAGGCCGGCCTCGATCGTGGAGGCCCTACGTGGGCGCCGCCGCCGCCGCCGTGGCGCTGCTTTCGATAGCCGTGCTCCAGCAACGCGAGCTCCGGCTCGAGGGGGCCCCGACCTGGGGCGACTTCGACCCGTGGAGTGTCGACCTCCTCCTCGCGCGCCTACACGGCGATCTCGAGCGGACGCTCGTCGTTCACGTGGACGTCGACCGCGTTGCGTACGTTGTCGTCCCCCTGCTCGCCTTCCTGCTCTGGTCGCGCATCTGGCACGCGGCGACGGCATGGCGCGCTCACGCACCGACCGCGTGAGGATGCGGCTCGTCGACGGGTACTGCAGGCGGAGCCCGCGCTAGCGCGGCCCGTGCAGGCGCTACGCGGTGGGCGTGGTGAGCTCCTCGAGGGCCACGCGAGCCTCCAGCAGGTAGCCGTTGGCGCGCTGGAGAATCGCTCGCTCGTCCAGGCCGAGAGACGGATCCTGGAAGAGCCGTTCACCTTCGCCCGCCAGCTGCGAGACCTCGTCGCGGAATCTGCTCAGTTTCTCCTCGTTCGCCATCGTGGCTCCCTTCGGTCGCGACCGTCCTCGGTCGGCTTTCCCCGGTCCACGGCAGACCCACTCATGCCGGGCTACGGAGCGGCGCAGGGGTCGAATCTAGCAGGCGTGGGTTGCACGCTCGCGCCGGCGGAGGAGTCGGGCCTTTAGGCTGGCTCGTCCGTGGCGGTGGCGCGCATTCTCCGTGAGTCTTGCGGCTGTGCCGCCGCCTGACCTTGTTTCGCTCGTCCTCGTCCTGGCCGCTGCGAGTGCCGGAGCGATCCTGTCGCGGGTGCACAGTCGCCTCGTGCTGCCGACGGTGGTCGTCGAGATGGTGCTCGGGATCGTCGTGGGCTCCCAGGTGCTGGACATCGCGCAGGCCGACCCGTATATCGACTTCCTGGCGAATGTCGGGCTGGTGTTCTTGTTCTTCTTCGCCGGGCTCGAGGTTGTCGAGCGCCGCGTGCCCCGGGATTCCCTCGTGCGCGGTAGCGGAGGCTGGGCGGTCTCGCTCGTGCTGGGCCTCGCTGTCGGAGCCGTGTTGTACGGGGCGGGCGTCGATGCAGAGTGGTGGCTGCTGGGGCTGGCGCTGGCGACGACCGCACTGGGAACGCTCGTGCCGATCCTCGCCGATGCCGGTCTGCTGCCGACCCCGCTCGGCACGGCCGTGCTGGGTACCGGGGTCGCCGGAGAGTTCTGGCCGATCGTCGTGATCTCGGTCTTCCTCACCGGCATCTACGGCGCCGTCGCCGAAGGGCTGCTCCTGCTCGCCTTCGGCGCTCTGGTCGCATTGGCTGCGGCCGCGACGCTGCGCGCGCGCCCACCCAAGATGCTCCGCGCCCTGCGGGAGACAGTCAATACGACGGGTCAGGCGGCGGTTCGACTCTCCGTTTTCGTCCTCGCCGCGCTCGTTCTCCTCGCCGAGGAGGTGGGGTTCGACTTCGTGCTGGGCGCGTTCGCTGCCGGGTTGGTCGTCGGGCTGACCCTCGATTCGCCCCCCGGCGAGGCCGTGCGCATGCGGCTGGAGGGCATTGGCTTCGGCTTCGTGATCCCGATCTACTTCGTCGTCACGGGCATGGGCTTCGACCTCGACAGCCTCCTGAGCGCGACCGGGCTCGCGCTCGCTGCGCTCTTCCTCGTGCTCATGCTGATCGTGCGCGGCGCCTCGTCGCTTCTTTGGCTCCGAGAGCTGGGACCCCGGCGGACGCTCAGCCTTGCGCTGTTCGGGGCGACGGGGCTGCCGCTGATCGTTGCGATCGTCGGGATCGGCACTGATCGTGGCGCAATCCCAGGCGATGTCGGCGCTTCGCTGATCGGGGCCGGGATGGTCTCCGTCCTCGTGTTCCCGCTTCTCGCAATGGCGATCTCGGGCCACGGTCGAGGCGCCGAGCACGGCGAGCCGATCTCGTCCGACGCAGATGCCGAGTACTAGAGACGAGATTCTGATGCGATAAAGCCAGTCCTCGACACGAGTCGGATGATGATGGCGAACACCATTGTCAATCTGTCTAATGAAAGGCCCGCCGATCGCAAGAAGGAGGTAGAGCACAATGGCGATCTCGACTGCCGACCACATGCTGACCGACGAGCAAGTCGTCTTCTCGTTCGGACCCGACATGACGCCCGCGCTCGAAGTCGACCCAGGCGCCGTTGTGACGCTCTGCATGAAGGACGGTCTCGGAAACCAGCTGACCAGCGAGGAGCAGCTGATCCAGGACGTCTTCACCGACCTCGATCTGAACCGTGTCAATGGATCGACCGGTCCGGTTGCCGTTCGCGGTGCGGAGCCGGGTGACTCGCTCGTCGTCGAGATCCTCGACATCCGCCCGGCGGCAACGGGCGTCGCTTTCGCGACTCCCGGCATCGGACAACTCCATCGACAGCTCCACGAGCCGGTGACGCGCATCTTCCGGGTCGAGGACGGGATGATCCACATGAACGACCGCATCTCCTTCCCGGCCCGTCCGATGCTGGGCGTCGTAGGCGTGGCGACGGAGTCGGGCGATCCCGTACCTTGCGGGCTCGCCGGGCAGCACGGGGGCAACCTCGACGACCACATGACCGGCGTCGGCTCGACGCTGTACATGCCCGTCCGTCAGTCCGGCGGCATGTTCGCCGCAGGAGACATGCATGCCGCGATGGGCGATGCGGAGGTGTGCGTGACGGGCGTTGAAGTCGCGGGTGAGGCGACGGTGCGCTTCGACGTCCTCAAGAGCGCGAGCGGAGCCTGGCCCGTTACCGAACGCGACGACTGCTGGGTGGTACACGGGACATCCGGACCCGACATCCGCGAGGCGATCGAGCTCGCGTGCGAGGAGGCTGTCCGCATCCTCGTGGACGAGTGGGGATTCTCGATCCCTGACGCGTTCGTCTTTCTCTCCGTCGCCTGTGACGTGGGCCTCTGCCAGTCCTGCCAGCCCTCGCCCTTCTCGTCGATCGCACGCGTGAAGATCCCGAAGATCGCGGCGTGCCCCCGCCCGTTTCGAAGCGTGGTGTAATCGGAGGCGTCAGGCTGGACGACCGCCCGTGCGCCGAGACTCGGTACCTCTCTGAAGCGCTATATAGGCGATGCCCGTCTGCGGCCGAGCGCAGCGCTGCGATTCGTCGTGAGGCGTTCCCGCCTTCCTCGGCGTTCGCCGGTTCTCGCCGTGGTCACGGCCCGGCCGGGTCGCCCGCGCGCCCGACGAGCGCACTCGTCAGCGGCAGAGCGGCGCATGGGGCACTCCCGCTAGCGAGCCGAAGGGCGATCCGCCGCTCCCAGAGGCAGGCACCGCAGTTCATCACGAGGTCAACGGTTGCTCCCCCATGCAGGGACGCCCGCTCCTCGTCGCTGAGCTCGACGCCGAGGAGACGGTGCTGCTCGGACCCGGCGCAGAGGTGGTCGAGGTACACGTAACGCCTTTCCCCGATCGAGAGTTCGAGCGTCTCGCCGGGCTCCGCGCGGCCGAACGCTCGCAGCAGGCCTCTCATACGCTCTCGAACACGCGCACCCGCCCGAGCTCCACGTCGGCCCGCTCCGCCTCCCGCCGAGCTTCGTCTCCCGAGATCCGGGGCACGATCTCGTGTCGGATGCACGCGCTCGTCCTGTCCGGCGCGACCGGGACGAGAGGCGGGATTGCCGTCGTGCACTCGGGCAGCGCGAGCGGGCAGCGCGAGGCGAGGTAGCAGCCGTGTGGAAGGTCGATTGGGCTCGGGATCTCCCCCCGGAGCTCGAAGCGCTCCCGCCGGGTCTTCGGATCCGGGTAGAGCACCGACGACAGGAGGGCGCGCGTGTACGGGTGGCGCTGCTCCTCGAAGACCTCGGCTGTCGGGCCCTCCTCGACGATCAGCCCGAGGTACATCACGGCGATGCGGTGGCTGACGTGGCGGAGTGTGTTCAGGTCGTGCGTGATAAAGAGGTACGTGATCCCGAGCCGCTCCTGGAGCTCGATCAGGAGCCGGATGATCTGGGCTCGCGCCCGCGGGTCGAGGGCTGAGGTGGGCTCGTCGAGAACGAGGAGTGTCGGATCTGTCGCGATCGCGCGCGCGATCCCGATCCGCTGCTGGAGGCCGCCCGAGATCTCATGCGGGTAGTGGTGGAGGATCGAGCGGTCGAGGTGAACGAGGTCGAGCAGCTCGTGCACCCTCCGAGCGCGCGCCGCCTTGTCGACCTTCCTTACGACGAGCGGCTCGGCGACGATCGACCCAATCGTCATGCGGGGGTTGAGCGAGTCGTACGGCTCCTGGAAGACGAGCTGGATGCGCCGGCGGAGCGCGTTCACCTCCGATGCGGGCAACGAGCTCACGTCGCGTCCCTCGAACAGGATCTTGCCGGCGGTCGGCGGGGTGAGGTTCAAGATCACGCGCGCGACCGTGCTCTTCCCCGATCCGCTCTCGCCGACAAGGCCGAGCGTCTTTCCGCGCTCGATCTCGAACGAGACGCCGTTGACCGCCGCGACGAACGCGCGGGAGTGGGCGATCGGGTAGTGCTTGACAAGGTCTACGGCCTCGAGGACGGGCGCGCCGTTCCCCTCGCTCATCCCACGTCCCTCGCGAAGTGCCCCGGCGCGATCTCGCGAAGCTCGAGCCCCTCCTCGTCGTAAGGAACCCCGGGCTTTCCGTTCGGCCCGGCCGCGTCCTCGTACGAGAAGGCGCTCAGAAGCTGGATCGAATAAGGGTGGCGGGGGTTGGCGAAGAACTCGCCCACCGACGCCATCTCGAGGATGCGCCCGCGGTAGAGAACCGCCACTTCGTCGCAGTAGTTGGCGACGATGCCGAGGTCGCGCGTGATCATGAGCGACGAGGAGCTGTGCTCGCGCAGGAGCTGCAGTGTCAGGTCGAGCACCTGCGCCTGTACGGTCACATCGAGACCGCTCGTCGCGTCGTCCGAGATCGTCACCTTCGGGCTGCAGATGAGGGCCATCGCAATGACGATGCGCTGCGCCATACCGCCGCTCATCTCGTGTGGGTAAGCGCGGGCCCGTCGCGCCGGGTCCGGGATCTTCACCTCGGCGAGCATCTGTTCGGCACGCTCCCTCGCCTCGTCCTTTCCCAGGCCGAGGTGCACCCGGGCGACGTTGGACAATTGCGCACCGATCGTGAGCAGCGGGTTCAGCTCGGCGCGTGGGTTCGGCACGATCATTGCGATCTCACGTCCCCGCACGGGGCGCAGCTCGTCTTCCGACAGCTTCTGCAGATCGCGCCCGAAGAGCTTTGTCTCACCCCTGACGACGCGGCCCGGCCGCGGCACGACGCACATCACGGAGTGTGCGAGCGTCGTCTTGCCGGAGCCGGACTCGCCGACGAGCCCGAGCATCTTGCCGGGCGCGAGCGCGAAGCTCACGCCGGCGAGCGCCTTGACGAGGCCCTCCGCCGTGAAGAAGTGCGTGTGCAGATCGTCGACCTCAAGTGCGTGCTCGGCGGACAAGGCCCCTCCTTCGTACGGGGTCGAGCATGAGCTCGAGGCTGTCGCCGACGAGAGCGAAGCCGAGCACGGTAAGCGCAACGGCGATGCCCGGGAAGAGCGCCGGCCACCACTGCCCGGTGATCATGTTCTGCGCGCCGATTGCGATCATGCTGCCCCATTCTGGCGTCGGCACCTGGACGCCGGCACCGACGAAGGAGAGCCCGGCCGTAAGGAGCACCGCCCAGCCCATGTTGACCGAGAGCTGAACAATCGCCGGCGCCGCGGCGTTCGGGAGGATATGCCGGAAGACGATCCGCAGCTCCGAGCTCCCGGCTACCCTCGCCGCCTCGACGAACCGTCGCTCGCGGAGCGAGAGCGCCTGCGTGCGCAGTAGTCGCAGGTAAATCGGCGCGTTGACGAAGGCAATGGCGATGATCACGTTCCGGACGCTCGCGCCGAGCGCCGCGACGAGCGCGATCGCGAGCACAAACACAGGAAACGCCTGAAGTACGTCCGCCGCGCGCATGAGGCCCTCACTGATCCAGCCCCAGATCCCTTTCGTACCGGAGAAGTAGCCGGCGATCAGCCCAAGCGGCAACCCGATGAGGACGGATACGAGCGTGCCGAAGACGGCGATCGTGAGATCGATCCGGCCCGAGTAGATGACGCGGCTGAACACGTCCATCCCCGAGACGTCCGTGCCCATCAGGTGCGAGGAGCTCGGCGGGACGAGGACGGCGTCCGGGTTCGCCTGCTCCGGGTCGTAGGGCGCGATCAACGGCGCGAAGAGCGACAACAGGATGATCGCGACCACGAGCACGTAGCCGAGTGCGAGCATCGGCTGCTGCCGGAGGACGAGCAGAAAGAGCTCGAGCTTCCCTGTCCGCCGCGGGGGCGCGATCTCGGCGGCTGGCGTGGCGGTTGTCAACGCGTGAGCCGTGGGTCGATGGCCAAGTAGATCAGGTCGACGAGCAGATAGACGACGAGGGAGATGATCGCGGCGATCAGGACGAACCCCTGCACGACCGCGAAGTCGGCATCGAGGACGCCCTGAACGGCGTACTGGCCGGCACCGCCCCAGCCGAAGACGACCTCGACGAGCACGGCGCCGCCGATGAGGAAGCTGTAGAGGACTGCGACAAGAGTGACCACGGGCGGCAGTGCGTTGCGGAGCGCGTAGCGCCCAACGAGGCGCTCCGGAAGCCCGCAGAGGCGCGCGTAGCGGACGAAGTCGTCGGAGAGCACCTGCTGCATCGTCGAGCGCGTCATCTTCAGGATCGGCCCGATTGTCACGATCACGAGCGTGACGACGGGCAGGATGAGGTGCTCGAACGAGGATTTGAGCGCCGCCCAGTTGCCGGTAAGGAGGCTGTCGACCGTAAAGGCGCCCGTGATTCGGGACGGCGCCTCGATGCCGACGTCGAGCCGGCCGTTCGGCGCAACGACGAGCCCGAGTTTGACATAGAGGATGAGGATCAGGATGAGCCCCAACCAGAATTCCGGGAGGGCGCCCGCGACCAGCCCGTAGCCGAACGAGAACCGGTCCGAGAGCTTGCCCGGCTTCCTCGCGGCTCGGACGCCGAGCGGGATCGCGATCAGCACGGCGATGAGCAGGCTGTACGTGATCAGCTCGAGCGTGGCTGGCAGACGCTGCCGCAGGTCGAAGCCGACGGGGTTGGTCGATCGCCACGAGGTCCCGAAGTCGCCCTGGAGGGCGTTCCACACGTAGAGCCCGTACTGCTCGGGGAGCGAACGGTCGAGGCCCATCCGCTCGCGCAGCGCCGCGATCGTCTCCTCGCTCGCGAGCGGCCCGAGCATGAGCCGCGCCGGGTCCCCCGGGATGAGCTGGACCAGCAGGAAGGTGATCAGCGTGATCCCGACCAACTGGGGAAGGACGAAGAGGAGCCGACGGAAGAGGTACCTCGAGAGCTTCACGAACCTCCCGACCTAGACCATTGCGTCGCCACCCGACACGTTCATCGTCGCGCCGGTGTAGTACGCGCCGCCGTCGGAGGCGAGCAACACCGCCGTCGGCGCGATCTCCTCGACCTTCCCAAAGCGGCCGAGCGGCACTTCCGCCTTCTTGCGATCCAGCCAGTTCTGCGGGATCGAGCGCAGCAGATCGGTATCGATCGGCCCAGGGGCGATCGCGTTCACAGTGATGTTGTGGGGAGCAACCTCGTAGGCGAGGGCGCGCGAGAAGCCGTGCACGCCCGCCTTGGCTGCGCAGTAGTGGACCATCGTGTCGGCGCCGATGAGACCGAGCTGGGAGCCGATCGAGATGATCCTGCCCCAGCCCTGCTCGATCATCGTCGGCAGGGCTGCCCTTGTGCAGAGGAAGACGCTCGTGAGGTTGACGTCGAGCATCTCCTGCCACTGCTCGAGCGGCATGTCGACGAGCTTCGAGACCGTGTCGATGCCGGCGTTGTTGACGAGGATGTGCAGCCCACCTAGCTCCTCCTTCGTCCTGGCCACCATCCGCTCAACCTCGTCCGGCTTCGCGACGTCGACCTTGATCGCGGCCGCGCGACTCCCCTTCCCCTCGATCTCCTCCGCAAGCGCCATCGCTCCTGTCTCGTCCCGATCGGCGACCGCGACGGCGGCACCCTCGCGGGCGAAGGCCTCCGCGATGCCACGGCCGATGCCGCGCGCGGCACCGGTGACGATCGCCACCTTGCCGTCCAGCTGTCCCATCGTCTCCCCAATCACTCACGGAGGGCTAGCGTGTCCCCTCCCGCGACGACCATGCGAGCCCGCCTAGGTCTTCGTGAAGTCCTGGAAGCGGACGTTGTTCGACGTGTAGTAGACCCAGCCCGAGATATTGTCCCGCACGGCGAGGGCCGGGTCTGGACGGACGACGAAAACCCACGGCGCCTCGTTGACGTAGATCTCCTGGGCCTCCTTGTACATCGGCTCGCGCTGCGCCGGGTCGAGGATCTCGAGACCGTCGGTGATGAGGCTCGAAACCTCCTCGTTCACGTAGTTGGAGTAGTTGATGAACGAGTCCTTGTGGAAGTAGAGGTAGTTCGCATATCCCGGGTCCGGGTTCCACGGCGCGTCCGTGTAATAGATCATCGGCTCCGACCGCTTGCTGACGAAGTCGTAGAAGGTGCCGGCTGGAAGCTTGTTCAGCTCGATGTTGACGCCGATCTCGCGCAGTGTCGTCTGGTAGAGCGTCGAGATCTCCTCCTGCTCCGGCACCCCCGCGTTGTAGCTGAGCGTCGTCGAGAGGCCAGCGGCCCCGGCTTCCTCGAGCAGTGCCTGCGCCTTGTCCAGGTCGGTCGTGTAGGGGAAGTACTCCTCCGTCGCGAAGGGGTAGATCGTCGGGATGCCAGTCCCAAGCGGTCGCCCGTAACCGAGATAGACAGTGTCGAGCACCTCCTGGAACGGGAACGCGTAGTTCATCGCCTGCCGGACGCGGACGTCATCGAAGGGCTCGATCTTCGCGTTCAGCTCGATCCACGTCTGCTGCGTCCCCTGGACCGAGTCGACCCGGACGCCCTCGACCGACTCGAGCTGCTGCAGCTCGCGCGGCCGCAGGTACTGGGCCACGTCTGCATCGCCGCCCTGGACAAGGGCGACGCGTTGAGGCGAGTTCGGCACGTCCTGGTAGACGACGGTCGTCATCGCCGGCGCCTCGCCGTGGTAGTCGCTGCGAGCCTCGAAGACCGCCTGGGAGCCACGCGTGAGCTCCTTCAGCGTGTACGGCCCGAAGCCCGCGTGGTTGTTCTTCAGGAACTCAACCGCCCACTGGTCGCCCGAGTCATGGATCTCCTGCAGCTTGGTCGCGTCGAAGATCGGGTTATAGAGATTGACCATCATGGTCAGGAGCACCGCGTTCGGCTTCGGCGTGGTGAAGGAGACGACGTAGTCGCTCTCGACGCGGATCGCCTCCGGATCCGTGATCCCGAGCACGCCGAGGAAGAAGCCGCCAACCGCCATCTGGGCGAACTTCCGATCCCACGTCCACTTGACGTCGTTCGCGGTCAGCTCGTTGCCCCAGTTCGACTTGATCCCCTGCTTCAGCGTGAACGTCGCCGTCGTGCCGTCGGAGGAGAGCTCCCAGCTATCCGCGAGCTTCCCCTCGACCGCCCAGCCGTAGGGCTCGTCGTCGTGAATCGTGAGGTCCTCGCGAAGGACATTCGGGTTCTCGGGATCGGGGATCGCCTTGAACTGAATGAGGGAGTCGTAGAGCATCCCGATCGCGTCCGTCGTCTGGATGTTCACGTCGAACTCGGAGTCCAGCGTCGAGGGTGTGCCGGGCGCTGCAACGACGAGGGTGTTGGCCGGGGTCTTGGTCTCGGCCGCGCCGGGCGCCGCCCCCGTTCCCGCCGCTTCACCTCCGTCCTCGCCGCCGCCGCAGGCCGAGAGGAGGCCGCCGACAGCGGTGGCACCGGCCATCATGCCGAGGAAGCGGCGACGGCTGAAGCCGAGCCGGTCGACCTTGTGCAGGTATTCCATCAGGTCAGAGAAGTTGCGGGGATCGGGAGAGGCCACGTGTCCTCCTTCTCTTTACTGGGCGGGTGGTCTAGCCAACGGGGAAGGTAGCGGGCGTACCGGCGCAGCGCACCGCGGCCCGGTTGACGGCACTGGAAGCCCTGGTTGCTGTTGCGGTCGAGCGGCGCGAAACGAATGCAGTCACGGTTGTAGTCGGCTCCGGCGAGCGCGCCGGCGAACGGCCGTGGATACGCGTCGGCGTCTGCGAAACACCAGACCGCTGATCGAGGAAACGGCGCCGCGGCAGCCGGATGCCGTGTTGGAATCCATGGGTTCTCACGGCTCGATGGTGGCAAGCACTCTTTCAATGCCGTCGGCTATCCGATCCGCTTCACTGTGAGTCAGTGTCAAGCAAGGAGCAATGATGATGTTCTGCAATATACTGCGAACAATGACGCCCTCCTCATCCCGTATGCGATTGGCGATCTCTTGTCGGCGTAGCTCGAGCGGCGCACGGGTAGTCTTATCACGCACGAGTTCGATGCCAACGAGAAGCCCGGCACCTCGCACTTCGCCAACGACTGGCAAGTTCTCCAGACTCTTCAGGCGGTTCAGGAGGTACGAGCCAACCTCCACCGCGTTCTCCGGAAGGCGTTCCCGCTCGATGATGTCGATATTCCGGAGTCCGACAGCGCAAGCAACAGGATGGCCGCTGTACGTGAAACCGTGGAGGAATCCCGATTCCGCAGACCGAACAGTGTGGGCGATCTCCTCTGAGACGAGGACCCCGCCAAGGGGGACGTAACCGCTCGTCACGCCCTTGGCGAAGGCGATGACGTCGGGCTCGTAGGTCGCAGAGGCGAACCATTCCCCGAGGCGCCCAAACGCCGTCACTACTTCGTCCGCGATCATGAGAATGCCATGCTCGCGGCACATCTCTGCCACTTTCGGCCAGTACTCTTCGGGTGGAACGATCACACCGCCAACGGTGAGCACCGGCTCTCCTATGAAAGCTGCGATGTTCTTTGGGCCTACCCGCTCGATCACTTCTTCCAACTCTCGCAAGCAGTAGTCGACGGGGCCGGCTCCCTGATCTGGGAACTCGGCTCGGAACGGATACGGTGTGGAGAGTTGGACAAAGTTTGGCGGTAGATCGCCGAAGCCTTTCTTCATTCCCTCGAGGCCACTAGCCGCCAGAGCGCCATAGGTCATTCCGTGGTAGGCTCGGCGCAATGACAGGATCGTTTGACGACTGCCCTCGTCTCTGATGTGGTGGTAGTTCCGAACTGTCTTGATCGCCGTTTCGCAGCTCTCGGAACCATCGTTGGTAAAGAAGGTATGAGTTAGCTTCTCTGGAGCTAGCTCCGCAAGGCGATGTGCTAGGCGAGCAGCAGGCTCGTTGACGAAATTCCAAAAGAGTGGAGCAAATTCGAGCTGAGCCATTTGGGCAGCGGCAACCTCCGCAAGCTCCGTGCGCCCGTGACCAACCTCGCATAACTGAATGCTTCCAAGACCGTCAATATATTCACGGCCGTCAGCGTCCCAGTAGAGTGAGCCTTCACCTTTGACGATCATCAATGATGGACCGTCAAAGCTCCAGGGATGCAGGAGGTGCTCTTCGTCCCAGGTCGCGAGCTGATCGTGCTCTGTCGACGTCTGTGCCATTTCTGCTTCCTCTCTCCTGTGGTTACGCCGGAGTAACGCTCTTCAGTGGCACGGTCGGAGGCCCGGGGAGTTCGGCGGCCGGCAGGCTCGCGTTCCCGATCCCGCTCATCGGGTACCGAGCTCGGGCCGAGACGCGGGCCAGGATCTCCGATCGCGGGGTGCGTCGTCGCCTCGACGATCGCCTCGCGCGACCCGAAGGCTCCCCGCTCGTGTGGATGCCCGCCAACGAACACGCGGGCGGCGCCGAGCTGCAGAGCGGAGCGAGCGGATCTCGCCCATCACAGCCCGCGTGTGGCGAACGGCGTTCGATGTCTCCCGTCCCAGCCTCGCCCGTCGTCCGGATCATAGCCGCGTATTGGCCGGCTCAAACATCACGCTTCATTCGAGAGTCCATGCTGGTCGTGCCCAACGACTCGCGCGGCGGCCCACGTCACGCTCCGGGCTCAGGCCGATAGCTACGCCTCGAGGAAGGCAGCGGACGAGGCGCTGGTGCGGTCGAGGACCTGATGCGCTCGGTCACGCGCCTTCCCGGCTGATCGGCTCGCGAGTGGCAAGCCGTCTAAATCGAGCTCGATCGCGAGAACTCCGAGCGCCACGGGGCTCGACCGGGCTGAGGCAGTGGCGTGATTCAGCGGCACCGGTCGCACCATCGCAGCACCTGCCTCGCGGTGACTCGACGAAACTCGCTGAGAGAATGCTGGTACGAGAGTCAAACGGTTTCGAGCCTTCCGGACATGGACGGAGTGAGAGCCCGTTCTCCGATCCGTTTCCGGCAGGAGGTTGAACGTATGACCGAAGCCCAAAGCGAGCGAAGGCAACGCTTCAACGCGTTGTTCGCGGCCTATAGCTCGGACGTCGTTGCCTACTGCGGCTGGCGGGCGGGATCCGCGAGCGACGCACAGGATGCGGTGGCCGAAGTGTTCCTGACGGCGTGGCGGCGTCTGGATGAGCTCCCGGAGGGCGACGCGAGGCGGGTGTGGCTCTATGCGACCGCGCGGCGCGTGATGGCGAACCAGCGGCGATCGAGCCGCCGTCGCTCCGCGCTGCACGAACGGCTGGCGCTCGACGCGGCGTCGGGTACGCAGGCACAGCCGGCGGAGGATGCTGAGACGGTGCTCGTGCGCGAGACGCTTCGGTGTCTCGGCCCGGGCGATCGCGAGGTTCTGCTGCTGGCGGAGTGGGAGGGCCTCGCCCCGGCGCAGATCGCGGCCGTCGTGGGTTGCCTGACAGTGACGGCACGAGGACGGCTGCACCGAGCCCGGCGTCGCTTCCGCACTATCTACGAGGAACTTCTCGCCCGAGATGCAGGCGAACAGTCGACTCGGGTGGCCTCGGGAGGCGCCGGCGACTTCAACCTGCTCAGTCCAGCCGGCGCCTCAAGGCCGCACACGATGAACGCTCTTGCGAAGGAGGGGCAGTGAAGACGTCTGAGAGCGTGCAGGCCCTGCGCCGGGCGAACCCGCGCACCAGGGCGGGTTTTGCGCAGTTGGTCGACGCAACCGCCGAAGCGGTGGGCGCGCAGCTCGCCACGGCTGTCGCGGACGTCGCCATGGACGCGGGCGCGCGGCGGTCACGGACCGGAAGACCCCAAGCGCGGCGCCGCGCGGGTGTCTCGCTTGCCGGTGTGACGCTCGCCGCCGGGGCTGCCGCGGCGGTATTCCTGACGATCGTTTCGCCCGATGGTGGCCCCGGTATCGAGAACGCAGCCGCTGCAGTCAAGAAGGCCGCGACCGTCACTGCGGCCTCCGCTGAGCGGTCCGGTACCGCGATCGTCCGCATCACCCACAACGGCAGGGCCTGGGCGGGAACCACGATTCGCTGGAACGGCAGCGATCTGGCCGTCTCGCGTGACGACGGGCTCGAGCTACGCGTCGTCGACGGCACGCTCTACGGGCCTGACCCCGCCAACGGCGGGTGGCTCGTCCTCGGTGACCCGGCGAACATCGATCCGGATAGCGGCACGACACCCGACGAGTACCTCGCCGCCGTGCACGAGGACATCGGCGGCGTGACGCTGCGCAGGATCACCGGCGGCATGAACGGCTTGACGACTCGCCGGCTTGGCGACGGCTCAACCGTCTACAGCGGCACCGTTGCGGCTGGGCTGGTCGCCAGGGAGTCGGGCTTCAAGGAAGGCCAGCCGATCCGGGTCCTCCCGTTCGGCTACGTGGCCCACGACGAGGCTGCGGACCCGGCCGCACCTCTCGCCGTCGCCGTGACAGTCGGCGCCGACGGCATCGTCCGTGAGATCGCCGTGACCTGGGGCACCAGCGCCTCAGCCTGGACGTACACAGTCGCGTACTCGAACCCCGGCGCTACCCCGGCCCCCGTCGCGCCCGAGAACGCGAGACCCCTTAAGCACCGGACACCTGCCCAGCCACCGGAGCCGAGCAGCGGCAGGTAGGCGCGCAACCTTCGACCGTGGAGTCGAGCCTGCTGAACTCTGGTGTGTGGCAGGGGGTCGCGACCGTAGACTCACGCGGCTGATGAATGGATTGGAGAGCACGGCGAGCGGACTGCGTGCCGTCGCCACGGCGATCCTCTGCGCAGCCGGAGCCCGAAGTGCCGAAGCCACGATCGTTGCCGACCATCTCGTCGCCGCGAACCTGCGCGGCCACGACAGCCACGGCATCGGGATGCTACCCCGCTACGTCGCCGACATGCGCGGTCGGAGGATGTCGCCGAACTCCGGCCTTCGCCTGCTTGAGGACGGCGGCGCGTTCATGCGCTTCAGCGGCGACATGGGCTTCGGTCAGCGCGTCGGCAGCGAGCTCGTCGGATGCCTGATCGAGCGCGCGCGCATGTCTGGCACCGTCATCGCGACGTTGCGCGACAGCTACCACCTCGGGCGCATCGGAGCCTACGCCGAGCAGGCAATCGAGGCCGGCCTCGTCTCTATCCACTTCGTCAACGTGACCGGACATCCACCTGTTGTCGCGCCGCATGGCGGGATCGAGGCGAGGTTCCTCACCAACCCGATCTGCATCGGGTTCCCCGGGACGACGACGCAGCCGCCGCTCGTTGCCGACCTCGCCACGAGCGCGATCGCGCTCGGCAAGGTACGCGTCGCGTTCAACGAACGCCGCGAGCTCGCGGCGGGTGTCGCCATCGACGCCGACGGCAACCCAACAACCGACGCCGGCGCCGTCGTCACAACTGGCGGCGCACCGATCGGAGCGCTGCTTCCGTTCGGCGGGCACAAGGGGTACTGCCTGATGCTCGCAGCCGAGTTGCTGGCCGGCGTCCTCGCGGGTGGCGGCACTGGCCGCCCCGAAAGGCAGGGTCAGTACACGATCGTCAACAGCATGCTTTCCGTCGTCATCGATCCGGTCAGGCTCGTAGGGGACGACTGGCTGACGAACGAGATCGACGGGTTCCTCGACTACGTACGGTCATGCCGACCGGCCATTGATGCTGCGCCGGTGCTCGTGCCCGGTGACCCGGAGCGGACGACGGCTGCGCGCCGTCTTTCTGGCGGAATCCCACTCGACGAGACGACGTGGCAGGAACTCGTCGCTACCGGCGAGGCGCTCGGCCTCTCCGAAGCGGAACTGGCCGAGCTGGCCGTTGCCTGAGGAGCCCGCCGAAGAACGATTCCCAGCTCCACCAGACCATCGAGCGGCTCGTCTCCGAAGAACATGGGCTCTGGTCGCGCGCGTCGGCCGAGGCCGTTTCTTGGCTCTACGGAGCGGCGCAGGAGTCGAACCTACCGAGGCGTGGGTTGCACGCCCGCACCGGTTTTGAAGACAGCAGCTGTTCCGTGGCGCGGAGCGGCCTTGCAGCCCTTGCGGGCCAGCGTGTGGGCCAGTCCGGTCAGCCTCCTCAACCGGCGTCGGAGCGCCGTAGCGGGCCCTGCGCCCTCACGACCCCGGGATATGGCTTCCGTCGACAGAGGGTCCCTAGGCCTGGGGCCCCCCGAGCCGAGGCTAGTGCCAACGTCGCAGGGGATGACCCAGGTCGCGGACGTAGTCGGGGCTGGTGGCGCAGGGTCGAGGCGCGGTGTCGGCCCAGTGGGGCTAGCCTGGAGCGATGGCACGGCTGGAGCGCGCGGGCTTCGCACTTCATTACGCGGTCGTCGGCGAGGGCTTCCCGCTCGTGTTGCTGCGCGCGGGGTCGTGGCGCTGATCGAGCAGTGCTGTGTGCTGTGACCCCGGATGGTGCGGCTCCCCCCGCCGAAGATAGGCGGTGCTAGGTGCGCGCGGACGAGCAGGACGTCGTGGTCGCTGTGCGTGGCCGGCACCACTCCACCGAGGGCGAGCGCAGCCCGCCGCTTCCGTAGACGTGCTGATGCCCGGGAGCCTGACCGGCGGACCTGTCCGTGCGGGTCCAGCTGCTCGGCAGGGGCGTAGGAGGAGGAGGCGGTTGACGTCACCCCCGAAGATGACGCTCCGAGCGGCCGCGGGACGTACAAGGAGCGCCGGGAGTTCGCGGCACTGCGCGTCGTTCCCGGCGAGCTTCAATGGTCGTGCGTGTGCTCAGGTGGGCGGTGCAAGACCTCGACGCCGACTCGGGTGGCGACGCACAGCCACCGGCGCCGCTCGATGCCGCGCTGTGCCGCGAAATCCTGGCTGTCGGAGCTCTCGATGGCTTCCTTGGTGAGCACCGCGTCACCGAAAAGTCCGCGCGCCGCCCGGCTGGACGCAGGGTAGGGGCTCGCCAAGATAGATCACCCTCGAGAAGCGCAGGTGGTAACTGGTCCGCCGGGCGAACAGCGCGACGTCACCCCCGCAGGCCTCGTCGAAGGTGATCGCGTCCGGGTGCGCTTTACGGATCATGGCCACCGCCTCCTCCACCACCGCCGGGTACGCCACCTTGCCGGAGCAGCTGGCCAGACCGGACAGGCACAGGTTCATCTGCATCAACCTGTATGGCGAACCCGCGGGCGGACCCGCTGACTTCGATGATTCCGGACGGCCAGGCCGTCTACTTCGCCGGGCCCGGGCATGTCGGTGTCTGGCCGGAGGCGCCCGAGGAGAGCGTGGCGCGCGCCCTCCCGTTCCTCCGCCGCGCGCTTAAGCGCTTCATAGCAAGCCTCCGGCGGTAAGTCCTCGCACTCCAGGGCGGGCCGGGAACCCCGGCCCCCGCGACCCGAGCCGGTGCCAACGTCGTTACGGAGAGGCTTCCACACGGACACGATTCCCGGAAATCAGCTCATCGGTAGGCTCGACCGCACGCCCCGCGTGACGACCGGCTCGGCACCCGAGAAGTCCACGACTACGATCTCGAGCTTCTCGACCCAACCGGGCTCGTCCGGATCTCGGCGAGTTCCCGCTCGGCCGCCTGCCTGGACGGGTAGAACTCGATGACCTCGCTGAGGCCGTGGTCGAGAAGGCCGTAGAAGACCATCCTGGTAGTCCATCAGATCGGGTGCCGTCCGTCGAGATGGCCGATTGGGCCACGCCGATTTTCCGCGATGAGCCGCGATCTCCGGCTTGACAACGTGGAGGTTTCGCCATCGCGGGTATGCGAACATGCGTTCCGTTGACAGCGCAAGGCCACCCGTACGCTCGCTTCCGCAAAGCCCTCGACCAAGGCAACACCCTGCACGCCCTCTCGGCGGCCGCCGAGCTTGAGCATGTCGGTCTGGCGGACGCTCTCCAGCTCGTGCTGCTGTTTGGCCACGACGGGGACGAAGGACGCTTCCGGCGGGGGCTGCGCTGCGCTGGCATGCCCGCTACTGCCAGGAGACTCGGGACGTGGAGGCTGCGGAGGTGCAGGCCGTGCTCGCGCTCGTCTTGATGCTCGCCGGCCCTCGACGCGAGCAGGCGGCCTGGGCGCTCGCGCAGCTACTCGATCGGCACGAGCACCTGCCGGCCGCGGAGGCGCTGCTACGGGCACATGCGGATTAGTCCGCACGCCCACGGTGTGACCCATGCCCTTGCTTCCGCCAGGAAGTCGTGGCCGTACTGCGACGAGATGACACAAACGTGTCATTGCCCCCCGGCCGGGGTGTATCTAGCCTGGATTCAGATGCAGGAGCACGAAAAACCCGCGCTCAATCCCAATCAAAAGGAGAAATACGTGAAGAAGTTTGTTCTCGCGCTCGTTATTGCCGCGGTCGCCGTTGGGATCGCCGTGCCTGTCGCGTTCGCAGGCGGCGGTGCCACGGTCACGAAACAGTGCCCGACTGTCGGCATCGATCCGGCTACGATGCTGCCCGGCTGCCAGTTCAATTTCTTGAACGGCAACGGAACCTGGGATCTCTACAACCCGACCGTGTTCCATGACGTCGTGACGCCGAGCGGTAATGAGAACGAGCACTTCGAGGGAACGATCGCGAACGACACCGGCCACGACGTGATCTACACAGCCGACAGTCCGCTCACTCCGGGACAGAGCTGTTACAGCTTCGTGACTGGCCATACGACACTGGATTGGCAGCTGACGATCAGCGCGTCCGGTGCCTACACGCTCGACTGTCACTTCAGCAAGTAAACGAGCCTGACCCATCGGCAAGAAAGGGGCCTGTTGGCGCAGGCCCCCTTTTTGCTGAGCGAGCTGGTTCATCGGCGACGCGGTCGCGCGGAAAGGATCGCTAGCCCGCCGGGGCTGCTGACCCGATCGGCTCGGTTCCGTTCGGGGGGAACACGGCGGCTACAGGCTGGCCCACCGGAACCCCGCAGCCATGCGGGAACCCGCCAGGAGTGCCGGGAATGCTCGTAGCGTGGGTGCACCGGTGGGCGCACGACCCAAATCGGTCAGACCCCCGGCCCCCCGACCCGGGGTTTGCGCGAGCTTCACTAGGGACCTTCACGGCACACGCACGCACGCGCACAACGACACCCGCAAGATTGCGGTCGAAAGCCGCGTGCTGATGCGCTGCCCAGGAGCGGGAGCTTGGGGCCGCGCGGCCTGCGCTGCCTCCCGGCGTCGAGTAGACCGCGGCTCCCCGAGTAAACCCCGGCCCTCCGATCCGAGAGCGGCGCGAAGGGCCAAGTGGGGGAACCCGGCCGAAACGCGCCACCACGATACGCTTGGCGCCCGTGGAAATCACCCAAGCGACACCGGACAGGCTCTCGGTACTGGCGTCCGTTTTTGGACGGGCGTTCCTCACTGAGCCGATGTTGGTCTGGCCGTTGGGCGTCGAGGGTGACCTGGAGGAGCGGCTCATCCGCGCGTTCGAGGATTTCCTCGAGAGTCTGATACCGCTCGGGATGGTGTGGGAGGCGGGCAGGGGGATGGGTGCGTCTGTGTGGATAGCGCCCGATCAAGCGGACGCTTGGGAGGAGGCTCAGGCCAAAGTGCGCCCGCACGCGCCGAGCGGAGAGGGTGAGCGCCGGTACGACGCGTTATGGGAGTGGGTCGAGTCGAAGATTCCCGACGAGCCGCTCTGGCACTTTGACGCGCTCGCCGTTGATCCCACGCTGCAGGGTCGCGGGATCGGCTCGGCGTTGATCGAGTTCGGGCTGGCCCAGGTCGGTGAGGCCGGAGTCTTTCTCGAGACTGGGACAGCCCGCAACGTGCCCTTGTACCAACGGTTCGGGTTCCGCGTCGTTGAGGACGCTGATGCCCCCGACGGCGGCCCGCACGTGTGGTTCATGCGTCGAGATCCCTAGCTGATCGCGGCCGGTCGTGGCGACGCGGGCAAGGTCAGCGCAGGCATCGACAGACCCGCCGTCCCAAAGAGCCATCTAGGCACCTGACCGACCTCGGCGTACCCTCGGAGCTGCCGGGCCCGCCGTCGTGGTGCAAGCTTGCGAGCGTGCCCTGAAGGTGGGCCTGCGGCGAGGCCGGCCTTCCATCGACCGACCAGCCCGTCGCCGTTCCTCGTGATCGATTCATCCCGACGGCGGGATGCTGACCCCCGACCCCCCGACCCGAGCTGAGCGAATATCGCGGCCGGGAGGCTGCCTGTCGGCGGGCGCTGGTCGGGGGCTGGCCGTAACATCGGCCGCGCAACCGATGGCGACGCTCTCGGCGAAGGAACGCGCGCGACTCCCCGATCGCGCTTTTGCATACGTCGACTCGCGCGGCCAGCGGCGGCTGCCCATCCACGACGCTGCGCACGTGCGCAACGCGCTCTCTCGGTTCGACCAGGTGCCGTTCGAGGACGACGCAGCGCGCGACCGGGCGCGCAACCGGCTGCTGAACGCGGCCAAGCAGCACGGGATCATGCCGATCGGGTTCGTCAACGCGCAGCTTCAGCCCGAAAAGAAGCTGCCGGCCGGCCAGGTGGTGTTCCTGCTGGCGGACATCGAGGGATCGACCGAGCTGCTGCAGCGCCTGGGGGACGACTACTCGACGCTGCTGGTGGACGTCCGCAACCTCGTGCGGGCGGCTGTGCGGCCGGCGCGCGGGCATGTGGTGTCGGCGCGGGGCGATGACGTGTTCGCGGTGTTCTCGGACGCGGCGGCCGCTTTGCGCGCTTCGCTGGACATCCAGCGGCGCATGCAGGAGCACAGGTGGCCGGGTGGCTTGGAGTGCCGGCTGCGAATCGGGTTGCACCGGGGACGGCCGCAGCTGACTGAGACCGGGTACGTGGGGATCTCGGTGCACGCCGCGGCACGGATCTGCTTCTCGGCGCACGGTGGTCAGATCGTGATGTCGTCGGCGGTGCGCACGGTGCTCGGCAAGTCGCTGCCCGCCGACGTGACGCTGAAGTCGCTCGGCGGGTGGCGCTTCCGGGGGATGCCGGAGCCGGTCAAGATCTTTCAGGTCGTGACGCCGGACCTGTCGAGCGACTTCCCGCCGCTGCGGTCGGCGAAGCGAGCGCGATCACCGAGGGCGTGATCGCCGTCGACGACCCGCGCGCCGAGCGCGCAGGTGCAGCACTGTCGGGTGCGGCTCGAGCTCCCCGGCGCTGCCTGGGTGCCGACGTCGGGATGCGCGAGTACGCGGCGAGCGGGACCCCGGCCCCCCGACCCGAGCCCATGCAAACGTCGATACGGAGATCCACGCGGACACGATTTCGGAAATTCGTATGTGAGAACCTATTACACGGGCCTCGACCGGCCCGTCGCCGGACCTCGTGAGCGATTCATCCTGACGGTGGGATGCTGACCCCGGCCCCCGACCCCAGGTCGTGCGAACGTCGAGAGGGAGAGGGTGCCCCTGAACCCGCCACCCCGGTTCATACCCGAAGAGACGGGGAGGCGCCTCGGCCAGGTCTTGGCCGAAAGAGCCATCTAGGCATCCACGATCGGTCCGCGAACCGTTCGGGCTGCCGCTAAACGGAGCGCGGAACCCTGATCGGCTGACGGAACGTCTCAGTATTGCCTCGCCGATCCGTGAGCCGAACAGCCACGCCCGCCCGCCCTGGGGCTATGTCCGCCGGTAGGGGCACGTAGAGAATCCAGCGCCCGGGGCGCAGGCGGAACAGGCGCGAGCGAGCGACGACCGTCTGATAACGGATGACGCGTGCGGCGGCGGTGATCCGCTCGTCTGCTCGCAGCTCGACGATCACGGCTCGCCGGCCATCCGATCGCGGAACGGCCGTTGCGCGGAGCATCTCCGCGTCGACCGCATCCATGCCGGCCGGCGAGCGCGCGTCACCCGCCGGCGCAGAGACGGCGAGCGTTGCGGCGACGACCGCGGCCATGACGAGAAGCTTCACCATTGGCCTATCCGGTCAGGCCCCGCGATTATCACGGCTGCGCCTCGCCGGCGGAACGGCACAGGGGCCGGTTCTGGTGAGCCGTCCTCCCCGGATACCCTGCTCGAGCTGCCGGAGCCGCCGGCGCCGCCTGGCGCTGACGGGCGGTCTCGCCGTCGTGGTTCAAGCTCGCGAGCGCGCCCTGCCGGTGGGCCTACAGCGGGTCCGGCGCACGTGCCACCCCTGTACCGTCGGTTGACAACCGCCACGGCGTCGTGTTACGACGCAGGCGTCCATTTCTCCCTGCGGCCGTGCCTGCGAGGGCATGGAGAGGAGGCACCCGTGTCTCGAGCGAAGGTAATCGTCGCCGCGTCGATCGCGGCCCTCATCACGACGTCGCCGTCGGCGTTCGCCTTCGGCGGACCTAGTCCGCCCCAGCAAGCGCTCGACAACTGCACCGCGAACTTCGAGAAGCAGCTCGCGAAGGGCACAGGCCCCGGCGATGGCAACCAGGGCGCGAAGGATCCGGCGCTTGCCGGCGGGTTCCCGTCGGTCACAAACTGCGACCACTTCTGGCAAAGCGTCGGGGCGATCGGCTCCGGGTAAGCGGTCCGTCTTGGGCTCCGCGACACCAAAGGTGGCCGCGAGTGCCTCGGCTTGCCCGTCGTCATCTAGGGTCGAGGTGGAACGCGTAGTCGACCACCTCAGCCCCGATTTGGCAGGAGCCGGGATTGTCGCCAGGGTCTCACCGTCCGAGCCCATGACCCGGAGCTGACTCGGTTCACGTCCTAGGTGGTCCAACACGAAGATGAATGCTGCCGTCCCTGCATAGCGGGAGGCCGGCACCGGGACGGCCTCCCGCTGGTCGATAGCGTCACGCCGTCGCCGCGTAGGCGTGTGCCAGCTCAGCGGCGAACTCGTCGAACTCGGTCGGGGTCGTGTTGCTCTCGTTGCGACCCTGGAGCGAGTGGAGCCGGCCTTCGCTCAGCGCCTGGTTGAACTCGACGAACACAGCGGCGAAGTCGGGCGAGAACCCGGCGACCTGGGTGAGGATCGCCACCAGCTCTTCGTCGGGCAGTTGGACGTACTGGAGGTCCGGCTGCCCGATCGCCTCGCCGATGGCCGCCGCGGCCTCGGTGTAGGTGAGGTCACGCGGGCCGAGCAGCTCGCGGACGGCGGCGCCGCTCCAGTTCCGCTCGCGCAGTGCCGCGGCGGCGACCGCGGCGATGTCGGCGGTGGCGATCATCGGCGCCTTCGCTTCGGGCGCGACGGAGTCGGCGACCACGCCCTCGTGGCGGATCGTCTCCAGCGCCGCGTAGAAGCTCTCGAAGAAGGCGCCAGGGCGCAGGATCATGAGGTTGACGCCGTCGAGCGCCCTCAGCCGCCGCTCCTGCCGGTGCAGGCTGGCGATAAACCCGTTGCCGCTCGCCAACTCGCCGCCGATCGCGCTCAGCGCGACCACGTGGCGCACACCGCTCTCGCGGATCGCCGAAGCGATCGCCTCGCCGCGCCTGTCCTGGTCAGCGTGGTAATCGGGCAGGGCCGGGTCGAACGCGGTGAGCGTGTAGACCGCGTCGGCGCCTGCGAAGGTGCTTGCTAGGTAGTCGGCGTCGCGGACATCGCCGGCGACGGTCTCGGCCCCGCGCGCGTCGAGCTCGGCGAGCTTGTCCGGCGAGCGACCGAGCGCGCGCACCTCCTCGCCGGCTTCGAGCAGCAGCTCGGTGATCTTGCGGCCGGTGTTTCCGGTGGCTCCCATCACGGTGATCATGGTCGTTCCTCCTAAGCTGGCCGTCATTGCAGTTCATCCAGCATAGGCTCGACGATCGGGAGTCGCTATAGCATAGAGTCCGTGATTCCTGCTCGTTCGTCCGCGCAATCTCGAGGTTCGAGCCCATCCCTGTCATACTGATTGCATGACCACGCATCCCCAACCTTGGCCCTCGGCCGCCGATCCGCTCGGCGAGGCGCTGCATTTCCTCGAGCTCCGCGGCGCCTTCTACTGCCGCGCCGAGTTCACCGCCCCGTTCGGTCTCGAGCTGCCGCCGTTGGAGGGCTACCTGTGGTTTCACGCCATCACCGGCGGAAGCTGCTGGCTCGAGGCGCCAGAGGCCCAGCCGCGGCGCCTGGCCGCAAGCGAGCTGGCGCTCGTCCCCCACGGCGAGGGCCACTGGCTGCGCAGCGAGCCCGACGCGCCGACGCCGAGCATCTTCGAGCTCGAGCGCGAGCAGCTCGGCGAGCGCTACGAGATCCTGCGCCACGGAGGCGGCGGCGGGCGCATCGACATGGTCTGCGGCGCCGTGCGCTTCGACCATCCGGCCGCGCGCAAGCTGCTCGCCGTGCTACCGCGAATCCTCACCTTCGACCCAGCGACGAGCCCGACGCAGCTCGAGTGGCTGCGCTCCACCCTGGCGCTGATGGCGCTCGAGGCGGAGGGCCTGCGCCCCGGCGGCGAGACCGTGATCACCCGCCTTTCCGACGTGCTCGTCGTGCAGGCGCTGCGCGCCTGGCTGGAGAGCGACCCCGCGGCGCAATCGGGCTGGCTCGGGGCGCTGCGGGACCCGCAGATTGGCCGCGCGATCTCGCTCATCCACCGCGAGCCCGGCCGCCAGTGGACCGTCGCCTCGCTCGCCGACCAGGTCCCGATGTCGCGCTCGGCCTTCGCCGCACGGTTCACCCAGCTCGTCGGCGAGCCGGCGATGAGCTACGTGACCCGCTGGCGCATGCACCTCGCCGCCGCGGCGCTGCGCGACGAGGGCGCAACCGTGGCCGCACTCGCGGATCGTTTCGGCTATCGCTCCGAGGCCGCCTTCGCGCGCGCGTTCAAGCGCGTGGTGGGATCACCGCCCGGTGCCGTACGGCGGGCGAGGCCGGCCGAGTCGATCGCCGCCTGAGCTCGCTCGCCGCCTCTCTACGGGCAGAGCAACCCCCAAGGAATTCGCTCGTCCGCGACCAGATCGGGTTCGGCGACCAGCGCTGCCACAGCCGTCCGGCTGCTGCCGCGGAGATCGGAGATCGCCGCGACCCGCTTCGTCGCTGAGCTGCCGAGGTAGTCCGACATCGCGGTGTGGCATCGAGGCAGCCCCAGAAGCGGCCACGCGAGTCGAGGCGCGATCGCGTCGGACGAGAAGCGGCAGTCACGCATTCGTCTTTCTGTCTGCCTGAGAACTCCTACTAGAAGTAGCGATAAAGGACAGAAGTCGAGCCATGGCCGAATGAGCCATGTGGACGCGGGGCGAGCTCGGGCTACCGGTCTCGTTGCCGTGGTTCAAGCTCGCGAGCACCCTGAAGGTGAGCCTGCGGCGATGCCGGTCGCTACCCGAGTAGGGCGGATCATTCGCTGTCTCGCGAAAGCGGCCCTATGGCGGCACCCCCATAGCCGAGGCGATTGGCGCCGTGCCGGATGCCAAGGCGTGCCCCTCGGACGGGCACATGCCGAGGGGCGGACATCTTGGCGCAGATTGGCGATGTGCCGGAGCCTGGGGGTGCGCGACGATGCGTGCCTGCGGTATTGGCCGGCTGTTGGCGGCGCGTTGGCGGCCCCCGACAGTCTCAGCCCAACGGATCGCAGGAGTCGATCCCCGAGCGAGAGGAGACGGTGATGGCGGAAGAGCGTGAGGCAGCGAAGAAGGCGGCGGAGGAGATCGAGGGCCACATGCCCTTCAGGCGCGAGAATGAGCCCGGCCCGGACGCGGAGAACGACGATCCCAAGACCGCCGAGGGCAGCAGGATCAGGCTGGCAAACGAGGACGAGGGCGACCCCGCGATCGAGGGCCACGCCTCCAAGGTCAGGTTGGGCGCGAACGAGGAGGGGCCCGACCCGGAGAACGACGATCCCAAGAGCCGCGAGGCCAGCAGGGTCAAGCTCTAGCGGCAACCCGGTCGGCGGAAGGCAGAGGGGCGGCGCGAGCCGCCCCTTTCGTGCCGGCGAAGGGTTTCTAGCGCCGGCCCGGCATGCCCCCTCCGAATCCGGGGGCCGCACACCGGCCTCCTGGCCGACTCTCCGTCTGGCCGCCTGCGAACGGGCGGCGTCGAGGTGGGCACAGGCGTAACATGGCCGGTCTCGCCGCCGTGGTTCAAGCCCGCGAGCGCGCCCTGAATGTCCCGGGACTTGACTGCGCAGGGGAGGCTAGCTCGCTAAGGTGCGCCTCGCAGCAGGACAGCTGGGAAAGGAGCCCGACATGGCAGGGAAGAAGCGTCCAAAGTCGTTAGCACAGACCGAGAAGAAGGCGCCAGCAACGCCCAAGCGACCGAAGAAGGCCTCGCGCGGCAAGTAGATACGTCGTCAACGGGCCGCTCTCCAGGAGCCGCTGATCGTCGCCCTTGCCTCCGACAGAAGTGGCTGCCACCATCGGCTGCGGGTCGAATGCGTATTCGCGTCGGGGCTTTTCTGCTCCGTGAGGTTGTGCGCCTACCTGTCGCGGCAAGGCTGGGCTAGCAGGAGGTTTGGAGATGGGTGGGAGACGCAGACGCCTGGGAATGGGCCTCATGTTCTACCCGCGCGGCGGTTCGGCGCAGGTCGCCCGGTATCTCTCTCTGGCGCTTGTGGAGTCCGGCTGGGAGGTCGTCCTGGCCTCGGGGTCGCTCGGCTCGCCTGGGGAGCAGACGCACGCTGCAACCTTCTTCGAGGGGCTCCACGTCGAGGTCGCGGACTACACGCCCGCTCTTGAGCGCTTCGGGCGCGGTGAGGATCAGCTCGTGGGGCCGGTTCCGTTCCACGGCTCCTTCGAGGATCGGGAGGGGGCGCCGGATCCTGTCTTCGCCGCTCTGGGCCCGGAGCAGGCGGAGGCTCAGGTGTCGGCGTGGGAGGGCGTGCTCGAGCGCGCAGGCTTCGGCCACGTCGACATGATTCACCTCCATCACTTGACGCCGATGCACGAGGCCGCCGCTCGGCTTTGGCCCGAGCGCGCGCTCGTCACCCATCTGCACGGCACCGACCTGAAGATGCTCGATCGCCTCGAGCGCCTCGACGCGGTGGCTGCCACGCTGGACACGTGCCTCGATCGGCTTGCGGCCGCCGCCGAGTCAGGTGAGGTGGCGCCCGACTACCGATTGCCTGAAACGGAACGCGAGCTGCTGCGGCGGACGAATCTGAGCCGATACCGCTACGGAAAGGACTGGGCCTCTCGCCTCGAAGCGTCTGCCAGGCAGAGCCGGCGCATCATCTCCATTTCGCCCCACGACGCGTCCGAGGCCGTGCGTCTCCTGGGCATCCCGGACGACCTGATCGAGGTGATCCCAAACGGCGTCGATACGGACCGCTTCGACCGCTCGGCGCTCACGCGCGACGAGCGTCTCAAACTCCTACGCCACTGGCTCGTCGACGACCCCCAGGGCTGGGACGAGTCGGGTCTGCCCGGGAGCATCCGCTACCCCTTGCAGGCGTTGGATGCGTTCACCAGCCGGGGCGGCGAGCCACTCCCGCTACTCCTCTTCGTTGGGCGCTACCTCGGCTTCAAGCGCGTCCCGCTCCTCGTGCGAGCGTACGCTCGAGCGCGGCCACGCTTCAAGACCCCGGCGCCACTCCTGATCTGGGGCGGATCGCCGGGCGAGTGGGAAGGCGAGCACCCGTACACGGTCGCGAGAGAGCTGGCCGTGGATGGTGTCTTTTTCAGCGGTTGGCGCGGACACGACGAGCTCCCCCTAGGGCTGTCGTGTTCCGACGCCTTCGTCGGCCCTTCGGTCGACGAGCCCTTCGGGCAGGTCTTCCTCGAGGCCATGTCGTGTGGTCTGCCCGTGATCACGACCTGCACCGGTGGCCCCCCCTCCTTCGTAAACACCGTCGCCGGAAAGCCAAACGGCTGGCTCGTCGAGCCCGACAACGTCGATGCCCTTGCCGACGCGCTCACCGAAGCGGTGAACGACGATACCGCCAGGGAGCAACGGGCCGACCACGCCAGGCACCAGATTCGCAGCGCCTTTTCCTGGCGAGCGCTGGCAGGGCGCTTCGAAGCCCTCTACGCCGACGTGCTCGACCACGCTTCCTAGTCAATCCAAACTGCGCCCCGCGAGCGCCGCAGCCATAGCCTACGGCGCGTCGCCGGCCACCCCGGAATCACGCGCCCGGACCTCCCGCAGATCGCGGCACGGGTCAAACAGCGCCAAGGCGACCTGAACGCCCGCTTGCAGATCCTGGAGAAGATGCACCACACCGGGGACGAGCGCTACGACGAGGAGGCACGCCTACTCGTCGAGCTACTGCGCGAGACGGGGAAGCGGTCGTTCGGGAGATCTCCTTTTGGTGGCGGAAGCGGGGCTGCTGCCTTTTGCACCCCCCACCACCCGGGGGCCGCAACGGGCCCGGGATCGTCTCCTTCGAGCGAACTCAAACGCGCGCAAGTACTCCCTCAACCAGGCACGCGCCCGCGGCACGACTCGAAGCGGTCCCCAACCCAGTGAGCGGCCGTGCTGGCGTCGGCGTCGGCTGCGTGATCTATGGGCTCGTGCAGGCGGGCGGGCAGGGGTTTCTCGATGTCGCATGGGCATTCGCGGTCGGCGTCGCCGCCTCGCGGCCTTCATCCTCCGTGAGCGGCGGGCACGGGAGGCGTTGTTGCCGCTTGGCCTGCTTCGCAACCGTGACTTCACCCTCGTCAACGTCGAGACGTTCGTCGTCTACGGAGCGCTCGCAGGCTCGACGTTCTACCTCGGTCTCTACTTTCAGTCTGTGATCGGTTACACACCGTTCGAGGCCGGGCTGCTCCTCCTTCCGTCGACCGTGGTACTGCTCGTTCTTGCGCCCCGCTTCGGCCGGCTCGCCGACCGCCTCGGATCCAGACCGCTCCTCGTCGGTGGGCTGGTGTTCATGGCCATGGGGCATGCTGTTCTGGCTCCGTGTGGACGATCGAAGCCTCTGGGACGGACTCCTTCCCGGACTCTTGCTGTATGGCTTGGGGCTCTCCATGGTCGTCGCCCCGATCACAGCAGCGGCCCTGACCACGATCCCCGAACGCCAAGCCGGGATCGCCGTCGGCGTCAACGCCACGTCCTCGCGCCTCGGCAGCCTCGCCGCAACAGCAGTCTTGGGGCTCGTCGTCTCACTCGTCCTCGCAGCTCGAACCGATAAGCCCAACCTCGTCCCCCTGACGCTCGGCCAGGATGGGCACGACTTCATCGCCGGCTCAACAGCTGGTTTCCGCGCGGCGATGATTTGTCGCGGCAACGCTCGCACTCGTTGGCGCCGGCACCGCCCTTGGCCTTTCGCGGAGAGGAGCGACCGCCCAACTGGAAGTCTTGGCGCCAGGTCTTCCCCCTGCCCGACTCGATCCCTCAGCGCCCAACTGCCCCTCAGCAGTCCCGCTCACTGGCCAGCCTACGCCGGGATCGTGGCTCTTCACTCACGTTCCAGTAGGAGCTGGCCTTCCCGAGGACGACGCCGGGCCGACCGACGCGCCCGACGCTGCCCCTAGCTCCGGCCGAAGAGAACGGAGCCCAGTCAGTGTGGTCGGCGGAGTTGAGCGGACGTCGGCGGATCGGCGCTACAGGACGTCTACTCCTAGAAACATCCTGCTATTGCGTGAATCTATCGATACGGAGCGGCGCAGGAGTCGAACCTACCGAGGCGTGGGTTGCACGCCCGCACCGGTTTTGAAGACCGGCTGGGCCACCGGGCCCGTGCCGCTCCGCGGCCAGCCTAGCGTCTAGCGCGCCGCCTGCATGAGCCGGGCGTTGTATCGGTAGACGCGGCCGTCATCGACAGGCAGCCCACCGCAGGCGTAGGGCAGCCCGACGTAGCAGTTGGTGTAGCGGGTGCTCGCGTTCGCCAGCACGAACAGCACCGCCTTGACCTTGCCGCGCCCGAACCCAACGGTTGCCGCCCCGTCACCCTGCCCGTTGAGCGTCACCGGGACGAAGCGCAGGGCCCCGCTCGTCTGGACGACGACGAGTACTGCCCGCGACCCCTGTGACCGCGGCGGCAGGTTGAGCTTCACGCGAAGCCGGGCGTTCGCCCTGACGCCCGCTCCCGGTCGCAGCAAGTGGTACGCGCTCGTGAGGTGGTCGAGCGTGTCCTGGCCCGACAACCTCTGCCGTCCCGCCGTCAGGATGCCCTGGCCGGCGATCGGGGGCGTCGGATAGGCGGCGCCCTCCTCGTAGAAGCTCGCCGGGAAGGCGTTGACGGCGGCAAAGGCGCTGAACGCGGCGGCGAAGCCGATCCCCGCGACGCTTCGCAGCGCATTGTCGATCGCCTGGACGGAAAAGTCGTCCGGACCGGTCGGGCTTCCGTCGGCGCGCTCCCAGATACGGCGAACGATCGACGGGTCGTTCAGCCTCTCGCTCAGGTAACGGAAGAAGATGAACGCGCCGTACTGGTTGCCGTACGACGGGCTCGAGAAGTCGTTGTCGTAGACGTCGAGCGGGAAGTCCGGCCGTCCGAGGGGGCTGGTCGGCAGGTACTGATAGTTGTCGTTGACGTCGTCGTAGACCTCGTCCTCCAGCCACGTGGCCGTGGCCTCGAACAGCCAGCCGTCCTCCAGAGCGTCGTAGGCGTACTGGATAGCGTGCGCGAACTCGTGCGCCAGGGTGACCTGCAGAGCGGCGATGCCGGAGGCGGCGCCCGAGAACTGACTGGGCGAGTAGTCGTCGTCGACGACGCAGTACGCGGAGACGTCGTAGAACCCGTACGCGGGGCTCGCGTTCGGATCGTCGGTGGTGCAGTAGCCGTAGAGGCTGTCGTCCCCGATATCGGCGATGTAGACGTCGATACGGCCGTCCGGCCCGTGGTTCGTCGAGTTCAGGTCGGACTTCGGCGGCCGGTAGCCATAGGCGACGACCTCCTTTGCCCACACCACTTCGAACTCGGCGCCCACGGCCTCGACGTAATCGGGCAGCCCGTTGACGTTGGCGTCGACCGGGTCCGGCGCGTCCGTTGTGGAAGCCACGTAATGGATGCACCCGTTGGTGGTGCAGTACGGAGCCGCCTCGGCCGCGGCATACGTGGTCCCGCCCGGATCCGGGCTGTCGGTCGGGCGCGCGAGAAGCCGGCGCGCCGCCGCCCGCTCGGCCGGGGAAAGCAGCTGCAGCCGGACGACGAGGTCGCGGAGCACGAGCGTCGCGTCGCGCGGTTCCGCTGCCCGCACGGACCCGTACCGGGCGCGCACGCCGTCGGGCCGGAAGAGCGCCCGAGCACGCTCGAGCGAGTACTGCGCCTCGCTCAGCTCGCCCGCGGCGAGGGCACGCGTGAGCCCGTCGGGAGCCGCGGGCGTGAGTGCGGGCACCCGCCCTGACGTCGCGTAGGCCTGGGACGTGAGAACGAGCGTCGCGAGGACTGCAGCGACCGTAAGGCGGAGCGCTCGGGGAGTAGGCATCCGCTCATGGTAGGGAGAGCCGTCTCCGGCGTCCAGATTGAGCAGCTCGCCGACGCGGCTCGCTAGGCGGTCGAGGCGCCGGCGCCACGGGTGCGACGCCTCAGAACGCGCTCGTCGCCGACCCGCCGCGTCACGCCGTCGGCGTCGAAGCGCTCGAGCAGGACCTGGGCCGCCCGTCGTCCGATGCCGAGCCGGTCACGGAAGCGCGCGATCGTGATCGAGCCGCTCGCCTCGCACTCGACGACGAGCATCCGGCGGGCCTCCTCGTAGGCCTCGACGCCCAGCACGAGCCCGTCTCCCAGCCTGACGAGCCTGCCCTGCTCTTCGAGGAACACGGCCAGACCGCGGTCCGCGGCCTTTAGCGGGGTGAAGCCGCTCGCGGCGAGCTCCGCCTCGAGCTCGGCTGCCGCCGAGGCGCGATCGCCGAGCTCCGCGCTGGCGCCTGGAGCGTACGCCTTGGCGCCCCGGCGCTCCAGCGGCAGCACGGCGAGCGCGGCCTGCGCCCAGGGCCGCGGCGGCAGGAGCTCGGCGAGCGGGATGCCCGGATCGAGGGGGCTCGTCCGCGCCCGGTCGGCGAGCCGCTGCGCGACGGCGCCGGCCAGATCGTCGAGCCATTCACGTGTCGTGTAGAAGCCGCCGAGCTCGACGGCCTCGGCGAGACCCACGTCGAGCTCAGCCGGCCCGAGCACAGCGCGCCGCTCCAGCTCGGCGCGGGCGAGCGGCTCCGAGGCCGCGCTCAGCGCCGCGCGGACGATCGACGCCGGATCGCCGCGCTCGAGCAGGACCAGGCGTTCGACGCTCGTCCGTCTCGGCGGCGCCGGGTCGAGGACGACGCCGCCGCCGACGGTCGTGCGGTCGCGGAGGACGAAGCGATCCCCACGCGCCGCGATCGCCGGGGACGCGAGCCGGAGCTGCGCGAAGCGGTCGCCGACGCGCACGATCCGGGCGTAGTGGTCTGCGGTGCCGTGATGGACATGTACGCGGGCGTGGTCGTCGAGCTCGTCGAGCTCGTCCAGCTGGACGTCGAGGCGATAGCTCGTCGGGTAGGCGCCGGGCTCGACCAGCGCGTCCCCTCGGCGGAGCTTCGTGCGATCGAGCCCGGGCAGGGCCAGTGCGACCCGCTGACCGGCCTCGGCGCGCTCGACCGGGCGGTCGTGTACCTGGACGCTGCGTACCCGTACGCGAGTGCGCGTGGGCTCCGCCAGGAGCTCGTCTCCCTCCCCGACGGCGCCGGACCAGAGCGTGCCCGTCACGACGGTGCCGATCCCTCGGAGGCTGAACGAGCGGTCGACGAAGAGCCGCGTCGGCAGGCCGGCATGCGCGTGCTGCGCGCCGGAGTCGGTTGCGCCCGCGACCTCGGCCAACGCCACGACGAGCTCGTCGAGGCCGGCGCCGGTCCGGGCGCTCGTCGCGACGACCGGAGCTCCCGGCACGAGCTCTCGCCCCTCCTCGAGCGCAAGAGCGAGCGTCTCCTCGTCGACGGAGTCGGCCTTCGTGATCGCGACGACACCGTGGCCGATGCCGAGCAGTCGCAGGATCGCGAGGTGCTCGTGGGTCTGCGGACGCGCACCCTCGGCGGCGTCGACGACGAGCAGGAACAGGTCGATGCCGGTCGCGCCGGCCACCATGTTGCGAACGAAGCGCTCGTGGCCGGGGACGTCCACGATCGACAGCCGGCGGCCGTCCGGCAGCTCCAGCGGCGCGTAGCCGAGATCGATCGAGATGCCGCGCTCCTTCTCCTCGGGTAGGCGGTCGGTGTCCTTGCCGGTAAGGGCGCGGACGAGCCAGGTCTTGCCATGGTCGATATGACCCGCCGTCCCGAGTACGAGCGGCCTCATGTCCCTGAGCTCACGAGCGAGCGGTGGCGACCGCGGCGGCCACCTCGTCGATCTCGGCCTCGGTGAGCGTGCGGCAGTCGAGCAGCAGCCTGCCGTCGCGGACGATGCCGACGACAGGCGGCTCACCGAGGCGAAGCGCCTCGGCCAGCTCAGGCTCGAGCGCACACGCGAAGCTCTCGACCTCGGCGAGCGGCAGTGCGCCGCCGCCGGCGCGGGCGATCGTCGCCTCGACCGCACCGCCGGTGAGGACGGCGAGGCGCTCGGCGCGCGCCCTCACGACGCCGCCCGGCTCCGTCAGCATCCGCAGGACGGGGATCTCCGCGAGCGCCCGCTTCGGGTCCCGGTATAGCGCGAGCGTGGCCTCGAGGGCAGCGAGGGTGAGCTTGTCTGCTCGCAGCGCGCGCTGTAGCGGATGTCGGCGCAGCCGCTCGACGAGGTCGGCGCGGCCGCACACGATGCCCGCCTGGGGGCCGCCGAGCAGCTTGTCGCCGGAGAAGCAGACGAGGTGCGCTCCTGCAGCCAGACTGGAGCGCGCCGACGGCTCGTCGTGAACCTCTTGCAGGACACCCGAGCCCAGGTCGTCGACGAGCGTGAGGTCGTGCCGCCCGGCGAGACGCGCCAGGTCGGCGAGCGGCGGCTGCTCCGTGAAGCCGACGATGCGGAAGTTGGACTGGTGCACGCGCAGGATCACCGCGGTTGTGTCCGTCAGCGCGCGCTCGTAGTCGTCGATCCGGGTCCGGTTCGTCGTGCCGACCTCGACGAGGCGCGCGCCCGAGCGGGCGAGGACGTCGGGGATCCGGAACCCGTCCCCGATCTCCACGAGCTCCCCGCGCGAGACGACGACGTCACGCCCCTCGGCGAGGGCCGCCAGCGCGAGCAGCACGGCGGCAGCGTTGTTATTGACGACGAGCGCGGCGTCGGCGCCGGTCAGCTCGCGCAGGTGCTCCGCGACATGATCCTGCCGCGAACCGCGTGCCCCGGCGGCGACGTCGTACTCGAGGTTCGAGTACCCGGTTGCGACCTCGGCGACGCGCTCGAGCGCCGCCCTCGCGAGGGGCGCACGGCCGAGGTTCGTGTGCACGACGACACCGGTCGCGTTCAGGACGCGGCGCAGGCGGGGCGCGACGGCGTGCTCGGCCTCCTGCGCGACGCGTGCCGCGAGATCGCCGGGCTCGAAGCCGGCCAGGATCTCCTCACGGGCTCGTGCGAGCGTCCGTCGCGCCGCCGCCACGAGCGTCTCGCGGCCGTGCCGCTCGGCGAGGGCGCGAACCTGCTCCTCGGCGAGAAGTCGATCGACTGAGGGCAGCTCGCGCAGCGGGTTGGAGGGCGCGGTGTCCGCCACGCACGAATTGTACGGCGGCGCCCGCCGCGCTCCTGCGACTAGAACGTCTTCTCGATGTGCGTCGCGCTCATGGCGAGCGCGAGCAGCGCCGCGAGACCGAGGTAGGTCACGCCGACGATGACGCGGTGGCGCGGCGAGATCGCGTAGTACGCGCGCGACTCGGGGTCACGCCAGTGGCGCCAGCGGCCCCAGAGCTCGAAGCCGCCGATCACGAGGATCGCGATCAGGATCGGGTTCGGCGCGACGATCGTGAGCGCCAGGAGCCCGGCCAGGCCGAGGCCCCAGAACGCGGGGTGCAGCGCGGCGACGGCGCGGCCGCCGTCGAGTGGCACCACCGGGAGCAGGTTGAACAGGTTCAGCAAAAAGCCGGTGAACGCGAGCGCCACGAGCAGCTCGGAGTCGAGCGCCTCGCCCGCCGCCCACACAGCGGCAGTGCCCAGGCTGCCGACGATAGGTCCCGCGAGGGCCACGCGAGCCTCGCGCCACGCGTCGTGGGGAAGCTGCTTCATACCGACGACGGCGCCCATGAACGGGATGAAGAGCGGCGCCGTGGCCGGAATCCCCTGTCGGCGGAGCTCGAACACGTGGCCGAGCTCGTGGACGAGCAGCAGCAGCACGAAGCCGACCGCGAACCGCCAGCCCCAGAGCCAGGCGTAGGCTGCGACCGAGACGAGCATCGTCCCGGAGGTCGCGAGGATCTTGAGCTTGAAGACGGCGAGCGCCGCGGCCTTGAACTTCCACGCGAGACCGGCCAGGACCGCGATCGGGACCCACAGCTTTTTCGCGCGTTCGGCGAGGCCGCCCCGGGGGTGAACGGGCTCGTAGTCGCGCAGCGGCGGGTCCGGCTCGGGAGCCAGGTTGCTCATACGTTCATCGTAGCGAGGCGTGCCCGACGCCCACTCCCCCGGGCGGGCGGTTCCGTTCGTGACCGGTGCACGGGGCCGACGCGGTCAGGAGCCGCGGCCGATCCACTCCTCGCCGCCCTCGTAGATCTCCTTCTTCCAGAGCGGCACGGTTTCCTTGAGGGTGTCGATCGCGTCCTTGCAGGCGGCGAGCGCGTCGGCGCGATGAGGCGCGGAGACGGCGATCGCGACACTGGCCTCGCCGATCTCGACCCGTCCGATCCGATGCGCGATCGCCACCTTGACGAGGTCGTACCGGGCGATGAGCTCCTCCGCGATTCGCGCCATCTCCTGCTCGGCCATGCCTTCGTAGGCCTCGTACTCGAGGCGCGTGACGGTGCGCCCGCGCGACTCGACCCGCGTCGTGCCGACGAACGTGGCGATCGCTCCGGCACGCTCGTCGGCGACCTCGGCGACGACCGCCTCGAGGTCGATCGGGTCGGCGGTGAGGCGGAAGGCGCCGCCCGAGACAGGTGGGATCAGCGCGAGCTCGTCGCCGTCGGCGAGCGGGCTCTCACGGGCCACGTACTCGCGGTTGAGCGCGTAGAGCAGGCCGACCGGCTCGGGGCCGAGCTCCGGGATAGCAGCCCAGGCGTCGGCGGCGCACGATCCATCGGGCAGCTCGAGGTCACGCTCGGAAGCGCCCAGCCCGCTCGCGCAGCGCGGCGAACAGCTTCACGCGGACGCGCATGCGGCCAGCGTAGCGGCGGGGCCTGGCACGGAACGGGCCGATGAGATCCGGCCCCTACATGGGCCGGCTGCGCCGGCGGGCCGGATGAGATCCGGCCCCTACACTGGCCGGGTGCCGGCGATCGAGGTCGAGGAGCTCGAGAAGACGTACCCGAAGGGCGTTCGCGCGCTCGACGGCGTGACGTTCCGCGTCGAGGAGGGCGAGGTCTTCGGGTTATTGGGACCAAACGGGGCGGGGAAGTCGACGACGGTCAAGATCCTCGTCACCCTGTCCAAGCAGGATGCGGGACGGGCGACTGTCGCGGGGCACGATGTCGCCCGCGAGCCGGTTGCCGTGCGGGGAGCGATCGGCTACGTGCCGCAGAGCTCCGGCGTCGACGTCCACGCGACAGGGCGCGAGAACCTCGAGCTGCAGGGGAAGGTGCAGCGCGTCCCGCACGCGGAGCTGCATCGACGCGTCGACGAGCTGCTGACCACGTTCGGCATCGAGGAGTTCGCGGACCGCATCGTGCGCACCTACTCCGGCGGGATGAAGCGGCGCCTCGACGTCGCCATGGGCCTCGTGCACCGCCCCCAGGTGCTCTTCCTCGACGAGCCCACCACGGGGCTCGATCCCGAGGCGCGGGCGGCGATGTGGGGCGAGCTCGAGCGTCTGGCAGCGCAGGAGTCGCTCACGATCCTGCTGACGACGCACTACCTCGAGGAGGCCGATCGCCTCGCCGGACGCGTCGCGATCATGAGTCGCGGCCGGGTCGCCGTCGAGGGTCCTCCCGATGCGCTCAAGCGCGAGCTGCTCGGGGACGCGGTCACCGTCGAGCTCGCGGACGGGAAGGCCGCGGACGCGGCGGCCGTCGTCGGTCGCCTCGGGGCCGTCGAGGAGGCAGTCGTGGACGGGCGCCATCTCCGTGCTCGCGTCGAGCACGGCGCTCAGGCCGTGCCGGAGATCCTTTCCGCGCTCGAGGCGCAGGGCATGCCCGTCGCGTCGGTCACCGTGTCGCGGCCGTCGCTCGACGACGTGTACCTGCACTTCACGGGGCGTGACTTCCGCTCCGAGGACGAGGCGGGAGCGGGGGAGAGATGACTGCCGCGGTTCAGGACACGCTGTCGATGCTCGTGCGTCATCAGCGCAACTTCCTCCGCCAGCCGATCTGGCTCGTGTTCGCGCTCACGCAGCCGATGTTCTGGCTCCTGCTCTACAGCCAGCTCTTTCGCCGGATCGTCGACCTGCCGGGCTTCGAGTCGGATTCCTACGTCCAGTTTCTGACGCCGGGCATCGTGGTGATGACGGCGTTCTTCGGAGCCACGTGGTCCGGGATGGCCATGATCGACGACCTCGACCGGGGTGTCATTCCCCGCTTTCTCGCGACCCGGACGAGCCGCAGCTCGCTGATCGTCTCGCAGGTCCTCCACAGCGCCATCATCTCGATCGTCCAGACCGTGATCATCCTCGGCACGGCCTGGCTCCTCGGCGCTCGCGTCGAGCGTGGAGTCGCGGGGTGGCTCGTGATCATCGCGGTCGCCGCGATGGTGGCCGCGGGGTGGGCCGGCATCTCCCACGGCATCGCGCTGGTCGTCCGGCGGGAGGAGCCGCTCATCGCGATCCTCAACTTCTTCGGGCTCCCCCTCATCTTCATCTCGGCGATCCTGATCGCGGAGACGCTCATGCCCGGCTGGATGCAGTGGGCCTCGAAGCTCAACCCCGTGAACTGGGGGGTCGTCGCGGCGCGCGAGATGTCGAGCCTCGACACCGACTGGGGCCGAGTCGGCCTGTACCTCGGCCTGCTCGCCGCCTTCGTCGCGGTCACCTGCGCCCTCGCCACGCGCGCGTTCGCCGTGTACCGCCGCACGCTCTAAGAGGCCGTGGTGTCCGGTGCCGCCCTGCGGCCGCGTAAGGAACGCCGTCGTTCCCGGTTGCAGGTACGACGGACACACGAAAGGAGCGCACGGTGTTCCCGGAAACCGACATCGAGACGGAACAGGGCACGGAAGCGGAGGAGACCGGGCGAGGAGCGGGCGGTCTGGCTGTGGCGCTTCGAGCAGCTCGTCCAGAGCGGCTACCCGGAGCTCTACGCGTCGATGCTGGCCAGCGACCGGGCGGTCGACCTCGGCCTGGCGCGGAGGCTGGTGGCGAAGCTTGCCTGCCCGCCGGAGCTCGCGATCCGGATCCTGCTCTGACGCGCCCGAGGCCTTATGTGCGAATGCAAGACTTGACCCCGGTCATGGTGCCTCGCCTTCGGCGTCGAGCGTGACGGGCGAGTCGGCTTCGGCCTCGCGGCCGACGATGCAGATGACCTGACCCGTACGAACCTGGTCGCCGGCCTGGACGGAGAGACCGGAGACGACCCCGCGCCGGTGGGCGGCGATCTCGTTCTCCATCTTCATCGCCTCGACGATGCAGATCACCTGGCCCTCGCGCACCTCGTCGCCGTCGGCGACCTCGACTGCGAGCACGGTCCCCTGCATCGGGCTGACGACCGCCTCGCGGCCGGCGGACCCTCCGGTCGTGTCCCCGTCCCGGTCGCGCCGTCGCCGGGCGAGCTCCGCGTAGGGCGGCTCCGGAAGGCGCAGCGTCACCTGGAAACGGCGCCCGTCCACTTCCGCCAGGACGGCGCGCTGCCGCGTTGGGCCCCCTTCGGCCGCTTCGCCGAGACGCCGGGCCGGGAGCGAGCTCGCGGGCACGGGCCGCCAGCTCCTCGCTCTCGACCAGCCCATGGCACGTCTCGCCGCGTGCGAAGCACGGATGCCCGAGCAGCGCCTTGTGGAAGCCGATCAGCGTGGTCAGGCCCGTGATCACGAACTCGTCCAGCGCGCGCAGCATGCGCAGCCGCGCGCTGTCGCGATCGCGGTCCCAGACGATCAGCTTGGCGACCAGCGGGTCGTAGAGGTCGGAGACCACCGACCCGGCGACGACCCCGGAGTCGACGCGGACGCCCGGCCCGGCAGGCTCCCGATATTCCTCGATGGGGCCGGGAGTCGGGAGGAAGCCACGAGACGCGTCCTCCGCGTTGATCCTGCACTCGATCGCGTGGCCGGTGAAGCGCACGTCCGCCTGTGCGATGCGGAGCGGCTCACCCGCCGCGATGCGGATCTGCTCCCTGACGAGGTCGATGCCGGTGACCATCTCGGTCACGGTGTGCTCGACCTGGATGCGCGTGTTCATCTCGAGGAACCAGTAGTCGCCGTTGCGATCGAGCAGGCCTTCGATCGTCCCTGCCGATCGGTAGCCCACCGCCCTGGCCGCGTTCACGGCCACCGCGCCGATGCGCTCCCGGAGCTCGGGTCCGACGGCGGGGGACGGCGTCTCCTCGACGAGCTTCTGGTGGCGGCGCTGGATCGTGCAGTCGCGCTCTCCGAGGTGCACTACGGTGCCATGGGCGTCCGCCAGCACCTGCACCTCGACATGACGTGGGTCCTCGATGTACTTCTCGACGTACACGGTCGGGTCGGAGAAGTAGGCCTCGCCCTCCCGTCTCGCCGCCTGGAGGGCGCGCTCGACCTCGTCGGCCGACTGAACGACCTTCAGGCCCTTGCCACCGCCCCCTGCGGCGGCCTTGAGCGCGAGCGGCCAGCCGAGCTCCGAGCCGAGCCGCAGCACGTCGGCGGCCGAGTCGACGGGCTCGGTCGTCCCGGGCACGATCGGGACGCCCGCCGAGCGCATCAGCTCTCGCGCCGCGGTCTTCGAGCCCATCGCCTCGATCGCTTCGGGCGGCGGGCCGATCCAGACGAGCCCGGCCTGCTCGACGGCGCGCGCGAAGGCGGCGTTCTCGGCCAGGAAGCCGTAGCCCGGGTGGATCGCGTCGGCGCCTCCGCGCCCGGCTGCGTCGATGACCCGCTCGACGGCGAGGTAGCTCTCGGCCGGAGGGCCGGGCCCGAGCAGGTAGGCGTCGTCGGCGACGGCGACGTGGTGGGAATCTCGATCGGCCTCCGAGTACACGGCCACGGCCCCGATGCCGAGCTCGCGCAGCGCGCGGAAGACCCGAATCGCGATCTCGCCGCGGTTGGCGACGAGGACCTTTCCGAAAAGCGGCATGGGGAAGCGTATTCTCCTAGAGGTCGCGTCCTGACAGCCAGCCATGACCTTCGCGGATCAACTGACCGTCGGCCGGGCGCTCTCGGTTCCGGCCGTCGTCCTCCTGTTCAGCTGGGAGTTCGAAGGGCACGCCTACTGGGCGACGGCGCTGTTCTGCGTCGCGATGCTCACCGACCAGGTCGACGGCTGGCTCGCGCGTCGCGCCGGGACGACGACCGACCTCGGGCGCATCCTCGACCCGGTAGCGGACAAGATCCTCGTCATGGCCTCGCTCATCGTCCTCGTACCGGTCGTTCCAGGCTGGATGGTGGCGCTCATCGTCGCACGCGAGTTCCTCGTCTCGGGCCTCCGTCTCGCGGCGCTGGAGCGCGGCATCGTCGTGCCCGCCCGAGACATCGCCAAGGTGAAGACCTGGGCGCAGGCGGTCGCGGTCGCGCTGGCAGGGCTCGCGCTCGCCGGCGTCTGGGACGACGACGTCGCCTGGTGGGGGCTGCTGGTCGCCCTCGTGATCACGCTCGTGTCCGGAATCGACTACGCCCGGGTCGCACCGGGTCTTCTCCGTGGACGTCAGCCTGCGTAGCTTCAGGCACGACGATGCGCACGCGGTCCTCGAGCTGAGCCGTCGCGCGCAGACCCGGGAGAAGGAGCAGGTCGGCACGCCGTTGTGGGCGTCGCGCGAGGAGCTCGACGCGGAGCTCGGGGGCCTCGACCGCCGGCCGGAGGAGACGCTCTGGGTCGCCGAGGACGACGGCGTCGTCGCCGGCTGCGCCGGCATCGAGCTCGAGGACGAGGTCCTGGTCTTCGGCCCGCTGGTAGCCCCGGCCTACCGCGGACGGAAGCTCGGGCGGACGCTGCTGTCGGCCTCGATCGAGCTTGCCCGAGCGGAGCGAGTCGAGCGGCTGGGTGCGTCGATCGGCGTGCGCAACCTGGGCGGGCGCCTCATGCTCGAGCGAAACGGCTTCGAGCCTCGGGGCGGGCCGGTGGCCGTCTACAAGCTCAAGCGCGAGTTGCACCGGCCGGTCGAGTCCCCGACACACCCGGGCATCACCACCCGGATCGCGGACGCCGTCGAGCTCCAGTCGGTGCTACCGCTCTGCCGGGAGTGCTTCGCTCGCAGCGCTCTCAGCGACGACGTCTGGCGTCGCGCGCTCGAGCGCGGACAGGTGCGGGTGTCGGAAGAGCACGGCTCGATGGTCGCGATCGTCCGGATCAACCCCGCGCGGCGCCGTGTCTTCCACGGCGTGACGGCGGGCGCGAGGGAGCGCGGCATCGGAGGCTTCGTGCTCTCCGAGGTGCTCGAGGAGTACTGGCGCGAGCACCCCGGCGAGGTGTTGCGACTCACCGCTCCGGTCGAGAACGTCCCCGCGAGCCGGATCTACCGGCACCAGGGCTTCCAGCCCTGGCTGCTGCTGCAGCCGTTCGAGCTGGTGCTGTAAGCCGGCTACGCGTCCCTGGCCGGCTGCCCCGCCTCGGGGGAGAGGGCCTCGTCGACCCCGGCCTGCCACCACGCGCCCCGATCGCCTCCGGACCGCCCGGGGGCGGCAGCGGCGAGCGCCTGCTCGATCGCCGCCCGCTCCTCCGGCGTCGGCTCGGGCTCGATCTCGAGCTCCACGCACGCAAGCTTAAAGACATGGGAGGCTCAGGACGATAGAGATGACGATGCGCAGAGTTCGTCGGCGTGCTTGCAGTGCTCGTCGCGCTCGTGGCGGCTCCAGTCTCGGCGGCGGAGTCGTGGGCGAAGCAGCAGATCGAGACTGTGGTGACGGCAGGGCTCATGGCTCCGTCGGCGGCCGAGTTCCGGCCGGACGACCGGCTCGTCCGTGGCGAGCTGCAAGAGCTCGTCGCGGCGCTCGGCGGCGTGACGGCGACGCCGGCCGACCCATCCGTCCCGGTAAAGCTGCGAGAGCTGGACGCGGCCCTCGTCCGCGCGCTCGGCCTCGGCCCTGTCGCGAAGCACGTCCGCGCCGTGCTGGTAGCTGCGGGCCTGGAGCCGCCGGCCCACGCGGGAACCGAGGTCGTGGCGCGGCTGCTCGGCCTCCGTACGAACCATCCGCAGGCCCGGGATTCAATCGAGCTCCGTCCGGGCGATGCTGTCACCCGCGCGGAGACCGCGTTCTCGCTGGCACGTGCCCTCGAGCTCCTGGCCACCGACGGTGCTGCGGCGCTCGCGGCGCCGGCCGCCGAGCTCGCCCTTCCGCAGCTCACCGACTGGCAGCGGCGGGTCCTGCAGCGCGCCGTGCGCTTCGTCGGCTACCCGTACATCTGGGGCGGCTCCTCGGACCGCCCGCAGGCGCCGTTCGGCGCGACGGTGCCAGGCGGCTTCGACTGCTCCGGCCTCGTCTGGCGCGTCTACAAGCTCGAGTCCTTCGCCGACGCGCCGGGGCTTGCCGAGGTGTTCGAGGGACGGACGACGTATGCGATGAGCGGAGAGGTCGACCGGTCGCTGCGCATCGGGCTCGAGGCCATCGAGCCGGCGGACGTCCTGTTCTTCGGCGATCGCGGCCCGCGCTCCAGACCGGCGCAGATCGGGCACATGGGCATCTACCTGGGCGGCGGCTGGATGGCGCACTCCTCGTCACGCGGGACGACGCTCGTCCCCCTCGAAGGCTGGTACTCGGAGCGCTTCGCGTGGGCCCGCCGGCCGCTCGCCGAGGCCGGCCTCGCCTGAGGTCGCCCCCACCTGGGAGTAAGCTCAGGCCATGGCGACGACCGGCGACCGTCGGGAGGCGACGCCGCGCTCGACGACGGCGGAGAAGCTCGAGCAGCTCGAGCGTCTCCAGGACGAGGCCGCCCACGCGGGCGACGAGCGCGCGGTGGCGCGTCAGCGCGAGCGCGGCAAGCTGCTCGCCCGAGAGCGGCTCGAGCGGCTCCTCGACCCGGGCAGCTTCGTCGAGCTCGACCGTTACGTGCGCCACCGCAACCCGCACTTCGGGATGATGGAGCGCCGCCCGTGGGGCGACGCGGTGGTGACCGGTTACGGGACCGTGCTCGGCCGCAAGGTCTTCGTCTTCTCCCAGGATTTCACGGTGTTCGGAGGGACGCTCTCGGAGGCCTTCGCGGAGAAGATCTGCAAGGTCATGGACCTCGCGCTCAAGTACGGCTGCCCGGTGATCGGGATCAACGACTCGGGCGGTGCGCGCATCCAGGAGGGCGTCGTTTCCCTGGGCGGGTACGCGGAGATCTTCTGGCGCAACGTCCAGGCCTCCGGGGTCATCCCGCAGATCAGCCTGGTCATGGGGCCCTGCGCGGGCGGCGCCGTCTACTCGCCCGCGATGACCGACTTCGTGCTGATGGTCGAAGAGTCCTCGTACATGTTCATCACCGGCCCCGAGGTCGTGAAGACCGTCACCGGCGAGGAGGTCACGTTCGAGGAGCTCGGCGGCGCCACCGCGCATGCCTCGCGCTCCGGCGTCGCCCACCTCACGGCGAGGAACGAGGAGCAGCTGCTCGAGGACGCGCGCTACCTCCTCTCCTTCCTGCCGCAGAACAACGCCGAGCCCACCCCGTACTTCGAGCCCGCGGATCCGGTCGACCGCGAGGACGGGGAGCTCGACTCGGTCGTGCCCGACAACCCCAACAAGCCGTACGACATCCGCGACGTCGTCACGCGCGTCGTCGACGACGGGGACTTCCTCGAGATACAGCCGCTCTGGGCGGAGAACATCGTCTGCGGCTTCGCGCGCCTCGGCGGCCACTGCGTGGGGATCGTGGCGAACAACCCGCGCGCGCTCGCCGGGACGCTCGACATCGACTCGTCCGTCAAGGGGGCGCGGTTCGTGCGCACGTGCGACGCGTTCAACGTCCCGCTGGTCACGTTCGTCGACGTCCCTGGCTTCCTGCCGGGCACGGCACAGGAGTGGGGCGGGATCATCCGCCACGGCGCGAAGCTCCTCTACGCGTACTGCGAGGCGACGGTGCCCAAGATCGCATGCATCACGCGGAAGGCATACGGCGGCGCCTACGACGTGATGAGCTCCAAGCACATCCGCGCCGACTTCAACTTCGCCTGGCCGACTGCCGAGGTGGCGGTGATGGGCCCCGAGGGCGCGGTCAACATCGTCTTCCGCAAGGAGCTCGAGCAGGCCGACGATCCGGCGGCGAAGCGCGCCGAGCTCATCGAGGACTACAAGGCGCAGTTCGCCAATCCGTACACGGCGGCAGAGCGCGGCTATGTCGACGACGTCATCGAGCCGCGCCGCACCCGCCCCGTGTTGATCGGCGCCCTCGAGACAGCGCTGACGAAGCGCGAGACGCGTCCCGCGCGAAAGCACGGGAACATCCCCCTGTAGGGGCCGGATATATCCGGCCCCTCCGGACCCAAGTTCGGGGTCAAGTCTTGTATACGAACATAAGGAGCCAACCGGCAGCCGCCGCTTATGTGCGTATGCAAGACTTGACCCCTTTGAGTCTGTAGGGGCCGGTCCTCGACCGGCCCGTCGGGCCGGATCTCATGCGCCCGTCCGTCAGGCGGCCGCGCCCGCCGGAACCCGGTCTCGCGCCTCGAGCTCCGCCGCCAGCGCCGCGACGACCTCGGGGTCGAACTGGGTGCCCGAGCAGCGCTGCAGCTCGGCGAGCGCCTCGTTCGACGTCAGCTTCGGTCGCCACGCCTGGGTGCTCGTCATCGCCTCGAAGGCGTCGGCGACGAACAGGATTCGCGCCGCCAGCGGGATCCGCTCGCCGGCCAGCCGCTCCGGGTAGCCACGCCCGTCCCACCGCTCGTGGTGATGGCGGATCCAGGTCGCGACCGGATCGGCGCCGAGAGACTCGAGCATGGCCGACCCGATCTCGGGATGGCGCTGGACGGCGAGGCGCTCGTGCTCGGTCAGCGGGCCAGGCTTCCGGAGCACGTCGGGCGGCAGCGCCAGCTTGCCGACGTCGCTCAGGATGCCCGCCAGGCGGACGAGCTCCACGTGCTCGACGGGCAGCTCCATGCGCATCGCGATGCGCGCCGCCACCTCGCCGACACAGTGGGCAGCCGGACCGAGCGGGTCGAAGCCTCGAGCGGACACTGCTCGCGCGAGCGTCTGCGCGGCGTCCAGGAAGGCACTGCGGCTTTCGTCGTCGGCAGCCGCCGGCTCGCGGACCCCGGAGGCGGTGGCGTAGCCACGCGCGCAGTCCTTGCCCATGCTTTTCGCGTGGTAGAGGGCCCGGTCGGCCGCCCGCATCAGGCCGCCGCGCTCGACGTCCAGGCTCGGGTATGTCGCCACGCCGGCGGACGCGGTGACCGACCCACCGTGAGGGTAGTCCGCGGAGGCGACGCGGCCGAGCACCGCCGTGGCGATCTCGAGCGCCGTCGTCTGATCCCGGCCTGGCAGCAGCAGCGCGAACTCGTCGCCCCCGAGGCGGAATGCCTCCCCGCCGTGGCGCAGGCACCCGGCGATCTCGACGAGCACGCCGTTGCCGGTGGGATGCCCGTAGCGGTCGTTGACGCGCTTGAAGTCGTCGACGTCGACGACACAGAGCGAGAGCGGAAGGCCTTGCTCGTCCGCCCGGTCGAGGTCACGCTCGAGGCGCTCGAGGAAATGCCGCGTGTTGCCGAGCCCGGTGAGCGGGTCGGTCAGCGCGAGCTTCATCGCCGCGACCGTCGGCCGCATGTACAGCCGGTAGAGGACGACGGCGACGAACGGCGCCAGCGCGGCTGCGGCGACGAGCAGGCTGGGCGTCGCGCTCAGGTAGCCGAGCGCGGCGAGCCCGCCGCTCACGAACGCGCCGAGGACCCCCAGCGCGAGCTGCGCAGGAGCGATGCCTGGAGTATGCGAGAGCTCGTCGCTTCTCGCCTGTCGAAAGCGAATCGTCATGAGTGCAGCCCCGGGTAGGACGCCTGTGTCGAGTATTACGTCGAGTCGGGGACGCGGCATCGCCCACACGAGGGATTGCGCGGAGGCGCCGGGAATGTCACTCGGCGGAGACTCTAGGACGACGCCGCGCGTGCGGGGTAGGTCCCGAAGACCTCGCGCAGGGCGTCGCAGACCTCACCGATCGTGCAGTGCGCGGCGAGGGCTGTCCGCATCGGCGGCAGCAGATTGGCGGTGCCGCGTGCGGCTTCCCGGACCGCGGCGAGCGCCGCTGCCGCGGCCGCCTGGTCGCGCTCGGCCCGCACCCTGCTCGTGCGCTCGAGCTGGCGCCGCTCGGCTTCCGGGTCGAGCCGGTGGATCTCGACGTCCGACTCGTCGCCCTCGACGGCGAAGCGGTTGACGCCGACGATGACCCGCTCCGCCGACTCGATCTCGCGCGAGTAGGCGAACGCGGCGTCCTCGATCTCCGCCTGGACGAATCCCTGCTCGATCGCCGCCACGGCACCGCCGAGCTCGTCGACCTGCGCGATGAGCTCGCGTGCCCGTTCCTCCAGCTCGGCCGTGAGCGACTCGATGAAGAAGGAGCCGCCCAGCGGGTCGGCCGTGTCCGTGCAGCCCGCCTCGTGCGCGAGGATCTGCTGCGTGCGCACCGCCACCTGAGCGGAGTGCTCGGTCGGAAGCGCGAGCGCCTCGTCGAAACCGTTCGTGTGCAGGGACTGGGCGCCTCCGCACACCGCCGACAGCGCCTGGATCGCCACCCGCACGATGTTGTTCTCCGGTTGCTGGGCGGTCAGGGTCGAGCCGCCGGTCTGCGCGTGGAAGCGAAGCGCCTGCGCTCGCGGATTCGCGGCGCCGAAGCGGTCTCGCATGATCTCGGCCCAGAGCCGGCGGGCCGCCCGGAACTTCGCCACCTCCTGGAAGAAGTGGTTGTGGGCGTTGAAGAAGAACGAGAGCCGCTCGCCGAACTCGTCCGGAGACAGGCCCGCCGCGACCGCCGCCTCGCAGTACGCGATGCCGTTCGCGAGCGTGAATGCGAGCTCCTGCACCGCCGTCGCTCCCGCCTCCCGGATGTGGTACCCGGAGATCGAGATCGTGTTCCACCGCGGCAGCCGCTCGTGGCAGTAGGCGAACAGATCCGTGGCGATGCGCATGGACGGCCGCGGCGGGAAGATGTAGTTGCCGCGGGCGACGTACTCCTTGAGGACGTCGTTCTGAACGGTGCCGCGCAACTGCTCTCCCCGCACCCCCTGCCCCTCGGCGACCAGCTCGTACAGGAGCAGGAGCAGCGCTGCGGGCGCGTTGATCGTCATCGAGGTCGACACCTCGCCGAGCGGAATACCGGCGAACACGAGCTCCATGTCTGCGAGCGAGTCGATCGCCACGCCGGACCGGCCGACCTCGCCGGCACAGCGCGGGTTGTCCGAGTCGTAGCCCAGCTGCGTGGGGAGGTCGAACGCGACCGAGAGGCCGGTCTGGCCGCGCTCGAGCAGGTAGCGGAAGCGTGCGTTCGTCTCCTCGGCCGAGCCGAAGCCGGCGTACTGGCGGATCGTCCACGGCCTGCCGCGGTACATGTCCGCGTACGGCCCGCGCGTGAACGGAAACTCGCCCGGCGGCTCGAGCTGGAGGTCACCGACATCGGTCGCGGAGTAGACCGGCTCGACCTCGATCCCCGAGTCTGTGCGGCGCTCGTCCGTGGCGGCCATGCCGGAATCGTAGTCCCGACGCCGCCGACCTCCTGATTCCGGCCCGGCCGTGCCGTGTAGATTGCGGCCCCGTGGACCTCTACGAGCATCAGGGCAAGGAGCTCTGGAAGCGGTTCGGCATTCCGGTCTCCGAGGGCCGTGTCGCCCTGAGCCCGGAGGAGGCGCGCGCCGCCGCAGCGGAGCTGGGCGGGCAGGTCGTCGTCAAGGCGCAGGTGCTCACGGGAGGGCGCGGCAAGGCCGGCGGCGTCAAGCTCGCCGAGGGGCCCGACGAGGCGGAGGAAAGGGCTCGCGACATCCTCGGCCTCGACATCCGCGGCCACGTCGTGCGCCGGCTCTGGATCGAGAAGGCCTCCGACATCGCGCGGGAGTACTACCTGTCGCTCACGTTCGATCGTTCCGAGAAGAAGCCGCTCTTCATGCTCACGAAAGAGGGCGGGGTGGACATCGAGGAGGTCGCGGCGAGCACCCCGGAGAAGCTCGCCCGGCTCCACGTCGATCCACTCGTCGGCTTCCAGCCCTTCCAGGCCCGGTGGCTCTGCTACACGGCCGGTATCGACGACCCGGCCGAGCAGAAGCAGGTCGCGGCGATCGTCGAGGCGCTGTACCGGGGCTTCGTCGAGTCTGAGGCGATGCTCTGCGAGATCAACCCGCTCGTCGTCACGCCCGACGGAGAGGTGAAGGCGCTCGACGCCAAGGTGACGATCGACGACAACGCGCTCTTCCGCCATCCCGATCTCGCCGAGCTCCAGGACCCAAGCGCGCTACCGCCGCAGGAGCGGCTGGCCAGGGAGCGAGGGCTCGCGTACGTGAAGCTCGACGGGGACATCGGGATCCTCGGCAACGGCGCCGGTCTCGTCATGTCGACCCTCGACGCCGTCGCCCAGGCCGGCGGCAGCCCGGCCAACTTCTGCGACGTAGGTGGCGGCGCCAGGGCTGAGGAGATCGTCTCCGCGCTCGAGGTCATCACCGCCGACCCGGTGAAGGCGATCCTGTTCAACATCTTCGGCGGCATCACGCGCGGCGGCGAGGTGGCCCGCGGCCTGCTCGACGCGCTCGAGCGGATGCGCATCGACGTGCCGATCGTCGTCCGTCTCGACGGCACCGAGGCCGAGGAGGGCCGACGCCTGCTCGCGGACGCATCGCCTCCGAACGTGCACCCGGAAGCGACGATGCTCGACGCCGCCCGGCGCGTCGTCGAGCTCGCGACAGGCGGCTCCTGACCCGTGGCCATCATCGTCGATCAGGGAACGCGGCTCGTCGTGCAGGGCATCACCGGCCGCGAGGGCACGTTCCATGCGCTTCGCAACAAGGCCCACGGGACCACCGTCGTCGCCGGGGTGACCCCCGGCAAGGGCGGGGAGTCGGTGGACGGGATCCCGGTGTTCGACTCCGTTCGGGCCGCGGTGGCAGGAGACGCAGGCGAACACGGCGATGGTCTTCGTCCCGGCGCGCTTCGCCGCCGACGCGATCTACGAGGCGGTCGACGCCGGGATCGCCACGGTGATCGCGATCACGGAGGGCATCCCGGCCCACGACATGCTGCGCGTCTACAACTACATCCGGCCGCGCGGCGTCACGCTGATCGGCCCGAACTGCCCGGGAGTCCTGTCGCCCGGGAAGGCGAACGTGGGGATCATCCCGGCCGAGATCTTCTCCGCCGGCCCGGTCGGGCTCGTCAGCCGCTCCGGCACGCTGACGTACCAGATCGGGAACGAGCTGACGCAGCTCGGCATCGGCCAGTCCACGATCGTCGGCATCGGAGGAGATCCGGTCGTGGGCTCGTCGTTCGTCGACGTCCTGGCGCGCTTCGAGGCCGACCCCGAGACGGAGGTCGTCATCATGGTCGGGGAGATCGGCGGCTCGGAGGAGGAGAAGGCGGCCGCGTTCATCCGCGAGCGGATGACGAAGCCTGTCGTCGGCTACATCGCCGGCTTCACGGCGCCACCAGGCAAGACGATGGGCCACGCGGGCGCCATCGTCTCCGGTACGAGCGGAACGGCCCAGGCGAAGAAGGACGCGCTCGAGGCGCACGGAGTCCGCGTGGGGACGAACCCGACCGAGGCCGCCCAGCTGGTCGCCGAGATCGTCGGGTAGGGCCGGATATATCGGGCCCCTACGGCGGGGCGGCAGCGGGGGCCGGCCCTACGGTGCCGTGGTGGAACAGGCGGGCCGGATGAGATCCGGCCCCTACGTCGGGTGGACAGACCTGGGCCGGTCGGGGACCGGCCCCTACGGTGCGGGGCAGCGGCGGGCCGGATGAGATCCGGCCCCTACATTCTCCTCTCGCGTCCCTGAGCGGCGACCCTGCGAGTCTGGTCTATCGGTGGCCAGAAACGGGCCACCGATAGAATCGCCCCATGGACTCGATCTTCTTCTCGCGGGGGATTCCGTCGCCGGACGTGCTCCCCGTCGAGGCGCTCGCGGAGTGCGCGAACGCCGTGCTCGCGCGCGACGGGCGGACGGTTCTGAACTACGGTCCGGCCGGCGGCTACCCTCCGCTGCGGGAGTGGATCGCGGCTCAGCACGGGGTCGACCCCACGCAGATCGTCCTCTCGACCGGGTCGCTCGCCGGCTTCAACTTCCTGGTACGCCACCTCTTCGCGGACGGGGGCAGGGCGGTGATCGAGGCGCCGAGCTACGACCGCACCATCGGCGTGCTGCGTGCGGCCAGGGCCGAGATCGAGCCGGTGCCGCTGAGCGAGGACGGCCTCGACCTCGACCGGCTCGAGTCCATCCTGGCGGAGGGGCCCGCGCCGCGGCTCATCTACACGATTCCGACCTTCCAGAACCCCTCGGGGCGCACGCTCTCGCTCGAGCAGCGTCACGCGCTCGTCGAGCTGGCCCAGGCCAAGGGGCTGCTCATCTACGAGGACGACCCGTACCGCCTCGTCCGCTACTCCGGAGAGGCCCTGCCGAGCATGTACGAGCTGGCAGGGGGCAAGGGCGTCGTGTTCTCGACGTCGTTCTCGAAGACCGGGGCCCCGGGGCTTCGCATCGGCTACATGATCCTGCCCGCCGAGCTGGTCAAGCCGATCGAAGCGATCGCGGCGTCGATGTACATCGGCCCTCCGCCGCTTCCCCAGGCGATGCTGCACGAGTACATCCAGCGCGGCCTCTTCGAGCCGAATCTCGCCGTCGTCTGCGATCTGCTCCGCCAGCGTCGCGACGCCATGCTCGAGAGCCTCGAGGCGGAGTTCCCCGAGGGCGCAGTCTGGAGCCATCCCGACGGCGGCTACTTCCTCTGGCTCGACCTGCCGCCGGGAGTGAAGATCGACCCGCTGTTCGAGCGGGCCGCCGAGGCGGGCGTCCAGCTCGTCAAGGGCACGGACTTCTACCCGGACGGCAGCGGCGACGAGTCGGCCCGCCTGGCGTTCAGCTTCCCCTCGGTCGAGGAGATCCGCGAGGGGATCCGCCGGCTCGGCGCGCTCGTGCGCGAGCTGGCCGGCGTACCCGCGTAGGAGCTAGGCCGCCTCCACCTGCGGCGCCGGCTCGCCGGGGAGCCACGCGAGGTCGGAGAGCGCCTCGTCGAAGGTCGCCACCGGAACGATCTCGAGCCCGTCGGCGTACTGCTCGGCCTCGCGCGCGTTACCGGTCGGGACGACGAAGATGTCCGCTCCAGACTGCTTCGCGCCGATCACCTTCTGCTTGATGCCACCGATCGGCTCGACGCTGCCGTCGAGCGCCAGCTCTCCCGTCGCCACGATCCGCCGGCCCTGGTCGACGTCCGAGCCGAGCTCGTCGACGATGTCGAGCGCGAACGCGAGCCCCGCCGAGGGGCCGCCGATGGGCCCCGCGTCGATGTCGATCTCGACCGGCAGGTCGATCGTCGCCGCCTGCTGGACGATCACGCCGATGACCGCGTCGCCGGGCTCCCGCTCGGACTCGATGGTGGAGAGCGAGTACTCCTCCACGCCACCGGACCTTCGGACCGACACCGTGACGGCGCTTCCCGGCTCGACCGGCTCGAGCGCTGCGCGGAGGTCGTCGAGCGTCTCGACCTTTTTCCCCTCCGCCTCGACGATGACGTCGCCGACCTCGAGCCCGGCGGTCGCCGCGGGCGAATCGGGCACGACAAGCGAGATCTCGGCGCCGTTCGCCTGGATGTCCACGTCGTAGTCGAGGGTCTCGAGCGCGACCGCGGCGGCGATCTGCTGTGACCGCGTCATGTCGAGCTGGTTCGCCTGGCGCCGCTGCTGCTCGCTCACGCCCTGGGGGTTGAGCCGCTCGCCCGGCACGAGGTCGGCGCCGTCGTTGACGCCGGGGAAGAGCCGTTCGAGCAGCGTCGCCTTGCGGACGAGGATGTCCACCATGAAGATGCCGCCGTCGGCGTCGGCCGCCTGCCGCCCTTCGCCCGCGATGTCGACGAGCGGCGCGACCGGTTGCGCCTTGTCGGGCAGGAGCAGGTAGTGACCCGTCGGAATGAGCCAGAGCGCGAGCGCGAGGCCGCCGAGAACGACGACCGCGGCGATGAGGCCGCGGGTAGCGGTCAGTCTGGGAAGTCGCACCGACTTCGATCGTAGCCGTCGGTCGACGAGTGGCCGAACTCAGGCGAGCACGGCCACGACCTCGCGCACGGCGTCAGCCGAGCGGGCAAGCTCCGCCTGCTCGTCGGCGCTGAGGTCGAGCTCGACGATCCGCTCGATCCCCGAGGCGCCGAGAACCACCGGCACGCCGATGTAGAGGCCGTCGCAGCCATACTCGCCCTCGAGCAGCGCCGTGCAGGGCAGCACGCGCTTCTGATCGAGCACGATCGAGTCGACCATCTCTGCGACCGCCGCCCCCGGTGCGTACCAGGCCGAGGTACCCAGCAGGTTGACGACTTCGCCGCCACCCTTGCGGGTGCGCTCCACCATCGCCTCGATGCGATCGGGCGTCACGAGCTTCGTCAGCGGGACGCCGCCCACGGTGGTCGCCGAGACGACGGGGACCATCTGATCGCCGTGTCCGCCGAGCACGATCGTCTGCACGTCGCGGTCGGACATGCCCGTCTCCCAGGCGACGAACGTCCGGAAGCGGGCGGTGTCGAGGATGCCCGCCATGCCCACGACCCGTGGCTTGGGGAAGCCCGACGCATCCTTGGCGACGTGACACATCGCGTCGAGCGGGTTCGTGACGACCACGAGGATCGCGTCGGGCGAGTGCTTGACCGCCTCTTCGGTGACCGCCTTCACGATCGCCTGGTTCGTGGTCACGAGGTCGTCACGGCTCATACCGGGCGAGCGCGGGCGGCCGGACGTGACGATCACGACGTCCGAGCCGGCCGTCTCCTCGTACCCGTTCGCGCCCGTGATGCTCGCCTCGTAGCCGAGAACCGGCCCGGCCTGGTTCATGTCGAGCGCCTTGCCTTGCGGCAATCCTTCGACGATGTCGACGAGGACGACATCGGCGTAGTCGCGGCGCGCGATCTCCTGCGCCGCGGTCGCGCCCACGTTCCCGGCGCCGACGACGGTGATCTTCCGTCTCATGCTGTTTCCGCTCCCCTTCTCGTGCCAGCTTCGACCGCGCTGACTCTATCCAAGTCGTCACATGGCGACGATTCGGTAGATTCCGACCCGTGAACGATTTCCGGCCAGGGCTCGAGGGCGTCGTTGCGTTCGAGACGGAGATCGCCGAGCCCGATCGGGAAGGCGGCTCGCTCCGCTATCGCGGAGTCGACATCGAGGAGCTCGTCGGCCGCGTGCCCTTCGAGCAGGTGTGGGGACTCCTCGTCGACGATTCGCTGACGCCCGGTCTCGAGCCTGCCGATCCCTACTCGCTCGACGGCGGCACCGGCAACCCGATGACCGATCTCCAGGCGTCGACAGCCCGGCTCGGGGCCGAGTGGCAGCTGGAGAAGCTGATCGACATCTCGGACGAGCAGGCCAAGCTCGATCTGCGTCGCCTCTCCGCCACCATGCTGTCGATCGTCGCCCAGTCGGCGCGTCTCCACGATGGCCACGCGACGTCGATCGACGCCGCGATCGTCGCGTCCGGGAAGACGGCCGCGGAGCGATTCCTCCTCGAGTGGCGCGGTGAGGCGGACCCCAAGCACGTCACGGCGATCGACACGTACTGGATCTGCACGGCCGAGCACGGCATGAACGCCTCGACGTTCACGGCCCGGGTGGTCGCTTCGACCGGAGGCGACTGCGCCGCCGTCCTATCCGCGGCTGTCGGCGCGCTCTCGGGACCCCTCCACGGCGGTGCGCCCGCGCGGGTGCTGCCGATGCTCGACGCGGCCGCCGACGCCTCGAGCGTCGACGACTATGTCACGGGATTGCTCGACCGAGGAGATCGGCTGATGGGCTTCGGCCATCGCGTCTACCGCGCCGAGGACCCCCGGGCACGCGTCCTGCGGCGGACGGCGAAGGAGCTCGGCTCGCCGCGGTTCGAAGTGGCCGAGGCGCTCGAGCAGTCGGCTCTCGCAAAGCTCGCCGAGCGTCATCCCGAGCGCGTCCTCGCCACGAACGTCGAGTTCTGGTCGGCCGTCGTCCTCGATGTCGCCGACATTCCGCCGCCCATGACCCCGGCCATGTTCGCCACGTCCAGGACGGGCGGCTGGTCGGCGCACATTCTCGAGGAGAAGCGCACCGGGCGACTCATCCGGCCGTCGGCCAGGTACGTGGGCCCGCCCGCGCGCCACCTCTCAGACGTCTGATACGTCGATGACGCATCCCCGCCGGGCGGCATCCGCCGCCGCAACGGTCGCCGGTCGATGACCGATTCCTCGCCCGAGGTGGATCTCGCGAAGCTCGCGGCTCGCGCGGCCGACGTGGCCGACGAGCGCGAGCTAGCGCAGCTGCGTCATGCCGCAGACGAGGCGATCGAGGAGGCCGCGCGGAGCGACGATTTCCGACAGCGCGCGATCGCCTTCCGCGCCGTCGGCCAGATGCGGTTCCGGGCGAAGACGGAGCTGCTTCGCCGGGGTCTGGAGGACGACAGCCCGGCCTGCCGCGGCTCGGCGGTGCTGTCGCTCGAGCTCCTCTCGCGTGACCATCCGCGCGTCGTCAACCAGGTCCGCCCGCTGCTGCACCAGCTCGCGAACGCGGATCCGAACGCGGCCGTCAGGCGACTGGCCGTCCTGGCGCTCAAGAACACTTCCCCCCAGCCGGACACGATCGTCCTGCTCGACCATCTCGCCGCGTCCGACGAGGAGGACCGCGAGCTCAGACAGGCTGCCGCGAAGGTGGTCGAGGCGCTGAAGAAGAAGACGCGCGAGCGCGCCCGCCACCACTAGCGTGTCCTGAGAGACGGGGGCCGGTCACGGGAGCCGGTGCTTTCTTGCCGTCCCCCGGACTCGCCTCGGGATCTCCGCGAAGAAGCGGTAGCGCGCCTTCGTTGCGATCTGCATGGCCGATCTGCGATGCCGGTCGACGACGAGGCCCTCCTCGAGGCGCTCGAGGAACGGGCCGGCCTCCAGCGGGCCCGGCGGCACGGCGGTGACGATCTGACCGATGTCGGCCGGCTCGTGCGCGTCGCTCGAGCCCGCTCCGGGGAGCCCCGCCTTCCGTGCCCAGGCCGCGGCCCGCCGGTCGGCGGGGCCCGTGAACGGGCCGCCGTTGCGCACTTCGACGATGTCGATGAGGCCGGCGTCGAGCAGCTGCTCGCGCGTCCGGGCGAGGAGCGGCTCGCGGACAAACCGGTAGAACGGATGCTGGACGTACACGAGCCCACCCTGGGAGCGGATGCGCTCGGCGGTCTCGGAAGCGGTCAGCCCGACCGGTAGCGGCTCGGACAGGAAGAGCCCGATCAGCTCGCCTTCGGACGTGTCGATCTCCATCCCGACGACGATCGGAAAGCTTGCGCGCTCGCGCAGCTCGAGCGCACCGTCGATGCGGTTGTGGTCGGTGATGCCGAGCACGTGGAGGCGGCCGGCCGCGTGCGCTCGCTCGTAGTGGGCGAGCGTGTTCACCGCGTCGTAGGAGCGATCCGAGTGGTTGTGTAGATCGACGAGCACCCAGCCGTCGGGGATGTCCAGCGCTACCTCCTCGGTGACGGCCTCAATGATGGCGACCGCGAACAGCGTGCGGGTGCGCCTTGAAGTACGTGTCCCGGCGGCGTTTGTCGGAGATGTGCGTGTAGAGCTCCGTTGTGGCGAGATCGGCGTGCCCGAGCATCTCCTGTACAGACCGCAGGTCCGCTCCCCCTTCGAGCAGGTGCGTCGCGAACGAGTGACGGAGGAGATGAGGATGCACCCGCTCGGGCTCGAGGCCGGCCTGCTCGGCAAGCTTGCGGAGCACGAGGAACGCCCCAGCGCGAGTCAGGGGGCCGCCCTGGGCGTTCAGGAAGAGCTCGGGCCGGCGACGCCGGTCGAGGAATGGCCGGCCGCGTGCGAGGTAGCGCCGGACGGCGTCGACCGCCTCGCGCCCGAGCGGGACGATCCGTTCCTTGTCGCCCTTGCCGAGCGGTCGGACAAGCCGCTCCTCGAGGTCGATCCGGGCCAGGTCGAGCCCGACGGCCTCGCTCACACGTAGGCCGGCTCCGTAGAGGAGCTCGACCAGGGCGCGGTCTCGTAGCGCGCGCGGGCCTGTCCCACGTGCCCCGGCGATGAGGCGCTCGATCTCGCCCGGCGACAGCGTGCGCGGAAGCCGGCGCCGTCGGCGAGGAAGGTCGACCGCCGCCGCCGGATTGTCCGTGCGAATGCCGAGCAGCACGAGGTGGCGGTAGAACGAGCGGGCTGCCGCAAGTCGCCGCGCAATCGTAGCCGGCGACAGTCCTCGCGCCCGCAGCCCCGCCGCCCAGGTCTCGAGATCGCCCACGCTCGCCTCGCTCGGCGGCCGTCCGAGCGCGGCCGCGAGATCGGCCAGGTCACGCCGGTATGCGTCTACCGTCCGGGGCGAGCGGCGGGCTGCCAGCAGGGCGAGAAAGCCCGCGACCTGCGGGTCGTCAGGCTCGTGGATGGGCACGGTCGTAGACCCGGCGCAGGCGCCGTCCGTCGACGTGGCTGTAAACCTGCGTGGTGGAGAGCGAGGCGTGGCCGAGCAGCTCCTGGATCGTGCGGAGGTCGGCGCCGCCCTCGAGCAGGTGGGTGGCGAACGCATGGCGCAGGCGATGGGGATTCGGCACCAGGCGGCGCAGCGTCGAGGTGTCCAGGGGCTTGCCTCGCGCGGACAGGAACACATGCCCCGTGGCAGCGCGTGCCAGTCTGGGCCGGCCGTCGGTGAGGTAGCGGTGCAGCCAGTGCGCGGCCTCTTCGCCGAGCGGGACGACACGCTCCTTGTCCCCCTTGCCGAGAACCCGCAGCGACTCCTGCTCGAAGTCGACGTCGGCGAGCTGCAGGTCGGCCGCCTCGCGGGAGCGCAGACCGGCCGAGTACACGAGCTCGAAGAGCGCGCGGTTGCGAAGCGCCAGGGGGCCGTCGCCCTCGAGGCCTGCGAGCAGGGCGTCCGTGTCGCGGACCGTCGGCGCCCTCGGCAGCCTGCGCCGCGGCGCGCCGCGCAGCGGGACGTCCGGGACGTGCCCGGGCCCTCGTGTCGCCAGGAGCAGGCTGCGAACGGCTGAGAGCTTGCGCGCCCGGGTCGCGTCCGACAGCCGGCGCGGCGTCCGTCCCGGCCGGGCTGCGGCCAGATCGGCGGCGTAGGCGGCCAGCGCCCTCGCGTCGACGTCGTCGAGCGAGAGACCGCGGCCCGAGAGCCAGGCGGCGAACTCGTCCAGATCGACGCGGTAGCTGCGACGGGTAGCGTCAGCCAGGCGGGGGCTCTCGAGGAAGCGTGCGATCGCCTTCGCAGTGGTCACGCGCCGCGTTTCGGCCGCCACGTGACGCTTCCTGCCTCGTAGGCTCAGGTAATGCGTGTCGAGACGATCGTTCGCGACTTGCTGGTCGCCACCTGGTACCTGCCGGCCGAGCGCCTGGCCGGAGCGCTTCCTCCCGGCGTCGAGCCGGCGCTCGCCGACGACGGGCGGGCGCTCGTGTCGCTCGTCGGGCTCCGGAACACGCGCGTCCGTCTGAACGGCTACGGGGCGCCGTCGTTCTCGCAGCTCGCCGTGCGAACGTACGTCACGGCCGGCGGCGAGCCGGCGCTCTTCCTGCTCGCCGTGCGGGTCACGGCGGCCGGGCTCGGGGGCATCGTGTTCGGGCTCCCGGTGAGGCCGGCCCGCATCGCCGTACGCAACGGCGCCGTGAGCGCCTCGGGCCCGGGCGTACGTCTCCGGTACCGCACGCTCGGCGGCGCGCGCCGGATCCCGGAGGCCGGCGGGACGCCGCTGGGCGTCCACGATGTCGCCCTCGTCGTCGCCGCGGGCCTGCGCCGCCTTGTCTCCTCGCACGAGCCGCTTGCCTGGCAGGAGGCCGAGCTGCTCGAGCCGCCGCTCGTCGAGCCCGTCGTGGCGCTCGGATTCGACGTCGGCGCGCCCGATTCGCTGCTCTACGCGGCCGCGACCCGGTTCTCGCTGACCCTCCCGGCCGAGCGTCTCGGCTGACCTCGCGCGCACGGCAGCATGCCGTGGCAGAGTACGGCGACGATGGGGGCGCCGTTCTGAGCCGGCTGAGCGCGTTCGCGATCGACGGCCGGGTCGCGATCGTTACCGGCGGCGGCGGCGGGCTCGGCGCCGACATGTGCCGCGCGCTGGCCGGCGCCGGCGCCGCCGTGGCCGTCGTCGGCCGCACGCAGGAGACGATCGACGAGGTGCGCGATGAGGTGGCGGCAGCCGGCGGCAAGGCGATCTCCGTGCGCGCGGACGTCTCGCGCAAGGACTCGATCGACGCGATGGCGGAGACGGTCGCGCGGGAGCTCGGAGGGATCGACATCCTCGTGAACAACGCAGCCATCTACCCGCGCCGCGCGTGGACGGAGATCAGCGAGGAGGAGTGGGACGACGTCTTCGCGACGAACCTCAAGGGCTACTTCCTCTGCGCCCGGGCGTGCTACCCGTCGATGGCCGCGCGGGGACGCGGACGGGTCGTCAACCTGACCTCGATCACGTTCTTCGGCGGCTGGTCGATGCTCCTCTCCTACGTGTCCACGAAAGGCGGCATCGTCGCGTTCACGCGCGGGCTGGCCAGGGAGCTCGGGCCTGAGGGGATCACCGTCAACGCGATCTCGCCCGGCGCCTTCCCGACCGATGCCGAGAAGATCCACCCGGATCCCGAGGCCTACAACGGCTGGGTGCTGGAGCAACAGTCCCTCAAGCGCCGGGGGACGCCCGAGGACATCGGCAACCTCGCCGTGTTCCTCGCGAGCGACGCCTCCTCGTTCATCACCGGCCAGCTGTTCCAGATCGACGGCGGCTGGGTAATGCATTGATCACGGGCGCCCAGGTTGTCGTGGTGGGGTCAAGTCTTGCATTAGAACATTAGGAGTTTCGGGGCCGAGCCCTTATGTGCTTATGAAAGACTTGACCCCGGTTTACGCACGCGCCGCGCTCCGCTCACCGATGCAGCGTCGCGAGGCGGCTCTCCACGATCTCGTTGGCGGCCCGGTCCGTCGCCATGCCGGAGAGAATCTAGACGATTAGAGTGGGCGCTCATGCGGCTCGGCTTCATCACCGCACCGTTTCCCCACTGGTCGCTCGAGCAGGTCGCCGAGTTCGCCGCGGGGGCGGGCTTCGGTGCGCTCGAGATCTGCTGCTGGCCGGCGTCCTCGGGCGACGTACGGCGCTACGCGGGGACCACGCACGTGGACGTGGACGCGCTCGACGACACCAGGGCGGAGGAGATCCGCGACATCATGGCGCGGCACGGTCTCGAGATCTCCGGCCTCGGCTACTACCCGAACAACCTGCATCCGGATCCGGAGCACCGAGCGGCCGTGAACGAGCACACGCGGCAGGTGATACGAGCCGCGGCTACGCTCGGCGTTCCCGTGGTCACCACCTTCGTCGGGCGCGACAGCAGCCGCACCCATCCGGAGAACATGGAGGAGTTCCGGAAGGTCTGGCCGCCGATCGTGGCCGAGGCGGAGTCGCGCGGCGTCCGCGTCGCGATCGAGAACTGCCCCATGATCTTCTCGCTCGACGAGTGGCCCGGAGGCAACAACCTCGCCTACTCGCCCGCCATCTGGCGTGAGCTGTTCGACATGATCCCGTCGAAGAGTTTCGGGCTCAACTTCGATCCGAGTCACCTCGTGTGGCAGATGATCGACTACGAGCGCGCGATCTACGAGTTCGCCGACAGGATCTTCCACGTGCACGCGAAGGACCTCGAGGTGCGGCGGGACGGGCTCTACGACCACGGCGTGATGTCAGTCGGGATCGGCTGGCAGGTGCCGCGGCTGCCCGGGCTCGGCGAGGTGCGCTGGGACCGCTTCTTTGCCGCCCTGTACGCCGTGGGCTACGACGGGCCCGTCGTCATCGAGCACGAGGACCGGAGGTTCGAGGGAACGGACGAGCTCGTCGTGCGGGGGTTCCATCTGGCGCGCGACGTCCTGAGCCCGTACATCGTGTGAGCGGCATGAGACGCTCCGAGTCAGCCTCGAGCGCTCGCGCTCCGGGTGGTGGCGGAGCCCGGCTTTGCCGGGCGGAAGCCGGCGCCGGCCGGGGATGCGCGTGAGCCTGTTGGCCGGCGAGGTGGCGCTCGTGACGGGCGCGACCGGCGGCATCGGCCACGCCATCGCGCGCGAGCTCGCCGGCGAGGGCGCCCGGGTGGCGTTCGGGAGTCGCGACGCCGGCCGCGCCCGCGCTGCCGCCGACGCCGCGGGGGAGGGGCACCTCGGCGTCGAGCTGGACGTCTGCTCCCGGCCCTCGGTGGACGCGGCCGTCGACGAGGTCGTCGCGAGACTCGGCGAGCCAACCGTGCTCGTCAACAACGCGGGCGTCAACCGCATCGGGCCCTCGGAGAGCCTGCCCGAGGAAGACTGGCTTCACGTGCTGGACGTGAACCTGATGGGCGCCGCCCGCTGCTGCCAGGCCGTCGGGACGCGCATGCTCGCTCGCGGGAAGGGGGTCATCGTCAACGTCGCGTCGGTGACGGGGCCGTTCGTTGGCGTGCCCGGCAGAGGGCCGTACGGCGCGAGCAAGGGCGGGCTGGCAGGTCTGACCCGCGTGCTGGGGATCGAGTGGGCGCCGCGCGGCGTGCGCGTCGTCGCCGTCGCGCCCGGGCCCGTGCGGACGCCGATGGTGGAGCAGGCGATCCGCGACGGCATCGTTGTCGAGGACGAGATCGTCGATCGCATGCCGGCCGGCCGGCTCGCCGAGCCGGAGGACGTCGCACGGGTCGTCGCGCTGCTCGCGTCCGGAAAGGCTGCCTTCGTGACGGGTGCCGTCCTCGCCGTCGACGGCGGCTACAGCACGTACGGCGCGGCGCATCCCGTGTCCCGTGGGCTGCGGGTGGAGCGATGAGCCGGGTGGAGGTCGGCGAGGGGCTGGCCGAGCGCCTCGTCGAGTTGGTCGGGCCCGATCACGTGCTTGCGGACCCGGAGCTGCGCGCCGGCTTCGAGCGTGATCTAACCGGACGATTCGGCGGCGAGTCGAGCCTCGTCGTTCGCCCGGCCGCCGGCGACGAGGTGGCCGCGGTGGTGCGTGCGTGCGGCGAGCACGGCGCGCCCATCGCCGTCCAGGGCGGAAACACCGGCATGGTCGGTGGCGCGGTGCCGAGAGCCGGCGAGATCGTGCTCAGCCTCGTGCGACTCGGCGACCTCGCACCCGTCGACATGCTGGCGCAGCAGGTCGAGTGCGGCGCCGGCGTCACGCTCGAGCGCCTCCAGGATCATGTTCGCCGGGAGGGTCTCGACTTCCCGGTCGACTTCGCCGCTCGCGGCTCGGCGACGATCGGCGGCGTCATCGCGACGAACGCCGGCGGCTCGCTCGCGGCCAGGTACGGCATGACGCGGGCCTGGGTGGCCGGCCTGGAGGCGGTGCTCGCCGACGGGTCGACCATGCGGCGGCTGCGCGGGCTGCTGAAGGACAACGCAGGTTATGACCTCACCGGACTGCTCGTCGGCAGCGAGGGCACGCTCGGAGTCGTCACGCGCGCCCGCCTGCGCCTCACGCCGCTGCTGCCGGTCCGCGCGGTCGGGCTTTTCGCATTTGCCTCCATCGAGGACGCGTTCGCGCTGCTGCACGCGCTGCGGCGGCGGGCGCCCTCCTTCCAGGCGGCGGACTATCTCCACCGGGAGGGAATGGAGCTCGTCTGCGCCCACCGGGGCTTCGCGCAACCGTTTCGGGAGGGGCACGACACGTACGTCGTCGTCGAATGCGCCGGTCACGACGACCCGACCGACGAGCTGGGAGAGGCCGCTGCCCTCGCCGACGAGGAGATTGTGGACAGCGCCATCGCCACGGACGCCGACGGGCGGCGGGCGCTCTGGGCCTACCGCGAGTCGCACAACGAGGCGCTCTCCAGCCGGGGCGTGCCGCACAAGATGGACGTCACGGTGCCGCTCGCCGCCGTCCCCTCGTTCGAGCGCGACGTGCGCGCGGAGGTGGTCGCCGGATGGCCCGACGCGGAGGTGTTCCTCTACGGACACCTGGGCGACGGCAACGTCCACGTGAACGTGCTCGGCCCGCCGCCAGAAGACCACGAGGTCGACGATCTCGTCCTCCATATCGTCGCGCGCTACGGCGGCTCGATCAGCGCCGAGCACGGGGTTGGGGTGGCGAAGAGCCGCTGGCTGTCGCTGACGCGCGACGAGGCCGAGATCGCCACCATGCGGGCGATCAAGCACGCGCTCGATCCCCAGGGGCTCCTCAACCCGGGCCGGATCCTCGCGTAGTCCCGAGGCGCGGCCGGCCTCGATGGACTAGGTTGCGGCGCATGCCCGAGCTGTACGGGAACGCGTGGGGACGCTCAGACCTCCTCCGGCGGGTCGGCCGGCTCGGGCAGGTCGCGGGCGTTCGCCTCGTCGAGCTCGGCGACGGAGCCGAGCGCGGCGTCCGCGTGCTGGAGTTCCGCACGGGCACCGGGTTCGCCTTCGACGTGCTCGTCGATCGTGCTTTCGACATCGGCCGCTGCGAGCACGCCGGCCGGGCGCTTGCCTGGGACTCCGGAGTCGGCTTCGCCGGGCCGTGGTACTACGAGCCCGAGGGGCTCGGCTTCCTCCGCACCTGGGGAGGCGGCCTGCTGACCACGTGCGGCATCGACCACGCGCTCTTCATGGCCGTCGACACCGCCGAGCAGTACCACTACCCGGCAAAGCAGACCGAGGAGTTTCCCCTGCACGGGCGGGTGTCGAACCGCCCCGCGCGGCTCGTCGGCTACGGCGAGCGCTGGGACGGTGACGAATGCCTGCTCTGGGCAGAGGGCGAAGTGCTGCAGGCCTCGGTGTTCGGCGAGCGGCTGCTGTTGCGGCGGCGTGTCGAGGCGCGCGTGGGGGAGTCGCGCCTCCGGGTCCACGACGAGGTGGAGAACGTGGGCTTCGACCGTACGCCGCACATGCTCCTCTACCACGTCAACGCCGGCTTCCCGGTCGTGGACGAGGGGGCGGAGCTTCTGGTGCCGGCGCTGGCGGCGGAGCCTCGCGGCGAGCATCAGCTCGAGGGCTACCGGCAGCTCGAGGCGCCGGGCCCGGGGTTCGTCGAGCAGGTCGTCGAGCACGGGAACGTCGCCGAGCCCGGCGGCACGGTGCCCGTTGCGGTTGTGAACCGCCGCCTCGGGCTCGGGGTCTACGAGGTGTATCGCCGGGATCAGCTCCCCTTCCACTTCATGTGGCGGATGCTCGGCGAGGGGACGTACGTCGTCGGCATCGAGCCATGCACGAACAGAACCGCGGGCCGCCTGGACGCGCGGGAGCGGGGGGAGCTCATCGAGCTCGACCCGGGTGAGAGCCGCCACTACCGGCTGGAGCTCGGGGCGCTCGTCGGCCCGGCCGAGATCGACTCCTTCGCGGCCCGGGTCGGGAAGCTGGTGGCCTGAGATGGATCTCGGTCTCGACGGCAAGCAGTTCGTCCTGGGCGGGGCGAGCAAGGGGCTCGGCCGGGCAATCGCGGATGAGCTCGTCGCCGAGGGTGCGCACGTTCTCGTCGTGTCACGCGACCCGGCCGCCGCCGCCGCCGAGCTCGGCGCGCGCGCTACGGCCTGCCCTGCCGATCTCGCGACGGCCGAGGGGGTCGACACCGTCGTCGCCGCGGCGTCGAGCCTGGGCGGCCTCGACGGGCTGCTGGTCAACACGGGAGGCCCGCCGCCGGGGCTCGCGCTCGACCTCTCGGACGACCAGTGGGACGGCGCCTACCGTTCGCTGATCGGCAATCCGATCCGCCTCATCCGGGCGCTACGGCCGCAGCTCTCCGAGGCCGCTTCGATCCTCTTCGTCACGTCCTCCTCGGCCCGGGTTCCTATCGGCGGGCTCGACACGTCCAACGTCCTCCGTCCCGGTGTGACGGCGCTGGTCAAGTGCCTGGCGCTCGAGCTTGCCCCGAAGGTGCGGGTCAACTCGATTGTCCCCGGCCGGATCGACACCGAGCGCGTCCGCTACCTGGACAGCGTCCGGGCCGAGCGCACAGGCCGCGCCTACGAGGACGAGCGGCGCGTGCACGAGGGGGAGATCGCGATGGGCCGCTACGGCGACGTCGCCGAGTTCGGCCGCGTGGCAGCGTTCCTGCTCTCCCCGGCGGCCTCGTACGTCACCGGCGCCGCCGTCCAGGTCGACGGCGGCTACATCCGCGCTATTCCGTAGGGCCGTCGATCCGGACGGCGGACGGCGGCTACGATCGGTCCCGTCGCATCGCATCGAACGACGAAGGGAGTCTCGATGGCCGAGGGTGCATTGAAGACCGGGTACGTCGTGGACGTCGACGAGGTCGAGCCGGTCGCAGAGGAGGGGGATACCGTCGCCACCCAGGTGACCATCGACGCATCCAGAGGCTCGGATCGCCTCGTGCAGCGCCTCCTGCGCTTCGCCCCCGGCCGCTCGAGGTCGCGCACACCCGGTGCAGGCATCCAGGAGATCCTCTACGGCGTATCCGGAGCCGGCACGCTCCATCTCCACGGGGAGCGCATGCTCGAGCCGGATACCGGCGTCTACGTCCTGCCCGAGGACAGCTACGAGATCGCCAACCCGGGCCCGGACGAGCTCGTCGTCGTCTCGGTGCTCACACCGATCGAGCGACGTCCCGAAGACCTGGCACGGGACCGGAAGATCACCGTGCGCTTCGCCGATCAGCCGACGATCCCGGTCGGCGGGCCGCGGGAGTTCCGTTACCTCGTAAACGAGGACATGGGTTCCCTCGACGTCACGCAGTTCGTGGGGCTCGTGCAGCCGAGCCGGGCGCCTATGCACATGCACGAGTACGACGAGGTCGCCTACATCGTCGCCGGTGAGGGTGTCATCCACATGGGCGACATCGAGGAGCCCGTGCGAGCAGGGACGTGCATCTTCTTCCCACGCGGCGTCTCGCACTGCCTCGAGAACTCGGGCATCAGGGTCATGCGCGTGATGGGCGTCTTCTACCCCTCGGGCAGCCCTGGCGTCCACTACGTCACCGAGGGCGAGGACTGATGCCTCGCATCGTCAGGGAGGCGGATGTCACCTGGGGCGGAAACCTGGCCCGGGGCGCCGGCGCGATGACGGCGGCAACGTCGGGAGCCTTCACGGCCCTGCCGTACTCCCTTCCCACCCGGATCGGCGCTGCCGAGCGGGAGACGAGCCCGGAGGAGCTCCTGGCGGCAGCCCATGCCGGGTGCTTCGCGATGTCGCTCGTCTCCGAGCTAACGGAGGCAGGCACACCGCCTGCACGGCTCGACGTGCGCTGCACGATCACGATGGACGAGGTCGAGGGCGCCGGGCACCGCATCGTCGCTTCGGCAATCGAGGCCCGCGGTCAGGTCGCGGACGTGAGTCAGGAGACCTTCGCGGCACTCGCCGAAAACGCGGACGCGGGCTGCCCGTTCTCCCACCTGATCCGCGCGAGCGCGTCCGTCACGGTGACGGCCACGCTCCAGAGCCAGGCGTAGAGCGGGACCTGAACGCGGCCCTTTCCGGTCAGGATACGGTCGCCAGCACCGTCGTCGGTTAGAGCAGGTCGCGGTTGCGGGAGAGCGCCGCGAGCACCGCTTCGATGTCCTCGCGGGTGTTGTAGCAGTGCGGTGAGACCCGGAGGTTGCCGTCGCGGCACGAGGTCACGATCCCCTCCCGCTCGAGCGCGGCCACGAGCGCCCGATCGTCGCTCGACGCGACGGCGACGAGCGGCCCGCGGCGGGTCGGGTCGCGCGGGGTGACCACCCTGCCGCCGAGCTCCTCCTCGACGCCCTCGATCAGCAGGCCCGTCAGCTCCCGGACGTGGGCCGCGGTCTCCTCGATCCCGACCTCCCTCATGAGCTCCATGCCGGCGATCGCAGCGTAGATCGAGGGAACCGGCGGCGTCCCCGCCTCGAAGCGACGCGCTGTGGGGGCCGGGGAGTAGTCGTGGATGTCCATGTCGAAGATGTCGCGGTCCGCGAACCAGCCCGTCTGAGTCGGAACGATGCGCTCGACGAGATCGCTGCGGCAGTACAGGAACGCGAGCCCGGCCGAGCCCAGGAGGTACTTGAGAGCACCCGCGGCGAGAAAGTCACAGTCCAGGGCGCGCACGTCGATCGGAAGCGCTCCGACGGCCTGATAGGCGTCCACGAGCACGAGCGCCCCCCGTTCGTGGGCGAGGCGGATGACGCCCTCGAGGTCGAGGCGGCTGCCGTTGCGGTAGCAGACTGCCGTCACGCAGACCAGCGCCGTGTCCTCGTCGATCGCCTCCTCGAACCGCTCGAGCGGGATGGTCGAGTCCGGTGCCGCCGGCACGTGGACAACTCGGCGGCCGAGGAGCTCCTGGGCATGCGTGATCTGGCCGATGGTGGGAAACTCGAAGTCGCTGACGACGATCTTCGCTCTGTTGCCGTCGAACGGGATGCCGGACAGGAGCGCGCTGACCCCGGCCGAGACCGAGGTCGTCACGGCGATCTCGTCGGGGTCGGCGCCCACGAGGTCGGCGAAGCTCGCCCGCGCGGCTTCGGCCCGCTCGACCCAGTAGTCCCAGGGCGCGCCCCTCTCGTCCCAGTCGTCCAGGTAGCCGGCGTAGGCGTCTCTTACTGCGTCGGAGAGCGCGCCCTGCGAGCAGCTGTTGACGTAGACGAGCCGCTCGAAGATCGGGAAGCGGTGCCGGATCCGGCCCGGGAGGTCGGCGCCGGGGATTCGTTCAGCGCCCAAGATACGCCTTCTTCAGATCCTCGTTGCGGAGCAGGGCGGAGGCCTTGTCGGCGAGCACGATACGTCCGGTCTGCAGCACGTAGCCGCGGTCTGCGATCGAGAGCGCCATGTTGGCATTCTGCTCGACAACCAGCACGGTGACGCCGCTCTCGTTCACCTCTTTGATGAGCTGGAAGTTCTGCTCGACGAGGATGGGGGCGAGGCCCATGGACGGCTCGTCCATGAGCAGGAGCTCCGGACGGGCCATCAGCGCTCGGCCCATGGCGAGCATCTGCTGCTCCCCGCCGGAGAGCGTTCCGGCGAGCTGCGATCGTCGCTCGTGGAGGCGGGGGAACAATCCGTAGACGCGCTCGAGATCCTCCGTGCTCGGGCCCTTGCGCAGGTACGCGCCCATCTCGAGATTCTCGAGCACGGTCATCGGCGCGAAGACGCGCCGGTTCTCCGGGACGATCGCCATGCCGCGGCCGACGCGGAAGCTCGTCGAACACGCGGTCACGTCCTCGCCCCGGAACAGGACGCGTCCACTTCTCGGCTGGACGATGCCGAGGATGGTCTTGAGCGTCGTCGACTTTCCCGAGGCGTTTCCGCCGAGGAGGCAGACTAGCTCGCCCTCGCCGACCTGGAGCGAGATGCCCTGGAGGATCTGGATCTGGCCGTAGTACGTGGTGACGCCGTCGAGCTCGAGCATCAGGAGGCGTCCGTCGCGCCGTAGCCGAGATAGGCCTCGACCACGCGCGGGTCGGTCGCGACGGACTCGAACGTGCCCTCCGCGATCTTCTCGCCGTGGTCGAGAGCGACCACGCGGTCCGAGATGCCCTCGACCACGTGCATGTCGTGCTCGATCACGAGGATCGTGTAGCCGCGCTCCTGGCGCAGGCGGCCGATCAGCTCGGTGATCTCGAGCGTCTCGTTGGGGTTCATCCCCGCGGCAGGCTCGTCGAGCAGGAGCAGCCGGGGCTGCGTCGCCATCGCCCGGGCAATCTCGAGCCGGCGGCGGTTGGCGTACGAAAGGCTGTACGCCGGCTGATCGTGACGATAGCCCTGCAGGCGCGTCCCGAAGAACGCGAGGAGGTCGTCCGCAAGCTCGGAGGTCTCCCGCTCTTCTCGGCGGGAAGCCGGCGTCCGGAGCATCGACTGCCAGGGGCGAGACTTCGTGTGGCCGTAGGCAGCAGCCATCACGTTCTCCTTCACGGACATGTTGAGGAACAACCTAAGGGTCTGGAAGGTGCGGGCGATGCCGCGCCTCGCAATCACGTGCGGCTCTATCCCGAGGACGCTCGCCCCGTCCAGGAGGATGTCCCCTCCATCCGGTGGGTAGACGCCGGTGATGAGGTTGAAGAGGGTCGTCTTGCCGGCGCCGTTCGGCCCGATCACGCTCACGATCTCGCCTTCTTCGACTGCGAGGTCGAGACGCTGGATGACCGCGAGCCCCCCGAAACCCTTCCGCACCTCGCGCAGCTCGAGCAGCGGCGCCATCAGACGGCCTCCACCCGCGGCCTCCCGAGGATGCCGTGCGGGCGTGCCGCCATCATCACGACGAGCAGCGCCCCGAACAGAAGTTGGCGCGTAACGCTCGGTTGCTCGACGAGCCGGGTCTCCCATACGAACGCGGCGAGGTACAGAGTGGGCGCCATGAGCGCGGCGCGGTACCAGCCCGCGAGGCGCGTGAGCGCGAGCACCGCCGCGACCAGGGCGACGAAGGCGAAGTTGCCGACCATCGTCTGCGTCTCGGCGGGGAAGACAACCCACCCGTCGATCCCCGATGCGATCACACCGCCGGTCGAGACCTCGCCGCCCACGGCGTCCGGCCAGCCCGCGCCCACGATGGCGTGCACGACGAATCCGATCGCGATCGCCCCGGCCACCACCGCGGCGAGCCGGACCCACGGGCGGACGTACCAGAGGAGCCCGATCGCAATACCGCCATAGAAGAGCCACCGCGCGCTGTCGGGCGTGCGCAGGATCTCCGGCACCGACGCCACGATGACAGCGCCGAGGATCGCACCTGGGATGCTCCCCAAGCCACCGAGGACCAAGGCCGCATAGACCATGATCAGGAGCATCACCTGGAAGTTCTGGGGGAACGTGCCGGTCTGCACGGCCGCGAACACGGTGCCGGTGAGGCCGGCGACGGCGGCTCCCATCGAGAACGCGAGCAGCTTCAGCCAGTTGATGGGAATGGTCATCAGCTCGGCGGCGAGCGGGTCCTCGCGGATCGCCCGGAACGCGCGCCCGGTCCTCGCCTGGTTGAGGCGGTGCAGGAGGACGACGACGACGGCGAGCAGGATCAGGAGCAGGAAGTAGTAGTCCTGGAAGCTCGTGAGGTCGATGCCGAAGATGACCATGTCGTCGATACCGGGGATGCCGTTCGGCCCGCCGGTGAGGTTCAGCGTCCGGTCGGACCAGGGGACGTTGATCCGGTCGAGGTTGATCGTCAGCTCGTAGAAAATCTGGGCGAAGAAGAGCGTGACGATCGCAAGGTAGTCGCCTGTCAGGCGACGCGAGGGGAGGCCGACCAGGAGGCCGAGCAGCGCCGTCATGGCCGTGACCGCGAGCATCGTCGGCACCGTCGGCCAGTGGAGGTCGAAGTGGTCCGACGAGACCCAGGCGTACGCGTACGCCCCGAAACCGTAGAACGCCACGTATCCGAGGTCGAGCAGGCCAGCCCAGCCGACGACGATGTTGAGCCCGACCGCCAGCATGGCCAGCAGGAGCACGTTGATGGCGATGCGCACGTGGTAGTCCGAGCTGGTCACGAAGGGGAACGCCGCGGCGATGACGAGGAAGAGCGCGAATCTGTGCTGCATGGTGGTCCGATCCCACGCGCGCAGCAGCGGCCCGGCGCGGCCGCCGTAGCGGTCGACCCGTCCCTCGATCTGGGCGACCCACTCGTCGGTACCTACCTTGGGCACAACTACCTACACCTTCGTGATGGTCGCGGAGCCGAGCAGGCCGGAAGGCCGGACGAGCAGGACGACGATCAGGATTCCGAACACGATCAGGTTCTGGTAGGTGGAAGAGATGTACGCCGCCGTGAAGGACTCGGCGAACCCGATCACGAGCCCGCCGAGCATGGCGCCCGGGATCGAGCCGATGCCGCCGATGACGGCGGCGGTGAAGCCCTTGAGGCCCGCGACGAACCCCATGAAGTGGTAGATGCGGCCGAAGACGAGCCCCGTCATCACACCCGCGGCGCCGGCGAGCGCCGATCCGATCAGGAACGTGATCACGATCACCCTGTCCACGTCGATCCCCATCATCGCCGCGGCCTCGCGGTCGTACGACGTCGCCCGCATCGCCTTGCCGAGCCTCGTGCGCCCGACGAAGAGGGTCAGCGCGATCATGAGCGTGAACGCCGACACGATGACGATGATCCGGATCAGCGAGATCCGCAGGGGGCCGGCGTCGATCCCGGTCGTCGGGCTGACCAGCTCGGGTGTCTGGTAGGTGCGGAAGTCCGCCGAGAACAGCAGCAGCGCCGAGGCCTGGAGGAAGAACGAGACGCCGATCGCGCTGATCAGCGGCGCGATACGAGGCGAGTCGCGAAGCGGACGGTAGGCGAAGCGCTCGATCGTGACCCCGAGCAGCCCGGAGCCGAGCATCGAGGCCAGGAACATGAGGAGGAGGACGATGCCGACGGGGAGGATCGGATCGACGGCGCCGCCGAGCGCGGTGAGCACGCCGTAGCCGATGAAGGCGCCGATCATGTAGACCTCGCCGTGGGCGAAGTTCAGGAGCTTGAGGATCCCGTAGACCATCGAGTAGCCGAGCGCGATCAGCGCGTAGACGCTGCCGAGCGTCAGGCCGTTCACGAGCTGCTGAACGAAGAAGTCCACGGGGGAGCCCGAGCCTACTGAGCCGTGCGGCCCCTGAGAAGGGGCCGCACGGCGTCGAGGATCGTGGTGGCGGTCAGGGAGTTACTGAATGAGCGTGTACTCCCCGCCTTCGATCTGGAAGATGTAGAAGCGCCGCTCGACGATGTCGCCGCTCTCGTCGAACCGAATCGGCAGGCCGAGGATCCCGAGGGGAACGTCTGTATTGCGCATCTCCTCGAGCACGTTGTTCCTATCCGGTGTCAGGCCGCCCTCGCAGACGCGGGTAATCGCCTCCATGACGACGTTGGCCGCCTCGAAGGTGGGCGGGCCGAAGGTGCCGAAGTCGCCGTACTCGCTCGTGAACGCCTCGACGAGCTCTGCGTCTTCGGGAATGCCCTTGATGTCCGGCGCGAACGAGGAGACGTAGGAGCCGTCGATCGTGAAGTCGGCCGAGAAGAGGCCGTCGGAGCCGAAGATCACGGCCGTCTTGCCCTGCTCGGCCATCTGCTCGCCGAAGGTCTGCGCGTTGGCGGCGAGCTGCCAGGGCAGAAACACCACTTCTGCGTCGTCCGGAATCGTCGAGACGAGCGCCGAGAAGTCCGTCTGATCCTGACTGATCGACTCACGTGACACGGTAACGCCTGCCGCCTCGAGGGCGGTTTGTGCCTCATCGGCAAGCCCGGTGGAGTACGAGCTCTGGTCGTCGATGATCATCACTGTCGTAGCGCCGATGTCCTCCGCGATGTAGGTGGCCACCGTCGGTCCCTGATCGTCGTCACGGGGGACGACGCGGAAGAACGTCGGGTAGTCGCCGCTCGTCGTCAGCGAAGTCGCCGTTGCTGACATCGAGATGAACGCCATGTCTGCCTCACCGAAGAGCTGGCCGACCGCGTCGACCTCCTGGCTACCGGCCGGGCCGACAACCGCGACCACGGACGCGTCTTCGATCATCTGCGGCGCGACGGTCGTCGCGATTGCGGGATCGAGCTGGGTGTCTCCTTCGACGATGGTGAAGGTGGTGCCGCGTTCCGTGTTGAACTGGTCGACGGCGAGCTTCGCCCAGTTGAGCTGTTCCTCGCCGATCGTCGCGGCGGGACCGGTGATCGGCGCCATGAGCCCGATGCTCGCGGTGCAGTCCACCGGCGTCGCGGGCGCCTCGGTCGCGCCGGTGTCGGTCGCGCCGGTGTCGGCCGCGCCCGTCTCGGCGGGCGGCTCTGCCGGAGGCTCGGCCGGTTCAGCCGGCGGTGCGGGCGGCGGCGCTGCCGCCTCCTCGTCGTCTCCGCCGCAGCCGGCGGCGACGATCGATAGGGCCGCGGCGAGTACCACGATGCCCAGGAACCTCCAGGTCCTGTCCCTCATCAAGCTCTCCTCTCCTTTTCCCTCGCTCAGGTCGTTTTTCCTCGATCACGCCGTGGTTTCAGAGCATGAGACGATCCCCGGGCACGCTTGATAGCGGACGCCACACCGCACGTCGCTCTGCCTGCCCGGCGGCTCTCACGTCTGTGCAGGCGCGTCCTCTACCAGCCTGATCCCCTCACTCTCCACACCGCTCCGGCGCCCTTGCGACTGGATCCGGGGGAGGGTGTCCGATTGTGGATCAGATGTCAACCAGCCGGACGCCGAGGCGAGTTGCGACGGCGAGCAGTTCCTCCCACGTCGCCTCGGGTACCGGAATTCCCTCCGCTCGGCGACGGGACTCGGTCTCGGCCTCGGGCTCGCCCGGAAGCCGGACGCGATCGAACTCGGGCGCCGGGTCGACCGCGGTGACCGCGTCGGCCACGGCGTCGACGCCCGCGAAGAAAGCTTCGGCGCCACCCCAGCGCGCCGGGTCGAGGGCCACGAGGAGGAGTCCGTTGCCGGGTGCGTCGCCGGTGGACGAGGTGCCTGCGCCGGCGAGCACGCCGCCGAGGATCTCCACGAGGAGGGCGAGCGCGTAGCCTCGATGTCCGCCGGCGGGGAGCAGGGTGCCTCCCTGGTAGAGCGCCTCGGGGTCACGCGTGGGGCGCCCGTCCGCGTCGACGAGCCATCCGTCAGGCACCTCGAGCCGGTTCTGTCGCGCCAGTCGCACGCGGCCCTCCGCCGCTGCCGAAGTCGAGAAGTCGGCCACGATCGGCGGCCGCGAGCCGGCCGGTACCGCATAGGCGAGCGGGTTCGTCGCCAGCGCGGCACGGCGGCCGCCGTGGGGAACGACTCGCCCTCCAGGCGGGCCGCTGTTGCAGAAGGCGAGCCCGATGCCGCCCGCGGCGGCGACGACCTCGACGTACTCGCCCAGACGGCCAACGTGGTGGACGTGACGCACGGTCGCGACCGCCACGCCCGTCTCGTGGGCCGCGGCGGCGGCGCTCTCAGAAGCCCGGCGGGCGGCGACCTGTCCGAAGCACCAGCGGCCGTCTACACGCACCGTAGCTCCGTCCCGTTCGCAGAGCGGAACCGCGTCCGGGACGATTCGACCGCGGTCGATCAGCGGGACGTACTCGGCTACGCGGACGATCCCGTGCGAGTCGACGCCCTTCAGATTCGCCAGGACGAGCGACGTCGAGACCGTCCGTGCCGCCTCGACGGGGCTACCGGCCGCGACGAAGACCCGCTGGACGAGCTCCTCGAGCTCGTCTGCCGCGACGGCGGGCATTAGCTGGTGTACGCGGCGGCGCGGAGCAGATCGGCCTCCTCCACTTTCCGGCCGTCCGGCTCGCCGCCGAGCGCCTCGGCGAGCTCGGCGCGCGCCGAGCGAGCGAGCAGGTCTCGGTCGGACGCGATCGTCGCGAAGGCGAAGCCCGTGCCGATCGCCGCCCTCGCGGCGGCTCCGGACCTCGTGTGCAGGCCCGCGGGAACCTCGTGCCGGGCACACGTCTCGGCGATACCGGCGATCACCCGGTCGAGCTCGGATCCCGGCGGCAGACCGTGGCTGAGCCCGAGGTCGCTGGGGCCCACGTACACGGCGTCGACACCGGCTGTCCCACAGATCGCCTCGAGGTTCTCGACGGCCGAGACGGTCTCCACCATGACGATGCACAGGACGCCGAGATTCCGCTCCACCGCCGTCGCGCCGAGGCTGCCGGAGGTCCGCACGGCTCCCCAGCTGCGGACGCCTTCCGGCGGATATCGGCACGCGGTGGCAGCCCGGGCCGCCTCGGCCGCCGTCGAGACGAGCGGGACGACCACCCCACGCGCGCCGAGGTCGAGCACGCGGCCGATGAGCCACGGCTCGTTCGCCGGAACGCGCACGAACGGTAGCGCGCCTGTGGTCGAGATCGCCTGGATCGACTGCGCCGCCGACTCGAGGCCGTCGAGACCGTGCTGGAGGTCGACGCAGACGTACGTGAAGCCGAGCCGGCCGAGGACTTCGACGCTCAACGGGCTACCGAGCGTGCACCAGGCTCCGTAGACGCCCCGGTCACGTCCGGCCGAAGCGAGTGGGTTAGGACGAGCCATGAAGGAACGGCACGGCCGCGTCGAGCAGCTCGCGAGGCTTCTCCCACGGGAGGATGTGGGCCGCATCGGGAACCTCGACGAAACGGGCGTTCTGGAGGCTGGCCGCGTTCGCCTCGTTCATCGCCGGCGGCGAGGCCTGGTCGAGCTCACCGGAGACGAGCAGCACGGGCGTGGCTACCCGCTCGAGGTCGACGGCCATCTGTACGAGCGCACGGCACTGCGCCGCGTAGCCCTCCGGACGGTTGGACGCAATCAGCGAGACGAACTCCTGGTAGTCCTCGGGATAGGTCGCGCGGAACGACGGTGCGAGGCCGTTCGTGGCGACAGTCTCGGCAACGGCGACCATTCCCTCGGCCTCGACCGTCTCTGCGCGGGCGGCCATGCCCGCTCTGCCCTGCTCGGGCAGCTCCGCCACCGCGCCGACGCCGACGACGGCCCGGACGCGCGCCGGGTCACGACCCGCCAGCTCGAGCGCGATGCCGCCGCCCATCGAATGGCCGACGATCGCGACCCGTTCGTACCCGAGCGCGACCAGCAGCGCCTGGAGATCGTCCGCGAGGCCCCCGACCGTGTACGGGCCCGGTGGCGCGTCGCTCCGGCCGGAGCCGCGCACGTCGTAGGCGACGACCCGGAAAGACTCGGCGAGCTCCGCCAGGACCTTCTTCCAGATGTCCTGCCCGGTGCCGCCAAGACCGTGCACGAGCACGACCGGCTCACCCGTGCCCACCTCCTCGTACCAGGTCCGCACGCCGTTCACGACGATCTCTGCCATCGCTCCCTCCTCCTAGCGGTCAACGGAGCCGGATGGGATCCGCCCCGTACAACCTAACCGGGAGGACGCGATCCGGCCGCGGGTCTGTGCGTTGCGGCGGGACGGGCCGGATGAGATCCGGCCCCTACATACCGCGGAAGGCGTCGCGCGTCTCCAGCGGTTGGTTCGACGGGCCGGATATATCCGGCCCCTACAGCCGCGGAAGGCGCCGCGCTGGCGCACGACCCCTTCCGTTCAGGTTCAGCACTGACGAAGTCAGTGCTGAACCTCCGCCGCCGTCGGCATGGTCGGTGCGGCGGCCTTCGCGTTCTGGATGTGCTCGATGTCCATCATGAAGTCCGGGATGTGGGTCAGCTCCTGCGGCAGGCCGAGGCTGTTCACCATCACCTTGCCGTCTTTCATGACCATGGAGAGCTTCGAGCGATCCTGCAGGATCGCGATGTCGTCGAGCGGGTCGCCGTCGACGACGATGATGTCCGCGCACTTGCCCTCTTCGATCGTGCCGCAGAGGTGCTCCATGCGCAGCAGCTCGGAGCCGTGCTTCGTCGCCGCGACGATCGCCTCCATCGGCGAGAAGCCCATGTCGGTGACGAACAGCTCGATGTCCTTGGCGTACTCGCCGTGGGGACACCAGACGAAGCCGTAGTCGCCGCCCGGGATGACGCGGACGCCGGCGTCTTTCAGCTTCTTCATCGCTTCGCAGCCGACCTCCCACTCCTCCTGGTACTCGGTCGCCGCCATGACGTCGGGCGGGATGCCGCAGGCGACGCCCTTCTCGAGGATGCCCCAGTGGTAGCCGAGGCCGGGCACGACGAAGAGCGAGTCCTTGCGCTCGGCGATCATCTCGACCGCCTCGTCGTCCGCGTAGGTGGCGTGCTCGATCACGTCGACGCCGGCCTTCACGCACAGCTTGACGCCGTCGTTCCCGCGCACGTGCGCGGCGATCTGGCGGTTGCGCTTGTGCGCCTCGTCGACCGCGACCGCGATCTCCTCGTAGGAGTACATCGTCTCCTCGGGTGGCACGCCCGGGCGCAGCAGACCCTCGCCCGTCACGTACAGCTTGATGACGTCGCACCCTTCCTTGATGTTGATCCGGACGGCCTTGCGCACCTCCTCGACGCCGTCGGCGAAGATCGCGAGCCCGTCCATGCCGAGGTTCCAGAAGGAGGGGTTCCAGTCGAGCATGCCCGAGGTGGCGCAGATGTCCCGGCCGGAGGCAGCCATGCGTGGCCCCGGGATCACGCCCTCGTTGACGAGGTCGCGGATTGCCACGTCGATCCGGTGCAGCGCCCCGGCGCTCGCGACGGCCGTATAGCCGCAACGCAGCGCGAGCTCGGCGTTCTTGACCGCGTACACGGTCGTACGCTCCGCCGGGAGCTTCAGGTCGAGGTCGGGCAGCTCGCGCACGCCCCAGAACGAGATGTGGAAGTGCCCCTCGACGAGACCGGGCATGAGCGTCTTGCCCTCCAGGTCGAGCACGCGCATGTTGCCGTTCGGGCTCTCGCCGAAGTCGGGCGTCTTGCCGACCTTCGTGATCTTGTTGCCCTCGACGAGCACGGCGGCCTTCGTGACGGGCTTGCCGCCGTTGCCGTCGATCAGCCTCGCGTTCAGGTACAGGGTGGGAGCGTCGGGAACGAGTAGCGTCATGTGCTCCTCCTTTCAGCCGGTTGTGCCGGCGACAATCGGGTTCGAGAGCGTCCCGATGCCGTCGATCTCGACCCGGACGACGTCTCCGGGTTGCAGGTAGCCGCCGCGGCGGACGTCGTCGCGGTCGTACGGCTTGCCGCCGATCTCGGGATCGGTCGCCCACGCCGTGCCGCCGGGCGTGCCCGTCTCGATGACGAGCCCGGGCGGCAGCGTGTAGAAGTGCGAGAAGAAGGCGACGATCTCGGCGACGGACCAGATCATTTTCGCGGTCGAGTTGCTCTGGCGGATCTCCTCGTTGACGTACGTCCGCAGCTCGAGCGCCTGGGGGTCGGCGATCTCGTCGCGCGTCACGATCCAGGGGCCGAGCGGCGCCGACGTGTCGAAGTTCTTGCCGGGGCCGAGGGCGTACTCGAAGCCGCCCTGGGGATGCGGCACGGCCTGGCGGTCGCGCGCCGTGATGTCGTTTGCGACCGTGTAGCCGAACACGTGGTCGAGCGCCTTCTCGACCGGGATGTGGCGGCCCGCTTTGCCGATCACGACTGCGAGCTCGACCTCGTAGTCGAGCTTCTTCGTCACGATCGGGTCGAGGATCACGGGCTCGTCCGGGCCGATGACGGCGAGCGGTGCCTTGAGGAAGAACTCCGGCTCCTTCTGGTCGACCTCCGGCTTCTCGTCCCGGTGGTCCCAGTAGTTCTGGCCGGAGTTGAGGATCGTCGGCGGCACGAGCGGCGCCAGCAGCTTGACCTCCGCCAGCGGATGCGACGCCTTGCCGTCGGCGAGCGCCTCCTCCGCGGTCGCCAGCGACGCGTCGCCGCCGGCCACGAACTCCACCATGTCGCCGTCGAAGCCCGCGTCGACGACGCGATCGTCGTCCATGACGCCGACCTTTGCGGCGCCGCCGTTCGCCGTGTAGGTGACGAGCCTCACGCGGGCACCTGCTCGAGCGCACCGAGTGCGGCCAGCGCCTCCCGGAGCGCGGGACGTTCCTCGTCGGGGAAGTCCGGCAACGGACGGCGCACCGGCCCGCAGCCGATGCCCATCAGCTCGAGCGCCTCCTTCGTCGGCGAGACGTAGCCGGGGTCGTACTCGAGGAAGCGGTTGAGCGGCTGCAGGAGCTCGTGCTGGGCACGCGCACCGGCGTGATCTCCCGCCCGAGCGAGGTCGTACAGGCGCACCATCTGGGACGGGACGATGGCCGCCGCCGTCGAGTAGATCCCGCGCGCGCCCACGCAGAGCGCCGCGTAGAACTGGCTGTCGATGCCGGTGCAGAGCGAGCGGCCGCTGTCGGCCGACAGCCGCAGCGCCTCGACGAGCTGTCCGAGGTCGTCGTTCGACTGCTTGAGCCCGATGACGTTCGGCAGCTCCATCAGCGACGCGATCAGCTGCGGGCTCAGGTTGTTGCCGGTGTAGAGCGGGTTGTTGTACACGACGACCGGTATGACGCCGGCTTCGGCCACGTCCTCGAAGTGGCGGTAGAGCATGTCGTCGGGGATCCGGAAGTAGAACGGAGGGGTCAGGATGGCGGCGTCCGCGCCTGCCGCCGCGGCGTCCTCCATCAGCGCGATCGCTTCCCAGGTGGCGCACGCCGCGGTGCCGGCGTATATCGGGGCCGCTCCGCCGGCCTCCGAGGCCGCGATCTCGGTGACGCGGCGGCGCTCCTCGCGCGACAGGTGCGGGAACTCCCCCGTCCCGCCGGTCGTCATGATCCCGTGGACGCCTCCGTCGACGACGTGCCGGACGATGCGGCGCAGCGCCGCCTCGTCGACCTCGCGCCCGTCGGCCGTGAACGGGGTCGGGATGGCAGGAACGACGCCGTGCAGGCGCTCGGGTGTGGGCATACGCGCTTCCCCTTTCCGTCAGGTTCTCAGGACGATTCTAGTTCGAGCGCGTCGCCCAGAGGGCGGCGCCGATCGCTCCGGCACGGAGGCCGAGCTCGGCCGGCACGATCGGGATCAGGTCGGACGGGATCACCGTGAGCCGCCGCGCGAGCTCACGCCGGGCCGGCTCGAGGATCAGCTCACCGGCTGCCGCCACCCCGCCGCCGACGACGATCCGCTCGGGCCCGACGATGACGGCGACGTTCGCCATCCCGATACCGAGGTACTCGCCCGCACGCGCCAGCACGTCGGCGGCCCGGCGGTCTCCGGCACGCGCCGCCTCGACGACGAGCTCGGGCGTAGCCATCCCGGCTGCTCTGGCGATCGCCGGGCCTGCCGAGAACGCCTCGAGGCAGCCGTTGTTGCCACAGCCACAGGGCGGCCCGTCCGGCTCGAGCGTCTGGTGGCCGAGCTCTCCGACCGTGCCGTTCAGGTGCAGCAGGAGCCGGCCGTCGACGACGACGCCCCCGCCGATGCCGGTGCCGAGCGTGAACGCGACCAGCGTCGAGCAGCCCCGGCCGGCCCCGAGCTCGAGCTCGGCGAGCGTGAACGCGCGGGCGTCGTTGATGAGCGCGACGGGGAGGCCCAGGTCTTGCTCGAGCGGCTCCACGACCGCGTAGTCCTCCCAGCCGGGGAAGTTGCCGAGGAACACCGTGCGGCCGCGCTCGAGGTCGAGCGGCCCGGGCATGCCGAGTCCCACACGCTGCAGCCCGCCCTCCGCCGAGCCGAGCTCGCGCGCCAGCGCGGCGATCCGGTCGAGCACGACGCCGGGCCCCAGCTCGGGCTCGGTCGCCACCTGCCCCTCGGACACGACCCGCGGCGTCGACTCGTGCTCGAGCACGACCCACTTGACGCTCGTCCCGCCGATGTCGACCCCTAGCGTGCGCACGATCTGCTCCTCATAGCTTCCCGAGCAGACGGCGTCAACTCGCCGCCGGTCACGGACCGCCTACGATGTGAGCGATGGCCGTTGCCGACACGACCGGGGTCGCCGAGCGCCTGCGCCGCTCGGAGCTCGCAGAGGCGGTGCGTCGCGAGCGCGCCGTCGCCATCCTGCGCAGGCTGCCGCGATCCGTCGTCGACCCGACGGTCGAGGCGCTCCTGGCCGGCGGCTTTCGCACGATCGAGTTCACGTTCGACTCGGAGGACGCCGCCGGCGCCATCGCGCGCTGGCTGGCGGACGGGCGTGCGGCCGTGGGCGCGGGCACGATCCGTCAGCCGGACCAGGTGGATGCGGCCGTCGAGGCCGGCGCCCAGTTCCTCGTCGCGCCGACCTATCAGGAGGCCGTGGTCGAGCGAGCGCTCGAGCTCGGCGTGCCGTGCGTTCCCGGCGCGCTGTCGCCGACCGAGATCGACACCGCGTGGCAGCAGGGTGCGACGTTCGTAAAGCTGTTCCCGGCCGGCGCTGTCGGCGCCGGCTACCTGAGCGCTTTGCTCAACCCGCTCAAGGACGTCGAGATCCTCGTCACCGGGGGCGTCGATGCGGCGAGCGCGCGGTCGTTCCTCGACGCGGGCGCCAAGGCGGTCGGGGTCTCGACCGCCCAGCTCGGCCAGCCCTCCTCGGCGGACGGCGACTTCAGAGAGGTCGAAGCCGCGGCGCGCGAGCTGCTCGCCGCCGTCGCCTGATCCTCGCCCGCCGACGCCGGGCTACTGGTCGAGCACACGCTTGGCGAGCTCGACCATGATCTTCCGCTCGATCTGCGGCTGCTGGTGCAGGAGCGCCGAGAAATTCTGACGCGTCAGCACGAAGAATCGCAGCGGCGTCTTCGCCGTCACCGTCGCGGTGCGGCGCACGTTGTCGATGAGGGCGATCTCGCCGAAGAACTCGCCGGGCCCTTCCGAGCGGATGTGCTTCTCGCTCTTGGTGATGTCGACCTCGCCCTCGACGATGACGAAGAACTCGTGGCCGAGAGCTCCCTCGTGGCAGAGAACCCTTCCCGCAGGAACTTCCATGTCCTCGGTGGCCTTCGCGAGCGCGAGCAGATCCTTCTTCGACAGTCCCTGGAAGAGCGGCGCGCGCGAGAGCGCCTCGGCCTTCGTGTCGTGCGAGAAGAGCTTCACGCGACGGAAGAGTATCGGCTCGCGTAAGGCGTCTATATTCGGCGCTGCCGAGGCCGTGACCGAGCCCGCCACCGTCAGCTTGCTCCGGTGGCTGCGCCGACAGCTGGCGCAGCCGCTGCCCTTCCGCGAGCATCTCGAGGCCGCCGTCCAGAACGACGATCCCGCCGAGGCGCGGCGGCTGCTCGCGAACGTCCCGTTCTCGGACGCGCAGCGACGCTACGTCGACAGCCTCCTCGATGCGTGGGAGCACGAGGGCCGCGCCCAGCGCGGAGGCGGCGAGCCGATCTAGATGATTGATCTGTAATTGACCGGTAACCGTGGCACCGCCGGATGGCGGCCGATACCGTCGCCTGAGGCCACGCTCGTGGCTCGCACGTACCTAGGGGTACGCACGAGCCATGATCGCGTCCTCATGCTCGGTCTCTGCCGTCCCCGCCGGCACCACAATTCCCGATCAATCATCTAGCCCTTGACCGCGCCCGCCGTCAGCCCGCGAACGAAGAGACGCTGGCCGAAGAGGTAGAGCAGGAACATCGGGATCGAGGCGAGCAGCATCCCGGCCATGGTCACCGGCACGTCGAGGTTGTAGCGGCTCTGGAAGACCGTCACGCCCACCATGAGCGTGCGCTTGCCCTCGTCGGGGAGGAACACGAGCGCGATGAGCAGCTCGTTCCACACCCATAGGGAGTTGACGACGATGAGCGTGACGAGCGCCGGCGCGGAGAGCGGGAGCACGATGCTCCAGAGGATCCTCAGGTGGGACGCCTTGTCCATCACGGCCGACTCGAAGAGCTCTCGCGGCAGCGTCCTGAAGAAGTTCGAGAGCAGGTAGACGGAGAACGGAAGGGTCAGGCCCGCGTAGAGGATGACCACGCCCCAGTACGTCGAGACGAGCGAGAACTGGGTGAACAGCGTGAAGAGCGGGATCAGCATCACGACCGGCGGGACGATCAGGAGCGCGACGTTGATGGACAGGAACACGTCCCGCCCGCGCCAGCGCATCCGCGCCACGGCGAACGCGGCCAGGGCGGCGAACGTCGTCGCCAGCGCGGCCGAGCCGGCGGTCAGGATGGCGCTGTTCTTCATCCATGTGAAGAACGCCCCGCCGCGCACCGCCTCGCTGAAGTTGCCGCCCTCGAGCGGCCAGGGAAAGCCGTACAGGTCGTTCAGGTACTGGTCCTGGCCCTTGAACGCGGTCGACAGCATGAACCAGACCGGGTAGAGGGCGAGGATCGCCGCCGCCACGAGCGCGAGCTGACGGAGGCCGACGCCGAGTCGCGCGCGGCGCCACCACGCTCGCTTCTCCGGCACCGGTGGGACGGCGATCCCGTCGAGGCTGCTCATCCGAGCTCCTCCTCGCGGGACCGCCGGCGCGACCAGAAGAGCAGGCCGACGAAGACCATCGTCGCCCCCATCAGAAGCACCGCGACGGCTGACGCCATCCCCGGCAACGAGTTCCGCAACCCCTGGTTGTAGATGTAGAGCTCGAGCACCTGGGTGGAGTCCCCTGGCCCTCCGTCGGTCAGCGTGTAGACGTACCCGAAGACCCAGGCGAGCATCGTGATCGCAGCGACGACGGCGTAGAACTCGATCGTCCCGCGCAGCTCGGGCAGGATCACGAAGCGCAGCCGCGACCACCAGCCCGCGCCGTCGATGCGCGCCGCCTCGATTTGCTCCTCGGGCAGCGTCAGCAGGCGGGCCAGGAAGAGGACGATGCCGAAACCGACCTCGCGCCAGACGATGACGAACATGAGCGTCCAGAGCGCCATGTCGCCGTTGCCGAGCCAGTCGGGGCCGTCGATGCCGATCCCGCCGAGGATCGCGTTGATGACGCCGTTCAGCTGGAAGAGGTAGCTCGCCACGATGCCCACGACGGGCACGGCGAGGATGAACGGAAAGAAGAGCACGCTGCGGTAGATCCGCCAGCCGCGCACCCGCTCGTACAGGAGCACCGAGACGAGAATCGAGATGAGGAGGAGCACCGGCACGGCGAGCAGCAGCAGGGCGGAGTGCTTCGCCGCCGCCACGAACGTGGGGTCGTCGAAGACGAGGCGGTAGTTGTCGGCGCCGACGAAGGGCCCGCTGTTGCCCCTGATGAGCCGCAGCGAGAAGTCGATCACGCGTGCGATCGGGTACGCGAAGACGAACCCGATCAGCAGGATCGCGGGAGCGACGTACAGGTACGGCGTCCAGGGACGCGTCTTCAGCACGGCGGGCCCTCCGTCGGCTCAGTAGCAGGCTCCGGCTAGGCGACTTCCAGGTCTTGCCCCCAGATCGTGTAGTTCTCGACCATGTCGGGATTCTGCTGCTTCCACTTCTCGGTGACCTCCGCGGCGATCTCCCCCGACTCCTCGCCCTTGAGCTTGCCGGCGAGGATGTCCTGCGAGATCACGAACATCGCGTCCGTCCAGAAGAGCGTCGGCATGAGGTCGGCGACGTACACGTTGTGCTCGCCGGCCCACCAGGTCTCGTACACGCTCTTGAGGAACGGGTCGTCGATGAGGCTCGAGTCGAACTTCTCGTCCGCCGGCAGCGCCCGCGAGGTCGTCCACATCGCGTTGACGCGATCCTCCGTGTGCATGAACTCGAGGAACGCGGCGGCACCCTGCGCATCGTTGGCGTCTGTCGGGATGCAGAAGCCCTGCGTGTCGGTGATCGGGATTCCGGCCATGGAGCCCGTCCCGAAGGTCGGAAAGATCATGTAGCCGAGCCGGTCGCCGAGGATCTCCTGCGCGGCCGGCAGCGCCGCGGTCGTGTTGATCGTCATCGCGGCCTTGCCGGTCTCGGTGAGCTGGATGCCCTGGTAGAGCTCGAGGGAGTTGATGTCGTCGTTGATGAAGCCGTTGTCGTACAGCTCCTGCAGCTTGACCCAGTGCTCGTGGTACTGCGGCTCGCGCCAGTCGAGCTCGCCGATGAACAGGTTGAGCGCGTCGGCCGGGCTGTTCAGGTTCTGGGTCAGCGTGTTGACGAAGTACCACTCGCCGAAGAACCCGTCCTTGATCCCGCCGGAGAGCGGGATGATCCCGGTGCTCTTGATCTTGTCGCACGCGTCGAGGAATGCGTCCCACGTCGTCGGCGGACTGTCGGGATCGAGGCCTGCCGTCTCGAACGCGGCCTTGTCGTACTCGAGCCCGAAGCCGACGATGTAGAACCCGACGCGGTACTGCTGCCCCTGGAAGATCGAGAGCGCCGTCGCGCCGGAGGCGGCGAGCGTGTCGTCCGAGACGAGGCCGTTGAGCGGCTGGATGTAGCCGAGCCAGGTGTTCTCCATGTGGTAGATGCCGTTGAACACGAACTGGATGTCCGCGCGGCTCACCCGCCGCGGCGGCGGTCGTGAACTGCGGGATCACCTGGCTCGTGTCCATCAGCAGCGGATCGATGACGTAGTTCGCCTCGTCCTGGAACTGCGCGATCGTCTCGTCCACCCACTGCTGGATGCCGATCGCCTCCTGCTCGCCCCACCACCACATCTTGAGCGTCTCGCCGCCGCCGTCGATCGCAGGCGGCGCCGCGGGCTCTGCGGCGCCCGTCGACGCGGCCGGGGGTGGCGGAGCGGCGGGCTCGGCGGGCTCGGCGGGCGGCGGCGCTGCCGCCTCGTCTCCCTCGTCGCCGCCGCAGGCGGCCAGGATGGGCGCGATGCCGGCTGCGGCGAGGCCGCCGGCGGTCGTGCGCAGGAAGCGGCGCCGCGTGAAGAGCGCCTCGGTCAAGCGATCGTCGTCCATAGAGTCTCCTCCTTCTGTTGCGTCAGAGCTTCCGACGTCCGGGCGTCCGGTCAGTTGGCTCCCTCCAGCGTTTCGAGGATGTACCAGTTGGCCGTGAGACCGCAGTCCACGGTCACGTCGATGCCGGTGATGGCAGAGGCGTCCTCCGAAGCCAGGTAGGCGCACGCGGCCGCGATCTCCTCCGGCTTGACCAGCCGTCGCATCGGGACGCGGTCGAAGCGATGGAGGAGATACTCCATCATCCCGGGCGGCACGCCCTGCTCCGTCATGTCCGTATGGGTGAAGCCGGGGCTGACGCAGTTCACCCTGATGCCGTGCGGGGCGAGCTCGAGCGCCATGGTCCGGTTGAGGCCGAGCAGGCCCGCCTTCGAGGCGTTGTAGCTCGCATACGGCCCGTCGCCCCCGGACGCGTCGATCGAGGCGATGTGGACGATCGCGCCGCCGCCCGTTTTCGCCATCTCGCGCGCAACGAGCTGGGAGAGGACGAACGGGGCACGAAGGTTCGTCGCCAGCACCTCGTCCCACTGCTCGCGAGGCAGCTCGAGGAACGGCGTCTCGTAGCCGATGCCGGCGTTGTTCACGAGGACGTCGATGCGCTCCCAGCGAGACGCGGCCTCGGCGACGATGCGCTCCAGATCGGCATCTGCGCAGATGTCGGCACGCAGCCCCCAGCCCCGCCCGCCGGCACGCCCGACGGCGGCGACCGTCGCGTCGATCGTCTCCTCGTTGCGCCCGGTGACCAGCACGTCCGCACCCTCGGCGGCGAAGCGCTCCACGATGGCGCGGCCGATGCCCCGGTTCCCGCCGGTCACGATGACCCCCTTGCCTTCGAACCGCCTCTCCATCAGCCTCCTCTCAGCTCGTGTCCAGCCGGTGTGCCTCCAGGTACTCGCCGTCGAGCTCCCAGCCGAGCCCCGGCGCGTCGCTCAGCTCGAGCATCCCGCCGGCGAGCGCCGGCCGGTTCGCGATCAGGTTCCACCAGATCGGGTCGCGATCCGGATGGAAGCACTCGCACACGGTCCCGTGCGGGATCGCGGCAAGAAGGTGCGACGCGACCTGGGGCTCCTCGTGGTGGCCCATGGCGACGTCGTACACGTGCGCGACGGCGGCGGCCCGGCGCCACTCGGTCGGCCCCCCGGACCAGGACGCGTCGAAGTTGCACTGATCGATCGCCGCCTCGGCCATCAGGTCGCGGCAGCCCGCAGCGGATAGCTCGGACTGACCGGCGCAGACGCGGGCTCCCGTCGCGAAGCGGACATCCCGCATGGCTCGGCGGTCGTTCTCCCAGTGACACGGCTCCTCGAACCACGCGAGGTCGCAGTCCTGCACGAGCCGTGCGAACTGGATCGCCTCCTGGGGCGCCCACGCCTGGTTCGCGTCCGCCGCGAGGAGGAAATCGGGACCGGCCGCGTCGCGGGCCTCCCGGAACCGGCGCGCGTCCTCCGTGGGCGACCGCCCGCCGACCTTGAGCTTGAGGCCGGCGAGGCCGAGCCCTCGAAGCTCTTCGATCTCCTCGCCGATCGAGATCCCCGTGTCGTAGTAGCCGCCGATCGCGACCATCGGAAGCGATCGCCGGTAGCCGCCCCAGAGCCGCCAGAGCGGCTCGCCGACGGCCTTGCCGACCGCGTCCCACACGGCCGTGTCGACGCACGCCATCGCCACCAGCCCGAGCCGGCGGTCTCGGAGAATGTCGCGGGTGCTCGGCCGTCCGAGCTCCCAGCAGCGCTCGACGGCCATGGCGTCCTCACCGATGAGCCTCGGCGCGATCTCCTCGCGAACGATGCGGTCGATGTCCATGAGGGTCGCGTCCTCGTCGCCCGCGTACGCCTCTCCGACGATCCCCTCGTCCGTGTGCACCCGGGTGAGGACGGTCGAGCGGTGGGTCATGTGGTAGCCGCTACCGCGGTAGATGCGTCCGAGCGGCACCCGGATCGGCACCGTCTCGACCGCCCGGATCGTGAGCCGGTGCCCGCCGGCGCTCACGCGGACGGCTGGAACAGCTCGAGGACGATGCCGTCCGGGTCGCGCAGATACAGCGCGAGCGATCCCCGGTTGGCGCCGGTGTCGACCTCGATCGGTTCGCTGAACCACGAGTCCACGCCGGCCTCGGAGAGGCGCTCGTACAGCCCGCGCAGGTCGTCGACAACGAAGCACACGTGGGTCGGCCCGATCTGTCGCGGCTCGAGAGGTCGCGACTCGGGCTCCGGTGCGAGGTACTGGAAGAGCTCGAGCCGGTGGTCCGAGGCCGGGGCCCTCAGGTGCGCCATGCGAACGTGCGTGTCCGGGTAGCCGACAATGGCCGCGAGGTAGCCGCCCTGCTTCTCCTGCTCGAGAACGACGTCGAAGCCGAGCAGGTCGCGGTAGAACGCGAGCGAGCGCTCGAGATCGGCGACGGTGAACCCCGTATGGTGGGTGCTCACGAGGTGTCCGCCGCCGCCGGTGCCGGGGCTGTTGACCAACGCCGTGCGACTATGGCAGGCTGCCCGCCTACTAGTCAAGCGTTTGCGTAACGGAGGTCGGGATGGGAGCGCTCGATGGACGTGTGGCGATCGTCACCGGTGCCGGGGCGGGTCTCGGGCTCGGGATCGCGACGGAGCTCGCGCGCGCAGGCGCGGCCGTCGCCGTGGCCGAGATCGACGCCGAAGCGGGTGAGCGCGCGGTGTCCGAGCTCGGCGAGCTCGGCGTTCCCGCCCGCTTCTACGCAACCGACGTGGCGAGTCGCGAGCAGGTCGACGCCGCGTTCGCCGGGGCCGAGCGCGATCTCGGCCCGATCGACGTGGTCGTCAACAACGCCGGGATCAGCCGTGTCGGCCCGCACACGCAAGACGTCACCGACGAGGACTGGCACGACTCGATCGCGGTCATGCAGACCGGCGTCTTCTACTGCATGCGGGCGGCAGGTCGACACATGCTCCCCCGCGGTTCCGGCTCGGTGGTGAACATCTCCTCGATCCGGGGCTTCTCGCCGAACGTGGGTCGTATCACGTACTGCGCACCGAAGGCGGCCGTGATCATGATGACGCGGGTCGCGGCAGGCGAATGGGCGCGGCAGGGCGTCCGTGTCAACGCCGTCTGCCCGGGCATCCTCAGGACCCCCATGTGGGACACAGACGTCGCGCGCGGGGCGATCGACGAGACCTTCTACCTCGAGACGGTCCCGGCGGGCCGGATCGGCCTCCCGTCGGAGGTGGGCACGCTCGTCGTCTATCTCGCCTCGGACGCCGCCGCGTACATCACCGGGTCGGTGCTCACGATCGACGGCGGTCTCACGGCGATCCCGGCCGGCTGATCGGCGCCAGGCGGGCCGGATGAGATCCGGCCCCTACGCGTGCAGGAGGCCGTCTGCCCGAGATAGGGACGTATCGTCCCGGTCGACGCAGCCGAGTCACGGGTCAGCTCTTGTCGGGGCGGATCTGATCCGGCCCGCCACAGCCGAGCGGCATGCTGGTTCTGACGTGGGGCCGGATCTCATCCGGCCCGACGCAGCCGAGACGCGGGTCGGTTGTCGTAGGGGCCGGATCTCATCCGGCCCGCCACGCCGGGTGACATGCTGGTTCTGACGTGGGGCCGGCTCTCGTCTGGCCCGACGCAGCCGAGACGCGGGTCAGTTGTCGTAGGGGCCGGATCTATCCGGCCCCTACAGCTCGAGGTCGTGGCTCGACAACACCTCGCAGCCGTCGTCGGTGACGACCACGATCTGCTCGACCCGCACGCCCTCGCCGGCGTCCTCGTCGTAGACGCCGGGCTCGAGCGCGACAACCATCCCCGGCTCGAGGACGGTGTCGCTCTCCGGGACGATCCGGGGCTCCTCGTGATAGCCCGTGCCGAGGCCGTGCCCGGTGTGATGCGGGTAGTCGAGCCCCGACCGGATCGCGGCGTCGATGTCGCCGGCCCTGGCCCCGGGACGCACGAGCTCGACGGCGCGCGACAGCGCCTCGCGCGAGCGCCGGTGCGACTCCCGCAGCCCCGGAGAGCCTTCGCCGCCGACGACGAAGGTCGCGCAGGAGTCGCCCCAGTACGCCGCGGGGCGGGGCACGAGGTCGCAGAGGACAGGGTCGCCCGGGCGGAGCTCCCGCGTCGAGGGCGGGCCGCCGATCTCGGCGGTTCGCGGGCCGCTGACGAGGTCCGCGAGGAGCGCAGCGCGCCCTCCGGCGGCGCCGTCGATCGCAGCGCGGACGGCGGCCCACAGGTCGAGCTCCGTCATGCCCGACTCCGCCGCCGCCCGGGCGGCCGCCTGGCCCGCGTCGCAGACGGCGATCGCGGCACGGATCGCCTCGACCTCGTCGTCGTCCTTCACGGCCCGCGCCGCGCCGAAGGCCGCGGAGGCGTCGACGACGTCCAGGCCGGCGGCGAGCGTCACGGGGAGCGAGCCGAGCTCCGTCGCGACGCGCAGGCGTCCGGCAGCGTCGGCGAGCGCCCGCGCGGCTCCTCCCACCGGGTCGAGCGGTGCGGTCGTGAAGCCGGGGTACGTCGCCGCCTCGCAGCCGAGCTCGGCCGCGGCCGGGGCTTCGTCCTCGCTGAGCACGAGCACGGGAGGGCCGTCGGCGGGGAGGAGGGCCAGCGCAGGCAGGGAGAACGGGCTCGGGCCCGTCTCGATGTCCCCGGCGAAGCCGGTGAGCCACGCGACGGTGGCCGGATGGGCCGCAAGGACGGCCTCGGCGCCCGCCTCGCGGGCGATCTCGAGCGCGCGCTGGCGCCTCGTGGCGCCCTCTGGGTAATCACTCGGCACGTGCGTCCTCCTTCGGTTCAGCTAGCTAGCGAGTGCGGGCGGTGCGGTCGAGTCCCTGACGATGAGCTCCGGCGGCGTCGCGACCATGGAGTCCTCGACCTCTGCTCCGCCGAGCAGGGAGAGGAGGCTGTCGACGGCCTGCCGGCCCATCTCGTGCAGCGGCATGCGGACGGTGGTCAGCGGCGGATCGAGAAAGCCGGCGAAGGGAGCGTCGTGGAAGCCGACGATCGAGACGTCGTCCGGAATCCGCAGGCCGGCCCGACGCGCCGCCGCCATCGCGCCGATCGCCGCACGGACGTTCGCCACGAACAGCGCCGTCGGTCGGGGCCTGAGGCGTAGCAGCCGGTTGGCGGCGACGTGGCCCCCCGCCTCGTCGAACGACGTCTCGCACACGAGCTCCGGGCGCCCTTCCACGTCCGAGCTTGCGAGCGCCTGCCGGTAGCCGCGCAGCCGGCGGCGCGCCGTATCGGCATTCTGCGGGCCCGCGACGTGACCGATCACGCGGTGTCCGAGCGAGAGCAGGTGGCGGGTGGCGAGCGCCCCGCCGGCCTCGTCGTCGACGGTCACGCTCGCGATCCCGCAAGGCTCGCGCCGGTTGACGAGCAGGGCCGGGAGGCCCCGGCCGAACTGGCCGAGCCGCGGCGTCTCCGTCGTCGCCATGCCGACGAGCAGGCCGTCGATCCTCCCGTGGAGCGCGAGCATGCGCTCGGACGACGAGCCGCTCGCGACGAGAAGGACGTACCCGGCGACCGCCGCTCGCTCCTCGGCGCCGACCGCGATGGTCGCGTAGTTCTGGTTGGCGAGGTCCGGCACGGTCAGGCCGATCGCCATCGTGCGCGCGGTCTTCAGCGTTCGCGCCGCCGTGTTTGGCCGGTAGTCGAGTCTGGAGGCCGCCTCGAGCACGCGCTGCCGCGTCTCCGGCCGGACCGACAGACGGACGTCGCCGGAGAGGACCCGGGAGACAACCGACGCGTCGACGCCGGCAGCGGCGGCCACGTCGCGGAGGCGGACGGTGTTCTTCATCGTCGAGTAGGCTCGGGCCGGTGATGCCGCTTGACAGCCCGTCGGCGTGCATTCTAGGGTCGCAGGCAATCGTGTGACCCCGCTTCCGCCCGCACCCCGACCATCGACCGCATGAGCCTCCTACGAGGCCGGACCGCTCTCGTCACCGGCGGCGCGAACGGGATCGGCCGCGCGATCGTCACGCGCTTCCTGGCCGAGGACGCCCGCGTCGCGGTCGTCGATCGCGAGGAGGTAACCGGCCTGGAGGTCGACTCGTTCCGCTACGACCTCGGCGAGACGGCGGGCGTCGCGACGCTCGTCGAGCAGGTCGAGGCACGGATCGGCCCGCTCGACATACTCGTGAGCTGCGCCGGCATCTTCGAGCCCGCTCTCGCGTTGGAGATGGCTCTCGACTCCTGGCGACGGGTGTTGGCGGTCAACCTCGAGGCCCCCGTGCTCCTCGCGACGTGCTCAGCCCGCGGCATGGCCGAGCGAGGCTACGGGCGGATCGTGAACATCACCTCCGTGCACGGCGAATTCGGAGAGGAGACAGCGCTGTCGTACGACGCCGCCAAGGGCGGCCTGAACCAGGCGACCCGGACGCTGGCGGTGGAGCTGTCGCGGCACGGCATCCTCGTGAACGCCGTCGCGCCGGGCTTCGTGAACACGCGGATGGCGGTGGTCGACGGGCGCAACGAGCTCGAGTCCGACTGGTTTCGCGAGATCTACGTCGAGAACGGCAAGCTCCCGATCCGGCGCTACGCCGAGCCCGAGGAGATCGCGGCGCCGGTCGCGTGGCTCGCGAGCGACCAGAACACGTACGTGACCGGCCAGGTCGTCACGGTCGACGGCGGCCTTACGGTGACGTTCTGATGCGCATCAGCGACGTCGAAGCGATCGTCGTTCGCCTTCCCGAGGTGGACGTCGGTCGCGCCGACGGCACCCAGGACGCCTTCCTCGTCCGCGTGCACACCGACGAGGGCCTCGTCGGGATCGGGGAGGCGGACACGTCGCCGTACCTGGCACGGACGATGGTCGAGATGCCCGCGTCGCACGCCATCAGTCGTGGCGCGCGGGAGCTGCTGGTGGGAGAGGACTCGGGCGATCCCGCCCGGCTGTGGCGCCTGCTGTACGACGGCTCGTCGTACTACGGGCGCTCGGCGCTCGCGCTCCACGTCGTCAGCGCGATCGACATCGCACTGTGGGACCTCGTGGGCAAGGCAACCGGAAAGCCGGTCTGCGAGCTTCTCGGCGGTCGGCCGGCGGACATCCGCGTCTACGCGAGCGAGGTCATGCCGGAGAGCCCGGAGGGTGTCATTGCCGTCGCGCAGGCGGCGGTCGAGGCCGGCTACGGGGCGCTGAAGCTCGGCTGGGGCCCGCTCGGCCGAGACGCCGGTCTCGACGAGGAGCTGATCCGTGCCGCGCGCCAGACGATCGGCCTGGAGCGCGACCTGATGATCGACGGGGGCCAGGCGTACACGGTCGAGTCGGCCCTCGCGCTGCTCGACCGCGTGTCCGACGTCGGCCTGTACTGGCTCGAGGAGCCGCTGGCGCCGGACGACTACGACGGCTACCGCCGGCTCTGCGATGCCGCGGCCGTGCGGATCGCCGCCGGCGAGGCTGACTCCACGTACGAGCCGTTCCGCCGCCTCGTCGAGCTCGGCGGGGTGGACGTGCTCCAGCCGGACGTCTCACGCTGCGGTGGCTTCACGGTGGCCCGGGACGTCCTGCGCCTGGCCGCGGATCGCAACGTCGAGGTCGTGCCCCACTGCTTCTCTACCGGCGTGCTCGTCGCCGCGTCGCTGCACATGGCGGCGGGCGCCGCAAAGCCGACCTACTCGGAGTTCTCGGTCGCCGACTCGCCGCTGGCGGGCGGCCTGCTGACGAGGCCGTTCGAGCTGCGTGAGGGCAAGCTCGCCGTCCCGGAAGGCCCGGGTCTCGGGATCGAGCTGGACGACGAGGCCGTCGAGCAGCTCCGGGTGCGCTGATGGCCGCAATCGAGCTCGACGCGGTGACGAAGCGGTTCCCCGACGGGACCGTGGCCGTGAACGAGATGAGCCTCGAGGTCGAGGACGGCGAGTTCATGATCCTGGTCGGGCCGTCGGGCTGTGGGAAGACGACCGCGTTGCGGATGGTCGCCGGCCTCGAGGACGTGACGGACGGCGAGATCCGCATCGGCGGCCAGGTGGTGAACGACGTCGAGCCGGGCGACCGCGACGTGGCCATGGTCTTCCAGAGCTACGCGCTCTACCCCCACATGTCCGTGCGCCAGAACATCGCCTTCCCGCTGAGGATGCAGAAGCTCCCGCGCTCCGAGATCGAGCAGCGCGTGGACGAGGCCGCGCGGCTGCTCGGGCTCGACGAGCTCCTCCGGCGCAAGCCGCGCGAGCTCTCGGGCGGTCAGCGCCAGCGCGTCGCGATGGGGCGCGCCATCGTGCGGCATCCACAGGTGTTCCTCATGGACGAGCCGCTCTCGAATCTCGACGCGAAGCTGCGGGTCCAGATGCGCGCCGAGCTGGTGAAGCTCCATCGGCGCCTCGGGGTGACGACGCTGTACGTCACGCATGACCAGACGGAGGCGATGACGCTCGGCCAGCGCGTCGCCGTCCTCCGGCTTGGCGTGATCCAGCAGGTCGACGCGCCACAGCGCCTCTACCACCGTCCGACCAACACGTTCGTCGCAAGCTTCATCGGCTCGCCGCCCATGAACTTCGCGGCTGGGAGGCTCTCCGGCGGCGTGCTCGAGCTCGGGCCGTATCGCTTCGAGCTGCCCGCCGCGGTGGCGTCGCGGCTGGAGCGGCGGGACGGCGAGGTGCTGGCCGGGCTGCGGCCGGAGCACTTCCAGGACGCTCGCCTCCACCCGAGGGAGGGCGACGTGACGCTTCCAGCCGATGTCGAGATCACCGAGCAGCTCGGGCCCGAGACGTACGCCTACATCCGCGTCCTGGATCTGGAGGCGGCAGAGGTGGGCGAGCGGCCGCTGGAGCTCGAGGGCGCGTTCGCGGCCCGCCTGGACGCGCGCTCGAGCGCCGCTGCCGGCGAGCGGCTGGAGGTGAGCGTCGATCTCGAGGGTCTCCACCTCTTCGATCCCGTGAGCGGCGCCGCGCTCCTCCGTGACTGACGGTCCTTGCCGTGTCTCGCGCGGCGAGCGCCGCGGCTGGGAGGCGTTGACGCTCGAGAACGAGCTCCTGCGCGTCACCGTCCTCCCGGCCAAGGGCGCCGACATCGTCGAGCTGGCCCGGGCCGACGGCGGCGTGAACGCGCTCTTCGAGGCGCCCTGGGGCCTGCAGCCGCCGGGGGCCCCACCGCGCGCCGGCAGCGACGGGCACGCGTTTCTCGAGCAGTACGAGGGCGGCTGGCAGGCCCTCTTCCCGAGCGCCGGCGACCCGTGCTCGTATCGCGGAGAGTCGATCCCGTTCCACGGCGAGGTCGCCACGCTTCCGTGGCAGGTCGTCGAGGCCGAGTCGGGGGTGGACGCGGCGACCGTACGGCTCGCGGTTCGCTGCCGGCGGACGCCCTTTCTGCTCGAGCGCACGCTCCGGCTACCGGCCGGCGTGCCTGCCCTGGAGGTCGCCGAGGTCGCGACGAACGACTCGGACGCGCAGGCCCATCTCGTCTGGGGTCATCACGTCGTCGTCGGACCGCCGTTCCTGGCCCCCGGCTCGGTGCTCCACGCCCCTGCCGGCACGATCGTCACGATTCCCGAGCTCTGGGAGGACACGGCCCGGCTCGAGCCCGGGCAGCGCTCCACCTGGCCGCACGGCGTGCTCAGGACCGGCGGAACAGTGGATCTGCGCGAGATTCCCGGGCCCGAGGCCGCGTCCCACGACGATGTGTACCTCACCGACCTCGACGCCGGGTGGGTCGCCGTCGAGAACCCGCAGCTCGGTCTCTCCTTCCGGCTCGACTTCGACGCGTCGCTCTTCCGCTGGCTCGTCTCCTGGCAGGCCTACGGCGGGGCCAGGGCGATGCCACTCGCCGGCTCCTACGCGCTGGGCATCGAGCCGTGGACGACGAGGCTCCCGCTCGAGCAGGCCGTCGCGGCCGGCGAGGCGATCGCCCTCGCACCCGGCGAGCGGCTCTCGACGACCGTCCGGGCGACGTTCGAGCAGGGCCCGGTGCGCGCGATCTGATCGGCCGGTCGTCAGGCGACCGGCGCCCCCGCGGGTGATGCCTCCAGCTCCTCGCGGCGCAGCATCAGGAAGGTGGCGATCAGGCTGATCAGCGCGAACGCGGCCCCGACCCAGAACGCGGCGCTGAATCCGCTCGTCAGCGCCTCTGGGACGTCGGCTCCCTCGGCGAGCTGGCTGTCGGTACGGCTCGTCGCGACGGTCACGAGGATGGCGATGCCGAGCGCTCCGCCGATCTGCTGCGATGTGTTGATGAGACCGGATGCGAGGCCGGCCTCGTGGCCCGGGACACCCGCCAGCGCGGCGATCGAGATCGGGACGAAGGAGAAGCCGAGGCCCACCCCGATCAGCAGAAAGCCGGGCAGAAGGTCGACGACGTACGAGCCGTCGACCGAGATCTGCGTGAACCAGATGAGGCCGCCTCCGAGCAGGGTCAGACCCGTCGCGAGGACCGGCCGGACGCCGATCTTCGTGACGAGCGCCTGAGCGATGCCCGAGGCCACGACGGCAGTCAGCGCGACTGCGAGGTATCCGAGGCCGCGCTCGATCGGCGAGAAGCCGAGCACGTCGCCCATGTACAGCGACAGGAGGTAGAACATCCCGAACACCATCGTCCCGAGCCCGAAGCCGATCACGTTCGCTCCGGTCGGCGTGCGCCGCTTGAAGAAGCTGAGCGGCACGAGCGGCGACGGCGAGCGTTGCTCGATCACCAGGGTGGCGAGGAGCAGGACGACGGCACCGATCAGCATGCCGATCGTCTGAGCAGAGCCCCAGCCGGCGTTGTTCGCCTGCGTGAGGGCGTAGACGAGCAGCATCAGGCCCGCGGTGACGGTCGTCGCTCCGAGTGCGTCGAAGTGGCGGCGCAGGCCCTCGACGCGGCTCTCGCTGACGTAGCGGTACACGAGGAGCAGCGCGATGACGGCGATCGGGGCGTTGACGTAGAAGATCCACTGCCAGCCGGCGTACTCGGTCAGGATGCCGCCGAGGAGCACGCCGATCGCGGCACCCGAGCCGGCGATCGCGCCCAGGATCCCGAGCGCCTTGTTCCGTTCGGGGCCCTCCTCGAATGTGACCATCGTGATCGAGAAGACCGACGGCGACAGGATCGCGCCGGCGGCGCCCTGGAGGGCACGGGCGGCGATCAGCATCCCGTCCGAGGTCGAGAAGCCGCACAGGAGCGAGAAGGCAGCGAAGAGTATGAGCCCGGTCACGAACACTTTGCGCCGGCCGAGCAGGTCGCCGGCCCGGCCGCCGAGCAGTAGGAAGCCACCGAAGGTCAGGGCATAGCCGCTGATCACCCACTGGAGGTTCTCGGGAGCGAACCCGAGATCTTCCTGAATCTGTGGCAGCGCCACGTTCACGATGGAGATGTCGAGCACCACCATCAGGTACGCGATGCCGAGTACGGCGAGAGCCTTCCAGCGGCGGGGATCCTGTGCCATGCCTCTCCTCTCGATGACCGACTGCCTGCCCGATCCTAACGACCTGAGGCACCGTCGAATTTCATCGGCCGTCGCGATCCTGTCTCGGGCCGGCTATTCCCATGGCGCCGTCGATGTGGTATGAGCGCCCTGACGTCGGCAGTGGAGGAGGCGGCATGGGCGGCACCAGGACGGGTGGAATCGGGTGAGCACGCGGCTCGCCGGCCGGCGGGCGCTCGTCACCGGGGCGGCGGGCGGGATCGGAAGCGCCATCGCCTCCGCCTTCGTGCGCGAAGGCGCGACGGTCGGCTGCATGGGGCGCAACGCCGCGGCGCTCGAGGAGCTCTGCCTCACGCTCGAGTCCCGCGCCTTCGCCCTTCCGGCCGACGCCGGCGACTCGACCCAGGTGGAAGCTGCCGTGACTCGTGCCCGCGAGCTGCTCGGTGGGCTGGACGTCGTCGTGAACGCGGCGGCCGTCGACTGCGAGTGGAAGCCTGTCGGCGAGCTCTCGATCGAGAGCTGGGATACGACGATCAGGGTCAACCTCAGCGGGACGTTCTACGTATGCCGCGCGGCGCTGCCCTGGCTCGTCGATGCGGGCGGCGGCTCGGTCCTCAACATCACCTCGGTCGCCGGCATGCGCGTCTGGGAGCACGACTCCGCCTATGCGGTCTCGAAGGCCGGGGTCGAGATGCTCACGCGCACGATCGCCGTCGAGTACGGGCCGCTCGGCGTGCGCGCGAACTGCATCGCGCCCGGTGTCATCGACGCCGGCATGACCGACACCGTCACCGACATGGCGGATCGCGAGGCGCTCGTGCGGCTCCACCCGCTCGGCCGCATGGGCGACGCCGACGAGGTCGCGGAGGCGGCGGTGTGGCTCTGCTCCGATGCGACCTTCACGACCGGCTGGACGCTCGCCGTCGACGGCGGCTTCCTCGCCCGCGGGTGAGCGCCTTCCCGAGACCGCTCGCCGGCCTTCTCGTCGCCGACCTCAGCTGGTACCTGCCGGGGCCGTTCGCGAGCCGGGAGCTGCTGCGACTCGGAGCGCGGGTGGTGCGACTCGAGCCACCCGAAGGCGATCCGATGCGGGCGCTCGCACCGGGCTGGTTCGAGCTTTTGAACGCCGGCAAGGAGTCGGTCGTCTGCGATCTCAAGCGTGACCCGGCGCTCGGCCGTGCCCTGTGCGCGCGCGCGGACGTGGTGCTCGAGGGCTTCCGCCCGGGCGTCGTCGCCCGGCTCGGCGTCGGCCCCGGCGACCTACCGGATGCGGTCGTCTACTGCTCGCTGACCGGCTTCGGCGCCGAGGGCCGCCACGCACAGCGCGCGGGCCACGACGTCAACTACCTCGGGTGGGCGGGGGCTCTCTGGGACACGGCGCCGGGCATCCCACCGGTGCAGGCCGCCGACGTGGCCGCCGGCGGGCTCGCGGCGGTTGCCGAGATCCTGGCGGCGCTCTACGAGCGGTCCAGCACCGGGCTCGGAAGGCACGTCGTCGTCTCGATGACCCACGGGTCGCACCGCTTCGTCTCGCACAGGCTGGGCGGCGATCCCCTTCCCAGGCTGCTCACCGGCGGCCTCGCCTGCTACGGGATCTACGCCACCGCGGACGGGCGTCACCTCACCCTTGGCGCGCTCGAGGAGAGGTTCTTCGCACGGGTCTGCGAGCTGCTCGGCCGGCCGGAGCTCGCCTCCCGCCAGTACGACGCGGACGCCCAGGAGGAGTTGACAGCGGCACTCACGGCCGTCTTCCGGGAGCGGCCGCTCGCCGATTGGCTCGAGCTCTTCGACGGCGAGGATGTCTGCGTCGGCCCCGTGGCGACGCGAGAGGAGGCGGCAGCCGACCTCGGCGAGCCCGTCCCGCAGGCCCCGGCGCCGGCGCTCGGCGAGCACACCGAGACGTGGCGAGACGAGCTCTGCGGGCCGATGTAGGGGCCGGATCTCAGGCCCGCAACGGAGGATGTAGGGGCCGGATATATCCGGCCCCGCAACCGCGAGCTCAGAGCGACGGGTAGAAGAGCGGCTGCCCGGGCCACGGCGTCTCGACCGTGGACAGCGACCAGCCGCAGATTGACGCGACGGCGAGGTCGCGGAGCTCGGGGCCGTAGAAGGCGGCGTTCGTCGGTGTCAGGAGCTGCGTTCCCCGCCAGTCGTCGAGGAAGGGCTCCGGCGGGCCGCCCCCGGGCGGGATGCGGAGCACGAGGTTCGGCTGGTAGGACGTCACGAGGATGCCGCCGTCGGCAGCGAGCGCGAGCCCGTCCGGGACCGTGCCCGGCAGCTCGCAGTGCACGGGCGCCTCGCCGTCGCGGACCGCGCGTACCTGGGGCACGAAACTCTCGGCGACGTAGAGCGTGCCGTCCGGTGCGAGCGCCATGCCGTTCGCGAAGGCGAGCGGAGGCAGGTCGAGCGGCTCGAACGAGCCACCACCGGCCGGGATGCGGATGATGCGGCCCGCGCGGGCGTCGTACTCCTCCGGTCCCGACTCAGAGACGTACAGCGTGCCGTCCGGGGCAAACACGCACCAGTTCGGCGTGCGGAGCCCGTCGCAGTAGACGTCTCGCTCCCCGGTCGCGGGATCGACCCGGACGATCGACCCGTCGGCGTACGCGCAGACGTAGAGGCGAGACTGCGCGTCGGCGGCGAGCCCGAGCACCCACGTGCCGATGTCCGCCACCTGCTCGTGGGCGCCGTCGGCGGGGTCGACCCGGAAGACGGCGCCGAGCTCGTCGCCGGTCCAGAGCACGCCGTTAGGACCGGTGGCGACGCCCTCGCAGTGCGCGACGGACGCCAGGGGGCGAAAGCTCGGGGGCAGAGCCACGGCGGGTGTATAGCGGCCCCGGCCGGTCGCGTCAAACGGCCTGGACCAGCGCGAGGGCTGTGACACCGGCGATCGTAAGGAGGATCCCGACCGTCTGCAGCCGGGTCAGGCGCTCGTGGAAGAGCAGAACCCCTCCGAGCACGGCTACGACGACGTATTGCGAGGCGACGACGGACGCGACCGCGAGGCTCGTGTGGGAGCCCTGGATGAAGGCCGCATAGCCGAGCACGTCGAAGGCGCCGGTCACGGCGATAAACGGCAGCGCGGCCCGGCTCGGGCGGATGCTCGAGCCCTGGCTCACGACGATCGGAAGCGCGATCATGAGCGCCACGACCCTGCCGACGGCGACGATCCAGAGGGCGTTCAGCTCCTCCGGCTGCGCGCCGGTCACGAACGTGAGGCCGAACATGACCCCGGCGCCGAGGGCGAGCAGCACGGTGCGCCCCGATCCCTCGCCGTGAATGTGGATGCCGCCGCGCACCGAGACGAGGACGATGCCGACCACGATCACGACCAGGGCGGCGCCGACGCCGGCGCCGAGGCGCTCTCCGATCGCGATCGAGATCAGCGCGGCGATGGCGCCGTCGGTCGCGACGATCGGGGTGACGAGGCTCACCTTCCCGGTCGAGACGGCTGCGAGCCAGCACAGGCTGGCGCCGACGATGACCACTCCCGTGGCCGCGGCCCACGCCCAGTCGCTCGCGGGCGCGTCGGGCAGGCCGGTCGCGAACGCGGCCGGCACGCTCACGAGCGCGCCGAAGAGGAGGTACGCGGCGAGCGACGTCCACGGGCCGTCCACGCGGGCGGCCCGGGCCGAGGTCAGCGCCAGGATCCCCCACAGCAGCGCCGTGGCGAGGCCGAAGCCGAGAGCGCCCAAGAGCGAGGCTTCGGGTTAGCTTGCCTCGAGCGCGTCCGAGATCGCTCGCCAGACGAGCCGGTGGAAATGCGCGATCGAGCTCTCACTGCCCGGCATCAGCCGGCCGTGGGGAACCATCCGGGATCGCAGCCCGGGCTGCTGCACGAGCACGGCCTGCGCATCCTCGGCGAGCGTGCGGTTGTACATCTCGATCCACTCCTCGACGAACTCGTCGTCGCAGGCCGGGTTGACGAAGAAATCGGCGTGGAAGCGGCAGCTCTCGGGACCCGTGGGGATGATGATGCCCGGGAACGCGACGTAGTCGTCGACCGCGAAGAACGACCCCGGCCACATGTAGACGAAGCGGAACCCGTGGCCTGCCGCGGCGCCGTCGCCGTTCCCGGCGTACGGCCGGTACGTCTTCGCGCGCGGGTTGTACGGGGTGAACTGGGCAAGCAGGCCGCCGACGTTGACGTATTCGTAGACGTCGACGTCAACCTCCCAGGCGTCGCTGAAGCTGTTCTTATGCACGGTCGGGCAGTGGTAGCACTCGGTCGCGTTCTCGACCCACACCTTCCAGTTGGCCGGGATCTCGTACGTGAAGCGGTCGATGTAGCGGTAGTCGGCGAAGTCGAGATGGCGGCTCGTCCAGAGGTCGGCGAGCTCCGGGTAGGCCTCGGCGAGCGGCGGCGCGTTCACGTCCGGGTTCACGAAGACGAACCCTCGGAACGACTCCACGGCGACCGGCACGAGCGAGAACTCGGACGCGTCGAAGCCCGGCTCGCGCTCGGAGCGCGGCGCCTTGCGCAGGCACCCGTCGAGCTCGTATGTCCAACCGTGGTACTGGCACTGGAGCGTCTTGCGGTTCCCGTCCTCGGTCGCGACCGGGAAGGCACGGTGGCGGCAGACGTTGACGAATCCGTGCAGCTCGCCTTCGAGGTCTCGCGTCAGCAGCACCGGGACGTGCGCCACCCGGCACACGTGGTGGTCGCCGGGGTTCGGGATTCGCGCCTCGTGCGCGACGAGCTGCCAGCTTCGCGCGAACACGTGCTCGAGCTCGACGTCGAAGATGGCCGGGTCGGAGTACCAGCGCGCCGGGAACGTCATGTTCCGGTCGAGCGCCGCCTCGATTGCCTGCGGGTCGATGCCGAGCTGGGTCGCGGTCGGGCTCATCGTGTCTCCGCAAGCACCGTCGTTGACCACGCGCCTGCGTAGTCGGATGATATCGCCCCACGAGGGTGGAACGGTGAGCCGCCAGGTCGAGATCGTCGAGTCGAGCCGCGTCGACGCCGCGGCGCTGCTCGAGCACGTAGGCGCGACCTGGCACTCGGACGCGGTCGTCGCGCACGGCGAACGGCTGTATCCGGCGCAGCTGCCGGGATTCGTCGCCGTCCGGGACGGGCGGATCGCCGGCCACGTGTCCTATCGCATCGCCGGCCCGCGGTGCGAGATCGTCACGATCGACGCCTCGCCCGAGCGCAGCGGGATCGGCACACGGCTGCTCGACGCGGCGATCGTCGCGGCGCGTGACGGCGGCTGCGCGGTCGTCTGGCTCACGACGACGAACGACAACCTCGACGCGCTCCGCTTCTACCAGCGCCGCGGCTTCCGTCTGTCCGCCCTGCGCGTCGGCGCCGTAGACGCTGCCCGTGCGGCGCTGAAGCCCGAGCTGCCGGCGATCGGCTCCTACGGGATCTCCCTGCGAGACGAGCTCGACCTCGAGCTCGAGCTCCCTGCAACAGGTCGATGAGACGCCTACACCTCGCGACGGTTTCGGGTGCACCTTGCGAGAAACCGCACTAGTCGAAGCGGCCGTCGTTCGTGATCGCCAACACCGGCCGCATGCCCTGCGCCCGCCTCGACAGGTCGAAGCCCTCGTCGATCGACTCGAGCGGCAGCCGATGCGTGACGAGCTCGTCGAGGAGCAGCAGTCCACGCCGGTACAGGTCGAGGATGCGGGGGACGAGGACGAGCGGCGAGAGCGTGCCGTAGGCGGAGCCGCGGATTGTCTTCTCGTAGGTGACGACGGCGAGCATGTCGATCGGCGTCGAGTCGTTCTCCGGCGTGAGCCCGACGGCGACCATCGTGCCTCCTGGGCGTACCGCGTCGACGCCGAGCCGCATCGCGGAGGTGGCGCCGACGGTGACGATCGACCAGTCGAAGCCTTGGCGGGGAGCGCGGGCGACCAGTTCGGCGACCGAATCGTCGTCGTTCGGGTCGAGCGACCCCGTGGCTCCGAACCGGGCCGCCGCGTCCCGCCGCTCGCCGGACGGGTCGATCGCCACGATCTCCGCCGCGCCCCGCACGCGCGCGCCCTGGATCGCGTTGACGCCCACGCCGCCGCAGCCGATCACGCAGCCGCGGCTTCCCGCCTCGACGCGCAGCGTCTCGATCGCCGCGCCCACACCGGTGATCACGGCGCAGCCGACGACGGCGGCCACGTCGGCCGGCACGTCGTCGGGGAGCGGGAGCATGCTGCGCTCCGCCACGACGGCGTGCTCGGCGAAGCAGCCGAGAAGGGCATACGTCGAGACGACGCCCGTCGTGCCCGAGATCGGGCTGGGCCCGGTCGTCAGCCGTCCCTCGCCCATGGCGTCGAGAGCCTCCTGACACAGGATCGGGCGCCCGACGAGGCAGTGAGGGCAGCGACCGCAACCGGGCGCCATGTTGAGCAGCACGCGGCGGCCCGGCGCTACCGACGTCACCCCCGGCCCGACTGCCTCGACGACGCCCGCACCCTCGTGGCCGAGCACCGCCGGCAGCGGGAAGCCCCACTCGCCGTCGGCCTGGCCGACGTCCGAGTGGCAGATCCCCGCGCCCACGATTCGCACGAGCACCTCGCCGGGCCCGGGATCGCGCAGCAGCACGTGCTCGATCGAGTGCGGCTCGCGGAAGGCACGGAGGACGGCAGCTCTGGTCTGCATGGAGGGCTCCGGCATCGGAGGATAGAGCCGGTCCGCCCACTGCCCCACCCTCCGACTGGAAATCTCACGCCGACGCTAACTGGCTCCTTGACTTCGGCGTCGGACTAGGGGATAAAGCCGCTCTACGGAGGGGCGACCGACGGGGGTCGCGCGAGGAGGAGGAACCGATGGCTGAGCGCGAGAAGCGCGAGAAGATCTGGATCTTCGAACGGGAGTACACACGGCGCGACGTCCTCAGGAGCGCCGGCGCAGCCGGCGTGGCGGCAAGTCTCGCGGGCATCCTGGCCGCGTGCGGCGGGGACGAGGAGGCTGCTGCGCCTCCGGCCGAGCCGGCCGCTCCGCCTCCCGCCGAGCCGGCGCCTCCGGCGGAAACCGGTGCTCCGGCCGAGACGGCCGCTCCGCCCGCTCCGCCGGCCAGCGAGGTGAAGACCGGTGGGCGCCTGCGCGTGGGCCACGTCGGCGGCGGCGACGCCGAGGGGTTCAACCCTGCGATCGGGTCGACGTTCATCGATGCCTCCCGCTTCTACAACGTCTACGACCCTCTGACGCGCGTCAACCCGGACTTCTCCTACACGCCTGGGCTCGCACTCGAGTGGACGCCGAATGCCGACTCGACGGAGTGGGAGATCAAGCTGCGCCCCGACGTCGTCTGGCACGACGGCAAGCCGTTCACGGCGGACGACGTCATCTACACGATGCGACTGATGGGAGACGAGGCCCACATCTCCCACGCGAGCGTCGCCAACGTCCGCCTCGACGAGCTCAGCAAGGTCGACGACGTCACGCTCGTCGTGCCGCTCAACAGCTCGAACGCGCGCCTGATCGACTCGTTCGTCCAGCAGAACACGGTCATCGTGCAGGACGGGGCGACCGACTACACGAACCCCGTCGGCACCGGCCCGTTCAAGTTCCAGGAGTTCAGCGTCGGCCAGCGCAGCCTCTGCGTCCGCAACGAGAACTACTGGGACGAGGGCAAGCCGTATGTCGACGAGTGGGAGGACATCTCGATCGACGACGAGTCGGCGCGCATCAACGCGCTGCTCGCCGGCGAGATCGACATGATGAGCCAGCTCTCCTTCACCCAAGCGCGCGCGCAGGAGGAGGCCGGCGAGATCCAGGTGATCGCCGCGCCGAGCCCTGCCATCCAGGTCTTCCTGATGGCAGTCGACAGGCCCCCTTTCGACGACCCACTCGTGCGGCAGGCGTTCCGCCTGATCGCCGACAGGCAGGCGCTCGTCGACACTGCTCTGCAGGGCTACGGCTCGCTCGGCAACGACCTGGTCGGACTCGACCTGCCCTTCTTCGCCGACCTACCGGTTCGCGAGCAGGACCTCGAGCAGGCCAAGTCCCTGCTTGCGCAGGCCGGCAAGGAGAACCTCGAGGTCACCCTGCAGACGTCCGACATCGTTCCCGGCTTCGTCGAGGCCGCCACGCTGTTCGCCGAGATGGCCAAGGGCGCAGGCGTGACCGTCAACGTGAAGAAAGAGGCTGCCAACGCCTACTTCGACACGAGCAAGCTCTACACGAAGATCGACTTCGGGCAGTCGTTCTGGACGGTCTCCTCGGTCGGGCTCTGGTACGAGCAGGCCCTGCTCTCGGACGCGGTCTGGAACGAGACCCACTGGCGCGTCCCGGAGTTCGACGAGCTCGTCCGTGCGGCCCAGGGAGCTCCCGACGAGGCCACCGCGACCGAGCGGTGGAACGAGGTTCAGCAGATCCAGTACGACCAGGGAGGCTACATCGTCTGGGCGAACGTGAGCATCGTGGACGCGGCCGCGAACCATGTGAAGGGCATCGTCCCGAGCGCCTTCTTCAACCTCGGCGGGTGGAACTACCGGGACGTCTGGCTTGATATCTGATCGACCGGCACGCCGGTCGATCAGATGAGGCGCACGTGACGGAGATCGCACATCCGGCCCCCGCGACCCCGGGGGCCGGGCGACGTCTTGGCGGGCATCCGCTCGCCTGGTTCGTCGTCAAGCGGGTCGGCGCCGCGCTCCTGACGCTGATCGCCGTCTCGATCCTCGTCTTCGCCGGGACGGAGCTGCTGGGCGATCCGGCAAGCGCGATCCTGGGGCGCAACGCGACGCCGGAGAGCCTGGCGGAGCTGCGGGGGCTGATGGGTCTGGACGAGCCCGCCATCGAGCGATATTTCGACTGGCTCGGCGGGCTACTCACGGGCGATCTCGGCAGCTCGGCGTCCGGCTATGCGCAGGGTGGGGAGATCCCGATCTGGGACAAGGTCGAGGGCAAGCTCGCGAACTCTTTCACGCTCGCCGCGATCACGACGATCGTCATGATCCCGCTCTCTCTCCTGTTGGGCGTGTGGGCGGCGCTCCGCGCCGGTCGCGCTGCCGACCAGGGCATCTCCGTCACCTCGCTCGCCGTCATCTCCCTGCCCGAGTTCGTCCTCGGCTCGCTGCTGATCCTGTTCTTCTTCTCCTGGCTGGATCTGCTGCCGCCGGTCGCGCTCATCCCGCCGGGCACGAGCGCGCTGTCGGAGCCGACGAAGCTCATCCTCCCGGTCCTCACGCTCCTGGGCGTGACATGCGCGGCCTCGATCCGCATGGTGCGCGCCGGCATGATCGAGACGCTCGCTGCGGACTACGTCCAGATGGCCCGGCTGAACGGCTTCCGCGAGCAGCTCGTCGTCTCTCGCTACGCCCTGCGCAACGCGCTGGCGCCGTCCGTCCAGGTGTTTGCGCAGAACATCCAGTTCCTGATCGGCGGGATCATCGTCACCGAGTACCTCTTCTCCTACCCCGGTCTCGGCAAGGAGCTCGTTGACGCCGTCTACATCCGCGACGTGCGCGAGGTGCAGTCCCTCGCGATCTTCATCGCCGCCTTCTACCTCCTCATCAACCTGATCGCCGACCTGCTCGTCGTGCTGCTCGTGCCGAAGCTGAGGACGACCCGGTGACGGCCGCGGTGCTCGACCGCATGAGGTTCCTGCGGATCGCCACGGGGGCGGTCGGGCTCGCCCTGCTCGTCCTCGTGCTCGGCATCGCCCTGTTCGGGCCGTTCTTTGCCCCTTACACGCCGACCGAGACGATCGGGATTCCGTTTACCGGCCCGAGCGCGGAGGCGCCGCTCGGCACGGACATCGTCGGCCGAGACGTGCTCTCGCGCGTGCTCTGGGGCGGGCGCAGCGTGCTCGCCCTCGCCGGTCTGGCCACGCTGATCGCCTATGTCGCCGGCGGTCTCGTCGGTCTCGTCGCCGGGTACAGCCGCTCTCTCGCGGACCCGATCCTGATGCGCAGCGTCGACGTCCTCATCTCGATCCCCGCCCTTCTCTTCATCCTGGTGGTTATCACCGGGGCGGGAACGAGCAAGGCCGTGCTCGTTGCCGGGGTCGCGACCGTCCAGGCGCCGCTCGTCGCGCGCATCATCCGCACGGCGACGCTCGAGCAGTCCGTGCGCGGATTCGTCGAGGCCGCAGTCGCGCGCGGCGAGGGAACATTCGCGATTCTGAGACGAGAGATCCTGCCGAACATCGTCTCGCCGATCGCGGCCGACATCGGCCTGCGCTTCACCTACTCGATCATCCTCGTCGCCTCCGTCAACTTCTTCGGCCTGGGCCTGCAGCCGGGCGAGGCCGACTGGGCGCTCATCATCAGCGAGAACCGCGAGGGCCTGACGCTCAATCCCTGGGTCATCCTCGTGCCGGCGGCGCTCATCGCTCTCCTCACCATCTCCCTCAACCTCGTCGGTGATGCGATCGCGCGCTCGCTCGGGCGCTCGGTCGCGGAGGCCCGGTAACGGTGACGGCTCTCTCCGTCGAGGATCTCCGGGTCGAGCTGCGCTCGGGCGATGCCATCGTCGAGGATGTCACGCTCTCCGTCGGCGCCGGCGAGATCCTCGGCCTCGTCGGCGAGTCGGGATCCGGCAAGACGACGACGGCGCTCGCGCTGCTCGGCTACGCCCGCCCAGGCGTACGGATCGCGGGCGGCGATGTGCTCGTCGCAGGCGAGACGGTCAGTCGCCGTGACGAGCGGACGGCTCGCCGGTTCCGTGGTCGGCTCGTCTCGTACGTCCCGCAGGACCCGGGCAACGCGCTGAACCCCGCGCTTCGGATCGGGAGGGCCATCCAGGACATGCTCGACGAGCACGCTGCCGACCGAGAGGTCGGCTCCGTCTCCTCGGCGCTCGCAGCGGTACATCTGCCCACGACGTCGGAGTTCGAGCGCCGTTACCCGCACCAGCTCTCCGGCGGCCAGCAGCAGCGGGTGTCGATCGCGATCGCGCTCGTGTGCGAGCCGCCGCTCGTCGTCCTCGACGAGCCGACGACCGGCCTCGACGTCGTCACCCAGGCGAGAGTGCTCGAAGAGGTCGACCGGCTGCGCCGCGAGCGAGGTCTCGCGATGGTGTACGTCTCCCACGATCTCGCCGTCGTGGCGCAGATCGCCGATCGGATCGCGGTCATGTACGCCGGCCGCGTCGTCGAGGAGGGCCCGTCGGAAGCCGTGCTGGCCAAGCCACGCCATCCCTACACGCGCGGCCTCATCGCCTCGATCCCCGATCACGTCGTACCGCGCCGGCTGCGTGGGATGCCTGGGGTGGCCGCCGGCGTGGGGGAGCGCCCACCCGGCTGCGCGTTCGCACCTCGCTGCCCGCAGCGCGTGGCGCGTTGCGAGGAGGAGCCGCCCCCGCTCGAGCCTGCGGGCGATGCACGTCTTGTCCGCTGCTTCGAGTGGCGGCGGACGCCTGCCCTCGAGGTCGCGGAGCGGGTCGAGGTGCGCAGCGTCTCCGAGGAGGCGCCGCTGCTTGCGGTCGAGGAATTGCGTGCCGTCTACGGCCGTATCAACCCGGTGATTGCCGCCGAGGACGTCTCGTTCTCGCTCCCGCCCGGCGCCTGCGTCGCCCTCGTCGGAGAGTCGGGAAGCGGCAAGACGACGATCGCGCGCTGCATCGCCGGCCTGCACCCCCCGGCCGGCGGCCGGATCACGCTGGGCGGAGAGCTGCTTGCCGCCAGAGCAAAGGACCGGTCGGGCGAGGCACGCCGCCGGCTCCAGATCGTCTTCCAGAATCCGTACGACTCGCTCAACCCGCGCCACCGCGTCTCGGACGCGATCGCGCGTCCCGCCCGAGTCCTGCGCGGCCTGTCGGAGGCGGCGGCGCAGGCCGAGGTCGTGGAGCTGCTCGAGCGGGTGCGCCTTCCGCCCCGACTCGCCAGGCGCTTCCCGGGCGAGCTCTCGGGAGGCGAGCGCCAGCGCGTCGCGATCGCGCGCGCGCTCGCGACGCGGCCCGACCTCCTCGTGTGCGACGAGATCACGTCCGCGCTGGACGTCTCGGTGCAGGCGGCGGTGCTCGAGCTGCTCGGCGAGCTCCGTGCCGAGCTGGGCCTGTCGCTTCTCTTCATCTCGCACGACCTCGGCGTGGTCGCGACCGTCGCCGACACCGTGCTGGTGCTGGACCAGGGGCGGGTCTGCGAGGAAGGCCCCGTCGGCGCTCTCCTCGCGGATCCGCAGCACCCCTACACGCGCCGGCTCGTCGAGGCGGCGCCGAGCCTGCCTGTGGGACGCGAGGCATGAGCGCTATCGCGAGCGTCGAGGCGATCGTCCTGCGCGCGCCCGCACCGGAGGAGCTCGACCTCGACGGCTCCCGGGAGACCGTGGTCGTCCGGATCGTCGACGAGGACGGCTGCAGCGGCATCGGAGAGGCGGATGCTCCGGCTGCCGTCGTGCGCGAGCTCGTCGAGATGGACGACGTCCACGGCTGGAGCCGAGGTCTCGCCGCGATGCTGAGGGGCCGCGACCCGTTCGAGATCGCGGCGCTCTCGGCCGATCTCTACCAGGCGACGATCTACCACGGCCGGCGTGGCCTCGGCATCCATGCGCTCTCGGCCGTCGACGTTGCCCTATACGACCTCGTCGGCAAGCAGCTCGGACGGCCCGTCTACCAGCTGCTCGGCGGCGCCAGGCGCGAGGCGATCTCGCCGTACGCGACGATCTACGCCGGCCCGGAGACCGGTCGGACGGCGCGCGACTACATGGACGATCTGGCGCGGCGCTGTGAGTCGGCGCTGGCGCTCGGCTTCCGCGCGATCAAGGTGGAGCCGCTCTTCGGAGGGCTCGCCACCGACCGCGAGCTCGTCGACTACGTGCGCGAGAGCCGGCGGGTGCTGGGCAGCGACGTCACGATGATGGCCGACTTCGGCTACCGCTGGCACGACTGGCGCGACGCTCTCTGGACGCTTTCGCGCCTCGAGGACGCGGACCTGTACCTCGCGGAGGCGACGCTTCAGCACGACGACCTGGAGGGCCACCGGAAGCTCGCCGAGCGCGTCGAGACACGCATCGGCGGGGCGGAGCTCGCGGCGACGGTGCACGAGTGCCGCGAGTGGCTCGAGCGCGGCGGCGTGGACGTGCTCCAGCCCGACATCAACCGCTGCGGAGGCCTGACCGAGATTCGGCGCATCGCCGAGCTTGCGACCCACTACGGCGCACTTGTGATCCCGCACTGCTGGAAGACGGGCGTCACGGCGGCGGCAGCCCGCCACTTCCAGGCCGCCACGGCGAACGCCCCGTGGGTCGAGATGCTCCACCCGGCCCTCTACGAGTCGCCGCTTCGCGCCGAGCTCACGCGACCGGAGCCCGTGATCGTCGACGGGTGGATCCCGCTGCCCCGCGAGCCGGGGCTCGGGATCGAGCTCGTCCCCGAGGCGCTCGAGCGCTACGCCGTCACCGCGAGCTGATCACGAGTCGGCCGCTGCGGCGCCGAGATGGTCGGCGATCAGCTCCGCGAAGCGCAGCTCGCTCGAGTCCTCCGGCGCGTAGCCGACGACCCGGCGGGCGTTGGCGATGCTCCAGAAGGCGTGCGGGTTGGCGCTGATGCCGTAGAAGATCTGGAAGGGAACGCCGCGCTCGTCGCGGATGTCGGCCGTCTCGATGCTCTTGACGAAGAGCTGCTGCAGGTCACGGTCGCTGATGTAGGCGGCGAGCGCCCGGCGCAGGCAGCGCAGGTCTCCCTTCGGGCAGTCCGCGACGTCGGTTTCGCGTGGCCCGCCGATCCGGATCTGCACCACTTCGAGCCGCCGGCCGGGCTCGACCGCCGTCGCCGCGGTGAACGACTCTGTCCGTCCTTGCCTGCCGACCGCGAACACGAACCCGAGGTGCTCGTAGGCCTCCTTGGCCCAGCCGTAGAAGTTGTCCGATAGCGCCCGGTCGTACGGGTGCACGACGTCCCACTCGCCGTCGAGGATGAGCGGCTCGAAGTAGTCGGCCGCGTGATTCGAGCTCGCGACGACGACCCGCCGCACGCCTTCCTCGAGCGAGACCTGGTAGACGTTGTAGGCCATCGCGACGTTGGCGAGCTCGGCCTGGAAGCGCCGCCCGGATTCGTCCGAGTCGCTGCTCGCGACGAAGCCGAAGTGCACGACGGCGTCGACGCCGCGAAAGTGGCGGCGATAGGCGTCTCGGTCGCGATCCACGAGGTCGGCGACCTCCACTCCTTCGACCGGGTTCCCGTGGCGGTCCGTCGTCCGGACGTCGAGCAGCGTCAGTTCGTAGCGCTCACGCAGCGCCGGCAACACCTGGCTCGCGATGAGCCCGGCCGCGCCCGTGACCAGAACGTGTCGTCGCGCCATTCTTACGAGCACGGAGCGTACCCGCCGGCGACGCGCGGCGAGTCGCTCTCACGCGGGCGGCGCGGTCCTCTTCAACGCGGAGCTCTGGCACTTCGGCGGGCGCAGCGACACCGACCAGCCACGCCGCGCTATCTTCCCTTGCTTCGGCAATTACTGGATCAAGCGCATGGACGAGTTCTACCGCCGCCCTCTGCCCGAGTACATCGTCGCGCACGACGATCCGCTCGTCCGCCAGTTGTTCGGGCGGGGTATCGCCGTCGCGTCCGTCCACGGCGGCTATGACGCGGTGAGCTACGCATGATTGCGAAGCGCCCGTTCGGAGCCACCGGGCATGAGAGCTCGTGCGTCGTCTTCGGCGCTGCCGCGCTGGCGGATGTCAGCCAGGAAGAGGCCGACGGGGCGCTCGAGGTGCTGCTGGAGCACGGGGTGAACCACATCGACACGGCTGCGAGCTACGGCGACTCCGAGCTCCGCCTCGCTCCATGGCTGCGGACGCACCGGGACGCGTTCTTCCTTGCCACGAAGACCGGCGAGCGGACGTATACAGCGGCGAGGGACGAGATTCGCCGCTCGCTGGAGCGGCTCGGGGTCAATCGGGTCGACCTCATCCAGCTGCACTGTCTGGTGCATCCCGCCGAATGGGATACGGCTATGGGTGAGGGGGGCGCGCTCGAGGCTGCCGTCGAGGCCCGTGAGGAAGGGCTCGCACGCTTCATCGGCGTGACCGGACACGGCTCGACTGTCGCCGAGATGCACCGGCGCAGCCTCGAGCGGTTCCCGTTCGACTCGGTGCTCCTACCGTACTCGTATGTCCAGATGCAGGACTCCGTCTACGCGGCGGATGCGGAGGCGCTCCTGGCCGTATGCGCCGAACACTGTGTGGCTGTCCAGACGATCAAGGGCGTCTGTCGCGGGCCGTGGGGCTCGAAGGAGCCGACTGCAGTCACGTGGTACGAGCCGCTCGAGCATCCGGAGGACATCGAGCTCGCGGTGCACTGGGTGCTTGGACGGCCGGACGTGTTCCTGAACAGCGCCGGGGATCTGCGCCTGCTGCCGGCGGTGCTCGAGGCGGCGGAGCGATTCGAGTCCCGGCCGCCCGAGGGCGAGCTCGCGCAACTCGCCGAAACGCGGCGCATGTCGCCCCTGTTCGTGTAACACGGGCAGGCGCGTCGGGCGCAACGCGGGCTAGCGGCGGGGTCTTCGTGGGGGCCGCAGCTCACGCGGCCCGGCCTCAGGGCCGTCGCGGGCCGGATGAGATCCGGCCCCTACGCCTGGCGCAGCGCCGACCAGACCCGCTCGGGCGTCATCGGCAGCCGGCGCAGGCGCACCCCGGTCGCGGCCGCGATCGCGTTGGCCACAGCCGCGGGCCCGGCGACGACGGGCGCCTCGCCGATGCCCTTGGCGCCGAACGGGCCGTCGGGCGCGGGCACCTCGACGAGGAACGTCTCGAGCAGCGGCACGTCGTCGGTGCCGGGGATCAGGTAGTCGGTGAACGCGCCGTTCAGGACGTGCCCATCCTCGTCGGCGACGAGCTCCTCGTAGAGGGCCCACCCGATGGCCTGCGCGATGCCGCCCTGCAGCTGCCCCTCGCAGAGCGCCGGATTGAGCGCCCGACCGACGTCCTGCGCGGCGGCCCATGCGAGCACCTCGACCTGCCCGGTCTCGCCATCGACCCGCACGTGGACGAGGTGGACGGTGACGGAAGGGGACGGTGCGACGTAGGCGGCCCGCCCGGTGCCGATGACAGGCGCGCAGTCACCGGAGAGAACGCGGCTGCCGAGCGTCTCGAGCTCCACCGCCTGGGAGGGAGCGCCGCGCGGGTAGACGCTGCCGTCGCTGATCTCGAGGTCGTCCGGGTCGGCCTCGAGCTCGGCCGCCGCGAGCTCGAACAGCTGTCCCCGCGCGTCCTCGGCTGCGAGCAGGACGGCGCGCCCGACCGAGGCGATCGCCTTGCTCCCGCCCGAGAGCGGCGCGCGGGGAGCGACCGACGTGTCGGCCGCGACGATGCGGACCTTCTCGACCGGGATCCCGAGCGTCTCGGCGACGAGCGTCGCGAAGGTCGTGTTCGCGCCGGTCATGTCGGAGAAGGCGCTGACGAGCGTCACGCCGCCGTCGTCGTCGAGCCGGCAGGTTGCGCCGGCCGTGTCCGAGGCGCCGAACCAGACTCCGGCGGCGAGGCCCACCCCCTCGCCGGACGGAAGCTCCTTGCGGCGCTGCCAGAGCTCGTGGTCGCGCAGGCGCTCGAGGCACTCGCCCGTGCCGAGGATCCCCCAGGGCTCTCCGTCCGTCCGGAGATCGCCTTCGGCGGCGAGGTTGGACATGCGGAGGTCGAGCGGGTCGATCCCCAGGCGCTCGGCGAGCTCGTCGAGGAGCGTCTCCAGCGCGAGCGCGGCGGGCGGCGCTCCGGGGGCGCGGTAGGCGCCGAAGCCGACCCGGTTCGTCTCGACGCCGTAGGCGCGGACGTCGTAGGCCTGCCAGCGGTAGACGCCGCCGATAAGGGCTGCGGCCACGCCCTCGACGCCCCATTCGTGCACGGCGCCGCGCTCGAAGGCGATGCGCGCCTCGAGGCCGGTCAGCTCACCGCTGCTCCTCGCTCCGATGCGCAGCTCGATGAAGCCACCGGGTGCCGGGTTCGTCGCCACGAAGTCTTCGCTGCGGGTGAACGCCACGCGCACGGGGCGCTGCAGCGCAAGCGCGGCGCCGACGGCAAGCGGCTCGACGAGCCCGAGCTTGCCGCCGAACGAGCCTCCCAGCGGCATGGGCACGACCCGGACCGCGTCGGCGGGCAGCCCGAACAGCTTTGCCAGGTCGCGGCGCACGTCGAACGCGCCCTGCGTCGCCGTCTCGACGACGAGGGTGCCGTCCGGCTCCGGTCGCGCGGTCGCCGCCTGGCTCTCGAGGTAGGCCTGATGGATCCACTGGGTATCGAAACGGCCGGCGACGACGGCGTCGCTCTGCGCCAGCGCGGCCTCGGCATCCTCGTGGCGGTACCGTGTTCGGGAGACCACGTTCTCGGAGAGGTCCTCGTCGTCGAGCTCGTGCTCGGCCGTCCCGCCGGCGGCAGCGTGGGAGCTGGCCATCCCGGAGTCCTCCGCCTCCGCCTGGAAGCGAGCACGAGGCGCTCCAGCCTCCATCGCCGCCTCGAGCTCGACGGCGGCCGGCAGCGGCTCGGTATCGACCACGACGAGCGCGGCTCCGTCCTCGGCGGCGGCCTCCGACTCGGCAACCACGAGCGCGACGGGTTGGCCGGCGAAGAGGATCTCCTCTCGGACGAGCGGCTCGCCGGCTCGCGTCCCGGCGGGCTCGACCAGCGGCAGGTCGGCCGCGGTGAGCACCGCGACGACGCCGGGGACGGAGAGCGCCTCCTCGCGGCCGATCGAGCGTAGGCGAGCGTGAGCATCCTGGGCGAGCACGAGGCGCGCATGAAGGACGCCCGCGGGGGCCGTGTCCGCCGCGTAGCGAACCAACCCGCGCACCTTGGCGTCCGAGTCCTCGCGTGGTCGCCGTACGCCGATAGCCGTGGTCGCCTGCACGGCACCACCGTACCCGACGCCTGCTTCGGGAGTCCGCGACGTGGGAAGGGCGGGGTGATCTCGGCGCCGCGCGGAGCGAGTCGGGATAGTGTCCGCTGCATGCCGACGACGCTCGACTGCGAGGTGCTCGGGGACCTGTACGGCACGCCCGAGCTGCGGGCGCTCTTCGACTCCCGTGCACTCATTCAGGCCTGGCTCGACGTCGAGGTCGCGCTCGCGGCGGCGCAGGCCGAGGCGGGCGTCATCCCCGCCGCGGCCGCCGAGCGGATCGCGCGCGAGGCCGACGCGTCGCTCTACGACCTTGCTGCGCTTCGGGGCGGCATCGCGGCCTCGAAGCACCCGCTCGTCCCGCTCATCCGGGCGCTCGTCGAGCGCTGCGGTGAGCACGGGGGCTTCGTGCACTGGGGCGCGACGACACAGGACATCATCGATACGGCGCTCGTCATCGCCGCGCGGGCTGCGCTTCGGGCCGATCCGCCGGGACCTCGAGCGGGCGGCGCGCGGCGCGGCCGGTCTTGCCCGACGCCATGCGAGCACGCCCATGGCCGGCCGGACACACGGCCAGCACGCGGTCCCGATCACGTTCGGGCTCAAGGCCGCGACCTGGGCCGACGAGCTCGCGCGTGCGCTCGAGCGGCTCGACCGCGCCTGCGAGACCGTCTCGACGGCGCAGCTCTCGGGCGCCGCGGGCACCTTGGCGACGCTCGGCGGCGAGGCGGCCGTGGTGCAGGAGGCGTTCTGCCGGCGGCTCGGGCTGGCGCGCGCGGACGTGCACTGGCACGCGACGCGCGACCGGCTGCGCGATCTCGGCCAGGCGCTTGCCGAGCTTTCCTCCGCGGCCGAGCGGATTGCCGCCGAGGTCGTGCGGCTCCAGGCGACCGAGGTGGAGGAGGCGGCCGAGCCTTCGACCGACGCGCATGTCGGCTCCTCCACGATGCCGCAGAAGCGGAATCCGATGACGTGCGAGTACGTGATCGCGAGTGCCCGTCTGCTGCGTGCCCAGACCGGTGCGCTGGCGGACGCCGGCGCCCACGCGTTCGAGCGCGACATGGGGTTGTGGGCAGTCGAGTGGATCGCGCTCCCGCAGGCGCTGATCCTCGCCGGCGGGATCGCGGACAAGCTCGCCGGGGTGCTCGAAGGCCTCGTCGTCGACGACGAGCGGATGCGTGCGAACCTCGACCTGAGCGGCGGGCAGATCATGGCCGAGGCGGTGACGATGGCGCTCGCCGGCGCGATCGGCCACGAGCCGGCGCATGCCGCTGTCCTCGCCGCTTCCAGGCGCGCGCTCGCGGTCGGGCGATCACTGCTCGAGGAGCTGGCCGACGATCCGGTCGTGTCGGAGCATGTCGACCGTGCCGAGCTCGAGCGGATCATGGATCCGTGCTCCTACCTCGGGCTCTCCGCCGACTCCGCCGAGTCCGTCGCCGGCCGCATCCTCGGCGAGCCATGAAGGCTCGGCCTCAGGCTCCTTGTATTGGCTAGTACACGCAGCTCGGGGCGCTACGCTCGGGGCCGATGACCCTCCCGCTTCCGCCCCACTTCGAGCCGCGGCGAGTCGGGGAGATCTGGCGTGTGGCCTACGAGCAGCGAGCGGCCGAGGCCGAGGCGTGGGCCGGACAAAACGGCATCGGCCCGGCTGCCGCCGACGAGCGCCGTGTCTGCCTCGTTTGCGTCGACTGCCAGAACACGTTCTGCATCCCCGGCTTCGAGCTCTTCGTCGCCGGGCGATCCGGGCGCGGCGCCGTCGACGACATGACTCGCCTGTGCGCATTCCTGTACCGGAACCTCGACGCGATCACGCAGGTGGTCGCGACGCTCGACACGCATCGCGCCACGCAGATCTTCCACGCGACGTTCCTCGTCGACGCCGAGGGCCGCCATCCGCCCCCGTTCACGCTCGTCTCGGCGGAGGACGTCGAGTCCGGCCGCTGGCGGTTCGCTCCGGAGGCGGCCCCGAGCCTGGGGATCGACGCGGCCTACGGAGAGGCGTACCTGCGCCACTACGTGCGTCGCCTGGCCGAGAGCGGCAAGTACGAGCTCACGATCTGGCCCTACCACGCCATGCTCGGCAGCATCGGCCACGCGCTCGTGCCGGCCCTCGAGGAGGCGATCTTCTTCCACACGGCGGCCCGCAGCGCGCAGGCTCGCTTCGAGGTGAAGGGATCCGCCCCGCTCACCGAGCACTACTCGATGCTCGGCCCGGAGGTGACGGAGGGGCCGGATGGGCGTTCGGTCGGCGTCCGCGACCACGCGTTGATCGACGACCTGCTGGGCTTCGACGCCGTAGTGATCGCCGGCCAGGCGAAGAGCCACTGTGTCGCCTGGACGGTCGAGGACCTGCTCGCGGACATCCGCTCGCGTGACCCCTCGCTTGCCTCCAGGGTGTACCTGCTCGAGGACTGCACGTCCCCCGTCGTCGTCTCCGGTACCGTCGACTACACGCAGGAAGCCGATGCGGCGTTTGCCCGCTTCGTGGAGGCCGGCATGCATCTGGTGCGCTCGACCGAGTCGATCGAAGACTGGCTCGAACGGGCAGCGGAGCGGAGGTTGCCCTCTCCGGGTGAGGGGGTAAACTGACCGAGACGTGCTCTGGTTCACCGTCGTCTTCCTCGTCCTGCTCAAGATCCCGATCGTCTACCTCTGCTACATCGTGTGGTGGGCGGTCAAGGATCCGCCCCAGCCGGGCGAGGACGGGGCCACAGGGCTCGGCGGGACCGGCTCCGGCGCCCCTGATTCGGGCTCCTCGTGGTGGCGCCGGCCGCTGTCCGGACGCAGGCCGCGCCATGGCCCGCACGGCTCGCCCGCGCGCCGCCCGCAGACCGCCGCGGTCGCGCGCTCGCGGACGAGGGAGTCCGCGTGAGCGCCCAGCCCGACGAGCTCCCCGCCGCCGAGGGGGGGCCGGCCGAGGCCGTCGCCCGCTACCTCGCCGGGATCGCGATCTTCGGGGGCATCGTGGCGCTCTTCTACTACCCGGGTCGCATCGGCCCGGCGGCAATCGTGGTCGCCCTGATCGCTGCCGGCATGGCGTCGTCCACGCGCCGGTTCGCCGCCATCGGCATGGCTGTCGCGAGCCTCGGCTGGTTCTTCGGCATGGTGATCGCGGTCTTCCTGGAACGACCCATCTTCTAGGTATGCACATTGCCTCGTGCCCGCCGATCGGGTACGGTGGCGCATGGCCTTGGGGGCGAACGAGCTCACCAGCCGAGCGGTCGCGCGAGTACGCCTGCGCCTGCCGGAGCTCGCTCTGGAAAGCGCCGAGGTCGTGGCCCTCGCCCGCGAAGCGACCTTCGTCGTCGTGCGAACGGCTCCCACCGGCCTCGTCGTGCTCGATCGCTCGGGCCGCCCCGTGCGCAGCCGGGAGCGCCTCCTCACCATCGCCGGCCACATGCGAACCACCGCGCTGCTCGCGCGCGCAGTCGCCGAGGGCCGCCTCGACCAGCGTCGCGAGCACGCCGAACGGTCGATCGCTCTGCTCAGCCAGGCAAGCGGCGGCCGCGGCCAGCTCCCGCGGTTGCTCGCCGTCACGTGCGACCGGCTGGCCGCTCTCGTCTCGGCCATCGACGCGGCTCAGCAAGCGGCACGGCCCCGCGAGATGCCGTTGACCGAGCGAACGGCGCGGCGGGCCGCGATCCTCCTCAGTGTCGCGGCGACAGCGGACCGGCTGGTCGTCGCGGAGGCCCGCCAGCTCGTCGGGCTTCTCGCCGGCCCGCGGCGCGAGTCGCCCTCGGGCGCCGAGGAGAAGCTCATGCGGTGGGCGGCCGCGCGACTCGGTAGCGTCGACCTGCCCTTCTTCCTGCCCGAGCTCGACAGAGAGGAAAGCGAGCGGTGGATCGAGCTCTTCGTCGCCACCGCACGGAAGACCGCCGCCAGCATGGACACGTGACGGCTGTGACAAAACCGTCACAACTGCACACGTTCGGCAGGCTCGTCGTCTAGAATCCGGCGCTTGTCAGCGGAGAGGGAGGTACGCATGACGTTGGAGAACTCGCTGTCGTTCGCAAAGGTGATCGAGGACCACCTCGAGCTCAAGCGGCGCAATTCGGGGCTCGAGCAGGAGATGCCCATCGATGGCTACCGCTCGCAAGACCCCTTCCAGAATCACCCGCTCTTCAAGTCGGAGGAGCAAGCGCGACTCGAGGAGACGCAGTCCGGCACGGAGCCGATCTCGATGGAGGAGGAGCTCGTGCTCGCGTTCCCGGCCGCCGGCGAGGAGACCGACCCCACGCTCGCCCAGACCGACACCGACGGCCACCTCTGGAGCCGCTCGCGCGAATTCGACTGGGGCGACTGACCCCCACCCGGACAGCACGCACGGCGTTAAACCCGCCCTCCGGGCGGGCCCGACCAGCCTTCTCCTGTCTGCGGCTGGTAGGGGCCGGATCTCATCCGGCCCGCACGTCTAGCAGCGCGCCGTCTTCGTCAGGATCAGGACGGCCGTAGCCTCGAGCCCGGTCGCCTGCTCCACCGTCCTCGTGGTGAACGAGTAATCGCCGGGCCGCCACCTGCCGTTCGGGCAGCCGAAGCCGTTCGCCCGGGCGTTGAGCGTGAAACCCACGTTCGGCCCGCCCTCGGCACAGTTGTCGACCGTCATCGTCTTCGTCCGCGTGACGTTCCGAGTCGCCGAGCCGCGTGACCAGAAGATCCTGATCGTGACCCTGAGCGACCGGGTCTCGGTGCACGGCACCGCTTCGTTGATCCAGCCGCCGCGCATGTCGGCCGACCTCGGCAGCATGATCGCGGAGCTCGAAACCTGCAGAGGTCCGCTCTTCGCGGTCCCGAAGGCGGTCTTCTCCGGCCCAGCCGCAGCGGCCGTCGCGGCGACGACTGCCGCCAGCGAAAGCCCGGCGACGATCGAGCGAATCCTCATGGCAACCTCCTGCTTCGAGTTTCCCGAGACGTATTCGGGGCCCGCTACAGTGATCCCGCTCGGGGCGTTAGCTCAGCTGGGAGAGCGCCGGCTTTGCAAGCCGGAGGTCACCGGTTCGATCCCGGTACGCTCCATCGGCCGCAGCCGCGCATGGATAGAGGGATTGCGGTCGGCGGCGGCCCGGGCGAGTCCAGCCGGTGACGGCGAATCAACGGCCAATCGCTCGGGCCGCATTCAGTCCAGACCGCTGGCGGCGTCGTCAGTAGCGCCGGCGCGGGCGTCGAGGCGGGCCGGGATCGACTCTTCCGAGGCGCGGGCGAGATGCCCGTAGGTGCGGTCGATCATCGCGAGCGACGTGCCCATGACGCGCGCCAGCTCGAACGTCGAGACGCCGGCGGCGAGAGCCTCGGTCGCGAACGTATGCCGCAGGTGGTAGGGGCCTCGGCGCTCGAGGCCGGCGGCATCGAGCGCCTCGTACCATTCGCGGCTGCGCCAGTTGGCGAGCTGGAGGTAGCCGCCGGCCGGGGCGGGGAAGAGCAGCGGCGTGTCGAGCCGCGGCGGCAGCGCCTCGAGCGCCGCGAGCGCCCGCGCGCTCAGCGGCACCCGCCGGCGCGACCGCTGCGTCTTCGGGAATGGGGTCAGCACGCCGTCGGCGTAGCGGCGCTGGACGGTGACGGCCCGCCCGGCCCGGTCGAGGTCGCGCCGCTCGAGCGCGACCCACTCGTTCGTCCTGAGCCCGGTCTCGGCGGCGAAGACGACGAGCAGCCCGTAGGCGGGGCCGAGCTCGAGTACGAGCGCGTCGATCTGCTCGGCGGTGAACGGCTGCAGCTCGTCGGCGGGCTGCGGTAGAGGTTCGTCGGGTCGTATGGTTCGCGTTGCGGCAAGATTCTCTGTGAGAGGTTGGATCCGATGGAGACGATGCGGGCTGTCCGTTTGTACAGAGATGGGCTCGTGGTTGAGGAGCTCGAGGTGCCGAGCCCGGGAGCGGGCGAGGCGTTGGTCCGTGTCGCCGCGGCGGCGCTCACGCGCGACGAGCTGGCCTGGCCGGCGGACCGGTTGCCCGCGATTCCGTCCTACGAGCTGTCGGGCGTCGTCGCCGACATAGCGCCCGACCTGGGTGATGTCGCGGCGGGCGACGAGGTCTTCGCGCTCATGCCGTTCGACCGCGACGGCTGTGCTGCGGAATTCGCGCTCGTACCGGCGGCTGTGTTGGCGCCGAAGCCGCACAGTCTCACGCACGTCGAGAGCGCGGCGCTGACGCTCGCCGGGCTCAGCGCGTGGCAGGGGCTCTTCGCCCACGGCGGGCTGAGCGAGGGCGAGCGCGTGCGTGTTACCGGCGCGAGCGGCGGCGTCGGCCATCTCGCCGTCCAGCTCGCACGGGAGCAGTTGGCCGCCGCGGACGGCCCGAGCGAGCTCGTCTTCGATACGGTGGGCGGCGAGGTGCTCCTGGCCTCGCTCGGCTCGGCTCGCCGGGTGGTCTCCGTCGCGGAGGAGGTGGACGGCGCGACCTATTTCGTCGTCGAGCCGAGTCGCAAACAGCTCGTCGAGCTGGCGCGTCTCGCCGACGCCGGCGAGCTGAGGCCCGTGATCGACTCGGTCTTCCCGCTTGAGCAGGCGAGTGCGGCCTTCGCCCGCGTCGCCGAGCGCGGCAAGCGCGGCAAGGTGGTGCTGCAGGTCACCGACGACTGAGGAATAAGGCCGCGGGGCCTCCTCTCAGGTGCTGCATCCACCGGGCCGCGAGCAGAACGGCGCGTCGCGGGTGCCGTCGCCGCGTCGCCGTTCGCCGCCATTGCGGCTCCGGGGTAGGTCGCTTCCAGAGCTGCGAAGCCATGACTTGGCCGCGCAGGCGAGGGGACCACGATTCGTGACACGCCCGGAACGGAGTCGGTACGTTGCCCCGGTGCAGGACGACCGGGCGTCGACCAGACCGCTTCCCGGCTCGTCGGGCGATGGCGGCGTCGTCGGCGAGGCACGCTGGCCGATGGTCGGGGCCGTCGTCGCGGCGATCGTGCTCACGCTGCTCCTGCCTGACGACCTTCGACTCGGCCCGAACTGGGCGCTCCCGGTGATCGAGGGCGTTCTGCTTGTGGTGCTCGTCATCGCCGACCCCGGCTCGATCACCCGCAGGTCCCGGGAGCTACGGGTGCTCGGGATCGCGCTCGTGGCGGTGCTGGGCCTGAGCGCGCTGGCTGCGACGGGCTTTCTGATCGACTCGCTGGTCACGGGCGGGCCCGAGACGAACTCGGCGAGTGAGTTGCTGGAGGCGGGCGCGATCGTCTGGATCTCGAACAACATCGCGTTCGCACTCCTGTACTGGGAGCTCGACAGCGGCGGCGCGGCGGCGCGCGCGCACGGCTTGCCCCCGTATCCCGACCTTGCCTTCCCGCAGCAGCTCAACCCGCACGTCGTGGCGCCAGGGTGGCGCCCGCGCTTCATCGACTACCTCTATCTCGGATTTACGAACGCGACCGCCTTGAGTCCTACAGACGCGATGCCTCTCGCCCCGTGGGCGAAGATCGCGATGACAGTGCAAGCCCTCATCTCGCTCGCTCTGCTGGCCCTCGTCATCGCCCGCGCCGTCAACGTTCTCGGCTGACCGGCCCAATCATCCCGGGGTGATTTCGTGGCGGCGAGGCAAATCCGTCGCCCCGTTTCACGACCCCTCGGTCAACGAGCGAAGTGCGCGCGCGCGGCGCCCTCGACGAGCAGGCACATCAGGGCGACGGCATCCTCGTCGGCGAGTCGCTGATCGTCAGCCAGCGAGCGCCACGTTGGGAACGCGAGCGCGTGGCCGATCGCCGCGCGCGTGCGCCGCGCCGCGCGTCCGCGCAGGCCGCGACCGGTCATGAGGACGTCCTCGATCGTATGCAGGTAGCTGTGGAAGTTGCGCAAGAGGCGCTCGACGATCGGCATCAGAGGCTCGTCGCGGAGCAGGCTCCCGTACATCCCCTGTGTGCGCGCATAGAACGCGTACAGCTCGCGAAGCGCAGTCTTGGTTCGCTCCGCGGGGTCCTTGATCGTGGCCCAGGCGGTGGGGTCTGGCGGCGGGTTCGCCGCCCGCCAGTGCGACGAGCAGGCGGCGAAAAGCGCGTCTTCGTTCGGGAAGTGGCGGTAGACGGTCGAGCGACGCACACCGGCGCGCTCGGCGATGGCGCTGATCGATGTCCGCGCGGGGCCGAGCTCCTCGTGCAGCTCCACCGTGCTCTCGGTGATTCGCTGGCGCGTCTCCTCCTCGAGCGTGGCGCGTCGCATCATTCTGTAGGGACGCTTTTGACTGGACATGTGTGTCTCTCAATATATTGACAAAGCACTGCGGCCGCAATATATTTCGTGCGACACTACTGTCCGACAAAAGGAGCATCGATGGAAGCGACAGCCGCAAGCGTGAAGATCGTAGGACCCGGAGACGGGAACGAAGGCTTCCTCGGCAGCATCGGCGTCCGCTTCATGATCGACGGGGTCGAAGCGGGTGAGCGCTTCTCGCTGGTCGAGCATCCGATGTCGCCACGCGCGCTCGCCGCACCGCTCCATCTGCACACGCGCGAGGACGAGTACAGCTACGTTCTCCAGGGGCGCATGGGGGCGCTGCTCGGCGACGACGTCGTCGAGGCCGGGCCCGGCGACCTCGTCTTCAAACCGCGCAACCAGTGGCACACGTTCTGGAACGCGGGCGACGAGCCATGCAGGATCCTCGAGATCATCTCGCCGGCCGGCTTCGAGCGCTTTTTCCAGGAGCTCGTCGACCTGGGCGGCGCGCTCCAAGCCGATCCGGAGGCATTGGCCCGGCTGAACGAACGCTACGGCTTCGAGATGCAGCCCGAGACGGTTCCGGAGCTGCTCGAGCGCTTCGGCTTGCGGATCGGCGAACCGCTCCCGGGCGGCTGGACCCCTTGATCTGAGGCAACGCCCGAGCTCGTTTCGGCCTCGAGAATACGGGCCCGCTGGACGCCTGGCTCAGCGGGCCCGGGCTGCCGACTCGGGTGCTTCCGGCCCTAGCTCTCTTGCTCGATGCCGTCTCGAAGCTCGACGAGCCTAGCCGGCAGGTGGTCATGCCCGACGAGGTTGACGAGTACGAAGCCGGCCTCAGCTTCGTCGAGGGCGAGTGTTCGTGGCTCGGGCGAGACCAGAAGGTCGCGAAGCTTCTCCTGGAGAGCCGAAGACTCGTGATCGGGCGGGCGCTTCGCGAGGTGATACTGCAGCCACTCGATGTCTTCGGTGTCGACCGTGATCGACATGGTTTCGAGCTCGACTGTGACGGGGGCCACGGACCGTACCTCCCTCCTGCGGTGGCGCGGGCAAGCGTACAGCAGCGAAGCGCGTGGAGCCGTTGCTCCAACGCCTCGCCTCGGTGACCAGCGCAATCCGCAGGTGGGCGACCACGCCGAACGACGTGTCCAAGTTGGCGAGCATCCCGATGGCTCTCGGGGAGCGCTGCTCGGTCCGGACATGTCCTGACGGTCCGGCCCGGATTGGAAGCGTGTTGGATCAGCCCTTGCTGCTCGGAGGCGGGCCTACCACGCGTAGACCGTACTTCCCGTAGAACTCCCCGATCCGGCTCATGTCCGGTGGGCCAGGCGGCATCGTCTCCATGAGCCCGGCGAGATCGGCGAAGAACTTCTCGAAACCGGCCGGTGCGGGAAACGCCAACAGCCTGACCGGCGCGTCTGTGGCATTCCAGTGGGTATGCACCATGCCTTTGGGAATGTGGACGAACGTTCCCGTCGGGGCTTCGAGGGTGCTCTCGTCCAGCTGAAAGGTGAGGGTTCCCTCGATCACGTAGTAGTTCTCGTCCTCCAGCGTGTTCACGTGGAGTGGCGTTCCGCCGCTGCGGGGAGCAAGGGCGGCCTCGATCACCGCGAGCGTTCCCCCGGTTTCCTCGCCGGCAGCCTTGACCGCGTAGATGTCGCCGAAGAGCGAGGTGGTCTCGCCTTCCGCGGGCAGCCGGACAATGGCGCCTCCAGGTGTCTCGGTCACAACAGCCCCCTTCCGTTCCCCCGATGGGGCCGGTACGACGGGGCCCCACCTCGGACAGTCGTGACTGTAGCCGGTACACCGCGCGAACCCTTGCGCCCGCCATCCTCGAGCCGGAGCGCCCCGACCTGAGCCTGCTCGAGGAAGAGTGCCGCGCAGCGGTCTGAGGCTGGTCCGCCAGTTCGAGCACACGCGGTGGGTCGACGGCGCCACGTTCCTCTGGCCGGCGCGCCGGAAGGGAGCGGGCGTGGGCGAGGGCTCGAGCGGCCTGAGATTCGACCGCATCGAGGACGTCTGGCCCTCATGCGCGGCCAAGCGCCTTGCGCACCTTGATGACGAGCTCCTCGACGTCGAAGGGCTTGGACAGGAAGGCGTAGTCCTCGGACACGCCGCGAGCCACGAGCGCATCACCGGCGTAGCCCGAGATGAAGAGCACCTTCGTCCGTGGCGAGCGGGCGGTCACCTCGTCTGCCAGCACCCGTCCGGACTTCCCGGGCATGACGACGTCGGCAACGAGCAGGTCGACCGGCCTCCGGTCGAGAACCGCGAGCGCCCCGTCGGCGTCGCCCGCCGACTCGATCGTGTACCCGTCCTCGGCGAGAGCCGCTTCCAGGAGCCTTCTGACCGCTGCGTCGTCCTCGACGAGCAGGATCGTGCCGTCTCCGCGACAGTGGGCATCGCGAGTGGCCTCGATGGTCTCGATGTCTGCGTCGCCGTCGGCTTCCGGCAGGTAGATCTTGAACACCGTGCCCTCGCCGGGCTCCGAGTAGACCCAGACGTCGCCGCCCGACTGCTTGACGATTCCGTAGACGGTGGCGAGGCCGAGCCCCGTCCCGGTCGTCTCCGACTTCGTGGTGAAGAAGGGCTCGAAGATGCGCGCCATCGTCTCTCTGTCCATTCCGACTCCCGTGTCCGACACCCGCAGGACTGCGTACCGGCCCGGCGGAAGGTCGAACCGCTCGTCCGCCGGCCTCCCCGAGAGCGAGTGCGCGTGCGTCTCGATCGCGAGCCGCCCGCCGTCGGGCATCGCGTCACGGGCGTTGACGACCAGGTTCAGGACGACCTGCTCGAGCTGGGAAGGATCGGCGATGACCGTCGGCGCGTCCCGGGCGAGCGAGAACTCGAGCGCGACGTCGGCGCCGAGGAGCTGGGTGAACAGCGGGCGAAGCCCACGCACGACCTCGTTGAGGGACAACGGCTTCGGCACGAGGGCTTGGCGGCGGGAGACGGCCGCGAGCTGGCGTGTCAGACCGGCCGCGCGCTCGCCGGCGGTCTTCATCGCCTGAACCGCCTCGAGGATGGCTACGTCGTCGGTTCGACGTGCGATCAGCTCTGCGTAGCCGGTGACGACGACGAGAACGTTGTTGAAGTCGTGAGCAACGCCTCCTGCGAGGCGGCCGATCGCCTCCATCTTGACGGCCCGACCCAGCGTCTCCTCGAGCTGGCGGCGTTGGGAGACATCATGTGCGAGCACGAGCTGCGCCGGCCGATTCTCGAAGACGAGCGCGCGCGCGGAGATCTCGACAGCGAGCGTCGTCCCGTCCTCGCGCACGTGCCGCACGAGCCGGGGTGACGCGAATTCATCTTCGGTGGCCACGACCGACTCGTCCCCCAGGAGCTCCTGCTCCCACGGCCCGAGATCGGTAACCGACATCGCCAGGAACTCTCGACGGCTCCACCCGTACTGACGACAGGCGATCTCGTTGACTGCGAGGAACCGAAGGGTCTCGCGGTCATGCACCCACATCGCGTTCGGATTCGCCTCGAACAGCGCTCGCCAGTCGCTCCTGCCCGCCCGCAGCGCCTCCTCCTGCTGCTTCTCCTTCGTGATGTCCCGCAGCACGGCCAGGATGCGGAGCGGTTTCTCGGCGACACGACCGAGCAGGACATCGATCGGGAACTCCTCACCGCCGGCGCGGCGGGCGACGAGCTCGACCCGACCGCCGGCGTTCGTGCCTTCACAGCTCTCGAGGCAGCGGGCCAACAGGCCGCCGACCGCTCGAGGCTCGGCGAGCAGGAGGGAGAGGGCCGCAGAACCCTCCATCCTGCTCGTCCAGCCTCGTCCGGCGAACGCCTGCCTGTCCCCTGTGCGGTCGCGGAGGGGGAGGACAAGCTCGCCGAGGTCACGATCGAGCGCCTCCCTGCGGCGGTAGCCGAAGATCCGCTCGGCACCCGCGTTCCACTCGAGCACCCGGTCGCGCTCGTCCATCAGCACGACCGCGTCCGGCACCGCTGCGAGGTAGGCAGCCCACAGCTCGGCCCCGGACCGAGCCCGGTCGGCCCCGAAGCGCTGGCCGAGCTCGCCGACACGGCGCCCCGCGGCCGCGAGGCGTCCTACCCCGAAGACACGCGCGGGACGTCCCTCGCACCCGGCCGTCGCCAACGCACCGTCGGTGGGAATCCCATTGCCCGCCACGCCCTCAAAGAACGTCGAGGACGGGAAAACTTGCGCCGAAGCGGCACGACCGGTGACCAGTGAACGGTCAAGGCCCGGTTGCGCGATTGAGATCGCGGAAGTTCGGGCATATGGAGAGCTCAAGAGCACTGCGGCGGAGAGGCGGCACAATGGCTGTTGTCGCGCAGACGCGCGGCGTCACGACTGACCCGGCAGAGGCGACCGCTGCGGAGAGCAGCGCGCGCCTCTACGAGCGCTACCGCGCGGATGTCTTTCGGTTCTGCCTCTCGCGTCTTGACACCAGGGAGGAAGCCGAGGACGCCGTCCAGACCACGTTCTTCCATGCCCTCCGCGCGCTCCGGCGTGGGATCGTTCCGCGCAACGAGCCGAGTTGGCTGTACGCGATCGCCCTGAACGTCTGCCGCAACCGGCGGCACGCGCGCAACCGCCGGCAGGCTGTCGAGATCCTCCGCGATCCGCGGGCGCTCGAGGCGGTTCCCGCCTCCATCTCGGAGAGAAGCGAAGAGCTGGCCGGTCTCGAAGATGCGCTTGCCGGCATGACCAAGTCGCAGCGGCAGGCGATCCTGCTTCGGGAATGGAAAGGCCTCTCGTACCACGAGATCGCGGTCGAGTTGGGACTCAGCCGTGGTGCCGTGGAGACATTGCTCTTCCGTGCCCGACGCTCGCTCGCGAGCCTCCTCGCGTCCCCCGCCGATCCGGACCAGCGGCGGCGGCTCGGCGGCTTCGGCTTTGGCGCTCTCGCGGCAGCGATGAAGTCACTCGCCGGCGGCGGCTCGGCGGCCAAATTCGCTGCGACCGTCGCCGTCGCGACGACGGTCATGGGCGCCGCCTCTGTCCCTCGCGACTCGAATCCGCCGACATCCAGAGGCTCCGGCAGCCCGCCGGTAGTCGTGGCGCCGCGCTCGCAGCATGCGGCTGTCCTCGCGGCGCACAGCGCTCCACGTGCACCCGAGGCCGTCGCCGGCGCGCGACTACTACCGCACGACCCGCCGCCAGCGCTCGCGGGGGGCGGCAGTGTGTCCCAGCCAATCGGTCCCGGCGATGTCCCGGCGGCCGGAACGGGAGGCGGCGGGGCAAGCGAGCCAACACCCCCGTCCAACGCGACACAGGACGCGCCTCACGACGGGACTCCCGACGAGGCGTCGATCGCTCGGCCCCAACCGGCCGGCGTCGACCCGCCCGAGCAGCCCGCTCCGCCTCCGGACGAGCCTCCGTCGGTTCTGCCCGAGATCGAGCTGCCGCCCCTCGATGTGGAGGTGCCGCCCCTCGATGTCGAGCTGCCCCCGCTGCCGATCGACGTCGAACTGCCTCCGGTGGATGTCGAATTGCCGCCGCCGCCCGAGATCGAGCTGCCGCCGGTCGCGGTGCCACCGCTCCCCCTTGCGCCGCCGCCGCCGGAGCTCCCACCGAGCGTCGACGCCCCCGAGGTGCCGATCCTGCCCGAGATCGATCTGGTGCCCTGAGCTCGGCTTCGACACCGCAAGAGCCGTCGGACGTGCTTGCGTCAGCGGCGCGGACTGCGAGCCGGTGCGCGAGCACAAGCAGCCGTCCCGTGGGCGGTCCCTCGCGCGCTTAGCGAAACGTCTCGGCGATTCGTTCGGCGATCGCCACGGTCGTCAGGTTCGTGTTCGCGCGTGGGATCGTGGGCATCAGCGATGCGTCGGCGACGACGAGGCCCTCCATGCCGAGGACGCGGCCGAAAGGATCGGTGACGTGCCCGATCGCGCACGTTCCTGCCGGGTGGAAGTAGTTCCTGACTGTCGAGGCGACGTACTCGTCGAGGTCGCGCTGACCCGGTTGAAGCTCGTAGGCGAGGAGCCCGCGCAATGGCTCCGAGGCGGCGAGGCGTCGGGCGAGCTCGAGTGCCTCGACGATGACGGTCATGTCCTCGCTCTTCGTCAGGAAGCCTCGCTCGACGCGGGGGAGAGCTGATGGGTCGGCGGATCGCAGGCGCACGCGTCCGATCGAGAGCGGCTTCATGTGGAAGCAGCCACAGCTCGCCTCGAAACGGTCGGACGATCCCGCCACGGCGTTCGTCCAGGGCAGCAGGTGGATGTCCCAGCTGCCGTCCGGGCACGTCGCGCTCGCTGCCTTCACGACTGCGCCTGGCTCGAACAGTGCGCCGGTATCCCGCACGTGGGCCGCGGTGAGGGCGTGAAGCTCCGCCGTCGGCTCCCACGCGATTCCCGTTCCGCAATGATCGAGCAAGCGTTCCCCCACGGGCAGGGCCGCCGCGACGGAGATCCCATGCCGTCGCAGCTCGTTCTCCGGGCCAATCCCGCTTCTGAGCAAGACCATCGGGGTGAAGTAGGCGCCGGCGCTGAGCACGACGGTGCTCGCCTCGAGCCGGCGACCATCCGCGAGCAGGACGCCGACAGCGCGGGTGCCGCTCAGCAGCACGCGGTCGACGAGCGCCTCGCCGAGCACCGTGAGGTTGGCTCTCGCCCGGACGGGATCGAGGTAGGCGAACGCCGTGTTCCAGCGGACCCCACCGCGCACGTTTGCCCGCGGCGTCCCGACTCCGACCGGATCCGTGGCGGAGTCCAGGTCAGCGAGGAGCGGGAAGCCGGCAAGCTGCGCTGCAGCGACGAGGGCGGCATGAAGGGGTGCAGGCTGGTCGGTGTTCGCCCGAGCCGCGCCAAGCGTGTCTCGAGCTCGCTCGAGGCACGGCGCGATCGTCGTGTACGACCAGTCCGGCCCCCACTCGTCGTAGTCGGACCGGGCGCCCTCGAGCAGCAAACAGGCGTTGTGCGTCGAGCAGCCGCCGATGACCCGGGCGCCCAGCGAGCGATCGTCCTCGCCGCCCGTTCCCCAGTCGTGCGTGAACACGAGTGACCCCGGATTCAGCAGCTCCTCCGGCCATCTTCCCTCCGCGAAACGGCCGTAGTCCGGTCCCGCCTCGGTCAAGCACACCGTCCGGGCCGGGGTCGCCGAGAGCCGGTGTGCCAGAACGCAACCTGCGGTTCCCCCGCCGACGATCAGGACGTCGTAGCGCTCCGCCACCCTGCGGACTCTATTGGCGGCAAGGTCGGGCAGACGCTGCCGCCCCGAGCTGATCTGATTGCGAACGTGGCGTTGCCGAGCGAGGTCGAGGCGCTTGCCGCACGGCTCTCGAGCCGCGGGTTCGTCGCTGCAGAGGAGGAGGCCGAAGAGCTCCTCGCCTGCGCGGCCGGGGACGTTCAGCTACTCGACTCGCTCGTCCGGCGTCGCCTCACGGGAGAGCCGCTCGCCTGGATCACGGGGAGTGTTGTGTTCTGCGGGCTGCAGATCCGCGTGGATCCCGGTGTCTACGTTCCGCGCTGGCAGAGCGAGCCGCTCGCACGTCGCGCCGCTGAGCGCCTGCCGGCGAACGGTTCGGCGATCGACCTCTGCACCGGGACCGGGGCGATCGCCAAGACTCTGGCCGTGAACCGGCCCCACGCGTGGGTCGTGGCATCCGACCTCGACGAGCGGGCCGTCGCCTGCGCGAAAAACAACGGTGTGGAGGTCTACTGCGGCGATCTGTTCGCTCCCGTGCCGAGTGCCTTCGAAGGCCATGCCGACGTCGTGACCGGTGTCGTGCCGTACGTGCCTACGCACGAGCTGGCGCTGCTACAGCGCGACACCCTCGCGTTCGAGTCCCCGGCGTCCTACGACGGCGGTAGCGACGGCACCCGGATCCTTCGGCGCGTCATCGCCGACAGCCCCGGCTTCCTCCGCCTCGGCGGCGCGCTCCTGCTCGAGCTCGGCGGTACGCAAGCTGACCTGCTGGAGGTGGACCTGGCGCGCAACGGGTTCGCCGACGTTGCTCGCCTCGTCGACGAGGAGGGCGATCTCCGCGGCATCGAGGCGACACTGCGAGAAGGCGCCTGACGGGCGTCCGCCGCCATCGTTCCTGCAAATCGCCGCCGACAGGATCTCCCTGGCCATGGTTAGCCTGCGCGTGGCATACAGCACGAAGGGAGGCAGCATGGCCGGTGTGGACGACATGATCGAGAGCGGGCTCAACTCGATCCTCGGCAAGTCGGGCGAGCAGGCGATCAATCTGCCCGAGTGGGCGGGTCCCGCGCTCATGGGGGTCATCGGCGCCATCGGCGGTAAGGCTGTTGGCGGCGCAGCGGGAGGCACAGGTGGCCTCGGGGCCGTGGTGGGAGGGCTGCTCGGCACCGCCGCCGGAAGCGGAGGACTCCAGGGACTGATCGACAAGTTCTCGAACGCCGGTGCGGGCGAGCAGGCGAAGTCGTGGGTCGGGACAGGGCCGAACCAGGCCGTCGACGGTCAAACCGTGGAGAAGGCGCTGGGAAGCGACACGATCTCGGCGCTCGCCGCCGAGGCGGGAACCACGCCGGAGGAGGTCAAGGCGACCCTCGCAACCGCGATCCCGGAGGTCGTCGACAAGATGACCCCCGAGGGCGCCGTTCCAGACTCTGCAGCGCTCGAGGCCGCGGCCACGAAGGTCGCCCGAGGGTAGCCTGCAGAGCTTCGCCGCTCAGCGGACCTGAGCGAGGCCGCGCGCTGCGTCAGTGGCCGTTGGCCACCGGCGGGGCGGACGCGGCGGTAGGCTCGCTCCACCTGGCGACCAGCGGCTGGACCTCGAGCTCCTCGGCCGCCTCGAGGGCTTTCGTCGCCGTCTTTCGCGTATCCCGGCCGATCGCGCCGCGGAAGAGCCAACGGGTCACGACACTTCCGAACCGCGGCCGGCGGTCGGACAGATCGGGCTCGTTGCCGGGGTCGAGGTAGAGCTCGACCGTGAGCTTCTTCACGAGCGTCCCGTCGGCCGGGCGGCCCGTCTCCCGCTCGACACGGTCCGCGACGAGCGCGCGGAGCACCTGAACCTCACGCACCCCGGCGCGAACCGTGACGCCGACGGAGATCGTCGTCGAGGCGACGACGGCCCATGGCATACCACTGAACCGTGACCCCCTGCTCAGCGCCCGCAGCACGGGCACGGCGACCACGACCGCCTTCTGCAGTTTGTCCGTCACGGCTTCCACGCGCTGGTCGGCTGCGAGCAGCGCCTTGCCCTCGTCGGCCGTCGTCACCCGCTCCGGGATCGCCAGTACGCGGTCGACGGCCCGCTCGTAGAGCGACGAGCCAGCTTCGTCGACCGCTGCCCCACCGTTCGAACGGGATGCGGCGGTCACCATCGAACCAACTCGAGCATGGCAGCCAACAGTATGAGCCTACACCGTCCTGGTTCCGGCGCGCCGGCGGGTTACGCTCGCTCGGCGAGGCGCGTCGCGAGCGCGCGGACGCTGGAGCGAAGCTCCTCCGGTCGGCGGATGCTGAAGCCGCAGTCGAGCCCGGCGAGCACGCTGGCCATCCAGTCGAGCGAGCCGACTCGCATCTGGAGGAGCGTCTCTCCGTCCGCGTCGTCGAGCTCGGCGAGCGTGCCCTGGAGGCGTGGCGTCGCCTGGTCGAGCGGAAGGGCGAGCAGCACCTCGACGTCCCATCTCCACGGGACCCGGGCAAGCGAGCGGCGGACGTGCGCCACCGGGTCGAAGGCCTCCGGGGGCTCGACCGCCTGCGTGGCCACGTCGGCGGTCTGGCGCATCCGGTCGACGCGGAACGTACGCAGATCCTCGCGCGTATGGTCATGGGCGGCGAGGTACCAGCGACCCGAGTGGACGACGAGGCCGTACGGGCTCAGCTCGCGCTTGGTGCGCTCGCCCGAGAACGCCCGGTAGCTCGTGTGGACACGCCGGCGGCGACGGATCGCGTCGGCGAGCAGGAGGACCGCCTCACCGGTCACCGGAGCCCCGTCCACCGGTGCTGCGGTGAACCCCAGCGTCGACTCGAGCGCCTCGGCCTGGCGGCGGAGCGTGGCGGGGAGCACCCGGTGCAGCTTGGCGAGCGCGCCGTCGACGGCCTCAGCCGCGCTCGCGAGCCCGAGGCGACGCGTGGCGACGAGCCCGAGGACGACGACGACCGCCTCGTCGTCGTTGAGCATCAGCGGCGGAAGCCGGTAACCGGGGCGGATGCGGTAGCCGCCGCCGACGCCGCGTTGGCCCTCGACGGGGATCCCGAGCTCCTTGAGAGCGGCGACGTAGCGCCGCACGGTTCGCGCGTCGATCGCGAGGTGCTCGGCCATCTCCCGCCCGGTCGTGAGGGGCCGTTCCTGGAGGAGCTCGAGCAGCTCGAGCAAGCGCGAGGTCGGCGCGAGCACACAGGCAGTGAACCACAGATAGAGGGCACAGCTCGCCCTATTTGTCCGATACGGTCAACCGGTACCCCTGGAACGAGGAGGTCGGAATGAGCACAGCGCTGCAGGCGGAAGCGCGCGGGGAGGTCGCACCGAGCTACGTGCACATCACGAAGCTCATCCAGCCGGCGTCGCCCCTCGAGCTCGGAGACGTCGTGCTGAAGTGGTACGACATCGCTCCCGCCGGCACGCCCGTCCCGGACGAGATCCGGGAGCTGGCTCGAGAGGCGCTGACGGCGGCCTCCACTGCGGGCGCGCTCGCCCTCCCCGGCGATCTCGGCTTCATCATCCTCCACCGCTGCGGGACGGGGTTCTACTTCCTTCTCGTCTCGACCTGGCGCAACGACAACGAGCTCTGGGAGACCGTGTGGGCCAAGGCCGGCGAGGACGATCCCGGCTTCCGACCCTGGCCGGTCGCGGGGACGCATCGTCCGACCTTCTGCGTGTGGGAGCTCGGCGCCGTGTGGCACGAGCAGCAGGCCTGGAGCAGCTACCTGCGCTCGCGACGCGACGCAGCCGCGAGGCAGGCCTACCTGGAGTCGCGCTACGAGGGAGCCGTGTGAGCCTGAGGGCTTAATGCCGGGGTCAAGTCTTGCAAACGAACATCAGGAAGAGCGAGCCTCTCGTTGTCTCATGTTCGAATGCAAGACTTGACCCCGGTCGTTTCGGCCGGCAGTCGGTCAGACGCCCCGCGACCGTGCGCCGCCGATGAAGAAGGCGATCAGCCAGACGAGCGCGGCCACGATGGCGACGATGAAGAGCCACTTGACGACGAATCCCAGCCCGATGAATGCTGCGACGAGCAGGGCGAGCAGTACCAGCACCGCGACGCTCATGGACCCTCCTGGATAGGTGGAACGAACCGCTACTGGCTCGATACCCGCTCGACCGGCGCGGCAAACGGCGGCCGCCGACACTACGAGGCGATGCCGAGCACGCGGGCGGCGAAGGCGGGGTACGTCTCCGCCAGCGCCCTGCCGATCTCGCCGCGCAGGAGCGCGAGGGTCGCGGCATCGGGCTCGGGCGTCGCCGCCAGGCCGTCGGCCACGTCGAAGTCGAAGCCGGTGTTCTCGCGGATGTCCTCGACGGTCTGCCCGGGGTGAGCCGTCTCGAGCCGGAAGCGCGCCAGGTCGCGGTCGAAGCTGAAGACGCAGCGACCCGTGACGAGCGCCACCGGCCCGCCCGGCCGATAGACCTCTGTGGGGCTGACACCGGGAGCGCTGACGAAGTCGACCCGTTGAACCAGCGTCCGGAGCGAGTGCTCCGGCTGGAAGAGGATGACCCTCGGCACGAGGAAGTAGAGGTGGGCCGAGCCGAACGAGCCAGGGAATCGAGGGTCGCTGCGCGGGTAGTCGCCCATGCCCACGCGATTGATGTTCGCGGCGCCGTCGATCTGCGGGCCGCCGAGGAAGAAGACGTCTATCCGTCCCTGCGCAGCGCAGTCGAACAGCTCTCGTCCGCCGTCGGTGAAGAAGTTGTGCTTCGTGCTGCCGAGGAGCGAGACGCGCGTCTGCCCCCCGGAGCGCTCTCGGGCAAGCAAGGCAGCTGCTGCGGGGATCGGGGAGGTCGTCCCGACGGCGACATGGTTCGCGTGCTCGAGGAGCCCCGCGATCGCGGCGATCATGAGCTCCTCCGGCCGGTAGCTCATCCCACTCGCGGGCGGAGGACGTGCTCGTCGAGGTAGCGTGCGAAGCCCTCTTCGGTTCTCGCCAGCTCCGCGTAGAGCCGCAGGTGTTCGCCGTCGGCTGGATAGCAGCCGCGGAGACCGACCGGCCAGGCACCCTCGCGCGCTTCGGCGATCGCGGTCACGTACAGGGCGGGGATCGTGCCGGCCGCCGTGCGATCGTCCGCGAGCAGATCCTCCTCGGCGATCTCCTCGACGGTGACGAGCGTTCGGCGTGCCGCGTGGGCCATCGTCATGAGCTCCCGGCGCACGCCGATCCACACGTTGCCGTCGCGATCCGCAACTGCCGCGTGGAACAGCGCGACGTCCGGCTGGATCGCGGGCAGGAGCAGGACCTCGTCGTGCTCGCCGAAGGGGTTGTCGATCACGCGCCAATCGTCGCGATGAGCCTGGAGGTCAGAGCCGAGGATCCCCCGCAATGGAATGAACGGCACGCCCTTCTCGCTCGCCTGCAGGCCGGCGTGGATCGCCGGGCAGGTGGAGTCACGGATCGTGACTCGCCCCGTCGAAACGGCCTCGCGAAAGCGCGGTGCCTGGCCGTACTCGCCGAGGGTGACTCCCGACGTCTCCACCACGGCCACGCAGCCGGCCCCGATCAGCATGTCGGCCTGGAAGCCGGCCTGGGGCACGGTGATGAGCTCCAGGTTCGCGACGCCCCCGCCGATCAGCGCGCGCACGGCGGCCATCGCGCAGCCGGAGTAGTCGGCCGGCACTGCGACGCTCGCACCGTCAGGAATCTGCGCGGCGAGCTCCTCCACCGTCAGGAAGGGGACGCTCACGGTCCAATACTCCCACACGGCGTTCCCGCATTGCGGACGCGCGCGCGTGCTGCGAGAGTTCCCGCAGGCCAGCTGGGAGGGTTTGCGCATGGGAACGGCTCTGACCAACGCGACCGTGGTCACGTGCGCCGGCGAGGCGCCGATCGCGGACGGTGCGGTCGTCATCGAAGGCGAGCGGCTCTCGTGGGTCGGACCGGCGGAGGGCCTGCCTCCGGGTCACGACGTGGTCGACTGCGCCGGCCGGACGATCATTCCGGGCCTCTGCGACGCGCATGTGCACCTGGTCTACGACTTCGTCAAGGACACGTACGACATCGAGCTCGCCCGGCCCCTCGAGCAGGCTGCGGTCGATGCGGCCGTCAACGCGGCGAAGCTGCTCGGGCTCGGCTTCACCTGCGGGCGCGATGTCGGCACCCGTGGCAACATCGCCGTCGTCGTTCGCGATGCCGTCGCGGCCGGGCGGCTGCCGGGGCCGCGGCTGAAGGCCTCGCAGCAGATCATCTCCGTGTGGGGCGGGCTCGGCGACTTCCACCCGACGCACCTGTTCCGGCGGGAGCAGTACGCGGCTGCGCTGACCGAGCTCGTCACCGGGCCGTGGGAGGCGCGACGAGCCGTCCGCAAGCAGGTCAAGGACGGCGTCGACTGGATCAAGGCCGAGGCGAGCGGCACCGGCTTCAACCCGGTGTGCCCGGCCGATCGCGACACGATGTCGTTCGAGGAGCTGCAGGCCGTCTGCGAGGAGGCCGCCGACAAGGGCAAGCCGGTTGCCTGCCACGCCGAGTCGCGGGGCAGCATCGTCAAGGCGGCGCGCGCGGGCGTGCGTACCGTCGAGCACGGGATCTTCCTCGACGAGGAGGGTCTCGAGGCTCTCCTCGAGCACGACGTCGCGCTCTGCCCGACGCTCGCGCTCTACACCGCGTTCGCCTGGAAGGGGCTCGAGTTCGGGATACCCGAAGACGTCGTCATGAGCCACCGCCGGACGAACGAGCTGCACGTCCAGGCGATCCGCCGCGCGTTCGAGGCGGGCGTGACGATCATCGCGGGCAGCGATTCCGGGCTGGCCAACTTCCCGCAGGGTGGAGGGCTCGAGGAGATCTGCACGTACGTCGAGAAGGTCGGCATGACGCCGCAGGAGGCACTGCTCACGGCGACCCGCGATGCGACACGTGTCATCGGCTTCGGAGACGAGCTCGGGACGCTCGAGGCCGGCAAGCTCGCCGATCTGCTCGTGTTGCGGGAGAGCCCGCTCGAGCGGATCCGCTCGCTGACCGAGCCCGAGAACCTCGAAGCGGTCGTCCAGGGCGGTCGCGTGGTGAGCGGCGCCCTGCCGGTTGGCGAGCTGCAGGCGGTCTGACGTGGCGGCGGGGCTCGAGGAGCGCCTGGGCGACAGCGTCACCTCGATCTACGACGAGCTGACCGACGGGCTGAGCCGCCAGCTGCGCGTCTCCGAGCTCGCGTACGCGGCCGCGGACCGCTACCCCGGGCTACTCCCGACACGGGCCGAGATCGACGCCGAGCGGGAGCTGGCCCAGAAGGACAAACGCGGCCTCGAGATCGACCAGGGCGTCTTCGTCGCGCACGTGCTGGCCGATCCCCGCGTGGGCTTCCACCTGATGCACGCGATGTCGCAGCCGAAGGCGGAGGCGCTCGCGCTCCTCGAGGACTTCAAGCGCCTGGGAAGTGTCGACCTGGGGCCGATGCGGGTCGACCGCGCAGGAAACGTGGGGCACGTGACGATCCAGAACCACGCCTTCCTCAACTCGGAGGACGACGTCTCTACGGCTGCGCTGGAGACCGCCGTCGACCTCGTCCTGCTCCACGACGAGATCCAGGTCGGGGTGCTCCGCGGGGCGCCGGCGACGCACCCGAAGTACGCCGGCCGGCGCATCTTCGGGTCGGGCATCAACCTGACGCACCTGTACTACGGCAAGATCTCGCTGCTCGAGTTCATGCTGGAGCGCGAGCTCGGCGCAGTCAGCAAGATGTACCGGGGTCACGATCTGGGCGCGTTCGACGAGGTCGGGCTCGAGAACCGGCGGGAGAAGCCGTGGATCGCAGCGGTCGACACGTTCGCCATCGGCGGCGCCTGCCAGTGGCTGCTGGTCATGGACAGTGTCGTCGCGGAGTCCGGTTCCTACTTCAACCTCCCGGCCCGCAAGGAGGGCATCATCCCGGGCTGCGCGGACCTGCGCCTGCCGCGCTTCGTCGGCGAGCGGCTCACCCGGCAGGCCATCTTCTTCAACCGCGAGCTCCCGGCCGACAGCGCGGAGGGGCGGCTGATCGCCGACGAGGTTGTGCCCCCGGGCGCGATGGAGCACGCTGTCGAGCGCTCCGCGGCCGAGCTGACGAGCGCCGGGATGACGAGCCTGATCGCCAACCGCCGGGCCTTGCGTGTCGGGCAGGAGCCGCTCGACGCCTTTCGCCGCTACATGGCGGGCTACGCCCGCGACCAGGCCCACTGTCTGTACAGCCCGGCCCTGATCGACAACCTCGAGCGCAACTGGGACGCGAAGCGCCGGAGGCTCTGACCGTTCCTCGTCGCACGTGATCGTCTGGGATTGCCTCATGGCCGAACCAGGAGCTCGCAGGGGCGCTACCGTGGCGGAGTGGACGGCTTGAGGGCTCTCCCCGTCCGGTGTGCGGCTCTGCTCGGCACACTCCTTGCGGCGGCGCTCCTGCTCGGCGCGTGCGGCGGCGGTTCCGACGGCGACGGTTCGGCGCTTCCCGCGCGGGCGGTGGGCCCGGAGACGTTCGCCGCTGCGCTCGTGGAGCCAGACCGGATCAGCCTGAACGTCCACGTGCCCGACGAGGGCTCGATCGCCGGCACCGACCTCTCGATCCCGTTCGACGAGCTCGAAGCCCGCCAGGGCGAGCTGCCCGACCCTTCGACACCGCTCGCGCTCTACTGCCGCAGCGGCAACATGAGCGCAACGGCAGCGCGGACCCTCGCCGCGCTCGGCTTCACCGACGTCGTCGAGCTCCAGGGCGGGATGCTCGCCTGGCAAGAGGCCGGGCACCCGCTTCTCCCGGCGACGTCCGGCTGACCCGGCCCGCCGCCGGCGTCGACCGAGAGCCGCGACCCAGTGGGCGACCCGATCTTCGGGCGCCTCCTTGTCGGCATCTGCGCCCTAGCCGCGCGGCCGTGTGTCCGAGACCCGCGCCAACTTGCCGCCCTCGGAACGCGGCAGCGACCCGGGCGAGGCGAGCGTCACCTGCATCGTGCAGCCGATCGTGTCCTTGATGAGGAACGCGGCCCGATCGCGGACCGCGCGAAGGGTGTGGTCGGCGGCGATCGCCTCGTCACTCAGCAGCTCCACCCCAACGGCCCGGAAGAAGGTCTCCGTCACCTCGGTCCGCACCTCGAGCTCGTCGAGCGTTCCCTCGCGCCTCACGACGAGCTGGTAGTGGGGAGACAGCTCTTCGACCTGGCCGAGCACGTGCTCGACCTGGGTCGGAAACACGTTGACGCCGCGGATGATGAGCATGTCGTCCGTGCGGCCCTTGATCGGCGCCATCCGCACGAGCGTACGTCCGCAGCTGCACGCCTCGGAGCTGAGGCTCGTCAGATCGCCCGTCCAGTAGCGAATCACGGGCATAGCCTCTTTCGTCAGCGTCGTCAGCACGAGCACACCCTCCGACCCCTCGGGCAGCGGCTCGAGCGTGTCGGGATCGACGATCTCTGGGAAGAAGTGATCCTCGTTCACGTGGGACCCGGCCCGCTCCTCGTGGCACTCGCCGGAGACGCCCGGCCCGATCACCTCGGACAGCCCGTAGACGTTCGATGCGCGGACACCCAGACCGGCGTCGATCGCGGTCCGCATCGACTCCGTCCACGGCTCGGCGCCGACGACCGCGAAGCGAAGGGAGAGCTCGTCGGGGGTCACCCCCCGGGCGGCAAACTCCTGGGACAACGTCAGGGCATAGCTCGGCGTGCAGGCGATCACGACCGGCTCGAAGTCCCGGATCAGCGTCAGCTGCCTCTCGGTCATTCCCCCCGACACCGGCACCACCGTCATTCCGAGACGCTCGGCGCCGTAATGGAGGCCGAGGCCGCCGGTGAAGAGCCCGTAGCCGTACGCGTTGTGGAGCATCATCCCGGGCTCCGCGCCGGCCATGGCGAGCGAGCGCGCGTTGACCTCGGCGAAGAGCTCGACGTCAGCACTCGTGTAGCCGACGACTGTCGGTCTCCCGGTCGTTCCCGAGGAGCAGTGAACGCGGGCGACCTCGGTCTGCGGCACAGCGAAGAGGCCGAACGGGTAGTGGTCACGCAGATCTGTCTTGCGCGTGAACGGAAGCCTTGCCAGATCGTCGAGCGACCGCACCGAGGCTGGATCGACTCCGAGCTCGTCGAACCCCCGCCGGTAGAAGGGGACCCTTTCGTACACGTAGCGCGCGAGCTTCTCCAGCCGAGCCGACTGGAGGGCCCGCAGCTCCGGCCGCGGCATCGTCTCCGCTGCCGGGTCGTGGATCACGGCGGGCATCCTTACACTCCCGCCGCGCGGATGGGTTAGAGGTCGTCCGACGTCGCCGGTGAAGCGGGGCGCCGCGGTCGCCGACCGAGACGCCCCGTCTGGATCCGGTCGGAGCTCAGCCCGGGATGCCGGGCGGGCCGAGAATCTCGATGCCGTACTCGGCGGCGAGGGCCGCCAGCTGCTCGAAATCGGGGGGCTCGCTGGCCGGCGGAGGGATCTCGAGGGCCCCAGCAGGCTCGGCGACGGCGCGCATGAAGCTCTCGAAGCCTGCCGGCTCGGTCACGAGGAGGAAACGGGCCTGCGGGGACGTGACGACGAAGGTATGCGGGACGTCGCGTGGGCCGTACACGAACGAGCCGGCGCCGGCCTCGATGACGCGGCCGCCGACCCACAAGGTGAGTTCGCCCTCGGTGACGTAGAACCACTCGTCCTCGCGCCGGTGGACGTGCAGCGGCGCGCCGCGTCCTTGCGGTGCGAGGTGCTCGATCACGGCCACGCGGCCGTCGGTCGTGTCACTCGAGGCCTTTATGATCGCCAGGGTCCCGAGGAACCAGAGCGCTTCGCCCTCGTCCCTGGCGAGCGCGATCGGGTCGAGCGTCGTGCCGGTGGTTGTGCTCACTTGCCACTCCTCCGAGTTTCGGTGAAACGCTATGTTTCACGATTTACGACCTGCACGCTACATTCGAGCGGGGGTCTTGCAAGTTTCAAGGTACATCACGTATCATGATTGGCGATGGTCCGTGCGTACCAGCTCAAGCGCCGTGCCGAGCGACAGGACGAGACACGGCAGCGGATCGTCGAGGCCACAATCGAGCTCCACCAGACGATCGGCCCCTCGGCCACTACCGTGACCGAGATCGCGCAGCGCGCCGGGGTGGGACGCGTGACAGTCTACCGTCACTTCCCCGACGAGCTCACGCTCGCGCTCGCATGCAGCGGCCAGTACTTCGAGCGTCACCCCGCTCCCGACCTGGAACGGTGGCGTGCGATCGCGGATCCCGGCGAGCGCCTGAGGACGGGGCTCGCGGAGGCGTACGCTCACCACCGGCGTACGGAGGCGATGATGACGAACGTCCTCGCCGACGCCCGCGAGCACCCGGTGATGGCGCCCTACCACGAGTACTGGCAGCGCGCGGCCGAGGTTCTGCTTGCCGGGTGGGGCGTCCGCGGCCGGCGGCGGACGCTCTTGCGTGCCGCCATGGCGCTCGCGCTGAGCTTCGACAGCTGGCGCACGCTCGCCCGGGAACAGCGTCTGACCGACGAGCAGGCGGTGGAATTGATGGTTCGGCTGACCAGCGACTGCGTGCCCCAACCGGCCGGTTAACGCCTGCCGGGAAACCGGATGGCGACGTGCGGCGCGGATCGAGTTCTCCGGCGCGACGCATCTCCTCCAGGACGAGAACCCACGCGGCCTGGCCGAGGCTCCGGCCGCGTTTCTCGCGCGTCACACAATCGCGACCGCGGACTGACGTCCTCGAACGGGCGGAGACGCGTGGCGAGCGTCTCCGAGGCCGCTCAGCGCTCGTCGTACACCCACCGGCCGCCGAGCATGGTCGCCAGCGTGCGGACCGAGGTGAGCTCTTCGGGATCTACCGACCAGGGGTCGCGGTCGAGCACGACGCAGTCTGCGAGCTTGCCGGGCTCGAGGGTGCCGAGCTTCCGGTCGAGCCCGAGCGCCGCTGCGGCGCCGGCCGTGTACGAGCGGATTGCCTCGTCCAGCGTCAGGCGTTCGGCGTCGCCGAGCACGCGACCGGCGACGGTGCGGCGCGTGACCGCCGCTTGGACGCCCTGCCAGGGATCGAACGTCGTGATCGGCGAGTCGGACGAGCCCGCGAGCGGCACGCCGGCGTCGACGTACGTACGCATCGGCATCATGGTCGCCGCCCGCTCCTGGCCGAGCGAGCCGACGAAGCTCTCGCCGAGATGAGCGAGGAAGGGACTCGAGACGAGGGCGGCAATCCGGTGGCGGGCCATCTGACGAAGCGCGTCGGCCGTCGGCAGGTACGCGTGGTGAACCCGGTGGCGAAGCCACGGCTTCGGGCTCGCCTCTTGCGCCTCCGCCATCGCCCTCACCGTGACCTCCTGAGCCTCGTCGCCGCACGTGTGCACGTCGAGCGACCAGCCCGCCTCGTGCACGAAGCGCACGTGCTCGCGCAGGCGCTCGGGCTCGACGACCCATTCGCCCCTCGCGCCGGAGTCGGCATAAGGCTCCAGCAGCCGCGCGGTGCGGTCGCCGATCCCGCCGTCGGGCAGCAGCTTGACGCCCCCTAGCCGGAGCAGGTCGTCGTCCGAGCCGTTCCGGGCCTCCAGCCCGCCGATCCGCTCCTCGAGCCCGTCCTCGGGCAGCGGCGGGCCTGTCGACCAGGCGGCCGCGGCCGCCCAACCCCAGCCCGCGACGAGCATGTCCGTCCGTACCGTGAGCCTGCCTTGCTCGCGGGCTCGGCCGAAGGCGTCCATCTCGTAGGGGTAGAGGCCGGGCTCGGCCACGGTGGTCAGCCCGACCGCGTTGTACGCGCGGCAGGCGCGCTCGACGGCCGTCACCCGGTCCTCCTCGTCGAGCGCCGGGACGTGGCGCAGCACGAGCTCCTTTGCCGTGTCTCGGAAGAGCCCCGTCGGCTCGCCGCCGGGGTCGCGCTCGAAGCCGCCGGCGTAGAGGCCGGCCGGTGGCTCGGGCGTCCCGGCGGAGATCCCGCAGGCGGCGAGGGCAGCCGAGTTCGCGACGAGGCGGTTCCAGACCCGGTGGATGACGACCGGGTTCGCGGGCGAGACCGGGTCGAGATCGTGCCGGGTCGGGTGGCGCCGCTCGTCGAGGAGGCTCTCATCCCAGCCGCGGCCGACGACCCACTCGCCGGGCGTTGCGTGCGCGACCCGGGCCGCGATCCGCTCCACCACGTCGCGTATCGAGCGGCAGTCATAGAGCTCGACGTTGCCGAGCAGCGCGCCGGTCGCCAGCAGGTGGTTGTGCGGGTCGACGAGCCCCGGAAGGACGACGCGCCCGTCGAGAGGCTCGACCACTGTGCGAGGCCCGGCGAGCGCGAGGACGTCGTCGTCAGAGCCGACGGCGAGCAGGCGGCCGCGGCCGATCGCCAGGCCGCTCGCCCTCGTGGCGGCCGCGTCCATGGCGCGAACGTCGCCCCCCACGAGGATGAGCTCCGCGCCCGCTCCGGGCCGTTTGCCGGCCAGTGCAGCCTCAGCCGCCGCCGAGCTCGTCGTGCGGCGCCTCGGCGGCCCGGCACTCCGGGCAGAGCAGGAGGCCTGCCGGTACCCGCTGCTCGGCTTCGTCGAATGCTCCACCGCACCACTCGCCGAACTCGGCCGACTCGAGCGGCGGGGTCGCGCTGCCGCAGCCCGAGCAGGCGAGCAGGGTCTCCGGCGTGGTCATGTGACGGCCGGGTGCTTCCGCTTCAGCAGCTCGTGCACCGTCTCGCGAACGCCCTCGTCGTGAGTCAGGAAGAGGCGCTCGGCGAGCGCGTCGAGAACGTCCCGCATGGCGACGATCCCGAGCAGGTTCTCGCCGTGGACGACCGGGACGTGACGGATCCGGTGCTCGCTCATCAGCCGGGCGACGTCGAGCACGTCGTCGGCGGGCTCGACGGTGACGAGCTGGGTCGTCATCACCTGGCGCACCTCGAGCTCGTCCATCCGGGCGCCGCCGCCGGCGAGCCGCAGCACGTCCCGCTCGGTCAGCATGCCGACGAGCCGCGGCCCCTCACACACGGCGACGGAGCCGATGCCGGCCTCGAGCATCCTGGCGATCGCCGCTTCTACCGTGGCCTCCGGCTCGACGCTCACGAGCTGGACCCCCATGAGGTCCACGATCGCCATGGGCACCCCCTGATCGGTCGAGGTCATCAGTGTACTCGTTCGCATTGCCACGAGAGAGTTGGCGTACCCTTAGCCCATGGCGACGGCCGAGGATCGCAAGGCCCCCGACACGACGATGTCGGGCGTTCCGGTCGAGCCGCTCTACACGCCGGAGAACGGGGGGCTCGAGTACGAGCGCGACCTCGGCGACCCCGGGGAGTATCCGTTCACCCGCGGCGTGTACGCGTCGATGTACCGCGGGCGGTTGTGGACGATGCGCCAGTTCGCGGGCTTCGGCACCGCCGAGGAGACGAACGAGCGCTTCCACTATCTGCTCGAGCACGGCCAGACGGGGCTTTCCGTCGCGTTCGACATGCCGACGCTGATGGGCTACGACTCCGACCACCCGCGCTCGCTCGGCGAGGTCGGGCGCGAGGGCGTCGCCGTGGACTCGCTCGACGACATGCGCGTTCTCTTCCAGGGCATCCCGCTCGGCGATGTCTCGACGTCGATGACGATCAACTCTCCGGCGGCGATCCTGCTCGCGTTCTACGTCTGCCTGGCCGAGGAGCAGGGGGTTCCGCGCGCGGCACTGCGCGGCACGGCCCAGACAGACATCCTCAAGGAGTACATCGCGCAGAAGGAGTGGATCTTCCCGCCCGAGCCGTCGATGCGGCTCGTCACCGACATGGTCGAGTTCTGCGCCCGCGAGATGCCGCTCTTCCACCCGATCTCGATCTCGGGCTACCACATCCGCGAGGCGGGATCGACGGCCGCGCAGGAGCTCGCCTTCACGCTCGCGGACGGGTTCGAGTACGTCGAGTGGGCGCTGCGACGGGGCCTCGCGATCGACGAGTTCGCGCCGCGGCTGTCGTTCTTCTTCAACGCCCACATCGATTTCTTCGAGGAGATCGCGAAGTACCGTGCGGCCCGACGCATCTGGGCGCGAGAGCTGCGCGAGCGGTACGGCGCCACCGATGAGCGCTCGCTGCGGATGCGCTTCCACGCCCAGACCGCCGGGGTGTCGCTGACGGCGCAGCAGCCGGAGCTCAACATCGTGCGGACGGCGATCGAGGCGCTCGCGGCAGTGCTCGGCGGCACGCAGAGCCTGCACACGAACTCCTTCGACGAGGCGCTCGCCCTCCCCACGGAGCACGCGGCGAAGATCGCTCTTCGCACCCAGCAGATCCTCGCCGAGGAGACCGGCGTGACGGCCACGGCCGACCCCCTCGGCGGCTCGTACTACATCGAGGCGCTCACCGGCGAGCTCGAGCGGCAGGCCTACGACTACTTCGGCCGCATCGGCGAGCTCGGCGGCGTGATCCCGGCCATCGAGCAGAGCTTCTTCCAGGCTGAGATCGCCGAGGCGTCTTTCCGCTTCCAGAGCGAGGTGGAGCGCGGGGAGCGTCGGATCGTCGGCGTCAACGCCTATGAGGAGGATGCCGCCGCCGAGCTCGAGATCCTGCGCATCGACCCCGAGCTCGAGCGGAGCCAGATCGAGCGGGTGCGCGAGCTGCGCATGCGGCGGGACGCTGCGGGCGCAGAGGCGGCGCTCGCCCGGCTCGAGCAGGAGGCGCGGCAGGCCGGCGTCAACCTCATGCCGGCGATCGTCGACGCCGCAAAGGCGGACGTCACCATGGGCGAGATGTGCGACGTGCTGCGCCGCGTCTGGGGCACGTGGCGCGAGAGCCCTGTCTTCTAGACCCTCCCGCTCAACGCCGGGCTAGAGCCGGTTCTGCAAACCGATTGCTAATCGAGCACCGCCGCCATGACCTCGGCCGCCTGCACGGGCGAGCCAACGAGACGGGTGCCCCGGCCGGAGCCGCTAGCGCACGCGGGCGGTTGCCCAGTGGCTCTAGGGCCGACCAGTACGTCGGGTCTTTCAGCGAGACGATCGGCGGCAGGGGCGGGTGGCCGCGAGATGATAGTATTCCTATGTCCGCTGGTTTAGTTTCCTCGCCCGCAAGCTGCGCGTCTTGTGGGGCGGCTCCGCCGGAGGGCATCCACATGAAGGAGGCCACGAATGGCCACCATCGCTGCTGAGTCGACGACCCCTGACGGCAACGTAAGACTTGCCAGCGCCGCGCCAGAGGTCGCGCGTTCGGCGTCGGCTCCGGATCGGTTCACGGTCAAGTTCGATCTGGACGGAGCGGGCCTCCTCGACCTGCAAAGCGTGCTGACAGCGCGCATGGTAGGTGTCGGCGTCGAGCGCGTGAGTCGCATCGGCACGACCGTGTCGCTGCACGGCGTCGAGCAAGGGCGCGAGGGCGAGGTCTTCCATGAACTGCAGGCTGCGATCGATGACGTCAACGGGTTGCGGAAGGCGGCTTCGGAGGTCGCGGAGCAACGTCGCTCGGCCACCGAAGCGGCGGATGCCGCCTCCGAGGTTCAGCTTCAGGCAGTCCGGGAGAGCTTCGCCACCGCCGCCCGGTCTTCCGCACCGTCGAGCGCTCCTCCACCGTCCTAGCCCTCGAGTGCTCGAGGGGTTCCAAGTCTGACGATCCACCGTTGGCGATCGCTGCCGATTGTGACGAGGCGATCGAGCTAGCGACACAACACGGCGGGGCAGCCTCACGCCCGTAAGCGATCCGGCCGGCCCGCATTCAAGAACCTCCACGAGCGAGCGTACGAGAGCCGCGATGAAGCGCTCGCCCACATAGCTGATCGACTCGGCACGGACACGAGACGACTCCATCGCGAGCTCACGAGGCTCCGCACGTATCGAGGACTGACGATTCCTACCTCCGAACAGATCACCTTGCATGCGCTCTTCCAGGCCGAACTGGACGCGGCTGGCGGCGAAGCCTCTCGCGCAGCGGAGACCGTCGAGATTCCCCTGAGCGCCCTCAGTGCGCGGACCGGAATGACCCGCGAAGAGCTCGAACGGGATGGGCATCACCTCGAGGTCAGGACGAGCATCACCTCGGGCGAAAGACGCGAAGTGGTGCGCTTACAAGCGACGCTGGTTCAGGAGTTGAAGGGCAGGGCGAGATCTCGGCGGAAAGGGATGCGACGCTAGAGACAAGCACGGGATCAGCGGCCACCGAATGGGCCCAGCTAGGCGGAACTCACGATGGAACGCCAACGAGCAGCGGACGGGTCTGCTCAGACTGCGAGCTCGAGCGGAACCGCGCCGGCCCCGGCGATCACCCGGGCAAGGTGCGCCGCGTCCTCGCCGATGCCGCCGATGAAATGGGACTTACGCGTGCGCTGGAACCGTAGGCCCAGGCCGAGCAGACCCGGCGAGGACGTGACCCCGCCCCGATGAACGAGCTCGCCGGCGGCGTCGAGCACCGGCACGCGGAGCCACGAGTAGGCACGACGGAAGCCGGTCGCCCAGATGACGCTCCCCACGCCGGCTGCCCGCAGGTCGAGCGAGTGCCTGCCGGCGGGCAACGCGAAGGATGGCACCGGGTCGCCGTCCGGAGCCTCCGCTCGTCCCAGCGAGTCGTGGATGCGCTCGTCGATCCTGTGGAGCACGCGGCGCATGCGCTGCTCGGCCTCGGCGACCGTGACGTGGAGATCGTCGGCGAAGACCGCGCGGCGTCCGTCGAAGCGCTGCAGGCGTCCCGTCACGACGACGCCGAGGCCGTCGAGCAGGCCCAGGTCGAGCCGCTCGCCGCCGTTCGCGCCGGTGAGGACGACGCTGGGCGAGGAAGATGTCGCCTCGTCGGGCACCTCGTCGGCCGTGCGGTCGAGCGCCCCGGTCACATGAAGCCAGTACCAGATGTCGCGACCGCGGTGGCGCCGGGGAAGCCATGCGTGCCGGCCGACGGACAGGACGACGTCCCGCCCGGCACGTCGAAGTTCCGCCGCCAGTTGCTGGCCCGTCGGGCCCGCTCCGACGACGAGCACGGCGCCGGGCGGCAGGCTCTCCGGCGATCGGTAGCCGACCGCGTGCAGCTGACGCAGGCCCCGCGGCACGGCCACGGACGCGCCGGGGACGCTAGGCGCAGCGCAATGGCCGGTGGCCGCGACGACATTCCCGGCCGACCACGGCCCGTCGCTGGTCTCGACGCGATAACCCTTCCGCGTTCGCCCGACGGACGTCACCTCGACGCCTTCGGCGACCGGCGCGGCGAACGAGCGGGCGTAGGAATCGAGGTACTGGACGAAACCGGTGCGGCTCAGGAAGCCGTTGCGATCCGCGTGGGGCGGCGAGCCCGGCAAGCGGTTGAGCCAGTTCGGCGTGAGCAGGCTCAGCGACTCCCAGCGCTCGGAGCGCCAGCGCTCGCCGACCTTGCCGCGCTCGAGCAGCACGTGCTCTCGGCCGGCCCGGGTGAGGTGCCAGCTGAGGGCGAGGCCCGCCTGGCCGGCTCCGACAATGATGGTTTCGGTGGCGCGCACCTCGGTCGCCCTTCAGCGAAGCTCCGGTCCGAGGCCGAGCGCGACCTGGCCGACGAAGTCGTAGGCGCGATTGGCGCCCAGCGGGTGCATGAAGGCGCCTGCGCGGACGTCGCGGTAGGCCCGGGCGAGCGGGCTGCCGTTCAGATAGCCGCCGCCACCGGAGAGGGCCAGAGCGCGGTCGACGACCCGTGTAGCCACGTCGTTGAGAAACGTCTTCGCCGTCTGCACCTCGGCGAAGAGCGCTGTGATCTGCTCGTCCGTCCCGGCTCGATCGGGGTTCGCCGCGTAGTGCTCGTCCACGAGGGACGCGGCGCGGGCGATCGCGGCCTGGCAGGCGAACAGGTCGATCGCGCTCTCTGCGGCGAGCATTTGCGTCCGGGGCGCGTCGAGCCCCACACCCCGGCGCGTGAGCCCGCCGGTCGCACCCCGGTAGGCGCCCTCGGCGATGCCGAGCGAGGAGGATGCGTGGAACAGGCCGGCGGTGAGGTTGCTGTCCATGTAGGGAATCGGGTCGCCCACGTCGAAGCCGCCGCGCAGCGCGGCCGGAGGGAGCTCGACTCCCTCGAAGGTCACGGAGTGGCTTCCCGACGCCCGCATCCCGAGCGCGTCCCAGTCGTCGTGGACGATCACCCCCGGGGTGGCGGTAGGCACGTGCGCGTACCCGTAGCGCTCTCTTCCCGCGTCGTCGGTGAAGGAAACGGCCGTGTAGAGGACGGTCGCCGCCGGCGACATCGTGCAGAAGACCTTGCTCCCGTCGATCGTCCAGCCCGACTCGGTGCGCACGGCCGTCGTGGTGGGTCGAGTCAGATCCTGGCTCCGCTCGCTCACCGCCGCGGCGAGGACGACCCCGTCTTCGGCGACCCATTCGAGGAAGCCGCCGAACGCCGCGGTGCGCCGCTCGTTGCCCGCTGCGCGCGCGACCTGCCAGCGGCGCACGATCGCCATCAGCACGGTGAGGTGCATGTTCACGCCGATCGCCACGGAGGCGTCACCGCGCGCGAGCCGGCTCGAGGCGACGACGACGTCGTGCACCGAGGTGACGCCCAGGCCGCCGAATTCCTCCGGGATCGGGGCACTGAAGTACTGCACGGCCTTGAGCGCCTCGATGCTCTCGAAGGGGTAGCTCCCCTCCTTGTCGTGCTGGCCCGCACGGGTGGCGAAGTCCTCGGCCAGGGTCTCGGCGAGGTCGACGAGGCGGAGGCCGCGCTCTGTGGTGGCTTGCAGCTCGATCGGCATGGTGACTCTCCTTGAAAGGCCGAGGGCGGCGGCCGGGACAGCGCGTCCCGGCCACCGGTTGCGGTCGTGCTAGTCGACGATCGCCTCGACGTGCGTGGGCACGCCGTTCGTGACCATGTCGAAGACGGCCGAGCGCCTCTGCGCCCGTGCGACGACCTCTTGCAGCTTCTCCGACGGCGCGTCGCCCTTCACGCGGAAGGTCACGCGGATCCGCTCGAAGCCGTTGCGGTAGTCGTCGTCCAGGCCGAGCGCGCCCTGTACGTCCATGTCGCCCTCGAGGGTCGACTCGACCTCGGTGAGGCGAACGCCGCGGGCTGCGGCGACGTACACGAGGGACGTCGTCAGGCAGCCGGCCAGCGCGTGGAGGAGATACTCGGCCGGGTTGGGGCCGGTGTCGGTGCCGAGCAGGACCGCCGGCTCTCCCGAGTCGAGCTGGAACTCGTGCTGGCGCGTCGTATCTTCCTGGCCCGCGCCGTAGAAGCCGCGAATCGTCGAGCGGTTGTGCGCGCCGTCGATCCAGCGGTTCGTCGCGCGGAACTGGAACTTGCCGAGCGCCGGCTGGGCCTTGATCGCGTCCAGCGTCCCATACATGACGTCCGTGTCGACGCCGTTCCTGACCTTGTCCATCGTTGCGCTCACTGCGTGTCCTCCTTGCTGGTATCCGGATCGCGTCCGGTCGATGCCCAGAGGAAACACCTCCCTGGTTGCCCGCCGGTTGACGGTGGGTAAAGGGCGAGTAGCGGAACTGTGCGGTGGGGGTGAGGGATCCGCGTCGGCCGAATGACCCAAGTTCGCTCACGGCGGTCGGTCGTTCGACCCACACGCTGCTCAGATGAGCTGTGCTCGTACGCGTACGACGTCGGCCCGGCGCGTGAGGAGACCCGGATCCTCGCGAAGATGGATGGCTCGCCGGCGGGATCAGCGCAGGCGAACGGCGGCCCACCAGGCGGCCGCGTTCGGCTCCGGGTCAGACGGGGGCCGTCGCGCCCGCGGCCCCGCCGACGTAGCGGCCGTGCCCTGGAGCGCCGACGACCTCGCCGCGCGAGACGACGACCTCTCCGCGCACGACGGTCGTCTCGGGCATCCCGTGGAACTCGAAACCGTGGTAGCTGCTCCAGTCGGCCACCGAGCCGACGTAGTAGCTGTCGTCCACGCTCGCCCGCCGCTCGGGGTCGAGCACGACGAGGTCGGCGTCCGAGCCGACCTGGAGGACGCCCTTGCGAGGGTAGAGGCCGAACCGTCGCGCGGGGCTCTCGGCCGTGATCCGCGCCACGTCCTCGGGGGAGAGACGGCCGGGGCGCACGCCGTACGTCCAGACGACGGGGAGGAGGCACTCCATGCCGGTCATTCCCGGGAGGGCGCCCCAGATGTTGGCGAACTGGCGGCCTTCGGGGCCCTCCTTCTCGGCCTTCGTCCACGGGCAATGGTCGGTACCGAGGGTCGTCAGCGTGCCGTCGGCCAGCCCGCGCCAGAGGGCTTCCCGGTCAGCGGCGCTCTTGATCGAAGGGATGACCTTCCCCCAGCAGCCGACACGGTCCTCCATGTCCTTCGTGTGCGTCAGGTAGTGGATGACCGTCTCGCCGTAGATCGGCAGGCCCTCGGCTCGCAGGCGCCGTACGAGCTCGACCTCCTCGGCGGTCGTGATGTGGACGATGTAGAGCGGACAGCCCGTTGCACGGGCGATCTCCGCGGCGGCCGCCGAGCGCACGTAGCAGGCGACGTTCGGGCGCGCCTCACCCCAGGCGGCCAGATCGGTGCGCCCCTCCGCCTGGAGCTTCGCCTCGAGGTAGGCGCAGATGTCCGCGTCCTCGGCGTGGATCATCGCTACGACGTTCGCGCCCTCGCGGCGCAATCGGCCGAGCCGATCGAAGCTCTCGTAGAGCATGCCGTCGTCCGTGTAGCCGATCGTGATCTGGTCGGCCGTCGCGTCGCGGCCCGGCTTGTAGGCCGTGTAGAAGTGCTTGAAGCCGACGACCCCGCGCGCTGCCAGCGCCTCCTGCTCGTCCAGGTGCTCGGGCGTCTGCATGATCGTGTGGAACGCGAAGTCGGCGTACGACACCTCCTCGGCCCAGGCGATCTGCCGCTCGAGCATCGGGACGTGGGCTTCGCGCATCGGGATCGGCGAACCGCCCTGGAAGCTCACGATCGTCGTCACGCCCTTGTGGACGGCGCCGCGGCTTTCGCTTTCCCAGTGGAGCCGCAGCCGCTCGAGGGGCGTCTCGGCCGGGCCGACGCCGATGTGCGTGTGCGGGTCGATGACGCCGGGGAGCACCCACTTGCCCTCGGCGTCGAGCGCGTCCCCGTCCGGCGGCAGCGTCGAGTCCGGCCCGACGTGGACGATCACGCCGTCCTCGCACACGAGGCCGCCGCTGACGATGCCGGTCGGGGTGACGACGAGGCCGTTCCTGACGACGAGTCTCATGGCTGCTCCTCGATGGTCGGTCGTGCGCGGTGCCAGTCCGTGCTGCGCTGGTAGGCAGAGCCGATCGCGAGCAGGACAGGCTCGCGGAGCGGGGCGGCCGTGAGCTGGACGCCCACGGGCAGCCCGGCGGCGGTGAAGCCGCACGGGAACGTGAGCGTCGGCATCTGGGAGAGGCTCCACGGGTAGGTCAGGTAGGTGAGCTTCCAGGTCGTCTCTATCGAGTTCGGCTCGGCCAGGCTGGGCGCCGCGGTGTTCGTCGCCGGAGTGAGGATCGCGTCGACCGAGCGGAACGTCTCTCGCAGGGCTCGCTGCCACTCGCGCATGCTCAGGTGAGCGGCGGCTACCTCCTCGCCTCGCAGCTCCTCGCCGAGCCCGAAGCGCCGGCGGATCTGATCGCCGATGAGCTCGGGATGGGCGTCGACGTGTTCGCGGTAGACGGCGAGCGCCTCCGAGCGGACGATGACGCCGGTCGCCTGGCAGAGGCGCTCGTCCGCCGGGAGGTCGATTTGCTCGACGTGAACGCCGAGCCCCGCCAGGGTCTCGGCCACAGCCGTGACGAGGGATCCGATCTCCGGGTCGATCTGGTCGAAGAAGAACCCGTGCGGTAGGCCGATCCTCAGGCGTGCCAGATCGGTGTCGACGGGCTCGGGCGCCGGATAGGAAACGGCGAAGGGGTCGGCCGGGTCGAAGCCGGCGAGGCAGGCGTGAAGCCGGGCGACGTCCTCGACCGACCGCGCCATCGGGCCGATCGTGTCGAGGGTGGGGCTCACGTGGAGCGCGCCGCGGTTCGAGACCGTGCCGTAGGTGGGGCGCAAGCCGCTCACGCCGCAGAGCGCCGCCGGGATCCTGATCGAACCGCCGGTGTCCGAGCCGAGAGCGCCGATGCAGAGGTCGGCGGCGAGGGCCGCCGCCGACCCGCCGCTCGACCCGCCGGCCATCCGCTCGCGGTCCCAGGGATTGCGGCAGGAGCCGAACGGGGGTGGGTTGGTCGTCGTCGCGCCGTAGGCGAGCTCGTGGAGATTCGTCTTTCCGAGCACGACCGCGCCGGCCTCCCGCAGTCGCGCGACGGCGGGCGCGTCAGCATCGGCGACCCGGTTCTCGAAGAGCCGCGAGGCACCGGTCGTCCGTACGCCGGCCAGGTCGACGAGGTCCTTGACGGCGATCGGCATGCCGTCGAGCGGAAGTGGCCCGCCGGCGGCGCGCGCTTCGTCGGCCCGCCGCGCGTCCGCGAGCGCGACTTCCGGCGTGACGGTGATGAATGCGTTCAGGAGGGGGTCGAGCGTGGCGATGCGGTCGAGCAGCGCCTGTGTCAGAGCCACCGCGGGCAGGGTTGCCCGCCGGCCGGGATCGTCGACCGCCGCGCGGAGCTGCTCCGTCGTCAGCGACAGCCCGGTGACTGTCACGCGACCGTCACCGGCCGAGCAGGAGCCGGCGGATCTCCTCGGGGTCCGCCAGCATGCCGGCGAGGGTCGAGAGGCAGTCGTCGATGGCCGCGGCGTAGGCGTCCGCTCCGCCAAATCGCTCCAGGCTCTCCGGCGGGATGAACTTGAGCATCAGCGCCGAGGTTCCCGGGGGTAGGCCGACGAGCTGCACGGTGATGACGCCATGGTCGCGAGCAAGCAGCATGGCGAGGGCGGACGTCGCCTCGTACGGGACGATCGGCGGCTCCTGCAGACCGGCACGCTCGAGCCCGATCGCGAGGACGTCGTCGGCGAGCAGCTGCGGGACCACCTCGTTCTCGCTGACGCGGTCGCCGACCCGAGCTCTCAGCGCGGCGGCGAGCGCTCTGCTGCTCTCGTGCAGCTCGCGGACGCGCTCGGGTGTCGATCCCTCGAGCGAGCGGACGGCGGCCGGGTAGAGCAGCGGTCTCGCCTCGAGCCCGAGCTCGAAGCCACGCGCCCGGATCCTCGACACGAGCGAGGCCTCGCCGGCGAGCACGCCGAGCCTCGGCCCGGTGACGCCGTACTTGTCGAGGCCGGTGCCCACGACGTCGGCTCCGAGCTCGAGCGCTCCCGGCTGGCCGGAGAGCGCCGGACCCACCCGGGCGCCGCCGGCGTCGTCGACGTAGACCGGCGTGCCCTTCGCGTGAGCCATCTCGATGACTGCCCGCACCTGGTCGAGCGGCATGAGCTCGTACGTGACCGCGAGGCGGGTCAGCACGACGAGCGCGACATCGGGCTCACGCGCCAGCGCCTCCTCGAAGCGGTCGATCCCGCGCGTATCCACGAACCGCGCGCCGATGTGGCTCGAGGAGCGGATGACGGACGCGTGGCTGTGGCTCTCGGAGACCCCGATGACGGCGTCTCCCGGCCGGACGAGCACGAGGTGCGTGGCGAACGTCGCGCCCGTCAGCCGGTTGAACAGGGCCGCGTCGTGGCGCTCGGACGTCCCGCCGAGATGGGCGAGCGCCGCCGCGCGAAAGCGGTCGAGGTAGAGCGGGGGCGCGAGGAAGTCGCTCGCGACGGGCAGCTCGTCGGCTTCCAGCGGGAGGCCGTGCTCGAGGCCGGAGAAGTTGAAGACGGCGTCCGGGCCGTCCTGCTGCACGCGGGCCGCCACGTGGCGCCAGGCCTCCTGCAGCTTGCGGAAGTCGTCCTCGGTGCTCGTCAGGATGCGACCGCGCGCGTACGGGAGACCGGGGGCGTGCTCGTTCCCGTAGGAGTCGGTCGCCCGGGGTGCGACGTCGATCACGTCCATGGCCCGATTCTACGATGATGGCGAGCATGGCGATTGCCTCCTACGTTCACGGCACGAGCTCGGCGCCGCTCCTCGGCGAGACGATCGGTGAGAGCCTGCGGCGGGCGGTGGAGCGGCACGGCGACCGGGAGGCGCTCGTCGTGCGCCATCAGCGCTACCGGGCGACGTACGCGCAGCTCTGGGAGCAGGTCGATCGCGCGGCCCGTGGCCTGCTCGCCCGAGGAGTCGAAAAAGGGGACCGCGTCGGGATCTGGGCGCCGAACCGGCACGAGTGGGCCGTCGTCCAGTACGCGACCGCCCGCATCGGCGCGATCCTCGTCAACGTGAACCCGGCATACAAGGCAACCGAGCTCGAGTACGCGCTCCGGAAGGCCGGCGTCAGCGTGCTCGTGCTCGCGCGTGGCTTCCGCCAGACCGATTACGTCGAGATGCTCGCCGCGGTGCGCGCCGGCTGCCCTGCGTTGCGCGAGGCGATCGTGCTCGAGGATGGCTGGGAGACGCTGCTCGGCGACGGCGACGGCGTCGACGCCAGCGAGCTCGCCGAGCGCGAGGCAGGCCTCCAGTTCGACGATCCGATCAACATCCAGTACACGTCCGGGACGACGGGGTTTCCGAAGGGAGCCACGCTCTCCCACCACAACGTCCTCAACAACGGCTACTTCATCGCCCGGACGCTCCGCTATGACGAGCACGACCGAGTCTGCGTGCCCGTTCCCTTCTACCACTGCTTCGGCATGGTGATCGGCAACCTTGCCTGCCTGACGTCCGGCGCCTGCGTCGTCGTGCCTGCCGAGGGGTTCGACGCGCTCGCGACGCTCGAGGCGGTGGCCGACGAGCGGTGCACCTCCCTGTACGGCGTGCCGACGATGTTCATCGCCGAGCTCGAGCACCCGCGCTTCGGCGAGCTCGACCTGTCGAGCCTGCGGACGGGCGTCATGGCAGGGTCTCCGTGCCCGATCGAGACGATGCGTCAGGTGCGTGAGCGGCTGCACATGGACGAGGTCACGATCTGCTACGGGATGACCGAGACCTCGCCGGTCTCGACGCAGTCGGCCGTCGACGACCCCGAGGAGAAGCGCGTCACGACGGTCGGTCGCATCCACCCGCACCTCGAGATCAAGGTCGTCGACCCGCTGACCGGCGCCGTCGTACCACGCGGCGTCGCGGGTGAGCTGTGCACGCGCGGCTACAGCGTCATGCTCGGCTACTGGGACGACGAGGACGCGACCCGGCAGGCGATCGACGCGGCGGGCTGGATGCATACCGGAGATCTGGCCACCGTCGACGACGAGGGCTACGTCAAGATCGTCGGGCGGATCAAGGACATGATCATCCGGGGCGGCGAGAACATCTACCCGCGCGAGCTCGAGGAGTACCTGCTCACCGTCCCGGGAGTCAGCGAGGCGTACGTGATCGGCGTGCCGAGCGAGCGCTACGGGGAGGAGGTGATGGCGTGGGTGAAAGTGCGCGACGGCGCGGCGCTCACCCCGGACGACCTCGATGCCGCCTGCCGCGGCCGCATCGCGACCTACAAGATCCCGAGCTACTGGAAGCTCACGGACTCGTTTCCGATGACGGTGACCGGGAAGATCCAGAAGTTCCGCATGCGCGAGTCCGCCATCGAGGAGCTCGGCCTGGAGCAGGCGGAGCGGGTCGAGACCGCCTGATCTCGGGTCTCGGTGCGGCGCGCGGCGGCCGCGGCCCGGTCCAGGGGTGTGCCCCACCCTGCCGTCCTGCTCCGCGCCCGAGGAACCTGGACTCGCCAGGTGGGTGCCCTGCCGAGGCCGGTCTCCCGGCGCCGGACGCAGGCTCCCTTTTCGGTTTGTGTTGGTTCAACATTGTGCGCGGAGCCGCGCACAGGGTCGAGCACGAGCCCAGAGTAGCCGACTCTCTCGCGCTCACGCCGGCCCACCCGCGCGTCCCGGGCTGAGCCGGCCGGTGTCGCGCGGCTCCTTGCGCCCGTTCGTGGCTGAGCTTCCCTTTCGCCGGCCTATGCGGCGCGCCGTTCCTCGCGACGGCGCTCGTACTCGCGCTGCTGCGCGAGCCGCTTCCGCTCCACGTGCCGCCGGTCCGCGCGGCGAGCCTTGCTGGCGAGCCGCATCGTGTCGCCGATCTCCCTGAGGACGAGGCCGGCGAGCGCGGGGATGAGCCCGGCCGCCACGATCACGAACCCGTCGCTGGTGACCGTAGCCGCACCGGCCGAGCAGAGAAGGCCGCCTACGACCAGCAGGAGAAGCGGCCGCCGCGACCCTGGCAACGTCGCCAACGCCGCGAGTACCAGCCCGACAATGAGGAGCGCGACCATCCCCTCGGCCTGACCGTACGCACCCCATCGGACGGACCCAGTCCCCGATCGGAGCAGGTCCTGCCTGCCAGGGAAGCGAAGACCGCCGCGGCGGTCTCCGCGATGGTGTGAGGTGCTGTAGCCACCTCTATGATCCGGCGATGGTTCCGGAGGCCCCGCTCAGGGAGACCGAGGCCGGGATCGTGCCGGTCGGGGAAGGCTGGTTCGTCCTGAATGCCTGCGAGGCACGCTGGCGTCACCGCGAGGGACGGGGGCAGAGCCTGCCCTTCGAAGGCGAGGCGGACTTCCTGCAGGTCGGCATCAACCTGTTCGTGCTCGCGCCGGGCGAGCCGATGGCGATGTACCACTGGGAGGCCGACCAGGAGGACTTCCTGGTGCTCTCCGGCGAGGCGCTGCTGATCGTCGAGGGCGAGGAGCGCCCGCTCGCTCGCTGGGACTTCGTGCACTGCCCGGCAGGGACGAAACACGTGATCGTGGGCGCCGGGGACGGACCCTGCGCCGTCCTGGCCGTCGGAGCGCGAGACCGCCACGTGCAGATGCTCGGCGAGGAGACGACACTCGCCGCGGACTGGGGCGGCTACATCGTTGACGAAGCCGCGCTCCGCCACGGCGCCGGCGTCGAGCAGGAGACGACCGACCCAAAGCAGGCATACGCCCGGTTTCCCGAGCCCGAGCTCGGGCGCTACTGCGAGGGCTCGCTTCCGAGCTAGCCGCTCACGCCACGTCGCCGTACGACCGAAGCTCGCGAGCGCGTTCCGCCACGTTCACGGCGCGGCGATCGGTACCGCCTGGGCACGGTGGGTTAGGCAAGGGGTCTGACCCATGGGGTCAGACCCCCTACAGGTGTGTGACGGACCGTGCCGGATGTGTGTCGCGAGCGTGCCGATTATCGGGCTGATGGCGCACGGAAGACGCGCGGGAGGCAAGATCGGGCCGCACGGGGATCCGGCCTCGGCGGCGCAGCGTTCGCGCTAGGGTCCGCGGCGTGCCGCTTCTCCGCGCCGACGACGGGGCCGTCCGGACGCTGACGCTGAACCGGCCCGAGGCCCGCAACGCGCTCAACCTCGAGCTCCTCACGGCGCTGCGGAGCGAGCTCGCGGAAGCCCTCGAGGGCGACTCCGTCCGCTGCCTCGTGCTCGCCGCCGCCGGAAAGGCCTTCTGTGCGGGAGCGGACGTCAAGGACTGGGCCGAGTCCGGGCCGCAGCAGGGCCCGGAGCCCTGGGTGACCGAAGCCCACGCGCTCGCCGTCGAGCTCGCCGGGGCGCCTCTGCCGACGATCGCCGTCCTCAACGGCGCGGCGGTCGGCGCCGGGCTCGATCTCGCCCTCGCCTGCGACTTCCGGGTCGCCGCCGACACGGCGCGCTTCGCGTGCGCGTACACGTGGATGGCCTACCCGCCCGACGTCGGCGGCACATGGCTTCTGCCCCGGCTCGTCCACCCCGACCATGCGAAGCGCTTCGTGTTCACGGGCGAGTTCTGGGATGCGCCGACCGCGCTCGAGCGAGGGCTCGTCAGCGAGGTCGTGCCACAGGAGGGGCTGGCCGAGCGGGGTGCGGAGCTCGCGCGTGAGCTGGCCGCCGGCCCGACGGTGGCGATCGGCCACGCCAAGCGCCTGCTCGACTCGGCCCATCGACGAACGCTCGGCGAGCAGCTCGAGGCGGAGGCGTCCGCCGGCGAGGAGTGCGCTCTCACCGAAGATCACCGCGAGGCCCTGGCGGCCGTCGCGGCGAGACGCGAGCCCGTCTTCCGCGGCCGATGATCGACTTCTCGCCGACCGAGGAGCAACAGCTCGTCGTGCAGACGGTGCGCGCGTTCGTCGAGCGTGAGCTGCGCCCGCACGAGGAGGAGGTCGAGCGTCTCGGCGTCGTCCCGCGTGAGCTCAACGAGGCCGTCAAGGCCAAGGGGATCGCGGCCGGCCTCTATGCGCTCAACATGCCGGAGGAGCTCGGCGGCGGCGGGCTCGACTACGTCACCGGGGCCCTGGCCGAGATGGAGTTCGGGCGCACCAGCTGGGCGCTCAGCTCGTGCGTCGGTCGCCCGACGCATATCCTGCTTGCCTGCGAGGGGGAGCAACGGGAGCGCTACCTCCTGCCGACGATCCGTGGGGAGCGCGCCGAGTGCTTCGCGCTAACGGAGCCGGGCGCCGGCTCCGACGCGCGCTCGATCCAGACCCGGGCGGTCCGCGACGGCGGCGACTGGGTCATCCGCGGGACGAAGCAGTTCATCTCGCACGCCGATCACGCCGACTACGTCATCCTGGTCGCCGTCACCGGAGAGGACGAGACGCCGAAGGGCATGCGTCCGCGCTTCACGACGTTTCTCGTCGACAAGGATCTGCCGGGGGTGGAGGTCACGCCGGTCGGCTGCGTCTCGGCGCGCGGCTACAACCCCCACCTGATCGCGTTCACCGACGTGCGCGTGCCGGATACGGGCATCCTCGGCGAGGAGGGAAAGGGCTTCGACTTCGCGACCGAGTGGCTGTACGCGAGCCGGGTGATGATGGCGGCGCACTGCACCGGCCGCGCCCGCCTGGTGCTCGAGCTCGCCGCGGACTGGGCACGAACCCGGCGCCAGTTCGACCGGCCGATCGGGGAGTTCCAGGGCGTCTCGTTCAAGCTGGCCGACATGGAGACCGAGGTACGTGCCGCCTGGCTGCTCACCCTCCATGCGTCGTGGAAGCTCGACCAGGGCGCGCTCGTCCCCGTCGACGCCTCCGTGGCGAAGCTCTACGCCTCCGAGATGCTCGGCCGTGTCGTGGACGAGGGCGTCCAGATCTTCGGCGGCATGGGGCTCTCGACGGAGCTTCCGATTGAGCGCTACTGGCGTGACGCGCGGGTCGAGCGGATCTGGGAAGGCACGTCCGAGATCCACCGCGACCTGATCGGCCGGGCCGTGCTCCGGGGGTGACCCCCTCCGCGGAGAACGTCCGCCGGCTGCTGAGGCCGCGGAGCGTCGCGTTCGTCGGGGGCTCGCTCGCGCCCAATGCTCTTGCCGAGTGCGAGGCCGCCGGCTTCGACGGGCCGATCTACGCCGTTCATCCCACCCGGGCCGAGGTCGGCGGGCACGCCACGTACCCGTCGGTGCTCGACCTCCCCGTGTCGCCGGACGCTGCGTTCGTCGCGGTCAACGCCGCCGCGAGCATCGAGGTCGTCCGGCAGCTTGCCGAGCTCGGCGCCGGCGGCGCCGTTCTCTACGCAGCGGGCTTCTCCGAGGCGGGCACGGCCGAAGGCGCCGCCCGCGAGGAGGCGCTGCGCGAGGCCGCCGGCGAACTGGCCGTCCTGGGCCCGAACTGCTACGGCGTCGTCGACCTCGTCGCCGGCGTCAGCCTCTGGCCCGTCCCGTACCCGCACGAGCGGCGGGACCGCGGGGTCGCCGTGGTGCTGCAGAGCGGCAACCTCGGCATCAACGTGTCGATGAGCCAGCGCTCGCTGCCGCTCGCGTTTCTCGCCAGCGTCGGCAACCAGGCCGTGCTCGACGTCGCACAGGTCGTCGAGGCCTACCTCGGCATGGACGAGGTCACGGGCATCGGCATCTACCTCGAAGGGCTACGGGATGTCGCCCGCTTCGCCCGGACCGCGGCTCTTGCCCTCGACCGCGGCATCCCCATCGCGGTCTGCAAGGCCGGCTCCTCCGAGCTCGGGGGCGAGCTCGCCTTCACGCACACGGCGTCGCTGGCCGGAGCCGACGAGCTCTACGACGCGCTGTTCGAGCGCTACGGCGTCGCGCGCTGCCGGTCGATTCCCGAGCTGCTCGAGACGCTCAAGGCGCTCACGACGCTGGGCGCGCTCCGTGGCCGGCGCGTCTTCGTCTTCACCTGCTCGGGTGCGGAGTGCGCGCTCGCCGCCGACGCGGCCGCCGCGAGCCGGCTCGAGCTGCCGCAACCCAGCCCGACCGCTCGCGCGGCCCTCGAAGAGCTCTTGCCGGAGCATGCGCTCGTATCCAACCCCCTGGACTACGGAAACGCGCTCTGGGGGCAGCAGGAGGCCCTCACAGGAGTCTTCTCGGCGGCGCTCCGCGATCCGCTCGACGCGGCGCTGCTCGTGATCGACTATCCGCTTCCCGGCACCTCCTACGCGGCCGACGTCGACGCCGCGAGCGCCGCCCTCGACCGCGCGGCCGCCGAGGCGGGCGTGCCCGCCGGGATCGCGAGCGTGCTGCCCGAGTCCCTGCCGGCGGAAGCGCGCGAGGCGTTGCTCGAGCGAGGCGTGGTCCCGCTCCAGGGCCTCACCGACGCGATCGCAGCCCTGGGTGCCTGTGCGCGGCTCGGTGAGCGCCTGGCGCGAGGCGCGCCGTCCCGCTACCCGGACCCGGAGCCTCATTCGACGACGCCCGCCGTCGCGATCGACGAGCGTGCGGCGAAAGAGCTGCTCGCCGGCTTCGGGGTCGCCGTGCCGGAGGGGTTGCTCGTGCCGAGCACGAGCGCAGCGGCGGTGGCGAGCGCCGCGGCCGAGCTCGGGTTCCCCGTGGTGGTGAAGCTCGCCGGCGCGCAGCTCCCGCACAAGAGCGAGGCGGGCGCCGTCGCGCTCGGCCTGCTGGACGAGGCCGAGGTCGAGGCAGCCGTCGAGACGATGCTCGACCGCAACCGCGGCGTCGAGCTCGAAGGCGTCCTCGTCGAGCGCATGGTGAGCGGCGTCATCTGCGAGCTGCTCGTCGGAGCGCGACGCGACGCCTCCTTCGGCCACGTGCTGGTCGTCGGCAGCGGCGGCGTCCTCGTCGAGCTGGCCGCCGACACCGTCCCGCTGCTTCGGCCCGCCGCGCGCGAGGACGTGGAGGCCGCGTTTCGATGCCTTCGCGTGTGGCCGCGGCTCGCCCGTGCGGACGTCGCCGCGGCCGTGGATGCCGTGCTTGCGGTCGCGCGGCTCGTCGAGGAGCGGGCGGGAGACCTCGTCGAGCTCGACGTCAACCCGTTGCTCGTCCTCGAGCGCGGCGCCGTCGCCGCCGACGCGTTGTGCCTGTTCTCTCCTGTTTCCGGAGGGCCCGAACCGGGGTAGGAGGGACCCAGTCGAACAGGGAGGGCAGCATGCCGCCGCGTGGAGTGAAGAAGGGGACGAAACGGGCACGCCAGTACGAGCACATCAAGGACAGCCAGCTCGAGCAGGGGGCCTCCGAGGACAAGGCCGAGGAGATCGCGGCCCGCACCGTGAACAAGGAGCGCGCGCGGTCGGGCGAGGCGAGGACGAGCTCCCGACTCTCGAAGACTGACATGTCGTCGGGCCGCCGGGGCGGTTTGCGCTCCGGGACGAAGCGCGCCAGGGGCCGCACGCGCGACCAGCTCTACAACGAGGCGAAGAACCTCGGCGTCAAGGGCCGCTCGACGATGAACAAGAGCCAGCTGCAGCGAGCCGTGGCCGCGAAGAAACGCTAGACGCGAGGGCCGGCGTGCACCCGGGGAGTAGGCTCGGGGTAATGGACGCTGAGGCCGCCGCCCGACGCTGGGTGGAGATCTGGCCACGGGCCTGGCGCGAGCGCGACGCCGGCGCAATCGCGTCGCTCTACGCGGACGCTGCCGTCTACCGTGCGCTTGCCTTCCGGGAGCCCGACCGCGGCGCGGTTGGGGTCCGGCGCTACCTGGAGTCGACCTTCGCGGCCGAGGAGGAGATCGAGTGCTGGTTCGGCGAGCCGATCGTGTCGAGCGGTCGCGCGGCCGTCGAGTGGTGGGCGACGTGGAACGAAGACGGTGCCCCGGTGACGCTTGCCGGGACGACGGTGCTTCGCTTCGACGCGAGCGGACGCGTCGTCGACCAGCGCGACTACTGGAACCAGGTCGAGCAGCGAGAGCCGCCCTACGACGGATGGTGACCGGGACTCCCGGGCGGCACGTGGCCGCGACGTAAGAAACCGTTCACCGCCGGCACGCTACGGTGGCCTGGTGGCCGTCCGCCGGGGCCCGCCGTACCCATGGGCGAACCTCGCCCTGCTCGTCTTCGTGGCGCTCGAGCTGGCGACCGGTATCGCCGGTCTCCTGGGTCAGAGCACGCCGTTCCGGACCGTTTCCTGGCTCCACGCGTTGGGCGCCTACGGGATCGTGGCCGTGCTGCTCTTCAAGGGCGCGCTCGTTCTACACGTCCTGCGGCGCCGTCCGGGGCTCAGCCAGGAGCGCCTCGTGCTCGGCGTGATGGTGACCCTCCTGCTCTCGGTGCTCGTCACCGGTCTCGTCTGGATCACGGCGGGCCGCGCTCTGTTCCTCGGCGGAACGAGCGTGATCAACCTCCATGCGTACCTCGCGATCGGGCTCTGCCTGCTGCTCGCCTGGCACGCCGTCGATCGGCGCTGGATCGTCCGGGTGCCCGCGGCACGCGACCGGGCGGCGTTTCTCCGGCTCGCTGGGATCGCAGCCGCCGGGCTCGTCCTCTGGCAGGTGGAGCGGACAGCGCAGGCGCTGCTCGGCGCGCCGGGGAGCCGACGCCGCTTCACAGGCTCGTACGAGCAGGGGAGCTTTGGCGGTCACTTTCCGGCGACCAGCTGGTACGACGACGACCCCGAGCCGATCGACGCCGAATCGTGGCGGCTCGTCGTCGAGGGCGAGGTGGCGAGGCCTCTCGAGCTCACGTTCGCCGACCTCGCCGGGCTGGGCGGTGGTCGTGTCGTCGCCACCATCGACTGCACCGGCGGCTGGTGCTCGACGCAGGAATGGAGTGGCATTCCCCTGGCGGCCGCGCTCGCGGCAGCCTCGGTTGGCGGCACCGCACGCTCGTTCGAGGTCGTGTCCGCGACGGGCTACGCACGCCGCTTCTCCCTCGCCGATGCCTCCCAACTCCTGTTGGCGACGCACGTGGCCGGGGCGCCGCTCTCGCACGGGCACGGATTTCCGGCACGGCTCGTCGTTCCCGACCAACGCGGCTTCGACTGGGTGAAGTGGGTGACCCGCATCCGCGTGCTCGACTCGAGCCAGCTCTGGCAGAGCCCGCTGCCACTGACGTAGGGCAGGTATATCCGGCACCTTCCGTGGGGCTCTTGAAATCGCGCCGTCTCCGGCCGATAACCAGATCACCAGAACGGATAGCAGGAGGAAGCCATCATGAATAGCAGCGGCGAGTTCCCCGGGCCTCTGATGTCCGAGGCTATGAGCGAGGCCGCAGTGCCGGAGACGACGGCCACACCGGCGGCGCCTACGGCGACATACGCCGACGTCGGAGCGCGGGTCGCCCGCATCATCACGGCCGCCGAGGAGGCGTCCGCCGAGATCCGGGCCGACGCGCTGGCCGGCGCCGAGCACATCCTGGCCGAGGCCCGCGACCGGGCCGACCGTCACGTCGCCGAGCGGACGCTCGACGGCCAGCGGATCGTGGCCGAGGCCGAGGAAGGAGCGCGCGGCATCACGAGCGCGGCCGACGCATATGCGACCCTCTGTCGCCACGACGCCGAGGAGGAGGCCGAGCGTATCGTCACCGAGGCCGAGGCGCAGGCGTTCGAGCATGTGCAGGCAGCCCAGCGCGAGGCTAGCCGGGTCGCCGACGAGTCGAGAATTCGTCTCGCGGAGCTCGAGCGAGAGGCCAAGGCGCTGGAGGCGCGCCGGGCGCTTGTCCTCGACCAGTTGCGCGACATCGCCGCGCAGCTCTTCGAGGTCGAGCGAAAGGCGGCCTGAGCCCGCGACACCCGGCGGCGCGAACGGCGATGCCGCCGACGATCTCTCGATTCCTCAATTCGGGCCAACCCTCAGGTCGCGATGCCGATGGCGAGAAGAGCTCGAACGGTGGACGGATCGATCGGCAATCCAAGGAAGGAGCAAGCAATGGTGAACGGGCCATCGCGCCTCGACGGTCCGGAAGGGCCTTCCCCCTTCAGGGAGAGCGGTCTCCGCGTCGAGGGCGCCGTCGCGTTCCGCCTCGAGCAGGCCTCCGCGATCCCGGCTACTCCTCCGCCCGAGGTGCTCGACGCACTCGACGACGCGGCACGTGCGCTCGAAGATCTCGCCTCGCGGCGCCTGAGTCTCCACTTCGAGTACGACGACGCGATCAACCGGGTTCGCGTGCAGGTGACGAACGAGGACGGCAAGGTCGTGCGCGAGATCCCGCCGTCGGCGCTGCTCGACATCGCGGCAGGAGCCGAGGTGCAGAACGCTGGCTAGCCGGTTCTCCCCCGATCGCCGCGACCTCACCGCGCGATCAGGCGCCCGTTCGCGATGAGGTCGGCCGCACGACGGCTGCCGCCTCCGTCAGGAAGCCGGGCGCTCAGGCCGCCGTGTCGAGCCTGACGCCGTCGTAGTCCTCGAGCTGGCTCTTCAGCTTCTGGCGGATCGAGGCGAGCAACTGCGAGACGCGCGACTCGCTGACCCCGACGATACGGCCGATCTCGGCACCCTGGAGGTGGTGCACGTGAAGCAGCGTGAAGATCGTGCGCTCGCGCTCGCTGAGCCCCGCGATCGCTTCCCTGAGCACCGCCGACTTCTCTCTGGACAGGGCCGACAGCTCGGGGTTTCCACGCTCCTCGGGCGATTCGATGGTGTCACCGATCTCGACCGGGGCGGAATCGTCGCTCGACCGTGTGGGTGCGTTCAACGGCACGAGCTTCGCGCGCTCGAGCTCGATCAGGCGGGCGCGTAGCTCCGTGACTGAGATCTCGAGCGCCGACGCGATCTCGGCCTCGCTGGGCGGACGGCCGGTCTTCGCGATCCAGGACTCCCGAACACGCTCGACCTGGTGGCTGAGGCGCCGCGACGACCTCGACGTGCGGCTCTGGCGGCGCAGCTCGTCCATGATGGCTCCCGCGACGCGAGTCCAGGCGTACTGCTCGAACGTCGCGCCTTTCACAGGATCGAAGCGATCGATCGCGCCGATCAAGGCGATCAGCCCGCAGGAGATCAAATCCTCCATCTCGAGGTGGGCAGGAAGCTCGCACAGCCTGCAGTTGGCCAGATACCTGACCATTGGCGTGTACAGGAAGACGAGCGTGTCCCGGGCGCGTACGTCGTTCTTCTGCGCCCAGGAGCGCCACAGGGCCTCCGCTTCCTGCGGGGTCGGGCGCCGTCCGTTCGAAGGTGCGTCGCTCAAGGCCGCCTCACATCGCTTGCTTCGGGGGTCGACGACGGAACGAAGCCTGTCAGACGGTTCGACCCGCCGCAGCCCCCGATCCGGGCCTCCGGGAATCCCCCTCCAGCGGCGAGTGCCCTGACCCGCCTGCGGTAGAAGGAGTACCCCATTCGGGTGCCTCCTCCCGCCGTCACGAACGCGAGCGGGCGATTATTTCGCCCCTCGGACGCTCACTCGACCTTGTTGTAGTCCCAGGTCAGCCACGCCGAGGGCGTGATCGTCACGATCGTCCTCCCCTCGGCCATGATCGGCTCGAGGTAGGTCTGCGCATCGTCCGGGCCGACCGCCCTCGTCAGGACGTCGAGCGTGACCTCGCGGATCAGATCGGGGTCCTGTGAGAGCTCGGCCGTACCGCGGGCCATGATGGCGAAGGCGCCCGCGGCGAGGCCCTGCTCGACTCGCGGATCCTCGTCGATCAGGATCGTGATTCTGGGGTCGCGGCGCAGATTGTCGATGTGCACGCGGCCGGCGCCGAGCGTGAGACGGAACTGCTCGCCGTTCCATGAGAACCAGATCGGCGTGAGGTGGATCATGCCGTCCGGGCGATACGTGGCGAGCCGCGCGAGGGCGCGGGTCCCCAGCCGCTCGTCGATCTCCTGCTTCGAGAGCGCGTTCTCGCGGGTCGCGGTCGATTTCGAGCTCATCGGTGGCCTCCCAGGTCGGGGCGACGAACTCTACGATGAGGTCAGGAGGCCGCGCGTGCCGGCGCGTCGAGCGCCTCCCGGACGCTTCGCGCGAGCATCGGCGGCGTGAACGGCTTCGCCAGGAACGCCCTCTCCCCCGAGACGCCGCGCTGGAGGATCACGTCCTCGGTGTAGCCGGACATGAAGACGACGCGCGTGCCGGGCCGGATCTCGACGAGGCGGTCGGCGAGCTCGCGGCCGTTCATGCCGGGCATTACGACGTCTGTGAGCAGGAGGTCGATCCGGCCCGCATGCTCGCCGGCCAGGCGGAGCGCCTCCTCGCCCGAGCCGGCCTCGATGACGCGGTAGCCGCTGTCGCGAAGGATCCGTCGGGCGAGATTGCGTACGACCTCTTCGTCCTCGACGAGCAGCACCGTCTCGGAGCCGCCGTCGAGCTCGGCGCGCGGCGGCGGGTCGGCTGGCTCACGCCGAGTCGCCGATACGGCGGGAAGGAAGAGCGAGAAGACCGAGCCGGCGCCCGGCTCGCTCTCCGCATCCACCCGACCGCCGCTCTGGGTGACGATGCCGTAGACCGTCGACAGGCCGAGCCCGGTGCCCTGTGCCTTCGTCGTGAAGAACGGATCGAATGCCCGCAGCCGGGTGCTCTCGTCCATCCCGATCCCCGTGTCCTCGGCGGCGAGGCGCACGTACCTGCCGGGCCGAAGCCCGAGCCTGCTTGCCTCCGGGCCGCTGACGACTACGTTCCGCGTGCGCATAGTGAACGTACCCCCGTCCGGCATGGCCTCACGGGCGTTGACGGCGAGGTTGATGATCGTCTGCTCGAGCTGCCCGGCGTCCGCCGAGACCGAGGCGAGCGTGCCGTCGAGGTCGATGACCAGCCCGACGTCCTCGCCGATGAGCCGGCGCAGCATCGACTCGATCTGGCGGACGACGTCGTTCAGATCGACGATCTCGGGCCGGAGCACCTGGCCTCTGCTGAACGCCAGGAGCTGGCGCACGAGGCCCGAGGCGCGCTCACCCGCGCGCGAAATCTCCTCCGCGTCGCGGCGCAGGGAGGTTCCTTCGCCGAGGCCTTCGCGGAGGAAGTCGGCGTAGCCTCGGATCGCCGTCAGCAGGTTGTTGAAGTCGTGCGCGATGCCGCCCGCCAGGCGGCCCACGGCCTCCATGCGCTGCGAATGGAGCAGCTGTGCCTCGAGCGCCTTGCGCTGTGTCACGTCGGCGCTGATCATGAGCATCCCGACTGCCTTGCCGTGCGCGTCCCGCAGCGGCGAGTAGTAGGAGGCGAGGTCGACCGGCGAGCCGTCCTTGCGCAGACGGGACGATTCGAGACCGTCGATCGTCTCCCTCCGACCGGCCGCGGCGCGGAGCCGCTCGTCCTCCTCGGCGAGCTCTCTTTCGTCGAAGGGCAACGGCTGGCCGATTGTCTCGGCAGCCTTCCATCCGAAGATCCGCTCCGCCCCCCGGCTCCACAGCGTCACTCGCTCGTCGCGGTCGACCGCGACGATAGAGAGCGGCGACGCGTCGATCAGGGCCTGGAGCGTCTCGTTGGTCGCCCGCAGCTCCTCCTCGACCTGTTTGCGCTCGGTGATGTCGAGCATGTATCCCTGCACGTACTGGGGCCGCCCGGCCTCGTCTCGGATGATCACGTAGCGGTCGTGGAACCAGACGGTGCGCCCGTCCCTGGCGATCATGCGGTACTCGTCGTCGTTCACGCCCGTATGCGGCCAGGGCGCGCCGAGCTGGTGCTCGCGATCGTCGGGATGGACGATCTTGCCGAAGAAGTCCGGGTCCGTCAGCCAGTCGGCGACCGGGTACCCGAGGACTTCCTCGATCTGCGGGCTCATGTAGACCGCCGAGATGGTGGCGTCCGCGTTGTCCACGTAGAACGTCAGCGGCAGGTGCTCGATGAGCGTGCGGTACCTGTTCTCGGCGTCGCGGAGCGACTGCTCGGCCGCCTGACGTGCGATCGCGGCGCCGATCGCGCCGGCGGCGGCACGCAGCGCCTCCACCTCCACCGCGCTCCATACGCGCTCCTCGACGCACTCGTCGAACCCGATCGACCCCCACCAGCGCCCGTCGGCGTGTATGGGAACGGCGAGCGCCGAGCGGATCTGCCGCGCTTCGAGATACGCCCGCTCGGCCGGGGGGAGGGTCCGGGCGTGCGACTGGCAGTGACGGCCGGCCTCGAGCTCCCTGCCCCACGAGTCGAGGCCGAGGGCCGTCCCGGGGCGCCGCTCGAGGACCCAGTCGTCGGGCACGCCCGGCGCGCACCAGGCATACGGGCGCGCCGTGGCCTCCGCGCCGCCGCGCTCCGGCTCGCCCCGGAAGATGCAGGCACGGCTCGCCCCGCTGGCCTTCCCGAGCTCCTCCAGCACGCTCTCGATCACGTCTCTCCAGTCGGGAGCGGCGAGAAGCGACCCGGCGGCGGATGCGACGGCGGCCAGAATGGCGTCCCGGCGACGGAGCCTCTCCTCGGCCAGCTTGGTCTCGGTGATGTCCTGGATCTGCGCGATCGCGACGGCCGGATCGGCTTGAACCATCGAGATGCTGACCAGCCCCCACACGGTGTGACCGTCGCGATGGACGTACCGCTTCTCCCACTGGAGCGCGCCGGTCTCCGCCGACCAGAACCGGCGGATCTGCGTCTCGTTCGCATCGCGATCGTCGGGGTGGGTCACGGCCACGTATCCGAGCTCGAGGAGCTCCTCCGGGCTGTAGCCGAGCATTCGCCCCATCGCTTCGTTGACGCGGAGCCAGCGTCCGTCGGGGCCGGCGAGGGTCATGCCGATGGGTGCGAGGTCGAACGCGCCCCTGAGGATGTCCTCGGTCGCGAACGTCGTCTCGCCGGGCGCCGGATTGCGGCTTTCCACGCCCATCTGCAGCTGGTTGAACGGTAGCTGGCGCGCGCCCGCGCGTACACTCGCCGCGTGGCCGCGCTCCGCGCTTTCGGACTCCGCAAGCGGTACGGCGGGGTGGAGGCGCTCGCGGCAGTCGACCTCGAGGTGGGCGAAGGTGAGCTCGTCGGCCTCCTGGGGCCGAACGGCGCCGGGAAATCGACCCTCGTCAAGATCGCGTGCGGGCTGGTGCGCCCGAGCGAGGGTCGAGCCGAGGTGTGCGGCCATCCGGCCGGCTCTGCGCCGGCCCGGGCCTCGCTCGGGTATCTGGCCGAGCTCTTCCGCTTCCCGGGATGGAGCCGCGCCGACGAGGTGCTCGAGCTGCACCAACGTCTCGCGGGCTCTCGGGGAGGCGCGACCGAGCGGACGGAGCTGCTCGGGCTCGTCGGCCTCGCGGAGGCGCGGGAGCGGCGGGTCGAGGCGATGTCGAAGGGCATGCAACAGCGGCTTGGCATCGCCCAGGCCCTCGTCGGGTCGCCGCGGCTGCTGCTGCTCGACGAGCCGACGAGCGCGCTCGATCCCGCCGGGCGGCGCACGGTACGCCGGCTGCTCGAGGAGCTTCGCGCCCGGGGTGTCGCCGTGCTGCTGAACTCGCACCTGCTCTCCGAGATCGAGCTCGTGTGCGACCGCGTCGTGATCCTCGACCGCGGACGCGTCGTCGCGGCCGGCCGTCCCGACGACCTCGCCCGGCCGAAAGGGGTGGAGGTCGAGACGTCTGACGGGCTGAAGACGTTTCCGGCCGCCGCGCGGGACGACGTGCCGCGCCTCGTCGCCGACCTCGTCGCGGGCGGCGAGCGGATCTACGGCGTCCGCGTCGTGCGGAGCGACCTCGAGGACGTCTACCTCGACGTAGTCGGCGGCGACAAGGCGTGAGACGTGCTGTGTTGACCTCCAGCGTTCGCGTGTTCCTGGGGCGTCGCTCGAGGTGCCCGGCCGGAGGGGATAGTACGGGGAGTACAGACCCGGAGAGCCGGGTGCCGCGAGCGGCGTCAGGCGGTGGCGGAGCCCGGCTTTGCCGGGCGGGAGCCATCGGCGGCCAGGAGCGCGCGTGAGCGGCGCCGTCGTGGTGGCCGGCTACGCGTTGCGGGAGGCGCTGCGCAGGCGGGTGCTGAGCGTAGTCGTGCTGCTCACCGCCGGGTTTCTCGTCCTCTACGCCCTCGGCGCCGATCGTGCATTCCAGGAGGTCGACGCGTTCGAAGCAGCCGATCTCGGCGTGGACTCGACGACCCTGGCCGGTGCGACCGTCTTCGGGCTGGCCATGTTCGCCACCCTCTTCCTCGGGGCCATCCTCGCCATCTTCCTGACCTCCGGAGTGGTTCGGGGCGACGCCGACCGGGGTCTGCTGCAGCCGCTCGTCGTACGGCCTATCGGACGCCACGTGCTCCTGGGAGGCCGCTTCCTCGGGGCTGCTGCCGCATCGGGGCTGTACGTGCTCGCCCTCTACTTCGCGGCCATGGCGATCACCGGAGCGATCGGGGGCTGGTGGCCCGATCGGGCTGTGATGCCGGCGCTCCAGCTCGCGCTCGCGGTCCTGATCCTCGCGGCGATCTCGCTCCTCGGCTCCGTCTTCCTCGCCGTCACCGCGAACGGCATCGCCGTGTTCATGGTCTTCGGCGCCGGTCTCACGGCGGGGTTTCTCGGTCAGCTCGGCGAGGCGCTCGGCTCGGAGACGCTCCAGGACGTCGCTCGTATCGCATCGTGGGTGCTGCCGTTCGAGGCCCTCTATCAGGACGGCCTGACGGATCTCACGGCGGACACCGGCGGGGTGACCAAGGCGGTCGTGGACCTCGGTCCCTTCGGAGGCGCGGAGCCCGCGGGAGCGTGGCTCTGGCCGTGGTCCATCGCCTACCTGGCCATCGTGGGCGGGGCGGCGCTGATCGCCTTCCGGCGCAAGGATCTGTAGGGGCCGGATCTCATCCGGCCCTCCCGCGTTACGGCGCCGGCGCGCGCAGGGTGTAGATAGCGGCGCAGTCGAGGTCGCCGTCGCCGCGCTCGACGAGCTCTTCGAAGACGGAGAACGCGCTCTCGAGGTGAGGCAGCTCGAGACCGAGGTCGGCGGCGACGCCGAGCGCCATGGCAAGATCCTTGCGGAGCGTTCTGACCTTGCCGCCGGGCACGAAGTCCCGCTCGATCATGCGCGTTCCCTGGCCCTGGAGGATCCGCGAGTCCGCCCAGCCTCCTCGCAGCGCCTGCTGCACGAGCCGGGGGTCCAGGCCCGCCGCCTCGACGAGCGCGAGCGCCTCCGCGACCCCCTCGAGCGCCAGGCCGACGATCACCTGATTCGCCACCTTCGCCATGTGGCCGGCGCCGGGCCCGCCGACGTGCACGACGTTCGCTCCGACGGTCTCGAGCACCTGGCGAACGCGCGCCACGTCCTCGTCGCTGCCGCCCGCCATGATCGCCAGGCTCGCTGCGGCGGCGCCCTCTGCGCCACCCGACACCGGCGCGTCGACCCAGCCGACGCCACGTGCGCCGAGGCGCTCGGCGCGCTCTCCGCTCTCGACGGGATTCGAGCTCCCCATGTCGAGCACGACCTGGCCGGGGCGGAGCAGAGGCTCGAGCTGCTCGAGCACCGCGCCGACGGCGGCCGAGTCGGAGAGCATGAGCAGGACGACGCCGGCGGCGGCCGCGTCCTCGAACGGGCGCAGCGGGATGCCGCTCGTCAACTCGTCTGCGAGGGGCGATCGGTTCCACGCGCGGACGTCCATGCCCGCGGCGGCGAGGTTGCGGGCCATCGGCCTCCCCATGAGGCCGAGCCCGAGAAAGCCGACAGTCGTCTGCGCGCTCACGTCGCGCTGACTCTAACGTTCCGCGGGTCACGTCCCATCGACGGAGGAGAGCCATGCCCAAGCGCGAACCGATCCAGCCCGACGGCGTCGCCGTCCCGAAGGTGCCGTACTCGCCCGTCGTCGTCAGCGGCGACCTCGTCTTCACGGCCGGTCAGGCGCCCTTCGACGTCGACGGCAACCTCGTCTCCGACGACATCACCGAGCAGACCGTCCAGACGCTGAAGAACCTGCGCGCCTGCCTCGAGGCCGCCGGCTGCTCGCTCGAGGACGTCGTCAAGATCAACGCCTACCTCACCGACCTCGGCGACTTCCCGGCGTACAACGCCGTCTACGAGCAGACGTTCAGCAAGCCGTACCCGGCCCGGACGACCGTGCAGGCGGGGCTCGTCGGCTTCAAGGTCGAGATCGAGGCGGTGGCCCGAAAGCCGAGCTGATCCGCTTGGACGGCGTTCTCGCGGAGAGGGTCGCTCTCGTCACCGGGGCGAGCCGGGGCCTCGGCGCCGAGGTCGCGGCCGCCCTCGCGGGAGCGGGTGCGCGCGTGGCGCTCGTGGCCCGTGGGGCCGAGGGGCTCGCCCGGGTCGAGGCCCGGCTCGCCGAGAGCGGTGGCGTCGCACGGGCCTTTCCCGTCGACGTGAGCCGGGTCGAGCTCGTCCAGTCGCTGGCAGGCGACGTCGAGCGCGAGCTCGGGCCGCCGGACGTGCTCGTCAACGCGGCCGGGGTGTTCGGGCCGCTCCGGCTCATCGTGGACGGCGACCCCGCGCACTGGGTCGAGACGGTGATGGTGAACCTCGTCGGCCCGTACCTGACCTGCCGCACGTTCGTGCCCGGCATGATCGAGCGCGGCTTCGGGCGGATCATCAACGTGTCTTCGGCCGGGGCGCTCTACCCGCCCGGAAAGCTCGACAGCGCCTACGTGACGAGCAAGGTGGCGCTGAACCAGCTCACGCGGCACCTGGCTGCGGAGCTGGAAGGCACGGGCGTCACCGTGAACGCGATCCACCCCGGCGACGTCAAGACGGACATGTGGCGCGCCGTTCGCGACGCGGCCGAGGAGTTGGGCCCGGACGGCCAGGAGTACCGTGAGTGGGCGGCGATGGTCGGGGAGAGCGGCGGCGATCCGCCGTACAAGGCAGCCGACCTCGTGCTGCGCCTGGCGAGCGATCCCACGGAGGCCACGAACGGACGCTTCCTCTACATCGACGACCCCGTCCAGCCGCCGCTGCCGAGCTGGAACTGATCAGGCGGAGGCGCGGCGGACGAAGTCCTTGACGACAGCGAGGTACGCGTCGCCCTCCTTCTCGAGGATCGTGCAGTGGCTCGAGTTGCCGAAGATGACGAACTCGTTGTCCGCGATGCGGTCGGCCAGGATCCGGTGGCAGCGCAGGTCGCACTCGTCGTACCAGCCGCAGACGATCAGCGCGGGTACCTCGATCTCGCCGAGACGGTCGGTGACGTCCCAGTCGGCCAGCGTGCCGGTGAGGAGGAACTCGTGCGGTCCCCACATCTCGAAGTAGGCCGGGCCGAGGTCCATGAGCGGCACCATGATCTCCTGGAACTCGCGGATCGAGCGCTCGATCTCGAACGGGGTCGTGCGGCGCAGGTGACGTGCGTAGAGCTGCATGACGAGCGCCTGGTACTCAGGGCTTTCCACGTCGCCCTTGCCTTCGTGCATCGCCATCTGCGTGAACTCCTCGGCGCCGAGGTCGAGGCGGAGCTGGGTCATGCCGCGGAAGACCTCCGCGGTGCTCGAGCCGGTGTTGGAGAGGACAAGGCTCTTCACGCCGGCCGGGTGGTCGAGCGCGTACTGGAGTGCGAGGAACCCGCCCCACGACTGGCCGAGGAGGTGCACGGGCCCGAGCTCGAGGCTCGTCCGGACGGTCTCGAGCTCCTCGACGAAGCGCGGCACGACCCACAGCGACGCGTCGTCGGGCCGGTCGGACTTGCCGCTCCCGAGCTGGTCGTAGAGGAGAACCTGGATGCCGTCACCGGCGAGCTCGCCGAGCCGCGCCAGGTACCGGTGGTCGGCGCCGGGCCCGCCGTGGAGCCCGACGAGGGTCTCCGGCCCCTCGCCGAAGAGCCGGTAGTAGATCTCGTGGCCGGCCTCGTCTACGGTCAGCCGGCCCTCCTGCTCAGCCATGATGCTCCTTTCCTGCCGTCGTTTCGGGCTCGTGCGCGGGCATTGCGCCGCTCCGGTCGACCAGCCAGCAGCGCGCCGCGTGGAGGCGGTCGGTCGCGATCAGCGGCGGCTCCTCCACGCAGCGGTCGTGCGCCTTCGGGCAGCGTGCGCGAAACAGGCAGCCGCCCTCGTCGGCCTCGAGCCGCGCCGTCTGCCGTTCGAGCGACATGCCCGGCCGCGGCACCGATTCCAGAAGACGCTGCGTGTACGGGTGGAGCGGCGCCGCCAGGATCGTCTCGACGGGCCCGGTTTCCACGGCCCGCCCGCGGTACATCACGAGGACGTCGTCCGCAACCTGCCGCACGACGGCGAGATCGTGCGAGATGAGGATGTAGGTCAGCCGAAGATCGCGCCGCAGGTCGGCGAGGAGGTTGAGGATCTGCGCCTGGATCGAGACGTCCAGGGCGGAGACTGCCTCGTCGAGTACGAGAATCTCCGGCTCGGCCGCGAGTGCCCGCGCGATGGCCACGCGCTGGCGCTGGCCGCCGGACAGCTCGCGGGGCAGCGAGCGCGACTCCTTGACTCCGAGCCCGACGGCGTCGAGCAGCTCGCTCGTACGGGCCGCGGAATCTGCCTGCGAGCGGCCGAAGTGCACCCGCTGCACCTCATCGAGCGCCCGTCTCACCGACTGGCGCGGGTCGAGCGACGTGTACGGATCCTGAAAGACGATCTGGATGGCGCGTGCCCGCTCCTGGCGCTCGGCACGGGAGGGCCGCGCGGCGAGCTCCTTGCCCTGTAGGGCGATCCGTCCGGCGCTCGGGGTTTCCAGGCCGACGAGCATCCTGGCAATCGTCGTCTTGCCCGAGCCTGACTCGCCAACGATGCCGAGCGACGATCCGGCAGCGAGCGAGAACGAGATCTCGCGCACGGCCGGGATCTCCGTACGACCCCGCCCCGACATGGCCCGCTTGACGATGAACGTCTTGGACAGGCCCTCGACGGACAGCAACGCATTCCCGTTGGCGCCGCTCTCAGGCACGGGCGGGCACATGCAGGGCCGCGAGCTCCGACCGGATGTCGTCGACTCGCCGGCAGGCCGAGGACGCGCCCGGCCCCACACGACGGAGAGGCGGGATCTCGGCGCGGCAGGCGTCGACCGCGAACGCGCAGCGTGGGTGGAACGGGCAGCCCTCCGGTGTCTCCACCGGGGTCGGCGGACGCCCCGGGATCACCGCCAGGCGGTCGCTGCGAGCCTCGAGCGCCGGGCGGGCAGCGAGAAGGCCCACCGTATACGGGTGGGCCGGCGCGGCGAAGAGGCCCTCGGTCGGCTGCTCTTCCATGATGCGGCCGGCGTACATGACGATGACGCGGTCGCAGATCGCGGAGGCGAGCTCGAGATCGTGCGTGATGAAGAGCATCGCCAGGTCGCGGTCGCGGCGCAGGCCGTCGAAGATCGCGACGATCTCGGCCTGGATCGTCACGTCGAGAGCCGTCGTCGGCTCGTCGGCGATCAGCAGCTCCGGCTGGCCGGCGAGGGCCCCGGCGATCATCACGCGCTGCAGCATCCCGCCGGAGAGCTCCCCCGGATAGGCGCGCATGACCCGCTTGCCGTCGGCGATGCCCACGTCGGCAAGCAGCTCGAGCCCGCGCTGCTGGGCGTCCTGGCGGCTCAGTCCTCCGTGCACGCGCAGGCCCTCGGCGAGATGGTCCCCCGCCGTGAAGAGCGGATCGATGTGGGCGCGCGGATCCTGGAAGATCATGGAGATGCGGCGGGCGCGGACCGCCCGCAGCGCCCGCACCGGCTCGGCCAGCAGATTCAGCCCGTCGAAGACCACCTCGCCCCGGGTGCGGGCACCGCGCGGCAGCAGCCGAAGGATGGTGCGTGCCGTCATCGACTTGCCGCTGCCCGACTCGCCGACGAGGCCCACGACCTCTCCTCGGTCGATGGCGAGGCTGACGTCGCGCACGACGGCGTGGTGCTGCCCGCCGATCAGCAGCTCCGTTGTGACACCCCGCAGCTCCAGCAGAGGGCCGCCGTCGGCCGCGGACGCGCGGAGCGGAAGGTCCGTCATCGCGATCGGCCCGCGCGCTGGGACAGGGTATCGCCGACGAGGTTGAAGGCGACGACGGCGACGGCGATAGCGATCGAGGCGGAGATCACCTCGGAGTACGAATGGAGCACCAGGCTCTCGCGACCGTCCGTGAGCATCTGCCCCCAGTCCGACGTCGGAGGCTGGACGCCGAGCCCGAGGAACGCCAGCCCTGCGAGGTCGAGGAGGGCGTACCCGAAGTTCAGCGTCGATTGAGCGGCGATCGTCGGCGACACGTTGGGCAGCACGTGGCGCCCGGCGATTCGCATGCTCGAGAACCCCTGCACCTTGCAGGCGTCGACGTACGCTTTCTCCCGCTCGACGAGCACGACGCCGCGCACGACCCGGGCTAACAGCGGGATGTAGATGATCGCAATAGCGATCGTGGCCGTCCAGAAACCCGCGCCGAACGCGGCCACGATGACGATCGCGAGCAGGAGTGGGGGGAACGCGAACATGACGTCCCAGATCCGCCCCAGGATCCCGTCCACAGTGCCGCCCCGGTAACCGGCGAGCAGGCCGAGCGGGACACCTACGAGCGTCGAGATCCCGACCACGAGCAGGGGGCCGAGCAGGCTCGTCCGGGTGCCGTAGATGAGACGCGAGAGGATGTCGCGGCCCGACGCGTCCGTTCCGAGCAGATGCTCGGAGCTGGGCGGCGCGAGCGTGTTGCCGAGATCGATGGCGGTCGGATCGTAGGGCGCGAGCAGCGGCGCGAAGATCGCGACGAGCACGAGGAGACCGATCACGATCCCGCCGGCGATCGCGGCCGCGGGGGCGTCGAACGCCGGGACCCAGCGGCGCCGGTAGAGGGTCGGTGCTTCCTCGGCCGGCGTGGCCATCAGGCCGTCTTCTGCCGGAGCCGGACGCGGGGGTCGATGACCGCGTAGAGGAGATCGACTCCCAGGTTGATGAGGATGAAGGCGACCGTGAAGAGGAGCGTGACGGCCTGTACGACCGCGAAGTCCTTCGTGCGGACGGCCTGGATGAGGAGCGCGCCGAGCCCGTTGAGACCGAAGGTGAACTCGACCAGCACCGCCCCCGTGATGAGGAAGCCGAACACGAGGCCGCCCACCGTGATGATGGGGATCATCGCGCTGCGCATCCCGTGCTTGCCGACAACGCGCCGCTCCGAGAAGCCGCGGCTCCGCGCGGTCTCGACGAACTCCTGCTCCAGGGACGAGCCCAGACCGGCACGGGCGACGCGGGCGACGAATGCGGAGAGCGCGACGGCGAGCGCGATCGCGGGCAGCGTCAGGTGGTAGACGCGGTCCAGGCCCGGGTCGCCGAGACCGAACACCGGAAACCACCCGAGCGCGACCGCAAATATCGTAATAAGAAGTATCCCGGAGACGTACGTCGAGATCGACGAGCCGACGAGAGTGAAGATCGAGACCGTCGTGTCCAGGGGCCCGTGACGCTTGATTCCGGCTGCGATGCCGAGCCCCAGGCCGAAGATCCCGATGAGGATGAGCGCGTAGACGGCGAGCTCGACGGTGGGGAGGATGCGCGGCGTGACGACGTCCGTCACGTCGTCCCTGAAGATGATCGACTCGCCGAGATCGCCCTGAAGCGCGTTCGTGAGCCAGGTCCAGTACTGGGTGAGAAACGGGTCGTCGAGGCGGTAGCGGTCGCGGATCGCCTGCCTGGTTGCCTCGTTGACGTTCTTGCCGGCGAGCAGCACCTGCTCGGGGCTTCCCGGGGCGAGGTGGAGGAACGAGAAGACGATGAAGGACGTCGCCAGCAGGAGCGGGATCGCGCCGAGCAGCCTGCGGGCTGCGTAGAGGCCCAAGACCTACCTGCTTCTACGCGTCGGGAACCGTGGTGCCGCCCACGACGCTCGAGGGCGGCACCACGTTCCGATCGGTGGAGCGGTCAAGCCACTAGACGCCGCTGAAGTCGGCGGCGAACGGGTCCCAGTACGTGAGCGGCCGGATCTGGTAGCCGCCCAGCCGGTTGTTCAGCACCATGACCGCGTCGGGGCTGTAGAAGACGACCCAGGGCTGGTCGGGGACGATGAGCGCCTGGGCGTCGATCAGATGCTGCGCCTGCTCCGCCGGGTCGACCGTCTCGCGCCAGGCGTTCAGCGCAGTGTCGACGTCGGGGTTCTTGTAGGCCGAGTTGTTCGTGACGAGGTTGGTCGACAGGAAGTTGATCAGGAGGTTCCCGGCCGGATCCGGAATGTCGGAGCCCCACTGGGTCACGGACATGTCGTAGTCGCGGTCCTCCGTGCCGGAGAACTCCCTCCCGATCTTGTCCGTGAGCTCGATCTTCTCGGGCGAGAGATCGAGGCCGATCTGGCTCGCCGCGGCCTGGATGGCGACGGCCTGCTCCTCGTCGAACGGGAGGGCGACGAGCATCTTGGCGGATGCTCCTGCCGCACCCGCCTCGTCGATCAGCGCCTTGGCGCCCTCGATGTCGACGGTGTACTCGGGCAGCCCGTCCCAGGCTGCCTGGAACGCATCCTTCTCGTAGGTCCACATCGCGGGGGTGGCCGGCGACTTGATGGGGGCCTGCCCGATCCCGCCCCAGGTGGACTGGAGCAACCCGTCCTTGTCGATTGCCATCGAGATCGCCTGCCTGACGCGTGGGTCGTCGAACGGCGGCTTTTGGGTGTTGATCGTCAGGTAATGGACCTGGTAGGACGGCGCGCGGTAGACGCTGACGGCATCCACCCCGGTGAGGGCCTGAACGCTCTTGCCGGAGAGCGCCGTGCCGAAGACGCCGTCGACCTCGCCGGTCGTCAGCGCCTGCACGATCGTCGCCTCGTCGAGGATGATCTTGACGACGAACTGCTTCACAGCGTTGGCCCGTTCGGTGTTCCAGTAGTCGTCGAAACGGTCGAGCACGATCTCCTGGCCCTTCGTCCAGGACGTAAACATGTACGGCCCCGTGCCCATCATTCCGGCGTCGGGCGTACCGACATTGGCAGCGTTCGCTTCGACCCAGGCCTGCGACGTGATTGCTGCGGCGTTCGTTGCCAGCGCCCAGTGGAAGACCGAGTCGGGCGCGCCGAGCTTCACCGTCACCTCGAGATCGCCTGTTGCCGAGACGTCCTCGACTCGCTCGTGGAACGTCGCGAGGTAGGAGCCGAGCTCCGGATCGCGGTGGCGGTTGAGGCTGAAGGCGACGTCTTCGGCGGTCATGTCGGTGCCGTCGTGGAACTTGACGCCGGAGCGAAGAGTGATCACGAAGGTGGTCGAGTCGGGCTGGTCCCACGACTCGGCGAGGTTCGGCTCGAGCTGTCCCTCCGGGCTGAAGCGCAGCAACGGCTCGCAGATGTTGGTCGTCGCGCAGTTCGTGTTGAAGTCGTACGCCAGTGCGTAGTCCATCGACACGGCCTCGCTGTTGATCACCCAGGCCATCGTGTCGACGTCGCCGCCGCCACCGCCCGGTACGGTCTCGGTCGCGGATGGCGCCGCGGGAGGCGCCGCCCCGGTGTCGGCAGGCTCCTCGGCCGGCGCCGCCGCCTCGTCCTCTCCACCGCAGGCCGCGAGCAGCGCCGCGAGGCTGATCGCACCCACCGCGCCCCCGCCGACGACCAGCAGCTCTCGCCGCGTGATCCTGCGGCTCTCGAGCGACTCGCGCTCGTTGTCTTCCATGGCAGCGCCCCTCCTTCGCTCCGGCTTCCCCGCCCAGGGCGCCTGTATAGCACACAGGGCATCCCTCGCTGACCAATGAGACGGACCCGGCTGCGCGAAGTTGGCGCCGAGTTCTAAGAATGCATTGATGACCGACGCCGTGCTCGTAGGAATCGACGCCGGCACCTCGGCGACGAAGGCGTGCGCGTTCTCGGCGAACGGGCGCCTGCTCGCCGAGGAGAGCGTGCCCGTGACCCTCGAGCATCCGGCGCCGGGATTCGCCGAGCAGCCGGCCGAGGTGCTCGTCGACTCCGCCTGCGCCGCTCTTCGCACGCTCACCGCCCGCATCGACGCGAGCGCGGTCGCCGGCATCGGCGTCACCGGCCAGATGGGGGGCCTCGTGCTCGTCGGCCGCGACGGCCACGCCGTCTCGCCGCACCTCTCCTGGCTCGACGGACGCGCAGCCTCGGCCGTCGACGAGGCGATGGCGCAGTCCGGCGCGCGGCTGCTCGAGCTCGGAGGCGTACCGCCCTACCTGGCGCCGAAGACGGCGTGGTGGCGGCGTGCTCACCCTGCCGAGGTCGACCGCATTGCCCGGATGGTGGAGCCGGCCGGATACGTGCTCCTGCGGCTCGCCGACGCGGAGGCCGGCGCAGCCGTGATCGACCGTTCCTCGTCGGGCTTCCTCGGCCTCGTGGACGTCACGGCCGGCAGTGTGGCGACGGAGCTGAGCGAGCTGTGGGACGTGCCGGCGGCGCTTGTGCCCCGCGTCGTGCCGGCGGGCGAGGTCGTAGGGCGGCTCTCGCCGGAAGCGGCCGGCAAGACCGGACTGACCGCCGGGTTGCCGCTCGTCGTCGCGCCCGGAGACGGTCCGTGCGGCTGGCTGGGCGTCGGGGCGGTCGACCCGGGGATCACCGTGGACACTGCCGGGACCTCCGACCACGTCGGCATCTGCTCGCCTCGCTTCGTTCCCGACGTCGACGGTCGCGTCCTGATCTGCCTGGCCTCAGGGGTCGAAGGCCTCTGGCACCTGCAGGGGTACACGAGCGGCACGGGGCTCACGCAGCGCTGGTTCCTCGAGACGTTTCCGGTCGAAGGCGGATTCGCCGAGCTCGAGCGGCTCGCCGCGACCGTGCCGGCGGGGGCCGAGAGCCTCGTGTGCGTCCCGCACTTCGGGGGACGCGTCTGCCCCTACGAGCCGGCCGTGGCGGGCGTGTTCGTCGGGTTGACGTGGCGCCACCGGCGCGAGCACCTGTACCGCGCGCTGCTCGAGAGCGTCGCCTACGAGTACGCCGGCTACCTGGAGGCGGCGCGGCGTCTCGACCCCACGACCGAGCCGGTCGAGGTGCGGGTCATCGGCGGCGGCGCTGCGAGCCGTCTCTGGACGCAGATCAAGGCCGACGTCCTCGGGGTGCCGTTCTCCGTGATGGAGGACTCGAACTACACGTGCTGGGGCGCCGCCCTGTCGGCCGGCGTCGGCGTCGGCGCCGTCGACGACCTGGCGGGCGCGGCGCGGGCGGCGGCACGCGTGCGCACCGTGATCGAGCCCGACCCGGCCTCGGCGGAAGCGTACGGCGAGCTCGTCGCCGTGTACCGGGACCTGTATCGAGCGCTCGACCGTCCCTTCCGCTCGCTCTGGGAGCGGCGTCAAAAGGAGAGCCAGCGGGCCGGGCTCTGAACGAAGATCTGCTCGATCAGCGTCTCGTCGAGCCCGGCCCGCTTCAGGTGCGGGACGAACGTGCCGAGGATGTAGCCGAAGCCGGGCCGGCCTCCGTAGCTCTCGAGGTACGAGCGGCGTCCCATGTCGCCCGAGACGAGCAGCCGCTCCGCGTGGCCGGCCTCGACGAGCCGGCACAGCATGCCGACCCGCTCCTCGTCCGTCGCGTACTTGCGCTTCGACGGGCCGTCGAAGAGGACGTAGGCGCCGCGCTCGCACAGCTCGCGCAGCAGGCCGAAGTCGAGTTTCTGGTCCATGTGGCTGAGCGCCACCTTGGCCAGGTCTGCCCCTTCGGCGGCGAGCAGGTCGAGCTGCTCGTGCGCCATCGTGCCGCGCGTCGTGTGCGTCAGCACCGGACAGCCCGTCCCGACCTGTACGCGGGCGACCGCCCGGGCGATGCGCTCCTCGACCGGCAGGATCCGGCCCTCGCTCGTGCCGAGCTTCGCGACCCCGGCACGGGCGGCGGTGCCGTCCATGCCGTCCTGCAGGTCGCCGAGCATGATGGCGACGAGCTCCTCGTCGGAGGCTTGGAGCGCCTCGTCGCCGTAGTCGCCCCTGTTCCAGCCGGTGACGCAGACGATGTTCACCTCCGTGCGGGCGGCGATCGAGAGCAGCGCGCTCGCATCCCGGCCGTAGTCGCGGGCCGTGGCGTCGACGAGGGTGCGGCCGCCGGCCCGGCGAAAGAGCTCGAGCTCGGCCAGTCCGCGGTCCGGATCGTCGAGCACGTAGTCGGGGTCCTCCGCGACGCGCCACGCCGGCGGCTCGGTGAGGACGTGCTCGTGCACGTAGGTGAAGCCGAGGTCGTCCGCGTCGACAGGGCCGCGCAGCGTATGGATCACGCGGTCGGTTCTAGCAGAGACCCAAAGGCGGCAGCGGCGCCCGTCGGCCGAGTCGACCATCTAGGATCGCCGCGTGTTCGTCGGCGTCTCGTGCGGCGGGGAGTGGTGGGGGCTCGAGGGGTTCCGTCGAGTCGAGGAGCTCGGCTTCGACGGGCTCTTCAGCGGCGAGCACCTGCTTTTCCACCGGCCCGTCTGGGACGCGGTGTCCATGTGCACCGCGATGGCGTGCGCGACCGAGCGGATCGCGATCGGCCCCGCCGCCACGATCGCGCCGCTGCGGCACCCGACGCTGCTCGCCAAGGAGTTCACGGGCGTCGACCGGATCTCGAACGGGCGGCTGATCCTGACGCTCGGTGTGGGCGGCGACAACCCGAAGGAGTTCGAGGCTGCCGGCGTTCCGCTGGAGCGGCGAGGGCGCCGGACGCAGGAGACGCTCGAGATCCTCAGGCGCTACTTCTCGGGCGAGCCCTTCTCCTACGAAGGCGAGATCTTCCAGCTGAGCGACGTCTCGCTCGATCCGCTACCCGTCAGGGGAGCGGCGACGCCGATCTGGGTCGCCGGGCGCCGCGAGCCGACCCGGCGCCGGGCGGCGCTCCTCGCCGACGGCTTTCTCCCGTACATGATCACGCCGGAGAGCTTCGCCCGGATGTGCGGCTCCGTGCGGGAGCTGGCCGAGGCCGGCGGACGGGACCTTCCCGCCTCGTACGCCTTCGCCGCCTACGTCTACGTCTGTCTCGACGATGACCCGGCGCTTGCCCGTCGCCGGGCAGACGAGCACCTCGCCTGGCGCTACTCGGAGCCTCGCTTCACGGGCGAGCTCGCCGGCAAGTACGCGGTCGCCGGCGATGCCGCGGCCTGCGCCGATGGTCTGCGGCGCTTCGTCGAGGCCGGCGCAACCCATCTCGTGCTCTCGGTGGTGCGCCGCCAGGGCGAAGATCCCGGGGAGGCGCTCGGCGCGGTTGCCGAGGGAGTCATGCCACACCTTCGGACTGGTTGATCGCATGAGGCCGATGGCGGCGGGCACGTTCCGCCTCTACCCCTTCAGGTCCGCCTTCACCTCCGCGAGGAACGGGAACGTCTCCCAGTCGCCTGTCCCGCGGAGCGCATGCGCTGCGATGAGGTTGCCGGCTCGCGCGCAATCCGTTACTCCGAAGCCCTCGACCAGGCCGTAGGCGAAGCCGGCCGCGAAGCCGTCGCCGGCGCCGATCTCGTCGACCACGTCCTCGACGCGTAGCGGCGGCACCTCGACGACGCTCTCACCTTCCCAGACGACAGCGCCGCGGGCACCGACTCGCACAGCAACCTCACCTGCGCCGGAATCGCGCACCGCCTCGCGCAGCCCGGCGGCGGAGTCGACCCCGAACAAGAGGCAACCCTCGCGCTCGCCGCACAGATACCAGTCGACGAGCGGCAGCACCTGTCGCTGGCGGGCCTCGGCCTCGCGCGGTCCCGGCCAGAGGGCCGGGCGGTAGTTGGGATCGAAGGTGATCGTGAGGCCGCGTGCCCGGGCTTCGTGAGCAACGGCGAGGACGGTCGCACGGGCGGTGTCCGAGAGAGCCATGGTGATACCGGACAGGTGCACGAGCTCCGTGCCGTCGAAGGCCTCCGCCGGCACGTCCCCGGGACACAGCCTGCTCGCGGCGGAACCGGCACGCCGGTAGAGGACACGGCTCTCCGTACCCTCGTGCCACTTGAAGAAGACTCCTGTCGGCGCTCCCGGGTCGCGCCCGACAAGCCGCAGGTCGAGGCCCTCGGCGGCGAGGATGTCGTGCAAGAAGTTCCCGAACGGGTCGGTGCCCAGACGCGAGACCCAGGTGACGGGTACGCCTAGCCGCACCAGAGCGATCGCGAAGTTGGACTCGGCCCCAGCCACGCGCAACCGGAACGGCGAGCCGACCGCGAGGCCACCCTCGACCCCGTCGAGGAGCACCATGGTCTCGCCGACCGTGAGCACCCGCACGGCCCGTACTGTACGGGCATGCTCCCGACGCTCCGGGATGTCCGAGCGGCCGAGCGGCGGCTACTGCCGCACCTGGTGCCTACCCGCCTCGTCGAGAGCCCGACGCTCGCGCGTAACGCGCTGCTGAAGCTCGAGACCGAGCAGCCGACCGGCTCGTTCAAGGTACGAGGCGCGTTCGCGGCACTGACACGGCTCGAGCCGGGCGCGCACGTCGTGACGGCCTCGGCGGGCAACCACGGCCTCGCGGTCGCCTACGCCGCCGAGACGCTCGGGCTCGAGGCCACCGTGGTCGTCCCGGAGACTGCCTCCCTGGTGAAGCTCGAGCGGCTGCGCGAGCTGCCGGCCGAGCTCGTCCTCCACGGCGCGGTCTACGACGAGGCCGAGCTGCACGCGCTCGAGCTCGCTCGGTCGGGCGGCCGCTACGTGTCGCCGTACAACGACGCGGACGTGATCGCCGGCCAGGGCTCGATCGCGCTCGAGCTGCTCGCGGAGCTCGACGGGCCGCTCACGATCGTTGTCCCGTCCGGAGGCGGCGGGCTGCTCTCCGGGATTGCCCTCGTCGCGAAGGCCCGCCCAGGCGTGCGCGTGGTCGGCGTCGAGAGCGAGGCGTCGCCGTCGATGCGCGCCGCGCTCGACGCCGGTCGCGTCGTCCCGATCGACCCGCAGCCGTCGCTGTGCGACGGGCTCGGCGGGAACCTCGAGCCCGGAACGATCACGTACGAGCTCGTGCGCGATCTCGTCGACGACGTGGTCGTCGTTCGCGAGTCCGACGTGGAGGAGGGCATGCGCTACCTCTGGCGCGAGCACGGGCTGCGCGTCGAGGGGTCGGCCTCGATCGGCGTCGGGGCCCTGCTTGCCGGGCGTATCGACATCGCCGGCCCGCCGGTCTGCGTCGTCACGGGCATGAACGTCGACGAGGAGACGCTCGCGCGCGTGCTCGGAAGCGACGACGCGAGTAGGGTACGCGCATGACCAAGGTTGCCAAGCTGACCGAGCAGGGCCCCCACGAGCTCGTCGAAGGCGTCCGCATGTTTCCCTTCTGGGGCGACGGGATGATGATGAACCTCGTCGACCTCGACCCGAACGCGGTCGTGCCGCTGCACAGTCATCCCCACGAGCAGATGGGCCTCGTCGTGAGCGGGCAGATCACGATGACGATCGACGGCGCAGACCACCCGCTGCAGCCGGAGGAGTGCTACCAGATCCCGGGCGGGGTGGAGCACAGCGCCACCGCCGGGCCCGAGGGCTGCCGGGTGCTGGATCTCTTCCATCCGGTGCGCGAGGACTACGTCGCCCGCGCGGGCGGGTAGCGCGGCTTCGCCTGTCTCGTCCCGCCCAGGGCATACGCTCTAGCGCATGAGCGCGGCGCGCGTCCAGCTCTTCGCTACGTGCCTGGCCGACCTCGTCTTCCCGCACGCGGCGGCGGACACAGACGTGTTGCTGCGCGAGGCCGGATTCGAGGTCGACGTGCCCGCGAAGCAGGTCTGCTGTGGCCAGCCGGCGTTCAACTCGGGCCACCGCAAGGCGGCCAGGAGAGTGGCGCGCACGTTCGTCAAGGCGTTCTCGCGCTCGCTACCGGTCGTCGTGCCGAGCGGCTCGTGCACGACGATGCTCGCCCACTATCTGCCGGAGCTGGCCGGAGTCGAGCCCTACGACGTCTGGGAGCTGTCCGCCTTCCTCGACCGGCACGGCGGCGAGCTCGCGAAACGCAACGAAGGCCGCGTCGTCGCCTACCACGACTCGTGCCACATGCTGCGTGAGCTCGAGATCCACGCGGCGCCGCGGCGCCTGCTCGAGCGCTCGGGGGCGGAGGTCCGGATGCTGCCGCGCCCGGATCTCTGCTGCGGGTTCGGCGGCACCTTCTCGGTGCGTCAGCCCGAGGTGTCGGTCGCGATGGCCGACGACAAGCTCGGCGGCGTCGACGTCGTCGGCGCCGAGGCGCTCGTGACCGCCGATCCCGGTTGCCTGATGCATCTGGGCGCGCGCTCGCGTCGCGCCGGCGGTCCCCGGGTCGCACACCTTGCCACCGTCCTCGCCAGGGGCCTCGACGCGGCCGTGGCGGCCTGAGATGAGCGACCTGCGCCAGCCCAGTAAGCACTTCCGCGAGGTCGCCCGCGCGAAGCTCGCCGACGACCACGTCCAGGGCGCGATCGAGAGCTCGACCGCTCGCCTGCGCGGTCACCGGCTCGACGCCTGGGCCGAGCTTCCCGACGTCGAGGAGCGGCGCCAGCGCGCGCACGACATCCGCATGGAGGCGGTCCGCGACATCGACCGCTACCTGGATGAGTTTCGGCGGGCGCTCGAGGCCCGGGGCGGCCACGTCGCCGTCTGCGCGACGGCGGAGGAGGCGTGTGCATACGTCGTCGAGGTCTGCCGGCGCCGCGAGGCGAAGCTCGTGGCCAAGTCGAAGTCGATGGCCGCCGAGGAGATCCGGCTCAACGACGCGCTCGAGGCGGCCGGTATCCGGCCGGTGGAGACAGATCTCGGCGAGTACATCCTGCAGCTCGCCGGCGAGCATCCCGTCCACATCGTCGCGCCCGCGATCGAGAAGACGAAGGAGGACGTCGCCGAGCTGTTCAGTCGGGTCGAGGGACAGGAGGTCGAGGCCGAGCTGCAGGCGCTGACGCAGTCGGCCCGCCGCCAGCTTCGCCAGGTCTTCCTGGACGCCGACGTAGGGATCACCGGCGCCAACTTCATCGTCGCCGAGACCGGCACGGTCGTCACGGTCACGAACGAGGGCAACGGGCGCCTGGTGGCCTCGCTGCCGAAGGTGCACATCGCGATCACCGGGATCGAGCGGCTCGTGCCGAAGCTCGCCGACCTGGCGCCACTGCTCGGGCTGCTGGGTCGCTCGGGCACGGGTCAGCGGCTGACGAGCTACACGCATCTCGTCACCGGCCCGAGGCGGGAGGGTGAGGAGGACGGTCCGGAGGAGCTCCACGTCGTGCTGCTCGAGAACGGCCGGCGCAACCTCCTGGGCACGAAGTACGAGGAGATGCTGGCCTGCATCCGCTGCGGCGCCTGCCTCAACGTGTGCCCCGTCTACCGGCGCACGGCCGGCGAGGCGTACGGGCCGGTCTACTCGGGGCCCATGGGAGCCGTGCTCGTCCCGCTGCTCGTCGGCCTCGGCAACGCGCCGTCCCTTCCGCACGCGTCGTCGCTCTGCGGAGCCTGCACGGAGGCCTGCCCGGTCAAGATCCCGCTCCACGAGCTGCTGCTCGAGCTTCGCCGCGACCTCGTCGACAGCCACGTGGCGTCCTGGCGGGAGCGCATGGCGTTCGCGCTCTGGTCGCGGGCATGGTCGAGCGTCACGGGCTACCGGATGTCCACATACGCGGCCCGGCTGGGCCAGCGCTTCGGCGCTCGCCTCGGACCCGGAAAGGCATGGGCGTCGGAGCGTGAGCTTCCCCGGCTGGCGAAACGCCGCTTCCGCGACTGGAACTGAGTAGCCGAGTGAACACGCGCGCAGCGCTCATCGAGCACCTCGCCGCGAACCTGAAGCGGCACGGCTTCTCCGTCCACTACCGGATCGTCCCCGAGCTCCCGGAGGCCACCGTGTCGCACGCGCTCTACGCGCTCGCGGACCCGGGCAGCGTGGTCATCGCGGCCTCGGCCGACGAGCCGCGCGCGAGGTCGCTGCTTCCCGAGATCCACCTCACGATCGTGGCCGAGGACCGCGTGCTGCCGGGCCTGCCGGAGCTCCTCGAGCGCGTCGGCGCCGACCTACCGAGCTCGCTTGCGATCGTCTCGGGCCCGAGCCGCTCCGCCGACATCGAGCAGGTGCTCGCCCTCGGTGTCCACGGCCCACGCGAGGAGCACGTCGTGATCGTCCCGCCAGAAACGCCGTCGTAGGGGCCGGATCTCATCCGGCCCGCCAGGACGGCGTCTCATCGCTCGGATCTTCGTAGGGGCCGGATCTCCATCCCGACGGGCCGCGACACTCCGGCTACGCGGCCGCCCGCTCGCCCAACCGCTTGGAGAGAGCCTTGAGCCCCCAGCTCCCGGCGAGCGCCGAGGCGCCGGCCCAGTCGGGCTCGACGTCGGGCAGGTCCGGGAGCGGCGCGTCGGGCTGCAACGTTGCGATGTGCAGGTACAGACGCAGGTCGTCGGCGAGGGCGGAGAAGCGGCCGGCGTCGAGCGCGGCGTCGAGCGTCCCGTGCTCGCGGAGTATCGCCGCCGCCTTCGCCGGCCCGATCCCGGGGGCGCCGGGGATACGGTCGGACGGGTCGCCGCGCAGGGCGATGAAGTCGGGGACCTGGGCCGGCTCGACGCCGTAGCGCTCCCTGACCTCGGCCGGTCCGACGCGCTCGAGCTCGGCGACGCCGCGTTTCGGCAGCAGGATCGTCACCGAGTCGCTGGCGAGCTGGAAGGAGTCTCGGTCGCTCGTGACGACGAGGGCGTGCCCGCCGCGTTCGGTCTCGACACGGGCCGCGGCGGCGAGGAAGTCGTCCGCCTCGTAGCCCGCATACTTGCCGACCGCGAAGCGAAACGACGACACGAGCTCCGGCAGGCGGTCGAGCTGCTCCACCAGCTCGGGCGGGAAGTCGCGGCCGGCCTGGTAGCCGGGAAAGAGCTCGCTCCGGTAGGTCGAGTTCGTGAGCGTGTCGAACGCCGCCAGCACGGTCCTCGGGCGCTCCGCGTCCCAGAGCGTCACGAGCATGTTGGCGAAGCCCACGATCATGTTGGCGGGTCGGCCGCGGCCGTCCTTGATCGACTTCGGCAGCGCGTGGAAGGCGCGGTGGGCGAGCGAGTCGCCGTCGATCACGAGCAGCGGCCGGGCGCTCACAGCCGGCAATTGTAGGGGCTGGATCTCATCCGGCCCGCTCGGGGCCGGCTGTCACTCAGCCTGTTCCGATCGCCCGGCTTCGGCTGCCAACTCCGCCTCGAGTCGCGTGATCTCGGCCCACAGCCGGTCGGTCGCCTCCTTGCCGGCGTCCCTGGAGCGCAGCGCCCGCAGGTCCTCGACCGGGATCGGCGGGCCGAACGCCACTCGCAGAGGACCGAGCCGCGACAGCCGATCCGTCCCCGCGACCGCGGCCGGGATGAGCGGGACGCCCGCCGCCAGCGCGATCCGGACGGTGCCCGGATGCACCTTCGGCTGGCGCTTCTTGAACAGCCCTTTTTGCCTGCGGGTTCCTTCCGGGAACATGGCCATCATGCGGCCGGACTGACATAGCCTGACCGCGGTCCGGAACGCTTCCACGTCGCCCTCGCCGCGCCGCACCGGGAAGGCGCCGGCCCAGTTGAGCAGCGTCCCCAGGACGGGTTTGTAGAGCTCCTGCTTGGCCATGAAGTGCAGTTGCCTCGGCCAGAGCGCGATCCCGAGCGGCCAGGGGTCCAGGTTGGACACGTGGTTCGCCGCCAGCACGCACCCGCCGGACGTCGGCACGTGCTCGAGGCCGCGAACCCGCATGCGATACACCCAGCGCACGATCGGCCGGGAGACGTAGACGACGAACCGGTAGAAGAGCGTGACCCGGTCGCGCTCGCGCACTCCGGACGTTCTGGCTGCGCCGGTCTCGTCGCTATGGTGTTCCATCGTGAGCAAGACACTCATCATTGCCGAGAAGCCGTCCGTCGGCCGTGATCTCGCTTCGGCGCTGCCGGGCAGCTTTGCCAAGCACGAGGGCTATCTCGAATCGGACGAGAACATCGTCACCTGGGCGGTGGGGCATCTCGTCACGCTCGCCGAGCCGGAGCACTACGACGAGCGACTCAAGCGCTGGCGCATGGCCGATCTCCCCATCATCCCGGACGCTTTCAAGCTCAAGCCTCGCGACGACAAGTCCCGCAAGCAGCTCAAGGTCATCCACGAGCTGCTCAAGCGTGAGGACGTGGATCGCATCATCAACGCGTGCGACTCTGGCCGCGAGGGGGAGCTGATCTTCGCGTACGTCTACGAGACGGCGAAGGTGCAGAAGCCGGTCGAGCGCCTTTGGATCTCGAGCATGACGAAGCACGCTATCCAGGAGGGCTTCGGCCACCTGCGCTCGGGGGAGCAGATGGAGCCGCTCGAGCGGGCGGCTCGATCTCGGTCCGAGGCTGACTGGCTCGTGGGGATGAACGCGACCCGCGCGGCCTCGATCCGGTTGCGGGCCGCATTCGACGGCGCCGTGTCACTCGGCCGTGTCCAGACGCCGACGCTCGCGATCGTCGCGCGCCGAGAGCTCGAGATTCGCAGCTTCGTCCCCGAGCCGTACTGGCTCGTCGAGGCCGACTTCGAGGCGACCGGCGAGCGCGAGTACACGGGGCGCTACCTCGGCGGCAAGCGGATCGGGCTAGACGATGCGACCGCGATCGTGCGCGACTGCCACGGCCGGCCTGGCACGATCACGAAGCTCGAGAAGAAAGAGGAGAAGGAGCAGCCGCAGCTCCTCTACGACCTGACCTCGCTGCAGCGTCAGGCGAACACACTGTTCGGGTTTTCGGCTCGCCGCACGCTTGCGGCCGCGCAGAAGCTCTACGAGGAGCACAAGGCCATCACCTACCCGCGGACGAGCTCGCGGTTCCTTACCTCCGAGCTGATCGAGGAGATCAAGCCGACAGTAGCCCTCGTCGGCGAGAACGCCGCGTACGCGCGGGCGGCGCAGTACGTGCTGGGCCTCGAACCCCTGCCGCTCGGCCGGGTCGTGAACGACGCGAAGGTCGCCGACCACCACGCGATCATCCCGACACGTTCCGAGCACGTCATCGAGCGCATGAAGGATGACGAGCGGCGGATCTTCGACCTCGTCGCCAAGCGCTTCCTTGCCATCTTCCACCCGGATGCCGTGTTCGAGCGGACGCGCGTGGAGACGACGGTCGAGACCTACGTGTTCCGCACGAGCGGCCGGGTGCTGCTCGAGGCGGGCTGGAAGGCCGTGTACGGCGAAGAGCCGGCCTCGCCGACCGAGGAAGACGACTCCGGCGGCGACCAGTCGCTGCCGGCGCTGGCCGAGGGCGAGGCGGTCGATACTCGGCGGATCGAGGCACTGCGGAAGGAGACGCAGCCGCCGCGGCGGTTCACCGACGCATCGCTGCTCGGGGCGATGGAGACGGCTGGGAAGGACATCTCGGACGAGCGACTTCGTGAGGCAATGAAGGACTCCGGAATCGGTACCCCCGCAACTCGGGCTGCGATCATCGAGCGCCTCATCGACGTGGGGTACATCGAGCGCGACGGTCGCGCGCTGCATGCCACCGAGAAGGGCATCCAGGTCATCTCGCTGCTCGGCAGCCACCCGCTCACGTCGCCGGAGCTGACGGGCGACTGGGAGCACAGGCTCGGGCTGATCGAGCAGGGGCAGGACAGCCGCGACGCGTTCATGGCGGACATCGAGCGTTTCACGACGGAGACGATCGCCGAGCTCGACAAGCTCAAGGATGTCCGCATCGAGCGCGCCAACCTCGGACCGTGTCCGGTCTGCGGCCGCGACGTGATCGAGAACCGCAAGGGCTACTCGTGCTGGTCGCGCGAGGACCCCGGTTGCGGCTTCGTTATCTGGAAGAAGAAGGCGGGGAAGATCTTGCCCGTCGCGGTCGTCAAAGAGTTGATGGCGAAGGGTCGCACTGAGAAGCAGGTCTCCGGCTTTCGCGGCCGCTCGGGCCGGACGTTCCGGGCCAAGCTCGCGCTCGAGCAGAACGACGAGGGCAAGTGGCTCGTCGAGTTCGATGAGGACTGGGCCAGGGAGCCGCAAGCGAAGCCGCCGGACGAAGCGCAGGCCGAGGCGGTTCCCGCCCTGTCGGGAGAATAGGAGGGCGGACGAGAGACTACGTGGCCGGCTTCCGCTCGAAGTGCAGCGGCAGTTTCGGACGGTGCGGTAGAATTTGAATCCCCGGAGCGGCCTGAGCGGGCTGTTAGGCCTGCGCAATCCCGGGAATAACCAAGAACACGGTCCTCGTTTGCATCACTGGGACGAGGGATGATGCCGATCTCCCCGATTGCGGGGAAGGAGTGTTCACACAAACCGGTGAACCTCTGGCAGGCGTACCATGATATGTAACGGCTACAACGAGCTGAGTTAAGGAGAACGTTGCAGGAACTACTGGAAATCGAGCAGATCCGCACCCTCTTCGAGAACGCGGAGGAGCGTGGCTTCGTCGAGCAGGCGGAGCTGGACGCGCTTGTCCTCGAGCTGGAGATGGGTGAGGAGGAGATGGCCTGGATGCAGCACGAGCTCGAGGCCGTCGGCCTCGAGGTCGCCCATGTCCGTCCCGCAGCGGCCGCCGACGACGACGAGGCCGAGGAGGTCGACCTTACCGTCGAGCCGGTCTTCGGCGCCGGCGACTCGCTGCAGCTCTTCCTCGCCGACGTCGGGCGCCACAAGCTCCTCACGGCTTCGGAGGAGGTCACGCTCGCGAAGCGGATCGAGCAGGGAGACCTCCGCGCCAAGCGCCGGATGATCGAGTCGAACCTGCGGCTCGTCGTGTCGATCGCGAAGGGCTATCGCGGGCTCGGTGTGCCGTTCCTCGACCTGATCCAGGAGGGCACGCTGGGCCTGAACCGCGCCGTCGAGAAGTTCGACTGGCGGCGGGGCTTCAAGTTCTCGACGTACGCGACCTGGTGGATCCGCCAGTCGGTGCAGCGCGCGGTCGCGAACCATGCGCGCACGATCCGGGTTCCGGTGCACGTCGTCGAGCGCCAGCAGAAGCTCTTCCGGGCCGCGCGCCGGCTCGAGGTCGAGCTCGGCCGCGAGGCCACGCGCGAGGAGCTCGCGCACGCGACCGGCATCCCGATGCAGCATCTCGACGAGGCGCTCGGCGCCGCCCAGGCGTCCGTGTCGCTCAACCAGTCGGTCGGCTCTGACGACGAGGGCGAGCTCGGCGACCTCTTCGCCGACCGCGACGCGTCCGACCCGTTCGAGGAGGCCGAGGAGTCGCTGCGCAAGCAGGGCGTCCGCAGGGCGCTCGACGCGCTGCCCGAGCGCGAGCGGCGGATCCTCGAGCTCCGGTTCGGCTTCGATGGCGATCCCTGGACGCTCGAGGCGATCGGCGCGGAGCTGGGTCTGACGCGCGAGCGTGTCCGCCAGCTCGAGGGCCAGGCCCTCGCCCGGCTGGCCGCCATTCGCGACCTCGTCTCCGTCGCGTCCGTCTGATCCCGGACGCGTCCGCCTGATCTCCGTTCCGTAGGGGCCGGATCCCATCCGGCCCCTACAATCGTGCCCTGTGGGCCTGCTGGTGCCTCGGGATCGACTCGGCCGTGTCTTCGCCGGCTTCGTGGCCGCGAATGCCGTTCTGATCGCCGTGCTCGGCTGGCAAGCCGTCGAGTCGCAGGAGGTCAAGGGGTCGCTGAAAGGCGGCTTCCCGGAGCCGGTCGAGGTCACCCAGGAGGGCGACGACCCGGTGAGCGCGGTCGCTCGGTACGTAAATCGCGGCGATCGGACGCTGAACCTCGAGGAATCGGGGCTCATCGAGCCGACGAACATCGAGGTCGTCGAGTGGACAGCGAGCGCACCGGACAGCGACGAGGTCGGGCCTTTCGAGGGCTACGAGGTGGCTCCGGGCGAGGCCGTGCAGATCGGTGTCCTCGTCACGACTACGGGCGCCCCGGCCAGCTTCGAGAACTTCCGCCTCCAGTACCGGGCGGGCGGACGGGCCGGTCAGACTCCGTAGGGGCCGGATCTCATCGGCCCGCCCGCGCGCCTGGCCGAAATCCGTAACGCGCTGCTCACAAACACCTAACAGCCTGTGCCCACAATGCGACAAGCAGGCGTGCACTCTGCCCGGCGTTCTTCCGGCCGGCGCGCCTGGGTGGGGGATGCGGTGCCCCGCCGTTTCCGGGTCCGCGCCGCCTGCCAGGGGCGCGGGCCCGATCTCATCCCGCCTGGCCCGCCGCGGGGCGCGCTACCCCTTTGCGGGGCGATGGGGTGAAGCTCGGTTCACCCTTCGTTGGGCCGGGACGTTCCCTCGTTCCAGGGTCGTTCGAACGGGGTGTCGCGTCCGATCCTCTGACCATGGACGCAGCCGAACGCAAGCAGATCCTCTCCCGCTACCTCGATCACGCCCGCCGGTTCGACGAGGCCGCCGCCCGCCGCGGTCGGTCCGTTCCTGAGACCGGCAACGGCGAGGTCGTTCCCCTCAGGCAGCCGGTGCGGAGGTTCGAACAGGAGCCCACCGCGCGCGAGACACAGGTCCTTCAGCTGATCTCCGAGGGTCTCGTCAACCGCGAGATCGGTCAGACGCTCTACCTCTCCGAGGAGACGGTGAAGTCGCACGTCCGCCACATCCTCGCGAAGTTGCAGGCCCGCAGCCGCGGCCATGCAGTGGCGATCGGCTTCCGCCGCGGCCTGATCCAGTAAGACCCGGGGCGAGCCCCTTCGAAGCCGAACGGGGCGGCAGCCACCGCCCCGTTCGACAGCCTGCAAGAGTCCCCTTACCCGGTGAGTACTATCTCCCCCCGCAGAGGGATGCCGCTAACTCCCGGGTGACGACATCCTTCGGTCTGGCTTACCAGGCCTTAGGTCCTTTCCTCATGCGGGACTCCTCTCCCCGCGAGATGACGGCGCGACGAGTCTACCACCCGAACGAGTGAGCATTCAACTCGACAAAGCTCGGCGATGTCTGATGCAGCCGCATCGCCCAGCGCCATCCGCCGCCGCGCCACTCACCCCGAACGGGCTTGCAACGTACGTCTACTTGATTGGCCTTGTTCTCATGCTGGCCGGGTTCGCCGCCTGGCTTGCGGTTGAAGCAGAAGAAATCACACCGGCCTGGGCAGTGGTTCTGTTGGGCGGTCTTGCGGCGATTGCCGAGCGGTCCGGAGTGCGCCTCTCTGGTCGGCTCGAGATCTCGATATCGCTGTTGCCGCGGTTGTTCGCCGCGGTGGTGTTCGGTCCGTTCGCTGCGATGTTGATCGGTGCCTTCTCAATGGTCGGCGACTTTCGTCCTCCGTATCCACGATGGGCTGTCTACACATGCACGCGAGCCATCAGCGGAGGGGCAGCCGGCGCCATCGCAGGTGTCGCGGCCAACTTCACGTCGAACGTTGCGGGGAGCATCCTTCTCGCGACGGTTGCCGCGACGGTCGTTGGAGAGCTTCTCGATCTTCTCTTCTGTCTAGTCACTTTGCAAGTCAGACGTAGCGGCCGACCTATCGACGTGCTCAAGGATCTTCTGCCGGTAACCCCCACGGCCGTGATTCTCTACTCCGCCGTTGTCTCGTGCCTTGCATACGCCTATGTGGAGGTCTCTCCCTGGAGCGTCTTCTTCTTCTTGCTGCCGGCCATCGCGGCGCAGCGCCTCTTTGCCATGTACCAGGCTCAGCGGGAGCTTGCCGGCGATCTCGCGACGGTCAACGAGCGACTTGAGCGCGCCAACCTGTCGTTTGCCAGCGCGCTCGTCGCTACACTCGACGCTCGTGATCGCTACACAGCAGGTCACTCGGCGATCGTCGCTGAGTATCGCGCGTTCCGTCGCGCGCGAGATGGGGTTGACGGAGAAGGAGCAGCAGCTCGCCCATTTGGCCGGGCTCGTGCACGACGTCGGCAAGATAGGTGTGCCGACGAGCATCCTCGACAAGCCAGCCGCGCTCAGCCTGGAGGAGAGGCGGCGGATGGAGGAGCACTCTCCAATCGGCGAACGGATTCTCGCGAAGGTTGAGGCGTACGGTGAGATTGCGAAGATCGTGCGCCACCATCATGAACGTGTCGACGGGTTCGGCTACCCGGACGGTCTGGTCGGCGAGGAAATCCCCCTGATCTCTCGCATCATTTGTGCTGCGGACGCCTACAACGCGATGACTTCAGATCGGCCGTATCGCGACGCCATGCCGAGCTCGATCGCTCGTCGCAGACTGCTCGAGGCCGCGGGCTCGCAGTTCGACGCCGATGTGGTGGATGTGTTTCTCCAGACACTCGGGCCAAAGGCCGACGATCTCCACCTCCCGGTGAGGCCCGACCTGGCGGTCCATTTCGGCGCTCCGGTCCAGCTACCTAAGCTACCCCAGAGCGCAGCCGCCTAGTCAGCACCCGATCGCATCTTGCGCGACCAAGACGGCCTGCAATCGGGAGCGTACGCCGAGCTTCCGTAGCACATGGCGCACGTGGACTTTCGTCGTGCTCTCAGCGATGTAGAGACGTTGAGCGATCTCCCGGTTCGTGAGGCCGTCACACATAAGCCTGACAACATCATGCTCTCTTGGCGTGAGACCATTCAGCGGAGGCCCCGAGACATCGCTTACCTTCACAGTAAGGCCGACCGTGCGAGCCAAGTCCTGATCGTTCGAGCGGTCAGAACAGCATCGAAACGATGCCCGCAAGTTCTGCGGTCACGCCCCAATAATTCAAGAACGGGCGAGTAAGCTCGGTAGGCAACCACAGCTGGATCGAGCACGGCGTGTGCGTGGGCGTCCAAAAAGAAGTTCGACCACTTGTTCGCGGACTCCGACCGTCGCTCCTTTCATGCTCAAGATGATGCGCGCGAAACGCGCGAGGTAACCGATCTCTGCGGAGCGGCTGAGCATGACCGCCTCATGAGCGTGCTGCTCGGCATCGATGGGTGCCCAAGGCAGCTTCAATAACCGCTCTGGTGGCGAGCGGTTCCGCCCGAAGGGCGCCAGTCGGTTGCCGACTCGGATGGCGGTCTAGCATTTCCGAGGGCTTCGTTGATGCTTCGCCGCGCGTCGAGTTCGAGGCGTGCTCGAGCTAGGGTCATGGCACTTGGTCTCGAGGTAGGTCGTCACTCCATTCACTTGCTGTCCGCTTCAGAGCCGCTAGCGATTCGCCAGCCAAGCGCAGTTGGCGGCAGCCAACGTCTGCGTATCAAGCTGACGACTCGCGAGAGCTGCTCGCGCGAAGCCGAGTCGGTATCGATCGCAGATCGCATCGGCACGAGCCCAGAATTCTTTCGCGACGAGTGTAATCAGCCTTGAGCGTCGCGACGTAGGACGCGGAAACGAGAAATGAACTCGAGCGCTGGGGTCATCGGAGTACTCGACGAGGGGAAGCGCGTTCTCGATAGCTCCGTAGATGGATTCGGAGCATTAGTCTGGCGCGCCGCCCAGATCCGCCCGTTAAGAACACGCAGCCTGGTGCTGATGTCGTCGTCTGACAGCGAGTCCAGCTTTTCAAGGTAGCCGTGGGCATCATCGAGTTCAAGTCCACGCCGTCGATAGGGCTGCCCCCAGAGTGCATGGTCGGTTATCACCCGTCGTACGGGCTGTTCGAAGGGCCCGCAGCTTGAAACTCGAATCGCGCGATCATGCTCCCACGCCAGATTGCGCGCAATGTCCGGCCAGGTGCCAGGCACGTGACGCGTACTCGGCCGAGTCGTCGATTCTTCGGGCCATGTCCTGGGCCAGGGCGTAGGCGTCGCGGACCCTTCCCTGCCGAAGCAGTACATCGATCTTCACCAGCAACGCGGGCGGCTGAGCGGCGGCCGGGCCACAGGCAGCGAGCCAGTTGTCGAGCGTCTCGATCTGGCCGGCCGGCAGGAGCTCCGTGGAGGCCTCGGCGACGATCGCCGCGGCGGTCTCGACCTGGCGCCGGTGGAGCGACAGCTCGAACGCCTCTTCCCAGCGCCCGTTCGAACGGGCGAAAGCGATCACGCGGTCGGCAAGAGCTGCGAACGCTTCGGGGTCGTCGTCTTCCAGCTTCCTGCGCAAGAACTCGCGCAAGAGGGGGTGGAAGGAGAGCTCCCCGTCTCCGACGGGGTGGACGAGCCCGGCGTCGAGCAGGCGCTCGAGGAGCGGGCTGGCGTCGCCCTCGTCGAGCACGCTTCGAGCCAGGGCGACGGTGAGGCTCGAGGGGACCGACGCGAGCAGCATGAAGCGTCGCAGGTCGCTCTCCTGTGTCCGGTAGACCTCTTCGGCGAAGTAGCGGTAGAGCTGCTCGGTCATATGCTCGTCCGGAATCGCCGCTTCCATGGCGAGCGAGGCCAGCCCGATCAGGGCGGGCCACCCCTGGGCTTGCGTCAGGAGTCTCTGGACCGAGTCGCCCGGCCGCCCGTCGAGCAGCTTCGCCGCTTCGGCGTCGCTCATGGCGAGCTGCTGATGCCCCACCTCCAGAATCTCGCCGTGCAGCATTCGGCGGGCCGACGCCCACCCTGGCCGGTGACGGGACGTCACGACGACGCGTAGCGTCGGCACGAGCGTCAGGAGCCAGTCGACGAACTCCTCGACCGGCGTCGAATCAGCGACCAGGTGATAGTCGTCGAGCACGAGCCGCGCGCCATCCGGCCAGGCGGCCAGGTCTTCGGCGAGGAGCTCCGCCATCGGTCGGGCGGCCTTCTCGGGCGGCTCGCTCACAAGCAGGCGCTGTCGCAGGCGCTTGCCTGCGTCCTGCACCACGTGCTGCATCGAGTCGGCGATACCCACCGAGAAGGCGGCGACATCCGCCGAGGCGGCGGTGGCGCGGTACCAGGCGACGTCCGTGCGATCCGCCAGCCATTCGCACGCGAGCGACGTCTTGCCGTAGCCGGCCGGTGCCGTGAGCAGAATCGACTGGGCCGCGCTCGCGTCCAGCAGGCGTGTCAAACGGGGCCGCCGGAGGTGGCGGCGATGAAGTGGCGGAACCGGAGAGCCGTCGTGCGTAGCCATCGACCTACGCGTTGCCGCGGAACCCGAGGTTAGCGAGGAACGCGGCAGGGGGCGAGCGAGAAGGGGAATCCCCGTGCCCGCGGGGCAACCTCCGCGGGCACGAGGTGCCGTCATTCCCCAGATCCCGTCACCGCGCCGAGCCGGAAGTCTCGGGCTCGTGCGCTGCAGGACCCAGGCTTAGCGGATCCTCACCGGTGGTCGATCGGTAGGCCAGCGGGATGTAGCGCCGGCGGCTGACACCGAGCTTCGACCGAAGCGTGTCGCAGTGCGCCTTCGCCGTTCGGGCTTTGACGCCGAGGCGCGCCGCGATCTCCTCGTTGGAGCAGCCTTCTGCGATCAGGCGGACGACCTCGAGTTGTCGTTCCGTGAACATCCTCCCACGCTCCCTCGTCGCCGGAGGCACGATCCTCGCAGCAGGGCTCGAGTGACGCAATGCTTCGGCGGGCGTATCTTCGCGACTACGCCTTTCGGCCTAGACCGGCAGCGGCTCTCGGGCGGTACGCTGGCGGCGCGCAAGAGCGAGACCGAGTCGGATCCCGTCAGGGTCTTCATCTCCTACAGCCACGACTCCGCAGAGCATCGCGACCGTATCCTCGCGCTGGCCAACCGGATGCGCCCGCGCCGCAGCCCGCGGCACGGCCGGCCGGTGCGCCGGTGGCCCAGATCCTCCCAGGCACGTGGGCGATCCAGATCGCCTCGCAGTTCGGCCAGGGCGGGTTCGCGCTCGCCCCCACCGGCTACTTCCAGGGTCAGCTCCACGGCCCGCAGGGAAGCGTCGCGGTCGAGCGTTCGCACAGGTGCAGCCGGGCCAGCTCGCCGGCACGACGCACCGCGGCGAGCAGACGATCTGGACGCGAACCGGATGACTGCGTCAGAGATCAACCGCGTCGGAGCGCGAACGCGGCCTCGTGGCCGACGGCGTTCGCGGCGCGCAGCTCGTCGGCGGTGAGGGCGCCTATGCGCTCGAGCAGCTCGAGTTCGTCCGAGAGGTGGGTGCGCATCATCTCCGGGCCGTCCGTCGCGATCGTGAACGGAACGCCCCGGTCGGCGAACGTTCGCACCGTGTCGCGCAGCGCTTCCTCGTCCGAGAGCGCCTTCGTGAGCAGATTGGATGTCGGGCAGATCTCGAGCACGATGCCGCACTCGCGCAGCGCCCGCATCGTCTGCTCGTCGGTCGCGGCGAGGATGCCGTGGCCGATGCGGTCGGGGCGCAGCGCCTCGATCACCTCGGCGATCTCGGCCAGTCCGTCCGGGCCGCCCTCCTCGCCGACGTGGATCGTGACCCCAAGGCCGGCGCCGCGCGCCTCCTCGACGAGCGGCGCCAGCGCCGCGTAGGGGTAGCGGCCCTCGTCGGGGCGGGGTCCGGCGATGTCCACGCCGACGATCCCGCGCGGCGCCCAGCGGATCGCCTTCTCGACGACGATCGCATTGAGGTCGAGGGAGAAGGTGCGGTCCATCATCACGATCAGCCCGGCGCGCACCTGCGGGTACTCGAGCTCGGCACGGTCGAGGCCGCGGATCGCCGCGAGGATGATGTGATCGAGGTCGCGCTCGCCGCCGCGGTTGCGCTTCATCGGGTTGAAGCGCAGCTCGAGCGTCGTGATGTTCTGGCGGCGGTAGGCGCCGCCGATGGCGCTGTGCACGGAACGCTCCACCGCGAGCGGGCTCGACTGGATCAGCTCGGTCCACTGGTAGATCGCGTCGAGCTCCGGCAGCCCGGCGACCCCGCGCGGGTCGGCGACCGAGATCAGCCCCTCGAAGTCCCAGTAGTCCTTGACGGGCAGCGCGATTCCCTGCTCGTGGGCGAGCGTCCACATCACGCTCGGATGCACCGAGCCGCCGAGATGGGTGTGGAGCTCGGCGAGGCCGGTGCGGCGAAGCTCGTCGACGGCGGTGGAGCCCACGGCACGCGAGTCTAGGACGAGCAAGGACTCGGGGGCGGCGCCGCCCGCCGCCCCCGAGATGGCCGTGAAGTGAGTGCCGTCATCTCCCGGCCGGCTGAGGAGAGAGTCCTCGCCCATGGTTATCGGCGCGGCCGGGAGGGAACATGAGTGCGAGCGTCGTAGGATGGACCCTCGTGCACGGCTCCCTTCTCGATCCGGACGACGCGGCCCAGCGGCTGCACGTCGACCGCATCGCCGACGAGTTCTTCGAGGGCTTCGACGCCGTGGCGGACATCGCCCATCCAGCCGTCTCTGTCTTCGGCTCCGCCCGCGTGCGCGCGGAGCACCCGGACTACGAAGCTGCCCGCGAGCTCGGCCGACGTTTCGCAGCCGCCGGCTTCGCGGTCGTCACGGGCGGCGGCCCAGGGCTCATGGAGGCCGCCAACCGGGGCGCGCAGGAGGCGGGCGGGATGTCGGTCGGCCTCAACATCGAGCTCCCGCACGAGCAGCAACCGAACCCGTACCTCGACATCAGCCTCACCTTCCGCCACTTCTACGTCCGCAAGACGATGTTCGTGAAAGCCGCCGACGGCTTCGTGATCCTTCCGGGCGGCTTCGGCACCCTGGACGAGCTGTTCGAGGCGCTCACGCTCATCCAGACGGACAAGGTGCGCGAGTTCCCCGTCGTGATGTTCGACTCGGCCTACTGGGACGGGCTCGTCGACTGGCTGCGAGGGCAGGTACTCGCAGCGGGCATGATCTCCGACGCCGACGCGCGCATCCTCACCGTGACCGACGACCCTGAGATCGTCGTCCGCATCCTCGTCGAGAGCCACGCTCGCGGCGCGACCGGGGCTACCCTGCAGCCGTGAAGGTCGGCATCGTCGTTCCGTTCTCGTGGTCGTACTGGGGCGGCGTCGTGGAGCATGCCGAGAACCAGGCGCGCACGCTGATGGAGCTCGGGCACGACGCGCGGATACTGATCGGCAACGACCCGCCCGGCCTCGCGAGCCGCCTCCTGCATCCCCGCGCCGGCCGCCACGAGGAGCCCCCGCCGTTCGTGATCCCGGTCGGCAGGACCGTCATCGTCCCGGCGAACTTCTCGCTCTCGAACGTCTGCCTGACGCCGCAGTCGATGCTGCGCATGAAGCGGGCCTTCGCACGCGAGCGCTTCGACGTCGTCCACGTCCACGAGCCGTTCGTGCCGATCCTGTCGCTCTACGCGCTCGAGGGCGCGCCCTGCCCGATCGTCGCCACCTGCCACGCTGCCGGCGGCCGGTGGTGGAAGTGGGGGAAGCGCTGCTGGGGGCAGCCGCTCAAGGACCGGATCGACTACCGCATCGCCGTGTCCGAGCCGGCCAGGGCGGCCGCGGCGGCCTTCATCGACGGGCCGTTCGAGGTGATCCCGAACGGCGTCGCGCTCCCGGAGCGACCGTCCGCGGGGGGCCGCGAGAGCCAGGTCGTCTTTCTCGGCAGGCACGAGCCGCGCAAGGGCCTGCCGGTGCTCCTGCGCGGCTGGCCCGAGATTCACCGCCGCACGGGCGCCCGGCTGCGCCTGATGGGCGCCGACCCGCTTGCCGTGCGCTTTCTGCTGCGCCGCCTGGCGGTGCCGGACGCCGGGATCGATATCCTCGGCGTTGTGACGGCCGAGGTCAGAGACGCAGAGCTCGCCCGCGCGAAGGTCCTCGTGGCTCCTGTCGATCGGTTCCGAGAGCTTCGGCATGGTGCTCACCGAGGCGTTCGCCGCGGCGACGCCGGTCGTCGCCTCGGACATCCCGGGCTACCGCGAGGTGGCGACGCCGGACACCGGCATCCCCGTCCCGCCGGGGGACGTCGAGGCGCTAGTCGCGGCGACCGTCTCCCTGCTCGAGGACGAGCCCCGGCGCTCGGCGCTCGGCCAGCGCGCCCGCGAGATCGCGGAGGAGCGCTACGCGTGGGACCGGATCGTGGGGCGCCAGCTCGAGATCTACTCCGGGCTCACGGGCAGGCCTGTCGGCGCGGAGGTCGTCGCCGCGTGACGCAGGCTCTACTCGGCACCCGGCGTGGCCGGACCGGAATCGTGCTTGCCGCAGTCGCCGCCGTCGCCGGAGTGCTCGTCTGGCGGACCTCCGACCTCCACCTGGTCGGAAGGGGTTTCGGTGAGGTCGAGTGGCGCTGGGTCGCCGCCGCCGTCGGCCTCAATCTCTTCTCCGTCGTGGTCCGAGCGATCGCATGGCAGATCGTGCTCGGGCAGGCCCTACCGCAGCCCCACCCGCGCCACCGTCACGTCTTCTCGGCCTTCTCCGTCGGACTGCTCGGCAATGCCGTGCTGCCGGGCCGGGTCGGCGAGGTTGCCCGCATCGGCGTGCTCGCCCGGCACGTGCCGCAACGCGGTAACACCTGGGCGTTGATCCTCGGCAGTGTCTTCGCGCATCGCCTGTTCGACGTCATCCCGACACTCGGACTGGTCATCTACGTCATCGTCACGGCACGGATCCCGACCTGGGCCGGGCCCGGCGTCTGGGCAATGGTCGGAGTCGGCGCCGCGCTGCTGCTCGCCGGCGTCTGGCTCGCGCTGCGACACCGCCACGACGGGCACGAGGCTCCGGACGGGCTCGGGCGCGTGCGGGCGCTGCTGCATCAGGCCGTGCGCGGGCTGGGCGTGCTCCATTCGCCGGGCCCGGCGCTCGCAGCCGGGTTCTTCCAGTTCCTCGGCTGGACGGCACAGATCCTCGCCGTCTGGGCCGCATTCCGCGCCTTCCAGATCGAGGAGCCGTTCGTGGCGGCAGCGCTCGTGCTGCTCGTGGTCAACGTCGCGCTGGCGTTCCCGCTCTGGCCGGGCAGCGTCGGCCTCTTCCAGGTGGGCGTCGCGCTGGCGCTCCTGCCCTACGGCATCCGCTACGAGCACGGGTTCGCCTACGGGATCGGGCTCCAGGCGATCGAGATGTCCGTGGGCGTCGGTCTCGGTCTTCTGTTCCTCGCCCGCGAGGGCATCTCGTTTGCGGTGCTGAAGCAGATCCCGAGGCCGGCCGAGGAAACCGACGAGCCGGCGCCCGAGCCTCGCGCGGCGAGGCCGTACAGGCCGCGGCCGCAGGCGGCGCGACCGCACGCGCGCGAGCGCGTCGGCACGCGCTAGCGAGCGCTCGATCGGCGGGTGATCGGCCTGCCCGACGAGCTTACGATCGTCTGCTGCCCGGACAGCCTCAAGGGTGTCCTGTCCGCGCGCGAGGCGGCACAGGCGCTCGCGGCGGGTGTACGCGGGGCCGGCCGCAACGCGCTCGAGCTGCCGCTAGCCGACGGCGGCGAAGGCACCGCGGAGGCGCTCGAGGGCGCGCTCGGCGGCGACTGGCAGCACGCGCAGGTGCTGGATCCGCTCGGACGGCCGGTTCAGGCGCGCTGGCTGCTTCTCCCCGATCGCCGCGCCGTCCTCGAGTCGGCAGAGGCCATCGGCCTCTGGCGGCTTGCTCGTCGCGAGCGGGACCCGTTTCGCGCGAGCTCGTTCGGGCTCGGCCAGCTGCTGGGCTGCGCCGTCGCCGCCGGGGTCCGGGAGGTGATCGTGACGCTCGGAGGCAGCGCCACCGTCGACGGCGGCGCAGGCCTGCGCGACGCGCTCGCCGCGGTCGATCTGCACGGCGTTCGCCTGCGGGCGGCCTGCGACGTACGGAACCCGCTGCTCGGGGCGCGCGGCGCCGCGCGCGTGTTCGGCCCTCAGAAAGGAGCGACGCCCGCTCAGGTGCGAGAGCTCGAGCGCAGGCTCGCAGCCATCACGGAGCTCGCCCCGTTCGCTGCGCTGCCCGGCGCCGGCGCGGCCGGAGGACTCGGCGCCGCGCTCGCGGCTCTGGGCGCCACGCTGGAGCCGGGCGCCGCGCTGGTTCTCGATGCCGTCCACTTCCGCGACCGGCTCCGCGGAGCTGCTCTCGCCGTGACCGGTGAGGGGGCCGTCGACCGGACGTCGTCCGAGGGGAAGGTGCCGGGCGCCGTCGCCACGGCGTGCCGCGAGGCGGGCGTGCGCTGCGTCGTCTTCGGTGGTCGCGTGCGAGGCGGCCGGGAGCAGTTGCGGGCGGCGGGCGCGGACGAGATCGTCGCTCTCAGCGGCCGGCCCGCCGGGGCCGTCCACGACCTGGAAGCGCTGGGCGCGCGGCTCGCGCGTTCGCTCGGCGGCGGGCTCGCTACGGGCTAGAGAGCGCCGCCGGCGGCCGGCGGCGCGCCGGAGTCGACGCCCTGGTCGCCGATCGTCCTGCTCGCGAGCTGCTGCTCCGCGAGGAGCAGGTTCGTCTCGGCCGCGCGCTCGACGGTGGTGTGCAGGTCGGACATGCTCGACTCCTCCTCGAGCTGCTCGCGGAGGAACCAGTGCAGGAAGTGCTCGCCGACGAGGTCGCCCTCCGATCGGGCGAGGGCCGCGAGCTCCGAGATCTGCTTCGTCACCGTGCGCTCCTGCTCGAGCGCCAGCGTCACCGGCGCGACCGCGTCCGAGAACGACGTCTGTGGCGCCTCGACTCCCGGAATGGGCGCCGCGTGGCCTGCGTCGAGCAGGTACTGGATCATCATCATGGCGTGGTTGCGCTCCTCGACTGCCTGGCGGTAGAAGTGCGCGGCCAGGTGGGGGAGCGTCTCGTTGTCGTAGTAGACGGCGATCGCAATGTACTGCTGCGAGGCGGCGAACTCGCGCGCGACGTGCTCGGTCATGGCTTTGGGGAAGCGCGGCTTGGGCATGCGCGTGACTCTACCAGGGCGCTCAGCTGCCCTCGGGGCCCGTCACGGGACCGGGCTCGCCGCCTTCCGGGCCGACCTGGGGCACGACTCCGGAAAGCTCACGGCCGAGCTGCTCTACGCGACCCTGAGCGGCGTCGAGCTTCGCGAGGCAGAGCCGGTAGAGCGCCTCGCCGCGCTCCCAGAGCGCGATCGCCTCCTCGAGCCCTGCGTCGCCGCCCTCGAGCTGCGCCACGATCCGTTCGAGCTCGCCGCGAGCTTGCTCGAAGGTCGGCTCCGGCCGGTCTGGCTCCAGGCTCACGGACTGATCGACCTCGCTCCGTTCAGCCGGCTACGGCCGACCCGTCCAGCGACCTGAATGCTCTTCTCGCCGCGCGCTCGTGGAGGCACCCCATGACTCTGCTCCGCTTCTCTTGGCGGGTCAAGGGAGATGGTCGTGACGCCGAGTCTTGTCGGGATGGCCGCCGCGGATGTCCAACGCCGGTTCTGTCCCGGTCCTGGATACGCGTGCCGGGTCAGAGAAGGCTAACTTCTACCCGTCGGACGATGCGATCGGATGGCCAAGCCTTCCGCCGCATCCGGCCGGAGCTTCGGCGCCGCTCAGCCGGAAGGCCGATGAAGGCGGTGACAGGAGAGGACGGTGTCAGGGTGAGCGAGTTCGAAGCAGTCGTGCGGGATCTCCTGCAGTCCACGGGCGCGAGTCGAACGACCCTTCGGCTGGACACCCCGGGGAAGGACTTTCCCGTTGTGGCGGAGGCGTGTGCGGAGGGCGTTCCTTCGATCGCGGCCGAGGTAGGCATCTCCCAACGCGGAGCAGCGACGGCCCAGCGGCTCATGGAGACCGGAGAACCGCTGATTCAGGGTGACTGCGCACGCGCTGATCCGCCTCCGCCGAAGGAGCTGCTCAGCGTCTACGGCGTTCAGGCACAGATGCTCGGCCCCGTTTCGCGCGGCGGGCAGGTAGTGGGCTGGCTGTCGGTTCATTACGCGCCCAGCCCCAGGGAGTGGCGAGAAGATGATGTCGCGGCGCTGGAGCATGCGGTCGAACGCGTCGAAGCGGAGCTCGGAAAGCATGGCGACCATGACTGACCGGCTGACCGAGGCTCCGATGCAGTCCGCGTCCGAGATTGCTCGACGGGTCGTCCGCGGTGAGCAGACCGCGATGGAGGTGCTCGAGAGTCATCTCGCTCTCATTGCGGAGCTGAATCCCCGCCTCAACGCCATCGTCACACTCTGCGAGGAGAACGCTCGACAGTCGGCGGCGACCGTTGATGCGTCGCCCGAGCCGGGCCCCCTTCAGGGAGTTCCCTTCGTCGTAAAGGACGCGATCGCGGTGGGCGGTGTTCGCGCGACCGCCGGCAGCCTCCTGCTCGAGGACTTCGTTCCTGCCCGGGACGCCCCGGCCGTGGGTCGTCTTCGGAGGGCCGGCGCCGTATTCCTCGGCAAGACGAACCTTCCAGAGCTTGCTCTTGATCCGGACACGGACAACAGAGTGTTCGGCCGGACGCTGAATCCCGTGAACGAGGCGATCATTCCGGGTGGATCCAGCGGTGGGGATGCGGCGGCCGTAGCCGCCGGTCTGGCACCGATCGGCCTGGGATCGGACTACGGCGGGTCGATCCGGTGGCCGGCGCAATGCACGGGCGTCGTGGGTCTGAGACCGACGGTCGGGCTTGTCCCGCTCACCGGGCTGCTCCCATTCCCTCCCGGGGAGGAGCTGGCTTTGCCGAACTCGGCGTCCGCGATGTCGCGTTTGAACACGCTCGGTCCGCTCACCCGTTCTGTCGAGGATGCCTGGAAGGTGCTCGCGGTCATCGCGGGGCCCGACGGGCTCGACCCGAACGCGGTTCCGGTTCCACTCGGAGACCCCGACGCCGTCGAGATCAGGCAGCTGGCCTGCGCCTGGTCTGACGGCGAAGGCAACCACGAAGTCCGGAGCGATCTCGTCGAAATCGTCGACCGGGCGGCACGCTGCCTCGGCTCTCTCGGACTCGCTGTGGAGAAGGTGCGCCCGTCCGGGCTCGACGAGGCTGCCGATGCGTTCCGCGAGTATCGGATGTCGGAAGGCCTGCCGATCCACGCGGCGCTGGCCCGAGGTCGCGAGGGCCTCCTGGCGGACACGATGCGAGACTGGTTCGCGTCGGTCGCCCCCGAGACGTCAGTCGCCGACTACCAGCGAATCGCCGGCCGCCGCGATGCGATCAGGGCGCGCGTCCTCGAGTTCATGGAGGACTGGCCTATCCTGCTTCTTCCCGTCTCCCTGGTTCCGCCGTGGCGGGTGGGGTCCCAGGATTTCGAGGCGCGTTTCAAGAATATGGCGCCCTGCTGGGCGGTCACGGTGCTGGGCCTGCCGTCGCTCGCATTGCCGTTCGGGGAGACGCATGACGGATTGCCCGTCTCTCTCCAGGTCGTCGGCAGGCCGTTCGCCGACCATGAGGTAGTCGCGGTCGCACGTGTCCTTGAACAGGAGCGGGCCAGACGGATCGAGCCCGGGCTCGGGGAGTGGGCGGGCGGCCCTCCTCGTTAGTCGAGCTGAGAGACGACGAAGTTGTCCAGGCGGAAGTTGGCGTTGTCACCCCGGATGCCCACCGCTCCGGCGGACGTGATCGGAGCGCAGCCCAAGCCGTCGTCGACGGCCGCCGCGACGATGCGTCCGCCGATCTCGAGGCGCAGCTCGACCGATTCAGGCGTCAGGTTGCGAACCGTCGCCACGATGCGCTGCCACTCGCCGTACGGGACGGCGTCGACGCTCGACGGGCTCAGGCTGTAGTAGACCCCACCGTTCGAGGGCCCCCCGGGGCACTTCTTCTTGATCACGACGGTCCCGTCGCGGCGGTTTGCGCTCGCGGAGTAGAGGCGGTCAGGGGTCTGGTAGCGCAGGAACACGTGGACGCCGTCCCAGGCCACGGGCGGCGTCGACATCGTCGACACGACCTCGTCGTTCCGCAGCGAGAACGAGACGGCCACATTGCCGAAGTCGCGACGGTGCGTGACGAGCCGGAACACGGCGGAGCCGGTGCCCTGGGCGGAGGCGGCGTCGGGACCGCGGCGGTCAGGCACCCCGGTCCAACCGACGCGACCGCTCGTGAACAGCGAGCCGCTCGTCATGTACCAGTTCGGCGAGACGACGGCATCCCGATCGTCCGGATGGCTAAACGCCCACTCGTTCGTGACCAGGCCGTCCGGGCGGTCGAACCTGTCCTGGAAGAGCACGTCTGGCGAGGGTGCCGCCCCTGGATCGGGGATGGCGACGCGAGGCGAGCTTGCGCGCGCGACGCCCAGCCGGCTGCGTGCGGTGACGCGAACGAGGAGCGCCTGGCCGATGTCCGCCTGCGTGATCCGGTAGGTGCGCCCGGGCGAGACGGGTATCCGGCCGCACCGGTCGGCTGTCGGGCAGCGCCACCAGCGGAAGGTGTACCGAAGCGGTGCAGGGCTACGCCAACGGCCCGGAGACGCGTACAGCGTCGCCCCGAGCTTCGCGGTTCCGGTGATCACAGGGCGGGTCACGTTCTCTGGCGGCGTCGCAGACTGCGCGGCCGTCGTCAGGCTGAGGAAAACGCCGGTCGCAACCCCGAGACAGATCGTTCGGAGGCGGCGCGTGCGGCGCGCCGGGTATGCGGACGAGGATGCGTGCTGCATCGTGATAGGCGGCTCGCGGTGACCGTCCCACGAGCCAGCCTGTAGTATGGCGACCGCCCTTACGCTGGCGACAGGGGCACGTACTGTGGCAACTGAGCTCTCTCCGAGCCTCTGGCTTGGCGTACGTCTGGCCTGGGTAGAGCCCGGCGAGACTCAGTAGTCGGGCAAGTCGATCTACCTCGCTGCTCCGCCCGCCCGGATGCAGCCGAGGTCTGCGGTGAAGTCTCTGCGGCAAGGCGGTGATGCGGTGTCTGAAACGGTCGGCTACGCCCGGCTGCTGGCGGAGGATTGCCTGCTCTCCAGTCCCAACGGGCTGGAGGGATGCGGGCACGACCGTTCCGGGACCTCCCGGAGCGAGCATTCGCACCTCGTATCGAGCCGGGCCGTCGCCGAGCTCGAACGCCTGGCGGCGGCAATCGGGCCGGCTGACTCGCGCGTAGCGGCCCGCAACGGCAACGGGGAGCGGTTGACGCACCGGCGGGTCGCGGACGGAAGCCCCCATGCGCCCGTGCCAAGCGCTGCGGCCGCTTCGATCCTGCTCGACCGGATCATCGAGAGCCACCCTGGGCTTCGGGCGGAGCTCGAGCGCGACGGCTACCGGCTCCGCTCGGATGCCGACGTCGAGGCGATCACCAATCCTCTCGAACGGCCGTACGCGGACGAGCAGTCGGGGGTCGGCAACGGCAACACGAACGGCAACGGCAACGCAGCGACGCACCTCGACCCGGGGATTGCGGCGGATCTGCCGCAGCGCCATGTCGCGCACCTGGTCGAGGAGGACGAGCTCGCCATGCTCGCCGTGCTCCTCCGGAGGCACGCGGAGGGTCGTCGACGGCAGCCGTCCGCCCGGCTCGCCCAGCTCCTCGCACGGCACGCGACCCCGCCCGAACACCTCGCGCGCCTCCTCCATCCCCACCACCCGACCGCCGAGACCGTGCCGCCGCCCGGCGACGGCTCCTCGTTGGCCGTCCTCGAGGCGGCAAACGGCGCCGACGGACCTCGACATCAGCCCGAGGGCGTCGTGTACGTGCCGCGGCCGCGGGTCTCGGCCCCGCGGGCCAGCACCGCCCCGGCTCGCTCCCGCCAGACCAAGCCGCGTGCCGCCGATGCTGCCCCGGCTCGTCCTCGCCAGACGAAGCCGCGTGCTGCCGCCGCCGCATCCCCCAAGACGAAGCCGCCTGCTGCGGGCGCGGCCCCGGCTTCCAAGGCGAAGGCGCGTGCTGCTGAGGCGAAGCCGCGTGCTGCCGGCGCCGCCGCAGCTCCCAAGGCGAAGCCGCCTGCTGCGGGCGCGGCCCCGGCCTCCAAGGCGAAGCCGCGTGCCGCCGATGCTGCCCCGGCTCGTCCTCGCCAGACGAAGCCGCGTGCTGCCGGCGCCGCTCCGGCTTCCAAGGCGAAGCCGCCTGCTGCGGGCGCGGCCCCGGCCTCCAAGGCGAAGCCGCGTGCTGCTGGCGCGGCCCCAGCCCGCACAACCGCACCGCGCCAAGTCCCCGCTGACAAGCCCCGCCAGACCAGGCCACGTCCTCTCGGCGCCGCGCCGGCTTACAAGCCGCTCTCGGCGGCCATGGCTGCGCTGGAGAGCCTTCCCGTCCCGGCTGTACCGGCAGCACCAGCCACGGCCAGGGCGCCCCGCCCGAAGGTCGCCGCCGCCCCGGCCCTCACGCCGCTGGACGAGTCGCTCGAGGCCGTTCCACTCCGCTACCGGCGCTCGCTGGCCGTACGTCTCGGAATTCGAAGCCTCCAGGTCGTATGCGTCCTGTACGCGGCCGCGCTGCTGTGGTGGCTCTGGCTCGCCAAGGAGCTCTCGGTGACGGCGCTCTTCGAGGATCCCCTGGTCTACGGCTACTCGATCGTGATCACGGCGTACATCCTCGCCCGGTTTGCGTTCGGTCTCCTCTACCGGCCGACACCCGACGTGGGGCACCGCCCGTCGGTCTCGATCGTGATACCCGTCTTCAACGAGGGCGAAGGCATCCACGCCACGGTCGCGGCCTGTTACGAAGCCCGCTATCCGCGTGAGCGGCTGGAGGTCGTCGCCGTCGACGATGGATCGACCGACGACTCGTGGGAGCAGCTGCTCGCGCTTCGCCGTCGCTTCCCGGCGCTCGTGTGCGTGCGGTTCCCGGAGAACCGTGGCAAGCGCGCTGCCATGGCCGAGGGCGTTCGCCGGTCGCGAGGCGCGGTCTGCGTCTTCATCGACTCGGACTCGGTCATCGCGCCGGATGGGCTCGAGGCCATTGTCCAGGACTTCGCCGACGAGCGCGTCGGCGCGGTCGTCGGTCACGCGGACGTCCTCAACAAGGAAAACGCCTGGATCCCGCAGATGCAGCAGGTCAGGTACTACATCGCCTTCCGGATCCTGAAGGGCTCAGAGTCGCTCTTCGGCGCGGTCACGTGCGCGTCGGGCTGCCTCTCGGCCTACCGGCGACAAGCCCTCGTCGAGGTGCTTCGTGAGTGGGAAGCACAGACGTTCCTCGGGCGGCGCGCCACTTACGGCGACGATCGCGCCCTGACGAACCGAGTTCTCGTCGGCTGGCGGGTGGTCTACCAATCGCGAGCGGTCTGTCACACGCTTGTCCCGACGGGGCTTCCGATGTTCCTCCGGCAGCAGCTGCGCTGGAAGAAGAGCTGGCTGCGGGAGTCGCTCTACCTCTCGTGCATCATTTGGCGCAAGCACCCGTTCGCGGCGGCGCTCACGTACGCGAGCATCGTCTGCGGCTGGGTGGCGCCTCTCATCGTGCTGCGCGCGGTCGTCCTAGCCCCCATCACAGGGAGCGGCGAGCCCGCGTTCTACGCGGCCGGCGTGTACTCCGTCGCCCTGCTCGGCGCGCTCTACTACGCGGTCGCGCGCCGCAGCCCTCTGTGGTGGCAGGGTCTCACGTGGGCCGCCGTGTACATCACGCTGCTCGTCTGGCAGCTGTACTACGCGCTCGCGACCATTCGGAACACAGCCTGGGGAACGCGCTCATCGACCCACGGCGAAGTCTCCGGCGAGACGATCGTGATCAGGCCGGAAGAACGGCCTGCCCCGAGCCGAGCCGCAGTGCTCGTCCCCGCCGTCGAGACGGAGGGGCGGTAGGTGCCGCTCCGGCGCCGGCTCGCACGTGTGCTCAGCGGACGCTGGCGGGTGCAAACCATTGCTGGTCTCGCGCTGCTGCCCCTCTCGGTGTTGCCCCTGTACCTGTTTCTGACGGAGACCGACACGGGCCGCCTCGTCGTTCTACGGGCCCGCTACCAAGTCTCGACTCCGGGCACTCCCGGTCTCGATGCGCGTGACAGCGCCCTCGCCCGTTTCTATCGCGCCAGGCCGCTTCGCGGCGTGCCGGTCCTCGTCTACCACGGCATCGGTCAGGAAGACACATCCGAGCCCGGGCCCGAGACGATGGTCGTCTCGCGCCAGCGCTTCGCGGAGCACATGCGCGGCCTGCGGGCGGCCGGGTACTCGGCCATCACGGCGGATGACCTGGCCGACTACCTTGCGAGCGGCGACGCCCGGGCGCTTCCGGCGCGGCCGGTCCTGATCACGTTCGACGACGGCCGGACCGACGCCATGCTCCAGGCCGATCCGATCCTCGAGGACACGGGCATGCGCGCCACGATGTTCGTTATCGCCGCGCAGGGAGACAGACCGACGATCTTCCACGAGGACTGGGACGATCTCGTCGGGCACGCCTCAAGCGGCCGCTGGGAGCTCGAGAGTCACACGAGCGACCTGCACGACTGCTCCAACGCCCCCGGCGTGACAGCGCTCGTCGAGCACCGTGCCGACGAGTCGATCGACGGGTATGCGGAGCGCGTCGCCGCCGACCTCGAGGACGCGGCGGCAAAGCTGCGCGAGCATGGCGCCGGCCGGCTCACCTCCTTCGCCTACCCCTGCGGCGACTGGGGTCAGTACGCCGAGCCGGCCGTCGTGAACGCATTGCGGGAGGTTCTCGAGGCTCGCTTCGAGATCGCCTTCGACCAGGAAGCCCCGGCGCGATGGCGGCCCGCACTCCCCGGGGATGACTCCGTGCACGTGCACCGCCTCCAGGTAGGTCGCTGGTCGCTGGCCGAGCTGCTGCGCAGGCTCGACGAGGGAGCGCGGCGTGCCGCCGACCTCACCCGCAGTCGGTTGGACGGTACTTCGGGCGAGTCGCCCCGTGAGTCGAGCTAGGGGACGGCCCGGCACACGCACCGGTCACGGGTCGACGTCCTCGACGCGTGCTCCGACGGCTCCCTCCGCCAGCTCGACGTCCAGGCGAGCACCGGGCGCCAGCGAGCGAGCCTGGCGGACAATCCGCCCCTCCGACCGCACGATCGCATAGCCGCGCTGCAGCGTCGCGCGCGGGCCCACGGCGTAGAGACGGCCGCCAAGCGCCTCGACCGCGGCGCGCCGCCGTTCGAGCAACAGGAGCGGCGCCTCCGTCAGGCGTCGCCGAGCTGCCTGGAGCCCCGTTCGTTTGCGCTCGAGCAGGAGCGCCGGGGCACGCGCGAGGCGTAGGCGGTCGCGCTCGATCTGCTCGCCCGCCCGCTGCAGCGATCTCCGCAGGCCCTGACCCAGACTGCCGTGAACCCTGTCGAGGGACGCGGACACCTCGCGCAGGTCGGGGACGACAAGGCGGGCGGCCGCCGTCGGGGTCGAGGCCCGGATGTCGGCGGCCAGGTCGCACAGCGGGTTGTCCTGCTCGTGGCCGACGGCCGAGACGATCGGGACCGGGCAGCCGGCGACCGCTCGCACGAGACGCTCGTCGCTGAAGGGCAGCAGATCGTCGAAGCTCCCCCCACCGCGCGCGAGCACGATCACGTCGACGCCCGCCCGGCAGATCGCCCGCAGCGCGTCGGCGATCGCAGCAGGCGCACGCGGCCCCTGCACCACGGTCTCAGCCACGAGGAGCCGTGCCGGAGGGAATCGGTGGCGAATGGCCGCGACGAGGTCGCCTTTCGCCGCGGCATCGGTGCCGGTGACGAGCCCGATCCGGGACGGCAGGAAGGGGAGAGCACGCTTGCGCTCGGCCGCGAAGAGGCCCTCGCCGGCCAGTTTGCGCCGCAGACGCTCCAGGCGCGCCAGAACGTCTCCCAGGCCGACCGGCTCGAGTGAGCGCGCTCGCAGCCGGAACGAGGCTCGTGCTGCCCAGAGCTCGGGCCTGCCGAAAACGTGGACGCGCACACCGTCGGAGACGTCCAGGCGGAGCGCGTCGAACGTGGCGCGTGGAATCGTGACCGCGAGCGAGCTGCCGTCCTCCGGGTCGCGAAGCGTGAAAAAGACGTTGTGCCAGCCAGGCTGCCGCCGCAGCTCCGTGATCTCGCCCTCGACCCACAGCGTCGGGAGGCGGGCGATCCACGAGGCCACGCCATGGTTGAACGCGGAGACGGTGTAGACCTTGCGCTCGCCGTAGTCGATCGGCTCGGGCTTCATGGGGCGAGCGTAGACGGTCGACCGCAGCGTGGCGCTCCGCCTACGGCTCGGCCGATCCAGAGTCGCGAGGAGGACTTCCCGGGCGGAGACGCCGCCGCGGATTGTCTAGAGGAGGATCCTCACCGCGGTCTCTGGGGAGCAGCCGTTCTCGAGCAGACCGACGGCACGATGCAGGTCGGCGTCGCTGTCGGCGAGCCGGTCGGCCAGCTCGAACGGGAAGCCGGCCTCGATCAGCACGTGCAATCGCCAGCTCTGAACCTTCTCACGCTCGTCGTGCCGAGGCTCGAGTGTCTGCATCTCCTCCACCAGCCCTACAGATTTCTCCTCCCATCGGACGAACCCTGCCCCTGAAAGTTGGCGCAAGCGGCTCTGGGTGCCGAGTGGCGCCACCCCTAGCCTCGTGTCTGAGCGCGCTCGGGGGGCGATGTCGCGCCCCGGAAGGCGCGCTCGATCTCGTCCAGCTTCGTCGTCAGCTCGAGCTCGAGGTGCGCCTCGAACGCCCCAAGCCGCTGGTGAGCCGCCTCCAGCGACCGCTCGAGTCGCTCCGCGAGCGCCTGGACGCGCTCGTTCGAGATCCCGGCCTGTACCTCGGCGGCCCGCACGAGATCGTCGATCTGGCGCTGAAAGCGCGTCGCCGATGCCTGCGCCGAGTCGGCGATGCGGTTCACCACCTCGGTCTCCGCCGCCTTGAGGAAATGCTCCATCGAGAGCTCGAGCTCGCGCGCGAGCCGCTCGGCGGTCTTCTCTCGGCCCTCGCGAAGCTGGCGGTCGAACGTCTGCTCCGAGTCCTCCTGCAACCTGGCGACGGAGCGGTCGAGCGAGCGCTGGAGCTGCTCGACATGACGCCGCTCCACCTCGGCGAGCGCCGTCGCGAGCTGCTGGCGCAGCTCGCCCTCCTCCCGCTCGATCTGCTCGCGCATGGAACGCTCGCGGTTGCGCAGCCGCTCGCCCACCTCGTGCAAGGCGCGCCGGCGCTCGGCGGCGTGCGTCTCGATCTCCCCCTTCGTCACCTCGGAAGCCTCCGCGACCGACCGCTCGAGCTCGTCCTGGATCCGCCCCATCGCGGCGCGCTGATGCTCCTCGAGGGCCTCGACTTCGGCCGCGTGCGCCGCGAGTCGGGCCTCGTGCGCCTGGAGCGCTTCGGCCTGCTGGCGGATCAGCGTCTCGAGCCGGACCTTGAGCTGCTGCTGGGACCGCTCGAGGTCTGCGCTCCAGGCCGAAAGCCGTTGCTCGAGCCGGTGCTGGGCTTCGGCGACCCCCTCCGACAGCTCGGCGCGAGCGGTGTCTGCCCACCGGACGACCTCGGCGCGCGCCTCCTCGCGCAGCTGCCGTTCCTGACCCGCGATCAGGTGGCTCGTCTCCGCTCGCTCACGGGCTAGCGTCTTAGTGAGCTCCGACGCGCGCTGCTCCGCGTGCCGAGCGAGCACCTCGTCGAGCTGGTCGCGCATGTCCGAGCCAACCTGCTCGAAGGAACGGATGCGGGCGAGTCCGCGCGAGAGGCCGAGAGCTCCCGCAGCTCCGGCTGCGGCGGCCAGGAAACCGCCCGCGACGACGGCGAGCTCGCCGAGCTCCCAGCGGTCGATCGCGGCCCCGACGGCGAGCAGGATGGCCGTGGCGCCGGCGAGCACCAGGAGCACGGCGATGAGCGTGACGAGCCAGCGCTCCGGCACCCGGCGGTACAGCACTCCCAGGAAGGCCGCCACGACGGCGGCGAGCGCCACTGCGAGCGTGATCTCGAGCGCGATGACCACTAGATTGATCGGGGATTGTGGTGCCGTCGGGGACGGCAGAGACCGAGCGTGAGGAACGCGCTTCTGCCTCGTGCGTATCGGTGATACGTGCGAGGCACGAGCGTGGCCTCAGGCGACGGTATCGGCCGCCATCCGGCGGTGCCACGGTTGCCGGTCAATTGCAGATCAATCATCTAGGCATGGTACGCGCGCCGAGCGCCCGCCTCGTATCGGCGCTAGCGGCCTGCCTGGAAGCGGCGCAGCGCCGCCTGGGCCACCCGTCCGGCCAGCACGTCGGACGCCGGCCCGACACCGCCCGACGACCACGTCATGACCGTGGCGACGAACGCTCCGCGCGACCAGTAGACGATGCCGTTGTCGTGACGGCTCGACGTGATCCAGCCCGCCTTGTGGGCTAGCGCAACCGAGCCGGGGAGGAAGCGTCCCAGCTTCGCCCGGTCGCCCACGTGGACGAGGAGATAGAGGAGGTAGCGGGCTTCCGCGGGCGTGACCCCGCCCACGCGACGGACGAGCGCGCCGCGGCCTCCGGCGGCCAGATGGACGTAGCGGACGAGGCGCCCGAGATCCCAGGCGGTCGAGTACTTCGTTCGCGCGATGCTCGGCTGGCTCTCGACCCGGATCGGGATCGCCCGGGCCTGGCGCGTTCCCTCCTCGATCTCGTACCCGCCGTACATCTCGCTGTCGCCGAGCCCGAGCGCCCTCATCATCGAGTTGACGCGCGCCGAGCCGCCGCTGGTCGAGCCGCCGAAGAAGACCTCGAGCTGGTTCGCCGCACGGTTGTCGGAGCGGATCAGCATGGCGCGCATGAGGCCGTCGAGCTCGGATCCCGGCGCGGGCGGTGCCGGCAGCGAGCGGAGCGTCTCGACCGCGATCGCGAGCTTGAGCGTCGAGGCGGCAGGGAAGCGCGCGCGAGCGTTCCAGGCTGCGCCACGACCCGTGGCGAGATCCTGGACGAAGACCGCGGCCGTGCCGGGGAAGGCCCTCGCGAGCGCCTTCACCCGGCGCGCGAGCGCCTCGTCCTCGATCGATCCGATGTCGCGTGGGGCCCCGTGCGGCGGCAGGCCGAAGACCGGCCCCACGGGCCGCGAGGTCGCACGCCTGCCCGCGTCGCCCACGGCCACCAGCCGCAGTGTCGTGTCGCGCCGCGGAAGCGTGACCTGCAGCGTGACGCGTGTGCCGTTCACGGCCTTGACCGCCACCCGTCGGCCGTCCGCGAGCACGACGACGTAGTCGCTCCAGCCTGGCACGGTGCCCACCACGCGACCGAACGAAGCCTGGTAGGGGGCCGGCTGCACGATGCGCGGCCTCTCGGCGACCGGCTTCGCGGGCGGCAGAGCCGGAACGCTCATGACAGGCCCATGATGACGAGGGCGGCGGCGAGCGAGCAGCTCGCGAACGCCAGCGCGCGGAGCGCGGCCTCGTTCACGTCGGTCATGGTGTCGCGCGTGATCGGCTCGACCGTGCCGTCCGCGCGCTCGATCCGTCCCGTCACGGAGGCAGTGCGCCGTCTCAGGTCGCGCACCTGAGCCGACAGCCGGCGCTGGGCGAGGCTGAGCGCCACCGCGAAGGCGGCGGCGGCGATTGCCTCTGGTGTGATCGTCCCGGCCACCGCGAAGTAGCCGGTCAGGAGCGGGAAGCCGCCCCACGCGAGCGCGAACCACGCGTCCGTGTGCAGGCGACCTCCGAAAAGCTCGAGGTTGTAGGCGCAGACGATGCCGACCCCGGCGACGACGAAGACGCCGATCCAGGGGTCGCGGGTGACGGCGCCGACGATCCCGATCGCGGCGGCTCCGCTGATGGAGACGGCCGCAAGCGCAGCCAGGCACCAGTCGGGGATCGACGTCCGCAGCGGCCGGCCGTTCAGCTCGTCGAGTGCGTGAGCGCCGATCCCGACGGCCAGGAAGAACGCTGCGAGCGCCGGGCCGAGGACCGAGAGCGAGAGACCCGGCGCGAGCCCGGCGCCGATCGCGACGTAGGACAGGTGCCAGGCGGTGTAGGGCGGATGCAGCAGCGTCACGTAGTCGCGCCAGCCGCCGCGTGCGAGCGCGTAGAAGGCCGGCCGCGGAAGGTCAGTGGCCACGGCGACCCCACAGGACGATCCCGCCGCCCAGGCTCAGGCGGCGGTACGCGACGTCCCGAACGCCGGCTTCCTTCCACATCGCGACCTGGCGCTCGAGCGGGTACCTGGTCCAGAACTCCCGGATGCTCGGGCCCAGGAACCGGCCGACCTCCTCCCATGCGGGAGCAGCGAGCCGCCCGAGCCACGGCAGTCCCGTGTCCACGTAGAGCCGCCAGGCGGAGTGGGGCACGGCAGCCCGCGGAATCGCGAACTCGAGGGACGCGATCACTCCACCCGGCGCGACGACGCGAGTCAGCCCAGCGAGCGTTGCCGGCGGGTCGTCGACGTAGCGGAGCAGGTACGTGAACGTCAGCCCGGCGAAGCTGGCCTCGGCGAACGGAAGCTCCTCCGCATGGCCGTGCTCGAGCTGAACGCGCGAGCCGAGGCCCGCTCGCGCGACCCGTGAGCGCCCTTCGGCCAGCATCTCCGGGCTCTGGTCGATCCCGACGACCGAGCAGCCGTAGCGGCGCGCGAGCTCGATCGCGACGGCTCCCGTGCCGGTCGCCACGTCGAGCACGACGTCGCCCGGCGCGGCTTCGATCCGCGAGACGAGGAAGCGCCGCCAGCGCGGATCCTGCCCGAAGCTCAGCAGCGCGGCGTAGCGGTCGTACGTGGGGCCGAGCGGAGCGAAGAGATCGCGCGCCCGCCGGGTGCGCTCGGTCCGGGTGACGGCCACGTCTCTATTCTTGCTCCGATGGCACTCGAGAAAGAGCTCAGCGCCGCCGCGGAGGCGGCCTGCGCGTTCCTCGAGGCCGACGAGGAGCTCTCCGCCGTCCTGCCCGCGGAGCCGTCGCCGGGGCTGCGTGTCTACCTGTGCGCCTTCAGCCGGGGCGAGGAGGTCGTCTGGCTGGCGCTGCGCGACGACGGCTCGCCGCTGGCTGATCGGGCGCTCCTGCGCGATGCCGTGTCGATCGTCGGTCTCTGTGAGCTGGCGGAGGAGAGCGCCGGGGGCGGCGATCCCGAGCGCCTCGGCGCCTTGCTCGGCGACAACGGCCTCTCCGAGGCGAGGGAGGCCGCAGACGCGCTCCGCCGAGTCATCGTGGAGCCGCCCAGGATCGCGAGCCCCGCCTATCTCGACGCCGTCGGCGCGGCCGCCTCACGGCTCGAGCGGGCACTCGCCGATCCCGGCCCCTCGCCGTTCGCGCAAGCGATGCAGGCGGGGTCGGCCGCGGTCGAGGAGCTCGCGAGCGACGTCGAGCGAGCCTACAAGCGGCCTCTTTGAGTCTGAAAGGAGCGTGATGGAAGGATTCGGATTCCCGCTCGGAGGCGATCCCGAGGATCTCATGCGCGGTCTGCGCGAGTTCGCCGAGCGCCAGACGGAGGCGATGCAGGAGTCCCAGCGTGAGCAGTTCGCGACGCTGACCCTGAACACGGCGGTCGAGCTGACCGGCGCCGCGCTGCGCCGCCTCGACGTGACGGGCACCGTGGACGAGCAGGCGCTCGCGCTGCGCGACGCGATGAGAGTGCTCTTCCCCGAGGCGGTCGCGCTCGTCTCCGCCGCCCGTCAGGGCTTCATGCGGGAGCGCTAGCGCGAGGTCGGCTCGAACGGTCAGGCGCCGATTCCGGCAGCTGCCAGCGCGATCGAGGCGACCGCGGCCACGGCCCCTCCCACCAATGCCCCGAGCCCGATCGCCTGGCCCGACGGCGTCGAGGCCCGCTGCCGCAGCACGACGCCCGCTGCGATGAAGGCAGCGCTCACGATCGGGCTCGAGAGCTGCGAGATCGAGTGGATGAAGAGCGAGAAGGACACGGCGCAGACGAAGGCACCCGCGGCGATCCCGACGCGGGACAGCGCTCCGGGCGCCGGGGCTGCGTTGTGGCCCACCCGTCAATGCTAGTAGTCGCTCCTGGAAGTACCGCGGCACTGCCGGCTGCGAACCTGCGCATGCCGGTGTCCTCGGTCGGGTCCGTATCTCAGCCCGATACGGGCGCTTCCTGCCTCCTTGGTTCTCGCGCGGCAGTGCACCACGGAACTCCCAGGAACGACCACTACGATTCACCGAGAGTGGAAGTGCGAGAGAACAGCTTCGATCTGTCCCCGTTCCGACGGACATGACCGTGCGGAATCCACATCTCGACTGGGGAGACTGCGTCAATGTGCGCGACCTCGGCGGCCATCCGCTCGAGATGGGCGGCGTCACGCGCCGCGGTTCGGTCGTCCGCGCCGACGCCCTCGACCGGCTCACGTCACGGGGCTGGGATGCGCTGTTCGACCACGGCGTGGGGGCGGTGCTCGACCTGCGTACGACCGACGAGCGGGCCCCGAGCCGGCTGCCGGCCGGGCTCGACGAGTACCACGTCCCGCTGTTCGAGGACGCGGATGCCGACGAGCTCTTCGCCGCCGACGGGATGGAGGATCTGTACAGCCGCATGCTGGAGGTCCGGGCGGGCGCGTTCGCGGATGCGGTCGCCGCCGTCGCCGAGGCCGGCAGCGCGGGGATCGTGGTCCACTGCCAGGTCGGGAAGGACCGGACCGGGCTCGTATGCGCGTTCCTGCTCGCTCTCGCGGGCGTCGCGGAGGACGCCATCGCCGAGGACTACGCGGCCAGTGGGGACCGGGTCAGGCCTCTCGTCGAGGAGTGGATCGAGGCTGCCTTCGAGCCGGCCGAGCGTGCTCGCCGGGCGTGGCTCTCGAGCGCTGATCACGGAACGATGCTCGCCACGCTCAGGCTCGTCGAGGAGCGTTTCGGCGGCGTCGAGGGCTACCTCGACGCGGCGGGCTCCTCTGCCGCGCAGCTGGCGGCCGTGCGGCGCCGGCTGGCCGGCTGAGCTCTTCCCGGGTACGCGAGCGGAAGCCCGGTGACGGTCACCGCTCGGCGAGCAGGAGCGCGTCCAGCGTCTCGCGATCCTCGGCGAGGAGCGCGCTCAACGTCGCGAGCGAATTGGCCAGCCGGCGACGCTCCACCTCGGAGAGCTCTTCGAGCAGCCGCTCGAGGGCGCGCACGAACCTGTCGCGCCGGAGCCGCTGCTCCTCGCTGCCCTTCGGCGTCGCAGCGACCTGCACGGCGCGCGAGTCCGACGGGTCGCCCGTCCTCTGAACGAGGCCGAGCGCCGCGAGGCCGTCAACGGTTCGGCTTGCGGTGGCGACGGTCACGCCCAGGGCCTCGGCGAGTGCCCCGACCCGGAGCGGTCCGAGCCGCACCACCGTGCGCAGCGCCGCTCCCTGAGCCGGCGTCAGCTCCACCGCGCCGCCCTCGGCGTCCGGCTCGCGCCGCCGCAGGATCTCGTCGCGGAGGCGGACGATGCCCTCGGCCATGCGCTCGGTCTCCTCGCGTTTCATCGTGCGCGGGCCGGCACCGCGACCTCGGATGGCTCGTCGAACCGCATGCGAAGCTTGACATGGGGCAGCGCGATCATGGCCGCGAGCGCGACGGCGGCCAGTCCGACGCCGAGCGCGAAGGCCGGGTGGAGGGCCCCTGCCAGCTCGGATGGGCGCGCGGATGGAAGCGCCGGCTGACCCAGCCGTCCGGCGACGATCGCGCCCATCGCGGTCACGCCGACGCTCGCGCCGATCCAGCGGGAGAACTGTGCCGAGGCGGTGGCGATGCCCATCAGTCCCTGCGGCGCAGCGTTCTGCACGACGATGACGAGCGTCTGCATCATCAGCCCGATGCCGATGCCGACGAGGATCATGTCCCGGATGGCGGTGGCCGTCGTCGTGTCGGCGTCCATCGACGCGAGCAGCGCGAACCCCACCCCCATGATCGGCGGCCCGGCGAGCAGGATCGGCCGCGGCCGCCCGGTCCGCGACACGAGCTGACCGGCGACGATGCCCGCTCCGATCCAGGAGAGCATGAAGGGCGTCAGCACGGCTCCGGCGCGCGTTGCGCTCTCGCCGAGCACGCCCTGGACGAAGAGCGGAACGAACGCCACCGCCCCGAAGGCTGCTCCGCCGATCGCGAAGAGCGCCACCTCGGCGCTCGCGACGGCGCGGCGGCCGAGCAGGCCGAGCGGCACGAACGGCTCGGGAACCCGCCGCTCCCAAAGGACGAGCAGGACGGAAAGCGCGAGCGATCCGACTAGGAGGGAGACGATGAGCGGGGAGCCCCAGGGGTGGTCGACGCCTCCGGACGATACGCCCACGAGCGCGGTGCCGGCCGCGAGCGTGAGCAGCAGGGCACCGATCCAGTCGATGCTCCGGCTCGTGCGTACGCCCCACGTCCCGAAGCCGAGCCAGACGACGGCGAGCGCGAGCGCGGCGACCGGCAGGCTGACGACGAAGACGAGCCGCCACGATGCGTTGTCCGCGATCCAGCCGCCGAGCAGGGGGCCGCCGACGGCGGACATGGCGAACACGGTGCCGTTGACGGCCTGCCACTTGCCGCGTGCGCGCGGCGCGATGATGTCGCCGATGACCGCCATCCCGAGTGGCAGCAGGCCCCCGGCGCCGAGGCCCTGCACCGCTCGGCCGGCGACGAGCACCTCCATGGAGGGCGCCAGCGCGGCCATCACGGAGCCCGCGGAGAACAGTACGATCGCCGCAGCGAAGAGCGGCCGCCGCCCGTGCGCGTCGGAGAGCTTCCCGTAGAGCGGGATCGCGAGCGTCGCCGCGAGGACGTACGCGGAGAAGACCCAGGAGTAGCGCTCGACGCCGCCGAGCTCCTCGACGATCGTGGGTAGCGCCGTGGCCGCGAGCGTCTGGTTGAGCGACGCGACGAGCATCCCTAGCAGCGTTCCCGTGAGCACGACCAGCGTTCTGCGCCGGCCGAGGGGATATACGCTGCGATCATTCATTTCGTTACGTAATGAAAGTATAGCGGCTCGATCGACGTGACGTCTTCGGTACATGCGCCGTGGGCCGGCTCCTCGACCTCCCGCGACGGCCCCTGGGGTGACACGTAGGGGCCGGTCCCCGACCGGCCGTCGACGCCCCTGGGGTGACATGTAGGGGCCGGTCCCCGACCGGCCCGTCAGGCCATGTAGGGGCGGATCTCATCCGGCCCGCTGCTCACGCGAGCAGCGAATAGCCGCCGTCGACGACGAGCGTGTGGCCGCGAATCATCTCCGCGGCGGGCGAAGCGAGGAAGCAGACGGCGTCGGCGATCTCCGGCGGCTCGACGAGCCGTCCGGTCGGCGTCCGCGAGCGATGGTAGGCGAGCATCTGCTCTCGGTTGGGAAAGTGGTCGAGCGCGCCCGTCTCGACGAGCCCGGCGGAGACCGCGTTGACGCGTATCCCGCGTGGAGCGAGCTCGACGGCGAGGTAGCGAACGAGCGTCTCGATCGCCGCCTTCGAGACGCCGACGAGCACGTAGTCGTCGAGCACGCGGACAGAGCCGAGGCTCGAGACGGCGACGATCGAGCTGCCGGCCGGCATCGACGGCGCCGCGTGACGAGCCAGCGTGAAGACCGACCGTGCGTTCGCGTTGATCGTCCAGTCCCAGTGCTTCTCCTCCAGCTCGAGCGTCGGCCGGATGACTCCGGTGGCGGCGTTCGCCACGATCACGTCGAGAGGCCCGGCCTGCGCCAGCAACTCGGCGACCCGCTCGGCATCGCCGATGTTCCCGCGCAGCAGGATCGGCTCGGCGCCGCGGCCGCGCAGCTCCCCGGCGGTAGCCTCCGCCGCGCGGTCCGACCGCAGGTAGCCGATCGCGACGCGCACCGCTCCGAGCTCGGCGAACCGCAGCGCGATCGCCTTTCCGATGCCCCGGGAGCCGCCGGTCACGAGGACAGACTTGCCGTCGAACGCCGGCAAGGCCCTCAGTGGCGCAGCGCGCGGTGGCTCGGGATCGTCTCCCAGCCGAGCCTGCTGCGAGGCTCGAGCGGGCCCTCGGCGGCCTTCGACGTCGCGCGTCCGAGCTCCTCGAGCATGGCGATCTGCTCCTCGCCGTAGTGCCGCGCCGGGTGCTCGGCGGGCAGCTCGCGGACGAGAGCCCGTACCCGCGCCCGGATCTGGTAGGCGAAGTGCGGGGTCGCCGCACACGTGAGCGCCATCACGTCCTCGACGGTGGGCTCGGGCCGCACAGCCATCGGGGAGGAACAGTACCACCCGGTCTGACGTGCTCCCGGCAGCACTATGCTCGCCCCCGTGGCGCCTGGAGCTCGTTTCAGCACGCGTCGTCGAGCTCCGACTTGAGACGGGCCCTGAGACTCCACTCGGCGGACGTCCTGCTGATCGTGACCGTCGTGCTCTGGAGCTTCAACTACCCGGTCGTCAAGTACGCCGTCTCGAACGGCTTCGCGCCGCTCGTCTACGCGGCGTTTCGCTTCGGCGTCGGCTCGTTGATCTTCGCGGGCGTGACCGCCGTCCGCGAGGGAGACATTCGCGTTCGCGGCCGCGACCTGTGGATGCTCGCGGGCGCCGTCGGGCTCGCCGTCTACGTGAACCAGATGGCGTTCGTCTCGGCCGTGAACCTGGCAAACGCGTCGACGGTGGCGCTCGTGTTCGGGACGCTGCCGGTGTTCGTCACCTTCCTCGGCTGGCTGCTCGGCGTCGAGCAGCCGACGGGCCGGCATTTGCTCGCCGTGGTCGTGTCGTTCGGTGGGGTGGCGCTGGTCGCCGCCGACACCGAGGGCGGCCTCTCCGGCGACCTCGGAGGCATCCTGCTGGTCCTGGTCGCCGCCGCGACCTGGGCGTTCTACTCGGTGGTCGCCGGCCCGATCATGCAGCGCCTCACCCCGTACCGGATCAGCGCCGTCGTGGGGCTCGCCGCCATCGGGCCCCTCGTGGCCACGGCCACGCCGCAGCTCGTCGGCACCGACTGGAGCGCCGTAAGCGGGCTCGCCTGGGCAGCGCTTGCCTACAGCACGCTCGCTGCCTTCGTGATCTCGAACGTCACGTGGTTCAAGGCGATCGGGCAGGCCGGAGCGAACCGGGCGTCGCTCTACGCGAACCTGCAGCCGTTCCTGGGCGCGATCTTCGCGGTGCTCGTGCTCTCCGAGACGCTCAGCCCGCTGCAGATCGCCGGCGGCGGCGTGATTGCCGCCGGCATCGTGCTGGCGCACTCGCGGCGGCCCCCGGTCGAGGTCGTGGACTAGCCCGCTGGCTCGCGAACCGAGAGTTGGAAGACGTCGGGGCGGTTGTAGTGCCCGACGGGGTCGAAGCGCTGGCGCTCCTCGAGGAGCTTCTGCGGATCCAATGTCGCGTAGAGGATGCCCTCCTCCTCCCACAGCGGCCCGGCCAGGTAGGAGCCGTCGGGGGCGAGGATGGCGCTGCCGCCGCGTCCGATGAAGCCCTTCTCCACGATCTCCGCCTTCAGCGGGAAGTCGTCCGGGTAGCTCGTCGCGCGCTGGTAGTGGCACGCCGAGATCACGTAGGAGCGCGACTCGAGGGCGATGTGGACGAGCGTCGGCTGCCAGCGATCGCCGTCGTCCGCCGTCGAGGCGACGTAGATCTCGACCCCCGACTCGTAGAGCGCGAAGCGGGCGAGCGGCATGTAGTTCTCCCAGCAGATGAGTCCGCCGAGGCGGCCCAGCGGCGTCTCGATCGCGCGCAGGCCGCCGCCGTCGCCCTGGCCCCAGACGAGCCGCTCGTGATTCGTCGGCATGAGCTTGCGGTGCTTGAGCGCAAGCTCGCCGGCGGGGCTGTAGTAGAGAAGCGTGTTGTAGATCGTGCCCGGCCGCTCGCGCTCGATCTCGTCGACACCCGTCACGAGCCAGACGCCGACCGTCCGGGCGATCTCCGCAAGCCGGTCGCCGCCCGGCCCCGAGACCTCGACGGACTCGCGTGCGAGCATGGCGAAGGCCGCCTTCGCCTTCGGGTCGTCCCAGCCGGCGAGGTACTTCGCCCAGCTCGAGGACGGGTAGGCGGGCACGAAAGTCTCCGGGAAGACGACGAGCTCGGCGCCCGCGGCAGCGGCCTCGGCCGTAAGCGACTCGAGCTTGTCGAGCGTCCGCTGCTGGTCGAGGATGACGGGCTCCGCCTGGACGCAGGCGATCTTTACGGGTGCGCGCACGTGCTCATTCTGTGCCATCTATCCTGGCCTTGTCCATGGACCGAACGCTCTTCGTCGATTACGACGGCACGATCACGGAGCACGACATGCTCGACACGATCGCGCAGACCTTCGGTGACCCGGAGGTGTACGCCGAGGTCGACCGGGGGCTCGACGAGAACCGCCTGACGCTGCACGAGGTGCTGCGGCGCGAGTTCGAGCCGGTGCGTGCACCGCTCGATGAGGTCGTCGCCTGGGTGCTCGAGAACGCAGCGATCCGGCCGGGATTCCACGAGCTCGTCGAGCTTGCTCGGGAGCGAGGCTGGCGGCTCGTCGTCCTCTCGAGCGGCTTCGACGAGCTGATCCGCCCCGTGCTCGAGCGGGAAGGTCTCGGCGACGTCGAGGTGCTGTCGAACTCGATCGACCCCGATCCGGCCGGCTGGCGCGCGACCTTCCGCGACGAGACGCCCTGTCCCATCTGCGGCGAGCCGTGCAAGCGGGCCGCGGTGGTCGCCGAGTCGGACGGCGAGGAGTCCGTGTACGTCGGCGACGGCATATCGGATCGCTGCGGCGCCGAGGCGTCCGATCGCGTCTTCGCGCGTCATGGGCTGGCGCGCTACCTGGCCGAGCGCGGCGTCCCGTTCGAGCCGTTCGACGACTTCCACGAGATCGCGCGCTCCCTCGCCGCATGAGGATCCGCCGGCTCACAGAGGCTGAGGTTCCCGAGCTGCGCGCGCTCTGGGAGGAGTTCGAGCGTGAGGTTCCGGAGATGCTGCACCGCGGCCAGGTCACGTGGGATCGGGACGTCGGCGACGTCGGCGAGATGGCTCGTACAGGCCTCGCGCTGCTTGCCGAGGACGACGACGGCCAGGTTGGATACGCCCTGGCGAAGGTCGAAGACGGCGCCGAGACCGGTGACGGGCGCATCTGCCTCCTCGACTCGATCTACGTGCGGCCACGCGCTCGCCGGGAGGGCCTGGCGAAGGCGCTCATGGCCGAGGTCGCGGCCTGGGGCGTCGAGCGCGGCGCCGAGACCATGACCCTCGAGGTGCTGACGTCGAACGTCGAGGCTCGGGCAATCTACGAGAGGCTCGGCTTCCTGGAGGAGTCGCGCAACCTCTTCATGCCGCTGCCGGAGCTGGTCCCGCGGCTCACGGCCGACGAGCCGGAGCCGTCCTTCGGCTCGATCCACGTGCAGACGGACGATGTCGACTCAGTCGTGCGGGCCGTGCAACGGTTCGTCCCGCGTCTTCCTGGCGGCTCGCGCGGTAGCGTCGTCTCCTCTTTTCGGAACGGCTGGACGGCGATCTACGACGAGCTCTGCGACCGGGAGCCCTCTATGCTGCGCCGCCTCGCGCTCGAAGTGTCCGACAGGATGGGCGCCGTCGTGCTCGTGATCGGGATCGAGTACGGCGCCGTCGTCCGCTACGTGCTGCTGGAGCGAGGCCGCGTGGTCGACGAGTACGCATCGGTGCCGGAGTACCAGGGCGTGCTGCCGCCCGGCGACGTGATCGCGCTCGGCGCGAACCCGACGGTGGTACAGCGGCTGACCGGGGCAGACCCGCGGCTCGTGCGGGAGACCGCCCGCACCGCCTCCAGCGCCCGTGAGCTGGAGCCGCCGCCCGAGCTCCTGGCCCGGCTGGCTGCCGTGATGGGCATCGAAGGGACAGAGCACGGCTACCCCGCCGCCCGCGAGCTCCCCGGCGCCGTACTGCTCGACCGGGCTTAGGCCATCTAGAACCCCGCGGCGTAGCCGTCCTTGCGGGGGTCCGAGCCCGCGACGAGCGTGCCGTCCCTCTCGAGGATGATCTGACCGCCGCCGAACGGCGCCACGGCCTCCTCACGGACCGGCTCGAGCCCGAGCCGCCGGACGGCGTCCGCCTCGGGCCAGAGGCCCTCCTCGAGCTGCACCTGGTCGCCGTCGACCTTGAAGCGGGGTCGGTCCAGCGCAGCCTGGGGGTCGAGCTCGTCGTCCACGAGGGCGGAGACGAGCTGCATGTGGGCCTGGGCCTGGATGAAGCCGCCCATGTTGCCGAACGGGCCGAGCAGCGTCCCGTCCGATACGAGCATGCCCGGGATGATCGTGTGGTAGGGCCGGCGCCCCGGCTCCACCCTCCCGGACACGGAGAAGCAGGCACCGCGATTCTGGAGCACGATGCCGGTCCCGGGCGCAACCATGCCGGAGCCGAAGCCGTAGTAGAGGCTCTGGATGAACGACACGGCCATGCGGTCGCCGTCAACTGCGCACAGGTAGACCGTGCCGGCCCTCGGCTCGGCTACGGGAAGCGGCGCGGCGGCGCGGCGCTCCTCGAGGAAGGCGGGATCGAGCAGCTCGGAGACGTCGGCGCCGTCCCGCACGCGGGCCAGGCCGTCCTCGAGCGCGAGCTTCGCCGCGACCACTCGCGACGCGAGATCGGGGCTGAACCCTTCGAGCAGGCCCAGCGCCTCGAGCGCGACGACGCCCTGCGTGGGCGGCGGCAGCTCGAGCACCTGGACACCGCGATAGGAGATGGCGAGCGGATCGACCCAGCGCGGGCGGAAGGACGCGAGATCCTCCTCGTCGAGCCAGCTCGTCGCGCAGATCGCACGCGCGATGCGACCGCTGTAGAAGGCCGTGGCGCCGTCGCTCGCGATCGCCCGCAGGCTCTGCGCCAGTTCCGGGAAGCGGACGCGCTGGCCTGCTTGCGGGAGCGGCCCGAGCTCCGGCGGCGCGCTGCTCTCGGCCCACAGGTCGGCCGTCAGGTAGCCGATCGCGAAGCCCCGCTCGGCAGCGTCGATCGCGTCCGCGAGACACGCGTCGAGCCCGAGCCGGCCGTGTCGCTCGGCGAGCGCGGCCCAGCCGGCGACGGCACCCGGGACGGTCACCGACAGCGGCCCGACCTCGGCCACGGGCTCCAGGTGCTCGGCCGCGGCGGGCGCCGGCCCGGCGGCGTCGAGGCCCTCGGCCTTGCCGTCCCGCCAGACGATCGCGAAGCAGTCGCCGCCGATCCCGGTCGACATGGGCTCGGTCACCGAAAGCACGGCGGCGGCGGCGATGGCGGCGTCGGCTGCGTTGCCGCCACGCTCGAGCATGCGCAGACCCGCGCGGGTGGCGAGCTGCTGGCTGGTCGCGACCATCGCGCCGGCGGCGACGGCCGGCGGGCGGCCGAACGAGAGGCGGAAGGGCATCGCCATGGATCGTATCGGCGCCCGGCCAGCCAGAAGCACGCCAATTCCACATCAAGCCTCTACCATGTCGGCGTGCTCACGATCTACGACGCCGCGCGCTGCCCCTACTGCGCCCGCGTACGGATCGCGCTGGCCGAGAAGGGCATCGAGCACGAGCTCGTGGCCGTCAACCTCGACGAACGCCCCGCCTTCATCATCGAGCTGAACCCGCCCAACGGACGGGTTCCCGTGCTCGAGGAGGACTCGTTCATCCTGCCGGAGTCACCCGTCATCAACGAGTACCTCGAGGAGCGCTACCCCGACCCGCCGCTGCTCCCGCTCGACGCGGCCGAGCGGGCCCGGGCCCGGCTTCTGATCTACCGGTTCGACGAGCTGCTCGGCGACCCTTATTACGACCTGTACTCCGACCGGCCGGGCGGGTCCCCCGACGGTCTCTCGGCCGCGCTCGGCGCGCTCGACGCGAGGTTGGCAGCATCGCCCTACCTCGCCGGGCGCGAGTACTCGCTGGCCGATATCGCCTACCTGCCGTGGATCTTCCGCGCGGAGACGAGGCTGCAATTCGACCTCTCACCGTACGAGGCCGTCGGCGCCTGGGTGGCGCGACTGCTCGAGCGGCCCGCCGTGGCAGCCGAGCGCGACGTCGTCGCCGCCCTGTGGTAGGGGCCGGATCTCGTTCGCCGTCGCTCCCAAGGGCGATCGCCGCCTTTTCGTAGGGGCCGCATCTCATCCGGCCCGTCGGGTCGGTGTCCGAACGCTCGCTTGCGGTCGGGGCCCTAGACCACGGACAGGCGATCGGCGCGTTCGGCGACCGCCAGGAAGCGCGTCGCGAGCTCGCGGCCGAATTCGTTCCACGCCTCCATGTACAGATCGACCTCGGCTCGCAGCACCTCCGGGTCGAAGCCGGTGCGATCGACGTCGGGCAACGAATCCCACTCGGCGATCCAGCGTAGCCAGTCCTCGCGCGTGGTCTCCGGATGGAACTGCAGGCCCCAGGCGAGATCGCCGAGCCGGTAGGCCTGCGGACAGACGCCGTTCCCCGCCAGCCGCACCGCTCCCGTGGGGAGCTGGAAGCAGTAGTAGTGCCACTGCAGGGCCATCAGCCGCTCGGGCAGGCCGGCAAAGAGCGGGTCGGAGCCGGCCTCCGGCGTGAGCCAGATCGGGTGGAAGCCGATCTCCGGCACCGGCGAGGGCGCCACCTCCGCGTGCACGGCCTTCGCAATGAGCTGACCGCCCAGGCAGACGCCGAGCATCGGCATGCCGCGGTCGAGCAGCGTCTGGAGGAGGAGGTTCTCCCCGCGCAGCCACGGGTGGTCGTCCTCCTCGTGGGTGTTCACGACACCGCCGAAAATCCAGACGGCGCCGTACTCGTCGAGCGCGCGCGCCGGCGGCGTCCCCCACGCGACGCTCCATTCCTCCAGTTCGTCCCCCCTTGCGGCGGCGGCCTCGGCGAAGACCCCCGAGCACGGACCTTCCTCGTGGATGAGGGCGAGGACGTTCACTCAGTGCTTCCAGCGGGAAACCCGGTCATCGCCAGGGTACGGGCGTAAATTCCGGCTGGGAGCACATTGAATCAGTCTATCGGCGGGCTCAGCCGTGACCTGATGCCGCGGCGCGGATCGCCTCCTGGACGGCCGCCGACGCCGGGCCTGAACGGCCGGCGCCCACCGGCCGGCCGTCGAGCTCGACGACGGGCATGATCTCGCGAACGGACGAGGACGTGAAGGCCTCGTCCGCAGACGCCATGCGCTGGAGCTCGTAGCGGCCCTCCTCGACCCCGTAACCGAGCCGGCTCGCGACCTGCAGCACCTCGGCCCGCGTGACGCCGGCGAGAATCCCGAGCTCGAGGGCGGGCGTCTGCAAACGCTCGCCGACCCGCCACCACACGTTCGTCACCGGGCCTTCGAGCACGACACCTTCGCGCGAGAGGAAGACGGCGTCGTCGGCGCCGCGACGACGCGCCTCGCTTTCGGCGGCCATGTTGATCGCGTAGCTCGTCGACTTGACGCCGGCGAGCAGCCAGGGCGACTCGGTGCGTATGGCCGCGTCGAGGGCGAGCTGGAGGGAGATCAACCGGATGCCGCGGGTGCGCCGCGCGTCGAGGTCGGCCGGTAGAGGACTGACGAGGACGAGGGCGCTCGGCATGCCGGCCGTCTCGCGTCCGCCCGTCCAGTACACCCGTAGGACGCAGTCGGCGGCGTTCGAGGCGGCGAGGGCCTCGGCGGCAAGCTCGGCGAGGCCGTCGGCCTCGACCGCCGGCAGCCCGATTCGCTCCGCGGACGCGGCGAGGCGGGCCAGATGGGCCTCCAGGCGGAACGGGCGTCCTCCATAGACCCGTAGCGTCTCGAACGCCGCCTGGCCTCGAAGCAGCGCCAGGTCGTCGGCGTGCAGGACGGGCTCGTTCGGATCGACGACTCCGCGGCCGGAGACCGCCAGTGCGAGCAGCGTCATGCGCGCACGGCCTCGGGAACGGGCGCACGGATCGCGGTCAGGAGCGGACGTGCCTTCACCCACGACTCCTCGATCTCGTCGCGGGCATCCGAGTCCCACACGATCCCTCCGCCGACCCAGAGGTGGATGCGGCCGTCCGCGACGGCGAATGTGCGGATCGTGAGGGCCAGCTCGAGATCGCCGTTCGGGTGCACGGTTCCGAGCGCACCCATCGACGCGCCGCGACCGACGGGCTCGAGGGCGGCGATGTGGTCGATGGCCGAGATCTTGGGGCAGCCGGTGACCGAGCCGCCCGGAAAGACAGCGGCGAGCAGCTCGGCCAGGCCGGCGTCCGGCCGCAGGCGTCCCTCCACCGTAGACACGAGGTGCGTCACGCCGGCGAGGCGGCGCTCGGCCATGAGCTCAGGCCAGTGAACGCTGCCCGGCACGCAGACGCGCGCGAGGTCGTTGCGCTCGAGGTCGACGATCATGACGTGTTCCGCTGCGTCCTTCTCGGAGCCGCGCAGGTCGCTCGCGCCGGCTGGGCGAGTGCCCTTGATCGGCTTGCTGTAGACGCGGTCGCCGTGGCGGGCGAGGAGAAGCTCCGGCGATCCGGAGACGATCGTCCAGCCGTGCCCGGACAGCGGCCGCGGCGCGAGCGGGCGCAGTGGGGCCAGCATGGGCGCGAGAACGCGCGGGTCGCCGCTGAACGGAGCAGAGAGGTGCTGGACGAGGTTGACCTGGTACACGTCGCCGTCCGCGATCGCATCCCTGACGGACTCGATCGCGGCCGCGTAGTCGTCCTCTGACCAGGTCGGCGTCCAGTCGCCGACCGAGAACGGCCCGCGCTCGACGGCGGGCTCGTCCAGAGGGCGGATGCGGCACGCCGCGAGCGGCAGGCAACAGGGCTCGGGCGGATCGGGCGAGCCGGTGCGCCTGAGTGACCGACCGAGGCCGTAGCCGAGGTACACGTCGGCGACGACGCCTGCCGCGCCTCCGCCGAAGAAGCCGGCCGCGCGCAGATAGGCCTCGACGTGGCCGAAAGCTTCCTCAGGCTCCCAGAGCTCGAGCACGTCTCCAGTCTATGAACCGTTGACACAGGTCAGGCCGGGAAGACTCGCGGCTGCTCCGGAGGCGTCCCTACAATCCCTCCGCATGGACGGACGCCCGGTCGGCATCTTCGACTCGGGGGCGGGCGGGCTGACCGTCCTCCACGAGTGTCTTGTCACCATGCCCCACGAGGACTTCGTCTACCTCGGGGACGGGGCAAGGTGCCCATACGGGCCCCGTCCGGCCGCAGAGATCGCGCGCTATGCGCTTGGGATCGCCTCCTACCTCGAGCGGCTCGGCGTGAAGCTGATCCTCGCCGCGTGCAACTCTGCCACGGCCGCCGCCCTGCCGCTCCTCCAGGAGCAGCTCTCCGTGCCGGTTGTCGGCGTGCTGGCGCCCGAAGCCCGCGCCGCCGTCCAGACGACTCGGAACCGGGTCATCGGGTTGCTCGCGACGGAGGCGACCGTGAGCTCGGGACGCTATGCGCGTGCGGTGCACGAGCTCGACGCGGGCGCCCGTGTCGTCGAGATCGCCTGCCCGAAGCTCGTGCCGCTGATCGAGGCCGGCGCGGCCGCGGCCGAGAGCCTTCTCGACGCGGTTCGCGAGTACGCGGCGCCGCTGAAGGAAGCGCGGTGCGACACGGTGATCCTCGGTTGCACGCACTATCCCCTCATCCGGCCTGTCTTCGAGCGCGTCTTCGGGAGGTCGGTCACGCTCGTTTCCTCGGCCGAGGAGACCGCTCGCGAGGTGGCCGAGACCCTGGCGCGCAGGGGCGTCGAGAACGACCCTGGCCGCGATGGGCGCTGCCGCTTCTTCACGACCGGCTCGGCCGAGGAGTTCCGCCGGCTCGGAGAGCGGTTTCTCCAGCTTCCGATCGGGGTCGTCGACCACGTCGGGCTCGGCGAGCTCGAGCGCGCGGCCGCCTAAGAGGATGGCTGTGCGCGAGGGTCGCTCCCACGACGAGCTGCGATTGCTCGAGATCGTCCCCGACTACGTCGAGCAGGCACACGGCTCGGCTCTCATTGCCTTCGGGCGCACCCGGGTGCTGTGCGCCGCGACGATCGAGGAGGGCGTGCCGCGCTGGCTTGCCGGAAGCGGCCAGGGCTGGCTCACGGCCGAGTACGGGATGCTGCCGGCCTCGACCTCGACGCGGACGGCGCGCGAGGCGAGCGCCGGCAAGCAGAAGGGGCGAACGGTCGAGATCCAGCGGCTCATCGGTCGCTCTCTGCGGGCCGCATACCCGATGGACGTGCTCGGCGAGCGGACGGTCTGGCTCGACTGCGACGTCCTCCAGGCGGACGGAGGCACGCGCACCGCGGCCATCTCCGGCGTCTGGGTCGCGCTTGCCCTGGCGGCGGCGCGTCACGGTCTGGCGCCGCCCGCGGACCATGTGGCCGCCGTGTCCGTCGGGCTCGTCGAGGACACGCCCCTGCTCGATCTCGACTACACGGAGGACGCCGCGGCCGATGTCGACATGAACGTCGTCATGACCGGCGACGGCCGGCTGATCGAGGTACAGGCAACGGCGGAGGGGACTCCGTTCGGGCGGGCGCGGCTGGACGAGCTGCTCGAGCTCGCGGCGAAGGGGATTGCCGAGATCGTCGACCGTCAGCGTGAGGTGGTCGCGGGCCGGCAATGAAGGTCGTGCTCGCCTCGCGAAACGCGGGAAAGCTGCGGGAGCTACGGGCGTTGCTTCCGGGCTGGGAGATCGAGCCCGCCGACACGTCTGGGGTGGAGGAGAAGGGCGCCACCTTCTACGAGAACGCGCGCCTGAAGGCTCTCCATGCCCGTCGGGTGGCGCCGAGCGAAGCCTGGGCGCTCGGTGAGGACTCCGGCCTCGAGGTGGACGGGCTCGGCGGCGCGCCGGGCGTACGCTCGGCACGCTTCGCGGGCGAGCAGGCAAGCGACGAGGAGAATGTCGAGAAGCTCTTGTGCGAGCTCTCCGGACTGGCAGCCGCCGACAGGGGGGCCCGCTACGTCTGCGAGCTCGTGCTCGTCTCGCCGGATGGCGAGGAGCAGCGTGGAACCGGCGCGCTGGAGGGCGCCATCGGCCTCGAGCGGCGCGGATCCGGCGGCTTCGGCTACGACCCCGTGTTCGTGCCCGACGGGGCGACCTTGACGGTCGCCGAGCTCGGCGACGGGTGGAAGGCGGCCGCGAGTCACCGCGCCTCGGCGGTGCGGGCGTTGCTCGCTGCGCTGGCACGGAACGCCTGCGGGGGGCCGGGGGTGTGCTAGGTTGCCCGCCGTGGACGCCGCCGAGGCGCTCGCCGACCTGACACAGATCTCGACGCAGATCGAGCTTGCCGTCCTCGTAGACACGAGCGGGGAGGTGCTCGCGAGCGCCGGCGCCGGCTCGGGACAGGCCGCGAAGATCGCCGAGGCCGCGAGGCGGCTACTGGCCGCGGCCGAGGAGGCTATGGGCGAGGCCGAGGCGCGGGAGCGGCTCGTTCAGCTCCAGGTCGCGTTGCCGGACGGCTGCGTCTTCCTCGTGCAGGACGACGAGCGGCTGGTGGCGGCGGTCACCGTCGCGGAGCCGACCGTCGGGCTCATCTTCTACGACCTGAAGACGTGCCTGCGTCACGTCGCGGGCGAAAGCCTGACACCGAAGCCGAAGGCGCGTGCCGGATCGCAGAAGGCCGAGGATGCCGGTGAGGGGTAAGGCGATCGGGGCGCTCGTTGCGGCGGCCTCCGTGGCCGGCGTCGTTCTCTGGCGGCGCTCGCGCCGCCACCGGGAGCGGGCGGACCTCTACTTCGCCGACGGGTCGATGGTGACGTTCGAGCAAGGCTCCATCGAGGCGCGCCGGCTCTTGCCCGTCGCGCAGGAGATCCTCGCCGCCGCGCGCGGTCCCGCTGGCTAGTGGACGACGCGGCGCTGCTCGGCGCGATTCGCAAGCACGCGTACCTCGAGGGGGATTTCCTGCTGCGCTCGGGCCGCCGGTCGCGGTACTACCTCGACAAGTACCGCTTCGAGACCCGGCCCGACCTGCTCGGAGCCCTGGGCGAGCGGCTCGCGGCAGCCGCCCGCGTCGCGGATCCGGCCGCGGCTCGCCTTGCCGGGCCCGAGCTCGGCGCCGTTGCCCTCGCCGCGTCGGCGTCGCTCGCGTCCGGGCTTCCCTTCCTCATCGTCCGCAAGGCAGGGAAGCAGTACGCGACCGAGCAGCGGATCGAGGGCGAGTTCGAGCCGGGCGAGCGTGTCTGCCTCGTCGAGGACGTCGTGACGACCGGCGGCGCGGCAATCGATGCTGCCACGGCCCTCCGCGAGGCCGGGCTCACGTGCGAGCGGGCGGTGTGCGTGGTCGACCGGGAGGAAGGAGGGAGCGAGGCGCTTGCAGCTGCCGGAGTCCGCCTCCGGGCGCTGTTTCTCGCCAGCGAGGTCGCAACGGCTGCCTCCGCGGCCGAGGCCGCGGTTTGAGGCTGTCAGCCGGCGCTGCTAGATTGCCCGGCCGAGGAGCGGGATCAAACCGTCGAATCGAGAGGGGAGTGCTCAGGTGACGAAGGGTGAGTTCATCGACAAGGTTGCAGACAAGTCCAAGCTATCGAAGCGTGATGCCGCGGCAGCGGTGGACGCGTTCCTGGCGACCGTCGAGGAGACGCTGAAGTCGGGTGACAGCGTCAGCTTCACGGGTTTCGGCAAGTTCTCGGCTCAGCAACGGGCGGCGCGCATGGGCGTCAATCCCCGCACGGGCGAGAAGGTGCAGATCGCGGCCGCGCGCGTCCCCAAGTTCTCGGCAGGCAGCGCGCTGAAGACCGCCGTCCGCGAGTACTAGGGCTGCGCCCAGGGCACTGACGCGCGAGCCGGGCGTCAGTGCTCCGTTCGACACAGCTGTCGGCGAGCGCTGTCCCTCTCGACGTTCGTCATGGGGCCGCCGGTGCGGGGCGGCCCTTCTTTTCCCAAGCTCGCTCGGTTACGAACGTATGTTCGTGTAAAATCGAGGCATGCTGCTCGCCCTCGAGGCTGGCGACAGGCTCGTTCGCGCGCTTTCCGCCCGGGGCACGCTTCCAGCCGACGAGGCCGTGCGGCTGCTGCTTGCGCTTCCGGGCCCGGCGCCCGGTGTCGCCGCCGAGGTGCTCGACTGGCTGCTCGCGCGGGACGGAAGGCTGACGACCGGGGAGAACGGCGTGGGCCTGGCAGCGGCACCGTGGTCCGGCGTCCAGCTCGCGGAGGCCCGGTATGCCGTCGTCGACCTCGAGACCGGCGGGGTCGGCGGCGGCGCACGCATCGTCGAGGCGGCCGTCGTTCTCCACGAGCCGGGAAAGGAGATGCGCGAGCTCGAGCTCGTACCGGGTCCGGGGCGGGAGCAAACGCGTGCGGTCCTCGACCTGCTCGCCTTCGCAGGCGACGCGATCCTCTGCGGGCACAACCTCCAGTTCGATCTCCGCTTCCTCGACCGGGAGCTCCGCACGAGCGGCATGCGCGTCGCTGCACCTGTGCTCGACACGCTACGGCTAGCCCGCCGCCTGCTATCCGGGCGCAGCGAGCGACTCGGTCTCGGCGACCTCTGCGAGCTCCTCGGCACCCCGACCCGTCCCGAGCACCGTGCGTTGACCGACGCACACGCCGCAGCGGAGCTGCTCGGCCGGCTGCTGACGCTTGCGGAGGACCGGGGCGCGCGCACGGTCGGCGACGTCCTTGCGCTCGCGCGGGCACGGCCGCGCTCGGACGGCGGGCCGCCGGGCGACGCGAGCCTTGATTCTCGTTCGAAGCAGGTGCGGCGGGCCGCGTAGCGTACATTCCGGACGTATGGCGAGCGAGGTCGGCGCACCCACTGTCACGGCGATCGGCGCCTTCGGCGACCGGTTGGCCGGCGCCGTCGAGGCCAAGCGCAGCCAGCTCGTCGTCGGTCTCGACCCCCGACTCGAGCTCCTTCCGGTCGAGCTCCGTGGCGCCGGCCATGCCAGCCGGGCCGCCGCGGCCGAGGCGTGTGGACGGTTCTGCTGCGGGATCGTGGACGCTGTGGCGCCGTACGTCGTGGGGGTCAAGCCTCAGCTTGCCTTCTTCGAGGCCCTCGGGGCCGACGGGATTACCGCCTTCGAGGACGTGTGCCGTTACGCGAGATCGGCAGGGCTGCTCGTGATCGCCGACGGCAAGCGCGGAGACATCGGCTCGACCGCCCGCGCGTATGCGGAGGCCTATCTCGAGGCCGCGGAGGGGCGGCCGCCGCTGGCGGACGCGCTGACGGCGAACCCGTACCTCGGGCGAGACTCGCTCGAGCCGCTGCTGGCTGCGTGCCGTCGCTCGGGCGGCGGTCTCTTCTGCGTCGTCAAGACGTCGAACTCCGGCAGCGCGGACATTCAGGATGTCGCCCTGTCCGACGGGCGCCCGCTCTGGCAGCACGTTGCGGACCTCGTGGACGACTGGGGCTCCGAGCTCGTGGGCGAGTGCGGCCTCTCGAGCGTGGGCGCCGTGGTCGGCGCCACCTTCCCGCGCGCGATCGGGGACGCGCGCAGGCTGCTGCCACGGGCGGTGCTCCTCCTGCCCGGGATCGGAACGCAGGGAGCGAGCCCCGGCGACGTCGCACGGGCTTTTACGAGTGGCCCCGCCAGCGGGATCGTCTCCGTGTCGCGCGCCGTCATCTACGCGTTCCGCTCCGCCAACGAGGACTGGCGCGCGGCGGCAAGGCAGGCGGCCGCCCATTTCCGGCAGGAGGTGTGGGCAGCCTCCGGCTGGTAGACGAAATGCTGGACCAGCTCCGCATCTGGCTCACGCGGATTGCCGCGCCGCTCGCGTTTCTCGCGGCCGCGACCGCGCTCGTCGTCGTCGTTCAGCGGGCACTCGACGACGAGGGCTCCTCCGCCACGACTGAGGCGGCCGAGCCGTCGGAAAGCGTGTCCGTGACGATCGAGACCGGTGAGACGGAGGTTCCCGCCGGCGAGCGCCAGTTCTACCGGATCAGGGCCGGCGACACGCTCGAGGCTATCGCCACGGAGTTCGACACGACCGTGGACGCTTTGCTCGAGTTGAATCCGGGCATCGACTCGTTCGCCCTCCAGCCGGGCACGCGCATACGCGTGCGCTAGCGGGCTGGTCGGGCCGGTCGGGACCGGCGCCTACGGTTCCTGCCGGGTGTCGCTCGCTTCTGGTCGGGCCGATCGGGGACCGGCCCCGACGGTTTTCTGCCTGGGAGCGTCGTCCTCCGTCGGCGCCTCCGCCCAGCGCCGGAAGGCGATCGCGCCGGCCAACGCCACGGTCATGAGGGGGTTGCCTCGGCTTCGCACCTTCACCGGCCCGACATGCACGATGCTCTCCCGGCGCGAGCGGTCGAGCCCGATCGGCCGGTCGGCGAGCGGCACGAGTCGCTGGCTGCGTTCGCGCTCGTCGCCCGTCCAGACGAAGACGCGGGTGGGACGCAGCTCGAAGCCGCCGAGCCCGCCGAGCTCGATCTCGAACGCGCGCTCGGTGCCGACGAACTCGTCGGGGCTCTCGTTGCGCCGGAGCAGCGGCATGCGCCGAGTATACGCTTGGAGATGTGAGACGCCGCCTCGCGGTCCTGGCTGCGATCGGCGCGGCCGTGCTCGCCGCAACCGCCGCGGCCTTGCCGCCTCCCTCCGTGACCGCCAGCTCCGCGCTCGTCGGCAACGGCGCCAGTGGCGACCTCCTGCTCGGCGTGCGGCAAGCCCAGAAGGTCCCCATCGCCTCGATCACGAAGGTGATGACCGCCCTCGTCGTTCTCGAGAAGACCGATCCCGACGATGTCGTCCGGGTCGGAGGCCCGGCGCCGACGATCGGCGGCTCGACGATCGGCCTGCGTGCCCGCGAGCGTCTCTCCGTCCGCGATCTGCTGACGGCCGTCCTCGTCCAGAGCGCGAACGACGCCGCCTACGCGCTGGCCTTCCACGTCGGCAAGGGCAGCGTGCCGCGCTTCGTCTCGCTCATGAACGCGAAGGCGCGGGCGCTGGGTCTCCGCGATACCCGCTTCGTGCGGCCCGATGGTCTCGACGCGGCCGGTCACTACTCATCCGCTCGGGACCTGTTCAAGCTCGCGCGCGTGGCGATGCACAAGCCGCTGTTCCGCCAGCTCGTACGCGTCCGGACGACGACGATCGCGGGCGGGCGCGTGCTGCGCAACTGGAACGACCTCCTGTTCGAGTACCCGGGAACCATCGGCGTGAAGACGGGCCACACGAGCGCGGCAGGCTGGAGCGAGGTGGCAGCGGCTCGCCGCAACGGCATCACCCTCTACGCGGTGCTGCTCGGCGGTCAGAGCCGCTCGGGCCGCAACGCCGATCTCGTCGAGATGCTCGACTGGGGCTTCGACCAGTACCGCACGGTACGCGCGGTCGACGCGGGCCGGACCTACGCCCAGGCCCTGGTTCCGTATGGCGACGAGCGCCTCGCCCTGGTCGCCGAGGAGTCGGAGGATCTCCTCGTCAGAGTCGGCCTCCCCCTCGTCGAGCGCGTCGTCGCTCCCGCGATGATCGATCCGCCCGTCGCGCGCGGGCAAGAGCTGGGAGAGGTGCAGGTGCTCCTCGACGGGCAGGTGGTCGCGCGGCAGCCGCTGGTCGCCGCCGAAGCGGTCGGGGAGCCGGGATTCGGCGAACGTCTCGGGTGGTACGCTGACCGTGCGCTCCACCACGCTGGGGGGCTCTTCTCCGGCCTCTTCGGAGTCTTCTCGTGATCGTCACCGTCACGCTCAACGCTGCCATCGACCGGACGTTGCTCGTGCCGAACTTCCAGCTCGGCCACCGGCACCGGGCCTCGACCAGCCTCTCGAGCGCAGGCGGCAAGGGGATCAACGTGGCGCGAGCGCTCAAGCGGCTCGGCCTCCCCGTGGTCGCGACCGGGCTCGCGGGCGGGCGCACCGGCGTGCAGCTCGTCGAGCGTCTGACGAGCGAGGGCCTGCTGAACGACTTCGTCCGCATCCGCGGCGAGTCGCGCACGTCCACAGCGGTCATCGACCCGACCTCGAACGTCTATACAGAGATCAACGAGTGGGGGCCGGAGGTCGAGGACCATGAGCTCGCGATCCTCGGCGACAAGCTCGCCTACTTGAGCCGGGGGGCAGAGTTCGTCGTCTTCTCGGGCTCGCTGCCGCGGGGCGTCGACGACGGCTTCTACCTGGACGCGATCAGGGACGCGAACCGGCGGGGTGTCCCCACGGTGCTCGACTCCGAGGGCGAGCCGCTGCGCCGCGGCATCGAGGCGGAGCCGTACCTCGTCACGCCGAACGTCCGCGAGGCCGAGCAGCTCGTCGGCCACGAGTTCGGCGGCGAGGAGGACATGGTCGCGGCTCTCGACGAGATCGTCGACCTCGGCGCGCGGAACGTGCTGATCACGAAACGGGACGGCTGCATCGCGCTCTTCCGCGAGGACAGGACCGAGCTGCGGGTCGACGCCTCGGTGCAGTGGCTCGAGCCGATCTCCAAGGTGGGCTCGGGCGACGCGTTGCTCGCGGGCTTCATCGCCGCGCGGGTGGCCGGCAAGGGCATCGAGGAGGCGGTGCGGGCCGGCGTGGCGACCGGTGCGGCGTCCGTGCTCGAGGCGGGCGCGGGCCGCTTCGACGTGCGCGAAGCGAGCCGCCTCGGCGCGCTCGTCGACGTGAAGCACCTGGAGCCGGTCGCCGGCGAGTAGGCGTCCCGGCGCCTCAGGGCGCGTCTGGCGGCGCTGGTACCATCCCTACACGTTGAGAGCTGAGGCGAGAGCCGGAACCGTGGAGCCCAGGTCGCCGCGCGGCGCCTGGGTTTCGTGCTTTCTGGGGGTTCGAGTGAGACGTTCGGCGTCGTCTCCCGGCGGAGCCCGGCTTTGCCGGGCGGAAGCCGTCGCCGGCCAGGGGCGCGCGTGAGCGTCGAGCTCGGTCGTGAGGAGGTCGAGCGGCTCCTCGCGCTGGGTGAGCGATTCGCCAAGGAAGGTCTGACGTTCGACGACGTCCTGCTCGTTCCGGCCGAGTCGGCGGTGCTTCCGGACGAGGTCTCGACCCGCTCGCGCTTCACCCGCGAGGTCGAGCTTGCGATCCCGATCTGCTCCGCCGCGATGGACACGGTGACCGAGGCGCGCATGGCGATTGCGCTCGCGCGCGAAGGCGGCATCGGGGTCATCCACCGCAACCTGTCGGTCGAGGATCAGGTCGCGGAGGTCGATAAGGTCAAGCGCTCGGAGTCGGGCATGATCGTCGAGCCCGTGACGCTCGGCCCTCGGGATCGGGTGGCCGACGCGCTCGAGCTGATGCGGACATACCACATCTCCGGCATCCCGATCACGGACGAGCCCGGTCGGCTCGTGGGGATCCTGACGAATCGCGACCTGCGCTTCGAGGGCCACCTCGAGCAGCCGATCGCGAACCTGATGACGAGCGAGGGGCTCGTGACCGTTCCCGTCGGAACGACGCTCGACGAGGCGCGCGAGGTGTTGCGCCGCCACCGGATCGAGAAGCTTCCCGTCGTCGACGGCGACGGGTTCCTGAAGGGCCTGATCACCGTCAAGGACATCCAGAAGAAGATCCAGTATCCGCTGGCGACGAAGGACGAGCAGGGCCGACTTCGGGTGGCGGCCGCCGTAGGCGTTGGGCCGGATGCGCACGAGCGCGCGGCGGCACTCGTCGAGGAGGAGGTCGACGTGCTCGTCGTCGACACCTCGCACGGCCACTCGCAGATGGTCGTCGACACCGTTCGGCGCATAAAGGAGCGGTTCGACATCCAGGTCATCGCGGGCAACATCGGGACGTACGATGCGACCGAGGCTCTGTGCGAGGCCGGCGCAGACGCGGTGAAGGCCGGGGTTGGTCCGGGTTCGATTTGCACCACCCGCGTCGTCGCCGGCGTCGGCGTGCCCCAGATCACCGCAGTGCACGATTGCGTCCAGGCTGCCTCGCGCTACGGCGTGCCCGTGATCGCCGACGGCGGCATCCAGCACTCGGGAGACATCGCCAAGGCGATCGCGGCCGGGGCCGAGTCGGTGATGCTCGGAAGCCTGCTCGCCGGCACCGACGAGAGCCCGGGCGAGGTCGTCGTCTCCCAGGGCGAGTACTACAAGGAGTACCGGGGCATGGGCTCGATCGGCGCGATGAGAGCCCGCTCGTACTCGAAGGACCGCTACTTCCAGGGCGAGCGCAACGACGTGGCCAAGCTGGTCCCGGAGGGAATCGAGGGCCGCGTGCCCTACAAGGGGCCGCTCACGAACATCGTCTACCAGCTCGTCGGCGGCCTGCGCCAGGCGATGGGGTACTGCGGCGCACCGAATATCGAGGAGCTCCGGGCCGGCGCTCGCTTCGTCCGCATGACCGGCGCGGGCCTGCGCGAGAGCCACCCGCATGACGTCTCGATCACGAAGGAGTCGCCGAATTACCGGCTCGGCTGAGGTGCTCCCGGCGGGAAGTACGCTCCTGATCCTGGGGCCGAAAAGCAAGACGGGCCAGGACGCAGGGAGCGTGCGTATCCGGAGGATACGTGCGCGACCGAGGACGCAGACCGGCGCCGCTTTGCAGGCGCCAGGGCACGAGCGTAATTGCGGCCGTGAGCACTAGAGCGGTCATTGCGTTCCCGGTGCCGGAGCCGGTGCCGGAGCCCGAGGAACGCCCCGTCCTCGTCGTCGACCTGGGCGGCCAGTACGCCCAGCTGATTGCCCGCCGCGTGCGCGAGTGCAGGGTCTACTCGGAGTTGGTGCCGGCTTCGATCGGCGCGGCCGAGGTAGCCCGACGCGACGCTCGCGCGGTCATCCTCTCCGGCGGGCCGGCCTCCGTCTACTCGCCGGACGCGCCCGGCGTCGACACCGCGCTCTTCGAGTCGGGCGTGCCCGTGCTCGGCATCTGCTACGGCATGCAGCTCATGGCCCGGGAGCTCGGCGGCCGGGTCGATCGGACGGACGCAGCCGAGTTCGGTCGGGCCGAGCTCGAGGTGACCGACGGCGAGAGCCGCCTGCTCGCCGGCCTGCCGCACGACCAGGTCGTCTGGATGAGCCACCGCGACTCGGTCGTAGCGGCGCCCGAAGGCGCCCGAACCGTCGCGTCCTCGCCCTCGACGCCGATCGCGGCCTTCGAGGACGAGCGCCGGGGCCTCTACGGCGTCCAGTTCCACCCGGAGGTCGTTCATACCGCCCACGGCATGGAGATGCTGAAGCGCTTCCTGTACGACGTCGCGGACGCGCCGCCCGCGTGGACGCCGGCCGCGGTCATCGAGGAGGAGACGGCTCGCATTCGCGCGCAGGTCGGGCGGGAGAGCGTCCTCTGCGCGCTCTCGGGCGGCGTCGACTCTGCGGTCGCCGCGCTGCTCGTGCACAAGGCCGTCGGCGACCAGCTCACCTGTGTCTTCGTCGATCACGGGCTTCTACGCAAGGACGAGGCCGTCCAGGTGGTCGAGACCTTTCGCAAGCACTTCCGCGTACCGCTCGTCCACGTCGACGCGGCCGATCGCTTCCTCGAGCGCCTGGCCGGGGTCGACGACCCCGAGGAGAAGCGGAGGCGCATCGGCGAGGAGTTCATCCGGGTATTCGAAGACGAGGCGCGCAAGCTCGGCGGCTTCGAGTATCTCGTGCAGGGCACGCTCTACTCGGACGTGATCGAGTCGGGCGGGCAGGCGGGCATCGCGGCCAAGATCAAGTCCCACCACAACGTCGGCGGTCTCCCGGAGGAGATCGACTTCGAGCTCGTCGAGCCGTTGCGGATGCTCTTCAAGGACGAGGTGCGGCGCGTCGGCGAGGAGCTGGGGCTGCCGGAGGCGATGGTCTGGCGCCATCCCTTCCCGGGGCCGGGACTCGCGATCCGGATCATCGGCGAGGTGACACGCGAGCGGCTCGAGATCCTGCGCGAGGCCGATGCGATCCTCCTCGACGAGGTGCGCCGCGCGGGTCTCTACCGCGAGCTGTGGCAGTGCTTCGCCGTGCTTCCTGCGATCCGCTCCGTCGGCGTCCAGGGCGACGAGCGCACCTACGCCTACCCGATCGTCATCCGTGCGGTCACGTCCGAGGACGCGATGACTGCGGACTGGGCGCGCCTGCCCTACGACCTGCTCGAGACGATCTCGAGCCGCGTCATCAACGAGATCCCGCACGTCAATCGCGTGGCGCTCGACATCTCTTCGAAGCCGCCGGCGACGATCGAGTGGGAATGAAGGTCGCGCAGCTGCCGGCCTACTAGGATCGCCGGGTGGACGTCGAGGCCTACCGCCGCACCAGCCACGAGATCTGGGAAGCGATGGCGCTCGGCTGGGAGCGCTGGCAAGCGCAGCTTGCGGAGTCCCTGACCCCGGTGCGCGAGTGGCTGATCAGGGAGCTCGGGCCACAGCCCGGGGAGACGGTGCTCGAGCTCGGCGCTGGTATCGGCGAGACCGGATTCGAGGCGGCGGCGATCGTCGGTGAGTACGGCCGGCTGATCTCGACTGACTTCTCCGAAGACATGGTCGAGGTCGCCCGTCGCCGCGGCGCCGAGCTCGAGCTCGGCAACGTCGACTATCGGGTGATCGACGTCGAGCGGATCGAGCTCGACTCGGACTCGGTCGACGGCGTGCTCTGCCAGAGCACCTACATGCTGGCGGCCGACCCGGCCGCGGCGCTTGCCGAGACGCGCCGCGTGCTGCGCCCCGGCGGCCGGGTGGGGCTCTCGGTGTGGGGTGCGCCCGAGCAGAACCCCTGGGCCTCGATCGGCGGCATGATCCTGATCGAGCGCGGGCACATGCCGTCTCCGGAGCCCGAGGCACCCGGGGTCTTCAGCATGGCGAGCGAGCAGCGCACGAGCGCGCTGCTCGATGGCGCCGGCTTCAGCTCGGTGCGCACCGAAGAGGTGCCGGTCAGCTTCACCTTCCGTAACCTCGACGACTACGAGAGGTGGGTCATCGACGTAGCGGGCCCGTTCGCCATGGTCGTCCGCGGGCTTCCCGAGGGCGAGCGGGAGGTGCTCAGGACACGGCTCGGGGAGGCGTTCGAGCTCTTCGCTACCGACGGAGGGTTTGAGCTCCCCGGCGTCGCTCTCTGCGCGATCGCGAGCTGAACGCCCGCGTTCGACGAGTGTGCCTCGTTGCTCAGCTCGAAGACCTGCGCGTCGATCTTCAGCGAGTCGGTCGCGAAGCCGACCAGGACGTGGTCCGGGAGGTCATGGACGTCTGTGAGCGGGTGGTGCGGCTTCGGCTGCGCCACCGTACGCGAGCCTCCATGTCAGCCGGGCACGATCGTTCGACGGCTGCGAGCGGGACTTACGCGTCGCGAACGCGAACGCGACGTTTCTCGGCTTCACTGATCCGCCGCCCGGGCCCGACTGACGCGTCATCTAGGGTTTTCGGATGGAGTTCCGCCGCATCGGCGCGTTGCCGCCGTACGTCTTCGTGGTCACGGACAAGCTCAAGCTCGACCTGCGGCGTGCGGGCGAGGACGTCATCGACCTCGGCTTCGGCAACCCCGACATCCCGTCCCCCGAGGTCGCGGTCGCGAAGCTCCAGGAGGCGGCCGGGAAGGAGCGGAACCACCGTTACTCGGCCAGCCGCGGCATCCCGAAGCTTCGGGCGGCGATTTGCGACCTCTACCGCCGCCGCTTCTCGGTCGAGCTCGACCCGGAGACGGAGGCGATCACGACCATCGGCGCCAAGGAGGGGCTCTCGCACCTCATGTGGGTGCTGCTGCAGCCGGGCGACTCGGCCGTGGTGCCGAGCCCGAGCTACCCGATCCACATCTACGCGCCCGTCCTCGCCGGCGCGGAGGTGAACCGCGTCGCGATGGGCCCCGGGGAGGATCTCTTCGGCAACCTGGTCGAGGCGTTCGAGCGCTCCTGGCCCCGGCCGCGGGTGATCATCCTGTCCTTCCCGCACAACCCGACGACAGCGACCGTCGACCTCGAGTTCATGCAGCGCGCCGTCGACTTCGCGCGCGCTCGCGAAGTGCTCATCGTTCACGACTTCGCCTACGCGGACCTCGGCTTCGACGGGTACCGGCCACCATCGATCCTCCAGGCCGAGGGCGCGAAGGAGGTCGCCGTCGAGCTCTACACGCTGACGAAGTCGTTCTCGATGGCGGGCTGGCGCGTCGGGTTCCTCGTCGGGCGCGCCGACGTCGTGCAGGCGCTCGCCCGGCTCAAGTCCTACCTCGACTACGGCACCTTCCAGCCGATCCAGATCGCGTCGATCGTCGCCATGAACGAGGCGCCGGGCTACCCCGAGGAGGTGAACGCCGTCTACCGCTCGCGGCGCGACGCGCTCTGCGACGGCCTCGCCAGGATCGGTTGGGAGTTCCCCAGGCCCCGGGGGACGATGTTCGTCTGGGCCCCGATCCCCGAGGCCTACCGCGAGCTCGGCTCGCTCGACTTCGCGGTGAAGCTGACGAAGGAAGCGAGGGTGGCGGTCAGCCCGGGCATCGGCTTCGGTCCCGGCGGGGAGGGATACGTGCGCTTCGCGCTCGTCGAGAACGAGGCTCGGATCCGCCAAGCGGTCAGGGGACTACGCCAGGCGCTGCCGGCCTTGCGCTGACGCGGTAGCGCCGGAACCAGGGCAGGACGAGAATCGCCGTCAGCGCCGAGAAGCCGGTCGCCACGAGGAACGGCAGGCGGGTGTCGACGTCGAGGATCGGCACGTAGACGAGCGGCGCGATGGCAACGCCGCCGAACTTGAAGGCGCTGTAGGCGGATACCGCGCCGGCCCGGTTCTCCGGGAAGCTCTCGACGACGATCGTGTTCAGGCCGGCCCACACGAACGCGGAGGCACAGCCGACCGCGAAGTAGACCAGGGCCAGCGACCAGGCATCCGGCGCGAACGCCAGGCCGAGCACCCCTGCCGCGGAGGCGAGCGTGCCGAGGAGCGCCGTCCAGGGCCGACCGATCCGGTCCGCGACCGTGCCCGCGTAGCGCCCGAAGACGATTCCGCCCGCACCGTAGGCGGCCACGACGAGCCCGGTCGTCCACGAGCTGAGGCCGAACTCCCGCGCGACGACGAGGGCGACCACGAAGCCGATCGCGGTGAAGCCGAGGTACGCGGCCGTGGCCGTGGCGGCGATTAGCCCCATCCAGCGGTTGAGCAGCGCTCGGAACGTCGGCCGAGTGTCCCCGACGCTCGTGGTGGCGAACATGGGCCGGGGGATTGCGAGCACGATCGCAGCTGCCGCCGCGAGGGCGAAGGCAAGACGCCAGCTTGCCTCGCCGAGCGCACCGCCGAGGATAGGGGCGAGGCTGAGACCCGCGACCTGGACGGCCGCGAACGTGCCCACAGCCCGTCCCAGGGCGGCCGACGGCACTGCCCCCGCGAGCGCGGCCAGGAGAATCGGGCTGAGGAAGGCGTTCGCCGCCCCCATCAGGGCACGGCCTGCCATGAACGTCCAGATTTCAGGTGCGGCTGCGCAGAGCGCCGCGGCGCCGGCGAAGGCGACGTAGCCGGTCCGTACGACGCGGCCGCCGCCGAGGCGCTCGCCGATCGTGCCGGAGACCAGCTGGAGCGCCGCGAACGGCACCATGTAGACGGTGATCGCAGCGGCGACGAGGCCGTCGCTGGTGCCGAGGCCTTCGGCGACGTCCGGGATGAGCGCGACGAGCATCCCCCCGCCGAAGGGGCCGAGGAACCCGCCCGCGTACAGCGGCAGCGTTGCGTGGCGCGAGCTCGAGAGGCGGGGCAAGCCCCGCTCCTACAAGCCGCCCTGTGCCAGCGCGCTCACAGGGCGCCGTCCGTTCGCCGGCTCTCGCCGGCGGAGTCCGGTCGGGTCGGCGTCGCCGGGCTCTGCCCGGTGACGTCTCATCGCGAGCAACGCGTGAACAGTTAAGGAGGGGGTCCGTGGGGGAACCATGGGTTCCCCCACGCTAGAGACCGCCCTGTGCCGTCCGTTCGCGCAGCTCCCGTTGGCGCGCCTCGATCGCGTGCGTCAGCGCTTCGCGGAACTCCTCGTCGTGGCGGAGAAAGCCGATGTGAACGGGGCCGTGCTCGGAGGCGGTGTCCACCTCGAGCGAGCCCGTTCCGATGATGCGATCCCAGAACGAGCGCATGAAGTGCACGTCCTGGATGCGCTCGAGCCCGGTCGCGATCGTCGTCTGGTTGAAGACACCGCTCATGCTGATCAGGCGGCGATTGGTGACGACCCAGGTGGTGTGGCGGTTCTGGACGAGCCGGACGATGAACCACGGCAAGTACAGAAACAGCGTGCACACGAGCAGCAGGACGAGCTTCGTCGTCGAAGGGTGGACGCTCATGATCTCCTGCTCGCCGTCTTGTAGCTCGTAGCGCGCCACGGGATTCCTCCTTCGCGAAAGGACGCCACCGTTTGGCGTTTAGCGGTCGTTCACGACCGCTAGCGTACGCGGCGGTGACGCCGGACACCTTCGTCGAGGCCGTTGCCCGAGCGCGCTTCGGCGACGCCTTCAACTTCTACCGTCATGGGCGCGGTGCAGCGCGGCGCCGAGCGCGGCTTGCCGCATACCTCGAGGTCCGGGCGGACGCCGGCCTCCTGCTGGTCGGCGAGGCTCCCGGCTACCGGGGCGCGCGCGTTTCGGGGATCCCGTTCACGTCCGAGCGCCAGCTATCCGGTATGGGCCCTGCCGAGGCCACTGCGACGATCGTACACGGCGTCCTCGAGCGGCTCGGGCTCACCGAGGCCGTCCTGCTCTGGAACGCGGTGCCGGCGCATCCGCATCGGCCGGGCGATCACCGCTCGAATCGCAGGCCCACCCGCGCGGAGTGCGAGGCCGGCCGTTGCTTCGTCGACGTTCTCGCCGCCGGTCGTGAGGTGGTCGCTGTCGGCCGGATCGCAGGGGAGGCGCTCGACCTGCCCTGGATCCGCCACCCCTCCCACGGCGGTGCCGAGGGCTTTGCCGCCGGCCTGGCGTCCCGCGTGCGCTTGCTACACTCCGCGACTGGCGGGCGTGTTGTCCGCCGCTTTTCTGTGCACCCATGAAAACCTGGAACGCGAAGCCGCACGAAGTCGAGCGCCGCTGGTATCTCGTCGATGCCGAGGGCGAGACGCTCGGACGTCTGTCCACGCGCATCGCAGACCTCTTGCGAGGCAAGGGGAAGCCGACGTTCACGCCGCACGTCGACACGGGCGACTTCGTCGTCGTCGTCAACGCCGAGAAGGTCGTGGTCACCGGCAAGAAGCTCGAGCAGAAGCGCTACTACCGCCACTCCGGCTACCCGGGGGGCCTGCGGTCGCGCACGCTGGCGGAGCAGCTCGAGCGACGGCCCACAGAGGTCATCCGCGCCGCGGTCAAGGGCATGCTGCCCCGCAACAAGCTCGGCCGGGCCCAGATCGGCAAGCTCAAGATCTATGCCGGGCCCGACCATCCCCATCAGGCTCAGCAGCCGGAGCAGCTGCCGAGCGCGACTCGGAGGAGCAAGACAGAGTGAGCCAGCTCGCCCAGTACCAGGGCACCGGCAAGCGCAAGACGTCGGTTGCCCGCGTGATCCTGCGACCCGGCGACGGCGCCACGTGGGTGAACGGCCGGTCGCTCGAGGAGTACTTCCCGCGGGAGTCGCTACGCACCGTCGCGCTCGCGCCACTTCGCGTCGCCGAGCTCGAGGGACGGTTCGATCTGCGCGCCAGGCTGCACGGGGGCGGCATCGCCGGCCAGGCCGGTGCGCTTCGTCACGGGATCGCCCGGGCGCTTGTGGAGGCCGATCCGAACCTCCGGGTTGCGCTCAAGCGCGAGGGCTTCCTCAGCCGCGACGCGCGCCAGGTCGAACGCAAGAAGGCGGGGCTGAAGAAGGCCCGCAAGCGGCCGCAGTTCTCGAAGCGCTAGGCCGAAGGCCTCGCGTTTCGAGAACTCACGAAACCGCCGCGCGTCAGCGCGGCGGAGTTTCGCAGGTGTAAGGGCCGGATCCCATCCGGCCCGTTCCTCGCTCCCGCACAATGCCGGCACCGCTACCGTTCCGCGCCGTGAGACGCTACTTCGGGACTGACGGGGTCCGCGGCGTCGTGGGCGAGGATCTCACGGCGGAGCTCGTCGCGCGGCTGGGCCGTGCGTTCGCGCTCTGGAGCGGTGGAGCGAGCGTGCTCGTAGGCCGCGACACCCGCCCCTCCGGCCCTGCGCTCGAGGCGGCGCTCGCCGCCGGCCTTGCCTCCGGGGGCTCCGATGTCGAGGTGGCCGGCGTCCTGCCGACTCCCGCCGTCGCCATCCTCGCCGAGGACGCCGGCGCCGTGGTCTCCGCCTCCCACAACCCCGCCGAATACAACGGCGTCAAGCTCTTCAGCTCCTTCGGGAAGCTCACCGACAGCGACGAGGAGGCGATCGAGGCCCTTCTCGACGCGCCCGCGCACGCCGAGCCCGGAGCGATCAGGAGCGTGGAGGGCCTGGACGATCGCTATGTCGACCTCGTGTGCGAGCGCTTCGGGCGGCCGCTCGGTGGTCTGCGCGTCGTGCTGGACTGCGCCAACGGAGCCATGTACAAGGTCGCGCCCGCCGCCTTCGAGCGCCTCGGAGCCGAGGTTACCGCGATCGGGGCGTCCCCCGAGGGCGCGATCAACGACGGCTGTGGGGCGACCGACCTCTCGCTCGTCTCTCGCGTCGTCCGCGAGGACGGTGCCGACCTCGGGCTCGCCTTCGACGGCGACGGCGACCGGGTGCTCGCGGTCGACGCCGCAGGTCAGGAGGTGGACGGTGACCAGATCCTCGCCGTGCTCGCGCTGCACCTGGGCGTCGATCTCGTCGCCGTCACGCAGATGACGAACGCCGGCTTCCACCGGCTGATGGAGGAGCGGGGCATCCGCGTGATCACGACCGAGGTCGGCGATCGCTACGTGCTCGAGGCCCTGCGTCGGGAAGGGGGCCTGCTCGGAGGGGAGCAGTCCGGACACGTGATCGTGCTCGACGGCCACACTTCCGGGGACGGGCTCGCGGCCGCCCTCCTGTTGTGCGGAATCCTTGCTGCGAGCGGGCGGTCGCTCGCCGACGCGGCCGGTGAGATGCCACATTTCCCGCAGGCGAAAGCAAATGTGCGGGTCCGCACGAAGACCCTGAGCCCGGAGCTCCTCGCGCGTGTGGACGAGGTCAACGCAGGTCTCGCCGGCGCGGGCCGGGTAATGGTCAGGCCATCGGGAACAGAGCCGGTGGTTCGGGTGCTTGCCGAAGCCGAGCGGGAGACGGATGCGGCCCAGCTCTGTGCTACGCTTGCGGCGTACGTCGAGAAGGAGCTCGGCTGACCCAGCGAGGGGTCGCCGGGCTCGTTTGCTTTCTTCTTAGCGCACCCAGGAGGAGCGCAAGAAAGTTGCCAAACCGCCACTCACCGTCGATAACGAGGTGAGGGGATTGGGGATCGGTACCTCTGAAAGGGGAACGGGGTGTGCGGGATCATCGGATACGTCGGGACGCGATTCGCAAAGGATCTGCTTCTGCAGGGCCTGGAGCGACTCGAATACCGTGGCTACGACTCGGCCGGGCTCTGCCTGCTGGAAGCTGAGCGGCCCGACTACGTGCGGGCGGTCGGCAACCTGAGCCATCTGAAGAAGGTCGCGGGGACGAACGGCTCCGCTGCGACCACCGGTATCGGGCACACCCGCTGGGCGACGCACGGTCGCGTCTCCGAGGAGAACGCCCATCCGCTGACGGGCTGCGACGAGACCGTCGCCGTCGTCCTCAACGGCATCGTCGAGAACTTCCGCGAGCTTCGCGACCGCCTGAAGGCGTCCGGCCACGTGTTCTCGTCCGAGACGGACGCCGAGGTCGTGTCGCACCTCGTCGAGGACCACTACGACGGCGACCTGCTCGCCGCGGTGCGCGCCGTCTATGCCGAGCTCGAGGGTCACTTCGCCTTCGTCGTCACTCATGTCGACCATCCGGGCCTGCTCGTCGGGACGCGACTGCAGTGCCCGCTGCTCGTCGGCCTGGGCGAGGGGGAGACGTTCCTCGCGTCGTCCATCGCCGCTTTCATGCGCGAGACCCGGCGCGTGCAGCTGATCGAGGACGGCGAGATCGTCGCGATCACGCCGGCCGGAGCCCGCTTCTTCACCGCCGACGGCGACGAGGTCGAGCGCGAGGAGATCGAGGTCGACTGGGACGACGAGGCCGCGGAGAAGCAGGGCTACGAGACGTTCATGCTCAAGGAGATCTACGAGCAACCTGCCGCCCTGCACGAGACGATCGCCGAGCGGATTCGCGGCGGACGGCTCGTGCTCGAAGACATCGGGCTCTCGGAGGTCGAGATCCAGAACCTCCGCCGGATGATCATGGTCGCGAACGGGACCGCGTACCACGCGGCCGTCGTCGGCCGGTACGTGCTCGAGGAGTGGGCGCGCATCCCGTGCGAGTTCGACATCGCGAGCGAGTGGCGCTACCGCAGCCCGGTGCTGTCGCGCGACAGCCTCGTCGTCGGGATCTCCCAGTCCGGCGAGACAGCCGACACGCTCGCGGCGATGCGCCTCGCGCGCAAGATGGGGGCTCCGACCCTGGCGATCACGAACATGATGGGCGCGCAGATCACGCGAGAGGTCGACTCGGTGCTCTACACGAGAGCCGGCATCGAGATGAGCGTGGCAGCCACCAAGACGTTCACGGCGCAGGTCACGCTCCTGTACCTGCTCGCCCTTCGTCTCGCGGAGGTGCGCCGCACGCTGCCGCAGGAGCAGATCGACACGCTCGTGCGCGAGGTTCAGACCTTGCCCGAGAAGGTGCAGACGTTCCTGGACGGCAACCATCCGATGGAGGAGATCGCCCGTCGGCACTACGACCAGCCGTTCTTCCTCTACATCGGCCGCCACATCGGTCTGCCGGTATGCCTCGAGGGTGCCCTGAAGCTCAAGGAGATCTCGTACATCCCGACGGAGGCGTACGCCGCAGGGGAGATGAAGCACGGCCCGATCGCCCTGCTCGACGAGTCCACGCCGGTCGTCTGCGTCGCCACCGACTCCCATGTCTACGACAAGGTCGTCTCGAACATCCAGGAGACCCGCGCTCGGGGCGCTGACGTGATCGCGATCGCCACCGACGGGAACGAGGACATCCAGCACCACGCGAGCGACGTCATCTACGTGCCGCGCACGCACCCGTTCCTGCAGGCCGTGCTGGCGGTCGTGCCGCTGCAGCTGCTCGCCTACCACACCGCGCGCCTGCGTGGCCTCAACGTCGACCAGCCACGGAACCTCGCGAAGACGGTCACCGTCGAATAACCGGCTGCGGTCGCGGCAACGGCTCTGCGTGGGCCGGATCTCAATCCGGCCCTTGGCACCTCGAACCATCCGGGCCGCATGAGATGCGGCCCCTACGAAAACCCTCTGGCGGTGATGTAGGGGCCGGATCTCATCCGCAGGGCCGGATCTCATCCGCAGGGCCGGATCTCATCCGCAGGGCCGGATCTCATCCGCAGGGCCGGATCTCATCCGGCCCGTCTTCACGACGTCGTAGACTCGCCCCGCCCATGCGGGTCGGGGTCGACCTGATCGAGATCGCACGCGTCGAGGCGGCGCTCGAGCGCTACGCCGGCTTCCGCAAGCGCGTGTTCACCGAGGCCGAGATCGCCTACTGCGACTCGCGCGCACATCCCGCCCAGCACTACGCGGCCCGCTTCGCCGGCAAGGAGGCGGTCGGCAAAGCGCTCGGGTGCGGTGTCCGGTTCACGTGGAAAGAGATCGAGATCGTGGGACGGCCGAAGCCGGAGGTGCGGCTCTCGGGCTCGACGAAGGCATGGGCGGAGCGGGTCGAGGCCGGCCGCATCGACCTGTCGATGACGCACTCGAAGGAGCTGGCGGCCGCGATCTGCGCCGTGGAGGACGGCGAGTGAGACGTGCCGTGTCAGCCTCGGGCTGGCTCGAGCCGGTCTATACGGCCGAGGAGATGCGGGAGGCCGAGGCGACGTACTCCGGTCCCACGCTCGACCTGATGGAGCGAGCCGGCGAGGCCGTGGCGGCCAGCGTCGAGCGCCGGTACCCGGACGCGCGCCGCGTCTCGATCTGGTGTGGCCCGGGGGCCAACGGCGGCGACGGGCTCGTCGTGGCCAGGCTGCTCCATGCAGCAGGCCGTGCGGTCGAGGTGCTCCTGCTCGCCGAGGAGGCGCGGATCCGTGGCGACGCCCTCGAGAACCTGCGCCGTGCCCGCGAGGCGGGCGTCGCCTTTCGCGCCGAGGCGGGGGGCGCCGACGTCGTCGTCGACGCGCTCTTCGGAACGGGCTTCACGGGCGTGCCGAGGCGAGACGCGGGCGCCGCGATCGAGATGATCAACGCCTCGCAGAGTCCCGTCGTCTCGGTCGACGTCCCGTCCGGCATCGACGCATCAACTGGAGAGGTGTCGGGCGTTGCCGTTCGTGCGTCCGCGACGGTCACGTTCCACGGCGTGAAGCTCGGTCTGGTCGTCGCGCCGGGGCGCTTCGAGGCCGGAGAGATCGAGGTCGCGGACATCGGGCTCGAACACGAGAGCACGGCGAGCGGCCGCGTCGGGACGAGCGCGCTCGAGCTCGTGCCTCGCCGCCGGCCTTCGGACAACAAGTACACCGCCGGCTCGGTTCTCGTCGTGGGAGGCTCCGCGGGGTTCACGGGGGCGGTGTGCCTGTCCTGCGAAGCGGCGCTGCGCGCGGGCGCGGGCATCGTCTTCGCCTGCGTCCCGGCGTCGGTGGCGCCCTGGGTCGACCAGCGGCTGCTCGAGGTCGTGACCCGGGCGTGCGAGGACGACAGCGACGGGCGCTTCGTACCGGAGGCAGCGGAGACCGTGCTCGAGGTCGCGGCGCGCGCGGGCGCGGTCGCAATCGGCCCGGGCCTCGGCCGTGGTCCCGGCACGCGCGAGCTCGTCCGTCTCCTGCTCGAGCGCCTCGAGCTGCCGGTGGTCGTCGACGCCGACGCGCTGTGGGCGCTCGCGGGCCACCTCGAGTGGGCATTCGCCCGTGAGCGGCCGACCGTGCTCACCCCGCACGCGGGCGAGCTGGCGCGGCTGCTGGATCAGCGGTCGGCACGCGTGAGCTCCCGCCGGCTCGAGTCGGTCCGCGCCGCCGCGGCCGACACGGGCGCGGTCGTACTCCTCAAGGGCGTCGACACCCTCGTCGCCGGGGTCGGCCGAGGCGTTCTCGTCGCCGATCTCGGAAACGCCGGCCTCGCGACCGCCGGCAGCGGCGACGTGCTGACGGGCATCCTGGCGGCCTTCCTCGCCAAGGGCATGGAGCCGCGCCTGGCCGCAGCTGCGGCAGCGGCGACCCAGGGCGTGGCCGCGGGCCACGCAGCGGAGCGCTGCGGGTTCGCGGGCATGATCGCGAGCGACGTGCTTCCAGCCGTCTCGCAGGTCCTCTCCCGCTGAGTATCGTGCCGCTGGCCCGTCTCCTCGGAGGTGATCCGTGAATCTCGCGCTGTTCGGAGGGTTCGACCGCAGGCCGCTCGGGCGCGATTGCGTTCGCGGAGGGAACGGGCCGTCGATCCGCCTGAATGCGGGCGACGTCTTCGGCGGCGTAACGGCCCGGGGACCGGAGCCCGGCGCGGCCTAGTCGCGGTCTGACGTGCGGCGATCCGAGGTCACCGTCGATCTCGGCGCCCTTCGCCGCAACGCCCGGCAGCTGCGGGAAGCGGCAGGACGCGCCGAGCTGTGGGCGGTCGTCAAGGCCGACGCCTACGGCCACGGCGCGCTCGACTGCGCCCGTGCGGCCCTCGACGGCGGGGCCACCGCGCTCTGCGTTGCGACCGTCCAGGAAGGCAGCGTGCTCCGCGCGGCCTTCGCCGAGCCGAAGATCCTCGTGCTGGGGCCCCTCACGCCGGGGGAGGTCGAGGTCGCCCGGACCGCCCGCCTGGAGGTGACCGTGTCCACGCCGAACCTTCCTGAGGGCGTCCCGGTCCACGTCAAGGTCGACACCGGGATGGGCAGGTTCGGCATGAGCCCGGACGAGCTCGCCGAGATCCCGGTCGGGCGAGTGGCGGGCCTCATGAGCCACCTCGCGACTGCAGACGAAGCGGACGAGGCGTTCGCCCGCGACCAGATCGCCCTCTTCGCGGCGCTCGCCTCGAAGTTCCCGGGCGCGGTCAGCCACCTGGCCAACAGCGCCGCCACTCTCCGCTTTCCGGCGGCGCGCTTCGACGCCGTGCGGTGCGGAGTAGCGCTCTACGGCCTCTCCCCGTTCGGCGACGGGCCGGCGGCGTACGGTCTCGAGCCGGTTCTGTCATGGCGGAGCTACATCGCGCTCGTGAAGACGCTCCAGGCCGGGGAGAGCACGGGCTACGGGCGGCGCTTCGTCACCGAGACGCCGGTGCGGATCGGACTCGTGCCGGTCGGGTACGCGGACGGGTTCCGGCGCGGGCTGTCAGGCGCCCACGTGCTCGTCGGTGGCGTGCCGCGGCGGGTGCTCGGGGCGGTGTCGATGGACTCGTTCGCCGTCCAGCTCGGGGACGAGGAGGTGGGGGCGCCGGTAACGCTCATCGGCGACGGCCTCCTCGCCGAGGAGCACGCGCGCCACCTCGGCACGATCAACTACGAGGTCACGTGTGCGATCCGGTCGCGGCCGGACCGGGCCGACCGGATCGTCGTCGATGGATGACGAGATCCGCGCCGCCGTCGCAGGCGAGGAGGCCTACGTCGTCGGCGGCGCCGTCCGCGATGAGCTGCTCCGCCGCCCGGTGCTCGACGTCGACGTCGCCTGCCGGGAGCCCGATCGCGCGGCGCGCACGCTTCGGAAGGCGCTCGGCGGCGCCGTCTTCCTGCTCTCCGAGCGCCACGGCGCGTGGCGTGTCGCGCCCGCGGATGGGCGCACGATCGACTTCACGCTGCTGCGAGGAAGCATCGAGGACGATCTCGCCGGGCGCGACTTCACCGTGAACGCGATCGCGGTGCCGGTGGGCGGCGGCCGGCCGATCGACCCCTTCGCCGGGCGCGCCGACCTCGAGCAGCGGATCCTGCGAGCGGTCTCGGCCGGCGTCTTCCGCGACGATCCCCTGCGGCTCCTGCGCGCGGTGCGCCTCGAGTCCGAGCTCGATCTCCCCCTCGATCCGGACACCGAGGCGCTCGTCCGACGCGATGCGGAGCTCGTCACGGACCCGGCCGGCGAGCGCATCGTGGCGGAGCTGGAGCGCATGGGGGAGGCAGGGTGGCGCCGGCTCGACGAGCTCGGGCTGCTGAGACCTCTCGGTGGCTCGCTGCGCCGTCTCGACACCATCGGGCAGGACGTACCCCAGGCGGTCGGTCTCGTCGCCGTCTTCGGCGAGTCGCTGCAGCGCCTCCCCATCTCGCGCGAGCAGCGTCGTCTCGCCCGCACCATGCTCGCCGCACGCCTTCCTCGTGACGAGTCGGCGCGTCAGATACACCGCTTCCGGCGGGCGACCGAGCCGTGGGCGCTCGAGGCGCTCGCGTACGTCGGAGGGGGCGCGGCGGTGGAGCGCTTCGGGGACGCCGTCCGCGCGGGCGCGAGGGGCGGAACCGGCCGAGCCGCTGCTTCACGGCGACGAGGTGCCCGTCCCGCCCGGGCCGGAGGTCGGTCGCCTGCTGGAGCGGATCGCCGAGGAGCGCGCCGCCGGTACGATCACCACGCGGGAGGAGGCGCTCGAGCTCGTGCGAAGGGAGCAGCGGACGTGAGCCAGGACGCCACCCGGGCGCGCTTCGCGGCGTCGGCCGACCGGCTCGCGGCGCTGGGTGAGGCGCGGATCGAGGGCACCCGAGAGCGGCTTGCCCGCTTCGCTCACCTCACGGGAGACGAGCGCGTACTCGACGTCGGGGCAGGAACCGGGACGCTCGCGCTGGCGCTCGCACCGTTCGTTCGCGAGGTCGTCGGCATCGACCTCGTGCCCGAGATGCTCGACCACGCGCGCAAGGCCGGCGCGGCCTACCCAAACGTCAGCTTCGTCGAGGGGAGCGCGCTCGCGCTGCCGGCCGCCGACGGCGAGTTCGATCTGACCGTGACGTCGAGGACGGTGCACCACCTGCCCCACCCGGAGATCGCCGTCGCCGAGATGGCCCGTGTGACGCGCATCGGCGGGCGCCTGCTCGTCATCGACCAGATCTCCTCTGCCAACCCGCTCGAGGCGATGCACCACAACCGGCTCGAGCACATGCGCGACCCCAGCCACGAGCGCGTCCTCCCCGACCTGGACTTCCGCAGCCTCTTCGAGGCGAACTGGCTCGTGCTGGAGCGCTTCGAGACCGAGCGCGACGAGTTCGAGCTCGACCGCTACCTCGAGCTCGCCTCGTGCGAAGGCGAGCGACGCGACGCCGTGATCGCGGAGGTCGAGCGCCTTCTCGCCGCCGGCCGCCGGGCGGGCATCGAGCTCCGGCGCTCGAAGGAGGGCTACGCGCTCACGCTGACGGTCGCGTGGTACCTGCTGCACCGCGGCGCTCCGGACCCGACGGATCTCTAGTGCGGTCTGTCGTAACGTTGCAGCTGAAACGGTCGGGAGTCGTAGGGGCGGGAGTTGCGGGCGGGCCAAGGCCCACCCCTACAGTCCCGCCCGAAACGAGCTCGGGTGCACGGATCGTGTCACGGTTTGAGGGCCAAGGCCCGCCCCTACGATCGTTTCACCGACCGGTGAGAGGCGTAGAGCAGGAGTTACCGGTCGAACGGTCTGAGAGGCCGCATTAACTGCGTGAGCAGGCGAGCTCGCGAACGGCCGTCGGAGCCGCTCTACGAAGCGGTCGCGCTCGGGATGTGCGCCTACACGCGGGCTGCTTTCCGGTCTCGCACGCTGTTCCCGCCGGGCTTTCGCCTGCGGCTGGGGTCCATGCTCGTCGCCCCCCACCGGGCGGAGACGGATGTGCCGGCCATCTGCGCCTCGATTTTCCTCCACGCGGGCGTCTGGCGGCGGGGGAATCCACGGCTCCACTTCGCGGCGCGCGACGATCTCTTCGAGCGGGGCTTCTTCGCGGGCTTTCCACCGGGAATCCCATGGCGCGCGCGACGGCTGCTCTGGCGGATCGACGCCGGGCCGTACCTCCCGCTCGTGCGGGTGAACCCGCTTCCGTATCCCAGCGCGGAGACGCTGCGGCTCGCACAGGCGCTCGCGGAGGTACCCGCCGCCACCCCGCTCGCGGAGCTCGTGCCGGGTGAGGCGCTCGCGGCGCTGTCGGCGCGGTCGCGCGGCGCAGGCCTCCCGGCGCCGCGGACTGCCGGCGATCTGTTACGGGGCGAGTTCGCGGACCTTCTCTGGCGAGGCTTCTCGCGCGCGGAGCTCGGCCATCCGGCGCTGGAGTCGGCGTGGAGGCGGCGCGCGGAGCTGGCCGCGGCCGACCTCAGGCGCGTCGTCGAGGTCGTCCGTTCGGGCGAGCCCATGCTCTTCTTCCCCGAGGGTCGACCGTCCACCGACGGCTCCATCGGCCCGCTGCGCCCCGGGATGCGCCTCCTCGTCCGGCGCGGCCGGCCCGAGACCCTGCAGCCGATCGGGATCGCCTACGATCCCGTCACGACGGGCCGGCCCTACGCCTACGTCGCGGCGGGCGTGGCGACGCCGCCGCCGGCGGACGACGTCGATGGCGCCGTGCTGGTGGCGATGGGGCGCTCGCTGCCGCTGACGGTCGGCCAGGTGGTCGCGACGGCCCTCGACGGCGCGGCCGGCGGTCCGGAGCGTATCGAGACGAGCGCGCTCGACGAGTTGCTCGCGGCGGAGGTCGCGACCGCCGCGGCGGAGCAGCGCCCGGCCGACCCGCTCTTCAGGGACGAGGCTCGACGGCGTGAGAGGCTCGCCGATGCCTTGCGCTGGACGGTGCGCGAGGGGCTCGGCAGAGCCGACGGTCGCCGCGCCGTCGCGCTCGATGCTGGGCGTGTCCTCGCCGACGACCGTATCGCGCGGCTGGCTCGGGAGTACGCGAGCGCGAGGCTACCGTCTACACCTCCTGAGCCGACGCATCGCGTCGGTGGTTGAACACCCGCGGGAACGCGCCGCGCAGGAAGATGGCACCCAGAATCGTGACCGGTACGACGACGAGGGCGTGCACCGTGAGCACGTACGGCGTGCCGATCTCGCTCGTCACACCGAGCTCCTGCGCGCTGCGGAGCGTCAGGTAGTCGAAGCTTCCGAGACCGGCAGCCGTGGCCGGAACGCCCAGCGCGAGGTTGCCGACGCCCTCGAGCAGGAAGTACCCGCCGGCCGAGAGATCCGCGCCGTAGGCCTTGCCGACGACGACGTACATGCCGAAGTTCGCGAGCCAGATCGCGAGCGAGGTCCAGAGCACGCGGACGAGGGAGCGCCGGGCGCGAAACGCCCCGAGGCCCTCGAGGAAGTTGGCCGTCCATCGTCCTACCCGCGCGTGCCACCGGGCGGGCAGCCATTTCGTGGCCTTCCAGACCAGCTCCTCGGCCCGCTCGGGACCGCGTGCGGCCAACGCGACCAGCACGATGCCGAGCACGCACCCGGCCGACAGCGCGATGCCGACGAGCAGGAGGACGCCGGTCTCGCCGATCCACAGCGCCCCCAGGAGGATGAACACCGAGAGCACGACGCCGTCCAGCAACCGCTCCGCGAAGAGGGTGCCGGCAGTCACGAACGGCGGGATGCTGTAGTGCTGGCGTACGGACTCGAGCCGCAACAGGTCACCCCCGCGCGCCGGCAGGATGTTGTTCGCGGCCGCCCCGACGCAGAAGATGCACAGCAGGCGCCGTGTCTGGGTCTGGTAGCGAGCAGCTGCGAACAGGTAGCGCCAGCGCAGCGCGACGAGCGCGCAGCTCGCGAGCACGAAGCCGATGCCGCCTCCGATCGCCCAGGCCGGCAGCGCCTTGATCTCCTTCCACGCGTCGCCGACGTGGGCGATGCGCAGGAAAAGCCAGAGAAAGAGGCCTGTCGCCGCCGAGCCGATTGCCAGCCGAACGAAGTTCTGCCGCCACTTGGACATGATTCGCGGAGGTCAGTATCTCGCGACGGCGCCCTGCGCGCCAGAAGCTCGGCACCGGACCGTGTTGGGCTGGGCTGCCGGGACGGTACGGATCATCCCCACGTCCGGCCTCCGAATCCGGGAGACTCCTGTCCGTGCCGCGCGGGTCCAGCTCCGAACCCTTCTCCTGGAAGCGCGAGGTCGCGATCGGACTCGGCTTCTATGCCGTCTATCTGCTCGTCCGTGAGCTGGCGCTCGCCGGTGACGGCCGGGAGCGGGCCGGGCGCAACGCCGAGAGGATCGTCGCGCTCGAGGAACGGCTGGGAATCCACGTCGAGCCGGAGCTCCAGCGGCTCGTGCTGCCGCACCGGCGTCTCATCGCCGGGCTCAACGTCGCCTACGCGACGCTGAACGTCGGCCTGACCGTCGGCTGGCTCATGGGGCTGTTTCGCAGACGCGACCCCGCGTATCACCGCTTTCGACGAGCGGTGGTCGCGGCCGGGCTCGGCGCGCAGCCGGTGTTCCTGCTGTTCCCCGTCGCCCCGCCGCGCAAGCTCGCGCATCTATCGGACACGCTCCTGGAGGTGAGCGGCGTCGACCTGGATTCGGCCGCAATCGCCCGCTTCTACCATCCGCTCGCGGCGATGCCGAGCATCCACGTGACCCTCGCCGTCGTGACGGCCCACGGCATCACGGAGACGAGCGGCGACCGAGTCGTCCGGGCGCTCGCTCCTCTCTATCCACCCTTTGTGGCGGCCGTCGTGCTCCTCACGGCCAACCACTACGTCGTCGACACCATCGGCGGCAGCATCCTCGGGCGCCTCGCGCTCCGCGTCACCCGTCGCTCGGGTCGAGGAAGATGACGGCGGTGGCCGTGAAGCCGTGCAGGAACGTGCGCCCGCCGACCGGGCCGATCTCCCCTCCGCAGAAGAATCCGGCCAGCGCGGGGGTGCCGAGGGCATCCGCGAGCGCGCGCGAGTCGTGGTGGGGCCCGCCGAACATGTTCTGCCCACGCCCGTTGCACGCGAAGAGGAGAGCGCCTGCCGGACGTCCCGGGGAGACGTCGAGGCTCTCCGCGAGCGCCAGCCGCAGGTCCGAATCGGCGGAGCCAGCGTCCCGGGCATGAAAACGCAGCGTCTGGCCTACCCGCACCGTCTCGCCGATGGCGATCGCACCGCTCTCGTCGTCGGCGCCGAGGATTCCCCGCATGAGAAAGTCGCCCCGGCCGTATTCAGGCTTGTTCTCGTCGATCACGAGCCCGGCGAGCAGCCCGCTCGCCGCCAGCTGGCGATCGCCGTCGGATAGCCCCGCGACCGTCTCTCGGAGTCGCTCGAGGGCCGGTCTGCCGGCAAGCTCGAGGACGACGTTGCCCTCGGCCAGGGTGATCACCGCGTCACGACCGAGCGGAGCGCAGCCCTGGGAGACCACTGCCTCGACGGCGACACCCGACAGCGCGATCACGATCGCCCCTTCGTCGTGGATCTCGTGGTCCAGCAGAAGCGCCTGCTGAGCCGGTCGCCCGGCCCCGGTGGCGATGCCGCCGACCACGGGCAGGCCCGGCCAAGCGTCGTCGATCGCGTCGATCAGCGCCTGCACGGGTAGGGCGAAGGGGTCCGCGAGGACCACGACCAACGTGGCGCTCGAGAGATCCGGGAGCCCCAGCAACGTGAGCTCGTCCTCATCGCCCTCGACCGCAGTGACGTGGAAGGGCTCGATGCGAGCCTCGGGCAGGGACGCCGCCCACACCGCGAGGCCGGTCTCGTCCTCGAGCTCGCGCTCGAGGGCGATCACGCCTTCGGCGACACATCCAGCGAGATGCCGTGGCTCGAGCTCGTCGCGAATTGTGGCCGCGACCTCCTCGGCCGCATCGAGGTGATGGGGGCTCAGGAAGGCGAGTGCCAGGTCGATGCTTGCACCGCCGAGCGCCGATGCCGCTTCTTGCGCTGCTTCGGCGGCGGCGGCCACCGAGTCGGCGGTGGTCGAGAGACCCGCGCCGATGCGGGTCTTCACCGGCGACTACGGCTCAGGTGGTTCTCTTCGAGCACGTCGCTGAGCCGGCTCTGCTCCAGGCCGAGGTCGCCCACAGCGCCGGTGAGGCGGCGCTCGCCTTCGGGCGTAATCCTCAGGTAGGCGACCCGGCCGTCCGTGGCAGACGGCTCGCGCGCGATCAGGCCGACGTTCTCGGCCCGTCGCACGAGCTCGGTCACCGTGCTCTGGGCGAGCTGGAGCCGGCGCGACAGCTCCGTCACCGTGGAACGCTGGCTGCCGTCGGGTGCACCCTTGATCATCAGGAGCAGCGTATAGCGTTGCGGCGTGAGCCTGTGCTTTCGTGCGACCTGCTCGCTCGAGCGCAGAAAGTGTCGAAGCGCGGCGCGCAGCTCCGCCGCGTGCTGGAAGTCCTGGAGACGGGGACCGTTGCTTGTCATCCGTCTCCTGTACCCCGTCTAGCCTCCGTGTAACCGCCTGGACGCCAGCCTGGTCAGCGTTGCGGGTGCGAGCCCCTGCAGCAGCGAGGCGACGCGATAGTACCCCGGCACCGTGACCTCCGTCGCGCCGCCGGCGATCCCGTCCACGATCGCGTCTGCGACGCGTTCGGGCGTGGTCACAGCTCGGCGCCAGACAGGATGGGAGATGAACCGGTCCTGCGGGAATCCCTCCGTGTGCGTCAGGCCGGGGATGACGGTGAGGACCCGGACGCCGCGCGGCGCGAGCTCTCCCGTCGTCGTGCGGGAGAAGGCCACCTGTGCGTGCTTGGCGGCGCTGTAGGGACCGCTCGGCCCTCCCGAGACCGTGCCGGCGACCGAGGCAACGTTGACGACGACCGACGGGGCCCCTGCTTCGAGCAATGGCAGGAATGCGCGCAGGCACCACACGCCGCCGAGGTAGTTCACGCGGACGACCTGCTCGATCTGCTCTGCAGGCAGCTCGAGGAAGCTTCTCCGGCCGGGGATGCCAGCGTTGTTGACGAGGAGATGAACGGCCTCGTGGCGCGCCCGGACGCGCCCGGCCAGCTCTTCCACGGCGCTCCGATCGGCGACGTCGCAGACCTCGGCGTCCGCACCGATCTCGGCCGCCACGCGCTCGAGGCGGGCCCTTCCACGGGCGACGAGCACGCAGTGGAGTCCCCGGCCGGCGAGCCGGCGTGCCAGGGCAGCGCCGATACCGCTCGAGCCGCCGGTCACGACGGCGACCTTCGCCGCAGGCCGCCCGCTGGCGCCGTCTGCTGCCACGGTCTCAGCTCCCGAGCCCGTTACCGGCGAACGTACGGAGCGTGTTCAGATGAATGCCGACCGTGTCCTCGATCGGGTCGGCATAGCCGCCGGCGAGGGTGAGGCAGACAGGCACTCCGGCGGCGTGGAGCGCGTCGCGAACGAGCCGGTCGCGCTCCGCCAGCCCGTGCGTGCTGAGGGCGAGGCGGCCGAGGCGGTCACCGGAATAGGGGTCGGCTCCGGCGAGGTAGAAGCAGAGCTCGGGCCGTGCCCGCTCGATGGCCTCGGGCACGAGCTTCTCGACCGCCTCGAGGTAGGGCCCGTCACCGGTCCCGTCGGGCAGGTCGAGGTCGAGGTCTCCGGGAACGCGCTGGAACGGGTAGTTGCCGAAGCCGTTGACCGAGAGGGTGAAGGCGTCGGGGTCGCCCGTGAGGGCCGCGTTCGTGCCGTCGCCCTGGTGGACGTCGAGGTCGATGACGGCGACGCGGCTCAGCCGTCCCGCCGCCCGCAGCGAGCGCGTCGCGCAGACGACGTCGTTGAAGACGCAGTAGCCGCGTCCGGAGCCGGGGAAGGCGTGGTGGGTCCCCCCGCCCAGGTTGGCGGCCCGGCCGTCCTCGAGCGCTGCTGCGGCTGCGAGGAGCGTGGCACCGACGGAGCGGCGGGCCCGCTCGACCAGCTCGGGCGACCAGGGAAGTCCGAGCGCGAGCGTCTCCCGCCGAGTCAGCGCGCCTGACTCGACCCGGGCGAGGTAGTCGGCCTCGTGACCGCCGGCCAGCTCGCTCGCGGTGGCCGCCGGGGCGTTCTCGACCTCGACGCCGGGGAGCGTCTCCGCGCTCTGCCGTACGAGCCGGTACTTCCCGAGCGGGAACCGGTGCCCGGGAGGCAGCGGATAGGTGAAGACGTCGTGGGCGAAGGCGCGCATGGGCGAAACTGTAGGGGCCGGATCTCGTCCCAGGGCCAGATCTCATCTGCAGGGCCAGATCTCAGCTGGGCCGTCTAGGATGCGCCATTGTGGCCGGGAAACTGGACGGGAAGCGCGGGGTCGTCCTCGGGGTCGCCAACAAGCGATCCATAGCCTGGTCGATCGCGCAGCGGCTCGCAGCCGACGGTGCCACGCTCGCGTTCACCTACCAGGGCGAGCGCCTCGAGGAGGCAGTACGGCAGCTCGCGGGGACGGTCGGCAGCCCGTTGGTCACGTCCTGCGACGTCCGCTCCGACGCAGACGTGGCGCGCGTCTTCGACGAGATCGGCGGCGTCTTCGACGGCCAGCTCGACCTACTCGTCCACGCCGTCGCGTTCGCGGACGCGGCCGACCTCGAAGGCCGCTTCGTAGACACGCCGCGCGACCGCTTCTGGCTCGCGGTCGACGTCAGCGCGTACTCGCTCGTCGCGTGTGCGCGCGCGGCCGAGCCGCTCATGGAGGCCGCGGGCGGCGGCTCGATTGCAACGATGACGTACCTCGGCGGCGAGCGGACCGTGCCCCATTACAACGTCATGGGGGTCGCGAAGGCCGCGCTGGACATGTCGATGCGCTACCTCGCGTGGGATCTCGGCTCGAAGAACATCCGCGTCAACGCGATCTCGGCCGGACCGATCCGCACGCTGGCCGCCCGGTCGATCCCCGGCTTTCCAACGATGGAGTCGATCATCGAGGAGCGTGCGCCCCTGCACCGGAACGTAACGGCCGAGGACGTCGGCGCCGCGGCTGCCTACCTCCTCTCGGACGACGCGGCGAACGTCACCGGGACGACGCTCTACGTGGACGCCGGCTTCCAGTCGATGGGCATGTAGACGGTCCCAGCAGCCAAGCCGATTCCGCTCAACCATACGATTGGGAAATCGCGTCGCCGTGTGGCGCCGGTCTGACGCGACGTGGGCGTTGTACGTGTCGCATGAGCGTCGCCGCCGCCAGGCGACCGGACGATCCAGTAGGGATCTACGTCGCCTCCGTCGCCTCGCGTCGCAGAACGTCGGGGTTTGCCTTGCGGAAACGGCTCAGGGTCATTGCGCCGAGGGGCAGCGCGATGACCGAGTAGAAGACGCGCCACAGCAACGCTGCGGCTACGAGCGCGTCGTCGGAGGCGCCGCTCAGCTCCACGAGCGCGGCGATCAGGACTGCGTCCACTATCCCAAGGCCGCTGCCTGTGATCGGGAACACCGCCCCAGCCCAAAACGCGATCGCGAAGGCGGCGAAGGCATCGGCCGCTGACAGCTCGCCGCTCGAGACGCCGACGAACCGGAGCGCGGCGAGCAGGATCAGGTAGGTGACGAAGAGATTGGCCGCGACGCTGATCGACCCGAGTGCCCACCCCTCGCGCAGGGCGGCGAGCAGGTTTACACGGAGTTGCACCGCGGCTCTGGCTGCGTCCTCGATCGGATCGCGCTTGAGCTTCGCGAGCATCCAGGAGAGTGGACGCTGGAGCTTCGCCCCGAGCCAGCGCGCGGAACGCTCGTCGCGGAGGAAGAGGCAGCCGACGATGACCGAGATGACCGTGATCGCCAGAGAGAGTACGGCCACGAGCAGGATCGAGTCGTTGACCTCGCCGGTGACGAGCAGCAGCACGAGTGCGACGAGCGGAAGCAGAAACCGGCCGAGCATCGGGAAGAAAAACGAGCCGAGCGCCGCAAGTCCGGCTGCATCCGACTCGTACCCGCCGCCCCGGAAGTAGACGTACTGGACGACGCTCGCGCTCGGAGGTGGGAGCAGTTGACCGGCGAAGTTCGACGAGAGGTACGCCCCCGTTCCGCGCCGCAACGAGGCACGAGCCTCTCTCGGCGTGACCGGCTGGGGGATGCAGGTGCTGACGCTGCCGCCCAGCTGGGACGGGTACCCGAGCCACGAGCACGGCCCCGAGGCGTACGATCCGAACCAGGAGGAGGTATACATCCCGCTCGACGGTGGTGGCACGCTCGTGGCCGGCGGGGCCGAGTACGCGCTTCGCCCGGGGGTCATGGTGCGCGTTGGCCCGACGCAGCGGCGGCGGATTCTGCCCGGCGCGGAGGGGATCCGCGTGCTCGCGCTCGGCGGCGCGCCGGGCGCGTTCTCGGCCGGTGCCTGGACGGAGCTCGGCGCCGATCCACCGAGCCCACCCGGGACGTAGACGGTGACGGAGGCGACGCGGCCTCGTCCGGGTGCGGATGCGCTGCTGGCCGCGGCCGTCGCGGGCGACGAGCAGGCGTTCCGGAGCCTGACCGACCCGCATCGGCGGGAGCTCCACCTCCACTGCTACCGCATGCTCGGCTCGCTCGATGAAGCGGATGATGCGCTCCAGGAGACGCTCCTGCGTGCCTGGCGGGGGCTCCGGCGCTTCGAGCCGCGTTCGCCGATCGCCGCGTGGCTCCAGGCCATTGCCACGAACGTCTGCCTGACGGGGATCTCCCGACGCCGCCGACGTCGGGAGATCCCGGCCGAGATCGCCTGGTCCTCCGAGCTGGTTCACCTGCAGCCGTACCCGGACCGCCTGCTCGACGAGCTCGCTGAGCCGGCGGCCGCTGCCGAGCTGCGAGAGAGCGTCGAGCTCGCCTTCGTCGCCGCCCTCCAGCTGCTGCCGCCCAGGCAGCGAGCCGTGCTGATCCTGCGCGACGTGCTCGGTTGGTCGGCGAAGGAGACAGCGCAGACGCTCGACAGCTCGACCGCGTCCGTCAACAGCGCGCTCCATCGGGCTCGTTCGACTCTCGAGGGCGCCCGGGAGGCGGCTGCGCGACCTCACGGGTCTGCCGATGCCCGCCGCGAACACGAGCTCTTGGGCCGCTTCATGCAGGCGTGGGAGGCGGTCGACATCGAGGGCCTCGTTGCTCTGCTGGCAGAAGACGCGCTCATGACGATGCCTCCGGTACCTATGGCGGTTCACGGCGCGGAGGCGATCGGGCGCTTCTTCGCCACCGTTCCTGCGGGTGGACGACTTGACGAGATCCGGCTCGTCCCGACCGCTGCCAACCGCCAGCCCGCCCTGGCCGCGTACACGCTGGACTCCGAGTCGGGTGAGCACCGCGGCTACGGCGTCATGGTGCTCGCGCTCGACCGCGAGCGCATTCGCGGCATCGTCGGCTTCGCAGACACGTCCCTCTTCGGGCGGTTCGGTCTGCCGGCGACGCTCCAGGATGGGGCGCCTGTCAGGCCGGGAGGAAGCTGATCCTCTCGATCTCGAGGCCCTGAGGGGGCGTCGTTTCCTCGAACAGCTGGGGAACCGCGATGACGATCGAGTGCCACTCGTCGCCCTCGAGTGGAACCACCAGTGTCGTGCGGCCGTCGACCTGGAAGCGCTCGATGCGCCCGCCGTCGACCCGGACGTAGGCCGAGGTGCGTCCGGGCGCGGCGAGCTCGAGCTCGACGTCGGCATCGCCGTAGATCCACATGGGAGCGTCGCGCTCCTTCATGACGAAGCCGCGCCAGCCCTCGCAGAGGACGGGCGTGGAGCGGTCCGGCTCGGGCACCGGCGGCGCCTGGGGAGCGGACTCCGCTCGCTGAACGAGCGGGAAGAGCCAGACGCTGCCGCCGCGCACGGACCAGCGGTACCCGGCGCCCTGGAGTCCCTGCCAGAGGAACCACGCCCCCGGCCGGCCCGACTGCAGGTAGACGCCGCGATGGAAGAGAAGCTGGCGGACACCGAGTCGCTCCAGCCTTGCCGCATCGGTCGGGAGCCAGATGCCGCAGTTGAGGCGGTTCGTGGTCCAGAAGAATGAGTACGTCAGCGGCGGGGCCAACGTCGAGTAGCCGGCCGGGCGCTCGCGCGGATGCTCGAGCGCGTAGTAGTGGTAGACCGAGCCGTAGTGGATCCCGGGCTCGAAGAGCGGGAGCTCGAGGATCCGCTCCTGCGCGGGCCCGTTGACGGCCGCGTAGGCGTCGTTGCCGGGATCGGCCGCGGTCGGCCCGAAGGGCAGGACAACGAGGTCGGCGCCTACGAGCACGATCGCAACAGCGGCGGCGGCCGTCCGGCGCCCGGACGGCACGCGGGCGAAGAGCCAGGCGGCGGCGAATGCGAGCAGCGCTGCGAGGGCGAGTGCGGCGACCGGAATCAGCCGGCCGGGAACGCGCGTGAAATGGAGGGGCGGAAACCAGCGCCAGATGGGCTCATAGATCGGCGTGTTCGTGCCGAGCGCGAAGACGAGCGGTACGACTGCGGCCAGTCCGAGCACGAGGGCGAGCCAGCGGTGGCGCGGCCAGAGCACGGCCAGGCCGGCTGCCGCGACGATCGGCGTGAGCCAGCCCACGTAGACGAACTCCTCGAGACCCTCTCGCCGGAAGCGGCTGAGGAGATCCAGCCAGCCCGCCTGGAACATCTCGACCTGGTCGATCGTGCGGCCGTCCGAGGCCAGGGAGCCGGCGATCACGGTCTCGCGGAGGGCGATCCCCACGCCGCCTCCGACCACGCACGCGGCGACGATCCAGCCGAGCGCGGCCGGGCTGCGGCGCACGATCGCATAGGCGAGGCAGAACGGCAACGCACCGACCGCGAGGTGCACCTGTCCCGAGAGCGGCAGCGAGACGAGGGCCGCAAAGGCGCCGAAGCCCCACGCGTGCGCGGCCCTCCGCGAGGAGGCTGCCCGCGAGCGCTCGAAGGCATAGAGAGCGACAGGGAGGAGCACGGCGATCCAGCCGAGCAGGTGCCCGGCGCTCTGGGCCAGGCGGTAGGGCGCGATCGCGAAAGCGAGCCCTCCGAGCGTCGCCGCGGCAGGCGGCAGGTCCAGGAGACGCAGCCAGCCGTACGTCGCGAGCCCGGCGATCACGACACACGTGAGCAGCAGCGTGTTCCAGGCCACCACGGGGCCGAACGCAGCCTCGAGCGGCCAGAACGGGAGTCCGAAGGGCCACCCGGCCAGGTTGAGCTGCGGCTCCACGAGCGGCTGGAAGCTGTACGGGTCGCGCCACGGCGCCGCTCCGTCGCCGAGCTGGTGGCCGACGAGCCAGAAGCGATACACGGTCTGCAGGTGGTCGCCGGCGCCAGCCTCGCCCAGGCCCGGCGCACCGCCGGCGATGAACGCGGAACGGAAGCTGCCGAGGGCGTCCGCCGTGGCGACGACCGCCGCCACGCCGTACAGCGCCACGAGGCCGAGCGCCCGGCCGGCGGGCGAGGCTAGGAAGGCAGCGACCGTGCGGCCGACAGCAGCACGTCGAGGTCGGGCACTTCCGAGGGGGCGTACCGCCATGCTCCGCGGATGATGCCGTCTCGGCCCACCAGGAACGCGCTGCGAACCGGAACGTCCTGCATTCCGCGGAACTCCGCAGCGACGCCGAACGCGCGTACAGCGTCTCCGTTCCAGTCCGAGAGCAGGTCGAGGTCCGCTTCGAGCACCTGCTTCCAGGCGACGTGCGACCAGGGGCTGTCGCGAGAGATGCCGAAGACGCTCACGCCGGCCGCGTCGAACTCGCCCTTCCTGTCACGCAGGAACGTGAGCTCCTGCGTTCAGGTGCTCGACCAGTCGTAGAGGTAGAAGAGGAGCAGGAACGGTCCCTGGGCGAGCAGCGCGTCGAGTGGGATCGGGTCGCTCCCGGGCTCCTGCCAGACCTGGACGCTCGGCACTCGCTCCCCGGCCTCGATCACGACCTCACCGCCTCCGCCTCGATCTCGACGACCCAGCGTGGATCGAGCAGCTCTTTCACGACGACAGTCGTGTTCGCCGGGCGCACGTCGGAGAACGCCTCGCCGTGGGCCCGGGCGAACCCGTCGAAGACCGCCGCGTCGACGAGGTAGACCCGCGTCCGCACGACATCGGCCAGGCCGGCGCCCGCCTCCGTGAGCGCGGCCGCGATGATCTCGAGGCACCGCTTCGTCTGGCCGTACGAGTCGTCGGGCGGATCGGCTCCGTCGGGCATGACCGGCGCCGTCCCGGCGACGAAGATGCGGTCGCCGACGACCACCGCCCTCGAGAAGCCCACCGTGCGCTCGAAGGGCGAGCCCGACGAGATGAGCGTCCGCTGCACGGCGGTAGTATCGCGTTGCGTGCGGGCGCTTGCTGCGATCGACGACTGGCCGGCGCCGCATGCGTCGGTCGCCGCAGTCGTCCCAGGCGGCGTGCTCGCGTCGCGTGGCGCGACGGCGCGCCCGGCGAGGTGGGCGTCCGTCACGAAGCTCGCGACTGCCTGCGCCGTCCTCGTCGCCGCCGAGGAAGGGATCCTCGACCTCGACGAGCCGGCCGGCCCGCACGGCTCGACCGTGCGCCACCTGCTCGCCCACGCGTCCGGTCTCGGTTTCGATCCCGGCCCGCCGATCGCGCCGCCGGGCAAGCGACGCATCTACTCGAACGCCGGCTACGAGATCCTCGGCGCGTTGCTCGAGGAGCGCGCCTCGATGGCCTTCGAGGCGTACCTCGCGAGCGCCGTGCTCGAGCCCGCGGGCGTCGGGGCGACCGTACTCGATGGCACCGCAGCGGCGGGCCTGGTCGGGCCGCTCGACGACCTGGCGGCGTTCGCACACGCGCTCTTCGTCCCGCCCTTCCTCGCGCAGGAGACCTTTGCCGAGGCGACGGCGGTCGCGTTCCCGGGGCTGGTCGGTGTCATTCCGGGCCTCGGCCGGCAGGACCCATCCGACTGGGGCCTCGGCTTCGAGCTGAGAGACGCGAAGTCTCCCCACTGGACCGGCTCGCGCAACTCGCCCGCCACGTACGGGCACTTCGGCGGCTCCGGCTCGTTCCTCTGGCTCGACCCCGAGGCAGACCTCGCGCTCGTCTGCCTCGCCGATCTCGAGTTCGGAGACTGGGCTCTGGAAGCCTGGCCGTCGCTCTCCGACGCGGTGCTCGAGGAGCAGGGCAGCTGAGCTCGTCGCCTACGCGACCGGTCTGATGAGCTCGTCGAAGGCCTGGCGGTCGCAGCTCGCGACGATCGCCGGCGTCATCGCCTGCAGCGACTCGCCGAACGGCGTCAGCCCGTTGAGTGCCTCCCCGGGGCGCACCAGGCTCCCCCCCGAGGAACGGAGCATGCCCTCGATCACGACCCAGAAGCGCGCGCGGTCCTCGTCCGACGCGAGGATCGACTCGCCGGGTGCGAGCTCCCGCCGGATCATGTGCTCGGCGAGGCGCCCCAGAGTCTCGCCGGGGATCCCCGCGAGCATCTCGATGCGGGCGAGCTCGTGGACGGCGGCAAGCTGGTGCTTCACGGCGGATGGTTGATCGGTAATTGTGGTGCCGTCGGGGATGGTCGAGACCGAGCCTGAGGGCGGGATCACGCCTCGTGCGTATCGGCAGATACGTGCGAGGCGCGAGCGTGGTCTCAGGCGACGGTGTCGGCCGCCATCCGGCGGTGCCACGGTTGCCGGTCAATTATCGATCAATCATCTAGGCTCGGATGCTATGGCGTCGCCGCTCGGGATGTTCGAGATCCAGCTTGTGGTCGGCGACCTGGCGGCGATGACGGCCTTCTACCGCGACCGGCTCGGTCTCGAGGTCTCGCTCGAGGATGCGGGGCGCGGTCGCGTTCATTTCGGGCTCGGAGGGCGTGGGCAGCTGATCCTCGCCCGGGAGGGTGGGGAGGAGGCCTCGCCCGACTGGCCCGGCCTGCCGCCGCCGCTCCTCGTCGCGGCCGATCCCCGCGGCGCCACCCCGCCCGGACACGGGCCCGTGCACTTCGCGATCGAGGTCGCCGCCGCCGGCCTCGTCCAGACCGGCGAGCGGCTGCGCAGCGAGGGCGCCGACGTTCGCGGGCCGTTCCGCTGGCCGAGCGGTCGCCTTTCGATTTACTTCCGCGACCCTGAGGGGAACGTCGCCGAGCTCATCGGCGCGCGTCCCGGCGATCCGTAACGCCTTTGGGTTGCAGTGCGCCGTCCTGCAAGAGGCCGGACGCGCGGCACGGCTCCTTACGCGAGCCCGAGGTTCTTCTCGAGCATGCTCTTCGGCTGAGCGCCGATGGCGGCCGCCGCGGGCTCGCCGCCCTTGAAGAGCAGGATCGTCGGAATCGACATGACGCCGTAGCGCTGCGCCAGCTCGGGCTCCTCGTCGATGTTGACCTTCACCAGGCGCAGCTCGCTCTCGCGCTCCTCCGCGATCTTGTCGAGCACGGGCGCGACGGCGCGGCACGGGCCGCACCATTCGGCCCAGAAGTCGACGATCACCGGCTGCTCGCTCTGGAGCACCTCGGCTTCGAACGTGGTCGTCGTCACAGCAGCGGACACAGAAACCTCCCCATTGCGGCCCCCAGGGGGACCCCCCAATTTTCACCGTATCGAGAAAAGGCGCACCAGTTGCGCACCGTTCGTCTCTTATCTGTTTCAACGAACGCACGCAGGTGAAAAATCCCGGGCCGACGCCGTCGTCCCGGACCGGACGCTCCGTGAGCCGCGCCCGCTCGTGCGCTCCGCGTTCCGCGCCCGATCGGCTTCCCGGTTCCTCCTCCCCGGCGCGGCGGCGGCTCGCCCCGCTGCGGCTCCACGGGCGGCAGAGCCATACACTGACCGCGTGTTCGAGCGGCTGCCACCGGTGCCTGAGCATGCCCGACTGGAGGAGGAGATCCTCGCGTTCTGGGAGGAGCGCGGCATCTTCGCGAAGCTGCGCGAGCGGACTTCCGGCGGCCCGCGATTCAGCTTCTTCGACGGGCCGGTGACGGCGAACAAGACGCTCGGCGTCCACACCGCCTGGGGGCGCACGCTGAAGGACGTCTTCCAGCGCTACAAGGCGCTGAGGGGCTTCGACCAGCGCTACCAGAACGGATTCGACTGCCAGGGGCTCTGGATCGAGGTGGGGGTCGAGCGCGAGCTCGGGCTCAACTCGAAGCGGGAGATCGAGGAGTACGGCCTGGCGGAGTTCGCGCGCCGCTGCCGCGAGAAGGTGGCGTGGTCCGCCGGAGAGCTGACGCGCGGCTCGATCCGCCTCGGGCAGTGGATGGACTGGGGCAACGACTACTTCACGTTCTCGGACACGAACATCGAGTACATCTGGCGCTTTCTCCGCCACATGCACGACAACGGCTGGCTCTACCGCGGCCACCGCTCGACCGAGTGGTGCCCGCGCTGCGGGACGTCCATCTCGCAGCACGAGCTGATCGGCCACTACTTCGACAAGACCGACCCGTCCCTCTTCGTACGCTTTCCGCTGCTCGACCGCCCCGGCGAATCGCTCGCCGTCTGGACGACGACGCCGTGGACGCTCCCGGCCAACGTCGCGGCAGCTGTCAACCCGGGCGCCGAGTACGGTCGGCGCGAGAACGGCGAGTGGGTGGCGGTCGCGCGGGCTCCCGACGATGCGTTCGTGGAGGTCGTCAAGGGCTCGGCCCTCGTCGGCCTCGCCTACGACGGCCCGTTCGACAACCTCCCGGCGGCCGGCGGGGTCGAGCACCGCGTGATCCCGTGGTCGGAGGTCTCGCTCGAGGAGGGCACGGGGATCGTCCACATCGCGCCCGGGTGCGGCAGCGAGGACTTCGAGCTCTCCCGTGTCCACGAGCTCGCGGTGCTGACCCCGGTCGACGAGGCCGGGCGCTTCAACGCCGAGTACGGCTGGCTGCACGGCCAGGGAACCGCCGAGGCTGCTGGGCAGATCGTCACCGACCTGCAGGAGCGCGGGCGCCTGATCGCTGCGGACGAGATCGTTCACCGCTTCCCCTTCTGTTGGCGCTGTCACACGCCGCTCATCTTCCGGCTCTCCGACGACTGGTTCCTGGCTGTCGAGGCGCTCCGGCCGAAGCTGCTGGACGCGAACGCGACGGTCACCTGGACCCCGGGCTATATGGGCAAGCGCATGGACGACTGGCTGCGCAACATGGGCGACTGGAACATCTCACGGCGCCGCTATTACGGCCTGCCGCTCCCGCTCTACCCGTGCGGCTGCGGCCATCTGAACGTGATCGGCTCCCTCGCCGAGCTGAAGGCGCGCGCGACCGCCGGCCTCGACCAGCTGGAGGAGCTGCGCCGACCCTGGATCGACGCCGTCCCGATCTCCTGCGAAGAGTGCGGCGAGGAGGTGCGCCGCATCGAGGAGGTCGGCGACGTCTGGCTCGACGCCGGCATCGTGCCGTTCGCGACGCTCGGCTGGGGGAACGACGAGTGGATCGAGGGCGGGAACGCCACCGGCGCCGCCCGCGGCCTCACCGGCGCCGACCTTCCCGATCACGCCTACTGGGAGCAGTGGTTCCCGGCCGACTGGGTCTCCGAGATGCGCGAGCAGATCCGGCTCTGGTTCTACTCGCAGCTCTTCATGTCGGTCGCGCTCGTCGGCAGGGCGCCGTTCAGCGCCGTGCTCGGCTACGAGAAGATGCTCGACGAGGACGGTCGTGAGATGCACGGCTCCTGGGGGAACCTGATCGAGGCCGAGGAGGCGTTCGAGCGTATGGGCGCCGACGTCATGCGCTGGCAGTACTGCGCGCAGCCGCCCGACCGGAACCTCCACTTCGGCTACGGCCCCGCGCACGAGATCAAGCGCAAGCTGCTCACCGTGTGGAACTCCGTCTCGTTCCTGGCGACGTACGGCGCCATCGAGCGCTTCGAGCCGCGCTACGGCGATCTCGAGCAGGGCCCGACCGATGCCCCGCTGCGACCGCTCGACCGCTGGCTCATCGCCCGCACACAGGTGTACCTCGCCGAGGTCGACGAGGCGTACGAGAGCTACGTGACGGTGGGGGTGACGAGAGCCTTCGAGGCCTTCGTCGAGGACCTCTCCAACTGGTACATCCGCCGTTCCCGACGGCGCTTCTGGGAGGAGTCCGACCAGGCGGCGTTCCGCACGCTCTGGTACGCGCTCGTGCAGGGCCTGCGCGGCGTGGCGCCGATCGCGCCGTTCCTGGCCGAGCATCTCTGGCAGGTGCTGGTCGCCCGCACGACGGCGGGCGCGCCGGAGAGCGTCTTCCTGGCCGGCTGGCCGGCGGCGCGGGCGGCGCTCGTCGACGAGGACATCGTCGGCGAGATGGCCGAGGCGCGCCGTGCGATCGAGCTCGGCCACTCTGCCCGTCACGGCGCGCAGCTGAAGCTCCGGCAGCCTCTCAGGCGCGTGGCCCTGTTCTCCTTCGAGCCGGCGAGCCGGCTCGCGCTGGCACGTCACATCGAAGAGATCGGCGGTGAGCTCAACGTCAAGGAGGTCGAGTTCCCGGTCGATGCGGGCGAGGTCGCCAAGCTCGGTGCGAAACCACGGCTCGATCTGCTCGGACCGAGGCTCGGTGCCGAGCTGCCGGAGCTCCGAGGGCTGCTCGCGGAAGGCGACTTCGCGATCGACCAGGGCGTCCTGCGGGCGGGCCGCTTCGAGCTGGCGCCGGGCGAGTACGAGCTTACGTTCGAAGGCCGCGAGGGCTGGTCGGTTGCCCACGAGCTTCCGTACGTCGTGGGGATCGACACGCGGATCGACGAGGAGCTGCGACTCGAAGGGCGTGCGCTCGACCTGATCCACATCATCCAGCGCATGCGCAAGGACTCGGGCCTCGAGATCACCGACCGCATCGTCATCAGCTACGACGGCTCCAACGGGTACGCCGAGGTGTTCGAGGCCCACGGCGACCGTATCGCCCGCGAGACCCTGGCCGTGCGGATCGAGCGCCAGCCGGGCGAGCCGCTCGCGATCACGAAGGCCTGACTCACTTCGACGCAGCGGGCTCGGCCCTTCCGTGCCGCCGTCAGTCGACCGGTCGCGCCGACTGCGCGATTCCCACTCCCAGGAGGACGAGCACGCCGCCGGCGATCTGCCCGGGCGTGAGGGACTCCTCGAGCCAGGCGAACGCGACGATGGCGGCGAGCACGGGCTCGAGCATCGCGACGATCGTCACCCGCGTGGCCGGAATGTGGTGCAGTGCCCCGACCATCAGGATGAAGGGTATGAACGTCCCGAAGACGAGCACGAACAGGAGCAGCGGCCAGACCGGCGTCGTGACGTCTTCGAGGCGGCCGAGCAGCGAGACCTCCTCGTAGACGAAGCTCAGCGGGAAGCTCGACCAGGGCTCCACGATGCTCCAGAAGACGGTCGCGAAGAAGAATCCCCACGCCAGCAGCGAGAGCACGTCACGGCCGCGGGCCAGGCTGCGCTCGGCGATGAGGATGTAGGCCGTGTAGGCGATCGCGGCGAGCAGGCACGCGCCCACGCCGATGCCGTCCAGTGTGAGCCCTCCCCAGAGATCGACGACGAGGGAGAGGCCGGCCAGCGCGACCGCGATCGCGTACCAGAGCCTGCGCCGGACGGGCTCCTTGACGACGAACCGCGCCCAGAGGGCGACGAGGACGGGGGCGATGTACTCGATCACGAGCGAGACGCCGATGTCGAGCCGCTCGAGGCCGATGAAGTAGAAGAGCTGGACGAGCGCGAGGCCGAGCACGCCGAACGCCACGAGCCAGGGCAGCTCGCTCCTGCTCACTCGCAGGCCGCCGCGGTTCGTAAGCACCGCTGCGGCTATGAAGAGCGCCGCCCCGCCGGCCGCACGCACCTCGGAGAGGCGGTAGGCGGACATCCCCGACTGCAGGATGACCTTCGAGACGGTGGCGTTGACGGCCCAGAGCGTCACGGCGCCGGTGACCATGGCGTAGCCGAGCAGCGGCCGCTGCCGCGGCGCGAGCTGGGCCTCCAGCTCGGCGAGATCGCGGGTGAGCGGAGCGTCGACCACGGCCGCCGAGGCTAGCAACGAGCACCGGCGCGGAGCCTTCGACGGCGACGCCGGCGCCGTTGTGGGAGACGCGGGTGGGCGGACCTGATCGGGGAGTCAGGTCCGCCCTGTGGGGAGAGGAGTCAGAGCGGGCCTCGAGCCCGAGCGGCGGAGGGGCTCGCCGCGATCTCTGATGGGCACATCAAAGCGAGAGGCCCTCAAGGCCTGCTCAAGACTCAGTCAAGGACCAGCCCGGCGTTCCTCGCCCCGAGCTCACAGGCATCAGGTGCTTGTCGTGAGACCCGCGGCATAAGCAGGAGGCTCGGTGCTGGCCGAGATGGTCCGTGCGAACTGTCATGCTGTGTGTAGGCACCACCGCCGCGGGGCGTGGCGCAGCCTGGTAGCGCGCTCGCTTTGGGAGCGAGAGGTCGCCGGTTCGAATCCGGCCGCCCCGACTGATGAACGTGGCAGATCTCCTCGCGCGGCCCTACGCTCGCCGCCTCCCGGTTAGCCAGGCCAACCAGTTGGCGGCGGGAGTGCTGCGAGAGCACGCCGACTCCTCGAGGGCGCCGCGATGAGGCGCGCGCTGGCGGCCGCGGCTGTGCTCGCGGCCACCCTCGTCCTCGACGGCCCCGCCGGCGCGGCCGTCGGCGCCTCGGCGGGCAGGCCCGTCTTTCACGGCACGATCTCCCGCATCGATCCGGCGCTGGCCGATCGCATGACGCCGACGTCGTGGCGGCGGGGTTGCCCCGTGGCGCTCGCCGACCTGCGGCTCCTCACGGTCAGCCACTGGGGTTTCGACGGTGCGGTGAAGACCGGCGAGCTGATCGTCCACGAGAACGTCGCCGTCGACGTACGAGCCGTAATGCGCAAGCTCTTCCGGGCGCGCTTTCCGATCCGCCGGATGGAGCTCATCGACGCGTACGGCGGCAGCGACTTCGACTCGATCGAGGCCGACAACACCTCAGCGTTCAACTGCCGTCGCGCGACGGGCTCCGGGAGCTGGTCGCAGCACGCGTTCGGGCTCGCGATCGATCTCAATCCGATCGAGAACCCCTACGTCGAGAGCGGCCGCGTCTACCACGACGCGAGCTGGCGCTACGTCGATCGCTCGAAGCGCCTCAAAGGGATGGTGCACGCCGGTGGGAGGGTCGTGCGCGCGTTCCCCTCGATCGGGTGGGGCTGGGGCGGCTCCTGGAGCGGAAGCGTCAAGGATTACCAGCACTTCTCGGCCAGCGGCGGCTGAGAGGGTCACGCGTCGGCGGCGACGAGCGACCGGGGGACCGCGATCGGCGAGCGGCCGAGCGCGAAGAAGCCGAGCTCGACCGCCGGGCCGACACCGAGGGCGAAGACCGCCGTCCCGACCCCGATGGAGCCCCCGAGCGCCAGGCCGCAGCCGAGAGCGCCGAGCTCGATCCCCGTGCGGGTCACGCTGACGCGCGCGCGGGCGCGGAGGCTCACCGCGAGCATCAGCGAGTCGCGAGGGCCGGCGCCCATCGCCGCGCCGATGTACAGGGCCGAGCCGGCACCGAAGGCCAGCAGCCCGAGGGCGAGGTAGCCGGCTCGCACGGAAAGAGCCTCGGGGACGGGCACGGCCTCCGTTTGCAGCAGCACCTCGATGAACGCTCCTACGAGCGTCGCGTTCGCGAGCGTGCCGAGGCCGGGGCGGGAGCCGAGACCCCACGCGACGAGGAGCACGGCGACGCCGACGACGGCATTGGCGGCGCCGAATGTCAGCGGCGTCTGATCCGCCAGGCCCTGATGGAGCACGTCCCAGGGCGGCAGGCCTAGGTCGGCCTCGAGGAAGAGCACGAGCCCGAGCGAGATGAGGAATAGTCCGGCGCCGAGCGAGGCGAGACGTGCAGGGACGCCGCCGCGGACGGCCGGGGGCGGAATGTGACGCATCGGCGAAACCTACTCACCTCGTGCTCCGTCACGAGAGTCGTCTTGCGCTCCGTCGGCTGCAAAGCGTTGCCGTGCTGTGTCCTCGGTCGCGCCAATACTTCAAGTCCAGTATCGACGCGAGGTGGGTGGGCCCCTGTCTTGCCCGGCTCGTTTTTCGCGCGCCGGAGCATCACGGGACTTCCGAGACGGAACACTAAAATCGTGCGCGTGTCCGAGACGCTGCTGCTGCATGCGGACCTGGGCTCGCTCGCAGGTCTCGTCGGAACGTGGCGCGGAGGCGGCCGCGGCGAGTACCCGACGATCGACACGTTCGCCTACGAGGAGGAAACCCGCTTCTGGCATGCCGGAGCCGCGTTCCTCTACTACCACCTCAGAAGCTGGTCGCCCGAGTCCGGGGCGCACCTGCACAGCGAGCTCGGCTTCTGGCGAGCGGGCGCGGGCGGCCGCGTCGACGTCACCCTCGCCCACCCGCTGGGCCTGACCGAGGTCGCCGAGGGGACCGTTCAGGGTGGCACGATCGAGCTCGCGTCGGTCAGCGTGGAGCGAACACCCGAGGATGCGGCGCCCGTCACGGCACTCGAGCGTCGCTACACGCTCGCCGGGGATGTCCTCGAGTACGAGGTCTCGATGGCGACGGACGCGGTGCCGGTGGTCCTCCACATCGTCGGCAGGCTGGAGCGCGCCGATGATGGAAGCCGCCCCGACGACCTCTAGCAAACTGCCCCTCGCGACGCCTGCCACCCGCTCGGGGGGGTGTGGCTAGCCGTATTGGCGATTCCTCCTTCTCGTGCGACCATTCGGGCGTGACCACCGTTCTGATCGTCGACGATCACCCCAGCTTCCGCAGCGCTGCGAGAGCAGCGCTGGAGGCTGAAGGCTTCGACGTGATCGGGGAGGCATCGGACGGGGAGGCGGCTGTCACGGCATTCGCCGTGCTGCGACCGGACGTGGTCCTGCTGGACGTGCAGCTGCCCGATTGCGACGGCTTCGACGTCGCCCAGCGCCTCAAGGCTGACGGCGCGCCGTGTGTCGTTCTCACGTCGAGCAGGGACGCCGCGGACTTCGGGCCGCTGATTCGTGATTGCGGCGCGTGCGGCTTCGTTGCCAAGAGCGAGCTCTGCGGCACCGCAATCTCCTCGCTGCTTCAATAAGCGGCATGCGAGGCGCCGTGCTCGGGGTCGGTCTGGCCGGCATTGCGGCCGGCGCCCTGCTGCTCGTCCTCACCGTCGACGCGACGAACCCGAGAGTGACGCCGGCCGTTGCCGTTCTCAACGCGCTCATCGTCTGGTCCTTCGTCGCGAGCGGCATCGTCGCCTGGATCGGCCGCCCGCACAACCGCATCGGACTGCTCATGGTCGGAGCAGGCGCCAGCTGGTTCCTGTCGGCGCTGCAGGGGGCCGACGTGAGCATTCTCTTCAGCGTCGGCCTGATGGCTGCGGTCCTTCCGCTGGGCGTCCTCGTTCACCTCGTGCTCGCGTTCCCGGAGGGCTTCCTGCGCTCGCTGCCGGAGCGGGTCACGGTCTGGATCGCGTACGCCCTCGCTTCCCTGCTGCAGGTCGTCGGCGTCCTGCTCTACGCGCCCGCGCCGGAGCTTCCGGAGAACGTCTTCCTCGTCTCGGCGAGCAGCGCCGCCGACCGGATCTTTCAGGCGGTCAACGTCGTCGGCCTCGGCGTCGCGATAGCCGTCGTCGTCATCCTCTCCCGCCGCTGGCGCACGGCCACGGCGCCTGCTCGCAGAGCGATGGCGCCGGTCGTGTGGACGGGCGGGCTCGCCGCGGTCTGCGCCATCGTCCTCTTCGCGGCAGGTGCGTCTCGCTCGGACGCGCTCGTGACCGAGGCGCGGCTCGCCACGTACTCCGCCCTCGTTCTCGTACCGATCGCGTTTCTCGTCGGTCTCCTCCACAGCCGGCTCGCGCGCACCGCGGTCTCGAGGCTTGTACTCGAGCTCTCCGGCACGGCCGCGCCCGGCAGGCTGCGGGAGGCGCTCGCCAGGGCGCTCGGCGACCCGTCGCTCCAGCTCGCGTACTGGCTCCCCGAGGACGACATCTACGTCGACGCTACCGGTCGGCCGATCGAGCTTCCCGGGCAGGGCGAGGGGCGCGCGGTCATGCACGTGGAGCGAGAGGGGCGACGCATCGCCGCGCTCGTGCACGACCCGAGCCTGGCCGACCAGCGCGAGCTGCTCGACTCGGTCTCTGCCGCGGCAGCCCTGGCGCTCGAGAACGAGCGGCTCCATGCCCAGCTGCGCGCACGCCTCGATGACCTGCGCTCGAGCGAGGGTCGGCTGCGCGCGCTCATCGAGGCTTCGCCGCTGGCGCTCGTCGAGGTCGACGCGGCGGGCCTCGTCACGTTCTGGAACCAGGCTGCCGAGGACCTCTACGGCTGGACGGCCGAGGAGGCGATCGGGGAGGAGATCTCGTTTATCCCGGTGGAGCGCGAGGGCGAGACCGACGAGCTCAGGGCGCGCCTGCTCGCCGGCGAGAGGATCAGCGGCGTCGAGACCTTGCGCCTGCGGAAGGACGGCTCGCTGGTCGAGGTCGTGGTCGCCGCGGCACCGGTGCCCGACCGGGAGGGAGATGTCCGCTTCATGGCCGTGTCGGCCGACATCTCCGAGCGCAAGCGTGCCGAGGAGGCGCTCCGTCATGAGCGCGACTTCATCTCGACCCTGATCGACTCGACCTCGTGCCTCGTGGTCGTCCTCGACCGCGAGGGCCGGCTGGTGCGCTTCAACCGGGCCTGCGAGCAGCTCACGGGCTACTCGGCCGAGGAGATCCTCAGCCGCCCGCTCTGGAACTCCGTCATCGATCCCGCCGAGGCCGACTCCATCCGCCTGGCGCTCGACCGGGTCTGGGCCGGCGATTTCCCGGCCGAGAACGAGAACCACTGGATCCTGCGCAACGGCGCGCGGCGGCTGATCGCCTGGTCGAACACGGCGCTCCTCGACGATGACGGCGAGGTCGAGCTCATCGTCTCGTCCGGGGTCGACATCACCGAGCGCAAGCGCGTCGAGGAGGAGCTGCGGGCGAGCGAGGCGAGATTCCGGGAGATGGCGAACGCAGCGCCCGTGATGATCTGGATGGCGGATGAGACGGGCACGATCACGTTCTTCAACAACCGCTGGAACGAGTTCACGGGCAAGCCGGTCGACGAGCTCGACGCGAGCTGGTGGATGAGCGTTCACCCCGCGGATCGGGACGCCAGCGTCGAGATCTGGCGCGAGACGATCGCCACGGGACAGGTCTACGAGCACGAATACCGCCTCCTGCGCGGCGACGGAGAGTACCGCTGGGTCTTCGATCGCGGCATCCCGCGCTTCGTCGGCGACGACGGGCTCGCCGGCTACATCGGGATCACCATCGACATCACGGAGCGCAAGGAGTGGGAGGACGAGCTGCGGGCGTCGCGGTCGCGCATTGTCGAGGCGCAGGACGCCGCGCGGCGCCGGCTCGAGCGCAACCTCCACGACGGCGCCCAGCAGCGTCTCGTCGCGCTGGCGCTCGGCCTTCGTCTGGCGCAGGCCAAAGCGCTCAAGGATCCCGAGGGAACGGAGAGCATGCTCGCCGCGGCTGCCGACGAGCTGGCCCAGGCGATCACCGAGCTCCGCGAGCTCGCCCGCGGAATCCACCCGGCGATCCTCAGCGACCGCGGCCTGCCCGCGGCGCTGGAGGCGCTGGCCGGCCGCTCGCCCACCCCGGTCGACGTCGAGGTCGGGCTCGAGGAGCGGCTCCCGCCGCCGATCGAGGCGGCCGCCTATTTCGTCATTTCCGAGGCGCTCGCGAACGTAGCGAAGTACGCCGAGGCGAGTCTCGTCCGCGTCAGCGTCTCGCGGGAGAACGGCCACGCCCGGGTCGAGGTGGCGGACGACGGGCGCGGTGGCGCCGACCCCGCAGGGGGCTCGGGCCTGCGCGGGCTCGCCGACCGCGTCGAGGCGCTCGACGGCTGGCTGGAGGTGGAGAGCGTCCCCGGCGAAGGAACGCGGATCCTGGCGGAGATCCCCCTGGAGGGTTGAATCGATCATCTAGGCTACCGCGATGCGCGTCGTGGTGGCCGACGACTCCGTCCTCCTGCGCGAGGGCGTCGTGCACCTCCTGAAGGAGGCCGGCTTCGACGTCGTCGGCCAGGCGGGCAACGCCGAGGAGCTCCTGCTCAAGGTGCGCTCGTATACGCCCGACGTCGCTGTCATCGACATCCGCATGCCGCCGACCCACACTGACGAGGGCCTGCGGGCGGCGCAGGAGATCCGGGAGAAGTACCCGGACACCGGCGTGCTCGTGCTCTCCCAGTACGTCGAGCCGGGCTATGCGATGGAGCTCCTCGCCGAGAGCGCCGAGGGCGTGGGCTATCTGCTCAAGGACAGGGTCTCGGACGTGGGCGACTTCGTCGCCGCCGTCAAGCGCGTCGCCGAGGGCGGCTCGGCGCTCGACCCGACCGTCGTCTCGCAGCTCGTCGGTCGCAGGCGCCGCGACGATCCGCTGGCCGACCTGACGCCGCGCGAGCGCGAGGTGCTCGAGCTCATGGCCGAGGGTCGCTCGAACGCCGGCATAGCCGAGCGCCTGGTGATCACCGAGCGGGCGGTCGAGAAGCACGTGACCAGCATCTTCGGCAAGCTGCGGCTCCCCGCCGCCTCCGAGGATCACCGCCGCGTGCTCGCGGTGCTCGCCTACCTGCGCTCGTAGACAAGCGTGCGCCGAGACGAGTTCGTCCGGGCCCACCTGCCCCCGCCGCCCGGCCGGCTGCTCGAGGTGGGCTGTGGGCAGGGGGATCTCGCCCTGTCGCTCGCGGGTGCCGGCCACGAGGTCACGGCGATCGATCCCAACGCTCCGGACGGCTCGATCTTCCGCCGCGTCGGGATCGAGGACTTCGCAGGGCCCGGCCCCTATGACGCGGTCATCGCGAGCTGGTCGCTCCATCACGTCGCCGACCTCGAGGTGGCTCTGGACAGGATCACGTCGCTCCTGGCGCCCGACGGGATACTCGTGCTGGTCGAGTTCGCGCACGAGCGGATGCGGGGCCGCACGGCGGCCTGGTTTCACCGCCAGGAGCAGGCTCTCGCGACGCTGGGGCTCGCGCGACCGGTTGCCGAGAGCGTCGACGACTGGCTGCGCGCCTGGGAGGTCGAGCACGCAGATCTCCACAGCGGCGCGGCGATCGCGGAGGCGATCGGCAAGCGCTTCGACGAACGCGTGCTCGAATGGGTGCCGTTCCTGTTCGAATACGCGCCAGACGAGGCACTCGAGCCGCTGGAGCGAGCGCTGATCGCGCGCGGGCTCATCGAGGCCACGGGGTTTCGCTACGTCGGCTCGCCACGATAGCGGCGGGCCGGTTCAGAGCCGTGCCGTCCCTAGACTCCTTCCGTGAGCGACCTTTGCTACCTGCCGGCGACCGAGGCGCTGCGTCTCTTCCGTGAGCGTGCTCTGTCGCCGGTGGAGCTGCTCCAGGCGCTGATCGACCGGGCGGAGACGGTCGAGCCACGCGTCAACGCGTTCGGCGACACCTACTTCGACGAGGCGCTCGAGCAGGCACGCAGGGCCGAGAGCCGCTACGCGGGCACCAGGCCCCGCCCGCGCCCGCTCGAGGGCATCCCGATCGCGATCAAGGAGGAGACGCCGATCGCAGGTCAGCGAACGACGAACGGCTCGCTCGTGTGCCGCGACCACGTCGAGACGCACACCGCGGCAGTCGCGGAGCGGATCCTCAAGGCGGGAGCCATCGTGCACGCGCGCTCGACCGCGCCCGAGTTCTCGTGCGCCCCGTTCACGCATTCGCGCTTATGGGGTGTCACCCGGAATCCCTGGAATCTCGACTGGAGCCCCGGAGGCTCGTCGGGCGGCGCGGGTGCGTCGCTCGCCGGTGGAACGACGACGCTCGCCAACGGCTCCGACATCGGCGGGTCGATTCGGATCCCCGCGTCGATGTGCGGCGTGGTCGGCTTCAAGCCCCCGTACGGCCGGGTGCCCGAGGTGCCGCCCTACAACCTCGATCACTGGTGTCACGAGGGTCCCCTCGCCCGAACGGTCGCGGACTGCGCGCTGCTCGAGAACGTCATGGCCGGGCCGCACCCGTCCGACGGCGCGAGCCTGCGTCCGAAGCGTCGCATTCCGGCTCGCTGGGCGGGATCGACGGGTGGCGCCTCGCGCTCTCCGTCGATCTCGGCGGCTACGAGGTCGACGAGGTTGTCGCGGCCAACACGCTCGCTGCTGCGGACGCCTTGCGCGAGTGCGGCGCGCTCGTGGAGGAGGTGGAGCTCGGCTGGAATCCGCTGGAGATCGGTCGCGCCGCTCGTGCGCATTTCGGGACGATCTTCGGACCGATCGTCGCCGAGGTGGTGGCCGAGCACGAGTCCGAGCTGACGGCATACGCGGTCGCGTTCGCGCGCGAGGCCGCCACCGTCACGAAGGAGGACTTCGTCCGCGGGCTGGAGCTCGAGGCAGAGGTGTACACGGAGCTTGCAACCGTCCTCGAGCGGCACCGGCTGCTCCTCTGCCCGACGCTCGCTTTCCCGTCGCTTGTCGCGGGCGAGGATTACGTCGACCGCGGTATCGAGGTCAACGGAATCGAGGTCGAGAAGTGGGAGGACGCGCTCATGACGCTGCCGTTCAACATCTGCAGCCGTTGCCCCGTGATGAGCGTCCCCTCGGGTTCGCTCGCACCGGCGTCCCGACCGGCGTGCAGCTCGTCGGGCGCACGTACGACGACGTGTCCGTCTTCCGGGCCGCCGCTGCCTACGAACGAGCTCGCCCCTGGCTCGACACGCCCGAGCGGCGGCCGAGCTTCTAGCGCGGTCATACGCTCGCGAGGAGTGACGACCGGTGTGGCTAGCCGTACCGTAAGACACCGGGTGGCGCGATTACGGGGAACGCGCCGAGATGGGAGTCTGTGGGCGCGAGATCGAGATAGTGAGCAAACGCGGGCGGCGCTTCCGCCTAGGAACACCGCCCGCTCACCGGTTCCGGCTCCTCCTCCGCCGGATCTCCCACCTGAGGGCCGCCGAGAGGCGGCCTTCAGGGTTCGTGGGGTGTGGCGCCGGCGCGTCAGGCGGCGCGAGCCAGCACCCGGGGCTCGAGGCTCCCGGTGACCCGCACCGGCACGACGTAGAGCTCGGCCAGCGACGCGGCCAGCGCTTCGGCGTCGAGGATGGAGACCCGTCGTCCGCGGCGGCGGTAGTGGGTGACGCGCGCCGGGAGGTAGAGCTCGGTCGGGTAGCCGCGCTCGGCGCGCCAGCCCCACTCGGCCTCGACCACCCTGCCCCAGAGGCTGACGCGACCGATGGCCATGACGACGTCGTAGCCGAGAATCTCCGGCTGGCGCGCCCGCAGGGTCTCCTTGATGTGCGTCGGCAGGTAGGAGACGGCGAGCCCGGGGTCGCGGGCAGCGTAGAGCCCGCAGCCACAGCCGGCCGCCGGCGGCTCGTGGAGGCTCGCGCACGCTGCCTCGGCCGGCCAGCCCGGCGCCCAGCGCAGCGAGTGGTGCGCCGAGAGGAGCACGAGCCCTTCCCGCTCGTCGGCGACCCGCCAGCACCGCCACCCGACCACGGGCTCGACCGCATCAGGGACGACCATACAAGCGAGGATAGATCAGCCGGATCCACGCGTCGCTGGCGCGCCATGAGCCATGGCTCGCGTCGTCGGGCCATCGTCTATCGTGGCGGCGGGATGAGCTCCCGGCCCGGCCCGGCGGAGCTTCAACCCGGGGACGCGTTTGCCGGGTATCCGTCGAGCGCCTCGTGGGCCGTGGCGGCATGGGCGTCGTCTACCGCGCGCGCGACCCTGCCCTCGGCCGCCGGGTGGCGCTGAAGCTGCTCGCGCCCGAGCTGGCCCGAGACGAGCGCTTCCGGAAGCGGTTCCTGCGCGAGACGAAGCTCGCCGCGTCGATCGAGCACCCTCATGTGCTGCCGGTCTACGCGGCGGGAGAGGCCGAGGGTGTGCTCTACCTGGCCGCGCGGTACGTGGAGGGCGAGGATCTGCGCGCGGTCCTCGCACGCGACGGGCCGCTCGCTCCCGAGCACGTCCTGGCAGTAGCCGGGCCGCTCGCCGACGCGCTCGACTGCGCTCACGCGGCCGGCCTCGTGCACCGGGACGTGAAGCCGGCGAACGTTCTCCTCGACCTCGCGGCTCGTCCATACCTTGCGGACTTCGGTCTCGCGAAGCCGGCGAGCGCCGACAGAAGCCTCACGGGCTCCGGTGAGTTTCTCGGCACGATCGAGTACGTGGCCCCGGAGCAGGTGCGCGACGATCCGGTGGACGGGCGTGCCGACCAGTATTCGCTGGCCTGTCTGCTTGTTCGAATGCCTCTCGGGTCGCGTGCCCTTCGAGCGCACGAGCCCGCTCGCCGCCCTGTGGGCTCAGGTCCAGGACCTGCCGCCGCGCCTGTCGGAGGTGCGTCCCGAGCTTCCGACCACGCTCGACTCCGTGCTCGACCGGGCGCTCGCCAAGGATCCCGAGAGCCGCTACGTAGACTGCGCGGAGCTCGTCGAGGCGCTGGCTGCGGCTCTTCGGTCGGAGCACCCGAGCGCGGCGGCGGTAAGGCGCCCCGGCAAGGCCGCGCGCGACTTTGTCGGGCGGGAGCGCGAGCTGGCCGAGCTGGAGTCGGCTCTCGCCGACGCGTTCGCTGGACACGGGCGCCTCGTCCTGCTCGCCGGCGAGCCGGGCATCGGCAAGAGCCGCCTGGCCGAGGAGCTCGCGGCCCGGGCGGTCCGCCGGGGGGCGGAGGTCCTTGTCGGCCGCTGCTGGGAGGCGGGCGGCGCCCCCGCCTACTGGCCCTGGGTGCAGGCTCTTCGACCGCTCGTGGCGGACGCCGCCCCCGATGCCCTGCGGGAGCAGCTCGGGTCGGGAGCCGGCTACGTCGCCCATCTGCTTCCCGACGTGCAGGCCGTGCTGCCGGACCTCGACGTGCTCCCGTCGCGCGACTCGCAGCACGCGCGCTTCCAGCTCTTCGATGCGGCCGCGAGGTTCCTGCGCAGCGCCGCGCTGGCTCGTCCCGTCGTCATCGTGCTCGACGACCTCCACGCCGCCGACGAGCCTTCGCTCCTCCTGCTTCGCTTCGTCGCCCGGGAGCTCGGCGGCGCCCGCCTGCTCCTCGTGGGGGCCTACCGGGACGTCGACCCGGTCGTGCAGGAACCGCTCGCCTCGAGCGTGGCCGAGCTTGCGCGGGAGCCCGCCGTCTCGCACCTGCGCCTCGGCGGTCTCGACCGCGCCGGCGTCGCCGACTACATCGAGCGCTCCGCGGGCCGCAGCCCGGCGGGCGCGCTTGTCACAGCCATCCACTCGACCACGGAGGGGAATCCCCTCTTCGTCTCCGAGCTCGTGCGGCTGCTCGAGGCGGAGGGCGGGCTCGAGCTCCCCGAGGGCGCCGCTCCCGGGTCCGAGTGCCGCCGGGGGTGCGCGACGTGATCCGCAGCCGGCTCGGCCGGCTGCCGCCGGAGAGCGGCCGCGCGCTTGCGACGGCGTCCGTGCTCGGGCGCGAGTTCGGCTTCGAGGCGCTCGAGCAGGTGAGCGATCTCGCCGGCGAGACGCTGCTCGAAGCTCTCGACGCAGCGACAGCGGCGGCGATCCTCGTCGACGTGCCACGGGCGCCCGGCAGGCTCCGATTCGGCCACGGGCTGATCCGCGAGGTGCTCTACGAGGGTCTCGGCCCGGCGCGCCGCACACGGCTGCACGGGCGGGTCGCGGCGGCGCTCGAGGAGCTCTACGCCGCCGATGTCGAGCCCCACCTGGCAGAGCTCGCCCACCATTACGCGGCCTCCGGGAACACGGCGAGCGCCGTGGCGTACGCCCGCCGAGCGGGGGACCGGGCCCAACAGCAGCTCGCCTACGAGGAGGCCGTTCGCCTCTACCGCGCGGCGCTCGCTGCTGCCCAAGACGCGGGTGAGGGCGCCCACGTCGAGACGGACCTGCGCCTCGCGCTCGGCGACGCGCTGGCAAAGGCAGGCGACATGGCGACGGCACGCGAGACGTTCCTGCAGGCGGCGAAGCGGGCGCGGGAGGCGCGGCTGGCCGACCGACTCGCCCGCGCCGCGCTCGGGTACGGCGGCCGGTTCGTGTGGGGTCTCGCCGAGGATGACCGGCTCGTGCCCCTGCTCGAGGAGGCGCTGGCGGCCCTCGACCGGCGGGACGGCGCGCTCCGCGCCCGGCTGCTGGCCCGTCTCGGCGGGGCGCTCCGAGTCGCCTCGCCGCAGCGAAGCGCCTCGCTGACTCTCGAGGCCGTCGAGGAGGCTCGGCGCTGCGGCGACCACGCCGCGTTGGCCTCGGCTCTCGTCTCACGCCGGGTTGCGCTCTGGGGCCCTGACAACCTGGAGGAGCTCTTCGCGCTCTCGAACGAGATCATCGAGCTCGTCGAGGCCGCCGGTGACCGCGAGCTGGCTGTGTCGGCGCATACCCTGCTCCTCGAGCTGCACCTCACGCGGGGCGACATCGCGGGCGTCCGTGCCGAGCTCGACGCGGCGCGGCGCCTGGCCGAAGAGCTCCGTGTCCCCGCGCACAAGTGGCACGTTGCCGTGCACGAGACGGAGCTGGCGCTGCTCGAGGGCCGGTTCGACGAGGCCGAGGAGCTCGTCGAACAGGCGTACGGCCTGCGCGAGCAGTGCGACCCGGCTCAGGTCGACGAGTGCGCCGTCGCCCAGCGCGTCGCGTTCCTGCGCGAACAGGGCCCGCTCGAGGAGATCCGTCGGTCGCTCGAGGAGCTTTCCTCCGACGCCTACCCGATTTTCGCCTGCCTGCTCGCGGATGTGGAGTGCCGTCTCGGTCGCCGCGACCGGGCGCAGACGCTCTTCGGGCCGTTTGCGCAGAAGCGCTTCGCGGGCATCCCTCGCGACTCCGACTGGCTCCTGGCGATGGGAACGCTCGCCGAGGTGGCCGTCTCGCTCGGCGACCGGGAAGGGGCGGCGACGCTGTACGAGCTTCTGAGCCCCTACGCGGAGCTGACGATGGGCGCTGCCCATCGCTTTACCGTGGGCTCGGCGGCCCGGCATCTGGGGCTCCTCGCCGGTGCGCTCTCGCGTCTCGAGGACACGATCCGCCACTTCGAAGACGCCCTTGCGGCCAACGAGCGCCTGGGCGCACGCCCGTGGCTCGCCCACGCCCAGCACGACTATGCGCGGGCGCTGCTCGAGCGCGACCGGCCCGGAGACCGCGAGCGCGCCCGCGATCTGCTCGCGCACTGCCTCGCGACCTGCCAAGACCTCGGCATGCCGGTGCTCGAGGCGAAAGCTGCGAGCCTCGCCGCGTAGCGCCCGAGCCGGCGGGCCGGATGAGATCCGGCCCCTACGGGCCGGTCGAGGACCGACCTACCCCAGTTCGCGGTCGAGGTTGAAGGCGGACGAGATCAGCGCGAGGTGCGTGAAGGCCTGGGGGAAGTTGCCAAGCTGCTCGCCGGTGGGCCCGATCTCCTCGGAGTAGAGGCCGAGATGGTTCGCGTAGGTGAGCATCTTCCCGAAGGCGAGCTGTGCCTCCTCGACCCGGCCGGCGCGCGTGAGAGCCTCGACGTACCAGAACGAGCAGATCGAGAACGTACCCTCGTCGCCACGCATGCCGTCCGGCGAGGCGCCGACGTTGTAGCGATAGACGAGCGAGTCGGACACGAGCTCCTTCGAGATCGCGTCGAGCGTCGTCAGCCAGCTCGGATCGGTCGGAGCGATGAACTTGACGAGCGGCATGAGCAGCACCGATGCGTCCAGGAAGTCGGTGTCGTAGTGCTGGACGAACGCCTGGCGCTCCTCGTTCCAGCCCCGCGCCATGATCTGGCGGTAGATCGTGTCGCGCGTCTCGAGCCAGCGAACGAGGTCGGCGGGGAGACCGCGGAAGCGGGCGATCCGGATCGCCCGCTCGATCGTGACCCATGACATCACCCGCGAGTACACGAAGTCCTGCGGGCCGCCACGCACCTCCCAGATGCCCTCGTCCTTCTGGTCCCAGTTCTCGCAGACCCATTCGACGATGCGCTGCAGGTCTTCCCAGGCGCCGTGGTAGACCGGCTTGCCGTACTTGTTGTAGAGGTACACGGAGTCCATGAGCTCGCCGTAGATGTCGAGCTGGAGCTGGTCAGCAGCCCCGTTTCCGACCCGCACCGGCGCCGAGCCGCGGTAGCCCTCGAAGTGGTCGAGCACGATCTCGTCGAGCTCGGAGCGCCCGTCGATGCCGTACATGATCTGGAGCGGCCCCGCCCGATGGACCTTGCGCTCGCGGAAGCGGTCCGTGAGCCAGGCCATGAACGCCTCGGCCTCCTCGGTGAAGCCGAGCCGCAGGAGCGCGTAGAGCGAGAACGCGGCGTCGCGGATCCAGGTGTAGCGGTAGTCCCAGTTGCGCTCGCCGCCGAGCTGCTCCGGCAACGACGTGGTCGGAGCAGCCACGATCGCGCCGGTCGGACGGTACGTCAGGAGCTTCAGCGTCAGTGCGGAGCGGTGCACCATCTCGCGCCACCGGCCCTGGTAGCGCGACTGGCCGAGCCAGCCGCGCCAGTAACGCACGGTTCGCTCGAACAGCGCCGTCGCCTCGTCCTGATGAAGCGGTGGCGGGAGCACCCCGTCGTCGGCCTGCTCGAGCGCGAACGTGGCAGTCTGCTCCGCCGACAGCGTGAACTCGCTGACCACGCCGGCGTCGCGACGCTCGAGCGGCACCTCGGTCGAGAGCGCAAGTGTCAGCGTGGGGGAGCGAAACAGCGCTCCGTGGTCCGCGATCTCGACTTCGTGGGAGGCGCGGCCGTAGTCGAACCGGGGCTGGCACTCGACGCGCAGGCGCATCTCGCCGCGAACGCCGACGACCCGTCGGACGAGGTGGCGCTGGTGGTGCGGATCGCGGTGGATGGGCATGAAGTCCTCGACCTCGGCGACACCGTCGGGCGTCAGGAAGCGGGTGATGAGGACGTTCGTGTCGGGGAAGTAGAGCTGCTTGACCGTGTAGTCGACGGCGGCCGGGGCGATCCGGTAGAAGCCGCCGCGCTCCTTGTCGAGGATCGAGGCGAACACGCTCGGCGAGTCGAATCGCGGCGTGCAGTACCAGTCGATCGTGCCGTCCGTACCGACGAGGGCGACCGTGTGGAGGTCGCCGATGACCCCGTGCTCCGCGATAGGAAGGTAGTCGGTCTCAGGGGAGCTATGCGCGGGCACGGCGCGACGTTACAGCGCGCTCCGGAGGCCGTCTACCCGGCAGACGGGTGACGGTCCGGCTTTCCCGCCTACTCTATGCACCATCGGCGGAGGGGAGAACGACATGGCACGCACCCGCGGGCTCCACGGCGGCATCGACCTCGGCGGCACCAAGATCCAGGCGGTCATCGTCGACGCACGGAACGACGTCGTCGGTGAGGCGCGGCTCGCGACGCCTACCACCGGCGGCCCGACCGACGTGGTCGCGGAGATGGCCGCGGCGCTGCGCCAGGCGGCAGAGGCGGCCGGCGTGGGGCTCGAGCAAGTCGTTGCCGTGGGTGTCGGCGCGCCGGGGGCCGCGAACACGGAGACCGGCGTCCTCGCCCACGCGCCGAACCTTCCCGGCTGGCACGGGGAGCATCCGCTCGCGAAGGATCTCGGCCAGCGCGTCGGCGCCAAGGTGGTGCTCGGCAACGACGTCGGCGTCGCAGTGAACGCGGAGTTCGAGCTCGGCGCCGCGCGGCCCTACCGGTCGATGGTCGGCATCTGGTGGGGAACCGGCGTCGGCGGCGGCATCATCCTCGACGGCTCGCCGTGGCGCGGTCGCGGCGCAGCTGGTGAGCTCGGTCACATGGTCGTGAAGCTCGGCGGGCGAGCCGAGCCGAACGGGCTCGAGGGCACGATCGAGGCGTACGCCGGAAGGGCGGCGATGGAGCTGCGTGCGCGCCGGCTCGTCAAGAATGGCGGGAAGACGAAGCTCTTCAAGATCATGGCGAGGAAAGGGAGAACGAGGCTCGCAAGCGGCGTCTGGGCGGACGCGCTCGAGGAGCGTGACCCGATGGCCCTCTGCCTCATCGACCAGGCCGTCGCGGCGCTCGCTGCCGGCGCCGCCTCCGTCGTCAACCTGCTCGACCTCGAGGCGGTCGTCATCGGCGGTGGGCTCGGCACCCGCCTCGGCCAGCCCTACGCCGACCGGATCGCGAAGGCGATGGGCCCGCACCTGTTTCGGCCCGAGACTCCACCGGACGTCGCCGCCGCAGCGCTCGGGGATCTCGGCGGCGCCGTCGGCGGTGCGCTGCTCGCCCGTAGCGCGACGGCGCGCCGACCTACGCCTGCGCCGGCCGCCTGACTCCGTCGACGATTTCGTCGCGGAGCGCAAGTTTTCCACACGCCTGCGCTCTAGCATCGTGAGACTCCGGAAACGGACTCTCTCCCCCTCCCAGGTTTGCCCCGACGGGGGCGGCGCATCCCCCGTCGGGGCCGAGTCGATCCTCGGCTGGCCATGCGCGATCCGCCTGGATGGTCGATGGTCTCGTCCTGCGCGCTGACCAGAACGCCGGACGGGCCTCGGAAGGCCCGTCCAGCTCATGTCACCCCGGGATGGGAAGGGGCGATCGACGCGCCGGCCGGTTCGCGCCGGCGGCCGGCCACCACCAGGGCGAGTGTGCCGAGCATCAACGCGACTGCGGCGGCGAGGGCCGCACCCACACCTGCGTCGCGCCAGTCGAAGGCGTCCGCAACCCGTGCCGCGACGGGAATGTCGGTGGTGAACGTCGCGGGACCGAGCTCGCGGCTGGAGAGACTCTCGGGGATGGTCACGAGGGCCAGCTCGGAGGGTCCGAACTGGCGGCCGCCGAGCGCTGCCGGAACCGTGCCGGGCGCGTTGGATACTCCAACGCCCGCGAGCGTCGGCCCGAGCTGGCGGCCGGAAAGCTCGGCGGGGATCGTCACGACCCGCATGGCCGAAGGCCCGAACTGGCGGCCGCTGAGCTCGGTCGGGACGGTCACCTGCGCGGCATGCGCGAGCGGGGCGGCGATTGCAGCGACCGCGAGCGCTGAGGCGAAGCCTGTCACGAATCTGCGCCGATATCTCCTGGTGGTATCCACTGTGTCCTCCCTTTGTGTGCTTGTTGCCTTGCAAGGAGCATCGGCGACGGCGCTTCGCAGGCACTACGTGGCTGCCATGAGGGTGCTCGGAGACCCGTGCTAGCGTCCGACGGGATCTCAGTGGCGCTCGACGTTCGGATCCTGGGCCCGCTCGACGTGCAGGTCGACGGGCGCTCGCTCCCGCTCGGCGGCCCTCAGCAGCGCGCCGTCCTGGCCGTTCTCGCGCTGCATGCCGGGCACGTCGTCTCGACCGCGCGCCTGATCGACGAGCTCTGGGGCGAGCGGGTCCCGGGCAGCGCCAAGCCCGTCCTCCAGGGCTACGTCTCGAATCTGCGAAAGGCGATGGGCGCCGCTCTCGTCACGCGCGCGCCCGGCTACGCGCTCGAGCTCGAGCCCGAGCAGCTCGATCTGCACCGCTTCGAGCGCCTGCTCGGCGAGGGCCAGGCGGACCGCGCCGGCGGGCTGGCCGAGGCGGCCGCGGCAAAGCTCCGCGAGGCGCTCGCGCTCTGGCGCGGCCCGGCGCTGGCCGACTTCGCCTACGAGCAGTTCGCGCAGGCCGCGATCGTGCGCCTCGAGGAGCTTCGCCTCGCGGCGCTCGAGGAGCGGATCGAGGCCGACCTCGCGCTCGGCCGCCATGCACAGCTCGTCGGCGAGCTCGAGGGTCTCGTGGCGGAGCACCCGTTGCGCGAGCGGCTGCGCGGTCAGCTGATGCTCGCGCTGTACCGGTCGGGCCGGCAGGCCGAGGCGCTCGAGGCCTACCAGCAGGCGCGGCGCACGCTGGTCGAGGAGCTCGGCATCGACCCGAGCCCGCCTCTCCAGGCGCTCGAGCGAGCGATCCTGCAGCAGGATCCGGGGCTCGACCTCACGGGAGCCGCCGAGCAGCGACCCGAGCGCGCCGCCGCGATCGCGGCGCCCACCCCGGAGCGCTCGATCCTCGTCGTGCCCCTCGGAGGCGGCGATCTGGAGGCGCTCCTGGCGCTGGCCGCGCCGCTGGCCCGCCGGCCTCCACGCGAGGTCATTCTCGCCGAGCTCGTTCGCGAGCCGGCGGCGCTCGGCGAGGCTACGCTTCGCGTGCGAGAGCGCCGGGCCGCGCTCGCCTCCGACGGGATTGCCGCGCGCGGCGCCGCGTTCGTCTCCGAGGTGCCCGGAGAGGACGTCGTCCGGCTTGCCTCCGAACAGAACGTCGACCTCGCTCTCTTCGATGCTTCCCCGGCGGATCTCGTCGAGGGTGTACCGGCAGGGGACGTCGGCGCCGTGCTCGAGCATGCTCCGTGCGACGTCGGCGTGCTCGTGACCCGGGATGGAGCCGCGTCGACGCCAGGCCCCGACCTTCCGGTGCTCGTGCCGTTCGGTGGAGCCGACCACGATTGGACCGCCGCGGAGATCGGCGCCTGGATCGCGGGTGCACTGAGAGCGCCGCTCCGGCTCCTCGGCACAACCGCCGACGCCGCCAGCGGGCGGCGGGATGCGAGCCGGCTGCTCGCGAATGCCTCGCTCGTGCTGCAAGACGTGACCGGCATCGACACGGAGCCGGTGCTCGTCGATCCGGGCGAGGACGCCGTGATAGCAGCCGCTGACGAGGTCGGCCTGCTCGTCGTCGGACTCTCCGTGCGCTGGCGTCAGGAAGGGCTGGGCCCGACGCGACTCGCCGTCGCCAGGCGAGCGCGCCCTCCGACACTGCTCGTGCGACGAGGCCTCCGTCCCGGCGGCCTCGCCCCGCGCGAGAGCCTGACGCGCTTCACGTGGACGCTGGCGCGGTAGCTTCGCTGCCTCCGCGAGCTCCAGCCGCTCGGGAACCGGCCTGCCGCCGCGCCTACCGCGAGTGCACGGTCACCCAGACGCCGCCCTCACCAACGGCGATGTGGTTTGGCTGCCGGCCGACCTCGATCGTGGCAACGACCTGGTTCGTGGCCGGATCGATCCGTGAGACCGTCCCGTCCAGGTAGTTCGTCACCCAGACGGATCCGTCGCCGACCGTGACGGCGACCGGATCATCCCCGACTTCGATCCGCGCGACGACCTCGTTCGTCGCCGGGTCGATGCGGGAGACCGTGTCGCCGAGCGGATTCGCGACCCAGACGGCGCCCTCGCCGGCTGCGATGCCGGCCGCGCCGTCCTCGATCCGTATGGTTTCAGCGAGGCTGCCCCGTGCGGGGTCAAACCGCATCACCTCGGCGTAGGCGGCGTAGTCGCTCGTCACCCACACAGCCCCCTCACCGACCGCGATGTCGATCGGCCCGGCGCGGCTCACGTCGATCTTTCGGACGTTGGGCGAGTCCGGCGAGTACAGCGCATCGGGATCGAGCCGGATCTCGACGACGCCGTGATGGGATTCGGGCGAGTTTGGGTCGCCGCAGCGACAGAGAATGGCGCCCCAGACTGAATCCGGCCCGGCGGCAAGGAGGCCGGGACCCGCCTCGACCTCCTTGAGCTCGAGCGTCTGAGCGACGACGCCCGTCAGGGGATCGGTCTGGTCGATGGACGTGTCGTCTTCGAGGATCCACAGGTAGCCGCCGGCGATGACGACGTCCGTCGGCGCGTCCGCCGAGGTGGCTATGGTCACGGCGTTGTTCGTGGGGTCAACCCGAGTCACCGTGCCATCGATCTTGCTTGCCGTCCAGACGGAATCTTCGCCGGCGGCAATCGCGACCGGATCGTCGCCGGCCGGGAAGGTGGCCACCAGCTCGTTCGTGTTCGGGTCGATGCGCTGCACGGAGTCGACTTCGGGGACCAGAGTCGGCTCGTAGGTCGGAGTCGTGGTCGGGGCGCCCCGGCTGTCCCCACCGGTGAGGACGAGGGCTGGGACGGCTGCGGCGGCGGCGAGTGCGAGCGCGACGAGCCCGACAGCCATCTTGGTTCTGCGCGGGAGGCGGCGCCAGCTGGGACGTGGCGCGGCGATGCCAAGCGCCTCGCGGGCCTCGTCGATCAGCTCGCGGCAGGTTGGCTGCCGCTCGTCGGGCTCCTTGGCGAGACCTCGGACGAGCACCGGATCGACGGCAGGTGGCAGGTCGGGATTGGCGTGGCTGGCGGGCGGCGGCGCGTCCTCGAGGTGGGCGAAGAGGGTGGCCATCACCGCCTCCCGGCGGAAGGGAGGCTCTCCCGTGAGGCACTCGTAGAGGACACAGGCGAGCGCGTAGAGGTCGGCACGCCCGTCGACAGGCTCCCGACGTACCTGTTCGGGGGCGACGTAGTCGGCCGAGCCGGAGAAGTGGCTGCGCTCGAGCGCGCCCGGCGCGGCCAGCCGGCGCGAGAGTCCGAAGTCGGCCAGGTAGACGTGCTCGCGGCCGCCCTGGGACGCGATGAGCACGTTGGCAGGCTTGACGTCCCGGTGCACGAGCCCGTGCTCGTGGGCGACGTCCAGCGCCTCCGCTACCTGATCCAGCATGGCAACGGCGCGCACCGGCTCCAGCCGGCCTACCTCCCCGAGCAGCCGCCTGAAATCGCTGCCTTCCACGTAGCGCATGGCGATGAAGAGCACACCTTCGGTCTCGCCGGCCTCGTAGATGGGAATCACGTTCGGGTGGTCGATCGAGGCGGCCAGGCGCGACTCGCGCAGGAACCGCTCCCGGAAGGCGTCATCGGACGACAGCTCGGGAGCGAGCAGCTTGAGCGCCACCTTGCGCTCGAGAGAAGCGTCGTGTGCCAGGTACACGACCCCCATCCCGCCGCGGCCCAACAGTGCCTCGATCCGGTAGCCGGCCAACACCGAGCCAATTCGCGTGTCGGTCGTCACTGCCATGTGCGGAATCGTACGGCCGCCCCTTCGCAAGCGCCATGAGGGCGCCATGAAGCGACGCGCCGGCCCGTACAATCGCCCGATGCCGCCGGCCGATCTCCCCTTTCCGCCCATGGAGGCCGAGCTCGTCCGCGAGCTCCCGCCCGGTGAGGGCTGGCAGTACGAGCCCAAGTGGGACGGATTTCGCGGCGTGCTCGAGAACCTCGACGGCGAGCTGCGTCTCTGGAGCCGGAACGAGCGCCCGCTGCTTCGCTACTTCCCCGAGCTGGAACCACTCGGGGAGCGCCTGCCGCCCCGCTCGGCGCTCGACGGCGAGATCGTCATCGAGCGCGACGGCGCGCTCGACTTCGACGCCATGCAGATGCGCCTCCACCCCGCCGAGAGCCGCGTGCGCAAGCTGTCGGCCGAGATCCCGGCGCGCTTCGTCGCGTTCGACGTCCTCATCTGGGACGGGGAGCCGGTCTGGAAGCTGCCGCTCGAGGAGCGGCGCGCGCGAGTCGAAGCGCTGGCGTTCGACGTCTCGCCGTGCACGACCGACCGGAGCCTGGCGGAGCAGTGGATGGAGCGCCTCGACCCGGCCGGCTTCGACGGCGTGATCGCGAAGCGGCTGGGAGAGCCCTACAGACCCGGCTCACGCGAGGCCGTCGTGAAGGTCAAGCGACACCGGACGGCCGACTGCGCCGTGATCGGGGTCCGCTTCGCCGAGAAGGATGGGCGCATCGCGACCCTGCTGCTCGGGCTCTACGACGACGCGGGCGAGCTGCGCTACGTCGGCACCGCAGCCGTCGCTCCGGCGCGGCACGACGAGATCGCCGAGCTCGTCCTGCCGCTCCGAGCCGACGCGCCCGAGCGCCGCTTCAGCGAGCCGAATCGCTGGGGGAGTGGGGAGCTCGAACAGGCGTCCGTGCGGCCGGAGCTCGTCGTCGAGGTGCGGTTCGACAAGTGGCAGCGCATGCGCTTTCGGCACGGAACGCGGCTTCTGCGCTTCCGGCTCGACAAGGAGCCGGAGCAGTGCACGGTGGCCCAGGTACGGCCCCGCCCCAGTCGGGGCGACCCGACCGTCTCGGCGCTGCTCGGTCGCTGATCCGAACCCGCAGGGGTCGGAAATCCGAACCCCGAGACGCCAGCCAGCGCGATTCCTCTCGCGTGCCCTCGGTGCGAACCTATGGCCTGTAACCGAGACGTTGAGAGGAGGCCCGAGATGACCGCAATCACAGCCGAGCTCCAGACGAAGGCGATGGTCGAGCTCATCGAGCGCAAGCTCTTTGCGCGGCGGATCGCGTTCGCCTCGGTCTCCTTCACAGGGCTGATCGCGATCATCGCCTCCGTTCTCGCGCTCGCCGCCTGAGCTCCACATACCGCGATGCCACGGCCGGGCCTCCCCCCGGCCGTCGGCACGTTCCCGGGCCGGCCGCCCTCCCGAGCCCGACGTAGCAAGCCGGGCGGCGCGAGCCCTTCGCTACATGCCGGGCTGGAGATTCTCGGGCGGGATCGCCTCCGGCCCGTTGAAGCGGAACTCGTCGCGGAAGGCAGTGAACTCCTCGAGGTCGAAGCCGTCACACGTCATGAGACGCGTCCAGGCCGTGAGCGCGATCCGGTCCTCGAGCTCGGGGAGCGGCGCCAGCACGAGCGCCACGGGATCCTCGAGGTACCACTCGGCGACGGCCTGCAGATCCTCCTCGGGGAGATCGGGGCCGAACTGGACGACGATGCCGCCGTGCTCGAGGTTGTGGACGAGGTTGAGCGCGGGCAGCTGCTGGGAGTAGGCGTTCCAGATGACCCACTCCGCCGCATGCGGGCCACTCGTCGCCGGGAAGGAGTTGTACTCGAAGTCGTCCGGAAGCTCGTCGACGTGGTTCTGTCCCTGCGAGGGGAACTCCTCGCGACTGCACGTCGCTGTCGGGACCGACTCTGTCGCGGCGGCCGTCTCCGGCGCACTCGTGACCGTCTCCGGCTCTGTGCTCGCCGGCGGCGCCGGGGCGGGGGCCTCCGCCTCCGACGAAGAGCCGCCGCAGGCGCCGAGCACCGTGGCGACGACGGCAAGCGCGATGGCGACGGGGCGGCGCACGCCGGGTCCACGGTAGCGTTCGCGCCGGGTCGCGGCCGCAGCCTCGGTGGGCGCACTGCGCTGTCGGAGGTGCCGTATCCTCCCGGCCGGCGTGCAGGGTTGCGGGGACGGGTGGGGGGAAGCGCGGGTGCTGTTCGGAGCCTACGCACCGCCGGCGCCTGAATCCGGGATGGCAGCCGTCGAGGAGCTCGAGCGCGCCGTCGGCAGCTCGCTCGACATCGTGCTCTGGTACCAGCACTGGGACGGCTGGGGCTCGGCGTTCTCCCCGGAATGGGTCGACAGGATCGTCGCCGGCGGGCGGATTCCCTTGCTGACCTGGGAGCCGTGGGCGCCGGGATCGCCCGAACAGCCGGCATTTCGGCTGTCCCGAATCGCCGACGGGGCGTACGACTCGTACGTCGAGGGATGGGCGCGCTCGCTCGAGGTGTACGGCAAGACGCTCTACCTGCGGCCCATGCACGAGATGAACGGCTCGTGGTACCCGTGGGGCGGAACCGTGAACGGGAACTCCGCACGCGACTACGTCCGCGCCTGGCGCCGCCTGCACGGGATCTTCGCTCGCGTGGGCGCGGCGAACGTGCGCTGGATCTGGTCGCCGCTCGTCGACGACGTACCTGCGACGCCGGCAAACGCGTTCGAGCGCTACTACCCCGGGTCGCGCTACGTCGACGTCCTCGCGCTCGACGGCTACAACTGGGGCACGTCGGTGCCCGGGTTCGGCGGCTGGCGGTCGTTCGATGCGGTGTTCGCCTCGGCGTACGCCCGCATCACGCGGCTCGGGTCACAGCCGGTGTGGATAGCCGAGACGGCCTCGGACGCGGCCGGCGGCGACAAGGCCGCCTGGGTGCGCGACATGTTCGCGGCCCTCTCGCGCTACCGGAGGATCGGCGCCGTGGTGTGGTTCCACACCCTCAAGGAGCGCGATTGGCGCGCCACGAGCTCGCCGGCGGTGGCGGCCGCGTTCAGGGGGTCGAGCGAGACGAGACGAGCGTGACGGGCTGCCCCCAGTGGCGCGAGCCGCCCAGGGCGCTGCGCAGCGCCTCCGTCTCCTCGCCCTCGAGCCGGAAGTCGGCTTCGCCCGGATAGGGCGAGTCGAACCAGACGACCGCCTTGATCTCCGGGTACGCCTCGGCGAAGCGTGACATCGCCCTCCGGATCCAGTGCGCGGGATCGCCGTTGCCGCCGGCGACCGTCCCGATCTCCGAGACCATGATCGGCTTCCCGAGGCGCGCGAGCTCGTTGTAGGAGCCGCGGAAGATCTCATCGACGCTCCGCCAGGCGTCGACGCCGAGCGAGTCGCCCCAGTTGAAGCCGGTGACGGATACCCAGTCGACGTACTCGTCGCCCGGATAGAAGCGGCTGAGGTCGCGGTGGGGGTCGTCGAGACCGGCGAAGCTGTTGATCGTCCAGACCCAGCTCACGTTGGAGGCGCCTGCCTCGACGAACAGGTCGTGAACGTGGCGCCACGCGGCGATGTAGGTCGCCTCGGAGTTGCCGTTCGTCGTGGTTGCCCACGGATACCAGTTGCCGTTCATCTCGTGCATGAAGCGCAGCATGATCGGGCGCTCGTAGTCTGCGGCCGCGCGGGCCCAGGAGCGGATGTAGCGGTCGAAGCGACCGGACGCGACGTGGGTCAGGCTCACCTCAGGCTGGAAGGGTGTGTGAACCTCGCCCGGAGGCTTCTCCCACGGCTCCCACGTGATCATCGGGACGGCGCCCTGGCGGGCGACCATGTCGAGCCAGTCGGCGCGGAACCGCGTTTCTCCGGACAGCCACTGCTGGTACCAGCTCACGATCTGCACGTTGACGTCATGACGGGCGCCCCAGCGCTTGGCGGTGCGGTCGCTCACGAGCGCCTCGGGGCTGTAGAAGCCGATATAGGCGCCCTCCGGCGGCGCGCCGACCTGCATCGGCCCCTGCGCGGGCCCGGCGGCCCGCGGAACCTCGTCCGCGGCCGGTGCGGGCGCCGAGGAGGGCTGAGCCGGGTCCCCGGGGCGGGTCGGCGAGGCTGCCGCGGGCTCCGCCCCGGACGGCGCCTCCACGAGAGGGAGGGCGCCGAGGACGGCGACCCCGGCGACGGCAGCGGTCGCCCCGGCGAGGCGCAGCCGGCGGGCCACCGGCGGCGAGAAGCCGACTGCCGTCGTGAAGGGCATCAGCGCGGCGAGCAGGAGCGCGGTCCAGATGCCCGCGATCGTGAGCGTGCCGCCGCCGTCCCGTAGTGCGACCGCGATTCCCGCGACGCACAGGCCCCCGAGTACGAGCTGAGGGAGGAGCAGGGGGAGAACCCGGCGCGACGCGCCTTGTCGGTGACGCCGGCCGGCAGCCTGAACGGCACGAGCGCCCCGACGGTCGCGACGCAGTAGATCGGCGAGAGGAAGAGCTGCTGCTGGATCACGCGTAGCCCGCCGCGAACGCCGCCGTAGACCATGAGCAGGAGCAGGATGGACGCGTAGTACGGCAGTCCGTGGACGACGTAGTCGGCGGGCCCGGAGAAGCGCATGACGGAGATTCCCCACAAGAGGTAGAGCGTCGGGCCGAGCAGGAAGAGCGTCTGCGTCGCCCCGACGAGATAGAAGCTCGTGGTCTGGAGGTAGTGGAGCCGCTGACGGAGGCTCAGCCGCCAGTCGAGCAGCGGGTTGCGCCAGAAGAGGATCCGCAGACTGTCGGTGGCCCAGCGCAGACGCTGTCTCGCGAGCGTCGATGCCGTCTGCGGGGCCGTGCCCGTCGTGATCGGGCGCGGGTGGTAGACGCTCTGCCAGCCGTTCGCGTGGAGCTCGAGCGACGTGTGGACGTCCTCGACCAGAGACCATTCGGAGAACCCGCCGACGGACGCGAGCGCGTCCCGCCGGTAGATGACTCCGTTGCCGCACGAGAACGCGCTGTTCCAAGCGTCCTTCGCCGGTTGCATGCTCGTGTAGAAGAGCAGCTCCCGGTTCCCCAACGGGTCGCCGGCGCCGCTGTCGAACTGCTGCGGGGTGCAGACGAAGCCGACCGTCGGGTTGGCGAAGTAGCCGAGCGTCTCGTGCGCGAGCCCTGCGGCCGCACGGTGGTCCGCGTCGATGACCGCGACGAAGTCCGCGCCGGTCAGCGGCAGGGCGTGGTTGAGATTGGCCGCCTTGCCGCGTACGCCGGTCGTGCGCGTGAAGCAGGGCACCTCGTAGCGAGCGGCGAGCTCCTCGACCGCCTGCCAGTTCGACTTGCCGGTGATACGGCCGTCGTTGAGGAGGTACGTCCTGTGCGGATAGGAGACGGCGAGTGCCGCCCGCAGCGTCTCCTCGACCATCTCGATGGGCTCGCCGCAGACCGGGACGTAGACGTCGAGCGTGCCGCGCGGGAACGCTCTCGGCCCGCGGCGCCACTGCAGATGCCACAGCAGCAAGGCCGTGAGCGCGAGCGAGGCGTAGTTTGCGGCCTCGATCGCGTAGAAGGCGAGGCCCAGCCCGCCGGTGCCGGGCAACGTCGAGAGCCGCCAGTACAGGTAGAAGCCGCCGGCGGCGACGGCGAGGAGCGCCGCCAGCCTGGCGAGCGTCACGCGCCAGCCGGGGAACGCGATGGGCGCGCCGTAGAGCGTGGGGACGAGCTCGGGCGGGGGCTCGTGCGCTACCGGGGCGCCGTCGCCCTCCCAGTTCTTCACCGGGCCGGTCGCCGCCGGGGGTGCGACCGCCCGCCTCGGGCGCACATGGGCGGGATGCGACCGCGTAGGAGCGTGACGCCTATCGAGCCGCGACACGCGCCTCCTCCCGTACCGGGGTGGGCACGAAGGCCGGCTCCGGGCTCCAGTAGGCGGAAGACCCGAGCTCCGAGGCGAATGCCTCGGCCACAGCGCCGCGCAGCCGGAGGTCGACGTCGGTCGAGTCGAGCGCGTCGAACCACACGACCGCCTTCACGAGCGGGTAGTCGCTGCGAAGGCCTTGGAGCGTGGCGTGCGCCCAGGCGGCCGGATCGCCGCCGCTGCTCGTGGTCGCGATCTGGGAGATCATGATCGGCTTGTCGAGCCGCGAGAGCCCTTTGTAGGTGGCGCCGAACAACTCGTCCACCGTCCGCCACGCGCTGCCGTTCTCGCCGCCCGAGTTGAACGCCGACATCGAGACCCAGTCGACGTACGCGGGACCCGGGTACACGCGAGCGAGCTCGGCCCGCCGGCTCTGCTCGAAGCTGTAGACCGACCACACCCAGCCGACGTTCGTGGCCCCCTCTGCCACGAAGAGGTCGTGCAGGCGACGCCAGGCGGCGACGAACTGCTGCGGCGAGTTGCCGTTCGCGCCGACAGCCCACGGGTACCAGGAGCCGTTCATGTCTCGCAGCGGACGGATGAGGAGGGGGCCGCGGTACTCCGCGGCCGCGCGGGCCCAGGAGCGGATGTAGGCGTCATAGCCGCCGGCGGCGATGGCGGCCAGGACGCTCTGCTCGCCGCTCTGCCCGGTATCCGACGCTGCCTCCCCGGGCGGCTCCCACGTGATGAGCGGCACTGCTCCCTGAGCGGCCACCAGCGCAGCCGCGGCGGCCGGGAACTCGCTCTGTTCGTCGCCGAGCCACTGCTGGTACCAGTGGACGATTCGAGCCTGGGCCCCGTGCTCCTGGTTCCATCTCGTGAGGCCCTCGACGCTCTGCAGGATGAACGGGTTGAACACGCCGACGTAGGCTCCCGTCGATGGTGCTGCAAGGGCGAGGGGCGGGCCGTCCCAGGCCGGTGTCGCTTCCGCCGCGCCGTCGTCCGGCCGGAGCCGGTCCCCCGCCGGGAGGACGACGAGCGCCGCTAGGAGCACGATCGCCGTGCGCAGGGCGACTCGGAGCGATCCGTTGATCCAGCGGTTGCCGCTGATCGTGGTGATGAAGGCGGTGAGCGAGTACGCGAAGAAGGCGGCCCAAGCGACGGCCGCGGCTTGCCCTTCCTCGGGCCGAGCGAAGGCGACCGCGATGGCCACCACCAGCAGTGCCGCGATCAGCTGCTGGGGCACCGTCAGCGGCGAGAAGCGAGACTGCAGGACCTTCTCGCTCACGCCGCTCGAGAAACGGATGCCGGTGGCCGCCCGTGCCACGCCGAACGCGTACACGGGCGCGAGATAGAGCTGCTGCTGGATCGCCCGCATCCCGCGGCGACCTCCGTAGATCATCAGCAGGGCGAAGGTGGCAGCCGCGTACGGCAGGCTGTGGAGCACGTAGCTCTCGGTCGAGTCCGGCGCCATGACGGGCACGTGCCAGATCAGCCAGAGCGCCGGGCTCACCAGGAAGATCAGCTGCGTCGAGGCGACGAGGTAGTAGCTCGCCGTATGGAAGTGGTGGAACCTCTGGCCGAGCGACAGGCCCCGCTTCCAGAGCGGGTTGTCGAAGAAGCCCACGCGCGCGCTGTCCGTCGCCCAGGTGAGCCGCTGCTTGACGAGCGCGGCGGCGGTTCGAGGAGCGCTGCCGATCGTCACGGCGTGGGGGTGGTAGGCGCTCTGCCACCCGTCCGCATGGAGCCTGATCGAGGTGTGGAAGTCCTCGATGATGCTCCACTCGCTGAAGCCGCCGATCGAGTCCAGCGCCGACCGACGGTAGACGACGCCGCTACCCGTCGAGATCGCCGCACCCGCCGCGTCCTTTGCCGGCTGCGACCAGCTGAAGAAGAGCGGTTCCCTGGTGCCAAGCAGATCCAAGCGGTCGGCGTGGAACTCCTGGCGCGTCGTCACGAAGCCGATGTGTGGATTCGAGAAGTAGCCGAGCAGCTCGTGCGCGAGCGCCGGGCTGGCGCGATGGTCGCAGTCGATGACCGCGATCAGCTCGCCGTCGGTTTGCTCGAGCGCGTTGTTGAGGTTGCCGGCCTTGCCACGAGTACCGCTCGTGCGCGTGAGGCAGACGACCCCGTGCCGGGCTGCGAGCTGTTCGACGTCCTGCCAGTTGGCCTTACCGGCGAGCCTGCCGTCGTTCAGCAGGTAGGTGCGGTGGCGGTGCTCGATGGCCTCGGCCGCGCGCAGAGCCTCCTCGACGAGCCCCACGGGCTCGCCGCACACCGTGATGAACACGTCGAGGCGCAGGGCCGGCAACGCTGTCGGAGCGCGACGGTAGCGGAGCCGGCGGAACAGGATTGCCGTCAGCACGAGCACGGCGAAGTTGAGGACTTCGGCGGCGTAGAACGCGAGGCCGAGCGCCCCCGCCCCGTCGAGTGTCGAGAGCCTCCAGTAGAGGTAGTAGATGCCGGACGCGACGACGGCGACGGAGACCAGGCGGGCGGCGTACAGGCGCCAGCGCGGCAGTTCGCCACCGGGACGCGGCCCCGAATGGTCGCTGCCCGCTGCGTCGGCTTCGGGCACCGAATCGCTGCGCGTCCTGAGCGCCGACGGCGCTTCGCGGGTTCCTGCGATCACCGTCTGGCCTCGCCCTGTTCCCGAAGAGAAACGTCGCCTCAGCTCGTGCTGATAGCGACATACTTCAGCCGATCGGTCGGCGCTGAGAACGTAGCACCCATTCCGGGGGAGGGCAAGGAGCCCGAGCCGGTCCGCCTCGGCGTCTGCACTCGCAGGAATCCATGGCCTAGACTGGAACGAGAATTCGCCCTGCCAAGGAGGGCGCTGGCAGATGCACGAGGCCCTGCGGACAATCAAAGGGTACGAGGTGCTCCGCGAGCTGGGCCGGGGCGGGATGGCGGTCGTCTACCTCGCCCGCCAGGAGGGACTGGACCGCCGTGTGGCCCTGAAAGAGCTGGCCGGGCTTCACGCTCACGACCCCGACTGGGCGAAGCGTTTCCTCCGCGAGGCCCACCTTGCCGGCTCGCTGAGCCACCCGAACATCGTCACGGTCCACGAGTACTTCGAGCACGACGGTGTCCCGTACCTCGCCATGGAGTTCCTCGAGCCGGGCTCGCTACGTCAGTACATGGGCGGCCTCAACCTCGCTCAGATCGCCGGCGTGCTCGAGGGAGTGCTCGCGGGCCTGTCCCACGCGGAGGCCCACGGCGTCGTCCACCGCGACCTCAAGCCCGAGAACCTCATGGTCACGTCGGAGGGGCGGATCAAGATCGCCGACTTCGGCATTGCGAAGGCGATCGACAGCGCCGGGAGCGACCTGACCTTCAAGACGATGACCGGCATGTTCTGCGGGACGCCGACCTACTCCGCGCCCGAGCAGGCGATGGGGACGGACGTGGGGCCGCCGGCTGACCTCTACTCGCTCGGGATCATCTCGTACGAGCTGTTCAGCGGCCGCGTTCCGTTCTCCGACCCGACCGAGACCCCGGTGCGGATCCTGCTGAGGCACGTGAACGACCCGGTTCCGTCCCTGCATACGCTCAATCCCGGTCTCGATCACGCGAGGTCGTCCGCTGGGTCGAGCGGCTGCTCGAGAAGGAGGTCGAGAAGCGGCCCGAGAACGCCCAGGTGGCCTGGAACGAGCTCGAGGAGATCGTCCTCGGTCTCGTAGGCCCGATGTGGCGCCGGGAAGGGCGTCTGCTGACCACCACGCGGCCGCCGGGGAAACGCGGGTGCTGACGCCCGCCGCCTTCGACCCGACGGTGAAGGCAGGGGCGCGAGCCCGCCTCCCCGCCCGGCAGCCGGCCTCGAAGGCGCGACCGTCAAGGCCGGGGCCGGCGCGACGGCTCTCGACGGATCGTCTGGAGACGCCGCAGTCGCCGCTCCTCCTGCTGCCGCTCCGCCGAGCAAGGGCGGCACGTTCCTCAAGAGCCGGCGTGGCCTCGCCATCCTCGCCGGCGTCGCCGCGCTGGTCGTGGCCGCCGTCGTGGTCGCGCTGCTCACGCTGGGCGGAGGGTCCGAGCCCGTGCGCGTCGCGTGGAGCTTCCGCACCGGCGGCCTCGAGAGCTCCACCCCGCTCGTCGTGGGAGACCGCGTCATCCTGGCGAGCCGGACGGGGAACGTCTTCGCGGTCGAGGCGTGCGTCCGGGGAGGAGGTCTGGCGCGCGCCGACAGGCTCGATTGCCTTCTCCTCGCCCAGCGAGGCGAATGGCCTCGTCTACGTGGGAAGCGAGGACGGGAGCATCTACGCGCTCGACCTCGCGAGCGGCGAGCAACGCTGGCGCTTCGAGACCGAGGCGGCGGTGCACTCCTCGCCCAGGGTCGCGGACGGGGTCGTCTACGTCGGCAGCGAGGACACGCACCTCTACGCGCTCGACGCCGCCACCGGCGAGGAGCAGTGGCGCTTCCAGACGGGCGGGGGCGTTCAGTCCTCCCCGGCCATCGTCGACGGCACCGTCTACTTCGGCTCGAAGGACCACAACGTGTACGCGCTCGACGCCGCCACCGGTGAGGAGAAGTGGCGCTCCGAGACGGGCGCGGAGGTGTGGTCCTCGCCGGCCGTCGGGAGCGGCTCCGTCTACATCGGGAGCAGCGACCGCAACCTCTACTCCCTGGACGCCATCGACGGTGGGGAGGAATGGCGCTTCCCGACGGAAGGCTTCGTGAGCTCGTCGCCGCTGCTCGCCGGCGGCGTCATCTACGTCGGGAGCTTCGACAACAACCTCTACGCGGTCGAGGCGAATGCGCCCAGGGAGCGCTGGAGCTTCGCGGCCGGAAATGCGATCTTCTCCTCGCCGGCGATCGCGGACGGTGTCGTCTACTTCGGCAGCCACGACAGCAGCGTCTACGCGCTCGACGCTGCGACCGGCGAGCAGCTCTGGAGCTACGAGACCGGTGGCCTGGTGGGCTCCTCACCGGCCGTCGCCGACGGCGTCGTCTACATCGGCAGCGACGACGGGTTCTTCTACGCGCTCGAGAGCAACGTCTCGCCGAGCTAGGAGTCGTCCTCCTCCGTCCGCGCGCGAGAGGGCTGCACGCGCGGGGGCTCGTCCGGCATCTTCGGGAAGTGGGGCGGGTAGGGCGCCTCGCCGAGGCCGGCGCTCTCGTCCCGCTCGACCCACGCGAGCAGGACACGGAGGTCGCACACGGCCTCGTCGATCCCGCTCTGGACGTCGCCGAGCCGCGCGAAGCGCTCGAGCATCGTCGGGATCGTGAAGTCCTCCGTCTCCACGTCTGGAAGCTCGTCCCAGGTAACGGGCGCCGACACCGTCGCGTCCGGCCGCGCGCGCACCGAGTACGCCGAGGCGATCGTGCGGTCTCGGGCGTTCTGGTTGTAATCGATGAAGACGCGGGCGCCGCGCTCCTCCTTCCACCAGGCCGTGGTCACGAGCTCGGGCAGCCGCCGCTCCACCTCGCGGGCAAACGACAGCGCGCAACGGCGGACCACGGGAAACGTCCACTGGGGCTCGATCCGGCAGGCGATGTGGATGCCGCGGTTGCCCGACGTCTTCGGCCAGCCCCTGAAGCCGATCTCCTCCAGCACCTCGCGCACGACGCCGGCGACCCGCTTCCCGTCAGCGAAGGTCGTGCCCGGCTGCGGGTCGACGTCGATCCGGAGCTCGTCGGGGTGCTCGACGTCGGCCCGCCGAGAGGGCCAGGGGTGGAAGTCGATCGTGCCGAGATTCGCCGCCCAGGCGACCTGCGCCACCTCGGTGACACAGAGCTCGTCGGCGTGCCGTCCCGACGGGAAGGTGACGCGCGCCGTCTCGATCCATTCCGGTCTCTGCTTCGGCACGCGCTTCTGGTAGATCGCCTCTCCTTCGGCTCCATCCGGGTGGCGCTTGAGCTGCGTGGGGCGCTCGTAGAGCGCTCGCACGATCCCGTCGGCGACTCCGAGGTAGTAGCGGACGTGGTCGAGCTTCGTCTCTCCCCGCATCGAGTAGAAGATCTTGTCCGGGTTCGTGACCCGTACGAGGCGCTCCGCGACCTCGAGTTCGACGAACGGCGATGCCACGCGGGAAACGCTAGATGACGGCGTGGGCGGCGGGTGGCGGCTAGATGACTGATCGGAAACAATCATCTAGAGTCGTCCTCCGCGACGAGGAGGCAGCGATGACAGGCGCGACTGGGGCGGCAGCGCTGGCCGCGAGCAAGGTCCTCACCGGGGGTCGACCATCCGACAGCGGGAAGCTCTGGGCCTCGGTGCTTCAGGAGCTGCCCCTCTTCGCAGAAGTCTCGAAGCGCCATGTCCGCAAGATCGCGAATCTCGCCAAGGAGGCACGGTTCTCCGCCGGCTCGCGCATCGTGCGGCGGGGCGAGCCGGGCAACGCGTTCTTCGTCATCCTCGACGGCGAGGCGTCGGTTGTGCGCGTGGCCGGCCTGCCGGCCATTCCGCTTTCCGTGGGAGACTCGTTCGGCGAGATGGCGCTGCTCGACGGCGGCACCCGGTCGGCGACCGTGGTCGCGAGCACCAACGTCCTCTGCCTTCGCCTTTCGCGTGCCCCGTTTACGAAGATGCTGAAGGACGAGCCCGATATCGCGCTCGCAATGCTGCGGGAGCTCACGCGTCGCCTTCGCGTGGCGGAGCTGAAGGCCGGGGCGTAAGGCCTGGGATCGACTACCGTTCGCGACCGTGGACACGGCTGACGGGTTCGAGCGGGAGGAGCTGCGGACGATTGCGCGCCGCGCGTTCGAGATGGCGAAAGCAAGCGACGATCCCTCGCTGAGGGCGGCTCTGAACCTGCTGGGCGAAGTTGCCGAGAACCTCGCGGCGAAGCTGCCCGCGACGGGCTCGACGGCCGAGGCTCAGGGCACTAGCTGAGACACGGCAGCGGACCCGCAGGCGTCCCCTCGCGGCGCAGCGGCATCGTCCTCGTTCTCGTCGCGACCGCGTGCTTCGGCACGCTGGGCATGTTCTCGAAGCTGTTCTACGACGCCGGCGGCGATGCGTACACGCTGCTGTTCCTGCGCTTCGCAATCACGGGGCCGGCGCTCGCGCTGCTGGCGCTGGCGCGGCGTGACGCTCTCCCGGATCGGAGGCTCGCCCTCGTAGCGGCCTCGCTCGGTGTCTTCCAGTTCGGCGTCGCCTACGCGCTCTTCGAGGGCTATGCGCGTGCGCCCATCGCGCTCGTGACGCTGCTCTACTTCGCGTATCCGATCATCACCGCCGTGGGCGCCGCCCTGCTCTTCGGGGAGGAGCTCGGTCCCCGGCGAGCCGCGATCCTGGCTGTTGCCCTCGCCGGCGTCGCGCTCACGATCGGCGTTCCAGACTCGGCCACGTGGGTCGGCATCGTGCTCGGGCTGGTCGCGGGCCTGTGCGTCGCGTGCCTGATCCTCTCGAGTCGCCACCTGCTGACCACCTACCCGCTGTCGCCGCTCGTCCTCGGTGCGCTCATGTTCACGAGCCCGGCTATCGGCCTGACGCTTGCCGTACCCGTGCGCGCACCCGACTTCTCCCTCTCCGGGGAAGCCTGGGGCTGGGCGCTCTGCGCCGTGTTCGTCGCCGCCGTGATTCCGATCGGCCTCTTCTACACCGGCGTCCAGCGCACCGAGGCGGGGGTCGTCGGCCTGCTCTCGAGCGCGGAGCCGCTCGTCTCCGTCCTGCTCGCCTACGCCGTGCTCGGCGAGTCGCTCACGGCGCTCCAGCTCGCCGGTGGCGCGCTGATCGTCGCCAGCGTGCTGGCGCTCAGCTTGCAGCCCGCGCGCCAGCGGGCTCCCGGCGGCGCCGGTGAGTCGGCCGTGAGCTAAGCTCGACCGAACGCGGGCGTAGCTCAGTTGGCTAGAGCGTCAGCCTTCCAAGCTGAGGGTCACGGGTTCGAGTCCCGTCGCCCGCTTAGCGAGACCAAGCGGAAAGTCGCTCGTTCGCAGCGACTTTTCGCTTTCCAGGGATCTTCGCCTCGTCCGCTGAGATCCGCTGGAGATCGCTCCGCGGAGGTGGCGACTGGCGCGCAGCTGGCGCATTTGCCTCGCAGATCACCCTGGCCTTGGATCCAGGCTACTCGTTGTTTGCCATTGGCCGAGGGCGGGAAAGCTCTTGTTGTACGCGGCGCCGATTCATGTGCGGGGCCATCATCGGCCTCACCATGTGGGACTGCGCCGATTCCTCGCTTGCCGGAGAACCGGAAACCGTCCGGAGAACCGGAAGCCGTCGCAACAGAAGGAGATCCGATGTCCGAGATCGACAGTCCGCGTGCACTTTTCCTGCACGAGCTCGGCGACATCCTCTACGTCGAGCGGGCCCTGGCCAACGAGGCGCTGCCGAAGCTGATCGGGGAAGTGCAGGACGAGGAGTTCACGGCTGGACTTGAGAAGCACCTCGAGGAGACGCGCCAGCATGTCAGGAACGTCGAGCAGGTGTTCGAGGTGTTCGGCGAGGAGCCGCACACCGAAGAGTGCGTCGGCTTCGAAGGCCTGAAGAAAGAGCACGACGAGTTGACAGAAAAGACCCCTGCAGCGCTTATCGACTTGGTCGATCTCGGAGCCGCAGCCCGGGCCGAGAACTACGAGATCGCAGCCTACGAAGGACTGAGGCGCATGGCGAAGGCGCTCGGCGAGGACAAAGCCGTCGAACTCCTCGACGAGAACCTCGCCGACGAGAAAGTCACGTTACGCGAGGTCGAGAAGATCGCCACCCGGATCAGCGGCGAGAGCGTCAAGGCCGGGAGTGCTGCGTAAATACCCACTTACGCGGGCTAGCCCGGGATGCAACTGACGCGGGTTAGCGGTGTGCCCACCTTTCTTCGACGGCGGGCAATCACTGTCCGTTCTCTCCTGAAAGCGGTAGCCATGGGGCACACCTACCAGGGAGGCCCCATGGCTACGTCACGTCGTACCAACTCGAGACCCGCAAGCCGCAGCCGCTGACATCCCTCCAAGCCGACAAGGAGACCTTCGTCGGGTGGTTCAAGGACGACTTCTGATCATCGGCTCGAGCTGCCTTGCTGCTCGCCGACGAGGATGACGAGGATCAGGTCCGGCAGGCCGCGGTGAGGTGGGCATCCCGCCACACGCGAGCGGGTCCAGAAACGTGGGGCCGGCCCAGGCCGTGCTCGCCCCTGCTGCTCTTGCTGGACGGGCCAAAACGGGTGCAGGGCGCCTTGGGCGCGAGCTCCTCGAGCAACTGCGTACGCGTTGAGCTAGTCCGGGATCACCATGAAGCGGACAGGCACTCCCTCGATGCTGTGCCGCGGCGCATCGTCCATCGCGAGTTTCTCGACAAGTCCCGCCCTGTCCGCTGAACGAACCGCAACGACGATCTCGTCCGCGGGAAAGGTGGCGAGAGCGTCGTGGATGGCCAGATCGACGTCGGCCTCGCCGGCAACAGCCTCAACTGTTTCGCCAGACAGCTGCTCAGCCGTATGGTCGGCGACTTCCTCGGCATGCCCGAAGGCTTTCTGATCATTGGCGAGCCAGTCCAGCATTCCTTGCCGCACGACCGGCACGACTACCTTGATGGCGTCAGTCTCCCCGACATGAGCGCGCAGAACGTCGTCGGCATGTTCGACGGTACTGACAACGAGGATGTTCCGGCCCATGGGGCGTTACGGTACCTATCGCGTCCGAGCCTCGGTCCAGCGAGATGGCCGGCGAGTGAGGCACGAGGGCATCGCTCGGGCTCTGCGAACATACGTTCCCGTGATCTCGCAGGGCTCCGCCTACGGCCGCTTCCGCCGCGCACTCGACCGGGGCAACGTGCTCGAGGCACTGTCCGCGGCAGCCGAGCTTCAGCACGTCAGTCTGGTCGATGCTCTCGCGCTCCTTCTACTGCTGGCTCGAAAGGACTTGCCGCGGTTCCAGCGGGCCGCGTTGCGCTGGCACGCCCGCTATTGCCATGAGCTCCGCGTGCACGACCCGAGCGAGGCGCAGGCGACTCTCGTCTTACTCTTCATGCTCGCCGGCCCGAGCTCATCCGCCGTCGCCAGGGCGCTCGCCGAGTTGCTGCAGGCTAGAGACTTCGGGCAAGCGGCCGAGGCGTTGACCGCCTGGGCGGAAAGGACTCGTTGAAGTGAACCCGGCCGTTGACGGCGTCGCCGTCTTTCGGATACCTCGCGACGATGGCGTGCAAGGGCCGAGGCACGAGAGCCGTGATCACGCAGCCGCGTTCCAGTCCGGGCCGTAGTAGAGGCCGTCGAGATGCACGACCTCGATCCCAACCCGCGTCCCCAGCTCGCGCGCGAGCGTCGTCTTCCCGGGACCGCCGCAACTTCCCGGAACCGCCGCAACCGAGCTCGGCCACCCGCTTCGCATGGCGATCCTACGACGAGCCTCTGCGGACGGCGGCCACTCATGAGGCGTGTTGGCGAGTGGTACCGGTTTACGACCGGCTTGTCGCCTGGCACGGGGGCCCAAAGGCTCTCTTTGGCTTTGCGATCCCCTGCACCTACTGCGCCAATGCCCGGCGCTTCTACTGCTTCGTGAGCGCGCAACGCCCCTACCGCAGCGACCTTCGGGTATGTCGATCTGTCCCGGTCTAAAACTCGCAGCCGTGGAGTGGCCCCCGTTGATCCTTCCACCACGCCTCGAAGACCAATTGCCCCACGGGCGCCATCCCGTCTGTTCGCCCGTCGCACGATGCGACGGGTGCCAGCAGCCTTACCCCTTCCGACGGTCGGTCAATACCACTTGCCCTTAGCGAAGCCACCAAAGGCGACGAGCCCGACCACGGCGAGGATGATTCCGAGCCAAACGCTCCACACGATCGCGACCACGATCCCGGCGATGACGAGAATCCCGCCCAAGCCCAGGCCGGCCGAACCCGCTCGTGCGTCAGTAGCCATTCAGCGCTCCTTCTCTGGTGGGTGAGCCGCGTGGCCCGGTGAACCCTAACGGCGGGCCAGCCGGCGGCCGCTTTCTAGGCCTGGCGGCGTGTAGTTGAGCTGGTAGTAGTGGTAGAGCGCGGCCTCGTCGATCTGGGAGAGCTCCTCACCCTCCAGATCGATGTTCGGGGCACCCTTGACTTCTTCTTTGGACACCGTCACCTGGAGGTCGTCGGGTCCGATCCCGATCCCCGCCAGCGGCACAAACGTCAAATGCCGGCCGAGACGGCCCTCCTTCACGGTGCCGAACATCGGCTCGTCGGTCTCCACATCAACGTACACGTCCTCGAGCTTGCCGATCTTGTCGCCGTCTCGATCGACGAGGTACTTGCCACGCCACTCGGCGAGATTGCGAACATACTCCACGCAAGCGCCTTACCCGTTCGTCGCTGTTGGCAACCCAGATGTTGCTTACCGCGACCCGTCAGCGGCTTGGACAGGCCATGCCAGATATGTGCTGTGGTCGGCGCCTGGGCGTCCTCTAAGCCGCCACCGAGCTCCCACATGTCGGGTCGGAGTCCTACGAAATCGCGCCGTAGCTCATCCGCGCGAGGACAAATGCGTTTGGGGATCGCACTTGGGCGAGTTCGCCCCGGTTCTCCTGCTGGTAGTACTTGGAACGCCCCGACGAGTGCGAGCGGCTCGGCTTGCTGTTCACGTTGGTGGTCATCCGTTCTGCTCCCTTGCTGTCCGTGTATCTGGAGAGAACGAACAACAGCCATCGCTTTCGGAGGTGCTGGCACCCGTCTGGTTGAGAACTGGCCCCCCAAAGGTGGTGTGGCTTCCCGCCGGGCCTGGGTAGCCCGCCGACGATCAGGTCGTGTCGGCCGCCGCCAGGCGGGCCTCGAGGTCGGCATCCGACAGTTCGCGGAGCTCGTTCACGGTCGCTGTGACGTGCAGCGAACGGGGTCCTGCCGCACGATCTTCGCAGTATCCGGGCGCCGATCGAGGTAGTCCGCGATCGCCCGCTGCGTCACGGCGGCATCCGCCCGCAGGCGTGGATCTTCGACCCCAGGTCGAACACGAAGATACGGCGCACGTTCAGCGGCACAGGGGCGCTCGCGGCCGCGCGGCAATGGCGGATCGACGTCGGCCACGCAGGAGCGCGAGGGACCTCCGCGCGCCTGTCCGGCGAACGCTGCGGGAGGAGGCCGACGAGTGGCTTGAGCTCGCAGCGGCGGGGCGCCCTCACCACCCGCCCGGGCAGCACCTGCGAGCCCGCCGTAGTCCGCCAGTTTCGCTCCGTGCTGATCCGCTACGTGCTGACGCCGCTCGGGCCACAGCGGCTCTCGGACATCGAGCGCCGCGACGTGCAGGACCTCCTCGACCGGGTGCGTGCAGACGGGTTCTCGGGGTCGACGTGTCGCAACGCACTCGTCGTTCTGAAGTCATCTTCCGGCGGGCACTCGCGGCCAACCCTACGTCGAACCTGCGGCTGCCGCCGCCAGCCGGGACCCGCGAGCCGGTAGCCGCGCCGGCAGAAGTCGCCGAACTCCTCGACGCGCTGCCTGACACCGACTGAGCGCTATGGACGACCGGCGCCTATGGCGGGCTCAGACTTGGCGAGATGCGCGCCTGCGCTGGAGCGAGGTGATCGCCCGCTTCATGAGAAAGCCCCGCGGTTGCGGGGCTTTCGTTCTTTCGTCCGGCTCCGATGTCAGGCGGACAAGGCCCTCCGCTGTCCTCTACCGTCGACAGAGGCCCGGATGATCGTCCCTAGGAGGACGGACATCGTGTTCGGCTGATCCACAACGCAGCGTGAACGTGAACACGTTCCCGCCCGACGCAGTGTTGGTGACGGCCAGCCCGCCGGTCAGGCCTCGGAACGAGCCCTTGCTTTGGACCACTGACAGGGCGGGCGGCGGGCCGACGTTCGGATTGAACGAGCCGGCCACGAACAGGGCCCCTCCCCAAAAACGGAATTCGGCGGCCACACTAAGGGTCGACGAGTCGACAAAGCGGACATTTGCACGCCAGACGCCGATCTGGAAGCTGCCGTTATCCAGCGGGCCGATGATCGAAAGGACGTCGCCGGGATCTGGCTGTCCGTTCTTGTTGCGATCGACGACAAGCGACTGGGACGCCTCGTTGCCATACACCGTGAACGTCCCGGGGCCTATCGCGGCAGCGGCGGTGCCAGCCGCACCAAGGGCCAGAGCGCAGGAAACAGCGGCGACAACGGCTTTGCTCAGCACGAGTTAGCTCCTTTCAGGGGTTACAGCGCCGACGTATCGGCCCTCCCATCCTCCGACTCGAGACTACTCCAATACGGGCGACGCTGGTTCTTCCCCCTGATGGCTCGAACCTCCGCACCTCGCCTACTCGACCAGCAGGGCTGTCGCCGTAGGCCTCGATACGCGAGCAGATCGGGCGAGGCACCGCGCGCAACCTCGGGTAAGCGACGCGGTACGCGGCTCTCACCGAGCGCTCACCACGGGGCTATAACTTATACTCGTCGCCGATCGAGACCCAGCTGATGGCAGGCGAGCGACCGAACGGCGATTGGAGGCGGCGGACGCTCGCCTGGTACGAGATGCCGACCGACCACTGCGAGCTCTGCGGCCGGCCGCTTCCGGGTCGGGTCTGGGCGGTCTCGCGGGGGCGGCGCCGAGCATCTCTTCTGCGGGCCGGACTGCGAGCTGCTCGCTCGCTCGCCGAGCCGCCGCGGAACGTCCGGCTAGGCGCTAGAGCCAGTGCTCCACGTCGGCATCGACACGGGCGGCACCTTCACGGATCTCGTCGCATTCGACGACGAGACGGGCATCCTGGCGGCGGGCAAGAGCCCCTCGACGCCGGCCGACCCTGCGCGGGCCATCTTCGACGCGTTCGAGGCCGCCGGCGTCGACCCGGCCGCAGCCGAGACGATCGTCCTCGGCACGACCGTCGGCACGAACGCCCTCCTCGAGCGAAGGGGCGCCGAGGTCATCTTCGTCACGACGGCTGGATTCCGCGACGTACCGATCATCCAGCGCGTCGACAAGAAGGATCCCTACGACCTCCAGTGGGAAAAGCCCAGGCCGTTCGTCGAACGGGAGAGCTGCCTCGAGGTCGACGAGAGGGTGGCGGCCGACGGCACTCCGGCGCGGCCGCTGCTCGCGACCGAGGTCGACCGCCTCGGACACGAGATCGCACGGCGCCTCGAGGTCTGTGATGGCCCGGCGCCGGCGGTCGCGATCAGCCTGCTCTTCGCGTACGCGAACCCCGAGCACGAGGCCCGGCTCGCCGAGGCGCTGCGTACACGCTTTCCGGGACTGCATCTCTCCGTCTCGCACGCGATCGCGCCGACCTGGCGGGAGTACGAGCGCGCGAACACGACGATCGTGGACGCCTACCTGAAGCCCGCCGTCGCCCAGCTGGTCGACCGCTTCGAGCAGGGTCTTGCGGAACGAGGCTTCGGCGGCTCGTTCTCGGTCCTCAAGTCGAATGGCGGCCAGGTCGACGCGTCCGCCGCCGTGGAGCGCTCCGCCGAGGTGATCTTGTCGGGCCTTGCGGGCGGCATCGTGGCAGGCCGGTACTACGGCGAGCTGGCCGGCGAGCGCGATCTGATCACCCTCGACATGGGAGGAACGAGCGCGGACGTTGGCATGGTGCGCGACGGCGCCGTCGACTACGTCCCGGACTACGAGCTCGAGTTCGGCCTCCCGATCGCACTCCCCGCCATCGACCTGCGCACCGTCGGAGCCGGCGGAGGGTCGATCGCCTGGATCGACGCCGGAGGACTGCTCCGCGTGGGCCCGAGGAGCGCCGGGGCCGTACCGGGCCCGATCTGCTACGGGCTGGGCGGCGAAGACGTCACGGTGACCGACGCGAACCTCGCTCTCGGCAGGCTCGACCCCGAGTTCTTCCTGGGCGGGCGCATGGCCCTCGATCGCGACTCCGCGGTGGCCGCTGTCGACGAGCTCGGAGCGAAGCTCGGCATCGGCGCCGACGCGGCCGGGCAGGCGGTGATCGAGCTTGCGACGGAACGGATGGCGAACGCGATCCGCGAGGCCACGATCGACAAGGGCGCAGACGTGCGCGACTTCCAGCTCGCGGCCTTCGGCGGGGCAGGGCCGCTCCACGCCTGCGATATCGCCGACGCGCTGGGAATGAAGGGGGTCATCGTGCCGCCCCATCCCGGGCTCTCCTCCGCCTTCGGGACACTGGTGGCAGATCTGCGTGTCGACCGGCGGTGGACGAACTACTTCCGGTCGGACTCGGTCGACCTCGCGGCTGTCAACCACCGGCTCGGCACGATGACCGCGGACGTCGTCTCGGCGCTCGCGCGCGAAGGCTTCCGGGGCGAGCCGGCGGTGGTCCGCTCGATCAGCATGCGCTACGCCGGCCAGAACTACGAGACGGACGTACCCGCACCGGCCGGGGAGCTGGACACGGCCGGGCTAGACGGGCTCCTGGCCGCGTTTCACGAGCGCCACGAGGCGGCCTTCGGCTACAGCTTCCCGGACGAGACGATCGAGCTCATCCACTTCAACGTCACCGGGGTCGGGACGACGACACCTCCGCGTCCGGCCGACGCCCCCGACGGCCCTGCTCCTGAGCCGGCAGCCTTCCGCGAGGTGTCGTTCGCCGTTTCCGGCCGCGTGCGGACGCCGATCTACCTGCGGGCCGACCTGCCGGCGGGCTGCGAGCTCCTCGGGCCGGCGGTGATCGAGGAGAGCGACTCGACCACGCTCCTCCCGCCCGGCGCCCGGCTCCTGGTCGGCCCGGGTGGGATCCTGCGGATCTCGCGGCCTGCGAGCGACGCTGCACCAGCCCGCCGGCGTGCGATCGACAGCGTATCGATGAGCGTCATCAACGACCACCTCGTGAACGTCGCTCAGGAGATGGGGACGCGAATGATGCGCACGTCGTACTCGCCGATCTTCAGCGAGTCGCGGGACTTCTCGTGCGCCCTCTTCAACGCGAGAGGCGAGATGATCGCGCAGGGGTCGTTTTGCCCCGCACACCTGGGCGCAATTGCCCACGTCGTCGACTTCATACTCGACGAGCTCGACCCGTCGACGCTCGAGCCAGGTGACGTCCTGCTTCACAACGACCCGTACCGGGGTGGATGCCACATGCCGGAGCACACCCTGCTGCAGCCGGTCTTCCACTCCGGGCGGATGGTCGCGTTCGGAGCCGTCATCGGCCACATGGCCGAGATCGGCGCGGTCACGGTCGGCTCGTTCGCGAGCACGGCGACGGAGGTCTACCAGGAGGGCCTCAGACTGCCGCCCGTCCGTCTGCTCTCACGCGGGAAGCGAGTCGACGACATCTGGAAGATCATCCTCGCGAACCACCGCACGCCCCGGTACACGTGGGGCGACCTGCACGCGATGATCGGAGCGCTGCGACTGGCGGAGGAGCGGCTCGGGGACATCTTCGCGAAGTACGGCCTCGAGTTCGTGCTCGCGGTCTCCGACGAGCTGATCGCGTACTCCGAGCGCCTCGCGCGCGCTGCCGTCGCCGAGATCCCGCCCGGCGACTACCTGTTCGAGGATGCAATGGAGGACGATGGCATCGACGATCGCCCGTGCGGCATCCGCGTCAAGGTCGGCAGGGACGGCGATCGCCTCCTCGTCGACTACACGGGCTCGGATCCGCAGGCGCGGGGGCCCGTGAACGCGACCTACGGCGTGACGACGTCGGCCACCTATAACGCCCTTTTCCAGCTGTGCGGCCCCGGCATCCCGCGAAACGCCGGCGCGCACAGGGCCACGAAGACGATCGCGCCGCCGGGGACGATCGTGAACGTTGCGTTCCCCGGCCCCTCGGTCGGTGGCAACACCGAGACACAGCCGAAGCTCGTCGGCATGATCCTCGGCGCGCTCGCGCCGGCCCTGCCGGAGCGGGTCATGGCCGCCGAGGGCGTGACGTGCTGCAATTTCCTCTTCGGCGGGATTCACCCGCAGACCGGTGAGTACTACGCCCACTACCACCTCGAGGCCAGCGGCTGGGGCGGCCGCGCGACGACGGACGGCAATAGCGCCCAGAACCACATCCATGGCAACTGCCGGACCACGCCGATCGAGGTCTTCGAGACGCGCTTTCCGTTCGTCGTCGAGCGGTACGAGCTGATCCCGGACTCCGGAGGTGCGGGTCGCCGGCGCGGCGGGCTCGCGACGCGGCGCATCATGACGGTCACGGCGCCGGAGGTGACGGTGAGCGCCATCATGGACCGCGTGAAAGCAGGTGCCTGGGGGCTCTTCGGGGGTCAAGCGGGACGACCGGCGGCCATCCTCGTGCGCCGGGCCGGGGAATCGGAGTTCCGGACGTTCCAGCAGGCGTTCGGCACGCGCAGCGCGTCGAAGTTCGCGAACGTCGTGCTGCGGCGGGGGGACACCGTTCTCATCGACAGCGCCGGGGGTGGGGGATACGGGCCCCCGAGCGAGCGGGAGCGCGAGCTCGTCCTCACCGACGTCCGCGCGGGCTTCACGTCGCCCGAAGCTGCGCGTGCCCGCCATGGCGTCGAGATCGACGCGCGCGACGGCCTTCCGGTCGGCAGCGGCGAGCCAGGTGAGTGACGTCCGGACGTGCCGGCCCGACGAGCTCGGGCTCTTCCTGCGGACGTGCACGGCCGCCTTCGGCGGGGCGATCGACGACGACGAGGTGGCGCGGCTCTCGCCTGTCTTCGACACGGAACGACTATTCCTCGCCTGCGAAGACGACGATGTCGTGGGCACCGCCGGGACGCTCGCCTTCCGTCTCAGCGTGCCGGGTGGTGAGGTCGACTGCGGCGGCGTGACCATGGTCGGCGTGCTGCCCGGCCACCGCCGGCGCGGCCACCTGCAGCGGCTCATGGAGCGGGTGCTCGAGGACGGGCACGAGCGAGGGGAGGCGCTCTCGGTGCTCTGGTCGACCGGGGGCGACCTGTACGGGCGTTTCGGCTACGGCCTCGGTGCCTTCGTCGCGAGGATCGACGCCACCCGCGAGCGGGTCGAGCTGGCGAGCGAACCGACAGCCGGGGCTCAGGTTCGTCTGGTCGAACTGGACGAGGCGCTGGACGTCTTGCCGGCGATCTACGAGGACGTCCGCTCGACGACCTCCGGGCTGGCGTCTCGCTCCGAGGCCTGGTGGCGCTCGTGGCGGCTCGCCGGCCCACCGGGGACGTCGCCGGCCGCCCCGCCCATGTTCCGTGCCCTGCTCGAGGTCGACGGACGACCCGAGGCGTATGCGCTCTACCGCGTTCACGGCTCCTGGGAGGGCGGCGTCTCGACCGCGCGCCTGGACGTGCTCGAGGCGATGGCGGCCACGCCCCGTGGGATGACGGAGATCTGGCGCTTCCTGCTCTCGCTCGACCTCGTCGGGCAGGTGCGGGCCCTGCACCTGCCCGTCGACCACCCGCTGACTCTGCTCGTTCGCGAGCCCTCGCACCTGCGGCTGATGCTGACCGACGGGCTCTGGGTGCGTCCGGTCGATGCCGGCGCTGCTCTGGCGGCTCGGTCCTTCGCGGGAGAGGGCGAGGCCGTTCTCGAGCTGGCCGACGAGCGCTGTCCGTGGAACCAGGGGCGCCGGCGCATCAGGGCCTCGCCGGCGGGCGCGACGCTCGAGCCCACTCGGGCGCCTGCCGACGTCAGGCTTTCCGTGGCCGAGCTCGGATCGGTCTACCTGGGGGGCATGACGTTCGAGAGGCTCCTTCGCGCAGGCCGCATCGAGGAGGTCCGCGCGGGTGCCGTGAAGCGCCTCGATGCCCTCTTCCGCGTCACGACGGCCCCCTGGTGTGCCGAGGAGTTCTGACGTGAGCGAGGACGCGGCATGACACCGCAGCGCGGCGGCGTGCTGCGCGAGGGCTACGACTACGACTTCTCGCGCGCGGATCCCGCGACGGGCGCGCACGTCGACCCGGCGTGGTGCGCGATCTACGAGACGGTGGTCGTAGCCGATCCCGAGGGCCGCCTCGGGCCCATGCTCGCCGAGCAGCTGGCGGGAGGACCCGGACGGGCTCGCATGGCGGTTCAGGATCAAGTCCGGCGCGCGCTTCCAGTCCGGGGCTCCGTGCGATGCCGCTGCGGTCGCCGCCGCGTTCAACCTCCATGGCGATCCAGGCGAGTCGCCCGTCAACGCGTTCTTCTGGACGGCGATCGAGAGTGTGCGGGCAGAGGGTGAGGAGGTCGTCGTCGCCCTCCACCACCCGTTCGCCGGCCTGCCGTCCCTGCTGCGGTCCTGGCACTCGGCGATCCACAACCAGGCGCTGCGGGAGCAGCTCGGCGACGAGTGGGGATACGGCGCGGCGGACGGCACTGGGCCCTTCGCGTTCGTTTCGGTGAGGCCGGGCGAGGAGCAGGAGGTGCGGCGCTGGGACGACTATCCGGGCCCGCTCACGAGCTGGTTCGACAACCGTGGCCCCGCCCATCTCGACGGCGTGCGCTGGCTGCCCATCGTCGACGAGGGCGAGCGGGCGGCGGCGCTCGAGGCGGGCTTCGTCGACTGCGTCCAGAACCCGTCCCTGCTCGAGGTCGAGCGCCTGCGCTCGAACCCCGAGCTACGTGTGATCGAGTTCCAGCAGTCGTCGCTCGTATACCTGGCGCTCGACCACGAGACGACCGGGCTCGGGTTCCACGACGTGCGCGTGCGCCGTGCGATCTCTCTCGCGATCGACCGCGACGCGCTGGTCGCCCAGGACCTCGACGGGCACGGCTGGCCGGCCCACGGACCGATTCCCTCGGCGTCACGCTGGTATACGCCGGAGGTCGAACGCCTCGGCGGCTACGACCCGGGACACGCCGAGGAGCTGCTGGACGACGCCGGCTTTCCCCGCGACGGCGACGGCATCCGGCTCCGTTTCAGCGCGCTCGTGCTCGAGGACGCCACGGTGCGGCGCGCGGCCGCGCGCATCGTCGAGCTGCTCGCGCGCGTCGGCGTCGCGCTCGAGCTGCGCCCGGTGGCGGGATTCGATGCGTTCTACACAGCGCTCGGCGACCATCCCGAGGCGTTCGTCTCGAAGTGGTTCTGGCCCGATCCGGTCGACGCGATCGTCGGTTTCGTCTCCTCGTGGTCGCACGCCGGGCCCAACTGGCAGCGTGCCTCGATCCCCGCCCTCGACAGCGCCTGCCGCGCCTGGCAGCAGGCACCGGACGAAGAGGCGCTCGAGGCGGCCGCGTACGAGCTCCAGGTCCGGTGCGCGGAGCACCTGCCGCTCGTACCGCTCTTCTCGCCGGCCACCGTCTGGGCTCATCACCGCCGCGTGCACGGGTGGCGGCCGACGCCGACGAACCTCTACCCGTTCTACGGCGACGTGTGGCTCGAGGAGGGGTGAGCACGCGCCGTGCGGAGAGCCGCGACGTTTCTGCTCGTGGCGGCCGTGCTCGGGGTCGGGGTCGCCGCCGCCGTCGACGGCGTCCGCAGCGGGGGTGCCGCCCAGCCCGAGCCGACCCGGGCCGTCGAGACCGGCCCACGCGTAGTGAACGCCGAGGAGGGCGACGAGCCGGCGGAGCTCACGGTCGGCGCGTCAGTCTCGGTCGAGCGCCCGGCGGGCATCGCCGTCGCGGCCGGGTCGGTCTGGGTGGCGAGTCGCGGTGCGCTCGTCCGGATCGACCCGGCACAGGCGTCGGTCACGCGCCGCATCATGCTCGGCGGACGTCCAGGCGGGGTGGTGGCGGGTGCGGGCTCGGTGTACGTCCTCGACCAGCTGACGAGCGACGCGATCCGGATCGACTCCGGCGCCGAGCGCATCGCTGGCCGGCTGGACGTGGACGTCCCCGTCCTCGACGTCGCCTTCGCGGACGGCGACGCCTGGGTCCCGGACCCTGCCGGCTCGGCGGTCCTTCGCGTCGATCCGGCCGACGGCACCGTAGCCGCACGAATCTCGGTTCCCGCTCCGACGGACGTCGTCGCCGGCGCGGGGGCGATCTGGGCGCTCAGCCCGGGCGCCGGCGTCGTCTCGCACATCGACCCGGCGTCGAACCTCGTCTCCACGATCCCGCTGGACGACCCGCCCGGACAGCTGGCCGTTGTCGGCGGGGCGGTCTGGGTGAGCCACCCGACGGCCGGCGCGCTCTCCCGTATCGACCCGGAACGGGACGCGGTCACAGCCCGGGTCGAGCTCGACTCGGAGCCGCTGCTGATCGCAGGCGCCACCTCAGGCCTCTGGGTTCTCGGCGTCGAGCGTCTTGCCTGGGTCGAGGCGGAGACGGGTCGTGTCACGGGGACGCTGACGCTCGAGCTGGAGCGGCCGCCGGGGCCCCAGCCGGCCATCCTCGGCGGCATCGCAGCCGGCGAGAGCGACGTGTGGATCGCCGATACGTACGGTGACACCGTCCTGCGGGTCGCCGCTCCCGCGTAGAGGCGCCGACCCTGCGCGGGATCTCGTGACCTTGCGACGAGATCTGTGGGTCCTTCGAACGCCTACAGATGACGTGTCCTCGGCGACGGCTCAGAGCGAGAAGACGCGATGAACGCTAGAAGGCAACCACGGGGAAATCCGGTGGGACCCCGAGACGAACCTGGCCGAACGTCCCATAGCGTTGCTCGGAGGCGAAGACGTGATGTCTCATCGTCTGGACATCCCGGAAGCAACGTTCCAGCGGGTTGGTGGCTCGAAACGCCGTCGTTCCCGCGATGCTGCATGCGAGCTCGACGGCCTGGACGGCGCTGCTCATCGCGTGGGCCATCGCGAGCAGGAGGTCCGCCTTCTGCTCCAGCGAGTGGGTCTCGCCGTCGATGCATCTCCGCCACGCTTCGCTCAGGCTGTCGAGAAGCAGCAAGCGCCCTGAGCGCAGGATCGCTTCCGCTCGGCCCAGCTGGACTTGGGCCGATGCGCGTTCCTTCAGCGGGCCGCGCGATGCCACCGGAGTCTTGTTCCGGGCGAGCTCGGTCACCTCGTCGAGGGCTCGTCGTGCCACTCCCAGCATCGGCGTCGGGATGCCGGACGCCGCCGCGCCCACGACCGGGAGTCGATAGAGCGGGCCTCGATAGTGCGTTCCTGGCTCGAAGTCGGGCACCATCGGAAAGGTCATGAACTCGGGCACGTACACGTCGGTCACGGAGATGTCGTTGCTGCCCGTGCCCCGCATCCCCATGACGTCCCACGTATCGATGATTTCGCACTCCGCTCTGGGGAAATAGACCATGCGCATCTCGGGCTCGTCTGCGGCGAATTTGTCCCCGTCCACGAGGACCGTCGAGGAGATCCAGTCGGCGTCGTAGCAGTTGCTGACGAACGGGGCTCGGCCAGAGATGCGGTATCCACCGTTGGTCGACGTCGCGCTCAGGGGGCGGCCGAACTGGGCGGCGATGAGGATGTCGGCTCCGCGGCTGTAGATCTCCTCGGCTCCTTCGTCGGGGAGCCGGCAACAGAAGAAGGCCCAGTCCAGTGGGTTCTCCAGGGTCCACGCCGCAGCAGAGTCGTGGCGACCGATTTCCTCACCGACGAGCGCGCGGGTGACAGGGTCGGTCTCCAACCCCCCGAGCGAACGGGGAGTTGTCATTCGGAGGAGGCCCGTCTCGCGCAGTGCCTTCAAGACCGGTTGGGAGAGACGTCGTTCCCGCTCTGCTTCCTGGTTGTGCTCCCGGATGATCGGAGCGATTTCGCGCGCTGCGTCGATCAGCGATGTGTCGGGCTCCCCATGCATCTCGCTTGTTCCTTGCGTCGTCAGCTGTCCGGCCATCACGCTCACCTCCCGTCCGCCGGAGCGATGTTCTGGTTGACGTGGAAGAGGTTGTCCGGGTCATAGGCCGCCTTCACTGCGGCGAGCCGCTCGTAGTTGGCGCCGTAGTTCTCGGCGGCACGGTGGTCGTCGTCGCCGGACATGAAGTTGACGTAGCCTCCTTCGCTGCCCGAGTGGGGATGAATGGCTGCGTAGTAGTCCCTGACCCACTTTGTGTTGGCCTCGTTGTCGGCAGGGTCCGGCCAGATCCCGATAATCCCCGGTGCAAAGCTCTTGTCTCGGTGTCCGAAGGCGGTCTCGTCGGTGCCGACTCGCTGCGCCGCGCCGTTGATCGGGTGGAGATGCATGGACGAGCTCACGCTCGGCGTCCTCTCGCCGTGCTCGACGTGGGCGGCGATCGCCTCGTCGGTGAGCTCGGTGGCGAAGTCCGCTTTCCAGTAGTTCTGCATGCCCTTCGGGACGAGGTCGTCGAAGGCGCTCTGCAGGGCCGGGAACGGCATCACCTCGATCTGCTCCGCCTTCACCTCGGCGACGTCGCGGAGTGGCCGGAGCACCTGCTCGGCCTCCTCATGGGGACCGTTCCAGCACGTGACCAGCACGCAGAACAGATCCCCGGCCCGGTCCTCGGGGATGAACGGCAGCGGCGGCGCGATCTGCCAGCCGAAGAGGCATCCGAGCTGCTCGGGTGCCTCGTCGATGAAGGAGCGGTAGCACTCCAGGACCGCCGTTGCATCGTCGAACTCGTAGAACAGCGGCCCGCCCACGACGTCACCGACCTCGTGGAGCTGGAACTCGAAGCTGGTGACGACACCGAAGTTGCCGCCGCCGCCGCGCAGCGCCCAGAACAGATCCTCGTTCTGATAGTCGCTCGCCGTCACCTGCCGGCCGTCGGCGAGTACGACATCGGCCGAGAGCAGGTTGTCGATGGAGAGCCCGACGCTGCGGGTGAGGTAGCCGATGCCGCCACCCAGGGTGAGGCCGGCCACCCCGGTCGTGGAGACGATCCCGCCGGGCGCAGCCAGGCCGAACGGGTAGGTCGCGTGGTCGACATCCCCCCAGGTCGCGCCGCCCCCGACGTGGGCGACCTGCTTTGCCGGGTCGACCCGCACGCCCTTCATCGGCGAGAGGTCGATGACCAGTCCGTCGTCCACCGTGCCGAATCCGGGAACGCTGTGGCCGCCGCCCCGGATGGCGATGTCCACGCCGCGGTCGCGGGCGGCGGCGACCGCGGCCATCACGTCGGCTGAGTCCGTGCACCGGACGACGGCGTGGGGCTTGCGGTCGTGCATGGCGTTGTAGACCATGCGAGCGTCGTCGTAGTCGGGATCCGACGCGACGATGACGCGACCCCGCACGCTCTCGGTCAAGGCCTTGATCAGGTCGCTCATGGCGTGCTCCTCTGCTCGATTCGCCGAGGATGCACGCCGAGGTGTTCCCGAAGCGTTCCCGCCTAGACGGAGGCGTTGAGAAGACCGGTTGCCGCCCGGAACGCTGGGAGCTCGTGGCCCGAAGGAATGGCCTCGACGAGGTCACCGAGTTCCTCCCGCAGCGCTTGATCGGGGTATCGACTGGCCAAGGAGTGGAGGGCCCGAAGCTCCAACCAGCTCGCGCCTTGCGCGTCGGCAACCTCGACAGCTCTTCGCAGCGACGCGGCGGCTTCGCATTCTCCGCTGCGATACGCCAGCTCGCCGTCCACTCTCCATAGCTCGGCCTCGAGATAGCGCTGGTTGTGGCGCTGTGCCAACGAGAGCGCCTCGCGTGTCGCGGCTCGCCCTTCGTGGAGCTCGCCGGCCATGCCACGAGCTCGAGCGAGAAGGAGGAGCGTGTAGGTCAGGTGGAGGCTCTCCCCCTCGGCGCGCGAGCGCGCCACCGATCGCACGATCCGCTCGATGCCCCCGGGTGTCCCTTCGCAGACGTCCAGCCAACCCCGGAGGGCCTCTCCGACGATCATGAGGTAGCGCATCGGAAGACGCTCCCCCAGGAGCTCGGCATCCCCGAGCAGCTCGGCGAGGCGGACGAGATCCTCGGATTCGGCCGCGATGATCGCCGCGTACGTGAGGACGTACCACCGCGTCATGAGCTGATCGAGCTCGACGGCCAGCTCGAGAGCAGATCGGGCCCTTTCATCGGCCCGGCCCGCGTCTCCCGCCCACAGGTCGACCCACGCCAGGCGTACGAGACAGACCGCCTTCGGGTCCTGGGCGTACAGAGCCAGATGCTCGTCGCGATGGGACACGTCATAGGCGTCGATGGCGCCCTCGAGGTATTGACGAGCCCTCGCCAGATCACCCCGCCAGAAGGCGCTTACGCCGAGGAGATACCGGCCCTCAGTCCGAGCGATCGGATCACGTGTCTCGTGGTCGACGAGAGCCTGGCCGAGCTCGCTGCACTCGTCGAAGCGGCAACCCTGCAGCCGGGCGAGACCGAGACCGCGGAGAATCGGGGGGTCCACGGCTCGGTGAAGCTTGCGGCAGAGCGAAAGGGCCCGCTCGTAGAGTTGGTGCGCCTCGTGGGAGCCGTAGCCCTCAAGGGCAACCAGAGGTGAGCCGAGGGCGATACGGAGGTCGAGCTCGAGCGCATCACGAGCGGGTGAAGGTGGCAGCTCCGCGAGCAGTGAGAGTGCTCGCAGGAACATGGCGACCGCTTCGTCAAGGGCCGACACGGCCACCGCTCGCGCTCCGGCCACGCGGTAGGCATCGATGGCCGGTTCGACCATGCCGGCCTGGTCGTAGTGGGCCGCCAGCTGTGGGCTGGCCGCCTCGACGTCGTGGCGGAACTCGACCGCGATCGCCTCTGCGACGGCCCGGTGGAGTCGACGTCGCCGAGCTGGGCTGAGCATCTCCAGGGCAACCGCCCGAAGCTTGTCGTGGCTGAAATCGTACGTGAGCCCCTGATCACGGATGATCCGTCGACGCCAGAGCTCGTCGACGTGATCGACGAGCTCTGGCTCATTGATCCCCGTGGTCGAGAGCAGCAGGCCGACCGAGAAGGGCCGACCGATGACGGCCGCCACCTCGACTAGGCGCCGAGCGCCGTCAGGAAGTTGGCCCAGCCGAGCGCCCAGCACCGCCCGCATCGTGGGAGTGAGCGCCGGCTGGCTTCCCGAAGCGGAGACCCCGGCTCGAAGCACTTCGATGACGAAGAGCGGGTTGCCCTCGGTCTCCGACCAGAGTCGTGCGGCGAGTTCCGGATCGATCGTGTCTGCATTGCGGAGCCGAGCAGCGAGGGCCGCGGTCGTGGCTTCGTCGAGCCGGTCGAGGGGCACGGTGGTCACGGCCTTGTCGTGGCCCAAGGCGTCGACGAGTCCGACAAGGGGATGACCCTCTGGGATCTCCTCCGAGCGGACCGTACCCACCATGAGGACCGGTGCCGTCTGTCCGGAACGGACGACGAAGCCGATCACTTCGATGGTCTCGGCGTCACACCACTGCAGATCGTCGATGATCAGCAGACGCGGGCGGTCGCCGACGATGGCCCGGTTCACGGCATCGAACAGCCGATGGCGCTGCGCCAGGTCGCCCGACCGGCCCGCTGCGGGTGGCGGGGAAGCCTCGAGGAGCTCGGGGAGGAGACGAGCGAGCTCGGCCCTCCAGATCCCCTCGAGCGTGTCGATGTGGCTCCGGAGAGCATCCGATCGGAGGAGGTCGACGACCGGGCCCCAAGGCAGTCTGCCCGCAGCCTCGTACGCACGAGCCCAGGCCACCGCGTGTCCCTCCGCTTGGACGCGGCGGCCGAGTTCCTGGGCGAGACGGGACTTCCCGATCCCCGGTTCGCCGGTCACCAACACGAGATGTGCCCCACCTTCCCGCGCGGTGTTCCATGCCTGGTTGAGCTGGTCCAGCTCGGGCTCGCGGCCCACCAACGGCACTCCGGCGAGGGGTGCCACGTCCTCGCCCTGCAGTTCCTCGCGGTTGGATGTGCCGGCCCGGAGCTGCCGGTACATCGCCCCGACGGCCTCGCCCGGTTCCACCGCGAGTTCGCGTTCGAGCACCTCCGCGTACCGGTGGTAGCAGCGCAGCGCCGCGGCTCTGTCGCCGAGCGCGAGATGAGCTTCCATCTGGATTCGAACGGCCGCTTCGTCGGTCGGCTCCAGGTCGATGATGCACCGGGCAAGCCTGACCGTCGCTTCGTGGTCGTCGCGTCCGGCAGCCTGTTCTGTCAGCCGCGCGAGGGCCCCGTACGCTTCGGATCGAAGCTTCGCTCGCTCGTCCAGGACCCAGTCGTCGTAGCAGGCTGGAAGGAGATCGCCCGAATACAGGCGCGCGGCGAGCTCGGGATCGCCGGCAGCCATGGCATCGCGGAACCTCAGCACGTCGACCTCGCTCGGCCCCGTCGGAATCCACCGCACGATCTCGTTGTCGATCTCGACGAACTCACCGACGTCGGGAAGGGAGTGGCGGAAGTCGTGCAACAGCTTTCTGAGGTTGGTCCGCGCCTGACCTTCGTCGGAGTCGGGCCAGAGCTCGAATGCGAGTCGTGAGCGGTGCTGCAGGTCTCTCCGCACCACGATCAAGGCCAGGAACCGCTGCAAGCGAAGAGAGTTGAAGGCGCGAAGACGGCGGCCGTCCAAGATGACTTCGACTACACCGAGCAGTCGGACTTCGAGTCGCGCCGGCGATTCGCTGCTCACCCTCCTCCTGTCACTCGGCATCCAAGCCCGAGTCGGCCCGGCTCGTCGCGGGCGACGTGGCTCGAGCACCCACCAGTCAGCAGGGGTCGGCTCCTGTCACCTCCTGGCATTGTGCCGAGCCGACTCCATGCGTCGAGAGCCGCCCGTGACGTGGGTGCGCGCGCACGGGAGGCACGGCCGTAGACGTCGACCGTGATCGACTCCCGGGAGTGGCCGAGGCGCCGGCTCTCTAGGAGACCTGCAGGACGCCCTCGATCTCCACCGAGATCCCCATCGGCAGCGCGCCCATCCCGACGGCCGACCGCCCGTGCTTCCCTCTCTCCTCGCCGAAGATCTCGACGAGCAGGTCGGACGCTCCGTTCGCCACTTGCGGCTGGTCGCCGAAATCGGGGGTGGAGTTGACCATGACGAGCAGCTTCACGATCCGCTCGACACGGTCGAGCGTGCCCAGCTCGGCCCTGACCGACGCGAGGAAGTTGATCATCACGAGGCGTGCGGAAGCTTGCCCGGCGGCGACGTCGAGATCGCGGCCCAACTTGCCGACGTAGCGGTACTCGCCGTTCTCGTAGGGCCCGTGGCCCGAGACGAACAGGATCTCGCCGACGCGTACGGCCCCGACGTAGTTGGCGACGGGAGGCGGGGGCGCGGGGATCTCGATGCCGAGCTCCTGCAGACGCTCTTCGGGCGTGGGGGCCAAGGCTCCTCCTTCGTGATCGGGTCAGCGGCTGCCCGCGCCGGCCGGTCCGTAGCGCGGCAGCCAGTAGGAGACGTACTTCTCCTCGTGCTCGGGGCTGCAGTAGGCGTGCTCCGCCCCCTCCACGCTGGCGACCCAGTAGCGGCCCGGAATCAGCTGTCCGCAGAGGTCGCAGTGGGTCCGGTTCGGCTTCAGATAGCCCGTATCGGCGGTGCGCCACTCTCCCATCAGCCCGTCCCGTCGAGGCCGTAGTCCCGCGCGGCCGCCTCGGCGCTGACGAACCCTTCCTCCACGTCGCGGCGCACGCGCTCCCGGTCGCGCGCGACGGGATCGCCGTAGCCGCCGCCGCCGGGCATCAGGATCTTCACCTGGTCGCCCTCGCGCAGGATCACGCCGGAGAACTTCGAGGGGGACATCGTGCCGAACTCCTCGACGAACGTGCTCCACTCGTCCTGTCCCGCGCGGCGCACCCAGAGGCCTCCGACGGCGCCGTTGCCGCCGCCGAGGACGCCCCAGGGCTCGGTCTTCATGCGATTGAGGAGGGCGCTGACGGTGACCTCCGGCACGGTGACGGTGAAGACGCGCTCGCCGCCGAGGCCGCCCCGGAACTCGCCGGGCCCGCCGGAATCGCGCACGAGCCGGTACGACTCGATACGGAAGGCCGGGTAGCGCGTCTCGAAGACCTCGACCGGCGTGTTGCGGCAGTTGCCGTTGATGGTGACGACCATGTTGTTCCCGTCCTTGCCGTGGCGGCCGCCCCAGCCGACGCCCTCGAAGTGGAAGTGCGCGTACGGCTCGCCCGTGCGCGGGTCGCTGCCGCCGAACAGGAAGGGGGACGAGGTCCCGCCGCAGGCGGCCGCCACACGATCCGGGATCGCGTGCTGGAGGGCGCCGAAGACCATGTCGGTGAGGCGAGGGCTGGTCTCCGTGTTGCCGCCCGCCACGGGAGCCGGGAACGTGCAGTTCACGATCGTCCCCGGCGGCGCGATGATCGTGAACGGCCGGTAGCAGCCCTCGTTGCGAGGGATCGTCGGATCGGTCAGGTGGAGAAACGCGTTGTAGATCGCGGAGGCCGTGACCGCGTAGATCGCGTTGACGGGGCCGACCGCCTGTCTGGCGGAGCCGGTGAAGTCGGCGATCACCTCGCCGCCGTCCACGGTCAGGGCGAGCTTCATCGGATAATCGCCCTCGCTGATGCCGTCGTCCTCGATGGCGTCCTCGAAGGAGTACTCGCCGTCCGGGATCCGCTCGATCTCGGCTCGCATGCGTCGCTCCGAGACGGCTTGCAGCTCACGCGTCGCCTCCCGCACGACGTCGAGCCCGTAGTCGGCTATGAGCTTGTGGAGGCGGCGCTCGGCCAGGTCGAGCGAGCCGATCATGGCGCGGAAGTCGCCGTACGTGACCCGAGGCGTCCGGTGGTTCGAGAGCACGATCTTCCAGACGTCCTCCACGTCCTCGCCGCGGCTCTTGATCTTCACGGGCGGCAGGAGGAGGCCTTCCTGGAAGATCTCGGTCGCGTCGCCGCTGAGGCCGCCGGGGGTCTTCGCGCCGATCTCGGACATGTGCGCGACGTTCGCGACGAACGCGACGAGCTCACCCTCCCAGAACACCGGCCGCAGCAGCATGTGCTCCGGGACGTGGCCGGAGCCGCGGTACGGGTCGTTGTGGAGGACGACGTCGCCCTCCTCGAAGGCGTCGAGGCCGAGCTCGGCGATCGTCCACGTCACCGTGAACTTGATCGTGCCGATCTGCGACGGGCAGAACTCCGCCTGGGCGAGCATCTGCCCCTCGGGGTCGAAGATCACGCACGAGAAGTCGAGCGACTCGTTGAAGATCGGCGAGTAGGCGGTCGTCATCATCGTCACGCCCATGTCTCGGCACGTGCTCGTCAGGTAGTTGTCGATGACGGTGAGCGTGACCTGATCGGTTGTGAGCTGCGGCTTCACGCGCCGGCCTCCGTGGTGACGACGAGCGAGCCCTCGGGCGACCGCTCGACCTGCATGTCCGGCTCGACGAGCGTCGTCGAGCCCTCCTCCTCGATCACGCACGGGCCCGCGAGCGTCTCGCCGGCCTCGAGCGCCGAGCGGTGGAGAACGAGGCTCGGGACGAATCCGTGGCCGCGGAAGTAGACCTCCCGCTCGGCCCTCGGTCGCTCTGCCGCACCGTTCGCTCCCGCGAGCTCGACCCGGGGGCGGCGGCCGATCGCGGTCACCTTGAAGCTCAGCAGCTCGATCACCTCGCCCTCGATCGCGTAGCCGTAGCGCTCCTCGTGGAGCCGCTCGAAGCGCCTGAAGGTCTCGACGAGCAGCTCGTGGTCGAGGGCGCCGTCCGGCATCTCCACCTCGTGCTCGTAGTTCTGCCCGAAGTAGCGCATCGTGATCGCGCGGCGCAGGCGCGGCTCGCCGGTGAAGCCCTCCTGACGCAGCTCCGCGACCGCCCGTTCGGCGATCCGCTCGAACTGGCGCTCGACGAGCGCCCCGTCGACCTGCGTCGACCGGAACGCCTGCGTCCACACCTTGTCGACGCGGATGTCCGCGAGCAGCAGGCCGAGCGCGGAGAAGACCCCGGGGTGGGGGGAACGATCACCTTCGGGATGCCGAGCGTACGGGCGAGGGCGGCAGCGTGCAGGCCGCCGGCACCGCCGAAGGCGAGCAGAGCGAACCGCCGGGGGTCGTGGCCGCGCTCGAGGGAGACCATCTTGATCGCGCTGGCCATGTTCTCGTTGGCGATCTCGACGACCGACGCGGCCAGCTCCATCGGCTCCATCCCGAGACTCGCCGCGAGCCGATCGACGGGCTCTGTCGGGAGGGCCGGGTCGAGTCGCATGCGCCCACCGAGGAAGTACTCGGGGTTGAGGCGGCCGAGCAGGAGGTTCGCGTCCGTCACCGTCACCTCGCTGCCGCCGCGGCCGTAGCAGATCGGACCGGGCTGCGCCCCGGCGCTGCGCGGGCCGACGCGAAGGAAGCCGCCTGCGTCCACCCACGCGATCGAGCCGCCGCCGGCCCCGATCGACTTCACGTCGATGAGCGGCACCGCGGCCGGCAGTCCCCACTCGATCTCGAACTCCGTCGTATGGCGCTGCTGGCCGTCGGCGATGATGCCCACGTCGGCGCTCGTGCCGCCCATGTCGAGCGTGAGCACGTCCTGCTCGCCCAGCGCTCGGGCGAAGCGCTCGCTGGCGATCATGCCGCCGGCCGGGCCCGACATCACGGTCTGGATCGGCGCCTCCGCGGCCGCCTCGGCGAGCATCGCGCCTCCGTTCGACTTCATGATCGTCCACGGGCGCGTCATGCCGCTCCGACGGAGCGCGCCGTCCAGGCTCCCGACGTATCCGGAGAACAGCGGCTTCAGGTAGGCGTCGGCGATCGTGGTCGATGCCCGCTCGTACTCGCGCCAGATCGGGGCGACCTCGTGCGAGACGGAGAGCGGGAAACCGTCGAGCTCCTCGCGCAGGAGCCGCACCACCTGCTCCTCGTGCTCGGTGTTGACGTAGGAGAAGAGGAGGCAGACTGCCGCCGCCTCGGCGCCCTCGTCGCGGATCCGCCGGCAGAGCTCGCGTACCTCGTCCTCGTCCACGGCCCGCACCACGGCTCCGCTCGAGTCCAGCCGCTCCCCGATGCCGAGGCAGAGGCGCCGGCTCGCGACGAGTGGCTCCGGCTTGCGCCACTGGAGGTCATAGAGGACCTTGCGGTTGATCCGCTGGATGTACGGCGTGTCCTCGAAGCCCTTCGTCGTCAGGAAGGCCACCTTGCAGCCGCTGCGCTCGATGAGCGCGTTCGTGCCCACGGTGGTCCCGTGCGTGAAGCTCTCTATGTCGGAGCCCTCGATCTCGCCCTCGGCCAGCGCGTTGACGATCGCCTCGCCCGGCGCCTGCGGCGTCGAGGACGTCTTGAGCGCCGCGACCCGGCCGGTCGCCGAGTCGAACGCAACCAGGTCGGTGAACGTTCCTCCGGTGTCGATCCCGATGATCAGCCCCACGTCGTTTCCTCGCTCGCTCGCCGGTGTGTGCGCCCTAGGATGCCGTGCTGTCGTCGACGCGCGTCAGGTCGAGCGTGGACGCCCAGGCCAGATGGTCGCGCATCTCCTCTGCCGCACCCTCCGGGTCCCGGCGCGCCACCGCGCTCGCGATCTGTAGGTGGTACTCGGCCACCCGCGCGACCTCCTCGGGCGTGAGCCGCGAGACCGTCCAGAGCGTCGCCAGGACCTCGCGGATATCGCGGATGACCGCGCCGAGCAGGCTGTTCCCGCTCGCGCGGGCCACCAGGTGGTGGAAGTCCCAGTCCGCGGCATGGAACGTACGGTCGGTGCTCTGGTCCTGGTCGCTCCCGGTCTTCTCGGCGAGCTCGCTCATGGTCTGCGCGAGCCTCGCGAGCTCGCTCACCTCGTGGTCGGAGCCGCGCTCGGCCATGAGGCGCGCCGCGTCGGGCTCGACGAGCAGGCGGAACTCGTAGAGATCGCGGAGCAGCGGACCCACCCGGCCCTCGCGGCGCAGAGCCTCCTGGACGACGTCGCTCAGGATGTCCCATTCCTCGGCCGGCAGGACCTCTGTGCGCTTTCCGTGCTGTACGAGTACGAGCCCGAGCATGGATAGCGTGTGTACCGTCTCGCGCGCGACCGTACGGCTGATGCCGAACTCCTGGACGATGTCCTCGGCAGAGGGAAAGGCGCTCCCGGCCGGCATGCGCGCGGACACGATCTCGCAGGCGAGCCGGACCGCGAGCCGCTCCCGGAGCCGCGGCTCCCGGAGGTCGTCGTGGACCCGTTGTGCCCTAGCCGGCGGCGCGAGTTCCGACATCGGTGAGCTCGAGCGCGGCCAGGTGCTCCTCGAGCAGCCGCCGGGAGGCGTCGCCGAGAGGCTCGGCGGGAGCGCGCAACCCGGCGCTCGAGAGCACGCCGCGTCGTACGAGGACAAGCTTGGCGCACGCGTTGAAGTGGTCGATCGAGTGCTGGATCTCGAAGAGGATCATGGGGAGAATGCGGCGGAACAGCTCGTCCGCGAGGGTTGGCTTGCCGGCGGCCTCGGCCTCGTACACCTCGACCAGGAGGTCGACGAGGTCGACGCCGGGGATGATCCCGGCGGCGCCGACCCGGAGGCAGTCGAGCTGGTACACGCCCGCGTCTCCGCCCCAAACGCTGAGCTCGCCGCCGAGCGCCGCGATCCAGCGGGACAGCTCGGCGGGGCCCGCCTCGAGCTTCACGAGGCGCACGTTCGGTGCGCGGTCGGCAACCCTGCGCACCGCGTCGGGGCCCACCGCCTGCCCGAGATAGGCGGGCGCGTCCTGGATCATGACCGGAGTCGACACGGAGGCCGCGACCTCGGTGAAGTACTCGACGAGCTCGTCCTCGCCCAGCCGGGCCGAGACCGGTACAGGGAGCACCACGCAGCTCGCGCCGGCCGCCTCGGCATGTTGGGCGAGCTCCCGGGAGGCGCTCACGCTCTCGGCTCCGGCGCCCACGAACACCGGTCCGAAGCCCTCCGCAGCCTCCAGGATGACGTCCGTGAGGAGCCGCCGCTCCGTGGCCGTGAGCTTCAGGACCTCCCCGGCCAGGCCGAAGGCGACGAGTCCGTGTGCGCCGGCGTCGACGGCGAAGCGCACAACCCGCCGCTGCGCCTCGACATCGACGCGCTCGCCCTCGTCGAAGGGCGTGCAAAGCGCCGGAAAGATCCCCTTCCAGGTCCCGATGTCCGCCGTGGCCGCCTCCTCCTGCGATGGAGCGTTCGAAGCTGAGTAGCCTATCATCCCAGATTATGAGTACCGACGGTGGCGTGGGCGTCCCACCGACGACTGCGCTCCCGGCCGCCAGGCTGGCCG
>CAWJNF010000003.1:0-290016 GCA_963844235.1 uncultured Thermoleophilia bacterium | reverse complement strand
GCGGATCTCCACCCACGCGCGGGGATCCGGTGGTGGAAAGCGCTCCCACCCGTGCGACACGCAGGCGGTGAGGAGCTCATCTTCACGCGGGAAGTGGCGGTAGACCGTGAGTCGCTCGACGCCTGCCTGCTCGGCGATCCCGCTGACGGTCGTCCGTGCCGGCCCGACGGCCATGTGGAGTCGGATGGCGGCCTCGACGATCCGCTGCTTCGTTTCTGCAGTCGCTTGCGCGCGCCTCGTCTGTCGATATCGCCGCTTCATTGAACATCAGTGTGACACGAATACTTGACAGAACGGCCGACGCGAGTTATGGATACAGCCGCGTTCACTGAATATCTTTCGGGTGCTGCGCCCCAGTCACCGTGGAGGGAGGCGGTCATGCAGCGGATGAATCGCGCACAGATCGACGGCATCGAGCTCGCATATGAGCTCCGAGGAGCGGGCGAGCCGGTCGTCCTGATCCATTGGGGCGTCGCCTCCGCGTGGGCCGAGCCGCTTCTCCGGGAGCCCGGGCTCGCGGAGAGCTATCGGCTTCTGAGCTACCACCGTGCCGGTTTCGGCGACAGCAGCCGCGTGACAGGACCGATCAGCATGGCGGACCACGCGAGGCATTGCAGCCTGTTGCTGCACCGGCTGGAGATCGACCGGGCCCACATCGTCGGCCATTCCTCGAGTGCCGCGATCGCGCTGCAGCTTGCGCTCGACTTCCCGGACGCGGTCGGGACGATGGTGCTCATGGATGCGGCCCGCCCCGTCCCTGCAACGGAAATGCAGCAGGAGTTCGTGCGAACGTTCGTCGCTCCCGCCATCGAGCTCTATCGCGCCGGCGACCGGGTCGCCGCGGTCGACACCTTCCTGCGCGGCGTCTTCGGAGCGGATTACCGGGAACCGCTCGAGAAGGGGCTACCGGGCGCCTTCGACCGCTGCGTGGAAGAGGCGGATGCGTTCTTCGCGCAGGAGCTCCCGGCCCTTCAGGCGTGGTCGCTCACCCGGGAGGACGCCGCTCGTGTTGCGCAACCCGTGCTCTGCGTCGTCGGGGAAAGCTCGGCCTCGACCTTTCCGGAGCGCAGGGAGCTGCTGCTCTCGATGCTTCCCAACGCTGAAGCGTTCGACCTTTCCGGAGCGTCGCACCTCCTGCATCTGGAGAACCCGCAGGGAATGGCGGCGGCGCTGGCCGCCTTCTTCGCGCGGCATTCGTTCGCCGTTCATGCCTGACTGCGTCTCGGCGGGCCGGATGGGGCGAATGCTCATCGAGCGGCCGACCTCGGAGGGGGCGGATGGCCCCGGATGAGGGGGTTCCTCGCAGACCGCGGAACCCGCATGAATCCAAGGGGCAGGAGTGGCCCCGGGAGGAGTCGAACCTCCGCGCGCAGATTCGAAGTAGGTTCCAGCCGTCTCGGCCCGTCTCGGCGGTTCGGGTATTCCCCTGCATACGACGGGATTCGGGACTCGCGTCGAGGCTCGTCGTCTCCGCCTATCTCGGGGGCTCGTGTTGCCCCTTTTCGCCCCCCGGCCCGTCGATCCTACATACACTCTCACTCACCATCTTCCCACCTTCCCCCCTCACTCCTTCTCTCCCCCCGTCGTCCACATACCGCCGCCCTTGACGGCTGGCTCTGGCACTACGACCATCGACGACCACAGTCAGCCCTCGGCCGCCGAGCCCCGGCCACCAGAACCAACCTCCTGGGTCGTACGCCTAGTCGGTCACGTCCTCGACGCCTGCGGCGCGCTCGTGACGGGCGCGGGCGAGTATCTCGTCGACTCGCTGACGGGAGACGCCAAGCGCGCGGGCAAGCTCGGCCTTGCTCGCACCTGCCTCGTGTGCGGTGAGCAGGGCGCTGCGGAAGTTGCGCCGGCTCCGGTCAAGGCGCTGAAGCGCGTCGAGTGCTTTCTGGTACGCGCGGAGCACAGCCTTGACTTCGGTGTCGTGTGCGATGGCCCACGATACCAGGTAGCCCCGCAAGGGTGACTTACACCTGCTGCGCAGTAGATACTTGCGCTTGCGCCGAAAGGATGATTAGCTAGTCGCAATCTGCGGCTGCCTACCTTCGTCGTCTGGGCCCAAACGATCGGGCTCGGGGAGCGACTTCGGTTCGCGGCGAACCGTGTCCGAGATCCAGGCGACGAGGAGGAATGAACGTGAAGCATCTATCCATGCGAGGGGCTAGGCCTTCTCTTCGGCTGACGAGGGCGGCCGGCTTGCTGCTTGCGATCGTTCTACCCCTGTTCGGTGCCGGGGTGGCCAGAGCCGACGACGAGTTCACCACGGGCTTCCCGCACTTCTTATTCGAGCAGAGCTGGACCGTTCCGGAGGGCGTCACCGCCGCGACGATGGAGCTAACCGGCGCGGCTGGGGGTGACTTTGGTGGTCAAGGCGCTGAAGGCGGTGTCATACGGGCAACCCTGACCGGCCTCTCGCCGGGCACGTCGTTTGCCGTCTGTCTCGGCGGCGACGGCAAGCAGGCCATCAGCGCGTTCGTTCCGGGCGGTGGGGTGAACGGTGGTGGAAACGCGCCGCTCGGTGGCTTCGGTGGTGGCGGCGCGACCGATATCCGCTTGTCAGGCAATTGCTTGGATGGGGCGGATATGCGTCCCTGTTGGTCGCGGGGGGCGGAGGCGGTCAGGGCGCCTTCAGCTCGGACGGAGGCCTGGCGGGCACGGAGGCTCGCCGGGGGTCTCCGCAACAGGCGGTGCGTCGTATTCGGACGAGTTCTTCACGCATGTCATTGGTGGCGGCGGTGGCGGTGCAGCGTCGGCGAGCGCCAACGGCAGCGGGGGACCCGGCGGGACGGCGGGCAACACCGATGCGGTGCCAGACGTCCACAACGGTAGCGCCGGGGGAGCCGGCGAGCTGTCGCTGCCGGGCGACCCGTCGGCGGTGCCGGTGGTCTTTCCGCTTCGGCAGGCGCAGACCCGGCCGATAACAAAGGTTTGTACCGCGGTGGCGCTGGTGGCGGCGGCGGTGGCGGCTACCTCGCCGGCGGGGGAGGGGGAGGCGGCGGCTTCTATGACGGAGGCGGTCTCCTGAATCAGGCCCGGCAGGTGCCACCGGCGGGGGCGGCGGGGGTGCGGGCTCGAATTGCCTCGGCCTGGGGGGGCATGACGTGCGCCGGACGCAGCGACGTCCATCGCCTCCACCAATCAACAGCCCCGCCCACCGTCGCTCCTTTCGGTGAATGGCGACGGCGCGGTCTTGATCTGGTATCCGAATGTGTCGATCGACAGCCCGGCTGCGGACGCCAGCTTCGAGCAGGACGCGTCGCGACGCGCTCGCGCTCGGTCGAAAGGGCCCGCCGCTGTGACCGGACGTGTGTGGGTGTCGCCAACCCGACGTCCACCGTGTCCGTTCCTCGGCGGTTTTCACACGGTCAGCTCCGACGGCGAGCATTCGTTCGTCGCGGCGAGCGTGGACGCAGCGGCAACTCGAACGCTGCAGACGCGCACGTTCAAGACACGCCAACACGCTTCCGAGCGATCTCGGGCGGAATTCCGCGAGGACGCTGCCGATCAAGTCCACGCCTGAGCTGCCGGACAACGTCTCGGTCGCGATCGAGGGTGTCCTCGACGGAGGGGCAGACGCTGACGCAGCGCTTCGAGCCCAGCTTCTACATCACGCATCCCGACTTCGAACGGGTCGTGCAGTGGTACCGCTGCACGTCGCTGATCTGCGTCTGGGAGCCGATTCCTGGAGCGACGGAGGCGAGCTATGTCCTTACGAGCGGCGACGTCGGCATGAACATCCGGGTCAGTGTGCAGCTGAAGTCGTACTCGATCCTCAGCCCGGGCTACGCCGCCGCGGGGGGCCCGGTCGCCGCCCTTGACGACGAAGGGCCTGAGGTCAGCATCATTCCTGCGGCCGCGGACGCTGTGGCGAGCACGGGTTGGTACAACCGCGTGACGAGCGGCGGTGACGGGGTCGAGGTCGAGGTCGTGGCGGCGGATCCCTCCGGTGTTTCCAGCCTGGTCTGCCATGACGGCAACGACGCGGTGCTGGACGTCGACGGGGCGAGCGGGTCGATCGTTCTCGGCGACGGCCGGCATGCGGTCGAGTGTGTCGCGACCGATAACCGGTCGAACACGGCGATTGCGAACGCACAGTTCGACGTCGATCAGACCGCGCCGGTCGTAACGGTGCCAGCGCCGATGACGGTCAGCGCCACCAGCACGGCTGGTGCCGCCGTCACCTACGTGTCCGGGGCCACCGACAATCTCGACCCGTCCCCCACGGTCCTCTGCTCGCCCGCCTCGGGCGGCGTCTTCCCGGTCGCGACGACGACCGTGACCTGCGAGGCGACCGACGAGGCCGGGAACTCGGCGGCGAAGCAGTTCACCGTCGAGGTCCTCGGGGCCGCCGACCAGCTCGACCTGCTGCTGATCGACGCCACCGGCGTCGGTACCGGGACGAGCCTCGCCGACAAGGTGAAGGAGGTCCAGACGGCCGTGGACGCAGGCCGCACACGCAATGCCTGCACCGGCCTGGTCCAGTTCCTCGACATGGTCACCAAGCAGGCGGCCAAGGGCAAGCTGACCAGCGCACGGGCGGCCTCCCTCACCACGCAGGCCAACACGATCAAGGCCACGCTCAGCTGCTAGCGGGGACTACCCACAAGGACGTTGTGAACGGCTGAGAGGAAATGTCCGGGCCCTCCTGAGGCTTCTGCTGGCCGCCAAGACCGCAAGCCACAGGAGGGCCCGGACGGGCGTTCACGCGAGACCGACTACGCAGCCGTGAGGAGGGACTGGTAACCGCCGGCGCTGGCCCGCTAGCTGCTAGAAGGCAACCACGGGGAAGTCGGGTGGAACCCCGAGAGACACTAGCCGCGCCGGCGGTTCGCTACTGACCTTGCTCCTGTCACTCGGCATGTGGCTCCTTGGAGGCCCAGCACTTCGAGAGTCTGCTGACTAGCTCCCCCTGGCGCGTGCCTTTTGCAGGAGATTCTCTAGTACGGCCCCGGGAGGAGTCGAACCTCCGCGCGCAGATTCGAAGTCTGCCGCTCTATCCGCTGAGCTACGGGGCCTGGTGGTGAGTCTAGCCGGGGGCTGACGGCTCCCCCTCGAGACGGGCGCGGCCCTAGAATCAGACCCTCGCGGGCGTGGCGGAACTGGTAGACGCGGCGGGTTTAGGTCCCGTTGGGCGAAAGCCCTTGGAGGTTCGAGTCCTCTCGCCCGCATGACATGAGCAGGGAGCAGGGCATCGGAGCCCTTCATACTTCTCCACACGAGGTACACGGGGCTTAGCGCGCCGGCGGATGAAACCGTCTGGGACCTCCGTTACTCTCTACAGAGGAGGGGAGTATCCCAACGAAGTCTCCGTCGTCAATACGGCGTCAGCCCGGCGGAGCGGCCCCAGCAGGCGGGGAGAGACCTCCGGTAGTCAATCTGACCACCCAGGAGGCACTCCCTTGACAGGCAACTTCTCGACGCAGCTCAGAGCCTGGCTCCTCATCGCCGGCCTCTCCGGGCTGTTGCTCGGCATCGGCGCCGTGATCGGCGGCGGGGCGCTGTGGCTCTTCGTCGTGCTCACCGTCGTGTTCAACGTCGCGATGTACTGGTTCTCCGACAAGATCGCGCTGAAGGTGAGCCGCGCGCAGCCGGTTTCCGAGCAGGAAGCGCCGCAGCTCTACGCCGACGTTCAGGATCTGACCCAGCGCGCCGGGCTGCCCATGCCGAGGCTGTACATGATCCCGAACGAGCAGCCGAACGCGTTCGCTGCCGGCCGCAACCCGTCGCACGCGGCCGTGGCGGTCACCGCAGGCCTGATGCAACAGCTTCCGCGCGAGCAGGTTCGCGGCGTGCTCGCGCACGAGCTCGCCCACGTCAAGAACCGCGACATCCTCGTGATGACCATCGCCGCCGTCATCGCAGGCGCGATCTCGGCGATCGCGAACATGCTGCAGTGGTCGCTGATCTTCGGCGGGGGCGACGACGACGACAGCCCGCTCGGGATGGTCGGCGCTCTCGCCACGATCATCATCGCGCCGATCGCCGCCATGCTGCTCCAGCTGGCCGTGTCGCGCCAGCGCGAGTACCTCGCGGACGCGACGGGCGCCCATATCGTCGGCGAGGCGCGCCCGCTGGCTGACGCGCTCGAGACGCTCGACCGGCGCACGAAGGAAGTGGTCATGCCGGTCAACCCTGCAGCCGCCTCCCTGTACATCGTGAACCCGCTCGCCGCCCTCGGCGGCCGCGGCGCCCTGTCGCTGTTCTCCACCCACCCGCCCATGGCCGAGCGTGTCCGCAGGCTCCGCGAGCTCGACCGCCGGCTGACAGGCCGCATCGCCGCCTAGCACCCAGCGCCCCACGTTCTCCAGCGCGGGCCCGGGCAACCGGGCCCGCCGCATGACGGTTCCCCGTTGTCACATGAGGCGGCGCCACGTAGCATCTGAAACGTGCTCCTCGGGCGGCAGAGGGAGCTCGCGGCGGTGGGCGATCGCCTCGAGCAGCGCCGGTCTGTGGTCGTGGTCGGCGAAGCGGGCGTCGGAAAGACGGCCCTGCTTCGGGCTGCCGCGACGGCGAGCGGGCGACGGGTTCACGAGGGGGGCGGCCTCGCGACGCTCTCCTCGCTGTCGTACCTCCCGGTGACACGGGCGCTCGGCCGGGAGCCCCGCGGTCGCGATCACGCCGCAGTCGCGGAGGACGTCGTCACCCGGATAAACGGCGGCGTGCTGATGCTCGACGACCTTCACTGGGCCGACGTCGACACGCTCGCCGTGCTCGAGTACCTCGTCGGCTCGCTCGTCCTGCTCGGGGCGGTGCGTGCCGGGGACCCCGGGGCCGACGGTGCGCTTTCGCACACCGCGGCTGCGGGGATGGAGGTCATCGAGCTCTCGGGCCTGGGCGCCGAGGACGCCGCCGACCTCGTGCTCCTGAGGAACTCAGCACTCACAGGCGACGATCTGACGCGGCTCCTCGATCGAGCGCGGGGGAACCCGCTGCTGCTCGAAGAGCTGGCCTCCGGCGAGCCGTCTCCGACGCTCGCCAGCTCGCTGCGCGCCCGTCTTCGGCGGATGCCCCACGAAGCGCACGAGGCGGCAGCACGGATGGCCGCTCTCGCGCGCCCGGCTGGCATCGACCTGCTCGGCGCCGGAGCGCTCGAGCTCGTGCAGGCCGGTGTCGCGCTCGAGGGCCCGGACGGGATCGCGTTCCGGCACGCGCTGCTCGGTGAGGCCGTCATCGCGGAGCTGAGCGAGCCGGACCGCCGGGCATTGCATGCGAGCCTCGCTGGCGCGCTCGCCGATCCGGGCGAGGCGGGACACCACTACGCCCTCGCGGGCGACCGCGAGACCGCGCGACTCAAGGCGCTGGAGGCGGCGGACGGCGCGAAGCGGCCGGCGGAGCGCGCCAGCCACCTTCGGCTGGCGGCATCCTGCGCGGACGGTCCGGACGCGCTGGAGCTCCGGCTGCTTACTGCCGAGGCGCTGCTCGAGGTAGGTCTCACTGCCGAAGCCCTCGAAGTCGTCTCCGACCTCGCGAGCTCCGATCCCGACTCGCAGGCGCGCGTCCATCTCCAGCGTGGCCGTGCGCTCGGCGGTCTCGGCGACCTGGAGGCCCTCGAGCGAGAAGCGCTCGCCGGGCTCGAGCTCGTTGCCGGTACACGCTCCGAGGTCGAGCTCCGCCTGCGTCTCGAGCGCGTCCAGGTGCCGCTGTGGAAGCCGGACGTCTCCGAAGCGAATCGCCTCGCCATCGAGGCCCATGACCTCGCGACGGCGATGGGGAAAGAGGAGGCGCGAGCGCGCCTGGCGCTCGCCATGGCGGGCAACTACACCAACACCCTCGAGAGCGCAGAGAACGCCCGCATCGCAGCCGAGCTGGCGCGAGCCTCCGGCGACATCTACGTGGAGCACCTGGCGACGCTCTACGAGGCGCAGTCGCTCGCCTACTCCGGGCGGCCGGCCGAGTCCTGTTCCGTGACGGAGGCGGGCTGTGTGCGCGCTCGCTCGCTCGGCATGCGGGCCTGGGAGGTCGAGTTCGGGGTCTTCGAGCTCATGGTGCGCGCGTATCAGATGGACGGGCCGAGCCCGGAGACGGCCGAGCGGTTGCTCCGCTACATGACCGAGAGCCCGCCGTGGCTGATCGAGGAGCAAGGCTGGCTCCATCTGGCCGACATGGTCGGAGAGCTCGGACGCGACGAGGACGCGCGCCGGCACCTGTCGCGGTTCGCACCGAGCACGGGGTGGGCCCGGTACCTGCAGGTCGTGGCCGAGGCCAACGTCGACTGGCTTGCCGGGCGAGCCGACGCGGCCCTCGCCTCCGCTCGTAGGGCTGCAGCCGAGGCAAGCTGGACGTTGGCAATCGACGTGGCCCGGACGATCGAGGCCTGGAGCCTGTTCGAGCTCGGCCGTCCGGTTCCCCTCTACAAGCGCGCCGGTGAAGGCACCGCGATGGACGGTGTGCAGACGGCCGTCGACGGGCTCGCCTGGCTGAGCACGACGGGCCACGAGGCCCTTGCCGAGGAACTGCTGCTCACGGCCGCCGAGAAGTTGGCGGTGATGGACGTGCGGTTCGAGCTGCGTGCTCGCTGGGGCGCCGGCGAGGCGGCGCGTCGCGCCGGCGACGTCCCGCGCGCGCGGACGACCCTGCTTGCGCTCGAGGAGGAGCTCGAGGCTCGCTCGATGCTGCCGCTGCTGGGTCGTGTCCGCCGCTCGCTCCGCCTCGCGGGCGTCGTGCGCACGCAGCGCATGCGAGTCGATGGGCTGCTCTCGGGGCGCGAGCAGGAGGTGCTCGTGCTGGTTGCCGAGGGCCTCACGAGCGCCGAGATCGCAACGCGACTCGCCGTGAGCCGCGCAACCGTCGAGTCGCATGTGCGCTCGGCGATGCGCAAGCTCGGAGCGAGCACGCGCCGGCAAGCCGCCGCTCTCGTGACGGCGAGCCGGTCATGACGCCAACTCGGCCGCTCATCGTCGTGGTCGACCGGGACGAGTTCGACTCCGCTCGCCGGGCGCTGGAGGCTGACGGCTGGTTCTGCCAGTCGGGCTTCGTGCCCTGCAGCGCCGAGTGGGACGTCTCCCACCAGCGGATCGTCTGCTGCGGAGAGCTCGGCGCGGAGCAGGACGCGATGGCGGCCGCCCTCGCCGCCGCCCGTGGCGCCGGGCTCGTCGTGCTCGACGGGTCAGCGCCCGAGCTGACTGAACGGCTCGTGGAGGATCTCACCCGCCTGGGGCAAGTCGAGCTCGGGCACCGGTGCGAGCCGGCCCCGCTCGATGGGCTGCCCGCGGATCAGTGCGGCCTGCTCGAGGCGCTCGCCCGGGGGCTCTCGCTCGGCGAAGCCGCTCGGCAACTGCACATCTCGCGCCGCACGGCCGACCGTCGGCTCGCCGCCGCACGGGCCGCGCTCGGCGTGCGCACGACCGCGGAGGCACTCCGGCTCGCCCGCTGTCGAGCAACGAGCCACTGACAGCGGCGACGGCTCAAAGGCTGCGCTGCTTCCTCTGATCGACGGCGATCAGTAGATCCCTGCGTCCGGACGATCCTTGCCCCAGCCGCTCGCCGAGTGCGCCGGATGTTGCGCGAGCGCAACGATCAGCACAAGCCGTCTCATAGGCCCCGGATTGTGCCGAAGTCCGGCAGGTTGGCGCAGAATTGTGATGTACCGACGGGTCGCCTTCCGTAGCGTGAGTCGCGGTGAAGAAGTCGGCACGCCTCAGTCCGCGCCAGTCCGAGGTACTGGCGCTCGTAGCCGGTGGGCTGCGCAGTCCGGAGATCGCCCGTGAGCTGGGTATCTCCCGCACGACCGTGGAGACGCATACCGGGGCTGCGATGCGCAAGCTCGGGACACGCTCGCGGATCCAGGCGGCTGCGCTGGTTGCGCGACCGGCGAACGGCGGTCGCCCCGACGCCACGCTCACCGAGGAGCAGCGGCTCGTGCTCGAGCTCGTTCGCGAGGGACGGACGCAACGCGAGATCAGCTCGCTCCTCGGCCTCTCGCGACGGACCCTCGACCGCCGGCTCGCGGCCGCCCGCGCAGCCCTCGACGCAGCGACGACCGCGGAGGCGGTCCTCGCAGTGGAGCCGTCCCCGTCCGGGTACAGGTTGGCGCGAACTGAGGATGTCGCGCGCGAACGCACGCCCTAGGCTGCTTCGGAACTCGATACGGGAGGGCCATGCGGAGAGGGTCTTTCCGCGCTCGATCTCGGGATGACCTTCAACCTGGCCGTCTCCGATCGTCGGCGCGGCCGGGGATAGGCCGCTGCCCGGCGCGACGGGTCCGGCCCCTGCGCTTTCCAGGAGTCGTGGGGTGCCGGGCTCGTCTGTCCCGGTTGCCCGCGCGCGACCCCAGCCGCCACGTGAGATTGGCGCAGATTGATGATGCGCCCGCGTTCGGAACACGCGACCATGTGTGTCTGCGGCGTTGGCCGGCTGTTGGCAGCACGTTGGCGGCTCCCGGCAGGCTCGGCCAAGCGGATCGCAGGAGTCGATCCCCGAAACGAAAGGAGACGGAGATGGCGGACGAGCGTGAGGCGGTCAAGAAGGCGGAGGAGATCGAGGGGCACTACAGGATGCGGGCGAACGAGCCCGGCCCGGATGCGGAGAACGCCGACCCGCAGACGACCGAGGCACGGAGGGAGAACGAAGAGTCCGACGCCGACGAGGCGGAGGAGATCGAGGGCCACGCCAGGCGGGCGAACGAGCCCGCACCGGCTGCGGAAAACGACGACCCTAAGACCCGCGAGGCTCGGCGGGAGACCGACGAGCCGGACGCCGGCGGGGAGCCGGAGATCGAGGGCCACCGCAAACTCCACTAGCGAGTAGCCGTCGCGATCGTAGGGGCGGGCCTTGACCCGCCCCTACCTGTCCCCAGCATGACCTCCCTCACCGCCAGGCTCGCCGAGTCGGCCAGCGCGTTCGGCCGCAGCTTCGGCAACCCGGGGTTGCGGCGACTCCAGCTGGCCTTCGCCGGCTCCGAGATCGGCGGCTGGGGGTACTCGATCGCGCTCTGGGTGCTCGCCTTCGAGTCGGGCGGCGCGGCCGCGCTCGGCGTACTGGTGCTCGTGACGATGCTGGTGCCCGGGATCGCGGCGCCGTTCACCTCGATCCTCGGGGACCGCTTCGACCGCGTGAGGGTCATGGTCGGCGCCGACCTCGTCCGCGTGGCGCTGATGGCGGCGGCGGCGGCGGTTGCCTTCGCCGACGCGCCCATCGGCATCCTCTACGCGCTGGCGGCGCTCGCCTCCGCCGCCGGAACCGCGTTCCGGCCGGCCCAGGCGGCCCTATTGCCCTCGCTTGCCCGGTCACCGGACGAGCTGACCGCGGCGAACGTCGCCTCGAGCACGATCGAGAGCGTCGGTGCCTTCGCCGGGCCCGCCCTGGGCGGTGTCGTCATTGCCGTGAGCGGGCCCGGCGTCTCGTTCGCGATCGCCGCAGGGACGTTCCTCTGGTCGGCGCTGCTCCTGGCCGGGATCCGCACGACGACGGCGACCGAGGCGGAGGAGCCTTCGCCGGCCGAGCCGGAGCGGGCGCTGCAGGTGGTCAGCGCCGGCGCGCGAGCGGTCGTCTCCGACCCGCGGGCGCGGCTGATCGTCTCGCTGGTCTCCGCCCAGACGCTCGTCTGCGGGGGCGCTGCTCGTGTTCCTCCCGGTGCTCGCGCTCGACCTGCTCGACTGGGGCGAGGAGGGCTTCGGCGCCATCAACGCCGCGTGCGGCATCGGCGGCGTGATCGGCGCTGCTGCCGCCGTCGCGCTCGTCGGCGTCCGCAGGCTCTCGCGGCCTCTGGCGCTCGGGACGGTGCTTTGGGGGGTGCCGATCGCGCTCGCCGCCGTCTGGGACACGAAGGCCGGTGCCCTCGTCCTGCTGGGAGTCGTCGGCCTAGCGAACACGATCGTCGACGTGTCCGCCTACACGCTGCTCCAGCGCGTTGTGCCCGACGCCGTGCTGGCCCGCGTGTTCGGCATCCTCGAGAGCCTCATCTACGGGACGCATGCCCTCGGCGGCGTCCTCGCAGCGGTGCTGGTCGAGGCCTTCGGGCTGCGCGCGGCGCTCGTCGCGGCGGGCCTCTTTCTACCCGTCTGCGTCGTGCTCGCGTGGTCACGGCTCGCGCGCCTCGACTCGGACGTCGACGTGCCGGAGCGCGCGCTGGCGCTCTTGCGCGGCGTCCCCTTCCTCGCCGTGCTGCCCGCGGCGGCGCTGGAGGCGCTCGCGCGACGCGCGCTGGCCGTCACCGTTCCAGCCGGCGAGGCGGTCTTCGGGCAGGGCGACCACGGGGACCGCTTCTACGCGATCGCCGAGGGCGAGGCGGGCGTCACGATCGACGGCGAGGAGCTTCCTGCGTTCTCGGCGGGCGACTGGTTCGGCGAGATCGCGCTCCTGCGCGACGTACCGCGCACGGCGACGATCACGGCGCGCACCGACCTCGACCTGCTCGCGCTCGAGCGCGACGACTTCATCGCCGCCGTCACCGGCCACGCCCCGACCGCCGAGGCAGCGGGTGCGGTCGTCGGCGCCCGCCTCGCCGCGCGGCCGGCGCTGGCGCCGGTGTGAGCGGCGACCTCGCGACGACCTGCTGATGGGGGATTCGGCTCGCGTTGCACGAGGCGGCGGAGCAGCGGAGGCGCAGAAGCGCCGAGCGCTTCGCACCCGGTCAAGCAAGCAGAGCGAGGAGGGCGGTCTTGTGGAGCAAGTGGACCCGGTGCAGGCCAGGCCGCGGTCGAACGACGTGTCGGCGGTGACGATCGTGTCGCGACGTGGATGCGGTCGTTGGCCCCAGCGCCGGCGCCTCGCGCGACAACACCTGACCTTCGGCCGTGATCCATCTGCGCGACGCCCATTCGCGCGGAAAGACTAGACATCCCTGGTGCATGTTAGTGTTGCATGGCGCATGCCTGTGCTCGTTCAGATCCGCGACGTTCCCGACGACGTACATCGCACGCTGAAGGCGCGCGCGGCGGCTTCGGGGCTCTCGCTGTCCGAGTATCTCCGTGGGGTGTTGGCGCGCACGGCGGCGCGGCCGACGGCGGAGGAGCTGGCGGCGCGAATCCGTGCGCGGGGATCGGCTCCCTTGGGCGAGCCGAGCGAGGCGGCGGTGCGCTCCATCCGTACCGGCGGCGAGTGACCGTCGTCGACACGTCGGCGGTCGTCGACCTCCTGCTCGGCATCGGGGTTGCCGACGAGGTCGGGGCTCTCTTCTCGCGCGAGGGGGAACTCGCTGCACCCGACGTGCTCGTCTTCGAGGTGCTTGCCGTGCTCCGGCGCGCAACGCTGCGCGGACAGCTACGGGACGAGCGTGCCGCGGGGGCGGTCTCGGACCTGGGCGACCTCGCGCTCGCTCTGATTCCCTCACTGCCGCTTCGTCATCGGGTGTGGGAGCTTCGCCGGAACCTCACCGCCGCCGACGCGCTCTTCGTCGCCCTTGCCGAGGAGCTCGACGAGCCGCTGGTGACGAAGGACGCGGCGCTCGCCGACGCCGCGACGACGCACACCGGGGTCGTCGCGATCCAGCTGGCAGAACGGCGCTGAAACGCAGCGGGGCGGCCGCGCGAAGCTACGCGAGCAGCCGGGTCAACGCCTCGAGCAGCTGCGCCGCCGCGTCACGCTTGTCGCCCTCGAGCCGGTTGAGGCGCAGGGCGAGCCGGGCGAGGGCGATCATGTCGGTCTGCTGGCCGGTCAGGGTGTCCTGCACTTGACGGGCGCTCCTCAGCATGCCGAGCGCGATAGCCGCCTGGTCGGCGAATCGCCCGAGCAGCTCGAGCTCCTGCAGGGCCGGGCGGCTGCGGTCGCGCGCGTCGAGCACCTCGAGCACTCCCAGCGGCTCGTCACCGACGATGAGCGGCACCGCCATGAGCGACGTCGGCATGTAACCGAGGCTCTCCGCCGCCTCTCTCGCGAAGCGAGGATCCCGCGTGACGTCGTCGACGACGATCGCCTCGCCGGACATCAGCACCGAGCCCGCGACGCCGGCCTTGGCGGGCAGCCGCCGGCCCAGGAGCTCCTTCGCGCCGTGCCCGGAAACCGCCTCGAACACAAGCTCCTTCGAGTTCTCGTCGAGCAGGAAGACCGAGGCCGCCTCCGCCTGGAAGATCGCCCGTGCGGTGTCGACGACGGCCTCCAGCAGCGCGCGGTGGCCGAACTGCTCGCCGATAGCGCCCGCGGTCCGCGCGAGCCGTCGCCGCCCCGGATCCTCGCTCATGCCGCTCTCACGTTCGCGGCAGTCATCGAGAGCACCGTCTTCACCTGGTACGGCGTCAGCCCGGGGTGCTTCCCGAGCACCAGGGCACAGAAGCCGGCCAGATGCGGCGTGGCGAAGCTGTTCCCGGTCACCGTCAGGAAGCCGCCGCCGAGCCAGGCTACTTCGACGCCGACGCCGCGGCCGAAGAACTCGACCGGAGGGTCCGGATTGACGAAGAAGACGCGGTCCTCTCGCTCCTCATGGCTTCCCACCGAGAGCACGGAAGCGAACTTCCACGGGTAGCTCTCGACCGGATTGTTGTGGGCCGAGGAGACCACGACCGTCCGCGCGAAGTAGGCACGGTCGACGAGCTCGCGGAGCACCCAGGCGATCTCCGCCTTGCGGGTGGAGAGGCTGAGGTTGACGACGTCGATCCCCTGTTCCATGGCCCACTCGAGGCCGGCCGCGAGGACCGCTCCGGCGCCGGTGATCTCCGCTCCGAGCACGCGGACGCTGGTCAAGCTGACGTCCGGCGCCAACCCGCGGATGATGCCGGCACAGGCAGTCCCGTGCCCGGACACGTCGCCCTCGTCATCGCCGACCACGGACAGCTCCCCGCTCTCGTCCGCGACGACCGCGACCGCGCGATCCACGCCGCCCACTGCGGGGTGGCCCGCTTCGACGCCGCTGTCGACGATCGCCACCCGCACGCCTGCGCCGGTCGACCCGCCGAATGCCCACTCGGGCGTGAGCGGGCAGGGCCACTCCGGCTGGACGACGGCCCGCTCGAGACCCGCCGCGAGGCTCCAGGCAGGAAGATCGTCGTCAGCCACAGGCGGATCGTACGAGAGTGTCTCTACAGCCGGTTGTGTTCGGAACGCGATCTACTGCCTGGACGCGTCGACGGCGACTCGAACGAGCGCCGCCTCGCCCATGAACTGGTCGAACTCGTAGGCGACGACGGCGTCGCTGACGACGTCGGCGTGCGTCTCGTTCAGGTAGGGAACCCACGGGACGACCTCGTCAGTGATCTTCCTGTCGAGATCGGCCCAGCACTTCACACGCTCGTCGCCGACGAGGACGCTGCAGGCGTCGATGTCGGCATCCACGTTCGGGATGCCCTCGGCGACACCCTTGAAGCCGTCGAGGCCCGCCGCCTGCTCCGGCGTCAGCCCGACCAGCGAGCACTTCATCATCAATTCACGCCATGTTGCTCAGATCAGGCGGTCTCTGCGGGACCGGCTCCGGCGACACAGTCGAGAATCTGGTCGAGACTCATGGCACGGCCCTCGGCGTAGGCGGTCTCGAAGGCATCGGCGCCCAGGGACTCGCGGATGTCGTTCACGAGGTCATCGTTCGTGAAATACCAGCCCGCGAGGCCGAGCTCCGCGCCGAGCCGGTCGCGCGCGCCGAGCAGGCGAGCAGCGAGTCGGTCGTCGCCGCGAGCACGGGACACGCCGATTCCGAGCTCGTCCAGGCCCGTGCAGACCAGGTATGGCATGCCCAGCCGGGCGAACGTCGGGAGACTCGTCCTCAGTAGGTCCTCGGCGCGGTCGAGGTCGCCGAGCGCCACGAGGGCGCAGCCGAGATTGTTCTGCGCCAGTGCGACTCCCCACACGTTGCCTGCTCGCTCCCACGCACCCAGGCCCTCTTCGAGATGGTCTGCCGCGTCGGCCATCTCGCCGGCGTAGAGCTCGAGCCAGCCGAGGTTCGAGAGTGCGTTCCCGAGCAGGAAGTCGTCGCCCTGCCCGCGCGCGATGGCGATCGCCTGGTCGATGTGGTTCCTGCCCATGGTCGGATCGCCGCGCAGCTCCTCGAGACAGCCGAGGGTGAGCAGCACCGCGGCGAGCCAGAACGGGTCGTCGAGTGCCTCGAGCGACGGGACGATCTCGAGGCAGATCCGAAGGCTCTCCGGCTGGTCCCCGAGCTCGCGCGCGAGATTCGCATCTCCGAACATCGCGACCGTCCGCGCGAGGCTCTCCTCGCTCGTCGCGGCAATGACACGTCCCAGACGCTCTCGGCCCTCCCGGAGGTGGCCACGGCCCCACCAGAACTCCCAGACCGCCGCGCCGATGCGGGTCGCGATCTCTCCGTCGTGCTCGAGACCCCAGGCGAGAGCCGCCCGGATGTTGTCGTGTTCGGCCTCGAGCCGGTCGAGCCACTCCAGCTGCCGCGGCCCGTGGAGCTCCGCCTGCTCGACGAGCTCCAGCACATTCGTCGCCTGCGCGTGCCTGATTGTCTCGTCCCTCCCCGAGGCCCCGAGCTGCTCGGCGGCGTACTCGCGGATCGTCTCGAGCATCGAGAAGCGTGGCTCGCCGTCGGGGTCGTCGGCCACGACAGCGAGGCTCCGCCGCACCAGCGCGTCGAGCGCGTCGAGGTCGCCGCCGCAGACCGCCTCGATCGCCTCGAGCCGTGCGCCGCCCGGGAACACGGAGAGGCCGGCGAAGAGGCGCTGCTGGTCGGGCTCGAGCAGCTCGTGGCTCCAGTCGATCGTCGCCCGCAGCGTCTGCTGACGAGCCGGAGCGTCGGCGGGGCCGCCGACGAGGAGGGCGAGCCGCTCGTCGAGCCGTTTCAGGATCGCCTGCGGCGACAGGAGCCGGACGCGCGCGGCCGCCAGCTCGATGGCGAGCGGCAGGCCGTCGAGTCGTGCGCAGATCGAGGCGATGACCGCCGCCGCCTCCGCGTCGATCGCGAGGCTCGGCTTGACAGCGCGGGCCCGGGCCTCGAACAGCTCGGCCGCCTCGCTCGTCGGGAGGGGCTCGAGCGGGTACTCCTGCTCTCCGGAGACGCCGAGGGCGGCCCGGCTCGTGAGGACGAGCCGCGAGCGGTCGGCCGCGGCGGCCAACCTCGCGAACAGCCGCGAGGCCGCTGGCACCAGGTGCTCGACGTTGTCGGCTAGCAGGAGGAGCTCCGCCTCCCGAAGGCGCTGCGCAATGAGCTCCTCCGGCGAGCGGGCGCCGCTCTCGCGCAGCCCGAGCGTCTGCGCGATGGTCGAGGCGACCAGCGACGGTTCCCGGATCGGAGCCAGGGCGACGAAATGGACGCCGTCCTCGAAACGCGGCGCGGCTCGCGCGGCCAGCTCGAGCCCCAGACGGGTCTTGCCGGTGCCCCCCGGCCCGGTGATCGTGATCAGCGGGCTTCCTTGCCCGCTGATCATGGCGGCGAGGCCGGCGAGCTCTGGGCCGCGGCCGACCAGGGCGGTGGGGGGTCGAGGCAGGCCCTCCGGCCACGTATCGACCACCGCGGCCTGAGGCGGCGGCGAGGCGGGCTCGCCCGCGAGCGCTGCGGTGGCGGCGGTTGCGAGCTCGCGGGCGTGTTGGAAGCGGTCGCCGGGTTCCTTGGCGAGGCCGTGTTGGAGGACGGGGTCGAGGGCCGCGAGGGCGGGGTTGGTGTGGGGGAGTGGGGGTGGGGGTTCCTGGACGTGGGCCCAGATGGTGGCGACGTCGGTATCGCGGGCGAAGGGGGTAATGCCGGCGAGCAGCTCGTAGAGAAGGCAGGCGAGCGCGTAGATGTCGGCGGCGGGGGTGGCCTCGCCGTTCTGGATCGTTTCGGGGGCGAGGTAGTCGACGGTGCCGAGCAGTTGGCCGGCCTCGGTCAGCCCGGCTGTCTCGGAGGCGGTGGCCTTGGCGATGCCGAAGTCGGTCAGGTAGGCGTGCTCGCCATCCTCCTGTGACACCAGGAGCACGTTGGCGGGTTTGACGTCACGATGGACGAGCCCTCGGGCGTGGGCGGCGTCGAGCGCAGAGGCGACCTGGGTGACGAGGGCGACCGCCCGGGAGGGCTCGAGCGGCCCTTCGCGCGCAAGCAGTGAGGCGAGGTCCTCGCCCTCGACGTAGCGCATGGCCAGGAACAGCCGCCCCTCGCTCTCGCCGGCCTCGTAGACAGGCAGCACATGAGCGTGCTCCAGCGATGCCGCGAGCTTTGCCTCGCGCAGGAACCGCTCGCGAAACGCCTCGTTGCCGGCCTGCTCGGGCGCGATCAGCTTGACCGCCACCGCCCGATCCAGCGACACCTGGCGGGCGCGCCACACGACGCCCATCCCGCCCCGGCCCACGACCGCCTCTAGCTCGTAGCCGGCGAGGCCGCTTCCCGCGTCGAGGCGGGCGGGCTCCGCGGCCGGCGCCGATTTGGGGAGACCTTCGAGCGCGTATGCGATCGCCTCCTCGAACGACATCGCGCGACCCTCGGCCCACGCCTCACCGAACGGCCCGGGAGACTCCTCGCGCAACGGGAGCACGTACCGATCGAGCAGCTGCTGCTCGGGCTGGCTCCAGGTGCCGCCACCGGCCTCGTACGCGGCCTCCCCGGCCCCGGCGAGGCGAGCGGCGCGGACCTCGTCGCCTGCCGCAGCGGCGGCCGAGGCGGCGATCAGCGCCGCTTCGGGAAATGTCCGCCGCTCGCCGCGCTCGAGCATGAGCGGCAGCTCCTCCGCCAGGAGCGGAGGAACCCGTTCCGGATGGCCGTCGAGGAGCTCCACGAGACCGAGGTTGCCGAGGGCCAGGGGTATACGGAACGTGTCCCTGTTTCCTCGCGCTACCCGGAGATTCTCCTCGTGGTAGGCGCGCGAGCGCGCATACTCGCCCGTGAGGATCGTCGTCCAGCCGAGGTTGTTCAGCACGTCCGCCGAGCGCTGGGCGTTCCCGAGGTCGCTCCAGAGGGCCCGTGCCTCCTCGAGAAGCTCGCAGCCCCGCGGGGCGTCGGTCTCGGCGACGGCGGTGCCGAAATAGTTCAGCGCCTCCGCGCGAACCCACTGCTCCTCGACCTCTGGAAGGAGCCCGAGCCCCTCCGCCGTGATGGTGTCGGCGTCGTCGGGCCGGCCCTGTTCGAGCGCGACCCAGCTCAGATGGCCCAGCGCCAGCGTGAGCCCTTCGGTATCTCCGAGCTCCCGGCTCAGTGCGACCGCTGCCTCGAGAAGCTCACGCGCGCGGACATACGCGCCCGCAAAGAGCATCAAGTGCCCGAGGGCAAAAAGCCCGCGATTGCGAATCTCTGTCGCGACGGGTTCCTCTTCCGACAGCCCCGCCTCGAGCCAGCGCCGGCCGTCGCTGGGACGGCGCGCCTCCCAGAACGTCCAGATCGCCGTGCACAAGCGAAGCGCCCGGGCAGCCTGCTGCCGCTCGAGCAGCGAGGCCAGCGCGCTCCTGATGTTCGGCAGCTCCCCGTCGAGGCGGTCCAGCCACTCGAGCTGCCGCCCACCGTAGATGCCCCCCTCGGCCTCCTCGGCCAGCGCGACGAAGAAGTCCGCATGGCGTCCGTCGAGGTCGGCTTCGGTACCGCTTTCGTGGAGGCGCTCGGCGGCGTACTCGCGGATGGTCTCGAGCATCGTGTAGCGGACGCTGTCGGCGGCGTCGTCCTGGCGAAGGAGGTTCTGCTCGACGAGACCGGTCAGCGTGTCGAGGTCGGCGTCGCAGACGGCTTCCGCCGCCTCCAGGGTGCAGCCGCCGGCGAAGACCGAGAGGCGGGCGAACAGGTGGCGTTCCTGCTCGGGTAAGAGCTCGTAGCTCCACTCGATGGTGGCCCGTAGGGTGCGTTGGCGCTCGGGTGCGTCGCGCGGCCCCCCGGTCAGCAATGGCAGCCGCCCGTCGAGGCGCTGGAGCAGCATCGGAGGGGAGAGCGCACGCACGCGGGCGGCGGCGAGCTCGATCGCGAGCGGGAGCCCGTCGAGGCGCCGGCAGATCTCGGCGACGACCTCGCGGTTGCCGTTCCCGAGCGCGAGGTCCGGCCGCACCTGGCCGGCTCGGCGCACGAAGAGCGCCTCGGCGTCGGTCGCGGGGAGGGGCGGCACGGCCAGCTCCTGCTCGTCCCGCAGCCGCAGCGGCGCCCGCGAGGTCGCGATCACGGTCAGATCGGGGGCGGCCGAGAGCAGTCGCGAGACGAGCGGAGCGGCCTCCAGCACGTGCTCGAAGTTGTCGATGCAGAGCAGCAGCTCACGATCCGCCACGAACGCCTCCAGGGCGTCCTCGACCTGCGCGCCCGCCGACTCTCGCAGGCCGAGCGCCTGCGCTACCGCCGCGGGCACGAACGCCGGCTCGCGCGCCGGCGCCAGCTCGACGACGGCCGCGCCGTCGCGGTAGCGATCCCTCAGCCCCTCCACCAGCGCCAGCGCCAGCCGCGTCTTGCCCGACCCGCCGGGCCCGGTCAGCGTCACGAGTCTGGCACCGCCCTCCAACAGCTCCCGCACGCGGTCCAGCTCCGGGCCGCGCCCGATCAACCCGGTCGCAGGCGAATGGCTGGCCGCCGCAGGTGCCACCGTCAAACGATACGGGAGTCAGAAGCGATGGAAGGCCGGACGACCCTCGCCGGCTGGCGCGCTCCGGCGTGGCTCACTCCAGAGCCAGCGCGATCTGGTCCGGCGAGAATCTGGACGACAAGACACCGTCCGTCGTCCAGCTCGCCGCGCGCACCCGAGACGAACGACGGGCCGAGCGCTGGGTCAGGATCGGGACGGCTGGGACGATCTCCTCCGCCAGCACGCGGGTCGCCTCGGCCCAGCACTGCGTCTGCGGCGGGCCGGCAAGGCGAATGCAGTCGTCGATCTTTGCGTCGAGACTCGGCACCAACTCGACCTCGTAGCCCCACTCCGCGAGCTGCTCGGGTGTGGCCCCCATGAGCGAGTGTCCCGACCCGGTGTCCGGGTTCGCGATGCCAAAGCTGTGGAAGAGGCTGCGGAAGTAGTCGGAGGCGAGCGGCGCCGTCAGGCCCCAGTTGATGGTGGTCAGGGCGAACTTCCGCGTGGGATCGGCCGCTGCGGCCAGGTACTCGGGAAACGGGAGCTGGACGAGCTTCTCCTGGATGCCGAGCCCGCGAGTTCCGGCGTGCGGACGAACTCGGGCGGGAGGAAGTCGTTCGAGAGGGTGCGAACGTTCTGGCACGCCCTCGCATCGCACATGCCGTCGCCGTCCGAGTCGTAGCGGGAGAGCCGCATCTCGCGCTTGGCGGCCTCGAGATCGCCCCGGTTGCCCTGCGTGCCGAACGGAGCGTAGTCCGCGAGCAGGTTGCCGACGAGGCTGTCGATCACCGGGTGGGTCGCGGCGGTTGCGGCGACGCAGCACATTTCGAGTACCCGGGCCTTGTCGACGGCGAGGTTGACGGCGCGGCGGACGTGGACGTCGTCGAACGGCGGCTGCGCGAGGTTGAACAGGATCATCTCGATGCCCTCGTCCGGCGAGACGATCAGGCGTCCCTCGAGCCCGGATCGTTGCGGTAGCGATCGACGGTCTCGTGGGTCGTCCGCGTGCCGCCGTTGTCCATCACCAGGTCGATGGTGCCGTCCTCGACCGCGTTCTGAAGCTCCTCGGCCTGCTGCTCGGCCTCCGCCTGGTTCTGCGGCTCCGGCGGGAACTCCAGCTCGATCCGGTCGACATATGCCCCCCACGCACGCCGTCCGTGGCCGGATCCCACGAAGGATTGCGAACGAGCGTGAGGCTCTCACCAGGCACGAGCCCCGAGACCGGCTGCTGCTCGGCCGGCGGAAGCGAGAAGTCGGAGGAACCTATCGGAGCCCTCGATCATGTACGGGCCGGAGGCGACCTGGAAGCGCTCGTAGTCGAGGTCGTGGCCGTCGGCGGCGCCCTCCGGGATCGGCGCCGTCGTCGGCATGGCGAAGAGCGTCAGGATGTCGCCGGTCGGCTCGGTGAGGTGGACGACGAGCGTGTGGTCGTCCGGTGCCTCGAGTCCCGCGATCGTGTCGGCCTCACCCGCGGTGAACTCCTGTGCGCCTTCGATGACCCGATAGAAGGGCTCGAAGAATCCGAACGAGGGGAAGTCGGCTCCGAACGGATTCTCGAGCGTCTCGGCCGGCTTCGGCCGCAGCATCCGCTCGAGCGCGTAGACGACGTCGCCCGCGATGATCTCACGGTCGTCGAACGGCGGCGCGTAGCGGATCCCCTCCTTCAGCGTGAACGTCCAGGTGCGGGCGTCGTTCGAGGCTTCTGGAAGGGCGACAGCGAGATCCGGTACGGGGCGCGTGCCGCCCTCGCCCGCCGGTCGTCCGTTGAACGTGAGCAGCGAGCGCAGGAGGCAGCAGCGGTCGATCGCAGACGTCCGGAAGACCGGGAACCACTGGGGGTCGAGCCCTCCCTCGTAGGAGCCGGGGGCGGCTACCCGGAGCGTCCCGCCCCTTGCGAGGGACTCCGCTCCGGGTGCTGCCGATGCGGGCGGCTCGGCGGAGAAGACGCTTACCCACACGGTTCCGGCGGCGAGCGCAACGCCGGACGGCGTGACGCCGAGGTCGGTTGTCGAGGCAACGCTGTCGTCTGTCGCGTCGATCTTCGCGGCGGTCGCGGCATCCGCTGCCGCGACCCAGACGCCGTCCTCGCCGGCCGCAATTCCGACCGGCCCTCCATCGACGGCAATGCTCGCCCGCACGGCGTTCGTCTCCGGGTCGATCCGTGAAACGCTGTCGTCGGCGGGATGCGTCACCCAGACGCCGCCGGCGCCGGCGGCGATCGCACCCGGGGCGAAGCGGAGGCCGATGCGAGTCACGACCTCGCCGCTCTCCGGATCGATCCGCGCGATCGTTCGGTCCAGCTTGCTCGCCACCCAGAGCGCGCCCTCGCCGAACGCGATCGCCGACGGCTCCTCGCCGACCTCGATCGTCTCCGTCACGGTGTTCGAGGTCGGATTGATACGGGCTACCGTCCCGGAGACGACGTTCGCGACCCAGACGGAGCCGGCTCCGATGGCGACGCCGCTCGGTCCGCCCGGCACGTCGATCTCGTGCGTCACGGCGCCCGTGCTCGGGTCGATGCGCGTGACGGTGTCGGCGAGGCCGGCAGCAACCCAAACCGCGTCGACGCCCACCGCGAGTCCGGTCGGGACTCCCCCCGCGGCGATCGTCCGCGGCGCGCCGCCCTCGAGGTCGAGCTGGGAGATCGTGCGCGCGTCCGCGTCGGCCGTCCAGACGCCGCCCTCGCCCGCGGCCACGAGCGTGGGGTGCGAGTCGGTCGGCAGCTGACCCTGGACCTCGCCGGACGCCGGGTCGAGCTGGGCCACCCCGTTAGCCTCCAGCTCGACGGCTGCCTGGGGCGCGGGAGCGGACGGCGGGGCGGGCGGCGCTGCTCCGGCAGGTATCTCTTCCCCCGTGAACGCACCGGCCGCGGCCAGCACGCCGACGGCGATTCCGGCTCCGACCGAGGATCGGGTACGGCGACGAGCGCCAGACGCCGTCGCGACCAGGGTGCCAGGCGGCGTCGCCCGGCCAGTACGCCGTGCAGTGCGGCGCCGCGTGCAACGGAGTGTCCGCGGCCCGGGACCGCCTCGCCGTGCGCGGCGGCGAGGGCCGCCCGGCCGAGGTCGCCGGCGGAGAGGTAGCGCTCGTCAGGATCCTTGGCGAGCGCCTCGGCGAGCACCTCGTCGAACGCCGGCGGAAGGTTGGCGCGGCCTGCCGTGACGCTCGGCGTCTCATCGTGGACGTGAGCCCACAGCGTCGCCACGTCGCTGTCGCGCCGGAACGGCGGCTCGCCGGTCAGGGCTTCGTAGAGGAGGCACCCGAGCGAGTACACGTCGGAGCGGGCGTCGGCCCGACCGTGCGTGATCTGCTCGGGCGCGACGTAGTTGATGGTGCCGACGAAGGTGCCGGTGCGTGTGGGGCCGGCCCTGGAAGCATCGGCGCTCTTGGCCAGGCCGAAGTCGGAGAGGTAGGCGTGCTCGTGGCCGTCGCGCTCCTCGACGAGCACGTTGGCCGGCTTGACATCCCGGTGAACGAGCCCGCTCGCGTGGGCGGCGTCGAGCGCCTCGGCGACCTGCGCGACGATGGCGGCGGCCCGCTCCGGGTCGACCGGGCCCTCCTCGACGATCGTGGCGAGATCGTGACCCTCCACGAGCGCCATCGACAGGAACAGGAGACCGTCGTCCTCGCCCGTCTCGTAGACGGGCAGGATGTTGGCGTGGCGCAGCCGTGCCGCCGCGCGAGCTTCGTGGCGGAAGCGCTCGGCGAAGTCGCCGTCGCGGGTGAGCTCCGGGGCGATCAGCTTCAGCGCGACGGGCCGGTCCAGCGAAAGCTGCGTGGCCCGGTAGACCTCGCCCATGCCGCCGCGGCCGACCGCTGGTCGACCCTGTAGCCGCCAATCGTCTGTCCGGTTGTAAGGGTGGGCACCGCAGAAATCGAGCTCGAGCTAAGTATCGGGCTTGTGCCGGAAAGGCACAAGCCGCACCAGCCTCACGATAGGAGGCCGACCCGGCCTCGACATCATCAATCTGCGCCACTGATCCCCGAGACGACGTCCGTCGCGAGGCTTCCTCGTGGCATCGCGTGTTAGCGTCCCGTGCCTACCGATGGGCGGCGGCGCGCAGCTCGAGTTCCGGGTCCTCGGGCCCCTCGAGGCCCTGCGGGACGGCGCGCCGGTCGAGCTGCCGCGACCGAAGCAGCGCGCCCTGCTTGCGATGCTGCTGCTCAACGCGGGCCAGATCGTCTCGACCGACCGGCTGATCGACGCCGTCTGGGGTCGAGAGCCGCCGCGGACGGCGCTGCCGGCGCTGCAGGGGCTCGTCGCCGACCTGCGCAAGGCGCTCGGCGAGGAGGCGATCGTGACGCGGGCGCCGGGCTACGTCCTCGAGCTCGGCTCGGGACGCCTCGACCTAGGCCGCTTCGAGCGGCTCGTGGAGGACGGGGCGCGTGCCCGCGCCGCGGGGAACCCGGAGCGTGGGGCGGCGCTGCTTCGCGAGGCGCTCGACCTGTGGCGCGGCCCGCCGCTCGGGGACTTCTCCTACAACGACTTCGCCCAGCCGGCGATCGCGCGGCTCGAGGAGCTGCGCCTTGCGGCGATCGAGGAGCGCGTCGAGGCCGATCTCGCGCTGGGGCGACACGCGGAGGTCGTCGGCGAGCTCGAGACGCTTGTCGCCGAGAATCCGCTGCGCGAGCGGCCGCGCGGGCAGCTGATGGTCGCGCTCTACCGGTCGGGACGCCAGGCCGAGGCGCTCGAGGCCTATCAGGAGGGGCGCCGGGTCCTGGTCGAGGAGCTCGGCATCGACCCGAGCCCGCAGCTGCAGCGCCTCGAACGGTCGATTCTCAACCAGGACTCCTCGCTGGAGCTCACCGGGCCGGCACGTCCGTCGCTCCCGACGGGCACGATCACCTTGCTGTTCACCGACATCGAGGGCTCGACGCGGCTCCTGCACGAGCTCGGTGACGCCTACCGGGACCTGCTCACCGAGCATCGCCGGCTCTTCCGCGAGGCCGTGATAGCTCACGGAGGCGTCGAGGTCGACACCCAGGGCGACGCGCACTTCGTCGTCTTCGAGGGCGCCGGTGACGCGGCTGCCGCCGCAACCCTCGCCCAGCAGTCCTTCACCGCCCACGCCTGGCCCGAGGGCGTGGAGTTGCGCGTGCGCATGGGGATGCACACAGGGGCTCCGTCGCCGGTCGAGTGGGGCTACGTCGGCGCCGACCTCCATCGGGCTGCCCGGATCTGCTCGGCTGCGCACGGCGGCCAGGTGCTCGTCTCCTCCGAGACCGGGCGCCTGCTGACCGAACGAGGCGTCGCGTTGCGCGATCTCGGCGAGCACGCGCTCAAGGACCTGCCGGAGCCGGAGGCGCTCGCACAGCTCGTCGTGGACGGCTTGCCCCTCGAGTTTCCGCCGCCGAGGACGGGCACGCAGCCACCGACCGAGCCCCTGCCGGCACCGGAGCGCTCGATCCTCATCACGCCCGCTTCGGGTGACAGTCTTCCGCCGCTGCTCGCGATCGCCGAGCCGCTCGCACGGTCACAGGCGCCGCACGAGCTGATCGTGACGCGACTCGTCGCCGCAGCCGAGCTCAGGGAGGCCACCGTAGGGCTGGCGGCGCTGCGGGCGCAGCTGGTCGAGCGGCGCGTCGCCGTCAGGATGTCCGCGTTCACGTCGGACGATCCCGAGCGGGACCTCATCCGCACGGCTCGGGAGCAGAACGTCGATCTGCTGCTCGCTGACTGCCCGGCGTCCGTCCTCGCCGGAGAGACCGCCGGCGACGGGTGGCGCCTGCTCGAGGAGGCACCCTGTGACGTCGCGCTCCTCGTCGCCGGGCAGGCAGAGACGGAGGCCGATCGGGGCGTGCTGGTGCCGTTCGCGGGCGGCGAGCACGACTGGGCCGGCCTCGAGCTCGCCGCCTGGCTCGCCAGCTCGACCGGCGCGCCGCTCCTGCTGGCCGGGGTCTCCGAAGATGTGGAAGGCGGCAGGCGCGACGCGAGCCGCCTGCTCGGGGTCGCCTCCATGATGGTGCAGGGCCTCGTCGGCGTCGTCGCCGAGCCGATGCTCGTCGCTCCCGGCGCCGCCGGGCTGCTCGAGGCCGCGGCAGAGGCCGGGGTGCTCGTCCTGCCCTTCCCCGACGACTGGCGCACGGGCGGGCTCGGGCCGGTGCGCGCCGAAGCCGCCCGGGGTGCGGACGTCCCCATCCTGCTCGTCCGGCGAGGCCTCCGCCCCGGCGGCCTGGCGCCGCCGGACGGGATGACGCGCTTCACCTGGTCGCTCGGCTCCAGTGGCTAGCTGGGAGGCCTCGCGCGAGCCGCTGCCCGGCGACGTCGTCGGAGGCTACCGGCTGGAGGAGGAGCTCGGGCGCGGAGCCATGGGCGTCGTCTACCGGGCGGGCGCTCCGGACGGCGACCCGGTCGCCCTCAAGCTGCTGCGCGAGGAGCTGTCGGAGAACGACGCCTTCGTCCGGCGCTTCCTGCGCGAGGCGCGGGTTGCCGCGGAGGTCGAGCACGCCCATCTCGTCCCGGTGCTCGAGGCCGGCGCCGACGGCGGCCGCCACTACCTCGCCGTGGCGTACGTCCCGGGCGGCACGCTGCGCCGCAAGCTCGACGCCGACGGCCCGCTCACGCCGCAGGAGCTGCGCCGGCTCGCCATGCACATCGGGACGGCGCTCGACGCGCTCCACGCGGTCGAGCTCGTGCACCGCGACGTCAAGCCCGAGAACGTCATGCTCGACGAGGACGGCTCGGCGCTCCTCGTCGACTACGGCCTCGCAAAGGGCCCCGCCTACACCGTGCTGACGAAGCCCGGCCAGGTGATGGGCACGCCCGCCTACCTCGCGCCCGAGCTCGTCGACGGCGGAGAAGCGAGCGCCGCGAGCGACCTCTACGCGCTCGGCTGTGTTCTCCATGAGGCCGTGTCGGGCAGGCCCCCCTTCGTCGGCGCCAACGTCTTCGAGCTGCTGATGGCGCACGTCACCCGGGAGCCTCCTGACCCGTGCGCCGATCGCGACGACGTCCCCGCGGAGGTGGGACGTGTGCTGGCGCACGCGCTCGCGAAGGATCCCAGCGCGCGGCCCAGGACCGGGCGCATGCTGGCCCAGATGCTCGCCGCGGCGAGGTAGGGGCCGGGCGTACCCGGCCCCTACAGCCGCGAGCGAATTCGCTAGTAGACGTCGACGAGCGCCGCGACTCTGCGGCCGCCGATCGTCCCGCGGACGACGAACGGATCGTCCGCAGCCGGATAGAACTGTCCCTTCACCCGCAGCACGGCGTGGCGTCCACGCAGCGCCGCGCCGCTGAGGCGCAGGGTCGAGGTGAAGGTGCCGTCCTCGTAGGAGATCGTCATCCGGCCATCCACTGCCACGTTGCGGACGAAGCGATACTTGTCGAAGCGGACAATGAACGACTGCTCGCCGAACACGGCCTCGTACGAGCCGCCACGGAGGCCCGGGCCGTCCGAGACGAAGTACTTCCCGCCGTGGTAGAAGGCGTCGGCGAGCACTGCGACTCCGGCCGCGACGATGCGCCGGTCCGCGAGCCTCGCCTGATTGCGGCCGCTCGGGTCGATGCGGGCTGCGACAGCGTTCGCTGCGCGCAGCGGGAAGTCGCCCGGCGTGTACCACGGGCCGCCCGGATCGGGCGCACAGCTCGTGTCTCCGGGATCGAACGCCTCGATGAAGCGCACCATCACGCTAGCGACGCATGGCTCGACGATCGCCGGTATGTGGTCGCCGCCGACGAACTCGACGTACCGTGCGGAGGGGAATAGCTCCGCGACTGCGCGCGACTCCTCGCTCGGCGTGTGAACGGAGGTGTCGGCACCGGTGACGAGCACCGGAACGTCGGGGTAGGACGCGCCGGGCGGCACGATCGGCGCCGTGCGGGCCGGCGCGGGCCAGTCGATGCACGGCCCGCTCCGGTACTCGGTTCCCGACCCGACCAGCGAGAATGACGTCTGCCAGCGTCCGAGCCAGTCCCCCGTCCAGCCGTCGACCGAGAACGGGCCGAAGGCGGTCGCCGGGAGCGCCGCAACCGCTGCGTCGAACTGTGTACTGCGCTCCGCGGGCGAGGCCTGCGGGCTCCACGGTATGGGGCTCTCCGAGCAGTAGCCCGCCACGTTGGCTGCAGCCGAGAAGAACGCATCGGCCGGTTCGCCAAAGCCTGGCGGGAACGGACCGACGGTCTCGGCGGCGAGCCGCAGCAACGGCGCCGCGTCGCCGCGAGCCAGCGCCCGCCCGGCCGCCGGCAGCTCCTCGAGGTTCAGCATGTCGGCGTCCGTGCTTCGCGCGATCTGCGCGACGACGGACTCGTCCACGGTCACCTCGACCGGCGATCCGTCGGGCCCGATCGCGGTGCCCGTGACCGGTTCGGCACGCACGCCCTCGATGAGCTGCTGGACGAATGCCATAGGGTTCCGGATCTGCCGTGAGCAGTGCGTCGAGCGGGCGCAGAAGCCCGTGATCGCCCGCACGATGCCTCTCACCTGAAGCCGGTTGAACGGATCCCGCCCGACGGGCAGGTACGGGGACCCGAGCACGAGCGAGCGGAGGTGCTGGGGGAAGCGGACTGCGTACCCGATCGCGTCGGCGGCCCCATAGGCGAAGCCGAGGTAGTCCAGCTGCTCGATGCCGAGCTCGGCCCGGACGGCCTCCACGTCGTGCGCGACGTCGGCCGTCGTGTAGAAGTCCCGCGCCGGTCCCAGCTGCGCCGCGCAGGCCGCGATGCGCTCGCCGAGCGTACCCGGGCCTCCCGGGTCCTGCAGCGCCGGACAGTCGAGCGCGCCCGAGCCTCCCGCGCCACGCCGGTCGACGAACAGCAGGTCGTGCGTGTCTCGCAGCTCCTCGAAGGCGAAGAGGAAGTCCGGGCCGACTGCGAGCACGGATATGCCGGGCCCGTCGGGCGCGGACACGACGATCGTGCTCACTGCGGGCGCCGACGTGTCCGTGGCGGGGTAGAGCTGGTACGCGACGTCGATCGTCCCGGTCCCCGGGTTGGCCCGATCGAGGGGAACCGTGACGCTCCCGCATAGGCCGCCCGGCGGGAAGTTCGACTCTGGGCACGCAGACGGCGCACCGAGCCCTCGCGCAACTGTGGGAACCCCCGCGGACCACGTCTTGGCCAGCCCGTCGAGGGGCTGTGCGAGCGCGGAACTCTGGACCGCAAGCGCGGTAAGCGCGACCGCGCAAGCGATCAGTAACCGAACAGGTGTCTTGCTCATCCTCTCCTCCTGGTCGCAGGCCCCGACCCTAGAGCGCCGCCGGCCGCTCCACATCGTCAAAGTGCGCCAACCTGCGCCCGGGAGCTCAGCGTGAGACGTCGGCCGGCGAGACCTCAGCCGGGCTCAGCACCGCGAGCAGCAGCTCGGCCGTCGACGTCACGCCGACACGGCGTCGCAGCGCCGCGAGCCGGCGGTCGACCGATCGCCGCGAGAGGAACAGGGCCTGCGCTGCGTGCTCACGCGTCAGGCCGGTTGCGAGCAGCTCCAGCAGGCGGCGGTGCTCGGGCTCGAGCTCCACGGCGACGTCCGGAGCTTGCGGAGCGGCGAGCAGGAGCACGGCGTGGACGCGCGACCGGGCGCCGACCTTGTACATCGCCGAGCGGACGTGGGACTCCACCGTCGCCCGCGAGATCCCGAGCCGTGCCGCGATCTCGCGGCTGGCGACACCGGCCGAGACGAGCACCAGGACCTCCCGCTCGCGTGCCGTGATTTCCCGCTTCGCCATGGCCGGAGCCTCGACGGCGGCGCCAACGCCGCACCAATACGGCGCCAAGATCCGTCCTGGGAGCGGCGGCGGCGGACCCCACCGGCGGCTCGGCTTCCATCTGATTGAATGGTGGCTCTGTGAGGACGAAGGTCGAGGAGCTGCCGGAGAGCAAGGTCCGCCTCGAGGTCGAGGTGACCGAGGGTGACGTGCGTCACGCGTTCGAGCACGCAGCCGCCGATCTCGCGGAATCGATCCGGATACCCGGCTTCCGGAAGGGCAAGAAGGTTCCGCTGCCGGTCGTCCAGGCGCGCGTCGGCAAGGAGGCGCTCTCGGCGGAGGCCGTCCGCTCGCACATCGACAGCTGGTTCTGGGACGCGGCGCAGCAGGCCGGCGTGCGGCCGCTGGACGGTCCGGAGGTCGAATGGGACGAGCTGCCGAGCCAGGGCGACACGTTCACCTTCCGCGCCACGGTGCCGATCGCGCCGAAGCCGACGCTCGCCGACTGGTCGGCGCTCGAGGTGCCCGCGCCCGAGCCCGAGGTGCCGGCCGAGCTCGTCGAGGCCGAGATCGAGCAGCTCCGCGACAGCGCCGCAGCGCTCGTGCCCGTGAACGGACGTCCGGTCGCCGACGGCGACACGGTGGTGCTCGACCTCGTCGCCACCGAGCCGGGCAAGCAGCCCGCCAGCCACCGCGACTACATGGCCGAGCTCGGCACCGGCCGGCTCGCCGACGAGCTCGAGGTTGAGCTCCCCGGCATGGCCGAGGGCGATACCAGGACCGTCGACCTCGAGCTGTCCGACGGCCGGCAGGGCACCGTCGACGTGACGGTCAAGGAGATCAAGGAGAAAGTGCTGCCCGCCGCCGACGACGAGCTCGCGCGCACCGTCTCGGAGTTCGAGACGATCGCCGACCTGCGCGCCGACGTCGAGGCCCGACTGCGGGAGCAGCTCGAGAGCGAGCTCGAGGCCCGTTTCCGAACGGACGCGCTCGACGCCCTCGTCGACGCCTCTACCGTCGAGGGCACGGAGCCGCTGGTCGAGCGGCGTGCCGCGGCGCTCGCAACGACCCTCGTGCGCACGCTCGAGGGCCAGGGCGTCAGCTTCCAGACCTACCTGCAGGCGACGGGCCAGACGGCGGAGGGCGTGCAGGCCGGCGCCAGGGCCGAGGCCGACCGCGCCATCCGCCGAGAGCTCGTCCTCGAGACGGTGGCCGAGGAGCGGGGCATCGAGGTCGCGGACGAGGAGGTCGAGGAGCTGATCCGCGCCGAGGCCACGGCCGCCGAAGACGATCCCGACGAGGCGATCCGGCTCATGCGCGAGCGCGGTGGGTTCGAGCGGCTGCGCGGCGATCTCAGGATGAGGAAGGCGCTCGACGAGGTCGTCGGCGGAGTCAAGCGGATTCCGGTCGAGCTCGCGAACGCGCGCGAGAAACTCTGGACGCCCGAGAAGGAGAAGGGTGGCACCGGCATGAAGATATGGACGCCCGGAAGCGAGGAGAAGCGATGAGCATGGAGACTCCGAGGATGAGCCCGCTGGTCCCGATGGTGATCGAGCAGACGTCGCGCGGGGAGCGCGCGTTCGACATCTACTCGCGTCTTCTGAACGAGCGCATCGTCTTCCTGGGCACGCCGGTGGACGACCAGATCGCAAACCTGACGGTGGCGCAGCTCCTGCACCTCGAGTCCGAGGACCCGGACAAGGACATCTCGGTCTACATCAACTCCCCGGGCGGATCCGTGTACGCGGGCCTCGCGATCTACGACACGATGCAGTTCATCAAGTGCGACGTGCAGACGATCTGCGTCGGCATCGCGATGTCCATGGGAGCCCTGCTGCTCGCCGGTGGCGCCAACGGGAAGCGGATGTCGCTGCCGAACGCGAAGATCCTCATCCACCAGGTCTCGAGCGGGTTCCAGGGACAGGCGACCGACATCGAGATCCAGGCTCGCGAGGTCATCTCCATCAAGCGGCGGCTCGAGGAGATCCTCGCCCTCCACTCCGGCCAGGCGCTCGACAAGGTCTCGAAAGACATGGAGCGCGACTACTTCATGACCTCGGAAGAGGCCAAGGAGTACGGCATCATCGACACGGTGATCGCGCACCGCTGAGACGACCCGGTTCGGGGTTGGCAAGAACGGCGAATAGGTGTAAAGAAAGAGGAGACGTGGCGAGGGCAGGCGAAGAGACCATGCGCTTCTCGGGTTTCGGCGGCCGGCGGCAACCCTCGCTCAAGCCGCCGAGACGGTCGACGACGACCTGAGGGAGGATCATGGCGCGAGCGAGCGACGGCAACGAGCAGCTCCTGTGCAGCTTCTGCGGGAAGAGCCAGCGCCAGGTGAAGAAGCTGATCGCCGGCCCCGGTGTCTACATCTGCGACGAGTGCATCGATCTCTGTAACGAGATCATCGACGAGGAGCTGACGCAGCCGGCGCAGCTCGACCTCGACAACCTGCCGCGCCCCAAGGAGATCTACGACGTCCTCAACGACTACGTGGTGGGGCAGGAGGAGGCAAAGCGCACGCTGTCGGTGGCGGTCTACAACCACTACAAGCGCGTGCGCATGGCCGCCGACGACTCCGACGTCGAGCTCCAGAAGTCCAACATCCTGCTGCTCGGTCCGACCGGCTGCGGCAAGACCCTCCTCGCCCAGACGCTCGCTCGCATCCTCAACGTGCCGTTCGCGATCGCGGACGCGACCGCGCTGACCGAGGCGGGCTACGTCGGCGAGGACGTCGAGAACATCCTGCTGAAGCTGATCCAGGCGGCGGACTTCGACGTCAAGAAAGCGGAGACCGGGATCATCTACATCGACGAGGTCGACAAGATCGCCCGCAAGGCCGACAACCCGTCGATCACGCGCGACGTGTCGGGAGAGGGCGTCCAGCAGGCATTGCTCAAGATCCTCGAGGGAACCGTCGCCTCCGTGCCGCCGCAGGGCGGGCGCAAGCATCCGCACCAGGAGTTCCTCTCGATCGACACGACGAACATCCTCTTCATCTGCGGCGGCGCCTTCGCCGGCCTCGAGAAGATCATCGGGAAGCGCATCGGCAAGAACCAGGTCGGCTTCGGCGCCGACATCCGGTCGAAGCGCTCGGCCGAGGACGGCGACCTCCACTCGCAGGTGATGCCCGAGGACTTGCTCTCCTACGGGCTCATCCCGGAGTTCATCGGGCGGCTGCCCGTCGTCAGCGCCGTCCACCAGCTCACGCGCGAGGACCTGGTGAAGATCCTGCTCGAGCCGAAGAACGCGCTCGTCAAGCAGTACCAGCGCTTCTTCAACTACGACACGGTCGAGCTCGTCTTCACCGAGGACGCCCTCTGGTCGATCTCCGATCGCGCGCTCGAGCGCGAGACCGGGGCGCGAGGCCTGCGCTCGATCATCGAGCAGGCGCTCCTCGACGTCATGTTCGAGCTGCCGTCGCGTAAGGACGTCTCCAAGTGCGTGATCACGAAGGAGACGATCACCCGCAACCTCAAGCCGACGCTCGTGACGAGCGGCGGCGCCTCGCTCGATCTCGACGAGCTATCCGAGCAGTCGGCATAGCGAGCGCGTGAAGCGAATGCAGGCCGGGCCTGTCCGGCCTGCTGCCTGCACCGTAGAGTTCGCCCCGTGGACGACGAATGGCGCCTGACCGCTGAGCTCGAGGGCGGCCCCGAGGAGGTCGGCGAGCTCGCCGTGAGTATCACGGAGCGGCTGCCCGAAGGCACGCGGCTGACGCGGGACGGCCTCACGATCCGCGTGTACTCCAACGGCGAGGCCGACGCGGCCCGCGTCGAGGCGATCGCGCTCGCGCTACTCGACCGGACCGGGCTCGGCTACGAGCTCTGGCACGACCGCTGGGACGACGCAGCGACCGAGTGGGAGGAGATCGCGCCCGACCTCCCGCCCGGCGAGGAGCCGCCCGATCTCAGCGACCTCGGCCCGTCGGAGCCGGCGCGCCCGGCGGCGGCGGAGGGTGACGAGGACGGGGACGAGGGCGAGATCCCGGACGACGCAGCTCCGCAGGATGGGTTCCCGGGTGCGCTCACCTCGCTTGCCGACGCGCGCACCCTGGTGCTCGTCACGTTTCCCGACCGGGACAGCGGCGCGGAGCTGCGAGCGCGCCTGGTCGACGCGGGCATCCCGCTCGTCTCCCGGCGCCGCGGCTTCGGCGTTCCGGCCGCCGACGATGCCGCTGCGGAGCAGCTCGCCGCCAGTCTCCGCGCCCAGGCTCCGGCCGGGTCGAGCGTCGAGCCCCGAGCCGTGCCCGACCGCCGCCGCGAGTAGACCGGTCTCGTGCGACTGCTCGAGCGGGCACTCGCGCGGTCGCTGCCGCTCGTCCCGCGCTCGCTCGTCCGTCGGGTCGCCGGCCGCTACATCGCCGGGGAGGCGCTCGCCGACGCGTGCCGGGTCGTTCGCCGGCTCAACGCGGAGGGAAAGCTCGCGACGGTCGACGTGCTCGGAGAGGAGGTGCGCACCGAGGCCGAAGCGGCCGAGATCGTACGCGGGTACCTCGAGGCCCTCGAGCAGATCGAGCGCGAGGGCCTGCGTACGGGCGTCAGCGTCAAGCCCACGGCGCTCGGCCTCGACGTCGGTGTCGACCTCTGCCGGGCGAACCTCGAGACGATCGTGCGCGCGGCGGCCGAGCGCGGCCGCTTCGTGCGCATCGACATGGAGGACTCGGCGACCACGTCGGCGACGCTCGAGGTCTACCGCGCCCTCCGGGCGGCAGGCCACGACAACGTCGGGATCGTCCTGCAGGCGCGGCTGAGGCGCACGCTCGACGACGCCCGCGCGCTCGCCGACCTGCGGCCGAGCGTACGGCTGTGCAAGGGCATCTATCTCGAGCCCGAGGAGGTTGCCTTCCAGGACGACCGCGAGGTGGGCGAGCGCTTCCTGGAGATCGCCGAGACGCTCCTCGACGCGGGCTGCTTCGTCGCGTTCGCGACCCACGCCGACCGGCTGGTAGGGCAGGCCAGGCTGCGCGTCGCCGAGCGCGGGCTCGCAGCCGGCAGCTACGAGTTCCAGCTCCTGCTCGGCGTCCGAGCCGACCTCGCCGACCGACTGGTTGCCGAGCGCGAGCGCGTACGCATCTACGTCCCCTACGGGCGACGGTGGTACGAGTACTCGCTCCGCCGGCTGCAGGAGAACCCGCGGCTGGCCACTCAGGTCGCCCTCGACGCGGTCAGGCGCCCGGCGACGAAACCGTGAGCCCGGGGCCCCGGCGGCGGCCTCGACGAGGCGGTGGTCGTAGGCGATCAGCTCGTCGGGCCTGATCTGAAGGGCGCTGGCGAGATGGATGGCGTCCAGCGTATGCAGCTGCTCGGAGGTGCCTCCCTACAATGGCCCGGATGGACGGCCAGTACCGCCCGGACCTGATCGAGGAGCGCTGGCAGCGCGCGTGGGAGGAGGAGGGCCTCTACGCGGCGGAGCCTGGCTCGGGCGGGCCGACGTACTCGATCGCGGTCCCGCCCCCGAACGTCACGGGCGAGCTGCACCTGGGCCACGCCATGAACGCGGCCTACCAGGACGTGCTCATCCGCTGGCACCGGATGCGGGGCTTCGACGTCCTCTGGCAGCCGGGCTACGACCACGCCGGGATCGGGACCCAGAACGTCGTCGAGCGGGATCTGGCCAAGGAGGGCCTCACCCGGCAGGATCTCGGCCGCGAGGCGTTCGAGGCGCGCGTCTGGGAGTGGCTCGAGCGGTTCGGCCGCGTGATCATGCACCAGTACCGCCGGCTGGGAGCCTCGCTCGACTACCGGCGCGAGCGCTTCACGATGGACGAGGGCTACGTCCGGGCCGTGCTGCGCTTCTTCGTGCATCTCCACCGGCGCGGCTGGATCTACCGCGCGAACCGCATCGTCAACTGGTGCCCACGCTGCGGCAGCGCCATCTCGGATCTCGAGGTCGAGCACGCGGACGTCGACGACACGCTCTACTACGTCCGTTACCCGCTCGCGGACGGCTCGGGTCACGTCACCGTGGCGACGGTGCGGCCGGCGACGATCCTCGCCGACGTCGGAGTCGCCGTCCATCCCGGGGACGAGCGCTATGCAGCGGTCGTCGGCAAGGAGGCCATCGTGCCCGTTGTCGAGCGCCGGGTGCCGATCCTCGCCGACGAGCGGGTGCAGGCCGGCTTCGGCACCGGAGCGCTCAAGATCACCCCCGGCCACGATCCGCTCGACTTCGAGATCGGCCGCGACCACGACCTCCCCGAGCTGACCGTGATCGGGCTGGACGGGCGCATGAACGACGAGGTCCCGGGCTTCGCCGGCTTGAGCCAGCCGGAGGCCACCGATCGGGTGATCGCGTGGCTCGACGAGCACGGCCAGCTCGAGCGGAAGGAGCCCTACCGCCACTCGGTCGGCCACTGCTATCGCTGCGCGTCGCGGATCGAGCCGCTGATCACGCCACAGTGGTGGTGCGAGATGGGCGAGCTGGCCCGGCCCGCCGTTGAGGCGGTGAAGGACGGCACCGTCCGCTTCGTCCCGGAGCGCTTCGCACGCGTCTACCTCGACTGGATGGAGAACATCCGACCCTGGTGCATCTCGCGCCAGCTCTGGTGGGGTCACCGGATCCCCGTCTGGTACTGCGACTGCGGCGCCATGATCGTCTCGGAGACGACCCCCGACCGCTGTGGGGAGTGCGGCGGCAAGGCGCTGCGGCAGGAGGACGACGTCCTGGACACATGGTTCTCCTCGGCGCTGTGGCCGTTCGCGACGCTCGGGTGGCCCGACGAGACCCCGGAGCTCGCGACGTTCTACCCGAACGATGTCAACGTGACCGCGCGCGACATCATCTTCCTCTGGGAGGCGCGCATGCAGATGGCCGGCATCGAGCTCATGGGCACGGTGCCGTTCCGCGACATCGTCATCAATCCGACGGTGCTCGCGCCCGACGGCCGGAGGATGTCGAAGAGCCTCGGCACCGGCATCGACCCGCTCGTGCTGGTCGACGCCCACGGCGCCGACGCGACTCGCTACGGTCTGCTCAAGATGTCCTCGACGCAGGACGTGCGCTTCTCGCCGGTGGCGATCGAGGAGGGCCGGCGGCTCGCGATCAAGCTCTGGAATGTCTCGCGCCTCGTGCTCGGCGCGCGAGGAGCGACGCTGGAAGCCCGACCGCGCGAGCCGATCGAGCGGTGGATTCTGTGGCGTATCGACAGCGTGCGGGAGGAGATCGAGGGCTGCTTCCGCGAGTATCGTTTCGCCGCGGCCGTCGACGCGCTCTACCACCTCACCTTCGACGACTTCTGCGACTGGTACGCGGAGGCGGTCAAGGCGCGACTGCACGCGAAGGACGCGGACGCCTCGGCGACCGCTCTCTACGCGCTCGAGCGCCTGCTCGCGCTGCTCCATCCCGTCATGCCGCACGTCACGGAGGAGATCTGGTCGCACCTGCCCGCCAGGAGCCAGCGTCTCATCATGCACCCCTGGCCGGGCTCGGACGGCTCGCTGCCGCCCGATGAGATCTCGATGGAGCTCGTCCAGGCGGCGGCGGCGACCTACCGGCGAAGCGGCGTCCGGCTCGAGCTCGCCGACGCCGAGCGTGCGGTCTTCGAGGCCGTCGTACGGCCTGCCGGAGCCCGCGACGGCGACGTCGACGCCGAGCGCGAGCGGCTGAGGCAGGAGATCGCCCGTGGCGAGGGCATGCTCGCGAACGAGCGCTTCGTCGAGCGGGCGCCGGCCGAGGTGGTGGAAGCCGAACGCGAGAAGCTCGGGCGCTACCGGAGAGAGCTGGCTGCCCTCGACATCGTCGAGGGGAGCCAGCGGTCGTGAGAGGGAGCGAGGGTGCTCGCTTCCTCTCACGAAGGTGTAGGGGCCGGATATATCCGGCCCTACGATGAACACGGTGTCGAACCTGGACTTCCCGATGCCTGACGACGATCGGGCCGCGGACCGGCGGGCGGTTCTGGACGCCGTGTTCACCCTGAATCTCAGCCAGGCGCTCGGGACGCTCGTCCGTCACGGCGTCCCGGACCTCCTCGCGGACGGGCCGCTCCCGGCGACCGACCTCGCCGCGGGCGCAAGCTTGCACTCTCTGTCGACCGAGCGCGTGCTGCGCGTGCTCGCCGGGCACGGTCTCTTCACCGAGGTCGAGCCCGGCGTCTTTGCGAACACGCCGGCGTCGGATCTCCTCCGCGACCGGCCGGACGGCATGCGCAACCTCGTCCTCCACTTCAGCGCCGACTACGTCTGGCGCCAGTTCGCCGACGTGGGCCACACGCTTCGCACCGGCGAATCCGCCTGGGAGCACGCACACGGCACCTCGTTCTGGGACTACCTGAGCTCGCGCCCGGAAGCACAACGGATTTTCAACGCCACGCTGAGCGAGCTGCGAGGAGACCAGCACCCCGCGGTCGAGGCAGCGTACGACTGGACACCGGTGCGCACGGTCGTCGACGTGGGGGGCGGCAACGGCTCGCTGCTCGCGACCATCCTCGGGGCGAACGCGCACCTGGCCGGCGTGCTGCTCGACCAGGAGGACGTGCTGCCCGATGCCGACGTGCATCTCCGTTCGCGGGGAGCACGCGACCGCTGCGAGCTGGTCGCCTGCAACTTCTTCGAAGCCCTCCCGGCTACGGGCGAGGCCTGGATCCTCTCGCAGGTTCTCCACGACTGGGACGACGCCGACTGCCGCATCATCCTCGAGCGCTGCCGCGAGCGGCTGCGGCCGGCCGACCGCTTGCTGGTGGTCGAGATCGTCACGGTGCCGTGCGAGCCAGATCAGCGGTGCGGCTTCAGCGACATCAACATGATGACGCTGTTCGGCGAGGCGCGGCAACGCACCGCCGACGAGTACCGATCGCTGTACTCCGAGTGCGGCCTCGAGCTCTCGCGAGTCATCCCGACGGAGTCCTCTTTCAGCATCGTCGAAGCGCAGCCACTGGTGTAGGGGCCGGATATATCCGGCCCCTACGATGAGGGCAATGTCGAACGTCGCCTGGCTCGAGTCGCTGTCGCCCTGGCCGAAGGACGGCTTCGGCCTCGGCCGGATGAAGGCGCTGCTCGCCGAGCTCGGCGACCCCCAGCTCGCCTACCCGTCGATTCACGTGGTGGGCACGAACGGCAAGTCGACGACCGCGCGAACGATCGAGGCGACGCTCGCCCGTGAGGGGCGGCTCACCGCCTGTTACACGTCTCCGCATGTGACGGGCTGGGCGGAGCGGGTGCGGATCGGCGGAGAGGAAGCGGACATCGAACGGGTGCTCGCTCCCGTGCGCGAGCCGGGCGAGCGGCTCGGCGCGACGCAGTTCGAGGTGCTCACCGCGGCCGCGTTCGCCGAGTTCGCCGCGGCGGGCGTGGAGGCGGCGGTCGTCGAGGCCGGCCTGGGCGGGCGCCACGACGCCACGAACGTGCTCCGCTCGCCGGTCCAGGTGCTCACGAACGTGGCGCTGGAGCACACAGACGTGCTCGGCTCGACGCGCGCCGCTATCGCCGCGGAGAAGCTCGCCGTCGTGCGCCCGGGCTCGACGGTCTGTCTCGGCGAGCCCGAGTGGGAGCCGCTCGCGCTGGCGAACGGGGCCGCCCGGGTGATCGTCGAGCGTGGCGGCAACGCTGCGCTGGCCGGCGTCGCGGCGTCCGTCTTCCTGGGCAGGGAGGTCGAGCCCGCCGACGTGGCGCTACCCGGACGCCTCGAGCAGCTCGACGGCGAGATCCGGGACGGGGCGCACACCTCCGACGCGGTCCGCTACATCGGCGCCCACCTTCCCCCGCTCGGCTCGGTCGTCGCGTCGATCCTCGCCGACAAGGACGTCGAGGGCATGCTCCGGCTCCTCGGGGAGCTGGCGCCCGTTTTCGTCGCGACCCGCTCCTCGAGCCCCAGGGCGTTGCCCGCCGAGGAGCTCGCGCAGCGCGCGCGACCGTGGTTCGAGCTCGTCGAGGCGGTGCCGGAACCCGTGGCGGCGCTCGCGCGGGCACATGAGCTCGGCGAGCCCGTCTTCGTGACGGGCAGCCTGTACCTGCTCGCGGACCTCGCCGCGCATCGGCCGGCGGGCGTACCATGATCCGGACTACACAGAAGCTGAGCGTCTTCGCGCTCGCCACGATCCTGCTCGTTGCTTTCCTGGCGATCGCGTTCGGCGTCGGCTACCTGGTGGGCAAGCTCCTGCTCTGAAACGGGCTGCGTGAAGGAAAACGTCAGAGGTTCGTGAACCGACCCCAATGCTGCTCTTTCAGGAGACGACCACCACCGACGACGATCTCTTCGCGGGCGTCCGCGACTTCTTCGAATCGGACTGGTGGCTCGTCGTCCGCAACGTCGCGCTCTTCTTCGCCGTCGCGTTCTGGATCGCGACGGCCTACTGGGTGTACAAGGACGCCAAGCGCCGTATCGAGGACCCGTGGCTGATCGCGGTCGCAGTCGCTCTCGGCGTGTTCCCGCCGCTCATCGGCCCCCTCATCTACATGCTCTTCCGGCCTCCCGAGTACCTCGACGACGTGCGCGAGCGCGAGCTCGAGATCCGCGCGATGGAGGAGACGATCAGCCAGGACGAGCGCTGCCCGGTCTGCCGGGCGGCGGTCGATCACAGCTACCTCGTTTGCCCCGTCTGCACGACGAAGCTGCGGCAGGCCTGCCGCCACTGCCGCCAGCCGCTCGAGCCGATGTGGCAGATCTGCCCCTACTGCGAGACCCCGGTCGACCAGCCGACGGCGGCGCACAACCTGTAGACGGGCGGCCCAAGGGCCGCCCCTACGATCCCGATTCCGGCCCAGGGGCCGCCCGTACGGTCCCGTTTCCGGCCCAGGGGTCGCCCCTACGGTCCCGATTCCGGCCCAGGGTCGCCCGTACGGTCCTGTTTCCGGCCGCGGGGCCGCCCCTACGATCCTGACCGTCAGAGGTGGGACGGGCACAGGCCCGCCCCTACAATCGTCGAGCCCCTGAGGCGTAGGGGCGGGCCTTGGCCCGCCCGACCGACAGAAAAGGAGACGACGTGGTCGAACGCACGCTCGTGCTGATCAAGCCGGACGCCGTGGAGCGCCACCTGGCCGGGAGAATCCTCGACCGGTTCGAGCAGCGCGGTCTCGGCATCCGGGGCGCGAAGCTCGTCCACGTCGACAGGAGCCTCGCGGAGCGTCACTACGCCGAGCACGCGGAGAAGCCGTTCTTCGGCGAGCTCGTCGACTTCATCACGTCCACGCCGACCCTCGCGCTCGTGCTGGAGGGCGAGGGCGCGATCGCGACGGTGCGCGCGACGATGGGGGCGACGAACCCTGCCAACGCGGCGCCGGGAACGATCCGCGGCGACTTCGCGCTGTCGATGCCCGACAACCTCGTCCACGGCTCGGACTCGCCCGAGTCCGCCGAGCGCGAGATCGCGCTCTGGTTCGCCGGCGATGAGCTCGTCTGACGAGCTGACCGAGCACGCGGGCCGCAACCGCGCCGCTTGGGACTCCTGGGCGCACGAGTACGTAGCCACCGGCGAGCGGGCGTGGGCCGGTGAGCCGAGCTGGGGTATCTGGGGGATCCCCGAGCACGAGCTGAACGTCCTGCCCGACGTTGCCGGCAAGGACACGATCGAGCTGGGCTGCGGCACGGCCTACATCTCGGCGTGGCTCGCCCGACGGGGAGCTCGCCCGGTTGCGCTCGACAACTCGGAGAAGCAGCTCGAGACCGCCCGGCGCCTGCAGCGCGAGCACGGTCTCGAGTTCCCGCTCATTCACGGCAGCGCCGAGGACGTGCCGCTCCCGGACGCGTCATTCGACCTCGCCGTCTCCGAGTACGGCGCCTCGCTGTGGTGCGATCCGGGCCTTTGGATCCCGGAGGCGGCGCGGCTATTGCGGCCGGGGGGCCAGTTGATCTTCCTGACGAACGCGGTGCTCGTCGTCCTGTGCATGCGGGACACCGAGGCGGCGACGGAGTCGCTGCAGCGGCCCCAGTTCGGGATGGGCCGCTTCGAGTGGCCGGAGAACGACCGGGCGGTCGAGTTCCACCTCGCTCACGGCGACATGATCCGGATGCTGCGCGGCAACGGCTTCGAGGTGCTCGACCTGCTCGAGCTGCAGGCCCCCGAGGCCGGCGACTCGGGACAGTGGACCGACATCGCGCCGCTCGAGTGGGCGCGCCGATGGCCCTCCGAGGAGATCTGGGTCGCGCGCAAGCGCGCTAGCTAGGCGCGGCGGCCTCGGTTGCCGTCGTGCTCGGCACGTCGGCCAGCGTCTCGGCCACGAGGGCGTCGACGACCGCCCGCAGCGCCTCCTCGTGGCCGGCACCCCTCGTCACCGCGTCGTTGTAGACGGCGAGCTGGCGGTGGGCGCTCGTCCCGCGCCGGAGGATCGTTCGCGCATGGCCCACCTCCTTGCGGCAGTCGAAATGCGCGGCGTCCTCGGCGAAGAGCTCGAGCATCTCCTCGACCAGATCGCCGAAGGCCACGAGCTCGCCGCGCCCGAAGTCGATCAGCGAGCCGTCCACGCCGTAGCGCTGCGCCCGCCAGCGATTCTCGTCGAGCAGGAAGGCCCGGTACGTCCGCCAGCGCTGGTTCCCGCGCCGAAGCCGGAACATCATCCGCAACCAGCAGCGGTAGAGCGCCGCCAGGCAGAGCGCGTCCTCGAGCCTCGTGCAGACGTCGCAGATGCGCATCTCGAGTGTCGGGAAGCGCGCGCTGGGACGAAGGTCCCACCAGATCTTCGAGGCGTCCTCGATCAGGCCGGCATCCACGAGCACGCCGATGTGGCGCTCGTACTCGCTCCAGCTCTCGAAGCCGGGCGGCAGACCGGAGCGCGGCATCTCGTCCCACACCGCGATGCGGTAGGACTTGAGCCCGGTGTCGGCGCCCTCCCAGAACGGGGAAGACGTGGACAGAGCGAGCAGGTGGGGCAGCACGTAGCTCGACTGGCTCAGGAGATCGATGCGCACCTCGGGGTCCTCGATCCCGACGTGGACGTGCATGCCGCTGATCACGAGCCTCCTCGCGACCTCCTGCATGTCCTCCGCCAGGATCCGATAGCGCTCTCTCGGCGTGAGCTGCTGGAAGCCGCGGCGGGCGAACGGATGCGAGGACGCGGCGACGACGGCGAGGCCGTTGCGCTCCGCCACGTCGGCAACTCCGCGCCGGAGACGGACGAGCTCCTCGCGGAGCTCGGGCATCGTCGTGCACACTCGCGTCCCCACCTCCACCTGGCACTGGAGGAACTCCGGGCTGACCTGCTCTCCGAGCAGCTCGCGGTACTCGGCGAGGACGGGCGCAGGCACGGCGGACACGAGCTCGCGCGTGTCGCGCTCGACGAGGAGGTACTCCTCCTCGACCCCGATCGTGAAGCTCGGCTCGGTGATCATGTCATTCGCCGACTCCCCGGCCTGCGCGGAGCCGGCTCCGCCGTACACGATAATCGGGCGTCACGTCCGTGACCGCGCCGTGAGCCCGCCGCCGCTTCTCCTCGCCTCCACCTCGCCCCAGCGCCGCGCCATCCTCGCGCAGCTGGGCGTCCCCTTCGACGTTGCAGCGCCGCGCTACGAGGAGCGCGACCCGCCGGGCCTGACTCCCGAGGCAGCGGTCGTCGCGCATGCCCTCGGCAAGGCGCGCTCGCTCGCGCCCGACGTGGCTTCGCGGCCGATTCTCGGCGTCGACACCGAAGTCGCGCTGACCGGGCGTGTCTTCGGGAAACCGGCCTCGGCCGCCGAGGCGCACGAGATGCTGACCGGGCTCGGCGGACGAGAGCACCGAGTCGTCTCCGGCCTCTGCCTGCTCGGCGGCGACTTCGAGATCGCCGAGCACGACGTCACGACCGTGCGCTTCCGGTCGCTGACCCGGGAAGAGATCGACGCGTACGTCGCGACGGGAGAGTGGGAAGGGCGCGCCGGCGCCTACGCGATTCAGGGCCAAGGGGCAGCGCTCGTCGAGCGTATCGAGGGCGACTACCTGAACGTCGTCGGCTTGCCGGTGGCCCTGCTCGTGCGCATCCTCGCCGCGCGCTTCCCCGGTCGCTACGGCTTCGGTTAAGAGCGCCCAACAGAATGAAGTACTGCGCCGGTCTCCCTTCCGTTCGGCGCTCTGAGCGGGAACTCGGAGAGGGGCCGCGAAGACCGTGTCTACACTCTACGTACCTCTTGTGGGCATCCTGAACCTCCTCGGCGGCCTCTCCGGCCGCGACATGGCAGTCGACCTCGGCACCGCGAACACGCTCGTCTACGTGCGCGGGCGCGGCATCGTGCTCTCCGAGCCGTCCGTGGTCGCAATCGACCAGCGCTCGGGCGAGGTGCACGCCGTCGGCATCGAGGCGAAGCGCATGCTCGGGCGCACGCCGGGCACGATCACGGCCATCCGGCCGCTCAAGGACGGCGTCATCGCGGACTTCGACGTGACCGAGCAGATGCTCCGTCACTTCATCGAGAAGGCGAACGGCAACCGCTTCGCGCACCCGCGCGTCATCGTCTGCGTGCCGAGCGGCGTCACCGGAGTCGAGAAGCGCGCCGTCGAGGAGGCGACGATCTCGGCCGGTGCGCGCCAGGCGTACCTGATCGAAGAGCCCATGGCGGCCGCGATCGGCGCCGGCCTGCCGGTCTCCGACCCGACCGGGAACATGATCGTCGACATCGGCGGGGGCACGACCGAGGTGGCGGTGATCTCCCTCGGCGGCATCGTGGTCTCCCAGTCGATCCGCGTCGGCGGGGACGAGATGGACGAGGCGATCGTGAACCACCTGCGCAAGGAGTACAAGCTCCTGATCGGTCAGCAGACGGCCGAGGAGGTCAAGCTCGAGATCGGCTCGGCGTGGCCGCTCCCCGAGGAGGTGCAGGCGGAGGTCCGCGGCCGCGACATGCTCACCGGCCTGCCGAAGACCGTCGTGCTCGGCTCGGAGGACGTGCGTCGCGCCCTCGACGAGCCCGTCACCCAGATCATCGACGCGATCCGCGGCACCCTCGACAAGACGCCGCCCGAGCTGGCCGCCGACATCATGGATCGCGGGATCGTGCTGGCCGGCGGCGGGGCGCTGCTCGCCGGCCTCGACGAGCGGCTTCGTCACGAGACGCACATGCCCGTTCATGTGGCGGAGTCGCCCCTCACATGCGTCGCGGTGGGCTCCGGTCGGAGCCTGGAGGAGTTCGAGGCGATCCACCGCTCGGCCAAGGCGCGCAACCGCAACGGCCGCCGCCGCTAATACGTCAGGTCGTTTCGGCGTCGCCGGGCTATGCCGGGCGACTCCTCATCGCGAGAAACGCGAGAACAGTCAAGGAGGGGTCCGTGGGGGAACCATGGGTTCCCCCACGTATGGTTCCCGACCGGCCCGCACCCGCAGACGACGGGAATCGGCTCGGCGGGCCGGTCCGTTGCCTACAATTTGACCCCCGTGCCCCGTCAACGCACAGCACGGCTGCCTCGGGTCGGGCTGCCCTCGAGGCCCTCCGGATCCTCGTCGCCCGACAGGGGGGTGATGGCCCGGCGTGCCGTGGCAGCCGCCCTGATCCTCGTCTCGCTCGGGCTCATCACGGTCTACCTGCGTGAGTCGGACGAGGGCGGGCTCCATGCCGCGCAGGAGGTGGGCCTCGCGATCCTGGCTCCGCTGGAGGAGGCCGGGGAGCGGGTTGCACGCCCGTTTCAGGACGCGTACGGGTACGTTGCCGACCTCGTCTCCGAGAAGGAGACGACCGACCGGCTCGAGGCGCGGATCGAGCAGCTCCAGGAGGAGCTGCGTCAGGCGCAGGCCGCGACGGCCGAGAACGAGCGCCTGCGCGAGCTGCTCGCCTTCGTCGACGGCCCCCGCTTCCCGGCGAATTTCGAGCCGGTATCGGCGCGGGTCATCGCGCAGCCGTCCAATCCGTACAACCAGCGGGTGCTGGTGGCGGCCGGATCGAGCGAGGGCGTGACCGAGGGGGCCCCGGTCGTGACCGACGAGGGCCTCGTCGGGGTCGTCACGATGGTGACGAGCGGCTACGCGCAGGTGACGCTCGTGTCGGACCCGTCGATGTTCGTGTCGGCGCAGGTCGCCGAGACGGAGGCGCGAGGCGACGTCCGCGCTTCGCAGAGCGCCGGCGCCGGGCTGATCCTGGACCGGGTCGACAAGGAGCTCGTGGTCGAGCCGGGCAACACGATCGTCACATCCGGCTGGAGCTCCGGCGAGATCTCGTCCCGGTACCCGTTCGGGATCCCGATCGGGGAAGTCACGAGTGTCGGCAGGCAGGACATCGAGCTCTACATGCGGATCCAGGTGGAGCCGTTCGTCGACTTCGACTCGCTCTCCGAGGTGGTGATCCTGGTCGCGCGATGACGCTCGACGCCGTCAAAGCGGCCGTGCTCGTGACGCTCACGGCGATCGTGCAGATCGCGTTCGTGAACGCGTTCGAGCTGGCCGAGGGGCGGGCCGACGTGCTCCTGCTCGTGCTCGTCGGGATCGCGCTCCTGCGCGGCCCTCTCTTCGGTGCCGTCGCCGGCTTCTGGGCCGGCCTGCTCGTCGACACGATGACCCTCGGGACGCTCGGGCTCACGTCGCTCCTGCTCACCGTCGGGGGGTACTGGGCCGGGCGCTTCGGCGAGGCGACGTCGAATCACCACAACCAGCGCGCGCGCGTCCTCATCGCGGTGACGATGCTGACGATAGGCGTCGAGATCGGCTCGCTGATCGTCCACGTCTTCCTCGGCGACGCGGCCTCGTTCGGAACGGTCGTCGGGCGTGTGCTCCTGCCTTCGCTGGCTCTCAACCTGACGCTCGCGATCCCCGCGTACTGGGTCTTGCGCAAGCTCTTCCCACCGGCGCCGCGTCGCGAGCGGGAGCTCGTCGTTGTCTGAATGGTCGCCCCCGAGCCGGCGCTTCCTCCCGCGCGACCCGCGGGTCGAGGAGCCGTACCGCCTGACGCCGCGGGCGGCGGCCCGCATCGCCATCCTCGGCGTCGTCGCCGTCGTCCTCTTCGCGCTCCTCTTCTTCCGGCTCTGGGCGCTCCAGGTCATCTCCGGCGATCAGTACCTCGAGACGGCCAGGGACAACCAGGTCCGCACGTATCGCATCCAGCCGCCGCGTGGCCCGATCGTGGACAGAAACGGCGTCGTGCTCGTCTCGAACGTCCCCGGCACGGTCGTTCAGCTGTGGCCCGCCTACACGGACGGCCGCCTCGACGACGTGATCGTGGAGCTGTCGGAGCTCCTGGACGTTCCGGCCAGGGACATCCGCCGTCAGGTGAGAGCCCTCCGCGACGACCCGCTCACGCCGGTGGTGGTCAAGACGTACGTCCACGACGACAAGGCGAGCTACATCCGCGAGCACCAGAACGACTTCCCCGGAGTCGAGGTGGCCCCTACCCAGCTTCGCCGCTACGAGCAGGGGGCGCTCGCCAGCCACGTGCTCGGCTACGTCGGCGAGGTAGACGAGCAGGAGCTCGCACGGCTCGGCGAGGGGTACGCGGGGGGCGACAAGATCGGCAAGGGCGGGATCGAGCGGGCCTACGACACCTACCTGCGCGGCGAGCCCGGGATCGGGCAGGTCCGGGTCAACTCGCTCAACGAGGTGACGAGCGCCCCGTCCCCGAGCCAGCTCCCCACGCCCGGCTACGCCGTGCGCCTGACCATCGACGCCGAGCTCCAGCGCGCGGCCGAAGAGGCCATCAGAACCGGGATCGAGCTCGCTCGGGAGGCGGGCAACTGGGCCGCGAACGGCGGCGCCATCGTGGCCATGGATCCCCTCGACGGCGCGGTGTACGCTCTGGCGTCCAACCCGACCTACGACCCATCGGTGTTCGCCGGCGTGCCGAGCCAGGAGAAGTACGACCGTGTCTTCGGCAGGAGCGCGCAGGCGCTCAACTTCCCGGCGCTGAACCGCGCGGTCGCGGGCGAGTACCCGGCCGGCTCCACCTTCAAGCCGGTCACGGCGCTCGCCGCGCTCGCCGACGACCTGATCACGCCGACCGAGTTCTTCCAGTGCGACGGCCAGCGCGTGATCGACGGGCAGACGTTCAAGAACTGGGACCCGTACGTGAACGAGGCGATGGAGCTCACGACCGCGCTCGCGCGCTCGTGCGACACCTACTTCTACGACGTCGGCAGCCGGTTCTACGAGCTCGAGAACAGCCCGCTCCAGGCCTGGGCGCGCAAGATGGGCTTCGGGAGCCCCACCGGCTTCGAGCTGGGCCCCGAGGAGGACGGCCTCATGCCGACGCCGGCGTGGCTGAAGCGGACCTACGCGAACCCGATCGACCAGCAGTGGACGAGCGGCGACTCGGTCCAGCTCGCGATCGGGCAGGGGCACATGACGGTCACGCCGCTGCAGCTCACGCGCTTCTACGCGCTCGTCGCGAACGGCGGCAAGCTCGTCAATCCGCATCTCGTCGAGGACATCGAGCAGCCGGCCGGCTCGCGCGAGGAGGCCCCGGTGGTGCTTCGCAGCTTCGAGCCGGCACCGGCCCGTGAGGTCGGCCTACCGGACTGGGCGATCAGCTCCGTGCAGGAGGGTCTCTACGAGGCTACCCACGAGCTCTACGGGACTGCGAACGGGATCTTCGGCGGGTACGAGGTGTCCGTGGCCGGCAAGACCGGGACGGCCGAGATGTTCGTCCAGCTACCGCCGGGATACCTCGGACTGGAGGACTGGGATCGTCAGCTGCGCGACCAGGCGTGGTTCTGCGGCTACGGTCCGACCGACGCTGCCGGTGCGCTCACGACCGGCCGCCGCCCCCTGGTCGTCTGCGCCATGATCGAGAACGGCGGCCACGGAGGCGAGGTCGCGGCGCCCGCGGCGCTCGAGGTCTTCGCTGAGTGGTGGGGCGTGGTGCCGCCCGTCGAGTACGGAGAGGTGTACTCGGACTGATGGCCACCCGTCCCAGCATCCTGAGCACCCCCTCGGTCGAGTCGCACCGCGGGCTCGGCACCGAGATCGGCGAGTATCTGCGCCGCCTCGACTACCTCCTGCTCGCCGCTGTCGCCGGCCTCGTCGCCTACGGGCTCTGGATCCTCCAGACCGTGACTCACGACGACCAGCCGGGCGATCCAGGGTACTTCGTCGTCCGGCAAGCGATCTTCGTCGTGGTCGGCGTCGGTGCGTTCACGGCGGCGAGCGCAATCAACCCGGAGATCTACAGGCGCCTTCGCTACCCGCTCTACATCGGGCTGCTCCTGCTTCTGGTCGGCGTCCTCGTCGCCGCGCCGACGATCCGCGAGTCGCGGCGGTGGTTCGACCTCGGCGCGTTCCAGTTCCAGCCCTCCGAGCTCGGCAAGCTCGTCATGATCGTCGTCCTTGCAAGCTTCGTCGCGGGCCGGGCAAAGCGAACCAGCGAGCTCGGGACGGTGCTCGGCGCGATCGGCCTGGTCGCCATACCCGCGCTGCTCGTCTTCTTCGAGCCCGACTTCGGGACCGCGCTCGTCTACTGCGCCGCGCTCGCCGGCGTGCTGTGGTTCGGCGGCATCCGCTGGCCCTACCTCACCGCGCTGGCGCTGACCGCGACGCTCGTCGCCGTCGCCGTGCTCTGGATCCTGCCGTCCTCGGGCGTACAGGTTCTCAAGGAGTACCAGGTCGACCGTCTGACCGGCTTTCTCGACCCGGACGCCGACCCGAGCGGCACGACGTACAACGCGAACCAGGCGATCACCGCCGTCGGCGCGGGCGGCCTCGACGGGCGTGGCGTGACCGGGGCGACGCAGACCAGCGGCAACTACCTGCCCGAGCATTCGACCGACTTCATCTTCGCCTCGCTCGCCGAGCAACGCGGCTTCCTCGGGGCAGCCGTGCTCCTCCTCCTCTACGCCGTCGTGGTCTGGCGAGGGATCAAGGTGGTCGCGACGGCGGACAGCCTGTACGGGGCGGCCGTGGCCGGCGCCATCGTGGCCGCGTTCCTCTTCCAGATCTTCCTCAACGTCGGCATGAACATCGGCATCGCGCCGATCACCGGCATCCCGCTTCCGTTCGTCTCCTACGGCGGCAGCTCCATGATCACGTCGCTCGCGCTCGTCGGCGTGCTCCAGGCGATCCACGCGCGCGGGCAGCTAGCCGGACGGCGCTGGTGAGCCCGGCTCCCGACGTCGCTCGCGTTCTGACGGGCCTGCCGGGGCTCACCCGCGAGGTAGCGGGTGAGGACGAGGGCCTGCCGATCCTCGTTTCCGGGCCGCCGTCGGTCACGCTCCAGCTCCAGCAGCTGCTGGCCGCGGACGGCGACCTCGAGCTCGTGCGCCGGGTCAGCATCCTCGATCTCGAGGACCACGAGCTTGCCGGCAGCCCGGCGCTCGTCTACGTGATCAGGGGCCGGGCCACCTCGACCGACGAACGCGCGCTGCAGCGGGCTGACCGGCAGGCGATCCCGATCGTGTGCCTTCGCCTCGGCGAGCCCGAGGGCGAGGGGGTCCTCCCGTACGTGCGGGCCACCGACGTGGTCCGTGCGGCGGCGCTGGGGCCGGAGGCGTGCGACGCCGTCGCCAGGAGGATCGCGCTTCGAGCTCCGGCTGCCGCTCCCGGGCTTGCCCGGCAACTGCCGGCGCTGCGCAGCGGGGTGGGGAAAGTCGTCGTCGAGGAGGGCGCGAAGCGAACGGCCGCGCTGGCGGCGCTGTCGAGCCGGTTTCCCGGCCCCGACCTGCCGGCGCTGGCGCTGGTCGAGATCCGTATGGGACTGCGCCTCGCGGTCACTCAGGGCCGAGATCTCCGGAAGGTCCAGGTCGCTGCGGCCGTCGGGCCCCTGGTCGCCGGACTCGCCCTTCGGGCGCTGAACAAGGGGCTGGCCGACCGGCTGCCGCTGCCGGCCTTCGCGATTCGGTCGGCGGTCGCCTACGCGGGCGCGCGGGCTCTCGGCGAAGTCGGCTTGCGGCTCGGCCGGGGAGCCCGGGACGGCTCCGGTGGAGCCCGCTGATACGCTCTGTTGTCAGAAGCCGAGCGCACCGGCCCGGATCGGGCGAGCGGGAGCTCGGCGGGACTGTCCGATGACGACCAACGCCATGCAGCCGGGGAACGCACGACGCGCAACCGTTTCCTTCTCCGGCCGTGGCCAGGCAGGAGGGATTTGTGGCATCGTGGTTTCGCCGCACGCTGCTCCGGGAGGCGCAGGCAGCCGAGAAGGCGCCGGCCCCGGACGCGCGGGAAGAAGTAGGGCCGGAGACAGTAGGGCCGGAGGCGAGGGAGGCGCTGCCGGAGCCCGAGAGCTCTGACGCGCCGGCCAAGCCGCGCCGCCGTGGCTCACGTGGCGGGAGCGGACGCACGAAGACCGATGCGGCGGTGAGCGCCGAGGATGCGGCGCCACCCGAGACGCCTAAGCGCGCGCGCCCGGCGCCGGCGAAGGCCGCCACCGCGAAAGGACGGAAGCCGGCCGACGCGCCCGCCAAGGAGCCGGCGGCGCGAAAGGCCACGGCGGCAAAGCCGGCTGCCGCGAAGGCCGACGGGCCGAAGCGCCGGAGGAGGGGCGAGACACCGCGCCGGTCGTCGCTGCCTGCCCTGCGAAAGCAGATGTTGATCTCGATCGACGTCGGCGAGCAGCGCGTGGCCGTGCTCGAGGATGACCAGGTTGTCGAGGTCTACCTGGAGCGGCCCGGCCGACGCTCGATCGCCGGCAACATCTACAAGGGCGTCGTCGACAACGTCCTGCCGGGGATGGAGGCCTCCTTCGTCGAGATCGGCCTCGAGAAGAACGGCTTCCTCTACGTCGACGAGATCGTCGTCCCCGAGCTCGAGGGCAAGCGCCACGGGCGCCGTATCCAGGACATCATCTCCCGCGGCCAGGAGGTGATCGTCCAGGCGACGAAGGACCCGATGGGCACGAAGGGCGCACGGCTCACGACTGAGGTGTCGCTGCCGGGCCGCTTCATCGTCTACACGCCGTACGGCGACGGTATCGGCGTCTCGCGCCGTCTGGACGACGACGAGCGAGACCGCCTGAAGGGCATCTGCAAGGGGCTCGAGCTGCCGGAGGGCGGGATCATCGTGCGGACGGCCGCGGAAGGCGCATCGGACGCAGAGCTCGCCGGAGACCTCGCGTTCCTGCAGAAGCTCTGGTCGACGGTGCTGGGTCGGGCTTCACGGGCAACCGCGCCCACGCTCGTCTACCGCGAGGCGGAGCTACCGCTGCGCGTCGTCCGCGACCTCTTCACCGACGACTTCGAAGGCCTCGGCGTCGAGCACGAACGGACCTACCGTCGCATCGTGAGCTACCTCAAACGGACGTCCCCGGAGCTCGCCTCGAAGGTCGAGTGGCATCAGGGAGCCGAGCGTCTCATGGAGACCTCCGGGGTCGACGCCGCCGTCCGCTCGACCCTCGAGCGCCGCGTCGACCTGCCGTCCGGCGGCTACCTCGTGTTCGACTACGCGGAGGCGTTCACCGTCATCGACGTGAACACCGGCCGCTTCGTCGGCGCCCGCGGCAAGACCTCCGGCGCCCGGCTCGAGGACACGATCACGAAGAACAACCTCGAGGCCGCGAAGGAGATCGTGCGTCAGCTGCGCCTCCGCGACATCGGGGGCATCATCGTCATCGACTTCATCGACATGGCGAACCCGAAAAACCGCCAGGAGGTGGAGGAGGCGCTGCGACTCGAGCTCGAGCGCGATCGCACCAAGACATACGTGGTCGAGATCTCGCCGCTCGGCCTCGTCGAGATGACCCGGCAGAACGTCACGGACGGTCCGCGCGAGATCCTGACGACGCGCTGCCCCATTTGCGCGGGCAACGGCATAGTCGTCTCGGAGGAGACGTACGCGGTCGAGACCGAGCGGAACCTCCGCCGCCTGGCAGCGAAGTCGCGCGCGGAAGCCATCCAGGTCGAGCTCGCCTCCCCGGTCGCGGGGATTCTCATCGGCCCCGCCGGCTCCCGGCTCTCGGAGCTCGAGAGCGAGACGGGCAAGCTGTTCGCGTTCGAGACGCGCGACGACCTTCCCCCGGATCATCTCCGAGTGCTCCGCGAGGGCACGGCGGCCGAGATCGAGCCGCAGGCGCTGCCCGTCAGCGCCGGACAGGAGCTCGATCTCCGGCTCGTCGAGCGTCATCTACGGCATCCCGAGGACGCCATCGCACGCCTCGACGGGTACGTCGTCTCGGTCGCCGGAGCGGGGGGCCAGGTGGGCAAGACCGTGCGCGCCCGCATCGAGCGGGCAACGCGCACCGCCGCCTACGCCGTGGTCGCCTCCCTCGAGGACGTCGAGGCCCCGGTGGAGGCCGGCGTCCTCGCCGAGGAAACCGACGCCGAGGCTCCCATTCCGGCGAAGCCGAAGACCCGGCGCGCGACGGGCACCGGCCGCGCTCGCAAGAAGCCGGCCGCCGCCCCGACCGATGCGGCGTCCGAGAGTGTCGGGGCCGGATCCCATCCGGCCTTCGAACAGACCGTGGATGCCGCGTCGGACGGTCAGGCGGCCGGGGAGCTCGCAACGGCTGACGGGGAGGCGCCGAAGAAGAAGACGCGGCGCGGGACACGCGGGGGCCGCGGGAGGAAGAAGCCGGCACAGGTCGCCGCGACGTCCGACGGCGCGGAGACCGAGCTCCAGCCCGTTCCCGAAGCGGCCGACCCCGAGCTCCAGCCTGTTCCCGAAGCGGCCGACTCCGTTGGAGCCGGAGCGCGCCCGGTCCGCAAGACCGCGAAGGCCGCGGCGATTGCCGAGGACGTGTCCGCCGGCGATCCGGCAGACGAGTCTGCGGCAGGAGCCGAGGCGCCGAAGAAGAAGACGCGGCGGGGCACTCGGGGGGGCCGTGGGAGGAAGAAGCCGACGCAGCTCGTCTCGGCCGCCGACGTGGCCGGGGCCGAGCACGTCGACGTCGGATCTCAGGCCAGTGAGGCTGGGAGCGCCGCGACGGCTTCCGCCGACTCGCCAAACGGCGAGGCGGGCGAGCCGTCGCCGGACGGCGCGGCTGCGAAGAAGCGCACCCATCGAGGCACGCGCGGCGGTCGCGGACGCAAGCCTGTCGCGGAGGCAGGGGCGTCGGAGGCGCCGGACACACCAGCCGACCCACCACCCCCGGTGGTCGTGGCCGGAGGCGAGGAAACCGCGGACGGGGAGCCCGCGGCCGCTCCCAAGCGGGCGCGTCGTGGCACCCGCGGCGGCCGCGGCCGGCGCCGGCCCACGGTCGAGAGCGCGTCGGCGGACGACGGCGCCCCCGTCAGTGGCGCCTCGGACACAGACGTCTCGGTCGGGTCCGCGCCGGTTACCGGAAGCCTGTCCGAGTAGCTACAATCGTTCCGTCGAGCGGGCCCCGTGCCCGCCGTTTCTACGGTTGGAGACGACTTTGGCGTACGCGATCATCAGCGTCGGTGGGAAGCAACACCGCGTCCGAGAGGGCGAGTGGCTGCTCGTCGACAGGCTGCCGCACGAGGAGGGAGCGACGTTCACGCCCGACGTGCTGCTTCTCGGCGGAGACGGTGAGACGCTGCTCGGCGCCGACGAGGTGAAGGGCAACGTGGTCACCGCCCGGGTCGTGGCGCATGTTCTCGGCGACAAGATCATCATCGGCAAGCACAGGCGGCGCACGGGGTATCGGCGTCGCAACGGCTTCCGCGCGCGCCTGTCGAAGATCGAGATCGAGTCGATCGGCGCCAAGCCCGCCCGCCCGTCGCGTGCAAAGAAGGCGGCAGCCGCCAAGGAGCCCGCCGAGCCCGTCGAGGCGACGGCCAGTTCGGCCGAGGAGGCCAAGCCGAAGCCATCGCGGAGGCGCACGACGAAGGCCGCCGAGGCGAAGGCCGCCGAGGAGTAAGGAGGAGACTATGGCCCACAAGAAGGGGCTCGGATCGTCGCGCAACGGGCGCGACTCGGCGGCGCAGCGCCTCGGCGTGAAGATCTTCGCCGGCCAGGAGGTCAAGGCCGGGATGATCATCGTGCGCCAGCGTGGCACCCGCTTCCGCGCCGGCGCCGGCGCCGCGATCGGTCGCGACGACACCGTCTTTGCAACGCGCGACGGGCGGGTCGACTTCGCCGCCAGCGGCGCGCGCCGGACGATCTCGGTCGTCGGTCCCTAGCCGTCAGGCTCCGACAGGGCCGGCCGGCCCTGCGTCCATGTTTCAGGATCGCGCACGCATCGTCGCTCGCGGCGGCCGCGGCGGCAACGGCGCCATCAGCTTCCGTCGGGAGAAGTACGTCCCCAGGGGCGGTCCCGACGGCGGCGACGGCGGCCACGGCGGAGACGTCGTCGTCATCGCGGATGGCGGCCTGCGCGATCTTGGCCGCTTCAGAGGGAGGAGCCGCTTCGCCGCCGGGCGCGGCCGTCACGGCGAGGGGGGCGGCCGCCGAGGCGCCGACGGCGAGGACGTCGTGCTCGCCGTGCCCGTCGGCACCCAGATTCTCGACGCGGACGGCGCTCTCCTCGCCGATCTTGCTCATCCCGGCGCGCGGGTCGTCGTGGCCGGGGGAGGCCGCGGCGGCGCGGGCAACCGGCGTTTCACGAGCCCGACCCGCCAGGCGCCGCGTATCGCCGAGCCGGGTCTCCCCGGCGACGACGTCGAGCTCGAGCTCCACCTCAAGCTGCTCGCTGACGCCGCCCTGCTCGGGTACCCGAACGCCGGCAAGTCCTCGCTGCTGCGCTGCGTCTCCAACGCGGTGCCCAAGGTCGCCGAGTACCCGTTCACGACGCTCTCACCTGTTCTCGGCACCGTCGAGGACCCCGCCGGGGCGCAGCTCGTGCTGGCCGACGTGCCGGGTCTGCTGGAGGGGGCGAGCCGGGGTGTGGGGCTGGGCGACGAGTTCCTCGCCCATCTCGAGCGCGCACGGCTGCTCGTCCACGTGATCGACGCGAGCGAGGAGGGAACCGAGGACCGCTTCAACACGATCGACCAGGAGCTCGTCGCCTACGACGCCGGGCTCGCGGAGCGGCCTCAGATCGTGGTGCTGAACAAGGTCGACCTGGTCGGCTCCGCCTTGTCCTTCGACGTCGCCGACCCCCGCATACTGGCCGTCCTTCGCACCTCGGCGGTAACCGGCGAGGGCATCCCCGAGCTGAAGCAGGCTCTCTTCGATGCGGTTCCGGCGGCCGTCCCTGAGGAGCCGGGCGCGGCTGCGGAGCTCGCCGATTTCCTCGTCTACCGACCGGCCGCCCCGCGACGTCGGGCCTTCCGCGTGCTGAGGACCGACCGCGGCTACGTCGTCACGGGTCGCGACCTGGGCTCGGTGCCACGGGCCGAGATCGAAGCGGCGTTGCGATCCGCGGGCGTGAAGCCCGGCGCCGAGGTCACGATCGGGGACGAGTCGCTCATGTGGGAGGCCGAGTGACGACCGGACTTCTGGGAGGCGCGTTCGACCCGCCCCACAACGGCCACCTCGTGCTCGCCAAGGCGGCGATCTCCCACTTCCGGCTCTCGCGCCTCGCGGTCGTCGTGACCGGAGCGCCGCCCCACAAGCGGGTCGAGACCGACGCCGAGTCGCGCTTCCGGCTGACCGAAGCCGCCTTCGCGGGGCTCGAGGGCGTCGAGGTGTCCCGCTTCGAGCTCGACCGCCCCGGCCCGTCGTACACGGTCGAGACCGCTCGCTGGGCGCGCGATGAGTACGGCGACGTCGTCTTCGTGATCGGCGCCGACGAGTTCGCCTCGTTCCTCTCCTGGCACGATCCGAACGGCGTGCTCGAGGCGGTACGCCTGGGGGTGGCCACCCGACCGGGGTATGAGCGCGATCACCTCGACCCGGTGCTGGAGGCTCTCGAGCGGCCCGACCGGGTGGAGCTCTTCGCGATTCCCGCCCTCCCCGTCGCATCCACCGAGCTGCGCGCCCGCCTACGGCGCGGAGAGCCGGTCGACGATCTCGTGCCAGCGCCGGTCGCCGCCCTCATCCGCGAGCTTGGCCTGTATCGGAGTTGACCCGTGTCCGTCGCGGCGGCTACCCTCAGACCACCCTCTCACGAGCTTCCGACCAGGAGAGAAGAGACCACCTGACAACGCTCGAGCAAGCCCGTCGCATCGCGCACCTCGCCGAGGAGAAGCTGGCGAGGGACGTCGTGATCCTCGACATGCGGCCGGTCGTCAGCTACACGGATTACTTCGTCATCTGCACCGGGCAGAGCCCGCGGCAGACGAAGGCGATTCACGACCAGGTGTACGAGACGTTGAAGCGCGAGGACCGTCTCAGCCCGCGCCACGTGTCCGGCCAGCGGGAGGCGACCTGGATTCTCGCCGACTACCTGGACGTCATCCTCCACGTCTTCACGCCCGAGGCGCGCGGCTACTACCGCCTCGAGCAGCTCTGGGGCGACGTCCCCTCGGTCGAGCTGGCCGCCGGCTAGGCCCGCTGCACGCGCTGACGGTCGGGGCACGCGGCACATGGACCCGCCGTCGTCCTCGGCGGACCCACCTGCGACGGACTTCGGTCAGTAGACTGGGAGAGCATCCCGGGGCCATAGCTCAGCTGGGAGAGCGTCTGGCTGGCAGCCAGAAGGTCGGGGGTTCGAATCCCCCTGGCTCCATGCCCTCGGAAGCGAGACGGCGCCGTCACGGTCTATCGGCGCCTTGGGACCGAGCCGCCGGCACCCGAGGCCGAGGCTAGGCGAGGTTTCCCGGCCTCGGCAGCCGTTCGCGGATCCCGCCGCGCGGCGGTGGGAGGGCGGATCCGGGTCTCGTAGAAAGCGACCGCGGTTTCAGGCTCCTCCACGGCCGGTCGAGGCGGGCCCGGTCGGTTGGGCCGGTGAGACCGGGCGGGCAGACACCTGGCGTGCGAGCGGGCGTAACGTCTGGCGCAACGTGGCCACGAGGTCCCGCTGGATCACGTCGAGGAAGACGCGGGAGATGGCGTCCTCGCCGTCGAAGAGCTGCTCGAACGGGTCACGCGGCAAGACGAGCAGCAGCGCCCGCTCCCGCGTGATCGCGGTCACCGGAGATGGGCGACCGTCGATGAGGCTCTCGTAGCCGAACGCCCTCCCCGGCCCCGCGAGCCCGAGTCGGATGCGCCGGTTGCCGCGGACCAGCACCTTCTCGACCGCACCGTTGATCGTCAGGTAGCAGGCCGACGACGGCGCCCCTTCGGCGAGCAGCGTGCGCCCCGGCGGGCACCGGGCATAGCTCCCCGATGTCAGGAAGCCCCAGCGCGCCACCGGATCGAATTCGTTGAAAGTCGCCATGCGATGGATGTACTTGCTGTCGGGCGGGCTGCAGTACTCCAGGTCGGCATATGCCCGTTCCGCATCCTCGGCCGGCGGGCCGGTCGTCTCCTCGCCGAGCGAGCCGGCAAGGTGCCCGAGCTGATGGCGAAGGCGCGTGGTCAAGAGGCACGCGAGACGGCGCTTCAGGGTGAACGCCGACGGATGCGGACGGGCGAGCAGCGCCGCGAAATCCAGCCGGCCGAGCGCGAGCACCGATGCAGTCTCGGTCACACGCACGCTCATCGTGTGCGCTCCGCCGTCGAGCAGAGCGATCTCGCCGACAATCTCACCAGGACCGGCCCTCCCGATCTCCTCCGCGCGATCGCCGGTCATTTGCAGCAGCGCCGCGACGCCGCCCTCGACGATGAACAGCATCTCCCTCGCGTCATCTCCCTGGCGCCAGAGGATCTCACCCTCCCGTACCGTCCGCCGGCGCATCACCCGGGCGAGCTCCACCAGGTACGCCTCATCTCGGCCTTCGAAGAGCGGGACGGTGGCGAGGAAGTCGACGGTCTCGCGGTCAGACATCCAGGTCGCGCGCCTCGAACGCGAGCCCTTCACGAGTGAGCTCGGCAGTCAGCATCGAGTACTCCGGCACCTCGAGCCACGTCGGGTGGTCGGTCGTGAGCGGCTCGGAGGCGATGATCACCGAGCGGGGCGGATCCCCGGCTGTCATCTGCCAGTCTCCCGCGCACTCGGTGTACTCGCCTCCGATCGCGTACCAAAGGCTCACGAACGGGAGGTCGGTCTCGAGCATCTCGTCCTCGGGCGGATACCAGCCGTAGTCGAACGAGAAGCGGGTGGCGACCACCGCGCGGCCGGTGCTGACACAGAGGTTGACAGGCGACGAGGTGTCGATGCCGTGCGCGGCGCGGACATTGCGCAGGATGCGGAGGGCGTTGGACGTGGCGTCGGCGAGCTCGCAGGTCTCCGGCAGCCCGTAGGGGTCGTCGAGCTGGGACAGGATCAGCGCGTAGATCCACTCGGAGTCGGTGGTTCCCTCGATGCATTGCGCGAGCTCCGGCCGCACGTGCTCGACGAGCGAGTAGCGCATGCGCGGGAACTGCCGCAGGTGCCCGTTGTGTGCGAGGACGACGCGGGTGCCGTCGAAGTGGAAGGGGTGCAGGTTCGTCTCGGTGACGACCGCCTCGTCTGAGTATGTGACACCACGGACATGGGCGACAAGACACGTCGGCGCGAGCTTGGACGACAGGAAGCGCAGGTTGCGGTCGAAGGACGGCAGGGTGGTCGCGCGGTAGGTGAACGGAGCCTCGGGCTGGAGGGACGTCGGGTCCCACGCATGCATGCCGAAGCCCGCGAGGTTGAGATACGTGTTCATCATGCGCGGGCTGTGCGACTGGCGGACAAGGCTGTTGTCGGGGTCGAACAACAGACTCCGCACGGGGAGCGGCTCACCGAGGTAGGCGAGGACCCGACACATGCGCCGATCGTACTCGCCGTTGGCTCAGCCTCAGTCGCCAGCCGCCCGCCCTCGACCGACTAGCATTGGCCACGAACGCGGTCAGGAGGAGCGGATGAAGCAATTCAACTGTGGCGACGTGGTCCCGGGCTGCCAGTGGACGACGCGCCGCGAGGGCGAGGAGGAGCTGTGGGCAGAGATCTCCTCGCACGCGCACGACGCCCACGGGATGGACGAGGTTCCGCCCGAGGTCGCGGACCTCATCCGCGACAAGATCACCGAGGTTTAGATGGTCGACCCCGCCACAGGGAACGCGCCAGACTCGAGGAACGTATCGAGCGCCGCTGTGTGCGGCGCGAGCTCGAGGCCCTGATCCCCGACCCACGCGTCGCTGTAGTAGGTGCCGGCGTAGCGATCCCCGCCGTCGCAGATCAGGGTGACGATGCTGCCGCGCTCGCCACGCGAGAGCATCTCGGCAACGAGCTGCAGCGCTCCCCAGACGTTGGTCCCGGTGGAACCGCCGACGCTACGTCCCGTCCGCGCGCTCACGAGGCGCATCGTCGCGATCGACGCGGCATCCGGAACCTGCATCATCCGGTCGACGACGTCCGGGAGGAACGACGGCTCCATTCGCTGGCGTCCGATGCCCTCGATGCGCGACGGCCGGCCGGTGAATGCCTCCGGGTCGCCGGTCCAGCTCGCGTAGAAGATCGAGTCCTCCGGGTCGACGACGCAGAGCCGCGTGGGGTACCGCCCGTAGCGCACGTAGCGGCCGATTGTCGAGCTCGTCCCGCCGGTCCCTACCCCCACTACCACCCAGGTGGGAACGGGGTGCTGCTCCAGAGCCATCTGGGCGAAGATCGACTCCGCGATGTTGTTGTTGGCGCGCCAGTCCATCGCGCGCTCTGCGTACGTGAACTGGTCGAGGAAGTGTCCGTCCCGGTCGGCCGCGAGCCGCTTCGCCTCGTCGACGATCGTCCTCGGGTCGTCGACGAGGTGACACGCCCCGCCCTGCGCCTCGATCAGCGCGATCTTCTCGGGGCTGGTGGAAGCCGGCATGACGGCGACGAACGGCAGGCCGAGGAACCGTGCGAAGTAGGCCTCGGAGACGGCCGTCGAGCCGCTGGAGGCCTCGACGATCGTCGTCCGCTCGGTGATCCAGCCGTTGCACAGGCCGTAGAGGAGGAGCGAGCGGGCGAGTCGATGCTTCAGCGATCCCGTCGGGTGAACCGACTCGTCCTTCAGGTAGAGGTCGATGCCCCACTCGGCAGGCAGCGGGAAAGGGTGTAGATGCGTGTCGGCCGAGCGGTTGGCGTCGGCTTCGATGCGACGGACCGCCTCGTCCGCCCACTCCCTCGAGCCGTGGGACTCACGACTGTTCGCGGACGTCACGCGCGTAGTTTCTCCGATCCGGGTTCCCGCGCCTAGCGCGATCGGGGACGGGGGGTGGAAGCTTGAAGAACCCGGTTCTCCGGCCCTCCAGGCTGCCTCGACGGAGTTGCGGTCCGGACTCGACCGAACGGGCTGCCGAGCTGTCAGGATCCGCTGATGCCGAGGCGCGCGGATTGGCCGGCAGATCCGGACTGGCTCGCGCGACTCATCACCCGGCGTCTGTCGCTCGATGAGTGGCCGGCCGCGCTCGCGAAGCACATCGACGACATCAAGGTCGTGGTCGACATGACCGCGTCGGCCTGAGGGAAGGGACGGGTGCGCGTCCTCGTCATCGGAGGCGGCCCCGCTGGAGTGACCGCCGCGCTCCACGCCGCTGAGCTCGGGGCCGAGGTCTCGCTCGTGGAGCGGCGGCGGGTGGGGGGCACCGCCCTGAACGACGGGCCGGCCCCGGTGCGTACGCTGGCCCGGGCAGCGCGCCTCGTGCGGGACTGGAGCTCCTGGGAGACGTTCGGTCTCCGTGGTCCGGCGCCGGAGGTGAATCTCGCCGCGACCCTCGCCAACGCGCAGCGCGTGGCCCTCTACGCGCACGAGCGGAAGCGCATTTCCGACCAGATTCGCGCCATGGGCGTCGACCTCGTGGAGGAGACCGGCGATGTCCGCTTCCTCGACGCGAACACGGTCGGGGCCGCGGACGGCCGGCTCTGGAGCGCCGACCGTGTGGTCATCGCGGTTGGCGGGCGAGCCTCGCGGCTTCCGATCCCGGGTGCGGAGCTGGCCCTGACCTTCGAGGATGTGCGGAGCCTGCGCGCATTACCCGACCGTGTCTGCGTCATCGGGGCGGCGGATACCGGCTGCCAGCTCACGTCCATCCTGGCCGATTTCGGCTGTCGTGTGTCGCTGCTCGAGTACGCGCCGCGGATCGTGCCGCGAGCGGACGAGGACGTCTCGGTCGAGCTGGAGCAGGCGTTTCGTGCGCGGGGCATCGAGGTCGTCACGAGCGCGGCCGCCCAACAGCTCGAGCCCCTCGAACCGGGTGTGCGGGTCGTCTACCGGACCGGCGACGATACGAGGAGCGTGGACGTCGAAGCCGCCTTCTTCGCCGTGGGCTGGCCCGGCAACGCCGACCTCGTCGACGCCGCCGCCGCCGGCGTGGCGATCGAGCGCGGCTACGTGGTGGTGGACGACTACCTCTCAACCAGCGTCCCTCACATCTTCGCCGCCGGCGACGTGGACGGGCACAGCATGCTGGTCTCGAGCGCCCTCCTCGAAGGCCGCGTAGCGGCCGACAATGCGGTCCTGGGCCCGCGGCGCCGGCTCGTTCAGGAGATCGTCCCTACCGGGAGCTTCACCGATCCCGAGTACGCGAGCGTCGGGCTCACCGAAGAGCAGGCGCGCGCCAGGTATGACTGCGCGGTCGCCGTGGCCCGCTACGAGGATCTGCTGCGCCCCGTTGCCGACGGTCAGCCCGAGGGCTTCTGCAAGCTGATCGTCGAGACCGGGCGGCGTCAGATCGTCGGCGCCCACGTGCTCGGCGAGTACTCGGCCGAGGTGATCCAGATGGTTGCCGCCTGCATGGCGGCCGGCATGCGCATCGAGGAGGTGGCTGAGCTCCAGTACGCCTTCCCGACGTTCACCGAGGGCGTCAGCCACGCCGCTCAGCTGCTGGTGCGCGAGCTCGGAGTCCGCGCCATGCCCCAGCTCTGGAGCAGTCTCAGCACGCCGTCTTCCTAGGAGCCGGCAATCGCCGTCGCCCACCACGTGGGATCCGGGCGGAAGGCCTCAGCCGGCCGGCCGGTCGCATCCGTGTCGATCCGGTACACGAGCCCGGCGGCGGGCTCGGCGCGACGCTCCTCGTCACTCCAGCCCTCGGTAGCCGTGGTCACGTAGAGCCTGTTCAGGCCGGGGCCTGCGAACGCGCAGGACGTGGTCTGCATGGCGGGGACGAGCAACGTCTCGCGCAGCAGACCGTCCGGCGAGTAGCGGTGGACCCGTCCGCCCCCGTAGATCGCCACCCAGAGGTCACCGTCGGTGTCCACCGTCAGACCGTCCGGCGCTCCGACCTCATCGGCGACCGTGACCAGCACCCTACCGTCCGAGATCGTGCCCGTTACGCCGTCGAACGAGAACGCATGGATGACACGCGGGCCGCTATCCGCGAGATACATCGTGTCGCCGTCGGGACTCCAGCCCAGCCCGTTGGAGATCGTCAGATCGCGGAGCATCAATTCGGTCTGCCCGGTCCCATCGAGCCGGTAGAGCGCACCGCCTCCAGCGCGGAAGTCGTCGGCCAGCGTGCCGGCCCAGACCCGTCCCTGCGGATCGCAAGCGCCGTCGTTCATCCGTCTCCCCGCCGGGGCGATCTCGGCAAGCGTGCGTAGCGAGCCGTCCGGCGACAGGTGGGCGAAGCCCCGGCCGGCCGCCAGCAGCCAGCCTTCGTCGCCCTGTACGGGCAGGATCGCACCGACAGTCCCGGGCAGCTGGTAGTCGCGAACGAGGCTCAGGCCACCGTCGTCGGTAACCCGACCGCGGTAGACGCGCCCGGCCAGGATGTCCACCACCAGCAGCTCGTCGCGGCGGGCGTCCCACCGAGCCCCCTCGCCGAGCAGGGCCTGCTCGGTCGTGCAAGCGACCGCCTCGCCGCTCACCCGCAACTCTCCGGCGCGGCATTGCTCTCTTCGCCTAGGAAGCCTCCCACGCGGCACGCAACTGTAGCCGACGTCGAGCGGCTCGCTCGCGGCCCCGGCCCGATTGCCGCGAGGGAACGGGTCAGTCCCGTACCTCGGCCAGCCGCCGCTCGAGGAAGCGCCGCTCGGCGTCCGAATGGACGAGCTCGAGGGCCCGGTCGTAGGCGGCGCGGGCTTCGTCGACACGGCCGAGGCGGCGCAGCAGCTCTGCGCGCGTCGAGTGCAGGTAGTGGTAGCCGTCGAGCTCGAGCTGCTCGACCAGGGCGAGCGCGTTCTCGACGTCGCCTGCCTCTGCGATGGCGGCGGCGCGGTTGAGCTCGACGACGGGGGAGCCGGTGAGGCGGGCGAGCTCGCCGTACAGCGCTGCCAGCTGGGGCCAGTCCTGGGGCTCGTCGACGTGAAGTGCCGCGATCGCCGCCTGGAGCACGTAGGCGCCGCGGCCGCCGAGGGCCAGCGCGCGCTCGAGCGCGGCGTGACCCTCCGCGATCTGGTCGCGGTCCCAGAGCGCTCGATCCTGGTCGCGCAGGAGGACGACGGCGCCGTCGGCGAAGCGCGCGTCGCGGCGGGCGTCGTTCAACAGCATCAGCGCGAGCACCGCGTGCACGTCGGGCTCGTCTGGCATCAGCTGGGCGAGCGCTCGGCCGAGGCGAATCGCCTCGGCCGCGAGCTCTCCACGGCCGCCGTAGCCCTCGTTGAAGATCAGGTAGACGACCGCGAGGACCGCGGCGAGGCGGTCGGGGAGCAGATGCGCGGGTGGCACGCGAAACGGGATCGCGGCGGTCTTGATCTTGCTCTTCGCGCGGACGAGTCGCTTGGCCATGGTCGCCTCGGGGACGAGGAAGGCGCGGGCGATCTCCTCGGTCGTCAGACCACCCAGCGTCCGTAGCGTGAGCGCGACCTGGGCATCGAGCGCGAGCGCCGGATGGCAGCAGGTGAAGACGAGCTCGAGCCGCTCGTCGGGGATCGGCGTCTCGTCCATCTCGGGCTCCACGGCTTCGGGTACCTCCAGCAGGCGGGTCTTCGCCGCGAGCGTGCGATCGCGGCGGATGCGGTCGATCGCGCGGTTTCGCGCCGTAGCGACCAGCCAGGCGTGCGGGTTCGCGGGCGTCCCGTCTCGCGGCCAGCGCGCGGCGGCGACCGCGAACGCCTCCTGGGCGGCCTCCTCGGCGAGGTCGAAGTCGCCGAGGAAGCCGATCAGGCTGGCGAGGACGCGGCCCCACTCGTCACGGAAGACCTGCTCGAGGATGGCTACCACTCCACGATCGGGCGCACCTCCACGGCTCCGCCCATGCGTGCGGCCGGAATGCGCGAGGCGAGCTCGATCGCGGCGTCGAGGTCGTCGGCCTCGAAGAACAGGTAGCCGCCCAGCGCCTCCTTGACCGCGACGAACGGGCCGTCCGTGGCCAGCGTGGCGCCGTCCTGCACGCGGACGGTGGTTGCCGTCTCCGGAGGCTGCATCTGGACGCCGGGGCTCACGCCCGGCGTCTCGTTGATCGCCTTGTAGGCGGCGTAGACCGCGTTCCGCTCGTCGTCCGAGAGGCGCTCCCATTTCTCCGTGTCGTACGGGGTGGGCGTGTCGCCCTGATGGATCAGCAGCATGTACTTCATCGTTCCTCCTTTTCGGAATGGTCGCCTCCAAGACGAACGGCCGCACGGCGAAAGGACACCTTCGCCGTTGGCACCGAGCGGCGTGACAGGCCGGGCCTCGGCTCTGGCCCAGCCCCGCGTCCAGCCGGCCGCCCTTTCTCGGTCGCGAACAGCCGCGGCCCAGGGTTCGGCATGTGCGTGGGTGTTCGCTCCGTTCAACCGGGGAGAACGGGCAAACTACGGCGCACGCATGGAGCCCTTCGCGACGCTGCTCGCGGGCCGTGACGTCGTCCTCGACGGCGGTCTCGCTACGGAGCTCGAGGCCCGCGGCCACGACCTGCGCGATGCGCTCTGGTCGGCGCGGCTGCTGCGCGACGACCCGCAGGCGATCGAGGACGTTCACGTCGCGTACTTCGAGGCGGGCGCGGACGTCGCCATCACGGCGAGCTACCACGCGACGTTCGAGGGATTCGAGGCGGCCGGCGTGGGGCGCGACGAGGGCGCCGCCCTTCTGCGCCTCAGCGTCGAGCTGGCCCGGCGCGCCCGCGAGCGCTGCGGCGGCTCGGGGCTCGTGGCCGGGAGCCTCGGGCCCTACGCCGTCGTCTTCGCGGACGGCACCGAGTACACGGGCGACTACCGGGGCGCGACCGACGACCAGATCGCAAGCTCCCACCGCGCCCGGATCGCGGAGCTCGTGGCCGCGGGCGCCGACCTGCTCGCGGTCGAGACGATCCCGAGCGGGCGCGAGGCGGCGATCCTGGCCGAGCTCCTGGACGAGGTCCCCGGCATCGAGGCGTGGGTCACGTTCTGCTGCCGTAACGGCGAGCACCTGAGCGACGGCACGCCGATCGGCGATGCGATCCGCTCGGCCGGACGCACGGGGCGGGTCGCTGCCTTCGGCGTCAACTGCACTCCGCCGCAGCATGTGGAATCGCTGCTCGAGGCGGCGCGGCGGACGACTGACCTGCCGCTCGTCGTCTACCCGAACTCGGGTCGCGTCTGGGACGGCGATACCTTCACCTGGAGCGGTGTCGGCGTGGACCGCTTCTCCCCCGAGCTCGTCTCGCGCTGGCGCGCTCTCGGCGTGCGGGCGATCGGCGGCTGCTGCGGCATCGGTCCGGCTGCCATCGCCGAGCTGACTTCGCTATAAGCTCTTCGAGCCGGCTCTGACGTAGGGCTGTAGCGAATGCCGGACGTGTACGCGAACATCCGGGACGCGGACGTCGCCGTTCAGGAGCGACTCGCCGACGTGCAGGAGCTCCGGGCGGCCGACCCCAAGCAGCAGGCGATGCTCGCCTCCTACCTCGAGCGAACTCGATCTGCCTGCCGATGCCCGCGTGCTCGAGATCGGGTGCGGCAGCGGCGCGATCGCCCGAGCGATCGCCCGCGCGCGAGGGCGTGGGGGAGGTCGTCGGCGTCGACCCGTCCGACGTGTTTCTGGCGCGGGCGCGACGGCTCGCCGAGGGCGTGCCCAACCTGACGTTTGCGATCGACGACGGACGCGACCTCTCCTACGACGACGATTCGTTCGACGCGGTCGTCTGCCACACCGTGCTCTCGCACGCGTTCGAGTCCGGAGAAGGTGCTCGCCGAGGCCGCCCGCGTCGTCGTCCCCGGTGGGCGCTTGGCCGTCTTCGACGGGGACTATGCGACGACGACGGTCGCGATCGCGGAGAACGATCCGCTGCAGGCCTGTGTGCGGGCGACTCTCGAGGCCTTCATGAACGACCCGTTTCTCGTCCGCCGGTTGCCTGCCCTCGTCCGCGGAAGCAATTGGGCAATCGTGAGCTTCCGGACGCACGGCTACGTCGAGACCGACGATCCCGGCTACATGCTGACGCTGGTCGATCGCGGGGCGGACGTCCTCGTGGGGAGCGGTGCATTGGGCGCGGCCGCCGGCGAGGCGCTGAAGGACGAGGCCCGGCGACGGGCAGCGGAGGGCAGGTTCTTCGGCTTCATCTCCTATGCGAGCCTGATCGCGGAGCGCCGCGCCCCCTGAGCGAGCGACCCGACGAGCTCACCGCTGGGGAGCACGCGCGCGCTCAGCCCCGGACGACGGAGGCGTCGCGCGGGGTGTGAACGGACGAGTCGTCCAGCGCGCGCAGGATCGCCTCCTGGTCGTAGACGCAGCCGCCCCAGAGGCCTCCGCTCACCGACTGCAGCTTCGCCCATAGCGCCGTGTCCGCCGGCAGCTCCGGATCCGGCGCGACGTCGTCGCGCAGGGAGCGCTCTGCGAGCACGCGGTCGGCATCCTCGGGCGCCCACTCCTCCTCACCGTGGCCGACCAGGTCGACGGAGGCCTCCAGGCGCAGCGCGTCGACGACGATCCGAATGCGGTCGCCGTCGAGCAGCCGGCCGATCGGCTCCACCCTCGAGCGCCTCGGGGCTCACATGGCCGATGCAGGCGCCGGTCGAGACGCCCGAGAAGCGCGCGTCGGTGACGAGGGCGACTTCGCGGCCGAACGGGAGGAACTTGAGGGCCGAGGTGAGCTGGTAGGTCTCCTCCATCCCGGTGCCCATCGGCCCGCGGCCCGCGAGCACGATGACGTCGCCGGGCTCGATCGGGTCTCCCGAGGTTCCCTTGATCGCACCGATCGCGGCGGGCTCGCTCGTGAAGACGCGCGCCCGGCCGGTCAGACGGTAGACGCCGTCGGCGTCGAGCGAGCGGGGGTCGATCGCGGTCGCCTTGATGACGCTGCCGCCCGGGGCCAGGTTGCCGCTCGGGAAGCACACGGTCGAGGTCATGCCCTTCTCGCGCGCGCGGTCGGGCGGCGAGATCACGTCGCTCGGGTCGACCCCGTCGGCCTCCTCGAGCCGCGCCCGCAGGCGTGCCCGGCGCTCGCTTGCCTCCCACTCGTCGAGCACGTCGTCCCAGCTCCTGCCCAGCACCGTCTGCGCGCCGCCGTTGAGCAGCCCGAGCCGGCGCAGGTGGAGCATCACCTCCGGAACGCCGCCGGCGAGGAAGACGCGTACCGTCGGGTGGTTCCGCGGGCCGTTCGGGAGCGCGTCGACGAGACGCGGCACCGCCCGGTTGACTCGGCGCCAGTCCTCGACGGTGGGCGCGGCGCAGGCCGGTTGCATGGGCGATTGCGGGGATGTGGATGAGCAGGTTCGTCGAGCCGCCGAAGGCTGCGTGGACGAGCATGGCGTTCTCGATCGCCTCGTCCGTGAGCACGTCGCCGACGGTGCGCCCGTGCTCCCACTGGCCGTGCACCGCTTCCGCCGTCCGGCGGGCGACGTCGAGCCAGATCGGCTGACCCGACGGCGCGAGGGCCGCATGCGGCACGGTGAGGCCGAGCGCCTCGGCGACGACCTGCGAGGTCGCCGCCGTGCCGAGGAACTGGCAGCCGCCTCCCGGCGAGGCGCAGGCGCGGCAGCCGAGATCGGCTGCGTCCTCGAGCGTGACGAGCCCGTGGGCGAACCGCGCCCCGAGGGTCTGCACGGCGCCCGCGTCCTCGCCGCGCGACGGCGGCAGCGTGACGCCGCCGGGCACGATGGCGCCCGCCAGCTCCCGGAACGAGGCGACCGCCATGAGCATCGCCGGCAGCCCCTTGTCGCAGGTTCCGACGCCGATGACGCCGCGCCGGCGCGGCAGCGAGCGGACGAGCCGCCGGAGGACGAGCGCGGCGTCGTTGCGATAGGGGAGCGAGTCGAACATCCCGGTCGTGCCCTGCGTGCGGCCGTCGCACGGGTCGGAGACATGCGCGGCGAACGGCAGTCCGCCCAGGCGGTCTAGCTCGAGCGCCGCCTCCCGTACCAGGAGCCCGACCTCCCAGTGGCCGGTGTGGTAGCCGAGCGCGACCGGCGTGCCGTCGTCTGCCCGCACGCCGCCCTGGGTGGACAGGATGAGGAACTGGTCGCGCCCGACCTTCGACGCCTCCCAGCCCATGCCGGCGTTCTGGGTGAGGCCGAAGACGTCGCCGGAGGGGCTGTCGCGGAGGAAATCCGGCGTCAGCGGCAGCGCGCCGGAGGGACCCTCGGCCGCGGTCTGGACGTCGAAGAGGCCGTCGTCGGTCATGTCAGGAGCGGGCCGGATGAGATCCGGCCCCTACACCAACCCACCGGCGGACGTCCCGAAGGCGCCCGTAGGGGCCGGATATATCCGGCCCCCACATGGGAGGGCATCCTCAATACCGCCCGTGCTCCCGCACGGTCTCCGACGCGACCTCGATCAGGCCCGGCTTGGCGTCGAAGAGCTGGCCGGTCGAGCGCAGCACGTAGCCGCCTCCGTCCATCGCCGCGTCGAGACAACGCCTGACCTCCTCCCGGACGGCGTCTGCGTCCGCCTCGTGCAGGAGGTGCTCGTTGAAGCCTCCGAACAGGCAGACGCGGTCCCCGATGCGCTGCTTCGCGTCGGCGAGGTCGACGTCGCCGGACGAGCGGTTCGACGTGAGCGTCTCGATCGCGTCCGGCCCGGTGTCGGCCATGTCCTCGAGGATGAGGGTGGCGCGGCCGCAGTTGTGGAAGCTGACGAGGTAGCCGGCGTCGTGCGCCGCCTCGACGCACTCCGTCTCGTAGGGCTTCATGAACTCGCGGAAGTGGTCGGGCGCGACGCCGACGCCGACCCACGTCTCGTTCATCGAGATCGAGTGGATGCCGGTCTCCCCGAGGCGGCGGTAGAACGGCTTCAGCCAGTCGGTGCACACACGCATGAGGTCGTGGACGAACTCCGGGCGGTCGTAGATGTCGGTCGAGAGGTCGACGAGGCCGCGAACCTCGGCCGCCATGTCCCACGGGCCGATGACGTGGTGGAGCCACCAGGCCTCGTCGCCGACCCGTTCCACCATGCCCTTGAGCACGGTCATGTCGTAGAGGTCGGCGGACGGGAAGTGGCGCAGCGCCGGGAGCTTCTGCTCCGGCTCGTCCCCCTTGAGCAGGAAGTCGTGGCACGACGTGCCGAAGCCGTCCTCGGTGCGGTAGGAGTAGTCGAGGTCGCCGTCAGGCGTACGGATGGTGTGGTGGTGGTGGCGCCAGTCGTCCCCGCGGTCGGTCTCCTCGAAGGTCTCGACCCAGGTGTCCGTCTCGAACGGCCGCGGGAAGAGCATGCGAGGCCAGATCTCGTGCTCGCCGATGTGCTGGCTGTACGTCGTGATCATGGGGTCGAGCCCCACGTCCTGCTGCATCTTCACGATCGAGGCCATCGGGTCGTAGATCCAGTCCTCGAACAGGTCGAGGAAGGACTTCTCGGGCGGCCGCAGCTTCTTGATCAGCGGGAGCCCGAGCCAGCAGTGGAACGGAACGCGGTCGGGCGTTCCGCGTTCGAAGGCGATACGCGTGCGCTCGGCGATCTTCACGGTCGTTCTCCTTTGCTCGCGGCCCTAGCTAGTTCGTAGCGTACCCGTGCCGGGCGCCGTCCTCCCGAACGGATCCTGGTGCCACGCCTCGGCACTCAGCGCAGATCGTATAGAAGCCTGCGCTTATACGTGGCTTGACGCAGGTGGTCAGTGAGTGCCATAATGCGGCACCCATGGCGAAGATGGTCGAAGGTGCCCAGGCGATCGACCGCGCGGCGCGGATCCTCGCTCGCCTCGTCGAGAGCGACGAGGCCGTGACGCTGAACGGCGTCATGGAGGACACGCAGCTGCCGAAGTCCACCGCGGCCCGGCTCCTGCGCGCGCTCGAGCGCAACGGCCTGGCCCAGAGGCGCCCGGGTGGCGGCTTCCGTCCGGGGCCGGTGCTCGTCGACTACGCGCGCGGCGACTCGAGCGTCGGCGATCTGGCCACCCTGGCGTTTCCGTACCTCGAGGAGCTCAACCGGGCGACGGGCGAGACGACGAACATCGCCATCCCGACACCCGGAGGCGTCGCCCGCCTGGCCCAGCTCGACAGCACACACCCTCTCGGCGCCGGCAACTGGGTCGGCGCCCGCATCCCTATCCACGCGTCGTCGATGGGCAAGGTGTTCATGGCCTTCGGCGCCGCCCAGCCGCCGTTCGGGCGGCTCGCCAGGCTCGGACCGAGCACGATCACGACGATTGCCGACCTCCTGCGGGAGCTCGAGGAGGTCAGGCGCGTCGGCTACGCGACGACGTGGGAGGAGCTCGAGGCCGGCCTGTGCTCGACGGCCGCCCCGGTGCGCGGCGTGCGGGGAACGGTGATTGCCGCGATCTCCGTCTCCGCGCCTACGGTGCGCACCTCGCGCGAGCGCCTGGCGGAGCTCTCGGCGCTCGTCCTGCGCGAGGCGAGCGCGCTGTCCGCACATATCCAGCTGTCCCATCCAGGAGATCGAGGAGCATGACCCACGAGGAGATACTGCAGGGCCTCTACGACAAGACCCTCGTCGGCAACAAGCCCGACGTCGTCGAGCTCACCGAGCAGGGGCTCGAGGAGGGGCTCGAGCCCACGACGATGCTGTTCGAGGCGCTCATCCCCGCGCTCGAGGAGGTCGGAGCCCGCTTCGAGCGCGGCGACTTCTTCGTGCCCGAGATGCTGATCGCCGGCCGGGCCATGACGGGGGCGCTCGACATCCTGCGCCCGCTGCTCGCCCAGACCGGAACGGAGACCATCGGCACCTTCCTGATGGGAACGGTCAAGGGCGACGTCCACGACATCGGCAAGAACCTCGTCGACATCATGCTCGAGGGCGCCGGCTTCAAGGTCGTCGATCTCGGCGTACAGGTGGCGCCGGAGGCCTTCATCGAGGCGATCCACGAGCACGAGCCCGACGTCGTCGGCTTCTCCGCCTTCCTCACGACCACGATGCCGATGTTCAAGGTCAACATCGAGGCGATCGAGAAGGCGGGCCTGCGTGACGACGTCATCATCATGGTCGGCGGCGCGCCGGTGACACAGGAGTACGCGGACGTGGTCGGCGCCGACGGCTACGCGGCCGACGCCGCCACGGCGACACGGCTCGCCAAGGAGCTGCTCGACGAGCGACGCGCGCTCGCGCCCGTCTGAGCTCCCGGCATGGGTGTCGTCACCGTCATCGAGCACGGCGTCAAGAAGCCGCTCTTCGGCTGCCGCATGTGCGGCCAGTGCGTCCTGCACGACACCGGCATGACGTGCCCGATGACGTGCCCGAAGACGCTGCGCAACGGCCCGTGCGGCGGGGTGCGCGAGAACGGGAACTGCGAGGTGAAGCCCGACATGCGCTGCGTCTGGGTGAAGGCGGAGGAGCGCGCCCGCACGCTGCCCCTCCTGCCGGCGTCCTGGCGCGGGCATTTCCACGCGCTCCGGCCGCCGGTCGACAATCGCCTCTCCGGCACGTCGGCCTGGGCCAACCTGGTCAGCGGCCGGGACCGCGAGCGGCCCCAGGGCTGGTCGCGCGAGGAGGGACGCCCGTGAGCCTGCGGGAGCTCGTCGAGTCGGGCGACCGGCTGATCCTCACCGGCGAAGCGCCGTCCGTCGACGGCGGGCCGCTCGAGGCCTTCCACGAGCGGATCGCCGAGATGGCGCACTGGGTGGACGCGATGAACGCGACCGACAACACGGCCGCTCACGCTCACGCCTCGAACGTCGCGGTCGCGATCGCCCTCCTGCACGCCGGGGTCGAGCCGATCATGCAGGTCGTCTGCCGCGACAAGAACCGGCTCGCCATCCAGGCGGACATCGTCGGCGCTGCGCTGCACGGCGTCGAGAACATCTGCTGCCTGACGGGGGACGACGTCACGGCCGGCGACGAGCCCGAGGCGAAGCGCGTGTTCGACCTCGACGGCCCGCAGCTCATTCACGTCGCGACCGGTCTCGGACAGGGCCGCTACCTTTCGGGACGCGCGATCGAGCCGGCGCCGAGGCTCTTCGTCGGCGCCGTCGAGACGGCGGCCGGCCCGCCTCTCGAACATCGTGCGGAGAGGGCTGTGAAGAAGGTCGAGGCCGGCGCGCGCTTCCTGCAGCTGCAGATCGCCTACCACCCCGAGCGGCTCGAGGCGTTCGTGATCGCGCTCGAGGAGCGCGGCGTGACGGAGCACGTGGCCCTGCTGCCCACGATCGTGCTCGTCAAGTCGGCGGGCTCTCTGCGCTTCATGGACGAGCACGTCCCCGGCATCGCGGTGCCGGCGCATACCATCGCGCGCATCGAGGAGGCGGGCAACCCGGCCGAGACCGCCTACCAGCTGGCGCTCGAGCAGGCGCGTCAGGCGCTCGCCCTGCCGGGAGTTCGCGGGCTGCACCTGACCGACTTCAGGCGCGACGGCGCCGTCACGCGGCTCTGCCGCGATCTCGGGATCCCGAGCAAGGAGGAGAGAGGAGCGTATGCACACCGTTCTCAGGTCGCGGTCTAGAGAGGTCGTCATCGGGCCCGACCAGCCGTTTTGCATCATCGGCGAGCGGATCAACCCCACCGGCCGCAAAGCGTTCGCCGAGGCGCTGCGCGCCGGCGACCTGTCCGAGATCGTCAAGGACGTCGAGGACCAGGTGGCCGGGGGCGCGCACGTCCTGGACGTCAACATGGGCGTGCCGCTCACCGACGAGGCCGACCTCCTCTCGCGCGCGATCGTGCTCGTCCAGGAGCACACCGACTTGCCGGTCTGCATCGACTCCTCCGTGGTCGAGGCGCTCGAGGCCGGCCTCGCCGTCTACGAGGGCAAGGCGCTCGTGAACTCCGTCACCTGCGAGCAGGATCGGCTCGAGCGGGTGCTGCCCCTCGTCAAGGAGCACGGCGCCGCCGTCATCTGCCTCACGAACGACGAGACCGGGATCCCTCAGACCGCTGCCGAGCGCGTCGAGATCTGCAAGCGTCTCGTGCAGGCCGTACACGGCGACTACGGGATCCCGCTCGAGGACATGGTGATCGACCCGCTCGCGATGACCGTCGGCGCCGACCCGCAGGCCGTGGTGACCACGCTCGAGACGATCGCCGCGATCCGCGAGGAGCTCGACCTCAACATGACGCTCGGCGCCTCGAACACGTCCTTCGGGCTCCCCGCGCGCCACGCCCTGGGCGCCGCCTTCCTCGCGGTCGCCTCCTACGCCGGCCTCACCAGTGCGATCATGGACGCCCGCACCGCCCAGACCGTGGACGCCTGCCGGGCGGCCGACCTGCTGCTCGGCCGCGACGAGTGGGCGATGAGCTGGATCGCCGCGCACCGCCAGGCGCAGGCCGCCGCCGCGGTATGACGCAGGTCGCCGTGGACAACGTCGACGCGTCCGCGAACGGCCACGACCACCCCTCGCGGGTGGCGCTTCGCTTCGAGCCGTCGGGGACCGCCGTTCGGGTGCCGAGCGGAGTCACCGTGTTCGACGCCGCTTCGTGGAACGGCATCGCGATCGACTCGACCTGCGGGGGCCACGGGACGTGCAAGAAGTGCCGCGTCCGAGTCGTGGGCGGCCATGTGCCGGTGACCGCGCCCGACGCGCACGCGTTTCGCGAAGAGGAGCTCGCCGAGGGCTGGCGCCTCGCTTGTCGGGCCGAGGCCGAGGCCGACCTCGTGATCGACGTGCCGCCGCTCGTCACCCGCCCGAAAGCGGCGACCGTCGGCGTCGGGCGCCAGGTGATCCTGCGCCCGTCGCTGCAGAAGCGCTACGTGGAGCTCGCCGAGCCGACGCTCGAGGATCAGCGCACCGACCTCGAGCGCCTGCGCGATGCGATGGACGACCTCGACCTGCGCGTGGACGCGGGCGTGCTGCGCCGCCTCCCGCGCGTGCTGCGCGCCTCCGGCTTCCGCGTGACATGCGTCGTCTCCGACGATCTCCTCATCGACGTCGAGCCCGGGGACACGACCGGGCGTCTGCACGCGATCGCCTTCGATCTCGGGACGACGACCGTCGTCGCCACCCTGCTCGACCTCGCGACGGGCACGCCTGTCGCGGTACGGTCGATGCTCAACCGCCAGCAGCCCTTCGGCGCCGACGTGATCACCCGCATCTCGGCGACGATGCTCGATCCCGAGGCGCTCGACCGCCTCCGCGACCTGGCCTGCCAGACGATGCAGGAGCTCGCCGAGGAGGTGTGCGCGCAGGGAGAGGTCGAGCCCGGCGACGTGTACGAGGTCGCGCTCGCCGGCAACGCGACGATGACCCAGCTCGCGCTCGGCATCGACCCCGAGCCCGTCGGCGTGGCGCCGTTCATCATGGCCGCGAGGTCGTTCCCGGACATGCCCGCGGCGGAGCTCGGCCTCGCCCTGCATCCGCGCGCCCGCGCGACCGTGTTCCCCGCTCTCGGCGCCTACGTCGGCGGGGACGTCGTCGCGGGCCTGCTGGCCACCGGGATGACGCGCGATCGCCGCCTGCGCCTCTTCATCGACGTCGGCACCAACTGCGAGATCGCCCTCGGCTCGGCCGATCGGCTCGTCTGTACGGCTGCGCCCGCCGGCCCGGCCTTCGAGGCCGCGCAGATCCGCTGCGGGATGCGCGCCGCCGACGGGGCGGTCGAGGTCGTGCGTATCGGCGACGACTCGCTCGAGCTCGGGGTCATCGGGGAGGTGGAGCCCGCCGGCATCTGCGGCTCGGGCCTCGTCGACTGCGCGGCGGAGCTCTTCCGCGTCGGCCTCCTCGACGCGTCGGGGCGCTTGGTGACGGCCGATCAGGCGGCGGCGAGCGCGCCAGAGCTCTCGCGCCGGTTCGTCGAGCGCGAGGGCGGGGAGCGGGTCTTCGTGCTCCACTGGAAGGGCCCCGAAGGCGACGTCGAGAACGCCGTCTACCTGTCCCAGCGCGACGTCCGCGAGCTGCAGTTCGCCAAGGCCGCGATCGCGACGGGCTGGAAGCTCCTGGTCGGGGAGCTCGGGATCGACGAGGCGCGAGATTCAGCAGGTCCTGCTCGCCGGCTCGTTCGGCTCGTACCTCTCGCCCGCGAGCGCGGTGCGGATCGGCCTCGTCCCGCGCCTGCCGCTTCCCCGTATCGTCTCGGCCGGGAACGTGGCGGGAGAGGGAGCGAAGATGGCGCTGCTCTCGATGCAGGAACGGCATGCGGCCGACGCCATGCTCGAAGAGGTCGAATATGTCGAGCTGTCCGACCGGGCCGACTTCAACGACCGCTTCATCGAGCAGCTCTCGTTCCCGGAGGGCACGTGACGGCCGGCGCGCCCGTCCTCGTGCTCGCCTGCGGCGCGCTCGCCCGTGAGGTGCTCGCCGTCGTCCGCCTGAACGGGTGGACGCACGTCGACGTCCGCTGCCTGCCGGCGAAGCTGCACCTGACGCCGGCCCTGATCGCGCCGGCGGTGGACGCGAAGCTGCAGGAGCTGGACGGCCCGTACGACCACGTCTTCGTCGCCTACGGCGACTGCGGCACGAACGGGGCGCTCGACGAGGTGCTCGCAACTCACGGTGCCGAGCGGCTCCCGGGGCTCCACTGTTACGGCTTCTTTGCCGGGGGCGGCGCCTGGGAGGCGCTGCAGGACGAGGAGCCGGGGACGTTCTACCTGACGGATTTCCTGGCACGTCATTTCGAGGCGCTCGTGCTGCGGCCGCTCAAGCTCGATCGGTATCCGGAGCTGATCGGCGACGTGTTCGGGAACTACCGGCGGGTCGTCTTTCTCGCCCAGACGGACGATGCCGAGCTGACGGGGCGGGCCCGCAGCGCGGCGGCGACGCTCGGTCTCGCGTTCGAGCGCCGCTTCACGGGTTACGGCGAGCTGCGCCCGGCGCTCGAGACGTTCGTCGCCCGTGCTGCCTAGGGCTGGATCTCAGGTGAACATCGAGCCGGATCCTCGCTGTCCGTACGAGCCTTCTGTAGGGGCCGGATCTCATCCGGCCCGTCCGACGGCAGCGGGGAAGCGTCGTGGCCTGGCGTCCACGACCGGGCCGCGTGAGATGCGGCTCCTACTCTGCGACCCGGCGTCCACCCTTGCAGACGCTCGTCACGGATGGGCCGGCGTGAGTGCCGAGCTCACCGTCATCTACTGGCGCGACATCCCGGCGCAGGTGAACGCTGCCGACGGCGCCGCGATCGCCCGGGTGCAGCTCTCGGAGCGCTTCCAGCAGTCGATCGACGCCGCGGCGATGCAGGCGGGCCTCGTCGACGCCGACACCTATCTGGAGCAATGGCGGCAGGAGGGCCGTCCCTGCGGGCCGGACCTCCAGGCGGAGGCGGCCGCAGAGGCCGACCGTCTGGAGGCCGAGCACGGCCCCGACGTGCTCGCGCGCCTGACACAGGCCGGCGGGATTCGCGAGTAGCGACCGGCGAGCCCGGCTTCGCCCTAGCCCGCCGAGAGGATCCGTGCGGCGAGCTCGGGCGTCTTCCGAAGGAGCCGCGCGCGCCCTTCGTTGCACACGACCATCGCGGTCCGCTCGCGCTGCCGGTCGATGAGGGCGGCGGCGACCCAGTAGGTATTCGATCCTTGCTGGCCCAGGGAGGCGTTGTCGACGCCGTGGACCCGTGCCCAGCCGAGCGCGTGCCGGTAGCCCCGTCCGGGAGCGGGCGTGAGCAGATGTTCGACCGTCTCCGGCCGCAGGAAGCCTGTCGCTCCGCCGAGGAAGACCCGCTGGAGCGTCGCCCAGTCCTCGAGCGTGACGTGCAGCCGTCCCGCGGGGGACATGATCCCGGGATTGTCGGACTCGATGCGTTCCGGGTCGGCTGGTGCACGGCCGCCGATGTCGAAGAGCCCGAGGGGGCCGAGCGCCAGCATCCGTCCACCGTGGCCCCAGAGGTCGGGCGGCGGGCCGAAGCCGGCGGAGCCGACCCCGAGCGGGTCGAGGACGTGCAGGGCGAGCGCCGATTCGAAGGGAAGACCCGCAATCCGCTCGATCGCGGCGCCGATGACGATATAGCCGAGGTTGGAGTAGAGGAAGCGGCCGGGCCGGCGCGGCGGCCGTGCGAGCGCCACAGCGGTCACCGCGGTGCGCTGCTCGACGAGCGGCGCGGCGTCTCGAAACGCCGCCTTCATCTCGGCGCGGCCGAGGTTGGCGGGCAGCCCGGCCTGGGAGACGAAGACGTCGTCGATGGTGACGGTCGCCCAGGCGGGGTCGATAGCGGGTGCCAGGTCCGGGAAGAGCGTGGGAAGCGGGGCACCCCATCTTGCGTCGCCGCGCTCGACGAGGCGGGCGTAGAGCACGGCCGTGATCGACTTGCCGCACGATCCGATGTGCCAGCGGTCCCCGCGCGTGACCGGGTCGTCCCCGCCGCGGATCCGAACCCCGACCACGTCGACGTCGAGCCCGCCGTCCCGGTCGACGAGCGCGCCGCCGAGCGCGGGAACTGCATGCTCTTGCCGGAAGTCGGCCAGGAGAGGCCCGAGAGGGTTTTCCGCGATCGACGTCGGCGACGTCTCCGGGCTCACCGCGACCCCGTCTCGTCCGGCCCGCCTGTGGCGAGGTCGTACGTGCAGGCGATCAGCGTGAAGAGCGGGATGACCGCCCGGGCCGGCAGCTCGTAGACGCTTCGCCTGGGCTGCGTGACGAGGCCGGCCGCGAGCAGCTCGCGGAGGTGATGGTAGAGCTGCCCGGCGCTCGGCTCGTCGAGCCGAGCCTGGAGCTCGTGGGTCTGGAGAGGGCCTGCCGCGAGCTCGCGCACGATCCGGAGCCGCACCGGGCTTGCGATCGCCGCCAGCTGCCGGGCGAGCGCGCCCTCGTCGAGCGCGAGCAGGTCCGAGACGCGGTGGTTCATCTGCCAGGCGAGGCTCTCGTCGCCGAGCCGGGCGACTCCGGCGTAGGCGAGAGCCCCGGTCGGCGAATCGTCGTCGGCAGGCGGCTCGGTAAGCTCGTCCGAGCGCGTCGAGGAGCCCCAGGTCGGGGCCCGGCCGGCGTCGGCTCCCGGCCCCCGGCCCGGGTTTGCCCTCGAGCGCCTCGACCCGGGCCTGCAGGTCGCGGATCGTCGCCTCGAGCTCGGCGCCGCCAGGTGCCCTCGGCTGTTCGCCTCTATCGGCCGTCACGTCGATCCCATCGAGCGCGGTCTTATCGGGTGTGTGCATCCGTTCGCAAATACGGAATTCCAGAGAAATGTATCTTACTCCCAAGAGGATCGCCGGAGACTGCTCGGACATGACCGCTCGTCCCGCCGGGCGGGCTGGAAAGCGGTCGTCCTCGACTCCGAACACGACCGGAACGTCTCCGACGCATGATCCGCTCGGTTGGCGGGCCTGAGCGCGAGAGGCGAACGAGACGAGGGCGGGCCCGCCGGCCGGCGGGCCCGCCGGCTCGCCGTTGAGGGTGCGGCATCGGCCGGGCCGCCCGCCTGGCCGGTTGGGCGGCCTCTCTCTCGCGTGGAGCCAGCCCGGTCGGATCGGGCCCGGGAGGTACGATCAGCTTCCCGTGGAGCGGTACGACCCGCAGGCGATCGAGGCGAAGTGGCAGTCCGTCTGGGCGGACGAGCGAGCCTTCGAGGTCCCGAACCCGGAGCATCCGGTAGCCGGCGGCGCGGAGAAGTCGACGTATGTGCTCGAGATGCTCCCGTATCCCTCGGGCGATCTCCATATGGGCCACGTCTTCAACTACACGCTCGGCGACGTCTTCACGCATATCCGCCGTCGTCAGGGCTATACGGTGCTTCGGCCCATGGGCTACGACGCCTTCGGGCTTCCGGCGGAGAACGCGGCGATCCGCGAAGGCGGCCATCCGCGCGCGATCACGCAGCGCAACATCGAGGCGATCCGGCGGCAGATGCGACGCATGGGCTGGGCGATCGACTGGTCGCGTGAGGTCGCGACCTGTGAGCCCGATTACTACCGCTGGACCCAGTGGATCTTCCTCCGCTTCCACGAGGCCGGCCTCGCGTATCGCAGGGAAGCGCCGGTGAAGTGGTGCCCCAACGACCAGACCGTGCTCGCCAACGAGCAGGTGATCGACGGGCGCTGCGAGCGCTGCGGCGCCGAGGTGATCGCGAAGAACCTCGAGCAGTGGTTCTTCCGCATCACTGCCTACGCGGACCGGCTGCTCGACGAGATGGAGCTACTGGAATCGTGGCCCGAGCGCGTGTTGACGATGCAGCGCAACTGGATCGGCCGCTCCGAGGGAGCCGACGTCGTGTTTCGGATTGCGGAGCTGGGGATCGACGTACCCGTCTTCACGACGCGCCCGGACACGCTGTTCGGGGCGACCTTCTTCGTGCTGGCGCCCGAGCACGGGCTCGTCGACGAGCTCGTCCGGGGAACGCCATACGAGGCCGAGGTGCTCGAGTACGTCTCGCATGCGGCGGCCCTGTCCGCCGTCGAGCGGGCCGATGCCGACAAGCCCAAGACCGGCGTCTTCACCGGCCGCACGATCACCAATCCCGTGAACGGCGAGGAGCTGCCCATCTGGGTCGCCGACTACGTGCTGATGGAGTACGGGACCGGTGCCATCATGGGTGTGCCCGGCCACGACGAGCGTGACTACGAGTTCGCGCGCCAGTTCGGCCTCGAGGTGAGACAGGTCGTCGAGCCGGCCGACGGGTCGGCCGTCGAGCTGCCCTACGTCGAGAAGGGCGGGACGGCCCGCTCCGTGAGCTCCGGCCGCATCTCGGGGCTCCCGACGCCCGAGGCCATCGACGCCATCGTCGCCTGGCTCGAGCAGGAGGGGCTGGGTCGAGCCGCGATCGGCTACCGGCTCCGCGACTGGCTGCTGTCGCGGCAGCGCTACTGGGGCTGTCCGATCCCGATCGTGTACTGCGACTCCTGCGGGATGGTGCCGGTGCCGGACGACGAGCTCCCCGTCCTCCTACCGGAGGTGACGGAGTACGTGCCGAAGGGGCGCTCGCCGCTCGCCGCGGCGGAGGATTGGGTGCGCACGGCGTGTCCCGGCTGCGGAGGCGTGGCGCGCCGCGAGACGGACACCATGGACACCTTCGTCGACTCGTCGTGGTACTACATGCGCTACGCGGACGCGCAGAACGACGGGGCGCCGTTCGATCGAGCGCTCGTCGACCACTGGCTGCCGGTCCGCCAGTACATCGGCGGCATCGAGCACGCCATCCTCCACCTGCTCTACTCGCGCTTCTTCACGAAGGTGCTGAACGACCTCGGGCTCGTCGGCTTCCGCGAGCCGTTCCTGCGGCTGTTCACGCAGGGGATGATCCACTACCACGGCGCGAAGATGTCCAAGTCCAGGGGGAACGTGGTCGCTCCGGATGCGATGGTGGCGCAGTACGGCGCCGACGCCGTGCGGCTCTACGTCCTGTACATGGGGCCGGCCGAGCAGGACAAGGAGTGGCACGACAGCGGCATCGAGGGCACGTGGCGCCTCCTCGACCGGATCTGGCGGCTGGGTCTCGAGGTCGCGGAGCGAGGGGAGACCGGCGCCCCCGGTGGAGGCGAGCTCGTCCGTGCTGCGCACCGGACCATGGCGCGGGTCGGCGACGACATCCTGCGGCGCTTCCACTTCCACACGCCGATCGCGGCCCTGTTCGAGCTCGTGAACGAGATCTACCGGGTCAAGGACGACCCCCGGCGGGCGGCCGACGTGCGCTTCGCGACGGAGACGGCCGTCAGCCTGGTCCAGCCCTACGCCCCCCACGTCGCAGAAGAGCTCTGGGGGCGGCTCGGCCGCGAGCGGCTGTGGCAGACGCCGTGGCCCGAGCCGGATCCGGCCATGCTCGAGCGTGAGACCTTCGAGCTCGTCGTCCAGGTGAACGGCAAGGTGCGGGATCGCGTCGAGGTGGGCGTGGAGCTCTCCGAGGCCGAGCTGATCGAGCGTGCGAAGGAGCTGCCGAACGTGCAGTCCCAGCTCGACGGCAAGAAGGTGCGGAGGGCCATCGTCGTCCCGCGGAAGCTCGTCAACCTGGTCGTCTAGCAGCAGGGGTCGGATCGGTTAGCGCGCCGGCGGTGGCGTCGTGCCCGCTCGTGCCTCCCGAAGCAGACCTCGCCCGTGCCCGTTGGGGCCCCGGGCTCCGCTCGGCGGCGCGCGCGGCGCGCTGCGCCTGTGCAGCGCCGGGCCCGGCGATCGTTCCTGAAAGGCCAGGCGTGCACGGCCGAAACCCGGCCCTGCGTCCGCACTCCGGCTCGGACCTGCCGGAGCGCCGGCGGGCCCCGTACCCGCCGGAACACGGGCGAGCCCTTCCGGACAGTCCCCCACCCAGGGTGGGGGGCGGGCGGTGGGGGAACCTCCAGGGACCGTAGCGAACCCGATGGCCTGAAAGACTCACGAATGAGAACCAAGTTCGGGCACAGCCACACGTAGCAGCGCCGATTGTGTGACCGATTCCCTCGCTGGAGCGCTCCCACGTTCAGAACCGGGTTCGCGCTAGCGGATGATGTAGCCGCCGTCCACCACGAGTGCCGCGCCCATTGTCGACCCTGCCGAGGGCGAGAGGAGGTAGGCGATTGCGTCGGCGACCTCCTCGGGCGTGACGAGACGGCCGTGCAGCTGGGCCTGCTCGTAGGCCCGCCGCTCGCCCGCCGGGTCCGGGGCGCCGGCGAAATAGGGCTCGAGAAGGGGCGTGTCCGTCGGCCCGGGGCACACGCAGTTGACGCGGATGCCCTCGTGCCCGTGGTCGATCGCCATGGCCCGGGTGAGCTGGACGACCGCCCCTTTCGACGCGCAGTACGCGGCCGCGTTGGCCGCGGCGACCAGACCGAGCTGGGAGGCAACGTTCACGATCGCCCCGCCACCTGATCGCCGGAGATGCGGCATGACGGCGCGCGCCGTCAGGTAGACGCCGCGGACGTTGACGGCGAAGATCCGCTCCCATTCGTCGAGCTCGGTGTCGGCCGCCGTTCCCCGACCGGCGATTCCCGCGCAGGCGACGGCGGCGTCGAGCCCGCCCAGCGCATCCGAGCATTCATCGACAGCGGCCTGGAGCTCGGGCCAGACTGCGACGTCAGCGCCGGCCCGTGCGTCGAGCGCGGCGTTCGCGAAGCCGTCGGAGCTCCGGTCGACACCGGCCACGCGTGCTCCGTCGCGGCGCAGCCGAGCGACGGTGGCGGCACCGATGCCGGAGGCAGCCCCGGTGACGAGGACACGCAGGCCACGAGCGCCTTCGCTCATGCGTGGACGCTAGCCGATCCCGGCTCGAGTGCGAGCCGGCTCAGCCTCGTTGCTGCCGAGTGCCGCCACCTGTCCTCGAGACGCCGGGCTGCACGGCCGGACAGAACTGGCGCGTGTGCGTAATGCGCCACACATTCGCCATGGATGCGGCGCAGTTCGTTACGAATGCGAGACAAGTCTGCCGTCAGACTTGACAACATGAGGATGCCGGACATCTCCCGCGCGAGGGCGCTTGCGTACCTCGGTGCCGTCATCGCGGCGCTCGTGGTGGGCGGCCGCTTCCTCGTGGGCTCCGATGGTGGCGATGCAACGGCCTCGGCACGGCCGACCGCCACGCTGGCGGCCCACGAGCTCGAGCCGGCCGGCACGGTGACGAGCGGTTCGGAGCAAGCCGTTCTCGTCGTGCACGTCGCCGGAGCCGTGCGCCACCCGGGGATCTACGAGGTGCCGGATGGAAGCAGGGTCGATGACGCTATCGCCGCGGCCGGCGGCGCGAAGCGTGGCGCGAAGCTCCAGCTGCTGAATCTTGCGGCGCCGCTCAGCGACGGCCAGCAGGTGCTCGTGCCGGGGCCCGGGGCGGCCGGGGACTCGGCCACGTCCGCCCCGGGCGTGGCGGCCACTCCGCCGCCGGTCGACCTCAACACGGCGTCGCTCGAGGAGCTCGACACGCTGCCCGGCGTCGGCCCCGTTACCGCGCAGCGAATCCTCGACTATCGGAACGAGCACGGGCCGTTCGCGTCGGTGGATGAGCTCGACGCGGTCCCCGGGATCGGGCCGGCGCGGCTCGAGCAGCTACGCGAGCTGGTGACCGCGTGAGCCCGTTCAGCCAAGTTCCCGCTCCACACCTCGCCGCCGGCGGCTTCTGCGCCGGGCTCTCGCTGGCTCTCGCAGCGCGGGCGCCGGCGGCCTGGCTCGCCGCTGTCGCACTCGCGCTCGTGGCTGGCGCCGTCATCGTCCCGCGGCGGCGGGTCGAGCTGGTCGCCCTCGGCCTGGTCGCGGGCGGCTGGTGGCTCGCAAGCGTTCGGCTCGAGGACATGGATCGCAGCGTGCTCGTCGCCGCAGTGGGACAGGCGGCACCGGCCAGGCTCGAGGTCACGGGCCCAGCCCGGACCAGTCAGTTCACGACCCGCGTACCGGTGCGTGTGAAGGCGCTGTGGCGGCAGCGGGTGAACGAGCCGTCTCAGCTCGAGCTCCCCGCGAAGATTCGCGCGCCGCCGCAGGGTACCCTCATCGAGACCGTTGTGAGCGTGCGCCGGCCGCGGCCGAAGGACGAGGCCTCGGGGTACGACGAGGAGGCCTACCTTCGGCACAAAGGCGCTCACGTCGCGCTCTCGGCCGAGCGGTACCGGGTCGTCGGCCGTCGCGGCGGGTTGGCCGGAGTCTCCGACCGTGTACGCGCGGCGCTTGCGCGCTCGATCGCTCCGGGTCTCGAGGGAGAGCGGCGTGCTCTGGTGGCAGGCTTCGTTCTCGGGGAGGATGAGGGACTGGCGGCCGGGTTGCGCGAACGCTTCCGAGCGTCCGGCTTGTATCACCTGCTTGCGGTCTCGGGGCAGAACGTCGCGTACGTCGTCGCCGGGATCCTGCTCGCTGCGTGGCTTGCCGGAGTGCCACGCTGGCTTGCACAAGTGGCGGCGCTGGCCGCGGTGCTCGGGTATGTCGCTGCCGTCGGTTGGCAGCCGTCCGTCGTGAGGGCCGGGGTCGCGGGCGGGCTCGCGACGCTTGCGTGGCTCGCGGCAAGACCGCGCGATCGCTGGTACTTCGCGCTCGTCGGCGCGGCGATCCTGCTCGCGTGGAATCCGTACGCGCTGCTCGACCCGGGCTTCCAGCTGTCCTTCGTCGCAGTGGCGGCAATCTTCGTCCTCGTTCCTCGCCTCGAGCGTCGCCTCGAGGGGTACCCAGTACCGCGGAGGGTCGCCGGGATCGTCGTGCTCTCTGCGGCCTGCGCCGTCGCCACGGCGCCGATCCTGTGGCTGCACTTCGGCGCCGTCTCCGTCGTCTCGGTGCTCGCGAACGCGCTCGCCGCTCCCGTCGTCGCGCCCATTCTCGGCCTCGGCCTTGGAGCCGCCGCCGTCGGCACGGTGCTTCCGGGCGCCGCCGTAGCCCTCGCCTGGCTGAACGGCTGGCTCGTCTCGTACCTCGCCTGGTGTGCCCGGGCGATCGGCGGCCTTCCCTTCGCTGAGGTTCACTCGGGGAAGGTGCTCGGCGGCGCTGCGGCCGCCGTCGTGTTGGCGCTCGCGATCCGGCGTCTGCCCCCGCACACGCGTCGCGTCGCTCTCGTCTGCGGCGCGGCTGTCGGTCTGGCGGCGCTCGCGTGGTTGCTCTGGCCGCGGCCACCGCCTGGGCAGCTCCCGCCACCGGCAGGTCTGCGAGTGACGTTCCTCGACGTCGGCCAGGGAGACGCGGCGCTGCTGCAGGTGCCCGAAGGAGCGGTGCTCGTCGACCAGGGACCGCCAGAGGCGCGCGTCGAGCAACAGCTCGATCGGCTCGGGGTCGAGCGCCTGGCGGCCCTCGTCCTCACCCATCCTCAACGAGACCACATCGGCGGCGCGGCGGCCGTCCTGCGGGAGGTGCCGGTCGGAGTCGTCCTCGATCCGCGTCAGCAGGTCCGGAGCCCATACGAGCAGGAGGCGCTACGAGAGGCTGGCGAGCGCGAGATCGAGGTGGTCGAGGCGAGAGGCGGCCAGGCGTTCGGGCTCGGCCGCCTGGAGCTCCGCGTCCTCTGGCCCGACGGCATCGCACCGGCGGGCGCCGACCCGAACGACTACGCGATCGTCCTGCTGGCGTCCTACGGGAGCGTCGACGTGCTGCTCACCGCCGACGCGGAGACCAACGTCACGGGCCGTCTCACGCTGCCGCCCGTCGAGGCGATCAAGGTAGCCCATCACGGCTCGCGCGACGACGGCCTCGGCGAGCTGCTCGAGCAGCTCCGCGCGCGCGTCGCTGTCATCTCGGTCGGGAGCGGTAACGACTACGGCCATCCCACCCCGTCGACGCTCGCCGCACTCGAGCAGGCTCCGGGGCTCGCCGTGTACCGAACCGACCAGGACGGTGCCGTGGTGGTCGAGACCGACGGGCGCCTGCTGACCGTGCGGACAGAGGCGTGAACTATGCTCCGCCGCGATGGCCGGGGAGCCTCTCGAGCCCGTCTACTTGATCGTCGGCGGAGATCTGCCGAAGATCGGAGTCGCGCTCCGCCGACTTCGCGCCCGGTTCGACGCCGGCTCGGTCGAGCAGGTCATCGCCGGGAACGGAGCCGAGCTCGCGAGCGGCGCCGACGTCACGGCCGCGCTGAACGCCCTCGGTCTCTTCGGTGGCGGAGAGCGGCTCGTGATCGTCGAGCTCGTCGAGCGGTGGAGCAAGGTTGACGTCGAGGTCGTCACCTCCTACCTGGAGAGCCCGACCGCAGGTGCGGTGCTCGCGCTCACCGGTGAGGGGCAACGACTTCCCGCCGGGCTCGAGGCTGCGTGTGAGAAGGCCGGGACCGTGCTCCGGTACGACATTCCATCGCGCAGACAGGGAAACCGTGAGGTGGCCGACTACGGTGCCTGGATCCGCTCGCGCCTCGAGCAGGCCGGCGTTCGAGCCGACGCCGGCGTCGTCGAGCGGCTGCTCGAGCTCGTCAGCGATAACCCGTATGCGCTCCAGGCCGAGATCGACAAGCTCGCGGACTGGGCAGCCGGAGAGGCGGTCGGCGTCACCGACGTCGAGCGGCTTGTCGCGCCCTCCGACGAGATGCCGGGTTGGGCGCTCTCGGACGCCTGGGGGGCCCGTGACCGAGCGCGGGCGCTGGCTGCGTGCGAGTCGATGCTCGAGGAGCACGAGCCGCATAGCGTCGCCGCTCGGCTCGCCGATCACGTGAGCAAGGTGAGGGCGGTCGCCGCGCTCCTCGAGGACGGCGCGGCTGTGGGCGAGATCGCGAAACGGCTGGGCCTCAAACCGTATCCCGCGCGAAAACAGGCGGCGCAGGCCAGGGCCTACTCCGAGGAAGAGCTTTCGGCCGCGCTCGTGCGCCTGGCCGGGCTCGACTTCGCCCTCAAGGGAGGTAGCCGGCTGGGCGGGGAGATGGAGGTCGAGCGCGCCGTCATCGAGGTCACCCCGTCGAATGCCGGGTCGTAGAGCGCGTTCCTGACAGGCGCGAGCTGTGCCTGGCATGCGTCTCGCTGTCGAAGGAACGAGCGAGTGACGGGGCGCGGGGCTGTTGCCTTCGAGCGGGCCGGCCGTGAAGACTGCCGGGCGACCCGCCGGCTGAGGTCGTAGCGGCTGCCGACGTCGGCACTCCTCCTTGCTCTCGGGGCGGCGCTCCTTCACGCGCTGTGGAACGTGCTGCTTGCGCGCGCGACGGATCCAGTCGTCGCAGGCGCCGTGATGATCGGTACCGCTCCGATTGTCTTCGCGCCGGCGGCTGCGGCCGCCTGGGATCTGGAATGGGCGGCCGCGGCGCCGTACCTGGCCGGCTCGGTCGCGTTCGAGCTCGCGTACTTCCTCTTGCTCACCCGGGCCTACGTCGGTTCCGAGCTGAGCCTCGTGTATCCGCTCGCGCGCGGCCTCGCGCCCGTGGTCGTGCTCGTCGTCACCACCCTCGCGTTGTCGGCCGACCTGGCTCTGTGGGAAGCCGTCGGTGTCGGGGTCGTGGCCTGCGGGGTCCTCCTCGTCCGCGGCGCGGGCAGGAAGAGCGACCCGCGCGGTGTGCTCTTCGGGATGGCGATCGCCGCGTGCATCGCCGGCTATACGATCGTCGACAGCTACGGCGTACGCCACGCAGGGCCGATCGCATACTTCGAGGTCGTCGCGATCGGGGTCGCCCTCCTCTACGTCCCGCTCGTCGTACGCCTGCGCGGGGCGGCGGCGCTCCGGCATGAGCTCCGCGCGGCGCCGATCGCGGCCGGAATCGCCGCGTTCGGCGCCTACGTCCTCGTGCTCGCTGCCCTCGAGCGCGCCCCGGCCGCTCCCGTGGCGGCGGTGCGGGAGACGAGCGTCGTCATGGCCACCGGGCTGGCGGCGCTCGTCCTCCATGAACGCGTCGGGCCTGTGCGGCTGGCCGGTGCCTGCGTCGTCGCCGGCGGCGTTGCCCTGATCGCGGTGTCCTAGGGACGCTCCGTCGACCGGGACGACGCGAGCTGCTCTCTGCGAGCCCCGCGTTGCAGCTTCACGCGTCCGGGCCCGGCTACCGGATGCGTCGACCGCTACTTGGCGACGCGCGAGGAGGCGAGCTTGGCTGCCTGCGACTTCTTGCGGGCTGCCTTGTTCGGATGCAGCGCCCGTGTCGTCGCAGCGCGGTCGAGCGCGCGCACGAGCTCGCGGTGCTCGGCGGCGACGGTCTCGTCGTCACCGTCCTCGACTGCCTGCTCGAGGCGCTTGAAGCGTGTCTTGGCGGAAGAGCGCCAGCGGAGGTTCTCGAGCCGCTCTCGTGCTGCGGTTCGAACGCGTCGCTCCTGCTGTTTGATGTTCGGCATCCCGGTTTCGCTCCTGGAAGTGAAGCGCCCCGGCAACTCCGGGGCTCCGGAATGCTAGCAGTCTGGTCCCCGGGGCCGGCGCCGCCGGTCGCTTGCGAACCGGAGACGGCGCCGGTGCCGGACACACTGATGCCGGGCGCAGGGAAGCCTCGCCCACCTCGATTCCTATACTCGCCGGGTGACGGACGCCGAGGTCGAGGAGCGGGGCGGTCGCCCGCGACTCGCTCGGGCGACCGCGATCTTCTCCTTCTTGACCGCGATCTCACGCCTCATGGGCCTGGTCCGCGAGATCGTGGCCCGGCGCTACTTCGGGGTCGAGGGCGGGATCAACGCGTTCACGGTGGCATTCCAGGTACCGAACCTCGTGCGCGCGCTCGTCGCCGACCTCGCGCTCAGCTCCGCGTTCGTGCCCGTGTTCAGCGAGCTGCTCGAGAAGGGCGAGAAGGCGCGCGCCTGGCGCGTCGCGTCGAGCCTCTTCTTCCTCTTCGCGCTCGGGTTGACGGCTCTCACCGCGCTCTTCGTGCTCCTCGCACCCTGGATCATGCGCCCGTTCGGCTACGAGGGCGAACAGGAGGACCTCGTCGTCGGGCTCTCGCGCGTGCTCTTCCCGGTGGTTGCCCTGCTCGGCCTGTCGGGAATCGTCGTCGGCATTCTCAACAGCTACGAACGCTTCACGATCCCGGCGATCACGCCGATCTTCTGGAACCTCGCGATCATCGTGGCGCTCGTGGTCGGCGTGCCGCAGGCGGAGACCGAGTCGGCCAAGCTCTACGTCTACGCGGGAGGAATCCTCGTGGGAACGGTGATCCAGGTGCTGCTCCCCATTCCCTGGCTCATGCGTCTGGACGGGCGGCTGCGCCCTGTCATCGACTGGCGCGACCCGGCCGTGCGGCGCGTCTTCGTGCTGATGCTGCCCGTGACCCTGAGCCTCGGGCTCATCAACTTCAACCTCGTCGTGAACTCGCTGTTCGCGGCGCGTCTCATCGACCCGGAGCTCGCGCCGGCGGCGATCGACGCGGCGTTTCGCCTCTACATGCTGCCACAGGGCATCTTCTCGGTGGCGGTGGCGACCGTCCTCTTTCCGCGGCTGTCCCGGCTGGCGGCCCGCGCGGACATGGACGGCTTCCGGGCAACGGTTTCGCTCGGGCTACGCCAGATCGCGTTCATGCTGGTTCCGGCGAGCGCGGTCGGCGCCGCGCTCGCCGTGCCGATCGTCCGGCTCCTGTACCAGCGCGGCGCGTTCACGCCTGACCAAACGGACGTCGTCGCGGGAGCGATGGCCGCGTTCATGGTCGGCCTCACGTTCAACGGCATGATGCTGATGCTCAACCGCGCGTTCTTCAGCCTCCAGTCGCCGTGGATCCCGACGGCGGTAGCGCTCGCGAATCTCGCAGTCAACGCAGCATTCAATGCGGCCTTCTACCGCCTCGGCATCTGGGGCATACCCCTCGCGACGTCGGTCGTGAACATCGTCGGCACCGCGGCGCTGTTCGTCGTTCTGCGCCGCCGGCTCGGCCGGATCGACGGACGCGAGATCGCGTCCTCGGTCACCCGGATCGTGGCCGCCTCCGCCCTTACGGCGGCGCTTGCGTACGGGGTGTGGCGTGGACTCGACGAGGCGCTCGGGCAAACGGCCGGTGCGCAGGTCGTGTCCGTCGGCTTGGCGCTCGTAGCGTCCATCGGCGGATACCTCGTTTTCGCGCGTTTGCTGGGCATTCGAGAGATGGACGCGTTGCTATCGTTGGTCGGCCGCTCCAACCGTCGGTCGAGCAGCCCACCCGAATGAGCCTCGATCGCATCCGAAACTTCTCGATCATCGCGCACATCGACCACGGCAAGTCGACGCTGGCCGACCGTGTGCTCGAGCTCACGCACGCGCTCACGAAACGCGAGATGCGCGAGCAGGTGCTCGACACGATGGAGCTCGAGCGCGAACGGGGGATCACGATCAAGGCGCAGGCCGTCCGCGTCACGTGGAGCGGGTACCAGCTCAATCTCATCGACACTCCGGGGCACGTCGACTTCACCTACGAGGTGTCACGGTCTCTCGCCGCTTGCGAGGGCGCCGTCCTGCTCGTGGACGCCGCCCAGGGAATCCAGGCGCAGACACTGGCGAATGCCTACCTCGCGATCGAGAACGAGCTCGAGATCGTGCCCGTCGTCAACAAGATCGACCTCCCTCAGGCCGATCCGGACGCCGCCGCAGCCGAGCTCGCCGAGCTGCTCGGCGTCGATCCCGGCGACGTGCTTCGCATCTCCGCGAAGACCGGTGCCGGCGTGGAGGCCGTGCTCGACGCGATCGTGGAGCGGGTTCCGCACCCGGCCGGCGACCCGTCGGCCCCGCCCCGAGCGCTCGTCTTCGACTCGACGTACGACCAGTATCGCGGGGTTGTCGCCTTCGTCCGAATGGTCGACGGGCGGTTCCGCCCCCGCGCGCGCGTGCGCGCCATGGCGACCGGAACAACGTTCGAGGTGGAGGAGCTCGGCTCGTTCTCCCCGGAACGGGCGCCTGGGACGACACTGGCCGCCGGCGAGGTCGGGTACGTGATCACGGGCCTGAAGGACGTGAGCCGTCTGCGTGTCGGCGACACGCTCACGAGCGAGGATCGACCGGCTGTCGGGCCGCTGCCCGGATACAAGGACGTGAAGCCGATGGTATTCGCGGGCCTGTTCCCGAGCGACACCGACCAGTACGGCGACCTGCGCGACGCGCTCGCGAGGCTGAAGCTCAACGACGCGGCTCTCTCCTACGAGCCCGAGACGTCGCAGGCGCTCGGGTTCGGCTTCCGCTGCGGGTTCCTCGGCCTCCTGCATCTCGACATCGTGCGGGAGCGACTGGAGCGCGAGTTCGACCTCGATCTGCTCGTCACCGCGCCGAACGTCGCGTACCGCGTGACCGGCAAGGCAGGGGACGAGGTGGAGGTGCACAACCCCTCCGAGATGCTGCAGGAGACGCTCGAGGTCGACGAGCCGTACATCCGAGCGTCGATCATCCTGCCGAAGGACTACGTCGGGGCCGTGATGGAGCTGAACCAGGAGCGGCGGGGCGAGTTCCACCACATGGAGTACCTGCGCGAAGACCGCGTCCACCTCGTGTACGACCTGCCGCTCGCCGAGGTCGTCTACGACTACTACGACCAGCTCAAGTCGAGGACGCGCGGGTACGCGAGCTTCGACTACGACCTGATCGGGTTCCGTCCCGGCGACCTCGTCCGCCTGGACATCCTGCTCAACGGCGAGCCGGTCGACGCGCTGAGCCTCGTCATCCACCGGGACAAGGCGTACCACCGTGGCAAGGCTCTCGTCGAGCGTCTGCGCAAGGAGATCCCGCGCCAGATGTTCGACGTGCCCGTCCAGGCCGCGATCGGCGCTCGGATCATCGCGCGAGAGACCATCAAGGCGCGCCGCAAGGACGTGCTCGCCAAGTGCTACGGCGGCGACATCACGCGCAAGCGCAAGCTGCTCGAGCGGCAGAAGGAGGGCAAGAAGCGGATGCGCCAGCTCGGCATGGTCGAGGTCCCGCAGGAAGCGTTCCTCGCGGTCCTGAACCTCGACGGCGAGGACAAATGAGCGCGGCGACGCTCCCACGCTCCGAAGGGCAGCCGGGGCAAGGGCCCCTCGCCGGAGTTTCCCGGGGCGGGCCGAGCGGTGGTGTACGGCATCTCTACGTCCACCTGCCCTTCTGTGGGCACCGGTGCGGATACTGCGACTTCGTCACCGCGGTCGGGCGCCAGTCGGAGCACGCCGGCTACGTCGACGCGCTCCTCGCCGAGCTCGAGCTCGAGCTCGACTGTCTCGCGCCAGAGCTCGAGACCGTTTTTCTCGGCGGCGGCACGCCGACGTACACCGAGCCGGCCGCGCTCGTGAGGCTCCTGCGCTCGCTCCCGCCGGCCGACGAGATCACCGTCGAGGCCAACCCGGAGACCGTGACGCCCGCGCTCGCTCGCCTCCTGCGCGATCGAGGAGTGACACGGGTCTCCCTCGGCGCCCAGACCTTCGATCCGCAGCTGCTCGCGGTGCTGGAGCGCCGGGCCACGCCGGATGTCGTCCGGCGTGCGTTCTACCATCTGCGCGATGCCTCTTTTGACAACATCTCGCTCGATCTCATCTACGGGATCCCGGGCCAGACCGCCGCCGCGCTCGCCGCCGACCTCGACCAGGCGGTCGGGTTGGCTCCGGACCACATCTCGTGCTACGAGCTCGAGGCGAAGCCGGGGACGCGTTTCACGCAGGCGTGGGGAGCGGAGCTCACGCGCCAGACGGAGGCGATGGAGGGGTACCTCGAGTTGGTGGTGAGCGCCCTCGAGGCGGCGGGCTACCGCTGGTACGAGACGTCGAGCTTCTGTCGTCGGGCGACCGGCGCAGGGGTGGCCGAGGGCGTCGAGGCGCCTGTCGGAGGTCGGGATCGGCGGGCCCGCCACAACCTCGCGTACTGGTGGGGGCGGGACTACCTCGGGCTCGGGATCGGAGCCGTATCGACTGTGGGGGCGTTGCGCTGGCGCAACCGGCCAGGGCTCGGTGCGTACCTCGCGAAACTGCGCGCGGGCCGCCGGCCGCGCCGGGAGGTCGAGGCGCTCGATGCGGACACGAAGCTCCGGGAGCGTCTGATGCTCGGCCTTCGCCTCGACGAGCCGCTGGCGTTCGCGGGGGTGGCAGACGTCGTCGACACTGCAGGCCTCGACCGCCTGGAGCGCCTCGGGCTCGCCGAGCGCCGCGAGGATGCGTTGCGCCTCACGGCCCGTGGACGTCGCCTGGGTGGCGCGGCGACGGTCGAGCTCCTCAAAGAAATCCCTGCAAATAGTGCTATTGCCACGCGATGAAGTGGCCATCGATCGGCTACTATCGGTGGAATGAGCCCGGCTCTTGACGCCTCGGACGAGCGTGAGCTCACCGAACGCCAGCGCCTGATCCTCGAGTACGTCGTGGAGGACTACGTCGCCGGCGGGCTGCCCGTGGGCTCGAAGGCGCTGACCGCACGGCGGAGCATGCTCGTGTCCGCATCGACCGTGCGCTACGAGCTGGCGGAGCTCGAGGACAGGGGCCTCCTGACCCACCCACACACGTCCGCGGGGCGCGTGCCGACCGACCTCGGCTACCGGTTCTACGTCGACCGCTTGCTCGGGTCGCTCACGCCCCGGCCGGCCGAGCTGGCGCTCGACCTGTCGAGCGTCCGCAACGAGATCGACGAGGCGCTGCAGGCGACGATCGACGCGCTCGTCCAGGTCACACATCTGCTCGCTCTGGCGACCGCGCCGCAGCTGCAGACGACGACTGTGCGACATATCGAGGTGCTGCTCCTGCAGCCCCAGGTGGTCGTCGTCGTGATCATCACGTCGACGGGCGGAGTCACGAAGCGGTTGTTCGTGTTCGAGGAGCCGGTCGATCCCGGGCTCGCCGACTGGGCGGCCGCGTACCTGAAGGAGACCGTCGGCGGCCTGCGTCTCGGCGCCCGGCAGCTCGGAGCCCGGCTCGCCGACCCGACCCTGTCCGTCCGCGAGCGGGATTTCCTCGCCGTGCTCGAGCCGGCCTTCACGGAGCTGGTCGAGAGCGGCGACCAGGGGGTCTACGTGGGCGGCGCCGCCGGGCTCGTCGAGGAGCTGCGAGCAGACGACATCACGACGTTCCGTGGCCTGCTGGAGACGCTCGAGCGCCGTGCCGTCCTGCTCGACCTGCTCCGCTCCGCGCTCGAGGCCAAGCGTCCCTTCGTCCGCGTCGGCTCCGAGTTCGCGGATCCGGCCTTCGCGAAGCTGGCGCTCGTCGCGGCGCCGTACGGCCTGTCGAACCGCAACCTCGGGATGGTGTGCCTGCTCGGCCCTGCGCGCATGGACTACGGCAAGGCGATCGACGCGGTCCGTTCGGCGGCCGGGCAGCTGTCGCGCTTCGTCGAGGAGCTCTACGAGGAGTGAGGCGAGGCCGGGTCCCGCCGGGCGCCGGCTTCCGGCGCGGCTACCCTGAGGCTGATCGGCCGACTGACCGGCCCGGCACCGTCTGATCGATGGCCCAGCTGAAGCGCGACTACTACGACCTCCTGGGCGTCCCCAAGGGCGCTTCCGACGACGAGATCAAGAAGGCGTTCCGCGCGCTCGCCCGGGAGCTGCACCCCGACGTGTCCGACGACCCGGACGCCGAGGAGCGGTTCCGCGAGATCGCCGAGGCCTACGAGGTGCTCTCGAAGACCGAGACGAGAGAGCTGTACGACCGCTACGGACACGAGGGCCTTCGCACAGGGGGCTTCCGGCCGACCGACTTCGACTTTGCCGGCCTCTCCGATCTGCTGGGCGCCTTCTTCGGCGACGACATCTTCGGGAGCATGACCGGCACGCGGCGCCAGCGGCGTGGAGGCGATGTCGTCGCCGAGGTGAGGATCGAGCTCGTCGAGGCCGCCCGCGGAGCGACGCGCGAGGTGTCGTTCACGGTCGCCGCCGCGTGCGACACCTGCCGCGGGAGCGGTGCGGATCCGGGATCCGAGCTTGCGACGTGTGATCGCTGCAACGGCGCGGGGCGGGTGCGGCAGGTCTCGCAGACGCTGCTCGGGCAGTTCGTCACGGCGCAGGTCTGCTCGCGCTGCCTGGGCTCGGGCAAGCTCGTCACGAAGCCGTGCGAGGCGTGCGACGGTGCCGGGCGGGTGGCGGTCGAGCGCCGGCTCGAGGTCCGGATCCCAGCGGGCATCCACGACGGGCAGCGCATTCGCATGACCGGCGAGGGCCATGCGGGCGAGGCCGGAAGCCGGGCGGGGGACGTGTACGTCGCCGTTCGCGTCGCGCCGGACCCGCGCTTCGTGCGGGAGGGGGACGACATCGTGTCGGTTCTCGAGCTCACCATGACCGACGCGGCGCTCGGGGTGACGACGACGATCCCGACGCTGGAAGGCGACGTGGAGCTCGAGCTCGCAGCGGGGACGCAGCCGGGTGAGATCCGCGTCTTGCGAGGCCAGGGGATGCCGCGCCTCCAGGGTCGCGGCCGGGGCGACCACCGGGTGCTCGTCAGCGTGCTCCTGCCCCGCAGGCTCTCAGACGAGGGGCGCCGCCTGCTGGGTGAGTTCGCGCAGCAGGCCGACGGCGAGACCTACGCGTCCAGCGACGGGTTCTTCGACCGTCTGCGGTCGGCGTTCCGCTGACGGCCGAGCTGGTGCGCGTCTCGGTGCGTGTTCCTCCGGAGCGCGCCGAGCAGGCCCGCGCCCGGCTGGCCGAGCTGGCGCCGGGTGGCTGGGAGGAGGTGGAGCACGCGGACCGGCTCGAGCTGGCCGTCTACGTGCCGGCCGGCGCGGCCGTCGGCCTGAGCGTGCTCGGCGACGTCGTGGAGGAGCGGGTCGGTGGCGGCTGGCAGGAGCGTTGGCGCGACTTCCATCGCCCGGTTCGCGTCGGACGCCTCTGGATCTGCCCGCCCTGGCATTCCGGTGCGCCGCCGGCGGACGCCACCACGATCGTCATCGACCCGGGCAGGGCCTTCGGCACGGGCGCCCACCCGACGACGCGGCTCTGTCTCGAGCTGCTGCTCGAGTGCGATCAGGGGGCCGTGCTCGATGTCGGCTGCGGGTCGGGCGTGCTTGCGATCGCCGCCGCCAAGCTCGGCTTCGCTCCGGTTGTCGCACTCGACAGCGATCCTGCCGCGGTGGAGGCGACGCTCGCGAACGCCGACCTGAACGAGGTGGAGGTCGACGCACGCCTCGCGGACGGCCTCGGTGATCCGCTTCCGCGTGCGGATGTGACGCTCGCGAACCTCGAGCTCGCGCCCGTGCAGGCGCTCGGCGAGCGACTCGAAAGCGCCCGCCTGATCGTGTCGGGCTACCTGGCGACCGAGTCGCCGACGCTGCCGGGCTGGACACGTCTCGACCGCCGCGAGCTCGGCGGCTGGGGCGCCGACCTTCTCGCGCGCGTTCGCTGACTCTCCGCTACCGCACGACGACGTCGAAGGTCACCAAGCGCTCGGGCGGCTCCCCCTCGGCGCTGCCGCAGCCGCGATAGCAGTACTGGAACTCGATCCCGGTGGTTCCCGCCGCCGGCGCCTCGAAGACGAAGTACTCGGCCCCTTCGGCGCCGACCACGTCCTCACCGGCGTCGCTCTCGAAGCCGTCCGCGACGAGCACTGCGACGGACGGATCGGGCTCTTGGGCGAGGCTCCAGTCGTCGCCGACGCCCGGGTTCGCGGCGAGCTCGATCCGGAACCGGTCGCCTGCCTCCACCTCGACGCTCCCGTCGTCCTCGCCGAAGGTCGTCTCCCGGCTGCCACCGCAGCCCACGATTGCGAGCCCGGCCAGCATCGCGGCGAGGGCGATGACGATCCAGCGCATCTTGCTTCCCGAGCGACACTGTACGCGCGGGTGCCGTCAGGCGTGGCGCCGCGCCCAGAGCGCCCGGGCGCAGGACGGCTTTCGGGACGGAGCACTAGCATGGCGAGCGTGGCGACGTTCAGCGTCGGCTTCCTCGGCTGCAAGGTCTCTCATGCCGACGTGCAGGAGGTGCGAGCACGGCTGCTCGGCGACGGCCATGCGGAGGCGGCGGGCGAGACTGACGTTGCCGTCATCTCGACCTGCTGCGTGACCCACGAGGCCGTTCGCAAGAGCCGCAAGGCCGCGCGCCGTGCGGCCCAACAGGCCGGGCGCGTCTACCTGACCGGCTGCGCCGCCCGGCTCCCCGGGGCGCTCGCCGGCCTTCCGGAGAACGTCAGCGTGGTGACCGCGCCGCCGGAGCGGGCGGCGAGCGCGATATCGAGCTCCGTCGGCGCCATCGGCTGCGTTCGGGACGATGTCGGCCTCGAGCGGGTGCGGGCGTTCGTGAAGATCCAGGACGGATGCAGCTTCGGCTGCTCGTTCTGCGTCATCCCGCAGGTGCGCGGCGAGTCGCGCAGCAGGACGGCCGGCGCGGTGCTGGGAGAGGTACGCCGACGGGTCGCGCAGGGCCACCGCGAGGTCGTGCTGACCGGGATCAACCTCGGCTGCTACCGCGATCGAGACGCCGGCTACGACCTACCGCGGTTGATTCGCGAGGCCGGAGCGATCGACGGCCTCGTCCGGCTGCGCCTCTCCTCGGTCGAGGTCAACCACGTGAGCGACGAGCTCGTGCGAGCGCTACACGAGACGGAGACGGCCGCCCGGCACCTGCACGTGCCGCTCCAGTCGGGGGACGACGGCGTGCTGCGGGCGATGGGTCGTCGCTATACGGCCTCGACCTACCTCCGCCGCCTGGAGCGCGCCGAGGGGTTCAACATCACGAGCGACGTGATCGTCGGCTTCCCGGCAGAGGACGAGCGGGCCTTCGAGGCCACGCTTGCCATAGTCGGCCGGTCAGGCATGACGAAAGTGCACGTCTTCCCGTACTCGCCTCGCCCCGGGACGACCACGCAGGCGAACGATCCGGTCCCGCCCGCGGTGAAGCGCGAGCGCAGCGCTCGGCTTCGACAGGCTTCCACCGAGGCCTGCCGCGCCCACTGGCAGACCAAGGTGGGGACCGCCGATCTCGTGCTCGTCGACCGGCCCGGTCGAGGGTACGGAGACGACTACACCCCGTGGCTCGTCGATGCTCGAGTCGGCGCGATCGTGCGAGTGCGCGGCGCCGCTGTCGGCCGGGAGGGAGTGCTCGCCGCGTGAGCGTGGACGGCTGCATCTTCTGCCGTATCGTGCGCGGGGAGGTGCCGGCCACGGTCGTGAACCGACGCGAGGGCGTGATCGCGATCGAGGACATCGCTCCCAAGGCCCCCGTGCACCTGCTCGTCATCCCGGAGCGCCACGTCGACACGTTTCGCGAGATCGGCGCTCTCGCTGCCCCGGAGGCGAAGGAGCTCCTCGATTTCGTCGCCGATACGGCGGCGAAGGCGGGGCTGGACGACTTCCGGGTCATCGTCAACGTCGGCCCCGGAGCGGGTCAGACGGTGTTCCACCTCCACTGGCACATCCTGGGCGGCCGGGAGCTGCCGTTCCCGTGATCGCCCGCATCGAGGCCGAGCTGAAGCAGGCCATGCGCGCGCGTGAGGAGCCTCGCGTGGCGACGCTCCGCCTGACGCTGACGGCACTTCGCGCCGCAGAGAAGGAGCTGCAGCGACCGCTCAAGGAGGACGAGGAGCTGCAGGTCCTCCAGCGAGAGCGCAAGCGCCGGGTGGAGGCGGCCAAGGCCTTCCGAGACGCGGGCCGGGACGAGCAGGCCGACCGGGAGGAGACCGAGCTTGCAGTGCTCGAGGCGTTGCTGCCGGAGCCGGTGTCCGAGGACGAGCTCGAGCAGATCGTCGACGACGCGATCGCGGGAACCGGGGCCACGTCGCTGCGCGACCTCGGTCGGGTCATGGCGGACGTGATGCCGCAGGTGGCCGGTCGCGCCGACGGCTCTGTCGTCAGTCAGCTTGTGCGCGAGAAGCTGGCGTGAGCGCGGGACCGCCGGCGGCGGGCAGGAGGACGAGCCCCATCCGCTGGCGCACCTCGCTCTGCGAGCGGCTCGGCGTCGACCACCCGATCGTGCTGGCGCCGATGGCGGGAGGCCCGTCGTCGCCGGAGCTCGCGGCAGCCGTCGCGGAGGCAGGCGGCATCGCGATGCTGGCCGGGACGGGCGTCCCGCCCGACGCGTTGCGCGAGGAGATACGGGCGGTGCGCGCGCGGACCGACCGTCCCTTCGGCGTCAACTTCCTCCTCGCGGGGATCGAGGACGGCAATCACGACACCGCGGAGATGCAGCGCTTCCTCGACCGGTTCCGGGATGAGCTCGGCCTGCCGGCCGGCACACCCGAGCCGCCCGTTCCCGCGTCGCAGCTCACGGCTCAGATCGAGGTGTGCGTCGACGAAGGCATCCGCATCCTCGGCGTCGCCATGGGCGATCCGTCGCCGCTCGTGGCGGCGCGCGACGAGATCGGCGCCGAGCTCTGGACGATGGTGACGACGGTCGAGGAGGCACGCGCGGTCGAGGCCGCGGGAGCCGACGTTGTCGTCGCGCAGGGAGCCGAGGCGGGCGGGCACCGCTCGGCGCTCGGGCTCGGCCCGGACGACGAGGCCCCGCAGGTCGGAACTCTGGCGCTCGTGCCGCAGGTCGTCGACGCTGTCTCGATTCCCGTCGTCGGCGCGGGTGGCATCGCTGACGGCCGCGGCGTCGTTGCCGCCCTGGCGCTCGGAGCGCAGGCGGCGCAGATCGGCACCCGCTTTCTGCTCGCGCGGGAGAGCGGCGCGTTCCCGGCCTGGAAGGAGGCCCTGCTCGCAGCCGCGGAGACGGACACGGTCGTCACCCGTGCCTACACGGGCCGACCGGCCCGGGGCGTGCGCAACCGGCTCTACGACGTACTGACCGCCGAGGGCCCCCGGCCGCTGGCCTGGCCGCTGCAACGCACGGCGGCCGGCGACATCTACGAGGCGGCGCGATCCAGCGGCGACCGCGATCTGTATCCGCTTCTCGGCGGCCAGGCGACCCGCCTGCTACGCGCGGACCAGGCCGCCGCCGAGATCGTGACGGAGATCGTGGCGGAAGCCAAGACCCTGCTCGGGCAACCGTAGTAGGCGGGAAGGAATCGAAGCAGCGCGGGCGGTCGCGTCGTGTGCCCCTCGGCACGATTTCGCCACACATCCGGCGCGAACCGTTACACACCCACGCGCCCGCCGGCGATACGCTGAAAGCGGGTGGTGGGCTGGGGTGCCCCGGAGGCTGACCCGTTTCCGAGAGCGGCGGGCGCCGGGTCTACACTGAGATCGTTGCAGGAGGTACTGTCGGTCCCCAACGAGGTCGCGGCGGAGCTGGGCGCTCTCGACGACGGCATTCTGGACGCCTTGCGCGACCGCTTCGGGTGCTCCATCTTCCTACGTGGCAATCGCCTCACCCTGGAAGGGCAGGAGCAGCACGTGGCCGACGCGCGAACCGTCGTCGGGGAGCTCGTCGATCTCGTCGAGGCCGGCCACGCGATCGGGCCGGGGACCATCGACGCCGTGCTCGGCGCGCTCGAGGCCTCGGCCGACGTCCGGGATGTGTTCGAGGACGTCGTGTGGCGCCATCGCGGCAAGAAGATCACGCCCAAGACCGTCAACCAGAAGCACTACGTGGACGCGATTCGGAAGTGCACGATCACCTTCGGAATCGGCCCCGCCGGCACCGGGAAGACGTACCTCGCGATGGCGCTGGCGGTGGCCGCGCTCGCGGAGCGCGAGTTCGGGCGCCTCATCCTCACGCGTCCTGCGGTCGAGGCCGGCGAGAAGCTGGGCTTCCTCCCGGGCGACATGCTTGCGAAGGTCGATCCGTACCTGCGCCCGCTCTTCGACGCGCTGTACGACATGCTCGACGCCGACCGGCTCGCCTCGTACATGGAGAAGGGGATGATCGAGGTCGCGCCGCTTGCGTTCATGCGCGGACGCACGCTCAACGACTCGTTCGTCATCCTCGACGAGGCGCAGAACACGAGCCCGGAGCAGATGCAGATGTTCCTGACGCGGCTCGGCTTCGGCTCCAAAGCCGTGGTCACCGGCGACGTGACCCAGATCGATCTCCCCCGCCACCAGTCGTCGGGACTGATCCACGTGCGCGGGATCCTGGCGGAGATCGAGGGAATCGCCTTTATCGAGTTCGGGAACCAGGACGTCGTGCGGCACAAGCTCGTGCAGCGGATCGTGGAGGCCTACAAGCGCCACGCCGAGGAAACCGGCACCGAGCGCCGCCGCTAGTGCTTCGTCCCGCGAGCTCCGTGATGCTCCGGCGCGCCAACGCGAGCCGGGCACGACAGACGACCACTCACCTCGCGTCGATACTGGACACGTCGTGGCGAGGACAAAGGCGGGTGACCACCATGGGCGCGGGGCGGCAGGAGCCGGTCGCGCCGCTGTGCAGCCGGCCGCCGCGGCGCCAGACCATCTCCGCGACGGAACACCTCGAACGGCCACGATGATCTCGATCGAGCTCGAGAACCGCAGCGGGATTCTCGTGGACGGAGAGGCTGTCCGCGCCGCTTGCCGGCACGTGCTCGCGGCGGAGGGAGTAGCGCAGGGAGACCTGGGCGTTGCGTTCGTCGGCCCGGACGAGATCCGCGGGCTCAAGCGGGAGCACCTCCGGATCGATGAACCGACCGACGTGCTCTCGTTTCCCATCGACGGTACCGACGACCTCCCGCCGGGCCTGCCACGCCAGCTCGGCGACGTCGTGATCTGTCCGCAGGTCGTCGGGGACGCCTGGCAAGGCCCGCTCGTGCACGGCCTGCTGCATCTGCTCGGCTACGAGCACGGCGACGAGATGGAGCGCCGCGAGGAGGTGCTCGCGCGGTGAGCACGACCCGGCCGAAGCCCCCGCCCGCCGAGCCGCCGGCCCCGGTCGAGCCTCCCCGGGAAACGCCGCCGCGTTCTCGGCGAGGCGCAGACGCCACGCCGCATCGAGGCACCACGTCGCTCCTGCAGAGCTTCAACTACGCCTTCGAAGGCGTTATCTACACGCTGCGCACGCAGCGCAACATGCGGATCCATTTCGCCGTCGCGGTCGTCGTCCTCGTGCTCGCGTTCGCCTACGACGTCACGAAGCTCGAGCTCATCGCGCTCCTGCTCGCAATCGCCTTCGTGCTCGTCACGGAGATGATCAACACCGCCGTCGAGGCGGCCACCGATGTCGCCACGACCTCGTTCAACCCACTCGCGAAGCTTGCGAAGGACATTGCTGCCGGCGCGGTGCTCGTCTCGTCGGTGACGGCGCTCGCGATCGGCTATCTCGTGCTCGCCGACCGGGTGCGGCAGCCCACGAACCGCGCCCTCGAGGACCTCCGGGACGCGCCGGTCCACCTGACGGTCATCGCCCTCGTCCTCGTCATCCTGCTCGTCATCGCGGTCAAGGCGATCAGCCATCGTGGCACGCCGCTGCGCGGAGGGTTCCCGTCAGGCCATGCCGCGCTCGCGTTCGCGGGCTGGGCGGCGATCACGTTCGTGACGGACGGCTTCGACCATCGCGTCCTCGTGTCGACCGTCGCCTTCATCATGGCCTGCCTCGTGGCCCAGACCCGCGTCGAGTCCGGTATTCATTCAACTCTCGAGGTCGCGCTCGGCGGCCTGCTCGGCGCCGCGACCACGCTCGTTCTCTTCCAGGCCTTCGGCTAGATGGTTGATTCCATGAGATCCGCCTTCGCCGGGGCGTCAGCTGGCCGCTCTGGGACCGAGGCCGGGGCGCAGCCGAGGCTGGACGCCTCGGCGAGGCCAGGCCTCGCGAAGCGCGCGTCCTGTCTGAGAGGCCGTACGGCCTCTCGACGGGACGGAGCGGCCCAGACGCGCCAGATGTCGCATCCGGCCGCGCGTGGATCGTGGAATCAACCATCTAGCACGCGATGGACGACAACGACCTCCTCGAGCACGCCCGCAAGGCCGCGGAGCAGGCGCACGCGCCGTACTCCGGCTTCCACGTCGGTGCGGCCGTGCTGGCGAGAGACGGCCGGGTGGTGACCGGGGCCAACGTCGAGAGCTCCTCGTACGGTCTCACGCTCTGCGCGGAGCGCGCTGCTCTGGCGAGAGCCGTCGCCGAAGGCGTCCGTCCCGGGGACGTCGAGGCGGTCGCCGTCACGGCGTCGCCATGTGGCGCGTGCCGGCAGTGGCTCGTCGACTTCGCCGTCGATCGCGTCCTCTTTCCCTGGCAGGGCGAGCTGGTCGAGCGACGACTGGACGAGCTCCTCCCCGACTCGTTCCGCCTCGACGTCGCATAGCGGAATGGACGCAGCGTGAGGAGCGGGCTCGTCGCGCTCGCCGGCCGCCCGAACGTCGGCAAGTCGACGCTCGTCAACACCATCTGCGGCGGGAAGGTGGCCATCGTGTCGGACCGGCCCCAGACGACGCGCCAGCGCATCTTCGGCGTGGCCAACGGCGAAGGCTGGCAGCTCGTCCTCGTCGACCTTCCCGGCTTCCAGCGGCCGCGCGACACGCTCACCGAGCGGATGCAGCGGACCGTGGACGCGTCGCTCGGCGACGTCGACGCGATCTGCCTCGTGCTGGCAGCCGACGAGCGGATCGGCGCCGGCGATCGCTTCATCGCGAGACGGGTCTTCGGCGGTCAGGCGCCGGTCGTGATCGCGCTCAACAAGGTCGACCGCGTGCGTCCGGAGGAGATCGCGCGCCAGATCCAGGACGCTGCCGAGCTGGGCGACTTCGAGGAGCTGCACCCGGTGAGCGCCGCCACCGGGGACGGCGTTCCCGCCCTACGCCGGGACCTCGTCGAGCTCCTGCCCGAGGGCACGCCGCTGTTTCCGACCGACGCCGTGACCGACCTGCCGCTCGAGCTGCGAATCGCGGAGCTCATCCGCGAGCAGGTGCTTCGGCGCACCCGCGACGAGGTTCCCCATGCCGTCACGGTCGAGGTCGAAGAGCTTTCCAACCGGAGCGTCACCGCAAGCATCCTCGTCGAGACGCCCTCGCAGAAGCAGATCCTCGTCGGCAAGAGCGGAGCGATGATCAAGGAGATCGGCACGAGCGCGCGCACCGAGATCGAAGCGCTGCTCGAACGCTCCATCTTCCTCGACCTGCGCGTCAAGGTGAGGCAGCGATGGCGCCGCGACGAAGCCCTGCTCGACCGGCTCGGCCTGTAGGGGCGGGCCCTGGCCCGCCTGCAAAGCGTGACACGCTCCCGAGCGGGTTCGGGCGGGCCCCAGGCCGCCCCTACACGGGTTCGCGATCACGGCTCACTCGCGTAGCAACGCTATTGACATATCGTCAATATTGTAATACCGTTGGAATCGCGGTGGCCGTCCGGCTGACCCGAGTGGAGCGAAAGGCGCGAACGCGCGAGGAGATCCTCGAGGCGGCCCATCGAGTCTTCCTGCGCGACGGCTTCCACAGGGCCACCCTGGACGACATCGCCGAGGAAGCCGGCTACACGACGGGCGCCGTGTACTCGAACTTCGACGGCAAGGACGGGCTCTTCCTCGCGCTGCTCGACCAGCAGTTCGCTGTGCGCCTGGCGCCCCACGTTGAGCGCTTCAACGCCGCACGGAGCCTCGACGAGGGCCTTCGCGCGAGCGTCAGCGTGCTTGCCGAGACGGCTCGGCGTGAGCCTCTGTGGGCGCCGCTCCTCGTCGAGTTCTGGACCCACGCGTCGCGCGACCCCCGCCTCCGGGCCGAGGCTCTCTCGCGTCACGATCGCGTCCTCGACGAGATGGGCGAAGCCCTGACCGGCATCGCCGAGCGGTTCGGGGTCGCCTGGTCACGTCCGGGGCGTGAGCTCATCCGATCCGCGTCCGCCTTCGCCCGGGGCATGGCGCTCGAGCGGCTCCTCGATCCCGACGGCGTCCCTGCCGAGGTCTTCGAGGAGGAGTTCCTCCTGTTCGTCAACTCGCACCTGCGGCCTGCTGAACCCGAAGGAGCACGCACATGAACGCAGACACCGCTTCCGTCATGCAGCTCGTCGGCGATCTCCTTGCGCGCCGGTCCTGGTCGCGAGAGCAGCTGCTCGAGCACAGGCGCACGGCGCTCCGGGAGCTCGTCCGCGACGCCGTCGAGCGATCGCCGTACTACCGCGAGGCGCTCGGGCATCTCGACGACGACGACGTGGAGCTCGCGGAGCTGCCGACGCTGCCGAAGGCGACCCTGCTCGACGAGTGGGATCGCATCGTGACCGATCCGCGCCTTCGGCTCGCCGAGGTGGAGGAGCAGGTCGCCGGTCCAGCGGCCGGCGAGCTCTACCTCGGCGAGTACCGGCTCCTCACCACGGGTGGATCGACCGGCATGCGCGGCATCTTCGTGAACGACCGGCGCGACTTCCAGCTGACCATGGCGGGCATGCTGCGCACGGTCGTCGACAGCGGCATCGGTCCGGAGACTCGCGTCGTCTCGATCGGCTCTCCCAGCCCGCTGCACCTGTCCAACCAGGTGTTCGCCACGATCCGCAGTGGCCGCAGAGGCTCACCTCCCCTCGCCGTGACCCAGCCGATCGACGAGATCGTGAACGCGCTCGAGGCCTACCGCCCGGAGGCTGATCGTCACCTACCCGTCGATCCTGCGCCTGCTGGCCGAGGAGCAGCTCGACGGTCGGCTCACCATCGCCCCGTCGATCGCCGCGACGGGCTCCGAGGTGCTGAGCGACGAGGTCCGAGCTCGGGCGCGCGAGGCCTGGGGCCTCGAGGTCATCGACGTCTACGTCTCGACGGAGGGCGGCATGATGGCGAGCGAATGCCCCGCGCACGTCGGCCGCCACGTGTGGGAGGACATGGTCGTCCTCGAGCCCGTCGACGAGCGAAACCAGCCCGTGCCACCCGGGACGCCGAGCCACCGGGTGCTGCTGACGAACCTCTGGAACAGGGCCCAGCCGATCATTCGCTACGAGCTCGCGGACTCGATCACCGCTCGCCGATGGGCCGAACCCCTCCGGCCGGCCGTTCGCCCGTCTCGAGCTCATCGACGGGCGCAGCGACGACATCATCAGATTGCCGGCGGCGGCGGGCGGCGAGATCGCCGTCCACCCGTTCCACGTGCGGGCGCCCTTCTCGTACCTGCCCGAGGTGCGCCAGTACCAGGTCGAGCACACCGGCACCGGGCTGCGAGTCCGCGTCGTGCTGCGACCGAGCGCCGGCCGGTCGGTCACGGGCCGGGTGAGGTCCGCCCTCGCGGGGGCGCTGACGTCTGCGGGGGCAGTCGCGCCGCCCATCGAGGTCGAGCCGGTCGCCTCGATTCCGCGTTCCGGCGCCGGCGCGAAGCTGACGCTCGTCAAGTCCACACGGCCGACCGCGACGATCGCGGTCTAAACGGCAGCAGCTCTGAGGTAGAGCAGCAGCTCCGAGGTAGGGTACGGGTCGGAGCTTCTTCGACCCCTGTGAGCGACCCGCTGACACCCGACGCGTTCGAGCGCGAGCTCGCCCGCTACCTCTACGAGTCCGCCGAGGAGGCGCGGGCCGTCCGGGTCGGTGAGAAGGACACGAGCGAGCAGGCGGCTATCGTCGCCCGCTACAGCTCGCTCTTCACCCGCGACCAGCACGCCGCCCTGAAGCACGCCGAGGTCGGCGACGGCGATGAGGGAGAACGCCTCGCCAGGCTCGGCGACGCGTGCGAGGGCGGCATCGTCATGGCCGAGCTCGCCGACCGGCTGGACGCCCTCGAGAACGCGATCCTCGCCTGCCGTGTCGAGCACGGCGGCGAGGAGATGCCGCTGCGCGCGGCGCAGGCCGCGCTCGCCGTGATCGACGAGTACGCGATCCGCGACCGGCTCGGCGCGGCCGTCATCGAGGCCTCGGCGGGCTTCAACGACGAGCGCCTGGCGCTCCTCCAGGCCGGGGAGGCGCTCGAGACGGAGCTCTCGGGCATCGAGGATCCGGTTCGTCGTAGCGCCGAGCGAAAGCAGATCGACCTGCACCGCCTCGCCGGCGTGCTCGAGGAGGCCTCCGTGGCGATCGACGCCGCCTACGGGGACCTGCGCCAGCGCTGGCTCGACGTGATCCTCGGCGAGGAGCGCGAGAACGAGCCCGCGTCCGCTCACGTCGCCTACGTTCGACGGCTCTCCCCGCTGGCCGGCACCTACACGAAGGAGCGAGCGGTGCCCGTCTGCCTGGCGACGCTCACGGAGCTCGGCTTCGACCTTGCCGCCGACGAGCGGATCCGGCTCGACCTCGACGATCGCCCGCAGAAGAACCCGAGGGCGTGCGTCATCGCCTCCGACCCCCCCAGCGTCGTCCACCTGATCACTCGCGCCCAGGGCGGCCTCGCCGACTACCAGGCGTTTCTGCACGAGGCCGGTCACGCCCTGCACTACGCCGGGTGCGACCCGGGGCTTCCGTACACGTTCCGGCGGCTCTCGCGAGACCACGCCCTGACCGAGATCTACTCGTTCCTCGTCGAGTCGCTCACGCATGAGCCCGGCTGGCACGCCGAGCACTTCGCGCTCGCCACAGACGAGGCCGAGGAACGCGCCGAGGCGACGAGGTTCCTCGACGCGTTCCTCTTCCGCCGCTACGCGGCCAAGCTCCGCTACGAGCTCCGGGTGTGGGCCGACTTCGAAAACGCGACGGGCTATGCGCAGGACTACGAGGAGCTCGTCTCGCGAGCGTCCGGCTTCCGCTACCCGCGCGAGAACTACCTGGCCGACATGGACGACGGCTTCTACTCGGCCGACTACCTGCGTGCCTGGATCAGGGCCGCGCAGGTGCGCGCATACCTGCGCGAGGCGATCGGCGAGGACTGGTGGCGCCGGCCCGATACCGGCGTCTTCCTGCGCGACCTGTTCGTCCAGGGCACGCGCCCGGCGAGCGAGGATGTCGCCCGCCAGATCGGCGTCGACCCGCTCGACACGGACGCGCTCGTTGCCGAGCTCGCCGGGAGCAGGGTGTAGGACCACCGGCCGGGAGCTCGCTCCCGCCTACACTGTCCGTTGCCGATGGCGCTGCGCCTCGAGGAGCTAGCCAAGACGATCGACCATTCGCTGCTCGATCCGGTCGCAACCCTGCAGGACGTCGAGCGGCTCTGCGAGGAGGCGAGGAAGCACCACTTCGCAACGGTCTGCGTGCTGCCCTTTTGCGTGCCGCGGGCAGCCGAGGTGCTGCGCGGCTACGACGTCAAGGTGTGCACGGTCGTCAGCTACCCCTTCGGCGCGGACACGATGAAGGCGAAGGTGGCCGCGGCCGAGCAGTATGTCGCCGCCGGGGCCGACGAGCTCGACGTGGTCCTGAATGTGCCCGCGCTCCTGTCCGGCGAGGCTCGCTACGTCCGCGACGAGCTCGCCGCGCTCGTACGTGCGGTGCGGGTCAAGAGCGTCAACATGGGGAAGGGAATCGTGCTCCTGAAGGTCATCGTGGAGTGCGGCCACCTGGAGGACAAGCTGAAGAAGCTCGCCTGCAAGATCGTCGAGGACGCCGGCGCCGACTTCGTCGAGACGTCCACCGGCTGGAGCGCCGCGCCCGCGACCCTGTACGACGTCGAGCTCCTGCGCGACATGCTCCCAGAGTCCATCGGCGTGAAGGCGGCGGGCGGGATCGACTCCGCCGAGGACGCCGAGGCCATGATCGCGGCCGGGGCCGGCCGGATCGGCACCGCGAACGCCGTCGCGATCCTCAGCGACTTCGCGAAGCTGCGGCGGGTCTCATGAGCTCCGTCGATCCCGTTCCCTGGCCCGAGCGCCGCTTCAGCCAGGCGATCTCCGAGGGCGACGGCATCTCCCTCATCCCGCTGCTCTCGACTCCCGCCGCGACGCTCGCCGGACAGGCCGAGGCAGCCGGCGCCGAGGCGCTCGCCGTCGACACGATCGCGGAGCTCCGCGCCCTGCGCGCGGTCACGGAGCTGCCGGTACTGCTGCGCGGCGCGATGGGCGACGTCGCGGCGCTGCAGGCCGCGCGCGAGGCCGGCGCGGACGCGTGCATCCTGGTCTGGGGCGACCTGGACGACGGGCGGCTCGAGGAGCTCGTCGGCGAGGCGTACGACCTCGGTCTCGACTGGGGGGTGGGTGTTCGTGACGAGGACGAGCTCGAGGAGGCGCTCGAGCGGCTCGACCCGGAGATCCTCGTCCTCTGCGAGCGCGGCCCGGACGAGAAAGGGGACGAGCTCGAGCTGACGCTGGAGCTGCTACCCGACGTGCCCGCAGGGAAGCTCGTCGTCTCCGACGCGCGGGTGACGACGCGCGATCAGGTGCTCGACCTCGAGCAAGCCGGCGTCGACGCCGTTCTCCTGACCGGCGGGTTCTCGGATGCCGGCGGTCTCGAGGCGACCCTCGCCGAGCTCACCGGCCGGGTCTGACCCCGAGGCCGGATGAGATCCGGCCCCTACGAATGCGTGCGGCGACCGGGCTCGATCGGGGTGCAGCGCGGGCCGGTCGGGGACCGGCTCCTCCACGTGCACCGGCCGAGACGGGCCGGATGAGATCCGGCCCCTACAGAGCGCCGAAACGCGTACGCGTTTCGGCGCTAGCCGAAGAAGGCGCGGGCCGTGTCGTACCACTCCCTCGGCACGGTCTTCAGCTCGGCGACGGCCTCGGCGAGCGGGACGTCCACGATCGTGTCGCCGCGCAGGGACGCCATGCGCCCGAGCTGGCCCTGCTCGACGAGCTCGGCAGCCTTGAGCCCGAAGCGAGTAGCCAGCACGCGGTCGCGCGCCGTCGGCGAGCCTCCTCGCTGCACGTGGCCGAGCACCGTGACGCGCGTCTCGTAGCCGGTCCGTTCCTCGACCTCGCGCGCGAGCGCCTCGCCGACGCCGCCCAGGCGGACGTGGCCGAACTGATCGACACCCTCGCCTCGGTGAACCGTCTGGCCCTCGCCGGACGCGTACGTGAGCTGCCAACCCTCGCTTACGACGACGATCGAGAAGTCCTTCCCCCTGGCGTGGCGGTGCCGGATTTCCTCGCACGCCTCCTCGACCGTCAGCGGGAACTCCGGTATCAGGATCACGTCCGCGCCGCCCGCGATCCCGCTCACGACCGCGATCCACCCGGTGTGGCGGCCCATCACCTCGAGGACCATGACGCGGTTGTGCGATTCGGCCGTCGTGTGCAGCCGGTCGATCGCCTCGGTCGCGATCGAGACGGCGGTGTCGAACCCGAACGTGTAGTCCGTCGCCGAGAGGTCGTTGTCGATCGTCTTCGGGACGCCGACCACCGCGACGCCGTGCTCGGCGTGGAGGCTGGACGCGACGCCGAGGGTGTCCTCTCCGCCCACGGCCACGAGCGCGTCGATCCCCAGCCGGCCGATGTTCTCGAGCACGCGCTCGACGCCTCCGTCGACCTTGTACGGGTTCGTGCGCGAGGTGCCGATGATCGTCCCACCGCGCGGCAGGATGCCGGACACTTCGCGCGGCCCGAGCGCCTCGGTCAGCCCCTCGATCAGCCCGCGCCAGCCCTCGAGGACGCCGAGGACACGGTCGCCCCGGTCGAAGGAGCGCCGGGCGACGGCGCGGATGACCGCGTTCAGGCCGGGGCAGTCTCCTCCACCCGTCAGGACGCCGACTGTGCGTGTCATCACCCTGTCCTAACTTCGCGTGTCGCGCGTCGTCCGACTCACGAGACCTGAGAGGAGGCCGAGCGACGTGTCGATGCCGAAGGCGGGGGTCGAACCCGCACGGGGCGAAGCCCCACCGGATTTTGAGTCCGGCGCGTCTGCCAGTTTCGCCACTTCGGCCGGCGACACCAATGCTACTGCCTCCGATGGGTTTGATTTGCGCCCGACAACGGGAATAATGCGCCGTTCGAGGGAAGGAAAGCCGCGGAGCTAGCGCGGCTGACCGGCCGGAGGCACGTGGGGACGTGCGATCCGGCGCGACAGGTGGGCGACAACCGAGGAGGAACGTGGTGAGAAAACGGGGATTGCTAGCGCTTCTCGCGCTGCTCGTGGCCGCGCTCGCTTTCGCGGCGGCCGGGTGCGGCGGCGAGGAGGAGCCGGCCGCGGACGAGGCGCCGGCCGAGGCGCCCGCGGAGGAGCCGCCGGCGGAAGAGCCGGCCGAGGAGCCGCCGGCCGAGGAGCCCGCGGAACCGCCGGCCGAAGGGGGCGGCGTGACCGCCCTGCCGTCGTCGTCGTGCGGCGAGGTCGAGTTCGGTGGCGAAGGAGAGCCGCAGGTGCTGATCGCGTCCGACTTGCCGCTCCAGGGCGCTTCGCGCATCCAGACGACGCAGATCAACAACGCCATTCGCTTCGTGCTCGACCAGCGCGGCTGGAAGGCAGGCGACGTCAACGTGGCGTTCCAGGCGTGCGACGATGCCACCGCGCAAGCGGGCAAGTGGGACTCCGGCAAGTGCAACCAGAACGCCCAGTCCTACGCCGGTAACGAGAGCGTGGTCGGCGTCATCGGAACGTTCAACTCCGGCTGCGCGGCGATCATCATCCCGGTTCTGAACCAGGCGCCGGGCGGCGCGATCGCGATGCTCTCGCCGGCGAACACCTACCCGTGCCTGACCGAGGCCGGGCCGGCGTGCGCGGACACGGAACCGGATCAGTACTACCCGTCCGGCGAGCGCAACTATGCGCGCGTCGTTGCCCACGACGCGTACCAGGGCGCCGCCGTCGCGCAGTTCTTCCAGAACGTCGGGGTGACGAAGCTGTTCATCCTCAACGACAAGGAGGCCTACGGCCTCGGCGTCGCGACGCAGACCCGCAACGCGGCCGAGTCTCTCGGAATCGAGGTCGTCGGCTTCGAGGCGTGGGATCCGAAGGCGTCGAGCTACGAGGCGCTCATGAACAGCATCGAGGCGTCGGGCGCCGAGGGCGTCTTCCTCGGCGGCCTGATCGACGAGAACGGCGGCCAGGTGATCCGCGACAAGGTCGCGGTGCTCGGCCCGAACGCGGCGACCGCCGCCGAGGGTGTCGTCCTCATCGGCCCGGACGGCTTCACGACCCAGGCGACCGTCGAGCCCGACGAGGGCGGAGCGGACGAGGCCGACGGCATGTTCCTGACCGTCGCCGGCGTGCCGCTCGACCAGCTCGGGCCGGCGGGCCAGGAGTTCGCGACCGCGTTCGGCGAGCTGTACGCGGCCGAGCTCGAAGGCAACCCGGTCGACCCGTACTCCGCCTACGGCGCGGAGTCGGCGGAGGTCATACTCGACGCCATCGAGGCGGGCGGCGCCGACCGCGCCGCAATCATCGACGCGATGTTCGCGACCGAGGTCGCGGACGGCATCCTCGGCTCGTTCACGTTCAACGAGAACGGCGATCCGGCCGGTGCCGAAGGCGCGGTCGTGGCGATCTCCGTCTACCGCGCGAGTGCGGACACGGCGCTCGCCGAGGTGGCCGAGGTGATCTCGCCGCCTGCCGAGCTCGTGGACGCCGCGAGGGGCAACTAACCGCAACGCAACGGAGTGGAGGGGAGGGCAGACGCCCTCCCCTCCACCGTCCGGGAGCGACGAGCCATCGCCGTCGACAGTCGTGTCGAGCCACCCTCGCCGCTAAAGGCATCGCGTGCGAGGCCGCGCCCGAGCGCGATGTCGCTCATCGGGATCGGCTTCGTCTGCCTCCTCGGGGTGTGGCTGCTCGTCAACCTCGTCCGCGAGCCTGACGACTTCACCAGGATCTTTCTGATCGGTCTCACGACGGGCTCCGTCTACGGGCTCGTCGCGCTCGGCTACACGCTGGTCTACGGGATCCTGCAGCTCATCAACTTCGCGCACGGCGACGTCTTCGCGCTCTCGGGGCTCATCGCCAGCACCATGATCCTGTCGGTGTTCGAGCTTTCCGATGAGTCGTCGGTGCTCGCGATCGTCGGCGGGCTCCTCGTGACGCTGCTCGTCGCGATGGCCTTTGCCGCATCGCTCAATGCGGGCATCGAGCGCGTCGCCTACCGGCGCCTGCGCCACGCGCCGAGACTGGCGCCGTTGATCACCGCCGTGGGCATGTCGTTCATCATCCAGAACGTCGCGCTGGCTATCTACGGGGTCAACGCGAAGGACGTCCCGCCGCTGATCCCCAACTCCGACGTCTTCGACATCGGCGGCGTCAACTACCAGTGGAACAAGCTCTTCGTCCTCGCCGTCGTGGTGCCGGTGCTGATCGGTCTGACATGGCTCGTAAGGACGACGAGACAGGGGAAGGCGATGCGAGCCACCGCCCAGGACCCCGAGGCTGCCGCGATGATGGGAATCAACGTCAACCGCACGATCTCGTTTACGTTCCTGATCGCCGGCGCGCTGGCCGGGGCGGGAGGACTGCTCTTCCTGCTGCTCTTCAACATGCGCTACGACACGGGCTTCGAGCTCGGCTTGATCGCGTTCACCGCTGCCGTTCTCGGTGGGATCGGCAACCTGACGGGCGCCATGCTCGGCGGCGTGCTCATCGGGCTGATCCAGGCGTTCAACGAGGGGCTCGCGTGGGCCTCGCCCGGGGGTGACTGGACCCGCTCCATCGTGTTCGGGATCCTGATCGGCATCCTCGTCTTCCGTCCCGAGGGCCTGCTCGGCGAGCGCATGCCGGAGGGAGCCTGAGATGAGCGCGGTCCGGGCGTGGTGGGACGGGCTCTCGGATCGCGCGCGCAGCGTCCTGCTCGTGGCCGCCGTGCTGACGCCTGTCGCCCTCTATCCGATCTGGGTCGACGAGGCCAAGTCGCTCGGCGGCGGCCTCGGAGATTTCTTCCCGAGCCTCAACTCCGCCGTCTACATCATCATCTTCACGATGATGGCCGTCGGTCTGAACGTGGTCGTCGGCTACGCCGGCCTGCTCGATCTCGGCTACGTCGCGTTCTACGCGGCCGGCGCCTACGTGGCAGCCTGGCTGGCCTCCCTCCAGTTCAACCAGATCACGTTTCACCTCGGCTCGGTCGGAGTCTCCGGCGAGCAGCCGGGTATCCACCTCTCGATCTGGCTGATCCTGATCCTTGCCGGTATCTTCACGGCCGTCGTAGGCATCGTGATCGGCCTTCCGACCCTCCGCTTGCGCGGGGACTACCTCGCGATCGTCACACTCGGCTTCGGCGAGATCGTGCCGCAGTTCGTGCGCAACGCCGACAGTCTCGGAGGCTTCGACCTCACGCACGGGACGTTCGGCATCACGCCCATCGACTCGCCGGGTTTCGGCCAGACGTTGCACGACGCGATCGGCTTGCCCGTGTCGTTCCAGCAGTCGTTCGACCGCGAGAAGCTCTTCTTCTGGGCGGCGCTCGCCCTGATCCTGTTCACGATCTTCTGCTGCTGGCGCCTGCGGGACTCGCGCCTCGGCCGTGCCTGGATCGCGATCCGCGAGGACGAGACCGCGGCCGGAGCGATGGGCATCCCGCTCATGCGCACGAAGACGTGGGCCTACGCGATCGGCGCGTTCTTCGGCGGCATCGCCGGTGCGTACTACGCGAGCTTCAAGAGCGGCGCCTTCCCGGCGGACTTCTTCTTCAACATCTCGATCTTCCTGCTCTGCATGGTGATCCTGGGCGGGATCGGCTCGATCTGGGGCGTCGTGGTGGGCGGCAGCTTCCTCGCCTGGCTGAACGTCGAGGGGCTTGCGGTCGTCGGGTCGAAGTTCAACGACGTCACCGGAGCCGACATCGAGGTGCCGAAGTACCAGTTCGGCATCTACGGGGTCATCATCGTGCTGGTCATGCTCTTCCGCCCGACCGGCCTGATCCCGGAACGGCGTCGCAAGCGGGAGTTCGAGTCGCTTGCCAGGGACGCCGAGGACGTGGGCGAGGACGTCCTGTGAGCGCCGTGCCGTTGCTCGCCGTCGATCAGGTCCGCAAGGAGTTCGGCGGCCTCGTCGCGGTCAACGACGTCGAGTTCGCGATCCCCGAGCAGGCGATCGTGAGCCTGATCGGCCCCAACGGGGCGGGCAAGACGACGTTCTTCAACATGCTGACGGGGGTCTACAAGCCGACGTCGGGCAGGATCGTCTTCGCAGGCGTCGACGTGACGGGCAAGTCGCCCCATCGCATCACCGAGCTCGGGATCGGCCGGACGTTCCAGAACATCCGGCTCTTCCAGCAGATGAGCGCGGTCGAGAACGTGATGGTCGGGATGCACTGCCGCCTCAAGGGCGGGATCGTCGGCTCCGTGCTCCGCACCCCGCGCGTCCGCCGGGAGGAGAAGGGCGCCTTCGACAGGGCGCGCGAGCTGCTCGTCTTCTGCGGGCTGCGCGGCCAGCACCACGAGGCGGCGCGCAACCTCGCCTACGGCGACCAGCGCCGGCTCGAGGTTGCGAGGGCCCTAGCCACGGAGCCCAAGCTGCTCCTGCTCGACGAGCCGACCGCCGGCATGAATCCTCAGGAGACGCTCGAGTTCACCCGCTTCGTCGGCGAGCTGCGCGAGAACCAGAAGCTCACGGTGCTGCTCATCGAGCACGACATGAAGGTGGTGATGGGCGTCTCCGACCGCGTGACCGTCCTCGACTACGGGGAGAAGATCGCCGAGGGCCTGCCGCGTGAGATCCAGCAGAACGAGCGGGTCGTCGAGGCGTACCTCGGGCGGGCAGCGGTGGCGGGCGAAGGAGGGGGCGCGTGAGCGCGCCGAGCCGGGACGGGATCCTGCTCGAGCTGGAGGACGTCCACACCTACTACGGGGCCATCCATGCGCTCAAGGGCATCTCGCTGCAGGTGCACGAGGGCGAGGTCGTGACGCTGATCGGCTCGAACGGCGCCGGGAAGTCGACGACGCTTCGCTCGATCAACGGGATCGTCCATCCCCGCCAGGGGACGATTCGCTTCCAGGGCCGTGACATCACGGACACCGCTCCCCACGACACCGTCAAGATGGGCATCTCGCAGTCCCCGGAAGGCCGGCGGTTGTTCCCACGCATGTCGGTGCTCGAGAACCTCGAGATGGGCGCCTTCCAGCGCGCCGATCGCTCGGACCTCCGCGAGGACCTCGACCGCGTCTACGGTCTCTTTCCACGACTCCGCGAGCGGCAGAGCCAGAAGGCCGGGACGCTTTCGGGAGGCGAGCAGCAGATGTGCGCGATCGGCCGAGCGCTCATGGCCCGCCCGACGCTGCTCATGCTCGACGAGCCCTCGCTCGGGCTCGCGCCGATCTTCGTCGAGCGGATCTTCGACATCATCCGCGAGATCAGCGCGCAGGGCACGACGATCCTGCTCGTCGAGCAGAACGCGCTGCTGGCGCTCGACGCCGCCAACCGCGGCTACGTGCTCGAGACGGGAACGATTGCCCTCTCCGACGACGCGAAGGCGCTGAGGCAGAACGAACGAGTTCGAAAGACCTACCTCGGCGAGGAGTAGCCCGCCGCGAGACCCCGGCTCTGCTGCGCGCGAGTCGGCGCCGGCCAGGGATGTGAGGCGGCCGCGCTGGCTGGATATGGGGTTGTTCCTCCTCGTCGCCGGGATCGCGGTCGCCGCGATCGTCCACGTCGTGCGGACCGGCGCCGAGGACGCCGCCGCTCCGGCGACCACCGGCGCGGAGACGGCCCGGACCGAGACGACGGCCGAGGAGCCCCCTTCCCTGCCGGCGATCCTGCCGCTCGCCGGCGAGCTGCGCGAGGCGGGCGGTGTCATCTGGTGGTCCGACGTGTCGTGCGAGGCCGGCGCTCTCGGCCTGAGCTCCGGCACCGTGTCGCGGATCCCGGCCGAGCACTGCCGCATCTGGCCCGCCCCGAGCGGCAGCCTCGTCGTCACGACGGCGACGAGCCGCAGCGACGCGCTCGACGGCCGCGGCCTCGTGCAGTTCTCCTATCCGGCGCCCGAGGGCGCCCGGTCACTCGGAGGGCGAATCGTGCTGACGCACGAGCCCGGCGTGATCGCCGGTGAGCTGGCGTGGCCGCCGAACGAGGAGCTCGCGTTCGCCTGCATCGCGACACAGGAAGGGACGGTCGTCGCCCGCGTCGGCGGCGACCCGCCGTCCGGCGGGCTGGAGGAGCGCGACGCATGCTTGCCGGCGGTGCTCCCCGACGGCCGCTACGTCTCGGTTCACCCTCCGGCGTCGATCGTGCTCGACGGGCGCCCGCTGCTCTCGGATGCGGATCTCGAGCTGCTCCTCCCGAACTTGCCGCGCCGGGCCGATCGCGTGATCAGCGCCCTCGGCGCGGGCGACGGAGAGATCGTCGTCGGTCTCGCGGTGGTCAGCCAGCGGCGCTTGTTGCCCTCGTCTGCCGCCGTCGCCGTCGTCTCTGCCGGCGGCGATATCCGCTTCTCGGCACACCTGCCCACGGACGTGCTGCCGGCTGCAGTCGGCCTCTCCCCCCGAGGCGACGCGCTCTGGTACTTCGACGCCGCGGACGGCAACGCCCACATTGTCGCGATCCCAGGCGGCCGCGAGCAGCCGCCCTACGGAGCTCGGTGGGTCGCCTGGTCGCCGGACGGCGCGTACGTCGCGCTCGCGCGGGAGCGGTCGCTGAGGATCGTGACCTGGCCGGACGGCATCGAGGTCGAGCAAATCCCCGTGGCGGCGAACACGGTCGCCTGGACGCGAGCGCCGGGCGAATAGCTGAGCGGCGCAGGTCTGTCGGGAGAGGGCGTGGGGTCGGCCGCACGCCCGGCGCGGCGAAGCGGCGCGTAGACTCGGGTCATGCCGAAGACCGCCGAGGGAGCCGAGCTCCAGCTCGACGACGGACCGGCGCGCGAGGCGAGGCTCTTCCTCGTCGACGGGAACAACCTCGCCTACCGTGCGTTCTTCGCGCTGCCCGAGGAGCTGGCGACGTCGCAGGGGTTTCCGACGAACGCGCTGCTCGGGTTCGTCAACATGCTGTTCAAGCTGCTCGTCGACTACCAGCCGCAGGGCGTGGCCGTCGCCTGGGATACCCGGCCGACCCATAGACTCGAGGTGTCGGAGGAGTACAAGAGCGAGCGCCGGCCGATGCCGGACTTGCTGCGCGAGCAGTTCCCGCACTTCAGGCCGATCGTCGAGGCCTTCGGCTACCGCAACCTCGAGTTCGAAGGCTGGGAGGCCGACGACGTCATCGCCACGATCGCGACGCGCGCAGACGAGGCCGGCGTCCGCACGTGCGTCGTGTCGACCGACCGCGACGCGTTCCAGCTCTGCTCGGACAACGTGTGCCTGATGATGACGCCGCGCGGCGTCGCGGACGTGCACGTCTACACGCCGGCGCGCGTCGAGGCCCGCTACGGCATCCCGCCCGAGAAGGTGCCGGACTTCATCGGCCTCAAGGGCGACACCTCCGACAACATCCCGGGCGTTCCCGGCATCGGCGACAAGACCGCCGGCGAGCTCGTCGCCCGCTTCGGATCACTCGAGGGCGTGCTCGACCACGTCGACGACCTGACTCCGGCTCGCTCGAAGGCTCTCAAGGAGCATGGAGACCAGGCGCGGAACTCGAAGTTGCTCGCAACCATGCGGCGCGACCTCGACATCGATTGCGACCCCGCGGAGCTCGTGCTCGCGCCGCCCGACCGCTCGACCATGAAGGAGATCTTCCGGCGCTTCGAGTTCCGCAACCTCCTGCGGCGAGTCGACGAGCTCGACGCCGCGCTCCCCGCCGCCGAGCAGGTGCCCATCTCCGGGTTCGAGGCGCCGTGGATCGAGGGGCGCCCGCCCAAGGTCCGGCGCATGGCTGCCCTCGTCGCGGCGGACGGCCGCGTCGCGGTTGCCGAGCTCGACGCACCCGTGGTGGTCACCGGCGAGCTGGACGGCCTCGCCGCCGCGCTGCGCGACTCCGAACGCCTCGTCGTGCACGCGAGCGGCGCCTTGCCTCGCGATCTGTGGCGCGCCGGCCTCGAGCCGGCGGACGACACGGAGATCGCCGCGTACCTCATCGACCCGAACCGCTCGGGCTACCTCCTCGACGACCTCGCGGCCGAGTACGGGCTCGAGGCGCAGCCTGACCCGCCCGCCGAGCCGGAGACCGAGACGCTCGTCCGCCGGGCGGCCGCCACGCTCGCGCTCGTCGCTCCCCTGCGCGAGCGCCTCGAGGCGCTGGACCTCGTTCCGCTGTATCGCGACGTCGAGCTGCCGCTCTCCCTCGTCCTGCGCTCGATGGAGGACGCGGGCGTCAAGATCGACACGTACCGGATGGGCGAGATCACGGCCCGTCTCGCCGACCAGGTCGAGGAGCTCGAGGCGCGCGCGCAGGAGCTGGCGGGCGAGCCGTTCCTGCTCGGGTCGACCCAGCAGGTCGCCCGGATCCTGTTCGAGACGCTCGGGCTCGAGCCGGGCCGCAAGGGCAAGACCGGCTACTCGACCGACACGCGCGTGCTGCGGAGCCTGCGCGCCGACCATCCCATCGTGGCGGTGATCGAAGAGTGGCGCGAGTACTCGAAGCTGCTCAACACGTACCTCGGGCCGCTGCCGTCGCTCATCGGCGACGACGGCCGGCTGCACACGACCTTCAACCAGACCGTCGCGTCGACGGGGCGCCTCTCGACGTCCAACCCGAACCTCCAGTCGATCCCGATCCGGACGGAGCTCGGCCGCTCGATCCGCAGCGCCTTCATCGCAGAGTCGGGTTGCAGGCTCGTCTCCGCGGACTACTCGCAGGTCGAGCTGCGCATTCTCGCCCACGTGTCGGGCGAGCCGAAGCTGCGCGAGGCGTTCGCGCGCGGCGACGACATCCACGCCGCGACGGCGGCCGAGGTGCTCGGCAAGGACCAGGCCTCGCTGACGAAGGACGAGCGGGGCAAGGCGAAAGCCGTCAACTTCGGGATCATCTACGGCATCTCCGCGTTCGGGCTCTCCGATCAGCTCGACATACCGCGGGAGGAGGCGCAGGCCTACATCGACGCCTACCTCGCGCGTTTCCCGCACGTTCAGGACTTCATCGCCCGAACCGTCGAGCAAGCCGAGCAGGACGGCTTCGTTCGCACCCTGCTCGGCCGCCGCCGACCGATCCCGGAGCTGCGAGCCTCGAACCGCCAGACGCGCTCCCTGGGCGAGCGGCTCGCCGTGAACACGATCATGCAGGGCACGGCCGCCGACGTGATCAAGGTGGCCATGGTGCGCATCGCCCGGAGGCTGCGCGAAGAGGGCCGTGCCGCACGGCTCGTCCTCCAGGTACACGACGAGCTCCTGCTCGAGGCGCCCGAGAAGGAGGTGGCCGCGGTGCGGAACCTCGTGCGCGAGGAGATGACCGGCGCTTTCCCGCTCGATCCGCCTCTCGTCGTCGACGTGGGCGCGGGCGAGGACTGGAAGGCGGCGAAGGACTGACTCGGGGAAGAACCCCGTTCCCGCCACGCACCCCTCCGCAGGGCTCCGCCCCCGGCACGCAGGCGTGCTCGCCGCCCGCGTTCGCGCCCCCGACCCCCTTTGCAGAGCGCGCCGACGCGCGCCGCGGGCCGGGCTGATGACCGCTGCTACAATGCGGCGTCTTTGATGGCCAGCGACGCGATGACGGAGACGGATACGACGACGGACCCCGGGTGGGTGCGCGCCGAGGACGGCACCCTCGTCCCCGACTACGACGCCACCATCCCCGTCATCAACGAGGGTGAGGTAGTGCGCGGCACCGTCGTCCGGGTCGACAAGGACGAGGTGCTCGTCGACATCGGCTACAAGTCCGAGGGCGTCATCCCGGTCAACGAGCTCTCCATTCGCCGATCCGTGAACCCCGCCGACGAGGTCCAGCTCGGCGACGAGATCGACGCGCTCGTGATGACGAAGGAGGATGCCGAAGGCAGGCTCATCCTCTCGAAGAAGCGGGCGCGCTTCGAGCTCGCCTGGAAGAACATCGAGGGCGCCGCCGAGAGCGGCGAGCCCGTCAACGGAACGGTGATCGAGGTCGTCAAGGGCGGTCTCATCCTCGACCTCGGCGTGCGCGGCTTCCTGCCGGCGTCGCTCGTCGACATCCGCCGCGTCCAGAATCTCGACGAGTTCCTGGGCGAGAAGCTGCGCTGCAAGGTCATCGAGCTGAACCGCAGCCGCAACAACGTCGTGCTCTCCCGCCGGGCCGTGCTCGAGGACGAGCGCAAGGACATGCGGCAGGCGATCCTCGACCGGCTTTCCCCGGGCGACGTCGTCGAGGGCACGATCTCGAACATCGTCGACTTCGGCGCGTTCGTCGACCTCAAGGGAATCGACGGGCTGATCCACATCTCGGAGCTCTCCTGGAGCCATGTCAACCATCCCTCCGAGGTGCTCGAGATCGGGCAGAGCGTGAAGGTCAAGGTGCTCGACATCGACCGCGACCGGCAGCGGATCTCGCTCGGCCTCAAGCAGACGCAGTCCGATCCGTGGCAGCAGGTCATCGATGCCTATCAGGAGAGCGACGTCGTCCAGGGCCGGGTCACGAAGGTCGTCACGTTCGGCGCGTTCGTCGAGATCCTGCCCGGCGTGGAGGGCCTCGTTCACATCTCCGAGCTTGCTCAGCACCACGTCGAGAACCCGCGGGAGATCGTCGCCCAGGGCGAGGTCGTCCACGTGAAGATCATCGAGATGGACGCCGACCGCCGGCGGCTCTCGCTCTCGCTGAAGCGCGTCGAGCCCCACGACGACGTCCGTCCCCCGATCGGCCCCGCCTACGAGCCACAGCTCGTGGCCGAGGAGGAGCCGGCCGAGGAAGACCTTGCAGCGGACGAACCCGCCGCGGACGAACCCGCCGACGAGGAGCTCGCCGGCGCCGAGCTCGCCGAGGAGGAGCCTCCGGCCGCCGCCACGGACGAGCCGGCCGATGAGGAGCCCGTCCGCGCCGAGCTCGCCGAGGAAGAGCCTCCGGCCGCCGCCACGGACGAGCCGGCCGATGAGGAGCCCGTCCGCGCCGAGCTCGCCGAGGAAGAGCCTCCGGCCGCCGCTACGGATGAGCCGGCCGACGAGGAGCCCGCGGACGAGGAGCTGGTGGCGGAGGCGGAGCCCGAGGCCACGCCCGAGCAGCCCGCCGAGGACGAGCCGGAGGCCGAGCCTGCCGTCGAGGACCAGGCCGAGCCTGCGGTCGAGGACGCGGCCGAGCCCGGCGAGACGGCTGCTGCCGAGGACTCGCGCGAGGAGTCGTAGGGGCCGGACCTGTCCGGCCCGCTTCATGTCCGTCCCCCCGTCGCCGTCGCCCTCACCGGCGGTATCGGCGCGGGCAAGAGCGAGGCGCTCGCAGCGTTCGCGCGTCACGGTGCGGCGACCGCGTCGAGCGACGAGATCGTCCACAGGCTGCTGCGCGAGGACCTCGAGGTGCGCTCGGCGGTTGCATCCCGCTTCGGCGAGAGCGTGGTAGACCGGGACGGGGGCATCGACCGCGCGGCCGTGGCAGGCATCGTCTTCGGCGCTCCCGAGGAGCTCTCCTGGCTGGAGCAGCTGCTCCATCCCCGCGTGGTCGCCGCGCAGGCGCGGTGGCGCGACGCGCTGCCGCGCCGGCCGGACCCGCCCGCCGTCTGCGTTGTCGAGATCCCGCTCCTGTACGAGACCGGAGGCGAAGAGCGCTTCGACGTCGTCGTCGTCGTCACCGCCTCGCCAGAGGTACGCGCCGCGCGGGCCAACCGCCCCGACCTCTCCCGGCGCGAGCAGCGCCTGATCCCCGACGAGGAAAAGATGCGCCGCGCCGACTTCGCGTACGTGAACGACGGCACGATCGAGGAGCTCGACGCGTTCATCGCCGGCGTGATGGCGAGGCTGACGGAGCGACAGAGGGCCGGATGAGATCCGGCCCTTGCGACACCCTTCCGGACACGAGCTCTCGTGGGCGTCAGGGAAGGCAGGTGTAGGGGCCGGATCTCATCCGGCCCGTTCGTGTGAGGCGTCTCGTCCTTCTGCTCCTCGTTCCCGCCGTTGTCGTCGCAGCCGTATTCCTCTACGCGCAGAGCGCGGAGCCGTCCTGGTGGCTCAAGCTGCGCCACCCGCTCGAGTACGAGCACATCGTGCTCGGCCACGCCGGGAACTACAACCTCGATCCCGCTCTGATCGCCGCGGTGATCTACCGGGAGAGCCGCTTCGACCCGAACGCGGTCTCCGAGTCAGGCGCCGTGGGGCTCATGCAGCTCCTGCCCGACACGGCCGAGGGCATAGCCGAGCTCACCGGCGGCGAGGGCTTCGTCGCCTCGGACCTCTACGACCCGGAGATCAACGTCCGCTACGGCGCCTTCTACCTGCGGCGGCTCCTCACGAAGTACGACGGCGATCTCGAGCTCGCGCTGGCCGCCTACCACGCCGGGCAAGGCAACGTCGACAAGTGGCTCGACCAGGGCGGCCGGATCGAGTTCGCCGAGACGAGGGAGTACGTCGACGACGTGCTGGAGCTCTCGGAGCGCTACAGGAAGGCCTACCGGACGCTCGCCGGCTAGATGGTTGATCGGGAATTGTGGTGCCATGGTTACCGGTCAACGAGCGATCAATCATCTGGGCGGGGTAGCCTCTCCGGCGTGTCTGCCGCGCCAGCCGACACCGTCCGGACGGTCGTCCTCAGCGTCGACCTCGAGGACTGGCACCAGCTCGTCGGCCGCCGCTACGGGCTCGAGGGCTGGGACCGGCCGCATGCCGCGTTCGAGCAGCAGACCGCCGCTGTCCTGAAGCTGCTCGACGAGCTGGGCGTGACCGCGACGTTCTTCGTCCTCGGCATGTCGGCGAGGCACCACCCGGACGTCGTTCGGGAGGTGGCTGCTCGAGGGCACGAGATCGCGTGCCACGGGTTCTCGCACGAGCGGGTGCACGCACAGAGCTCGGATGCGTTCCGCGAGGACGTGCGAGCCGCGCGTGAGCTGATCGAGGAGATCTCGGGGGTCCGCCCGCTCGGCTACCGGGCGCCGGCGTTCTCCATCAACCGCGATACGCCCTGGGCCTACGAGATCCTGGCCGAGCTCGGCTTCGCCTACGACTCGAGCCTCCACGACTCGCCGAGGATTCCGCGCCGGATCCAGCCCGTCTCGCCCGACGCCCATCGGGTCGCCCTCGAGAGCGGCCGTGAGCTGTGGGAGTTCCCGATCGCCACCTGGGACGTACGCGGACGGACGCTGCCGATCGGCGGCGGCGGCTACTGGCGGTTCATGCCGACCGAGCTGATCCTTCGTGGTTTGCGCGAGGCGTGCCGGTCCGCGAGCCATCCCGTGATCTACTGCCACCCGTACGAGTGCGATCCACGGCCGTTGCGCGCCGAGGTTCCGGGCTCGGCGACGGCCGAGCAGCGGTTGCGGGCGTCGGGTCGAGCTGCGTACCGGAACGCCGGTGGGCGTAGGATGATCGGGCAGATCCGCCGCGTCGCACAGGAGTTCCGCCTCGTCAGCTATGAGCAGCTCTTCCGGGAAGACGAACGCTTCGGCCGCGCAGGTACGCGACCACTTCCGCCGGAACGCGAGCGCGTTTGACGCGCTCTACGACGAGGACGGCTTCCTCCAGCGCCGCGTCCGGCCGGGCCTAGGGCGGCGTCGCGCGCTCGCGCTGGAGGCTGTCGGCTCCTACCCGTCGCCGAGCGTCCTCGACGTCGGCTGCGGCTCCGGGCGCATCGCCGAGGACGTGCTCGAGCACGGCGCGTCCCGCTATGTCGGCGTCGACTTCTCCGAGCCGATGCTCGAGCTCGCCGGCCGGCGGCTGGAGCGGTTCGGCGCGACGGTCTCTCTGGTGCAGGGCGACTTCCTCGAGGCGCCGGTGGAAGGGCCGTTCGACGTCGTGCTCGCGCTCGGCCTCTTCGACTACCTGCCCGAGGCGGCGCCGTTCGTGGCGCGGATGCGCGAGCTGTGCTCGGGCAGCCTCGTCGCCAGCTTCCCGGGCTGGAACTGGTTCAAGGGGCCGATCCGCAAGGTGCGCTACGAGGTAGTCAACCGCGTGCCGATCTTCGAGTACACCGAGCCGGGGTTGCGCCGGCTGCTCGGTGACGGTGGCTTCTCTCGGATCGAGATCGTGCGTCCGGGGAAGAGCGGCTACGTGGTGCGCGCCCAGCCCTGAGCGCACTCGGCGGCCGCGGCCCTCGCCTCTACGATGGAGGCGATGCCGGACTTCCGCGTCTCCGCCGCCTACCGGCCCACCGGCGACCAGCCGCAGGCTGTCGCGGCGCTGTCCAGCGGCGTGTCGGACGGGGCTCGCTTCCAGACCCTGCTCGGCGCGACCGGCACGGGCAAGACGGCGACGATGGCGTGGATCATCGAGCAGGTGCAGCGGCCTGCGCTCGTCATCGCCCACAACAAGACGCTCGCCGCGCAGCTCTGCAACGAGTTCCGGGAGTTCTTCCCGCACAACGCCGTCGAGTACTTCGTCTCCTACTACGACTACTACCAGCCCGAGGCGTACGTGCCGCAGGCGGATCTCTACATCGAGAAGGACGCCTCGATCAACGACGACATCGACCGCCTCCGGCATTCCGCGACGAGCTCGTTGCTGATGCGCCGCGACGTCGTCATCGTGGCCTCGGTCTCGTGCATCTACGGGCTCGGGTCGCCGGCCGAGTATCGCGAGCAGACGGTGCTCCTGAGCGTGGGGGAGGAGCACGATCGCGACGAGGTGCTCCGAAAGCTCGTGTCGATCCAGTACCAGCGCAACGACTCGTTCCTCGCCCGTGGGCGCTTCCGGGTGCGCGGCGACGTCGTCGAGGTACAGCCCCCGGCGCTCGAGTCCGCCTACCGGGTCTCCTTCTTCGGCGACGAGATCGAGCAGATCACGCACTTCGACCCGATGACGGGCGAGGTGCACGGCCGGCTCGACCACCTGGCGCTCTTCCCGGCGACGCAGTACGTGACCGATCGACCGACCATCGAGCGCGCGCTCGAGGAGATCGAGGCGGAGCTCGAGGAGCAGGTGCGGGGGTTCGAGGACGCGGGGAAGATGCTCGAGGCGCACCGGATCAGGCAGCGCACCGAGTACGACATGGAGATGATGAAGGAGCTCGGATACTGCAACGGGATCGAGAACTACTCGCGCTTCCTCGAAGGACGGCCGCGCGGCTCGCGCCCGAACTGCCTGCTCGACTTCTTCCCGGGGGACTTCGTGCTCTTCGTGGACGAGTCGCACCAGACGGTGCCCCAGATCGGAGGCATGTACGAGGGGGACCGCTCGCGCAAGGAGACGCTCGTCGAGTACGGCTTCCGGCTGCCTTCGGCGATCGACAACCGACCGTTGCGCTTCGACGAGTTCCTCGACCTCGTGCCGCAGCTCGTCTTCGTCTCGGCGACTCCGGGGCCCTATGAGCTGCGCCATTCCACACAGGTTGCCGAGCAGATCATCCGCCCGACGGGGATCGTCGATCCCGACGTCGAGCTGCGCCCGACGAAGAACCAGATCGACGATCTCCTGAACGAGATCCGAAGGCGCGAGGAGGCCGGCGAGCGGGTTCTCGTGACGACGCTGACGAAGAAGATGGCCGAGGACCTGACCGACTACCTGCTCGAGGCAGGCGTCAAGGCGCGCTACCTGCACTCCGAGGTGGACACGCTCGAGCGGATCCAGATCGTTCGCGAGCTGCGGCTCGGGGAGTACGACGTGCTCGTCGGCGTGAACCTCCTGCGCGAGGGCCTCGACCTGCCCGAGGTGACGCTCGTCGCCATCCTCGACGCCGACAAGGAAGGGTTCCTGCGCGGCCAGACCGCTCTGATCCAGACGATCGGGCGGGCGGCGCGCAACGTGAACGGGAAGGTGCTGCTCTACGCGGACAAGCTCACGGAGGCGATCAAGGGCGCCATGGACGAGACCAACCGGCGGCGGGCGATCCAGCTCACCTACAACGAGGAGCACGGGATCACGCCGGAGTCGATCCAGAAGGGCGTCTCCGACATCGTGGAGCTGCTCTCGCTCGAGCAGCCGAACGTCCCCACCCGGCGCCGACGCGGGCAGCGCAAGGTGGAGGGGATGAGTCAGGAAGACCTCGAGAGGCTCGTCGTCACCCTCGAGGAGGAGATGTACGCGGCCGCCCAGGAGCTCCGCTTCGAGTATGCCGCGAAGCTCAGGGACGAGATCAAGGATCTGCGGCGAGAGCTGCAGGCGCTCGCGGTATAGGCCCGCGGCGGGTGGTGTAGGGGCCGGATCTCATCCGGCCCGTCGTCGCCCCTGGGCCGCTACGGTGATCGCGGAAAACGCCGGTCTGCGACCAGCTCGAGCCGCCCGCCGTAGACCGCGTAGGTCAGGACCCGCAGATCATCCCCGGCGAGCTCGTACACGTGCAGGCCGGACGCCTCGCCTTGCCGGTCGGGCCGCGGGCGCCCGAGGCCGGGCGCCGTCGCGACGGTCATCGGCCGCCGCGAGCCTCCTGCGAACTCGAACTCGTCGCGTGCGACCACGGAGCTCTGATGGACGTGGCCGGAGAGGACGAGATCGGCGCCCGCGTCGACCAGCGCGGCGAGGACGCGGCCGCGGTGGAAGACCGGTCGCTTCGCCGTGCGCCACGGCGCCGAGCAGAGGTGGTGGTGGAGCACGACCGCGCGGAGACTGCCCGGCGCGGCCTTGGCGAGCTCGTCCGCCACGCGTGTGAGCTGGGCTTGGCGGACGACCCCTTCCTGGTAGAGCCAGCCGCGGGCGGAGTTGAGCCCGACCACGCAGAGCCGCTCCGAGCGGTAGGCGGGCTCCGCGGAGCCCCAGACCGCTTCGAAGCCGGCGAACGGCCGCAGCAGCCGCGCAGGCGGCAGCATCGGGATGTCGTGATTGCCGGGTACCGCCAGCACCGGGGGGCCCAGCGAGCGCAGGAACGACGCCGCGCGTTCGTGCTGCTCGGAGTGGTTGCGATGGGTGAGATCGCCGCTCGCGACGACGAGCTCCGGGTCGAGCTCGGCGACGAGCGCCTGGACGGCAGCCTCGACCGGCTCGCGGCCCTCGTCGTGGCCGCCGACATGGAGGTCGGACACGTGGAGCAACCGCCCGGTCATGCGCGTAGCCTAGGCAGCTGGAGGTTGTGCCCGTCCTCCGCGTCCGTGCGTGGCCAGAAGCCTGCTATTCCCGCTCCGCGGCTGCCAGCCGACGTGATCGGCGACGCTCGGGAGGGTCAGCAACATCGTCTGGAACTCGCGGGGCCCGATGACCAGCAGCCGCATCGGGGAGAGAGCCTCGACCGTCGCCACTCGCCACGTCGTCGACAGCAGCCCGACCTCGCCGAAGAAGTCGCCGGGGCCGAGCGTTGCGACGCGCCGGTCGTCGCGTATGACCGCCGCCGCGCCCGCAGTCGTCCGCGGCGCGAGGCCGCCTGGCCGGGCGGTAGCGTTGGAGCATGCACGCGCTCGCCGCGCTGATCGCGGCGCTGTCCTCCTACGTCGGGCTGACGGCGCGCCTCGACGCGTTGACCCCGCGCGAGAAGGCGGCGCTGCTCGTCGTCTCGTCGCCCCCGGCTCCGGCCGGCGTGGCCGGGGTGCTGCTGCACTCCTGGGAGGTCGACGAGCCCGTTCCGCCGCGGACCCTCGTGATGGTCGACCAGGAGGGCGGCGCCGTTCGCGCCTATCCGGGGCTCCCGCCCGCCGCCGCAGCAGCGAGCTACCGGAGCGTCCGCGCTGCGCGGAGCACCGGGCGGGCGGCGGGACAGGCGCTGGACCGCGTCGGCGTCGACGTCGACCTCGCGCCTGTCCTCGACTCGCCGGACGGCCCGCTCGGGTCGCGCCACTTTCGGCGTGCCTCGTATGCGGTTGCGTTCGCCCGGGGCCTCGGCGACGCCGGGATCGCCGCCTGCGCCAAGCACTTTCCGGGCCTCGGCTCGACGGCGATCTCGACGGACAGCCGGGAGCCGGTACGAGGAGTCGTACGGGGCAAGGAGCTCGAAGGCTTTCGCGACGCGATCCGGGCCGGCGTTCCCTGCGTCATGATGGGGCACGCGATCTACCGCCGCTTCGGACCTCGCCCCGCATCGCTCGAGCCGAAGGCGTACGCGCTGCTGCGCTCCCAGGGCTTCGCGGGCGTGGCGATCACGGACGAGCTGGGCGTGCTGGGCGCGTCCCGGGCCGCCGGATTGGCGCGACAGGCTGTGTTTGCCGGAGCGGACCTCCTTCTCTTCTCGAGCGCTGCCTCGGCGCGGCGCGCGATCGATGCGCTGGTCCCGCTGGCGCGCAGGGGGCTCCTCGATCGGCAGGTCTTCCGCGTGTTCGCATTCCGCGAGCGCTACCGCTGAGCGGGAGCATCGGACGCTGTCTCTATAGTTTCAGCGTGATGTCCGACGAGCCCGCGGAGGTCTTCGACGACATGTACCTGGGCTTGCGCGCCGGTGCCGCCGGCCGCAAGCGTCGCCGGGGGGAGTCGCTCTCCCCGGAGGAGACCGAGGCGCTCGGCCGCTGGGAACGGCTCTCCACCTGGCGCAAGGCGTTCGCGATCGGCGGGTTCGTGATCGGGACGTTCGGGCTCGGCTTCGCGCTCGGCGGCCTCGTCTTCGGACGCGGCCGCAAGGCGAACGCGTAACGCGGATTCATCCGGTCGGCGGCCGGCACCGCCTCAAGCGCCGGGGCGCCGTTTCCGATGCATCAGCATGCGTCGAGACGGCGATCCACGGCCACGCGTCTCCGTTCTGCTCGCGGTGGGACGTCCGAGTCTGCGCGCCGAGCTGCGAACGGCTATCGAGGCCGATGAGGATTTCGCGGTCGACGCCGAGGTCGGTGACTCCGCGGCCGCGATCGAGCAGGCGGGTCGCACGCACCCGGATCTGTGCGTGATCGAGACCGAGCTTCCCGGCGGCGGCCTGAAAGCAGTCTGGGAGATTGCCGCGCGGCTTGCGGAGACGAGGCTCGTCGTGCTCGACGACTCCCCGGGACGGCGCGGCCTGCTGGCAGCGTTGCGAACGGGGGCGCACGGATATCTGCCCCTGGATGTCAGCCGCGACCGGCTCCCGTACGCGCTGCGGGACGTGGTCGCGGGGGACACGGCGATCCCGCGCGACCTCGTCGGGCGGCTCGTGGACGAGTTCCGAGACGTCGGGCCGCGGCGCAGGCGCGTCCAGTCGACCGCGGCGGACGTACGGCTGACCGGGCGCGAGTGGCAGGTCGTGGACATGCTGCTGAGAGGGCTCGGCACCTCGGACATCGCGAGGCGGCTCGTGCTGTCCCAGGCGACGGTACGGTCGCACATCGCCTCTGCGCTGAAGAAGGTCGGTGCCGGCGATCGGGAAGAGCTCCGGCGCGTCTTCTATGCCGCCGGGGCGCGCGGAGGGCGTTGAGAGACTTCAACGCCCGATCGAGCGACTGTACCTAGACGCTTCCCCGGAATAGCTGGCTACACTGCGATCCAGTGAGGCGGTGGCGTCCCGCTGCCTCTATGCGGCAACAGATTGGATCTCTATGCGGCGCACATGCGCAAACGTGCTGCGCGCACGCCTGGCTACGGGCGGCGCGACATCGACCACGGAGCAGCGGCTCGAGGAGCTCGAAGCGGAGCTCGTCCTGCTGCGTGAAGAGAATGCCCGCCTGGCGGCGGAGCAGGTTCGTCCCGCCAACCCCGGTCGGGTCGTCGAGCGGCTCAGAGCCGTCTCGGCCGTCCCGGACACACGCGAGTCGGAGGCCGACGACGCGTGGGAGCAGATGGCCGAAGCGCTCGTCACCAAAGAGCTGCTCCTGAGCGTGGGCATCGAGCTCGAGCAGCTCGGTGGCCGCCTCCGTCAGCAGCTCGCGGCCGGTCCGTCGGCCGCGGAGCCACCCGTCTTCCAGCTCGGTCCCGCAGGCGAGCGCCAGCAGCGCCTGCACCCCACCGATGTTCTTCATGCGATCCCGATGGAATCGCGAACCGTTAGTTCCTCGTCAGCAAGTGAAGGAGTCTGAATCGTGTACGTACGCACCGTTGCCCTGATCATCGGGCTCATCGCGGCTCTCGCCGCCCTTGCGGGGCCGGCGAGCGCCGGCACGCCGTTACCCGACCAGCGCATCGACATGCGCGTGCTGCTGCTGTCGGCTGACGGCAACGAGCCTGGTTACCAGGCGTGGCGGGCGCAGCTCGAGCGCGAGGGCGTGCCCTTCGACGCCATCGTCGCGAGCCAGGCGGCCCCCATCACGTACGCCCAGCTGGCGGACGGGAAGGCTCGCGCCCGCTACCAGGCGGTCATCCTGGCGACGGGGGGGCTCGTCTACTTCGACGGCACCTCGTACGTCTCGGCGCTCGAGGCATCCGAGTGGGACGCCATCAACGAGCTCGAGCGCACGTTCGGGATCCGGCAGGTCACGGCGTTCGTGTACCCGTCGCCGGCGTACGGGCTCAACTCGCCGACCGTAGGCAGCTCGATGGCCGGGATCGTCGGCTCGCTCACCCCGGCTGCCCAGCCGCTCTTCGGGTATCTGAAGGGTCAGGTCGCCTTCGACGGCAACGCCTGGGGCTACCAGGCGACGCCGGTCAACCCGGCCAGCTTCCGGACGTTCGTCAGCGGCCCGAACGGCTCTTCCCTCGTGGGCGCCTATACCCACCCGGACGGTCGTGAGGAGCTCGTCGTCACGGTCGACTCGAACCCGTGGATGATCCACTCGCAGCTCCTGCGCCACGGCATGCTCTCCTGGGCTACCCGCGGCGTCTACCTCGGCTCTGCGCGCGACTACCTCGAGCTGCAGATCGACGATGTCTTCCTGCCGGACGACCGCTGGGACATGCAGACGAACACGACACCCGAGGAGGGCCCGCGCCCGATCCGGATGACCGCGGGCGACGTGAGCCGGGCCGCGTCCTGGCAGGTGTCGACCGGCATGCGCCTCGATCTCGTCTACAACGGCGTCGAGGGCGAGAACTCGCGCGACCCCCTCGCGAAGGCGCTCATCCAGAAGCGGGGCAGCTTCCGCTGGACGAACCACACCTATGACCACGAGAACCTCGACAACCTCAGCCTCGCCGAGCTCAAGAGCCAGATCCAGGCCAACATCGACTTCGCCCAGCGCAAGGGCCTCGCGATCGACGCGACCGAGCTGGTCACCGGCGAGCACTCGGGTCTCAACAACCCCAACTTGGCCCAGGCGCTCAACGAGACCGGCATCCGCTGGGTCGCGGCCGACAACTCGCGCCAGCCGACGCCGTACGGAATCGGCAACGCGTTGACGGTGCCGCGGCACCCGACGAACGTCTTCTACAACGTCGGAACCCAGGCCGAGCAGCTCGACGAGTACAACCACGTCTACCTCCCGCCGCCGCTCGGCATCTGCCAGAACACGGCGGTCACCACGTGCCGCACGACGCCGATCACGTGGTCGGAGTACGTCCAGACGGAGGCCTCGATCATGTTCAGGCACGTCATGGGCAACGACCCGCGGCCCCACATGTTCCACCAGTCGAACCTGGCCGAGGACGGCATCATGTACCCGGTCATCAACCAGCTGCTGTCCATGTACAAGGGCTACTTCAAGACAACCCTCGAGCAGCCTCGCCTCGCGCAGTCGGGCGCGATCATGCAGCGCCAGGCCCGCTGGCAGCAGCTCGTCTCGAGCGGAGCCGTCTCCGGGTACATCCGCGGAGGCCAGGTCGTCGTCGAATCCTCGGTTGCCGCGGAAGTGCCGCTGACCGGCACGACCGTCGGGACGGCGTACGGCACGCATCTGTCCGGCTGGACGAACGTCGGCGCGGGTGCCACCACCTTCAACCTCACCGATCCGGCGAACACGGCCGCACCGAGGGTCACCGGCACGCCGAGGGCGGGTCTGGTGCTCACCGCGACGAACGGCAGCTGGAACGGCAAGGGACCGCTCACGTACACCTACCAGTGGCAGCGCTGCGAGAACGACGGCTGCACCTCGATCCCGGACGCCGTCTCGCGGACGTACACGGTCACGCCCGCTGACGCCGGCTTCACCATGCGCGTCGTCGTAACCGCGTCGGGCCTGACCGCGTGGCGGTCGGCCGTCTCGACCCAGACCGCCGCCGTCGCCGCCGTCACGCTCGTCAACACGGGCGCGCCCGCGATCTCGGGCAACCTGCAGGAGGGTCAGACACTGCACGTCTCCAACGGCACGTGGAGCGGCGGCGGCCCGATCACCTACACGTACGAGTGGCATCGCTGCAGCGGTGGAACGTGTGCTCCGATCGCGAACGCGGCTGCAGCCGACTACACGCTCACGGCGGACGACGCCGGAGCGACGCTGAAGGCCACGGTCACCGCGAAGAACGCTGCCGGCCAGGTCGCGGCCGACTCGGCCGAGACCGCCGTCGTCGGCGGTCTCGGGCCCGTCAACGCGACCGCGCCGAGCGTCGCCGGCACGGCCCAGGTCGGGCAGACGCTGACGGCCGATCCCGGTACCTGGACCGGCACGGCACCGATCGAAGTCGAGTACCAGTGGGTGCGCTGCGACGGCGACGGCAACTGCCAGGCGATCGACGGTGCCATCGCGGAGACCTACCTCGTGGTACCCGAAGACATCGGGAACTTCCTCGGCGTCATCGTCACGGCGACGAACGCGGCCGGCTCTGCCAACACGGCCTCGCCGGCGACGACGGTCGTCGTCGAAGGCCCGTAGAGCTGAACCACCACTCGCACATGGCCATGCGACGGCCAAGCGTGCTGATGGTCACGGAGGGCACCTACCCCTACGCCGTAGGGGGGGTGTCCTCCTGGTGCGACCTGCTCGTGCGCGGGATTCCGGAGCTCGACTGGCGGCTGCTGCCGCTGGTCGGCTCGGGCATGCCGGCGCTGCCCGTCTTCGAGCTCCCGGCGAACGTCCACCTCGTTCGCCGGCTGGAGCTTTGGTCGCCGGAGCTGCCGCCGCGCCGGCTCTACCGGGCGCGGCCGGACTCGGCTGAGCTTCCGGCCGTCCTCGTACGCGAGCTGCTCGGCTGGAACACGGACGGAGAGCGGCTGCTCGACGCTCTCGTCCGCTGCCGGCGCGCGCCGGGCACGATCCGCCCGATCTTTCGCTCGCGCGCCGGATGGTCGTCCTTCCTCGCCGGCCTTAGCGATGTGCTCGCCGAGCGGCCCGAGGACGCGCTGCCTCCGCCACGACTCGACGTCGTCGACGCGGCTCGCCTCTACCAGACGCTGTACTGGGTGGCCAGGACGGCGGCCATCGAGACGCCTCCCTGCGACGCCCTGCTCGTGACGGCGGCAGGCTGGGCCGCGATTCCGGCCCTCGTTCACCGTGCCCTCCACGGGACACCGCTCGTGCTGAGCGAGCACGGCATCTACGTCCGCGAGGCCTACCTCGACGCGGTGCGGCGACTGCCGACCGCCTCGTCGCGCTTCGTGGCCACACGGCTGGCGCGCGGCCTCGCACACGCCGCGTACGCGTTCTCCGACGTCGTCTGCCCCGTCACCGACGCGAACGCGCGCTGGGAGCAGGGTCTCGGGGTCGAGCCCCGGCGCATCCGCGTCATCTACAACGGCGTCAATGTCACGGAGCGGCCCACCCCGGCGCCCGGTCGCGCGACCGTCGTCTCGGTCGGGCGCATCGACCCGTTGAAAGACATCCACACGATGCTCCTCGTGGCCCGCGAGGTGCTCGGGCGCTTCCCCGACGCGCGCTTCCTCCACTATGGGCCGGTGACGTCGGGGCAGGAGGCCTACGGCAGATCCTGCCACGAGCTCCACCAGCGTCTCGGCCTCGGGGAGCGTTTCACCTTCATGGGCCGCACGGACGACCCGCACGGCGTCGTCCGGGAGGCGGACATCGTGCTGATGACGAGCATCTCGGAGGGGCTGCCGCTGGCGGCGCTCGAGGCCATGGCGCAGGGGCGGCCGGTCGTGTCGACGGCCGTCGGCGGCGTTCCGGACATGCTACGCGGCGCGGGTCTCCTCGCACCGGCCTGCGACGTGCACCGGCTGGCGGCGGCGGTCGGCCTGCTGCTCCGGGACCCGGCGCTCGCGCGTCGGCTCGGCGAGCGCGGCTACGAGCGCGTCGCCACGCGCTTCACCGAGGACGGCTGCGTAGGCGGCTACCGGAACCTGCTCCTGGAGCTTGTCGGGAAGGCGGCCGCGTGAGCGGCACGCTGACTGCCCCGGAGGCCCGCGCGCTGATCGAAGCGCGGCTGGGTCGGCCGCCCGAGGATGCCTACGAGGCCGCAGTGGTGCTGGAGGCGTGGGGAGGGGAGCGTGCGGGCACGGTCTTTCGGCTGTCGTCGGAGACCGTGCGCGACGGCACCGGTGCGGACCGGAGCGAGGGTGCGCGGGTCGCCGAGGCGACCGAGGAGCGAACCGTCGCCGACGCCATCGCGACGCTGCTCTCCGTGCTCTGCATCGCAGCCTGGTCGACTCCGCTGGCCGTTGCGCTCGGGCCGGACGAGCGAATCGCGTTCGGCCTTGCGCTGCCCCTCGCGCTCGCGGTCCAGTGGGCGATCCAGGCCCGCTACCGCATCGTCGGCAAGCGCCGGCTCGTCGGCCTGCGCCGCGACCTTCCCACGGTCGTGGCAGTCTCGGTCGGCGGCACGCTGACCGCCTCGCTCACGCTCGGCCGGGCAGGCCTCGTCGCCGCGCTTCTCGTCCTCATCTGGGCCGGAGGCTCGCTCGTTGCGCGCAGCGGCCTCGCGTGGGTCCAGGCAGGGACAGTGGCGGCGGTGGCGGTCGCTCTCAACCTCGGCGTCCACGCGGTGGGCGTGCTCGGAGCGGCGGCGGCCGTCACGGCCTTGATCGTGGCGCTCGCGCTCCGGCGCGAGGATCCGCACTCGCTGCCTGGTCCGGGAGCGCTCGCCCTCGCGGGAGCGGCGAGCGGTCTCCTGCTCGGCCTGCTGCTCACCGCTGACTCGACCATTCGCTGGGGCAGCGGCTGGGTGCTCGGCGTCGCGCTGATGCCGTCCGTGCTCGCCGCGCTCTGGGCGGGGGCGTACCTCGCGAAGCTCCACCCGCGTCTCGTCGAGGAGCTGACCGACGTCGAGCCGGGGCGCGCCGGATCGCGCTCGCTTGCGGGCACCCTGCTCGGCGGCGCCTGCCTGCGCTACCTCGGCTGCTGCGCCGGGTTGTCCGTCGCAGTCGGGCTTCTGGTGACGAGCTCCGAGCCGTCGATACGCGTTCTCCTGCTCGCCTTCGGGGTAGCCGGCCTCCTGTCGACGGCGGTTGCGCTCCTCACGGCTCTCGGCTGGGCGGCCGCGGCCCTCGCCAGCATGGTGGCCGCTGCCGGCACGGCGCTCGGCCTCGCTCACGTGGCCCACCCAGCCGGGGAGCCGGTCATCGTCGGTGCGGCTGTCGGCGCCGCGATCGCGCTGACATGCGCGGCCGTGGCGCTCTCCCGACCGGCCTCGCTGCTTGCGACACGCCTGTGGATCGTCTGATCGCCAGACGGCGCAGGGGTCGCGGCCGGGTGCTCCTCGGCGCTGCCCTGGGCGTCCTCGTGCTCGCCGCCACGGTAGCCTGCACCCGCGTGTCTGACGGCGTGCCCGGCCCCGGAGCGGCCGATCAACGCGAAGCGGCAGCCTCGCCCGAGCGCGCCGACGGCGGCGACCGCGCCGACCGCGCCCGGCGGTTGGCGGCGGCGTGCGCGTGGGCACCGGTCTTCGGAGGCGCCGAGCTCGACCGCGCCGGCGGCTTCGACGTCGTCGTCGTGGATGCGGTCGCGCAGCGCGACGGCTACGTGGGGACAGCGAGGGAGGACGTGCGGGCGCTCCAGGCAGACGGCGCTCTGGTGCTCGCCTACCTCTCGGTCGGAACCGTCGAGCGCTGGCGCCACTACGCGGCGGGCGTGCCACGATCATGGACGCTCGGCGCCGTCGACGGCTGGCCCGGAGAGCGCTACGCCGACGCGACGAAGGCGGGCTGGCGTGCGCTGATGGCACGCGAGGCGCAGACGCTCGCGGCCGCCGGCTACGACGGCCTGTACCTCGACAACCTCGACGTCGCCGACCTCCACCCCCGCACGGCGGCCGGCATCGTGAAGCTCGTCGAGGGGCTTGCCGACGCGGCACCCGACCTCCTGCTCGTCGCGCAAAACGGCCTCGCCGTCGCAGATCGGCTGCCGATCGACGGTCTTGCCCACGAGGACGTGTTCTGGCGCTGGGACGGCCGGTACCGACCCTCTAGCGCCGCCGAGCGGGCCGCGCTGTTGCCGGGCCTACGGGCCCTACGCGACCGCGGGCTGCCGATCTTCACCCTCGACTACGCGAAGCCCGGCTCGCCGGGAACGGACGAGGCACTCGCTTCCTCGCTCGCCGAGGGGTTCCGTCCGGCCGTCAGCGTGCTCGATCTCGACGCGCTGCCGCACGGCGTGCCGCCGGCCTGCTGAGGCTCGCGCTCACCGCGCCAGGGCGTCGCGTCCGAGGAATGCCGCCTCCGCGCCGAGCTCCGCCTCGATCCGCAGCAGACGGTTCCACTTCGCCGTTCGCTCCGAGCGGGTCGTTGAGCCCACCTTGATCTGACCGGCGCGCCAGCCGACCGCCAGGTCGGCGAGCCACGAGTCCTCCGTGTCGCCCGAGCGGGCCGACACCACCGTTGCGTACCCGGCCGCCCGGGCGCGTTCGAGGGCTGTCCGCGCGGCGGTCAGCGTCCCGCACTGATTCGGCTTGACGAGGAGCGCGTTGGCGACACGCTCCTCGATCCCGCGCTCGAGGCGGGCCACCTGCGTGACGAAGAGGTCGTCTCCGAGGAGCTGGACGCGGTCGCCGAGCCGGCGCGTCGCCTCGGCCCATCCCGGCCAGTCATCCTCGGCGAGCGGATCCTCGAGCGACACGATCGGGAAGTCGCGACACCACGCCTCGAGCTCGTCGACGAATGCGAAGGCGTCGAGCGTCCGACCCTCCGTCGCGAGGCGATAGCCGCCGGGGGCGGCGAGCTGGGTGGCGGCGACGTCGACGGCGATCGCCGCCTCGGCCCCAGGCACGAGGCCCGCCCGCTCGATGCCGGCGAGCAGCAGCTCGAGCCCGGCGCGGTTCGACGGCAGGCGGAGACCCAGCCCGCCCTCGTCGGCGACGAGCGCGGCGGGGAGCCCCTGAGCCGCCGCGAGCTCGGCGGTTGTGGAGCGCACCCGCGCCGCCCACTCGATCGCCTCGGCGAAGCTGCGGGCGCCGACGGGGACGACGAGGAAGTCCTGCACGTCGACCCCTGCGCCCCGCGCGTGGGCGCCGCCCGAGATCACGTTCACCATCGGCAGCGGCAGAAGCGGCGGGGCCCCGAGCCACCGCCACAGGGGCACGCCCTCCGCGGCGGCCGCGGCGAGCGCGCCCGCGACGGACACGGCGAGCACGGCGTTCGCGCCCAGCCGGCTCAGATCGGGCGTGCCGTCGAGCGCCCGAAGGGCCGCGTCGAGGCCCGCCTGGTCGGCGGCGTCCCGGCCGGCCACGTCCGGCGCGATCGTCTCGTTCACGGCCGCAACGGCGAGCCGGACGCCTCTGCCGCCGTAGCGATCGCCGCCGTCCCGGACCTCGCGGGCCTCGTGGCTGCCGGTGGACGCGCCGGACGGCACGGTCGCGACGCCGCTTACGCCCGAGGCGACGCGAACCTCGCATGCGACCGTCGGCGTGCCGCGGGAGTCGAGCGCCTCCCACGCGAGCACGGCGGCGATACGCGTGGAGCTCACCGGAGCGCCTCTCCGAGCGCGTCCCAGGCGGCAGCCACTGTGGCCGGCGGCTCGAGCAGGAAGCGCGTCGCGACCGAGCGCGCCAGCAGGCGCTCGCTCTCCGTCAGGTACTCGGCCGGAGACTTGCCGTCGACGCGGGCGAGCATGAGGCAGCTCGTGTGGAGGACGACGTAGGTGGGATCCGGCGCCAGCTCACCGCTGACCTGCGTGCTGTAGGAATCCCAGAAGGCGGAGGCCCCGTGCTCGTAGCGCTCGAACGCGGCCGGCCGGTGGATCGCCTTCAGCATCAGGTGGTTGAGCATGAACCCGAGATCGAAGGCGGGGTCGCCGGCGTGGGCGACCTCGAAGTCGATCAGCCACAGCGCGTCACCCTCGCCGACGAGGACGTTCTTCGGCGAGAAGTCTCCGTGAACGAGGCACAGGCGGCGGTCGAGCATCTCCTCGACGACCATGCCGATCGCGCTTTCCAGCTGCGGCCAGCGCCGCATCGCCGTCCGGTGGTACGGCTCGACCCGGAGCTGCTCGAACGCCTCGACGTCGTCGAAGGACTCGAGGACGGCCTGGTCGCGCGACGTCTGCGCGTGGATGGTGGCGAGCAGCCCGCCGAGCTGCATGCCGACGTCTGCGTGGACGTCGCCGGCGAGGAGCAGCTCCTTCCAGTTTCGCCACGAAGATGGCGCTTTCGCGATCGCGAACGCGCAGCGCTCCTCGTCAACGGCGATCACTGCGGGCACGGAGCCGGGGACGAGCCGGGCAGCGAGCTCGAGCGCCCGCGCCTCGGTGAGCGAGCGCTCCCGCTTGGCGAGCCATTCGTCCTCGACGCGCAGGCGGGGCAGCGCCTGCTTGACGACCGCGGCGAGGCCCTCCGCCTCGACCGCGAGCACGACGTTCGACACTCCCCATTCGAGCTCGGTCGCGGAGACCGGCGTGCCGGGCTCGATCAGCCCGCGCTCGACCAGCCAGCCGCCGACGGTCTCGGTCGCCAGAAGCTCCATCGCGCTCGGCACCGTAGGCGACGGCCGGCTTCTATGCCATGTGGATCTCGACGTCGTCGGCGACGTTGCCGAGGATCGTGTAGTCGGTCGGGGCGGTCTGCAGGATCGAGCCGGGGACGAGCTCCGACACGGGGCCGTGCGCGACCAGGCGGGCGATGAAGCGCTGCCAGGAGACGCCGCCGCCGAGGTCGCCGTCGAGCCAGAAGCTGCGATGCCGCGCGCCGAGGATCTCCCGTGGCCCGATCGTGTTTGCTCTCGGCGGTACCCACGACCAGTCGCCGCCGAAGGAGTGGAGCGCGTTCTGCATGATCGTCATCGGATGCAGCTCGACGAGGCGGGCGCCCGCCTGCTTGTAGGCCTCGAGGTCGCCGCCGAACTCGAGCCCGAGGTGCGACTCCCAGAACGCGATATGGCCGCACCAGCCGATGCCGCCGTAGCAGACGTCGGCCCCGCCGAGGTCCTCGATCCGCTTCGAGTAGTCGCCGATCGCCTCGGTCGTCGGGAAGTGGATCTGCTCCTCGGGCGGGCGCAGGTCCGCGTCGACGAGGTCGAAGAAGCGCTCCCACATGGCCCGCTGGAACGAGCCCGGCCACGAGAGCGGTGCCGTGACGCCGTCCTCGTTCGCGTACTCGTCCATGTTGAAGGTGTGCACGTGAGCGAGCGACAGACGCTCCTCGTTGATCGTCCGGGCGGCGATCGCGTACTGCGGCATCGGCCCGACCGGGAAGATGCCGACGAACGGGCGGGCCTCGTCGCGCGCCTGGCGGATGCGGCCGACGATGTCGTCGGCGAACGTCTGGTAGAAGTCCTCGTCCCGGTCGACGATGCCGATCTTGAAGCTCGGATTCGAGTGCCGCGCGAGGTCGGTCCGCGTGATCGCGCGGACGCGCTCGCAAGCCTCGCGGTCACGGAAGCTGATGAACTCCGCGAGGTCGTACTGCCAGGAGTCGGTCATCATCTCTCCTCTCGGTCCTATGGCAACAGCCTCGTCGTCGTGCCGCGCAGCCACGTGAGACACTGGCTGAACCCCTCGGCGTAGCGGACGCCGCACTGCTGCCCCCGATAGCGCGCGGATGTCTTCATCTCCTCGACGATGTCGACGCCGTCGTGGTCGCGCAGCCAGACGAGCTGCGTCTCGTGCGCCTCGAGCATGGACGCCTTCGTGTCGATGACGTCGCTGACGTCCACGTACTCGGTGGGCACGAAGCCGAGGCCGGCGATCGTGTCCATGTAGTAGATGGGCGTCACCCGGTCGTGCCGGGGGCGCTCCGTCTCGAGGTTCGCGAAGGTCGCGTAGAAGGAGCACTCGAAGACGAGCTTCGAGATCTCGTTGTGGTCGCCCATGTAGTCGTTCGCAGCGTGCGTGATGACGACGTCCGGCCGGGACTCCCGCACGAGCTCGACCACGAGGCGCTTCTGCGCCGGATCGGCTGCGTTCACCTCGCCGTCGGCAAGCCCGAGCGTCGCGTGCTCGGCGCCGATGACGGCGGCCGCGCGTCTTGCCTCGTCGACCCGGATCCGTGAGATCTCCTCGCGGGAGTGGACGAAGCTGCCCATGTCTCCCGTCGTCGCGTGGCACATGACGACGTCGTGCCCGTCGCGCGCGTAGCGGGCCAGCGTCCCCCCGCAGAGGATCTCGAGGTCGTCGGGATGGGCTCCTACGGCGAGGACGCGCAATGGACAGCTCCTTGACGGTGTGTGGCGCGATGCTAGAGAGTTCCGCTCCGGACAGGCAACCGTCGGGAGGCAGCGTGAAGCAATTCGATCGCTCCAGGTTCGACCACATCGGCGTCGTCACCGAGTTCAAGCAGCCGAAGGAGAGCTGGGTCGAGGAGACCCGGGTCTGGGTGACGAGCCCGCGCGAGCACCCGTTCAACATCGAGTTCCTGCGCTTCGAGCCCGACACCCCGGTGACGGGCCCGCTGCGCACGGATCCCCACGTCGCCTACCGGGTCGACGACCTGGACGCGGCGATGGAGGGCCATAACATCCTGCTCGGGCCGTTCGACGCCGCCGGCACCGGCTTCTGCCTGGTCGCCTTCGCCGACGTCGGCGGCGCGCTCGTCGAGTTCATGCAGTACCGCGATCCGAACGAAGAGGGCTGGTTCTAGCGCACCCGCCGCGCCGTGGGCGCTTCGGTCAGCCCGCCGGGACGCTCCACTCCCGAGCTCGCGCCAGGAGCGCGGCCTCGCGGCGCTCTCCGAGCGCGGAGGTCGTCGAGATCCCCATCCCCAGGTCCCGGAGGAGGCCGTCGCCGAGCCCGTAGACGAGGCCGTGCACGACGAGCTCCTGCCCGCGCCCCCAGGCGTCCTCGACGACCGTCGTCCGGCAGACGTTCGTGACCTGCGCGATCACGTTGAGGTCGCAGAGACAGCTCAGCCGCCGGTCCGGATCCGGGATGCGCTCCAGCAGAGCCGCGTGCTCGCGCGCGACATCCTGCACGTGGCGCAGCCAGGCATCGACGAGGCCGTGACGCTCGCCTGCGAGCGTCGCCCGCACACCGCCGCAGCCGTAGTGGCCGCACACGAGCACGTCTCGCACGTGCAGGACATCGACGGCGTACTGGAGCACGGAGAGACAGTTGAGGTCGGTCTGGACGACGACGTTCGCGATGTTGCGGTGCACGAAGAGCTCACCCGGCTCGAGACCGACGATCTCGTTTGCCGGCACTCGGCTGTCCGCGCAGCCGATCCACAGGTACCGCGGGGCCTGCTGCGCGGCGAGGCGCGGAAAGTAGTCGGGGTCGCGCTGGGCGATGCCCCCGGCCCAGGCCCGGTTGCGTGCGAACAGATTCTCGAGCCGGCTCACCGGCACGGATCGTAGTGCCGATCGGGCGGGGGGCTCGTCAGCGGCGCGGGCCCGGGCCCTCGGTCCGCCTTCGCTTCGCCTTGACCTTCTTGCCGGGGCCCAGGTAGCGCACCTCGCTGTAGACGAAGGGCCGGTAGAACGGCTCGTACAGGAAGGCCTGGTCGAGCGTCGACTCGTCGAGGGCCCAGAGCGGCGGCCAGTCGACCACCTCGCGATGGGACGGCCACATGCGCACGATCTCGCCCTCCGGCGGCTTGACTCGCGTCGACGCCGGCCGCCGGTGGATCCCGAAGACCTTCAGGGCCATGCGCCCGAAGACGCACAGGACGCTGTACGCCTCGATGTCGCTGCGGTCGTCGCCGAGGGGAACGAGCAGGCGTGCGGCGAGCGCGCCGACATGATCCTTGCGGTAACGGCCGTAGCCGACGAACACGTCCTCGTGCGGCGTGCCGCGCTCCCGTAGCGTCTGCCGGTGCCACGGGGGCACGCCGTCGCCTTTGCCCTCGACGACGAGGACGGCATAGGCTTGCCTCGCCCCCCAGGCGGCGAGTACCCGCTGCTCGTCGGCATCGTACTCGCGTCGCTTGCTGCCGATCATGGGCGCCAGCAGCAGGCGTGCTCGCTCGTCCAGAGCCTGCATCGCCTTCGCGCAGGCCGCGCAGAGCGAGCGGGCCGCGTAGTCGCCGAGGGTCAGCTCCGCCCGTTCCTCGATGGCGGCCTCGATCGCCTGGTGGAGGCGGTCGACGGGCTGCTCGGATCCCAGCTCCGCGTGCGAGGGCGTACCGTACGGAATCGAGTCGACAGGCTGGGTGCCCGGCCGCTCGAGCGGCTCCCCGCTCGCGACGAGGTGCTCGAGCGACTCGCCGGCGAGACCGACCTGATCGACCGCCCAGGCCGGGATACCGGCATCGTCGGCCGTGGCCTCGCCGGCGCAGTAGAAGCAGCGCTTCGGCATTGTCGAAGACCCTAGCAATCACCCGCCGCGGTGCTGACCCGAACCATCTAGGCTCTCGCCGCCTGCGACAACTCGGGACTGGAGGGGCGATGGCGACCGGATGGCTATCCCACGAGCTCTACTTCTGGTACGACACCCGGAGCGCGGCGGGCTTCTTACCTGCGGACGGGAGAGTGATCGAGCCCGAGGCGCACGCGGAGAGCCCGGCGACGAAACGGCGCTTCCGCAACCTCGTCGAGGTCAGCGGCCTGCTGGCCGAGCTCGTGCGCCTGGAGCCGCGGCCCGCGACCGAGCAGGAGATCCTCCGCTGTCACGACGCCGCGTACCTCGAGAGCATCAAGGCGCTGTCTGCGGAGAACGGCGGCGACGCCGGCGAGCTGACGCCGTTCGGGCCCGGCGGCTACGAGATCGCGCTGCTCGCAGCCGGCGGCGTCATCACTGCCATCGACGCCGTCCTCGACGGGACGGTGGACAACGTGTACGCCCTCACCCGCCCGCCCGGCCACCACGCCGAGCCGGACCGCGGTCGCGGCTTCTGCATCTTCGCGAACGCCGCGATCGGCGCCAAGCACGCACGGGAGGCGCGGGGGCTCGAGCGGGTCGCGGTCGTGGACTGGGACGTCCATCACGGCAACGGGACCCAGAAGATCTTCTGGGAGGATGCGAGCGTCCTCACGATCTCGAGCCACCAGGACAACAACTATCCGCCCGACTCGGGCCACGTCCACGAGGTGGGCGCCGGCGCCGGCGAGGGATTCAACCTGAACGTCCCGCTGCCCGCCGGGTCGGGTGTCGGCGCGTACGTCGCGGCCTACGAGCGGGTGGTCGCGCCAGCCTTGCGAGCGTTCCGGCCGGATCTGATCATCGTCGCGTCGGGGCTCGATGCGAGCAACATGGATCCGCTCGCCCGCATGATGATGCACTCGGACGGCTACCGTCAGCTCACGCGGCTGCTGATGGACGTTGCCGAGGATGTCTGCGAAGGGCGCCTCGTCGTCGAGCACGAAGGCGGCTACTCGAGCGCGTACGTCCCGTTCTGCGGGCTGGCGATCGTCGAGGAGCTCGCGGGCACGAAGAGCGCGATCGACGACCCCTACCTCGAGTTCTTCCAGGGCGCGGGAGGCCAGGACCTGCAGCCGCACCAGGACGCCGCGATCGCGGCCGCCGAGGCGAACCTGTCGCGGCTCGCGCCCGTTTAGACCCGGAGGGTGCGCGCGAGGATCGGGCTCGTCGTCAACCCGGTCGCCGGGATCGGCGGTCGTCACGCCCTCAAGGGATCCGACGACCCGGCTCTCGTCGGAAAGGCGATCGCCCGCGGTGCTGAACCGGTCTCGCCCGGCCGGGCCGCGACGGCGCTCCGCGTGCTCGCACCGGCCGCCGAAGAGATCGAGCTGCTCTCCTGGGCGGGCCTGATGGGCGAGGACGAGGCCCGCAGCGCCGGCATCGAGCCGCTCGTGATCGGAGGTCGGCGAGGCGCGACCACCGGCGCCGACACGCGGGCGGCCGCCGCCGCCCTCGCCGACGCCCCAATCGACCTCCTGCTCTTCGCGGGCGGCGACGGGACGGCGGTGGACGTGCTCGGCGCCGTGGGCAGCCGGGTGCCTGTGGTCGGCATCCCCGCAGGCGTGAAGATGCACTCCGCCGTCTTCGCCGTCAACCCGGGCAGCGCCGGGCGGCTGGCACTGATCTGCGCCCGAGGCGGCCTGCGCGAGACCACCGAGGCCGAGGTCATGGACATGGACGAGGAGGCGCTGCGCGCGGGATCCATCTCCCCGCGGCTGCACGGTTGGGCCCGCGTCCCGGTGGAGCCCGGCCTCCTGCAGGGTGGCAAGGCACGCACGGCCGAGTCGGATCGCTCGGCGCAGGCGGCGATCGCAGGCCACGTGATCGACCGCGTGCTCGACGGCCGGCTCTGCCTCGTCGGGCCGGGGACGACCACCCGCGCGATCATGACTGCGCTGGGGCTCGCGAAGACCGTGCTCGGCGTCGACGTCTTGCACGGGCGCGAGCTCGTCGATAGCGACGCCGACGAGGAGCGCCTGCTCGAGCTAATCGACAAGGTGGCGGCCGGTACGGCGCGCGTCGTCGTCACGCCGGTCGGCGGCCAGGGGTTCCTCTTCGGCCGGGGGAACCAGCAGCTGTCCTCCCGCGTGCTCGAGCGGGTCGGCCCGGAGAACGTCGTCGTCGTCGCGACGGAGGGGAAGCTGGCTGCGCTCGGCGGCCGCCCGCTCCTCGTCGATACCGGCGACGAGGCGATGGACGCAAGGCTCGCCGGCTACGCCCGTATCGTCGTCGGCTACGACCGCGAGGTCGTCTACCGGATTTCCGGGGGATAGAGGCATCGCGCGGTGTCTGTGTAGGGGTCGGATCTCATCCGGCCCGCCGCCCGACGAGGTCGCGACGGCGCGGGCCGCCTCCGGGTAGCCCAGAGGCGAGCACACCTTCGGCGAGCCACACCTTCGGCATCGTGCTTCCCGCGGTCGTATCGTTCTGGGTCTCCCAGCGACGGTCGACGGAGGAGGAACTGCATGCCCGGCGCGAGATCGCCCGTCCACCCCTACATCCCGAACTCGGCGCCCGAGATCAAGGATGCGATGCTGCGCGAGATCGGCGCCGCGGACATCGACGAGCTCTACGGCGCCATCCCCGAACGCTTGCGCCTCCGGCGCCCGCTGGCGCTCGAGCCGGCACTCCGCTCGGAGCTGGAGCTGCGACGCCACCTCGAGACGATGCTCGCTGCCAACGGCAGCTGCCGGGAGGCCCTGAGCTTCCTGGGCGGCGGCTGCTGGCAGCACTACGTCCCGGCGGTCGTCGACGAGGTGATCAACCGGGGTGAGTTCCTGACCGCCTACTACGGTGAGAGCTACACGGATCACGGCAAGCTGCAGGCTCTCTTCGAGTACGCGAGCCTGATCGGCGAGCTCGTCGAGCTCGATGCCGTGAGCCAGCCGACGTACGACTGGGCGAGCGCCGCCGCGACGGCGCTCTGCATGTGTGGGCGCGTGGCCGGCAGGCGGCAAGCGCTCGTACCGGCCTCGATCTCGCCGGAGCGGCTCGCCGTGATGCGCGGCTACTGCGGGCCGTGGATCGACCTCGAGCTCGTGCCCTTCGACGGGGCAACCGGCCTGCTCGACCTCGACGCGCTGCGGGCAGCGCTCGGTGACGGCACCGCGTGCGTCTACGTCGAGAACCCCGGATACCTCGGGACGATCGAGACGCAGGCCGCGCAGATCGCGAGCCTGGCCCACGACGCTGGCGCGTTCCTCGTCGTCGGCGTCGATCCCGTCTCGCTCGGCGTCCTCGAGGCGCCGCCGCGCTACGGGGCCGACGTCGTCTGCGGCGAGCTGCAGCCCCTCGGCGTCCACATGCACTACGGCGGCGGCCTCGCGGGCTTCGTCGCGACGTCCGACGAGGAGCGCTGGGTGGCCGAGTACCCGACCTTCCTGATCGGCATGACGCCGACCGTCGTCGAAGGGGAGTACGGCTTCGGCGAGGTCGCCTGGGAGCGCATGTCCTACGTCCAGCGGGGTGACGCCAAGGAGTACGGCGGCACGACGCAGAACCTCTGGGCGATCGCGGTGGCCGTGTACCTGTCGCTCCTCGGCCCGCAGGGCATCGCGGAGCTCGGCCGGGGCTGCATGCAGCGGGCCCGCTACGCCGCCGCCCGCCTCTCGGCGCTTCCCGGGGTCGAGGCGCCGGCGCTCTCCGGGCCGGCCTTCAAGGAGCTCGTCGTCTCGTTCACAGGCACCGGCAAGACCGCCGCCGAGATCAACGAGCGGCTGCTGGAACACGGCATCTACGGCGGCAAGGACATCTCCGGGGAGTTCCCGGAGCTCGGCGAGAGCGCCCTCTACTGCTTCACCGAGGTGCACGCGCAGGCCGACATCGACCGACTCGCGACGACGCTCGCGGAGGTGCTGGGATGAGCGAGAACGGGGGAATCCTCCGTCCCTTCCACCAGGCCTCCTGGAACGAGCCGATCGTGCTCGAGCAGTCGAGCCCCGGCGAGCGGGGCATCCTGCTGCCGGAGCCCGAGCCCGACGTGGCCGCGGCCGGCGACGGGCTCGCCGAGCTTCCCGCTGAGCTGCGCCGCACCGACCCGCCGGGGCTCCCGGAGCTCTCGCAGCCGCAGGTGCTGCGGCACTTCCTGCGCCTTTCGCAGGAGACGCTCGGCATCGACGTCGACATCCACCTCGGGGCGGGCACGTGCACGATGAAGTACAGCCCCAAGGTCAACGAGGAGCTCGTCCGCTCGCACAAGGTCACCGAGCTGCATCCGGAGCAGGATGACGCGACCGTGCAGGGGATCCTCGAGGCGATGTGGCGCTTCGAGCGCGCGCTCTGCGAGATCTCCGGCATGGACCGGTTCACCTTCCAGCCGGGCGGCGGATCGCAGGCCGTCTACGCGAACGCGGCCATGATCAAGGCCTACCACGTCGCGCGCGGCGAGCCGCATCGCGACGAGATCGTGACGACGATCTTCTCGCATCCCTGCGACGGCGCCGGGCCCGCCACCGCCGGCTTCAAGGTGGTCACCGTCTACGGCGACGAGTCCGGCTACCCGAGCGTCGACGCGATCAAGGCCGCCGTCTCGGAGCGCACCGCAGGGCTCATGATCACGAATCCCGAGGACACCGGGATCTTCAACCCGCACATCGCCGAGATCGTCGAGGTCATTCACGCCGCGGGCGGCCTGTGCCACTACGACCAGGCCAATGCGAACGGCATCCTCGGGGTCACGCGCGCCCGTGACGCCGGCTTCGACCTCTGCCAGTTCAACCTGCACAAGACCTTCTCCTCGCCGCACTGCGCGATGGGGATGCCGGTCGGGGCGTCCGGCGTCACGGAGGAGCTCGCCCGCTTCCTGCCGTCGCCCACCGTCGAGCGCGACGGCGACCGCTTCTACCTCGACCACGGTCGGCCCGACTCGATCGGCAAGGTGCGGGCATACCACGGCGTGCCGGCTACCGTCGTCCGCTCGTACGCCTGGGTGCTCGCGCTGGGCGCCGAGGGGCTGCGCGAGGTGGCCGAGATCGCCGTGCTCAACAACAACTACCTGGCGAAGAAGGTCGCCGAGATCCAGGGCATCGCCGTCTCGTACGCCGACGGTAACGACACACGGCGTCTGGAGCAGATCCGCTACAGCCTGGCGAAGCTGAAGGAGGACACCGGCATCGGGACGCTCGATGTCGCTCGGCGCACAAGCGACTTCGGCGTCGCGCAGTACTTCCCGAGCCACGAGCCGTGGGTGGTCGAGGAGCCGATGACGCTCGAGCCGGCGGAGACCGTCTCGCGCGCCGACCTCGACACCTATTCGGCGATCCTCGCCCGGATCTCGGACGAGGCCTACTCCGACCCGGAGGTGATTCGCTCGTCCCCGCACTCGAGCACCGTGCACCAGATCGACCCCGAGCCGCTCGACGACCCCGAGCGGTGGGCGCTGACCTGGCGCGCGTGGGTCAGGAAGGGAGGCCGTACGGCCGCCGGGGCCCGGACTTGAAAGGTTCAGGGTCAGACGTTATGGTCAGCGGGCACGGCGAGGCTAACCGATGGGGCTTACCGTCGTCTCATGGTTGAAATCGTTGTCGGGGAGGGCTGAAAGGAGTGAGGAATGAGTGACGAGACCAAGGTGAACCCGGAGGAGCCCGAGCGCGCGCTCGTCAGCCGCCGGAAATTCCTCGGCGGAGTGGCCGGCGCAGGCATCGGTGGTCTCGCGCTCGCCGGCATCCTGGCCGCCTGTGGCCAGGACGACGACGGCGGCGAGGCGGCTGCGCCGCCCAGCGACGAGCCGGCGGCGACGACGGCTGCGGGTCAGACCGCGGCGGACACGAGCGCAGCCGATCGTGATCGGCTCGGCCTATCCAACTGTCAACGCCGCGACCGACGCCGAGCAGATGGAACGAGGCTCCGGGCTCGCGAGACAGGAGATCAACGACGCGGGCGGGGTCGGCGGACGCACCATCGAGCAGGTGATCGTCGACATGAACAGCTTCGATGGAGAAAGCATCACGAGCGCGTTCAACGACCTCGTCAGCCAGGAGCCCGACGCGATCATCCTCGGATACCACAACGTGGCGGGCACGAACGAGGTCGTCGCCGCCTACGGCGCCCCCTACCTGAACGCCTCGACGGCGGACTGGCAGGTCACGGAGATGAGGTCGGATCCGGTCAAGTACAAGAACGTCTTCCAGGCCGACCCGACAGAGGTGCCGTACGGCACCGGCTTCCCGCCCTTCCTCGAGGCCCTGATCGCGCAGGGGCTCTTCAACCCGCCGTCGAAGTCGATCTACATCATCGAGGGGGATATCGTCTACGGGCAGACCATCGCGGCGGCTGCCGAGGAGGCGGCTCCCGCGGCCGGCTGGGAGATCGTCGGCAAGGATCCGGTCGACACCGGAGGCGGCACGGCGCCGGTGGCCGACTGGTCGCCGTTCATCTCCAACGTCAGGGACACGGGCGCCTCGGTCGTCTTCAACACCCACTGGAACCCCGCCGACCACGCGGCATTCATGAAGGCGTGGGCGTCCGATCCGCCCGACGCGTTCGTCTACCTGCAGTACGGCGCGTCGGTGCCCGAGTTCCTCGAGCTCGCGGGCGACGCCGCGAACGGCGCCGTCTGGGCGACGGTGCTCGGCACGATGAACGACCCCATCGGCCTCGGCTTCCAGGAGCGCTACCAGGCGATGTGGGACGCGGGCGCCGGTTTCTCGAACGCGGGCACGGGCTACGACGAGGTCTACATGCTGGCCCATGCCTGGGGCATCACCGGCGACACGCGGAACTTCGACGCCAACATCACCGAGCTCAAGCGGAACATCCACCGCGGCGTCTCGGGCGGCTACTGGTTCGGTCACGAAGACGCGAACTTCTGCCTCTCGTACCCGGCCGAGATCCAGGATCCGTCGCTCGGGAACCCGCACCTGTTCTTCCAGATCCAGCCTGACGACAGCGGGGCTCTCTCGCACCAGATCATCGACCCGGCACCGTACATCCAGACGGAGTACGTGCAGCCGCCGTGGCTGAGCTTCTAGGAGGCTGACCGAGGCAAGCTGAACGACGCCGTGTCGCTCGTCTGCACCGACGTCAGGGCCCTGTACGGGGGCTTCGTGGCCGTCGACGGGGTCTCGCTCTCGGCCGAGGGCGGGCACATCCTCGGCGTGGCAGGGCCGAACGGCGCAGGCAAGACGACGCTCTTCGACGTCATCACCGGCTACCACCCGGCCGACCGCGGGCACGTCGAGCTGAACGGGCAAGACATCACGCGCCTTCCCGTTCACCGGCGCGCCCGCCTCGGTCTGGCGCGCACGTTCCAGTCGCCGATCGTGCCGACCGACCTGACGATCGGCGAGACGCTCGAAGCGGCGCGGATCGCGTGGTCGCCGAAGCTCGACGCGGCCGACGTGCAGCCTGCGCGGGCGCTGGCGCGGTTCACGACTGGCGACGAGGTTCGCTGCGGCGGCCTCGACACGCTCGACCGCAGGAAGCTCCTGCTCACGTGCATGCTCATGCGCAAGCCCACCGCCCTTCTGCTCGACGAGCCCTGCTCGGGGCTGATGCAGGACGAGATCGACGAGATGGACGCGATCATCCGAGAAGTGACCGCGGAGACGGGCATGGCGGTGGTCGTCGTCGAGCACCGTCTCGAGCTGTTGCACGCCGTCGCCGAGACCGTGCTCGTCATGGATGCCGGTGCGGTGATCGCGGAGGGGCCGCCGGCGAGCGTGTTCGAGGATCCCGTCGTTCGCGCGGCGTACTTCGACGCTCCGCAGGCCGCATGACGACGGTTCTCGAGGTTCGCGGGCTCTCTGCCGGCTACGGGCCGCTACGCGTGCTTCACGACATCGATCTCGCGGTCGCCCAGGGCGAGCGCGTCGGGCTGGTCGGCCTCAACGGTCATGGGAAAACGACGCTCATGCGCTCGGTCATGGGCCTCGTCGACTGGCGCCGCGGGCAGATCGAGCTCGACGGCAAGTCGATCATGCGTACGCCTGCGCACCGACTTGCACGGGCGGGGGTCGTGCTGATCCCGCAGGGCGACGCCCTCTTCCCCGGCCTCTCGGTTCGGGACAACCTCGACTCGGGCGCCTTCGCCGCAGGCTGGCGCCAGCGCAAGCGCCGGCGTGAACGGGTGCTGCGCCTGTTCCCGCAGCTCGCTGAGCGTCTCGACCAGGCCGCCGGCACGCTCTCCGGAGGCGAGCGGCGCATGTGCTCGCTCGGGCGAGGCCTCATGTCCGAAGCGCGCGTGTTCCTGGTCGACGAGCCCTCGCTCGGCCTCGCCCCGGGGATCGCAAGCGGCGTCTACACGACCCTGAAAGAGCTCGATCTCGCTGGCGGGACGCTCGTGCTCGCCGAGCAGAACCAGTCGCTGCTCGAGGGCTGGATCGACCGGATCGTACGCGTTCACGGCGGGCAGATCGTGGGCATCGAGGCCGGCGGCGGCCCCAACGGTGGGCCTGCGGCTTCCGCCGAAGGAGACACGGTCGCCGGCGAGGAAGGGGCGGCCGGCACATGACCGAGCTTGTCACCGCGGTCAACCTCGCGGCTATCTACACCCTGCTCGCCCTGGGCATCTCGCTCACCTGGGCCGGGCTCGGCTTCCTCAACCTCGCCCACGGCGTCACGTTCGCGGCGGCGGGGTACGGTGCCTGGTGGGCGCAGGAGAACATCTCCGATCACGCCTCGGTCATCTTTCTCGGCGGCATCGTCGTCGGAGGGGTCGCCGGGCTGATCATCTGCCTCAGCGTCTTCCTGCCGCTCGACGGCAAGATCAACTGGGACTTCCGGTCGCTGATCGCCACGCTCGGGCTTGCCATCATCGGCGTCAACACGTACTTGCTCGTCTTCGGGCCGCAACGCAAGGGGATCGACTTCCTCTTCGGCACGACCAAGTTCGAGCTGGGCGGGTCAACGATCACCGCTGACAAGAGCGGAGCGATCATCAGCGCTACGGTCGTCATCGTCCTCGTCGCCCTCGGGCTCATGAAATCGAAGATCGGTCTCGGAGTGCGGGCGCTGACGCAGAATCCCGAAGGTGCCGCCCTCGTCGGCATCGGCCGCAAGCAGGCGGCGTTCGCCATTCTCATCGTCTCGGGCGTGCTCTGCGGCTTCGCGGCCGTCCTCTTGTCGCAGATCTTCTATCCGGAGCCGAACATCGGCTACCTCCCTCTCGTGAAGGGCCTGATCGTCGCCCTCCTCGGCGGCCTCGGCAGCATCCTCGGAACCGTGATCGCAGGCCTCCTGATCGGCGCCACCGAGGCCGTGACACTGCACTTCCTCGATGCGAGCTGGGTGCTCCTGACGCAGTTCGCGCTGATCGCGATCGTCCTGCTCGTCAGGCCTCGGGGCGTCGGCGGGATCCTGGAGGGCACGCGTGCGTAGCCTCCTGACCCCCAAGAACGTGGTTGACGGGACGTTCTGGGTCGGGTGCCTCGTGGCGGCGGTGATCCTCTTCTTCGTCGTCTACGACAACAACAACTTCGGCGGTCACTGGAACATCTTTTCGCTCTACGTCTCGATCAACCTCATGTGGATGCTCGTGATCGGGACCGCCGGTATCTACTCTTTCGCGACCGTCGGCGTCGTCGGCGCCGGCGCCTACCTCGCCGCCTACATCGCCGGCGGTTCTCCAGGCGGCTCCGATATCGCGGGTGCGCGTTCGCTCAACGTCGTCCTCATGGTGCTCGCCGCAGCTGGCTTCGGTGCCCTGCTCGGGGCGATCATCGCGGCTCCTACGATCCGTCTGCGGGGGGTGTACTTCGCCCTCTTCACGATCGGCATCGCCGAGGTGCTGCGAGCGATCGTGAAGCAGCAGGAGGAGTTCGGCAGGAGCGTGGGGCTCGCGGGTGCGACGGAGTTTCTCAGGGCAGACCAAGTCTCCAGCGAGACCGGGCGCAACGTTCTCTTCTTCATCGGCCTGGCGCTGATCATCTTCTGCTTGATCGTGTACCGCCTCGTCAGTGGCGGCAGGCTCGGCCTGCTCCTACGGACTGCTCGCGAGAGCGAGGGCGTGGCGAAGGCACTCGGCGTCGACGTGGTCCGAGCGCGGTTCGCCGTGTTCATCATCTCCTCCGCCGTGCTCGGCCTCGTGGGGGGCTTCTACACCGGCTACTACGGCAGCGTCTCGCTGACCATCTTCGACTTCAACACCCTGCTCCTGCTCCTGGCGATGATCGTCGTCGGCGGTGTCGGCTCGGCCAAGGGCGCGATCGTCGGCACGGCTCTGCTCCTGTACATCGACCGCACCTACGCGGACCTCGACAACCCCGCCTGGCGCTTCGTCTGGATCGGGATCATCATGTTCGGCGTCACGCTCCTGACGACCCGCGGGCTCGTCGGCGTGCCCGCACAGATTCGTGACTACGTGCGGCGCCGCCGCGCACGCCGCTCGGGCGGTGAGGACGAGCCGATTCCGACCCCGGCCGAGCTCGAAGTCCCCGGGCTCTAGTGGGCCTCGACCGCGGTCTCCTCGACGCGGTGCTCGCGCGCGTCGACTCGCTCGAGCGCGAGCTCGTGGAGGCGCTCTCCGCCGCCGTGCGGATCGAGAGCGTGAACCCGAAGTACCCCGGCCAGGTATACGACGACGTCGTCGGCGGAGAGGGTGAGGTCGGCGCGTTCGTCGGCGAGATCTACCGCTCGATCGGCTGCGAGCTCGACGTCTTCGCGGTCGAGCCGGGCCGGGAGAACGCGGTCGGAGTGCTGAAGGGACAGGGCGGTGGCCGTTCGCTCATCTACAACGGGCACACGGACGTGGTGCCGCCGGGCGATCCGGCCAACTGGACGAGCGGCTCGCCGTTCTCCGGCAAGATCGACGGCGACCGCGTCTGGGGCCGCGGGTCCACGGACATGAAGTCGGGCATCCTCGCGCAGGCCTTCGCGGCGCGGGCGCTCGTCGAGAGCGGCGTGAAGCTGCAGGGCGACCTGATCCTCGAGGCGGTGGTCGGGGAGGAGGTCATGGACCACGAATGCGGTGTCACCGCCACGGTCAAGCGTGGCTACACGGCCGACGCTGCGGTCGTCTCGGAGCCCTCCTCGCCGCCGGCGCCGCTGGCGGTCGTACCGGCGAGCCCGGGCCTCTGGTGGTTCTCGGTCACCGCGCCCGGCAAGTCGTCGCACGCCGCGATGCGGGCGCATACCTTCAGGGCCGGCGGGCTCGGCGCCTCCGTGGCCGTGAACGCGATCGACAAGGGCGTGGCGCTGTTCCAGGCGATCCGCCAGCTCGAGGACGAGTGGGGCCAGACGAAGCGTCACCCGCTCTTCCCGGCGGGTCATTTCACCATTCACCCGGGCGTCGTAGCCGGCGGGCCGAAGGGCGTCGCCGTGCCCTTCTTCATCTCCGAGTTCATGACGATCGACTACTGCTGCTGGTACCACCCGGACGAGGACCCGGAGGACGTGAGGCAGGAGATCACCGAGCACGTCATGCGGGCGGCGCAGCTCGATCCCTGGCTGCGTGACAACCCACCCGTGCTCGCGTGGAAGCTCAACTGGCCGGCCTTCTCCGTCGACCCCGACCACGCGATCTGCACCGCGGTCGGAGACGCACACGAGATCGCCGCCGCCGGAACCCGCTTCGGGGGGCGACCGGAGGTGCACGGCTTCGCGGCTGTCGAGGACGCGACGTTCCTGAACCTGGGCGGCGTGCCGGCGATCAGCTACGGGCCCGGAGACCTGCGCGTCGCCCACGCCGACGACGAGCACTGCCTCATCGACGAGCTGGTCACGTCCTGCAAGACGTACGCCGTGCTCGCCATGGACTGGTGCGGCGTCGCCGGCGGCTGAGCGGGCGGCTCGGCCGCTTGCGACCCGCCGAGCAGCGGCGCGACAGCGCCGCGTTCACCGCAGCCGGGTGAGCGCCACGGCGCAACCGTACCGGGTCGCCGTGCTCGGCAATTGCTGCACGCACGGCGAGTTCGTCGTCGCTGCGCTCCAAGCCGAGGCCGGCGTCGAGCTCGTCGCGGGCTGGGAGGCGGACCCGCGCCGAGCCCCGGCGCTCGAGCGCGCCCTCGGGATGGAGCTCGCGCCCACCCCGGCGGCACTGATCGACGATCCGCGCGTCGACATCGTGGCTCTCTGCTGCGACCCCTGCGACAAGGCCGACTGGGTCGAGCAGGCCGCCGCCGCCGGCAAGCACGTCTTCCTCAACAAGCCGTTCTGCGAGAGCCTCGAATCGGCCCACCGGATCGAAACTGCCGTCGAGCGGCACGGGGTGCAGCTCGTCCACGACATCGTCGCCGTGCGGTTCGAGCCGCTGACGGCGAAGCTGCTGTCGGAGGTACGCGACGGAGCGTACGGGGAGCCGTTGCACCATGCCCACAGCTTCGGCATGACCTTCTCGCCAGACTTCCCACTCACCGACTTCTGGCCGGAGCGCCTCGACCCGCCTGTGAAGTCCGGCGGCGGCGAGCTGACGAACCTCGGCTGCTACGCCGTCGACTACATGGTCGCCCTCTGGGGCCTCCCCGCGTCCGTCCAGGCCAAGTGGATGAGGACGTGGGACGTGTACCGCGAGGCGGAGGTCGAGAACTTCGGGCAAATCGTGGCCGACTACGGCCGCTTCTTCGCGGTGCTCGCCGCCGGCAAGCAGCCTGTGCGCTCGCTCCCCTCGATGGATCTCGCCGACGCGTTGTCGCCGCGGAACTGGCACAGCGTGCTCGAGCTTCAGTTCGAAGAGGCGAACCTCACGGTGCTGCCCTCGGACGACCTCGTGATCCGAGACGGACGAACGCTCACCCGCGAGCAGTACCTCGGAGACTTCCGGGCCGCGACGCCTTTCGAGCAGCTCGCCCGTGCGATCGAGACCTCGACCCCCCCGGACAGCGACGCGAGGGCGGGACGCTTCGGCGTCGAGGTCACGATGGCGGCATATCGCTCGATCGTGGAGGATGGAGCGGTCGTGGCTCTCCCGCTCGCGGACGGCCGCCACCCGCTCGTGCAATCCGTGAGATAACCATCTAGGAGCCGTGAACCGATGATCATCGACAGCCATGCCCACGTCTCGCGCGCCGACTGGTCGTCGCCGAAGTTCCTGGAGGAGGTGATCGAGCCCGCCGTCCGCGCCTCCGGCGAGCCCATCTCGCCGGTCGTGTACGAGGGCACGGATATCCCCGGGATGATGGAGATGTACCGCGCGGCCGGCGTGGACAAGGTCTTCCTCTACGCGGTCGCGCCCCGCGAGCCGAAGACGTTCGGCCGCGACCCGGCGACGCGCGAGATCTCCGGCGCGCACGTGTCGAACGACTACATCGCCGACGTGTGCAGCCAGTATCCGGACCAGACGCTGCCCGTCATGACCGTCAACCCTCGCTACGAGGGAGACACCGTGCTCGGCGAGATGGAGCGCTGCGTCCGCGAGTTCGGGGCGCGGGCGGTGAAGCTGTACCCGACCTACAACCACTACCGCCCCGACGACCGCGAGCTGTGCTGGCCCATCTACGCGAAGGCGATGGAGCTCGGGATCCCGGTCATCGTCCACCAGTCGTGGACGACGCTCGTCGACGCGCCCATGAAGTACCAGTACCCCGCCCAGCTGGACGACGTCGCGCGCGACTTCCGAGACCTCGTACTGATCTGCTGTCATTTCGGCGTGCCGTGGATCGAGGAGGCCATGTGCCTCGTCGCCAAGCACACGAACGTCTACGTCGACGTGAGCTACTGGGCGACGATCGAGGAGCCCGAGCTCCTGCTGCGGCATCTCCTCCGTTGCCCGCGCTTCGGCTGCACGTACGACCGCATCCTCTGGGGCACCGACTTCCCGGTGACGCCTCCGGGCCCGAGCCTCGAGCTCTTCCGGGAGACGTTGCCGTCCCTGGCGGCGAAGCTCGGGCTCGACCCGATCCCGGCCGAGGGTCTCGGCCAGATGCTCGGCGGGAATGCCGCGCGAGTCTACGGCCTGGACTGAGGTGAGCGCGGTTCTGTCCGCGGGCCGCAGCCCGGCATGAGCATCCGGCTGCTCGACTGGCGCCTGCGGGGCGCCGTGGTCGAGGCGCGGATCCCGTTCCGGTTCGGCATCGCCGAGATGAACGAGCTCGTCCACGCCGTGCTGTTCGTCACGGTGGAGGTCGACGGTACGCGCGAGATCGGCCTCGCGGCCGACAACCTCGCGCCGAAGTGGTTCACGAAGAATCCGGAGACGACCTACGCGGAGGACGTTCGCGAGATGATCGGCGTGATCGAGAGCGCGTGCTCGATCGCCGAGCGCAGCGGAGCGCACGAATCGGTCTTCGACCTTTGGCAGCGGGTTCACGAGGAGCAGCGTCCGCGAGGCGATTCCCGCCTCTCGCCGTTGCTCGCGGCCTTCGGCGTGACGTTCGTGGAGCGGGCGCTGATCGACGCGCACTGCCGTGCCCGGGGCCTTCCGTTCGCCGAGGCGGTGCGGGCGAACACCCTGGGCATACGCCTGGAGACGCTCCACACGGAGCTGGCAGGATGCGAGCCGCGCGAGCTCCTGCCCGCCCGGCCGCTGACGCGCATCGCCGTTCGCCATACGGTGGGGCTCGGCGACGCGCTCGCCGAGGGCGAGGACGCCGTGGCGTCCGGCGACGACCTGCCCGCGACCCTCGAGGCCTCCGTCGCGCGCTACGGCCTGCGCTGCTTCAAGGTCAAGGTAGGGGGCAACCACCGTGCCGATCTCGACCGGCTCGCTCGGGTCGGAGACGTGCTGAATCGCGCCACGGAAGGCGACTATCGGGTCACGCTCGACGGGAACGAGCAGTTCGCGGACACGCCGGCGCTGCGCGCCTTCTGGAAGGAGCTGGTGGCCGGTTCCGGCACCGTCGACTTCGCCCGTCGCGTCGAGTACGTCGAGCAGCCCCTTCCCAGGCACCTGGCCCTGAGCGAGGAGACCGCCACGGGGCTCGCCGCCTGGCCCGGCCGGCCGCGGCTCATCATCGACGAGTCGGACGACGTGCTCGACGCGGTCGCGCGCGCCCTCGACGCGGGCTACGACGGCGGAGCCTTCAAGAGCTCGAAGGGCGTCTTCAAGGGCATCGGCAACGCGTGCCACATCGAGCAGCTGCGACGAGAAAGCCCTGCAAGACGCCTCATCTATAGCGCGGAGGATCTGTCCACGATCGGTCCCGTGGGCCTGCTCGCCGACCTGGCGGTGATCGCGACGCTCGGCATCGACGAGCCCGAGCGGAACGGCTACCACTATCTCCGTGCGATTCCGGGCCTACCCGCCCGAGTCGACGAGGCGACGCTTCGCCACCACGGGGACCTGTTCGCCGCCGACCCGAACGGACGGGCGGTGCTGGACATCCGGGACGGCGCGATCGACGTGGGCAGCGTGGTCGCGGCCCCGTTCGGCGTTGGCTGGCGCTGCGACCTCGAAGACGAGCTCGACGGCGCGAGCTCGCTGATCACGGCCATCGGGTAGGGGCCGGATATATCCGGCCCTACGGGGGCGGCGCATCCTACGCTGGTAAGTCCGGCGAAACGCCGTACGTGGCTTGACGCGCAGACTCGGCCCGACATACGATCGCCCCCCGTGCTCTCGCCGGCCGAACACGAGCTGCGCGCGCGCATCAGCGGCGCGCGGGCGGTCTCGCACGTGGAGCAGCTGGTCGCCGCCGGCGACCGGTTCGTCGGCTCCGAGGGCGACGCGCGCGCGGCCGAGGGCGTCCGTGCGCTGTTCGCCGGCCTCGGCCTCGAGGTGCACGATCGTCCGTTCACGACGCTCGGCTACCGCCACGACTCGGCGGTGCTGACGCTGCTCAACGAGGGACGGCGTTTCGAGACGATCCCTCCGTACTTCTCGCCGGCCACGCCCTCCGGCGGGCTCCAGGGAGAGCTCGTGTTCGTCGGCGAGGGCGACGCGGCCGACTACGACCGCTTCGACGTCACGGGCAAGATCGTCGTGATGCAGGAGGTGGGCCTCGGCTACTCCCGCTTCTGGCTGGGCACGTTCGTCGCCGAGGCAGCGCGCAGGGGTGCGGCCGCCATGGTCGTCATCCATCCGCTGCCCTGGCCCTACCGGATGTCGATGGAGGCGGGCAACGGCGATCTCGGGCGCCGCTTCCTCACCGATCAGATCCCGGTGGTCTGCGTGTCGGGCATAGACGGCGCGGCGCTCATGCACGCGATCGGTGCAGGGCAGGCCAGGGCCGAGCTCCTCGTCGTAAGCGAGCTGAAGGACGTGGAGAGCTCGAACGTCAGCGGCGTGCTGCGAGGCTCCAGATGGCCGGAGGAGACGCTCGTCGTCCTCGCCCACCGCGATCACGGGATCCATCCGGGCGCGAACGACAACGGCAGCGGCTTCGGGACGATGATCGAGGTCGCGACGGCCGTTGCCGACATGCAACCACTGCGGTCGATCGAGTTCCTCTGCACGACGGCCGAGGAGGGGGCGACGCCGGGCGTGCAGGCCTACGTCGAGGCACGGCAGGCGGAGGGGACGCTCCGCGATCTGCGCGCCGCCGTCGATCTCGACATGTTCGGCGTCGGCGGCAGGCTGAAGCTCGTCGAGCTCGGTCTCTGGCCCGACACGGAGCCGATCCCGCACACGGAATGGCTCATGCGCGTGCTCGAGGGGATCGCCGGCGAGCTCGGCTACGACGTCGGCCGCATGACGGCTCCGTGGGGCGTCGCCGAGTCCGGCCGCTTCATCCAGGCCGGCGTGCCGGCGGCCTGGTTCTGGAAGCCGGACGACTTCTACTACCACTCGGTGCACGACGGCATCGACAACCTGGACGGCAACTCGCTGAAAGCCGTGGCGGACATCACCGCGATCGCGCTCTCGCGAATGGCGAACGACGACGCGCTGCCGCGCGGCGTCTAGCGGCGTAGGGGCGGGCCTCGGCCAGCCCGAAAGGAGGACGGCAGATGGCGGATGACGAGGTCAACCACGAGCGGCTGATCCAGCTGCGTCAGGACGGGGCGCTTCGTGTCTGCGAGAAGCTCGGCGCGAGCGCGCTCGTTGCGACGCAACACGACAACGTGCAGTACGTCGCCGACGTGCGCCGGTTCTTCGTGTACGGCTGGGAGCCGAACTCACTGGCGCTCGTCTCGAAGGAAGGCGCCGTTCGCTCGCTCGATTGCGGCCTCCACGTCGCGCCGGGACCGCACTGGGCGGACGACGGTGCCGCGCTGAAGGAGCAGACGGGCTGGGACCACTACTCCGTCTTCAACGCGAGCCTCATCCACGAGCATTACGCGACCTGGGTGCGCGACGCGCTGAAAGGCCTGGGTGTCACGAGCGGGAAGGTCGGCGTCGACCGCGTCTCCTGGGTGATCCTCGAGGCCTTCCGCGCGGCGATGCCGGGCATCGAGTTCGTCAATGCCGAGGAGGCGCTGCTCTTCGAGCGCATCGCCAAGAACGACGAGGAGCGCAAGCTGATGCGCAAGGCTGCCTGGGTGGCGAGCGAGGGCGTCCAGGCGGGCCTCGACGCGCTCGCGCCCGGCGTCACCGAGTACGAGGTGTACGGCGCCTTCATGGGCCGGATGTACGCCCTCGGCTCGGAGGGAGACGGGTTCTACCCGTTCCTCACCTCCGGCGAGGTGACCGAGGGTGCGCTCTACCCGACCAACCGGGCCCTGAAGGAGGGCGACGCAGTCGTCATGGACATGGGCCCGATCGTCGAGGGCTACAACGGCGACTGCATGCGAACGGGCTTCGTCGGCGAGCCGACGCCCGAGTTCAAGGAGCTCTACCGCGTCAACTACGAGGCCATGTACGCGGGCATCGAGCAGATCCGGCCAGGCATCCACATCTCGGAGGTCGACGCGGCCGTGCGCAGGACGGCGGAGTCCTTCGGCTACATGCAGAACCGCTTCGACACGGGTCACGGCATCGGGCTCAACTGCTGCGAGCTGCCCGTGTGCATGAAGGCGGGGTCGGCGCCCGCTCATCTCGACGTCGTGCTCGAGCCGGGGATGTGCTTCACGCTCGAGCCGCGCTTCCACAAGATGGTCGGGGACGACACCTACATCCAGGCGGCGCTCGAGGAGACGGTGATGGTGAGCGACGACGGCGTCGAGATCCTCACCACGACCCCGTTCCTCGACGAGTGCCTCGCAGCGACGGTCTAGATGATTGATCTGTAATTGACCGGTAACCGTGGCACCGCCGAATGGCGGCCGATACCGTCGCCTGAGACCGCGCTCGTGCCTCGCACGTATCTGCCGATACGCACGAGCCATGATCGCGCTCTCACGCTCGGTCTCTGCCGTCCCCGACGGCACCACAATTACCGATCAACCATCTAGGGGGCTCCGATGACGACCGACACGAGCAAGTTCATCCCCGCCGATCGGCTGAGCCTCGAGCAGCAGCCGATCGACATGAAGGCGCCGATTCTGCTGCGGCCGCTCGGCGACGACCCGAAGGACGAGCGCAACTGGGTGGTGAAGGCGATCGAGCGCACCGGCCAGTCCCTGGACGTGGCAATCACGACGTGGGCGTTCGGGTTCGCGCTCGAGGAAGACCTCATGTGGAACGCCACGGTCGAGTACAAGGGCGAGGAGGAGGCCCGGCGCCACTACGACGAGGTATGGCGGCGGATTCCCGAGAAGTACCACGACGCTGCGCAGAAGGTGTTCACCAGAAAGAGCGACGAGCCCCCGTACGGGCCCGTGCTCGAGATCGGCGCCGACGAGATCGCGTCCCGGCTCGAGCTGTCGAAGGAGGACGCGCTGATCCTCTGGAACCGCGGCTTCACGGGCCACGACCACCAGATGTGGCGCGTCTGGGAGGACTTCTACGGCGCCCGCGAGGGCGTGATCATGTACTCCCGCGTCTGGGAGGGGTTCGCGCTCGGCTTCCTCGACGTCATCAAGGGCGTCGTCGGCATGCAGGAGTTCAAGACGACCGAGGACCTCGCGAGGCTCAACCGCGCCTACTGGGAGGCGATCGGGTGCGAGGTCGAGAACGTGGAGCAGACGGACGACCGGCTCGTCGCGATCATCAAGACCTGCCCGTACTTCGACAACATGGTCGACATGTACGGCAAGGAGGCGGCGAGCGAGATGATGAAGAAGACGATCGGGCCGACCTCCGCCAACTACTACCAGGCGCTCATGAAAGCGCTCGGCCTCTGGGACACGTTCTTCGTGACGCAGGACCAGTTCCGCTCGCTCGGGGACTCGGTCTGCCGGATGGTCTACATGCGCCGCTCGTCCAGGCCGAGCGGGGCGGAAGCGGGCGTGGAAGCGGGCGCGTAGGGTGAGACAGCCCTTGCCAGCGGGCGGGCCAAGGCCCGCCCCTACCTCCTCCGGCGCGCCTGCCGTAGGTGCGAGCGTTCGCCCGCCTGCTGGTGGCCATCCGGGCGACTGGGCGGAGCTCTCCGTGGTGGTCCTCGAGCCCGCCCTGCGCGCACCGGGGCTTCCCGAGGACACGGCGGCGACGCCGCTCGTCGCGCGCGTGCGTGGGTTCCTCGAGGCGGAGGCTGCGGTCGGCGAGCCCGCGGCGGTGCGCACGCTCGCCGCCCGGCGCGTCGAGGGCACGCTCGTGCGCCTGCATCCCGCGCCGGGGCATTCATTCGGCGAGCCCGTGGCTGAGCTGCTCGCGATCGGCGGCGAGCTGCGCGCGCGGCTGGCGGAGCCGGCAGGTGGCTGATCGCTCCTACGAAGCGGTGCTCGCGCGGCGCGGAGAGATCCAGCGGCGGGCCGTCGGCGTCGACTACGAGGCCTACGAACAGGACGGCGTCGCCTTCGACTACGAGGCGCTGCTTCGCTCCTCCGGCTACGGGCTGGACGACGTCGTGCGCATCCAGCGGGAGGCGAAGGTCGGCGGCACGCCGCTGCTCGAGCTGCCGCGGCTGACACGGCTCGCGCGCGACCTCGCGGCGCCGGGCAAAGGAGCCACCATCCTCGTCAAGGACGAGGCCGTCAACGCGTCCGGAAGCTTCAAGGCGAGGAGAGCCGCGGTCGCGGTGCACGAGGCGGCGCGGCTCGGCTACGAGGGCGTGATCGCGGCCACCTCGGGCAACTACGGGGCTGCCGTGGCGTCTCAGGCGGCGATGCGCGGCCTCGCATGCATCGTCCTCCAGGAAGTCTTCGACTCGGCCGGGCGCGGCCAGCCGGAGATCGTCGAGAAGGGCCGGGCCTGCGAGTCGTACGGCGCCGAGGTGTGGCAGCTGACCGTCGGGCCGGAGCTCTTCTACACGATGCTGCTTCTCCTCGAGGAGACGGGCTACTTCAGCGCCTCGCTCTACACGCCGCATGCGGTCGCGGGCATAGAGACGCTCGGGCTGGAGATCGGCGAGGAGGTACAGAGGCGCTACGGGCGCGATCCCGACGCCGTCGTCGTCACCCATGCGGGCGGAGGCAACGTGACGGGCACCGCCCGCGGCCTGCGCGCCGCGGGATGCGACGCCAGCCTGATCGTCGGTGTCAGCGTCGACCTGCACGGCCTGCGCATGGATTCCGACTCCGACTTCAACCGCAAGTCGTTTACCACGGGCCACACCGGCTTCGGCGTACCGTTCCTCGTCAATCCCGACCGCGTCGACGTGCCGCGCAACGCGGCGCGGCCGCTGCGCTACCTCGACCGCTACGTCACCGTCACGCAGGGAGAGGTCTTCTACATGACCGAGGCCCTGGCCCAGCTCGAGGGGCTCGAGCGGGGCCCGGCCGGAAACACGTCGCTCGCGGCCGCGTTCGTGCTGGCCCAGGAGCTCGACCGCGACGCCGTTGTCGTAGTCCAGGAGACGGAGTACACGGGTGCGGGCAAGCACCCGACCGCGCAGCTCACGTTCGCCCGCGACCTCGGCGTCGAGGTGCGGCGCGGCGCTCCGGACGAGAACGTGCCGGGCCGGGTGATCGCCATACCCGAGTCGCCGGAGCAGCTCCGGGTCGAGGACGTCGACCTCGACGGGATCCGGCGTTCGTTCCTGCGGCGCGCGCTCGCCGAGCGGCGGCCCTCGGCTGACGAGCTCGTATTTCTGGCGGCCGAGCTCAACGCCGGGGCGGAGACGGTCGAGCGGTGGGTCGCGGAGCTCGACGAGCCTCGGCCGGCCGCGGTTGGCGCCTGACAGGGAGGGAACGTCGTGAAGTGCTTCGTCGTGTTCCGGCTCAAGCCGGGGGTCACCCCGGAGCAGTACGAGGAGTGGTTCCGGGAGGTCAACGTGCCCGCGAACGACACGTTGACGACGACCCGCCACTACCGGGTCTGGCGCGTGTCGGGGACCATGGAGGGCGAGCCCACGTTCGAGTACCTCGAGGAGATGGAGCTCGACGACAGGGCTGCCTTCGAGGCCGAGATCGAGTCCTCGGCCGCGATGGCCGGGATGCTCGAGGACTGGTACGCGCGGGTGGCCGACCAGGTCATCGTCTTCGCCGACGAGGTCCGTCAGACGTAGCGGCCGGATCTCATCCGGCCGGCGTCATCGTCTGATGTTGCCCGGCAAGCTGGGGATTCGCGGCACCGGCGATGTGGTAGACAGGCGAGCATGGAGGATCTCGTCGAGAGCCTGACGCGCGGCAACGTCACCGAGGTGAAGGTCGTGCTGGCATCGGTGGTCGCTGCGCTCGCCGTCTATCAGCTCGTGCTGATCGCAGTCGGCTACGGCAAGCTGCGGCCGCCGTTCCTGGGTGCCCGACCGGCGGCGCTCGCGCACCGCGCATCGGGAGACGCGATCGTGCTGGTCACGGTCCTGGTCGCGGTCATGTGCCTGTCGGTGTTCGGATTCTCAGAGGACGACGGCAGGCTGCACATGATCGCGGGCGTGGGGCTGCTCCTGGCGCTGGCTCTGAAGGTGGCAGTGGTGCGGTGGTGGCACGGGCTGAGCCGCTTCCTGCCGCTCATCGGGGCCGCAGTCTTCGTCCTGATGGCGCTCACCTGGGCGAGCTCCGCCGGCCAGTTCCTCGTCGATCGTTGACATGGACGAGGGCCGTCGCCAGCTCGTCCAGCTGCTCGGCTCGCTGCTGGTGGGCGTGGCCATCGTCGCAGTGGTGATCGTCGCGGTGACAGCGCAGCTTGGCCCAACGAGCGTCGCGGAGCTCGAGGCACGGGAGGAAGCCCGCGAGGCACGAGAAGAGGCTCGGGAGGAGCGCCTCGAAGAGCTGCAGGAGCGGGTCGAGGAGCTACAGGAGCGACTCGAGGAGCAGCAGGAGGACGGTGGCTAGTCCTGCTCGCCCCGCCGAAGCGTGGCGGGCCTGCCGCATCAGCTGAGAAGCTACTCCACGACAGGAAGGGTGAGCCGGCTCGGGTAGGCGTCGTTGTGGAGGACGATCTGGAGCGCCATTCGGCCTGCCGTCGCGCCCTCGGTGGCGAACGGGCCGCCGGTGTTGAGGTTACGATCCCACTGCGGGAAGTCCGAGCTGCCAACCTGGAGGCGGATCCGGGCGCCGGCGGGGAAGCGAACCCCGATCGGGCCGAGCTCGATGCGGTACTCGTTGACCTCGCCGGGTGTGATCGCCGTCGGGCTCTGCGCCGAGTCGCGGTAGCGAGCGCGGACGATCCCCTCGAGCAGGTTCGTCGAGCGGCCCGCGGCGTCGACGATGCAGAGCCTCGCCGTGAAGTCGGTATCCGGTGCGTCCGTGGCCGCATGCAGCGTCACGGTCACGTCGCCGACGACGTCGAGGTCGCGCACGAGCGGCGCGCCCGTGTACACGAGCACGAGCTTCGTGCGCTCGACGGGATCCTGGTCGGCTGGCCCCATCGGGACGATCGTCTCGACGCAGCAGGAGTGGCCTCCCGTGCTCACCGCGGGCAGGCCCGGGTCGTACGTGAAGACGTCGGGTGGCTCGTCGCGGGGGGCCTCAGTGGACAGCAACCCGTCGCCGTGAGGCGTCAGCGCGCGGCCATCGGAGTGGAGGAACCAGTCGGTCGGGCGGGCGGATGACGGTGGCCAGGCGTCGAGATCGCGCCAGCCGTCGTTCATGACGTACACCGTCGCGGCGCTGTCGAAGACACCGGTCTCCTCACCCTTGAGGGCGTGATCCCAGAAGCGGAGCTGCCAGTCGTCGACGACCGAGAAGCCGACGTCGCCCTCAGCGCCGCCGAGCGGGGCCCAGGGCATGTGATGCCACGGCCCGATGACGAGCTTCTGCGGGGCGCGTCCGAGCTCGGCGAGCTCCCGGTAGCTGCGTACCGTGCCGCGTACGAACACGTCGTACCAACCGCCGACGAAGAGACCGGGAACGTCGATCGCGGCATGGTCGACCTCGAAGGGCCGCCAGTAGTCGTCGAATGTCGGGTGGGCGAGCCAGTCGAGGTAGAACGGGGTATCGCTCGTCGTGAGGGCAGGGTGCGCGGTGAGCGGCAGGACCCAGAAGAGCCCCGGCGCGCTTCCGAGAGCACCTGCGTACGCGCCGAAGGCGTCGTCGTCGCGACGCCGCACCGCCACGTCGAGCGCGAGGTAGTTCGCCCATGACGCCGCGAATGCGAGCGAGAAGGCGCCCTGGCGGTAGAACCATTCGGCGTAGGGGCTGCCGGCCGTGAACGCGGGCGCGATCGCCTTCAGGCCGCCCGGACGTGTCTGCGCGGCGAGGAGCTGGTTGAAGCCCGGGTACGAGAAGCCGTACGTCGCCACCTGCCCGTCTGCGCCCGGTAGCCGGGCGCACCATTCGATCGTGTTGGTGAGGTCGTCCGCCTCGTGTCGGAACGGGTAGAACGTCCCCTCGGAGCGACAGCGGCCGCGGCAGTCCTGCGTGACGGCGATGTAGCCGCGGCGCGCGTAGAAGGACGGGTGGTCGTAGCCGAAGTTGCTCTCCGCCGCGGTCTTGTCGTACGGATGGCTGATCAGCAGGACGGGATGGGGCCCCTCGGCCTGCGGGCGGTAGACGTCTGCGAAGAGCGTCACGCCGTCCGCCATCTCGAGGGGGACGTCCCGCTCCACGGAGACGTCCATCCCCGGCATCGCGTACGGCGTCACGGGTACTTCCCGTCGTCCATCGCGGCAATCTACCGCGGTCGTCGCTACGCTCGGGCGGACGATGGCTCGGACACCGTCCTTCGCCGAGCTCTTCGAGCGCGAGCAGCCGGTGATCGCGATGGCGCATCTGCCGCCGTTGCCCGGCACGCCCCTCTACGACGAGCCGGCGGGCGTGGACGGGATCGTCGAGGCGGTGCGCACAGACCTCGAGATCCTGCTCGGGGCCGATGTCGACGGGGTGATGTTCTGCAACGAGGGCGATCGGCCCTACGCGCTGCAGGCCGGGCCGGAGGGCGTGGCGGTGCTGGCGAGAGTTGTGACGGAGCTGGCGCCGCGGGACCGGCCTTTCGGCGTCGATTTCCTCTGGGATGCCGGCGCGGCCCTCGCCGTTGCTGTCGCCACGGGCGCGTCGTTCATCCGGGAGGTCACAACAGGCGTCTACGAGTCGGACATGGGCCTCTGGAACACGGACGCGGCCGGCTTGCTGCGCGAGCGACGGCGGCTCGGGGCCGAGCACGTCCGCGTTCTCATGAACGTCACGCCGGAGCTCGCGTCTCCGCTCGGCCGCCGCGGGGTGGGGGAGGTGGCGCGCTCCGCCGTCGTCTCGAGCCTCGCCGACGCCGTCCTCGTCTCAGGGCCGATGCAAGGCGCCGAGCCGTCTCTCGACGCGGTGCGCGAGGCGAAGGAGGCAGTGGCCGGGGCCGTGCCGGTGCTGCTCAACACGGGCGCGAAGTCGACCAACGTCCGCGAATACCTCGCGGTCGCGGACGGGGTGATCGTCGGCAGCGACCTCAAGGTCGACGGCTACACATGGAACCCTGTCGATCCGGCGCGAGTAGAACGTTTCCTGGCTGCGGCGCGCGGCTGAGCGGCGGTGGTTGTCTGTGAATTGTCACAGGTTCGACACACATCTGAAACGGTCCGTGGCGGTCTCGTGCGGATTCGCGCACTAGGATTGCCGGGGGAGGCGGGTCCCCCCTCCCTGGGCGGGGATGTGGACGTCTGTCCGGGGACGAGCGTGGCCGAGTGAGCGTCCTCCTCGGCATCGACGTCGGAACGAGCGCCACGAAAGCTGTGGTCGTCGATCCGGCCGGCGCGATCCTCGCTCAGGCCGAACGCCCTGTCGAGCTCCGCTCTCCCCGTCCCGGCTGGGCGGAGGAGGACCCCGAGCAGTGGTGGGCCAACGTCTGCTCGCTCTGCCGCGAGCTGCCGGTCTCGGATGTCGCCGCGATCGGCGTCAGCGGCATGGTGCCGGCCGTCATTCTCCTCGACGAGGCCGGCCGGCGGCTGCGTCCTTCGATCCAGCAGAACGACGCGCGCGCCGCGCGCGAGGTCGAGGAGCTGCGCGCTGCCCTCGGCCCCTCGGTGCTGCCTCGCACGGGCTCACCCGTCACGCAGCAGTCGGTCGGGCCGACCGCGCTCTGGCTCGCCCGCAACGAGCCGGATGTGTGGGCGGCGACCCACACCGTTCTCGGCTCCTACGACTACGTCGTCCTACGGCTGACCGGAAATCGAGCCGTCGAGCGCAACTGGGCGCTCGAGAGCGGCCTCTACGAGCTCGCGACGGGCGCCTGGGCCGAGGACATCTGCACCGCCGCGGGTCTCGACCCTGCCCGGCTCCCACCTCCGCGCCGCCCCGACGAGGTGGTCGGAGAGGTGACCGCCGAAGCGGCGGCGGAGACCGGCCTTCGCCCGGGAACGCCCGTCGTCGCGGGCTCGGCCGACCACGTCGCTTCGGCGTTCGCAGCCGGCGTCGTCGAGCGAGGCGACCTCCTGATCAAGCTCGGCAGCGCGGGAGACATCCTCATGACGGCCGTCGAGCCGCTGGTCGACGAACGGCTGTACCTCGACTTCCACCTGATCCCCGGCCGCTACCTGCCGAACGGGTGCATGGCCACGTCCGGGAGCTTTATCCGCTGGTTTCAGCGCGAGGTGGCGGGCGGCGCGTCCCTCGACACGCTCGACAGGGAAGCGGACACGGTAGGCCCGGGCGCCGGCGGCGTCATCGCGCTCCCGTACCTGCTCGGAGAGAAGACGCCGATCAACGACCCCGAGGCGCGTGGCGCCTTCACCGGGCTGCGGCTCGACCACACGCGCGGCCACCTCTTCCGCGCCGTCCTCGAGGCGACGGCGTTCGGGTTCCGGCATCACCTCGACGTCTTCGCCGAGCTCGGCTACCGGCCGACGCGTGTCCGGACGACGAACGGTGGAGCCCGCTCGCGGCTGTGGAAACAGGTCGTGGCGGACGTCGTCGGGTACCCGCTCGAGGCGCTCTCGGACGCGGCCGGCTCGGAGCTCGGCGCGGCCTTCGCCTCCGGTATGGGCGCAGGCGCATTCCGTGACTGGGGCGAGATCGAGCGCTTCGTGGCCGTGTCCGAAACGGTCGAGCCGGACCCGCGAGCCCATTTCGCCTACGCGGACATCTACGGCGTCTATCGCGAGCTGTACCCGGCGCTGCGGCCCCTCGAGCTGGGGCGGGCGGGCGCTCAGCCCGCAGCGTAGGATCAGCGCGTCGTGAGTGAGCTCGTCCGGATCGGCTTCATCGGCTGCGGCAGCCACGCGACCCAGAACCTGTACCCGAGCTTCCGCCTCGCCGTCTCGAACCCGCCCGAGACAGGTGCTGCGATCGGTGAGCTCGCCGAAGGGGGCGAGATCGGCGAGCTCGTCGCCTGCTGCGATGTCGACGAGGATCGCGCCGGGCGATGCGCTCGCGACTTCGGCATTCCCGAGGTCTACGCGGACTACCGCGACATGCTCGAGCGCGCCCGCCTCGACTGCGTCCTCGTGGCGATGCACCCGCGACTTCAGCCGGCCGTCGCGATCGCGTGCCTCGAGGCCGGGCTCGACGTCTTCGTGGAGAAGCCCCCTGCCGAGACGCTCGAGGACTGTCAGGCGATGCAGGACGTGGCCGAGCGCTGCGGCCGCCACGTCATGGTCGGGTTCATGAAGCGCTTCTCGGAGCCCTACCTGCGGGCGCGCGAGATCGCCTCACGGCCGGACTTCGGACCGCCGTCCGCCTACGAGGCGCGCTGGACGTTCGGCGTCTATCCGCCGCGCGCCGTCTACGACTTCCTGAACGGCTTCGGCTGCCACCATCTCGACCTGGCCCGGTTCTTCATGGGCGAGATCTCCTGGGTCTTCGCGACCCGGATCAGCCGGGCCGAGGGCGACACGCCCGAGTGGCGGGCGAGCCGTCTCGAGCTGCCCGTTGTCGGCTCCGCCTGGCGGGACATGTGGAGGCTGGCCGAGGGCCAGGAGCCGGCGCAGGAGGAGGCGTGGGCATGCGTCCTCGGCTTCGCGAGCGGCGCCGTCGGAACGCTCCAGCTCAACTGCCTCGAGCGGCTGAACGAGCGCGTCGTCGTCACGGGCCGGCAGAGCTCCGTGGCGGTCGACGGCTGGCGGACGGTGACCGCGCATGTCGGCGGCGGCGGCCCCGAGCTGTGGGAGCCGAACGACCAGCTTCCCGGCGACGCGGTCGACCCGCGGCATCTGCACGGCTTCGCCGGTGAGGTCCGCCACTTCGTCGAATGTGCGCGCGACCGGAGCCGCCCCTCGTGCGACATCGCCGACGGCATCGCCGCGATCCGCATCGAGCAGGCGCTCAAGCGCTCCGTCGCGGAGCGCCAACCGATGGAGGTGTGATGGACACAAACTCCGAGGCGTACTACGAGCTCGTCGAGTCGATGCTCTACACGTCCGTCCTCGCAGACGTGATGGACGACCTGGGGCACCGCAACCAGGTCATGAGCCACGACATCAGGCCGCTCGGGGGCGGCGCGAAGCTCGTCGGCCGTGCGGCCACGATGCTGGCATGCGAGGTCTACGAGGTGCCCGACGAGCCGTTCAAGCTCGAGCTCGAGCTGCTCGACTCGATCGAGCCGGGCGAGGTCGTCGTCTGCACCACGCAGGGCTCCCTGCGGGCCGCGATGTGGGGAGAGCTGCTGTCGACCCACACGAAGGCTCGGGGCGGCCGGGGCGCGATCATCGACGGGCTCACGCGCGACGCGTGGGGCATTGCGGACATCCCGTTTCCCGTCTTCGTCCGCGGCTACTCGCCGGCCGACTCGAAGGGACGCCTCGACGTGATGGCGATCCGCGTGCCGATCGAGTGCGGCGGGGTGCACGTCGAGGACGGCGACCTCGTCGTCGGCGACGTCGACGGCTGCGTGGCGGTCCCGCGCGGGGTCGAGCAGGAGGTCGTCGACAGGGCTCTCGCCAAGGTGGAAGGCGAGAACATGGTCCGGGACGTGTTGCGGGCTGGCGCGAGCATCAGGCAGGTGTTCCGGGAGCACGGCATCCTCTGACCCTGGACATCGACGAACGGAGGAGACGCACATTGGCCAAGCAGCAGATCACGACGACGAGCGGCGCGGCGCCGGCCGGCGCCTACTCGCAGGGGATCAGGGCGGGGGACTTCGTCTACGTCTCCGGCCAGGGCCCGCTCGACCCGGCCACGGGGGCCATCGTCGGGGAGACCATCGAGGAACAGGTGACGCGGACGCTCGAGAACGTCCGGGCGGTGCTCGAGGCCGCGGGAGCCTCGATGGCCGACGTCGTCAAGGCGACCGTCCACCTTGCGGACATCGGCGACTTCGCGGCGTTCAACACGGTCTACGCACTGCACTTCCCCGACCCGAAGCCGACGCGGACGACCGTCCAGAGCGTGCTTCCGGGGATCATGGTCGAGATCGACGTCGTCGCCTATACCGGCTCGTAGAAGGACGAGGAGGAAGACATGGCCAAGTACGGAGTGGGAATCATCGGCACGGGCTGGGTCGCGGGCGAGTACGTGAAGGTGTTCCGGGACCACCCGCTGACGGAGATCGTGGGCGTCTACAACCGAACGTCCGGCAAGGGCGCCGCGCTGCTCGCCGACCACGGCGTGGAGGCGCGCGAGTACGGGTCCGTCGACGAGCTCTTCGACGACGAGCGCATCGGCATCATCGCATCGTGCACGCACCCGGACTCGCGTCGCGAGCACTGCGTCCGCGCCGCCGAGACCGGTCGCCACATCGTGGTCGAGAAGCCGGTCGGGCTCTCGCTCGACGACTCGCTCGCGATCCGCGACGCGGTCGCCAGGGCGGGTGTGAAGACCGTGACGAGCTTCGTGCTGCGCTGGAACCCGCAGTTCCTTACCGTCCAGCAGCTCATCGCGGACGGCGTCCTCGGCGACCTCATCTACGGCGAGGCCGACTACTGGCACCCGTTCAAGACGGCCTACCCCGGCTATCCCTCGTTCGTGAAGAAGGAGGTTTCCGGCAGCGCCGTGGTCTGCGGCGGCTGCCACGCGGTCGACATCCTGCGTTTCCTCGGCGGTGAGATCGTCGAGGTGGCCGCGTATTCGGGACCGAAGCGCATCAATCAGGACTTCGAGTACGACCCGAGCATCGTCGCGTCCCTCAAGTTCGCGAGCGGCGCCCCCGGCAAGCTCTCGACCGTCCTCGACGCCGACACGCCGTACATCTTCAACTGCAAGCTCATGGGGACGGAGGGCACGATCATCAACAACGAGGTCTACTCCTCGAAGCACTACCCCGGCAGCCTCGGCTACTGGAAGTTCCCCACGATCGTGCCGGACTCGGCCGAGGTCACCCACCACCCGTTCAAGGAGGAGATCGACCACTTCATGGAGTGCATCGAGAACGACGTCGAGTCGCACGCCTCGATCCATGACTCCTGGAAGTCGATGGCGGTGTGCTTCGCCATGGACGAGTCGGCCGCGAAGGGAGGCCAGCCGGTCAAGGTGCCGCTCGAGACGCTCGTCGGCGCCTGATGACCGTTCCGGGCTGGCCGACTGGTAAGCGCGCGGCCGCGTCGTTCACGTTCGATGTCGACGCCGAGTCCCCGTGGCTTGCCATGGACCCCGAGAACGCCAACCGTCCCGGCCTGCTCTCGTTGGCCCGGTACGGGCCGCGGGTCGGCGTACCGCTGATTCTCGACGTGCTGCGACGCAAGAGCGTCCGCGGGACGTTCTTCGTGCCGGGGGTCAACGTGGAGCTCTACCCGGAGACCGTCGCGGCGATCGTCGAGGAAGGTCACGAGCTGGCGCTGCACGGTCATACGCATACCTCCCCGGCCGACCTGAGCCGTAGCGAGGAGGCGGCCGAGCTCGACCGTGCCTACGAGCTCCTCACCAGGGCCGGTGGCACGGTGACCGGCTACCGATCTCCCTCCTGGGACGTCAGCCCCGATACCCTCGACCTGCTGGAGGCGAAGGGCCTTCGCTACTCGAGCCAGTTCATGGACGACCTCCGTCCGTACCGCCATCCGGGTCGGCGGATCGTGGAGCTGCCGATCCAGTGGCTCCTCGACGACTGGCCGCACTTCGCCTGGGCGGCGCAGGACGCTGCGCGCACGATCCGCGGCACGTCCGAGGTCGAGGAGATCTGGACGGAGGAGCTCGAGGGCATCCGCCGGCTCGGAGGCAGCTTCGTCCTCACCATGCACCCGCAGGTGATCGGGAGGCCGTCACGGATCGCGATGCTCGACCGGCTGATCGACCACACGCTTTCGCTCGGCGACGTCTGGGTGACGACCTGCGACGAGATCGCTGCTCATGCAGACCGGGAGCTTGCGTGACCGCCCGCGCGGCGATCGTCACAGGCGCGGCCGGCGGGATCGGCGAGGGGATCGCCCGGCGGCTCGCCGCAGACGGCTGGTCGGTGCTTCTCTTCGATCTCAAGGAGAGCGTCGCCGGCGTGGCGGAGGCGATCCGCGCCGAGAACGGGCCACCGGAGGGGCGGGTCGTTGCGATGGTCGGTGACGTCTCGGTCGAGAACGATATCGACGCTGCCGTGGCTCGAGCCGTCGCGGCGTTCGGTCGGCTCGATCTTGCCGTGGCCAACGCCGGCATCGGCGGCGAGCTGAAGGATCTCGTTGACGTCGCCCCGGACGGCTTCGACGCCGTCGTCGCCGTCAACCTCCGCGGCGCATACCTGACGTGTCGAGCGGCAGGCCGCCACATGCGCGAGGCGGGTTCGGGCTCGATCGTCACGATCAGCTCGATCTTCGGTCAGGAGCCGTTTCCGGGCACCGGGCCGTACTCGGCGACCAAGGCGGGGGTGATCGCGCTGACGCAGACGCTCGCGCTCGAGCTCGCTCCGTACGGGGTGCGCGTGAACAGCGTCGCGCCCGGCTACGTCCGCAGCGACATGCAATGGGACGGAATCCACGTGTGGGCCGAGCAGGCCGGTACGACGTTCGAGGAGGCGCGGCTCGCGATCGTGGACCGGGTGCCGTTGCACCGCCATGGCGAGCCTGCCGACATCGCGGGAGCTGTCGCCTTCCTCGCGTCGGGCGACGCGGCCTACGTCACGGGACACACCCTCGGCGTCACCGGCGGGGTCGTTCGTCGCTAGGCGTCGAGCTTGTCGCTAACGATCCGTACGCGCTGGCCGCATACCTACGCGGTCCCGCACCAGCCGGCGAGCGCAAGAGCCACGACCTTCGCCGAGTCGACCAGATCGTCGACCTCGACGTACTCGGCGGACGAATGCGCGTGCATGGCGTCGCCCGGGCCGTAGAGGAGCCCCGGGATGCCCGCCCGCGCAATCCAGGCGAGGTCGGAGACGGCCTCGAAGCCGCGCCACTCGGGCTCGCCGATCGCGGCCCGGTGCGCGTCGGCCACAGCGATCGCGAGCGGGTGGTCGAGCGCGAGCTCGGACGGGGGAAACGTCACGCCGCCGATGCTCCACTCGATCTCGGGCGGATGCTCGCGGAGCCAGGGGTCGGCGTCGGCGACCCGGCGGACGTAATCCTCGAAGTCGTGTCGGACGTCCTCGACGCGCTCGTCGGGCAGGAACTTGAGACTCAGCCCGAGCGCGCAGTAGTCGGGCATCGTCGAGTACGCGGCCATCGAGTTCGGCATCCCGTCCGCGCCTCCGGCGGACCCGCCGGCGACAACGCCCGGATTGATCGTGGTGATCCCCTTCGGCATGAGCGGGTGCACCTTCGTGTTGCCCCAGTGGCGCTCGAGCTCCTGAACGGCGACGAGGATCTTCACGGCCTTCTCGATAGCGTTGACCGCCGTTCCCTGCCCTCCGGCATGGACGGAGCGATAGCGGACGGCGGAGTGCCCGGAGACGCCCCGGACGACGACGCGCAGCCACATGACGCCGCCCTCGACCGGCATCACGGCGCGGGACGTCGGCTCGAGGACGATCGCGGCGTCGGCGCGATGACCGCGCTCGAGCGCCGCGTCCGTGCCGGGGCCACCCGTCTCCTCGTCGACCACGGACTGGAAGACGACGTCGCCGCGGAGGCGGACGCCGGCCTCCCTGAGTGCGCGCAGGGCGACGATGCCGGCGGCCAGGCCGCCCTTCATGTCGCAGCTGCCGCGGCCCCACAGCTTCCCGTCGGCGACCTCGCCGCCCCAGGGATCTCGCGGCCACGCGGCGGCGTCCCCCGCCGGCACGACGTCGACGTGCCCGTTCAGGATCAGGGAGCGGCCGCCGCCCACGCCGCGGATCGTTCCCACCACGTCCTCGCGGCCCGGAAGCGCCTCGAAGCGGTCGACCTCGGCGCCGAGGGCGGCGAGCCGGCCGGCGACCGCGGACTGGCAGGCAGCCTCCTGCTCCCGCCCTGCCTCCTGCACCTCGGCGCCGATCAGCAGCTTCGGGTTCTCGGAGCGGTGCGAGACGAGCTCCTGCACGAGCGCGACGAGCTCGTCACGGCGCTCCTCGACGGCTTGCAGGATGGCGTCGCTCATCGGTTCCCCCACCGTCAAAAGAAGGTGTGCACGGCGTCGATGACCGTGTAGTCGTCGTCAACGACCGCGATCAGGCGCCACTTGTCGAAGGCCGTGCAGGGATGCGAGACGCCGCACGCGACCAGCTCGCCGACGGCGAGAGTGTCCCCCGCGGGGATCCGCAGGTAGGCGTGCTGGTCGTTGAGCTCGAAGACGGTCATGCCGGTCGCGGGGCGCAGCCCGTTGCCGTCGTGGACGGACAGCGGAAGCGGTGGCTCGACGTCGTAGGCGACGTCGCGCTTGCCCATCAAGAGCAGCGCGAGGTCGGGCTCGGGCCGCGACAGCACGACGCCCCACACCTCGAGCGCGTGGCGCAGACGGTCGCTCCCGGCGGCCCGCTCGCCCAGGGGTGAGACGCGCTCGTACATGCCCGAGTCGTGGGTCACGTAGCAGCCGCTTCGCAGCACGAGGCGCGCCTGGACGCCGGCGAGGCGCTCCTGCACGCGGTCGAAGAACGCGCTTCCGCCTGCGGTGACGACTGCCTCGTCGCGCCCGTCGAGGTCGAGCCTCTCCATGAGCACCGCGAGCCGGTCGAGGAGCTCGTCGACCCGCGCCGCCGCCCCGTCGCCGTGCACGATGCCCTCGAAGACCTCGGCGCCGGCGAGCTCGAGCACCATCGAGTCCGCCACCGCCACCGCCACCTGCTCGGCCGCCTCGAGCGTGCGCGCTCCCGTTCGCCCGTGCGGTACGCCGAGCTCGACGAGGGCCTGCAGCGGGCGCTCCGCGCGGCGAACCGCGCCAGTCATGGCCTGCACGGCCTCGACCGAGTCGACGAGGCAGTAGAGCTCGAAGCTCGGATCGCGAGCCAGCTCCTCGGCGGCCCAGCGCACGGCCGCCGGATCGACGAGCTCGTTGGCGAGCACGATCCGCTCGACCCCGAACTGGCGCATGACCCGCACCTGCGCGACGTTCGCCGCCGTGATGCCCCACGAGCCGGTGTCGAGCTGCCTCGCCCACAGCTGAGGGCTCATCGTCGTCTTGCCGTGCGGCGCGAGCGAGACGCCTCGCCCGGCGCACCAGCGGTTCATCAGGTCGAGGTTGTGAGCGAGTGCGCTCTCCTTGAGCACGAGCACCGGGGTGGGGAGGTCCCCGGCGAGCAGGTTCCAGCCCTGGCTGCCGACGGTGCCGACGGTGACCCCGTCCGCCGCCGGAAACCCTTTGTAGCGCCAGTCGATCGGATCGGCCTGTAGGCGCGCGAGCGCGTCACGGTCCATCCCGTGATCTTAGGATGCCCTCGTGCGCTTCGAGAACCGTGTCGTCGTCATCACGGGCGGAGGCTCCGGGATCGGGCGTGTCATGGCCGGGCGCTTTGCCGCCGAGGGCGGGCGCGTGGTCATCGCCGACCTCTTCGACGACAGGGCGATCGAGGCCGCGGCCGAGATCGAGGCCGAGGGCGGGCGAGCGCTCGCGCTGCGGGCGGATGTCACTGCGGCGGCCGACGTCGATCGGATGGTGAACGCCGCCGAGGAGGGCTTCGGGCCGGTCGACGTGCTCGTCAACAACGCCTACTCCTGCGACGGCGACAACGTCGCCCTCATGGAGGACGAGGTCTGGGAGCGCGACCTGCGCGGTGTCGTGACGAGCGCGTTTCTGTGCTCGAAGCGCGTCCTGGGCTCGATGATCGAGCGGCACGCCGGCGTGATCGTCAACATCGCGTCCGTGAACGGCCTCGCCTACGTCGGCAACGAGGCCTACTCCGCCGGCAAGGCGGCCATGATCAACCTGACGCAGTCGATCGCCGTCCGCTACGGGCACTACGGCGTCCGCTGCGTGGCGATCGCGCCGGGGTCCATTGCCACGACGGCGTGGCAGGAACGGGTCGATCGGGAGCCGGACATCTTCGAGCGGCTCGTGAAGTGGTACCCGCTGCGGCGTGTCGGGACACCTGACGACGTCGCCAACGCCGCGCTCTTCCTCGCCTCGGACGAGGCCTCGTGGATCACGGGGACGGTGCTGCGCGTCGACGGCGGCCTGCTCGCGGGCAACGAGATCTTCACGAACGAGCTGCTCGTCGAGTCGCGGGACGACGCCGTCTGATGAGGCGGTTGCGGCCGCTTCGGTCCGCGGCCGGGTGATCGGGCGTGCTTGACCTCCTGATCCGGGGCGGCCGCGTGGTCGACGGGGCCGGCAACCCGTGGTTCCACGCTGATGTCGGCGTCGCGGGAGACCGGATCGCGGTGGTCGGGCCGGTGTCCGAGCCTGCCGCGCGCACGATCGACGCCGACGGTCTCGTCGTCTGTCCAGGCTTCGTCGACATGCACACGCACTCGGACATCCAGCTGCTCGCGAACCCGGCGCACGAGGCGAAGGTGCATCAGGGCGTCACGCTCGACGTCATCGGCCAGGACGGGCTCGCGTACGCGCCGGTCACGGACGACGTGCTCGCGAGGCTGCGCGTCCAGCTCGCGAGCTGGAACGACGACCCGCCCGGCTTCGACTGGAGCTGGCGATCGGTGGCCGAGTACCTCTCCCGCTTCGACGGCCGGGTGGCGATCAACGTCGCCTACCTCGTTCCGCACGGGACGGTGCGGATGATCTCGATGGGCATGGACGACCGGACGCCGACCGATGTGGAGCTGGCCGACATGAAGCGCCTCGTCCGCCAGGGGCTCGACGAGGGCGCAGTCGGGCTCTCGACGGGTCTCACCTACGCCCCCGCCATGTACGCGACGGACGACGAGCTCGTCGAGCTGTGCTCGGTCATGCGCGGGACCGGTGCCTACTACACGCCTCACCACCGGAGCTACGGCCGCGGCGCGATCGACGCTTACGGCGCCTGTATCGAGATCGTCCGCCGCGCCGGCGTCCCGCTCCACTACGCCCACGCCCATCTCGGCTTCCCGATGAACAAGGGTCGCGCGCCGGAGCTGCTGGCGATGGTCGACGCCGCACGCGAGGAGGGCGTCGACGTCACCATGGACACGTACCCGTACCTCGCCGGCTCGACCGCGCTGCACACGTATGCGCCGGGGTGGGTGCAGGACGGCGGGCCCGACGCGGCGATCGCGCGCTTCGCCGATCCCGACCTGCGGGAGCGCATCCGGGTGGAGATGGAGGAGACGGGCTCCGACGGGCTCCACGGCTGGCCGGCGGACTGGTCGCTGCTCGACATCTCGGGCGTGCGGCTGGAGGAGAATCGCCGCTTCGTGGGCATGACCGTTGCCGAGGCTGCTGCGGCCGAGAGGAAGTGCCCGATCGACCTCTTCTGCGAGCTGTGCGCCGGCGATCGGCTCGGCGTCTCCACGATCACGCACATCGGCAACGAGGAGAACGTGCGGGCGATCATGGCCCATCCGGCGCACATGACCAGCAGCGACGGCATCCTCATCGGCGAGCGGCCGCACCCGCGAGGATGGGGCACGTTCCCTCGCTACCTCGGCACCTACGTCCGCGAGCTCGGGATCCTGACCCTCGAGCAGGCGGTCAGGAAGATGACCTCGTTGCCCGCCCAACGGCTCGGTCTCCCCGATCGGGGCCTGCTGCGGCCGGGCATGGCCGCCGACCTCGTCTGCTTCGACCCGGAGACCGTGCACGACACGGCGACGTACGAGGATCCGAAGCGGCTGCCCGAGGGCATCCCGTACGTCGCGGTCAACGGCCGGATCGTCGTCGACGGCGGCCGCCACACCGGTGAGCTGCCGGGCCGGGCACTGCGACGGGGGCGGGTGCCCTCGTGAGGGCGGTCGTCGTCGGGGCCGGGCTCGCCGGGCTGGCAGCGGCCGACGAGCTGGCTCGCGCGGGGGTCGAGATCGTCGTCCTCGAGGCGCGTGACCGCGTCGGCGGGCGCGTCTGGTCGCAGGAGCTTCCGAACGGCGCCGTCGTCGAGATGGGCGCCGAGTTCATCCTGCCGGGTGAAGACGTGATTCTCGGCCTCGTCGAGCGCTTCGGGCTCGGCCTCTGGGACAAGGGCATGCGCTACGGCGACCGCGAGCCTCGGGACGTCGCCGTCGATCGCGCCGGCGTGATGGCGGCCGCCCAGATCGTGGGGGCTGTGCTCGAGGAGCGTGGGGCGGAGGTGGCGCGGATGTCGGCGGCAGACTTCCTGCGGGAGCTTCCCATCGACCCGGCCGCGCGCGAGGCCATCCTGTCCCGCTGCGAGCTGTCCGCCGCGAACACCTCCGACCTCGTGAGCGCCGCGGCGCTCGCCCACCTCGCGGCGGTCGCCGACGACGCCTGTCCGAGCGTCGCCGGAGGCAACCAGCGGGTCGCGCTGGCTCTCGCCGCGGAGCTCGGGCCCGCAGTGCGGCTGCGGGCTCCGGTGGACCGCGTCGTCTGGGGCGAGGACGGGGTGACGGTCACGGCGGCCGGCGGCGAGGTCGACGCCGACGTGTGCGTCGTCGCCGTGCCGGCGAGCGTCCTGTCGCGAATCGCGTTCGACCCTCCGCTGCCCGAGCGGGTGGCGGCTGCGGTGGCCGGTGTCGTCTACGGACACGCGGCCAAGCTCTTCGTACCTCTCGGAGAGCCGGCGCCGCCAAGCGCGGTGCTCTCGGTGCCGGGGCGCTACTGGACCTGGACTGCGAACGGCGACGGGGGTCGCGCCCAGCCCGTCGTGAGCGCGTTCGTGGGCTCGACACCCGCCCTGGAAGCACTGCGCGTGACCGAGGGCCCGGAGCCGTGGATCGCCTCGGTTGCGCGCCTCCGTCCCGATCTGGCTCTCGAGCCGGAGGGCGCGATGCTCTCCACCTGGGACGACGACCCGTGGATCGCCGCCGCCTACTCGACCTTCGGGCCGGCGGGCTCGACGGGCGACGTCCTCGTCGAGCCCGTGGGCCCGCTCCATTTCGCCGGCGAGCACACGGCCGGCGAGTTCGCCTCGCTGATGGAGGGGGCCCTGCGAAGCGGTCTGCGGGCGGCCGGGCAGATCCTGGCGCGCAACCCGTGACGTCGCGCGCGTTTCGGCGTACCTGCGTGCCAAGGTTGGCACTGTCCGTTACACACGTGTAGGGGGTCTGACCCCGTGGGTCAGACCCCGCCGGGGATGCCGTGCGGCTTTCGGCACAGGTGCGTGTCGAAGTTGGCGCGGTCCGTCACACACGTGTAGAGGGTCTGACCCCGTGGGTCAGACCCCTGCGGAGGCGATCGCCTCGCGGACGAGATCGAGCCCGGTCAGTGGGGCGAAGCCGTAGTGGTAGAGGTCGACCCGCCCGAGGCCGAGCTCGGCGGCGATTCGGAGTTTCGCGGCCAGGTTCTCGGCCGAGGGGCAATCCGGGGGCGTGAACCGCATGGCCGCAGTCAGACGGGTGCCGTCGGGGACGTGGGCGCGGTAGGAGGCGAGGTCGAGCCGCACCCGTTCCGGGTCGGCGGCGTAGGCGATCGCCTGGACGCCGCCGGCCGGGTCGATCGAGCTCAGGTCGACACCGAGCTTCCAGGCGATCTCGGGGGCCGGGCCACCGGTCGGCATCCCGTCGGCGTAGCCCTTGACGGCACCGCACGCGTCCAGGAACGTGAAGGCGGCGCCCTCGGCGGCGGCCGCTCCGTCCGCGTCCCGGACGATCGCGGCGACGGCCGCGGCGCGGGCCTCGAGTAGCGCCGCCAGGTCACCACCGGCCAGCTCGCGTGCCTCCTCGAGGCTCAGCTCGTCGTGGCCGTCCGGGCCGCCGTCCAACGTGCGCTGGATCTCCTCGCAGGCCCAGCGCCGCAGCTGCCCGCCGTCGACGCCTCGGGCGCCCGCACCCGCGAGACAGTGCTCGCAGAAACAGAGGCCGAGCAGGAAGCTCGTCCGGCCGCCGAGAGGCAGGAAGTAGCGCTCGTGGTGGTAGCCGTGCTCGAGCGGGTGGTAGTGGAGCGACTCCGCGACGATGCTGCGCACACCGCGCGAGGCGATGTCGCCCGTCAGTGCACGGACATAGGCGGCTACGTCCGGATTCGCGGGGCAGAGCTCGGTCAGCTTCGGGTCGCCGAACGCGTTGCGCTCGCAGACGGCGGCGGCGTCCTCGTCCACCCAGTCGACGTGGAGGTAGACCGTCCACGAATGCACCTCGAGCCCGCGCCGGCCGGCAGCCTCGAGGAGCTCGGCCAGCGGGTCACCCTCCTCGACGAGCCGGCTCACGCGCGGCTGGAGGGCAAGGCCCCGGTAGCGACTCCGGTCAGGCGGGAAGTAGCAGACGCCGTTCTCGAAGTAGCGCACGCGCCAGCGAGGGTTGTGCGGGAACACGTCCCGCGCGGCGTGGTAGACGGTCGCAAGCGTGACGCCGCCGAGCCCGGCCCGTTCCTGGACGTTGTCGAGGACGGGCTCGACACCCTCGCCGAGAAGGTCGGTCGGGAAGGCGAAGATCGACGTCTCCATGGGCGGGATCCTAGATGGTCGATTCCACGAGATCCGCCTCCGCCGGGGCGCCAGATGTCGCATCCGGCCGCGCGTGGATCGTGGAATCAACCAGCTGGACGATGGGGGTAGACTCGTCAGCCGACGTGCGCCCACGAATCGCGATCGGCGGGCTCTGGCACGAGACGAACACGTTCGCGGCCGGCCGGACGACGCTCGCCGACTTCGCGGCCTACCGGCTCGCGGAGGGACCGCAGGCCGTGCGAGACGAGGCCGAGGGCACCGCCACCGAGCTCGGCGGCGCGCTCGCCGCCTGCGCCGAGCTCGGCCTCGAGGCCGAGCCGTTCTTCGACGCCGCGGCCGTGCCGGGCCCGCTCGTCGCCGCGGAGACCCACGAGGCTCTGCGCGGCGGGTTCCTGGCGAGGCTCGAGCAGGCGCTGCCCGCGGATGGGATCCTCCTCTGCCTCCACGGCGCCATGGTGGCCGAGGACGCCGAGGATCCCGAATCCGAGCTCGTCAGCCGCGTGCGCGAGCTCGCGGGCTCGGCTCCGATCGCGGTCGTGCTCGACCTCCACGCGAATCCCGGCGATGCCCTCGTGGAGGAGGCGGACATCCTGCTCGCCTACGACACGTATCCGCACACGGACATGGCCGAGCGCGCCGCCGAGGCGACCGGCCTCCTCGCAGAAGCGATCGACGGGGAGCTCGCGCCGGCCGTCACCGCACGCCGTGTGCCGTTGCTGACCAGTCCGCTCGCCCAGGCGACCGCGGCACAGCCCATGGCCGATCTGCTGGTCGAGGCGCGCCGCTTGCAGGCACGGCCGGGCGTCGTGCGGGTAAGCCTCACGCCGGGGTTCGCGTACGCGGACGTCGACCGGCTCGGCTTCGCCGTCCTCGTGACCGCCGACGGGGCGGTGGCAGGCGAGGTCGCCGACGAGCTCGCAGGCGAGGTCTGGAGCCGTCGCGACGAGTTCCGACCCGAGCTCGTCGCGGTCACCGACGCGGTCGAGCATGCCCTCGCCACGGACGGGCTGACGGTGCTCGCGGAGGTGGCCGACAACGTCGGGGGCGGCGCGCCGGGCGACAGCACGTACGTCGTCGGGCCGCTCGTCGAGGCCGGGTCGAGCGGCGCCGTCGCCGTCCTCTACGACCCGGAGGCGGCCGAGACGGCCGCGGCGTCGGCAGGCGCGGAGGTCGAGCTCGAGGTCGGCGAGCCGCGCCTGCTGCTGCGCGGTCGCGTCGCAAGCGCCGGCGAGGCGAGCTACCGGCGGACGGGCAGCTACATGACCGGGTCGCTCGTCGACATGGGGCTCTGCGCGGTCCTCGAAGCGGGCGGCGTCGAGATCGTGCTGACCTCGCGGCGTGTCATGCCCTTCGACGACCAGCACCTGGCGGCGGTCGGCATCGACGCGGCCGAGCGCCGCATCGTCGTCGTGAAATCCGCGGTCGCGTGGCGCGCCGGCTTCCCCGGCGCCGCGCAGTCGCTGGCGCTGGACACGCCGGGCATCACGAGCTGCCGCCTGGAAACCGTCCCGTACACGGGCCGGCCCCGCCCCCTGTACCCGTTGGAAGGCGTTTGACACGCCTCCTGCGCCGACCGTAGGCTCGCGGCCACGCCCCCGGGAGGTGGTTTGCGATGAGCGTCCGAGCCGGCGTCGATACCGGCGGCACCTTCACCGATCTTGTCGCGCTCGACGAGGAGACGGGCGAGATCCGCATGGCCAAGGTGCTCTCCACGCCGACGAAGCCGTCGCAGGCCGTCTTCGACTCGTTCGCCAAGGCGGGTCTCGACACGCACGAGATCGCGTACTTCGTCCACGGCACGACGGTGGCGACGAACGCCCTCATCGAGCGCAAGGGCGCCGACGTCGCGCTGCTGACGACGGACGGCTTCCGCGACATCCTGCGCATCCAGCGTGTCACGCGACCGAATCACTTCGATCTGCACTGGGTGAAGCCGAGGCACTTCGTGCCGCGGTCGCGCTGTGTGGGCATTCCCGAGCGCGTGCTGCGCGACGGCTCCGTGCTCGTGCCCCTCGACGAGGCGCGGCTGCGGGAGGAGGTCGAGCGCCTGCGCGATGCGAACGGTGTTGCCGCCGTCGCGGTCTCCTACCTCTTCTCGTTCGTGAACCCCGAGCACGAGCTGCGCACGCGGGAGGTCATCGAAGAGCTCTGGCCCGACGTTCGCGTCTCGCTCTCGCACGAGGTGCTGCCGCGCTGGCGCGAGTACGAGCGCACCTCGACGACCGTGCTCGACGCCTACCTGAAGCCGCTCATGCACGACGCCATGGCGGAGCTCGAGCAGGAGTGCGAGCACGGCGGCATCAAGCAGCTCCTCATCCTGCGCTCGAACGGCGGCGTGATGAGCCCGCAGAAGGCGCGCGAGCAGCCGGTCGCGCTCGTCCGCTCGGGCCCCTCGGGCGGGATCATGGCCTCGAGCGCGCTCGGCCGCAAGCTCGACCTCGGCGATCTCGTCGCCTGCGACATGGGTGGGACGAGCTTCGAGGCGTGCCTGCTGCCGGGCGGCGAGCCGGCGTTCACGAACCTCGAGGAGCTCGAGTACGGCGTGCCGATCGCGCTCACGATGGTGGACGCCCGGGCGATCGGGGCGGGCGGCGGCAGCCTGGCCTGGGTCGACGCCGCCGGCATTCTCAAGGTCGGCCCGCAGAGCGCGGGCGCCGATCCCGGGCCGGCCTGCTACGGCCGCGGCGGGACGCAGGCGACGGTCACCGACGCCAACGCGCACCTCGGGCACCTGGCGCCGGAGTTCCTGCTGGCGGGCGACCTCGCGCTCGACCTCGAGGCGGCGGCGCGCGCCCTCGACCCGCTGGCCGAGGCGCTCGGGCTCACGCGGGAGCGCGTCGCCCAGGGAATCGTCGACGTCGCGACCGGCAACATGGCGCAGGCGCTGCGGCTCGTCTCGACCGACCGCGGGTACGATCCGCGCGGCTCCACGCTCGTCGCCTACGGCGGCGCCGGCCCACTGCACGCGTGCGAGCTCGCCCGGGCGCTGCAGATCCGCCAGGTGCTGATCCCGCGCTACCCGGGGGCGTTCTCCGCCTTCGGCGCGCTGCTCGCCGACACGCGGTTCGACTACACGCGCACGTCCTGGATGCGGCTTCGCTTCCTCGACCTCGAGCGCGCGAACGAGCTGTTCGCCGGCCTCGAACGGCAGGCGCTCGAAGACTTCCGCCGCGAGGGCTTCGACGAGGTGCCCCGCCTGGTGCGCTCGATGGACGTGCGCTACGTGGGCCAGAACTGGGAGCTTACGGTGACGATGGCGGGCGGGACGCTCACGCGCGAGGACTTCGAGCGGGCGGCGGCGCTGTTCGAGGCCGAGCACGAGCGGTTCTACGGGTACTCGATCCCGGGCGAGGAGCTCGAGCTCCTGACGTTCAACCTCGCCGCCGTCGGCGCGCGCCACTCGGTCGAGTTTCCTCGCCTCGAGCCGGGCCCCGCGCCGGACCCGATCGACCGGCGCCCGGTGGTCTTCCGCGCCGACGAGGGGCCGCTCGAGACGGCCATCCACCGGCGGGAGTCGTTCCCGGCGGGCGTCACGATCGAGGGGCCGGCGATCGTCGGCCAGGTCGACGCCACCACGCTCGTCCCGCCGGGCGCGACCGCGCGAGTCGACGAGTACGGCAACCTGCTGATCGCCGTCTGAGGAGAGAGCATGGCCGCACCAGCCGTTACCGGAATCCGCACCGATCCCTTCCTGCTCGAGATCGTCCGCAACTACCTCGTCACGACCTGCAAGGAGATGGGGATCGCGATGATGCGGACGAGCTACTCGCCGATGTTCAACGAGGCGCTCGACTTCTCGTGCGTCGTCTTCGACGGGAAGGCCGAGATGGTCGCGCAGGCGCCGTTCGTGCCGGCCCAGATCGGCTCGACCGTGCACGTCGTGCCGACGGCGATCGCCGAGATCGGAGAGGAGAACCTCGAGCCGGGCGACGTCGTCTTCACGAACGACCCGTACCGCTCGAACTGCCATCTGCCCGAGTTCGTGGTCGTCAAGCCGTACTTCCACGAGGGGCGCGTGCTGGCCTACACCGCCAACATCGCCCACATGACCGACGTCGGCGGCATGGTGCCGGCCGCGTTCGGCGACCACCAGAACATCTTCCAGGAGGGCATCCGCTTCCCGCCGGTGAAGATCTACGAGCGCGACCGCGAGGTCGAGTCGATCTTCAAGATCCTGATCTCGAACGTGCGCACGCCGAAGCACTCCTACGGCGACATGAAGGCGATGATCGGCTCCCTCTACCTGGCCGAGCGCCGGATCGCCGAGCTCGTGGAGCGCTACGGGGCGGAGACGTTCGTGCAGTGCTGCGAGGACGTGAAGGACGTCTCCGAGCGGCTCATGCGGGCGGAGATCGCAACCTGGCCGGACGGCGAGTACAGCGCCGAGGGGCTGCTCGAGGACGACGGCGTCGTGCCCGACCGGCCGTGGAAGATCAGCGCGACGCTCGTGATCCGCGGCGACGAGCTGATCGTCGACTTCACCGGCTCCGACCCGCAGTGCTTCGGCCCGGCCAACCAGACGTTCGGCACCACGGCTTCTGCGGCCTACAACGCCGTCCTGCACATGGTCCGCTCGGACATCCCCTACAACCACGGCTGCTACCGGCCGATCTCGGTGATCGCGCCGCCCGGGAGCTTCGTCAACGTGAGCTACCCGGCCTCCTGCACGGGCGGCAACTCGGACACGCACCCGACGACGGTCGACGTGCTGCTGAAGGCGTTCTCCCAGTTCTCCGAGAAGAGCTCCGCCGCTGACGGCGGCACCTGCGGCTGCATCGGCTTCGGCGGCGAGGACCCGCAGACGCGCGAGCCGTACGCGCACCTGCACCTCGAGGGCGTCGGCTGGGGTGGTCGCGACGACGCGGACGGCAACGACGCGCAGTTCGTGAAGAACGGCAACTGCGCCAACACGCCGGTCGAGGTGGCCGAGACCCGTTACCCGTTCCTGAACATCGAGTACCAGCTCGAGCCCGACAAGGTGGGACACGGGCGGCATCGCGGCGGCTTCGGCACGCGCCGTGTCTTCCGCTTCCTCGCAGACGGCGTGCAGATCAGCTCGCACACGAATCGCCACCGCGTGAAGGCGTGGGGGCTCTTCGAGGGCGGGGACGGGACGAACACGATCATTGCCTTTCGCCGGCGAGGCGAGACGGAGTGGGTGCGGGCCCGCGAGGCGTTCGGCTGCGCCTCGTACGGCAAGTTCTCGAACATCGTCGTGAACGAGGGCGACGAGATGCTGTTCGTGACGCCCTCCGGCGGCGGCTACGGGAATGCGCTCGAGCGCGACCCGCAGCTCGTCCTGCTCGACTGGACCGACGAGCTTCTGCCCGCCGACGAGGCCGGCGCCGTCTACGGCGTGGTCATCGACGAGGCGCGGGGAGTGGTCGACGACGAGGCGACGGGAGCGTTGCGCGAGCGTCTCCGGGCCGAGGGGAGCGCGAGGTGACGGTCTACCGCGAGGTCAACGAGCTTCCGCGCTGCGGCTCCTGCGGCAAGCTGCTGACCGTCGGCGGCATCGAGGCGAGCCGGCTCGGGCACACGCTCGTCTTCTGCTCGGACCAGTGCATCCGCGTCTTCGACACCTACAAGGCGCCGAAGTACGGGGATGCCGCGGTCTGGCCCGAGTCCGTCGTCTCGTGAGCGGTCGCCTCGGCGGCAAGATCGCGATCGTCACAGGCGCGACCGAAGGGATCGGTCGCGCGGTCGCGGGGGCGTTCGCGGGCGAGGGCGCCCGCCTCGTCCTCGTCGCCCGCCGCGAGCAGCCGGGCGTGGAGCTGGCCGGAGAGCTCGGCGCGGACGTCGCGTCGTTCGTCGGCGGGGACGTGGCCGATCCGGCCACGGCCGACCGGGCGGTGGAGACCGCGCTCGAGCGCTTCGGCGCGCTCGACGTCCTCGTCAACAACGCCGCGCTCGACCTCTCCGGCGTGCCGCTGTTCGACACGACCCTCGAGCGGGCGCGCGAGATCTTCGACGTCAACGTCTTCGGCGCCCTCGCCATGCAGCTCGCCTGCGCGCGCGTGATGGCCGAACGGGGCGGCGGCTCGATCGTCAACGTCACGTCTCGCCTGGGTCTGGTCGGGCTTCCGGGCTCGGCGGTCTACGGCGCCTCGAAGGGCGCGCTGCATGCGCTCACGCGCGGCGCCGCGGTCGAGTGGGCGCGCCTCGGCATCCGCGTCAACTCGGTCGCGCCCGGCCTCACGGAGACGCCCATGATCACCGCCTGGGTCGACGCGCAGGCCAGAGCCTGCCGCCTTTCGCCGCTCGCGCGAGGAGTCGATCCCGCTCGGGCGCTTCTGCACGCCGGAAGAGGTCGCCGCCGCGGTCGTCTACCTCGCCTCGGACGAGGCGGCGTCGGTCACCGGCGCGTCGGTCTCGGTCGACGGGGGCTACACGGCCGCCTGAGCGGACGGAGCCGCGTCCGCCGCGGACACCCCGCGGTGCTTGCGCGGTGGATATTTCGCGCTCGATCGGGGAGAATAGCTCCTACGAGGGGGCGCCGGCGGCTTGAGGGCGCGGCGGGCGTTCGAGCACCGGGCGCGCATCGACGGACGGGCGGTGCTGCAGGAGGAGAGGAACGTGCGGTTAGCGGCGTACACGACGACGGTGGTCGGCGCGCACGGCGTTCCGCGCTGGTACGAAGCGCTCGACCAGCAGGTCGAGGCGCAAGTCCTGACCCGGGATGACATGCGCGACGCGCAGTGGCGCGCCTCGCAGGCCGCGCTCCTCGACCAGGAGGTCGCCGGGATCGACATCGTCAACGGCGGGGAGATGCACCGGCGCACGAACAACCGGCATTCGCCGCCGAACGCGATGCTCAACTACTTCTGGGAGAAAATGCCCGGGTTTGCCCGCGACCCCGACGGAGGGCTCGTCACGCGGGCGAGGGCGCTGACGCCGAAAGACCGCAACGTCTTCCATCCCGCAGCGATCTGCACGGAGCGGATCGAGTACGTCGACCTCGGTCTCCTCGAGGAGTTCGGATTCGTCGCGAAGCACGCGAGGGATTCCGACCGCGTCAAGGTCACCATGACCGGTCCGCACGCCCTCGCCAAGGTGGCCTGGGACGAGCACTACGGCGACCTCGGGCAGATGATGATGGACCTCGCCGAGCTGATCAACCGCAACCTCAGGGACCTCCAGGCGGCGGGCTGCAAGCACATCCAGCTCGACGAGCCGCTGTTCTCGATCGCCGGCACGACGAGGGGTGAGGTGGGGGCGGCGATCGAGGCGAACAACCGGTGCTGGGAGGGCATCACGGCGTTCAAGTGGCAGCACATCTGTCAGGGGAACTACGCCGTCGGCGCCCACTACGACGGCCAGATCGGCCACCGCTACTTCGCCGTCGAGGCGTATCCCGCCGACCTCGTCTGCCAGCTCGACTGCGACGCGATCATGAACGAGGGTGACATGACCGAGGAGTACCGCGGGCACCTGAAGAACCAGCAGCTCGCGGTCGGCGTCGCCGACGTCCAGGATCTGAACGTCGAGACGCCCGAGACGCTCGTCGAGCGGATCGGCGAGTGGGGCGGGTCGTGGCTCGAGCCCGAACGGACGCTCATCACGAGCTCATGCGGCATGAACCACCTTCCCCGGCACATCGCGGTCGGCAAGCTCGAGGCGATGGCGAAGGCCAGGGCCGTCCTGCGCGCGCGGCATCCGTCGCTCGCGCGGGCCTAGACGCAGCGCGGTCGCGCCCCGACACGGGGCGATCTGCGCGTCCCGGGCGGTAACCTCTTTTCCAGATGGAGGCGGGGAAGAGGGCGGCCGCCGGCGATGCGCGCGCTCGCCGAAGCGGGCGCGGCCGGGGCCTGCCGTCGAGGCTCGCCGCTCTGATCGACGCCTCTCCGGTTCCGATCCTCGCGTATGACTCTGACGGGATCGTGACGCTCTGGAGCCGGGCGTCAGAACGCGTCTTCGGCTGGAGCGACGAGGAGGTACTCGGCCGGCCGCTTCCGATCATCCCCGACGACCTGCAGGACGAATTCCGGCGCATCCGCGACGAGGTGATGCAGGGCCGCTCCTTCAGCGGCTATGAGACCCGCCGGCGACGCAAGGACGGCTCGCTGGTCGACGTCATCCTCTCGAACGCGGGTGTGCCGGGGCCGACGGGCGCGATCGAGGAGATCGTGGCTCTCAACCAGGACATCACCGAGCGCAGGCAGGCCGAGGAAGCGCTGCGCGAGGCCGGCGAGCGGCTGCGACTCAAGCTCTCCGCGACGCGGACGGGAAGCTGGGAGTGGGACATCGCCACGAACGAGGTGCAGTGGTCGGAGAACATGGGGCCCCAGTTCGGGCTCCCCACGGGGACGGCCGCTCCGACGTACGAGGCGGTGCTCGAGCTCTTCCACCCGGACGACCGGCCGCTGCTCGCCGAGGCGGTGCAGCGGGCCGTCGAGCACGGAGAGGACTACGAGATCGAGCTGCGCACCGGTCGGCCGGACGGAACGGTTCACTGGCTCGCGGCACAGGCTCACGTGCAGCGCGACTCGAGCGGGCGTCCTGTGCGCGTCCTCGGCCTCAGCAGGGACGTGACCGACCGCCGGGCGCCTCGAGGAGGAAGTCCGCGCCAGCTACGAGGCCGCGGTCCGTCGCCCAGCAGCAGGCCGAGACGCTCGCCCAGCGGCTGGCCGACGTCCAGCGGGTGACGGACGTGGCGCTGGCTCGTACCTCTCTCGATGACCTGCTGCACGGTCTCCTGAGCCACGTCAACACAGCGCTCAAGGCCGACACGACGACGATCTTCCTCCTCGACGAGGACCAGCGCTTCGAGCGCCGGGCGAGCCTCGGCTCGGACGACGAGCCGACGAACACGGTCCTTCAACACGGTCGGCCAGAGCCTCGTGCACCGGAGCGTCGAGCGCTTCGAGCCGATCCTGCTCGACGACTCCTCGGGTCTCGGCGACCTCGTCCTGGACGCGAAGGGCGTTCGGTCGGTGGCCGGCGTCCCGCTGCTCGTCGAAGGCCGCATCGTCGGCGCCCTCTGTGTCGGCCACCTCGAGACGGGCGCCTTCTCCGGCGACGACGTCCGCCTGCTCCAGCTCGTCGCCGACCGCGCCGCCCTCGCGATCGAGAACGCGCATCTCTACGAGCAGCAGCGGAAGCGTCGCCGAGACGCTCCAGCGAAGCCTCATTCCGAAGCGCCTGCCGTAACGTGGAGGGCGCGGTCCTCGCCGCCCGCTACCTTGCCCGCCGGCACGGGGATGGAGGTGGGCGGCGACTGGTACGACGCCGTGGAGCTTCCGCTACGGCAGGCTCGGCCTCATGATCGGGGACGTCGTCGGGCACGGGGTCGACTCTGCGGCCGGGATGGGGCAAATCAGGAGCGCCCTCCGCGCCTATGCCCTCGACGGCCACAGGCCTGCGGGCGTGCTGGACGGCTCAACCGCCTTGTGTACGCGCTCGGTGAGGGCGTGATGACAACGCTCGTCTACCTCGTCTTCGACCCCGCCGTAGGCTCGGTGCCGTTCGCCCGGGCCGGGCACGTCCCACCGCTCCACATCAGTCCTGGCGGCGGCCGTGGCGTTCCTCGACGGCGGCCAGGAGACGCTGCCGCTGGGCGTGCTGCCCGACGCCGCCTTACACGGACACCGAGACGACGCTCGAGCCGGGCTCGACCGTCGTCCTCTACACGGATGGGCTCGTTGAGCGGCGCGATGCCCCGCTCGATGACGGTCTCGCCACGCCTCGTCGTCGCAGCGAGCGAGGCGGCGCCGCTCGGCCGAGGCGCTCGCTCGATCGACCTCCTCGACAGCGCTCCTCGGTGGCGACGAGCCCGATGACGACGTCGCGATGCTCGCTCTGCGGCGTTGCCGCGGTCCGCCGGAGCTGCCTGGAGCTCAGGCTCTGCGGCCGACCCGACCGACGCTCGCCCTGGCTTCGCCGAGCCGCTCGGCGCGCTTTCCTCCAGCCGACCAAGCGCGAGCGAGGCGGAGGCATACGAGATCATCGGTCGCCTGCGGCGAAGCGGCGTCGAATGCGATCGCGCACGCCGGGGCGCCGACGCCGTGCCCACTTCGAGGTCGACGCCCGGCGTTCCGGCGGGGACATCGAGATCGTCGTGCGGGACTCCGGTCCGCTGGCAAGCCGCTCGGCGGACGGCCACCGCGGCTTCGGCCTCCTCCTCATGGAGCGGCTCATGGACAGCGTCGAGATCCGTCAGAGCGAGGCGGGGACCGAGGTGATGCATGCGCCGCCGCCTACGCGTCGCCCGCGCTCGCCGTGAGCTGCCGTCGCCGCGCCCGCCTCGCCTCTCCGGCCGCCGTTCCGCTTGATCCCGCAGGGGCGACGGTGCGATGATTCCTCGCCGTTGGTACCGCCATTCCACGGGAGGTTTCATGGCGTACCCGCTTGCCGGACATACGAACAGCTACCACACGTACTCCTTCGAGGAGGCCCTCGCAGGGATCGCCGAGGCGGGCTACCGGGGGGTCGAGCTCTCCGCCGTCCCCGGCTGGACGGAGCATGTGGACCTCGACGGGCCGAAGGACGACGTTCGCGGCCGGCTCGACCACTACGGGCTCGAGGCCGTCTCGCTCTCGAGCCACTCGGACCTGACGACGGCCGACGGTCTCGCCCACGGGATCAAGGGCGTCAACTGGGCGGCAGAGTTCGGGCTCCCCATCGTCAACACGGCGATCGGCGGGCACTGGTCGGAGAACGAGGACGAGTCCGCCTTCATGGGCAACATCGAGGCGCTCGCCGACGCGGCCAAGGCCGCGGGCGTCGTCGTGGCGCTCGAGATCCACGGCGACATCATGGCCTCGGGCGCGACGACCCGGCCCCTGATGGAGCGCATCGGGCGCGAGGAGATCAAGGTCAACTACGACACGGCCAACTGCGAGTTCTACGGCGACGTGGCCGCCGTCGACGACATCGCCGCGATCGGGCCCTACCTGGCCCACTGTCACCTGAAGGACAAGATCGGAGGCGCCAGGGTCTGGAACTTCCCGGCGCCGGGCGAGGGCCACATCGATTTCGCGGCGGCGCTGAAGGCGTTCGCGGACGTGGGCTTCACCGGCCCGTACGGGGTCGAGATCGAGTTCGAGGGCGAGCCCTGGCCGCCGCTTGCCGAGGTGACGCGCGCGATGGGGAGCGCGTACCGGCACCTGTCGTCGCTGGGGCTCTCGTAACGGTGACCCGGGCGGTCGGTGAGCCGGGCGGGCCAAGGCCCGCCCCTACGGACCGCGTAGGGGCCGGATCTCATCCGGCCCGCCGCCTACGGACCGCGTAGGGGCGGGATCGCATCCGGCCTCGCCCGCGAAAGGAGAGAAATGGCGCGCTCCATCTTCATGCCCGAGATGACGAACCGCGAGGTGCAGGAGTACCTCGACGGCGGCGGCCGCACGGTGATCGTCCCGGTCGGCTCGACCGAGGACCACGGCGATCACGGGCCGTTGTGGACCGACGTCTACATCCCGCTCGAGGTCGCCAAGCGGGCGGCGCCCGAGCTGGAGGCGATCGTCGGGCCGCCGGTACCGTTCGGCATCGCTCACGACCACCGCGGCGCCGCGGGCGTCGTGCACGTGCGTCTCGACACGTTCATCGGCCTCCTGCGCGACGTGTGCACGTCCCTCGCGGACGTCGGCTTCACGAGGGTCGTGCTGCTCAACGGGCACTACTGCAACTCGCATGCGATGGAGTTCGCCGTCTCCCAGTTCTTCGACGAGCTGCCCGACGGCGTCCGCGTCTACCCGTTCCCCTACTGGGCCGGGCTCAAGCCGGAGGAGGCCGAGCAGTACCTGTCGGGGTCGGCCGGGCTGCACGCGAACGTGGGGGAGACGTCGATCGTGCTCGCGATCAACGAGGACCTCTGCGACATGGAGCGCGTGCGCGACTTCACGCCTGACCTGCCGCCGCTCCGCACGAGCCCGTTCGCGCTGCTCGACCCGCTCTTCCTCGCCACGCCCGGCTCCTTCTGGGCGCTGCTGGAGGCCGGCGGTGGCGTGTGGGGCGCGCCGAGCGAGTCGACGGCCGAGAAGGGCGAGCAGTTCCTCGAGTGGTGCGCGACGGCGGTCGTGAACCTCGTTCGCGACATGGAGGACGTACACGACCGGCTCGAGCCGAGCTACGCGCGGACGCGGAAGAACCGCCCGAAGGTCGCCCGATGACGTTCGAGCTCGAGGAGGGGGCTCGTGGGGGAACCATGGGTTCCCCGACGAGAAGACATGCCGTTCGCTGACCTCGGCGAGTGGCGGGTCTACTACGAGCTGCACGGGGAGGGCGATCCCGTGCTGCTGGTCAGCGGGCTCGGGGCGGAGCACCTCGCCTGGAGGCTGCAGACGGAGGCGTTCCGAGAGCGCCACCGGGTGATCGTCTTCGACAACCCAGGGGCGGGGCAGACCGACGGGCCGGCGGGGCCGTACACGACAGAGCTCTTCGCCGACGTGGCGGCGGATCTGCTGCGCTCGCTCGGCATCGAGCGCGCTCACGTCGTCGGTGCGTCCATGGGAGGCGCGATCGCGCAGCAGCTGGCGCTGCGCAATCCACCGCTCGTGCGCTCGCTCTCGCTGCACGGCACGTGGGGGCGTGCCGACGGCCACCTGACTGCGATCGTGCGCAGCTGGCAGCAGTACGCGCGTGCCGTCTCACTGCTCGATCTCTGCCGTCAGTGCTGGCTGTGGGTGTTCACGGTCTGGTGGTTCAACGACCGGCCCGAGGACGTGGCTCGGCTCGAGCAGCAGGTGCTGGAGTCGCCGCACCCGCAGAGCGCGGCGGCGTTCTGCGACCAGGCCGAGGCCTGCCTCTCCCACGACGTGCTCGACCGCCTGGGCGAGGTGGCCGTGCCGACGCTCCTGACGGTCGGCGATCGTGACATGCTCACGCCGGCGCACCACACGTACGCGATCAAGGACCGCATGCCGCAGGCGCGGGTGCGGATCTGGCAGCAGATGGGGCACGCGCCGTTCTGGGAGATCACGGAGGAGTTCAACCGAGTACAGCTCGAGTTCATGGAGGGAAGCTAGATGGCGGTGACGGTGGCGATCCTGGGCGGCGGCTTCATGGGCGTGTCGCACGCCAACAACTACGCGGCGCTCGGCGAGCGCGTACGGGTGAAGACGGTGTGCTCTCGGTCGGCGGAAAGGGCGCAGCGGGTCGCGGACATCGTCGGGGCGGAGGTCTCGACCGATCTCGAGGCTGTCATCTCTGACCCCGAGGTAGACGCGGTCGATATCTGCCTGCCAACTCCACTCCACCGAATGGCCGCGGAGCGGGCATTCGGTGATAAGAAGGCGGTCTTCCTGGAGAAGCCGCTGGCGCTCACAGTCGAGGACGGCGAGGCGATCGTCCGGGCGGCGGAGCGGGGCGGGCGCACGTTCATGGTCGGGCTCGTGCTGCGCTTCTGGCCCGAGTACGTCGAGCTGCACCGGCGCGTGACCTCGGGCGAGCTGGGCCGGCCGCTGTCGCTGGCCGCGTCTCGCCTCTCGCCGCCCGCCGACTGGGCCGAGTGGTTCGCGGACCCGTCGCAGTCGGGCGGGGCGCCCGTCGACCTGATGGTGCACGACTTCGACCAGGCGAACTGGCTGCTCGGCGAGCCGAGGACCGTGTACGCGCACGGCGTGACCTCGGCCGGCGCCGGCTTCCCGGACCACGTCGTCGCGGTCGTCGACTACGACGGCGCGCAGGCGGTCGTGGAGGGGAGCATGTGCATGCCGGGGATCTTCCCCTTCTCGAGCCTGATCCGGGTCAACGCGGAGGCCGGCGCGGCCGAGTACGCGTTCCGGGCCGCGCCCGCCGAGGGCGGAGGCAACATCGGAGCCGTGGACCCGAGCGCGCGCGGCCTCAGGCTGTTCCCGCGCGGCGGCGAGCCGGACGTGATCCTCATGGACGCGGTCGATCCGTGGGGCCCGGAGATCGAGGAGTTCGTGTCGTGCGTCGAGGGCGGCCGCCAGCCCGAGAACGGCACCGGCGAACAGGCGCTCCTGGCGCTGCGCGTGTCGCTGGCCGCCAATCGCTCGCTCACGAGCGGCAAGGCGGAGGCCGTGTAGTGGCAAGTCTCCACGAGCGGCTGTTCAGCCGGATCGACGCCCGGCACGACGAGACCGTCTCGCTGATCCAGGAGCTCGTGCGCGTGAACTCGATCACCCCCACGCTTCCCGGGGTCGCGCGGGCCGACGTGGTGGGCGGCGAGACGCGCGTGAACGAGATCCTGCGGGAGCGCTACGAGCAGGCCGGCCTGGAGACGCACTGGGTGGCCGAGGATCCGGAGCGACGCAACCTCGTCGGCATCCGTCGAGGGAGCGGAGGCGGGCGCTCGCTCGTCCTCAACGCTCACGTGGACACCGTGGCGCCGGTCGAGCCGGACGCCTGGCTGGCGGGATCGCCCTGGAACCCGGAGGTGCGCGACAGCCGTCTCTACGGGCTCGGCTCGACGGACATGAAGAGCTCGGGTGCGGCCATGTGGGCGGTCGCCCAGGCGCTCCAGGACGAGGGGGTAGAGCTGGCCGGGGAGCTGCAGCTGCACTCGGTGGTGGGCGAGGAGATGATGGAGCACGACCTGGGAACGAGCGCGGTCGTGCGGGCAGGGTTCCGTGGCGACGGCGCGATCGTCACCGAGCCGACGTCGTTCCCGAGGCCGCTCACCGTCTCGACCGTGGCGGCAGGCGTCTGGATCCTGCGCATCGTCGTCGAGGGCAAGTCGACCCATTGCGGCAACCGTCCGCTCGCCATCCGTCCGGGTGGGCCAGGCGACGAGATCGGCGTCAACGCCCTGGAGAAGGCGCTCGACGTGGTCGAGGCGCTGCAGCGCCTCGAGGAGCAGTGGGGGATCTCCAAGCGCCACCCGTACTTCTCGCCGGGGTTCTTCACGATCGGCCCGAACCTCCTGCACGCCGACCCCGGGGTGTCCTTCCCCGCGTACTTCCCCGACCGCGCCGCCATCGAGTACGTCATCTGGTACCCGCCGCAAGAGTCGGCGGAGGAGGTGGCGCGCGAGATCGAGGGCTACGTGCTCGCCGCCTGCCGGCTCGACACCTGGCTGCGCGACCACCCGCCCGCGTTCGAATGGCTCAACCACTGGCCGCCCATGGAGACGCCGTGGGAGCACGAGCTCGCGCAGACGATGGCGCGCGGTCACGAGGCGGCGAGCGGCGAGCGGGTCGGGTCCCCGAGCCCCGAGCGCCCGGTCAACTTCGGCGCCGCCAGCGACGGCTCGTTCTACGAGGTCGAGGGCATCCCCGCCGTCGTCTACGGGCCGGGCGACCTCAAGCTCGCGCACGGCCGCGACGAGCACGTGCTGCTCGACGACGTGGCGACGGCGGCGAAGGCGCTCGCGGCGGCGGTCGTCGACTGGTGCGGGACGAAGCCATGACCGAGGCCGCCGCTCTCATACTCCGGGGCACCCCGGCCCACCACCCGGCGCCGATTCTCGTGCGGGAAAACGCGCGTGGAGCGCGCGCATCGTGACGATTCCCGCGCAGCTTCGTGACGAGATCGTCGCGGCCGTCGAGTCGAGGCGCGACGAGGGGGTGGCGCTCCTGCAGGAGCTGGTGCGCCTGCGGTCGGTCAACCCGAACTACCCCGGCATCGACCGCGACGAGCACGTCGGCGGCGAGTCCCGCGTGAACGACCTGCTCGAGGTGCGCTACCGCGAGGCCGGCCTAACCACCCACCGGGTCGCCGAGGACCCCGATCGAGTCAACCTCGTCGGCGTCCGGGCGGGCGCCGGAGGCGGGCGCTCGCTGATCCTCAACGGCCATATCGACACCGTGCCGCCGGTCGCGGGCGAGTGGGTCGGCGGCAGCCCCTGGAGCGCGGAGATCGTCGACGGGCGCCTCTACGGGCTCGGCTCGACCGACATGAAGGCCTCGGCCGTCGCCATGTGGCTTGCGGCCCGGGCGCTCGCGGACGCCGGAGTCCGGCTCGCCGGCGACCTGCAGCTGCACTCGGTCGTCGGCGAGGAGACGGCCGAGGTCGCGCTCGGCACCCTCGCCTGCGTCAAGGCCGGCTTCCGCGCCGACGCCGCCATCGTCACCGAGCCCTCCAACCCGCCGCGCCCGCTCACGATCACGCCCACGTCGGCCGGGTTCTGCTGGCTCAAGGCGACCGTGACCGGCAAGGCGACCCACGCCGCCAACCGGCCGCTCGCGATCCGGCCGGGAGGGCAGGGCGACGCGATCGGCGTGAACGCGCTCGAGAAGGGAGTCAAGATCGTGCGCGCCCTGCAGGACCTCGAGCGCCAGTGGGGGCTCACGAAGAGCCATTCCTACTTCTCGCCCGGGTTCTTCAACATCATGCCCGGCATCTTCCGCGCCGATCCAGGCGTGCCGTTCCCCGCCTACCTCCCCGACCGTGCCGAGCTCCACTGGATCCTCTGGTACCCACCCGACGAGGACGACGAGGCCGTCATGGCCGAGGTCGAGGAGCACGTGCTAGCCGCCTGCCGGCTCGACACCTGGCTGCGCGACAACCCGCCGACACTCGAGTGGGTCTTGCGCTACCCCGGCATGTTCACGCCCTGGGAGCACCCTCTGCCCCAGGCCATGGCACGCGCCTGGGAGGTCGTGACGGGAGAGGCCGTGCCCGAGCCGAGCCCCGCCTACCCGGTCAACTTCGGCGCCGCCATGGAGGGAACCTGGCTCGAGCGCGAAGGCATCCCCTCGATCGTGTTCGGTCCCGGCGACCTGCGCGTCGCCCACGCGCGGGACGAATACGTCGTGCTCGAGGAGGTGTTCACGGCCGCCAAGGTGCTCGCGGCCGCAGCTGTGGAATGGTGCGGAGCAAGCGGCGCCGTCACGCAACGGGGCCGTAGGCCGCAGCCGTGACAGGAAAGGCCGTAGGCCGGGGTCACGAGGGCGCCAGGCCGCGAAGCTCACCGAGCCCGGAGGGCTCGGTACAGAGCAAGCGGCGCGTGAGCGCTGCGCGCAGCGGCCGCGCCCGTAGGGTGCGAGGCCGCGAAGCTCCAGCGAGCCCGGAGGGCTCGGTACAGGTACAGATACAGAGCCGAAAGTTGAGAAGAACCTGATGCGAGTCGCCACAATCGAGCCGATCACCGTCAGCGTCCCATACAGGCACCGGGAAGTCAGCTCCGTGATCGCACGCGACGGCGTCACCAACGTCCTCGTCAAGGTGACGACGGACGACGGCCTCGAGGGCTGGGGCGAGTCGTGCAGCGGGGCCGACGTCGTCTCCATCGAGGCGGCCGTTCGGGCGATGAGCCCGTTCGTCGTCGGCAGGAGCCCCTGGAACCGGGAGGCGATGCGCTCGGACCTCTACCGGCATGGGCTCTGGCAGTTCAGGGCCCCTACCGGCAATTTCGCCTGGGCGGGCATCGACATCGCGCTGCTGGGACATCTGCGCCAAAGCGGTAGGCGAGCCCGTCTACCGTCTCCTCGGAGGGCTTCGGCGTGCGGAGGCGACCTACTTCTACTACCTCGCGCGCGGCACGTCCTGACGAGCTCGCCAGCCAGTGCGCCGACGGGCGGGAAGCGGGCTTCGACGTCTTCTACCTGAAGGTCGGGATCGACCTCGAGCGGGAAGTCGAGATGGTTCGAGCGGTGCGGGAAGCGCTCGGATCCGGCCCCCGCCTCCGCCTCGACGCAAACGGAAGCTGGACATTCCGCGAGGCGCAACGGGCGATCGAGGCCGTCGCCGCCTACGACATCGACTTCGTCGAACAGCCGGTTCGCGAAAGCCCGATCGAACAGATGGCCGACCTGCGTCAGCGATCGCCGATCCCGATCGCGGCCAACGAGGGACTCTGGACCGAAGAGGACGTCTACGCTCGGATCAAGGCGAGGGCGGCCGACGTCTTCTGCTTCAGCCCGTACTGGGTCGGCTCGCTTGCCGGCTTCCACCGCCTGGCGCACGTCGTCCATCTGGAGGGCCTCGAGATCTGCAAGCACACACACGGTGAGCTGGGAATCGCGGCGACCGCGTGCCACCACCTCCTACTGACGCTTCCGAACGTCGTCGAGGGAAACCAGCAGACGGCCCACCTGATGGTGCACGACGTGATCACGGAGACACTTCCCATCGCCACACGGCCCGCTTGGGGGGTGCCGGACGGCCCGGGTCTCGGGATCGCAATCGACGACGATGCGGTGGCCGAGGCCTCCGCTCGCTACCGGGCCGAGGGTCAGTACCTCCCCTATCAACGGGAGCTGATCGGCCGCGAGGAGGGGCAAATCGGCGAGGGTTGAGATGGCGTCTGATATACGATGCGCCAACGAGATCCTCGCATGGTTCCTGGCAATCCACCACTCACCCGGCTCGGGAATCCCGCATCGCGTGCGGACCTCGTCGTCAACGCAATCACCCGAGCCATCCTGACCGGCGACCTGCCGCCCGGGTCGCGTCTGGTCGAGCGCGATGTCGCCAGTCTGCTCGGCGTCTCCAAGACACCAGTCCGGGAAGCGCTCAAGGTGCTCGAGCGAAAGGGTCTGACGACCGTCAACGCCTTCCGCGGCGCCGAGGTCAGGATCGTCGATGAGACCCTTGCACGCGACGTCTACGGGGTTCGCGTTCTCCTGGAGCCGGCCGCCGTGCGACAGTCGATCGGCCTGTACGACAGTGGCGGTCTCGAGCTCGCGCGCGGGGCACTCGAGGCGGCCGACGACGCGGCTACGAGCGGAGACCTCGCCGAGCTGTGCCTGGCGAACCGGCGCTTCCACCAGCTGCTCTACGAGCCGTGCCCCAACCAGCTCCTGCGTAAGACGCTCGACGACCTCCAGGATCAGGTGGCATTGATCTCCGTCGGCGGGTGGCGCCGTCGCTCGACCTGGGAGGACGAGTCACGGGAACACCGCTCGATCCTTGCCGCCGTGGAGGACGAGAACGGCGAGCAGGCCGAGGACGAGGTGCGCTCGCACATCGCGAAGTTCTTCGCCGGCCAGCTACTCGCCCCGGAGCTCGCTACCGTGCCGCTCGCCGCGGAACTCTGACCTCCGCGCCCCTTCGCTCGGCCGACGCATACGCGCTGTACATGACCGCAACCGTGTCGCGCGCGAGCAGCGCCCCGCAGAGCGGCTCGCGATCCTCGTGGGCTGACTCCATGAAGTCCTGGAACTGCTGCGGGTAGCCGTTCATCCAGTCCTCGTCCGGGGCCGGATGGCTCCACCCTTGCTTCGAGCCGATCTTCTCCGCGACGTACACATCGCGGAGAAGCTCCTCACGCGGGTTGAAGGTCGTCAAGGCGTCGATCGGGTTCAGGCTGCACCTCGTACGGTGGTTGTTGGCGCGAACCTCGAGCCACGAGCTGATGCCGCCGAGCACGAGCTCGGCCGCGAAGATGTCGGCGAGCGTCCCATCCTCGAAGACGACATGCAGCTGCGAGTAGTCCTCGACGTCGAGGTAGTCGGTGCGCAGGAACCCCTCGTTGCGGTACTGCGGCTGCCGTGTGATCTCGTGCGTCCGTGCGCTCACCGAGACCGGCCTGATCGGAGCGCCGCTGTTCGCTCGGCCTTCCTCCTGCTTCAGGTAGAGGGCAGCCGTCAGCGGATGGCACCCCTTGCCGACCAGGGAACCGCCGCCCGCCTCCGCCCAGATGCCGTAGCTCGGGCTGTGCGAGCCGCTGTGAGACTCCTCCCCGATCATCCAGAGGATCTGAGCCCCGCTCTTCAACAGGATCTCGCGCTCCTTCTGGATCGCCGGCGCGTAGACCCAGTTCTCGGCGTAGAAGATCTTCGCACGGCCGCGTCGAGCCGCTGAACGGACGCGATCGCAGGTGGCCAGGGCCTCCTGCAGCATTGTGCGCTTCGAGGCGCGACTGCCTCGGAACGATGGCTTCCCCGTGCCGTAGTAACCGGTGAAGGGCTTCTCGATGACGACGTGCCGGCCCCGCTCCAGGGCCTGGACGGCAAGCTCGGCGTGCGCGTACGGCGGCGTGCAGACGTCGAGCACGTCCACGGCGTCGATCAACTCCGTCACGGTGTCGAACGCGCGCAGCCCGTGCTCGGCGGCGAACGCCTTCCGGCGGGCACGCGTTCGGGACGTCACCCCGACCACCTCGACCGGCACGCCGTGCACGCGGCGATAGCCGTCGTAGTGGAACCGCGCCGCAAACCCGGCGCCGGCGATCCCGACTCGAATCGGCTCGTGGTCAGTCAAAGACCTGCAGACCCGCGGTCTTGCCTCCGTCGACGGGCAACGCGATTCCCGTCACGTACGAGGCCTCGTCTGACGCGAGGAACACGGCGGCGTCGGCGACTTCCTCGGCGGACGCGATGCGGCTCAAGGCACGTCCGAGTGGGGCGGAGGCCAGCAGCCGGCTCTCGTGGGCCTCCCAGCCTCCATCGGCGGCGTCTCTCCGGACAGCGGGTGTGTCGACCGGCCCCGGGCAGATTGCGTTCACCCGGATCCGGTCATATGCCAGCGAGAGCGCCAGGGAGCGGGTCAGCATCACGAGGGCTGCCTTCGTGGCGCAGTAGACCGGATCGTGGGCGCGCGCGACGAGTCCCGCGTTCGAGGCGTTCATCAAGATCACGCCGCCGCCTCGTGCCCTCAGTAGCGGAATCGCACGCCTCGTCGTCAGAAAGGCGCCGCGGACGTTGACCGCAAACGCACGGTCGAAGTCCTCTGGCTCGACCTGCTCGAGCGCTCCGACCATGTCGATGCCGGCGTTGTTGTACAGGATGTCGAGACCTCCGAATCGGTCCTCGATCACGTTGAACGCTCGCGCGACGTCCTCTTCCCGCGAAACGTCGCCGACCTGAAACAGCGACTCGGATGCCAGGGGCTGGAGGAGAGCCTCGACGCTCGCTCCGTTCTCGCGATCGAGCACGACGACGCGCGCCCCCTCCCGAGCGAATGCGCCCGCCGTCGCGAGCCCGATCCCGCTCGCGCCGCCTGTGACGAGGGCGACCTTGTCGCGCAGCCTCACGCTTGCTCGACACCCCAGGTCGCGAGGATGGAGGCGAGTTCCTCAGCGTCCGCAGGCGACAGCGGAGCAAGAGGCGGCCGTACGGTGGCGCCGACGATCGCTCGAAGAGCCATGGCCTCCTTGACGACAGAGACGTTGTTGCCGTTGCCTTCGCGAGCCCGTAGCTCCTCGAAGGGAACGATTCTGGCCCATACCCGCATCGCCTGGTCAAAGTCTCCGTCTCGCAGAGCAGCCAGCATGGCCAGCGACGCGTCCGGCGCGACGTTGACGAGGCCGGAGGTGAAGCCGCGACCACCGACGAGCCAGAAGAAGGGCGCCCACATCTCGGCGAGGCCGCAGACCCAGACAACGCGGTCGGGATAGCGATGGACGAGCCGAGCGAACGAGAAGACGTCGGGAAGCCCGTACTTGACCGCGACGACGTTCGGGATCGAAAGGACATCCTCGAAGACGTCCTCTGGAAGGCCGCGGTCCCGCAGGTAGAGAACCACCGCGCCGTCGATCTCGCCTGCCACCTCGCGGTAGTAGCGCACGAGCCCGGAGCCGGTCACGTAGGGCGTCTGCGGGTAGTGGATCATGACGCCGTCGGCGCCCTCCGCGATAGCGGCTCGGGCAAGGCGAACGCACGTCCGCACGTCCCCGCCGACCCCGGCGATCACGGTCGTTCCGGCCGGTGCCTCGGCGAGCGTGATCGACACGACCTGTGCAGCCTCGTCGGACGTCAGGCTCGAGAACTCGCCCGTGTTCCCGCACGGTACGAGGACGTCGAGGCCCGCCGCCACGAGCCGGGCGACGACACGGCGGACGCCGGCCTCGTCCACGCCGCCGTTCCCGTCGAAGGGCGTGACCGGCACGGCCGAGATACCCTCGAGCCTCGTTCTCACCGTCTGGTCTGACGCAAGCTCCTCGGCCATGCGCGGCGCTGCGAGATATATCAGATCCTCGTATACCATCCCGCTCGTGAAGGCCGCCTCGGGACCGGTCGACGTGGCCGAGACGGAGGTTGCGCCGGGTGTGTACCGGCTCGAGGGGCTCGACGGGAGCCGGCTTCTCTGTCAGTACGTGATCGAAGGTGACGGCGCCTGGCTGGTCGTCGACGCAGGCTTGCCTGAGACGCCGGACCGGAGCATCCTGCCGGCGTTGAGAGCGCGGGCCGGCGGGAGAGACGAGCCGGTGACGCTCGTGCTCACCCACCCGGACTCCGACCACTGCGGAGGAACCGCACAGCTCCGGCGCTCGCTCCGGCAGCTCACCGTGCTCGCCCACGAGGGCGATGCGGATCTGCTCGGCGATCCGGAGCGTACGATCGCCCACCGCTATCGAGCCTGGTGGGAGAGCGACCTGGTGGGGCCGTCGGACGAGCGGCTCCGGAGCACCCGTCGTCGGCTCGGGCCGTCGTACGAGCTCGATTGCGTCATCGCCGCAGACGTCGACGTCGACGTCGGCGGGCGCCGCTGCACGATCCTCCACGTGCCGGGCCACAGCCCGGGCCACCTGGCGGTCTGGCTGCCCGCGGAGCGGGCGGCGATCGTCGGTGATGCGGCGATGGGCCGCGGGATTCCCTACCTGGACGGCTCGCTGATGTTCGCGCCCCAGTACCACGATCCCGAGCGGTACGTGGCAACCCTCGCCCGCCTCGCCCGCCTCGATCCCGATGTCCTCCTCGGAGCCCATTTCCCGCCGTTGCGTGGCAGCACCGTCGCCTCGTTCCTCGCGGACAGCGAGGAGGCCGTGCGCCGGATCGACGCGGCCGTCCGGGAGGCGCTTCCTGCGGGCGGCTGCACGACGCTCGCCACCCTGTGCGTGGACGTGCATCGACGCTACGGCGACCTACCCGTGGGGACAGAGCACGAGCTGGCGACCACGATCGCCGGTACGCTCGCGGCCATGGTCGCGCGGGGTGAGGCCGTCCTCGTCAGCGCCGGGCCGCCGCGATGCTGGCGCGCCACGCCGCCGCAGCGAGCGTGAAGATCTCGAGCGTCCGGACGACGGTCGTCGCCGTGCCGCAGAAGCGGGCCTACAAGTCGAGCTGGCGGCGGGGCTACCAGGGGAGCTTGCCGGCCCTTGCCGTTCTCGTCGAAGTCGAGACCGACGAGGGCCTCAGCGGGATCGGCGAGTCGCCCGTCGTGTACGCGGGGCGTCCGGAGGTCACGAGCGTCCTGATCGACTCGGTCGTGCCCCTCGTCCTCGGGACCGACCCGTTCGAGCACGAGATCCTGCGCCACCAGATCTACGCCGAGACGGGCATGGCCCATCTGGGGACGAGAGGCATGTCGTGGGCGCTCAGCGGTCTCGACATGGCTCTCTGGGACCTCGTCGGCCGGATCATGGGGCAGCCGCTGCATCGAGTCTGGGGCAGCGCCTGGCGCACGCAGGTCCCCTTCTACGGCGACATACCTCCAGGAGAGCCGGCGCGGATGGCCGAGGAAGCGCAGACGTGGGTCGCGCGCGGCTTCCGGACCCTCTACCTGAAGGTCGGGTTCGGCGCCGAGCTCGACGTAGCCCGCGTAGCGGCGATCCGCGGGGCCGTCGGGGAGGGGCCGCGAATCCGAGTCGACGCCAACCAGGCCTGGTCGCCGGGCGCGGCGAAGACGATCGTCGAGCGCATGGCCGAGTACGGGCTGGAGTACGTCGAGCAGCCGGTGCTGGCAAGCAACCTCGAGGACATGGCCGAAGTCCGGCGCGCCGTGAGCGTGCCGATCCTCGCCCACGAGGCGGCCTTGACGCTGTACGACAGTCTCAATGTGATCAAGCGCCAGGCGGCGGACGCCCTTCAGCTCGACCCGCGCTTCGATGCGGGATTTACGGGCGCACGGATCGCTGCCGGGATGGCCGAAGCGGCGGGGCTCCCGGTCGTGACGCACACGTTCGGCGAGCTGGGCGTCGCGACAGCGGCCGTCCTCCAGCTGCACGCCGCCCATCCGAACTTCATCCTCGACAACCAGACCTACTACTGGAATCTCGAGGACGACGTCATCGCAGGCGGCCTGCTGCCCTTCGACGGGCCCTTCCTTCAGGTGCCGCAGGGACCGGGAATCGGCGTCGACCTCGATCGCGACCGCGTGGCGCACTACGCCGCCTACTACGTGCGCGAGGTCGAGGGCCGAGGTCCGCCGCCTCCCGAAGATCCGTACTACGCCCGCGACTACATCCTGCGTCCTCGCGCGTGACGACCGGCGCCGGCGCGACGGTCCCGGCGGGCCGATCGAGCGTGCTGGTGTACCGGTATATCATGTGCCGCTGGCGAGGGGATGACTCGGAGGAGGGTGGTCATGAGTCCGGATGAGCGGCCGATCGAGAACCTGATCGATGACTACACGTCGCGTCGCATCGATCGGCGCGGGTTTCTCCAGCGCGCGTTCGCGCTCGGCTTGTCTGCCGGCGCTGCCGGGAGCATTCTCGCCGCGTGCGGGGGGGACGAGGCTCCGGAGGCGGCCCCGCCGCCACCGGCTACCGAGGGAGAGACTCCGCCCGCGACGACGGCCGCCGAAGAGCCCGCCGCGACGACTGCTGCGGAGGAGCCGCCCGCCGCCCCGCAAGGCGGCACCCTCCGGTTCAGGATCAGGAGCGACATCCTCACCCTCGACCCGGCATTCGCCCCGGGCTCGAGCGAGGAGGAGACCGCCTCGGGGATCTACGAGGGATTGCTCGCGTACAAGCCCGGGACGTGGGAGCTCGCCAACCAGCTCGCCGAGTCGTTCGAGCCGTCTGCCGACGGGCTGCAGTTCACGTTCAAGCTGAAAGAGGGCATCCCCTTCCACAAGGGCTACGGCGAGGTGACCGCCGAGGACGTCAAGTTCTCGTTCGAGCGCGTCGCCGGCCTCACGAAGCCGAACATCGAGTCGCCCTACTCGGGTGACTGGGTGGCGCTCCAGGAGGTCAGGGTCGACGGCAAGTACGAGGGCACGATCATCCTCAAAGAGCCATTCGCCCCGCTGACACGCACGACCCTACCGGCCTACTACGGGGGCTCGATCCTCTCGAAGAAGGCCGTGACGGAGCTCGGCGAGGAGTACGCCCTGAACCCGGTCGGCACCGGGCCGTACGAGTTCGTCGAGTGGCAGCCGAAGCAGCGGGTGCTTCTGAAGCGCTTTGCCGACTGGGGCGGGGCGTCGAGCGAGTTCGTGACACCGCAGTGGGACGAGCTCGAGGCCATCCCGATCGACGAGGATGCCGCGGCCGATATCGCGCTGGAGACCGGCGAGCTCGACTTCGGTGAGATCGCCCTCGCGTCGGTGGAGCGGTTCGAGGAGAACGACGACTTCACGGTCGGGAAGTACGTCACCTTCGACTACAGCTGGATCGGGATGAACCTGAGGGATCCCGCCCTCCAGGACGTCAACGTGCGCCAGGCGCTCCGCTACGCGATCGACGTTCCGGCGATCATCACGGCCGCCTTCGAAGGGCGCTGGGACCAGGCAACGGGACTGATTCCGCCCTCGATGGACATCGGCTACTGGGAGGACGCCCCGGTCTACGAGCGCGACGTCGCGAGGGCCCAGGAGTTCATGGCGCAGGCAGGCGTGGACTCTCTCGATCTGACCCTGACGATCGAGCAGGGAGGGCAGGGGACCAAGGAAGTCAGCGAGATCGTCCAGGCAAACCTCGCCGAGATCGGCATCAACCTCGAGATCGAGGGTCTCGACTCGTCGGCGTACTTCGATCTCTCGAACGTCGAGGCCCTGCGCAACCGTCAGCTGTTCTACATCAACTACGTGTCGGCGCCCGATCCCTCGTGGTCGACCGTGTGGTTCATCAGCGATCAGTTCGACCAGTGGAACTGGATGTACTGGTCCGAGCCGGCGTACGACCGGCTCCACGAGCAGGGGCTCGTGGAGCAGGACCCCGAGAGGCGAAACGAGATCTACATCGAGATGCAGCAGCTCTGGGACGAGGCCGTCCACACCGTCTGGGTCGCGTGGCCGACACGCTATTTCGCCGTGCGCCAGGGAATCGAGGCCACGATCCGACCGGACGGACGGACCGTGCCCTGGGCAACGCACTCGGTCTAGACGCGGTCGCGTAGCCGCCACAGAAGGGCGATCCGCCGGTGACCAAGGCTGTCAGGACGCGCTTTCCCCGCCCGGTCGGCGTGATCGAGAACGAGTGGATCCCTCTCTCGGACGGATGCCGCCTGGCGGCGCGGATCTGGCTTCCCGAGGACGCCGAGGCCGAGCCGGTTCCGGCGCTGCTCGAGTACATCCCCTACCGCAAGGGCGACGCTACGGCCGGCCCGGATGCGACGCGGCACTCCTACTTCGCCGGCCACGGCTACGGGTGCGTGCGCGTCGACATGCGAGGGAGCGGCGAGTCTGACGGCGTGCTGCTCGACGAGTACTCGCCCCTCGAGCAGGCCGACGCCGTCGAGGTGATCGCCTGGCTCGCCGCCCAACCCTGGTGCACCGGGGCGGTCGGGATGTTCGGGATCTCCTGGGGCGGGTTCAACGCGCTCCAGGTGGCTGCGCATCGACCGCCGGCGCTCGAGGCGATCATCACCGTGTGCTCGACCGACGACCGCTATTCAGACGATGTTCATTACGTCGGCGGCTGCGTGCTCGGGGCGTACATGCTCTCCTGGGGCTCGACCATGCTCGCGCTCAATGCGCGTCCACCGGATCCGGCCGTCGTGGGCGAGCGCTGGCGCGACATGTGGCTCGAGCGGCTCGAAGGGAGCCCGCCCTTCGTCGATACCTGGCTGTCCCACCAGCGCCGTGACGCCTACTGGAAACAGGGCTCGGTGTGCGAGGACTACTCGGCGATCGAGTGCGCCGTCTACGCGGTCGGGGGCTGGGCCGACGCATATACCAACGCCGTGTTGCGGCTTCTTGCGGGGCTACCTGGCCCGAAGAAGGGCCTCGATCGGCCCCTGGGCGCATCAGTACCCACACGACGGGGTGCCGGGGCCGGCGATCGGATTCCTTCAGGAATGTCTCCGCTGGTGGGACCACTGGCTCAAGGGCCGGGACTCGGGCATCATGGACGAGCCCGTCCTGCGAGCCTGGATGCAAGAGCCGGTCGAGCCGGCGACGTTCCACGCGGAGCGGCCGGGCCGCTGGGTCGCGGAGCCGTCCTGGCCCTCCGGCGCGATCGAGAGCCGAGGCGTTCCGTTGGCGTTCGACGCGGCCCACGTCACCGGAGCCCAGTCGACCGGTCTCGACTGCGCGAACTTCATGGGCGGAGGTGTCGCCGGCGATTTTCCTCCCGACCAGCGTTTCGAGGATGGGGCTTCGCTCACGTGGACGTCGGAGCCACTCTCCGAGAGGCTCGAGATCCTCGGGTTTCCCGAGGTCGTCCTCACCCTTGCGGGCAGCCGGCCGAGCGCGCTCGTCGCTGTCCGTCTCTGCGACGTCGCCGCGGACGGCGCATCGCTGCTCGTGACGCTCGGGCTCCTCAACCTCACGCATCGCGACAGCCACGAGCACCCCGCTCCGCTCGAGCCCGGCCGGAGCTACGACGTGACGGTGCGGCTGAACGCGATCGCCCATGCCTTCCAGCCGGGTCGTCGCATCCGGGTCGCGGTGTCGCCCACCTACTGGCCGATCGCGTGGCCCTCGCCGCAGGCGGCCACGCTGAGCGTGTTCGCAGGTCGCCTCGACCTGCCGGTTCGGCCCGAGCGGGCGGACGATGCCGAGCTGGCGCCGTTCGAAGAGCCCGAGAGCGCCCCGGGGCTGGACAGCGAGCTGCTTGCGAGCAGGGTGACGGAACGGAACCTCCGTCGAGATCTCGTAACGGGAGAGATCGAGCTCCAGTGGAGCCAGGACTGGGGTGGCGGCATCCATCGACTTGCCGCGACCGACCTCGAGTTCGGCACCTGGGGCACCGACGCGCTCGCTATCGTCGAGGGCGACCCCCTCTCTGCACGGGCTCGTTCGACGTGGACGTCGACCTATGAGCGAGGCGACTGGCGGACGCGTGTCGAGACGGAGAGCACCATGTCGGCAGACGCGAAGACGTTCTCGGTCACGAACGCGCTCAGCGCCTACGAGGGGAACGCGCGGATCTTCGCGAAGACCTGGCACTTCTCGGTGCCTCGAGATCTTGTCTGAGGGCCGAGGATGCCCATGACCTCTGCGGAGCTCGAGGCGTTTCTCGGCCGCACGCGGCCGGCGTTGCTCGGCGTCGTCGGAACACTGCGGGGGGACGGCTCGCCGCACGTGGTGCCGGTCTGGTACCGCTGGGACGGCCAGGCGGCCCTGATCTGGACCGACGAGCGGCGCGGGTGGGTACGGAACGCCGTCCGCGATTCGCGGGTAGCGTTCTCCGTGCAGGAGGCGGGGCCGCCCTTCGCGGCCGTCGTCATGCACGGCCGGGTTGAGGTGAGAACGAGCGACGACGACGAGACGGCGGCCGAGATCCGCAGGATCACGAGCCGCTACATCGAGGAGGACCACGTGGAGGAATACATCGCCGGCTGGGCCCACCTGCGGACGATCGCCGCGATCCAGCCGAGCTCGATCAGCTCGTGGGGGAGAGGATATTGAGCGCCGGCCGGGACACGCCGGCGACCACCCGACTGCGCGACGGCCGCATCCTCGCGTACGCCGAGGCCGGCCCGCCCGGCGGGTTCCCGGTGATCAGCTGCCACGGGACGCCGTCGTGTCGCCTTCCCGGCGGCTGGGCGGCAGCCGCGGATGCGGTCGGGGCTCGCTTCATCCAGCCGGACCGGCCCGGCTACGGCCAGTCGGACTTCAATCCCGACCACTCGCTGCTCGAGTGGGCCCGGGACGTCGCCGAGCTCGCCGACTCGCTCGGCCTCGGGCGCTTTGCCGTCGTCGGAACCTCGGGCGGCGGGCCGTACGCCGCCGTCTGCGGCTACGCCCTTCCGGAGCGCGTGTCCGCGCTCGCGCTCGTGTGCGGCTGCGGCCCGTTCTGGGACGTCCCCGAGGTCGACGCCTGCGCCACGGCAGAGACCGGCTCGTGGATCCGCGAGCTCGTCGATCTCGCCCGCAACGACCCGGAGGCCGCCGTCGCCCACGCGCGCGAGGAGTGCGAGCAGGACGCGGCGATGCTCGAGCGTGACCCGGCCGAGTGGCTGCAGTTCTGGTTCGAGAACGACGACATGCCGGACGGCGACCGGGAGATCGCCGCCCGCCCAGAGGTGCGTGAATGGTCGTTCGCGAGCCTCGAGGAGTCCCTCCGCGGCGGGATCGAGGGGTACGTCCAGGACGAGCTCGTCCTGACCGTACGGCCGTGGGGGTTCCGCGCCGAGGAGATCTCCGTCCCCACGTCGATCTGGCACGGGGAGCAGGACACCCTGGCGCCGGTCGGCGGCGCGCGCTATCTCGCGGCAGCGATCCCGCACAGCCGGGCCCACTTCTTCCCGGACGAGGGCCACAGCATCCCCTTCCGGCACGACGAGGAGATCCTGCAGGCGCTCGCCGGCGCCGAGTAGGTCGAGACGACGGTGGCCGAAGAGCGCGACGTCGTCATCGTCGGCGGTGGCATCGCCGGGCTCACGGCCGCGCTGCACCTGCGCGACCTGTCCCCGCTCGTGCTCGAAGCGGAGCAGCGCGTCGGCGGGCGGATCCTCTCGCAGCGGCGCGGCGACCTCGCTCTCAGCGTCGGCGCCCACATGTTCCCGCCGCCGGACTCGGTCGTCGGGCGCTTCGTCACCGAGTTCGGCCTCGAGGTGATGCCGATCACGGGGTCGATGCTGAACATCTACCACCGCGGCAAGCTCATCCGCGACACGAGGCCCGAGCTGTTCCCGTTCCTGCTTCCGCTCTCCCTGGCGGGGCGGGTCTCCTTCGCGAAGGCCGGGCTGCGGCTGAAGCAAGACGCGACGCGCTACATGGAGCTCATCCAGCCGCGGCCGGGCGACACCGACGCGGCCATCCGCCTGCGAGCGCTCCGCCACCGCGGCGACGAGACCTTCGCGCACTTCCTCGGCTCGCTCCATCCCGAGGCGTTCGAGATCTACCGGGCCATCGCGAACCGCTCGATCGCCGAGCCGGGCGAGATCTCCCAGTCGGCCATGGCGGCCCTCTTCGGTCACGTCTGGGACACAGGTGACCTCGGCCGCAACATGCGCGGCGGCTCGGGCCGGCTGCCCGAGACGCTGGGAGCAAACCTCGGCGACTCGATCCGGCTCGGCGCCCGCGTCGAGGAGGTGGCGCTCGACGGCGCCGGCGTGTCCGTTCGCTTCACGGGCGAGGGAGGCAGCGGCGAGGTCAGGGCCCGGGCGGCCGTCATCGCCGTGCCGGCCCCCCTGATCCCCCCGGTCCTCCGCGACCTGCCGCCCGAGACCGCCGACGCGCTCGGCCGCGTCACGTTCGGCCCCATGGTCGTGCTCAGCATCCTCACCGGGGAGACGGAGCGGATGCCCTGGGACGATCTCTACTCGATCCTGACGCCGGACAAGAGCTTCAACATGTTCTTCAACCACGCCAACTTCATGCGCTCGGGCAGCGCCTCCAAGCAGGGCAGCGTGATCATGGTCTACGCGGGCGGCGACCGCGCCCGGGCGCTGCTCGACCTCGACGAGGACGCCATCCGCGACCGCTTCCTCGACGACCTCGACGATCTCTACCCCCAGGTGCGCGGGATCATCGCCGAGACGATGGTGAAGAAGTGGGCGCACGCAGGCCCCTTCGCGGCGCCCGGCCGGTGGCGGGCCCAGGCGGCCCTCGAGCAGGGCGTCGGCAACCGCCTCTTCTTCGCCGGCGACTGGGTCAGCGAGTTCGTCTCCATGGAGACGGCCGCCCGTACCGCGGTCGACGCCGCCCAGGCCGTCCGTCGCGCGCTGAGCGAGACGTAGGGGCCGGGTCTCATCCGGCCCGTCGCCGACGATCCGATGCCCGAGCTTCAGCGTCCCGGCCTCGCGCTCCATTACGAGCAGTTCGGCGCAGGTCCGGACGTCGTCTGGATCGCGGGCGGCGGAGGTCTCGGCGCCGACTGGCACGAGTGGCAGATCCCGTTCTTCGAGGGCGCCTTCCGCAACACGACCTTCGACAACCGTGGGATCGGTAAGACGACCTGCGCCGAGCCGCCTCCGTGGCAGATCGCCGACTTCGCCCGCGATGCGGCAGCTCTCATCGAGGCGGTCTGCGAGCCGCCGGTCGCGGTCGTCGGGCTCTCGATGGGAGGCTTCATCGTCACGCAGCTCGCGCTCGACCGGCCCGACCTGCTGCGATGCGGCATCGCAATGGGTACCGCGGCATGCGGAAGCGTCGGCTGGCTCGGCGACTACATGCGAGCCGAGGTCGAGCTACGCCGTGAGGGCGGGCAGCTCGGCGGCATGTTCGCGACGACGCACTACGCGGCCGAGCTCTATCCGGCCCGAGCGTTGGGCGATCCGGCGACGTGGGAACGGATCAAGACGTTCCTGGGACGGGAATTCCTCGAGGAGAACGAGCTGTCGCTGATCCCCCAGTGGCAGGCGTGCATCGACTTCGACATCGTCGAGCGGCTCCCGGAGTGCGTGGCGCCGCTTCACGTGGTCGCTTTCAGCGAGGACGTACAGGCGCCGCCGCAGTACGGAAAACAGGTGGCGGATCTGGCACCGACGGCCGAGTACCACCTCTTCGAGGGCATGGGCCACTGCTCGATCTACGGGCACGCCCACGACGTCCTCAACCCGTTCCTCAGGGAGATCCTCGAGCGGTACGTGTAGGGGCCGGAGCTCATCCGGCCCCTACGGCGGAGCGTCGTCTCGAGGTGTGATGTAACGGTCGACGAGCTCCTTGATCAGCGGGTTTGCCTGCTCGTGCGTGTGCCCCCAGACGGAGCCGTGGCCCATGCCCTCGAACAGGTGGTGCTGGGCCGTCGGCGCGAGGCGGGCGACCTCCTCGCCTAGCTGCGGAGGCGCCTGAACGTCCTCGTCGAACGAGATCACGTGCAGCGGCACAGAGCACTCCGGCAGCCGGTCGCGCACGTCGAAGTCGATGCACGCCTGCCACTGGGGGATCAGCGAGCGCTCGTTCTGCTCGTTGAAGCCGGCGCCGAGAACCTGCTGGATCCGCTCCCACACGACAGGGTCGCCGAGCGCCCGCGCGGGGAAGAGTTGGGCAGCGTAGTGCGTCGTCGCGAACATGCCCTCCAGCCGCCCGCCCTGTCGCCGTAGCTCGACCTCGGCTCGCATGTAGTCGCCGAGCCAGCCCTCGTGACCGCAGGGAGCGACCCCCATCACGATGCCCGCGCGGCAGAGGTCCGGGCGGTCGAGCAGGAGCTGCAGGCCGATGAAGCCGCCCATCGACTTCCCGCAGACGACGACGGGCGGGTCGAGGATCGTCTCGATGATCGCGGCGGCGTCGCGGGCCATGTCCGCGATCGTCCATGGCTCGGGCTCCGTGCACACGGTGCCGCCGACACCGCGGTTGTCGAAGGTCACGTTGCGGTAGAAGCGTTCGAAATAGGGCATCTGGTACGGATGCCACACGGCTCCGACCCCGCCGCCGCCCGTCAGCCACAGCAGCTCCTCGCCGCTCCCGAACTCGTCGTAGTGGAAGCTGCCGGACGGGAGCTCGATCTGGGGCATGGAGGACCTCCGTTGCGTGAGGCTCGAGGGGCGACGCCGGCACGATAGGGGTCGTCGGCCACCGCCGCGCCGTCTCTCACACGAGATCCCGCGGTACGGCGAACGAACACCGGATCACGAACCTGCTTCGCGGGTGGTCTCGGCGAGGGACGGAACGGCCGGTCGATCAGAGACCGGCCGCGGCCGCCGCCCACGAAGGGCCGGCGCCGGCTTCGAGCAGGCCGCTTCCGGGGTCTCTGCGGACCGCGCCGACACGGGCGAAGTTGATGGAGCCGGGAGCCTCCGCCTGCACGACGACGTCGTGACCGAGCTCTGCCAGCCGGTCGCGCACCGGCTCAGGGATGCGGCTGTCGACGAACGTCTCGTTCCCCTGGCAGTGCACCCGCGGCGCATCAACCGCTTCCTGGACGCTCATAGCGAAGTCGACGACGTTGACCAGCGGGTGAAGGACGCCTGTCGTGATCCGGTACCCGCCCGCCCCGGCGGCAGCCAGCACGCCCCTTCCCTCCCATGCGGCAACGAGCGTCGGCACGGCGAACATCGGCATCTTCCCGGGCGCGATCGAATTCGGGCGCCCGGGGCGCGGATCGTAGTCCTGCATGGTGTTGTTGAGGAAGATCCCGGTGCCCGGAACGAGCACGAGCGAGCCGAAGCCGGTTGTGAGGGTGGTGCAGAGCGCGGCGAGGTTTCCGTGCCGATCCGCGACCGCCATGTGGCTGGTGCTGCCGCCTTCACGGGCGGCTGAGCCCAGCACGGGCGCGCCTTCCCGCGCCGCCGCGTGCTCGTACGGCCATGGGTCTCCTGGGGCGACCGGCCGCGGCGCGGCGCGGTCGAGGCGGATAGCGGCAGCCCGCCCGGCAGCGAACTCGCGGCTCGAGAGGCCGTTCACCGGGCTGGCGACGACGTCCGGGTCTCCGTAGTGACGGATGTTGTCGGCGAAGGCGTGCCCGAGTGCCTCGGCCATGAGGTGCCGGTATTCGACGCCGTCGGGTCCGTAACGGGCAAGGTCGAAGCAGTCGAGGATGTTCATCGTCTCGTAGCCGACCGGATCGCTCGCCGTGGCGTACCGGTAGCCGCGGTATGACGCGGGCTCCTCGGCGGCGGTCTTCGGCCTGTAAGCAGCCAGGTCCGCCCCGGTGACCAGGCCGCCGTGCTTGCGTAGCTCGCTCGCGATCGCCTCCGCGACCCACCCCGAATAGAAGCCTGCGACACCGTGCACCGCGATTTCCCTGAGCGCCTGGGCGAGCTCGGAGGTATCGAGGACCTCCCCAAGCCTGGGCGGCCGGCCCTCGCGGAGCAGGAACGCCTCGGCAGGAGGCATCGCCGCGATCTCCTCGAGCCGGTCGACGATGGTCAGGATCAGGCTCCACGTGACTGGGACACCGGCCTCGGCCGCCTCGATCGCCGGCTCGAGAACTTGCGCGAGCGGCAGCCTGCCCCAGCGTTCGTGCGCCGCGCACAGCCCGGACACGGCGCCGGGAACGGCGACCGCGAGGTGACCCCATTCGTTACGACGGCCGGCGACGGCGACTCCACCGTAGTAGTTCGGTTGTGCCTCGGGATCGACCTCGAACAGCTCTGCTCGCGCCGCGCCCGGCGCCCGCACGTTGTGGTCGACCGAGACGAACTCGCCGGTCTCGCTCAGGAAGAGGGCCAGATGGCCCGAGCCGCCAAGACCGCAGCTCGCCGGCTCGACGACGAACCCGGTGAAGGCGGCGGCAACGACGGCGTCGACCGCGTTGCCGCCGGCGGCGAGCACCCGGATACCGGCCTCGGCTTCCCGCGCGTCGCCCGCCGCACAGACGCCGAGCTCGGAAACGACCTCTGCCTGGGTTCGAGAGCCTCCCATCTTCACCATCGCATCAGACGAGGTCTCGCGGCACCGAGAAGTGCCAGGTCTTGGCGAAGATCCGCGCCTCTCCCTCGTAGGCGTCGAGCGCGTTCGTGACGCGGAAGGCCTCGCGCATCCGCAGTCATCCGGCTCGTGGTCTCGACCCGCGTGCGCCAGTCGCCGCGACCGATCGAGATCGACCAGTCCGAGCGCGCCTCCGCCGAGAGCGGGTCTCCCTCGACGATCGCGAACGTGTCCCGCCCCCGTTCCGAGAGCTCGAGCCCGTCTCCGGCGAACCGGAACGAGCCGAAGTAGACGAGGTCGGCGGCGAGCTCCCAACGGCCGGTGGCGACGTCGTAGCGAACGGTCCGCGTGGCCCGGCCGGGCTCGGTGACCTCGACGGCGAGCGGCGGCGGGCCCTCGGGCTCCTCGAACGGAGCGAGCAAGCCGTCCTCCTTGCGGGGCGGCCGGACCGGGAGCAGAAGCGCGGACGCGCCCCCCGTGGAGACGGTGAGGGTGACGGGCTCGGGCGAGGGCCAGGCCCACGGCCAGAACGTGGGGGACAGCGCGAGGCGGATGCGGTGCCCCGGCGGAAAGGCGTACGCGGTCGCCTTCAGGCGCAACGTCACCTCCACGGGGCTTCCCGGCACGAGGGGCGTCGGGTGCTCGTGGCTCTCGCGGTGGGTCAGGTTGAGGACGCCGGTCGTGACCAGCGTCGACGCGCCGTCCGGCGCCACGTCGCAGAGCCGCGCCGCCACCAGCGCGCACGGCCGGTCGGAAGCGAGCGTGAGCGCCACCTCCGGGAAGCCCAGCAGCTCGAGGCGCTCGTCGAGCGGCGCCGACGTGAAGCAGAGCGAGCGGCCGTCCTCGGCCCGCTGGTCGGGCGCGAAGTCGACGGCCGAGCCCCACGCGACCCAGGTGCCGCTCTCGAGGCCGTGCGCGTCGGAGCCGCGGAACGCGAGCTCCACGGTGTCGCCGGGCTCCTGCTCGAGCCCGCCGGGGGTGAGCTCGAGCCTGCGCGTCACGAGGCTCGGCGGGGGCCAGGCCGGCTCGGCCACCCAGCGGCCCGGCCGCTCCGCGTAGCTCGGGCGCGGCGGGACCGGGTCGTGCATCCAGGCCCGGAGCATCGGCTCCTCCATGATCCCGGTCTCCGTCCCCTTCAGCCAGTGGTCCCACCAGCGGAGCGCCTCCTGCAGGAAGCCGATCGCCGGGCCCGGGCAGCCCGTCGTGCGGGTAGAGGTGCCCCCACGGGCCGATCAGGCCCTTCCGCGGCCCCTCGTAGCCGGCCAGGAAGCGCAGGATCGCGTTCGAGTAGCCGTCGGCCCAGCCGCCGACCATGTAGACCGGGCAGCGGATCGCGCCGTAGTCCTCGCAGACCGAGCCCTGCTTCCAGAACTCGTCGCGGCGCTGGTGCGAGAGCCACGCCTCGACGAAGGGAGGCGTCTGCTCGAGGCGCTCGAGCCACTGCTCGCGCCAGCCCTCCCCGACCACAGCCGGGTCGGGAGGGCGCGCGTTGAACGCGAGCATCGTCGAGGCCCAGGAGAGCATGTAGGCGCCGAAGACGCAGCCGCCGAGGTAGTGGACGTCGTCGGCGTAGCGGTCGTCGGTCGAGCAGACGCTGATCACCGCCTGGAGCTCGGGCGGCGCGTGGGCGGCGATCTGGAGCGCGTTGAAGCCGCCCCACGACTTGCCGATCATGCCGACAGCGCCTGTGCACCACGGCTGGCCGGCGAGCCAGCGGATCACCTCGACGCCGTCCTCCTGCTCGCGCGGCAGGTACTCGTCCTCGAGGATGTCCGTCGGAGTCGCCCGAGCCGCGCAGGTCGACCCTGACCGACGCGTAGCCGTGGCCGGCGAAGTACGGGTGGATCCCCGCGTCGCGGACGGCCGTCGCGTCGTTCTTGCGGTACGGCATGTACTCGAGGATCGCCGGCACGGGATCCTCCTCGGCGTCCTCGGGCAGCCAGATCCGCGCCGCGAGACGGACGCCGTCCGGCATCGGGATCCAGACGTGGTCGAGCCGCCGGACGTGGCGCGGGAAGTCGCTCCTGAGCTTCATACTCCTGCGGGCATGACGGTATCGGTCGTGGACACGATCGGCGGAGTCACGTTCGACGACCCCTACCGCTGGCTCGAGGAGGACTCGCCCGAGACCCGGAGCTGGCAGCAGCGCCAGGACGCGGCCGCGCGCGAGACGATCGGCGCCCTGCCCGCGCTCGAGCCGCTCCGGGAGGCGGCGGCGCGCCGGCGGCACGAGTCGCTCGTCTTCGTTCCCTCGCAGCACGGACAGCGCTGGTTTCGCCTCGTCGCCGGCGGGCCGGGAAGCGGGCCGGTCCTCGCGGTGGGCTCCAGGATCGGAGACGGTGGCCGGACGATCGTCGACCCGAGCGCCTTCCCCGGCACCGAGGTGTCGCTCGACTGGTTCTCTCCGGCCCCTGACGGCGCCCACGTCGCCTTCGGGCTGTCGCAACGCGGCGACGAGCAGAGCGTCCTCCACGTCCTCGAGGTCGAGTCCGGACGCCTCCTTCCCGACCGCATCGCGCACGCTTCGTTCGGCGTCGTCGCCTGGCTCCCCGACTCGAGCGGGTTCTTCTACAACGCCGGGCTCGGCCCCGACACCGAGCGGCCGCAGAAGCACATCTTCCTCCACCGGCTCGGCGACGACCGGCCGGCGCTGCCCGAATCGGCCCCGGTCCGGGAGGACGAGGAGTTCGTCTTCCCGCAGGTCTCCCCCGACGGGCGCTGGGTGATGGCCGTCTCGAGCGAGGTCGAGCCTCGCCCGGACGCGATCAGGGCCGTCGAGGGCGGCGAATGGCGACCGTTCCTGCTCGGGCTCCCGGGCACGTTTGCCGGGTTCGTCCACGGCGATCGCTACCTCGCGGTCACCACCGACGGCGCTCCGCGGGGGCGCCTCGTGTCGATACCGCTCGAGAGCCCGCGCGAGCGCTCGACCTGGCACGAGCTCGTCCCGCAGGGAGACGGCGTGCTGCGGAGCGCCTGCCTGGCCGCCGACAGGCTCGCGCTCGTCGACCTCGTCGACACCCGTGCTCGCGGATCCGGCTGTACTCCCTCGACGGGCGGCTCGAGGACGAGGTACCCCTACCGGGCGACGGCACGGTGGGGACGAGCCTCACCCGCTACCAGGCGTTGAGCGAGCCGATGGTCTCGGCCACCGACGACGCGCTCCTCTTCGTCTTCTCGACCTTCTCCCGGCCCCCCTGCCTGTACCGCTACGCCCTGGCCGAGCGACGACTCGAGGTGCTCGGCCCGCCTGCCCCGGAGCTACCGGACGTCGTTTCCGAGCTGCGCCGCTGCAGGGGCGCCGACGGCGCCGACGTCTCCTACTGGCTCGTCCGAAGCGCGGAGGCCGATCGGGCCGGGACCGGGCCGGCGCTCCTCTACGGCTACGGCGGCTGGAACCTCGCGTGGGGGCTCCCCACGTACCTCGCCGAGTTGGCCCCCTTCGTCGAGGCGGGCGGCGCGCTCGTCCTCCCGCATCTGCGTGGCGGCAGCGAGCTCGGCGAGACGCCAGTGGCACGACGGCCGGCTCGAACGCAAGCAGCACACCTTCGACGACCTCTATGCCGTCGCCGAGGCGCTCGTCGCCGAGGGCGTCACCGCGGTCGACCGGCTCGGCCTCGTCGGCGAGAGCAACGGCGGGCTTCTCGCCGGCGCCGCCCTGACGCAGCGGCCGGACCTCTTCCGGGTCGTCGTCCCGCTCGTGCCGCTCGTCGACCTCATGCGATACGCTCGCGACCCGTATCCGGCCGAGTTTGCGATCGAGTACGGCCACCCGGCGGATCCGGAGCTCGCTCCCGTCCTGCACGCCTACTCCCCGTATCACAACGTGCGCGCGGGGGAGCGCTACCCGGCCACGCTGGTCGTCTGCGGCGACTCCGACATCCGCTGCCCGGCCTGGCAGGGACGGAAGCTCGTGGCCCGTCTGCAGGAGGCCAACGCCTCCGGCCACCCGATTCTGCTGCGCGTCCTCGAGCATGCCGGCCACCTGAGCACGACCGAGCGCTCGACGCCGGAGTGGCTCGCCTTCGTGATGGCCGAGCTCGGGATGGCCTTCCCCTGACGATCTCAGCCGAGCAGTGCGCGCGCGTTGGCGGCGCCGACGACGTGGCCCTTCTGCTCGTAGATGCGCAGCGCCTCGCGCGCTTGCTCGCGGGCAGCGGCGGTGTCTCCGACCTCGCGCAGCGCCTCGGCGAGGGTCACGTAGATGTCCGCACGATAAAAGACAGTCCGTGCCACGAAACACTGCCGCGCCTCCTGCGCGAGCCGGCGCACTTCCTCCCGGTGTCCCTCGTGGGCGAGCACAGCTCGTGCGAGCAGCATGCGCCACCATCCCTGGTGCGATCGCAGAGTCCGCCGGCGCGAGTTCCTCGCTCACCGTGGCTCCAGTGGTCAGCTTCGCTCCAACGGTTCTGTCGGCAGAGCGCAAGGGCAATGCCCGCTGCGCTGTAGGGTTGCATGTATCGGTCGCCCGTCGCCTCGAGGAGCTCGTACGCCCTCGCGCCAGCTCGCGCTCCGCCGCAGACGGGTCGCCTGCGAGCAGCTCGACGTAGGCCGCTGCGTAACGTAGTGGGCGCGCCACAGCAGCAGGCCGAGGTCTTCGAGGATCGCTTTCGCCTCGGCGATCTGCCGGCGGGCGCTGTCGAGGCGTCCCCGCATCGCGTCGCTGAGGCCGAGTGGGAAGGCCAAGCGTATTCGCCTCGAGGTAGCGGTTGCCGTTGGCGCGGGCCCAAGCGAGCGTTTGCTCGCCTTGCATGGTGACCTCGTCGACGTGGGCTGGTCCGCACAGGAGCTGCGGAATTCGCAGAGTCGAGTATCTGCGCCTGCAGGCGCTCGTGTTGCGCTACGCTGCGCGTGCTCGAGTGCTCGTTCGAACGCAGCGTGAGCCGGACTCATGCTGTCCTCGCGCCCAACCCGATTGACCGAACAGATTCCACGCTCGGGCGAGGCCTAGTTCGTCCCCGGCCTCCTCGAAGACCGCCCGCGCGTCTTCTGCCACGCGTTGTGCCCGATCCGCTCTTGCCCTCCTGGCCGGTCAGGAGCCGCCAGTCGACGAGAACGACGAGCGCGTGAGCGCGGATTCGGCGGTCGCCCCGCCGCTCGGCCGCCTCGATCGCCTCCTCGCAGACGGCCTGTCCCTGCGCGAGCTTGCCGGCCACGAAGAGCGCCTCGGCCAGCTCGGGCAGGATCTCGAGGCGGGCAGCGTCTTCGGCCGGCAGCAGCGCGGCCGCACGCTCGAGCAAGGTGCTTGCCGACCGGCGTATCGCGGTAGACCGCAGCCTGTCCGGCGGAGGCGAGCCGGACAGAGGCGCGGCGCGCAAGCTGGTGCGTGCGCTCGTCTGACAGGCCGAGCTCGCCGTAGTGCCGGCAGGCCTGCTCGAGGTGGTAGCCGATCGTCTCCTCGAGCTCGCCGCTCGGCTCGCCGGCCGTCTCCTCGAGCCAGTCGGCATAGCGCTCGTGCAGCTCCGCCCGCGTCTCCTTCGGCACTCGCTCGTAGGCTGCCTCGCGGATGAGCGCGTGGCGAAAACGAAATACCTCCTCGGCCGACAGCGGCAGGTGGACCGGGGCGCACGAGCTCCTTGCGCACGAGCGCGAGGATCAGCTGCGGCAGGCGGTCTGCCGGCGCGGCGGGAAGGAGCGCGGCGACCGCCGCCAACGAGAAGCGCTGACCGACGACGGCCGCGCGCTCGAGCGTCTCGCGTTCCTGCGGCTCGAGGGCATCGAGGCGGGCGGCAAGCAGCGCCTGGATCGTGGGCGGGATCGAGACCTCCTCGTCACCTGCCGCAGCCTCGCTCGCATGGGCGAGCAGCTGCTCGAGGAAGAGCGGGTTTCCCTCCGCCGTCTCGACGATCCTCCGCCGGACCGCTTCCGGCAGGCTCGGAGCCGCCGAGACCCTCGAGCAGGAACTCTGATTCGGGCTCGCCCAGCGGCTCGAGCAGGATCGAGCCGGCGTTCGCCCTGCCGCCGCCCCAGTGTGGCCGCTCGTCGAGGAGGTCGGGACGAGCGAGGCAGAGGAGAAGGATCGGGACCTCGCGCGCCCAGTCGGCCACGAACTCGAGCAGCTCGAGCAGCGGCGGCTGTGCCCAGTGCAGATCGTCGACGACGACGACGAGCGGCCGCTCGCGCGCGAGCTCCTCGAGCAGCCTGCGGAACGCCCAGAAGGCCTCGCGAGTGTGCGCGAGGGCGTCGGACAGGCCGAGGAGCGCGGTAAGCGGTCCAGCGATCTGGGCATCCTCACCTCCTGCGTCACCGACGAGGGCGGCGATCTTCGTCCGCACCTCTTCCGGTGAGTCGTCGACAGCGATGCCGGCCGCAGCCTGCACGATCTCGGCCGCGGAGGCGAACGCTCCCTCGCCGTAGGCAAGGCAGCGCCCTCGAAGGACGAGGGCGTCCTCCCCGAGCCCGGTCAAGAACTCGCGCGCGAGGCGCGACTTGCCCACGCCCGGTGACCCGAGCAGCGTGACGAGGTGACAGGTGCGATCGCTGCGGGCGCGCTCGAACGCCTGCTCGAGCACGCGGAGCTCGCGCCGAGCGCCCGACGAACGGGGTCTCGGGACCCTCGGGGCGTCTCGGGCGAGCGACATCGAGCAGGAGGAACGCTCGACCGGCCGCGCCTCGGACGATCCGCTTCGGCCGTCTCTGTCCGGACCGAGTCGCGGACGAGCCGGTGGGTGGCCTCGCTGATCACGATCTCTCCGGCCCCGGCGGCCTGCGCGAGCCGGGTGGCCCTTCCGAGCGCCTCCCCGCTCACGAGCCCCTCGGGCGAACGCCGGGTCGCTCTCGAGGACCTCGCCGGTGTCGATCCCGATGCGAACGTCGATCGCGACTGCTCGCTCCTGCTCGAGCTCCTCGTTGAGACGGGCCACTGCCTCCCGCAGCTCGAGTGCCGCACGCACGGCACGAAGGGCGTCGTCCTCGTGCAGTCTCGGGACGCCGAAGATCGCGGCGAGGTTGTCGCCGAGCGGTCGTTCCAGGCTTGCGCCGTGGAGCGAGAACACCTGCGAGGCAGTCTCGAGATAGCGCGCGACGATCCGCCGGCGAACCTCGGGGTCGAGGATCTCGTCCGTGGGGCCCTTCAGGCCCGCCTCGGCGAGAACGAGCGTGACCGTCTTGCGGGCCAGGCTGCCACTCGGTGCTGTGCCGGCCGCCTGCTCGGTCTCCGGCGGGACGCTACGACGCGGCTCGGAATGCTCTTGGTCGGGCTCCTGCGCTCGGGCGGCGGCTTCGGGTAGCTCGAGCTCCTCGTCCTGGCGCAGGATCGCCGCCTCGAGGTCCCGCAACGCCGCCCCCGGCTCGATGCCGAGCTCCTCCGACCAGACACGCCGCGTCTCCCGGTACAGCTCGAGCGCCTCCACCTGGCGGCCCGACCGGTACAGGGCCAGCATCAGCTGAGCGCGCAGCCGCTCTCGCAGCGGCTCCTCGTGCACCAACCGCTCGAGCTCACCGATGAGCTCGCCGTGCTCCCCGAGCGCCAGATCGGCCTCCACGCGCTCCTCGAGACACGCGAGCCGGGCTTCCTCGAGGCGGGCCGCCTCGGCCTGCGCGAACGGCTCGTATGCGAAGTCGGCGAACGCCGGCCCGCGCCACAGCGCGAGCGCCCGGCGCAGAAGCGTCCCTGCCTCTTCTGCCCGGCCATGCCGGAGAGCGGCTCGTCCCTCCATCGCGAGAGCGTCGAACTCCTCGCGATCGCACTCTCCGGCCCCCACCCGAAGCACGTAGCCGGGCGGTCGGGTGAGCACCCGCTCCGCACCGAGAGCCTTGCGCACCCGCGAGACCGACACGTGGACGAGCCTCGAGTCTTCGCCGCCGGGCCAGAGGTCATCGAGCAGCCGCTCGGTCGCCACGACCTCGTTCGCATGCAGGAGCAGACACGCGAGCAATGCCCGCTGCCGCCGTCCGTGCAGCTCGATGGGGTGGCCCTCCTCGACCACTTCCAGCGGCCCCAGAACGCGAAACTCCACGAGCCCTCCCGCGAAAGCCTCAGCGGCGTTGACAGATTCTGACAGCAGGGCGGAAGGGGCGGAGCTGCGCTCGTCTCCTGCGTTGGAAAGCGGCTGCAAGGCGATCAGCAAGCGGCTGCAAGCACGGGTACGCCACCTTCCAGGGCAGACGAGCTCACAGCCGGCCCGAAGGGAGAACCGATGTACAGCTACCACGCGCTCACGCTCCTGGCGGACGCCCACAGAGAGGACCTGCTCCGTGCGGCCCAGCCCCGCCTACGCCCCGTCGCGCCGAAGCGCAGGCGCGGGGGCTCGCTTCTCTCCTACGTGACGGGTGGAGAATTGCTGAGACGCCGTCTGCGTTGGATCTCGGCCCCCGCAATCGATGTCGCGAGCGACAGGGACTTCTTCTAGAGCGTCAGATCGCGCTGCCGGCGAAGATCGAGCCCACGACCTCGTGCATGCCCGCGACGACGTCCGCGCCGGTTCGGCACTGCGCGCCGAAACGGTCGAGCCGGAAGACGTCGGCGTCCGTGAGCGAGGCAGACCCGTCGACGATCAGCTCGGCGAGGAGCTTGCCCCAGCCGGGCCCGTGCGTGATGCCGGCCTCGTTGCATCCACCGAGGACGTAGAGGCCCTCGATCTCCGGCACCGGGCCGACGATCCCCCGCAGGTCGGCGGTGTAGCAGGGCGCGCCCTGCGCGACGGTCATGCTCCGGTAGCGCGCCAGCACGGGGATCGCCGTCGAGGCCTCGAGACCGTCCCGCTGCACCTTGAACACCCCGTCGAGCGGCAGGTTGTCGAAGCGGTCCGGAGGAGACTCGTCGAGGAACGCGAGCCGAGGGGCCTCCTCGTAGCTCGAGCCCCAGAGCAGACCGCCGTTCTCCTCGCGCAGCCAGATGAACGAGAACTCCTGCAGCATCAGCGTGGGCATGGTCGGCGGCACCCCGAGCGGCTCGGTCACGATGCGCGACTGGACGAGCGGGACCATCGGCGCCCAGGCCCCGAGCTGCCCGAGGAGCGCGTTCGTCCAGGCGCCCGCGGCGAGGACGACGATCTCGGTGTCGACCCGGCCGCGCTGCGTCTCGAGGGCGACGACGCGGCCGTTCTCGACCACGATCCGCTCGACGGGCCGGCGCACGTCGACGCGGCCGCCCCGCCCGGCGAAGCGCGCGGCGACCGCCTCGCTCGCCTCCGGCGCGGAGACCTGGCAGCCGTTCGGGAAGAGAACGCCGCCGACCACTGCCCGTGCAGGGATGATTCCGGTGACCTCCTCGACCTCCTCGGGGCCGAGGACCTTGCGCTCGGGCACGCCCTCGTGGCTCGCGATCGGCTCGAGGAACGACCGCCAGGCGTCGTCGTTCGTGGCGGCCCAGAGGTTGCCGTTCTGCTTGTAGCCGAATTCGTACCCTTCGTCGGCGAGCCCGCGGTAGAAATCGAGCCCGTAGCGCTCCACCTCGAGCTCCTCGTCCTTCCAGGCAGGCAGGTAGCCGTGTGCCCAGAGGCCGACGAAGCCGGCGCCCGCGCTCGAGGTCGCCTGCCCGACACGATCGCGCTCGAGCAGGAGCACGTCGGCGACGCCGGCTTCGAGCAGGTGCGCCGCAGCCGACGCTCCCAGGATGCCCCCGCCGACGACGACTGCATCTGCGCGCTCTGCCATCGACTACGCCGAGCGGAAGGCCCAGGCGCATCGAAGCGCCCGTCCGGCGCGATTGCGGGCTCGAGGCCGGGCCGTCGGCGAAGAGACTTCGTTCGGTAGGCGATCCAACTGCGTGTGCGCGGCCTCGTCCCAGAGCTCCTGCATCCGGATGTACATGTCGTGGCGCTCTTGCTGGTCGGGCTCCTTGAGCGCGGCAAGGTGGAGCCGGTCGTACTCCTCGTTGCACCAGCTCATCCAGTTCCATGCCCGATCTGCTCGCAAATGAACCAGACCGTCGACCAGGAGGGATCCGGGTTGTTCGTGAAGGCGACGTGGAAGAGCTGGAGGCCGAGTTATGCCCTTGTCACCGATCTCGTTCAGGACGGCAGAGTCGGTCGGCTTCGATCTCGACCGTGACACCGATCTCGGCCAGGTTGGCCTGGACGACCTCGCCGGTCTCCTTGCCGCCCTTCTCCGCGGTGGAGTACGCTTGTACGTGAGCTTAGATCGAGCGCTCGAGACGCCGGCCTGGTCGAGGAAGACTCTGCGCCTGCTCGACGTCGCGCTCGTAGACTGCGGCGCGTCCTCCCAGTAACCGATCGGCATCCCTGGGCGACGATCGCGCGAGCCCGCTGGCCACTTGCCGTGAAGCCGACCTCGATCAGCGAGGGGACGTCGATCGCCTACCGGATCGCGCGACGCACGTTGATGTCCTCGAGTTCGGGTCCTGACGTTCATCCCGATCCACCGGAAGTCGAGCGTCGTCCGGCCCACAGCGGTGCCAAACTCGTCGTTGCCTTCGAAACGCTCGACCCAACGGTTCGAGACCTCGCCGAAGTCGATCTCGCCGGTTTCGATCGCGATCTCCGCGGCGTTGTCCTCATCGACGGGGATGAGTCAGCAGAGCTCGTCCCACTCGGACGGCGCTCCGGCATCCCGAGCCAGCGCCGCCGTAGTCGGCGAACCTCGTCGAGACTATCTCCGCTTCGGCGACCAGCTCACGAACTCGTACGGGCCGCTGCCGATCGGATGCGTCGCCGTACTCCTCGCCCCGCTCCTCGATCGCTTTCTTCGAGAGCACGAGCCCGCTCCCGACCGGGAGCGTCGTCGTCAGCAGCGGCGAGAACGGCTCCTTCAGGATGATCTCACCGTGTACGTGCCCGCCGACCCTGACCTCCTGGAGCGTCGCCCAGTCGCCCGCGATAGGGGAGTCGAGCTTCGGCGTGTTCAGCCCGGCGATCCGCTCGAAGGAGTACTTCACGTCCTCGGCGGTCACCTCACCGTAGCCGCCGTGGAACGGAATGCCCTCCTTCAGCTTGAAGCGATGCGCAGGCCGTCCGGCGACGACTCGAACTCCTCCGCCAGCATGTTCACGACCTCGACCGTGCCCGGCTTGTACGTGACCAGGCCCTCCGAGATGTTCACGAACACTTGGTCGTCCGCGGCTGATGTCCAGAGTGCCGGGTCCAGGTTCACGATGTCGTTGAGTAGCCGCATCGTCAATGTCCCGCCGGAAGGCGCGGCCGCCGTCTCCGCCGGCGGCGCGGCCGCCGTCTCGGGCGCGGTGGTCGCGGCCGCGCTTGTGGTTGCCCCCGTGGCCGTTGTCTCGTCGGCGGGCGTGGCCGCCTCGTCGCCACCGCACGCCGCCAGCAGTGCGGCCGCGCCACTCGCCGTCAGCCCGAGTGCCGCGGCTTGCTGGAGGAACTGGCGCCGGTCGATCCTGCGGGCGCGGTAGGCGCCCGTGAGGTCGTCGATCCGTCGTTCATGCCGGGTCATCTCTCCTCCTAGGGAAGCAGACCGTCGAATGATTCACGAGACGTCCGAGACACTGCATTAGACGAGGTCGCGCGGGACGCTCCGCGTCCACGTCTTCGCGAAGACGCGGACGTCGCCTTCGTAGGCCTCGAGCGCGTTCGTCACGTGGAAGGCATTCGCGTCGGCCGACATCGTGCTGACCGTCTCCACACGCGTCTGCCAGTCCCCGCGCCCGAAGCCGTCGAGGCGCTCACACCGGATGAACGCGCTCAGCGGGTCACCGTCGACCATGGAGAAGACGTTCGGGCCGAAGACCTCGAACTCGGCGCCGCTCGCCGTCAGCCGTCGCCGGCCGCCGTAGTCGATCGTGAAGCGAAGCTCCGTGCGCCCCGACGAGAGCTCCTTTGTCGTACCGCGCTCGGTCGTGGGCCGGCGCAGGATCTCGTAGGTGGGCGGGGGCGCCGCCTCCGGCGGGCCGAAGGCGGGAAGAGCGTCGTCCTCCTCGTCCGGCGGCCGTACCGGCAGCTCGAGGCTGCCGCCGAAGACCGAGAGCGTCACCGGCTCCGGGGAGGGCCAGACATGCGGCCAGTAGGTCGGCGAGACGGCGACGCGAAGCCGGTGACCGGGATGGATGGCGTGCGCGATCGCGTTCAGCCGCACTCTGATCGAGTATCTGTGATCCCTTCTCAAGGGCTCGGGACGCGAGTGGCTGTCGCGGTGCGCGAGGTTGAGCACGCCGTAGGTGACGAGCGAGGAGACGCCGTCCGGCGCCACGTCGCAGAGGCGCACAGCGACGAGGGCGCGCGGGCGGTCGGAGGCGACCTCGAGCGTCACCTCCGGGATGCCGAGGATCTCGAGCCGCTCCTCGAAGGGGTCGGACGTCCAGCAGAGCGAAAGCCCGTCCGTGGCCCGCTGGTCGGTCGGCAGCTCGGCGCCGCGCCCGTACGGGCACCACTCACCGTGGTCGAGCGCGGTGGGGTCGGCGCCCCGGATCCGTTCGGCCGGGAACTCGAGCGGAACACTGCGTCGTTCGATGCGCTCCGACGGCCAGTGCGCCTCGGCTACCCACCGCCCCGGCCGCTCGGTGCAGAAGGGAGCCGGCTCGATCGGCTCCTGCATCCAGGCTCGGAGCATCGGCTCGTCCATGATCCCTGTGTCGTCGCCCTTCAACCAGTGGTCCCACCAGCGTACCGCCTCCTGGAGAAAGCCGATCGCCGGGCCGGGGATGCCCTCCTCCGGGTAGGCGTGGCCCCACGGGCCGATCAGTCCCCTGCGCGGGCAGCGGAGCCGCTCGAGCAGGCGAAAGATCGCAGTCCGGTAGGCGTCGGCCCAACCGCCGACGGCGTAGACGGCACACTCGATCGCGCCGTAGTCCTCGCAGACCGAGCCCTGCTCCCAGTAGCCGTCCCGGCGCTGGTGGCGCAGCCACTCCTCCACGAAGGGCGGACTCTTATCCAGACGCTCGAGCCAGAGCTCGCGCCAGCGCTCGCCGCTGACGGCAGGGTCGGGTGGCCTCGATTTCCGCGCGAAGAAGGTCGACGACCAGCCGAGCATCTCGGCGGCGAGGACGCAGCCGCCCATGTAGTGCACGTCGTCGGCGTAGCGGTCGTCCGTCGAGCAGAGGGTGAGGATTGCCCGTAGTGCCGGCGGTCGCCGCGCGGCGACCTGGAGAGCGTTGAAGCCACCCCAGGAGATCCCGAACATGCCCACGCCCCCGCTACACCACGGCTGCGCCGCGAGCCAGGCGATCACCTCGACGGCGTCCTCCTGTTCCTGTGGCAGGTACTCGTCGTAGAGGACGCCGTCGGAGTCGCCCGTCCCACGCATGTCGACCCGGACGGACGCGTAGCCCTGCGCCGCGAAGTACGCATGGCGCGTCGTGTCGCCGATCAGCGTCTGGTCGTTCTTCCGGTACGGGATGTACTCGAGCAGCGCGGGCACCGGGTCGGTGTCCGCCTGCTCCGGCATCCAGGCGCGCGCCGAAAGCCGGCAGCCGTCGGCAAGCGTGATCCAGAAGTTCTCGATCTCGCGGACGGCGCCCGGTGCCACGACCTTGCCTTCGAGCCTTGCCACGCATCTCCCCTCGGTCGTGCTCGCGATCACCGGTTCCCCGTCAGAGGTAGCGCTCGACGAGCGCCTTGATGAACGGGTTGAGCTCCTCGTGCGTGTGTCCGTAGATCGAGCAGTGCGCCATGCCTTCGAAGAGGTGGTACTCGGCCGTCGGGGCCGCATCCGCCACCTCGCGGCACAGCGCCGGCGGGGTCTGCAGGTCCTCGGCGAAGGCGACGACGTGGAGCGGCACGGTGCACTCCGGCAGCCGCTCGAGGCAGTCGAACTCGATGCACGCCTCCCACTGGTCGATCAGCGACGTCTCCGCCGCCGCGGAGCGCTCGGCATCGGTCATGCGCCGCTTGATCGTCGCCCACTTCTCCTCGTCTCCCAGCACGGAGGCGGGATAGCGGAAGGCCACGTTGTGGGTGAGCGCGAACATGCCCTCGATGGTCTTGCCCTCGCGACGCAGCTGCACCTCTGCCCGCATCCAGTCGTCGAGGAACCCGACGCTGCGGGCGGCCGTGCCCATGGCCACCACGCAGCGGAGCAGCTCGGGCCGGTCGAGGGCGAGCTGCTGCCCGATCAGCGCTCCCATCGAAAGCCCGACGACAGCGACCGGGGGGTCGCAGACGGCCTCGATCAGCCCGGCGGCGTCCGCTGCGAGATCGGCGATCGACCAGGGCGGCGGCGCGTGGCAGACGGTCTTGCCGATACCGCGGTTGTCGAACGTCGTGTTGCGGAAGGAGCCCTCGAAGTACGGGATCTGATACTCGTGCCAGGTGCTGCCGAGCCCACCGCCGCCGGAGAGCCAGACGATGTCCGGCCCCTCGCCGAACTGCTCGTAGGCCACCGTGACCTCGTCGAGGCGGAGCGTCGGCATCGAGCCGAACCCTAGCCTGCACCTTGATCCCGTGCGCACAGCGTCGTATCCTCTCGCTCTGTGCAGCGCCGGCGCCCCGCCGAGGGGGCTAACCGGACGGGAATGAGCTCGTCGTACTAGCAGCAGCGGCGAAACGCCGCTCGGCTGAGAAGGAGGAGCGGCGATGGCCCCGGGGGATGAAAAGGTCGAGAAGCTCGTCGACGACTACCTGGAGCGGCGCGTCGACCGGCGCGGGTTCCTGAAGCGGGCCGGAGCGCTCGGAATCTCGCTGGGTGCCGCGAGCGCTCTCCTGGCCGCCTGCGGGGGCGACGAGGAAGCGGCGGCCCCGTCGCCTGCCGAGCCCGCACCCGCCGAGACCGAGCCTGCCGCGACGGAGCCCGCCGCGACGGAGCCGGCCGCCACCGAGCCCGCGGCGCCCGCCCCCGAAGGCGGGACGCTGACGATCCGCCTGCTCAACGACATCATCAATCTCGATCCGCCCTTCATCCCGGCTTCGGCCGACGAGATCGCCGGCTTCGGGATCTTCGAAGGGCTGATCACCTACAAGCCCGGTACCTGGGAGGTCGTCAACCAGCTTGCCGAGACGTTCGAGCCGTCCGAGGACGGTCTCCAGTTCACGTTCAAGCTCAAGGAGGGCATCCAGTTCCACGGCGGGTACGGCGAGCTGACGACCGAGGACGTGAAGTTCTCCTACGAGCGCACGGCGGGCCTCACGACGCCACCCATCGAGTCGCCGTACCAGGGAGACTGGGCTGCGCTCCAGGAGGTGACGATCGAGAGCCCGTACGAGGGCACGATCGTCCTGAAGGAGCCGTTCTCTCCGCTCATGGCGACGACTCTTCCCGTATTCAGCGGCTGGATCGTCTCGAAGAAGGCGGTCGAGGAGCGCGGCGAGGAGTTCGCGACGAAGCCGATCGGGACGGGGCCGTACGAGTTCGTCGAGTGGAAGCCGAAGCAGCACGTGCGAACGCAGCGGTTCGCGGACTACGGCGGCGCCTCGAACGACTTCCTCGGCACCGCGTGGGACGAGATGGTGTTCATCCCGATCGACGAGGACGAGGCTGCCAGCATCGCCATCGAGACCGGCGAGGTCGACTTCGGCGAGCTTCCCTACAATGCGATCAGCCGCTTCGAGGAGAACGACGACTTCACGGTCGAGCCGCGTACCTCCCTCGACTTCACCTGGATCGGGATGAACATCCAGAACCCGAAGCTCCAGGACATCAACGTCCGGCAGGCGATTCGACTGGCAATCGACGTGCCGTCCATCCTCGAAGCCGCCTTCGAGAGCCGCGTCGAGCGGGCGACCGCCATCCTTCCGCCCGGCATGCCGATCGGCTACTGGGCCGATGCGCCGCTGTACGAGCGGGACCTCGAGGCCGCGCAGAGCCTGCTCGCCCAGGCGAGCGACCCGCCGACGGAGCTCGAGTTCAAGTTCACCGAGGAGACCGGCGCGAGGGAGACCGGCGAGATCGTCCAGGCGAACCTCGCGGAGCTCGGCATCAACGTCACCCTCACGCAGCTCGACTCGTCCGCCTACTACGCCCTCGAGAAGGAAGAGCTCCAGAGCCGCGAGCTCTTCTACGTCGGCTTCATCACGAACCCCGATCCCTCCTGGTCGACGGTGTGGTTCGTTTGCGATCAGATCGACGTGTGGAACTGGATGTACTGGTGCGACGAGGAGTACGACCGGCTCCACTACGCGGCGATCGCGGAGAGCGACCCGGCGCTGCGCAACGACATGTACATCGAGATGCAGCAGCTCTGGGACGCGGCGGCGCACACGGTGTGGCTCTACTGGCCGACGAGATGGTACGGCACGCGGGCAGGCCTCCAGCCGGGACTTCGCCTCGACGGGAGGGTCATTCCGACGGCGTTCACCGCTGTGTAAGCCTCCACCCGCGTATCCAGAGCGGCAAGGTGCAGCCCAAACTATCCTCTCGCTTCATCGAAACGGCCCGCCGGGAGCCTCGGCAGGACAAGGAGGCTAGCCAGAACCGCAGAGACCAACGTCCTAGTACCCACGATCGAGTGCAGCCTGTCTCGGAAGGAGGCACGGGGATGACCTCGGAGGACGAACGGGCGCAAGAGCTCGTCAACGACTTCGTAGAGCGCAAGATCGACCGGCGCCAGTTCCTGCAGCGGAGCGCCGCGCTAGGGCTCACGATGAGCGCCGCCAGCGCGCTCCTGGCCGCGTGCGGTGGCGACGAGGAGGCCGCACCGCCTCCGCCCGCCGAGGCCCCGCCGGCCGAGCCCGCACCGGCCGGGACCGAGGCTCCGGCGGCCGAGCCGTCGCCTCCGGCGGAGCCCGCGCCCGGCACCGGAAGGCGGGACGCTCAGGATCCGGCTCCCAGTTGACATCATCAACCTCGATCCCCCGTTCGTCCCCGGCACATCCGAGGAGATCGTCGACTTCGGTATCTTCGAGGGGCTGGTCACGTACAAGCCAGGGACGTGGGAGGTCGTGAACCAGCTTGCGGAGACCTTCGAGCCCTCGGCCGACGGTCTCCAGTTCGCCTTCAAGCTCAAGGAGGGGATCCAGTTCCACGGCGGCTACGGCGAGCTGACCGCGGAGGACGTGAAGTTCTCCTACGAGCGCACCGCCGGCCTGACGCAGCCGGCGATCGACTCGCCGTACAAGGGCGACTGGTCGCCCGCGCTGCAGGAGGTCAGGGTCGACGACACGTACTCTGGCACGATCATCCTCAAGGAGCCGTTCTCGCCGATCATGGCGACGACGCTGCCCGTCTTCTCCGGCTGGGTCGTCTCGAAGAAGGCGGTCGAGGAGCGTGGCGAGGAGTTCGCGACGAGTCCGATCGGCACCGGGCCGTACGAGTTCGTCGAGTGGAAGCCGAAGCAGCAGGTGACGATCAAGCGGTTCGCCGACTACGGCGGCGCCTCGACGGACATCCACGGGACCGCGTGGGACGAGATGATCTTCATTCCCATCGAGGAAGACGAGGCGGCCAGCATCGCGCTCGAGACCGGCGAGCTCGACTTCGCCGAGCTTCCTCTCAATGCGATCAGCCGCTTCGAGGAGAACGACGACTTCACGGTCGAGACGCGCACGTCCGTTGACTACGAGTGGATCGGCATGAACATGCTGAACCCGAAGCTCCAGGACATCAACGTGCGCAAGGCGATCCGCTCTGCGATCGACGTGCCGTCCATCCTCGAGGCCGCCTTCGAGGGCCGGTGGGAGCGCGCGTCCGCGATCCTTCCGCCGGGCATGCCGATCGGCTACTGGGCCGATGCGCCGCTGTACGATCGGGACATCGAAGGGGCGAAGGCCCTTCTCGCACAGGCGAGCGACCCGCCGACGGAGCTCGAGTACAGGTACACGGAGCAGACCGGTGCAAGGGCGACCGGAGAGATCGTCCAGGCGAACCTCGCCGAGCTCGGCATCAACGTCACCCTCAAGCAGCTCGACTCGTCCGCCTACTTCGCCCTCGAGAAGGAGGAGCTCCAGAGCCGCGAGCTCTTCTACGTCGGCTTCATCACGAACCCCGATCCCTCCTGGTCGACGGTGTGGTTCGTTTGCGATCAGATCGACGTGTGGAACTGGATGTACTGGTGCGACGAGGAGTACGACCGGCTCCACTACGCGGCGATCCAGGAGACCGACCCCGCCGTGCGCAACGACATGTACATCGAGATGCAGCAGCTCTGGGACGCGGCGGCGCACACGGTCTGGCTCGCGTGGCCGACCAGGTGGTTCGGCGCCCGGCAGGGGATCCAGCCTGTCCTGCGGCCGGACGGACGGATCTTGCCCACGGCGTTTACGGCTGTGTAGCCTCCTGCCAAACACCATGCGCATGAAGCGGGGAGGAGTCGCGTGGTCACGTACCTCCTGAAGCGGCTCGGCATGGCCGTCATCGTCGTGCTGCTGCTCATGGTCTTCCTGAGCGTCATCGTGCACCTGATCCCGGGTGACCCGGTCAGGACGATCATGGGGCCGCGCGCGAGCGAGGAGCTTTCCGAGACCGTTCGCGCCGAGATGGGGCTCGACGATCCGGTGCCCGTGCAGGTGTACGACTTCGTCAAGAACGCCGCTCAGGGCGACCTCGGGCAGGACTTTGTGAGCCATCTCTCGGTGATGACGCTGATCGGCGAGGCGCTCCCACACACCCTCATCCTCGCCGCGGCCGGGCTCGGCCTCGCTGCGATCATCGGGATTCCGCTCGGCGTCTTCGCGTCGACGAGGCCGAATTCGCTCGGCGACCGGATGGCCGGCATCGTCTCGATCACCTTCATCACCGTGCCCGCGTACGTCGCCGGCCTCTTCCTCCTGCTTCTCTTCGCGGTCCAGCTCGACTGGCTTCCTGCGATCGGGGTGGGCGAGTTCTCCGATCCCGTCGACTACCTGAAGCACCTGGCGCTCCCGGCGATCGCCCTGGCCCTGACCTGGATCGGCTACCTCGCGAGGCTGACGAGGACGAGCATGTTCGAGGTGCTGAACCAGAACTACATCCGAACCGCTCAGGCCTTCGGTCTGCAGGAGCGGCGCATCTACTACAAGTACGCGCTCAAGAACGCGATCATCCCGACGGTCGCCGTCCTCGGCGTCGGGCTCGGGACGCTCATGGGTGGCGCGGTCTTCGTCGAGCTCATCTTCACGCGGATCGGTATCGGCACGCTCATCCTCGACTCGATCGAGAACCGCAACTTCCCGATCGTGCGCGGGGCGGTGCTCGTCATCGCGGTGCTCTTCGTGTTCTCGAACCTGCTCGCCGACCTCTCCTATCGCCTCCTCGATCCTCGCGTTCGGGCGGAGCGCGGGGCGGCCTGACGCATGGCGGTTGCGGCTCCCACCCCGCGGCCGCGTCTCGCGCCCATCGGCCGCATGGCCGGCCCGGTCGCGTTGCTCAAAGAGGTCGCCGGCCGCCCGGCCGGCCTCTTTGGCCTCATCGTCATCGGCGGGCTCGTCGTCCTCGCGATCTTCGCGCCGCTCATCGCCCCGTACGATCCGGCCGAGCAGCACATCGAGGACCGTCTCCAGGGTCCCTCCTGGGACTATCTGCTCGGAACCGACCAGCTCGGCCGGGACATCCTGTCGCGACTGATCTACGGGGTGCGTGTGGCCCTGAGCGTGGCGCTTCCCGGGGTCGCGGCGGCGCTCGTGATCGGCCTCCTGATCGGCCTCGTCGCCGGGTATCTCGGCGGGAAGACCGACAACTCGATGATCGTGATCATGGACACGATGCAGGCGTTCCCGGCGGTCATCCTGGCGCTTACCCTGCTTGCTCTCCTGGGGGCCTCCCGCACGAGCGTGATCGTGGTGATAGCCGTGGCCTTCGCCCCGAACTACGCCCGGGTGACGCGCGCGCTCGTGCTGACGACGAAGCAGAACCAGTTCGTCGAGGCCGCGCGCTCGCTGGGCGCCGGCAGCTCGCGCATCGTGGGCGTCCACATCCTCCCGAACGTCATCGCTCCCCTCTTCATCCTGCTCGCCATGGACCTTCCCGCGGCGATCACGCTCGAGGCGGGCCTCTCCTTCCTCGGCCTCGGCGTACCACCGCCGACCCCTTCCTGGGGAGTCATCCTCCAGGACGGCTTCGAGCGGGTCCGCGAGGTCTTCTGGCCGATCCTCTGGGCGGGCCTGACGTTGATGGTCGTGACCCTCGGGTGCACCTTCCTCGGCGAGACGCTCCGCGACGTGGTCGACCCGAGGCTCGCAGGCACGCGGAGGTGGCGCAGGCGATGACGGAGCCCTTGCTCGAGGTCGAGGGCCTCGAGGTCCGCTACCACGTCCAAAAGGGTGCGCTGACCGCGCTCTCCGACGTCAGCTTTCACGTGGTGCCCGGCGAGATCCTGGGCATCGTCGGGGAGTCCGGCTGCGGGAAGTCGACGCTTTCATCTGCCCTCCTTCGGCTGCTGCCCCCCAACGGGGAGATCACGGCGGGCAGCATGAGCTTCAAGGGCCAGGACCTCCGCCGGCTGAGCGACGAGCAGATGCGCCGGCTGAGAGGGTCGGAGCTCGTGATGATCTTCCAGGATCCGCTCACGAGCCTGAATCCGACGTTCACCGTCGGTACGCAGATGATCGACGTCCAGAAAGCACACCTGGGTCGAGGGGGGAAGAACAGCGAGGCGCTGCGGCAGCGAGCCACCGACCTGCTCGAGCAGGTCGGCATCCCGGACGTCCGGGACCGCATGGGCGACTATCCGCACCAGTTCTCCGGGGGGATGCGGCAGCGGATCATGATCGCGACCGCGCTCATGCTCGAGCCCGCGCTGCTCATCGCCGACGAGCCGACGTCGGCGCTCGACGTGACGCTCGAGGCTCAGATCGTCGAGCTCCTGAAGCGGCTGCGGGAGACGCACGGGACCGCGATCATCTTCATCTCGCACGATCTCGGCGTGGTCTCGCAGATCTGCGACCGGGTCGTCGTCATGTACGCCGGCCGCGCGGTCGAGCAGGGCGACGTGGTGTCGATCTTCGAGCATCCCCGCCATCCGTACACGCAGGCGCTGCTCGCTGCGATCCCGTCGCATCGACGACGGGGAGAGCCGCTCGCCACGATCCCCGGCAGGGTGCCGAGCCTCTCGGCGCTTCCGCACGGCTGCAAGTTCGTCGAGCGCTGCCCGCACGTCCGCACGACATGCCACGAGCACGAGCCCGAGCTGAAGCCCGTCGACGGCGGGCGGGTGCGTTGCTTCATCTACGACCCGTCCTCGGGCTACAGCACCGCCGATTACGCGGGGCGAATCGATCCGAGGCCGGAGGCGGTCGCGTGAGCTCCGCTTCCGGTGACGGCGCTCTGATCGAGGTCAGGGACGTCCGTACGTACTTCGACATGCCGCACGGGGTCACGGGCGCGGTGCGACGCAAGGAGAAGGGAGTCGTGCGCGCGGTCGACGGCGTCGATCTCGAGATCCGTAGCGGCGAGGTGCTCGGGCTCGTCGGCGAGTCGGGCTCCGGCAAGACCACGCTCGGGCGGACGATCATCGGCCTCACCAAGGCAACGAGCGGGGAGGTGCGCTTCGACGGGCTCGACGTCCTGGCGCTTCGCCGCCGCGACCTGCGCCGGCTTCGGCGTCGTATGCAGATGATCTTCCAGGATCCCTACTCGAGCCTCAGCCCCCGGCTTCGCGTCTCGTACCAGCTCACCGAGCCGTACCGGATCAACGACGTCCCGGCGGAGCAGCGCTACACGGTCGAGGAGCTGCTCGGGATGGTCGAGCTCTCGACGGAGCAGGCAACCAAGTACCCGCACGAGCTCTCGGGCGGGCAAGCGCGGCGGGTCGGGATCGCGCGCGCGCTCGCTCTCCATCCCGACTTCCTCGTCGCCGACGAGCCGACAGCCGGCCTCGACGTGTCGGCCGCCGCCAGCGTGCTGAACCTCATGAAGGATCTGGGCACGCGGCTCGGCCTGACGTACCTGATCATCACGCACAACCTCAACCTCGTCGGCTACGTGGCCGACAGGATCGCGGTCATGTATCTCGGGCAGCTGGTCGAAGTCGGGCCGACCGACCGGATCTTCGACGCGCCTGCGCACCCGTACACGCGGGCGTTGCTCGCCTCGATCTCGGAGGCTGACCCTCGGCGGCGCCGCGACGGCCATCGGCTGCTTCTCCCCGGCGAGATCCCGAGCCCCAGGAATCCCCCGCCGGGGTGCCGCTTCCATACGCGCTGCGCCTACGCGGGGGAGCGCTCGCGCGAGGAGGTGCCGGAGCTCGAGGAGATCGAGCGGGGCCACTTCGTCGCCTGCCACTACTGGCGCAGGGTTCAGGACGATCCCGTGCCCGGGTCGGCGATCGAGACCTCCGGGGTATAGATGCGAGCGCTCGATCGCGGATGACGCGCCATCCGACCGTGTCCGCAGCGTACGAGTCGCTGGAGCGCCGGTGGGACCGGGGCGACATCGTCATCCTCGACGGCGGGATGGGCTCGGAGCTCGAGCGGGTCGGATACCCGAGCGAGCGCAACATCGACCTGCTCTGGGGCACGCGGGCGCTGTACGAGGCGCCGGAGCTCACGAGGGAGGTGCATCGGCGATACGCTCGCGCCGGCGCGGACGTCCTCACGACGAACACCTGGCGGATCGACGGCATCCCCGAGGGCCAGAGGCGCGGCCTGATCGATCCGGACGGCCCGAGCTGGCAGGAGGCTGCCCGCCTCGGGGTCGCGCTCGCCCGGGAGGCGGCGAGCGAGACCGGCCGCGCCGAGGCCTGCGCGGTCGCGTTCAGCCTCTTCCTCGAGCCGGTCGACGCGGCGTTCGTGCCCCAGCTCGCCGAGGCAATCGCCGGTGCGGAGCCCGACCTGATCCTCGTGGAGACGGAGGAGACGATCCCCGAGTCGCTCGAGTTCCCCGAGTACGCCCAGCTCCTCGCGACCGGCCTGCCGCTCTGGGTCTCCTACCGCTGGACGGCGGCCGGCCCTCCCGACCTGAGCCACATCGGCATCGGGCCGCCACCCCAGGCGCCGGGCGGAGGCGAGCTGCTCGGGCTGGCGGCGGAGCGCTTCGAGCGCATGGGGGTCTCCGCCGTCCTCGTGAACTGCCTGCCGCCCGAGTGCATCCCGGGCATGCTGCCCCTGCTTCGTCGCCACACGCGCCTGCCGCTCGGCGTCTACCCGAACCTCGGGACCTGGATCAACCCCGGCTGGGAGTTCGACGACGCCGCGACGCCGGGGTCCTTCCTCGCCGAGGCTCGGCGCTGGCGCGACGAGGAGGGGGCGAGCATCGTCGGCGGGTGCTGCGGCACGACGGCGGAGCACATCGCCGCGCTCGTAACCGGGCTTCGGGAGGGCGGAGGCGTTACGGTGGGGTCGTCGTGAACGAGCTGGAAGGCAAGACGGCCCTGATTACGGGTGGCGCGAGAGGCTTCGGGCGGGCGATGGCGCTCCTCTTCGCGCGCGAGGGAGCCGATGTGGCGATCGCGGACATCGCCGGCGAGCTCTCCTCCGAGCACATCGGCGGGATGGCGACGGGGGACGACCTCGAGCGAACGGTCGGGGAGCTCGAGGCGCTCGGCCGTCGCGCCGTCGGCATCCGGGCAGACGTCACGAAGTCGGCGGACTGCGAGCGCATGGCCAGGGAGGCGATCGAGGCGCTCGGCAGGATCGACATCCTCTGCGCCAACGCGGGCGTCTTCTCGCTGGCGCCGTCCTGGGAGCTGACCGAGGACGAGTGGGACACCGTGCTGGGCGTGAACCTCAAGGGCGTCTGGCTGACGACGAAGCACGTCGTGCCGCACATGCTGGAGCGGCGCTACGGCAAGATCGTGATCACCTCGTCGCGCGACGGTCTCCGGGCGGAGGCGAACTACGCCCACTACAACGCCTCGAAGTTCGGGGTCATCGGCTACATGAAGTCGCTCGCGATCGAGCTCGGCCCCTACGAGATCAACGTGAACGCGATCTGTCCGACGCAGATGGCCGACAAGAGCTCGCCGCCGCGCGCTGGCACGCATCCCTATTGGGACCAGGTCGTCGGCAGGCCGAACGTCTCGTACGAGGAGTTCGACGAGGCCTCGGGCCGGGAAAACCTCTTCGAGCGCGGCGGGCAGCCCGACTTCCCGGAGGTCGCGGAGGGGGCGCTCTGGCTCGTCTCCGACCGCGCCCGTCTCGTCACGGGCGTTGCGCTCCCCGTCGACGCGGGCTGGATAGCCAAGCGGGGCGGGTAAAACCGGGTGACGTCGATGCTCGCGCTTGCCAACGCCAGCCTGATCGACGGCACCGGCGCACCGCCGCGCAGCGGCGTCACCGTGACCCTCGACGGCGACCGGATCGTCTCGGTCGACGACGCGCCCCCTGCGGAGGGCACGGACGTGCTCGACCTCGCGGGGCGAACGCTCTTGCCGGGGCTGATCGACGCGCACGTCCACCTCTCCTCACTCGGCCTTCCCGACCTACCCGAAGACCTGCAGGACTACGGGCTCGCGTTCGTCGCTCGCCGGATGCTCGAGGGCGGGATCACGACAGTGCGCGACCTCGGCAGCTACGGCCGCTCGCTCTTCCGGCTACGCGAGGCGATCCGGCTCGGGGTCTGCCGCGGCCCGCGCCTCGTCCTGTGCGGGCAGATCGTGGCGGCGACCTCGCCGGGCGCCCGCGCCTTTCCCGGCATGTACTGCGAGGCCGACGGGCCCGACGGGATGCGCCGCGCCGTGCGCGAGCAGATCCGGCAGGGTGTCGACTTCGTGAAGGTGATGACGACGGGAGCGCTCACCGTTCCGGACGAGGACGTGAACCCGGCGCAGCTCACGGCCGAGGAGCTGGCGGCTGTCGTCGACGAGTCGCACCGGATGGGCCTCAGCGTTGCCTCGCATGCGGAAGGGCTCGCGGGAATCCGGCTGTCCGTCGAGGCCGGCGTAGATACGCTCGAGCACGGCGAGATGGCGTTCGAGGGGCCGGACGTCCTTGCCACGATGGCCGAGCGGGGAATCGTGCTCGTCCCGACGCTGTGCGTCTTCGACCTCGTCGCCGACAGGGACCTCTTCCCCGAGTGGATGCGCGAGCGGGCGCGCTTCCTGCGCGAATCCGCCGAGAGGACAGTTGCCGCCGCCCGCGCGGAAGGCGTTGCGATGGCGATGGGCGCCGACGCCGGCCCGCACGGCGAGAACGCTCGCGAGCTCGTGCGGCTCGTGGAGGCCGGTCTCACGCCGATGGAGGGGATCCTCGCGGCAACCGCCACGGCGGCCCGGACGTGCGGGCTGGAGGCGGAGGTGGGGACGGTCGCCGCGGGGATGGCTGCCGACCTGCTCGTGCTCGACGGGGATCCGCTCGAGGACCCGCGCGTTTTCCTCGATGGAGCGCGCCGCTGGCTCGTCCTGCAGGGCGGCGAGCCGGTCGGGGGAACCCGGGCCGCCCCGATGGACATGGGTGCGATGGTCGCGGCGACGTGAGCGCCGTGAAGGACGTCGTCATCGTGGGCGCCGGCATCGCCGGCCTGACCGCGGCCACGAGGCTCCAGGACCTCGACATGCTCGTGCTCGAGGCGGAGGACCGCGTGGGCGGTCGAGTCAAATCCGAGCGCCGTGGCGACTACTGGGTCAGCGTCGGCGCGCACATGTTTCCCGGACCGGGGTCGGCCGTAGGCAGCCTCGTGGACGAGTTCGGGCTCGAGACGCTGCCGATCAACGGGAGCCTCATGGGGATCGCCTACAGGGACACGATCCTCACGGGCGGGCGGGAGGAGCTCTACCCGCTCCGGCTGCCGCTGTCGCTCGCCGGCCGCGCCTCGTTGATTCGCACCGGGCTCAAGCTCCGCCGGGACGCGGCCCAGTACAACCGGCTCGCGCGCCGGCTGCCCGGCGAGACCGAGGCCGACGTGCGCTCGCGCCTGCTTGCCTTCCTGGGCGACCGTTCCTTCGCCGAGTACACGGGCAAGCTCCGTCCCGAGGCCGCCGCGATCTTCCGCCCGATCGTCAATCGGCTGACAGCCGAGCCCGACGAGATCTCCGCCGGCTGCATCGTCGCGCTGTTCGCGCACGTGTGGAGCGAAGGGGGCGTCGTGCTCGGGCGCAACCTGCGGGGCGGGGCGAGCCTGCTGCCCGAGACGCTGGCGGCGCGGCTCGGCGAGCGCGTCGTCACCGGGGCCACGGTACGAGAGGTGGTGCCGCAGGACGGCTCGGTGCGGGTGCGGTTCGAGCGAGGAGGCGAGGAGGAGGAGGAGGAGGATCGTCGCCCGCTGTGCGATCGTCACCGCGCCGGCGCCCGCGGCCCGAGCGATGATCTCGGGTCTTCCCGAAGAGACGGCCGCCGCTCTCGACGCGATCGTGTACGGGCCGTTCGTCGTCGGCGGGATCGTGACCGGGGAGCGCGGGCCCATGCCGTGGGACGAGCTGTACTCCGTGCTCGTCGTCGGCAAGTGCTTCAACATGCTCTTCAACCACGCGAACGTGCTGCGAGCTCCGGGGCCGCGACAGCCCGGAGGCACGCTGATGGTCTACGGCGGCGGCAACCGCGCCCGCAGGTTGTTGGAGAAGAGCGACGACGAGATCAGGGAGGCGATCGTGTCCGACCTCGAGGACCTGTACCCGGAGGCGAAGGGCGTCGTGGAGGAGGTGCTGGTGCAGCGCTGGGAGCACGCGATCCCCTTCGCCGCGCCCGGGCGCCATCTCGTCCAGCCGGCTCTCGAGCGGGGCGTGGGCAACGTGTTCCTCGCCGGGGACTACGTCGGCGAGTGGACGCACATGGAGGCGGCCGCGGTCACCGCGATCGAGGCGGCTGCGAAGGTGCGCGAACGGTTGGCTGCCTGATGGCGAGGGAGCATGTCATCGACCCCGGCCTGATCCACCACGCCTGGGATCGGGACCTCGCGCCGGTCCTGGTCATCGAGTCCGGAGACACCGTGCACTTCGATCTGCTCATGGCCGGCGACGGCCAGGTCCTCGAGGGAGCCAGCTTCGAGGAGACCGTGCTCGACTTCGACACCATCTACAACCTCTCCGGCCCCGTGTCGGTCGAGGGCGCGGAGCCCGGAGACACGCTCGAGATCGAGATTCTCTCGCTCGAGCACGGCGAGTGGGGCTGGACCGCGTTCCTGCCCGAGCTCGGGCTGCTCGCGGAGGACTTCCCGGACGGCTACCTGATGTCCTGGGATCTTCGGCGCGGCGGACGGGCGACGCTCGCGCCCGGAGTCGACGTGCCGCTGACGCCGTTTCTGGGCACGATGGGGAACTGCATCGACGAGCCGGACGTCCACCTGCCCTTCCCTCCACATCGAGGCGGCGGCAACATGGACAACCGCCACCTCACCGAGGGGTCGACCCTGTGGCTCCCGGTGCTCTGCCGGGGCGCGCTCTTCTCCTGCGGCGACCCGCACGCGGCCCAGGGAGACGGCGAGGTGTGCGTCAGCGCGATCGAGTGCGCGATGAAGGCGACGCTCCGCTTCCACCTGCGCAAGCGCTCGATCGCGGCGCCCGCCTTCACGACGCCGCCGGGCCCGCTCGCCGTGGCGGCCGCGGCCGGCGGGTACCACGCGACGATGGGTATCTCGCCCGACCTGATGGAGGGGGCGAAGGAGGCCGTGCGGGCGATGATCGAGTGGCTCGTAGACGAGCACGGGCTCTCGCGCGAGCACGCGTACGTCCTCTGCAGCGTGGCCGGTGACCTCAAGATCCTCGAGGTCGTCGACGCCGGCGTCTGGAACGTCTCGATGGCGATGCCGCTCGCCGTCTTCGCCGGCTGAGGCCAGCGCCCGCTACAAGCTCCGTCCACGGATCGCGCCGGAGAACGCGGGCGCGTGCTCGGGGGATACGCTCGGCGCCGTCACGTGCAGGTGCCGCTCCCGGATGAACGGAAGCGGGCGGGCCGGATTCGGCGAGTCGAGCTCGCGCGCCAGCCGGTGGCCGTCGAAGATGCAGTCGGCGATGAGGCGAGGCGCGACGCAGTCGCCGATCGCGTAGAGCGCCTCGACCCCGCTGCGCTCGAGAGCCGTCGGCTCGTTCCGGAGCTCCCGCTGCAGGCCGTCGTTCGAGCGCCGAGCGCTGGCCAGGACAACGGTGCTCGCCGCAACCTCGCGCGCTTGCCCGTACCTTCGCAGGATGCAGGAGTCTCGACCGATCGACACAAGCTCCGTGTCGGGCTCGAGCTCGCAGCCGAGCTCGGCGAGGCGCTCGCGCACCGGCTGGCCTTCGAGCGTCCGGTCGAGGTAGGGCGCGACGACGAGAAGCGGCGTCACGAGGCGAACGCGTGCGCCCGCAGCCGCCAGCAGCTCGGCGAGCCCGACGCCGACGAAGTAGCCCTCGCAGTCGTAGACGAGGCATTCCCCCTCTGGCGGTCGGGGAGCCGCCAGGACGTCCTCGGGCGTCAGGACGTGCGGGGCGGGCGCGCCCGGAATCGCGGCGTGGGTGACGTGGTTCAGCCCGTCAGCGGCCCAGCGGGCGCCGGTCGCGAGGACGACGATGTCGGCGCCGTACTCGAGCACCGCCTGGCGATCGAGCCTGACGCCCGTCCCAATCTCGACATTGGCCAGCTTCGCAAGCTGGAGCTCCCGCCAGCTGACGACGCGCGCCCACTCGCCGAGTCCCGGCAAGCGCGCGGCGAGTGCCGCGTAGCCGCCGAGGTCCAGGCGAGGCGTCGACGAGGTGCACCCGCCGGAAGCCCCGCTTTCCGAGCACGACCGCGCACTCCATTCCCGCCGCGCCCGCGCCGACGACGAGAATGTCCCGATCGGCGTTGCGGGCGCGCTCGAAACGCTCCGGATGCCAGCCGCGACGGTACTCCTCCCCGGCTGTCGCGTTCTGCGTGCAGGCGATCTGCCCGGTGGCGAGCGTCCGCGAGAGGCAGACGTTGCAGCCGATGCACTCGCGGATCTCGTCGTAGCGGCCCTCCTCGATCTTGCTCGGTAGGAACGGGTCGGCGATCGACGGGCGGGCGGCGCCGATCAGGTCCCAGACCCCCGAGCGAACGATCTCGGCCATCCGGTCGGGGCTCGTGAGGCGCCCGACGCCGACGATCGGCTTCGCCGTCGCCTCCCGTACTCGCGCCGTCGACTCGAGCTGGGAGCCCTCCGGAAACAGCCGCGACGGAGTCATGTCGTTCCAGCCTTCGGCGATCGAGCTCACGTTGACGTCCCACAGATCCACGAGGTGGTCGGCGAGCTGGACGAACTGAAGCGCCTCGTCGAGCTCGACTCCCGCCGGCCCGCGGGCCGCGACCGCGAGGCGGGCGGCGATCGCGCAGTCGCTTCCGACCGCGTCACGCACCTGCTCGAGCGTCTCCAGCCAGAAGCGCGCTCGGTTGCCGAGCGGGCCGCCGTACTCGTCCGTGCGCTGGTTGTAGAACGGTGAAAGGAACTGGAGGGGCAGGTACCCATGGGCGCCGTAGACGTAGACGATGTCGAAGCCGGCCGTGCGCGCGCGTCTCGCCGCGGCCACGTAGAAGCCCTGCACCTCGCGGATCTCTGGCTTGCTCATCGCGCGTGGGTACGTCAGTGGAAAGGCATCCGACGGTAGCTGGCTCGGCCCTCCAGGCGCCTCGCGGCTGAGCGTGCCATCGACGTGCGGCCCGGCGTGGAAGAGCTCGGCCCCGGCCAGCGATCCAAAGGCATGCACCTGCTCGCACATCGGGGCGAGGTTCCTCACGTCGTCGTCGTCCCAGAGGCGCCCGAGCGGCTGAGGCGCGCGATCGGTCTCGGGATGGACGGAGCAGATCTCCGTGCACACCGCAGCCCAACCGCCCTCGGCCTTGACCGCACGGAAGCGTGCCTGCATTCCCGGCTTGTCAGTGCCGAATCCGGTGCAGTGGGGCACCTGGAAGAAGCGATTGCGAAGGAGCTTCGGCCCGATTCGAACCGGCTCGAAGAGGATGTCATGGCGCGATTCGCGAGCCATACGGCGACCGACCTGTCTCTCCAATCGGCTGGCAGAAAGGATTCTGTCTGCTCGCGCCCGCATGTGTCGGGGCGGTCAGCGTTGCGCGGGAAGCCGCCTGCCGCTCGATGCGTGCGTGGCAACCGCCTGCGCTCGTGCGCGCGGGCGTTGCACCATCGCGGCGGGCGCTGCACAATAGCGCCCATGCCACAAGACACTGCACAAGAGAAGGACGGCGGGCGGACCGGGCTGCTCGAGCGGCTCGAGGTCGGCCCGGTCATCTGCGCCGAGGGCTACCTGTTCGAGCTCGAGCGGCGAGGGTATCTCCAGGCCGGCGGCTTCGTCCCGGAGGTCGTGCTCGAGCACCCGGACGTCGTGCGCCAGCTCCACGTCGAGTTCGCTCGGGCCGGATCCGACGTCGTCGAGACGCTCACGTACTACGGGCACCGGGAGAAGCTGAAGGTGATCGGCAAGGAGGACCTGCTCGAGCCGCTCAACCGCCAGGCGCTCGCGCTCGCGAAGGAGGTCGCCCTCGAGTACGGCGCCCTCTTCGCGGGAGACATCTGCAACACGAACGTCTTCGTCGACGGGGACGACGAGTCCGCGGCGGCCGCGCGGGCGATGTTCGAGGAGCAGGTCGCGTGGGCCGTTGAGGCCGGGGTCGACTTCATCGTCGCCGAGACGTACTCGTGGGGCCAGGAAGCGCTCATCGCGCTGGATGTCGTGAAGCCGACGGGCCTGCCCGTGGTCGTCACGCTGGCGATCCCCCAGGGTGAGAAGACGTTCGAGGGCTGGACGGCGGCCGAGGCGTGCCGGCGGCTGGAGGCGGCGGGGGCCGACGTCGTGGGTCTCAACTGCCTGCGCGGGCCGCAGACGACGCTGCCGCTCCTGCGCGAGATCCGCGAGGCGGTGTCCTGCCACGTGGCCGGGCTCCCCGTCCCCTACAGGACGACCGACGCCGAGCAGACGTTCTTCTCCCTCACCGACCCGGGCAACGACGGCGGTCGCGACGGCCGGCCGTTCCCTGACGCGCTCGATCCATTCGTCTGCACCCGCTACGAGATCGCCAACTTCGGCCGCGAGGCGAAGGAGCTCGGGGTCGGCTACATCGGGGTGTGCTGCGGCGCCGGCCCGCACCACGTGCGCAGCCTCGCCGAGGCGCTCGGCCGCACCCCGCCCGCCAGCCGCTACACGGCCGACATGTCCAAGCATGCGTATCTCGGCACCGATCCGGTCGTGAGACGTGAGTACCGGGAGGAGTACGGCCGCCGGCTGTAAAGGGGGTCGGCGCGCGCCGGCGCGCGGCGTTCAGGGATTGCGATAGGCGTCCACGATCTCGCGGATGCACGCGTTGACGACATCAGGCTTGTGGCCGAACGCGGAGCAGTGGCCGAGGCCTTCGAGCACGTGGAGGTGGCCGTCCGCGGCGGTGTCGGCCACGAGCTTGCCACGGGCCACCGGCGTCTGGACGTCGTGCGAGAAGGCGATCACGTGCAGTGGGACGCGGCAGCCGGGGAGGCGCTCGAATGAGTCGAACTCGACGCATGCCTCCCACTGGGCGGCGAGGCCCTCTCCGTCGCGCTCGCCGTAGTCGCGCTCGACGAGAGGCTTGAGCTGCGCCCAGAGCTCGTCGTCGCCGAGCACCTCCGTCGGGTACATGAAGACGCCGTAGTGCGCCGTCGCGAACGGCCGGCTGAGGGTTCCACCTTCGCGCCGGAAGGCGACCTCGGCCTCCTCCCATTCGCGGACGTAGCCCGTGGCGCGCGCGTACGTGCCCATCAGCACGGCGCAGCGCACGAGCTCCGGCCGGTCGAGCGCGACCTGCTGCGCGATCAGCGAGCCCATCGACAGGCCCACGAGGAGCACGGGAGGCTCGCAGACGGCCTCGATCAGCGCGGCCGCGTCCTCCCCGTACAGCGCCATCGGCCACGGCGGCGGCGTGTGTGAGACGGTCTGCCCGACGCCCCGCGCGTCGTACGTGGTGTTGCGAAAGTCGGAAAAGGCCGGCGTCTGCCAGACATGCCAGTCGCTGCCGGGCTGGTCTCCGCCGGCGAGCCAGAACAGGTCGGGGCCGTCCCCGAGTTGCTCGTAGAACGCGGTGACGCCGGGCAGCTCCAGCTCTGGCATGGCTCCTCCTCAGAGAGCGAGCGCTTATACGAGGTTGCGCGGGATCGTAGCCGAGTCCAGCTCTTCGCGAAGACGCGCACGTCACCCTCGAACGCCTCGACCGCGCTCGTGGCGAGGAACGAGTCCGCGTCCGCGGACAGGACGCTCGACGTCTCCACCCGGACGTTCCAGTCTCCGCGGGCGACGGTGGTGGAGCGGTCGGAGCGCGTGCCGGCCGAGAGCGGGTCGCCCGCCACGATCGCGAACACGTCGGCGCCGGTGGTCTCCGACTCGATCCCGCTCGGAAGTAGCCGCCGCCCGCCGTAGTCCTGGACGAACGTGAGCTCGAAGCGTCCCGTCGCCACATCGTGATCGATCGTGCAGCCGCTCTCCTTCGCGCGCAGAACCTCGGTCTCGATCGCCGCCGCTCCCTCGGGAGGGCCGAAGGGAGCGAGCGCCGCGTCCTCGGGCCGGGGTGGGCGGACCGGCAGCTCGAGCCGCCCCTCGTGCACGGTCAGGGTGACCGCCTCCGGAGAGGGCCAGGCCCACGGCCAGTAGGTCGGCGAGACGGCGACCCGGACGCGGTGGCCGGCCCGGAACGCGTGCCCGATTGCGCTCAGGCGCACGCGGACCGTGTAGCGCTCGCCCGGGTCGAGCGGGGCAGGCTGCTCGTGACCGTCGCGGTGGGTGAGGTTGAGCAGGCCGCGGGTGACGAGGGTGGAAGCGCCGTCCGGCGCGATGTCGCAGAGGCGTACGCAGACGAGGGCCCGCGGGCGGTCGGCGGCGAGGGTGAGCACGGCCTCCGGGAAGCCCAGCAGCTCGAGCTGCTCCTCGAGCGGGGCCGAGGTGTAGCAGAGCGAGAGCCCGTCCTCGACCCGCTGGTCGGGGGAGCTCCTCCGGCCCTCCGTACGGGCACCAGTCGCCGGCGAGCAGGCCGTGCTCCTGCGCGCCGAGAAGCTCGGCCGCGGGCAGCTCGAGCGGGATGCTCCTCTGCTCGCGCTCGGCGGGCCAGCTCGGCTCGGCGACCCAGCGGCCCGGTCGCTCGGCGTAGAAGGCCGCGGGCGGCGCCGACTCCTGCATCCAGGCGCGCAGCATGGGCTCGTCCATGATCCCCGCGTCGATCCCCTTGAGCCAGTGATCCCACCAGCGCAGCGCCTCCTGGAGGAAGCCGATCGCCGGACCGGGAACGCCGTCCTCCGGGTAGTTGTGCGACCACGGGCCGATCAGGCCTTTGCGCGGTCCCGGCAGGCCTTCGAGGAGGCGCAGGACGGTGTTCCGGTACGGGTCGGCCCAGCCCCCGACGGCGTAGACGGCGCATTCGATCGCCGAGTAGTCCTCGCACACCGAGCCCTGCTTCCAGTAGGAGTCGCGCAGCTGGTGCGAGAGCCAGGCCTCGATGAACGGCGGACTGCCGTCGAGGCGCTCCAGCCAAAGCTCCCGCCACCGCTCACCGACGGCGGCCGGATCCGGAGGCCGCGCGTTGAACGCGAGCATCGTGGCAGCCCACGACAGCGCCTCGACCCCGAGCAGGCAGCCGCCCATGTAATGGACGTCGTCCGCGTAGCGGTCGTCCGTGGAGCAGATCGTGACGATCGCCTTCAGCGATGGCGGCCTCCGGGCGGCGACCTGGAGCGAGTTGAAGCCGCCCCAGGAGATCCCGAACATCCCCGTGGCACCGGTGCACCAGGGCTGGGCGGCGAGCCAGGCGTGCACCTCGACGGCATCGTCCTGCTCCTGGGGCAGGTACTCGTCGAGGAGGACCCCGTCGGAGTCGCCGCTGCCGCGCAGGTCGACCCGCACCGAGGCGTAGCCGTGGCCCGCGAAGTAGGCGTGGCGGGTCGAGTCGCCGACGGCTGTGCCGTCCCCCCTGCGGTACGGGATGTACTCGAGCAGTGCCGGAACCGGCTCGCTCTCCGCGTTCTCGGGCAGCCAGATCTTCGCGGCCAGCCGGCAGCCGTCGGACATCGGGATCCAGACCGGGTCGAGGACCCGTACCGGGCGCGGCAGCTCGGGCGTCGACTTCACGAGCGGCTGCTCACACGAGGTCGCGTGGCACGGCGAGCGTCTGGGCTCTCGTGAACACCCGGGCCTCGCCCTCGTATGCCTCCAGGGCGTTCGTCACGTGGAAGGCTTCGGCGTCGGCCGAGAGGCTGGTCTCCACCTCGATGCGGACCCGCCAGTCATCGCGCGCGATGGTCGCGCTCCATTCCGAGCGAGTCTCGGCCGACAGGGGACGGCCTTCGACGATCGAGAACGTGTCCAGGCCCTGCACGCCGATCTCGATCCCGCTCCCGAGGAGCTTCCTCGTCCCGTGCCGGAAGTCCTGACCCCACGTGATCTCGTAACGATCGGTCGCAACGTCGTGCTTGACGACGCGGCCGTAGCCGGGCATCGGCTCGAGCTCGGACGCGATCGCCTCGGCAGCTTCCGGCGCCTCGAACGCGGCGAGCCGGTCATCGTCCGGCTGCGGGGCCCGCGCCGGCAGTCGCAGCAGGCCGTCCTCGACGGTGAGGTTGACGGGGTCCGGCGAGGGCCAGACCCACGGCCAGTACGTGGGGGAGACGGCGATCCGCAGGCGGTGACCGGGGGCGAACGCATGCGCGATCGAATTGAGGCGCACGGTGACGGTGTAGCGCTCGCCGGCGACGAGGGGCTCCGGCCGCTCGTGGCTGTCGCGGTGGGTGAGGTTGAGCAGCCCGCGGCTGACGAGCAGCGAGGAGCCGTCCGGGGCGACGTCGCACAGCCGTACGCAGACGAGAGCCGCCGGCCGGTCGCTCGCGAGCGTCAGCACCACCTCGGGGAAGCCGAGGATCTCGACGCGCTCTGCGAGCGGCTCGGAGGTATGGCAGAGAGAGACACCATCCTCGGCTCGCTGGTCGAGGGCGGGGTCGCCCGGGGCCCCGAAGCCGCACCAGGCACCCGCGTCGGCTCCCGCTGCCGCGGAGCCGGTGATCGAGCCCAGCGGGAACGCAAGCGGCGTTTCGCTGTTCGTTACGTCGGGGGAGGGCCACGACGGATCGCCGACCCAGCGCCCCGGCCACTCGGCGGCGAACGGCGCCGGCGGAATCCATTCCTGCATCCAGGAGCGGACCATCGGCTCCTCCATTATCCCGGTGTCGATTCCTTTGAGCCAGTGGTCCCACCAGCGCAGCGACTCCTGCAGGAACCCGATTGCCGGCCCGGGGACGCCGTCTTCGGGGTACTGGTGGCCCCAGGGCCCGATGATCCCCTTTCTCGGCCCGGGCAGCCCTTCGAGGAGGCGGAAGATCGCGTTGCGGTACGCGTCGGCCCAGCCGCCGACGGCGTAGACGGCGCATTCGATCGCCGAGTAGTCCTCGCAGACCGACCCCTGTTTCCAGAAGTCGTCGCGGCGCTGATGCGAGAGCCAGGCCTCGATGAACGGCGGGCTGCCTTCCAGCCGCTGGAACCACAGCTCCCGCCACGACTCGCCCACGACGGCGGGGTCGGGCGGCCAGGCGTTGATGGAGAGCATCGTCGAGGCCCAGGAGAGCATGAGCGTGGAGAGCAGGCAGCCGCCCATGTAGTGGACGTCGTCGGCGTAGCGGTCGTCGGTCGAGCAGTGGGTGATGATCGCCTTCAGCGAGGGCGGGCGGCGGGCGGCGACCTGGAGCGAGTTGAAGCCGCCCCAGGAGATCCCCAACATCCCCGTGGCCCCGGTGCACCAGGGCTGGTCGGCGAGCCAGGCGAGCACCTCGACGGCGTCCTCCTGCTCCTGGGGCAGGTACTCGTCCAGCAGCACACCCTCGGAGTTGCCGCTGCCGCGCATGTCCACCCGCACCGAGGCGTAGCCGTGGCCGGCGAAGTACGCGTGGCGCGTGGAGTCGCCGACCGCGGTCCAGTCACTCCCCCGGTAGGGGATGTACTCGAGCAGCGCCGGCACCGGCTCGCTCTCCGCGTTGTCCGGCAGCCAGATCTTCGCGGCCAGCCGGCAGCCGTCGGACATGGGGATCCAGGCGTGGTCGATCACCGTGTGGGTACGCGGGAAGTCCGTCCTGACACGTTTCACGGCTGCTCCTCGCTCGCGCTCGACCTGGCCACGCCGGAGTCTACGGCTCCGCCTACAGGAGAACGCGCGGCACCGACTTCAGCCAGCGCGCCGAGTGGTGGAGGGTCCCGTTGACGCGCAGCTCGAGGTCGATCGTGACGTGGAAGTGCGTGGTCGTGCCCTGGATGAGCACGTCGGAGCTGCCCTCCATCACCGAGTTCGGGCGCGTGATGCGGCTTCTGTGCCGACCGCGCGCGCTCGCGGAGGCGGGGCTGTCGGGGTGGACGTCGGCGACGAGCGAGTACTCCCGTCCGACCACCGTCGTCCCGTCGATGCGCTCGTCGTGGCTCTCCTCGATGCGCACCTGCGAGCGGCCGCCGAGCACGTCGTGGACGACCTGCCAGACCGGGGGATCGACGCGGTCGGAGTGCCGCTCGAGCACTCTCGGCGAGGGCAGGAACGCGGGAGGCGTCGCGCTCCCGTCGGGCGGCACCGTCGGTAGCACGAGCCGCGATGGACGGTCGGGGCCGCGATGGACGGTGTTCGTGGCCGGCTCCGGGGTCGGCCAGACGTTGGGCCAGTCGGCGCTCGCGATGGCGAGCCGGATCCGGTGTCCCCGCGGAAACTTCCAGGCGGTGGTGTCGATCTCCAGCTCGAGCTCGTATACCTCTCCCGGCGTCAGCGGCTCGGGGTCGGTGAGGGAGCTGCGCCGCGTCGCGTTCAGCATCCCCTTGGCGACGAGGTGCGAGCTGCCGTCGGGAGCGACGTCGGACAGGCTCGCTGCGAACCCGATCACCGTGGCGGTCGAGGACACGTGCAGGAACGCCGTGGGGCGACCGATGACGTGCACGTCCTCGTCGAGCGGCGGCGAGCTGTAGACGAGCGAGAACGCCTCGTCGGGGCGCTGGTCGCCCGGCAGCCCGAACTGGAGGCCGCCCGACCAGAGGCCGCCCATCACGCCGACGGTAGGTACGTACTCGAAGTCGTCGGCTCCCTCGGTGCCCGTCTCGTTGCCGAGTGAACCGTCGTCGCCGAGGTGAAGGGTCAGCTCGCCGGCGCCGGGCGGTGGCCAGTCGAGCTCCGCGCGCCATTCGCCTGCCGCCTCGAGGCGGTCGACGACCGGCTTCTCGTGGTGCTGCACGTAGACGACGACGGGAGGCTCGTCCATGACCCCGGTGCTCGTGCCCTTGCACCAGTGGTCGAGCCAGCGCACCACCTCGTGCAGGTAGTCGATGCGCGGGCCGGGAACGGCCACGTCCGGGACGGCGTGGTTCCAGGGGCCGATCAGCACCTTCTTCGGCACTTCGAGCGCCTGGTAGAGGCGTAGCGGCGGGTTCGGATAGCCGTCGCGCCAGCCGCCGATCATGAAGACCGGGCAGGCGATCCGGTCTGCGACGTCGCGAACCGAGCCGTGCCGCCAGTAGGGGCCGTCCGTCTGGTGCTCGAGCCATTTGAGGAGGTAGGGCTCGTTGTGGGCGATGTGCTCCTCCCAGAGCGTCGCCCAGTCTCCGCCGGACCATTCGGGGTAGGGAGGGAGGGCGTTGTAGGCGATCATGAAGTTGCCGTAGTGGCCGACGTCGTAGTACTTGCGCAGGTGGCCGCCCCGGTAGTGGCAGTCGTCGGTGTAGCGGTCGTCGGTGAAGTACATGGGGATGATGCTCGTCAGGTGCGGCGGCTGGTGCGTCGCCACCTGGAGCGACGTGAAGCCGCCGTAGGAGATCCCCATCTGGTTGACGTGGCCGTCGCAGAATGGCTGCGCCGCCAGCCACTCGATCGCGTCGTAGCCGTCGAGCTGCTCCTGCATCACGTACTCGTCGACGTTGACGCCTCCGGAGCCGCCGGTACCACGGATGTCGACTCGGGCGACGATGTAGCCGTTGCGGGGGAAGTAGCCGTAGAAACGCGTGCCCGGAACGACCTCGTCCTTGCGATACGGGATGTACTCCATGACCACCGGCAGCGGCTCACCCGGGTCAGGGTCGGGCATGTAGAGGTCGGCCGCGAGCTGTACGCCGTCCCGCATCGGGACGAGAACGTTCTTCACGACCCGGACGCCCTCTGTTCTCATCACCTGGAGCTCCTCCTCTCGTGCGAGACGATGATCGTTCCGTCCTCCGGATCCAGCGGCAGCCAGTGCTCCGCGAGCCAGTCGTTGTAGGCACGTGCCAGCGCGGAGGCGAGCTGGGGGCTCGACATGGCGGAGACCGTCAGGATGTCCTCGCCGGTGAGAATGGCGTGCGGACGTTCTGATGGACGTCGCAGTCGATCATGCAACCACCTCCGGGCTGGTCGGGGCCGGGGATGAAGAATAATCTCGTGTCGAGGAGGGAGCACATGAGCTGGATCCAGACCGGGTCGTCGATCATCTTCCTGCCCTACACGCTCGAGGAGGCGCTTCGCGGCCTTGCCGAGGCCGGCTTCGAGCACGTCGAGATCGGGGCCGTGAAGGGCTTCCTGGAGCACGTCGACCCGGACGAGCCAGATGTCGAAGGCTGCCGGCGGCTCCTCGCGGAGTACGGCCTCAGCTGCGTCTCGATGAGCGGCCACGCGCCGCTCCACCAGGAGATCGGCAAGCGCCGGCTCACGAACGTGCTTCGCGCCGGCCAGGAGCTGGGGATCCAGGTCCTCAACACGTTCACCGGCGACGCCGAGTCGCCCGAGGAGATTGCGGCCTTCAAGGCGAACGTCCGCGAGATCGCGGACGAGGCACAGGCGGCGGGAATCCGCCTCTGCATCGAGACCGACTCGAACCTGCTGCCCACGGCCGAGATCGGACGCCCGATCCTCGACGAGATCGGCCACGACTGGGTGCAGTTCAACTACGACCCGGGCAACGTCCGCTACTACACCGGCGCCGTGCCGGAGCAGGACCTCGAGTTCGCTCTCGATCGCCTCGGCCACTTCCACCTGAAGGACCAGCGCGGCGGCAAGGACGTCAAGGACTTCCCGCCGCTCGGCGAGGGCGAGGTCGACATCCCGCACATCCTCCGGCGCCTCAGGGAGACCGGCTTCTCGGGGCCGGTCTCGATGGAGATCGAGTTCACCGACTACCAGTGGCCGCCGTGGGAGGACTGCGTGGCGGCCGCGCGACGCAGCAAGGAGTACTGGGATGGGCTTGGCATCTGAGTCGGGGTCTCCGGGGCTGGTCGAGCGTCTCGAGGAAGGCGTGGTCATCTGCGCGGAGGGGTACGTCTTCGAGCTCGAGCGGCGCGGCTACCTCCAGGCCGGCGCGTTCGTGCCCGAGGTGGTGCTCGACCACCCCGAGGTGGTCGCCCAGCTGCACCGCGACTTCGTCCACGCCGGCTCGGACGTCGTCGAGGCGTTGACCTACTACGCGCACCGCGACAAGCTGCGCGTCATCGGACGAGAGGACGAGCTCGAGCCGCTCAACCGCCAGGCGCTCGACATCGCGAAGCAGGTGGCGGCGGAGACCGGGACCCTCCTCGCCGGCAACATCTCCAACACGAACGTGTTCACGGGCGACGACGCTTCTGCCGGCGCGGTGCGGGCGATGTTCGAGGAGCAGGTCGGCTGGGCCGCCGACGCGGGCGTCGACTTCGTCATCGCCGAGACCATCTCGTGGGGCGCCGAGGCGCTGATCGGGCTCGAGGAGATCAAGCGGCGCGGCCTGCCTGCCGTCGTGACGCTCGCGCTGCACCGGGAGCCCGCCACGTTCGAGGGCTGGTCGATCGGGGAGGCGTGCAAGCGGCTCGAGGACGCCGGCGCGGACGTCGTCGGCCTCAACTGCATCCGTGGCCCGCGCACGATGCTGCCCGCCCTCGCGGAGATCCGCGCCGCCGTCTCGTGCCATGTCGCCGCTCTCCCCGTCCCGTTCCGGACGACCGAGGCCGAGCCGACGTTCTCGGTTCTGACCGATCCGGGCTACCCGGACGTACCGGGCGGACGCCACTTCCCGATCGCGCTCGAGCCGCTCACGTGCAACCGCTACGAGGTCGCCGAGTTCGCGCGGGCCGCGTACGACCTCGGCGTCCGCTACCTCGGTCTGTGCTGCGGCGCCGCGCCGCACCACATCAGGAGCGTGGCCGAGGCCCTCGGCCGGACTCCGCCCGCAAGCCGCTACTCCGCGGACATGTCGAGGCACTCCTTCTACGGCGGCGAGGACACGGTGCCGGAGGAGTACCAGGAATACGCCAAGAGGTTGTAGGGGCCGGATCTCATCCGGCCCGGTGCTCCCGTGAACGTCGCCGTTATCGGTGCGGGCTTCGCAGGCGGGATCCACGCCCAGGCGTGGGCCGGGCTGGGCGCGGCCGGCCTGCTCGTCGTCGACGCGGACGCGGATCGGGCGCACGCGGTTGCCGAGCGCTGGGGCGGGGGTGCCTCGACGTCGTTCGAGGACGCGCTGGCGCCCGCGATCGACGCCGTCAGCGTCTGCGTGCCGACAGCGCTCCACGCCGAGCTGACAATCTCGGCTGTGCGCGCGGGGAAGCACGTTCTCTGCGAGAAGCCGATGGCGATGGGTCTCGAGGAGGCCGACGGCATGATCGCGGCCGCGGACAGCGCCGGCGTCACGTTGATGGTCGCCCACGTGCTGCGCTTCTGGCCTGAGTACGAGCGTCTCGGTGAGCTTGTCGCGGATGGCCGGCTGGGAGCCCTGCGCGCCCTCTCCTGCCACCGGCTCGTCACGCGGCCCGGCCCGTACGCACCCTGGTTGCTCGACCCGGCGCAGGGTCTCGGGCTCGCCGAGGTCGCCATCCACGATCTCGACATCGCGGCCCATCTGCTCGGTCGGCCTCGGGCGATCGCGGCCCATGGCGTCCGAGACGGGGCCGGGTGGGCCCACGTGCAGGCGCTGCTCCGCCACGCGGACGGTGTGGTCGCGAGCGTGGAGACGGGATGGGGGACCCCGGCGGCCGAGCCTTTCGTCGCGGGATTTCGTGCCGTCTTCGAGCACGGCCTCGCCGAGTACGACTCGCGTCGGCGGCCGACCTTTCGGGTCGTCGGGCCCGCCGGCGTCGAGGAAGGCGAGTCGCCGCAGGCCGAGACCGAGGGTGGTCCGTGGGCCTTCGACGTGGCCGGCTACCTGCGCGAGGTCGAGTACTTCGCCGCCTGCGTGCGCGACGGGCGTCCGCCGGAGCGCTGTCCGCCCGGAGACGCGCGCCAGGCCGTCGAGCTCGCGCTCGCCGCCCTGGAAGCGGCGAACGCCGACGCCGAGATCGAGCTCTAACCCAGACCGGCCCGACGCCGCTCCGACGCGCCTGGCCAGCGAGCTGAGGGCGCGCGCCGGACCGCGACGAGCTCGTCACGTTCTCGTTTCGCTGTCGGCACGGTCCGTCACACACCTGTAGGGGTCTGACCCCATGGGTCAGACCCCTACGAGCCGTTCGAGCTGACGGGTCGTTGGCTGCGATGGACTTGTCACGTTCTCGGTTCGCTTTCGGCACGGTCCGTCACACACCTGTAGGGGGTCTGACCCATGGGTCAGACCCCTTCCACTTCCTTCTGATTCACTTTCCGGCACGGTCCGTCACACACGTGTAGGGGTCTTACCCCGTGGGTCAGACCCTTCCCGGCCGGCCGCTACGTCGCAACCGGCAACGTGAGCCGGGACGGCCGGAGCCGGTCGTGCAGGACCGTCTGGGTAGCGACGATCGCGGCCTCCGGCCCCTCACGTCCGAGCGGCCCGCCGGTGTTGAGGTTGCTGTCCCAGTGCGGGAAGTCCGAGCTCGATACGTCGAGCCGCAGACGGTAGCCGGCCGGGATGCGGGCGCCGAGCGGGCCCAGGTCGATGCGGTACTCGTAGATGCGGCCCGGCTCGATCGGCGACGGCGTCGAGCGTGACTCCCGGAACCGGGCCCGAACGATCCCCTGCTTGAGGTTGACCGACTCGCCCACACAGTCGACCCGGCAGAGCTTGGCCGTGAAGTCCGTGTCGACGGCGGTCGACGCCGCGTGGAGCGTCACGGTCACGTCGCCGATCAGGTCGATGTCGGCCTCGAGCGGCGCCGACGTGTAGACGAGCGTGTCGCCCCAGCGCTCCGCCCCGTGCTGCGAGTGCGGGCCCATCGGCGTGAGGGCGTCGTCGCAGCAGGAGTGGCCCCCCGCGCTCGCGACCGGGGCGAGGGGGTCGTAGACGAACACGTCCGGCGGCTCGTCGCCGGGTGGCTCGGTGGTGAGCGCCCCGTCACCGTACTTCGAGTTCGCACGACCCCCCGAGCGCAGGTACCAGTCGACCGGCGTCGAGCCCGACGGCGGCCAGCCGTCGAGGTCGCGCCAGCCGTCACCCATCACGTACACGGTGGCCGGCGCGTCGAAGACGCCGGAGGGACGCCCCTTGACCACCTCGTCGAGGAAGCGCAGCTGCCAGTCGTTCACGGCGAGGGCGGCGGCGTCCTCTCCGCCCTCGAGCAGCGGGATCCAGGGCCCGTGCTGCCACGGCCCGACGAGCAGCTTCTGCCGGCCGGCAAGGCCGCGGAAGTTCGCCACCGTGCCCGAGAGGAAGACGTCGTACCACCCGCCGACGTGCAGCCCCGGAACCTGGATCCGCGCGTAGTCCTCGTCGATCGCGGTCGCGTGCCAGTAGCCGTCGTAGGCGGAGTGCTCGATCCAGTCGAAGTAGTACGGGGCGTCCTCGCGGCGGAGGCCCGGAGGCTCGAGCAGCGGTAGGTGCGAGAACCAGTCGGCGCTGCCGGAGACACCCTCGAGCCGGGTGATCTCCGGCCCGTCGCGGTGGCCGATTGCCGTGTACGCGGCCAGCCCCGCGGCCCAGTTCGCGGCGAACGCCAGGTTGAGCGCCCCGCCCTGGTACGTCCAGCCCTCCCAGTACTGCGATGAGGTCATCCCGGGACAGATCGCGACGAGGCTCGGCGGGCGCTCCGTCGCGGCGAGCAGCTGCGTGGCGCCCGGGTAGGAGAAGCCGTACGTCGCCACCCGGCCGTCGACCCCGTCGAGCCGTGCCGCCCACTCGACCGCGTCGTAGCCGTCCTTCGCCTCGTTGACGAACGGATAGAACTCGCCCTCCGAGCGGAAACGGCCGCGGCAGTCCTGCACCACCGTCACCCACCCCTGGGCCGCCCACCAGGCAGGATGGTTGTAGCCGGAGCCTGTCTGCGCCGTCGTCTTGTCGTACGGCTCGCGCATGAGCAGGGCCGGATGGGGGCCGCCGTCGACCGGGCGGTAGACGTCCGCGTAGAGCGCCGTCCCGTCCCGCACCCGGCAGGGCACGTCCCGGACGACCTCGACCGGCAGTCCCGGGATGGGCTCGGCGGCCATGGCCGCCGATTCTAGGGTCTGCCGGCCGTGCCCCCCGGTCCGTACCATCTCAAGAGCGTGTTGCGAGCGGCCGTTCCCACGCTCATCGCCGTCGTGCTCCTCGCGGGCTGCGGGTCGAGCGAGGAAGCCTCCTCGCCTCCGGCAGCCGCCGTCGTCACGGCCCCACTGCCTCCCACAGGGCCGACGCCGGAGCAGCTGCCCGCGCTGGCCGTCGGGCTCTCGGATCTGCCGGCCGCCTTCACCGTTCGACGCGAGGGGTACCTGGAGGTGTCGTCGGGCGGCGTCGTCGGGGAGTACCGCCGCTTCTTCGACCCGGGCGAGACGGCGCTCGGAGAGTCGCTGTTCGTCGATCTGTCGAGCGACGTCGCGCTCTTCCAGGACGAGGAGTCCGCTCAGGCCGCCATCGGCAGCATCCTCGCGGCGCTGCTCGGCGACCAGGTCGAGGACGCGTTCGCCGACCTCGTCCTGCACGCCGTGGGCATCGAGGCGACGAACATCGAGGGGCAGACGCTCGCCACTCGCGAGCTCGGCGAGTCCGGAGTCGTCGCCCAGGCCAGGTTCGACACGTCGGCAGGCCGTGCCGAAGCCGTGTATGTCCTCGTCCAGGTCGGCCGCCTGCACCATGCCCTTTTCCTCATCGGCGCTCCCGGCGAGATCAATGTCGACGACGCGCGCGAGCTCGCGCGAGCGGTGATACCCCGGCTCCAGCAGGCAAGCGGCAGCGGCTTCGCGGCGTAACGGTCAGCTGGCCGACGACGCCGCGGCCGGCTCGTCTGCGCCTTCTGGAAGCGGCGCGGCGTCGGCTGCGATCCGGCCGTCGAGCACGCCGTCGATGCGCCGCTCGAGTGCCCGGGCGAGCTCCGCGACACGGTCCTGGACGTCACGCCTGTCCGCGCGCACGAGCGCTGCCGTCCCGACGATCGAGCCGTGGCGCAGCCGCACGTACGTCCTCCAGACCAGCGTCCCCGCAAGTCGCTCCTGCACCCGGAACCCGATCGCCTCGGGGAGGTCGGTCGCAAACGTGCGCACCCGCTCGATCCTGACCTCACCGTCGAGCTTGTCGCCCTCGGCGCGCTGGAGCTCCGCCAGCTCGCGGACGATCGACGCCGAGGCCGACTCTGGGGTGGCGAACAGCTCGACCGAGGAGCCCGCGGCGAACACGCCGCCGTCGAGGAGGGCGGAGAGGTCGGTGTCGAAGAAGTCGACCGCATAGCCGACCTGACGGCCGGATGCCGACAGCGCATCCGCCGTGTCGTACGGATCCGCCGTCTCGTCGGCCCGTTCTCGGTTGTCCTGGATCCCTGAGGCTCGCTCGTCGAGCCTGAGGCCGGCCGCTTCGGCCCCGAACGCAGGCTGCGGCAGCACCATCGCGGCGAGCCCGGCGGAGTCGGTGGGGGGCAAACCGTCGGCTCGGGCGTGCGGCCCGGCCGGCAGCGCGGTCTCCTCAGCCGGTTCCTCTCCCCCGAGGCACGACGCGGCACCGAGGCCGATCGCGGCGGCGAGGAGGACGGCGACCGTGATGCGGAGCCTCACGCTAGCCGTGTCGGCAGGGCGGCCCCCGAGGGTGAGCCCTCGAACGGTTGACGCGTGCGGCGACGGCCGGGCTACGCGGCGCGCCACACCGTGTGGCCCCCGATCAGCGTCTCGAGCGGTGTGAAGTCCGCATCGAGGACGGCGAGATCGGCGCGGTAGCCCGGTGCGAGCCGGCCCCGATCGCCCAGGCCGAGCAGCTCGGCCGGTGTCAGGCTCGCCATGCGAGCGGCCTCGGGTAGGCCGAAGCGGGCCGCCATCCGCCTGACGAGCGCCGCCCCGCAGCGGTCGCCTCCGAGCAGCCGTCCGCCGGGCCCTTCCTGCGGCGGCTCGACCATGTCGCTCGTCAGCGCGATACGCGCCGGCCCGGCGGCGCGGAACGTCAGTCCCTCGACGGCCGGATGCAGGTGGCGGCCGTCGGCGATCAGGCCGATCGTGACGCGCTCGTCCTCGAGCAGCGCCCCGATGGCACCGGGTTGGCGGGCCCTGAGACCGCTCATCGCGTTCCAGAGGTGGGTCGCGAAGCGCGCTCCGCGGTCGACGGCCGCGCGCGTCGTGTAGTGGTTCGTAGCCGTGTGGCCGAGCGCCGCGACGGCGCCGGACGCGGTGATCCGCTCGATCGCCTCGAAGCCGCCCTCGACCTCCGGGGCGAGCGTCACCATGCGCACCTTTCCCGTGGCGAGCCAGCCCTCGAGCTCCACCGGATCCACCGGCCGGATGTGCTCGGGCGCCTGAGCGCCGGCCGCCTCGAGATTGAGGTAGGGCCCCTCGACGTGCGCCCCGAGGCAGGCCTCCTCCTCCGGGAGCGACGCCAGGAAGCGGTCGACCTCGCCTCGAGCCGAGGTCCGAGCCGTGGCGAGGTACCCGGTCACGCCGTGCTCGACGCAGCGCTCGACGTCGTAGATGTGGACGTCGAGGAAGCCCGGCAGCACGAGCGGCGCGCTGGGGCCCTCGGTGAGCGGCTCGACGGATGCGATGCGGCCGTCCTCGAGCCGCAGGAGGCCCGGCCGGGCGCCGAGGAGCGGGTCGACGAGGAGGCCGTGGAGCTCGCGCGGCACCCGAGCATTCTGCCCGTGCTTGAGGGCCGAGGCCGGGCCGGAGAGAATGGCCGGGTGGGCGATCCCGCCGATCTCGGTGTGCTCGAGGCACGAGACCTGCTGAAGCGGCGGAGCCTGTCGGCCGCCGAGCTCGCCGCTGCGTGCCTGGCGAGGATCCGCGAGCGCGACGGAGCCCACAGCCACGACGGCGATCCCGGCTCGATCAACGCCTGGGTGCGGGTCTACGAGGAGGACGCCCTGGCGGCCGCGGCCCGGGCGGACAGCCAGCTCGCGGCCGGCGCGAGCGAAGGCGCGCCGCTGTGCGGCATCCCCGTCGGGCTCAAGGACCTCTACGCGGTCGAGGGAAAGCCGCTGACCGGATCGAGCCGCGTCCTGGAGGACATCCCGAACGCCGACAGCGCGGTATGGGCGCGGCTTTCGGCCTCCGGGGCCATCCTGCTCGGCCACCTGCACACGCACGAGCTCGCGATCGGCGGCACGACCGACCAGGTGGGAAACCCGTGGGCGCTCGACCGCTCGGCCGGCGGCTCGAGCGGGGGCTCGGCGGCAGCGCTTGCGGCTCGGATGGTGCCGGCGGCGACAGGAACGGACACGGCCGGCTCGCTCCGCATCCCGTCGGCTCTCTCCGGCACGTCGGCGATCAAGCCGACGCGCGGGCTCGTCTCGCTAGCCGGCGTCGTCCCACTGGCGGTCAGCCTCGACCATGCAGGCCCGATGGCGCGCAGCCTGGCCGACTGCGCCCTGCTCCTCACCGCCATGGCCGGCCCGGATCCGGGGCGCCCGCAGAGCGCGCTCGCGCGGGCTCTGCCGGCGGAGCCTCCCGCGCCACGCAGAGGACCGCAGCCGCTTCGCCGGCATTCGCGTGGCCCTGTCGCCCCGGATCGGATCGGTCGAGCTGGAAGCGGACGTCGCGGAGCAGTTCGAGGCCGCACTCGAAGCGTGTGGCAGCCTCGGGGCCGAGCTTATCGAGGCGCCGGCGCCGGCCGCGCCGCTCGATGTCGGGGACGACTTCCTCGACGTGCTGTCCGCGGAGCTGCTCGCGTACCACCGCCGCTTCGACGGCCAGCGCGACCGCTACCGCCCCTCCATTCGCGAGTGGGTCGAGGAGGGCGAGCGCCGCGCGAGCTCGGCGGAGGCGTACGTCGCCGCCCAGACGCGCCGGCGGGAAGCAACGGCCCGCTGGGCCGCGTGGATGCGCGACCACCGGGTCGACGCGATCGCCGAGCCCACCGTTCCCGTCACCGCTCCGCTGCGGGGCGACGGGTACGAGCACGCCGGCAGCGACTACGCGCTGATCTCGCTGACGTACTACTGGGACTGGATCGGCTTCCCGGTCGTCGCGCTCCCGTCCGGGCTGGGCGCACGCACCGGGCTCCCGTGCGGCGTCTCGCTCGTCGGAGCAGCCGGCGGCGATTGGCGGCTGCTCGCGATCGGCATCGGGCTCCAGGCCGCCCTCGGCGTTCCCGTGCCGCCGCTCGCCGTTGACGACCCACGGGAGTCTCCCTAGAGTCGCGACGCGGGAAGATCCACGACCTGGGGTAGCTACCGCGAGCGGGAGGGGAGAGGCATGGCCGTAGACAGCACGACCGTGGTGCTCGTCCACGGGGCGTGGCACGGCGCCTGGTCGTGGGAGAAGGTCGTACCGCTGCTCGAGGCGCGGGGTCTCTCGGCCCGTACGCTCGACCTGCCGAGCATCGGGGCTCCGGCCGACGACAAGGACGGGCTCACGGGAGATGCCGCGGCGGTTGCCCGGGTGCTCGACGAGACCGGCGGGGCGGCGGTGCTCTGCGGCCACTCCTACGGCGGCATGGTCGTCACGAAGGCGGCCGAGGGCCGCGGCGACGTGGGACGGCTCGTCTACCTGTGCGCGTTCATGCCGGAGGCGGGCGAGTCGCTGGTTGCGATCACACGTGGCCCCGCGCCCTGGATCCGTCGCCTGGAGGACGGCCGCACCCTGCCCGACCTCTCGCAGGCGGCGCATCTCTTCTACGGCGACTGCGACGCGGAGACCCGGGAGCGTGCGACCGGGCTGATGCGACCCATGCCCGGCGCGCCGTTCACGGAGGCCGTGGTAGAGGCGCCGTGGCGCACGATCCCGAGCACCTACGTCGTGTGCACGCAGGACAACGCCATCCCGGTGGAGCTCCAGCGCGACGTATTCGCGCCCCGTGCCGAGCAGGTCGTCGAGCTCGAGGCGAGCCACTCGCCGTTCTTCTCCCAGCCCGAGGCGGTCGCCGACATCCTCGTGCAGGCCGCCGGCGCCTGAGCCCCGGCCGCGGCGAGCCTCGTCAACCGTCTCGGTCGGCGAAGCGGCCGCGATACGCAGCGTCCACGGCCTCTTCCTGCAGCGCGCTCAGGTAGAGGTAGACGGCGCGCTCGCGGGCGTCAGGGTCGCGCCGCTGGGGCCAGCGACCGTAGGTCTCCTCGGTCACGTCGAGCCTCGTGCCGAGCACGAGCCGCAGGTCGTTGAGGGCCGTGAGCCAGCTCTCGAGCTCCTCCGCCGTCAGCAGGTCGCGCTCGACGGTCGACTCGATGACCCGCAGCGCCTGCCGGCGCCCGTCGAGCAGCTCGCTTTGCTGCAGGCGACGGTACTCCGCCTCGTCGTCGGGGGCGGTGTCGTAGGCCGGCGGGAAGAGGCGGCGCAGGTCGTCGATGTCGACCTCGGAGGCCAGCAGCACATCGAGCTCGGCGACGAGATCGCTCAGCAGACGGCGCTCTGCCTTCGGCAGCCGCAGGCGCGCCCCCTCGCCACGCCGCTCGATGCGTCTGCGTGCGATCACGGTGCTCAATCCTGCCGCAACGTCGCCCAGAGGCCGTGAGCGTGGAGGCGCGACACGTCGTGCTCGGCCCTCTCGCGCGGCCCGCTCGACACGATCGCCTTGCCCTCGTTGTGCACCTGCAGCATCAGCTTCGTCGCCTTCGCCTCCGAGTACCCGAACAGCTTGCGAAACACGTAGGCGACGTAGCTCATGAGGTTGATCGGGTCGTTCCAGACGATGACGAGCCACGGCCGGTCCTGGCGCAGCTCCTCGTCACCCTCCGGCTGCCGAACCTCGACGGGCGCCTCGATCACCTGGCTCATGGTCCTAGTGTTGCGCGTCCGCGCCGTCCCGGGCGTAGCTTCGACCACGAACATACGTTCCATCCGAAGCCCTCGATAAACTGACTCCGTGGCCGCCGACGAGATCGTCGTTACCGGGGCCCGCGAGCACAACCTCAAGGACATCACCGTCCGTCTGCCGCGGAACGCCCTGATCTGCATCACCGGGCTCTCGGGCTCGGGCAAGTCCTCGCTCGCGTTCGACACGATCTACGCGGAGGGCCAGCGGCGCTACGTGGAGTCGCTCTCAGCCTACGCGCGCCAGTTCCTGCAGATGATGGAGAAGCCCGACGTCGACTCGATCGACGGGCTCTCGCCCGCGATCTCGATCGACCAGAAGACGACATCGCGCAACCCGCGCTCGACGGTCGGCACGGTGACGGAGATCTACGACTACCTGCGGCTCCTCTACGCCAGGATCGGCAGGCCACACTGCCCGGTGTGCGGGCGGCCGATCGCCGGCCAGGCGATCGAGACGATCGTCGACTCCGTGCTGACGCTGCCGGAGGGGACGAAGCTCACCGTCAACGCGCCGGTCGTGCGCGACCGCAAGGGCGAGTTCAAGGATCTCCTCCACGGCCTGCGCGACGAGGGGTTCACGCGCGTGAAGGTGGACGGCGAGCAGCGCCTGCTCGAGGAGGAGATCGAGCTCGACAAGAAGTTCAAGCACACGATCGAGGTCGTGGTCGATCGGCTCGTCATGAAGCCGGACCTCCGTCACCGGCTCTTCGACTCGGTCGAGACGGCGCTCGCGCTCGCCGACCGGCTCGTGACCATCGATGTTCTCGACGGGGAGAGCCAGACCTACTCGGAGCGCTTCGCGTGTCCCGAGCACGGCGTCGGCCTTCCGGAGCTCGAGCCGCGCGTCTTCTCGTTCAACTCGCCGCACGGCGCCTGCCAGCGCTGCACCGGGCTCGGCCACCAGCAGGAGATCGATCCCGACCTGCTCGTCCCCGACCCCGGGCTGCCGCTCGCCGAGGGCGCCCTCGTGCCCTGGTCGGTTGGCGGCTCGTCCTTCTACGAGTCGGTGATCCAGGCCGTGGCCGACCGCTACGAGATCGACACGGACACCCCCTGGAACGAGCTCACGGAGGAGCAGCAGCGGCTCTTCCTCTACGGCACCGGCGGCGACCGTGTGTACGTCCAGTACCGCAACCGGATGGGGCGCCGGCGCTCCTACATGCTCGCCTTCGAGGGCATGGTCAGAAGCCTCGAGCGCCGCTACCGCGAGACAGACTCCTCCACGCAGCGGGAGCGCATCGAGGAGTACATGTCCGCGCGACCCTGCTCCGCCTGCGGAGGGGCGCGACTGCGGCCGGAGGTGCTCGCCGTCACCGTCGGCGGGCTCGACATCCACAACCTGACGCAGAAATCCGTGAAGGGCGCGATCGCCTTCCTCGAGGAGCTCGACCTGACCGATCGCGAGCGTCACATCGCCGCCAGGATCCTGAAGGAGATCCGCGCGCGCCTCGCCTTCCTCGACAACGTCGGCGTGGGCTACCTGCAGCTCGACCGCGCCGCCTCCACCCTCTCGGGCGGGGAGGCGCAGCGGCTCCGGCTCGCGACCCAGATCGGCTCCCAGCTCGTCGGCGTTCTCTACATCCTCGACGAGCCCTCGATCGGGCTCCACCAGCGCGACAACAACCGCCTCATCCGGACGCTCGAGGACCTGCGCGACCTCGGCAACACCGTCCTCGTCGTCGAGCACGACGAGCAGATGATGCGCGCCGCCGACCACCTCGTCGACATGGGCCCCGGCGCCGGGGAGCACGGCGGGCGCGTGGTGGCGCAGGGCCCGGCCAAGGCCGTGGAGCGAGCCAAGGGCTCGGTGACGGGCGAGTTCCTGTCCCGCGCGCGAGAGATCGCCGTGCCGGAGCGGCGCGACGACGACCGCGGCACGTTCGCGGTCATGGGGGCGCGCATGCACAACCTGAAGGGCATCGACGTCGAGTTCCCGGTCGGCAAGCTCGTCTGCGTCACCGGCGTCTCCGGCTCGGGCAAGTCGACTCTCGTCAACGAGATCGTCTACAAGGCGCTCGCGAACCGGCTCAACCGCGTTCGCGTGAAACCGGGCGACCACGACCGCGTCGAGGGTATCGAGTGCTTCGACAAGGTGATCGACATCGACCAGTCGCCGATCGGGCGCACGCCCCGCTCGAACCCGGCGACCTACACCAAGCTGTTCGACCACGTTCGTGAGCTGTACGCGCAGACACCGGACGCGCGGGTGCGCGGGTACAAGCCCGGCCGCTTCTCGTTCAACGTCAACGGCGGACGCTGCGAGACGTGCAAGGGCGACGGGACGATCAAGATCGAGATGCACTTCCTCCCCGACGTCTACGTCCCCTGTGAGACATGCCACGGGAAGCGGTACAACCGCGAGACACTCGAGGTGCGCTTCAAGGGCAAGAACATCGCGGACGTGCTCGAGATGTCGATCGAGGAGGCGCTCGAGTTCTTCGCGAAGATCCCGAAGATCGCCCGCCGGCTTCAGACCCTGCACGATGTCGGGCTCGACTACGTCAAGCTCGGGCAGCCCGCGACGACGCTCTCGGGCGGCGAGGCGCAGCGCGTGAAGCTCTCCTCGGAGCTCTCGAAGGTGGCTACCGGGCGAACGCTCTACATCCTCGACGAGCCGACGACCGGCCTCCACTTCGCCGACATCGAGAAGCTCCTCGAGGTGCTCCAACGGCTCGTCGACTCCGGCAACACGGTGCTCGTGATCGAGCACAATCTCGACGTGATCAAGCAGGCCGACTGGCTGATCGACCTCGGGCCCGAAGGCGGGGAGGAGGGCGGCGAGGTGCTCGCCGTCGGCACGCCCGAGGACGTGGCTCAAATCGACGCGAGCCACACCGGTGGCTTCCTGCGTCAGGTGCTCCCTGCCGTCGCGGCGGCAGCCTGATCACCACGACTCGGCGCAGCGCTACCCTGGAGCCGTGACGACGCGGGCGACGCCTGTAGCCGATTCGTCGCTCCAGCGCGACTGGTGGCTGCGGGCACTCATGGTGCTGCAGGCGCCCAGGCCCGTCTACGAGGCGATGCGCGACCGCTCGAAGCAGGCGTCCGAGGCGCGCGAGGAGCCCGTCCTCGCGATCATCGTCCTCGCCGGCATGGCCTCCGTCCTGTCGTTCTCGACCACGTCTCGGGAGTTCCTGGACGACCCCGCCGGCAGCGCTGCGCTGATCCCCGTCCTCGCGTTCCTCGGAGGCGGCATTTACGCAGTCGCCGGCTACTGGATCGGCGGCCTCGCGCTCATGATGGGCATCCGCGGCGCCAAGGGCGAGGTGACGTACAAGGAGGCCCGCCACCTCCTCGCCTACGCGCTCGTGCCGATCGCCGCGTCGCTGTTCGTCCTCTGGCCGATCCGCCTCGCCGTCTACGGCTCGGACAACTTCCGTACGGGCGGCTACGACGACGCCGGCCGCGGCTACTGGATCTTCACGAGCCTGTCGCTGGCGTTCGTCGCCTGGTCGGCGGTGGTGCTCGTGATCGGCATCCGCGCGCGCTTCGAGTGGTCCGTCGTCCGCTCGATCGGCTCTCTGACCCTCACGCTGCTCGCCCTGCTCGGCATCGCCGTCATCGGGATCGCCGCCGGCGGCCTCTGAGCGGGGGCCGGCGTGGGCCGGATGACACGGCCTACATGAACAGGTCTTCGCGCTCGGGCTCCTCCGCGAGGCCGGCCTCGAAGAGCGCGAGCTCCTCCCCGGGCATCGCGTAGGTGTGCTCGGGGCCGGGGAAGGCTCCCAGGCGCACCTCCGCCGCGTAGCGCTCGAGCGCGTCCCGCGTCAGCGCTCCCAGCTCGGCGTAGCGCTTCACGAAGCGCGGCGAGCGTGCCTCGTACAGGCCCAGCATGTCGTGGAAGACGAGCACCTGCCCGTCGCAGGGCGCGCCCGCGCCGATCCCGATCGTCGGCACGGCCAGCTCGGCAGTGACGCGGCCGGCCACCTCAGCCGGCACGCACTCGAGCACGATCGCGAAGCAACCGGCCGCCTCGAGCGCCCGTGCGTCGGCGACGAGCTCGTGGGCCTTCGCCGCCGTCCGGCCCTGGGCCTTGAAGCCGCCGAGCATCGTCGCCGACTGCGGCGTCAGGCCGATGTGGCCCATCACGGGCACGCCGGCGCCGACGATCGCGCGCACGCGGTCGAGCGTCGGGCCCGCGCCCTCGAGCTTGACGGCATCCACGCTTGCCTCCTTGACGAAGCGCACGGCGTTGCGCACCGCGTCCTCGTCCGAGACCTGGTAGGAGCCGAAGGGCATGTCGGCGACGACGAGCGGCCTCCGCGCGCCGCGCGCTGCGGCGCGCGAGAGGAAGATCATGTCCTCCATCGTGGCCGGAACGGTGGAGTCGTGCCCGAGCACGGTCATGGCGGCGGAGTCGCCGACGAGGACGAGGTCGATGCCCGCCGCATCGGCGAGCCGGCCGCTGGGGTAGTCGTAGGCGGTTACCATGACGATCCGCTCGCCGCGTCGCTTCATCTCGGCGAGGTCGGTGAGCGGCAGCTTCCCGGTGGTGTCGGGTCGGGTGGTCATTCGAGGGCTCCTTCCAGGATGACGTTGTCGATGAGGCGGGTCGAGCCGACGCGAATGGCGCCGGCGAGAACGAGTCGCTCTCCCAGCCGGGCCGTCTCGACGTAGTCGAGCGCGACACCGCGAGAGCGCGCGCCCACGAGCAGCGTGCGGGCGACCGCGTCGGCGTGCGCGCCGCCGCCGTGTGCCTCCCGGCCGGCCGCGAGCGCGCGGGGCAGGCTCAAGGCAGCCTTGCGCTGCTCCGGCGTGAGGTGGACGTTGCGCGAGCTGAGCGCGAGGCCGTCGGCGTCGCGAACCGTCGGCACCACGCGTATCTCGAGCTCGAGCGCCAGGTCGTGCGCCATGCGCTCGACGACGGCCACCTGCTGAACGTCCTTCTGGCCGAAGTAGGCGCGGTCGGGGCGGACGATCGCGAAGAGCTTGAGGCAGATGGTCGCCACCGCCCGGAAGTGGCCCGGCCGGGCCGCTCCCTCCATGCGTTGCGACACGTGCTCGACCTCGACCCACGTCTGGAACCCCTCCGGATACATCTCCTCGGCGGCGGGGGCGAAGACGAGGTCGGCGCCGATATCGGCAGCGACCGCGACGTCTCCGTCGAGGTCGCGAGGGTACGAGTCCAGATCCTCGTTTGCGCCGAACTGGGTCGGGTTGACGAAGAGGCTGACGACGACGGTGTCGCACTCGGCGCGCGCGGCCCGCATGAGGGCCACGTGGCCGTCGTGGAACGCGCCCATCGTAGGGACGAGCGCGATCATGCCCCGGCCGCGCCGAGGCTCCAATGTCTCGCGCAGCTCGCCGATAGTCCGCACGATTCTCATCGCATGGCCAGTCGCTCGGTGGCATCGGCGAGCGCCCGGTACAGGGGCTCGAGCTGCGGCCGGCGTGCTCTGATCGCGCCGATATGGGCGGCCACGGTGTCGCGATCGCCGCGCACGAAGGGCCCGGTGGGCGCGAAGCCGTTGTCCATCGTCCGCCGCATGAGGGGCTCGAGCGCTTCCGGTGGCGCCCCCGCCGCGTTCATGAGGTCCGCCGCCGCACCGTGCAGGGTCGAGAGGAACGCGGCCGCGACGGTCGCGGCCGCGTGGTAGACCGGACGCTCTTCGTCGTCCAGCTCGAACGGCTCGAGCCCGAGCAGGCGCGCCAGCGCGATGCCGGCCTCGCGTGACTCGTCGGACTCGGCGGAGACCGCGCCCCAGGCGCCGTCGAGCTGCTCCGGCCCGAGCCCGCGCTGGAAGGTTTGCAGCGGGTGGAGGGCGAAGCGCCGCCGGTGTGGCTCGAGCGAGCCGAGCCGGGTGGCGCCGCTCGTGTGCGCCACCCAGGGTCCCTGGGGCAGCGAGCGCGCGACCTCGGCGACGTTTCGGTCGGGCACGCAGAGGACGACGAGGTCGGCGCCTGCGCAGGCGAGCTCACGCCCCGTCAGACGGGCCTCTGGCAGACGCTCGCTCAGACGGGCGTGCACCGCGGTGCCGACACGGCCTGCGCCGACGACGCTTGCTGATTGGAACATCGCTCCAGCTCCTCGCGGGATACCGGGCTGTCGCGACCAGCCTAGCAGCCGGCCGGTCGGACGCTTGACAAACCGGCCGGAAGCTGGTCACGTTCCGTCGGGGCGCGCGGCCAGCCCCTGGTGCGATCGACAGGAGGCTGCGCGATGCCCGATACTTCGTTTCCGCTCACCGACCAGGCCATCGCGGCCGCCGCCGGGGCGGCGACTACCGATGTGGCCGCGAACTGGCCGCTCGTCGAGGGCGCGCTCGAGGCGCGCGGCATGCGCGACGTGCCGGTCAAGATCGCGGCGATCGCCACGATCGCGGTCGAGACCGCGCGCACGTTCCGACCGATCGACGAGTTCGGCGACGAGGAGTACTTCACGCGCATGTACGAGGGACGCGCCGACCTCGGCAACACGCGCAAGGGGGACGGTGCTCGCTTCCACGGGCGCGGCTACATCCAGCTGACCGGGCGCTCGAACTACCGTACCTACGGCGAGAAGCTCGGCTTTCCGCTCGAGAAGCGGCCGGAGCTCGCGAAGACACCGGAGGTTGCCGCCGCGGTGCTCGCCGACTACTTCAAGGGCCGCGGCGTCGATGCCAGCGCCGGCCAGCGCGACTGGGAGTCGGTGCGACGCAAGGTGAACGGCGGGCTCAACGGCTGGGACCCGTTCCGGATCGTGGTCGGGAAGCTCGAGGCCGGCTGCGGGATCATCCCTGCCCTGCCGGCGGGAGGACGCAGGCCGCGCACGCTGGTGTTGACGACCCCGTACATGAAGGGCCGCGACGTCGTTCGCGTCCAGCGGGCGCTCGGCGTCGACGACGACGGTGAGTACGGGCCGGTCACGGCGGGCGCGGCCTCGGCCTGGAAGCGCCGGGCCGGATATCTCGTGAACGCGATCGACACGACGCTGACGGAGCAGGACCAGCGCTACCTGCTCGGGAAGGACGAGCTTCCGAATGCCTTCCGCCGTCGAGGCGAGGAGCGTGCACGCGAGCTGGCCATGGTCGCCGGCGTGCCCGAGCGCGCGGTGGAGGAGATGGAGCGGTGGATCGGCCTGCGCGAACGGCCGGCCGGCTCGAACAAGGTGCCGGCGCTCGGCAAGGTCGCGCGCGAGCTCGGCCTCTCCGACTGGTACCAGAAGATGGGCTGGCCGTGGTGTGCCTTCACCGTGTTCCTGGCTGCGCTCCGGGTCGGCGGTCAGAGTGCCGAGCTGGGGCTCCGGCAGGGGAAGTTCAACGCCCTCTACTGTCCCGCGATCCTCGCCGCGGCACAGGGAGCACGCTTCGGCATGCGCGTCGTCGCGGCGTCCGAGGCCGCCCGCGGCGACCTCGTCCTCTTCGACTGGAGCCCGCAGGGAGATCCGGCGGACCACATCGGGCGGCTCGTGCGCCCGCCCGCCGGCGGCGTGGTCGTCACGGTGGACGGCAACAGCGGCACCGACGATCTCCTGGTCGTCGAGCGCGAGCGCCAGACGACGCAGGTGCGGGCCTACGTCCGGGACTCCTGAGCTCGCGGTCCTCCAAGTGGCGATCCGCCCGAGGTGAAGCGTGGGCGGGGTCGGCCCCGGCGTCTGGCCGGCTCCTACTCTTGCTCCGGCCCGATGAGTCCCGAGGCTCGTCCTGATCCCGACGCAGGGGCGCGCGCTGCGCGAACGACCGCAGGCGTCGGCGCCGATGCCGCTCCGCGCCCGTCGCCATATCCGTGCCTCGTGGTCGTCTACGGCGACGAGCTGGGGAGGAAGTTCGAGCTTGACCGGCCGACGATGATCATCGGCCGCTCCGCTGGTGCGGACATCCGGGTCGACCACGAGACCGTCTCGCGGGCGCACGCGGAGCTGGTCGGTGATGTGGTGCGCGTCGAGCTGCGTGACCTTGGTTCCGCGAACGGCACGTGGGTGAACGACAAGCGCGTGAAGGACGCGCGACTCGCCGACCACGACCTGATCAAGATCGGGGCCACGATCTTCAAGTTCCTCTCGGGGACCAACGTCGAGCGCGCGTACTACGAGGAGATCTACCGCGTCATGACGGTCGACGGGCTCACGGGCGCGTACAACAAGAGCTACCTCATGGAGGCACTCGCCCGTGAGGTGGCTCGCTCGGGCCGCTACGGCCGTGACCTGTCGCTCGTGCTCTTCGACATCGACCGCTTCAAAGAGATCAACGACGCTCACGGGCACCTCGGCGGCGATGCCATCCTCAGCGCCGTCTCCCACGCCGTCGTCCGTGAGATCCGCGGGGAGGACGTGCTGGCTCGCTTCGGCGGCGACGAGTTCGCGGTGTTGCTGCCCGAGGCCGACCTCGAGCATGCTCGACTCCTCGCCGAGAAGCTCCGCGGCATCGTGGCCGCGGTGGAGATCGCCGTCGGCGACGTCCATGTGCCCGTCACGGTGTCGCTCGGCGTCGCCTCGCTCGTGCCGGGCACGGACGTCGCGGAGGAGCTGGTGCGGCGGGCCGACGAGCGCCTCTACGAGGCGAAGCGCGCCGGCCGAGACTGCGTTCGGGGCTGACCGCCCGCCGGCGGACTACCGGCCGTGATCGCGGAGCCAGCGCGCGAGAGCCCGCGCGAGCTCGGCCGGGTCGTCGGTCTTCGGTACCGGAGCAACAACGCCGGGTGTCTGACCGGCGGGCTCGGTGCCACCGCCCCCTGCCGTCAGACCGAAGCCGACCGCCACACCCACGCAGGCGATCGCGACAGCGACGAGCGCGGACCTGCGGCCGAGGTGGGCGGGCCGCCAGCGGCCCGAGTCGAGCCAGTGGGGCAGGCGAGGCAGGCTCAGGTGGAGTGGGTGCCACCGGCCAGAGGCACGCGCGGCAGGGAGATCCGGCCGCCCCAGACGGAGCAGACGGCGGCGGCGACCTCCGTTCAGGGCGGGCGAGGCCCCTGGACCCGGTGTAGGCGCGGCCGGCAGGGGAGCCGTCGGCACATCCGCGTCTGATCCGGACGACAGCGCCGCTGCGATCTCGTCGCACGACGGTCGCGCCCGCGGGTCGAGCGAGAGGCATGCGAGGACGATCGAGTCGAAGGATCCGGTCACTCCGAGCGCGGCTCGACTCGGCGGCGTCACCTTGCCGCGTGCTTGCCGCGACACCAGCTCAGGGAGAGAGTGGGCGTCGTGCGGAGGCTTGCCGGTCAGCAGCTCATAGAGGACGACGCCGAGCGCGTACACGTCTGCGGCGGGCGTGACCGGCTCTCCGCGAGCCTGCTCCGGCGCGAGGTACGCGGCGGTGCCGAGCACGGTGCCGGCGAGCGTGATCTGGGTGGAATCGTCGGCCCGGGCGATTCCGAAGTCTGCGATCTTGACCGTGCCGTCGGGTGCGCGCAGCAGGTTCCTGGGCTTCACGTCGCGATGGACGAGCCCGGCGGTGTGCGCATGGGCCAGGCCGGCGCAAACCTGCTTGCCGATGCGGGCGACCTCCTCGGGCGGGTAGCGGCCCCGGCGGGAAAGCTCCTCGGCGAGCGTCGGGCCGTCCACGTGCTCGAGGACGAGGTACGGCCGTTCGCCTGCGTCCGACACGTCGTAGATGCGCACGACGTTGGGATGCGACAGCCGGGCCGCGAGCCGCGCCTCGCGCACGAGCCGGCGGCGCGCGTCCTCCTCGGCCGCGAACGCTTCGCTTACGAGCTTGATCGCCACCGTTCGGTCGAGGGCCGAATCGTGGGCCAGATGAACGGAGGCCATGCCACCGTGGCCAAGGACTCGCTCGAGCCGGTAGCGCCCGTCGCCGAGAAGGAGCTGGGTCGTCGTCAATCGTCGCCCTCCCCGCCGTGGCGCTTGTCCTTGCCCTTCTCTTTGCCCTTGCCCTTCCCCTTCCCCTTCCCCTTGCCCTCGTCGTCGTCTTCGTCCTCGTCCGTCCCGTCCTCTTCGTCGTCGGCTTCGACCTCGTCCTCGTCGTCGGCTTCCACCGCGTCCTCGCTGGCCGTGGCCGGCGGTGGTGCCGGAGGGGGCGTCGAGGCCGGCTCGCAGTCGATCTGAGCGCGGAGCGCGCGCAGGGTCTCGCGGAGCTCAGTATGCAGCGCCCCGTCTATCCGCCCGGCTGCGATCGCCCGCTCGCTCGCCCGCTCGAGCTGGCTCAGCTGTCGCAGCGCCTTGCAGCCGTCTCCGAGGTCGACCGAGGCCGCGATGGCCTCGCTCTGGGCCGCAAGGCGGTCCGCGAGGGGCCCGGCGAGCATCGGCGCGGACGCCTGCTCACCGCCGCTACAGGCCGCCACCGCGGCGGCCAGGCTCGGAAGAGCATAGATCACGAGCCGTATGCGCACACCTGCCTTGTTCCACCTGGACGGCAATCGGGAACCTTCGACGCGGGCGTCTACCTTGCTGGAGTCTCTGGCCCGGATTTCGCTCGCGCTGGTGTAGCGTGCCCGCAGAAGTTGCCGGCACGGGGCTCGCCGGCCAAGCGATCGGCTGACGAGCGACGATCCTGCGGCGGGAGTTACTTCGAGCCGGTCGAGAGCGCCAGCTCGATGTCGGCGAGGAGGTCGTCGGCGTCCTCGAGCCCGACCGACAGCCGGATCAGCGTGGGGGAGGCCACCGTCTCCGACGCCCAGCGCGCGCGTCGCTCCCACGTCGACTCGACCCCGCCGAAGCTCGTGGCCGTGGCGATGAGCCGCGACGCCTCGACCACCGCCTGCGCGCGCTCCGCGTCGCCCTCGAGCTCGAAGGAGAGCAACGGCCCGAAGCCGCGCGGCATCTGCCGTCGTGCCACCTCCTGTGTCGCCTCCTCGAGGCCCGGGTAGTGGACCCGAGTCACGGCAGGATGGGCGGCCAGGTGGCCCGCTATCGCGAGCGCTGTCTCCGATTGGCGTACCACCCGCAGCGGGAGCGTCTGCAGGCCTCGGTGCGCAAGCCACGCCTCGAACGGGCCCGGTATGCCTCCGCCGCTCGAGCGCCACGCGCGCAACCGCTCGAGCAGCGTCCCGTCGCGGCTGACGACGGCGCCCAGGAGGAGGTCGGCGTGGCCGGACGTGGCCTTCGTCAGCGAGTAGAGGCTCGCCGCCGCACCCAGCTCGAGCGGGTGCTGGAGCACGGCGGTGGCGGTCGTGTTGTCGACGACCATCGGCGCGTCGGCCTCGCCGGCGAGCTCGGCCAGGCGCTCGAGATCCATGACGCGCAGCAGCGGATTCGTCGGCGTCTCGGTCCAGAGGGCTGCCGGCCGCTCGACGAGCGCGTCGCGCACGGCCGCGAGATCCTGGTGGTCGACGGCGACGTGCCGGACACCGAAGGACGCGAGCATCCCCGCGAGCTTGCGCGCCCCGTAGTAGCCGTCGTCGGGCAGGACGAGCCGGCGGCCCTCTCCCGCGAGCGCGAGCATGAGCGCGAGCGTCGCCGCCTGGCCCGAGGCGAACGCGAGCGCCGAGGCGTCCTCGAGCGCTCCGAGCGCGGTCTCGAGCGTCTCCCAGGTCGCGTTCCCGTCACGACCGTACGCGTAGCCGATCTCAGCCGGATCGCCGGCCGAGACGTAGACGGAGGCCGTGACGATCGGTGGCGCGCTCGGCGCCCCCGGCTCGCGATTGCGACCCGCATGGACGAGCCGCGTCGAGGGATCGTCCGCCACGGCGGAAGGCTAGACGACCGATGGCCTACTGACGGGCACCCGTGGCATGGCCGGATGGCGGCACCACCATTCCCGATCTGCCGTCTAGCGTGCGCTCCGTGGAGGGACGGGCCGCAGTCGGCGTGCGCGGGATCCTTGCCGACCGCACGGTCGGCGTCGTCGTCCTGCTCGCGTTCGTGCTCATGCTCGGCGCCGGCATCTCGTTCCCGATCCTGCCGCTCTTCGCGCGATCGTTCGGCGGCGGCTACGAATCCGCGGGCATATTCGTCGCCGTCTACTCGTTCGCGCGGCTGCTCGCCGATCTCGGCGGCGGCATCGTCGTCGACCGCGTAGGCGAGCGCCTCGCGGCGGCAGGCGGGCTCGCCGTCGTCGCCGTCATGACCGCACTGACGGGGTTGGCGCCGACGTATGCGCTCGCGACCGCCGCGTACGCCTGTTCCGGCATCGGCTCGGCGGTCGTGTTCGCGGCCATGTACAGCCAGCTCCTGAAGACCGTTCCCCAGGAGCGCATGGCGCGGACGCTGTCCGTCTTCTACGGGGCCTTCAACGTCGGAGTCGTCGCTGGCGGCCTCGCCGCGGGCGTGATCGCCGACCGGCTGGGGCTCGCGAGCCCGCTGTTCTTCACCGCCGGCATCGCGGCGCTCGGAGCGCTCGTCTATCTGCGGCTCGTGCCCGCACCGAAGGGCGTCACTGCTGCTCGCCGGCCTTCGGGCGGCACGGTGGCGACCGTCCGCCGTGTCCTTCGCACGCCCGGCTTCGCGATGGTCCTCGTGACGAACTTCGCCTACCTGTGGATGATCGTCGCCGTCTTCGACACGCTGCTCCCCCTCTTCGCCGACTCGCTCGGCATGTCGACGATCGGGATCGGCGTCATCTTCGCGATCTCGCTGGCCGTCGAGCTCGCCGTGCTGTACCCGGCCGGAAGCCTGGCCGATCGGCATGGCCGGCGCGCCGTCCTCATCCCGGCGCTCGTCGGGCTGGGCCTCGCGACCATCGCCGTCGGATGGGCGGGCTCGCCGCTCTGGCTCGGCGTCGCCATGGCGCTGCTCGGGATCGCCTCGGGCTTTGCCGGCGTCCCACCGGGGGCGATGCTCTCCGACGTGATGCCCCGCGACGCGTCGGGGACCGCGGTCGGCATCTTTCGCTTCGCCGGGGATCTCGGCTTCACGCTGGGGCCGCTCGTGGCCGGCTACGGCGCCGCCCACCTCGGGTTCGAGGCGGCGTTCGCGCTCACGGCCATACCCACGCTGCTTGCGCTCGTCGTTGTCATACGCGGGCAGGAGACGCTCGGCTCTCGCCCGGAACCGGTCTGACGGGCCGGCTGCCGAGCTGGCATGATGACCATCCGGAGGTGTCATGGCCTACGACGAGGCGCTGGCCGAGCGCATCGAGGCCGTTTTGGCCGGGCGCGACGGCTTCACGCAGAGGAAGATGTTCGGCGGCGTCGGCCACATGCTCGACGGCAACATGTGCGTCGGCGTCTGGAAGGACGAGCTGATCCTCCGGCTCGCCGCCGAGGACGCCGACGCCGCCCTGCGGGAGCCGCACGTTCGCGTGTTCGACGTCACGGGCCGGCCGATGACCGGCTGGGTCCTCGTCGGCCCGGGCGGCACGGCGAGCGACGAGGCGCTGCGCTCCTGGATCGACCGCGCCGTCGCCTACGTGTCGGTCATGCCGCCGAAGTAGGGGCGGGCTTGGCCCGCCCGCGTCGGTAGGGGCGGGGCCTCGGCCCGCCCACCCCGGTACCGATCTCTCCTACCCTGGAGTCGATGGTCGGCCCCTGGAGCATCGCGCACAACCGTCCGGGACCGCGCTGGGTTGCCGGATCTGGGCCCGCGAGAGCAACCGCTGTGGGACGAGCATGCCGCGTTCATCGACGAGCTTGCCGACCGCGGCGACCTCGTTCTCGGGGGGCCGTACGAGGACTGGTCGGGCTCGATCCTCCTCTTCGCGCTGCCCGTAGCCGAGGTGCGCGCGATGCTGCGGAGCGACCCCTGGATCGCCGAGGGCGTGCTGGCCGAGCCGGACGTCCGTCCCTGGCTCGTCTGGGTCGACCCCCGCGGCATCACTGTCCTCTGACGCCTGCGGGTCGTCGCCTGGCTCGGGCAGCGCAGTGACGCCTTCGTCTGGTTTGCATTGCGTCCGCCACCGTGCCTACACTGCGACAGCGATGCCGATCTACGAGTTCGTGTGCATGACCTGCGAGAGTCACTTCGAGGAGCTCGTCCGCATGGACGACCCCGACCCCGCCTGCCCGGATTGCGGGAAGACGAGGGTGGCTCGCCAGCTGTCAGTGTTCGCGGCTCACGGCACCGCCGAGCAGCCGAGCTTCGGCGGACCTTCCGCAGGCGGCGGTTGTTGCGGCGGAGGCTGTGGCTGCCACTGACGCGACCTGGCCGCAGCCGACTGCGCCGGGGGCCGACGCCGCCCTCGCGACGCCACAGGGTCCCTCGGGCGCTGACCAGCTGACCCGGAAGACCGAGCTCGCCGCGCTCGCCGCGGAGGCCTCTGGTTGCACGCGTTGCCGACTGGCCCAGGGACGCACCCAGGTCGTGTTCGGGGTCGGAGACTCCGACGCCGACCTCGTCTTCGTCGGCGAGGCGCCCGGCTTCCACGAGGACCAGCAGGGCTACCCGTTCGTGGGCGCCGCGGGCAAGCTGCTCGACAAGCTCCTCGGCGGCATCGGCATGTCCCGCCAGGACGTGTATATCGCGAACGTGCTCAAGTGCCGCCCGCCCGGCAACCGCGACCCGATGCCGGACGAGATCGAGGCCTGCGAGACCTACCTCTTCCGCCAGCTCTCGCTGATCCAGCCGAAGCTCGTGGCAACGCTCGGCAACTTCGCGACGAAGCTCCTCTCCGGCAAGCAGCACGGCATCACCCGCGTCCACGGCCAGCCGCAGCCGGCGCAGGTCGGCGGGCTGCCGGTCGTCCTCTACCCGCTCTACCATCCCGCCGCGGCGCTCTACACGCCCGCGATGCTGCGTACCCTCGAGGAGGACTTCGCCCGCATCCCGCAGCTGCTCTCCGGGAGTGCCGCGCCCGAGGTCGCCGTTCCCGAGGCGCTCGACCTCGACGCGGACGTGATCCCGTTCCCGGAGGCGGCTCGCGAGCCGATCTCGGCCGGGGTCGCCCCCACCGAGCAGCTCGAGCTCTTCTAGGCGCCGGCACGCGGGCCGAGATCCGGCCCCTACGCTGTACCTTCCGTGCCCGCTCCGCACGCACGCTCATCTACCCTTTCTGCCATGGCTGTGCTCGAGTCGTCCTCGCCCGAGGAGACCGAGCGCGTCGCCGCGCTCCTGGCCGTGCGCCTCGACCCGGGCGACGTCGTGCTGGTGTCCGGCGAGCTCGGCGCGGGCAAGACGACGTTCGTACGCGGCGCGTGTCGCGCGCTCGGCGTCACCGGCCCGGTTACGAGCCCCACGTTCACGATCGGCCACGCCTACGCAGGCCGGCTGGCCGTATCGCACCTCGACCTCTATCGCTTCCAGGACGTCACCGAAAGCGAGTGGGGAGACCTCGAGCCGTATTTCGAAAGCGCGATCGTGTTCGTCGAATGGCCGGAGGCGGGCGTAGGCCGCCTCCCGCCGGCCCGGGCCGAGGTGCGCCTCGAGCATGCCGGGCGGGACCGGCGGCTCATCTCCATCGACGATCACGCGGACGACCTCGACCCCGACGCGCGCCCAGATGCCGATCGTGCTGGCGTTTGATACCGCGACCGAGGTCGCGACCTGCGCGCTCGTGTCCGACGGGCACGTGCTGGGCGAGCGGACGACGACCGCCGCGACGCTGCTCCACGACATCGAGGCAATTGTCGCCGGAGCGGGTATCGCCCCGGAGGCGATCGAGTGCATCACGGTCGGCCGCGGTCCAGGCCGCTACACGAGCCTCCGCATGGGTCTCGTCACTGCCCGCGCGCTCTCGTTCGCCCTGGGCGTGCCGGTCAGCGGCGTCTCCACGCTCGACGCGCTCGTCGCCGGTGCGCCAGGAGCGCTGCCGCTCGTCGACGCCCGCCGGCGCGAGGTATTCGTCCTGGCGGACGGCCCGGCCTGCGTGGCCCCGGAGCGGCTCGACCTCGAGCCGGGGCGTCTCTGCGTCGGCGACGGAGCTGTCCGCTACCGCGACGCCCTGGAGGCCGCGGGCGCCGACATCCCGCCCGACGACGACCCACGCCATATCCCCTGGGCGCGCCACCATGCGCTCCTCGTGACGACCCGCGCCGTCTCGAACGGCGCAGAGCCGATCTACCTGCGCGCACCCGACGCCGACAAGGCTCTGGCCCGCCGGACGTGATCGAGCTACGTCGCCTGACCCTCGCCGACCTCGGCGACATCGAGCGCATCGAGCGGCGCTCGTACCCGACTCCCTGGTCACGCTCGATGTTCGCGGGCGAGCTCTCGAAGCCGTCGTCGTACTGCACGGGCGCCGTCGACAGCGAGCGCGACAGGCTCGCCGGCTACCTCATCGTCTCCAGATACGTGGATGCCTGGCACGTGATGAACGTGGCCGTGGACATCCCGTATCGCGGTCGCGGGATCGCGCGCCGGCTCCTCGACGACCTCTTCGCCGCGACCGCCGGGGACGCGCTTCGCGGCTATACGCTCGAGGTCCGTGTCTCGAACGAGGCCGCAATCAAGCTCTACGAGCGCCTCGGCTTCAAGACGACCGGTGTGCGGCGCGGCTACTACACGGACAACCGCGAGGACGCCTACGTCATGTGGAAGGACCCTATCCGGCAGACGGCGGTGAGCGGCGCGTGATCCTGGCGCTCGAGACCTCCTGCGACGAGACGGCCGCAGCATGCGTGCGGCGGGACGGGCAGGTGCTTGCGAGTGTCGTGGCCTCGCAGGCAGAGCTCCATGCCCGCTACGGAGGGGTCGTCCCGGAGGTTGCCTCCCGCCGGCACCTCGAGCTCACGACGCCCGTCGTGGCCGAGGCCCTCGAGCGCGCCGGGGCGACGCTCGACGAGGTGGAGCTCGTTGCCGTGACCCGCGGCCCGGGGCTGATCGGGGCGCTGCTCGTCGGGATCTCCGCGGCCAAGGCTCTCGCCTGGGCGCGGCGGCTCCCGCTCGCGGCGGTCGACCACCTGCACGGTCACGTGGCCTCGCTGTTCCTACCGCGAGAGGGCCGGGCGGATCTCCCGCTCGAGCCCCCCTTCCTCTGCCTGCTCGCAAGCGGCGGGCACACGATGCTGCTCGACGTTTCCGACCATGGCGAACGGCGAGTGCTCGGATCGACCCTGGACGACGCGGCGGGCGAGGCTTTCGACAAGGGCGCGCGCCTGCTGGGGCTCGGTTACCCGGGCGGCGCGGCGATCGACCGGCTGGCCGCACAGGGCGATCCGGAGGCGTTCTCGTTCCCGGTCGCACGTGTGCCCGGGCTCGACTTCTCCTTCTCGGGGGTGAAGACCGCGCTCCTCTACGCGGTGCGCGACCTCGAGCCCGCAGAGGTGGAGCGGCGGCGGGCCGACCTGGCCGCCTCCTACCAGCGTGCGATCGTGCGTGCGCTCGTCGAGCGCACGCTGGAGGCGGGCGAGCGCTTCGGCGCACGACGCCTGGCCGTCGTCGGCGGGGTTGCCGCCAATACCGAGCTACGCGCGCGGCTCGAGGGCTCAGGCGCCGTTCTGGCCCCGCTCGAGCTGTGCACCGACAACGCCGCCATGATCGGCTCAGCCGCCCGATATGTGCGGTCAGTCCCCTTCCCCGACTATCTTGAGCTTGACGCATATGCCTCGGCGAACTGAACGCACACGCAAAACGGCCCTCGCGGTCGCCCTGCTGGCCGCCGCTCTGACCGGGAGCGGTGCGGCCGCGGCAGCCGATCCGGCGACGGAGGCGCAGGCCTGGCGCAGCGCCTTCGAGCGTCGCCAGGCGGTCCCGCTGGACGGCCGGATGATCGTCGTCCTCGCCGCCCCCTCGCTCGCCGACCGGATGGCGGCTCCCGGCAAGCTCTCGGCGAAGGAGCAGCGTCGGCACGTGCGCCGCGCGAACGCGTTGCAGGTGCGGCTCCTCGCCGCGCTTCGAGCTCAGGGCATCCGCGTCGAGCGCGAGCAGGTCTTCACCCGCACGCTGAACGGCTTCTCGGCCAGCCTGGGCGCGCGCGCCATCGCCGCCCTCGAGAGCGCACCGGGCGTCGCGGGCATCTATCCGGTGCGCGCCGTCTACCCGGCCTCGCTCTCCTCCAGCGCGCTCGAGCGCCCGGAGCTACTGGGGCGGCACGGCATCGCGCTTCCCGGCGCCGACGGCAGCGGCGTCACGGTCGCGGTGCTCGACACGGGGGTCGACCGCGCTCACCCGTCCTTGCGCGGCCGGGTGCTCTTTGGCGTCGACCTCGTCGAGGGCGACACTCACGCCGAGCCCGAGCCACGACCGGACGACCCCACGGTGGTCGAGACGCACGGAACACGCGTCGCCGGCATCGTCGCCGGCGCCGGCGGGCCGAACGGCGTCAGCGGCGTCGCGCCCGGGGCCGAGGTGCTTCCGATCCGTGTGCTCGGCTGGCGCGAGGGCCCGGGCGGCTACCAGAGCATCGGGTCGGGAGACGTGCTGCTAGGCGGTCTGGAGCGCGCTGTCGACCCCGACGGCGACGGCGACGTCGAGGACGGTGCGGAGCTGGCTCTAGCGGCCGTCGTCGAGCCGTACGCATCGTTCCCGGACAGCCCGGAGAGCCGTGCGGTGGCGGGTGCGCTCGCCCTCGGCACGCTCGTCGTGGCGCCTGCCGGCAACGACGGCCCGGCGGCGGGCGGGAGCGTCGGGACGATCGGCGCCCCAGGGTCGGCCCCTACGGCGCTCACGGTGGGGGCTGCGGATACGCGCCCGGTCGTGGTAACCAGCCGACTGACCGTCCGGGTAGGAGCCGAGACCGTCTTCGCCGACGGCGCGTCGCTGCTCGGCGGGCTCCCGCCGGCCGATCGGCTCGAGCTCCTCGCGCGTCTGCCTCGGCTCGTCCGGCCGGCCGAGAGCGGGCCCGTCGGCGCATCCCCGGAAGATTTCCTCGGCGACGACGGCCGCAGCCTCGTCGACTCGGGCATTGCGGTGCTGCCCGCCGACGGCGGCTCGCTCGCGTCGAAGGTCAGGAACGCCGCGGCCGCGGGCGCGGAGGCCGTCCTCGTCTACGGCAGCGTCCTGCCCCCGGGCGGGCTCGGCTACGACGAGCAGACGGCGATCCCGGTCTTCGCGGTCCCGGGCGACGTCGGTACGGCGATCGTCGAGGCTGCCACGGCGGGCCTCGAGGTGACCGTCGCGGCCGAGCGTGCGAGCGCGGAAGCGAACGCGGCGTCAGGAATGCTCGCGGGATTCTCCTCACACGGGCCGTCGACGGGCGCCTCCAAGCCCGACCTGGTCGCGCCGGGCGTCGCTCTCGTCGCCCCGGACGCCGCTCCGGCCGGCTCCGACGTGCGCTACGCGGCGGTGACGGGAACGAGCGCGGCGGCCGCCGTCGCAGCCGGAGCCGCGGCGCTCGTGCTCGACGCCCGCCCGGGCCTCGACCCGGCCGCGCTCGCCGGCGTCCTCGTCGGCAGCGCGCGCCCGCTCACGAACCTCGCCGAGCCGGTCACCGCCACGGGCGCCGGGCTCGTCGACGCCGTCGCAGCGGCCGGCGCCGGCCTCGTTGTCGAGCCCGCGACGCTGGCGCTCGGCCGCGGTCCGGGCGAGGGGTGGCACGCGGAGCGGACGATCCGGGTACGCAACGTCGCCGGTCGCAGGCTGGAGCTCTCGCTCGGAGTCGTCACGGACCCCGGCGCCGGGGTCTCGGTCTCGTTCGCGGCCGATCCCGCCACCGCGACCCTGAAGCCCGGAGAGGCGGTCACGATTCGCCTCGTCGTCTCGGCCGACGGCACGGCGTTCGGAAGGGAGACCGCTTCGGGGGCGCTCGTCATGCAGGCAGAGGGCGTTGCAACCGCCCGGGTACCCTGGGCGGTCACCCTCGGGGAGGGTGCGCCGGCTCTCGTCTCGGACGCCGTCCTCTCGCGTACCGCGTTCGCGCCCTCGAGGCGCGGCGGCGCGGTGCTCACCTTCCGCGCCGGGGCCGCCGCCGAGGATGTGGACGGCGTCGCGATCCACGCGGTCGGGCTCCTCACCGCCGAGGTCGCGGCCCGGGGCGGGAAGCCGTTGGGAGTCGTCGCGCGGCTGCGCGATCTCCTTCCAGGCCGCTACGCGATCCGCGTGACCGGCCGGGATACGAGCGGCAAGGCGCTGCGACCGGGCCGCTACGTGCTCACGCTTCGCGCCTGGCCGACCGACGCCTCGGAGGGGAGCGAGCCGGCAACGGTGCAGCGGATACCCTTCCGCGTCGTCCGGTGACGCATTCCGTCCGGGTCTACCACGCACCCGGGTGCCACCTCTGCGAATCGGCGCTCGGCGCAATCGACCGCGTACGCGCCGATATCGACTTCGTGCTCGAGCAGGTAGACATCACCGGAGACCCTGAGCTCGAGCGGCGCTACCGCGAGCGGATTCCGGTCGTCGAGATCGACGGCGCCGAAGCCTTCACGTACTTCGTGCACGCGGAAGTTCTACGCCGCCGGCTCCTCGTCACGGCGGCTGGTTGACGGTTCTACCGGTCGCGGCCTCGGCGAGTCGCTATTCTCGGAGCCGCATGGCGACGCAGGTGCAGGGGGGACGGCGGGCGAACGATCGCCTGACCGTCGGAGTGGCGGCCCGGCTGAGCCGGTACCTGCAGGTGCTCACGCAGGCCAAGAAGATGGGGCAGGACCGGATCTCCTCGCAGGAGATCAGCGAGTACACGAACATCAACGCGACGCAGATCCGGCGCGATCTGTCCGGCTTCGGCAAGTTCGGCAAGCGCGGCGTCGGCTACTCGATCGACGTGCTGCTGGCCGAGATTCGCAAGATCCTGCGCACGCAGGGACAGCACAACATCGCGCTCTTCGGTGCCGGGCGTCTCGGCCAGGCCATCGCGAGCTCCACGGTCTTCGCCGACCACGGCTTCAACATCGCCGCCGTCTTCGACACCGATCGGGACAAGGTCGGCGATCCGATCGGGAACACAAACGTGCTCGACTACGCGAGGCTGCGCGGCATCGTCGCCGAGCGGAACATCATCGTCGGCGTCCTCGCGGTGCCGCCCGCGGCCGCGCAGCAGGTTGCCGATGACCTCGTCGCCTCTGGCGTCAAGATCATCTTCAACTACTCCGAAGCGCTCCTCCACGTGCCGTCGGACGTCACCGTCCACACGACGAGCCCGGCGGTCGAGCTGCTTTACGCGCTGTACTTCTACCTCACGTAGGCCCGGCGGGCCGGATGAGATCCGGCCCCTACACATACCCACGTAGGTAGGAACGGGCCGGATGAGATCGGGCCCCTACACCTACTTCACGTAGGCCCGGCGGGCCGGATGAGATCCGGCCTCTACATCCCGGGCTGAGGCCGGTCCCGCTCTCGGCGCGAGAGCACGACCGCAGCGAGCACGGCGAGCTCGCCGGCGACCGCGAGCGCCACGACCCAGGCATGCAGCTCTACGACCCCGTTGTCGGCCGTGAGGGCGAGCCCGGCGGCGGCGAGGCCGACGTGGACCGCACCGAGGGCCGCGATCAGCCACCAGCGGCCGACGTAGAGCGCAACAACCAGCGCGATCGCCGTAGCGAGAGCTCCAGCCGCGATGACGACGACTGCCGCGTTACGGCTCCGCTCGCCCGGTTCCTGGTTCTCGGTGACGTAGATCCCGAGCGCCAGTGCCAGCGCCACGCCAGACCAGACGACGACGAGAAGGCCGAGGGCGCGCGCGAGCGGCACGCCTCACATGATGGCCGCGCACGGAGGCTGCCGTCCTCGGCGGCTACGGCGTCGGAACGACGATCACCGCGACATCCCCGTCGGGCAGGCCTTCGAGCGCATCCGCCACGACGTCGGGATCGGCGCCCTCCACCTCGACCGTGCTGTCGACGGCACGAGCGTTCAGCTCCAGCGCGCGGAGCCGCTCGGCGACCTCGTCCGGCGTGCCGGCCACGCTGCGGATCGTTTCCCGTGCCACGCTCTCCTCGGGCGTGGGCGCCACGGTAGCGGGTGCCTCTGCCGCCGGTGGCTGGGCAGGCGGCTCTGCCGGCTCGGCCGCCGCTGCGCCCCCTGCATCGGCCTCTCCGCGCGCCGCCGAGTCCTGGGCGGCCTCAGCCTGCAGCGCCTGAACCTCCTCGGCTGCCGCCGGCGCTGGCGCCGCCGCTTCGTCGTCGCCTCCGGCCGGCCTGTTCACCAGCGTGACCGCGAGCACGACGGCGACGGCCACGGCGGCGGCAGGTGCGAGCACGACCAGCCAGCGGCGCCGCGCAAACGCGCTGCGCCACCCGGTCTGCTCGCCGTCCTGGGCCGGCAGCCCGTCGAGCATTTCGCGGAAGCGCGACTCGGGAAGCTCGAGCATCGGTGCGGCGCGAAGCGTCGCCCGTGCCTGCTCGAGCCCCGCGACGCTCTCGCTGCACTCCTGACAGGCGGCGACGTGCGCGCGCGCCGAGGCTTCCTCCGCCTCGTGCAGGTCCCCCTCGACGAGCTCCATCAGCTCGATCTCGCTCAGATGCTCGCGGCTCATCGTTCTTCTGACTCTCCGGCGGCGCCGACGGTTCCAAGCAGCCGTGCCAGCTCGGTCCGGCCACGGAAGATCCGTGACTTCACGGTACCCTCGGGAACCCCGAGCATTGCTGCGATCTCCGCGTAGGAATGGCCGAGCACGTCGTAGAGGAGAACGGCGGTGCGGTAGGTCTCGTCGAGCCCCGCGAGCGCGCGCTGCAGCTCGCGGGAGAGCTCGGCCTCCACGATCGCGTCGCGTGGATCGGCCGGCTCGCCCAACTCGTCGAGTGGCGCGCCGCTACCTCGCGCCGAACGGGCCCGCTGGTCGTGGACGGCGTTCAGGCAGATCCGGTAGAGCCACGTGGAGAAGCTGGCCTCGGCGCGGAAGCGCGGCAGGGCCCGCCAGGCGCGGATGAACGTCTCCTGTACGGCGTCCTCGGCGTCCGCGGCCGACCCGAGCTCGCGCACCGCGAGCGTATAAAGCCGGTGACGGTGTTGGTCGACGAGCGCGGCGAACGCAGCGGGATCGCCTCGCTGGGCGCGACGTACGAGGCGATCGTCAGGATTCACAGTGATGAAGATTCTCATCTGGCACGGCTATCTCCTGGGCGGCACCGGATCGAATGTGTACACGCGCTGCCTCGCGCGCGCCTGGTCTCGCCTCGGGCACGAGGTCGTCGTCTTCTGCCAGGATCCGCATCCCGATCGGTACGACGTCGGCGGGGCACAGGTGGTCAGGCCCGATGTGGGCCGGCTCCTGCCGGTGTTCGTCGTCGACCGCTACGAGGACATGGAGGCTCGACGCGTCCAGGATCTCGGCTGGCCCGAGCGCGAGCGCTTCGTGGAGGCGAGCGCGGCCGCCGTGCGCGAGCACCTCCCGGCCGACCTCGTGCTGACGAACCACCTGCTCCTGGGCGGGCCCGTCGGCGCCGCGGTCGGAGGCCCGTACGCCGTGAAGGCGCACGGCTCCGAGCTCGAGTTCTCGATGCGCGGCAACGCCGAGCTCTGCGAGTGGGCTCGCCGTACGCTTAGCGATGCCACGGCCGTCTTCGCCGGGACGGAGCACATCGAGCGGGTGATCCACGACGTGCTCGGGCCGGGGCCGTGGCTCGACCGCTGCCATACCGTTCCGCCCGGCGTGGACATCGAAGACTTCCGCCCGCGGCCACGCGACGAGGCGCTGTCCGGTCTTCTCGCCGAGGCCGAGCGCGATCCGCCGAATCCACCGGAGCATCACAACCAGCGTCTGCCGGACGAGGGCAACGCCGAGCGCCTCGCAGCGTTCCTCGAGGGCGACGCCCCAACCGTCGTGTTCGTCGGCCGGATCAGCCGTGAGAAGGGCGCGCACGTGCTCGTCGAGGCGCTACGCCGCACCGGGACGCGCTGCGTCATGGTGGGCTGGGGCGACATCCGCGACGAGCTCGAGCTCGAGGCCGCCGGTCTGCCCGTTCTGTTCACGGGGCCGATGGAGCATCGCCATCTCATGTACCTGTACGCGCTCGCCGACGTGGCCGTCACGCCGTCGACGTTCCCGGAGGCGTTCGGTATGGTCGCCGCCGAGGCCGCCGCCTGTGGAGCGCCGCCCCTCGTCGCCCGCCACTCCGGGCTCGCCGAGATCGCGGACGGGCTGGAGGCGGAGTATCCGCCCGAGCTCCGACACCTGACGAGCTTCGGAAACGGCGACGTGGCCGAGCTGGCCGAGCGCGTCGACGCGATCCTCGATCTACCCGCCGGCGACCACCAGCGCCTGCGCGATGCGGCACGTCGCGCAGCGGTGTCGCGCTGGAGCTGGGAGCATGTGGCCCGGGAGATCCTGGCGCGCTCCGTTAGAGTCCCGTGATCTTCGAGGAGGTCAGAATGAACGGCTCGGCGCCGCCGGCTGATCCAGGTACCGTCGCCGGCGATGGGTGACGAGCAGCGCCTCAGCGCCGACGAGCAGATCTCGCTCGCCCGCGCGCAGTTCGAGGAGGGCAAGGACTTCACGCTTGCCGTCGAGGAGGAGTTCGCCGTGCTCGATTCTTCCACGCTCGGCATGGTCAATCGCTTCGAGGAGATCGATGCCGCCGCTCGGGGCAGCGAGCTCGGCGACAACCTGGCCGGAGAGCTGATCGCCTCGGAGGTCGAGGTGAAGACCGGCCGCTGCGAGAGCTTTGCCGAAGCGGCGGCACGCATGGCCGAACGGCGCCTGCAGCTGCTCGAGCTCTGCGACCGGATGGACATCGCTCTCGGCGCGACGGGCACCCACCCCTGGAGCCCGTGGAAGGAGCAGCGGATCATCGACACGCCCCACTACCGGCGCAACGACGAGCTGCTGCGCTACGTCGTGTGGCGCAACAACACGTTCGGTCTCCATGTCCACGTCGGGTTGCGCGGCGCGGATCGAGCGGTCGCCGTCTGCAACGCGCTGCGCAGCTACCTGCCCGACCTGCTCGCGCTCTCGGCGTCGTCCCCGTTCGTCGAGGATTGCTTCACCCACCTGCACTCGGCTCGCTCGCAGATCTTCACGAAGATGTTCCCCCGCTGCGGCGTGCCGGACTCGTACGAGAACTGGGCCGAGTACGAGGCGTTCCTCCGCTACGTCTATGCAACCGGCTCGGTGACAGAGCACACGCAGCTCTGGTGGAGCGTTCGCCTCCATCTCGCCTATCCCACGGTCGAGGTCCGGATCTGCGATGCCCAGCCGGAGCTCGCCGAGGCGATCTCGCTCTCGGCCCTGATCTACGCGCTCGTGGCCCGGGTCGCTCGCGCCGTCGACGACGGCGAGCCGCTCCAGGTGCATCCGCACCGGTTCATCGAGGAGAACTTCTGGCGGGCGATCCGCTACGGCCTCCCCGGTGACCTGCTGGATCTTGCCGGGGTGGCCGACAACCGTGTCCGCCCGGCGCGCCAGGCGCTCGAGGAGCTCGTCGCCTGGGTGGCGCCGGTCGCCGAGGAGCTCGGCGTCGCCTCGTACCTCGACGTGCCTGCCGCCAACGCCGCCGAGCGCCAGATCGCCCGCCACCTGGCGGGCGCGTCGTTCGCGGAGATCTACGCCGAGCAGGTCGCGCGAACGCGCGACGTGCGCGTGGGAGCACCGAGTGGCTAGCGACGAGGAGCGGCTCGCTCGGGAGCTCGCCGAGCAGCTCAAGCTGCTCCGGGTCGAGGACGTCCTCGTCCAGACGCTCGTCACTGTCTCCTCGATCGGCTACCGCTCCCTGGGCCTGACCGAGGAGACGAAGGACGCTCGCGATCTGGGGCAGACGCAGCTTGCGATTGCCGTCATGCAGGCCCTCACGCCCGTGCTCGGGACGATCATGCCGGCAGAGGGCGTCCGCGACTTCGAGTCCTCGGTGGCGAATCTCCAGCTCGCCTACGCGAACGCCGCCGCGCAGCCCGCGGCGCCGCCAGAGGAGAAGCCGGAGGGCGAGTCTGAAGGCTGAGGTCGGCGTCTTCGGCGGTTCCGGCCTCTACCAGCTGCTCGATCACGTCGAGGAGGTCGAGCTCGACACCCCATACGGCGCTCCGTCGGCGGCTGTCGCCATCGGCGACGTCGGTGGCACGAGCGTGGCGTTCCTGCCGCGTCACGGCGCGAGGCACGAGCTGCCGCCGCACCGCGTGCCGTACCGGGCGAACCTGTGGGCCATGCGGGAACTCGGGGTGCGGCGCATCATCGGCCCCTGTGCGGCGGGTGCGCTGCGGGCCGATCTGCAGCGCGGGGAGTTCGTCGTCTGCGACCAGTTCGTCGACCGGACGAGCGGTCGCGAGGACACCTTCTACGAGGGCGGAGAGGGCGAGCCCGTCACGCACGTCTCTGCCGCCGACCCGTACTGCCCGGAGCTCCGCACGCTGCTCGTCGCCTCCGCCGGGGCGCTCGGGATACCCGTGCGCGACGGCGGCACCGTCGTCGTCATCCAGGGCCCGCGCTTCTCCACCCGCGCCGAGTCCGCCTGGTACTCCGCTTCGGGCTGGGACGTGGTGAACATGACGGCCTATCCGGAG
>CAWJNF010000002.1:0-153890 GCA_963844235.1 uncultured Thermoleophilia bacterium | reverse complement strand
CCCCGACGGGCGTTGGCTCTACCTGATCGAGTACCTGTCCCCGAGGGATCCGAACCGGTATGCCGTTCGCGTCTACGACCTCACGGCCGGCCTCCTCGAGCCGGAGCCGATCGTCGATCCCGACGAGGCCGCAGAGCCGATGCGCGGCTATCCCGTCACGCGCGCGACGAGCCCCGACGGGCGCGTCGCCTACACGCTGTACGACGGCGCCGGCGAGCATCCCTTCATCCACGCGCTCGACACTATGGGCCGGACCGCGGTCTGCATCGACCTGCACGGGTTGATGGGGCGCGACGATCTCTACGACCTGCGTCTGGCAGTGAGCGAGGACGGCAGCACGGTGGAGGTCCGCGGCGGCAGCAGCGCCGTCGCCGTCGTCGACACCCGCACCTACGAGGTCGCCGAGCCCGCGGAGCCTCCGGTGGTCGAGCTGCCTGTGGCGGAGCCTCCACCGGCGGTGCCGGCGCAGCCGGCGCCTGTGGCGCCACGGCCGCAGCCGAAGGCCGACGAGGGCGGCGCCGTCCCCTGGGCGTTCGTCGGTGCGGCGAGCGGCGCGCTGCTCGCTCTCGTCGTGATCGGCGCGGCGACCCTCCGCCGCCGCGCGTCCTCGGCGACGGCGGGGACGGCCGGCGAACTGAGAGGTTAGGCTAAAGCTGCCGCAACGCCCGCTCCGCCTCGACGCGGACGCGCGCATCGGGGTCGTCTCGCAGCGGCCCCACCGACCCCGGGTCCCCGAGCGCCGCGAGCGCGACGGCCGCGGTCGCGCGGACGAGCGGATCGGTGTCCCGGGCGCCCAGCCGGGCCGTCGGCACGTGCTCCGCGGCGCCGCGGTTGGCGAGCACGATCAGTGCGTTGCGCGCCATGCGCCAACGTCCTGCTCGCTCGAAGGAGCTGCCCCCGTACCGCGTTGCGAAACCGTCGCCGAACGCCGAGAAGAACGTGCGTAGATCCGGGTGGGCGAGGGCAGGCTCGGGGCCATAGCCGTCCCAGAACGCTTCCGCGCGGGCGTTCCACGGACACACCGTCTGGCAGGTGTCGCACCCGAAGATCCAGTCGCCCATGCCCGGCCAGAGTGCGGGCGGGACGAGACCGGGATGCTGGGTCGTCCAGTAGCTGATGCACCGGTTCGCATCCAGCGTCCCGTCGCCCATGAGCGCGCCCACCGGGCACGCCCGCACGCACAGATCACAGGTGCCGCACAGGTGCCGATGCGGCTCGGCCGGCTCGACCTCGAAGCTCGTCAGCAGAACAGCGAGCGTGAGGTAGCTGCCGGGCCCGGGGCGCATGACCATGCCGTTGCGACCGATCCAGCCGAGCCCTGCCTGGGCCGCGTGGCTCCGTACGGGAAGCGGCCCCTGGTCGACGTAGTCGCGGCAGCGCGCGCCGAGCTCGCGGCAGCGGGCTTTCAGGGCCTCGACATGGGGCTGGACGAGACGCTCCACCCAGCCCTGCTCGCGCACCCAGAACACCCGCCCGACGCGACCGATCCGCACACCGTCGCCCGGGCTGCCGGGATCGGGATAGCCGTGCGGCGCCGCGAGCACCATGACGCTGCGTGCCCAGCCGAACCGCTGGGCCGGCTCGAAGCGGACGTCGAGCGCGCGCGCGAGCTCACCCATGGTCGCGTGCCTGCGCTGCTCGATCCATCCCTCGTATCGCTGCTTGACAGCGGCGGGAAGGTCGACCTGCGCCCAGCCGACGAGGAACCCACGCTGCTCCGCCTCGTACTGAAGCTCCTGCGCCTGGGGCTCGAGCGCGAGCACGGTCATGGCTCGAGCGCCACGTCGACGAGCTCCCCCCGCGCAAAACAGTACGAGGCCGCCACGACGCGCTGGAGGACGGCGAGCTCGGCAGCGTCCCGCGGCGCGTAGACGATTACGTTCTGCGGCGGGATGAGCCCGTACAGCGCCAGCGGATGCAGCGCGCACCAGCCGCGGCGCATGACCTCCGCGCCCCACTCCGGATACAGCGTGAGATGCACGCTGCCGTCGCCCTCGCGGCGGACATAGGCGAACTCCCGGCGCATGATGAACGCCTCCGGCTGCCCGAGCGCCAGGTCCGCGTCCAGACCGAGCGCTACCGCGTCGGGCACGGTCACGCTCGGCGCCCCGAGGCTCACGCCGGGAAGCGATGTCACCCACCCGAGCAGATCGCCGCGCAGCCCCGCCGGTGCCACTTGCTCGACCTGCGGGCACGGGTGCCGCGGATCCACGCGCGGGCGGGCCCCCTCCCGGTCGGTCAGCCCCCGCAGGAGGGCCGGCAGCTCGCGCGAGATCAGCCGCTCAGGCGAGACTGCATGCTGCGAGGAAGGCACCGTGGCTCTCGATCGCCGCACCGGCTCGCCCACCGATCGGCTTCGGCGCTGCCGCGAACGCGTCGGCGAGCGCCTCCACCGCGGCGTGCGCCCGCGGCGTCCATTCCTCCACCCAGCCCCGCAGGAGCGCGAGGTTGTCAGCGCGGCGTTCCACGGCGAACGCGACGAGCGCCTGGCTCCACTCGCGGCTGCGCCGGGCGTCCCGCTCGAGATCCTCGACCATCAGCGAGGTCAGGCTGTCGCCGTTCTCGGCGGCAAGACCCGCGAGCTGGACGTTCAGGAACGCGTCGTAGACGGGCTTCACCGCGAGGTTGAGGGCCGCGAACGCCTCGCCCCAGTCGTAGACGACAAGCAGCCGCTCGGCGAGCTCGCGCAGCGGCTGCCAGGCTGGGTCGCTCTGCCAGAGCTCTCGGGTCGCCTCGCTCGAGGCGAGCTCGGGATAGTGGACGAGCGAGAGCGCCTTCGCGCGGTAGGCCAGCCGCTGGATCCTGCGCATCTCGTCGGCGGCCTGCAGGTGCGCCGGGTTCGTCACGTACGAGGTCGGCGCCATCTGACCGACATATAACGCCACCATCTGCAGCACGTGCGTCGGGTAGCGGGACGGCAGCCATCCTCGCTCGAGCGCCTCGACCCAGCCGCGGGCGAGACCCGCGTCCGCACCCTCGTCCTCGAAGCGGTCGGTCAGCCCGTCCAGGTACGTCTCGCGCTCGTTCTGCTGCTCGATGTAGCGCCGGTACGTGAGGCCGTGCGGATCGCGGAACTCCTCCCAGTTCTCGACCTGCAGCGGCGAGCCCTCCCGGTGCTCGACGTACCAGCGGTTGATCGGCGTGCCCGGATCCTGCTCGAACGGGGCCGGCTGCTTGCGGAAGTGGTAGTGCATCCGCTCGGTGACGATCTCGTACTCGCTCGGAACACGCCTGAGGTCGCCGAAGAGGCTCCACGTCTTGCGCCTCGTACGCTCGCGCTGAGCTGCCATGACCTAGTCCTCCCGCTCGAGGTACCAGACGATCTCCTCGTCTCCGTACCTGATCCGGCCCGCGAACGACGACAGCGCCGTCTCGAGCTGCGTCAGCTTGAACGGTCGGCCGAGCGCGTCCTCGAGGCTCTGCCGGGTCACCCGGCAGTACCGCGGAAGGTGGATCCGGACGTAGGCGCCGTGATCCTCGACGATGGGCGACTGGCCCTCGTTGTCGCGCTCGATCGCCTCGATCAGCGCATCGGCCAGCTCGGCGTCGTTGATGACCGGGCCGACGAGCTTCTCGGAAACCGTTCCCTCCATGTCACACCCCTTACGCGCCGAAGCGCAGGTAGCGGCGGCCGCCGTCTTCGGGCACGCCCACGTAGATCACCTCGTCCTCCACCTTCACCTCGTACCGGTACAGGCTCGCGTCGCTCGGGTTCACGCCGGCCCCCGTGACGGCGTCGAACTGCCACAGGTGCGCGCTGCACGTGATCACCGTGCCGTCGAGGTCGCCGTCCGCCAGTGGCGTCTCCTGGTGAGGACAGATGCCCTGGTAGGCGGCGACGTGCCCGCCTCGGCAGTGCACGAGCAGAACCTGTTCACCTTCGACCTCGACGGGGACCATCTCACCCTCCCAGACGTCGTCGAGCGTCCCGACCTCGACCCAGGTGATCGCCGGCGTCACTCGTAGAAGACCTCCAGGTAGGCCATGGGGCCGATGCCGGCGCCCGCCACGGTCTCCTCGCGTGGGAGCACCCGGCCCTCGAAGTCGACGCGCATCGTCGCGTCGCGCGGCGGGAGGCGCCGGCCGATCACGTGGTAGGCGACCTTCTCTGCGACCTGGTCCATCGTGTCGGTGTCCTCGAGCGCCACGAGCTGGACGACGAAGTCGTCTCGCCACACCGTCGTCACCGGAACCGGAGCCATGTGTCCTCCTTCCCCGCGGGCCGACCTACGCGACGCCTGCCGGCTCTGGCGCGTCCTCGTGTGCCCAGGCGTAGCCGGCGGCATCGTCGCCCGATACCTCAGGGGTGATGCCCATGTACGCGATCACACCGGCTGGCGTGGGCGGGTCGATCATCCCCGAGAGCAGGCGGTCGACGACGTTCAGGTGCCCGGCGAACCGCTCGGGATTCTCGTCGAAGATCCACTTGCACGGATCGCAGCAGAACTGGTACGTGCGCCCATCGCGCTGCACCTGCCGGGGCCCGATCCGGTAGCCGCCGGCCGTCCCCCGCGCGGGGTTGACGATCGGCAGCTGGCACATGTTGCACAGGATCGGAGCGTCTCCGGGAACGCCTGCTCCATCCGGCCCTCACGGATGTTCGCGGTGAGCGTGTCCCAGTACGTGCCGAAGCGGGCCTCCCAGCCTGGATACTTCTCCTCGAGCCAGGCGCGCTCGGCCGGGGAGACGGCGCCGTCGGGGTTCCACCAGACCGTCGGTCGCCAGAACCAGACGCCGAGCTGCTGGGCGTGATGCCACCAGTCGAGCTCGTCGATGAACGTGTCCCAGTACCAGGGACGCTCGAGCCCGAGGTCGCTGATCTGGTCCATGAACTGCTTGATGATCCACTCCTGCATGAACTCCTTGAAGCTCATGCTGCGATGCTCGAGTGGCGTGTAGTAGTCCATCGACAGGCCGGTCACGATCGCGAACACGTGCCAGGCTCGCCAGAAGGCGTGGTCGACGAGCTTCTGCGGCGTCTCCTTGTCGTAGTTCAGGAGGATCTTGAGCGTCGGCTCTCCTTGCTGCGCGTGCCGGGCCTCGTCCGTCTGGATGCTCGAGATCAGCGCGCCGAACTCGATGTCGCCGACCTCCATCGCGTCGGCGGCCATCCCCAGGAACTGCAGGTTCGTGAAGCCCGTCTCGAACGTGAACGTGAGCTGGATCGCCATCGAGACGGCGTCGTTGGCGAGGAAGAGGTCGTCGTTCAGCGAGCGGACGGCGATCGCACCCCAGTTCTCGGTGTGCAGCGCCTTATGAGCCCAGTCGAACTGGGCGTCCCGACCCACGAGGGCGTGTGGCAAGAGCAGCTGGACCTGGGAGTGGCGCATCTCGTCGAGCGTGCCGTAGAGCGCCATGTTGCGCCAGGCCGCGGCGCGTCCGAACCGGCCCATGCGCGACTCGGCGAGCGACGCGAGGTACTCCGTGATGCAGATGCCGCCGTAATGGGCCTTGATCGACGACTTCCAGCCGTTGTCGAGCTCCTCGAAGAGGCGTGAGCGGGCGACGGCCGAGGCGACTGCGTATACGCCCGCGTCCTTCTCGGCCTGGTTGTGCACGTACTCCCGGTACGCGAGCTTGTACGGCTCGTCCCACTCCCACCATGCTTCTCTGGGAACGCTCGAGTACCCGCCCGCGAGGGCCTCCGGGAACACCTCGTCGTAGGAGACGTACGAGAGCTCCCAGTTCTGGTCTCGCGCCAGGTCATACCAGTCGGAGCGACTGAGCCTCGGCATGCTGACCTCCTACCCGGTGGAGCCGACCAGGGCAGTCTACGAAGGATGGGATGAGGCTGCAGAAGCGGGGCGGTGGGCGACGTTTTTTGTGGACGGGTGGGGGGTAGCGGTGCTCAGGCCATCGGTGTTGGACCTCGGGAGGGTCGCATGATTCGGGTCGGGTACGCGCTGTCGAGCGAGGAGCACACGCCGAACGCGCTCGTCGCGAACGCGCGGCGAGCCGAGGAGTCGGGGTTCGAGTTCGCGCTCGTCTCCGACCATTTCCACCCGTGGATCGACAGGCAGGGTCAGAGTGCGTTCGTCTGGTCGGTGATCGGCGGGATCGCTCACGCAACCGAGCGCTTGCGGCTCGGTACGGGCGTCACCTGTCCGACGATCCGAATCCACCCGGCGATCGTGGCGCAGGCTGCCGCGACGTGTGCGGCGATGATGCCCGGCCGGTTCTTCCTCGGGGTCGGCACGGGCGAGAACTTGAACGAGCACGTGGTCGGCGAGGGCTGGCCGCGTGCGGGCGTCCGCGTCGCGATGCTCGAGGAGGCGATCCAGCTCATTCGCGAGCTCTGGCGAGGCGAGGAGATGAGCTTCCGCGGCGACTACTACGCCGTGGACGATGCTCGTATCTACACCCTGCCCGAGCGAGAGCCGGAGATCGTCGTGGCCGCGAACAAGCCCGAGGCGGCGAAGCTCGCCGGCAAGCTGGGCGACGGACTCTGCTCGACCGCGCCGATCGCGAGCGTCGTCGAGGAGTTCCGGCGCTCGGGCGGAGAGGGCAAGCCCTGCTACGGCATGGTTCACGTCTGCTTTGCACATGACGAGGCGACGGCGAGGCGGACGGCCCACGAGTGGTGGCCCAACGCAGCCATAGGTGGAGATCTCGGTCAGGAGCTGCCGCGGCCTCGCCATTTCGAACAGGCGGCGGAGATGGTTGGCGAGGACGATGTCGCGCAGGAGGTCGCCTGCGGGCCGGAGCCCAATATCCACCTCGAAGCAATCAAGAGCTACATCGACGCAGGATTCGACCATGTCTACATGCACCAGGTCGGTCCCGACCAGGAGCCGTTTCTCGACTTCTGCGAGCGCGAGCTCCTACCGGCGCTCGAAGCCGAGCATCGGCACGCTGGCTGACGCGGACCGCGCGAACGCGCGTTGCCTCAGAATCCCTGCCGAACTGCCACCGCTGGGCGGCGTACGCCGCCCTACCTCTTCTTGGCCGCGGCTCTTCCGCCCTTGCGGCCCGCGGCCTTCTTCTGCGCGGTCGTGCCGCCCTGGCGGCTGTCGCCGCCGGACCCTGACTTCTTGCCCCCCGCAACGAGGAGCCCGGCGAGTTCGCGATCCTGGCGGCGCGCTCCTTGGACATCCCCTTTTCCTTCAACGCTTCGTACTGCTTCTCGTTCTTGACGTTTGCCCGCTTGCTGGGCATGAGCACCTTCCTGTCTTTCGGGTCGCGTTCCCCGACACGACGGTTTCATAACTACGCCGAGCGTCGACCGTCGCCCGCACGCATCGCCCGGCACGTTTGTCCCCGGTCGCGCTCGGGAATCACGTCACCTCGAGGGAATCACGTCACCTCGAGCGACACGGGCACGAAAGGAGCAGCATGTCCCCGGACGAGTCTGAGAAGGACGAGCATCGCCAGCCGGGCCCCGGCAGCACGGCGCAGGGCGGCCCGAAGAGCACCGGAGATCAGGGCGGACCCGCAGAAGGCGATCCGCAGGAGACGGAGCGCGAGCGGAAAGAGCGCGAGGGCGAGAAGAAGGACACGCCCTCGCCCGATCAGCCGTATCCCGGCCAGCAGGCCGGCAGTGGCGCCGCTCGCAGCAGCCACTGAGCGGAGGCTCGTCAGAGGTTCACGTGGGAGGTTGGCCGGCGGCCAACCTCCCACATCGGTTGCGTGGACGCGCCAAGATTGGGGTGAGGCCGAAGATTTAGAGTGAGGTGCCGAGATTTCCGGCACCGAGACGCGGTAGCCTAGACGGAGTGGCAGACACTCCTCGAGGAACGCGGCCGCTAGACGAGCCCGCCTCGCAGCACGAGTTGGAGCCGTCCCCGTCGCAGACCCTGCCTCCCAGCAAGGGCCGCAGCTGGATCGGGCCGGTGCCGGCGGCGCTCGATCGGGCCGCCGGCTGGTCATGGCGGCTGCTCGTTTGCGTGCTTGCGATCGCGGCGGTATTGGCGCTGCTCTGGTACCTGCGGATAATCGTGCTGCCGACGATCGTCGCCCTGACGCTCGCGCCGGCGTTGATGCCCGTCGTGCGCCTCGTGCGACAGCGGGTGGGGGCCCACCGTCCCGCCGCAGCACTCGCGCTGATCGTCGGGCTCGTGGTAGTGGCGGGTCTCCTCACAGTCGTGGCCATGTCCGTCGTGAGCCAGTACGACGAGCTCGCGGAAGCGGTCCGACGTGGCGCCAGCGAGATCACGGCCTGGCTCGAGGGGGAGCCGTTCAACATCTCCCGAGAACGGGTGCGGAATTTCGACAGCTCGCTCGGGAACGTCTGGGACGGCACGTCGACGTACCTCGCCGCCGGCCTGAGCGCGGGCGCCTCCCTCTTGACCGGGCTCATCCTTGCGGTCGCGATGCTCTACTTCGTCCTGCGTGACGGCGCCGACCTCTGGCGCCGGGTCCTGAGGCGTTTCCCGCCCGACCGCGCCCCGGCCGTCGACCGAGCCGGGCGGCGCGCCTGGAAGGTGCTCGACGGCTACATCCGGGGGACGGCGCTGATCGCGGCCATCGACGCCACGCTCATCGGCATCGGTATCTGGCTGCTCGGGGTGCCGCTCGCGCTGCCGCTCGCGGTGCTCGTGTTCCTTGGCGGGTTCGTGCCATTCGTAGGGGCGACCATCTCCGGTCTCGTCGCCGTGCTCGTTGCTTTTGCCGACGAGGGATGGGAGATCGCCCTGGTCACGCTCGCGATCGTCATCGGAGTCCAGCTGGTCGAGGGCAACTTCCTCCAGCCCATCATCCAGAGCCGAACCGTCGATCTGCACGCCGCCGTCATCCTGCTCGCGGTCGCCGCCGGCGGCTCCCTCTTCGGCATTCTCGGCGCCTACCTCGCTGTCCCGGTCACCGCGGTGGTTTTCGCGCTGGTCACGGCCCTCGCCGCCGAGCGTGCCGGCCCGGCGAGCGCGCCGGCATTGACAAGCCCGGCCGAGGTCGCTCAGGGGCCCGGCCTCGGCACGACGCAGCCGCGAAGCTAGGGGGACCGGCAGCCACAAGGGGAAAGGTCGCCCTCGGGAAGATCGCTTTGCACTCGCGCTGACGATGATCCCTGCGCCGTCTGTGGCATCGTCCTCCGATGGCCAGATCTCCGCATACACCTCCAGCAGATTCCCGTCGGGATCGCGGAAGAACAGTGTGCGATGGCCAAGGGTATGGAAGAGGTTCTCTCCACCGGTCTGTCGCAGTCTGGATCGTCTGATCAGGCGAGCTAGTTGCCTGCGAGCGGCGGGTCGACGCCTCGTACCGGCCAAACTCGAGGCCTACGAAGTGTCAGGTTTGATTAGCTCCCGCGCGCGCTCCAGATCGCTCGGCGCGACGAGGATCTCGCGCGGACCGCCGCTCCCGGTGGCCTCCCACGCCCCCGCTCCCATGTCGGTCTGTCGGTGGCTGCAGGCGATTCCTTCGGTCCTCAACAGACCACAGATCACCTCGGCCTCCATCCCGTCGCCTACCACCGTGAGCCGACCCTCGAGCATCACCTCAGCCTCTTTACACTCGCGTGCGTAGCGGCGAGCAAGAGCTGGTTCGCTTTCATGACGAATGCCTTCCGTATGGGTTGGATGTGGCGGCGTGGCGAGACGGGCGCGCACGGGTCAGCGTCCAGAAGTTCACTAGGACGACGTGGCCCAGCAGCTCGACAGGACCGAGTGGCTCGGGGATGAGCCACTCGGTCGCCCCATCGAGCGAGGGCATGTGCAAACGCTCGAAGACGGTCGTTCTAACGAACTCCCGCGGGAACCCCCACCGTCTCCCGGTACGGCGCCAGGAACGCGGTCAGCGCCGCCAGCATCTCGTCGGGAGCCTCCTCGGCGACGAAGTGGCCGGTGCCGGGAATGACCACGCTCTGCACGTCGTCCGCAACGACCTGCACCGCCTCCGCAACGTGTTCACCGAAGCTCGCCTCTCCGCCGATCGCCAGGACGGGCATGGTCAGCCGGTCGGTCTTGCGCTGCTCGTCCTGTGCGATGGTCGTATCGAGAGCCCGGTACCACCCGAAGCTGCCGCGCAGTGAGTCCGGGTTGGAGAGCATGCGGACGTAGTAGTTGATCACGTCGTCGGGCAGCCTCTTGGCGGCGGCGTCGAACTCCCAGCGGTAGAAGATGCCCTCCCGTCCCGCGACGAGCTGTTCGTTGAGCTTGTCGATCCGGTTGAACCCGAGGTGCCAGAGCCGGTCGTTGAGCGGCCCAGGGAGGAACAGGGGCGGTGCGGTAACCGTTCCCGGGGATCCGGGTATCTCGGCGAGCGCCGCGCGCTCGACCCGGTCCGGGTGATCGGCGGCCAGCGCATAGCTGATCGCGAATCCGGTGTCGTGGCCGACCACGGCGAACCGCTCGTGGCCGAGCGCATCCATCAGCGCGATCAGGTCGCCGGCCTGGGTGCCGGTGTCGTACCCGCCTGCGGGCTTGTCGGACAGGCCTATGCCGCGCTGGTCGACCGCGACGACCTCGAAGTCACGGGCCAGCGTCGGCATCAGCAGTCGCCAGGCGTACCAGGTCTCCGGCCAGCCGTGCACCAGCAGCAGCGGCGGCCCCTCGCCTCCGATGACCGCGTGAAGGCGCAGCTCACCGGTGTCGATGTACCGGCTCGTGAACGTGTCGGTGAATCCGGCCGGGAGGTTCGGCGCGCCTGAGACGGAGCCGGGACCTTCCGGGATGGGCAGGTGGGTGGACGACGAGCTCATGAGGATCTCCTTTCGCAGGACTCGACCATCTTTCTTGGCTTGGTGGCCGAGACTTCTCGAGGGCATGTACAGGCGGGTCCGGAGCGGACGGTGTTCTCTGCGTCCGGCTCCGCGGGACGCGGTTAGACGTGATCATCTCAGTCATTGCTCGTCCGCTCATCCGCGCGGGGGTACGAATCGATCGAGCGGTTCAGCGAAGAGAGGGATATAGGCGGCGGCTCCTTGGGCTCGCGTTTCCGCGTGATCAACCTCGTCACGCGCTACGCCGGCCAAGGGTTGGAGCCGGAAGATATTGTCCGCCTAGGGTGAGGGCCGGACGACGATCACCCTACCACCTGTACGCCCGGACTGCCCGGCGGCCTTGAGTCACCGCCGGTCGGCGTTAGACTCGACGGTCAGGCGGGATGAGTCATCGTGAGACCGAGCATCTGCGCGTGCTGATCGCGAACGAGCGCGCGGATCGCTTGGGGATCGTCGCGCAGGTCGTTGTCGCTCTCGGGCACGAGGTGATCGCGCGCGAGATCGAGGTGGAGGACGTGGGAGCAGTGACGGCGAGGGAACGGCCGGACGTCGCCCTCGTTGGCCTTGGCGAGAGCTCCGAGCATGCGCTCCAAATGGTCGAGAAGATCGTGCACGAGGCTGCCTGCCCCGTGATCGCCCTCATCCACGCGTCCGATCCCGACTTCGTCAGGGAGGCATCCAAGCGCGGCGTGTTCGCCTACATCACCGACGCCGATGCGAAGGACTGGCAGAGCTCGATCGATATCGTGTTGCGCCGCTTCACCGAGTACCACGATCTCGAAGGCGCCTTCGGCCGCCGCGCCGTCACCGAGCGTGCGAAGGGCATCCTGATGGAACGCCACTCGATTGACGAGTCGGCCGCCTTCGAGCTGCTCCGTGAGCACTCGCGCTCGACGAACCGGAAGCTCGTCGACGTGGCGTCCTCAGTGGTCGACGGCCACCGCTTGCTGCCGAAGCAGCCACACTCGCCCGCCCGGATTCACCGCGCGGGCGGGTAACCGGGGGGCGCGCCGGGCATTGGGCTGCTCAGGATCCAAAGCGCCGTTCACGAAGCACAGCAGCGTTCACCGTTCACCGGAAGAAGAGGAAGGCGCTGGAAACAGCGCCTTCCTCGCATGCGCCCGGGAGGATTCGAACCTCCGACCGTCGGCTTAGAAGGCCGCTGCTCTGTCCTCTGAGCTACGGGCGCCCGGCCCGAGCGTAGCACCCGCATTGCCAGACCCGGTCCGCGGCGTGGGCTGCGCTAGAGTGAGAGAGCCCTGGTGGCGGTAGCTCAGCTGGTAGAGCCCCGGGTTGTGGTCCCGGTGGTCGTGGGTTCGAGTCCCATCCGCCACCCCTGACGATTGGCGCGCGGGCCATGCCCGCGGCTACGAGTCGAGCGGAAAGGCGAGCGCCCGTCTCGGATTCTCGACGAGCATGCTCGTGATCTGCGCCTCGCCGATTCCGGCGCGCCGGAACATCTCCAGCCCGGCGGTCATGATGTGGTCATAGCCGTTGCCGCCGTAGGCGCGCAGGTCGATCTTCATGCAGACGTCCTGCGCGAGCAGGATTCGCTCCTCGTGGCCGGCCTCGAGCAGGGAGACGAGCCAGCTCACCCGCTGGCTGTCGTGGCCCCAGGCGATCCCGAGCTCGTCGCTGTAGTACTCGCGGCCGAAGCAGTCGTACTCGACGAATACGCCTCGCGCCGCGACAGCCAGGTGGTAGTCGAGATCGGCGACGGGATCCAGGTGGCACATGATCATCCGATCGGGCGCCACCCCTTCTTCCTCGAGGATGTCGATGATGCGGAAGGCGCCGTGGCCGCGAACGTCGAGGTGAACCGAGACAGCCGCGCCGGTTTCGACCGACGCCCGCCCGGCGGCCCGCAGCACCTTCTCCTCGTCTGTCGTGATATCGCCCACGCGAGCGTAGTCCTTCGCGTCTGCCGAAACGCCGCTCGTTCCGATCTCGCCCAGGAGACCTGCCCGGATTCCCGAGTCGCCGAAGCCGACCCGCACCTCGTCCGCGAATCGCTCCGCCAGCTCGTCGATCGTCGCCTCGCGAACCCAGTCGGGGTGCGACGGCTCGACGTACGCGCCGGTGCCCTGGACGATGTGGAGGCCGGTGGCGCGCGCCACGCGCGCGACGGCGGCCGGGTCGATTCCGATGCCATGGACCGTGCAGTCGACGATCCCCGAGCCTCCTGCTTGCCGGAAGCGGGTCAGCTCGTCGATCGCGAGCTGCTCGTCGCTCAGCACGACGTTGTCGAGGCAGCGGCTGAACGGCCGGCGCCGCAGGACGCCGAGGATGTCCATGGTGACCGGCGCGTCGAGGAGCGAGCGCTCGGACTCCGCGACGGGAGTGACGAAGTTGCACGAGAGATCGACGAGGACGTGCTCGTGCATCGTCGTCGGCCCGAGCTCCTCTGGCTCGATGGGTCCGAGCACGGTCACGATCTTCTTGCTCAACCGGGGTGGCACCCGTGCGGCGCGGGAACGTCGAGCGCCGGATTGCGATCGAAGAAGCCGACCGGCGAGAGGGCGAAGCCGATCGTCGCCACGGGCATCACGGGCCAGTCCTCCGGCCGCGGGATGTGGTGGTGGACGAAGGTGTACCAGAGGACCACGTCCGTGTCGGCTATCGACCGGTTCGAGCGGGTCCACTCGGGAAGGCCGCCGCCCGCCGCGTTCTGTACCGGGTAGTCGCCGGTCGCGTAACGCTCGGCCGCATCGAACGGCGTGACCCAGAGGTGATGGCGCGTGAATCCAGTGCGCTTGCCGAAGCCGGACTCGGGATCGTAGAAGGGCAGCGTGTTCGCGCCGGGCACGAGCCTGTATCCCCTCGGCTGGTCGAGGGCGTTGCACGAGGAGGGATTGACGATCTTCCAGCATCGTGCTTTGAACGGGTCGATCAGACGCTGCGCCGCCGCCTCGGTCTCGAGCAGGGTGGACCGGCTTGCGAACGCGTTCCCCCACGGGTTCGTCTCGTCCATCGGGAGGACCTCGGAGTCGATCTCGTAGACGGAGTTGTCCATGCCGTCGACGTCCAGATCGAGCCTGACGTTGAAGATGTGCTGGTGGTTCATCCCGTTCAGGTGAGGAGCGACGAGCTCCCCGTACTCGGCCGAAGCGCCCGGCGCGAGCGCCGCCGTCTGCAGGATCCCGGTGAGCTTCACCTCGGACTCGATCGTGCCGTCCTGGTGGAGGTACCAGAAGAACCCGTACTCGTAGTTGCCGGTCGTCGCCACCCACGAGACGACGAGCCGGCGGCGGCGCCGAACCTCGGTGTGGCCCGCGCGGACATCTACGTGCTTCCAGAGGATCCCCTGATCCTCCTCGTGGATGCAGATCGCGTTGCGAAGCACGACCGGCTCGCCGCGGCTGTCGCTGACGACCGCGTCGAGGTAGCGGATCTCGCCGAGGCAATCGCACCCGAGCTCGAGGGAGTTGGCGAGGGCGCCGAACTGCTGCTCTCCGAGATCGAGGACGCACTGGTGGTAGTGCTCGGGGCTCGGATGGCCGTACGGCACGGCCAGCTCGGTATACGACGCGCGGTACAGCACCCGCCGCTCCTGGCCGTCGTCGTAGCGTACGTCGTGGAGCACGAGCCCTTCCCGGGGCGTGAAGCCGAGCCGGAGGCGCCACTTCTGCCAGCGAAGCTCGTGGCCTGCCAGCTCGAAGCTCGGGCCCTCCGCCTGCTCGATCTCGAGCGGCCGGAGATCCGGGCGCGCGCCGACACGCTCAGCCCGGTATTCACCGTCGTCCGGCGACAGCGGGACGGTAGTGCGATCGTCGACGCGGAACACCTCCATGCGATTGAGATCCACGAACGCGACGAGCCCCTCGACCGGGCGCGCGTAGCTCGATCCTCCGGGCTCCGGGCGCACGAACGACAGCGCGCGGACGAACCGGCGGCCGAGCTCGTCCTCCGGGTTACCCCAGTACCCTGCCGGGATCGCGTCGATGCTTACGAGCTCGAGATCGGAGATTCCCCGTCGAGCCAGCGCGCGCCGGTAGCCGGCGTCAGCCTTCAGCGCCTCCACCATCGCGGGGTACTCGTCCGGAAGGATCGGCGGCAGCGCGCCGGGTACCTCGCGCCACGAGACGAGCGTCCGCTCGCGAAGGGAGACGACGCCCTCCTGGAGCATCCCGGTCTCCGGATCGAGCATGGAGACCGAGGCCTGCCGGTCGATGTCCCGTTCGCCGCGTACCACGGGTTCCTTGGCCGGCTCCCGCAGCGTCACCTCGACGAAGCGCGCCTCTTCCCCGAGAGACCGACTCGACCTCACGACCTGCGCGGCGGTGCGGATTTCCTCGGGCGTCAGGGGTTCGAGCGGATGGACGATCGCAGTCTCTATCGCCGTCCCGTCCAATCGTGTCACCTCGCCTCGGCAGTCGTCGGGTCCGGGCGAAGTATGAACGCGCTCGCATGGCATGCTGCGACACCACGACCGCCGGAGAGAGGTGAAGATGGACATCGAAGGATTCATGCGGAGAGCAATTGAGCTCTCCCGGGAGAAGATGGAGAGCGGCGCCGGAGGCTACTGCGCCTCGCTCGTGGTCAAGGAGGGCGAGGTCGTCGGGGAGGGCTGGAACACGGTCCTGCAGAGCAACGACCCGACCGCTCACTGCGAGATCAACGCGATCCGGGCGGCAGGCCAGCGGCTCGGCACATGGGATCTGTCGAGTTGCGAGCTCTACTCGACGTGGGAGCCTTGCCCGATGTGCGTCGCGGCGATCGCGTGGGCGCGCATCAGCCACGTCTACTACGCGAACCTCCTCAGTGACGCGGCCGATCTCGGCATGGATGTCGATGGAGTCCTCGCCGAGGTTCGTCTCCCGGTCAGCCGGCGCTCCCGCCCGTACGAGCGGCTCCTCGGGGACGAGGCGCTGGCGGTCGTCAAGGACTGGTGGAAGCGGGCCGGTCCGCCGCCGCTCTGACGCCGAACGAGAGTGTCCGAAACGGCCGGTACTGTGCCGCGGTGCGTCTCGTCATCGCCCGCTGCGAGGTCCGCTACTCCGGACGCCTGACGGCCACCCTGCCCGAGGCGCTGCGCCTGCTCGTGTTCAAGGCAGACGGGTCGGTCATGGTGCACTCCGACGCCGGGGGCTTCAAGCCGCAGAACTGGATGACGGCGCCGACGACCGTGGAGGAGCACGGTAGCCCGCTCGAGCGCATCGTCGTACGCAAGGCGAAGACGGACGACAGGCTCGACATCGCCATCGCCGAGGTGCTGAGCGACGTCACGCACGACATGGGCGAGGCGGCTGCGCTCGAGAAGGAAGGCGTCGAGGGAGAGCTCCAGGAGGCGCTCGCAGCTGCCCCCGAGATGCTGGACGGGGGACTGAGGCTCGTCCGCCGCGAATGGCCGACAGACATCGGGCCGGTCGACCTCGTGTGCCGCGACGAGGGGGACGGATGGGTCGCTATCGAGGTGAAGCGGATCGCGACCATCGAAGCGGTAGAGCAGCTCACGCGCTACCTCGAGCGCCTCGGCGCGGAGGAGGGCGCACCCCCGTGGCGAGGCATGCTGGCCGCCCAGGCCGTCAAGCCACAAGCGCGCACGCTGGCGCAGGCACGCGGGATCGCATGCGTCGAAGTCGACCTCGCCATCCTCCGAGGCGCCGCGGAGCCCTCGCTGACGCTGTTCTGAGCGAGCAGGGCCGCCGCCTCCTGTAGGGGCCGGATGTTCCGGCCCCTACGCGCACGACCAGTGGCGCGACGGGTAGCGAGCGACGGCGGATACGATCGGCGCCGGACGGTGAGCGGCGGGAAGGAGGAGCGCTATGGCCGAGGAGGTCCTCGGGTCGTTCTACGGATCGGACGAGTTCCCGATCGAGTGGGCTGAGGGCGAGCGGGAGCTGCTCTGGATCTTCGACGACCTCCACTGCCCGAACCCGGTCTCGCCGATGTTCTTCGACATCGGCGGCTGGTGGCTCACGTGCGACCACATGTTCCGCCGCTTCGCAACGCCGTTCGCCTCGGACTGGGTGATGAAGAAGATCAACGGCTACGCGTACATGGCGGCCATTCCGGCCGACCCGTCGTTGCAGGCCGAGGCGACCGAGTACGAGGCCCGCTACGTCCCTCGCGTGCCGCGCGACCCCGCCTACGCCGAGCGCATGGGCGCCTACCTCGGCTTCGTGCTGCCGCACTATGCCGCCAACTTCCTCGACTGGTGGCGCGACCGCCTGCGGCCGGAGATCGAGCGCAACTTCGCGTACCTCGACGACTACGACACGGATTCGGCGACGCTCGTCGAGCTCGCCGTGCTGCTCGAGGACGCGATCGACATCCACGACCGCCACTGGAAGATCCACTGGATGCTGAACTTCGCCCAGTTCTCGGCCACGCTGGCGCTGGGCGCCACCATCCAGGAGGTGAAGGGCGAGGTCGATCCCGAGCTTCCGGGCCGGCTCCAGAGCTCGGTCGACGACCGCAACTGGGACTCGATCGAGGCGCTCTGGCGCATGAAGGAAGAGGCCAAGGAGGACAGCGAGCTTCTCGCGGCCTTCCATGCCGGAGACAGTGCAGGCGACGTGCTCCGCGCGCTCGACGGCACCGAGCGCGGGCGGCGTTTCGTCGCCGAGCGCCTTCTCCCGTACCGGCTGGAATTCGGCAACAAGGCGATCTGGTCGCACGAGTTCGTCTATCCCACGTGGCGGGAGGCGCCGGCGCCGATCGTGGAGGCGGTGCGCGGCTACCTCGAGTCCGACTACGACTACCCGGCCGCGCTGAAGGCGGTGAAGGACGACCTCGACGCGGCCGTGCACGAGCTCATGGACGGCGTGCCGGCCGGAGAGGGGCGCGACCGGCTGCAGGCTGCTCTCGATCTCTCGCTGCGCATGAACCCGCTCACGCCCGACCACCACTTCTTCATCGACCAGGGCACGAACGCGCATGTCCGGCTCGTGCTCGTGGCGATCGGGCGCCGGCTGGCCGAGGAGGGAGCCCTTGACGACCCCGAGGACGTGATGTTCCTACGCTACAACGAGCTTCGCCTCCTCACGGCCAGTTCGCAGGCCTTCGACGCGAAGACGCTCGTGTCCGATCGCCGGGACGAGCGCGAGCAGGCGTTCGCGGTGCGCCCGCCGGACTGGGTCGGCACCGTGACCGAGTCGCAGCTCGCGTTCCCCTACTACACGCTCTGGGGCTTCCCGGAGAAGTTCCACCGGCCACCGCCCGAGCGGCGGGAGGAGCTGCACGGGCTGGCGGCCTCCCCGGGCGTGGTCGAGGGGAACGCCAGGCTCGTGTCGTCGCTCGAGCAGTTCGACGAGGTGCGCGACGGCGAGATCCTCGTCTGCCGGATGACGAACCCGGCCTGGGTCGTCCTCTTCACGAAGATCGGCGGGCTCGTCACGGACGCCGGCGGCGTGGCCGCGCATCCGGCCGTGGTGTCGCGCGAGTTCGGTCTCCCCGCCGTGGTCGGCACGTCGCACGCCACCGACCGCATCCGCACCGGCGACCGGGTGCGCGTCAACGGCTCGACCGGCGTCGTCGAGATCCTCGTTCCAAGCCAGGAGCACGAAGGAGGCCCGCAGAAGTGACCAGGCTCGTCGATCTGTCCATGCCCGTCCACCGCGACATGCTGACGTTCCCGCGAGTCCCGCCTCCGACACTCGTCATGTACGAGAGCTGGACCGAGTTCGCCGAGCGGATCGGCGCGGCGGCGCACGGGGCCGACTGGCTGACGGCGAGCTACCTCGTCATCCAGAGCGACCACGTCGGCTCGCACTGCGACGCGGTCAAGCACCTACGCGGCCCTGACGCGCCCGGCGTCGAGGGCATCCCGCTCGAGTACTGCTACTCGGACGGAGTCGTGCTCGACTTCCGCGACCGCCCTTCCGGGTACCGGATCATGCCCGAGGACGTCGACGCGGAGCTGCAACGGATCGGCTACGCGCTCAAGGAGCGGGACATCGTCCTCATCCACACGGGAGCCGGCGCCTACAACACCGAGGAGCGCTACCGCACCGACCACTGTGGCATGACCGCCGAGGCGACGCGGCACCTGATCGCCCAGGGCGTGCGCATGATGGGCATCGACGCGATCACGTTCGACCCGCCGGTATGGGCCATGTTCGAAGGCAAGCACTTCTGGGAGGCGCACCGCGTGATGCTGGACGAGGACTACTGGCACCTCGAGAACCTCATGAACTTCGATCAGCTGCCCTCGCACGGGTTCAAGCTGTCCGTCTTCCCCATCAAGTGGATGGGGACGACGGCCGCACCCGTGCGGGCGGTCGCGATCCTCGAGGAGGAGTAACGGGGCCCCTCGTCTGGTTCCACGAGGAGGCCTGCCGGGAAGTTCGCGTCGCCGGCGGAAAAGGGGCGAGCCTCGCGGCGATGACCGCCGCCGGCCTCCCGGTCCCGCCGGGCTTCGTCGTACCCGCCACCGCATTCGAGCGGGCGATCGACGGAGCGCGCCTGAGGGAGCTCGCGGCGGCGAAGGCTCACTCGGAGGCTTCGCGACTCGTCCTCGAGGCGGAGCCGCCGCGAGTGGAGATCGCTCGGGCCTACGATGAGCTCGGCAGCGGCCGCGTCGCGGTGCGCTCGTCCGCCTGCGCCGAGGACTCGGAGGCGGCGAGCTTCGCCGGGCAGCAGGAGACCTTCCTCGGCGTCGAGGGGGCGGAGGAGGTGTGCGCGAGGGTCGTCGAGTGCTGGGCGTCGTTCTTCAGCGAGCGCGCGCTCTTCTACCGCAGCCACAAGGGCGAGCTCGACGACCTGGCCATGGCCGTCGTCGTGCAGCGGATGGTCGAGGCCGACAAGGCGGGCGTGCTGTTCACGGTCGACCCGGTGCAGCGCCGCCGCGATCGGATGATCGTCGAGGCCGTTGCCGGCCTGGGGGAGAGGCTCGTGGCCGGCGAGGTCACCCCGGATCACTACGTCGTCGATCGGGCCGGCGCCGTGAAGCGAGAGCGACTCGCCTCGGAGGGCGTTCTCGTCCCCGAGGAGCTGCGCAGCCTGGCCGCGCTCGGCGTGTCGCTCGAGGAGCACTTCGGCGGCCCCCAGGACGTCGAATGGGCGATCGCGGACGGCAGCGTCTACCTGCTGCAGTCGAGACCCGTGACGACGCTATGAGCCGGTTGCTCGATAGCGCGGACGAGTGGATCGAGCCCTACTGGAACGCCGAGCACCTGAGGCGGACGCTCGCCTGGCTGCTCGTCCTCGACCCAGAGGCCTCGGAGGGCGCCCGAATCGCAGCGCTCACGCACGACATGGAGCGCCATTTCCCCGGCGGGCCGGTGATGGAGCCGGCCACGCAGGCCCCCGACGACGTCGCCTATCGCTGCGCCCATTCGGAACGATCCGCGCGCATCGTCGGCGACTGGCTCCGCGGCGAAGGCGCCTTCGAGGCCCTGGTCGCGGAGGTGCAGCGGCTCATCCTCGCCCACGAGATCGGCGGCGAGACCGACGAGGACGTGCTCCAGGCTGCCGACTCGCTCTCGTTTCTCGAGGTCAACCCCGATCTCGTCGTGCGCTGGTTCAGGGAGGGTCGGTGCACCCGGGATCGCTCGAAGGAGCAGCTCGAGTACATGTTCGACCGGATCCGGATCGGCCGCGCGCGCGAGCTCGCCGGTCCTCTGCGCGCGGAGGCGCTCGCCGTTGCCGACCGCGGATAGCCGTGTTGAGGCCGAGTGGCTCGCACCGGCTTCCTGGGAGGAGGCGCTTGCGCTCAAGGCCGAGCGCGGGGACGAGACGACGGTGGTCGCCGGCGGCACCTTCCTCGGCATCCTCGTGAACCAGCGCCTGCTCGAGCCCCCGTCCCTGTTGAGCCTTGCGCGCGTACCCGGCCTCGACGCGATCGAAGCGGGGGAGGAGCTCCGCTTGGGCGCCATGGTCCGGCACCGGTCGGTCGAGCGCTCGCCCGTGGTGGGGGAGGGCTGGCCCGCGCTCGGCAAGGCCTTCTCGCTCGTCGCCAGCCCGCGGGTGCGCAACCAGGCGACCGTGGGCGGCGTGCTGGCCGACGCCGACTATGCGTCCGACCCACCGGCCATCCTCTGCGCCCACCGCGCCCGGGTCGTCCTGTCGAGCGCGGGCGGGCAGCGGTCGATTCCCGTCGAGGAGCTCATCACCGGGTACTACGAGACCAGCCTCGCGCCGGACGAGCTCGTCGCCCGGGTCGAGGTCCCGCGGGCCGACCGCGCCGTCTACCGCAAGTTTCGCTCGCGCTCGCACGAGGACCGGCCGTGCGTGTCGGTTGCAGCGGTTGCCCACGAAAACGAGCTGCGCGTCGTCGTGGGCGCCGTCGCCGGAACGCTCCAGTACGTACCCGACGCGTGCGCGCTCGCGGCCGGTCGGCCGCTCGGCGGCGAGGTCGCGGCCGAGATCGGACACCGCTACGCGGAGGCCATCGAGCCCATCTCCGACGTGCGCGGCTCGGCCGCCTACCGCAAGCGCGTCATCGCCGTCGAGGTGCGGCGCGCCTTGGAGCAGCTGGAGGCCGCGGAGTGACCCGGATCGCCGACGGCCTGCGGGCGGTGCTCGACGGCACGCTGCGCTACTCCCAGGACCAGGAGCTGCCGGGGATGCTGCACGGCCGCATCCTGCGCTCGCCCTATCCGCATGCGCGCGTTCTTCGAGTGGACACAGCGGCCGTGCCCCGCGGAGCCGTCGCGGTGACGCCGGCGGACGTCGGCGATCTCGCCTGGTTCGGCTGCCAGATCCGCGACCAGACGGTGCTCGCCGTCGATCGGGCCCGCTTTGCCGGTGACCCGGTGGCCGCCGTGGCGGCCGAGACTCCGGAGCAGGCCGAGGCCGCGCTCGCTCTCATCGACGTCGAGTACGAGGAGCTGCCGGCCGTGCTCGACCTCGAGCAGGCGCTCGAGGGCGCCGTGCTCGTACACGATCGGCACCGGATCTCGGACAACGACGCCGCCTACTTCGGGCTGCGACCCCAGCAGGGCACGAACGTGTGTCACCTCTTCCGCATCCGCCACGGCGACATCGAGCGCGGCCTCGAGGAGGCCGACGAGGTCGTCGAGGAGACTTTCCGAACGGCGGCCGCCCAGCACGCGGCGATGGAGCCGCACGCCTGTCTTGCCCGCTGGGAGGGAGAGCGGCTGGAGCTCTGGACGGGGACCCACACGCCGTTCAACGTGCGCTCCGACATCGCCGCTGTGTTCGGGCTTCACGAGGAGCAGGTGCGCGTCATCTGCCCCCCGATAGGCGGCTCGTTCGGCGCCAAGACGTTCGTCCATATCGAAGCCCTCACGGCCGCGCTTGCCCGGAAGGCCGGCCGACCGGTACGCATCGTGTTGCCGCGGGCGGAGGAGTGGGTGACGAACAACCGCCATCCGGCGGTGCTTCGTGTAACCCTCGGGGCCCGACGGGACGGGACGCTCGTCGCCAAGCGTGTCGACTCGGCCATCGACACGGGCGCCTACGCCGATTGCGGTCCGGGCGTCGCGGTCAAGATCGGCTACTCGGCGGTTGGGCCGTACCGCATCCCGAACGTCGCCGTCGACTCCCGCTGCGTCTACACGAACCTGCCACCGGCCGGCGCCTTCCGAGGCTTCGGGGCAACCCAGGCGGCGTGGGCCTCCGAGCGGGCGCTGGACATGCTGGCCGAGCGGCTGGGCGTCGATCCGCTCGAGCTCCGGCTGAGGAACGTGCTGCGCGACGGCGACCGCTTCTGCACCGGCGAGACGATGCACGACGTCCGCTTCGCGGAGTGCCTCGAGCGCGCGGCGGCCGCGGTCGGCTGGCACGAAGATCGCCGTGGGAAAGGGCTGTGCGTGCTGCTCAAGGGCATGCAGACGCCGAGTCGGGCCCAGATCGCAGTCGAGACGGACGAGGACGGCGGGTACACGCTGCGCTGCGCGACTGCCGAGCTCGGTCAGGGCTCCCGCCGGGCGCTGTGCCTCGTGGCGGGCGAGCTCCTCGGCGTTCCGGCGGCCGAGATCCGCTTCCCCGACCCGGACACCGACCTCGTTCCCTACGACACCCGGGCGACGTCGAGCCGCTCCACCTACATGATGAGCGGCGCGCTCGAGGAGGCCGTGCGCGATCTACGCCGGGACGGACGGCGCGGCGTCGGGGAGTTCGCGAACGACGGCGGGCTCGACCCGGACACAGGCCAGGGCATCGGCTCCTCGCACTGGCACCAGGGCGCGGCCGCCGCAGAGGTGCGCGTCGACGAGGAGACTGGCCGCGTCGAGGTGGTGCGCGCCCACGCCGCCGTGTACGCCGGGCGGGTGGTCAACCGGCCCGGCGCGGAGCTCCAGAACGAGGGCTCCATGACGATGGGGCTCGGAACCGCCCTGCTCGAAGGGGTCTCGTTCGCCGACGGCCAGGTGACGAACGCGAACCTCTCCGACTACCAGATCCCCTCGATCGCCGACTTGCCCGAGGCGTTCACCCACGAGCTCGTGGAGTACCCGGGCGCCGAGGTGCACGGGCTCGGCGAGACGGCCGTCCCTCCGGTTCCCGCTGCGATCGGCAACGCGCTGGGCTCGCTCGGGCTCCACGTCACGGAGCTGCCCATCACGGCAGAAGCCGTGCTCGGCGCCGTGGATCGCCGCGACGGAGAGAGCTCCCGGCCGTGATCGCATCCCAGGCTCCCGAGGTCTCGCTACCTTCGCCCGCGGATCCCGCGGATCCCGCGGATCCCGCGGCCGCGACCGCAGTCCCCCACCCTGGGTGGGGGGACCCACGAACCCTCCTCCACAGGATGGCGCGAGAAACCGCACGGGACAGTCACGTGCGTGTCAAGGGGCGCACGCATGTGGATCTATTCAGTGGCGTCGAGGGGGTCAGCGCCCTGGGAAGACGGGAGCGGTGAGGGTTCAGTTCACCCTGAACGGGGCCGAGGTGGAAGCCGACGCGCTCCCCACCGAGAGCCTGCTCGTCGTCCTGCGTCGCGACTTCGGGATCCTGTCCGTGCGCGAGACGTGCGGGATCGGGGTCTGCGGAGCATGCACCGCGCTCGTCGACGGGCAGCCGATCTCGGCCTGCCTTCTGTTCGCTCCGCTTGCCGAGGGCTCCTCGGTGGTCACCACGGAGGGGCTCGGCGGCGATCACCCGGTGCAGCGCGCATTCGCGGACGCGCACGCCTTCCAGTGCGGCTTCTGCACGCCCGGCATGATCCTGACGACCATCGGGCTGCTCGAGGAGAACCCCCTGCCGGACGACGACGAGATCAGGCTCGCGCTGGCAGGCAACCTGTGCCGATGCGGCTGCTACGTCAAGATCCTCGCTGCGGTGAGGCACGCGGCGGCGTCCTGAGCGACATGGCCATCCTCGTCGACCTCGACCACATCGGCCGGCCGGGCGTGATCGGGGCCTGGCTGCTCGACGGCTCCGAGCCGGCGCTCGTCGACTGCGGCCCGGCGAGCTGCGTCGATGCCTTGCTTCGTGGCCTCCACGCGCACGGCGTCGACCCTGCGGGCCTGCGCCACCTCCTGCTCACCCACATCCACCCCGACCACTGCGGCGCGGCCGGCGGGCTCGTGCGGCGATACCCACACCTGCAGGTCCACGTCCACGAGCGTGGCGCTCCGCACCTGATCGACCCGGGTCGCCTCGAGGAAAGCGCCCGCGCGCTCTACGGCACCGCCTTCGACCGCCTGTTCGGACACATCGAGGCGGTTCCGGCAGCAAACGTCCATGTGCTCGGCGGCTCGGTGCTCGACCTCGACGTCTTTCCGACTCCCGGTCACGCCCGGCACCACGTGTCGTTCCTCGGATCCGACGGCGCCTGCTACACGGGCGACGCCGCGGGCGTGCTCATTCCGCCGGGCGGCTTCCTGTACGCGGCGGCGGCACCCCCCGGAATCGACCTGGACGCCTGGGAGGCCTCGCTCGCGGCGATCGAGGGGCGCCGACCGACGGTGCTCAGGCTGGCGCACTTCGGCGAGGTCGCCGAGCCGGCCGGTCACCTGGCTCGTATGCGGGCGGCGCTCCGTCGGATGGCGGATCGCGTCCGCGGCGGCCAGACGGTGGCGGAGTTCGCGGCCGCCACCGAGGCCGACCTGGTGGCTGGCGGCGGCGATCCGGCGTACGTCGGCGACTCGTATCCCGGTTTCGACCTGACCTACGACGGGCTCAGGAGGGCCGTCGAGAAGCAGCGGTAGGACGCTGCGATCCGAGGACGTTCAACCCAGAAAGGAGCACCTGATGGCGTACGTCGTTTGTGCGAAGTGGACTGCGAAGGAGGGCGAGGCGGAGAACGTCGAGGCCGCCATCCGCCAGCTTGCGGGTCCTTCCAAAGCCGAGCCGGGGATTCTCCTGTACCAGCCTCACCGGGACCCGGAGAACCCGAACGTGTTCTTCTTCTACGAGCAGTACGCGGACGCCGACGCCTACCAGGCCCACGTCGACTCCGAGCACTTCAAGCAGTGGGGCTTCGGCGACGCGATCCCGAGGCTCGAGTCGCGGGAGCGCGCGTTCTACGAGACCTGGGAGGTGTAGACCAGTGCTCCGTCCCGAAGGTCGTCTTGCGCTCCGGCGGCTGCAAAGCGTCGCCGTGCTGTGTCCTCGGTCGCGCCAATACTTCAAGTCCAGCATTGACGCGCCCTGCGTCCTTGCCCGGCTCGCTTTTCGCGCGCCGGAGCATCAAGGGACTTCCGAGACGGAGCACTAGCGCCGAGGATGCTCGACCTGTACGAGACTCGGATTCCGCGATCTCGGTCCTGACGTGGCCCGCGGCGGCGTCGCCCTGCTCGCCTGCCTGTTCGCCGTGGCGCTCACGCTCCGGCCGCAGATCGTCGGGCTCGGACCGCTCATTCCCGAGATCCAGGCCGACCTCGGCGTCTCACATGCCGTCGCCGGGCTGCTCAGCACGATCCCGGTCGCCTGCATGGGTCTGTTCGCGCCCGCAGCCGCGTACGTGTCCGGGAGCATCGGCCTGCACAGGGCGATCGGCCTGGCGGTCGCCCTGCTCGGGCTTGCCGGGATGGCGCGCGCTCTCGCGCCGGGTGCCGTGGCCGTGCTCCTGCTCACGTTCCCCGTTGGCATCGGCATTGCCGTGGCGGGCGCGCTCATGCCCGTCGCGGTCAAGGAGGGATTCCGTGACCGGCCGGCCTTCGCCACCGGCATCTACGTCGGCGGCATCAATACCGGGTCGGCACTCGCCGCGGCGGCCGCCGTCCCGCTCGCGGCGGCCGGCTCCTGGCGCACGGCGCTGCTCGTGTTCTCCGCGGTCTCCGTAGGTCTCGCGCTGCTCTGGCTCGCACAGGCACGGCGACTGCCCGCGGTTCCGGCGGTCTCCGCGCGGCCGGCGCCGCTGCCGGTACGGAGCGGGGTCGCCTGGCTCCTCGTGACGATGTTCGCGCTGCTCGGCGTCGGCTTCTACGGCGTCAACGCCTGGCTTCCGGACGCATATGTCGAACGCGGCTGGAGCGAGGCGAGTGCCGGCGCCCTGCTGGCGGTGCTCAACATCGCCTCGATCCCGGGCAGCCTGCTCGTGTCCGCGGCGGCCGAGCGGGCAGGCTCCCGCCGGCGCTATTTCGTCGGTTGTGCGGCCGTCATGGTGATCGCACTCGTGGGCGTCGTGCTCGTTCCCGGAGGCGGTTTCGCCTGGGCGGCGCTCTACGGCTTCGTCAACGGGGGGCTGTTCGCGCTCGTCATGACGCTCCCGCTCGACGTCGCGGACGAGCCGCGCCAGGTGGCCGCCGTCGCCGGCCTGATGCTGGGAGCCGGGTACTGCCTCACGTCCGTCGCGCCTTTCCTCCTCGGAGCCGTCCGCGACCTCTCGGGCAGCTTCACCGGCGCGCTGTGGCTGATCGTCGCCACGGCGACGCTCTTCCTGGCGCTGGCGGCGACGCTGACACGGGAGCGCCTGCACCGGGGAATCCCGGTCGCCACGCGGTCGCTCGGATGAGGCGACCCCGGACCGGGATCGGCGCGGTGCTCGCCGATCGCTCGGTCGTCGCCATCATCGGCATCGCGTTCGTCCTCATGCTCGGCAACGGGATCGTCCTTCCCGTCCTGCCGCTGTACGCGCGCTCCTTCGACGTCGGCTACGGGGCGGCCGGACTCCTGATCGCCGCGTACGGGATCGCGCGGCTCGGCTTCGACCTCTACGCGGGAGCGATCGTCGACCGGATCGGGGAGCGCAGCGCCGGCGCCGCCGGCCTCGCGCTGGTCGCCGTCTTCGCGTTGCTGACGGGTCTCGCCCCGACGTTTCCGCTCGCCGTCGTCGGCTGGGGCGCGGTCGGGGCGAGCTCCGCGCTCGCCCAGACGGCGAGCTATGCGTACCTCCTGCGGGTCGTGCCGAGGAACCGCATGGCCCGCACAATGGGCCTCTTCTACGGCAGCTTCAACATCGGGCTCGCGGCCGGTGGTTTCATCGGCGGCTTCCTCGCCGACCACTTTGGGCTCGAGACGCCTCTCTACGCGGCCGCCGTGCTCGCCGTCGCCGCCGGCACCCTCTACCTTCGCTACGTTCCCGGCACGCTGCCCGGCGGGGCGGCCGAGCGGCCGCTCCAGGCGGGAAACCTCCGCTCGAGGCTCGGCGACGTATTGCGGACACCCGGGATCGCCGCCACGCTCGCGAGCCAGCTGGCCTACCTGTGGATGTTCTCCGCCGTGTTCGGGACGCTGCTCGCCTTGTTCGGGCGGGACGAGCTCGGCATGTCGCCGAGCGCCATCGGCGTCGTCTTCGCGATCGGGCTCGCGGTCGAGCTGGTCGTCCTCTACCCGGCGGGCGCCGCCGCCGACAGGCGGGGACGCAAGCTCGTGCTCGTTCCGGCGCTCGCCGGGACGGCACTCGTGACCGCACTTCTCGGCTTCGCAGACGGGCCGGTCGCCTTCGCACTCGCCGTCGCCGCGCTCGCCGTCGTCTCCGGGATCGGCGGCGTCGCGCCGAGTGCGATGCTCTCGGACCTCGCTCCCCGCGGCGCGCTCGGGGCGGCGGCCGGCGTGTTCCGGCTCTCCGGGGACGTCGGCTTCGCGCTGGGGCCGCTCGTCGCCGGTCTCGTCGCGAGCGGCGCCGGCCTGCAGAAGGCGTTCGCGGTCAGCGCGATCCCCGCCGTCCTCGCGCTCGTGCTCGCGGTACGCACGCCCGAGACCCTCGGGCGGCGCGAGGCCGATCCGGCGGAGCGCGAGCCCTTAGCCTGAGCGCAGGGCCCGTACGGCGAGTCGGTAGGAAGCCGATTCTCCCGCCTCGAGCCAGCGGGCCTGGCCGTGCTCGATCGCCGCCGCGAGCCCCAGCGAGTGCGGTACCGACGCCGGCTCGATCGCCAGGATCTCCGCCTGGCCGCGCCAGGGGCCGCCGTAGAGGCGGGCTTCGTGCCAGAGCCAGCAGTGCCGCAGCCAGTCGGCCTCCCACACGATCTCGAGCCCCTGTCCGCGCGACGGGTTGCGGACAGTCGCGCGGCCCTCGGACAGCTCGGCGACCGCCAGCAGGCGGCTGCGCGGGCGGTCGAGCGGCCAGCGGTCGCAGCGCTCCACCGACCCGTCGAGGAGCCGCGCTTCCGGCCAGGTGCAGGCATCTGGCGGCGGGACGGGTGGCCCGTCGGCTTCCGAGAGCTCGTAGACATGGCCGCCCGGAAGCTCGATCTCCACCTCGGGCTCGAGCAGCTCGAGACCCACGGTCAGGTGCTCGACGGCGACGAGCGGCGTCCGCTCCTCCACAGCACGCGCCTCGACGTGAACCGTCACCCCGCTGCCCGCCAGCTCGAAGGTAGCGCCGGACACGGAGGCCGTGGCCACTCCACTCGAGCACGCAGCGGCTGCCACCCGCCGCTCGAACCTGCCACGGATCGATAGACGCGCGCCCGTGGAAACCGTGGTAGGAGCCCCCGACCTCGCAGGCGGTACCGGCATTCGGGAGCGCGACCTGCCAGCCGCCGCGGTAGCGAGCCGTCCAGGCCGTCTCGTCGAGGTCGCCGCCGAGCGGCTGCTCGGACCCGAAGGGCGGCCTGCCGAGGAGCTGGCGCCCCGTGCGCAGATCGACGAGGTCGAGCATCTCGCCGCCGTGGCTCGGGTCGAGGCGGACGAGCAGCTCGGCCGAGCGCAGGACGATCACGGAGACGGCTGGCGCCGGAAGTGCTCCACCGTGGCGCGCACCGCGTCCGCCACCGGCGTCACGGCCACCGGTCCGATCGCCTCCTCGAGCCCCCCGACCTGCATGTCGGGCGGAACCGGGAGCGGGACGTCGTCGAAGGTGATCGTGCCGGACGACTCCGGGACCGCCGCCTCGATGGCGGCCACGATCTCGCGCAGGTGGACCTGCGGGCCGGGCATGTTCCACACTGCCGCTCCCTCGAAACCCGAGCGGCTCATGGCCGTGAGCGCGCGGGCAACGTCCTCGGCGTAGTTGAGCGTCAGGCGTCCTCCGAACGCGATGTGGTATCCGTCGCCCAGAACTGCCGCTCTGGTCGCGAGCGTAGGCGCGGCCGTGACGCCCTGGTCGCGGGCCGGGCCGTAGACGATGAAGGGCCTCAGGCCGAGGGACGAGACGCCCTCGTCCTGCCAGTAGATCCGTGCGTTTCCCTCGTTCGCCTGCTTGTAGACGCCGTAGTGCGTGATGGGCCGCGAGAGGGCGTCCTCGCGCTCGAGCGCGCGGGCGGCGTCGTCGGGGCCGAAGTAGGCGGCAGAGCTCGCATAGACAAGCGGGCCTGCGATCCGCTCGCGGCGCTGCTTCACCGCCTCGAAGACGTTCACGGTGCCGAGGACGTTCACCGCCGCGCCGAGCGCGGGGTTCTCGCGGCAGAACGGAATCTGCAGGGCGGCGAGATGGATCACGCTCGTGATCTCGTGGTCGTCCAGCACCCGGCCGAGGTCCTCGGCCAGCGTGATGTCGCCCTGGACGAGCGCGACGCGCTCGAGCTCGTTCGCCGCCATGATCTCGCGCAGCCGACGTGGGTCGGTGCCGACGTCGAGCCCGACCACCTCGGCGCCCTCGCGCACGAGCGTGCGAGCCACCCAGGCCCCGAGGCAGCCCAGTACGCCGGTGACGAGAAAGCGCTCGGCCACCGGTCAGCCGTAGGGGCCGGATCTCATCCGGCCCTCGAATCGTCAGTAGGTCGCACGGCCGCCGGAGATGTCGAAGCACGCGCCGGTCGAGAACGTCATCTCGTCGCTCGCCAGCCAGCAGATCAGCGCCGCGACCTCCTCCGGCTGGCCGAGCCTGCCGAGTGGGATGCGCGAGACCATGTATTCGCGGTGCTCCTCCGTGAGCTGGTCCAGCATCGGCGTCTCGATCACGGCCGGTGCGATCGAGTTGGCGAGGACACCCGTGCCCACGAGATCCTTGCCGATCGACTTCGTCATCGCGATTACCGCGGCCTTCGAGGCCGAGTAGGCCCCGGCCATCGGGTTGCCCTCCTTGCCCGCGATCGAGGCGATGTTGACGATGCGACCGTGACCCCGCCGCTTCATCCCCGGGATGACGGCCCGGTTGCAGTAGAAGACGCCGTGGCAGTTCACGTCGAAGACCCGCTGCCACTCGGCGTCCGAAACGTCCTCCGTATGGAGGGAGTCGCCGCCTACGCCCGCCGAGCACACGAGGATGTCGAGCCGGCCGAGCTCCGACTCGACGCGCTGGACGGCCGCGTCGACCTCGGACGAGCGCGTGACGTCGGCCGGAACCGCCAGCGCGCCGAGCGCGCTCGCCGTCTCCGCCGCCAGCGCCGCGTCCCGGTCGAGGATCGCCACCTGCCCGCCGCTCGCCAGCAGGCGCTCCGCCGCCGCCCGCCCGATCCCGCTGGCCGCCCCGGTGAGGAGGGCCACGCGTCCGCTGAAGTCGTAGCGACTCGGCACGGGGTTCTTCTATCAGACTGGTGCTATCGGACGTGCGGAGTACGATGCCGCGGTCCACGAAACCGGGAGGTTCCCATGGAAGCCACCGGCCAGCGAGGGCCGCTGGGCGAGACGCGATCGATAGGGCTCTCGATCCTCTGGGCCATCCTCACGCTCGGGATCTACGCGTTCGTGTGGGTCTACCGCACCCAGGAGGAGATCAAGCGGTACTCGGGGAACGGAATCGGCGGCGTCATCGGCCTCGTCATCTTCCTCGTCATCGGCGTCGTCACCTACTTCGTCGTCCCGTCGGAGGTCAGGTACATGTACGAGGACCTCGACGGCGGAGGTAAGGACTCGGCGCCGGTGCGGGTGATCACCGGCCTCTGGGTCCTGCTGCCCATCGCCGGGCCCTTCATCTGGTTCTTCAAGGTCCAGGGCGCGCTGAACCGCTACTGGGAGTCGAAGGGCGCCCCGCCTGCGTAGCGCGCTTTCCTAGGATGGCGTGGTGTGGCTGCCACGTACCGGCTCACACCTCTGCGACGCGTCGGCAACGTCGCCGTGCGCTCGTTCGTCCACCTCGGCATCGGCGACCGCAACACGTACCTGCTCACCGTGCCCGGGCGCAAGAGCGGCCGGCGCTACTCCACGCCCGTGATCCTCACCGAGCTCGACGGCCGGCGCTACCTCGTGTCGCCCTACGGCGAGCGCGAATGGGTGAAGAACGCGCGCGCCGCCGGCACGGTGGAGCTGTCGCGCGGCCGCCGCAGCGAGCGGCCGGTCATCGTCGAGGTCGGGCCCGAGGAGAGCGCGCCCGTGCTGCGGGAGTACGTGCGGCGAGTGCCGATCACGCGCTCGTTCTTCGACGTCACGCCGGAGTCCCCGCTCGAGGCCTTCGCCGCCGAGGCGCCTCGCCACCCCGTCTTCCGGCTCGCCGACCCGGCGTGAGATGATCGTCGAGCAGCGCGACTACCACGTCTACACGGGCAAGCTCCTCGAGCTCGTCCGCCTCTATGAGTCCGAGGGAATCGCGATCCAGACGGAGATCCTCGGCGGCTTCGTCGCCGCCTTCACGACCGACGTCGGGGCGCTCTCGACCTACACGAGCATGTGGCGCTACGACAGCTACGCGGAGCGCGAGCAGCGGCGGGCGCGCCTGCAGGCCGACGAACGCTGGCAGGCCTTCCTGCCCAAGATCCAGCCGCTCATTCACACACAGCAGAACCGCATCCTCGTGCCCACCGCGTTTTCCCCGCTCGGCTAGCGGTGGGGAGTCTCGAGGGCAAGGTAGCGATCGTCACCGGCGGCTCGCAGGGCATCGGGCTGGCGATCGCGCGCGGGCTTGCGGAGGAGGGCGCGCGCATCGTCGTCGCCGATCTCGAGCGGGCCGAGGAGGCGGCTGCGGAGCTCCCGGACGGCGTCGGGCTCACGGCCGACGTGTCGGTGGAGACGGAGGTGGCTCGGGTCGTCGAGCAGACGCTCGCAAGCTGCGGGCGGATCGACGTGCTCGTCAACAACGCCGGCCTCTACGCGTCGCTCGCGATGAGGCCGTTCGAGGAGATCCCGATCGACGAGTGGCGTCGGGTCATGGACGTCAACGTTCTCTCGATGTTCCTCTGCTGCCAAGCCGTCGTGCCCGTCATGCGAGCGCAGGGCGGAGGCAGGATCGTCACCGTCTCGTCGGGGACGCCGTTCCGGGGCGTGCCGTACCTGCTCCACTACGTCACGAGCAAGGGGGCGATCGTCGCGTTCACCCGTGCGCTCGCCCGAGAGCTCGGCAAGGACGGCATCCTCGTCAACTGCGTCGCGCCGGGATTCACGATGTCGGACGGGGTCATGGCGCATCCCGAGGTGATCGAGAAGCTGCGCGACGTCTCGGTCGCCTCCCGTACGCTTCAGCGCGACCAGCTCCCGGAGGACGTGGTGGGCGCCGCCGTCTTCTTCAGTGGCCCGGCCGCGGCGTTCGTGACGGGTCAGACGATGGTGATCGACGGAGGCCAGTATTTCCACTGACGTCTTCGGTTGTAGGGGCCGGATCTCATCCGGCCCTCGACGCGCGATCCGGCGGCCGCGATGATCTTGTCGCTGCACGAGCATCGCGACGGCGTCGATCCGCTGCCAGGCCATCGCGTCGTCTACGACCTCTCCTCCGGAGAGGCGCGTTTCGGGGCCGCCGCCGGTGGGGGGCACGTGCTCGTCTGGGAGCTGTCGGTGTACGGCGGGGCCGGCGCGAAGCTTGCCGCCGACGTGACTGTCGACCGCGGGGGGCAGTGGGTCATGCGCTGCGACAGAGTGGACTTCCCGCCGGGCGCGATCGCGTACCGCCACGTGCATCCCGGACCGGGCATCCGCCGCCTCCTGCACGGTGAGCTGAGGATCGAGGCGGATGACCACGCGCACACGTACGGAGCCGGCGGGGCTTGGTTCGAGGACGCCGACTACCCTGTCCTCGCCACGGCCTCCGCTGTCGACGAGAGCGCATTCGTGCGCGTCATGGTGCTGCCGGCCGAGTGGGCCGGGAAACGAACCGTCCGCTACCTCGACCCTGCCGACGAGGCGAAGCCGAAGCTCCAGCGTGCGACCGTCCTGCTCGAGGAGCCGATCGTCCTGTGAGCTCTGTCACTGCGAGAACCGGAGGTCAGATCCTCGCCGACCAGCTCCGCATCCACGGCGCGGATACGGCCTTCTGCGTCCCGGGCGAGAGCTACCTCGCCTTGCTCGACGCTCTCCACGGCGGCCCCCTGCGCCTCGTCACCTGCAGGATGGAGGCCGGCGCCGCGAACATGGCCGAGGCCTACGGAAAGCTGACCGGACGGCCGGGCATTTGCCTCGTCACCCGCGGTCCCGGCGCGACTCACGCCAGCGTCGGCGTGCACACCGCGCGCCAGGACTCGACGCCCATGGTCCTGATCGTGGGCCAGGTGGCGCGCGGGCATCTCGGTCGCGAGGCCTTCCAGGAAGTCGACTTCGAGGCGATGTTCGCGCCGCTGGCCAAGTGGGCTTGCGAGGTCACCGAGCAGGAGCGGATCCCGGAGCTCGTCAGCCGGGCGTACCACGTCGCGTGCTCGGGGAGGCCCGGCCCGGTCGTGCTTGCTTTCCCGGAGGATGTGCTCGCCGAGCCGGCCGAGGTTGCCGATGCCGAGCCGTACCGGGTCGTTCAGGCGCATCCCGGCCGTGACGAGCTCGAGCACATGACCGAGCTGCTCGCCGTGGCCGAGCGCCCGCTCCTGCTCGTCGGCGGCGGTGGGTGGACGGAGGAGGCGGCGCGCGACATGCTCGCCTTCGCGGAGGCCGGCGGCCTGCCCACCATAGCGTCGTTCCGCTGTCAGTCCTACATCGACAACCACTCGCCGATATACGCCGGGTGGGCCGGTGTCGGCATCGACCCGGGACTGGCGGGGAGGATCCGTGAGGCCGACCTGCTCCTTGTCGCCGGCGCCAGGTTGGGCGAGGCGACAACCAGTGGTTACACGCTCGTCGAGCCGCCGCGCCCGAGCCAGCGCCTCATCCACGTGCATGCGGATCCGGACGAGCTCGGCAGCGTCTACCAGGGTGATCTGCTCGTGAACGCGGGCCCGGCGCAGTTCGCGGCGGCCGCCGCCGCGCTCGACCCGGTGGACGGCTCTCGCTGGACGGGCTGGCGCGAGCTGCTGCGGGCCGAGTACGTCGCGCTCCTCACGCCACGGGAGGCTCCGGGAGAGCTCGACCTCGGGCGGGTCGTGGCGCACCTGCGCGAGCGCCTGCCGGCCGAGGCCATCCTGGCGAGCGGCGCCGGCAACTTCACCGGCTGGCTGCAGCGCTTCTACCAGTTCCGGCGCTTCCGCACCCAGCTCGCGCCGACGAGCGGCGCCATGGGCTACGGCGTGCCTGCCGCCGTCGCCGCCAAGATCGTGCAGCCCGATCGCGCCGTCGTCTGTCTCGCGGGCGACGGCGACTTCCTGATGACCGGCCAGGAGCTGGCGACGGCGGTACAGGAGGAGGCGGCGATCGTGGTCCTGGTGGTGAACAACGGGATGTACGGGACGATCCGCATGCATCAGGAGCGTGAGTACCCCGGCCGCGAGAGCGGGACGCGGCTCGTCAACCCGGACTTCGCCGCCTACGCGCGGGCCTTCGGTGCCCACGGCGAGGTCGTCGAGCGTACGGCCGACTTCGCCGAGGCATTCGAGCGAGCGCTCGCCTGCGGCGGCCCCGCGCTGCTCGAGCTGCGTGTCGACCCCGAGGCGATCACGCCCCGGGCGACGCTCACCGAGATCCGCGAGGCGGCCCTGGGGCAGCGCTGAGCGCCTCGCCGGCGCGCCTGCGCCAGGCACGCATCAGCCTCGCGGCTGGCTTCTTCGTGTACGGAGCCGTGGTGGGCACGTGGGCGGCGCGGATCCCGGCGATCAAGGCCGACGCCGGGCTCGGCGAGGGCGAGCTCGGCACCGCGCTGCTCGGCATGGCTGCGGGCACCCTGGCCGGGGCTCGCTTCGGAGCCTGGCCGGTGGAGCGGTTCGGCAGCTCACGCACGACCCGAGCGGCCACGGCGATCCTGTGCGCCACGCTCGTCGGCCCCGCGCTGGCCGGAGACCTGGCGGGCCTCGTGGTCGCCCTCGTCGCCTTCGGTGTGGCGGGCGGGATCCTCGACGTCGCGATCAACGCGAACGCGGTCTCCGTCGAGCGCGCCTACCGCCGGCCGCTGCTGTCGGGCCTGCACGGCTTCTGGAGCCTCGGCGGGCTCGCGGGCGCCGCCGCAGGAGGGCTGGCTGCAGGTCTCGGAGCGTCGCCGCTGCTCCACTTCGGCGTGGCGGCACTCGCGCTGGGCGCCGCCGGCATGGCGGTGCTCGGAGGGCTCGTCGACGGCACGGCCGCGCACGTGTCCCGCGCGTCACCCTCGACGGGCGGGGGTGGTCGTATCCTCTGGTCGGCAGCCGTTCTCCTGCTCGGCCTCGTGGGCTTCAGCTCGTACGCGGCCGAGGGCGCGGCCGCGGACTGGAGCGCCGTCTACCTCCGCGAGGACCTGCTCGCTTCGCCTGGCCTCGCCGCTGCCGGTTTCGCCGCCTTTTCGCTCGCCATGGCCGGGTGTCGTCTCGTCGCCGACCGCGTGGTTGTACGGCTCGGCCCGGTGCGAGTCGTTCGCGCCGGAGCCCTCGTCGCAGCCGGGGGGCTGGCGCTCGGCCTCCTCGTGCAGGAGCCGGCGGCCGGCGTGGCCGCGTTCGCGCTGCTCGGTGTCGGGCTCGCTCCCGTGGTGCCGGTCACGTTCAGCGCCGCGGGCAACACCGGTCTCGGCTCGACAGAGGCGATCCTCGCGCGTGTTGTGACGCTGAGCTACGTCGGCGGGATTCTCGGCCCGGTCGCGATCGGCTGGACGGCGGAGCAGGTCGGCCTTCGCGCGGCGCTCTGGCTTCCGGTCGGGCTCATCCTGCTGATCGTCGCGCTGGCCGGCCGCGTGGCGCCCGCGGCGGGTGGCTCAGCACCAAGCCGCCTCGACGCGACCGCTCCCGGATAGGATCGCTCACCGATGGCCGAGAGCACGCGTGTGGGCTGGATCGGAACCGGCGTCATGGGCGCCTCGATGTGCGGGCACCTGCTCGAAGCGGGCTATCCGGCCACTGTCCACAACCGCACGCGTGAAAAGGCCGAAGCTCTACTCGGCGGTGGCGCGGCCTGGGCCGCTACCCCTGCTGAGGTGGCCGCGGCCTCCGACGTCGTCTTCACGATCGTCGGCTACCCGGCGGACGTCCGGTCCGTGATCCTCGGGCCCGACGGTGTCCTCGCCGGTGCGCGCGAGGGGGCGACGGTCGTCGACATGACGACCAGCGAGCCGTCGCTGGCGGTCGAGATCCACGAAGCCGCGCATGCAAAGGGCATCGCCGCCATCGACGCGCCGGTCTCCGGTGGAGACATCGGCGCCCGCAACGCGACGCTCTCGATCATGGTCGGCGGCGAGGAGGACGCCGTCGAGCGCGTCCGCCCGCTCTTCGAGGCGATGGGGAAGACGATCGTCCGCCAGGGCGGGCCCGGCGCCGGCCAGCACACGAAGATGGTCAACCAGATCCTCATCGCGACGGGGATGATCGGAGTCTGCGAGGCCCTGCTCTACGGCTACCGCGCCGGGCTCGAGCTCGAGACCGTCCTCGAGTCCGTGGCCGGCGGAGCTGCCGGCTCGTGGTCGCTGTCGAACTACGGCCCGCGCATGCTGGCCGGCAACTTCGACCCAGGCTTCATGGTCGAGCACTTCGTCAAGGACATGGGCATCGCCCTCTCCGAGGCGAAGCGCATGAGCCTCTCGCTGCCGGGGCTTGCGCTGGCCGAGCAGCTCTACGTTGCGCTGATCGCCCAGGGCCATGGCCGCAAGGGCACGCACTCCCTGCTGCTCGCGCTCGCGAGCCTCTCGGAGGTCGACTGGCCGAGCGGCGGGCGGAGGTCGTGACCAGAGAAGGCCAGGGGTCAAGTCTTGCATAGCAACATAAGAGCGGTTGGCTCTCGATCTCTTATGTTCTAATGCAAGACTTGACCCCGATCTGAGTGATCTCCGTGCCGGCCGCCGTCGTCTGCATCTCGCACTTGACCGGAGCCCACGGTTCCGAGGTCGGCGAGGCTGTCGCGTCGCGCCTCGGGTATGTGTGCGTGGACGAGGAGATCGTCGCCCGCGCCGCCGAGAAGGCTGGGGTCGAGGCGGCCGACGTCGCCGACGCCGAGCGCCGCCGCTCGTTCCTGGAGCGCTTGCGCGAGGAGCTTCCCGATCTCGGCGCACCTCCGCCGGCCGAGCACCACCGGGAGCTGATCCGCGAGGCGATCCACGAGACCGCCGACGCGGGCAACGTCGTCATCGTGGCGCACGCCGCCTCGATCGCCCTCGCCGGACGCGAGGGGATCCTGCGCGTCCTCGTGACGGCGTCCGCGAACACGCGCGAGCTCCGCCTCGCCGACGGGCTGGTCGACGAGGAGACCGAGGCCGCCGTGCGCGACTCGGACGCTGCGCGGGCCGACTACCTCGACCGCTTCTACGGCGTCGAGCCAGAGCTCCCGACGCACTACGACATCGTCGTGAACACGGACGTCCTGACGGTCGAGCAGGCCGCGGCCGCGATCGCGCTCCTCGCCGAGAGCCTGTAGCCGACGGGCCCGCGTCAGGCGCTCGGGGCTCAGTCGTCCTCGAGATACCTCTCCTCTCGAGGACGAGGGAAGGGCAGAGTGAACGCCGCCTGCAGCGCGCCGCTACCCAAACGATCACGGTGGCGGCGACGCAGGTTCCAAACCCCTCAAATCGAGAACGCGTCGCTGACGACATCGGTAACCAGCAGCGCATCGGGTTAGGATCCTCCGGCGCACGGACCCGAATGGCTCGCGGGAGGGAGGCCGGTCGTGATCGAGACGAGCGAGGACGCCGCGGCTGCTGAAGAGGCGCTTTCGCTTCACGATCGCGACGACGAGCCTACCGAGGCAGAGGCGCATCAGCCCGTGTCCGATCTGCTCGAGCAAGTCGGGCGCGACGTGGGCTCCCTATTCGCCCATGAGATCGAGCTCGCGGCGGCTCGTAACAGCCCGGAGCTGCGCCGTGCGATCCGCGACGTCGTCGTCGCGCTGGGAGCCGCGCTTGCCTGCCTGACCGCTTTCGTGCTCGCAAATTGGGCGGCCGTGAATGCGCTCTCGTTGGTGCTACCCGATTGGCTCGCGCCCCTGGTTCTCGCTCTTGGCTGGGTCGCCGTCGGCGTCCTGTTGCTCGTCGTGTTGCGGTCCGGCGAAGGGGTGCCGGGCCGACGGTGGTGGCGGGTGCTCGGAGCCGACCAGGCCCGGATCGTGCTCGAGTGCGAGCAGGCGCGCGACGAGGTCCGGCAGAGGATGCGCGACTCGCTCGAGAGGCTCACGGGAGCGCTGGCGAGCGAGGCCGGCGAGCAGATCGCCCACGCGGCGATTCCGTTGGCAGGGGGTGTCGTCACCGCGGGGGAAGAGATCATGGACGCGGCCGACGAGATTGCCGATGCCCTCGAGGACGCCGTGCCGGGCGGCGGCGCGATCGATCGGATGGTCGACATCGTCCTCGTCCCCGGACGCTTCAGCGTCAGGGTGACCAGGACGCTCCTCAGGCGCGGCGATCGGTCGGCACCGCGCTGATCTCGTCGGTCTGCTCAGCGGCTACTGCCTCGCTCGCTCGGCGACCACGCGGACGGTGTCGCGGCTGCCGATCGGTAAGACCACTTCGATCGGCGATGTTGTCGGTCTGACCAGAGAACGTACCCCGGCTTCAGCGATCGCCCGGCCGCTCCAGCACAAGGTTGCGGTAGGGGTCCATCCAGGCCTCGTAGCCGCGCGCGACGACGATGGTCGTGATCGGCGTCCACACGAGAGCCGGGCCTGCGAGCCGGTTGCCCGGGCGCAGCCGCTCGAAGCTGAACCCGGGCACTTCCTCGAGCCGGCCGGTCTCGTCGACCCAGGCGCGCACGCTCGCCACCCGCGCATCGGCTGCGTCTGGGCCCTCGAGCGACAGCGCCTCGAGCTCCGGCTTGCGAACGATCCCGGACCCGCGCACGCGGAACGCGACGAGCTCGATGCCCGCCTCGCGGTAGGCGGCCTCCGCACCGTACTTCTCCCGATAGAGCGCCTCGAACCGAGCCGTCGCCTCGTCGAGCAAGGCTCCGTTGACCAGCCCGGTGTCGACCGGAGCGGTCACGACGTGCACCTGGCGGCGGTAGCGCATGTCCACGGAGCGCTCGAGCCGCATGCCGGACGGCTCGAAGCCGGCCGCGGCGAGCTGCCCGGCGACCCGCTCCTCGAGTCCTGCGAACACGTGCTGGGCCGCCGCGGCGTCGAACGGCTCCCGCAACAGGTGCGTCGTCTGGTCCTCGTGGGTGACGTCCGAGCCGGCGAGGCCGAACGCGCCGTGAACGGAAGCGGAGTGGGGGACGACGATCTGGGCCACGCCGAGGGCGCCTCCGTAGGCGCACGCGTGCATGCCGGCCGTGCCGCCGAAGGAGAAGAGCGCGAAGCGGCGCGGATCGAGGCCCCGCTGCACCGTGGTTCGGTGCAGCAGGTCGGTGAAGCGCGAGTTCGCGAGCCGGTACATCGCCGCCGCCGCCTCGATGACATCCATGCCGAGCGGGCCTGCCACGAGCTCCTCGAACGCCTCGTGCGCCGCGCCGACGTCGAGCTGCTCACGCCCCCCGAGGAAGAACTCCGGGTTCAGGTAGCCGAGGATGGCGTCGACGTCCGTGATCGTCGGCTCGCGCCCGCCGTGTCCGTAACAGACGGGGCCCGGGTACGAGCCGGCGCTGCGCGGGCCGATGCGCGGGGTCCCCGTCCTCGGATCGAGCGACACGATGCTCCCGCCGGCCAGGCCGAGCGAGACGACGTCGAGCTTCGGCAGCGCGTAGTGGTAGCGCAGCACCAACGACTCTCGCTGATACTCGATCCGCCCCTGCCGGATGACGCCGACCTTGAACGTCGTCCCGCCCATGTCGGCGGCGATCACGTTCGGCGCCCCGATCAGCTCGCCGAGCCGCTTCGAGCCGACGAGGCCCGCCGCAGGGCCCGACTCGATCATCCCCACCGGTCGGCGCGCGGCCTCCTCGAGCGGCAGCAGCCCTCCGTAGGCCTGCGCAACGAGCAGCGTGCCGCCGAAGCCCTGCTCGGCGAGTCCGTGGGCGAGCGCCTCGAGGTACCGGCCGACGACGGGGCCGAGCCGCGCGTTCAGCGCGACGGTGGACGTGCGCTCGTACTCGCCGACCACCGGTGCGACCTCGTGCGAGAGCGTCAGGAAGACGTCCGGTCGCAGCCGCCGCACGGTGTCGGCGACCGTACGCTCGGCCGCCGGATTGGCGAACGACCACAGCAGGCAGACGCCGATCGCCTGGACGCCCGCCTCGAGCAGCCGCTCGAGGGCAGCTTCGATCTCGGCGGTGTCCGGCACGACGTGCTGCCGGCCGTGCGCGTCCGTACGCTCGCGGATCCCTTCGATGAGCCGGCGGTCGACGATCGGCGGCAGCTTGTCCTGCTCGATCGGGTTGCGCTTCTCCTCCTCCGTCAGGCCTGACCAGCGCCCGTAGCCGCCACGCGTCGCGAGGAGGCTGTCCTCGAAGCCGCGGCTCGTGATGATCCCTGCGGGCGCGAGGGTGCCGTCGACGACCGCGTTCTCCGCGACCGTCGTCGAATGCAGGAACAGGCTCGTGTCCGACAGCAGCTCGCGCGTCGAACGGCCGATCTCGGCGGCGGCCACGCCGACGGCGTCGAAGATTCCCGCGGAGAAGTCCGGCGGCGTCGAGAAGGCCTTGCCGAGCGTGACACGTCCGGCGCCGTCGACGACCACGCAGTCCGTGCATGTGCCGCCGATGTCGAGGCCGACGACGAAGCCGTTCGAATCGGTCATGGAACGTGCAGGCCCTCGCTGAGCGCCTTGCGGTCGACCTTGCCGTTTGCGGTCTTCGGGAGCGAGCCCAGGAAGCGCACGTCACGCGGCGCCTTGTGCGGGGAGAGCTCGCCGCGGACGTGGCCGATGAGCTCGAGCGCGAGCGCCTCCAGGTCGTCGCCCTCCGTCGTCGCGACCACGAAGGCGCGAGGCACGACCAGCCCGTCCTTCTCGTGGCCGACGACCGCGCACTCCCGCACCCGGGGATGGGCGAGCAGGCAGCCCTCGATCTCGAGCGGAGCGACCCAGATCCCACCCACCTTGAGCAGGTCGTCGGCGCGACCGCGGTACCAGAGGTACCCGTCGGCGTCCCGCTCGAAGAGGTCGCCGGTGCGCACCCAGCCGCCCGCGAACGTCCGTGCCGATCGCTCCTCGTCTCCCTCGTAGCGCCACGCCATGCTCGCCCCACGCACGTGCAGCTCGCCCGGCGTGCCTTCCGGCAGATCCTCGCCCCCATCGTCGCCGATGCGGGCCTCGTAGCCCGGCACGAGCTCTCCGGCGCTGCCAATCCGGACGCGCCCCGGCCGGTTGGAGACGTAGACGTGGTAGAGCTCGGAGGAGCCGATCCCCTCGAGCACCTCGACGCCGAAACGCTCGACGAACCGGCGATGCACCTCGGCGGGCAGCGCCTCGCCGGACGACACGACGAGGCGCAGGCACGAGAGGTCGGCCTGCTCTGCTCCCGGATGAGCGAGCATCTGCGCCATCATCGTCGGCACGTTGACGAGGATCGTCGGCCGGTGGCGCTCGATCAGCTCGAAGATGCGTTCCGGGGTCGTACGCTCCGGGAAGACGATCCCGGCCGCACCGACCCCGAACGTGAACAGCGCGGTCATGTCGCGGGCGTAGCCGAAGAAGAGCTTCGGCACCGGCAGCACCCGGTCGCTCTCCTCGTATCCGAGCACGCCTCTGGCGTAGCTCTCGAACGAGACGACCGGATCGTACGCCCGGTGCACGGCCGCCTTCGGCGAGCCCGTGCTGCCGGTCGTGAACTTCCACAGCGCCACGTCGTCTTTCGACGTCGGAGCCGGCTCGAGGTGGTCGGATTGCCGGGCCGCTGCTTCCGCAAACGGGGTGTCCTCCGAACGCAGCTCCGCTTCGCCGGCGACGAGCAGGCGCGGCGGGTCGTCGAGACTCGCGATCGCCTCGCGCATGGGCGCGAGCGTGGTCGCATCGACGACGACGACCTGCGCGCGTGTGTACTCCGCGTAGTAGCGATAGTCCTTCGTCGGCAGGAACGTGTAGGCCTCGGCCACGACCGCCCCGATCTTGAGGGCGCCGAACCAGCACGCGACGAACTCCTCGGAGTCCGACAGGGCGAGCAGCACGCGGTCTCCGATGCCCACGCCGAGGTCGCGCAGCACGTGGCCGGCCCGGCTCGTCAGGGCGCACAGCTCCGCGTAGGTCACTTCCGCGTCGCCGCAGTAGAGCGCCACGCGCCCACCCCTACCCTCGTCCAGGTTGCGGTCGAGGAAGTGGGTCGCGAGGTTGAACGACGTCGAAAAGGCCTCGAGGCCGCTCATCCGGGCCAGTGCTCGATGCGGTCGTGCAACGGGGGGTCGTCGCCGAGGACGACATCGGTGTCCAGGAGGGTCCCGCACCCGGGACAGCAGGCCTCGACCAGGAAGAACTCACCGGCGGGCGTGCGCAGCGGGCCGGCGTGCTCGATCGGGAGCCGGCGCAGGACGCCGTGCTCTTTCCAGTCCGCTCCGGCGGGGGCGACCGCGGTCCCGCAGCGCGTGCACTGTGTCGAGCCGTCGCTTGCCTGCTGGAGGCACTCGGAGAGCCGAAGGCCCGTGGCGCTGGTCTCCGTGGGCTCGAGCGGATCCCCACCACCGAGCCGCTCCCGGCGGATCTCGAGGCGCCTCGCATCGGTGGCCTGCGCATCGTCCGGCACGACGCCGTAGATCGCGCGCGCGGCCTCCACGGTGACGAGGCCTGCGGCGACGTCGCGCTCGACGAGCGCCGGGTCGCGGTCGATCGGGTCGCCGTAGCCTCCGCCGCCCATGAAGCGGACATACTGGACGTCGCCCGGCTCGAGCTCGACATGGCCCCAGAAGACGTCCTCCCGCGCGGCGCCTCGTGTCTCGTCGAGGCGACCCGGTAGCTCGTCCACGTTCGCCGACCGGAACGTCGAGTAGCCGACGTTGCAGCCGGGGTAGCCGCCGAAGAGGCCGAGGCTCATCGGCGCTCGCGTGCCCTTGCCGAAGAGCACCAGGCCCATCGGTCCCCGGCCGCCGCTCGGCGTGAAGGCGTACTCGTGGCAGACGCCGCCACGATGCTTGCCGGGCCCGCCGGAGTCGGGCACGGCGCGTCGATAGAGGTAGCGGAGCGGCGTGCCGAGCTCCTGGCTCTCGACGTTGGCCCAGCGCGAGACGATGTTCGGGATCTCCCCGCCGAGGTCGACGCCGTCCCGCAACGCCCGCGCGCCGCCGGCGCCGCAGAACGTGTCCGTGAGCGGCGCGACGAAGAACTGCCCCTCGGCATCGAGCCCGTGTGTCTCGAGGTGGGCGTGACTGCCGTGCCACACTGCCGTCGCCCTGTCGGCGTAGCGCGAGCTGGCGCCGAACATCTTCCCCAGCACGATCGTGGAGAGGTTGTTGACGATCTGGATCGTGCCCACCGTGGCGATCGAGATCGGCGCGGGGCGCAGGCAGTTCACGACCGTCCCCTCCGGCGCGACCAGGCCGATCGGCCTCGTAACGCCCTCGTTCCAGGTCACGTCCCACGCCAGCAGCGGGAAGATCGGCGCGAACATGGCTCCCCAGGTCGCCCAGTAGCAGCAGTTGATGCCGAGCTCGACCTGCGGGCTCGAGCCGGTGAAGTCGTACTCGAGCGTGTCGCCGCGCTTTGTCGCCGTCAGCTCGACCCGGCAGCTCCCACCGGGCATGTCGACGTACTCACGCGCGCGCCAGCGCCCGTCCGGTAGCTCGGCGAGGCGTGCGCGGACGAGCTCCTCGGACTGGCGGATCAGCTCGTCCGACACGGAGTCGACCGTCTCCAGGCCGTAGTCGCGGTAGAGGTCGTGCATGCGCTGCTTCGCGACGTGGTTGGCGGCGAGCTGGGACTTCATGTCGAGCTGGGTCATGCCCGGGTCGCGCACCATGTTCAGGAAGGTGTCGATCACGTCGCGCCGCGGCCGGCCGCGCTCGACGATCTTCAGCCCCTTCGTCTGGAAGCCCTCCTGGTAGTTGTCGCGGGCGCTCGGCGAGAAGCCACCCGGGTCGATCGCACCGATGTCGGTCACGTGGACGAAGTTCGCGACGAAGCCCGTCAGCCGCCCGTCGAAATGGATCGGGGAGATCAGGTAGACGTCCGGTGGATGCAGCGCCGCGGTGTATGAGTCGTTGAAGAAGTAGACGTCGTCCTCGTCGATCCCGGGATCCTCCCCGTAGGCCGCGATCACGTGCTTGACCGCCTGCGCGGCGCTCGTCAGGTGGTGGAGGAAGCCGACCCCGCCGACCATGAGCGCGCCGTCGGCCCGGTAGAGCGCCGCCATCAGGTCGTGCCCCTCGTTCGTGATCGGGGAGCCGGACACGTTCTCGAGCGCGATGATCGTCTCCTCCATCACCGACAGGAGCCGGTGTCGGACGATCTCGAAGGTGAAGGGGTCGACGGCTGTCTGCGCGTTCACGACTCGCCCTGTGCCACCCTCGTGAACAGGCCCGGCGCGTCCCGGCCTCCGGTGCCCGCGGCGAGCTCGAGCGCCAGCTCGGCGACCATCTCGGCGAGCACCGCGTAGCTCTGCTCACCCTCCTCGGCGCTCGCGTCGGCGGGCGCTCCACAGTAGGCGCGAACGAGCCCCATGGCGCGGAACTCGCTGGTTCCCTCCGCGATCTCCCTGGCCATGTTGACGGGCACGTAGGGCAGATTCCGAGCGGTGGCCGTATCGACGAGCTCGGGTCGGTCGGCGAGGACGAGCGAGGTCTCGTAGCGGCCCGCGTGGCATTCGCCGGCGCGGAACTCGTCGGTCAGCCGCTGTGCCCGCTCACGCCGCGTCAGGTCGAGGAAGCCTGTCCGGATCCCCGCGTCCGCGAGCGCGTCGAGCGCGCGGTGCAACGTGCCGACGTGCTCCGGCTCGAAGTGGCTGTTCACGATCAGCACGTGCGGAAAGCCTTGCTCTGCGAGCGAGGTGCAGACGTCGACCAGAACCCCCTGGAGCGTCGCCTCGCTCACGCCGATCGCTCCGGTAAACGACCGCGCATAGCGCGTGACGCCGAACGTGAGCGCGGGCAGGACGAGCGCCGCGACCTCTCCGCCGCCGGCCAGGCGCTCGGCCGCCCGTTCGCAGACGCCTTCGGAGATCAGGCAGTCGGTCGCCAGCGGGGCGTGCGGGCCATGCGGCTCGGTGGCTCCGACCGGCCAGAGCAGCACGACCGGCCGGGCGCCGTCGCGAACCCGCTCGAGCGCGGTGGTCGTGAGATCGGAGAGGTGGAGCTCCACGCGTGGAGTGTGTTCGACGAACGGGAGGGCCAGCCTACCCAGCTGCCGCCGCGCCTGCCGCACGGATGCGGAGCACGGGCTGCCTGGCCGATACGAGCTTCGGACTCCGATGCGCCGGGGCCGCTCCACCCGGGATGGTCTAAGCTGCCGCCGATCCGCACGGGTTGGCAGGGGATCTGGACCGGTACCAGAACGGCGACCTCCTAGGCATGATCGGCCGGGGCACGCAAGGCGGCCTCCGGCGCGTCGACGGGAGCGACATCGAGCCGGGAGTGCACCTGCGCTGGCAGCCGGCGCCGGAGCTGGGCTTCCCCTCGGGCGGCTTCGACGTCTATCGCCGAGCCGAGAACAACGGTCACTACTGGCGGTGCGGAGCGTACCGGGCCGAGCTGCAGGCCAGCTTCGTCGTCCACGCCGGCGGGCTGACGGCCGACGGATGGGTCGACCCCAGCTACGCCTGGGTCCAGCTCACGCGCGAGAACGCCAAGATCGCAGCGGTCGGGCGCGAGGTCTGGACGGACTACCGGCTCGAGGTCAACGCCGAAGCGGTCGGCCGCCAGATCGGCGCCGTCGCGCGCTTCCAGCAGGACGAAGCGGCCGGCACCTTCGCCTGTTATCGGCTGCTGATCAACCTCAACGAGCAGGCGGTTCACTTGGCGAGGCTGACGGGCACGTTCACCGGCGGCACCTACGAGCTCGACGACGGTGGCCCGACCCCGATCTGGTCCTGCACCGGAGTCGGCTGCGACGTCGATTTCGAGCTCGACACACACGCTGTGGCGCTCGCGTGTGAGGGCGATGACCTGATCGTCGAGATCGACGGCGTGGAGCTGGCGCGTAGGAGCGATCCGGGTGGGCTGAGCGCCGGCAAGGCCGGTCTGTACCACCTGGGCACGGACGAGCCCGTCTTCACGGACCTGGTCGTTCGGTCGGCCCCGCGCGGCACGGTGCACGCCTGGAGCTTCGTCACATCGCGCTATGCCGGTTTCGTCGAGCATCTCGACGGCTTCGTCGGGCAGGTCCATCCCGAGGTGGTGAGCGGTGTCGACGCCGGGGAGCTGGCGGACGCGGCCGCTGCGGCGAAGGCGGAGCTGGACTCGACTGTCGAGGCGTTGGCGGACGCCAGGGCGGAGCTGGCCGGCGCCTCGGCGGCGGACGTGTCCGTCGGGCGGGACGCAGCTCAGGCAGCTGCCCGGTCGCTCTCGGCCACGGCGGCGACGCACTTCGACGCGCTCTACGCACTGCTGCTTGCCGGCGCGTATCGTCCGCTGCCACCCGTCGTCGAGCTCTCGGAGCTCATGCAGGGTGGGCGGCGGCAGGCTTTGCTCCTCGAGAGCCCGGAGCCCCTGGCCTGGGAGCGCATCGGCTGGCAGCTGACGAGGCAGGATCGCGCCGGCAGAGATCAACCAGTCCCCGGAAGCCTTCTGGTCTGGAGCGATGACGGCGCCCGAGCCCTCGTCCTCGTCACCGGCGCGTCCCTCCAGGCCGGCAGCTACGAGCTGCAGCTTGCCTACAACCTCGACATCGGGCTCGAGGCTCCGATTCTTCGCCGGGGGGCAGCACCCTGCCGGAAGTGACGCGCCTGCCGTTCACGCTCGCGTAAGTCGACGCTGGCAGCAGACGAGCGGCGCGGTCGCGTAGCTCCGGAGTGTGAGCTTGCCCCCGGGCGGGTCAGCCCTCCGTCAACCGGGGGAGACCCTTACTCCCACGGACTCCTCGCGCCTACAGCCGCCGGCGGGCTGCGGAGATTTGTCACAGAGCAGCCACGAAGTTGGCACGGTCCGTCACACACCTGTAGGGGGTCTGACCCCATGGGTCAGACCCCAATCCCCACAATCCCCAATTTCCCGGCGCTAGGCGACATCAGCGCTCGAGTAGCCTGCGAGGGCTGCTCAGCGCTCGACGTGCCCGGACCCGCCGTCGGGGCCGAGGACCAGGTCTCGCTCGCGGTCGGGCACGTGGTCGAGCGGGACGGGGGAGAGCGCCTCCATGAAGGTGACGCCGCCCTCCGAGTGGAGCTCGTGCTCGAGCCCGCGGTTGACGACGACGACGTCCCCGGCCGCGAGGGTCGTCCACTCACCCTCGATCGCCATGTCGACGGAGCCGTCGATGATCCACATGACCTGCTCCGTCGCGTCGTGCTTGTGCAGCTGCACCCGTTTGCCCGGCTCGTACGTGACGCGGCACAGCAGCACCTGCTCGCCGCCGATCGCGTGCAGCCGCACGCCCTCGACGAACTCGTGCTGCTCCACGCCGTTCCAGGTGCGGAACGGCGAGGCCTCCGGGGTCACGCGGACACCTCGAGCCGGACGTGCCCCTTCCCGACCGTGTTGACCGAGATCTCCTCGTCGAAGATCACGCGCTTGCCGTCCTGGCGGTACTCGGGCTTTCCGGCCGTCTTCTCGTCGAGCGCCCGCAGCACCTTCTCCGGGGTGATCGGCATGTCGGTGACCCAGACGCCGACCGCGTCGTAGACGGCGGAGGAGATCGCCGGCGGCTGGGCGTTGTTCGCCATCTCGCCGATCGCCTTGGCGCCGAACGGGCCGTCGTGGGAGGGGTTCTCGAGAATCAGCGACTCGATGTCGGGCAGGTCCTGCATGCTCGGGGCGAGATACGTGCCGAACTGACCGCCGCGGTGCTCGACGTCCGGGTAGTACGGATAGGAGGCCTCGAGCACCCCGAGGCCGAGGCCCATCATCGCGCCGCCTTCGATCTGCCCCTCGACGAGGGTGGGGTTGATGGCCCGGCCGACGTCGTAGGCCTGGATCAGTCTCAGGACGGTCACCTCGCCGGTCTCGTCGTCCACCTCGACATCGGCGACGCAGGCGGCATACGAGATCGCGGAATGCGGCTCGATCTCCACGGCTCCGCTCTCCGGGTCGACCGCGGCGAACGGCTTCAACGCCGCCCCGGTACCGGTGATGAGCTCGCCGTAGACCCACGTCGCAGCGCCGGCCACGTCCGACACCGACACCTTCTTGTCCGGCACGCCCTTGACCGATACCTCGCCGTCGGCGATCTCGAGGTCGGACGCGTCCGCCTCGAGCAGGCGCGACGCGATGTCGAGGATGCGCTCGCGCACCCGCTCGGCCGCAAAGCGCACGGCGTTGCCACCGATGAAGGTGCCGCGCGAGGCGAACGTGCCCGTGCAGACCGGCGACGAGTCGGTGTTCGAGTTGTCCATCGTCACCCAGTCGTAGGGGACGCCGATCGCATCCGCGACGATCTGTGTGTGGACGGTCTTGGAGCCCTGTCCGATGTCGACTGTGCCGGCGAACACGTCGACGCGCCCGTCCGGCTTCAGCTTGATCCAGGCCTGGCTCGGGTCGCCGTTCTGGTTCATGCCGGTCGGGTACTCGATCGTCGAGACTCCCCGGCCGCGATGCTTCGCCATCTACGCTCCTCCGTCTGTCGCCTGCTGCGCGACGAGCCACTCGGGCAGCAGCTCGCCCGTGCGCGGCTCGCTCGTCATCGCCTTGTACTTCGCCGGCAGCTCGACCCCCGCCGCGCCGGCGATGGCCTGCAGCACCGGGACGGTCGACGGGTCGATGAGCGTGACCAGGTTCGGCGTCGTGTCGCCGATGCGGTTTGCATTCTTTAGCCGGAGCTCGTAGGGATCTATTCCCAGGACGCGTGCGACCCGCGCCATGTGGGTCTCGACCGCGAGCGACACGGACGTGACGCCGAAGCCGCGCATCGCCGTCGTGGGCACGCGGTTCGTGAAGATGACGTACCCGTCGAAGTGGACATTCGGGACGGTGTACGCGCCCACGTGGTGGAACGCGTGCTTCGTCAAGCCGTACGGCGAGAACCGCGCGTAGGCGCCCGAGTCGTGCAGCGTGAGCGTCTTGCGACCGAGGATCCAGCCGTCGCTCGTCACCGCGTCGGCGATCTCGATGTGCCACGGCGCGCGCGTCGAGGAGGCGAGGAACTCCTCCTCCCGCGTCCAGCGCCACTTCACCGCCCGCTCCGTCTTCAGCGCGAGCAGCGCGCAGAGCGTCTCCGCCGCGCTGTCGACCTTGCCCCCGAACCCGCCGCCGACCGTGCCTCCGACGAGCTTGAGCCTGTTGAGCGGCACCTCGAGATGCGCGGCGACGACGCCCATCGAGAAGTACATGGCCTGCGTGCACGAGTAGATGACGAGGCGGCCGGAGGCTTCGGGCACGGCCATGGCGACCTGCGTCTCCAGGGGGCAGTGCTCGATCGCCTGCGGGCGGTAGACGCCCTGGACGACGACGTCGGCCTTGTCGAATGCGGCGTCCACGTCGCCCTTGCGAATCTGACGCCGGTCCGGGCCCTGGTCGGGACCGCCGAAGAACGGATACCAGTTGCCCCAGGGGTGGATCTGCGGCGCATCCGCGTCGAAGGCGGTTCGGATGTCGAGCAGCGGCTCGCGCTCCTCGAGGTCGACCTCGATCGCCTCGACCGCGGCCTGGGCCGCACCCTCGCTGTCTGCGGCGACGACCGCGATCGGCTGGCCCTTGTAGCGAACCTCGTCGACGGCGAGCAGGGGCTCGTCGGCAGGAACGCCGAGCGCCTCGAGGTGGCCGTAGACGTTCTTCGGCACGTCGTCGTGCGTGACGATGCCGCGCACGCCGGGGAGCTCCGCCGCCTTGCGCGCGTCGAAGCCACGGATCCGGGCGGAGTGCACCGGTGAGCGCAGCGCCTTCGCCCACAGGTTGCCGTCGGGCACCCGCACGTCGTCCACGTAGACGGTCTGACCCGTGACGTGCGCGAGGCCGTCGTAGCGGGGGAGCCGAGCGCCGACGGCCTTCATGCCGGTGCTCCCTTCACCGCGACCTCGGGCTCGCCCGGCTGAGGATGATGCTCGCGGTCGGCCTCGTCGAACGTCTCGCCGCGGGCGACCGCCTCGATCGCGTCGATGATCTTCACGTACCCCGTGCAGCGGCAGATGTGGCCGGCGAGCGCATGCTGGATGTCTTGCCGTGTCGGCGAGCTGTTGCGCTGCAGGAGCGCGTAGGCGGCAACCACCATGCCGGGCGTGCAGAAGCCGCACTGGGAGCCGTAGTAGTGGTAGAAGGACGCCTGGATCGCGCTCAGCCGGCGTGCGTCGCCGAGACCCTCGACAGTGACGATCTCCGCGCCGTCGGCTGCCGCCGCGGCGACGAGACATGAGCGCCGCGGCTCGCCGTCGACGAGGACCGTGCAGGTGCCGCAACTTCCCTGTTGGCACCCGGCCTTGGGCCCGGTCACGTCGAGCTCGTCGCGCAGCACGTGCAGGAGAGGGCTGAGCGGGGGGCTCGCGATCTCGTGCGTCACTCCGTTGACGGTCAGCTTCATCGGCACTCCTAGAGGTCGGTGAGCGCCCGGGCGACGAGGCCCGGCAGCACGCGGGAGCGGTACCAAGCCGAGGCGAGCGCGTCGTCTCGCGGCTCGACGTCGGCGAGCACGCTCGCGGCGGCATCGTCTGGGGTCGCGCCGGAGGCGATCGCGTCCTCGACCGAGAGGCAGCGGACGCCGGTCGGGCCGGCTCCCGTCACGGCGACGCGGACGCTGTCGCCGGCGCGCGTCGCCGCAGCCGCGAGGATCGTGTAATGGTGCGCGTGCGGTCTCCGTACGGCCGCGTAGCCGCTGGTGCGTGCGACGTCCTCGTAGGACACGTCGAGCACGAGCCGTCCGCCTCGCGCGTCGAGGAACTCCTCGATCGGCTCCGTGCGCTCGCCGCCCGCGCCCGTCGAGCGGACCTGAGCGCCGAGCGCGATCAGCGGCGCCTGGAGATCGCCACGCGGCGCCTCGTCGCTCGTCGGGGCGCAGAGATTACCGCCCACTGTCGCCTGTCCCCGGATCTCCGGGTCGGAGACGTGGCGCGCGGCGGTAGCGAGCGGCTCGTCGCCGTCCTCGAGCGCCGCGACCGATACCGCCGAGCCGATCGTGACCATGCCTCCGGCGCGGGACACGCTGTCGAGGCCGCTGCGGCCGAGCATCAGCACCCGGCCGGGTCGCAGCCGCCCGTGCGTGATCTCCGGAACGACGATCGTACCCCCGCCGAGCACGGTGACGCCGTCGCCGTCGCCGTATGCCTGGGCCGCTTCGTCCGGGGATAGCGGGAGGAGAACCTCCACCGTCCGTGCTCCTTCGTTCGGGTCGCCGGGCGCAAGCCTCGCACGGCCAGCCCGTGAGGGCGATTCTAACGCGGTGCGCTTGCGGGATCACCGGGTAGCGCGCGCGGGCGGCGTTGAGCCTGCGTTGAGCGGTTGCTGAGGCGGTCGGCGCACCCTGTCTCGCGGATGGAGCCTCGCTTGAGAGGCGGAACGAGCGAGAACGGAGGCAGCAATGCGATTCCTGAAATCGAAGAGGGTACTGGCCCTGATTGTCATCGTGATCGCGGGCGCGATCGGCGGCACGACGGTGGCGCTGGCCGGCGACGATCGCGACGACCCCGACACGGTCGTCGTCGACGACAGCGACACCCGCGACGACGACGATCGCAACGACGACGAGACCGATGACAACGACGTCGACGACGACGACTCCGACGACGACGACCTGGACGACGACGACGATTCGGACGATGACCTGGACTGCGACGACGACGATGACGTCGACGACGCCGACTGCTAGAGGCCTTGCTTGCTGAGACGAGGGGCCGGGCTCGCTCGGCCCCTCGCCGTCAGTGCGGCTCTGCCGGGCTCGCGATCTCCGCAGGCGGGTAGGCGTAGCAGCGCGCCGTCGCGCCGCCGTCGACCGGCAGCGCGGCGCCGCTCACGAACGCGGCTCGCTCGGAGAGCAAGAACGCGACGACGGCGGCGATCTCCTCTGGCTGTGCCACCCGGCCGAGTGGATGAAGCTCGCCCTCGAGGCGCAGTGCCTCTTCGCGGGGGACGCCGGTACGCAGGACCTGCTCTGTCATCGGCGTCTCGATCGTGCCCGGCAGCACGGTATTGCAGCGGATGCCGAAGGGGCCGTAATCCACGGCGACGCTGCGGGAGACCTGGACGACGGCGGCCTTCGCCGCTCCGTAGACGTAGTAGCGCGGGAAGGCGGCGATGCCCTGGATCGAGGACACGTTGACGATGGATCCGGCGCGGCCCGGCAGCATGCGCCGCACGGCGACGGCGGTGCCGTACATGACGCCGAGCTGGAGCACACGCAGTCCGCGGGCGATCTCCTCGGGCGTGACCTCGTGCGCACCGCCCTGGATGTCGATGCCGGCGTTGTTGACCCAACCCCGCAGGGGCGCCGTGCGCTCGGCGGCCTCGGCGGCCTGCTCGTGCGTCTCCCAGTCGCCGACGTCGCCGTGCATGGGCTCGAACCCAACGCCGAGCTCGGCGCCTGTTGCTTCCAGGGCATCCGGGTTCCAGTCGACGCCGACGACGTGGTAGCCGTCCTCGAGCAGCTCCGCAGCGATCGCCCTGCCGGCGCCCATCGCCGCTCCCGTCACCACGCACGATGCCATCTGCTCGTCCGGCTCAGACGATCGGCGTCGCGTAGATGCCGTCCTCGAGGTCGGCGGGGTCAGGTTGCGGCGCTGCCTCGGCCTCGGCGAGCCCCGCCGCGACGGCGACGGCGGCGGCGCGGCGGCGCGCCTCGACGTCGTCCTCGGAGAGGCCGTCGAGGCGTAGGCGGGCGGCGAGGCGGTCGATCGGGTCGCCGAACTGCGCGCGCAGCGCCTCGGGGACGTAACCGGCGTCGTCGTGGGCGGCATGGCCGTGTCCGCGCAGCGTCACCGCCTCGACGCATTGCGGTCCCTCGCCGGCGCGCGCCGACTCGACGGCGTCGCGGATCGCCTCGTACGTCAGGAGCGCGTCGGTGCCGTCGACGCGCGCACAGGGGAGCGACCAGCCGCCCCGGACGCGGTCGGCCATGCTCGTGTTGAGCATCTCGCGGCCGGTCGGCGTCGAGTACGCGTACTGGTTGTTCTGGAGGACGAAGACCGCGGGGACGCGCAGGACGCCCGCGAGGTTCAGCCCCTCGTGGACGTCGCCCACGCAGAAGGCGCCCTCGCCAAGGAAAGTCAGCGCGACTCGCGGCTCCCCCCGGCGCTTGAACGCGAGCGCGGCGCCGACGCAGACCGGGACGAGGTCACCGAGCATCGAGACGAGCGGGAAGACGTTCAGCTCGGGCTTGCCGAAATGCATGTTCCCGTCGCGCCCGCGCGTGGGGCCCGTGCCCTTGCCGAGGAAGTTGCGGAGCACATCGGCGACCGTGACGCCGCGGGCGTAGTGCGTGGCCTGCTCACGGTTGAGCGGCAGGACGACGTCGTCGGCGCCGAGCGCGAGCCCGGCGGCTGCGGCAACGCCCTCCTGGCCGCGACCCGTGTAGACGGAGCCGGCGATCCGCCCCTGCCGGTAGAGCGCCAAGATCCGGTCCTCGGCGACGCGCTGCAGCAGCATCAGGTCGAGCAGCCGGACGCGCACGTCGCGCGGGACGGTCGGCGCGTCCGCGGCCGGTGCGATGGAGACCTCGGTATGGACGTCGGACGTCATGTGCGGAGCGCCTAGAAGGCGAGCAGCTCCTCGAGCCCGGCGCGCACGCGCTCGGTGGAGGGGATGTAGGCGTCCTCGAGCTCGGGGGCGAACGGGACCGGCGTGTCGGGCGGCGCGACGAGGGCGGGCGGAGCGTCGAGGAGCTCGAAGCCCTCGCGCGCGACGAGCGAGAGCACGTGGCTCGCCGCGCCGATCGAGCGGGCCGCCTCCTGCAGGACGAGGATGCGCGATGTCTTCGCGAGCGACTCCAGGATGGCATCGTTGTCGAGCGGCCATACGGTGCGCAGGTCGAGGATCTCGACGTCGAGCTCTTCCACGGCGCGCACGGCGAGGTCGACACCGGCTCCGTAGGTCACGATCGTGGCGTCCGAGCCGGGGCGGACGACCCGGGCGCGGCCGATCGGCGTCCGGTGGGCCGGCTCGGGCTGCGCGCCGCGAAGCCGGCGGTAGAGGCCCTTGTGCTCGAAGTAGATCACCGGGTCGTCGTCGTCGATCGCGGCCCGAAGGAGCCCGTAGGCGTCCTCGACCGATCCCGGGCAGACGACCTTCAGCCCGGCCGTGCCGACGAACCACCCTTCCGGCGACGAGGCGTGGAACGGGCCGCCGCGCACGCCGCCGCCGAACGGGGCCCGGACGACCATCGGGAGCCGGATCCCGGAGCGCCAGTGCGTCTTCGCGCCGACGGTCATGACCACGTCGAACGGGCACGTGATGAAGTCGGCGAACTGCAGCTCGGCGATCGGCCGCTCGCCCATCCACGCCGCGCCCAGCGCCGCGCCGACGAACGCCTCCTCGGAGATCGGCGTGTCGATCAGCCGCTCCTCGCCGAACTCCTCCACCAGCCCCTTCGTGACGCCGAAGGGGCCGCCGAAGTGGCCGATGTCCTCGCCGAGCACGAAGACGCGCTCGTCCTCCCGCATCGCGTCGGCGATGGCCGCCCTGATCGCCTCGAGGTAGGTGATCTCGCTCATCGCCCGGCTCGTCCGAGACCATATGCGACCGCGCGTCGGGCCGTCACCGATCGATGACGTAGTCGCGGCTCGCGGGACCGCAGTTGAAGAGCAGGTCGAGGATCGACAGGTCAGGCTCGAACGCCCCCCAGAGCTGCGCATGCTCCGGGTAGCGAAACTCGTCGTAGCGGAGCTCGATCCCGTTCTCCCGCAACAGCTGCTCGTCGTTGTAGTCGCGCCCGGCGCCGGAGCCCGAGAGGTACACGTCGGCGCCGACGGCCAGGCAGATGTCGAGCACGAGCTGCTCCTTGCCGCCCGACGCCGTCCCGAGCTCCGACAGTCGCAGGCGCTCCGTCTCGATGCCGAGGTACGAGGCGAACGCCTCGAGCAGGCCGATCGTGACGTCGACGAACGTTCGGCCACGCTCCAGCCCGTCCCGGTAGAGCGGGAAGACCTCGTCGAAGTGAGGAGCCTTGCGGTAGCTCTGCTCGATCGTGCGCAGGTGGGTGTCTCGCCACGACTCGTCGGCGAACTGCACCTCGAGGTAGCTCACCTTGCCCTCCCGGCCGTGTGGAATCGAGATCGGCACCGTCAGGTACGTGACGCCGTTCGGCGTCTTGATGCGGTTGCGGGCAGCGAAGCTGCGTCCGCGCGGGTACTGCACCGAGTCGAGGTAGACGAAGACGTCGGCGTGGGCGAGCTTGTGGAAGTAGCCGGGCCAGGGAACGTAGTTCGGTTGATGGACGGCGACGACGCGCTCCGCCATCGGAGGATCTATGCCCCGGCCCGGAGGCCGCCGAGCAGCGCCTCGAACCGCTCCTTGTCCTCGCTGCGATCCTCGTGGCGGTGGACCGGAAATGACGTCGGGGGCTCGTCGCGGACGGCCAGCTCGTAGCCGTAGGCGTCGGCCGTGCACGCGCGGACGGCCTCGAGAACGCTCCCGGGATCGGCGCAGAGCTCCTCGTAGCGGATCCTGACGACGGCGGCCGTGCTCAGTCGCGCGAGCTCCCGCGCGTAGAACCGGGTCAGGTAGTGCACCTGACCCGCGACCTGCTCCCACTCGTCGAGATCCTTCAGCAGCGGGTACTCGGGCGGAACGTAGCTCCACCACGTGCGCGGATCGGCGTAGTAGCGCCGCCGCGCGTCGAGGATCGAGACGCAGGCGTCGAGCGGGTCGCGCTCGACGTACACCCAGACGACGGGCCCGAGCGTCTCCCCGATCCGTTCCAGGTGGTAGGCGGCGAGCACGTTCTTGGCCACGAACGGCTTGCCGAGCTCGTGCTGAACGTTGGCGAGCGTCCGGCGGAGGCCGTTCCAGTCGATCTCGCGCTCGCGCTCGCGTGCGTGCACGACGTCGTCGAACGTCTCCTTGTGCAGCCAGTGGCGCCAGAAGTAGCCGAACTCGTGGATGTCGAGCAGGCCGTCGGTGCGCGCGTAGTCCGACCGGAACGACGTCTCGCCACGCTCGCCGACGACCAGCCGGGCGAGGCGGATCCCGTGCACGGGCGCGAGCCAGAAGCGGGCGGCCACGTTGTTCACGTAGCCGGCGTCGAGGCAGTAGGCGAGCAGCTGGCTCGTGAGCGTCGTGCCCGAGCGCGGTGAGCCGAGGACGAAGATGAAGGGGTGGTCGACGCCGACGTCGCGGTAGAGCTCGCGCTCGCGCGCCTGGAGATCTTCATTGAGCGCCTGCAGGAAGCGCTCGTCCTCCTCGTCCTTCGCATACCGGCCCTGTCTCTCGCGGTAGAGGTCATCGAAGCTCGAGCTCATCGTGCTGACGACAGCCCGGGCTCGGACATGGTTGAGTCCATCGAATAAGCCTCCGCCGCCGCGCCAGATGGCGCATCCGGCGGCGCGAGGATCGTGGAATCAACCATCTAGGCCGCCGTGCCCCCGTCGACGAGCAGCGCGGCGCCCGTGATGTAGGACGCCTCGTCCGAGGCGAGGAAGAGCGCCGGCCCGACGATCTCCTCCACGGTCGCGATGCGTCCGAGCGGCGTGTGGCGGACGATCTCGTCGCGCAGGCGGTCGACCCCGAGGAGCGGGGCGGTGAGCTCGGTCTCGACGTAGCCGGGACAGAGGGCGTTGACGCGCACGCCTCGGTCGGCCCACTCCCGCGCGAGCGTACGGGTGAGCTGGACGAGCCCGCCCTTCGAGGACCCGTAGCCGGCCAGGCGCGGGCTTGCGATCGTCCCGAGGACGCTCGCGACCATGACGACGCTGCCATGTCCCTCGAGCAGGCCGGGGGCGGCCGCCCGGGTCATCAGGTACGCGCCGGTGAGGTTCACGTCGAGGATCCGGCGGAAGGCGTCGACGTCGTGTGCCTCCGCTCGCTGCCGGACGGGCGAGATGCCCGCAGCGTTGACGACGATGGTCGGAGGGCCGAAGCGCTGGGTCAGCTCGAGGACCGCCTGCTCGCACGACGCCTCGTCGGTCACGTCGGTCTCGAGCGCGAGCCCGCCCTCGCCGATCAACCCGGCGACCTCCTCGCACTGCCAGCGCGTGCGCGAGGCCACGCCCACATGGGCTCCCTCCGCGGCAAGCCCGAGCGCGATGCCGCGGCCGATCCCGCGCCCGCCGCCGGTGACGAGGCAGACCCGGTTCTCGAAGCGGGGTCGCGTCACGGGTCGATGATCTGGTTGTCGTTCGCCATGACGAGCTCCTTTCGCTCCGCTCTCCGCGCAGTCCGTCGATACTAGAGCGGCCGGCAGGGATCTGACCCAGCCAACGGGACGAGGAGGTGCGGTGCGGACTGCCGAGGAGTACCTGGACGGGCTTCGCGACGGCCGTGACGTCTACTACCGCGGCGAGCGGGTCGCGGACGTCGTCGAGCACCCGGAGCTCGGAATCGTCTCGCGCCATGCGGCGCTCGACTTCGCCTTCGCCGAGGAGCACCCGGAGCTCGGCGTCACGGAGGGAAGCTCGACGTACTACCACCTTCCGCGCGACGGCGACGACCTGCGCAGGCGCTCCGCGCTCATCGAGGCGGCGACCGCCTACGGGAAGACGCTCGTCCTGCTCGTCAAGGAGATCGGCACGGATGCGCTCTTCGCGCTGCACCGCGTCGCCCGCGGCACGTCCCACGACGCGAACGTCGGCGCCTTCTACGAGCACTGCCGCGACCGCGATCTCGCGCTCGCCGTCGCGCAGACCGACGTCAAGGGCGACCGGACGAAGGGGCCGTCCGCGCAGGCCGACCCCGACATGTACGTCCGCGTCGTCGAGCGCCGGCCCGACGGCGTCGTCGTGCGGGGTGCCAAGGCGCATACGTCCTACACGCCCCAGGCCGACGAGCTGATCGTGATCCCGACGCGCGCGCTTGCCGAGGGGGAGGAGGACTGGGCGATCGCCTTCGCGGTGCCCGTCGCCACTCCGGGCGTGAAGCTCTTCTGCTCGGACTTCCTCCACGCCGACCCCGATCCGTGGACGCGCCCCGTCTCGGCACGGCACAAGATGGTCGAGACGCTCACGGTCTTCGACGACGTCTTCGTGCCGACCGAGCGGATCTTCCTCGACCGCGACACGCGTCTCGCCGGGCAGCTGGCGCTCACGTTCGTCGAGTACCACCGCTTCACCGCCGTCTCCTACAAGCTCCCGCTCATCGACTGTCTCGTCGGCCTCGCCGTCGCGCTCGCCGAGGCGAACGGCATCCAGCGCGCCGGGCACGTGCGCGACAAGCTGATCCACCTCGTCGGCTACGCGGAGACCGTCCGTGGCCTCACCCATCTCGCCGCCGATCGCTTCCAGGTCGACGAGCCGACCGGGATCGCGTATCCCGACCCGCTGACGACGAACCTGGCCAAGTGGCAGTTCGCCCGCGGCTACGTCGAGGCGGTCGAGCAGGTGATCGACATCGCCGGCGGACTGCTCGTGACCGGCCCGTCGGGCCATGACTGGCGCTCCGAGGAGGTGCGTCCCTACCTCGAGAAGTACCTGGCAGGGGCGATTCCGGCATCCGAGCGGCTCGCGCTGATGAACCTCGCGAGCGACCTGCTCGCCCGCGAGTACGCCGGTTACCAGGCCGTTCTCGCCGTGCACGCGGAAGGCTCGCTCGAGGCCGAGAAGCTCATGATCGCGCGCTCGTACGACTCGAGCCGTGTCGTCGCCTACGCGCGGGAGCTGGCAGGGCTGGGCTGACGAGGACCATGGCGCTGCCTCCCGGATATCGCTTCCGGCCGGCCCGGGACGAGGACGCGGGACCGGTCGCCGCATTCGCGAACGAGGAGTGCGAGGCGCTCATCGGCGCCCGGGTCTACTCGGCGACGTGGCTGCAGCGGAACTGGACGGCGCCGTCCATAGACCGCGAACGGGATGTCGCCGTCGTCGAGGGGCCCGATGGAGCGCTGTGCGGCTACTTCGGTGTCGGCGTCGACCCTCCCTATACCGAGGTGTCCATCCTCGGGATCGTCGCGCTCCCGTGCCATGGCCGCGGCATCGGAGCGGCGGTCGTGGCCGAGAGCGAGCGACGCGCCCGCCGCGTTCTCGAGCTGGTAGAAGCGAACCGACGCGTCGTGCTCCACGCGGACACGCTCGTCGGCGTGCCGCAGGCGAGCAGCCTGATGACGTCCTGCGGCTACCGCGAGGTGCGCCGCTTCTGGCTCATGCGGATCGACTTCGACGGCGAGCCGGCGGCGCCCCGCGCGCTTCCCGGCATCGAGGTGCGGACGCTGAGGCCTGATGTCGATGCGCGACCCGTCTTCGAGGCTGACCGCGAGGCATTCGCCGATCACTGGGGCGCGGGCGAGCCGACGTACGAGGACTTTCGCCACTACGTCATGGCCGGGCCCATGTTCGATCCGGCGCTGTGTCACGTCGCCTGGTCGGGCGACGAGGTGGCCGGCTACATGACGGCGATCGAGGAGTCAGAGGAGGACGCGTCGCGCGGCTACGCGCAGGTGCTCGGGGTCCGGCGTGCCTACCGGCGGCGAGGGATCGGCGAGGCGCTCGTGCGTCAGACCTTCCGCGCCCTCTACGCGCGCGGGAAGGCGGGCTGCGACCTCCACGTCGACGCCGAGTCCGAAACGGGTGCCACTCGCATCTACGGGCGTGTGGGCATGACTGCACACCCGCGCTTCGCGACCTGGGAAAAGGAGCTTCGCCCGGGCTCATAGGCCGACGTCGGCCATGCTGCACGCTGAGCGGCGGTAGGCGCTCTTGCGGCGTCTCCCGGAGCGTCGTACTCTGGCTCGGTGGAGCGGTCGCTCGAGTCGGACCTCCGCCGAGGCAGCGAGGTCGCCGGTTACCGGATCGAGGCGTTGCTCGGGCGGGGCGGCATGGGTGTCGTGTACCTCGCCGAGGATCTCGTACTCGGCCGCAAGGTGGCGCTGAAGCTGCTGGCACCCGAGCTCGCGGAGGACACGCGCTTCCGCGAGCGCTTCCTGAGCGAGTCTCGCCTGGCCGCGTCGATCGACCACTCGCGAATCATCCCGATCTACGAGGCGCGCGAGGACGACGGGCGCCTGTTCATCGCGATGCGCTACGTCGAGGGGATCGATCTCCGGAGCGTGCTGGAGAAGGAGAGCCTGCTCGCGCCCGACCGCGCGCTGACGATCGTCGAGCAGGTCGCCGATGCCCTGGATGCGGCGCACGAGCGAGGTCTGGTGCACCGGGATGTGAAGCCGGGCAACATCCTCGTGACGACGGAGGGAGGCCGCGAGCACTGCTACCTGTGCGACTTCGGTCTCTCGAAGCACGTCGCCGCCGACGCTACTCCGGCCGAGGCCGGCCATCTCTCCGGGACAGCCGACTACGTTGCCCCGGAGCAGATCCGGGGAGGGCCGCTAGACCTCAGCGCCGACGTCTACTCGCTCGGCTGTGTCCTGTTCCAGTGTCTGACGGGTCAGACGCCGTTCGGTGGGGAGAGCCCGCTGGCGGTCCTCTGGGGTCACGTCGCCGAGGATCCACCGTCCGCGAGCGTGCTCAATCCCGACCTGCCGGTCGGCCTCGACCCCGTTCTCGTCAAAGCCCTGGCGAAGTCGCCGGAGGAGCGATACGGGAGCTGCCGCGAGCTCGTCGAGGACGCGAGGGCCGAGCTCGGCCTGCCTGGTGAGACCGGAGTCGCGGCCTTCATCCGCCGGCGGGCGCCGCTCCTCCTCGGCCTTTCCGGCTTGCTCGTCATCGGCGTCGCCGTCCTCGCGTTTCTCCTCGTCCGAGGCGAGCCCTCCACGCCTCCGCCGCTCCAGGTCGACTCGCTCGCAAAGCTCGACCCGGCAACGAACGAGCTCGCCGCAACGGTACCGGTCGGATCGAGTCCCACCGGTGTCGCCGCCGGAGAGAGGTGGGCGTGGGTCGCCAACTTCGACGACGAGACGGTGTCGCAGATCGATTCGGAGACCAACACCGTCGCGAGGACGATCGTGGTCGACGGCTCGCCTCTTGCAGTGGCGGTCGGAGAAGGGGCGGTCTGGGTGACGAGCACGCGCGAGGGCGACGCGGTGCTCACGAAGATCGACGCGGAGTCGGGCGCGGTGCGCCGCGAGCGAGAGCTCGGCACCGGTCTGGCGCTCCTGGCCGTGGGCGGGGGCTCCGTCTGGCTCGCGGTGGGCGACCTCGCCGAAGATGCGGTCGTTCGGCTGTTCCCGGGCACGGGCGCCGTTCAGGAGACGATTTCCCTCCCCAGCCGGGCCGGTGCGGTCGCCTTCGGCGGCGGGGCGTTGTGGGTGGCGAGCGCGGGTCTGGACGGCCGTGTGTGGCGGATCGACCCCGCCACGAACGAGCTCACCGCGACGATCCCGCTCGATTCTCGCGCCGAGGACATCGCGGTCGTGGATGGGGCTGTCTGGGTCACCAACAGAGGCGCTGACTCCGTGTCGCGGATCGATCCGGCCGAGGACCGGGTCGCGGAGACCATCGCAGTCGGGCGCGGCCCCGTCGGCATTGCGGGGGGCCAGGGGGCGGTCTGGGTGGCCAACAGCGCCGATCGCACCGTGTCGCGAATCGATGCAAGAAGGGGTGACGTCGTCGCGACGATCGACGTCGACGCCAGGCTCGGGGACGTGACGGTCGGTGCCGGCGGCGTGTGGGTAACGGCCGAGGCGAACTAGATCGTGTCACGAACCGCGCTATGCTTCGTCGGTGGCTCGTCGCCCCCTGACGCGGCGCGAGTTTCTGGCAACGAGCTGTGTCGCCGCGGGCGGCGCCCTAGCCGCTTCGGCCGTGGCCGCGTGCGGTGGCACCGAGGGTCCGAGCGCGGCCGAGGGTGAGCCGCCGGCGACTACGGCGACGCCCGCCGCCCCTGCCGAGAAGTTCACCGGCACGCTCCGAATTCTCGGGCTGGGTGAGGACGAGTCCATTCTGAAGCAGGCGGAGAAGGACCTCGGATTCAAGATCGCGTTCGAGGCCGTCGACGCCCTCACCTGGGGCGAGAAGGCGATCACGCAGCCGGGATCGTTCGACATTCACCGCGCGAATCCGCCGGTCTACGACTTCATCTGGTCGTCGGGGAACCTGCAGCCGATCGATATCTCGAAGATCACGCGCTGGAGCGAGATGACGCCGGTCTTCTCCCTCGGCACCGTCGATGGAGCATCGGATTGCCCGTACGGCGCCGGAGACGCGCCGTTTCGCAAGCTCTACGTCGACCCCGAGCGCTCCGGCCAATGGCCGACGTCACCCGACACGTTCCCCGAGCTCGACGGGCTCCTGGTCGAGTGGCTCGACGAGGCAACCGGGCAGCCCATCGGCGAGGAGCCCCGGTTCTGCTCGGGCGTGCCAAGACAGCACGGTACGTGGTCGCTCGCGTACAACAGCGACGTCATCGCGCTGGCACCCGAGGAGGTCTCCTGGGCCGAGCTCCTGAACGCCCGGTGGAAGGGTCGGGTCGCGCTCTTCGACCTCGCCGGACCGTCGCTGCTCGAGGTCGGCCTGGCGGCAAAGACGCTCGGTCTGATGAGCATCGAGAACCTCGGCAACCTCACACAGGACGAGATCGACGGCTTGCTGGCGATCATCGAAGACCTGAACGGCAACGACCACTTCCGCGCCTTCTGGGCCAGTGGCGAGGAGGCGATCGAGCTCATGTCGTCGGGCGAGGTCGTAGTCCAGACCGCGTGGGACGTCCTCGTCCGGGCGCTTCACGCCCAGGGCGTCCCAGCCCGCTACGCGTCACCGGTGGAGGGGTTCCACGGGTGGGCAGGCACCCATGGCATCTCGGCCAGAGTCTCGGACCCCGCAACTCTCCAGGCGTGCTACGACTACATCAACTGGTGGCACACGGGGTACCCGGGAGCGGTCACCCTGCGGTACGGCGATTTCCCTGCCGTGCTCGAGACGACCGGGGCGGAGATGGAGCCCGGTGAGTACGCCTACTGGGTCGACGGAAAGCCCGCGGACAAGGACTACCCCGGCCCGTTCGGCGACGTCTCCATCCGCAAGGGCGATGTCCGGGAAGGGGCCTCGCTCGTGCAACAGGCCTGCCGTGTCGCCGTCTGGGACGCCTGGCACGAGGTGCCCGACGTCTACTCGCACGAGAGCCTGACGAAGCTCGTGGCGGGGTGACCGCGGCCGCGTCGCGGCCGCTCTTCGCCGAAAACCAGCCTGCGGCTGTTTTCGGCTAGGTCAACCACGGTCGCGGGCGCGATATCCGAACCAGCCGCACGGCACAGGCGCGGGCCCGTGAACCTCCTCCGACGCCGTATTTCCGCCGCGACGCGGCTGCGGTCACCTCGTCTGCGGGAACCCGAGGTCGACCTTGCTCGTCGCCGGGTCGGGCCAGCGGCTCGTGACGACCTTGCCGCGCGTGTAGAAGTGGATCGACTCCGGCCCGTAGGCGTGCGAGTCGCCGAAGAGCGAGCCTTTCCAGCCGCCGAAGGAGTAGTAGGCGACCGGGACCGGGATCGGCACGTTGACGCCGACCATGCCGGCGTTCGCCTCGAACTGGAACTGGCGGGCGACACCGCCGTCGCGCGTGAAGATCGCGGTGCCGTTGCCGTACGGGTTCTCGTTGACGAGCTTCAGCGCCTCGTCGTAGGTCGCGACCCGGGCCACCGAGAGCACCGGCCCGAAGATCTCGTCCTTGTAGCAGTCCATCTCCGGCGTGACGCCGTCGAGCAGCGAGACGCCGAGGAAGAAGCCGTCGCCGTCGACGTCGAGCTCGCGCCCGTCGGCGACGACCGTGGCGCCCTCCTCGCGGCCGCGGTCGATGTAGGAGGCGACCTTGTCGCGATGAGCCTCTGTGATCAGCGGTCCCATCTCCGAGGACGGATCGCTGCCGGGGCCGACCTTCACGCTCGGCAGGCGCTGCTTGATCGCGTCGACGATCTCGTCGCCCGCGTCGCCCACCGCCACGACCACGGAAACGGCCATGCAGCGCTCGCCCGCGGAGCCGTAGGCGGCGCTCACCGCTGCGTCGGCCGCCATGTCGATGTCGGCGTCGGGAAGGACGACCATGTGGTTCTTCGCCCCGCCGAGCGCCTGCACGCGTTTGCCGTTCTTCGTGCCGGTCTCGTAGATGTAGCGCGCGATCGGCGTCGAGCCGACGAAGCTCACGGCTGCGATATCAGGGTGCTCGAGCAGCCCGTCGACGGCAACCTTGTCGCCCATGACGACGTTGAAGACGCCGTCGGGCAGCCCGGCCTCCTTCAGGAGCTCGGCAACGAGGAGCGACGCGCTCGGGTCCTTTTCGGACGGCTTGAGGATGAAGCAGTTGCCGCAGGCGAGCGCCGGTGCCCACATCCACATGGGCACCATGGCCGGGAAGTTGAACGGCGTGATACCTGCGACGACGCCGAGCGGCTGGCGGATCGAGTAGACGTCGACGCCGCTCGAGACCTGCTCCGAGAAGCCTCCCTTGACCAGAGTCGGGATCCCGCAGGCGTACTCGATCACCTCGAGGCCGCGCGTGACCTCGCCGAGGGCATCCGAGGGGACCTTGCCGTGCTCTGCCGTAAGGAGCGCCGCGATGTCCGCACGCCGCTCGTGCACGAGCTCCCGGATCGAGAACATGAGCTCGGCGCGCTTCGCGAGCGACAGCGCCCGCCAGGCCGGGAAAGCCGCCTTCCCGCTCGCCACGGCGCGGTCGATCTCCTCCACCGAGGCGAACGCCACCTCGCCGGTCTGCCGGCCGGTCGCCGGGTTGAAGACGGGGCCGGTGCGCCCCGACGCCCCGGCGACGTTCGCGCCGTCGATCCAGTGGCCGATCGAGGTGACCGGCGCGCTCTCGGTCTCGGTCCGGTCGGGCAACGTCGTGCTCATGGGACTTCCTCCCTCACGCGGTCGCTTCGATGGCCCCAGGATAGCTCGGTCGCACGGGCCGCGATAAGCTCCCGGCCGCCGCCGAAACGAAAGGAGCCGCCGCACGATGGGCGTCATCGCGAACAACCCGAAGGTCTACGAGCTGGTCGCGTCGAGCGTGCAGGTCGAGCAGATCGCGACCGGCTTCACGTTCACCGAGGGGCCGATCTGGCACCCCGACGGCTACCTCCTCTTCTCCGACATGCCGGCGGACGTGCGTCGCAAGTGGACGGAGGCCGATGGGATCGTCGAGGTCATGAAGCCGGCCAACAAGTGCAACGGCATGACGCTCGACACCGACATGAACCTGATCGTCTGCGAGCACTGGACGAGCCAGCTCGTGCGCGCGAGGCTGAACACCGACGGCACGGAGGCAAGCCGCGAGACGATCGCCTCGCACTACGACGGCAAGGAGTTGAACTCTCCGAACGACGTCGTCGTCAAGTCGGACGGCTCCATCTACTTCAGCGACCCGACGTACGGGCGCATGGATGTCTTCGGCAACCCGCGCGAGCAGGACATGGACGTCCAGGGCGTGTACCGGCTTCCGGCCGGAGGCGGCGAGCTCCAGCGCGTCGCGGACGACTACACGCAGCCCAACGGGCTCTGTTTCTCGCCCGACGAGAAGACGCTCTACGTGAACGACTCCGGTGTTCTCCACCTCCGCAGCTACGACGTGAACGCGGACGGTTCGATCGCGGGCGGCGACGTGATCCTCGACGGCATCGGCGATCCCGACGACTTCGCGGCCGGCATCTGCGACGGGATGAAGTGCGACGAAGCGGGAAACATCTGGGTCACCGGCCCGGGCGGCGTCTGGGTCGTCAGCCCCGACGGCGAGCACCTCGGGACGGTCGAGGTCCCCGAGCACACCGGCAACCTCACCTGGGGCGGGCCGGGCTGGGACGTCCTCTACGTGCCGTCGTCGACGTCGGTCTACCGCTTCCAGTGCAAGGTGAGCGGCAACCGGCTCGCATACATGACGTAGGGCCGGATCTCGTCCGGCCGAACGGAAGGAGAGGCGAATGGCCGTCAAGTTCGCTCCCAGCAAGAGCGCCCTGATCATCCAGGACCTGCAGAACGACGTGATCATGCCGGGCGGCGCGTTCACCCGCGACAACCCGGCTCCCGCCGAGCACGCGAAGAGCCAGAACGTGGTCGCGAACGTCAAGTCGCTCGCCACCGCGGCGCGAGCGGCGGGCGTGCCCGTGGTGCACGTCTGGTACGTCGTGGAGAAAGGCGCACCGGGGCTCAAGCTGAACGCTCCGCTGTTCCAGTCCGTCAAGGAGACGAACGGCGTCGTCCGCGGAAGCTGGGGTGCGGCACCGGTCAAGGGGCTCGAGCCCAAGCGCGGCGACCACATCGTCGAGAAGTCCCGTATGAACGCCTTCCACGGGACGAACCTCGACAACCTCCTGCGCGGCTTCGGCACGGAGGACCTGATCATCACCGGCGCCTGGACGAACTTCTCCATCGAGCACACGGCGCGCCACGCGGCCGACGCCGGCTACCACGCCATCGTCGTCACGGATGGGACCTCCACCATCGACGACGACTGGCACAACGCGGGCCTCAACTACGCCCTCCAGATGATCGCCGACCGCGCCTCCACGAAGGAGGTCCTGGCCGTGCTCGGCCGGGCGGTCGGAAAGGCCACGGCCTCGAGGAAGGGCGAGCCGTAAATCGGGCGGACCGTCTCGTGGACCGACCTCCGGGAACAGTCGTAAGGGCCGGATCTCATCCGGCCCGTAGGAGCGGGCGGCTAGCCGGCTCGCTGGCCAGATGAAGACGCGCGCGGCGCTCTTCCGTGCGCCCGGATTACCGCTTGACGTCGGCGAGATCGAGCTCGAGCCGCCTGGGCTCGGCGACGTGCTGGTGCGCGTCGCGGCGGTCGGCATCTGCGGTTCGGACCTCCACCTCGTCCGGGGCGAGTGGACGCGGCCGACGCCGATGGTGCTCGGCCACGAGGGCACAGGTGTCGTCGAGGCCGTCGGGGGCGACGTCTCCGGGATCTCGCCCGGCGACCGCATCGTGCTGTCGTGGGCTCCGGCCTGCGGCGAGTGTGAGCCGTGCCGCCAGGGGCGGCCGGTCGCCTGCGCACCGCTGCGGGCGGGAATCGCGGCCGGCACGCTGCCGGACGGCACGACGCGCATGTCGCTCGACGGCAGCCCCGTCTACCGGATGACCGCGATCGGGGCGCTCGCGGAGCAGATCGTCGTCCCGGCCGCCGCCGTGCTGCCGCTGCCGGACGACGTGCCGCTCGAGCACGGCGCCCTGATCGGCTGCGCGGCGCTCACCGGTGTCGGCGCGATCCTGAACCGGGCGCGGGTCGAGGAGGGATCGAGCGTCGTGGTGATCGGCGCGGGCGGAATCGGCCAGTTCTGCGTCCAGGCCGCCCGGATCGCCGGCGCGGCGCGCATCGTCGCCGTCGACCCGCTGGAAGCGCGGCGGGCCGCAGGCGCTCCGGCTCGGCGCCACCGAGGCACTGAGCCCGCAGGACGTCGGAGGCGAGTTCGACGTCGCAGTCGACGCCGTCGGCGGGGCGGAGACGTTCGCGCTGGCGGTGCGTGCGGTCCGGGGCGGCGGCACCGTCGTCGCTGTCGGCATGCCGCCGGCCGGCGCGCGCTACGAGCTCGAGCCCGCCCAGCTCACGAACGAGGAGAAGACGCTCACCGGCTCGCTCTACGGCTCCGAAGATCCGGCGACGGCTCTCCCTGGGCTCCTCGAGCACGTTCGCAGCGGCCGGCTCGACCTGGCCGGCGCACTGGGACCGTCGTTCCCGCTCGAGCAGGCCGATGCCGCCGTGCGTGCCTCCTTGGCCGGCGAGCCGGGCCGCGTCCTCGTGACGATGTCGTAGGGCCGGACTTGTGACGATGTCGTAGGGGCCGGATATATCCGGCCCCTACAGCGGCGATCACCTAGATTGACACCGATGATCCGCGTCGGCATCGACACCGGGGGCACGTTCACCGACCTCGTCGCGGTCGACGAGGAGACCGGGGCCATCGCGATCGCCAAGGTGCCCTCGACGCCGGAGAGCCCTGTCGATGCCGTGACCGCCGCCCTGGATGCCGCCGCCGTCGACGCCGCCTCCGTCTCCCACGTCGTGGTCGGCACGACGATCGGCATCAACGCTGTGTTGACCCGCACCGGCGCCCGTGTGCTGTACCTGACGACGAAAGGGTTCGAGGACATTCCCTTCATCCAGCGCATCTCGCGGAAGTACCACTACGACTACCGGTGGCGCAAACCGACGCCGCTCGTCTCGCGCGGCGACTGCATCGGCGTCGACGAACGGCTGGACGAGGAGGGACGGGAGCTCGTCCCGCTGGACGGCGACGGGTTACGGGAGGAGCTCGCGCGCAGAGACCTGAACGGCGGGCGAACCGCGATCGCCGTCTGCTACCTGTTCTCGTACCTCGAGCCGTCCCACGAGCTCGCCACCCGCGAGCTGCTGCAGGACCACGACGGGCCGGCCGTATCGCTGTCGCACGAGATCGCGCCGATCTGGCGCGAGTACGAGCGCGGCTCGACCGTGATCGTCGACGCCTACCTGAAGCCGCTCTTCGACGACTACGTCGCCGGGCTCGAGGCGGCCCTCTCGTCGCGTTCCGTGGCTGCGCCCTGCTCGCTGCTCAAGTCGAACGGCGGACACGCGCTCGGCGAGGAGGCCCGCCGGCGCCCGGCTCACCTCCTCCTCTCCGGAATCGCCGGTGGCGCCATCGGCGGCGCGTGGTACGCGCGCAGCGCCGGCGCGGGGCAGGCGATCATGCTCGATATGGGCGGAACGAGCTGCGACGTCTGCCTCATCGTGGACGGCGAGCCGCTCTATTCCTCCGACTACGAGATCGAGTACGGCTTCCCCGTCAGCGTGCCGGGGGTGGCGACCAAGACGATCGGCGCGGGCGGCGGCTCGATCGGATGGAAGGACCCGGGCGGCTTCCTGCAGGTCGGGCCGCAGAGCGCGGGCGCGGATCCCGGTCCGGCCTGCTACGGCCAGGGCGGCGAGGAGGCGACGCTCACGGACGCCAACCTCGCGCTCGGCCGGCTGAACCCCGAGTTCTTCCTCGGCGGCCGGCTGCAGCTCCATCCCGGCCGCGCGGAGACGGCTCTCGACCAGCTCGGCACGGAGCTTGGCCGCGATCCGCTCGAGGTCGCGTCGAGCATGGTCCGCATCGCGAACGAGAACATGGCGAACGCGATCCGCATCATCACTGTGGAGCAGGGGATCGACCCACGCGACTTCGCTCTCGTGGCCATCGGCGGGGCCGGGCCGACGCACGCTGCCGAGATCGCCGACGCGATCGGGATACGGCGCGTGCTCGTGCCGCCCAGCCCGGGCCTCGCCTCCGCCTTCGGGGCGGTGGCCGCGCCGCTCAGGGTCGACGCGGTGCGCAGCGTGCACCTCGTCGACACGCGCGTCACCGCATCGGAGCTGGGCGGCCTCCTCGTGGAGCTCGAGGCCCGCGCCGCCGGCGACTTCGAGGCGCAATCGGGCGGTGTCTCGCCGAGCGCCGTGCGCCGCTCCGTGGCGCTGCGCTACCAGGGACAGAACTACGAGCAGGAGGTCGCCGTGCCGGCCGGAGAGCTTTCCTCCGACGCGCTGGCTGCCGTCTTCGGGGACTTCGCCCGGCTCTACGAGGGCTTCTACGGCTACCGGCTCGACGGCATCCCGATCGAGCTCGTTCGGCTGTCGGTAGTCGCAACGGGCGAGGAGCCCGTGCCCTCGCGACGCCCTGGGGGCGGGGGCGACGGTGACGGCGCAACCGTGGACCCGCGCCCGGTCTTCTTCCCGGGCCACGACTACGTGGAGACCCGGGTCGTGCGCCGGTCGACGCTTGCTTCAGACACCGAGCTCGACGGGCCGCTCGTCGTCGAGGAGATGGACTCGACGATCGTCGTGCCGCCCGGCTGGTCGCTCTCCGTCCTGACAGACGGCATGCTCGAGGTGACGAGGCCATGAGTCACCTCGACGCCACCGATCCGGTCACCCTCACGATCCTGAACAACGCCTTCGTGAACGTCTGCCGCGAGATGGGTATCACGATGACGCGGACGGCGTTCTCGCCCATCTTCAACGAGGGCCTCGACTTCTCGTGCGTCCTGTTCGACCGGCACGGGAACATGATCGGCCAGGCCGAGTTCTGTCCCGCCCAGCTCGGCGCCAGCCTCTTCATCGTCCGCTGGACGCTCGAGGAGCTCGGCGTCGAGTCCTTCGAGCCCGGGGACGTTGTCCTCCACAACGACCCCTACCGCGGCGGCGCTCACCTCCCGGAGCACTCGGTGATCCGGCCCGTCTTCCACGAGCGCGAGCTCTTCGGCTTCGTCGCCAACGTCGGCCACCTCGCCGAGATCGGCGGCAAGGCGGTCGGCAGCTTCGCGTCGGACGCGACCGAGGTGTTCCAGGAGGGCCTGCGCATACCGCCGGTCAAGATCGTCAAGGGCGATCAGCCCGACATGGAGCTCTGGCGGCTGATCATGGCGAATCACCGCACCCCGCGGAACACCTGGGGCGACCTCAACGCCCAGATCGGATCGCTGCGCGTCGCCGAGCGGCGGCTGCACGAGCTGCTCGACCGCTACGGCCGCGACTTCGTCGACGTCGCCGCGCAGGAGCTGATGGACTACTCGGAGCGCTGGATGCGCGCCGAGATCGCCGCCATTCCGGATGGGGTGTACGAGTTCAGCGACGTCATGGAGGACGACGGCGTGGTCGCCGAGCCGGTCACCCTCCACGTCACGGTGACCGTCGACGGAGAGCGCCTGATCGTCGACTGGACGGGCACGTCGCCCCAGGTGCGTGGACCGATCAACGCGACGTTCGGGGTTACCTCGGGGGCCACGTACAACGCCGTCTTCCACGTGACGGACGCGAACATCCCCAAGAACTCCGGCGCGTACCGGCCGATCAGCATCATCGCGCCGCCCGGCACGGTCGCGAACGTCGTCTACCCGGGCGCGTCGGTCGGCGGGAACACCGAGACCCACCCGAAGCTCGCCGACATGGTCGTCGGGGCGCTCGCGCCCGCGCTTCCCGATCGGGTGGCGGCGGCCGAGGGCGGCTCCGCGTGCAACTTCCTGTTCGGCGGCGTCCATCCGAAGACGGGGGACTTCTATGCGAACTACCACCTCGAAGGCTGCGGCTGGGGAGCCAAGTCCTACGACGACGGCAACGACGCGATCATCGTCACGAACGGCAACTGCCGGAACACGCCCGTCGAGATCTTCGAGACGCGATACCCGCTGCGCACGCTCGAGTACTCGCTCATCGCCGACTCGGGGGGAGCGGGGAGGATGCGCGGCGGCCTCGGGACGAGGAGACGGATGCGAGTCGAGGGCGCCGAGATCACGGCCAGCGCGCTCTTCGACCGGACGAAGCCCGGCTTCGGCGCCTGGAGCCTCGACGGCGGCGGCAAGGGCGGCCGCGGGGCGATCATGGTCAAGCGGCGCGGCGACGCGGAGTTCCGCACGTTCTCCGAGGCGTTCGGCACGGTGTCGCCCTCGAAGTTCACGAACATCCGGCTCGAGCCCGGCGACGAGGTGCTCATCGACTCGCCCGGTGGAGGCGGCTACGGAGATCCGCGTCAGCGCGACCGCGCGCGCCTCCAGCGTGACGTCGACGAGGGCTTCGTCTCCGAGCCGGCGGCTCGCGAGCTCTACGGCTGGGAGGGCTAGTGGGGCGCTGGGAGCCGATCCAGACGCAGGTCTGGGAGACCGTCGTGACGCCCTGCCAGTGCTGCGGCCAGGTCGTCGCCAGACGCCTCTGGGTCGCGGACGTCGACGGAGACGAGCGTCGCTTCTGCAGCCAGGCCTGCGAGGAGCTCTACCGCACCTACGTCTTGCCCAGAACGGCCATGTCCGGGGGTCAGACCCCTGGCCATGGCTCGACCGGACAGGGCTAGTGGGCAGATCCCGCGTCGCTGCTGGGTTCGGGACCCAGCACCCGGCCCAAACGGCCATGGCTAGGGGTCAGACCCCTGGACACGGCCGGAAGGGTCAGGCTCCCGTGTACGTGTACTGTCGTGGACGGGTGGCGCGGTCGTGGCTGACCCCGAGGTCGAGCTCGTCGAGTGGCGCGAGGGCGTGCGGACGCGGCTGCACGCGGCCGCGTCCACGGGCGCCGCTCAGCTCTGCGTCATGGAGCAGTGGGCGGAGCCCGGGGCGGGAGCCCCCCTCCACACGCACTTCGAGGTGGAGGAGGCGATCCTCGTCGTCGAGGGCGAGGCCGACTTCACCGTGGACGGCGTGTCTCGGCGGGTCGTTGCGGGGGAGTCGATCCTGCTGCCCGCGCATAGCTGGCACGGCTTCCGCAACCCCGGCGCCCGGTTGCTCCACACGGTCGCCGTCTTCGCCGCGGCCGCGCCTCCGGTCGAGTACGAGACCGAGCCCGGCATCGTCTACGCGATCGGCGGCCTCGGGGACGTGCGCCGCGACGCGCACCGCGCGGTCAGCCGGCCTCCCGCAAGCAGCTGACGGCGGCTCGGCGCGGGACCGCGTCGGGAGCGCCGGTCGCCCTATCCCGGGCGGCACGGGGCGATCGCTGTGGCAACGTTCGCCCGCCGATCGGACCCACGCGGTCGCTATCGTCTCGCCCGAAGCTTCAGGGCAGAAGGAGACGGGATTGGCGCGCAAGCAGACGATCTTCGACGCGATCGAGTCCGGCGACCCGGCCAAGGTCCGGCGGAAGCTCGCGCGCGAGCCCGGGGCGATCGACGAGCGCGACGCGAACGGTCTCTCCCCGCTCATGCGCGCCGTCTACGACGGCCGGCAGGAGATCGTGGAGGTGTTCCTCGAGCACGGGCCGGAGATCGACCTCTTCGAGGCCGCCGCGCTCGGCGACGAGGACAGCATCAAGCGCGTCCTCGGCCGCTCTCGCAAGCGCGCTTCCGCCTACTCGTCCGACGGTTTCACGCCGCTGCACCTGACCGCGTTCTTCGGACGCCTCGAGGCCGCGGCGCTCCTCGTCGATCGCGGCGCGAATCTGGAGGCACCCTCCAGGAACCCGCGCTTCCCGTCGGTGAGGCCGTTGCACAGCGCCATCGCCGGCAATCAGCCGGAGGTTGCGCTTCTCCTGCTCGAGCGGGGGGCCGATCCCAACGCGAGGGCGAACGGCGGCTGGACGCCCTTGCACTTCGCGGCCACGAGCGGGGACGTGGAGCTCTGCCGCGCGCTGCTGAAGCGTGGGGCGAACCGCGCGGCGCTCGCCGACGATCGCACGAGGCCGATCGACTTCGCGATCGAGAAGCGCCACCGCGACGTGGTCGAGCTGCTTCAGGGCCGCGCGTAGGGTCCCGGCGCTCACGGCAGCGGTTGGAAGCGTGTGACCGTGCCGTCGTCGTAGTTCGTGATCCAGAGAGCGCCGGCGCCGAACGCCATCCCGAGCGGACTGGGCACCGCCTCGAGCGCCGGCCCTCGAACCTGGCCGTCCTCGGGGTTGATGGCGACGATCGGCGCGCTCTCGCCCGTCTCCACGATCTCCGAGGCCCAGACGGTGTCGCCACCCACCGCGATTGTCGTACGGCCGCCCTCGGTGATGCGGATCGAGGACACGAGCTGGTTCGTGCGCGGATCGATCTCGGCGACGGTGCCGTTGTTCGACGTCGCCCACACCATGCCGTTCCCCGTCGCGAGAAACTCGGGGAGGTTGGGGACGAGGATCGTGCGCACGACCTCGTTCGAGCGCGGGTCGATCCGCGACACGCCGCCGTTCGCGCCGTCTGGCGGATCGGCCGCCGCAACCCACACCGAGCCGAAGCCGACGGCGACGCCCTGCGGGAACCCGTCCAGCGGGATTTCGGCGGCGATCTCGTTCGTAGCCGGGTCGATTCGCAGGACGACGCCGCGGTCCGGCTGCGTGACCCAGATGCCGCCGCGACCGGCTGCCACGCACGCAGCCTCCTCGGTCTCGATGAGTCGACTCAGCCGGTTCGTCCGGGTGTTGATACGAGCAACGTTGCCCGACAGAGTCGCGACCCACACGGCGCCATCGCTCACCGTGATTCCGCACGGTCGCTCGCTCCCGAGCTCGTCCCCAGCGCCGATGCGCCCGATGACCTCCCCGGATGCCGGATCGATCTTGATGACACGGCGGCCGTCGCGCACGACCCACACGCCGCGGGCGCCGACCGCCACGGCGTTCGGGAAGCCTTCGACGGTGATCTCGAGCGTGCGTTCCTCGGAGCTCGGCTCGGTGACGACCGCCTCGTCGGTCTCGCCCGTCTCGACGAGGCCTGTATCGCTGGCGGCCGGAAGGGTCGCCTGATCGCCGCTCTCGTCGCGGAGGGCGAGGACGACGCCCGCAAGCGTGCCGAGGCCGGCCAGGAGACCGACGACGGCCGCAAGGGCGGCTGCAGTCTGGCGACTCACGTGTCGACGCTTAGGTTCTCGGCGGCCCGGCGCGATCCTCGTGCGGTGAGATCGTCTGAGCCCCCGTGCAAGATAGCCGGCGACGCCGTGTCACTCGGGCGCGTCGGCGCGGTGCGAGCACCTTCCCGCGGTCAGCGGCGCGGTCTCAGGCGGTGCCCGTATGTCCCCAGGAGGACGAGATCCGCGAGCAGGATGACCACGGCGATCGCAAGCTCGAGGCTCATTCCTATGTTGAACAGGAACAGCCGCGGGGTTGCAATCCTCGCTTGCGCGTCTCCGGGGTACCACGATCTGGGTAGGTCGCGCGGCGCTGCGAGCTCGGTGAACGCCGCCTGCGGCCGGTTTCACGAGGCCGTAAGAGCCGGCGCGCTACGCTCTGGTGAGGAGGTGAGGCAGTTGCCAACCAGGATCGAGAAGACCGACGCCGAGTGGAAGGCGGGGCTCACGGAGGAGGAGTACCGGGTGCTGCGCCAGCACGGAACCGAGCGTGCCTTTACAGGTGCGTACTGGGACACGAAGGAGCCGGGTGTCTATCGCTGTGCAGGTTGTGGAGCCGAGCTGTTCCGCTCGGACACGAAGTACGACTCGGGGACCGGCTGGCCGAGCTTCTGGGAGCCGGCGAGCGGGGATGCGATCGAGACCGACGAGGACCGGTCGCTCCTCATGTCGCGTACCGAGGTGCACTGCTCGGCGTGCGGAGGGCACCTCGGTCACCTCTTCGACGACGGGCCGCGCCCCACCGGCCAGCGCTACTGCATCAACTCGGCGGCCCTGCGCCACGATCCGTCCTGACGGTCGGTCTCGCGAGCAAAGTCCCCGGCGCGGGTGACGTCTCCGGACAGGCACGCGCCGGCGCGAATGCTCAGTCGGCGGGCTTGCGGAGGAAGGCGAAGATCCGCCCGATGGGCTCGAACCCGAGGCGGCGGTAGAGCTCCTTCGGCCAGTCGTCCTCGTCGGCCTCGAGGAATACGAGGTCGCAGCCGGCGGCGCCAGCTTCGGCCAGGGCGCGCAGCACGACCGCGCGCGCGAGACCGCGGCCACGATAGCCGCCGAGCGTGCCGACGTCCTCGATCTGCGCGGTGCGACCCCGCACGTAGAGCTCGCAGACCGAGGCGGCCCGACCGTCGGCGAGGGCGAGGAAGAAGCGGGCGCCGACCGCGTTCGCGAGAATGCGCTTCTGCTCGAGCAGTTGCTCGACGACGGCCTCGGAGTAGCCATCGGGCCAGGCTCGTAGCCACTCCTCGCGAAACGCCCGCTGGCCCGGCTCGTCGACCTCGACCACGGTGTGCGACGGCGCGGGGGTGTCGGGCACGGCTCGCGCGCACATGAAGAGCAGCTTCTCGACGTTCCAGCCCAGCTCGGCGAAGCCGGGCGCCAGCCGCATGCCGGCCGCCTCGTCCGCGACGATGACCTGCCGGTGGGCCAAGGCGCTCTGCATGGCGTCCGCCTCGGCTGCAAGCCCCTGCGCCGTTGCGCCCTCGGGAACCGTGTCGAGCCAGAGGTAGTTGAGATCCCACACGCTTGCGAGCCGATCATTGAAGACCGCCACGCCGCGCGGGAGCTCCTGCAGGCGACCGGCGCAGGCCAGCGCCACGTCGCGGCAGAACGCCACCGCACGCCGCATCTCGGGCTCGGTGTCCACGGGACGCACTCTACGGACGACGTGCGTCGAATCTGCGCCAATTTCTCCACGGTCTCGAAATTCGCCACAGGCCTATCTTCACGGGCGGTTCTCCACGGCCCCGTGTTCGTAGGGGTCTGACCCCGGGGGTCAGACCCCGCACGAGTCAAGGCCGAAACGTGACGGGACCGTGTCGAAAGGCGGGCGGAAGCGTGGCGATTCGCGGGCGGGTCGGGAGGCGGTAGCCTTGGCGGGGTGACCGCGGTCGCGCCGGATCTGTGCCTCCCCAGCGTGGACGGCGGGCCCGTGCGTCTGGCTGATTCCGGAGGCGACAAACGGGCGCTCCTCCTCTTCGTCCACGAGGACTGCCCGACCTCCATGCTCGCACTCGACAGGCTTGCCTCGGTCGAGGGCGAGCTCGACCGCGCCGGCGTGCGGCTCGTCGTCGTCGCCCAGGACCCGCCGGAGGTCGCCGCCCGGCTGGCCCGCCGCCACCGCGTGGCCACAATGCTGGCGGAGCCCCCGCCCTACGAGGCCGCCTCGGCGTACGGCGTCGACGCGGTGCCGACGGCGATCCTGCTCGCGCCCGACGGCGAGCGGGAAGATACGGCGATCGGCTGGGACGGCGCCCGATTGGAGCAGCTCCTCGGCGTCGCCCTTCCCGGCGAGCCGCGCTGGAAGCCGGGCTGCCAGGCGCGTAGCGCCGACGAGGCCTGGCCTGCGCCGGCCGATACGTTCGACGAGCTCGAGGACATGTTCGAGCGTGGCTGGACCGACGGCCTGCCCGTCGTGCCGCCCACCCGGGAACGCGTGGAGGCCATGCTCGGCGGGCGCGATCCGGCCGCCTCGCTCGGCGAGGTGCCGCCCGCGCTCGGGGAGGCGACGCTCGAGCGCGTGGCCGCGTGCGCCGTGCTCGCCGGCTGTAGGCCGGAGTATTTCCCGGTCGTGGTCGCCGCCGTCGAGGCGATGCTCGACCCGGCGTTCAACCTCAACGGGCAGGCGGTGACGACATCGCCGCCCGGCCAGATCCTCGTCGTCAACGGCCCCCTTCGCGGGGCGATAGGCCTCCAGAGCGGCATGGGAGCGCTCGGGCCCGGCTTTCGCGCCAACCTCACGATCGGCCGTGCCGCACGACTCGTCGTTCACCTGACGGGCGGCGGCGCACCTGGACGGCTCGACCGCGCGACGCTCGGCCATCCGGGGAAGCTTTCGTTCTGCATCGCCGAGGACGAGGAAGGAAGCCCCTGGCAGCCGCTGCACGTCGAGCGGGGCTTCGCGGCGGGGACGTCGACCGTGACCGTCCTCGCGGGCGACGCGCCCATGTCCGTCTCGGACCACCGCTCGGACACGCCGGATGAGCTCGCGCACACGCTCGCCTGGGCCGCGGCAGGTCAGTGGAGCCCGTTCTGGTGGCCCATGGACGCCACCTCGCTGTTCGTGATCGGCGGCGAGCACGCCGCGCTCTTCGGCGATGCCGGCTGGTCGAAGGACGATGTGCGCGACGCGATCTACGAGGCCGCGGTTCGGCCGGCTGGCGAGCTGCGCCACGGCGAGACGACCCCGGAGGTGCTTGCCGCGAGCCCCGAGACGCCGATCCGGAAGTGGACGTCGCCGGAGCGAATCCTCGTCATCGCCGCCGGGGGCGAGGCGGGACGCTTCTCGGCGGTGCTCGGCCCGAGCCTCGGCATGGACGCCGCCGTCGTGACGCGAGAGGTCCGCTGATGGCGGAGTACGTGAGCCCGCTCGACGAACGCGTTCGCACGCCCGAGCCGCTTGCCGCCCGACCGGTCTCGCTCGAGGGCCGTCGGGTCGCGCTGCTCGACATCTCGAAGCGGCGCGGGGACGAGTTCCTCGACCGGATCGAGGAGCTGCTCGGGGATGCGGGCGCGCGGACGGCGAGGTTCGCGAAGCCCTTCTTCTCCCGGCCCGCGCCGCAGGACGTCATCGAGGAGATCGCGATCCACGGCGACCTCGCTGTGGAGGGGCTCGCCGACTGAGGATCCTGCGTGTCGTGCAGTGTGCACGACCTCGTCCGGCTCGAGCGGCGCGGCATCCCGACCGCCGGCGTCGGCACCGAGCCGTTCCTCGACGAGGCGCTCGAGCAGGCTCGCGCCCTCGGCATGCCCGACGTGCGCATGGTGCTCGTGCCTCATCCGGTACAGCTCCTCTCCCCCGAGCAGCTTCGGTCGCTCGCCGACGCTGTCTACCCACGCATCGTCGCGCGGCTAACCAGCGCCTGACTGGCCCTTTCGGACGATGGCAGCCGACGGCCGAGCGGTTAGCATGGCCTAACCGTGAGCGCTTCGACCACCGAGCAAGCCTTTGCCGACCTGAAGGAGCGGCTCTCCCGGCTCTCGGACCTCGGGCGCATCGGGCGGGTGCTCGGCTGGGATCAGCAGGTAATGATGCCGCCGGGTGGCGCTGCGGCTCGCGCCGAGCAGATGGGAACGCTCGGCCGCATTCTCCACGAGGCCCTGATCGACGACGAGGTCGGCCGGCTGCTCGAGCAGCTTTCGGGGTACGAGGAGAGCCTCCCGCACGACTCGTTCGAGGCGAGCCTGATCCGCGTCGCGCGCCGTGACTACGAGAAGGCGAGCCGCGTGCCGCCGGCCCTTTCGGCCGAGATCGCGCGAGCGGCGTCGCTCGGCCATCAGGCCTGGCTCGAGGCTCGCGCCGAGTCGGACTTCGCCCGCTTCATCCCCGCGCTCGAGCGCAACCTGGAGCTCAAGCACCGCTACGTGGAGTGCTTCGAGCCGGCAGGGGAGGCCTACGACGTGCTGCTGGACGACTTCGAGCCCGATATGACGACGGCGGAGGTGCGGCAGGTGTTCGACCGGCTCAAGGAGGAGCTCGTGCCGCTCATCGCGGCGGTGCGCGACTCGGCGGACGCCGTCGACGGCGCGCTCGCGCAGGGCCCGTTCCCCATCGAGCGGCAGCGGGCGGCTGTGGTCGCCATCCTGACGCCGCTCGGCTTCGACGAGTCGTCGTGGCGGCTCGACCCCACGGTCCACCCGTTCGCGTCGGGCTCGGGCCTCACGGACATCAGGATCACCACGCGGTACGTCGAGGACGCCCTCATGGGCGTGTTCGCCGGGATCCACGAGTTCGGCCACGGCCTCTACGAGCACGGCTCTGCGCCCGAGCTCGACCGAACGCCGCTCTGTGGCGGCGTCTCCCTCGGGCTCCACGAGTCGCAGAGCCGGCTCTGGGAGAACCTCGTCGGCCGCAGCCGGCCGTTCTGGCGCCGGTTCTTCGCCGTGCTGCGGGACGCGTTCCCCGAGGTGCTCGGGTCGGCCGACGCCGAGAGCTTCTACCGGGCGGTGAACAAGATGCAGCCCTCGCTCATCCGCGTCGAGGCGGACGAGGTCACGTACAACCTCCACGTGATCCTCCGCTTCGAGCTCGAGCAGGAGCTGCTCGCGGGCAGGATCGCGCTCGCCGACCTCCCGCAGGAGTGGAACGCGCGCATGGACGAGTACCTCGGCATCGAGGTGCCGGACGACGCCAACGGGGTGCTCCAGGACGTCCACTGGTCGGGTGGCGTCTTCGGCTACTTCCCCACCTACGCCCTGGGGAACGTCATGTCGGTGCAGATCTGGGAGGCCCTGCGGCGGGATCTCGCGGACATCGACGATCAGATCGAGGCCGGTGACTTCGCCTCGCTGCGGGAGTGGCTCCGCGAGCGGCTTCACCAGCACGGCCGCAAGTTCACGCCGCAGGAGACGCTCGAGCGCTGTGCCGGGAGCCGCATCGATCCGGAGCCGTACCTCGGCTACCTGAGGACGAAGGTCGCGGACGTCTACGGCGTCGCGGCCTGAGCTTTACGAGCGGGCCTTCTCGAAGAGCGTTACCCGGAAGCCGGGCGCGACCTCGCGCTCGCCGACCTCGCGGAACCCCTCGCTCTCGTAGAGCGCCTTCGCGGGCGCATTGCCCGCGCCGGTCTGGACGATCACACGGCGGGCGTCTCCCTCTGCCGCCTCGGCTGCGCGCACGAGCGCGCGACCGATCCCGGCCCGGAAGAAGCGGGGATCGACCGCGAGGCGGTGCAGATCGAGCGTGTCGCCGGCCCGCTTCCACGAGACGAGCCCCGCGAGCTGACCGTCCACGTTTGCGGCGAGGAAGGTCTCGGTCGAGGCCTGCAGGTCGGCCAGCGACTCGTGCAACGGCGGAATGGCGTCGAAGCCGACGAGGTCGGCCTCGACGCGGTAGGCGCGCCGCTGGACGGCGAGCGCGGCTCCGGCCACGGCTCGGTCCGTCAGGTCGAGCCGCTGCAGCTCCACGGGCGCGAGTGTAGAGGCGAGCGCTCGCCGACCATGAGGTAGACGCAGTTTCAGAGGGTTGGCTCGAGCTGTCAGGCGAGAACGACGACCGCCTTGGCGGCTCCGCGCAGCTCTGCCACGCGCTGCGCCTCCTGCTCGAGGTCGCGGCGCGCGAGGCGGCCGAGCTTCTCGACGGTGAGCTCGGCCGTGCTTCCTTTCGCCTTGACGCGCCACAGGCCGGTCAGGCGGCCGTCCCTCAACACGGCCCCGGGGCTCGCGACGGGCCGGAACAGCCGCTTGCGCAGCTTGGGATCGGGAGCGAGCAGCAGCCGGTTGGGCTTCTGGAGATAGGGGTCGCCGGGCGGTAGCAGGCGAATGCCCTCCGCGACGGGCGGCGACTCGAGCGCGCCCATGTCCGCGCTCAGGAGCCAGCCCGTGCTCTTGCCGACGCGCACCTCGGCGAGGTCGCCTGCAGTCTCCTCCCACAGGCGGTGGGCATGGGGCTTTGCGAGCCCGGCCCACTCGGCCAGGTCGCCGGGTGCGGCCGGTCCGTAGAAGCCGAGGAAGCGGCGAACGACCTCGCGCGCAGCCGGCGCTCGGCCCGGCCTGGCCATCCTGTAGCGGCGCTCGGAGTCCAGCCGGACGCCCGCCTTCACCGTGGCGTACCGCCACAGCATGGGAGCGACGTGGTGGCTCCTGCAGCCCCGGCACCAGGGCAGAAGCTCGGCGCGCACGCGCTTTCTCAGCTCCTCGTGCAGCTCGTTCTTGTCGAGGGAGCGGCCGTTGGCCAGCGCAGCCCTCGTGGCCTCCGCCACCTCCTCGAGCGCCTCGCTCGGGGCGAGTCCCTTTGCGGCGGCGAGACGCTTGACCTGCGGGCCGAGCTGCGCGGCGAGCTCACCGTCGTCGCGGGCGATCAATGCACGCCCGTAGAGGGCGAGGTCGCCGGGCGCGAGCGCGTGGATGGCCCCGCGGATGGCGTAGGCGACGACGACGTCGCCGGCGTCGACGGCGTGGTCGTACGTGTCTCGGGAGAGGCCCTCGACCCGCGCTGCCACCGCCAGCAGCGCAGCGTCAGGGGCGAAGTCCGAGGCGGGGCAGGCGACGGCCTCCGCCAGAGTGCGTGCGCTCCGAACCGCCAGCCCGGAGCGGGACAGCCGGAAGGCGAGAACCTGATCGGCGTCCATCTCGAGCTGTTCTACAAGATCCGCCGGGGCGGTGCCTCGAGCGAAGAGTCGCTCTCAGTACCGCTGTCCGGCCGGCTCCTGTGCAGGCGGGCGGGCAAGCCGGCGACGTGGCTCTGCGGGCGTCCGCTCGTGGCGCTCGGCCAGCGTCTCGAAGAGCAGCGCGAGGTTCTCACGCTCTGCTCTCGCGGCGTTCTCGCGCCGGCGGAGGATCGCGGCGTCGAGCACGAGCTCGGCAACGAGCAAGACGGCCGCGAGGAGCATCAGCAAGCCGGCCCGGGCGACCCAGCCGGTGTCCGTCAGCAGCACGAGCACCACGGCGACCGGTGCGGCCACGCAGCACGTCGCGGCCGAACGGCCGGCCCGGACCGCGCCTTCCGACACGGCGAAGGACGTTGGCGGCGTGGACGGCGGCGAGCCCGGCGTCGGTGGGATCGGCGACCGCCTCGCCGCGCCGGACGGCGGCGTTGATGCGTCGCCTGCGGGCGCCTCTGGCGCCCGATGCCATGCGCCGCCGGCTGGATGCCTCGAACAGGGGAGAGCGCATGCCCGTGTTATCGGATCGCAGGAGCCGGTTCTGTAGGTGCCGTCTAGCCTTCAACTCATGGCAGTCGTCATCGCCACCAACCTGCGCAAGGAGATCGCCGGCTCGACGCTGTTCGAGGGCGTGTCGTTCAAGCTCGAGCGTCGTGATCGCGTCGCCCTCGCCGGGCCCAACGGCGCGGGGAAGACGACGCTCCTGCGCTGCCTGACCGGCGAGACCGAGCTGCACGGCGGCGAGCTCGTGCTCGAGAAGAGTGCGCGCGTGGCCCTCCACGACCAGCGTCCGCCTCGGCGGCGCTCCCTGACGCTGCGCGACTACGTGCTCTCCGGCGCCGGCGACCTCGTCGCGCTCGAGGAGGAGCTCCGCGGACTCGAGCAGGCAATGGCGGGCGGCGATCACGCCGCCGCGACCATGCAGCGCTACTCGCGGGCGCAGGCGCGGCTCGAGCACGCGGGTGGCTGGGGCTGGCGCGAGCGGGCGGCCGGCTTCGTGCGCGGTCTCGGCTTCTCCGACGACGAGCTCGACAGGCCGCTGGACACGTTCTCGGGTGGCGAGCTCACGCGGGCGTCGCTGGCACGCGCGCTCGCGGGCGACCCGGACCTCCTCCTCCTCGACGAGCCGACGAACCACCTGGACGTCGCCAGTCTGGAATGGCTCGAACGCGAGCTCCAGTCTCTCGACGCGGCCGTGATCCTGGTGGCCCACGACCGGTGGTTCCTCGAGGCGGTGAGCACGGCAGTGCTCGAGCTCGAGGCGGGGCGCTCCACGTTCTTTCCCGGTCAGTGGCACGTCTGGCGGCGGGAGAAGGCCGAGCGGGCGCTGCACGCCCAGAAGACGGTCGATCGTGTGGCCGACGACATCGCGCGCCTGGAGCGTTTCGTCGAGCGCTTCCGCTACAAGAAGAGCAAGGCTCGCCAGGCGCAAGCGAAGCTCACCCAGATCGCACGGCTCGAGAAGGAGAAGAAGGCAGCCGCGGGGGAGGCCGCGCTGCTCGGCCGCGGGTCCCGGCGGCTGGGCTTCGAGTTTCTGAAACCCGCGCGCAGCGGCCGGACGGTCGTCGAGGTGGAGGAGCTGGCGGTGGCGGCCGGTGAGCGCCCGCTGCTCGCGGGCGTTACCTTCGCGCTCGAGCGGGGGGAGCACGTCGGGCTCGTCGGGCCGAACGGAAGCGGCAAGACGACGCTCATCGACGCCATTCTCGAGCGCCGGCCGGCCACGAGCGGGACGGCGCGACTGGGCTATGGCGTCGAGCTCGGCTATCTCGCCCAGCACGACGATCTCGACGGCGACGCCGCGGACGGGGCAGCCGCAGGCTCCGTCGGGACACTGCGCGGCGAGTCAAGCGTCGTCTCGTTCACGCAGGCGGCGACCGGGCTGCAGCGCCCGCAGGCCCAGGCGCTGCTCGGGCAGTTCCTCTTCTCCGGCTGGGAGGCGCACGAGAAGCCGATCTCGGCGCTCTCGGGGGGCGAGCGGCGCCGTCTCGAGCTGGCCTGCATCGTGGCGTCGGGCGCGAACTTCCTCGTCCTCGACGAGCCGACGAACCACCTCGACCTCGAGAGCCGGGAGGCGCTCGAGGCGGCGCTCGAGGCCTTTCCGGGCACCGTCCTGCTCGTCTCGCACGACCGCGCGCTGCTCGACGCCGTCGCCACGCGAATCCTGGCGGTCGAAGACGGCACCGTGCGCAATCACGACGGGGGCTGGGCTGTTTTCGTGCGGAGTCAGGCCGAGGCGGAGGCAGGCGGCGGTGCAGGGGTCGCCGGTCCGCGCACCGCACGGCGCACCGCGTCGGAAGGCCGTAGGGGCCGGATCTCATCCGGCCCGCAGAGCGCAGCCGAGCCATCTGAGCTCGAGCAGGTCGAAGCCGAGATCTCGGCCCGCGAGGAGCGAATCGCCGAGCTCGAGCGCGCGCTCGCCGACGACTGGTCGAACGTCGACGTCATCGCGGCCCACCGGCGCGAGCGCGACGAGCTGCAGGCGCTGCTCGAGCGTTGGGAGGAGCTCTTCGACCAGGCGCAGGCCTGAGCCTCTCCGGGCTCGCGGAGAGGGCACCGGGTGCAAACCGTCCCGGCTGGTAGAAGATGTCTCCGATGAGCACGGACCCCGAGTCCCGGATCGGAACCGAGCTGGCCGGATTCCGCATCGAGAGCGTCATCGGCCGGGGCGGCATGGGAGTCGTCTACGGCGCCGAGCAGCTGCGCTACGGCCGCAAGGTCGCGCTGAAGGTACTTGCTCCGGAGCTCAGCCATGACCGGCAGTTCCGCGAGCGGTTCGAGCAGGAGTGGCGTACGGCGGCGCGGATCGAGCATCCGAGCATCGTGCCCATCTACGAGGCGGGGGAGGCCGAGGACGGCCTCTACATCGCGATGCGCTACATCGACGGCACCGACCTCCGGGCGCTGCTCGGGCGGACGGGTCGGCTCCCGGTCGGGCGTGCTCTCGACATCCTCGCGCAGGTCGCGGAGGCGCTCGACACCGTCCACACCCACGGTCTCGTGCATCGCGATGTCAAGCCCGCGAACATCCTCGTCGCTTCAGGGGAGGGGTACGAGCACGCGTACCTCGGCGACTTCGGGGTCGCCAAGCAGGTCCGTACGGAGAGCGGGCTCACGCAGACCGGCGCCTTCATCGGGACGGTCGACTACGCGGCGCCGGAGCAGCTCGAAGGGAAGGCGGTCGACGCCCGCGCGGACATCTACGCGCTCGGGTGCGTTCTCTACCAGTGCCTGACCGGACTGCGGCCGTTCGAGAAGGGATCGGATGCCGCCACGATCTCCGCGCACCTGTTCGAGCCGCCTCCCTCGGCGCACGCGAAGCGCCCGGACCTGCCCGCCGAGCTCGACCCGGTGATCGCCAGGGCGCTCGCCAAGCTGCCGGCGGACCGCTTCCCGAGCTGCCGTGAGCTCGTGCGGGCGGCACGGGACGCGCTCGGCGAGCGGCCGCCGACGGCGGCCGAAGGCCGGGCGGCGGCTGACGACTCGCCGACCGTGGCGTCGGGCGCGCCCCTCGCGACTCCGGCCACGGCCGAAGAGCTCGGGTCGCCGGGAGCGGGGCGAAGGCGCCGCACGATCGCGCTGATCGCGATCGTGGCTGCAGTAGCGGCGGCCGCCGTGGTGCTCGCGCATCGTCCTGACACGGGGTGGATCGGATCCGCGAGGCACGACGGAGGCGACACCGGCTGCAGGCGCTAGCGCTCCTGGCACGACGGCCTCCGCGGTGGATCCTGCGACCACGGCCGGGGAGCCGTCGACCACGGTGGTCGCAGCCGCCGTCGTCGACGCCGGCCGGCGCGTTCGTGATCGAGCTGGAGGACGTGGTGTCGCCCGGCGAGCCGTCGGAAGGCGCGGGCGAGATCGCGGAGCCGGGGGAGACGGACGTGTTCGCGCTCGACGCTGGTGCGGGAGAGCAGATCTTCCTGGACGTCCAGCCGATCGAGGGTGAGTGCCCGCCGCGGGGCATGAGATGGAAGCTGGAGCATGCGGAGCGTGGGACGGAGGTCTTCGACGAGCCGCTCTTCGACTGCGCGGAGCCGTTCGACGAGGATGGCTTCACGCTGGAGGAGGGCACGTACGTGTTGACCGTGTACGGGACCGACGGTGTGACGGGCACGTACCGATTCCTCCCCGCGCCGCTGGTCGTGGAGGAGTTCGCTCTCGCTCTCGGGGACGTCGTGGAGCCCGGCGAGCCGGGGGAGGGCGCGGGCGAGATCGCAGAGCCTGGGCAGCTGGATGTGTTCACGCTCGACGCTGCCGGCGGGGAGCAGATCTTCCTCGACGTCCAGGAGATCGACGGGGAGTGCCCGGGGATCGACATGGCCTGGAAGCTGGTGCGCGTGGAGAGCGACGAAGAGATCTTCGACGAGCTGATCTCTGACTGCGCGGAGCCCTTCGGCGAGGAGGGTTTCACGCTCGAGGCGGGCACGTATGCGCTGGTCGTGTACGGCGCCGGCGGGGCCACCGGCACGTATCGCTTCGAGCTCGTCGGTCTGTAGCCCCGACTCTCACAGCCTCCGGGCCGCGCGGTGCCCCTCGTAGACGGCCTCGTAGGTGCCGCGCGGAGCAACCGCGTCGCCGATCATCTCGACGCTCACGTCCCGTTCGCGCAACGCGTGGTAGAGGCCGTTCTCCGACCTGCGGCCGGTCGCCATCACGATCCAGTCGGCGTCGAGCTCCATCGTCCGCTCCGTCGCGTAGACGTTGAGCAGCTCGACCACGGCACCGCGGATCTCCTTCACGAATTGGTCGGTCACGAGCTCGACGTCCGTCTCGATCAGCTGCTGGCGGATCCACAGGTAGTAGACCTCCGGGATCGTCTCCATCCCGACCATGGGCCAGCGGGTGACGAGCTTCACGTCACACCCCGCCTGTGCGAGCTTGACTGCCGTCAGGGGTGCGACGGCATCCTGGAGGTCGTCGAGCACGACGACGGCGCCCGCCGGCGAGACGGCGCCGGTCGCGACCGCGTCCCACGTGACGCAGTTGCCGGTCTCCCAGCCGGGCAGCGGCTGCGCCGTCTGGCCCTGCCAGCCGTCGCGGCGATAGGTCGAGCCGGTCGCCACGACGACGTGATCGGGCCGCTCCGCCTCCAGCACCGTGTCGAGCGACGCCGCGCTCACCTCCTCGCCGAGCCGCAGGCTGGCCCCGTTGCCTTCGGCCTGACGCCGCAGCCAGGCGGCGATCTGGAAGTACTCGGCCCGGCCGGGCAGGAGCGACTGCCAGCGGACGTGGCCACCGACCTCGGCCTCACGCTCGAGCACGAGCACGTCGTGCCCGCGGGCAGCCGCGACGCGGGCGAGCTCGAGGCCTGCGGGACCCGCGCCGAGGACGAGCACCCGCTTGGGATCCGCCGCCTGCACGAGCGTGCCGGCGCCCCACTGGCGCTCGCGACCCACCTCGGGGTTGTAGACGCACTGGACGCGGCCTCCCCGGATCACGCTGCGCCAGCAGTAGTTCGCGGCGACGCAGCGGCGGATGTCCTCGGCCTTTCCTTCCATGGCCTTCTTGGCCCATTCGGCGTCGGCGAAGTACTGGCGCGCGAGCAGGATGGCGTCCGCCTCGCCCGCCTCGAGGATCTCCTCGGCGATCTCGGGATTGGTGATGCGCCCGACGAGCAGGACCGGCTTGGTCGAGACCTCCTTGACGGCCTTCGTGTAGCCGCGCTCCCAGCCCGGCTCGTACGTCATCGGGGTGTGGATGTACGAGTGGTGCACCCCTGCCGAGAGGTTGACGTAGTCGACGTCGGCCTGCGCTTCGAGGTCGCCCACGATGCGCTTGACGTCCTCGAGCTCCAGGTCGCCGGGCCAGAACGACGTCGAGTTGATGCGATAGCCGAGGAAGGGCTCCTCCCCGATGGCCGCACGGATCCGGTGCAGCGCCTCGAGCGGGAAGCGCAGGCGGTTCTCGTACGAGCCGCCCCAGCCATCCGTGCGGTGGTTGTAGAGCGGCGACAGGAACTGCCATGGGAGGTAGCCGTGCGACATGTGGAACTCGACGCCGTCGAGCCCGGCCGCGATCGCGCGCCGGCCAGCCTCGGCGAACGCGTCGAGCAGCTCCTCGATCTCGTGCTCCTCGAGCTCCTTGGGCATCGGCGCGTTCGGGTACTCGCCCGGGGGTACCTGGCTCGGGGCGACGAGGTACCAGTCGGCGTCGTGGTCGTAGGCCGGGTCCTTCTTCAGCACCGGCGTCGCGCGGAGACCCACGTGGAGGAGCTGGGTCGCCAGCTTGCAGCCGTGGCGGTGCACGGCCTCGGCGACCTTCGCGAAGCCCTCGACCTGCTCGTCGTTCCAGAGGCCGGGGAAGTTGAACTCCGAGTAGAGCGCCTCGCGGTGGATGATCGTGCCGCCGATGATGATGAGCCCGCAGCCGGCCTTGGCCCGTTCCTCGTAGTAGGCGACGGCCTGGTCGGTGAACACCCCCTCGAGCGGGTCGGCGACCCAGGTCGGGCACGTCGGCGCGAACACGACCCGGTTCGCGACCGTCGTGTTGCGGATCGTCCATTCCGAGAAGAGGCGCGGATACGGGCTCACGGTGGCTCCTTCCTCGTGTGTGCGCCGAGGATAGGGTTGGGCTCGGGCCCGATCAAGGAGGAGAGCCAGTGACAGATCGCGAGGAAATCCGCGTCCCCGAGCTCGGCACGCCGATCAGCCACTACACCGACGCCGTCCGGGTCGGCGACCTGCTCTTCGTCTCGGGCTGCGTGCCGACGGACGGAGAGGGCAACCTCGTCGGCGGCGACGACGTCGCCGCGCAGGCGCGCAAGACGCTCGAGAACATCGGCGCCATCCTCGCCGCCGCGGGCGCGACGTTCGCCGACGTGGCGCGCGTCACCGTCTACCTGACAGACGTCGACGACCGCCCGAAGATCAACCCCGTGCGCCAGGAGTTCTTCGGCGACACGAGGCCCGCGAGCACGCTGATCGAGGTCAGCCGGCTGGCGATCCCGGGGGCGAAGATCGAGGTCGAGGCGATCGCCCGCGTGCCCTCGCCCTGACCGGCGGCCGAGTCAGACCCTGGGGCCGCGGGCGGCGAGGATGACGAGCTCGTCCGTCCCCGTGTTGCGAAAGACGTGCAGGACGTCCGGCGGGACGTACACGAAGTCGTCGCGGGCGACGTCGTGAGGCTCGCCGTCGAGCTCGACCACGCCTCGGCCGGCGAGGACGAAGTTCGCCTGCTCCCACGGGTGGGCGTGCGTCGCGGAGACACCGCCGGCCTCTATACGGACCGCCCGGAAGTCGAACGCGCCCGTGCCCTCCTCGAGCTCGAGCAGCGGCAGACCGACGACGCCTTGCGCGCCGTCCACCGTGATCTCGCTCGCGGTCACGTCTCCGAGACGGACGACCTTCGCGCGTGGCCCTGTAGCACTCACGCGGGCGAGGCTAGCAGAGCGGATGTGCGGTGAGCGAGCATCGTCTGCGTTCCGCGGACGCGATGCTGCTCTTCTGCGTCACGGTCTGGGGCTTCAACTTCACGGTGTCGAAGTACGCGCTCGGCCACGGCTTCTCGCCCCTCTCGTACGCGGCGCCGCGCTTCGCGATCGCCACGGTCCTCTTCGTCGCCATCGCCTACATCCGCGAAGGCGATCTCCGGCTCGAGCGGCGCGATCTGCGCCGCGTCGCGTTCTGGGGCGCGATCGCGATCGCGTCGAACCAGGTCGGCTTCCTCTGGTCGTTCGAGTTCGCGAGCGCCTCGACGGTTGCGCTCCTGTTCGGCACCCTGCCGATCTTCGCCGGCATCTTTTCCCAGGTCCTCGGCGTGGACCGGCTCGGTTCGAGGCGCTGGCTCGCCGCCGCGGTCTCCTTCTCGGGCGTGGCGCTCGTCGCCGTCGGGGCGGTGGGTGGGCTATCGGCCAGCCTCGGCGGCATCTTCCTCGCCCTGTATGCGCCGGCGAGCTTCGCCCTCTACTCGATCGCGCTGGCTCCGCTCGTCCGCACGTACGGGACCTTCCGGGTCAACGCGCTCGCCTCGCTCTTTTGCCTGCCGGTACTGCTGACCGCGGCGATTCCGGAGCTGATCCGGACCGACTGGGAAGCGATCGACGGTCTCGCCTGGGCCGGGCTCGTCTACAGCGCTCTGCTCGCGTACGCGCTCACGAACCTGATGTGGTTCGTCGCCGTTGCCCGGGTGGGCGCCGCGCGCGCGTCGGTCTACGCGAACCTGCAGCCGTTTCTGGGCGCGGTTTTCGCGCTCGTGCTCCTCTCCGAGGAGATGGGGGCCCTCCAGTGGGCCGGCGGGATCGCGATCGCGGCCGGCATTGTCCTCGGCCGCCTCCGCGTGGGCCGGCGGGCGGAGCAGGCGCCCGAGCTCACGTCGCCCCCGCACGAGTAGGAGCCGGCGTCGACGTTTGGGGAGGTCTTGTCTTCGCCTGGACCGGCCCGTAGGCTGACCTCGTGGCGCTGCGGCCGGATTCCCTGATCGGGACCGTGCTCGCTGGCTACCGGATCGAGTCGGTCGTCGGCAGGGGCGGTATGAGCGTCGTGTATCTGGCCGAGCATCAGCGGCTGCATCGAAAAGCGGCGTTGAAGCTGCTGGCCCCCGAGCTGGCCGAGAACGAGAGCTTCCGCGAGCGCTTCCTGCGTGAATCGGAGATCGTCGCACAGCTCGACCACCCGAACGTGATCCCGATCTTCGACGCGGGCGAGGCCGACGGCGTTCTCTACATCGCGATGCGCTACGTGGACGGGACCGACCTGCGCGAGCGGCTCAAGCGCGACGGAACCCTCGAGCCGGGCCTGGCGCTCGCGATCCTGTCGCAGGTGGCAGGTGCCCTCGACGTGGCTCATGGCCGCGGGCTCGTCCACCGCGACGTCAAGCCGGCCAACGTCTTGCTCGCCGAGGGGGATCACGTCTACCTGGCCGACTTCGGCCTCTCCAAGCAGGCGAGCTCCATCTCCGGGCTGACCGCCACGGGCCAGTTCGTCGGCACGGTCGACTACGTGGCCCCCGAGCAGATCCAGGGCGACGCGGTCGACGGCCGTGCCGACCAGTACGCCCTCGGCTGCGTCCTCTACGAATGCCTCGCCGGCGAGACCCCCTTTCCGCGCAGTTCTTCCATCGCCGTGCTGTGGGCGCATGTCGAGGACGAGCCGCCCTCGCTCGCAGGGGCGCGACCCGAGCTGCCCGAGAGCCTGGACCACGTTGCGACGCGCGTGCTCGCCAAGGAACCGGCCGACCGCTACGGAAGCTGCCGCGAGCTTGTCGAGGCTGCCCGGGAGGCGATCGCTCCCGCGGGGGCCGCCGTCCACGAACAGCCGTCGATCGCGGCCCCTCCGCCCGATCAGGCGGCGCCCGGGCAGCGCCGGCGTCCGTCGAAACGCCGGGCGCTCATCGCCGCCGTGGCGCTCGTAGTGGCCGCGGCCGTTGCCGCCGTGCTCGTCGTCACCCTCGGCGGAGACGAGGCGCCGGTCGCCGTCGTGCCGAACTCGCTCGTCCGGATCGATCCCGAGACGAACGAGATCGTCGAGGTCGTGCCAGTCGGGAACTGGCCGGACGCGGTCGCCGCCGCCGGGCAGTACCTGTTCGCCGTCAACGTCGAGGATGCGACGCTGTCGAGGCTCGACACGACCTCCGGTCACGTGCAGACCTTCGGTGCGGCGACCAACCCCGTCAGCCTGGTCACGGACGACGAGGGCAGGATCTGGATCGGAAGCAACACGACACCCGAGGTCGTCCGAATTGGCGCGGAGACGCTCAGCGTACAGCGGCGGATCCCCCTGGAGGGCCTCGCGGCCACGTCGATGGCGGTCGGAGACGGGTCGCTCTGGGTATCGAGTCATCCGTTCGGTACGGGCTGTCCTGAGCCCGAGGGCACATCTCAGGTCGATCTGGAGAACGGCCGGGTGGAGCGGACCGTCTTGACGGGCAGGTGTCCGAACGCCGTTGCGTACGGAGAGGGAGCTGCCTGGGTCGTCAACGCGGGGGAGAGCACCGTGACGCGGATCGACCCCGCAGACGGCTCGATGGAGCACTTCGAGACCGGCCATCTGGCCGGAGCGGTGACGGCGGGCTTCGGCTCGGTCTGGGTGACGAGCAACCACGACGACAGCGTCTGGCGCCTGAATGCGGTCACCGGGTCTCCGCAGGCGATCGTGCGAGTCGGCGATCTCCCCTGGGACGTCGTCGCCGGAGCCGGAGCAGTATGGGTCACGAGTCACGGGCCCGAGGGCGAGGCCGCGGGGACGCTCACGCGGATCGACCCCGAGACGGGCCAGGTCGTCACGACCATCGACCTCGGCTACTACCCGAACAGCCTCGCCGCGGGACCGGGCGGGATCTGGGTGGCCGTCGCCGGACAGGACCTTCCGGACGTGTGAGGCCGGGGGCGGTCAGCCCCCGTGTGCGATGCGGGCGCCGACCTCGCGGGCGATCTCGACGAGCGCGAGCACGTCCTCGTCAGTCGTTCGGTAGTTCACGACGCAGGGTCGAAGGTATACGCGCCCGTCGATGACGGCCGGGGCGAGATAGACGCGCCCGTCGCGCAGGAGCGCGTCGCCGAGCCGCAGGTTATGGGTGTCGAGATCGGCGACGCCCGCGGGCACGTGCCGGAAGGGGACGATCGACAGCTCCGGCTCGAGCGCGAGCTCGAGGTCGGGCTGGCGGCGCACCTCCTCCGCCAGCAGCCGGGCCTGGTCGAGGTTGCGGGCGATCGCCTCGCGAAACGCCGCGGCCCCGTGGACGCGAAACGCGAGCCAGAGTTTCAGCGCCCTGAAGGGTCGGGAGTACTCGATGCCGAGATCCGCCGAGTGGAGCTCCTCCTCCTCGTGCGGCATGTAGGGCTCTTCGTGGGCGAAAGCCGCGGCGAGCGTGCCCGGGTCACGGACGAGCACGACGCTGCACGCCTTCGGCAGGTAGAGCCACTTGTGCGCGTCGATCGCCACCGAGTCGGCGCGCTCGAGGCCGGCGAAGCGCTCGCGGTGCTCGGGCGTCGAGGCCGCCGGCAGTCCGTAGGCGCCGTCGACGTGGAGCCAGACAGCGCGCGCGGCGCAGATCTCGGCGATCGCATCGAGCGGGTCGATCGCCCCCGTGAGCGTCGTGCCGGCGCTCGCGACGACGGCGGCCGGTGTCGCGCCCGCGGCGATGTCTGCGTCGATGGCGCCGGCGAGCGCTTGCGGGTCGAGGCGGTGGCGGTCATCGAGCGGCACGAGGCGAAGGTTGGCGGCGCCGAGGCCGAGGATCTCGACGGCGCGCTTCACGGAGTAATGGGCCTCCTCCGAGGTGTACACCGCGAGACGCAGGCCGGCCAGCCCCGTCGCCCGCGACCCGGGGGCGGCTCGTTCGCGGGCCGCGGTCAGCGCGGTGAGGTTCGAGACGGTGCCGCCGCTCGTGAAGGTGCCGCCTCCCGCCGGGAAGCCGACGAACTCGCCGACCCAGCGGATCGCCTGGCGCTCGATCTCGGAGGCGGCCGCCGCGTAGCGCGCGAGGTTGACGTCGAAGCACGACGCGAGCGCGTCGGCGAGGACCCCGATCTCGAGCCCCGAGGAGCCGATGAAGGCGAAGTAGCGCGGCCTCGGCTGGGCGATCGACTCGTCGAGGATGCGGTACGCGTCGTCGAGCGCGACGAAGGACGGCGTGGGTCGTTCGGGCAGGCCGGTCGCGAGCAGCGACCGCACGCGCTCGTCGATCGGCGGCTCGGTCGGCCGGAAGCGATCGAAGCTCCTCCACGCCGCGGCGATGAGGTTCGACGCCCGGGCGAGCACCTCCTCGCGCGGGGCGTCGAGGGCGAGGGGCGAGTCCACGCCCGGACGGTAGCCGCTCGCGTGGCCGCCGGCGGCCGGCCGTCGGTGGTCCTCGTAAGGACCGGATCTCACCCGGCCCGCTCGGCCGGTTGCCGGCCCTGGGAGATCTGCGTAGGGGCCGGATCTCATCCAGCCCGTGAACCCGAGCTCAGCTGACCAGCAGGCCGAGCAGGCTGAGCGTGTCGCGGTGCACGATGCCCTCGACGACGTCTTCGGGAATCGGTCGTGCCCGGTCGGGGTCGGCAACGGTCAGGCGCCGGAGGCCTTCGATCTCCTGCGCGGTCGTGAGCCACGGGAAGTCCGAGCCGAGCAGCAGCTTGCCGTCGATCGCGTACTCGATCGCGAGGCGCAGCGTCCCGTAGAGCTGGAACGGCCGGTAGACCAGCGCCGAGACGTCGGCGAACACGTGCTCGTGCTTGCGGCAAACGACGAGCGCCTCCGCCTCCCACGGATGGGCGACGTGGGCGATCACGAGCCGCAGGCGCGGGAAGCGGCGGGCGATCTCGTCGACGTGGATCGGCCGTGCGTACTCGAGCTCGGCCAGGGGATGCGGTGTCGTGCCGAAATGGAACGTGACCGGCAGTCCCAGCTCCTCGGCGCGGCCGTAGACGGCCAGGGCCCGTTCGTCGAGCGGATGCCACCCGCCGTACGTCGGGACGAGCTTGAGCCCGTGCAGCCCGAGCTCGAGCACGCAGCGATCGAGCTCGGCCAGCGCTCCGGGCTCCGTTGGATCGACGCAGGCGTAGCCGTAGAGCCGCCCGGGGTCGGTCGCGACGTACTCGGCGACGTAGTCGTTGGGGACGAGGACGCCGAGCCGTCGCGCCCGGAAGGCGAAGACGCAGACGGCATCGGCCGCGACGGTGCCTTGCCGGTGCGCGTCCGGGTCAGCGCTCAGATCGGGTGCGGAGCCACCCGGGCCGCGCACCTCCTCCGTGAACGGGGGCCCGAGATGCGGCGGCGCCCAGAGGTGCGTGTGGCAGTCGACGATCACGAGCCGAGGGCGGCGGGAGCCGGCGGCGGCTCGATTCCGAGCGCGCGTAGCTCCGACGCCATCCGCTCCCAGGCGCCCGCGTCCAGCGGCACGCCGTTTGCCAGCCGTAGGCGGCGTTCCGCGGAGGCGCGCTCGCCGGGAAGCCGCACCGGGACGCCCTCCTCGAGCGGAGCGGTGGCGTGTGCCTGCTCCGCCAGGCTCCTGACGGCGGCCGCGAAGCGCTCGGGCGGGCCGAACGCAACCGGATCGAGGGCGAGGAAGAACGCGGCCAGTCCGGACTGCTCGTCGTTCCAGCCGCGGATCTCGCGGCCGATCGGCGTTCCCGCCAGGGCGGCGGTCAGGACGTCGACGACGAGCGCGAGGCCGTATCCCTTGGCGCCGGCAGCGGGCAGGGACACCGCGGCCTCCCAGCCGAGGCGCTCGAGCTCGGCGACGTCCGTGATGAACTGCCCCTCGGGACCGAGCAGCACGCCGTCGGGTAGCGGCCGGCCCTCGTCGAGCCCGGCCCGGTAGTCGGCCATCCTGAAGGCGTTCGTCCGCATGTCGACGACGATCGGGTCGGGCTCAGCGGGGATCGCGAAGGCCATCGGATTCGTGCCGTGCAGCGCCTCGCGGCCGCCGTACGGAGCCACGAACGCCATCGCGTTGCACGCGCAGACGGCGATGAGCCCTTCGACGGCCGCGGGCTCGACAGTCCAGGCGAGCGCGCCGAAGTAGCCGATCGAGCGGGTAACGGTCACCCCGACGCCGTTACCGCGCGCGCGCTCGGCCGCTGCGGCCATGGCCATCCTGGCCGTGCGCGCCCCTCCGGCGCGGCGGCCCTCGACGACGCATGCGGCGCCGTGCTCCTCGGCGAGCCCGGGAGCCGTTCCGGCGGCGCCGATTCCGGCCTGCGCCTGCTCGCAGAACACCGGCAACAGCGACACGACGCCGTGGGAGTCGACGCCGCGCAGCGACGCGTGCACCATCAGCTCGGCCCACGCCGAGGCGTCGTCGTCACCGGCGCCGGCGGCCGAGAGCGCGGTCTCCGCGTACGCTCTGAGCAGCTCGGCGTCGACACGGCCCAGGCCCACGCCGCCTCGCGCAGCGACGGAAGGATCCGACCCGCCCGACTGGTCTGGCGTCACGGCGACAACCTACACTCGAGTGGGTGCGGCGTCGCGGAACGGATCCGGAAGCCCAGGTCGAGGACACACGCGACTACGCGCGCGCACAACCGGCGCCGTACGACCCCTACGCGCGGGAAGAGAGGCCTCCGCCACGGCGCGGCGGCGGCTCGGGCCGCGGCTGGATGGCCGCGTTCTTCACGCTCGCGCTGCTGGTCGCGGCCGGGGCTCTCGTCTGGGCGCTCGTCCTCCGTGACCAAGGCGCGGACGGCGACGTCGAGGTGCTGCCCCGCAGCGTCGACTTCGGCGACCAGGATCTCGGCGAGCGCAGCCCGGTCGTGTCGGTCACGGTCGACAACGAGTCATCGCAGGAGCTGCAGATCTCGTCCATCGCGATCGAGGGGCAGGACGCCCAGGACTTCCAGCTCGCCGATGCGACGACGTGCTCCTCCGAGCGCCAGCTCGACGAGGGCGCCTCCTGCACGATCGGTGTCCGCTTCCAGCCGCGGGCGCGAGAGGAGCGGGAGGCGGCGGTCGTGATCCGCGTCGCCGGCAGAGAGTCACCGCTGCGCGTCGACCTCCACGGCACGGGCGATCGGCGCGGCGACCGTCGTCCTCGATACGCAGCGGCTCGATCTCGGCACGGTCCTCATCGGCAAGTCGCGCACGCGCACGGTCACCATGACGAACGCGGGCAACGCGCCGCTTGCGATCGAGGACATCCTCGTCGACGGCGCGGACGCCGGTGTCTTCAGCATCGGGCGGGCGACCGACTGCACGACCGAGGCGGGGCTCCCGGCCGGCGCCTCGTGCGAGATCGCCGTGACCTTCAGGCCGTCCGAGGGCGGCGGGCGGACGGCCGAGCTCGTCATCGTCCATGACGCCGAGGGCAGCCCCACCGGAGTCGAGCTGCGAGGAGCGGGCCGGGGGCAGGCGCAGCTCGCGCTCGACCCGTCCACGATCGACTTCGGCGAGGAGGACGTCGGCTCGACGAGCGACGTCGAGACGGTCACGATCACGAACGGCGGCACGGCCGTTCTGGTGCTGTCGCTCCTCGAGCTCGCCGGGCCGGCACTCGGTGACTACACGATCGCGGACTCCAGCACGTGCGCCGAGGAAGTCGAGCTCGAGCCGGGTGAGACGTGCGCGGTCGATCTCTCCTTCGCGCCCGCCGAGGAGGGCGAGCGCTCAGCCGCGCTCGAGGTCGAGACGCGCGGCGGTCTCGCCGGGCGCGTCGACCTCTCCGGCACGGGGCTGGGCGCCGCCGTGACGACGACGGACCAGTAGTCGCCGCCGAGCGGCCCGGCGGCTAAGAGCGCCCAACAGAACGAAGCACTGCGCCGTCTGGCCGCGCTTGCTGGCCCGATGCTGTGTCCTCGGTCGCGCACGTATCCTCCGGATACGCACGCTTCCTGCGTCCTTGCCTCGGCCGCAGCCATCGCACCCAGCCGGGCGGGTCTCCTTTCGGTTAGGCGCTCTACTCGCCCTTCCAGGTGGGCGTGCGCTTGGAGACGAACGCGTCCACGCCCTCGGCGAAGTCCTCGGACGAGCGCAGCATCCCGTACGCGAGGCCCTCGATCTGGAGGCCGAGGTGCAGCGGGCCGTCGTAGGCGAGGTTGAGAACGCGCTTGCAGACCGCAAGCGCGAGCGGCGAGAGCTCGAGCAGATCGTCGACGACTCGGCCGACCGCCTCGTCGAGCTCCGGCGCGGGCACGACCTCGGAGACAAGGCCCCAGGCGAGCGCGTCCTGCGCCGGGATGCGCTTGCGACGCATGATCACGTCCTTCGCCCGGGAGAGCCCGATCAGCCGCGCCAGCCGCTGTGTTCCGCCGGAGCCCGGGATCATGCCGAGCCCGATCTCCGGCAGCCCGAGCTGCGCGTCGTCCGTGCAGACGCGGAAGTCGCAGGCGAGCGCGAGCTCGAGGCCGACGCCGAGGCAGAAGCCCCGGATCGCGCACACGACGGGCTTCGGGCAGCGCTCCGGGGCGGCGACGTTCCAGTGCAGGCGCGACAGGTGCTCCGGCTGCTTCTCCATGAAGCCGGGTATGTCGCCTCCCGCGGTGAACGCCTTGTCGCCGGCGCCGGTCAGGACGATGACGTGCACGTTCGTGTCAGCGCCGAGCTCGGCGAACAACGCCGCGAGCTGCTCGCGCGCGGCCATCGATACGCGGTTCATCTTCTCCGGGACGTCGAGCGTGATCGTGGCCACACTGCGCGCCTCGTCGCGCTCGACGCGGAAGCCGTCGTACTCGGTCACGTCTCCTCCTTCTCGCGCAGCACCCGGCGCAGGATCTTGCCGGACGGGCTCTTCGGCAGCTCGTCGACGAAGCGGTACTCGCGTGGGCGCTTGAAGCGCGCGAGCGTCGAGCTCTCGAGGCAGAACGCGTCGAGCTCCTCGCCCGTCGTGCCCGGGTCGGCGACGACCACGGCGATCACGCGTTGGCCGAAGCGGTCGTCGGCGGCCCCGACGACCGCGGACTCGCGGACCTTCGGATGGCCGGCGAGCGCGTCCTCGACCTCGAGCGGATGGATGTTCTCTCCCCCGGAGATGATCATGTCGTCCACCCGGCCGACGATCCAGAGGTCGCCGTCCTCGTCGAGGCGGCCGAGGTCGCCGGTGAAGTACCAGCCGCCGTGGAGCGCCTTCGCGTCGGCGTCGGACCGCTGCCAGTAGCCCTCGAACGCCTCGTCGGAGCCCATGTGGCAGATGATCTGACCCTCCTGACCGGGCCCGGCGAGGTCGTCCGGGCTGGCTTCGGGATCCGGGCGCACGAGCCGCAGCCGCGAGTTCAGCGCCGCCCGTCCGGCGCAACCCGGCTTCGCGGCCTGGTCGCGATGGATCGAGAACGTGTAGATCTCGGTCGAGCCGTAGTGGTTGACGAAGACGCGCGGCTCGAACGCCTCGTTCACCCGCTCGGCCAGCGCCCGCGTCATGGCGGCGCCCGCATACCCGATTGCCTCGACCGAGGTGGTGTCGTAGCAGCCGAGCGCCGGGCAGTGGACGAGGTCGTGAAAGAGCGTGGGGGCGAGGTAGAGCGACGTGATCCGCTCCGCCTCGATCAGCCGCAGCGCCTCCTCCGGGTCCCAGCTCTGCTGGCAGACGTAGCAGCCGCCGATCAGGCTCATGGCGATGAGCGAGTGGTCACCCATCGTGTGGTAGAGCGGCATGACGCCGAGCGTGCGGTCGCCGATGCGGTAGCCGTGCTGGATCGCCTGGGAGAGGCCACCCGCGCGCTCGGCGCGGTGCGATCGGGGCACACCCTTGGGCCGCCCGGTCGTCCCGGACGTGTAGAGCATGATCGCCGGTTCGCGCTCGTCGAGGCGGAGCGCGCCCGGGTGCTCTTCCGGGTGGAGGATCTGGGAGACCGCGCTGTCGCCCTCGAAGAACATGCGTGCGCCCGCGTCCGTTCGGCAGTACTCGATCTCCTCCGGGGCGACGCGCCAGGACAGCGGCACGAAGACCGCGCCGAGCCACTGGCACGCCCAGAAGAGCTGCACCGTCTCGCGGCGGTTCCGGGCGACGGCGGCGATGCGGTCTCCGGCGGACACACCCCGTTTGGCGAGGCCGTTCGCGAGCCTCGCCGCCCGCTCCCGCAGCGCGGCGTACGTGAGCCGGATGTCGCCGTCGACGAGCGCCTCGGCGTCGGGCGTGCGCTCGGCCGCGTAGAGGAGGGAGAGCGCGAGGTTCACGGGTTTCCCTCACGGGAAGACGGGTTTCCCTCACGGGAAGACGGGTTTCCCTCACGGGAAGACGGGTTTCCCTCACGGGAAACCTTGAGGATCGCCTCCACGATCGGCTCGTAGCCGGTGCAGCGGCAGAGGTGGCCGGAGAGCAGATCGACGATCTCATCGCGCGAGGGCGCGGGGTGGCGCTCGAGGAAGTCGGTGGCGGCCATCAGGATCCCCGGGGTGCAGAAGCCGCACTGCAGCGCGTGCTGCTCCCGGAAGGCCCGCTGAAGCGGGTTCAGCTCCCCGTCCGCCGCCAGGGCCTCGACGGTTCGGATCTCCGCGCCGTCGGCCTGGACGGCGAGGAGCAGGCACGAGCGCACCGACACGTCGTCGAGGATCACGGTGCAGGCGCCACAGACGCCGTGCTCGCAACCCACGTGTGTGCCCGTGAGGTGCAGCGTGTGGCGGAGGAAGTCCGACAGCAGGAGGCGGGACTCCGTCACGGGCTCGCGGTAGCGGCGCCCGTTCACGGTCACCTCGATCTGCGTTGCCTCGGCTGCGCCGAAGCTCGTGCGGCGGTCCATCAGGGCTCGCCTTCGCCGTCGGCGTTCGCCCACGCCCGCAGCAGCGCCCGCTCGACGAGGTGGCCGGTCAGGTGGCGCTGGTAGGCGGCGGAGGCGTGCAGGCTGTCGGCCGGGTCGACGGCGGCGGCCGCGCCGGCTCCGATCTCGCGGGCAAGCACGGAGTCGACGGCGTGCCCGGAGACCCGAGCCGAGAGGTCGGTGAGCAGGAGCGGTCGGTCGCCGACCGAGCCGACCCCGATCCGCACGTCGGCGGCGCGGCCGTCTTCGATCCGGAGCGCGCAGGCGGCCATGCCGAGCGCGTAGTCGCCTCGCCGCAGCGCGAACTCCTCGAACGCGAAGCCGGAGCCGGGCCGGGCCGCCGGCCAGAGCGTCTCGACGACGAGCTCGGTCGGCGCGAGCACGCTCGTGAAGTGCGTGACGAAGAACCTCTCCGCGAGGACGTTGCGAAAGCCGCCGCTCGGCGTGCAGATCGTCACCTTGCCGCCGAGCACCGTGAGCGCCAGCGGCAGCTCGGCGCGGGCGTCGGCATGGGCGATCGAGCCGCCCACCGTACCGCGATTGCGCGTCACGAAGTGGCCGACGTAGGGCATGCACTCCGCCGCGAGCGGCACCCGCTCGTGGACCAACGGGTCGGAGGCGAAGGCCGACTGGCGCGCGAGGGCGCCCACCCGGACGACGTCGTTCGCGATCCTGACGGAACCGAGCCCGGGGATGGCGTTGATGTCGACGAGCACGAGCGGGCGGGCGAAGCGCATGTTCAGCAGGGGAACCAGGCTCTGCCCACCCGCGAGCACCTTCGCGTCGTCTCCCCGCTCGCCGAGGACCTCGAGCGCCGCCTCGACCGTGGCCGCGCGGACGACTTCGAACGGCGGCGGCTTCATGTTGCCTGCTCCTGGAGCAGCGCCCAGACGCGCGGAGGGGTCAGCGGCAGCTCGACGTCGTCGCGGCCGAGCGCGTCCGCGACCGCGTTCGCAATGCGCGGCGGGAGCGCTCATCGTGTTTCCCTCCCCGAGCCCCTTCGCGCCGAGCGGCGTGAACGGGGACGGAGTCTCGCGGTGCGCCGATCTGAGCGGCGGGAGATCCGCCGCCGTCGGGCAGAGGTAGTCCATGAAGCTCGAGGTGAGCAGGTTCCCGTCCTCGTCGTAGGCCGTCCGCTCGAAGAGAGCCGCGCCGGCGCCGTGCGCGAAGCCGCCTCGCATCTGGCCGTCGGCGAGGAGCGGGTTGAGGAGCCTGCCCGCGTCGTGGACGGTCGCGTAGTCGAGCACGCGCACCTCGCCGGTCGCTCGCTCGATCTCGACGACGGCGACGTCCACGATGAAGCCGTGGAGGGCGGACGAGGCGACGCGGTCGTCCTCGTCGGGCGGGTCGAGGTTCGGCGCCGCGAAGTAGGCCGTCGCCTGCAGGCCGGGCTCCATCCCGTCCGGGAGCGACTCGGGGTTCCAGTGCGCGACGCCTGCGATCCGGCGTAGCGAGAGCCCGTCGGCGCTGCCGGCGACCCGCGCCTTGCCGCCGGCGAGCTCGACGTCCTGCGGGGCGCACTCGAGCAGATGGGCGGCGATACTGCGCGCCTTGTCCGCCACGCGGCTTGCCGCGGCAAGCACGGCCGAGGCGCACACGCCCGAGAACCGGGAGGAGTAGGCGCCGGACGCGACCGACCAGGCGCTCGTCGCCGTGTCCATGTCGGTCAGGACCTCGACGTCCTCGGGTGCGACTCCGAGCGCGTCTGCGGCGATCTGGGCGGCCACGGTGCGGTGACCCTGGCCCTGCGGTGTCGTCGCGATCCGGACGCTGACGCCTCCGTGGGGGCCGACCTGCACGCTCGCCCCGTCCGCGTTGCCCGACTTCGGCAGGCCCAGGGCCCGCTCCTCGGCCGGCTGGGCCAGCGTGATGTAGCCCATGTTCGAGACCGACGGCTCGACCACGCAGGCGAGGCCGATACCGACGAGCCGGCCCTCCCCGCGCGCGCGGGACTGCTCCTCGCGCCACTCGCCGTAGCGGGCGAGCTGCAGGACGTCGTCCAGGCACGCCGGGTAGTCCCCGGAGTCGTAGAGCGCTCCCGTGGGGGTGCGGTAGGGGAGCTCGGCGGAGGGGACGAGATTGCGCCTGGCGAGGTCGGCCGGGTCGATGCCGAGGCGCCGGGCCGCGATCGCCATCGTCCGCTCGAGGGCGAGGTAGAGCTGGGGGCCGCCGAAGCCCCGGTTGAGCCCGCTGGGGCAGCGGTTCGTCATGACGACGCGGTTCCGGGCGGCGACGTTGCGAACCCGGTAGGCCCCGGAGAGCGAGCCGTGCATGCGGTAGAGCGTGGCCGGCTCGGGTGCGCGGACGTAGGCGCCGACGTCCTCCACGGCGTCGTAGCGGAGCCCCAGCAGCTCGCCGTCCTCGGCGAACGCCGCCTCCACGCCCGTGCTACGTGCGGTCGAGCCTGCGCTCGCCGCCAGGTGCTCGAGCCGGTCTTCGATCCAGCGAACGGGGACGCCCAGCTTCATCGACGCGAGCCCCATGAGCACGACGTAGGCGTAGACCGACGCCTTGACGCCGTAGCTGCCGCCCGAGTCAGGCGGGGTGAGCAGCCGGAGCTTCGCGCCGGGCAGGCCGAGCGCGGCGGCCGCGACGCCGTGGAGCGTGAAGGGCCCCTGGAAGTTCGCCCAGGCCGTCAGCGTCCCGGTGGCGGCGTTCCAGTCGGCGACCACGGCGTAGCACTCGACCGGGGTGGCGCTCCAGCGTGGGAATGCGAAGCGCTCCCGCACGACGAGGTGGGCGCCGTCGAAGGCCGCGTCCGGGTCGCCGTACGAGAAGCTGCGGTCGGAGGCGACGAGGCCCGGCGTCTCGGCTGCGACGAGGGGATCCATGACCGGGTCGAGCGGCTCGTAGTCGACCTCGACGAGCTCGAGCGCGTCCTCGGCCGAATAGCGATCGCGTGCGACGACGACGGCCAGGGGCTCGCCTGCGTACCGTGCGACCTCGCCCGCGGCGGCGTGGTACGGGATCGGGCTCTCGACACCGGCGGGAAACGGTCTCGACATCGCGACGACGTCGGCCCCTGTGAGGACGCCGACCACGCCGGAGAGCTCGAGCGCCGGGCCGGGGTCGAGACGGGAGATACGCGCATGCCCGAGCTGTGAGCGCAGCACGGCTGCGTGACAGCTGCCGGGAACAGGGTCGAGATCGTCGAGGTAGCGCCCCTCGCCGCGAAGCAGGGCCTCGTCCTCGAGGCGGGGGAGCGGGCGTCCGACCCAGGTTTCCTCGCCGCCGGACACGGCAACGAACGATACTTCGGTGCATGGGAGGGCTGCGCGCCGAGCTCACGGAGCTGCTCGAGGCGGTACGGCGTGGCGACGTCGAGCCCAACGAGGCGCTCGACCGGTTCGCGGAGCTGCCGTTCCGGGACCTGGGCTTCGCCCGCGTCGATCTCCACCGTGAGCTGCGGCAGGAAGCCCCGGAGGCGGTGCTCGCTGAGGGGAAGGAGCCGGAGCAGGTAGCGGCGATCGTCGCGGCGCTGCTCGAGGGAGGCGCGGGCAGCGTGCTGGTCACACGGGCGGACGCCGAGGTGCGGGCAGCCGTCCGCGCAGTTGCTGCGGACGCGCGCCAGGATGTCCGGGCCCGGGCGATCTGGGTCGCGCGCGCGTTACCGGAGCCTGCGGGGCTCGCCGTCATGCTCTCGGCCGGCACGTCCGACGGGCCCGTGCTGCACGAGGCCCGCATCCGGGCCGAGCTGCTCGGCGCCGGCGTCGTCCTCCACGAGGACGTCGGCGTCGCCGGCCTCCATCGCCTCAGCGCGGCGCTGCCCGATCTGGCGCGTGCGGACTGCGTCGTCGTCGCGGCGGGCATGGACGGCGCCCTCGCCAGCGTCGTCGGCGGTCTCGTCGCCTGCCCGGTGATCGGCGTGCCGACGAGCGTCGGCTACGGCTCGGCGCGGGCGGGCGAGACGGCGCTGCAGGCGATGCTGTGCTCCTGCGCGGCGGGTCTCGCCGTCGTCGGGATCGACGACGGGTTCGGCGCGGGCACCGTCGCAGCCAGGATCGCCCGAGCCGCAGCCGGCGCGGGCGCGCGCGAGCAGGTCGTCGTGGAGCGATGAAGCCGACGCCGCGAGCGGCCGCCGTCTCTTGCGCCCTGGCCCCCGCACGATCTCACTCGGACCCCACCCTGGGTGGGGGGACCCGCCACCCGCTGTGGTCCAGGCTAGCGTGAGCGTTCGCGCCGGACCGTGCCCGCTCGCGTCGGCTCTGTCACGAATGTGAGCCGGATTGCACACCTCGACTGCGTCGGCGGGATCGCCGGCGACATGCTCCTCGCCGCACTGCTCGACGCCGGAGCGTCCCAGGCCAAGCTCGAGGCGGTTCCGGAGCTCCTGGGCATCGGAGCGGTCGAGATCCGCGTCGAGCGGGTCGAGCGGCAGGGCATCGCTGCGCTCCACGTCGACGTCGTCCCGCCCGAAGAGCCGCCGCCCCGTACCTGGCGACGCATGCGGGAGCTGATCGAGGCCGCCGACCTCTCCGTCCGGGCGGGCGGGCGCGCCCTCGCCGCGCTGTCCCGCCTGGCGGAGGCGGAGGCCACCGTGCATGGAGCACCCGTCGAGGACGTCCACTTCCACGAGCTCGGCGGCGTGGACACGCTCGTCGACGTGTGCGGCGCCGCCGTGCTGCTCGACGACCTCGAGATCGATCGGCTCACCTGCTCCGCGCTTCCCGTCGCGCACGGCCTTACCCGCACCGCGCACGGCGTCCTGCCGCTTCCGGCCCCAGCGACCGTCGAGCTCCTGCGCGGCGCTCAGCTCCAGGGTGAGGAGGGCGACCGCGAGCTGGTCACGCCGACGGGGGCGGCGCTGGCCGTGACGTTGGCCGAGTCGTTCGGCCCGCCGCCGCGGCTCGTGCTCGAGTCGGTTGGGTACGGGGCCGGGACGGACGACCCTCCCGAGCGCCCGAACGTGCTGCGCGTGCTCGTCGGCGCGCCCGTGCAGGACGCAGTCCGCGAGGTCGTGCTGCTCGAGACGAATCTCGACGACCTCAACCCGGAGCTCATCCCGGATGCCGTCGAGCGCTGCTTCGCGGCCGGCGCCCTCGACGTCTGGACGAGCCCCGCGCAGATGAAGAAGGGCCGTCCGGGCATTGTCCTCTCGGCGCTCGCCCGCCCGGCCGCCGAGCGCGCGGTGGCCGTTGCGATCCTGGAGGAGACGAGCGCCCTCGGGGTCCGCGTCTCGCGCGCTGCCCGCTACGAGCTCGACCGGGAAGAGCGTCTCGTGCAGGTGGAGGGAGGAACGGTGCGGGTGAAGCTCGGGCGGCTCGACGGCAGGGTGGTCAACGTCGCGCCCGAGCACGACGACTGCGCCGCGGTGGCGCGCCGCTGCGGCCGACCCGTGAAAGCCGTATGGGCGGAGGCGCTGTCGCGTGCGCTGTAGCGCGGGCCGGGCCCGAGCGGAGCTCGGCACTACAATCGCGCCGTGGAGGTCGTGACGCGCATTGGCCGGCTCGAGGGGCGCATCGGCGGCCTCGGCAGCGCGGTCGTCGCGTTCTCCGGCGGCGTCGACTCCTCGCTGGTCGCGGCCCTGGCGGCGCGTGCGCTCGGCGACCGGGCCCTCGCCGTAACGGCGGTCTCGCCGGCGCTCGCGACGGGCGAGCTCGACGCGGCCGTCGGCGTCGCTCGCGCGATCGGCATCCGTCACGAGACGATCGTGACCGCCGAGCTCGAGCGCGAGGGCTATCGGGCGAACGGACGCGACCGCTGCTACCACTGCAAGAGCGAGCTCTACTCGCAGCTCGTGGCGCTCGCCTCCCACCGCGGCTACGAGGTCGTGCTGTCCGGCGCCAACGCCGACGACGTCGGGGATTGGAGGCCGGGGTTGCGCGCCGCCGAGGAGCATCGCGTCCTCCATCCGCTGCTCGAGGGCGGGGTCGGCAAGGACGAGGTCAGGGCGCTCGCCCGCGCGCTCGGCGTCCCGAGCGCCGAGAAGCCGGCCTCGCCGTGCCTCGCCTCGCGCCTCCCGTACGGGACGCCCGTCGAGCCCGAGATCCTGCGGCAGGTCGACCGCGCCGAGCAAGCGCTCAAGGCGCTTGGCTTCCGAGTCCTGCGCGTTCGTCATCACGGCGACCTCGGCCGCGTCGAGCTTGCAGGCGACGAGCTCCCCCTTGCGCTGGCCCGGCCGGCTCCGGTGGTCGACGCCGTCCGCGCAGCCGGCTATGCCGAGGTCGAGATCAGCCGGGAGCCGTTCCGCTCCGGCTCGCTCAACGTCCCGTTCGTGGGTCGCCTCGCCGCCCGCTCCGGGGTCTGAGGACGGCTCTCAGGCCGCGATCGACACGGGGTCGGCGTCGCCTTCGCCGGGCGACATTGCCGTCGTCCGCGGAGGCGTCGCGACGACTGCTTCCCGGTGCCGGACCACGCGGACGAGCGCTCGAGCTACATCCGGGGCGAACTGTGTGCCGGCATTGCGCTCGAGCTCCTCGATGGCAACCTCGAGCGGCAGTGCCCGCCGGTACGAACGATCTGTCCTCATAGCGTTGAACGCGTCGCAGGCGCACACGATCCGCGCGACGAGCGGGATCTCCTCGCCGGCCAGACCGTCCGGGTAGCCGTTCCCGTCCCAGCGCTCGTGGCAGGAGCGCACGAGGGCGCCGACCTCGCCGAGCAGCCCTCCGACCCGCCCGAGGAGCCGCTCTCCCTCGATTGTGTGCGTCTGCATCACCACGCGCTCGTCGGGGTCGAGAGCACCGGGCTTGTTGATGATCTCATTCGGGATCCGGATCTTGCCGACGTCGTGGAGGAGCGCGGTGAGCTCCGCCCGCCGCCGGTCCGGCCCGTCGAGTCCGAGCTCGTCGGCGACCGCGACCACCAGCTCGACGACCCCGCGGCTGTGGGTGCCGGTGTACGCATCGTCGGCCTCGACGACGTCGCCGAGGAGGAATGCCGTCCCTCGGTACGCATGGGAGAGCTCGAGCGCGCCGTCGATCCGGGCGGCGCGCTCGCGCGCGAAGATCGCCAGCAACGCCATGAGCGGTAGGGCCAACAAGAAGGCGCCGGGCCTCGACTGGGCGGCCAGCGCACCGAGCAGGCCGATGGGAGCGAGCAGGGAGTCGACGAGGAACACCCAGCCCATCGGCGCGAGCAGCGTGCGCGGTGCCACGCCGACCGCGAGCCACTCGCGGGACGTCGAGGCGATGAGGTCCACGCCGAACTGTGCGGCCAGCGCGCCCAGGTAGATCGGCCAATCGTCGAGGGCCGGTGGGGCCTCGCCGGCTGCGAGCAACACAGCCACCGGACCGAGGCAGTGCCACGAGCCTGCGACGACCACCGCGATGCGCTCCGGATGGACACGGCCCGTTGCGACGTCGACGACCAGCCCGAGCGAGTAGCCGAGGACGACGAGGATCGGAACGGTCGCCACCGGCGCCAGGAACAGCATCGGGACGAGGACGAGCTGTGTCGGGACCGCCGACCCGCTTGCCACCTCGAACTGGATCCTCGATGCGAGCGCATACGCGACGACGAGCAGTGCCAGCGTCCAGGGCGCCGGTGCTCGGTCCGAGTCGACGGGCAGCGCAAGTGGGACGGCGGCCGCGGCGAAGCCTGCAGCCAGCGCCCACGTGACGGCGCGATCGCGGCCGGAGAGCGGATGTGTCTGGCGCTCCCGCGCCGTCTCGACGAGCCCCTCGGAGGTCGGGTCCAGCGTCGACGCCTTGAGTGTCATCTCGGCGCGAGTATCGGCGCGTCCGTCGGCCCCCTTGAACGAGCGATCCTCGGGCGGATGCCCCTGCGGGGGGATGTGCCTCCCGCGCACCGGGAACACCCTTCTACTCGTCGACTCAGGGCGGCGGGACACGACGAGGACGGATCGGAGGATCGGGATGGATCGCCTGAGAACGCTACTGACCACTGCGCTCCTCGTCTGCCTCCTCGTCCCGGCGGCAAGCGCCGCCGCACCGTGCCCGGAGGCCGCCGAGCGGCCGTTTCTACCCTGGCTCGACCGGGCCCACTACGGGCTCGCTCCCGGCGGTGAGCTCGAGAGCGTCGCTGGCTGGACGCTCGACGGCGGCGCGACGCTCGTCCCGGGCAACGAGAGCTTCCAGGCTCACTCGCCGTACGATCGGCGCTCGCTTCTGCTTCCCGCCGGCAGTTCTGCCACGACGGCTCCGTTCTGCGTCGGTCTCGAGCACCCGACGATTCGTTTCTTCGCCAGGAACGGCGGCTCGCTCCTGGCGCCGCTGAAGGTGGAGGTGTTGTTCCGGGACGTGCTCGGCGCGACCCGCGCTCTCCCGGTCGGTGTCGTCGTCGCCGGCTCGGCGCTGGCAGCCGAGCCTGCCGATGCCGCTTCTGCTCAACGTGCTCGGGCCGGTGCTCGCCGTGGATCTCGGCGCAGCGACCACGGCGCGGCTGCGCTTCACGCCGCTCGGCCGGAGCTCCGGCTGGCAGATCGACGACGTCTACGTCGACCCGTTCCGCGGGCGCTGATGGGGACCACCCGCCAAGACGATTGACGCACCCGGTACGTGCCCAGGTGGAGGTAGGGGCCGCATCTCATGCGGCCCGGTCGCGGCCGTCAGGCCGTGACGCTCGCAGGTCGGAAGGCGGGCCGGATTAGATCCGGCCCCTACGGACCCGAAACGGGCCAACGGGATCCGGCCCCTACAGACCGAGCGCGCGCGGGAGCTCCTCGAGGGTCTCGATCGGGACTGCGCCCTCGGCCGCGAGGTCGAGCCCTCGGGTGACGAGCACGGCGAGCGCGCAACCGGCCGCATGGGCGCCGGCGACGTCGTAGATCGGCGAGTCACCGACCATTGCCGTGTCGGGGGGCTCGAGGTCGAGCATCGCAGCCGCCAGCGAGAACGCTGTCGGATCGGGCTTGGCGGCCCCGATCTCCTCCGAGATCGCGATCGCCTCGAGCTCGGGCTCGAGCCCGGTGACTGCGAGCTTGCGCCGCTGCAGCTCGGAAGGCCCGTTCGTCAGGAGCCCGACGCGCAGGCCTCGCGCCCGCAGCATCCGTACTGTCGGGACCGCGTCGTCGAAGAGTCGCAGGCGCTCGACCGTGTGGCGCTTCTCCTGCCGGTAGGCCTCGAACAGGGCCTCGTCGAGGTCGGCCCACGGCGCGATCGCCTCGCGCAGGCGATTCCAGCGGTACTCCCCGAACGCAAGCCGGCCCTCGAGGTACCCGGTCCAGTTCGGCTCGAAGACGCCGTCGTAGCGGCGCCGGAGCTCGTCGCGCTCGAGCGACGGCACGTGGGTCTCGATCACGGCCGCAAGAGCGTCCCAGGCCTCCCGCTCGGCCAGGGCCGTATCCGCGAGAGTGCCGTCGAGGTCGAAGAGGACGCCGCGCAGCGACACCCACCATCGTAGAGTGCGCCTGTCACGAGCGACAGGAGGCCTCGCGACGCTCGACTCCCCGACGTGGGAAACGCTTCACCCGAGAGAAGGAGGAACGATGTCTGTTGCCAAGATCGTCGAGCTCACCGCCAGCTCGCCCGACAGCTTCGAGGACGCCTGCCGGCAGGGGATTGCGAAAGCATCGGAGACCCTCCGTGGCATCCAGGGCGTCTGGGTGGACGGCCAGGAGGTCATCGTCGAGGACGGTCAGGTCGCGGCGTTCCACGTGCATCTCAAGGTCACCTTCGTGCTCGACTGACGCGCAGCGCCGGTGCGCAAGATCGACTGACCGGACCTGAACGGGGAGCGGGGCCGGCGCGCTCGCCGGCCGTCGCTCTCACGCCCGTTTGCGACTCGCGGCAGCGACCAGCTCGTCGCTGGGCCCGCCGGGGCGCTCGAGCGCGCGGAAGACCTCGAGCACGGCGCGCGGCGAGTTCCGGTGGCGTTTCGCCGCCATGGTCAGCGGCTCGTGAAAGGCGCCGCCGCAGTGCGCGCACGGCCAGGCGAGCCGCGACATGAGCCGCGCCGCCTCTCCGCCGGGGTAGCGGCGCAGCAGCTCGACGATCGTCGTCGAGCCGCGAACGGACTCCGGGGCTCCCGTTACAGACGCACCTCCTCCAGCACCCGGACCTCCTCCGCATCCATGCGGATCGCGTTGCGCGGGAGCTGGTAGCGGGCGAAGGGGAGGACGACGACCTTCGCCGCCGGCCCGTGGCGCTCGAGCGCCTGCGCGAACGCTTCCGGGAGCGACGTCGTGGCCTCGAGCCCGATGTCGGCCGCCATCTCGAGGTTCTCCTCGAGCGTGACCATGACGAGGCGCTTGCGCGTCATCACCTCGTAGATCGGCACCCAGATGCAACCGGCCCACATCTGGATCGCGCGCGCGTGGATGTCCTTCAGCACGCGCTGGTAGTTCTCGCGCGTCGGCGGCATGTACGGCTTCATGAGATCCATGAGCGCGAGGCCCGGGAAGTCGCCGATCGCGGTCGAGACCCCGGGAGACGGCGAGCAGTACACGATCGTCCCGCCCTCCTTGACGACGAGGTCGGACGACATGCAGCCCCAGCCGGTGTGGAAGAACAGATGGTCGGTGGGCGCGAAGACGCCGCAGATCGCGATGTCGGCCGCGCCGGGGTGGTCGTACGTATAGATGCGGTTGAAGCGTTGGATCGCCTCGCGGTGGGCCTCGGGATGGGAGCCGAAGACGCAGTCGATGACACGGCCGTGCGTGTCGAGGAGGACGTTCATCGTGCATGTCAGGCCGCACATGGTGGCGACCTCGTCGATGTCCGAGCGCATGGGGCCCGCGTAGGCGCCGTAGTGCGTCTGCGGCGAAGGGACGAAGGCGCAGTGGTTCGACTCGATCGTCTCGTCGGAGACGACGCCGGGAAGGATGAGCTTGCCGCCGCCGCCCGCGCCCCAGTGATTCGATTGCGCCTGCCCGATCGTGATCTTCACGTCGCAGGCCGCGACCTCGGAGAGCAGCCACACGGGCGTGCCCCGGGAGGAGACCCCGACGTAGGTGTAGGCGTCCGCGTTGCGCGGCTCGTTCTGGAGGAACGGGATGCCGAGGCGTTCCATCCGGGCGAGGTTGTCGACCCCGATCTTCTGCTCGATGTCCGACTCCGACATCGGGAAGACCTTGCCGTTCGCGCAGGCGACCCGGACGTCGGTCACGCCCGCGGCCTCGAGCGCGTCGAACACCGCAGGGAGGAGCTTCGACTGGGGCGTGGGCCGGAACTGGTTGTCGATGATCACGGCGACGCGCGAGGCGCCGGCAAGGATCTCCGAGAAGCGCGGCCCCGAGGCGGGCTGCTCGAGCGCCTGGCGTGCCGCCTCGGTCGCGTCCGCGACCGGCGGCGGCTCGTCCGGGTAGATCGCGGCAAGGAGGTTCGCTCTGCGGTATGTCGAGCTCGAGCGTGTCCCGGCTGACCTTGGACTCGTCGCCGGAGGCTCCGATCGTGAGCGGGTCGAGCGACTCGTAGGGAATCACTGCGCGGTACGTGTCGGCCATCGCTCCTCCTCGTGATCGGCTGATGCCATTCTACGACCCCGATCCCGTTCGGCTCCACGACCTTCTCGCCGGGCGTATGATCGGGCAGGTGCGCGCGACGGCGATCAACCACGTCAGCATCCCGGCGACCGACGTCGATGCCGTGGCCGGCTTCTACCAGGACGTCTTCGGGGTAGAGCGGATCCCGTCGCCGAACTTCGGCACCCCGGTGCGCTGGCTGCGGCTCGGCGACCTCCAGCTGCACATCTTCGAGGTCGAGGAGGAACGGCACACGTACCAGCACTTCGGCTTCGAGGTCGACGACTTCGAGGCGGCCTACCTGCGGCTCAGGGAGCTCGGCATCTTCGACCAGAGCGAACGCTTCGGCTCGTTGTGGGAGCTTCCCGGCGGGGAGGTGCAGATGTACTTCCGCGACCCTGCCGACAACTTCGTCGAGATCGACTGGCCTGACGTGTCGTCCCTCGACCGCTCCGTCTTCGGCGACGATCTGAAGCTGCTCGCGGACGAGTTCCCGCAGGGCGAGGAGAATCTGCGGGCACGGCTCTTCCTGCGCCTCCAGGTCCCCACGTAGCCCACGCTCGTCTCGGGTCGACGGCCGTCCGACGTGGCTCTCGAGATCGGCATCGTCGGCGGTGGGATCGGCGGTCTCGCGGCGGCCCTGTCGCTCCAGCAGGCGGGTTTCGACGTCCACGTGTACGAGCAGGCCGGTACCCTCGGCGAGGTCGGCGCGGGGATCCAGGTCAGCCCGAACGCTTCGCGGATCCTCCACCGTCTCGGCCTGGCCGACGAGCTGGCCGCTCTGGGTGTGCGCCCGCTCGCGTGGCACCAGCGCCGCTGGGACGACGGCCGCACGCTGCTCCGGTCCCCGCTCGGCGACGCCGTCGTCGAGGCGTTCGGCTTCCCGCACTACCAGATGCACCGTGCCGACGTGCTCTCGACGCTCGTGCAGGCGCTGGACGACGGCCGCGTGCACGTCGGCCACCGCTTCACGGGCCTCGCCGAGCGCGGGAATCGCGTCGAAGCGCAGTTCGAGCAACGGCGTCAGTATCGAGGTGGATCTGCTGGTCGGCGCCGACGGCATCCACTCGGCGGTGCGCGGTGCCCTGTTCGGGCCCGAGAGCCCGCGGTTCACCGGCTGCGTCGCCTACCGCGGGCTCGTGCCTGCCGAGCGGCTTCGTCATCTCGGGCTCGACCTGACGGCGCAGGTCTGGATGGGGCCGGGTCAGCACTTCGTCCACTACTTCGTGCAGAACCGGAAGCTCGTCAACTTCGTCGCGCTGATCGAGCAGGACACGTGGACGCGGGAATCGTGGACCGACCGGGGCGAGGTCGCGGACGCCCTCGCGGCCTTCGAGAGCTGGCACCCGCAGGTGCGCGAGATCCTCGGAGCCGTCGACGAGACCTTCGTCTGGGCGCTGTTCGACCGTCCTCCGCTCGAGCGCTGGTCGGTCGGCCGGGTGACGCTCCTCGGTGACTCGTGCCACGCGATGCTGCCGTTCATGGCGCAGGGAGCGGCTCAGGCGATCGAGGACGGCGCCTCGCTGAGCGCGTGTCTCGGCACGGCCGAACCTGACGACGTTCCCGGAGCGCTGCGACGCTATGAGGCGCTTCGCCTGCCACGAACGTCGCGCGTCCAGGCGATGTCGACGAGAAACAAGGCCCGCTTCCACCTCCCGGACGGGCCCGAGCAGGAGGAACGCGACGCGCGCATGGCAGGCGGGTCGACCGACTGGTCGATGGAAGCCGTCGCCTGGATCTACGGACACGACGCAGGTATGGAGGCAGGATCGGGGTAGGCGCAGCGGTGTCCGCTCGCGGCGTCGCGCGGAGCGCGCCCCGCCTGACAGAATCGCTGCGGGGTGCTGCACGTCACGAACGGCGACGTCGTCGCCGGGCTCGTTCGGGATGCCCGGCTGCCGGGGGCGATCGTTCCCTGGCAGGACGTGCTGCACGAAGGGCCGGTACCCGGCCTTCCGTTCTCGCACGAGGAGCTGCGCGACGTCCGGGCCCGGTTCATCGAGACGTGCGGCTGGAGCCCGTACGAGGCCGTCTACGGGATGTTCGCTGCCCGCGACGGACCCTCGCGGCCGTTCAGGGCACGGAGGAAGTCGTCCTCTGGTTCGAGCGCGACCTCTACGACCAGCTTCAGCTGATCCAGATCCTCGACCGGCTCGGCGCGCGGCGGGCGAGCCTGATCGACCTGGGCGAGCCGCGTCGGATCGGCGTTCTCGACGTGCTCGCGGCTCTACGAGCGGCGCGTTGTCGTCACCGGAGCCGCTCGCGGCTCGGCCGCGAGGCGTGGCGGGCTTTCACGTCGCCCGACCCGACCGACCTCGAGCGCCTCCTCGATGCGGGCACCGCCGACCTACCGTTTCGTCGAAGCTGCCCTCCTGCGCCAGCTGGAGGAATTCCCTTCCACCCGCGATGGGCTCTCACGCACCGAGCGGCAGTTGCTCGACTCGGTCGCGCTCGGCGTCAGCTCGGAGTCGGAGCTGTTCGAGCGGACGACTGCCTCCGACGAGCGGCCGTACCTCGGCGATGCCCCGTTCCTCCTCTACGTCGGGCGCCTCGCGCGACGGCCGCGTCGCCGCTGCTCACCGAGCGAGACGGGGCCTTCGAGCTGACGGAGGCAGGCCGGGCGGTGCTCGCCGGCGAGGACGACCACGTGAGGCTGAACGAGATCGACCGCTGGCTCGGCGGTGTCCATCTCCAGGGAGGAAGTCGACGTGGCGCTGGGATGGGTCCCGCGGACGGCTCGATGCGAGCCGGCGAGGAGTGACGGCGCTTCACGTCACTAACTAGCTTGCAAAGCAAGGCACCGTGGACTATCATGCACCGCATGGTAGGTCTCGGAGCGAGCCGCCAGAGCCAGCTCCTGCGAGGCGTGCTCGACGTCTCTTCGCAGTGTCGCGGCCGAACGGCCGAGAAATGGCGACGGTCGAGCGTGTGATCACGACACCGGTCTCGAGTCGCGCCGCGAGGGCGACGACCGAGGCGTCAGTGCTGCCGAGCGGGAAGTCGGCGTACTGCTCGACCAGCTCGGCGATGCGGGGCCGGTCCTCGGGCGCCGGTGCCTCCACATCGAACGACGCGAGTCCTCGCAGGAAGTTCGCCGCGACGCGTGGGCCCAACCTTCTCTCGACGAGGTAGATCGCCTCCGCCGCCGCGAGAGCTGGAATGACGAGCTGCAGGTCGCGGGACCTTGCCCGGTGTCGCGGCCGGGCTGTTCGTGGCATACGGCGATGGGATCTCGAACATGCAGCAGATCGTCGACCGGATACCAGACGAACGATCCGGCGGATGCCTGCGTACAGCACCGCAGTCGTTGATCCTCACGATCTATGTCGTCGGCCGCGATTTCCCGAGCGAGGATTTCCTCCAGTCTTGAGCCGTTTTCCTGGCGCCCGCCTGCGGCCGGGCACCGTGCGGCGCTCGAATGGGACTTGCCGGCGATCTTCCTCTGTCAGGCGAGGCTGACGATCGGCTTTTCCGCGTCCAGGGCTTCTCCGCGTGATCTGCCGCGGTGATCGGCGATCTGCGCATACGACGCCGCCCTGGCCTGTCGTCGCCGGACTGCGATCTGCGCGGTCGGCGGGCAGGCCGCATGCTGGCTCACCAGCCGCTCGTCATGGCCAGACCCGCCGTACTACCATCACCCGAACCCGAGCGAGATGACGCCGCGGGCGATCAGGCCCTGCGTGAACGCCGCCGATGTGAGCAGCTTGACGCCGTAGGCGTCGCGCAGGAACCACTCGAAGTAGACGAAGACGCTCGATCGCACCGCCCCGATCTTCTCCAGCCGGCCGAGGTCGTAGATCGCGAGCGTGTTGCGCAGCGCGGGCTCGGCTACGAAGCGCGCGGCGAGGGCGTCCACGTCGGCCTGGTCGAGGTCGGTGAGCAGCATGGTCGGGTCGGCCGAGGCGAGCCGCTCGAACGCGACGAGGCCGGCCCGCAGCTCGAGCCGGCTCGTCTCGCGCCGCCAGCGCGCGACGAGGAGCGCCGGAGCCTCCTCGGCCACCTCGACTTCGTCGAGCTCGTCGCGGCAGTGGGCAGCGAAGCGGGCGAGGATCTCGCCCTGCGGAAGCGTCCGTGCCGCCCATTCGATCGGCCGCTCGACGGTGAACGGGGCGAGGTCGATGGCGTCGGCTCCGGCGAGACTTCCCGCGATGGGCCCGGCCTGCTCCGGCCCGAGCCGCGCATCGAGGCACGCCTCGAGCGCCGCGGCTTCTTCCGGCGTCAGCATGCGGCCTCGATCCGGTCGAGCAGCTGCTCGAAGGTGGTCGGCACGAGCTGCCCGAAGCCCACACGGCTCCCGCCTCCGGCCTCTGCCAGCTCGCCGCAGGCGCCCCGGCTCGGACCGCCGGTGCCCGTATCGGCCACCACGAGGCCGACCCCGGCGCGGCGCAGCGCGCGAGCCTCGAGCAGCGCGTCGTCGAGCGGGTCGTGGCCCGCGACGAGCGGCACCGTGGGAAGGCCGTCGGTGACGCAGACGACGAGAGGCACGACGTTCTTGTGTTTCCGCGCCTCCTGGCGAAGCAGGCGTCCGGCGCGGCGTAGCGCATCGGCGAGCGGTGTGCGCCCGGACAGCGGGATCGACTCGAGCCGCCGTCGTGCGAGCGTGAGGCTGCGGGTGAGCGGGAGCGCCACGGTCGCCTCCGGCACGCCGCTCTTGAAGGCGACGAGCGCGACCCGATCGCCGCGGTTGGCCGCGTCTTCGAGCAGCGAGAACGTCAGCCCTTTCACCTTCTCCACCATCCGCTCCGCATGCAACGAGTAGCTGTTGTCGACCACGAACGCGACGGCCAGCGGCGAGCGGTGCTCGCGAACCTTGCGCCGGAGATCGCCGGTGGTCACGGTGATCCGTGCGGCCCGGGCCCGGCCGGATCTGATCGCCGCCGCGCGCAGCGTCGCGTCGAGCGCGAGGTCGTGCGCCGTTCGGCCGGCCAGCCGAGGACGGGAGTACTTGCCGCGGCGGTGGCTGACGAGCGAGCGCACGCGCCGTCCGATCGCCGCTCGCTCCACCCGGTCGGGGCGGGCGCGGCGCCCGAGCACGGCTGTCGCATCGGCGTCCAGGTCCTCGACGCCCGGCGTGCCTTCGATCAGGTCGAGGCTTCGCGCTGGGCCGCCCTCGCCGGGCGAGGCGCTTTTTTTTCTTCGATCCCGAGATGGAGAATGTCGTCGAGTGCCCGCTCCACGTCGTTGCGTGTGATCGTCGGCGTCGGGGCGAAGGGGTCGACGGGGAGCCGGTGGCCGAGCGCCAGCTCGCCCGCCTCGACGATGTCTGCCGGCGCCACGATCTCGCGCTCCTGCAAGGCGGCGATGGCCTTCGCGCACTGCAACAGCGTGATGTCCGCCCGGTGGCTGCCGGTGCCGACCTTCAGGCAGAGGGCGCCGATCGCCCCGTAGAGGTCGTCCGGGACGCGCACGCCGGCGATCAGGGCCTCGGCGCGCACGATCGTGCTCGCCAGGGTCGCCTCCGCCTCCTCCCAGGCCGCGGCGAACGCGGTCGGGTCGGCGGTGAAGGCCTCGCGGCGGCGCAGCACCTCCGCTCGCGCGCGGACGTCGCCGATGGGCGCCACTTCGACCTGCAGCCCCAGCCGGTCGGCGAGCTGCGGGCGCAGATCGCCCTCCTCCGGGTTCATCGTCCCGATCAGGAGGAAGCGCGACGGATGCTCGACCGAGATCCCTTCGCGCTCGACGACGTTGACCCCGAGAGCGGCGGCGTCGAGCAGGACGTCGGCGAGGTGGTCGTCGAGGAGGTTGATCTCGTCGACGTAGAGGATGCCCCGGTTGGCCTCGGCGAGCAGTCCCGGCTCGAGCGCCTTCTCGCCCTCGCGCAGCGCCCGGCCGATGTCGATCGTGCCCGCCACCCGGTCCTCGGTCGCGTTCAGCGGCAGGTTGACGATCCGCCGGCGCCGCCTGACGACGGGCAGCTCGGCTCCTTCCGAGGCGCGCTCGGCGCAGGGGCGGCACGGGTCCAGCGGCGAGCAGCTCCACGGGCAGTCGGCGACCGCCTCGATCTCGGGCAGCAGCGCCGCCAGGCCGCGGACGGCGGTCGACTTCGCGGTGCCGCTCGGCCCCTTGACCAGCAGGCCTCCGATAGCGGGGTTGACGGCGTTGAGCAGAAGCGCCTGCCGGAGGCGCTCCTGCCCGACGATCGCGGTGAACGGGTAGGGGATCACGAACCGGACGCCGCCGGGCCGGACGGGCCGGATGAGATCCGGCCCCTACAGCTACGGGCCATACAGCGCAGCGTCATGCCCCGAACGCGTGGGCGCGCCCGAAGGTCGGCTCCGCCTGGGGGATCGGCGCGAACTGCCAGGTCCCGATCAGGGGTACCGGCGTGTCGCGGTTGACCTTCACGTCGATGAGGTACGGGCGCCCGGAGGCGAGCGCCGTCTCGAACGCCGAGCCCAGGTCGCTGGGGTGCTCGACGGTCGCGGCGCCGGCGCCCATCGCCTCGGCCATCTTCGCGAAGTCCGGGTTCCAGAGCTCGCCGGTCGAGTGCTTCATGAAGCTGGTGCCGATCTCGCGGCCGTCCATGTAGAAGCGCTGCAGGTCGCGGATCACGCCGATCGTGTAGTTGTTGAGCAGCACCCAGACGACCGGGATGTCGTGCTCGACGGCGGTCGCGACGGCGCCCGGGAACATCATCCACGAGCCGTCGCTCGTGACGCAGACCGCGGGCCGGTCGGGCCGCGCGAGCTTCATGCCGAGCACCCCGTACGTGCCGAAGCCCATGCCGGCGAAGCCACCCGGCGTGAAGACGGAACGGGGCTCGTAGACGTCCCAGTACTGCTCGACCCAGGTCTGGTGGTTGCCCGTGTCGGTGATCATGAGCGTGTCGTCCGGCGCCGCCGCCCGCAGCTCGCCGATGACCCGCCGCGGCTCGATCGGGACCGCGTCGGAGGCCTTCTCCGGCTCGATGAAGTTCGTCCACTCGGCCTTGTACGCCTCCACCTGGTCGTTCCACGGCGAGCGCTCCCGCTTCGGGCCCTTGCGCGTCGCGATCTCGAGGCACTGCTTCAGGACCTCGCGAGCGTCGCCGACGATGCCGATCTCGGTCGGGTAGTTGCGCCCGATCTCCTGCGGGTCGAGGTCGACGTGGATGAGCTTCGTGGGCGGGATGTTGTACGTGTAGCCGGGGAGCCACGACGAGCAGTGGATGTCGGAGAAGCGGGCGCCGAACGCCATGATCACGTCGGCGTTCCTGGCCGCTTCCTGCGCCGGGTACTCGCCCCAGCAGCCGGCGATCCCGAGGTGCAGCGGGTGGCGGGCAGAGAGAGCGCCCTTGCCCATGAACGACGTGTAGACCGGGATGTTCGCGTGCTCGGCGAACGCAGCGAGCTCCGCCGAGGCGTCCGAGCAGATCACGCCGCCGCCGGCGAGGATGAGCGGGCGGCGCGCCTTCAGCAGGAGGTCGACGGCGCGCTCGACCGCCTCGGGTGAGCCCGGCGTGCGCCAGCTCAGCATCTCCGAGCGCTCCTCGGGCTCGGGCACCTCGACGTCGGCCTTCGTCGGCCAGAGGTCGTACGGGACGTCGATGTGGACGGGCCCCGGGCGCCCGGTGCGGGCGAGCTTGAACGCCTTCGGCAGGAACTTGCCGAGGTCGGCCACCGACTGCGCCTGGAAGCTGCGCTTCGTGACCACCCTGGCCATCGAGGGATAGTCGGCCTGGTAGTGGCGGTACTCCTCCTGGAGCGCCCCGGAGTCGTACTGGCTCGTCGCCACCTGTCCGGTGATGGCGACGAACGCGGAGGAGTCGTAGAACGCGTTCCCCATCGCGACGGTCAGCAGCATCGGGCCGGGCCCGGTCGACGTGTACACGGGGATGACCTTCCCGGTCGCGCGGAAGTAGGCGTCGGCCATGTAGCCGGCTCCCGACTCGATCCGCGGGAAGACGATCTTGATCTCGTCCTGGCGGTCGTAGACGCCGTCGAGGAGCCCGACCGCGCCGTGGCCGGCGTAGCCGAACAGATACGGCACCTTCTCCCTGACCAGGTACTCGACGACGAGGTCGCAGCCACGCATCTCGGGCATCGTCCATGCCTCCTTGGGTAGCCCCTCCGACCGGCCGATCATACGCCGCCGGGGGCACGCTGTTCACCCGGCTGGTACCCCGGCCGCGCTGGCGCGCCGCAGCGCGGCGAGACTCCCCCGCTTGCCGTTCTGCGCGGCTCGGCGCGCGCGTTGAAAGGCTCGAGGGGCCGTGGTAGGTTCCGCCCACCCGTGGCAGGCAACCGGTTCACGAGCGACAGCCGATGAGTGAAGCGGCGCCGCCCGAGGCGCCCGCGATCGCGGCGCGGCGTGCGGATCTCGGCCGGCTCGAGGCGCAGGCCTGGCGCTACTCCGGCCGCATCGTGCTCGGGCTCGTCGTGGCCTTCGTGCTCGCCTGGGTCGCGTACAAGGCCGTGGGCGACGGTCAGCTGTTCGTCCTCGTCGGCCTGAACGCCCTCACGCTCGCCGGCCTCTACTTCATCGTCGCGAGCGGCTTCAGCCTCATCTTCGGCCTCATGCGGGTCGTCAACATGGCGCACGGGTCGTTCTACATGCTCGGCGGCTTCATCGCCTTCGAGGTCGTGCGGAGCCTCTCCGGCGGCGGGGCGACATCCGGCTTCACGTCGACCGCGGGCTTCGGCGACTGGATCCTCGGGCTCGTCATCGCCTCGTTCGTGGTCGGCGTCATCGGCCTCGTCATGCAGCAGCTCTTCCTGCGCTGGAACCAGGGCCAGGAGCTCCGCCAGGCGCTGATCACGATCGCCGCCTCGATCATCATCGCCGACCAGGTGCTCGGCCACTTCGGAGGCATCGCCGACGAGATCCCGACGCCGGAGCAGTTCCCCGACACCGTCTCGGTCGGCGTCTACGGGATCAACTACCCGTTCTTCCGCATCTTCGTCCTCGCGCTGGCGGTGTTCGTCGGCCTGTCGCTCTGGGGGATGATCAAGCGCACGCGGCTCGGCATGATCATCCGCGCCGGCGTCGACGACCGCCCCATGGTCGAGGCCCTCGGGATCAACGTCCCGGTCGTCTTCGCGGTCACGTTCTTCCTCGGCTCGCTGCTCGCCGGGATGGCCGGGGTGCTGGGCGGCACGATGATCGTGGTCGACAAGGCCAACGACGTCGAGTACCTGCTCGCCTCGCTCATCGTCGTGATCATCGGCGGCATGGGCAGCCTCGGCGGCGCGGCAGTCGGCGCCCTCCTCTACGGCCTCGTCGACTCCTACGGCGACGTCTACCTGCCGGCCGGCTACGAGAACTACTCCGACCTCGTCATCTTCGCCCTCCTCGTCCTCGTCCTCGCGGTGCGGCCGCATGGCCTCTTCGGGAGGCCCGCGTGAAAGATGCCCTGACCGGTCGCGGCCGCGGCTTGACGATCGCGGCCGTCGTGTTGCTGATCGGTGCGCTCGGCCCCGTGATCTTCACCGACTTCTACCTCAACCAGATCATCACGAAGGCCCTCTTCCTCGGCATCGCGGCCTCGAGCCTCATCTTCCTGGCGGCCTATGGCGGCCGCGTGTCGCTTGCCCAGACGGCGCTGTACGGCATCGCCGGCTTCACCATGGCGAACCTCGTCCTGGCGGAGGGCGGCGCGTCCGTGGCCCTCCATCCGTGGGTGGGCACGATCGTCGGCCTCGTCGCGGCCACCGTCATCGGCCTCTTCATGGGCGCGATCTCGAGCCGCTCCGCCGGGATCTACTTCCTCATGATCACGCTCGCGTTCGCCGTGCTCACCGAGGGCTTCTTCGGCAAGGTGAACCAGCTCTCGGGCTTCGGGGGCGTCAACAACGTCGAGCGGCCGGGGCTCATCGGGACGCCCGAGCAGGGCGGGAATCCGCTCTACTACACGTGTCTGATCGCCTCGGTCGGGGTTTTCCTACTGATCCGCTACCTCGTCCGGACGCCGTTCGGAATCACGCTGCAGGGAATCCGCGACGAGCCCACCCGGATGCGTGCTCTCGGGTACAACGTCGCGCTGCACCGCACCCTCGCGTTCGGCGTGGGCGCCTTCATCGCCGGCATCGGCGGGATCCTCTTCACCTGGTGGAACGGCAACATCTCGCCCGGCGCCATCAACCTCGGCGCCACGCTCGACGTCCTCGTCATCGCGGTCGTCGGAGGCCTCTACCGGCTCGAAGGGGCCTGGATCGGCGCGATCGTCTTCGTGGTGCTCGACAACGCGACGCGGCAGGTCGACTTCATCGGGGCGCGTTTCAACACGGTGATCGGCGCCATCTTCTTCGTTATCGTCCTCCTCTCGCCGGGAGGCCTCGTGGGGATCTGGGACTCCGTGACGGGCTACGCGAAGCGGCAGTCACGGCGTGGCTCGTCAGACCCTGGAGAGCCCACACCGGAGTCCGGCGGTGGGTGAGAAAGGAGGCAACGGCCGGAGCTAACAGGGGGACGGCGCAGGCGTCCTAGCAATGGGTAACCGAAGTCAAAGGAGAGAGAAGGGGGGCTGCATGAAGTTCACACCACGTGGCGCGCACGGCAAGCGCAGGCTCTGGTTCCTGCTTGCCCTGCTCGTCTTCGCATTGGCGGTCGTTGCCGCCGGTTGCGGCGGAGACGACGAGGAGGCCGCACCGCCTGCGGAGCCGCCGGCGGAACCCGCCGAGCCCGCACCTGCGGAGCCGCCCGCCGAGACCCGCGGAGCCGCCCGCCGAGACCGGCGCGGCCGCACCCGCGGAGGAGGGCGCGCCGATCAAGATCGGTCACCTCTCGAACTGCGAAGGAGCGTTCGGTCCGTTCAATGGGCAGACCGTCGCCGGCTTCGGGCTGGCGTTCATCGACCGAGGGGCGACCCCGATCGACCCGGCAGATCCCGTGGCCGGCGTCGAGAACGCAGTCGTGGCCGGGCACCCGATCGAGTTCGTCTACGGCTGCTCGGACGCCACGCCCGAGAAGGCGCTCGAAGAGGCCAAGCGCCTCGTCGAGCAGGAGGGCGTGAACATCCTCATTGGCCCGCTGTCAGGCAGCGAGGGCATCGCCGTGGCGAACTACTCCAAGGAGTTCCCGGACGTCACGTTCGTCAACGGCACCTCTGGCGCTCAGGACACGACCCTCAAGGTCCAGTCGCCCAACTTCTTCCGCTTCAACACGGACGGAGCGCAGTGGACGGCAGGCCTCGGCGCCTACGCCTACAACGTGCTCGGCTGGCGCAACGTCGCCACCCTGGCAGACGACTATGACTTCCCGTACACGCAGGTGGCGGGCTTCGTGGCCGAGTTCTGCTCGCTCGGCGGCCAGGTGTTGCCAGAGAACCGGTTCTGGCCTGCCCTCGGCGAGGAGGACTACTCGTCCTTCATCGCCCAGATACCCGACGACGTCGACGGCTTCTTCCTCGGCGTGGGGGGGACGGGCACGGTCGCATTCGTGAACCAGTACACCCAGCTCCAGGGCAACCTCGCCGACCAGATCATGGGCGGCGTCTTCATGACCGACCCGATCATCCAGGAGGAGCTCGGCGACCGCATTGTCGGCGTCGTCACCGCCGGCTCGACCGCGGGCGATTCGCAGGATCCGGCATATCTCGACTTCGTCGACCGGATCAACGCGGCCTGGCCCGACTTCGGCGTCAACGCACCGAGTATCTTCCTCTTCAACTATTGGAGCAACACCGAGGCGGTGCTGCAGACGATCGAGTCACAGGGAGGCTACGACGATCCGGCGGCGTTCCAGGCCGAGCTCGCGGGATTCGTGCTCGACACGCCGTTCGGGCAGGTCACGCTGGACGAGAACCGGCAGGCCGTCGGCAACAACTACCTCCAGCAACTCCAGGACGAGAACGGTGACGGCGTCATCGAGGTCAAGACGCTCGCCACAGCCGAGCAGGTCGACCAGACCTTCGCCGGTGCGTTCTCGGCCGACACGCCAACACCGGATCGCACGAACCCGGAGTGCACGGCAGGCACTCCCGGCCCCTGGACGGAGGCGATAACCGCGGAGGCGCTCGGAGGGTGACCCAGAGCCGCCTGGACATGCGGTGTCCGTAGCAGCGGCACCGGAGACCGAAAGCGCCGAGCCGATCCTCCGCTTGCGGGGGATCGGCCGGCGCTTCGGCGGCCTGCAGGCCGTCAACGGCGTCGACCTCGACGTCCGTCCCGGCGAGCGTCGAGCCATCCTCGGCCCGAACGGCGCCGGCAAGACGACGCTCTTCAACGTCATCGCCGGCGAGTTCCCGCCGACGGCGGGAACGATCGAGCTGTTCGGGCGGGACGTCACGTACCTGCCGGCCCGCCGGCGGGTCGGAATGGGCCTGACCCGCACGTACCAGACCTCCCGGCTCTTCCTCGGCCTCTCCGTCGAGGACAACCTCTACCTGTCGCTCATCGGCAAGCAGGGAGGGCATCTGCGGCCGGTCCTCTTGCGCTCCCGAGACGGCCGCCTGCGCGAGCGAGGCCCGCGAGATCGCCGAGCCGCGTCGGGCTCGAGCCCGTCACCGGCGAGCTCGTGAAGAACCTCTCGCACGGCGAGCAGCGTCAGCTCGAGGTGGGGATGGCGCTCGCCGGCGAGCCGCGCCTGATGATGCTCGACGAGCCCGCCGCCGGGCTTTCCCGGACCGAGCGGCTGAAGCTCACGGAGATGCTGATCGCCCTCGACCGCTCGATCACGCTGCTCTTGATCGAGCACGACATGGACGTCGCCCTGACCGTGGCCGAGTACGTGACGATGATGCACGACGGCCGCGTGATCGTCGAGGGCACGCCGGCCGAGATCCGGGCGAACGAGCTCGTCCATGACCTCTATCTCGGGAAGGGTCACTATGACGACGAGTAAGCCCGTGCTCGCCGTCAAGGGCCTCGACGCCTACTACGGCCAGTCCCACGTCCTCCAGGGAGTCGAGTTCGAGATGGGCTCCGATCCCGTGGCGATCATCGGGCGCAACGGCATGGGAAAGACGACGCTCTGCAAGGTCATCCTGGGCCTCGTGCCGCCCCGAGCGACGGGCTCGGTCGTGTTCGGCGGGACGGAGCTCGTGGGCAAGTCGTCGCACCTGATCGCCCGCGAAGGCCTCGGGTACGTGCCCCAGGGCCGGCGGCTCTTCCCCTCCCTCTCCGTCGACGAGCACCTGCGCATGATCAGGTCGAACGGCGGCGGCCGCTGGACGGTCGGCTCGATCTACGAGCTGTTCCCCAGGTTGGCCGAGCGGCGCAGGAACGGCGGCATGCAGCTCTCCGGTGGCGAGCAGCAGATGCTCGCGATCGGCCGGGCGCTGCTCACGAACCCGAAGCTGCTGATCATGGACGAGCCGTCCGAGGGTCTCGCGCCGACGATCGTCGAGGGCCTCGTCGAGACGCTGAAGACGCTCGTCGAGCGAGGGGATGAACCTCCTGCTGATCGAGCAGAATCTCGGCGTCGCGACCGCGGTCGCGGACCGCCAGCTCGTCATGGTGGCGGGCACCATCTTCACCGAGACGACCGCGGAAGCGCTGCAGACCGACCCCGACCTGCAGCAGCGCTTCCTCGGCGTCACCCGCGTACAGCACGAATGACCGGCAGCCGCTCATTCGTGCCGTGTAGGGGCCGGATCTCATCCGGCCCGCCAGCCGATATGAGCAACCAGTGCGTTCCGGGGAGGGTGTAGGGGCCGGATCTCATCCGGCCCGCCAGCCGATATGAGCAACCGGTGTGTTCCGGGGAGGGTGTAGGGGCCGGATCTCATCCGGCCCGCCCCGCCGACCTCATGCCGACCGTCGTCCTCATCGGGACTCTGGACACGAAGGGGCAGGAGTACGCCTTCCTTGCCGACCGCGTGCGCGAGCACGGCTGCGATGTCCTGCTCGTCGACGTCGGCGTCCTCGGCGAGCCGTCGATCGCCGCGGACGTCGGGCGCGCGGAGGTCGCGCCGGCCGCCGGCGCGGACGTCACGGCGCTCGCCGCCGAGGGTGACCGCGGGGCGGCCGTCGAGGCGATGGCACGGGGGGCGGCAGCGGTCGTGAAACGGCTCCACGCCGAGGGACGCCTCGACGGGGTCGCTGCCCTCGGCGGCTCGGGCGGCTCGTCGATCGCGACGCATGCGATGCGCGAGCTCCCGGTGGGCATGCCGAAGCTGATGGTCTCGACGCTCGCCTCGGGCGACACCCGGCCGTACGTCGGTGCCGTCGACGTCACGATGACGTACTCGGTCGTCGACATCGCCGGCATCAACCAGGTGTCCGCCCGCATCCTCTCGAACGCGGCCGGCGCGATCGCCGGCATGGCGAAGGCGACGACGCCGTCCCTCGGACAGGCGCGCCCGCTGGTGGCCGCGTCGATGTTCGGCGTCACGACGCCGTGCGTGACCGCCGCGCGCGAGCGCCTGGAGGAGCTCGGCTACGAGGTGCTGGTATTCCATGCGACGGGCACGGGCGGCCAGTCGATGGAGGCGCTCATGCGCGGCGGCTTCGTCATCGCGTCGCTCGACGTGACGACGACGGAACTCGCGGACGATCTCGTCGGCGGCGTGCTCTCGGCGGGGCCCGATCGGCTCGAGGCCGCAGGCGCGCTCGGCGATCCCGCAGGTCGTCTCGCTGGGTGCGCTCGACATGGTCAACTTCGGCCCGCGCGACACGGTTCCGCCGCAGTTCGCCGGTCGGAACCTCTACGTCCACAACCCGACCGTGACGCTGATGCGCACCACGCCCGAGGAGTGCGCCGAGCTCGGGCGGCGGTCGCGTCCAAGCTGAACGCGGCGAGAGGCCCGACGGCGCTCTTCGTCCCGCTGCGCGGCGTGTCCATGATCGCCGTCGACGGCCAGCCCTTCCACGACGCGGCGGCCGACGAGGCGCTCTTCGGGGCCCTGCGCGAGCACCTCGACCCCCGGGTCGAGGCGCATTGGCTTGAGCTCGACGTCAACGATCCGGTGTTCGCGCGCGCCATGGCGGAGCGCCTGCACGAGATGATCGCGCAGCCCACGGCGTAGCCGCGGGCTGCGGATGTGGGGCCGGGCCTCGTCCGGCCCGGGCGGCCCGACCGGGCCGGACCAGACCCGACCCCTCGATCGCGTTCAGAGCACTGTGACCGGGAGCTGCGCGCGCTGGGGCCTCTTCTGGCGCGGCGGCACGGAGCTACGGCCGAGCCGTCTGTCCGTCGCGCTCCAGTCCTCCTGGACAGGCTCGACGATCGGCTCGACGGCCCTGGGCGGTAGATGCCGGGCCGCGGCGCTCGCACCCCGCGCTCCTCCTGCTGCTCCTCGCATGGCTGCTCCTTTCGTCGGCGCCGCAGCCTCGCCAACTGCTGGGAAGTGACGGTTCAGGGTAGGAAGCGGCCGGCGCCGGAGCTAGAGGGATTCCCCTAGACGTCGCCCCGGATCCCCTGGACGGGCTCTCCGCTAGCTCGTAGGATGCTGGCGTGAATCGCCTGGAAGCGCTCGAGCGGCTCCGTGCGCAGGTCGCAGAAGGACGCCCGATCATCGGCGCGGGCGCCGGCACGGGCCTCTCGGCCAAGTGCGCCGAGGCCGGCGGTGGTGACCTCATCATCATCTACAACTCGGGCCGGTACCGGATGGCGGGCCGCGGCTCGCTCGCCGGCCTCATGCCGTACGGCGACGCGAACGCGATCGTCGTCGAGATGGCGGCCGAAGTGCTCCCGATCGTCCGCGAGACGCCTGTGTTGGCCGGCGTGTGCGGCACCGACCCGTTCCGGCTCATGCCCGTGTTCCTGCGCGGTCTCGAGGAGCTCGGCTTCGCGGGCGTCCAGAACTTCCCGACGGTCGGGCTCATCGACGGGGTCTTCCGCCTGAACCTCGAGGAGACCGGCATGGGCTATGAGCTCGAGGTCGAGATGATCCGGACGGCGCACGAGCTCGATCTGCTCACGTGCCCGTACGTTTTCGATGCCGATCAGGCGCGGGCGATGGCGGAGGCCGGCGCCGACGTCCTCGTCCCGCACATGGGGCTGACCACGAAGGGCTCGATCGGCGCCCAGACGGCCAGGACGCTCGACGAGTGCGTGGAGATGATCCAGTCGATGCACGACGCCGCCGCCGCGGTACGACCCTGACGTCCTCGTGCTCTGCCACGGCGGTCCGATCGCCGAGCCGGAGGACGCCGCCTACGTGCTCGAGCGGACGGACGGCGTCGTCGGCTTCTTCGGCGCCTCGAGCATGGAACGCCTTCCGACCGAGGTGGCGATGACCGAGAACATGCGGCGGTTCAAGTCGATTGCGGTCGCGCTGTGACCGGGATGGCTGTAGGGGCCGGATCTCATCCGGCCCCGACCGTAGGCGCCGGATCTCATCCGGCCCGCACTCCAAGGAGGGATAAATGGGCGGGACGTTCATCGACGGCGCCGGCGTGCAACGCGAGCGCCTCGACTGGGGCGAGCTGGGCTGGGTCAGCCATCCGCCCTCCACCGGCGCCGAGCAGCTCGTCGTCATCGACGTCACGCTCGAGCCGGGGTTCGGCCACGACTTCCACAAGCATCCGCAGCAGGAGGAGGTCATCTGGGTGCGTGAGGGACGAGTCGAGCAGTGGCTCGAACGGGAGAGCAGCGAGCTCGGGCCCGGCGACGCCGTCTTCATCCCGCCCGATCTCGTACACGCTTCCTTCAACACGGGAGCCGAGACCGTCCGGCTCACCGTCGTGCTCGGGCCCTGCGTCGGCGCCGAGGGCTACGAGCTCGTCGACGTCGCGACCCAGGAGCCCTGGGCGTCGTTGCGGTCGTAGATGCACGCCGCCGTCCTCATCGATTTCGGCGAGCCCTCGGTCCTCGTCCACCAGGAGGTCCCGGATCCGCAGCCCGGCCCGGGCGAGGTCCTCGTCGAGCTCCGCGCCGCGGCGCTCAACCGGCGCGACACGGCCCTGCGCAAGGGCGCCAACCCGGCGCAGCGCTTCCCGCTCCCGCTCATTCTCGGCTCCGACGGCGCCGGTGTCCGGCGCGACACCGGCGAGGAGGTCGTGATCTTTCCCTCGCTGCGCTGGGGCGACCGTGAGGAGGCGCCCGGCCACGGCTACGAGATCCTCGGCGGCCCGACGGACGGGACCTACGCGGAGCTGATCGTGGTGCCGGCCGAGAACGTCTATCCGAAGCCGGCGCGGCTCTCCTGGCACGAGGCGGCCGCGTTCCCCCTCGCCGGGCTGACCGCCTACCGGGCGCTCTTCAGCCGGGCCGGCCTGCGCGCCGACGAGACGGTGCTCGTGCTCGGTGCCGGCAGCGGCGTCTCGACCTTCGCCGTCTCGCTCGCGCACCGGGCAGGGGCGCGAGTTCTCGTCACCTCGTCGAGCGGTGAGAAGATCGAGCGCGCGCGGGAGCTCGGCGCCGAGGCGGGTGTCGACTACACGGACGGTGGCTGGGTGGACGAGGTTCGTGCCCTGGCCGGCGGGGAGGGCGTCGACGTCGTCGTCGACTCGGTCGGGACGACCTGGCCGGACTCGCTGCGCTGCCTGCGTCCCGGTGGCCGGCTCGTCGTCTTCGGGGCGACGGCGGGCGCGACGGTCGAGCTCGAGGTGCGGCCGATCTACTTCGGCCAGTTCTCGATCCTCGGCACGACGATGGGCAGCGCGCGCGACTTCGCGGCTGTCCTGCAGGCGGTCGATGCCGGCGGCTGGGCGCCGGTGGTCGACAGCGTGCGCCCGCTCGCCGAGGCGGCCGCCGCACACGCTCGTCTCGAGGCTGGGGAGCACTTCGGCAAGCTCGTCCTCGACGTTGCCTGATCCTGGGCCGCAGTACGATTGGGTCGATCGGGCGTGATCCGCTCGCTGCTCGTCATCGGGATCGTGCTGGCCGTCGGGATCGCGGCCGTCGTCAACGGCGTCTTCGGGGGCGAGGAGGACACCGCAGGAGCTCGGGCGCCGGCCGCCGCGCTCGCCGAGGGCACGCTGCTCGAAGGGCCGGACATGCCGCCCCCGGGAGCGCTCCCGGGCCGTCTGCTCTTCGCGAGCGACGGGTGCAAGTTTCATCGGCTCGAGCTGCCGACGGGCGCGCTCGTGCCGACGGCGCTCTCGACCGGATGCTCGTTCTGGCCCTCGCCGGACGGCGCTCGGGCGGTCGTCGTCCTCGACGACGCGGCGGCCGAGCAAGGGTACGACGCCTGGCTGGCGCAGCTCGGGGTCGGGCCTCGTCTCGTCCGCCGGCTCGGGACCGCGCGCGGGGACGTCGCCTGGTCGGCGACGGGCGACCGGCTCGCCTGGTGCTCCGAGGACGGCACGACCGTCGTAGCCGGCAGTGACGGGCAAGAGCTCGCGCGCGTGCCAGGCTGTCGACCTCGTTTCACGGCGGACGGCCGCCTGCTGACCACGGTCAACGAGCCCGATCGTCGCGAGCTCCTGGTCGACGGGGCGGTCCTCCTCGACGAAGAGGCCCTCCGGCAGCCTCTGCCGCCCGCCGCCGGCACGATCCAGACGCTCGGGTACGACCAGCGCGACGACGGATTGCTGGCCGTCGTGGTGGCAGCGGGTCCGCAGACGCTCGCCGACCTGGTATCCGAGGCGACGAGGCAGCCGGGGCCGTTCGGCCAGGACTCGGGCGACCAACCATCGGCCGAGAGCGGCCTGGGTCAGGCCGGCGTCGACCTCGTCCCGATTCCCTCGATGCCGCGGGTGGTCCTCGAGCTCTGGCGCGAGGGCCGGCTCGAGCAGGCGGTCTCCCTCCGCGGACTCGCCTATCCGTTCGGGAACCTCCGCTTCGGCGAGATCGTGCGGTTCAGCCCGGGTGGCCGTGAGCTCGCGGTCGGAGCGTATGGCCTCGGCGTTCCCCTGATGCTTCTCGACTCGGCGACCCTCGACCCCGTGTTGCGGCCCGTGATCCAGGACGGCTTCGCGTGGTCGCCGGATGGGGCCTGGTTCGCGGTCTCGGGCAGCGGGGAGATCCGGATCGCAGGCGCCGTGCGTTCGACGCCGTCGTACGTGCTGCCGATCGGCGCCGCGACGCTCGCCTGGCAACAGTAGATTCAGACGCGTGCACGAGGAGATCGCCTACCTCGACGCTCGCGAGCTCGCTTCGCGGATCCGTCTCCGCGAGCTCTCGCCCGTCGAGGTTCTCGCGGCCCTCCGGGAACGCGCTGAAGCGATCAACCCGAGCCTGAACGCGCTCGTCACCCCCATGCCGGACGCGGAGGAGCGGGCGCGCACGGCCGAGGCCGCCGTGCTCCGCGGCGAGGAGCTCGGGCCACTCCACGGCGTCCCGTTCACGATCAAGGACTCGTTCGACACGGCCGGCGTGCGCACCACCCGAGGCTCCCGGCTCTTCGCGGAGCACGTGCCGGCCGATGACGCGGAGGTCGTCCGGCTGCTCGTCGCCGCGGGCGGAATCCCGCTCGCCAAGACGAACCTGCCGGACTTCGTGCTCTGGTGGGAGACCGACAACCTCGTCTTCGGGCGCACGGTCAACCCGTGGAACCCGGAGCGGACGGCGGGTGGGTCGAGCGGGGGCGAGGCGGCCGCGATCGCCGCCGGCCTCTCGCCGCTCGGGATCGGCTCCGACCTCGGCGGCTCGATCCGGCTGCCGGCGCACTACTGCGGTGTCGCCGGTCTCAAGCCCACGCACGGGCGCGTGCCGGGGACCGGCCACTGGCCCGAGACGCTGCTGCGCTTCCTCCACATCGGCTTCCTCGCCCGTTCGGTGGCCGATATCGCCCTCGCGCTCGCCCTCACGGCGGGACCGGACGGACGCGATCCCTACTGCGTGCCCGTATCGGCGCCGGAGCCCCTCGACGGCTCGCAGCTCCCGCCGCTTCGCGTCGGTCTCGTCGTCGATGCCTTCGGCCCTGTCGACCCCGAGGTGCGCGCCGTCGTCGAGCGCGCGGGCGAGGCGCTGTCCTCGCTCGGTTGCGCCGTCGAGCCCGCCGACGTCCCCGCGCTCTCCGGACACGACTGGAACACGACCACGATGACGCTGTACGGCGGCGGCGGGGGGCTGTACTTCGACCGTGTCATCGCCGGCCGCCACGACGAGCTTCACGCGGTGCTGCGGCGGCGCCTGTCCGCACCTCGGCCGTCGCTCGAGGACTACGTCGCCGCCGAGGAAGCCGTCGAGGAGCTACGGCTCGACCTCCCGCGGACATTCCAGGAGCACGACGTCCTGCTCTGCACGACCGTTCCGGTGGCGGCCCACGGACACGACGCCGCCGAGGTGGAGATCGACGGCGCCACGTATCCGCCCCGGACGACGATGCGGGCCACGATCCCGTGGGACGTCTCCGGCTCGCCGGCGTTGACGGTCCCGTTCGGCTGGAGCTCCGAGGGTCTCCCGATCGGCGTCCAGCTCGTCGGCCGCCACTTTGAGGACCGGCTCGTCCTGCAGACCGGCGCGGCGCTCGAGGAGGCCCGCGGCGTGCTGCGCCGGCCGCCGCTCTGACAGCTAGGCGACCGGTTCTGCGAGCCCGAGTCGACGACGCTCAGGGGCGGTCGAACACGGCAGCCATCCCCTGGCCGCCGCCGATGCACATCGTCACGACGCCCCGCCGCCCGTCCAGCCGCTCGAGGGCGTGCATGAGCTTCACGGTCAGGATGGCGCCCGTGGCGCCCACGGGGTGGCCGAGCGCGATCGCGCCACCGGAGACGTTCAACGACTCGGGGTCGAGCTCCACGTCGCGGGCGACCGCGACCGCCTGGGCGGCGAACGCCTCGTTCAGCTCGACGAGATCCACGTCCGCGAGGGAGACGCCCGCCCGCTCGAGCGCCTTCGGAATCGCAAAGCGCGGGCGCGTAGCCCATCACCTCCGGCTCGATGCCGGAGACCGCCACCGAGCGGAGCGCGAGCCGAGGCTCGATCCCGCGTCTCTCGGCCTCCGAGCCGCGCATGAGGACGACCGCCGCCGCGCCGTCGTTGATGCCCGCCGAGTTCCCGGCCGTGACGCTGCCACCCTCGCGGAAGACGGGCCGCAGACGGGCGAGGCCCTCTGTCGTGGTGCCGGCGCGCGGATGCTCGTCGCGCACGAACGGCTCGTCGGCCCTGGGCGGGTGGATGGGGACGATCTCCGCGTCGAAGTGGCCGGCGTCGATTGCGGCCACGGCACGTTGCTGGCTCAGCGCCGCGAACGCGTCCTGCTCCTCGCGGCTGACCTCGTACCGCTCCGCGACGCGCTCGGCCGTCATGCCCATGGGATAGCCGTCGAACGGATCGGTGACGAGCGAAAGCGTGCCGTCGAGCACCTCGTGCGAGCCCAGCTGGAACCCGTCGCGCGCGTGGTAGTCGAGGAACGGCTGGCGGCTCATCGACTCGTCGCCCCCCGCGACGACGACGGTCGCCTGTCCCGTGAGTATCTCCTGTGCACCCGTGACGATCGCCTGGAGGCCGGACGAGCAGAGCCGGTTCACGTTCATCGCCGTCACCGTCGGCGGCAACCCGGCGGCGAGGGCGCAGCGGCGCGCGTTGTAGGCGTCGGGCCCGACCTGGCCCACCTGGCCCATCACGACCTCCTCGACCTCGCCCGGGTCGAGGCCCGCTCGCGCGACCGCCTCGCGGATGCACGCCGCGCCGAGCTCGTGCGCGTCGACGTCCTTGAGCGCGCCGCCGAAGCGTCCGATGGCGGTGCGCACACCGGCCACGAGCACGACAGGGTCGCCGTTCGCCAGCACGTTGTCGATGCTACCGGCGCCCTTGGGCCACGCGGCGCACTACGAGCCTGGCGAAGCATCGCCGTCCGGCGCGAGGGGAACGATGCTCCGGTATGCATGCCCATCTCATCGACCGTGGGGGCGCGCAGGACGTCGGTGTCGATCGCGCGCTCCTCGAGCGGCTCGCCGGCGAGAAGAGCTTCTGGTGGCTCGACCTCCACGGTCCGACCGACGAGCTGCTCGGGCTCCTCGGCGAGGTGTTCGGGTTTCACCCGCTGGCGATCGAGGACGCGATGAACTTCGGGCAGCGACCAAAGCTCGACGAGTACGACGACGTCGTCTTCCTGGTCGTCTACGGCGCCGCGCCCGACGAGGACGACCTCGTGGAGATCCACTGCTTCTACTCCGAGCGCTACCTCGTCACCGTGCGGCGCGACGACTGCCCCGCCTTCGCCGAGGCCCGGGAACGTCACGAGCGGCGACCGGACCGCCTCGGCGAGCCCGCCCTCGCCCTCTACCGGGTCGTCGACGGGCTCGTCGACAGCTTCTTCCCGCTCCTGACCACGTTCGACGAGTTCATCGACGCCGTGGAGGAGGGGATCTTCACGCAGCCCGACCAGGAGCAGCTGCGCCGCATCTTCCTGATGAAGCGCCGTCTCGTGGGTCTGCGGCGGGTCGTCGCACCGGAGCGCGACCTCGTGGCCAGCCTCGCGAGCGGGGTCATCGAGCTGCCGGGTGCGTCGGCCGAGTCGGAACGGTCGTTCCGCGACGTCTACGACCACCTGATCAGGCTGACCGACACGATCGACAGCTACCGCGACCTGCTCACCGGCGCCGTCGACGCGTACCTCTCCACGGTCTCGAACCGGCTGAACGACGTGACCAAGCAGCTGGCGCTCATCGCGACGATCTTCCTGCCGCTGACCTTCATCACCGGCTTCTTCGGGCAGAACTTCACCTGGATGGTCGACGCGGTCGGCGGCGAGACCCTGTTCTGGGTGCTCGGCGTCGGCCTTCAGCTGCTGGCCGTCATCGCGCTGCTCGTGTACTTCAAGCGCCGCCGCTGGTTCTGAACAGCCGGCGGCCGGCCGTAGGGATCTCGTCTGGGCCGCTCGATCAGGTCGTGACGAGCACGCCGAGGATCGGCAGCGTGATCGTCGCGAGGAAGCTCCACCAGCCTGCGATCTGCATCGGTCGCAGGAGCGTGCGCGGCGCGCCGCTCCTGATCTGCCGGTTGAGCCTGGGACCGAGGACGAAGTCGTGGAGGGCGGCGCTCGTGACGAGGGTCAGGAAGATCGCGCCCTTGGCGACGAGCAGCCGCCCGGTCGCGGTCGACAGCGTGTCGGGGTCGTCGAGCCCCCAGTAGCCGAACGCGAGCCAGGTCCCGCTGGCGGCGGCCACGAGCAGCGCGCCCCAGCCGATCGGCTTCCAGCGCTTCCCGAGCGCCCGCACGCTGTCGGCGCGCTGACCGTCGGGTAGCCGCCGCAGAACGGGAACGGTCGCGAAGACGAGCGCCACCGTGCCGCCGATCCAGATCGCGGCGGCGAGCAGGTGGAAGACGACGAGGGTCTCGTACACGGCGCGCGGCGGGCCGGATGAGATCCGGCCCCTACGAGGGCTTGTTCAGCCTGCGCTCGAGCGTGTCCGAGATCTTCTTGGCGACCACGGGGCCGTGCGTCTTTGCCGTGTCGGCCATCTTCTTCGCGACGACCGGACCCTGCGTCTTCGCAGTGTCGGAGAGCTTCTTGGCCACGACCGGCCCGTGCGTGCGCGCCTGGACGACCGCGGCGTCGAGCATCTTCTTGCGCTGCTCCGGCGGGATGCGATTCCACGTTCGCCTCGCCTTCATCGCCGCCGCAAAGGCGAGCTTGATGTTCACGACCCGGTCTCCTCCTCCGTCTCCTCGAGCTGCGCGAACGCGCGCTCGAACACCTCATGAGGATACGCGCCCACGAGCAGGAGCCGGTCGTCGAGGACGAAGGCGGGGATCGCGTTGATGCCGAGGAGGTTCGCATCGCGCGTCGCCGAGGCGATCCGCTGACGGTAGCGGCCGTCTGCCAGCACCTCGATCGCCTCGCTGCGGTCGAGGCCGGCCTGCTCCGCGAGCGACAGCAGCGTGGTCTCGTCGGCGATGTTCGCCGCTTCCGACCAGTAGGCATCCATGAGGCGTGTGTGCACGGTCTCGTGCTTGTCCCGGTCGCGTGCCAGCTCGGTGATCTCGAGTGCCTTCAGCGAGTTCGGGACGACCTCGGGCGGCGGGTTGTACGTGTAGCCGCAGGCCTCGACCATGCGCTTCACCTGGTCGGCATGGCCCTCGCCGTACCGGGCGTTCAGCTGCGTGCGGGGAATCCCCTCGGGCGGGTACTCGGGGTGCAGGTCGAAGGGAAGCCATTCGATCGCGGCGCCGAACCGGCGCACGAGCCACGCCGCCCGCTCGTGGGCGACATAGCAGAACGGTCAGATGTAGTCGCTCCAGATCCGGACGACGTGTGGCGTCGGCACGCCACGAAATCTAGCGGGGCCCCGCCAGAGCGGGTAATCTTTAGACGTGGCGAAATCCAGAGTGACGCGGCGTCAACTCCTGATCGGAGCGGCGCCCGCCCTTGCCGCGGTCCCGCTCGTGAAGTTCGCGCTGCCCGAGACGGAGGCGTCTGCGGCCGAGCCGGAGGCGACGCACCTCGGCCACGACCACGCCGCTACGGGCCACGCCGCCATGATCGGCGAAGGGGTGCCGGCGCCGGGAGCCCCCGGTGAGCTGGACGGGCTCCTGTATCCACCGGCGTTCGGTTCGGGCTCCGACTACGAGCTGACCGCGGTCGACGCGGAGATCGAGGTCGCGCAGGGCGTCACGTTCCCCGCCTGGACGTACAACGGCACCGTTCCGGGCCCGGTCATCCGGGTGACGGAGGGAGACACGCTGCGTGTCAGGTTCGCGAACGGCAGCGAGCATCCGCACACGATCCACTTCCACGGTATCCACCCCGCCAACATGGACGGCGTCTTCGAGGTCGTCGAGACGGGGGAGACGTTCACGTACGAGTTCCCGGCCCGGCCGGCCGGCTTCCACCTCTACCACTGCCATGCGACGCCGCTCAAGAAGCACATCCACAAGGGGCTCTACGGCGCGTTCATCATCGACCCGCCGGGCGGGCGGCCGCCGGCCCAGGAGCTCGTCATGGTGATGAACGGCTTCGACACGGACGGGGACGGCGAGAACAACTTCTACACCGTCAACGGCAAGGCCTTCTACTACGCGAAGTACCCGATCACGGTCAAGCGGTCGGAGACCGTCCGGATCTACCTCGCCAACCTGACCGAGTTCGACCTCATCAACTCCTTCCACCTGCACGGCGACTTCTTCCGCTACTACCCCAACGGGACGACCGAGACCTTCGAGTACACGGACACCGTCATGCAGACCCAGGGTCAGCGCGGGATCATCGAGATCGACTTCGCCAACACCGGATACTTCATGTTCCACGCGCACCAGTCGGAGTTCGCCGAGCTCGGCTGGATGGGGTTCTTCAACGTGGTCGACGACGACGAGGCCGTTCCGGCGACCTACCGCGACCTCCTCTGTGACGAGGACGAGCCGGAGACCACCTGATGGAGTCCTCGGACACCTCGGTCGGTGCCGGAACCCATCCAGCTCCGGGAGCCGGAAACGTCGGGGCCGAATCCGATCCGGCCCGCTCCGGTGCCCGCTGGCGCCTCTGGGCGCTCGTACCGATCGTGCTCCTCGTCGCGGCGGTGTCGATCTTCGCCTCCGCCGGCGACTCGCTGGTCGACCTCGTGGGCACGAACCCGCCTCCGGCGGACGAGTTCGACATCCGCCGGGTGGAGTTCAAGCCGGGCGAGATTCGCGTAGAGGTGCGCAACCCGCAACCCGACGACCTCACCATCGCGGTCGTCGCAATCGACGACGCCATCCTCCCCTTCGAGGTCGAGGGCTCGGCGACCCTGGGCCGCCTCGCCTCGCGGACGATCGTCGTCCCATTCGACTGGATCCCGGACGACCCCTACCTTGTCGGCGTCACGAGCTCGAGCGGCATCCAGACGACCTTCGAGGTGCCCGCGGCGGTCGAGAGCAAGGGAGTGACGGCCGGGAGCTTCCTCGGCTACGCGCTCATCGGCTTCCTCGTCGGCGTCGTGCCGGTCGCCCTCGGCCTCGCCTGGCTGCCCTCGCTGCGGCGCGCGAGCCCGAAATGGCTGGCGGCGTTCATGGCCCTCACCGCCGGGCTCCTGACGTTCCTCGCCATCGACGCGCTGGCCGAGGCGCTCGAGCTCCAGGCGGCGCTGCCCAGCTCTCTGCAGGGCACGGGCCTCGTGCTCGTCGGGGTGGTCGTCAGCTACCTCGCGCTGACCTGGATCTCGACGCGCTTCTCCGCGAAGAGCGGCCGCGTGCGCGACCCGTCGCTGTCCGGTCTCGCGCTGGCGACGCTCGTCGCGATCGGGATCGGTCTGCACAACCTCGGCGAAGGCCTGGCCATCGGCTCCTCCTTCGTCTTCGGCGAGCTCGCGCTCGGAACGTTCCTGATCGTCGGCTTCATGATCCACAACGTCACCGAGGGTCTCGGGATCGCGGCCCCGATCGCCGAGGGCGAGCGGGCCAGTCTCGGGCGGCTGGCGGCGTTGGCACTGATCGCCGGGGCGCCTGCCATCCTCGGCGCCTGGATCGGCGGCTTCCTGGCCAACGACGTCGTCGGCGTGCTGTTCTTCGGCCTGGCCGTCGGGGCCGCGCTCCAGGTCGTGGTCGAGGTGGGGCGGTTCGTGGCCCGGAAGGCCCCGGGCGGGCTTTCCTCCGGCCACGTGATCGGCGGCTTCCTGGTCGGCATCGTGATCATGTACGCCACCGGCCTGATCGCCGGGTAGGACGCACTCAGGGAGCTCTCCGCCCGGACCGCCAGGTGCTCGCGATGTAGCAGCACACGGAAGGGGCAGTCTCCGTCCGGATGCTCGAAGTCCAGAGCGAACGTGGACGGCCGAGCCGCGTCAGGGAGACAGGTCGTCACGAGCGACGCGCGCGAGCAGCCGCTCACTCAACACCACGTCGTGCGGGAGCCGCTGCAACTCCCGCGCGTCCACGACGACCCCTTGCCGCCGCAGGACCTCCGAGAGGAAGGCCCAATGGTCTGCCTCCATGTCCTCCTGCGAGCGTCCGGCGAACGGCTCATCCGGTCCGACCACGAAGCGCGCCGTCTCCTCGATGTCCTCCGCCGATGTCACAGCCCAGATGTCGGGAACGTTGCCCGAGGCGCTCCAGCCTCGGTCATCCAGGAGCAGCACGCGACGTCCGTCCACGAGCAGGGCCTCATGGCGCGCCGACACCGACATCTGCCGAGCGCCGACGTTCTTCGTGGATGGTCTATCGACGGCGGCCCACCCTGTCCGCCGCACGGCCTGGGACGGGTTCGGAGCGGCGCTCGTGCTCGGGTCCTCGGTCGAGTCGTCGCGGATATCGACCAGCGTCACGAGGCGCGCCACGGCCGCCATCGGCTCATCCTTGCAGTTTCGGGCGCGCCAGCTGGGTACCCGCATGTAGGTGGGGTGAGCCGGCCGCGCCGAGGCTGCTATGTGCCCGCGACGTGGGGGTCGTAGAGATCGAGGCCGGGCAGCACGGCTCGGATCGCGTCGAAGTGGCGGTCACGAGTCCAGAGAGCGGCCTCGGCGCGCACACTCGCCACCGCGATGACGACGTCCGTGAGCGGGGTCGGGAGACCCTGCGCGCGCAGCTCGCCGGAGACTGTCCCGACATCGCGCCAGTCGCTCCGCCCGAGGTCGTACCACGGCAGCCCGCCCAGACGCTGCCAGAGCTCTCGCTGGTGACGCGTCGGCACGCCCGCGACGAGCTCGGCGGCGACGGGGCCGCACATCACGGCCAGTCCGTCCTCGAGGATCTCGTCGAGCATTTCAGCAGGCCCGCCGACCGGCACACGGAGGTAGTCGACCCAGACGGACGTGTCCGCGAGGATCTTCACGCGTGCCTGTCGATCGATCGCAGCTGCTCCGAGACATCCTCGATCTCGAGGGCTCCCCGCAGCACTCGTAATCGCTCGACGGCGTCGTTCGAGAGGTACTCGCGGATGGCCCGCTCGACGGCCTCCTTCTTCGAGACGCCCGGGTGACGGTCGAGGAGGGCCGCCATCAGCACGTCGTCGAGCTCGAGCGTCGTGCGCATATGCCATAGAGTATGGCATATACGATCTCACGTCCTACGGCCGGCTGTGTCCCTCGCCGCGAGGCCCGCGACTCAGACGGCTCTCAGGCGCTTCTCCAGCCCCGCGCGCACGGCCGGCCACTCGGCCGCGAGGATCGAGTAGAAGGCGGTGTCGCGCAACGTGCCGTCCGGACGGTGCTCGCGGTGGCGGTGCACGCCCTCGAAGGCCGCGCCGAGGCGCTCGATGGCCGACCGCGAGCGCTCGTTGGCGGCGTCGGTACGGAACGCGACGCGCGTGGCGCCGAGCTCGTCGAACGCGTGCCCGAGCAGGAGGAGCTTGGCCTCCGGGTTGACGAACGTCCGCCACCATGCCCGGCCGTACCAGGTGGCGCCGATCTCGAGGCGCCCGTCAGCAGGTGCGATGTCGAGGTAGCTGCTCGATCCGATCGCGCGCCCGTCCTCGACGAGGACGATGGCGAAGGGCAGCCGTTCGCCCGCGTCGCGCTCTTCGGCCGCCCGGGCGATCCAGGCGTCGAGGCCGACCGAGGCGACCGGGCCCGACAGCGTGAACGCTCCGGGATCGACGGCGACCGCGGCCTCGAGGTCGGCCCGATGACGCTCTTCGAGCGGCTCCAGGCGGACCCGCGGGCCGCTGAGGACGACTGGAAACGGGGCGCGCATCAGAGGAGGTCTATCCGATCGCGGCCGTCATCCGCGATCAGCCACTTCGTGTGCTGCTAGGCCTCGTCGAGGAGAAGCCGGTAGTTCGATCGGAAGATCCTTCGGCCGAAGGTGCGCATGACCAGGTCTCGGACCGGCGTCGGGAGGTAACGAGCTCGATCCCGGCGATGTGTCTGCGCGCGAACCCAATCCGTTCGCGATCGGCGCCTGGACTCGAACGCGTTCAGCGCGGTGGGGACAGTGTCCTGTCCAGAGAGGCACTCCGCCAGCACCAGCGCGTCTTCCAGCGCCATCGCGGCGCCCTCGGCCATGTTGGGGGAGGTGGCGTGCGCCGCGTCCCCGACCAACAGCACCCGCCGCTGCACCCATGAGGCGAGCGAGACCTCCTCGATCGTCGCGCGGTGCGGGACGCGCCGACCGGCGACCGACTCGAGGAGCTCGAGCGCGGGCTCCGCGAAGTCGGCGAAGAGCTCGGCGGGATCCTCGTGCAGCTCGGTACTGGATTGCGTCGCGACGTCGCAGTAGCAGTACACCTTGCCATTCCCGATCGGAACAGCGAGAAAGGCCGTCCGGGCACCCAGCATGGCCGACCAGGTCGTGATCTCGGGGGGGCAGACTGTCACGAAGCGCCAGCCGACCTGCCCCACGGGACGAGCGATCGCCTCCTCACCGAAGGTGAGCCGGCGGACCGTGCTGCGGATTCCGTCCGCGCCGATGACGAGGTCGTATTCGCCCGACGTTCCATCGCCCAGCTCGACCGTTACGGGCCCATCTCGGTCGCGGAGCTCGCGAATCGGGGCTCCCATCCGAATCGGCACGTCGCGGGCCCCTTCGAGCAGCACCGCACGGAGATCTGTGCGCTCGAGCGCGAGGCAGAGTCCGACTCCGTCCCACAACTCCGCGAGATCGACGTCGAGGAGCAGCCGGCCTCGATGGTTGCTGATGCGCTGCCGGGGTATGACGGTTCCTCTCTCCGAGACCGCCTGTTCGAGACCGAGTGCCCGCAGCGCTCGAGAGGCGTTCCCAGGCAGGTAGATACCCGTCCCCTCCCGGCCCCAGGTGGGTTGCCGCTCGACCACCTCGACCGTGTAGCCGGCACCGGCGAGCGTTCGAGCCACTGCGAGACCAGCGACGCCGGCGCCGACGACGAGGATTCGCATCCTGGTCATCTCCGCCGCTCCACGCGTGCCAGGTAGTCGAGGATCGCCTCGTTGACCGCGCCCGCGTTCTCCTCGGTCATCGCGTGCGAAGCGTGCTCGATCTTGACGCGCTCCGCATTCGGCAGCAGCTCTTGCAGGCGGTCGGTCAGCCGGAGGGGGTATGAGGGGCTGCGCTCTCCGGTCACGAGGAGGACCGGCGCCGTGACACGACGCACCTCGTTCTCGCTCAGTGGCGGAAAGCCTGCACCGAGTAGCTGCGCCCGCACCGTGTTCACGTTCTCGCGCGCCTGCTGCCTGCGCTCCTCGGGAAGCCGCTCATACGTCTCCTTGCCGAGCATGCCCTGAGCGAATCTCTCCAGCGCCTGGTCGTCGTCGCCTCGCCGAAACGCACGGCAGGCGGGTGCGTGCGTCCGCGCGCCGAACGCGAGGATCGTCAGCGCGGTCCTCGGTCGCCGAACAAGGAGCGGGAGCAATTCGCTCGCGCGGGGCGGGACGCTGGTGAGGAGCGTCAGCACGGGCGGCTCCGCCAACACGAGGCTGCGCACCAGCTCGGGATGCCGAATCGCGGCCAGGAGGCAGATGAAGGCGCCCCAGGAGTGGCCGACGAGATGGGCGGGCGCGGCGTCGAGCGCCCGCAGCATGGCTGTCAGGTCGTCCACGTGGGGGAGCATCTGGTCGTCCGCGCCCGGTTCGATGTCCTGATTGGGCCGCGCGTAGCGCCGGCTGAAGGCAATCGCCCGGTAGGCCGTACCGATCGCAGGGAGCTGTTGCCCCCAGCTGCGCAGATCGCTGGCGCTGCCGTGGACGAAGACGACGGGCGCGCCCTCGCCCTGCTCGCGGTACGCAAGCGCAGCGCCGTTGACCTCGACGGTCCGGACCCCCTCGAACGAGCTCGTCGAGGTGTCGATCGTGGCGAGCCTCGTGTCGCTCGACATGGCTGCTCCTTTGGGTTCAGCTCTAGCGTCTGACGGAGACGCTATGAGCGACCCGTGGGCCGGGCAATTGGGAGTTCTCCCCATGCCACCAGCCCGTGCTCCATTGCGAAAAGGGTGGCGGCCGCGCGCGTCGAGACGCCGATCTTGCGGTACGCGTTCTGGATGTGGCGGTCAGCGGTCTTGGCCGAGATCCCGAGCGCGACGGCGATCTCTTTCGTCTGCAAGCCGCGGGCGAGCAGTCCCACGACCGTGGCCTCGCGCTCGGTCAATCCCGACGGCCTCTCGAGTCGCGGCAGCTGTTGCCCGGCGGCCTCCAGGACCGCTGCCACCGCGTCGACGTCGAGGCGCCCGTCGCTGGCTGCGTGCGCGAGCTCGGCGGTTGCCTGGGGGAGCGGCAGAGGCCCGCGATGGGGCCGCGGCGCCGTCATGGCGCAATAGGCGTCAGCCGCGGCCAGCATGCGAGCAAGCAGCGTGAGCTCCTCACCGGCAGATCCCCGGTGGTAGCCGGACCCGTCAAGGCGCTCGTGGTGAGCTCCGGCGACAGGAGCGAGCGCCGCCAGGAACTCCGAGCGTGCGAGGACCCGCTCCGTGTAATAGGGATGGAGTCTCACCTGCTCCCACTCGTCCGCGTTCAGTGGGCCGTGCTTCTGCCAGATCCCCGAGCGGATTGCGACTCGTCCGAGGTCGTGGACGAGCGCCGCGTAGCGGAGGGCCTCGACGTCGGCTTCGTCGATCCGGCAATGCCGCGCCGCCGCGACAGCGAGCTCGGCCACGGCTGCCGAGTGACCCGCGAGATAGGGCGAGATCAGATCCGCGAAATTGCCCATCGCGGCGAGTGCGCGGTCTAGCGCCTCCCCCTCGAGCGCGAGCGGTGGACGCGGCTCGCACGAGACCGTCTCCTCCCAGACCGAGGCGTGCTCGTCCCAGGCCAGGATCTCTTTGGCATGGTCGGTCAGGCAGGCGGCGACCTCTGGGTCGAACGCGTGCCCGGCACGATCGCGGGCCAGACGCACGACGCGTTCGTCACCTCCAAGCAGGCGTTGAAAGGCAGCGTCGACCGCGAGATGGACGATCCGCATCGGCAGCGGAATCTCGTCGCCTTTCGCGCGGCCGAGCGGGCCATGGCCGTCCCAGCGCTCGAACCGGTGGACGAGGAGGTCTCCCACCGACCCTGGAAGACCCAGCCCGTCGGCGAGCATCCCGGCCACCTCGCACGTGGCCGTGAGGTGCGGGCGCATCTCCCGCGCCATCTTCGGCAGTCGGCGGGCGAGTTGGCCCGCGCGCACCAGCCCCCGGCTCTCCGGGTCGGGAAGCGCACGGATGAGCCCGGCCAGGACCTCGCGTCCTGACCCGTACCGGACAGGGTGGAAACGAGCCGTGAGCGAATCGCCGAAGATCTCCCCGGTGACGTGTGCGTCCGTGGTGCAGCCTGAATGGGAGAGGAGACACGCGTAGTAGGTCTGTGCCACCTCCCGGCCGTCCACGCCGAGGCGGTCGGCGAGTCGCATCGCAATCAGCGCGGTGTGCAGACCGTGCTCGAACGGGAACCCCATGCCGAGGTCCGACGCCAAGCACAGGGACGCGACCAGTTCCGCACTCCGGACCCGCGCGCCACCTCGCGACGCTCCGGCTGACACGTGGCGAGAGTACCCCACCACCCGCCCAAGCCGGCGGGCCTCGCAAGTTTCGCTTCTCACCGGGATCGAGAGAGTGATGGCCTCTTCCACCACCCTCTCGCTTGCCCCTGCCGACTACGCCGGCTGGCGGGTGTGCTCGGAGGACGGTGAGCTCGGGCTCGTCGAGCGCCTCCGGGTCGACGCCGCGACGGATGAGCCGACCTTCCTCGCCGTCCGGGCCGGGCGGATCATCGTCCTGCTCGTGCCCGTCGAGGAGGTCGACACGGTCGATGCCGACGAGTCCCTGATCGTGCTCGGGCCGAACTCGTCGCGTCTCGTGCCGGAGCTCCACGGCGACGAGCTCGTCCTGCGTCCCCGCGACGAGCCCGCCCCGCTCGCTGCCGCCGTCTGAGCATCGCGCGTGGGCGCTGGGCCCTCGCGCTTGACAAGCACGCGTTAGTAAGTTGATACTTACCGTAAGTGAAAACTTACGAGACAGCGGTGAGCGCGCTCGGCGACCCCACCCGGCGGGCGATCTTCGAACGCCTTCGCGACGGCCCCCAGGCCGTCGGCGAGCTGGCGCGGGGCCTTCCCGTCAGCCGGCCGGCCGTCTCCCAGCACCTGCGCGTGCTGAAGGGGGCCGGGCTCGTCGCCGACGAGCCGGACGGGGCCCGGCGCCTCTACCGGATCGATCCGGACGGGCTGACGGCGCTGCGCGCGTACGTGGACAGTTTCTGGACAGTCGCCCTCGCCGACTTCGCGGCGGAGGCCGAGAGGAGGAATCGATGAGCACGAGCACCGGCCTCACGGTTCGCAAGAGCGTCGTCGTCAGCTGCTCTCCGGAGCAGGCGTTCTCGCTCTTCACCGAGGGCGTGGCCAGCTGGTGGCCGCTCTCGACGTACTCGGTCGGGGACGAGAAGACGCGGTCCGTCGTCTTCGAAGGCCGGGTCGGCGGGCGCATCTACGAGATCTGGGATGACGGCCAGGAACGCGACTGGGGCACCGTCATCACGTGGGAGCCGCCTCACCGCGTCGTCTACTCCTGGCAGCCGAACCCGGCCCGACCCGCCTCCACCGAGATCGAGGTGTGGGTCACGCCCGACGGCGACGGGGCCCGGCTCGAGCTCGAGCATCGAGGCTGGGAGCGCCTCGGCGGCGACGCCGCGGAGTCGTTCGGAAACTACGACGGGGGCTGGGACCTCGTGCTCGCCGCGTACGTCGTCGCGGCAGTCGGGTCGTAGGGGCCGGATCTGATCCGGCCCGCACATGCTCGTGAGGACGGGTTACGCGGGCGAACTCCGCCGCAACGACTTCGCCCGCGTCCCCGCCGTATTGGAGGCGCTCCGCCTCCAAACCGATCTGGCACCACAGCACTCGTCCAGGGCAGCCGTCAGACTCTCCCGAGGACTCGTCCCCTCGATGCTTCGTTCAATGGTGAAGATCGGTTCGGCTGGACTCGTCCTCGTCGTGGCCGCCGTGCTCGGCGCCTGCGGCGGCGACGGTCGATCCGTGGCGACGATCGACACGGGAGAGGGGCAGGTTCGCGTCGACGTCGAGCTCGCCGAGACGGCCGAGGAACGCCGGCAAGGACTGTCGGGTCGCGAGACGCTTGCCGCCGACGCCGGGATGCTGTTCCTCTACAGCGACGAGCATCGAGGCGGCTTCTGGATGAAGGACACGCTGATCCCGCTGTCGATCGCGTTCCTCGACGACGGTGGCGCCGTCCTCGCGATCCTGGACATGGAGCCGTGCACGGGCGACCCGTGTCCCACGTACGATCCCGGAGTCGGCTACTGGAGCGCGCTCGAGGTCAACCGGGGCGCGTTCTCGGAGTGGGGCGTCGAGCCGGGCGACGTCGTCGCCCTCGATCGCTAGTCCGTGCCCGCAGCCATCTGGGCCGCGATCGTATGGGTGGTGAGCCTCCCGATCGCGATCGTCTTCGCCCGGCGGCAGGGGTTTCTCGCAGGTGACGACCCGATCGTGCTCTTCCGGGTGCCGATCGTCTGCTTCGTCGCCCCTGCATTGGCGCTCGTGGCTATCCTCGCATGGGGAGTCGACAGGCACAGCCGGCGGAACGGCTGACACCCGTCGCCGAACCGGGGCTCATGTCGGGAGAGCCTCGATCCGACGTACAACAACATGCGGCATCCTCTTCGTCTGATCGTCAGGATCGGCCTCTGCATCGCACTGGGGCTTGCGGGCGCCTCGATTGCGCTCGCGGCCAAGGGGCCGAGCGAGGGGAGCACCGCCCTCGGGACGGCGCGTGCCGATCTCGGCCCCACGCTCGGGCGCGGGGTCGTCGACGCGTACGTCCCGATCGTCGACTGGGGCATCCGCAGCCGTGCCTACGCGGCCCCCGTCGCCCTGAACCTCGAGGTGCGCGCGCTCGACCGCGCGTCCGTCGTCGGCGCGCTGCGCTCCGGTGCCGACGCTGAGCGCGAGGTGCGACGGATCCCGGAGGACGTCCGCGCGATCGTGCATCGCGAGGTTCGATCCGCGCTCGCCTGGGCGCTCGTCGGCGGTGGCATCGGTGGGCTGCTCGGCGGTGCTCTGCTGGCCGCCTTCGGACGGCGTCGCTGGCTCGGGATCGGGTCCGGGGTCGGTTTCGGCGCCTCAGCTGTGGCAGCGGCGACCTGCGCCCTCGTGCTGAGCGGGCTCGACGAGAACGCGTTCCGCGAGCCGGTCTTCTACGCGCGCGGCGGCGAGCTCCCCGAGCTGCTCGCGTTCTCCGAGCAGATCACGCAGACGACAGCGCGGTACACGGACTCCTACGAGCAGGCGCTTGCCGGGCTCGACGCGCTGATCGCGATCGGCCGGGCCCCGGGAGAGGCGCCGCCGACGGTCCACAGCGCGATCGTCACGAGCGACCTTCACTCCAACTCGCTCGTGCTGCCGGCACTCGAGGACTACGCCGAGGGCAAGACGGTCTTTGCGGTCGGGGACTTTGCCCAGCTCGGGAGCGAGCACGAGTGGTGGATCGTCGAGCCGGTCGCCAGGCTCGGAGATCGGGTCGTCGCCGTCTCCGGCAACCACGACTCGGAGGCGCTCATGCAGCGGCTGGCGAGCGAAGGCGTGATCGTCCTGACCCGATCCGGCCGGCTCCGCCCCGACGGCAGCCGCGACGGCAGGCCCGTCGTGCTGGTCGACGGGCTCCTCGTCGCCGGATACGACGACCCGCTCACGGGCGACGGCGACCTCGCCGGCCACGTGCTCGAGATCACCGGCGAGCGGATGCGTGCGGAGGAGCGTGCGTTCGTCACGTGGTTCGAGTCGCTTCCGCAGCGGCCGGACGTGGTGCTCGTCCACCAGCACGGTCTGGCTCACGCGTTGCTCGAGTCCCTTCCGACGGACGGCGAGCGGGTGCTGATCCTGACCGGTCACGATCACGAGCAGCATCTCGAGATCGAGGGGCCGCACGTCCTCGTCGACGGCGGTACGGCCGGCGCGGGTGGACCGCTCGCAATCGGCCAGCAGCCGGTGGGCTTCGCGCAGCTCCACTTCACCGAGACCGGGCTGCTGACGGCCGTTGACCTCGTCGACGTCGAGCCGATCTCCGGCAGCGGCAGCGCCCAGCGCATCCCGATCGCCGCGCCGGCCGAGATCGACGGCGAGCCGGTGGACGCGGCACCGGCCGTCCCCGAGTCTTCCTAGAGGCGAGCGTCGGCCGCCACTCAGCCCGTGCGAGCGGTCTCGTCGTGCGCGGCGCCGACCGGCTTCGACTCCGGCGAGCCGCGCTGGCGGAGATAGATCGAGAACACGACCATCGTGCCGACGGCGAGGAACTCCGACTGCCAGTTCTGGAACGACTTCTCCCAGAAGTCCGACCGCGCCAGGTAGCTCGCCCAGGAGACGGTCGGCTGGCCGTGCTGCTCCTGATCGTCGTTGTAGACGTTCCGGCCCGTGACCGACTGGACGCCCCACGAGGCGAGGAAGACGGAGATCATCGCGATCGCGAGCGAGTTCGAGTAGACAGCCGTTCTCCAGCCGCCGACTCGTGCCCAGCGCGGTGACGTCGGGGTAGCCGCGTGCTCCACCTGCTGCTCCTTCTTGCTCTCGATGCCGGCCCGCTCCACCTTCTTCGACTCGGGCGAGCCGCGCTGGACGAGCCAGACCGTCGCCAGGATGTAGAAGGTGAACTGGAGGAACTCCGATTCCCAGTTCTCGAGCACCGCCTCGCCGAATTGCGACGAGACGAGGTAGCGGGCCCAGGAGATCGTCTCCCCGCCGTGCGCCGTCTGCTCGGCGTTGAACGCGAGGTGGCCGGCGATGGACTGGCCGGCCAGGGAGGCGAGGAAGAGCGCCAGGAAGAAAAGGGCGAGAGAGTTCTCCCGCACGAACCGGCCAGCCAGGCCCGAGAGCGTGGCCCGCTCGGCTTCCTCACCAGCCGGCGCGGCTCCCTGCTGCGCGCGCACGTCAGGAGTGACTGAGGCCGACGGCCGCGTAGACGGCGATGCCGGCGAGGATCACGGCGATGTAGATCGCGAACATCGTGCGCATCCCGATGGGCCTTCCCGCCTGCCCAGGAGTGGGAAACCTCCGCCGGCTCGACCAGGCAGGCACTCACGGGAACGCTCATGCTTCTGCCGTGAGAGTTCTGGTCACCGGCAGCTCGGGGCATCTGGGCGAGGCGTTGGTGCGCGTCCTCGCGTCAGAGGGATTCGACGTGGTCGGCGTCGACGTCCTCGCGTCTCCGACCACGGACGTCGTGGGGTCGATCGTCGACCGGTCCTGCGTGCGGTCGTGTATCGAGGGCGTTGACACGGTCCTGCACGCTGCGACGCTGCACAAGCCCCATGTCGCCTCTCACACCCGGCAGGAGTTCGTGGACACGAACGTGACGGGAACGCTCAACCTCCTGGAGGAGGCCGCTGCCGCCGGCGTCGGCAGCTTCGTCTACACGAGCACGACCAGCGCCTTCGGCCGGGCGCTCACGCCGCCCCCCGGCGCGCCGGCGGCGTGGATCACCGAGGACGTCGTCCCCGTGCCGAGGAACGTCTACGGCGTGACGAAGACGGCGGCGGAGGACGTCTGCGAGCTCATCCATCGCGACCATGGCCTCGCGTGCGTGATCCTGCGGACCTCCCGCTTCTTCCCCGAGCCGGACGATCGTCCCGAAGCTCGTGGCGCCTACGACGACGTGAACCTCAAAGTCAACGAGCTCCTGTACCGCCGCGTCGATCTCGAGGACGTAGTGAGCGCCCACCGGCTCGCCCTGGAGCGCGCTTCGTCGATCGGCTTCGGGCGCTACATCGTCACTGCCACCACGCCCTTCACCCGTGAGCACCTGGCCGACCTGCGCAAGGACGCGCCGTCGGTAGTGCGGCGGCTCTTTCCGCACTGCGACGCGCTCTACCAGCGGCTCGGATGGAAGTCGTTGCCGAGCATCGAGCGCGTCTACGTGAACGAGCGTGCGCGACACGACCTCGGCTGGTCACCGCGCTACGACTTCGGCTACGCGCTCGAGCGCCTCGAGCTGGGCGAGGACCCACGCAGCCCTCTGGCGCTGGCGGTGGGGGCAAAGGGCTACCACGCCGTCTCGACGTGGCCCTACACGAGTCGCTGACCAGGCCACGAGAGACGCGATCCGACGGGTAGGAGGTCGCGCCTCGGGCCCGGGCCCGATCGGCATACTCGCGGACGATGTCCGGGGTCGTTCACCGCGCCGGCGAAGGCGAGGCGCTCTTCGGCGGCAGGATCGTGATCAAGGCGGGCTTCGAGCAGCTCTGCGTCACGGAGTCGTTCTTCGACCACGCCCGACCCGGAGCGGGCCCCCACGTGCACGACCGGCACGCGGATTCGTTCTACGTGCTGGAAGGGGAGCTCGCGGTCCTCATCGAGGACGAGGAGCGTCCGCTCGGGCGGGGTGGATGCGTATCCATCCCGGCGGGCGTCGTGCACGCATTCCGAAGCACGTCCGCGGCTCGATTCCTCAATCTCCACACGCCGGATGCAGGCTTCGCGCGCAATCTACGGGAGCTGAACGAGGACGAGACCGGCGGCTTCGACAGCGTCGACGCTCCGGCGGGTGGCGGCCTTTCCGGCTCGGACGCCACCTTCCTCCAGGCCGGCGAGGGCGAGCGGCTCGAGGGGAGCGACCGAGTCGCGACGATCAAGATCGGACGGGAGGAGCTCTCGCTGATCGAGTTCGAGCTCTCACCACGCTTCGTGGGGCCCGAGCCGCACACTCACGACGATCACGTCGACTCGTTCTACGTCCTCGAGGGGGAGACCGCGGTCGTGGTCGGTGGCGAGAAGCTGCTGGTCGGCGCCGGCTCGTTCGTCGCGGCGCCGCCGGGGATCGTGCACACGTTCTCGAGCGGGCCCGGCCCGAGCCGGCTGCTCAACGTGCACGCGCCGAGCGCGGGCTTCCACGAGTGGCTGCGGGGGATCGGCTAGGGATCCCGGGCCGCGCGGTCCGTCGTCCGATCGTGGATCGATCCAGTCGACCCGCGCACCCATTCGCCTTGACAGAGACCGCTCTGCTCAGGCGCAGCGCACCATGCCCACCACGAGAGCGACTGCGGCCTCGTCTGAAAGTGCCTGCCGGCGAACGAGTGACTCCCAGGTCGAAAGCTCGAGGCCGTGGGCGATCGCCGCCAAGAGCGCCAGCCGGCGACGGCCGCGTCTGTTCCAGCCTCGCGCAAGGACGCTTCGCATCTCGTCCCACTGCGCGAAGTACGGTGCGTTCAGCGCCGCCAATGCCGGCACGTGCGGGAAGTCGCGGACGATGATGAGGAGCGCGTCGCCGACGGCGCCGTAGTACGCGTACAGCTCGGAGAGCGCAGTTCGGAGCCGCTCCTCCGGGTCACGCCGGGAACTCGGCGACGGGGGAGTTCACCGTCACGGTCCTCGGCGCCGCCGGGCAGCTCAACCTGCTGCTGACCGACGCCACCGGCGTCGGTACCGGGACGAGCCTCGCCGACAAAGTGAAGGAAATCCAGAAGGCCGTGGACGGAGGCCGCACACGCAATGCCTGCTCCGGCCTCGCCCAGTTCCTCGACATGGTCAAAAAGCAGGCGGCCCAGGGGAAGGTGACCAGCGCGCGGGCGGCCTCCCTCACCGCGCAGGCCAATACGATCAAGGCCACGCTCAGCTGCTAGCAGGCACAACCCACAACGCCGTTGTGAACGGCTGAGAAGGAAACGTCCGGGCCCCTCCTGAGGCTTCTGCTGTCCGCCAAGACCGCAAGCCACAGGAAGGGCCCGGACCGCCGTTCACGCGAGACCGACTACGCAGCCGTGAGGAGGGACCCGTAACCGCGGCGCTGGCCCAACAGCTAGAAGGCAACCACGGGGAAGTCCGGTGGAACCCCGAGACGCACCTGCCCGAAGGTCCCATAGCGTTGCTCGGAGGCGAAGACATGATGTCTCATCGTCTGGACATCCCGGAAGCAACGTTCCAGCGGGCTGGTGGCTCGAAACGCCGTCGTTCCCGCGATGCTGCATGCGAGCTCGACCGCCTGGACGGCGCTGCTCATCGCGTGGGCCATCGCGAGCAGGAGGTCCGCCTTCTGCTCCAGCGAGTGGGTCTCGCCGTCGATGCATCTCCGCCACGCTTCGCTCAGGGTGTCGAGAAGCAACAAGCGCCCTGAGCGCAGGATCGCTTCCGCTCGGCCCAGCTGGACCTGGGCCGACGCGCGTTCCTTCAGCAGGCCGCTCGATGCCACCGGAGTCTTGTTCCGGGCGAGTTCGGTCACCTCGTCGAGAGCTCGTCGCGCCACCCCCAGCATCGGCGTCGGGATGCCGGACGCCGCCGCGCCCACGACCGGGAGTCGATACAGCGGGCCGCGATAGTGCGATCCGGGCTCGAAGTCCGGCACCATCGGGAAGGTCCTGGACTCGGGCACGTACACGTCGGTCACCGAGATGTCGTTGCTGCCCGTGCCCCGCATCCCCATGACGTCCCACGTATCGATGATCTCGCACCCCTCGCGGGGGAAGTAGACCATGCGCATCTCGGGCTCGCCCTCGGCGGATTCGTCCTCGTCCACGAGGACCGTCGACGAGATCCAGTCGGCGTCATAGCAGTTGCTGACGAACGGGGCTCGACCAGAGATGCGGTATCCGCCGTTGGTCGACGTCGCCTTCAGGGGGCGGCCGAACTGGGCGGCGATCAGGATGTCCGCTCCGCGGCTGTAGATCTCCTCGGCTCCCTCGTCGGGGAGACGGCAACAGAAGAAGGCCCAGTCCAGAGGGTTCTCCAGGGTCCACGCCGCAGCAGAGTCGTGGCGACCGATTTCCTCACCGACGAGGGCGCGGGTGACGGGGTCGGTCTCCAACCCCCCGAGCGAACGGGGCGTTGTCATTCGCAGGAGGCCCGTCTCGCGCAGTGCCTTCAAGACCGGCTGGGACAGGCGTCGTTCCCGCTCTGCTTCCTGGCTGTGCTCCCGGATGATCGGAGCGATCTCGCGCGCTGCGTCGATCAGCGATGTGTCGGGTTCCCAAGGCATTTCGCTTGTTCCTGGCGTCGACAGGATTCCGGTCATCACGCTCACCTCCCGCTTCGCCGGAGCGATGTTCTGGTTGACGTGGAAGAGGTTGTCCGGGTCATAGGCCGCCTTCACGGCGGAGAGCCGCTCGTAGTTGGCGCCGTAGTTCTCGGCGGCACGGTGGTCGTCGTCGCCGGACATGAAGTTGATGTAGCCCCCTTCGCTGCCCGAGTGGGGATGAATGGCTGCGTAGTAGTCCCTCACCCACTTGGTGTTGGCCTCGTTGTCGGCAGGGTCCGGCCAGATCCCGACGATCACCGGCGCAAAGCTCTTGTCCCGGTGTCCGAAGGCGGTCTCGTCGGCGCCGACTCGCTGCGCCGCGCCGTTGATCGGGTGGAGATGCATGGACGAGCTCACGTTCGGCGTCCTCTTGCCGTGTTCGACGTGAGCCGCGATCGCCTCGTCGGTGAGCTCGGTGGCGAAGTCCGCTTTCCAGTAGTTCTGCATGCCCTTCGGGACGAGATCGTCGAAGGCGCTCTGCAGGGCCGGGAACGGCATCACCTCGACCTGCTCCGCCTTCACCTCGGCGACGTCGCGGAGTGGCCGGAGCACCTGCTCGGCCTCCTCATGGGGACCGTTCCAGCACGTGACCAGCACGCAGAACAGATCCCCGACCCGGTCCTCGGGGATGAACGGCAGCGGAGGCGCGATCTGCCAGCCGAAGAAGCATCCGAGCTGCTCGGGCGCCTCGTTGATGAAGGAGCGGTAGCACTCCAGGACCGCCGTGGCATCGTCGAAGTCGTAGAACAGCGGGCCGCCCACGACGTCACCGACCTCGTGGAGCTGGAACTCGAAGCTGGTGACGACACCGAAGTTGCCGCCGCCGCCGCGCAGCGCCCAGAACAGATCCTCGTTCTGATAGTCGCTGGCCGTGACCTGCCGGCCATCGGCGAGCACGACATCGGCCGAGAGCAGGTTGTCGATGGAGAGCCCCACGCTGCGGGTGAGGTAGCCGATGCCGCCACCCAGCGTGAGGCCGGCCACCCCGGTCGTGGAGACGATCCCGCCGGGCGCGGCCAGGCCGAACGGGTAGGTCGCGTGGTCGACATCCCCCAAGGTCGCGCCGCCCCCGACCCGGGCGACCTTCTTGGCCGGGTCGACCCGCACGCCCTTCATCGGCGAGAGGTCGATGACCAGCCCGTCGTCCACCGTGCCGAATCCGGGAACGCTGTGGCCCCCGCCCCGGATGGCCAGGTCGACGCCGCTGTCGCGGGCCGCGGCGATCACGGCCATCACGTCGGCCGAATCCGTGCACTGGACGACGGCGTGGGGCCTGCGGTCGTGCATGGCGTTGTAGACGGCGCGGGCGTCGTCGTAGTCGGGATCCGAGGCGGTGATGACGCGACCCCGCACCGTCTCGGTCAATGCCTTGATCATGTCGCTCATGGCGTGCTCCTCTGCTCGATTTCGCCGAGGATGCACGCCGAGGCGTTCCCGAAGCGTTCCCTCTCAGCCGGACTCGTTCAGAAGACCGGTTGCCGCCCGGAACGCAGGGAGATCGTGGCCCGAAGGAATGGTCTCGACGAGGTCCCCGAGTTGCTCCCGCAGCGCCTGATCGGGGTATCGACTGGCCAAGGAGTGGAGCGCCCGAAGCTCCAACCAGCTCGCGCCTTGCGCCTCGGCGGCCTCGACAGCTCTCCGCAGCGACGCGGCGGCTTCGGATTCTCCGCTGCGATACGCCAGCTCACCGTCGACTCGCCACAGCTCGGCCTCGAGATAGCGCTGGTTGCGGCGGTGTGACAACGAGAGCCCCTCGCGTGTCGCGGCTCGTCCTTCGTGGAGCTCGCCGGCCATGCCACGAGCTCGAGCGAGAAGCAGGAGCGTGTAGGTCAGGTGGAGGCTCTCCCCCTCGGTGCGCGAGCGCGCCACCGATCGCACGATCCGCTCGATGCCCCCGGGTGAGCCCTCGCAGACGTCCAGCCAGCCCCGCAGGGCCTCTCCGACGATCATGAGGTAGCGCATCGGAAGACGCTTCCCCAGGAGCTCAGCCTCCTCGAGCAGCTCGGCGAGGCGGACGAGATCCTCGGATTCGGCCGCGATGATCGCCGCGTAGGTGAGGACGTACCACCGCGTCATGAGATGATCGAGATCGACGGCCAGCTCGAGAGCAGATCGGGCCCTCTCATCGGCCCGGCCGGCGTCTCCCGCCCACAGGTCGACCCAGGCCAGGCGGACGAGACAGACCGCTTTCGGGTCCTGGGCGTACAACGCCAGATGCTCGTCGCGATGGGACACGTCATAGGCGTCGATGGCGCCTTCGAGGTACTGACGGGCCCTCGCCAGATCACCCCGCCAGAAGGCGCTCACGCCGAGGAGATACCGGCCCTCAGTCCGAGCGATCGGATCATGACTCTCGTGGTCGACGAGCGCCTGGCCGAGCTCGCTGCACTCGTCGAAGCGGCAGCCCTGCAGCCGGGCCAGGCCGAGACCGCGGAGAATCGGGGGATCCACGGCTCGGTGGAGCTTGCGGCAGAGCGAAAGGGCCCGCTCGTAGAGTTGGTGCGCTCCGTGGGAGCCGTAGCCCTCGAGGGCCACCAGGGGTGAGCCGAGGGCGATCCGGATGTCGAGTTCGAGCGCATCACGAGCGGGTGACGGTGGCAACTCGGCGAGCAGTGAGAGTGCTCGCCGGAACATGGTGACCGCTTCGTCGAGGGCCGACACCGCCACCGCTCGGCGCTCCGGCCACGCGGTAGGCATCGA
>CAWJNF010000001.1:0-792813 GCA_963844235.1 uncultured Thermoleophilia bacterium | reverse complement strand
AACGCCGACTTGACGCACCAGGTCGACGCCCCGCGCTTGATGCGTGGATCCTCATTGCCCTTCACCTGCTCGAAGGCCGCGAATGCCTCGGTGTACCGCCCGTCGGTAAACAGCAGCTTCCCGAGCTGCAGGTGGACATACGCAGCTGCGGGAGAGATGGCCGAGACGTTGGGAGAGAGGGCGATGACGGCCGCCACGGCTCCCGCAAAGGTAACCAGCCTCAGGATAGGGACCATGCCCGGATTGTAGGAGGCACCGAGTCGCGGCGCAACTCGAAAAGAGCCTCGAAACGGCGGAATTGAGAGGGAAATCGGCTAGCGTGTGTACTGCTCGATGGGTACCCCGTCGTACATCTCGTCGATCCGCAGAATCTGCGTCTCGCGGCTGTAGGTACCCAATTCGTAATCCTCGCTCATGATGAGCGCCTTGATCGGCTTGGTCGGGCACACTTCGGAGCACAGGCCGCAGAAGCTGCACCGCGACAGGTTGAAATCGAAGTAGTCCAGAATCTTGATTTTCTGCCCCGGCTCGCGATGTCCGCCGAGCGCGATGAGATCGTCCGGACACGCCTTCGCGCACTGGTCGCAGACGATGCACGTCTGGGCGCCCGATTCGGGCTCGACCTGCAGCCGCAGCACGCCGCGGAACCGCGGCGCAACCGGGCGCCGCTCGGCCGGATACTGGAACGTGAAGGCCGGCTGCGGCGTGTACTTCAGCGTCAGCCACAGGCCCTTCAGCAGGTCGACGAGGAAGATGGTTCGAAGCAGTTTTAGCATGCGCTTCAGCCGACCAGCGTCGGTTCGGAGTCCCCGGACATGATGACGCGCTCCTTGCGGAGCACCGTGTTCTCTTTGCGAATCTTGTCCTGCAGCCGCATCAGCCCGTAGAGCAGCGCCTCGGGACGCGGCGGGCATCCGGACACGTAGACGTCGACCGGCACGATCTTGTCGACCCCCTGCAGCACGCTGTAGGTCGGAAACGGTCCGCCGGCGTTCGAGCAGCTGCCCATCGAAATGACCCACTTCGGCTCGGGCATCTGGTCGTAGAGCCGCCGAAGCACCGGCGCCATCTTCTTCGTCACCGTGCCGGCGACGATCAGCAGATCCGATTGCCGCGGCGAGGCGCGGAACACTTCGGCGCCGAACCGCGAGATGTCGAAGCGCGACGCCGACGCCGCCATCATCTCGATCGCGCAGCACGCCAGGCCGAAGCCCATCGGCCACAGCGAGTTCTCGCGCGCCCAAGTGAGGATGCGGTCGACGTTGGTCGTGATGAAGTTGTCTTCGAACTTGTGGTCGATCAGTCCCATGTGGCTCTGTATTCTATCGTTGATAGTACGTGCGTTCAAATGAATGAAATTCGCCCATTTATGGGGCGTTTCGTCGAGCGAGTAGATCGCCTCGACCGGGCACGCCGGCACGCAGGCGCCGCAGTCGATGCACTCGTCGGGATGGATGTAGAGCATCTCGGCGGTCTCGAACGCCGGCTCGTCCTTGCGCGGATGGATGCAGTCCACCGGGCACACGTCGACGCACGCGGTGTCCTTGGTGCCGATACAGGGTTCCGTGATGATGTAAGCCAAGCTCGGTAGTACTTGATGATTATACGTCTGGGCATACCGATGAAAACCCGGCGCGTGCGCCGCGTGCTCGCTCCTCTGCCTTGGCGCGGCGCGCGCGGCGCGCGCGCAGGAGCTGCCGTCCGGTCCCGTGTCGCTCGCCAACGGCATGGTCGTCATCGGCGCCGACGTCTCGGTCTCGTTGACGCCGCAGGACGACACCGACGGCGCGTGGTTCAACTACACCGACTACGAGCACAACGCGCTGCGCCTCTTCAGGGTCGGCCGTCAACGCCGACGTCCGGCTCACCGATCGCGTCTCGGTGCTCACCGAGATTCGCAGCGAGAACGGCGACAGCGTGAAGCCGTACGCGCTGTACGTGCGCGTCCGCCCGTGGCGCGATCGGCCCGATCGACATTCAGGCGGGACGCATCCCGCCGACCTTCGGCGCGTTCGCGCGGCGCGAATACGGCGCCGGCAATCCGCTGATCGGCTATCCGCTCGCCTATCAGTACCTGACCGCGGTCCGCCCCGATGCGCTGCCGGCATCGACCGACGACGTCCTGCGCATGCGCGCGCGCGGATGGCGGCCGAGCTATCCCATCGGATCGCTCGACATCGCGCCGGGCATGCCGCTCATCACGGCGTTTCGCTGGGACACCGGCGTGCAGGTGCGCGTCGGCCCCGAGTCGCTCAATGCGAGCGTGGCGGTGACCAACGGCACCACGTCCGATCCGCGGACGCGCGACAACAACGGCGGCAAACAGATCGCCGGCCGGCTCCACTGGCGGCCGAACGCCGCGCTCGCGATCGGCGGCTCGGCGGCGACGCGGCGCGTATGTCGCCGACGCGGCGCTCGCGAGCGCGACGATGCCCGCCGGAACAGCGCGCTCGACGCAGCAGGCGCTTGGCCTCGACGCGGAGTATCTCGCGCGATCACTGGATGCTGCGCGGCGAGCTGATCTGGAACCGGTGGCAGGTGCCGACGCTCGTCGCAGACGCTCGACGCGACGAGCGCGTTTCGTCGAAGGGCGCTACAAGATTTCGCCGGGTGTGTTCGTCGCGAGCCGCATCGATCGCCTCAGCTTCAGCGAGCTGGCGTCCCTTCGCTCGGAACGCGCACGTGGGATGCGCCGGTCACGCGCCTCGAGACCGGCGCCGGCTATTACATCCGCCGCAACCTGCTCGCGAAGGGCACGTATCAGCACAACTGGCGCGACGGCGGACCGTCACGCAGCCTCGGCTGTTCGCGGCGCAGCTGCATTTCTGGCTGTGATGACGCACGGCTCCGCTCACCGGCGTCTGGCGCTGCTGGCCTCTGCGCTCTGCTCGTTGCCCTGTCAGCGGGCGGCGCTGGCGCAGGCGCCGGTCGGCGTCATCCGCGGCCGCGTCGACGTATACGCGCGCGCCGCCGCACCAGTCGAGCGGCGGCCGAACGTCAACGATCTCGGCATGCACGCGCGCCACGACACGCCCGACCTGCGGCGGTCGGTCGTCTATCTCGAGTCGGCGCCGGCGCTCGCATTCCCCGATCCGGAGCCGCAGCGCGCGACGATGGATCAGCGGAACGAGACCTTCGTGCCGCACGTGCTGGCGATCACGGTCGGCACGACCGTCGATTTCCCGAACAGCGACAACATGTATCACAACGTGTTCTCGCTGCGCGGCCCCGCGCTTCGATCTCGGCCGCTACGCGGCCGGCCGCTCGAAATCGGTGCGCTTCGATCGCCCGGGCATCGTCCGCGTGTTCTGCGAAATCCACTCGCACATGAGCGCGTTCATCCTCGTCTTCAACCATCGGTATTTCGCGGTGACCGTCGGCCGACGGCCGATATCAGATCAGCCGCGTCCCTCCCGGCCGCTACACGCTGGTCGCCTGGAACGAAGGCGCGATCCGCGAGTCGCGGCCGATCGTCATCCCCGAGGATGGCGGCGCCGTCGAAGCGGATTTCGCCCTGCGATAACGGCGTGACGATTCTCGGATCGCTCACCAACCGCATTTTCCTGGCCAGCGCCGCGCTGGCGGTCGTGTCGATCGGCGCCGCGGTGTACTTCGTCAGCCGCACGACGACGCGCGCAGGCCGAAGCCGAGCTGCAGCGCGGGCTCATCGAAGCCGGCACGCTCGTCGACCAGCAGTGCGCCACGCTGGTGCGGACGCTGACCGTCATGGCGCGCCTCGTGGCAGACGACCCCCGGCTGAAGGCGGCCGTCGATACCGGCGACCCGCCGACGGTTCAACCGCTCGCGCGCGACTATCAGGAGCAGCTCGACGCCGCGCTGCATGGTGCTGACCGACAAGAACGGGCGCGTGCTGGCCGAGGCCGGCGATCTCGATATCGCCGAAGGCGCGATCGGCACGCTGCCGGAAATCCAGCAGGCGCTCGCAGGCCGCGAGGCGGGCGGCTTCTGGCCCCACGCCGACGGCGTGCTGCAGGTGATGGCGGTGCCGATCACCATCTGACCGGGACCGCCCGGACATCATGGGCACGCTCACCGTCGGCTTCCGCCTCGACAACGCCCTCGCCGCGCAGTTCAAGCGCGCGACCGAGAGCGACATCGCGTTCGCCGTCGACGGACACATCAGGGCGTCGACGCTGCCGGCCGCCGATCGCGCGCAGCTCGCGTCGCTCCTGAACACCGGCGGCGTGCAGACGATCTCGCTCGACCAACGGCGAATACGTCGCGCTTGAAGCGGCCGCTGACGCCCGCGGCCGCCGCAGCCGGCGCAGCGCGCGCCAAGCGTGCTGCTGCTTCGCTCGCGCACCGAGCGGCTGCGATTTCCTCGACGCCATCCACACCGGCCTCGGGGTCGTCGCGATGATCGCCGTGCTGGCGGCGACGATTCTCAGCTACGCTGTTGCGCGGACGATTACGCGGCCGCTGGCGACGATTACCGACGTGATGCGCGAGATGTCGGCGACGGGCGACCTGACGCGGAAGATCGCGCTGAGCCGCGCGGCGAGCTGGGAAGACGAGGACGCCAAGCTGCTCGCCGCGACGTTCAACACGCTGACCGACTCGATCGCGCGCTTCCAGCGCGAGGCCGCGCAGCGCGAGCGGCTGTCGGCGCTGGGACGGCTGTCGACGGTCATCGCGCACGAGATTCGGAATCCGCTGATGATCATCAAGGCGTCGCTGCGCACGCTGGCCAGCGACCGCGTGAGCCGCGACGAAACCAGCGCAGGCGCTGACCGACGTCGACGAAGAGGTCGCGCGCCTCAACCGCGTCGTCAACGACGTGCTCGATTTCGCGCGGCCGATCCGGTTCGACTACGCGCCGGCCGATGTCAACGCGCTGTGCGCCGACGCGGAGCAGGCGACGCGGGCCGGCCATCAGGATATGCACGTGACGATCAAGCCGGATCCGGCGCTCGAGACCGTGGTCACCGACGCCGAGCGCCTGCGCACCGCGCTCGTGAACATCCTGACAAACGCGCGCCACGCCGTTGCCGCAGGCGATCGCCCGTCGGAGCGCACGGCTCTCGTGCGGTCTCTCGACGCCGGACATCGAGATCGCGACACATCGCGCGCCCACGCCTTCCGCATCACCGTTCGCGATCGCGGCATCGGCGTGAAGCCCGAAGATCTGCCGCGCGTGTTCGATCCGTACTTCACGACCAAGCGCACCGGCTCCGGCCTCGGCCTGGCGATCGCGAAGAACATCATCGAGGGCATGGGCGGCTCGCATCACGCTCGACAGCCGCCCCGGCGACGGCACCGAAATCCGCATCGAGCTGCCCGCTTCCGACTGGCGGAGGCGCAGGCATGAACGCGCGAGGCGGCACGCTCTGCTCGTCGACGACGAACAGAAAATCCGGCGCACGCTGGGGCAGGCGCTGCGCGCCGAGGGGCACGACGTGCTCGAGGCCGGCAGCGTGCGCGAGGCGCAGCGCGCGCTGGCCGAGCGGAGCGTCGACGTGCTGATCGTCGACAACCTGATGCCCGACGCGACCGGCCTCGATTTGATCAGGGAGCTGGTCGCGGCCACGGCCGAGACCGAACGGCCGCAGATTCTGATGATGACGGCGCACGCGACGGTCGAGAGCGCGATCGAAGCGATGAAGCTGGGCGCGCTCGACTACCTGCAGAAGCCCTTCGAAGTCGACGAGCTGCTCGTCGTCGTCCGGCGCGCGCTCGAGCATCAGCGGCTGAGCTCGCACCAGCGCTACCTGCTGAACGAGCGCGACGAAGAGTTCAACCACTACGGCATCGTCGGGCGCAGCCGCGCGATGGAGGACGTCATCCGCAAGGCCGAGCTCGTCGCCGAAACGAAGAGCACGGTGCTGATCACCGGCGAGACCGGCACCGGCAAAGAGCTCGTCGCGCGCGCGATTCACGCGCGAAGCGCGCAGCGCGACATGCCGCTCATCAAGGTGAACTGCGCGGCGATTCCCGAAACGCTGCTCGAATCGGAGCTGTTCGGGCACGTGCGGGGCGCCTTTACGGGCGCCGCGACGAGCAAGAAAGGCAAATTCGCGCTCGCCGACGGCGGCACGATCCTCCTCGACGAGATCGGCACGATGAGCCCGGTGCTGCAATCGAAGCTGCTGCGCGTGCTGCAGGAGCGCGAGTTCGAGCCGCTGGGATCCGAGCGCAGCCAGCAGGTCGACGTGCGCGTCATCGCCGCCACCAACCGCGACCTGCGGCAGATGGTGCTGGACGGCACGTTCCAGGAGGATCTCTTCTACCGCCTCAACGTCATCCCGATCGAGATGCCGCCGCTGAGGAACCGTCGCGAAGACATCCCCGTGCTCGCCGAGCACTTCGTGCGCAAGCACCAGCAGCGCACCGGCAAGCGCATCGAGCGCATCGAAGAAGGCGTGCACGAAAAGCTGGCGGCCTACGAATGGCCGGGCAACGTCCGCGAGCTCGAGAACACGATCGAGCGCGCGGTGGTGCTGTCGACCAGCGGCGCCATCTCGGTCGACGTCGATCTCGGTGCTCGGCGTGGCGACCGGGCAGTCGAACGCCCTGCCGTCGCTGAAGCTGCGCACGAACATCGAGTGGATCGAACAGGAAACGATCCGCCGCGCGCTCGACAGCGCCGGCGGCGTCAAGAAGGAGGCGGCCGACTTGATGGGCATCAGCCAGCGCGCGCTCAGCTACTACCTCGCGAAGTACAAATTCCAGTGACGGGACGCGTAAGCGATTACGCGCCGCGTAATGCAAAGGGAGCGAGAGTCCGCTAGTTTTCGCGCAACGTGGACGCAGGCGCATTGCGGCATCGGCTTTGCCTTCGCCACGGGCATGAAGATGCTGCTTGCGTCGATCGCGCTCTCTGCGCTCGTGCTGTGGGCGTTCGGCTGCGGCGGCATTCGTGCGTAAACGACTTCGCGTGGCGGCGGCCGCGGTGCTGATCCTCTTGCCCGCCATGGCCCGGGCACAGCAGCAGCGAATCCGCGCCGCCGCCAGCGACCGTCGATCCCCGCGACGCCGCCGACCGAAGCCCAGCCTGGTCGAACCAGACTTCACCCTCGATCAACCTGCCGACCACCCTTCGGCTTCCGACGGCACAAGAGCGCTTTCCGCATCACGCACCGGTTCACCCGGACGCTCAACGCGCCGACTTCGGCGCGCTGGCGAGCAATCTGTTCGGCCTCGACAACGGCGCGCTGATCGGCCTCGAGTACCGGGTACGGCGTGATGCGCGGGCTGCAGGCCGGCATTTATCGGACCGAGCGGCAAGACGATTCAGTTCTTCGGGCAGTACGACGCGATGCGCCAGAGCGGCGTCATGTGCCGTTCACGCTCAACGTCGGTCGCCAGTATCGAGGGCTTAAATAACTTTCACCGCGGAGACGTGGTGGATGAAGAAGACAACGAGTACGCGACCGCCCTCGGTGGCGATCCTCTCCCGGACGATCGGTGACCGCGCGGCCTTCTACCTGCAGCCGTCGTACATCTTCCACTCCAATACCTACAGCACTACGGGATGCCTCGAGCATCTCGAGCACGGACACGACATCCCGGGCTGCGTGGAGCCACGACAGTCGGCATCGAGTCGAACACGCTGCTTGCTGGAATGAGCGCGCGCTTCAGGTTGACGCAGGGAGTCTACGTGCTGGGATCGTGGACGCCCCGCGCCAGCGGCTTCGGTCCAGGCGTCTCTGTAAAGACGTTCGGCATCGAGAAGCGGCTGCGCGGGCACGTGTTTCAACTGAACCTGTCGAACTCGCTCGGCACGACCATGGCGGAAATGGCGCGCGGAGCCGCCAACAACGAGGACTGGTTCCTGGGATTCAACCTCTCACGCAAGTTCTTCTAGTTCGCCCGCACCAACTGCCCGCGGATGGCGCCGCCGGTATTCAGCGTCGTGTGCACGTTGAAATAGTTGCCGGCCGGGTTGTTGAAGATCCCCTGCGCAACGGCCGCCGGCGTGACGGTCGCGGACGTGCTGGGCAGGTTGGTCTTGGTCAGCGATCCCTGGCCCGACGGGACAGCGGTATCTGACGGCCGTCAACGGCAACCCGACGACGACGCCGGTGTTCGTGCCGGCGGGAGCGTTATGGATGTGCGCGCCGGTCAGGGTCGTGTTCTGCGGGAAGCCCGTGAAGTTGACCTGGAAATCGTAGGTCGCGCCGGTAATCACATTGGCCGAGTCGCGGGTGACGGTCATCGTGAGCTGCATGGTCCCGCTGGCCGCCGCGTCAGCGTTGGTGATCGCGGGGACTTCGTTCGACGGCAGCAGAATCGCCGTGAACTTCGCGACGTTCGGGTCGGACGGGCTGGTCGGTGAGTCATCGCAGGAAATCCCGAACGCGAGTACCAGGGCGAGCATCGCAACACGCTTCATGTAGTCTCCTCCAGAGTAAAGGTCAGAGATACGTGCAATGGCTGGACCAGTCAAGCACTGCGGCTTTTACAGGCGCATGCCGCGCATGCATCTTACTGTTTACGTAAGTGTTTACGTGAGGTGAATGGGGAAAATTCAAGATCCAGAGTCCAGGGAGTCTTGGGAGTCGAGAGTCCAAGGTCCAAGCTGATCCCACAGCGTGAAGCCACTGCGTCGCGTGGAATTGCGCGAGCATTGGAGAAGCTGTGGGACCTTGGACTTTGGCCGGAAGATAGATCAGAACAGGTCGAATTGACTTCAAAAATCGGATGGTATCATATTGAATCGCCTATGAATCTGCTCACGGCTGCTCCGCGTCGCGGTCGCTGGCTGCGTTCGCGGGTACCGTGGCGTCCGGCCGCCGCGCAGACGCCGTCGCCGGTGCCCTGACGGTGTTCGCCGCCTCCGACCTGGGCCCCGCATTCAAGCAGATCGTCCCTCAGTTCGAGCGGAAGGCGCGTGCCCGCATCACGCTCGTGCTCGGCTCGACGGGCATGCTTGCCCAGCAGATTCGAAACGGCGCTCCGGCTGACGTGTTCTTCGCGGCAAACGAGACGTTCGTCACCGAGCTCTCATCCGAGCAGCTGACGCTCAAGCCCAGCGAGACAGTGTATGCGCGCGGCCGGGTGGCCGTCGTGGCACTCAGGTCCGGCGGCTCTAACGTCGATTCCCTGGCCGATCTGGCCGACGCGCGTGTCAGGCGCGTTGCGATCGCAAACCCGCAACACGCACCCTACGGCCTCGCCGCAAAGCAGGCGCTGGAGGCCGCCGGCCTCTGGACAGCCGTGGAACCGAAGCTCGTGTTCGGAGAGAACGTCCAGCAGGCCGTGCAGTTTGTCCGCAGCGGATCGGCCGAGGCCGGGATCGTCGCACGATCGGTATCCGACACCCCCGATCTCACGTGGCGCCTCGTCGACGAGCGGCTCCACGCGCCGCTCGAGCAGGTGGCGGTCGTCCTGGCACGCACGAAGCAGCCGCGCGCCGCGGTCTCGTTCATCGAATTCGTCAACAGCGCTGACGGCCGGGCCGTCATGCGGCAGTTCGGCTTCCTGCTGCCGGGAGAGTCTCAATGAATGGATGGAGCGGGGCCGGGGGCCCCCGCGACTAAAAATGGATCTGGTTTCCCGTCTGGCTGTCGCTTCGCGTCGCGCTGCTGGCGTCGGCCGTCACCGTCGTTGTGGGTGTACCTCTGGCCTGGCTGCTTGCCCGCCGACGCTTTCCCGGGCGCGACGTGATCAGCGCGGCGCTCCTCAGCCCATTGGTGCTGCCGCCGACCGTGCTCGGCTACTACCTTCTGATGCTCATCGGCGCCCGTGGCGTGGTCGGCCGCACGCTCGCGGGATGGAACATCGAGCTCGCGTTCACATGGCGCGCCGCAGTGCTCGCCGCGGCTGTCGGTTCGTTCCCCCTGCTCATCAAGACGGCGCAGTCGGGCTTCGAGTCCGTCGATCGCCGCCTCGAGCAGGCAGCCCAAACGCTCGGCCATTCCGAGCTGAGCATCTTCTGGACGATCTCAGTGCCGCTCGCGTGGCGCGCGATACTGGCCGGCACCGTGCTGGCGTTCTGTCGCGCATTCGGGGACTTCGGCATCACGCTGATGGTCGCCGGCAACATACCCGGCCGCACGCAGACCCTCCCGCTCGCGATCTACGATCACGTGCAGGCGAACCAGCTCGACCAGGCCAACGTCCTGTCGCTCTTGAGCATCGGCATCTTCCTGTCGCTGATGCTCGCGCTCGGGCGAGCCGCGCGGCTCCGGTTCTGATGCTGAGCGTCACCACACGAAAGCAGTTCGGAGATTTCATACTCGACGCGGCCTGGACCAGCGACCAGCCGATCGTCGCCCTCGTCGGGCCGTCGGGTTCGGGAAAGACGCTGACCCTGCAGTGCATCGCCGGCCTCATCGCACCCGACTCCGGCCGCATCGTCTCGGCGGGACGCACGTTGTTCGACAGCGGCGAGCGCGTCAACCTGGCGCCGCAGCAGCGGCGCATCGGGTACGTGTTTCAGGGATACGCGCTCTTCCCGCACATGACCGTCGCGCGGAACATCGCGTACGGCGTCCCGCGCGGAATGGACGGGAGTGACCGCGCATCCGAACGCATCAAACGGATCATCGGTCGACTGGGCATCAGCCCGCTCGACGTCGCGGTACCCCTCCGATCTTTCGGGCGGTCAACAGCAGCGCGTCGCGCTCGCGCGCGCGCTCGCGACCGATCCCGATGTGCTGCTGCTCGACGAGCCGTTCTCGGCGCTCGACGCGCCCGCTACGGCGCGAGCTGTCGGCCGAGCTCAGCCAGACGCTGCGCGAGTGGGGCAAGCTTGCGGTGCTCGTCACGCACGACCTGCCCGAGGCGTATCAGATCGCCGACATGGTGGTGCTTTACGAGCATGGCAGCACGACCGGCGCGGTGTCGAAGAACGATCTGCTCTGGAACCCGTCTTCCGAGCGCGTCGCACGGCTGATCGGCGCGAGAAACATTCTGCGCGCGGCAATCGCCGATGCCAGCGGAGATTCGATCATCCTCGATTGGCGCGGCGGGCGGCTCGAGGCGGCGCGTTCGCCGAGCCATCCCTCCACGCCCGTGCGGGCGATTCGCTCGCCTTCTTCGTGCGCCCCGAATACGTGCGGCTGATTCGCAAGAACCGGCCGGTCACGGACGGTCTGCGGCACACCAATCTGTTTCACGGCGAGATCGTCGGCGAGCGCGACGAGGGGACGACGTGGGTGCTGTTCTTCCGGCTGGCGCGCGACGGCCGGCCGAGCCAGGGCCTCTACGATCTCGAAATCGAAATTCCGAAGCTCGTGTACGAGCGGCTCGGCATCTCGACCGATCGCCATTGGGACGTGTCGATTCATCCTGGATCCATCCAGGTCCTGCCGGGACGCTAGCGGCGCAATTCCTACACGTCCAGGATGCGGAACGGATGTTGCGGCGTCAGCTTGCGCATCAGCGGCAGCGCGACGTTGTAAACGGGGACGTCGGTCGACGTGCGCCCTTCCAGCGCGCCGTTGTGCGCGTGGCCGTGCAAGACGGCTGTCACGCTGTAGCGCCCCAGCGGCTCTTCGAGCCGGCTGCAGCCGAGATACGGATAAATCTCGCGCGGCTCCCCTTCCACCGTGGCCTCGATCGGCGCGTAGTGCAGGACCACGATTTTCTTGTCGGTTCGAGGCGCGCGAGCGCCGACTCGAGCTTCAACGCCTCGTTCACGGCTTCGTGCACGAACTGCTTGATGATGGGCTCGCCCCATGGCCCGAGCGCGCGCCGCCCGAATCCGCCGGCAAACCCCTTGACTCCCGCAAATCCGACGCCCTGCACCTCGCACGTGTCGCCATCGAGCACGCACACACCCTGGTCGACGAGAATCTGATGAATCTCGCGTTCCGCGCCGGATTCGAAGTCGTGGTTGCCGAGCACGGCCACGACCGGAATCCGTACGGAGGCCGCGAGCTCCTTTGCAAACGTGCGCGCCTCGTCGGCGGTTCCGTAGTCCGTGATGTCCCCGGCTATCACGAGCACGTCGGCATCTGTCGCAATCTGCGACAGCAGCGTCTGAAGCGTGCCTGCAGACGATTTGCCGAAATGCAGATCGGCCGTGGCGGCGATTCGCATGACCCTCACGCAGCAACATACGTGCCCTCATGGCATCCCTCTTGCCTCTGCCTGAGCGTGACGTCATCGACCGTTCAAGCCCCCAGCCGGCACGCATCCGAGTTCTATAAGCGGGTGATCCAGCGTCTTTCAGGAGAGCGGCATCGACTTTCTCGTCGGCGGCGCGTTCGCGTTCGTCCACTACACCGGAATCGGCCGCGACACGAAGGACCTCGATCTCTTCATCCGGCGCGCTGACTGGGACGCGGTGACCACCGCGCTCGCGGAAGCATGGCATCACCACCGAGCTCACGTTTCCGCACTGGCTCGGCAAGGCGTACGGCGGCCGTCAGCGCGAGTTCTTCGTCGACCTGATTTTCTCCGGCGGCAACGGAGTCGCCGAAGTCGACGACTGAGTGGTTTGCCAATGCGGTGCGGGACGAGTCGCTCGGCTTTCCCGGTGCGGTTGATGCCGGTCGAAGAAATGATCTGGTCGAAGGCGTTCCTGATGGAGCGCGAGCGGTTCGACGGCGCGGACGTCCTGCACCTCGTTCGCGCCCGCCAGAATGAGATCAACTGGCCGCGGCTGCTGTCGCGCTTCGGCGAGCACTGGCGCGTGCTGCTGTCGCACCTCGTGCTTTTTCCGTATGTCTACCCGAACGACCCCGCTCCGCAGCAGGTGATCGACGAGCTGCTCGACCGCGCCAAGAGCGAGCCGAAGGCCGACGAGGGCATTCGCTTGTGCAGAGGGCCGCTGCTCTCGCGCGCGCAGTATCTTGTCGATGTGGAGCGGTGGAATTACGTCGATGCGCGCGAGGTGCCGCTCGGCACGATGACGCCGGAAGAAATCGACATCTGGACCAAAGCCATCGAGGCAAAAATAAAGTAACCTGCATCAAAAACGCGGATTGCCGCCGCCGCGGCAGCGCTCATAGAACTCGCCGTGCGTCAGCTCTCGAACAGTCGCAAACTGCACGCATCGCGGATCGCCGACGGCCGTCGTCTGTCCGAATGAAGGCAAGAGGATTGTCAGGGATAGCTCCGGTTCCAAAGTTCGTGTTGCGCGTAATCACATTGACGCCGGTTGGTCAGGTTGAACGCTTCCACGGCTGCGTCTGAGCTCGACCGGACCAGATACCGCGAACGACCGGCTCAACCTCGCGCTGCAGTGAAGAAGTCACTTCCTACACCGGCGTTGCGCTCGATGAATTCCCCGTTCACGATCGGGCGCGCCGCCGTTCCTTGTATCGTCGTGACACCCGAAAGAATGTTGAACGGCAGCGATGAGTACGCCTGCAGCGCGCCGCTGAGGTTGAAATCGATATGGAAGTTCCACTGCGCCGTTCACGACCAGGCGATGGCGCTGATCGTCGTCCGACCGGCCCCAGTCCTTCGACAGATCCAATGGATCGATTGGCGAGCTGAAGAAGGCCTCGCCCACGTTATTCATCGATTTCGACAGCGTGTACGAGATCCGGTAGTGGCCCCAGGCCGCCGGACGTTGCATGAACGACACGTGCAGGCCGTGATAGTTCGATTCCGCCTCGGACGAATACTGGCTGTTGTTGGCGTAGCTCGGAATTGGGCCGGCAGCCGTTGTTGGTTCCCGTGGCCGCGCACGTGGGCACGTTCTGGTTGATCGAGATGATGAGATTCTGCCCTCGTACGTACTGATAGCCGATGCTCATCGTGCCGTTTCCGCCGACCTGACGCTCCACTTCGACGCTGGCCTGCCGCGAATACGCATTCTGGATGTTCCGATCCATCGTCGTGAGATTCGACAAGCGTGACCGACGGAACAGGAGCCGCCAGGATGTTCGGGAACTCGGGAGCCCCGGCTTGCGTTGGCGAAAGGCTGATCCCGGTCTGGCGTAGCTGCGTCAAATCGGTCGTGTTTCCCGCCGACAGCAACGCGTTGGCGACCGCACGCAGGGGAACCCGATCGAAAAACAGCCCTGCGCTCGCGCGGACGACGGTCCGGCGCGAAGGCGTCGGCGTCCACGCAAAACCCACCCGCGGAGACACGTTGTTCCGATCCGTATCGATCGAGTCGAGCGTCTGCAGGTCGTACCGTAGCCCGGCGTTGACGGTCAGCGACGGATGCGCCTTCCACTCGTCCTGCATGTAGAGCCCGATGTTCGGGTTCGTCTGCGACACGACGGTCTCGCCAAACGTCTGGGTGAAACCAGACGTGTTGTAGGTTCCCGCGAGAAAATTCGCGAGTGACGAAAATGCGTAGGAGCCGCGAACCGCCCGCGGGAACGTAATCGTATCGGAGTTGTAGATGACGTCGAACCCGGCTCGCAGCGCGTGGGCACCTGCATGGTGCGACAGGTTGTTGACGAGTTGGTACATCCTGTTCACCCGGCCCTGCGGGCTTCCCGAGAGTGTTCCGAACGATGCGACGCCGGCAATGCTCACTGCCGGCCCTACCGGATCGGTCGGCGGCGCTTTGAGATCGCTATAGGCGAACTGCACGCGCGTCTCGTTCACGGTTCTGTCAGAGAGCGTCAGCGTATTACCGAAGGCGATCGACTGATCGTTGTTGTCCAGGCTCGAAGATGCACTCGGCGCGTTCAGCGCGCCGGCGCCGCGCGTGTTCAGCGACAGCACGTCGTAAAGGCTGTACCGGACGCTGAACTGATGGCGGGGTGCGAACTCGTGATCCACTTTCGCGAGAAAGTGCGTCATGTCTATCGGATTCGGATAGATCCCGGTAGAAACTGGCGACCCCGGATACCCAACGGCCTGCAGCTTCGCGTTGATGACTGCGACGTTCGCCTCCGATACCGTCGTCAACCCTGTCTGGTCAAGCCGGCGCTGCTCGAGGTTCGTGAAGTAGAACGAACGGTTTCTGGCGAGCGGACCGCCAAGGCTGCCGCCGTACTGCTTCTGGCTCATTGGCGGTTTCTCCCCTCCCTGATCACGCAGCAACGCATTTGTCGCATTCAGGCTGTCGTCCCGGAAATATCCGTACACGTCGCCGTGCACCTGGTTCGTTCCGCTCCTCGTGACGACGCTGATGTAGCCGCCCAGGGCGCGACCCAGCTCTGCCTGACCGCCCGAGGTCACGACCTGAAATTGATCGACGGCGTCGACGCCATACGGGATGCCGCTCAATCCCGCCGCATCGTCATTCGCGGACAGGCCGTCGACGATGAAGTTGTTCGAGAAGTTGCGCTGGCTGCCGATCGACAGCCCCTGTCCCGGTACAGCGGATGTCTCGGCGAACAGCTGCGTACTGCCGATGTTCGTCGGAGACACGCCGGGCACGAGCAGAGCCAGATCGAGAAAGTTGCGCCCGTTCATCGGCAGGCTCGCCGCCTCTTCCTGCGACACGGTGCCCGCAATCTGGCTGCGCGCCGCTTCGAGGACGGTCGACTCCGCTACAACGTCGACAGTGGCCGCGACACCGGCCAGCGCAAGAGTTATCGGCAGCTCGAATGCCGACCCCACCGTCACGTGCACTGAACGCATCGTCTCGGAAAAGCCCGGCATGCGGATCGTGACGTCGTAATGACCCAGCCGCAATAGGGAAATCGAAATCGTCCGTCGCGATCGGTCACGGTTTCGCGGGACTGATTGGTCTCGGATTGGCGCGCGATAACGCTCGCGCCGGGCACGACCGCGCCCTGCGGATCGGCGACACGCCCGCTGATGGTGCCGTAGTTGATCGTCTCCTGCGCCGAGAGGGTATCTGCGGCCGCGCATATACACATCACGGACAGGAGGCCGGCGCCCATGCGCTTCATGGGTTCTCCTCCTGAGTCTCTGCAACGTTCGATTCCGGCGTAGGGACGTGCGAAATCTCGTCGAGACTGCCGTCCTGCGCCGTGGCTGGATGCCGAACGCTATGCTCGAGGCGGAGGTGAGAGCGGAGCGGGTGTGAGATGAGTGGCGGTCAATGAAACGCGTGAAGGCGCGTCGCCGGAGTCGAGAGGAACCGGCATGTCGGCGGCTGCCGGAAGAATCCCCACGGCGCCGAAGACCGCCATCAAGCCCGCATCGGTTTGCGAGCAGCCGATCGTCGGACAATCGCAATCGTGCGTGCCGTGCTTGTCCCCGTGCAGCGGACACACCGGCGCGCCCTGGTGCAGCGGGCAGTCTTTCATCCCTGCATGGCCCGAACCGGAGTCACACGAAAACGCGGTGGCGACAGCGGCAATCACGACCACATGCCACGCGAGAGCAATCGCGGCAACGAAGCGCGCGCGACTGCGTACAGACTGCATGACCGGTATTATCACCTATTGCGCCAGCCAGGTGTCGAGGTGCTGCGACTGCGCGCCGGGCACCGGGCTCAACTGCCAGCCATGCCGCGGATCTACGGCGAGGACGACATCAATACTTCGTGCGGTGCCGTTGCGGGTGATGGTGAGCGTCACCTTTGCTCCGGGTGAAAACCGCGCAAGCCGCTCGGCGAAGCGCCCTTCAGGCACCGGCTCGCCGTTGATCGTTGCAATCTCGTCCAGCAACGATATGCCGGCATCAGCGGCGGGCGACCCACGGCGAATGCCGGCGACGATGGTCTTGCTGTTCTCGGTTCGTGTCGCCACGCCGAGATATGCTCGCGGCGTTCCGGCCGGAGAGGTCATCCGGAGACCGAACCAGGCTAAGGCATCCGCATAGTCGAGCTCCGCCGTCGTTTCGAGGGCGCGCGCGAGCCACGCACGCATCTCGCGGCCCTTCGCTGCACCAACAGCGTCGGCGACTGACGCGCGGATATCCTCGCCAGAAAACCCACGCTCACTCGAAAACTTCGCAAACATCGCATGCATGAGATCGTCGAGCGACTTCGAGCCCGCCGTCAGGCGCCTGACGTTCGCATCCAGCAGAAAGCCGATGACTGCCCCCTTCACGTAGTAGCTGATCGACGTGTTGGGCGAGTTCTCGTCGGTCCGGTAGTACTTGATCCATGCGTCGTAGGATGCCGCTTCGGCCGACTGCTCCAGGCGCCCGGGGGTTGTCTGCAACGAGCGGATCTGCTCGGACAGCGCGTCGAGATATTCGTCGCGTGTGGCCACGCCGGCGCGCACCAGGAACAGGTCGGCGTAATACTCTGTCATGCCCTCTACGAACCAGAGCGCTCTGGTGTACACCTCATTCTCGTAGTCGAACGGCCCCAACTCGGCGGGCCGAAGCCGCTTGCCGTTCCACGCATGGAAGTACTCGTGGCTCGCAAGGTTGAGCCAATCGAGGAGCCCCTCGCGTGAACTGGTTGCGTTGAGAGGGATGTTCAGGACCGCCGAGTTGCGATGCTCGAGGCCGTTCTTCGCCGATCCAATGATGTTGAAGAAATAGAACCGATCGAAAGGGACGGTTCCCCAGAACCGTGCGATGGTCTCGGCGATTTTCGCGAGATCCCGGGCCGCTTGCGGTCCGTTCCACACGGCACGCTCACGGAAGTTCACGAGGTAGTGCGGCTTGCCCGCGACGCTGAATTCGTAGACCGACGGTGACCCGGCGACGATCGGGGAATCGACCAGCGCATCGTAATCCGGCGCGGTATAGGTGTTCTCACCGAGGCCGGCCGTCAAACCCGACAGGCTTCTGGTCCACGCGCGCGGGAGCACCACCCGCACATCATGGCGACGGCGCGACGGCGGCTCGACGAGCGTGATGAACGTCGGCGCGCCGTTAATCAGCGCGAATTCCTCGTCTACCCAGTTGGTCCGCACGCTCATTTCGTGCGCGTAGACGCGATAGCGCACCCAAACCGTCCTGGCCCCGTTCGTCGCAATTTGCCAACGGTTCTTACGCGTTTTCTCGACCGCTAGCGGGGCGCGAGAGGGATCGGCTGCCGTCAGCGCTTCGACGTGGCGCTCGTATTCGCGGATCAGGTACGAGCCCGGCGTCCACACGGCCATCATCAGCTCGATCGAGGGCCGTCCTTCGGTCGGATACGACGCTTCGATTTCGACATAGTGCGTGTGCGGCGCGGGAAAACTGACGGTATACCTGATCGGCTCGGGGGTCTGCGCCTCGACATCCACCCCGCAGGACAATAGAAGCGCCGCGAGCGTGCACGCCAGCCCGCGCGTTCTGGATGTGGTGCGGCTATTCAACTGTTACTCCAGGCCGCAGCTCGACTACTTCGATTCCCCGCGGTCCTGTGTGTCGACGAAGCTCGTCGACAGTTCCGGTGAGCTCCGGGAAGCTGCCGTAGTGCATCGGCACCATTGCTTTCGCGCCCAGCCATTCGGCGGCTATTGCTGCTTCCTCGGGTCCCATTGTGAAGCGGTCGCCGATCGGCAGGAACGCCACCACCGGCGCGTAGCGATCGCGAATCACGCGCATGTCGCCGAAGAGGCCTGTGTCTCCGGCAAAGTAGACCGTCAGATCGTTTTCGAAGCGGACGACAAATCCTGTGGCCGGACCAAGGTAAGTGCCGTCCTGCGCGCTGCTGCTATGAAGCGCGGGCACCATCGCGATATCGATGCCCGAGAGTTGCTGGCGCCCGCCGATGTTCATCGGCCGCAGATGTTTCGTTCCCTGCCGCTCGAGCCAGCCTGTGAGTTCAGGCGACGCGACAACCGTCGCGCCTGTCTCACGCGCGATGGCTGCCGCATCCTCGCAATGATCGGAGTGACCGTGTGTAATCAATATCAGATCGACCGCCGCGACTCGCCGTGCGGCTGGCGGACACGCCGGATTATTCGTCAAAAACGGATCGAACAGCACTCGCACGCCCTTGGGCGACGCGATGAGAAAAGTCGAGTGTCCAAGCCAAGTGACTTTCAGGCCGTGCAGTGCATGTGGCAAGACGGCACGCGGTTCGGCCGAGGGCAATCGCATCGCAAAGAATTATCCATTAAGATCACGGGGACGTGTCCAAGGTAATCCCGCTTACGCCAGTCACGCCCCGCTTGCCGAAACCCGAGTGGCTCAAGGTGAAAGCGCCAGGCTCGCCGTCCTACCTCAGGCTCAAGGGCCTGATGCGCGACCTCAACCTTCACACGGTCTGCGAGGAGGCGCGCTGCCCCAACATCGGCGAATGCTGGACGCACGGGACGGCGACGTTCATGATCCTCGGCGACATCTGCACGCGGGCGTGCGGCTACTGCGCCGTTGGCCACGGGCGCCCACACCCGGTAGACGCGGCGGAGCCGGCGCGCGTCGCGGACGCCGTAGCGTCGCTCGACCTGGCGCACGTCGTCGTGACGTCTGTCGACCGTGATGACGTGTCGGATGGCGGCGCGTCGATCTTCGTCGAGACGATCCGCGAAATCCGGCGCCGTAAGTCAGACGCGAGTATCGAAGTGCTGGTCCCCGATTTTCAGGGGAAAGCCGAGCCGCTCTATGCCGTCCTCGATGCAGGCCCTGACATCATGAATCACAACACCGAAACGGTGCCCCGCCTCTACAGGCTCGCGCGGTCAGGTGGCAGATACGAACGCACCCTGCAACTGCTCGATCGCTCGCGCACCTACGCACCGCGCATCGCCACGAAATCGGGCATTATGCTGGGGCTCGGCGAAGAGTGGGACGAAGTTGTCGCGACGCTGAAAGATCTGCGAGCGGCGGGATGCGCGATTCTCACCCTGGGCCAGTACCTTCGGCCGTCTCCAGCTCACCTGCCCATGACGCGCTACTACCATCCCGACGAGTTCCGTCAGTTGAAGGACATCGCGCTCGAGATGGGATTCGCGCACGTGGAGTCGGGCCCGCTCGTGAGGAGCTCGTACCACGCGCACGAGCAAGCGGCTGGTCTTCGCAAAGGGATTACAGCTTAGGGATCAGGGATTAGGGATTAGGCGCGAACGAGCTTCGCAGCTTTCCTAAATACATCCGACATCATCTGAGGCGTCAGTTTTCCCGTATTCGTGTTCTGTCTGCTTGGATGGTAGGACGCGATCACGATCGGACCGCCCGGGGGCCTGCAAATCACGCCATGGCCGAATAACGGTCGCCGCCTCATGAAAACCCCTTTCGAGGCCGCCACTTTCCACCAAACCTCAAAGGCAATTTTCCCGAGCGCAACCACGACTCGAATGTTCGGCAGATGCGCAAGCTCTGCTTCCAGATGCGGCTGACAGGCGTGAATCTCTTCTGTCGTCGGCTTGTTATCGGGCGGTGCGCATCGCACGGCGGCCGCGATGTACGCATCTTTCAGTATGAGACCGTCATCGATCGATTGTGAGGTGGGAATATTCGCGAAGCCGTGCCTGTGCATCGCGGCCATCAGGAAATCGCCGGATGCGCCGGCTCCGTCACCCGTGAACACGCGGCCCGTTCGGTTCGCACCGTGAGCGGCCGGCGCAAGCCCAAGAACCAGAACGCGCGCGCCGGGGTCGCCGAACCCGGGAACCGGTCTCGCCCAGTACGTGTCGTTGCGGAACGCAGCGCGTCTCACGCGCGCGATTTCGCTGCAGTAGCTGCGTAAGCGGCTGCAGCGCTCGCAGTTGACGATCCCGTGATGCACTTGACTGAGTGACACCGGCAGGCCTAATCCCTGATCCCGAAACCCTAATCCCTAGGGAACACTAGGGCTTTTTCGGCTTATAGACGTGCGCGCTTTCGCCGTAAAACACGTCGGCGGCTTCCATCACCGTTTCCGACAAGGTCGGGTGCGGGTGAATCGTCAGCTTCAGGTCCGACGCGCGGGCACCCATCTCGATGGCAAGCGTGCCCTCCGAGATCAACTCCCCTGCCCCGACACCGGCGATTCCGACGCCGAGGATGCGCTCTGTTTCGGGATCGATGATCAGCTTCGTCAAGCCGTCCGGCCGATCGAGCGTCGTCGCGCGCCCGGAGGCCGCCCATGGGTATTTCGCAATCTCGATCGGAACATTCTGCTTCCTGGCGTCGGTTTCCGTCAGGCCGGTCCAGGCCAGCTCGGGGTCTGTAAAGACCACGGCCGGGATGGCGCGCGGCTCGAATACCGCAGGCTTGCCGTGGATCGCTTCGACGGCCACGCGCGCTTCGTGCGAGGCCTTGTGCGCGAGCATCGGATCGCCGGCGACGTCGCCGATGGCAAAGATCGACGGCTCGGCGGTGCGGCGCTGCGCGTCGACTTCGATGAAGCCCCGCTGATTCACTTTCACTTTCGTCTTGTCGAGGCCGCCAATGGCGGAGTTCGGACGGCGTCCAACCGCCACGAGGACGCGATCGAAGTTTTGCGGGCCGGATGGCGCGCTCTTCCCTTCGAGCGACACGGCGAGCCCCTTCTTGTCGTCCTTTACGGCGGTGACCTTCGTCTCGAGCAGGATCGCTTCGGCGTAGCTGGCCATGCGCTTCGCGACGATTGCCGCGAGATCGCGATCGGCGCCGGGCAGCAGCCCGTCGGTCATCTCCACTACGGTCACCTTCGAACCAAGCGCGGCGTACACCGTGCCGAGCTCCAGCCCGATGTAGCCGCCGCCGACGACGAGCAGCCGATCCGGAACGTCCGGCAGCTCGAGCGCGGTCGTCGAATCGAGCACCTTCGGTGAGTCGATCGACACGTTCGGGACGGTGGTCGGCCGGGACCCTGTTGCGACGATGACGTAGTCGGACTGGACCTTCTGCTCACCGCCCGCGGTCTCGACGCTGAGGGTCGTCGCGTCGACAAACGAGGCCCGCCCCTGAATGTACGTGACCTTTCGGGATTTCGCCAGGAGTCCAAGCCCGCCTGTCTGCTTCTTGACGACCTGATCTTTCCACGCGCGCAACTTGTTGACGTCGATCGACGGCGAGCCGAATGTCACACCGTAGGCGTTCGCATGCTTCGCCTCGTCGAGGACCCTTGCTGCATGCAGCAGCGCCTTCGACGGAATGCAGCCGCGGAACGTGCACACGCCGCCGGGATTCGGATCGGCGTCGATGAGGGTGACCTGCATGCCGAGGTCGGCGGCGTGGAACGCGGCGACGTAGCCTCCCGGCCCGGCGCCAATCACTGCTAAACGTGCGCTCATGCCCGTCCAGCCATATCAAAGCCGGTTGTTCGATCGCTTCGACGATCCAGCGGAGAATCCGCACGCCGTCGGCGCCGTCGATCACGCGGTGATCGTAGGAGAGCGTCAGCGGCATCAGAAACCGCGGCACGAACTCGCCGTCGGCATACACCGGCTCCATGCGCGCGCGGGCGACCCCGAGGATCGCCACCTCGGGCCAGTTGACGATCGGCGTAAAGGCGCCGCCGCCGAGGCTTCCAAGATTCGAGATCGTCATCGATCCGCCCTGCATGTCGTCCAGCGACAGCTTGCGATTCCGCGCCTTTTCCGCTGCCTGGGCGATTTCGTCGGCGATTTGATAGATGTCCTTCTGATCCACGTCGCGAATCACCGGGACGAGCAGGCCGCGATCGGTGTCGACCGCGACGCCGATATGGACGTACTGCTTGTAGGCGATCTCTTCGGTCGCGAGATCGACCGAGGAGTTCATCTGTGGGTACTTTTTCAGGGCAGCGGCAAGCGTCTTCATCAAGAAAGCCGTGATGGTGATCGGCGCCCTTCCCTCGGCTTCGGATTTTTTCGACAGCCGCTTGCGCAGCGTCTCGACGCCGGTAATGTCCGCGCGATCTTGCTGGAACACGTGCGGCACGGTGTTCCACGCCTGTGTCAACCGGTGCGCGGTCGTCCGGCGCACGCCGCTCATCGCCTTACGCTCGACCGCTCCCCATTTGCTGAAGTCGGGCAGCGCTTCGCCGGCCGACGCCGGCGAACGCGCCACACCTGCGCCAGACAGCAACCGCCGCGCATACGCGGTGACATCGTCCATCGAGATGCGTCCACCCGGACCGGAGCCTTGAATGTCCTGAATGTTCACGCCGAGCTCGCGGGCGAGACGGCGTGCCGAAGGCGCAGCCGGAATGGAAGAAGCGGCAGCCGGGGCCTGAGCCGGCGCGGCGACCTGCTTGGACGGCTTCATCTCGACAACTTCGGCTTTGCGCTTTTCCGCCTTCGCCGGCTCCGCCGGCTTCGGCGCGACAGGCGCCGGCGCGGATGGTTGCTCGGCGGGTGACGGCGCCTGTCCCTGATCTGCAGGTTTTGCTTCCGTCTTCGCCGGTGCTGCGCCCGCACTATCCTCATCGACGATGAAAATGGTCTGCCCGACCTTCACTTTCTCGCCTGACTTGATTTTGACTTCCTTGACCACACCGGTCGCGGAGGACGGCACTTCGATTGTGGCTTTGTCGGTCTCGAGCTCGAGAACGGGCTGGTCTTTCTTGATCGCGTCGCCCGGCTTCACCATCACGCGCAGAACATCTCCACCTTCGATGTTCTCGCCCAGCTCGGGCAGCTTCATGTCTGTGGACATCAGTAGGCTCTAGGGATTGAGGGTTGGAGATTCGGGACTAGGGGTTCATAACGAATCCCCAATCCCGAATCACTAATCACGATACCGCGGGGTTCTTTTTCTCGGGGTCGATTCCGAGGTCTTTTATCGCTTTGTCGACGAGCTTCGCGTCAATCTGTTTGTCGCGGGCAAGCGCCGAGAGGGCGCCGACGGCGATGAAGCGTGCGTCAACCTCGAAGAATTCGCGCAGTGCGGCCCGGCCTTCGCTGCGGCCGAATCCGTCCGTGCCCAGCGACACGATCGGGCGAGACACCCAGCGATCGATCGCGTTCGGCAGCACCTTCAGGTAATCCGACGCCGCGACGATGACGCCGTCGGTCTTGTTCAGGCATTCGGCGACGTACGGCGCGCGGGCTTTCTGCGACGGGTGCAGCATGTTCCAGCGATCGCACGCGTTGCCATCACGATACAGCTCGCCATAGCTGGTTACGCTCCACACATCGGCGGCCACACCGAACTGCTCCAGCAACGCCGCAGCTTTGATGACTTCCGGCAGGATCGCGCCGCTGCCGAGCAGCTGCGCCTTCAGCTTCGACGCCGTGTTCTTCGCCTTGCTGTAGCGGTACATCCCCTTGAGGATGCCCGGCCGCACGTCCGCGCCTTCCGGCATGGGTGGCATGGCGTAGTTGTCGTTCATCAGCGTCAGGTAATAGAAGATGCTTTCCTGATCGACATACATTCGCTTGATGCCGTCTTCGATGATGGCGGCAAGCTCGTAGGCGAACGCCGGATCGTAGGACACGCAATTCGGCACAGGCAGCGACAGCACGTGCGTCTGGCCGTCCTGATGCTGCAGTCCTTCGCCCGCGAGCGTCGTGCGTCCGGCGGTTCCGCCGAGCAGAAAGCCGCGCGCACGCGAGTCGCCGGCCGCCCAGATGAGATCGCCGACGCGCTGGAACCCGAACATCGAGTAATAGATGAAGAACGGGATCGTGTTGACGCCATGCGTCGAGTACGCCGTGCCCGCGGCAATAAACGACGCCAGCGAACCGGCCTCGTTGATCCCTTCCTCGAGGATCTGGCCGTCCGTCGACTCCTTGTAATAGAGGAGCGTGTCCATGTCGACCGGCTCGTAGAGCTGGCCGACGTGCGAGTAGATGCCGACCTGCCGGAACAACGCTTCCATGCCGAAGGTGCGCGCTTCGTCCGGCACGATCGGCACGACGGCCTTGCCGATATCCGGGTCTCGCAGCAGCTTCGACAACAGCCGCACGAACACCATCGTCGTTGACGCGGCACGGCCGTCGGTGCCCTTGCTGAACTCCTCGAAGATCTCGGGATTCGGCGGTGCCGCAAGCGGCGTCGTCTTGCTGTTGCGGATCGGAAGCGGGCCGCCCAGCGCCTTCCGGCGCTCCTTCAGGTACGACACTTCCGGGCTTTTCTCGTCCGGACGGTAATACGGCGCCTCTCTGATCTGCTCCTGGGGAATCGGAATGCTGAAACGCTCGCGCACGAAACGGAGCTCGTCTTCGGTAAGTTTCTTCTGCTGGTGGGTGATGTTCTTGCCTTCGGCCGCGTCGCCGAGTCCATATCCTTTGATCGTGCGAATCAGCAGGACCGTCGGCTGCCCCTTGTGCTCGACCGCAGCCTTGTAGCCGTTGTAGACCTTGATTGGATCGTGTCCGCCGAGCGTCAGCTTCTTCAGGTCATCGTCTGAGAGGTGCTTGACCATCTCGAGCAGCTGCGGGTATTTGCCCCAGAAATGCTTGCGGAGGTAATCGCCCGATTCGACGGTGTATTTCTGATACTCGCCGTCGACGACCTCGCCCATGCGCTTGACGAGCAAGCCGTCTTTGTCTTTCGCGAGCAGCGGATCCCAATCCTTGCCCCACAACACCTTGATGACATTCCAGCCCGCGCCGCGGAACACCGCCTCGAGCTCTTGAATGATCTGCCCGTTGCCGCGCACCGGGCCGTCGAGCCGCTGCAGGTTGCAGTTGACGACGAAGATGAGGTTGTCGAGCTTCTCACGAGCCGGGAGCGTGATTGCGCCGAGCGATTCCGGCTCGTCGGTTTCGCCGTCTCCGAGAAACGCCCATACCTTCGTATTCGACGGCTTCTTCAGCCCGCGATCTTCCAGGTAGCGGATGAAGCGCGCCTGGTAAATCGCCATGATGGGGCCGAGCCCCATCGACACCGTCGGATATTCCCAGAAATCCGGCATCAGCCACGGATGCGGATACGAGGACAGCCCGCCGCCCGGCGCGAGCTCGCGCCGGAAATTGTCGAGCTGTTTTTCGGTGAGCCGCCCTTCGAGGAACGCCCGCGAATAAATGCCAGGCGCCGCGTGACCCTGGTAATACACGACATCGCGATCGCCAGCGCTGCCGGATCTGAAGAAATGGTTGAAGCCGACTTCATACAGCGTCGCCGCCGAGGCAAAAGTCGAGATATGTCCGCCGATGCCGGGCTCTTTCTTGTTTGCGCGCAGCACCATCGCGATCGCGTTCCAGCGGACGAGGCTCTTGATGCGGCGCTCGATTTCCTGGCTGCCGGGGAACGGCACTTCCTGGTCGGTCGTCAGCGTGTTGACGTACGGCGTGTTCGCCGTGAACGGAAGCCTGATGCCGCGCCGGCGCGCATGCTCGCTGAGCTGCACGAGCAACTGGCCCGCCCGCGCGGGGCCGTTGGATTGAAGGACGTAGTCGAGCGAATCCAGCCATTCAGTGGTTTCAATCGACTCGAGGTCGGCGACGTTATCGGCGGCGATATTTCTCATAGGTAGCGTCCGGCTTCAACCGGACCTTATTTAGCGGGCTGCGCGCCCTCAATCTTGATGCCCTTGAGTGCGGCGAGATCGGTCGGCAGCTCGGTCGTCCCTGCCGGAAATTTGTTGAGCTTGAAGACGTAGGACATGACGTCGCTGGTCTGCGCCGGCGTCAACGTTCCCGGTGCGTCCGCCGGCATCGTCGCCTGCACGCGGTCGTAGAAGTCGGCGGCCGTGAGATTGTTCCAGTTGCCGAGGAATTCCAGGCCGACAAGGGTAGGTCCTGCCTCGCCACCGGACAACTCAGGTCCGTGGCAGCTCGTGCACATCTTGTTTGAAACCGCTTCGCCGCGCTTGGCCTGATCGTCGGTGTAAACGCCGCTTCCGACGCTCGAGCCTGCTCCCGCAGGCGCCTGCGCGCTCGTGGTAACCGCCGCTCCCGCACTTACAATGAAAGACAACTCCCGCCGCACCAACTGCTTGCGTCAATTTACTGATTGCAACTCTCATATGGCCTCGCTGGTAACTGCAGAGACGGTCATTATACAATTTTCACTGCTACCTCATGACAACCCGAGTTTTTCGCAGCGCAGCCGCCTTGATGCTCGTGCTCGTGGCGCAGGCAGTCGTTGTGGCGCACGACATCCCAGACGAAATTGCCGTGCAGAGCTACGTGAAGCCCGAGCAAGGCCAGCTGCAGGTGCTGCTGCGCGTGCCGCTTCTCGCCGTTGCGGAGGCGAACCTGCCGAAGGACGGCACAGGCTACCTCGCGCTGCCGCATGTCGAAACGGCGCTGCGCGAGGCCGCGAATCAGATTTCCAACGGCATCGTGTTCCTCGAAGGCGACGAGCGCCTGACGCGCTACGAGATGGCGAACGCGCGCATCTCGCTGCCGTCCGATCGCTCGTTCGATTCGTTCGAGGGCGCACTCGCCCGCGTCCGCGGCGCCCGGCTGCCCGACGCGACGCAGGTGTACTACAACCAGGGATTTCTCGATCTCGAGCTGCACTTTCCGATCCGGTCGCAGGACTCGCTATTTTCGATGCGCGTGCTGTTCGGGCGCGGCCTCGCCAACCGCACGGCCACCTACATCAACTTCATACGACCCGATGGCGGCGTCCGCGCGTTCAGAATTCACGACGATACGCCGCTCGTGCGCCTCGACCCGCAAGCGCACCAGGCGGCCTGGGTGTTCCTGAAGGCCGGCTTTTACCGCTTTCTCGATGGCCTCGACCACCTGCTGTTCGTCATCGTCCTGGCGCTGCCGTTCCGGCGCGTGCGCGATCTCGTCAAGCCGTTTGCCGCGTTCGCCGTCGCGCATTCGATTACTCTCGGCCTGGCCGCCTTCGGGCTCGCGACGGTCGACACCTGGTTCGCGCCCACGATTGGCGCGCTCATCGCGCTGTCGCTCGTCTATGTGGCGATCGAGAACGGCATCGGCGCCCCTTCGACTGCGCTCAGCGCAGGCGCGCTGAAGCACCGCTGGGTTGTCGCGCTCGTGTTCGGCCTCTTCCACGGCCTCGGCTTCGCGATCGCCCTGCAGGAGACGCTGCAGTTCGCGGGATCGCATCCGGTCGCGGCGCTGCTCGCCTATAACGTCGGCCTCGAGCTCGGCACGCTCATCATCCTTGCCATCGTGCTGCCGGCCGCGAACCTCCTCTTCACGCAGGTCGTCCCTGAGCGCGCCGGCATCATCGTCGCGTCAGTGCTCGTCGGTCATGCCGGCTGGCATTGGCTGACCGAGCGGTTCGCCATCGCGCAGCTCAGCAGCTGGCCGATGATGGACCTGAATCTGCTTCTGACGGTCGTGCGCTGGTTGCTTGCGCTGACCGTCATCGGCGGAGCCGCGTGGTTCGTCGCCGGTTTGATCAATCGCAAGCCCCACGCCCCTGAAGTGCCCGAGAAATCGATCGTTGATAGCCGGTAGCCTGGTTAGTGGTTGGTGGTTGGAAACACATGCTGAACAAATTGATGATTTACGCTGCGGTTCTCATCGCAGTTCTGTGGGGTCGCGCCGGCACGTGCGCAACAGAAGTTGGGGAATCCTGCCGATCAGGTCCGTGCGGCTGAGACGGCGTTTGCCAATCGATGGCAGAGCGCGACCTCGCGGCGTTTACGATGCTGCTTGGCGACGACGCGGTGTTTTTCGGCGGCAAGGGCGTGATGCGCGGAAAATCGTCAGTCGCCGCAGAGTGGAAACGATTCTTTGACGGTCCGGCGGCGCCGTTTTCATGGGCACCTGCTGAAGTCGAAGTCCTGCCGTCAGGCAATCTGGGATTTACGAGCGGTCCCGTGCTCGATCCGAAGGGCAACCGCATCGGCACGTTCAATTCCGTCTGGCAGCGGCAGCCCGACGGGTCTTGGAAGATCGTCTTCGACAGGGGCTGTCCGCCGTGTGACTGTGCCAATGAGTCGTCAGTCAGTAGTCGGTGTCGGCAGTCTCAGTCGGGAGTCGACAGTCTCAGTCGATAGTCCCAATGTTAGTCCCAATGGTTTAGTCCAATGGTTAGTCCCAGTCGTTAGTCCCAGTGGCAGTCCAGCAGTCCAGTCGACGCTGAATTACGGTCGAACTACCGACGAAAGTCGAAGACCCTGAGATGGGACTGCCGACTGGACTGTCGACTCCCGACTGAGACTGCCGACTACCGACTGCCGACTGCCGACTGTCGCCAACCCAGTCTCTGACAACCTCTGCGGCGACATCCGGCCTGTCCGAAATAATCCCGTCCACTCCCCAATCGAGCAGGCGACGGATATCCTCAGGCTCGTCGACCGTCCAGACCTGGACTGCGATGCCCGCCTTGTGCGCGAGCTCGACGAACCGCGGCGACACGACGCGCATTGAGCCGCTGGTTTCGGGCACCTGAAACGCCTGATACGGCACACGCCCTGGCGAGACGCCGCACCACGATCGGTACAACGCCATCCTGACTTCGAACCGGGCGCCGCTCGTAGCGATGTCGGGCGCGATCGCGCGCGCGGCACGCAACGCCGAACGGCTGAACGATCCGAGGCACACCCGGTGAGCGGCGCCGGCGCAGCGCACCTCGGCGACAACCGCTCGGACGAGCGCGGGCCCGGCTTCCTTCAATTCGATGATGATGCCGATGCGGGGGTACCGCTCGAGCACGACGCGGAGTGTCGGCACATCCAGCTCGGCGAGCTCGCTGGCAGTGCGATCGGCGAGCGGACCCCTTGCCCGCGTTGTGCGATCGAGCGTCGCATCATGATGAACCACGACAATCCTGTCGCGCGAAAGGTGGACGTCCAGCTCGAGGCCATCGGCGCCCGCCTTCAGTCCGCGATCGAACGCCTCAATCGTGTTTTCAGGGCCAATCTTGCTGCCGCCGCGATGCGCAAACACGAGGGGGCGCAAAGAACGGACCGCGGGATGCACCGCGCGATTCTAGCTGGGATAGAATCGCGACATGGCATCTATCTCGTCCGTCAAGACGCTCGGCGATCTTCGCCGCGCCCGCGCAACGTCACCGGAGGCGTTTCCGCGCCGGTCAGTGAAGAACGAAGTGCGCGACAACCTCATCGCAAAACTCCGCAGCGGTGACGACGCTGTTTCCAGGCATCATCGGTTACGACGACACCGTTATCCCTCAACTCGTGAATGCGGTGCTGTCACGGCACAACTTCATCCTGCTCGGCCTACGTGGTCAAGCCAAGAGCCGGATCCTGCGCGCGCTGGCGTCGCTGCTCGACGAGTACCTCCCGGTCGTGGCGGGATGCGAAATCCATGACGATCCGCTCGATCCGATCTGCTCGGCGTGCCGCATGCGGGTCGCGGCAGAAGGCGACGACACCACTATCGCGTGGCTCCCGCGCGACGCGCGCTACGTCGAAAAGCTCGCCACGCCAGACGTGACGATTGCCGATATGCTCGGCGACATCGATCCGATCAAGGCGGCGCGCAGCGGGCTGCAACTGTCCGACGAGCTTACGATTCATTACGGCCTCTTACCGCGCGCCAACCGTGGGATCTTCGGCATCAACGAACTGCCCGACCTCGCGGGCAAAATTCAGGTCGGCCTGTTCAACATCCTCCAGGAAGGCGACATCCAGATCAAGGGATACCCCGTCCGCCTGCCGCTCGACCTGTTGATGGTCTTCACGGCGAACCCGGAGGACTACACGGCGCGAGGCAAGATCATCACCCCGCTGAAAGACCGCATCGGCTCCGAGATTCGCACGCACTACCCGGCAAACCGCCAGCACGCCATGGAGATCACCGCGCAGGAAGCATGGCTCGATCGCGATAAGGATGGGACACGCATCGACGTGCCGGCATATGTACGCGAGGTCGTCGAGGAGATCGCGTTCCAGGCGCGCGCCGACCGCAAAATCGACCGCCGCTCGGGCGTCAGCCAGCGGCTGGCGATCACATGCCTGGAAAACGTGTTGTCGAACGCCGAGCGCCGAGCGATGACGAGCGGCGAAGCGCAGATCGTCGCGCGCGTCACCGACGTCTATGCGGCGCTGCCGTCGATTACCGGCAAGTTCGAGATGGAATACGAGGGAGAGCTGAAAGGGGCCGACAACGTCGCGCGCGAGCTGATCCGCGCATCGGTCGCGAACGTCTTCGCCGAGCGGTTAGGACAAGTCGACATGCGGCGCGTCATCGAGTGGTTCGATCTTGGCGGCTCGCTGCAAACCTCCGACACGTCGTCTGCGAAGGAACTGCTCGCGCAGGCGCGCGGCGTGCAGGGGCTCGTCGAGCTCACCGAACATCTTCACCTCGCACCGAAGGCATCGGAGGCGGCGCTCGCGTCCGCCGTGGACTTCGTCCTCGAAGGTCTGTACGCGCAGAAGAAGATCAGCCGCAGCGACGAGCGCGGTTACCACGGGGCCGAACCGCCGCAGCGGCGCCCAACGGCGCGCGCCGCCGAGCGCGACGTGGACGAGGGCATTCCATTGCCGGGCGGGAAGAAGAAATACTACAACTAGGTGGTTGGTGGTGGCGAGTAGGACGGCAAACGCTTAATGCGCTACAAGTACTCAAAATATACCGGCGACCCGCTGGACGATCTGGATCTCGACGAGCTGATTGAGAAGCTGTCGGATCTGCTGCTGTCGAGCGGTTTCCAGTCCCCCTACGGCGGGATGTACGGGGAGTCCGAGGACGATCGCACCATGCAGGCGCTGCACGACGCGATCATGGACGCGCTGTTCAACGGCGGTGTGCTGCCCGAGGAGGCGCTGGAGCGCCTGCTTGGCGATCCGGCCGATGCCGATCAGGCGGACGCGCGCTCGAAGCTCGAGAAGCTGATTCAGGACATCATCGATCGGATGATGCAGGAAGGCTTCATCACCCCGGCGCCCGATCTCGAGTCGGACCGCGCCGATCGGCAGACGCCTGGCGCGGGCGGCGGATTCGGCCCGGACGCTCCACCGACGCGATTCGAGGTGACCGACAAGAGCCTCGATTTTCTCGGCTACCGCGCGCTGCGCGACCTGCTCGGATCGATGGGCAAGAGCAGCCTGGGCCGCCACGACACGCGCGACAACTCCACCGGCATCGAAACCGTCGCGGCGCCGAAGCCGTACGAGTTCGGCGACTCGCTCAACCTCGATCCCAGCAGCACGGTGATGAACGCGGTTCAGCGGATCAATCGCGAGCGGCGCGAGCGGGGCGAGCACCACCCCACCGGCGTGCTCGATTCCATCGACATCGCCTACGAGGATTTGATGGTGTCGCAGGGCGAGTACCAAAGCTCGTGCGCGACGGTCCTGATGCTCGACTGCAGCCACAGCATGATTCTGTACGGCGAAGATCGCTTCACGCCCGCGAAGCGCGTCGCGCTCGCACTGGCGAACCTCATCAGGCTGCAGTACCCCGGAGACGCGCTGAACGTCGTTCTGTTTCACGATTCAGCCGAGGAGATTCCCCTTCAGGAGCTCGGACGCGTACGGGTGGGCCCCTACTACACGAACACGCGCGAAGGGCTGCGGCTCGCACGCCGCATCCTCGATCGGCAGCGCAAGGACATGCGCCAAATCGTGATGATCACTGACGGCAAACCGTCGGCGCTGACGCAGCCCGATGGGCGCATCTACAAGAACGCCTTCGGCCTCGACCCCTTCATCGTCTCGGAGACGATCGCCGAGGTCGCCGCCTGCCGCAAGAGCGGCATCATGATCAACACGTTCATGCTCGCGCGCGACTACGAGCTGGTCGCCTTCGTCCGCCGCGTGGCCGAAATCTGCCGCGGCAAGGCGTATTTCACGACGCCGTTCACGCTGGGTCAATATGTGCTGATGGACTACATGGACAAGAAAACGAGGACCATTCACTAGATCGAGAACTGGAAACTGAATCTTGATCTGAATCTAGATCCAGGTTCCAGATTCCAGATCTTTGGATTTTAGATTCCAGATTTCAGATGCTCCCGTCCGAGATCCCCATCTTCCCGCTCCCGAACGTCGTGCTGTTTCCCAGCGCGCTGCTGCCGCTTCACATCTTCGAGCCTCGATACCGCGCGATGGTCGGCGACGCGCTCGATAGCGAGCGGCTGATCGGCATGGTCATGCTGCGGCCTGGCTGGGAACCGCACTATGAAGAGACTCCGGGCGTCTATCCGATTGGCTGCGCCGGCTTCATCACTCACGCGGATCAGATGCCGGATGGCCGCTACAACATCATGCTGCGGGGGCTGGAGAAGTTCCGGATCGTCGACGAGCGCCCCGCGCGCCATGGCATCGAGCGCTATCGGGTCGCCAGCGTCGAAGCCATCAAGGAATCGAAACCGGTCGTGACTGCGGCCAGCCGCGACGCGCGCGCCCGGCTCGAGAACCTGCTTGCCAAAAAACTGCAGCGGCACGACCACGACTTCATTCCGAAAGACGTCCCGGACGCCGATCTGGTGCACGCCATCGCCCAGCATCTCGAGCCGCTCGAAAAGCAGGCGCTGCTCGAGTGCAACAGCCTGCTCGAACGGTGCGAGGCATTAGTCGAGCTGCTGGAAATGCGATTGATGCCGCAGGGCAACTCGCGAATGCATTAGCTCCGGCGCAATCCGGACACTACCGTACATCACCGCAACGACGCCACGACGCAACGCCAGGACTTGGCTGTCTCGACTCAGAGGCGCTGAGGCGAACGAATCAATTTCGTCAGGGCTTATCGCAATGATGAGCCGGATCGATGTCGAGCGGAATCAGGCGTGCCGGCGCAGTGCACCCATGGCAAGCGTCACGAAGAAAATCACACTCGCCGCAAGGACAACGGCGCCACCTGTAGGCACCAGGACGCGCATAGAAATCAGCAGCCCCCCGGCCCCCGCGGCGAACGCCACAATCACGCTCCACACCAGATACGACCGCGTCCCGGTGGCGATATTTCGCGCGGCGGCGGCAGGGACGATAATCAGCGCTTCGACCAGCAGCGCGCCGATCATTTTCAAGCTCACCAGAATCGCGATCGTCAGCACGAGCGCGAACCCGTATTCGAGGAACGCAGAATTGATCCCGCGCGCCGTAGCGAGTTGAGGGCTCAGGCTGTCGAGCAGGAGATCGTTGTACTGACGGAACACGAGGTAGGCCACGCCCACGGTGGCGGCGCCAAGCAGGACCAGATCCGTATCCGTGACGGTGAGCAGGCTGCCGAAGAGAATCGCCTCCACCTGGTGGACGTTGAACACTCGCGTCACCGCGACCAGCAGGCACAAGCCGAGCCCGAGAGTAAGCGCGAGAAACACCCCGATGAGCGTGTCGTTCGGAAGGCGCGAGCGCCGCTTGGCATACACCATCGCAAGCGAGGACAGCAGCGAGAAGCCGAACATACCGCCGTAGGGTGCGTTGAGGGGCTCGCCGACCAGTAATCCCACGCACACGCCCGTGATCGCCGCCTGTCCAAGCGCGGCGCTGAAAAATGCCATCCGCCGTGCGACAACCAGGTGGCTGAGGCCGCCGAGCAGCGGCGCGAGCAGCACGACGCAGATGAAGCCGCGTACGAGAAACGGGTACTCGAAGAAGTCCATCACGGGTTCGTGGGGTTGGAAGGCTCGCCTGCCCATCGAAGCGATGGGCGTCAGTTGCGCGAAGGTGGGTCACGCGATCAGCAATACGCCGGACCCGTTCGGAGTCGTGCGACACCATCAGCACCGTGATCTCCCCTTTTAACGACCGCAGCGTGTCGTCGAGCCAACGGCCGGCGGCTTCGTCGAGCCCGCTCTCGGGCTCGTCCAGAATCAGCAGCTCGGGCAGCGGGTCGAGCGCATTGGCAAGCAGCACGCGCCGCAACTCGCCGCCGGACAACACGGACATCGCGCGATTCTCGAACCCTGCGAGCCCCACTCGGTCGAGCAAGAGCGAAATCCGCTTCCGCGTCGCGCTCGTCACTCCGAGACATACCGGACGCCGCTGCCGCGAGAGCGCGAGAAAGTCGGCGGTCGTGATCGGGAGGGTGCGATCGACCTGAAATTGCTGTGGCACGTAGGCGATACGGCCGCGGCCCGTCCATTGGACGGAAATCCGCCCGTCGAACGGCACGAGCCCCAGGATCGCCGACAGCAGCGTGGTTTTCCCCGCGCCGTTCGGGCCAACGATCGCGTGCAGCGTGCCCCGTTCGACGCTCAGAGAAAAATTCGCCAGCAGTGTCTCGCGCGCCGGACGGAGCGTGAGACCCGAGATCTCGAGCAACGGATCTTTGAACAGTCCTGGTCTCCTGTTTTCCACGACTTCTCGCTCTTTCCGTTACTTCGCCAGTGCGCGAATCATCGTGTCTGCGTTCGCCTGCATCTCGCGCTCGAACTTGTCGGCGGTAAACGGCCCTGACGCGATGTGGCTGATGATGTAGACGCTCACGCCGGCTTCGTCGCGAAGCACCTTCAGCAGCGGCTCGGGGAATGCCGCCTCGGTGAACACGACGGTAATTTTCTCGCGCTTCAACAGCGCCACCATGTCGCGCAGCTCGCCCGCTGAGGGAGTGAGGCCGTGCGCCGGCTGGACGACACCGCCGACTTCGAGACCGAATTCCTGCAGCAGGTAGCCGTATCCGTCGTGGACGGTCGCCACGCGCGTAATCCTGGCGTCCGCGAGCTGCGAAGCCGCCTTCGCTTTGACAGCGCGAAGCCGCCGTGCGTATTCGGCGGCGTTCTGCTGGAGCGCCGGCGCATCCTGCGGACGCAACCCGGCCAGCGCGCGTTGAATCGCGTAGCTCTGCTGGATCGCGTTCGAGAACGAAATGAATGTGTGCGAGTTCACACCGCTGCCGCGGCTGGCCCGAATCATCGGGGTCTCCGCGTTCACCCGCACGATCACCGCCCGCGCATTGCCGGACGCTTTCAGCATCGGAAAGATGAAATCGTCGTGTCCGATGCCGTTCACGATGACGACGTCGAGATCCGCCAGCCGCTTGATGTCCTGCGGCCGTGGCTGATAGTCGCCGGCGTCAATATCACCCGGCAGCAGGGGCCGCACCTCATAACCGGGCAGATTGCCGACGACGTTGGCCGTCCACGAGTAGTACGGATGCAGCGTGACGCCGATCTTGAGCGGCGCAGCAGGCTTCGCCGTCTGCGCCTGAGCCGCTGTGGCAAGCAAAAAGCAGAAGCCAAAAACGACTGTCTTCAACGCAGAGGCACGGGCGACGCAGAGCCCACTTACGCAGCCCGCAGAGAAATGCATCTTTTCTGCGAATCCCCGGCGCCCCGCGTCGCGGCGTTTGCCTGTTCTTGGCGTCTTCGTGTCTTCGCGTTGAGACGGCGAACGTCATTGCAGTTGGCCATTTTGCCCCACCAGCCAGTTGGTCCATCCATCGTTCTGCGGCAGCCTCAGCGCGGCGAAGCCGCTGCGGCGCTTTTCCTCGGGCATGTTCCAGATCGACACGTGCAGCGTAGTGCCGTCTGTAAGCCTGTGATGCGTCTCGTCATTGGGAGCGGGATCGGGCGGCATCCCTGGCTCCGGTTCGAGGATGACCAGCACCCATGCGCGCTGCGATGGATCAGACGGCACACCTAGGTAATTGGTCGCCCAGTCCTGCCGCACCGACGTCCACGTGTACGCGATCTTCTGCGTCGGATCGCGCGCGAACGGCGGGATGCCCTGGGCCTCGAGTGTCGCGATGTCGGGCCAGCGGCCGGTCTGCGCACGGATGCGCTCGGCTTCGAGGAGACCTTCCTGCAGCTCCCGGAATACGCGCTGCTCGTTCGGGGGTGCGTCCCGGATCAGCTGCTGATACGGCAGCAGGCCGTATGGCGATTGGCGTGACTGGAGATTGGGTGATTGGGGGGCAAACGACGGACGGAAAATATATGCCGCCACCATCAACACGATCGCCAACGCCGCTTTTATGACGTTAATCGTCTCCGCGCGCACCGACGGCGGATGGATCTGGACGCTTCGGAGCCTGCTCTCTGCCCGGAACCCTCGAGCTCCCTGGTCATGCGTCGCTCTCGGCGCTCTAGCGAGCTACGGCGCCGCGCGAAGCCCGGCGGGCCGCGATGGTCTTGATGATCGCCTCGCCGTGGAAGCGGCCGTTCTCGATGAAGATGTTCGACGTGTCCTTGCCGCAAATCGCGCCGCCTGCCAGAAAAATGCCGGGCACGTTCGTCTCGAACGTCTCCGGATTGAACTCCGGCGACATCGTCTCGCGATGCAGCCGTATGCCCGCGCGGCGATACAAGTCGCAGTCGGGATGGTAACCGGTCAACAGGAACACGGCATCCGCTGGAATGGACTCCTTTGCCCCATCCCGTTCGACGATCACCTGCGTCGGCTGGATCTCGACCACCTGTGTATTGAAGAGCCCCTTGACCGATCCTTCCTTGATGCGGTTCTCGATGTCCGGGCGCACCCAATATTTGATGCTCGGTTTCAACTGCGGGTGGCGATGCACGAGCGTGACGTTTGAGCCGGAACGATAGAGCTCGAGCGCGGTTTCTGCCGCCGAGTTTCCGCCACCGACGATGACGACGTTCTTCCGATAGAAACCGTGCGACTCGTTGTAGTAGTGGGACACGTGCGGCAGAGTCTCGCCTGGCACGCCGATGACGTTTGGATGATCGAAATAGCCGATCGCGAAGATCACGTTGCGGCTGTGGCGAATGCGCCGGACGCCTGTCTCCGAACGCGTCTCGATATCGAAGACCTCCCTGAGCCTGCCTCGCTGGACCGCCCGGCGTCGAGCCGGGCTTCACGTCGACGACCTGCTCGCCGAACTCGATTGCCAGCTCGTAGGTGTCGACGACGCGGCGGTAGTAGCGCAGCGCTTCGAGGCGCGTCGGTTTTTCAAAGGGCGAGACGAGCGGCAGCCCGCCAATCTCGAGCAGCTCCGGCGTGGTGAAGAAGACCATGTTGACCGGAAACCCGTAGATGGAATTGACGAGGACGCCCTTCTCGAGGATCGAGTAATCGAGCCCGGCCTGCTTCGCGGCGATCGCCGCGGCAAGTCCCGCGGGTCCGGCGCCGATGATCGTGATATCCCGAATCTGCATTGCCGCCTAGTTTGCCATACTGATCTTCAACGCCGGGACGCCCGAACGCCGACGAAACGGGGGACGGGTTATCAACGCCGGGGCGCGGGGACGCCGAGATCGGATGAGAACAACATGGTTTTCCCTGCCTGGCCTCGGCGCCACGGCGCCTCGGCGTTGTCCTTTCGGGTGCGCCGTTGGCCCGCTCAGGTCATCCAGTGCCCAAACAGCCCAAAAACGCCCGTAAGTGGCTGATTTGTCGGTAACATACCGTCATGCATTCACCTATCAAGTACTTTGAGAAGGGGCTGGCGGTCGCCGCAAACGGCGCATGGTCGGTGTTCAGCACCGTCAACCGCATCAACCCCGGCCCATCCTTTATTCCCAAATGGTCGGATAAGCCGCTGCTGAAGTCGTGGCAGAAAACCAAGCCGCCGCTCGGCTGGCCGCGCAAGACCGATTCGCTCTGCCCGACGTGCGTTCGCGAGGCGCGCCAGGCCATCCTCGACGGCAAGCAGGACGTGTCGGTGCTGCTCCACGAGAAGGTCGGCGAAATTCCCGCGACGATCCTGGAGCGCGACGGCAAGATTCTCATGGTCAAGGACTGCCCTACCCACGGCCACTTCGAAGACGTCATGGCGATGGACACGGACTTCTTCAAGCACCTGGAGCAGGTGTTCCCGGGCCGCGACATCCCTGCGCATAACGACGACAAGCTCCACAACCACGGCAGCAGCACCATCAAGCACGGCCGCGGCTCGGTGTTGACCGTCGACCTGACGAACCGCTGCAACATGATGTGCGACCCCTGCTTCATGGACGCGAACCAGGTCGGGTTCGTCCACGAGCTGAGCTGGGAGGACATCAAGCAGGTCCTCGACAACGCCATCACGATCAAGCCGCGCCGGCAGATGTCGGTGCAGTTCTCTGGCGGCGAGCCGACGATGTCGCCGTACTTCCTCGACGCGGTGCGTTACGCGCGCGAGGTCGGTTACAACTCGGTGCAGGCGGCGACCAACGGCATCGAGTTCGCCAAGAGCCCGGAGTTCGCGAAGGCCGCGGCCGATGCGGGCCTGCGGTACGCGTATCTGCAGTTCGACGGCATCGGCAACGCCGCGAACTCGCATCGCCGCGTCGGCAACCTGTTCGACGTCAAGCTGCAGGCGATCGAAAACCTGTGGAACAACGGCGTCGACATCGTGCCGGTCGTGACGATCGTCAACGGCGTCAACAACGAGCAGGTCGGACGCATCATCGAGTTCGCGCTCGACAACCCGCGCAAGATCAACTTCCTGTCGTTCCAGCCGGTGTCGTTCACCGGCCGTGACGAGGAAGTGACGCCGGAGCGCCGCGCGGCGCAGCGCTATACGCTGTCGCACCTGGCGCACGACGTGAAGAACCAGACGGGCCTCGGCGAGCCGGTGCGCGACTGGTTCCCGATCTCGTTCATGGGCACCTTCACCGACTGGGCCGACACGGTTCACGGACCGGACGCGCAGTGGGGCAACCTCACGTGCGGCTGCCACCCGAACTGCGGCGTCGGCATGGCGGTGATGATCGACAAGCAGACGAAGGAAGCGGTCCCCGTCACGGCGTTCCTCAACGCCGAGCAGCTGGCGAAGGACCTCGCGCAGGTCAACGACGCCGGCCGCGGCAAGTTCCTCTCGGTCGTCGGCATGGCGCTCGCGCTGATGCGGAACTACAACCCGTTCAAGGCGCCGACGCACTTCAAGCTGATCGACCTGATGAAGAAGTTCGACAAGACCTTCGGCGCGACCGGCAAGAACTACGGCAAGGTCGGCAAGGACCGCACGATGCAGGACATCGACGTGCGCCGCCAGGATCGGTGGAACTTCCTCTTCATCGCGGGCATGTGGTTCCAGGACCTGTTCAACTACGACTTCCGCCGCACCGAGATGTGCATCATCCCGTATGCCACGCAGCAGGGTGAAATTTCCTTCTGCGCGTATAACACCGGCATCGGCTGGCGCAACATCATCGAGAAGATGCACATGACGGCCACGCTCACGAAGTGGTACGAAGAGCACGGGCGTCACGAGATCTTCGCGGGCAACAAGCCGGTGCCGCTGCCGACGACCGACCACGCGCTGAAGCTGAACGCCGAAGCCGTCGCGGCCGGCGAACAGCAGGACCTGGTGCTGGCCGGCGTCGCACGCAACGCGCGCGAAGAACAGCTGGCCGCGCGCGGCGAAAGCCAACGAGAAGTCCCTCGAGGACAAGCTGAAGGAAGACGCCAAGCACCGCCAGATGGCCGAGCTCTACCGTCAGCACGTCCTGAAAGAGGCGCCGAAGCCGCCGGTGATACAGATTCAGGGGCTGAAGAAGAGTCAGCCTGTGGCGTAACGAAAACGAAGATCGAAAAACGAAGTAGAGCAAACGTAAAAAGGGCGGGCCTGAAATCAGGCCCGCCCTTTTTTTTTGTTCGTTTTACGTTTTCTCGTTACTTTTACTGTCACTTTACGGTTTCACTACCTTCACCACGTAGTAGCTGATCGGGCCGGGCACTTCCTTGAACCAGTGCGGCGTGCCGGCGGGGACGACGATCACGTCGCCTTTTACCAGCTTCTGCGTCGTCCCGCCGGTGATGTCGGTGCCGAGCCACTGATCGGGCCGCGTTCTTGGCGCCGACAATCTTGCCACCCGTCACGAACGTCGCGGTGCCGTCCACGACGTAAATCACATCCATCTCCTTGTCGTGCACTTCGACCTGGCCGGGCTTCTCGCGATGAGAGCCCGACACGAGCACGTCGGACGCCGCTACCAGGCGCACCGCCCTTTGCCAGCGCCGCCGCCACTTTCTCGTGGTCGACGAAGACGACCGACGACACAGGCGTTCTGGTCTGCGCGGGCGCCTGCGAAGACAAGTACGCGGGCACCGCGACGAGCGCCACTACCACTCCCAGCAGATGTTTCATACGGCCCTCCCTAAGCGATTCGTATTTTTCGTTCTTCGTTTGTCTCTTTCGTTTTCTCCTTCACTAACCCCATCAACACCACCGCGCCTCCCCCGCCCATCGCCAAACCAAAGCAGCATCGCCCAGCGCGGCCGCACGGTTGCCTCGACATGGAATTCCCTCTGATGCGCATCGCGCGACTGCGACACGATATCGACGCCGCCATCGTCGGGCACCAGCGCGTTCACCATGTACACGCTCGTATCGCGCCGATGGCCGTTGACGACGTCCAGGCGGTGCCGGCCCGCACGTGCCTCGACGCCGCCGGCCGCGCGCAGGCGGATCGTGCCCATCCCGTCGCGCATCTCATCGATCGTGGGGATCTCGATGCTGCGTCAGCGCCATCACCGACCGGATGACCATCGAAGGTCACCACGACGTCCGACAACATCGCCCGGCCGTAAGCGCCTGCCTCGGCCGGCGCGATCGATGCTGTCGGCATTCGCGTCGAGCGTCTCGACGATGGCCGGCGCGATTGCTGACGCCGGGCGTCAGGTCGATCTCGAGCGTGAGCTCGATCGCGCGCGATCGACACGCGGGTTGCCTGCAGATATTCGTCGAGCTGGTGCGCCGGACACCTCGCCACACATGCCGCAAGCAGGACAAGAACGGCAGCTCCGAGCGCTTTCACCGCCGCGCCGCCCTCGCGGCGTAGTCGTTTGCAGGCTCGCGATAGATGGTGTGGATGTGATCGATGTTGTTCTCCGCCGCGCCTTGCGGCGCGTACTCGATGAAAACGGCCGGCCCCTGCACGCGGAAATAGGCGCCCTTGCCGTTCGTCGTCGGGCCCGCCCATGCGAAATAGGTGTCGTTCAGGCCCGACTCGATTTCCTTCATCTTGGCGTTCGCCGCCTGATCCTCGAGAATGCCGACCCACTCGCGGACGAGCGCGAGCAGCATCGTGCGCTGGGCGGGCGTGAAGCTCGATGCGCGAACACCCTCCGGCGCGATCGTCTTGCCGTCGGTGCCGGGACCGAGAACGAGATTGCGAACCTCATAGCCGAGGATCGCCTGCTTCTGCTGCTCGGCGTTCAGTGCGTTGATGAGCTCGAACGCGCGATCGTTTTCGTCGCCCAGCGGCCGGATCGAGCTTTCCGTCCACGCTGTAGCTCGCCGGCTGCGCGCCGGTGTGCGTGGGCGCCAGCACGTTCTGCGCGCCCCGCGATCGTCACGTTGATGGCGAGGTGATGACCGCCAAATTGCATCATCCACGGATCGGTCGTCGACGGCTTGCCCAGAATGCTGACGTAGTACTCGCCGCGGCCGAACGGATCGTGCGCGCCCGGCTTTCGAGTCGGGGCGCTGCGCGACCTCGAGCTCCTGATCGGCATCGACGATTGCCATCGCCTTCTGGTACCCCTCGCGGCTCAGGGCCGTGGCGACGAGCGCCAGCGCGGCCTTTTCCTGCGCCGGCGTCATATTCGCCGAGCTTGAGGCCGTTCCGCTCGGTGCGCCCACCTGCATCGTGGTGCCGGACGGCAGGTTGGACCAGACGATCCGCGTTTTCTCGTTGAAGTCGAGGTTCGCTTTCCGCCGCTGGCCTTCGTCGAGCGTCGCCAGAAACGCGTTCTGCGGCGGCAACCGCGCGCGATCGTGTCAGGCCGCCGGTGGGGCTGCGCTGCCGCAGAGCACGCCGACTACGCCGATTGCGCCGAATGGCGACCAGGACCACGAGCACAGCACTCGACGAGGCAGGTTTGACATGGTTGACTCCCTCTGGAAAACGGTGGCGCCTATGCTACCCGTGCTCTTCTGATTCGTTTTCCTTTTTCGTTTTTCCTTTTTCGTTCCTTAGTATCCTCTCTCAACCCCATGCCCGAGAGAGGACTCGATCGCTATCTCGTCAAGTCGCTGGTGCATGCCGCCTCGATTCTGCAGGCGTTCCAGTCGCCGGGAGAAGTGCTCCGCCTGCGCGACGTCGTCGAGCGAACCGGGTTCGGCAAGGTCATGTGCTTCCGCCTGCTCCACACGCTGCATCACTGCGGGTTCGTGGAGAAAATCGACGAGCGGCACTACCGCCTCATGGCGGTGATCCGGCCGCGGAAACGGTTTCGCATCGGGTACGCGTCGCAGGGGCAGGACAGCTCGTTTCCCCGCGAGGTGCACGCGGGCCTGCTTCGCGCCGCAGAACGCGAGCGCCTCGAGCTGATCGTCGTCGACAACCGGTATCAACCGAAGGTCGCGCTGCGCAACGCGCAGCACCTGATCAAGGAAAAGGTCGATCTCGTCATCGAGTTCCAGACCGACGAGGCGGTCGCGCCGGCCATCGCGTCGAAATATCTCGAAGCGGGCATTCCGCTGATCGCGATCGACATTCCCCATCCGGGCGCGACCTACTTCGGCGCGAACAACTATCAGGCCGGGTTGCTCGGCGGCCGTTATCTGGGCAAGTACGCGCAGACGTGCTGGAACGGACAGGTCGACGAGGTCCTGATTCTCGAGCTTGCGCGGGCGGGCGCCCTCGTCGGCGCGCGCAGCAAAGGCATCGTCGCGGGCCTCAAAGAAACGCTTCATCTCGGCGACGCGGTGCGGGTGATCTCGCTCGACGGCGACGGGCAGTTCAAAGCATCGCTCGAAAAAGTACGCCGCTACATCCGCATGTCGAAGGCGCGCCACGTGCTCGTGGGCGCGGCCAACGATCCGAGCGCGCTCGGGCGCGGTGCGCGCGTTCCAGGAAACCGGACGCGAGGCGACGTGCGCGGTCGTCGGCCAGAACGCCGAGCCAGACGCCAGGCAGGAACTGCGGTCGGCGCGGACGCCGCTCGTCGCATCGGTCGCGTATTTTCCGGAGCGTTACGGCGTCGGGTCTTGTCCGCCTCGCGCTCGACATCCTGTCGAGAAAGGCCGTGCCGCCGGCCGTCTTCACGCGGCATCAGATCATCACCGCCGAGAACGTCGACCACTTCTATCCGAACGACTCGCTGGTCGGCGTCGCCAGCGGCGCCGCGATTGGCGCGGACCGCCCTGCGTTTCGCGAAGCGAAACAACGCCGCGCGCGCGGCGAGATTCATAATCCCGTAGTTCGCAAATTCACCGAAAACACGCTCGTTCCCGCTCACAATCCGGCCCCGCCGATTCGTTCCTCACATCAAAATATCCGCAGCCGCGCCGCGTAAGGCTTTGACAGTGGTCGGCGCCGGGCGTAGCGTGGCTGAACGACACATTCGCAAGGAGACGTCATGTCCAGAGTTGCCGGACTGCTCGCTGCTGACCGCGCTCTTGCTCGTCACTCCATCCTTGTCCAGCGCGCAGATTGGCGGAGGCGGCTCCATTCAGGGACCGTGCTCGACACGTCCGGCGCACCCGTGCCTGGCGCGACGGTCACCGCCACGAACGTCGCGACCGGCATCCAGACGATCAGGCAGACGACGGACGCGGGCGTGTTCGCGCTGACGCCGCTGCAGCCCGGCGAGTATCGCGTCACCGTGGCGCTCGATGGCTTCCAGACGTTTGCGCGCGACGGCGTCATCGTCGATGCGCTGAGCGTGGTCGGCCTCAACGCCACGCTGCAGGTCGGCAACATCACGCAGGAGGTGCGTCGTCACGGCGAAGCGCCGCCGCTTGCGACCGCAGACGCCCGGCTCGGCCAGACGATTCGGAACGAGGTGTATACCGCCCTCCCGCTGGTCATGAACACCGGCGGGCCGCGCGATCCGACCGCCTTCATGTTCATCATGCCCGGCGTGCAGTCGATCGGCCGCTGGGGCAACGTGATGGGCGGCCAGGATTTCACGACCGACATGTACGTGGAAGGGATCCCGATCACCAACGCCGTCGTTCAGGGCGAAGGGCGGAACCTGTCGTTCGGCATCTCGGTCGAGGCGATCGATCAGTTTCAGGTGGAAACGAGCGGCACGGCCGTGACCTTCAACGGGCAGGGCGCGTCCAACTACGTCGTCAAGTCGGGGACCAACACGTTCCACGGCGCGGGGTTCGAGTACTTCCGGAACAAGGCGCTCGACGCCAAGGGCTACTTCTCGCTCACGCAAGCCCGACGACAACCAGCACGAGTACGGCGCGACGCTCGGCGGCCCGATCAGCAGGAACAAGATGTTCTTCTTCGTCGCCTATGACGGATACCGCGACCGGCGGCAGTCGCCCTCGACGCTGTCGTCGATTCCGACGCTCGCGCAGCGCAACGGCGATTTTCAGCGCGCTGCCCGTGACCATCTACGATCCGCGCACGACGCGGCCGAATCCGAGCGGCACCGGATTCGTCCGCGATCCGTTTCCGGGCAACAGAATTCCGCAGGACCGCATTTCGTCGATCTCGAAGAGCTTCCAGTCGTTCCTGCCGGATCCGACGAACTCGTCGCTGCAGAACAACTATCTCGGCGGGTCGCTGCCCATCGGCTTCAACAACGTCAGCGTGACGACCAAGGTCGATCTCAAGCTGACGAGCAGCAGCAGGGGTCGGTGCTCTTTTCGCACGGCAAGCGCAGTCAGGCGACTACCGCGGCGCACTATCGCGGCAGACCACGCTGCCGCTGCCGTACACGGTGACGCGCTGGGTCGAGGAAATTCCGACGAGCGCGCAGATCAAGCACATCTACGTGCTGGGCTCGCAGTGGGTCAATCAGGCCAGCTTCGGCTTCTCGCGCCTGGCGGTGCCGATCGAGAACGCGACGATCGACGGGCAATATCCGATTAAGGCCGGTCTTCGCGGATTGCCGGCCGGCGAAGCCGATTCGTCATTTCCCGAGGTGTCGTTCGTCGGGCCGAACGCGCCCGCGCAGTGGCGCGGAACCGATGCGCGCGCGTTTACCGAGTATCTGAACAACTTCACGCTGCAGAACAACCTGAGCTGGACCCACGGCAGGCACACGACGACGTTCGGCCTGCAGGCGCAGCGCATGGATGCCGACGAGCGCGAGCGCACCTACGGCAGCCTCGCGACGTTCGGCTTCAGCAACGTGCAGACGGCCGGGTTCAGCCCGACCGGCACGCTCGACACGGCGAGCGGAAACGCCTATGCGAGCTATCTGCTTGGCGAGCTGAACGCGACCAACGTCATCGAGGATTCGGAAGTCGCGACGAGCGGACGTTTCTACACGTATGCGTTCTGGGCGCAGGACGACTTCAAGCTGCGGCCCAACCTGTCGCTCAACCTCGGTCTCCGCTACGACATCATGAAGCCGTACACGGAGCTCTACGATCGCTGGTCGTTCATGGATCGCGACGCATGCCGAACCCGGCAGTCGGCGGCTATCCTGGCGCGGTGGTGTTCGCGGGAGACGGCCCGAACAGCTGCCACTGCCGCACGCCAATCAAGACGTACTACGGCGCAGTTGGGCCCCGCGCTCGGCCTCGCGTACACGCTGAACGAGCGGACGGTGTTGCGGACGGCGTATGGCATCAACTACTCGCGCCGCGGCGCCGTCGGCGGCCGCGCGGGCGCGCGCAACGGCACCGGCATGCTGGGCTTCTCGGCGAACGCGAGCTTCCCCAGCCCGAACGCGAGCTTCGCACCGGCGTACAACTGGAACGACGGCGTGCCCGGCTATGCCGCCTCCGCCGTTTTTCGATCCGTCGCTCAACACCGGCTTCGTGACGGGCCGCGGAACCGGCGGCACCGTCACCTACGGCGATCCCGAAATCGGCGGGCGGATGCCGCGGTATCAGAACTGGAATGCGGGGTTGCAGTACGCGCTGCGGAGCAGTATCACCGTCGGCGCATCGTATGCGGGCAGCCGCGGCGATTTCCTGGGCGGCAGCGGACGCGGGTTTTACTCGAACCAGATGGACCCGAAGTATCTCGCGCTTGGAAATCTGCTGACGCAGCAGGCGACGCCGCCAATCATCGCGGCGGCACAGGCGATCGTGCCCAGGCGTCGCGCTTCCGTATCCGAACTTCTCAGGCACCATTTCGCAGATGCTGCGTCCGTTTCCGCAGTACTCGGGGGTCACCGACGTTTACGGCAACGTCGCGCGAGTCGAACTACCACTCGCTGCAGCTCACAGCCGAAAAGCGCCGATCCGACGACGGGCTGTCGGTATCGTTCAACTACACCTTCAGCCGGACGGAAGACAACCTGTCGGCGCGGACGGGCTATGACTTCGATCAGGACTGGGCGGTCGGCGTCGAACGATCAGCCGCACGTGTGGAACGCGATCGTGGTGTACGACCTGCCGTTCGGCAGCGGAAGGCAGGGCCGGCAGCGCGCAATCCGTTCGTGCGCGCGATCGTGAAAGACTGGCAGGTGTCGGGCATCACGCAGTTCCGATCGGGCCGTCCGCTCGGATCGATCGGCGCGACCTGCAACCTGCCGAACGCAGGGACGTGCTACGCCGACTTCAACCCGGACTTCAGCGGGCCCGTGCGCATCAACGGCGACTACGGCGACGGCGACGTGCTCGGCACAAACCCGCCGACGCTACATCGATCGAGCGGCGTTTCAGTCGCCTGCCCCTTTCACCTACGGCAACACGCCGAGGAACGCTCGCGCACGATCTGCGAAATCCGAGCTACTTCAATCAGGATTTCAGCGTACGCCGCAATTTCCCGATTGGGCGGACCAAGCTCGGGTTCGGCGTCGACGTGTTCAACCTGTTCAACAACGTGGTGTTCGGCGGCATCCAGACCAACATCACGAACGCCAACTTCGGGCGCGTCAGCTCGCAGATCGAACACGCCGCGTGTCGGGCAGATCAAAATCCGGCTGGAGTTCTAGCTAGCGGGTGGTGTGGTAGGTGGTAGCCGAGGAACGATGAAGAAATCGCTGATCGTTGTCGTGTTGTCCGCGGGCACGGTGCTGCTGTCGCAGAGCGTGCCCTTCGACTCCGCTCAGGCGGGCGACTGGATCGACGCCGCAGACGGGACATCGCATCGTCCGCCTCACCGGCGATGCGGGCGGGTCGACGCTGTACTTCCATGACAACGCGTTCTCGCCAGAGGGGGACAAGCTCATGTTCAACACCCCTGTCGGGCATCGCCGTTGTCGACGTCGCGAAGATCGGCACCGCCGGACTCGAGCCGGAGATCGTCGGGCCGGCCGTGCGAGGCGGGTATTTTGCGCGGCGCTCGCGCGAGATCTATTACGGCAGTCGCGGCGGCGCGCGTAACGCGCGCTCAACGTCGACACGAAGCAGACGCGCGAAGTGCACGCACGCGCGCGGCCTCATCAACGCCGACGAGACGCTGTCGGTCGTCAAGAACGGCAAGGCCGTCGATGCGGAAGGCAATACCCTCGCCCGCCGGTGCGCCCGATCGTTCCGCAATTGCAGCGGATGTTTCCCGGCAAGCGCATGGAAGACCTCACGCCCGACCAGCAGTATTCCGTGAAGAAAGAAGACGGGCTGGCGCCTCGCGCGCTGAACCCGTCGCTGCAATCGTTCATCTTCACGAGCCTCAAGAACGGAGACGCGCGTCGAGACCGGATTCCAGTACGGCGACCTGAATCACCTGCAGTTCAATCCGACCGATCCGAACCTCCTGCTCTACTGCCACGAAGGGACGTGGCACGAGCTCGATCGCACGTGGACGATCCGCACCGACGGCAGCCAGAAGCAGTTGATGCACCGCCGCACGATGGACATGGAGATCAACGGCCACGAGTGGTGGAGCTGGGACGGCAAGACCGTCTGGTTCGATCTCCAGACGCCGCGCAGCCAGGTGTTCTGGATTGCCGGCGTCGAGATGGCGACCGGCAGGAAGATCCGCTATCACGTCGAGCGCGACTGGTGGGGCGTGCACTTCAACAGCTCGCGCGACAACACGCTGTTCGCCGAGCGACGGCGGCGACCCTTCGCAGGTTGCGTATTCGACCGACGGCATGTGGATCAATCTGTTCCGCGTGCAGCCGGACGAAACGGATGACGCGCGAAAAGCTGGCCGACATGTCGAAGCACAACTACGTGACTGGCCGCGGCGGCGTCGAGCCGAACGTGCACATCACGCCGGACAAGAAATGGGTGGTGTTCACGGGCCAGTTCGGCACCGGGCAGCGCCACGTCTATGCAGTAGAAATCGAGAGGGCCAGCGGCACGATAGAGCTGTTCTGCCGGTCGCTCGAAGTCTGTCCTTCTGGCCCTTTAGCTTCAAATGTTAAACTTGCCTGCTAATGTTGCATCGTTCCCTGTTGATTTTCCCCTTGGCATTGGCGTGTTTTGTCGCACCGGCGATGAACGCCGCGCAGGGCACCGAACGCCGATACCGAGCGGGAATTTACGCGAATCCGTCCGCCCCTTCCTCGACGACATACTGCTCGAGCTGCCACACGGGAGAAAAGGCCGCCGCGCAGCTGGACCTGCGGCAGTACTCGTCCGGCGACGTCGGTCGTGCAGGATTTTGCCAAGTGGAATCGCGTGCGCGAGAAGCTCGCCGCGCACCAGATGCCGCCCGCAGCAGGCGAAGCAGCCTGACGAAGCCGCGCGGCAGGAAGTCATCAACTGGATCGACGCGACCTGGAAGAGCGAGGCGCGCCGCAATGACGGCGACCCGGGTCCGGTGCTCGCGCGCCGGCTGAGCAACGCCGAATACAACTACACCATTCACGATCTGACGGGCGTCGACATCCGCCCCGCAGCGCGAATTTCCTGTCGACCCTGCCAATCTCGCCGGCTTCGACAACTCCGGCGAGTCGCTGACGATGTCGCCTGCGCTGCTGACGAAATATCTGCAGGCCGCGCGCCTGGTCGCCGACCACATGTACCTGAACCCGAATGGGTTCGAGTTCGCGCCGCATCCGATGCTGGTCGAAACCGACCGCGAGAAATACTGCATCCAGCAGATCGTCGATTTCTACGACCGGCAGCCGACGGACTACTCGGACTACTTCCGCACGGCATGGATGTACAAGCATCGTGCGGTGCTCGGCAAGCCCAAAGCGACACTCGCGGACATCGGCCGCGCAGAACAAAGTGAGCGCGCGGTACCTGACGACCATCTGGCAGGCGCTCGAGGGCCCGAAGGAAGAGGTCGGGCCGCTCGCAAAGCTGCAGACGATGTGGCGCGCGCTGCCGGTGCCGGCGAAGGGGTCCGATCCGTTCCTCGATCAGTTCATACAGATGCGCGACTTCGTCCTGCGCATGCGCAAGGACACGGCGCTGAAGTTCGCCAGCCCCGTCGTGAAGCGGCCTGAGCGTCGCATCGCAGCCGCTGATGAACTGGAAGAACCGGCAATACGCCACGCACCGGCGCGATTTCGAGCGCGCGGCGCTGCGCGTCGCCGATGAACCGCCGCCGGTCGAAGTGAAGATGCCGGAGGCGCGCCGCGGGCTCGTCGGCGGCGGCCAGAACGGCGAAGACCTGAATGCGCTCTATCGCGCTCGCCGAGCAGTACCAGTCGCGCATGAAGAATCCCGACCTCGAGGTGCCCGCGGGCCAGCGCGCGCGCTACGAGGCCGCGTTCGCGAAGTTCAGCTCGATCTTCCCGGACACGTTCTACGTCCGCGAGCGTGGCCGCTTCTATCCGGACGACACGGAAGACAAAGGACGCCTGCTGAGCGCGGGCTTCCACAACGTGATGGGCTACTTCCGCGACGATGCGCCGCTCAGCGAGCTGCTGCTGGACGAGAAGGGACAGAAAGAGCTCGAGGCGCTGTGGGACGAGTTCGAATTCGTCGCCGGCTACACCGCGCGCACCTACATCGAGTTCTTCTTCAACCAGAGCGGCGAGGTTCTGGGCAACGGCCGCGAGTCCGGGAGCCATCCGTCCCGCCGACAAGGACATCATCGAGGAATCGGTCATTCTCGATTTCAAGAAGGCCTACCTCGCCAAGGCCGCCGCCGACGAGAAAAACAACCCGTCGCGTTCGAAGCGATCAGCCGATCACTTCGAGCGGGTGAACGCGGCGATCCGCACGGTCGAGCGCAAGCGGCTCGAGGCCGAGCCGCGCCAGATCGACGCGCTGCTGGCGTTTGCCGCCCGCGCGTATCGGCGGCCGCTGACAACGGCCGAGCGCGACGATCTGCGCGCGTTCTATCGCACGCAGCGCGCGCAGAGCAGCCTGACACATGAAGAAGCGATGCGCGACCTGATCGTGAACGTGCTGATGTCGCCGCACTTCTCATACTTAATCGCGGGGGCCCCCGCCCCGCTCCGGTCGCTTCGCTTGCGGGGCCTCTGCGCCCGCGCCGCAGCGCGACCTCGTGACGCGAACGATCGTACTCAGCCGCTCTCCGATCATGCGCTCGCGAGCAGGCTGAGCTACTTCCTCTGGTCGAGCATGCCGGACGCCGAACTGCGGCCCGCGCAGCCGCGGGCGACCTGCGCAACGAGACGGTGTTGATCGGCCAGGCCCGCAGGATGTTGAAGGACGAGCGCGCGAGCCGGCTTCGCGACGGAGTTCGGCGGCAACTGGCTCGACTTCCGGCGCTTCGACGAGCACAACGCCGTCGACCGCGAGCGTTTCCCGCAGTTCACCAATGAGCTGCGCGACGCGATGTTCGAAGAACCGATACGGTTTATCGCCGACGTCATGCGCAACGATCGTTCCGTGCTCGACATGTTGTACGGCAGCCACACGTTCGTGAACCCCGTCCTCGCCAAGCACTACGGGATGCCCGAGGTCTACGGCTCCGCCGAACGTTGGGTGCGGGTCGATAACGCGCGCGACTACCAGCGCGGCGGGCTGCTGCCGATGGCCGCGTTCCTGACGCAGAATGCGCCCGGCCTCCGCACCAGCCCCGTCAAGCGCGGCTACTGGGTCGCACGGCGCGTGCTCGGAGAGGTCATTCCTCCGCCGCCACCGACCGTCCCCGAGCTGCCGAAGGACGAGGCCAAGCTGGACTTGCCGTTGCGGGAGATGCTCGCGAAACATCGCGACAATCCGGCGTGCTCGTCGTGCCACGCGCGCTTCGATTCCTTCGGGTTGACATTCGAAGGGTACGGACCGGTGGGCGAAACGCGAACGAAAGACCTGGCCGGGCACACGGTCGACATCGCAGGCCACCTTCCCCGGCGGAAGCCAGGGAGCAGGCCTAGCGGGCCTCCAAGCGTATATCCGCGCGAACCGCGAACAGGACTTTTTGGACAACCTTAGCCGTAAAATACTGGTGTACGCGCTGGGGCGATCGCTGCTGCTGTCCGACGAGCCGCTGGTTCAGCGGATGAACAACAGGCTTGCGGCCGGCGGCTATCGATTCAGCGCGCTGGTTGAAACTGATCGTCACGAGCCCGCAGTTCTTGAAGAAACGAACGTCCGTCCAGAAAGGTAACTAGCGACGATGAAGCTGTCCCGTCGTACCGTCCTTCGCGGAGCCGGCGTCACCATGGCGCTTCCATGGCTGGAGTCGTTGTCTGCGTTCGCAGCCACGCCGTCGGGTTCGGCGTTTCCCAGGCGCTTCGCGGTGCTCTTCATGGGCAACGGCATCAACGACAACCATTGGGGCGCAACGGGGTCCGGCGACGACATGACGCTCGGACTCAGCCTGTCGCCGCTCGAGCCGCTGAAGAAGAAGGTCAACGTCATCAACGGGCTGTTCAACAAGCACTCGACCGGCCAGGGCATTCACCCCGCTCAGACCGGCAGCCTGCTCTCCGGAGCGCCGATCACGCGAGGGCCGGTCATTCACGCAGGCATCACCGTCGACCAGATGATCGCCAACCACGTCGGTCAGGAAACGCTGCAGCCGAGCATCGTCCTCGCCTGCGAACAACCGATGACGGGCTACCACGAGACGAATTTCTCGATGGCGTACAGCTCGCACATCTCGTGGCAGAACGCCGACTCACCGGTGCCTAACGAGGTTTACCCCGCGCTCGCGTTCGACACGCTGTTCGAGAACCGCGGCAGCGTCCGCAACCTCAGTATTCTCGACCGCGTGAGAGACAGCGCCGCGCCAGCTGAGCCGCCAAGTGAGCTCGACCGACCAGCAGAAGCTCGACGAGTTCATGACCAGCGTGCGCGAGGTGGAGAAGCGCGTCGACGGCATGCGCAAGAACCAGGAGAAGGCCGAAGACCTGGCGAAGCTGAAAAACCGGCCGGTGTTCTCGATGGATCGCCCGGCAGAACGGGCTGCCCGAAGATCTTCGCGAGCACACGCGGCTGATGTGCGACGTCATCGCGCTCGCATTTCAGACCGACAAGACGCGCGTCGCGTCGCTCCTGCTCGCGCGCGACCTCTCCGCGCTTTATTACCCGTTCCTCGATGTGCGTGACGGCCACCACGCCGCATCGCACGACAACCTGTCGGACGGCTACGAGCGCATCGCGCGCTTCCACTTGAGCCAGATGGCGTATCTCGCGACCAAGCTCGATGCGATGCCCGAGGGCGACGGCACCGTGCTGGACAACTCCTGCCTGATGTTCCTGTCGAACCTCTGGAACGGCAGCAAGCACATCAACTCCCGCCTACCGGTCGTGCTCGCCGGCGGGCTCGGCGGCACACTCGAAACAGGCCGCTCGCTCGACTACATGGACGCTGGTGACGAAAATCGCAAGATGTGCAGTCTCTATCTGGGCATCATGGACAGAATGGGAATCAAGCTCGACGCATTCGGCGATGCAAATACGAGGCTCGGCGGGCTTTAGTTACTTCACTCTTCCAATTTATCATTTCCGCGCACCCTTTACATGCGTGTCGAGGAACGCGATTACCGTTTTCCATGTGGGCGTGGATGGAGTGGGCGTCGCCACCTCGCAACTCTCCGCACTTGTCGAGCGAATCGTCGCGGCTTCCCTGATTGCGTCATCAGTGAGGAACCCGCTCCATGGACCGTGGCCCGCCTTCGGCAGGCTGATGAAGACTGACTCGAGGCACGCCTTATTGAATGCCATGTAGAGCTGTTCACCCTGGTTGTGCGGCACGAGCGGATCCGAACCCCCGTGCAGGATCATCAAAGGCGGATCTCCGGCCGTGACGTAGCGAAGTGGATCCGCAGCCTGCACTTTCTCAGGGCACGTCTGAATGGCGCACCCGACGAGCCGCGACTCCGGCGATGTCGCATCGTCGTGACACCTCGGTTGGATCGCATTTGCTGCAAGGCCCACGCGTCCATCGTGAGGAAATTCGTTGGTGGATAGAACGCCACGGCTGCCTGTACGCTGCTGGAAGGACCGGCCGTTCCGACAACTCCTTCCATTTCAGGGACGTCGCCAGTCACCGCGGCCATTGCCGTTGTCCACCCTCCTGAACTGTCGCCCATGATCCCGATCCGATTTGCGTCGAGGTCTGTACTTCGCTGCACTCGCGCGCAGCCATCGGATCGCTGCCTTCATGTCGTGCAACTGACCAGGAAAATGTACCTGCGAGCTCGAACGAATCGAGACGCCGGCGACGACGTAGCCGGCGGGCAACAGTTGAGCGGCCACGCCAGCCGCCGTGCGCTTGCCAGTGTCCGCAGACCATGCCGAGCCGCCTGTCCAGATGACGACGGGCCATCGTCCGCCCCCTCCAGATGGAATATATAAGTCGAGTTTGTGGCCGTTGCTCGTCGCAGGTTCCGCCGAAGCGTAGTCGAGATCGGCGAAGGTCGGCGCCGGACCAGGCACGGCCGATGCCGAACCTGGAGGCTGTGCTCGCGCTGCCGAGGCCAATACCAGAGCGGACAGCCCGAAAAGGGTCGCGATATGACGACTCAATGTCGTTCTCCTCTGCTGCGAAAGCTCTCCAGACACTTATCCGTCACCCACCCTGACCGCGCTCCACTCTCCCCCGTTGACTCGCACGTCCCTTGCCCGCGCAGTTCGTCGACGATCGTCTGGATCAGCGGCTGGTGCACATGCGGGGGATTCCGAAAGCGATAGAGGTTCGGCTGTCCGCCGCGCGTGACGATCACGTCCTCGTCGGCGCGAACAGCTGTCGCGATCTCCCCTTGTGAGCCCGTAAATACGATCGAGTCGCCGGATGACGCCGCATTGAAATTCCACACGCCGGTGCCTGCGACCTTGCCGTCGATTTCGAAGGCCGTTGCCGTGACGTCCTCGGCAACGTAGGCACCGCCGGTGTTCAGGGGAAATCCAGCAGCACCTGTGATCGGTCCCGCCACAAAGTCGATGATGTCGAAATAGTGGGAGGCAAGGTCGAGAAACAGTCCCGCGCCAGCGATCTCCGTGTTGAATCTCCACGCCTTCGCAGCGCCACCCGTGGCCAACGGATCGGTCACTTTCACGTGAACCGACGTCAACGTTCCAATGGCGTTCGCGCGCAACAGCTCGCGTACTTTGAGGAACCGTGGAAGCGCGCGGCGATAGTAGGCAACCCACAGGGGACGTTGAGCCGTGCGGAACGCGTCGACCATCTCCAGGCATTCGGCGTGGTTCATCGCCATCGGCTTTTCGACCAGGCACGGTTTGCCTGCGGCCGCAGTCTTGAGGGCGAGCTCGAGATGACTCGATGGAGGAGTCGCGATGTAGATGGCGTCGACCTCAGGGTCGCGGATCAGATCCTCGGCACGATCGTGTACGCGCGGCACGTTGTGCCTGCGCGCGTAGTCTTCTGCCTTGCCGCGGTCGCGGCGCATGACCGCAACGAGAGCCGAACCTTCTGCCTTTTGCAGTGCTGGGCCGCTCTTCACTTCTGCGACATCGCCGCATCCGATCATTCCCCAGTGAACGGTGGACATGGGCCTAATGATACAAGAACGGAAAAACGGAAAACGCGCGGTGACGGCCGTAGAAACGACAAACAGGAACGTAGGAGATTAGGAAGAATCTTTTGAAAAGAGAGTTCTCCTAAGCTCCTATTCTCCTGTTCAGGAACCGGGCTGTGATCGCAAGAACTCCGCGAGCCGGGCGATCTCTGCATCGAGCTCGCGCCGGAATTCGGCGCCGCGCGGTCGCCCGTTGATAAAGCCGACCTTCACGTCGAGTGCGCCGCCAACGATGGCCGCGTTAACCCAACCCGTCACGTCGGTCTTCCACAACATCGGCATCGCGTAATAACCGCGCACGCGTTTTTTCACCGGCGTGTAGGCCTCGAAGCGATAGGCCCATCCCCACAGATGTTCGAATCGCGCACGGTCCCAGACGATCGGGTCGAACGGGGCCAGACATCGCACCTCACGTGGCAGGTCACGGCCTGCTACGAGGACCGGCCATACATAGTTGATCCCGTCCACTACCTCCTGGCGCAGCTCGCCCTCGGCGATCATGACGTTCAACATTTTTCGCGTGTTGCCGAGATCTCGATGGCGGGCGATGACCGAATGCAGCGACTTTTCCGGTGAGGGCGCGAAGATGCGCGCGTAAACCATGATGAGCGAACGAAGCCGATCGCCTGGGGGCGGCGCGGCGTCTGGCAACGAGGCCGGCCGGTACACTCTGATTCCATGTTCGCGCCGCACAATGCGAAGCAATCCTCGCCAATGCAGCCACTCCAGCGCGTGGGTTGTCGCTTTCGAATAGCCGCCCCACGCGTTCACGACGCGGCGCTTGCCAAGGTGCGCCTCCAGCTCTCGTGGATGCGCCTCACCCATTTGCATGACCGTGTCGAGCACTTTTTTCTCGAGCGCGCGAAGAGGCGTGCGCTTTCGCGGATGCAGCAGCTGCCATACCTGCTTCGACAGAAATCCGTAGGCATACAAGTAGTCTTCTTCGATGTCCAGCGACGCATAGTGCCGCTCGAGATCGCCCGCGTGGTATCCGCGAACACGATGCCTGAGGATGAGATCCTGCGCGCGCGCCGGCGATCGAATGGGATCGGCCTGCACGAAACCGAGCCGATCGATAGCTTCGGCAAGCGTCGTGGGACCAAACAGCGATTCGCCTATCGCGTGCTCGCGTAGCGCGCTTATGGCGCGCGCAGCGGCCATAGATACTCCGTTGCCACGTTCTCGCCGCGATCGTATTTCGCCCGATCGCTCGGATCGAAGATGCGTACGACTCGTCTATTTCGTATTTCGGCGGCCAGTCGAGTTTGCCGATGTCGCTGATGTTCCCGAATCGGTTGCGGAACGCCGGCTCTTCCCACGACTCGACGAGGATGTACGGCGCGCGGCCGTGCTCGCCGAGCCATGCGAGGCTGCGGTCGAGCCATGCCGGGTCGAGCCCCGCCCACGACAACGCTTCCTTCCGGCCGTGAAATCGCACCGCACCGCTGTCCCACACTGACAGGATGACGGCATTCGGCGGCAGCCGGTCGCGGACGATGAGGCCGGCGCTGCGATACCGCTGTTCGAGAAATTTCAACTTGAACGCGAGCCGATCGTCGGCCGTGCGGACGCAGAAGATGGCGAGGCTCGCGGTGATGAGAACGACGATCGACGCAGAGGCGCCTCGGATGCGCGACAACATCAGGGTCAACAAATGCACAGTCACGGCGCTTGCCAACAGCACCATCAACGCAATCGCCGGCAGAAGAAACCGCAGGTACGACCATTCATCGAAGGGCGTGTAGAAAAAATAGATCGCGCACGTTGCGAGAATGAGGCCGATTGAAAGCGCCACATCTCCTCGCTTCTCGCGCGCGACGACGAACGGCGCGGCAAAAGCCAGCAGCGGAAAAGGCGTGTGGGTCTCGACCAGCCAGCTGAAATATCGTGATGCGTTCACGGAGAATGCCGACAGGCTGAAGAGGTGTCCGAGCTGACCGTAGCCGGTGCGGAATGGACTGCCGTACAAGCCGTTGTTCAGCCACAGCACCAGGAGACCGAACGGAATCGCTGCGACGACAAACTGCGCGACATTTCTAATCCCGAATCCCCGATCCCCAGTCCCAAGAACGAAGAAGCCTGCGACAAGCGCGAGCGGCGCCAGGTTTGGCCGAACAAGCAGGGCCAAACCGCAGAACACACCCGCGACCACCCACCGCCTGTGAATGAGACCGACGAACGTCGCCATCCACAACGCGGCTGTCGTGACGTCATTCATGGGCTGAACGACCTGATACAGCAATGCCGGGCTCGCGGCAATCAGCACGGACGCCATCACACCGGCGATCGGGCCCGCCAGGCGGCGGCCCGCCACAAACGTCAGCCATACGAGCAGCGCGCCCGCAATCGGCGTAAGGATGAACGCCGCATCGAGACCGCCAACTGCGATGAGCGGCGCGAGCAGCAACGAAAAACCTGGTGCGCAGACGGGCGCCGACGCGGCAGGGTTGGTTTCGGACGGGACGAAGCCGCCAGGCGTGAACGTGCTCGCCGCGTCCGGCCATGGCACCTGCGCCGCGAGCTCGCTGGTTGGCTGGAGCGCGCCCGACGCGAATGCGTCGGCCATCAACGCATAGCACGACGAATCCGATCCGCCGGCCGCGTAGGTGCCCCAGCAGAATCCGACAACGGCAACGGTTAACGCCGCGGCTGCCGCGATGAGATAGGAAATGCGCAAAGAATCTTAGAACCGCTGGAATCTGTATTTCAACAGCACCGCGATCGCGTGCACTCCATCGCGCCACCCGATCTTCTTGCCGCTTGCGCGGTTTCTCGGATCGAACACGACAGGCCGTTCGACGATACGGCGGCGCTGGCGCAGCAGCTTGGCCGTGATCTCGGGCTCGATATCGAAGCGGTTCGACTCGAGCTTGAGGCTGCGCGCGACAGGAGTCGCCATGATCTTGTAGCAGGTCTCCATGTCGGTCAGATTGCCGCGGAACAGGACGTTCGTAAACCACGTCAGACCCCGGTTGGCCGCAATCGACAGCCACGGCCCCTGAGGCCGCCCGGCCAGAAAGCGCGAGCCGTACACGACGTCTGCTTCGCCATCGAGGATCGGCTGGACGAGGCCGGCCAGCTGCACGGGATCGAGCTCGAGGTCTGCGTCCTGAATGGCCACGATGGTGCCGCGCGCCTGCGAGAACCCCACGCGGATAGCACTGCCCTTCCCCGCGTTCACTTGCGCGTGGACGATCGACAGGACGCCGTCCACCGGCGCGATGCCGTCGAGCACTTCGCGCGTGCCATCGGTCGAGCCGTCGTTGACGACGATAATTTCGCGCGGAGCGGGAAGCGGAATCTGCAGCAGGCGATCGATCACCTGCCGCACGGTGCGCGCCTCGTTGTACACGGGCACGACAATCGAAATTAGTTCTGACGATGAAACGCGCATTGGAAGATTGGTAGATTGGAGGATTGTCAATCGACAATCCTCAATCCAACAACATTCTCGCAATCTTCAATCTTCCAATCTTCCAATTCATTTTGCCCGAGCCGGCGCCGGAGTGTACTCCACAGTCACGTCGCTGATGATGGCAATCGGGCGCCCAGACGCGGAGTAATTGGCCGACTGGCCGTCGGCGCGGAGCACCGTCAGTTTCTCGCCGAGGATCGTGACTTCGGCGAGCTCCGCGGGAAGCTGCAGCGTGATCGGCTCGGTGCCGACAGGCGCGACGGCTTTGACGCCACCTGGGCCCGCTCCCCCGGTGATGCGCTCGAGTAAATCTTCCGGGCGGCGGAACTCGCTGGCGACAGCCGCGCGGGTCAACAGCGTGTTGTCGAGCGTCAAGACGCCTATCCCCGCGACGTACGAGGCAAATGCCGTCTTGAGGCGCACCTCTTCTTCAGAATACGTGTGGCGGTTGTGCAGGTTGAACCGCAGCGTCACCGGACCCCGATGCGGCGGCAGCTTGATGAGGATGCCTTCCTTCGGATTCCGCCCGGTCAGCACATCGCAGTATTCGCGTTTGGTCTTGACCCCCGCGCCGAGCGGTGACGGGCACGTGATCTCGGCAGGCGCCACCGTGGGCTTGCGCGCGGCCGGTGCCGGCTTGCGCGTCGTTGGCGGCGGCTTTTTCGTCTGGCCCTCGAGTGAGCCGGCACACAGAAACGCGACAACGGCCGTCAACACCCACAGACGATGGACAATCGATTTATTCATCGACACACGCGGCCATCGGCTCGGACGATGTGCGGAGCGCAGTGCGAAGCTTGATGAGCTCGAGGAATTCCATGCGCGTCCGGACATTGTCTCTGAATCCGCCGAGCATCGAGCTCGTCACGCAGAACGAGTTCTGCTTCTCCACCCCGCGCATCGACATGCAGAGGTGCGTGGCTTCCATCACGACCGCGACGCCCAGCGGGTTGATTTTCTCGCGAATCGTCTCCGCGATCTGGCTGGTGAGCCGCTCCTGTATCTGGAGCCGGCGGCTGAAGATGTCGACGAGCCGCGGAATCTTGCTGAGGCCGATCACCTTGGTTCGCGGGATGTAGGCGACGTGGCACTTGCCGAAGAACGGCAGCATGTGGTGCTCGCACAAGCTGTAGAAGTCGATGTCCTTGACGATCACCATCTCGCTGTATTCGACCGTGAACAGCGCGTCGTTGAGGACTTCGTCGACGTCCATGTTGTAGCCGCTTGTGAGGAACCTGAGCGCCTTTTCGACGCGCTTCGGGGTGTTCAGGAGCCCCTCGCGGCCCGGCTCTTCACCGAGCTCGGCAAGGAGCTGCCGGATCAGCTGCTGCATTACGAAGAATTGTACAGGCTTTGGGCTCTGGGCTCTAGGCTCTGGGCCTTAGGCTCTGAGCTCTAGAAACGGATGCCGACCGAAAACCGGAACAGGCGGGGTGTCGTGTACGCGAGATGGTTGAGCGGTGTGCCGAATGCCGAGCCGGAAGCCGTGCCGTAATCCCAGTTGACCCCCCTGACAGGGGTCGTCGTGAACGGATTGAACGCCTGATAAACGGTCGGCGCATTGCGCGGCGTCCGCACTGCCTGCCCGATCGTCGTCAAATCGGTGCCGCCGCCGTTGGTGAACGCCGACGCGCCGCATCCGCAGAGCTGGAAGTCTCTGAAGAGGTTCAGCACTTCGCCGTGAAAGAACAGCTCCGGTTGGGCGCGGCCTGCACGGATCCGATAGGCATAGTTCACCGACAGGTCCGTGCGAAACGTCGTCTCCGTGCGGAACGCATCGCGAGCCGTGAAGTAGTAATCGACCGTGCCTGAGGGCGACTGCGGTGCCACGTAGCCCGGATTGGTCACGTAAGGCGCCGCATTGATTCCCGAACTCCCCGTTCCAACGGCGCCGTACGGCACCCCGGACCCTACCTGCTGCAGAAGGCCGAACGTAAGCGACCCTGCGCCCTCCGGCATCGGCGACTCAATCGTCGCCCATAGACGCGCACGATGACGCTGGTCCGCCGCCAGATCGCCTTCGGGCGAGTTCCACTCGGCGCTCTTGTATTCGGGATAGGCGGACACCTGCGCGACCGACGGTCCCGCTCCGCTCGTTTCGCCGTCGAAGTTGCCCCACGTGCGCGAGAGGGTGTAGTTGCCTCCCACGTCGATGCTGTCGCTCAGCCGCATGCTGGCTTGCGTCACGAGTCCCGAATAGCGGCGCTTCACGTTGTTCGTGTTCTCGACGAGGAAGAGATCGTAGAGATTGCCGAGATCGTCCTTGACGCTTCCGGTCGACATGTCCGCGCGCTGGCTGTAGAAGTCGTGGTAGCTGCGCCATATTGCATCCACCCGGAGAGTGCCGCGCCCGCCCAGGCTGCGGCTCGTGCCGACCGTGTACTCGTCGGCGTTGGGCGACTTCAGCGATTTCTGAATCTGGATGTTCTTGCCAGGCAGCGAATGAACCGACAGTCCGCCCATCGATACCGCCATTGGCATCAAACCAATCGAATACGCGCCCAATCGCAACGTCGCTCGTCACGAGCGGTCCGGTCGGGATCGGGATTGATGGCCGGGCCCTGGTACAGCCAGATGTAGACCGCAGCGTTGCCGGCGGCGGTCGTCGACGCTGCCACGCTGCTCGTCATCGGCATCGACATACCGGGCATAGCTCGAATTGAGCGCCCATCGTCCTTCCCCTGTCGGGTCCCAGGTGACGGCCATGCGCGGGCTCAACAGGCCCTTGTTCGCCACGATAGCGCCGCCGCCATCCTCCGCGCTGTTCTTGTCCCATCGCACGCCCAGATTGAGGCTGATGCGGTCGCCGACACGCCAGTTGTCGTTGAGAAACAGCGAGTGCATCCTGAGGTTCGACCCGCGGCTCGTCTCCTTCACGGGCGTATACCAGATCTGGGTGGAATTCGGCATGAACTGCGGAAACACCGACGCGCCGTCGGCGCTCCGGATGGAACTGGTGCCCTGAATCCGGTAATCGCTGCCGCTGGCGTAGGCGTTCTGCAGCATCTGGTCGTTGAAGCGGTCGTAGCCGAAGACCAAGTGGTGTGCGCCCGTGGCTCGCGGTCGACAGAAAGTAGGAACCCTTGGCGAAAAAATCGTCGTTGTCGCGGTTCTCGTCGCCGCAGACGCTGCAGAACGTCGGGCTCCAGTAGCGCGCGTTTCTCGAGACGTCCACGAGCAGGGTGCCGTTGATTCTGTCGCGCGTGTCCGCTCCGCGTATTCAGCGTCAAGTGGCGGCTCGAGTACTGCGCCTCGACGGAGAAATTCGGCGAAACGATCCCGCTGTATCGCAGCGACAGCAAATCAGACGGCTGCACCTGCGTGGCCAGGCTCGCGAGGTCCATCACGTTCTGCGACGTGAAGTTCGTCTGCATCTGATCGATCTTGATGTATGACCCCTGCAGGGAGTGCGCCGGCCGGGGCGCGTACGTCAGCTTCCCCTCGTAACGCTTCTCGTCGTTGGTGCGCGTGTAGGACTGGTTCGTCATGAGCGTGCTGCGAACGGTTTCCTCGCTTCGGATGCGAGCCGCTCCAAAAAACCACAGACGTTTTTGCGCGATGGGGCCTCCCAGGGTCGCCTCGTACATCGGGTTGGTCACGGGTTCCGGACCGTCGCCGAGGCGCTTGGGATCGTTGGCGGCCGGCGTCTTCGAGCGCCAGTAGTCGTTCGCGAACGACGTGCGAAGCGAGCCGCTGAACGTGTCTCCGCCAGACTTCGTGACCGCGCTGATCATCCCGCCGCTAAACCGGCCGTATTCCGCCGAGACGCCGGCCGTCGCCACTGTCACTTCCTGGAGAGCGTCCTCGATGTAGAGGGGATACGCGGCGCCCCGCAGGTTTTCGACGATGACGGCGCCGTTCAGCGTGTAAAGGTTTTCGTAAGACAACGCGCCGTTGACGGAGAACGCGCCGCGCGGCCCGGTCGCATGAACCGATGGCGCCATCAGCATGACGGCGTCAATCGTCCGGTTCGACGGAAGCGTCGCCATCAAATCCTGCTTGAACGTCGTGGCGACCTGCGCCGTCTCGGCAAGGGGCTGCGCATCGGCGCCGACGACGGTGACCGATTCGGCGACTGCGGACACGGACATCGTGGCGTCAACACGGCCGTTGTACCCAGACGCGACCTGCTGCGTGCGTGTGACCGTTTGAAATCCCGTGAGCTCGAACGACACGGTGTAGGTGCCAGGCGGCAGCGCTGCAAACAGATAATCGCCGGACCCGGACGCCACCGCCGTTGCGCGCGCCCTGCAACATCGGCGACGTCACCGCGATCATGACGCCGGGCAATTCCTGGCCATCGGACGACTTTACGTGACCAGAAATGCTGCCGGTTGTGGCTTGCCCGTAGGCGAGTGATCCGGCGCTCAGAAAGACGAGCGCGAGAGGTAACAGTCTCGGCAACGTGCGTTGCATGCCACCGTTTTATCGGATTTTCGAGCGATTGCAATAGGCATGGAACTCTTCAGGGGTCATGTGTTTGCAGCCATCGAGGGTGCAGAGAAAAACCCTACTTCATTATTTTGGATAATGGCACCCAATAAATTGAATTTGCGTGCAATTTGACCGGAATGCTCCGTCAAATTGTTAGCAATTTGCTATATTCGGAAGTTGGAAAAGTTGGCATCTTTCTCGTAAGGCGCTCGCTTGGACGTTAATAGTGACGGCCAAGAATAGACGGCCAAGGCCATTTTTCAAGGAGAGGCTATGAATACGAGACGACGCGAACGGGGGCCGGCAGCCTCAGCGCTGCTGTGCTTCTTGTTGTCGCTCGGCATGCTGCTCGGACCGGCGCGTATCGCGCAGGCTCAAGAGAGCACAGGAACACTTTTGGGACAGCTTGTCGATCCTCAGGGCGGCGTGCTTCCCGGAGTAGCGGTGACCCTCACTAATATCAAAACGGGCCGCATCACGTCGGCAGTGACCGACGGAGGAGGCAATTATCGCGCTGACGTCGAGCCGGGCACTTACAAAGTCGCCTTCGAGCTGAGCGGCTTCGCGCGGCAGGAAATGCCTGACGTGAACGTTTTCCTCGGCCGTACGTTCACGATCAACGCCACGCTGAAGGTCGGCAACCTCACGGAAGCCGTCCAGGTGACCGCCGAAAGCGCTCCGCTCGTGGATACGCGCAGCACGATCATCGCGCACAACGTGACGGCGGAAGAGATCGACAGGATGCCGAAGGGTCGCAGCTTCCAGTCGATTGCGATGACGGCGCCATCCGTAAACTCGGGCGACATCGAGGGCGGATTCCAGGTCAACGGCGCCAGCGGTTCCGAGAACCAGTTCACGGTTGATGGCGTCTCGACGAACAGCTTGCTGGCAGGCCACTCGCGCCAGAACACGGTGTTCGAGTATCTGCAGGAAGTCCAGGTCAAGACCGTCGGCATTCCTGCGGAATATGGCGGCGCGCTGGGAGGCGTGATCAGCGCGGTGACCAAATCAGGCGGCAACCAGTTCCATGGCGAGGGCCACTATTACTTTTCCGGCAGCTCCCTCAGCGCGGGGCCGGTACAGCGTCTCGTGCTTTCGCCGGTCGATGAACGCACGGTCTTCACCGTGCAGGATGACAAGCAGGACGACAATCGCAACGAAGTGGGCGGATCGATCGGCGGTCCTATCGTCCGCGATCGCCTCTTTTTCTTTGGCTCGCTCTCGCCGCGCTTCAACGCGAGAACCAACGATTACCTGTTCAGCAGCGGCACTGATCCTGGCGAGATCAAGCGCGACCAGACGATCATGAGCGGCTACGGGAAGGTCAGCTACGCCAGCCGGCGGGTGAACGCGTATTTCGGTGCGCTGCTCACCCCGACGACGTCCACGGGCACACTGCCGGCCTATACCGGCACGGGTCCGCAGTTCATATCGAGCTCAAAGGCCAGCAACGAAGTCAACAAGACACGCGGATACGAACAGAGTCAGCGAAGCCTCACGGGCAACGCCGATATCAACGTCTCGAATAGCTCGTTCGTGAGCGTGAAAGTCGGGCACTTCTACGACAATTACAGCGACACCGGCGTTCCGACAACGACGCCGTGGTATTACGAGACGCCCTGTATTGCCGGGAGCGCCTCGTGCCCGTCAGGTTTCGCCGGGCCACGTCTGACTCAGAACACACCTGCTGTTCAAATCGTCGACTATGACACGACGAAACAAACGTATTTTCAGGCCGACTACAACGCTTCGTTCACTGCTGCTGGATACCACACCCTCAAAGTAGGAGGCGGTCTCCGCCACAACCAGAACGACGTGGATCAGCTGTACCCCGGTGGCCGCGTGCTACCTCTACTGGGATTCGGCCGTTACCAGTACGGTGCCTGGCGTCGGAACGAACAGGGGCACATACGGCTACTACACAGTGGACGACCTCGGAACCTTTGGCGAAGCGGGTGCCAACATCTCGCACTTCTACGTGCAGGACCAGTGGAGCGTCGGCAGGCTCACGCTGAATCTCGGCTTGCGCCTGGAAGACGAGAAGATCCCCGCGTACAGAGACCGGGACGTTGCGATCCATTTCGGATGGGGCGAGAAGATCGCGCCCAGAATTGGCGCGGCGTACGACATGTTTGGCGACGGCCGCATGAAGCTGTTCGGCAGCTATGGCCGCTACTACGACTGGACGAAGTACGAAGCTCGCGCGCGGGACGTTCGGCGGCGATATCTGGACGACCTACTACCGTCCGCTCGACGATCCGTCGATCATCAACAACATCAATCTGGACAATATGCCCGGCCGCGATCTGTGGGGCAATGCCCAGGGCTATCAGGATCATCGTGTCCCGAGCTTCGGAACCGATCAGCTCGATCCGGACATGAAGCCAATGAGTCAGGACAGCTTCAGTGGCGGCTTCGAGTACCAGCTTGCATCCTACCACGCTTCTGTCCGTGAACTACATCCATAACAGCCTGATCCGCACGATCGAGGACGTTGGACAGCTCATCGATGGCAGTGAGGTCTACGTCTACGGAAACCCAGGTGAAGGAATCGTTACAGCACGCATTCATTTCAACTGCTGACCAGCCCGTTCGACGTGCCCAAACCCAAACGGCAATACGACGCGCTGCAGGTATCGCTGAACCGTCGATTCTCGGGCAACTGGTTCGTTGGCGGGAGCTATGTCCTGAGCCGTCTGTACGGCAATTACGCGGGTCTCGCAAACTCGGACGAAATTCGCACTCCAGGATTCAGCAATTTCGCGGTCGATCAACAGCAAAGTGCGCAGTCGTTCCGCCCTGGCGGGAACGCGACGCGCGCATTCGATCTCGACGAGATGATGTTTGATTCGCACGGCAATCTCGATCCTACGGGTCGTCTCGCCACTGATCGTCCGCACGTCCTGAAAATGTATGGGGCGTATATGGCGCCGTTCGGAACGCAGATTGGTCTTAATCAATACGTCGGCAGCGGCACACCGCTGACGACCTACGTCAGAACCATCAACGCCACGGAGGTCTTCGTCGAAGGCCGCGGCGACCTGGGCCGGACGCCGATGCTTTCGACGACCGACCTGTTGCTCTCGCACGAATTCGGGATGCGCAGCACGGACCGACTGCGGTTCGAGCTGAACGTGTTGAACCTCTTCAACCAGAAGACGGCTCGTCATCGTTTCAACTTGTTGAACCGCAATCGCTCGGCGGCGTCAATCAATCTGAGAAACCAGGACCTGGCAAATCCCTACGACTACAAAGCAATGATCGCAAATACAACGGACGGTCGGAACGGAATCGGTAACGAGCCACGGTTTGGCATGGACGACCTCTGGAGTGACGGCACGACAGCACACTTCATGGTGAAGTTCCTGTTCTAGAGATCGGCGGCGCCTTCGTAAGGTAGGTTCGCGTTTGTTCAAGGGGGGAGCGTGGCGGCTCTCCCCTTTTTTTCTTCACACTTATCGGCGGAACTCCCCTTCCGGGACTCTCCCTGGAGAGAGCTGCCTTGTACTGCTGTGCGATGCGACCGGCCAATGTCTTTAGCTTGGCTGGGGCGGTAACAGCACTTGCTGGCTCGAACGCACCTCCAGTTCGCTTTGTCATCTCGAGCGTAAAGGCAGCCACCAGGGATCCCGCGTCTGCGGTGTAGGCCGACGGACTCAGCATCACCGCGTTGACGCGTACGCCGGAATCTGTCAACTGCCGCAAGAGTGCGTTCGCACTTTGGTTCGTGACACGCGGGCTCATGTCCCGCCCATCAGTGGCGACGATGACTAACACGGGAAATCGTCGCTCTACGCCACGCAGGTATCGTGCGTACACTTCCTCCACGGAGCTTATCAACGCGTTCCCAGAATTCCGCATCACCTGGATCGAGAGCGCCGACTGCATCACGGTTAGATAATCGCGTGTCGGCTCGACCCTGATGTTCATCTGCGCACCCGTCGTCACAAGCATCAGCTCGTGATTCGGTGGCAGGGCGTTCAAGAACTCCTTAAGCCCGCGCCGGATAAATGGCAACGGGTCGACCATAGGTATCTGGCTGTTATCCACGAGAACGACGATACGCATGGGATCGCCCGGTTCGGCACCTTGGGCGAAGACAGGCTGCATTGGCCACGTGATACGTGAAAGGCAGAACAACGGCAAGAAACAGCGCGCGCATGAGAATGAGGATGCCCGCAGCTACTCTCGTCGTCAAGGCCGTCGTTTGCGTGCAGAATCACGCTCTACAGCGCTCACGAAGCATCCTGTTTGCAACGGCGACACCTTCCAGGAGGTGGAGGCTATGTCGCAAGGGATTGCTGGTGCCGCTACAAACTGCAGCCCTCTCGGCGATTCTGCTCTTTCTTTGGCACGGTCAGGCGTGCATTGCCAGGAACTCACGGGCGTCATCACAGGCCAAGTGGTTGACCAGACAGATAACGTGTTGCCTGGTGCCCGTGTCGTCATCACCAATCTTCACTCGGCACGCGTCATAACGGTTGCCACGGGAACCTCCGGCACATACTGGGTCCCCCTCGCCCCAGGTGAGTACGCCGTTCGATGCGAAGCAACCGGATTTGCGCGACAGGAAGTGCCTCTCGTCGAAGTGCGTGCCGGCCGAATGGTGACGCTTTCTGCGGTGTTACGGGTCGGCAGTCATCACCGAACGAGTAGAGGTAACAGCCGAGCGCGTGCACTCTGGTCGACGCGAACAGCGCAACTGTCGGACACACCGTCACCGTCGGAAGAAATAAACCGATTACCCAAAACCCGCACTTTCAATCGATCGCGCTGACGGCACCATCGCTCACTCATGGAGACATTGAGGGCGGAATTCAGGTCAATGGCGCCAGCGGTGCTGAAAACGTCTTTTACAGTCGACGGCATCGACACGACCAGCATCATCAACGGGTCGTCGCGACAGAACACGATATTCGAATACATTCAGGAAGTGCAAGTGAAGACGACTGGCTTTCCGGCTGAGTATGCAGGCGCGCTCGGCGGCGTCATCAGTGCGGTCACGCGGTCGGGCGGACAGATCTTCCATGGCGAGATTCACTACTACGCTCGGTGGCAGCTCGTTGCGGGCCAGACCACCAATGCGGCTCGCTCTTGACCCTTTCAATGAGAAGGATGTGACGTTACGTCCAGGATGGGAAGCAGCCGGAGTCTCATCATGAGGTCGGGGGCACCTTCGGCGGACCCGTAACACGCGACAGACTGTTCTTCTTCGTCTCCGTCGCTCCGGGCTTCCATCGGCGGGCGAACGACTACCTGTTCTCCTCAGGACGAGACAAAGGCCGCATCTCGCGCACGGCCAGGTTTGCTCAGGCGTTCGCCAAGTTGAGTCTCAGCATGGGTCCCGTGATCTCGCACGTGACGGCGCTCGTCGCGCACGGTGACGTGGTTGGCTCTCTGCCCATGTACAACGGATTTGGCGCGAATTGGATATCCAGCAGCAAGGCCGCGAACGAACCGAATACGACACGCGGCTGGCTGACAGCGGCAGGTGAACACGACGGCACGCGCGGATGTGGCGATAGCAAATTCCGGCCTTGTCGCACTGAGGGCTGGATTGTTCCACGATCGGTACTCCGACAGGGGTATAGGGCCAACTACAAGCTACACATATCAAACGGCCGCCTCGGCGCTCGGCGTCCCCGAACAATATCGCGGTTCGGCCGGAACGCAGAACGTGCCGCGCAGCCTGCAGACGAAGTTCGATACGACCGGGCGGATCGTCATGGAATGTGGACTACACCCATAGACTCGAACGTGCCGGACGGCACCTCGTGAAAGGAGGTCTCGGCTATCAATATGCGCTCAACGACATCGACTCGCGGTATCCGGGCGGCTACGTTGATATCTTCTGGGGAATCCCCACGGCCTTCCCCGGACGTGCCGGCGATCGCGGCGCGTATGGCTATTACACCGTTACCAATCGTGGACTATTCGGCAAGCCGGTGCGGACATCGTCTCCCTCTATGTGCAGGACCAGTGGCAGATCGCGCACAACTTAACCCTTAACGTCGGCGTGCGTTCGGAACACGAGAAGGTCCCTGCGTACAGAACCGAACTGCGGAGGTACGTGTTCGATTTCGGTTTTGGCGAGAGGATCGCTCCGCGCCTCGGATTCAGCTACGACGTCACTGGTCATGGGCGGTCGAAGCTGTACGCAAGTTGGGGCCGCTATTTCGACTGGACCAAGTACTCGATGGCGCGCAACCTGTTCGGCGGTGAGGTCTGGTGCATCTACTATCGATCGATCGATGACCCGGCGCACCCGATAACGGCGACGCTGAAAACATGCCGGGCAGGGATCTATGGACTGGTTCCGGCGCCTGCCGCGATCTCCGCGTACCCCGTTTCGAAACGATCGACAACGCGCGAAGCCGATGTCGCAGGACAGCTACAGCGCGGGCTTCGACTTCGAAGTCAATCCGCGCACGGTGGCGACCTTCCACTTCGTGCATAACAACCTGAACCGGACGATCGAAGACCTCGGCGCGCTCGTCGACGGCAACGAGGCGTATCTCCTCGGCAACCCCGGTGAAGGCACGACGTCGATCATGCCGGCGTCAGCGGCTCCGCTGACGGGCGGCGGCTCGTTCCCAATGCCGAAGGCCAAGCGTCAGTACGACGCGGTCGAGTTGGGCATCAGCCGCCGTTTCTCGAACAACTGGTTCGGCAGCGCCAACGTGACGATCAGCCGGCTCTATGGCAACTACGCCGGCATCGCGAGCTCGGACGAAATCCGCACGCCGACCACTGGCGTCAGACTGGCCACTGCGCAGCAGCAGGCCGGGTCCTCGATCTTCCGTGAGGGCGGCAACGTGAACCGCGGTTGGGACCTCGACGACGCGATGTTCGACTCGCACGGCAACCTCGACGTGCTCGGCCGTCTCGCGACGGATCGTCCGCGTGGTCGCCAAGTTCTACGGCGCCTACAATGTGGCGCGCAACACGCAAATCGGCGCGTTCGTGTATGTCGGCAGCGGCACGCCGATGACGACCTACGTGAACTCGGTCAACCAGACGGAGCTCTTCGTCGAAGGCCGCGGCGACATGGGCCGCACGCCCGATGTTCAGCAAGACCGACCTGCTCGTGTCGCACGAGCTGCCAATGGCGGGCAACAAGCGGCTGCGGCTCGAGCTGAACGTGCTGAACCTCTTCAACCAGAAGACGGCGCGGCACGTGTTCAACTACCTGAACCGCGGCGCCGGCGTGCCTCGCGCCGTCGTCGGCGATCGACCTCACGCCGTCGACCTCTACAAAGGCTACGACTACAACGCGATGATCAGGGCCACTCCAGACGGCGCGAACGCGTACGATCCACGCTACGGCATGGACGACCTGTTCGAAGCCGGGCACGCAGGGCCAGGTTTCGGTGAAGTTCCTGTTCTAAGGTTCGTCGATTCGTTAGTCGTACGTTCGTTAGTCGCGCATGTTTTGGGGGGAGCCGCTGCTCCCCCTTTTTTTTGTACGACCCCTTTTTGCGCCACTATCGAGATGACATCCTGCGCAAATCGTTGAAGAAACGGCCCTTTTCACGGGCTCGAAGTCGCCTGCCGGATCTTGGCCTGCTTCTTGTATTAGTAGTGGGCAGGAGACGGAGGCGACCATGATGACCACCACACGACGCGAGAACGCCGACGACAGTGAGGTCTGCCTCACAGCAGGTTGTCGTGGTCAGCAAGCAGTCTCAACTGAACGGATTACTGGAGACTGTGCTCGACGCAGGCCAATACGACATCGTGTTCGTCGAATCGACCGAACACGCTTACAGCCATATCAAGCGGTTGACGCCGCACTTGATTATCGTGTGCCTCGACATCGACGACCTCGACGGCTTCCAGGTGCTTGTCGATGCTGAAGCTCGACGAGGAGACGAAGTACATCCCGCTGGTCACCTGCACGTCGTCGCAGGACGATGAAGAGACCCAGGATGAATCGCTCGACCCGCCGGAGGACGTGTTCTGCCAGCCGGCCGCTGATGCAGCTGAACTGACCCGCCTTCGTCGCCTTCGCGCTATGTGCTCTGGCGGCACTACGGCGACGCAGGCGGTCGTACAGGGGCGAGGAGCAAATAGCTCCCGCCCCTTTTTTTGCATTTTGGCCGGTGTGATTCGTACACTTACGCGGCACACGTGAGCGAAACCTGGGACGACAAGCGCGACCGGGAGCGGCTCGAAATTCTCGGAGAGCTCCATGGCGAGGTCATGGTGTTCCAGCCGCTCTCGATCAAGGAGATCAGCCGCGGCGGATGCCTTGTCGAGACGTCATTTCCACTCCACCTGAACTCACTTCACGACATCAGGCTGACACTCGGCGATCAATCTGTCGTGCTGAAGGGCCGCGTCGCCCACTGCCGCATCAGCGACGTCGACCAGGAGTCGTCCACTACAAATCCGGATTCGAATTTATCGAGCCGTCCGAACGCATACGCGGGGTGATTGTGGAGTTTATCGAGGCGATCAGAGCAGGACGGAGGTTGGTGTAAAGGACATCGGGGTTCCGGCACCCCTACCGCGATTTCAGATGTTCGATGTAATCGCCTGAGGTAATTCGCGGCGCTCGTCCGAGCGGAGCGTTGTAGAAATACACCCACACATCCTCGGTGCGGCCGTCGTCCAGCGTGGCCGACACGCGGACGCGGTTGTAGAGGCTGCGCTCGGGCTCGGCCGGCCGATGTCCCTCGATGCGATCGAGCGCAGCGAGCACCGCCGGCGGATCAGTGATCTCGAACACCTCTCCCCACACTCGCGCATCGCTCGCAGGGACTGCCGCTGGATAGATACCGAGGTCGAACAGTTTTCCGTTGATCCAACCGCGGCCGGCAAACTTCAGGAAAGCGTCGATACCCGCGCGCGTGGTGCGGTTGAAGCCCGTGCGCAGCGTGCCGTAGAAAAACACTTGTTCGGACATTGGGCGGCTGAAATCCTGAAATCTAGAATCTGGAAACTAGAATCTGAAGGCAAGATTTCAGGTTACTGAAGATTGTAGCTTACTTCGCTGGTTCGGGTTTCGCGGGCTCTGGCGATCCAGCGTTCCCACGGCGGCGCGGGCCGGGCGCGACTGCGCGAAGGGTTTCGGGGGATAGCGCGAATGACAAACGCACGGTGGCGTCGCTGCCCGACAGCTCGATCGACTTGAGCATGCTCGTCGATCTCCGGCTTTGCGCCGCCCTGCAGCCGCGCGAGCGAGATGAAGCCGCGCACGACGTCCCGCAGTTGATCGGCCGCAGCTTTGTCGCCTGCCTCCGCGCGGATCGTCGCTTTGACGCCGCCGTTGATATTGGCCTTGACCGACACCAGCCGGATCGGCGGCACCTGCTCCGCCACACCGCTTGGAAGCCGCATGCGGCGGCGATTCTCGTCGAACTGCCCGACGACCCATGCCGTGCTGCCGGCATTGTCGCGAATGAGATTCATCATCTCGGGGTTGGCGGTGATGTTCTTCGCGAGTCCGGACCCCTGCGACATGTCGATGACGCCGCGAACGAGGTCGGCCTGCCCCATCGCAATCAAATCGGATCCGACAAGGCCCACCGCGACGTCCTGGCCGTCCTCGCGGTGCACGAGAATCTTCCGTCCCTTGTACTCGTCCATGGTCCCCGCGCGCTCGCGAATGAACGCCTCGATGCGCGCGGAGTCGAACGTGCCGTTGCACCAGCACCAGCGCTCTCGGGATGTCGGGCTTCGCCTGTGCCTGCGGGTCTGGAGCTGTGTACGGCTCGACATACGCCACGACGCGGTTGACCTGCTTCTCGACGATCGACGCCGGCAAAGTCGTTCATCATCTGCCGGCCCTTGCGCGATTCGGGATCGATGCTCGGCATCAGCGCGCGGCGCAGCTCGGAGTTCATCACCGCGCGGACGTCGGCGAACGCGACGAGCGCGGCGTTGGCCGGCACGTAGCGCATTTCGGGCGGCAATCCCGCCGGCAGGCCGGCCACGCGGTTGTAGGCCAGGTAGGCGATCAGCCCGCCCGCCAAGACCGACGACGAGCACCGCGCCGGCGGCCAGCACGAAATAGCGGGTTTTCCTGGTCATGAAGGGTCGATACCCAATTGGACGGACGCGGCATTGTCGGAGTTCCCCAGTCCCCCACCATCCCTACGTCCCTCAGGACCCCACGATCCCTACTGGTCCAGCACGTATTCCTTGCGCTCGACCGTCCGCGCCGCCAGCCACAGCGCAACGACCGCGATGACCGCCAGCGACGTGAGGCTCGACATCGCCGGCGGCGGGTCGGCAAACAGCGACTGAATGGCCGCCACCGTGTCGTCCTGGGGCATCGCGTGCGGCACGAGCGCCTGCAGATAATGCGCGACGGTGAAGCGGCGGAGATAGCCGGGCACGACGAGCGCGACCTGCTCCCATCCGAAGATCAGCAGCAGCCCCGCGACGAGCGGGCCGCGGCACCAGCGCACCGATCAGCGCGAACACGGCGCCGTACACGGCGAGCCCCAGCGCCAGCAGCCCGAGATCGGTGAGCAATTGCGGGAACGTGCCGCCGATACTGCCGCCCGACACGGGCGTGATGAGCAGATAGACCGCGGTCACCGACGGCAGGACGACGAGGGCGGTGCAGGCGAGATACGCGAGGTATTTGCCGATGATGACGGCGCCCCTCGGAACGGGCCGGGTGAACAGATACGTGATGGTGCGATCCTCGACTTCGTCGGACATCAGCGACGTTCCGTAAAACGCGCCGAGCACGGGGACGACGAAGCGCAGATACAGCAGCCAGATCATGCCGCCGAAAATTACGGGGCCGGGCACCGGCACGCCGTTGACCCTGAACGACGACAGCCCCATTTCGTGAATGACGCGCAGCAGCACCGCGATGACGACGGGAGCGCCGGTCGCGAGCGCCATGAACACGGTGCGGCGCGACCACAGCATCTGCCCGAGCGACATGTCGAACACGCGCAGAACCGGCCGCTCGCAGAATGCAGTTCATGACTTCACCAGATATTCGAAGACGGCCTGCAGGTTGTCGTCGGGCGACGTGATCTCGTAGATGTCGCCGCTCCCGTCGTTTGCCGCCATCTCGGTGATGCGCGCATAGAACGCGTCCGGCCTGCGCCGTCTGCACGAACACGGCATCCTCCTCGAATCGCACGCTCAGCACGTCCTCGTTCGCCACGAGCGTCGTCGCCAGCGCGCGCGGATGCTTCGATCGCAGGCATACCGTGTGCGGATGCTCGTCGATGAGATCGCGAATCTGGTGCACGTTCCCTTCGGCGAGCACGCGCCCGTGGTGCATCAGCAGGATGTCGGACGTCAGCGCCTCGACCTCGTGAAGGATGTGGCTCGAGACGATGACGTTGCGCCCGTTGGCCGCCCAGTCGCGAAGGAGGCGAATCGTCTTGCGGCGCGCGAGCGGATCCATCCCGGACAACGGCTCGTCGAGGACGAGCAGTTCGGGCTCGTGCGCGAGCGCCTGCGCCAGCTTGACGCGCTGGCGCATGCCCTTGCTGTAGGCGCCGATGCGCTTGTTGGCGGCGTCCTTCAAATCGACCTGCTCGAGCGCCGCCATCGCGGTGTCGGCGGCCTCGCGATCGCCGAGGCCGTGCAGGCGCAGCAGCGCCGTCACCCATTCGTGACCGGTCATCCGGTCGTAGAACGCGTCCTGCTCGGGACACACGCCCATGCGCAGGAAGATGTCGGGATTGCCCCATACCGGCTCGCCGAGAATCTTCACTGTGCCCTTGTTCGGCTTCAGCTGCCCGGTGATGAGCTTGAGGAGCGTCGACTTGCCCGCGCCATTCGGTCCGAGCAGGCCGGTCACGCCGCCGCCGATGGTGATCGTGATGTCGTTGAGCCCGATCACCTGGCCGTACCACTTCGACAGGTTCTCGGCCCGCACGACTTCAATCTGCCCTTTGCCGTCTGCCCTCTGCTCTCTGCTCTCTGCTCTGTCAGTGCCAGTGGTCGTCACGTGACCACCTCGATCGCGCGGATTCGCCGGCGCAGAACGAACGCCGAGGCGACGATGATGAGCACAATCACCGTTGCGGAGATGAGCGGGTGCGTGTCGTGACGCGGCGGCAGGCGGAACAGCACGTCCCCGACCTGGCGGACGTTTGCGAAAATCGACACCCACGAAAACGCGGAGCCTTCGACGGGCGGCGCCCAGCACGCCGAAGACGGCATGCGTGAAGAACGCCAGGCCGGCATACAGCATGGCCACGAACCACCGGCTCTTGCTGAGCGACGACAACGCGAGAATCAGAAACGCGGACAGCGTGATCTGAATCACGGAATATGCCGAAATCGACGGCGAGCAGCGAAAAGTTCTCCCGGAGGAACGTCATGCTGCCGGCGAACGCCGGCACGAGCAGGAGCAGCAGCATCGCGGGCACGAAGGTGACGGCGGCCAGCGCGCGCCATGAGAATCGCGGCCTTCCCGGCGATGTATTGCGTGCGCGTGATGGGCCGCGAAAGATACAGCTGCAGCGCGTTCGCGCGGATGTCGTCGGCGATCAGGCCCGAGCCGACATACACGGTGATGAAAAAGACCAGCGGCTCCTGCTGGTTGAGGAAATCGCGGAACATCTGCGGCGTGACGGCGAGCATCCCGATTTGCGACATGCCCGGCACGTTGGCCGCGGCCCAGATCTGCACGCCGCGGACGATCGACCGGAATCCACGCGAGGATCATCAGGAAGAGAAACGCGCGCTTCCGCACGAGCGATCGCAGCCCGTTGGCCGCAATCACCACCCACGCGCCATCGCGCCCTGACCTCGGGCGCAGGTCGACGCCACCCTCGCGCCTTCGATATCGCTCGCGATGGATAGGCATCTACTCGCGCCCCCACCGCTTCGGCGAACACGTCTTCGAGCGTCGGCACGCTCGGCTTGAGATGACGCACCTGCGCGCCGACCGCCACCGCCGAGGCGAACAGCTGATCGGCACCGGCGCCGGGCGGCATGAGGACGCGGAACATGTCGGCGTCGGTCTCGCGGCACTCGTACGCCTGCGAGCGAAGCCGCTCGACGAACGCGTCGCGATTGCCCTTCACGCGCACTTCGAAGATGTGGCCGGCCGGCTTCTTGAGCGAGGCGATCGGACCCTGCATGACGACCTGGCCGCGGTTCATGACGACGACCGCATCGCAGACCGATTCGACGTCGGGCATCACGTGCGATGACAGGATGAGGCTGATTTTCTTGTTGTGCGCGATGTCGCGCACGAGCGCGAGCATCTCTTCGCGCCCCTTCGGGTCCATGCCGTTGGTCGGCTCGTCGAGCAGCAGCAGATCGGGATCGTGCACGAGCGCCTGCGCGAGCTTGATGCGCTGCTTCATGCCGGTCGAATACGTCTCGACGTTGCGGTAGCGCGCTTCGCCGAGGCCGACGTAGTAGAGCACTTCGTGCGCGCGCTGCATCGCGTCGGCCGCCGGCAGGCCGGACAGCTCGGCGCAATAGGCGACGAACGAGACGGCCGACATGCCGGGAATCTGCGCGTCGTTCTCGGGCATGTAGCCGACGCGCGCGCGAATCTCGAGCGGCGCGACGGCGACGTCGAGATCGAGCACGCTGATGCGGCCGCTGTCGGGCTTGATGAGGCCGAGCAGCGCCTTGAGCATCGTGCTCTTGCCGGCGCCGTTCGGCCCGAGCAGGCCGACCGCCCCTTCGGGAAACGAGGCCGAGACGTCAGACAGCGCCCACTGAGTGCCGTAGCGCACGCCGACGCGGTCGAGAACGGCGACTGGACATCAACTGACTATACGGACAGGGTTAAATGCCGCGTTCCCTGGGAGAGCCGAGACAGGCGCTGAGAGCTGCAGAGCGACAACTGAGAGCTCACAGCGTCAGAGGCCCAGCACATCACGGCGCTCCCGCATGAAGCCGATCACGTTCGTGATGTGCTCCTCGAGCGGCAGGCCGAGCTCTTCGGCCCCCTTGCGCAGATCGTCGCGGCTGACGCCCTTGGCAAACGCCTTGTCCTTCATCCGCTTCATGACGGACGACGCCTCGAGGTCCTGGACGCTCTTCGACGGCCGCACGAGCGCAGCGGCGGTGACGAACCCCGCCATCTCGTCGCACGCGAACAGCGTGTGCTCGAGCTTCGACTCCCGTGGAGTGTTGGTGTGCTCGCCGTGCGACAGGATCGCGCGGATGACGAACTCGGGGCACCCGCGCGCACGCAGAATCTCCGCGCCGCGAAACGGATGATCCTTCAGCTCTGGATACTGCTCGTAGTCGAAATCGTGCAGCAGCGCGACGACGCCCCACACTTCTTCGTCCTCGCCGAACGTGCGCGCATATCCGCGCACGGCTGCCTCGACGGCGAGCGCGTGCTTCCGCAGGCTCTCGCCCTTCGTGTGCTCGGTCAGCATGTTCCAGGCGTTCTCACGCGTCAGCTCGAACATGGCTCTCGCTCCTCAGGCTTCCGCTCTGTCGAGCTTTCTCCGACGGCCGCGCCGCCCGGTGCGACAACTCCGCGATCAGCGGCCGCGGCGCCAGGCGTGCGGCGACCGGAATCAGCTTGTTCCGCAAGCCGGGGATCGCCACCGCTTTCCCCTTCATCATCGCGTCGTAGCCGACGCGCGCCACGCGCGGCGCGTCCATGACGAACGCCTCGAACAGGCGCGACCGCTGCGACCCGGCGCGCACTTTGAACTCCGACTCCGTCGGTCCCGGGCACAGCGTCGTCACCGTGATGCCGCTCGGCTTCAGCTCGTAGTCGATCGCCTGCGAAAACGAGAGAAGAAACGCCTTGGTCGCGTAGTACACCGACATCCACGGGCCGGGCACGAACGCCGCCGTGGAAGCGACGTTCAGGATACGCCCGCTGCGGCGCTCGATCATCGACGGCAGGAACCGCTTCGTGAGATCGACAACCGACGTCACGTTCAGCTGAATCATCTTCAGCTCGGCGTCGAGATCGGTCGTGGCGAACTTTCCGTACAGCCCGACGCCGGCGTTGTTGACGAGATAGTGCACGTCGAGGCCTCGACTCGTGACCGCCTCGTGCAGCCGGCGCGCGCCGTCGGGGTCCGTCAGATCTTCGGCAAGGCACACGACGTCGCACGCCGAACTGCATCGTGAATCGCCCGTCCGCGCGCTTCGAGCTTCTCGCGAGTTGCGAGACACCAGAATCAGATCGTGCCCATGCCCGGCAAAGACTTCGGCCAGCGCCGCGCCGATGCCGACAGATCCGCCTGTGATTAGCGCTCGCGTCTTTTGCCATTGATGCGTCCTCGCAACGGCGACCGCCTTTTCGATGACCGACGTCGCTTTTGGCGTCAGACGGTACCGATCGAGCTCGCCGGGATCGACGAGCTCAGCCGCCGCGACGTCGGAGCCGTGAGTCGAGCGTTCCGCCGATCGGCCGGCACAGATAGTCGATGAGCACGTAGTGATAGCGTACCTTCCGCTCGGGATCGAGCAGGATGCGGTCGAACACGTCGACGACCGGACCCACCTCGACTTCGAGGCCGGTTTCCTCGAGCATTTCCCTGGCGAGCCCGGCCTCGAGCGTCTCGCCAAGCTCGAGGCGGCCGCCGGGAAGGCTCCACTGCCCTGCCAGCGGCTCGAAGCGCCGCTTCACGAGCACGACCTTCCCATCCTGCATGATGACCGCACCCACGCCGACGATCGGCTGGCCGGGATACTGCCGCGACGGCCGGGTCGCGTTGACGGGCAACGACTTCTTCCTCGGTCTGGAAGCTCAAGGGATGCAGCACGCCGCGCTGGCGCCGGATCAGACCGTTCTCGATCCAGAACTCGTCGTAGCCGGCGCTCGTCAGCGACGTCGCCGCTCTCGGGATTCTCCTCGCGGCCGCGCCACTCCGCGTGCATCGCGCCGGTCTCGACGCGCGCGATCATCCGCACGTTGCGCTGCGCCGATCGCGCGAGCGCTCCCGCGATCTCCTGCCGCACGGCCTCGCGCCCGCGAGCGACGACGGCGCCCGAATCGTTGGTCGCGTCGTCGTGATAGAGCGCGGCCAGGCTGTCGATGTCGCCGGCGTTGAACGCCTGAAACCACCTGCGGACGAGATCGAAAGGATCGGTCGGCATCGCGTTGAGGTATTTTACGTGCATGAAAGCACAGACGAAGTACCTGACGCTGAACATTCCTTCAAAAATGGCGTTCCGCAACATCACGCCCGAAGTGGACGAGGCGGTGCGCGCCAGCGGCGTTCAGGAGGGGCTCGTGCTGGTCAACACGATGCACATCACGGCTCGGTGTTCATCAACGACAACGAGCGCGGGCTGCATCACGATTTCGGAAGTGGCTCGAGGAGCTCGCGCCGTTCAACCCCGATCCGGATCACTATCACCACAACCGCACCGGCGAAGACAACGCCGACGCGCACCTGAAGCGGCAAATCATGGGGCGCGAAGTCGTCGTCGCCATCACGAAAGGCAAGCTCGACTTCGGGCCGTGGGAGCAGATCTTCTATGGCGAGTTCGACGGCAACCGGAACAAGCGGGTGCTGATAAAAGTGATCGGGGAGTAGGACGTCTCAACGCGAAGACGCGAAGGGACTTCTTCTTCAAGAACAATTCCTTGGCGACTTGGCGTCTTTGCGTTGAGACATCAAAGCTCCAGCGACGCGTCCGCGTTCAGATCCAGTCCGGCGCGCTTGCCCGCGTGGAAATTCCTGAGGCCGGCGGCGGCAATCATCGCGGCGTTGTCCGTCGAGAGCGAGAGCGCCGGCACGTAGGCGGGAAACCCGAGCCGCGCCGCGCGGACGGCGAAATCGTTTCGCAGGCGCGCGTTCGCCGACACGCCGCCGGCGATGCCGACGCTCTGCGCGCCGAACCGTTCGGCGGCGTCGAACACGCGATCGAGCAGCGCGCTGACGACGACGCGCTGAAAGCTGGCGCAGATGTCGTTGATCTCCGCGTCGGTCAGCGGCGCCGTCCGTGCGCTGGCGCACGTGGCGCAGCACGGCGGTTTTCAGCCCGCTGAAGCTGAAATCCAGATCGCCCTTTACTCGCCGGCGCGTTGCGATCGGCGTGGGTCATGCGCGCCAGCGGCAGCGCGATCGCCTGGTCGTTGCCGTCGCGCGCGCGCTTGTCGACGATCGGCCCGCCCGGATATCCGAGGCCGAGCAGCCTCGCGACCTTGTCGTACGCCTCCCCCGCCGCATCGTCGCGCGTCCGGCCGATGCGCGCGTACGAGCCCGGCTCCTTCACGAGATACAGGCTGGTGTGGCCGCCAGACACGACGAGCGCGACGAGCGGCAGCGGCAAGTCGCCGTGCTGCAGGAACAGCGACTCGATGTGGCCGGCAAGATGATGCACCGGCACGAGCGGACGATTCAGCGAGACCGCGAGCGACTTCGCAAACGAGACGCCGACGAGCAGCGAGCCCACGAGGCCGGGCCCCTGAGTGACGGCGATCGCATCGAGGCTCTGACAGCTCGGTCTTCGCGGTATCGAGCGCCGCACGAACGACGCCGCAGATGTCGCGGATGTGCTGGCGCGACGCGAGCTCGGGCACGACACCGCCCCACTCGCGGTGGATCGCCACCTGCGACGCGACGATGTTCGACCCGATCGTCCACGTGCCGCCCGTTTCGGCGACGACGGCGGCCGACGTCTCGTCGCACGACGTCTCGATGCCGAGCATCAGCATGGACAATGATGGCAGGCTTCGTTTAGACGCCCGTGCCGTTGACCAGGTTCGGCAGCGACTCGGAGTATGGCGCGCGAGCGATGCCGCGCTCGGTGATGATGGCCGTCACGTACTTGTGCGGCGTGACGTCGAACGCGGGGTTCCGCACTTTGGCGGCCTGCCGGCGTCAGCCGCGCGGGGCCCAGATGCGTCACTTCCTTCGCGTTGCGTTCCTCGATCGGGATGCCGCTGCCGTCCGGCGTCGCCAGATCGATCGTCGAGATCGGCGCGGCGACGTAGAACGGGATGCCGTGCTCCTTCGCGAGCACGGCGACGGTGTAGGTGCCGATCTTGTTCGCGACGTCGCCGTTGGCGGCGATGCGATCGGCGCCGACGACAACGAGATCGATCTGGCCGCCGAGCATCAGCGCGCCGGACATGTTGTCGGTGATCACCGTCGTGTCGATGCCGTCCCGCGTCAGCTCCCACGCCGTCAGCCGCGCGCCCTGGAGAAACGGACGCGTCTCGTCGGCGAGGACCGCGACCTTCTTTCCCTGCTCGACCGCGCCGCGAATCACGCCGAGCGCCGTGCCGTATCCGGCGGTCGCCAGCGCGCCGGCGTTGCAATGCGTCAGCACGCGCGCGCGCATCCGGCACGACGGTCGCGCCGAACGCCCCCATCGCGCGGCAGCTCGCGACGTCTTCGTCGTGAATCATGCGCGCCTCGGCGGCGAGCCGGTCCTTGATCTGATCGACCGACTGGCCCGACGACGCCGGCTTCGGCAAACACGCGCTTCATGCGATCGATCGCCCAGAACAGATTCACCGCCGTCGGGCGCGTGTCGGCCATCATCTCGCACAGCTTGTAGAACTCTCCGGCAAGCTTCGTCGTTCCGGTGGCCGTGCTCTGCCGCACGCCAAGCGCCAATCCCATGGCCGCCGCCACGCCAATCGCCGGCGCGCCGCTGATCACCATCGTCTTGATGGCCTTCGCGACGTCCTTCGCGCTCTTGCACGTGACGTAGATCTCAGCGCCAGGCAGCTTGCGCTGATCGATCATCACGACGCCTTCGTCGTTCCACTCAATAGTCGGAAGCATGTGAGGAAATGATACTTGAATACGGCTGATGGAGATCTTGAACAGAAGATCAAGAGATCAGATCAGAAGGAAATTTTCTCTGGTCTTCTGATCGTCTGATCTACTGTAAGCATTTACAGTCACTCGATGAACCGCGCGTCGAACGGATGCGGCAGCAGATCCTTCAGCCGGTGCGGTCGTCTTGATGTTGTCGAGATCGGCGAGGATCACCTCGATGTCGCCGGCGAACTCCCACAACATCTGGCGGCATGCGCCGCATGGAGACGTCGGCTGCGACGTGTCCGCGACGACTGCGATGCGCGTGAACGAGCGGTATCCTTCGGACACCGCCTTGAAAATCGCGACGCGCTCGGCGCACATCGTCAGGCCGTAGGTGGAGTTCTCGATGTTGCAGCCGGTGATGATTCGGCCGTCGGTGGTTTCGAGCGCCGCGCCGACCTTGAACTCCGAGAACGCCGCCAGCGCGCGCTCGCGCGCGATTCTCGCCGCGTGGACGACGTGCGAATGCGGAGCGCCGAACTCTGAACGGCGCCGAAGGGCTTCAGGCGGAGCGGCTCGCTCCCGCGGCGAGGACCGACGCGGCGGTCGGCGCGCACGCGCTTTTCGCGATCCGCTGAACGCCGCACTCTGCTCGCGCGCGCTCGGCTGATTGACGCCGGTCGCGCCAGCTGCCGGCGCTCCTGCCAGGGCCCGCCGCCGCGAGGCCAACCTCTACGGCCCACGCCACGTCGACGATCGGCGTCGACTGCAGGTGCTTCGCCAGGTCGCGCCTGAGACCGCCGATGTCGCTGTCGCCTTCAGCCTTCGCAGCCGCGTCGGCGTTGCGCCAGATGCGAATGTCGTAATACCGGCGCGGATGGGAGCCGTCCTGAAGGAGCTGATTCGTGCCGTAGCCCTTCGAGCGAACCAGCGCCTGCAACCGCCCCGTCAGCGCGAGAAACTCGCGTTCCTTGCCGTCGGACACTTCCAGCGCGACAACGGAAACAACAGATTGATCAGCCACGCATCCTCTCAGATTCCTGCAATGACGCCCTTCAACAACGCGATGAACGTGTCCCGGACCCGCTGCGCCGTCTCGAGCACCTCGTCGTGGTTCAGCGGCTGCGGCAGCACACCCGCGGCGAAATTCGTGATGCACGAGATGCCCAGCACCTCGATGCCCATGTGCCGCGCCACGATCGCCTCGGGCACCGTCGACATCCCGACCGCATCGGCGCCGATCAGTGCGCAGATACCGCACCTCCGCCGGCGTCTCGTATGACGGCCCGTGACATGCGGCATAGACGCCGTGCCTGCAGCGTCATGCCCTGCGCCGCGGCCGTCTCGTCGGCCAGTCGCCGCAGCCGCGGTGAATATACATGCGTCAGGTCCGGAAACCGAACGCCAAATCGCTCGTCGTTCGGACCTGACCAGCGGACTGCTGCCCAGCAGGTTGATATGGTCGTCGATCACCATCAGATCGCCAGGGGCGAAGCCGCTGTTTGATGCCGCCGGCGGCATTCGTCAGGATGAGCGTCTTCACGCCGAGCACGCCGAGCACCCGCGTGGCAAATGTCACCGTTCGCAGGTCGTGCCCTTCGTAGAAGTGGGCGCGGCCCGACAGCGCGGCGACGCGACGCCCGGCGACCTCGCCGATCACCAGCCGCCCTTCATGGCCGACCACGCTCGAATCCGGCCAGTTCGGGATGTCGCCATAGGGGATCGACGTGGCGTTCCCGAGGCTCGACGCAAACCCGCCCAAGTCCGGATCCGAGCACGACCGCGACGTCGGGAATGGTCTCCGAGGTCGAGCGAACACGCGCTGCGGCGCTCTGCACCTGATCGTAGTACGACGGCGCGCTCACCGTTCCTTCTCGTAGGGCTGGCCGAGCGCCCGCGGCGGCCGGGAGTGGCCGATGAAGCCGGCCAGCACGACCATCGTCAGCACGTAGGGCACCATCTGGATGAACTGCACTGGAATGTCGTCTCCGGATGGCAGTTTAACAACGCCCTGCATCTGGATGGTAATCGCTTCGGTGAGCCCGAAGAAGAGGCACGCGAGCAGCGTCTGCACCGGCCGCCACTTGCCGAAGATCAGCGCCGCCAGCGCGATGAACCCGCGACCTGACGTCATGTTGCGCGTAAACAGCGACGACTGCCCGATCGAGAGATACGCGCCGCCGAGCGCCGCAAGCGCGCCCGACAGCAGCACGCCGCTGTATCTGATCTTCGCGACGTTGAGCCCCGCCGCATCCGCGGCCCCGGGATTCTCGCCGACCGCGCGAAGGCGCAGGCCAAACGGCGTGCGATACAGCACGTACCACGTAAGCGGCACAAATGCGAACGCCATCACGATGGGCGCGCGCGGAACGAGTTGCTCGATCGGAATCTGCGGCGTCGATCCCGACGAGAGGAAAAACGCGCCGCTCAGGAAGCCCGGCAGGCCGATCATCAGAATGTTGATCGCGGTCCCGACCACCACCTGGTCCGCCCGGTAACGGATGCACGCGACCGCATGGACCAGCGCAATCAGCACGCCGGCGCCGATCGGCAGCCGCAAGGCCGACCCATGGGCTGCCGGTGGCATAGGTCATCGCGGCGGCGGTGAACGCGCCCGCCAGCATCATGCCTTCGAGCGCGATGTTGATGACGCCCGATCGCTCGGAGAACAGTCCGCCCAGCGCCGCCAGGATGAGCGGCGTCGACAGGCGGATCGTCGAGAAGATCAGCGCGATCGTGAAGAGGTCAGCCATCGCTTGTCCGCCGAAGCCTCCGGCGAAGGCGGATCATCGGTTCACGGAAAAATGCCTCCGCCGCGACGAACAAGATGATCGTCGCCTGAAGAATCTGGACGATGTCCTTCGTGACGTGCTGAGTGAACGCGTCCACCGGCACGCCGCCGCGCGTGAGCACCGCGAACAGCAGCGCCGCGAAGATGACGCCCACCGGATGGTTGCGCCCGAGCAGCGCCACCGCGATGCCGGTGAACCCGTAGCTGTCGGAGAACCCGTCGTAGTACCGATGGCGATAGCCGAGCACTTCGTTGATGCCCACCATGCCGGCCAGACCGCCGGAGATCGCCATCGCCAGCACGATCTGGCGGCGCACGGAAATGCCGCCGTACTCCGCCGCCGACGGGTTGCTGCCGGTTGCGCGCAGCTCGTAGCCCCACTTCGTGCGCCACAGAAACACGTACACGAGCGCGCACGCCGCCAGCGCGAGCAGGAACGACACGTTCAGCGGAATGCGCGCGGGCAGGCCCGGAATGAATCGCCCCAGCCTGGCGATGTGCGCTGCGCGGAAATCGGCGCGGTCTGCATAATCGGATCGCCGGGCGTCCGATAGTGATACTGCGTGAAGTAGCTCGCCAGCGCGACCGCGATGAAGTTCATCATGATCGTGTTGATCACTTCGTGCGAGCCGAACCGCGCCTTCAACAACCCTGGAATCGCGCCCCACGCGGCGCCGGCCGCAATCGCCGCGGCGAAGCAGAGCGGCACGAGCACCACGGCCGGCAGCGACCCGAGCACGATGCCGACCCAGGCCGTGGCGAACGCGGCAATGTAGAGCTGCCCTTCCGCGCCGATGTTCAGCAGCCCGGCGCGGAACGCGACGGACACCGCAAGGCCGGTGAAGATGAGCGGCGTCGCGAGGAACAGCGTGTAGCCGATGCCGTCGGGCCACCACAGCGCGCTGCCGATGAGCAGCCGGTAGGTCTCGATCGGGTTGTCGCCGATCGCCAGGACGAACGCTCCGCCGACGAGGAACGCGGCGACGACGGCGATGAACGGAAAGAGCAGCGCCATCATCCGCCTGTCATCAAGATGCCGATGTCGGCCGGTTTCGCCGACGCAGGATCGACTTCGCCGGCGATGCGGCCGTCGTGGATCACCAGCAGGCGATCGGACAGCGACATCACTTCTTCGAGCTCCGCCGAGACGAGCAGCACCGCGCAGCCGGCGTCGCGCAGCGCGACCAGCTTGCGGTGGATGAACTCGATCGCGCCGATGTCGACGCCGCGCGTCGGCTGCGCGACGAGCAGCAGCCGGGGCTTCAGCTCGAACTCGCGGCCGATGATCAGCTTCTGCTGGTTGCCGCCGGACAGCGCGCGCGCCGGCAGCGCGGGATTGGGCGGCCGCACGTCGAAACGCTGGATGATATCGCCGGTCCGGCGGCGCACCTCCCGATCGTTCAACATCGCGCCGGACGCGACCGGCGGCCGGTAGTGAACGCCGAGGATGGTGTTTTCGTCGAGCGGAAAATCGAGCAGCAGCCCGCGCCGGTGCCGGTCTTCGGGAATGTGCGCGATGCCGCGCTCGCGCCGCGCCCGCGCATCCATGCCCGAGTCAGCGATGCTGCCTTCGAGCGCTCATCTCGCCGGAGACATGGGCGGGGTCGACCAGCCCGGCGATCGCTTCGATGAGCTCGCGCTGGCCGTTGCCTTCGACGCCGGCGATGCCGACGATCTCCCCGGCTCGCACGTCGAACGAGACGCCTTTCAGAATGCGGTTCGCGCCGGAACCGACGGAGAGATTGCGAACGCTCAGCATCACGTTGCCCGGCTTCGCCGGCGGCTTCTCCACGCGCAGCAGCACTTCCCGGCCGACCATCAGCCGCGCCAGCTCGGCCGCGCTCGTCTCCTTCGTCTTGACGCGCCCGACGACCTTCCCGTCCCGCATCACCGTCACGTCGTCGGAGATCGCCAGCACTTCGCCGAGCTTGTGCGTGATGATGACGATGGTCTTGCCCTGCTCGCGCATGCCGCGAAGGATGGCGAAGAACTCCTCGACTTCCTGCGGCGTCAGGACGGCCGTCGGCTCGTCGAGGATCAGCAGCTGTGCGTTGCGATAGAGCGCCTTCAGCAGCTCGACGCGCTGCTGCTGGCCGACCGACAGCGTCTCGACCAGCGCGTGCGGGTCGACCGACAGCCTGAACGTTTCGGATAGCGAGCGAATCCGCGCGGCAGCCTCGTTCGACGTCGAGCGCGAACGCCGAACCGGACTCGGCGCCGAGCACGATGTTCTCGGCCACGGTCATCGTGTCGACCAGCATGAAATGCTGGTGCACCATGCCGATGCCGAGCGCGATGGCGTCGAGCGGCCGCTGGATACGGCTGAGGCTCGTCCGTCGATGAGGATCTCGCCGCTGTCGGCGGTGTAGAAGCCGTAGGCGATCCGCATCGCGGTCGACTTTCCGGCGCCGTTCTCGCCGACGATGGCGTGAATGGTGCCGGGCTCGACCGTGATGTTGATGTGGTCGTTGGCGACGACGCCGCCGAAGCGCTTGGTGATGTCTCTAAGCTGACAGCATTACTGAAACATCGCATCGATCACCTTGATCTCGCCCGCAATGATCCTGCGCTTCGCCTCTTCGGCGGCAGCGATGGCTTCGGGAGACAGCAGCGCCCTGTTGTACTCGTCGACGACGTAGCCGACGCCGTCGCTCTCGAGGCCGAACACGTGAAGCCCCGGCTTGAAGCGCTTTTCGGTGACGTCCTTGACGATCTGGTACACGGCGTTGTCCACGCGCTTGATCATGCTCGTGAGCACGAACCCCGGCTTCACCATGTTCTGGTTGGCGTCGACGCCGATGACGAAATGCGTGGCGCGGCCGCTCGCATCCCTGCCTTTCTCTTCGACCGCGTCGAACGCGCCGAGCCCCGAGTTGCCGGCGGCCGTAAAAATGACGTCGGCGCCTTTCGCAATCTGCGCGAGCGCCAGCTCTTTGCCGCGGCCCGGGTTGTTCCACGCCGCATCGGTGACGCCCGACGTAGTTTTCGAGCACGCGGATGTTCGGGTTCACCGATCGCGCGCCCTGCTCGTAGCCCTTGCCGAACCGGTGAATCAGGCCGATGTCCATGCCGCCGAGAAATCCGATGCGTGCCGGTCCGGCTCGTCATCGCGGCGAGGATGCCGACGAGGTACGACCCTTCGTGCTCCTTGAACACCAGCGACGCGACGTTGGGCAGCTCGCTGACGCCGTCGACGATGGCGAACTGAATGTCGGGATAGTCCTTCGCGACCGAGTCGAGAATCGGCGCCTGCGCGAAGCCGATGCCGATGATGAGGTCGTATTTGCGCTCGGCAAACGCGCGCATGGCCGGCTCGATGTTGACCGGCGTGCCCGGCTCGACGTCGCGCAGCACGATCCCGAGGCCGGGCTTTCCGCAGTCCGCGCCGTCCGGCAGCGTGCCGGTCTCGGCGCATTTCATGCCGTTCCACGCGGCGGCATTGAAGGAGCGATCGTCCTTGCCGCCGATGTCGAACACGATGCCGGCTTCGGTTTTCGTGGGATCGCTGACCGCGTAGGTCTGCGGGCTGCACGCGGAGAGCAGCGCGAGGCAGGCCAGCGCGAGGGCCGACCTGAAGGTCGGCACTACGACCGCCCGACGATCGTGCGAATCGCCGTCCTGCTGCTCTCGTAGTGCCGACCTTCAGGTCGGCGTTCAGCAGCGTCATAGCACCTCGTCGATGATCAGCGGCACGCGCGGCCTCGGCGACTCGCCGACGCGCACGGCCTCCATCAACAGCGGCAGGGCATCCTCCAGCCTCTCTTCGGACCTGTACTGCACGCGCAGCACGGGATCGCCGGCGCGCACGGCGTCGCCGACGGCCGCGGCAATCATGATACCGACCGCCGGATCGATCTCGTCATCTACTTTGTCACGCCCGCCGCCGAGCACCACTGCCGCCCGCCCGATGAGCCACGCGTCGAGCCCGGTGACGAAACCGTCGGCCGGAGCGCGGACGACGTGCTCTGCCGGCGCGTGCGGCATCCGGCTCGTAGTCGTCGATCACCCGCGGATCGCCACCCTGCCGCTCGATGATCGCCCTGAGCCGCTCCAGCGCCTCCCCGGAGTCGATCGCGCGCCGGCACCGGGCCGCGGCCTCGGCGCGATCGTTGGCGACTCCGGCGACGACCAGCATGCGCTCGCTCAGCTCGAGCGCGTTCTCGACGAGGTCGGGACGGCCGTTGCCCTTCAACAGCTCGATGCACTCGACGACTTCGTTCGCGTTGCCGACCGCAAACCCGATCGGCCAGTCCATCGCCGTGATCACCGCCTGCGTCTGGACGCCGGCGGATTTGCCGATCGCGACGAGCGACTCGGCGAGCGTGCGGGCCTCGGTCTCGGTGTCTTCATGAACGCGCCCTTGCCGCTCTTCACGTCGAGCACGAGCGCGCCGATCCCTTCGGCGATCTTCTTGCTCATGATCGACGCCGAAATCAGCGGCACGCTCTCGATCGTGCCGGTCACGTCCCGCAGCGCGTACAGCTTCTTGTCGGCCGGCGCGATCTGCGCGGTCTGGCCAATCAGCGCGCAGCCAATCGCCGCAAGCGACGCGCGCATCTCCGACAGTCGACAGGTTCGTCCGGAAGCCGGGAATCGACTCGAGCTTGTCGAGCGTGCCGCCGGTGTGCCCGAGGCCTCGCCCCGACATCATCGGCACGACGCCGCCGCACGCCGCGACGAGTGGCGCAATCACGATCGACGACTTGTCGCCGACCCCGCCGGTGCTGTGCTTGTCGACCTTGATGCCGGGAATGTCCGACAAGATCGACCCGGACACCCGATTTGACCATGGCGTCGGTCAACACCGACGTCTCCTCCGCGGTCATCCCCCGAAGGAGGATGGCCATCAGCAGCGCGGCGGCCTGATAGTCAGGAAGTGAAAAATCGGTAACCCCTGTGACGAAAAACCGGATTTCGTCGGGGGTCAGGACGCCGCCGTCTCGCTTCTTTTGAATGATGTCGACAGCGCGCATCCGTTGACCGTGTCCGGCCGATAATATCGAAGAATCGTGTCTTCTCCACGATTTGTCGAGATGAGTCACGCAGGAAAAAGAAGCGCCATCGCTCGATCAGGACAGCACGGCGAAGCTGACCGATTTTGCACGCGCCTGCAAAGCCGCCGCGCGGGCGGTCTCGCTCTACCCGTCGTCGCACCCGGCCATCCGGCTGTCGCTCGGCCGGCTGGTCGACGCGGCGTCGCGCATTACCGTCGAAAGGTCCCGGTCACGCTCGGCGTCGTGCCCGACAATCTGCTGATGGACGGCGCCGCGCCTCGCCAGGCCCGACCAGGCCGTGCGCGAAACCGCCGCGCTGCTGCACGATCACATGATCGGGCTCGTCACGCTGCACTCGAGCCCCGACCCGGACGGCTGGCTGCCCTTCCTGAACATCCTCGCGAAAGTCGTTCGATGAAGTGCGCGCCGCCGGCGGCATCGGGCGGCTGTGGGCCGCGACCGGCCAGCGGCATCTCGAGCTGCAGGAAATCGATTACGCCGACATTCTCCGCGAGCGCGCCGGTGACCAGGAATCGCAGTGGGACGACATCATCCGCGCGTGCCTGGATCTCGATTCGCCGCTCGACTGAAGAGGCGTTGCGCGGGCTGATGGAGGTCTGCGGCGATCCCGAGCGCTTCAGCGAGTTCGTGCTCGGCGCTCGAAGAGCAGCGGCGAGACGACCATGGGCTCGAAGGCGTCCGCCCTGCTCCGCATGCTGCGCGGCGTCATCGACCTCGTCTCGCGCACCGACCCGACCAAGACTCGAACCGCTGCTGAAGAACATTGCGCAGGGATTCGGCGCGATGTCGCCGGATCTGCTGCTCGAATTGCTGTCGACCGAAGAAGGGCGCGCGGATAAGGCCGCGGATCTCGTGCTGCAGGTCGCGAGCCGCATGACGGACGCGACGCTCGGCGCGCTTCGTGGCTAACGGCGTGATCGCACAAGGCGGCGCCACGCACCCGCCTTGCGCAGGCGTTCCAGGCGCTCGTGCCCGACAAGCGACCGGCGCCCGGCCTGCTCGAGATCGCGCGCGACGCAGGCCGCGCGAGTCGCCGCTCGGCGCAGACCGACGGCTTCCACGACCTGTGGAAGAACGCAGCCGACATGCTGACGTCGTACAGCGACGAACAGTTCGTGTCGGAATGCGTACGCGCGCGAGCTGTCCGGCGCGCGCACGCAGGCGCTCGAAGTCGAGCGCGTGTCAGACGACCCGCCCGAGCGCATTGGATCGTGGGTGACGTCGGTCGGCGCCGCGGAGGTGCGAGCGCTGGATCTGCGGCTCCTGCTCGACCTCCTGACGATCGAGAGCGATGCCGGAGCGATGGAAGCGGTGACGATGCACCGGTCGTGAGCCACATCGAGGATCTGCTGCTCGTCGGCGATTTCGGTGGCGCGATCCAGCTGACATCGATACTCGCGAACGAGGCGGCTGGCGACGGGGATCGCAAGCCTGCGGCGACCGCCGCGCTGGCGCGGCTCGGCGAAGGCGTGATGATGACGCACGTCGTCACCCATCTTCGGTCGGTCGACGATAGCGGCCGTCGAGCAGCTGCAGCAGCTGTGCCATCTCGTCGGACCGTCCATCGTCAAAGGGCTTGCCGAAGCGCTCGCCAACGAAAAGCGCGCTGTCGCGCGCCAGCGGTTTACGCAGATCCTCCTCGGCTTCGGCGCCGCCGGCAAAGACGCCGTCGAGCAGCTGCGCGGCGTCGGCCAACCCTGCCGTCCGGCGCACGGCGATCCACCTGCTCCGCGAATTCGGCGGATCGGAAGCGCTGCCCGATCTGACGACGCTGCTCGACGATACGCGAGCCGCACGTGCAGCGCGAGGCCGTGCGCGCCATTCTGTCGATTGGCACCGAAGAAGCGTACGCCGAGTTGCAGAAGCGCGCTGGCGAGCGGCATCAGATCAGACGCGCGAGGTGCTCACCGCGGCGCTGGTCACGATGCGGAGCGAGCGCGCGATCCCTCTTTTCGAGTACATCGTCCGGAAGACTCGATCGCAAGGGCCCGCTCCGCTCCGTCTATCTGCAAGCTGTCGAGTCGCTTGGCGCGCTGAAGGCCGAACACACCGTCGATCTGCTGAAGGACGCGCTCTACGCCGGTCGAGTGGTGGGCGCCCTTCCGCACGGCGGAGCTGCGGCGCACCGTCGCCACCGCGTTACGCCAGATTGGCACGCCCGAGGCGCAGCGCGTGCTCCAGGACGCGGCCCACTCGGGACCTCGCGGCGTGCGCGCCGCGATACGGGCCGGTGCAGGCATGAGGCATCGAGCGACGTCAGGGACCGACCATGATCGACGCACGACACGCGCTCAGCTGTCCGACGATTTGATCCGCCGCTTTGGCGCATCGCTGCGCGGCATCCAGCTGTACTCGCCCAGCCATCCGATCGTCGCGCGCAACCTCGAGGGGCTCGCCGAGGCGCTTCGCGCCCTCCACGCGCATGATGCGTCGGTCGTGATCGGCATGCTCGGCGGCGAATTGATCGTCGGCGATCTGCCGATGACGAAGGCCAGCGCGTCGATGGGCGAGCTGATCCGCCGGTTCGGCGCGATGGGGATCGAGCGCATCACGATCGAGCGCCACGTGACGCTCGACGAGCTCAGAGTCGTTCGCCGACAAGTTCGGACAGCTCGAGAAGACGCTCAGCGGAACCGCACTGAAAGAAGCCGCGGCACAGCTCGAATCGCCCAATATCCGCGTCGGCCGCGTGTCGACTCGAAGAGCGGGTGCCCGAGGAAAAGACCGACGCGTCGACCATCCGGCGCATGTACGCCGAGGCCGTCTCGGTGGCCAGCACGGTGTGGGAAACCGCGCGCGCCGACGCAGAAACCCGACCCGACGGCGGCGCAATCGATGATCGACAAGCTCGCGCAGGCGGTCGTGCAGAACCGCTCCGCGTTGATGGCGCTGACGGCTCTGAAGGACTACGACAACTACACCTTCACCCATATGGTGAACGTGTCGATTCTCACGATGGCCCAGGCGCGCGGGCTCGGCATCGACGGGCCGCTGCTGCGCGAGTTCGGGCTCGCCGCGCTGATGCACGACATCGGCAAAGTGAAAACGCCGAGCGAAATCCTGAACAAGCCGGACAAGCTGACCGACGAAGAGTTCGCGCATCATGAAGCGCCATGTCGTTGACGGCGCTGAAATTCTGCGGGGCACGGCCGGACATTCCGTCGCTCGCGCCCGTCGTCGCCTTCGAACATCACCTCCGGCATCGACGGCACCGGCTACCCGCATGGCGTGACCCGGCCGACATCTGAATCTTGCGACGATGCTGTGCGGCATCGCGGACGTGTACGACGCGATGCGCTCGCAGCGCAAGTACCAGCAGGCGTTTCCGTCCGAGCGCATCCTCGCGGTGCTGCAGCGCAACGACGGCAAGCAGTTCGATCAGCATCTCATTCGCCGTTTCGTGCAGCTGCTCGGCATCTATCCGGTCGGCAATCTCGTGAAGCTGAACACCGGCGAAGTCGCGATTGTTCTGCAGGTGCACGCGCCCGATCCGTACCGCCCGAAAGTGCGCGTGCTCTTCGCCGCCGACGGCGGGCGGCTCGAACTGCCGCGCGACATCAACCTGTGGGAGAGCCGAGCAGGATGCGACGGGACGACGCGCCACCTCCGTCATCGCTCCGCTGAATCCCGCCGACTACGGCATCGATCCACTGTCATTCATCTGATTGCTGTTATTCTGGTGCGACCAATTAGACGACAGGGGCTCCTTCGCGACCTCTTTGTCCATCTGAGGAGTACCCATGTCGGGCTTCGACAAGATCATTCCGTGCGCGGCGATTGCCGCGCTCGTCTTTGCAGGCAGCTCACGACTCACCGGACAGGCTCCCGTCGAAAACGGCCGGTCGATCGCGCTGGCAGCCGCCGAAGACACGCTTCCCGCCGCGCTCGATCGTGTCGATGCGATGCTGACGTCGCGGCGAGCTCAACATCTCGCAGCTGCACGACGACACGATTGATTCCCGGCCGCGCCATCGAGCGCCTCGGCCAGTTTCACGAAGGGCTGCCGGTGTTCGGCGGCCAGGTCGTGCGTCAGATGGATGGCCGCGCGGTCGTCAGCGTGACTGGGCGGCTGTATGAGGCGCTCGACGTCGACGTCAATCCGTCGATCTCGCCCGAGCGCGCCAGCGCAGGTTGCTGTGGCCGCTGCTGGGCGCAGGCGCGAACGTCACGCGGCGAGACCACGCTCGGCATCCTGCCGGTCGAAAACGGATACCGCCTCGTGTATCGCATGAAGGTCTCGAGCGACTGGGCGATCCGCGAGGTATACGTCGACGCACGATTCGGGCGATGATCGTGCTGTCGGTCAACGGCATCCATACGCAAGCCGCCGTCGGCCAGGGCAACGGCATTTTCGGCACGCTCAGGAAAATGAGCACGAACCAGACGTCGACGACGTTCCAGGCGGTCGACAAGCTGCGGCCAGCTGAAGCGTTCACGCTCGCGTTCCCAGGCACCCCGTCGCGGCTGAATCTGTTCCTGCGAACCCTCGTGCTCTTCAATTCGGATGTGGCCACCGACAGCGACAACGTGTGGACCGACGGTCCGACCGTTGATGCGCACGTGTTTCAGGGCTGGGTGTACGACTACTACTTCAAGCGGTTCGGCCGGCACGGCATGGACGATCGCGATATCGAGGTCGACAGCATCGTGCACCCGCTCGCGCGATCGGAGGCCAACCGGCAGCCGCCGGACGTCGTCGGCACGTACATCAACAACGCGTTCTACTGCTGCGACGGCCTGCTGGTCTTCGGCGACGGCGACGGTCGCACTTCAATTTTCTTGCCGGCGCGCTTCGACGTCGTCGCGCACGAGTGGACGCATGGCGTCACCGATTTCACCTCGCAGCTCATCTACCGCGACGAGTCGGGCGCGCTGAACGAAGCGTTCTCGGACATCATGGGCGCGGCGATGGAGTTCTACTACCAGCCGGTCGGGCACCGGCAGCGATCAGGCCGACTGGCTGATCGCCGAGGACGTGTATCTCGCCTCGCCGGGTTATCTGCGGTCGCTCAACAACCCCGATCCGCAAAGGGCATCCCGACCACTACAGCCTGCGCCGCTTCATCGGAACGAGCACCGACGATGGCGGCGTGCACTTCAACATGACGATCGCGACGCACGCGTTCTATCTGGCAGTCGCCGGCGGACGCAACAGGGTATCCGGCATCAGCGTGCCGGGCGTTGGCGCTGGCCAACATCGAGCGCATGGAGCGGATCTTCTACCGCGCGTTCACCCAGCTGATGGGGCCAAACTCGCAGTTCTCAGACGCGCGGCGCGCGACACTGCAGGCGGCGTCAGACCTCTACGGCGGCGGCAGCAACGAACGCGCGCAGGTGGAGCTCGCCTGGAACGCCGTGGGGGTCAACTAGTGCGTCGCGATCGCTCATCGGGCGTCATTGTCCATTGACATGCTGCCATCGTGCTGTTGATCCCGCAGCGCGCCCAGGAACGCTTCCGGATTTCGGTCAACGTCGGGCAGCAGACGATCGACCACGACGGTCACGCAGGAGCAGTCGTTCGATCGGTATTTCGAGCAGGGATCGTTCACCTTCGAGCGCACGGTTCCACAGTCGGTGATCTACGACTTCGGGAGCGCTGGTCCGGGTGTGGCGCGGTCTGCATGCAGGAGGCGCCCTTTCGGTGTTCGACCAGAGCGGGGCCGGTACGGTGACCGCCCGCGTGCCGCACCCGCTGCAATTCAACAAGCCGCGCACGACGACAGGCGACATTGCCGACGCCACGCGCCGCGAGTTCGGGCAGCACATCATGTTGGCTGGAACGATCTCCCGCCGATCCGGAGGGCTCGACTTCATGCTCTTCGCGCGGGCCGTCGTTCTTCATCACGCGATCAGCTGTTCGTGACGAGCCTGAGCTTCTCGCTCCAGGACAGAGGTCTTCCCGTTCGACGAGCTCGCATTTCCTCGCGCCGACACCGAGACACTGCGGGAGAACGTGATCGGCTACAACGCGGGCGTCGACATGACGTGGCGGTTCAACAGGAACATCGGCGCTTGGGCTGCTCGTGCGCTACTCGGCACGGTAAGAAAGCATTCATGCCGACAGGTGCGCTGCCGGTTGAAGTGACCGCCGGGGGGCTCCACGCCGGCGGCGGCTTGCGCGTGCTGTTCAACTCGTTCGGGGCCGGCGGAAACCGGTACCGCCGCCAAAGCCGCCGGCGAAGCCGCAGCCGGCAAAGCCACCGACCCCGACAGCCCCGCCGGCAAATAGACTCTACTCGTAACGCAGCGCGGTCATCGGATCCACGCGCGCGGCGCGCTGGGCCGGGATCACGCCCGCGCAGAGCGCCACCGCGGTCAACAGCCATCGTCGCGGCGGCAAACACGATCGGGTCGCGCGCGCTCATTTGAAACAGCAGCGATTCGGCGGCGCGGCCCAGCGCCACCGCCGCCGCGACTCCGATGGCGCCACCGACGGCCGTCATCAGGCCCACCTGACGCAGCACGAGACGCCGCACGTTCGCGGCAGTCGGCGCCGAGCGCCATGCGAAGCCCGAATTCCCGCGTCCGCTGCGTCACCGTATAGGCGAGCACACCGTAGAGCCCGAGCGCCGCGAGCAGCGTGGCGAGCGCGGCAAACGCCGCCGACATCGTCGTGACGAAACGATCCAGCGATACGTTCTCGAGCACCTGCGCGGACATCTTCTGGACGTCGGCCACCGGCAGCGTCGGATCGATGTCTCGCATGAGGCGTGGAATCGCTGACATCAGATCGTCGTCGCTGCCAGTCGTGCGCACGTAGAAGTGCGTGAAGCCGACGCTCGTGTCCTGGCGATACGGAAGCGCCACGAGAGGCTCAGGCGTCGTCCTTGACGCTGTTATAGGTCGTGTTGGCCGAGACGCCGACAATCTCGATGTCGAGCTCCGTTCCGCGTCCGCGGCGGATGCGCTTGCCGACCGCGTCGCGACCGAGATTGAACTTCTTGACGAATGCTTCGTTGACGACCGCCACCTTGGGCGCGTTGAGGGTGTCAGCGCTGGTGATTTCCCGCCCGAACAGGAGCGTGCATGCCGAGCGTGCGGAGGTAGTCGGCTCCGACGTAGGTGTACATCGCCTGCGTGTCGGTATCCGGGTCCGGCTGGAAAGCCCTCGACGGTGAAATTGCTGCCCCAGGCGTCGCCCGAAGCGAGACGAACCATGGATGACGTGACGCCCGTCACTCCGGGCAGCTGGCGCAGCCGTTCTTCGATGCGCCCGAAGATCTCGTGGTTGCGCGCCGGCGGATAGCCGTTGAGCATCGGCGCGACGCCGAATACGACGAGCCGTTCCGTCTTCAGTCCGAGATCGACGCGCGTGATGTTCGAGAGACTCTTCGCGAACAGACCAGCAGCGACGAGCAGCGCCATCGACAGCGCGATTTGCGCCGTCGCGAGCGTGACGCGGAAGCGCGCAGCCGCTTTTGCGCCGGAAGGCTGACCCGCATTGGCCTTGAGCGCCGCCACCAGATTCGGCCGCGTGCTGTGAATCGCAGGAAACAGGCCGAACAGCAAACCCGTTGCGACAGACAAGCCGGCCGCGACGAGCAGCATGTCCGTATCGAGCGCGAGGCTGAGCGTTTCGCCTGCGCCGTCGGGGAGCAGCAGCGACATGGCCGTCAGCGTCCACCGCGCAACCAGCAGCCCGCCGACGCCGCCGGCTATCGCGAGCAGCAACGATTCGGTGAGAAGCTGGGTCGACGATGTGCCTGCGCCCGGCGCCGATCGAGAGCCGAACGGCCATCTCGGTAGAGCGGCGCGCCGCGCGGCCAAGCAGGAGATTGGCGACGTTGGCGCAGCAAATCAACAGCACGATCATCGTCACGCTGAACAACAGCGTCAGGGGCTGGCGCGACTCGGCAGGCACGCGGCTCTGACCGCGACGGCCCTCCTCGAGCTGCATCTCGCGCGCCCGGAATTTCTCGAGCGTGGCTGCGCTCATCCCTTTCTGGAGCGGCACCTCCACATCGGTAATGACGTGGCGGAAGTGATTGTTCAGGGCGGCCCGCGCCTGCTCGAGCGAGACGCCAGGCTTCAGGCGACCGAACAGGTAGATCCAGTGCGCGCGGCGATCTTCAATCACTTTCGGCTGCGGCACGACGACGTCGCGCATCGAAATCGGAACGAAAAACAACGGGCGCAATCCGATCGTCGTGCCGTGGAATCCGCGAGGCGCGACACCGACGATCGCGAGCGCCTGGCCGTTCACCAGGAGCACCTGGTCGATCACGTCCTCACGCCCGGCAAATCGCCGCCGCCAGTATTCCTCGCTCAGGACGACCACGTGGCCACCCCCTCGTTCGCGCTCATCGCCCGGCCCCAGGAGGCGGCCGGCCTCCGGCGTCAAACCAAGCACCTGAAAGTAACTGCCGGACACGAACGCGCCGTCTCCGCCTTCTGAGGATCCGGCGTAGGCGATATTCGCTCCGAAGTCCCTGTGGGCAGCGATTCCCGTGAACGAGGTCTGGCCGCCCTCGAGATCGCGGAACATCGGATAGCTGAACACCCCATCGCAACTGCCAGATTGGCCGCACGAAGACGAGCCGTTACGAGGGCCGGGTGATACGAAGTTCACAAGCCGGTCGGGTTCCTGCACGGGCAGCGGCCGCAACAGGGTCTGGTTGAAGATCGAAAAAATCGCGACGTTGGCGCCGATGCCGAGCGCGACCGACAGCACGGCAATAGTGGTGACGATGGGGGTTTTCAGCAGCGAGCTGCGAAAGGCGAATCTGCACTCATGCATTCATTCGTACCTTCAGCGCGGTCATCGGATCGACGCGCGCGGCGCGTTGCGCCGGGATCAGACCCGGCGCACAAGCGCCACCGACGGTCAACGCCAGTGTCGCGGCGGCGAAACACGATACGGATCGCGCGCGCTCATCTGAAACAGCAGCGATTCGGCGGCGCGGCCCGAGGGCGAGCGCCGATGCGAGGCCAATCGGCTCGCGCCCACGGCACGTCATCAGACCCACCTGGCGCAGCACCAGCCGCCGCACGTTCGCGGCGTCGGCGCCGAGCGCCATCCGCAGCCCGAATTCCCGCGTCCGCTGCGTCACCGTGTAAGCCAGCACACCGTAGAGACCGAGCGCCGCCAGCAGCGTGGCCAGCGCTCGCGAATGCCGCCGACATCGTCGTCACGAAACGATCGAGCGACACGTTCTCGAGTGACCTGCGCGGACATCTTCCGAAGGTCGGCCACCGGCAGCGTCGGATCGATGTCGCGCACGAGCGCGTGGAATAGCGGCCATGCAGATCGTCCTCGCTGCCGGTCGTGCGCACGTAGAAGTGCGTCGAGCCGACGTCTCGGATCCTGGCGGTACGGCAAACGCCACCAGCGGCTGCACCTCGCTCCTTCACTTCGTTGTAGGTCGTATTGCGCCGCCACGCCGACGATCTCGATGTCGAGCTCGCGTTCCGCGGCCGGCGCGATGCATGCGCTTGCCGACGGCGTCGCGGCCGAGATTGAATTTCTTGACGAACGCCTCGTTGACAACGGCCACTTTCGGCGAGTTCAGTCCATGTCGGCGCTGCGTGAATCTCGCGCCCCGACGAGCAGCGGCATGCCGAGCGTGCGGAGATAATCATGGCCCGACGTAGGTGTACATCGCACTGCGTATCGGTGTCGGGCCCCGCCGACGAAACCCTGGACAGCTGAAAGCCGCTCCCCGACGCGTCGCCGGACACGAGACGAACCATGCGACGAGGTGACGCCGGTCACGTCCAGGAAGCTGGCGCAGCCGTTCTTCGATGCGGCTCGAATATCTCGTGGTCGTGCGCCGGCGGATAGCCGTTCAGCGTCGGAGACGACGCCAAACACGACGACGCTGTTCCGTCTTCGAGTCCAAGATCGACGCGCGTGATGTTCGAGCAGGCTCTTCGTGAACAGCCCTGCGGCGACGAGCAGCGCCATCGACAGCGCGATTTGCGCCGTCGCGAGCGTGACGCGGAAGCGCGCAGCCGCCTTTCGCGCCGGACGGCTGGCCCGCATTGGCCTTGAGCGCCGTCACCAGGTTCGGCCGCGTGCTGTGCAGCGCGGGAAACAGGCCGAACAGCAGACCGGTCGCCACCGACAAGCCGGCCGCGACGAGCAAGCATGTCCGTGTCGAGCGCGAGGTTGAGCGTTTCACCTGCGCCGTCCGGGCAAGCAGCAGCGACATGGCGGTCAGCGTCCAGCGCGCGACCAGCAGCCCGCCGACGCCGCCGGCTATCGCGCCAGCAGCAGCGATTCGGTGAGCAGCTGGGCCGACGATGTGTCTGCGTCCGGCGCCGATCGAGAGCCGAACCGCCATCTCCGTCGAGCGGCGCGCAGCGCGGCCAAGCAGCAGATTGGCGACATTCGCGCAGCAAATCAGCAGCACGATCGCCGTCACGCCGAACAGCAGCGTGAGGGGCTGGCGCGCCTTCGTCCGGTAAGCGGCTCTGGCCGCGACGGCCCGGCTCGAGCTGCATCTCGCGTGCGCCGGAATTGCTCGAGCGTCGACGGCGCTCATCCCTGTCTGCAGCGGCACCTCGACCTCGGTGAGGATCGTGGCGGTATTGCGCGTTGCAGCGCTGCGCGCGCCTGTTCGAGCGAGACGCCCGGCTTCAGGCGCGCGAACAGGTACATCCAGTACGCGCGGCGATCTCTCGATGCCCTTTCGAGCTGCGGCACGACGACGTCGCGCATCGAGATCGGAACGAAGAACAGCGGGCGGAGGCCGAGCGTCGTGCCGTGAAACCCGCGCGGAGCGACGCCGACGATCGTCAGCGCCTGGCCGTTGACGAGGAGCGCCTGGTCGATCACGTCCTCGCGCCCGCCAAATCGCCGCCGCCAGTAGTCTTCGCTCAGGACGACGACGTGGCCGCCTCCCTGTTCGCGTTCATCGCTCGGATCCAGGCAGACGACCGGCCGCCGGCGTCAGTCCGAGCACCGGAAAGTAGCTGCCCGACACGAGCGTGCCGTCGCCGCCTTCCGAGGATGCCGCCGTAGGCGATGTTCGCACCGAAATCCCGGTGGGCGGCGATGCCGGTGAACGACGATCTGGACACGCTCGAGATCGCGGAACATCGGATAGCTGAACACCGCATCGCAGCTGCCAGCCTGGCCGCACGATGACGAGCCGCTGCGCGGGCCCGGCGAGACGAGGTTCACAAGCCTGTCGGGTTCGTGCACGGGCAGCGGCCGCAGCAGCATCTGATTGAAGATCGAAAAGATCGCGACGTTCGCACCGATGCCGAGCGCGACGGACAGCACGGCAATGGCGGTGACGATGCGGCGTTTTCAGCAATGACCGGATGGCAAATCTGAGCTCATGCATTGGAAGATTGAAGATTGTAGATTCCCAGAATGTTGTCAGATTGACGATGGTCGATTGAATGAGTACAAGGCGCGTGCCGTAAGGATGTGCCGGATATTTGGGCTATCCTCGCGTTCAGATGTCCGCTGGTGGGACGACCCGTCCCATGCTTATCCCAGAATGGCACGAAGCCTCCGATTTTGCGGCGCGCGTCCGCAGCGTCGTGCGGCGCATTCCGCATGGGCGCGTCGCCACCTATGGCGACGTCGCGGCGGCCGCGGGCCGCCCGCGCGCGCACCGCGCCGTCGGCAACATCATGCGCGAGACCCGCGACTCCTCTGTCCCCTGCCACCGGGTGATCGCGGCCGGCGGCAAATTAGGCGGCTACGGACGCGACCTGTTCGCGAAACGCGCCCTGCTGCTCGCAGAGGGTGTCATTGTGCCGGCTGGACGCGTCAGAGACTTCGCAGTAGAGGCGCTGGAAAAATCCTGCATTGAAGATTGGAAGATAGAAGATTTGGAAGATTGTTGGCAGATTTTAGAATGACGATTAGCAGAATCATCTGCCGATACGCGGCCTCCAAGCTGGCCCGGCGGTGGCGCCCTTGGAGCAGGAGGCGCACGAACTGGCGTCAATTTTCACTGCCTCGCTTCGAACCGCCCGCGGCCAGCGCAAGCGCCCCGCCGAGCCCTCCGTGCCTCGTAATCCCCCAATCCCCAATCTTCAATCTGACAACAATCCGTAAATCTAACAATCTACAAGTCTTCCAATTCTGCGAGGCCTCGAGCTGCAACCCTAGCGAGGCGGACCTCGTCTAAACTTGCCGAGTGTCCAAAGCTGATGTGCCAGCTTTCGAGGAGCTCTATCGACAGCATTCGACGCGGTTGTTCAATCTCGCGTGGCGGATGTGCGGCACCCGGGCCGACGCGGAGGATCTGTTACAGGAAATCTTTCTGCTGGCCTATCGAAAGCTCCCGGAATTTCGCGGCGACTCCGCAGTGGGAACCTGGCTCTATCGCCTGGCGATGAACCGGTGTCTCGATCACCTGAAAAGCCGCCAGACCAGGGCGAGCGGGGCGACGACCACGCTCGACGAAGAGACGATGCCGGGACCGAGGCGGTGGCTGACGGCGGAATCAAGCGGCTCGATCTCGAGCGGGCTATCGCGCGGCTGCCCGAAGGGGCGCGCGCGGCGTTCGTCCTCCACGACGTCGAGGGATTTCAGCACCACGAGATCGCCTCGATCCTCGGCATCAGCGAGGGCACATCGAAATCGCAGGTTCACAAAGCCCGCCTCAAGCTGCGGGCGCTTCTGACGGCAACCGTATGACGTGCGAACAATGCAATGAATGGCTCGGCGACGCGGTGGACGGCACGCTCGACGCCGATCGGCAGGCGCAGATCGACGCGCACTGCCGCGGCTGCGCGGCTGCCGCGAGCTGCTGACCGACTTGAAGGACATCCGCGCGGCGGCGGCCACACTCGACCGGCTGACCCCTTCGCCAGAAGTGTGGCGAGCGATCGCGGCAAAAGTCGAGCGCCCCGACCGACGTTCTTCGCGCAACAGGCGAAGCCGTGCTCCGCCTGGCCTCAGCTCGCTGCCGCCGCCGCGCTCGTGATGATGCTGGGCGCCGCCGCGTGGTTCGGCGACCGGCACGCAGCCTGGCGTGGCCGCACCGACAGTGCGGCGTCCGACCTCGTGCGGAACGCCGCGTCAGAGCTGCAGCTCGCCGAGCAGCACTATCACGAACGCCATCACCGCGCTCGAGCAGCTGACCGTCAGACAGAGACAGCGCGCTCGACCCGTCGGTCGCCGCCGAGATCGCGCAGAGCCTGCAGTCGATCGACCGCGCGATCGACGACAGCCGCGCAGCGTTGAAATCCGATCCAAGTTCGTTCGTCGCGCAGACCAGCCTGCTCGAAGCGCTCCGCATGAAAGTGGCGCTGCTGCAGGAAACCGTATCGCTCATGAACGCAAGGTCCTGAGAGGAACCGCAGATATGATGACGTCCATCGCCTCGTTGATGCTTGCCGCGTTCGCCGTCGCGCTTACTCCACAAATCGCTGTGGCGCGACAGGCCGGCACGCCCGCCGCACCTGACGCACCCTGTCCGCTGCACGCATCCGCCGCACCCGTTGCACCGCACCGTCTGACACCTGAGCGCACCTGTCGCACACTCGATTGCACCCGTTGCACCCATTGCACCCGAAACCGTCATGGCGCTGCAGTTTCCGGTGCCGCCGGTGCCGCCGGTGCCGCCGCGCGACCCGCGCCAGAAGCCGCGCGAGCGCGACAGGCGGCGCATTCCCGAGGGCTGGGTCGAAGCGACCGAACCGTTTTCGCGCGCGTTCCCGGTCGGCCAAGGGGTCGACGCTGATGCTGTCGAACATCGCCGGCAACATCCAGGTGACCCCGGCGCCGGCGAGCAGATCGAGGTCGAGGCGCTGAAGCACGCGTGGGGGCCGAACGCCGAACAGGCGAAGCAGCGCCTTGCCGATGCGATCATCGAAACCTACGCCACGGGCAACCGCGTCGAGCTGCGCGTCGAGCACGGCGAGCGCCGCGACGGGCGCGGCATCGACGTCGAGTTCAACGTCAAGGTGCCCGCCGACGCGACGGTCGATCTGCGCACGGTCTCGGGCGACATCAGGGTGACGAACGTCAAGGGCGAGGTGCGCGTGCAGGGCGTCAGCGGCAACCTTGCGCTCGAGGGCACGGCCCGGCTGGCAGCGGTGAAGACGGTCTCCGGCGGCATCACGATCACCAACGGTGGGGCCGACGCGCAGCTGTCGCTCTCGACGGTCAACGGCGATCTGCTGGTGCAGACGCTCAACACGCGCGCGCTCGACGTGAACACGGTGAACGGCGACGTGCGCATCAGCGGATGGTCGGGCGATCGCGCGCACATCAGAACGCTCGACGGCGATCTCGATCTGCAGACGAGCCTCGTCAAGGGCGGGCGCTACGAAATCGAGTCGCACTCGGGCGACATCAACCTGTCGCTGCCCGAGCAGCCGGGATTCGAGCTCGAGGCGCACACCTTCAACGGCCGCATCCGCATCGACTTCCCCATCAAGAGCGAGGGACCGATCCGCGACAGCGACCGCGGCCCGCGCTCGGTGCGCGGCACCTACGGCGACGGCAGCTCGAGCCTGCGCCTGCAGACGTTCAACGGAAACCTGACTGTCACGCGACGAGTGACGCTTCAGAATTGGAAGATTGGAAGGTTGGTGGATTGGAAGAATGTTGAAGATTGAAGATTGTGCGAGATCGGATTCGAGCTCCATCACAGTCGATCTTTGTATCTTTCTGAACTCCTGCCAATCGATCTAATTCGCCCGGCTGTACCGATCGCTCAGCGACATCAGATCGAACTGCTCGTGGTGCAGGTGCGTATCCGGCCGGATCGATCACGTCCTTGCCGAGCGCCTGCTTCAGGTCGGCCATCACCGCGCGCTCCTCTTCCTTCAGCGCGCGCGCGATCTCGGGGTTGACGCGCAGCACGACCCCGCCGCCGTTGAGGTCGGCGCCGATCTTCTTCACCTCGGACAGAATCTCGTAGCAGATCGTCGAGCTCGACTTGATGGTGCCGGTGCCCGTGCAGTACGGGCACGGCTCGGTCAGCACGCGCTCGAGGCTCTGCTTCACGCGCTTGCGCGTGACGATGACGAGCCCGAAGTCCGAGACCTGCAGCAGTCTTCGACGGCGAGCGATCCTTCTTCAGCTTCCAGCTCGACCGCCTGGAACACCTTCTGCCGGTTCTTCCGCTCTTCCATGTCGATGAAGTCGAGCACGATGATGCCGCCGAGGTCGCGCAGCCGGATCTGCCGCACGATCTCCTTCACCGCCTCGAGGTTCGTCTTCACGATCGTGTCTTCGAGCCGCCCGGTGCGCTTGCCGACGTAGCGGCCCGGTGTTGACGTCGATCGCGACGAGCGCTTCCGTCTGGTTGATCACGATCGATCCGCCCGACTTCAGCCACACCTTGCTCTTCAGCGCCTTGTCGATCTCGGCCTGAACGCCGTACTCCTCGAAGATCGGATAGTCCTTCGTGTAGAGCTTCACGCGCGACGCCAGGTTCGGCATGATGCGCGCGATCAGATCCATCACGTGCCGGTGTTCCTGCGGGTTGTCGATGCGGATGGCCGAGAACTCTTCGGTCAGCAGGTCGCGCAGCAGCTTGGCCACGAGGCTCTGCTCGCGGTAGATCACCGCCGGCGCCCGCGACGTCTCGAACTTGTGGCGCGTGTCCTTCCAGATGCCGTTGAAGTAGTCGAGGTCGCTCAGGATGTCGGCCTCGGGGCGCCCGCCGGCCGCGGTGCGGATGATGACGCCGCCGCCGAAGCCGTGCTCCTCGCGGAACTTCTTGACGATGCCGCGCAGGCGGTTGCGCTCGTCGCGCGACTCGATTTTGCGGGAGACGCCGACGTGATCGACGGTCGGCATGAAGACGAGAAACCGGCCCGCCAGCGTCGCATGCGACGTCAGCCGCGCGCCCTTGGTGCCCAGCGGCTCCTTGGCGACCTGGACGACGATCTCCTGCCCTTCCTTCAGCAGCTCTTCGATTTTCGGCTGGGGCCCGCGATCGCGCCCCTTGCCGCGATCGCCGCCGCGCCTTGCCGTTGCCGCCATCCTCCTCGTCGTCGGAATCGAGGCGATCGAACTCCTCGATCGTGTTGACGACGTCCGAGACGTACAGGAACCCGTCGCGCTCGAGGCCGATGTCAATGAACGCGCATTGCATGCCGGGCAGCACTTTCGATACCCGGCCCTTGTAGATATTGCCGACGACGCCCCGATGCCGCTCGCGCTCGACGAAAATCTCGGTGACGAGATCCTCCTCGAGGATGGCGACCATCGTCTCGTGCCCGCCGGCCGAGATGATCATTTCCTTCTGCATTCGCGAAGCTCCATTCCGGATCGGCGGTGAGCCGACGAGCAGAGCGCGCGAAGGACGTGCAGTAATTTTCGCAAAGCGTTGCTCATGAACCGATCCGGTGCCAGCTCGTAGCGGCAGCCGTAGAGCTGACAGCTACGAGCTGCGAGCTACAAGCTAGTTAGTAAACCGGCGCATCCGCACGTTGAGAATCAGGCCGAAGCTCGCCAGCGTGGCGATCATCGACGACCCGCCGTAACTCAACAGCGGAAGCGTCAAACCCTTGACCGGCGCGAGGCCGGCCGACATCGTGATGTTGTAAATCACCTGGAACGTGAAGCTGGACATCAGCCCCATCACGAGATAAACGCCCAGCCGATCCTTGGCCAGCCGCGCCGCCTCGAGCGAGCGCCAGATCACGATCAGATACAGGCTGAGCACGAACAGCACGCCGACGAAACCCTGTTCTTCGGCAAGCGCGGAAAAAATGAAGTCGTTGTGGGCGACCGGCAGGAACCTGAGCTGCCCCTGCGTGCCCTTCCGGTACCCTTTGCCGGTCAAGCCGCCGGATCCGACGGTAATTTGCGCCTGGATCTGCTGGTAGCCGGCGCCCTTCGGATCCTGCGACGGATCGAGGAACGTCTCGACGCGGCTTTTCTGATACGGCTTGAGCGCGTAATTCCATGCGATCGGCACGGCGATGATGGCGACGACCGCGAGGATGCCGATGATGCGCATCCGCATCCCGGCGACATACGCGATACCGAGATAGATCGGGAGAATGCGTCACCGCGGTTCCGAGATCGGGCTCGCGCGCGATCAGGATGAGCGGAAGACCCGCGAGCAGCCCCGCGATCAAACAGGTCGCCGTTCGTCGGCGCGCCGCGACGGTTCTCGCCGAAGAACTTCGCGAGCACGAGCGCCACGCCGACTTTGGCGAACTCAGACGGCTGAAGGTTGAACGCTCCGAGCGAAATCCAGCGGCGGGCGCCGCCGGCCGACGTGCCGAAGAACAGCACGTAGATGAGCAACGCGAGGAGCGTCAGGTAGATGAAGTGAGACTTGTCGGTCAGCGCGCGATAGTCGACCGTCAGGCAGAGCGCAAACGCGATCGCGCCGATGACGATCGCGTAAATCTGCGTTGTCGGCAGCCGCCAGCTGCCGGTCGTGCTGTAGATCATCGCGACGCCGATCGTCGTCAGGCACACGATGGCGAAGAGAAGGAGCCAGTCGAGGTGCAGATACAAGCGGCGTTCGAACATGTCAGTTTCCGCCTACGCGCTGACTTCGCAGATCGCTTCGGCGCGACAAGCCCGCCGTTTCGCGCGGACTTCGCACGTCGCTTCGGCGCGGCAAGCCCGCCGTTTCGCGCTGACTTCGCACGTCGCTTCCGCCTTCGCGCTCCGCGCTTGGGCGGACAAGACGGCTGGGTGAGCCCGCGTCGTCGCGCGGCGCGCCTGGATGAGGCTGAACGGCGACGATCGGGGCTGGCTGCGGCGCCGGCGGCTCGTCGGGCTCCGGATTCGGCGCCGGCGCCGGCATCGCGAGTTTCGGCAGCGGCTTGCCTTCCTTCTTGTTGAAGTAGGTCTCCATCATGTACTTCGCGATGGGCGCCGACGTCGCGCCGTGCTCGTTGTGCTCGCCGAAGATGACGCCCGCAATTTCCGGGTTGTCGCGCGGCGCGAAGAAGACGAACCAGCCGTGATCGCGCAGGTCGCGCTCCGTGCGGCCAGCCGCCTTCTTGCCGCCCTGCAGCGAAATCACCTGCGCCGTGCCCGTCTTGCCCGATACGTCCCTGCCGGGAATGCGCGCGCGCCCGCCGGTGCCCGCGCCGTTGACCACCAGATACAGCCCATCGTGCAGCGCGGCGATCGTTTCCGGCTTCAGCTGCACGCGCGACTTCGGCGGAGGAGGCTTGACCGGCTTCCAGCCGTTGCCCTCGTCGACGGCCTTCAGCAGTTGCGGGACGAACCGCGTGCCGCCGTTGGCGACAGTCGACATCATGACGGCCTGCGAGATCGGCGTCATCGACACCTGCCCCTGTCCGATCGAGACCGAAATCGTTTCGCCCGCGTACCACTTCTCGTTGTACCGCCGCCGCTTCCATTCGGTGGAGGGCACGAGCCCTTCGATCTCGTTCGGCAGATCGATTCCGGTTTTTTCTCCCAGTCCGAGGAGCGTCGCCCATTTGTGAATCTTGTCGACGCCGACCATGTTGCCGATCGTGTAGTAATACACGTTGCACGACTGCTCCATCGCGTGGCGCATATCGACGCTGCCGTGCCCGCCTCTTCTTCCAGCACTGAAATGGGCGGCCGAAGAACACCGCGCTGCCGCCGCACGAGACCCTGAAGTCGGGCGTGATGACCCCCTCTTCGAGCGCCGCGACTGCGACCACGATCTTGAACGTGGAGCCCGGTGAGTAGAGACCCTGGATCGCGCGGTTCTGCAGCGGCTTCAGCGGATCGGTGTTGAGGCCCGCCCACGTCGCGCGATCGATGCCCGCGGCGAAATCGTTCGGGTCGTAGCCTGGCCGGCTCGTGAACGCGAGCACTTCGCCGGTTCGCGGATCCATCACCACCGCGGCGCCGTTGAAGCCGCCGGCCTTGAATCCTTCTTCGGCGGCGCGCTGCAAATCCATGTCGATCGTCAGCTGCACGCGGCGCCCCTCGTTGGCAGGAATCTCTTCGACGGTGTCGATTTCGCGCCCCATGCTGTTGACGTTGACGAGCCGCGCGCCGTCCTCGCCCATCAGCAGCTTGTTGTAGATCTTCTCGACGCCGGCCTGCCCGACGATGGCGCCGCTCTGCAGGCCGTCGCTCTCGACCTGCCCTTCGCTCGCCTCGCCGACGTATCCGAACAGATGCGCGGCAAATGAATCCGCGGGGTACTGCCGCGTCGGCACTTCTTCGACCTGCACGTCCGGCAGTTCGGTGTCGAGCCGCCGCGCCAGCACGGCCGCCACCTGCGCAAGCGACGCGTCGTCAACGACCACGATCGGGCGATAGGTCGGCTCGCGGCGATGCCGGTTGACGATGTCGTGCACGTACTTCGGATCGAGGCCCGCGACCTCGGACAGCACGCGAACCGTCCTGATCGAGATCCTTGGTGTGCTCGCGGACGATGGAGATGGTGAACGAGCTGCGGTTTTCGACCAGCACCTCGCCGTTGCGATCGAGCATGACGCCGCGCGGCGCGCGAAGCGCGATCGTGCGCTGATGGTTGTTCTCGGCCAGCTCCTTGAACTTCTCGTTCTGGACGACCTGGAAGTACCAGAAGCTGAACGCGAGAATCGTGAACACGACGGCACAGCCCACCTGCAGCACGACGAGGCGAATCGTGAGGCTGCGTCGATCTTCGATTGGTGCTGTGAATTCCGCCATCTCTCGCCTCTGCTCTCTGCCCTTTTGCTCTTTGCTCTCGCTCTTTGCTCTCGTTAATCCAGCCGCCGGTTGATCCGCATCCCGCCGCCCATCGACCGCCGCCGATCGACGAAGCTCGGCAGGTAATCGGCAATCTGAAACACCAGCACGCCGACGAGCGCATTGGCGCCGGCCTGGCTGAGAATCGCGCCCGGCGTGGCCTGCGTGTACCCCCGGTCGATGACCCGATACAAGCCCGACAAATATGATCGCATGGGCGACCGTCGCTGTGAAGAACACCAGCGCCCTGGGCAGCGGCCGGGCGACGATGAACTGGCTGCCGACGATCCCCGCGAAAAACCCGACAACCGTCTTCGCCAGGCTGCCGATGCCGATGATGCTGCGCGTGCTGACGGCGCCCGCGCCGATGACGACGCTCAACGTGCCTGAGGCCGCCAGCGCATCCTGCGACAGACCCGGCGATTGCGCCCGGCAATCATCCCGGCCGTCGGCGCCGCTGCTGAGCGCGATGTACACGACCGCCACGAACACGAGGTCGACGAGCCCGCCGCCGGGCGTCAGGAACCGTGCAAGCGACGTCTGCAGCGCCAGCGCGATGATGATCACCAGCGCGATGCCGGCCGCCTTCACGAGCCGCTCTCCGCCGTGGCGCCGGCGGCGTCTTCACCACCAGCACTTCTTCCAGCCTGTTGAATTCAACCGACGGGCGCACGCGAATGGCCTTGTAGATGCCGTTGCCGTTGTCGACCTGCTCGACTTTGCCGATGACGAAGCCCTTGCGGATAGATGCCGTCGACGCCTGACGTCACGATGGTGTCGCCGACCTTGACGTCGGCCGTCGCGGCGACGAAGTCCATCCGCAGCATGTCGACGCCAGAGCCGACCACGATGCCCTGCGCGCGCGATCGCTCCACCAGCGCGCCGGCCGCGGCGTTGCGATCGATCAGCAGCTGCACCTTCGACGCATGCGCCGTCGGCGTCACGACGCGACCGACGAGCCCGGTCGGGGCCAATCACCGCCATGTTGGCGGTCACGCCCGTGACTCGTACCTCGATCGATCGTGATGCCGCGGAAGTCGAGGCTGGCGCTGGCGCCGATGACGCTGGCCGCGATCGTTTCGACCTGCAGCTCGTTGCTTGAAACCCGAGCAGCTGCTCGAGCTGCCGCGCGCGCTCGGCGCGCGCGCGCTCCTGCTGGAACTGCACCTGCAGCTCGCCGAGCTGCCGCTTGAGCTCTTCGTTCTCCGCGCGCACGCCGCGGAGGTTTCCGTAGCCGCTCCACGCGTCGCGGATGCTGCCGGTGAGGCCCGCAGCGCCGCGCTGCACCTCGGCGAACGCGCCGAAGGTGACCACCTCGAGCAGCGGCACGCCGGCGCTGCGAGTTGACCTGCGCCGAGATGAGGATGATGTGCCCCAGCACCACAGCGATGAAGAGCACTGCCGTGCGCTGGCGGAAATCGGTGACGGGCATTACCTGCAAGCGGCCCTAATCGATCGAAATCTTCCGCAACAGATTGAAGTCCGACAGCATCTTGCCGGCGCCGAGCACGACCGACGACAGCGGATCTTCCGCCATCGCCAGCGGCAGGCCGGTTTCCTCTCGCAGGCGCTTGTCGAGGTTCTTCAGCATCGACCCGCCGCCGGTCAGCACGATGCCGCGATCGACGATGTCGGCCGACAGCTCCGGCGGCGTGCGCTCGAGCGCGACGCGCACGGCGTCGACGATGACGTTGACCGTCTCGGTGAGCGCTTCGCGGATCTCCTCGTCGGTGATCGTGATCGTCTTCGGCACGCCTTCGATCAAATGGCGTCCCTTGATCTCCATCGTCATCCGCTCTTCGAGCGGATAGGCGGAGCCGATCTCGATCTTGATCTGCTCGGCGGTGCGCTCGCCGATCAGCAGGTTGTACGTCTTGCGGATGTATTGAATGATCGCTTCGTCCATCTCGTTGCCCGCGACGCGCACGGCCTTGCTGTAGACGATGCCCGCGAGCGAGATGACGGCGATGTCGGTGGTGCCGCCGCCGATGTCGACGATCATGTTGCCCGACGGCTCGGTAATCGGCATGCCCGCGCCAATCGCCGCGGCCATCGCTTCTTCCACCAGGTGCACTTCGCTCGCCTTGGCGCGGTACGCGCTGTCTTTCACGGCGCGCTTCTCGACCTGCGTAATCTCCGACGGCACGCCGATGACGATGCGCGGGCGCACCCACACGTTGCGGTTGTGCGCCTTCTTGATGAAGTAGGTGAGCATCTTCTCGGTGACTTCGAAGTCGGCGATGACGCCGTCCTTCATCGGCTTGATCGCCACGATGTTGCCCGGCGTGCGGCCGAGCATCTCCTTGGCGTCGCGCCCGACCGCTTCGACGCGCCCGTTCAACTTGTTGATCGCCACAATCGACGGCTCGTTGACCACGATGCCCTTGCCGCGCGCGTACACGCACGTGTTGGCGGTGCCGAGATCGATCGCGAGATCGCTCGAAAAGAGAGAGAAAACCGAACGAAGACTCACAGTGAACTCCTTGGTCGACCTGAAGATCGGCATCCACGCATCAAACAATCGAATCCACCGCGAGAAGGACGCCGTTCTTGCCCTGGTCCTTCACGCGGTACATGGCGGTGTCGGCCGCCTTGATCAATTCCTCAGCCGATGCCGCGACGTCGGGCAGCGTCGCGACGCCGACCGACGCCGTCAAATGAATGTCGAGCCCGTCGCTCGCCTTCAGAAACGAGTGCGCGGCGATGCGCTCGCGCACGCGCTCGGCCACCGCCACGGCGCCCTCGCTGCCGGTGTCGGGCAGCACCACGGCAAACTCGTCGCCGCCGAAGCGCGCGGCGACGTCCGTCTCGCGCGCGCACCCGCGAATGACGCTCGCGGCTTCGACGAGCGCGCGGCTTCCGCACAAGTGCCCGTGCCGATCGTTCACCGACTTGAACCCGTCGAGATCGAGGAACAACAGCGACAACGGCCGGCCGCTGCGCGATGCGCGCTTCGATTCGCGGCGCAGCACCTGGTTCAGGTAGCGCGAGTTGTAGAGCTCGTCAGGTCGTCGGTCACCGACAACGCCTCGGCGCGGCGCAAATGCAGCGTCGTGTCGAGCGCGAGCGCGGGCCCTTCCGAGCACGATGCGCAGCGCCGAAGTCACGTCCGGCGGCAGTCGCGGCGTGTCCGCGGACGGCGACGGGTCGAGCGCGATCAGCGCGCCGATCGTCCGCGTCGCGGCAACGCAGCGGAAATCCCGCCGACGGCCGACGGCCGTCCCGTGCGGCCACGCGCTCGTCGGTCGCGAGGCTCGCGCTCATGAACTCTTCATTGTGCTCCGTAATCCATCGGGCGACGCCGGCCGAGCCCGTCGCCGTACTGGCTCGCACGGTCCCGCGCTCGGCGATGAGTGACGCGCGCTCGGCGACCCGTCCTGCACCGCGACGACGAGACACGTCGGCGGGAAACCATCCGTGCGCCTGCCCGAGCAGCGCATCGGCCACCTTGCGATGGGTCCAGCGTGGCGTTGACCGATCGGATCAACTCAATGAGCGTGTCTCGGCGATTCAGCCGGTCCTGCAGACCAGTCGCCGCTTGGCGAAGACGGGCGGCCAGATCTGCCTGAGCGCCGCGGGGGGCGGCTGGATTGGTGCGCGGTGCTCCCGGCATCTTCGTGAGAAGGCAAACTCCCGCTAAGTCCTTCTATACAACGTAAATATCTACCACGCGGCGCATCGACCGGTTTTTCGTTAGGTCGCCCAACCAAAACCAGCGACTGCCCGCCGTATCAGAGTCGATGCTACGATAATCAGCTTCAACTCTTCTGTCTTATCGGCCACACACGGATATTTTCTGAGGGGTTTGACCTGTAATGACCATGCTTGATCGGATGCGGCGCCACAAGGGCTGGCTCAAATGGAGCCTGGCGCTCGTCGTCCTCACCTTTGTCTGTCTTTACATTCCCGGAATTCATCGGGCCCAGACCAGGGCTGCGGCCGTCCGGCGACCGCCTGGCCACCATCGATTCGCGGTCGATTTCGGTGACCGATTTCCGGCGCCGCTACATGGCGCAGGTGCAGGCCTACCGGTCGTCCTATGGCGGAAATCTGACCGACGACATCCTGCAGCAGATGCAGGTGCCGCAGCAGGTTCTGCAGCAGATGATTCAGGAGAAAGCGGAGTTGGCCGAGGCAGAGCGCGCCGGCATCGACGGTGAGCGACGCCGAGGTGCGCGCGCAGATCATCGCCATCCCCGGTCTGCAGGAGAACGGGCAGTTCATCGGCGAGCAGCGCTATCGCCAGCTCCTCGCGCAGCAGAACCCGCCGATGACGCCGGCCGATTTCGAGCAGTCGGTGCGCGAAAGCCTGATGCTCGACAAGTTCCGCGCCGGGCTCACCGAGTGGATGACGGTGTCGGACGCCGAGCTCGAGCGCGAATACAAGCGCCGCAACGAGAAGGTGACGCTCGATGTCGTCGCGGTGCTCGCCGACAACTTCAAGACGCAGGTGAACCCGACCGACGCCGAGATTTCCGGGCACTACGACAAGAACAAAGAACAGTACCGCATCCCCGATCGGCGGAAGATCAAATATCGTGCGCATCAACCCGGCGGATCTCGCGGCGAGCATCAAGGTGTCGCAAGGAAGACGTCGAGCGCGCGTACAACGAGCAGCTCGGCAAGTACACGACGCCCGAGCAGATTCGCGCGAGCCACATCCTGCTGACGACCGAAGGCAAAGATGACGCGGCCGTGCGCACGCAGGCCGAGCAGGTGCTGAAGGAAGCGAAATCGGGCGCCGATTTCGCCGCGCTCGCGAAGAAATATTCGCAGGACGAAACCAACGCCGCAGCAAGGAGGCGACCTCGATTACTTCTCGCGCGGCCGGATGGTGCGCGCGTTCGACACCGCCGCGTTCGCGCTCACGCCCGGCGAGATCAGCGATCTCGTCAAGACGGAGTTCGGCTATCACATCATCAAGATGACCGATCGCAAGCCGGCGATCGTGCGGCCGGTGAGCGATCCGGCCGTGTACAAGGAGATCGAAACAGCCCTGCTGCGCGAGCAGGCCGAAGCAGCAGGCCACGTCAGCACGCCGAACGCGATCGTCGCCGAAGCAAAGACGCCCGCGGCGCTCGACAAGGCGGCGGCGTCGCGCGGCCTCAAAATCGAGGAATCGGGCTTATTTCGCGCGCGGCGGGATGATTGAGGGGCTTGGCCCGCAGTCTCCTGTCTCGATGGCGGCGTTCGATCTCGCAGAGAACACCGTCAGCGAGCCGCTGGCCGGGCCGACAGGACGCGTGATTTTCTACGTGTCGGGCAAACAGGACTCGTACCTGCCGAAGCTCGACGAGGTGCGCAGCCGCGTGCGCGACGACGTGATTCAGGAGCGGGCGGTGACGCTGGCAAAGCAGCGCGCCGATGCGCTGGCCGCAGCAATTGAAGACAGCCGCAAACTTCCAGGCGGCTGCGAAGGCCGCGGGCCTCGAAGCGGTGACGACCAACCCGATCGCGCGCGATGGCGTGATCCCCAACATCGGCCGCAGCCCCGAGATCGAAGCAGTCGCGTTTTCGTCGCCGGTCGGAACTGTGAGCAAATGCGATCGCGACGCCGCAGGGCGCGGCGATCGTGAAAGTGGCGTCGCGCCAGGACGTCAGCGCGGCCGATTTCGCGATGGCGAAGGACAAGTTCCGCATGGAGATGCTCGGCGAACGGCGCTCGCGCTTCTACCAGACCTACATGGAGAAGGCGCGCACGAAGATGAAGATCGACGTCGACCCTGAGGCGCTGAAGCGCGCGGTCGGATAGGATCGACAGGTTCGCGGCGTACCAAAACGAGAATTCCATATGCCATAGTAGGACATTATGGAATTCAGGAACGCACGTGTAGTGCCTCGCTTCCTTCCCGCAAAGCGCCGGAACTCAAGAGTTTAAGGAGACCACCAGCGCTCAGGTGTAGTTCTTGCTGAGTTGCTGGTGTGATGAACCACGATCGACGCGTTGAGCCGCGGCTGAGTCCCGACGACCTCAGCATGCCGGCGTCAATACGAATCCCGAACCGGCCAGGCGTCTCCGTCGTCGATCTCTCACCCGGCGGCGCACTGCTCGACCTTCCGTTTCAAATCCGGCCAGACTCGCGGCTCACGGTGGAATTCCGCGCGGCGTCGGAACGGATGATGTTGCCGTTTCGGCTGCTGCGGTGTTACGTCATCTCGCTGCGGGGCGGCGTGCGGTATCAGGCCGCCGGCGCCTTCGAAGAACGCCTCGATTGGAAGCCGCTGCTCGCCGACACCGCCACCCAGACAACGACAGGCCGGCTCGTCGCCACGCTCGAAGCCTTTCTGCGCCACGATTCAAGGACCGGGCGCGTCGTCGAATTCGATCAGTTGTTGATATGGATTCTGGATGCGGCACGGCGCGGCGAGCGTGCCGACCGGATCGCCGTTGAGATTCGCGTGCGCCTCGGCAGGCTGATTCCATCGGTGAGGATTGAAACCGCAACGAAACCCGCGCTGCCCGATCCAACCCGTGGCGCGCGGTTCTTCGGCTTCGACTTCAACAGCGACCGCATACTCTCGACACCCGACCGGCGTTTGCTGAAGGCCACGGCGCAACTGCTGTCGATCGTGAGCGTCAACGGCAACGCCGTGCTCCGAGCGCCCACGCCGTTGGATTTCAAGCCCCGCAAATCCCCTGACTCTTCGGCGATCGCATACAGCATCGCCGACTGGCAGGAGATGTCTAAACTCGACGAGGGCCGATTACCGAACCCCTGGGAACGTACGGCGTAACGGCCCTCCTAAAATTGCACGAAGCTCACTGGCATCAACGCCAGTGGCTCGCCCGGCCGAAACAGCCTGGCCGGCGCGGTCAGTAAACCCACGGCTCGACGTTCGGCCGTGCGAAGACCCGACGCGAGTGAGAGCAGCGCGTCGATCTGACCATCGCTGCCCGATCCGCTCAACTGTTCAATCAACAACTCGGCCAGGGTTTTCCTCGCCGGGTAGGTCACGACGTCGACCTCGGTATCGGCCGCGATGCCGGCGCGTTCCTTCGCGAGCGCGATCGCCCGATCCAGTCCGCCCAGGGCGTCGACCAGACCACGCTCGCGCGCCTGCGCGCCGGTCCAGACGCGGCCCTGCGCGAGCTGATCGACACGCTCGACCGGCAGCTTGCGCGACGCAGCGACCTTCTGGATGAAGCCATTGTAGAAATCGCGAATCTGTTCACGAAGCTTCTGGCGCTCGCTGTCGGTGAACTGGCGCTCCGGCGATTCGATGCCGGCGTTGCGTCCGATGATGACCGACTCGATGTTCGCGCCCACCTTCTCGAACACGCCGCCGGTGATGAACTTGCCGCCGAAAATTCCAATCGACCCGGTCAGTGTTCCCGGCTGCGCGACGATGCTCGGCGCCGCCATCGCAACGTAGTACCCGCCTGACGCGGCGAGGTCCGACATCGATGCCACGAGCGGCCGCGAGGGCTTCTCTTCCTTGGTAACAGTCAGCTCGCGCCAGATGACATCGGACGCCACACTGGAGCCGCCAGGACTGTCGATGCGCACGACGATCGCACGAACGCTGTTGTCCGCGCGCGCCGAGCGGATCGCCTTGACAAGCGGAGCGGATCCGGCGACGTCTCCGTTCAGCGGATCGAAGCCGCTCTCTCCCGAGTTGATGATGCCGCTGACGTAGACGACGGCGATTCGCGGAGCGTTGCGCGGGGCCGTACGGCGTCGCGCACGGGCGTACACCTGCCCCTCGACGGTGCCGCTTTTGCTGACGGCTCCCTGGTCATCGAGCTGATCCTCATAAGCCAGTCCGTCGACCAATCCCACGCGCACGGCGTCGCGCGCGAGGAAGGGGCCCTCGTCAATCAGCGTCCGCACGTCCTCTACTTTCTTCTTCCGCGTCTCGGCGATGCCGCGCACGAGCTGCTCGTACATATCGCGCGACAGCGACTCGGTCATCTCGCGATGCGACGGGGTGAAGCGTGGTCTGCGTCAACTGGTTCGGTGCGGTCTTGTACTCGCCGATTTTCTCGAAGTCGGCTTGCGCGCCTACCTTGTCCAGCGTGCCCTTCAGAAACAGTTCGTAGGTCGCGATGCCGGTGACGTCGAGGCTGCCGGTCGGCACGAGATAAATCTTGTCGGCGGCGGTCGCAAGGTAGTACTCCCGCTCGCCGGCATATTCGAGATAGGCCGAGATGCGCTTGCCGGATTTGCGGAAGTCGAGCACGGCGTCGCGAAGCTCCTGAACTTTTCCCCAGTACGGCGACTGGAAAGGTGTCGGGACAATCAGCACAGAGTCGATACGCGGGTCGCTTTTCGCGCGCCGCAGCGCATCGACGTAGCCCCCGACGGTCTGCGCGCGCACACCTCCCGTCAACTGGCCGAGGACATCGTTCGGGGGAGTCTCGACGAGCTCGCCGCCTATCCGCAGCACCAGCGTGGAGTGGTCAGGGACGGACGGCGCTCGCCCGACGACCATCCATGCGCCGATGACGGCCACTATCCCTAGGACAATAAACAGGATGGCGAGACTCAGGACGAACTTCAACAGACGGCGCTTGGCCATGGAGAAACTCCTTGCGACCAGATTACACGAAGGGATCGTGGGGATCGCAGGGAACGTGGGGACGCGGGGCGTGGGGTATAGTCTGGGCCCGTGTTCGGGCTCATCTACCCGTACGGCATCGTCCTGCAGGCCATCGCGATTCTGCACTTCGTGCGCCGGCGGCCCGAGACGTACTGGCTCTGGATCATTCTTATGTTCGGCGGCGTCGGCGCGCTGATCTACATCGTCGTCGAGGTCCTCCCAGATGCAGGACTGCTTCGGGGCTCGTTTCAGGTTTTTCCCCGCCGCAAGCGCATCAAGCAACTCGAAGGGCTCGTGCTCGACAACCCGTCGATCGGCAACTACGAAGAGCTTGGTGACCTCTATCTCGATGACGGGCAGTACGCGCAGGCGCGTGAGTGCTTCGATCGCGTGCTCGCGAAATCGGCTTCCATCGATCCGTTCTACCGGCGCGCGTTGTGTGAGATCGAACTGAACGATTTCGCGGCGGCCGCTGGAGATCTCGAGCGGGTGGTCTCAGAGGATGCCGAAGTACGACTACCAACGGGCTGTCGGCCTGCTCGCGCACGTCTTCGCGAAACTTGGTCAACGCGACAGGGCCGATGTGCTCTTCGCTGACGTCCTTCAGACCTCGACGCTCTCGGAGACTCAGTACAACTACGCCTGCTTTCTCCTGGCGGAAGGCCGCCGCGACGACGCGCGCGAGTGGGCCGAGCGCATTCTGCGGAAGCGAGCGACGATGCCGGACTACATCCGAAGGCGGGAGCGGCCGTGGTTTCGCAAGGCGAATGGGTTGCTGAAGAAGCTGAAATAGGGATTCGTGGGGCAAAGTAGTGTCCGGCTTCAGCCGGGTCGTGCGCGTCGCTGGTGCTCCGCGACGACGAGGAGAAACGCGGCGAGGACGATGTGAAAAACGACCGGAATCACATCACGCCGCAGTAAGCAGTAGCGCACGATCATCCCCACCGCGTAGATCCATCCAACAATCCACAAGGGCTTCGTAAGCCAGACGTGATGGCGCACGAAGTAGCCGCTCCCTCGCGAGAATTGCGCGCAGACGGTCGTGAGGACTCCGAGAATCAGTATCTGCGATGCAAGCAGCAGCGGGTACGGCAGCAGACCGGATTGCCAGTCGTTTATCGGCGGCAGGAACGGCGCCAGTCCGGCGACGACGAGCAGCTGGCCGAGGACGCGGAGCGCGAACAGCGACAGCAGGGGCCAGAGCACCGCGGCGCGCGTCAACGCCCGGGTTTCAGTTGTCACCAGCCGACGGCCGTTGAGAAGTGCGCTTCTGCTCGGCAGCCAGCCAGCCCCATCGCGCCAGGTATCCCGCCGCCATCAAGATGCCGCCGCGGCGAAGCCATCTTGCCGTTCTGGATCCCCGGGGCTGCGGGTTGAGCATTTCACGATAGCCGTCGATCCTGGACGCATCTGCACGCTTGTCCTTCGGGGAGACATGTCGCGGCTCCGGATCGACCTTGATCCACCGCGTGATGAATCCGAAGGCCTCTGATGTGCAGACCGGGCAGCGGTCGGCGTCGTGTATCTCCTGGCAATCGAGACACAGGCGGGCAACGCTGAGGTGCATCGATTCGATTATAATGTCCGTTCCTGCCCCTCGAGAACTCCACTGCGGAAGTGGCGGAACTGGCAGACGCGCTAGCCTCAGGAGCTAGTGGGAGCAATCCCATCGGGGTTCAAATCCCCGCTTCCGCACCAATCTTCAGAATGCCCAGCTTTTGCTGGGCTTTTTCGTTTTGAGGGGCGAAATAGCTAACGGATAGCTAACCAAAGTTGGACGTGGTCTCTCCGCACCAACCGCGACCACCGTCCGGTGCGCCACTATTCAACCTGTAGCTTTGACCGCCGGGTCCGCGTCCTCCGCAGCCGATGGAATTCGTAAACACTACGCGACTTTCGAGGACTAATCGTTGAGGGCGATAGTTAACAAAGGGACTGTTGGCACTCGTTAGTTCGTCGGCACGAGGCGCTTCAGCTCCTCGAACCAGTTCAACACCACGTTGACTTGCTGCTCAGACGGCTTCGAACCCGCTGACGTGCCCACGTGCGTAATGACTACGAACTGCTGGCCGTCGGGCATGATGTCGTAATTCCTCGCGAGGGTGCCGAAGAAATTCGCCTCGATCGGAAGCGCCACTCGCTTTCCGAGGCCGAATCTCGGAGAGGTCCGAATGTCAACAGCGATGAAGCGTTGGGTGAGATTGGCGTGATAGTAAAGCCGCTTCCCATCTGGTGACCACACCGGCCCGCGGCCGCCTTCCGTGGACACCTGGTATTTCGAGCCGGTCAGTGGAAATGGCTGGACGAAGATTTCGGTTCGGTTGCCGATCTCGCTCGAGGTGTACGCGAGCCACTTTCCATCACGCGAGAATGCCGAAAGGTAGCCCGCAGCCGATGACAAGGGCTTCAACGCTTGCGTACCATCGGCCACCAATGTGAAAAGACGGTAGTCCACCGGCGGGTTCACTGAGAGGGCCAGCAACTTTCCGTCGGGGTTCCATGCCTCGGGCCGAAGCTCCTGGCCCACGCCCGCTTTGGCAAGACGCTCCGCTGGAGTTGTGCCATCCGCCAGTTGCCAGAAGATGCTGCGGTCACCTTCTTGATCCGATTGAAACGTAATGCGTCGGCTATCCGGGGTCCAGAGGGGGAATGCGGCGCGTCCGCCAAATGTCAGCCGCCGGGCCGACCCCCCGCTTTTCAAGTCGTAGATCGAGATATTCGAATCATTCCCATCGTGAGTTTGAAACGCCAGTTGTGTGCCATCAGGCGAAATCCTAGGGAAAGAGAATCGTTGCGCCGGGACGTCCAATCTCCGAAGCTCGCCGTCGTGGCTCGCGAGCGCGAGTGTTTGCGCCTCGCTCGTCGAGCCCTGAACGTACGCAAGAGTTCCTTCAGCGGAAACTGCAAAGCTCGCTGACGGCGACAAAACACCGAACGGGCCGCGCCGTACACCCTCGACAATCGGCACTGAATTGCCTCGAAGCTGCAATGTCTTGACGTCGAAGGCCGAGGCAAGCAACGTTCCGCCCGCCATATAAAACAGATGGCCCGACGGTGCGTAATGGCCTGCACCGCCGCCTCGAAAAATCACCTTGCGCTCACTCGAGCCGACGGACTGCACGACGATTTGACCGTCACTCTCCTGCAGGCCGGGGACGCTGAACAAGAGGACGCTGCCGTTGTTCAGCATCTGTGGCGTGGTTAACAATTCATCACGCTTCGCAGCAGCGACGACTTCCGGCTTTCCGCCGTTTGCCGACACGCGGAAAATCCCCTGCCGTTGCTGGCTGAACACAATCCAATCGCCATCCCATGTCACCCCGGCGGGAGGATCGGCTTTGCAGATCAGTTGCGGCGCTCCTCCGGCAACGGCGATCTTCTGCAGCGTTGAATCCTTAAAGGAGAAAAAGCCGATCCACTGCCCGTCAGGCGAAAAGAATGGGCTCATGACATCGAGATTCGTGCCGCGAATGAGCCTGGCGTTGGCATCTGCCATGGAACGCAGGTACAACTGACCGTCGTCAGCCACGTACGCGATTTGCGAACCGTCGGGGGACACTGCCAAGATCTGGGAGCGTCTAGCGAACTGCTGCCCTCCCGGGAGCGCGATCGGAAAACGGACGATGCGTGCGACGGTTCGAGACCGCATATTCCACATGACGGCTGCCGCGATTCCCGTCACGACCATCGCGGCGACCGCCAGAAGAATTGCGTGTCTCCATGACGTTCGCGGCGGTGCGGCAGTCGTTGCCTGCACCGATGGCGTCGCGAACCCGGCACCGCTAAGAGGCTCCGCGATGAGGAACCGCACGATGGCGATATCGGCTACGCGCCTGCTGCGGTCCTTCTCCAGGGAGCGTCGCAACAGGACTCTGATGTGCTCTGGGACATCGTCTAGCAGCGCTCGCCAATCGGGCTCTGCTCGAAGGACGGCGGCCAACGTATCGGAGACGTCTTCGCCGTCGAACGCACGCTTGCCGGTGAGCATCTCGAACAACACGCAGCCGAACGCCCAGACGTCGCTTCGTCTATCCGCAGCGCGCCCCTTGGCTTGTTCCGGACTCATATAGGCGGCAGTACCGAGAATGACGCCCATCTGGGTCATCGCCGGCGAGGTGATCGTCGGCGACACGGTGGCGTCGCCGGCCACCGCAACGGGCTCCAGTGCCTTCGCCAGCCCGAAGTCCAGCACCTTCACCGTCCCGTCTGCACGCACCTTGATGTTCGCCGGCTTGAGGTCGCGATGGATGATTCCCTGCTGGTGGGCCGCGTCAACCGCCTCGGCAATTTGTCGTGCGACTGGCAGCGCCTCGTCGACTGGGATCGGCCCGTGTGCGATGCGATCGGCCAACGTCGGCCCCTCAACCAGTTCCAGAACAAGGGCCTTCACGCCGTCGGCCTCCTCTAGCCCGTAGATCGCGGCGATGTTCGGATGATTGAGCAAAGCGAGGACTTCTGCTTCGCGCTGAAAGCGTGCCAGGCGATCGGGATCGGCTGCCAGAGACGATGGGAGGATCTTGATAGCGACTTGACGCTTCAGCTTCGTGTCCGTCGCCCGATATACCTCCCCCATCCCACCCACGCCGAGCTGCGCGGTGACTTCGTAGACGCCGAGGCGGGTGCCGGGCGTGAGGGCCAAGAGATCTTTGTGGATTATACGGGCGGTACGGCCGGGCCGACGTATTTACTCCTGCCTGACGCCGCAGTGGCGACTGATTTCGTCTGGCTGGTCGCTCGACACTTGGCGACTAGTCAGGTAATCGCCCGCCCCTCTGCGGAAAAGCCGGCCAGCCGGCTCGTTGAAATAGGCCACAGCGCGTCCTGGCCCTATAATCGGCCGGTCCGGTCCCTACCACCTATGTCACTCAGCCCGGGTGCGCGTCTTGGCCCGTACGAAGTCAGTGGTCCCCTCGGGGCTGGCGGGATGGGAGAGGTGTACAAGGCGCGAGATACACGCCTCGACCGCACCGTCGCGATCAAGGTGCTCCCCGCGCAGTTCGCGGCTGACCCGCGATTCCGCGAGCGGTTCGAGCGCGAAGCCAGAGCGATCTCGCAGCTGAGTCATCCGCACATCTGCACGCTCCATGACGTCGGCCGTCACGACGGAATCGACTTTCTAGTCATGGAGTACCTGGAAGGACAAACGCTCGCGCAGCGCCTCCTACGAGGCGCGCTGCCACTCGTTCAGGCGTTGCAACTCGCGGTTCAGATCGCCGATGCGCTCGACAAGGCACATCGCCATGGAATCGTTCATCGCGACCTGAAACCAGGCAACGTTATGCTCACGAAGGCGGGCGCGAAGCTGCTTGATTTCGGATTGGCGAAGACCAGCAGGCCGACATTTGAGGCTCGCAGCCTGTCGATGATGCCGACCACGTCGCCCCTGACATCCCAAGGCACGATCCTGGGCACGCTGCAGTACATGGCACCTGAGCAGCTTCAAGGAAAAGACGCCGACACGCGCAGTGACATCTTCAGCTTCGGCGCCATCGTCTACGAGATGCTGACAGGCAAACGGGCGTTCGAGGGATCGGATGGGGCGAGTGTCATTGCGGCGATTCTGGATCGCCAGCCCGCACCGATGTCGATACTGCAACCCCTGACGCCTCCTGTGCTCGATCGTGTCGTGAACAAATGTCTCGCGAAGGATCCGGATGACCGCTGGCAGACCGCGCGTGATCTGCACGACGAGCTGAAATGGATTGCACAGCGCCCGAGCGCTCTAGCGGCGGTGGCGTCTGAACGACCAACCGGTGCACGGCGCATGCTGGCGTATGCGGCGGTTGGAGCGGCTCTGTTGATTGCTGCTGGCATCGGCTTCGCCTATCGCATGCTCGATCGTCAACCCGCTGAGTTGCCGACCATTCGAGCGTCGCTACTGGCGCCGGACGGTGCGCAGTTCAGTCGCGGCGCTGCGATATCTCCTGACGGCCGGTGGATCGCGTTCGTCGCCACGTACGGCAATCAGAACGTGCTGTGGGTGCGCGCGCTGAGTGCACTCGAAGCTCGCCCTCTGCCCGGCACTGCAGACGCGAGCTTCCCGTTCTGGTCCCCCGACAGCCGCAGCATCGGATTCTTCGCGAATGCCAAGCTGAAAACGGTCGAAGCTCGTGGATCTCCGCCGATCACGCTCGGGGACGCATACAACGGGAGGGGCGGCACCTGGGCCGAGGACGGCACCATCATCTACGCGCCAGGCTTTACCGGCCCACTGTATCGCGTGTCTGCGGGCAGCGACCCCACACAGCTCACGACCGTCGATACCGGGCGCGGCGAAAGCGCACACCGTTGGCCTTGGTTTCTCCCAGACGGGAGTCATTTTGTATTTCTTGTGCGGAGTGCGCAACCCGAAGTTCAGGGTATCTACGTCGGTTCGCTCCGTTCAAGCGACCTTGTGCGTTTGATTGACGCCGATTCGAACGTCCAGTACGCGGCGCCCGGATACTTGTTGTTCATGCGCGGCCAGACCCTCATGGCGCAGGCGTTCGATGTGGATGCATTGAAGGCCAGAGGGGATCCGACTCCGCTCGCGGAGGGCGTTCGATATGTGGGAAGCGGCGTGACACATGCTGACTTCGGCGCGTCCAATACCGGCACACTGGTGTATGCGCGCGGCGACAACGTCGGCGGCAACCGCATCGTCTGGGTTGACCGCGGCGGCAAGTTGATACGTCAGGTCACTGAAACGCCGCGCAACCACAACCACATAGCGCTTTCGCCAGACACGCATCACATCGCGGTGAATGTTTCTGGAGCCGCGCCGAGCATCACTCATCTCTGGGTGAATAAGATCCCTGATGCGGATGTCACCCCCTTCACATTCGGCAAGGTCAACGATAATGCCGCCATCTGGTCGCGAGACGGATCGGATCTGTTGTGGGCGTCCGCGCGGCCCGAGGTTGGATTTTACAAAAAGCCGATTAACGGGTCTGCGAGCGAGGAGCTGATTTGGCAGGCGCCGGCTGGCACTGCGTCCAACGGCAGCCACCCGACGGACTGGTCGCCAGACGGCCGACACGTCCTCTTTCAGATGGCGGGCAAGAAAACCGGCTGGGATCTTTGGATGTTGCCCTTGTCCGGAGATCGCAAGCCAGAGCCGTTCATTCAGACGCCCTCCGACGACGCCCAGGGGCAGTTTTCGCCAGACGGGCAGTGGGTAGCGTACACGTCGAACGAATCCAGTCAACTGCAGGTATTCGTTCAGAGCGTACAGCCGACCGGGGCGAAATGGCAGGTGTCGGTCGCCGGTGGCATGCTCCCCATGTGGCGCAGCGACGGCAGAGAGCTGTTCTTCCTCGAGCCTGGAACCGGACGCATGATGGCAGCCGACGTCGTCATCGAGAGAAGCTTTCAATCAAGCAAGCCACACCTCCTTTTTCAGCTGCCGGTGGCGCCGACGCATGGATCTGAAGCTGGTAACCATTACGCTGTCTGGCCGGACGGGCAGCGTTTCGTGATCACCCTCCGAGTGGACGAGTCTCCGATCCAGTCGCTCAACATCGTCGCTAACTGGAATAGCGATCTGCCCCGATGAACCGGCCGGCATTACGGCCGCCCCAGCAACAGTCTGCACAAGAGCTGTTTTAGTAACACGCCATGTCCTAGTTCTTAGCTCTGCAACAGAGCTCCTAACCTGGCCGCGGCGTCCTGCTGCATGCTGGGTAACGCATGCGCGTACGTGTTCAGCGTAATCTCCACGCGCTTGTGCCCCAGCCGCTCCTGAATCACTTTCACAGGCACACTCGCTGCAAACAATAGCGTCGCACACGTATGTCGTAGACCGTGAAACTTGATTGGCCGCACACCCGCCACTTTGATGAGCTTCGCATACTCTCGCTGTCCGAGATTGTTGAGTTGGAGCGGGTGTCCCAGCACATCGTGCTTCTTACCCAAGTCGCTCCACTCCTTCGCGAAGACCAGTTGATGGTCGTGGTATCGGGTGCGATTTGCCAATTTCAGCTCGGCCTGATGGCTCTTGTGAGCCTTCAAGAGCTTGACCGTCTCCGGCCCAATATCAATCGTTCGTGGCTGTCCGTTCTTCGGCGGACCGAATACAGGTTTCGAGCCCGGCACAATCAGCTGCCGACCAACCTGCACTTTTCCTCGGTCTAGGTCGACATCGGCCCACTTCAATCCGCATAGCTCCGCTTTTCGCATTCCCGTCTCGAGTGCGAGCGTGTAAAACACAGCCGGCTGAGGGCCAGCCTCTCTCGCGGCCTTCAAGAACTTCCGGGCTTCGGGTGCCTCCCAGCAATGCGATCGAACATCCTCATGCCGCGCTGCGGCCCTGGGCTTCCCCACCACGAGTGTCGCCACATTGCGATACACCAAGCCCTCTTGCGTGGCTGCCTTCAACGCGCTGTGCAGAATCGCGTGGTGAATGGCCTTCGTCGCCGCTCCAATCGGGAGCCCGTCGTAATACCTCTTCAGGTCTGCTGCCTTCAGGGCCTGTAAGCGGATCCCGGACAGAAATGACGGCTTGATGTGTTTCTCGATGATTCGCGAATAGGTCTCATGCGTGCGGAACCGCTTGGCTGGCGGTTTAATCGCCTTCTCCAGCCATTCGGTCAGCCATTCACCCACTGTGAGTTTCGACGGCTCCACCCACTGACCTCGGTTCAGGTCGTGGAGCAGATCGGTCAGCTTCTTCTGAGCATCCCGCTTCGTGCCACGAACAGTCACCCATCGCTGTCGCCGGCGCTTTCTGCCGGTCGATGGATTGAGTTCGTAACCCAAATCGAGGATTACGCTCCAACTCCCGGCGTACCGCTGCTTGATGCTCCCGCGCACTTCCTACCTCCTTCGCGATCTCTCGGACGGTAGCACGGGCGCAAGTGTCTCGGTATTGTTGCGAGGAAGTCGAAGTGCACTTTTCGGGACGCGAATTAGACGACCGAATCTGACCGACGGAATCTCACCGCGACGTAACAGGTCGTAGCAAGTGCCACGTCCGATGCCGAGGTACTCACGACATTCCTCGGGGGTCAGATACTCCGGCAGAGCCTCAAAGGGCGTCAAGCGTGAGATTTCAAGATCAGAATTCATTTGACCCAAGTCAATGACGGCGCCAGAGACCACGCCGTATTGGATGTCGCCTCCACCAATCCCATGTGTTCGAGTTCAAGTAGCGCCTTTTCAACCTCAGACACGGATAAGCGCGTCGAGTACCACGAGCATCGCGCCGACATCTATCGGTTTTGTGAGGTCACTCACGACGAAGACATTCCAGCCGTATTCTGATCGTGGCCCTCAAGAAGCCCTGACTCTGATCGTCCGTCGCGGTGCGTTGCGCCGGTTTCACAAACTCAAGGAGCAGACCGTGGATTTGCCCGTGGACGTGTCGTGGGATCGACGAGAGCGAGACCCCTCGGAGCACCGGGCACATGAGCGCCGTCAGAAACCACCGTTCACCTGGGACGTGAGCGATTTTGTCGTTGCCGTGAAGCCCCCGAAGAGGCGGAAGCGCCGTTAGTCAGCGTCACCATCGCGCCCGGCGCACCGATCTTCCCCTTGGACGATGTTCCAGTGCTCTATGACCTGCAGTCTCTCCGTTCATTCCTGAGTGCGTGGTGACCTACCACGCCATTTCAGGAGACCGCTCCTGGCCCGCGCTCGGAACTACGCCGCTGAACGGCAGGGCTGACTCGAGAGTAGCACCGTAGTGTAGACACACCGATCACTCCACACTAGCGACTTCTCGTTAGTGACCGTCAGGCATTGCGCTCGTGAAGACGCGGTTAGCTGCAAGAAGAATCGTCTATGACCGACAAGATCGCCGCCGGCTACACGGCGCCTGATTCAGGGCCATGCCGTTCGTGAGATTGCCAGAAACTGCTTGACGCAATCGATTGCCCTACGTTTAGCCGACAAGAATCTGGGAAGGAAGAACGGTCAGACCGCCGTGACCAACCATTTGCGAATTCCCTCCCTAACACCCAACCAGCTCAAGTCTGATCGTTGCAAGATCTTGAGAGTCAAGGCAACGTCGTCTCCACCGTCTCTCACGAGCAACAGATCGCCTCACACATACCGCATTGCAGGTAGACAAGCGTGCTTCCTGAGGAGTGCCAGTTGCCCAATGTGGTAGCTGTCGTGCTGTACGAAGAACGTCAGGAGACTCAGCGACGTCGGGTCGGATATCGGGAGCGGGAACGGGCATGCAATGGGCGAATCCAGCTCGGCCGTCGTCATGGTATCGAGCCGGTCGCAAAGCGAGCAGGACGCGTCTGTCCACGCACACTGAATCTCGGACAGCGGCGGAAGCATTTTCACGTCGTCGATTCCCTGTGCACCTTCCAGGTACGCAGCGATCGGACTGGGCTGCCCGGCGCCGAACATCTCCAGGAGGAAGAAGCGGGCCTGGGCCACATGAGCCGCGACGAAGCTCGCGCTATTGGTCGCCAGTGACGGCCGAAGCCCCGCCTGCTCGTCCGTCATGCCATCCAGACAGTTGCGGAAGAGCCGCGTATTGAGCTGAAGGATTTCTGTTAGCGGGCCTATTCGAGGATCCATGGGTGATTCCTCGCTTACGAATCGAGTTAACCGGGACAGTTAGGCGATGTAACGGCCGGCAAACGAATCAAAGCTGCTCGGGCCAGATCGTGTGCCGCTGACGCATCGCGGGTGACGGGTGTGTGAAAACGTCTTATCGCGCATTCGATCACGCCGCGCCTGCGATTCGGACGCGAGTCACCCCGGCAATGTGATTAGCCAACACGTCCGGGATGCTGACTTGCGGAAAATGCCTGCATGGGAGGGTGCCGACGTGAAGACCAGCCGCAGCCGCCACTCTCTTGTTATCGATGAACCTATCAGCTGGGCTCAGGCCGCCGATAGTCCAAGTCACGGCGCGACCGCGTAAGTCGTCCGGCGCGAACGTCCGAAACCGCGTAGGTCCGAAGTAATGACGCACCCACGTTACGTAGTTGCGCTCCAATCGGTCGTGGAAAGCTCTGCCCAACGCGTCCCACGCCTCGGGGGCCTCGTTCAACTCGTTCCGGAAGCGTTTCTTACAGACTTCGATAAGCTCGTCGTCCGCAAGCGCGGTCAGCGGATTGTCCGCGCTCGCACTGCGCATCCCGTTGGCGACTTCGTGTACCACGACATTCCTGACCAGTTCGGCATGTTCGACAGCTAGGCACAAGGCGATGTGACCGCCCGAACTGCAGCCGTAGAACGTGGACGGTCGTAACCCGAGTGCCCGTACCAGTGCTGCTATCTCACCTGCGGCGCGGCTCATCGAGTAGTTCGAGAAGTCAGGAGGATCGCCCGACCGAGAGAAACCCGGCATGTCAAACGTGAGCACTGTGAACTGAGCGGATAGCGAAACCGCCACTTTCTCGAACGAGCCGCAATCGCCTTCGCCAGACGGAATAAGCACGATTGATGGACCGCGTCCTCTCAGCTCGCAATACCAGTCAATCGAGTCCACGTGGCGCCGAAATCCGACTTCATCAACTGGTACGCTGGGGGCCGCTGCGGACTGAGAGCCGCTACTTTTTTGTGCGAATAGAAATCGGTCGCCCAAGGCTCCCACAGCACCGAGAGACGATGCAGCCACGAACTGGCGACGACTCCAATGCACGGTCGGTTCTCCTTACCAGTGTAGGTGACCACTCTGATTTTCGTGCCGTTTTTCGCCAGCTGAAGCCGCAAGCACTTCGCTCACCGCGCCGGGACGAGTCGCTTCAGATCTTCTTGCCAGTTGAGAACGACACCTATTTCCTGCTTGAGTTGTGCGCCGGGTATATCCGGATCTACGGGGACGAGGCCGAGAAACTTTCCGCCGGGCAGCGTGTCGTAGCCCCTCACTTCGTTGAGGGTAAGACCCGGTCTCAAGACCGCTGGCGAAACTTCGGTCGGGGGGCCGAACGCGACGCTTCCTTGCGTCTGGACACTGAGAGCAACGAACGGCCGAGCCGCCGCGCTGACGTAGAAGAGTTCTTTTCCATCGCGTGACCAGACCGGATGAAAATCGATAAGCTTCCTAGGTGCCGGGTATATCCCCCCAGTTGCCGGAAAAGGCTGAATGAAGACGCCGCCATTCGACACGGAGGCCTGTCCTCCAACGTTCGTGGCGTATGTCACCCACCGTCCGTCCGGGGAGAAACCAGCGCTCGTCGGAGCGGATGACCGCACGTCGCCAAACTGAGAGATTTTCTTATCGACAAGCGACAAGCTGAACAAGATAAAGCCAGAGCTCTTCTCTCGCTGAAGAGCAGATACTTGCCGTCCGGGGACCAGGACTCTGGCACATGGGCTGCCCCCGGTTGCGGCTGCGTGAGCCGCTCCACCCTGCCCCCGCCATCAGCACTCTGCTGGAAGATGCCCAGATCGCCCTCGCGGTCAGACTGAAAGGCAACCCGCAGGCCGTCGCCAGACCAGACCGGATACCGGTTCCGTCCCCCCACCGTCAGCCGGCGCATCGTGCTGGTTTCGGCGAGATCGTAGATCGAGACGTCGGCCTCCTGACGGCCCTCGATGCCGACAGCGAGGCGCGCGCCGTCGCGCGAGACGCGAGGATGAGCGTAGTTCTGAGGCGACACCTTCAGCGGTATCGACACACCATTGCGGTCCGATAGCACGATCGTCCGGAGATTCGAGGACGGGTCGGCGGGTCCGGCGACGTACACCAGCGATCCCGTTTCAGACACGGAGAACTTGGCTGTCCCTGTGACTTCAGCCTCCGAGCGCCCAACACCCGCGAGGACCGACACGGACGCACTTCCAACCGTGAGGGTTACCGGGTCGAACCGAACGGCGAACAGTGAGCCCGACACCGCATAGATCAGGTGGCCCGACGGAACGTACCGGCCGTCGCTTCCGCCGCTGATGATCGTCTTGCGCTCGCGCGACGTCAGCGATTGCACAACGATTTGCGCGGCGTCCCAGCGGCCGGCACCCGTTCCCGTGGCCAGCGTGAAAAGGACGAATTTTCCCCCCGGTAGGATCTGCGGCCCATGCGCCAATTGGTCGGCGCCGACGCTCACGAGCTGTTCGGGGGTGCCGCCCTCCGGGGAGACGCGGAAGATCCCTTCGGGCCCGCCGCCAAACACGATCCCATCTTCCCCCCAACTCATTCCAAACGGAGGGCCGGTGCGTGCAATGGGCGCTGGCGTACCGCCGCTGACCGATATCCGTTTGAGCGTCCCGTCCGACCCGGCATAGAACGCAATGGAGCCACCGTCCGGTGAGAACACCGGGTAGTAGGTCGCTAGATTCGTGCCGAGGATGGGTTGGGCCTCGAGCTCGCCGATCGATCGGCGATATAACTGCGAATTGGCGACGTAAACGAGCTGTGTACCATCAGGTGAGATCGCCACCACTTGGCGCGCGATGCTCGAGAACCGCTGCCCCGCCGGTAGTGAAATCGTGAATCGGACCACTGGTGAGGGTCGAATGCCCGCCGGCCTCAGCATCCACGCCGCAGCACCGACAACAATCGCGGTCAGAATACCGCCGTCGCCATCGCGAGGGCTGGCTTGCGGGTGAGTTTCCGCTGAACCACCTGAGGTGCTGTAGTCGCCGTCGCGAGACCGGCCGGCTCGGTCAGCAGGAACTGCGCGACGCTGATATCGGCAATCCGCTGGCGACGGTCTTTGACGAGGCAGCCCTGCATGAGCGCACCGATCGCTCGTGGCACATCAGCTGGCAGCACACTGAAGTCCGGCTCGCGCTTCAGCACATTGGCCAGTGTGTCGCTCACATCGTCGCCCGCAAACGGCCGCTGTCCAGTGAGCATCTCGTAGAGCACGCAGCCGAACGCCCAGATGTCGCTGCGCTTGTCCGCCTCGCCACCCTTCGCCTGCTCCGGCGCCATATAGGCGGCCGTGCCGAGGATCACGCCCACGCCGGTCATCATCGCGGGCGACGTGATCGTGGGAGAGGCCGTGACGTTGGCGGAGTGGGCCGGGGCGGCCGGATGCGCGAGCTTCGCCAAGCCGAAATCAAGCACCTTCACGGTGCCGTCCGCACGCACCTTGATGTTCGCGGGTTTGAGATCGCGATGAATGATCCCTGCTCATGCGCCGCTTGGAGCGCCTCGGCGATCTGCTTCGCGATCGGCAGCGCATCGTCGATCGGGATCGGCCCGCGCGCAATGCGCTGTGACACGTCCTCGCCCTCGACGAGTTCCATCACCAGCGCACGGACACCGTTGGATTCTTCGAGACCGTAGATCTGCGCGATGTGGGGATGATTCAGCGATGCGAGGGTCTGGGCTTCGCGCGTGAACCGTGCGAGCCGGTCGGCGTCGCTCGCGAACGAGTCAGGCAGGACTTTGATCGCGACGTCGCGATTCAGCTTCGTATCGCGGGCGCGATACACCTCGCCCATACCCCCGGCCCCAAGGGAGGAAAGGATTTCGTACGGGCCAAGGCGTGCGCCGGGGTTGAGGGCCAAACGGCTGGCACGAGTATAGGGCAGGGCGGCGCGTCGACTGCACTACTTCTGAGTGGCGCCGATATGGCGACCGATACTGCCGAAAGATCGGTAAACACTACGCCTGAAGTTGTGTCAGCAGCGACTCGCTGGAATTGCCGCTTTTGCGGCGGGCCATTCTCGCGCTTCAACCGCTCCAATATTTCCTATCGTTGCGTTGTTCGATTCGATGGCACCCACGCGGGCGTGCCTTCTTCCCACTGATTGTCGGTTAGCTGCTCCACGCGGGTGCCGTCGTAGCGCATGACGAAAATCTCGCCATAGGGCTGTGGGCTGTCCGTATTCAGGGCTTCATCCTTGAATCCCGTTCGGGCCGACGCAAATGCGATCCACTCGCCGTCGGGTGACCATGTGCCGTGCGAATCATCGCTGCCGGGATTCGTCAATCGCTTGAGACGCTTTCCATCCGGGGCGATCGAAAAAATCACAAAGCTCCCTTCCAGGCGGCGGACGAACATGATCACGTCGCCGCGAGGGGACCACCTCGGAAAGTTGTCGTAGTCCTCGGTCAACTTCGTCACATGCCCGTCTTCCAGGTTCATGATGCGCAGCCCCTGGCCTTCCGGGCCGAAGGTTCGGTAGACGAACCGCTTTCCGTCCGGCGCGTAGGATGGAAAGCCGTTGTTGTTGGCCCCGGATGTGATTTCGCGAAGGCCCGAACCGTCCGGCTTGATCATCGCGACTTGGGCACCCTGCGCGCGATTTCTGAAGTCCTGGCCCAGTCCGAAGAGAATCGCATCGCCTTGCGGCGACCAATCGGCCGATTGCGTAAGCTTCCCTTCCTGTTGGAACAGGGTGTCCGCCACGTTCCGCCCAGGCTCGATTTGGACGAGGCGTGTGTTGTCGGCGTCGCAATCAGACGCTTGCCCGACGGATCAAACGCTGGCATGGCATTCGTGGTGACGAGGTCGTAGGCGGGATTCCGGCTCCACGCTTTTTGCCACGCGGGGATGTTCTGGCGGAGAAGCCTGTGATAGACGACCCGCTTTCCGTCCGGCGACCAGGACGGCGAGCGGACCAAGCCAAGCGGCCCCTTCTTCCCGGTCGAGCGGTACGCGATGCCGCGGTCGTCGCCGTCTTTTCTGACGTAGGCGATCTCGCCATCGTTCAGCACCGCCGGAAAAAACTTGATTCCCGGTGGCGCAGCGATCGTAGTCTGCTCGCGCGTCGCGACGTCGATTGATACGACCGTCGTGTTTCCTCGGACCGGCGCCCGGCCCATCCTCCTCAGTGCTTCGTCCGTCAATTCGGACTGCGGGCGATATGCGAATGTTTCTTCGCCAGACAGACAGTAGCCGACGACGTGGCTGCTGTCTCGAGTCCATCGCGGTCCTCCGCAGAAATTGCCGCCGTTGCCGCGATTGGTCAGCTTCTTCAGCGCAGAGCCGTCCGGACGAATGATGTAGATATCCGCCAGTTGCAGATGTACCCACCACTGTCCACCGCCATCCCGCCGGACCGTCGTGCCGCGGTCGGAGGAAAACGCGATCCACTTGCCGTCGGGCGACCAGGCGGGCCGGAAGTCGCCACTCAGCCCAGACGTGAGCGGTGTCTCTCGATTGGTGCCGAGATCGCGAATCCACAAATCCGCGGTGCCGTCAGCACGCGTGCTCACAAATGCCAGCTTCTGTCCATCGGGCGAGACATCTGCCTGGTCCTCATAGGCACGGTTGGTGGTGAGCCGCTGAAGTCCCGTTCCGTCCGGCTTGACGCGATACAGGTCGGCCGAGCCGTTACGCTCGGATGTGAAGACAATCCACTGTCCATCCGGAGACCACGCAGGGTTGTAGTCCAGGCTGTCGGAATCGAGTAACGGTCGCTCCGCGGTTCCGTCGGCATTCGAAACAAACAACTGGATCTGTGAGGGGCCGACGCGACCGTACACGATCGTTTTGGGTTGCGGTTGGGCAAGCAACAGACCCGTCGCTGCCAGCAGAAGAACCGGGAGGCGTCCCATTAGCTACTCCTTGAGGGGCACTATGGCATTGCGGCTCGGACCCCTACACTATGCGCCTATAAACCATGTCTAGACGCAATAAACAGAGTATGTGTGCAAATTACTATTGCGCGTATAGCCGGATCGCCTTGTACGCGCAACAAGTCTCAGGATTACGCGCAACAACGCGACGTGCTTACCCGCGCAGGCAACTGGGATTCAGAAGGCGAACCGACGGCCAACACGGTCGTCTACGAGAAGCAGTAAAGCCGCGAGTCTGAGGCCGTGACGCCCGTGGTGAACTGATCAAGGCGTCACGGCTCCCACCGTCTCATCCTTCCTTACGAATCCGATCTGACCCGGCAGCGAGAGACCGACGCGGGCACCGGGGGCGCACTCGCCTGCGCCTCGGCCTCGCGCTGCTGCTGCGCGTCCGCCAGTGATCAAACTCTTGTTTCCTACGAGCCTCCGTAGCGAGTGGGCGGTTATTGATCCTTCTGAACGACGGCCACGGATTGCATGTTACGCCAGAGCACCACCGCCGGAATGCCCGGCCTTACGGCTGGTGCTTCGCACCTAACGTACACGCCGCGGATCTCCCTCACAGCGCATTCAACCCAGTTAAGGCGTAGCGTCGGCCGGTATGAGCGTCCGTTGAATACCGCAGGATAACGGTCTCTCCGACGGCGAGAGGTAGCGGATCTGTCTTCGCCTTTACCGATGTGCCTGATATGACATATCCGGCGATCACACCGACGAGGAGCAAAACCACCGACCAGCGATTCACCATGACCATACCTCTCTCATTTAAGGACTGCCGCAAGTGATCCTTCCATTTTCAGAGCCCATTGGATGGGTCTTGCTTCTCAGCACGAGCTGGAACGCGATGATGGCCGCGTGGAGGAGCTGCAGTCTGCCTCAAACTACTTCACGGCGCCCCGCACCGAAGCCGAGCGAGACCTGCTGGATAAATTGGAGGGTCCAATTCTTGACCTGCAGCGGGCGCCGGCACCTATACGCTCTACTTGCAAGACAAGGGGTTGAACATCACTGCCGCCGATTTCTCGCTTGGCGCGCTTGAGGTGTGCCGAGCACAGGGTTGTCGCCACATCATGAGCGTCGATTTGCGTGCGCTCCAGCTTGAGCCCGCAGCATTTCGCAGCGTCATCGTGATGGGCAACACACTTGGGAGCACATCAGACACCGGCAACATTTCCAGCACTACTGCGAACCCTAATGCAGTCATCCCTGGCGGGCAGCCTATTGTTCACAATGATCGACCCGCTCGATACGACCGCACCCGTCTCATCTCCAGTATCAGCAGAGAAACCGTGAACGCGGCCTTCCGCCCGGCTTGATCAGAATGCGCGTGAGCTACGACGGGCAGATGACGACTCGATGTGCCTGTGGGATGCTCACCGACTCGGAGCTGATGCCGGTTGCGCAAATGTCCGGCTGGAGCTTCGTTGAGGAACGGGCGTGATGCCCGTGGCTTGTGCGACTCTTCGAAACGGTCTAACCGGTGCCCCGCCCGCGCCGAGTCTGGCATGACAGTCTGCATTCCTGACTGCTGCCACTCCCAACTCTAAGGAGTGGGAGTGCTGCACGATGGTGGCGTCACACATGGGAAGTATCTCGCTCAGTCGTCGAACGAACGGCACGTCATACGCACAGGGCCAATATGGCGTAACCTTCCAAACCGCTCGTAGCCCTGCCTTCAATGCACCTCCGACATCAGTGTCAGGATGATCACCGACGAAAATCGCCTCAGATGCCTCCACTCCACATCGACCCAAGGCTTGACGAAATATTTCAGCGTCGGGCTTCCGTACCCCTTCGGTTTCCGAAATCAGGATCACGTCGAACCACGAGGAGACGCCGAGCGAATCCAGCTTCCGTTGCTGGCGTTCGGTGCCTCCGTTTGTGATCACGCCGAGTTTTATGTGGTTCTGCCGCAGGGTTTGTAATGTGAAATGGGTATCCTGCGGCAACTGGCACTTGTCGTCATACGAGGTCCAAAAGTTCTCGACCAAGCGCTCGATCAACGCAGGCGTCAGCCCGCACTCACGGACAACCGTCTGGTACAAGACGCGTTTGTCGGCATATCCGTTGTCATCAAGCTGGAGTACGCGTCTAACGTAGTCGTCCTTCTCCACGGAACGTAGCTCGTGTTTGAAGGCATCGTATTGGCTGATGACAACCGTCCGAACCAGCTCACCTCGGTCGTAGAGGGTATCGTCGAGATCAAACAGGACTGCTTTGATTGGCACGCGTGTGCGCTCATTATGGAACGGGAAGGAGCTGCCACTGCCAACCCACTGCCATTCCTGCTAAGGCAAGGACCATTTCTGACTGCTGCCACCACTCCGTAGGGGTGGCATGGCGGAGCGGCGGCCGAACTTGTGAACTTGTGTGCCCGAGCGGTGTTTAAGTGGGGACATATTATGAGGTTCCGGTTTGCGGCGCTTTGATCCTCGCACTTACAACGGCGTCGATCGCCCAAGACTGGACCGATCCGTCTCCCCACACGGTGTCGCTCAGTTCCCATAGGCGGAGACGTTCAGCTCGAACTGCTGGATTGGGGCGGCGTCGGCGGATCTGTGTTATTCCTTGCGGGGCTCCGCCACACTGCCCATATCTACGACGACTTCGCAATGAAGCTCAGGTCGGATTACCACGTCTACGGCCTCACTCGGCGGGGCTACGGCGCATCCAGTGCGCCTCCGAGCGGGATGACCGCTATCAGCTTGTCAGGTGACGTGGCGATGCCATTGTTGCCGCAAAACTGGACCGCCCACTCGTCATGGGACACTCCATTGCGGGCGAGCTGACATCGCTGGGCGCAAATCACGCACAACTGATCTCGGGCCTCGTCTATCTCGACGCCGCATGGGACGGTACGAATCGCTCGACGGAAGAAGCGATATCCAAGAGGTTGCTCAGAATCCGCCAAGTGAAGCTGATATGCGGACTGTCGATTCACTGCGGGGATGGATTCAGAGAACAGCGGGCATCTCATACCCGAAGCTGAGGCACGTCCCGCCTTTCCGGTTTACATCAGACGGCCGCTTCATCGGACCGTCGTCGGTTCCCGCAACAATCCCGGCAGCGATCCTCGCAGGCGTGAGGACACCGGAGTACGAACGAGTGCGCGTGCCTGCGCTGGCGTTTTATGCCGTCCCGCGCTCGGTGAGAACATCCCCGGCTACCGCGCAAACGACAAGGCAAGACAGGCAGCGTTTGAAGAGATGTATCAGTGGCAGTTACAAAAGGTCGAAGTCAGCACGCGGCGCTTTTCGCAAGGCGTGCAGAGATCCACAGTAGTCGAGTTGCCGGGCGCCAGCCATTACGTGTTTCTTTCACACGAACGCGAGGTTATTGCCGCGATCCGCCGATTCGCGTCCACCCTGCAATAAATCGGACACGTCACCCGTAACCTGCCTATTCATATCTCAACGCCACGAGCGATTATGTCCTTCGGGCAGGGCCTCATTGCCGTGCCGACACTATGGGGAAAGCTGTTTGAGAATCCGCTCTCGCTGTTCCGCTGGAATCGCGTACTCCTGACCACCACAATGAGGGCAGCGCGCGGTTAGTCTGCCAGCCACGAGCTGATGTTTCAGCTCGGCCTTGGGCAATGAATCGTCAACATTGTGACCCTTCGGACACCGCCAGGAGAAGGCGATTCTCATGCTCATCCTAGAAACGCACTTTCTATGCTCTGGTTCTTGCACATCCTGATGTCGGAGGGCTTGACGGTGAGTCGGTTTGGTACTTTCAGTTCGGCCACGAAGGGGTGTGCCAACGAGCCGTTCCGAGATCTCAAGCACGTGTCACCGTCAAACCATTTCAACACGGTATCAACCTGCATGCCGTGACAAAGTGACGGATCGGTGCCCGTGAAATGGGGCTTCTGGCCGTTGGTGGGATTGAGGTTCCCATGCGCGAACGCGGCCTGTTGACCGCCGTGAGAAAGTTGGTTGGAGTGGCGTTTTGTCGTGACGCGAACAACGGGCTTCGTTACGGTGTCTGATTGCTCGATAGGAGGCACCATGCGCTCAGGTTTTTTCGTTGCTGCACTCATCGCGCTGGGTCTGACCGCGGTTTCAGCCGCCGACAACTGGCCGCATTTCCGACCGGATGCTGGCGTCGCCGCCGACGATCCCCGACTACCCAATACGTGGGGCACACAGGAAAACGTCGCGTGGAAGGTAGCGGTGCCCGGACTAGGCTGGGGTTCTCCGATTGTGTGGGGAGAACATGTTTTTGTCACGTCGGTGCTCGGCGACGACACGCGCCCCAAACCTGGTCTGGTGATCGAAGACGGGAAGATGCCGTCAACTCCACCTACTGGCAGATTCCGCAAATGCGAACTATCGCTGGATGCTCTATGACTTCGATTTCAAGACAGGCAAGCTGCGCTGGGAGCGAGAGCTGAAGCGGGGCGCGCCGCTGACGCCGAGATATCACAAAAACTCCTTTGCCACCGAGACGGCCGATGACAGATGGGCAGCGTGTGTATGTCTTTCACGCGCCGGCCGGACTGCTGGCGGCGGTCGATTTCAGCGGCCAAGTCGTATCGAGCCAGCAGAATCCATCAACCTGTCACCAGCCAGGCCGACGTCGGACCTTTCGGACCGGGAGCATCGCCGGCGATTCATCGGAACCGTCTCTTCCTGGTGTCGGACGAGCATCCCAACGTGGGTGGCTTGCGGCGTTCGACGCCCAGACCGGCAAACAGCTGTGGCGAATCCAGGAGGCGAAAGAGCGTGGGTTCGGATGGTCGACGCCGTTCGTGTGGGAGAACGCCGATGAACTGAACTGATCACGGTAAACAAACGCCGGGTCAATTCCTACGATATCGATGGACACCCACTCTGGCATCCACTGGTTCGACGCGGCGACGTAGAGCTGGTTCTCGACGGCACGCGCGCGTAGCAGCAGCTCCCAGTGGTCCTTGCCGGTGAAGAGCGTGAACGCGGCCGGCACGGTGATCAGCTCCGCGCCCTCGAGCGCCTCTATGCGGAAGAGCTCCGGGAAGCGCAGGTCATAGCAAACGGTAAGACCGAGCTTCCAGCCTTCGGCCTCGCAGACGACCGGCTCCTCGCCGGGCTCCTCGGCTTCCGACTCGCGGTAGACCTGACCCCCGACCTCGACGTCGAACATGTGGATCTTGCGGTAGAGGCCGACGAGCTCTCCGTGAGGGTCGTACACCGGGCAGGTATTGGAGAGCTTCTCGCGCCCGTCGCGGCGCTCCGTAACGGAGCCGCCCACGATCGTGACGCCGTGCCGGCGTGCCCAGGAGGACAGCGCGGCGAAGGTCTCGCCGCTCTCGACCGTCTCGGCGTTGGCGCGGAAGACATCCGGCCCCCCGATCGCGTTCCACTTCTCCGGCAGGACGACGACATCGGCGCCGGTCGCTGCCGCCCGCGCGACGAGCCGCTCAGCCTTCTCGAGGTTGGCCGGCTTGTCGGCACCCGCGTTGAGCTGGACGCACGCGACGCGCAGGCGATCGGCCATGCGCTGAGGATAGCTCGAAGGAGTGAGTGGCGCTCGGGGCGCGACGCCGAGGCTACACCATGGGTCTCCGCCGGCTTCTGCTCGCGCTCGCCTGCCTCGGCGCGGCCCCGGTGCTTGTCACCGGGTGCGCCTCGCTCGCGGTCGACGAAGAGGCGCAGGCTCGCGCGAGCGCGATCCCGCTCGAGCAGAGGCGCCTGGAGCCGCTGCTCGAGGAGGCCGTGCGCGTTGCGGTCGGCCGCGCCATTCCCGTGCGTTGCTGGACGCGCTCGGAGTGGCCGGTCGTCCTCGATGAGAGCCAGGCGCCGATCGGACAGGTGGACCCTCAGAACGTGCTCGGTGTGGCGGTCACGGATGGCGCCGACGAGACGATCAACCTCGCGGCGCGGGTCTGCGAGCCACTCGCGGCGCTCGCCGACCGGCCGGCGCTTCCCCCGGCCGGCACGCCGGCTCTCGACCTTGCCCAGGCGCTGGTGACGGTCGGGCACGAGGCCGGCCATCTCGTCGCCCGCCTCGCCACCGAGGCCGAGGCGGAGTGCTTCGGCGCACAGCACGTGTCGAGGGTCGCGCAGGCGCTCGGACTGAGCGAGGCGGAGGGCAACCTGCTCGCGAGTCTCTACTGGGGAGAGGTGTATCCGACGTCGGATCCTCTCTACCGCTCGCCAGAGTGCCGCGAAGGCGGGGCGCTCGACCTCGAGCCGTGGTCGAGCACGTGGCCGTAGAACGGCGTGCTCGAGGAGCTACGGAACCTCCGACCCGGCGGCATCTCGTAGCCGGGTGCCGCAGGAGGTGCATGTGGTGACGAGGCGCCAACCCCCTGAGACACTCGCCGGGTAGTGACGCCAACCACACCGCTCGCAGTCGACCCATGGATCGGGAATCGGCCGCGGCTTGCTGCGAGTCACGCGCACCGCAGCGTTGTCCGGCTCTTGCTGCACGCCGCCCGAGAGGTCGGCAGCAGGAACCGGCACGAGCGCCTCGCCTGTAGGCTCTTCGGCCGAGGCGGCCACCTATCAATCTCCGGGCGTCGGCGGCGCGTCGGACGGGCCGTCGTGTTCCTCGGGAGGCGAGTCGGGGGTCTCGACGCTGGCTGTGCCGGCCCTGCGCGCCTCCTTCTTCGCCTGTTTCAGCGCGCGCCGCTCCTGCAGGTCGCGCTCTCGCTGTCGCTTTGCCGCGGTCTGCTGTCGGTTCTTGTTAGCCACGAGGGCCCGCCGACGACCTTGCCTGCGCGCGCCTCGCGCCTGAATCCAAGTTCGGCATTACCGCCCACCTTTCGACTCGTTCCGGCAAGCAGGCCGGAACGGTCCACAGGCAGGAGGAGGATTGACACGTCAAGCCTACCGATCCGAGGCGGGGTCGCGACGTTCGGATTCGTGAACGGCCTGCGGACGGCAGAGCGCCCCACGGGGAGCGCCGTGCCTCTCTCAGGCTTCTGGCGAAACCCCGCATGGGCGAGGTTCAGTCGGGGTGCCCGGATTCGAACCGGGGACCTCACGGTCCCGAACCGTGCGCGCTACCAGGCTGCGCTACACCCCGAACAGTCAAAGCCTAGATGATCGATCGCTGCCCCCGCCGCCAGCTCGTGCCCGGGACAGACAGCCCGGGCCGGCCTGCGGAACGAGCGCTACAGTCGCGACCATGGCCTCTCGAGACGAGATCGTCGCCTTCGCGAACGAGTATCTCGACCTCGCGTCGTACCCGGATTACGGCCCGATGGGCCTCCAGGTCGTCGGCGCGGACGAGGTAACGAGGCTCGCGTGTGGCGTCTCCGCCTCGCTCGAGCTCTTCCGTCGTGCTGCTGACACCGGGGCGCAGCTCCTGCTCGTCCACCACGGTCTCTTCTGGGACCGCGATCCCCGCGTCGTCGATCGGGCGCTGCGGGCTCGTTTGCAGACGCTCTTCGACGCCGACCTGAGCCTGGCCGCGTACCACCTGGCGCTCGATGCGCATCCCGAGGTGGGGAACAACGCGCTTCTCTGCCGAGCGCTCGGCATCGAGCCGGCCCGTGGCTTCGCCGAGGTCGGCTATGGGGGCCCGCTCGCGCAGCCTTGCACGATCGCCGAGTTGGCGGCGAAGATCGAGGCCGAACTCGGGCGCGCCCCGCTCGTCCTCGGAGCCGGCCCCGAGCGGATCGAGCAGGTCGCGGTCTGTTCGGGCAGCGCCGCGCGCTTCCTCGCCGACGCCGCCGCCCAGGGCTACGAGTGCTTCCTGACAGGGGAACCGGCAGAGCCCTCGCTCATGATCGCCCGTGAGGCGGGAGTGCACCTCGTCGCCGCCGGCCACTACGCGACGGAGACGCTCGGCGTCAAGGCGCTGGCGGCAACCCTCGCCGAGCGCTTCGGCGTGGAATGGGAGTTCGTCGACCTCCCGAACCCGGTGTAGCGAAGCTCGGCTCGCCGCTGTCAAGCTATCGCCATGGCGACGACTGTTGTCCGGGACGAGGCGCAGCCCGTGCACATCGCCGAGCCCCGGGTCTCGAGCACGCGGCTCGGGCTCGTCGTCTTCACGGCGGGCGCCGCAACGCTTGCCACGGAGATCGCCGCGTCGCGGCTCCTGGCGCCGTACTTCGGCTCCTCGACGATCGTCTGGGCGAACATCATCGGCCTCATCCTCATCTACCTATCGCTCGGCTACTGGCTGGGCGGCAAGTGGGCCGACCGCCGGCCGGAGCCTCGCGTGCTCGGCTTGATCATCCTCGCCGCCGCGGCGTTCATCGCCGTCCTGCCGTTCATCTCCCGGCCGGTCCTCGATCTTGCCGTCCGGGGCCTGGACGCCGTGTCGGCCGGGGCGGTCGTGGGCTCGTTCTTCGCGGCGCTGGCGCTGTTCGCGATCCCGGTGACGCTGCTCGGTTGCGTCTCGCCCTTCGCGATCCGGCTCGCGATCGCAGACGTCCGGAGCGCGGGCTCGGTCGCCGGTCGCCTCTACGCGATCTCGACGGTCGGGTCGATCCTCGGGACGTTCGTCGCGGCAATCATCACGATCCCGCTGATCGGAACGCAGCGCACGATGCTCGGCTCGGCGGCACTGCTCACCGCGAGCGCCGCGCTGCTGCTCGGGAGGCGCTGGCAGGTGGCGACGATCGCCGTCGCCGCGCTCCTCGCCATCCCGACCGGCGTGATCAAGAGCACCGAGGGGCTCCTCCACGAGACCGAGTCCACGTACCAGTACGTCCAGATCGTGGAGCGGGGCGACGGCTCCCGCGTCCTCCAGCTCAACGAGGGCGTGGCGGTGCACTCGGTGTGGCGTCCGAACAGCGTCCTCACCGGCGGGGAATGGGACATGTTCCTCGTCGTGCCGCCGCTCCTCGACAGGCCGGTCGAGCGCATGCTCGTCATCGGCAACGCCGGCGGCACGATCGCCCGGGCCTTTGGCGAGCTCTACCCGGAAGTACGGATCGACGGCGTCGAGATCGATCCCGAGGTGACGGAGGCCGGGCGACGCTACCTCGGGCTCGGCGACAACCCGAATCTGACCGTGCACGACGAGGACGGGCGCCCGTTCTTGCGGCTGACCGACCAGCGCTACGACGTGATCGTCGTCGACGCGTACCGCCAGCCCTACATCCCGTTCTACCTGGCCACGAAGGAGTTCTTCGAGCTCGCGCGCGAGCGGCTCGAGCCGGGCGGCATCCTGGCGCTGAACGTCGCCGCCGTCCCCGGTGACGATCGCTTGTCGCAGGCGGTCGGCTCGACGGTGCTCGCAGCGTTCCCCCAGGCGTGGAGCTGGAAGGCGCTTCGCTTCAACGAGCTGGTACTCGGCCTCGACGCGCCTCTCGACCGCGACGCCCTCGTGACTCGCGTGCAGGACCTGAGCCCGCGGATCTCGATCCTCGGCGAGCTCTTCTCCCGCGACCTCGAGCCGGTGCAAGCGCTGCAGCGCCCGCTCACGGACGACCGGGCGCCGGTCGAGTGGCTCACCGACCGGATGATCATCGAGCACATCTCCCGCGGCGGCGAGCTCGACGAGGACCTGCTCCCGACCAAGCCATGACGACCGCGAAGCAGCCGACATGCGGCTGCCAGATCTCGGAGCCTACTCCGCTGCCGCGCGACGGGCCTCCTGCTCGAACGGGTTCTCGCGATACGGGTAGCGCACGAGGGCCATGGCCGCCTGGATCGGATGGTGCTGGGTCTGCCAGACGTGGCACAGCTCGTGGACGAGCAGATCCTCGAGCCTCTGTGCGCCGCGGCGCGCCGCGTACCGGGCCGGCGTCTCCTTGAGGACGATCGTCTTGATCAGCGCGTAGGCGACGTAGCGGCGGAACCAGAAGAACCGGAAGAACCAGGGCCAGACGACGACGCGCACGTCGCGCCTGAGCGGCTTCGGGTAGAGCGCGAGCGCCTCGAGGCGTCGGCGAGCGGCCGCCAGCGCCGCGTCGAGGTCCGGCTCGGCGCTCACGGCGCCGTGATCGGATCGAGAAACTCCTGGAGCATCCGTGCGCATTCCTCCGGGTACTCGCCGACGACGAGGTGTCCGGCAGCCGGGACGACTCGCAGCGCCGCGCCCGTGAGGCGCGCGTACTCGAAGGCGACGTCGAGCGGCACGAGCCGATCGCGCGCGCCCCAGACGACGAGCGTCGGACACGAGAGCGAGGCGAGCTCGTCGCGACTCCGATCCGCGATCAGCGCGTGACGAGCCGTCGGCGTGTCCGTGGCCAGCCCGCGGTCCTCGAGGAAGCCCACGACGGAGGCCGGCGACATCCCGGCCGGGTGGACGGCGCCCCACCCGCCGAAGGCCGCCCGCCGCAGGCGCGGTCGTCGTGCCACGACGTCCCGGTTGCGGGCGAACCAGGCTTCGGCAGGCCGAAGCGCTCTGGCGGCTCTCATGGCGGCGCGCCGCCAGGCGGGAAACGGGAGCAGGCCCGCGGACGCGAAGAGCGCGAGGGCACGAACGGCGTCCGGGCGACGCAGCGCGAGCCGGGTCGAGACGGCTCCGCCGAACGAGTGACCGGCGAACGCCGCCGGCAGCATCTCTTCGCGCTCGGCCACGAGAGCGACACGGTCGGCGAAGGAGGCCAACCCGCAGGCGGACGGCAGCGGCGCCGAGCCGCCGTGCCCGGGGAGGTCGGGCACCAGCAAGCGCCACCGGGCAGCCAGGACGGAGACCATCTCGGCCCAGTTGGCTCCCGCGCCGCCGAGCCCGTGGACGAGGACGAGCGAGGGACCGGCGCCGCCCACCCACCAGCGCATCGGCACGCCTCGGATCGACTCGAGCCGCTCCTCGAAAACCGGCAGCGAGCCGGAAATTTCGATTGCCTCCATCGGCCGGACAGCGTATCCTTAGAGCATGGTTCGGCAGGAGCAGCGGCGCTGGTAACGACAGCCGCCGCCGTGGTAGGGAAACGAGCCCGCCGGTCGCGCGTCGACGGCGGGCTTTTGCGTCTCTGCGCCCGCATCGGCGACCGCGTGTCCCGGTTCGGCGCCGAGGTGACCGAAAGGAGCACCTGATGGCCAATCACCTCACGCCCGAGGAGCTCTCCAAGGAGCTTGGAATCGACAGGCAGGAGGTGATCCGGCTCTGTATCGAAGAGTCGGTCCCGATCTATCAGGGCAAGATCGACAAGACGCTGTTCGCCGCGCAACTCGCAGCCGTACAGTCCGACAAGGTCGAGCACTAGCCACGAACCTAGGTAGGGGCCGGATATATCCGGCCCCTACGACCGCGAAGGGGCGGCCCGGATGAGATCCGCCCCCTACGGGGGCCCTGGGACCGCCCGAGATCGAGGGCGGTGTTAGGCGGTCTTCGCCTTGCGCTTGCGCGCCGGCGGCTTCTGCTCGGAGGCGGCGGCGACGCTCTGGCGAAGCGCATCCATCAGATCGATCACGGGAGCCTCGGGCACAGGCTCCGGCGACACGATCTCCTGCCCCTTGAGCTTCGCGTCGAGCATGGCGCGGAGCTCGTCGCGATATGAGTTCCGGTACTGGGCCGGATCGAAGTCGCCTGCGAGGCTCTCGACCAGCTGGCGCGCCATGGTGAGCTCGGCTTCGCTCACGTCCGCCTCCTCCAGGGCCTCGGTTATCTCGGCCCGGGAACGGATGTCCTCCGCGTAGTACAGCGTCTCGAGCGCGAGCGCGTCCTCGAGCGCGCGCACCAGGCACAGGTTCTCCTTGCCCCAGAGGACGAAGCGTCCGATGGCTGCCATCTCGGCGTCCTGAAGCGTTCGCAGCAGCAGCGCGTACGGCCGGCGGCCGACGGGCTCGGAGGCAGGCGCCAGGTAGTACGCGCGATCGAAGTAGAGCGGGTCGACCTCGGCCAGCGGCACGAAGCGCAGAAGCTCGATCGAGCGCGAGCGCTTGAGCTCGACCGACTCGAGATCCGACTCCTCGACGGTCACGAACTGACCCTTTGCGAACTCCCAGCCCTTGACGAGCTCCTCCGCCTCGACCTCTCGCTCGTGCACCGGACACCAGCGCTTCTGCTTGATCGGCGAGCCGCACTCGCGATGCAGCGTGCGGAACGAGACGTCGCTGCGTTGTTGCGCGACAGCGAGGCCGACCGGAATCGTGACGAGACCGAAGCTGAGGGAACCGTTCCAGATCGTCCGCATTGGCTTTTCGAGTCGGGCGGTGAGGCCGGGCCTCATCGTACCCAGCCCGACCGGTGTTCAGCGCGCGGTGCGACTTCCCTTCCGCCTGCCCGACCGATCGGCGGTGACGGTACGAAGCCTGCGCGGCCGCCGATCAGAGAATGCGCCTTGCCCCGACGTACGTCGACGCGTACCAGGAGTCGCCCAGGCTCGAGATCTTCACGACGTCGCCGGAGTGTGGCGAGTGGACGAACTGACCGCCGCCGATGTAGATGCCGACGTGACCGAGGCCGTCGAAGAACACGAGGTCGCCGGGCTGAAGCTGGTCGCTCGACACCGGCACGCCGTACCCGTACTGGGCGGCCGCGTTGTGCGGCAGCGAGACGCCGACCTGCGCGAAGACGTACATGACGAAGCCGGAGCAGTCGAAGCCCGACGGCGAAGCGCCTCCCCACGCGTAGGGGACGCCGAGGTACTGCATCGCGATTCCGACGACCCCCCCGTAGCGGCTGCCCGGGACCGCCGTGGTGGTGGGGCCGCCGGCCGAGGAGATGGAGCTCGAGGAGACCGACGGGCTGCTTTCGAGCTGGCGGGCCGCCTCGACGGCGAGAAGCTCCTGACGCTCCCGCTCCTCCGCCTCGAGCTGCTCGAGCTCGTCGCGAACGGAGTTGTAGAGCCGCTGCCGGTCGGCGAGGCGGCCCTCGATCTCCTGCCGGCGCTGGGCCCGGTCGGCCACGACGCGCCTCTGCTCGCTCCGCGCCTCCCGCAGCTTGTCGGCCTGCACGCGGTAGCCCTCGCGGGCACGGCGCACGTTCTGCAGGATGCGCTGATCCTCCTCGGAGATCCGGTCGGCGGCGTCAGCACGGTCGAGCGCCTCGTCGAGGCTGCCCGACCCCAGCAGGATCTCGAGGAACGTCTCGTCGCCACCGGCACCCGACCGGTAGATGGCGACGACACGGGCGGCAAGGCGCTGCTGGGCGACGCGATTCGCATCCCGCGCGATCTCCAGCCGGCGCTTCGTAGCTTCGACGTCCGCCTCGATCGCCGCGAGCTCCGCGGTCGCGAGGTTGTACGCATCGACGGCCTTGTCGAGCTCCGAGTCGATGCGCTGGAGCTCCTCGAGGACCGCCTGCACCTCGCCGCGCTTCGCTTCGATCGCAGCCGGGGCAGCCAGAGCGCCGGGGGCGGCCACGAGAGCCGCAAGAGCCGCGGCTGCCACGAAGGCGAGCCACGCAACGCGACGCTTCTCTGCGCGCGGAGTCACCAAATCCGGGTCTCGGGGGGCGGTGCCGCGTACGGCACGGCCGCGGATGGTAGCAGGGATGTCCATCCGGGGTGAACGTCCCGTGGCGCGGCCAGGGACTCGTGTTAGCCGACACAAGCTGTCGTCGCTCGCCGCGCCGACCGGCGCCGCCCTTCTGGTAGCGTCTTGGCCCCGTGCGCGCCCGCGGTCACACCAAACGGCGTCCGGCGCTCCTCGTCGTGCTCGCTGGCCTCGCAGCCGGCCTGGCGCTGGTCGCCGGCGCCGCCCGCGCGGACGATCCGGACACGCTTCGGGCGGAGGCCGATCGGCTTCGCGCTGAGAACGCGCAGCTCGACGACGAGGCGGCGCGCGCCCTCCTCGAGCTCTACGCGCTCGAGAGCGAGCTGCGCGATGCCGAGCGCCGCGTCGCGTCCCTGCGAGCGCGTATCGACGAGCTCGAGCGCCGCGAAGCATCGGCGCGCCGCCAGATCCGCCTCGCGCGCGAGGCGGAAGCCAAGGCGCAGGACGCGCTCGCCGACCGCGTCCGAGCCCTCTACGTCGAGGGCGAGCCGGATCCGTTCTCAGTCATCCTCGGCGCATCGTCGCTCGACGGCATCATCGACGCGATCGACAGCGTCAATCGCGTCGCCGACCACGATACGCGCATCATCGAGCAGGTGAAACGAACCCGCGGCGAGCTGCGCGTCGCGCTGCGCGAGCTTGCCAGCCGGCAGGAGGAGCTGCGCCTGCTCGTCGGCGAGGCCGAGGAGGCGACGACGAGGGTAGCCGGCGCCACCGATGAGCGCGCGGCGTATCTCGCGTCGCTCGAACAGCAGCAGGACCTGAACGCGGGCGAGATCGAGTCGCTGCTCGGCCGCGCCACCGACGCAGAGCAGCGCGCGGAGGAGATCACCACATCGGCGCCCGAACCGGTTGCGGCGGCCCCGGAGGCCGCTCCCGAGCCGACGTCCTCTCCGAGCAGCGTCGACCTCTCCCCCGAGCCGGGCCGCCAGGTCACCGTCTCCGCGACGATGTACTGCCTCACCGGAACGACGGCGACGGGCATGCCCGTCCAGCCCGGTGTGATCGCAACCGACCCCGCCTACATCCCGCTCGGTACCCGGATGTTCGTGCCGGGCTACGGCGAGGGCGTGGCTTCCGACACGGGCGGAGCGGTGATCGGCTGGACGATCGACCTCTGGGTCGAGAGCTGTGCCGAGGCGGGCGCCTACGGCCGGCAGACCGTGACGATCACGATCTACGGCTGACCACTCCGGTCCGTATGGTTGGAGCCGTGAAACGCTTCTCGGCGCTGATGTTCGCCGTCGTCGTGCTCGCAACGCCGGCAGCCGCAGGCGGCGCCGACCCGAGCCCGGCCCAGCTACGAGCCGCCCTCCGCCCGCCTGGTGTTCCCGCGGGGCTCACAGGGGCGTTGGTGCTCGACCTCGACGACGGCTCCGCTCTCTTCGGACGAAGCGCGGACAAGTCGCTTGCCCCCGCCTCGACCGAGAAGCTCACGGTCGCGCTCGCGGCTCTCCAGGAGCTGGGCGCCGGCTTTCGCATCGAGACGGTCGTTCTCGGACATGGGGCCCGGGACGGCGCCGTCTGGCGGGGAAGCCTCGTGCTCAAGGGGTTCGGCGACCCGAGCCTGCACGGGGACGACCTCGCGCTGCTCGCGCGCCGCGTCCGTGCGCTGGGCATCCGTGCTGTCTCCGGACGGGTGCTCGGCGACGAGTCGTTCTTCGACCGCCTCCGCACGGGGCCCGGCTGGAAGCCTTCGTACTACAAGGTCGAGTCAGCGCCGCTCTCCGCCCTGATCGTCGACCGCGCCTGGCTCAACGGCCGCACGCGGGACGAGCCGGCGCGGGCCGCCGCGGCCCGCTTCACGCGAGCGCTCGAGGCGGCCGGCGTCGCCGTCGCGGGCAAGCCGGCACTCGGCCGCGCGGCCTCGTCCGCGGTAGAGCTCGCGCAGATCACCTCGCCCAGGTTGGCCCAGCTCGTCGACCACATGAACACGGAGAGCGACAACTTCGTCGCGGAGATGCTGCTCAAGCAGGTCGGCGCACGTGCGGGCGCGGGAGGCACGACGGCCGCCGGCGCGAGCGTCGTGCGACGCGTTCTCGCCGGCCGGGGCGTCCCGCTCGCCGGCGTCCGCATCGCCGACGGCTCGGGGCTGTCACGCCTAGACCGGCTCACCGCGCGGGCGCTCGCGGCGCTACTCCACTCCGTGTGGCGGGATCCGGCCCTCAGGGGGCCGTTCGTGGCCTCGCTGGCCGTCGCCGGCGTCAACGGAACGCTCGAGGACCGGATGACGCGGGGCCCCGCGCGCGGCGTCGTCAGGGCCAAGACCGGGACGACGAACCGAGCCTCGGCACTCGCCGGCTACGCCGGCTCGGGTTACCTCTTCGCGATCCTCATGAACGGCAACCCGATCCCTTACTGGTCGGCGCGCGTCGCCCAGGATCGCTTCGCGCAGATCCTCGCGAGAGCTTTGTAGGGGCCGGATCAGATCCGGCCCTCGCCGGTCCCCGACCGGCCTGCCGTTGCCGCCCACACGACCGTCGCGGCCTCACGACCACGACCGGGCGGGTCGGGGACCCGCCCCTACGCCGGCTCGCAGACGACCACATGGAACGGGCCGGATGAGATCCGGCCCCTACAGACCGGGGTCAAGTCTTGCATACGAACATAAGGCTCGATGGCGGACGTGCGCCGAGGGATGTGAGAGGCCGGATCTCATCCGGCCCTCAACCGCCTCCGACGAGCCGTTCGAAGGCTTCCTCGTCGAAGAGCTCGACGCCGAGGCGCTGCGCTTTCTCGAGCTTCGAGCCGGCGTTCTCGCCCACCACGAGGCCGGTTGTCTTCTTCGATACGGAATCGGTCACTTTGGCGCCGAGCTCCTCGAGCGCTGACTTCGCGCCCTCCCGTGACCAGCGGGCTAGCGTCCCGGTGACGACGAAGGTCTGGCCGGTCAGAGGCCCTTCGCGCGGGCGCTCGTCCTCGCCGAGCTCGAGGCTGAGCCCGAGCTCACGTAGGTCCTCGACCACCGCGCGGCTCTCCTCGTCCGCGAACCATTCGGCGATCGCCTCGGCTCGGTCCGGTCCGATGCCCTCGACCTCCTGGATCTCCTCCTGGCTCGCACCTATGAGCGCGTCGATCGAGCCGAAGTGACGGGCGAGGTTCTGCGCGGTCACCCAGCCGACCTGGGGGATGTTGAGTCCGAACAGCACCCGGAAGAACGGCTGTGCCTTCGACCGCTCGATCGCCTCGAGGGCGTTCGTGGCCGAGACCTCGCCGAAGCCCTCGAGCGCCACGAGCTGCTCCTTCGTCAGCCGGTAGAGCTCCGGGATCGTCACCACGAGCCCCTCGCTCCAGAGCCGGCGCACCATGAGCTCGCCCACGCCTTCGATGTCCATCGCAGCCGTCACCCAGTTGATGAGCGACTCGACGCTACGGGACGGACAGCGGCGGTTGGGGCAGCGATGCATGACCTCGCCTTCCGGCTTCACGACCTCGACGCCGCAGAGCGGGCAGTGGGTCGGCATCCGGAAGCGCTTCGTCTTCGGCTGATGCGGCAGGACCGGGCCCACGACCTGGGGAATGACGTCGCCCGCACGCTGGACGATCACGATGTCGCCTTCCCGGATGTCCTTCCGGTTGATGTCCTCCTCGTTGTGCAGCGTGGCGTTGGAGACCGTGACGCCGCCCACTTCGACCGGCTCGAGCTGCGCCCACGGATTCAGCGCGCCGGTTCGGCCGACGCGGACGCGGATCTCGAGCAGCTTCGTCTGCGCCGTCATCGGAGCCCACTTGAAGGCGCGCGACCAGCGCGGCCGCCCGTGGAGCGCCCCGAGCCTCTGCTGCTGGTCCAGCGAGTCGACCTTGATCACGATGCCGTCGATCTCGTAGTCGAGCTCGATGCGGCGCCGCTCCCACTCGGCGCAAACCCGTGCCACCTCCTCGATCGACTCGTGCCGCTCGGCGAACGGGTTCGTGCGGAAACCGGATTCCCGCAGCCACGCCAGCGCCTCCCACTGCGTTTCGAACGCGACGCCGTCGAGCCGCCCGAAGCCGTAGACCCAGATGGCGAGCGGACGTGCGGCGGTGATCGTCGAGTCGAGCTGCCGCACGGAGCCGGCGGCCGCGTTGCGCGGGTTCGGGGCGGCGCGCTTGCCCTCGGCGAGCTGCCGCTCGGCAAAGGCCTGAAAGCCGGAGATCGGCATGTATACCTCGCCCCTGACCTCGACCGTCGCAGGGGGGTCGGCGCCTCCCGACTGCCGAAGAGCGAGCGGGATCGCCTTGATCGTCCGCAGGTTCGGCGTCACATCCTCCCCCTGGAGCCCGTCGCCTCGCGTCGCGCCTCGCACGAAGCGGCCTTCCTCGTACAGGAGCGACACGGCGAGGCCGTCGATCTTCGGCTCAGTGACATAGGCGACCGGCTCGTCGGAGTCCAGCCGCTTGCGGACGTCCTCGGCCCATTTCGTCAGCCCCTCGTCGGTCGTGACCTTCTCGAGCGACCCCATCGAGGTGAGGTGCTGGACCTTGCGGAAGCGATCAGACGGGGCCGCGCCCACGCGCGACGTCGGCGAGTCGGAAGCCCGCAACTCCGAATGCTCCTCTTCCAGCTTTTTCAGCTCGTCGTAGAGCGCGTCGTACTCGGCGTCGGACACCTCCGGGCTGTCGAGGACGTGGTAACGGTAGTTGTGGTGCTCGACGAGCCTGCGCAGCTCGGCCGCCCGAGCGGCCGCGCGGTCAGACGACATCGTGGAGCTCATCCGGGGACTGCACGACGTGATCGGGCCCCTCCGCCTCGAGACGCGACAGCGGGTGGATGCCACCCCAGCCGACGGCGATCGCCACCATTCCCGCCGCCTTCGCCGCACGGATGTCGAAGGGCGAATCGCCGACGTACGCCGCTAGCGCCGGGGAGGCGCCGAGGCGCTCGAGAGCGAGCAGCAGCGGCTGGGGGTCAGGCTTGTGGCGCTCCGTGTCGTCGCCCGTGACGACGGTCTCGAAGTAGCGCGCGAGCGGGAGCACGTCGAACGTCACGTCGACGGTCGCCCGGCCCTTCACCGTGACGACGCCAAGCCGCCGTCCCTCGCTCCGCAGGCTCTCGAGGACCGGCTCGACTCCCGGAAAGGAAACCACGCGCCGGTAGACAGACGTGTTGTGCTCGCGGTAGACGCGCACGAGCTCGTCGGCGAGATCCTCGTCGAACTCGCGCATCTGAGCCTGGATCCCGTATCCGCCGACGTTCTCCATCAGCACCTCGTCCGGTATCTCGCGGCCGAGCACGGTTCTTGTCGCGTGCTGGAACGACGAGAGGATCAGGGGCCCCGAGTCGATCAACGTCCCGTCGAGGTCGAAGAGGACGGTCTCGAATCGCATGTGGCCGATCGTAACGTCCCCGTTCGTTCTCTAGGCCGGCGAGCCGTAGTCGACCGCCACGAGGTACAGGCCCCAGGGCGGCGCGGTCGATCCCGCCTCGGTCCGTGGCTTCCCCTCGAGCAGGCGCGCAATCTCGTCAGGCCGGCGCTCGAGCATGGTGCCCACGAGGGTGCGCACCATGTGGCGCAGGAAGCTGTCGGCCGTGATCCAGAGCGAGAGCTCGTCGCCCTCCCGCTCCCACCGGCAGTCGGAGACCACCCGGACGAACGTGCGGTGCTGGGTGTCGGCGGGGGTGAAGGCGCGGAAGTCGTGCTCGCCGACGACGAGCGCCGCGGAGGCCGCGAGCAGGTCCCCATCGAGGGCCCGCGGCCACCACAGGGAGCGGGCCCGCTCGAGTGGCGCCGGCGTCTCCCGGAGCCAGAGTCGATAGCGGTACGTTCGCGACCGAGCCGAGAACCTGGCATCGAATCCAACCGGCGCCGGCTCGGCGGCTACCACGGCGACGTCATCTTGAAGCGCCGTGTTGAGCGCCTCGGCCGCCCGCGCGACCGGGGGCCCGCCGTCGGCGGTGAACGAGATGACCTGCCCGAGCGCGTGAACACCCGCATCCGTACGTCCGGCGACAGCAAGCCCGTTCCAGCGGGGATACACGGTTTCGAGCGCCTCCCGCACGACGCCCTCCACGGTGCGAAGGCCGGGCTGCGCGGCCCAGCCGGCGAAACCGCGGCCGTCGTACTCGAGCGTGAGCTTCAGGTGCAACGCGGCCGGTCCGGTAAGCGACCTCGGGGCGGCGCGGCAGGCCCCCCGCTCAGCTCCGACGCCCCCTCGGCCGCACTAACCCCCGCCGCACGTCGTCACTGTACCGCCCTGACCCGCCGCTCCCTATCATTCCCTCCGTGGACGGGGACGAATGGCGGGTCGACGTCGAGCTCGACGACGAGCCGGAGGGAATGTCGCTGGGCGAGCGGATCCGCTCGCTCGACCTCGACGAAGAGGTCCGCGACCGCCTGACAGGCCGGGTCATCGTCACCCGCGACGGGCCGCACGTCTACCTCTACTCCGACACGGAGGCGGGAGCTCGCGCCGCCGAGCGTGTCGTCCGGGATCTCCTCGAGGAGCACGGGCTGACGGGCGCCATCTCGGTGACCCGGTGGCACGGGGTCGAAGAGGCGTGGGAGGACGCCTCCGTGCCGCTCCCCCAGACTCCGGCCGAGGTCGACGCCGAGCGCCTGCGCCTCGAGGCCGCCGAGGAGCGCGAGGCGGCCGCCGAGGGCGAGTACGACTGGCGCCTTCGGGCAGCGCTCCCGCATCGTCACGACGCCGTCGAGTTGGAGCGGCGCCTATCGGCCGAGGGACTGGACGTCCACAGGCGTTGGCGCTGGCTCACGATCGGCGTGCCCACGGAGGAGCGCGGCGAGGAGATCGCAGCGGTCATTCGCACGCACGCACCGGACGCCGAGATCTGGATCGAGGTGAATCCGGACGACCTGCCGCACACCCCGTTCGACTTCATTCCTCCGCTCGGCTAACCGCAGTGAGAACGTAGGAGCCGGACCCGGCCCGTCGTCGAAGGTCTCCGGGCCGCATGAGATGCGGCCCCTACACCCTCCCCACGAACCGGCCGGGATGCGCTACGACGCCGCTTGCGCTTGCGCCAGGCGCTCGCGGTCGGCCGCCGGCACACCCGCCACCCGCCTCGGCGGCACGTGGTCGACGAGCTCGAGGTACGCCATCGGCGCGGCATCGCCCTGCCGCGGGCCGATCTTGACCACTCGCGTATAGCCGCCCGGCCGATCGGCGAAGCGCGGCGCCACCTCGTTGAAGAGCTGCCAGGCGACCGCCTTGGAACGGAGGAAGGCGACCGCCTGCCGGTGGGCGTGGACGTCGCCTCGCTTGCCGAGCGTGATCATCTCCTCGACGATCGGGCGCACCTCTTTCGCCTTCGCCTCGGTCGTCCGGATACGGCCGTGCTCGATCAGCGCACCGCAGAGGTTCGCGTAGAGCGCCTTGCGGTGCGCTGGGTCTCGCCCGAGCTTCCGTCCCTGCTTCTGGTGGCGCACGACCTAGTCCTCCCGCAGCGTCAGACCGTGGGTTGCCAACGTCTCCTTGACTTCCTCGATCGACTTCTTGCCGAAGTTCGGGATCGCGGCCAGCTCGTTCTCCGTCTTCGACACGAGATCGCCGATCGTCTCGATGCCGACGCGCTTGAGGCAGTTGTACGAGCGGACGCCGAGCTCGAGCTCCTCGATCGGGAAGTTCTCCATGCCGCGTGCCTGCGGGATCTCGGTTTCCGCCTCGGCCGCTTCGGAGAAACCCTCGATCCTCTCGATGTCGGTGAAGATGGCGAGCTGGCGAATCAGGATCTCGGCTGCGTCGGCGACGGACTGCTTCGGGTCGACCGAGCCGTCGGTGGTGATGTCGAGCGTCAGCTTGTCGTAGTCGGTGCGCTGGCCGACGCGTGCCGCTTCCACCTCGTACGAGACCCTCCGAACCGGCGAGAAGATGGAGTCGACCGGAATCACCCCGATCGTGTGCTCGGGCCCGCGGTTCAGCTCTGCGGGGACGTAGCCGCGGCCACGGCCGATCGTCAGGATCATCTCGATGCGCCCCTTGTCGGCCAGGTTCGCGATCTCGAGGTCCGGGTTCAGGACCTCCAGGTCGGCGGGCGCCTCGATGTCGGCGGCCGTCACCTGACCGGGGCCGCGCTTCTCGAGCCGCACCTCGATCTCGGGCGACTCGCCGTGCAGGCGGCACGTCAGGCTCTTCAGATTGAGGATGATGTCGATGACGTCCTCACGGACGCCCGGCAGCGTCGTGAACTCGTGCGCGACGCCCTCGATCTTCACCGAGGTGACTGCGGCGCCCTCGAGCGAGGAGAGAAGCACACGTCGAAGCGAGTTTCCGAACGTGTAGCCGAACCCGCGATCCAGCGGCTCGATGACGAACCGGCCGCGGTGCTCGTCGACTTCCTCGCGCGTGATGCGCGGCACCTGGAAATCCATGAGGCTTGTTCTGGTAGCCAATGCGTTCCTTCCGTTCGATCAGGGCGCCCTGCGCCCGTACACGGGCGGGCCGAGGCCCGCCCCTACGTCCTCAGACGGGCCCGAAGCCCCGTCCGCCGTCTATTTCGAGTAGAGCTCGACGATGAGCTGCTCCTGAACCGGAGCGTCGATCTCGTCACGCTCCGGAGCCTTGAGGACCTTGCCGGACAGGTTGTCGTGGTCGGCCTGAAGCCAGGCGGGCACCGACGCGGTCAGGTCGGTGGCATCGCGCACGATCTGCTCTACGGGCGCGTCCGCCTTGAGCGTGACGACGTCTCCGACGCGAACCTGGAAGCTCGGGATGTTGACGCGCCGGCCGTTCACCTGGAAGTGCCCGTGCCGGATGAGCTGGCGGGCCTGGGACCGCGAGGCGGCGTAGCCCAGCCTGTAGACGACGTTGTCGAGCCTGGTCTCGAGCATACGGAGCAGTTCCTCGCCGGTGATGCCGGACTTGCGTGACGCCTTCTCGTAGTACGTCCGGAACTGCCTCTCGAGGATCCCGTAGTAGCGGCGCGCCTTCTGCTTCTCACGCAGCTGCAGCAGGTACTCGGACTGCTTGATGCGCCCGCGACCGTGCTCGCCCGGCGGGTAGCTGCGGCGCTCGATGGCGCACTTCTCCGTCAGGCAGCGCTCCCCCTTGAGGAAGAGCTTGAGACCCTCGCGGCGGCACTGCTTGCACTTCGGGCTGCGATCTCTGGCCATAGGCTCTCAGACCCTCCGGCGTTTCTTCGGGCGGACGCCGTTGTGGGCCTGCGGGGTCACGTCGCGGACACCGAGGATCTCGAGACCGGCGGCCTGCAGGGACCTGACCGCGGTCTCGCGGCCCGAGCCCGGCCCCTTGACGAACACCTCCACCTTCTGAAGACCGTGCTCCATACCCTTGCGGGCGGCCGAGTCGGCGGTGACCTGGGCGGCGAAGGGCGTCGACTTGCGGGAGCCCTTGAACCCGGCCGAGCCGGCGCTCTCCCACGAGATGACGTTTCCGTCCTTGTCCGTGAGGGTCACGATCGTGTTGTTGAACGACGTCTTGATATGCGCCTGGCCGATCGCGATGTTCTTCTTGACGCGACGGCGAGTGCGGGTCTTGCCGGCCTGGCGGCGCGGAGGTGCCATTCGGTGGTTGCTCCCTTTACTTCTTGCCCTTGCCGCGCCCGACCGTCTTCTTCGGTCCTTTGCGCGAGCGGGCGTTCGTCTTGGTTCGCTGGCCCCTGACCGGGAGGCCCCGCCGGTGCCGCACGCCGCGATAGCAGCCGATCTCCATGAGCCGCTTGATCGCCTGCGAGCGCTCCCGCCGAAGATCGCCCTCGACCTCGAGGTTCGTGTCGATGTACGCGCGAAGCTTCGTGATCTCCTCGTCCGTGAGGTCACGGACCTTCTCGTCCTCCGAGAGGGAGAGGTCGGTGCACACCTTGTGCGCCGTCGAGGGCCCGATTCCGTAGATGTAGGTGAGCGCGACAGCGAGGCGCTTCTCGCGCGGTAGGTTGACGCCGGCGATACGTGCCAAATTCCCTCCCTAGATGGTCAACTGGCGATCAATCATCTAGCCCTGGCGCTGCTTGTGACGCGGGTTCGTGCAGATGATGAGGGTCTTCCCGTGCCGCTTGACCACGCGGCAACGCTCACACATCGGCTTGACAGACGGTCTGACTTTCATGGTCTATTCAGCGGAACCTGTAGGCCGCGGTTGAGATCGTAGGGCGAGAGCTCCACGTTGACGCGATCGCCCGGGAGGATGCCGATGTAGTGCATGCGCATTTTCCCCGAGATATGGGCAAGAACCTTGTGACCGGTATCGAGTTTTACCTTGAGCATCGTGTTGGGAAGGGCCTCTACGACTTCGCCCTCGACCTCTACCGTCTCTTCCTTGACCGGCATCGAGCGTTGTCTTGGCGCGTGGCAAAAGCACGGCACAGCCACGGCCGTGCCGCGCGACCGTCATGGTAGCACACACCCGACCGGCGGCCTCCCGGCGAGACGCTCGGACGCGGTGAGAATGAGCGGGCCGTCGTCTGTCACCGCGACCGTATGCTCGAAATGCGCGGCCAGCGACCCGTCGTCCGTGTAGATCGACCAGCCGTCGTCGGTCACATGGACATCGGCTTCACCGGCGGTGATCATCGGCTCGATCGCAAGCGTCATTCCCGGCGCCAGCTCGAGCCCGTGGCCCGGGGAACCGAAGTTCGGGATCTGAGGTTCCTCGTGCATCGACCGCCCCACGCCGTGGCCGACGAGCGATCGGATGATCGAGAACCCGGAGGCCTCGGTGACACGCTGCACCGCGCTCGAGATGTCCCCGATCCGTAGTCCGGCGCGGACTTCTGCGATGCCGGCGTCGAGGGAGGCGCGGCAGACGTCGATCAGTCGCTGCGCCTCCGGCTCGATCTCGCCGACCGCGAACGTGTAGGCGCTGTCGGCGACGAAGCCGTCCTTCGTGACGCCCACGTCGATCGAGATCAGGTCGCCCTCCTCGAGCCGATAGCCGCCGGGGATCCCGTGCACGACCATCGAGTTCGGCGAGGCGCAGATCGAGCCGGGAAAGCCGCGGTAGCCCTTGAAGGTCGGCTTGCCACCCCGCGAGCGAATGAGCTTCTCGGCGGCCCGATCGAGCTCGGCTGTCGTCAGCCCAGGCTCGACGATCTCGCCGAGGCGCTCGAGCACCTCGACCACGACACGCCCGGCACTGGCCATCTTCTCGAGCTCGCGCCTCGACTTGCGGACGATCACGATCCACGCACCTCTAGATGAGCGAGGACGTCCTGGATGCGCCCGTACACGGCCTCGGGCGAACCGGCCGCGTCGATTCCCACGACGATGCCGCGCGCAAGGTAATAGGCGACGAGCGGCTCGGTCTGGTCCCGGTAGACGTGCATGCGGTTCCGGATCGCCTCCGGCGTGTCGTCGCTGCGGCCCTCGATCTCGGCGCGGCCGAGCAGCCGGTCGACCGCCTCGTCGGGGTCGAGCTGGAACTCGAGCACGCAGACGATGCCGCGATCGATCTCATCCAGCATCGCGTCGAGCGCCTCGGCCTGCGGGAGCGTGCGCGGAAAGCCGTCGAGGATGAAGCCACGCGCCGTATCGGGCTCGTCCAGGCGCTCACGGATGAGAGCGACGACGAGGTCGTCGGGGACGAGGTCGCCCCGGTCGTAGATCGGCTTGACGCGCCGACCGAGCTCGGTTCCGGCGGCCATGGCAGCGCGGAGCATGTCGCCCGTGGCGACCTGGGGGATTCCGCACTCGTCGGCGAGTCGCCTGGCCTGGGTGCCCTTGCCGGCGCCTGGCGGGCCGAGGACGAGAAGATCGAGCGACATCAGCGCGCCGTCCGAGAGGTCACGTGTTCGGCGGTCACGTGGTGGCGGTCAGGCGTTCGTTGGGGCCGGATATATCCGGCCCCTACTTGAGGAAGCCTTCGTAGTGGCGCATCATCATTTGCGACTCCATCTGCCGCATGGTGTCGAGCGCCACACCGACCACGATGAGAATCGACGTGCCGCCGAATGCGGCCGCCGTGTTCTGGGAGAAGCCGCCGTAGGCGACTGCGATGCTCGGAACGGCAGCGACGAGGGCGAGCCACAGCGCACCGGGCAAGGTCAGCCGCGAGAGCACGCGATCCAGGTACTGCGCTGTCGGGGGCCCCGGCCGGATGCCGGGGATGTAGCCCCCGTGCTTGCGTAAGTTGTCTGCCTGGTCAACAGGGTTGAACTGCACCGCCGTATAGAAGTACGTGAAGACAACGATCAGGACGGACTGCAGCAGAATGTAGGCCAGGCTCGACGGCGTGAAGTGGTCGTTGATAAAGCTCTGGCTGCCTGGGAAGAACTGCGCGATCGTCGGCGGGAAAGCCATGATCGCGGCGGCGAAGATGATCGGGATGACGCCGGCCATGTTCACTCGCAGCGGCATGTAGGTCGAGCCCCCGCTCGTCATCCGCCGCCCCACCTGACGGCGCGCGTACTGGATCGGGATCCGCCGCTGGCCCTCCTGGACGAAAACGACCGCGACGATGATGGCGAGCGCGATTATCGGAAGGAACAACCGCTCTGTCGGCCCGCCGTTCCACCAGGCCCTGATTCCGCCCGGTAGCTGGGCGAGGATCGAGGCGAAGATCAGAAGCGAGATGCCGTTCCCGAGGCCGCGCTTCGTGATCAGCTCGCCCATCCACATGAGCAGGGTCGTGGCGGCCGTCAGGGAAACGACGATCAGCACGATCCGCCCGGCCGTGAGCGGGAGGGCGTCCTGCCGGTTGAAGAGGTACGAGTAGCCGAGGGCCTGCAGCGCGGCCAGGACGACGGTGAGGTAGCGGGTGTACTGGTTGATCTTGGCGTAGCCCGCCTCGCCTTCCTTCTGGAGCTGCTCGAGGCGCGGCACGACGACCGTGAGGAGCTGCAGGATGATCGACGCCGTGACGTACGGCATGATCCCGAGCGCGAAGAGCGCGAACTGGGACAGCGCGCCGCCCGAGAAAATGTTGAGCAGGGACAGGATCGTACCCCCCTGCCGGGACAGGTAGTCCTCGATGAGCTCGGGTTCGACGCCGGGGGCGGGGATCCAGCAGCCGAGCCGGTAGAGGCCCAGGATCATTGCCGTGAACAGCAGCCGGCGCCTGAGCTCCGGCACTCGCCACGCGTTCGTGAGCCAGGTCAGCATGCGCGAACCCCGTTCAGTCGGCGGCCTCGGGCTCCTCGGACGGAGAGCTGTCCGACGTCGCCTCGGCTTCCTCTGGCTCGGCGGGCGTGACGATGCCGGCTGCTCGCTTGGCCGCGGCGATCTTGCGTGCCTTGCGCGACTTCGCCCCGGAGGGCTCGCGCAGCGCGACTGCGGTTCCGCCGGCCGCCTCGATCTTCTCGCGCGCGGCCTGGGAGAAGCGATGCGCGGTCACGGAAAGCGTCTTGGTCAGCGTGCCCTCGCCGAGCACCTTGACGTCGATCCGGAGGCTCCTGATCAGGCCCTTCTCCTTGAGGGCGTCCGGGGTCACCTCGGCGCCCGCCTCGAAGACCCGCTCGAGGTCGCGCACGTTGACCTCCTGCGTGACCGTGCGGTGGGGGCCGATCGGCATCGCGTCTTTGGAGGTCGAGCCTCGCTGCTTGCCCATCCGCATGTACACCGGCATCTGGCCGCCTTCGAAGCCCGCCCGCATCTTGTGGGAGCCGGCCCTGGACTTCTGCCCCTTTACGCCACGGCCGGAGTAGCGCCCCTTGCCTGAGCCCATGCCGCGGCCGACCCGCTTGCGGGCCTTCCGCGCCGCGGCGGGCTTGAGATTGGAGAGAGAGAGCTCGTCCGGCATGGGGTTACAGCTCCTCCACCTTCACGAGGTGGCGGACCTTCCGGAGCATACCCGCCAGGGATGGGCTCTCCGGGTGGTCGGCCGTTCGCCCGATCTTGCCCAGCCCGAGCGCGCGCAACGTACCCCGATGGCGCTCGGACTGGCCGATCTGGCTACGAGTCTGCGTGATCCTGAGCGTCTTCGTCTTCGCCATTGCGCTTCTTGAGCGGGAGCACGTCCTCGATCGTCTTTCCGCGGATGCGGGCGACCTCCTCGGGCCGCTTCAGACTCTGGAGGGCGTTCACCGTCGCCTTGAGCATGTTGATGGGATTGGTCGTGCCGAGGCTCTTCGCAAGGATGTCGCGAATCCCCGCCAGCTCGAGCACGGCACGGACGCCGCCGCCGGCGATCACGCCCGTACCGGGGCTCGCCGGGCGGAGCAGCACCCGCGCTGCGTCGAACCTGCCGAGCACCTCGTGCGTGATCGTCGCGCCTGCCTTGGGCACCGCGAAGAGGTTCTTCTTCGCATCGTCCACCGCCTTCGAGATCGCCAGCGGCACCTCGCGAGCCTTTCCGTAGCCCACCCCGACCCGATCGACCTCGTCCCCGATCACGACCAGAGCCGTGAACGAGAACCGCCGGCCGCCCTTGACGACCTTGGCGACGCGGTTGATCTCGACGACCCGTTCCTTGAGCTCGCGCTCCTGCGCGACGTCAACTGCCATGAAAGACCACCTGTGCCATCAGAACCTGAGCCCTCCTTCCCGAGCTGCGTCCGCGAACGCCTTGACGCGCCCGTGGTAGAGGTAGCCGGCTCGGTCGAAGACGACCTGCTCGACGCCGGCGTCCTTCGCCTTCTTGGCGAGTGCCTTTCCGACCCGCGCGGCCTGCTCGGACTTGTTGCCCTTGGCCGCTCTCGCCTCCAGCCAGCTGGCCGAGACCATCGTCTTGCCGGCGTCGTCGTCGACGAGCTGCGCGAAGATGCCCCGGTTCGAGCGGAACACGACCAGCCGTGGCCGTGCTGCCGTGCCGGCGATCTTCTTGCGCACCCGCCGATGCCGGCGCACCCGGAGCTCCTGTCTCGTCATCGTGCTCACGCGCGCTTTCCGACCTTCCGCCGGACGTACTCGCCGGCATACCGGATGCCCTTGCCCTTGTAGGGCTCCGGCGGCCGGACCGAACGTATCTCGGCCGCGACCTGGCCAACCCGCTGCTTGTCGATCCCTTTGACGATCACGACCGTCGGCTGGGGCACGTCGAACGAGATGCCCTTCGGCGCCTTGTACGGGACCGGATGCGAGTAGCCGACGGCAAGCTCCAGATCCTCGCCTTTGAGCTGGGCGCGGTAGCCGACACCCTGGATCTCGAGCCGTTTCTCGAAGCCTTTGGTGACGCCATCGACCATGTTCGCGACCAGCGTCCGGGTGAGCCCGTGCAGAGCACGGTCGGGGCCGCGGTCGGTCGGCCGGGTGACGACGATCTCATCGTCCTGCTTCTCCACGAGGATGCGATGCGGGACGGTTTGCGAGAGCTCGCCCAGCGGTCCGTTGACCATCACACGGCCGGGCGAGATGGAGACCATCACGCCGGCGGGCAACGGAATTGGCTGTCTACCGATCCTGCTCATTTGCTCTTTGCTCTTGACCTTATGTCTTGACCTTCACCTGGTGAAAATCCGAAGGATTTTCACCAGACAAAACAGATGACCTCGCCGCCGATCCCGAGCTCCTGGGCCTGGCGACTCGTCACCACGCCACGAGACGTGGAGAGGAGCGCCGTGCCCATCCCCCCGAGGACGCGCGGGAGGCGATCCTTGCGGGCATAGATCCTGCGGCCCGGCTTCGAGATCCTCTTCAGGTCCGTGATGACGCGCTCGCGATTCTGCCCGAACTTGAGCTCGACGACCAGCGTATCGAACGCCTCGCCCTTCACGACGCGGTAGTCCTTGACGTAGCCCTCGTCCTTGAGCAGGCGGGCGATTTCCACCTTGAGGCGGGACGACGGCATCTCGGCGGTCTCGTGGAGCGCGCGGTTCGCATTTCGGATGCGGGTCAGCATGTCGGCTACCGGGTCGGTCATCATGCCGGCCACCCCCGGTCGCGCTTTCGGTTCGACGGAGCCATCCGGATCACCACGAGCTCTTCGTCATGCCCGGGATCATCCCGCTGTGAGCGAGCTGTCGTAGGCAAATCCGGCACAGGCCGAACTTCCGGTACACGGCGCGTGGCCGACCACAACGCGTGCAGCGCGAATGGGCGCGCGTCTTGTACTTGGGCGGCCGTCCGGCCTTCGCGATCATGCTCTTCTTCGCCACTGCGTCACTCCCTAGTCGTTGCGAAACGGAAGGCCGAGCTCGCGGAGAAGCGCCAGCCCCTCGTCATCCGTTCGGGCGGTCGTCGTGATCGCGACGTCGAGACCGCGGACGGTATCGACGTCGTCGTAGTTGATCTCCGGGAAGATGATCTGCTCGCGAATTCCGAGCGAGTAGTTTCCGCGCCCGTCGAAGCTCCTCTGCGAGAGGCCGCGAAAGTCGCGTATGCGTGGGAGGGCAATCGAGACGAGCCGGTCGAGGAACTCGTACATCCGAGGGCCGCGCAACGTCACGCGAGCGCCGATCGCCATCCCCTCCCGGAGCTTGAATCCCGCGATCGACTTGCGGGCACGGCGGATCTGAGCACGTTGGCCCGCGATCAGTGTGAGCTGCTCGGCGGCGTTCTCGAGCGCCTTGGCGTTCGTCTTCGCATCGCCGACGCCCATATTGAGCGTGATCTTCTCGATCCTCGGTACCTCCATGATCGAGCTGAGGCCGAGGTTTTCCTTGAGGCGCTCGCGGATCTCGTCTTCGAAGCGCTCCTTCAGGCGGGGTGCGTACTCGGTGGTGCTCAACTGTCCACCACCTGCAGGCAGTCGGCACGCTTGCAGACCCGCACTTTCATGATGCCGCCCTTGGCCTCGCGCGTCTCGTAGCCGACGCGCGTCGCCCGCTGGCAGGCGGGACACACGAGCATGACGTTCGAGATCGGTATCGGCGCCGAGATGTCGAAGACGCCGCCGGGCTGGATCTGCGGAGAGCCCATGCGGCTGGGATTGCGAAGCGCCTTCGGTCGGCGGTGCTCCTTCGCCATGTTGACGTTCTCGACGAGGACGCGCCGCTCGTCGGGCCGTGCCTCGAGCACGGTGCCGCGCTTCCCCCGGTCCTTGCCGGTGATGACCTGGACGGTGTCGCCTTTTCTGATTCGTAGGGTCTTGGTCATGGCAGAAACCACCTCGATTACAGAACCTCGGGTGCGAGGCTGACGATCTTCATGAAGTTTTTCTCGCGCAGCTCGCGTGCCACCGGCCCGAAAATGCGGGTGCCGCGGGGGTTGCGCTGGTTGTCGATGATCACGGCAGCGTTGTCGTCGAAGGCGATGGACGTGCCGTCGTCTCGGGAGAAGGGCTTCTTCGTCCGCACGACCACGGCCCTGACGACCTCGCCCTTCTTGACCGCTCCCTGAGGCGTGGCCGTTTTCACGGTACCCACGATGACGTCGCCCACCCGCGCGTAACGCCGGTGCGAGCCCCCGAGGACGCGGATGCACAGGAGCTCGCGGGCTCCCGTGTTGTCCGCGACCCGAAGCCGGGACTCCTGCTGGATCAACGAGCGTCTCCGTAGCTCACTTCGCGACCTCGAGAATCTCCACGAGGCGCCAGGCCTTCGTCTTGGACAACGGGCGTGTCTCGACGATGCGCACCACGTCGCCGACCTTGGCCGCGTTCTGCTCGTCGTGGGCGTGGAACTTCTTCGACCGGCGCACGACCTTCTTGTAGACAGGGTGTGGCCGCGTGGTCTCGACGCGGACGACGATCGTCTTGTCCATCGCGTCGGAGACGACGACGCCACGGCGCTCCTTTGGCTTGGAGCGCTCATGTACCGGGCGCGGCAGCCGCGTGATCGGCTTGCGCTCGCGGCTGGTCGTCTTCGCTGCCGCGCGGGCTTTCCTGGCGCCCGCGCGCTTGTCCGCCGTCTGCTTGCGCTCAGCACGGGTTCGCCTCGGCTTCGAGGGGGTGGCTGGGGCGGCGACGGCCGGCTCGGCCTCGCGGCTCGGCGGCTCGTCGCTCGGCCTCGGCTGCCGGCGGTTCCTCGGCCGGAGTCTCAGCGGCTGGCTCGGCCTCCTCCGGAGCGTCGCCGGCCGTAGCGGGCTCAGAAGGCGCCTCCTCGGTGCTCTCGACCTCCTCGACGGCCTCGGGCTTCGGCCTCGGGCTCGGGCCTCTCGGGCTCGGGAGGAGCCTCGTCCGTTGTCTCTACTTCTTCGACGGCTTCGGGCTCGGCAGGAGCCTCCTCGGCCGCTTCGGTCTGCTCGACCGCCTCGGGCTCGGCAGGCTCTGCGGCAGCCTCTTCGGGCGCTCCCTCGACCGGCTGCTCGTCAGGCGTCTTTCGCGATCTTCCCATTACCCCTTCTCCAGACCGATGGCCCGCTCGTGTTTGATCGTCAGGATGCGGGCGATCGCCCGCTTGGTGTGCTGCAGGCGAGCCGTGTTCTCGAGGGCGCCGGTGGCGTCCTGGAAGCGTAGGTTGAACAACTCCTCGCGCTGCTCGGCGAGGCGCTTCTCGAGGTCCTCGTCCGACAGCGCCCGGAGCTCTCTCACCCTCACAGCTCGACCTCTCGCCTGACGAACTTCGTCTTGATCGGAAGCTTCATGCTGGCCAGGCGCATCGCGTCGCGGGCGAGCGGCTCGGGAACGCCGGACAGCTCGAACATGACGCGGCCCGGCTTCACGACCGCGACCCAGTGCTCGGGGGCCCCCTTGCCGGAGCCCATCCTCGTCTCCGCGGGCTTCTGGCTGACGGGCTTGTCCGGGAAGACGTTGATCCAGACCTTCCCGCCGCGGCGAATCTTCCTCGTCATCGCGATGCGGGCAGCCTCGATCTGGCGGTTGGTGACCCAACCTGCCTCGAGAGCCTTGAGCCCGTAGTCGCCGAAGTTGACAACCTGCTGACCCTTCGAGAGCCCGCGTCGGCGCCCGCGCTGCTGCTTGCGGTACTTCGTTCGCCGTGGGAGCAGCACTAACTGTCGTCCTCTGCAGCCGGTGTCGAGTCGGCGGCCGCCTCGGGTGTCTCGGGCGTCTCCGGCGCCTCGACGGGCGTGGCCTGCTCCGGCGCCTCGACGGGCGTGGTCTGCTCGGGTGCCTCGGCGTCGGGCTGCGGCTGGTCGGCGTCCGCGGGAGCCTTCGTCTCCTGGTCGCGGCCGCGAGGCGCACGCGCTCCGCCACCGCCGCCGCCCGTCCTGCCGGCGCCAGTGCCGCGGCGACCGCCCCTCTTGCGTACGGGCCCGAGGCCCTCGCGGTCCGGCCCCCCTCTACGACCGGCTTCGCGCGAAGCGCCGAGGCCCTCGAGCTCGCGACCCGCGCGACGCTGGGCGAAGCGCTCGTCGCCTTCGCCGTAGCCCTCCGGCATGACCTCGCCCTTATTGATCCAGACCTTGACGCCGATCCGCCCGAACGTCGTCTTCGCCTCCGCGAAGCCGTAATCGATGTCGGCTCGCAACGTGTGCAGCGGCACCCGGCCCTCGGAGTACGTTTCCTTGCGCGACATCTCGCCGCCGCCGAGCCGGCCGCCACAGGAGATCTTGACGCCCTGCGCGCCCGATCGTATCGCCGAGGCGAGAGAGCGCTTCATCGCCCGCCGGAAGCTGACTCGGTTCTCGAGCTGCTCGGCCACCGACTGGGAGACGAGCTTCGCATCGAGCTCGGGCCGCTTGATCTCGTTGATGTTGATATGGACGCTCTTCTGGGTGAGCGCGTGGATCTCCTTGCGCAGCGCGTCGACCTCGGCGCCGGACTTCCCGATCACGATTCCGGGGCGCGCCGTGTAGATGTCGATCGTGATGCGCTGCTTGTCCTTCCTGATGAGAATGTCGGATAGGCCTGCGTGACCCAGCTTGCGGTAGATGTGCTCGCGGATCCGGACGTCCTCGATCAAGAAGCTCGCGAATTCCTTCTTGCCCGTGTACCAGTGCGACTTCCATTCGCCGGCGACGGGCATCGCGCCCTTGTGGCGAACGCCGACTCGGAGCCCGCCCGGATGAACCTTCTGTCCCATGCCTACTCTTCTCCCTCTGGAGCGGTGTCCTCGGGCTTCTTGCGTGATCGACGCGGCTTCGGCGCTTCGGCCTCGGCAGCGGCGGGTTCTTCCGCCTGCGCCTCGGGCGTCGCGGGCGCCTCCGTAGGCGTCGCGGGCGGCGGCGGCGCTTCCTCGGCGGCTGCCTTCGACCGCGCGGACCGGCTGCGCTTCGGCTTCTCGGCGGACACGTCCTCGGCTGCCACTTCGGCGCCAGGGACGTCTTCCGCGACTGCTTCGGCGCCAGGCACGTCCTCGGCGACCGCCTCGGAGGATGGCACATCCTCGGCTGCCGCTTCGGCGGCCGGCTCCGCGGCTTCCTTCCGAGCGCGCGTCGGCTTCTTCGCGGCCGCCGGCTTTGTGGGCTCCTCGGAGACCTCGGTTGCGACCGGCGCCTCGGCTGGTTCCTCTGCGATCTCCTCCGCCACGGTGGTCTCGACAACGGCGGCCTCCGCCGGCGCGGTCGCCTCCGCCTTCGGCTTGCGAGCCCGACGCGGTTGCTCGGTCGCCGGCACCGGCCGGACAGAAGTCGCTCCCGGTATCGGCGTGAGGCGCACCGTGATGTGACACGTGCGCTTGTGAATGCGACCCACTCGCCCGCGAGCACGGGCCCGCCAGCGCTTCAGCGTCGGCCCCGACCCGACGTAGGCGGCGGAGACGTAGAGACTCTCGGCGTCGTAGCTGCTCGTCGGGTGGGACTCGGCGTTCGCGATCGCCGAGTTGAGCACGTTCGCCACGTCCCGCGCCGCGGCGCGGGTCATGAACGCGAGCGTCGAACGCGCCTGCCCGACGGGCATCCCGCGAATCTCCGCGGCGACGGCCTGCGCCTTGCGCGGCGCCGTGCGGACGAAGCGCGCCACCGCGCGAAACTCGATCTCCGGTGTCTCGACTGTCGCCATCGGATCGCTACCGCTTCTTCACCTGCGTCTTGCGATCGCCCGCGTGGCCGCGGAACGTGCGCGTGGGGGCGAACTCGCCGAGCTTGTGGCCGACCATCGACTCCGACACGAATACGGGCACGTGCTTGCGACCGTCGTGGACGGCAAGGGTGTGCCCGACCATCTCGGGGAAGACCGTCGACGTGCGCGACCACGTGCGGACGATCCTCTTGTCGCCGCTCGCGTTCATCGCCTCGATGCGCGCCAGTAGGCGCTGCTCGACGAACGGTCCCTTCTTGCTCGAACGACTCATGGCGTCTACCGCCTCTCCCTGCCGCGGCGGCGGCCGCGGATGACCAGCTTGTCGGATTCCTTGCGCTTCTTCCGGGTGCGCTTCCCGAGCGTCGGCACTCCCCACGGGGTGACGGGGATGTTGCCCTTGTTCTTGCCCTCGCCTCCGCCGTGCGGGTGGTCGACCGGGTTCATGGCGGTGCCGCGGACGGTCGGCCGCTTGCCGAGCCAGCGGTTGCGACCAGCCTTGCCTCCCGAGATGTTCTCGTGGTCCACGTTGCCCACCTGACCGACGGTGGCACGGCAGGTGAGCGGGACCCGCCGCATCTCACCAGACGGTAGGCGCAGAACGGCGTACTGCTCGTCCTTGCCGACGAGCTGGATGCCGGCGCCCGCACTCCTGGCCAGCTGACCTCCGCGGCCGGGCTTCAGCTCGACGTTGTGCACGACGGTGCCGGTCGGGATGCTCGCTAGCGGCAGCGCGTTACCGGCGCGGATATCGGCGCCCGGCCCGGACTCGACCGTCTGGCCGACGCGCAGGCGCGCGGGCGCGAGGATGTAGGCCTTGGCGCCGTCCGCGTAATGGAGCAGGGCGATCCGAGCCGAGCGGTTCGGGTCGTACTCGATCGCCGCCACCTTCGCTGGAACGCCGTCCTTCGTGCGCTTGAAGTCGATCACCCGGTAGCGACGCTTGTGGCCGCCCCCCTGATGCCGGGTCGTGATCCGACCGTGGACGTTCCGCCCACCGTTCCTCTTGAGCGGCTCGACCAGCCCCTTCTCCGGAGTCGACCTCGTGACGTCATCGAATGCCGAGACCGACCGGAAGCGCCGGCCCGGGCTCGTCGGCTTGTACTTCTTGACGGCCACGTCACTACACCGCCCCGGCGCCTTCGAAGATCTCGATCTTGTCGCCCTCGCGCAGCTGTACGATCGCCTTCTTCCAGCCCGGCCGGGTGCCACGGAACATGCCCCGGCGCCGCTTCGGCTTCGGCTGCACCATGAGCACGTTGACACGGACCACCTTGACGTCGAAGAGCTCCTCGACGGCCTGGGCGATCTGCGTCCGGTGCGCGTCGGAATGGACCTTGAAGGAGTACTTGTTCGCCTCGATGAGGCTGTAGCTCTTCTCGGACACGACCGGCGCTATGAGGATCTCGCGAGCGTGCAGACCGGCTGCCATTACCGCGCGACCTCCTGTACCCGACTCAATGCTCCCTCGGTGAGCAGGACAGAGCGCGCCCATACGAGCGCGGTGACCTCGAGCTGAGCGACCGCGACGACGAGCGTCTTCTCGAGGTTGCGGAAGGACTTTGCGACCACGTCCTCGCCGGGCAGCACCACGACGAGCAGCGGCCGCTCGGCTCCCCATGCCGTGAGGAAGGAGACGGCGGCCTTCGTCGAAGGCGCGTCGCCGAGCGCGGCGGCCTCGATCGCGGCGAGGGACCCGCGCTGGGCGTGCTGCGTGAGAGCTCCGCGGAGAGCGGCCTTCCGCGCCTTGCGATTCACCTTGAGCTCGAACGACCGCGACGCCGGTGGAAACGCCATCCCGCCGCCCGTCCACTGCGGCGCCCGGGTCGTGCCCTGGCGTGCGCGACCGGTCCCCTTCTGCCGCCACGGCTTCGAGCGACCGCCTGCCACCATGCCTCGGCTCTTCCCGCCTCTCGTGCCGGCACGGGCAGCGGCGGCCTCCGCGCGAACCGTCTCGTGGACGACGTGCGGCTTGATCTCGGCGCCGAACACGGTGTCGTCGAGGTCGAGCTCCCGCGCCTGCGCGCCGGCTGCGTCGAGGATCGGCGCTTTCGAGGGCATTAGTGGTCTCTCCTGGAAGTTCCGTGGTGCATTGCCGCGCGAGAACCAAGCAGGCCAAGGACGCAGGGAGCGCCCGTAATGGCGGAATTACGGGCGCGACCGAGGACACCGGCATGCGTAGGTTCGCAGCCGGTAAGGCACGCGGTGGTTCCAGGAGCGACCACTAGTACCACTAGCGGTCCTCGCGCACGACGACGTAGCCGTTCTTCGGGCCCGGCACGGCGCCTTTGACGAGGAGCAGGTTCAGCTCTGGATCTCGCTCGACGACTGTGAGCCCGCGCTGTGTCACCCGCCGCGCACCCATGTGGCCGGCCATCTTCATGCCCTTGAAGACGCGCGAGGGGTATGCAGATGCTCCGATCGAGCCAGGCTTGCGGACGTTGTGCGAGCCGTGGGTCACAGGCCCACGACTGAAGCGATGACGCTTCACCGTGCCCTGGAAGCCCTTGCCGATCGAGATCCCCGTGACCTTGACCGTGTCGCCGGGCTCGAACGCCTCCACCGTGACGGTATCGCCGGCCGAGAACCCCGTGTCCCCACGAATCTCGACGAGGCGGCGGTGGGGAGAGACCCCGTTGGCCTCCAGGTGTCCACGCTCGGGCTTCGTGAGCTTGCGGTCGGGGACCGCGTCCCAGGCGAGCTGGACAGCGTCGTAGCCGTCGGTCGCGTGCGAGCGTACGCAGACGACCGGGCAGGGTCCCGCCTCGATGACCGTGACCGGCGTCAGCGACCCGCTCTCGGGGTCGAACAACTGCGTCATCCCGATCTTCCTGCCGACGATGCCCTTCATACGTAGGCCCTGGTCCTGAAGGCGATATTCATTGAGTGCTTCTCAAAGCTTGATCTCGATGTCGACGCCGGCCGGGAGATCGAGCCGCATGAGGCTGTCGACCGTCTTCGGGGTCGGCGAGTGGATGTCGATAAGGCGCTTGTGCGTACGAACCTCGAAGTGCTCGCGCGAGTCCTTGTCCTTGAAGGGGCTCCGGATCACCGTGTAGACGTTCTTCTCGGTCGGTAGCGGCACGGGGCCTGTCACGGTCGCGCCTGTGCGCTGCGCCGTCTCGACGATCGACTGAGCCGACCGGTCGAGCTGGTTGTGGTCGTATCCCTTGAGCCTGATGCGGATCTTCTGCTGGGCCAACGCTGTCCTGTCTCGGGGAAAGGGCCGGATGCGATCCGGCCCCTACGTTCCCTCGCCTATTTGATGACCTCGGTGACGACGCCTGCTCCCACGGTGCGTCCGCCTTCGCGGACTGCGAAGCGCAGGCCCTGATCCATGGCGATCGGCTGGATCATCTCGACATCCATGTTCGTGTTGTCCCCCGGCATCACCATCTCCTGGCCCTCGGGCAGCTTGATGGAGCCGGTCACGTCGGTCGTGCGGAAGTAGAACTGCGGCCGGTAGCCGTTGAAGAACGGCGTGTGGCGTCCGCCCTCGTCCTTCGACAGCACGTAGACCTCGGCCTTGAAGTGCGTGTGGGGAGTGATCGAGCCTGGCTTCGCGAGCACCTGGCCGCGTTCGACCTCCTCGCGCTTCACTCCGCGGAGCAGGCAGCCGACGTTGTCACCGGCCTGGCCCTGGTCGAGGAGTTTCTGGAACATCTCCACGCCGGTCACGACGGTCTTCGTGATCGCGGGGTGGATGCCGACCATCTCGACCTCGTCGCCAACCTTGACGATGCCCTGGTCGACGCGGCCGGTGACGACGGTCCCGCGGCCGGTGATCGTGAAGACGTCCTCGATCGGGAGCAGGAAGGGCTTGTCGATCTCGCGCTGCGGCTCGGGAATGTAGCTGTCCACGGCCTCCATGAGCTCGATGATCTTCGGCGTCCACTCGGGATCGCCCTCGAGCGCCTTCAGCGCGGAGACCTGGATGACGGGGATGTCGTCCCCGGGGAACTCGTAGCGCGTGAGGAGCTCGCGAACCTCGAGCTCGACGAGCTCGAGCAGCTCGGGATCGTCGACCATGTCCGCTTTGTTGAGCGCGACGACGATGTAGGGCACGTTCACCTGGCGCGCGAGCAGCACGTGCTCGCGCGTCTGCGGCATCGGCCCGTCGGCGGCGGAGACGACGAGGATCGCACCGTCCATCTGGGCGGCGCCGGTGATCATGTTCTTGATGTAGTCGGCGTGCCCGGGGCAGTCCACGTGCGCGTAGTGCCGGTTCGGCGTCTCGTACTCGACGTGGGCGGCCGCGATCGTGATACCGCGGGCCTTCTCCTCCGGTGCCTTGTCGATCTGGTCGAACGCGGTGAAGGCCGTGCCCGTTCCCGTTTCCGCGAGCACCTTCGTGATAGCCGCGGTCAGCGTCGTTTTCCCGTGGTCGATGTGACCGATCGTGCCGACGTTGACGTGGGGCTTCGTGCGCTCGAACTTCTGCTTCGCCATTCCCTCTCTCTCCTCGCTCTAGGAGCCTTGTGCCGCCGAGACGATCTCGCCCGCGATCGACTGCGGCACCTCCTCGTACCGCTCGAACTGCATGGTGAACGTGGCCCGGCCCTGCGTCGTCGAGCGCAGGTCGGTCGCGTACCCGAACATGGTGGCCAGCGGAACGCGGGCGCGAACCGCCTGTGCGTTCCCGCGCGGCTCGAGCCCTTCGACACGGCCGCGGCGGGCGTTCAGATCGCCCATGACGTCACCCAGGTAGTCCTCGGGCGTCACGACCTCGACGGCCATGACCGGCTCGAGCAGCTTCGGGCTCGCCTTTTGCATTGCGCTCTTGAAGGCCATCGACCCGGCCACCTTGAACGCGATCTCGCTCGAGTCGACGTCGTGGTAGGAGCCCTCGACCAGCTCCACCCGAACGTCGACGACGGGGAATCCGGCCAGGGTGCCGGCCTCCATGGCCTCCTGGATGCCGAGATCGACGGACGGGATGTACTCCCTCGGGATCTTGCCGCCGACGATCTTGTCGACGAACTCGTATCCCTCGCCCGGCGAGGTCGGCTCCAGGTTGATGACCGCATGTCCGTACTGGCCCCGCCCACCGGTCTGACGGACGAACTTACCCTCGACCTTCGTGACCTGCTTGCCGACGGTCTCGCGGTAGGCCACCTGCGGGCGGCCCACGTTCGCGTCCACGGAGAACTCGCGGACGAGTCTGTCGACGACGATCTCGAGCTGGAGCTCGCCCATGCCTGCGATCAGGGTCTGTCCGGTCTCCTCGTCGGTACGAACGCGGAAGGTCGGGTCCTCTTCCATCAGGCGCTGCAGCGCCTGGGAGAGCTTGTCCTGGTCGGCCTTGGTCTTCGGCTCGATCGCCACCGAGATCACGGGCTCGGGGAAAACGATCGCCTCGAGGCGGATCGGGGCGGACTCGGAGCACAGCGTGTCACCGGTGGTCGTGTGCTTGAGGCCCACCGCGGCGACGATCTCGCCGGGCCCCACGTCCTCGCGCTCCTCACGATGGTTCGCGTGCATCTGCAGCAGACGGCCGATCCGCTCGGAGCGGCCGCTGGCCACGTTGAGCACCTTGTCGCCCGTCTTCACCTTGCCCGAGTAGACGCGGAAGTAGGTGAGCTTGCCGACGTAGGGATCGCTCATGACCTTGAACGCGAGCGCGGCGAAGGGATCTTCGTCGGTGGCGCGCCGCGACAGCTCGTGCTCGGTGCGGGGGTCGATCCCGTGAACCGGGGGGACGTCCAGCGGGCTGGGCAGGTGGTCGATGACCGCGTCGAGCAGCGGCTGCACGCCCTTGTTCTTGAAAGCGGACCCGCAGAGGACCGGCGTGATCGTGGCTGCGAGCGTCGCCGCGCGGACGGCGCGGCGGATCATCTCGGGCGTGACCGACGATTCGTCCATCAGGTAGGTCTCGAGCAGCTCCTCGTCCTGCTCGGCGACCGCGTCGATGAGCTGGTGGTGGTACTCCTCAGCCTGCTCGCGGAGCTCGGCCGGAATGTCGCCGATGTCGACCGTGGTGCCGAGATCGTCACCCCACTCGAGCGCGCGCATCTCGATGAGATCGACGACCCCGCGGAAGTGCTCCTCACTGCCGATCGGCAGCTGCACCGGCACGGGCCTCGCACCCAGGCGGTCGATCATGGACTGCACGGAGGCGAAGAAATCGGCGCCGACCCGATCCATCTTGTTGATGAAGGCAATGCGCGGCACCTGGTACTTGTCGGCCTGGCGCCACACCGTCTCGGACTGCGGCTCTACGCCGGCAACGGCGTCGAACACGGCGATGGCGCCGTCGAGGACACGGAGCGAGCGCTCGACCTCGACTGTGAAGTCCACGTGCCCGGGCGTATCGATGATGTTGATACGGAAATCACGCCAGAACGCCGTCGTCGCGGCAGACGTGATCGTGATGCCGCGCTCCTGCTCCTGCGCCATCCAGTCCATCGTCGCGGCGCCCTCGTGCACCTCGCCCATCTTGTGGGTGCGTCCCGTGTAGTAGAGGATCCGCTCGGTCGTCGTCGTCTTGCCGGCGTCGATGTGCGCCATGATCCCGATGTTGCGGACGCGCTCGAGTTCGGTCGCTCCCTGTGTCCGTGTCTTCTCAGCCATCTTCGTCACGTCGTCGTTCGCTCTCCGTTACCACCGGTAGTGCGAGAAGGCCTTGTTGGCCTGCGCCATCCGGTAAAGGTCGTCCTTGCGCTTGAACGCGCCGCCTTGCTGGTTGAGCGCGTCGAGGATCTCGCTTGCAAGCTTGTCGGACATGGACTTCTCACGCCGGTCGCGGGCAAATGTCACGAGCCAGCGGACGGCCAACGTGCGGGCGCGTCGCTGGGGCACCTCGACGGGCACCTGGTAGTTGGCGCCGCCTACGCGCCGGGACCGCACCTCCAGCACCGGAGTAACCGTTTTGACGGCCTGCTCGAGAACCTCGACCGGCGGCCTGCCGGTCTTCTCGCCGACTCGATCGAGTGCCGTGTAGACGACCTGCTCGGCGAGCGACTTCTTGCCATCGAGCATGACCTTGTTGATCACCTGGGAGACCAGCTTGGAGCCGTGAACCGCATCCGGGTCGGGCTCGCGAACGGCGATTTCAGCGCGGCGCGGCATCGGATTCTCTAGGCCTTCTTGGCCCCGTACTTCGATCGGCCCTGGCGGCGATCGGACACGCCGGCCGTGTCGAGAGCTGCGCGGATCACCTTGTAACGGATGCCTGGGAGGTCCTTGACGCGCCCTCCACGGATGAGCACGACCGAGTGCTCCTGCAGGTTGTGCCCCTCGCCGGGAATGTAGGAGGTGACCTCCATCTGGTTCGTCAGCCGGACACGCGCCACCTTGCGAAGCGCCGAGTTGGGCTTCTTCGGAGTCGTCGTGTAGACACGCGTGCAGACACCCCGCTTCTGCGGCGCTCCGCGGAGCGCAGGGGTCTTCGCCTTGGTCGCCTTTGGGTGACGAGCCTTGCGGACAAGCTGATTGACGGTGGGCACGCACTACCTCTCTGTAGACGCAACAAAAGGCCGGCAGGGCGACGCCCCGCCGAAGCCTTGCGGCATGGTAGCAGCTAGAAGCAGCAAACGGACGCGCTTTTCTCGCCCCGCCACACACCCGCTTCTGCCGGTGCAGCACCCGTACGGGAACCGCTCGCCGGCGCGCTATTGTCAGCTCAGACCCTGCGGTCTCACAACCTATTCCCGGGATGCTTCCAGTTGCAGACAGCCTCAGCTGGACGACGTTCGGGCTTGCCGTCGGAGGAGCGGGGCTCGCCGCGCTCCTCCTCGTCACCCTTGTCGTCCTCGTCGTCCGGCGGCGTCCGTCGCCGACGTCGCTCGAGCTCGTGCTCACGGAGTCGTCGAGCCGCGTCGAGGCGATGCTGTCGGAGCTGACCACCGCGCTCGACGACGCCCAGGCGCAGACCGAGCGCGCACGCCAGCTGGCCGAGATCGGCTCCACGATCGACCTCGACGAGGTTGTCGCCCGCACGCTCGAGGCCTCCGGCACTCTGCTTGGGGTGGAGGCGGCGATGCTGATCCTCGACGCCCCCCGCAACGGGAGCGCGCCCGCATTCGTGGCGACCGTAGGCCTCCGGCCCGAGGAGGCCAATCACGCGTCAGGGCCGCGGATGTCGGACTGGAAGCGGACGCGGGCCGCGCTCGTCACCTACCTCGTCACGGACGTGGAGATGGGTCCCGGCGAGAACGGGTACGCGCAACCTCTGCGTGGAGCGGCCGCCGTCCCGATCCACGGTGAGGCGCACGACGTGCTCGGCGCCCTGTGGGCGTTCTGGCGCACCGCCGCCGGTCCGATGGGCGAGGAGCAGGTCGCGCTGCTCGAGGAGCTCGCCCTGCGTGCAGGGCCCGCGATCGAGAACGCGCGCCGCTTTCAGGAGGCTCGTCAGCTCGCAGACATGGATGCCCTTACGGGCCTCCACAACTACCGCTTCTTCCACGAGACGCTGGCGCGGGAGGTCGCACGGTCGCACCGCTACGACCGTCGCCTCGCCCTCGTCGTCTTCGACGTCGACGACTTCAAAGCGGTGAACGACAGGGTCGGGCACCTCGCAGGCGACTCGGTGCTGGCCGGCGCCGCGCAACGCATGCTCAGCTCCGTCCGGAGCGCCGATATCGCCTGCCGAGTCGGCGGCGACGAGTTCGCCGTCATCCTTCCCGAGTCCTCCCGGTCGGATGCCGAGGCCCTCTACGAACGCCTCGCGTCGGCGATCGCGGAGCACTCGGCGGGCGCCGCGAAGCTCCAGCTCTCCGCCGGCATCGCCGAGCTCCGGGCCGACGACGACGCGGTGACCTTCTTCAAGCGGGCCGACGAGGCGCTCTACCGTGCGAAGGCACTCGGCAAGAGCCAGGCGATCGCGTCGGGCAGCCAGGCCGACGCGGACGCCGCCTAGCACGACCCTCGCAGGAACGATTCAGCACGCTCGGTCGTCAAACAGAGAGCATGTCTCGCCGAGTGGTCTTGGCCGTCCTCGCAGGTGTCCTGTTCCTCGTGCTCGCCGGTGGTGCCGACGCCGCGATGGTCGTCACGGTGCACGGTGTCAACGGGGCGCGACCGGGCATGCGCGAGGCCGCTGTCGAGCGGGCGCTCGGAGCCCCGCTTCGGATCGACTACCTCGATCCGTCGCAGGTCTGCGGGACGGCCGGCTTCCGCAGCGGGACCGCGCATGGCTACGCCTTGTTCTACGGCGCTCGGCTTGCGTCGCTCTGGTTCGAGCGCGGCGCGGCCACGGGTCGGGGCATTCACATCGGCTCGACGGCGGCCGAGCTTCGGGCTGCCTATCCGGCACTGCGCTCGCGGCCGGATCGCTATGTTCCTGGAGCGACGAACCTGTTCTACCGGCGGCCGGCTGCGCCGCACTGGCGGCTCCGCTTCGACGTCTCGCCGACCGGACGCGTGACCGGCATCGCGTTCGGGAACGACAGCGTGTTCCTCGTCGAGGGCTGTGCCTGAGGCTCCCGGGCGGGTCTCCGAAACGATCGGGTCGGATGAGATCCGGCCCCTACGGACCGCACGGGAACGGGAACGGGCCGGATGAAGAAGGTTGGGGCGCCGTCCTGGCGCCCCAACCGTTATCTGTAGGGGCCGGATCTCATCCGGCCCGCCCCGCGCCGAAGCGCGAGCTCAGGCTTCCTCGTCCAGCGGGCTGTCGACCTCGGGGATCTCCTCGGCCTCGCGCGCGGAGAGGTTTCCGCCGTTCGTCTCCGGCTCACCGCCGAAATCGAAGTCGAGGCCGGCGAGCTCGCCGCCGTCCGCTCCGATCTCCTCGAGCGCCGCGAGCAGCTGCTCCTCGGTCTCAGGTCGGGCATAGGCGGAGATCGGCACCTTCTCGGTCGGCGCGATGTCCAGCATTCGGTACTTCCGCAGGCCGGTGGCCGCCGGGATCAGCTTCCCGATGATCACGTTCTCCTTCAGGCCGAGCAGGCGATCGATCTTCCCCTCGATCGCGGCGTCGGTCAGCACCTTCGTCGTCTCCTGGAAGGAGGCGGCCGACAGGAACGACTCGGTCGCAAGCGAGGCCTTCGTGATTCCCATGATCTGAGGCTCGTACACAGCAAGCTCGCCGCCCTCGGCGCGAAGGCGATCGTTCTCGCGGTCGACCTGGAAGCGGTCGGCAAGCTGGCCGGGCAGGAAGTCCGTGTCGCCGTGGTTGTCGACCCGCACCTTCTTCATCATCTGGCGGACGATGAGCTCGATGTGCTTGTCGTGGATGTCGACGCCCTGCGACTGGTAGACCTTCTGCACCTCACCGACGAGGTACAGCTCGGTCGTCGTCGCGTGCCTGAGCCTCAGCAGGTCGGTCGGGTTGAGCGAGCCTTCGTGGAGCGCATCGCCTGCTTCGACCATCTGTCCGTCCGCGACGAGCAGGCGCGTGCGCCGCGGAAACTGGTACGCCTTCTCGGTCGGCTCGCCGTCCTCGCCGGTCGAGACGATCGTGACCTTGGGTCCACGGTCGGTGTCCTCGATCACGACCCGGCCGGGCTGCTCCGCGAGTGTCGCCGCTCCCTTCGGGTTCCGAGCCTCGAAGATCTCGACGACGCGCGGAAGCCCGTGCGTGATGTCTGCGCCCGCGACGCCGCCGGTGTGGAACGTCCGCATGGTCAGCTGGGTTCCGGGCTCGCCGATCGACTGAGCGGCGATGATCCCGACCGCGTCGCCGATCTCGCACACCGCGTCCGTCGCGAGGAACACGCCGTAGCAGAGCCGGCAGACGCCGAATTCACTCCGGCACTTCAGGACGGAGCGAACCGGAACGATGAACGTCTCGGCGAGCTCGCCGAGGTCGTCGGCCACTCGGCGAAGCACGTTCATCGTCGCGATCTCGTCCTTTTCGGCGAGGACGGTCTTTCCAGGCTTCCCGCTCGCCAGCGGCTTCCGGATATCGGTCGCCAGCGTCCGTCCCGTGAGAGACCGGTTGATGCCGCCTTCGAGCAACAGCGGCAGCATGATGTGCTCCGCCGTACCGCAGTCCTCCTCGCGGACGATCACATCCTGGGAGACGTCCACGAGCCGGCGCGTGAGGTAGCCGGAGTCGGCGGTACGCAGCGCCGTGTCGGCGAGGCCCTTACGGGCGCCGTGCGTCGAGATGAAGTACTCGAGCACCGACAGGCCCTCCATGAAGTTCGCCTTGATCGGCCGCTCGATGATCTCGCCCTTCGGGTTGGCCATCAGGCCTCGCATGCCGGCGAGCTGGCGGATCTGCTTGAACGAGCCGCGTGCCCCGGAGTTGGCCATCATGTAGATGGGGTTGAGCTCCCAGAGGTGCTCCTCCATGGCGTCCGCCACTCGGTCGGTGGCCTCCGTCCACACGTTGACGATCGCCTCGTGGCGTTCGCCTTCCGTGATCAGGCCACGCTCGTAATCACGCTCGATGCGCTGCACCTGCTCCTCGTAGGCGCCGAGGATCTCCTCCTTGTTGGGAGGCACGACGATGTCGTTCTTCGAGATCGTGATCCCGGCCTTGGTCGCGTAGGCGAAGCCGAGCTCCTTCACCTTGTCGAGCACGATCGCGAGCCGGCTGGCACCGAACTCGTCGACGAGCTCCGAGATGAAGTCGCCTGTCTCCTTCTTGCCCAGCGTGCGGTTGTGGAAGCGGAAGCGCGCCATGTCGAAGTCGTCGCCGAAAGCGTCGGCGAGCGCGCGGCGCACCTCTTCGTTGAAGATGACGCGGCCCGGCGTGGTCAGCAGGATCTCGCCGTTCCAGCGGTACTCGATCGGCGCCTGCAGCTCGACGCCCTCCTGTCGGGCCTCGAGGGCGAGGATGACCTCATCCTCGGAGCGGAACCGCTTGGGCCGCGGCTCGAGCTCTTCCGAGGAGAGGCTCACGAGATCGTGCGTGCAGTAGGTGAGGTAGTAGCTGCCGATCACCATGTCCTGCGTCGGCGTGGCGAGCGCCTTGCCGTGCGCCGGGGACAGGATGTTGTTAGACGACAGCATCAGAATCCGAGCCTCGGCCTGCGCCTCCGCCGAGAGCGGCAGGTGGACCGCCATCTGGTCGCCGTCGAAGTCGGCGTTGAAGGCGTGGCAAACGAGCGGATGGATCTGGATCGCCTTCCCCTCGACGAGCACGGGCTCGAACGACTGGATGCCAAGCCGGTGAAGCGTGGGCGCCCGGTTGAGCAACACCGGGTGCTCGTGGATGACCTCCTCGAGAACGTCCCAGACCTCGGGCGCCATCGACTCGACGTACTTCTTGGCCGCCTTGATGTTCTGCACCGACTTGCGCTCGACGAGCCGGCTCATGATGAACGGCTTGAACAGCTCGAGCGCCATCAGCTTCGGCAAACCGCACTGATGGAGCTTCAGCTGCGGGCCGGAGACGATGACGGACCGGCCCGAGTAGTCGACGCGCTTGCCGAGCAGGTTCTGGCGGAAGCGCCCCTGCTTGCCCTTGAGCATGTCGGAGAGAGACTTGAGCGGCCGGTTCCCGGGACCGGTCACCGCACGGCCACGACGGCCGTTGTCGAATAGGGCGTCGACGGCCTCCTGGAGCATGCGCTTCTCGTTGTTGACGATGATCTCCGGAGCGCCGAGATCGAGCAGACGCTTGAGCCGGTTGTTGCGGTTGATCACACGCCGGTAGAGATCGTTGAGGTCGCTCGTCGCGAACCTGCCGCCGTCGAGCTGCACCATCGGCCGCAGCTCCGGCGGGATCACCGGCACGGCCTCGAGGACCATCCACTCCGGGCGGTTCTCCGACTTGATGAACGCGTTCACGACCTTCAGCCGCTTGATGGCGCGCTGCTGCTTCTGCCCCTTGGACGTGCGGATCGTCTCGCGGAGCGAATCCGCCTCCACGTCGAGACCGAGATCCTTGAGCAGGTCGCGGATCGCTTCCGCGCCCATGCCTCCCTCGAAGTAGACGCCGAACCCGTACGGGGAGCCGAAGCGCTCCTTGAGCTCGCGGAAGATGAGCTCGTCGTTGACGATCTCCTTCGGCTCGAGCGTGCGGAAGCGGTCCCAGGTCTCCTCGAGCCGGCGGCGAGCCTCGTCGGCCGCCTCGCGGGCGTCTTCGCGCCGCGACTCGATGTCGAGGTACATCTCGCGGACCTTGAGCGCCCACTGGACGATCGAGTCCAGGTCCTCCTTCTGCATCCGCCCCTCTGCCTTGAGGCAGAGGTCGTTCGCAAGCTCTCTGATCTCGTCGAGGCTCGCGGTGGGCTCCATCGTATCGACCAGCTCGCGGAGCAGCCCGTTGCCGAGCTCCCGCGCCTTGTCGAGGCTCTTCTGATCCACATCGACGGTGAGCGCCGTATCGTCACCCTCGAGCGGCGTGCCGCTGAGCAACGCCTCGCGGACCTTGCCGATGTGCTTCGTGATCGCACCCTTCTTCGAGCCGCTCGCGCCTTCGGCCTCGGTCACCAGCGGCGCGATCGCGTCGCGGATCTGCGAGCCCGCTTGCGCGACGATTTCCAGCTCGCGCGTGGTCAGGTTGCGATCGGACCGGATCGCGGAGCGCCGTACGAGCTCGCGGATCTTCTTCGAGTCCTCGGTCGTGAGCTGTCCGGCAACCTCGACCAGAATGCCGCCGACGAGCTTGCGCCCCTCGTCGAGCGGCGGCAGCCCCTGCTCCTCGGCCCAGGCAGAGAGGCCTCGTGCCCAGAACTCGTCGTCCTCGTCGAAGTCCTTGTCCTTACCCTTCGTGAAGTGCTCACGTCGCCGGGCGAGTCGCTGCTCGAGCGCAGCTAGGTGCTCGTCGCGCTCGACGTAGATCCGCTCGTGCTCGGCCCGCACCTTGTCTTCGAGATCAGCGAGATCGGCCGCGCGCTTCTCCGCGTCCACGCGCGTGACGATGGATGCGGCGAAATAGAGGACCTTCTCGAGCTCCTTCGGAGCCAGGTCGAGGATGTACCCGATGCGACTCGGGACACCCTTGAAGAACCAGATGTGCGAGACGGGCGCCGCCAGGTCGATGTGGCCCATCCGCTCTCTCCGGACCTTCTGGCGCGTCACCTCGACGCCGCAGCGCTCGCAGATGATGCCCTTGTAGCGAACGCGCTTGTACTTGCCGCAGTAGCACTCCCAGTCTTTCGTCGGACCGAAGATGCGCTCGCAGAAGAGCCCGTCCTTCTCGGGCTTGAGCGTGCGGTAGTTGATCGTCTCCGGCTTCGTGACCTCGCCCGACGACCAGTCCCGGATCTGCTTCGACGAGGCGAGGCCGATCCGGATGGCGTCGAAGTTGTTTATGTCGATCAAATTTCCCTCCGGAGGATCTGAGGTGTACTGAGCTGCGCCGGTTGATAGTTGTCGGTCACGCGGAACGTCATTCTTCGGCCTCGACGTCGACGAAGTCCGCCGGCTCGCCGACCTCGAGCTCACCGTCGGGCGCGGCGGCCGCTTCGGCGACCACCTCGCCGTCGGCGTCGACCTCGGTCAGATCGCCCAGCTCCTCGTCGGCCGGAAGCGCGAGCTCACCGTCCTCGTCGACCCGATCCTGACCTTCCTCGACTTCCTCCGCCGTGGGCGGGCGGGCGGCCGCGCGCAGCGACCCCGGCGACAGGTCGATGCCGAGCTCTTCTGCAGCGCGCAGCAGCTCGTCTTCCTCCTCGCGCACCTCGACCTCGCCACCCTCCTCGGAGAGCACCTGGACGTCGAGCGCCAGCGACTGCATCTCCTTGAGCAGGACCTTGAAGGATTCCGGGATGGACGGCTCTGCGATGTTCTCGCCCTTGACGATCGCCTCGTAGGCCTTGACCCGGCCGACGGTGTCGTCGGACTTGATAGTCAGCATCTCCTGCAGCGTGTAGGCGGCGCCGTAGGCCTCGAGCGCCCACACCTCCATCTCGCCGAAGCGCTGGCCGCCGAACTGCGCCTTGCCGCCGAGCGGCTGCTGCGTCACGAGCGAGTACGGCCCGGTCGAGCGGGCATGGATCTTGTCGTCGACCAGGTGGAGGAGCTTGAGGATGTACATGTGGCCGACGGTGACCTTCTGGTCGAACGGCTCACCGGTGCGACCGTCGAGCAGGCGCACCTTGCCGGAGGTCCAGCGCCCGGCTGGTCGGCTCTCGTCGACGAGAAGCGTGATCGGCGAGTCGCCGTTCTGGCGCGCCCACTCGACGAGCGCCTCGTCCACCTGCTCCGGCGTCGCTCCGTCGAAGACCGGGGTGGCGACCGGGGTCTCGCCGTTGCCATCGCCGTTGCCGAAGACACCGTGGTGCGCCGCCCACCCGAGGTGAGTCTCGAGCACCTGGCCGATGTTCATGCGGCTCGGAACGCCGAGAGGGTTCAGCACCACGTCGACCGGCGTCCCGTCCTCGAGGAACGGCAGGTCCTCCTCGGGAACGATCTTCGCGATCACGCCCTTGTTGCCGTGACGGCCGGCCAGCTTGTCGCCCTCGGCGACCTTGCGCTTCTTCGCGACGTAGACGCGAACCAGCTCGTTGACTCCCGGTGGCAGATCGTCGCCGCCGTCGCGCGAGAAGGTCTTGACGGCAATCACCTTGCCGCCCTCGCCGTGCGGCACCTTGAGCGACGTGTCGCGGACCTCGCGCGCCTTCTCCTTGAAGATCGCGCGGATGAGCTTCTCCTCGGCGGTGAGCTCCGTCTCTCCCTTGGGCGTCACCTTGCCGACGAGCAAGTCGCCCGATCCGACCTCTGCGCCGATGCGCACGATGCCGCGGTCGTCGAGGTCCCGCAGGGACTCCTCGGAGCGGTTCGGGATGTCGCGCGTGATCTCCTCGTCGCCCAGCTTCGTCGAGCGTGCGTCGATCTCGTACTCGTGGATGTGGATGGACGACAAGAGATCGTCCTTGACCAGACGCTCGGAGACGACGATCGCGTCCTCGAAGTTGTAGCCCTCGAAGGGCATGAAGGCGACCAGGAGGTTCTTGCCGAGCGCCAGCTCGCCGTTCTTCGTGGAGGAGCCGTCGGCGAGCACCTGACCCTCCTCGACCTTGGAGCCGAGGTTCACGACAGCCTTCTGGTGGATGAGCGTCCCCTGGTTCGAGCGCATGAACTTGACGAGCTCGTAGTCGTCCCGGTCGCCGCCCTTCGTCTCGACCACGATCTTCTCGGCGTCCGCGTCGACGACGGTTCCGCCCCGCAACGCGATCACCACGTCACCGGTGTCCACCGCGGCGCGGTATTCGAGCCCGGTGCCCACGAGCGGCGGCTCCGCGATCAGGAGCGGCACCGCCTGGCGCTGCATGTTGGAGCCCATGAGGGCACGGTTTGCATCGTTGTGCTCGAGGAACGGGATCAGCGCGGTCGCGACGGACACGATCTGCGCCGGATTGACGTCCATGTAGTGGATGTCCTTCGGTGCGACGGAGACGAGGTCGCCGGCGGCAGCCCGGCAGAGAACGTGGTCGTGGACGAACTTGCCGGTCTTCGCGTCGATCGGCTCGTTCGCCTGGGCGACGATGAACTTCTCCTCCTCGGACGCGTCGAGGTAGATGATCTCGTCGGTCACCTTGCCGTTCTTGACGACCCGATAGGGCGTCTGGACGAACCCGAACTGGGAGACCGTCGCGTACGAGGCGAGCGAGCCGATGAGCCCGATGTTCGGCCCCTCCGGCGTCTCGATCGGGCACATCCGGCCGTAGTGCGTCGGGTGAACGTCCCGCACCTCGATCGGTGCGCGCTCGCGCGTGAGGCCGCCGGCGCCGAGGGCGGAGAGCCGCCGTCGGTGCGTGAGCGACGCGAGCGAGTTCGTCTGGTCCAGGAACTGAGACAGCTGCGACGAGCCGAAGAACTCCTTCAGCGCTGCCTGCACCGGGCGCACGTTGATGATCGTCTGCGGCGTGATCGTGTCGACGTCCTCGGTGGTCATGCGCTCGCGCACGACGCGCTCCATGCGATAGAGGCCGACGCGGAACGCCTCCTGGATCAGCTCGCCGACGGTGCGAAGCCGGCGATTGCCGAAGTGCTCGTACTCGTCGAGCTCCTTCGCGATCGGCGCCCGCGGCAGCCCGATGGCATCCGCCGCGAAATCCTTCGAGTCCTCGGGGACGCCGAGCTTCGCGGGCATGTCCACGAGTCGGCGCGTCAGCGCGAGGATGTCGAGCGGCGTGAGCACGCGGACGTCCTCGGGCACGTCGACCTCGAGGCGCTGGTTGAGCTTGTAGCGGCCGACCTTGGTCAGGTCGTAGCGCTTCGCGTCGAAGAAGAGCCCGCGCAGGAGGTTCCGCGCGTTCTCGAGCGTCGGCGGCTCGCCCGGCCGCTGCTTCTTGAAGACCTCGATGACCGCCTCCTCCTCGCGGGTGGAGGGATCCTTCTCGAGGGTGTTGACGAGGTAATGCGAGTTGTCGAACAGCTCGAGGATCTTCTCGTTGGTGCTCGCGTCGACCTGGTAGTGGAGCATGCGGTCGTCGGGGACACCCTTCAGGGTCTCCTTGAAGGTCTCGCGGAAGCGGTCGTCGGTCGGAAGCGCGCGAAGCAGCGTCGTGATCGGCAGCTTGCGCTTGCGGTCGATGCGTGCGTAGACGGCACCCTTCTTGTCGATCTCCAGCTCGAGCCACGAGCCGCGCGACGGCATCAGGTTCGCCGTGAAGACCTGCTTCGTGGCGTCCTTCGGCTCCATCAGGTAGGCGCCGGGGCTGCGCACGAGCTGCGTCACGATGACACGCTCGGTGCCGTTGATGATGAAGGTGCCCTGGTCGGTCATCCTCGGGAAGTTCCCCATGAAGACCGTCTGCTCGCGGATCTCGCCCGTGTCCTTGTTCACGAACCGGACGACCATCTCGAGCGGGACCTCGTACGTGAGGTCCTTCTCACGGCACTCCTTGATCGAGAACTGCGGCTGCTTGAACGCGTAGCTGCCGAACTCGACGGCCAGCGTGCCGGTGTAGTCCTCGATGGGCGATATGTCCTCGATCGTCTCCCGAAGCCCCTCCTCCATGAACCAGGCGAAGGAGGCTTTCTGGATGTCGATCAGGTTCGGAACGTCGAGGACGTGGTCTAGACGAGAAAAGCTCTTGCGCTCAGGGCGAGCGGCGACCTTGCTGGTCAACAGCGCGACCTCCCTCCGGGCAGGGTCGAACGAACAACAGGCAACAGGCGTGCGTAGACGCGAAACGGCGGCGCGACCAGCAAGACTAGCAGACGCAGCCGCATCTGCGCAAGCGCAGCCGTGCCGGACGGCCGCGTTGTCCACAGGATGGTAGCGCACTTTCCCCAGTTTGGGTAGGGGCCAGTCGCATCCGGCCCCTACCGGGATCGCGCCACCTGGCTAGGGGCCGGACGAGGTCCGGCCCCTGCGGGATCGCCCCGCAGGCACGGGCTCGTACATAGGGCGTGGGGGGCCGGATGTATCCGGCCCCTACAGGCGCGATCGGATCGGCAACGCCGATCCGATCATTTCAATTCGACGCTCGCGCCGGCCTCCTCGAGCTGGGCCTTGACCGACTCGGCCTCGTCCTTGGTGGCGCCCTCCTTGACGGCCTGAGGCGCAGCGTCCACGAGGTCCTTCGCCTCCTTGAGCCCGAGCCCGGTGATCGCACGGACGACCTTGATCACCTGGATCTTCTTGTCGCCGGCGCCGGTGAGCACGACGTCGAAGTCCGTCTTCTCCTCCGCCGCTGCCCCATCGCCGGCGGCGCCGGGCGCCGCCGCGGCGGCGACGGCCACGGGCGCCGCGGCCGTGATCCCCCACTCCTCTTCGATCTTCTTCTTCAGCTCGACCAGCTCGAGGACGGACATCTTCCCGAGCTGCTCGAAGACGGTATCGACGCTCATTGCTCTCCCTCCGTTGTTGGTTCGTCAGTCGGCGTGTCTTCCGCTTCTGTCTCTTCGGTCGCTGTCTGCTCCGGCGCCCCGGGCTCGGCGTCCGCGTCCGCGGCAGCCTCGGAGGGCTCTGCGGGCTCGGCGTCCGACTCCGCGGCAGCCTCGGAAGGCTCTGCGCCCTCGGCAACCGCCTCGTCCTGCTCGGCCGGCGGCGGCTCGGCGTCGGCACCGAGCTGCTCTATTCGGGCGTCGATGAGACCGACGAGGTTCGTCAGCGGTGCGCTGACGAGGCCGAGCAGCGAGGTCAGGGGCGCAACGATCGCGCCGAGCACCTGGCCCCGGAGGACATCCGTCGGCGGCAGCGTCGCGAGCTCGCGCACCGCGTCCGCGTTCACGGTACGACCCTCGAGCACCGCGCCCTTCAGCTCGAGCCGACGGGTCGTCCGCGCGGTCTCGGCCAGCGTCTTCGCGACCGCGACCATGTCACCGTCGTGCACGAACGCGATTGCGGTCGGGCCGGTCAGGAACTCGAGCAGCGCCTCGGTGCCGGCCTCGCTCGCCGCGCGCCGGGTCAGCGTGTTCTTGCAGACGGTGAAGCGGGCGCCGTGCCCGAGCAGCACCGTCCGGACGCCGTCGAGCTCGGCATGGGTCAGACCGCGGTAGTCGGCGACGATCAGCGTGTCGGCCTCTCGGAGCCGCTCGGCGAGCTCGGCGACCACCTGTTCCTTCTCTGTCTTCAGCACGTTCTCACCTCCCTTACGAAATCCGGCCCGCTCGAGGCGGGCCGGATTCGGCGGGCCGGACGAGATCCGGCACCTTCAAACCTGGACGCCTCGGCCGGTCTACGCGAGGCGGCCCGCCGAGGCGGGCCGCGTTCGCTAGGGCCGGACGTGTCCGGCCCCTACAACTCTTGGCCACCTCGGCCGGTCTTCTACCTCGCGGCTGCCGGCTGTCTCGGGCGACGGGTGACGACGGTCACGCGACCGCGGCGGCCTCCTCGAGCTCGGCAGCGATGTCGCGTGTCTTTTGCGTGTCGACCTTGATCCCCGGCCCCATCGACGTCGTGACGGTGATCGACCGGATGTAGCGCCCCTTCGCAGCGGCGGGCCTGACGCGGACGATCTCCTCGACGACCGCAGCGTAGTTCTCGAGCAGCTGGCGCTCGTCGAAGCTCTTCTTGCCGATAGCCAGGTGGACGTTGGCGCCGCGATCGGTGCGGTACTCGAGCTTGCCCGCCTTCGACTCGCGAACGGCCTTCGCGACGTCGAAGGTGACCGTGCCCGTCTTCGGGTTGGGCATCTTGCCGCGCGGGCCGAGGATTCGCCCGAGCTTGCCGACGATGCCCATCATGTCCGGTGTGGCGATCGCGATGTCGAACTCGTCGAAGCCTCCCTCGATCTGCTGAGCGAGCTCGGCCGAGCCCACGACGTCGGCCCCGGCGTCGCGTGCCTCGATCGCCTTCTCGCCCTCGGCAAACACGGCCACGCGCATCTCCCGACCGGTTCCGTGGGGCAGCATCAGCGTGCCTCGCAGCTGCTGGTCGGCATGCCGGACGTTGAGGCCGAGGTTGACATGCGTCTCGACGGTCTCGTCGAACTTCGCGGCACCGAGCTCCTTGAGCAAGCGCACGGCCTCGAGCGGGCTGTACGCCCGCTCTCTGTCCACGCTCGCCCGAGCCGAGCCGTAGCGCTTCCCGTGCTTCGCCATCAGCTGTCCACCTCCACACCCATCGAGCGGGCCGTGCCGGCGATGACGAGCATGGCCTGGTCGAGGTCCCGCGCGTTCAGATCCTCGAGCTTCGTCTCGGCGATATTCCGCAGCTGAGCCTTGGAGAGCCGCCCGACCTTCTCTCGGTTCGGCTCGGCCGAGCCCTTCTCCAGGTTCAGAGCCTCCTTGATGAGCACCGCGGCGGGCGGCGTCTTGGTGATGAACGTGAACGAGCGGTCCTCGAACACGGTGATCTCGACCGGCGTGATGCGCCCGTTCTGGTCGGCCGTCTGGGCGTTGAACGCCTTGCAGAACTCCATGATGTTGACGCCGTGTTGGCCGAGCGCCGGCCCCACCGGCGGGGCAGGGTTGGCCTGGCCCCCCGGGATCTGCAGCTTGATGAGCGTGAGTACCTTGCGTGCCATGAGTGCCTTCCAGCCGGGCCGGATGAGATCCGACCCCTACATTTAATCGATCTTCTTCACCTGGTCGAACGAGAGCTCGACGGGAACCTGGCGCTCGAAGATGTTGACGAGCACCTTCAGCTTCTGCTGATCCTGGTTGACGTCGACGATCTCGCCGTCGAAGTCCGACAGCGGCCCGGAGGTCACCTTCACCGACTCGCCGAGCTCGAACTGCGCAATCGCGCGAGGCCGCTCGGAAGTCGTATGCGTGTGCAGTATCCGGTCGACCTCGGGCTTGGAGAGCGGCACGGGCTTGGCGCCCGCCCCGACGAATCCCGTGACGCCCGGCGTTCCCTTGACCACCGTCCACGCCTCGTCGGTCATGTACATGTTGACCAGCACGTACCCGGGCAGCACGCGCTTCTCGGTCTGCACCTTCTGCCCATCCTTCGTCTCCATGACCTGCTCGGTCGGGACGACGACACGACGGAATCGATCCTTCTGTCCCATGGAGACGATCCGGTGCTCGAGATTGGCCTTGACCTTGTTCTCGTGCCCCGAGTAGGTGTTGATGACATACCAGTTGAACATCGCAAGCAGATGACGTTGGTGTTACTAGCGGAGGAGCACGTCGCGCACGAGCCGGCTCAGCGCCTCGTCCGCCACGTAAAGATAGAGACCCACGACGAAGATCGCGATCAGGACGACGACTGTTGCCGAGACGAGCTGGCGCTGGCCGGGCCAGTCGGTCTTTCGCAGCTCGGCGACCGATTCCGACACGAAACGACGTGCTCCCCCCTCGCGCTCCTTCTTCTGACCGGTCTGCGTCTTCGTGTCGGTGACAGGACGGACCTGCTGGCGGCGCTCCCGAGCACGACTGGCCGCGGAGGAGGGCGCGGGGGTCTGGTAGTCCTTGGTGCGTCGGGTGCGCTCGCGCGCCACTACCGGGTCTCCCGGTGCGGCGTATGCCGGCCGCACCAGCGGCAATGCTTGTTCAGCTCCACGCGATCGGGCGTGTTGCGCTTCGACTTGACGGTCTGGTAGTTCCGCCGCTTGCACTCGGTGCACGCGAGCGTGATGGCGACCCTAACCCCGGTTTTCTTGGCCACGTCTTCTCTTCTCTTGTCGGTCCGTTCCGGAGTAGCGGCGGGAGGACTCGAACCTCCGACACGCGGATTATGATTCCGCTGCTCTAACCAACTGAGCTACGCCGCCGCGCCCGGCGCAGTGTATCAAGAGGGCCCCCGCGGCGGCCCTCAGGCAAGCCCAGGATACCTATGATGCGCCGATGACGATCGACACGGTCGACGCGCTCGCAAAAGTGCCCCTCCTCGCCGGCGTCGAGCGCCGCGACCTCGAGCGCCTCGCGCGCTCGTTTCGCGAGCGCAAGTTCGCCGAGGGCCACGTGATCACCGGCGAGGGACAGCCCGGCGTGGGCTTCTTCGTGATGGTCGAGGGCTCGGCCAACGTCAGCGTCGGTGGCGAGCAGCGGACGACGCTCGGCCCCGGGAGCGCCTTCGGCGAGATGGCGCTCATCGATCAGGGCCCGCGATCGGCGACCATCGTCGCCGCGACCGACGTCCGCTGCATGGCGCTGTCCGCGTGGGAGTTCAAGCCCTTCGTGGAGGAGCACCCGAGCGTCGCCTGGGCGCTGCTCGAGGCCCTGGCGAAGCGCCTTCGCGCGCTCGAGTCGGACGCGTAGTCGCGGACGTCAGACCACGTTGAGCTCGGGGCGGGCGATACCCCGTGCGAAGCGCTCGAGCGCGAACGGCGTCAGATCGAACGGGGTCGGCAGCCCGAGCGCGAGCAGCGCCACGTGCTCGCCGACCACCGGGCCTTGCTGGAAGCCGTGGCCCGAGAAACCGGTGGCGTAGAGCAGCCCGGCCGGCTCGGAGGCGGCTCCCACGATCGCGTTGTGGTCGGGACTGACCTCGTAGTAGCCCCACCAGCCGCCGCGGACCTCGAGCTCCTCGAGCACCGGTAGGCGGTGAGCGGCGAGGGGGGCCAGCTCCTCGAGCGATTGCTCGCGACCGCCGAAGAGGAGGGCTCGACCCTCGCGGTGGAAGTAGAAGCTCGTCGCGAAGTCGATCGTCAGCGGCAGCTCGTGGGGCAGCGGATCGCCCGGCTGGGTGAAGAAGACGTGCCTGGGCTCGGCCTCGACCGGAATGTCGACGCCGGCGGTGAGCCCGAGCTCCTTCGACCAGACGCCGGCTGCCAGGATGACGCGCTCCGTCGCGACCCGGCCCTGGTCGGTCTCCACCGCCGTGACGCGGCCCGCCTCGACGACGATCCTGGCGGCGGTGCAACCCTGGACGATTGCCGCCCCCTGCGCGACCGCGGCGCTCGCGTAGCCCTGGACGGCGGCCTCCGGCGTCGCGTACCCGTCGAGCGGGCAGAACGTCGCCGCGAGCACGTCGTCCACGCGCAGCGCGGGCACGATCGCCGACGCCTCTTCCGGCGTGATCAGCCGGGACGGCACGCCCAGGCTCTGCTGGAGCGCTACCGAACGCCGGAAGGCGTCGACGTCCGCCTCGCTCGTCAGCAGGAAAAGGTAGCCCCATTGCTTGAAGTCGATCTCACCGCCCGGCTCGTCGGCGAAGCGCTCGTAGCGACGGATGCACTCGAGCGCGATCCGGATGTTGAGCTCGTCCGAGAACTGCGCTCGGATGCCGCCGGCCGCCTTGCTCGTCGAGCCCGACCCGAGCGTCTCACGCTCGACGAGGAGGCAGTCGCGACAACCGGCCCGGGCCAGGTGGTAGAGCGCGCTCGTGCCCATGACCCCGCCGCCGACGACGACCACCTCCGCGCTTGCCGGGATCGCCATCGTTCGGCGAGCATAGCGCCCGTGAACGCGGCTCTCCTGGCCCTCCTCGCCGCCGGCGGCGTCTCCGCGGCGATCTGGCTGGCCGTGCTCCTCGATCCCGCCCGCGCGTGGGATCTGCGTCCGGTAGGTGAGGACGAGCCGTCACCTCCGGAACCTGTCGCCTGGCCTCGAGTCGCCGTGATCGTGCCGGCGCGAAACGAGGCTGCGCAGCTGCCGGAGACCCTTCCGGCGCTCCTCGCGCAGGAGTATCCGGGCGTCTGGGACGTGGTTCTGGTGGACGACCGCTCGACGGACGCCACGGCCGACCGAGCGCGCAGCCTCGCTGCGCCCGACGGCAGGTTGACCGTCCTCGCAGGGAATCCCCTTCCGGATGGTTGGGCCGGCAAGGTCTGGGCGCTCGAGCAGGGCTGCACGGTCGCGCTGCGACGGGAGCCGCCGCCGCGCTACCTGTTGCTGACGGACGCCGACATCAGACACGCCCCCCGATCGGCACGGCGGCTCGTCGCCGAAAGCGAAGCGCTCGGGCTCGCGCTCAACAGCCGGATGGCGCGCCTGCGCACGGTCACCGCCGCCGAGCGGCTGCTGATACCGCCCTTCGTGTTCTTCTTCAACCTGCTCTATCCGATGCGGCGGGTGAACGCGCCGACACGGCGGCTCGCGGCGGCGGCGGGCGGCTGCGTGCTGGTGCGCGTGGACGCGCTCGAGCGGGCAGGGGGGCTGAAGGCGATCAGCGGCGAGGTGATCGACGACGTCAACCTCGCGAGGCGAGTGAAGGCGCTGGGCGAGCCGATCCGGCTCGCGACGAGCCGAGCCGACGTCGTGAGCGTCAGGGAGTACGGCTCGCTCGGCGCCGTCTGGCGCATGGTGCGCCGCACGGCTTTCGACCAGCTCCGCTACTCCTGGCTGCTGCTGGCGGCGACCCTCGTCGGCCTCCTGTTGCTCTTCCCGCTCCCTCCCGCGCTCGTCGGCCTCTCTGTCGGCCTCGGCCTCGCCGGAGTGGTGAGCGCCGGCTCGGCCGCCGGGCTCGGGCTCGTCGGCCTCGCCGGCTGGGCTCTGATGACGCTAGCCTTCCTACCGGCCGTGCGCTTCTTCGATCTGAGGGACGCCTGGGCGCTGACGCTACCCGTCGCCGGCGTCCTCTACGGCGGCATGACCGTCGACTCCGCCCGCCGCCACCTGCGGGGAGCTGGGAACGCGTGGTGAGGCGGGATACGGCGGTCATCGACGGCATCGCGCTGGAGTACGAGGAGTCGGGCGCGGGTGAGCCTGTCGTCTGCATCCACGGCGCCTTCGTCGCCGACGCGTTCCGGCCTCTGCTGGCGGAGCGCAGCCTGGCGAGCCGGTACCGGCTGATCGCCTACCATCGCCGCGGGTACGCGGGCAGCAGCCCCGCCGAGGGAGCCGTGAGCCTCGCGCAGCACGCCGAGGACTGCCGGAGGTTGCTGTCCCACCTCGGCGTGGAGCGCTGCCCACGTCGTCGGGCACTCGTTCGGCGGGCTCATCGGCATCCAGCTCGCTCTCGACGCCCCGGAGCTCGTCCATACGCTGAGCCTGCTCGAGCCGGCGCTGATGATCGGCGAGAGCGCCGATCTGTATCGGCAGGGGCTCGTGGAGAGCCTGCAGCGCTTCCATGAGGCGGATGCGCGCGTCGTAGTCGACGAGTTCCTCCAGCAGCGCTGGCCGGGATATCGGGATCACCTCGATCGTGTCCTCCCGGGTGCGTTCGAGCAGGCCGTGGCCGATGCGGCGACCTGCTTCTCGACGGATCTGCCGGGGGCTCTCGACTCGCGCTTCGGAGAAGCCGAGGCGGCGCGGATCACGCAACCCGTCCTCGCCGTGCTCGGCGAGAAGAGCGCCGCCCTGCATCCGCGCTTCCCGGAGACCCAGCGGCTGTTGCTCGAGTGGCTGCCGAGCGCCGAGGGCTTCGTCCTGCCCCGCGCAACGCACTTCTTGCAGGTCGAGAACCCGCGCGACATGGCCGACGGGCTGATCGAGTTCTTCGCGCGCCACCCGCTCGCTTGACGTTTGAAAAGCGCGCGGGTGCGGCAGCTATTGCGTATGTCTGCCGTGTCGATAACACCCCGCGTCCTGCTCGACGGTCTCGCCATGGTCGAGTCTCCCCGGTGGCACGACGGCCGCCTCTGGTTCCCGCACTGGGGGACCGACGAAGTCCTCGCTGTCGATCTCGACGGAAACGTCGAAGTCGTCGCGCACCGTCCGTCGTCCGGTCTCGGCGACGGCATCGCGTTCCTCCCCGACGGGCGCCTGCTCATCACCGGGGATCGGCTCATGCGCCAGGAGCCGGATGGCTCGTTGGTCGAGCACTGCGACCTCTCACACCTCACGGAACACGGCTGGAGCGAGATCACCGTTGACGGTCGCGGCAACATCTACGTCAACAGCATCAACTTCGACTTCATGGCGGGCGAGGAACCGGACGGCGCGCCCGGCATCGTCGCGCTCGTCAGGCCGGACGGCGTGGCACGTCAGGTCGCCGACGAGATCGCGTTCCCGAACGGCATGGTGGTCACGCCCGACAACAGGACGCTGATCATCGCCGAGTCGTTCGCTGCGCAATTGACCGCGTTCGACATCGCAGAGGACGGAACGCTCTCGAATCGCCGCATCTGGGCCAAGGACGTCGGTCCCGACGGCATCTGTATGGACGCCGACGGTGCGATCTACTGCTCGAACAGGCCCGGCGAGAAGAACGTGCTGCGCGTTCGGGAGGGGCGAGAAGTCTCGGACCGCATCGAGCTCGATCGGTTCTGCTTCGCCACCGCCCTCGGGGGGCCCGGCCGCCAGACGCTTTTCCTCATGTGTGCAGAATGGGGCGGCACGGAGGCCGTCGAGGCCAACATCGCAAAGCGCACCGGTCAGGTCCTGGTCGCCGACGCCCCCGCACCGGGCGTCGGTTGGCCGTAGTGCAGACGATCGACGCGACGGCGGGCCGGAGGAGATCCGGCCCCTACAGGTGCCGCGCGATCACTTGATCAGCGTGAGGATCTTGAACATCGGCAGGTACATCGCGATCACGATGACGCCGACGATCATGCCGACCATGATCATGAGCAACGGCTCGATGATCGAGGTCAGCGACTGGATGGAGGCGTCGACCTCGTCCTCGTAGAAGTCGGCGACCTTCGTGAGCATCTTCTCGAGCTCGCCCGTCTCCTCGCCGACGCGCACCATGTGGGCCACCATCGGGGGAAAGATCGGCGCGTCCATGAGCGGCGCCGCGATGGAGGCACCTTCGTGCACCCGGTCGCGCACCTCCTTGGTCGCGTCCTCGATGAGGCTGTTGCCGGACGTCGAGCCGGTGATCTCGAGCGCCTGGATGATGTCGACGCCCGCGCCGATGAGGCTCGACAGCGTGCGGCTGAAGCGGGCCATGCCGACCTTGAGCACCACGCCGCCGATCCCGAACGGGACGCGGACGCGGAAACGGTCCCACACCCTTCGTCCTGATTCCGTCTTCTTGTAGCGCAGGAAGGCGAAGAAGAGCAGCGCCATCAGCGGGAAGACGATGTAGTAGTAGCCGCGGACGATCTCGGACGCCTTGACGACGAGACTGGTCAGGAAAGGCAGCTCCCCGCCGAGGTCGGCGAAGAGATTCACGAAGACCGGTACGAGGAAGAGCAGCATCCCCGTCAGCACGAGGAACGCGAAGCAGAGGACGAGCGTCGGGTACATCATGGCGCCCTTCACGCGCCGCTTGATCTGCTGCTCCTTCTCGATCTGGAGCGCGACGCGGTCGAGGACGATGTCGAGAATGCCCGCAGCCTCGCCGGCCTCGACCATCGCGACGTAGAGGCGCGAGAAGACGCGCGGATGGCGGCCCATCGCCTCGGAAAGGAGAAGCCCGCCCTCGACATCGCCGCGAACGTCCCCCAGCACGACCGCCAGGTTCTTGTCGTCGGTCTGCTCCTCGAGGATTGCGAGCGCCGACACGACGTTCAGGCCGGACTCGATCATCGTGGCGAACTGCCGCGAGAAGATCTGGAGGGCCTTCGGGTTCACGCGCTTCATGGCGCCGCCGAGGCCGCCACCCTCCGCGGCCGCGTCGCGCTCTACGAGCTGGAGCGGGAGCAACCCGCGCGCGCGCAGCGCCTCGTGGGCGCCGCCCGCGTCGCGGGCGCTGACCTCGCCGGCGGACTCGAGACCGGCGGCGTTGATCGCGGTGTAGGCGTAGGCGGGCACCCTCGACCCAGCTATCGGCGCCGGCGGCTCCTCACTTGAGGCCCTCGACACGGATGAGGGACAGCGGTGCGAGCCGGATGCGATCCGGCCCCTACACCTACCGGTAATGCATCAAGCCTGGCCGTGAGGGCCGGCTGAGATCCGGGCCCTACACCTACGGGTTACGCATCACGGCGAGCCGTGGGCCGGATGTATCCGGCCCCTACTGCGGCTGCCAGCGCCGCGGAACGGTCTCGATCGCACGGCCCTCGACGCACAGCCGCTCGAGGTGCGAAATGGCCTCGACCAGGGCGAAGCGCTGCTCGTGGAAGCCGAGCTCGCCGGACCAGATCACGCGCGCCACGTCGTACGCGGTCTCGGCCCCGTCGGCGAGAGCCCGATGCGTCACGTCCAGCCGCTCCTCGTGGTGGAGCCTGATCTCGCGCGCCCGGCGGGGAGCGTCCTCGATCGGCGGGCCATGGCCCGGGTAGACGACGGATGGAGCCAGTCCCGCGACCCGCGACAGCGTCTCGAGGTAGCGTCCGAGCGGATCGAAGGCCGTGTCCTCCCAGCGCCCGACGTTCGGCGTGATCTCCTCGAGTAGGACGTCGCCGCCGAGCAGGCGTCCGGTCTCGAGGCCGTGGAGAACGATGTGCCCGTCGGCGTGGCCCGGGAGGAGCAGCACCTCGTACGTCTCGCCCGCCTCCAACCGGTCGCCTTCCGCGACGAGGTCCGTCGCTCGCACCGTTCGCACCGGCAACCGGACCTCTTCGGAGGCCGATGCGGCGGCGAGCTCCTCAGGCATGCCGTACGCGCGCAGGAAGGTCTCGAACGAGGCGACATCGGCGCCTTCTCCCCAGGCGGCTTCCGCCAGTTCCGCGTCGAGCGCGCCCTGGACGATCTCGGCCGCGCCCGTCAGCTCGGCCAGCGCGGCCGCCGAGCCCAGGTGATCGGGGTGGTAGTGCGTCACCACGATCCGGCGGACGGCTCCGCCGAGCTCGCCCAGCGCGGCACGCCAGCGCTCGAGGGTGCCGGGCGTGCCGAGACCGCAGTCGACGATCGTCCAACCGTCCGCCGAGGAGAGCGCGTAGCAGTGGACGTGGTCGAGCGCCCATGGAAGCGGCTGCGTGACGCGCAGCACTCCCCCACCCAGATCGCTGACCGTCGCCTCCTGTGTGCGTGCGCCCCTCTCCACGGGACGCACGCTACTGGAGGGTGCTAGCGGTCGCTAGCCAACACTGACGAGCTTCAGCGTGAAGCGTGCGCCGTCCGGCTGACTGATGAGCGTCACGGACTTGCCGAGGTCGAGCGTGATCGTCTGGACGCCGCTCGAGAACGACCCGTTGGCGAGACCGATCGTCACCTGGCCGGTTGCGACCGCCACGAGCTCGAAGGCCGGGTCGGCCTGAGGGAACTTGTCGCCGACGGAGAGCTCGTGCACCTCGCCGTTGATCGAGATGCTCGCCCGGACGGCGACGACCTCAGGGGAGGACGTAGTCGGGACGGTGGGGCTCGTGCCGGGCTGCACCGACGGAGGCGGCAGGCTCGTCCCGGTCGAGGGCGTTGCTGTCGAGGGCGTGGTGGTGGGGGCAGTCGTCGAGCCCGTGCTGCCGGACACCGACGGGTTCGCCTCGGTGATGTCCCCGCTTACGGCCTCGCCGTCGACGAGCTGCACGAACGGGTCGCGCGCCTCGAAACGGCTGAACGCGATCAGCTCGCCCTCTTCGACGGGTGGGGGCAGGTCGGTGTCGGACAGCGTCTGGGTAGCCGATACGGCGACCGCGCCCGGATCGGTGGTCGCCGGGGTTGCTCCGATATCCGCGGACCCGGTCGTCGCGTCGGTCGCCGGCGCAGTGCCCACGGCGGGCGCGGGCTGCGTCTCGTCGGCGGTGGTGGCCGGCTCCGCCGCTGAGGTGGGCGGGGCCTCGCCGCGGACTTGATTGAGCACCTTCGGGCCCTGCCAGGCGACGAGCGCGATGAGGACGGGCAGCATGACGAGCACCAGCTTCTTCGCGCGCGCGTCCTTCTGCTTGCGGATCTCTTCTGGGGTCGGCTTCTTGGCCATCAGTTCGCTCCAGCCGCCTGCTGCGAGGCGTCCACCGTGGATGGCGCCGTCGTCGCGGGGGGTGTCGTCGTGGTTTCGCCGCCACCCTCGGCCGGCGCGGTCGTCGTCCCCTCCGCCGGCGCAGTGCTCGCCGGATCCGTCTCGCCCGGAGCCGGGGCGGTGGTCCCGGTCGGGAGGGTGGGAACGAGGCCAGGGTCGTTGCCGTAGACGTACGCCGAGATCACGAGATCGGCGGCGATGATCGGGAAGCCGGGCTCCTCGGCCTCGTGCCAGTCGACGGTGTCGAGCGTCAGCAGCCGGCCGTTCGCGTCGAGCACGCCTTCGCGGACGGTCACCAGGTGGCGCAGCCGATAGAGCAGCTCGGTGAGCTCGTAGTAGCTGCCCTGGAAGCCGAGCGTGAGAGGAAGCTGGGTGTAGCCGGCGCCTGCCACGGGCTGACCCGGCTGGATCGAGTTGAACGCGACACCGGCCGACTCGGCCGCGGCATTCAGCTCGAGGATTGCGCCCGCCATATCGGTCTGGTCTGGCATGGCCTTGGCCAGCTCGACGAGGTCTGCCACCCGGATGGAAGTCGTCGGCTCGGCCTCCTGCTCGGCCTCGGCAGCCTGAACCGCCGCGTCGATCTGTGTCTGCTTCGTCGCGATCTCGCTGTCGAGCCGTTCGACGTCGGCTTTCTGGGGGCGGATCACGAGCATGTAGCCGGCGACTGCGGCGACGAGCAGGATCACGGCGAGCACAGCCGTGAGCGGGATACGTCTCTTCTTCTTGTTCACGGCGTCACCTGTACCGGCTGCTTGAGCGCACCGATCACGCTGAACTCGATGACGCTCTGCTCGCCGATCTCGGTCTGAGTGGCTGATTCGAGCTGGATTGAGCTGAACTCTGGAACGACCTCGAGCCGCGCGAGGAGCTGGGCGACGTCCTCCTGGGTCAGCGCGTAGCCCGTGATGGTCATGCTCGACGTCACGGGCGCCGGAGCGACGGGAGTCGTGGCTACTGCCGGCTCCGTCGGCAGCACCGGCGCGGGCGTGGACATGGCCGAGACCATCGAGCTGAACCAGACGTTGTCCGGCAGCGTCAGCGACAGCTCCCGCAGCAGACGATCCCAACCGCGACGACCGTCGAGGGCGAAGGACAGGGCGGTGGCCCTCGTGAGGGCCTCACCCGCGAGGGCGGAGCCGTCGGCGCTGTCGGCCTGCGCCTGAGCGGCCTCTGCCTCGAGTGCGGCGAGCTGCGCTTCCATGTCCTCGAGCGTGCTCTCGCGGTCGGCGATGTGCTGGGTCTCGTTCAGGTAGAGGAAGCCCATGCCGCCGGCGACGAGCAGCGCGACTGCGCCGACCGCTGCATAGGCGACCCACGGGCGAACGGTGGTCTTCGGAAGCTTGATGTCCTGCGGCAGCAGGTTGAGCGCCTTCATGAGCGGGATCTGCGGCAGCTGAGCCCTTCCTTTCGGCCGGCGCTCCGGCGCTCGGGCGGCCCGCCTTCGGCTGCTCCTGGCGCTCACGCCGCTCAGGCGCGGAGCGCTTCGACTCTTCGCCCTTCTTGCGACCGAGCTCCTTCTTCCAGAAGGGCTGCCTCGGCGCGGGCCCGACAGCGGCGGCGGCAGCGGCGACGGCAGCGGCGGCGGCAGCCGGCTCCGGGACGGGAGCGGACGTCGGCTCCGGCGCGGGCGCGGGCGTCGAGTCCGGCCCCGGGGCCGAGGCCGGGACAGCCGGCGCCGGCTCGCCGGCGGGCTGCTCGGGCTCGGCCGCCCGGGGCGGGACGGGCGTGGGCACGACCGGGGGCTCGGGCGCGGGCTGAGACGGATAGGAGTGACTCGCGACGGGGCCGGTCGGAGCCTCGGCGAGCGTGTCGCCCGGCGCCGGCAGCGCGAGCTGCGGCCTGGGCTGCGTGTGCTGCCTGCGGCGTCTGAGCAACGACGAGAGCTTGATCTCCTTCTTCCACATGCTCGACTCCGGCAGAGCCGGCTCTTCTGATCGCGTCGGCATCGTCCCCTCCGCCACGGTGTCGCCGATCTGCGGGAGCGCGCGCTGCCTCGGCTCCTTCTTGCGGCGAAAGAGCGACGAGAGCTTGATCTCCTTCTTCCAGACGTTCGCGTCAGACGCGGCGTGGGAGACCGGTTGCTCGTCCGACTGCTCGAGGCGGCCTTGGGCGCCGTCCTGGTCCCGGAAGAGATCCGACACCTTGTATTCCTTCTTCCAGTTCATCAGGCACCCATTCCGAGGCCGATCGGGATCGCATGCGAGGGATCGGGGTCGCCGCCCCGGATCTTCTTGCCGTGCGCGAGATTGACGAGCGGGTCGCCGATCCGGACCGACACGGCGACCATGCGCTGGAGCGTCTCGGCGAGACCTGCGAGCCTGGCCGTTCCGCCGGCGAGGACGATCTCACGGATGCCAAGCGAGCCAGGCTGATTCTGGTAGAACTGGAGCGACGAGACGAGTTCGCGGGCGAACGTCTGCAGCCCGACGAGCGTCGCCTGCCGCGCCTTGGCCGCCGTCTCCTGGTCGAGCCCCTCGGGGGTCTCGTCCGAGTTGAGATGGAGCGAGCGCTTGATTCGCTCCGCAGCGACGGGCTCGTTGCCGAGGTCGCGTGCGATGGCTGTCGTCAGCGACGAGCCTCCCCACTCGAGCACCCGGGTGAACTCGCAGGTGTTGCCGTCGGTGACAGCCAGGGTCGAGCGCTCCGAGCCGACCGAGACAGCGACGATCGCGCCGCGCTCGGACTCGGCCGTCGGCAGCTCCGCAAAGGGTGTGACGGCCCGGAGGAGAGCGAAGGCCTCGAGGTCGACGCCGGCGAGCTTCAGGCCGCCGTGCTTGCACGCGAGGGCGTAGCGCTCGACGAGGTCTCGGTAGGCGACGACGAAGAGGACCTTGCGGACGAGCTTGCCCTCGTCGTCACGGCTCTCGCCGAGCACCTGGTAGTCGAGCACCGCCTCGTTGATCGGGATCGGCAGAGCCTCCTGGGCCCGGAAGCGCACTGCGTTGCCGAGCTGCTTCGGGTCGTCGATTCCACCCACGTCGATCGTGCGCACGCCGACGCGGTTGCTCGACACGCCGACGCGTACGCCACGCCGCGGGAGCTTGTGCTCGGCGAAGAACTGCTTCAGCACGGCGCCGAGGCCCTCCACGTCCTGCACCTCGCCGCCGACCACGAGCCCGGGTGGCAGATTGGCGCCGGCGACCTGGAGCAGGCGACCGGAGCCGTTGGTGGCGACGCGGGCGGCCGCGATGTTCGAAGCACCGATCTTGAGTCCAACGATCTCGCGTCCCATCGTCTCTCCTAGGCCGTCCGTAGCTTGCTGGCGAGCGGCGACACCGTCTGTCCGGAGGCGCGGCCGCGTTGGAGGAGCTCGAACAGCTGCTGCGGACGGCTCGAGCGGGCCATGGCCATGTCCTGCGTGACGATCCCCTGCAGTACGAGGTCGACCAGCGACTGCTCCATGGTCTGCATGCCCTTGCCCGAGCCCGTCTGCATGTTCGTGTAGATCTGCTCGAGCTTTCCCTGGCGGATCAGGTTCCGCACCGCGTCGTCCGGGATGAGGATCTCGACCGCGGGGACACGAGCGGCGCCGTCCACGGTCGGCAGCAGGTTCTGCGTCATCACGCCCTGGAGCGTGCTTGCGACCTGCACCCGGATCTGGCCTTGCTGGCCGGCCGGAAAGACGTCGATGATCCGGTCGACGGCCGACGGCGCGTCCTGCGTGTGGACGGTGGCGAACACGAGGTGACCGGTCTCCGCCGCGGTCAGCGCCGTGGCGATCGTCTCGAGGTCGCGCATCTCGCCGAGGAGGATCACGTCGGGGTCCTCGCGGAGCGCGGCGCGAAGGGCATCGGCGAAGCTCGTCGCGTCGGGGCCGATCTCGCGCTGGTTCACGATGCACCGCTTGTGCTGGTGCAGGAACTCGATCGGGTCCTCGACGGTGATGATGTGCTCGGCGCGCGTCTCGTTGATCCGGTCGATGAGCGCGGCGAGGGTCGTCGACTTGCCCGAGCCGGTCGGGCCCGTCACGACGATCAGGCCGCGCGGGCGCTCGCAGAGGTCGTAGAGCGTGTTCGGCAGACCGAGCTCCGCGAGCGGCTTGATCCCCGTCGGCACGAGCCGAAAGGCGGCCGCGAGGCTCTCGCGCTGGAAGAAGATGTTGACGCGGAAGCGCGCGAGGCCGGGCAGCGGGTAGGAGAGGTCGATGTTGCGCCGCTCCTCGAGGTCCTTCTGCTGCTCGGTCGACGTGATGTTGTAGAGCAGCTTGCGCGACTGCTCGGCGGTGAGGTCGCCGAATTCGTGCAGGCGCTCGATGCGGCCGTGGACGCGGATCGCCGGCGCGCTGCCGGCGGTCAGGTGCAGATCGGACGCCTTCCGCTGAACGACGATCTCGAGCAGCTCGTCGATCGAGAACTGGCCCCGGGTAGGAGCCGCATCGCGCTCGTCGCGGTCGGGGTCGGGGGGCATCGCGGGGAGAGCGTGCATCGCTTCCACGGTCGAGCTATCGGCAGGTCCCGACCATTTCCTTAGCCCGAAGCGGGCGCTCGTGGGCCGAGGTGTCGGCGAGGGAGCGGCTCGGTCCTCGGCGAAGCCGGGTCAGTGGTTACACGCGCGCGCGAGAGCCCCTACGGGGCGCAAATGTCACCCACTCGCGTGAGAGCCCTACGGGGCGCAATGTCACCCACCCGAGCGCGGGAATCACCCCATGGAGCGTCTCTTCCGAGGGTGTCTGGACCCCCCGTTCGGGGGGATGCTCCGCCTTCTACCTCCGCCGATACAGGGCGTGTAAGCCGACGCCCGATCACAAGGAGGAGTCTTCATATGTTGCACCGGCTTCGCAATCGGATCGCGACCGGCGAGCGTGAGGGCGGTTTCACCCTCATCGAGCTCCTGGTCGTCCTGATCATCATCGCGGTCCTGCTCGCAATCGCGATCCCGTCCTACCTGGGCTTCCGCGCTCGCGCCGAGCAGCGCACCGCCCAGTCGAACGTCCGCGCCGCCATTCCGGCCGCGGAGGCGTACTACCAGGACGACGTCGCCGACGGCGGCGGCGGCGGCGCCTACACGGGCATGACCTTCGCCCTGCTGAAGGCGATCGACTCCGGCCTCGCTCCCGGCCTCTCGGTCGAGAACGTCACCGCCACGACGTACTGCCTCGAGTTCACCAAGGGCACGAAGGTCGCCAGCTACGCCGGCCCCGGCGGCACCGTCGTCACGACGGCCTGCTAGCCCAGACGCGATAGCTCGACCCCGGGAGGGCGCGGGAGACCGCGCCCTCTCTGTTTCTCGGTGACCGCTCGTTCGAGGGGTGAGATCCCCGAAATGGGCGGCGCGGAGGAGCCTGGGCGTGCCGATAGTGCGAGTACCGACGCCTGTTCCACGAAGGAGAGAACGATGTCCGACGCCTTTCGACCGCTTGCGCTCAGCGAGAAGCGCGAGGCGGGCTTCACGCTCATCGAGCTCCTGATCGTGATGGTGCTGATCGCGATCCTCCTCACGATCGCGTTTCCGTCGTACCTCGGCTATCGCGCGCGTGCCGAGCAGCGAACGGCCCAGGCCAATCTCCGTGCGGCAGTTCCCGCCGTCGAGGCGTACTACGCGGACAACGAGTCCTACAACGGGATGAGCCTCGCCTCGCTGAAGCTGATCGACCAGAGCATCAAGAACGACGGCACGAACGGACTCTTCGTCGTCTCGGCGAGCGACTCGACCTACTGCCTGCGGTCGGTGCGGGGAGGCGCGACGTTCTACAAGCCCGGCCCCTCCGGCGCGATCACGAGCACGGCCTGCACGTAGGCCCGGGCACTCACCCTTTCGGTTACGGCCTTCAAGCGTCGCGGCCCCTCTGCCGATAGGAGAGATGCAGTGAGAGAGCAGCTTCGTCTCAAGCTCGTCGTGCCGCTCGTCGTCATCGCGCTCGGCGGTCTCGCCGTGGCCAAGTTCGTCGTCCTCGACGACGACTCGGTCGAGGCGGAGGCTGCCATCCCGGCCGCCACGGTCGTCGATACCGCGGGTGCCGACAGCGAGCCCCCGGCGACGACCACGACGGAGGAGCCTGCCGCTGAGGAGCCCGCCGCCGAGGAGCCCGCCGCCGAGGAGCCGCCGGCCGAGGATGCCGGCGTCCGGAAGCTCGACAAGGCGCTCGAGAAGAACAAGGTCGTCGTCGTGGTCGTCTACTCCCCCGACGGCGCCGTCGACGCGCAGCAGGTCGGCGAGGCGCGCTCCGGAGCCGCCGACGTGAACGTGGGCTTCCTCTCCCTGAACGCGGCGAAGGAGAAGGAGATCGGCGACTTCGCGCAGACCTACGAGATCCGGACGACGCCGGTCGTCCTCGTCTTCCGGCGCGGGCCCGAGCTCGTCGGACGCTTCGAGACCTTCGCGGACAGCGTGACCGTCGCCCAGGCGGCGCAAGACGCCCGCCAGGCTCGTTAGCAGCTCTCCCGCTGCCGGTCGGTCGCTCTTCCTGACGGGTCGCGCCTCGGAGAGGCAATGCGCCGTCGGTGCGCCGGCGAGAGGTGAGCGGCGAGCTTGACGTCGTTTGCCGTTTGGTGTCGTCGCTCCTGTCGCGCACCTCGTCGATCCGAGTGGTGGCCACGGAGCCTTGCCCGGCTGAGCTGAGCACTGCCTTCGCCGGGCCTTGGCGGGGACGGACGCGGGAGGCGGCTCCGGGCTCCGCGAGGTCCTCGTTGCCGGCCGGATTGGCTCCGGTGGCGCCCGGCTGAACGGCGCTCACGCCAGCGGAGGTCAGGCGCGGGAGGCGATTCGGATAGCCGCGATCGGCCGGCTAATCGGCTGGCCCGGACGCGCGGGTCGGCAGCGAGTAGATCACTCGGACGCAGGCAGCCGCGGAGGCCTTCTCGATCGGAGCTCACGGCGCGCCGGGATCGTGTGCGGGGTGCCGTCGGAGATTGCCGCGGGCTTCTGCCGGCCATCGGCCCGCCGGATGGTTCGGAGATCGCACCTCAGCGCATCGCCCAGGGCCGGGCACTGCCAGGGGAGGCCCGGGTCCACCATGGCTCCCGTCGCCGCGTGCGGCGGCATCGGGTGGACGCGCGGCCATTGCGCGCGGGAGCTCCTGATCGACGGGGCGGCACGGGAGCTCGGGCTCGACCTCGCGGCGACGCGCCGGCGTAATCCGTGCGACCAGGCGCGCTTCGTACGGCTAGCACTGGTACGACCGGGGCCTCCATCGGGACGGCCGCCACTCCGGCCGGTATCGCGCCTCCGCCACCCGATCGGCGCGTCGAGGCAAGGCGTTTCGTCTGCGATAGGTGCGTCGCCCGCACAGCCCCGGCGAGGCGAAGCTCAACGGAGCCCACACTACCGCTGGCCCGAAACCCGGTGCCGGAGCCGCGCGTCTACGCGGCGGGCGCCAGGCCGTGGCCGGCCGTGCGCTCGACTCCGTCGGCGACGAATGCCGCGTACCGCTGGCGGGCTCGCCCCTCGTCGGCGCTGAACTGTCCGAGCAGCCAGCCCGTCGTGAGGAACGCCGGAGCACGCTCGAGCCCGGCCGTGGCCCGGTAGCTCGACCAGCGCCACCCCGCCGGCGCCGCTGCGAGACCGGCGCGAACCGGGTTCAGGACGACGTAGCGGGCGACGTGCAGGAGGTGCGGCTCCTCCTCGACGAGCTGGGCGTGATAGCGCCCTTGGAAGACATGGCCGCTCCGGCCGTGCCGTGCGTTGGCGTACTGGGCGAACGCCGAGTTGAGGCGCTGCATTCCTCTCGCGAGGTTGGCTGCGGGTGTCCCGAGCACAGCGTGGTAGTGATTGCCCATCAGGCAATAGGCGTGGAGCTCGAACCGATCGCGGGCCACCACCGCGGCGAGCGCGCCGAGGAAGCTCCGGCGGTCGGCGTCGTCCCAGAAGATGCGCGCCTGGTTGTTCCCTCTCGAGGTCACGTGATAGAGGGCGCCAGGAAACTCGATACGGAGCGGCCGCGGCATGTGCCCCGAACGTACCGCACCCGAGCGCACCGAAGACCCCACGCGACTGATTTGTTCCACCTCCGCGCGCGATCCGACACGATTCGTCACACACCTGTAGGGGGTCTGACCCCATGGGTCAGACCCCCTATGGATCCCTCGAGGCGTGGGCTCAGGACGCCGAGAGCTCGCGGAAGAGGACGACGGTGTAGGCGTCCTCGATCGTCGGGAACCACGGGGGCGGCAGGTAGAGAAGGTTCTGGTCGTAGGAGTAGTCGCGGGCGTCCCAGGCCGTCCAGCTGCCGCCGAGGTTCGTCGTCGAGGAGCCGATGTGGGTCATCAGGCCGCTGTGGGTGCCGTTCGGGCCGGCGCCCCTCCAGGTGCCGCTCTGCGCGAGCACGCCAGCCGTCCAGGTGAGGTTGTTCGGGGCCCACTGGGGGCCGATGACGTCGTTCTTCGCGGCCAGGCCCAGCACATCGTCGCCCGGCTGCACGTAGCTGATGTTGTTCGCGATGATGATGTCGTCGTTGGAGGCGACCGTCACGCGCCCGTTGACGGTGCCGGAGACGATCGCCGTCTGGCCCGTGTAGATGGCGCCGTTGATCGGAACCGCATAGCTGGTGGCGGAGCCGCAGCTCGGCGCCACGTCCTCGGGAGGGTTGCCGCCAGAGAGGGTGCACGCCCGGACCTGCACCGTCCCTCCGGACTGGAAGGTCAGGCGCCACGCGGCGTTCGACGGGTTGTCCAGGTTGATGCCGGCGACCTGCGAGGCGCGCTGCACGTCGACGAGCGACGCGAGCAGCGCGGCGAAGTTGACCGGGTTCTTGATCTGGCTGCGGATGTCCGGCGTCGAGTCCGAGTCGTACTTCTGCGCGCCGTCCTGCATCGTCACGGAGCCGGTGATTTGACCCTCCGCGTAGATGTGCCCTTTCGCGATCCCGTCGTGGTCGATGTCGCCGTTGGCGTAGAGCTTTCCCCAGGTCGTCGCCGTGGCGCCCCAGGCGACGTCGCCGTTGACGATCCGCTGGTAGTCGGCGATCGACGACGGCCGGATCAGGACCTCGAGCCGCCGCTGGTCCGTCGTGCTCCCGATCTTGCGGCCGGTCGCCACCATCTTCACGGACAGCGACCCGGCCTCGGGTGGCGTGACCTGAAGGCTGTACTCGTAGCCGTTGCTCAGCTGGCGCCAGTTGTCGAAGCCGTTCGGGTACGTCCAGTCCAGGCTGTACGCCCAGGCCGTGCCGGCGCCGGCCGTGCTGCCGCCCGCGTCACGCCTCGTGGCCTCGCCGAGGTGAACCTGATGGGCGTAGTAGAGGCGGTCGTCGACCATCTTGGCGACGTAGTCGGCGATGCCGGCCTCGGCCGCCTGGAACGCCGCCTGACTCGTGACCGCCTGCCCGCTGCGCTTGACCTCGCCCTTGACCGTGTCGATCAGGGCGACGGCCATGAGGCTCAGCATCGCCATCACGAAGACGACGAGCACGAGGACGACGCCTCGCTCGTCCCGCATGGCCTCCAGCCGGGTTCTCATGCGAGCGGCGTGCGCAGCGACACGCTGGTCCGGTAGGTGTACTTCCGATTCGGCGACGTCTTCGTCGCCACGGTCACCGCGATCGCGACGGTGCTAACCGCGGTTGGCGTCGTGGTCACGGCGCCCGCCGAGTCGTAGAACGTGAACAGGCTCGTACCCACGACGGATCCGACCTGTGAGTGCCAGCCGCCGAGCGCGCCGATGCTCCACGGGTATCCGTCCGTGTCGGTGCTCCTCGCCTGGGCGCGCTGCAGGACGCCGCTCTGCAGCCGGTACGAGATCCGGCGCAGGTGGAACGGCTGCTGACGGTCCGGTGACAGGAACGTGAGCGTGTTCGCGCTGACCGCCTCGATCGGAGCGACAGCGTCGTCGCCTGTATATGCCTGCCGCAGCTCGGCTGCCAGGTTGTCGACCGCCGCACGCGCCTCGACCTGAAGGGTCGTCTGCTCGTCGATCTCGTCGCCGTGGCGCAGGGCGGAGACGACCACCGTCGCGAAGAGCCCGAACAGCAGGCCGATGAAGATGAAGCCGATGAGGAGCTCGACGATCGAGAAGCCGCCCTCGCCACGAACGCTCTGAAGTCGCCGGCGGATCACGGCAGCGGACAGGTGTTGAGGGTGAACGAGATGTTCAAGGTGGTCCCACCGGACGGGACGCTGACGGCCGTGTTCTGGCCGCTCTTCGGGTTGGAGACGCTGCACTTCCATGCCTTCACCGTGTAGCCCGAGCCCACGGGGACGTTCGTGAACGTCACATTTCCGCTCGTGTTCGTCGTCCCGGTGACGGTGATGCCCATCGGCCCGCCAGTCAGCCTCACCGTGGCGGCGCTCTGGTTGACGCCGCTCCGCTTGACGTTCACGGTCAGGTTCGCCGTCGGTAGCGCCAGCGCCACCGGCGTCGTCGACGCGGCCGTCACCGAGGCGGCCTGCGAGACGTTGAATCCCGGCGTCGGATCCGCCGTCACGACGTAGCCCGACCCGGGCGTCAGGTTGATGAACGTCACCTGCCCGAGGCCGTTCGTCGTGCCGGTCAGATTCACGCCGCTCGGGCCGCCCGTGAGCTGCACGGTCTTGCCGGAGGCGGGCGAGCCCGCCCACGTGACCGTGGCGACGATCGAGCCGACTGGCGGCAAGAGGAGCAGGCTGACCGGCGTCGTCAGTCCGGCCGGCGCCGAGATCCCCGTCTGGGACACGCTCTGGCCCAGCTTCGTCGCCGAGGCGACGTAGCCGTTGCCGGCCGGAACGTCGAACGCGATGAATCCGTTCGAGTCGGCGGTGCCCGAGATGTTGATCGCGTCGGGGCCGCCCGTGATGCCCACGGCCGCGCCCGCGGCCGGCGATGCGCCCTGCGTCACCGTGACCGCGAGCGTCGCGTAGTCGGGCACCGCGAGCGTGATCGTGGACGTGAGGTCGCTCGGGTAGTCGTCCGGGACGTACTGCGTCACCGGGGTCGGCGTCAGCGCGCCGAGCTGAGCGGAGACCGTGTACTCGAGCGTCGGCACGATCGGCTCGCCGTCGAGCGTGGTCAGGACGAGGTCGCTGCCGCTGTAGGCGAACGTCTCCGACCCGCGGGACGAGGAGACGGTGACCGTCCCGACGCCCGGGTAGTTCGACCCGTCCGCCCTGTGCACCTCGACGGTGAGCTCAGCCGGCCGGTAGATCCTTATCGCGGTGTTCAGCGTCTGCCCGGGCGCGACCTGCACGTGCGCCGCCGTACCCGGTGAGACGTCGTCGCTGAGCGTCACGTAGCCGGAGGAGCTCGCCGAGAGGTCGTAGTAGGCCGTAGCGCCACTCACCGGGTTGGGCGTCAGCGCCGGGAACGTCACCGTTCCGGTGACGTCCGTGGAGTCGCTACGGGGTGCGCTCGGACCGGTGGCCAGATCTACCGCCACGCCCTCGACGGGCGTGTTGCTCCCGTAGTCGACGACCTGGACGTTGACGATGGCGTTGCCGATACCTCCGAGCGGCGCCCGCGCCGGCGGCGCGACGTAGGTGACCTGACGCGTCAGGGTCTTCGAGTCGCTCGCGCGCTTGACGGTGACGACGACCTTCTTGTAGTTCGCGGAAGTCGCGTAGCTCGTGGGAGTCGGGTCGGCGACGTAGGTGATGGAGGTTGTGACGAGCAGCTTGATCCCGCTCACCGTGACCGTCTTGCTCGCCTCGCTCACGGGGATCGTTCCGGGCGGGTTTCCGCTGACGAAGCCGAGCTTGTCGTACTCGTACTTGCGAACCTTCTCGACCTGCTCGATCGCGGTCTGCTCGGCGACCGTTCGATGGCGCGCGACGCCGCGCGCGTTGACCGCCGAGATCAGCACGCCGGCAAGCGCCGTGGCGACCATGACGAAGAGCACCATGGCGAGCAGAGACTCGACGAGCGTGAAGCCCGCATCCGCAGCAGGCGAAGGTCGTCTCCGCCAGGACTGGCCGGGCAGTGCCGAAACGGTCGCCATCCAGGACCGGCGGTTGGGCAGACGCGTCATGCTCTCGCTTTCCGTGGTCTCTCGGTCTCTCTGAAAATCGGCGCGGCGAGAGCGCCCTGCCACCCCCGGAAAGGGGAACCGCCGCTAGCCGCCGAGCGCCGGGCGGCGGCTGCGCCAGAGCTCCTCGAGACGCTCGTCGGTGAGCAGAGCGGCCGCCCCCACGATGGTGAGCAGGATCGCCGCGTTGAGGTACCAGCCGTTGAAGGACGGGTCGAGCGCGACCCGCGTGCACACGACCGCGAGCGGCGCGGCCCAGACAGCGTGCGGAGATCGCCGCAGGAGCCACACGACCGCGCTGCCCGCCGCGACCGCAGCCGTCGCCTGCACCAGCCGCATCGGCCACGAGAACGCGCTGCCCGGCTCGAGGACCAGCGTGACGAGAGTGCCTCCGCCGACCCGCCAGTCGAACTCGAACATCCGGAAGTCGCCGGCGATCACGAACGGCGCGAGCATCGCGCCGAGGATGGCCGTCGCGAGGGCCATGCCGGCAAGCGCACGCCTCGGGCGGCCGAGCAGCAGCACGACCGCGCCGAGAATGCCCCACAGCTCGAGGCCCGCGGAGAGCCCGACGAGCGCGCCCGCGCGAAGCTCACGGCCCGACCGGGCATCGAGCCCGGCGAGCAGCCAGAGCGCCGGCACGGCGATCTGAGCTGGATGACCGTCCATGTAGCCGCCGTGGACGATTCCGGTGGCGACCGCGGCGAGCCCGGCGGCGAGCTGCGCCGGGCGGCGAGCGGGCCGGTCGTGCAGAAGGCGCCCGACGAGCGCCATGACGCAAGCCACAGTACCGACCTCCACGATCAGCGCCACGAGCCAGAGGGTGGGCAGGCCCAGGAGCCCGGCGAGGGCGTCACACACCCCGAGCAGCAGCAGGTGGATCGGGCCTACTTGCAGCCTGGGATCCGCGAAGGCGTCGGCCCAGCTCCCGGAAAGCAGCGTGTCGCCGGCCTGGACGAACAGCGGGATGTCGATCGGGTCCGGGCCCCGCGCGTCGTACACGGCGGAGGCGACGGCCGCAAGAACCGGCGGGAGCCACCAGAGCCGCGCGAGCCACGCGAGTCTGCCTTGCCGATCACCCATATCAGGGGTCTGTCCGGAAACCTCAGCACGCCCGGTGGCGGCCCAGAAGATCGTCCGGCTGTGTCCTCGGAGGCACCGTTACTTTCCCAGTAGCGGCGCCTCCTGCGTCCTTGCCGGACGGCCATCTGGGCGAGTCCCGAACGCACCGGGGTTTCCGGACAGACCCCTAGACGACGACGCGCCCGAGCTCCTCGATCGACGTCAGACCCTGGCTCACCTTCTCGACGCCGTCTTCCCAGAGCGAGCGCATCCCCGCCTCGGCAGCGGCGCGGCTGATCTCGTCGCGGCTCGCCTGGATGGATGCCAGCCGCTCGATCTCCTCCGTCATCACCATGAGCTGGAAGATTCCGAGACGGCCGCGGTAGCCCGTCTGGCTGCAGCGCGCACAGCCCTTCTTGCGGTAGATGTGCGAGCCGTCGAGGGCGGCGATCTGCTCCTCCGTGAAGCGCGCGGCGACGAGCTCCTCGGGGCTCGGCAGGTACGCCTGGCGACACTGGACGCACAGCTTGCGCGCCAGGCGCTGGGCGAGCACCGCCGTGACGGCCGAGCCGGTGAGGAAGGGCTCGACGCCCATCTCGTTGAGTCGCGTGAGCGCGCTCGGCGCGTCGTTCGTGTGCAGCGTGGAGAGGACGAGGTGGCCGGTCAGAGCCGACTCGATCGAGATCTTCGCCGTCTCGACGTCGCGGATCTCGCCCACCATGATCACGTCGGGGTCGGAGCGGAGGATCGTGCGCAGAGCGCTCGCGAAGGTCAGCTGCGCCTTGGCGTTCATCTGCACCTGCTGAATGCCCGCGAGGCGGTACTCGACCGGATCCTCGACGGTGATGACGTTGATCTCCGGCCTGTTGATCTCGCTCAGGACGGCGTAGAGCGTCGTCGACTTGCCCGAGCCCGTCGGGCCGGTCACGAGCAGGGCGCCGGTCGGCTTTCGCACGAGCGCCTCGATCTCGGCCCGCATGCCGTCGGCGAACCCGAGCTCCGTCAGCGTCGGCGGCTTCCGCGACTTGTCGAGCAGGCGCAGGATGACGGCTTCTCCCTCGACGGTCGGTAGAACTGCCACCCGGATGTCGAGCGCGCGGTTCGCCACGCGCGCCCCGAGGCTGATGCGACCGTCCTGAGGCCGGCGTCGCTCGGCGATGTCGAGCTTCGCGAGTACCTTCAGGCGGGTCGTGACGGCAGAGGCGAGGCGCTTCGGCAGCCGCTGCATCTCGTGGAGGATCCCGTCCACGCGCACGCGGACGACGAGCGTGTCCGCGGTCGGATCGAAGTGGACGTCGCTCGCCCCGTCCTCGGCGGCCTGGAGGAAGATCGAGTTCACGAGCTTGACGAGCGGCGCGTCGGAGATGCCGTCGTCCGCGTCGAGATCGTCGCCCTCCTCGTCGTCGCTGTCGGCGACTTCCTCCTCGAGCAGCGCCGTTCGTTCCCAGGCCTCGTTCGCGCGCGTGATCCGCTGCAGCTCGACCTCGATGTCCTCTCTCGCGGCGACGCCGATCTCGACGGCGTAGCGCGTGGCGAGCCGGAGCTCGTCGATCGCCTGGACATCGCTCGGATCGGCGATGGCCACGCTCAGCTTGCCGTGCGCGAGCTTGTAGGGAAGCGCGCAGGCCCGCTCGAGCAGGTGACGCGGGATCGACGAGGCGATGTTGGGATCGACCGGCTCTTCCTGGAGGTCGATGTACGGCAGCGCGTGCTGAGCCGCGAGGACCCGTGGCGCGAGGCCGGCGGCGACGATCGCCTGCGCGAACGAGCCACGCCGCGCCTCCTGCCGGACGAGCGAGAGGCGTTCGCCCGTGAGCAGCCCGGTGGCGCCGACGACCTCCGCGACGAGGTCGGGGATCGTCTTCGGCTTCTGCTCGTGCGTGCCGTTCCCGTTTGCAGCCGGCGGCGAGGCCTCGTCGGCGTCGGGACCAGCGCTGCGCTCGAGCTGGTCGGGCTCGTCGTCGGCGGCCGTCCCGAAGGCGTCAGGATCGGTGAGCGTGGTCGGGCGTCGCTGCTGGTTCTCGGAGTCCACTAGGTGTGTTATCGGCGCGCTGGTGCCCATCCCTGAGATGGGTGGCGAAGCTCCTTGCCTGCGCACGAGCTAGAAAAGGCTCAGGTAACCGTCGAGGAGCCGCTCGCCGGCAAAGAGCGCGACCACCGAGCCGAGCGCCAGGAAAGGCCCGAACGGGATTGCCTGCTTGCGGGCGGAGGCTCCATGGCGGGCAAGCAGCACGATCGAGACGGCGAGCCCGGCGAGGAGCGCCACGGCCATCGCGACGGCGACGCTCTTCCCGAGCGCCGCACCCATCAACAGGGCGAGCTTGACGTCGCCCATGCCCATGCCGCGCGGATAGGCGAGCAACCCGAGGAACAGGAAGCCGGAGGCGGCAACGGCGGCGAGGACCCACTCGAGCGCCTGCTCGGGGAAGAGCGCCACGTTGGCGACGAGCACGATCGCAGTTGCCGGCAGCACGATCCGATCGGGCAGGATCCGGTGCTCGAGGTCGATCGCCGACAGCACCACGAGGCAGGCGCAGAAGAGCGCGGCGACGAGCGCCTCGCCGGTCAGGCCGAAGCGGGCAAAGCAGCCCGCGACCAGCAGCGCGGTGAGGAGCTCGACGAAGAAATAGCGAGCCGAGAACCGTGCTCCGCACTTGCGGCAGCAGCCGCGCAGGACGAGGTACGAGACGAGCGGGACGTTGTCGTACCACGCGATCTGCTCGCTGCACGCCATGCACTGCGAACGGCCGCGCGCGATCGGCATGCGACCCGGCAGCCGAGCGGCGACGACGTTCAGGAAGCTCCCGATCACGAGCGCCGGAGCGAGCGCAAAGGCTCCCAGGGCCACGTTCATCGCGCGTCTACTGATTCGACTTCCGCTCGACCTCGGCGAGGGCGGCCCGCGCCTGGGCCTCGTTCTCACCGCCGACGTCGAAGCGAGACTGCATCGTCTCGTCCACCCGGATCAGGGTCCGCAGCGCCTCGACGCCCTGCCACCAGCCGAAGCCCGCGCCGGTGACGATCCAGGAGTGCTGGTAGGCGTAGTGGTCGAGCGCGCCTTCGCCCAACGCGTCGAGCTCGTCGGCCCACGTTTGAAGCTCGCGGGCGCGCTCGGGGAGAGAGATCTCGTCCAGCGGCTCCGCGGGGGCGCCTGGAACGGCGAACGCCGGGGGCCTCGTGCTCTCCTCGTCGTCGGTGCTCTCGCCCGCGCCGGTGAGCTCGACGTCGGTCGAGTCGCCCTGCGCCTGGCCCGCTCCGTCGTCTTGCGAAGAGTCCGTCTCCGACGGCTCGGCGTTCTCCGCCGCGCCGTCCGGGGCCTGGTCGCCCGACTCGTCGCCGGCGTCCGAGCCCTCGTCCGAGGTGTCCTCGGCCGCGTCGGGCGTCGACGCCGCCTCGGGCTTACCGCCGTCGGCCAGCACGAGCTTCGTGCCGGGGTACGGCGACTCGTTCATCGGCACGCCGAGCTCGTTGTAGGCCGGGTTCGTGCGGAGCCGAAGGAGGACGACGGGTGCGCCGTTGTCGACGACTTGCGTTCCCGGCGCCACGTTCTGCGCGGCGACGAGATTGACGGCGTAGCCCTCGGGCTCGCCCTCGACCTTCCATGCGAAGCCGGCGTCCTCGAGCACGCCCTTCGCGAACACGAGCGGCAGCCCGCGCACGTCGGGGACGAGCAGAGGCTTGGTGCTCTCCGCGGGCGCCGCGGGCTCGGCCGGCAGCGCGGGGGGCGGCGCCGGCTGAGCGTCGTTCTCCTGGGCCAGCGACAGGGTCGAGGTGCCGAGCACCCAGACTGCCACGAGCACGACCAGACGGAATGCAGTCACGGAGAGGCGAGGGGTCACGCCTTCCGAATCGGCAGGGAGGGGATGTCGCTTTAGCCCTTCCGAGGGTGAGGTTACCCGTGCCCTTCCCAGAAGGGCCTGACGAGACCTCGCGAGGTAGCGGCCTCCCGCAGCGCGAGCATCGCCGTGTAGGTCGGGAGCACGATCAGCTCACCCCCAGGAGCGGTCAGCTCCAGGCCCCGGTCGAACGCCCGGCCCAGGTCCGGCTCGACCTCGATACGACCCTGGTCGAAGCCGGCGTACTTGAAGCGAAGCGCCAGCTCCTCCGCGCGTCCGCCCGCCGCGACGAGCCGGCCGAGACAAGCAGCCAGTGGCTCGAAGTCGACGTCCCAGATCCACGAGACGTCGCGGCCGTCGGCGATGTCGTCGTTCAGCGCGATCACGGCCACCGGTACCCCGTTCTCTCGGCCGGCGACGATCGTCCGCACGGCCTCGTTCGCCCCGGCCGGGTTCTTGACGAGCAGGAGCAGCGCGGTGCGGTCGCCGGCGGCGATGCGCTCGAAGCGCCCGAACGCGGGCCGGAAGCGCGCGAGACCCTCCTGCACCTCGTCGAGCGTCGCACCGAGCTCGCGCCCGAGCGCCGCGGCAGCCAGAGCGTTGTAGACGTTGTAGACGCCCGGGACGGCCACCTCGACACGCCGCGTCGCCTCGGGCGTGACGAAGTCGAAGGCGAGTCCGTCGAGCCCGTCGAGCCCGATGCGCCGGGCAACGACGTCGAGCGGCGGCCGGGTGGCACCACAGCGCGGACAACGGTAGTCCCCGAGATGGCCGACGTACGCGGCGGCGTAGTCGTACGGCGCGCCACAGCGGCGGCAGTACTTCGAGTCCGCGGCGTGCGGGAGTCGCTCGCGGGCCGCGGACGGGTCGTCGAGGCCGAAGCAGACGACGCCGGACCGCGCCTCCGCGACGGCCGCGAGCGCGGGGTCGTCGGCGTTCACGAGCACGCGCGTCGCGTCGGGCAGGTCCCTCAGTGCCGCAAGCCAGCGCTCGGCGATGAGCTCGAGCTCGCCGTAGCGGTCGAGCTGGTCGCGGAACAGGTTGCCGAGGCACACCGTCCTCGGCGCGAGCTGGCGCACGAGCTCGGGAAGCGCGCCCTCGTCCACCTCGAAGAGGCCGAGCTCGGCGTCGCCGGCCTCGAGCAGAGCCGAGGCCACTCCCGAGACGAGATTCGCGCCGGCGGCGTTGTGAGCGAGCCTGGAGCGGGGGCGCAGGATCTCGGCCGCCATCGCCGTCGTGGTCGTCTTCCCGTTCGTGGCCGAGACGAGGGCTACCCCGAGAGGCAGCGAGGCGGCGAGTCGGCCGACAGCTGCAGGATCCAGTGCGGCGAGGAGCTTCCCCGGCAGCGTCGTCCCGCCGCCGCGCCCGGCCAGTCGCGACAGCCTGCCGGCCCCCCGTGCCAGCGCCGTCTCCATTCGCAGGCGCACGCGGCCAGTGTAGGCGTGTGGGTGTCGCGTCCCGCGACCTCGCGCGGGAGGCATCCGCGCTCGGCCCGCGAATCACACCCGGCGGCCCATCTGAGAACGACCGGAGAGACCATGACGCGGAAGCTCGGCTTGACGCTTGTCCAGAGTGCCGGCGAGGGCCGGCCGAGCCCCGAGGAGCTCTCCGCGCAGGTGGACGCGAGAGAGGCGTACACGGCCGGCCACTCGCGCCGCGTGCGACTCATCGCGCTCGAGCTCGCGAACGGCCTCGGCCTCCCGGATGCGGAGCGCGCGACGCTCGGACGCGCGGCGCTCTTCCACGACATCGGCAAGCTCGTGGTTCCCGAGGAGATCCTCCTCAAGCCCTCCTCGCTGACCATCGAGGAGTGGGAGGTCATGCGCCGCCATACGGACGACGGCGCGCGGATGCTCGAGCATGTGCGCGCCTTCGAGGACGCGGTGCCCGGCATCCTCCATCACCACGAGCGCTTCGACGGGACCGGCTACCCGCACGGCCTCGCGGGCGAGGCGATCCCGCTCGTCGCGCGCATCGTCCACGTCGCCGACGCGCTCGACTCGATGCTGACGACCCGGGTCTATCGCGCCAAGCGCTCGCCCCGCCAGACGCTCGCCGAGCTTCGACTCGGCTCGGGCAGCCAGTTCTGCCCGGCTTGCGTCGCGGCGCTCGAGCAGCTCGTTCAGGGCGGCACGCTGGCTCCCGCTCGGCCTGCGGGCACGCGCCCTGGAACGCATGCGCTGAGGGCTCTAGGCCTGCGTTGACGTCTGATATACGACTGATCCCGTCGCCTGATATATGAAGGATCGGATACGACGCGCCCAAGAGCCGAGGACGGGCCGGATGAGATCCGGGCCCTACGACCGGCTGAAGGTGACGAGCTCCGCATCCTCGGCCGGGACGACCGAGAAGACGCGCTCGTCGATGGCCGGATCGACCGGCGCGCCGAAGACGAGACCGCTCACGTCCTGGTAGCGAACCCAGCCCCACACGTCGAGCGGATAGTCCTCAAGCCGTGCGACCCGCACGACGTCGCCCGTGTGCGGCGCGTGCACGAAGAGCCCGTCGCCGAGGTACATGGCGACGTGCTGCGTCGCGTTGAAGAAGATGAGATCGCCGGCCATGTAGCCGCCGGGCGGCGGACCGCCGCCCTGTGCCGGTCCCACACCGCGCTGCGCGCCCGGCGTCGTCGCGCCGCGCTCCCACTGGGCGCCGGTCCAGTCGCCGATGTAGATCCCGGCGCCCTTCGCGTACGCCCAGGAGAGGAGGCTCGAGCAGTCGAAGCCGGCCGGGATCGCCGGGTCATCCGCGACCATTTGGTCGAGCGAGAAACCATGGTTGCCACCCCACTGGTAGGGGATGCCGAGCTGGCGGATCGCCCAGTCGATCACCCCGGCCGCGGCCGGCGTCGGCGGCCTGCCGATCAATCCGTCGAGGCCGCTCGTGCCGAGCGTCGACTCCTCCTCCGATATCGCCTGCTCGATGGCGGCGACCTGCTCCTCGGTGTGGGCGAGATCGGAGAGGGTCTGGGCGAGCTCGGCGTCGAGGCTCGCGCGGTCCGAGGCGAGCGAGTCCAGCTGCTTGCGCACCTGCTCGAACTCGGAGTCGCTGAGCTCCGGGTCGCCGGTGGCGGCCTCGGCCGCGACTAGCGCCGTTTCTCCCGCCGCGATCTCCGCCTGGATCTCAGACACGCTCGCGACGAGCGCCTCGGCGCGCAGACGGGCGTCGGCCAGCACCGTCTGGAGCGGCGCTGCGTTGGAATCGGTCCCGGCCGGCGCGAACGGAAGCTGGCGGCCGCGCAGCGGGTTCATCAGGAACTGCCCGGCGAGGTCGAGCACGTGGGCGACGTACTCGTCCGAGTGGTTGTAGGACCACACCGCGCCGGGGATGTCCTCGTGCGCGCCGGTCGCGGCCAGGTAGCGCGCCGCGGAGAACACCGCGTCGGTCGGATTCCAGGGATCGGCGAGACCGTCACCCGTCGCGTCGAGCCCCCAGCGCTCCCAGGTCGAGGGCATGAACTGCATCCAGCCGACTGCTCCCGCCCAGCTCGGCCCCATGTTGGAGCCGAACGCCGACTCGACCTCGTTGATCGCGGCGAGCAGCTCCCAGGGGATGCCGTACGCGTCGCCGGCCTGCCGCCAGAGCGCGAGCAGCTCACCGTAGGAGAGCACCTGTGGGCTTGCGGGCGGCGTCGAGATGGCGGCCGGGAAGACGACGTCGCCGGGCGCGTTCGGGACCTCGGCGCTCGGGAGCGCGGCCTCCCCCTCGACAACGGTGAAGGTCCCGGCCTCTCCGGCGCCGGGAAGGACGAGCACGAGCGCGGCGGCGAACGCCGCGAGCGGTGCACGCCTCATGAGCCCGATACCCGAAGGTTGTGCGCGCCGGTGGAGCGCAGCAACCTTCCGGCCTCGTCGTCGGTGCCGTTCTCGGCCGCCTCGGCGGCTGCCTGCTGGGCGCGCTGCGCCCGGCCGAGCGCGAGCTCGAAGTCGTGGCGGTTCGTGGCCGCGGTGGCGGCGGTGTCCTCGTCGACGATCCCGTCGAGCACGAGGGAGACGAGGTGCTGCTGGAAGGTCTGCATGTCGTGCACGCGGCCTTCCTCGATCGCCTTCGTGATCCCGTCGGTCTTGGCCGAGTCGCGGATCATCTCGGCGATGCGTGCGGTGTTGACCATCACCTCGACCGCTGCCACGCGCCCGCCGTCGACCTGCGGGATGAGGCGCTGGCTGATCACGCCGCGCAGGACGTTGGCCATGATCTGCCGGACGAGCGGCTGCTTCTCCGGTGGAAAGAGCTCGATCATGCGCCCGATGGTTTCCCGCGCGTCGATCGTGTGCATCGTGGAGAGGACGAGGTGCCCGGACTCGCCGGCCTGGAGGGCGGTGCGCGCCGACTCCTCGTCGCGCAGCTCGCCGATCAGGATCACGTCGGGGTCCTGACGGAGGACGCGCCGCATGCCCTCGTGGAAGGAGCCGACGTCGAGGCCGATCTCGCGCTGCTGCACGATCGAGCTGCGGTCGGCATGGACGATCTCGATCGGGTCCTCGAGCGTCACGATGTGCTGCTGGCGCGTCGTGTTGATGTGGTCGATCATGGCCGCGAGCGTCGTGGTCTTCCCCGAGCCGGTCACGCCGGTGACGAGGACGAGGCCGCGGTGCTCGTCGCTGAGGCGCCGCACGCCCTGTGGGAGCCCGAGGCTGTCGAGCGTAGGGACGAGCGCCGGCACGTAGCGGAACGCGAACGAGATCGAGCCCTTCTGCCGGAAGCCGTTCACGCGGAAGCGGCCTACCCCGGGCGCCGAGTACGCAGTGTCGAGGTCGCCGGAGTCGACGAAGTGGTCGTACTTGCGCGGCGTTCGCTGCGTCACGACGTGGAGGACCGTCTCCGTGTCGTCGTCCGTGATGAGCGCCTCCTCGAGCGGGATGAGCACGCCGTCCACGCGCACGCGCGGGGGCGAGTCGACCTTCAGGTGGAGATCGGAGCCGCCGAGCTCGATCGTCTGTGCGAGGAGGTGGATGATGTCCATGGGGGCAGCGCTCCCCTCGCCTATCGGAGGAGGCGCGCAGGCGCTTTAGCCAAGGTCTGCCCCCGCTGGGGGATGGCCTTTGTCAGTGAGCCGGAGGCGGCGCCGCTACACTGCACGGTCGCCGGGGGAGTTCCCGAGTGGCCAAAGGGGACCGGCTGTAAACCGGTTGGCTCCGCCTTCGGAGGTTCGAATCCTCCCTCCCCCACCTCCGGCCTCCAGCGGCGTGACTTTCAGGCTCTACCGAAGGTCAGGAGGGCCGGATATATCCGGCCCCTACGTCATGGGCGGCGGATCAGCGTAGGGCCGGACACACGTCGCGGTCGGCGGGTCGCGTAGGGCCGGCGGCTGCCGTGTACGGGCCGGACACACGTCGCGGTCGGCGTTTGGTAGGGGCCGGATATATCCGGCCCTACGTCGGAGCTGCAGTCAGCGTGATCTCCGGGCGGCCCGTGAGCGAGTAGAAGAGCGCCGAGGCGTCGTCCATCGAGCAGGTCGTCACGCGCGCCTCGTGAAGCGCCTGCGCGACCGGGATGCCGGTGGCGAGGCGTCGGTAGAGATCGATCGCCACCTCGGCCGCGTTCGGATCGCTCGGCGGGGCGACACAGCCGAGGTAGGCACCGACGCCGGCGCGCCCGGCGATGCGCGCGAAGCCACGCGCCTGCCGCCCGGCGATCTCGACGGCCTCGGCGGAGCTCGACGCGACGCCGGCGCGCGGGTCGTCACGGATGCCGACGGGAACATAGGCGGTGTAGTGCGAGTTGAGCACGAGCAGCGCCGGCGGGCGGCGGTTGAGGATCGAGGCGAGCTCGGAGGCGAAGACAGCGCCGTCGCTCAGCCACAGGTACGCCTGGCGCTCGTCGTACCACGCGTGCCCGGCGAAGTGGACGACGTCGTAGTCGCCAGACTCGATCTCGCACACGACGGCCCGCGTATGCGCGTCCGCCCCGAGCAGGGTGGTGACCACGTTGTCGGCCGAGACACGCCTGAGGATGCGCTCGATCTCGACGACCTCGTCGCGCGCGCCCGGCAACGCCTGAGGGCCTTCGTTGGGATCCCCGACGAGGAGCGCGCGCAGCGGCCGCCCGACGAACGGGAAGCCGCGCGCGGCCTCGCTGATCCCGATCGGCCTGCGCACGACGGGATGACGCAGGCAGAGCGGCGTGCCCTCCACGATCAGCCACTCCCATGGCAGCGTGGCCGCCTCGGGCGTGAGCTCGAGCTCGACGCAGACGTCGTCGGACAAGGCGTCGAGCCGCTCGGCGAGCTCCCGCGGAAAGCCCTGGGCTAGAAGAGCGCCGACGCGGCTGATCGACGCGAGCTTCCACCCCCAGGAGCCGAAAACCGTCTCCAGTGCCGGCCGGAGATCCGGCCAGGGGGGTAGACGCGTGCTGCCGAGCCAGCGGCCGCCTCTCGGAACGCCGGCATACAGCTCGAGATCGATGCGCTCGCCGCGGCCGTCGATGCCGAGCACCACGCTCTCGACGGGGGTCGGTCGGCCCAGCGTCTCGCGCTGCACGTCCGCCGGGGCGGCTGGGGCCTTACGTCCGCGACGCGGTCGAGCGGGAGCCTCCGCCTCCTCTCCCGAGGCGACCCGCAGAGCGTCGAGGAACTCGCCGACCCGCTGGTGCTGGCCCTCCTCGTAGGAGAAGACGCGGATGCGCGCCGTCCGCCAGAGGATGTCCCGCTCGGCCTCCCCCACGCCGGCCATCACCGCGTAGCGGCCCGGCACCTCCTCCCCGAACGTCGTGAGCTGACTGTCGAGCAGGAGGCGGAAGTTGGGGTCGGAGAGCGAGTAGCCGACGAACAGGACCGCGCGTGTCAGCAGGAGGGCCGAGAAGATCGACTGGAAGGCCGGGTTCGCGTGGATGATCCGGCGGTAGTCCTCCGCCGTGAACACCATGCTCGCGTCGTCGTCGATGCTTCCGTGGGCCTTCAGGATGAAGAAGCCTCCGTCGTGGAGCAGCGTGCCGAGCCGGGCCAGCTCCGCGCTGGTCGGCGCCTTGGGCAGGCCGTGGGTGCCCCATCTCGCGTACGCGTCCTCGAGCAGCGTGTCGAAGTTCGTCGTCACGACGCAGGCGTACGGCGTCTCGACGATCGTCCGGTGTACCGGCGACAGCTCGACGTCGCGGCCGAGCTCGGCCCGCAACGCCTCGTAGAAGAGCTCCCGCCCGAGGATCGTCCGGCACTGGTCGGCGACCTCGGCGAAGCGGTTCGCGCGCAGCAGACGCCGCAGCTCGGTGCTCGTGGCGCGGGGCCGATTTCGCTTCCCCGTCAGCGCCACTATCCGCTGCATGAGGCCCGCCCAGTCGGGCAGGCCCGCCGCGACGGAGAGCCCGGCGCCGACGAAGAGCGCGCAGCGCCCCTCCCGCACCTCGTTGACGAGCGCCGGGAGGTCGGCGGCGCTGGAGGGATCCCAGACGAGAGGCGGCGACGTGACGTCCAAGGCCGAGCGCATCATCGCGCTCTGGCGCTCCGGTTGCCAGGCCGCCGCGCGGCTTGACACCACATCGGCCGCGGAGTACGGTCGCCGCCACGCGACGCTGAGGAGAGCCGCGCGATGGCGGTGGTTCCTGCTCGCTGCGGCGGTTCGGCCTTCGCCCGAGGGCGGGCTGACGCGAGGCCGCGACGACGCGACGGAGGTCGGGGGTGACGGCTTCGGCGGCGCTCGAGCCGCTCGAGCTCCGAACGCTCACGGTCAAGAACCGCCTCTTCCGCTCCAGCCTGTCCGGTCGCTTCGACAACTACGACGGGTCCGGCACCGAGACACGGATCAGCTGGGACGTCAGGTTCGCGCGCGCGGGAATCGGCGCGATCATCTCGTCGAACTCGCCCGTGCACCCACGCGGCCTGATCGTCCCCGGCTACGCGCACATCGACCGCGACGACCGCATTCCGTTCTGGCGCGAGCTCGTCGCGCGGGTGCACGAGCACGACTGCCGCTACATCGTCCAGATCGCCTACTCGGGGCGCCAGCGGGACATCGGCGGGATCGAGCACGCGACCGGGCTCTCCTCGACGAGCGACTCGGAGCCGCTCCACGGCTTCCCCTGCGAGCGCATGACGACGTCCCAGATCGACGAGGTCGTCGGGGACTTCGCACGTGCCGCCTACCGGGCGCGGGAGGCCGGCGCGGACGGCGTCGAGGTGCACGGGTGCAACGGCTACCTGATCACGCAGTTCCTGTCCTCGGAGATCAACGACCGCAAGGACGACTACGGCGGGCCGCTCGAGAACCGCGCCCGCTTCGCGCTCGAGGTCGTGCGGGCGATCAGGGCGGCGGTCGGGCCCGACTACCACCTCCAGTTCAAGATCTCCGCGGTCGAGCACCAGAACGAGGTGCTGCCCTGGCTGCGCAAGGGCAACACGCTCGAGGAGTCGGTGCAGGTCTGCCGCTGGCTCGAGGAAGCGGGTGTCGATGCGTTCCACGTCTCGTCGGGCGGAACGTTCCCGCACCCCCGCAACCCCGCCGGCACCGCGGCCGTCAAGGAGCTCGTGCGCACCTACGACACGATGCTCTCGAGCGGCACCCATACGTTTCGCAACTACGTCCTGTTCCGCATGTGGCCCTTCAGCCGCATCTTCAAGTGGTGGTGGGAGCGACCGAGCCGCGGCGGGGTCGAGGGCATCAACCTCGCCGCAGCTCGAGCTGTCAGGGAGGCCGTCTCCGTGCCGGTGATCTGCGCCGGCGGCTTCCAGACGCAGTCCGTCATTGCCGGAGCCATCGAGGGCGGCGACTGCGACGCGGTGTCCATGGCTCGCCCCCTGCTCGCGAACCCCGACCTGCCGCTTCTGTTCGCCCAGGGGCTCGACCGCGCGCCGAAGCCCTGCACCTACTGCAACAAGTGCCTCGTGAGCTTCGTCGACACGCCGCTCGGCTGCTACGAGGAGAGCCGCTTCGCCTCGCGCGAGGAGATGATCCGCCAGGTGCTCGCCGCCTACGAGCCGGCCGGCGCGGCCGTGGGAGCGACCCGATGACCGAGCCGTACCTCGAGCCGCTCGCCTTCCGCAACCTGACCCTCGAGAACCGGGTCCTGCGCTCGAGCGTCGCGGGACGCTTCGACAGCTACGACGGCCGTGGGTCGCAGGCGCGCATCAGCTGGGAGCTGCGCTTCGCACGCGGCGGTGTCGGCGCGATCATCTCGTCGTGGACGGGCGTGGACGTGCGCGGTCGCATCGTGCCCGGCTTCGTCACGATCGACTCTGACGACCGGATCCCCTTCTGGCGCGAGCTCGGCGAGCGGGTGCGAGACGCAGGGTCGAGGTACATCGTGCAGCTCGCGCACGCAGGGCGGCAGCGGGATATCGGAGGCCTCGAGTTCCCGAGCGGGCTGGGCCCGACGAGCAAGTCGGACGAGCTGCACGGCTTTCCCGTCGAGGCCATGACCCGCACGCAGATCGACGAGGTAACGCGCGCGTTCGCGCGGGCGGCGGCTCGCGCTCGGGAGGCCGGCCTCGACGGGGTCGAGGTGCACGGCGCGAACGGCTACCTCTTCACGCAGTTCCTCTCGAGCGCGATCAACACGAGGGACGACGAGTACGGCGGTCCGCTCGAGAACCGGGCCAGGCTCCTGCTCGACGTCGTGCGGGCGATTCGCGCCGAGGTCGGTCGCGACTACCACGTCCAGGTGAAGATCTCGGCCACGGAGCACGGCAACGCGTTCTTCCCCTGGTCTCGCCGCGGCAACACCGTTGAGGAGTCGGCGCAGGTGTGCCGCTGGCTCGAGGAAGCCGGCGCGGACGCGATCCACGTCTCGACCGGCAACGCCTTCCCGCACCCGCGCAACCCGGCCGGGGCGTTCACCCCGCGCGAGGTGAAGCGCACCTACGACACGATGCTCTCGAGCGGACGCCACGCGTTCCGCAACTACCTCATGTTCTCGCTCTGGCCCGTGAACCGGCTGCTCGCGAAGCGCTGGTCGATCCCGCCGGAGGACGTCGAGGGCGCGAACCTCGCCGACTCCCGCGCCGTCAAGCAGGCGGTCTCGATCCCGGTGCTCTGCACGGGCGGCTTCCAGACGGCCTCGGTCGTGGCCGGCGCGATCGCGCGCGGCGACTGCGACGCGGTCACGGTCGCGCGCGGGCTGATCGCCAACCCGGACCTGCTGGCGCTCTGGGCGGCCGGCCACGATCGCCCTCCGCAGCCCTGCTCCTTCTGCAACCTCTGCCTCTTCAACGTGCTCGAGCACCCGATCGGCTGCTACGACGAGAGCCGCTTCGCGTCGCGCGAGGAGATGATCCGCGAGATCTACTCGGTCTTCGAGCCCTTTCCCACCGGTGCGCCGACAGCGTGTCGACGCTGAGGAGGGGCGCCCATTTGAACGAGGATCTCGAGGCTCATTGTACGATCGTCCGGCGCCGCCTCCTCGAGGGGAAGGTAATCCCGTTTCTCGGCGCGGGCGCGACCCTCTGCGGCAGGCCCGCCGGCATCGATCCGTTCCACGGTCCCTACATGCCGAGCGGGCCCGAGCTCGCCGCGTACCTCGCCGGTGAGTACGCCTACCCTCGAGACGAGCCGACAGATCTCACCCGCGTCGCACAGTACGTCCACGCGATGACCGGCGCGCCCGTCCTCTACGAGGAGCTACGACGCATCTTCGACCGGGATGTCGAGCCGACCGCGCTTCATCGAATGCTCGCAGCCGTTCCGCGCCTGATGCGCGAGCGGGACGGTCCGGTCGCGGGCCTGCTCATTGTCACCACCAACTACGACGACCTGGTCGAGCACGCCTTCAGTGTCGCTGGCGAGCCACTGGACGTAGTCGTCTACGTCGCCAAGGGCGAGCTGCAGGGGAAGTTCGTGCACCACCCCCCTGAAGGCGGCGAGCAGGTGATCGAGCAGCCGAACCGCTATCGCGAGCTCCAGCCGCGCGGGCAAACGGTGCTGCTGAAGCTCCACGGCGCCATCGACAGGCAAAGCGCCCACGGCGACAGCTTCGTCATCACCGAGGACCACTACATCGACTACCTCGCGCAGACGGACATCGCGAACCTGGTTCCCGCCACGCTCATGGCGCACATGAACGAGGCTCACTTCCTCTTCCTCGGCTACGGCCTCGCTGACTGGAACCTGCGCGTGATCCTGCATCGCATCTGGGGGCAGCAGCCGTTCGACAGCCGCGTCGTCAGCTGGGCTGTCCAGAAGTCGCCCTCCAAGCTCGAGAAGCTGCTGTGGGACCGCCGGAACGTCGCGATCCTGGACGTCGACTTGCTCGACTACGCGGAGACGCTGGGCTCGCTGCTCGCCCAGGCGCACGACGAGACGAGAACGCGGTGACCACGGGTGCGGTCATCGAGCGCGAGCTGGCGCTGCCGTCCTCGCCCTACGTGGGTCTCGTGCCGTTCTCCGAGAGCGATTCTGCGTTCTTCTTCGGTCGGGACGAGTGGTGCGACGTCGTGGTCGACAACCTGAAGGCCTACCGGCTCACCGTTCTCTACGGGGAGAGCGGGACCGGCAAGACGTCGCTGCTGCGAGCCGGCGTGGTGTACGAGCTCCAGGAGGAAGCCCGTCGCAGCCGCGAGGAGAGGCCTCGCCGGGTCTCTGCGTCGTCTACTGCTCCTCGTGGCTCGGTGATCCGCTCGCCGAGCTCGTCGGCGCCGTGCGGGCGGCGGTCGCGCGAGGCCGTCGACGAAGAGGATCCGGCCGGCGAGCACCGGCCGAGCCGACCTCGGTCGAGGCGCTCGAGGAAGCATCCGATCGGGTCGGACGGCAGGCTCTTCGTGATCCTCGACCAGCTCGAGGAGCTCTTCCGCTACCACGAGGGGGAGGGCGGGCGAGGGCACACTCGCGCTCGAGCTTCCGCAGGTCGTCAACCGGCGTGAGCTGCGCGTGAGCTTCCTGCTGTCGATTCGCGAGGACTCGCTCGCTCAGCTCGACCGCTTCAAGACGTGGCTGCCGAACCTCTTCGACAACTCGCTGCGCCTCGAGCATCTGGACCGCGACGCGGCTCGAGAGGCGATCGTCAGCCCGCTCGAGGAGTACTCGCGCAGAGCCGGCCCTGGCCACGAGGTCTCGGCAGAGGAGGGCCTCGTCGAGGAAGTGCTCGACGAGGTCGAGGCCGGGCAGCTCGGCCTCGAGCCCGACACGGGCCCGACCGACGTACGCAGTGGCACGCAGTCGTCCGGGATCGAGGCTCCCTACCTCCAGCTCGTGCTCCTGCGGCTGTGGGACGAGGAGCAACGGGCCGGCTCTCGGACCCTGCGCCTCGAGACGCTGCGCGCCCTCGGGGGCGCCGAGCGGATCGTGCGCACGCACCTGGACACCGTGATGGGAGCGTTCTCGCCCTCCGAGCAGGAGAGCTCCGCGAGACTGTTCCGCCATCTCGTCACCCGCTCCGGCACGAAGGTGGCCCTTCGGGTGGACGACCTGGCCGATCTCGCCGGCCTGCCGAAGGAGCAGGTGGAGCCGTTGCTCGCTCGGCTCGCCGGGGGCGACGTTCGGATTCTGCGCCCTGTCGGCGACGACGGCTACGAGATCTTCCACGACGTGCTCGCAGCAGCCGTGAACGAATGGCGGGGGCGCGTCGAGGTGCGCATGCAGCCGCGATCGTGAGCGCCGGCGCAGGATGCGCTACCTCGCAGCGGTGGCTTCGGCTCTCGTCATCGCGGCCGCGCTCGCCGTGCTCACGATCGTCGGCTGCGAGGCGAGGAACGACGCGGAGGCTCAGCGAGCCGAGGCTCAGGAGCAGGCTGCTCTCGCCGGAGAGCAGCGCGACGAGGCGGAGCGCCAGCGAGCCAGCGCCGAGGAGCAAGCGCGATTCGCGCATTCTCGCCAGCTGGCGGCGAGCGCTCTGGCCGAGCTCGAGATCGACCCGGGGCGGAGTGTCGAGCTCGCGCTCGAGGCGGCCGAGCTGGAGCCCACCCAGGAGGCGGAGACGGCGCTGAGACGCGCTCTCCCGGCTCAGCGCCGTCTCCTGGAGGTGCTTGCAGGCCACACCGGCTCGGTTGTCTCGGCCGCCTTCAGCCCCGACGGCACCCGCGTCGTCACCGCCAGCGACGACGGAACCGCCCGCATCTGGGACGCCGCCAGCGGCAAGAGCTAACGCTCCTCCGCGGCCACAGCGGCTGGGTTGTCTCGGCCGCCTTCAGCCCCGACGGCACCCGCGTCGTCACCGCCAGCTACGACGGAACCGCGCGCATCTGGGACGCCGCCAGCGGCAAGAGCTAGCCGCTCCTGCGCGGCCACACCAGCGCGGTTGTCAATCGGCCGCCTTCAGCCCCGACGGCACCCGCGTCGTCACCGCCAGCTACGACGGCACCGCCCGCATCTGGGACGCCGCCAGCGGCAAGAGCTCACGCCCCTGCGCGGCCACACCGGACTTGGTCAATTCGGCCGCCTTCAGCCCCGACGGCACCCGCGTCGTCACCGCCAGCGACGACGGCACCGCCCGCATCTGGGACGCCGCCAGCGGCAAGCAGCTAGCGCTCCTCGCGGCCACACGGCTCGGTCAATTCGGCCGCCTTCAGCCCCGACGGCACCCGCGTCGTCACCGCCAGCGACGACGGCACCGCCCGCATCTGGGACGCCGCCAGCGGCAAGGAGCTGACGCTCCTCCGCGGCCACACCAGCGCGGTTGCCTCGGCCGCCTTCAGCCCCGACGGCACCCGCGTCGTCACCGCCAGCGACGACGGAACCGCCCGCATCTGGGACGCCGCCAGCGGCAAAGAGCTGGCGCTCCTCCGCGGCCACACCGGCTTGGTCAATTCGGCCGCCTTCAGCCCGGACGGCACCCGCGTCGTCACCGCCAGCTACGACGGCACCGCCCGCATCTGGGACGCCGCCAGCGGCAAAGAGCTGGCGCTCCTCCGCGGCCACACCGGCTTGGTCGATTCGGCCGCCTTCAGCCCCGACGGCACCCGCGTCGTCACCGCCAGCTACGACGGCACCGCCCGCATCTGGGACGCCAGCAGCGAAGAGCTGGCCCGCCTGGACGGCCACACCGACCGGGTCAATTCGGCCGCCTTCAGCCCCGACGGCACCCGCGTCGTCACCGCCAGCTTCGACGGAACCGCCCGCATCTGGGACGCCAGCGGCGAAGAGCTGGCCCGCCTGGACGGCCACACCGACCGAGGCACAGCCGTTCGGTCAATTCGGCCGCCTTCAGCCCCGACGGCACCCGCGTCGTCACCGCCAGCTGGGACGGAACCGCCCGCATCTGGGACGCCGCCAGCGGCGAAGAGCTAACGCTCCTCCGCGGCCACACCAACGCGGTTTTCTCGGCCGCCTTCAGCCCCGACGGCACCCGCGTCGTCACCGCCAGCCTCGACGGAACCGCCCGCATCTGGGACGCCGCCAGCGGCAAGAGCTACCGCCCCTCCGCGGCCACACCGACGCGGTTGCCTCGGCCGCCTTCAGCCCCGACGGCACCCGCGTCGTCACCGCCAGCCTCGACGGAACCGCCCGCATCTGGGACGCCGCCAGCGGCGAAGAGCTAACGCTCCTCCGCGGCCACAACGGCTGGGTTGCCTCGGCCGCCTTCAGCCCCGACGGCGCCCGCGTCGTCACCGCCAGCCTCGACGGAACCGCCCGCATCTGGGACGCCGCCAGCGGCGAAGAGCTAACGCTCCTCCGCGGCCACACCAACGTGGTTGTCTCGGCCGCCTTCAGCCCCGACGGCGCCCGCGTCGTCACCGCCAGCGACGACGGAACCGCCCGCATCTGGGACGCCGCCAGCGGCAAAGAGCTGGCGCTCCTCCGCGGCCACACCAGCGAGGTTGCCTCGGCCGCCTTCAGCCCCGACGGCGCCCGCGTCGTCACGGCCAGCCAGGACGGAACGGCGAGGATCTACGCTTGCGAGCTGTGCGGTTCGCTAAACGACCTGATCGCGCTCGCCCGGACACGCATCGCTGACATCGCCGACTGAGCGAGCGCTGACCCGAGCCTCTCCAGCCCGCAAGGAATCGGCGACGGGAAGACCCGCGGCGACGCCCGCGTCCTGAGAGCAGAACAGCTGAACCCGTGAGGTGCGGCGTCACGGGCGCGCCACGAGCAGCGCTCGCCCGAAGGAGACGTCGATGAGGCTCCGCCGACCCACAATTCTCCGGACCCGCCGGCGCGCCCCTGCCGGGGCCCTCCTGATCGCACTCCTCCTCGCCGGGTCGCTGGCCGGGACAGGCCGGGCCCGCGCGGCCGACGCCTCCGGCGGCGCGACCTGCTCGGCACGGGTCGCGGGTCAGGACCTCGGCTCGACCACCGCCACCGTCGACCAGAACGGGCATGTCACCGTCACGGGCACCGGACCGGGGCTCACGAACGAGGTCTCGGTGAGGTACGCCGGCTTCCCGGTCGCGACGCAGACCGTGACCGGCGGCAGCGCGACCGTCAGCGTCTCGGACTACGCGAGCGCGCCCGGGCTCTACCAGCTCGTCTGGGAGAGCCTCGACACGAGCTGCAAGATCGAGGGCGCGGTGAGAGTCGAGGGCGGCTCCTTCCTCGGTACGCCACTCGGCTGGGCGAGCGCCGGCACCATCGGGCTCGCGCTGCCGCTCCTGCTCGCCCTCGGCTGGAAGACGACGATCAACCCGCGCGGCCGCTGGAAGCTGAAGGCCGCCGCCAGAGGCGACCTGAAGCGCGACGACGACGGCTGGCGCTTCCGCTGGGGCCTCGCCGTCATGGAGACGCTCTTCGGCACGCTGCTGGGACTCCTGCTCGGCGGCGCGACCCTGGCCACGCTCGCCGGGACGGCGACGAGCGTCCCGACGGTCGAGCTGGCCCTTCAGCTGACGATCCCGCTGACCGCGATCGGCTTCCTGATCGGCCTCGGCCGTCTCCGGCGTCCGCGCGAACGGGGGACGCCGGTCCGCGTCGCGCTCGACACCGGCGCCTGAGGCCGGCATCGCTCAGCAGGAGTTCTCGATCGCCGCCCGGTTGTTGTCCTCGTTCGACTCGGCCACGCGGTTGTCCGGGTCGAGGGTGACCACGACCTCCGGCTCGACGCAGACCTGCCAGCTGAGGTTGTTGGCCTGGCCCGGCTCGAGCGCCGGCGATGGTGTCGCTGCCGACCCCGGCCACGTCGACGAGAAACGCGTCCGAGGTGACCGAGCCGGCATTCGTCACGACGACGCCGTTGGCCTGCAGGTCGGCGACGGTCAGGTCGGGCAGCGCCTCCGCAGCGGGGGCGGCGGCGCCGGCCGTCGTCCAGGCGTAGCTCCGCGACACGCCGGTGTTCCCTTCGGAGTCGGTCGCCTTGACGGTGAACTCGTGCTCCCCGGCGCTGAGGCCGGTGTAGGTGATCGGGCTCGTGCAGGGCTCGAACTCGCCGCCGTCGAGCCGGCAGCTGAACTGGACGCCCTCCTGGTCCGACTGGAAGGTGAAGGTCGCGCTGCTCGCGCTGTCGCCGGTGCTCAGGCTCGGAGGCCGCTCGCCGATCACCGTCACCGGCGCGGACTGGAGCTCGTTCACTTCGCCCCGGGCCAGCATCCACTGCGGCGACGAACACGATGGCGGCTATGCCGAGCAGGAGCAGGACCGGCACGAGCCACTTGAGCCACCTCTTCAGGCGGGCGCTCCTGTTCCGCTCCTGCTCGAGGCCGAGCTGCGCCTCGTACTCGTCCCGCCACGCGATGACGCCGCCGGCGAGGACGTCGTGGAAGATCTCGTAGCGGGCGTCGTCGACCTCGCCCTGACCGGCGACGGGACGAAGGATGCGTGCCTCGGTGAGCGCCCGCAGGACCGGCTCGACATTCGCCTCGCTGGTGCCTGCGTACGCGGCCAGGTCACCAACGCCGTGCGCGATCTTCGTCCCGGACGGCGTGACGAGGTGGTTGAACATCTTCGACGCCCACGACTGCTGCGCCGGCTCGAGCGCGCTGAGCGCGCCGCGGAGGTGGTCCCGCACGATCTCCTCGGCGCCGCCGAGCTCGGCGAGCGTGGAAGCTCGCAGCACGGCCGACCCCTTGCCGCGTTCCACCTCCCAGAGACGTCGAAGGACAAGCTGAAGGTACGGCGCTTCCACCTGATCCCGATCGCCGTCCAGATCGGCCACGCTCCCGATCCCCACCTGAACCGGCCGCACTCGCCCGATCCGTACCTGGTCGAGCACGTTCTCCACGAGCTGTGGCTCCACCGTCACCTGCTCCGCCCCCGGTGCGAGCTGGTCGTAGAGCTCGAGCGGCTTCACGATCGCGTCGCGCCCGGCCGCTCGCGACAAGGGCTCCAGCCTGATCCGGTTCTCGAAGAGCCCGGGAAGGTGTCCCTTGAAGAGATGGAGGTCCGCGAGTGCGTCCTCACGCAGCGCGATGAGGAAGTTCACCCGGGACCGAGGGTCGCCAGCCGCGTCGACGAGCACGGCCGGGACGGGGGCCTCGACCCGCAGGCCCGGCTGGTAGACGAACAGCTCCTCGAACTGGTCGAGGATGACGAGCACCTGACCGTCGAAGGCCCGAGCGCAGTGCTCGACCGTCTCGGCCAGCGACCCGCCGGCCGGAACCGCCGCGCCGACGGCGGCCGACACCGCGCTGCGGATCGCCTCGGCGAGCTCGCTCGCGGAATCGCCCCGCCACGACGAGAAGAAGACGACGACGTGCTGCGGCTTCCCTTCGGGAGTCTGCGCGTGCGCGGCACGATCGCGCAGCGCCGGGACGACGCCGGCGCGGAGCAGCGAGCTCTTCCCCACGCCGCTGGCGCCGTAGAGCAGGGTCACACGTGCCGCCCTGAGGTTGGCCGCGATCACCCGCCGCTCCCGCTCACGACCGAAGAAGAAGGCCGCGTCGCGCTCGGCGTACGGCTGCAGACCGAGGTAGGGGCTCTCGCGGGCCGCGGCCTCGACGACGGTCTGGGCTCCCTCCGGCCGGTTCACGAACGCTCGTCGAGCAGGCGCTCCAGGCCCGCGACGTAGTGGGAGAGATCGACGGCCTTGAGCTCGACCTTCTTCTCCAGCCAGAACCGCTCGTCGAGCTCGCTCGGCTCGTCCTTCTGGATCGCCCAGGAGACGTAGCGCTGCTCCTGCTCGCGCCAGATCCGGTTGAGGATGACCCGCAGGTTCCAGTCGCCGAGCCTGTAGCCGAGGAACAGGAAGTGGCTCGACTGGAGCTGGCTCGCGAGCTCGACCGGCACCAGGCCTGCGATCGCGGTCCCGCCGCTCAGGTACTCGATGTAGTCGTCCTCTGTGATGACGTAGCTGTCGCTGGCGGATCGCGCGCTCGCGCGGTCGACCGCCCCGTGGATCTTGAGGATGACCGTGCACTCCTCGGTCGAGACCTCGACGTACTCGCTCGGATCGGCGATCAGGGTGACCTCCCCCGAGGGCGAGCGATGCATGAACTTGCCGCGGTTCGGCCCGGTCGCGACGTACCAGACGACGTGGCAGGGCTCGCCGGCGGCGACGAAGGCCTGCTCGAGCGCGTCGTCCCAGTTCGTCGTCACGATCAGCTGGTACAGAGGCTCCTGTCCGGCCCTCCTGAACAGCCGCTCGGGAACGCCGGCGAGGAACGTGTGCAGCGAGGTCGGGTCGTACGTGCCCGCGAACAGACCGTGGAGCTCGTCGTAGAGGGGCCCGTCCCCGACGAGGACCTTGACGTAGTGCGACACGCGGAGCAGGTCGACCTCGGACGGCGTCTCCTCCTCGAACGCCGTCCTCAGGTATCGGGCGAGCTCCGCGCCGCTCGGGAGGAAGCGCGACCCCTCTCCCGTCCAGACGGCGCCCTCGGGCCGGCCGGCCAGGTTGGCCCCGGCACCGAGGAAGGGCACGACGCGTCCGTCCGCCATCGCTTTGAGAACGCGCCGGAGGTGCTTGTCGAGCTCCTCAGGAGACAGCGCGGTCACGGGTCCTGACCGTCACAACCTTTCCTTAGCGCCTTCACAGCGCCTCTCAAGGCCCTCGTCGCATCGTGAAGCAGGGAACACGCGTTGATGGGCGTGAATGGAACCGACGATGAAGGCTAGCCGCACCATCGGCGAGCTAGAGCACGGCGGGGCGGCGTACCGCCTCCTCCACAGGCCGCAGCGCGTATGCCGCTGCGGCGGCGGCGCACGCGCGGCGCGCTCCTGGGCCGGCTGGGTGCGGCAGCTCGCCGACCGGCGCTGGCGCCGTCGGGAGCACGCGGCAGGCCTCGCCGAGGGCCGTCGCAAGCGGCGGCTGCTCGAGGAGGACCTGCGCCGCGAGATCGCACGCGGGCGCGTGATCGCGGTCGTCGGCGCCGGGGTTGCGGCCGCCGCGAGTCGCGACGCTTCTGCGGCCTCGTGGGTCGGCTTGCTCGAAGACGGAATCTCGCGCTGCGAGCAGGTCTTCATCGGCCTCCCCGCGGGCTGGGCGGACGAGCAGAGAGCGAAGCTGCACTCGAGCGACGTACGCGACCTCCTCGCCGTCGCCGAGGAGATCGAGCGCGTGCTCCACGCACCGGCGGGCGGGGAGTACCGGCGGTGGCTGCGCGAGACCGTGGGCGAGCTTCGACCCTACGAGCCGGCCGTGATCGAGGCACTGCGCGACCTGGGCGTGCCGATCCTCACGACGAACTACGACCTGCTCTTCGAGGAGGTCACCGGCCTCGAGCCCGTGACGTGGAAGGACGGCGCCCACGTGGAGAGGCTCCTGCGCGGCGACGAGCCCGGCGTGCTCCACCTCCACGGCCACTGGCGGAAGCCCGAGACGGTGGTGCTCGGCATCCGCTCGTACGAGGACGTGCTCGGCGACGAGTACGCGCAGTTCGTCCAGCGCGCCGCCGCGGCCTTGCACTCGCTCCTCTTCATCGGCTGCGGCGACGGGCTCGACGACCCGAACTTCGGTGCCTTGCGCGAATGGCTGTCCGGGGTCTTCTCGCACGCCGAGCACAGGCACTTCCGTCTGGCGCTCGGCGCCGACGCCGCCGCCTTGTCGGCGGAGCATCACCGCCTGCGTGACCGCATCGTCGTGGTGCCGTACGGCACGGAGCATGACCATCTCGTCCCGTTCCTCCAGCGCCTCCGCCCGGCTCGTCAAGGAAGGAAACGCGGCTGGCACATGCGAAGGGCTCGACGATCTGGCCTGGTCGCGCCGCCGGCACCTATCGCCTGACCATCGAGAACGGCGCCGCGGGGGCTCGGAGCTACGCGTTCACGCTCATCGACGCCGGCCCGAGCGCCGCGTAGGTCGATCAGGCCTCCGCGATCAGCCGTTCCGAGAACCGGTGCGCGAGGGCGGAGATCGTGTTCGAGGGGTTCGGGCCGACCGGGCCGGGCATGACCGAGCCGTCCGCGATGACGAGGTTCTCGTACCCGAACGCGCGCCCGTAGGAGTCGACGACGCCCTGGCCCGCGTCGCGCCCCATGGGGCAGCCGCCGAGCGGATGGACGGTGGTCACGCGACCGGCCCACCAGGGCGGGTTGTCCTGGAAGGAGCCGTCGAGCGCGCGCGCGATCTTGCGGCCGGTGCTGCGGATGTCCTCGTAGACGGGCGAGTTCTTCTTGCGCCAGTCGATCTCGAGCCGCCCCTTGCCGTCGAGGGTCATGGTGCCGTCCGGCATGTCGCGGCCCATCGAGAAGAGCGGCAGCGTCGTCGAGGAGGCCGAGGCCGTTCCGATGAACGACGCGAGGTCGGCGCCGACGTCGCTCGAGCCGCCGAGCCGGAGCCAGAGCTTGAGGAGACGCCAGGCGAGCTTCCCGGTGCGCACGAGCGCTCTCGGCTGGTCGCCCGCCTCCATCAGCCAGTTGACGAGCTCGGGGTAGCCGCCGTCCTGCATGTAGAGCGCGCGCCCCGGGCCCCCTTCGAGCTCGTCCTTGATCCGGATCGTGCTCGTGATGACCGGCCCGTAGCCCGGGTCGATCACGCGCGGCCGGCGCTCGCCGCCCACCTGCTCGTGTGTCTCGCGGGCAAACGTGAGCAGGTCGCCGTTGCCGCAGAAGCGGGTGCCGAGGCGCTCGCTCAGCCCCGGCAGCGCCGAGCGGTTCTTGAACAGCAGGAACGGGGTCCCGAACGTCCCGGCCGCCATGACGAGCCGGTCGGCGCTCAGGCTGTGCAGCGTCAGCGGCGCCGGGCGGCGCTCGCCCTCCACGGCCTCCTCGTGGTTCACGTAGCCGATCTGGTAGCCGCCGTTCGCGCGCGGCGCGATCGTCTTCACCTCGCAGCGCGTGCGCAGGTCGGCTCCGTGCCGGAGCTTCGCGAAGCTCAGGTAGTTGAAGTCGAGCGTGTACTTGGCGCCGTAGTTGCAGCCGAAGTTGCACTCGCCGCACATGCGGCACGTCGAGCGGGTGCGCCCGTGGAGGTTCTCGTGCTCGCCGAGAACGGGCTCGCCGAGAGCCACCTCGCCGCCGTCGGGCGAGAACGTGACCGCGACCTTCGGGAGGAACCACTCGAGCCCGAGCGCGGCCGCCGCGTCGCGCGTCGCCCTCGTCTTCGGCGTCTGCTCGGTCAGCGGGTAGGGCGCGGCGCGCAGCATCTCCTCGTGCCGCTCGTAGTGAGGCTCGAGGTCGTCGTAGCCGAGCGGCCAGCTCTCGCCTGCCGGCCCGTCCTCCACGAACGTCGAGCGGTCCTTGCGGATGAGGATGTTGGAGTAGAGCAGGGATCCCCCGCCGAGACCGCTCGCCACGATGCCGCCGAGCCCGCTGAACTCCCAGACGTTGAGCAGGCCGTGCAGCCCCTCGCTCGGGTCCCAGAAGTTGCGGCCCGTCAAGCGCGGGCTGCGCGGGAACGAGTCGGGCGGGTAGGCCTTGCCGCGCTCGAGCAGACAGACCGACATGCCCGCCTCGGCGAGCCGGTAGGCGGTCACCGACCCGCCGAAGCCCGAGCCGACGACCACCGCGTCGAAGTGCTCGTCGCTCATCGGCGACACCTCCGTCGCCGAGCCGGTCTCGACGATTCCGTCGGATACCATCGGCGCTCGCCGTGGCTCGGCCCTCTCGGGAGCAATGGGCACTCCTTGCCTTCGCGGCCGCCTTCGCCGTCTTTCACCACGTGCCTGCGCTCGCCGGCGAAACGGCCGGCGACTGGATCGACCTGGCGACGCCGTTCGCCGTCGCCGCCGCCGCGGCAGTGACCCTCGCGATACTCGGCGGCGGTGTGTGGCCGATCGCGCTGGCCGTCCTCGCCGGAGTCCTCTACGTCGACGGCCACGGGATCCATCTCGCGGCCAACTCGATCGGCCACGAGGAGCTTTCCGGAGAAGCCGAGCGCGTCACGCACTTCTGGGACGAGCCCTTCAGCCATCACGAGTGGCATCTCGGTTGGATCGCGCTCGTCGCTGCGATCTGTCTTGCCGAGCAGCTCTCGGGGCGACCTCCCGGGAAACCGCGGTCACTCGCCGTCATGGCCGTGACGGCGCTGCTGCTCGGCTTCACGCTTTTCACCAGCACGGTCGAGGGCGGTACCTGGTGGCTCGCGCTCGCGGGGGCGGTCGTCTTTGCCACTTGGGCATGGAAGGAGCGACGCCCGCTCGTCGTCACCTGCGCGGCCGGATTCGGCGTCGCCGCGATCCTGATCGCTGCGTACGCGATCTGGCAGGGCGGTGTACCGCAGTTCACCGACGCTGGTCTGTTCTGAGCGCTGCTCATCGCCGCCGGCCGGTGAGCTTGCGCGAGACGACCTTGCTCGAGATCCCGTCCTCGCTCAGCGCGGCGGCGCGCACGACGTAGCGGCCGTCCTCCAGCGGGAGCGGGTGCGCGATCGTGCCCGTGCGGGCGCGGACGCGGAACGTCTGCGTCGCCGGCGGCAGGTCGTCGTCGCTGCGATCGACCGAGATCGTGATGCCGGCCGGAAGGGCGGTGCCGGCGGACAACCGGGCCGGGAAGCTGTACTCGACGACCGCGCGGTCGTCGACGCGCCGCACGGTGAGCGTCGGGGCCGGCGGCTCCGGAGGCGACGGCGCCGCTCTCGCCCGTGCCCGCGTGCTCCGCACCGAGGCGCTCGACACCTCGCGGTGCCAGGCCGCCGGGTCGCGCCACTGGCCGTGCTGGGCCGGTCCCCGCGGGCTGGAGTCGCTCGAGCCCCACTTGCCCGGCCACGGCACCCAGCTCGTCGCATTCGAGATCGTCTCGAGCACCGGGCGCTTCTTCTCACCCTTGCCGTCCGCGTAGTCGGGCGGCAGCGGCCACATCGTCTGGTGCTGTCCCGGCTTCGCAAACGACGCGTGCGAGCCGCGGCCGACGTAGACGACGGGCACCTCGTAGGAGCCGACCTTGCGGCGGTGGAGGTCAGCCCAGCGGAAGCCCTCGCCCTCCGAGTGGTGGGCGTACGTCGCGATCGTCGGCGTGTCGCTCGCGTCGAGGCGGAGCTGGATCATCTCCCAGTCGCCCTCGTGCAGGCCGATCCCCCAGAAGCTCTTGTCGTTGAAGTAGTAGAAGAACCAGTACTGCAGCCAGCGCGTCCCGTTCGCCTCGCGCACGATATGCCCGTAACAGCGGTCGGCGTAGTCGGGGTTGGCATGCATGCGCCGCGCGTCGGCGACGTAGTCGCGCCCGAAGGCGTCGAGGAAGTCGGTCGAGCTCGCCGCAGCGCCGTTCCGGTACTTCGAGCCGCCGAGGAAGCCGAGGTCGAGCTGCTGCTGCCCGGGCTCCGGGCCGCGCGGACGCGACCACGCTGCCGCCCTTGCGCTTGAGCGAGTTCGCGTAGCTCCAGCCGGTGCCACCGTCGAAGACGTGCTCCGGCAGCGACGCGGCCGAGTCGGACCGGTAACTCTCCAGCGAGTCGTAGTACAGCCAGGGCCGGTAGCGGGCGAGCAGCAGCTCGTCGGTCAGCGGTGCAGCCGGTACCGGTGGGCTCATCTCTTGCCTCCTCCCGCCGCAGCGAGCGGCGAGTCGCTTGTCGGGTCCCCGTAGTGCTGGTAGGCGCCCCAGAGCGCGCCGTAGAGATCGCGCTGGTCCCACAGAAGCCTGCGGGCCGCGAGCACGGCGTCGCCGACACGGTTCCCGGCCAGGAGGCCGTCGTAGAGCGCGGTGGCGAATTGCTCGGCGCCGAGGTCGTTCACCTCCCAGGCCGTGCCGACGTAGTTGCGCACGCCGAGGTGGAAGAACTCGTCGGCCAGGCTCGCTAGCAGCGCCGCCTCCGACTTCGTCTGCTCGACCCGGCCACCGCCCTCGCTGACCTGCGAGGTGAGGCCGGACAGGCACGCGTTCGCGACGACGAGCCGCGGCGCTTCTTCGAGCCGCCCGAGCTCCCCGGAGGTGAGGAGCCCGCCCGCGAAGAGCCAGCCGACCCGGTCCGGGCGATCGGGGTCGAAGTCGCCGTGCCCGGCGTAGTGCACGACGTCCCAGCCGCCCTTCATGAGCAGGTAGAGCACCTCGAGGCGATCGGCGGCGGGGATGTCGGCCAGCGGCCCCTCCCTGGGCACGCTCGGAGCGCCGATCCGCGCCTCCACCTCGAGCCGTCCCCCCGCCTCCCGTGCGCGGGCCCGGAGCAGCTCGAGAACGGCGAGCGCCTCGCGCCGGGCGCCGGGCAGGTCGAGCTGCTCGTCGGGGTCGCCCGGGTCGCCGATCACGAGCACGCGCACGGCCCGGTCGAGCGAGAGCATCCGTACCGGGGCAGGACTGTAGGTCGTGCGCAGCTGGCGGGCCACCGGAGACGTGATGCTGAGCGGCTGCGCATCGCCCTCCGCGCCGACCTTGCAGGCACACATCTCCCAGTGAATCTGCGCCATCGGGCGGTCGACCTCGAACACGAACGGCCCCCGGTCGAGCACCGACCGGAAGTCGTGCGGGACGAGCAGCCGGACGAGCATGTCGGAGAGCTTCTCGACGTTGCCGTCACCGGGATCGGGGTCGGTCATGCGCTCCACGAGCTCCGTCACGAGCGTCGGGTCGACATTGACGATCCGCTCTGCCACCGTGGCGGTCTCGGTGATCGCGGCGGCGTGGACCTGCTCCTGGTCGAGCCAGAACGAGATGCGGACCGGGTACGCGCCGCCCCTGCCCGCTCCGGTGTCCTGGGCGCGGACGGCGTAGCCGAGCTTGCTTCGCTTCCGGCTCTCGCCCAGCGCCTCGAGGCCCTGGCTCACACCTTCCTTGACGAGCTTCGAGGCGCGGATGTCGCCGACGAGGGAGGCGAGCGCCTTCGCCTCCGGCGAGCCGGGCTTCGCCGCGGCGCGCACGGCGGCGTCGAGGAGGAGCGTCAGCTGATCCTCCGTCGCCACGCGACCGCCGGGACCACGGCGCGAGCCGCTCACCGTCAACGTGATGCGATCGCTGACCTCCTGGGAGGCGACATGCTCCTTCAGCGCCCGGGCGATCTCCTCGGCCCGCTCGCGGTAGAGCTCGGCGACGATCACCTTGCTGATCGGGGCGAGGAGCGTGCCGGACGACCGCGCGTCCGCAAGGGCGTCCGCGATGCCGACGACGAGCCCGCGGCAGGCCTCCGACACGGTGAGCGTTCCCTCGCCCGAGCCGATGAGAACCGTGCACACGGTCCGGGTCGTGGGGAGGGCGCCGATGCCGAGCACGATGCCCTTGACGACCCGCCTCAGCGTGTCGAAGTCGAACGTGCCCGGCCGGCCCATGCCGGCGACGGCGACGAGCACGTTCCGGCCCGGGAAGAAGTCGAGGTCGCCGAGCGCGCCCCGCAGCTGGCCGCGCCGGGTCTGCTGGGTGATGACCAGCCGGCGGCGAGCCTGGTCATGGGTCGCCGGGTCGAGGACATCGCTCAGCTCGACGTTCGAGACGAGGCAGTCGAGCGCCAGCTCCGCTCGCTGGGGCAGCACTCCCTCGTAGTGGCCGACCGTGTGCACGTCCGCGTCGATACGCGTCGCGTCGCCCCAGATGACCTCGATCGGGATCGAACGCCGGCGCGCTGGGGGCGGAAGCTGCGAAGGCTCCGAGGGCGGCGCTTCCTCGGCCCAAGCCGGCTCCGCGGTGCGGCCCCGCCACTCCGCCATGATCAGCTGCTGCGCCTCGATCTGCTCCGCCGGCGACAGCCTCGGCTGCTTGCCGCGCCGCTGGACCTGCGCCTTGTCGCGCAGCTCGGCCAGCCGCGCCTCCTCCTGCTTGCGGCGGGCCGAGCGCACGGCCGTGTCCTCCTCGACAGCCGCGGCCGAGCGGCGTGTCGGCTTCGTCGCCGCGAGCGCGGTGGTCGTGCCGCGCTCGAGCAGATCGTGGATCGCGGCGAGCACGTGGGTGTTCGGGCGAGCGCGCCGTGATCCTCGTCGACGAAGAACGTGCGGACGCCCTCGAGGAAGCCGAGCGCGTGCGTGACCTTGCCGTCGCCGTCGCGGGTCATCCCGAAGGTGAGCTTCCCCGGGCCGTTGACCTTCACGGAGGCGATGGTCGGGCGGTCGTAGCCGGCGACGTACACGAGCCGCTGCGGGTCGATCACCGTCTTCAGCTCGTCGTGGAGCTTCTTGGCCCCGTCGAGGTGCTTCTGCTCCGTCTTGAACGCGCCCCACGTGGCCGCCTGGTACAGCCTTCCGTGGTCGTCGCCGAGGCTCGCGAGCTGCGAGGGGAGCATCTGGTACATGCCCGAGAAGGTGCTGACGACGTCGAGCAGGTCGTCCATGCCGTTCCAGAAGTCGAACAGGGCGAGCTTCTTGAGCGCGTCCTCCTGGCCGGTGAGCGACCTGCGCGATCGAGAACGAGCCCCGGTTCGGCGTCCCGAGCTGGATCAGCCGCCCGCCGCGACCCTTGCCCGTCGGGTCGTTCATCGCGTTCCAGGTGTCCCGGTAGCGGCTGATGAAGCAGCGGGACACGAGCCCGCCCATCGAGTGCGCGATCAGGTGGACCGGGCCGCCGTCGCCGAACGCCTTGACCTCCCCGTCGAGCCGCGCCGCACTGCGCTCGATCGGCTCGCGCCAGTCGAAGGCGAACGGCCGCACGTGCCAGTGGTTGTCGAGCTCGAGCAGCATCGGGACGTAGTACTGCCGGTACAGGCCGGCGGTGGTGACGTGCGTCCCCTTCTTGGCCGGCTCGCCGTCGATCGTGAGCTCGAGCTCCTTGATCCGGCCCCGGATGATGTTGAGCGCGCTGAGCCAGATGCGATCCGCCTCGCCCTTCGCGTCGACGACGTCGAGCAGCGAGCCCATGATCCCCGGCAGCACCAGCACCTTGCCCTTCTTCGCCCCCCGCCGACTGCGGGTAGCGGAGCGGCGCGTGCGCTCGAACGTCTGCGCCCCCAGCTCCTGGCGGAGCAGGTCCTGATCCTCCTTGTCGAGCGAGACGAGCACCTCGCGGACGCGATCCATGTCGCCGTCGGCGAGTGCGTTCTGGAGCGCTTCGAGACCTGGTGTCACCTCGTCGGGCACGGTGCCCCCTTTCGCTCAGGGTCGTTCGTCCTGCGCGAAGAGCGCGCCGCATAGCGCTCCAGGCCCGTGCATCGTACGCCGGGTCGGGCCGAAATGCGACTCGCCGGGCTGGTGGGCGGGTTGGGGCGCGGGTCGGCCGCGGGGCGGGCGGCGCTAGAATCGCCCGAAGCGCCCTCTTAGCTCAGTTGGTAGAGCACCTCCATGGTAAGGAGGGGGTCTCCGGTTCGAGTCCGGAAGAGGGCTTGGCTTAAGAAAAGGAATTGCGGGCTCGGCCAGCCCATCCAGGCCAGCCTTTGACTTGTGTGACGGCTTGTTCGCGAGCAGCGCGGCTGTGGGCTTCCGCCGATCTTCGCTTTCCCCTCGCAGTTCTCGATCACATGCGTGAATGTGCCGAGGAGGTCTGTAGCGAGTGGCCCAGCTGAGCCATCTCCGCGGTGTTGACACCTCGGCAAGGAGGCCGCCGTTGGGCTGCCGCGCCCAATGGGCATCGAGTTAGCGTCAACTCACGTAGCCGATGGCGCATCACCCGTCCGAACCCCAACCCAGGCCACTCCGGCTGTGGACTCGACCTTGGGTAGTCGGGGCAGCACACTGCTTCGCTGAAATTCAATCGACCGAATCGGCGTAGGAAGCCCCAGGCCATTCGAGAGTCCTCTAGTTGCGCTCGCAGCCCCAACCGTCGTGATCGGCGTCCAGTCGAAACACGTCTGGGCCGACCACTCGGACTTTCTTCCAGACGTAGTTGGGGCCGTTGCCGCTTCCGCCGCCGCAGTCGTAGTCGCCGATCCCCACTTTCAGGCAGGCGCCCTTGTAGGAGGAGTGACAGCGCGCGCCGCTAGACGTATCGCTGGCGCTCGCGGCGGGGACGACCACTGCGGCCACAGCGGCGGCGGACAGGAGTACACAAAGTGTCTTCACGATAATCCCTTTCGTATTGCTTACTCGAATATTGGTCGGTGCCTAGCAGTCGCGCACGCTTCGCCCGCCAAAGATCATGATCTTCGAGAACTCGCGGACGAGTTTGCCGGGCTTTGGCGTCTTAATGCAGATGACCCAGCGATCGTCTCCTGGTCGGGGAGACGGGCGATGTGCTCTCTCCGACGATACCGCCCATAAGACGCCGGGTCGATGACTCAAACAGGTCAATTCAGGCTGACCTATACGTACGGGCCGCACCGGACGCTGTCGGATTCGTGACGTTTCCGTCACGCGCCCGACGCCGCCTTACTGCAGGCCGCGGATCCCGCGCAACATGGTCTACCCTTCACTTACCCGGTGACCGACTGACGAGGGAGACCCGGTGGTCAAGCAGTCGTTCTCATCGCGGACGAGTCGTTCGCTGCTTTCGAGTCGCCCAGCTTCGGTCGCGGCCGTGTCGCCGCTGTCAGCGCCGGTCAGCTTCTTTGTCAGCAGAGGCGAGCGGAAGGAGGTCGGAAAGCCATGAGGCTGTTTCAGTCCAAGGAGAAGAAGCAGGAGATTGAGGCGGCGCGTTCGAGCTACACCGAGTTCGCTCGCTCGGCAGCGTCGAGCGAGCCGGAGCAGGCGCGTGCGCTCGCGATGACGTTCAAGCAGAACCCGAGCCTCGGGGTACTCTCGGAGAAGGAACGCCGGCATCGCGGCAGTGAGGCGTTCCGAGACTACGCCGACCACGTCCTCGCCGATGATGTTCTGACAGCCGAGGAAGAATTGGCTTTCGACGACGTCGTGGGCGCGCTTGGTATCGAGCCGTCGGAGGTCCACACCACGTTCAGCGATGTTCTTAACCGCTTGCTTGTGGCACGCGTCAATGGCGGGCGCCTGGATGCTCTCCCCGAGCCCAAGCTGATCACGAAGAAGGACGAGGTTGTCTACCTTGAGACGCTGGCGGCCCTCATGAAGGAGGTGGCGATTCGCGAGTGGCGCGGCGGCTCATCCGGCGTCAGCTTTCGGGTCGCGAAAGGAGTCAGCTACCGCACAGGTGCTGTACGGGGTAAGAGCGTCGTAGTCGGCTCCGAACTGCAAGTTGCCGATAGCGGCATTCTGGCCGTGACGTCGCACCGAGTTGTATACATGGGCAACAAGACCATCGAGTTGCTATACGCGAAGCTGCTGAACATGGACGTGTTCTCCGACGGCATTCGCTTCCATGTCTCGAACCGCCAGAATGCGCCGCTGTTCAAGGTTGAGGAGGGGCGAGGCGACGTCGTCGCAGCAACAGTGAACGCCGCAATGCAAGAGTTCGCCGCCTAGCCGTTAGTCCCGAGGTTCTCCTGCTCGACCGACGGGCGAGCCGGACGATGAGGGCGACGGGCTCATCTACCTCCTGGTGAATCACCGGATGACTGCGGCTCACCCCAGAGGTAGAGAGGACCGATGCAGGTGTTTGCAGACTTGTCTCCGTTCCGGCCGGCTGGTTTCTCGCAAGCCAGCGACGGTGGAACAGAGGCGGCCATCCATACGTTCACGACGGCAGGTCCGAGAGAGCCAACGACTTGACGCGCTCGAGCGGCGGACTCATAGCAAACGCGTCGCGCGCCGGAGTCGATCCGCCTTGGCGCGAACCGACCGAGGCTGAGAGACTTGCGCGACTTGACCAGCAACTCTCTCAAGCCCGGACTGCATGAAGCGCTGCTGACGCGCAGGCTCGAGGCGCTGCTCCAGGAGATTCCTGACGGGACGCTTCTGGCCGAACTCGCCGAACTGCGCGACGCCGAGGCGTCGGATCGTGTGTCCCGCCACCTCGCCGGCATGCTCGCGCGAGCAATCGAGCGAGCGCCGGAGGGTAAGCGAAGCGCTGAGGCAGTGCGCATCGCCGCCGCGCTCGTACGACACCTCCAGGCACTCACGGATGGAAAGAGCGATCTGCGCGGCGACGAACCTGTCGACCCCGGACGCGTACTGGTCGCGTTGCTGCCACGTCTTCCGGACGGACGACGACAGTCGATCGAGCGCCCACTCACGCCGCTGCTCGACACGACCGTCTTCACGAACGCCCCGGGCGAGCCATCCGTCGGGCATGAGCTTCGCGCCGAAGTGCCCTCGGCGGACGCGATCGACGTCGTCATGGCCTTCGTTCGCTGGAGCGGCGTGCGTCCGCTGACGAATGCACTCCGCCAGCACTGCGAGGAAGGCAAGCCGTTGCGAGTTCTGACCACGATCTACACAAGCAGCACAGAGCAACGCGCTCTCGACGAGCTTGAGCAGCTCGGAGCGCAGATCAAGGTCTCATACGACACGTCATCTACGCGGCTCCACGCTAAGGCTTGGGTCTTCCACCGTGAGAGCGGCTACTCGACTGCGTACATCGGCTCGTCGAATTTGACGCATTCGGCGCAGGTGCTCGGGCTGGAGTGGAACGTGCGCGTCTCCGCCGTGCGGAATCCCGATGCGGTCGCGAAGATGACGGCGGTCTTCACGAGCTACTGGGAGAGCAGGGACTTCGCGTCCTATGACGCTGCAGAGTTCCGACGGCGAACTCGGGAAGTCGCACATGACGACGTCACGCTGCTCAGCCCGATCGAACTCGAGCTACGCCCATTTCAGGAGGCGCTGCTCGAGCACGTCACCCTCGCCCGTCACCAGGGCCACCATCGCAACCTGATTGTCGCGGCGACCGGCACCGGGAAGACCGTGATGGCGGCGGTGGACTACGCGCGGATTCGATCGGAACTCGGGCGTAGCAGACTCCTGTTCGTCGCTCACCGCGAGGAGATCATCGACCAGAGCCGTGCGACGTTCCGGCACGCACTGCGCGACGCAGCGTTCGGCGAGAAGTGGGTCGGGGGTCACCGGCCCGAGCGGTTCGAGCACGTCTTCGCGTCAATCCAGAGCCTCCACAGCGCCGACGTCCGGAACATCGATCCGACCCACTTCGACGTCGTGATCGTGGACGAGTTCCATCATGCCGCGGCGCCGTCGTACGAGGCCCTCCTCGACCGCGCCCAGCCTGTCGAGTTGCTCGGGCTGACAGCGACACCTGAGCGTGCGGATGGGCTCGACGTACTCCGCCACTTCGACGGCCGAATCGCTGCGGAGCTGCGACTGTGGGATGCCATCGATCAGGAGTACCTCGCGCCGTTTGCGTACTTCGGTGTTCATGACGGGCTCGACCTGCGCAGCGTCCCGTGGCGCCGCGGACAGGGTTATGACATCGCAGCGCTCGAAGGCGTCCTCACAGCTGACCACGCGTGGGCTCATTTGGTAGTCGAAGAAATCAGGCGAAAGATCGCCGATCCGTCGCGGATGCGAGCCCTCGGCTACTGCGTCAGCGTCGGCCATGCTCATTTCATGGCCCAGCGCTTCAGGGAGCTCGGACTGCCTGCGGTGGCACTCTCGGCAACAAGTCGTTCAGACGAGCGCAGGAATGCGTTACGTGATCTGTCGGAGGGAAAGCTTCGGGCAGTCTTCACCGTGGATCTCTTCAACGAGGGTGTCGACATCCCCAGCGTCGACACGCTTCTGCTCCTTCGTCCGACGGACAGTCCAACGCTCTTCCTGCAGCAACTCGGGCGAGGGCTGCGGAAGTCGGCAGGGAAGGGCGCCTGCACCGTTCTCGACTTTGTTGGCACGCACCGCAAGGAGTTTCGGTTCGACCGAAGGCTGCGCGCTCTGCTGGGTGGATCGCGTGCGGACGTCGAGCGGCAGGTTCGCCGCGACTTCCCATTCCTGCCCGCCGGTTGCAGCTTCGACCTCGATCCCGTGGCCCGCGAGATCGTTCTCCGCAGCATCCGCGAAGCGATCCCGACCACATGGCGAGAGCGGTGCGAAGAGCTTCGCTCGCTCGGTGACCTCAGCCTCGGCGAATACCTCGAAAGCAGCGGGCTCGAACTCGAGGACGTCTACGCATCCGGCCACAGCTGGACAGAAATGCGTCGCGAGATCGGCTTCCCGACCGCCGCGGCAGGACCTGCCGAGCACCCTTTGCTGCGGGCCGTAGGCCGAATGCTGCATGTCGACGACGACGAACGGCTGGAGACCTACCCAAGGCTCCTTCGCAGCGACTATCCGCCAGCGCTCGAGAGCCTGAGCCCGCGTGAGCGGCGACTGCTCCGCATGCTGGTCTCGTCGCTCACCACTCTGACTGCAGCCAGCGAGCTTCGCCGACGCGGTGGCACAGGTCTGGGGGCATCCTCAGGTTCGCGCAGAACTGGCCGAGTTGTTCGAGTTGCTTCCTGAACGCGTGCAGTACCTTGATCACCCGCTCGGGATCCCGAACGTGCCCCTCGCGCTCCATTCGCGTTACACGCGCACGGAGATTCTCGCGGCGTTCGATGTCGGAGAAGGCCCAAAGCCGCCGACCTGGCAGACCGGTGTTTGGTGGGAAACGCAGTCGCGAACGGACCTCTTCGCGTTCACGCTCGACAAGAGCGTGGGCGGCTTCTCCCCCACGACCCGGTACCGCGACTACGCGATCAGCCCCGAGCTGATCCACTGGGAAAGCCAGTCAGCGACCGCCGCGGACAGCACCACGGGCCAGAGGTACATCCGGCAGCGCGACGAGCGAACAAACGTCGTGCTGTTCGCCCGGCTCCGAACCACTGACCGCGCATTCTGGTGCCTGGGTCCCGCGACGTACGTGAGCCACGAGGGCGATCGACCGATCGCGCTCGTCTGGAAGCTTCAACGCCACCTGCCAGCGGAGCTGTACACGTCGTTCGCCGCTGCCGTCGCGTAGGCCCGGCGGGGCCCCCGGTGCGGTACAGCGACCCGGCCGACGGGCCCACGATCAAGAGCTGAAAAACACCACGGAACACCAGCTCGATTGAGCGTTGCCACGCGCGTCTACTCGCCGGGCCTGCACGACCCGGCGCACGTTTGGCGTCCGCCGGAGCCGCGGCCAGAGGTCGCTCGTCCACATCGGACGCTCCTGGTGGCGGGCACGCCCGCTTCGTCGTCGGCTCGGACCTCGACCAGAACGGCGCGCGGAGGGTGGACGCGGGTCACCCACCCACCTCGGCGGAGTTTCGGCGCCCGCTGGGTCAGGCTAGTGGCTCGGTCAGCGCTGCCGCGGGCGCGACCGCGCTCCCGAGTTTGTAGACGAAGCGGCGTCGGGCCTCGTGGTAGCTGGGGTCGGGGCCGAAGAAGCACTCGCGCGATCGCGCGAGTTCGTCCGCACGGTAGGCGGCGAGCGGTCTGCGTTGCTCGTCACGGGCGCGCGAGTGGCGCTTCTCGGCCAGCTCGGCAAGCCTGGCGGGGCTGGACGCCAGCTGCTGGGCGTAGCGGCGAACGCCGACGCGGAATTGCTCGGCGGTGTCGCCGAAGGCGTGGTCGATCAGCCCGATCTCCACCGCGCGGCGCGCTCCGAGAGGCTCGAACGGCGCAGACGTGAGCACGGCCGTCATCTCCTCGCCCACACGCCTCGGCAGCAGGTACGTCCAGTACTCGGAGCCGTAGAGGCCGCCCATGTGCCCGTAGTAGGGGTTGAGGACGACGTCTTCGCGCGCGAGGACATGGTCGGCCGCGAGCGCGAACGGCACACCGCCCGCTGCTGCATCCCCCATGAGCGCCGAGATCACGACCTGAGAGTCGGTGTCGATCACTTCGAGGACGACGTCGTCGATCGCCTGGAGATTCGACCAGGACTCCGCCGCCGGGTCCTCGGCTGCCTCGATCACGTTCAGGTGGATGCCGTTCGAGAAGAAGTCGACGCCGCCCATGAGCACGATCACGCTCGTCCCGCGGGAGCGCGCGAAGCGGTACGCGTCGAGCAGCCTTCGACACTGATCCGTGCTCATCGCGCCGTTGTAGAAGTCGAAGTGCAGGTAGCCCACACCGCGGCGCTCCTCGTAGGCGACCTCGCGGAACGTCCGCGGGGCGAACGGCGGCGCGTGCAGCGGCGCGGGCAGCTCCGCGACGTCGAGCTCGTGTCCGGCAACGGCGAGCGCGCGCGTCGCGGGAAGCTTGAAGTGGCCCGAGCGCTTCAGCTGGCCGATCCAGACGGCTCCGTCGACCGTCGCGCGGCAGATCGCGCCGTGCCGCTGCGCGACGATCTCGCCGGGTACGCCGCGCAGCGTGTCCTCGCGGTGGACATCGAAGAGATGGAACTCGGTCCCCCCGATGGAGTCGACCACGCCCGGGTGGCCCTCAGCGGCGCGGATGCGGCGGATCACTGTCGTCGTCGAGTCGGAGCTCCAGTCGATCGCGCGGTCGGGCTGCCGCATCAACGGACGTGGGCGGCCGACCACGCTCGGATCGCCGTGGTCGACCGGCTCGGCCACCGGTCCGCCGGCGGCGACCGCCGACACCGCCTCGAGGACGGCCTCGATCGCGGCGCGGCGGACCTCGTGGCGGTACAGGCTGCTCTTCCCCGCTTCGCGCGTGGGGAACGTGCGCGACGCCCAGACGCAACCGCCGTCGACCTCGCCGGTCGCCTCCAGCACCGTCACCCCCCACTCTGCCATCTCGAGCTCGATCGCCCAATCGAGCGAGGACGGCCCCCGGTCGCCCCGGGGGCCCGGGTGCACGATCAGGCAACGATGCTTGCTCCAGACGGACTCTGGAATGATCGACTTGAGCATCGGGCAGAGGATCAGCTCGGGAGTGTGACGCGCCACCGCCGCCTCGATCGCCTCACTCGAGTCCACGACCTCGACCGAGACAGCGTGACCCAGGTCGGTCAGGGCCACGAAGACCCGCTGGCTGAGACTGTTGTGGGCAGAGGCGAGGAAGAGGATCCGAAGCGGCCGCTCGGCGCGCCGAGCAGGCGGCGCGAGCCGACTGGCGCTGGCAGATGTGGCGAGGCTGGTCATGGAGAATCTCCAGTGTTTGCGGTTGTCGATGCTGGCGACGGCGACGCGCCTCTGCGGCTCGCAGCAGACGCGGCGACGATCGCCGTCCAGAGTCGGGCATGGTTTGCGCGCGCGTGCCGACCTCCGCCTGACCGCGAGCTCATCGGCGAAGTCGCCGGCAAGGGTTCTGGCCGGAAACCACGACGCGGGTGCGACAGGCGCTCCACGCGGATCCGACCGTTCGTCATCGTGTGCTCAGGACGGCACGGGGCCGGCCGATCTTCCCCGCGCTCCGAGCTCCGGCAAGATCGGCAGCGGCGAGCGACCGCTAGCATTGGCTGCCATGAGCGAGGACATGCAGTTCGGCTTCGACACGCTGGCGGTGCACGCAGGCCAGCGACCCGATCCGGTGACGGGGAGCCGTGCGGTGCCGATCTACCAGACGGGGGCGTACGTCTTCGAGGACACCGACCACGCGGCGAATCTGTTCGCGTTGCAGCGCTTCGGGAACGTCTACTCGCGGATCATGAATCCGACGACGGCCGTGTTCGAGGAACGAATCGCCGCCCTGGAGAACGGCATCGGAGCGGTGGCCACGTCTTCCGGGCAGGCAGCGCAGCACCTGGCGCTGTTCACGCTGATGGAGGCGGGCGACGAGTTCGTCTCCTCCCGGAGCCTCTACGGCGGCAGCTTTCAGCAGTTCGACGTGAGCTTCCGCAAGGTCGGGATCAACGCCCGCTTCGTCGACGGCTCGGACCTCGACCAGTGGAAGGCGGCGGTGACTCCGAAGACCAAGGCGTTCTACGCCGAGATGATCGGGAACCCGACGATCGACGTGATCGACATCGAGCAGCTGGCCGCTCTCGCGCACGAGAACGGCGTCCCGCTCGTCGTCGACAACACGTTCGCGACGCCGTACCTGTGCCGGCCGCTCGAGTGGGGGGCGGACATCGTGGTCCATTCCGCGACGAAGTTCATCTGCGGTCACGGCACGGCGATCGGCGGCGTGATCGTCGACGCGGGTCGCTTCCCGTGGGACAACGGCAAGTTCCCGGGCATGACGGAGCCGTCCAAGGGCTACCACGATCTCCGCTTCTTCGAGTACTTCGGGGACTTCGGCTGGCTGCTCAAGTGCCGGGCGGAGACGCTGCGCGACTACGGCCCGACGATGGCGCCGTTCACGGCCTGGCAGATGCTGATCGGGCTCGAGACCCTGCCAGTGCGGATGGACCGGCATATCGCCAACGCCCAACGCGTGGCCGAGTTCCTGGAGGCAGCACGAGGCCGTCGAGTACGTCGATTACCCCGGCCTGCCCTCCAATCGCTACCACGAGCTGGCGCAGAAGTACCTGCCGAAGGGCGCCGGCTCCATCTTCACCTTCGGGATCCGCGGCGGCCGTGATGCCGGCCGGAAGCTGATCGAGTCGTTCGAGCTGTTCAGCCATCTGGCCAACGTCGGCGACGCGAAGTCTCTCGTCATCCACCCCGCCTCGACCACCCACCAGCAGCTGACCGAGGACGAGCTGCGGGCGGCCGGCATCGGCCCGGAGCGCGTCCGGCTCTCGATCGGCATCGAGAGCATCGAGGACATCCTGTGGGACCTGGAGCGGGCACTCGAGGCCTCGCAGAACGTAACCGCCGCTCGGGCAGCGCACAACGGCCGCGGTCACTCGATCCTCTCCAAGGCGTTCGGCGCGCCCTACCAGACGTGAACCGACGATGACCGCTGTCGGCGAACGCAACGGCCTCGGGCTGACGAAGGCAGAGCGCTTCCGGATCCTCACCTCCTACCGGACGATCGCCATGGTCGGCCTGAGCACGAACTACTACAACGCCAGCTCGTTCGCCGCCATCTACCTGGATGCCAACGGCTACGACATCGTTCCGGTCAACCCGGTGCGGGCCGGGGAGGAGATCCTCGGCCGCCCGGTCTACGCCAACCTCGAGGACGCGGCCGCCGCGCATCCCCGCCCGATCGAGATCGTCGACGTCTTCCGACCGGCCGACGAGGCCCCGCAGATCGCCGAGCAGGCCATCGCCATCGGCGCCAAGGTGCTGTGGCTGCAGCTCGGCGTGATCAGCGAAGAGGCCGGCTGAGATAGCACGCGCGGCGGGCCTGCAGGTCGTGATGGACCGCTGCTGCAAGATCGAGCACGCACGCCTGTTCGGCGGCCTGCGCACGATCGGCCTCAACACCGGGCTCGTCACGAGCCGGCTCGCGATGCCCTTGCCCGAGTAGCGACGCCTCGCTTACCTCGGCGCCGCGCCGAGGTAGGCAGCGAGGTGGTCGGTGAGCTCACGGGCGTCGTCCTCGGCCCCGTGGATGAAGCTCGACTTGCGACGGCGGAGGAGGTTCAGCCCGATCGCGTACATGCCGGGGGCGCCGGTTACCACGCCGCCGTCGTGACGCAGCCGCCCCTTGCGGTCGAGCACGGGCACCTGCAGCCACGAGTAGTCGGATCGGAAGCCGGTCGCCCACACGATCGTTGCGATCTCCCCCGAACGGAGATCCAGCGAGAGCGGCGGCTCGACGTCGAGACGAGTCGGCTCCAGGCGATGCGGGGGATCGACGTCGCCGTCGACGCCGCTGCCGAGCGCCCACTCGTCGAAGCGGTCGAGCAGCCGGCCCAGCTTGAGGTCGGCGAGCGAGCACACGTTGCGCAGCGACCCCGAGAAGAGGGCCACGCCGTCCCGGATGGCGCCGAGGCGACCCACCAGCGCGACGCCCTGGGCGGTGAGGGCGTTCAGGTCGAGCGTGGCTCGGTCCGGCGTTCCGACGAGCTGAGGGGAGGGGATGTTGCGGCCGCGGACGATGTCGTCGATCTCGTCGTAACGCTCGTCCCAGACGCCCGCCATCCTCATCCACCACGTGACGTCGCGTCCCCGGTAGAGACGAGGCATCCGCACGTGCTCTCCGACGCAGAGCGTGACCGGCCGCCCCGACCGGTGGATCTCGTCCGCGAGCTGGATCCCGGTCGCCGACGCGCCGACCACGAGGACCCCGCCCGTCGGGAGCTGGTCCGGCCGCCGGTAGTCGAGCGGCGAGATCACCTCCACCGAGTCGGGCACGTCGGCAGCGAGATCCGGCAGGTGGCAAAGGTTGAACCCCCCGCCGGCCAGCATGACGGTGGGGGCCTCCCACGCCCCCTGGTCGGTCGTGACGCGGTAGCCGCCGTCGACGCTGCGCACGTCTGTCACGGTTGTCCCGGTCCGCACCGGTGCGTCGACGGTGGACGCGTACCGGTCGATGAACTCGATGACCTCCGGCATCGTCATGAACCCGTCGGGGTCGTCGCCCTCGTAGGCGACGCCCGGTAGCGCGCTCAGCCAGTTGGGCGTCAGCAACCGCAGCGCATCCCAGCGCTGGGTCCGCCAGCTGTTGGCAACCTCCCCGCGCTCGACGACCACGTGGTCGATCGAGCGCAGGGAGAGGAAATGGCTGACTGCGAGACCGGAGTGTCCTGCTCCGACGACGACCGTTGTCGTACGTTCCGGGAGGCCGGACTTGCTCAGTTGACCTGCACCGTCACGCTCGTCGGGTTCGTGACCACGTCGAACACGGCGGATCGCTTCTGCGACTGGGCGACGATGGCCTCGATCTCCTCGGGCGTCGCGTCGGCGTCGATCTCGTAGTTGACCCTGATTCCGTTGAAGCCGTTGCGGACCTCCGGATCGCCTCCGAGGATCCCGAGGATGTCCATGTCGCCTTCGATCGTCGCCTTGACCGAGTTGAGCTGGATACCGCGGTTCTGCGCGACTGCGGCGACTCCCGCGGTGAGGCAGCTCGCCAGGCCGACGAGCACGAACTCGACCGGCGTCACGCCGTTGTCCTCGGAGGCGAAGATCTCGGGGTGGTCGGCGTCGAAGGACCACGAGGTGCGGTGGCTCTGCTCGTCGCCGAGGCCGAAGAAGTTGTTGATCGAGCTCTGGCTGTGGGTCCCCCTGAGCCACTCGTTGCTGGCACGCCAGGTGAACTGCGCTCCCTCCGGGGAGTCCACGAGCGCCGTGCGGGCGTCGAGGAGCGCCTGGACATTGACTCCGTTGTCAGTGGGGGCTTCGCTGGTCGCCATCGTTCCTCCTTGGGTTGGCGGTCTCGAACGCGGTCGCCGGCCATCGAGGCCTGGCGGCGGAAGTAGCCGTTTCATACGGGACGAGCGTCACGGGGTGGACCTTCCAATGCCGATGAGCCGCGTCACGGTCTAGGTGGACGAAATGCTCTTCGGCCATTTGTATCCCATCGGGGGAAACAGAGCAATTCCTGGGGAGCCGACGCCTGAGGACTGCCGCAGTCCGGAGCCCCTGCGTGGGAACATGCGCCGTGCGTCGGATCCAGGCCACCGATCTGATCCTGCTCGGCTGCGTGGCTGTCTGGGGCTTCAACGTCGCGCTCACCAAGTACGCGTTCGACCACGGTTTCTCTCCGCTCTCGTTCGCTGCGCCGCAATTCGCCATCGCAACCTTGACGTTCGTCGTGTTCGCGTTTCGACGCTACGGAAGCCTTCGGCTCGACCGCCGCGACGTCCTGCGCCTCGCGCTGTGGGGTGGGCTCGTCTTCTCGTCCAACTGGATCGCCTTCTCCTGGTCGGTCGAGTTCGCCAGCGCGGCAACGGTCGCGCTTCTCATCGGCACGATGCCGCTCTTTGCAGCCCTCTTCTCCCAGCTCCTCGGGATCGAGCGCCTCGACAGACGCCGCTGGCTGGCGGCGCTGGTCTCGTTTACCGGCGTCGGGCTGGTGGCGGTCGGGGCCACCACCGGGCTGCATGCCAGCGTCGGCGGCATCCTGCTCGCTCTCTACGCTCCGGCCTCCTTCGCCCTCTACTCGATCGGGCTTGCTCCGATCGTGCGCCGGCACGGCACGCTTCGGGTGAACGCCATCGCGTCGCTGTTCTGCCTACCCGTCCTGCTCGCGGCTGCGGCGCCGGAGCTGGTGCAGACCGACTGGGGAGACGTGAGCGAGCTCGCCTGGATCTGCCTCGCCTTCACCGCCCTCACCTTCGCACCCGCGAACCTGCTGTGGTTCGCCGGAGTCGCCAGGGTCGGAACCGCGCGAGCCTCCATCTACCTCAACCTGCAACCGTTCTTCGGGGCCATCTCCGCAATGCTGTTGCTCTCCGAGCAGATCATTGCCCTCCAATGGGTGGGCGGCATCGTGATCGTCGCCGGTGTCGTGCTCTCGCGCATCCGGATGCCACGGCCCGCGGCCGTCGACGTCGCGGCGCCGGCTACGTACGACTAACTCTGGGCCGCCTCCAGCTCCGCAAGCAGGGCTCTCGCCTGGACGAGGTCCGTGGTATCGAATCCTTCGGTGAACCAGCCGTAGATGCCGGAGAGGAGCTCGTGCGCCTCTGCTGTGCGTCCATGGTCGCGCTGGAACTGTCCAAGGCTGACGGCCGCACGCAGCTCGAACATCCGCGCCCCCTGGGCGCGGGCGACCTCGAGGGCGCGTCGCAGAGCCTCCTCTGCCCCTGCCTGGTCGGGCGTCTCGAGCGCGACCAGAAGCTCGCCGCGAAGGCGGTGGATCTCGGCCTCGTGATAGCGCTCGTCGTTCCGATCACACAGAGCAAGAGCTTCCTCGACGAGCTGCAGGCCCGTCTCGGCCTGGCCGGCGCGCGCGTAGGCGTCTGCCAACAGTGCTAGCAAGTGAGGCAGGAACGCTACGGAGCCCGTTGCGCCAACCGCTCGGAGCCCGGCGCGGGTAGCGGCGATCCCCTCCTCGACGGAGCCGGCGGCGCTTGCCGCCCAACCGGAGAGGACGGACGCCCATGCCTCGAAGTGCGGGATGCCGAGCTCGCTCGCGACGGCGTGCGCCGATTCGGCATGCTCCCCGGCCGCAGCGGGCTCGCGCGCCAGCTGGTGCAGGAGCGCTTCGCAGAAGAGGGCGTATGCAAGGCTTAGCGGGTGGTTCAGTGTCCGGGCCCGCGCGAGAGCGTCGGCGCTCGCCTTCGCCGCCTGCTCCGGGAATCCGAGTAACCAGAGAACCCGGGAGAGGGTCGCCCCTGCAGCGACTCCGGGATCCTCGCCGTAGAGGGACACAAGCGACGCATGGCGTTGTGGGTCGAACAGCAGGAGGATCTCGGCGAGGTGCCCGCGCGCGGCTTCGAGTTGCCCGTCGAAGATGAGGCACCATGCGACCGCCCGGTGAGCGACGACGAGCGCGGCTTCGTCGCGTTGTTGCGCGAGCTGAAGGAATGCGTCGGCGAGCTCGCGCGCGGAGCGGTGCCGAGCGGCGACGATCTCGTTGTTCCAGAGCCCGTGCAGGACCGGCAGGAACTCGGGGGCGCTTTCACCCAGCTCGGCGCAGAGCTCGCGGGCGCGGGCGTACGTCTCCCTCGTCTCGGGCGCGGTGTATCCGCGGGCGGTGATCAGCGCGTTCCCGAGCGTGATCTGGAGAGCCAGCTCCCGCTCGGCGTGCTCGCGTGTGCTCGGAAGCTCACCGAGAGTGTCGAGCGCGGTCGTGAGATGCTCGATGGCTTCCCGATACCCTCCCCGTCCGAGGGCGTGCTTGGCGGCTGCGTTCAGGTAGGAGATCGCCTTCTCCGGCTCTCGTCCGCGGACGAAGTGGGTCGCGAGCTCGCCGGCGATCTCCCCGGCCTCCTCCCCGAACGCGGACTCGAGGCGCGCGCCGATGTTCCGGTGCAGCCGGGCGCGCCGGCCCGGGGGAAGGCGGGCGTACGCGACCTCGGCGTAGAGGTTGTGGACGAACCGAAGCCGACTCGAGATCGTCGCGTCGGGCCACACGGCCTCGTCGAGCACCTCAACGATGCGGCCCTGGCGGGCAAGCTCCGTCAGCCGCGTCTCGGCCTCCTCCTCGCCCCGCTCGCAGGCGGCGGCGACGGTCGCGGCCACGAACTCCGCGCCGGCTGCGCTCGCCGCCTCGACCAGCTCCTGGTCGGCGCGTTCGAGCTCGTCAAGCTGATGCTCGATCAGCTGGCGAACCGTCGCCGGAACGTCGACCGACAGCTCGGCCACGGTCGCCTGCAGGGCGAAGACCCCTCCGACCGCCCTGATCGACCCCGCTTCGACCCATGAATCGACCACCTTCTGGAGAAAGAGCGGATTGCCCCCGCTCCGGTCGTAGAGGAGCTCGGAGAGGTCGAGCGGGAGCTTGTTTTCAGGGAACCGCAGCTCGAGGTAGTCGGCGACCGCCCGCGGCGTAAGAGCCTGAAGTCGGATCTCCGAGGCGAGCCCGCGCTGCTCGAGCTCCTGCGCCGCCTCCCAGACGGGATGCAACCTTGCGCGCGCGTCCTGCGGCCGGTAGGTGGCGAGCAGAAGCAGACGCGCCGGATCGTCTCGCCGAGCGAGAGCGCTGAGCACGTCGACAGTGGAGGGGTCGCTCCAGTGGAGATTCTCGAGCAGCAGAGCGAGCGGGCGCAGCTCCGTGATCGCCTCGAGAAGCTCCACGAGCTCCCGCAGCATGCGCTCGCGCGTGGCGCCAACCGCGAGCGAGCCGGCATCGGCGCCGAGGCTCTCCGCGAGTCCCGGCAGCTGCGAGAGCCAGGTCGGGGCGCGCTCGGCGAGCAGCGGCACGAGATCGTCCCGGTCGCTGCCGCGGCACAGACGCCCGAGCGCCTCGAGGACTGGCATGTATGCCTCGCCCTGGCCGTACTGCTCGAAGCACTGGCCGCGACCGACCAGGAGATCGCCCGCCGCCTCGGCCTCATCGACGAAGGCGCGCACGAGCGTCGTCTTGCCTATCCCCGGCCGCCCGGACACGAACACCACCTGGCGGTCGCCCGCGAGCGCCTCGTCGAGCAGAAGGCGCAGCCGGCTAAGCTCGGCGTCGCGGCCGACGAGCAGGCGCCCGGGCAGATCGGTCGTCCGGTTCCCCTGCCCGTCGGGAGCCGGGCGCCGTGCCGGCGCGCGGGAGGCGCGAGGCGCAGAAGGGAGCTCGAGCTCGGGATCCTGCTGGAGGATTCGACGCTCGAGGTCGCGCAGCCGCTGAGAGGGCTCGATGCCGAGCTCGTCGAGGCGGCGGCGAAACTCCTGATAGGCGCCAAGAGCTTCGGCGTGGCGGCCCGAGCGGTAGAGGACGAGTATCTGCTGGGCACGCAACCGCTCGCGAAGTGGGTGGCGGGCGACGAGCGCCTCTAGCTCGCCGACGAGCTCGGGGTGGCCGCCGAGGGCTAGGTCCGCCTCGATCCGCTCCTCCAGGCAGGCAAGCCGCAGCTCCTCGAGCTGCGCACTCTCCAGCTGGGCGAAGGGTTCTGTGAACTCGGCCAGAGCAGGGCTGCGCCAGAGCGACAGCGCCTCGCGCAGCAGCAAAGCAGCCTCGGGCGACCTCTCGTGGGCGAGCGCGTCCCTGCCGGCGGTGAGCAGCCGCTCGAACCTCCCAAGGTCCAGCTCCTCATCCTCGAGCTGGATCATGTATCCGGGGGGGCGGGTGAGCAGACGCCCCTGGGGCAAGACCTTCCTGAGCTTGGAAACGTAGATCTGAATCGCCTTGGGCGCTGTTACGGGCACCTCGTCACCCCAGAGGTCATCGATCAGACGATCCACCGCCACCACGCGGCCTGCATTCAAGAGAAGCACGGCCAGCAGCGCCCGCTGTCTGCCACCGCCGACGGGAAGCAACGTTTCCCCGTCGCGCACCTCGAGCGGACCGAGGATCCGAACCTCCACGACATCACCGTACACTGCACTTCCCCAGCCGCCTGGCGAAGCCGTGATTCGCCTCAGCCCCATGACGTTCGCACCATTGGCGAGGAGACGGTGCGCGTGGTCGGCTTCTTCTCCAGCGGCATCGTCGTCCGCGCGTTCAGGAGTGGTGTCTACTTGGATCGCGCATCGAGTCGATCTCCCGTGCTAGGGATAGTGACGCGATGGAGCGTTCGCTCGATCCCGCCCGGCTCGGAGACCACCTCGACCGGCTCTACCGGGCCGCCTGGGCATTCAGCGGCTCGCGGGAGGACGCCGAGGACCTCGTCCAGGAAACCTACGCGCGCGTGCTCGCCCGCCCGCGCCTGCTCCGCCACGAAGATGACCTCGGTTACCTCCTGCGTGCGCTGCGCAACACCTTCCTGAACCAGAAGCGGACGGAGAGCCGCCGACTCCGTCCCGGCCCGCTGCCCGATGAGCTCGACCTCGTCGCCGACCCGCGGGCGCCCCAGCCGGAGGCCGCGCTCGAGGTCGGCGAGCTTTACGCCGCGGTCGCCGCGCTCCCGGGCGATTTCCGCGACGTTCTCGTCGCCGTCGACATCGCCGGCCTCTCCTACAAGGAAGCGGCACGTGCCCTGCGCATCCGCGAGGGCACGGTGATGAGCCGCCTCTACCGCGCCCGCCAGCAGGTCGTGCAACGAATCGAGGGCGACTCAGGCTGATGTGGTGATCGCCGAGGCGCCTTGCCCGAGTCCAGACAGGCAGTCACGTCTCAGCCGCCCGTGTCAACGGTTCCGACGAGCACTCTCTCGCCCGACGAGGCCTGATCGCCGTCGGCCTGCTCTCGGGTGACGGTCAGCGTCGGGAAATCCCTCGGTGACACGCCCGCCCAGAGCGTGACGTCCTGGCCCTCGTTGAACGTCCCGATCGGTGCGAGCACGCCGGCGGCGTTGCGCAGCCAGGCCTGGTAGAAGCGCCCTCCCTCGAGCCGGGGAAGCCCTGTGGCATCGAGCTCGATACGCCATCCTGAGGTCGTCTTGGTGAGCGTCGCCGAGCCGGCGGCGCCCGGTAGCAGGTTGGTCGGTGCAAGCGCGGCGTGGAAGCGCTCGGCGGAGCTGTCCGAACGGAAAACGGCGAGCCCGAGCACAAGGGCCACCACGGCAGTCGCAGCGGCAGCGATCGGGACGAGACGACCCGGTGCTCGCACGCGGCCCGCAGGTCGTTGCGCCTCGATGCGCGCCCGAAGGGCCGTAGGCGCCTCGACCCCGTCAACGGCGCTCCGCGCGAGCGCGACCGCCCGCCGTTGCTCGGCAAGCTGCTCGGCAAGCTCCGAAGACGCCGCGACTCGTGCCTCGAGCGCGGCGCGGCGATCCGGCGCGAGCGACCCGTCCGCGAGCGCCGCCAGCTCGGCGAGCTCCTGACCGCCGGCCTCGTCTCGATGACGTCTCATCGACACATCAACACGAAAGGTAACTCCGAGGGCGCCCCGGCGCCGCGGTGCGCGCGCTGCACGCGCGAGGCGAAAACACGTGAACAGCCCAGAAAGCTCTCACAGTCTGAAGGACACCGCTTCTGCCGAAGCCATTCCCGCGCGGGCGACACCAACGCCACGGGAATAGATGCCGCGCGCCGGTGTCTTTGGCCCACGAGAGGTCAACTACACCGAAAGGAACAGCATGAGGAACGTCATTCGAGCCAAGAAGGTGCGCGTCGTGCGGCCGGCATGGTGGGCGGCTTCGGCCGTGGCGGCCGTCGCAGTCGGCCTCGTGGCCGGCCCGGCGTATGCCGCGCCCCCCAACCACGCCGACAAGGCCTCGCACGCGCCAGGCGAAGCCGGGCTCAATGAGCCGCTGCTCAGGCACGGCGCGCTGACGGTCAGGGGCACCGAGGCAAGCGACGAGATCACGCTTCGCCTGCAGGCCGGTGAGCCCGGCATTCTCGAGGTCGACTTCGGTGACGACGGCTCGGCCGACTTCAGCTTCGAGCGCGCAAAGATCGCCAGCATCGAGGTCAAAGCGCGCGCGGGCGACGACCACGTGCGCATCGACGAAAGCAACGGGGTCTTCACCGACAGCATCCCGACGACGCTCGCCGGTGAGGCCGGAAACGACGATCTGGCCGGAGGATCCGGGGCGGAGACGATGCTTGGCGGCCCCGGGAACGACTCGCTCGACGGGAACCGGGGCAACGACCTGGCGGTCATGGGTGCCGGCGACGACACGTTCGTCTGGGATCCGGGCGACGGCAGCGACACCATCGAAGGCCAGGCCGGCGCCGACACGATGCTCTTCAACGGCGCCAACGTCCCCGAGAACGTCTACCTGACCGCCAACGGCAACCGGCTCACGTTCTTCCGCGACGCCGGCACCATCACAATGGACACGAACGGCGTCGAGCGGGTCGACTTCAACGCGCTCGGCGGCGCCGACACCGTCACCGTCAACGACCTCACCGCAACCCACGTCGACGACGTCAACGTCGACCTCGCAGGCACCCTGGGCGGGGCCACGGGCGACGGCCAGCCCGACCGCATCACCGTCCACGCGACCGATCGCAGAGACGCGATCGACGTCGCCGGAGACATCTCCGGTGTCACCGTGTCCGGCCTGTCGGCTCTGGTGGCGATTCAGCATCAGGAGCCAACCGACGCGCTTGCAGTCAACGGTCTCGGCCGCGACGACGTGATCTCGGCAGCAGCCCTCGCAGCCCAGGCGATCACCCTGAGCCTCGACGGCGGCACCGGAGACGACGCGATTGCCGGCGGCCAGGGCATCGAGACGATGCTCGGCGGCGACGGGAACGACTCGCTCGACGGAAACCGGGGCAACGACCTGGCGCTCATGGGTGCCGGCGACGACACGTTCGTCTGGGATCCGGGCGACGGCAGCGACACCATCGAAGGCCAGGACGGCGCCGACACGATGCTCTTCAACGGCGCCAACGTCCCCGAGAACGTCTCCCTGACCGCAAACGGCAACCGGCTCACGTTCTTCCGCGACGCCGGCACCATCACAATGGACACGAACGGCGTCGAGCGGGTCGACTTCAACGCGCTCGGAGGCGCCGACACCGTCACCGTCAACGACCTCAGCGCAACCGACGTCGAGGACGTGAACATCGACCTCGCAGGCACCCTGGGCGGGGCCGCGGGCGACGGCTCGCCCGACCGCGTCATCGTCAACGCCACCGACGGCGACGACACGATCGACGTCGACGGCGACGCACGCGGTGTGAACGTGGCCGGTCTCGCCGCGATGATCCGCGTCCTTCACGCGGAGGCCGCGAACGACGTGCTCGAGATCAACACCCTTGCGGGCACGGACACCGTGGACTCCGACGGGTTGGACGCCGGTGTGATCCAGCTCTTCGTGGACGGCGCGCTCGTCCAGTAGCAGAACGTAACCCTGAAGCGAACCGCGGGGCCTCCGTACCGGGGGCCCCGCCGCATCGTGCTCGCTCTCTACGCCCCGGCGTCCTTCGCCCTCTACTCGATCGGGCTTGCCCCGCTCGTACGCCGGCACGGCACGCTTCGGGTGAACACCCTCGCGTCGCTGTTCTGCCTACCTCGTCCTGCTTGCCGTCGCGGCGCGCTGGCGCAGACCGACTGGTCAGGCGTCAGCGAGCTCGCGTGGCCCGCCTCGCCTTCACCGCCCTCACCCTCGCACCCCAACGCGGTAGGCGTTCATCTCGGCGACGAGCGGCAGCACGGCGGCGGCGCGCTGCACGTTCTCGAGCAGCGGCTCGAGGCGCTCGTACGTAGCCGTACAGATCACGCAGGGCCGTGGATTTCTCATGCGGGCGTGAGCGGCGCCTCCTTCCGCGGCTACCGGGTGACATCGAGTTGCCGCAGCATGATCGCTCAGGTCGCCCAGTGCTCCCGGCGAGCTCGCCACCGTAAAAAATCGCTCAGTGACTCGAGGCCGTCCTCAGTAGCCAGGCACGCCCAGCGCGTGGAGGATTGCGGCGGCGTGCCGCCAAGTTGCCCTCCCGTGGTTCCGAGCTACAGTCGCCGGCGGCGTGCGCCGCTCGCGCGGTCGGACGCCACCCACGGAGAGGAACTGGAGGGACTTCTTGCGGGCACTTATCGCAGGTGGTGGCATGGCGGGGCTGATGACCGCTCTGGCGCTGCGGGAGTCGGGCGTCTTCACGACGATCGACGTCTTCGAGCAGACGCGCACGCCGAGCACCGCGGGAGCGGGCCTGAACATCCCCCGAACGGCGCAGCTGTGCCGGTGGCTCGGCGTCGACCTCGACGGCGGTGACCCCAAGGGCCCCGACGGGGCAGTCGACGGCGGCAGGGCGGCGATCCTCCACGAGACGCGGATGGTCGGGAGGACGGCTCGATCACGCGGAAGCCGCTCGACCACAACACCTCGGCCGGCGACAACGCCGGCTTCCACCACATGCACCGCCTCGACCTGCTGATGGCCCTCCACAAGCGGGTCCTCGAGTTCGCGCCGGAGACGGGCGTCAACTGCCCGATCAGGTCCACATGGCCAAGCGCCTGGAGGCCGTGAGCCAGGACGACGAGTCCGTGACCGTGACGTTCTCCGACGGCACGATGGAGACCGGCGACCTGCTGATCGGTGCCGACGGCGTCAACTCCCGGGTGCTGGATGCGGTCTGGCCCAGCGTGTCGACCAAGCGCTGGACCGAGGTCGTCGTCTACCGCGGTCTGGTCCCGAGGGACAAGGTCGCCGCGGCGCGCAAGCCCGACGGCAGCCCGCTCGACCACAACCCCATCGAGACGATGTCGATGGACACCCGCGAGACCCCGACGGCGCAGACGCTCACGTACTGGGTCCGCGGCGGCGAGCTGCTCAACGTGTGGCTCGCCTACTACGAGCCCAACGCCGACGAGTTCGAGCGCGAAGAGGGCGACTGGTTCCCCGCCGACCGCGAGGAGATGGTCGGCAACATGAGCACGGCGTTCGAGGGGGACCCCCGTCACGACGACGTCGTCGCACTCACGAGCCTGATGGAGAACCCGACGAAGTGGGGGCTCCACGACCGGGACGCGCTCGAGAACTGGACGGAGGGTCGCGTGGGCCTGGTGGGTGACGCCGCTCACCCGATGCTGCCGACCTTCGGCCAGGGCGCTGCGCAGGCCCTCGAGGACGCCGCGGCACTGGGAAAGTGCTTCGAGCTCCACGGCAGCGACATCTACCGCGCGCTGTTGCACTACGAGCGCGTGCGCTACTACCGCGCGACGCGCTTCCAGTTCGCGTCGAAGTTCCTCTTCAAGCACCTCGAGCCGGCGGACTCGCCTCAGCGCCGGCAGATCCTCGCGGCGGTCAACGAGCGAGACTACCCCGTCTTCGATCACACCCAGCGTGCGGGCAGCGACGACTCGTGGATCTACGCGTTCGACGCGCGCGAGATCGGCGACAAGCTGCCGCTCAGGAAGCTCGGGCCGTGGGACTTCCGCTCGCGGACCGAGGCGCTGGGGAGCGCGCGCCAGGAGATCGCCCGCAGCCTCTGGAAGCCGGCGAAGCCATGGACCGGCGACCGGCCCGTCACACGCGAGGAGCTCGCGCAGCACACGTCGTTCGACGACTGCTGGGTCGTCATCCGCGGCAAGGTCTACGACTTCACCGAGTGGAAGGACCACCACCCGGGCGGGCCTTTCGTGGCCCGCATCTACGGCGGCAAGGACGCCACGGCGGAGTTCGGCGAATACCACAGCCGGCTCGCCGAGCGGCACATGGAGCACTTCTGCGTCGGGCCGCTCGTCGGAGCCCCCGCCGAGTGCGCCGGCGACGCCGTCTAGCTCACGTGGTCGTGCGCAACGTCATCGATGCCTGGCTGGCCGACGCACCCGGGAACCGTGCCGTGCGGCCGGGTCGACGTCTCCCACTCCTGGACGCAGCCCTGGAGCCGCTCGCCGACGCGCTCGGACGAGGCCGACTGCTTCGGCTGCGCAACGCGCTGGCGCTCACCATCGGCACGGAGGCAGTGCTGGCGACGCGTGACGTCTGCGGCCTTGACGTCGACGAGGCGCGGGAGGTGACCCGCTGGGCGAGTGCGGCGCTCGTACGCCAAGCGCTCGAGGAAACCCGAGGGTAGGCGCCGACATACTCCGAGCCGGGCGGGGTGCGCTGGCAGGAGGATGTCCCGCGCGCCATGACTTTCGGTGGCGGCTCGGTGACGAGCGCGGCGAGCTCTCCGCAGGCGGACCCGGGCTCGTTCCAGCGCTCGTCCCCCACGACGTTCGCAACATCGGCGAGGAGACGGTGCGCGTGGTCGGCTTTGTCGTCCGGAAGGGGCTCTGAGCGGTCCTGCTTGTCGGCGCCCGTATCCAGCGGCCGCGACACCTCAGGTGCAGTAGCCGCCTCCTACTCGGGCTGTGACAGGTGGGTCTTGGCGTCGTCGTAGCCCGCCTCGCCCGCCGACTCGGCAGGGGCGTAGACGAGGTTCAGCACACCTGTCTCGAAGGTCTCCGAGGAGATCAGCTTCAGCGGGATCGGAGCCTCGCCCTCGTCGAACAGCCGCATGCCCTTGCGGACGGCGATCGGGTGCACGAGCAGATGCAGCTCGTCCAGCAACCCCGCGGCCAGCAACTGGCGGACGACGGAGACCGAGCCGCTCATGCCGATGGTGCCGTCACCCGGCTCGTTCTTCAACGCGGTCACGCCCTCGATCAGGTCGCCCTGCAGCTGTTCGGAGTTTCGCCAGGTGAGCTCCAGCTGCTGGTTCGACACGACGATCTTGCGGGCATCGCCGAGCACCTTGGCAAAGGGAGCATCCTCCCCACCGGCCGCCTCCCGCTCGGGCCAGGCTCCGGCGAAGCTGTCGTACGTGGTGCGACCGAACAGGATGGTGTCGGCTGCACCGAGACTGGCGCCCACGGCCGCGCCCATCTCGTCGTTGAAGTACGGGAAGTGCCACTGGTCGGGTGCCTCGACGACGCCGTCGAGCGAGATGAACAGACCGGCGATGATCTTCCTCATGATCGTCTCCCACGTAGTAGATGAACGTTTCGCCATCCAGTAGGACGACACAGGCCCGATCAACTCATCGGGCCAGCCCGTCCCGGCAGCGTATGTCGCCTGGTGACCTGCACTCCTTCGTCGCCGGGCGAATCCCCGGAGAGGAGGTGGTCGTCCGACGGAGAAGTCCTCGACTCTGACCAGCGAGACGTATGTGTATGCGGGGCGCGGTCGCGAGCCTCGCCCGGCGATGGTCTTCAGCCCGCCGCTGGTTCCCGGACGGGTGCACCAGAGGGATGGGCGCTCCTTTCAGGCGAGCCTGGCCTCGCTGCTCGACCTCGATCTCGACGACCTCCCTGACCTTGACCCGCGCCACGGCTGCGTTCTGGAGCGCGCGCACGAATGGGTCGCCGTCTTCGGCCTCGGCCTCCTCGTGCGTAAGCTTCGCCCCCCACGGCTCGTCGAGGTCGGCGAGGCCGTCGCCGGAGCACCGAGCGTGATCCTCGTCGCGCCCCCGACGGGGCCCGGGAGAGCGCCTCACGCGGCGGTCGGTCAGATCCAGCGGCGGCGACTCGTCGCCGTTCACGATCCGGCGCTCGCCGGCGCGACCCCGCTCAGCGGCCCGGCGCGGGTCGAGTTCGTCGTCGCGCTCGTCTCGCGGTGGCGCGCCCGCCAGGAAATCGAGTGCCCGTTCTGCGGCTGAGATCGGACTGCCAGGGCTCCTCACCGACCGTCAGCGGCAGGCTCCTCCAGAATCTCAGACACCTCCGGCGGTTGCCGCTTTCGCCTGGTATTCGCCACAGAGACCAGGAAGCGTTCCAGGTCGTACAGGGCCGCCTTGGCAGCAGGGTTGGCGAGCGGCGGGTACATCGCATCGAAGGCGTGCTCGGTCCAGATGTACTCGACGTACACGACCGGGACGCCGGCTGCCTCCAGTGATCGGTGCAGCCGTCGGGCAGCTTCGAGCGGCACCACCGCGTCATGGGTTCCCTGGAACATGAGCGTCGGCGGGCAGGCTGGACCCACATGGTGGATCGGCGACGCCAGGTCATACATCGCTCTGGCGGATTCCCCAGGCTCGACGCCCAGCAGGTTCCGAACCAGCTGGCGCACAGGCGGCGCGGGCGGGGACTGCGCGGCGGTCAGCGGTCGCCCCATCATCAAGGTGTTGAGGAGGTTGGCGACCTTGCCAGGCTCCTTCCGAACCCACACCTGGGGCGATGAGGCTGCACCCTCTTGTCCAAGCCACCGCTCGACGGCGGATGCCATCTCCGGGATGCCGTACCAGGAGACCACCGCCATCACCGACGTATCCGCGCCATGCAGCTCCTCCGGGACCAGCTTGGGCTCGTGCGGCGCATAGGCGGCCAGAAGCGCGATGTGGGCGCCGGACGACCCGCCCATCACGACCACCCGCTCGGGATCGATCCCGTAGCGCTCGGCATTCGCCTTGATCCAGGCAACCGCGCGATGCACGTCGCCCACCATGCCGATCACATCGGTCTCGGGGCAGCTCCGGTGCGCGGCGTCCATGACGACGTGGCCCTGCGCGGTGAGCTGGCGGAAGAGTGGGCGCGTGAGGACGTCCTTGTCGAAGAAGTGCCACGAGCCGCCGTACAGGTAGACGATGGCCGTACCGGTACGCTCGACGCTCGCCGCCGGCTCCCAGATGTCCGCGAGAAGCTGGCGATCGGAGCCGGGAATGGTGCAGAAGGGCACGTCGCGCGCCCAGCGCGGCGCCGGCACCCGGGGCAGGCGCATCGACCGGCGATGCTGGAGCATCCGCCGCTCGGCGTCGGGACCGATCCGCAGATTCCAGTCCGGTCCGAACGCCCGCTCGTGACCACCGTGGGCGGTGGTCACCCGGGTGATGTAGTACGTCCCGACACCTGCGCCGAGCAGGCCGGTGATCATCGCGAAGCGCGACCGGCGCATGGCGCCCAGGGCGGCTGTGAGTGCCCCGAGGACGGTCAGCGCGGGCGTCTGCGCCGTAGCTGTCGACTTGCCGATGAAGCCCCGGTAACTGTTGGCCGGACGCACCACCAGGGCGGAGAGAATGGCTGAGAGCACACCGAGGAGCGCGGCAAGTCGTTTCATCACCCTTCGCTCCTAGGCCTCACGCGTAAGCCGCCAGGCTGCGCGGACGGGTAGTCGCGAGCCGCCGTGGAGCAAGCCCTGGGCGTAGACGCGGCCGGCGAATCGCACGAGCGCGTAGATCGAGACGAGCACGAGCACCAAAGCGAGCGCGTGCTCCCACAGCGGCACGCCGACGAGCGCGCTCCGTGCAGGAAGCACGAGCGGCGCGGTGAGTGGAAAGACGGTGAGTATGTGAGCGATCGTGCCCTCCGCGTTGGCAGTGAGGGCGGCGTAGCCGGCGAAGAAGGCGGCGAGCAGCGTGTACGTCACCGGCTGCCCTGCCGAGTTCGCGTCCTGCTGTTGTGCGGCCAGCGCGCCGGCTCCTGCGTAGGCGACCGCGTACAGCGCAAATCCCAGCCCGAACCACGGCACGACGAGCGCGACGCTACGACCGAGTGATGCCGGAGCGTCGTAGACCCCGGCGGCCAGCAGGGCCGCCGCGAGCCCGACGATGAGCGCGAGCTGCGTCAGCCCGAGCAGCCCGATGCCGATCACCTTGCCGACGAGCAAGTGGCGTGCCCGCACCGTCGACAGAATCAGCTCGACGACGCGGTTGCTCTTCTCCTCGACCACGCCGGCGAGTACCCACTGGCCGTAGATGGCCAGGGAGCCGAGCAGAAGCGCGGCGCCGAGCATAGCGACGAGCCCCTCGGCGTCATCGGATGCCTCGGAGCCTGTGGGCTCGAGCGTCGAGGCCGTGAGCTCCGGCCCCGGCGGCAGCTGGCGGCGGAGCGCACCGACGGCCGTGTCTGCGGTTGCCGCAAGCTGAGGATCGACATCCGCCCGAAAGACGATCCGGTCGTCGCCGAGGAGCAGCAGCGCGTCGGCCTTCTTCGCCGCAAGCTCTTCGCGTCCGGCGGCCACCGATCCGACGACGTGCAGCCGTACGTTCGCCTCGAAGGGCTCCGCGGCCTGTTGCAATGCGTCCTCGAGCCCGCGTGGAGCGGGCGCCACGACCGCCACTTGGTACGTCGTCTCGTTCTCGAGCACCGTCGGCAGCGCGCTCGACGCGCCGACGATCACGAGCATGATCGCTGTCGACCAGAGGAAGGCGGGACTGCGCAACCGCTCCCGAATCTCGCGCCAGGCGACGAGCGAGATCACGCGTCTCCCGTTCATGACTCGATCAGCTCCAAGAAGAGCTCCGCGAGCGAGGGCGGGCCGTAGCTGAAGGCGATGACCCGTGCCACGCCCTGTGCCTCTGCGAGCACCTGTTCTGGGTCGACATCACGGTCTGCGAGCAGGCGCAGGTCGCCATTGGCGCGCTCGACGAGCTCGACCCCGGCGACCGTCGGCAGCCATCCCGTCGGGGCGCCCTCGAGCTCGAGCCCGATCCGCCGCCGCCGCGAGCCGCGCCTCAGCTCGTCCACGGCCCCTGTTGCCACGAGCCGGCCGTGGTCGACGATCACGATCTCCTCGCAGATGTCCTCCACGAGCTCCAGCTGATGGCTCGAGAAGACGACGGCCGCGCCGCGGGCCGCTTCTCCGCGGAGAACCTCGGCCAGCGTGCGCACGGCGATCGGGTCGAGGCCGGCGAACGGCTCATCGAGAACGAGCAACTCCGGCCCGTGTAGCAACGCGACCGCCAGCTGCACACGCTGCTGGTTGCCATGCGAGAGCTGCTCCACCTTCGCCTCGGCGCGGTCGGCGAGCCCGAGCCGCTCGAGCCACTCGTGCGCGGCTAGACGAGCCACGTCTGCGTCCAGCCCGTGCAGCCGGCCGAAGTATTCGAGCTGCCCGCGGACAGTCATCCGCGGATACAGGCCGCGCTCCTCCGGCATGTAGCCGAACCGCAGCCGCTCCTCCAACCGCACCGGCCGTCCACGCCAGAGCACCTCGCCGCTATCCAGCTGCACGAGCCCGAACACCGCCCGCATGGCCGTCGTCTTGCCGGCGCCGTTCGGCCCGAGAAAGCCGAGCATCCGGCCAGGCTCCACCGAGAACGAAAGATCGGCGAGCGCCTGCACGGACCCGAAACGCTTGCTCACCTTCTGGAGGCTGAGGCCGTCGTCCTTGCCCGAACGTGTTGCCGTCAGCGAGACATCATCCCCCGACCGAGCGCGTTCATGCGCGGCAAGCTCTGGCTCGCTGAGCATTTCCTCCGGCACGAAGAATCAACCTCCTGGCTAACCCACCGAAAGCATCCCGCGTCGGTCGGCGCGAGCCATCGGGGACTTCGCTGATCCCGCATCGTGGTTCATCCGCACGTGACGGACCGACCTCAGGAGCACGGCGTGGCGCACGGCGGACGAACGGTGGTGGCGAGCCCGCGAGGAGATCGAGTGCCCGTTCTGCGGCTGAGATCGGGAGCTGTCCGGAGACCCTAGGCCCCCGCGCTCGGGAGTCTCGGCCTGCGGGGCTCATCGGAACCACCTGTTCCAGACTCGTCGGTCGGCTCGTCGAGCCGGGTCACGCCGGCACGGACGCGAGCGCCTACCTGAACGCCGCTTCGCACGCCCTCGGGTAGGAGCACGTCCACCCGGGAGCCGAAGCGGATCATGCCGATCCGCTCACCGCTGGACGAGCCGCTCCCCCGGGGCCTTGTACGGGATGATCCGGCGAGCGAGCGATCCGGCGATCTGGACTAGCCGTAAGTCGCCGAGCGACGTCTCGATCGTCCACTCCATGCGCTCGTTGTCATGGGCAGCGGGGAGAAACGCCGGTCGGTGGCGGCCGGGCAGGTGGCGCCGCATGCGCACGACGCCGTCCATCGGCGCCCGGTTGACGTGAACGTCGGTCAGCCGCATGAACGTCGATATCCGGACGCACCCGTCGGGGTGACGCTCTACCGCCGAGACGACGCCGTCGGCGGGAGCGAGAACGACGCCTGACCCCGCCGAACGATCGGGATCCCGGAAAAAGACGACTACCGCGGCCGCTGTTCCCGCAACAACAGCCGCCGCCGCGCGCGCGTGCCCCCGGGCCCGGAAAGCCACGACGACTGCCGGAATGCCCGCCACCGCCAGCACGGGTACCCACGAGGGCCTGCCGGCCGCGAGTCGGCCCCGTCGCGGGGCTCCAGTTCCGGTCATCCCGTCACTTCGAAGATGGTATCGTCGGCGCTCCGGCACAGAGGGCGGCGATGCAATGACCGGCACGTGGGCTCGGTTGCGTGCGATGTGGACGGGCCAGCGCCGGGCCGAACTCGTCGGCGCCGGAGGGACCGCGGAGGTCGCGGTGTCCACGCCACCGGAGCGCCCGACTGTCACGGCCGCCTCCGGCACCGTCCAGCGTGGCCGGGTGCGGCCCGCCGTCGTCCTGCTGGTGGCGTCGCTCGGACTGTTCATGGCGTTCGTCGACGACACCGTCGTCGGCATCGCGTTTCCGAACATGGTCAGCTCGTTTCAGGGCGCGACGCTTTCCGAGCTCTCGTGGGTGCTGAACGCGTACAACATCACGTTCGCCGCGCTGATGATCCTGGCCGGCCGCTTCGCGGATCTATACGGGCGCCGCCTCGTCTACGTCGCCGGGATCGTGATCTTCACCCTGGCCTCGGCGCTGGCGGCGGTCGCGCCTTCCGTCGGTGTGCTGATCGCGGCTCGGGGGATCCAGGGCGTCGGCGCAGCGGCGATCGTACCGGCGTCGCTCGCGCTCGTCCTCCACGGCTTCCCGCCCGGCAAACGGGCTCTGGCCGTGACGGCATGGAGCGCCACCGCTGTGCTCGCAGCCGGCATCGGCCCGTCGATCGGCGGCGCACTCGTCGAGGCCTACAACTGGCGGCTGGTGTTCCTGGTCAACTTGCCGATCGGCGTGGCGGTCTGGTGGCTCTCGAGGCACTACCTCGTGCAGAGCCGGGCACCCGGCCGCCGCACGGGGCCGGACCTGCCCGGCGCGTTGCTGGTCGCGCTGTCGGTCGGCGCGCTCACCCTTGCCATCGTGCAGGGACCGGACTGGGGTTGGACGAGCGGATGGGTCGCGGCCGCCGCAGCGCTGACGGTTGTCGCTGCGGCAACGCTCGTGCGGCGCGCTCGCCGCCGACCGGAGACCGTGGTCGACGTCGAGCTACTGCGCACGCCGCGCTTCACGGTGACCAGCGCGCTGACCGTAGTCGGAGCGGCGGGGTTTTTCGCGCTCGGGCTCGCCAACGTGCTCTTCCTGATGCAGGTATGGCACTACTCCGCACTCAAGGCGGGCCTTGCGACCACGCCGGCGCCGTTCTTCGCCGCCGCGACGGCCGGCCTCGCCGCTCGCCTCGTTCCCCGTGTCGACCCGCGCCGGCTCGTCGTCTTCGGCGGGGTCCTCCTGGCGGCCGGACCGCTGTTCCTGCTGGCGCGCGCCGGCCCGGATCCCGACTTCCTCGGCACCTACCTGCCCGCGGCCGTGCTGATCGCCGTCGGAGTTGGTTTCGTGTTCCCGCTCGTGAGCGACGCGGCAGTGGCCGGTGCCCCGCGCGGCCGCTACGCGGGCGCCAGTGCCGTGAACGGCGCGATCAGGCAGATCGGCGCCGCGATCGGGATCGCGATCCTGGCGGCGCTGTTCGGAAGCACGGCGGCGACCGCCTCGGTCTCCGCATTCCATCGCGGGTGGGTGTTCGCGGCCGGATGCTTCGCTCTCGTCGCGATCGGCGCGCTCGCGCTGCCGCCCTACCGCCCACCCGAGCTTGGCGACGAGGACGAGCTCGCGCGCCGACGAGCTGCACTGCCGTCAACTGCGCGGCCGCTCCGGCGGCCGAGCCCCCCGTCGCCGCAGCGGTCGATCTGGGCCGGCTGGGAGGACGACGACGCGCTGCTCGCCGAGGTCGCGATATTCGCGGGGTTACCGGCCGCGGATCGACACGCCCTCGCGCAGAAGTGCCGGACCGTACGGCTCCCGTACGGTCAGTGGCTCTTCCGTCAGGGCGACGCGCCCGACGCCATGTACGTCGTACGCAGCGGTCGACTCGAGGTGATCAGGGAGCACGAAAAAGAAGAACCTGAGCGGTTGCTCGAGCTCGGGCGAGGTTCGGTGGTCGGCGAGCTGGCACTCCTCTCGTCGGCCGGGCGCTCGGCATCGGTCCGCAGCTGCCGTGACGCGGTGCTCCTGCGCGTCGACCGTGAGGCCTTCGAGCCGATGCTGCGAGCGAGCAACGAGTTTGCGATCTCCATCGCGCGCGTGCTCGCGACCCAACTGCAGCACAGCCGCTATCTCGAGACGCAGCCGATACCTGCCGCGACGACGCTCGCGATCGTCCATTGGCTCCCGGGGCGTACAGGCTCGAAGCTGGAGTCGGAGCTCGTTGCCGAGCTGCGGAAGTTCCGCGACCTGGTCGAGCTCGACGAGCGGTCAGTGCAGGCACACGTGCCCGGCGCAGACGTGGCCGCCGCGCTTGCTCGAGTGCTCGACCGTGTGGAGGGTCAGCACGAGCTTGTGATTCTCACCGGTGTCCCCGCCGTGCACGAGGACCCGTGGCTCGGGTGCGCCGTCCCGCAAGCGGATCGAGCGCTGCTCGTGATCGACACCGAATCGCTTCCGTTTCGCGAGCAAGCGCCGGCCGAGCTGTTGCGGGGCTGCGACGTCATCCTGCTGGGTCCGGCCGATCGCCCGGGTGTCCGAGAGCTGCTCGATGACCTGCGGCCGCGCTCGACGCACAGTGTCCGCGGGCGCGAAGACGTGGCGCGGCTCGCGCGCCGCCTCGCCGGGCAGGCGGTCGGGCTCGTGCTCTCGGGCGGAGGGGCGCGCGCGTTCGCGCACATCGGGGTCATCGAGGAGCTGCTCGCCGCCGGCATCGTGATCGACCGCGTTGGCGGAGCCAGCATGGGAGCGTTCATCGGCGCGCTGCTGGCGCAAGGGCTCGATGCGGACGAGATCGATGCCGTCTGCTATCAGGAGTGGGTACGGCGCAATCCGTTAGGGGACTACCGGGTGCCGCGCACGTCGCTGATTCGCGGAGGCCGGGTCCGGACGATGCTCGAGCGCAACCTGCCCGGTCTGATCGAGGATCTGCCGCGGTCGTTCTACTGCGTTAGTACGGACATCATCAGTGCTCAGCTGGTTGTCCACCAGCGTGGCGAGCTGGGGACTGCCGTCGGCGCGAGCATATCGCTGCCGGGCGTCGGTCCACCAGTCCGGATCGGCGGCGGGCTCCTCGTCGACGGCGGCGTGCTCGACAACCTCCCGATCTCGACGATGGCAGCGGAGAACGAAGGGCTGATCATCGCCTCCGACGTCACCGAGCCGGAGCAGCGCGTGCTCCCGCCCGGCGAGCCGCCGCCCGACATCGGTCTGATCGACACGATCTCGCGCTGCATGCTCCTGGGAACGAAGGACACACGGCTCGAGGGTCGCCGTCATGCCGCCCTCTACATCGAGCCCGACGGCGAGTCGGTCGACCGCCTGGAGTTCCACATGCTCGACGCGATGCGGGAGGCCGGGAGGCGGGCTACCCTCAAGGCGCTGGAGGAGACGCCCGGCCTCGCGCTCACCTAGGAGCGCCCAACAGCATGAAGCACGGCGCCGGCGGGCCTTCTTTCTGTTAGGCGCTCTAAGCCGCAAGCCATGGGCCTGCGTTGCTCGTCGCGCCTGGCGGGTTCCCCATTGTGCCTGACGGCGCTAATGCGTAGACTCGTCCGGACATCGAGACAAGGCGGAGAGGACGGCAGTCGAGGCGCGGTTCGCCCCGCCGGGGGAAGGTCGATTGCAAGTCCTGAGGGTGACTTTTCCTCGCCTGTCGCTCGCCGACTACGTCACGGTCGCCAACGGCCTGTGCGGTCTAGCCGTGATCGCGATGGTGCTCGGCAGGCTCGGGGGGTTCGGACATGTCTCGGGCGCAGGGCTGACACATGACCAACTCGTCGTCTGCGCCGCGGTAATCCTGTTCGGTGTGAGCCTGGACGTCCTTGACGGAGCGGTGGCGCGCAAATTTGGCTCCAGCGGTATGGGCGTCGCGCTCGACACGATGAGCGACCTCCTTACGTTCGCCGTGGCACCCGCCGTCGTCCTCGCGGCGTCCCGCTCGGCCGACCCCGACCCTTGGCGGACGGCGATTCTGGTGGCCTCGGGCGTGTTCGTGGCCAGCTCGATGCTACGGCTGGCTCGCTTCGCCGTCTTTCCGCCCCCTCCGGACGGAGGTTTCTACGGCCTGCCGGCGCCTTCCGCGGGCGGCGTGCTGATTGCGCTCGCGTTCGTCGATCCCCATCCGGCGCTCACGCTGGCCATCGTCCTCGTCGTCAGCGCCATGATGGTGTCCACCATCCGCTATCCGCAGCCGGCACGCAAGACGATCCCGCTGCTCTGCATGTACGGGGTCGCCCTCGCCCTCGGTCTCGGCGGGCTGATCCCGTACTGGCCGGTGGCGCTCTCGTGGCTGATCGTCGTACCCGTCATCCCGGTCGCCGCCGCCCTACTGCTCAGTCGGCGAGAAGTCGCTCTCGCACGCCACCACGCGTAGGCTCCTGGCGAGCTCCTCGTCGGCTAGCTCCAGCGAATCGGCGCGGCAGGACGGCGGATAGCGGAGGACTCGATCGTCCGCGCGGGCGCCGAGGTCGGAAGAGCGGTTCAGGTAGCGCTGCGGCTGCGGAACCACCGATGTGAGCGAACAGCTCCGCGCTGGTACGGATGGCGCCTGACACGGCTACCCGGCTTCCTTGGCTCAAATAGCTCCTTCCCGACCGACACGGCGTCGGTTTCAACCCGCCCCGTAGTCCGCCGCGGCGAGTACCGGCCCGCTCGAGCTTGTTCGGCCACCCCCTGCCCCGTTGACGCGGTGCTTGCGCGCGATGCCGACGATCCCGTACCGGTCTCCGCACTAGCCAGAGCCGGTACGCCCAAGTGCATACATGTCGGCGATCGCGGATCGAGCAGTCGAAATCGCGCGCGCCGCACGCTGCTCTGACGGAGGGCTCACGGTGCTGCGCCAGCATGCGGACGTGACCACCACAGTCCACCTACTCGCCTCGATCGGAACCGGCTTCGGGCTGGCGGGCGCCGTGTCCCTGCTGCTTCAAGCCCGCACGTTGCTTCGACTGGGCACGGCGTGCGAGATCTCCGTCCCTCTCCGACTGGTCTCGGCGATCGGTTACGCGGTTTGGCTCGCGTACGGAATCGCCATCCGCGACCTGCCGCTCATACTCGTGGACGCGGCCGGGCTCGCCGCAGCAATCTTCGTTCTCCGCATCACGATGAGGCTCCGTCGGATGCGGCCTTGCCCGTCGCGGTAGGTGCCGGTTTCTGCCTGGGAGCCTGCGCGAATCGCGCCCGTCTCACGCTGACTTCACGGAGCGCTCACGGCGCCCCGGGAGCCTTCGTCGCGTGAACACCAAAGCCAGGAGGTAACCATGGAGACGAGCAACACCCACATCGCAGTCGCCGAGCCCCCGGCCGGCGACCGCCACCCTCTAGCGTCGCAGCTGAGCGGGAGCTTGATCCTCCCCGAGGATCCCGAGTTCGAGGAGGCGCGGCGGGTCTGGAACGGAATGATCGATCGCCGGCCGGGGCTCATCGCTCGCTGCGCGGACGTCCTCGATGTCGTCGCGACAGTCCAGTTTGCAGGTGAGCGCGGGTTGGCCCTCGCCGTTCGGGGCGGCGGGCACAACGTCGCGGGCCTGGCGGTCGCTGATGACGCAGTGGTCTGCGACCTGTCCGGCCTCCGACGGGTCGAGGTCGATCCCGAGCGCCGCATCGTCCGAGCCGACGCCGGCGCGACGTGGGGCGACGTCGACAGGGCGACCCAACGCCATGGGCTGGCCGTGCCGGGAGGGGTCGTCTCCACAACTGGGATCGCCGGGCTGACGCTCGCAGGCGGGCTATCGTGGCACAGGCGGGCGCACGGCATGACGATCGACAACCTCCTCGCGTGCGAGGTGGTGACCGCCGACGGGCGAGTTCTGCGCGCCAGCGAATCCGAGAACGCGGATCTGTTCTGGGCGCTCCGCGGCGGCGGTGGCAACTTCGGCGTCGTCACCTCCTTCGAATACCGCGCGCATCCCCTCGGTCCGGACGTCGCCTTCGCCGAGACGTTCTATCCGCTCGAGCGAGGCGCCGAGGTCTTCGTGGGCTATCGGGAGTTCGTGGCCACGGCGCCCGATGAAGTGACGGCGGACATCGGCATCTGGAGCTTCCCGGCGGTGGACGAAGTGCCGGCTGAGTTGCACGGCGCGCCATTCGTCCTCGTCGATGCCCTCTATGCCGGGCCGGCCTCCGTCGGCGAGGAGGCGCTGGGTCCGCTGCGGGAGCTCGCCGAGCCGCTCGACGACCTCAGCAGTGTGCGTCCGTATCTCGAGCTCCAGTCGCAGTCCGACGCATTCTTCCCCGCAGGCACAATGCGCTACTACTGGAAGTCCCTCTATCTCGACGAGCTGTCTGACCAGGCAATCGAGACGATCCTCGACTGGAGCGCCCGCAAGCCGTCGCCGCAGACGCTCGTCTTCGTACGCCACCTCGGCGGGGTCATCGCAGACGTGCCGACGGAGGCGACGGCGTTCGGTGACCGAAGCGCCGCATTCCTGCTCTCGATCGACTCGACCTGGGCGGACGAGGAAGCGGACGCGGAGCACATCGCCTGGACGCGGGCGTTCTGGGAGGATATGCAGCGCTTCTCGACCGGCCGGACGTACTTCGGCTTCGCGGGGCAGCTCGAAGAAGGCGAAACGCTCGTGCGACGAAGCTACGGCCGCAACTATGAGCGGCTCGCCGAGATCAAGGCGGCCTACGATCCGGACAACCTCCTCCGGATCAACCCGAACGTGTCGCCCAGGCGGACCTAGCTCCGCCCTGGCCGGCGAGTCCTCGCATCCCGAGCTGCCGGGCCGTCGCGAGAGCGCGGCCCCGCAGCTCGGCCGCCCGCTCGAGGTCGGTTGCGCCGCCGCGGCACTCGAGCAGCTGGGCGTACCGCAGCTGGGTGCGAGCCACGAGCGGCGCTGCTCTGAGCTCCTCGTGGTCCCGCACCGCATCGTCGAAGTGGGCCTCGGCCTCGTCGAGACGGCCAAGCGCGGCCGCGAGCAGACCGAGCGCGTAGGAGCTCGATCCGTCGACATCCGCCGCGCGTCCGGTGCACACGACGCGCCGGGCGTAGGGCAGGAGGAGTGCATAGAGCGCCTCGGCCCTGCGAGCATCGACAACGAGCGCCGCCACCTGGGCCAGGGCGGTGAGGGTGTAGAGCCAGTTCGCGTCCCGCGGGTGGCCTTCGGGAGGGGCAATGCGTTCCAGCTCCGACCTGGCCTCCTCGAGACGGCCGACGTCCGCGTACAGGCAGGCAAGGGAGCTGCGCCAGCCGACGGCCGCGGCCGAATCAGGCGACCGCCGCTCCACGAGCGCGAGCAGCTCGTCGACGTCTCCCCGGTGGAATGCAGTCGATGCGCGCTGGACGTCGACGAGAACCGCGGCGTTCTCGTCCTCCGCCTGCTCGCCGATTTCCGCGCCCTCGCGCGTCAGCCGGTCCGCCTCGTCGAGGTTGCCCGAGAGGCGTGCGAGCATGGAGCGCCACAGCGGCCCGTACCAGCGATAGGCGGGTAGACGGAGCTCGCCGGCGAGCGACTCGTGCGCCTCGATCGCTATGCGGGCGTCAGTGAGGTTGCCCAGCTCGACGAGGTCGACGACACGCCAGTTCAGCCCCTGCAGCTCCTTCTCGCGGTCGGCCGCCGCCCTCGCGTGTTCGACGAGGTCGTTCGCTATCCGCAGCCGCTCCTCGAGGTGATCGGGGCCCCAGAGCGCGACATGCCTGGCGTTCAGCGCCTCGAGCACCGCGCCCGGGTCTCCGCTTGCCGCGGCCGCTTCGACAGCCTCGGCGCTGAGCTTCTCGCGCCGCTCGACCGGCGGCTCGTAGTAGACCTCGATCGCCATCCGGGCGAGCAGGCGCGCTCGAAGCGGCGACGCCCGCTCCAGGCCTGCCGACCCTTCCTCCAGCAGGCCCAGCACGTCCTGGCGGGGAGGCAAGAGGCTGACGGCGAACCCTGCGAAGCCGAGCGCAGCTTCCGCGAACAGCCGGCCGTCCCTCACTCTCCGTGCTTCGTCGGCGGCTCCGGCGAAGCTCGACCGCGCATCTCCGGGCCGCCCCGCCCGAAGGAGCGCGTCCCCTCTCGCCAGCAGCAACCGCGCACGGGTACCTGCGCCGGGTCCGGGTCCTGCGACGGCATCGAGCGCGTTCGCGAAGTGAGCGGCCGCATCTTCGTACGCCAGCTGTGAAAGCGCCCATTCGCCCGCGCGGGCCGAGTAGGCGGCGGCCCGCTCGAGGTCTCCCTCCCCTCCAGCGACGCGGTAATGGCGGGCCAGCTCCGCGAGCTCCGAGCCCGCCTGCTCGCCGTGCGGGGACGAGAGCGCATCGCCGATCTGGCGATGCAGCAGCGCCCGCCGGGTTGCCGTCAGCTGCGCATAGATCGCTTCACGGACGAGGACGTGGGCGAAGCGAAACTGGCCGGCCGCCTCCTCCTCGATCAGGCGGGCAGCGACCACCTCTTCGAGCGCCCCGACAAGCGCTTCCTCGGGCGACTCGACGACCGCATCGAGCTCGACGAGCCCGAACTCGTCCCCGAGCGCCGCCGCGACCGCGAGAGAGCGCTGCGCAAGGTCGGAGAGCTTGGATGCCCGGCGCTCGATCACCGCCCGGACGCCCTCGGGGAGACCGGCCTCTTCCATGGCCGGGGCAACGAGCACCTCGTTGTCCGCGAGCGCAACAGCGCCCGCCTCCAGAAGGTGGCGCACGAGCTCCAAGCCGTAGAAAGGGTTGCCGCCCGTCCGCCGGTGGATGGCCGCTGCCAGCCCAGCCGGGGCCTCGACACCGAGCAGGGCCGACACGAACTCGCGCACCGCGCTCTCGGACAGGTCCGCAACGTCGATCTGCTCGAGGCGCCCCTCGCGGCGCAGGTCGACAAGCAGCGCCGCGAGCTCCGGCGGCGTCGGCTCACCTTGCCGTACGGTGCCGATGACGAGCAGACGAGCCTTCGGCAGCGCCCGGATGGTATGACCGACGAGCAGCAGCATCGATGGATCGGCCCAATGCATGTCCTCGAGAACGACCGTCAGAGGCGCCGTCTCGGCCGCACTCGACAGGAGCGTTGCCACCGCCTCGAAGAGACGGAAACGTGCTCCGGCAGGATCGCCCTCCGGCGGGAGATCCAGCACGTCGCCCGCCGCCAACTCCGGAACAATTCGAACCAGCTCCCGGGCGGCGGAGGCGGGGACGTTCCGCGGCCCTATCGAGCGAACGTAGTGGCCAATAGCCTCGACGAAAGCCTGGTAGGCGCTGAGCCCCTGCTCGTGGGACCGGCCGGCCAGGACGGTCCCTCCCGCCGCATGGATTTCCCGCACAAGCTCGGAGACGAGACGGGTCTTCCCGCTCCCGGCCCCGCCTCGAACGACGACCACGCGAGGATCGCCGCGCGCAGACCGCCGCCACTCCGCGCGAAGAGCGTCGAGCTCCGCGCGCCGACCGACAATCGGAACCGGCTCGGGCCGCGACAAGAAGGCCGGTAGAGCTACCGAGGGCCGACGGGTCAGCACCGTCCCAGACCCCGCTCGAGCCTGGCCTCGCCGGATCTCCTCGGCAAGCACAATGGTCTCCGCCGAGGGCTCTGCCTGGAAGTCCCGGCGGACGCGGGCGCGAAGATCTTCAAACGCCGCGAGAGCCGTCACGCGGTCGCCGGCGAGCGCGAGGCGGCGGATGAGCTCACGGTGTCCCGCTTCCGGGAGCGGGTCGCCTGCGACCCGCTCCCGTGTCCATCGAACCGCCGCGGCGAGATCACCGTCCTTTTCCGCCTGGTCGGCAAGGCTGGCGAGCACTTCGGTGACTCTGTCCCGGTGGCGATCGCGGAACTCGAACACCCAGTCGTCGTCGAGATCCGCTAGCGGCTCATCCCGACAGAGGTCGAGCGCGTCCTCCACCCGTCCCTCGCGAACGGCCTCGTCGAAGGCGGCGGCGTCGATCCACACATCCGGGCTCGGCGGGATCCCCGCGCTCTGGCGCGACGCCACGATGTACGCAGCCGCCTGGGCACCGAGCTCCCGCCGCAGGGTCGCAAGCGTCGTGCGCAGACTCGTGCGGGCGCTTTCCTCGAGGACGTCGGGCCAGAGGAGGCCGGCGAGGCGTGAACGCGGATGCAGAGCCGGGTTGAGCGCCATCCAGGCGAACAGTGACTTCGCACGCCCGCTCCTGATCCGCGCAAGCTGCCTCCCGTCGAGCTCGAGCGCCAGCTCGCCTAGAACGAACACCCGCAGCATGGCCTGAATGCTACGCGGGCGGAGTGCCCCTTCTTGCCCTACCACGGGGGCGAGCCCGGGTCTCGGCCAAGTGAGCGGAGATCGGTCCCCAAAGGAGCCGCACGGTCGACGGGCAGCCGCGCGCGATCTCGACGACTACGCGCATGAACGTCGGCACCGACACCTCGAGACCGCCGTAGCGCCGGGGCATGAACATCCGGTAGAAGCCCGCGCGCTGGAACTCCTCGTGCATCTCCTGCGAGTAGTAGGTGCGCTGCTTCGACCTCGGCCTGCTGCTCGACCAGCCTCGGGCGCAGCGCGATCGCGCGCTCGACCAACTCGTCGGCGCTCGGCACGTCCTCGGCGAGCTTCTCCGGGGATGCCGTCACGCGCCCTCCCGCGAAGCCGCCTCAGCTGCCAGTCCGAGGAAGTCGCTCACGAGCGCATACGTCTTCTCGGGCTGCTCGAGCTGCGGAATGTGGCCGCACTCGTCGATGATCTCGACGCGGCTTCCCGCGATCCTGCGCTCGAACTCCGCTGCGTACGCGGACGAGACGAGACGGTCCTGCTTCCCCCAGATGATCAGCGTCGGCGCCTCGATCCGGTGCAGCCGCTTCGCGAGACCCTTGTCCGGGATCGGCCAGACGAACTTCGCCGTGCAGCCGATCGCCCACGAAAGGGCTGCGATCGCGGCGATCGCGGCGTCGGGGTCGGCGGGCGGCGTCATCGCCACGCGCGCTGCCTCGCCGTCCGGATCGTGGAAGAGCAGCGCGGGCAGCTCCTCCGGCGCGGCCGCGACCCAGTTCGCGACCGGGTGCTCGTCGAGCCAGAGCCCGATCGGGTCGAGGAGCACGACTCGGCTGAAGAGCGCCGGGAAGGTCGCCGCGAGCTCGCAGGCGAGCATGCCGCCGAACGACTGCCCGATCACCGCCGGCCGGTCCAGGCCGAGAGCCCGGATCGCCTCCTCGTAGACGAGGACCAGGTCCCACAGGTCGTCGAGCTCGCGGATCGCCTCCGGCTGCCCCGGCGCCGTGCCCGGCACCCGAGGCGCATGGATCGTGCGCTGCGCCGCGAGGCGCTCGAGAAACGGATCCCACGCGAGACCGGCCGCCGGGTGCAGGTAGACGAGCGGTGGCCCCTTGCCGGCCATCTGGACGTCGAGCTCGAGCCGGCCGTCCCAGACGCGCACTGCCTGCTCGCGGAGCTCCAGGCCGAGCGCCGCCACGTCAGGCCTCCACCGGCTGGGCGTGTCCCGTCGGCCACCACTCGTTCTCCCAGCCCTCGTCCGCCCACACCTCCCGCAGGTGCGGCAGCACCTGCTCGGCGAAGAGGTGGATGTTCTTGAGCGTGAGCTCGTGCGGCATCCCGCCCATCTGCAGCATCACGAGCAGGTTCCCGATTCCGAACTCGCGGGCGAACGACGCGATCTCCTCGCGCACGGTCGCGGGACTGCCGGCGATCACGGCGCGCGTCTCCGCCAGCCGTGCGAACTCGACGTGCCTCAACTCGGCCGCGATGCCGAAGTCGCCGGGGTCGCGAAGCATCGCCTCGACACCCCGTTGGTCCACGTAGCCCGGCAGGCCCATGTAGTGGAGGGGCACGCTGCCCGGGCCCTGGCGGAAGTGGTTCTCGACGTAGCGCCCGTACTCCCGCTCTGCGCGCTCGTCCGTTTCCGCGACGACGACGCTCTGGACGAAGCCCGCGCGGTACGGGTTTCGCGGCTTGCCGTGCTTGTCGGCCAGATCCCAGAAGCGGTCGAAGATCCGCTTCGCCGTCAGCGTCGCGCCGAACCAGCTCAGATCGACGAAGGCGTAGCTCCGCTCGAGCGTCCAGATCATCGTCCCGGGCGTGCCGGAGCCGGGGACCCAGATCGGCGGGCGCGGCTGCTGGAGCGGCCGCGGCCACGAGTTGACGAGCGCGTACTGCGAATAGCGCCCGTTCCAGGGGAAGGGCTCCGGCGACGTCCACGAGCGGATCAGCAGGTCATGCCCTTCGCGGTAGCGGTCCCTCGTCTCGACGGTGGGGATGCCGTTGTTCAGATTCGCGTCGTAGCTCAGCCCGACCGGCAGCCCCGCGACGAGGCGCCCGCCCGAGAGGCAGTCGAGCATCGCGTACTCCTCCGCGATCCGCAGCGGCTCCCGCGTCTTCCCGAGCGAGCGGCCGAGCACGATCAGGGCCGCCTCGGGACGCTCCTCGCGGATCGCGTTTGCGAGGATCGCCGCCGGCAGGTTCGGGTTCGGCGTCATGTCGTACGACGTCTGGCCGTGCTCGGTGACAGCGACGCCGTCGAACCCCGCTCGCAGCGCGGCGAGCATCTCGTCCACGTACCAGCGGTACGAGTCGAAGAGACGCGCCGGGTCGACGAGTTGCTCGTACGGCACCGACACCACCGACGGCTCGCCGCGTTTCTCGAATCCCGCGGGCATGAAGCGATACGGGGCCTGCTGGAACAGGCTCACCTTCACCGGTGCGACCTCCGACGTCGTTCGCCGTGCGAGTGAGCAGCTCGGGATCGCGTAGCGTATCGCTCGGGCCGAGGCCGGGCGACAGCTCGACTAACGGCTACGCGGCCGTCGGAACCAGAACGGCCCGGTAGCGCGTAGTTCCGCTTCGCACGCGGTCGTAGGCGTCGAGAGCGTCGTCGAGCCCGTACGTCTCGGTCTTGGTTCGGGCGCCGCTGCGAGCGTGAAGTTCCAGGACCTCGTGGAGCCGCCGTCTGGGTCCCTGACTCGAGCCCATGATCCTCATCTTCTTGAAGATCATCTCGCGTGGAGTGGTCTCGACGACGGATTCGCTGACGCCCATCATCGAGAGCCGGCCGTAGTTCCGCAGCCCTCTCATGATGTCCTTTCCGACGCGGTTGCCGGTGTGCAAGATGACGTCGACGCCCCCGAGCCGTTCGAGCTCGGCACCCACCTCCGCTGCGTTTGCCACCACTACCTGGGCAGCTCCGAGCTCCGCGAGCTCTCGTTGCTTGTCCACGGCGCTGGTTACCGCGAGCACCTCGGCACCGAGCGCGGCGGCGTACTGGATTCCGAGGTGGCCCAGGCCCCCGATGCCCACGACAGCGCAGCGTTCCCCAGGGCACAACGCCGAATCGCAGATTCCCGAGTACACCGTGAATCCGGCGCAGAGAATGGGTGCTGCATCGATCGGGTCCAGGGCGGCCGGTATGCGCACCGCGGCTCCGGCGTCCATGACCATGAGCTCTGCATGGCCGCCGTCGACCGTGATTCCTGTCTGCGAGATCTGCCCGCAATGCTCGTAATAGCCGCCGGTGCAGTGGTGACAGTATCCGCACCACCGCTGGGCGTAGGCAACGCCGACACGCTCGCCGACGCTCCATTCGCTCACATCGCCTCCGACCGCGACGATCTTTCCGACGGGCTCGTGGCCCGGGACACGCGGGAAGGCTCCGGAGTACGCCGGGTTCTCGAGCTGCTGGACGTCCGTGTAGCAGATTCCTGACGCCTCGACCTGCACGAGGAGATCACGTGGCCCGGGAGTCGGATCGGCGACCTCACGAAGCGCCCAGGCCTCACCGAAGCCGTCGGCGACGACGGCTCTCATGACGGAACACCTGCCGGCTGAGCGCGAGATGCGCTGTCCTTGAGCGCGGCATCTGTCCGTCGCGCCCATTCGAGGTGACGGGCCACTGCAGCCTCCGCTTCGTCTTGTGATCGGGCCGCGACTGCCTCGAAGATCACCTCGTGGTGCACATACACCGTCTCCATTTCCGTTATGGAAGGACGAGTCAGCAGCCAGCTCGTGAGTATCACCTCGTGGATGTCGCGCACCATTGCGCGAAGGACACGGTTTCTCGAGGCATCCGCGACGGCAAGATGGAACAGTCGGTCGTGCTCGAGGAACTCGGGCAGGTCTTCGGCGGCAAGGCTCTCTCGCATGCCTTCCAGATGCGCTTGAAGAGCCTTCATGTCTTGTGGACGGCCGTTGGCGCACGCCCATCGAGCTGCCTTGGGCTCGAGCACTATCCGAACGGCGTAGAGCTCCTGGATGAGCTCCGGTGCGAGGCCTTCGGTCCGGTACGCCACTTGGCCGAGCGGATGGAGGATGTTCCACTCTTCCTCAGGCAGCACCGTCGTTCGCTTCCCGTGGTGGATCCTCACGAGCCCGGCTGCTGCGAGCGCCTGGACGGTCTCCCGGACGACGGTCTTGCTGACACCGAACTCGTTGACGAGTTCCGGCTCGGACGGAATCGTGGCGCCCGGGGACAGCCGTCCGGAGACGATCTGGCAGGCGAGCTCGGCCGCGAGTTGCTCGTGGAGCTTGCTCTGCCGAATCTGCCCCATCTCAGTGACAGAGAAGCCCGCCGTCGACGGCAAGAGCCGCGCCGGTAACCCAGCCGGCGTCGTCGGAGGCGAAGTACACAGCCGCCGAGGCGACGTCCTCGCACGTGCCGAGCCTTCGCATGGGATGGAGCCCGATGACCTCGTCGAGCGCGGCCTCGGGATCGGCCTGTCCCTCGCAGTAAACGCGTAGCATCGGCGTGTCGATGAAACCCGGGCAGATCGCGTTTACCCGGACGTTGGCCGGGGCGTAGTCGAGTGTCGCCTGACGCGTCAGCATGAGTACCGCGCCTTTCGACGTGCAGTACGCAGCGTCGTTCGGGAAACCGACGTACGAGGCTACGGACGCGATGTTGATGACGCTCCCCCCGCCACGCTCGATGAGGTGCGGGATCGCGTACTTCATGCAGAGGAAGACCCCCCGCACGTTGGAGTCCATCACGTAGTCGTACTCGGCCGTGGTCGTGTCGACGACGCTACGGATGAGCCCGACGCCGGCGTTGTTACAGAGGATGTCGAGTCCTCCGTACCGCTCGATCGTGGTCTGAACGAGCGTCTCGACGCTGGTCGGGTCACGTACGTCCGCTTCGACCGAGATGGCCTCGCCTCCCTGCTCGACGATGCCGGCTACGACGCGTTCCCCGTCCTCCGCCGTGCGTTGCGCTGCGACGACTGCCGCTCCCTCGCGTGCGAAACGCTCCGCGATCGCTGCACCGATGCCCCGGCCGGCGCCCGTCACGATCGCAATTCGTCCCTCGAGCCGCCCCATTCGCCTCACCCCTTCCCCGACCGAAGCCGGACGACCCGTACCTCGCCCTCCCCGAGATCGGCGAGTTCGAAGTCGAGACGCCCGTCCCGTTCATGGCTCGGGAGGTGGTGCCCTTCGTGCTGGCCTCCGGGATCGCGTAGCTCGACCGTGCTCCCGGCGGCTCTTTCGTCGAGCTCCACCGCGATTGGAACGGGGGCGAGCGGCGGCCCGACATTGACGACTGCGAACGTGAAGTCGTCCTCCGTGCGAGAGAGAAACACGGACTCGAGCCCGGCGGGGCGACCGTGAGGCTCCACCAGGAGTCCCTTCCCGCCGGACGGCGCGACCCAGGCCGAAAACCCACGATAGATCGAGGTCCAGTTGTCTGGATCTCGAAGGAGATATGGAAGCGCAAACGCAAAACGCAGATCCACATCGCCCGCAGCGATACCGAATGTCTTGACCGGATACGATCGGTAGGTCGAGGCGCGCCCGGCTCGATTCGCTTGCCAGAAGTAGGCCAACGCGCGGGCGCAACTTTCGGCCACGACGGGATCCTGCTGGACTCGATTCGCCACCAGGAGCCGGAAGGCCGAGAGGACCGTGTAGACGTTCTCGATCTCCGGGATGAGGTCGTCCTGGATGTACGGCGGATCCCCCGGCCGTTCGTATCGTGGGTCGACCTGCGACAGGCTGTAGAGGAACTGCCCGCTCGGTCGCTGGAGCCCATCAGAGAGCGCGCGCTTGAACGCGTTGACTCCATACTCGAGGCCGCGCTTTGCCTCAGCATCGGCGATCCTCGACCAGAGCAGGCTGAATATCATCAGTACGCTGGCATGGGTGTTGAGAGCGTGGCGCTCGTCCGTGTAGCCCGCCGCGTTGATGTAGCCGCCCCACCGGTACCACCAGGCATCCGCGGCGTCCTTGGAGTGGCTGTTCGCGGGCGGGGGCCCGAACCAGAAGTCCTTGCTCCTCAGCGCCGCGTCGAGAAAACGCTGCTCACCGGTTACATCGAATGCATCGATCAGATATACGAACGAGGTGTACGAGTTGTAGTGCTGATGGTGACGCGGCGGCAGGTTGTAGAACTCGACTCCTTCGAACCAGCCGCCATGCTCGTTCTGGGCGGCGAGTAGTCCGTACGCCTTCTTGATCGCGATGTCCCGATAGAGCGACTTGCCGGTGATCCGCCAGAGAGACAGGTCCTCGTTGTTCCATGAGAATCGGCGGTGAGCGAGGATGTCCATGCCGAGCGACCGGGGAATCAGCTGGTCCGCTGGACGGCCCGGACAGCCCCCCATGATCGGAGGGCCGAGCCAACGGTCCTCGATCTGTCTCGACATGAAATGTGCCCACTCGTCATGCGGGATGTAGACGACCTCGCGCGGGTCGTCGTGTGTGCACTGATACCGGAGGTCCTCGACAGACTCGTCGATCGGCCTGAAGATCAGCGCTGCTTCGATCGTCTCGCCCGCGGTCGCTGAGAACGGACCGGGGACGCAAAGTGAAACGCTCTCCTGAGCGACGGCGACGCGCGTGTTGCCGAAGGTTCGATAACCGGTGGCTCCGATGTCGTTCCAGCTCGCCTGCCAGGGCATCTTCGTGATGCCGATGCCGAGAACGGAGTCTCCCCGAAGCTGGAGCCAGGGCTCGGCGACGTGCATCTCTGCCGGCGGCTCGACCGTCGCAGCGTCAGGGAATGTGACCTGTCTGATGCCGGCGATTCTCAGGCGAGGCAGCTCGAGCGATGTGCCCTCGATCGGCTGGCCCCATTCGAGACGCACGTACAGATGGAGGTTCTCGGTCTCGTGAACGTCGTACGTCAACCGCAGCAAGTCGCCCCGCGGCGACTGCCCGGAGACGACGATCCGGGCTAGCACGCCGTCCTCGATCGAGACCTGCACGTCGCGGGCCGAGAACGAGAGCTCCTGGGTGCCCGTGCGAAGGACGATCTCCGGTTCGATGGTCAGCCGGCCGAGCGCGACCCTCCCGCCGTCGAAAGTGACCGCCCAGTGGGGATTCGCGAACCCGACGCCCTCACCCGCCCGCTTGACGTTGCCCAAGGCGCCCTCACCCGGCCGATCGCCGTCTGAGATCGGCGAGCAGCCTGTCGCGAATCGCGAGCGCCTCGTCGACCTGATCCGGGTATAGCCTTCGAGTCGTCTCCTCGTCGTAGAGTCCGAGGAGGAGATCTTCGGCGATCAGCGCGCAGTCACGGTCGGCCGGCTTGCCGTAGCCTCCGCCGCCGCCGACCCGAAGCTCGAGCAGCGTGCCCGCCGACAGGTTCACGTTGGTGAACTTGCCGGCGCATCGGACACCGTATCGCTCTTTGAAGTTGCGGTAATCGGGATCGCCTGGGGCCTTTACGGTGAAAGACGACAGCGTGCCTTCGCCCCCACCGAACAGGCCCCAGGGATAGAGCCGCTCGCTCGAGTGGTAACAGGAGAACGTCATCGGCGCCAGCAGCTCGAGCCGCCGAATGCTGCCGAGACCTCCGCGGAATCGTCCTGCGCCACCTGAGCCCTCGTTGAACGAAAACTCGTGGTGGAGCAGGGGATAACGGCTCTCGTAGACCTCGACCGGCGTCACCACGCAGTTCGAGTTGGGGACTGTGATGACATCCCAGCCGTCCCCGGCGAGCTTTCCGCCGTAGCCCTGCCCCTCCAGGATCAGGTTGCTGTACAGCTCGCCGGTCTCTGGATCCTCGCCGCCATAGGTCACCAGCATCGCGGTCTCCGAGCCAGCGGCCCCGACCTTGTCGGGCACGGCGTCCGCCATTGCCTTCCAGATGAGCGTGACGAGGTGCGGATGCACCTCCGAGTTCCCTCCCACGGTGGCGACCGGGAACGTCGCGTTCGTGATCGAGCCGGGCGGCGCGATCACCTCGATCGGTCGATACCTCCCTGCGTTGGACGGGATGTCGGGATCCGTCATATGGAGGATCGCGTTGTAGACAGCGGACGTGGTCGCGACGAGCGTGAGATTGCATGACCCCTGCCGCTGCGGATCGCTGCCGGTGAAGTCGGCAACGATCCGGTCGCTCTCGACGGTGAGCTCCACGCGGACACGGGCCGGCTCGTCGAGCCAACCGTCATTGTCGATGATGTACTCGTGCGCGACGTAGCTGCCGTTTGGGATCGAGCCGATGGCTGCGCGCATGCGCCGCTCGGAGTAGTCCTTGATCGCATCCTTGATCTCCCGGAAGCGACTGATTCCATGTCGCCGCACGAGCTCGAGGAGACGGCGCTCGCCGACGTTGAGGGAGCCGATCATCGCACGCAAGTCGCCGGCCGTGACTCTGGGAGTGCGACCGTTGGCGAGAACGATCCGCCACAGATCTGCGACTTCTACACCGGCCTTGACGATCTTGACTGGTGGAATCCGGAGCCCCTCATGAAAGACTTCTCTTGCGTCGCCGGGAAAGCCCCCGGGGGCCAGACCGCCCACTTCGGCCATGTGACCGATGCAGGCAACCATTCCGACGCGCTGCCCGTCGCAGAACACAGCCTTCACGACCATGTGCTCGGGCAGGTGATTCATGCCCGAGTAGGGATCGTTGTGGAGGAACACGTCACCGGGCTCGAGCGCGTCCAGGCCGAACTCGTCGATGATCCACCGCAGCGCCATCGTCGTTGCGCCGAGCTGAGCCGGGCAGAATTCTCCCTGGCCGATCATCTCCCCTTCCTCGTCGAACACAGCGCAGGAGAAATCGAGCGCCTCATTGAAGATCGGCGAGTACGCGGTGTTCTGCATCGCCTGCCCCATCTCACGGGTCACCGTGACGAGGTAGTTCGCGGTTACGGTCATCGTCACCGGATCCACGACGGTCTGGCTCACCTGCGACATCAGCTCTCCGCCTTGTCGAGGTCGATCAGCAGACTGCCGCTTTCGTGCACGCGGAGACTGGCGTACGGGGGGACGAGCGTGGTCGCGAGCGCTTCCTCGACCACGAGTGGACCCGGGCGTGCCTCCCCGGGATGGAGCGCGTCGCGCTGGGCGACGTCGGTCGGGATGAAACCGTGCGTGGCGAAGTACACATCGCGAGCGGACACGATCGGCTCCTCGCGCTGCGTCGGTCGAAAGTGTGCCGCGGGGCCTGCTCGGCGCCCGATCGCGCTGACGATGACGCCGACCGTCTCGACGACTTCCCATGGCTGGTCGTAGCCGTAGAAGTCCCGGTAGTCCGCATGAAACGTCTGCACAGCAGCGTCGAAATCGGCGTCGGTGATCGGTGCGTGGATGGCGAGGGCGGTCTCGCGATGGTAGTTCTGGCCGAGGTAGCGCATCTCGAGGCGCTGATCGACCTCGGGTGTACCCTTGAATCCCTCGCGCAACAGCGTCTCGATCGCGCGCTCGCGCAGCGGCCCGAGCTTCTCGTTCAGCCGATCGACTCGGTTCGGGTCGTCGGATCGGATGAGCAGTGTCGTCGATAGATCCGTGCGTAGGCCCGCCGTTAGCAGGCCGAACGCGGACGTGTTCCCGGGGTACGGAGGAACGACGACCGTGCCGACATTGAGGATCGCGGCGATCTCCGCCGCGTGTAGCGCACCCGCGCCTCCGAACGCGACGAGGCAGAAGTCACGGGGGTCGATCCCCTTCTCGACCGAGATGACACTCAGAGCATCGACCATGTTGTGATTCGCGAGCTCGATGACGGCGTGCGCGGCGGCGTCGGCGGACTGCCCGAGCTGTGTGGCAAGACGCTCGATTGCGCTGGTCGCGAGCTCGAGCTGAAGGGGGATCTCGCCGCCGCAGAAATTGTCCGCGTTCAGGCGCCCCAGGACGAGATTCGCATCGGTTACCGTCGGCTCCGTACCACCCTGTCCGTAGCAGGCCGGACCCGGGGTCGATCCGGCGCTCTGCGGACCTACTCGCAGCAGCCCTCCCGCATCGATCCAGGCGATCGAGCCACCACCCGCGCCGATAGTGCGGATATCGACCATCGGAGCCTTGACTGGAATGCCGAACTCGATCTCGAAGTTCTCCGCGCGCGGAAGCTCACTCCGGTCGACGAGGCTGACGTCGCACGACGTTCCGCCGATGTCGATCGTCATGATCCGCTCGAATCCCGCCATCGCTGCGAAATGCCTTCCACCCATCACCCCGCCGACAGGACCGGACACGAGATAGTTCACCGGCCGCTCCGCGGCGGTCTCGGCCTCCACAACGCCTCCGTTCGACTTCATGACCAGAAGCCGCGCAGGTGAGCCCGCTTCCTCGAGACCGCCCTGGAGGTTCTCGGTGTATCGACGGAACATCGGCTTCAGGTAGGCATCAGCGATCGTCGTGTGGCCCCGGTCGTTCTCGCGCCAGCGCGGATAGACCTCATGGGACATGGAAATCGAGAGATCTGGCAGCGCCTCGGTCAGCCTCCGGGCGAGCTCGAGCTCGTGCACCGGGTTGAGATACGAGAAGAGAAACGAGATCGCCACGCTGCTGACGACCTCGCGACGCAGATGGTCGATAACGCGCTCGATGTCGTCGCTCGGCAAGTCCTGGAGAACCCGGCCGCGACTGTCGATCCGACAGTTGACCTCCAGGCAGTCGTGGCGCGCGGCCAGCGGCCGGGGCTTCTTCCACACGAGGCTGTAAAGGTCCCGACGGTTGGCGTTCTGGATGAAGATCGCGTCACGAAAGCCCTTGTTGGTGACGTAGGCGACCCGGGTACCAGCCCGCTCGACGAGCGCATTCGTCGTGACCGTCGTGCCATGGACGAACAACTCCGCCTCGTCAACCCGAATGCCCGTCTTGGCCACCACCCGCAGCACGGCCTTGATCGGATCGTCTGCGAGGCTGCTCGACTTGTCGACAACGACCTCGCCGGTCTCCTCGTCGAGTGCAACGAGGTCCGTGAATGTCCCGCCGATGTCTACAGCCAATACGTACGACACGGAGATACCTTCCTGATTCTTGCCGTACTCAGCGCTTCACAATATCATATGATCAGATGACGTATGTAAGACTAGGCCAGTGACGCCGGTCGAGGATCGCGATCGCATTGTGCTCCACCCGGACGAGCTCCGAGCGTGGACCGCCGCCATCCTCGAAATGGCCGGAGCGGCCGAGCCCGCAGCCCTGGCGACGGCGCGAGCCCTGATCGGTGCGAATCTTCGTGGCCTGGACTCGCACGGGATCGTGTTCCTCGCGTTCTACTTGCCACGGCTTCGGGCGGGGACGACCGACGGCTCGGCGACACCGCGAGTGGCGGTCGATCTGCCCGCCCTCGCTCTCGTCGATGGCTGCAATGCACTCGGAGCCTACGTGGCTACGTTCGCGATGGAGCACTGCTGCGCCAAGGCGAAGGTTGCCGGCGCCGCGGCAGTTGCAGTGCACAACTCGAGCCACTTCGGCGCTGCATCGTGCTACACGGAGATGGCGGCGGTCCGCGGCTGCGTCGGCATCGTGGTGAGCAACTCGGACCCGGGAATGGCTCCGGAAGGGGCGCTCGCTCCCGTGCTCGGCACGAACCCACTTGCCGTTGCCGGCCCCGGCACACCGCGCATCCCGATGCCGTCTCTCGACATCGCAACGAGCGTCGTCGCTCAAGGGAAAGTGATCATGGCAGCACGGTCGGGACAGGCGATCCCAGAAGGCTGGGCGATCGGTCGAGACGGGAGACCGACGACCGACCCGGACGAAGCTCTGCGCAACTCCGTTCTCCCCATGGCCGATCACAAAGGCTTCGCCCTTGCCTTCATGATCGACGTTCTCGCCGGCTGCCTGCCGGGCGCTCGGGTCAGCCCCGAAATCGAGGAGGGGCCAGATGCGCAAGGACCCCAGGGAACCGGCCATTTCCTGGTGGCCGTCGACGTCGAGGCGTTCTCTGTCACGGAGTACGGGAACGCGTTGGAACGGCTCGCGGACGCCGTGCACAACGCGCCTCGTGCGAGCTGGTCGGCGCCGTTTCTGATTCCCGGAGAGCTCGAGGCGAGGAGCACATCGAAGCGCGCCGACGGGATTCCATTGGACGCCGAGGTAACGAGCCTGCTCCGACAGCTCGGCGACGACTACGGCGTCCCCTTCATCGCCTAGCTCATGCGCGGATCCGGATCCGAGCTTCGCGTGGCGCTCCCCGGCGGGAGTGCGAGAGGTATTCCGTGGCTCCGCGAGCAGATCCCGGCGGCCGAGCTCGTGACGATCGCCGACGGCGATTCGGGAGGCCTTCGGGCCGCACTTTCCGAAGCCGACGCGGTCGTCTGCGCGAAACTCACCGCCGAACACACGGCCCACGCCAGCCGTCTCCGGCTTGTTCAGGTCCTCGGTGCCGGCTACGACGGCATCGAGCTCGGCGCGCTCCCGCCGAACTGTGCGTTGTGCAACGTCTTCGAGCATGAAACCGCGATCAGCGAGTGGATCGTGATGGCGATGCTCGCCCTGACGCGCCGCCTGCTCGTGTACGACCGGGACTTGCGGCAGGGACTGTGGCACGAGGCCGTCAGCTTCAGCGGCACCCCGGAGCGGGACCTGCGCGGGACGACGGCCGGTCTGATCGGCCTCGGGCACATCGGCGGACGGACGGCGACGTTGTTGCGCGCACTGGGAATGCGAACAATCGCCGTGACCCGTCAACCCTCTCCCTCGCGTGGCGCCGAGCACGGGCTCGACTGGCTCGGCGGCATGGGCGATCTCACAAGACTGCTCGATCAGAGCACCTTCGCGATTCTCTGCGTTCCGCTGACCGACGAGACGCACGGGCTGATCGGCGAGGCCGAGCTTCTCGCCCTCGGCCCGGAGGGCTATCTCGTCAACGTCTGCCGCGGGCCGGTCGTCGAGGAACAGGCACTCTTCGACGCCCTCCGCTCGCGCGGGATCGCCGGGGCCGCGCTGGACGTCTGGTACCGGTATCCGGCCGAGGTAGGAGAACGCGTCTATCCGGCCTCGCTTCCGTTCTGGGAGCTGGACAACGTCGTGATGACGCCGCACTCGTCGGGCTGGTCGGCGAGCACACTGGACGGCCGGTGGCGCTTCATCGCCGGGCAGATCCAACGTCTCGGCACGGGCCTGCCACTCGAGAACGTCGTATACAAGGCCGTCTAGACACCCCGCGGCACGAGTCCGAGCGAGTCCGCAAACGAGTCGAGCACCGCCTTCGCGGATGCGGTGAGTGCGGGCGCAGGAGCGCGCAAATGCGTCTCGAGCGCCACCCCTCGGCGAGCGAGAACGTATTTCGCGCACGCGTTGTAGTGGTCGATGTCCTGGATCTCGAAGACCATCAGGGGAAGAAACTCGCGATAGAGCTGCTCCGCACGGGCCTGGTCGCCGGCGACCTCAGCGTCGTGGATGGCGACCAGGAGGTCGATCACCTCGAGGCCCGGCGCCAGGCCGACCGCGCCGGCTCGCATGCATTCGAGGATGTGAAGCCCGCCGTTGCCTCCGAACACCCCGATCCCGTCGCCCAGCTCCTCCCGCCACGTGGCGAGACCATCCGGACCGGTCTCGAGCTTCACGTACTCGACGTTCGGTGTCGAGTCGGCCAGCCGACGGACGAACTCCGGTCCTAGCGCAACCCCGAGGTACTCGGGGGCGTCCTGGATCATCACCGGGATCTGAGCGCTCTCTGCCACGCGCGAGAAGAAGCGGGCGAGCTCGTCGCGCGAAGGGCGCGAGGTCACCGGCGGAGCCACGACGACTCCCGTAGCCCCTCCTGCGGCCGCATGTCGTGCGAGCTCTCGCGCCGTATGTTCGCTCTCCGCGCTGACGCCCACGAGAACGGGAAGACCGGCGGCCTCTGCGAGGATGACATCTGCGAGGCGCCTCCGCTCCTCGGCGGTGAGCTTGAACACTTCGCCCGCGAGACCAAAGCACATGATTCCATGCGCGCCCTGTTCGACGGCGAACCGGACCACGGCCTGCTGGGCGCGGAGGTCGACGTCGCCGGCGCTTGTGAACGGCGTTGGAATGCTCGGGAAGATGCCCCGCCAGCTACTTGCCATGTGACCGCACTCCGATCTCCGGGATTACCACCCCGTCAGCCATCCCTCCAGGAGTCCCGCCGGAAGCTCCTCTGCAGGCGTCCCCGGCTCGTTGCGTAGGAAGTCGAAGTCGCATCCCGCATCGGCCTGCAGGACATGCGCGAAGTAGAGGGCCTGATACCCACGTGTAGCTGCCGGCACGGGCGGCACGGTCTCGGACAATCGTCGGGCGACCTCGGACGGCGGAACACGAAGCTCGAGCGAGCGGCGGTCGACGTCGAGCTCGATCACGTCGCCGTCGCGGACGGCGCGCAACGGGCTGTCGGTGCTGGAGTCGGGTGTGACATGGACAACCACCGCCCCTGAAGCGGTTCCGCTGATCCGTGCATCCGAGACGCGCACCATGTCCCGGACGCCGCTTTCCAGCAGCCGCCGCGGAATCGGGAGCTGGCCCCATTCGGGCATTCCGAAGGGACCCTTCGGCCCTGCTCTCTTGAGGACGAGCACCGATTCGGCCGTCACGTCGAGGTCAGGGGTGTCGATCCGCTGGAGGAGATCGTGAACGTCCTCGAACACGAGCGCCGGTCCCTCGTGTTGTCGCAACGACGCGGACATCGCACTCTGTTTGATGATCGCGCCACCGGGCGCCAGTGATCCTCGAAGAACCGCGATGCCGCCTTCCGAGGCCAGCGGCTCGTCCACTGACCGGATGACTTCATGGTCTCGCACCGGCGAGACCGAGACGTTCTCGCGAACGGTCTTGCCCGTCACGGTGACCGCATCGCCGCTCAACTGGTCGAGCAGGGTCGACATGACCGCCGGGATTCCGCCGGCTCGATCGAGGTCCTCGAACAGGTACCGGCCCGACGGCTTGACGTCCGCGAGAACGGGCGTTCGGCGTGAGATCTCGTCGAAGACCTCGAGCGGAAGCTCGATACCCACACGTCCAGCGAGGGCTATGAGATGGAGCACCGCGTTCGTCGAGCCTCCGATCGCCATCAGCACCGTGATCGCGTTCTCGAACGCTGCGCGCGTCAGCAACGTTGTCGGCGTGAGCCGTTCCCAGGCGAGCTCTACGGCCCGGCGGCCTGCCGCCTCGGCGGCAACCGCGCGCCTCGCGTGCAGGGCCGGGATCCCGGCCGTGCCGGGAAGAGCGAAGCCCAGCGCCTCCACGAGGCTTGCCATCGTCGAGGCCGTGCCCATCTCCATGCAGTGTCCGCTGGTCGGCGTCAAGGCGAGCTCGAGCTCCGCGTACTCCTCCTCGGACATCGCGCCGGCGCGCAGCTCATCCGTGTAGCGCCACAGGTCGCTTCCAGAGGCAAGCGACTCACCACGAAAACTGGACGCACCCATCGGCCCGCCCGTCACCATGATCGCGGGGACATTGGCGCTCGCCGCGCCCATGAGCTGGGCCGGAACCGTCTTGTCACAGCCGGCGAGGAGAACGACGGAGTCGATCGGATTGGCTCGGATCGTCTCCTCGACGTCCATCGCCATCAGGTTGCGATACATCATCGTCGTCGGCTTCATGAACGGCTCACCGAGCGACATCGTCGGAAACTCGAGCGGAAGGCCGCCCGCGTGAAGCACACCGCGCTTCACTGAGGCCACGAGACCGCGCAGGTGGAGATTGCAGTTGACGAGCTCACTCCACGAATTGCAGATCCCGACGATCGGACGGCCCGCCAAGGCTTCGGCCGAGAAGCCTTCCGACCGGAGATAGGCACGATGGATCAGACCCCCCACGTCACGCGGGCCGAACCATGCCGTGCTTCGCAGCCTGCTCACGCTCGGCGCACTTGGCGACGCGGACGTCCGCTCGCTCAAGACCCGGCGCCGGCGCCGGCCACCTGATCGCCGCCCGAGCCAGACATCGGGCTCCGATCGACCGTTGCGCCGTCCTCGCTGATCGCCTGACCTTCAGTGGTGAACAATCGGATCGCTCCGGGATCCGCGCTCAGGCTGAGCTGAGTGCCCGGCTCATACCACACGCTCGCGGGGGTCTCGACCTGGATTGCGTCCTGCTCGTGCAGGTAGTTCGTGTCCTCCAGCGGCTGACAGACCACGAAGTTGTTCCGTCCGAGGTGCTCGCTGAACGCGACCGAGACCGGGATGCCCGCTCCCTCCACCACCCGGAGATCATGCGGGCGTACTCCTGCCAGCACCTCGACCCCCGACACGATCCTCTCCGTGGGCGCCGGCAGACATGCCCGCGGATGGTCCACACCGCGCAACCACCCATGGTCCACGCGCATTCGGAACACGTTCATCGACGGCGAGCCGATGAACCGCGCAACGAACGTGTTCGCCGGCCGCGCGTACACCTCGTCAGGCGTCCCCACTTGCTGGACCCTGCCCGCCTCCATCACAGCCAACCGCGTCGACAACGTCATTGCCTCAGCCTGGTCGTGCGTCACGTACACGGTGGTAATGCCGAACTCCTGATGCAGTCGTCCCAACTCGATCCGCATCGCCTCACGCAATTTCAAGTCCAGATTGGATAGCGGCTCATCCAACAAGAAGACCTTCGGCTGACGTACCAAGGCCCGCCCCAGCGCCACCCGCTGCCGCTCGCCACCTGACAGCTGCCCCGGCTTCTTCTTCAGCAAGTGCGGGATCCCCAGCGTCTCCGCCACGTCACCGACGCGCTGGCTCACCACACGGCGCGGCACCCGCTTGTTTCGCAGGTTGAACCCGATATTCTCGGCGACCGACATGTGCGGATACAAGGCGTAGTCCTGAAACACCATTGCAATATCCCGGTCTCGCGGCGAAAGTGCCGTTACATCACGCTCACCAATCAGGACTCGGCCTTCAGTAGGAACCTCGAACCCCGCCAGAATCCTCAGCAACGTCGTCTTGCCACAACCCGACGGGCCCAAGATCGCGAAGAAACTGCCAGCCTCGACGACGACGTCCACGTCGGTCAGCGCCAAGACGTCACTGCCCGGATACTGCTTCGCAACCCCGATCACCTCGACGGTGGCTGCGTCCGACATCACTTCACGACTCCGAATGTGAGCCCGCGTGCCATCTCCCGCTGGAGAATGAACACCACGATGAGCAACGGCAGGAAGAACACGATGCCGCCCGCGGTTAGATAGCCCCAGTCTGTCTGAAACGGAGTCGCCGTGCTGCCAAGTGGAACCGGAGCGGTCACCCAATTCTGACGGGTTAGAAGAAAGGCGTAGATGAACTCGTTCCATGCGAACACGAACGTGAAGATCGCGGTCACGGCCACGCCGGATCTTGCCATCGGGATGACAATGCGCACCAACGTCTTCATGGGTCCGGCGCCATCTGCCGCTGCAGCCTCGTCAAGAGATGTCGGTACTTCAGAGAAGAACCCCTGCAGCATCCAGATGGCGAACGGCAGCGAGAAAGCGAGACTTGCGATGAAGAGTCCGAAGTATGTATCGATCAGATGAAGACGGTTGAAGAGGAGAAAGTACGGGACGACCACCACGATCGGCGGAATCATGCGCAATGAGAGGATCCACATGCCCAGCTGGTTCTTGCCGCGGAGTCTCGCCCGCGACAGCGAATAGGCGGCCATGCTCGCCAGTATCATCGAGACGACGGTCGCGCCGCCGGCGACCAGGATGCTGTTCCTGAGGTAGAAGTCGAAGTTCTTCTCCTCGAAGAGCGCAACGTAGTTGTCGAAGGTGGGCGAGAACGAGAAATCGGGGGCCAGAGCTCCAGGCGCCTCGAGCGGCTTGAAGGAGGTGATAGCCGTCCAGAGGATCGGAAAGATCCAGATCAGCGTGATCAGCGCGATGGGGACATAGAGCAGTCGCGTCCTACCGCGCTTCACTTGGGACCAGCTCCAATGAGCCCCTGCTTTGCCGTGATCCGAAGGAGCAGCGTGATGACCACCGCAACGATCGCAAGCAGAACGAGCGACGCGGCCGCAGCGTCCCCTGCAGAGAACTGCTGGAAGGCCGTCACCCAGATGAACACTGGCAGCGTCTGCGTGGCTACCCCGGGTCCTCCCTGTGTCGTCCCGACGATGATGTCGAAGACTCGCAGGAGATCGATGAGTCGAAGCAGGAGAATGATCAGGAGCACGCGCTTGAGCAGCGGGATGGTGATGTGCGTGACCTGACGCCACATCGGTGTGCCGTCCAGTTCTGCGGCTTCGTAGATATTGCGAGGCAGCCCGTACATTCCCGCGAGGATGACGAGGAAGACGAACGGAGTCCATTGCCACACGTCGACCACGCCGACGGACCACAGGGCAAGGTCAGGGTTAGCGAGCCACGCCTCGGTCGGAAGGCCGATCTTTCCGAAGAGGTAGTTGATGACACCGAAGTTGGGCTCGTACATGAAACGCCACATCAGTGCGGTCACGATCGGCGCGAGCAGGATCGGCGTGGTCAGCAATGTCCTGACGAGCCCCATGCCCGGGAGGTGGCGGCTCCGGTAGACCAACGCCGCCAGCAAGAAGCCGAGGACGAACTCGAGCACGAGTGCGAAGCCGGCCAACACGAAGGTTCGCTCGATCGCCGATATGAAGAAGGACTGGTTGAAGAGATACTCGAAGTTGCCCAGCCCGACCCACTCGGCCGGCTCGTGCTGGAAGACGCTCTGGCGATGAAAGGCGTAGTAGAAGAGATAGACGAGCGGCGTGATCGCGAGGAGCACCAGGATCACGAGTGCCGGCGCGAGCATCAGAAGATGGGCGCGCGTGTCACCTCGATGGCGGGTAACACGCACGCCCACAGATCCGGGAAGCCGCTGCTCGATTCCCTTCATCTGAGCGCGACTTTGTCCGTCGCGGTCTAGATGTAGCCGGCCCGAGACATCAGCGCCTCGGTGTCAGTCTTCATCTTCGCGCAGCCCTCCTCGGGCGACACGTCACCGGCGAGGATAGCCCCGCCGTTCGTGAACAGCACCGTGTAGAACTCACCGCCCTCCGGGAACTGAGCCTGATGGTGCCCGTGAATGATGCCCTCAGCGATGGTCGAGAACACCTGGAACCCCTGCTGTGCCGAGTACTCCTCGAGTAGCGTCGCGTTCGCGGGCTGACCGCCGCCGGCGATGAAGGCCTCTGAGCCTTCGGCGCTCGTGGAGAACCTGCAGAAGTCGAAAGCGACCTCGACCCGCTCCGACGCTGCCGGGATCGCGAGACCGAACCCGCCCTTGATACCGGTCGCGTTCGTGTCGGTGTTGCTGCCTCCGAGCGGGAAGTCACGACTCAGCAATTTGTCGTAGAGATTCGGATTCAGCTCGGGATTCTGCAGCACCATGAGACCGGACCACATCAGCTGCTGGTAAACCTGCTCGTTGATCGTCGCTTCGTTGTTCTCGAACTCCCGCGCGTTGAGCGAGGCCGGGTTCCCGGCTTGATTGAGGTCGTACAGCATCGTCATCGCGGCGATCATCTCGGCCGAGTCGAGCAAGATCTCGCCGGGCGGGTCATCGGCGCTCACGCGACCGAACTTGTCCGGCGTGTCGTTCTCCCACCACCGGCCACCGTACGCGTGCATCATGCCGGTCACCAGGACTGCGAGGTGCGCGTCCGCGGCGGCGGTGGTCATGAACCCACTACCCTCTTTCAGCTCGCCGAGGGCACGCGCGTTCTCGAGCATGATCTCGAATGTGGTCGGCTCGGGAAGGCCTTCCTGCTCGAAGATGTCCGTGCGCCACCACGCCATCATCGCGTTGGCGTCGTGGACGACGGAGTACGGCACCCCGTCCCAGTCCCAGCTACCGCGGTACTCCTCGGGCACGCCGCCGAGGTAGTAGTCGCGCCACTCGGGATCGGTCTCGAAGAGGTCGTTCAGCGGCTGGAGCTTGGGATACGACTGCCCCATGAGCGCGGCATCGAAGACGAACACGTCGAACTCGCTCGAATCGCTCGCGAGCGAGGTCGCGATGCGCTGATAGTGCTCCGTGAACGGTGAGACGACGATCTGGACCTCGACGTCCGGGTTCAGATCCATATAGGCCTGCGCAGTGCCCTGGAGCGCGCCCTCCCATCGGGGGCCCGGCATGGTGGCGACCACGACCTGACCCGAGAAGGTTTGCGCGGGAGCGCCCGTCTCGGCCGGAGCCGCCCCGGTCTCCGCGGGAGGCTCCGCGGGCGGCTCCGCGGGGGGCGCCTCGGGCGGGGGAGCGGCCGCCTCTCCGCCGTCATCATCGCCGCCACAGGCGGCGATCAGAGGGATTGCGCCGACGGCCAGGCCGAGCGTAGCCGAGCCCTTGAGGAACTGCCGCCGCGTCGAACGCGATTGGTCGGCTCCCTTGTCCGGTGCCTGTTCGAGCTCGTCGCTCACTGTATGCACCCTCCTCCTAGACTTAATCTCAGAATATGTTACAATGAGATTGAGGATCCAGTCAAGATTCCATTTAAGGACCTCCGGTCAATCGTTTTCCGAGGAACTCGAGTGGCGCCTCAACCAGACGATTCCGATCAACCCTCCGGAATTCGCCGTTCCAGACGCGCGTTTCTCGCCTCGGCGGGCGCCGGTTTGGCAACACTTGCCGGAGGTGCCGCCGCCAACGCAGGCGACCCGGTCTCCGACCGGGCACCGAGCGCAGCGGAGGGACCAGCCAGCCTCGGACTCAGGCGCGGGCGCGCCCACGACGTTCGCGTTACCGCCGCCTCGGCGCAGCTGTCGCGACCGGTCGTCGACCACCCGGTCAACGGGGACGAGGATCGGTACCCGACACGATTTGCGAGCTACTCGAAGGGGCTCCCGCACGACGAGCTCGGACACGTCGACCCCGCCGCCTACGCGGCACTGCTCCGAGCTGTCGAATCTGGCGAACCGGCGGACTTCGACCGGATCCCGCGCGGCTCGCCGGCCCTGGCAGCTCGGCTCAAGAATCCGCAAGCCGGTATCGCTTTCGTACTCCAGGGTGCCGATCCCGAGCAGCTCACGATGCGTCCTGCGCCCGCCTTCGCGAGCGACGAGGCAGCCGGGGAGATGGTCGAGCTCTACTGGATGGCGCTCGCACGCGACGTACCGTTCGCCGAGTACACGAGCTCCGCGCTCGTGGCCGAAGCGGCGGACGACCTCTCCGGCATGAGCGATTTTCGAGGGCCCACGTTCGACGGCGAGGTCACGGGCGCGACACTCTTCCGCGCTGATGTACCCGGTGCGCTCGTCGGGCCGTTCATATCCCAGTTTCTGTGGCTCGATGCCCCGTTCGGCGCCGAGCGAGTCGACCGGCGCATCCGCACGACGGTGGCCGGTCGGGACTACCTGACCTCCTACGGAGAGTGGCTGGCGACCCAGAACGGCGACGCGCTGGGGCCCGCCGTCTACGACGACACTCGGCGGTACATCCGCAACGGTCGCGACCTCGCCGAGTGGGTGCATCGCGACGTTCTGTTCCAACTCGCGTTCGATGCGTTCCTCAACCTGGTCGCCATGGGAGCACCGCTGGACGCCGGGAACCCGTACAGCGACGCGGTCGTCGACGACGGCGAGATCGTCGCCCGCATCGCCAGGAATCAGTGCGGGTTCGGGACCTTCGGCGAGCCGTACATTGCGAGTCTCCTCGGAACGGTCGCGAAGCTTGCGGTGATCGGGGTCTGGTATCAGAAATGGTTCGTGCACCGGCGGCTGCGCCCCGAGGAGTACGCAGGGCGGGTCCACATCCACCTGCTGGGTGCCGCCGCCTACCCAGTTCCCGAAGAACTGCTTCGCTCGGCCGTGCTGGAGCGGCTCGTGGAGCGGCACGGCACGCACCTTCTGCCACAGGCGTACCCCGAGGGGTGCCCACCGCATCCCGCCTACGGTGCGGGTCATGCCACGGTAGCGGGCGCCACCATCACGATCCTCAAGGCCCTGTTCGACGAGTCGTTCGTGATCCAGAACCCGGTCGAGACCAATCTGGTCGGCACCGGGATCTTCCCGTATGAAGGGACGGAGCTCACGGTTGGCGGCGAGCTGAACAAGCTGGCGTCCAACATCGCCACGGGACGCAACATGGCCGGGATTCACTGGCGAACCGATCTGTCGGAGTCGCTGAAGCTGGGCGAGGAGATCGCCATCCGGCTGCTGGAGGACGAGCGGCGATGCTTCAACGAGGACTTCGACGGCTTCACGCTTACGAGCTTCGACGGGACACCTGTCACCGTGTAGCCTCGGCTCGCCCTGGCCCGCCGCCGCGGCCACGAATCGCCGCGGTCGCGTCGAGATCGAGCTCGTGACTGTCGCCCATGGGCGCGATCACGACTCCGTAGTCCCGCCGCGCGCCCTCAACCGAGACGTAACCATCCATCACGTCCTCGAGGACCCAGGTCGGGTCACGCTCGAACGGATCACCCCAGCCGCCGCCGCCGGCCTGGTGGTATTCGAGAATGCGGCCCTGCGCAACCTCGAACCCGGTCACGAACATCCCGATCTCACGACGCTCGTCGTCGTCGTCGGGCGCGTACACGAAGTGGTTCGGTGGCGCGTCCTTCCCGCCGGCAAAGCCCCAGGGCCCGAAGCGCTGGCCGCTGCCGAGGCACGAGAGCACAGCATCGCCGTGACTCACGTGCCAGCGGCGGGTCACGCCGTTGCTGCCGCGAGACGCCCCCGGGCCTCCCGAATCGGGCTCGAGACGGTAGCACTCGAACACGAGCGGCGCACTTCGCTCGTGGAGCTCCACGGGCTGGTTGGTCGCGCTCGTCGCGAACAGCGTCATGGCGGTGTGGTTGTCGCGCCGGGCCTGACGACCGCCCCAACCGCCCTCGAGCCAGAGGTAGCAGACATATTCCCGATCTTGGCCAGGCCTCTCGTCGAACCCGCCCCAGGTGATATTGGTGAGCCCGGTCGGTCCCGCCATGCACCGTTCTGGCACGAGGTGGGCGAACGTCCACAGCACGCAGTTCACGATTCCCGGGAAGACAGCGGCCGCCATCCCGGAGATCGGCGCCGGGTAGGCTGCGTTCACGACGGAGGGCTCGTCCGGAAACCGGAACGTGATCGCGTTGAAGACCCCCTGGTTCATCGGCACGTGCGGAAAGATGGCCTTCGTGGCGACGAGCGCCGCCGAGACCGTGCAGGAAATCGGTGCGTTGATCGCGCCCTTTGCCTGAGAATCCGATTCCCGGAAGTCGTAGACCGCGGTGCCGCCGTCGATCTCGAGTGTCATCCGCAGCCCGACGGGAGGCCCGCCCGGTACGGCAGGATCACTGTCGACGAATGCCTCCGCGTGCCAGCTGCCGTCCTCGAGGCGCGCGAATTCCTTCCTCAGCAGGGTCTCGGAGTATTCGATCACTTCGCGCATCGCACCGAGGACGACGTTCTCGCCGTAGTGCTCCCGCAGCTCCTGCAGACGCCGCTCGGCGAGTCTCACCGCGCCGATCTGCGCGAGCAGGTCTCCGTGCGTCGCTTCCGGAACACGGACGTTCCGGAGGATCAGGCCGACGAGCTCGTCGTTCAGTCGACCGCCCGAGACGATGTGGCACGGCGGGATGATCAGGCCCTCGCCGTGCGAGCTCCTGGCGTTCGGATCGAAGGTCCCCGGCACGTGACCACCGACGTCCGTCCAGTGCGACGAGTTGACGACGAACGCCACGATACGGCCGTCGAAGAAGACCGGCAGGATGACTCGGACGTCGTGGTTATGCGTTCCACCGATGTAGGCGTCGTTCATGATCATCACGTCGCCGGGAGCGAGAAACTCCTCCGGCTCCTTGCCGACCCAGTCGAGCATCCCTCGGACCGTGAACGGATGCGTGCCCAGGTGAGCCGGCAAGTCGGTCGTCCCAGACGTGACGAGATCTCCCTCTCGGGTGCAGATCGTCCCGCAGTAGTCCCGGCCCTCGCTCACGACGAGCGAGAAGGCGACTCGCTGCATGAGTGCACCCATCTCATCGACGATGCTCGTGAACGAGCTGCTGAGGACCTGGAAGAGGATCGGGTCGCTGACGCGCAGGCTCATCGCACCGCCTCCTCGAGCAGCACGTCCGCGGCCACGTCCCTCCCGGGCTCCGGCCGGGTCATGACCAGGTGGCCGCCCGCTTCCACCGTTGCAGACCAGCCGGGAGGGACCCACGTCGTCGCGTCGTACTCGTGCACGACGGCCGGCCCTGCCAGCAGGTCGCCCTCCCGGAGCGACGAACGCCCGGCGACGGCAGCTTCGACGGGGCCCTCGCGCGACACCACCGTTCGGTGCACGCTCGCTCCCTCTTGCGTGCGCTCGGCACCGCGCCCGAGCGCACCCGGATCAGGTCGCGGCAACAGCCCACGGCCCCTGACGCGGAGAGCCGCGAGCTCGACTCCGATCTCCGTCGTCGAGTAGTGGAACTGCTGCAGGTACTCGGCGAGAAATCGCTCGCGGATCGGTCCCTCGAAGCCGTCCCGGAGATCCTCCTCGTCCACGGAGAGCGTCAGTGCGCGACGCTGCCCCTCATAGCGAAGATCGAGATAGCGCTCGATCCGGTGGTCGGCAGGGCCGACTCCGTCCATGGCCAAGAGCTCGCCCACGCGCGCCTCGAGGGCGCGGAAGGCCTCGCGTAGCCGGCCGGGGTCGACGTGCTCCAGCGGCTGGATCTGTGCCTCCGCCACGTCGTGCACGATGTCCACGCACAGGCAGCCCAACGCGGACGTGACGCCAGGACCGCTCGGAACGACAACACGGGTGATTCCGAGCATGGCGGCGAGCTCGGCGCCATGAAGGCCGCCTGCCCCGCCGAAGGACACGAGGCAAAACGTGCGTGGATCCAGTCCGCGCTCAACGGTCACGAGCCGAATAGCGCGCGCCATGTTCCGATTCGTTATCTCGACGATCCCGAGTGCCGCGTCCTCGAGCGAGAGGTGGAGGTCGGCGGCGAAGCGATTGACCGCGGTGCGGGCCGCCTCCGCGTCGATGGTCACCCCGCCCGCGAGCGGGGCATCCGCTCCGATACGACCGAGCACCACGTTGGCGTCGGTGACGGTCGGCTCGAGACCGCCGAGGCCATACGCGGCCGGTCCGGGAACCGCGGTGGCACTACGCGGTCCGACGCTCGGAAGACCTCCGTCGTCCACAGCCGCGATCGATCCACCGCCCGCACCGATGGTCGTCAGGTCGACGGCGGGGAGGCGGATGGGTTTGCCGAACTCGACGGAGTGCTCGTTGACGAGCCGAGCATGGCCGTTTCGAATGACAGCGATGTCGGCGCTCGTCCCGCCCATGTCGAGTGAGATGACGTTGTCCTCTCGTAATCCGCCGACCGACGATCCGACGGCTCGGCTGCCGTCGGAACCCCGAGACGACGAGATCAGCTCCGCCGCCATCGCGCCCGCCGCGGGACCCGACGTAACGAGCCGCGCCGGAACACGTGCCGCGGTCTCTGCCGTTAGGAGGCCTCCACCGGAATGCATGACCAGGAGCCTCCCCGTGAAGCCTCCTGCGATCAGCGTCTGGTGGAGCGCCTCGAGGTACGAGGAGACGACGGGGCCAAGGTAGGCGTTTACGACGACGGTTGACGTCCGCTCGAACTCACCCGGCTCGCGGAGGATGTCCGAGGAGCAGTAGACGAACGCGTGCGGAGCCAGTTCCGTGACGATCTCCTTCGCCCGGAGCTCGTGCGCGGCGTTGACGTAGGAGTGCAGAAAACAGATCGCGAAGGTGTTGATGCCCGCAGCCAAGGCCGCCCGGACCGCTCGTGCGACGTCCTCCTCCTCGAGGGGCCGCAGCACCCCGCCGGCAGAGTCGAGTCGCTCGGCGACCTCGAAGCGGTGGCGCCGTGGCACGATCGGCTTGGGCGGATCCCAGAGAATGTCGTAGAGCTCGCCTCGGTTGTGACGGCGAAGCTCTAGAACGTCCCGAAAGCCTGCCGTCGTCAGAAGGGCTGTCGGACTTCCCTCTCCGGTGATCACCGCGTTCGTCGCGACGGTGGTGCCGTGCGCGAGAAGATCGATCTCTCCTATCTCGATCCCTGCCTCGGCGATGGCGTTGAGTACGCCCCGCTCGAATGCGGACGGCGTCGAGGGGACCTTGGCGATACGCAGATCGCCGACGCGCATCGCGACGAGATCGGTGAACGTCCCGCCCGTGTCGATCCCGACCCGCCAGCGCCCGCGCCTCGGCTCCGACGCCGCCGAGTGCCGAGTCGTGCTTCGCGTCAAGAGTCGCTCTCTCCCGTGAGCCCGAACTGGGCGGTCAAGCCGCCGTCGGCGAGCACGCAAGCTCCCGTCACGAAGGATGCGTCGTCCGACACGAGGAACGTCACGACCTTCGCGATCTCCTCCGGCTCGCCCACCCGCCCGAGCGCGTGCACCTGTTCGATCCGACGCTTGCGGCCAGGCGAGTGCGCCAGCTCGTACATGTCGGTTCGGACGAACCCCGGAACGACGCAGTTAGCGCGAATACCGAACTGCGCCAGATCCACGGCGAGTTGGCGGGTCATATGGTGCAGCCCCGCTTTTGCCGCCCCGTAGGCAAGGACGTTCGGCATCACCACCTCGCCCAATACGGAGCCGATGTTGACGATGGCACCGGCGGGAGAGCGCTTGAGATGCTCGAGCGCCTGTCGGACGAGCAGGAACGGCGCCGTGAGGTTGGTGGCGATTACATCGTCCCAGCCGGCACGGGTCTCGCCGCCGGCTCCCTCGAGCCTGGCGATGCCGGCATTGTTCACGATCGCGTCAACGCGTCCGAACTCGTTGACGACGCAGTCAACGGCGGCGGCGAGATCATCCTCAGAGCGAACGTCCGCACGAACGAATATCGCTCGGCTCCCGGTTTCGCGGACAAGTTCGATCGTCTCCTGCCCCGCGGCCTCGTCACGACCGAGAAGTCCCACGGCCATCCCCACACGAGCGAGATCGACGGCGATCGCACGTCCGATGCCGCGAGTCGCACCTGTCACGATCGCGACCCGGTCGCCGTCACCGTACGGCGAGGACTCAGACGAGCTCGACATCCCCACCGACCAGTAGTTCGAAGCCGTCCACCACGTGAAGCGTCGCCTCGACCCGATCGAGCAGGGAAAGCGGATGGGGATCGCGGAACCCGAACGAGACGGTTGCGGCTCCGCTGAACTGCGCCCCCGGGCGCCTCACCTCTGGCCGCACGACCTGCAGCTCGCGTGTCTCGCCATCGAGCCCAGCTCTCCGGAGAATACGGCGCGGAGTCACCCATTGCGCCGCAAGCGAGACGGGCTCGGCAGGTGCCTCGACCTGGGCGTCCACAATCGCAGCCGTTCCCCACTCGTCAGTAACGCGGGCTCGTCCCGAGGTGCCCGTGAGCTCGAGGCCGGTCCACACGTCACCCGCGAACTCGAACTCGCCGCGTAGCAGAGGCCAGCCGAATGCCTCGCGGGCCCACATGAGGTACGTATCGGAGTCGGCCCACATGAAGACGGACATATCGCCTTCCAGCGAGCCTGCCCGAGCTGGAAAGCCGACTGCCGCCTCTCGAAAGCTCCCCCGGTGGGGCGCGAGCGCCTGCCCCCGATTCACGCCCTGCGCTTCCCAGTCCAACTCGTAGAACCGGAGTCGCACCCGATACGGGGGATCGGACTCGGGGAACAGATCAGGACTGAGCGAGGCTTCTACGACGGGTCGGGGAGCCTCGAACCACGCCGTGATAACGCGGCCGGAGAGAATCCAGGGCGGATCCTGCCAAGCAGGTTGGGGCGACGGCCAGGGATCCCGGCGGAAGGATGGGGTATCAGAAGCCTCCGTTTGCACACCACCCTCCGTCGATGACGATCGTCGTTCCCGTCAGGTAATGGAAGGGCTCGCCGGCAAGCGAGATGATCGACCTCGCGATCTCCTCGGAGCTCGCGAGCCGGCGCTGCGGCGTCCGGCCGAGCACCTCTTCCTCGTCGATGAAGCCGGCCTCGATCCCGGCCACCATCATCGGCGTCGCGACGAACCCCGGACTAACCGCTATCACTCGCACGCCATGCTCGGCCCACTCGAGACCGAGAACCTCTGTCAGCGCGAGCACGCCGGCTTTGGCCGCGCAGTAGTTCGCGCGCTGGGCGAACGAGCGATGCCCCGCGATGGAAGCGATGTTGACGACCGTGCCCTGTCCGGCGACCAAGGAGCCGAACAGAGCACGGCAACAGAAAAAGACTCCGGTCAGGTCGACCCGGAGCACCCGCTCCCACTGCTCGGGCGTCATCTCGGCCGCAGGTGCCCGGTCGGAGACACCTGCCGCGTTGACGAGCAGCGACGCTTTCGGGACGTCGGCCGCCGCCGCCGTCACAGACTCATGGTCGCCGACGTCGACCTGCCGCCAGGTCACTCGTTCATCGTTTCCGGGCGAGACGTCCCACCCGACGACATCCCAGCCGCGCGCGAGCAACTCGACGACGCATGCGTACCCGATGCCGCTCGCTGCGCCCGTGACCACCCCGACGCCGCTCACGTGGACATCCTCAGTCTCGTTCGAGCTCTGGGCGGTGGCCCGGTCGACTTCCGGAGGATCAGTGCAGGCGGAGTCGTGATCACCCTGCTCTCGCCGCTGCCGCCCTCGATACGTGCGAGAAGGACGTCGACCGCCGCGGCGCCAAGCTCCTCCAGAGGCATGGCAACGGTAGTCAGCGGCGGCTGGGTGAAGGCGGCAAGCTGAAAATCGTGCAGAGCGACGATCGACAGGTCGCCGGGGATCGCTTTGCCGAGCTCCTCGGCAGCCCGGATGGCACCGATCGCGATCATCACGTTGGCTGCGAAGATCCCCGTTATCTCGAGCTCGCCTCGGAACAGGCGCATCGTGGCTTCGTAGCCTGATTCGGCGTCGTACCCGGCCCCGGCGACAACGACGGTCTGGGCTGCATGATCTCGGGCGGCCGCTCTCTCGAAGCCCTCGCGTCGGCGAACGGACGTGTCGACGTCGGCGGGGCCGCCGATGTGGGCAAGCCGCTCGTGTCCCAGTGCGAGCAGGTGCCTGGTAGCGAGCGAACTGCCCGCTGCGTCATCCAGGATGACGCTCGCTTCCACACCGTCCACCCGCCGGTTGACGATGACGACCGGCGGCGCCCCGGTAGCGAGCTCACGAATATCGTCGCCGTCGAGCATCGCCGACGCTACGAGGAGGCCGTCGAAGCGACCCTCCTCGAGTAGCCGGGCGAAGGACGGTTCGATGGAGTGCGCGTTCAGCGGGCTTCCGACCACGACGGCGTAACCGGCTCCCTGCGCACGGATCTGGGCGCCCTTCACCATCTGGCCGTAGACCGGGTTGGTCAGGTCCGGTAACACGAGCCCTATCGTCCAGGTGCGGGAGAGCCGCAGGCCACGCGCCATGACGTTGGGGCGATAGTCCAGCTCCTTGATCGCGGCAACTACTCTGGCGCGGGTCTCGGGTGTAATGCTCAGGCGCGGATTGTCGTTGAGCACCCGGGACACAACGCTTGGATCGACATCAGCGAGTGCCGCAACGTCCCGCAGCGTTGGTTGCCGCTGCGTTCCCTCCTGTGTGTGGGGCCTGCTCACATGAACGGCGATACGAAAAACGGGTTTCGGGCCTGTCCAGCACAGTGGACATTGGCGTAGCCCGAAACGATCTCCTCTGATCCGCCGGCGCGGTCATATTGATGCCGCGGCCTGCAGCCGATATTCGATCCCATGACGAAGACCGAGACGGCCGGGGCTGTTGACTCATTGCGGACGAAATGGATGTCGTCGTCGGGCGGGAGGAGGTGCGTGATCGAGCCGGGCCGGCGCCGCAGGCTGGTCGTCTCCTGGAGCGAGTCGCCGCACCGGACGAAGCGCGTTTCGCGCTGTGTCCCCTCGTAGACGCCCACCACCCCCCAGGTCAGATGATCGTGGATCGGGGTCTCCTCGCCCGGCCCGAGCACCATGGCGAGCAGGCTCACATCGGTCTCGGCGTCGCGCCACAGCAGGTAGTAGACGCCCCGACCCTGAACGCGGCGGAATGGCGCGGCGAGCCAGTACGGGTCGCGCACCGCCGACGCGATGGGCCCTTCGAGGGCGTGGATGCAATCAAGAGGCTGCTCGTAGTCCGCGGCAACGCGACTCACCACATTGGCAAGTCCTTCGACGGCGGTGCGGTGGTTCCCGGTCACGCCGCTCCAGAGATTGCGAACGCCCCTTCCGGGGTGACGCGGAGCTGCTCGGTGGGTCGCACGACGACTGTGGTCGTCGTGCGTTCGACCACGGCTGGCCCGTCTAGCACCATCCCGGGACGCAGGCGATCGCCGTCGAAGACTGCGGCCGATTCGTAACGACCCTCTCGAGAGAAGCAGACGGCTCGGGCTCCCTTCGAGGCGCTGCTCGGGTCGGGGCCGACCGGTTTGGCTGCTCTCTGGGCATGGCGTGGGATACGGCCCAGGGCGGTGAGCCGCCAGTGGTAGAAGTCGAGCGGGGCATCCTCGACAGCGAACGTGTAGAGCTGGCGGTGGGTTCGGTGGAACTCAGCGACGATCTCGCCGACGTCGTCGCTGGTTACCGGCCTCCCAGAGGGAATCGGGATGGTGATCTCGTGCAGCTGGTTCTGGTACTTGGCATCGACCGACCGCGTCAGCTCGATCCGTGATGCGTTGAAGCCTTCCTCGGCAAGCGCCTGCGTCGCCGCGGCCTCCATCCCCGCATACAGCGCGTTGACGGCGGCGGGGTCGAAGCCGTCGCTGCGCTGCGGAAGTGTCCGGAGGAAGTCGTGACGAACGTCGGCGACGATCATCCCCAGCGCGCAGAAAGCACCCGCCTCCGCCGGCACCACGATGTCGGCGATCTCTAGCTCGAAACCGAGCCAGGACGCATGGATCCCGCCCGCTCCGCCGCCGACGATCAGTGCGTAGTCCCGCGGGTCGATCCCCCGCTGGACCGACAGCACCTTGATCGCCTCGACCATGGTGTGGTTGACGACGGAAAAGATGGCGTAGGCAGCTTCGGGCACGCTCATCCCAAGCGGCTTGGCGATGTTGCGTTCGATCGCCTCTTCTGCGAGCCCGCGCCTGAGCTGGAGTGAGCCGCCGAGGAGATTCGCCTCGTCCAGGTAGCCGAGGACGAGATTGGCATCGCTGACAGTGGGCTCCGTACCGCCCATGCCGTAGGAGGCAGGACCGGGATTCGACCCGGCGCTCCTGGGACCTACCCGGAGAGCGCCGCCCGAGTCGATCCACGCGATGCTCCCGCCGCCCGCGCCGATCGAGTGCATCTCGAGAGCCTGGATCCCGATCGGCAGATGGTCGACCTGCACTTCTTTCGTTGTGTGCGGTCGTCCGTCCGTGATGAGCGAGACGTCGAAGCTCGTCCCTCCCATGTCGGCGGTGATCAGGTTGTCCCAGGCGAACGGTGCGGCGATGAACGCGCCGGCCGCCGGGCCCGCCGCGGGACCGGAGCCCATGGCGTAGACCGGGCGCCGCAGGACCTCGGGGATCGTCGAGGTCCCCCCTGTTGCTTGCATGATCAGCAGCTGGTGCTCGAAGCCGAGCTCCTTGAGCGTTATCTCGAGCTTCGTCAGGTACTCGGCAATCCCGGGCTTGATGTAGGCGGAGAGCACGGTGGCGGACGTCCGGGGCCACTCACGGATCATCGGTAGGACGTCGGAGCTCACGACGACATCGGCCTCGGGCAGGTGTGCCCGGATGAGCTCCTCCGCCTCCTTCTCATGAGAGTCATTGACGATCGACCAGAGGAAGGCGACGGCGACCGAGCTCACTCCCTCGGCCCTGAAGTCGTCGAGAACGGCTGTCACGCTGTCCTTGTCGAGCGGTTTGACGACGACACCGCTGTAGTCGAGTCGCTCGCTGATCCCTCGTCGAAGGTGACGTGGAATGAAGGGATCCGGCGGATCCATGTGGAGGTTGAACCGCTCCCACTTGAGACCGTCGCGGAGGGCGAGGATGTCGCGATGTCCTTCCGTGCACAGCAACCCGACCTTCGGCCCGTTTCGCTGGATCACGGTGTTGGTCGCAATCGTGGTTCCGTGCACGAAGAGATCGATCTCGGAGACCAGCTCGCCGAGCGTGGAGCCGCGCTCGGTCGCGAACCGGGCGAGTCCGTCCAGCACTCCCTGGGCCGGATCCCGTGCGGTCGTCGAGATCTTGCGCACCTCGACCTGGCCGTCTCCGTTGGCGAAGACGAAGTCGGTGAATGTCCCACCGATATCGACGCCCACTGCGAATCCCATGTCAGCTCTCCTAGAGGGAGTCCTGAATGAAGACCTCGTCCGCGCGCATCTCGCGAGTGAGCCAGGACGATGCACGGGGAACGTTGGGCTTCGTGACCTCGTAGACAAGCGAGGCCTCGAGCTCGGCTCGCCGGGTGATTGTCGCCGGCTCGTCCACCTCGCCTGTAGAGGTGAGGACGACCCCGTACAGGTCGCGCGCGAAATCGGCCGACACGAGCCCGTCTCGAACGTCCTCGGCAACCCGATTCGCGTCTCGGTCGATCGGACGTCCATAGCCGCCGCCGCCCGTGGAGACGCAGACCCAGCATTCGCCTGACTCCGGAACGATGTGGGCCTTTGACCCGTAGAAGGTGCGGGACCCGTCCGAGCCGAGATGCCATTGGCCGCCTCCGCAGCCCGGTTCGCCGCCGAGAGAACCGTGGGGCGGATTCAGCATTCCCTCGCCCGTCACGTAGATGTCGACCGTGCCGCCGTGGGGGCGCATGATCGTCCGGATTCCCGGCCCTCCGACCCACTCCCCGGCTCCTCCGGACATGGGCTCGATCTCGAGCTGATCGAACATCACCGGATAGAGCAGCTCCATCATCTCGATGCTCGACTGCTTCAGACAGCCCATGCAGCCGTAGCAGACGAACTGATGCCAGCCGTCGTAGCCCTTGGAAGCACCCCCGCCTCCGCTCGAGTTGAAAATCGCCATCCCCCATGCCGTCTCGGCCCCATCACGCTGGTCGACGCCCGATACGAACGCAACCCCCGGCGACTTGGCGACTCCTCCGATCACTTTCTCGGGGATCGCGTGCGCAAGCGCCTTCCAAACGGCCTCCTGGATGACGTCGCCCGACAGAGCAGTGTCGACCGCGGTGGAGCCGGGCCAGCGGCAGTTCGTGACCGTACCTTTCGGCCCCGGGTTGATCGTGACGTGATCCTGACACCCTCGGTTGTGCGGAGGGATGTCGGGATCAAGGCACTCGAGAACCGGCAGCACGCACGCAGCGATCGTGTTCGCGTAGGAGGAGTTGACGGCGCCGGGAGCTTGCGGATCGCTGCCCGTGAGATCGACGAACACCTGCGCGCCCTCGATCCTCACGGTCGCCCTCACGTAGATGTCCTCGGTGCCGTGGCCGTCGGAGTCGAGCCACGACTCTCCGACGTACGTACCGTCGCGCCACGTGCTGATCTCGTCGCCCGCCCGCTTGTACGCGTAGCGCCTGATCGCGTCCGTGTACTTCTTCACGGACTCGAGGCCCAGCCGATCGACGATCTCCAACAGGGCGCGCTTCCCGACGCCGACTGAGCCCTGCTGGGCGAGCAAGTCGCCGAGCAGCTGGTCCGGGTAGCGCAAGTTGGCCAGGATCATGGCGAAGACGTCGTCCCGGTACTGGCCGTGGTCGTAGATCTTCAGTGGAGGAAGGGTCAGGCCCTCCGTCCAGACGTCCGTAGCGAGGTACGGCATGCTGGTGGGCCAGGGCGCTCCGATGTCGAGGTGATGCACCTTGACCGCCGACCAGAAGCAGAGCTCTCCCCCGGCGAAGACCGGGGCCGCAATGACCACGTCGCCGACGTGGCTGTTCCCGCTGTAGGGGTCGTTGCAGATCATCACGTCCCCGTCGCCGATCCTCCCCTCGAACCGGTGTGCGATCTCCTCGAGCACGACGTGCATGCCGCTGATATGGAGCGGCGCCCCCTCGTGCATCGCGATCAGTCGCGTCTCTCCGTCGAAGATGGCGCAGGAAAAGTCACGGGCCAGGGCCAGGATCGAAGTCCAGGCTGCGTTCTCGAGCGCAGCCGTCATCTCGTCGACGACGGCGACGTAGCGGCGAATGAGGACCGAGAAGGTTGTCGGGTCGATCCCCTCGATCCCGAGCTCACGCTCGAGGGCGCTGCGACGTTGCTCAGCCGTTGCCACAGATCCCTCCTTCGTCGCCGACCGCGGACGCCGAGGCGCGGGGAACGAGGCCCCACAACCGCCGTTCGCTACACCCGACTCTCATCATCGCCCGGCGCGCAACACTAGTAGACAAACGATTGACGGTCAACCTGGCCCACAAGCGACACGCTCATGCCGACCTTTCTATGGAGCAGCCTCGACCGCGCGGGGCAGATCGATCTCCCCCTCGAGCACGGCGTCGCTGACCTCATCCAGCGCAGCGACGATCTCGACGTCCACATCGGGACTGATGGGGGCGAGTGCGATCCCGCCGTAGCTCATGCCGTAGATCGTCATGTCACCGCCGCGGAAGCGGTAGGGAGACATCGTCCCGAGAGCATCTTCGACAACCCCGTTCGCGACTGCGTGAACGGTGTCGAGGACGGCGACGTCCGCACGCTTCACGGCACTTGTGAGGATGAACGGACCGAGGTAGGAGCGATCGACGTCAGCGCCGATCGCGTGGATCCCCCGCTCGGATGCGACCTCGAGAGCTCCATCGGCGCACACACGTCCGATCGGAAACACGACATCCGCACCCTCGTCCACCGCCTCGCCGACGTGCCGGCGGCACGCGTCGCCCTCGTCGGTCGATCCCGCCACAGCCGTCAGCACCTCGATGTCGGCCTGGGCTGCTCGCGCTCCCTCGGCGAAACCGGCCTCGTACAACATTGCGCTCGGATCTCCATCGACCGCGATGACCCCGATCGTCCCGGTCTCGCTCACCATCGCGGCCAGGAATCCGACGAGATAGCCGGATTCCCGTTCGTTGAACAGGACGGAGACGACATTGGGCAGCCGATCGCCCGGCGGATACTCGAAATCGAGGATCGCGAAGCGTGTCTTCGGGTGACGCATGGCCGCCGTATGTGTAGCGGCGGCCATGCCAGGCCCGACGGATATCACCAGATCCGAGCCTCGGGCCGCGAGCTCCTCGAGCTTGGGAAGATATTCCGCCGCCGTGGCGGCCTCGAGCGTCGTTGCTTCGACGTCGATCTCGGCCACGGCGTCCTGAAGGCCCTTGTGCGCGAGCGCGTTGAGGCCGTGATCCGTCAAGCCCAGCGAGTCGGTCACAAGACCGACCCGCAGCTCGCGCTCCAGGTCGGGAGCCTGGTCGTCGAGTGTTCTGGCGTCAGCCGGCGGGGGAGCGCTCGCTCCGTCCTCCGCGTCGTCGCTGCAGCCGGTGAGCAGAAGCGTGGTCGGAATGACGCCAAGCGCAAGGAGCCACGTAATCGCCTGTGTCTTCCGCATCACTTCACCAGCCCTCCGTGTACCGAGATGATGGTCGATGTGATGAACGAAGCGTCGGGCGAGGCCAGGAACGCCGCAACGGACGCGACCTCGTCCGGTTCGCCGATCCTCCGGAGCGCCGTCCGCTCCATGACATGGCTCGACAGGCGCGGGTCGGAGAGTACGGATGCAATCATAGGCGTGGCAACGAAACCGGGGCAGATGAGGATCGCCCGCAGGCCGTCTGCCCCGTAGCGCTGGGCGATCGACGCCGTCAGCCCGATCAGCGCGGACTTGCTGGCCGAGTACGCATGACAGGTCGCGTCGCCCGCCGTCGCCGCGACCGAGGCGACGTTGAGCACGACTCCCGCGTTCGCGCGAAGAAGGTGCGGCACTGCGTAGCGGCAGAAGAGGTAGACGCCTGTTGCGTTGACGAGGAAGGCCTCGTCCCACACGTGACGCTCGAGGGCGTGCACCGGAGCGTCCGCCTCGAGCAGAACCGCGGCATTGTTGTACAAGATGTCGATCCCGCCCAACGCCTCGGCCGCATCTTCGACGGCCGCGCGGACCTGGGACTCCTCTCGGACGTCGGCGGGCACCGAGACTGCGCTCGAGCTGCTTTGCCGTAGTTCGGCGACCAGGACCTCCAGCTCCTCGGGCTTTCGGTCCGACAGCGCTACGCTCGCTCCCTCGGCGACGAAGCGGCGCGCGACCGCGGCGCCCTGGCCTCCGGCTGCGCCCGTGACGAGAGCTCGTCGACCGGCGAGTCGCCCAGCTTGGCCGGGTTGCTGCTCGAGCGTGGCGGCCATCAGCTGCAACCGACGATCGCGAACACCTCCGTCTCGAGCAGAAGCCCGGGCATCCCGAGCTTGCTCACCTCGACCATGGTGGCCGTGGGAAAGTCGCCGTCGGGAAAGATCTCATGCCGCACCTTGTGGATGCTGTCCATGTGATTCATGTCCAGCAAATAGGTGGTGACCCGAACGACGTCCGTGAGCTTGCCGCCGGCGCTCTCGACGACGACCCCGATGTTCTTCCACACCTGCCGGGCCTGCGCCTCGGGATCGTCCGGTCCGACCAGCTGGAGGTTCTCGTCCAGGGCAACCTGGCCGGCCAGGTAGAGATGATCGCCCACGCGTACGCCGTGGGAGTACGGCCAGGGCAGAGGATGGATGCCGCCGGCCGGGCGGATGATCTCCTTCGTTCGTTCGCCGTCCATTTCGCTCCCTTCCTCGTCGCTACCAACCTCGATAGTTCGCCAGCTGCTCGTCGGCCACGACGCCGCGCTCGACGTCGGCGATCGCTGCGCCGACGATGCGGATCGCAGTCTCGACCTCGTCTCGGCAGATCGTTAGCGGTGGAGTCAGCTCGACGACGTTACCGGCGATGCCCGTGTAGATCGTCAGCGCGCCGAGCTCGTGACACCGAAAGACCACCTTCGCCGCGGCGGAAGGCGAATGCGTCCGGCTCAGGCGATCTTCGACCAGCTCGACGCCGAGCACGAGCCCGAGGCCACGCACGTCGCCGACGATCTGCGAATCAGCGGTCACCTCGCGAAGCCCCGCTAGAAGCTGCTCGCCGCGGCGGCGTGCGTTTCCGGCGAGATCCTCACTCTCCAGGACGTCGAGCACTGCGAGCGCCGCAGCACACGGAATCGGGGAACCGGCCAGCGTTGACACACACCCACCGAGAGCGACGTCGAGGATCTCGCCCCGGCCGATAACGGCGGACAAGGGAAGCCCCCCGCCCAGCGCTTTGCCCAACGCCACGGCGTCGGGAACGATGTCTGCGTGCTCGTACGCGAACAGCTTCCCTGTCCGGCCAAGGCCGACCTTGATCTCGTCGAGAACGAGCCAGACGCCAGCCGCGTCGCAGAGATCACGAAGTGCGGGAAGCACATTGCGGGGCGGCACGATGTCTCCTCCGTTCGACTGCACCGGCTCGAAGAAGACGGCCGCCGTTCGCCCTCGAGCCGCGAGCGCCCGTTCCACGCCGTCCAGACAGGCGAGTGAGCAGGCCTCTGTCTCGCAGGGACCCGCGGCGCATCGGTAAGGATTCGGATACGGAAGCAGCGTCACGTCGTCTGAGGCAACGTCGCTGTGAAACGCAAGCCCCGAGATACGGGCCGATCCGGCGGTCTGCCCGTGGTCTGCCCCCTTGAACGAGATGATGTGGTCGGATCCGGAAGCCGACCGCACGTAGCGGGCGAGCATGTCGAGCGCTTCGCTGCCAGACGTCCCGAACCAGACCTTGGTATCGCCGGGAACGAGCGCGTTCAGCCGCGCGGCTAGCGTGATCTCGGCCTGGTGGGCCACGACGGCAGACGTAGTCGACCACGGCCCATGCATCGCAGCGACTACTGCCTCGGCTACCGCCGGATGCCTGTAGCCGAGGTTCATGACGGCCGCACCCGCCGAGAGGTCGAGGAAGACGTTCCCGTCCTCGTCCTCCACCCAACATCCCTCGCCTCGCCGGAGGACGCACGGGTAGAAGCGAATCTTCATGAGGTCGGAGAGATTCGGTCCCTCGAGCGCGAGCAGCTCCTTCGTCCGATCGAGGCCGTGCCGGACGCCGAGCTCGCCGATTGTCCGTCGTCGCAAGAGCCCGGATCGCGAGCGGTCGACTTCTACCCGGCCCGGTTCGCTCATCGATTTCCCGCGACAGTTGGCAGCTTCGCGCATGTAGAGCGGACAGCCGCCCCTGTCACCGTCGGCCAGTCGACCTGAATTCCCGCGCCTGCCTGCTCCGGCGCGGTGAGGTGGCCGTCGACAGCCCGGATGCGGGCGTCAGCGTCGATGAAGGCTTCCGAGCGGTCGTACTCGCTCGCGGGAGCGAACGCCTCGACATGATCGAGCGACGACCACGCGAATGAACAATGCCGGTGAAGCTCGGGGTACGTGTGCGCCGAGACGCGAACACCTCGAGCGGCGGCGAGCTCGCAGAGGCGCTTCATGCCGCTAATCCCGCCGTGACAGGTCGCGTCGAGACGTACAACATCGACCGCCTGATCCCTGATCAAGCGTTCGATGGCGTGGCGGCTCGCCACCTCGTCCCCAGCGCCAATCGGAACATCGACGGCTTCTCGGAGTCGGCGCAAGAGCTCGGTCTCCTCACCCCGAAAGGGATCCTCGACCCATGCCGGATCGAAGGGGCTCCAGCTCCTGATAGCGGAGGTAGCAGCCTGAAGGTCCGGCGCCGACATCGCGAGGTCAACCACGAGTGATACGTCGGACCCGACCGCCTTCCGCACGTTGGCGAGCAACTCGGTCATGACAGCGGGATCGGGGGCGTGAATCTTCAAGGCACGGTATCCGTCAGCTACGCGACGTCTGAGCCGCTCCACGAGATCGTGGACGGCATCACCTGACTCCGCGTAACAGTCGACAAGCAGCACCGGCACTGTGTCGCGCTGCTCGCCGAGAAGGCGCCAGAGTGGTACGCCTGCAGACTTCGCCCGGATGTCCCAGAGGCAGATGTCGACGAGCGAGATCGCGCGGAGTAGAAATCCGTCAAGCCCGAGCAGCCGCAACCCCTGCTCGATTCGCTCCTGAACACGCGAAACGGCCACCGCGTCCTCGCCCAGGACAAGAGGCGCAACGAGCCGGTCGACTGTCTCGGCGATCGGAGCGCCCCGACTGAGCGAATACGCAACACCGATCGTCCCGTCGTCGGCCGTGACACGCACGATCGTGTATTCGCGTTCTCGGATCACAGAATGCTCGAGCACGATCGGTTTCGGCAGCGTGAAAACGCACGTCCACGTCTCTATCGCCGACACACGACCGGGAGCGACGATTTCGGGCGTCGCGTTCGTCGACTGTGGATGCGGAGGCGGAAGCACGAGCTGTGTTGGTGTTCCCAGGGCGAGCTTAACGCAGGTGAGCCAATCGATTGATCACGCCGCCGGCGACCGTCGACGTTGATGTTGTGGCGATCAACTGCGGGCTTGTTCTCGGCGTCGAAACGCAACGAACGCTCGCGCGCATCTGGCCCCCACGAACCTGACCCGGCCCGAGTCGCGCGAGCGCCTGACGGGTACCCGCGCGTGCCACCCGGCCACCATGGGCGACACGCGGCACCGGACGATAGGCTCGGCCGGTCAACGAGATCACAGGAGAAGGTGCGTGAACGTTTCCTCGCAGTTCGACGTGACCGGGTTCGGCGTGATCGTCACCGGCGGAGCCAGCGGTCTCGGGCTTGCCTACGGCGAGGTGCTCGCGGCGCACGGCGCACGCGTGACGCTGATCGACGTCGACGCCGACGCCGCCGAGGAGCAGGCCTCCCGGCTCAAGGGCGAAGGGCTCGACGTGCGGGCTGCCGTCGCCGACGTGACCGATCACGCCGCCCTCGATCGGGCGATCGACGACGCGGCGGAGGCCTACGGCAGGCTCGACGTCGCGTTCGCGAACGCCGGCATCGATCCCGGTGTCGGCTTCGTCGGCGCCTGGGCCGGCGACGAACGGCCCCGCGTGGAAGATGGTGCGCTCGAGCGCTACACGGACGAGCGCTGGAGCCGAGTCATCGACATCAACCTCAACGGCGTCTTCGCGACCGCCCGGGCCGCAGCCCGCCACATGCGCCCCCGCCGGTTCGGAAGGATCATCGTGACGACGTCGCTGGCGGCGAACAAGGTCGAGCCCGCCATCGGCGCTGCGTACATGGCCGCAAAAGCCGGCGCGAAGCACCTCACGCACTGCATTGCCCTCGAGCTCGCAGCCGACGGCATCACAGCCAACGCGATCGCCCCCGGATTCTTCGTCACGAACATCGGCGGCGGCCACGCCCACAACCCCGACCTGCAAGCGGCTGTCGCGAAAGACATCCCCATGCACCGCGTCGGCCGGCCGGACGACATCAAACCGCTCGCCCTCTTCCTCGCCTCGCCGGCCTCCGACTACATCACCGGCCAGGAGATCCTGATCGACGGCGGCTGGGGACTGGGAGTCGCGGACTGAGATACGGGCTGCGACGCTGGGTCACACGTCCTCCGCGTCCTGTCCGTGCTCCGCGTCCTGTCCGTCGTCCGCGTCGTCCGCGTCGTCCCCGTCCGCGCGCCGCCGCGCCCGCTTTGCTGCGCGCTGTTCCTTCTGCTCGGCGACCTTTCCTTTGGCGTCGGCGTAGGCACCGCCGACCAGCAGCTTGCCGCCCGTCCAGCCGAAGACGAGCACGACGAGAACGGTTGCGAGACCGACGTTCCAGGCGGTCACGATCAGTTGCTGGGCCGTCGAGTAGGCGACTGCGGTCTCCTGTGGGACCTCGCAGCAGGTCTTGAGCGCAAGCGCGTTCGTGGCCTGCGTAATCCCGACCGCGCCCGGCGTGAAGGAGACGACGTTCGCCAGCGAGCCCGAGCCGGTGACCCACATGATCGACTCGAAGGTGACGGGGATGGCGAATGCGGCGAGGAAGACCCCGATCACCGCCAGCTTGCACAGCCAGGACAGGAACGACGGCAGGAACACTCTCATGAGGTAGCGCCTGGGCTGGGAGAGGATCACACCGCCTTGCTTCGCCTGGACCCAGAGCTTCTTGAGCTGGCGCCAGAAGATCCGGCCCAGCAGGAAGACGAGGAAGGCAGCGCCGAGCACGATTCCGACCGTGAGCAATGGACGCGCGTTGATGTTGCCGAGGTTCTCGGTGAACGAGCCGGGCACCGAGAAGAAGAGGTAGAGGTAGACGAAGGTGCCGGCGATCGTGAAGAAGATCTTCTGGACGAGGTAGGCCGCCAGCGCACCCGCGAACGTGCAGCGAGGAATGATCGCGACGAACATCATCAGGGTCACGAACGTGCCGATGTTGGCGGGGAGGAAGCCGTTCATCGCAACGCCGACCGCATAGGCGGTCACGATCGGGGCGAACGTGACCTCGTCCGCGTAGGCGGCGCGCAGGATGCCGTAGTAGGAGAGTCCCGCGAGGACGGTCTGGCCCGTCTGGAGGGCGAGGGCGGGAACGACGTAGCGCGCCGGAACCGACGTGATCTGATCCCAGAGCTCCGACAGCCAGCCGGTGACGTCGACACCGACGAGGTCGAGCAGGACGACCACGACAACGACTCCGACCAGCCAAGCGAGAACCTTTACGAGGCGCCGCGGGCGAGAGGGATCGCCGAAGGGGAGCACGGGCGACGATTCTGTCGAGGTGAGAGGGCGTGCCTCGGTCACGTTCGGACTCGCGCAGTCAGCATCGACACGGGCCAGCCGGCTCGTCGGGCGGGCTCGAGCAAGGCCTCGCTCTCAAGCGCGGCCGCGGTACGGGTGCGGGAGACCTGTCGGTCACGAGACGCTCGGCGCATTCTGAAGACGTGGTTGGTCGGAGGCTCGATTCGGGGCGCGGCGACTTGGCGTGAGGGAGCGGATCTCGGTCGCTTCACGGGGTTCGTCCTCTAACCCTCGCGAGACCGACGGGGATCAAGGAGCGGCTGTTCGGAATCGCGCCGCCCGAGCGGCACGCGCTACGACGTCTCGGGTCAGCTGTCCTCGCCGTCCCGACGCTCATGACGCAGCCCGGCCGTCCAGCGGTGCGGGCGGTGTTCGTGCGCCGGCGCACTCTCGAACGAGGGCGCCGCGTCCCGCGGGTGGGCCGCGAACCACGCTGCGTAGCGTCCCGTGAGCGGGGTTGCGGTAAGGCCGTGCAGAAGAACGGAGAGACCGACCGTGAGAAAGATCGCATTCAACAGCACCGACTCGTGCACGAGGTCGGCTTCCTCGACCAGGATCACCGCGAACACGATCGACGCCAATCCCCGCGGCCCGAACCAGCCGAGGAAGGCGACGGTCGGTCGCCCGGCACCGGCTCCGAGCATCGCCAGGGCCACGGGAATCATTCGTACGACCGTGAGGCTGAGACCCGCATACAGGAAGACCTCGGCGGAGAGGTCGTCGAGCATCGGCACGATCATGACGGCTCCGAACAGGATGAACGTGACTGCCCCGAGCAGGTCGCCTGTCTCTTCGAGGAAGAGCGTCACCTCGCCCCCCACCTCGCGACGCAATCCACCGAAGACGGCGCCGCCGACGAAGGCGGCGATGAACCCGCTGCCGCCCATCCACACGGCCAGCCCGTAGGCCAGCGCGGCCCCGGCGACCGGGACGGTCTGGAGCCAGATCGAGTCGACGAGCCGGCGCGGGACGCCCGCTCTCACCACGGCCGCGGCCGCGAGACCCGCAATCACCCCCCCAAGGCATCCGTAGCCGATCTCCTCGAACACGAGGCGTACCGCGGCGCCGTCTCCGATCGCGCCCTCCGTCGCCTCGGCAATCGCGATCGCGACCAGGAGGAGCGGCACGCAGATGCCGTCGTTGAGCCCGCTCTCGACGTTGAGCCCTTGTCGCACGCGTGAAGGAACCCGGGGATCGGTGACGACCGCCTGACCCAGCGCAGCGTCTGTCGGGGCGAGCACGATCGCAAGCAGGACGGCCTCGATGAGCACGAGCTCTCCGAGCACGCGCGACACCCGCGAGCGCACCGGCCACGATGGTCAGCGGCAGCCCGATCGCGAGCAGGCGAACAGGAACGACGTACTCCCGGCGCAGCGCTCCGAAGTTGATCCGTGACGCGTCGGAGAAGAGCACGACCGTCAGCGTCGCCTCGGCGACCCAGCGAACGGTTTCGCTCTCGATCGTCGGATCGAGCCAGCCGAGAACCTCGTCGCTCGCCAGCATGCCGCCGGCGACGAACACCATCGCGGTGGTGATCATGGTCCCCGAGAGCCGTCGCGAGAACGCGGCGTACGCGAGGACGAGGAGCGCGATCGCGACGAGACCCGAGCCGCCCAACCCTCAGCCTCCGACAGTGAATGGCTCGAAGAAGCAGCTCCGACGCACGGCGAGCACGTTCGTCGAATCTACTGACGTGCCATCACGATGCGACGTCCCGGAGGCTTGTCACTTACCCAGCTCGTCGAGCCTGGCCTCGATCGCCGCGAGTCGCTCCTCGATGCGGCCCAGTATCACCTCGTCCGCCTCCTGCTCGGCCTCTCGTTGCTCGCGCTCGTCCTCCGCCATGCGCTGCTGCTGAGCGGTGACGAAGTACGACGTGACCGTGGCCGTCAGGAAGGAGAGGAACGTGATCCCGAAGACGATGACGACGCTGCCCAGGACTCGACCCCAGGCGGTCTGTGGGACGATGTCTCCGTAACCGACGGTGGCGAGGGTGACGAGCGCCCACCAGATGCCGTCGCCGAAGGTGGGAAAGTCCTCGCGATCGACGAGCGTCGCGATGAAGCCCGTGAGAAGGGCAACGGCCACCGTCATCCCTGCCAGATACGGGACAACGCGCCCGGTGGCGACGGCACGCTGAGCGCGCTCCTCGGCGCGCGAGCGCCGTTTCGGCCTGTGGGCCCGGGCGCTCGTTTCGCGCTCGTTCGGGGTCATCTGGTCACGCGAAGGCATAGAGGCACGTCCTGTACGGCAGGCCGGCCGCCGGGCTCATCCGGACGGCGCACTAAGGCCATGGACGAGCATCATTTCACTTCGCAATTCTGTGCTCCTGATACCGATCGCATGAAGATGCCGATGCCACAGAGACGTCCCGCTCGGGCTCATGCCGGGCGTCGATCGGGCGGGTGCCGCACCTGCCAGACGACGGCGTTCAGCTCGGCCGACCAGACGACGCCGCGGCCGAGGAGGAAGAGGTAGAAGAGCATGGTCGCGGCCAGACCGAGCTCGCCGTACAGCTCGGAGGAACGCGCGAGCTTCTCGCCGAGGTAGTACACCGTGAAGATGTGGAGCGCGGTGAAGCCCACCGCGAGGAAGATGGCGCCGGGAAGAAAAGCCTTCCACGGTACTGCCCGTGCCGGTAGCTTCGTAGAGGCCCACAGCCAGCCGGAGGCGACGGCGACGCTGACGGCGACCGTGGCAATGGCCCCGGCCTCGAGGCCGACGCTTCCCCGTACCCACCCCGCTCCCGCCTCGAGAGCGGCGAGGACGATGGGGACGGCCACCACGACGACGAGCGCCTTCGGCAAGCTCGTGATCGGCGGCGGCCGCATCCGCCAGGCGGCCGCGTGCGTGAGCCAGAGCGCGTGCAGCAGACCCCAGCTGAACCAGAGGAACAGCCAGAGGCCCGTCACGAGCAGCCACCAGCGGCCGCTCTCAGCCTGCTGCGCCGCGGTTGCGACCGTATCGGCGACCTCCTCGCCCAGGCCCGCGTCCACAGCCGTGGACGCCACATCCACGTTCGAGCGCGCCGCGATGCCAAGCCCTCCGGCCGTGACCAAGGACAGCGACAATGCCCAGAAGAAGAAGCGGTAGGCGAGGCCGCCGCCGAGCACACCCCCGGCGATGTCCTTGTCGCACTCGATCCACCTGAAACAGACCTCGATCGACGCGTGCTCCGGCCGTTTCGCCTGAACGTCCGCCATGAGCTTCCTGCCCCGGGCAGTTAGGGCCCCACCTTTCGTCTGGCCTATCGGCCCGCCCGGTTCCACCGAGCCCTCGACCACAGCCGGCGGCGCAGCGTCGGCAGCTTGCATCGGCTCGATCGCTTTCGGCTCGTTCGGAGGGGAGGGCTCGTTCATTTCTGGTCGTGTCGTCCGATCCGTCCGGAAGGACTATGGGCGTAGGGTCGGTCGGTCTTCGTCATGCCGATGGCATGAATTCGCAGCTGGTTTACGGGTCGAGCACCTCGAGGGCGGCCTCGACGTCGTAGCCGAGCGCGAGCGCGACCTTGGGTGCACAGAGGACGACTCGCGCAGCGCCCGTCACCGGCGTCACCGCCTCGAGGGTGGCAACGATCTCGCCCTCGGTCGCGCCGGCCGCGAGGGCGTGCGCCACGACGTGCTGGAACGAGGCAGGTGCCCCATCGAGGGCAACGGTCGCCGCCACGCGCACGAGTGCCGCCGTCCTCTCGTCGATGACCGACGACGCGGATGAGCTGCTGCCTTCCACCTGGATGCCCTCGAGAAGCGCATCATCGTGCATGGCCAGGCGACGCAGGTGCTCTTTGTAGTCATTCATCAGCGGTACCTCAATCCCACGTGCTGCCGTCCGATCTCGCCTCATCCTTCCCGGGTGAGATTCGGCTCGGCGGGAAGATCGACGCGGATCGTCGGTCAGTGCCCGGCGGGCGGCGTATCGGATGCACGCCGCCCGCCGGGAACTCAGGTGCCCGTTCCATACACGCGCCTGACCGACCTCTGCGCGCCCTCCTGCGGCACCTGCTCGTCAGTCGCTGGGCGAGTCGCTCGGAGCGGCGGCCACGGCAGTCGCTGCTCCGACGAGGCGCCCGCCAGCGCGGCTAACTCTGGCTTTCCTCTTCCTCCTCGAGCTCCGCGATCTCCATCTCGACCGCCAGCGCCTTGACGATATTGCCCGTCGCCGACGCGACCCGCGCCGTGCCCACGATCGGGGCGACCGCGGCGAACACACCGCGGACCCGCTCGGGATCGAGACCGGCCTCGCCCGCCAAAGCGAGGTTCAGCGCATACGAGACCGGCGGGGCATCGACCGCGACCAGGGCAGCGATGCGAACCAGCAACAGCGTCTCCGGGTCGAGACTCGACGCAGCGACGGAGTCCGCGGTCATGCTCGCGAGCAGGTCGAGGACGGGGGTATCGGTGGTTGGATCAGCCATGGTGCTTCCTTTCGTTCGAGGGTTGCCCTGCGGAGTATGGGCGTGGGCGCCACCGTCCTCCTCATACCGATGGCATGAATTCGTGCTTCCCGGGAGCGGCGATCCGCCGCGGCGTCGCTTCCCTACGTCGCGCCACGCCGGTGCAGCGCCCGGTGCCGGACAGCAGGATCATGCTCCGCTGCCCGGAACCGTTTACCGACGTCGGCGCCACGGGTTCGAGCCGAGGTGTGGCTCAGCCGTGGTCCGGGCAGGTCGAAGCCCGGCTCGGGACGCTCGGGTTCCGAGACCCGCCTCCGGGGCGCGCGACAGCGGCGCCCGGCCCGAGCCTCACGCCTGGTTCGTCGCTATCTACTCCCCGCTCGAGGCGGTTGTCTTGACGTCCTCGGCGCTTTCGGCGTCGACTTCGTGCTTGGCGACCTTTTCGGACTTCGCGAGCGCCTTCTCCACATCCTGGGCCCAGCGCTCCTCGAACAGCGCAACGATGCCCGAGCTGCCCGGTGGGAGCACGTCCTCGATGTCGGCCTTGATCTCCTTCTTCTGCCTGCGGTCGAGGATCCCGCCGGCAAGGCCGCCGACCCCGGCGCCAACAACGGCCGATGCCAGGAACGCCGGCGGGAAGATGAGGCCGATGACCGCACCACCCACCGCCCCCAGCGCGGCTCCCTTGCCCACATCGTGCGCGTTGTCCTTCACGTCGATCTTGCCGTCGGCGTCGCGGCTGACGAGGACGAGGCCGTCGACCGTGATCACATCGTCGCGGGCAAGTTGCTTGATGTCGTCCCAGTCCTGCTGGGCAGCGTCTGGATCCGAATAGGTCGCGATATACAGGTCCATGGGTGCGTCAGCCATTACTCCTCCTTGGTTGAGCGGAACACAACGAGCACCTCGACCACCTGTCTCCGGTGTCCGGCTCGTTCGTTCCAGGAACTATGGAGGAGGCTGCTTCGGCCTTCCTCATACCGATGGCATGAATTCCCGGCTTCGCGGCGAGGACGACCTCGTCCCTGCCCAGCGTCTCAGTCTTGGAGGGTGAGATTCGCCCGCGGCGGGAAGATCGAGCTTTCGAGGAAGCCCACCTCGACGGCACGGTCGATTGCTTCGCTGCGCGACGATGCGCCCAGCTTGCGGTAGATCGAGACCGCTTCCGTCTTGACGGTGTTGCGCGAGATGAACAACCTGGTCGCGATCTCCGGGAACGTGAGATGGGTGGCCAGGTAGGGAAGCAGCCGCAGCTCGGCACCTGTCAGGCTCATCGCCCAGGCACCGGCCGGCTCAGTCGTTGCTGCCACTCGCTCGCGCAGCTCGCGCGCCTCCTCGACGAGGGAGCCCATGTGCGGGCGAAGCTCGAGCACCCGTTCGGTCTCTGAGAGAACCGTGCGGGCTGCGCCTGGCTCCGCTAGCGCGAGATGGGCGCGTGTGAGCTCGAGCCCCACCTGGAGCGTGACCCAGGGAATGGCGTGATTGAGCTGTGGTCGCAGGCGGTGCGCCCGTGTCAGCGCCGTGCGTGCGTCCTCGTGTCTCGCCTCGTGAACTGCAACACGTGCTGTCGCCGCGCTCGCGAGTGCGCTCGACGCGTAGTCGGCGAGGCCCGACGCTTCGACGACCGCCTCTGCCGCACGCTCACGTCGCCTTGCCTCGCCCCAGGCTCCTCCCTTGGCCGCGAGGAGCGCGAGCTGCGCCTGCGCCAAGAAGACCTCTTCGACGCTGCCGGCGGCCAACCCGCGCTCGACGGTTACAAGGAGCTCCACCTCTGCACGATCGGTCGCGCCGAGCAGGGCGTGCGCTACTCCCCGGCCGAGGAGTGCGGTAGGGATCCAAAAACTGTCTGGCGAGAGCTGATCCAACGCCACATCAGCGTCAGCGAGTGCCTGCTCGACACCGTGCGGCATCATGTGCGCGCGTAGTGTGGCGACCCACGGCTCGATCGTGGCGCTGCCGTCCGAGAGCTCGATCTTCGAGGCCGGCCCGTCGGCGAGGGCGAGCCAGCGCTCGGCGTCATCGGCACGCCCCGTCAGCGCACGCCACCAGGCTCCAAGGACGAGGAGCGCAGGGTAGTGGACGAGCTCGTCGTCGCCGAACCACCCGAGCCACTCCTCCAGGGTCTGCAAGCGGCCGTCGTAGTAGAGCGGCGGACTCAGGGCGCCGATCAAGCCGGCGACGGCGTCCGTCTCGCCCGCTGCTTGCCCGTAGCCGATCGCCTCCTCGGGCAGGTCGTTGGCGATGCACCAGGTCATCGCACGAGCGTTGAGCGCAGACACCAGCTCGGGCTCCGTGCGCTCGAGCTCCTCCCCGAGGAGCTCGCCGAAGAGGTGGTGGTAGCGATACCAACCGCCCCGCCGGTCGAGCGGCACCACGAAGCCGTTCCCACGGGCCAGCGCCTCGAGCATGCGTGCCGAGCCCGTCGTCTCGAGCACGGCGTCGCAAAGACCGCCGCACATGCGTTCCAGCACCGAGGTGTACGTGAGGAACCGCGCCTCCTCCGGCGGCAGCCGCGACAGGAGCTCGTGGCGGAAGTACTCGGACACGAACCGGTCATCGCCTCTGAATGTCTCGGCGCCCATGCCTTTCGCACCGGCCTGCATCGACAGCGCCGCCAGGTACAACCCGGCAGGCCAACCCTCCGTCCGCTCGTTCAGCCCCGAGACCTCGTCCGGGTCGAGCTCGACCCCCGCGGCACTCAGCAGCAACCCCGCCTCCTGCTCGTCCAGGCGCAGGTCCTCGACGCCCACCTCGTGCACCCATCCCTGCGCCCGCCAGCGGGCCAGCGGCAGTGCCGGCTCCTCCCTACTCGTGACCGCAACCTGCGAGCCCGCCGGAACGTAGTGGAGCAGCTCCGCCAGCGCGTCCAGACAGGACCGACTGGTGACAGCGTGCAAATCGTCGAGCACCAGCACCAGCGAGCGTTTGAGATCAGCCAGCGCTCTCCCGACGCGCGGAACCCGTGTCGACCAGCTCGAGGCCCCTGGCCCGGACAACGCATCGAAGACCTCGCGCGCGAGCGGCTCGACACGGTGAATCGCCGCCGCGACATAGCGCAGGAGCACGACGGCATCGTCGTCTCGCCCGTCGAGCGCGACCCACGCAAAGGGACGCGGATCGGTCTCGGCCCACCGCGCGAGAAGAGTCGTCTTGCCGTATCCGGCCGGCGCGACCACGGTCGCGAACGGCGCACTCGCCGCGGACAGCCGCCCGATCAGGCCGGCCTTCGCCACTGTGCCGGGCCGGATCAAGGGCGCGGTGAGCTTGACCTCAGCGAGGTCGAACTGTACTTCCGCAACACTCATCGCTTGCCGATGGTAGGTCAAAGTCGCTGAATCCGTCCAGCCGAGGCGCCATCGGCGACCGATCGCCACCACGCAGGCCCATGTTCATGCCATCGGTATGAGGAACACGGACGGGAGCATGCCCATACTCCGCGGCACACCCTCATATGGGGAGATTGCGCTCGGCCCGAACGTCAGGGGTGCGACCCCTATCGGAACGAAAGGAAGCACCATGGCTGGTTCGACAGGCGAGACCCCTCGAGATCGCCAAACTCGGCGAGCAGAGCGAGGAACGGCCGTGACCCGACGCGTCGCAGCTGCCCTTACAGTCGCGCTTCTGGTTTCCGTTCCTGCCCTCGGCTGCGCTGGCTCCGAGGAGAGCACCGCACCGAGTGAGGCCGCCGCGGACGCCACTGGCAGTGCCGATACAGGTGCCAGTACCGTCGGTCAGCGCCTCCAGGAGGTCAAGACGCAGCTCTGTGGTGAGTTGTCGGACCTCGATGCTGACCTCACCGAAGTCTCCACCAGCGGGACAGAGGCCGGCCAGGATGTTCTCGATCGCATCGGATCCTTTGCGACCACCTTCGAGAGCGGTGCCGCGTCTCTTACCGCGGTCGGGGCGGATGACGCGGCGGCTGCCGCTGAGGAGCTTGCCGCCAACCTGGAGTCGCTGTCCACGTCCGGCGGGGAGGACGCCCGTGCGCTCGCCGGCGATGGGGCCGAGCGAGCGCAGGAGCTGTCAGACGCTCTGCAGTGCCCGTGACCTAGTAACGGGCACGGCCAACGGCCTGATCACGCGTGCTCGATGCCGGCGTGAGCCGTGTGTTGGCGGACTGCGCGGCTGGATCATACGATCCGGGTGACGCAATCCAAGTGGCCGGCTGCCTACGGTTGTCCGGAACCCGCCTGTTTCCATCGCCGTCACGACGAGGGTGTGAAGGACGCTCCAGAGAGCACACGCGACGGAGGAGAATGAGAACCTGATGTCCAGCGATCCCGAGCCGACGTACGGCCACTCCACAGCCTGGCAGCCGGAACGTCCTCGCTGGCGGCCGTTCCCTCTCCTCGTCTCGTGGCTTGCCACGGGCATCGCTGTGATGGTCGCCGCCGGGATCCTGCCCGGTGTCGAGATCGACGACTTCTGGGGCGCGCTGCTCATCGCGGTGATCGTCGCTGCGCTGAACGCGGTCATCCCGCCCGTTCTCGCTGCCCTGCGGTTGCCGCTCACGCTTCTCCTCGGCTTCCTGCTCGTGTTGGTCGCGGACGCCCTCATCCTCCTGATCGCCGCCGACCTGACCGACGGGGTGCTCAGGGTCGACAACTTCGGCTGGGCTCTCCTCGCGGCGCTCATCGTCGCCGCTGTGAGCGTCGTGCTCGACGTGTTCCTCGGCTCGGATGACATGGCGTCGATCAAGGTTGCGCAACGGATCGCGCGCCGGCAGGGCATCATCGAGAGCACCGGCGTCCCCGGGATCGTCTACCTCGAGATCGACGGGCTCGCGCTGCCCGTGCTGCGCCGGGCGATGCGGGACGGCAACGCCCCGACCATGGCCCGCTGGCTGGCCGATGGTACGCATCGTGTGGCCGAGTGGGAGACGGACCTCTCGTCGCAGACGGGTGCCAGCCAGGCGGGAATCCTGCTGGGATCGAACGAGGACATCTCGGCGTTTCGCTGGGTCGAGAAGGAGACCGCGACGCTGATGACGTGCTCGGCACCGCCCGACTGTGCAGAGATCGAGCGGCGACTAGGAACCGGCATCGGCCTGCTTGTCGACGGCGGCGCCAGCCGAGGCAACCTTCTCTCCGGGGAGGCGGAGGACGTGATCCTCACCGTCAGCCGGATCGAGGCGGAGAAGAAGTCCAATCCAGGCTATCGAGCGTTTCTCGCCAACGGCGACAACGTGACGCGCACGCTCGTCCTCGTCGTCTGGGAGATCGTGCTCGAGTGGACGGCGGCCCTGCGTGCGATCCGCCGCGACGTGCACCCGCGCGGCCACCGGGGCGGCATCTACCCGCTCATGAGGGCGGCGCTCTGCGTCTTCGTGCGGGACCTGATCGTCTCGGGCGTCCTCACCGACATGATGCGCGGGCGACCTGCTGTGTACGCGACGTTCTCGAGCTACGACGAGGTGGCACACCACTCGGGCCTCGAGCGCGCCGACACGCTCGAGGCCTTACGCAAGCTCGACGACCACTTCGCGGACATCGACCGAGCCCGCCGCTACGCGCCCCGGCCCTACGAGATCGTCGTCCTCTCCGACCATGGGCAGACGCAGGGTGCGACCTTCAAGCAACGCAACGGCTACGGCCTCGACGAGCTGGTCAACCGTTCGCTCTCGCGGGGCGATGTAGAGAGTATTGCCGGCGGGGACGAGCAGAGCTCCATGGTCGGACATGCCTTCAGCGAGGCTACGGGGAAGAAGGCGAAGCGGCCAAAGAACGATGTCTCCGACCGGGATGTCGTCGTGCTCGGCTCGGGCAACCTCGGCCTCATCTACCTGATGGAGGAACGCCGCCGGCTCACGCTCGAGGAGCTCGAGGCGCGGCACCCGGAGCTCCTGCCCGCCCTTCGTTCGCACCCGCACGTCGGCTGGCTCCTCGTCCGCTCGTCCGAGCACGGGGCGGTCGCGCTCGGCGCCAACGGCACCCACTACCTCGCGGAGGGCCGTGTCGAGGGCGACGACCCGCTCGCGCCGTTCTCGCCGTACGCACCCAAGCACCTGCTGCGGACCGACGGCTTCCAGCATGTCGCCGACGTCATGGTGGGCAGCTTCTACGACCCCGAGCTCGACGAGGGCTGCGCCTTCGAGGAACTGATCTCCTTCCACGGAGGCATGGGGGGCTTCCAGACTCGCCCCTTCATCCTGCACCCGACGCACCTCGAGGTACCCGCGGGCCCAATCCTCGGCGCCGCAAGCGTGCACGGCATCCTCACGGGCTGGCGGCAGCTGCTCCAGGGAGGCAAGAGCGCTCCGGTGAGGGCGGAAGCCGGGCAGGCGGCGGCCGACGGTGTTTCCGGACAACCGGTCGGAAACCCGGGGTAGCGGCCGCGCTCGAGCCCGGTCAGTCGGGTTAGCGCACGACCGAAAACCTGGCGCAGGCGAAGTCGCCGTTTCGGCCCAGCTCCTCCAGACGCAGCTCGATCCGGCGCGGCAGCAGAGGCGCGCCTCCACCCAACGTGACCGGCGCGATCGTCACGAGGACCTCGTCCAGCAATCCCACGTCGGCGAACTGACCGACGAGGTCTCCGCCACCGACGAGCCAAACGTTCCGGTCACCCGCGGCGTCGACCATCTGCTCGTGGACTGTCGCGACGTCCGCGCTCGTGAACTCGATTGCCGCGCCGGGGACGACGGGCAGCTGCCGATGCGTGAACACCCAGCAGGGGATGTCGTACGGCCACTTCCACTCGGCCGGATCCTTCCCCCTGAACTCGTGGTCGAGGATCCATTCGTACGTCGTCGAGCCCATCGCCAGCGCACCGGTCTCGGCGATGAAATCGCGGTAGCTGAGCGGGCCGTCATCCTCGCGCGCGCGCGTGAACAACCAGTCGAGCGAGTTGTCGGGATCGGCGATGAAGCCGTCCAGGGTAGTCGCCGTATAGTACTGCGTGAGACTCACGATGCACTTCCTTCCTCGTCTCGCCGTCTGCGGGACCGGTTGGCGCCGCGGAATCATCCAATCTGCATGATGAAACGGCTCCCCTGCGAGACGAGGCTATTACTAGTCCACGCCACAAGTGAGGAGGAGACAAATGGTTCTCGGAGCCGACTATCCTTTCCTGGACTTCCTATGGTCGATGCTCATATTCTTCCTTTGGGTCGCCTGGTTCGTCCTGCTGTTCCATGTCATCGGGGACATCTTCCGGCGGCAAGACGCAGGTGGTGGCAAGAAGGCGCTGTGGATGATCTTCGTGATCGTCGTTCCGTTCCTGGGCGTGTTGGTCTACCTGCTCGCCAACTCCGACGACATGGCGCGGCGCAGCATCGAGCGGGCGCAGGCGTCACGGGCACAGATGGACGACTACGTTCGCTCGGTGTCCAGCTCGGGAGGCGGCGCGGCGGCCGAGATCGAGCAGGCCAAGTCGTTGCTCGACAGCGGCGCGATCAACCAGGCAGAGTTCGAGGCGATCAAGGCCAAGGCGCTCGCTTCCACGTAACCGAAAGGAGAGTCAGATGACGGAAATCGCACCCGTCGACTACATGATCGTCTCGTTCCCCGGAAATCAGTTCAAGGGCGAGATCACGCCGGCGCTCGCCGACCTCGTGGAGAAAGGGACGATCCGTATCATCGATGTCGCCTTCGTCGGCAAGGACGCCGACGGAGAGGTCGTCGCTTTCGAGCTCATGGACCTCGACCCCGCTGTCCGCGAGGGGTTCGAGAAGGCCGGGGTCGAGGTGAACGGTCTCTTCACCGAGGAGGATCTCGCCGCGGCCGGCGAGGTGTTGGAGCCGAATTCGTCGGCTGCGCTTCTCATCTGGGAGAACGTTTGGGCGGGCGAGGTGGCGCAGAAGATCCGGGACGCCGGCGGCGTCCTGCTGGACTTCGTACGGCTTCCGCACGAGGTCGTACAGGCCGCACGCGAAGCGGCGCTGGCCGCCGGCAAGGAAGCCTAGGCATCGGCAACGAGAGGAGATCACGATGATGAGACGCAGGCGCGGCGGCCTGATTCGGGCGGCAGCGACGACGGCGGTTGTGGCGGGGACGGCGGGCGCCGTGCATCACCACCAGCAGCAGAAGTACGCAGGCCAGGAGCAGGAGGAGTACGACCAGCAGATGGCCCAGCAGCAGGCCTATCAGCAGCAGGCCGCAGCGGCGGCAGCGCCCGCGGCGCCGGCGGAGCCCGAGTACATGGCGGAGCTGACGCAACTCGCCCATCTGCGCGACCAGGGAATCCTGACGCCCGATGAGTTCGAGGCGAAGAAGAAGCAGCTCCTCGGCCTCTGAGAAGGACGATCGTCACCCAGCGTCGTGCCGCAAGCGCGACGCCGAGTCTGCGGTAGCGGCGTGATCATCTCCGGGGTCAAGTCTTGCAATAACACATAAGCCTCGCGCGTTCACCTCGGCTTATGTTCGAATGCGAGACTTGACCCCGGTCGTGCGTCGCAGAGTCCGTCAGATCGAGACGCTCACCGGCGACGAGGCGATCCAGGCGGCGGCGCCGAGGAAGATCACCCAACCCACCACGACCATCACCTTGCGAACGCCGGGCCTGCGGAGCTTCGCGCTCAGACCCGCAAAGAACAGCGCCAGCGAGAAGAGGACGACACAGAGCACGTAGTTCGAGCTCCGCTGAATGTAGCTCCGCACGTCGGCCGCGAGCACCTCTGCCTCCGCATCGAGTCGATTCGCCTCCGCGGTGGCCGCGAGCTGGTACTCGGGCATCGCGAACGGGGTCGGAGGAGCGCCCTCCGTCTGCAGCGGCCGGGTCGCGACCCACGCGTCGAAGGCCGGGACGAACTCCGGACGGAAGCGGTCCCTGTAGAAGTCGGCCAGCTCGGTATCGTCCTGCGCGTACGCGTCGGCCCACGCGACGAAGGTCGCCACGTCGACCTGGGTCTGGCTCGTCGCGAGATCGGCGGCGCGGGCGGCTTCGAGCCGCGTCTTGTTCACGGCGCTCGCCGTTCTCGCCTGCTCGCCGTTCCAGCGCGTCGCCTGGTAGCCGCTCCAGGCGGTCGCCACCGCGGCGAGGGACAGAAGCACCGCCGCGGCGAGCTCGACCCGGTCACGTCCGGGCACGCTCACGTGCGCGGACGGCCCTCGTCGTCACATGGCGGCTCGACTTCCCCTTCGACGGCGACGACAGCCTCGTCGATCACGTCCAGCGTGCGCTCCATCGCAGTTGGCCGCAAACCGCCGACCCCCTCCTTGAAGGGACTGTCGAGACCGTGGATCAGGAGCAGCATGGCGGCGATCACCGACACGACCGACCCCATCAGCAACGCTTGTGTGACGGCACGTTCGGCGCGGTCGGCGAAGAAGAGCATGAAGACGAAGATCACGCACGAGATGAGGCCCAGCACCACCCAGAGTGGAGTCGGGATGACCCCGACAGCCCCGTGGATGCGGTCGGACCGCGCGCTCTCCCGGTCGAAAGTCTGGTCGAGCCACTTGTCGTGGGCAGTCTCCTCGCTCGCCGTTTGCGGCTGGAAGGGCTCCACGGTCTGGAACATGGCGAGCCCCCAGGGGTTGATGTCGCTACTCTGGATGCCCGCCTCCGCACGCGGCCACTCGACGTAGGCGACCGTCCGCCCGTAGCAGATGAGCTGCCCGGTGAGCTCAGCGGCGACCGCGTCCGGAAAGAACTGTGCGGTCTCCACCTGCTGCTGGAGAACGAGTGCCTCGTCCTCCGCACCCACGCGCGACAGGTCGAAGCTGGAGAAGGCGAGGAAGACGACCAGGCCGAGCAGGACGGAGAAGCCGGTCGCCAACACGCCGAAGACACCCGAGGCACGGTCGCCGTCGGAGAAGTAGCTCCCTTCGGGCGCGCGCCGGCGCACCAGCAGCATCGCCGTCACGGCGAGCGCCGCGACGCCGGCGATGATCAGGGCACCCCAGACGATGTTCATGCGACCGTGAGGGCGGTGTCAGGAGCCTCGGCGGCGCCGGGGTTGGCGACCCCGCCGCCGAGGCAGCGGGCGGTATCAGAGTTGTTGCTCAAAGTGCGATTTTGACAACTACTCGGTGAGGGCCTCGAGCGCGACCGTGACGGCGAGCAGCATGCCCTCGTCCTCGCCGGCGCCGATCTCGACGCCGTAGGAATCGCGGACGCGGAACCACTTCTTCGAAACGCGCGCGATGGTATCGCCGTCGCGCTCGATCTCGTACTCGTGGTCGACGACGTTCCCGTGTGCCTTCAGACCTTCGCCGCCCTCGATGTCGATCGCGAAGCGGTCGCGAATCCCCACGAGCGCTTTGTGCACCGTGGCGATCGTCTCGCCGTCACGCTCGATCGCGGTCGTGTCGCGCATCCGTAGCTTGCGCTCCTGGATCTTCGCGACCTCCCGGTCCTCGACGTCTCGCAGCAGGATCGTCTCGCGTACGCGGGCGGCCTTGCCGTCGACGCGGTAGGCGCGGTTTCCCTCGTCGTCCTCGATCCAGAAGTCGTCACCGATCGAGAGCAGCTTCTCGCGCATGCGAAAGCGCCGGGTGTTGTCATCGTCGTCGCGCCCTCCACGTAGCAGCCCCATTGCACTCCTTTCCGAGTTTCCCGGAAGCATCGTGGAGCCGAAGGCAGCGAAGCATCATCCAAACGGTGTGATTTCGAGGACTCAGGGCGGCGCGTCGTCGTAGACGACGACGGTTCCTGCCATGAAGTCCGGGAGTCCACGCCGTCGCTCGGTGAACAGCACCGGGATGAACCCGGCGAAGAACGGCACGATGGCGAGCACGAGCCCGACGAGGCGCACGAGCGATCGGCCGATCGAGGGGTTGGCGTCCCCGGGACCGCGGACGCGCACGTGCAGCAACCGCATCCCCGGTGTCTGCCCTGCCGTGCTCCAGAAGAGGACGAAGTACGTGCCGGCGATCAGCATCCAGCCGACGCCGAGCAGGGCCCCGACGAGCCATTCCGGGCGGAGACCGCCGACCAGCGACCCGACGAGCGCGCCGATGCCCACCACCGACATGAAGAGGACGAGCGTCACGAGTGCGTCCGTCGCGAGTGCGAGCGCGCGCGTCGCGATTCCGCCGTACACGGGGCGCTCGGTTCGCTCGGAGCGCCGCACCGCACGCTCCGCCCGGTCGTCGAGCCGTGCCGCGGACGCGCGAAGACCGCCGACCACGTCGTCGGCGAGCCCGGACGTCTGCTTGGCGATCGCGTCCCGCAGCTCCGGGCTCGAAGCGACGTGGTGCAGGGCGCGTTTCATCTCGTCGCTTGCAAGGACTCTGTCGGTGAGCTCGCGCGTGTGTGTGTTCGCCAACGTCGCCGTCAAGAGCCGCTCGAGCTCGCCGCTTGCAACGAGCTCGGCCGCGATGCGTTCGAGCACGCGGTGCCGGACGAGCGACTGCGCGAACTCCTCCGGCAGCGACCCGGCGAGCGCACGGTCGATGACGCGGGCGATCTCGGGCGCCGACAGAACCTCCTCCGCTGCCTCCTCGAGCCGTCCCCGCCAGGCGCGCGCGGCCACCCGAGCCGGGAAGAAGGCCGCGCGCCCGGCCGCGTCGGCGAATCCGGAGCGCTCTTCGTCGCCTTCGGACGTCATCGCGAGCAGTATCGCTCGCCGCGGGGACTCACGCCCGGGCGACGTTCACCGGTCTGGACGATGGGGTGCACTAGAGTCGCCGCGAGGATCACGAAACTGGCTTCAACCGGGAGGCACCGATGTCCGAGCCACAGCGTGGAGTTCTGCCGATTCCTGACGTCGCACCCGTCGGAGTGACCACCTTCGACGCGAAGGACCCCGCCACGTCCTACCCGCCGATCGAGCCGCTGCGACCGCCTGAAGGTGCGCCGAACGTGCTCGTGATCCTGATCGACGATGCCGGTTTCGGCTCGTCCTCGGCCTTCGGAGGACCGTGCCAGACGCCGACCTTCGAGCGGCTGGGGGGAACGGGCTGCGATACAACCGCTTCCACACGACCGCGCTCTGCTCGCCTACGCGGGCAGCCCTCCTGAGCGGGCGAAACCACCATTCCGTCGGGATGGGGGGGATCACGGAGATCGCGACCTCTGCTCCCGGGTACAGCTCGATCCGGCCGAAGAGCGCCGCCCCGCTCGCCGAGACGCTCAAGCTGAACGGCTACTCGACGGCGCAGTTCGGCAAGTGCCACGAGATTCCGGTCTGGGAGACGAGCCCGATGGGACCGTTCGACGCATGGCCCACCGGCGGAGGCGGCTTCGAGCACTTCTACGGCTTCATCGGCGGCGAGACGAATCAGTACGCGCCCGCCATCTACCGCGACACGGTGCCCATCGAGCCCGATCAGACCCCCGAGCAGGGATACCACTTCACCGAGGACATGACCGACCGCACGATCGAGTGGGTGCGCGAGCAGAAGGCCCTGATGCCGGACAAGCCGTTCTTCGTCTACTACGCGCCCGGCGCGACCCACGCCCCGCACCACGTGCCCGAGGAGTGGTCGGCGAGGTACAAGGGCAAGTTCGACCAGGGCTGGGACAAGGTTCGCGAGGAGACGCTCGCGCGCCAGAAGGAGCTCGGCGTGATCCCGGCCGACGCGGAGCTCACCGCGCGACCGGACGAGATCCCTGGCTGGGACGACACACCCGACGACATGAAGCCCGTCTTCGCGCGCCAGATGGAGGTCTACGCCGGCTTCCTCGAGCACACCGACCACCACGTCGGCCGGCTGATCGACGCGCTCGCCGACCTCGAGATCCTGGACGACACGCTGATCTACGTGATCATCGGCGACAACGGGGCCTCCGCCGAGGGAACACCGAACGGGTGCTTCAACGAGCTCGTCGTCCTCAACGGCGCCTTTGGCCTGGAGACGGTCGAGTTCATGACCTCGCGCATCGCGGATTTCGGCGGCCCGAAGGCCTACAACCACTACGCCGTCGGCTGGGCGCACGCGATGGACACTCCGTACCAGTGGACGAAGCAGGTTGCGTCGCACTGGGGTGGTACTCGTAACGGCACCATCGTGCACTGGCCCAATGGCATCAAGGCGAAGGGCGAGGTGCGCACACAGTTCCACCACGTCATCGACGTCGCCGCGACCGTCCTCGACGCGGCCGGCCTGCCCGAGCCCACGTTCGTCCACGGCATTCAGCAGATGCCGTTGCACGGCGTCTCGATGACCCCGTCCTTCGACGACGCGTCGTCTCCCGAGCGACGCCAGACGCAGTACTTCGAGATGTTCTGCAACCGCGGCATCTACCACGAGGGCTGGACGGCCGTGACGCGCCACAGCACGCCGTGGGTGATGGCGGAGAATCCTCCGCTGGACGCGGATGTCTGGGAGCTCTACGGCCCGGACGACTGGACACAGGCACGCGACCTCTCCGCGGAACAGCCCGAGAAGCTCCGCGAGCTGCAGACCCTGTTCCTGATCGAAGCGGCCAAGTACAACGTCCTGCCGCTCGACGATCGCCGCGCGGAGCGCTTCAACTCCGACCTGGCGGGACGGCCGCAACTGATACGTGGCACGCGCCAGCTGATGTTCGGCGGCATGGGGCGCCTCTCGGAGAACTCCGTCGTCGTGATCAAGAACAAGTCACATTCGGTCACGGCCGAGATCGTCGTCCCGGAGGAGGGGGCGCAGGGTGTGATCGTCGCCCAGGGCGGCGCATTCGCCGGCTGGACGCTCTACGCCCATGAAGGCAAGCCGGCCTACTGCTACAACCTCTTCGGTCTGCAGCTGTTCAAGGTGTACGGCGACTCGGCGATCCCGGCAGGCGAGCACCAGGTCCGGATGGAGTTCGCGTACGACGGCGGCGGCCTCGGCAAGGGCGGCGACATCACCCTGTACGTCGACGGCGAGAAGGTCGGCGAAGGTCGCGTGGACGCAACGGTTCCGATGGCCTTCTCGGCCGACGAGACAACCGACATCGGCTCGGACACCGCCACCCCGGTCACCGACGACATCGCCGCGGGCGAGACCGAGTTCAACGGCCGCGTGTCGTGGGTCGAGATCGACCTGGGCGACGATGCTGCAGACGCGGACCATCTCATCACAGCGGAGGAGCGTCTCAGGGTCGCGATGGCGCGGCAGTAGCGTGGGGCACCGGCGGAGCGGCGGGCCCCACAGGCAGCGCCGCTTCGCCGGTGTTCGGCTAGCCGAACAGCGCGGGCCGGATGTCCTGGCCGGATGCGGCGAGCTCTCCCAGCTCGTGCAGGAAGCTCATCGTCTCGAGATCCGGCAGTAGCTCCCTCGCGCACCGGAAGCCGCTCGACCGGTATGCCAGCGCCAGGCTGAGGATCGACTGCACGAGATCGTCGCTCGCCTCCTGGAGCGTGGCGCCTTCACCGCGCGCGAGGCCGCCGAGCTGGAGACGGACTCGCCCCGAGGTCTCCGTGAGGGTGAGCGGAGGCACAGAAGCAGTATCGGCTCCGGCCGGGTCGTACCCGATTGCCCGCAAGCCTCATATTTGCCTGCTCCTCCGCTGAAATCGGAGCTCTCGGCCGAGTGGAAATCACACCAACGGGATGAGGAAACTGTCCGACTCCGCTGCCAAGATCCGCCGCGATGGACAAGCCGATGATCCCGGTGGAACCTCAGGACACGCGACGCGTGCAGCTGCTGATCCCCATGCGCACGATCCTGGTCGTCGCGGCCGCGATCGGCGTGATGGCGGCGTTCGTCTCGATCGGGGAGACCTTCCTGGTCGTCTTCGTCGGCATCTTCGGGGCCCTGGTGTTCGAGTACCCGGTGCGGTGGGTAATGGCGAAGACCGGGTGGTCACGCGGCCTTGCGGCAACGGCCACAGTGCTCGGTGCCGCTCTTGTCATCCTCGTGGTCGCGCTCTTCTTCCTCGTGCCGATGGTGGGGTCCGTGCGTGACTTCCTCCAGGATCTCCCGGCGCAAATCGAGAACCTGCGCGAGTCGGACGAGCTGGAGTCGTGGGCCGGCGATTCCGGAGCAGCCGATAACGTCCAGACCGGATCGGAGGAGCTCGCGGCCACGATACCCGACGCGATCTCGGCCGTACTCGGGATCGCAGGTGATTTCTTCGGGGTCTTCATCGCCTCCTTCACGATTCTGTTCATCTGCCTCTTCCTCCTCACCGACATCGGCAATCTGAGACGAGCACTCTCGAGCGTGCTCATGCCGGGCGAGGACGAGCGGTGGCAGAACGTGTGGGAGAAAGTGACGTCGTCCGTGTCGCACTGGGCGATCGGCGTGATCGTGATCTCGGTGATCGCCGGCACGACGCAGGGTGTGACGGCCTGGCTGCTCGGCTCGAGCTACGCCCTTGCGCTGGGGGTCATCGCCGGCCTGCTGGACATGATCCCGAACCTCGGGGCGACGCTCGCCGGCTTCATCCTGGTTCCCGCGATCTGGGCCGAGGAAGGCATCGGCCCGGCGCTCATCATGCTCGCGGTCGTCCTCATCTACCAGCAGGTCGAGAACAACCTCCTGACGCCGAAGATCCAGGGCAAGGCGGTCAATCTCTCCGGCTTCTTCATCATCGTGGCCGTAACGCTCTTCGGCGCGTTGCTCGGTGTCCTGGGAGCCCTCACCGCTGTCCCGCTGGCAGCGATGATCCAGATCTTCGTCATAGAGCTGACCAAGGCGCGGCGCGCGAAGGTCGCGGCTGCGAAGGCCGCTGTCGCGGGGAACGGCCCGCCCCCGGAGGCGACAGCCGCGGCCGGCGACGTCCCTTAGCGCCTTGGCCGGCCAACGCCGGGGCGGCTGCGGCTCGGTCAGCGGGCCGCGCGCTGAGCGAGCCCCAACGCGTACTCGGGCCACCAGACCCCGGGAGGCGGGCCGCCTTCACAGGTTCCGTCGGACTCGCCGGGTTGCTTGACCCAGAGCAGAGCGTCGAGCTGCCGGCCCGTCGCCGCACGCGGAGGCTCCCCGAGGGCTCGCCCCGGCGGGTTGCACCAGGCGTTGTCCCGGGTCGGCCCGAGCCCGTTGCGGCTGGTGTCGATGACGAAGTGGGCTCCTCCGAGGCGGGCCGAGACGCGCCTGCCGAAGTCACGCACGCGGCTCGTCCAGCCGAAGTTGGCCACGTTCACCGAGAACCCGCGCACACGCCGCACTCCCGCGGCCTGGAGCCGCGCCGCGATCACGCGAACCGGCTGCCAGCGATCGTGACCGGCGTCCAGGTAGACGTCGATCTGACCCCCGGTCGTCAGCACGCGCGCCGCCGCGCGAATCAGACGCAGGCGCTCGGCGCGTCCGGACGATGAGAGGCAGTCGAGCATGGGCAGGGCGTCGGGCTCGAGGATGACGACGGCCTTCGCGGTGCCGATCCCTGCCCGAAAGGCCCTGATCCAGGCGAGGTAGGCCTCGCCGCTCGGCGCGCCTCTGTGGGTGGTGCAGTCGAGCCGGGGAATGTTGTAGGCGACGAGAACCGGAAGGCTGCCGCCGGCCGTGATCTGCGCCACGCGTGCTGCGATGACCGCGTCGATGTCCCCGCTTTCCGCCGTGAACCAGTCCGCCTGGGGGCGGCTGGCGATCTTCTCGAGCGTCGGCGGCGTCGGCGGGCCTGGTCGTCTGCCAGGCCTCGATCTGTCTGCGCGCCCTGGAGTCGGGATCGACGAAGAGCTCGGCCGCTCGGAACGGGTTGGGGGCTCTCCACGGTGCGGGCTCGTCGCCCGCCGTGGCCTCGGAGGCGGCGAGGCATCCCGCGCCTGCAACCGTGGCGAGAACGACGAGCGCTCGCAGAGCTCTCGACACACCGGAGCTTGCGCCACGCCGACGCTCGACCGCCACCCGAGCAGGCTAGCGCCGAGCGGCCACGGCACGGTCGGCACAGCACCTTGATCACCATGGGAGCGTAGGGGCCGGATATATCCGGCCCCTACTGACCACGACGTGTAGGAGCGGTCGCGGACCCGGCCCTTGATTTCGGACCTCGGCGATGACTTCCCGCTAGACCGCCCGTCTACCTGATACTGACCGCATGCTCTTCGTCCCGCCCGTCCGTCATCTTCTGCGCGCCAAGGACCTGGCCGACGCGCGCTACTTCGAGCCGCTCGGCGTCGACGACCTCGCCCGCGCCGCCGGTCTCTCGCGCGCGCACTTCAGCCGGGAGTTCCGACGCGCCTTCGGCGAGTCGCCGCACGCCTACCTGCTCACCCGGCGCCTCGAGCGCGCCGCCGCGCTCCTCCGCACCACGGACCGGACGGTCGCCGAGATCTGCTTCAGCGTCGGCCTCCAGAGCGTCGGCTCGTTCACCTCGAGCTTCACGAGCGCGTACGGCATGTCGCCGACCGCCTACCGGGAGCGCTTCCCGCCGGCCTCTGCGCACGCGATCGTCCCGACCTGCATCCTGCACGCGTTCGGACGCCCGCAACGCAGCACGTTTCGAGAAGACAAGCGGCAGACCCCTCCCTAGCATCGACGGCGACTCTTCGAACCGACTGGAGGACCGATGATCAAGCTTTCCAACACGCACCTGTGGGTACACGACCAGGAGGAGGCGCTCGCCTTCTACACGCAGAAGCTCGGCTTCGAGGTTCGCGCCGACGCCAGCCTGCCCGAGATGGGCGACTTCCGGTGGCTCACGGTCGGGCCCCCCGCGCAGCCCGACATCGCCGTCGTCTTGTGCGCCATCCCCGACCCGCCCGCCATGGACGCCGACACCGCCGGGCTGGTGCGAACGCTGATGGCGAAGGGCTGCGCAGGGACGATCTTCCTCACGACCGACGACTGCCACGCCGCCTATGAGGAGCTCAAAGGCCGTGGCGTCGAGTTCATCGACCAGCCGGAAGAGCGCCCCTACGGGATCGACTCCTCGTTCCGCGACCCCTCGGGCAACCACATCCGGCTCACCCAGGTCCGAGAGCTCGCAGCCGTGTAACCGTCCGACTCCGCTAGATCCGGAACTCGGCCCAGAGCGGCCGGTGGTCGGAGAGGTAGTACTTGCAGAACGTCAGGAAGTCAGACCGGCCTCGTGTACGCCAGAGGTCGGGGAAGACGGCGCCGTCGAAGTCGAACACGCCCGCCTGGCCCGTGAAGTCCTGCTTCGTCTCGCCGGGGAAGAACGCGATCTGGTCGTAGTGGCTGTCCGAGGCGATGCTCGATCCGATCTGGGTCGAGTGTGCCGGCAGCTGCAGTCCACGGCTGGTGAGCACCGAGTAGATGGGATCGCCCGGCGCGACCTGGGGTAGGTTGAAGTCGCCGAGGGGGACGATGTTGTGGGTGAACGCCTTCGGGCTCTTGCGGCGCAGGTCCGCCCAACGGGCGATCGCGAAGGTCTCCAGCCGGCGGCGGTCCATGTCGGCCGGGTCCCTGTCGGAACCGAAGAACAGGTGCACGTTGACGAGCAGGAATCGGAACGTGCCGGCCTGGAAGGCCGCCATGTAGGGGCCGCGGTCGAACCCCTGGAAAGCCTGGGCGACGCCCGGCAGCTTGATGTGACGCAGCTCGCTCGGCGGCACCGACAGCCGACCGACCTTCTCGAGCGGCCGCACCTTGGTCGAGTCGTAGAGAAACGCCTGGCGCTCACGGTTCCCCGAGGGGTCCGAGACGAGCGTCCGGTACGTCGCCGGCAAGAACGAGTAGATCGCCCGGAGGCCACTCAGGTCGTCCGCGACTTCCTGGATCGCAACCATGTCGAACCAGCCGACCACTTCCGCGATCAGCCGGTGATCCTTCTCGCGACGCTGCTGGACGCCGAGGTTGGCGACGTTCCAGGTAGCGATCAGCAGCCGATCGGCCTGCCTGGGGGGCACCGCGCGGCCTGGCTCGGTCTGCTCGTACTGACGTAGCGCCGCCACCTCGACGGCAAGGTCGTAGTCGTAGTCGAACTTCGGCTTGGGAAACGGCGGCATCGAGCGAGTACGTGAGCGCCGCCAGTCTCGGCGGCTTCCGGCGATCTGTCAATCTTGCCGATCGACGATCCGTGCGCCCGGCAGCTCCGCAGGGAGGCCGAGCGAGCGAAGAGCTCCGGGGACACGAAGGGCACGATGTCCTTCACCTGCGTGCCCTCCGGCACGGCGCAACCTAACCGGCGTTCGAGCGCACGGTTGTGTCGACCTTGGCGTTGTGGCGGAGTTGCCGGGCCGCGTGCCCAGGGCAGCCGACCTTCAAGCCGTGACTCGAGTGGGCTGGTAGCGCAGAGCGACCGCCCCCGCCCGGAACTCCTGGCGCCCCACGAGCTTCAGCTCGAGCCGCTCGCTCAGGCCGGCGAACAACGTCGGCCCGTGGCCCGCCACGATGGGCTGCACGACGAACTCGTACTCATCGATCAATCCCAGATCCACCAAGGCCAGCGGGAGGGTCACGCCTCCCACGTACAGGCCTTTGCCAGGCTCCCGCTTGAGCTGCTGAACGGCTTTCTCCAGGTCACCCTGCACGAGCTCCGCGTTCCAATCGACCTGGTCCAGGGTGCCCGACACGACGTACTTCTTCGCCCTGTCGATCGTCCGGGCGAAGGGGATCGTCCAATCAGCCATCCAGTCAGGCCACGTTCCCGCCGTCGAGAGTGACGTTGATCGAGTATCGGAGCGGTCTCATGGGTTGCTCTCCCTTGCTGCGGTCGCAGGTGCCTGGCGGACCGCAATCAGACCGGCGCCGCCGCCATTTCTCAGAGCACTCACCCTCGAGCGTGAGTGCACGACCTCGCGCGAACCGGTAACGCTTCGGGCGTACGTCGACAGTATCGGGTATGCGCAACCAAACCGATCGTCATCTAGCCGAGGCGCGGTTTCGCACCGTGTTCTCACACCTCGGCGCCGTCACGGCGTACGCGCGAAGGAGAGGCAGCAGGGATGCCGACGCGATCGCCGCCGAAACCATGGCGGTCGCCTGGCGGCGGCTCGCGGACGTGCCGCAGGACGACCCGCGCCCGTGGTTGTACGCCACGGCGCGAAACCTCCTGCTCACTGATGCGCGCCGGTCGGCAGGCATCCCGACGCTGAGCATTCCCGAGGACGAGCAGCTCGCCCCTGCTCCCGAGCTCCAGGAGCTCGATCCCGGGCTCCGCCGAAGCCCTCGGGTCCCGGCGGCCGTTCGCCGGTGCTGCCGACGTTCTGACGCGCGAAGGTCGTCTGCGGACATGACCCGAGCGAAGCGTCTTCGACCTGCGATCCCGACCACGATGAGTCTCGGCGGCCGCGACGGTCTCTACAACCGAGAAATCCAACGGGATGTGAGGTGAGAACCGCATGTTCACGGTGACGTCCAACGACGGCAGCCGTATCGCCTACGACCGCCGCGGCTCGGGCCCCACGGTGATCCTCGTCGTCGGCGCGCTCGGCCACCGCAAGTTCAAGAAGATCGTGGAGCTGGCGAGACTGCTCGCCGAGCATTGCACGGTGATCAACTACGACCGGCGCGGGCGGGGCGACTCGACCGAAGTGAAGCCGTTCGCGCTCGAGCGCGAGATCGAGGACCTCCAGGCGCTGATCGACGCCGAGGGCGGCTCCGCCTCGCTCTGGGGCTGGTCGTCCGGTGGCGCACTGGCGTTACGCGCGACGGGCGCGGGAATCGGCGTCGAGCGGGTCGCCGTCTACGAGGTGCCGTTCATGGTCACACCCGACGCCAAGCGGCCGACACCAGACTACGGCGAGCGGCTCGACAAGCTGGTCGCCGCCGGCGACCGCAACGGCGCCGTCAAGCACTTCATGAGCAACGCGATCGGTATCCCCGCGCCGTTCGTTGCTCTCATGCGGCCGCTGCCTATGTGGAAGGAGCTCAAAGCAGTTGCCCACACCCTCCCCTACGACTGGGCCGCGCTCGGCGAGCACACGATGTACGGCGCGCCGCTGCAGGCCGAGGAGTGGGCCTCGGTCACGGTGCCGACGCTCGTCGCCTACGGGGCCAGGAGCCCGGCCGTGCTGAAGGCAGGCTCCCGGGCGCTGGCGCGGGTGCTGCCGAACGCGCAGCTGCGCGAGCTCACGGGCGTCAGCCACAACGTGAAGATGAGGGTGCTGGCGCCGGTGGTGGCGGACTTCATGACGGGCGAGACCCGCACCGCCGTCCCCGGCGAGCTGACGCGCATCATGTCTCGGTGACTACCAGGATCGAGCCGTAGGACGTGAGCCGGCCGCCGCTTGATGTGACGCCGATCGGACGGGTCGAATCTCCCCTGACCGATCCTGCGTCCGCCCCGAAACAGGGTGACGAGGGGGCACCTGACGCGTGGCTCGTCTTCGAGCCTGCGGTGCTCGAAGGTCTCGACGGACTTCGGGCAGGGGACGAGGTCATCGTCATCACGTGGCTCGACCGTGCGCGCCGCGACGTTCTGCGCGTGCATCCGCGCGGCGACGCCTCGAGAGCGCAGCAGGGCGTGTTCAACACCCGGTCCCCCCACCGGCCGAACCCGATCGGGCTGCATCGGGTGGAGATCCTGTCGATCGACGGCAGCAGAGTCCGCGTGCGCAACCTCGAAGCGGTGGACGGGACACCCATCGTCGACCTCAAGCCGGTGCTGAGCAGCGACATCGAGGAGCGCTGATTCCCAGGCCGATGCCCCGAGCCCGCACCGCTGCACCGGGCAGAAGAACGATCGCGCTGTCAGCCGGTATAGGCGAGCTCGAGGTTCTGCTTCGAGATCACACCCTCGTGTCGTCTTCGCGCGGGCCCTGAGAGCTGTCGGCGCCGGGAGGTGGCGGCGGCGCCCCACCCCGGCAAGCTTCGTGGCATGATCGCGCGCCGACCTGATCGCCTCGGCCGCCGCATCGCGACCGCCGAGACCGAAGGCGAGCGCCATCCCCAGCGCGACCGAGCCGACGAGGGCTGCGTACGTGATCATCACGATCTGCGGGGCGATATTCAGCTGGTCGAGCGCCATGAACACCCCGAGCGCCAGGATGACCACGGTCGCCGTGGTCGCGAGGAGATCGCCCAGCGGCCGCCCCGGTAGCGCGGCCGAGATCATGCGGCCGACGAACGGCGCCAGCAACGCCGCGATGACGATGATCGCGATGGCTGCCAGAACGTTCGGAATGTAGGCCCAGATCGCGGAGACGGCATCCTGCACGCCTTCCACGCCGAGCACGTCGGCGGCGAACCCGAATCCTGCGAGCATGACCAGCCAGAACACGATCCCGGCTACCAGGCCCGTCACGTTCGGCGCCGCTCGCTTCACGAAATCGGGGCCGTGCGCGGCGACATGGCGGTCGAGTCCCACGCGCTCGAGCACCCGCCTCGTCAACCCCGCGAGGAACTTCGCCACGAGCCAGGCGACGAGGAGAACCGCGATCGCGCCGAGCACGCGCGGGAGCCACTCCCAGAACTCGTCGAACCCGGCCTCGACGCTATCGATGAAGTCGGCTATGAGCATCCGCCTTGTCCTTTCTCACATCGCTGGCTCAGGCACAGACGTCGTTTCAACACACGAATTTGTGGGCGGCTCCCGAGCCCAGCGCCCGTGTCGATCCTCTCCCTGGGTCGTGAGCCGCGCGATAGTAACAGGACATCGCGCTCTCTGTGGATGCCGGGCCGGGATCGTTCAACGAACACGGTGCGGTGCTCCGTTCCTCGCGCTGGCAAAGTGAAGCCATGACGACGATGACCGACCTCGACGAGCTCGCGCTGGCGATGCCGCACACGACCAGGGAGGTGAGCGACGAGGGCCGTCCCGCCTACCTCGTGCACGGCAAGCTCTTCTGCGCCCATCGCGCGCGCCGCCGCGACGCGGTCGACGCTCACACGGGCGAGCGGCTCGACGACGTGCTGATGTTCCGCGTCGCCGACCTCGGAGCGAAAGAGCTCCTGCTCTCGGACGCCCGCGGCGTCTTCTTCACGACACCGCATTTCGACGGCTATCCGGCCGTGTTGATCCGTATCCCGGATCTGGCCGGCATCGATCGTGAAGAGCTGGGCGACCTGGTGGCAGAGGCGTGGCTCACCAGGGCGCAGAAGCGCGTCGCCAGGGCATGGCTCGAGGCGGAGGGGATCGCCGAAGACTGAGCCACCCGTAACGATGAGATTCATCCGCTGTGCCCGTCTACTAACGGCGGCAGCGGAGCCAAGAGCTCCGCAGGACGACGACTCGAGAGGAGAGGTTGCATGCCCGGTCAGATCGTTCACATCGAGATTCCGGCGGACGATACGGAAAAGGGGCGAGCGTTCTGGGGCTCGCTCTTCGGATGGCAATTCGAGGCGTACCCCGGCGTTGCGGGCGAGTACCACATGACCCAGATCAGCGATACATCCGGCGCGGCGATCATGAGCGGGGAGCCCGGCAAGAAGGGAGCGCGGGCCTACTTCGATGTCGACGACATCAATGCGGGCGCCGCTCGCGTGAACGAGCTCGGGGGCGAAGCGAGCGACCCGATGCCGGTGCCGGGCATGGGTTGGTTCTCGACCTGCACCGATCCGCACGGAAACGAGTTCGGCCTCTGGCAGCACGACACGTCGGCCCCGGCCGAATAGGAGCAGAGATGGCTGGCGGCGCTCCGCTCAGGGCGCCGCCAGCAGCGCGCGCAGGTCGTCGATGGTGTCCGCCTCCGCGGAGTCCTTGTCGGGTCGGTACCGCTTCACGCGCGCGAAGCGCAACGCGACGCCACCCGGGTAGCGCGTCGAGGACTGGACGCCGTCGAGTGCGATCTCGGCGACGAGCTCCGGGCTGACGAGCACCGCGATCCCCTCCCGTGCGGTCTCTCGGTCGAGCAGCTCCCTCGTCTGCCAGGCGAGCAGCTCGTCCGTCAGGCCCTTGAAGCATTTCCCCACCATGACGAACTCGCCCGTGCGCGGGTCGCGAGCCCCCAGATGCAGGTTCGAGAGCCAGCCGCGCCGCCGGCCGTGGCCCCATTCGGCGCCGAGCACGACGAGATCGTACGTCCGCACGGGCTTTACCTTGCGCCACGCCTTGCCGCGCCGCCCGGCTGCATACAGAGAGGCCGCGTCTTTGACCACGACGCCCTCGTGACCCGCGCGCAGCGACTCGTCGAGGACGCGCTGGGCCGCCTCGGGATCGGAGGTGACGAGCCCCGGGATCCTGAGCTGCGGAGCGATGGCGTCGAGCCTGGCGGAGCGCTGCTCGAGCGGCGTGTCGAGCAGGTCGTCGCCGTCGACGTGCAACACGTCGAAGAGGAACGTCACGATGCCTTCCGGCGGCGCCCCGGCGTCGATCTGCGACACCGTCTCCTGGAACGGCGCTGGGCCCTGCTCGCTCATCCACAACGCCTCCCCGTCGAGCACCACTTGCCCGACGTCGAGCCGGCGTACGGCAGCGACGATTCCAGGAAGCGCGTCCGTGATCTCGTTGAGGTTGCGCGTATAGACGCGAACCTCGTCGCCGCGGCGATGGATCTGGATGCGAATCCCGTCCAGCTTCCACTCGACCGACGCGCGGTCGAAGCTCCCGACCGCGTCCGCGACGCTCTCAGCGGTGGAGGCGAGCATCGGAAGGATCGGACGGAAGAGCTCGAAGCCGACCCGGCGTAGTCCTGCCTCGCCCTCCGTCATCGCGATCTCGGCCGTGCGGGTGAGATCGCCCGAGAGCATCAGCGCGCGGCGGGCGAGCTGGGCCGGGACCTCCGCCGCCTTGACGATCGCGTCGACCATAAGCCCGGCCAGCGCGCCCTGCCGCAGGCCGCCGGTGAACAGCTGCCTGACGAATTCCGCCTCCGGCTGCGTGGCACGGCCGAGGAGCTCGGCGAGGATCTGCTTCCGCAAAGCCACGGACCCACTTCCCTTCGCCGCCTGTATCTCGGTGACCGCGCGGTCGACGTCGGCGACCGTGAGGGAGGGCTCCGCCGCCGCGGCAGACTCGCTGCCGTAGACCGTCGCGTAGCCGACACCGACCCGACCCTGGCGGGGAACACCGGAGAGGAAGCCGACGGCGACGGGCACCTCATCCGGGTCGAGCTCGCGGAGGAACTCGGCGAGGATCGCAACCTTCCTGGAGCGGGAGCTCGTGCCTGCGACATCCGTCGAGGCTGCAACCAGGTCGGCAAGCAGGGTCATTGGCCGGCTCGTCGTGCCTGCCGACGCTTCCCGCCCACCTGCCCGATCTGCTCGAGCATCGTCGTCAGTCGGGATAGAGGCGGGTGTACGCGTCGGCGGCCGCGTCGAGCTGTCGGCGGGCCTGGGCGACGGCGAAGCGCCGCGTCGCCCGGTCGACCGCCATGACCGTCCAACCCTCGCCGTCCTCGTCACTGAGGTGGACGAGGAGCGTGTCGCGATTGTGCTCGACGCGCAGCCTGTGGCCGTGGTTGCCCTGTTCGTGGAGGACGCGCGGCTTCTCTTCCCGAGGGTCGGCCAGGAATGACGTCCAGCGCGAGCGGGCGGGCGGCCGCCGTGAGGGGCGTCTGCTCGAGGAGGCAAAGAGCTCGACCCGGTAGCCGTCAGGATCGGCCACCTGAACACGCGCGAAATTCTCGTCGTCCTGCCATTCGGTCTCCGGCGCCCCCGCTTGCCGTAGTTGCTCGCGCGCGCGTCGTACCTCTTCGGGATCATCGAGCTGGAAGCCGAAGTGGAATGCGTGGGATGGGGACTCGGGGACGGCGCCCTCGCTCAGCGCGAGGAGCGAGCCGTCCGGCGCTGCAAGGATGAACAGGTGCTCGTCGTCGTGGAGCCGTTCGGTGAGCCCGAAATGCCGGCCGTAGAAGGCGGCTGACCGTTCCCGGTCGCTGACCGTCAGCGCGACGTGATTCAGCGGCACCGGTTCCATGATGGCAGGCCGGGTTGTCCAGAGGCGCCGGCGAGGCGTACCGTTGCATCATGGGCCCACCACGGGGGTTCGAGTTCTTCCGGCGCGGCGGCGACGTCGTCATCACGCATGACGGCAGGAAGGCTGCGACCCTGCGCGGGGACGCGGCCGCACGCTTCCTCGAGGAGGTCGAGCGAGGCGAAGCGCAGCTGGTGATGGCGCGGGTGACCGGCGATTACAAGCGCGGGAACGAGCGGCTGGCGCGGCAGCATCCGCGTAACCGCTGACGTTGCGGGCACGGCCGCCTCGCCGCCGTAACCCAAGGTGATGACGCCGATCGCGGAGGGCTACCGGGCGCCTGGTTGCATCGTCGCAGCGCCTGTACGGTCTGGATCGAGAGCACACGTCGGCTCGGCGGCGGAAATCGGCTTCCGCGCCGATCCGTCTACCGCAGGGCAAGCACCTCGTCGACGAAGGCGAGCACGGCCGGGATGGGCAGGGTTGATGAGGTGACCGCCCGCGACCCACTCGACCTTGGCTCGCGGCATGGCAGCGGCCACGAGATTCGTCACGTCCGCGAACGCCGGCGGTGAGTCCTCGCCGGCAACGAGCAGCGTCGGCCGATCGATGGAACCGAGCTGCTCCGTGCTGACGTCGAGAGGGCCGCCGCGGAGCTCGGCGACGATCGCCGGTCCGTTGGCGGCGAACAGCTGCTTCACCGGCATCGGCATTCCTTCCCAGCCTGCATCGCCCAGAATGATGCGGAACACCGTCTCGGCCACGGTGCTCACGTCGACCGCCGCCGCGGCGACGGCCTGCTCCGCGAGCTCTGCATCCCACCGCATGAACGCCTCGCTCAGGGAGAATCCCCCACCCTCCAGCAGCGCCAGCGCCCGGACACGGTCCGGGTAGCGCAGCGCGAGGTCGACGGCGATGTCGCCGCCGTAGCTGCGTCCGATCACGATCGCCGGAGCGGCCGCGAGAGCGTCGATCAAGGCCGCCGCATCGTCGGTGTGCTGCTGTACGTTCGTGACGTACGGCTCCGGGCGCTCGCTGCGGGCGAAGCCGCGACGGTCGTAGACGATCGTGCGCCCGTGTGATGCCAGCTCGGCGGCCGCGTCGACCCAGAGAGCGGCGGAGCTGCCGGTGCCGTGGATACACAGGATCGGCTCCCCGACACCGTGCTCCTCGTAGTAGAGCGAAACACCGTTGACGCGGATCGTCCCGTGGCCAGCCTTTGCTTGCTCGACGGAAGCCATCGCTTCTCCTTTCGTGTGCCCGACCCGACCGACCTGCGATCTCAGGGCATGCAACGAGTATGCGACCCTTCGGCGCGGCCCGCATCGGGTGAACACCCCATTTGCGCAGGGCCCGCCTCAGTCGAGAAGCCGGTGCTCCATCGCGAAGACGGCAGCCGCGGCGCGCGACGAGACCCCGATCTTCGCGTACACGTTCTCGACGTGGCGCCCCACCGTCTTCGGCGAGATGAACAGCTGCTGCGCGACCTCGCGGTTCGACCGGCCCCGCGAGATGAGGCGAAGCACCTCCACCTCGCGGTCGGTGAGGTCGGCCGGCCACTGCGCCGAGGTGTGGGTTGCACGCTGGCCGGCGGCGGCGAGCACGCAACCGACCGCGTCTGCATCGAGCTTGCGCCCGGCCTCGGATTCGAGCGCCCGGGAAGCGTCGTCGTCGGCGAGCGCGGGGCGGTGCGGCCGCTCGGCGGTCATCGCGGCGAACGCGTCCGCGGCGGCCAGAATCCGATCGGCACGCGACAGAGCCTCGGCGGAGAGCGAACGGTGGTACCCGGAGCCGTCCACCCGCTCGTGATGCGACGACGCAGGCTCGACCAGAGCTGCAAGCGGACTGCAGCGAGCGAGGATCCTTTCGGTGTAGTAGGGGTGAAGCCGCACCCGCTCCCACTCCGAGGTCGTAAGCGGGCCCGGCTTGTCCCAGATTCCGTTCTCGACGGCGACCCGGCCGAGGTCGTGAACCAGCCCTGCCCGCCGGAGGCCGTCGCAGGCAGCGGGGTCGAGTCCTGCGTGGCGGCCCGCCTCGTCGGCAAGCGCGGCCACCGTGCGGGAGTGGCCGCGGATCCAGGGCGACTTCAGGTCGGCGAAGTCGGCGAACGCGGCGAGAACCGCATCGAGCGAGCCCGGCCCGACGGTGGTCGCCGGCTCCGGCTCAGCTGCCAGAGCGGCGTCCCACTCGTCCCCCCGGCCGAGCTCGACGACGACGCCCGAGCCCACCCGCTCGAACGCATCGACGACGGAAGGGTCGTACGCTCGGCCCCGCCGCGCGCTCAGCCACCGGTGCGGGTCGTCGCCGAGCATGGTCGCGAGGTCGGCGTCCCTCGCCACCACGACGACGCGCACCGCGAGCGGAATCAGATCGCCCTCGAGTCCCGCCGGGAATCCCTTCCCGTCCCAGCGCTCGTAGGCGTGGGCAAGCGCGTCCACGACGGGTTGCCCTAGGCCGGCACGTCCGGCCAGCATGGCTCCCACCTCGCAGTGCGTCGACAGGGAACGTTCCGCGCCTTTCGGATCGGCCAGCCCGCGGGCGACGAGCCGGAGACGCCGCATCCGGGGCTGGCCGGGGGCGACGCTGCGCACGTGGCGTCCCATGATCTCCGAGCCCGAGCCCATGACAACCGGAGCCAACGCGGCGAAGTAGGCCCGCTCGTCGCCGCCGACCACCGCGGCGGTCTCCGCCGCGTCGGACGTGCAGCCCAGGAAGCGCAGAAGCGCGAACTGGTGAACCGTGCGGACCTCCTCCCGGCCGCATCCCATCGCCTGCGCGAGCGCAGTGGCGATCGTGCAGGTGCGGAGGGCGTGACCCAGCGGCTGACCGGTCCCGAGGTCCGTGGCGAGCGACATCGAGGCGAGCAGCTCGGCCTGACGCAGCGGGCGGGACGGCATGTCCGAGCCCGTGCCGACCATGCGGGAACGCTACCCCGCGGCGGATGCGCCTGCTCGCGGCCCCTGGGCAACAGGTCAGAGCCGGCCTCTACGCACGCAGGAAAGGAGCGACCCTGGCCGACGTCGAACCGACAGCCGTGAGCAACCGGTGGGCCACGGGGCGAACGGAGGCGTTCAGCGACGGCGTCTTCGCGATCGCCATCACGCTGCTCGTCCTCGACATCCACGTTCCGGAGTCCGAGTTCGACGATCTGTGGGCCGGCATCTGGAATGAGTGGCCCGCCTATCTGGGCTATGCGACGAGCTTCATCACGATCGGAGGGCTCTGGCTTGCACACCACGGCGTCTTCCAGCGCCTGCAGTACCTGAACGACCGGCTCATGCGCATCAACCTGCTGCTGCTGATGGCGGTCGCCTTCCTGCCGTTCCCGACCAGGCTCGTTGCCGACGCGCTCCGGGGCGAGGACACCGAGCGCGCAGCAGTCGTCGTCTACGGCGCGTCGTTGCTCGTCATCGCGCTCCTGATCGGCGCATCTCTGGGCGGCGGCCGCGCACGATCGCCACCTTCTGAAACCGGACGTCAGCGACGAGGAGGTCAACGCGCTGCTGCTCCTGACGACGCCGAGCATCGGCTTCTACGTCGTTCTGATCGCGGTCGCGATCGTCGCACCGACAGTTGCAGCGTTCGGATACCTGGTCATCGGGATCGTCAGCGTGCTGCGGGCACGCGGCGACGTGCTGGCGCAACCCACGAAAAGGGCCGAGCCGGGATAACCGAGGATCTGGACGGGATCGCCGCTCACCGGAGCCGCTCCGTGAACGCGCGCGTCCTCGGCGGGCCCGGAAAGAGCCGTTCGAGCTGGATGGCGAGGCTGAGGTTGCCCTCGGCTACGAGGGCTCCCCGCAGGAAAGCCGCCATGGCGTTCTGCTTGCCGGTGGCCAGGTCGTCGAAGAGAGCCTTCGTCGTCCGGACGACCGTATCCGCGTCGCCCATATCGCGCGTCACCGTGAGATTGCCTTTCTCGATGGTCACGAGCCAGCACTCGACTCGCTTGCCCTCTGTGAGCTCGAAGCGAACGGTGCCCGACAACTTCGCGAGCAGCGGGGCCGGACCGCGCGCCGCCAGCGCTTCGAAGAGCGCGCGCGTCGGGTCGGGTCTTGCTTTCACCACCTTGCTGGCCATCGGCGCGAGCAGCCTACTGGACGGGGTAGCGTCGGACGCTTGTCTGTAGCGTTCCCGTCGGAGCGCCCGTGGAACTCGGAGTCTTCACATTCGCCGAGCTGACGCCGAGCCCGGAGACGGGTCGCCCGCCGTCACCTGCCGAGCGGCTGCGCGACCTGATCGAGGAGATCGAGCTCGCCGACCAGGTCGGGCTGGACGTCTTCGGGGTCGGCGAGCACCATCGCCCGGACTTCGCGGTCTCGGCGCCTGCTGTCGTCCTCGGCGCGGCCGCCGTGCGCACCCGGCAGATTCGGCTGACGAGCGCGGTGAACGTGCTCAGCTCGGACGACCCGGTCCGGGTCTTCGAGCAGTTCGCCACGGTGGACCTGCTCAGCGAAGGCCGGGCCGAGATCATGGTCGGCCGCGGCTCGTTCATCGAGTCCTTCCCGCTCTTCGGCTACGACCTCGACGACTACGACGACCTGTTCGCCGAGAAGCTGGAGCTGCTGCTCGAGCTGCGGGAAGCGGAGCGCGTCACGTGGTCGGGCAAGCATCGCCCGCCGTTGAACGGCCAGGGCGTCTACCCGCGACCGCTGCAGGAGCGCCTGCCCGTCTGGATCGCGGTCGGTGGGAATCCCGAGTCGGCCGCGCGTGCCGGCCTGCTCGGGCTGCCGATGGCGCTCGCGATCATCGGCGGCCTGCCCGAGCGCTTCGCTCCCTTCGCCGAGCTCCACCGGCGCGCAGCCGCACACGCAGGGCACGACCCTTCGCCATGGCTGAGCATCAACTCGCACGGGTACGTCGCCGAGACGTCGCAGCAGGCTGCGGACGACTGGTACCTACCCTTCGCGACGACGATGACGAAGATCGGCCGCGAGCGCGGCTGGCCGGCCCTGACGAGGCAGGACTACGACGCATCGCTCGAGCTCCGTGGCGCTAATTTCGTGGGCAGCCCCGAGCAGGTGATCGAGAAGATCCTCTTCCAGCACGAGATCTTCCAGCACGAGCGCTTCCTGCTCCAGATCACCGTCGGGTCGATGCCGCACGACAAGGTCCTGCGCGCGATCGAGCTCTTCGGCACGGAGGTCGCACCCGTCGTGCGGACGGAGATCGCGCGGCGCGCGAGTCATGGCGCGCCCACGGCGGTAGAGCCGCGCTAGCTCTAGGGGCTGGCGACGCCCACGCTCGGCGGCGGCGGCTGGGCCTCCGGGGCCTCTTCCGGGAACTCGCGCGCGCACCTCCGGCGCAGGAGCTCGAGCGTGCCGAAGAGCAAGGCGGCGAGGATGAGGATGCCGAGAAGGCGCCGCGACCCGGTGGGTCCCCACAGGATGACCAGCAGGTAGAGGAACGCGAGCACTCCGTAGGCGAGAGCGGGGTGGTGACGCAGGCTGGGTGCCAGAAACCTGCGAACGGCGACTGCGGGTCGGGTCATGCCGAGCAGCCAGGTGCATACGAGCCCCAGCACACCGATGATGATGAGCGCGTACGCGAGGTCGACCATGAGACTTGTCGCGATCAGCCACGTCTGGTCGCCTACAGTCTCCGCGGCATCACCCTCTGCGAGCGCCTCGATCAAGGCGTCGCCGGCAAGCTTTCGCGCGACGAGGACGATGACCCCGACGAAGAGCAGGCTGATAAAGGTGGAGCGAACGGCCTGCCGGCGCCGATCGCGCGCGAGCCAGATCGCGAGGCCGTAGAGCCCGATGGCGATGAGCGCGAGGAGCACGCTCGCCTTCCTGACCAGGTTCACCACGTTCTGAACGGCTTCGAGCTGGTCCGCTCTTCATGATGGTGAACTTGCCGGCGCCCTCGGGCAGCCGAGAGGCGACGGCGTCCTCGATGCCCCGATCGGCGGCGAAGTCGAGCACGATCGGTTGCAGATCGAGCACGACCTCGTCGCCCTGCGTGGAGACGAGCGGTGACTCGTCGTCTATCACGCGGAGAAACGCCTCGTGCGCTTCGCGGTTGGCCGCGCGCCACAGCTCTTGCACCCGCGGCCGCTGGAGGAAGTTGTCGGCGGCTTGCACCGCGTACTGCTCCAGCGTGCCCCGAACCAGCGGGGCCAGCCGCGCCGCCTGCTCTGGGAGGTAGCTCGCGAGGTCCGCGCGCTCGAAAGCGGCCTGCGGTGATGCGAACCGCAGACGGCATGGCGGATGTGGTCGTTCTCGAGGAGCTGGCTCGAGGTCTCCACCCACGCATCCGTATCGAGCAGCTGACGCTTCGTCCAGACGTTGAGCGATCCGACGAGCATGACGATCGTCGCGAGGGTGATGAGCACGGCGACTGCCACCCTCCTGCTGAAGATCTTGCGCAGCCAGCTAGAACCGACGGCCATGGGTCGGAACGATATGTCGAATCGGACTCCGCTGCGCGATGGCCTGCGCCGAGGACGACTAGCTCGAGGCCCGACGGCCTCGCGGCCGTCGGGGGCCGGTCCCGGCCGGCCCACGTGAGGTGTCGGCTCGCCGGTAGCCCTCGTCGGGACGGCGTCGACGTGCGCTGACGCCGTAGTCTGCGGGATGTGTGCAGCCGATCAGGCGTCCGGAACACGGCCGAGCCGTGATCCGCCGGGTCCGGATGCGAGCCCCGGTGAGCCGTCACCTCGCAGCCGCGCCGGCGCGCGACTGATGAACGAGCGTCTGGCCGAAGCCGCGCGGGCAGCCTCGTTCGGAGCGCCTGGACCACCTCCTGCACCCAGCATGCGCTGGATCCCGGGTGGGGCGTTCGCGATGGGCTCCGAGGACTTCTATCCGGAGGAGCGGCCCGTGCACGAGGTATCCGTCGACGGGTTCTGGATGGACGAGCACCCGGTGACCGCCGCCGACTTCCGGCGCTTCGTGCGGGAGACGCAGTACGTGACGGTCGCCGAGCGGCCGCTCGACCCGGAGCAGTACCCGGACGCGATTCCGGAGCTGCTCGTGCCGGGAGCGCTCGTCTTCCGCAAGACCCCGGGCCCGGTCGACCTCGGCGACTACCGCAACTGGTGGGAGTACCTCCCCGGCGCGTACTGGAAGCGGCCGGGAGGGAAGGGCACGACGATCAACGGCCGCGACCGCCACCCGGTCGTCCACATCGCCTACGAGGACGCCGAGGCTTACGCAACCTGGGCGGGGAAGGAGCTACCGACCGAGGCGGAGTGGGAGCTCGCCGCCCGCGGCGGCCTCGAGGGCGCTGTGTTCGCCTGGGGCGACGAGCACTTCCCGGACGGCAACGCGATGGCCAACTCCTGGCAGGGCGAGTTCCCGTGGCAGAACCTGAAGGTGGATGGCTTCGAGGGGACGTCCCCGGTCGGGAGCTTCCCACCCAACGGGTACGGCCTCTACGACATGACCGGGAACGTCTGGGAGTGGACCTGCGACTGGTACGTGCCGAGGCATCCGGACGAGGTCGAGAGCCCGTGCTGCGTCCCGAGCAACCCGCGCGTGACCTCGCCGGACGCGAGCTACAACCCGGGCCAGCCGGGCGAGAATATTCCCCGCCGCGTGATCAAGGGCGGCTCGCACCTCTGCGCGCCCAACTACTGCCTCCGCTACCGGCCGGCGGCCCGCCAGCCGCAGATGATCGACACGTCGATGGCGCACCTCGGCTTCCGCTGCATCGTGCGCCCGCCAGGCCAGAGCACCGAAGGGAGGGAGCACCTGATGGCAGACAAGCCGAACATCCTCGTCATCTGGGGCGACGACATCGGCATCACCAACCTCAGCTGCTACAGCGACGGGTTGATGGGGTACCGGACGCCGAACATCGACCGCATCGCGAACGAGGGCATGCGCTTCACGGACTCCTACGGCGAGCAGAGCTGCACCGCTGGCCGGGCGTCGTTCATCACCGGGCAGAGTGTCTTCCGCACGGGGCTCAGCAAAGTCGGCCTACCCGGAGCGGCGGTCGGACTGCAGGCCGAGGATCCCACCATCGCGGAGCTCCTGAAGAACCACGGCTACGCGACGGCCCAATTCGGCAAGAACCACCTCGGCGACCGCAACGAGTACCTACCGACCGTCCACGGCTTCGACGAGTTCTTCGGGAACCTCTACCACCTGAACGCCGAGGAGGACCCGGAGGACCCGGACTACCCGGCCAAGCACGGCTTCGAGGAGTTCCAGGAGCGCTACGGCCCGCGCGGGGTGCTGCGCTGCAGGGCGACGAGCAAGGACGACCCGAAGGAGCACCCGCGCTGGGGTCGCGTCGGTGCGCAGAAGATCGAGGACACGGGCCCGCTCACCCGCAAGCGGATGGAGACGTGCGACGACGAGTTCGTCGACGCGGCGTGCGACTACATCCAGCGCCAGCGCAATCAGTCGAAAGCCGTTCTTCTGCTGGGTGAACACGACCCACATGCATCTCCGCACCCACACGAAGCGGAGGAGCCTGGGGCAGGCCGGTCGCTGGCAGTCGCCCTACCACGACACGATGCTCGACCACGACAGGAACGTCGGTCAGCTGCTCGACCTGCTCGACAAGCTCGGGATCGCGGACGACACGATCGTCCTGTACGGCACCGACAACGGGCCGCACATGAACTCATGGCCGGATGCAGGGATGACCCCCTTCCGCAGCGAGAAGAACACGAACTGGGAAGGCGCGTTCCGCGTCCCGCTCATGGTGCGCTGGCCCGGCCGGATCCCGGCGGGGGTCGTCTCCAACGAGATCGTCCAGCACCACGACTGGCTGCCGACCTTCCTGGCCGCCGCCGGCGAGCCCGACGTCGTCGAGAAGTTGAAGGAGGGGCACGAGGCCGCCGGCAAGACGTTCAAGGTGCACATCGACGGCTACAACCTGCTGCCGTACCTGACGGGCGAGGAGGAGCGGAGCCCACGCAAGGGGTTCATCTACTTCTCGGACGACGGCGACCTCGTCGCGCTGCGCTTCGACAACTGGAAGGTCGTCTTCATGGAGCAGCGGTCGCCCGGGACGCTTGGGCTGTGGGCCGAGCCGTTCACGACCCTCCGCGTGCCGAAGTTCTTCAACCTGCGCATGGATCCGTTCGAGCGCGCAGACGTAACTTCGAATACCTACTGGGACTGGTACATGAACAAGGGCTACATGATCATGGCGGCCCAGGCGATCGTGGCCGAGTTCCTCGCGACCTTCAAGGACTTCCCGCCGCGCCAGAAGGCCGCGAGCTTCACGATCGACCAGGCGCTCGAGAAGATGGCGGACGCCGCGAGCGGCGGTCGCGGATGAGCGAGCTCTGCTCCTGGAACGACACCGGCAACGCAAGCAGGCGATTGTCGAGTTTCGTCGAGGCCGCGGCACACGATCCGTGCCGCCCGAGGAACGGATCGCCGTCTTCGACAACGACGGCACGCTGTGGTGCGAGAAGCCGATGCCGGTCGAGCTCGGCTTCATCCTGAAGCGGCTCGCGGAGATGGCTGAGAAGGACGCATCGCTGGCCGAGAAGCAGCCGTGGAAGGCGGCGTACGAGAAGGACTACGCCTGGCTCGGCGGCGTGATCGACAAGCACTACGCGGGCGACGACAGCGACGTGAAGATCCTCATGGGAGGCATCCTGGCGGCGTTTGCCGGCCAGACGGTGGACGAGTACGCGTCTGCCGCCGAGGCATTCCTCGCCGAGGCGCCCCACCCCACGCTCGGCCGGCGGCTGCGCGACTGCAGCTACGTGCCGATGGTGGAGCTGCTGCGCTACCTCGAGGGGCACGGCTTCACGTGCTTCATCGCCTCCGGTGGGAGCCGCGACTTCATGCGGGCGTTCACGAGCGAGATCTACGCCATCCAGCCTGAGCACGTCGTCGGCAGCTCTAACGGGCTGCAGTACACGGACGACGAGCACGGCGGCTCGCTCGCCTACCTCGCCGAGCCGGGCGTCTTCGACGACGGGCCCGCGAAGCCTGTGCGCATCTGGAGCAGGGTCGGCCGCCGTCCGATCCTGGCCGGCGGCAACTCGAACGGCGACATCCAGATGCTCCGCTTCGCCGGCGGCAAGCAACGGCCGGCGCTGCGGCTGCTCGTCCTGCACGACGACCCCGAGCGCGAGTTCGACTACGTCAAGGGCGCCGAGCAGGCGCTCGAGCGGGCGAAAGACGAGAGCTGGACGGTAGTCAGCATCAAGAACGACTGGACGGCGGTCTTCGCGTCGGCCGACGGGTAAGCGGGCCAGGGTCTCCTTCAGACGGCGCCGGAGGGGTTGGAGATGGGTGACGCGATAGGGCAAATGCTGCCGAGCGCTGTCGGCGTCGCGCTCAGCCCGTTTCCGATCGTCGCAGTCGTGCTGATGCTCGTCACGCCGAGAGGGCGGGTCAACGGGCCTGCGTTCATCCTCGGTTGGCTCGTCGGCCTCGCGATCGTCGGCGCGATCATGCTCTCCGTCGCCAAGGGCGCCGATGCAAGCGAGGAGGGTGCGCCCGCGACGTGGGTCTCGGTCCTCGAGCTCGTCCTCGGCGTGCTGCTGTTGCTCGTCGCGGTCAAGCAGTTCCGTGGCCGCCCGCACGAGGGTGAGGAAGCTCCGACGCCGAAGTGGATGGGCGCGCTGGATACGTTCACGCCGGTCAAGGCGGCGGGCGCCGGCATCGTGTTCTCGGCGCTGAACCCGAAGAACCTCCTCCTCACAATCGCGGCCGCTACGGCAATCGCCCAGACCGGCATCTCGGGGGGCGAGCAGATCGTCGCCTACGTGATCTTCATGCTGATCGCGACGGTCGGCGTCGGCGCGCCCGTCGTCATCTACTTCGCGATGGGAGACCGCTCCCGGGATCTGCTCGAGAGCCTGAAGAACTGGATGGCGCGCAACAACGCCGTGATCATGGCCGTGATCATGCTGATCATCGGGTTCAAGCTCATCGGCCAGGCGATCTCGGGGCTGTCGAACTAGGCGAGCTACACCTGAGGCTCGTTCGTCTCCGCGTTCGCCGGCGGCACTCTCGTCTAGCCGATCCGGCCGTCAAACTCGTTGGAAACGGGAGGTCAGGATGGTCGCCTCGACCGAGGCTGGAGACGTTCTCTACGGACCGGGCGGGGACGACCGGAGCGAGATGGCGAGGCTCTGGCCGGTGCCGCTCGTCGTGGGAGCGCTCTCGGTCATCCTCGGCTTCGTCGTGCTCTCCTACAACACGTCGTCGCTGGCGGTGGTGTCGATCCTGGTCGGGGTCTCCCTCTGCTACACGGGCGTCACCTGGCTGATGATGGCGTTCGTGGACTCGGAGCACCGCTGGTTTCTCGCGATCGCCGGGGCGCTCCTGCTCGCCGGCGGTGTTGTCGCATTCGTCTACCCGGACGAGACGCTTCGCGTCATCTCGCTCATCGTCGGCTGGTCGATGCTGCTGTCCGGCATCCTCGGCATCGCCGTCTCGCTCGCGAATCGCGACCGGGAGCACTGGTGGATCGGGCTCGTGGCCGGGCTGCTGCAGCTCGGCCTCGGCGGCTGGGCCGTTCGCGAGACCGACCGCTCGGTGATCCTGCTGCTGACGATCGTGGGCATCTACTGCGTGATCGGCGGCGTCAGCTCGATCGTGGCGGCCTTCCAGCTACGAGCGGCCAAGGAGTCGCAGGTCTAGATGTAGGACCCGACCGGGCTACGCCCGCTCGTCGGCCATCGCTGACGAGCGAGTACACGGCAGAGACGTGAGCGAAGCCGTCAGGACTCAACACACCGAAGACAACCCCGCGCCCCCGGCAGAGGGCACGCACATCGGCTCTCGCTGCGTCATCCGGCCCGGGTAATGAGACTGCCGGTCTTCGGCTGGCTCCGCGGGTACGACCGAAGCTGGACCCGCGGCGACGTCATCGCCGGGCTGACGGTGTGGGCGGTGCTCATCCCGGAATCGCTCGCCTACGCGTCCATCGCCGGCGTCTCGCCCGTCGTCGGGCTCTACGCGGCGTGTGCCGGCTCTCATCTTCTACGCCGCGTTCGGCAGCTCGCGGCAACTCGTCGTCGGACCGATGTCGGCGACCGCGGCGCTCTCCGCGGGCGCGGTCGGCGAGCTGGCCGCACAGGGCACGAATCAGTACGTCGGACTGACGGTCGCGCTCGCGCTCATGACCGGGCTCGTTGCCCTCATCGCGGGAATCATGAGACTCGGCTTCCTCGCCAGCTTCATCTCGGAGCCGGTGCTCAAGGGCTTCATCATCGGGCTGGCGCTCACGATCATCGTCGGCCAGCTGCCGAAGCTCTTCGGAGTCGAGAAGGGCGAGGGCAACTTCTTCGAGCAGCTCTGGGAGCTCGTCACAGAGCTCGGCAACACGAGCGGGCTCACGCTTCTCGTCGGGCTCGTCTCGCTCGGAATCGTGCTCCTGCTGCGCCAGATCGCCCCGATGATCCCGGGCTCGCTGGCGGCGGTGCTGGTCGGGATCCTCGCCGTGCGGATCTTCGACCTCGACGCCCATGGCGTCGCGATCGTCGGCAACATCGACAGCGGGCTGCCCTCGCTCGGGCTCCCCGACGTGGAGAGCGCTCGCGACTACCTGGACATTGCACCGGCCGCGATCGGAGTGATGCTCGTCGGCTTCGCCGAAGGCCTCGGCGCGGCCAAGACGTACGCGGCCAAGGCGCACTACGACATAGACGCCAATCGGGAGCTGATCGGGCTCGGCGCCGCGAATCTCACGAGCGGGCTCTCGTAGCGGCATGGTCGTCAACGGAAGCCTCTCCAAGACCGCCGTCAACGGCGTCGCGGGAGCGAAGTCGCAGCTCTCCGGGCTCGTCGTCGCCGTGCTGACGATCGTCACGCTCCTGTTTCTCACCGGCCTCTTCGAAGAGCTGCCCGAGGCGACGCTCGCCGCGGTGGTCATCGCCGCCGTCGTCGAGCTCGTCGACATCGGGGCGCTCCGGAGGCTCGCCCGGGTATACGGCGGCCCGGTAGGGAAGCTCTACGGCGTCACCACCCGCGTCGACTTCACCGCCGCCGTCGCGGCGCTGGTCGGCGTGCTCGTGTTCGACACGCTGCCGGGCCTCTTCATCGGCATCGGGGTGTCATTGACTCTGCTCCTGTACCGCGCCGCACACCCGCACGTGGCCGTTCTCGGGCGTCTGGCCGCGCTGGGCGGGCGTTTCGGCGACGTCGCCAGATTCCCCGACGGCGTGCAGGAGCCGGGGATCGTCGTCCTGCGAGTCGAGGGGGCGCTGTTCTTCGCCAACGCCGACACCATTCGCGAGACGGTGCGCGCCCGTGCCAAGGAGGAGGGCGTGCGGGCGATCGTGCTCGACGCTCAGACCGTCCCCGCAATCGACGTCACCGCTGTCGGGATGCTCGCCGAGCTCTCGGAGGACCTCGAGCGCGAAGGGGTGCAGCTGCTCTTCGCACGCGACATCGGTCAGGTACGCGACGTGCTCCGACGCGCTGACGACGAGGGCCTTACTCAGCGGATCTATCCGACAGTCGAGGCCGCGGTGGAGGCGGCCAAGGCCGGGGGTCCGCCGCCGCGCGCGTCCTAGGGGCCGGATCTCATCCAGCCCTGTGCGAGACCGAGCCCGGCGCGGCACCTGAGCTCGCGCGCAGCGCGTACGCCGCCGCTTCGGCCCGGTTTCGCAGGCCGAGCTTGCGGTAGATGCGGCTCACGTGGTGGCCGGCGGTCTTATCGCTGATGACGAGGCGCCCCGCGATCTCGGCGTTCGTGAGCCCCTCGCCGAGGAGCGCGAGCACCTCGCGCTCGCGGCCCGTGAGCGGCGCAGCCTGCGCCGGCGTTCTGCCCTGCATGCCGAGAGACCGCAGGAAGGCTGCCGCTTCGTCCGCCTTGCCCGAAGCGCCTAGGGCCTCGAAGGCGCCGAGCGCCGAGCGCGCCTCGTCGGCAGCCAACTCCGAGCCCGCTCTGGCGAAGAGCGTCGCCAAGCGGAGGCGAACCTCCGCCTCCTCGAACGGCATCCCGAGCTGGACGAAGAGGTCGAGCGCCGCCTCGAGCGTCGCTGCTGCGCTTGCATCGCTCCGGGCGAGCGCCACGTCCGCTGATGCCAGCAGGCCGAGCGCGCGCAGGTTGTCCCGGTGAAGCCGCTCGCCCAGCTGCTCGAGGCGCTGGGCGGCAACTGCCGCCCCGTCGAGATCGGCAAGGGCGAGGCGAGCGTCGACGAGGATCGCCAGCAGCACGGCCGTCTCCGGCGTGCCCGGCTCGAGCACGTCCAGGCGGCGCTCGATCATGGCGGCCGCGTTGGCGGGCTTCTGACGCAGCACGCGCAGGCGCGCTACCGGGACGAGGGCGAGCGGATTCTCGCTGTGGCCCTCGAGCAGCCGTTCCGCCTCCTCGAGCCGACCCTGCCGCAGACGCAGCTCGGCCAGCCGCGCGAGTGGCAGGACCCGGTCGCCCATCACCCGGCTGTCGCTCTCGTAACGGCGAAGCGCGTCGAGCAGCTCGCGCTCGGCCCGGGGCCACTCACCTGTCGCGATCAGCACGCCGGCGTAGATCGTCCGGCACCACGCATGCATGGGCGTGAACCGGCGGCTTTCGCTGAAGTCGATGACCACGCGACACCAGTCGGAAGCTCGGCGCAGGTCGGCGATCTGCTCGCACGCCACGAGCGTCTGGCAGCACGTGTCGCAGATCGCGTGCGTATCCGTCGCCTCGCCGCCCATGGCCGCGGCCATCGCCTCGTCGAGCAGCGCCATGCCCTCCTCCCAGCGCCCCGATCGTACGAGCGAGACACCGAGCTGGGCCAACGCCGCGATCTCGAGGTCGGGATCCGCCAGCTCGCGCCCGATCTCGAGGGCGCGCCTGGCGTGGTCCTCGGCCTCCAGGGGCTCGTGCGCCTTCTTGGCGCGCTCGATCTCGATCGCGCCGGCCTCATGGCACAGCTCCAGCCCCGCCAGGCAGCGCTCGGCCCGGGCGAGCCAACCGTCGGCCGCGGCGCTCTCGTGCGAGACCCGGCATCCCCAGGCCACGAAGATCGCCGCGGCTGCGGCACTGCGGTCGTCGCCCTGCCTCCTGCACTCCACGTACGCGCGCTGGCAGGCTTCTCGTGCGGCGCGGATCTCACCGTGCATTACGAGCGCGATCGCCAGCCCGTGAGCTGACCGAGCGTCCCCCGGAACCTCGGCGAGAGCGGCCTCGAAGCTCGCTCTCGCGCTCGCCCAATCGCCACGCGCGAGCGCCTCTTCGCCGGCACCGCGGAGATCGGGCTCCAGCTCCTGCGCCATCCGCTCAATAGTGGCACGAAATAGGGAGCGAGATAGGGAAAACGCCCGACGACAGCTGAAGCCGGGCGAGCGACACTCGGCCACAGTCGAACCCGAACGGAGGACGAGATGTACGACGCAATCGTCGTCGGCGCCCGGTGTGCCGGCTCGCCGACCGCCATGCTGCTCGCCCGCAAGGGCTACCGGGTGCTGCTGCTCGACAGGACGAGCTTTCCGAGCGACACGCTCTCCACCCACTACATCCATCAGCCGGGAGTGGCGCGGCTGCAGCGGTGGGGGCTTCTCGACCGGCTGCGCGACTCGGGCTGCCCACCCATCGTGCAGCTGCGCTTCGACGTCGGCCCCTTCGCCCTGCTCGGCGCGCCGCAGGCAGCGGACGGCGTCGCGGAAGGCTACGCACCGCGACGCACGGTCCTCGATGCCATGCTCGCCGAGGCTGCCGTCGAGGCGGGAGCCGAGCTGCGCGAGGGCTTCACGGTGGACGAGCTGCTCACCGACGGCGGACGTGTGACCGGCATCCGCGGGCGTGCGGCCGGCGGGACGAGCGTGACCGAGCGGGCGCGGATCGTCATCGGCGCGGACGGCCTCCGGTCGCTGGTCGCACGCGCGGTTCAGGCACCCGCCTACGACGTCCGGCCTGCGCTGACGTGCGCCTACTACTCCTACTGGGACGGCGTGCCGCTTGCCGGCGTCGAGCTCTATCCGCGGCCGGGCCGGACGATCACCGCCGGCCCCACGAACGACGGTCAGACGCTGGTCATCAGCTTCTGGCCGCGCAATCGCTTCCACAAGGTGCGCGCCGACATCGAGCGCAGCTTCCTCGAGTCGCTCGAGCTCGCGCCCGGTCTCGCCGAGCGCGTGAGGAGCGGCGAGCGGAGCGAGCGCTTCCGCGGCACCGCCGACCTCCCGTTCTTCTTCCGCAGGCCCTACGGTCCCGGCTGGGCCCTTGTCGGCGACGCCGGCTACCACAAGGATCCGATCACCGCGCAAGGAATCACGGATGCCTTCCGCGACGCCGAGCTGCTCGCGCACGCAATCGACGCGGGGCTGGACGGCCGCCGGCCGCTGGACGAGGCGCTCGCCGAGTACGAGCGGCAGCGCAACGAGCACGTGCGGCCGATCTACGACTTCACGCATCAGCTCGCTGGGCTCGAGCCGCCGCCCGTCGAGATGCAGGAGCTCTTCGGCGCCCTTCGCCACGACGAGGAGGCCACATCGCGCTTCTTCGGCACGATCGCGGGCACCGTGCCCATTCCCGAGTTCTTCGCTCCGGACAACATGGCGCGGATCCTCGGGAGGCCTCCGGAGTTGAAGGCGGTGGCCTAGAAGATCGGCGCGGGTCCGGTCAGTAGTCCTTGCTCTCGACCAGCTCGTCGATTCGGATCTGGGGGTCACGTATCACGTCGACGCGACTCCACAGGTCGAGCAACGCCGCCCGGAAGCTCTCCGCCTCGCCCGCGCTCTCGAACTCGAGGTCGACCATCACGTAGCTCGGATCGTCCATCCGTCGCGAAACCCGATGGCGACGCACGCCGCCTCGTTCCCGTCCGACGGGGTCGCTGTCGAAAGCCTGTTTCCAGGCGTCGTAGCTCGCGGCCGAGTGCTCGATCCTCAGGATGTGCATGTCGCTCCTTTGCTCGGACGCGTGGCGAACCGCCGCGCGGCTATCCGACCGCGGTCGCCTCGATCTCGATCAGCAGATCCGGGAACGCCAGGCGCGTCACCCCGAGCAGCGTCCCGGCCGGCTGCAAGCCTGCTCCGCCCAGGCGGGCCCCGATCACGGGCGCACCTTCGACGAAGAAGCGCTCGATGTCGGTGACGTAGTAGTTCAGACGGACGACGCTGTCGAGCCCGAGCCCCGCTTCGCGGAGCACCGTCTCGAGATTGTCGAGCGCCTTCTCCGTCTGGGCCCGCATGTCCCCGGGCGCCACGGTGGTCCCGTCAGGTCCGGTCGAGGTCTGCCCGGCGCAGTAGAGAACGCGCTCCGCGCCCGTGACCTCGATCGCCTGCGAGAAGCCGTACTCGTCCTGCCACGTCCACGGATTGACCTTCCGCTGCTCCATCGCCGCTCCTCTCTGCTGGTCCCCGCTGCCAGCGAGACCCTACCCGGGCACGGCTCGACGCCGAAATGGTGAACCACGTAATACTGATCGCATGGAGCAGCGGCTCAGTCTCGTTACCCTCGGTGTCTCCAGCTTGCCGCGCGCCCGGGCGTTCTACGAGGCGCTCGGCTGGAGTAGCGGCGCGGAGCCCGACAGCCAAATCGTCTTCTTCCAGGCCGGCGGCATGATCGTGGCGCTCTGGAGCCGGGAGGAGCTGGCGGCAGACAGCGGCGTGAGCGACAGCGGTGGCTGGGGCGGAGTCACCCTCGCCCACAACGTGCACTCGCCGCAGGAGGTCGACCTGATCCTGGCGCAGGCGGAGGCAGCCGGCGCCCCGGTCGTGCGCGCCGGGGCCGAGACGTTCTGGGGAGGCTACTCCGGTGTGTTCGTCGATCCGGACGGCCACCCGTGGGAGGTCGCGCACAACCCGCACTGGACGCTCGCCGACGACGGGGCGGTAGTCCTGCCCTAGGCAGTCGTCCTGCCCTAGTCGGTAGTCCTGCCGTAGGAAATAGCAGCGGCGCTCAGAGCGCCCGCATGCGGTTGTTGCGCGGCTGGTGCTCGACCTCGGCCCGCCCCACGGCCTCGAGCACGGGCGGAACGTAGTTGGCGAAGCGGCCGCGCAGCCCCTTCTTGAGGCCGTACCAGCCGCCGACCGGGTTGTCCGGGGAGCGCGCCCAGGCCTCGACGGTTCCCTCCACGGCCGGTTTCTGCTCGTCGGTGCTGCCGAGCGGCATCCAGTCGCCGTGTGCCTTCAGCATCTCCTCGAGGTCGTCGAGACAGCGCAGGTGGTAACGGAGCTCGGTCTTGCCGACCTGGACGACGAGGGCCGGAGGGTCGAGCGTCTCGTCACGAAACGCGGTGAACTCCGACTGGCCGCTCGGCGTCTTCAATGTCCACGGCTGCTCGCGTGTGCCGGCGCTTTCGGCTGCCGTCATGTCGCGCCTCCCTTCAGGCGGATCTTCCTCTCCTAGCTGTCGATGACGGGTGACTCGTCGTCCGACGTAGCGACGTTGAAGCTGAACATCATGCCGCTCTCGTGGTGCTCGGCGATGTGGCAGTGGGCCATCCAGCGGCCGGGGTTCGTGACGTCGAGGAGGATGTCCACCTTCTCGCCGGTGCGGACGAGCACCGTGTCCTTCCAGACGAGGTTCGGCTCGACCTGTCCGTCGCGTGCGAGGACGAGGAAGCGGCCGGCGCCGTGGACGTGGAAGGGATGCGGCATTGGGTGGTCGGAGTCCATCTCGTTGACGAGGCGGATCTTCACCTGATCCCCGACGCGCAGCCGCCAGTCGATCCCGGCGTTCTCCGCGCCCGTCTCGCGGTCGACGAGCTTCCAGCGCATGTTGGCCGGGGTCGTGAGCCGGTTCACCGCCCCCATGTCGTCCTCCCACTCGATGCCCTGTGCCGTGTCGTGGGCGTGGCCGTGGTCGTGATGCTCCTTGCCGTGCTCCCGGTGGTGGTGAGCGTGGGGCTCGTGGCCATCGTGCTCGCCGGTGTCGTGCTCGTGCTCATGACCGCCCGCGTGGTGATGCGCGTGATCGCTCGTGCCGGCCAGGTGCGCCGGCACGAGCTTCATGCCGCACTTCGGGCAGCGGTCGGGCCCGTCGCTCGTTACCTCAGGATGCATGGGGCACACGTAGGAAGTCTCGACCGGAGCCGCGGTGGGAAGGAGCTTCATGCCGCAGGCTGGGCAGCGTCCGGGCTCCTGGCTCGTCACCTCCGGATGCATCGGGCACGCGTACACAACGGGGCCCTCCGGAGCGTCCAGGTCCATCTCCGCGACAAAGGAGAGGCTCTTGTCGGGAGGCGCGTCGAGAAACGGGGCGATCTGCTCGCGGAGGCTCGCCATGTCGGCGTTCGTCCGCAGCTCAGGGAACTGTTCGGCCAGCGGGGGCTGCGCGGGCTCCTCTCCAACCGTGATGGTGGCAAGTCGATACGTGCGATCCGGTGTCCGGTGCTCGAGCGCGAAGACGCCGGGCTCCTCGAAGTAGGCGTCCACGACCACACGCTCGGAAGGAGACAGGAGCACCTCCTCGACGATCGCCTCGTGCTCGTAATGGCCGCTGTCTCCGCCGACGAGCTTCAGTTGGGCTCCAGGGAGGGTGACGTTGAAGACCCGTGTGTTGGCCGTATTGGTGAGGTAGAGCCGGACCACCTGGCCACGATTCGCCTCCAGGGCGAGATCAGGGTCTCCGGAGACGAGCATGACGTTGCCGAAGCGTCCCATCGCCACATGTGTCGTCTCGGACTCGCTAAAGGGCGCGACCTTCCCGTCCTCGATCAGGACGTCGTCGAGCGTAAGCAGGAGCTCGCGGTGGGCGGGGGGCCAGTAGTCCCGTTCGTCCGGATCGACGAGGATGTTCCCGTACAGACCCATCTCCTGGCCGTAGTCCTCGCGGATGTGCGGGTGGTACCAGTATGCGCCCGGATCCGGTACGGACACCAGGTAGGTGAAGGTGCCGCCCACCGGGATCGGTGCCTGCGTGTCGTGCGTCCCGTCGTAACGGTTCTCGAGCCGCAGGCCGTGCCAGTGCACGGTGGCGTCCAGGTCGCCGTGGTTCGTGACGTGGACGGACACGGTGGCGTCCTGGGGGACCTTGAGGATCGGGCCGGGGATGGAGCCGTTGTAGGCGAGCATCCGCACTGTGTCGTCCCCGATCCGCTTGTTCACTGGTCCGATCTCGAGCGAGAACTCATCGCCGTCGGACAGCTCGACGACCTCCGGCCGCCGTGCCTCCGGCAGTCTTTCCGTGCCGCCCGGGAATTGATGGGGCTGCATGCCCTCGGTTGGATTCGGATTGTGCATTGCTCAACTCCTCACTTCGTCTAGGTTGCTCGGGCGAGTTGCGCCGCCCCCGTCGGCGCGTGGGTGGATCGACTCACGCGGACGGGCGGCGGCGCGTCGTGCGTCTGGGCTGTGGGACGGCTAGACCTGTGTCGGCTGAGGCCCGCTCACCACGTCGGCGGTCGCCGGCTCGGGTGGTGGAGCTGTCGTCGTCCGCCGACGAAGCGTGAGCCAGGCGATAAGTCCGCCGGCTACGGCGATTCCGGCGGCGCCGAGGAAGGCCGCCTCGAAGCCGTTGGTCAGGGACTCCGGGTTGCCAAGCTGATCGGCGCCCTGCGACGTGGCGAGCGCGGTCATTGCGGCCAGTCCCAGCGCCGAGCCGACCTGGTAGCTGGTGCTGACGATGCCGGAGGCGAGACCTCCTTCTTCCGGTCTGGCGCTTCCGATCGCTGTCTGCAACGAGGGGATGAACGCGAGCGCCATTCCGGTAGCGGCGATCAGCGAGGCCGGCAGCACGTCGACCAGGAAGCTGCCGTGCGGCCGGACGAGCGAGAGTGCGGCCAGGCCGCCGGCGAGCACGAACAGTCCCGTGATCGTGGTCGTCGCGAACCCGAAGCGTCGGATCACGCGCGGGACAATCAGAAGCAGCAGGACCATGATCGTGAGGGTCATCGGCAGCAGCGCGGAGCCGCCCTCGAAGGCGCCGAGGCCGAGCACCTGCTGCAGATAGAGGTTGAGGAAGAACCACGTCGGGATCCAGGCCGCGCCAAGCAGGAACTGCACGAGGTTGGCCGCGCCGAGGTTCGGGGCGCGGAAGATTCCGAGCCGTACGAGCGGTTCCTTGCGCGTCAGCTGGATCAGGACGAAGGCCGCGAGCAGCGCGAGCGCGCCCGCAAGCGTCAGGATCGTGGTCGCCGAGCTCCAGCCCTGTTCGGGGGCACGGACGATTCCGAACACAGCCAGCGCCAGTCCGGCGGTAGCGGTCGCCGCCCCGGCCAGATCGATGGTGCCGCGCCGGGCCGGTGCGCCGGGCATCAGCCGTGGGGCGGCGACGAGCGCGATCAGGGCGACTGGGATGTTGATGTAGAAGATCCACGGCCAGCTGGCCCACTCGGTGATCACGCCGCCCAGGAACACCCCCGCAGTGCCGCCGGCCGGCGCAGCCGCCCCATAGAGCGCGAGCGCTCGGGTCATTTCCCGGGGCTCGTGGCCGAACAGCATCATCAGCAGCGTCAGCGCGCTCGGTGCGATGAAGGCGGCGCCGGCACCCTGAACGGCGCGGCCGGCGATCTCGATACCGACCCCGTTGGCGAGCCCGGCGATGAGCGAGCCCACGGCCAGGATCGCCCAGCCGGCAATGAACATGCGCTTGGCGCCGAGCAGGTCGGAGAGCCGGCCTCCCAACAGGAGCAGACCGCCGAACGCGATCACGTAGGCGTTGAACACCCAGGAGAGGTTGTCCTGGTCAAAGCCCAGGTCCTGCTGGATGTCGGGCAAGGCGACGCCGATGATCGACGTGTCCATGATGACCATGAACTGGGCCAGCGCGATGACCGCGAGAGCCCACCAGCGCTTCGGATTGGCTGCCATGACTCGTTCCTCCTTCGACATCCCTGCCGCTCTCGCACTGATCGAGCCGCGGCGTTTGCATGGAGGATGCGAGCCGCCTCTGTCCGGACACTGTCTGTGCTCTGTCGCCGGCGACAGGCGCCCGGACAGAGCCCAGACAGACCCCGCCTCGATCATGGACGCGTGGCCAGGGAATCGATCCGAACCGTGTTGATCTCGTTGCCTGTGCACACCAACAGGCGAGAGCTCAGACGCATGTGCGCGCGCCTCCACGACGTCGCCTCGGTCGTGGCGGTCGAGGTCGGCCACGACGAACGGTCGATCCGCGTCATCGGAGACGTGGAGATTGACGAGCTGCGCGCCGCTATCGACGGCAGCGAGGGCTAGGCCGTCGCGACGGGCGCCGGGATGTCGCGTTGCTCGAGCGCCCCGCGTGGCCTGCCCTGCTGCGACCGCAGCTCGTCGGCCTCGTGCAGCAGCCGTGCGCGTTCGGGCTCATCGCCGTCGGCCGCTGCCGCCCGGCTGGACTGCTCGAGCGCAACCGCGACAAGGGCGAGATCCCCGATCCGACGTGCGATCGCCACTGTTTCGCTCAACTGCGCAACCGCCGTCTCGATCTCGCCGGCATCCAGAGCGGTGGCGGCGAGGCCCGCCCGGGCGCGCGCCTCGCCTCTCGGTATCTCAGCGGCGAGGCTGATCTCCAGCGCCTGGTGGTAGTACCCCTGCGCCGCGGAGGTATCCCGACGCCAGCGGCCGACGGCGCCACGGCCGAGCAGAACGAGCGCCAGCAGCGTCTCGCTGCCAACATCCGCAGCGATCTCCTCCGCAGCGTCGAACCAGACCTCGGCCCTGTCCGCGGCGCCGCGTTGAAGGGCAGCCTCGCCGAGCTCGACGTACGATCGGGCCAGGTTGTTCGGGAGTCCCGTTTCCCGGCTTAGCTCGACTGCGAGGTCCAGAACCTCGTCCGCCTCGCCAGTGCGCCCGGCCAGCCTCAGGCCATGACCGAGATGGAGCCGCACGGCAGAGCGTCCCCAGTCGTCGCGTAACGAGTCGAACGCGGCTGCAGCACGCTCCCCATACGGCAGCGCCTCGTCGACGGCCCCGTGGTGAAGCCGAATCTCCATCTCCACGAAGTCCGCCAACGCCGTGCCCCAGACATCGTCGTGGGACCGAAGCACCCGCCGTGCGCGGTCCACCTCGCCCAGGTGCGCGTGCATGTCTCCTTCGGCCACTCCCTGGACAGCGAGCAGCAGCCGTGAGAGCGCGGCCCGCTCGGCGTCGCCGTCGCCAAACAGCATGAGGCTCTCCCGCGCCGCCTCCGCCGCCTCGTTGCTCGCATGCACGATGCACCCCGCCGGCCGGGCAGCCAGCGACAGCGCCTGCAGCGCGCGTGCCCGGGCCGGGCCGCAGCCGCCCGGCGCCTCCAGGGTTGCCCGAAGCTGGGCCAGGCCGTCCATCTGGCGGCCGACATACCAGTACCAGCCGAGCGCCCCCGCCAGGCTCATGGCGAGGTCCGGATCGTCTACATCCTGGCGTGCCCAATCCAGGGCCACGCGGAAGTTTGCGTCATCGTCCCGAAGGCGGGACAGCCAGGCACCCTGCTCACCGCCGCGGAGCTCCGGCTCCGCGCGCTCTGCGAGGGCGGTGTAGTAGCGCGCGTGCCGGCCGCGTGCCTGCGGATACTCGCCCGAGTCCATCAACCGGGCCTCCGCGTAGGCGCGGATGGTCTCGAGCATACGGAAACGCCCGTCCTCTGCGACCACGAGCGAGCGATCGACCAGGGCAGACAGGGGATCCAGAACATCGGCTGCGTCGCAGTCCACGCTCGCTGCCGCCGCCTCGAGCGTCCACCCGCGGGAAACCGACAGGTGCCGCAACAGCGCTCGCTCGGCATCGCCAAGCAGCTCGTAGCTCCAATCGACGACGGCTCGAAGCGTCCGGTGCCGCTCCTCCGCCGTTCGGGGACCGCTTGTCAACAACGCGAAGCGATCGTCGAGCCGGGCCGCAATCTCTGCCGCGGTCATCGTGTTGACACGCGCGGCCGCCAGCTCGATCGCCAGCGGCATGCCGTCCAGCCGCTCGGCGATGCTCCGCACCAGCTCCTCGACGCCGTCCAGCGTGAACTCCGGCTGGATGGCGCGCGCACGCTCGACGAAAAGACGTACCGCGTCGTCGGTGCCAAGAGGCGGAACGCGCATCTGAACCTCGCCCGGGATCCCAAGCGGCTCGCGGCTGGTTGCCATCACGTTCACACTGGCCGCAGAAGCGAGCAGCTCTTGGACTAACTGCGCGCAACCCTCGATGAGATGCTCGCAGTTGTCCACGAGGAGCAGAGCGTGGCGCGTGGAGAACCACGCCGACACGACTCCCCAGATGGATCGTGCGTCGGGGTCGGAGACCCCGATCGCCTCTGCCACGGCGGACGGAAGTTCGGACGCATCTCGCACGTTGGCGAGGGGAACAAACCAGGCCCCATGGCGGTAGCGGTCCACGATCTGCCGTCCAGCCACGATGGCGAGACTCGTCTTGCCCGCACCCCCCGGCCCAACCAGCGTGAGCAGCCGGCTGCGTTCCAGCAGCTCCGGGACCCTGCCCAGCTCGACGTCCCTGCCGATCAGGTGCGTGAGCGGCACCGGAAGCCTGGAGATGGATGGGGGCTCCGACGCTTCTTCGTCCAGGGACGGATCCTCGCGCAGGATCGCCTCCTCGAGCCGACGCAGCTCGACGGACGGAGTCAAACCAAGCTCGTCCCGAAGCAGCGTCCGCAACTCGCGATACGTCGCGAGCGCATCGGAAGTGCGGCCCGACCGGTAGAGCGCGTGCATCAGGTGGCCACGCAGTCGCTCACGCAGAGGATCCTCCGCGACAAGCGCAACGAGCTCAGGAACGAGCGACGCACCCTCTCCCGCATCGAGCCGCACCGCCATACGGGCCTCCAGTGCCGACGCGCGCAGCTCGCTGAGCTCTGCGGCTTCGACGAGCGCCCAGCCCTGCTCGACGAACTCCCCATACGGGGCTCCTCGCCAGATCGCCAGCGCCTCGTCGTATCGTCGCTCCGAAACCAAGCGACGGAACCGGCCGGCGTCGACGTCGGTCTCCCCCACGTCGAGGCGGTAGCCCGCCGGCTCGGTGACAATCGCCGCCCCGACCAGCTTGCGCAGCTTCGAGACCCGCAGCTGCAGCGCGTTTCTCGGGGTCGGCCGGCAGTTCATCGTCCCACAGGTCGTCGATCAGACGGTCCGCCGTGAGCAGGCGGCCGGCAGAGCTCGCAAGCCGCGCGAGCAGCACTCGCTCGCCTGCGCCACGGACCGGGAGCGCGCGGCGGTCCACGAGCACCTCGAACGGCCCAAGCACCCGGATCTCGAGGGAGCATGTCTCCGCCACTTCGACTCCTTGGACGATCCCGTGACCGGGCGTAGTACCCGCACCCGGCAGCACTAAGTATCTCTGCTGGTCCCCGGGATCGATGCGCCGTGCGTGCGGAACATCAGCGCCCGCTCCACGGTCGAAACAGGACATGTTGGAAGGGAGCTGTAATGAACAGAAGTCGTCTCGCGCTCGTGATCGCGCTAGCCGCCCTGACCGTCGCCGCGGCTGCCTGCGGAGGCTCGAATGGCAAGAACCGCGACGCTGAGCCGGCGGCTCCCGCCTCCGAGCCGAGCGACGCTGCGACCCCGAGCGCCGGAGCCGCGATCCCCAGCGGTGGGTTGAGCATCGAGGAGGCGATAGCGTCGCCGCTCGAGGGCCCGCTGATGGTCAAGGGGTATCTCGTAGCGGTCGACGGCGAGGATGTTCAGCTCTGCTCGATGCTGGCAGAGTCCTATCCGCCGCAGTGCGGCGGCCCGTCGCTGATCGTCAGCGGTCTCGACCTAGAGACCGTGGACGGACTCGTGCAACCCGACGATCCTGCACTGGCCGGCACCGCCTGGTCGGAGGAGCCTGTGTCGATTCTCGGCGAGATCGAGGACGATGTCATCACGGTCAGCGAGACGTCGATCTGATCGTCCGTGTCCAGCCGCATCCAGGGCGCCCTGTCAGCTAGGGAGAGACCGCGAGCCAATAGCGCTCGAGCCCGCTCGGCCCAACCCTGGTACTTGGCAGGCGATGTGCATAACGGGATGAGGAGGGCGTCAGAGTGAACGCCCAAACGCGTGAGTTGCGAGGATACGCGCGTGCGCTCGGGCTACGTGATCTTCCCGCAGGCCAACGTGGAGTCGGAGCCGTCCCCGTTGCCGGACACGGAGCGGATGCGGCGCGAGCTCGACCTGGTCGACCTCGCCGGCGAGATCGGATTCGACGAGTTCTGGGTCACGGAGCACCACTTCGGCGACTACAACCTGGCGCCGTCGCCGCTCCAGCTGCTCGCGTACGTCACCGGCCGGTTCCCAGGCGCGTCGATCGGCACCATGGTCATCGTCCTTCCCTGGAACGATCCGCTGCGGGTCGTCGAGCAGGTCGTCGTTCTCGACTACCTGAGCCAGGGTCGCCTCTTCGTGGGTTTCGGGAAGGGCGACGCTCGGCGCGAGTTCAACGCGTTCGGCGTCGACCTCGCCGAGGCACGCCAGCGCTTCGACGAGAACCTCGCCGTTGTCTTGCGCGCGCTCGAGACGGGCGCGCTCGAGCGCGACGGCGATCCGCGCGTGGAGGTCCGGCCCCAGCCGCGAGGCTCGTTCTCCGGCCGCCTCTACATGGCGGCCGGCTCGCCTGCCTCGCTGGACCGGGCCGCGGAAAGCGGGCTCGGCCTTCTCCGCATTGGCCTGCGCTCGTGGGAGGAGGTCGCCGAGCAGGTTCGACGTCATCGTGCGATGTTCGTCACGGCGCACGGCCACGACCCGCCCCCGACGGTCACGCTCACGTACGGCTTCGTCGACCGGGACCCGGGGCGGGCTCGGGAGCTCGGCAACCAGTACGCGCGCGCGTACCGGTTGAGCGCGATCGACCACTACGAGCTCGGGTCGGATGCCGAGGGGGAGCTCGAGGCCTTCGCGGGGGCACAGCTCTGGGGCACGCCCGACCAGGTCGTCGAGAAGGCTGCGTATCTGGCCGAGGCGACGCGTACCGGCCACCTCGCCTACGCGTTCCGTTACGCGGGCGTGCCGTACGAGGACGCGATCTCGAGCATGCGTCTCTTCGCCGCCGAGGTCGCTCCGCGCCTGCGCGAGATCCCGGTGCCATGAACGCGCCTGCCGTCGAGGAGCTCATCCGCAACGTTTCCAACTGGGGGCGCTTCGGTGAGGACGACGAGCTCGGCACCGCGAACCTGATCACGCCGGAGAAGCGTCTCCAGGCGGCGCGCTGCGTCCGAAGCGGCGAGGCCCTCTCGCTGGCTGTCGACTTCGAGCCGGACACGCCGCAGTTCAAGGCGTCGTACCGGCTCAACCCGCAGCGCTCGATGGTGGCGACCGGAACCGACGTGAAGACGGGCCGGCAGTCCGCCTACGGCATCGAGGGCCACGGCTTCGCCGACGACATGGTCGTCATGTCGCTCCAGGCGGCGACCCAGTGGGACTCGCTGGCGCACGTCTTCCACGAGTACCGCATGTACAACGGCCGCGACTGCGCCCTCGTCGGTGCCAAGGGCGCCGAGGCTAACGACATCGCCGTGCTTCGGGACCGGGTCGTCAGCCGAGGCGTTCTCGCCGATGTGGCCGCCCAGCTCGGCGTCGAGGCGCTCGCGCCCGACCATCACATCACGGTGGCCGAGCTCGAGGCGACCCTCGCCGCGCAGGACGTCGAAGTGGGAAGCGGCGACGTGCTGCTCGTTCGGACCGGCCACCTCGGACGGATCCGCCGCGAGGATGCGTGGGATCGCTTCGTCGAGAGCGACGAGCCCGGTCTCGGGTGGGACGCCCTCCCCTGGCTCCGCGACCGCGACGTGGCGGCGGTTGCAGCCGACAACTGGGCCTTCGAGGTCGTCCCCAGCCGCTACCACCTGCCGCTCCCGTTCCACGCGATCGGGATCGTGTACATGGGGCTGCTCGTCGGGGAGATCTTCGAGCTCGACGAGCTGGCACGCTCCTGCCGGGCACGCGGCGCCTGGGACTTCCTCTTCTCCGCACCGCCGCTGCCCTTCCTCGGCGCCGTCGGCTCCCCCGTCAACCCGATCGCCGTCCTCTGAGACCGTTTCGCTCGCCGCCACGGGAGCGCGTGCACGTCTTGGCACACTTCCGCGTCACATTCGACCCGGTCCGTCACACACGTGTAGGGGGTCTGACCCCATGGGTCAGACCCCTTTCCGGGATCACCTGTCCCGAAAGACCATGATCGAGCCGCTGTAGCAGGCGACCCAGACCTGCCGCGTCGCCGCGTCGTAGGTGATCCCGATCGGATGGTGGTTCGTCGCCACGGTCTGTACGACGCGCATGTCACGCGCGCGCACCTTGGAGACGGTGTCGGACTCGTAGTTGACGACGTAGAGCGAGCGGCCGTCAGGGGCGATCGTCATCGACCGCGGAGCGCGGCCGGTGGAGACCCCCGCGACCACACGCCCCGTCCGGACGTCGACCTTGACGACGCGGCCCTCGGCGTTGAGCGTCGCGTAGAGGAATCGCCCGGCCGGGTCGAGCACGAGGTGGCGCGGCGTGAGCCCGATGCCGCGCAGCCACGTGACCCGGAACGAGCGCAGGTCGACCTTGGCAATGTCGGCCGAGCCCATCACGGCGACGTAGGCGAAGCTCGACTCGCTCCCGACGGCGATTCCCCGCGGGTACGGCCCGAGCGGGATCCGTCGCAGCTGCCGCCCGCTCTCGGCATCGAGCACCGAGAGGTCGTACGAGCACCAGTTCGCGACGAGGACGAGACGGCCGTCGGGTGTCGTGGCGACGAACTTCGGCACCGACCCGACGGCGAGCGCCCGGTCGATCCTCAACCGGCGTACATCGACCCGGTAGACGAAGCTCTCGTCGTAGCCCGCCGACGGGGAGCAGACGTCGTCGCCGGGATGCCCGAAGCCCTCGCCGTACATGGCGTAGTTCGAGACATAGGCGTAGGCGCCGTCCGGGGAGAACGCCGCCTCGACGGGCGCCCCGCGAGTCGTGCCTCGGTACCGCGGGTGCCCGAGCCGCGCGAGCCGGACGGCGTCCGGGATCGTCTCCACGAGGTGGAAGCGACGGTCGTAGACCGTCACGGTGTGTCGGTACATCATGTTCTGGGCGAAGAAGCGTCCTGTCCTGGGAGGCGACCACAGATTTCGGCGAGATCGCCCCGGTGATCACTCTGACGAGCTTCAGCCGCAGACGTGACGACGGCTTCGGAGGTTGCGCGACCGCTGGGACGGCCGCCACGGAGGCGGGAGCCGCAGTCCTGGTCACCACCGGATCGGTCCGTGGCGCGGCGACGAAGACGCCGGCGTGCCGGGCAGCCGCGTCGGCCCAGACGAGCACGGCGGCGCCCGCGCTCACGAGCGCCACGCCCAACGCGATAGTGCCCAGCCAACCTCGCATCGGCATCCGATTTCAGCGGCGGCGGCCGACTCCCTGCCCGCCGTGGGCTTCGCGCGGTCAGACCTCGTACGTCGTGAGCTCCAGCCGGTGCCCGTCCGGGTCCGGGAAGTAGATCGAGTGCGCGACGCCGTGGTCTTCGAACTGCGGCTCGAGGCCGACGTCAGGGAGAACCTGCCGCGCGAGGTCGAACATCGCTCGGTCGACGCGAAAGGCGACGTGCACCACCCGCACGGGTTGGCGCTCGCCTGGCGGGCCCGGCTCCGCCTGGAAGAGCGCGACGCCGCTCCCGGCGGCGGTCATCATCATGACCGGTTCCGCCCACTCGTCGGCGAACACCCGCTCGAGGCCGAGGACGTCGCGGTAGAAGCGCTCGGATCGCTCGAGGTCCCTGACGGTGACGGCGAAGTGGTCGAGGCCCTGCGTCCGGATCGTGGCCACGACGTCACTCTACGCCGCGCTTTGAGCCGCACGGCGTCGAGCGGCATGCGAGAGTTCGAGCGCCAATCACCGAATGCGCGGAGGAGGCAGCGTGGCAGTCGTCGACAGGCAGCTCCAGGTCTATGCGGACTGGGACGCGAAGCAGCGAGAGCGCATCAAGGCGCTCATCACGGACGAGCTCATCGAGGAGCACCGCGCGAGGCCGCTCGGGCAACATTCTGACGCGCTCGAGCGCGTCCTCAACTACTTCCGTCGCCAGCCGCAGACCGGCAAGTACATCGTCGTCGCCACCGAGCCGTGGCAGGAGTACAAGCTCGGCGTGCTGTCGGGCGTGCGGGGGAAGACGACGGAGATCCTCGACGACGAGACCTTCGCGACCGAGGAGGAGGCGATGCACGGCGTCTTCCTGCGACGTGTGCGGGACCTGAGGGGAGCCTGAGATGCGCAAGGCCACCATTCACGGCTACTGCGACCGGCTCTCGGTAGCTCCCGGGGAGCCCATCGAGTTCAAGGTGAGCTGCGAGGAGCCCGGACGCTACCGCGCCGACATCGTCCGGCTCGTTCACGGCGACACGAATCCGGCGGGACCGGGCTTCAAGGAAGAGGCCGTCGAGACGGATGCGAACGGCGACTACGACGGGCGGCTCCAACCGACAGATGCCGGCTCCTGCATCCTCGTCGAGGACGGCGGCGCGCTGGCGCTCGACGGGGCCTTCACGCTCCAGGCCTTCGTCATGCCGACCACACCGGCAAAGCCCGATCAGGGGATCATGGGCCGTTACGCGACCGCGACGCAAGCAGGCTACGCACTCACGATCGAGGACGGCGGTCTGGCGCTCCGGATCGGAAGCGAGACGGTCGCGACGGGGGTCTCGTTCTATCCCTCGTGCTGGTACTCGGTCGCGGCCACGTACGACGGCGCCGGCACGGTCACCCTGTACTCGCGCTCGGTCGTCAACGCGGCCAACAGCCTGCTCAGCCCGATCGTGCCGATTCCAGGCGAGGCACGCAGCACCCACTCCGTCTCGTCGCCACCCGGCGACGCCGGCACCGCGTTCACGATCGCCGGCCTGGCACGCGAGTCTGGGAGCACGTGGGTCGACTCGCACCTGAACGGCAAGGTCGACCGGCCCAGGGTGTGGAACCGTGCCCTCTCCGAGGAGGAGCTCGACGCCGTGACCTCCGGCGGCGAGCCGCCGGCGAGCGGCCTCGTCGCCGCCTGGGACTTCGCCGACGGCATCGGCCCGAGCGGCATCCCGACCGATCACGTGACCGACCGGGGCCCCGGCGGGCTGCACGGCATGTGCGTCAACTTCCCAGCCCGCGCGATGACCGGCTGGAACTGGCGGGGTATCGAGGAGGTCTACCGGCACGCGCCCGAGGAGTACGGCGCCATCCACTTCCACGAGGACGACCTCGAGGACTGCGGCTGGGAGACGGACATCTCGTGGACCGTGCCGGACGGCCTACGCAGCGGCTGCTACGCGCTGCGGCTCGGCCAGACCGATGCCGAGGACTGGGTGCCGTTCTTCGTGCTGCCGCCTCGCGGACAAGCCACCGCAAAGGCCCTCTTCCTGGTTCCGACCGCCAGCTACCTCGCCTATGCGAACGAGCACATCGTCCACGACGTGCCGGTGGCGCAGGCGATCCTCGGGCACACGTCCGTCGTCGCGGAACAGGACTTCTACCTCTACGGCCACACCGAGCTCGGCCTCTCGACCTACGACGCCCACACGGACGGCAGCGGCGTCCACTCCTCCTCCGCGCTCAGGCCCATCATCAACATGCGGCCGAAGTTCCGCATGGCGCCGGGCACGGTCTGGCAGTTCCCGGCGGATCTCCATCTCGTCGACTGGCTCGAGGCGATGGGCATCGAGTACGACGTGGCCACCGATCGCGAGCTGCACGACGAGGGCGCCGCCCTGCTCGAGCGCTACAACGTCGTCTTCACCGGCTCCCACCCCGAGTACTACTCGCGCGAGATGCTCGACGCGTGGGAGACGTACCTCGCCGGGGGCGGACGCGGCATGTACCTCGGCTCCAACGGCTTCTACTGGATCATCGCCTGGCACCCCGAGAAGCCCGGCCTGATCGAGGTGCGCAAGGGCGAGTACGGCTCGCGTGCGTGGCAGGCGCGACCGGGCGAGTACTCGATGCAGCTGAACGGCGAGCGGTCGGGCCTCTGGCGCGGGCGCTCACGGGCGCCGCAGAAGGTCTTCGGCACCGGCTTCACCGCCGAGGGCTTCGACCACGCCTCCTACTACGTACAGCTGCCGGACGCGCGGGACCCCGCCTGCGCGTTCATCATGGACGGCATCGGGCCGGACGAGAAGATCGGCGACTTCGGCCTCGTCGGAGGCGGCGCCGCCGGCTACGAGCTCGACCGCTACGACCTGCTGGTCGGCACTCCGCCCGCGACACGGCTGCTCGCGTACTCCGAAGGCCATTCGGACAACTACCCGCACGTCGTCGAGGAGATCTTCTTCAACTACCCGGGCACCGGCGGCACGGCCGACTTTCAGGTGCGGGCAGACATCACCTACTTCACGACGAAGAACGGCGGAGCCGTCTTCTCGACGAGCTCGATCTCCTGGTGCGGGAGCCTCTCGCACAACGGCTACGACAACAACGTCTCGCGGATGACCGCCAACGTCCTCCGCCGCTTCATGGACGACGAGCCTCTCCCGCAACTGGATAGTTAGTCGCCAGGCGGCTCACTTCGTGGACGCTGCGGGCGGCGATCGCCTCGGCGGAAACGTGCTGTTCGACCCCGAGCACGTGAGCCGCACGCTTCGCGGCGGCGGGAGCAACAGGCTCCCGTCTGCTTAGAATCCGGCCGTCCCCGTTTTGCGTAGAGGCTTCCAGTGGACACCGTTCTCCCCTTGACCTCGGCGTCCCGCGCCTAACGGCGACGATCGCTCATGTGCCCGGCGTGCGCGGCTGAGCAGGATTCGCTTCGACAGATCCGTTCGCTTCGAGGTCTGGCGAGATGAGACCCGTGCAGGACGACGCGCACGCGTTCTGGCTGCGCGCGCCCGGCTGCGGGGAGATCCGGCCGGTGACACTGCCCGAGCCGGGGCGGGGCGACGTGGTGGTGCGGACCTTGCGGTCCGGCGTCAGCCGCGGCACCGAGACGTTGGTGTTCCGAGGCGGTGTGCCGCCGGGCCAGTACGCCGCGATGCGGGCACCCTTCCAGGAGGGGGACTTCCCGGGGCCGGTCAAGTACGGCTACCTCAACGTCGGCGTCGTCGAGCAGGGCCCACCGGAGCTGCACGGCCGGACGGTCTTCTGCCTGTACCCGCACCAGACCGCCTACGTGGTTCCGGCCGGTGCCGTGACCGTCGTGCCTGAGGGCGTGCCACCCGCACGTGCCGTGCTCGCCGGCACCGTCGAGACCGCCGTCAACGCGTTGTGGGACGCCGCACCCCTGGTCGGCGACCGGGTCGCCGTCGTCGGCGCCGGGATGGTCGGCTGCAGCGTCGCACGCCTGCTGAGCCGGTTCCCGGCGGTACAGGTCACGCTCGTAGACGTCGATTCCGGCCGGGCCGATGTCGCGGCCGCGCTCGGCGTCGACTTCGCGTTGCCGGCCGACGCCGCGGACGGTCGCGACCTGGTCGTGCACACAAGCGCGACGTCCGCCGGGCTCCAGCGGTCGCTCGACCTGCTCGCCGCCGAAGGCACGGTCATCGACCTCAGCTGGTACGGCGACACCGAGGTTCGGCTGTCGCTCGGCGGCGCGTTCCACTCGGGGCGCCTCGGCATCCGCGCCAGCCAGGTCGGCACGATCTCCCCGGCCCGCAGCGGGCGCCGCACGACGGCCGACCGGCTGGCGCTCGCGCTCGACCTGTTGCGGGATCCAGCCTTCGACGTGCTCGTCACCGGGGAGTCCCACTTCGGCGAGCTTCCCGACGTGATGGCCCGGTTGGCCGCGGGGAGCCTGCCGGCGCTCTGTCACACGATCACCTACGGGGTCGGGTAGATCGTGTTCAGCGTGACCGTCCGCGATCACATGATGGTCGCCCACAGCTTCCGCGGCGAGGTGTTCGGGCCCGCGCAGCAGCTGCACGGAGCGACGTACGTCGTCGACGCCACATTCCGGCGTACGGCGCTCGACGCAGACAACATCGTCGTCGATATCGGCCGCGCGGCCGAGGAGCTGCACGCCGTCCTCGCGGAGCTCAGCTATCGCAACCTCGACGACGAGGCCGCCTTCGCCGGAATGAACACCTCCACCGAGGCGCTCGCTCAGGTGGTCGCCGACCGGCTCGCCGACCGGGTGCACGCCGGCGCCCTCGGCGACGCCGCCCGGGAGCTCGACGGGCTGGTCGTCACGCTGCACGAGTCGCACGTCGCCTGGGCGAGCTACGAGCGGCCGCTCTGATGGAGGTGCACGTCGTCGTACCCGACGGCATCGACGACCCGGCACGGCCGAGCGGAGGCAACGCCTACGACCGCCAGGTCTGCCGTGGGCTGACCCTGATCGGCTGGTCGGTTCACGAGACTGCCGTGCCCGGCCCCTGGCCCCGACCGGACGCGGCGGCGTACGCCGCCCTCGCCGGCGTCGTCGAGCGGATCCCCGACGACTCCGTCGTGCTGATCGACGGACTGGTCGCCTCGACTGCCATGGAGGTCCTGGTGCCGCAGGCGAGCCGGCTGCGCCTCGTCGTCCTCGTGCACATGCCGCTGGGCCACCGCCCGGCAGATGACGGAGTCGACGACGCCCGGACGCCGGGAGGGCGCGGTCCTCTCGGTCGCCGCCTCCGTCGTCACGACCAGCGCGTGGACACGGCGCCGGTTGCTCGAGCTCTACCCGTTGCCGGCCGACCGGGTGCACGTCGCCCAGCCCGGCGTCGATGCCGCCGACCTCGCGACCGGGACCGCAGGCGGCCGGGAGCTGCTCTGCGTTGCGGCGGTGATGCCCGACAAGGGGCACGACGTGCTGCTCGATGCGCTGGCGACGACCGCGGATCTGTCGTGGCGCTGCGTGTGCGTAGGCAGCCTGGACCGCGACCCCGCGTTCGTCGACGGTCTCCGCCGCCGCGCGCTGGCCGGCGGGATCGGCGACCGGGTGGGGTTCCCGGGCCCACGAACCGGAGTCGACCTCGAGCGCAGCTACGCCGCCGCGGACGTGCTGGTGCTGGCGTCGCGCGCCGAGACCTACGGCATGGTCGTCACGGAGGCGCTGGCCCGAGGCCTGCCGGTCGTCGCCGCCGAGGTCGGCGGGTTGACCGAGGCCCTCGGTCACGGCGCCGACGGGATCCGGCCCGGGGTGCTGGTCCCGCCCGACGATCCTGCGGCACTCGGCACCGTGCTCCGGGCGTGGCTCACCGACGCCGAGCTGCGCGAACGGTCCCGCCGCGCCGCCCGCGAGCGCCGCGTGTCGCTCTCCGGGTGGTCGACCACGACGTCGGCCGTCGCGGGTGTCCTGGCCGGAGCCCAGCGATGACTGTCGAGGGCATCCGGGTCAGCCGGGGATGGCTCACCGTCCGCGAGCCCGCTGACGCTGCGGCCCGTGCGCCCGACCTCGCCGAACAGCTGCGGCGACGTCTTCCGACGGCCGGTCGCCAGGTGATCCACGACCTCGGCTGCGGCACCGGGGCGATGGGGCGCTGGCTCGCGCCACGGCTGCCCGGACCGCAGCACTGGGTCCTGCACGACCGGGACGCCGACCTGCTGGCCGTCGCCGCCGCGGACGTCCCCGGCGTGGCCGCCGACGGGGCCGCGGTCACCCTCGAGACCAGGCATTCCGACATCACCCGGCTGGAGCCGGCCGATCTCGCCGACGCAACCCTCATTACTGCCTCGGCGATGCTGGATCTGCTGACCGGCGAGGAGCTGGCCGGGCTAGTCACCGTCTGTGCCGGCGCCGGGTGTCCCGTGCTGCTGACCCTGTCCGTCGTCGGTCGCGTCGACCTGAGCCCGGCGGATCCACTGGACGCCGGCGTGGCCGCCGCATTCGACGCCCACCAACGCCGCACCACGGAGAGGGGCCGCCTGCTCGGCCCGGACGCCGTCGCGGTCGCCGTCGAGGGCTTCAGCCGACTGGGGGCCGATGTGATCGTCCGGCCCAGCCCCTGGCGACTCGGCCCCTTCGAGGCCGACCTGGCGGCGCAGTGGTTCACCGGGTGGGTGGGTGCCGCATGCGAGCAGCAGGTCGAGCTGGCCGCCGAGACCGACGCCTACACGCGGCGACGTCTGGCGGAGGCAGCAGCCGGGCAGCTCGCCGTCACCGTGGACCACGCCGACCTGCTGATCCTGCCCCGGCGACCGCCGTCTAGACCGAGAACGCGGCGCCCCCTCGCCAGCGGTATCCCGGGTCGGGAACCGTTCGGTGCGGGGCCGGCCGGGGCAACCCGGCGGCGCCATCCTCGAGCAGATCGGGCGCCGGCATGAGACTGACCGCATGGGCGTGGGCCCGCATCGTGGGCACCGCCGCGACGTTCACCGTTCTGGTCTGGCAGCTGGGAACGGGCCCGTTCCTCGACGGCGTCCGCACGGTCGACGGCCGGGCGCTGGCGGCAGCGACAGGCCTCGCGGTGCTGACCACCGTGTGCTGTGCCTGGCGGTGGAAGATCGTAGCCCGTGGTCTCGGCGTCGACCTGCCGCTGCCCGCTGCGGTGGCGGCGTACTACCGGTCGCTGTTCCTCAACGTCACGCTGCCAGGCGGGGTCGTGGGCGACATCCACCGCGGGGTCAGCCACGGTCGCGACGTGAGCGACGTCGGCCGCGGTCTGCGGGCCGTCGCGTGGGAACGCTCCGCCGGGCAGGTCGTGCAGGTCGTCCTGACCGTCGTCGTTCTCCTTGCGCTGCCGTCGCCCGTGCGCTCGTCCATGCCGCTGATCGCGATCGTGGTCGTCGTGGCGGTGCTCGGCGCCGTGCTCGTTGCACGGGCGCGACCCGGCGGCGGTCGGTCCCGGTGGGCGCGGGTCCGGAGCGCAGCGGCCGGCGACATCCGCAATGGGCTGCTCGCCCGGGGGGCTTGGCTGCCCATCGCGCTCGCGTCTGCGCTGGTCGTCGTCGGCCACGTGGTCACCTTCCTGATCGCCGCGCGGACCGCGGGCACCACCGCGCCACCCTCCCGGATGCTGCCGCTGGCGTTGCTCGTGATGCTGGCCATGGTGCTGCCCAGCGTCGGTGGCTGGGGACCGCGCGAGGGCATGACGGCATGGGTGTTCGGCGCGGCCGGCCTGGGTGCGGAACAAGGGGTCGCCACCGGCGTGGTCTACGGCGTCATGGTGCTCGTCGCCAGCCTGCCAGGCGCCGCCTTCCTCGTGGTGGGACGGTTCCGTCGTACGGGCCCTCCGGGACGGCCCGAACCGCTGCGCCAGGGGCGTGTCCCGGTCGCCGTGCGGCCGGACGGAGACGCACATGCCTGACCGCCCGTACACCCTGTTGAGCTGCGGCATGTCGATCGACGGTTATCTCGGCAGCGCGACGGCGCCGCGCCTCGCGCTGTCGAACGACGCCGACTTCGACCGCGTCGACGCCGTACGTGCCTCCTGCGACGCGATCCTGGTGGGCGCGGCTACCGTGCGGAACGACAACCCGCGGCTGCTGGTGCGCTCGAAGACCCGCCGCGACGAGCGAACGGCCCGTGGGCTCGCGCCGTCGCCGATCAAGGTCACAGTGACCGATCGGGTCGACCTGGACGCGTGCGCCGACTTCTTCACCACCGGCGACACCGAGAAGCTCGTCTACTGCCCGAGCCCGCGGGTGCCCGAAGCCCGCTCGCGACTCGGATCCGTGGCGACCGTCGTCGACGGTGGCCTGCCGGTGGAGATGCGCAGGATCTGCGAGGACCTCGGCGCCCGCGGTATGCAGCGGCTGATGGTCGAGGGCGGCGGCAAGGTGCACACCCAGTTCCTGACCGACAACCTCGCCGACGAGCTGCAGCTGGTCGTCGCTCCCTTCTTCGTCGGCGATTCCCGGGCCCCGCGGTTCGTGAGCGACGGCCTCTTCCCCTGGAACCCCGACCGGCCCGCAACGCTCGCAGAGGTCAGCCAGATCGGCGATGTGGTGCTGCTGCGCTACGCGCTCTCGCCGCGGTTCCGGACCGACTGACCGAGGAGACTCACGACAAACGTCGACGAGCTACCCAGCTGCCGGTTGCGACCCGAATGCGCTGAGGAAGCGGTCGCGGAAGGCGTCCATCGGCCAGACCGGCGCCTGCGAGCCGGGCCGCAGGCCGTCCTCCCAGCCCCACCCGGCAATCTGGTCCAGCACCGCCGGGTCGTGGGCGATCACCGAGACCGGCACGTCGTGACTCAGCCCCGACTGCTGCGCGTGGTGATTCGGGCCTTGCCCTGTGACGATCGTCGAGGGCTGATGGTCGCCGAGGAGGACGAGCACGAGAGCGTCGTCGCCGTAGTGCTGCACGAAGGAGACCAGGGTGTTCAAGGTGTACTCGATGGACCGGCCGTACGCCGCTCGTACTCGTTCCTGGTCGCTCCAGAGCGCCGCCTGCGTCACCTGGTCCACCGGAATGCTCTCGAAGACCGACCCGTTGCCGACCTCGCCCCAGTCGATCAACTGGGGGATTCGGGTCCAGGGCGCGTGGCTCGACACCAGGTCGACCTCGGCGAAGACGGGACGGCGGTCGGGTTCCGCGAGCTCGAGGCGTTGCAGGGCCGAGAGGGCGTACTGGTCGGGCATGGACGCGTAAGCGAACTTCGGGCCGAGATAGCCGAGGTTACGCTGGTCGTAGACCTTGTCGTAGTGGTAGAACGACGACCCCTGCGGCCAGTCCCGGCTGTTTGCCGGCGCGTCGACGACGGTCCGCCATCCGGCTCGTTTGAACGCCTGGCTGAGTGTGAAGCGGTCACTCGCGACGAGCTGGCCGTAGCGCCGTTCGCTGTTGACCCAGACCCCCGACTGCAGGGTGGAGTGCGCCAGCCAGCTGGCGCCGCCGAACGTCGGCGAGGTGAGGAAGGCGCTCCGGGCGGAGAAGCCGGCGGCCTGCAGTTGCTGTGTCCCCGTGTCAAGGACAGCATTGACCCGTGGCGAGAGAGAGGCATCCTCGACCGCGACCCTTCCGTAGCTCTCGACGAACGCGACGATGACGTCCTTGCCGCGCAGGGCGGTCAGCAGCTGGTCGCCAGGGGTCTCGCGGAAGCGGTCGTGGCCGATCTCGTCGGCGAAAATCGCGGGATCCCGAAGGCCGGCCTGGACCGCACGTACCTTGTCGAAGGCCAGGACGGCGGCGCTCGTGGAGGCGATGGGCGCGTCCGAGACGAGCCGCGCGCCGAACACCCAACAGACCAACCAGACGACGCCGAGCGCCATAACGGCCTGCAGCGACCACCGGCGGTGGCCGGCCGAGACCCGGGTCAGGCGAAGCACCGCCAGGGTCGTGAGGACGAGTACGGCGACGACGAGCACCGCCGCGCCGACGACGGCCAGGTTCGCTCGTGTCCCTCCGACCGTGTCACGCAGCGTCTCGATGCCGATCCCGGCGTAGCTCCAATCGCCAACGGGGTCGAACGGCCGGTCGAAGGTCGTGAAGAACCCTATGTCAAGGATCTTCACGAGAACCAGCAGCCCGAGCGTCGGTCCGACGACCCAGGCCAGGACCCGTCGAGCGGTGGCGGGCAGGGCGAGAGCCAGGGCGATGAGGACGATGCCCTCGAGCGGCAGCCTCGCGAAGGTGCTGAGCGTGAGGCCATTCGGCTGGTCCGGCGCGACGAGGACGCCCCACACGAGCAAAATGGCGAGGACCGTGATCGTCGCCGCGATACTTGTTCGCACACGCCCGCGGCTGGGGCCGGTGTGAGCGGCGGCTGCGGGACGGTCCACAACCGCCGCCACTCGACTGTGCATGGCGTGTCGATGGCTCCACAGCCACCACGTGTCACGGCCGAACGACTCGGCAAGCAGGGCAAGCGCGGCGACGAGGGCGGCCTGGGTCAGGGCCAGCGGCAGGACGTCCGCAGCCGCGATCGTCAGAACGATCCCTTGAGTCGCAGCGACGACCTTGCGCCAGTAGCGCGGCGGCAGCGGCTCACGCATCCACGGCAGCAACCACCCGGCTGCGAGGAACGCGTAGCGGGCCAAGCCGATCGCGAGCACCCACGCGCCGGTCGAGCGGGCGACATACACGCTGAGGACGAGGATCAGAAACGCATCGACCTCACCGTCGAAGCGCGCGCCCAACGTCGATGCCGTCCCGCTGCGTCGCGCGACCCATCCGTCGACCGCGTCCAGCGCGAGCGCGATGGCCGTGAGTGTCACCAGCATCGTGACCTGCGCGGGTTCGTCGAACGAGTCGGCAATCAGCGCCGCGACGCCAACGGCGAGCGTCGCCCGGGCAAGGGTTACCCAGTCGGCCGGGCCCAGCTGGTCCGAGCGGTAGCGGGAAAGCCCGCGTTCCAGTGCCGCAATCGTGATCACGCCGCAGGCGACGCCGACGACCCAGCCGGCGCCGCTGAGACCGACGGTCCCCGCGAGAGCGACGACCAGCAGTGCCTGGGCGATCAGCCCGGTCACCGGAAAGGCGTGAACCACCCGCACCGTGCCTCCGTGTTCGTGGCTACGTGGGGACTTACGGCAAACGCGGTGCTGCGGTTCATCGGAGCCGGTGAGAGGATGAGGCCGAGGATCGTCAACTGTGTGCGCGTGGAACGGCAATGAACCAGGACGAGCGCGCCCCGTTCGTTCGGGCCCTGCAGCGAGCCCGCGTGTCGGCGTACGCGCCCGGCGAGTTCGTCGAGCAGGAGAGCTTCATGCGCGCGGCAGAGATTCGGACCCTGGCCGGTCAGGCCGGCATCGCGCCCGGGGTCTCCGTGCTCGACCTCTGCTGCGGAGTTGCCGGGCCCGGACGGCTCATCACTCAGGAGCTGGGTTGCACCTATCTGGGCGTGGACTCTAGCTCCAGCGCCATCGATATCGCACGTGAGAGCGCCGGCGACCTTCCCTGTCGCTTCGAGGTCTCACGAATCCCTCCGATCCCTCCCGGCCCGTTCGACGTGGTGCTCCTGTTCGAGACCATGCTCGCCTTTCCCGACAAGGAGACGCTGCTTCAGGAGATATCTCGGGCGCTCACGACAGGCGGGCGGTTCGCCTTCACCATGGAAGAGGGCCTGCCCCTCACGAAGGCAGAGCGAGAATGCATGCCTGACGCCGACACGGTCTGGCTCATCCCGCTGCAGGAGATGCTCACTTGCTTGGAGCGGGTCGGGCTGCGTGTCCGCTGGCAGGATGACTTCAGTCGGTCCCACCGTGCCGTGGCGGAATCACTGATCGACGCGTTCGCCGCCGATGCTACGGACATTGCCGGGCAGATCGGGCGCAGGGCACTGGAGGAGCTGCTGGCCGCCCACCGGCTCTGGAGCGACTGGCTGCGGGAAGGACGGGTCCGCAAGATCGCTCTCGTTGCGGAGAAGACGGAGACGCCACATACGACAGTCGCGGGCGTCGCAGTCGGAGCCTTCCGTCCCGAGTTGAGGCCGGCGTGAGACCGCAGGCGCGCCTGAGCCGCGGCACGTCATCTAGATTCCGGCCGTGAAGCCGATTCCCGCCACCGCCGCGGTGGCCGGCGCGGGCACCATGGGCACCGGCATCGCCTGCGTGCTCGCCCTGGGTGGCAGCGCCGTGCGCGTGGTGGCTCGAAGTGAGGCAACGCTCGCGGCGGCGGCATCCCGGGTCGACTCGATCGCGCGTGCGCTCGGGGCGCCCGATCCCGCCGCGCTGACCGCCAGACTGTCGTTCACGAGCTCGCTCGAGCACGGCTTCGACGGGGCGGAGCTGGTCGTCGAGTCGATCGCCGAGGACCTCCGGGCGAAGACGGAGCTGCTCGCCGTCGCAGAGCGCTTCGCCGCGCCGGGCGCCATCCTCGCGACGAACACGTCGTCGCTCTCGATCGCCTCGCTCTCGGCCCCTCTCGAGCGACCTGACCGCTTCGCCGGCCTCCACTGGTTCAATCCGCCGGAGCTCGTACCGCTGGTCGAGGTCGTGGCCGGCGAGCGGACGGATCCAGAGGTCGTCGAGACGCTCCGCGACTGGATGGAAGCGCTCGGCAAGGCACCGATCGTGCTCCGCCGCGACACGCCCGGCTTCGTCGCCAACCGGCTGCAGTACGGGCTCGTCCGGGAGGCCTGGGCACTCGTCGAGGAGGGGGTGTGCGGGTACGAGGACGTCGACCGCGCCCTGACGCACGGGCTCGGAGCGCGCTGGGCTGCCGTTGGGCCGTTTCAGATCGCCGACCTCGCCGGCCTCGACGTCTACCTCACCGTCATCCGCAACCTCTACCCCGAGCTGTCGACCGCGCAGTCTCCTCCCAGCGCGCTCGCCGAGGCCGTCGAATCCGGCTCGCACGGCGTGAAGAACGGCCGCGGGCTGCTCGGCGGCTACGACCCGGCCGCTGCGGGCCGTATCGCCGCGGCCCGCGACGCCATGCTGCGCGCGATCGAGCAGGCACGCGCCGCCGAGGGAGGCGCCGAGAAAGGCTGACGCGTGCGACCGGTCAGGCGACGCGCGGCCGCAGTGGCGCAGGCCGTTCAGGCGGCTCTGTGCTCGGCCAGCGCTACGCGAACCGCGGCGCCGAGGGCCGCGAGCGTGAACGGTTTCTCGAGTAGCGGCTGCACCTGCCCCATCGGCACCCCCCGGGTGTCGCCGGACATGTAGAGGGACCGGAGCCCGGGGCGGCGAGCCATCAGGAGCGGCACCAGCTCGTTTCCGCGCATGCGCGGCAGGCAGACGTCTGTGAGGACGAGGTCGATGGGCCCTCGGTGCCTTCTCGCGAGCTCGAGCGCGTCCTCGGCTCCTGCCGCGACGAGCACGGAGAAGCCTTCGAGCTCGAGCGCCTCCGCGACGAGCCACCGTACGAACGGCTCGTCGTCGACCACGAGAACGGTCTCGATGTCCGGCACCGTTCAACCCTAGGTCGGGCTGCGGACGGCGGACGCGCACCTCGGCAGCGTGCACGCCGCGCAGTAGAGACGAGGCCGCGGTCAGGCCGACCCGGGCTCGGTGTGGACGATCACGTCCGCGATCTCCGGATGCGCGTCGCGGATGCGGGCCTTTACCTCGGCAGCGCGGGCGTGCGCCTCCGCCAGTGGCGCATCGGCGGCAACGGGCAGGGTGAGATAGGCGACCAGGCCGGCCTCGGTCTGGAGGAAGCGCAGCTCATGTACGTCCGCGCCGGTCGTCTCGCGCACGGCCCGGCGCACGACCTCGTCCTGGGTCTCGACGTCGCGCGGTGACGGTGCGCGCCCCACGCTCGCTTCCCTGAGAGGCTCGAGGTGAGTCTGGACGGCATCGACCTCGGGCAGCGCCTGCCCGATCGCGGCTTCGACCGTCGTCGCGATGCGATGAGCCTCCTCGAGCGAGAGCTCGCCGGGCAGCTTGAGGTGCAACGACACCTCGATGCGCTCGCCGACGCGCAGCACGGTGACGTTGTGGATCTCACGCACCGACGGGACCGCGAGCGCCGCGGCCAGGGCCTGCTCCCGCAGAGCCTCGTCTGCCGGCGGCGTCGGCTCGACGTGGACGACGACGTCGCTGCCGGGCAGAGCCGCCTCGACGGCTGACTCGACCGCGTCGGCGACGGTGTGCGCCTGCGCCACAGCCGCTCCCGGCGCGAGCCCGATGACCACGTCCGCGAAGTGACGGCCCCCGGCCTCTCGCAGCCGTAGGCGTCGTAGCTCGACCGGTGGGTGCAGCGCCGCGATCGCCCGGCGCGCGGCAGCGTGAGCAGCGCTCGGCGCAGTGTCCATGAGCACCGCGACGTTCTGGCGCATCAACCTTCCCGCGGCAGCGAGGACGAGAACGGCCACGAACAGCGCGGCCGCCGAGTCCGCCCACGTCGCGCCGGCATAGACTCCCAGGAAGCCGATCAAGACAGCGATTGAGCCCGCCAGGTCGCCGCCGAAATGGAGCGCGTTGGCGGCGAGTGCCGGGCTTCCGTAGCGCCTCGCGGCGCGAAGCGACACGAGCGCACGGGTGAGGTCGATCACGATCACGACCCCCACGGCGACGAAGGCCCACCAGGCCGCATCCACCTCGGGATGGGGCCCGATCAGGCGGCGTACGGCCAGTCCGGCCACGACGAGCCCGAGACCGGCGAGGAACGCCGCCTCGGCCAGGGCCGCGAGGTGCTCGGCCTTGCCGTGTCCGTAGGGGTGGGAGCGATCGGCGGGCCTGCCGGCCACCCCGACCGCAAAGAACGTGAGCAACGCCGCGACGAGGTCTGTGCCGGAGTGGATCGCCTCGGACAGGAGGCCGAGGCTGTCCGACCCGAGGCCGACGCCGAGCTTGATCGCGATGAGGACGCACGCGGCGACGACCGATACGAGCGCGGTGCGCCGCTGCGGGGACATGGCCTGAATCCTGCCTGCCAGGCACCTCCTCGGGCATCAGCCCGTCACCGCGGCAGGGTCCTGGCCGCGAATGCGCGGCTCAGCCAAGACCTTCCTCGCGCTCCTGGGGCGCCGCTGGCAAGGGAGGGCGGTGCATCCTGCCGCCAGCGGCGTCAGGCGCCGGCCACGCCGGCGCCGGTCAGGAGCACGAGGAAACTAGACGCAGTCCTGAAGAGCGCGGGCCTCGGGGAGACCCTCGAGCTTCTTCAGCGTGTTGCACTCGATCTGCCGGATGCGCTCGCGCGTGACGCCGAAGGTCCTGCCGACCTCCTCGAGCGTCCGCGGGCGGTCGCCCCTCAGCCCGAAGCGGAGCTCGATGACCTTGCGCTCCCGCTCGGGAAGGGACTCGAGTGCCCGGTCGATGTCGCCGCGACGCAGGTGGAGCGAGGCGGAGTCGAACGGCGACTCGGCGAGCTCGTCCTGTACGAAGTCTCCGAGCGCCGAGTCCTCTTCCTCGCCGATCGGCTTCTCGAGCGAGACGGGCAGCTGCGCCATCCGCAGGATCTCGCGCACCTCGGCCGCGGTGATATCGAGCTCGGCGGCGATCTCGTCGGGCCGCGGGTCTCGCCCCAGGCGCTGAACGAGCTGGCGTTCGACGTGGACGACCTTGTTGAGCTTCTCGACCATGTGCACAGGGATACGAATGGTGCGCGCCTTGTCCGCGATCGCGCGCGTGACGGCCTGCCGTATCCACCAGGTCGCGTAGGTCGAGAACTTGTAGCCCTTCCGGTAGTCGAACTTCTCGACCGCACGGATGAGCCCGAGCGAGCCTTCCTGTATGAGATCGAGAAACGAGAGACCCCGGCCGAGGTATCCCTTCGCGATCGAGACGACCAGGCGCAGGTTCGCCTCGATCATCTGGCCCTTGGCGGACATGTCGCCGCGCTCGATCCGCTTCGCGAGGTGGACCTCCTGATCCGCGGTGAGCAGCGGGACGCGGCCGATCTCGCGCAGGTAGAGGCGGAGGGAGTCGAGCGAGGCCTCGACCGAGAGGTCGAGCTGCGGCGGCTTGTCCTCCTTCTCCTCCGGAGGCGGGGGTTGCTCGTGCGGCGGCGCCTTGTGCTGCTCGCCCTCGAGCAGGTCGATGCCGTGCTCGACGAGGTAGGTGTAGAAGTCCTCGATCTGCTCCCTCGTGAGATCGACGTCCTCGAGCCCGGCAACGATTTCATCGAAGGTCAGAAAACCCTTCTCCTGACCCTCCTTTACGAGCTTGTGAAGCTCTTCGACGTCCGGGACGGAGATATCGACCGTCAGCATGGCACCTCGCCTTTCCTCGTGACCGATGCGTAGATCTGCCGCGTGCCTCGTACGAAGAGCCGGCGAGATGGTGCCCCGGCTCGAAGGTGGGCCGCATTGTACACAGGATCGAGACAATCGTCCGGAGGTCCGGCGGCGGGTTTCGCGCCCCTTGGCCGTCCGGCGCGAGTGCCAGTTTTCCCGTTGACCTCGAACTTCTCGGAGAACGTGGGCGCGCGCCCAGTCGGCTCGGGCCGGCAGCGAGGGAAGGATGACGGCGAACAATCCTGAATACCGTCGAAAGCTGTACTCTAAGGGGCTCTGTTCGAGGCACGGCCCAGGCGACGTGACCACGATAGCCGCACATCCTTCGTCCGCCAGCCGCGCCAACCGTCGTGTCGTCGGTGGGCGGGTGGCGGCCCTGTTCGACGAGCACGCGGCGATGGTGCTCGGGCTCTGCCGCCTGCTCCTGCGCGATCACCACGAGGCTGAGGACGCGGCCCAGCAGACGTTCGTCTCGGCCTACCGAGCCTTGCTTCGGGGGACCGAGCCGCGCGAACCTGGCCCCTGGCTCGCAGCGATCGCGCGCAACGAGTGCCGGGCGCGTCTGCGAAAGCGGATGCGCGCCCCCGTCCCTCTCGACGGAGAGCTCGAGCTGGAGCTCTCGGACAGCTCGGACGACCTGGCAGAGCTCACCGACCGCCGGACGGAGCTGCGCCAGCTCGCGGTCGAGATCGCGAAGCTACCGAGCCGCCAGCGTGAGGCCATCGCGCTGAGGGACTTCCTGGGCCTCTCCTACGAAGAGGTCGCCACCACGCTCAAGGTGTCCGTGCCGGTTGTCGAGTCGCTCCTCTTCCGCGCGCGCCGTCGCCTCCGCGACACCGTGCGCACCGTGCCGCGCTACGCGGCGGGAATCGTGATGGTCCCGATCGCGATGCGAGCGGCCGTCGCGCGCGACGTTCCGGACTTCGACGCCGTCACGGTCGGGCTCGGCATCGCCGGGATCGCCGGCGCCGCCGCGGGCGGTGTCGCGAAGCTCCTCTCGGTGCCCGCATCGGTCAAGGTTGCGGCAACGGTCGCGGTCGTAGCGACGGGCTCCGTGGTCGCGCCAAATCTCATCCAGGCGCCGGCCGAGCAACGCGCGGCGCCTCGTGTGGCGGCCGTCCAGGGCGAGGACCGAGATGCCAGCGCGCAGGCGTCGGCGGCGGTTTCCTCCGAGTCGAAGTTCGATGAGCCGGCCGCGCAGGAAGCATCTGCGGGCGCGGCGCCTGCCGCTACGCCGGCGGCCGAGCCTGCCCCCGAGCCCGTGAGCGAGTCGGAGCCCGCGTCGGTCGAGCCGCCGTCGAGCGAGGAGCCCGATCCGGACCGGATCAGCTCCGCCGCCGAGGGCGAGAGCCCGATCGTCGTCCCGCCGCCCCCGCCCCCGCCGCCGCCCTCCGAGGAGGCAGCACCATGCGTGGCAGACGCGGCCGTGGTCGAGGAGCCCGACAACGAGACAGTTGAACCGGACGTGGCGGATGCCTGCGACACCGAAGGCGCGAACGGCCAGGGCGAGCCTGCACCGGACGAGAGCGACGCAGACGAGCCCCCGGTCGAGGGCACCGAGGATGTGAACTCGGCACCGGTAGCACCAGTCACGCCGCCGGCAGACGGTGAATCTGTAGCCGGCGACGAGAGCGCCCCGGATAGCGCCGGCGAGCCCGCAGCGCCGACCGATGCACCGCCCCCGCCGCCTCCGGCCGACGACGAGCAGCAGGCCGGCACCGAGCCCCCGACGAGCTGAGAACGACCCGAGGCCGGCAGGCGCCCGCGGCGTTGCCTCGCCCGACGGAAGACCGCTCGGCCGTTACTCTGATCGGGCCGATGAGACCCGACGGTGACCGCCTCGGACGCCATGCCTGAGTACCCGGAGATCGAGGCTCTGCGCCGCGCTCTGGACGAGCCGGTGCGTGCGAATCCGGTCGAGCGGGCAGGCCCAGCGCATGTCGCGACGCTGAAGACGTTCGAGCCGCCGCTACGCGCGCTCGAGGGCCGGCGCCTCGCAGGAGCACGCCGCCGGGGCAAGCACTTGCTGTTCCCGAGCGAGGACGGCGAGCTCGTGCTCCACGTCCATCTGATGAGCGCGGGGCGGCTGCGACTCGTCGAGGAGGGAGGCAAGGCTCCGAAGAAGCCCGCCTTCCGGCTTCTCTTCGCAGGCGGCCTGGCACTCGTGCTCACCGAGGCCGGCTCGAAGAAGCGCGCGCGGGTCGGCGTCTACTCGGCGGAGGCCATGGAGGCGGAGCTGGCTCACCTCGGGCCGGAGGCATACGGCATCGGGGTCGACCGGCTCGGCGAGATTCTCGCCGCGGAGCCGCGCCGGCTGCACCCGCTGCTGCGTGACCAGCGCGCCGTGGCCGGCATCGGCCGCGCCTGGTCGAACGAGATCCTCAACCGTGCCCGGCTGTCGCCCTACGCGCTCTCGACCGAGCTATCGCCGGACGAGGTCGAGCACCTCGCCGAAGCCGTCGATGCCGAGCTCGAGCGCGGCCTCGAGCTGCGGGAACGAGGCGTGCCCGAAGCAAAGATCTACCGGGTGCACAACCGTCTGGGACAGCCGTGCCCGCAGTGCGCGACGCCGCTCGCCCAGATCGACTTCGAGGAGCACACGATGTTCTACTGCCCGAGCTGCCAGACTCAGGGCCGCGTCCTGAAGGACCGCCGGCTTTCGCGACTGTTGAGGTGAAACAGCCCGCGAGCGGGCACCAGCTTGCTACCTTTGCGCGAGTGCCCGAGCCCGAGGCGTTCGCGCAGGATCTCCAGGCTTCGGCGCCCGAGGTTCGGATCGCGCTCTCGCGCGCGGGCGTCACCGGCGTCCAGAAGGCGGTGCGGATGCGGCACGGCGGGGACGAGGTGCTCGTCGCGGCCGAGATCGACTGCACCGTCGACCTCGACCCGGTGCAGAAGGGCGTCCACATGTCCCGCTTTCCCGAGCTCTTCGAGGAGGCGATCGACGAGGTCGTCATGGGCGAGAAGCTCCTGGTCGAGCGGCTTGCCGCGCACATCGCCGAGCACATCCTGGAGCGGCAACGTGCGCTTCGCGCCGAGGTGAGGATCGCAGCTCGATACCCGCTCGAGCGCACGACGCCCGTGACCGGGCTCCGTACGCAGGAGCTGGTGACGCTGCTCGGCCTAGCGTGCGCGTCCCCGACCGGGACGCGCTGCGCGATCGGCGTCGAGGCGACCGGGATCAACGCCTGCCCGTGCGCGCAGGGCCTCGTCCGCGAGCGCGCCGCGGGCCGTCTCGAGGAGGCCGGCTTCGGCGAGGGGGACATCGAGCGAATTCTCGAGCTCGTCCCGCTCGCCACGCACAATCAGCGCGGCCGGGGCACGCTGGTCGTCGGTACCGAGGCCAGGCTGCGCGGCGAGGAGCTCGTCGACATCGTGGAGGGCTCCATGAGCGCTCCGATCTACGCGCTGCTCAAGCGGCCCGACGAGCTGTTCGTCGTCGAGCACGCACATCTCCAACCACGCTTCGTTGAGGACACGGTTCGCGTGATGATCGGCCGGGTCCTCGAGCGGTACGGGAGCGAGCTCGGCGAGGGCGACTTCGTCCACGCGCGCCAGGTGAACTTCGAGACGATCCACAACCACGAGGTGCTGGCGGAGCGTTCCGGCGCGGTGGGCGAGCTCCGAGGCGAGCTCGAGACCGGCGAGTTCTCGGGCCGCTACCGCGAGCTCAGAGACTGGCTGCAGAACGGCGCCTGAGGGCCCGCGCGAGCGAGAAGCTCGCGCGCCGCTCCTCGCCCCGCAGCAGCCGGCGCACGTTGCCGCGGTGGAGGACGAGGATCGCGCACGCGGCGCCGATCGTGAAGCCGATGACCGGCCACGAGGCGCCGAAGAGTGCTGCGAATACCGGGAGCGAGCATCCCGCCGCGATCGACGCGGCCGACGCATAGCGGGTCAGGAGGAAGACGGCGATCCAGATCGCCGCGCCGCACAGGCTGACGAGCGGCGCGACGGCGAGGGCGACGCCTCCGGTCGTGGCGACGACCTTGCCGCCCCTGGCAAAGCCCAGGAAGAGCGGCCGCCAGTGGCCGACGAGCGCCGCCGTGCCGGCGAGGACGCCGATGAGCTCGTCGCCGAGAAGCCTCCCGAGCAGGCCGGCCGCAAGACCCTTGGCGATGTCGAGGAGAGCGACCGTGACGCCGAGCCGGGGACCGCAGACCCGCCAGACGTTCGACGCCCCGACGTTTCCCGAACCCTCCTTGCGGATATCGATGCCTCGAAGCAGGCGAGGCAGCCAGTAGCCGAACGGCAGGCTGCCGAGCAGGTAGCCCCCCGCGATGAGCAGCGCCTCCTCCAAGCTTCCTCCCAGATCGGAGCCTCACGAGTCAGGTGGGAAGCCCGTACCCCGCGATCCAGTCGTTGACGACAGCCCAGTCGAGGTTGGCGAGGAACGCGTCGATGTACGCGCCGCGGTCCGTCTGGTAGTCGAGGAAGTAGGCGTGCTCGTAGACGTCGAGCGCGACGAGCGGCGTCGCGTTCCAGATCGGGAACGTGTTCTGGGCGTCGCCGACGTAGTTGAAGAGCCGCTGCTCGTCCCAGTCGTAGGCCGTCCAGGCCCAGCCGCGACCCGCCATGCCCGTGGCTTTGAGATCCGAGCGCCAGGCCTGGAGCGAGCCGAAGTCTCGCTCGATCACGTCCCGCGCTGCGCCGTAGGGGTCCCCGCCGGGCCCGCCGAGATGGGCGAAGTAGATCTCGTGGTTCTTCACGCCGCCGATCGCGAACGTCAGGTCGACCTTCAGCGCCCGGAGCTCGGAGTAGACCTGGTTGGCCGCACTTGTATCGACCTCGGCCAGCTTCGCCAGGATCTCGTTCCGCTTGTTGACGTAGCCCTGGTAGAGCTTGTAGTGCGCCTCGACGGACGCCCGCGAGATCCCGTCGAGCTCGAGCAGTTCCGGACGAAGCTCGCGCGGCGCGATCTCCTCGAAGTTGTAGACCAGGGTGGCCATGCCCCTCCCTTTGCTCGTGGTCGCGGCGGTGATCGTATCTTGCCCCTAGCCGCCAGCGCTCAGGACGCTGGCGGGGGGACCCGCCGCCGCCGCCAACAAAATCCGCCCTCCGGCGTCGTTCGTAGAGTCATGGGATGGCGGTGGTGTCGGCATTGATGGAGGGCGTCCGCAGCGCACCGTTCGGCCTCGAGCCGCGTACGAGCGACGCCGATCTGATCGTCCGAGTCGGCCGGGGAGATCGCGCCGCCTTCGATGAGCTCTACCGCCGCTTCGCACGGCCCGTCCTCGGGCTGGCGCTCCGCCGCCTTGGGGACTACGGACGGGCCGAGGACGCGGCGCAGGAGACCTTCGCCGCGATCTGGCGCTCCGCCAAGAGCTTCACCCCCGAGCGGGGTACCGGAGCAGCCTGGCTCTATGCGGTCGCACGGCACGCGATCATCGACCGCGCCCGTCAGCGTGTAGAGCCGGCCGTGGCCGAGGTCGCGGACGAAGCCTCGGCCGAAGCGGGACCGACGGAGATCGCCGAGCAGGACTGGCTCGCCTTCCGCGTGCGGGCGGCGCTCGAGCGCCTGCCGGAGCGGGAGCGCCAGGTACTCGAGCTTGCCTACTGGAGCGAGCTCTCCCAGAGCGAGGTGGCGAGCTACCTGGATGTGCCGCTCGGCACCGTGAAGACGAGGACGCGCGCCGGGCTCTCGCGGCTGGCAAACGTCCTCGAGGAGACACGCGGGTGAAAGAGGAGCTGCGCGACCTGGTCGGCGACGACCTCCCTCAGCCGGAGCTCGACCGTCTCCGCGGCGTTGACGCGCTGCTTCGCTCGACACCCCCTGCACCGGAGGTGCCCGCATCCCTGACCGAGGCCGTGCGCGCCATACCCGGCAGGCCCGGCAGCTCACGGGGCCGGCTCGTCGCCGGCCTCGCCGCCGCCGCCGCGCTCGCGGCTGCCACCTTCGGCATCGGGCTCTGGTTGGGAGGCGACGCCGAGGACAGGCAGCTGGCGGAGCGCATCACCCTCGACGCCACTGCGCAGGCGCCTCCCGATGCCCAGATGGTCATCGACATCAGGCCGATCGACGATGCCGGCAACTGGCGGATGGCGGCCGACGTGACAGGCCTGCCGCCGCTACCCACCGGCGGCTTCTACGAGGTCTGGATGACGAAGTCGGGCGAGCTCGCAGATTCCTGCGGCCGTTTCGTCGTCGATGACCACGGACGCGCCGAGAACGTCTGGCTGAACGCGCCCTATGCCTTCGAGGACTACGACCGCTGGGTCGTCGTCGCCGTGCTCCCGGGCCAGGCACCGTCCGGCTGGCTGCTCGACGGGCCGGTCGCGGAGACCGCCTGAACGCGCAGCTCCCCGCGGACGCCTACGGCGCGCAGCGGTCGTTCTCGAGGAACGCCGCGTGCGTGACGGGCATCAGATCGGCGAGAAACTCCTCGGCGGCCGCCGCGTACTGGCGGATCTCGTACTGGGCGGCCTCGTGGTTTCGCAACCCGCAGAAATGCATCAGGCTGCGCGGGTTGCAGCTCCAGTAGTACTTCGTGTAGGTCGCCAGCGGCAGGACCGAGCGCGCGACCTCCTTCGCGACGCCCTGCTCGAGCAGGCGCTCGTAGGCCGCGAACGCCTCGTTCGCCGCGCGCTCGATCTCGGCGCGCGCCGTCTCCCGCGTCGCGTCGTCGACGGCCTCGAACGTGTAGGCGCCGGGCTTCCCGACCTGCGTGCGGACGAACTCAGGAACGTAGAACTCGGCCTCGAGCTTCGAATAGCGGCCTGACCACTCGTTGTAGCTGTGCCCCGCTCTATGACGGTGGTGCTCACGAACGACGAAGATCGGCGCCTTGACGAGGAAGCGGAAGTAGCCGTGCTCGAACGGGCTGCCGTGCCTCTCGCGCATGAGGAAGCGGATCAACCCCTCGTCCCGCTCCGTCATCTCCTGGGTCTCGTCGTTGAACGAGACACGGGCGCCGTTGACGACGGCGAGATCCGAGGCGAGGGCACCGTCCAGCGCGAGCGAGCCCTTGTCGAGAACCTTGCGAACGTTGCGCTCGAGATCGGCCACCGTCATCACGGCGAGTCTACGGCGTGCGCCGGACCGTCACGGTCAGGCCGTCCACGCGCTCGACGACGACCTTGTCGTCGGGCGCGGCGCCTTCCTCACAGCGCGCTGTCCAGATCTCGCCTTGTAGCCGCACCTGGCCCTCCGGCCGGCACGGCGTCAGCACGACCGCGATCGTGCCGACGAGTGTCTCGACGCCGACCTTGGCCTTCCTGCGGCGGTTCCAGGCCAACCAGGCGTAGCTCTCGCCGATCTCTATGACGGCGGCGACGCCGATCAGCACCCAACCCCAGGTGCCCTCGACCCAGAGCATCTTCGCGACGACGGCGAGAATGAAGAGCATCGCAGACGACGAGCCGGATGAGATCCGGCCCCTACGTCCTCCCGGCCGGCGCCGGCGTCACTAGGTCTTCTTCTTCACCGGGACGAGCCCGGCGGGCGCGAGCCCGGCGACGAACGACGTCAGCGGCCCGGCGACCTTGCCGGCGTCCTCGCCTCGTTCCTTCCGGGCGACTGCCGCCCGGACGACGTGCGCGCCGATATAGCGGATCGGCTCCGGCGGGAAGCCGCCGCGCGGCGTAAGCAGCAGAGCGGAATGGGCCCATTCGTCGTCGAGCCCGAGAGCAAGCGAGGAGAGCATCCTGCCGCCGAGGAAGCAGGGCCCGACGCCGTTGCCCGAGTAGCCGGCGCCGAAGACGATGTCAGGCCGTCCGCCCAGTCGCCCGAAGAGCGGCAACCCGTCGTGAGAGCGGTCGATCGGCCCGGTCCACGAAACCGGTGTCGGAACGTCGGCCAGCGTCGGGTAGAGCTCGCGAAAGCTCCTCGCCACCTCCCCGGCGCGCGACGGTGGCGCGGCGCCGTGGAAATCCCGGCCGATCTGACCGCCCCTGGCGATCAGGCCCCCACCCTGGCCGAACGCGATCCGGCCGTCGAGCGTGGTGCGGTAGTAGTTGACGAGCAGGCGCGAGTCGGAGATCGCGACGCCGTCGCTGAGACCGATCTCGGCGAGTCGCTCGGGCACCCGTTCGGTGGCGACCATGTCGCTCGCGAGCACGAAGATCGACCGGGAGAGCTCGCCGATCTGGGCCAGCCACGCGTTCATCGCGAGCACCACCCGCTCGGTGGTGACGATGCCGCCGGGCGTGTGGACCCTGGGTGGTCGCGAGCGCTCCAGCCGGGTCATGGGCGAGCGCTCGAAGATCCGTACGCCGCGTTCCTGCGCGACGCGCCGGAGCCCGCGCGCGAGCAACGCGGGCTGGACGGTGGCCCCGGATTGCTCGAGCACTCCCGCGAGGTGGGTCGGAGACCCAGCGCGCCGCGCGACCTCCTCCGGCTCGAGCCGTTCGAAGACCTGCTCGCCGTGGCGCTCGATGGCGGCGACGGTCTCCTCCCAGGCGCCGATCTGCGCAGCGCTCGTGGCGGCCCACAGCCAGCCGTCGTGGCGAAAGTGCGCGTCGATGCCGTTCGCGGTGCAGAAGCCGCCGATCGCCTCGACGGCTCCTGCCGAGGCGCGGCAGAGCCGGAGCGCCTCGTCGGCTCCGACGATGTGCTCGAGCTTCGCGAACTTCGCCCACCAGGAAAGCACGAAGCCGCCGTTGCGGCCGCTCGGACCGCCGCCGCAGACGTCGCCCTCGACGAGCACGACGTCGAGCGCCGGGTCGTGCTCCTTGAGCCGGATCGCGGTCCACAGGCCCGTGTAGCCGCCGCCCACGATGCACACGTCGGCCTTCTCGTCGCCCTCGAGGCGCGGCGCGTCCTCGTCAGCCCCGCCGAGCGCCTCCTGCAGCCACAGGCTCCGCATGCGGAGGACGATAGCCGCAGGGCGGACCGGCCGGGGCAGGATGACGGCTCGCTAGAGCCGCTCGATGTCCTCGCCGAGCGTCTCGAGGCTCGCGAGGTTGTGGCCGCTCACGAAGAGGTCGATGTAGGGCAGGCAGGCAGCCATCCCGCGGGCGAGCGGCTCGTAGGCGGGGTCCTCCTTGAGCGGGTTGAGCCAGATGACCCGATACGCGAGCCTGGAGAGCCGCGCCATCTGCGCCGCGAGCACCGAGGGGTCACCGACCTCGAGACCGTCGGAGCAGATGAGGACGACGGCGCCGCGGGCGATCTCGGGCTGTGTCTCGAGGAAGCGCTTGAGCGATTCGCCGATCCTCGTGCCGCCGTCCCAGTCGAAGACCTCGGTCGCGGCCTGACGCAGCGCATCGTCGGGATCTCGCGGCCCGAGCGCCCGCGTCAGGCGCGTGAGGCGCGTTCCGAACGCAAACGCCTCCCAGCGTGCGTCGGCTCGGAGCACCGCGTAGGCGAAGACGAGCAGCGCTCGCGAGTAGGAAGCCATCGAGCCGGAGACGTCGAGGAAGAGGACCATGCGACGCCGGCGCCGGCGCCGTTCCCGGTAGAAGCGCTCGAGCGGCTCTCCGCCGGTGCGGAACGAGCGGCGGATCGTCCGTCGCAGATCCGGCATGCCGCCCCGAGCGCGCTCGCGCCGGCGTGACTTCCGGGTCGGCACAGCGAGCTGGATGCGCTGCATCAGCTTCGCGAGCTGCAGGAGCTCGTCGTGAGTGCACCGGGCGAAGCTCTTCTCCTTCAGCACCTCGACAGCGCTCGCGAGCAGCAGCTCCGGGTCGACGTCCTGCTCGCCGTCGCCCTTCCCCTCCTCGCCCTGGTCCTGACCCGCCTGCAGCTTCGACGGCGGCTCCGGCTCGCTCGGCAGATCGCGCACGTCGCCGAAGAACGTACGGAACACCTGGTCGTAGACCGGGATGTCGTCGCGGCGGGCGACGAGCGTGCCGCGACCCGCCCAGTAGAGGTCCTCGGGCGCGAGTAGCGAGGCAGCCCGGCAGAAGTCGCTGATGCGGCCCGTCCCGACGGCGAGCCCCTCGTCGCGAAGCGCCCGGCCGAAGGCGACGAGGCGCTCCTCGCCCGCCGCCGGAGGCGCAGCGCTCATTGCACTAAGTCTGGGAGGACCTTCTCGACCCGGCGCAGGTCGTCGTGATTCTTGAGCGCCCAGCCGAGCGTGTCCTTGCCGGCGTTGCCGTTGGCCGTGTCGGCGCCGAGGATCGTGAGAGCCTGGGCCCAGTCGATCGCCTCCGCGGCGCCCGGCGGCTTGATCAGGTCGAGGCCGCGAAGGGCCATCACCGTCGTAGCGACTGAGCGGGCAAGCTGCTCGGAGACATCGGGGACGCGAAGGGTGATGATCTCCACCTCCCGTTCGAGGTCCGGGAAGTCGATCCAGTGGTAGAGACAGCGGCGCTTGAGCGCGTCGTGCAGCTCCCGCGTACGGTTCGAGGTGATGACGACGGCCGGCGTGGCCGTCGCCCCGATCGTGCCGAGCTCGGGCACCGTGACCGAGAAGTCCGACAGCACCTCGAGCAGGAAGGCTTCGAACTCGTCGTCAGCCCGGTCGAGCTCGTCGATCAGCAGGACGGCCTTCTCGCCCGACCGGATCGCCTTGAGCAGCGGTCGCTCGAGCAGGAACTCCGGCCCGTAGAGCTCCTGCACGCGCGCGTGCACGTCGAGCTCGCCGGCCTGAAGAGCACGCGCATAGAGCAGCTGGCGCGAGTAGTCCCACTCGTAGAGCGCCTGCGACGCGTCGATGCCCTCGTAGCACTGGAGCCGGATCAGCTCCGCGTCGAGGATCCGTGCCAGCGTCTTCGCCACCTCGGTCTTCCCGACTCCGGGCTCGCCCTCGAGCAGCAGCGGACGCTGCATGACGAGGGCGAGGTAGATCGCCGTCGCGAGCCCGTGGTCGGGTAGGTAGGACTCGGCGCGGAGCGCCTGCTCGACCTCGGGAACGGAGGAGAGGGCCATCGCGCCTCATCCTACGCGAGCAGACGCGGTACGCCGTGACGAACTAGCCGGAGGCGATATGCTGCGCATTCAGTCCGAGCAGGCGGGGCGCAGGGCTCGCCCTCGGGCGGGCTTGCGTATCCCGCCGGAGAGGAGAGTTGGTGTATCCCGCCAGCTTCGAGTACTTCGCACCGGGGACGCTCGACGAGGCACTCTCGATCCTGGACGAGCAGGGTGACCGCGCCAAGGTCATGGCCGGAGGACAGAGTCTCGTCCCGCTCATGAAGCTGCGCTTTGCGGCGCCTGACGCGATCGTCGACCTGAATCGCATTCCCGATCTCGACGGGCTTGCCGAGAAGGACGGAGCGCTGCGGATCGGTGCGCTCGTCCGCCACAAGGCCTGCGAGCGGTCGGAGCTCCTGCGCGACCGCTACCGCGCCCTCGGCGACGCCGCGCCGCAGATCTCCGACCCGCTCGTGCGCAACCGCGGCACGGTGTGCGGCTCGCTCGCCCATGCCGACCCCCAGGGCGACTGGGGAGCCGTGATGCTTGCTGCTCGCGCGTCGGTCGTCGTACAGAGCTCGAGCGGCAGCCGGACGATCTCGGTCGACGAGCTCCTCGACGGGCCGTTCACCACCACGCTCGCCCCGAACGAGATCGTGACCGAGGTGCGCGTCCCGGACCCCGGCCCGCGAGCCAGCGGGACGTATCTCAAGCTCGAGCGCAAGGTCGGCGACTACGCGACGGCCGCCGTGGCCGTGCAGCTCTCGCTCTCCGACGGAACGATCGCGGAGGCCGGCATCGCGCTCACGGGCGTAGGCCCGACGAACATCCGGGCAGGTGAGGCCGAGGATCTCCTGCGAGGCGCGGAGCCGACCGAGGAGCTGTTTGCCGAAGCGGCGCGGAGCGCTGCCTCGGCAGCACGTCCCCAGACGGACATCCGCGGGACGGTGGACTACAAACGCAACGTCGTGCGCATCTTCACCGTGCGCGGTCTTCGGGCCGCGGCGGCTGCGGCGCAGGCATCCTGAGGAGCGTGCCACGATGACCGATATCGCGATCGAGAAACCGCGCCTCCACACGGTGGAGGTGACGATCAACGGCGAGCAGCGCGGCGACGTAGTCGAGGCGCGGCTGCTCCTCGTGCACTTCATCCGGGAGACGCTGGGACTGACAGGGACGCACATCGGCTGCGACACGACCAGCTGCGGGGCGTGCACCGTTCTCGTCGACGGCGTGCCGCTGAAGTCCTGCACGCTGTTTGCGGTCCAGGCCCACGGCAGCGAGATCACCACGGTCGAGGGCCTCTTGCAAGGAGGCGCCTTGCATCCGATCCAGGAGGCCTTCAGCGCCCAGCACGGCCTCCAGTGCGGCTTCTGCACGCCGGGGATGATGCTTACGTCGGTGGCGCTTCTCGCCGAGAACCCGAGCCCGACCGACGAGGACATCCGCTTCGCGATCTCCGGGCAGATCTGCCGCTGCACCGGCTACCAGAACATCGTCAAGGCCGTGCAGCAAGCAGGCGAGACGATGAGGGGGGAGAGCTGAACATGGCTGCGACCGAGATCCGTGGCGTCGGCCACTCCGTCCCGCGCAAGGAGGATGCCCGCTTCATCCGCGGCAAGGGCAACTACTTCGACGACATCAAGCTGCCGGGCATGCTCTACCTCGAGCTCCTCCGCAGCCCGTTCGCGCACGCGCGCCTCAACTCGATCGACGCCACGCGCGCCCAGGAGCTTCCGGGCGTCGTGGCGGTCGTGACCGGCGAGCTGATGGCGCAACACAACCTCGCCTGGATGCCGACGCTCTCCGGCGACACCCAGGCGGTCCTCGTAACGGACAAGGTTCGCTTCCAGGGCCAGGAGGTCGCGGCGGTGGTGGCGGAGTCCCCGTATGTCGCGAAGGACGCGCTCGAGCTGATCGAGGTCGACTACGAGCCGCTGCCGGCGGTGAGCACGCCGCAGCAGGCGCTCGAGGAGGACGCGCCGCTTATTCGCGACGACAAGGAGGGGCAGAGCTCGAACTCGATCTACCACTGGGAGGCCGGCGACAAGGAGGCGACCGACCGAGCCTTCGCCGAGGCCGATCGGGTCGTCTCCCTGGACACGTTCTATCCGCGCTGCCACCCGGCTCCGCTCGAGTGCTGCGGCTGCGTGGCCGACGTGAACCCGGCGACCGGCAAGGCGACGATCTACATGACCTCGCAGGCCCCGCACGCCCACCGGACGCTGTTCGCGATCGTGGCGGGGCTACCCGAGCATCAGATCCGCATCGTCTCGCCGGACATCGGCGGCGGCTTCGGGAACAAGGTCCCGATCTACCCGGGCTACGTCGTCGCGACGGCGGCATCGCTCCTGCTCGGACGCCCCGTGAAGTGGGTCGAGGACCGGACCGGCAACCTGATCTCGACCGGCTTCGCCCGCGACTACCACATGCATGGCGAGCTCGCCCTCAAGGGCAACCGGATCACCGGCCTGAAGACGACGCTGCTCTCCGACAACGGAGCCTTCTTCGCCGACGCGCAGCCGACGAAGCTCAGAGCGGGCCTCTTCCACATCGTCACCGGCTCGTACGACATCCCGGCGGCCCACGTCGTCGCCGACGGCGCCTACACGAACAAGGCGCCGGGCGGGGTCGCCTATCGCTGCTCGTTCCGCGTGACCGAGGCCTCCTACCTGATCGAGCGGCTCGTCGACAACGCCGCGCACGAGCTCGGCGTCGACCCGGCCGAGTTCCGCCTGGAGAACTTCATCAAGCCGGAGCAGTTCCCGTACACGTCGGCCACAGGTTTCGTCTACGACTCGGGCGACTACGGCAAGGCCATGGAGCTCGCGCTCGAGATGCTCGGCTACCGCGAGCTGCGCCGGGAGCAGGAGGAGGCGCGCAAGGAGGGGCGCCTGCTCGGTCTCGGCCTGGCGTCGTTCACGGAGGTGCTCGGCGCAGGGCCCGGCAAGCAGTACGACATCGCGGGCCTGCGCATGTTCGACTCCGCCGAGCTGCGCGTCCACCCCACCGGCAAGGCGATCCTGAAGCTCGGCGTCCGCACCCAGGGTCAGGGCCACGAGACGACGTTCGCCCAGATCGTCGCCGAGGAGCTCGGCATCCCGTACGAGGACGTCGAGGTTCAGGAGGGCGATACGGACAACACGCCCTACGGCCTCGGCACGTATGCCAGCCGCTCGACGCCGGTCGCCGGCGCCGCGACCGCGGTGATCTCGCGCAAGCTGCGCGACAAGGGCCGCGAGCTCGCGGCTCACCTGCTCGAGTGCGCTCCGGACGACCTCGAGTGGGAGCGTGGCCGCTTCTTCGTCAAGGGAGCACCGGAGCGCTCGAAGACGATCCAGGACGTAGCCTTCGCCGCCTACTCGGACCTGCCGGACGGCATGGAGGCAGGGCTCGAGGGCGTCCACTACTACGACCCGCCCAACATGACCTACCCGTTCGGGACCTACGGCGTGCTCGTCGAGATCGACCGCGGCACGGGCCAGTGGAAGCCGCTCAAGGTCGTCGCGGTCGACGACTGCGGCGTCCGGATCAACCCGATGATCGTCGAGGGCCAGATCATGGGCGGCCTGACAGAGGGCTACGCGATCGCGGCCATGGAGCTGATCACGTTCGACGAGGAGGGCAACTGCATCGGCGCGAACTTCATGGACTACCTGATCCCGACGGCCATGGAGACGCCGGCGTTCGAGCTCGGCGAGACCGTGACGCCGTCGCCGCATCACCCGCTCGGCGCCAAGGGTGTGGGCGAGTCGGCCACGGTCGGCTCGCCGGCCGCGTACGTCAACGCGGTCATCGACGCGCTCTGGCACGCCGGCGTGCGCAACATCGACATGCCACTCTCGTCGGACAAGGTCTGGGCCGCACTGGACGAGGTGGGGCTCGCTGAGTAGGCCCAGCCCGTCCCCACCGGCCACTCCCGACCCGCTCGCCGCCGGCGTCAGCACGGCGCAGGACGTCCTGATCGAGGCGGGCCGCCTCGCGGCGGAGCGGAAGCCGTACGCCTTCGCGACCGTCGTCCGGGTCGAGCGCCCGGCCTCGGCGCGAGAGGGCAACCACGCCGTCATACGACCCGACGGCTCCGTGGTGGGCTGGATCGGCGGCGCGTGCTCGAAGCCGGCCGTGATCCGTGAGGCGCTCGATGCTCTCGCGGACGGCAAGCCGAGGCTCGTCGCCATCGAGGGCTCATGCGCATCGGAGGGTCTCGTCGAGGTGTTCGTCGAGCCGCAGCTCCCGGAGCCGCTGCTCGCAATCGTCGGCGAGGCGCCCGCCGCCCTCACCCTCGCCGATCTCGTCACGCGCATCGGCTGGCGTGTGACGCGCGAGGTCGACGCGCAGGCCGACGCCGTGGTCGTGGCGACGATGGGAACGGGTGACGAGGCGGCGCTGAAGGCTGCACTCTCCACGCCCGCCCTCTACGTCGGCCTCGTGGCGAGCCAGCGTCGCGGCGCCGCGACGCTCGACGCGCTTCGCGCCGACGGCGTCGACGAGCCTGCACTCGCGCGCGTCCGCAGCCCGGCAGGCCTCGACCTGGGGCCGTCCACGCAGGAGGAGATCGCGGTCGCGATCCTGGCCGAGCTCGTCGCCTGGAGGCACAGCGTCCAGGCAGACGTAGGGGCCGGATATATCCGGCCCCTACAGGAATTCACTGACCCCGTCTGCGGCATGTCGGTCGCCGTCGCCGATACGGCCGAGGCGACGGTGCACGCTGGTGTCAGCTACTACTTCTGCTGCGCCGGCTGTCGCGAGCGGTTCGAGCATGACCCAACCCCGTACGTGGAAGAGGTACACACCCGATGAAGGACGTCCTGGAGACACTCGAGCGCTGGGTCGGCGAGGGGCTGCGCTTCGCAACGGCGACAGTCGTGCGAACCGAGCGCTCCGCCCCGCGGGATCCCGGCGCGGTGCTTGCCGTGTCGGAGAAGGGCGAGGTGGCCGGCTCGGTCACCGGCGGCTGCGTCGAGCCCGCTGTCTACGAGGAGGCTCTGGCCATTCTCGACGGCGGCCCGCCGAAGCTGCTCGAGTACGGCATCGCCGACGAGGAGGCGTTCGAGGTCGGCCTCCCGTGCGGCGGGACCGTCCACATCTTCGTCGACACGCTCGACCCGGCGCTCGTGGCGCCGATCGCCGCGGCCATCCGGGACGAGCGACCGGTGGCCCTCACGGTCAACGTCGACGGAGGGTCGATCGGGGAAAAGCACCTCGTATACGGCGACGCCGGCGAGAACGGCGAGGTGGGCGAGAAGGCCCGCGGGCTGCTCGCGCGCGGGCAAACAGGGTTCGTCACGGTGGGCGAGGAGGAGGTGTTCGTCTCGTCGTTCGCGCCACGCCCGAAGATGTACGTGTTCGGCGCCATCGACTTCGCCTCGACGCTCGCCTCGATCGGCCGCTTCATGGGCTACCACGTGACCGTCTGCGACGCGCGTGCGAAGTTCGTGACGCCCGAGCGCTTCCCGGACGTCGACGAGCTCGTCGTCGACTGGCCGGACCGGTTCCTCGCGTCGGCTCCGGTCGACGAGCGAACCGCGATCTGCGTGCTCACCCACGACGCGAAGTTCGACGTCCCCATCCTGAAGCACGCGCTCTCGACGAATGCCGGCTACATCGGCGCCATGGGCTCCCGGCGAACCACCGAGCGACGCTCCGAGCGGCTGCGCGAGGAAGGCGTGACGGACGAGGATCTCGCGCGCGTGCACGCGCCAATCGGCCTCCCGATAGGCTCGCGCAGCCCGGAGGAGGTCGCCATCGCGATCGCGGCCGAGATCATCTCGGTGTTCAACGCGAAGACGCCGCGCGTCTCTGCCTCGAAGGCGGCCGCGACGTGACCCGAGTGACGTTCTGGAGGAGGCCGGGTCCATGAAGCTCGAGAACTCGTTCGACGTGCCGGCCCCACGGGAGGCGGCGTGGGAGCTGCTCATGGACGTGCCACGGGTGATCCCGTGCATGCCGGGCGCGACGCTCGTCGAGACGGTCGACGACTCGAACTGGAAGGCAGACATGAACGTGAAGCTCGGGCCCATCGCGCTGACGTTCGCGACGGACGTCTCACGCGCGAGCTCGGACGAGGCCGCGGGCGTCGTCACGCTCTCCGCCAAGGCGCGCGAGAAGCGGGGCCGCGGCGGCGCGCAGGCCCAGATCGAGTCGAGCCTGACGGGGATCGACGGCGGCACGCGCGTGGACATCGTCACCGACCTGACGCTGTCGGGCGCGGTGGCGCAGTACGGGCGCGGCATCGTCCAGGACGTGTCGGGCCAGCTCGTAACCCGATTTGCCGACTGCCTCAAGGCGCAGCTGGCCGCCTCGACCTCGGGGACGGAGGAGGCCGCCGTGGAGGCCGCCGAGGCCGTTGCAGAGCAGACGAAGCCGGTCTCCGGGATCTCGCTGGGCGTCGGCGCGTTCATGCGCTCTATCGGACGGATGTTCGGCCGGGTCTTCGGCAAGTCGCCGAAGACCCACTAACGAGAGGGGGTCAGCTTGAGAGCCATCTCGCTCACCGTCAACGGCGAGCGGCGGGAGCTGGAGGTCGAGCCCCGCGAGCTCCTCGTCTACGTCCTGCGGGAACGCCTCGGCCTCACCGGAACGAACGTCGGCTGCGACACGTCCTCCTGTGGCTCCTGCACCGTGCTGGTCGGCGGCGAATCCGTGAAGTCGTGCACGATGCTCGGCGTCCAGGCGGACAAGCTCGAGATCACGACGATCGAGGGCCTCGCCCAGAACGGCACGCTCCATCCCGTCCAGCAGGCCTTCCACGAGCAGCATGGCCTCCAGTGCGGCTACTGCACACCGGGCATGATCATGGCGACGGTCAGCCTCTTGAAGGAGCAACCGAGCCCGTCCGAGGCGGAGATCCGCACGGCGCTCGAGGGAAACCTCTGCCGCTGCACCGGCTACCACAACATCGTCAAGGCGGTCCAGGCGGCAGCGAACGCGGGAGTGGCGTGATGGCCGCCACCGAGGAGACGACAACGTACGTCGGCGCGCCGCTCCTCCGCAAGGAGGACGCGAGGCTTATCACCGGCCACGGCACGTACGTCGACAACTACCAGGCCGCGGGACTGCTCCATGCCGCCATCGTCCGCAGCCCCTTTGCCCACGCACGGATCACGAAGGTGGACGTCTCGAAAGCGAGTGCGTCGCCAGGCGTCGTCGCTGCGTTCTCCGGCGAGGACCTCGAAGACAGCTACGGAGCACTCCCCTGCTTCTGGCCCGTGTCGGACGACATCGTCATGCCCACGCACCTGCCGCTCGCCGTCGACAAGGCTCGCTACGTCGGCGACGGCGTGGCGGTCGTCGTCGCCGAGACCCGTGCCCAGGCGAGAGACGCCGCAGCGCTCGTCGAGGTCGACTACGACGCGCTGCCGGCGGTGACGGACGTGCTCGAGGCGCTCGATGACGGCGCTCCGCTCGTCCACGACGACGCGCCCGGCAACAAGTGCTACACGTGGTCGCTCGTCACCGGCGAGCCAGACAGCGTCTTCGCGAGCGCACCCGTCGTCGTCAAGGAGCGCTACCGCCAGCAGCGGCTGATCCCGACGGCGATGGAGACGCGCGGCGTCGTCTGCGAGATTTCGCCGCTCACCGGCGAGGTGACCGTCGTCTCGTCCACCCAGGCGCCGCACATCATGCGCACGGCGTACGCGCTCGTCATGGGCATCCCGGAAGCGAAGATCCGGGTCATCGCGCCGGACGTCGGCGGGGGCTTCGGAGCCAAGGTCGAGGTGTATGCGGACGACATGATCGTGATCGCCTGCGCAAAGCGCCTCGGCCGGTCGGTCAAGTGGGTGGAGGATCGCTCAGAGGCCTGCGTCGCCACGGTCCATGGTCGCGACCAGGTTCAGGACATCGAGCTTGCGGCCACCGAGGAGGGCAAGGTCCTCGGTGTACGGGTGCGACTCACCGCCTCGATGGGCGCCTACCTCCAGGCGGTCACCCCGGGAATCCCGCTGCTCGGCGCCTGGCTGTACTGCGGCGTCTACGACATGCAGGCATACGACTTTCACTGCACGGGCGTCTTCACCACCACGACCCCTACCGACGCGTACCGAGGGGCCGGGCGCCCCGAGGCGACCTACGCCATCGAGCGCACGATCGACGCGCTCGCCCGTCGGGTGGGGAAGAGCGCCGTCGAGATCCGCCGGCTCAACTTCCTGCGGGACCATTCCCCCGCCCGATCGTCTCCGGGCTCGAGCTCGACGCGGCGGACTTCGACGCGGCTCTCGACCGTGGGCTCGAGCTCCTAGACCTGGACGCTTTCCGGAGCGAGCAGGAGGCCCGGCGGGCGCAGGGATCGACGAAGCAGCTGGGCGTGGGCTTCTCGACGTACGTCGAGATGTGCGGGCTGGCTCCTTCCCGGATCCTCGGTGCGCTCAAGTACGGCGGCGGCGGTTGGGAGTCCATGGTCGTTCGGCACCTGCCGACGGGCACGGTGCAGGTCGTCTCGGGGACGTCGCCTCACGGTCAGGGTCATGCAACGACCTTCTCTCAGATCGTCGCCGACGGACTCGGCTGCGACGTCGACGAGATCGAGTTCCTCCACGGTGACACCGCGGTTTCCCCGCAAGGTTGGGACAGCTACGGCAGCCGGAGCCTCGCCGTCGGCGGCGTCGCCCTCTGGCACGCCTGCGAGAAGCTCGTCGACAAGGGACGGCGGATCGCTGCGCACCAGCTCGAGGTATCGGCGGACGACCTGGAGTTCGCGGGCGGCCAGTACACCGTGCGCGGCACCGACAAGAGCATGGCGCTCAAGGCCTGCGCCTTCGAGGCGTGGCACGCCCACAACCTTCCCGACGGCATGACGCCCGGCCTGGAGGAGTCCTATCAGTACGACCCGCCCAACTTCTCGTGGCCGTCGGGATGTCACATCGCGGTGGTCGAGGTCGACACGGAAACCGGCGCCGCCGATCTCGTCCGCTACATCGCCGTCGACGATGTCGGGAACGTGATCAACCCGATGGTGGTGGACGGGCAGGTGCACGGCGGGATCGCACAGGGAGTCGCTCAGGCTCTCTGGGAGGAAGCCGTGTACGACACCGACGGCAACCTCGTGACCGGCTCGCTGACGAACTACCTCGTGCCGTCGGCGGCCGAGCTGCCCTCGTACGAGCTCGACCGTACGGTCACGCCGAGCCCGACAAACCCACTCGGCGTGAAGGGGGTCGGCGAGACGGGAGCGATAGCTTCGACGCCCGCGGTGGTCAACGCGATCGTCGACGCGCTCTCGCCGTACGGCGTGACCGAAATCGAGATGCCGGCTACGCCCGAGCGAGTGTGGCATGCGATTCAGGGAGGTGCAGCATGATCCCGGCCGCCTTCGACTACGAGCTTGCGTCCTCCGTCGACGACGCGATTCGCCTGCTCGGGCAGGGCGAGGACGCGAAGCTGCTGGCCGGCGGGCACTCGCTGCTGCCGCTCATGAAGCTGCGCTTCGCCCAGCCGACCCTTCTCGTCGACATCGGACGGCTCTCCGACCTCTCGTACGTCAAGGGCGACGGCGATCGGATCGCGATCGGCGCCCTGACCCGCCACCACGACGTCGCGACGAGCCCGCTCCTGCGCCAGGAGTGCGCCATCGTCGCCGACGCCGCGGGGCAGGTCGGCGACCCGCAGGTTCGCCACCGCGGCACCATCGGCGGCTCCGTCTCGCACGGGGACCCGGCCTCCGACCTTCCCACGGTGCTCCTCGCCCTCGACGCTGACCTCGTGGTGCGAGGAGCCGGCGGCGAGCGCACGATCCCGGCGCGGGACTTCTTCACCGGCTTCCTCGAGACGGCGCTCGATGCCCAGGACGTGCTGATCGAGGTCCGCGTGCCGAAGCTGGCCGGCGGCGCCTCGACCTACGTGAAGTTCAACCGGCGCGCGCAGGACTGGGCGACAGTCGCCGTCGCGGCCGTCGCGTCGAACGGCTCGGCCAGGGTCGCGCTCACGAACATGGGCGCTACGCCGCTCCGGGCGACAGCGGTCGAGGAGGCGCTCGCCTCGGGCGCGGACGCGGCCAAGGCGGCCGAGCAGGCCGCCGAGGGGACCTCCCCGCCGAGCGACACGAACGCCAGCGCCGACTTCCGCAAGCACCTCGCCAGGGTGCTCACCCGGCGAGCACTCGAGGCGATCGGCTAAGGGCTGTGGTCAGGGGCGGGTCGCGGCCCGCCCCTGACCGGGCCATTGCGCCTCTCGCGGGCCGGTCGGGGACCGGCCCCTACGAGCGGATCAGTCGACTTCCTCGAGGCGCCCGCTGCGGACGTCGTAGACGAAGCCCTTCGCAGCGAAGCTGTCCGGAAGCAGCGACGACTCGCGGATGCGCCGCACGCTCTCGCGCACGCGGTCGTGGACGCGCGCGAAGGAGTGGAACTCGATGTCGCTCACCTCTTCGCCCGTGGCCTCGGCCAGCTTCTGCTGCAGCTGCTCGTCGGTGAACGTCTCCATGCCGCAGTCGGTGTGGCCGACCACGATCGCTTCTTCCGTGCCGAGCAGCCAGTGGGAGATGACGAGCGAGCGCAGCGCGTCGTCGCTGACGATGCCGCCCGCGTTGCGGATGACGTGAGCGTCGCCCTCGGCCAGACCGGCGTACTTCGCCGGATCCAGGCGGGCGTCCATGCAGGTGACCACGGCAAAGCGACGCCCCGGCGGCATCGGCAGGTCGCCCTTGTCGAAGCCCGCCGCGTAGCGGCTGTTGGCCTCGAGGATCTCGTCGACGGTTGCCATTCTTCCTCCTCCGCTTTACGTTTTGAAGCGACGATGCTACCAAAGGTAAAGCGTTGTGTCGGTAGGCGTGCCGCCTAGAGTGAACTGCGTGACAGGGACGCTCTACGCCGGAACGTCCGGTTTCTCGTACCCGACCTGGCGAGGCGGCTTCTATCCGCCAGACGCACGACCGGAGGACTTCCTGCGCCGGTATGCCGAGCGGCTCAACTCGGTCGAGCTTCACGGCGCCTTCCGGCGGCTGCCGGCCGTGCAGCAGTTCGAGCGCTGGGCGCAACAGACGCCGCCGCCGTTTCGCTTCGCGGTGAAGATGAGCTGGCGCATCAGCCACGGCGGCGACGTCTCGCTCCTGCCCACGTTCTGCGAGCGCGCGCGAGCGCTCGGCGACCGCCTCGGCCCCATCTACGTCAAGCTCGAGCGCGCCCGCGACGACGGCTTCCTCGCGCTCCTGCTCGACTCGCTCGACCCGGCGCTCGGCTACGCGTTCGATTTCGATCACCCGACCTGGGCTGAGGCGGACGAGGTCGACGGCGCGCTCGACGAGACAGGTGTCGCGCGCATCGGCCGTCTCGAGGGCACAGCGTCGTTTCGGTACCTCCGCCTCCGCGAGCCGCCCTACGATGACGCCGCCCTGGCCGAGTGGGCGGACCGGATACGTCCGCTGCTCGCCGGCGGTCTCGACGTGTACTGCTACTTCCGCCACGAGGACGACCCTCGCGGCGCGCTCGCCGCCGAGCGCCTGCTTCGTCTCCTGGCGTAGGAGCGCGCCCCCGCATCCCGCAGGCTGCCCCCGAAACCTGGCTGCTGTCTCTTGACACACTCCGGCGCAGCAATCGTCACATTCATGTCTTGACTCGTATGGGGTCTGACCCCCGGGGTCAGACCCCTGTGGAAAACCACCCTGTGGACACTGTGGGTGCCTGGCTCGGCGAACGTCCGTGGACGCCGTAGAGTGCGGGCGTGGTCGGAGGCATGCAGGGTTGGGTCGCGGTGGTGACGGGCGGTGCGTCGGGTATCGGCGGCGCGGTCGCGGAGCTGCTGGGCGAATGCGGCGCGGAGGTCTACGTCGTCGATCTTGCCGGCGAGCCGCCCCGCGACGTCACCGATCGGCCCGCCCTCGACGAGCTGGCAGCGGAGATCGCCGCGCGCCACGGCCGGCTCGACGTCCTCGTGAACGCTGCGGGCATCCTCACCGCCAACGCACCGGTCGACGAGCTCGACGCCGAGGACTTCCGCCGCAACTTCGAGGTCAACCTCCTCGGCGTCTTCCAGGCATCCCAGGCCTTCGGGCCGCTGCTCCGGGCCGCTCCGGGCGCAGTCGTCAACGTCGCCTCCCAGGCGGCGCTCGTCTCGTTGCCCCAGCAGGCCGCCTATACCGCGGCGAAGGGAGGCGTCGCGGCGCTCACCCGCTCGCTCGCGATCGACTGGGCCGAGCACGGCGTGCGCGTCAACGCCGTGGCTCCCGGATTCACCCGCACGCCGATGACAGAGGCGTTCTTCGAGAACGCCACCTTCACCGCCGCCGCGACGAGGCGGATCCCGCTCGGGCGCCTGCTCGAGGCGCGCGAGGTCGCGAGCGCGATCGTCTTCCTCGCGAGCCCGCTCGCGTCGGCCGTGACCGGCGTCGTCCTTCCCGTGGACGGTGGTTGGACCGCCGGCGAGCCGGCGCTGCCCTGGTAAGGAGAGAGCATGGGCGACAAGCTCTACGCGCACGTTCTCTGGCGCCTCTACAAGGCCGATCCCTCGCAGGCAGCGGCAGCGGGCTCGCGATCGCGATCGAGAACGCGCGGCTGCTAGGCGGCGAGATCGACGCGTGGAGCAAGACCGGCGCCGGCTCGCGCTTCACGCTCAGGCTGCCTACGAACCCGTCAGATGACCAGCCAGACGCTGCGTTAAGAGGCGGTAAGGATTCAGCCGAGTGGGAACTTCAGACGCGATGAGGCGTCTAAACGATCACCGATGAGACCGCTCGCGCTTGCCCTCTCTGCCGCCGTTCTCGCCCTTGCGATGGCCGCGTGCGGCGGCGGCGAGCCCGAAGGGGCGGCTCCCAGCCCTCCCGCCGCGCCGCAGCCAGCCGAGCCGTCGCCCGACGCCACCACGGAGCCCCCGGCCGAGACGGAGCCCCCAGCCGAGACGGAGCCCCCCGCCACAACGACCCAGCCTGAGGAGACCATTGCCCTCGAGGTGTGGCTCGCACGCGATGCCGGGACGCTCACCGGTGAAGGGGGCACGGAGATCGAGCTCGGGCCGCTGCTCTTCAGCACCCCGCGGACGGTAGGGTCGACGCCCGCTGTGGCGCGGGCGGCGCTCGAGGCGCTCCTAGCCGGCCCGTCCGACGTGGAGACGGCGGCGGGGGTCTCGACCGCGATCCCCGAGGGGACGCAGCTCCTCGACGTCTCGATCGAGGAGGGCGTCGCCACCGTTGATCTCAGCTCGGAGTTCGAGTCCGGCGGCGGCAGCCTCTCGACGATGATGCGCCTCGCCCAGGTCGTATACACGCTGACCCAGTTCCCGACGGTCGAGGGAGTGAACTTCGAGCTCGATGGGGAGCCCGTCGACGTCTTCTCCGGCGAAGGCATCGTTCTCGACCACCCGCAGACCCGGGCGGATTACGAGGACATGCTGCCCGCGATCACGGTCGCGACTCCCGGGATCGGTGCGCAGGTGCAGAGCCCCCTGTTGATCGCCGGCACGGCGAACGTCTTCGAGGCGACGGTCACCGTGCGGATCCTCGACGCAGCAGGCAACGTCCTGGTCGAGGACTTCACGACTGCGACCTGCGGCACGGGCTGCCGGGGCGATTACGAGACCGAGCTCGCCTTCGAGGTCGCCGACGAGCAGGACGGTCTGATCCAGCTCCAGGCCGACGACGCCGCCGGAACCGGCACCATGCCGGGCCTGGTCGAGATCCCGGTGACGCTCGTGCCGTAGGCCTCCCTGTCGGGAACCCTCGCCCTTCGAGGCGGGATCCGCGACCTAGGCTGCAGTCGTCCAGACGAACTTGCGCGTCTCGAGGCTCCAGACGCCGAGCCCGTCTCGGACCTGGATCGTGACCCGCACGAACCTCCCGGGCCGGAACGGGAAAGCGGAGCGCCTCTTGATCGTGTAGGTGTGGCATCCGCCGGGCTCGGCGAGGCGGCGAGCACGTGTCCGCGTGTCGGTGGCCTTGCGTCCGATGCGCCCGGTCTCCTCGCGGATCTGCAGCCTGAGGGCGCCACGAGTCCGGTCGCAGGCGACGAAGGTCGCCTTCCATGTGTGCCGGTGCGTTTTCGCGTCTCGCCGTGCCAGCTCGAACCTGGCCGGCTTCAGCGTCGGCGGGCTGTTGGCCCGCTTCACGTCGACGATCTTCGCGGAGGACGTCCATACGCAGGACTCGCACCTGGCGTGCCGGACGCGGAGCCGCACGTGGTAGCGGTCGCGACTCAGGAGCGTCGAGGCCCAGCGCGTCCTCGCCGGCGCTTTGGGCCAGGCGACAGCATCCTCCGGGCTCGAGAAGGCACGGTTGTCGTCCACTACGACCATGCTCACGTACCAGCCGTTGCGCGGCTTGGTCCACGAGACGATCACGCGGCCGACACCTCCCCTCGCCTGCCAGCGAAGCCCCCGCAGCCGAGGTGGGTCGATTCTGAACGACCGCACCGACGTGGCGGACTGGCAGTTTGCGCTGCACGAACCGTCGAAGCGGAGCCGCAGGCGACCGTAGTACGTCCCCGGCTGGAGCGCGACCGGGCCGGCCCAGAAGCCCGGCGCCCGGTCCGGCTCGAGCACCTCGTACGCGACCACGTTCTCCGGCAGGAAGTGGCCGCTGGCCGTGACGCGGCGGTCGGAGGCGATCTGGATGGCGCCAACGTACCACTTCGTCGAGCCCGTGATCTTCCACGTGACCGTGGGATGGCCATCCTGGTCGCCGAGCCGCCAGGAGATGTAGGCCTGGTCGCTGGCCGACGCGACGGCAGCTGTCGCGAGGGCGGCCGCCAGCCAGGCAATGAAGATCGCGAGCTTCACGGTGTCGTCCGGCCCTTTCGGCTGCCGGAGCCCGATTCCTCCCGTTCGGCATTGCGGTTGGCCGATGATTCGCGCATAGTTCAACGACCGTGCCGATCAATTGGGAGCTCGTCGACCTCGAGCCCTTGCGGGCGGAGCTGCGGGAGACGCTGCCCGGCCCGCGAGGCCGAGAGGATGATCTACGCGTTCGACGAGGCGATTCGGGTAGCCCGAGTCGACCCGGATCTGCTCGACTGCCTGCTCGCCGCTGACGGTGTGCCTCCGCGCCGTCGCCGACGGCGCGACGCCACGGCACGTGCTCGAGGACTTCTTCCGTCGTTCCGTTTCCGACGAGGAATGGCGCGGGCGCTACCTCGAGCTGCTCGCCTGAGGCAGCACCCGCGCGCCTATCCTGCGTTCGGAGCCTGCGTCCGGGACCGGCGCGCTCTACGCGAGCGGCCAGTCGCGGTAGCCGCGCCCGCCTGGCCCGTAGTAGCCGGCGAGCTCGCCGCGGTATGCCTCATCTTCGTACATCGTGTCGTCGTACTCGGGCGAGCTCTTGATCTCGTCCTTCGTGCGGTTGACGTAGACCTTCTCCTCGTCCCTGTCGATGCGGTCGATGACCCCGCCCGGAAGCATGACCTTCTTGCCGAAGATCCATGGACCGGTGTCCACGACGAGCGTGTTCCCCGTCGTATCGTCGGTCGCCTTGTCGATCTTGCCGATCGAGCCGTCGAGCGCCTCGACGCCGAAGCCGGTGATGTCAGTTCCGGCATAGGAAGCATCGCGGTAGCGCCAGATATCGACCTCCATAGTCGACCTCCTGTTCGTTGGTTGCTCACTTCATCTACCCGCTCTGGCCCTCGGCGAACCCTCGCCGTCAGAGCCTGGTACGGTGCCGCCGTGGATCGCTGGCATCTCCCCTCCATCGAGGCGACGGGCAAGCGGGAGCCGCGCGTTCTCTTCTCCACGTCCGCCTGCCGAGCGGTGGTGATCGACCTGCAGGCCGGCGAGGAGATGGGCGACCACCAGGTTCGCGAGCGCGCCGTCCTCCAGGTCGTAAGCGGGCGTGTCTCGCTTGGGGTGGACGGCCACGACGCGGAGTGCGAGCCCGGGACGCTGGCGACGTTCGCGCCCGGCGAGCGCCACGCCGTTCGGGCGCTCGAGGACTCCCGGCTTCTGCTCCTGCTGGCACCGTGGCCGGCGGAGGGCCATTTTGAGAGCGGCGAGGACGCCGACCCCGAGCGCGTGGCCGGCCAGGGCGCCGTACCGCCGTTGGTGTAAGCCCCAGAAAGGGACCGGGGAGGCTGAGCCTCCCCGGTCGTGACATCGTCGCGGCGGGAGCGAGAGCACTCGGCCGCCGGTGGTACGGCTATGACGTCAGCTCTCGTCCTCGCCGCAGTGAGCCGGCCCGACGAGCCCGTTGTTGTAGTTGTCCAGTGTCGTCATCCAGCCGAGCACGGTCGCCTTCTGCGCGTCCGAGAGGCCGATCCAGCTCAGCGAGTTGTTGGTCGCCAGGAACGCGTCCGCCGCGGCGATCGTCGCCGAGACGGAGGTGATGTCGACGCCGCTCGCACCGTTCAGCTTCGTACCCAGCAACTGGGCGTATAGCTTGTTGATCCCGTTGGACGAGGCGCTGACGTTGTTCGAGCCCTTCATCTCGAGCAGCTGGACCGCGAACGCCGCCGTCGTCACGTTCAGCGTCTTCGCTCCGCCCGCCGAGCCGAGCAGGATCGGGAGCAGCGGCGTGACGGCGTCGGCCTGCGGGCCGAGGCCGGCATGGTTCTTCCAGTAGCCGATTGTGCGGGTGCAGCCGTTCGCCGGCGGCTCGCACGGGACGCTCACGTCGACGCTTGCGCCGTCGGAACCGGTGGCGCCCGTGTCGTTCGTCAGGAAGGCTCGCCGTATTATCCACCTCGAAGTCGCCGCACTCTGCGTAGCCGCCGATCGTCTTCGAGTACGTGAACGTCTTCGGCGCGTCGCCCGCGCACACCGTACCGAGGTTGCCGGCCATCGAGTCGGTGACGGCTACGCACTCGTCGATCTCCTGCGGAGCGACGCCCGCGAAGCTGTAGGGCTTCGTTACGACGCGTCCACCGTTAGCCCCCGTGCTCAGATCCGTCACCGTGGCCCGCATGAGCGCCGTGCGGTCGTTCGCGTTGGGCAGCGCCCTGCCGTACGTGCAGTTCATGCCGGCGCCCAGCGTCGAGGGCGGGTCCGGAACGCACGTCACGCTGGCCGGCAAGTTGTCCGGCGCGTTTCCGTAGACAACGAGGCTGTTGATCTGGATGTCCGGATCGGACGTGATGTCCACCGTGCCGTCGACGCGCCAGTCGCTGTCCGTGAACCCGGTCGACGTGACGGTGACCGAATACGTCACAGTCGCCGTCTCGCCGACACCGAGGGTGACCGTCGGCTGGCTGACGCTCTTCTCGATGTCCCAGTGGTACGTCCGCTTGAAGCTCGGGTTGGCCGTCATCGTCACCGTCCAGGCCGACGCCGTTGGCACGGCGACGAGCCCGAGCGCGACAGTGGCGAGCACGAGCAGTCTGCGGACTCCGCTTCTTAGCCGCAAGTTCTCTCTCCCTTCCCGTGTATGGGCCGCTTCGGGCGTACCGGACGACGAGCTGGCGCTCCGTAAGGCGACATCAGACCCCGTCCAACGACATGCGCGGGTCGGCAGAAGTGAATGGGCGCCGCAGCCCTCTGCCTCCGGCAGATAGAGGGTAGCCAACTCCAGCGCCGCTTGAGTCACTCAAACGGGGGAATTGAGTCACTCAAACGGGGGAATGCCCCGCCGCTACGTCGAGATCATCTTCTTCTCGACGCCGACCCCTGCGGCGACCGCGCGCTCGTACTCGAGCGGCACCGTCGCGGAGTCCTGGAGCGCGATGCCGGTGGAGTCGAAGACCGTCACCTGGTCATCGGACTGACGTCCCTCGAGCTCGCCGCAGATCACCTTGCCGATCTCGCCGGCAACGTCCTCGTCGTCGATGACGCCCTCGCGCAGGGCGACGTTGATCTCGCCGTCGGGACGGCACTGGCGGATGTCGTCGACGAAGACGCGAGCGCGTTGCAGGATGCGCGGGTCGAGCTCCTGCTCGCCCTCGAGATCGGCGCCGAGCGCGGCGATATGCGTGCCAGGCGAGATCCAGGCGTCGTCGACGATCCAGCGGCGGGCATGGGTACCCGTGACGACGACGTCGGCGCCGCGCACGACCTGCTCGAGATCGGTCGAGCCGATCATCTCCAGGGCCGGGAACTTCGGCCGCTCGGCCTCGAGGAAGCGGTCGACGGATTCCTGACTGCGGCTCCAGACGCGGACCTGCTCCCAGGCGAAGACCGGCTCGCAGGTCGCCAGCCGTGCCCTGCCCGACGCTGCCCGCGCCGACGACGGCGAGCACCTTCGAGTCCTTGCGCGCAAGCCACTTGGCCGACACCGCGGCCGACGCGCCCGTGCGCATGAGCGTGTGGTAGGAGCCGTCGCAGATCGCGAGCGGGAAGCCCGTCTCCGGGTGCGTGTACACGAGGATCGAGAAGACGGCCGGTAGCTCGTAGCGCGAGTTGTCCTCGCGGATCGAGACCCACTTGCACGCCGCCGCCTCGGGCTCCTCGATCCAGGACGGCATGACCTCCCACTCGCCCTTGTAGCGGTCGAGCACGATGTGGCCCTTGGGCTCCATGTAGACGCGCCCGAGACCGTGCATGCGGAACGCGTGCTCGACGCAGTCGTTGTACTCGGAGGGCGTCAGGAGCCCCATCATGTCCGTGCGGCCGAGGATCAGCGTCTTGCGGTTGCGCCAGCTCTCCACGATGGGCTCCTCCCTTGGGACCGGCCGATTCTAGTGGCCGGTCGGAGATAATCGGCCCGTGGCGCTCCCGGCGATCTACCTGCTCGTCACGATGTTCTTCTGGGGAACGGCGTTCCGTGCCAGCGTGATCGCCGCCGAGCACGCTGCTCCGATCACGGTTACGGCGCTGCGGGCGGGGCTCGCCGCCGGCGTCCTGGTCGTCGTCGTCCTCGTGCTGCGCAGCCGCCTTCCGCCGCGGGGGTTCCGGATGATGACGATCGTCACCGGTCTGCTGATGGTGACACTCGCGCTCGAGGGGATCACGGAAGGCGCCGCCCGGGCGGGGGCCGGGACGAGCGAGACAAATGGTGGTGGTTGTGTGCCTGGTTCAGTTAGGGTGCCTTGCCATCCTTACCCCCCTCCCGCCGTTCGTGGCGGGGCAGGCTTAGACCCGTGAGTAGGGAACCTCGTGGGAGGGGTTACGAAGCCCACTAACAACCGATGGGCTTACTTCGAGAAAGCGTATGCCTCTGCGTTCAGGGAGGGGGTAGAGGATATTGCGCTAGGGGTAGAAGCCCTCTCTAAGCAATTGGCTCCGGTGGATACCGGAGCTCTGAGGGCTTCTATCCATACTCAGCAGATAGGTAACATCATACGTGGGTAATCATTGTCGGCGTGGATTATGGGAAGTTCGTGGAATACGGAACCGTATTTATGGACGCTATCCCCTTCCTCCGTCCCGCGTTCCAGCGGAGCTTACGATCTTCCGTGAACGAACTGGTTAGCAGACTAAAGAAGGTGGCGTAGAGATGGTAGAGACTGTTTCCGGCCCTAGGATCGCAACGTTTTTCTACTCGCGGCTAGATTCCGCTTTGCCGCTGAACGTCTACCCCGATCAACTGGATGAGGACGAATCGGGACTAGCGGTGGTGTTCCGGGTACTATTCCGGGCCCGTAGCCCTCAGAGCTGTGGGGGGAGAGGTTCTGGAAACCCGCTCCATCTGGTTAGCGTTCGCTAAGGACAAAGATACCACTAGGGCTAAGCTCAAACCCCACGCGGATAAGATCGTACAGGCTCTAGCAGTACCTAGGGGGGACGGGCCGACTGTGAACGGATGGAGAATCAATGCCTGTACGATGGTTAATGAGTATTGGGCCACAGAGACTAATGGGGGGGTTACGTATAGATCCCTAGGGGGGGAGTTCAAAACGATAGCTTCTAGAGTAGCGTAGTGAAACCGGCTAGAATTGTGAGCTAGGTTAACCGAAATGGAGGTTCTTTAGAGAATGGCAGTTCCGGCAGCAATCAACCGGGCTTCTGCCGTAGGGCTTGAAACCACATATGGCACCGCTGCCGCAATCGCAAAGCGGTTCTCTAGTTTCGGGTTTACCGCGGCAAGGCAATATAACGTAGGCATGGTTCGTCCCCCCGGCTCGAAGTATCCGATGAAGCACTATCTTTCCGGGGAGTGGTCGGAATACGGCATAGCTGATGGGGTTATGTCTTATGATGAGATGGTCTACGCCCTGATGGGTATCTTCCGCGAGACTACCCCACAGGATGCCCCAACAGGAAGCACCGCGGCTGTTGGAACCGGCGGTATCGACGCTTCCGCAACCTCCCTCCCCGCTCCGGCGTCCCCGGCAGGTTTCGGGACTACTTACCCGTTCAGGATCCGGGTAGAAAGTGAAGTGATGGAAGTAACGGCGGGAGTGGACACGGCAACGTGGACCGTTTCCCGCGGGCAGCAGGGAACTACCGCCGTAGCTCATCCGGCGGGAGCCACAATCGAAGAACTCACGGATGCCGCTTCCCGGTGGGTTTTCGACTCCGATTCTTTTGCCAAAGATCCTAACCAGTCCTACACCATCGAAACCGGCGACACGGCTAACAACCGTGGCGGGCAGGCGGTCGGCGGGGAGTTCGTGGAATGGGGTTATGAAGTCTCTAGGGACGGGGACTCAGCGGAAATGTCGGGTTCTCTCATCGGGCAGGCTATCGAGCCCGGTCCCCTTACCGCATCCGGTATCTTACTCGCAGACTTCGAGCCCATAGTTCCTGCCCACTTCGAGGTTTACATAGACGATAACTTTGCCGATCTGGGGACCACTCGAATAGAGAATGCCTTTAACCTAGGCTTCTCCATCGGGGACCGGAGAAACCCCGTATGGCTGTTCAACCGGGCCAAAAAGGGCTACTCTCAGACAGTGGAACAGGCTCCGGATCGGAGATAACCCTAACGGTGGGGGATGAGGCTAATCCCGTAGACGATATCATTACCGATCTCCGCAACGGGGACAGGCTCTATCTCCGGCAGGAAGCGGGATGAGCCGCCGATCCCCGGAGCCCCCGGCGGGATGAATCACAAGTTCATTGCCGATTTTGCCTGTCAGGTTGCCGATGCCCCCGGAGAGGATGAGGAACAGGAAGCACAGGTAATGAACTTCACGTTCGGGGTAGAGAACGATGGGGCATGGGGTAGACCATTCCAGTTTGAGGTAGTCAACGGGTTTAGCACAGCCTAGGGATTGCCTCTAGATCGCATCCCTCCGGGGCGTGGGGATGCGAGAAGGGGGGACGGGATACCTTATCCTGTTCCCCCTTTTCTTCTGCTAAACTTCCTCTCTAGAACCGCGAATGGGAGGTTATCCAGTGGGTGAATTCAGCATTGATCGTCTCCGGAAGAAAACCCATCCGTTCACGGTGCCTTTTTTCGGGGAAACCTTGCATGGCAGATATTACGCGGGGGATCGTGCCAAAGAACTAGAGAAAAAGCTTGCGGAAGATATGGCAGAAGCCATCAGGGAAGCACAGCAGGAACGCTATGCACAGGAGATGGGCATAGAGGGGGAGACTAACGGAAGCGTGGGGGAGTTCACTAAGGGACGCTCTAACCTCTGCGAAACCCTAGCCCTGATAATCGCGGAATGGGATATGACGGTAACGCTAGAGGATCTGATGGAACTGGTAGAGGAAATGGAAGCTGAGCGGGGGATAGAGCGCACAGAGGAAGAAATTACAGAGCGGCGTAGGAAATATCAGGGCAAGGGCTCCGTTCCCATCGAGCCGGAATTTATCGACGCGCTGCCCGTTCCCACCGCGTTCCACATCAAAGTTTCCAATGAGATAGGTTCCTCTATGGCTGTCGGCGGGAAAGCCGCCACCGTAAAAAAAGCCTAGAGACATATCTCCGTAGCGGGGGGAATGCCGGGGTAAAGGATGATTACTTCGAGCTGATAGAGATCGTCCAATACCTGAAACGGAATTTCGAGTACCAGCATCTAGATCCCCCTGCCCTGATCGGCAGGGATTGGACGGATCTCGATATCTGGATGCATGGCATCTATTCGGAGGTAATGAGTAAGCCTAGCGTTCAGCGCGATATCAGATGGCACCGGGTAAGGGAGGAAAAAGAAAAAGCCCCCATCAAGCCGGGATACCGGGCTCATCGAGGAATACGAAAAGGAACGGCTATCGAGCGCCAAAATCGGCAGGAATACCAATCCTAATCCTAACCTAAGATGAACTTGTAGCGGTTATTCCCGTTCCCCCCTAGAACCCCTGTAAACTGCATCTGCCCACAAAAGCCGATGGGGTTAGATGCCAGAGGTAGAACGCTTACAATTAACTATTGAGGGTAACGATAAAGCCCTATCTTCTACCTTTGCTTCCGTTCGACGGCAGCGGAGTCCCTTTATTCGGGAGATGAATAGGGGCAACATCGTTGGATTAGGGAGGCCAACACCAAACCCCTGCAATCCGGAACCGCGGCAGCTCAGCGGATGGTAGTCAACTTCGGCGGGCAGGCAAAGAAGAACTCTAACGTTATCTTCTCCGGCGATACTAAGGGACTCTCTAGCGCCACCGCTTCCGGTGGACGGCTTATGTCGGGGTTCAAATCCATAGCGGATCGCTACAGAGATGTGGTTATCACAGGAGATACTGCCTCTCTGAACTCTGCCGTAACTTCCGCTCAGAGCCGTCTAGCCTCTCTACAGGGCTCTATGGGCTCCGTAACAGCCGCGGCGGGCGGTTTGATGGCTGTAATCGGTAAGGCAGATTACGGCAGGTTTGGGAGCTGTGGCTACCGCTGCCGTAAGCTTTAACTCTAAACTCGAACAGTCCCAAATAGCGTTCGAGACGATGCTAGGCTCCGGATCGAAAGCTACGAAGATGCTGCAAGATCTTAGAGGCTTTCGCCGCTAAAACCCCGTTCGAGTTCGAGGGACTGGTTCAAGCTTCCACAGCGGCTAATGGCTTTCGGGTTCGAGGCTAAACAGGTGAAGCCGCTTCTAACCGATGTGGGTAACACGGCATCCGCTTTGGGGCAGGGAACAGAGGGGATCGACCGCATAACCTACGCCCTAGGGCAGATGAAAGCCGCTACCCGCGTTCAGTTGGGGGAACTGAATCAGCTTACGGAGATGGGCATCCCTGCCTATGAGATCCTAGCGCAAGCCGTAGGGAAGCCGGTCCCCGTAGCTAGGCAGCTCGCATCAGAGGGAAAGATTGCCTCTGATGTGTTCCAGCGTGGCTTTTAGGAGTTGGCACAGAAGAACTACGGCGGGATGATGGCTAAACAGTCTCCGACCGCAGCGGGGGCGTTCTCTACCCTGAAAGATAACCTGAAATAGGGGATCGCAGAGGCATTCCGTCCCGCGTTCGATGAGCTGTCCAATTTGGTGAACGTTTTTGGGGATCTCTCTGGCTCAAAGGGAGCGGAAACCTTCATAACCAATTTCTCCAACTCCCTGCAAACCGGGATCACAGACACGCAAAGAATTTCGCCTCTGAGGTTCAACTAGCGATGAACCCGACAGCATCAGGGGGGGGACGGGCATCCGCGGGCAGACCAGCGGAAACGTCTCCCGCGGCTCAGATGGTGGCGGGGCTGATAACCTCCGTTCAGACGATACTGCCGAAACTGCAATCTGCCTTTTCTTCCGTATGGAACGCTATAACCTCTGCCGCCGCGGAACTGTGGCCCCAAATACAGCCGATCATAGCTAACGTAATGGCAGGATTCGCGGCAATGGCTCCGATTCTGAAACCGCTAGGGGCCATAGTGGGGGGCATCCTCAAAGGGGCATTTGCGGCAATAATTCCGATCCTGCAAGTGCTTTCACAGGGGTTCCGGCTTCTAGGGACGGCTATCGGATGGATCGGGACGAAAGAAACCCTTCACTCCGATAATCGAGAAAATCGGGATGGTTATCGGATACGTGTTCTCTACGGTAGTGGTAGGAGCCGTAGGTAAGGGGATACAGGCAATCGGGATATTTGCCAGATACATCCCGATTTTGGCGGGAAAGTCGCCGGTCCCGTTCTGAGTGCTTTGGGCAAGGGGTTTCGGGTTTTCGCTAAGGTTGCACAGGTAGCCTTTAGCGTTCTGGGTAAGGTAATCGGGGTAGCAGCTCGAATCATCTTCTCTACCTTTAAAGGGATCGCTTCCTCCGTCCTAGGTTTGGGCAGGAGCATCGCTCAGAAACTCCCCATCATCGGGCAGACATTCACTAAGGTTTGGAATGCAGTTCGCTCGATAACCTCTAGGGCTTATAACGGAATAAAGAGCGTGATATCGGGGGCTATCTCTACCATCGGCAGGGTAGTTACTCAGAAGCTAAATCAGATCGGGCAGTTCTTCACTAAGGTTTGGAATGCCGTTCGTAACGCTACCTCAAAGGTATACAACGGCATAAAACGGGTGATATCTAGCGTAATCAATTCCGTGGGGCAGTTCATATCGCAGAAGTTGAACCAGATCGGGCAGGCGTATTCTAAAGCGTGGAACGCTATCAAGAATGCCACTACCTCTGTCTACAATGCGATAAAACAGGTGATATCGAGCGTAATTAATAGCGTCTCTACGTTCATATCGCAGAAGCTAAACCAGATCGGGACGTTCTTTTCTCAGCAATGGAACAATATAAAAACCGCGACTACTACTGCCTACAATGCTATCAAGTCCGTTATGACTTCGGCAATCGAATCGGCCCGGACCACTGTTACCAATGTGATAGATGATCTGGTAGCTAAAGCTAAATCCGCGTGGGAAACCCTGAAATCTGCGGCGGGCCCAATTTGGGAAGCCATCGGTAAGGCTATGACGGGGGCTATGGAAGCTGCCCGGTCTACCCTGCAAGGGATCTGGAACGGCATCCTAGAAGCTATCGCTAAGGTTCTCGATGCCGTGAACCTTGGGGATTGGGCCGGGAAGGTTCGTGGGGCAAAGTGGGGGGGGGGGACGGGGAGTGAGGGATCCTCGAACCTGAAAGCGGCTCCTACCGGGCAGCGGGGCAGGGCCCCCGGTGGCGTGGTGAAGGGAACGCAACCCTACACGGTGGGAGAGGGCTTCCGGAAAGAATACGTAGTCAACCCCCGCCGAAATGATAACGTCCGGTATCTTCGAGCGGCAGCGCACGATCTGGATATGGATGTGGTCCCCCGCGGCGCTACCCGCAAAGATCCGAAGATGCGCAATGAAGGGCCCGGATGGGCTAACCTGATGCCCCCCAAACAGAATTGGGGGATCTCAGACGGGCCGAACCTGAATATGCAGGTTTCCTCAAAGTGGGGAGCGCAATTTAGCCAAGCTTCTAGGGAATGGGCAAAGGCCAGGGCTAAACTTTTCTTCCGGCCCGTCCCTACAGGTTAAGGATGGTCCCCTCCCCGGTGGCGTTTTGGGCAGAACCATGTCCACCGGCGAAATCATAATGAGTTCCGCTATCACTTCCACTGATGAAGCCCTAGCATCGGCACGGCACGAATTGGGACACGCTTTCTGGTTAGGGCATGGGGGGACGGGGATCATGCGTCCTACCCTGATGGCTCACAACGCTATAACGGCAGACGATTACGCAGCGGTTAAGAAGTACCTAGGAGCCGGGGGACCGGGGGTTCCCGATGCGAAACGGGGCGGGAAAAAGCGGGCCGGAACCGATCCTACTCGCGGCAAGCCATCCGGGAAGGGGGGCAAGGGGGGCGGTACTGCATCCATTCCCGGCGGTCCCTCCGCTACCGGCGGTGCCCGGTGGCGGCATAGCCACTACCGGCGGGCTCATCGGCAGGGTTATCGGCAGGGGCGGTAAACGCTCCGGCGTGGGCTCTCGCAGGATCGCGCGTTGACCTGAGCGGATACGGAGAGGGGTTAGGGCCGACTCATTACAACCTAGATCCGGACGTGAAAGCGGAAGCGGAGAAGATCACCAAAGAACTCGCGGATACGAGTTGGAATACCTATGTCAGACACGGCATCCCCGGCGGCTCCGTCGAATCCCGAACCTATGACGTATGGGGAGGGGGGGGGCGGGGAGATCCTATTGCTTCCGGCACAGGATTTGATGTAGCGGATAAGGTTCTAGCTTCCGGTGGTCCCGAACCCCTCTACATCATTCGGCAGGGGGATATGTGGCGGGCCGGAGCGTGGAATCCGTGGCCCGAAGATCCTCACTATGACCATACCCACGTTTCCTATACCGCAGATGGGAAAGCCGGGGCATCCGGGGGTAGCGTCTCTATCCCCAATCCCCTGCAAGCCCTGTTTGAAAATCGGTGGAATGCGTGGGTGAAGCCGGGAGTAGAGGACGCTAAACGGAAGATGGCTAGTGGCTTTATCCTCCGCAGAGCTGCGGGTAACGCTCTGGGGATGGCGGCAGATGGAGTCCACGATTTCATAGATGAAAAGATCCCCGATACCATCCTAGGCTCTAGTGGGTCCTAGTGGGGTTTCGGGATCTACGGAGATCGGCGGGGGATGAGGGGGAGAATCAAGCCCTAGGCAAAGAAATGAACGCCGCTGCCGGATTAGGGGCAATCTGTTGGGGTTTCTTTTCAATAACCTAGCTATCGCGGAATCCGGATGGAACCGCTTTGCGGAGAATTCCTCCATCAGGGGCATACGGCATCCCGCAAGCCCTACCGGAGTCGAAACTCCCCGCGGCGGGGCAATCTTCCGGCGGTTCTCACGCGGGCCCGCAGATAGATTGGATGCTTGCCTACATAAAGGATCGGTACGGAGATCCTGCTAATGCATGGTGTACCCACCAATCGCAAGGATGGTATGAGAAGGGGGGCAAGGTTCCAGGCCAGAAAAGGGGAAACATAAATCCGTCTGGGCAGCAGGCGGGGAGATGATCCTCCCGCAAGGATATTTCCCGGAACTTCCTCCGCTACACAGAGGAAATGGCTAGGCAGAACAGGGAGCATCGGCAGGCAGATAGCGGGATGTACGGAGGAACCGCCGCGGTAGTCTCAAAGCTTGATGAAGTTAGAGATTCGGTAAACGGTTTAGCTGTGGGCATAGTCGATTCGATGGATCACAAGATCAGAGAATCCGTGGTTACACATGGTGAACTCAGAACCGCGGGCAAAGCCAATCAGCGGAGACTAGAAGCACAGGGCCCGCGATACGGAGAGGGGAATCTAGATGCCTACTGATGACATTGAACGGCTCTAGATTTCGTACAGAATGAGATGGACGATGGGATCTCAGTTAACCTAGAGGATGCGGGGGCGTTCCTCCGTAGGGTTAACGCAATAGATAACCAATTCCTGCAATCCGTCCGGTTCGACGGCTCCCCGGAGTTTATGTCTACCTTCTCCGGTGCTGTAGATGAAGGATTCCTTATCTACGCCACCAAAGCGGGAGGGGCATCCGCAGATTCCTTCCTGCAAAGTTCCGATCCCATAGATCCGGAGACGGATGTTTATCAGCTTCTAAAGCCTGTCATAGAGTCGGCAGGGCCCATGAAGCGGGGGGATCGGGAGACGTACCCTCTGCGTAACCCACTCCTGCCCCCGATCCTGAAAGCCGTTCCCGCTCCAATCAGTGGGACTCCCGCCGGGGCTCTATCTCTCTGCTATTACCTGTATGGGCAAGGGGCAAAAAGAAACCCTCCGTACAGATATGGTGGAATTTGAGATAGTCGATGAGCCGGGGACTACGGGCAAATCGGTAGAGTGGTTCCTCATCCCCAATCCCCCGGAAGGGACCATCAAACAGTGTTTCTACATGACAAAGCCTGCCGGGTTCGATGCGTTCGGGGAACCTAACGATCCCGATCCCAATACCCTCCGTAGACAGCAGGTAGCTGTCTCTGGGGTTAGGGTAGAGACTTTCGACGGGCCCTACGATTTCAAAGGGAAGTTACCCCCGGACGTTAACCAAACCTTTGTAGGAAATGCTAGGCGGCTCCGCTTCCGTAAGGATTTCAGGAAGCGGGGACACGTATCCGCGGATATGATGGAGATCCAGAACTTCCAAACCTGCATGGTGGAATGTACCCGCGGGGGGACGGGCTCCCCGGCTCTATGTCCCGCTCCAAAGATTTCAAAGAAGCAAAGAACCATTGCATCGAGTATTCCCCTAACGATTTCCATCCGGAAACTACGGGATACAAGATCTACGCAACGTGGGATGCGGGGCAGGTATTCTACCGGCTAGTTCGTTCTCGCAACCGTAGGGCAGAGCCGTTCCCCCTGAAATTCCGTCCCCGGCTGTGGGGCTTCACCATAGATCACTATTCGGAGACGGAAGAAACCACGAATGAGGATAATGGGGTTCCGCGGCGGCTTCCGCAGATCTTGATACAGGAAGATCCTCCCACGGAAGATACTTCCGGTATCGAGGATCCTACCGGGGCTCCGGATGCACCGCGGGCAGTCAGGGAGATCCCGTCCCGGTCCCGGATGGTATCTCATCCGCTACGCCAAACAGTATTCAGGGAAGATCTCTGCCCCGTCCCCCGCTGCCCGCATCCGCATAGCAGCAGATGAAGTTATTGAGGTCCTTTTCCCGCCAAAGGTGAACAGGATTCCGAACGCTACGTTCTCGCAGATAGGGAAGGATGAACGCCCCGTCCGGTGGCTGTGGGATCTCACATCATCCCGGCTAGATGTGAGGGATTCCGTCCCCCACTTGATTACTAACGGGCTCATAGCGAACAGCTCAGATTATCCGCTAGTTAGAACGGAGCCGATGGAAGCCTATCCGGATACTATCGAGACTCTGCGGGGCTTCATGGGGCTAGTGAACCATGAATCCGGAGTAGCTAGGGCAGAGATCCGGCAATATTCGGATAACGCCGGGAACAATCAGTTAGACGCTCCGATCCTCATAAAGCAACTGAATGATGATGGGATAGTAGGGATCAGCGCAAAGATAGGGCCGGTAGCGGAGGGGGGGACGGTAGCCCTGAACCCCAACACGGAAAAGATCCGGCTCTATTTCTTCCTTCGAGGGAACCCGCGAAACGCTACGCTCTATATGCACTCCCTAGCCCTGCATCCGTTCGACGGGGAGCCGCGAAAGTTCGAGTTCCCCGCGGAAGGTTCCTCCGATCCGATGAGGGTAACGGAGCGGGCAGATATTCCGTGGGCATCCCGGAACGTGGTGGGAGTTTCTACGGGGCAGACGCCAGAGGAACAGGCAGTATCGAACTCTGCCCCCGCTTTCGAGACTATCCGCTTTGACGGATCTACCTCTATCCCGTCAGGGCATAGCGTAACCCGCAGCGTGGTCAACGGGAACACGGAAGCACAGGTAATAGCACTCGCGGGGATGGACGGAACCCACTTCTTTAGGGTTCGCTCCGATCATACCGCGAGTAAGGCTCAGCTTTACCTACAAAGGGACTTCGATTCCGTCTCCCCGAAACCGGCAAGATCGAAACTACCTACGCTGAGAAGATTCTGTTTCGACCCTCCCGGATTATGCAGGGGGACCGGCGGGGCTCGAAAGTTTACGGGGCTCTGGATCAGAGCGGAAACCTTCTCTGTTACTTCACTTTCAAAACCTACGGTTCCGGCGCGTCTATGCGGATGGAGTGTTCTTTTAACTCCGTAACGGGAAAGAAGAACGTTGCTCCCTCCGTCCTAGCCCGCGGGATCGCTGATGCCAATAAGCTGCAATTGGAATTCGTGTTAGGGGGCTTGCGGGGGACGGAGGGAACCGCCACAGGCAGGATAACCCTCCCTAGCGGACATTAGTTTTCCGTAACGCATCAGAACAGGGATTTCGAGGGGCAGCGGCTCCGCTATACCCGCAAAGGATCGTGGGACGAAAACGATCCCCGCGGGAAGTTTACGTATGACTTTGACACGATCCTATCCACTCCCAACGGATCCGGCGTTACTCCCCCTGCCTCTCCTGCCCTCGAAGATCTCCCGGAACCGGACTTTCCCACTAGGGCAGGGGTAGTCCTCGATTCCGGAGCCGGGGCAAGGGATTACACGGTTCCGGGGGGGCAGCGCGTAAGAGTTTGGCGGTTAGATCTGAACATAACTTTGCCGCAGCTCCCGGCGCACAGGAGACGCTGCATCAGATCCGAACCTCTGCGGGAACCGTTCTAGCGTCCCTAGTTAGGGAAACAACGGGGGCGGTAAATGCCGTAGTGGGAGCCTCTGTTTTCCCGCTGGTTACGGGGGTAACGAATAACGGAACGTGGATCTTTGAAACTATCGTCCGGAATGCCGGAACCAACTCCGCAACACTCAGCGTCTACTTTACTCGCGGGGGCGTAAAGCGGAGACGGGTATCTCAAAAATCGCTGAACTTTACCGCGGGCAACTCTCAGCGGGGAACCGTTTTCGATACCGTGAATTACGATGTTACTTCCTACGCTATCTCAGAGCGGGGGGAGAGGGAGTTATGGAGTAATGCCCCACTCCCCACCGGCGGGGAAATCCATCAGGGCTATGTATGGGCGGTTCCGCAAGATGCCACGGATGGGCGCATCGGGGTAGAGATAGATACCTTCTTTGTTCGTCCCGGCGTCGAACATACCGCTTCCGCGTTTTTGGCGTGGGATGAGATGACGCCTAGACGACGACCTAAACCGCTAGTCCCGGTTCTCTACAACGCGGATGGGACGGCTCTGCGGATACTAGAGGGGATGCACTCCCTAGCGGGGGAGGATGGATGCGCCACGAAAAAGGAAGGATGGGCAGACCGGCCCATCTTCTTTATCCCCCAGAGGGCTATTTCATCCCTCGTTTCGAGAATCAGAACATCTTTAACGGTTCCTTCCGGTGGATGCTCCCTATGTGCGCTCCGGGGCATCTCACCACGCAAGAAGAACGGGACGCAGTAAGAACGGACTTCCGGAAGGTTAAGGGCCGGTTACGGCAGACGCTTATCCGCTCGAATCCCTGAAACCTCGATGATGAGCGAATCTTTCGATGAACAGATCATCAAAATGGACGTGAATTCCGTTCTGCCGGAAGCGGAAGATTCCTTTACCTTCACCATCAACGCCGCTACGAACGTGTTAACCGCGGCGGGGCATTATTTCCAGAACGGATCCGTGGTGAAATTCCTTACCCCCGTCCCCTCCGGTTTGTCTCCGGAAACGCCATAGATGGGATCAGGGATCACAGCGGGGACACGTTCAAGATCTCTGCCACGGACGGGGGAGCTGCGATAGATCTGCCGGTTTCCGCGAGTGGGGGAATGCGGGGGACTACCGCCATCGTGGTGAAATACCGCAGCTCGAATCAGCGGGAGCCGCTAGTGTGGACTCCCGCCGACTACACCACAGACACTAACAACCTTCTCCCTAACCCCGCATGGCTAGATTATGAGATAGTGATGTATGGGGACGGGATATAAAACCCCCACAGCCACCGCGGGGGGATGGCTAGAGTACAAGACTCTACAGCCCGTCCTGTGTCGGCAGGACCGTTCCCCGCTGCCGGGAGGGGTTACGATAGGGGGAGCATTCCCGGCCCTTCTCCCATCCGGAATACAGGCAGGATAGCCCCGGTGGACACTCCCGGCCCGTCCCGATCACGGATGAGATCGGGAGGTTCAGGGGATGCGCTATTTACACGTTCACGCCGGAAGCGGAGCATTACGTTAGTCGAATCTTCTCCGGAATACTCACGTTATCGAGTAACTGCATTTCAACATGGCTTGTAGTTCATCCCCTATGAGGTTCTAACCTTTGCAAAGTTTGATACCGAACTCTACGAATCTGCTACCGGCTATCTGTTCCCTACGTTCACGACTCTAGATGGGAGAGGTAATTACTAACGGCTATTTGGTGGCCCCTCATGAAAACCGCTATCCAGATGATCGTTTGGGGGAGTTTCTGGGCGGTTTTTACCTATTGCATTTTGGAGTGGGCAGAGGCTACGGGGGGGACGGGATTCTGTGCCTAGGCAGATCCACGATCAGCGGGAGCGGGAGAAGATCCTAGAAGCCCGCAACTCCGATAACCCCGGAGCCCTTACGGAATTTGATCTCTACGTTGCCGGGGAACCCATGACGGAGAGACACAACGCCACTTCTTACGGCAGGGAAGATGCTCAGCGTCCCGGCGTTACCTGTGAAACTACCCTCTCCGGGGAGATCGACGCGGAAGAACTCAAAGGGGAGCCCGTCGAACTGGACCGCAACGGTTAATGAAGTCCTCATCCGCGACTTTACCGGTAAGATGGTGTGGGGGCTATTCCGGGTTCCGGAACCCGCTTCCTTGCCGCGACAGGGGGCTACTTCCTCGATAAAGTGGATCTAGATGCGGATCGGGAATACCTCGATTCCGAACCCTCCGAAGTCTACCGGGATGCCGATCTTCCGCTGCGAGGAATACAACCGTTCCCTGATCCGGATTGATGAGGTTATCTCTCCGAAGTTCGGGAGGGCAGGATCTACGGGTTTTAGGTGGTCTGATTCCCCCTGGTAGGTTCCTAGAAGCCCTTTACAATGAGGTAGATTTCTTCTTTGCCGATACCTACCTAAATGGGCATATCGCGCATCTGCGGAAGTCTCCCGCGGGAAGCCGTAGACGTTCTGTGGCATTACAAAGCGGATGAGGATTTCGACGGGGAGACTTTCAAGCCCGAACCCATAGGACACGAATTTTCATCCGTCCTAGTTACCCGCGAGATAGACGAAGAACTAGAGCGGATCATCGAGGTTCCGATCTCCGGCTCTAAAGCCCCCCGCAAATCGCGCTATAAGATCAACTTCTCCGGGGAAGATGATCCCGGCGATACGATGGCAATTCAGCAGGGAATACTTACCGCTACGTGGATGGAGGGGGGAGAAGCTTCCGTAGGGCTAGAGATGGATTGGGTTAACCCTCTCATAGAGGACGGGGACCACATCTCCCTAGAGGCATCTTTCGATACCGGCGCTAAGCGGGGAACACGGCATTTCATCGGGCAGATCCAGAGTTCAAAGAAAGTCCTACCTGCAAAAAAGCACTCTATGAATCTCAACATAGTTAGATCCAGAGAGGATCTATTCGTCCCCCCGATAGTGGCACCGTTCGGGGAGCCGCGAGTAAAGAAGCCGCGGATAGGGATCGGGCTAGACGGAAGGTTCGTATGTCGATGAGGAACTAGAATTTGCCCTAGTTTCTACGGGGGGACGGATGCAGTTAGACTTAGGGCTAATGAGCCAAATAGGGATGCCGTATAGCGTAGGACCGGGACGGATGCAGGTTAATTTCTGATGCCCCCGTATAGGACAGTTATTCTGGTTGATCCCGGCATAGCCCCCACGGATGGGGACGGGCTCCATACGATTCAGAAAAGGAACTGTGGGTTCCCAATCCCTCTACCGGCTCCGGCGTGGACGATATCAATGATCTGGTAGACGTAGATACCGCTTCCGCAACCCCCGCGGTAGGGCAGGTTCTAAAGTGGGACGGCTCGAATTGGACTCCCGCCGAAGATCTCAATACCGGGGGTTCCGGTGGTGGCGGGGGTTCCACTAACCTGAACGGGCTTACGGATGTGGACACGGTTTCAGATCCTCCCGCTACAGATGAAGTGCTTACTTTCGACGGTACGTCTTGGGGTTCCCGTCCCCCTAGGCAGCGTTAACCGCCACAGCGACGTAGACACTACTACCTCCCCGCCGACTTCCGGGCAGGTTCTAAAGTGGAATGGGACGAATTGGGCTCCTGCTGCCGATAACGTTGCAACCGGGGGCGGGGCGGGAACCCTTAACGATCTCTCAGATGTGGATACCGCCACCGGCGGGGCCCCGATGAATGGAGAGATCCTAAAGTTCAATGGAACGCCGCGGGAAGCCCTCCGCAGATCTGAATACGTCTACCCTCACAGATCAGGATGATGTAGAGATCAACAGCCCCAATGATGGGCAGGTTCTCGCATTCGATGATACGGACTCGAAGTGGAAGAACGAAGATCCCCCGGAGCTTAGCGGGGGGGCAACCCTTCCGGCAGGAGTTATCCAGATGTACGCGGGGGCATCGGAGCCTAGCGGATGGCTAATCTGTGATGGCAGGACGGTAAACAGGACAAGCTCTCCCCTCCCCGTTCCACGCCGCAGGCGGGGCAGCGTCCCCCTATGGGCTACCTTCCGGGACCACGTTCTCCCTCCCCGACTTCCGCGGCAGGGCTCCGATAGGGGTAGGGGTAGGAGATCACGCCGCGGCGACTAATCGAACTCGCGGGCAAAAGATGGGCTCAGAAACCCATCTCCTAACCGATGAGCAATCGGGCTCCCGGCCCATACCCACGGTTACACGGATGAGGGTACTAACTCGAATATGACGGCAGGGCAGGGGGGCGGTACTGCTAGGGCAGGGCAGAGCGTCCCCACAATACGATCTTTTCCTCTAATGTCGCGGCAGACGCAGCACAGGCACATAACAACATGCAACCTTCCACCGTTGTTTATTTTATTGTTAAGACTTAGAACGGACATGATAAAATGCACATATGGACTGGACGGAGAGGTATTGGGCAAAGGTAAAAAAAAGTAATGGCTGTTGGCTGTGGACCGGGGCAACTTCTCGCGGGTATGGGCATTTCTGTTCGAGCCCATATTCTACAAAAATGGCGCATCGGATCAGCTACATGGAATTAGTGGGATCAATTCCAGAGGGGAAACAGCTTCATCATTTGTGCGAGATTCGCAACTGTGTGAATCCGGCCCATCTTGAACCTGTTACGGCTAGGGAGAATCTTTTGCTGAGTTCTAAGACCGCAGCAGCAAAGCTTTGTCTCAAACCCATTGCAAACGGGGACACGAATTCACAGCAGAAAATACTTACGTATGGGGAAACATGCGCCACTGTAAGGAATGCGTTAGAACCCGATCCCGCGAGTGGTATAGGAAGAAAAACCCCGGCATAAAGCTTAGGAGAGGGGGACAGTAGATGCCGCAGCTACCGGCAGAATTTAGCGTTAGGTTCTGTGCTACGGAACCCCTTACCCTCTCCGGGCTACAGGCTATAGATGAAGTAGCGGGGTTCGAGGCAGATGAAATCCTAGTCCCGCATCAAATGGGGGGGATCGGCAATGGCGTCTACCGGATGAGTTCAGATGCGTGGTATCGGCATGGAAACTTCTCAACGGATGAGAACTTCATTCCGGGCCAATCCATCTACATCCGGGAGGGGACGGAGCATGGCAGGACCACATGGAGGTTCACGAACTCATCACAGCCGGTCCTAGGCTCCTACGCGCTGAACTATGCCCTCAGAGACCATCCCACCGCTCTAACCCTGCATTCGGGCGGGGCCCCCAGCCAGACGATATCTCCGGGGGCATCAAGCTAACGGAGTTTCAGGACGTAGAGGGGGACTACGCTAACCCCTTCCAGCGCGTTACCGCGGCGGGACGGATATCCAAAATCAACGCCACCGCTATAGGCAGTTCCTACAGAGTCGGGCTCGAATACGAGTCCACTACCGGGCAAACCATAAGACTCAGACCCGGAGCGGCTTATGTTCCCGGACTGAAAAAAATCGTTATCAACTCTACCGCTAAGGATATCGCGCTCCCCACTACCACAGATGGGCTTTGGTATCTCTACTTTACGGAGGTTAACGATGAGGGGCATTTCTACTATGACACGGTAGCGCCGGAAGTTTCCGCTTACGTGGGAACCGCTCGAACAAAGGCAGGAGATCCCAACTCTCGTTATATCGGGATGGCTAGGAACTCCGCAACTGCCCTCATCCCCTTTGAGACGGAGAACCTAGGGGAACAGGGCTTCTTAGTTCAGTATCAACGTGGATTCGAGAACCCCGCGATAGCGGCATTCAATAACGTCGGCGCTACTACCTCGAACCAGAACAAACTTATAGGGCCCACAGGGGCAGCGGCATCGGATAGGCTTCTCTCCCCCTATGCCCGCGTTCTGTGGCTCTATGTAAGAGAAAGCTACGGCAGCTCCCGTCCTGTATCTAGGGTGGCCCACACAATCGCAGGCTTCCCACCGTGGGAGATCCCCGCCAATACCCTAGGGGCATCTTCTCCCCCTCTGAGGGTTTCCCCCGCTCAGCAAATCAACTGGCGGGCATCTGCATCCGTGAACTTTAGCGCGTATGTTTTGGCTTACATCGAGAAAGCGTAGGGGGGGGACGGGATGAGAAATTCTACTAGGCACCGGCAAGGTGGGAACGCCGGGAACCGGGATGCGGAACTCAGAGACACTAGGCATCGGCTCAGAAAAGATAGATGGAAGGTTGCCGCGAAATCCGTAACTGATGCCGCATTCCCCAATGCCAATGAGACGATAGATGGAGTGGTCTACCCCGGCATAGATATCGGAATGAAAGCCCGCGATGAGTCCATTAGTTCCCGGCTGTTCCCTAAAGAGAACCTAGCGGGGGGAAAGAAGGGGATCCCGCGGCTTCCCGGAGATGTGGTAGTTGAGGATGTGAACATCCGCAAGCTGAACGGAACCAAAATAGAAGCTAACTCCCTCCCGGAAGGGGCAATCAATGGCACCGGGCAGGGGGGCAAAGTGGCGTGGGGGATCATAGACCATCCGGACCTAGCCCCGGCGGGGCATAACCACGGAACCTACATCACGAATTCGGAACTAAATACGAAACTCAATGGCTATGCTACTCAGCATTGGGTGAAGTCCCACGTTAAAGAATCGGCGTGGATCAGCTAACCAGTGTCCCCGTCCCCCCCTCCCTCGGCGGGCTCTATACACGCGGGATCTAGAGGATGAGCGCGATAACCTGCTAGTAGAAAACCGCAGACTAGAGGATCTGATATCCGCTCTGGATCACGAAAACGAACATGGACAGGATGAGCTGATCGGGTCTCGAGCGGACAACGATCTCCTGCCTAGTTGCTATTCTGCGGGCAGGGGGAGGGGGGGACGGGATACATCAGAGGGATTAGCAGGAAAAACCCTGTATCATTCTAGGCAATGGATCCGATAAATAAAGTTTTCCTGTTCGTTAGTATCACGCTGTGCGGATTAGCTATCTTCTTTAGCGTTGCCGCTTTCTTCTCTGCGGCTTTCCGCTCTGAGGGGGCGTTAATCGCGGGGACCATCCTTGCCTCTCTAACCACGATGGCATCCATAATCGCGGGCGTGGGGCTTGCGAAAAGCTCAAAGAAGAACGGAGCCCCGGCGTGAGCCCCGGCGTGATGGGATACTTATCGGGGGCGGTTCAGATTGCGGCTCTGATACTTGCGGTTATCTTCATTCCCCATTCATTCGCAGCACTTTACATCTGGAATTGGGATAGCAGGGTTAGACGGATGCGGAATATCCGTAGCGGGCAATACTCGCGGGTTATGCCGATGCTCGAAAGCCTTACGAAAATATCTGTAGTGGGGATGGTGATTCTCCTAGTCAACTTCGGCATCAGGGTTTACGCGCAACTAACCCCGCTGAACATCGAGGCTCATCCGATATGGGATCGCGCTATGTTTGCGGTTTCGAGCATGGCGTTAGGCGCTATAGCGGTAATTCCTAGCGTGTTCTTACTGGTAGTGAAATGGGAGGTAAAAACACAGGACGATACGGATTCTTACGCGGGAGCTGAGAGACGTAGGGGACCACGGAGGGAAGGATAATCAGGGACCATGACTGGCGCATTAGGATACATTCCGGGCCCGGACGATGAGAGGGATCTAGTCCGTACCGTTCTGGAAAGTAAGAAGATGAAAGCGGAGAGAACATCCGGGCAGCAGGCATGGGAGAACCCGCTCCGCTTGAATCAGGGTTCGGAGGGGCATTGCGTAGCGTTTGCGTGGACGGGGCTCCTGAATCCCCCACCCGCTCTAACGAATACGGTAACGATTGGGCCCATGATCTCTTTTGCTCGATAGCGGATTTCGACTCCCTCCCCGGCAACTGCAAAAGCGGGCAGGATGGGACTTTTCTCCGGGCAGGGGGGGCGGTCCTAAAGCAAAGGGAGCTGATAGAAACCTACGCTTTCGTTTATGACGTTCGCAAGATGGCAGAATACATCCTGAACTTTGGCCCAATGGTTTTTGCCTGCCAATGGAGAACGGGGATGGATCAGCTCAATGGGAGGGGTTTCGTAGAGGTAGCGGGCCGGGTTCGAGGGGGACACGCCATACTCCTAGATGAAGTGAAGTGGGAACCTTCCGGAGAGTCCTATTTCGGGTTCGCTAATTCGTGGGGTACGCGGTGGGGGAATAACGGCAGGGGGAAGATCTCAGACTATGGGATGCAGCGTCTAACGGAGGGGGATAGGGGGACGGCTTGCACCGCTGTTGAACCTCCCAAACGGGATCCGAAACAGATAACCCCATTGGGGGATGCGGCAGAGAACCCTGCAGGAACTCCCCCGGCTCCCCCGGACTCGATAGAGGTAGGGTAGATGGAGTTCTCCGTAGAAGCTGAAATTTCGACTTCTCCTAGCGGGGCTAGGGGGGACGGGTATCCAAAGAAACTCCGTCCCCCCCGAATACAAGATAGGAGCCCTCTACGGGCAGAAGGATTCGAGGGGAGTCCAAAAAACCTATCAGGAGAATAAAGAGAAGGTAGCGGATCATCTCCGTTTCCAGAGGTTCAGGAGTACCCCGATAGCGGAAGCGTTCTCCGGGGATCCGCTATCTCTGGTTCATTTCAAGAGTGCTTTCCCGTCCCTCCCCGATGCCAAAGCTAAAGAGTATTTCCCCAAAGCACTAGAGGCTATGAAGAAATGGAAGATCCATTCTTTCGAGCGGGTAGCGGAAATCTTCGGGCAATGGGGGCATGAATCGGGGGATCTGAATTGGTGGAAGGAATTTGGCTCTGATTCCTACCTAAAAAGGGAAGTCCTACTATCCCTACATAGGTAGATCCCCGATCATGCTGACATGGAAAGAAAACTACAAACCGGATGGAACAGGCTATAGAGAAGCCGATAGTTAAGGATCCGGACCTACTCCTAAAGCCGGAAGTGGGATTCGATGTGGCTTGCGCGTTCTTCTCCGGCGTGAATCCACAGGGGAGAGATCTCCGCTCAGAGGCAGATAACGGAAACTTCGATCTCATCATGTTGACTATTCTGGGGGCGGTAAACCATCCGTCCTATGCCGACAGATGGAACCGCTACATTAATGCCGGAAGATCCCTCCTTATCCCCTTCTCTCTGCGGAGCGGAGTCTATATGCAGAACTTTGAGAAGGGACTAGCCTACATTTGGAATGCCATCGGGGACATGCCTACGGATGGTGGCTCAGCGGGGATGTTCCGGCGGGACAGCCCGCGTATGGAGAGAATACCCCTCCCCCTTCCGTGGACTACCTCAGAAGTAGGACCATCTTCTGCATCGGCCCCATCAACCTCATCAGGAGAAAAGTGGGAAAGATCGTCCCCACCGCGGGGGATGCCCGCTACGATGGTGGCACGGTGGCGTGTTGGGCTTACTGGCATAACTACATGAAACCGTGGAAGAACTCGCGGGAATCTGCCCCACGGAACCCTCATTTTCCGGAAGTTCAGGAACTCCGTAGATCAGGGCCACGGTGCAATAGTTCTGGGGAACTATAAGGTTCTGCAATCCTACGATGGCGGGGAGTTCTTCGAAGGGAGGAACGAACGGGCCGGGACTCAACATCCGTTCTAACGTAGACGCTTCTCACGGCGGCAGCTACTATGAATATGCCGTGATGCCGGGGGACTGGATAAACCACGAACAGGGGCGTTTCTGAACTAAAGGGAGCCGAACGGATGCAGGTAAAAAAACTGGTTCAGGGCATCAAAGATGTAGCCCGCGATGATGGCAATTGGCTAGAGGTTCAGGTTCATTCTCTGGCAGGCCGGGTTACTTTCCTCGAACTAACGGGGACTGTTTTGGAGAGGCTTTCGAGCAAATCCTAAGAGGTAACGGACCGCTACGGCGGGGTTCTGAGCTACACTCAGCTCCCTGCAAAAGATGGCTCCTACGGTAGTCGGCAGGCTCTAATCATCCATCGTCCAAACCCAGAGGCAGGGAGTTAGAAGTGTTCGAGCTGCTATTGATGAGTTTCCCTCCCGCGGCGTGTCTGCTGCTGATGGGACTGATGGTGTTGCGTCTGCCGATGGAGCCGGGAAACCCGGATGCCGAAACGGGAGATTATGGCGTCCTAGACAAACACGCGCCACAGGTTGTTTTCATCCTAACCGGGCTACTCATCGGGATAGCGGGCCGGATAGGACTCTCATTAACGGAGGGGGACGTAACGCTACTCGAAACCTTCCTAACCGTCCTAGTTCCCCCGCTCCTAGCCTACATCGGCGCTAAGCTTACGGAACTTTATACCTACTCGAAAAGAACGCGGGATGCCGATATCAGAAGGGCAGCAGAAGCCGATTACCGGGAGGTTCCCTAAAGGGGACTAAGGGGGACGGGGCTACCGCCCTAATCTGTCCCCTCTAAAGGCTCTGTATGCCCTTCTAAGCCCTACCAGAGCCCGAACAAGGTAAAGGACCACCAAAGCACTCAAACCCGCTACAGCGGCTCCTATGAGCCATCCCCAATCTTCGATGAAATCATCTAGGCGGGAGGGCTTCCATTCTTCCCGTCCCCCCTTATCCGCGCTCCGCTGCAAAAGCCATTGAACTTCCCTGTAATCGAGCGGCTTTTGCTTGCGGGGTCTAGTGTAGCCCCCGCCGGGGGAACGGAGAACGGGAGCCGTAAGGTAGCACAGCCGACACTCTCCGGGCCTAGGGCCCATATCGGCGCTAGGGTACGTCTCCATAATAGGAGAAGCACAGCCGGGGGAAATGACTTGGAGGTTTATTTCCTAGCGGCCTCCGCATTCCCGGGAGGCCCTGCGTAACAAATCGAGGGATCGACGCCGGAGAGTCCCGTAGCGGGGCTCCCCGCGACGAACACCACAGGGCCCTTTTCCAGATACTCCGCTTCTACTTCATGCGTTGCGTCGATGAACTCCATAGCCTTTTCGCGGGCCCTGTCTATCGTCTCTCTCCGCATTACTCTACTTCCTCTCTGTTGACGCTTACCCCGTCCGGGATGGTCCCGCCGGGTCCCTGTCTCCATTCCCCCACTACCTCATACCATTGGCAGAGAATCCCCTCTACCGCGTCGATATCTCCGGGTTTCAGTTCGTCCCGATTGTTTCCCGTCCCCTGCCAATGTCACCAGCGGATCGACGGATAGCAGGAGATGGAGATCTCCCGCTTCCGTGATACGGAGGGCTAGGCAGTTATTGATTACTTCCGGCTCCCATTTCGGGGGCTACCCCAACATCAGCTTTATCGAGTCCCGGAAAGCTTCTCCGGGCGAGTCCTTGGGGCGGGCGATATCTATAACCAACTCTGCCATCAGAGGTTCCGCTCATCCGTTTCTAGAGTGTCGGGCTCCGGTTCCTCTAGCCCGAAATATAGTTTCATGAATTCCGCGGCTACATGCTCCCCGGCGGGCGTGGGTATCCATCCTCTGCCGTCGCAATGCCCACAAATGAGGCTCATTACCTCGAACTCTCCCGGCTCCATCTCTACCTGATCGTGGACTCCCCCCGTTCTCCACAGATGCCGCATCCGGTATAGAGGCTCATTCCCGGCATCCTGATTGTAGGTATCTCTCCCACTGTCCCTCTCCCTTCATCTGTAGCGTTCCACATCGGGCCGGGTATCGACCGGCTCCCATCTTTCGGCTCCGTAATCCTCTCTATCGTCCCTTCTCCGCTGCAAGATCTCCCAAATTTCATCATCTGAGAAATGCTCATTCGTGTATTCCCTAGCCCATACCGCGGCGCATCGCTGCGAACAGAAGGGGCGGTAATCGTTAGTGTTCCCCGGCTTCCTTTGCTCACAGTGAAAGCAAATGCCTCTCATCCTTTTATCTCCGTCCCCTCCCTGCCGCATGATGGGCAATCGTGAAAATACGATCCTCGAAGAAATAGACCGTTCCACCGTGGGGGTACTCCCCCTGATACTCCGGGAAGATTCCCGGATGCCATGACTCCCCGCAATCCTCACAGCGTAGAACTACGGATTCATCTACCATCGGCTCTAGATCGTCCATCGCGCTCCCTTCTCTGAGTCTCGATATCCCTATCTGCTGCCGCTTTGACTTCCCCCAACTTCCACCGCAAGTGTTGAGCCCCCCCGCGGATGCGGGCTAACTCTAGGGACTCTTTTGCGCGTTGCAGATCGCGGGGGGACGGGACCACTGGTTAGCTTTCTTCCTTCCGCAGCTTCTCCGCGGCTTCCTCTATAGCTTCCCGCAGAGTCTCATTGACTGGTTTTAGGGCTTCATCTACGGTCCTATATTCGTTCAACTCGCGGGCTTGCGTCTCTTTGAGCTGAGGGATATCTAGCTCCCCCTCTACCAGATCCTTTACCATCTCCCGCAGAACCGGGGGATCTACTGCCTCTAGCTGAGCGGCAGGGCCCAATCCCCGCCGGTTGAACTCGATATCATGGCTTGCCGTTTTGATCTTCGGATCGGAGAGAACCCCTAGGGAATCCCGCTGATCTGGGGTTAGGGCTACCCGCTTTAATTCGAGGATTCCCGGCAGGCCGGAATCTTCACAGAACGCGGATAGATCCTTCTCCATAGAGCGGTGCATCCACCATCCGGAGCCGTCTAAATCCCCAACATGAAGCAACAGGGTTTCCCTCCCCGTTTCCTCGAACTCATCGCGGGCCCTATCGAAAAGATCGTACTTAGCGGTAACGGGAAGCCGAACCCCCCGCTAGAGAGGACGGGAACGCGGAACTCCTGAACTGCCCGCTCTAGTAGCGGAACCATCCCCGCGGCTTCACAGAGAAGGGCCACAACCCGCGGTTGATCGGCGTGCCATGATCGACCGTAATAGTTGAGAATTTCCCCCTGATCCTCGATGTAGTCGGCGGGACTATCGTAGAGGGAGAAAAGCCCTTCCCCCCCGCGGGAGGTTGTGCCATCGTCGCGGATGGATGAAAAGGGGACTCTGCCGCTTCTGCGTCCCAATACAAGATAGTCCTGAATCCTGCTGTAGAATTTCTCCGTTTTCTCATAGCCGAAACCGCCCACTAGCCGATAGAAGATCTGCCGGATGGTAAGCGGCAGATCATCCCGGTATTCATCTAGGACAGTATCTATGTCGGCTAGTATTGCGAGTATTTCGGGTTTCTTCGGGTTCCACGGTGCGAACCCTTTTTTACGTTCTGCCATCAGGAGCCCCCGTCCCCCCCTAGGGCCCTGATCCTCCAAAATGGAGTCAATCGCGGCGACTAGTCGCGGGTAGCTCGAATCGGGGACAGCTCCCCGAACTTCCCTAGCGACTCCGGCCCAAATCGCGGTGCGTTTCATCTCCCGCAAGGTAGGGGAGTCCCAAACGTGTAGGGGATGCCCGCTGTAAACCTCTGAGGGATGCCGGGTAGGAAGCCCCATGATGTGCCGGTCGAAATGCTCTGCTGCCTTTGCCGCGGATTCTTCGGGATCTCGCGCCATAGCCTGCCATTACCCGGAGCCGATATTCGATGATCGCGGCATCTCCGGGGATCCGGGGATCTAGCCAATCCGTGATATAGCCGTTTCCCTCGAACCTAACTTTTCCCTGATTTAGTTCCTGCATTGCCGTTCCTCCGTTTCTCCGTAGGGGAAAAGAGAGAAGGGGTTTACCCCTCCCTCCCTTCCGTGATATCTGCGTCCCACTCTGCCCGCGGGGGGATATCTCCCCGGAGCCTCATCGAGCCGTGTCCATACTCCGAAAGCTGATCCTTAATGTCCTCGATGCCCTCAGAGAAGGTGAAGCCGTCTGAATAAAGCCTAAAATGGGAGAATTCCGTCTCCGCTCCCCCATCACTTCCGCGGCATCGACTACCTCGAAAGCGTAATGCCCCGGAATGTTGCAGTAAGCTACCCGGTTAAAGTAGGGGGCGATGTACTGAACCTTAACCTCTACCCGCATCTCCTGAATCTCCATCACTTCCGTTCCTCCGTTTCTCCGCTTTGCCGTCCATCGGATTATAAGGATTAAATTCAGGGGATGGCAAGGTGAGATGCAGAAGTTCCTACGGAACTTTCGGTAATGCTTCCAGAAAACCTGATACCATACCGGCTGTAGGCAGGAACAAAAGAGAGGATGAGGAAATGCCTCAAAGGGGTTTCCCCGTAGACGGGGAGAAGATCATCCGGTTGCGGAGACGGAAGCTATGGACTAGAAGGGAATTCGAGCTGCATACCGAATGTCCAACTGATGACACGCTCAGCACCGCAGAAATCAGGAACGGTCCCCCTCTCTGCCGAAAGCATCCACAAAATTGCTGATGCCCTCGATGTTGATTCCTCAAGAGATCGTAATATTTGAGGAAGCATCTGCATAGATCCTTCTGCGTTCTTCGGCAAAAACCCTAGAATAGAGGGACACTACGGAGAGACGGAGGAACGGAGATGCCGGAGACACAGAGTAGGCAGGACCGCGGGGAGATCCTAGCCCGCGAGATGGGGGAGAAGTTTATTCAGCGGGACGCAGAGGGCTATATGTGGTCCATCCCCGCTACTTCTAGGAAGGTTCCCTATACAGTCTCCATCGAGCCGGGGAGGGTATTTTGCTCCTGCCCTGATTTCCAGAATGCGGAGAGGCGTGGGGATGAGCCCTGTAAGCACATCTACGCGGTTCAGTTCGTGGTAGTAAATCGAGCGTTGGCAGCAGGAAGGGGGGGACGGGAAGCTAGGAAGAAACCTGCTGCTGCCAGAGCCTTGCAGATTAGCTGTGCATCTTGCGGAGACTCGAATCCCCCTGATGGATTTCTTTCCGTCCCCCTTGGCATCCTTACGTCTTCGAGGGGGATACCCTCTGCGAGAAATGCGCGATAAATCATGGTGTGCTGTAGTGGCAGAGCCGGGGAAACTCGAACTTATTAACGGGGCTCTGCGGTTTGTTTTTTGGTTTGGAAAGCGGAGCCACGAATACATAGATATGCTCCCTTCCTATAGCTTTCAGGATCGGGAGACGGAACTAGACATATTGGGGGGGACGGCAGACGGAATCTCTGTTCATCCGATGAGCGGCAACAGGATCGTAGTTCGACTAAAGGGGGTTAGATAGTGGCATCAATCAAAGCTTACGGGGCGGTCGATACTCCGGGCGTGGATAACTTCGAGGCTATCTATGAGTGTTTCGAGAATGAGACGGAGGTAGTTTTCGAGGATACCGGCAGCGGGCAGTATGGGCTAGATATGGGTAGGGTAGAGTGGAATAGCTTTCCCCTCCGTCCCAATCACATCATCAGGGGAGAGGGACCGGGCTCGATGGTTCAGGTTTTCGGGGCATTCGTCCCCGGCAGGATCCTGATGGGCAACGGTCCCGGCCCTGTTGCTCATAATGTCCGGCTAGAGAACTTCCACATAGACGGTAGATGGCGTTCCATCCCCTACGGGGAAGCGTGGGTAGGGCCGAAAAACCCTATGAATGTGGTTTTGCGGATGGTGAAACATCCTGATGAGACTACGGGCATCCTAGAGAAGCCCTCAGATCTGAACTTTCGGAACTGCCGAATAGTGAATTTCCCCGGCATCGTCCTATCTAGCTCGAACATAGCGAATCCTTATATAGCTGACAATTTTGTGAATGAAATTAGCGGGGGGGCGTGGATCTTCCGGCATCAAGCTGAGCGGGGGATGTTGCTCCGTAATGAAACCCTGAATTGCTGCGATGATGTTGTAGGCTTTAATGCCACGGATTCCCCCGGATCTCCGAATCTCGCAGAGGATGGGCCCGCAACGGACTTCCTTAGTCGGGAGAACACGTATTCTAGGTTCCGGCCCGACTTTACCGCCGACACTACCCACGGTGCTGTTTTCACCATCCGCGGCGGGAAGCGCATCCGCTCATTCAGGGACACGATAACCGGCGGGGTAGCGGAGGGCTACGATCTAAAGCGGTGGATGGACGTAGAGGAAATTGAGATAGTAGAACCCACCATAGCGAACACAGAGCTACACGCTATGCGTATCGAGGCGGGATGCCACGGTAGGGCAGCGAACGTAACGGTTAGTAAAATCGGAGTGAAGCCGCGGATACTGAATGAGTCGCGCCGCTTCAAGATCGGGAAGGTAACAGTTAGGAAGTGAAAGCGTAAATCCCGCTATCCCATTTGCAGCAGGATTCTGGGGGGCAGGGATAGCGGTAATCCTGATCAGCAGGGGTTACGGGTTTGGCGTTCTGATACTGATAGCGTCCCTGTCCCTGCTAACCGGGGTTCTGCTATGTGAGCTATACAAGATGAAAAGAGATGATCCCTGATGTTCACGTCCCCCCTACTCGCGGTCTTAGCTGCCCTACTCGCGGCAGGCTCCCTAGTGGCGCTATCCTCTCCGTCCCCCCCTAGCTCTGCCACTACCACAGCTCTGATAGCTAATGATGATTTCGATTATCCCCGCGGGCCCTTCCTGCAGATCAACTGTGCGGAGTACAAAGTAGCGGAGGAAGATCCGCTAACGGGGATGCCCCACTTACACGCATTCGCGGGGATGGAGATGGAGCCCACTTGACTCCTGCATCCCTCAAAGCCGGTCCACAGGGGACTACCTGTTTTACCGGCTCAGAGGGGCAGATACCAGACCTGAAACTCTATTGGTTCCCGGTGGCTAGGGAGGGGGACGGGGGATACGGTAATGCCCCGCGGCAGGACCGTTTTCTATGTTACGGATAGATTCATTGCCCCCACAGGGGATCTAAAGCATCAGTTCCCCCCCTCCCTCTCCATCATCGGCGGTTCGAGCTATGCGCCCGTTGAGTACAGATGTATGGGTAGCCCCGATCCTGCCGACGATGGACCGCGGGTAGGAGAGGTTCCCTACGGCTGTGAGGGAACATTCAGGATGATAGCGAATGCTCCCAATTGCTATGACGGATCCGGGAACCGTCCTACGGATGTGGTGTTCAGGAAAAAGAAGCCCTGCCCGTCCGGGGACGGAAGGATTCCGGACGTTCGAGCTGCTATCGACTTCCCTCCCCCCTGATGGGACGTTAGATGCCCCCGTAGAGGTTTCTACGGGCATGGGATCGTGGGGAGCGGCGTCTACCTTCCATTTCGATATGATGCCCGGAGACAGGCAGGGGGACGGGGACGGGGGGCAGACGCTAGGCGGGGGAGAGGAAGGTAAAGATCTGCGTTCTCGATATGCCAAGGGGTTCTACAGCTCCCGGCTCATCGACGCCTCAACCTCCCCCCAACTGCTACAGACATTGGACGGGGGGTGAAATATGAGTCCTGAACTGATGTGGGATGCGCTCCGGTTGCTGTTGGTAATCGTAGCTTACTTCGGAACCGCGACACTAATAACCCTGATCGTCTGGGTAGGTTTCGTGGAAGCCAAAAAAGAACTAAAGGGAGAAGGGGAAAAAGTAGATGATCGTTAGGGAAAACGGGCAACCTGTCGCGGAAGTTCCGTGGGAAGGGATAGTAGAAGGATTCGTAGCAGCTAATCACTTCGGGTTAAGAGAAGAACTCAGAGAGGGGATTTCGAGCCTCATTTATAAACATCCGATACTGGAAAAAGTCCCGGCAGGAGAGATCAACCGGGTTCTAGATAGATGCTTTTTCTTCTACGTTAACGGTTCGGAGGAATTCAACCCCGATGGATGAACGGCAGAAAGCCGAACTAGAGATGCACGCTGCGTTACTCAGCTACTACCGCTCCCCCAAAGAAATGAGGTTCCTAGCAGAGAAGTTGAATGAGGAAGCCGACGAAACAGAAAAACAGCTCAAAGCTAGGCAACAGCCCACGCCACCACAGGAGACGGGAAGGTTATTTGAGTGATTAGCCTAGAAGTCGATACCCTAGCAGACAAAATCTGTGAAGCGTGCATTTCGGGCTACCTCGATGGCAGGAAAGTAGAAACCCTCTCCGATGCGGAGAAAGCCGATGCCCGCGAAACCCTGCTAGCGTACCTAGAAGCCGCCGATATCATCGACGGTATCCCGTTCGGAGTGGTGGCAGGGCAAGTCTCTAGAAATATTCAGCTCATGACGTAGAACGGAGAATTTACGTCCCACTTCTGTATAATTGGTGGTGTTGGCACAGAGGGTAAGCGGAAGAACGGAGGAAAAGTAGGGTAGGATCGACGGGACAGACGGAGAAACGGAACAGCGGAGAGAGGTTAAGGGGTGAAATGATTACCGCAGACAGCAGGGAAGATCTAGAGACGATCTGTAGAACCTTTGTGGGGCGTGACGTCACCCGGAAGTGGGCTACAGGTTCCGGAATTCGCGGATCTAGAAAGATTGGTAGTGGATCTGGGCGACTTTTTGGACGGGGCTTAGGGTTAGAGAAGATTTCGACCCTGATACCATTTTGGTTTGTATCGTTAGAAGCATAAATGAAATGTCCCGGATACTCGCAGAGATGCCGGAAGGATAGGTTTCCTGCCCTCTCCTCATCGTGGGGGGAGGGACTACAGAAAAACGGATAGAAGGGAAAACGGAATGCCGGAAATTCCAGTACAGGTAGACGAACTCCTAGAGGAAGGGGTTTACCCCGCGTGGGATCGTGGACCTTTTCCCCGGAGAACATCCGGAGTATGGCCCTAACTATATGTGGGTTTTCCAGACGGAGGAAGGGCCGGAGATCATCGGCTTTACCTCTCAGAGCGGATCGACCCGCTCTAACCTAGTCAAGCGGGCTATGAAGATCCTAGGGCTCAGCAAAGAAGATATGAGGAAGGGGTTTAACACAGAAGATCTACGGGATAAGCCCTGTCAAATCATGGTCGAAGTTAGGACCGGCGATGATGAGGATAACAACATCGCTACTAACTTCATGGCTCCAAAGAAGGGACAGAAAGCTAAGAACCTAGAGTCCCGGCGTGCTGAGCTGTGGGAGAGGCATCGGGAGCGGGCCCGCAGAGAGTTAGGGGAGCTAGAGGAAGAATTCGCAGAGCTGCCCGACTAGGGAACCTCTAGCGCCGAATGTAAACGAAACGTATAGTTAGGGGGGGACGGGATCTAGGGGGTTATGGTCCCCGTCCCCCCTCTAGCCTCTAGGGAGACGAATTGCCAAAGGCAGAGAACACCGTAATAGAGCGGCTTGCAGGAGCCACTTTCGATCTACCCGCGGTAAAGGAAATGGAGCTAGAGGAAGCCGGGGAGATCTACGATACCGGACTAGCCATGTTGGAACTAGGGCAACTCGTACAGGGCTACGCTGCCTGCTGCTACCGCAAGAAGTATGGGGATACCGGGATGAAGCGGTTTGTTGCCAGAGTTGCCGATACCGCTAAAACCGTGCGGGAACACGCTAAGGTTTATGAATCTTTAACAGAACTTCATAACGCAGCGCCGCGGCGCATTATCGAGGCGTTGCGAATGCGCCGGTTGCGTTACAAGCATCTGCGGCAGGTAATCCCGGTTGCAGATCCAGTAGATTGGTATTTCTGCTAAGAACAAGTTATCCATCATGGTATGGCATGCCAAAACCTTTACAGAGAAGCTAAAGGAATGGCGGGAAGCGGAGGATGAGGAAGCCCGCGCTGCGGCTCTGGCAGATAAGGAAATCGAGGCACGCCCCGAAAGATCCCCCAGAGGATTCCCCAGACGCAGAGAAGCCCGACGATGGGCAGCTCACTGTCTATGACGCTCTAGGGGAGGATGATCCCGTGAAGGGGGGGGACGGGGAGGATAAGGGGGATAAGGGAAAAACAGTAGGGGAAGCACTAACAGAGATGATCGAAAATGGGCAAGGAGATAGATATCCCCCCAAAGGATTTGAGCGAAAGCACAAAGCTAGGCTTTGACACGTTCAAATGGCGGCTAACCCTGCAAAAGTATGATCCGGAAGAAATGGCAAAAGCCCATGATCGTAGAAGTGATCCGGAACGGTGGAAGGAAGAAATAAGGCAGGTAGAGGGGTTGATGGTCTGGTTCGAGCGGTACATAGATGCACTTCTAGCGGTGGGAGAAAAGCAAAAAGAGAGTAGGGGAAATGGGTAGAGAAAAAGGGAACGCGGGGATGGATCATTGATTATCTGGTTCGTCCTCTGTATGAGGAAACGAAAAGGAAACAGGGCAGCGTAGATAAGGTAAAGATTGCGGAACAGGCTCTAGAGCAACTGGAAAACGTCCCCGATATGGACGATGAGTTCACGGAAATAGCCCGGTGGCGGGCAATGCGTGAATACGTTAATGGAGTTCATACGGAGGGCTCTAACCGGCAGAATGCCGGAGCGTCGCCGCGGGCAGAATTGCAATCTGCGTTGCCGGGGTTAGAAGATGTGCGGAGAGACAGATTCACTATCGAGGTTGACGGAGAAGAAAAAGCCCTCGATACGTGGGAAGCTAGCATAGAAGAACTAGTAGCAAAGATAGAGGCTATTGATAGAGACATTCGGGGTAGAGAGGCAAGTCTAGAGTTGTACATAAAATTGCGGGATGCGCTCCGGGTTTCCGGTAAGATAACGGTAAAAGAACTCTACGAAGATGGCGGTTCTCTTTTCGGTCAGTTCCCTGTGGCCCACACAGTCCCGAATCTTCCGGCGATGAGCCGCGGATGTATGAGACGGAGGGGGTACTCCTGCCCTCCGTCTCTGATGTTCTGGGGGTTATCGAGAAGGATATCTGAGGATTTGGCTGAGAGTGGGACGGGAGGAAGCGGATAGGGTTTCGGGGTTAGCTAGGAACTTCGGAACGAAAGTTCATAGCTACGTTGCAAAGGTTCTTCGAGGGGAGACGCGCAAGATCCCCGCGGATATCTTCCCCCACGTTGCCGCGGTTAAAGAGTTCGGAGATTCCCACTTCTCTGAGATCTACGAAATCGAGCTACAGCAGGCTAACAAAGCGGAGGGGTTCGGCGGGACACTGGATCTCTACGGTCTTGATGTATACCGGGGAGACAGCTCTAGTGGACTGGAAAACCTCTAGGGCTACGGAGAGGATAGCCCACGGCTTGCAGACGGCAGCATACAGGCTCCTGTGTATCGCTGAGGGCAGGCAGGTAGATCGTCGGCTAGTGGTGAGAATCTGCAAGGATCCCGGCAGGGAGGGCATCTCATCATTCGCAGTTTCGATGCCCACGATGAGGAACAGGAAGCTTTCAGGGGGCTAGTGAAGTATTGGCACTTTGCCAATAAGAATAAGCTTCTGAAATGGCAGAAGGAACGGGAAGAACAGCAGCAGGGGAATGGGGAGGTAGAGAGTGGTTCTGTTTGAGGATGGGAGCGGGAACGGGCTCCTAACGCTAGAGGCTTTCGATCCGGCTCATTGGGGTAGCGGGATCTCAGCTCTAGAGGCTAGGCAGATCAGGGAGAAGGAATTCCGGGCAGAGCAACTGGCAGACCCGAATACCCGCTACGATCTGGGGACTACCCCGCGAGATAATGGGCAGGATACCTACTACATCCTGATCTACTACGTCCCCCGCAAGCCCTACCAGAGAACGCCATCCAACTTTAACCCGGATACCTCTCCCGGCTTTGATCTAGATTAGCTGTGGGGGCAGCAAGGGGGAAGTCCCAAAATTCTCATACCCCGTCCCCTACCGATAGCAGGATGTGGCGCAAGATTCGAGCGTTAGCCCATCCCGACAATGCAGAGGGGGGACGGAAGAACTGTTCAAATGGCTAGAAGTGGTTAGGGAAGCTGTGGGCAATGGTCCCCGTCCCCCCTCTAGCTCTAGCTCCCGCGGCAGAGAAAGTGGGGGTATTTGGCCCTTTTCAGTGAAGAAATGCGCCGCGACATTCGAGCCGCGAATGTGCAAGAAATCATCCGCGGGCTCAGAGCCCCTACAGGGATATCCTGTGGCCGATCCCGGATCTCATCAAAGATTATGGGGAGTTTCCGGAGCGGGCAACGCCCCGGCAAATTGCTAAACTATCGTATGAAGTGGGGTTAACAAAAGTAGAGAGGATGAAGCTGTATTCTCTATGTAGTGAAATCGGGCTAAAGAAGAACATAGCGGCAGATCTTATCGAGATTTACAAAAACCAGTAAGCCGGGGAAATGGGGAGATGGGGATAAACGAACTACTTACCGCTTACGTGTCGGCGGGGATAGAGCTAACGCGGGTTGAGCGTGGGGATAAGGGGGCTATTGATAACCCAGAGGTAGTTATAAGCCCTTCTAACGCCCTGCAACACATCGAGGCAGGGGGAGGGGTAGGGATCAAGATGGGCCCTAGGAGCGGAGGGCTTGCCTGTGTTGATCTCGATTGGCCCGAAGCCATAGATTTAGCCCCGCGGTTCTTTCCACAGGAGACGCTGAGGATTCAGAAGTCGGGGGATGAGAAGCCCTCTGCTGTCCTGTTCAGGGCTCCGGATCTGGGGTCTCTCCTTCTCCCTCAGAGGGATTCAGAATGAGGATGAGGATAAGTTAGAGATCGTCTCCCTCAAAGGTATGGCAAGGCATCAAATCGTAGCCCCCCCCACTCAACATATGAACCCCCATCGCGGCGTTTACGAGTGGGTTCCGGGGTTCGACGTTTCGCGGATTGCCGGGATCGACGCCGACGAACTAACTAAAGCTGTGCGATTCCTAGGGGCAGCGGCGTTCGTCTCTAGGAGTCTGTATCAGGACGGCAGGCATGATTACTCCCTAGCCCTCTCCGGGTTTCTGTTGGGCAGCGGAGTTGAACAGCAGGAAGTGTTAGAGATTTTGGCTCCGCGTGGGAGTATAAGCCCAAAAATGGGCGGGCATACGTAGATGCCCTAGAAGCCAATATCCGGGATACCGCAGAGAAGATAGAGAGGGACGATCCCACCACCGGCGGGCCGACACTCGATGATATGAGAGATCCCCGCTTCTCTAGGACTCTGGGGAAGATCCTAGGGTTATCGTCTCCCTCGATGGGGGAGGGGGGAAGGGAAAAGGCAAGGGCAAAAAGAGAGAAAGCAAAAACCCGCGAACTCTATAGAGACTGGCAGGGAGAATGCCCTCCGATGGCTTACAGCTACGGGCGTTTTTACTCCTACAATCGCGGAACGTGGGAGGAATTGCAGGATGAAGCCGAAGACAGGATATCGCAGAATTTACCGATATCGTAGAGGGGGTATATCTTCTGCCCATCTAACCTCTGCAATACTGAATTTGGCTAGGGATTTTCTCTATGTGAGAGAAGATAGGTGGGACCGGAATCCCTACCTTATTGCCTGCCGCAATGGAACCCTAGAGTTCGACAGAGATAGTTTTCAGGGAGCATCGGCCCGGAGACTACATCCGCTATGGGCTTGATGTGGACTACGATCCTGATGCTACCTGCCCGCTGTGGACAGAAAAGGTTATGGGCAGGCTCCCCCCCGAAGTAGCCCAGACGCTACAGACGTTTACCGGGGTTATTCTCACGCCGGATACCCGCGTTGAGAAAGCGGTATTCATTCATGGTCCCCGCGGATGTGGCAAAAGTACATATGTGGATACTGTATCTATAGGGCTCCTAGGGGAAAAAGCCGCAACTCTCAGAATTCAGGATATTGATTCGCGGTTCGGTCTGGCAAGGATAAAGGGGAAAACTCTCCTGAAAGCTACCGAACAGCCTAGAACCTACATCGAGAACTCAGAGACACTAAATGCCCTCATCAGCGGGGAGGAAGTGGTAGTAGAGGAAAAGGGGAAGGATAGCTACCTCTATACCTCTACCGCTAAGGTGCTGTGGGCTATGAATGAGCTACCCCACATCAAAGATTGGACTAGCGGCATCTTTCGGAGGGTGATCCCGGTTGAATGGCCCGCGCTCGATGGGATGGATGCGGATATAGATCTCAAAGAAAAGTTGCGGGGGGAGATACCCGGCATCCTGAATTGGGCCCTAGAAGGGCTCAGACGCTACAGAGAGGCAGGGAACAGGCTCCTGATACCCGCGACTCTCCAAATACAGACAGAGATGTTTGAGAAAGCCAATGATCCCATTGGGGAATTTATCTCCGAATGGATACAGCTCGATGAGACAGAGGAAATAGATAGGAAAATTGTCTATGCCGATACCGCGAATGGTGCGATGAGTCGGGCCACAAACCCAAAGCTTCTAACTGGTTCAGTAGGGACTTTGCCGCTAAAGGACAGATAGAGGGATGGGAGAAATCAGACACTACGGAATGGGTAGCAGGGAAACCCCAAAATGTGAGGATGTGGAAGGGCATCAGACTGAACAAAAATAGCTCTGAGGGGCAGACGTGATCGCGGGAGCTGTACCCGATATGTACCCGATTAGTATCCGAAGAGGATTGTACCCAATGTGTCTAACTATTCGGGTACTATCGGGCATTATTCAGATAAATTTTCCTTACCCGATTAGCCTCTATTCCCTTTATCTATCCCTAATACTCTTATACCTATTCGGCTATTCGGGTATATTTCCTTATAGAGTAGAAGGAAGGGGTACATTGATACTGGTTGCTACAAAAAGGGGACGGAAAAGAGAGAAAAAGGGGGCGATAGGGTAGAGAGGGCGAAAAATAGCCGAATAACCCGAATAGCCGAATAGGAGAGGATGAAATGGAACGTCTAGATCCGATTGATTGGGTAAGTGATGCGGAGCCAAAATGTACTAAGACTTTGAGACGGGCTTTACATGAGGATGAGAACTTGCGCGAGTGGTTCCGGCATGTGAGAGAGGACAGCCGTTACCTCTATTCTCAGATGTGGCAGTTTAGGGATGTTATTAGGATCACGGCGAAAGAGAGAGAGGGGAAGCTGTATCAGGTAACGTGGGCCGATGTTACTCCTGCCGTGTTCTATCTCGCGGGATGGGCAGATTGGGAGCATGTGGCAAAGCAATGTCTGATGTGGAATGCGGATCAGGTTGTTTTGCGGGCAAAAGGGGGACGGGTAACACAGGCTACGGCGACAGAGCGGCAAGACTTTTTGTTTTCCCCTGACAAACTGGAATGGCTAAAGCGGAACCCTCGATTCCTCACAGAGCCGGAAGTCTTGACAGAGGGGGGCATCATTGTTCCTGAGTTCGAGGATTTAAGCTATGATGAATTGCGGCAAGTGGTAGAGGGAAAGTTAGCGGTTCTACTTGATGAGATCTACGCAGAGCGGCAGGCAGAGGTAGGGCAGTTGAGTATCCCTCCCCCCGACACAGAGCAACGTGGACACAGGGGAGAGGGAGTAGAAGCCCTAGATGATCGGTACGGCAGGGGGCAAGGGGGGGACGGGCCCGCGGAAGATCATTGGTGTGCCTATGGGGAGCATTGGGAGGATAAGCGGTTCTTTCGAGTGAAGCGGAATGGGAGGTTAGACTCTTACTGTATGCCCTGCCGCAAGGAATATAACAAGCGCAAGAAACATCCTGTCGGGCAGCAACCTGCTGCCACTGAGGGGGGACGCTCCGTAGATGGCAGGGCTCCCGCATCTGATGAATCGGTACGAAAGAAGAACCTACGCAGATACGGCAAGGCAAAACAGGAGCCGAAACTATGTTACTCCTGTCAATGCCGACTGAACTACACCAATAAGGGGTTACTCTGTGATCCCTGCAAGGGGAGGAAAAAGGGAAGATGATGGACAATAACGGGAGGATGCCCGATCCGGAGCCAATGTATCAGCTCGATATCATCGGCTTACATAACGATACATCGTGGACGTTCGATGAGGAACCGGAACTAGAGTTCTACTGCCCCGAAACCACGGACTCAGAAGGAACCGTAGTCTTTAGCGGTATGCTCCTGAGATTTCGAGGGGAGTTCACAGCCCGCTACCCTAATGGCGGGAAGATACAGAACGCCATCCCGCAGAAGGTAGAGGGCTCGATAGTGATAGACAATGCCCTAACCTACATGGTGTATCGAGTGGTAACGAATGCGGAGATGGAGTTACTTCGGCGGCAGGGGTAGATGAACAGCAGGAGACGCCATAACCGCCACGTTATCTACCTCTACCTAACCGTGTTGCGTCCCGGCTTGATGGGGGGATGGGAAGGGGGCGTAGCTAACGATCATGCTGCCGGTATCATCGAGCCGCTACTAGAGCGGTTACGCATCGAGGATGGGGGTTTGTACGTCCTCTGCGTCTCTGCCCCTTACCGCATCAGGAAGTGGAAGGGAGGGGACCGCGATTCCTACCACCGTTTCAATCGCGGGGTGAAGTGGCTAGAGAATCAGATAGAGGCAGAGTGGGAGCAACTGCGGCTAGATGTAAGGTTGCCGCAGAAAGTGTAGAATGCCCCTAACCCCCGTTATCTTTCCCCATATCCCATGACGGGGGTATTTCTCCATCGGGCCCTACTGAAACCGCTTATACTGTCCGTGATTTTATGGCACTAAACGAGAGACAGCGCATCTGGTTAGATCATTACATGATCTCGTTTAATGCTACCGATGCTGCCCGCAAAGCCGGGTACTCTGAGAAGTCGGCGGGGGTACAGGGTTCGAGGCTAAAGCATCTGCCGCATATGGTGGATGAGATAGAAAAGCGGATGCAGATCATCCACGAAAAGACTAACGTTACCCCGGAGCGTGTTCGTACAGAGTTGGCCCGTCAGCGTTCTCCGATCCCCGCGACACTATGAAGTGGGGACCGGATGGATTGATCTTCCACGATTCGGAGGAAATCTCTAACGATGCCGCTGCCGCGGTTCGTGGTGTGAAGTTCAAGAGAACCACTCGATACACTGATGATGGAGATCCCATCGTTACGGAACAGATGGATCTAGATCATCACTCGAAGAACGAACCTCTCCGGCTCCTAGCCATCCATACAGGACTGATGGAGAAAGCCCTAGAGAGTAACGCTAGGCACTTTGATAGGTTCCTCAAAGCCCTTACGGGAGAGTATGTCCCCGATGAGGCAGGGGGGACGGGAAGATCAAGCGGAGATAGTATCCGGAGATCCCGGAGATCTTTCCGAATGAAGAATGCCGTAGCGTTTGGGAAGAAACAGAAGTCCGTTATTCTCCATTCAGACGCTAGGATCAACTCCTATGATGGTCCCGTCCGTAGCGGCAAGACCGTAGGGCAGCGGTACGCTTTCATCAAGTGGCTACCTACCTGCCCGCATCAGAGCATCCTGATATCGGGTAAGACTAAAGACACGATCCGCAGAAACATCCTCGATGATCTGCTAGAGGCTTTCGATCTGTTCTCCATCCCCTTCCAATGGAACAGGGCAGATGGGGTAATAACCTGTCGGCATCTGGGGGAGAGGTACGATCTGCATGTAATCGGGGCTAACGATGAGGCTTCCGAATCGAGGGTTCGAGGGCTTACTATCGGGGGATGGTTAGGGGATGAGCTGACGCTACATCCTGAATCCTTTGTGAAGATGGCTCTATCCCGTATGTCTATGGCGGGAGCGCAAGGTTTTTGGACCACGAACCCTGATAGCCCTTACCACTACCTCTATACGGAGTACCTAACTAACCAGATCCTCAAGGGAAGGGATACTAAAGCGGTTCTGTTTTCAGCTCAAAGATAACATCTCCCTAGCCCGCGAATACATCAAATCCCTACGGCTTCTCTATTCGGGGCTCTGGAAGAAACGGTTTATAGATGGTCTGTGGGTAATCGCAGAGGGAGCCATCTACGATATGTGGGATGTGGGAGCCCACGTATTCCGCGGGCCCTTGCCGAAGTTCGATAAGGTTCACGCCGCATGGGACTATGGCACCGCTAACCCTACCGCTGCCATCCATTGCAGGTAAAGGGGACTTTGAGGAAGTGGATAGCGTTCGGGGAGTACCGGCATGAAGGGAACAAATCTCCCACCGGGCAGGCTACCCCCGCTACCCACTCAGCGGAGTACCGGCAGCATATGAAGAAAATAGGGGTTCGGGCCCTAGCATCAATACAGATAGATCCCTCTGCGGCAGCGTTCAAGACTCAATTGCGGGAGGATGGGTTTCTCCGGGTAGAGGAGTCGATAATGATGTACTCGCGGGTATTCAGACGGTATCGACGGCTCTAACGGATGGAACCCTACAGATCCACGAATCCTGCCCCGAACTGATAAAGGAAATCCCTAACTACGTATGGGATGCCACCAAACAGGACAAAGGGGAGGATGTGCCGGTAAAGCTTAATGACCATTCTGCGATGCTCTGCGGTATGGGGTTATTAAGGTATTCCGTCCCCCGGCTCTGCGGGTGGTTTCTAACCCGATGGGGGCGGTTGTAAGATGAAGCCATCAGACAATCCAGTTATAGGCGGGGGCTAAATTGTCTCAGATGTTGACGGACCTTAGTTTCCTCGAAACGGGACAAACGTTCCCCCCTCCCTCACAGCAGGAACGTCTACAGACGTACCGGGACAATAAACTGCTGTTCGAGGGGGACCACGATCAAGTTTACAAAGATTGGGTTAGGACCATCCGGGCAGACCAGAACGCAAAGCTAGAGCTGATCTTTAACTTCCCTGCCCGTATGACAAAGCTGTTTGCAGATCTGATGTTAGGTGAACCGCCGATCATCAGAGTGAAGGAAAGGAAAGCGGAACCATTTACCCCCGGCGGTACTCCATCGGCAGAGGGAGAAAACCCCCTAGCCCCACTACAAACGGGAGCGTACCCGATGCATCGAATCTCCGCAATGGTAGCCCACTCATACGGCTCCCCCTAGCAATTCTTTCGCAGTTGGCACGGCGGGGGGAGACGGACCCGGAACGGGACGCCGGAGACGTTAGGAGCCACTACAGAGCCCGCAGAGGGGGCAGCAGGGGGAGAAGCCGCCGGAGCCCGGAGATCCGCGGCAGGAATCGTTAGATGATCTGGTCGAACGAACAGAGTTCGATGTAGTCTCCTATGAGGTTGCGCTAGATATCTTGCGTTACGGGGATGGGCTCTATCGTCTCCGCTACGATGAGATCTCTAAAGAGTCCGTGATAGAGGGGCAGAGTCCGGAACTCTGGTTCCCGGTGGTATCCCCCAATAACATCCGGAACGTTCAGTATCACGTTCTAGCGTGGACGTATGAAAAGGCAGACCCAATCATGCTGCCCATGACAGATATTCCGCTATCGGATCGGATGAAAAAGTATCTGCGGGTAGAGATCCACGCAAAGGGGACGGTAGAACATCGGCTTTACGAGTTAACCCAGAGCGGGGGCATCAGGGGGCAGGTATCAGATCCGCGGGCAGTAGAAGTGGACTTCCCGAAAGCCCCATAGAAACCACCGGGCTAGATGATTTCCTGATAGTCCACGCTCCGGGGCTCCGGACCACTGATAGGCTGTTCGGGCTCGATGAATACGCGGATCTAGATACTCTGCTACAGGAACTAGAAATCCGCATGGCTCAGATCTCGCGGGTTCTCGATAAACATACGGATCCCAACATGGCAGGACCGCCGGGGCAGTTCACGCAAGTAGAGAATCTGGATGGGACTACCTCTAACGTCTACATCGGGGGCGGTAGGTACTTCAGATAGTAGATGAATCGGGCAATAAGCCGGAGTTCATAACGTGGGACGGGCAACTAGAAGCACAGTTCAAACAGATGGACGATATCCTAGAGAAGCTTTACTTTGTCTCTGAGACTTCCCCGCCGCATTCGGGCAGCAGATGGAAGGATTAGCGGAGTCGGGCTCTGCCCTAAAGCGGCTCCTGATGGCTCCCCTACTCAAAGCCCGCCGACTCTCTATGAGGTTCCGTAGATCAATGTCCAAATGTCTAGAACTCGCGGGGGCTCTAGAGGCTTATCCCCCTGCCCCCGGAACCATCATCCTTACCCCCGATGGGGTAGCGGTACAGGGGACGGAAAAGGCTTCCGTGTTCGGCGGGATAGATATAGAGTTCCGCGATGGGCTACCCCGCGATGAGAGGGAGGAATCGGAGATAACGGAGCGCGATATTAGGGCAGGGATACTATCCAAGCGTAGCGCCATGATACGCCGCTTTGATATGACGCAGACGCAAGCCGATAACGAACTTATCCAGATCAGGGATGAGGCTAATGAAGCCATCCAGAGGCAGCAGGAAGCCACAGGCTTTACTGCTATGAACCGGGTAATGGAACGCCGCAATGGGGGAGGGGGTGAACCATCTAATGCCACGGAAGAAGGGCAGCAAACGGAGAGGGAACCGAATCCGCGGATCGGGCAGGCGTAAGGCTAACGGACGCTTTGCCAAAAAGAAGTAAAACCGGCTAGACTTCATGTAGGCAAGTTCACTAGTAGGAAGGGCTACGATAATGCAAGATCCTACGGGGCAGAACTCCGGGGGTACGCAGCAGGGGCAGGGACAGAATCCCGATCCTGCAAATCCGCAGCAGCAGAGTCCCCAACAGCAGCAGCAGGGGCAGGGGCAGCAGCAGGGACAGAATCCCGCTACTCAGCAGGGTACGGAACAGCAGGATACGTTTCCGCGGTCCTATGTTGAGAATTTGCGACAGGAGAACGAACGTTACCGTAAGGATCGGAACCAGTATTCCGGAGTGCTGCAATCTCTGGGGATGTTGGACGATCAGGGTAATCTAGTTCCCCAGAACCGAACCCAGACGCAGCAGCAGGGGCAGCAGCAGCAGGATAGCCCGTCTCCCGATCCGCGACTCTCTGAGTTGGAACAGCAAAATCAGCGGTTGCAGAACCAGTTACGGCAGAGGGATCTAGTCTCCGATGCGGAGCGGCTTGCGGTCGAATCTGGGGGAGATCCGCGTTACGCCGCGGAAACTGCAAGGCTAGTGGATCGCTCCGGTATCCGTTTTGATGATAACGGCAATCCGGACGTGATCCAGTTGCAGGAAGCGGTTAACGCGGTCCTAAACAGGGTTCCTGTATTGAAAGCACAGGGGCAGAACCCCAATCAGGGGCAGGAACAGCAGGGTACGCAGACGCAGCAGGGCAGCGGGGTAGGGGGGACGGGCTCGAACCCTCCCGGTGGAAACGGAACGGTCTTAACCCCGAATCCGTGGAAATCCGAAAGTTTCAACCTTACCCAACAGGGGCAGCTCATTGAGCAAAACCCGGCTCTAGCGTCTAGGTTGATGCAGGAAGCGGGGATAAACCCGCAGCAAATGGGGGTTCCGGCACAGACGTAGGAGCATCGCCGGTAAGATCCCCCTAGACGATGGAGGTTTAGGGAATGGCTCCAACTAGGATTGCGGATGTAATAGTTCCATCCGTGTTCAATCCGTATGTCAGCGTCCGGACTACGCAGCTTTCTAAGCTGTGGCAGAGCGGAGTAGTTGCGACTAACGCGGAACTGAACAGGCTTGCCGGGAGTGGTGGCAAGCTTATCAACATGCCATTTTGGAACGATTGCCGGGGATGATGAAGTCCTCTCCGATACCACCGCGCTTACCCCGCAGAACATCACTTCGGGGCAGGATGTGGCGGTTCTTCTGCTGAGAGGCAAGGCATGGGCGGTTAACGATCTGGCAGAAGCCCTCTCCGGCTCCGATCCGATGCGCGAGATCGGCAATAAGGTTGCGGAGTTCTGGGCTAGGGCTCAGCAGAAAGCCCTACTCTCTATTCTCAGCGGCGTTTTTGCTTCTGCGTCTATGGCAGCGAACCTAGCGGATATCGACGCCGGGGCAGGAGCCGCGGGTATCTTTTCCGCGGAAACCTACCTCGATGCGGTACAGAAGCTAGGGGACCATAAAGAGAACGTCTCTGCGGTAATGATGCACTCCGCAGTAGAGACGCATCTTGCCAAAGCGGATCTCATCGAGTTGTTACGGATTCTTCGGGCTCCGTAGTGGTCCGGAAATACCTAGGGCATGATGTGATCGTAGACGATTCCCTTGCCCCGGCAGCGGGAGTCTATGACTCCTACATCTTCGGGCCCGGAGCCATCGGGTACGGTTCCGCGGGGCTCCCACTCCTACGGAGACGGCTAGGGATGCTTTGGCGGGGGATGATGTTCTAGTCAACCGGCAGCATTTCCTGTTGCATCCGCGGGGAGTGAAGTTCAATAACGCTTCTGTGATCGGTGCCGCCCCGACTAACGCGGAACTCGCAACAGCGGCAAACTGGACACGCATCTACGATCCGAAACAAATCCGGATCGTGAAGTTCCAATACCGGATAGCCTAGGCTAGTCTAGAGCCTCTGAGTTTTGGGACGGCAACGGAGACGGGAGCGGTTAGGGAATGGGAAGGTTCTTTCTACCGCTCCCCTCTCTCCCCTACACGGATTGGGAGGGTTTGACGTGAGCGACGTAACCGGCTTTCAGCGGAAACGCCGGGAGCTGCAAGAACAAACCTCGATGGCAGCGCGAATGAATGAGGAAGGGCCGGGAGATCCCTACGCTAAGACCGATGAGAACTACGATGCGGTAGGGGTGAAGGATACCGGCTCCGTCCATCAAGCCGGGAGCCCCCCGCCGTATTCGGAGACTCCCCACGCTCCGGAACAGTTGGATCAGGAAGATCAGGGGACGATTCATCAGGAAGGGGATCCCCCGCTTACCTCCGTAGAGTTGCGGGAGGATGAGGAACCACAGGAAAACGTTTCCTCCGTTGCTGATGAGAACATGAAAGATCCCATCTACGAATTCGAGGATCAGAGGAAATACAACGCATCGGATAAGCGGGACTTCCCTGCTACCGATGCTTCCCTAGATAACGTAGAACTCGCGGAACCGGATCTTTCGGAGGAAGCGGTAACTACTACCCCGGAGCCCCCGGCAGATGAGTTCTACGCTGAGAGTTCCCGGAGCCCCCCTACGGTGGTGGCGGGGACAAAGAAGGGGATTACGCGGAAAGCGCACAAACAGACGCTACCGATCCCGCAGAAGCGGGAGGGGACAGAGAACCGGATCAGGAACCGGATCAGGAACCAGAGCCGGAGCAACAGCCGGAGCCAGAGGGGGGGACGGGAGAACCGGACAACAGCCGGAGCCGGAGCAACAGCCGGAGCCGGAAGCGGAGGAATCGGAAGGAACGGAGGAACAGGAGAAGGAAGAACGGAAAGCGGAGGGCAGGGGAAGCGGCAAAGGGCTATCCCAACTCAGAACGGAAGCTAGGGAACAGGGCATAGAGGGCTACCGGAACATGAAGAAAAAGGGATCTAGAGAGGGAACTAGGCTACCGCTAGATGGAGCCCTACTAGATCCGGGCCGGAGCCCCGATCCTTCCGTTACCTACAATCAGGTAGCGGCAAGGCTAGTTCAAAGATGGGCTCCGGCTCCCGATGTTCCCGATCCCTTCTACGATAAAGCTGCCCTTGATGCGGAGAGGCTAGTTTATGATTACCTTCTCTATACGTCCGGGGGAGCTGTTCGGAGTGCTACCGCATCGGGGGAAGGATCGTTCAACGCTGCCGAACTGGATACCGTAAAGGGCATAGTTCGGGAGAACATGGGAGCGTGGTATACCGGCGGGGCGGGAGGTTCTTCCGGGGGCTCCGGGCTCATAGTCTGAGATGCCTACTCTGGGCCCTATCTATGTGCAATCTGCGGTTCCCGATCCCAATGGAGCCGGGGGAGAGTTTACGGATATCCCTAACGCTTTGGGGGGGACGGGCGGGAATCATGCCACCATAACCCCGCCGGTTAATGGCGTGGATTGGGGAAACATCTTCCGTTTTTCTGCTGCCCTGATGAATGGGCTTCCTGCCGGGGCTACATCAACTCCGTAACGGTAGAGGTTCGGCATAGCGTCTCTGTTGGCTCATCTTGCACTATCCGGTTCCGGCTGTATAAGGCAGATGGAACGGTAGTCGGCGGGGGGGCAGCGGGATTGATACTCCTAGCGAACCCCACCAACACTCTAGACCAGAATTACACCATCCCCTTTACCGTGAACCCCACAGCCGCGGATATGAAAAATGCAAACTTTGGGCTAGGGATCGTAATGCGGAAAACCACCACCGCTGCCCGGACTTACTCCCTCGATTGGGTAAGAATAACGGTAGATTACACAGAAGCAAACATCCGGCTCGATATCTCCACGGAACTCCGCTACCACGTCCGGGAGAGGGTATCTACTAGTTCGGATCTCCGGTTCAACGTTCAACAGAAGGTATCTTCTAGCTCTGATCTCCGGTGGAACACAAGAAGCGGGTAGCGGCATCCTCTGAGCTGCGGTGGGACCAGAGAAAGCGGATATCCCCTAGTTCGGATCTCAGATGGGATGTGCGGCAGCGCACATCTCTTAGCTCAGATCTCAGATGGGATATCAGGCAGCGGATAGCGGGGCAGAGCGAATTCCTCTGGAATGCGCGAAAGCGGCTAGTCCCTGCCGCTACCTTTGTATGGAACATCGAGGGACAGAACTCGGCTGAACGTCCCGCTATCCCTAGAGTGGGATATCAGGGAGAAAGTCCTATCTGCTACTGATTTTAGATGGGCTATCAGGGCTCCCCTCTCCGTCTCTACGGATCTCCGTTTCGATGTGCGCCAGAAGCTAGAGGGGGGGACGGATCTCCGGTGGAACATCCTAGAGGCTCTAGGGTTCCCCGTAGAACTCCGGTGGGATGTGCTGAGACGGGTAGAGGCAGGGGTATCTTTCGAGTGGGCAATCTTCCAGTCTCTCCGTCCCCCCCTAACGCTCCGGTGGAACATCGAAGGGCAATACGTCCCGCCGGATAATGATTTCCTGTTCCCCGTATCGAGGGAAAACTCATATTCGAGGCAGAACCCCAGAGAGTTACTTTCGACGTAGAAACGGGGGATAATGTGTTTGCCGTACCCAGAGAACAGAGGGAGTTTTAGGTAGATGGCGCTAACGGTTACGGATCTAAAGCGTAAACTCTCTGTCAACACATCGCCGGGAAATTCCGCACCGGGAACCCCTAACGATTCTCTGGGCGGCTACATGAGTTCGACGGAGATCACGGACGCTACCCTAAATAACCTGTTCGACGTTATTACGGGGGATGAGAACCTAGCTTCCGATGTGGAATACCGCTGTTTCTTTCTCCATAACTCCGGCGGGCAGATCTTCATAGGAGCAAAGGTTTGGGTTCAATCGGAAGCCGCGGGGGGGGCTAACGTAGCCATAGCCCTAGCGGGGCAGGGAGTGGTTCCCGCGACACAGGCAGGAACCCCGCAAGCCGACAGGATAGCCAATGAGGGAACAGCTCCCCCCGGAGAGACTTTCGCAGAGGCAGACGGGGAGGGCAGCGCGTTAACCATCGGGGATATCGCCGGGGGTAGCTGTATCGGCATCGGGTTCGACGCTCTGCCACGAATGGTCCCGCCGTGAACGCGGATAACGTAGTAGTCATGTTCGCGGGGGGACACTGCCGCTTAATGGGCAAGCCTAGGGAAATCCGCCTTACATTGATCCCGATGCTATCAATCAGCGGCTAGGGCTCGATTGGAATAATTGGCTAGGGGGGAGAACCCTCAATACCTCTGAGTGGGTCATTGATCCTACCGGGCCCTTACTCGATGAGGGTTCCCATGAAGCCGGGATCACGTCGATTAGGGTAAACGAGTGGGAGGAACAGGAAGTCTACCGGCTTACGAATCGGGTAACGGCTTCCGATGGAGAAGGGGACGATAGATCCATCATCGTAGAGATGTGGTACCGCTAGATGCCCTTCCCCATCGAGCCGCTAAAAGCCCTGAATGAGAACGTATTTGGCTTCCCCGCACAGGTGAACATCTGGCGCTATACCACCATAATTGATGATTCCGGGGGCAGGGTTAGAACGTGGGCAGTGGTGGACTCTACGGGGGGACGGATAGGGGGGTTCTCCGGCTCTGAGGGAGTGGTAGCCTCTCAGCTTCAATCCGTGGCACAGGGGAAATGTGCCCTCCGCTAGGGACCGCGGTAAGGAATTAGGACCGGCTAGAGGTTGATGGGGAGTTCTTCGAGGTTATCGCCGTGATGCCGGGGACCATCAAAGCCTCTGAACGTGTCCTAGTGTCCCGTTCCTCCCGTCCCGCGGAAGACGTTACTGAACCCGCTGAGGCTAGTTCACGAAAAGCTAACCCCCGAAGATCGTACCCGTTACCGGGAAGATAACTTCTATACATGATATGGTTGTTTCCGGGAATCCCTGCTACGGGGCGAGGAGCACAGCAGATCATCTTTGACTATTGGAGCATTTGGGATGAGTTCGCTATCTCCTACGATTTCGAGGATGATAGCCTCTACATGATCGATCCTACCCGCGGCATCATCTACCTAGACCCCGAATGAGTGCAGACGATTTTGAACCGGATATCCGGGACCACTCCGGAGAGTTCGACGCTGCCGAAGAAACCCTAATGGCAATCGTCGCGGCTTTCGCGGCGGGAGAGATCACGCAGGGGCAGGCAGAGCAGCAATAGAGCGGCGTCTCCGGACGATGCGCGTTGCCTCAGAACGGTGGGTAGGGGTAGCCTCCTCCCCTCTACCGTGATGCCCTGAACTCCGCTGAGAGGGCCGTTTTGGGGGCTCAGACCGCACAGGACACGCTCAGACGCTCCCCCCATAGATCCATGATGAATATAGCCTCTGCCGCGGTTCTCGATGATCTCCTAGTAGCTACAGACAACATGGGCCGGGACGCAAAGAACTCTATCCGGGAAATATCGCATCGAGGAACCTAGCATTCGCCTGATGGGGCCTGCGACTGGCAGCGGGCAACGTTGCGGCAGATATGGAGCGGCGCGGGGTTAGGGTAACTGATTCCGGCGGCAGGAGATGGCGGGCCCGCGGGTACTCTGAAATGGTGATGAGGACTAAAACCATCGAGACGTATAACCGGGCCCATGTCGGCAGGGCAGCGGAGTTGGGATCCCCCGGCGTGATGGTAGTCGATGGTGGTCCGGGGGATGTGGATCAACCTTGCCTAGATGCCAATGGGCAGTATTGGGGAAATGACTATGCCGCTACCCATCTCTCTCGAGCATCCGAATTGCCGCAGCCATCATCACGAACTCGTCGGTGTTCTTCGTCCTCGTTCTCGAGCGAGTCTTCCTGAAAGAGCGAATGAGCCCGATCGGGGTCGGAGGCCTCGTCATCGGCTTTGTAGGCATCGTCGTCATGGTCTGGTCGCAACTCGGCGACATCGCCGACACGGGAGACTTCGTCCTCGGCGTCTGCCTGTCCGTCGCCGGTGCGATGGGCTGGGCGGTCGGCGTGCTGATGACGAAGAAGGCCTTCCTTCGTAAGCCGGATCTCGACATGGTCGGCCTGACGGCGGGCCAGTACGTCGTCGGCGGGGCAGCCACCCTCGCGATCGCGTTCGCGCTCGAGGGTAGCGGCACAGCTGAGTGGGCGAGCAGCGACTTCTGGGGCGCGATCGCCTGGATCGCGATCGGCGGCTCGGTGATCGCGACGCTCGCGTACTTCGGGGCGCTCAAGCGGATGTCCGCCACCACGGTGATGGCCTGGCAGTTCCTCGTCCCGGTGATCGCGGTGCTGACCGAGATCGTCTACGGGGAGATCCCCGGCGCCCTCGTTCTCGTCGGCATGGGCATCGCGATCGCCGGTGTCGCTATCGTGAACGCAGCGCCTCAGCTCATGGAGCGCCTGAACGGGAGGAGGCTCTCGTGGACGCCGTCGGAACCCTGACCGACTTCGAGCACGTGCTCGTGCATCGCACTCCGCCCGCCGGACGGATCGTGCTCAACCGGCCCGAGAAGCGCAACGCGCTGTCGCTCGCCCTCATGCACGAGGTCATCCAGGCGCTCGAGGAGCTCGCGCGCGACTCCGAGGTCCGGGCGATCGTGATCGAGGGCTCCGGGCCCGGCTTCTCCGGCGGGCACGACCTCGCCGAGATGACCGGCCGCGACTTGCCCTACTTCCAGGAGCTCTTCGACGTCTGCACCAAGATGATGGAAACCGTCCACCACGTGCCTCAGCCCGTCATCGCACGCGTCCACGGCGTCGCGACGGCGGCGGGCTGCCAGCTCGTCGCGGCCTGCGACCTCGCGATCGCCGCGGACGATGCGCGCTTCGGCACGTCCGGGGTCAAGACGGGTCTCTTCTGCTCGACGCCGGCCGTGCCGGTTGTACGGGCCATCGGACGGAAGCGGGCGCTGGAGTTGCTGCTGACGGGGAAGCTCGTCGATGCACCGACGGCGCTCGAGTGGGGCCTCGTGAATCGCGTGGTGCCCGTCGAGCAGCTGGACGACGCCGTCGCCGAGCTCGTCGAGGAGATCGCCGCCCTGTCGCCGCTCGCGCTCGCGGTCGGCAAGGAGGGGTTCTACGCCCAGGTCGACCTCGCAGAGCACGAGGCCTACGAGGTGGCGGCCGCGACGATGGCCGCCAACGCGCTTGCCGACGACGCCCAGGAGGGGATGTGCGCGTTCGTCGAGAAGCGCCGGCCCGAGTGGCGCGGGCGCTGAGCGCTGCCGCCTAACGGACGAAGGACAGGTCGGTAAGCAGGAGACGACCCCTTCGCGTCCTGTCGAAGCGGATCTCCACCGCGGTGATGCGCGAGAGGTCGACACCACCGAAGGCTGCCAGCGGGATCCGGGCCGTGCCGAGCACGGTGATCCGCACCGGATCCTGAACGGCCGGGTTCGTGCGTGCGACTGCGACAGCGGCAACGCGGCCGGAGGAATCCCGCAGCGCGAGCGAGAACGGCCGAGGTACGCCCTCACCGTTGCGGCTGCGATCGGACGGGTCGGGCACGAGGCGGATGCTGAGCGCCCGGTAACGGCGCACGTCACCCCACGCGGGCGGGATCGCCGTCACGATCCGGCCGCCCCGGCGGTTCCAGGCCACGCGCAGCTCCGCCAGTGCGTGCGCCTGCGTCGCAGGCTCGGCCCCGCAGCCGCGGATCGCGCTCTCACGGAGGATCGACCCGATGTCGTAGCTGCACAGCCCGTAGGCGAAGACCCCTGAAGCCCGCTGGGAGCCGCCGAGCCGGTTGCGGCGTAGATCCGAGCCGCGCGCGGGCCGGATGACGTCGAGCCGGTCGGCGCTCGGCGGCTGGTAGCTGACGGCGACTGCCGCGCCGGCGATGGTCCTCGGTGGGGCCGCGCCGAACCCGAGCCGCTCGACGAGCGAGACGGGCGCCCGGCCGACGAAGACGCGCATGAACGGCACGATGACGGCCGCTCCAAGGGCTTCCTGGGCGGGCCGCGACAGGCGCGTCTTGCCGATCTGATCGGCTCCGCAGGGATCGGTCGGGGTGGTGCCGGGCTCCGGGAGGAAGAAGGCCGTCTCGTCCTCCCAGACGCTGTTGAAGAAGTTGTGGTTGCCGCCGAGCGCGACAACCTGCCAGAGCGGCGAGGTCCGCGCCCGATCGCGAACGTCGTCGTAGTAGGTCGCGCCCTGGAGGTCGAACACGTCGCCGTCACAGGCGGGCAGGATCAGCGCGAACGGGACGTCAGGCAGGTGCCGCCGGAAGAAGTTCACCGGTGCGAGCGACGCGATGGCGCGGATCCGGTAGGGGTGCGACCCCGGCAGCAGCGACGTCCAGACGACGCCCTCGCCACCACGCGAATGCCCGACGAGCCCGACGCGCGACAGATCGAGGCGGTGCCCGAGCCGCAGCCCGAAGTCCACGTCCGAGCTCTGCTCGCCGCGGTTTGCGCGAGCGAGGTGCCGCAGATGCCTATCGACGACCTTGGCGCGCATGTCCATCCACGTCCGAGGCGTGAACTCCGCCCCGTCCGGGAACGTGAGCACGCCGCTGTCCGCCGGCGCGACCGGGTTGGCGTCGATCGAGATCACGACGAAGCCCCAACTCGCGAGGATGCGCGCCACGTAGCGGTAGCCGGTGAAGCTGTCGACGTCCAGGAAGCTCGGGCGGCAGGGCCAGTCCTGCGTCGGCAGCGAGCCGTCCTGCATGTCGCATGACTGATGGGCTCCGTGCAGGAACACGACCACCGGCCGGCGGCCCCTGGCCCCCACCGGCGAGAGAACCTCCCCCGCGAGGCGGGTCGGGAACCCGTGCAGGCGAACGCCGCCGGCCTGGAGGAACAACGTCTGCCGGCCGAGGTCGTAGCCGCGCTCGGTGATGCGGTACGGGCCCTCCGACGGAAGGCTCGCGGCGCCGAGCGAGGAGGCGCCGACCGTGAGGGCCGCGAGCGTCAGGCCGAGCCAGGCAAGCGCCCGCCTCACTCGAACCGCACTCCGTAGACGCCGCCCCACGTGGCCGCGAAAGCCCCGCCCGGGACAGCCGCCAGCCGGACGACCGTCCGCGGCCCCTCGGCCTCGGGATCCAGCACCGTGCCGCTGAGGAGAGGAAGACCGTCGTCGTACGGGGTCAGGGTGTCCCCGCCGTCGGTCGAGCGCAGAACGTCGGAGCCGCTCGCGAAGAGGACGGTGCCGGTTACGGGGTCGATCGCCACGGAGGCGGTGGGCCCTGAATCGGCCAGCAGGGACCATGCGCGCCCTCGATTGGCGGTACGCCACAGTCCTCCGTTCCGTGTCGCCGCGTAGAGCACGTCGGGGTTGGCGAGATCGACCGCGAGCGAGAGGACGGTCAGACGTCCGAGCGCGGCTTGCCGCCAGGTGCGGCCGCCGTCGACCGAGCGATAGACGCCGCCGCGGTCGAGCCCTGCGTAGACGACCGCAGGCTGCGACGGCGAGAACGCGAGCGAGCGCACCCCCGTGTTCGGCAGGCCGGCGCTGGAACGCCGCCACGACTTGCCGGCATCGCCGCTTCGATAGACGCCGAGCTCGTTCGCCGCGAGCACCCGACCCGGGCGCGCCGGATCGGGCTCGAGATCCCAGATCGGCGCGGCCGGCAGGCGGCGCCCGACCTCCGACCAGGTCAGGCCGCCGTTCGCCGAGCGAAACAGCGACCCCTGGTAGGTGCCGGCATAGGCACGGCCGCCCGCCTCGACGGCCAGCGACTCGACGTACTCGTGCTCGACCTCCTCGCCGAGGCCCCCGCGCCAGGTCTGACCCCCATCCGCGCTGGCGTAGACGCCGCCGTACAGCGGGCTGGCCACCACCGTTCCGTCGGCGCCGGCGGCGACGGCGTGCATGGCGAGCCCCGGCAGGCCCCGGTTGGCCGGGCTGAAGGTCACGCCGCCGTCGGTCGACACGAACACGCCCTGGCCGCTCGCGCGATAGACCCGCAGCGAGTCGGCCGGGTCGATCGCGATCGTCCACGGCGAGACGGTGCCGAAGGCGTCGTCGTTGACGAGCTGCCAGCTCCCTCCGCCGTTCGTCGTCCGGTAGAGGGCCGTGTCGGTCACGGCGTAGAGCAGGTCCGGCTGGCTCGGGGCCGCCACCAGCGCGGGGATGAAGCCGAACTCGACGCTGGGCAGACCGGCGCTTCGTCGCTCCCACGTCACGCCGCCGTCGGTCGTCCGCCACACGGTGAGCCCGTCCGCGAGGTAGAGGGTGTCCGGCGCGGAGGGATCGACGGCCCGCACGAGGGGAAAGGAGTCCTCGACGGGCAAGCTCGCCCGCGCCCACGAGCGCCCGCCGTCGCTCGAGCGGTAGAGCGTCCGCGAGAAGACGTAGACGACGCTCGAGTCCGACGGCGCTACCGCGAACCACCCCACAAGGCTCGGGTCCTCGATGCCGTCCGACGAATCCGTCCATGTGGCGCCGCCGTCAGTGGAACGCTGGACGCCGTGCTCGAACGTCGCCGCGAGCAGGGTCGCCGGGGCCCCCGGCAGCAGCGCGAACGTGCTCACGCCCTCGAGGTCGAGCTTCGTCCAGGCGGCGCCACCGTCCGTCGACCGGTAGAGATCCGAGTCGCTGTGCAGATAGAGCTCCCGGTGCGCAGCCGGATTCACCTCGAGCGCGCCGATCGACACCGCCGACAGGTCTGGACGGGCCAGTCGCCGCCACGACGCGGCGCCGTCTTCGGTCACGTAGACCGTGCTGACCCCACTTCCGTACACGGTCGTCGGCTCCACCGGATCGACTTCGAGGACGCCGATGACCGGGGCCGGCGGGCCTCCGCCCTCCCAGCTGCCCGGCTCGGCTGTGGCCGATGGCGCGAGCGCCAGAGCCACGGCGCCGGCTGCCAGCACAAGCGCGCCGCGGCTCATGGAGGTCGGGACCCTAGACGATCGAGTGGCCGTTGTCGATTACCGTTTGGTTGTGCCCGCGCGGCCGGTGATCGGCTACACGATCTACTTCCACGATCCGCTCATCGACGCGGTCGATCGAGGCCTGCGCGAGCCGCTTCAGCGGCTCGGCGCGCTGCCGCTCCTGTTCCCGCGCTCGACGCCGGTGGAAGACGTCGATTCGCTGCTCGACCTCGTGGACGCCGTCGAGGTCTCCGGCGGAGACGACGTCGACCCGTCCTGGTACGGCGAGCAGCCGCACGCTTCGACCGAGCCGGAGGACGCGGCGCACGACGCGTTCGAGATCGAGCTCGTGCGCGCGGCGCTCGAGCGCGGCATGCCCGTGCTCGGGATCTGCCGAGGCAGCCAGGTGCTCTCCGTCGCCGACGGCGGCCGCCTCACCCAGGACGTCGAGACCCTCCACGACGGGGCCGGCCGCCACACCTACGACTGGGCGGCGCTCGCGCTCGAGCCGCCGGGCGACCACTGGCACGAGGTCACGGTCGAGCCGGGCTCCGGCGCCGAGCGCTGGTTCGGCGGAGGGCCACGGCGCGTGAACTCGTTCCACCATCAGTCCGTGGCCGAGCCCGGTCGGCGCCTCAGCGCAACGGTGCGCGCGCTCGACGGCGTGATCGAGGCAACCGAGCGAACCGACGGAGACGGTTGGGCGGCCGGCCTGCAGTGGCACAACGAGTTGCAGTGGCACCACGACCAGCGCTTCCTGCGTCCCTTCGAAGATCTCGTCGAGGCGGCGCGCTCCTACAGGGCCCGGAGATGTCCGTAGGGGCCGGATCTCAGCCGGCCCGTGAAGCCGACCCGGCCTTCCGGATGCCCGTACGGGCCGGATCTCGTTCGCCCCGTGAGGCCGCCCCGGCCCGCCAGAAGTCTCCAGGGGCCGGATCTCATCCGGCCCGCCGCGCCGGCGAGCCTCTGGGTGGACGGATCCCCGGCCTCGACGTCGCGCGCTCGCTGGCCATCCTCGGGATGATGGTCGTGCACTACGTCGCCTACATCGATCCCGACCGGCGGCCCGGGGCCGGCTTTCCCGACCCGACGTGGGGTCAGGAGCTCCTTTTCGGGATCCCGTCCGGTCGGGCCTCGGCGCTCTTCGCGGTGCTGGCCGGGGTGGGTCTCACGTTCCTACTGCAACGGGCGCACCGGCCGGCGAGCAACGTCATCCGCCGCGCCGCCGTCCTCGCGGCGATCGGTCTGCTGCTCGTGCCGGCCTGGGGCGGGATGATCCTCCATTTCTTCGCGTTCTGGTTCCTGGTCGCGCTGCTCGTCAGGGGGCTTCCGGACCGCTGGCTGCTCGTCCTGGCCGTCGCGCTGCTGCCGCTCGGCTGGTTCGGGGCGATGGAGCTCGGGCCGCAGCTCGGAGCGCTCGCCGATCCAGCGCCGCTCGACCCGGTCCTCCGGGCCGATGAGTTCTGGCCCAACTTCCTGTTCACGCATTTCGGCTATCCGGCGGTCCTCTGGTTCTCGTTCGTCCTGTTCGGCATGTGGCTCGGACGGCAGCGGCTCGTCGAGCGGCGCTGGCACGTCGGGCTCCTGGTCGGCGGCGCCGCGGCGGTCGCCGCCATGGCCGGCGTCGCGGCGGTCGCCGAGTCGACCGGCGCGATCGCCTCCGACCCGAGGCTGGCCGCGCTCTTCGACGACAGGCCCCATACCGTCGGCTTCCCGTACATGGTCGGCGCCGCCGGCTCGGCCGCCGTCGTGATCGGCGGCTGCCTCGTGCTCGCACGGGCGTTTCCGCGCGCCCTATGGCCGCTTGCAGCGGCGGGCCAGCTCTCGCTGACGCTCTACCTGCTGCATCTCGTCCCGCTCGTGTTCTGGCTCGGCGACCGCCCGTGGACGCCGGCCGAGTACGGAAGCCACCCTTCTCCCGCCGAGTTTCTCTTCCCGCTCGGAGTCTTCGCGGGCTTCGTGGTGGCTGCGACCGTCTGGCGCAGCCTGTTCTCCCGAGGCCCGGTGGAGGAGGTGCTGCGCCGCTTCGCGGCGTGGCCGCCGGCGCTGCGCCCCGCCCACCGCTGGCTCGAGAGGCCGGAGAGCGGGTAGCGCAATGGCGAGGGCTCGACTCGTCGGCATGAACCACGTCGCGCTCGAGGTCGGCGACGTCGAGGAGGCGCTCGCGTTCTACGGGCGCATCTTCGACTTCACGCTGCGGGGCCGCGGACGCCATATGGCCTTCATCGACATGGGCGACCAGTTCGTCGCGCTCTCCTCCGGACGCACCCAGCCGGCCGATGGCAGCCGCCATATCGGACTCGTGGTCGACGATCTGGGTGCTGCCAGAGAGGCGGCAGTGCAGGCGGGCGCCGAGATCCTGTCGGGACGCGGGCTCGACTTCCGCGACCCGTGGGGCAACCATGTCCAGGTCGTCGAGTACGGCGAGATCCAGTTCACGAAGGCGCCCGCCGTGCTGCGGGGCATGGGCGTCGACGCGCTGCCGAAATCGGAAGCCGCGATCGAGGAGCTGCGCGCCAAGGGCATCGAGCCGGACTGAGCAGGCCGCCGCGCCGGCGGCTGTCAGGGCTCGACCTTGCCGTCGCCGACCTGCTGCGCCGCCGCCGCGGGTCCCGGCCGCTGCATCCAGGAGACGTGCCGGCGAGGCGTCTCGTCGACGCGGAGCTCGAAGATATCGGGGCGGTTGTAATGGCCGACGACGTCGAGGGCCTGCTGTTCCTCCGCGATCCGGCCGAGATCGAGGTCGCCGTAGACGATCGTCTCTTCGCCCGCGGGCGCCTCGGCGACGAGGGTGCCATCCGGGGCGAAGATGGCCGTCCCCGGCTGGGGCGCCCCGGCGGCGGCCTCCACGAAGTCGTCGGCAGCGCCCATCGCCTCGGGCAGCTCGAAGCCCTCCGGCAGCGCGGCGGCGGTCATGCTCGCGCCCATCACGCAGATGGAGAAGCACCTTCCCTCGAACGCGTAGTGTCGGCTCGCGAAGCGATGCAGCTCCGGGTCGCCCACCTCGGGCCAGGCGGCCACATGGATCTCCTCGGCCTTGGTGTGCATCGCGAAGCGCGCCAGCGGCATCCAGTGCTCCCAGCAGATGAGCCCCCCGACACGGCCGACAGGCGTCGCGAACACGTGCAGGTTGCTCCCGTCGCCCTGACCCCAGACGATGCGCTCGGCGTGGGTCGGCATGATCTTGCGGTGGACGCCGAGGATCGATCCGTCCGAGGACACGCAGAGGAGTGAGTTATAGAGCGTCCCGCCCGAGGTTTCGCCTCCTCGCTCGGTCATGCCCATGACGAGCACGACGCCGTGAGCCCGCGCCGCCGCGCAGAGCGCGTCGGTAGCGCCACTCGGCACGGCCACGGCACCGGCGTGGAAGCGCCGATACACCTTCTTGGCGCCGGCGTCCTCCCAGCCTGCCGCGCCGAATATCCACGAGGGATAGCCGGGAATCCAGCTCTCGGGGAACGCGACCAGGTCGGCGCCGTTCCCGGCCGCTTCCCCGATCAGGGAGACGGCCTTGGCGACCCCGGCGTCCAGGTCGAGGAAGGCGGGCGCCGCCTGGACGGCGGCGACGCGTGTCGTGCCGGTCGCCATCGCGCGATTGTCCTCGCGCTCCCGGGTGGCGTCAAGGCAGCCTCGGCGTCACGGCCGTTGAGCTCCTCATGAGCGCCGCTTGAGCGACGGGTTGGACACTCGGCCCATGAGCGCAAGACGAGGAGGAGCGAGATGAAGCAGTCGCCTGTACGCACGAGCCGGGTTCTCAAGGCCGTGGCCGCCGCCTCCCTGGCGGTCGGCCTGATCGTCCCGACCATCTCCGCGGCGCCTCTGTCCGCGGCGACGGCGGCGGCTCCGCGAGAGAACACGGTGTTCACCAGTGTCTCCAACGTCCTCAAGCTGAGGCACGACACGGCGAAGAACTCGATCGCCAGCTGACGGCGCCGAGGCGCGGCCAAGCGCTGTCGGAGGAACCAGAGGCTAGGCGCCGGCGTACGTGCCGAAGCTCCAGAGGTTGCCCTCCGGGTCGCGGACGGTGAAGCCGCGGGAGCCGTAGCCCTCGTCCACGAGGCCGCGCACGACCTCCGCGCCGGCGCCCGTGGCGCGCTCGAACAGGCCGTCTGGGTCGTCGCAGACGACGTAGGTGGAGTCGTTGCCGGGCGGCCGGGTGCCGAAGGGCGAGTCGTCCTTGCCCGCCGTGCCGAGCATGACGCCGCCGCCCAGAGGCCAGCGCAGCTCGGCATGCTCGACCACGGCGGGGTCGGTTTCCCTCGCGTAGACGGCGCGCTCCTCGAACCCGAACGCGTCGACGAGAAACGCGATCGCAGCGCGGGCGTCGCGGTAGGAGAAGCAGGGCCAGACGTATGCGGTGCTCGTGTGTGTGTTCATGGTGCTCAGGATTGCGGACCGTCCTCGCGCCCGTCTTGGACGGATGGAAGATCCTGTGCGAGCAGGCGCGCCGGCGGGCAGCCCGCGAGCTCGACGAAGTCGCGGTTCAGGTGCGCCTGGTCGAAGTAGCCGCAGCTCGCTGCGACCTGCGCGATCGACAGGAACGGCGTTTGCAGCATCGTGCGTGCGCGCTCGAACCGCACGACGCGGGCGGCGAGCTTCGGCGGGAGGCCGAACTCGCCGGCGAACTTGCGTGCGAAGTGCTGGCGCGTCCAGCCGATCGTCGTGGCGAGCTCGGCCACGGGAACCGCGCCCACCGAGGCCACGAGCAGCTGCCAGGAGCGCCGCAGCGCCGGCTCCAGCGAATCGTCTCGCACCAGCCGTCCGAGCACCTGATCGCAAGCGCGAAACCTGTCCGACCACGCTTCCGCGGACTGAAGCCGCTCCCACAGCTCCGACCCCGCCCGGCCGACGACGTCCTCGAGCTCGAGCGACGTGTTCCACAGCGCGCCGGCGGGCATCCCGAGCAGCGCACGCGAGCCGAGCGGGGTCAGCTCGATTGCCACGCCCTCCTGGCTGCCGTCGTGAGCGATCAGCGCCGGTGCCGCCTGCAGGCCGCCCACGACGCAGCGGTACCGGTCCGGCGCCTGCGCCGGATCGGTCTGGCCGATCACGTCGATCTCCGGGCCGATGCTGACGATCAGCGTCATGTGCCGCGACGGCAGTCCTCGATGGACGCCGGCTCCGAATCCAGAGAGCCGGTAGCCGACGTAGCGATCGACCAGCGGCTCCAGCACCGGCGCCGGACGGCGTATCAGCCACTCCGAGCGTGGCTCGTCCATCAGCTCATGGTAGACCGAGGCCACAGGCGCCAGGCGTTCAGCGTCGCCGCGCCCAGGCGGAGACGAGCGGCGGAGTGGCGATGTCGACCGCGCCGGTCCGGACGTTGGCGAGGTGGCGGTCGACCTCGTCGGCGGTCGCCAGCTTCTTCCCGAGCAGCAGGTCCCGGACCTGGTGCACGTTCGCAAGCTCGAGCTCCCTCCCGGCGGCGAGCGCCACCGGGAAGTAGGCGTCGGCACCGATGTCCTCGAGACCGAGCTCGCCGAGGCGCCTCGGAAGGCTGCGACCGTAGGAGAGCTCCGCGCCGCGCGCGGCGAGGAGCTCGAGGAACCCACCGCGCACGCGGTTGGCGAGCACGTCCGCGTCGGTCTGCTCATCGATACACGCGAGCGGTTGCAGCGCCACGTCGAAGTCCTCGACGAGCAGCCAGCCGCCGGGTCGCAGAGCGGCAGCCATGCGCTCGAGGCCTGTGTCGCGCCCGGGCACATGGCTGAGCACGAGACGCGCGTGCACGAGATCGAACTCGTCGTCGGGAGGATCGTCCGCGGCGACGTCGTGGCGTCGCACCTCGAACCGCGAAGCCGCCTGCGCCTCGACCCACTCGACGTCGATGTCGGTCGCCAGCACGTATCCGGACGGCCCTGCCCGCTCGGCCAGCCACGACGGCACCGACGGCCCGCCCGCCCCGACCTCCCAGCAGCGCCACCCCGGTTCGATCCCGAGCGCCGCCACTCGCGCACGTGTGACCGGATCGAAGATCGCAGCCAGCGCCTCGAATCTGCCGCCGGCCTCGTCGGCGCGGTTGTCGAGGAGATACCCGTCGCCGGGGGCCGGCTCAGCCTGGTCTCGCGACTCGTGCTGTCGCTTCGGCGCCGCCATCACGCCTCCCTTCGCTTCGATCACACATGGTAGGGAGCGGCCATCGGCCGCGATCGGCAGGACCGGAGCCGGCGAGCGCGAAAGCCACCCGCGATGTCGGACGAGACCAGGCTCGAACGGCGGCTCGACAACGCACTGACACGTGTTACCACGCCGCGCGGTGCCACGATCGTGATCGCCACTGCGTCGATCGCCATCACCGTCGCGGCCGGCATCGTAATGACGGTTGCCGACCAGGAGAACTATCCGTCGATCGGATCCGGGCTGTGGTGGGCCGTCCAGACGATCACGACCGTCGGGTACGGCGACGTGGTTCCGACGACCGCCTCTGGACAGTTCATCGCCGCCTTCGTCATGTTGTTCGGTATCGGCTTCCTGACGGTCATCACGGCCGCGATCACGAGCGCCTTCGTATCGCGCTCACACCTCGAGCGAGCCTCCCTGGATGCCAAGACCCCGACGGCGGAGCAGCTTCGTGAGCTCGACAGGCGGCTCGAACGGATCGAAGCCGCTCTGGCTCCCACGGCAGACGAGCTCCGTCAGTTCGACAGACGGCTCGAACGTATCGAGACTGCTCTGACGAGCTCCTCATAGGCGGGAGCGTCACGGATCGCAGGCCGGCCGGTGGTCAGGCGGCCTCGCGGACTGCCTCCTCTGCCCGCGGTCGCGCTTGGGGCGTGGTCGCGCTCGCGGCGGCGATCGCGGCATGAAGCGCGTAGCCGGCGTCGGTCGACTCCGACCAGGAGGCGACCGGCAGACCGTCGGCTCGGGCGAGCAGACCACCGCCTCGGCGGACGCCGAGCGCACGCGCGGCGATGTCGTCGAGCGTGTGCACGACGAGCGGCAACGTTGTGGTGAGGTGTTCGGCCGCGCGCGCCCAGCCCTCTGCGTCCGGAGCCGACGAAGAGCGTCAGTCCAGGGCCGAGCAGGTCGAGCGTGGACATGCGACCGCTCGGAGTGGACAGCCAGACGTGCGCGATGCGGCCGGCGAGGTCGACGTGCACCTCGTCCTCGGGATCCCGCATGGAGCCGTCGGGGTCGGCCGAGCGGGCGACATTGTGCTCGGCGACCGGGCGGCGCTCCCGCTCGTAGGACTCGAGCAGGTCGGGATGCGCCCAACCGCGAAGCACCCAGGCGAGCTTCCAGCCGAGGTCGTGTCCGTCCTGAATGGCGGTGTTCATACCCGTGCCGCCGCGGGGAGTGACACGGTGGGCCGCGTCCCCGACGAGGAACACGTTGCCGTGGCGGAAGCGCTCGGCGAGCTGCGCCGCCGAGGAGAACGAACCGAGGCGCTCGAGCCGCAGCGGCAGGTCGGCGACACCCGCGGCGAGCCGGATCCGCTCGGACATCTGCTCCGGGCTCGGCTCGGCACTCCCGCCATCGCCTGGCGGGACGAAGTACCCGTATCCCCAGCGGTCGCCCGGACCGGCGGGGAGGAACACGCCCTCGGCTTCGGGAAGGCCGATGGAATAGATCCCGTAACGGTGCTCCGTGAGCAGCGACCAGAGCGGAGCACGGAACAGCGACGTGGCGGCGGCGAGGATGTCCTGGGAGCCGTGCATGCGTAGACCGAGCTGGTCGCGGACAGTGCTGTAGGCACCGTCGGCCGCGACGAGGTAGCGCGCACGCACTTCCCGCGCCGCGCCGTCGCGGCCGCGGACGATCGCCCGGACGCCATCCGGCCTGCTCTCGATCCGCTCCAGCGTCGTGCCGAGCTCGACCCGGGCGGGACCGAGGGAGCGCAGGTACGAGAACATCACCGACTCGAGGTGATCCTGCGGCACGCAGCCCGGCGCGGTCGGGCTGATCAGCCCGCTCTGCTCGCGCGTCGGGAGGCCCACATGGAGCCCGACACCGTCGGCGGCCTCGGCCAGCGTCTCGCACCGCCACATGAGCCAGTCGACATCGACCCCGCCGGCGAGAACCTCCTCCTCGAGGCCCCACGAGCGCAACAGCTCCATCGTGCGGGTGCTCGTGGTGGTGGCCCGCGGATGGGCCGAGGGCGTATGCCTGCGCTCGACCAGCAGGCACTCGATGCCGTAGCGCGCGAGCGTCACGGCGATCGTCAAGCCGGCGGCGCCTCCACCCACCACCAGCACAGGTACCTCACGCGTTTCCATGATTGATCAGTCCTCTTTCATCGGACAACATGTTTTCTGTCGGACAGTATGTCTTTCAATGGACTCTCTGTCAAGCGAAACGGCTAGGATGCCGGCGTGAGCAGGCGCCCATACGAGCAGCGGCTGCGCGCCGAGGCAGCGGAGGAGACGCGCCGGCGCATCCTCGACGCGCTCTACGAGCGGCTGCGGGAGGCGCCGCCGCACCCGGTCAGCGTCGACGAGATCGCGCGGCGGGCCCGGGTTGCCCGCTCGACCGTGTACCTCGTCTTCGGCTCCCGTGCCGGCCTGTTCGAGGCGCTCACAGTCGACCTCCTGCACGGAGCAGGCTACGACCGCCTCCTCGAGGCAGTCCGCCATCCCGATGCGCGCGAGCACCTCCGCGGCGGCCTCGAGGCCGGCGTCCAGATGTACGCGGCCGAGCGTGATGTCCTCCGCGTCCTCGCCTCGATGGCCCACCTCGACCCGGACGGCGTTGGCCAGGCGGTGGGCAACGTCGAGCAGCAGCGCGCGGCGGGCATGTCCCGCCTCGCAGCGCGCCTCGCCGAGCAGCAGCTGCTGCGACCCGACGTCACGCCCGAGCGGGCCGCCGACGTCATCTGGCTGCTCGCCGGCTTCGACGCCTTCGACCTCCTCCACGGCAGGGGCCTGTCACCCGACGAGATCGCCGAGACCCTCGTCATCACGGCCGAACGCACCCTCCTCGCCTGACGGCCTGATCAGGTTCCCTGCCGCGGTTCGAGCCCAGGATCTGGCTTGTTGCGGGTAGCACTCGAGGCAAAGCGGGTACAGAAGAGCCGTGGCCTCCGAGAGCGTCCACAGAGAGATCGTGCGGCTCGCTCACTGCGGCTGGACGTGTGCGGGTTCACGCGCCGGGCGACGCGAGCGTTGCGGCGTGCGGTGCCGTTCGACGGCGTCTGCATCTTGACGCTCGACCCGGCGACGCTGCTACCGACCGGTGAGGTGGTCGAGAACGGGCTTCCGGAGGCGGCAACGGCGCGTCTGACCGAGATCGAGCTGCGTGAGCCCGACGTCAACAAGTTCCGCGACCTTGCGGAGTCGAGGTTGCCGGCCGCCAGCCTCAGCGGGGCGACCGGAGGAAAGCTCGATCGAAGCGTGCGCCACCGTGAGCTGAAGCGGCCACATGGGTTCGGCGACGAGCTCAGAGCCGCGCTCGCCGACACAACGGGGACGTGGGGCGCTCTCACGCTGCTGCGCGAGACGGGCCGAGCGAACTTCACGCCACGGGAGGTGAGGCTCGCCGGCTCGCTCTCCCGCCCCCTCGCCGAGGGCCTCCGGCGCGCCGTGCTGTTCGCGGACCTCTCCCGCGAGGACGCAGGGGAGAGCAATCCCGGTGCGGGCCTGCTGCTGCTCGCTGACGACTACTCGATCGACGCAGCCAACAGCGCGGCCACGGCATGGCTGGCAGAGCTTCGGGACGGCGGCTCGGATGAGACGCTGCCGCCGGTGATCCAGGCAGTGGCAAGCCAGGCCCGAGCAGCGAGCCTGGACGCGGGCCATACGGCCACCGCCCGGATGCGAGCTCCCTCCGGCCGCTGGCTCATCGCGCGCGGATCGGTGCTCGGCGAGGGGCTTGACGCCCGCATCGCAGTGACACTCGAGGCAGCGGGCTCGCCGGAGCTTGCGCCGCTCATCGCCGACGCCCACGGGCTCACAGAACGAGAGCGGCTGGTAACGCAGCTCGTGGCGCGCGGACTGGCGACCGACGCGATCGGGAACCGGCTTCACCTCTCCCCCTACACCGTGCAGGATCACCTCAAGTCGGTCTTCGCCAAGGTCGGCGTGTCGAGCCGAGGCGAGCTCGTCGCCCGTCTCTTCTTCGAGCACGGCGACCCGCGACTCTTCTCGTAGCGCGGGCGTGGCCCGGCCGGAGCTCGTGAACCCAGATTCCTGGGATGGATCCGCGCCCTCACCTGCGGCACCCTCGAGGTTTCGACCGTGATCCAGACGGCGAAGGAGGCACAGCCGACATGGAGACGATGATCGACGAGCTGCAGGGCAAGGTGATCCGGCCCGGCGACGCGGAGTACGAGCACGCCCGGCGTGTCTGGAACGCCGCGATCGACCGCCGGCCGGCGCTGATCGTGCGAGCCCGCACCGCGGCCGACGTGTCGCGTGCCGTGCGTTGGGCTCATGCCGAGGAGATGCCGCTTGCGGTCCGTGGCGGGGGCCACAGTCCGGCCGGCCATGGCGTGGTGGACGGCGGACTGGTCATCGACCTGAGGCCGATGAGACTGCTCGCGATCGACCCCGAGCGGCGCATCGCGTCCGCCGGCGGCGGACTGACCTGGGGCGACTACAACGACGGCGCCGGACGGCACGCCCTCGCGACGCCAGCGGGCGACGTCGCGGCCGTAGGGGTTGCCGGGCTCGCCCTCGGCGGTGGCTTCGGCCTTCTCTCGCGCAAGTACGGAATGACGGTCGACAACCTGCTCGAAGTCGATCTGGTGACTGCCGGCGGCGATCTCTTGACCGCCGATGCCGAGACGCATCCGGAGCTGTTCTGGGCGGTTCGCGGAGGTGGCGGCAACTTCGGGATCGCGATCGAGCTGCGCTTCCGGCTCCACCCGGTCGACACCGTGGATGGGCGGCGCGATCGTCTATCCGGCCACCAGCCGCATCCTGCGGGCGTACACCGACACGGCCCTGGCCGCACCCGACGATCTCTCGACGCTCGCGTTCGTCATGCAGGCGCCACCGTTCGACTTCCTGCCCACCGAGCAGCACGGGCGCCACGTCGTCTCGATCCTCGCGTGCGACACGGGCGCCGCCGATACCGCTCACGATCGGCTGAACGCGTTTCGCTCGCTCGCGGGCACCGCGCCCCTCGCCGACACGACCGGTGCGATGCCGTACACGGCGCTCACCGACCTCACCGCGCAGGCGGCGGTCAGGCGCCCGCACGCGGTCCGATCAGGTTTCTTGCGCGAGATCTCCGACGAGACCCTCGAGACCATGCTCGAGTGGTGCGCTCGTCCGACCTCACCCTTCGGCATGGCCATGCTGAGAGTGCTGGGCGGCGCGATCGAGCGTGTCCCGAACGACGCGACCGCGTTTGCTCACCGCGACAAGATCGCCTTCCTCAACTTGCAGAACGCCTGGGACGAGCCCGCCGACGCCGACCGACACGTTGGCCTGGGTGGAGGCCTTCTGGCAGGCGGTCGCCCCGGCGACGGATGGCGCCTACGCCAACTACCTCGGCGACGAGGGCGCCGAGCGCGTCGGCGCCGCCTACCCGCCGCCCACGTTCGAACGACTGGCAGCGATCAAGCGCCGGTACGACCCCACCAACCTCTTCCAGTCGAATGCGAACATTCTCCCGGCGTCGAGCGGCCCCTACGAGCCACCGTTAGGGCAGACAGGTGATCGGTTCGTCGAGTGACGGGTGTCAGCGGCTGTCGGTGCCCTCCGCGCGACGCCGGCGGTCGGCTCAGGCCGGAGCGATCTCGGCCGTCGAGTCCGATACCCTGGCCCGGTGTCCTACCAGCCCGCCGTACCCCCTCGGCAGCCCGAGCCACGGCCGCGGGGAAGCGAGAAGTTCACCGCGCTTCGTTTCGGCCGCTGGCTGACGTGGTTCGTCTACCTGTTCTTCATCCTGGCGGTGATCCTGCTGGCGATAGCGTTCTTCCTCCAGCTCACCAACGCGAGCGAGGCTGCCTCCTTCACCCAGTGGGTATACCGCGCGACCGACCGGTTGCTCGCGCCCTTCCGCGCCATCTATCCGCAGGTCGAAGGCGAGAACGGCTCGGTCCTCGACTTCTCGATCCTCTTCGCGATCATCATGTACGGGCTGTTCGCCCTCGGCGTGCACGCGATCGTGAACTGGATCGACCGGAAGATCGCCGTGCTCCGCGCAGAAGCGCTCGCGGCAGAGGCCCAGACCGCGCAGTGGCCGCCGGCAGCTCCCGCCGAGGTCCCTGGTTCCCGGCCTCCCGCGTGACATCGCGGCGACCGGAACCTGAGAGCCGACGCGGGGACTCGAACCCCGGACCCCATCATTACGAGTGATGTGCTCTACCAGCTGAGCTACGTCGGCGCCCGAGGAAGGATAGCGCGGCCTCGGTGCCGGCCCGAGCGGGCCGGATGAGATCCGGCCCCTACATCTGAGGCGTCGAGCACCCGTTGGAATGGGCCGGATATATCCGGCCCTATACGGTAGGCGGTGCGGGCCCGAGCGGGCCGGATGAGATCCGGCCTACCTCGAGGCGCCGAGCACCCGGTGGAATGGGCCGGATATCCGGCCTGTACAGAGGGCGGGCCAAGGCCCGCCCCTACTCCTCGAGACCTTCCTGCTCGTAGACGCGCTTGATCGCCGGACGCTCCGTGACGAGCCGGTAGTGCGCTCCGAGCTGCGGCCGGTCCCACCACTTCTCCGGGAGCCGGCGGCCCCAGCGTGTGAGCATGGCGAGGTAGAGGTCGGCGCTCGTGAAGCGCTCGCCCAGGATGTAGGGACCGTTCGCGGCGAGCTCGCCCTCGAGGTGGTCGCGCATGCCGGCGAGCGACGCGGCCGTCTTCGCGACAATGCCCTCCTCGGCCTGCGCGTCGTCGGTCGCGCGCGTGGGGTAGAAGTAGACCATGAACGCTGCCTGCACCGTGTTCGTCAGGTAGGTCAGCCAGCGGTACCAGAGCGCGCGCTCGCGGGTGCCGAGCGCCGGCGCGAGCGCCGCCTCGGCGTGCTCGTCACAGAGGTACATGACACACGCTGCCGACTCGAACATGACGAGATCGCCGTCCACCATGGTCGGGACGCGCACATGCGGGTTCAGGGTCGGGAGCTCCGGGGGGTCGACCTTGCCGGCCTCCTTCGTCACCCGGACGAGCCGGTACTCGGCCCCGACCTCCTCGAGCACGCCGTGCACGGCCAGCGACGCGGCGCCCGGCGTGAAGTAGAGCTCGATCACGTCCCCCTCCTCGGGTTGGCTCTCAGCGCGCGCCGTGCTCGGCCTCGAGCTCCCGGCACTCGTCGATCTTCACCTCGAGCACCTTCTCCGCATCGAGGGAGACCACGCACGCGTCCTTCAGCACCTCGTAGGCCTTCACGACACCTGGGCCGTGCGGGGTCTCGACCCTGCGGCCGACGCGCGGCGCGCGATCGCGAAAGCTCCGGTACATCGGATGCTCGTAGGCAAGGCAGCAGCGGAGCCGCCCGCAGAGGCCGGTGATGCGGCCCGACGACATCGGCAAATCCTGGTCCTTCGCCATCTTCAGCGCGATGGGCTGCTCGTGGGAGGGGAAGCGAGTGCAGCAGAGCTGCGTCCCGCAGAGCCCGTAGCCGCCGCACAGGCGCGACTGCTCGCGCGGACCGACGCCGCGCAGCTCGACGCGCCGGCTCAGCCGCCGCGACAGCTCGTCCTGGAGCGCCCGCGTCTCGATCCTGCCCTCGCTCCCGTACGTGAAGACCAGGCGCGAGCCGTCGAAGACGACCTCGGCGGCGATCGGCTTCGCCTCGACGCCGAGCTCTCGGGTGGCGTCGCGAAACGCGAGCATGCCGGCCTTCGCCTCGCGCCGGTTCTGACGAACCTGCTCGTCGTCGGCCTCGGTAGCCCGTCGCACGACCTGCTTGAGCCGCCCGGCGAGCGCGGGGTCGTCGACCGGGTGGTTCGGCTCGACGACGCGCCCGTACTCCTTGCCGCGCGCGGTCTGGCAGATGACCTTCTCGTTCCACGCCAGCTGCAGGCTGCCCGGATCGAACGAGTAGACCTTCCCGCCGGGGGAGAAGACGACGCCTACGGCCTCGCGCATGGAGTCATTCTGGCAGCGCGGGCGCTACCTCGGCCTGCTGTGCCACACGATTCGGGCCCAGGGCCTGACCGAGCTCGATGAAAAGCGCCTCCAGCGCAAGCGATGCGAATACCTGCAGCTCGAAGCGCCGCCGGGTCTCGACGACGGCCTCCGCGGCGGCGGCGGCAGCTGCGGGCCCGACCTGCCGGCCGTCCAGATCGAGGAGATCGAGTCGGTCGGCGTTGAACGCAGCGCCCTTGGCTCCGACCGCCGCTGCGACGACGTCTCGGTACCAGCTGGCGAGCAGATCCAGTGCCTCGACGATCTCCTCGCGCTCCGCACCGCGCGCGGCCCGGCGCGCGCGCTGCTCGCGCTCGCGTGCGGTCTCCTCGACGTCCTGCGCCGCCGCCGCCTCCCGGGCGCGGTCGGCGGACGCCTTCGCGAAGCCGAGCACGACACCGGCTGCCTCGCCGGCGTCGAACCGTTCTGCCGCGTACGGCGTACGGGCGAGCTCGAGCAGGGCCTCGCGCTGGGCGATCGCATCCTCGTCGAGCAGGCGCGCCGCCCGGTCGAGCCGACCCGAGGCCACGCGGACGACGGCGGCCAGAGCCTCCGGGGACAGCTCCGGCCGCCGCTCCGAGACGAACGTCAGGAGAGCGCGCCGCGAGAGGCGCTGGAACGGCACGAGCTGGCAGCGCGAACGAATCGTCTCCGGCAGCGGGCCGAGCTCGTCGGCGACGAGCACGATCACGGCATAGCCGGGCGGCTCCTCGAGGTCCTTGAGGAGCGCGTCGGCGGCATCCTCGTTCATCAGATGGGCGCCGAACACGAGGTAAATGCGCCGTGAGGCCTCGAAGGGCCGCATGTGCAGGTCATGCCGGAGCGTCCTGATCGCGTCGATGCGAATCTGCTCCCCGACAGGCTCGAGCATGTAGAGGTCGGGGTGCGCCCGCCGTTCGACCCGGCCGTCGTCGCCGAGCAGCTCCGCCGCGAACGCGAGCGCCGCGGTTCGCTTGCCGACCCCGCGCGGCCCGTGGAACAGATAGGCGTGGGCCGGGCCTTCGTGCAGCGCGGCGGTGAGAAGGCGCTTCGCCTCCTCCTGCTCAAGCACGCGCTCGAAGCTCATCCCTGATCTGGGTCGCGATTGCACGGGGCGCGAGCGTCGCGTCGAGAGCCACGATCCGCTCGGCGAAGGTCTCCGCAAGCTCCCGGTAGGCCTGATCGACCCGCTCGAGGAACGCGACGCCCTCGCGCTCGATGCGGTCGGGGGGAGCGGTCGAGCGCTGCACAGCCTCGTCGACGGGCAGGAGCAGCAGAAACGTGCGGTCCGGCAGCAGCCCGCTGAGGACGACGCGGTTCAGCTCGAGGACGGCGTCGAGGCCCAGGCCGCGCGCGATCCCCTGGTAGGCGAGCGACGAGTCGAGGAAGCGATCGCATACGACGACGGCGCCCCGGGCGAGCGCCGGCCGGACGACGTCGTCGACGAGCTGCGCCCGGGCGGCCGCGAAGAGCGCCGCTTCCGCCCACGGCGCGATGTCGCCGCCGTGAAGCAGGATGGCGCGCACGCGCTCGCCGACCTCCGTGCCACCCGGCTCGCGCGTCCGGACGACCTCGCGGCCTTCCGCCTCGAACGTCTCCGCCAGCAGTGCCGCCTGGGTGGACTTCCCGGACCCGTCGATGCCCTCGAAGGTGACGAACACAGTCTTAGCCTTCGGCGCGCGCCAGGGCCTCGTCGACGAGCAGCGGCATGTCGCGCCAGACGTTCTGCGAGCCGAGGACGACCGCGATCACGTCGTGCCCGTCGCGCCGCACCGCGACGACAAGGCAGCCACCGGCCTTGCGCGTATAGCCCGTCTTCACCCCGTAGGTGCCCTCGTACGTGGCCAGCATCCGGTTGTGGTTGACCCACTCCTTGGCGTAGGTCGGAGGAGGCCAGTCGACCATCCTCCGCACGGTGCGCACGATTTTCGCGAAGGTGGGGTTCTCGAGCGCCACCCGCGCCAGAATCGCCTGGTCGGCCGCGGTGGAGAGGTTGGCTTCATCCTCCAGTCCCGATCCGCTCGCATAGGTCGTGTGCTCCATGCCCAGCTCCGCCGCCCTCGCGTTCATGCGCCGGTGGAAGGCCTTCAGAGAGCCGTCCCCGCCCGCGAAGGCGAGCGCCTCGGCGGAGTCGTTCGACGAGACCAAGAGCGCCGAGTTGAGCAGCAGCCGGCGCGGATACCAGCGGCCGGCGAGCAGCCCTTCCTTGTTCGGCTCGACCAGCGTTGCCACCTTCGGAACCTTGATCTTCCGGTCGAGCTCCCCGTCCTCGATCACGATCAGCGCGGTCATCATCTTCGTCAGCGACGCGATCGGACGCACCCGCTGCTCGCGGCGAGCCACGAGCACCTCCCCCGTGTCGGCGTCGATAGCGATGTAGCTCTTGGCGCTGAGCTTCGGCCGCACGGGCTCGCGCGCGCGGTCTCCGTAGTTCAGCGCGAGCCCCGGCTGCGCTGCTGTCGTCGCGGCTGGAGGGGATGCCGAGACTTCGGAGAGAACGCTCTCGGCCGGAGGCGGTGTCGCCGCTTGCGCTACCGGGCTGGCCGGCGGGGCCTGGCCGCCCGCGAAGAAGGCGTTCGCGAGAACGCCGACGAGAACGCCGACCGCAGCCAACGCGATGAGAACCGGGCCCCGGGATCTCACGCCAGCTGCATTGTGAACGAACCCACTGCCGCTTCGTCATCCGACCCGTGCGCCTACGATCCTGATGTGCGCGTCGTCGTCACCGGCGGGGCAGGCTTCATCGGCTCGCACGTCGCCGACGCCCTCGTCGCGCGGGGAGACGAGGTTCACGTGGTCGACAACCTCTCGAGCGGACGGCGGGAGAACGTCCCGGCGGAGGCCACGCTCGTCGAGGGAGACATCCGCGACGGCCCCGCCCTCGGCGCCCTCTTCGAGCGCGTTCGTCCCGACGCCTGCGTTCACCTCGCCGCCCAGGCCGACGTCCGCGTGTCGGTCGACCGGCCCGACTACGACGCCGACGTGAACCTCATCGGCACGATCCAGGTGCTCGAAGCCGCACTTCCACACCATGCACGGCTCGTGTTCACGTCGACGGGCGGCGCCATCTACGGGGAGTGCGAGCGTCCCGCCCGCGAGGACGACCCGCGCCAGCCCCTTTCCCCGTACGGCGCGTCGAAGCTCGCCGGGGAGGAATACCTGCTGACGTACACGCGGCTGCACGGAGGCCACCGGGTCGCCCTGCGGCTCGGCAACGTATACGGGCCGCGCCAGGATCCCCACGGCGAAGCCGGCGTGGTCGCGATCTTCCTCGGCCTGCTCGCGAAAGGCGAGACACCGCGCATCTTCGGCGACGGCCGGCAGACCCGAGACTACGTGTACGTCGGCGACGTCGTCCGCGCGGCGCTCGCAGCGCTCGGGCACCCAGGTGGCATCTTCAACGTCGGCACCGGCCGGGAGAGCTCCGTGCTCGACCTCTTCCAGGCATGTCTACGGGTTTCCGGCGTCGACGTCGAGCCTGAGTTCGCACCGGCGCGCGCGGGCGAGCTCGGCCGGAGCGTCCTCGATCCCGGGCTTGCCGAGCGGGAGCTCGCCTTTCGCCCCGAGGTCGGGCTCGACGAAGGGCTACGAGGAACCTGGGACTGGATTCGTAGCAAGGAGTGACACCGGCGGAATCGGGGGAAGGACTGGGCGCCCGCGGGGCGAAACCGAACCTCCGTGGACCTCCCCGCCCCCTCGCTGCCGCGCTTCTCCGAGCCGACATCCGGCTGGCGACGCACGGCTCTCATCGTCGGCGCCGTGGCCGCGGTCGAGCTCGTCGCCCTCGTTGTCGTCGCGCTCGCCTTCGTCGCCAAGCCGTTCGCCGACTCCCCGGAAAGGGCGAGCCCGGCCGCCGCGACGTCACCGGCCGAGGGCGAGAAGGACGGCGACGGGAAGCCAGCGGGCGCGGAGGGCGAGCCCGCATCGGGCGGCAATCCCGCCGCCGAGCCTGCGGCTGTCGCCGAGCTCCCCAGGGCGAAGACGGAGGTGCTCGTCCTCAACGGCAACGGATTCGCGGGCGCCGCGGGCCAGATGGCAGCCGTGGTGCAGGCTCTCCGCTATCCGGTCTCGGGGGTCGCCGACGCCGCGAACCGCAACTTCCCACGGACGATCGTCATGTACCGCGGCGGCTTCCTCGGCGAGGCCAGGCGGCTCGCGAAGGACCTCGGGCTAGCCCGCGATCGCACCATGCCGCTCGACGGGATGCGTCCGGCCGACCTGCACGGAGCGCAGCTCGTCGTGATCGTCGGCGACGCATCGTAGGAGCCACGGTGGCGATCCGGGCGGTCCGCTCCCGGGTCGTCTACGAGAACCGCTGGCTGCGCGTCCGCGAGGACGACATCGTCCGGGCCGACGGGACCCCGGGGATCTATGGGGTCGTCGAGAAGCCGCCCTGCGCCATCGTGATCCCGTTCGACGGCGAGCGCTTCACGCTCGTCGAGCAGTACCGCTATACGGTCGGCGGCCGCTTCTGCGAGTTCCCGCAGGGCGCCTGGGAGGAGCGACCGGACGCGGATCCCGCCGAGATCGCGGCCGGCGAGCTACGCGAGGAGACGGGCCTCGCAGCCGGGCGGCTCGAGCGGCTGGGCGAGCTGTTCGTCGCCTACGGCTTCTGTGACCAGGTCATGCACGTCTTCCTCGCCACCGAGCTCGAGCAGGGCGAGCTCCGCCTCGCGCCCGACGAGCAGGACATCACCCTTCGCACGGCCAGCCGGCCCGAGCTCGAGGGGCTCATCCGTGACAGGAGGATCCGCGACGGCCCGAGCCTCGCCGCCTACGGCCTTCTGCGGCTCCGTGAGGATGCCCGCGGCACCGGGATCTGACTCCGAGCCCAGCGTGCCTAGGGTCTGACCCCGGGGTCTGACCCCGGGGGTCAGACCCCATACAGGTCAAGACACACATATGTCGGAGGTGGGGCTCGACCGTGCCAACTTCGTGCCGGGGGCGAGGAAGGGGTCTGACCCATGGGGTCAGACCCCCTACACGTGTGTCACGAGCCGTGCCAACATACGCACGGAACCGTGTCAAGTTCGTGCCCGTGCGACACTCAGCCGCATGACCGGCGCGCCGCCCGAGCCGACGCCCGTCCTGCGCGGTGAACGCGTGACGTTGCGAGCGCTCGTGGCCGCCGACGTCCCGCGCGTGACGGCGATCCTGCGAGAGCCCGAGGTCGCCCGCTGGTGGGGGGATCACGACGAGGAGCGCGTCCGTCGCGACCTCCTCGACGACGCGGAGACCGTGTCGTTCGCCATCGAGACCGACGGCGAAGCTGATCGGCGTCGTCATGTATTCGGAGGAGCTCGAGCCCGATTACCGCCACGCCGGCATGGACATCTCGCTGGCGACGGCACGTCAGGGACAGGGCCTCGGCGCGGAGACGCTACGCGTGCTCGCGCGCTACCTCATCGACGTGCGAGGCCACCACCGTCTCACGATCGATCCGGCGGCGTCCAACGCACGCGCCATCCGCTCGTACGAGAGCATCGGCTTCCGCCGCGTCGGTGTCATGCGCAACTACGAGCGAGGGCCCGATGGAACCTGGCACGACGGCCTGCTGCTGGACATGCTCGCCGGCGAGCTGCGCTAGCTGCCGCACCGGGGCGCGTCCGGCCCGCGATGAGTATTCGGCACGTCTCTGGTCTCACTGGCAAACCGCCGTGCCGCGAGAACGACACGGCATGCGACAAGGGAGAGCCCGATGAGGAAACTGATCGTGACCGAGTTCGTCACCCTCGACGGCGTCATGGAGGCGCCCGGTGGCGAGCCCACTCATCCCCATAGCGGCTGGGTCTTCGACTACATCGGCGAGGAGCAGATGGCGTTCAAGCTCCAGGAGGTGCTCGAGGCCGATGCCCAGCTGATCGGACGGATCACCTACGAGAGCTTCGCGGGCGCCTGGCCCGAGCGCACGGGCGAGTTCGCCGACAAGATGAACTCGATGCGGAAGTACGTCGTCACGACAACCCTCGACGAGCTCGGCTGGCACAACTCGACGCCGATCCGGGTCGACGTCGCCGGGGAGGTGACGAAGCTGAAGCAGCAGGACGGCGGCCCGATTCTCGTCGCCGGCAGCCGCACGCTCGTCCACACGCTGATGGAGCACGACCTCGTCGACGAATACCGGCTGATGGTCTTCCCAGTCGTCCTCGGCTCGGGCAAACGGCTCTTCCCGGACTCGCCGCACAAGACCCCGCTGGAGCTCGTGGACACGACGACGTTCGCCACCGGCGTCCAGGTTCACACGTACCGGCCGGCAGGTCGGGAGGCGGTCGCCACGTAGAGAGCCGCGCGGAAGCCTCGGCGGCGGGAGCCAGCGCCTGATCAGCTAAAATACCTGCAAAAGACCACTATGCGAAGCAGGTCAGCGCTCACCTACTATCCGTCCGACCCCCGCGCTACCCTCCGCAGTCCGCCCCTCTTGGGGCCCATGTAGCACAGATAGTCTTTCGGGGAGGACGAAATGTCGGCCGTGGATCGGACTGTTCAGGCACCCCAGATCGCTGACGAGCTACTCGTCAACACCGTCGTCGATCCGGTGCGCAGCTGCGGGGTCGAGCACTACTACACGATCCCCGGCCGCGATCCCTTCACCGAGATCGAGTGGGAGATCCGCGACGCCTACATCCCGGGCAAGGACGGCCCCGCGTTCGAGCAGCGCAGCGTCGAGTTCCCGAAGTTCTGGTCGCAGACGGCGACGAACATCGTCGCGCAGAAGTACTTCCGCGGGCGCATGGATTCCCCGGAGCGCGAGCGTTCGGTCAAGCACATGGTCGATCGCGTCGCCGACACGATCACGGGTTGGGGCGTCCAGGGTGGCTATTTCGCGGACGAGACCGAGGCAGAGACCTTCGCCTCGGAGCTGAAGGCGATCCTGGTCAATCAGCTGGCCTCGTTCAACTCCCCGGTGTGGTTCAACGTCGGTTTCGAGGAGAAGCCGCAGTGCTCGGCCTGCTTCATCCTCTCGGTCGAGGACTCGATGGAGTCGATTCTCGACTGGATTCGCCGCGAAGGCGTCATCTTCCGCGGCGGCTCGGGCTCGGGCGTCAACCTCGCGCGCCTGCGCTCCTCGAAGGAGCAGCTGTCCAAGGGTGGTCACGCTTCCGGTCCCGTCAGCTTCATGCGAGGGGCCGATGCATCCGCCGGCACGATCAAGTCGGGCGGCAAGACGCGCCGCGCCGCCAAGATGGTCGTCCTCGATGTCGACCACCCGGACGTCGAGGAGTTCATCTGGTGCAAGGCGAAGGAAGAGGAGAAGGCGCGCGTCCTCTCCGCCGCCGGCTACGACATGTCGCTGGACTCGCCGCACTGGGCCTCGATCCAGTATCAGAACGCGAACAACTCGGTCCGGGTCAGCGACGCCTTCATGCAGGCCGCCGAGGCCGACGAGGACTGGAATCTCACCGCCCGCACCGACGGCGCCGTGCTCGCCACCGTTCCGGCCCGCCGCATCCTGCGCGACGTCGCCGAGGCGGCCTGGCAGTGCGCCGACCCGGGCGTTCAGTACGACACGACGATCAACTCGTGGCACACGTGCCCGAACTCGGGTCGGATCAACGCATCCAACCCGTGCAGCGAGTACATGCACCTCGACGACTCGGCCTGCAACCTCGCGTCGCTGAACCTGATGAAGTTCCGCCGCGAGGACGGCGAGTTCGACGTCGAGGCCTTCCAGCACGCCGTCGACACGGTCTTCCTCGCACAGGAGATCATCGTCGGCTACTCGAGCTACCCGACGCCCGAGATCGAGCGCAACGCACTGGCCTACCGCGAGCTCGGCCTCGGCTACGCGAACCTGGGCGCGCTGCTGATGGCTCGTGGGCTCCCCTACGACTCGGACGAGGGTCGCGCGTACGCCGCCGCCATCACCGCGGTCATGACCGGTCGTGCCTACCGCAAGTCGGCAGAGATCGCCGCTCGCATGGGCCCGTACGCCGGCTACCGGCCGAACGCCGCCGCCATGATCGGCGTCATCGCGAAGCACCGGGCCGCGGTCGGCAACATCGAGCACGACCACTCCGTGCCGGCCGATCTGCTCACCGCCGCGCGCAAGGCATGGGACGACGCGCTGGACCAGGGCGAAGTCCACGGCTTCCGCAACTCGCAGGCGACCGTGCTCGCGCCGACCGGGACGATCAGCTTCATGATGGACTGCGACACGACCGGGGTCGAGCCCGACTTCTCGCTCGTGAAGTCGAAGAAGCTTGTCGGCGGCGGCGAGATCACGATCGTCAACCGGACGGTGCCGATGGCACTCGAGAAGCTCGGCTACGCTCCGCCCGAGGTCGACCAGGTCGTCGCGTTCATCGACGAGCGCAACACGATCGTCGCGGCGCCGTACGTCAAGACAGAGCACTACCCGATCTTCGACTGCGCGGTCGGGGATCGGGCCATCCACTACATGGGCCACGTGAAGATGATGGGCGCTACGCAGCCGTTCATCTCGGGCGCCATCTCGAAGACGGTCAACCTGCCCGAGCACACGAGCGTGGGCGAGATCGAGCAGCTGCTGATCGACTCGTGGCGGCTCGGCATCAAGGCGATCGCGATCTACCGCGACAACTGCAAGGTCGCCCAGCCGCTCTCCTCGAAGGACTTTTCGGGGGCGACCCTGCTCGGCAAGCCGCAGCGGAGGCGCCTACCGGACGACCGCACCGAGGTCGGCCGCAAGTTCCGCGTCGGCGACTACGAGGGCTACATCCACGTCGGCCTCTTCGATGAAGGGACGCCCGGCGACATCTTCGTCGACATCGCGAAGGAGGGCACGACCCTCGCCGGTCTCATGAACTCGTTCATGATCTCCGTCTCGCTCGGCCTCCAGTACGGGGTGCCGCTCGAGGTATACGTCTCGAAGTTCAGCCACATGCGCTTCGAGCCGTCGGGCCTCACCAACGACGCCGACATCCGCATCGCAAAGTCGCTCGTCGACTACATATTCCGCTGGCTCGGCAAGAAGTTTCTCGACACCGAGACCCAGCAGGAGCTCGGGATCATGAGCCCCGACGTGAAGCGGCGAATCGCGGAGGCGGAGGCGCTCCTGAACAGCGACGAGAATGACGGAACCCACGCAGCGCCGGCGGTTGCGCCGGGCCAGACTGCGCTGTTCAACGCCTGGGAAGACGCCGTAGAGTGCGCCAAGTGCGGCGGCCGGATGGTCAGGACGGGCAGCTGCTACACGTGCAGGGACTGCGGCCAGAACACCGGGTGCAGCTGACCGGAGCCTCGCGCCGATCGTGGTGCTTCCGCACGTCTGCCCCGCTCGACGGTAGACCCCCGCTCGACGGTAGACGTGAGTTCACGCTCCAGCTGACTGGAGCCGTCAGGCGTCGGGATCGCGAACAGCGCCCCTCGGCCCGAGCGGACCCCCTCCCGTCAGCGGCTCGACCAGGTAATGCTGCAGCACGGGCGCGAGCATCGCGATGGCCTGCCGAGGCGTGAGCTTCTCGAGCGCCTCGATCTCGACGATCCAGCGGGCGACCACGAAGCCGATCAGCTGGGAGCTCACGAGTCCCGCACGCAGGTCGGGGCGGTCGACGCCCAGGCGCTCGGCGAGAGGCGCGACGAGCTCTCCGGCAATCTGGTCGCGGACAACGGCAGCCGCCTCGGGCTCCGACGCAGCGGCGCGCACGCGGGCGAGGAACACAGCCCGCGTATCGTCATCCTCCCATGCGCTGATCAGAAAGCCCGCCAGCCGTTTTCCAACCGTTGTTCTATCGGCGGAAAGCTTCTCCACGAGCGGCGCTGGATCGAACGGCATCGCAGTCGCTGCTCGGAAGAGGCCCTCCTTCGAGCCGTAGAAGTGCATTACCAGCGCCGGATCGACCCCCGCCTGCGAGGCGACCGTCCTGATCGTCGTGCGCGGGTACCCGACGGTCGCGAAGAGCCCACGTGCTGCTACCGCGATCGCCTCACGAGAACCGCTCTCCCCCGCGCGGCGGCCGCCTCTCCTGCCCACCAGCCCCGATCTCGTCGCCACGCCGCTATTCTACGCTTGTAGAAATCAACAGGTGTTGAGGAGGCAAGATGCGCTTCGAGCAGACAATCGACATAGACCGCTCTCCCGAGGATGTTTTCGCGTACATGACGGACCCGACCAAGCTGTCGAGCTGGCAGCCGACAACCGTCGACGTGCTGAGGGATCGGGAGGGCCCGCTCGTACTCGGTGAGCGCTTCCGCGAGGTCCACGCCGCGTTCGGTCGGCGACTCCAGTCGACGGTCGAAGTCGCGCAGTACGACGCGCCAAAGGCCTTCGCGCTGCGAATCCTCGACGGGCCCTTGCCGCTCGACGGCTCGTGGACACTCGAGGGGTCGAGCGGATCGACCCGCCTTCACTTCGTCGGCGAGGGCTCACTCGGTGGGCCAATGCGCGTGCTGGACGGGCTCGTCACTCGATCACTCGCGAAGCGGTTCCTGGGCTACCACGAGCTGCTGAAGGCAGCCGTCGAAGCCGAATAGCCTGGGTACTCGAGCGCTCGGCTCCGACGCGCTCTGACCCCACCGCCGGCTTCGCCGCTCCGCCAGATCGACCACGACTCCGCTGGGATGCCCGCGGACTGCTCGGTCTTCGCATGACCCTGCAAGAGCACCGCAATAGCGCGGCAACCAACCCATCGCACCGTCCTCGCACAGGGCCGCATCCGGCGGCCCGGAGCGAGGAGGGGCAATGGGCACTCGGGCCGCAAGACTCTGCCGCAGGGCACTGCTCACAGCCCTGGCAGCCGTCGCGCTGATACAACCCTTCCCGCAACCGCCACGGCAATGCCACTCGGCGGCGACCGTCATCCCAACGCCGCTCTGATCCGGCTTGGAACGCCGGATCGGCGTGCGGTGCCCATTCTCATGTACCACGTCATCCAGCGGCCGTACGCGAACTCGCCGTACCCCGACCTGTACGTGCCGCGGGCCGAGTTCGCAGCCCAGATGAACTGGCTCGAGCGGAACGGGTACGAGGCCGTCACGCTCGACCGCGTGTACGACGCTTGGCACGGCGACGCGGTCCTGCCGGCCCGTCCGATCGTGCTCTCGTTCGACGACGGCTACCGCAGCCACTACACGAACGCGCTCCCGATCCTGCGCGACCACGGCTGGCCCGGCGTGCTCAACCTCGACCTCTCGAACCTCGCCCCGTCGTGGGGCATCCGGCCGGCGATGGTTCGGGAGCTCGTCGAGGCGGGCTGGGAGCTCGATGCCCACTCGCTTACGCACGCCGACGTTTCCGGGCCTGAGCGGATCGTCGCTGCGCCGAGAGGTGGCCGGCTCGCGCGAGGAGATCCGTGATCGGTTCGGCGTCGCCGCCAACTTCTTCTGCTATCCCGCCGGTCGCTACGACTCAGCCGCAATCGAAGCCGTTCGCGCCGCCGGGCTACCGCGGGGCCACCACCACGGAGTTCGGGCTCGCCGGAGGAACGGAGCCCTTCACGCTTGCCCGAGTCCGGATCGACGGCGGGGACAGCGCCGGCGGACTGGCGCGGAAGCTCGAATTGCTCGGCTGAGCGCCGCCGGTGCGGACCGGGGCCAAACCCGCGCGGCTAGGGTGGCGGCACGCAGATGCCGGCCCGGACGCCACCCGCACGTTGAACAGGTTCCTCCGCCAGACCTCCGAGTACGAGGAGCAGCGGGCGACGACGCTCGAGCTGTTCTTCGACCTCGTCTTCGTCTTCGCCATCACGCAGCTCTCGCACTACCTCGTCGAGCACCTCGACGCGGAGGGGGCGGCGAAGACGCTGTTTCTGCTGCTCGTCGTCTGGTGGGCATGGATCTACACGACCTGGATGACGAACTGGTTCGACCCGGAGTCGCCGGTCGTCCGCAGCATCCTCATCGCCGTCATGCTCGCCAGCCTCTTCATGGCGATCGCGATCCCGGACGCGTTCGGCGACCGGGCGCTCATGTTCGCAGCCTCCTACGCCAGCCTGCAGATCATCCGGAACGCCTTCGCGGTCATCGGGAGCCCGTCGGACTGGCCCCTGCGACCGGCGCTGAAGCGCATCCTGATCTGGTCGCTCGTAGTCGGCGCCATGTGGATCGTCGGGGGCGCGCTCGGAGGAGCGGCGCTGATCGCGATCTGGATCGTCGCGCTCGTGCTCGACTACGCCGGCCCGTACACCGGCTACTGGAACCCCGTGCACGGCCGTTCGGAGACGACGGATTGGGAGATCGAGAGTGCCCACTTCTCCGAGCGCTTCCAGCTGTTCGTGATCATCGCGCTCGGCGAGTCGATCGTCGTCACCGGGGCAACCGCGGCCGGATTCGACATCACGCTGGCGAGGGGCGCGGCGATCGCCGTTGCGTTCCTTGGGTCGGCGGCGCTGTGGTGGCTGTACTTCGACTACGTGGCGCGCATCGCCCAGGTCCGGCTCGACAAGGCGGACGACATAGGCAGGCTCGCGCGCGACGCCTACACCTACCTTCACATCCCGATGATCGCCGGGATCATCGTCACGGCCGTCGGCGACGAGATCGTGATCGCGCACCCGAGCGAGCGGCTCAGCGGGCCGGAGCTCGCGACGGTCGCGGGCGGCCCCGCCCTCTACCTGCTCGGCCATGTCGGCTTCCGGCTGCGCATGGCCGGCTCCCTGAGCTGGAAGCGCCTGAGCGCAGCTCTGGCGCTCTGCGTGGTCGGAGCGATCGGCGCCGTGCTGCCCGCGATTGCGACCGCGGCGCTCGCGCTCGCCGTTCTCGTCGCCCTGATCGTGGCCGAGCTGGTCGCCGGTCGCCGCCGACGAGCGCGCGGGCTGCCGAGCCCGATCGAGCAGCTCGAACAGCTCGAGCAGCAAGCCTGACCGGCAGCTGGGTTGCGATCTAACCCATGTTTATCGGCATCCGTCGCCGAAACCTTGAGTCCCTCGAACGAGCGTCGCGGAGCAAGGGGCGTTGACACCGTCCGAGAATTTCGCCATTCTCGTCGCTCGATGAAGCTCACCGCTCTCATCGCCGCGGTCATGACGCTCGCGCTTGCCTCCACGGCCGCTGCCGCGGTCCCCGGTGCCTGGCAGCGAGCGGCCGATCGGCTGGATATGCCGGTCCTCTACCCCACGCACCATCCCGGGCCTGACGCTGAACCGCGTGGTGCCGCGGGAGATCGACTGCGGGCCGATCGAGGAGGAGCTCGACGGCTACTACCGCGGCGTGAGCGGGAACGGCAAGCGCCTGCGGATCGCGGAGGGGAGGCCCTTCTACTGCGGCGACATCGGCGACGCCCGGCTGCTCGCACACCCGACGATCCATGGCAGGCGAGCTTCGCTCTACGAGTACTGCGAGGGCACGGGCTGCGGGAGAGCAACGCACAGGTACCTGCTGACCTGGCGCGAGCAGGGGATCCAGCTCACGCTGATCAGCCGCGGCTCGCCGCGCCCGACCCTCTACGCGATCGCGCGCAGCATGACGAGGGTGACCGACACGGCCTCGGCGCGTCCGATCTCGTAGGCTCCGCGCATGCTCCGCGCGGCCCTGCGGAGGCTGCCTTCCTGGCGCGAGCGCGCGCTCCTGGCGAACGAGCGTCGGAGGCTCCTCGCACTGATCTCCCGCGGGGGCATCTGCGCTGAGATCGGTGTCTGGCAGGGCGATTTCGCCGCGCAGATCCTCGAGACCTGCCGGCCGCTCAAGCTGCACCTGATCGACCCGTGGCGCTACACGCCGTCATACGAGCGAAGCTTCTACGGAAGGTCAGGCGACAGCCAGACGACCCTGGACACGATTCACGACTCGGTGCATGAGCGGTTCGCCTCGGCCATCGCGGCAGGCGTGGTCGAGGTGCACCGCGAGACTTCCGAAGCGGCCGCCTTGCTCTTCCCCGACGGCTACTTCGACTTCGTGTACGTGGACGGAGACCACACGTACGAGTTCGTCCGACGCGACCTCGCGGTCTACCGCCCGAAGCTCAAGACCGACGCCGTGCTTGCCGGCGACGACTACGCCCTGCGCGGATGGTGGGAGTGGGGCGTCAAGCGGGCTGTCGACGAAGCGGTGAGCGAGCACGCGTACGAGCCGATCTGGCTCGGACGACAGTTCGTCCTGCGGCTGCCGCCGTGACCCGAAAAGCACCGTCCCGCGCGACCTACCCGCGAGGCGGGAACGTTCGACGTGCGGTTCATGTCCAAGCGGCGAGCCCATGAAACAGAGCGTGGAGCGCTTCCGGTCGGCCGCGAGTCGGTTCATCCTTCCGCTCGCCCTGCTGGCCATGATCTTGCCGGCGTGCGGAGGCGCTGAGCCGGCCGCCACGCCGGCCCAGGAGCCCACCGGGAGCGTCGCGACGCAACCACCAGCCTCGACCGAGGTTCCGCCCGCGACCGAGACGATCGCTCCGACAGGCACTGACGCGGCGGCGACACTTCCGCCTGCGGTGTCGGAAACGCGGGACGCGATCATCAGCGCGGCGCATGCCCGCGACTACGCTGCGCTGGAAGCGTTGCTCGATCCGGCCACGTTCTCGTACTCGTTCGGCGAGAGCGGCGATCCGATCGGCTCCTGGCGAGGGCTCGAGGAGCAGGGCGAGGTTCCGATTCTCGGAGACATCCTGCCTACCGTGCTCTCCATGCACGTCGCCAAGCTGGACGACATGTACGTGTGGCCGGCCGCCCATGCGAAGGATCCGTCAGCCTGGACCGAGAACGACCTGGCCGATCTCCGGCTCCTCTACTCGGACGACGACATCCGCAGCTTCGAGGAGCTCGGCGGGTACCTCGGCTACCGGGTCGGGATCCGCGAGGACGGCACCTGGCTCTACTTCATCGCCGGCGACTAGGACCGGCCGGCCGGCCGGCCGCGAATCACGTAAGCTCTCCGGTGTCCCGCCCGCGGGTTCGTCGACCTTTGAGGCAGAGAGGCCTCCACAGTGCAACTCGGCGGGCGGGACGGCTCTGTGCGCGATCCGGGGCCGCAGCCGACGCTACTTCGGCGGGAGGGTGGCGGCAAACGCGGCTGCCTGCTCCACCCACCGGCGGAGCGTCTCCTCGCTTGCGACGCCCTCCGGCGCGACGTAGACGAAGCCCTTGAGCGGCTTGCCGGTGAAGTCCATGCGCCGCACGTGTGCCTCGGCGAGCGCGCGCTCGGACGGCCCGGGCCCGATCCTGAGCATCAGATCGGGCCCCATGACGCCGCAAGCCATGTGACCGTCGAGCATGAAAGCGAGCCCGCCGAACATCTTCCTCTCCCGCACGCTGACGTCACCGGGCAGCACACGCCTGATGCGCTCCGCAAGCCTCTCGTCGTAGGCCATCGCAAGTACCTCCCGTCTCTTGCTCCAAAGCCTACGCCGCCGGCTCACTACGAGCGCTCGGCGGAAGGCGGTACACGACGGATGTCGAAACGGGCTCTTCATGCACACTGTCTTGCGCGTGGCTCGCGCCGTCTGCTGCATCCTCGCCCTCGCCTGCATCGTCGGTGTCGGCACGCCCGCGACTCGAGCCGCGCCCGGTACGCAAGCCGCCACACTCGACCCCTACCGCGGGCTGGGAACCTGGGTCGACATCTACGACACCGGCGTCTGGGCCGACCCAGAGGGCGCCGTCGCGGCCATCGCCGCTCGCGGCGCCCGCACCGTCTACCTCGAGACGTCGAACTACAGCCAGGCTGTCCCCATCCGGCGGCCCGCGCTCGTCGCTCGCTTCCTCGAGGCCGCGCACGCCCAGGGCCTAGCGGTCGTCGCCTGGTACCTGCCGGGGTTTCTCAACGTCGCCCGCGATGTGCGCCGGTCGCTTGCGGCAATCACGTTCAGGACCGCGTCAGGCCACAGTTTCGACGGCTTCGGACTGGACATCGAGTCTCCGGCGGTCAGATCCCCGGAGCTACGGACGCGCCGTCTGCTGCGCGTCGCGGCCGAACTTCGCGAAGCCGTCGGCGCCGACTACCGCCTCGGTGCCATCATCCCCTCGCCGCGCGGTCTCGAGCTCTCGCCGACGGCCTGGCCCGGCTTCCCCTACGAAGGCCTCGCAGAGCAATTCGACGTCTTCCTACCGATGATCTACTTCACCTACCGCACGGACACCGCGCCGGCAGCACGCACCTACGTGGCCAGGAGTATCGCGGTATTGCGGCGGGAGACCAGCCCGGACGTCCGTATCCACGTGATCGGCGGGGTCGCGGACAGCGCCGAGCGTGGCCAGACGAAGGCGTTCACGGACGCTGTCTGTGCGGCCGGCGTCATGGGGGGAAGCCTGTACGACTTCGCCACCACAGGCCCCGTTCAGTGGTCACGGCTGTCGCTTCTCCAAGGCTGCACCGGACGCTGAGCTATGCGGCAAGCCTGACGTCGAACGAGGTCGCATCCTCCTCGAGGAACCGGAGCAGCGCCTCTCCCTCGACGGTGAGCGCCTTCACGGCAGTCTTCGGCAGAGCCTCGAACGGCGTCAGCACCAACGTCGCCATGGCCTTCTCCCGCTCCGCTGCCCACGTTCCGGCCACGAAGCCGTCCCACAGGAACGTCGCGCGCACGCGTAGGTTCTTGGTCACCACCGCGCCGCGGTGCTCGTCCGCGAGAACGCGAGTCCGGTCGGCGTGCGACAGGACGAGGTTGTCGAACTCGGGAAGGAAACGAGGCGGGGCGGGCACGTCGTCGTCAGGACGCGGCGCAGCGGGGAGATCGAAGAGCTCGCGCCCGCGCTCGTCACGGAATACGCGCAGCTGCGGCCGCAGCCGCTCGAGCACGGGCTTGATCCCCTTGAGGCCGGACCAGGTCTGCGCGTCCGCCGCCGTGGCGGGGCCGAACGACGCGAGGTAACGGAGCACGAGGGGCTCGGGCGAGTCATCGGTCGCGAGCGGCTCGCCGAGCCAGACGTCGGCGAGCGCGAAGTCCGCAATCGACGGGAACCCCCATCGGCTCTCCGTAGGGACCATCACGAGCGGAAGCTGGAGACGGACGCTGTAGCCGAGCGCACGGTCGTTGACGCGCGGGAACGCCTCCGCCAGCAGCGCTCGCAGCTCGTTGAACGTACGTGGCTGCTCCTCGAGCAAGTCGCGGGCAGCCGGCAGCACCTTCTCGACCTCGAGACCATCTGCCCGAGCGCCGAGCACGCCCATCGCCTGCGTCAGTGCTTGTGCCAGGGACGCCCGGAGCGCGGCGTAGTCCCGAGCGCTCATGAGGTGAAGCGTGGCGCGCATGAGAGTCGCCCGGACGACCTCACGCGCCCGCAGCGCCTCGGCCAGCTCATCGCCTCGGAACGCCTCCAGGCGCGTCCAGAGGCCGATGTAGGGCGGCTTCGCTTCCTGCGCCTGCAAGCCACACAACCGCTCTACCGCCTCGACCGCGGAGATCGGGTGTCGTTCCAGCAGCAACTGGCGGGCGAGCGTGGCGCGGTTGAGCTGCCTGCGGGTGAGCGTCTCCGTCATGGGCGGCGCCGCGCGACCCTACCGTGGCCACGGCTGCGCCGGAGCGTCCGCTCAGCCTGCGACGAGCGTGCGCCCCCATTCTCTTGCGCGCTCGAGCTCGCCCTCGACGGGCGGCCCCTCGGAGTGCTCGACGAGGAAGCTCTCCTCGCCGACCACGTCGAAGCCGTGGCGGCGTAGGCGCTTCGCGATGCCATGTGCTGCAGAGCCGGTGATGAGCTTCGGCGGCGGCAGGCGCGTGTCGAAGGCCGCCGCACGGGCGCCGCCCACCTTGCCGATGCCGTCGAACCACTCGCGCAGCGCCGGCCCACCGACATCGGGAGGCGGCTGATGCTGTTTGACCGCAGCGTCGACCGCGCCCTTGCGGGTCCGCCTCGACGACATGCCGTGCACGTGCGTTGGGCCGCCGACGACGAGCAGATCGGCGCCTTCGACGACCGCGGACGCCGAGTCCTCTACCGGGGAGACGTCCACCTCCGCTCGCTCTCGAAGACCCTCGGCAACCGCCTCGGCGACCGCATGGGTGTTTCCGTACAGCGACTCGTAGACGACAATGGCCTTCACCGCTGGCTCCTTCCGTTCGAGTGCGTCTGCAGCGTCGCATGCACCCAGGCGACCCCGCATCGGGGGAAGCACGCAAGTCGGTGCGGTTTCCCCGCCATGTCATCGGGCTCGATGCACGCTTTCAAGGGGATCGGGGTACAGCGACACTGGCGGATTTTCAAAGGAGGCTCAGTGGCCGCATACACGATCGTCAACATGAAGGAAGTCGAGGACCAGGCGCCCAAGTTCGACTTGTCGCCGAGTCTCGAGGCGCGCTTCGCGCGCGAGCAGCTCGGGCTCGAGAGCTCCGGCGTCAGCTACCAGCGGCTGGCTCCGGGCTTCCGCATCCCGTGGGGGCACAAGCACGGGGAGCAGGAGGAGCTCTACGTGCTCCTGCGCGGCAGCCTGCGTGCGAAGCTCGACGAGGAGATCGTGGGGCTCAGGGTCTGGGACGCGTTGCGCGTGCCGGGGGGCACGATGCGCTCCTTCGAGGCCGGCCCCGACGGCGCCGAGCTGCTCGCGTTCGGCGCGCCGATCTCCGGGCCGCCCGGCTCGGACCTCGTGATGGAGCAGGGCTGGTGGACGGACTAGATGATCGATCTGTAATTGACCATCTAGGCGGCCGCACCGCCCCGGATCTCACCTGAGAAGCACGAATGGGGAGCGGCCTGGGCGGCCGCTCCCCATTGCGCCCCCTGCAGGTCTCTCTACCCTCGCTCGAGGGCAACGCCTTCCGGTACAGCCCCGCGCTCGTCCTTGACCAGGGCGATCGAGGCCACCAGCCCGAGGATTGCGACGCCGACACCGGCCCACAGCGCAGCCTGGAAACCCTCGGTAAGGGCGTTCGGCTGCGGTGTCCCCGCGCCGACCAGGTCCTCGGTGCGCGAGATCGCGATGGCCGAGAGCGCAGCGACGCCGAGCGCGCCTCCGATCTGGAGGGCAGTGTTGTTGATGCCAGACGCGAGGCCGGCTTGCTGGTCGGGCACGCCGGCGAGCGCGCCGATCGAGATCGCCACGAACGCGAACGGCATGCCAATGCCGATCAGCAGCAGCCCCGGCAGCAGGTCGGCGACGTAGGAGCCGCCCGGCGAGATCTGCGTGAAGAGCGCGATCCCAACGGCCATCAGCGCCATGCCCGAGACCATGATCGGCTTGATACCGACGCGGGTCACGAGCGCAGCGGCGACGTTTGCCCAGATGATCGCGGTGCCGGCGCAGGCGAGGTACGCGACGCCGGTCTTCAGCGGCGAGTAGCCGAGCACCTGCTGCATGTAGAGGGTCAGCAGCAGGAACATCGAGAACAGCATCGTTCCCATGAGGAAGCCCGCCGTGTTCGAGCCCGCAAGCGTCCGGATCCGGAAGATCGAGAACGGCATCAGGGGATCGACCACGCGTCGCTCCCAGATCGCGAACGCACCGAGGAGGCCGGCCGAGCCGGCGAAGAGCGCGATCGTCTCCCAGGACGTCCAGCCGAAGTCGCTCGCCTCCGTGATCGCGTACACGAGCAGCGACAGCCCGGCCGTCACGAGCACGGCACCGACCACGTCGAAGCGCTTCGCCAGCGCGTTGCGGCTTTCGCCGAGCAGCACGGGCGCGAACGCGAGCGCGGCCAGCCCGACCGGGATGTTGACGAAGAAGATCCATTCCCACGAGAGCACGTCCGTGAGCACGCCGCCGAGCAGGACGCCGGCCGCGGCGCCGAACCCGCCGACCGCGCCCCAAGCGCCCAGCGCGATGTTGCGCTCGCGGCCCTCGCGGAACGTGGTCATGAGGATCGAGAGCGCGGCGGGCGAGATCACCGCGGCGCCCAGGCCCTGGATAGCCCGCGCGCCGATCAGCGAGGCCTCGTTCCACGCCAGGCCGCAGAGCAGCGAGCCCAGCGTGAAGACGATCACGCCGCCGATGAAGACGCGGCGCCTGCCGAGGAGATCGGCTGCTCGGCCGCCGAGGAGCAGGAAGCCACCGAAGATGAGGGCGTACGCGCTGATCACCCACTGGAGGTTGTCCTGCGAGAAGCCCAGGTCGACCTGGATCGAGGGAAGCGCGACGTTCACGATCGCGATGTCGAGCACGACCATGAACTGCACCGCGCACAGAAGTGCTAGCGCGAACCACCTGCGCTGCTCGGTTGCGATCATGGTGTCCAATCCTTCCGTTGCTTCCGTTTGCTCGCGAAAGGCTCGCAGCCGCCTGGTCTTGCCGCCGTCGAGATGGCGCCCCACCCGCCCCCGGGGTGCCTCCCCTCTTCCAGGTGCGGGTATCCCCACCCCTGCCGCGGGGAGGCGGCACCGGTCACGTAGCCTGTCGCACGATGCTCGAGCCTCTGGACGTTCTGCACGAGGTGCAGGGCCTGCCGACATTCCCGCTTCCGGACGAACTGGCGAACGTCTACGGCGGCTCACTCGGCTTCCCGCAGCCACGGCTCTTCGCGAACTTCGTTTCCACGCTCGACGGCGTCGTCGCGATTCCGAGCGTTCCAGCCTCGACGAAGCTGATCAGCGACAGGAGCGATCTGGACCGCTTCGTCATGGGACTCCTGCGGGCATGCGCCGACTGCCTCGTCATGGGCGCCTCGACCTTCCGTGGCTCCTCGGAGGCGCGCTGGACGCCCGGGAGCATCTATCCGCCAGCCGAAGAGCCGTACGCCGAGCTGCGACGTGCCCTCGGTCGCGTGGAGGGACCCGAGCTCGCGGTCGTGACCCGTAGCGGTAGCCTCGACCCCGGCTATCCGGCACTCGAGGCGGGTGCGCTCGTCTTCACGACACGCAACGGTGCCGAGCGTCTCACGGGCACGCTGCCCGCAGCTTCCACCGTGGTCGCTCTAGGAGACGACGTCGACCTGAGGGCGATGGTCGAGAACCTCCGAGAACGCGGGCACCGGCTTGTCCTGTCCGAGGGTGGCCCGACGCTTCTCGGCTCGCTCCTCGAAGACGCGCTGGTCGATGAGCTCTTCCTGACGCTCTCGCCGCTCGTGGCCGGCCGGTCGCCCGCCGAGGAGCGCCTCTCGCTCGTCGAGCGGATACCCTTCCTCCCCGGTCGCCGGCTGGCCGGCCGGCTGCTCAGCGTGCGGCGCGGCGGCTCACACCTGTTCCTGCGTTACGAGCTCGAGCGGGATTAGGAGTCGAGCGGGATTAGGAGGGTGCTGCGGGCACCGCCGCGGGCGCATCTGGCCGAGTCACGCGTACGACCTCCTTGCCGCACCGCACCTCGGCCTCGTCAGGGGTGTCGTCGAGGAGGAGCCACAGCTCGACTCCCCGGATTGTCTGCTGCATCGCGTCCGCCTGGACCGTACGGCTCGGGCACGTGACCTCCACCTCCGAGCCGTACGGCCGTCTCAAGTCGCAGGCGACCCCGTGTGTGCGGAGGACGCCGATCAGCTCATCAGCCGCTTCGGTTCGGGACGCCTTGATCCGGATCGTGTCGCTGCCGGCCACCCCTACAGCAGGATGACGAGCAGGACGATCAGCAGGATGAGACCGAGAACACTAACGCCGATGTACATGTTCCACCTCCGTTTATCGCCCGGCCGGTGCCGGGCACGGGACTGATTACCCGCGCGGGACGGCGCTCGAAACCTCCGCGGCGAGGAACCGCTCGACGGCCTGACGCAGCGCACCGGGCTTCTCCACCCAGGGAAAGTGGCCGCAGGCAGGAACGATCTCCACCTGGGCTCCCGGTATCAGGCGCGCAGTATCCGTCGCCGATCTCGTCGGCATCGGGTCGAGCTCGCCGTGCACGAAGAGTGCCGGGAGATCGGTCCGGGGGAGCCCCGCGACCAGCGTCGCACGCTCGAAGTGCTCGCGAATCGACACGTTCGTATCGGTCGAGCACTCGACGCTGCCGCGCGTCGGGGCATCGATCGCGGCCTCCGGGTCGGCGAAGAACAGCGGCCAGGTCAGCTCAAGGCGCTCGCGGAGCTCGGTTTCGGTGACCCGGCCCGCCCGACGCAGCTCTTCGATCTCATCGAGACGGGCGACCTGAGCTGGTGACAAGCCGGCCCGGAGGCGCGCGCCGTACTCACCGAAGATGTCTCCGTGAGCGCCGAGGGGATCGACGCAAATGACACCGAGCAGGCGGTCCGGATGCGCGACGAGCAGGTGGAGTGCGAGGTGCCCGCCCCATGAATGGCCGATTGCCCACGCCCGGTCCCAGCCGACTGCGTCCAGGACGGCGACCGCATCGGCCGTGTGCGACTCGATCGAGTACGGGCGTTCAGCCAGCGACGGCGGGACGCCGCGCTGCGTGTAGCGCATGACGTCGAAGAGCCCGTGGAGCTCGCTCGCGCAGCCGTCCATGTAGTCCGGAATCGCAGGCCCGCCGTGCAGCATCACCGCCGGTAGCCCTGTCCCTCCTCGATGCCCGACGAGCTCCCCGCCGGACACGGCCACGCGCACCTCGCGCTCCACCGCTACGTCCCGATCGGATGCCAGACGGTCTTCAGCTCGAGGAAGGCCTCGATGTCGCGCAGGCTCTGGCCGTCGGCCGAGCCGTGGACGACGCGCTTGACGTTCTCGGCGGCGAGCTGCTCGAGCTCGATGCCGTCAGCGTCGACGCCTGTCAGGTCGATCGCGTTCACGTCCATGTGCCCGGCGAGCACGGGGGCCAGCTCCGTCCGGAACCCGGTGAGGACGTTGATCACGCCGGCCGGGATGTCCGAAGTCGCGATCACCTCGGCGAGCTCCATCGCCGCGAGCGGGCGGGTTTCCGACGCGACGGCGACAGCCGTGTTGCCGCAGATGATGATCGGTGCGAGCCGCGACACGAGCCCCGCGAGCGGCGGCTCCTCCGGAGCGAGCACGGCCACGACGCCCGTCGGCTCGGGAACGGTGAAGTTGAAGTAGGGGCCGGCGACCGGGTTGGCGCCGCCGACGACCTGAGCGATCTTGTCCGACCAGCCGGCGTACCAGACCACGCGATCGACGCAGCGCTCGACCTCTTTTCGGCCGCTGCAGAGGCCGGCGAGGTCGGCGGCGCGCGCCTCCATCATCTCTGCCAGCCGGTAGAGCACCTGCCCACGGTTGTAGGCCGTGGCAGCCCCCCACTTGGTCTGCGCTGCGCGCGCTGCGCGCACCGCGTCGCGCGCATCCTTTCGCGACGCTCGCGCCACGTTGATGCCGTCGACCGCGTAGGTGCGCCCTGATTCCGATCGCGGGAAGGCACCGTCGATGTAGAGCTTGTAGGTCTTGCGGACCGGCAGGCGAGCCACGTCAGCGAACCTCTGTGGCAAGGTAGGCCTCGAGCCCGTGCAGGCCACCTTCGCGGCCGAAGCCGGACTCCTTGTAGCCGCCGAACGGCGAGGCGGGATCGAAGCGGTTGAACGTGTTCGCCCAGACGACGCCCGCCCGCAGGCGCTGCGCGGCCCAGAGGATGCGCGAGCCCTTGTCGGTCCACACGCCGGCCGAGAGGCCGTACGGCGTGTTGTTCGCTTTCTCGATCGCCTCCTCAGGCGTCCGGAAGGTCAGCACGGACAGCACCGGGCCGAAGATCTCCTCCTGGGCGATCCGGTAGCTCTGGGCCACGTTCGTAAAGACGGTCGGTACGAACCAGTAGCCGCGCTCCGGCAGCCGGCAGGGCGGCTGGAAGATCTCGGCTCCCTCCTCGCGCCCCGACTCGACGAGCGACTCGATCTTCTCGAGCTGCTCGCGCGAGTTGATGGCGCCGACGTCCGTGTTCTTGTCGAGCGGATCGCCGACGCGCAGCGTGCCGAGCCGGCGCTTGAGCTTCTCGACGAAGGGCTCGGCAATCGACTCCTGCACGAGCAGCCGGGAGCCGGCGCAGCAGACCTGGCCCTGGTTGAAGTAGATGCCGTTGACGATCCCCTCGATCGCCTGGTCGAGCGGCGCGTCGTCGAAGACGATGTTCGCGGCCTTGCCGCCGAGCTCGAGCGTCAGCTTCTTGCCGGTGCCCGCCACGGCGCGCTGGATGTCCTTTCCGACCTCGGTCGAGCCCGTGAACGCGACCTTGTTCACGTCGGGATCCCGGACGAGAGCAGCCCCGGTGCCACTGTCGCCCGTGACGATGTTGACGACTCCGGGCGGCACCTCGGCCTGGCGGACTATGTCGCAGAAGAGAAGCGCCGTCAGCGGCGTCGTCGGCGCCGGCTTGAGGACGACGGTGTTTCCGGCGGCTAGCGCGGGCGCGATCTTCCAGGCGAGCATGAGCAGGGGAAAGTTCCACGGAATCACCTGCGCGGCGACGCCGAGCGGTCGCGGCGATGCGTTCGGGAATGCGTACTCGAGCTTGTCGGCCCAGCCCGCGTAGTAGAAGAAGTGGGCCGCCGCGAGCGGGATGTCGACGTCGCGCGACTCCTTGATCGGCTTCCCGTTGTTCAGCGTCTCCAGCACCGCGAGCTCACGGGAGCGCTCTTGCAGGATCCGTGCGATCCGGAACAGGTACTTCGCGCGCTCCGCTGCTCTGATCCGCGACCAGCGCTTCTCGTAGGCCTCGCGGGCGGAGGCCACGGCAGCCGCGACGTCCTCGGAGCCGGCCTGGGCGACCTCCGCAAGCGGCTCCTCGGTGGCGGGGTCGACGGTCCGGAGCCACTTGCCCGAGCGAGGCTCGACGAACTCCCCCCCGATGTAGAGGCCGTAGCGCTCCTCGAGCTTGACGATCTCGCGCGACTCCCGCGAGGTCGCGTACTCGAAGCCGCGAGGAGCGATCTCGGAGCTCATTCGCACCTCCGGATCGTGGGTAGGGGCCGGATATATCCGGCCCCTACGAGCTCGAGAGGATGGCCTCTCAATCGACCGTGAAGTAGTCGGGGCTCGAGTAGAGCCCGGTTCGCTGGAAGCGGACCTGCATGAGCACGTCGTTGAGGAGCGACGAGGCGCCGATTCGGTAGCGCTCCGGCGTCAGCCAGTCCGGGCCAAGGGTCTCGTGCACGAGCACCAGGTGTTGGATCGCCTGCTTCGCGGTACGGACCCCGCCGGCGGCCTTGAAGCCGACAGCCCGTCCCGTCTCGTCATGCACGTCGCGGATCGCCTCCAGCATGACGAGGCAGACGGGCGGCGTCGCCGACACGGACAGCTTGCCCGTCGACGTCTTGATGAAGTCGGCGCCGGCCGCCATCGCGAGAAGGGATGCGCGTCGCACGTTGTCGTACGTCCCGAGCTCGTGTGTCTCGAGGATGACCTTCAGGTGGGCGTCGCCACAGGCCTCTTTCACCTGGACGATCTCGTCGTACACCTGCGCGTAGCGGCCGGAGAGGAAGGCGCCACGGTCGATCACCATGTCGATCTCGTCTGCGCCGAGCGCGACCGCCTCGCGCGTGTCGTCCAGCTTGACCCGCAGCGGCGACTGCCCCGCGGGGAATGCCGTTGCCACGGACGCGACCTTCACGCTCGTTCCGCGCAGGCGCGCAACGGCGGCGGGAACGAGGTTCGGGTAGACGCACAGCGCTGCAACCGGCGGGATCGTCGGGTCGGACGGATCGGGCCGCAGCGCCTTCGACGCCAGCGCCGCCACCTTCCCAGGCGTATCGGCGCCCTCGAGAGTCGTCAGGTCCATGCAGCGGATCGCAAGCTCGAGCGCCCACAGCTTGGACTCCCGCTTGATGGAGCGCTTGCCGAGCTCGGCGGCACGCGCTTCGGCACCGACGGCGTCCACGGAGCCGATGCGCGGCATCCGGGGCGCGAGCGGAAGCTCGAAGCCGCGCGGGAGCGTCGCCGTCTGCGACCCCTCGGGGCGGCGGTCTACCTCCACGGGGTCAGTGTAGTTGTGAGGAACGCTCCTAGAATCGGGCCGTGGAGCGGGACGCGCCCGGGTTGGTACAAGCCCCTCTATCCCTGCTGGGTCGCAGAGAACCTTCCGCTCGAGCGCCGCATGTTGCTGAGCGTGGGGGTGATGGATCCCGGCCGGACTGCGCCCGAGGACGAGCTCGTTCGTCGCGTGACATTCCGCACGGCGAAGGTGCGCCTCGACCAGTCCGTGTCAGCCGGCGGCTGCTCGACGACGACGACGGGCCCATGCTCGGCGTGCTCAAGGGGTTCCACGGACGTCCGATCGATCTGCCGCGCCGTCCTGCCGTCCGGCCCGACCGCGAGCGGCTCGCGGTCCGCTTCGACGCGTTCCTCGAAAGGAGCTGACTTGCCGACCCTTCCACTGACTCCCGACGAGCTGCTCTCGACGACCCGCGCGGTCCGCCGCCGGCTCGACCTCGACCGACCGGTGGAGCGCGAGGTGATCGAGGAGTGCCTGCGGCTCGCCGTGCAGGCACCGACGGCCTCCTTCCGTCAGGACTGGCACTTCGTCGTGGTCACCGACGCTGCCCTGCGGGCCGGTCTGGCCGAGCTCTACCGTCGAGGCGCCGAGCCGTACTTCGCCGGACGTGACCCCGGGTCGAGCCCGATGCTCGCCTCGGCGGTGTACCTCGCCGACCACGTCCACGAGGTGCCGGTGCTCGTCGTCCCGTGTGTCGAGGGACGCCTCGACGGGCTGCCGTCGAGCCGGCAGGCATCCACGTGGGGTTCGATCGTTCCGGCCACATGGAGCTTCATGCTCGCCGCTCGCGCGCGCGGCCTCGGCACGTGCTGGACGACGTTCCACCTCGCGCACGAGCGCGAGGCCGCGGAGCTGCTCGGTATCCCGTACGAGGAGATCACGCAGGCCGCCTTGATCCCGGTCGGCTACACGAAGGGCACGGATTTCAAGCCGGGGCCTCGCAAGCCGCTCGACGAGGTAGTCCACTGGAACGCGTGGTGACCGGGACGGCCGTTCCGGTGTTCACTCCACGGAACGCGACCGCCCGGAAGCGTCCTCGATCTGCGTGAGCAGCGCGTCGACGTCGTCGCCGGCTTCGTCCAGATCGACCTCGACGAGGACGCCGGGGAGCGCGAGGGCAGCCCAGCGACCCGCCTCGAGGTCGGCACGGATCTCGTCGACGTCCTCCGGCTCGTCCCCATGCCCGGGATGGCGGTCGTCCGACGCGGCTCGTTCGGCGAAGCGCGCGAGCAGCGACTCGACGGACCTCGTGCAGTAGACCTGGACAAGCCTGGCATCGTGCCTCTCCGCAAGCGCCCTCAACGGGCCAGGATCGTACCGGGCGTCGAAGTTGCTTTCGACGATGAAGGGCAGCCCCGCCGCGAGCTGCGCGGCGGCCAGACGCAAGAGGGCTGCGAGCGCCGCAGCGTCGAGGGTCGGCTCGAGCTCGTCCCCCGAGCCCAGGTGCTCGTAGAGGACCTCCTTGAACGTGTCTTTGCTCAAGAAGGCGACGCCGAGACGACTCGCGAGCTCCTCCGCAACGGACGTCTTGCCGCTCGCGGGCGGCCCCGTGACGACGACGAGCAGCGGACCGTCACCGGCACCCATGAAGCACGTCCTCCGAGCCGCCGGCGACCGACGTCAGTTCACGGAGTAGTCGATCTCAGGCGTGTCGGCGAGGCCTACGGCGAAGACGAAGGCTCGGATCGACGCATTGGGGCTCGACGGGCGGATCGAGTGCACGACGTCGGGGGGGATGTAGATCGTGTCTCCCGGGACGACCTCGCGCTCCTCCTCCGCGATCGTCATGATGCCCCGCCCGCCGATCATGTAGTAGAACTCGTGCGTCCGGTGGCTGTGCGGCGCGACATGGCCCCCGGCCTCGACCACGAACTCGCCTACGAGCTCGATGTAGCCGCCGGCCGTCGCGTCCTTGAGCTCCCGCGGCTCCCAGAGGTACCAGACAGGCGTCGTGCCCTGGTGCATGGGCACCATTGGCGTGCCTTCGATCGACCGGACATCCACGTCGCCACCTCCGTGCGTCGGAAGGCATGAGCGTAGCGTAGGAACCGTGCCGCCCAGCCCGGCTCCGCGATAGGGTTGGCAACCACGACCGAGAGGAGGGAGCATGGCTACGGTCGAGCGGTTCGCCCTGGATGGGTACGGCGAGGAGCTGCAGCACGCCGCCGAGAACTACGAGGTCGGTACCACGCTGCTGTTCGAGAACGACGAGATCAGGGTCTGGGAGCTCTGCCTCGGGCCTGGCGAGCGGGTTCCGTTCCACTGCCACCGGACGCCGTACTTCTGGGTCTGCATCGACAGCGGCCGGGCGATCCAGCGTTACCCGGACGGCCACCTGATCCACGTCGAGTTCGCAGCCCGCGACACGGATTTCCTGGACGAGGCCCGTCTCGAGACGGAACGGATTCACGACCTCGAGAACACGGGCACGACTACGTTCCGGTTCCATACTTTCGAGCTGCTGTCCTCGTGAACGACGGCGAGCGAGACGCTTTCCTGCGGGAAGACGATCCGCCCTGGGTCGCCGCGATAGCAACGCTCGACGAGTCCGGGGCTCCGCACGTCGTCTCGGTCTGGTACCGCTGGGATGGGCAAGCGTTCCACCTCTGGAGCACGGCGGAGCTCCGCTGGCCGAACAACCTCCTGCGCGATCCGCGCGCGTCGCTGGTCGTCTTCGAGCACGATCATCCGTTGCGCGCGGTGTATGCAAAGGGCGTGGCCAAGGTGCGGACGGGCTCGGTCGAGGAGCTGATCGATCACATCCGGCCGATCGTCTCCCGCTATGAAGCCGATCCGGACGCGACCATCGCGAGCTATGCCGGGCCGGACCAGGTCGCGGTGACGATCGTGCCGACGTCCCTCGTCGGCAAGGTCAACGGCTGAGCCGGCGTCCCTAGACGGAGACCGTCGATAGGCCGAGGCGCTCGAGCTCGGCGGCGACAGCCTCGTTCCCGCCCTCGGCGGCGGCGCGCATCGCCTCGTGAAGCGCCACCAGCGCCGCGAGGTACTGCGCGTGCGTCTGTCCACGCGTACCTCGCAGTTGTCCTCCGAGTCACACGATCGTGACCGGCACCCGCTGGACGGCGTTGTTCGCGTAGCCGCTCAGGTTCCAGACGGGCTCGAGCGGTTGAATGCGTCCGCTTGCGTCGGCCGCCCGGCAGGCGAGCACGGTTTCGCCGGGCCTCGCCTCGAAGCCGTGCTGCCAGCGACACCAGGCGTACGGCGAGTCGATGTCCGGCTCCAGCTCGGCCGGCTCCCACGACGCACCGTCATCCGTCGAGACGTCGACCCGCTCGATCGGCGCGAAGCCCGACCAGGCCCGCCCCTCGAGCGTGCAATGACCAGCGCCGAGCGTCCGGCGGCGGGTCGGGAAATCGGGGATGCCGGGAGGGATCAGAAGCGCCCGGGGCAGCGTGCGCGTGAGCGGCTCGCCCTCTTCGTCCTCCGTCTGGCGCAGCCTGTAGGCGTACGACTGCTGGTGCCCTGAGAACGGTCGGTCGACGACAGTGATTCGCGACAGCCATTTGACGCTGGCCATGCCGTACCAGCCGGGGACGAGCAGGCGCAACGGATAGCCGTGCTGGGGCGGAAGCGGCTGGTCGTTGATCCCCCACGCCAGCAACACGTCGTCGGCGAGCGCCTCGTCGAGCGGGAGGCTGCGCTCGAACGCGAGCTCGACTCCGAGCTCATTGCCGCGGTCGAGGCCCGTGAACACAACTTCGACGGCCCCGTCCTTGATGCCGGCGTCGTGCAGCAGCGGCGCGAGCGGCGTGCCAGTCCAGCGTGCGGTTCCCACCGCCTCCTCGAGCCAGGGCTGGCTGAACGGCCGTGGCGTCATGTGCGCGCGGCCGTTGCCGGCGCACTCGAGCGTCACCGTGAGCTCCATCGCCGGCTGCGCCAGAATCTCGTCGAGCGAGAGCGTCCGCGGTGTCTCGACACGGCCCCCGATCTCGAGCTGCCACTCGTGCGCCCCGACGATCGGGATGTCGTAGTGCGTCAGCAGGTAATGGAGGCCGATCGGCGTGACCGCGAGCCGGAGCGCCTCGAGCGGCATCCCGTGGTTCCGCACGGCGAGCGCCAGCTCCTCCAGCCTGATGTCCCCCCGCCGAACGGCCGCGTCCACGGCGGCAGCGTAGCGGCGCCGCTCAGGAGGAGGTCACCCCGACGGCCGGGCCGCGGCGGCCGGCCGAAGCGGCAGGAACCCGAAGCGAGCGCGACGCCCGCTCAGGGCGTGCTGCGCCGAACCACCGTGAGCCCCCAGGCAGCCCCGCGCGAGAAGAGGTCGTCGGGGTCGACGTCTCCCAGCCAGCCGATGAAGTGGCGCTCCGGCTCCTCGGGCGTCGAGCCGTAGACGGCCGCGCGCTCCTCGACCCATGCCTCGCCCTGAGAGCGCTCGGACCGCTCGAGCTCGGCCAGCCGCTCTTCGACCGCGGAGCCCTCCGCGTAGCCCTTGCCCATGGCATCAGGCTAGAGGATCTCGCGTGGTAGCGTCCGTAGCCGTGGAGCAGCCGGCCCTGCTCATGATCGACATCCAGCGGGAGTACTTCGACCGCGACAGCACGCTGTGGATTCCGGACGGCCCGGTCGTGCTCGAGCGGCTCGCCGGGCTGCTCGTCGAGGCCAGACAGATCGGCACCGGGGTCGTCCATGTCCAGCACCACGAGAGCCCTGGAGCGGACGTGTTCGCAACCGGAACGCCGGCCGTCGAGACGATGGACGAGGTCGCCGCTGCAGGGGACGAGACGGTCGTCGTCAAGCACCTTCCAGGTGCGTTCGACGGGACATCGCTCGACGCCGTGCTCGAGCAGCTTGGTGCGCGGACGATCGTCATCGCCGGCTTCATGACCCACATGTGTTGCGATACAACTGCTCGGGAGGCGCACGCGCGTGGCTTCGACGTCGTCTTTCTGACGGACGGCACGGCCACGCGTGACCTCGAGGGATCGGGTGGACGCACGATCCCGCACGCCGCCGTGCACGAGACCACGCTTGCCGCGCAGGCGGACGGCTTCTCCCGCCTCGCGGACGTCGCGACAGTGCGGGCCGAGTTGGCCGCTCGCCAGTAGAGCCGTCCGTAAGTACGGATTAGAACTGGGTTGAAGGAGCCGCGCGGCCGGTGGCGAAGTTATGTAGCGCGATGGCACGTCCTGCGCGCTGCCATAGGATTGCGCCGTGCCGTTCACGCTCAGGAACATCAAGGAGGACCTGGAGGACCTCGGCTCTAAATTCGACGGCGCGCCGGACCTGGAGTTCCGCTCGGCGACCGGGGCGCTCGAGCTCGAGAAATCCGGCCTGAGCTACCAGCGCGTCCCGGCCGGCTATCGCTTTCCGTACGGCCACACGCACAAGAAGCAAGAGGAGGTGTACGTGGTCCTGCGCGGGAGCGGGCGGATGAAGGTCGACGACGAGATCGTCGAGCTCGAGGAATGGGACGCGGTGCGCGTCCCGCCGGGTACGTGGCGAGGCTACGAGGCCGGGCCGGAGGGCCTCGAGATCCTCGTCATCGGCGCGCCCAATCTCGGCGAGGCTCCGCGCGAAGACGTCGATGGCCAGCGCGACTGGTGGGCTGACTAGTAGAGCTGTCCGGAAGTCTTGATCGTGAGTCGGAGGTCGGGCTCGCGGTCGGCGATCTTCGCGGGACCTGGTTGAGGTCGTTGCGCGGGCGACCCGCGCGCGGCTTGTCCTTTAACCCCTCGAGCCGATCATGGAAGAACCGTCTTCGCCACTTCCCAACGATCCCCGCGGTCGTATCCAACCGCCCTGCGATCTCCGTGTCCGCCATCCCCTCACTGGCGTAAAGCACGATCCTCGCGCGCTGCACCTCCTGGAAGGGCAACTTCTCCGCCCGCGCACGACGCGTCAATTCAACACGCTCCTGCTCGCTGAGCTCGATCCGGTGCTGCGCAGGACGTGCCATCGCGCTACACAACTTCGCCACCGGCCGCGCGCCTCCTTCAAGCCAGTTCTAATCCGTACTTACGAACAGCTCTACTAGCCCGAGGCCGTCGCCGCGTCGGCTTCGCGTGCGCGGCGCTTCAGCTCCGCCTCGACCGCGTCGGGATCGAGGCCCCGCGCGGCGAGGACCACGTAGCTCGCGAACCAGAGGTCGGCCAGCTCGGCGATCAGACGCTCGTCGCTCTCGCCCACGACCGCCAGGGACGCCTCGACGCCCTCCTCTCCGAGCTTCTGCGCGCACGCTGCGGGCCCGCCGGCGAGCAAGCGCGCGACGTACGACCCCTCAGGCCGAGACTGCGCCCGCTCTGCGACCCGGCGCCACAGCCACGGGGCGAAACACGATCGCGAGCCGCTGTGGCAGGCCGGGCCGGCGGCCTCCACCTGGAGCAGGATCGCGTCACCGTCGCAGTCGTCCTTCAGGTCGACGACCGAGAGCGTGTTGCCCGACGTCTCGCCCTTCCGCCACAACGTCTGCCGGGAGCGGCTCCAGAAGTGCGCCTCGCCGGTCTGCTTCGTGAGCCGGAGCGCCTCCTCGTCCATCCAGGCGAGCATCAGCACCCGTCCATCGAGGGCGTCTTGCACGATCGCCGCACGGAGCTCGGAGCTAGGCGGCGTCACGGAGCGGCACACCCATCGCTCGCAGCTCGTCACGCAGGGTGCCGAGCCGGTCGGGGTTCTCGTGGAGGATCGACGCGAGCAGCGCGGCCTGGGCGACCTCGAGCGCCTCCGCGACGTGTCGGGCCTGACCGGCGCCGCCGGAGGCGATGACCGGAATCGACACGGCGCCGGCGACGGCACGCGTCAGCTCGAGGTCGTAGCCCTCCCGCGTGCCGTCGGCGTCGATCGAGGTCAGCAGGATCTCGCCGGCGCCGTGCTCCTGCGCGTCGCGCGCCCAATCGACGGCCAGGCGACCGGCTGGACGGGTCCCGGCATGCGAATAGACCTCGCCTCCCGCTGCATCGATGGCGATCACGACCGCCTGGGAGCCGAGCTGCTCGGCCAGCTCGCCGAGGAGCGCCGGCCGGGCGAGCGCGGCCGAGTTCACGGAGACCTTGTCCGCGCCCGCGTCGAGCAGGGCCGCCGCATCAGCCACGGAGCGGACCCCGCCGCCTACCGTGAACGGGATTGCCAGGCGCTCGGCGACTCGAGAGGCGAGCTCGACCAGCGCCTGTCGCTCCTCCACGGTCGCCTTGACGTCGAGGAAGACGAGCTCGTCGGCACCGGCGTCGGAGTAGGCGGAACCGAGGTCGACCGGGTCGCCCACGTCCCGCAGCCCCTCGAAGCGCACGCCCTTGACAACGCGACCGGCGGCGACGTCGAGACACGGGATCAGGCGCGGGAGAGGCATCGCTCCAGGTATCGCGCTCCGGCCGCCGCGCTCTTCTCGGGATGGAACTGCACGCCGAGGAAGCTGCCGAGCCGCGCCTCGGCGACGACACCCTCGGAGCTGGCCGTGGCGGTCGGGGTCTCGGCGGCGAACGAGTGAGCGAAGTAGTACGCCTCGCCACCGGGCTCCACCGTAGCCCAGCCGATGCGCGGCACACGCCCGTTGCGCAGACGGATGGCCTGGCCGGGAAGGATGGCGAGCCCTTCGACGCCGCCGTCCTCGTCCGAGCGCTCGAGGGCAAGCTGGAGGCCGAGGCAGATCCCGAGCGTCGGTGCGCCGCGGCGCACCCGCTCGCGCAGCGCATTGTCGAGCCCGTGGGCGCGGAGGGACGCCATCGCCGTCCCTGCCGCACCGACGCCCGGGAGCACGGCCAGGTCCGCCGCGAGGATCTCGTCGGGCTCCGTCGCGACCGCGACATCGGCTCCGAAACGGCGAAAGGCCACCTCGACCGACCGCGTGTTGCCGGCCCCGTAGTCGCAGATGCGGACACGTTTCACGAAGCTGTCACGCTTCCGGCTCGACGCGTAACACACACGTGCGCTCGCGCACGATACGCTCGAAGCGGGTGGTGGACCGGGGTGGCCCCAGCGCCGACAGCAGACTCTCGGCTCACAGCACGCCCTTCGTGGACGGTATGCCGGAGCTCTCGGGACGCACGGCGGCCCGCAGGGCACGCCCCACTGCTTTGAAAGCGGCCTCGGCCACGTGGTGCTCGTCCCGCCCGGTCGCTTCGACGTGCAGCCCGAACCGACCCGCCTGCGCGAGGCTCTGGAACACGTGCCCGGCGAGTCCCGGCTCGCGTTCGAGGCTGCACTCGCACCACGGCCTACCGCCGAGGTCGATCGAGGCCTTCGCGAGGGCGTCGTCCATCGGCACGACCGCGTCGCCGTAGCGCGCGATTCCACGACGATCGGCAAGCGCTCTGTCGAGCGCCTGGCCGAGCGCCAGAGCGGCGTCCTCCGCGGTATGGTGCGCGCCCGTCTCGAGGTCGCCGACGCCTTCGAGCACGAGGTCCAGGCCGCCGTGAAAGGCAAGTTGCTCCAGGAAGTGGTCGTAGATGCCGGCGCCCGTGTGTACGCGAACGCGACCGGCACCGTCGAGCGCGAGCCGGATCCCGATACGAGTCTCGGCCGTCGCCCGGACATGTCGTACCCGCCGTCCCCCTGGGGCTCGACCGGGCAGGGCCGATCGAGGGCGCGAGCGATCGCCTCCAGCAAGACATCGTCTTCCTCCGGATTCCGCACGGAGATTCGGATGGCGTCCGCGAACACCCGCACGGCGAGGCCTTGGCGCAGAAGAGTGTCGCCGAGGCCCTCCGGGTCGGCGACAGGCACGTAGACGAAGTTCGCATGCGAGGGAACCGGTGCAAGACCGAGCGCGCGCAGCTTCTCAGCGAGTCGCTCCCGCTCGTCGACCTCCCAGCGGACATCCGGCGGCGACCCGAGCGCGGCGAGCGCGAGCGCGGCGGACACCGTCGACACCGCGGCGGGTGCCTGCCGAGCGTTGAGCTCTGCGGCGGTGTCGCGATCGGCGATCAGGTAGCCGACGCGCGCGCCGGCAAGCCCGAAGGCTTTCGAGAAAGTCCGGATGACAACGACGCCGCTCTCGAGCTCGCCGACTGCGCTCTCCTGGGCATACTCGAAGTACGCCTCGTCGACGGCAAGCGGCCTCACCGCGGGAAGCTCACCGAGAGTGCCCGTCGGATTGTGCGGCCGGCAGCAGAACGTGAGGGCCGGGTCGTCCCCGCCGACCTCGGCGCCGGCGAGGTACGCGGCCACCCGGAACATCGGATAGGTCGGCTCGTCGAGAACGTCGACGAGATCGCCGGGCCCGGCGAAGGCTCGCGCGCAAAGGAGGATGAGATCGTCGGCCCCCGCGCCGAGCACGATGTTCTCCGGCGCCGCGCCCGCGTAGCGCGCGATCTCGGGCACGAGCGGGCCGTAGCCACCGTGCGGATACGTGTTGACCTCCGCGAGCGCGCCCGCCACGGCACCGGGCCTTGCGCTCGGCGGCGGGTCGGCCGGAACATTCCCGTCGTAGCGGAGAACTTCGAAGGGGTGCACGCCGGCCAACTCCGCGATGTCGGCCGTCGACGGCGCCCAGCCGTACGGAGCGAACTCGGACGAGATCGGCCGAAACGCCGACGCTCTCCGTCCGGCGCTCAACCGAGCATCCTCTCGACCGGAACGAGCAGGATCGAGGATGCGCCCGCGGCCTCGAGCTCCGGTAGCAGTCGCCACACGTCCGCGGCGGGAACGAGGGCGTGCACCGCCACCATTCCCGGCTCCGAGAGCGGCAGCACACTCGGCGAGCGCCTGCCGGGAACCAGCTCGCAAAGCCTGTCGAGCGCGCTCTCAGGGGCGTTCATCATCAGATAGCGGGTCCCGCGCGCCTCGACGACGCTCCTGAGAACGCGCGCCAAGTAGCGAGCAGCGTCATCGGGCTCGGCGCCCCCGATCAACACCGCCTCCGAAGAGAACAACGCCCCGAGAGAGCGCAGGCCGTTCGTGCGCAGCGTGTTGCCGCTGGAGACGAGGTCAACGATCGCGTCCGCCAGGCCGAGGCGCGGCGCGACCTCGACCGAGCCGGTTACAGCCACGAGCTCGGCCTTTACATGGTGCTCTCCGAGCACCTCGCCGGCGAGACGAGGAAAGACCGTGGCGATCCGCATCCCATCCAGATCCGCGAGCTCGGTCGCAGCGGACTCCTGCGGCACTGCCGCCTCCAGCGTGCAGCGGCCGAAGCCGAGGCAAAGGAGCTCGCTGACGTTCGCCCCGCGCTCCCGAACGAGATCAGCGCCCGTAATCCCACAATCGACGACGGCGTCCTGAACGTACTCGGGAATGTCCTCCGCCCGGACGAGCAGCACGTCGACCGGTGCGTTGCGACACGGGAACGCGAGGGCGCGTTCGCCGGGAGCCTCGGGCCCCAGCCCGGCGTCCTCGAGGAGGGCGACCGCGGGCTCGCGAAGCCGGCCCTTGGCCGGGATCGCGATCTTCAGTCGTTCGGCCGGCCTGTCGTTCGGTCGAGCGCCAGACGGTAACCAGCTTCCCCGTGGCGCAGCCAATGGGCGACCCTCGTCACCGTCGTCGTCGAGGCGCCGGTCCGCCGGGACACCTCGTGGTACGGGAGCCCCTCGTCGACCAGCTTCGCCACGTGCCAGCGGTGCCCCATCGCCTCGAGCTCCGCGAGCGTGCAGAGGTCCCGGAAGAACCGCTCGGCTTCGTCCAGGCTCTCCAATGCCAGAATCGTCCGCAGCAGATCTCGTATCTCCGGGCTCGCCCAACTGTGTGACTGCTCCTCGGCCATCGACGCTCCTTCGTCTCTGGATGCCATGTTACCATGCTGTCATGACAGTGCAAGGGGAGCCGGGAGCGCCGAAGGCGCCTGATCAGCGGCAGCGCGTCCACCGCGGGGTCGGGGGCGGGCACGAACGTGATCGAACGTTTCTGGTCGTGCCGGCCGTGGACCTGCTCGGGACGGAGGCGGTGCGCCTCGAGCAGGGCGACTACGACCGCGTCAAGGTGCGTGCGGGGGATCCGGCGAGCCTGGTGGCGCGGTTCGCGAGCGCCGGGCCCCGGCTGATCCACGTTGTCGACCTCGACGGTGCTCGGACCGGACGTATACGACCGGCGCTCGTTGCCACGCTCGTCGCGGCTGCGAAGGGCGTTCCCGTCCAGGCCTCGGGAGGGATCCGCTCGCTCGCCGACGCGGAGTCGCTACTCGCCGCAGGCGCCGCCCGAGTGGTGGTCGGCACGGCGGCGTTCGCAGGATCGGGCGCCCTGCAGTGCTTTGCGTCAGCTCTCGGCGAGTGCCTCGTCGTCGCGCTCGACGCTCGAGCGGGTCGGCTTGCGGTCTCGGGTTGGGAGCGCGACGGAGGGATCTCCGTGGACGACGCCGCCGCTCACTGTGCGCTTGCCGGCGTGGAGCGCCTCCAGTGCACGGCGGTCGAGCGCGACGGCACGATGGCGGGGCCAGACGTGGAGCTGCTCACGCGCGTGAAGGAGCGTTCGGGCTTGCCCGTGCTCGCGGCGGGCGGCATCCGATCCGTCGAGGACATCGACGCCCTCGCGGCGATCGGCCTCGAGGGAGCGATCGTCGGCCGAGCGTTGCTGGAAGGCACGGTTCCGCTTTCGACCTTGCGAACTCGATAGAGCTAGTATCGATAGATCGAGTTGATCGTGCAGCCACCCTGACTGGTTCAGGGTCCCGATCTCGGGCCGCGCGCGATCCACTCGCGCAGACCGAACCAGTGCGTGTCACGCAGCGCGGCGGCAACACCCGGGTCGGTGTGATCCGGGTTGTATACGTGGTGGTCGAGGTCGGCGCAGATCGCCACCGCCTGGAGCGGAACATCCCGCAAGTTGACGAGCGCCTCTGACGGGAGTTTCGCCTCGGCCACGGTGTAGTGCTTGAAGTGGAGGTCTGGAGCGACCTCCAGGAACTCGGGCCAGTCGGGACAGCTGCGCGCGCTCACCGACTGAGCGTAACGAAATGCAGCAGAGGCTCGCCAGGAGCCCGCCTGTCCACCTCGGCAGTGTTCTACCGGCGCTGCCCACGGGGCCACCCCTTGCCTCCACCCGCTTCGAGCGTAGCGCGACCGGGTGCGCGTGTCTGCCACGAGACGAACCGAGATGGCACCGAACGTGTGCCGTGTTGATCGCGGTGACAGCTCGGCCGGCTCCGGCCGGCCCCGGCGCGGCGGTTTTTCGCCCGTGGTGTCGCCGGCCCTGACCCGGTGGCCGTTACCGAGCCGCTGTCCGTTCGTGCACGTGCTCTCTGAGGTGTCCGAGCACGGCCGGATCGGTCTCCGGCAGCACGCCGTGGCCGAGATTGAATATGTGGCCAGGCCGCCTGCCCGCGTCCTCGAGGATGCGGTCGGTCTCTGCCGCGACGCGCTCGAACGGGCCGAGAAGCAGGGTAGGGTCGAGATTCCCCTGCACGCCGCGATCATGGCCGACCGCCTGCCAGCCCTGTCCTAGAGGCAGGCGCCAGTCGAGGCCCACGACGTCGCCCCCTGCTGCGCGGAGCTCGGCGAGCAGGTGCGTGGCCCCGGTGGCGAAGTGAATCGTCGGCACGTCGATGGCCGCGAGAATGCGTGCCGAGTACGGCGCCACGAACTCGCGGTAGTCGGCCGCCGAGAGAGCCCCGACCCAGGAGTCGAAGATCTGGATCACATCGGCTCCCGCGCCAACCTGGGCGCCCGCATAGGCTCCGAAGGCATCCGCGAGCCGCTCCATGAGACCGTGCCAGAAGCCGGGCTCCGCGTACATGCAGCGCTTGGTCTCGGCGAACGTCCGGCTCGGCCCACCCTCGATCAGATAACCGGCCACGGTGAACGGCCCGCCGACGAAGCCGACGACGGCGCGTTCGGGGTCGAGCGCCGCCCGAACCAGCCTGATCGACTCGAGCGCCCACGGCAGCGCCTCGTCCGGTTGGAGTGGGTATAGCCGGCGAAGGTCGCCGGCCGCCCGCAGGGGCGCGTCGAGCACGGGGCCGACACCTTCTTCGAGGCTCACGGAGAGGCCCATGCCGGTGACCGGTAGGACGATGTCGGAGTAGATCACCGCTGCGTCCACACCGTGGCGGGCGACCGGCTGCAGCGTGACCTCTGCACACAGCTCCGGGTGACGGCAGATCGCGAAGAGATCGTGCTGCTCGCGAATCGCCCGGTATTCGGGAAGCGATCGTCCGGCCTGGCGCATGTACCAGACGGGTGTCCGCTCGACCTGCTCGAGCCGCGCTGCGCGTACCAGGAGCGGGTCAGCCATGGAGCGAGCCGCGCCCGCCGCTGCTCAGAGCGAGGCCGAAGCCTCGGGGCGAGCGGACGCGACCGTGCGCTGCAAACCCTCCTCGAGAGACACCTCCGGCTCCCAGCCAAGCGCCTCCCGCGCCCGGGATATGTCCGGCTGACGGACCTGCGGATCGTCGATTGGAAGCGCCTCGAAGACGATCTCCGAGGAGGATCCGACCACCCTGATCACGGTTTCAGCGAGCTCGAGCAGCGTGCGCTCCTCGGGGTTTCCGAGGTTCGTGGGCAGCGATTCCGCGCTCATGGCGAGCGAGTAGATCCCGCGGATCAGATCGTCCACGAAACAGAAGCTGCGGGTCTGCTGGCCGTCACCGAACACCGTCACCGGCTTGCCCTCGATCGCCTGGCGCAGGAAGGTCGGGACGGCCCTTCCGTCATGCGGGCGCATGCGGGAGCCGTAGGTGTTGAAGATCCGGGCGATGCAGGTGTCGACGCCCTGCTGGCGGTGGTATGCCATGGTGAGCGCCTCGGCGTAACGCTTGGCCTCGTCGTAGACGCCCCGGGGGCCGATCGGGTTGACGTTTCCCCAGTAGCTCTCGGGCTGCGGATGCACCTGCGGGTCGCCGTACACCTCGCTCGTGGACGCCAGCAGGAAGCGCGCGCGCTTGAACTTCGCGAGGCCGAGGGCGTTGTGTGTTCCGTAGGAGCCGACCTTCAGCGTGTGCAGCGGCAGCCGCATGTAGTCGATCGGGCTGGCCGGGCTCGCGAGATGGAAGACGACGTCGACCGGTTCGCGTAGCTCGAGATGCGAGGTGAGATCATGGTTCAGGAAGACGAACTCACTCGAGCGGATGTGCTGGATGTTCTGAAGCGTGCCGGTGTCGAGGTTGTCGACGCAGATCACGCGATAGTCGCGTGCCAGCAGGTGATCGCAGAGATGGGAGCCGAGAAACCCGGCCCCTCCGGTGACGACGGCCGTAGGCACGCCCACAATCTAGTCGAGCCGGGTCCGAGTTCACCCGAACAGGGGATTGCCGGACGCGAACCGTCAGCGAAGATGGAGCGGCACCACCGGCGTCCAGGCGAGCGATCGAGGTCGACGAAATTGCGTTGCGCTCCGGAACACCGGCCGACTTCCACCCGCGAGAGCACCTCGTCGCGTCGCCCGAACCCGGTTGACCGCGAGCGGGAGGCGAGCGTGGCGGAATTCGCGCTCGATCGCCGAACAACGGTCTAGTGGGAAGCTTCAGGCTCAAGCTCGTCCTCTACTTCGTGCTGCTCTCGCTGGTCCCGCTAGCGGGCGTCACCTGGGCATTCAGCGCTGCGGCAGGGCGCAACGAGCTTCAGCGTGCCGATGAAAGCCTCAGCAAGTCGATCAGCGCTGCAAACGGCAGCGTCACCCGCGAGCTCGACGTCGCCGCCGAACAGGCAGCTGCCCTGGCCCGCTCGCCTGACATCCAGGTGGCGCTCCGCGGGGGAGATCGGGCCACGCTCGCCGAGGCGGCCGAGGCGACCCCAGGGGCGTCGTTCTCGGCGGATGGAGAGCTGCTGGCGGGCACGGTGCCACCCCTCGCGGCGAGCCGCACCGCCAACGTCGTCGACGGCAGCGAGACGATCGGGGTTGTTCGTGTCGCCGTGGCCCTCGACGACACGTTCCTGGACGAGATCGCCGGCCGCAGCGGGCTGCGGCCCGAGGAAAGCCTTGCCCTCGCTGCCGACGGACGCGTCGTCGCCGGCCCAGAGGAAGTCGTCGGCCAGCCCGTTCCGGTGCTTGGCGAGGACTCGGACGACATTGACATCGGAAACACGTTATATCGATCTATTGCAACTACCCTTCCGGTGGACAATGGCAGCGCGGCCCTCCTCGCGCTGACACCACGCTCGACGATCGCCAGCGAGCTCGGCGATGTGAACTCCAGGCTTGTCCTGGCCGCTCTCGCCTCGATCGCCGTCGTTGCCGCCGTTGCCTTCCTGCCGGGTCGAGCCATCGTGGGCGCCCTACGCGACCTCGCAGGCGCTGCGCGTGGCATCGCAGAGGGCCGCCTCTCGCAACGGGTGCCTGTTCGCGGACGCGACGAGTTCGCGCAGCTCGGACAGGCGTTCAACGACATGGCTAGTCAGCTCGAGACCCGCCGCGCGGAGCTGACAGCCGAGCGTCTCCGCGTCGACCGGGCGCTCGACCGGCTCGGGGCCGCGCTGGCAGCGGGAAACGAGCCCGAGGCGCTTCTTACCGTCGTCGCGGAAAGCGCTGTCGAGGCGACGGAAGCAGCCGGAGCACGGATTCTTCGCGCTGGTGAGAGCGTTGTCCGGGCCGGTGACCCCGATGTCGGCGGAGAGCCGGTGACGATCCCGCTCGGCGCCGGGGAGAGCGGCGAGATCGAGGCGCTGCTCCTCTACCCGCAGCCCGGCACGGCTTTCGGGCAGGACGATCTCACCGCCGCCAATTCTCTCGCCACGCAGGCCTCGATCGCGCTCGAAAACGCACGGCTACACCGGATCCTGGCGCGCCAAGCGGTCACCGACGACCTCACGCAGCTGGCGAACCGGCGGCGCTTCGAGGAGGCGCTCGAGCACGAAGTCAGCCGGGTGCAACGCTTTGGCGGCAACCTGGCGCTCATCCTGGCCGATCTGGACGACTTCAAGGCGGTCAACGACCGCTTCGGCCACCAGGTCGGGGACGACGTGCTGCGGACGTTCGCGGACGTCGTCCGCCATACGGTGCGAGCCGTGGACATCCCGGCGCGGCAGGGCGGCGAGGAATTCGCCGTCATCCTGCCTGGAACCGACGTCGGCGAGGCCATGCTCGTCGCCGAGCGGCTTCGCACCCAGCTCGCCGACCGCAGGATCTCGGCGGCCCCGGAAGAGCTCTTCGTCACCGTCAGCCTGGGGGTGGCGGCGCACGGCGGGGGCATGAGCAGCGGCGACCTCTTCGCGGTCGCCGACCAGGCCCTCTACGAGGCGAAGGCCGAGGGAAAGAACCGCGTCGTGGCGCGGCGTCGCGGTCCAGTCACGCAGGGGGCGACGACCGATGGCTGAGAGCCTCCCCGCTTCGGGTGGACATCACTCCCCCGAATGGGTGAACGGGGCAAAAACGGCCCCAACTGGGGGGTAGCATGGGTCACCGGGCCTCGTACCCCGTACCCATGAGAAAGTCGATATGCGTCTATCGCGAACTCCACGCGTAAGCGGGTTGAAGCTCTTCCTCGCGGCTGCCGCGGCGAGTGTCGGGGCCTCGTTTCTCCTCCACTCGGCGGGTGTGAACGTTGCGCCGCTCCTCGGCCCGCTGACTCCGATGCAGGGCCTGGCGACCGAGGTCGACGTCCAGGTCGATCCTCGAGCCGACCAGCCTGTGGCGGCAACGGTCCCGGTCGAAGGCACGGATGGAAGCCTGGGCGAGCTCACGGCCGGCGGCAAGGACATCGTGCTGGTGACCGCGGACGCGTCGACGCCTCCCGCCGACGCCGCTGTGGCCGCTCCGCCTCCGGCGCCTCCCGTTGGGGCGCCCGTGGAAGAGCCTCCGCCCGGTGTCGAGGAGCCGGCCGGCGAGCAGCCGCCACCGGTCGAGGTACCGGCCGCCGAGGATCCACCGCCGGTAGCCGAGCTTCCGCCATCAGAGGCACCGAACGCAGCAGAAGTGCAGTCCTCGGACACGCAGTCCCCGATCGTATCGGGCGGGACTGGTGGAAACGGGGGCAGCAGCGGTGGAAGCAGCGGCGGCGCCGCGCTCCGGGCTCAGATCGCAGATCTGTCGGAAGAGGTCGGCAGCCTGGAGGCGGAGCAGCAGTCGCTCGCCACCGTGGCGAGCAGCCTCGCGAGTGAGCAGAGTGAGCTCACCGAGGAGATCATCGAGCAGCAAAGCGAGGTCGCGAGCGTCACGTCGCAGCTCGAGGCCCAGATCAACCAACTGCGTGCGCAATTGGAGTACGCCACCGGGCATCAGCGCAAGGAGATCCAAGACCAGATCGACAGTCTGGTAGCTCAGATCGCGGCACTTCAGAGCCAGCTCGAGGGGGATATTGCGGCGATCCAGGCCGAGGTTGCGGCACTCCAGGCTCAGGTCGCGGAGCTGCAGGCCCAGATCGTGGCGATCGACGCGGAGATTGCCGCCCTGGAGGACCAGATCGCGGTGCTCGAGGCGCAGCTCGAGGAAGTCGAAGCGGAGGAAGAGACCGCCGGCGAGCCGCTCCCGGAGGAGCCCCACACGGACGAGCCACACACAGACCCGCCCGCGGAAGAGGAGCCCCCGACCGAGCCCGTCGCTGAACAGCCCGCCGATGCCCCCACGGCCGAAGTGCGGGCGACCGAACAGCCTGCCGCTACACAGCCCGCCGACCGAACAGCCCGCCTTCCAGCAGCAGGCCTCCCAGCAGCCCGCCGAGCCGCCCGCGACCGAGCAGGCCGCGACGGAGCCGCCCCCGCAGCCGAGCAGCCGCCCGCAGCCGAGCCGCCGCCCTCAGCCGAGCAGGTTGCAGCGGAGCAGGCCGCCGCCGAGCCGCATGCGGACGAGCAGCACGCGGACGAGCAGCACGCAGGCGGACAGGGCTAAGCGGCCCGACGGCTCGGACGCCTATTCAGGCGCCACCGACGCCGGCTCTCCCGAGCCTCGCCTTCACCGGCTCCCAGGCGAGCGCGAGCAGCACGCCGACGAGCAGGCCGATCACCGCGCCGACGATCAGCGAGCTCGATCTGCCGCGCGCCGCCACCCTGGTCGCGCTGCCCCGTGTGACGACACGAGCGTGCTCGACGTCGCGCGCCAGCGCAATGGAGAGCGAGGTCTGGGTCACCTGGTCGAGCAGGCGGCCGCGCTCGGCCTGGGCATCCGCGAGCAGTCCTACGGCAACGAGCCGCTCCGATGCGGACAGCGAGGCGTCGGCGGCGGCCTCGCGGTAGCCGGCAACGGCCTCGTCGAGGACCTCGAGCTGGCTTTCCGCGCCGGCAAGTTGCGTCTCGAGCAGCTCGATCTTCTCTCGCGGATAGGCGGAGACCCGTTCCACGACGTCCTCGGCCAGGAGGTTGGCTGCATCGGCCGTCTGGCGCCGCCACGGTCCCCGCACGGTGACCTCGACGAGCTGCGTCTGCCCGACGCGCGTCACGGCCCCGGTGACCGCACGGCTGGATACCCCGGCGCGAAGCTCGTCCGGATCGACCCCCACCGATTCGGCGACCGCTCGGACGAGCGAATCGCTCCTCACGATCTGCCCGACCGTAGACGGATTCGTCTGCAGGCCCTGTACCTGGGTGCCCGAGTTCGGTGTCAGGGGTTGCCCGAGGTAGATCGTCGCCGTGCTTCTGAAGACCTGGCCACCGCCAAGCGACACGAGATAGCCGATCAGGATGCCGATCGCGACACTGAGCGCGACAAGCCACCAGCGCGCCACGATCGCCCACCAGTAGCGCGCCAGGTCGACCTCGTGCTCGACGTCGAGCTCCGGGCCCCGCCCCGACGAGCCCGGCTCGCGTCCACGCTCAGCGCTCACGGCCGCCGACTGTAGCAGCCGTTCCCGGCGGCCCCGAACGCAACCCGGTCAGTGCGACCGTGGACCGGCCCGCCCGGGGGGCTCCGGCCTCCAGCCACCGGTCTCGCCCTTGTAGGTTCCCGCGAAGAGCGCCAGCGGCGTACGCGCGAGGATCTTCAGGTCGAGCCAGAGGCTCGCGTGCTCGACGTACCACACGTCGAGCTCGATCCGCTCGTCCCACGGCAGCGAAGCGCGGCCGTTCACCTGAGCCCAGCCCGTGATGCCGGGCAGCACGTCGAGCCTGCGGCGCTGCCGTTCCGTGTAGCGCTCGACCTGCCAGCCGACGGTGGGACGCGGCCCGACGACGCTCATGTCGCCGGCAAGCACGTTCCACAGCTGGGGGAGCTCGTCGATCGAAAGCCGCCGCAGCACGCGGCCGACACGGGTGATGCGGGAGTCTCCCCGGTTCACGGCGAGCCCGGCACCGGTGCTCTCGGCGCCGACCACCATCGTCCGCAGCTTGAGAATGCCGAACTCGCGCCCACCGAGCCCTACCCGCGTCTGCCGGAACAGCGCCGGCCCTCGATCCTCGAGCTTGATCGCCACGGCCGAGAGGGCTAGCAGCGGGCTCGCGAGCGTAAGCGTAACGGCCGCGAGCGTCACATCGAGAACGCGTTTCATCGATCGAAGACTCGTTTCATCGCGTGCCCTCGGCCTTCTCCCAGACCGGGGGCACACTCCCGCGCAGCGTCCGTAGCAGCGCGACCACCGTCGCTTCCGTGACGAGTACGTAGTAGAGCGCGAGGCCGGCGCCCGGCACCGGCGCCCGCAGGCGCCCCGCCGCGGCAAGGCCGAGCCCGGCCAGCTGCGCCGCAAGCACCGCCCGGTAGACACCACCGCGATGGGCGAGACCGACACTGCCCAGAAGCAGCGCCAGATGGGCCATGCCGCTGCCGTAGCGCAACACGCGGTGGGACACGAGCTCGAGCCGGTACAGGCTGTCCACGCCGCGCAGCATCCCTCCTCGCAGGAGCATCAGCCAGCAATGCTCGAACATGCGCACCTTGCGCCGGTATTCGTCCTCGAGATCCCGCGAAGGCTTCTCGAAGGAATGCGCGTCCGGCTCGTACACCGCCCGGCGGCCGCGCTGCGCCATGAGGTACGGCAGCGAAAGGTCGTGCCCGAAGCGCGGATCGACCTCCACGTAGTCGCTGCGACGCACCGCGTAGACCGCACCGTTGCCGCCGGTGATCGAGCCGAGCGCGGACTCCCGTTCCCTGAGCCAGAGCTCGTAGCGCCAGTACGCGCCCTCACGATTGGTTCCGTCGGGCCGCTCGAGCCGAACCTGCCCGCATACGTACGCGACGTCAGGATCGGCGAAGCTGCGGACGAGCTTCCGCAGGGTGTCCGGAGCCCAGGTCGCGTTCGCATCCGAGAAGGCGACGATCTCCCTCGAGGTCCGGCGGACTGCCTCGTCCTGAGCTGCCACCTTGCCGCCCCTGGAGCAGCGAAGGAGGCGCACGCGGGGCTCGCGGGCGGTGATCCGCTCGACGATCTCATCGGTAGCGTCCGACGAGGCGTCGGAAGCGACGACGATGTCGGCGAGCTCGGGCGGGTAGTCGAGCGCCAGCAGGTTCTCGACACGCCGGGCGATGACCGCCTCCTCGTCGTGCGCAGCCACGATGAGGGACACACCTGGCGTCACGTCACGTTTGCGAACGGGCCGTGGGAGCAGCCGAGCGAGGACGCCCGCCAGCGCCGGATAGCCCAGGTGTGTCCAGGCGATCGCTCCGAGACCACCCCAGAAGAGCGCCTTGCGCATCCGGGTTAGGAGGCTGCCACTCGACCGCCGAGTGTGCTGGTCCGCCCCTCCACGAGGGCCATCAACTCGTCCTGCAGGCGAGCGGCGGAGCCCTGCCACGTATGGCGCTCGACGACGTGCGCCCGGGCGGCCGACGCGAGCTTCGCGCCGAGATCGACGTCCCCGGCAAGCTGCGTGAGCGCGGCCAGCAAAGCCCGTTGGCTCTTGTCCACGACGACGACGTGTTCGCCGTGACGAAGCGCGGTACCGGCGAGCGGCTCCGCGAACGTGACCGTGGGCAGTCCGCACGCGAGCGGCTCGAGCAGACCAAGAGGTCCGCCACGACGCCTCTCCAGCGGGCAGAGCGCGAGATCGGCTGCACGCAGGTACGGGAAGGTATCGCGCACCTGGCCGGTGGCGACGAGGTTACGGCTCCGCTCGGGGCGGGCCGCCGCCCCCACGACGAGGAACGTCAGCCCGTCGGCCGCCGGCGCGAGCCGGCGCACCCAGGCCAGCGCGGCCCGGCCCGAGGGCGAGTCGCCGGCCGACACCGCGACGAGCCGCCCGGCCGGCAGTCCCAGCTCACGGCGAAGCGCCTCGCGGTCGCCCGGCTCGGCGGGACGGAAGAGCTCAGGGTGGACCCCGTTCGGCACGACCGCGACCCGCGCTTCGTCGAAGGAGTAGCGGCTGGCCAGCTCGTCGCGACCGGCGCTGCTCTTCACGATGACGAGCGGCACCGACGCGAGCGCCTGCGCAGCCGGGTCGTAACCCGCCGCCGACACGGTGACCGGGTCGCCGGCGTCATGCGAGGCGAACACGATGCGGGCATTGGGCCGCTCGCGGCGGACGAGCGCGAGCTCCACGGGATCCTCGGCGACGACGACATCCGCCCATTCCAGCAGCTCGCGAAAGCGCTTCGGACAGCTGAAACGCCGCGCCGCCGTCTCCTTGAGGTCGCGGCGGGGCTCATGCCGCACGAGCCAGTCGACCGACCGGCCGCCGAGCGGATAGCGGCACCGGAAGACGCGGAACATCGGGGTCACGGGCACTTCTTCGAGCGGCGGGACGCGCGAGACAAGCGGGCGCGGCTCTCGGCCGAAGTGACGCACGTCGTGCTTCGCCGACAGCGCCAGGAGGAGCCCGTAGGCGCGAGCCGCCCGCCCCCGGCGCGGAGGGTAGGCGATGAACGGGCCGACGTCGAGGACCCTCATCGGGGGCGATCGTAGATCAACTCGGGTCGCTCCTCTGCGGGCAGGCGCCGCCCGAAGACGATGGGCGCCGCGAACGCGAGCATGGCGAGGACGAAGAAGTAGTACATCTGCATGGTCAGGTAGAAGACGTTCGCGACGAGCGTGCCGATGAGAGCCGCCGTCAGCCCCCAGCCGAGCGGCCGCACACGAGCTGCGGCAGCATCTCCGACTTCGGCCAGCCGCCGGCCGAGCCGGCGAAGCGCACCGAGGCGGCGGAACAGGTAGACGAGGTACGCGAGGAAGAGCGCCGTCCCCACGATCCCTGTCTCGGTCAGCAGCGCGACGTAGTAGGAGTGCGGCCCCCAGTTCGTCTTGCCCGTGACGAACTCGTAGTACTGCGAGAACGTGTTCAGGCCGAGCCCGAAAAGGGGCTGTTCCCCGATCACCGGCGGTAGCAGCTCGTAGATCTCGAGATGGACCCGCGTCGAGCCCCCGCCGACGCTGGTTCGCGAGCGAAGCACGGTCTCGAAGAAGCCCGTTCGCTGAGCGACGACCACGGCGACGACGCCGGCCGCGAGGAGCAGCGGGACGAGCACGCGCAGGGAGAGAAGCCGGCGCCCGTATGGGATTGCGAGCACGATCAGCCCGACCGCGAGCCCGAGCAGCCCGCTGCGCGAGAGCGTGGTGAGCTCCACGACCGCGAGGAACGCGAGCACGAGCGCCAGCGGTGTCCGCAGCCGGTGGCCTCGCTCGAGCCGCAGATAGATCGGAAGCAGCACGAGCAGAGGCACCATTAGCATGATCCCGAGGTGGTTCGGATCCAGCGTGAGGGCGTTCGTGCGATAGACGTTCTCACCACCTACCGCCCCGTACACGTTGATGCCGCCGCGCTGGTAAGAGCCTATCGCGCCGAGAACCGATTCATCGAGATTACGGCCAGACGTCTCGGCCACCGCGAGCTGGAGAAGCCCGTAGACGCCATTGGCGACCAGCCCGCCGACGAACCACGCCAGCGTGCGCCAGTAGAAGGCCTCGGAGCGCACGGCCAGATGGGCAACCGCCGTTACGAGGAGGAGGAAGTGGATGGCGAACTTCACCATGCCCTTCGCGAACAGGTCGCGTTCCGCCGTCGTCTCGAGACTGAAGAAGCCGGCCAGGTAGACAGCGGAGAAGAGCGCGAAGAAGACGAGCAGCACCGCCGCCGTGTGGGGGATCCGGCGCTCGCCACGACCGACGCGATGGACCGCGAACGTCGCGACGAAGAGGAGGGCGAGGACGTCCGAGATGTTGACGTCGGCGCCGCCTGCCGACCAGCGCACCTTCGCGAACGTGATGGTGAAGACGCTCGCGAAGAGGAGAACATCGAGGAGCTGTCCGCTGCGGACCCCGGTCCGCGGCCGCGCGAGCGTGCTGACGGCGGCCGCGGTCATCCGGCCACGACCTCCTCGAGCAGCGCTGCGTACTCCTCGGCACGTGTGCGCCGGGAGAGGCTGGCTCGCCATTCCGGCGAGAGCGGCGTCCCGTTCAGCTCCCCGGCTCGCCAGCGCCCGGCCAACTCGCACAGGGCCGCCGCGATCGCATCCCTGTCATCTGCCGGCACGACGACACCGGCGTTGGTGTCGCGAAGCAGCGCCGCCGCCTCGCCGTCCGGTGGTACGCAGGCGAGGATCGGCCGTTCCGCGGCCAGGTACTCGAACACCTTCCCGGACAGGACACCGCGCCCTCGGCCGTCGGCCTCGGGGATGAGCAGCAGCAAGGCCTCCGAGTCGCGTTGGAGCGCGAGCGCCTCCGGCCGTTGGAGGTACGGCACGAGCTCCAGCCGATCCCCGAGGCCGAGCCGCTCAGCGTGCTGCCGGTCGCGCTCGCGGAAGTCCCCCACGAAGCGAGCAACGACGTCTGCGCTCGTGCGCGCCAGCGCGTCGAGGAACGGCCTCGGGTCACGTCGGCCGAAGAAGCTGCCGGCGTGCGTGATCCGGAAGCGCCTCCCCGGCCGGTAGGGCAGCGCGTCGAAGTCGTCGAAGTCGCAGCCGTTGGCGATCACGCGGACGGTGCCACGAGGAGCAAGCGCCTGCATCTCGCCGGCGATCGCCTCGGACACGCATACGACCGCGTCGGCGTGGCGGGCAACGAGCCTTGCGAGGGAGCGCTCGCCGCGGATCTCGTGCCGCCGGTGGGCGTGCTGGACGAGCGAGTCGCGGAGATCGGCGACCCAGCGGGCGCCGGTGGCGCGCTTCGCAGCGAAGCCTGAAAGGTGAACGGAGCCGGGCGGCGACGTCGTGATCACGGCCTCGATCCGATGCCGTCGGACGAGGCGGACCGCCATCGGCGCGGCGGTCGCTTCCCAGAGCACGCTCGCGTCCGGGACGAGCAGCCCACGGAGGCCCAGCTCTGCACGCAGAAGAGCGCGATCGAGGCCGTGTGTCCGTGCGAGCTCCTCTGCCGGTCGCCGTGCCCTCGGGCCGACGTTCCTGCAGCGATGAACCGTCACGGCTTCGGGCACCGTCAGCGAGTCGTCCCGATGCAGCCACTTCGGATCATCCGGGGCAAGGACGTGGACATCGTGGCCGAGCTCGGCGAGGTGCCCGGCCAGCTTGAGCGGCCGCTGCACGCCGGCGCCCCCGGCGGGCGGCCAGTACAGCGAGACGATGAGGAGGCGCATACGCGCCTATTCTGCCGAGCCTACGCCTCGTCGCTCCCGTGACGGTGACTTCCACCGCGCTGCCGGCTAAGCGGCGAGCCACGCAGCGGCCTCCTCGGCGAGGTCACGAGCGGAGATGCATACTCCCCCGCTGGCTCGGACGGCATCGATGAAGCGGAAGAACAAGCGATCCCAGCCGCGCGACGTGCCAGGGTCGAAGCGATCGTTGTGCCAGAGGACGGCGAAGCCGCCGCCGCGCTGCGCCGCCCAGGCAACGAGGTCGAGCAGCATGCGCTCTGCTGCCTGCGCCGAGAGCCCGAGATAGCGCTCCTCGGCGAGGGTCACGTCCATGACAGCCAACGGGATCTCGATCAGGTCGGCGGGGCGCTCGCGTGCCGCGTCCCAGGGACGAAACGGGTGTGCGATGCCGGCGCGGAAGCCGGGCAGGTCGGAGAACCCGAGGCTCGTGTCGTAGCGGAAACCGAGCTCGGCGAGAGGCGCCAGGTTCCGGTGCGGGTCGACGCGCAGGTAGTGGTAGCGATGACCCGCGAGGGGGCCGGCCAGCGACTCGAGCACGCGCTTCTCCTCGGCGAGCCGGCCGAGGTCGTCCGCCGCCGTATAGCTGCCATGCAACCCGATCTCGGCTCCACCGGCGAGGAGGGCCTCCACGAGGCGCGGGCGCAGCCGGTCGTACACGTGCGGTGCCGCGCCGTCCGCCGGATGGCGATGGCCGGCCATGAGGTAGAAGGTATGCGCCACGCCGCGTGCCTGCGCGATCCGTAGGATGCGCTCGAAGCGCCAGTTCGGGTCCGTTCCCCGCAGCTTGTGGAGCGGCACCGCGGCGAGCGCGCGCGCCTCCCGCGCGGTCTGGCGGCCGTGGCCCGCACGCGCGGAGTCACGCAGTCGCGCCGCAGCGCCCCGCATTCCGATCGGCGTCCATCGCCAGGGCGTGTCGACATCGTGCGTGAGGCACACGGCAAAATGCGCCCCGGCCCACCGCGGCGGCTCGAGGCCGAGCTTCCGGCGCAGTCGCTCGACCGGTGGGTCGAGCGGGTCGAGGCAGCTCGCGGTGCCGGGGAAGCGTCCGTGCTGGTCGCGCTCCCCGTTCACCTCTTCCACACGGGCGAGGTGGAAGAAGGCCTCCGCGAGGTCGTCTCCGGTAGGCCGCTCGCCCCGGGCCAGTCGCTCCCAGGCCTGCTCGACGTACGGCACGTCGTCGCCGAGCCCGGCGTTGCGGGCTCCGAGGGTGTCGAGAACCCAACGCGCACGGCGCTCCACGTCGGGCGGGGGATTCACGCGAGCACCCGGCGCATGACGCGTGCGATCTGGGTGAGCGCCGGCTTGGGATCGTCGAGCGCCAGCACGGCGTCGGTGTAGGGCGGTCGCGGAATCGCCGGCCGCTCGCCTGCCATCAGCGTGATCGCCCAGCGCTTCCCGGCCACGTGCGTGCGCACCGGTGCGGGACGGTCGCCGGTCAGATCGCGGTAGGCAATGCGGACGAGGTCGACCCCGCAGGCTGCGGCGAGCCCATGCCACTGCCACAGGCGGGGATTGACCTCCATGAGCTTGTAGCGACCGTCGCGGGGGTCGCGTTTGAACTCGACCTGCGAGAGGCCGTGGAATCCGAGTCGCGCGAGCAGCCGCAGCCCCTGGTCGACGACCTCCGGTACCCAGACCGCCTCTCCGATCCGGCACGTGCCGACGACCGGGGGCGTCTGGCGCAGTTTCCGCCCCGAGAACAGGCCGAGCGGCTCGCCGTCGGCGGCGACGTAGCTGCCGAGCGTATAGAGCTCGTCGTCGCCACCCGGTATGAGCTCTTGCACCATCGGCGCAAACGGCTCCGCGTCGGCGTAGGCGCGCTCGAGGTCGCGCTGTGTCGTGCAGCGAAACGCCTGCCGGCGGAAGCGCCGGCGGAAGCCGATCGGGTCCGAGGGCTTGACGAGCACGGGGTAGCCCGTGCTCTCGGCCGCAGCCAGCGCCTCGGCCGCCGACTCCGGATATGCCGTGGCCGGAATCGGCACCCCGGCCGCGTCAGCCTCCTCCAGCTGAACCCGCTTGCGCTGGATCCGCTCGAGCGACTCCCAGTGCGGGAAGGGGTAGAGGAACCGCCCTGCGAGCGCCGGCGCCGCCCTCGCGACGGCGCCCAGCTCCGCGTCGTGGGTCGGGAAGATCGGCGCGGGCCGCCCGAGTGCATCGCCGACCGCGGCGAGGAGCGCCACGAAGCCGTCCTCGTCCTCTACCGGATCCGGGCAGACAAGACCGAGGGCGTAGCGGGAGCGAAACCCGAGTGCGCTCGATTGCCGGTCGAGCGCGATGACGGGCACGCGGCCACGGCCGAGCGTACGAATCGCGGCGAGCCCGTTGACCCAGCCGACGTCGACCACGACGGCGGGCGTCCGCGAGCTCGCTGCGGCATACCTCGTCACGTCGGGCAAGGGGCGGGTCCCACCGGCCCGTACGTCCATGGAAGCGCTCACAGCAACGATTCTAGGAATGCCTGTCCCGAGTGACGCCCGTGCTCACGCCGCCCTGCGCTCGAGCAGCGTCCGTGCGCTGCCCGATGCGAGCCAGCGTGCCGCGTCGCGGTACTGCCGGCCCCGGTCGCCGCGGAATACGAGCCCGCGCATGCGCAAGGCGGCGAGCATCAACCGGCGGGCGCGCTCGGCCTCCTGCGCGCCGCGGTGCTTCGTGAGGAAGCGCAGGTGGCCACGGACGTTCTCCCGAAAGAGTCGGCCGCCGTGCGTGGCGCCTCCGACGTGGACGCACTCGGCCTCCGGCGAGAAGATCACCGCCCAGCCGGCCTGGCGAAACCGGTAGCACCAGTCGGTCTCCTCGCTGAACATGAAGTAGTCCTCGTCGAAGGGCCCGACCGCTTGGGCCGCGTCGCGCCGCACGAACAGGCACGCCCCCGAGACCCAGTCGACCTCGATCGTCGAGTCGTGGTCGAAGCCGGCGCCGTACAGAGAGTTGAGGGCCCGGGACCCGGGCGCGAGCTTACGGAGGAAGAAGTACTCCGTCGCGATCCGCCACGGGCTCGGGAACCCGCGGACGGAGCGCTGGAGGGATCCGTCGGGATTGCGCAGGCGCGGCCCGACGACGGCGGCTTCCGGCCGCGAGTCGGCGAGGGCGACGAGTCGCTCGACCGCGCCGGGCGCCATCCAGGCGTCGGAGTTGAGCAGCAGGAAGTACCGACCCGACGCGATCCGCATGCCGGCGTTATTGCCGGCGCCCATTCCCACGTTCTCCTGCTCGATCACCTGCACGTCCGGAAACCGCTCCCGGACGAGCGCGAGCGAGCCGTCGGTCGAGCCGTGGTCGACGACGATCGTCTCGCAGGCTGTGACGCTCTCGAGGCAGCGCGCCAGCCAGGGGAGCCCGTTCAGGCAGACGACGATCGCCGAGACGTCGCGCGACGAATCGACCGGCGCCTTACTCATCGAGGGCGCCGCTCCTGGCCTCTGACGCCGACCGTGCGCTGCGGCGCCGGCTTCGGGGAGCCGAACGCGGGCCGGGCGCTGCGCCAGAGCAGGATCAGGGCGCCGGGGATCGACGTCGCCATCGTCACGGCGTAGAAGAGAAAGCCGGTCGCGAAGGCAGCGTCGGGATCGACACCGAAGCGGCCCAGGAAAGCCACGAAGAAGGCCTCCCGAACACCGAGGCCGTTGATCGTGAACGGCACCATCATGACGAGGAAGAGCAGCGGCCCGAGGATCACGTAGACGAGCAGCGGCAGGTCGAGTCCGACGGCCTCGCCGCAGAGCCAGATCGAGATGATCCGCACGAACTGGAGGACGACGCTGACGACGACGACTGCGACGATCGTGCCCGGGCGCTCGCGGTAGACGTGCATGGCCTCATAGACGCTTCTCGCGGGCCGCTCGATGCGGAGCTTCTTCGCGACGTCTCCGAGGAATCCGAGCCGCCTACGGGCGCGCGTGGAGAAGAGCAGGAAGAAGCCGGCCGCGACGAGCAGGACCGAGACGAGCTCGACGAGGATGAGGAACTGGACGTCGTCGTAGCGCCCGATCGCGAACACGAGGCCGATAGCGACCAGGACCAGGACGCCCGCGGAGCCGATCACCCGCTCGAGCAGCACGGCCGCGGCGACCTCGCCTTTCTGCTCGGGCCGCCGGCGCGAATGCTCCACGATCCGCAGAGCGTCGCCGCCGATGCCGGTCGGCAGCACCTGCGTGGCCGCGTAGCCCAGGAAGTAGAGGGTGACGAGCCAGCGGAACGGCTCCACGATCCCACGGGCGACGAGCAGGAGCTGCCAGCGCCAGGCCATCCCAAACGTGGAGGCAGCGAAGACGGCGAGCGCGGCCAGCAGCAGCCAGCCGTTGGCGCCGGCGATCTCGTCGATCGTGCGGCCGAGATCGATCTGCCAGATCAGGTACGCGAGAACACCGGCCGAGAGCGCGATGTTGATCGCGATCCGGACGGGCCGCGGGATCCGTCTCATCGCCCGGTGAAGCGCGCGTGCACCCGGCGCAACGCGTCGATGGCGTCCTGGACGTCGTCGTCCGAGTGCGCAGGCGACAGCGGCAGCGACAGCACCTCGGCGCCCGCGCGCTCGGCCACGGGCAGCGGCGCCTGATCCGGGAAACGCTCTCGGTAGTACGTGAGGCTGTGCACCGGCAGGAAGTGAATGCTCGTGCCGATGTTCTCGGCGGTGAGCGCCTGCTGGTACTCGTCCCGGGTCCCGCCCGCGCGCTCGGCGTCGATCCGCACGACGCACAGATGATGCGCGTGCGTGTCCCTCGGATCGCGCCCGAGGGGGTCGATCCCGTCGAGCTCGGCGAGCGCCGCCTCGTACGCGGCAACGTGACGAAGCCGGATCACGCGATGGCGTTCCAGCTTCGTGAGCTGCACGAGCGCGATCGCCGCGTTGACGTCCGCCAGGTTCGCCTTGAACCCTGCGTGGCGTATGTCGTAGAGCGAGCCGTGCCCGCGCCGCATGAGCCGGAGCTCGCGCACCTCCTCGGCAAGATCGTCGCGGTCGGTCGTGACCACTCCTCCCTCGCCGGCCGCGACGTTCTTGGTCGCGTACAGGGAGAAGCACGTCACATCTGCGATCGAGCCGACAGGCCGGCCCCGGTACGCCGCCTCGACTGCGTGGGCGGCGTCCTCGACGACGAGCCAGCCCCGCTCGCGGGCAAGCGCGAGGATCGGGTCGAGATCGCACGGCTGGCCGGCGAGGTCCACCGGCATGACCGCTCGGGTGCGCTCGCTCGCCACCGCCGGCAACAGCGCGGGGTCGAGGTTGAGATCCGATTCCCGGACGTCGCAGAAGATGGGGCGCGCGCCTGTGTGAACGATGACGTTCGCCGTCGCCGGCCAGGTGATCGGGCTCGTGATGACCTCGTCGCCTGGCCCGATTCCGGCCGCCACGAGTGCGAGGTGCATGGCCGCCGTGCCGGACGAGACGGCGAGCGCGTGACTCGCGCCTGTGTGCTCGGAGAAGCGTTGCTCGAGCTCGGCCGCGCGCGGCCCGCTGGTCAGCCACCCGGAGCGGAGCGTTTCCGCGACCGCCTCGATCTCCTCCTCGTCGACGGCGGGAGGCTGGAACGAGAGAAACGTCTCGCGCATGGCGCGAGCCGCGGGGCTAGGCGACGACCTCGGCACCGGCCGTTACGAACTGTACGAGCTGGGCAGCGCGGTCGGCCCGGGCGAGGGCGTCCTCGCGAGAGTCGCCGGTCGCGAGGACGAAGCCGGCGCGGTCGGCGCCCCGGCGGAGTGGCCCGAACGTCCACCCGGGCCGGCGGTAGGCCCGGACGTCGGCGACGCCGTCCTGTGCCCGCGCGTCCTCGAGCCCGCGGACGTCTGACAGCTCGCCGGGAGGAGCGACCAGGAAGCGAACGCACGCGCCACCAGACCCTTGCGGCTCGGTGAGAGCGGGCGCCTCGCCGAGCGCTGCCGCCAGAGCGAGGGCGTTCAGGTCGACGCCGAGGGCAACCCGGCACAGCTCGGCGTCGTGTCCGCCACCGAGTCGGGCGGCCAGCTCGACGACGCGGGCGCCGTCCGGGCCAAGCACGACCTGGGTGTATGTGGGGCCGTTCTCGATGCCGAGCGCGCGGGCGGCGCGACCGGCGGCCTCGGCCGCCTCAGCTGCCCCGCGGGCTGCCGGCCAGGCGTGCGCGAGCGCCACACCGAACGCGGGCGGCTCGGCCGTGAGGCGATCGGTGACCGTCAGCGGATGAAACACGCCGTCCGTCGAGAACCCGTTGACGGTCACCTCCGGCCCCTCGATGAGCTCTTCGACGAGGCACGTGCCGGAGCGAGAGCTCTCGATCGCCGCTCCGACCGCTGCTTCCAGCTCTTCGGGAGTGCGCACGAGCGAGAGCCCGCGCTGGCCCTGCCGATCTGGCGCCTTCAGCACGCATGGGTATCCGACCTCGGACGTCGCCGCCCGGGCGGTCGAGACATCCACGGCGACCGCCGAACGCGGCTGGGCGACGCCCGCCTCGGCGAACCGCTCCCGCTGCCTGACCTTGGACACGGCGAGGGCGGCGGTCTCGGGCGAGATCGGGTGGGGGAGCCCGAGCCGAGCTGCGAGCCTGGCCGCGATCGCCACCGGCCAGTCGATTCCCGGTGCCACGATCCCATTCGGAAGCTCGGCGCGGGCGAGGCGGTCGAGAGCTTCCTCGTCCTCGGCAGAGACGATGGCGCGGCGATCGGCGTAGGCGAAGCCGGGCGCCGCGGGGTCGCGATCGCACGCGATCACGAAGAGCCCGCGCTCGCGGGCGGCGGCGAGCAACCCGAGCTGGGCGGGCCCGGCGCCGAGGACAAGAAGACGGGAAGGCATGGTGAAGCGAACGTGGCGGGTGCAGCGAGTGTAGCCCCGGCTACCACCGGGCCAACGGCTGCAACGATCCGGCACATCCGGGCGGCGGCCCCTACGCTCGCGACCGGGCCGCCCGCTAGCCTGGCGCCTGACGGGATGTCGCCCAAGGACACAGCTGAAGGCGGCCGGCGGCGGGAGGCCGGCCCCGGACCGCGGAAGCCGACGCGCGTGGAGCTTGCGGCCGAGCTCGATGCGCTACGCGAGCGGGTTGCGGCACTCGAGAAGGAGTCTCCACGGCTCCCGGCACGTCCCCTCGCCACGGAGGATCTCCTCCCCTCCCTGCGTGAGCTGGCCGTGGACGGCGGCGGCTCGTCGGCGGCCGCCGGCACCGTCATGTACGCGGGCGTCGGCCCCCGCGATGACGGCGAGGTCGCGTGGCAGATCGCCCGTCGCTGGGAGGACGTGCTCGCCGTCGACCGGACGCGGAGCAGCAGGGCGCTGGGGGCGCTGGGCAGTCCGGCTCGGCTGGACATCGTCGGCGAGCTCATCACGGGCCCCCTGAGCCGCCGGGACCTGCGGGGGAAGCTCGGCCGGTCGACCGCCGGCCAGCTCAACCACCACCTGCGGGAGCTGCTCGCGGCGGGGCTCGTGGAACAACCTCGCCGGGGCGTCTACCAGGTTCCGCATCAACACGTGGTCCCGATCCTGACCCTGCTCTCGTGCGCCACCGACCTCGCGTCGGATGCGACGGAGCCGGCCTAGACGATCGATCGCTAATCGACCATCTAGGCGGAGTACGCGCGCGCGCCTTCGGCGAGCACGGCCTGCCACCAGGCGCGGTTGCCCGCGTACCAGGCGATCGTGCGTTCCAGGCCGTCCTCGAACGATGTGCGCGCACGCCAGCCAAGGAGTCGGGACGCCTTCTCGGTCGATCCGATGTGGCGGTCTACCTGGCCGGGCCGATCGGCGACCTGGAGGCGGCGTGATTCCGGCTTGCCGAGGCCCTGGAGGACCAGGTCGGCGATCTCGTCCACGCTGACGTCCACCCCTGTGGCGACGTTGACGACCTCCCCCGCGACCTCGTCGATGTCCGCGTCGATCACGGCCTCGATCGCCTCGGCGTCGTCGTCGACGTAGAGCCAGTCCCGGCTCGCGCGCCCGTCGCCGTGAACCGTGAGCGGCTCGTCGAGCAGAGCCTGGGTGATGAAGCGCGGTATGACCTTCTCGGGATGCTGGTACGGGCCGTAGTTGTTGAACGGCCGGACGATGACGATGGGAAGCCCGTAGGTGACGTGGTAGGCGTACGCGAGCCTGTCGGCGCCCGCCTTCGTCGCCGCATAGGGGCTGCGGGGGTTGAGCGGATGGTCCTCGTCCATCGGGTCCGTGATCGCCGTTCCGTACACCTCGCTCGAGGAGATGAGGATGAGGCGCTCGACGGGCGCTTGACGGATGGCGTCGAGCAGAATCTGCGTGCCTTCCACATTCGTGGTCACGAACTCGGAGGCGCCTTCGGCGATCGACTTCTCGACGTGGCTCTCGGCCGCCGCGCTCACGATGACGTCCACCTCGGCGACGACGTCTTCCACGAGCCCCGGATCCCGGATGTCGCCGTGTACGAACGCCAGCCGCTCGTGGTCCATCACGTCGGCGAGGTTGGCGATGTTGCCCGCGTACGTGAGCGCGTCGAGGGAGACGATGTCGTGCGACGTGTGCTCGAGCAGGTGGCGGATGAAGTTCGACGGGATGAACCCGCAGCCGCCGGTGACGAGGACGCGCTTCCTCCGCCTCATTGCAGTTCGCGCTCGATCGTGTAGAGGGGCCGGCCCTCGACGTCGCGCTGGATGCGTCCGAGGTACTCGCCGACGAGCGCGAGGATGAAGCCCTGGAGGCCGAGAACTCCGAGCACCAGCCCTCCGAGGAGAAGGAAGCCGGGGAAATCGTTCTTCGCGACCCAGTACGCGAGCGCCCAAACGAACGCCGCGAAGGCGAGCAGCGAGCAGAAGGCGCCGAGGACGATCCCCGCCCACTGAATCGGCTGGGGCCAGAAGCCGGCTAGAACATGGAGGGCGAGACGCGCCAGCCGCAGCGGAGAGTAGCGGGAGCCGTCGTGCCGGGCGCGATGGTCGAGATCGACCTCGACGACGCTTGCGCCCGCCGAGAGGACGAGCGCTTTCGTGAACTTCTGCTTGCCGATGGCTCCCAGGACGGGTGTGATCGCCTCCCGTCGGTACGCGTTGAAGGCGCAACCGAAGTCGCTGATGTCGACTCTGGTGAAGCGACGGAGCATGCCGTTGATGAGCGCCGAGGGCAGCGTCCTGCCCCAGGAGTCCTCGCGGCCTCGGCGCCGACCGCTTGCGACGTCGGAGCCGGCCTCGACCGCCGCGATGAGACGAGGAAGATCGGCGGGCGAGTTCTGCAGATCGCCGTCCATGGTCACGACGATGTCGCCGTGAGCCCGGACGAGACCTGCGTGCATCGCCGGGTGCTGCCCGAAGTTGCGCTTGAAGCGCACGGCGCGCAGGTGCGGCTCGGTCGCGTGCAGCCGCTCGAGGATCGGCCAGGTGCCGTCCGAGGACCCGTCGTCCACGACGATGACCTCGTAGGGCCGGCTCATCCCGTCCAGCACGGCGACCGCGGCGCGCACGACCTCCTCGATCGTCCCCTCTTCGTTGAAGACCGGGATGATGAGAGAGACCTCCGGGGCGCCACTCTCGCCCGAGACGGCGAACGGAGGCGACGCGAGGTCGGTCTGGGTCATGAGGATCGCAACGCCGGAACGGATACCGATGCTACCAGCCGTTCCCCGGCTCCCGAGCCGGCAAACTCCTCATGGGCACCAGGGATTCGGCGGCCTCCCCGGGTCGCGGAGGCTATAGCCGAACCGCTCGACGCGGCGCTCGTAGCGCGCCTCGGTCGTCGCCAGGTACGCCCGCACGGCCGGCCGCCCCTTCATCGCGCGCCATTGCTCGAAGTAAGACTCGTTGCTGCCCGGCTCCACCAGTGTCTCGACAGGGGCCGGCTCGAGCCCGACGAGCGCCCAGATGCGCTGGACGCATGTCTCGGCGTCGTCGACGAGCTCCTCGTAGCGAACGATCTGTACGCGCTCGAGACTGGGCTCGTCGTCCGCGAAGAGCTCGTGGCAGCGCAGCCAGTGCTCGACGAGCGGAGCGAGCCGCCGGGTCCCGCGCCAGCGAGCTGTTGCCAGGGTGACCGGGATCGGGTGACGAACGACGATGGCGAACGTCGCGCCCGGGAAGAGGGCCTGCAGGAAGCGCGTCCTGATCAGGTTCGGCGGCGACTTCTCGACGAGAACCGTCTTCGCGAGATCCCAGTGAGGCGCCCATGCTGCGAGGAGACGCGTCCTGCTGTCCGGCGAGACGAGCTCGTGCGTCTCCGTCATGTGCGCGTCGGGAGCCAGCCCGAACCGGCCGGGGCCCCCGTACGCACGCGCGGCCGGATAGACGTCCTGCAGGTGCTGGCCCTCGTCGGCCGGCACGCCCGTGTTCGCGAAGCCGGACGTCGACGGATGCGCGGCGATCAGGTCGGCGAGGAGCGTTGTCCCGCTTCGGTGAAGGCCACCGACGAACAGGAGCCGGTGACGCGCCGGATCGAATCCCATCGGAGCCGGATGCTACGGGTGGCGAACCGGCCACCGTAGAATTGCCCTTCGTGCCCGCCCAACCTCTGCGCGTGCTCGGTGTCGCCGACGCGCGGTCGATCAACAACGCGCGGTGGGCGAGGCGGCTCGTCGAGCGAGGCCACGAGGTGCATCTCGTCAGCGACCGCCTCCCTGCCCCGGACGCGCCAATAGAGGGGGCTGCGGTGCACGACGTCCGGACGCTTGACCCACTGATGCGCGTCCCGCTACTGCGGAGAGGCCGTTTCGGAACGGCCATCGCAGGCCTCTGCCGACGCCTCGCGATCGACCTCGTGCACGCCCATTACCTCCTGCCGTACGGCTACTGGGCGGCGCTTGCCGAACGGCACCCGCTCGTGATGAGCCCGTGGAGCCGGGACATCTTCGTCGACGCGGCCGAGCCCGGCAGAGGACGGGAGCGGGCGATCGCGGCGATCTCAGCGGCGGACTTCCTCGTCGTGAACTCCGAGGCAAACCGCCGCGCGTCGATCGAGCTCGGCGCCGACCCCGAGCGCATGCGCGAGATCATCTGGTACTCCGAGCTCGACCGCTTCTCGCCCGATCGTGCCGACCGCGACCTGCGATCCCGGTTCGGCTGGCCCGACGACGCGCTCGTCGTGCTCTCCCTGCGTAACTACCGTCCGTACACGAACCTCGACGTCGTCGTGCGTGCGTTCGCCCGGGCGGTCGCAGAGGAGCCGCGTGCGCGCTTGCTGCTCGCAGCCCGGGGCGGGCCGACTCGAGGCGAGCTCGAGCGTCTGGTCGACGAGCTCGGTGTCCGTGACCGGGTTCGCTTCGAGCGGGTCGGCTGGGCCGAGCTCCCGGGCACTGCTGCGGCGGCCGATGTCGCGATCACGATCGCAGGCTCCGACTCGACTCCCGCCTCCCTGCTCGAGGTTATGGCCTCGGCCGTCCCGGTGGTCGCCGGGCGAACGTGGTCGATCGACGAGTGGATCGGGCCCGGCGAGGGAGGCGCCCTCGTCGAGTGCCGCGACGAGGACGCCGTTGCCGCCGCCCTGGTCGAGCTCCTGTGCGATCCGAAGCTCCGCCGTCGCCACGGCGAGCGCAACGAGCGCTTCGTCCGCGAGCGACTCGGCGACCCCGGCGTCGAGCTCGAGTCCCTCTACCTCCAGATGCTCGGGCGATGACCGTTCCGGCCTCGTTCTCGTGGGGCCACCCCGGTCCTCCACCCGCTATGAGCGTAACGTGGAAAGACGCGCCGGTGTGTGACGCCGTGCGCCGGAAGCGAGACGTGCGCGTGACGAAGGACGCGCGGTCGTGAGGGTGCTCTGCCTCGGGCTCGACGGGGCGGACTACGACCTCGTCCGCCGGCTGCTCGAGGGCGACCGGCTGCCGACATTGGCGCGCCTGGCGCGCGACGGCGCCTTCGGCCCGCTTCGCTCCACGGTTCCGGCCGTCACCCCGACCGCATGGTCGTCCTTCCTGACCGGTCTCAACCCGGCCGGGCACGGGATCTTCAACTTCTCGACGAACCCGAACCGAGGCACGCAGCGCGTCGAGAGCGCCGCCAGCCGGGCTGGAACGCCGTTCTGGCGCACGCTGGCAGCGGCGGGGATCCGTTCCGCCTTCGTCGGGATCCCCTTCACCTACCCCGCGGAGCCCCTCGCCGGCATCGTCGTCACGGGCTACGGCGGGCCCGAGCAGCCGCAGATCCTCCCCGACGCCGCCCGTGACCGCATCCTCGCGACCCACCCCGCGCTCGTCACGGCGCACCACCCGATGGCCGAGCGCTGGTGGGAGGACTTCGAGCGCTACGCCGGCCGGCTCGTCGAGCACGTCGAGGAGACCGCGGACGTCTGCCGGATCGCCATGGAGCTCGAACCGGATCTCCAACTCCTGTGCGTCGACTTCATGAGCTCCGACCATGCCGGCCACCTCGGCTACTCACGGCTCGACCCGGAGCATCCCGCCTACGACCCCGGGCGAGCCGGAGACGAGCTGCTTCGCGTCTACGAGGCGGTCGACGCCGCCTGCGGCCTGCTGATCGAGGAGGCGGCGTGGCGCTACGACGAGGAGCCCACCGTCATCGTCCTCTCCGACCACGGCATGAAGCCGATCTACTGGACGTTCCACGCGAACCGCTGGCTCGAGGAGGCCGGTCATCTCCGTTACCGCCGCCGCTCTCTGCAGCGTTTCAAGGGCACGGGCCTGAACGGTCTCGCGAAGGTCGATCAGCGGCTCGCGCGCCGGACCCGCTGGTACGGACGTGCAGCCGACGTGGTGCCCGGGCTGCCTCCGCCCGTCGCCGACCGCGCCTTCGCCGACATCGACTTCGGCCGCACACGCGCATACTGCTTCGCGACGGGCGGCCAGATCTACCTCGGCGAGGCGAGCGGGGCGCGCGAGGACACGCGCTACGCGGACCGACTCGCCGAGGAGCTCGCGGCCATCCCGCATCCGGAGACGGGCGACCCGGCATTCGACGTGCTGCGTAAGGAGGAGCTCTACCGTGGCCCGTTCCTGGCCAAGGCGCCGGAGCTCGTCCTCCTTCCCCGCGACGAGCGCATTCACGTCGACTCGACCCGACGCGCGTGGCCAGGGCCGCTCGAGGTCCACGATACGCTCGACCCGTCCGTGTTCTACGGCTATTCGGGCCACCACGGCCTGACCGGGATCCTCGCCGCGGCCGGACCCGGCATCCGATCCGGGCCCGTGCCGCCGGGGAGCGAGATCGTGCAGCTTCCCGCCACCCTCCTACGCCTTCTCGGCCTGGCCGCGCCGGGGCTCGACGGCGAGCCGATCGAGGAGATCCTCTCAGACTCGTCCCCCGGGGTCTCGACCACGCCGGCCCCGACGGGGATGCCCGAGAGAAGCCCTACGAGCGTCTACAGCGAAGACGAGGAGCGGAAGCTGGTCGAGCACCTCCGCGACCTCGGCTACGAGTAGGCGCGCCGCTCCTCTTCGCGCCCCACGCCTCGCAAGCCCCGCTAGGCGGCGAAGGGCCACGCGGGCGGGCACCGTACAGTGGAGCCCATGACGGACGTTCGCGTCGACGCGCCCGAGGTCGAGGAGGGCCGCGACGACTATGCGTCCCGACGCCTTGGCGTCGCGGGGCTCGCGAGCGACGCGGTCGTCTACGGCGGCACCCGCGCGCTGCTCAAGTCGCTGTCGTTCCTGCTCGTCCCGCTCTACGCCCACTTCGTCGCGCCGGCCGAGTTCGGGCGTCTCGAGCTCGTCCTTGCGACCGTGGCGATCGTCGACGTGCTCATCACGGCCGGCATGGACGGCGTCTTCGCCCGCTTCTACTTCGACCGCGACGCGCGCCTCTGGCGGCGCCAGATCATCAGCCTGTACCTCGTCATCGAGTCGGTCTATCCGGCGTTCGTCGTCTTCCCCCTGGTGCTGCTATCGGCGCAGCTGTCCGACGGGATCTTCGGGACTGCGGAGTACGCAGGCTTCTTCGTCATCGCGCTCGTCGACGTGTACCTGACGAACATCGTCGACCTGCCGATGACCCTAACGAGACTACGGCGCCGGCGGCGCCGGTTCGTCGCCTATTCGCTGACGCGCGGGCTGACCCAGATCGTCTTGACCGTCCTCCTCGTCGCCGTCTGGCACCTGAACGTCAAGGGGATCCTGATCGCGTCGCTCGCCTCGGTCGGAGTGGCGTTCGTGGTCACGCTGCGGGAGTACGTGCCCGATCTGACGCGGCGCATCGACTGGCGGGTCGGCCGACAGATGGTCTCCTTCGCGTGGCCCGGGATCATCGGCGGCCTCGCCTTCTATGCCCTCGGCCTCCTCGACCGCTTCTTCGTCAAGCACTACCACGGCCTCGCGGATGCCGGTCTCTACGGCGTCGCGTTCCGCTACAGCCAGGTGGTTCTCGTTGCCGTGCTCGCGTTCCGGATGGGCTGGGGCCCGTGGCACTACCCCTGGCTGCGCAGCGGGCGCCATCCGCAGATGGTCGCGCGCGGCACGCTCTACTACTTCCTCGCGACCGGTTTTCTGGCCGTCCTCGTCTCGGCGTGGATGCTGCCCGTGTTCCACCTGCTCATGCCCGAGCGCTACTGGGGTGCCGTGCCCGCGATCGCGCCGCTCGCGCTGGCCGCGGTCGCGACGGGCGCCTACACGATTTTCCACGTGGGCTTCAACGTCAGGAAGCGCATGCGGCTCATCCCGCCGCTCGCGGTCTGCGCTGCGGGGCTCGGCGTCGGCTTGTACTTCCTCCTCATTCCCCCGTTCTCGTTCGTCGGCGCAGCCTGGGCGACGGCAGCGGCATTCACGTGCCTCTCGCTGCTCGTCCTCGCGGTGTCGAACCGCATCTACCCGGTGCCCTGGGATTGGCGCCGGATGGGTCTCGCCGTCGGCCTCACGGTCGCGGGAGCCCTGCTCTCACTCGGGGTCGACGCGTGGCTCTCGGTTCCCGTCTCGATCCCGGTGCGCCTGGCCATCACCGCCGCCTACCCGCTGCTGCTCTACGCGCTCGGCTTCTTCCCGCCTGGCGACCTCGCCGCCGCACGCTCGCGCCTCCGCAAGCGCCGTCGACGGCTGAGGGCCCCGGCGAGCGCTAGAGGCTAGATTCCAGCGACGATGCGCCCGCTACGCGTCCTCGTGACGGCCTGTGGCGCGCCCGGGACCGCCGCGCTCGTGCGAGCGCTGCGAGAGAACGGCGAGCGGACGCTGTGGCTCGCCGGCTGCGACACGAGCGAGCGGTCGGTGGGCCGCCGACTCTGCGACACGTTCCAGCGGGTGCCGCCGGGCAGCAGCCCGTTCTTCGCCGAGAACCTCCTCCAGCTCTGCCGCCGTGAGCGGATCGACGCCGTTCTGCCGCAGTCGTCCGGGGAGCTGCTCGGCCTTGCGAAGGCGAAGCCCGCGTTCGCGGAGGCCGGCGTCACCGTGCTCGTCTCCAGCCCGGCTGCGATCGAGACGACGATCGACACACCCGCCTGCTACACGCGCCTCGACGAGGCCGGCATCCGCGTGCCGCTCTGGCGACGCGTTCGCGGCGGCCGTGAGCTTGCACGCGCGGCGGCGGAGCTCGGGCATCCACACCGGCCGGTGTGCCTCAAGCCGCTCCCGTCCTCAGGCCCGGGTCATGTCCGCGTGCTCGACCCGGAGCTCGACCGCTTGCATCAGCTCCTGTACGTGCACCCGGACCACCTTGCGCTGCGGCTCGATGAGGTGGCCGAGCTGCTACCTGAGGTCGGAGGCGAGGAACTGCTCGTCATGGAGCTCGCCGAGGGCGACGAGCGAACGATCGACGGCATCGCCGAGAGCGGACGCGCCCTGCTGGGCCAGCCCAAGACCATCGAGCCCGTGCATGCCCGGCAGGCAACCTACCTGCAGACGATCGACGACCCAGGCCTCATGCTGGTGGCGGGTCTCACGGCCGCGGCTCTCCAGCTCGACTATTTCTTCAGCATCACGCTCGTCGGCGACGCCGTCATCGCCGTGGACCCGCACCTCTCCACGATCGTCTACCAGGAAGACCTGAATATCCCCTACCTGGGCCTCAAGCTTGCCCTGGGCGAGATCGACGCCGAGGAGCTCACGGCCCATGCCCGCCGCCTGAGGCCCACCCGGCGGGCGCTGCGCTACATTGACCAGCTCGACTGGGACGACGGCCCGCCCGGCTAGGCCCGTAGCGCCCGAAGGGCCGTCGCGGCGACGAACGCCGCGGCGGCGAGGAGGACGATGGCGCCACCCGGCGCGAGATCGGCCTGGTAGGAGATCGTCAGACCCGCCAGCACCGATGCCAGCCCGATGCCCATCGCGAGCAGCAGCGTCGAGGCGAGGCTCCAGGCGACTCTGCTTGCCGCGATGACCGGGAGCGCCATCAGCGCCGCGATCAGGAGCACGCCGACGATCTGCATCGACACCGCGATCGTGACGCCGGCGAGCGCCGACACCACTGTGTTCAGCAGCGCGACCGGAACCCCGGCCACCCGGGCACCCTCCTCGTCGAGCACGACCCCGGCGAGCGCCCGGTACAGAAGCCCGATCACCGTCAGGCCGCCGACGCCCAGCGCGAGGATCACCCAGAAATCCGACCAGGTCACCGTGAGGATCGAGCCGAACAGGAATGCAAAGAGGTCGACACTGAGGCCGTCGGCCGCTGAGACGAGCACGACGCCGCCGGCGATGCCGGCGTAGAAGACGAGGGCAAGCGCCTGGTCCCCGGCAGCCCGGTGCCGTGCTCGGAGCCATTCCACCCCGACTGCACCCCCGACGGCCGCGGCCAGCGCGAGGCCCGTTCGCGACACGTCGAGGAGGTACCCGGCGGCGACGCCCGCGAAGGCCACGTGGCCGACACCGTCGCCGATGAGGCTCATGCCGCGCTGGACGAGGAAGAAGCCGACCGCCGGCGCGAGGAACCCGACGACGGCGCCTGCCGCGAATGCGAGCCGCATGAACTCGAGGTCAAACATGGACGTGCGACGGGTCGTGCCAGCGCTGGGGAAGCGCGCTCGGCGGCCCGTCGAAGACGACGCCGCCGCGCACGAGCAGAAGTCGTTGGACGTAGCGCTCCACGGCGCCGAACTCATGTGAGACGTACAGGATCGTCACGCGCAGATCACCGTGAAGCGACGCGAGCAGGGACGCGAGCGCCTCCTGCGCGTCCACGTCGACGCCCGCCGTCGGCTCGTCGAGAACGAGCAGTGACGGTTCCGCCGCGAGCGCTTTGGCGATGAACGCCCGCTGCTGCTGCCCGCCCGAGAGTGTCGTGAGCACGCGGCGCTCGAGCCCCGCCAGCCCGACGCGCTCGATCGCCGTGTCGACGATCGCCCGGTCGCGACGCCGGAGCGGCCCAAGGAGCCCGGACGACGCCAGCCGCCCCGCGCTGACCACCTCGCGGACGGTGGCCGGCGCTTCGGTATCGAGCTGGGAGCGCTGCGCCAGGTAGCCGAGCGTGGCTCGCCCGGAGAACGTGCGGGCAGGCTCGCCGAACAGGAACGCCTCGCCCTCGGTCGGCTCGAGCAGGCCCAGCGCCACGCGGACGAGCGTCGTCTTGCCGCCTCCGTTCGGCCCGGCGATCGCGACGAGCTCCCCCTGCCCGATACGCAGGTCGACCGAGGTCAAAACGTTCTGGCCCCTCGAGTAGGCGAACGCCATGCCGCGCAGCTCGACCGCCGGCGGGGAGCTCGGTTCCGAGCCCGCTACGTGCATCCGAGCGCCTCCCGCAGGGCGGCCAGGTTCTCGCGCATCACCGAGAAGTAGTCGCTGCCGGCCGCGAGCGCCGACTCGCTCAGCCCTTCCAGCGGGTCGAGCGTCGCGACCTCCGCGCCGGCCTCCCGCGCGACCGTCTCCGCGAGCTCGGGCGAGACGAGCGTCTCGACGAAGACCGTGGTGGCCCCGCTTTCGCGGACAGCGTCGACGATCGTCTCGAGTTCCCTCGGCGCCGGCTCGGCCTCGGGCTCGGCTCCGCTGACGCCGACCTGGTCGAGCCCGTAGCGCTCGGCGAGGTAGCCGAACGCCTCGTGGCTCGTGACGATCGTCCGCCGCTCGCAGTCGGCGAGCCCGGCCTGGAACTCGCCGTCCAGCTCCATCAGCCGCTCACCGAACCGGGCGGCGGCGTCCTCGGCGCCTAGCAGCTGCCCGAGGCGTTCCCCGATCTGCGCGTAGCGGACCGGGTCGAGCCAGACGTGAGGATCGCCGCCGTCCTGGAGCTCGAGCTTGTCCAGGAGATCGACGGGTGAATCCGAACGGAGAGCGGCGTCTTCGATGGCCGGCTGGAAGCCACTCCCGAGGTAGAGGACGAGATCCGCCGACTGGATCCGCTCGACGTCGCGCGCCGAAAGCTCGAGATCGTGAGGCTCGACGCCCGGAGGCGTCAGGTTCTCGACCTCGACCGCATCGCCCCCGATCTCCTCCGCCGCGAATGCGAGCGGATAGGAGCCGGCGATGGCCTGGAGGCGCCCGTCTGCCTGCTCCTCGCCGGCCCCACAGCCCGCGCCGGTGGCGATCAACGACACGAACCCGAGGAGCGCAGCGACCGCCCGGCACCTCCGTCTCATGCCGGCCGATCCTAGCAGAAATAGGAACCATTCTCATTCTCATGTAAAGAGGGAGTGAGGAGTGCGCCTCTGCAGGGGTTCGCTGTGGCACCTTGAAGGGTCTGGGGTGGAGGACCTCGCCCTGGAGGAATCCCCCACCCACGAGACAGGTGGTCGACTCGGCGAACAGACAGACGCGTTCGGAGCTCCTCCGGCGAACGGCAGCGGCCGCGCTCGGGCTGTTCGGCGTGCACCGCCTGGCCGGGCCGGTGACGGCGGCTGCGCTCGCTCCGTCCGTTGCTACCCGCGACGAGCCGCTCGGACACTCACGGCACCTCTCTGCCGACTGGCGCCTGCTCGAGGCCCGCGAGGCGCCGCCGTTCCACCTCCTCGGCCTGCACTGGCAGGGGCCCGGCCTCGTCGAGTACCGCACGCGGTCGGCCGCGGGCGCCTGGGGCGACTGGAATAGAGCCGTCGAGCACGAGCAGGCTGACGCCCCCGGCGAGCGCAGCCCGAGCGGTTGGGCGCTCGGCTCGCCGGCATGGGTCGGCGTTCCCTCCGATGCGGTCCAGTACAGGCTCGCCGGCAACGTGCGGCGCGTGCGTGCGCACTTTGTCTGGAGCCCGACAGTGCAGTCAAGACGGTTGGCGACCGTGGCCCTCCCGTTCGTCAAGTCCCGCGCAGACTGGGGTGCAGACGAGACGATCGTTCGGGCCGATCCGTACTACGCCGACCGGCTTCTCCTTGCGATCGTCCACCACACGGCCGGAAAGGCCCCGGCCACACCCGACGACTCGGCGGCGCTCATCCGTGCGATCCAGCTCTACCACGTCGAGTCGAACGGCTGGAACGACATCGGCTACAACCTCGTCGTCGACCCGTTCGGACAGGCGTTCGAAGGGCGGGTCGGCGGTGTCGAGCGAAACGTCGTGGGAGCGCACGCGGGCGGCTTCAACGCCGGCTCGTGCGGGATTGCGCTGCTCGGGAACCTCGAGCGGACGACGCTGACGGCCGAGGCGCGCGCTGCCCTCGTCGCGCTCCTCGCCTGGAGGCTGGACGTCGGCCACGTCGATGCCCTTGGGCAGCCGACGTATGTCTCTTCCGGCACGCCTCGTCTCCTGCGGGCGGTGTCCGGGCATCGCGACGTCAACTCGACGGCGTGCCCGGGCGAGAATCTCTACGCGGAGCTCGACGGCATGGCGGGGGAGGCGGCGGTCCTCGGGCTGCCCAAGCTCTACGAGCCCACGGTCACGGTCGACGCGGCACAGAACGTGAGCTTCCAGGCCCGCCTGTCGGAGCCTCGTTCCTGGACGGTGACCGTCACGAACGAGACCGGGGGGTCGGTGGCAAGCAGAGCCGGCAACGGCAGCACGATCGACTGGACCTGGGCCGCGGACGGTATCCCGCGCGACGTATACCGCTATGCGATCGAGGCCGGCGCCGACGTGCGCCCGGCGACCGGGCGGCTCCCGCTCGGCGAGGATCCCGGTACGGTCGAGCCGCCCCCGCCCCCGCGCCCACCCCGGCCCGGCGGCGTACCGCGCCGTATTCCGGCCTGGGCCTGGGCGCTGCGCCGCTGGCAGCTCACGCCGAAGGCGGAGCGGGGACAGCGGCCGGCCTCAGCGCCGCGCCGCCTGCCGTCGTGGTACTGGCCGTGGTTCCGTTGGCAGAGCGCGCTGAAGCGCTGGGAAGAGCAGTACGGCGGCAGCTAGCGCGGTCTCTCGCGACGTTGCACCTGAAACCGCCACAGTTGTAGGGGCTTTCGCGGACCGGCAAGGCGTCGAGCAGGAGTTACCGGTCAACCGTTCTGAGAGGCCGCACTAGCGGCACGCGGAGCAAACGCCGCGCAGGACGACGTCGTGGCCACTGACCTCGAAACGAAGCCGCTCCCCGAGTTGCTCGAGCGCCGCCTCGAGCCCGTCGTCCTCGAACGCCTGAACCCGGCCGCACTGGTCGCAGACGAGGTGGTGGTGATGCTCGCCGCCGGCGTGAACCGGCTCGTAGCGTGCGATGCCCTCGCCCATCTCGAGCCGCTGCACGAGCTTTGCGCCGGTGAGCAGCTCGAGCGCCCGGTAGACGCTGGCGATCCCGACCGAGCGGCCGTCGGTTCGAATCGCGTCGAAGATCTCCTGCGCGGTGAGGCAGCAGTCCTGCCGCGCGAGCAGATCGATGACGGCCGTTCGCGCGCCGCCCGAACGATGTCCGCCGACCCGCAGCGTCTCGAGCGCGTGCTCCCGCCAGGCTGCCTGCGCGATGCCCACGGCACCACGATAGCGACGCCTACTCCACCACCCGGTAGACCTCGAAGGCCTCCGCGTACTCGCGGCCGACGCTGATTCCACGCGTTCGCGCCAGGTTCCAGATGTAGTCCGCGTTCGCGTAGTTGCGGTGCTGCTGAGACGCGTAGCGGGCAAGCGCGGACACCTTGCGCTCGACGTGGCCGCGTTCGAGCGCCACGTAGGCCTGGTACGTGAAGCTGAGCGTGTTCCACGGGATCTCATAGCCGAGAACGGTGGTGCGTTTGAACGCACGGATGCCCTCGGCGGCGATGACCTGGTGGTCCTGGTGGACGTCCGAGAGGCTCGGCTGCAACACGGCGTCCGGCCGCCACTCCTCCCACAGTGCGATGAGGAGCTCGAGGATCTCCTGGCGATGCTCGGGGAACGCTCGGACGTCGAAGTCGTGCACGACAAGACGCTCGGCGGGGATGTCGAGCTCGGCTGTCGCTTCACGGACCTCGCGGGCGAGCGTGTCCGGCGGAAACCCCTCGGGCAGTGACTTCGTGGCGATCGAGAAGGCCACGTAGTGCACGTCGACGCCACGCTCGACGAGTCGCGCCATCGTCCCGCCGCAACCGAACTCGCCGTCGTCGGTGTGCGGCGCAAGCACGAGAACGCGACGCCAGGCCTCGATCACGCGCCCAAGTCTATGCTCGCCGCGTGCCCGGGCCGCCCGTCATCGTCCTCGGTGTGCGCCGCTCGGGAACGACGCTCTTGCGCGTCATGCTCGACCGCAACCCGGAGCTGGCCATCCCGGACGAGTCGTACTTCGTGCCGCAGATCGCCGAGCGCCACCGGGGCCGAATCGACCCGGAACGGTTTCTCGACGACCTCCGCCGTCTGCCGACGCTCGCGGAATGGGGCGTCGCGCCCGAGGCCGTCCGGGCACGACTCGAGACCGGTGCGGAGGCCGGTGAGGCGATCGCCTCGATCTTCGAGACATACGCGGACATGCACGGAAAGCGCCGCTGGGGCGACAAGACGCCGCTCTACATGCAGCAGCTCGCGCTCCTCGACGGGCTCTTCCCGGACGCGCGCTTCGTTCACCTCGTCCGCGACGGCCGTGACGCCTGCCTCTCCTTCCTCGCCGTACCGCCGGGGATCATGACCGAGTCCTGGGCGCATCCGCGCGACGCCGGCGACTTCGCCTGCCAGTGGCGGACGGAGGTTCGTGCGGCTCGGGCGCTGGGTCGTCGGGTCGGAGCCGCCCGCTACCTCGAGGTGCGCTACGAGTCGCTCGTCGCCGACACCGAGGGCGACCTCCGGGAGATCTGTGCCTTCGCCGAGCTGCCCTACGACGTGTCGATGCTCGACTACCGGGCGAGCGTGGACGTGACCTCGAAGCCGCACCAGACGAGCCTCGGAAAGGCACCGACGCCGGGGCTACGCGACTGGCGCGACGAGATGGCACGGCCGGACCTCGAGAGCTTCGAGCGAGTCGCCGGCGACCTGCTCGCCGAGCTCGGCTACGAGCTCACGACCCGCGCCCCTGGCCCTCCCGGCCTCCGAGCGAGACTGATGCTGGGGTGGTATCGCACCAAGGTGGCGGCCCGGAGAGGCCTGAGCCGCGCCGTCTACCGCTCGCCGCTGTGGCGCCGGCGCCATCCGTACGTCATCTAGACGGAGCCGAGGCGGCTACGGCCTTCCGGTGCCCTCGAATGCGATCAGGAGGCCGTTCAGGGACATGTAGTAGCGCTCGGCCGTCGCGATGCCCGGTGCATACTTGCCGAGCCCGATGTGCCATACGACCTCGCCGTTCGAGACTCGGGCGGCATAGGTCTCCGTCTCGAGCGTCGAGAAGAAGACGAGGTCGCCGACGACCAGAGCAGGGCCGAGGAGCCGGCCGCCGACATAGCGCTCCCACAGGAGGGCGCCCGTGTCCGCGTCGTACGCGTGCAGCGAGCCGTCGAAGCCGCCGACGAAGACGCGGCCGTCGGCGATCGCCGGCGTCGAGTAGGTGAGGGCACCGGTGTTCTGCGTCCACACGATGCGGCCGTCGGTGGCGTCGAGCGCCACGACCTTGCCGGTGCGCGCCACGGTGTACAGGCGTCGACCGTCGGTCGACGCGCTAGCGTAGAAGCTCTCGTACTGGAAGCTGTTGCGACTCACGTACGTGCTCCAGAGCTTCGTGCCGTCACTGCGCCGGAGGCAGAAGATGGAGCCGGCGTAGGTGGTGATGCAGATCCGGTCTCCCCAGATCGACGGGCTCGAGTTGATGCGCCCACCCGTGTTGTAGGCCCAGCGCACGCGACCGGTCTCGACGTCGACGGCGAACAGGCGCCCGTCGGTCGCGCCGAAGTACACCGTGCCGTCGATCGCGACCGGCGACGACTCGACCTTCGCGCTCGTCTCGAGCCGCCACACCGGGCGTCCGCTCCGCCTCCCGAGAGCGGTCACGGCGCCGTCGTGCGAGCTGACGAGGACGAAGTCCCCTGCGAGCGCGGGGCTCGAGGCCTTCAGGCCGGACTGCCACGACCACAGGGTGGTGCCCGTGTCGGCTTCGATCGCGGCGGTGCGCCCACCGAACGTGTTCACGTAGAGGATGCCGTCGCAGAAGGTCGGCGGATACTCCATGTAGCTGCCCATCGCCTTGACCCAGAGCGGGCGCCTCTTGGGCGTGCCCAGCCGGATGTCGGTGCGCGCGAGCGTTCGCTGAGGGCTCCCGCCGAACTCCGTCCAGCACGGGCCCTCGGCGGGCTCCTCGGGGACGGTGGTCGCCGGTGTCGTCTCGGTCGCCGGTGGCTCCACCGACGGTGGCGGCAACGGTGCCGAATCGGCCGGCGGCGGCGGTGGGAGAGCCGGCGCGGGCTCAGCCGGCGCGATCGTGACGAGGGTGACCCCCGCCAGCTCCGTGTCGAGCTGGCCTTCCGGCGTATCGCGGATGATGACGTACGCGAGGGCCGCGCCCCCGAGGGCGAGGGCGAGCGCAGCCGCGATTCCGGCGATGACTTTCTTCCGCATCTACCTCCGTCCACGGGACGAGATGCACGCCCCGACAACCTCCGAACCAGTCTGCCATGGAGCTAGAGGCCGGCGGAGGGAGATGCTGGCGCTCCGCACGGCTGGCTGCCGCTCCTGATGCCGGGGGCGCGCACGGTCTCCGACGTCCGGACACGAGCAGTCGCAGCCGCAGCCATCGCGAGGACTCCCCAGACGGCCGGATTCTCGAAGAAGCCGCTGTAGAAGAGCGAGTGGACGAAGAGAAGCACGAAGGCTCCGATCAGCCCGAGCCCGATGACCCGGTCCCGGCGCAGCGTCGCGAGCAGGATGGCCACAGAGCCGGCGAGGAACCCGACATACGCGACGATCCCGAGTACACCGAGCTCGGCGGCGACGGTCAGCGGGGTCGCGTGGGAGGCGTTGCGCTCGGTTTGCTGCTTGCCGCCGAGCAGCTCCCGGCTCGCGCTCGGCTGGGCACCGATCCCGACGCCGAAGCCCGGGTTTTCCACGAACACCTGCGACGTGTTCTCGATCAGACCGGCACGCCCGCTCGTGAAGCGATCCGACGACTCACCGCGCCCGGCGAGGCCGACGGCGACGCCGGCCACTACGACGCAGACCAACGTTGCCGCAACGACCAGCCGGCGGTTCGTGCGGTCGGCAGCGATCACGCTGACCGCGAGCACGGCGACCACGAGAGAGAGCATTGTCGACTGCGAGTAGCTGAAGTAGATGCCGGTCCAGAGCAGTGCGATGAGCGGGAGCGCGACGGCGAGGCGCACGCGGCGCAACCAGAGAGCGACCACGAGCAGCACGATCCCGAGCGCGAGCTCCCGGCCGTAGATGCTCGAGTCGGCGAAGAGAGACGTCGTGCGGAAGTACGACGTATAGGCGTTGGCCACCTCGAGGTCACGCGCGAAGTACAGCTCGCCGGTCCAGAGCTGGGACAGCCCGACCGCTGCGAACCCACATCCGAGTGCCACCGCGACGGTCGTGAGCACACGAGGCGTCCACGGGGCGAGCGGCGAGCGCGCGAGGCAGGCGAGCAGCGCGGCAAAGGGGAAGAGGAAGAACAGCAGCTCGATCGTCCCGGCGCGCAGATCGCCCGTCCAGGTCAACGAGATCGCCGCGAGCGCGACGAACGCCGCCGCCGGAGCGCTGACGACCAGCGGGAGCGCCACCAGCGGCTCGCCTCCCGACACCCGGACGACGAGCGCGACGACCGCCGCCACGAGCACCGCATACAACGGGACGAGCAGGAACGCCTCTGAGGCGCCGAGCTCGACCGGGACGCGAAACGGAGCGGCCACGAGGAAGAGCACGGGCAACAGAGCAGGACGGCGCGCCAGGGCTACTCCCGCGCCGAGAAGCACCAAGCCCGCCAGCGTGAGGGCCACGACGCGCGCCGGGGTCGAGACGAGAGCCTCGACGTCTTCCCGCGGCACGAGCGCATACGCCAGAAATCCCATCCCGGCCGCGAGCAGCATCAACCCGGCGATCGCCGCGCCGCGGGCGCGAGGGACGAGCGCGAGCACCGCACCGGCCGCACCCAGCAGGCAGCCGATCGTGGTCGCCGTCCCGTTCACGGGCTCGGATCGGACACGGTGACGTTCGCGCGCGCGCGCCGGTCTGATTGAACGGCCCGCAACACGTAGGTTCCCGGCCTGGCGTCGGACGGGATCGTGACGGCTACCTCGCGATCGGTCACCTCGGAGTCGAAGAGCACCGGACGGCCCAGGCGGCCGCTTCGCGGGCGGAACAGGAACCAGTCGAAGGTGAGGGCGTCTGTGTCGACGGCAAAGCGCAGGACGCCGCCGAGCTCCACGGCGTACGCGCTCTGGTCGAGCTCGATGAAGCGCACCCGCACCGGGAACGTCTCGGTTGCCTCGTTGCCCGCCACGTCGCGCACGACGAGCGCCGCCTCGTAGGTTCCTCGGCGTGCGGGCCGCCGCTCGCCGGTCACCGGGTCGCGGAAGGTTCCCCGCCACTCGAGCTTGTGGCGGCGCAGCTTGTCGCGGGCGCGCGTCCTCGCGACGACCTGCCCGTCCACGACCAGCTCGGCGAAGGCGCGCTCACCTGTGCGGTAGGTGACAACGAGCTTGTCGGCGCGGCCATCGCCGTCCGGCGAGATCGTGTCGTTCCGTACGGTCACGCGGCGAAGCCGTGGCGGCGTGGTGTCCACCCGAATCGTCGTCGGGACGAGAATCGAGCGCCGCTCGCGCTCGAAGCGAAGCCTGAGCCGGTAGCGCCCGTCCGGGACAACTGCTCCCGACTCGTCCCGTCCGTCCCACAGGAAGGAGTGCGCGCCCAGTGGGATCGGATCCCTGACGGCGAGCACCTGCACCGGGCGGTTCTGCAGATCGACGATGGTGGCCGTCACGACCTCGGCGCGGCGAAAGCGAAGCTGGAGCCGAGCCGCCGCGGTCTCGCAGTCGCAATCGGGCGAGATATCGCGCGTGAACGCGGGCGCCGTGATCGGCGACCGCTCGAGCTTGAGCCGCTCCGTGAGCGCGAATGCCGCCGACGTCGCGGCGACGAGTACCAGCACGACGACGGTCACGGCGAACCGAGGCAAGGCGGGCAATTGTACGTGCCCCGTCCCGGCATCCCGCGCCGGAACGGGGCAGCCGGACTAGATCTGACTGTAGGCCTGGATGAGGATCTCGGCGACCTCGGGCCGGGAGAACTCCGCGGGCGGGAGCTCGCCGGCGGCGAGCAGCTCGCGGACCTTCGTCCCCGACAGGAAGACATGGTCGTCGCCACCGTGCGGGCAGGTCTTCGGCGTACCCATCTGACCGCAGGCCTTGCACCAGAACGAGTGCTCGAAGAACATCGGCTCTACGTCGAGCTCGTGCGGGCCGAACTCGTCGAAGATCAGCTGTGCGTCGTAGGTGCCGTAGTAGCTACCGACGCCGGCGTGGTCGCGACCGACGATGAAGTGCGAGCAGCCGTAGTTCTTCCGGCAGATCGCGTGCCAGATCGCCTCGCGCGGTCCCGCGTAGCGCATCGCTGCCGGGAAGGCGGAGATGACGACCCGATCGGTCGGGTAGTAGCCGTCGAGCAGCACGCGATAGCAGTCGACCCGAACCGCGGCCGGTACGTCGTCGGACTTCGTCTCGCCCACGAGCGGGTGCAGCAGCAGACCGTCGACGGTCTCGAGCGCGCACTTGGTCAGGTACTCGTGCGCCCGGTGGATCGGGTTTCGCGTCTGGAAGCCGACCACGCGACGCCAGCCCCGCTCGGCGAACAGAGCCCTGGTCTCGGAGGGGTCCTTGGCGAGCTCCGGAAACGACGGCTGCTGGCGCTGAAAGACGGTTACGCGGCCGGCCAGGTACAGATCGTGCTGCTCGTAAAGGCGGGCCACGCCGGGATGCTCGCCGTCCGTCGTGCGGAAGCAGCGCTCGGCCTCGCGCTCCCTGTCGTACGGGAAGGCGTCCTCGACGTCGAGGACGGCCAGCGGAGTCCCGTCCTCGCTCGCGAGACAGACGCGGTCACCGGTAGGCGCCTCGGGCACCGCCAGGCAGACGGGAAGAGCCCACGGCAGGCCGCTCGTGAGATGCATGTCCTCGACGACGCCTTCGTAGTCCGCACGGCCCATGAAGCCGGTGAGCGGGGAAAGCGCCCCCGACGCGAGCATGTCGAGGTCGGCCAGCTCGCGCGGCGTGAGCCTGACGGTCTCGAGGCTCTCGACGCCGTCGGGCCTGTCGCCGGTTCGGTCGACGAGCGCGCCACCGTGAGGCGCGATCAGGTGGGAGTCCAGGGTAGTGCTCACACCTGCACCGCCGCCGGCACGAGGCCGAGCTCCTCGAGCTTTGCGAGCACGAGCCGCGCCGACTCCTCCGGCGGATGCTCCTCCGTGTTGAGCACGATCTCCGCAGCGTCGGGCGCTTCATACGGGTCGTCGACCCCGGTGAAGCCCTTGATCTCGCCGGCGAAGGCCTTCGCGTACAGGCCCTTCACGTCACGCCGCGCGCACTCGTCCACCGTCGCGTGGACGAAGACCTCGACGAACGGCCCGAACGGCTCCACCATGTCGCGCGCCTTGCGCCGCGTCTCCGCGTAGGGCGAGATCGCGGCGGCGATGACCGCCGCGCCGTGACGCGTCAGCCGGGCGGCGACCCAGCCGATCCGCTCGATGTTCGTGTCGCGATCCTCGCGGGAGAACCCGAGGCCCTTGGAGAGACGGGTTCGAACGGTGTCGCCGTCGAGGTATTCGACGATCTTGCCGCGCGCCTCGAGCTCGGGGCCGACGAGGTGCGCGATCGTGGTCTTGCCCGCGCCGGAAAGCCCGGTGAACCAGAGCGTGAAGCCCCCACCGGCGACCTTGTCCGACTCGGGGTGCTCGGCGGGGTGGATGTGATCCGTCATACGTTCCTTTCGTCTTCCATTGATCGGGCCGGATGAGATCCGGCCCCTACGGCGACCTTCAGTCCCTCTCCGTCGGGGGGTCGCAGTTGTCGTGATGGATGCCGCACTCGAGCTTGTCCGAGCCGGCCCAGCGCCCGGCCCGCTCCTCCTCGTCGAGCTCGGTCGGCCGCGTGCACGGGATGCAGCCAATTGAACGGTAGCCGCCATCGTGCAGCGGGTTGTACGGGATGTCGTTACTCACGATGTAGCGCCAGACCTCCGGTTCTGTCCAGTCGGCGAGCGGATGAAGCTTGAACACCCGGTACCGATCCGACCAGACGACCTTCGGGATCCCGCTGCGACTCGGCGACTGGTCGCGGCGGATGCCCGATATCCATGCATCATACGGCTCGAGCGCGTCGATCAGAGGCTCAACCTTGCGGATGTGGCAGCAGCGGTCGGGATTCGTCTCCCAGAGGTTCGGGCCCTCTCGCGCGTGCTGCTCGGCGATCGTCGGCAGCTCCGGACAGATGAGGCTGAGCCCGTAGCGCTCCACGAGCCGCTCGCGCGTGTCGTAGCTCTCGCGGAAGAAGAGGTGCGTGTCGAGCTCGACGACGTCCATCGCGAGCGCCAGGTCCGAGACCATGTGCACGAGCACCGACGACTGCTTCTGCCACGAGCAGGTGAGGCACACCCGGTCGCCGAACTCCTCGCTCGCCCAGCGCAGCAGCTCCTCCGCCGGAAGAGCCTCGAGCTCCGGCGGCGTGAGGGAGAGGCGCGCGGTCATCGTGTCCCCGGATGGCGGGCCGCATGAGATGCGGCCCCTACGAACACCAGCACCCCGTGGCGGGCGTAGGGGCCGGATCTCATCCGGCCCGCGCGCTCGTCAGACCGGCTGGGGCTCACGGAGCAGGACTTCCTTGAGCGTGTCGGCGCGGAGACCGAGCCTGAGCGTCTCGAGGGGAATGACCTCCTCGGGCGGGATGTTGCCGAGGTTGACGTCGGGCCCGAAGTGCTTGACGAACCAGGCCTGCGAGGCCTTCGTGGGCGCCTCGAAGATGATCTCGCCTACGTCGATCGAGTGGGCGATCTCGTCGATCAGGCCCGTTCGCATCTCGCCGTCGCGGCGATAGATCCCGGCGGTGCCGCCCTCGCGGCCCTCCGTGATCACCTTCCAGGAGCCGGCGTCGAGCTCCTCCCTGATCCACTCGACCCACTGGTACGGGGGGTAGACGACCTCGGCATCCTTGGAGCCGACCTCGGAAAGGACGACGAAGTCGCGCGCCAGCTCCGCGATGAGCTCGAGCTTGCGTGTGCGCGGCAGGTCGATCGTGCCGTCGGAGATCTCGACGTGCGAGAACCGGTTCTCTGTGAGCCAGCCGCGGTACTCGTCCAGGCGCCCGCGCGCGACCGCTGCCTCGAACAACGTCCCGCCGCAGACCACGGGAGTCTCCAGGGAGCGGTAGAGGGCAATCTTCTTCTCGAGGTTGTTCGTGACGTAGGACGTGCCCCAGCCGAGCTTGACGATGTCGACGAAGTTCCCGCCCGTATCGAAGAGGCCTTCGATGTCGCGCAGGTTCATCCCCTTGTCGATGACATGCGTCAGGCCGCCCGAGCGCGGCTTCGGGCTGCGCGCGGGAACGTCGAGCCAGCCGTCCGTCCCACCGGTGCTAGAGCCGTGCATAGAGGGCCTCCAGTCGCTTCTTCGCCTGCTCCTGCACGTCGCGGTACAGCGACGTGCCGTGGGAGTCGATCCCGACCGTGAGCGGCCCGAAGTCCTTTACGCGGAACTTCCAGAGGCACTCCGGCATGAGGTCCTCCCACTCGACCTCCTCGATCTCCTCGATCTGCGTGGTCTCGAGCGCCGCCGCGCCGCCGACGATCGCGAAATACACCATGCCCAGCCGCCCCATCGGCTCGATCGCCTCGTCGGGGAGGCCGCCCTTGCCGCAGATCGCACGCACTCCGTAGTCCTGCCCGAGCGGCTCCGTGAAGCGCACCATGCGGGCGCTCGTAGTCGTGCCGATGCACATCTTCTCGTAGCGCCCCTCGCCGACCTTGCGCACGTTCGGCGCGGTGTGGAGCAGGAGCGCGCCGGACAGATCCATCTGCGGACGCCGGCCCTGGTCGAACATGCGGATCTGCGTCCGGTCGCGGATGCCGAGGATGTGCCCGTCGACGACAACGGAGTCGCCCGCGCGGAGCTCACGGATGTGCGCCTCGTCGGTCGGGAACGTCAGGCGGTGCTCGGCCATGTCTAGGCCTCCCGGTCGTATTGGACAGCGCCGTCCGCGGCGATGTGGGCGGTCGCCCGCCGCGCGGCCCAGCACTGGTAGTTGACAGCGACGGGATTGAGAGTCATGTGCGTGTCCGCGTGCTCGACGTGGCACTGGAGCACGGTCACGTCGCCACCGAGCCCCATTGGCCCGATGCCGGTCTCGTTGAGCAGCTCGAAGAGCTCCTCCTCGAGCCTCGCCACCTCGGGATCGAAGTTCCGTGTCCCGACGGGACGCGCGATCGCCTCCTTGGCCAGGTGCATCGCGTAGTCGGCCGAGCCGCCGATCCCGACGCCGACGATGCCCGGCGGGCACGGCTTGCCCCCCGCTCCGACGATCGAGTCGAGCACGAAGCGCTTGATGCCCGCCACGCCGTCGGCCGGGATGCACATCTTCAGGAAGCTCATGTTCTCCGAGCCGGACCCCTTCGGCACGCACTTCACATCCAGGCCGTCCCAGTCGGAGACGAAGTCCCAGTGCACGATCGGGACGCGATGGCCCACGTTCTGGCCCGTGTTCTCCCGCGTCAGCGTGTGCACGGTGTTCGAGCGCAGCGGATGCTCGACCGTCGCGCGCTCGGTACCGTCGCGCAGCGCCTCGTAGATCCGCGCCGGGTGCAGCGGGAAGCCCTCGCCGACACGGCAGTAGTAGACGGCGATCCCGGTGTCCTGGCAGACGAGGTTCTTCTCGGCATCCGCGACCTCGACGTTCCTGAGGATCGTGTCGAGCACGCGCTGGCCCGGCGTCGAGGTCTCGCGCCCGCGCGCCTCTTTCAGCGCATCGCGCAGATCCTGCGGAATGTCCTTCAGCGCCCAGACGTAGAGGTACGCGGCGGCGTCCTCCACGACCTTCTGGAGATCCGTCGCGACCGCCATCACAACCTCGCTTTCTCGGCTGCCGCCCGACCGGCGCGGCGCCCGAAGACCACGCACTCGAGCAGGGAGTTGCCCATCATCCGGTTGCGCCCGTGCGTGCCGCCGGCGATCTCGCCGCACGCGAACATTCCCGGCACCGTCGTCTCGCCGTGCTCGTCGATCACGAGGCCCCCGTTCTGGTAGTGGAGCACCGGGTACGTGAGGATCCGCTCCGCCAGCGGGTCGACTCCGGCCGCCCGGTACCGGCGCAGCATGTACGGCAGCGAGATGAGGGCATCCGCCTCGGGGATCTTGGTCGTGTCCAGCCAGACGGCAGGCCGGCCGTCGGGGCTGGTCATTCCTCTGCCTTCGGCGACCTCGCGGAAGATGGCCTCCGAGACGACGTCCCTCGGCGCGAGCTCGTCGACGAATCGCTCGCCGTCGGCATTCAGGAGCTCGGCGCCGTAGGCCCTCGTCGTCTCCGGGATCGAATAGCCCTGCATGCCGCTCGGCCAGACGCCGCCGTTGGGGTGATACTGGAGCGCGTCGAGGTCACGGGCCTCCGCGCCGAGCTCTCGGGCGACGCTTGTCGCCTCGCCGGTCGCGCCCGGATGGTTCGTAGTGAGCTCGCCCCGTTCCTGCGCCTCCCGATAACAGCGGCCGCCGGCCGCGAGGACGAGCGCTCCGGCCTCGATCTCCCTGTCGCCGCCGTCCCTCGGCCGGCAGATCACGCTGAAGCCGCCACCAGGCCTGGTCTGCGCGGCAACGAGCGGCGTGGACGCGAGCGCCTTCCCCGTCGAGGAGGTGAAGGCGTCGCGGAGTGCGGTCGTGATCGCATGCCCCGTCCGATCACCGACCTGCAGAAGACGTTTCCGGCTCGCGCCGCCGCAGCGCGCGAGCCGGTACGAAGGATTATGACCGTTACCGCTGGCGCGCGTAAAGGTCACCCCGTGCTGCTCGAGCCATGCGATCGCGGACTGCGCCTCGCCCGTCAGGACGTCGACGAGCCGCATATCGGCCGTCTCGTGCGAGCTCTTCCAGACGTCCTCGGCGTGGAGGTCGGGGGAGTCGTCGTCGCCGACGGCCGCCTGGATACCACCCTGCGCCTTGGCCGAGTTGCAGGACTGGAGCGCGCCCTTCGTCACGAGCCCGACGCGCGCCCCGGCCCGTTCCGCGGAGAGCGCCGCGGCCAGTCCTGAGGCACCGCTGCCGACGACGAGCACGTCGAAGACGAGAGGCTTCGCCATCGCGGTAGGCTACCACACGAGACCTAATGCTAAGCATTAGCCTGATTTATGTAGGGCCGGATATATCCGGCCCCTACCCCAACCGCCGAAGCGTGCTTGTCTCGTGGCCACCGCCTACGCCGAGCGAGCGAGATCGTCGCCCCGCTCGAGCGCGTGCACCGACCCATCCCGCTCGGTCTGACGCATCCCGGGAAAGAACAGGAAGGCGATCGCAGAGAGGGCACCGAGCACGCCTGCGGCGACGAGCGTCGCCCTGGCGCCGAGCACGGCGGCGACGGGTCCCGTGAGCGCGAACGACACGGGCACCAGGCCTACCGAGACGAGCCAGTCGACGCTCTCGATCCGGCCGCGAAGCTCGGTCGGCACGAGCCGGTGGGTGAGCGTCATCCAGACGATCATCCCGACCGCGCCGAGCGCGCCCGCTACCAGCTCCGCAACCATGGCGTGCCACAGCTCCGTCGCAAAGCCGAAGCCCGCGACCGCCAGAGTGGCAAGCGCCCAGCTCACGTAGAGGACGACCATGTGTCGCCGCGGCAGGCCGCGCTGTGCCATCAGAACGGCGGCTACGACCGCTCCGAGGCCACCGGCAGCAAAGACGAGGCCGAGCTGGCCGGCGCCGCCGCCGAGCTCGTTCTTGACGATGTACGGCACGAGCACCTCTACCGGGCCCCAGAACGCGAGCATGGACGCGGTGGCGGCAAGCAGCGTCCCCCAGATCCAGGGCTGCGAGCGCGCGTAGCGGAAGCCCTCTGCGATATCGGCCAGCGCGGAGCGCGCCGAGATCGCGCCCGTCCGGACGAGCGGGTACGAGTGCATCAGCAGGAGGGCTGCCGCCGAGACGAGGAACGACCCCGCATCGAGGAGGAACGCCCCGCCCGCACCGAGGCCGGCGACGGCGAGCCCGCCGAGCGCTGGCCCGGCGAGGCGCATGGCGATCGGGTTGACGAGCTGGTTCAGCGAGTTGGCCTGGACGAGGAGATGCCTGGGAACGATCTGGGGGACGATTGCCGCCTGCGCCGGGCCGAAGAACGCCTCTCCCGCGCCGTAGACGGCGACCAGGGCGCAGATGTGCCAGAGCTCCAGCATGTCTGCCAGCGCCAGGATCCCGAGCAGGGCGATGGCGCCCGCGCGCAGGAGGTCGGCGGCGATCATCACCCGGCGCCGGTCGAAGCGATCCGAGACCACCCCGCCGAGCAGGACGAAGACGACGATGGGCACCGTCCAGGCGACGCCGACGAGCGAGAGCGCCGTGGGAGCGTCCGAGAGCTCGTAGACCTGCCAGGCAATCGCGACGAGGTAGATGCCGTCTCCGAGCAGCGAGACCGCCATCGCGGCGACGAGCAGCGCGAAATCGCGGTTCCCGAGCGGCTCGATGATTCTTGGCTTCCCCACGGCACATACCTTCCTGCGAACGCGCGCGTACGCCGAGCACACGGGTGCCCGCGTCGCGTCTGACACCTCTCCGGGTCGCCTCCCGCCGCAGAACTTCACGGGGCCGCTTCGGGCCCACGGGCGGGGCGTCGCCGGATGCGTCAGGTACGCATGGTTCGTGAATTCTACCCGGCCGGCACGGACGTCCGCTCCAGTGCAAACGCGACGAACGCGTCGGCGGCACGAGTCGGCACTCGTGACGAGGAGCGCACGAGGTAGATCTGGCGAGCAGGCTCCACGGCCTCGAGACGCGCGGCGCCGATCGTACCGGCGGCGAGCTCGCCCTCGATCGCAGCGCGCGAGATGAAGCCCACGCCGCAGCCGGCCGCGACCGCGCTCTTGACCGACTCCTGGAGGCCGAGCTCGAGCCGGACGCGAGGCCGTAGCCGAATGCCGTTGCGGCGAAGCTCCTGCTCGACGACGCGCCGCACCCCGGCGCCCTCCTGCATCTCGAGCAGCGTCTCGCCGGCGAGCTCCCGGGGCGCGACGACCCGACCGGCAAGCGCGTGGCCGGGTGGCACGGCGAGGACGATCTCGTCCCGAACGAGAGGGTCGAACGCGAGGCCCCGCGTCCGAGCGCCGGCAGCGCCGACGACGCCGAGCTCGAGCTCGCGCTCGGCTACCCGCTCGATCACCGTCTGGGTGTCCGAGATGAGCAACGCCGGCTCGACCCCCTCGTGCATTCGCGCGAACTCGCAGAGCAGCAACGGCACGAGCCGGCCTCCCGGGCCGGTCGAGGCCCCTATCGCGAGCCGACCGCGCAGCTCCGCTTCCGGCTCGGCCTCGAGATCGGCGAGCAGCTCCTCCTCGGCGGCGAGCACGCGCTGGGCGCTCCGATAGAGCCGCCAACCCGCTTCGGTGGGCTCGACCCGCCGGCCCGAGCGGTCGAGCAACTGCCTGCCGAGGCGCTCCTCCAGGCCACGCACCTGCTGGCTGATCGCCGGTTGCGTCACACCGAGGCGCTCCGCGGCCTGTGAGAAGCTCCCCCGCTCGACGACGGCGGAGAAGGCAGCAAGCAACCGGGTCTCCATAAGTCAATCTTATATGAGGCAATCGGCGAATCGCATCTTGGACGCGGTGAGTAAGGACAGCTAGCCGCTTCTGCTCGCCGAGGAAGGGCGGGCGCCTAGCCGGTCGCGGCCAGCGTGCGGGCCGTCGCTACGACCTCCGCGACGAGGGTCGCCAGGTGCTCCGAGCGGGTGTCCGGATGCAGGATGCAGGCGCGCAGCGTCTCGCGGCCGCCGAAGACGGTACCGGTGACGAAGGCGCGCCCTCGCGCCTGGACTGCCTCGGGCAGCGCCCGGTTGACCTCTTCCACCCGAGCCGGCGGACAGCCGGCCGGGCGCGCGCGGAAGGCGACGATGGACGTCTCTGGCGCGGCAGCCAGCTCCAGCTCGGGCTCACGCTCGACCAACGTAGCCAGCTCGCGGGCGAGCTCGTTCGCACGCGCCACCTGGGCGGCGATGCCGCCACGTCCGCGCGCGGCGATGGTCGCCCACGTCTTGAGCGCGCGGAACGGCCTCGTCTGCTCGACCCCGTACTCGGCGAACGTGCCGACCGCCTCGCCGGCGTCCTGGCGCAGGTACGGCGGGATGAGGCTGAACACGTCGCGCAGATCGTCGCCGCGCCGCACGAGGGCGCAGCCGGCGTCGACGGGAACACCGAGCCACTTGTGCGGATCGAGGGCGAGCGAGTCGGCCCGCTCCATCCCGCGGTAGCGGGCTGCAATCGTCGGGTCGAGCACGCCGAGAGCACCATAGGCGCCGTCGACGTGGAACCAGAGGCTCTCCGCGGCCGCGACGTCGGCGAGCGCGTCGAGCGGGTCGATCAAGCCGGCGTTGACGGTCCCGGCCGAGCCGACGAGCAGCGCAGGCAGCGCGCCGCCGGCGCGATCCGCGGCGATCGAGGCACGCAGGGCAGCAACGTCCAGGCGGCCTCCGTCGAGCGGCACGTCGCGCATCGCCCCGCTGCCAAGACCAAGCAATTCGAGTGCGCGCCGCACGCAGCCGTGAGCCTCGGCCGGGACGTAGGCCACAAGCTGCGGCACGCCGGCGAGGCCGTCACGACGGACGTCGTACCCGGCCGCCGCCAGCGCACGGCCACGGGCGCCTGCGAAGCAGACGATCGTCGCGACGGAGGCGCCGCTCGTGAGCAGCCCGGCGCCCGGCGCGTGCGGGAAGCCGACCAGCTCCGCCAGCCAGCGCACCACGGCGCGCTCGACGTAGACGTCGGCGTGGTCGCCGAACACGGTGGCCGGGTTCATCGCGGCCGCCGTAAGCGAGGCCGTGACGCCGGCGAGCGACGGCGGCGAGTTGACCCAGCCGAAGAAGGCAGGGTGGCCGTTGCCCATGGCGTGCGGCAGGACGTCGCGCAGCGCGGTCGCGACCAGCTCGTCGAGCGAGACCGCGCTGTCCGGCAACGGCAGCTCGAGCAGCTGCTCGCGCAGCGCGTCGGGCAGCGGCTGCCAGACAGGGCGCGACGTCAGCGCGGCAAGGTGGTCGGCGACGCCGTCCACCGCCGCGTGCGCGGCTCGGCGGAACGCGTCGACCTCGCCTTCGCGCCCCGCTCCCGGGTCCGGCTCGCTCACAGCGCAAGCATAGGTTCCGGGCCTCCCGGGGCTGCCGCTCATGCGCCAGGCCACACCTCCGAGCATGACCGTACCTCCGATCGCGACCACTAGACTCCTCCGGAATGTGCGGGATCTGCGGACTCGTCCGCCTGGGTGGCGGCTCGGCCCGCGAGCCCTTCGCCGCGTGAGAGCCTGGATCGACATGACGGCGCCGGCGCACGTGCTCGTGTTCCGGCCCCTCATCGCGCTCCTCGACGCCCGCGGCTGGGAGGTCGAGGTGACGACGCGCGACTACGCGCAGACGACGGAGCTGCTCGAGCGCCACGACATGGCCGCGACGCGGCTCGGACACCACGGCGGCCGGTCGCGGGCCGGCAAGCTCCACGCGCTCGTGTCGCGGCTGCCGGCCCTGCGGGCATGGGCGAAGCAGCGCCGGTTCGACATCGCCCTCGCCCACGGCTCGCACGAGCTCACGCTCGCCTCGCGCTCGCTCGGCATTCCGAGCGCCACCACGTTCGACTACGAGTTCGCAACCGTTCAGCACCAGCTCGGCTGCCGGGCGGCGACACGCGTCGTCGTCCCCGAGGCCATCCCACCCAGCCGGCTCGAGCCGTACGGCGTACGCCCCCCGAAGCTGCGCCGCTACCCCGGCCTCAAGGAGGAGTACTACCTGGCCGACTTCGAGCCCGACGCAGGCGCGATGGAGGAGCTGGGGGTCGACCGCTCCCGGATCGTGGTCGTCGTGCGGACGCCGCCGGACGTCGCTCTCTACCATCGCCACTCGAACCCGCTCTTCCCCCGGCTGCTCGATCACCTCGGACGGAACGAGAACGTGCATGCCGTCGTGATTCCGCGGACGCCTGACCAGCGGGATCACGTCCGCAAGCTCGCGCTGCCGTCGCTGATCGTGCCGCCGGGCGCGGTCGACGCGCAGAGCCTGATCGCGCTGGCCGACCTCGTCGTCTCCGCGGGCGGGACGATGAACAGGGAAGCGGCGGCTCTCGGCGTCCCGGTGTACACCACGTTTGAAGGGCGCCTGGGCGGAGTCGACGAGGCGCTGATCGGCGAGGGGCGGCTTCGCCCCCTCTCCGACCCGAATGCCCTGGAGCTGGTCAGACGCGACTCTGCGGGCAAGCGCGTGCGCCGCGACCCCGCGGAGATGCTCGAGCTGCTGATGTCAGGCCTAGCGGCCGATCGGGCCGGATGAGATCCGGCCCCTACGGGGTCGTCGAGGCTTCGACGAACGCGCGCAGAACGGGATGCGGCTGGGCCGGTGTCGAGCGCATCTGTGGGAGGAATAGCGTCGCCACGAAGAACGGGTGCTGCTCGAGCTCGAGCATGCGCGCCTCGCCGTCGGGCCCGCGCGCGGTGATCCGAAGCGCCCGGTCCTCGAGGCGCGCCTCCCAGGCGGGGCTGAGGCCGTAGTTGCAGCGGTACGACTCGGTCGCCTGCTCGGTGCCGTAGAGCGCGGCCGCTCTCGTCCCGGGCGACAGCACGATCCGCTCGTCGTGGCCGTGGAGCGAGCAGGCAAGCGGCGTCACCACGAGCGTTGCCGCGTCAGGGCTCGTCTCTGCGTGGTCGGCGTCTCGGAACCCGAGGACGTTGCGCGCGAACTCGACCGCGACGTGCTGGAAGCCGCCTCAGGTGCCGACGAGCGGCACCCCGCGCTCCCGCGCGTAGCGGATCGCCCCGAGGGCGCCCTCCATGCTGCGGTAGGGGCTCGCCGGAGCTACGAACACGCCCGCGTAGCCCTCGAGCTGCACCGAGGCGTCGATGTCGCAGGCCTCGGTGGGCACCCACTCGAAGGTGCCGCCCGCATGCTCGAGCGCGGCGTTCGTCGCGACGTGCGTGTCGTTCGCCCGGTTCCAGTCGCCGACGACCGCGATCGCCGCCATCGCGGCATCATGCCAGCCGCCCCTGCTGCCGGTAGCCTGCTCCCGTCGGAGGGGACGGGGGCGGCATGGAGGCGGTGACGGGCGTACGGCGGGCCGAGTTGATCGGCGTACTCTCGCTCGCGACGGATCTGGCCATGGGTCAGCCGCTCGAGCACGGGCTGCGAACAGCCCTGATCGCCGTCCGCATCGGCGCAGAGCTGGCGCTGGACGACCGAACGCTCGAGGACGTCTACTACGTCTCCCTGCTTCAGTACGTCGGCTGCACGGCCGAGTCGCACCTCGACGCCGAGGTCTGGGGCGACGAGCTGGCGGCCCGCGGCGAGATGGTCCCCGCGCTCCTCGGCTCGCAGGCCGGGCTCTTCGCGACCGCGCTACGTAACCTCCACGCGGACGCCGAGCCGCTGCGTCGCGCCGGCGAGGTTCTGCGACGGGCTCCGCGGATGCGCGAGACCCTGTCCGGCTGGGCCCTGGGCCACTGCGAGGTCAGCGCCATGCTGGCCGAGCGGCTTTCGCTCGGCCTCGGCGTCAAGGAGGCCCTCGCGCACCTGTACGAGCGCTGGGACGGCAAGGGCTTCCCGGGCCGGATTCAGGGCGACGACGTCCCGCTGCCCGTGCGGGTGATGCAGGTCGCACATGACGCCGACCTCCACTCCGCGGCAGGGCCGGAAGGCGCCGTCGAGGTCGTGCGCGCCCGGGCCGGCGGGGGGCTCGACCCCACCGTGGTGGCCGCCTTCCAGCGGACAGCGCGGGAGGCGCTGGCGCTGCTCGACGCGCCGTCGATCTGGGACGAGCTCCTCGCCGCCGAGCCGGGCCGCCGGCCGGTGCTGGAGCGACGCAAGGTCGACGTGGGCCTGCGCGCGATCGCCGACTTCACGGACATGAAGAGCCCCTACCTGAGCGGGCACTCGGCCGGAGTGGCGGCGCTCGCAGCCGCGGCCGCTCACGAGGCCGGCCTGCCGGAGGCCGAGCGAGAGCTCGTCGAGCGGGCCGGGCTCGTCCATGACGTGGGCCGCGTCGGTGTCCCCGCGCGGATCTGGGGCAAGCCGGGCCCGCTGAGCCGCGACGAGCTCGAGCGCGTCAGGCTCCACCCGTACCACACCGAGCGGGTGCTCGTCCCGTCGGCGCCGCTCGCCACCGTCGGACGTCTCGCCTCCCTCCACCACGAGCGGCTGGACGGCTCCGGCTACCACCGGGGCGTGCGCGGCACGGAGTTGCCGCCGGCAGCACGGATCCTCGCGGTGGCGGACTCCTACCACGCGATGACCGAGCCCCGCCCGCACCGCAGGGCGCGAACGCCCGAGCAGGCCGCCGACACACTCGTGGAGCAGGTGCGGGCGGGGCACCTCGACGCCGACGCGGTCAGCGCGGTGCTCGCGGCGGCAGGGCACGGAAGGCTCGTGGTCCAGGGGCCGAGACCTGCCGGCCTCTCCGAGCGCGAGGCCGAGGTGCTCGGCCTCCTCGCACGCGGACTGCTCACGAAGCAGATCGCACACCGACTCGGGATCGCCCCCAAGACCGCGGACAACCACATCCAGCACATCTACGCGAAAATCGGCGTCTCGACGCGCGCGGCGGCGATCCTCTTCGCGCTCGAGCACGGGCTCGTCTCCGCCTCCGCGGCGTAGGGGGAACTCCCTATTCCGCCTCGCGGGCGGCGCTCCTACCGTTGGCGCACAACGAGAGAGGAGCCACGCGATGACGACCACAGCCACCCAGCCATCCCTCGGACGCTTCGGCCGCCTCGGCCTCTGGACCGCTGACCACCGCCGGCTCGTCGCCGTGGTGTGGGCCGCGATCGCGCTCTCCCTCGGCGCGTTCGCACCTTTCGCCGAGCGGGCGCTCTCGGGAGCCGGCTGGGAGGCGGCGGGCTCGGAGTCCGTCCAGGCCCGCGAGGCGCTCGAGCAGCGCTTCCCCGGCCAGGGGACGTACGCGCTCACCGCTGTCGTCTCGAGCCGTGAGACGTCGGTCGACGACGCGGCCTTCCAGGCCGTCGTCGTGCGCGTCGCGTCTGCGCTCGCCGCGGACGAGGCGGTAGCCGGCGTGCTCACCCCGGAGCCGGGCCGCTCGGTCTCGCCCGACGGCCGCACAGCGCTCGTTCGCGGCCTCGCCGGGGACAGCCCAGCCGGCATGGTCGAGGCCGCGGGCCGGCTCCGGGGAGCGGTCGCCGCTGCGTCAGCTCCCGGGATCGAGGCGAGGCTCGGCGGGCCGGCGACGCTGTGGTCCGAGTTCAACGCGGAGAACAAGTCCGCGATGCTGAAGGCCGAGCTGCTCTCCTGGCCGCTCACGCTGGGCCTGCTCGTCGTCGCCTTCGGGAGCCTCGTGGCCGCCGGACTGCCCTTGCTCCTGACCATGGTCGGCCTCATGGCAGCCGCGGGGCTGCTCTTCCTCGCCGGCCAGCTCGCTGACGTCTCGATCTGGGCGATGAACTTCGCGATGATGTTCGCGATCGCGCTCGGCATCGACTACGCGCTCTTCGTCGTGGTGCGCTTCCGCGCCGCCCTGGCAGCCGGCCTCGACCCGCGGGAGGCGACGGCTGCGACCATGGAGACGACGGGGAAGGCGGTCTTCGTCAGCGGCCTCGCCGTGATCACGGCGCTCCTCGGCGTGATGCTCGTCCCGAGCCCGAACTTCCGCACCGTGCCGCTCGGCATCGTGCTCGCAGTCACGTTCGTGCTCGCAGCCTCGCTGACGCTGCTGCCGGCGGTGCTCTCCAAGCTGGGAGGCAACGTGGACCGCCTCGCCCTGCGGCGCGGCATGGTCGCGCACGAGAGCCCTCGTTTCGCTCGGCTTGGCGAGCGGCTCTGGCGGCGCCCGAAGCTTTTCGGGGCGATCGCGGTCGCTGTCCTGCTCGCGGTCGCGGCACCCGCGCTCGGCCTGCGCACCGGCATGCCGTCCGTCCTCGTCGTGCCGGACGACTCGAGCTCCCGCCAGGCCTACGAGCTCGTCCAAGCCGGCTTCGGGCCCGGCGCTCCGGCGGAGCTGCAGGTGCTCGTGCCCGAAGAGGAGCTCCAGGCCGCCGAGGCCGTGCTCGCAGCCGACGGCGGCATCGCCCACCTCCTTCCGGCGGCGCGCTCCCAGGGCCACGCGCTCCTGGCTGCGATCCCGGCAGGTGAGCCCGACAGCGCCGAGCTCGGCGCGACCATCGACCGGATCCGCGAGTCCCTCCCGCCGGGCGCGCTCGTCGGCGGGGCGGCGGCGGAGAGCCACGATCTCACTCACACGCTCGTCGACCGCATGCCGCTCGTCTACGGGGCCGTTCTCGCCGTGGGCTTCCTCCTGCTCGTCGGCATGCTCCGCGCGCCGGTGATATCGGCCGCCGCAGTGCTGCTCAACCTCCTCGCCACCGCCGGCGCCTTCGGCGTGGCCAGACTCGTGTTCCAGGAGGGCCTCCTCGACGGCGTGCTGCGCTTCGAGTCACAGGGCTTCCTCGACGCCTGGGCGCCCGTCTTCTTCTTCGGGCTCGTCTTCGCGCTCGCCATGGACTACACGGTCTTCTTGCTCGCCACCGTCAAGGAGCGCTTCGAGGAGACAGGCGACGCGCGGCGCGCGACCGTCGATGCGCTCGCAAGGACCGGCCGAATCATCAACGCCGCCGCCGCGGTCATGATCACGGTCTTCCTCACCTTCGCCCTCGCGGGGCCCATCCCGCTCAAGGAGATGGGCCTGGTGCTCGCGGTCGCGGTGCTGCTCGACGCCCTCGTCATCCGGCTGGTGCTGCTGCCGGTTGTCCTGCGCCTACTCGGCCCCCACGCATGGTGGCTGCCGGCTTGGCTCGACCGCCTGCTGCCGGCAGTACGGCTCGGCCACGGCGCGCCGGCCGTCGGCGCCCGACGGGCTGTGGCCCCCGTCGCCCACGGCAAGGCCTAGATGATGCATACGCTATGCGCGGTGGCGTTCGAGACGTCGCACACCGCCGTCGAGGCACGCTTCCTCGCCTCCGCGCTGCGTCCGGGCGCCCGCGCCCTCGACGTCGGCTGCGGGCGCAGGACGCGGCTCGCCGCGCACCGAGACACGATCGCCGAGCTGGTCGGCATCGATCTCGATGCGCAAGCCGGCGAGGAGAACGCCGCTCTCGACCGCTTCATCGCCGGGGACGTCTGCGCCGCCCTCCCCTTCGAGGACGCCTCGTTCGACCTCGTCTACGCGAACTTCGTCGTCGAGCATCTCGACGATCCGGGCGCAGCCCTACGGGAGTGGCGGCGGCTCCTGCGGCCGGAAGGCGCGCTCATCCTGCTCACGAGCAACCGGGCGAGCCCGCTCGTCGCAGCGGCGAGCGTCGTCCCGCGCCGAGCCCGCATCGCCGTCAAGCGCGCCGGGGCCGGCGTCGCCGAGGACGACGTGATCCCCACGCGCTACAAGGCCAATACGCCGAAGCGCCTGGCCTCGGCCGTCACCGGAGCCGGCTTCGCGCCGGTCGAGGTCAGCTACGTCGCCACGTTGCATCGGTACGCCGAGCGCAAGCCCGCTGTTGCCTCCACCCTGCGCGGGCTCGAGCGGGCCCTTCCCACCTCGCTCCGCTCGACGATCGTGGCCTGGTACCGACCCAGGTGACTCAGCCGCCGAACGGCATGAGGACGCGTACGACGTCGCCGCCGTAGCGCTCGAGCTTCGCCGGCCCCACGCCGGACACCGCCTGCAGCTCGGCCGGGCTGCGCGGGATACGCCCGGCGATCTCCTCGAGCGTGCGGTCGTGAAACACGACGTAGGCCGGGACGCCGTCCTCACGGGCCCGTTCCTTCCGCCACGCCTTGAGCGCGGCGAGGGCGTCCGGATCCACCGGCCCGGCGAACGCGGCGGGTCGAACGGAACGAGACGAGCGGGCCGGATGAGATCCGGCCCCTACGAAACGATGACCCGTGCCGAGCTCCTCCAGGAAGCGGCTCGGCGTGCCCGTTCCCCACGTCAGGTGAAGCCAGCGGCGAGCGCGCGTGATGCCCACGTACAGGAGTCGGCGCTCCTCGGCCAGCGCCTCGGGGCTACGCGCCTGGCGCGCGGGGAGCTCACCCTCGACGAGCAGCGGCAGGAACACGGCGTCCCACTCGAGACCCTTGGCCCGGTGGTAGGTGAGGAGGTGGACGCCCCGGCCCTCGCTCTCGGCGCCGAAGCGTGCCGTGAGATCGGCTGCGAGCTCCTCGGCCGTGCCGTCGAACTCCTCGGCCAGCCGAACCAGTCGAGCGAGATCCGCCTGGCGGGTCGCTTCCTCATCGCCGAGCCCTTCTGGCAGGACGTCCAGCAGCCCCTCCAGGGCCGCGGCCTCCCTGACCGCGTCCCCCGCGTCCAGCGTTGCCGCACGCCGCAGCCGTCGGAGGACGGCGCGGGCGGCCTGGCGCGCGATGAACGCTCCGCCGCGAACCTGGTAGGGAATCCCTGCGTCCGCGAGCGCCTCCTCGAAGCCCTCCGAACGAGCGTTGACGCGGTAGAGCACCGCGATCTCCTCGTAGGCGACGCCGGCGGCGTGGAGCTCGGCCACGCGTTCTCGCACCCAGCCGGGCTCGCCGGCGACCTGCTCGAGCACGGGCTCCAGGCCGCCCTCGGCAACCGAGCGCAGCTGCTTCGGGGCCCCTCCGAGCCGCGGAACGAGGCGGTTCGCGAGCCCGAGCACCTCCGGCGTCGAGCGGTAGTTCGTCTCGAGCCTGATCACGGCCGCGTTCGGAAACCGCTTCGGTAGCTCGATCAGATAGCGGGGGGTCGCGCCGGTGAACGAGTAGATCGCCTGGTAGTCGTCGCCCACGACGCAGAGCTCGTCCCGCTCGCCGAGCCAGGCGTCGAGGAGCGCCTGCTGGAGGAGATTGACGTCCTGGTACTCGTCGACGGTGATGGCCCGGCAGCGCGACCTGAAGCGGGCGGCCGCGTCCGGATGCTGCTCGTAGAGCCGCACCAGCAGCTCGAGGACGTCCTCGAAGTCGATGCGCTGCTCTTGGCGCTTGCGCTCCTCGTAGCGGCGGAAGACGCGCTGCACGAGATCCGCCGGGATCGGCGGCTCGTGGTCGCCGAGAGCCTCCGGGTACGTGTCCGGTGTCAGACGGCGGTTCTTCGCCCACTCGATCTCGGCGGCGAGATCGGCGACCGGGCGGAAGCGGTACGCCTTCGGGAGCGCGCCTGCGAGCTGGCGCAGCCAGAGCGCCTTTGACGAGAGGATCTCGCCGGTCGCGGGGGCGAGGTGATGCAGCTGCCGCAGGGCGGAGGAGTGGAACGTGCGCGCGCTCACGCCTCGAACCCCGAGCACGTCGAGCCGTTTCCGCATCTCGGTCGCCGCCTTGTCGGTGAAGGTGACGGCGAGGATCTCGCCGGCCGCGAAGGCTCCCGTTGCGACCTGGTAGGCGATCCGGCGCGTGATCGTCGTCGTTTTCCCCGACCCGGCGCCGGCGAGGATGCAGACGGGGCCGCGGGCCGTCTCGGCGGCGCGGCGCTGCTCGGGATTGAGACCGGCGAGGATTCCCTCGGGATCTACCTGGGAACCTGCTCTTCCGCCTCGACCCTGGCCCATCTGGGCGCCCGGACGGCCGCGGTCAGGCGAGCCACGACCTCGAGAGTGTCGCCGGCCTCCACGAGCCGCTCGAGCTCCGAGAGCTCGTCCTCGAGCCAGATCGGGTCGACGGCCTGTGCAGCGGCGCGGTGGATCTTCGGGTGCGCCGTCGGCGCCGGCTCCTCGCCGGCTGCCCACAGCTCCTCGTGCAGCTTCTCGCCCGGGCGGATGCCGGTGAACTCGATCGCGACGTCACGGCCGGGCTCCTTGCCGGAGAGCCTGATCATGTTCTGCGCCAGGTCGACGATCTTCACCGGCTCTCCCATGTCGAGCACGTAGACGTCGCCCGATTCCCCGAGCGCGCCTGCCTGGACGATCAGCTGCGCCGCCTCCGGGATCGTCATGAAGTAGCGCGTCATGTCCGGATGCGTGACCGTGACCGGGCCGCCGCGAGCGATCTGGCGCCGGAAGAGCGGAATCACGCTCCCGGACGAGGCGAGGACGTTGCCGAACCGCACGGCCAGAAGGCGGGTGCCGTTGCCGGCGCCGGGCACCACCGAGCGCACGATCCATTCGCCGAGGAGCTTCGTCTGGCCGAGCACGTTACGCGGGTTGACCGCCTTGTCGGTCGAGACGAGCACGAGCGCCTTCGTATCGAACTCGGTTGCCACCTGAACGACGACGCTGGTCGCGACGACGTTGTTGCGAACGGACTCCAGCGGATTCGCCTCGAGCAGCGGCACGTGCTTGTACGCGGCGGCGTGGAAGACGACGCCGGGCCGGTAGCGCTCGAAGACCTGCCGCATCTTGGCCCGGTTCTTGACGTCGGCGAGGATCGGGACGACCGCGGAGAAGTGCCGCTCCTGGACGAGCTCGCGCTCCATCTCGAAGAGGGCGTTCTCGGCGTGCTCGACCAGGATCAGCCGTTCCGGTCGCACGGCCACGATCTGGCGGCAGAGCTCGGCGCCGATCGAGCCGCCGGCGCCGGTGACGAGCACGGTCTCGCCCGCCAGGTACGCAGCGATCCGCTCGAGGTCGAGATCGACGGCCTCGCGCCCGAGCACGTCCTCGACCTGGACCTCGCGGAGCTGACGCGCGAGCCGGAGGTCGCCGGCGATCAGCTCGTGGACGGCGGGCAGGGTCTTCACGGGCACGCCGGCGTCGCGACACGCCGTCACGATGCGCTGGCGCGTCTCGCCGGCCGCCGAGGGGATCGCGATGATCACCTCGTCGGGCCGCACGTCCTCGATGAGCTCGGGAAGCTCCGACGTCGGTCCCGATCACCTTGATTCCGTGCAGCCGCACACGGCGCTTGCGACCGTCGTCGTCGACGATCCCGATCGGCGTGTAGCCGAGGCTCTGGTTGCGCAGCATCTCCTTGACGATGAGCTGGCCGGCGTCGCCGGCGCCGACGACGAGCGCTTCCTTTCCGCGGGCCACGAGGGCTCGAGGCCCCGGGCGCTCCAGGATCGTGCGCGCGAGCAGGCGCGCCCCGGCCACGAGAGCGAGCAGGATGAGCAGGTCGAGCGCGATGATCGAGCGGGGAACCCGGAACCCCTGCACCGGGTTGATGAGGTACACGGCGAGCCCCGCCACGATCGCGGCCGCGACGACGCCGCGCAGGATCGCCCACATGTCCCGCAGCGAGACGTAGCGCCACCAGTGGCTGTAGAGGCCGAAGAGGATGAAGACGCCGAGCTTGATGGCGACGACGAGATAGATCGTCTGCTCGAAGAGCCGCTCGTACCACACGGGGATGCCGGCATCGAAGCGCAGCCAGAAGGCGAGGTACCAGGCGACAGCGATCAGGCATGCGTCGACCGCGAACTGCCACAGCTGGCTCCGCGACGGAAACCTCACGCCGCGGCCTTTCCCTGGACCGCCTGCAGCACGCACTCGACCACGGTCTTCTGTGTGCCGGGCCCGATTCCCGCCCACATCGGCAAGGCCAGGTTCTCCGCCGCGGCCTGCTCCGTGACGGGAAGCGAGCCGGGGGCGTAGCCGAGGGAGGCGAAGACGGGCTGCAGGTGCAGCGGCGTCGCGTAGTACGACGCGCACCCGATGCCCGCGAGGCGCAGCGCCGCCTCGATGCGCTCCCGCTGCGAGCTGCGGACGACGTACATGTGGTACACGTGGCCGGGCTCGTCGCGTGGCAGCTCGCAGGCCTCACCCAGGCCGAGGCTCGCGTAGCAGAGGGCGGCGGCACGGCGCGAGGCATTCGAGTCGTCGAGCCGCTCGAGGAAGAGCCGTAGCGCCGCGGCCTGGAGCTCGTCGAGGCGCGAGTTGTAGCCCACGAGCTCGAACGTCTGCTTGTCCTTCGAGCCGTGGAAGCGCAGCAGGCGAATCCGCTCGGCGAGCTCGGCGTCGCCTGTCGTGACGAGGCCGCCGTCACCGATGCCCGGGAGGTTCTTCGTCGGGAAGAAGCTGAACGTGCCTGCAAGCCCGCACGCTCCCGCGCGCCCGTCGCCGAGCGGGGCGCCGAACGCCTGGGCGGTGTCCTCGATGACGGGAATTCCGTCGGGCAGGCCGTCGATCGGCATGGGCCGGCCGAAGAGGTGGACGGCAATGACGGCCTTCGTGCGAGGGGTGACCCGTCGTGCCACGTCCTCGGGGTCGAGGTTCAGGGTCTCGGCGTCGATATCCGCGAAGGCTGGCGTGGCACCCACCCGTGCGATCGCCTCCGCGGTCGCGAAGAACGTGAAGGCGGGGCAGATCACCTCGTCTCCGGGGCCGATCTCGAGCGCGTCGAGCACCATGACGAGCGCGTCGGTGCCGTTCGCGACGCCGATCGCGTTCGTCGCGCCGAGGTACACGGCGGCCTCCCGCTCGAACGCCTCTACCTCCGGCCCCAGGACGTAGCGTCCTGACGCGACCACGGCGGAGAGCCGTCGCTGAAGCTCGTCGATGACCGGCGCCAGCTGCGCCCTCACGTCGACGAGCGGAATGGCCACGGGGCCGGAGTCTACCTCGGGCGGCTGCCTATACCGCCGACTCGTCGGCAGCCCTACGGCGGGAGCGGCGGCGCACGAAGCGCACGACGAGGTACACGGCGGCTCCAAAGATGAGGCCGAGGACGACATAGTCGACCCAGCGGAAGTTGTCGTGGACGCGCTCCCATCCCTCGCCGAGCGCGTACCCGGCGGCCGCGAACCCGAACGCCCAGGGCAGTGACCCCGCCAGGCTCAGCAGGGTGTACGGAACGAAGCGCATCTCGGCCACCCCGGCCGGGATCGAGATGAATGACCGCACGACCGGCAGGTTGCGGGTGATGAACACCGCCGACACCCCGTGACCCTCGAACCAGCCGTGCGCTCGATCCAGCTTCTCCGGGCTCAGATGGAGGAAGCGGCCGTAGCGCTCGACCAGCGGCCGACCGCCGTACCGACCGATGGCCCAGCCGAACAGCGAGCCGAGCCAGTAGCCGATGGCGCCGGCCAGGGACATGACGACGTACGCCCATCCCGTCGACTCGATGGTCGCTCCGAACAGCGTCACCTGATGGTCCGGAAAGGCCCCGGCCGCCAGGGCGCCGGCGTAGAGCATCACGATCTCGCTGCCGGCCGGAAGGACAGCGTCGATGAACATGAGCCAGAAGACCGCGTAGACGCCCGCGTCGCCGACCGCGCCCGTCAGGGCGTCCGTGATGCTGCTCACGCGGCAAGGGTAGCCGGACGGCTCTCAGTGCTCCGTCCCGAACGTCGTCTTGCGCTCCGGCGGCTGCAAAGCGTCGCCGTCCTGTGTCCTCGGTCGCGCCAATACTTCAAGTCCAGTATTGACGCTCCCTGCGTCCTTGCCCGGCTCGCTTTTCGCGCGCCGGAGCATCAAGGAACTTCCGAGACGAAGCACTACCGCCTGACGAGAACCGAGTCGACGAGCTCGACCTCGCCGAAGCGGTTCTCGGCATGAACGCGAACCGTGTAACGACCGGCCCTCGCGACCTTCCCGCCGGCAGTGCGACCGTTCCAGGTCAGGTCGAGCTCGCCCAGCTTGTGCCAGCCGGCGAAGATCGTGCGCGCGCCGGTGCCTTCCTGACTCTCCACGGAGACCGCCAGGCGCGCGTTGTGGGCGAGCGTGAACGACACGCCCACCGTCGCTCCGCGCTTGACCCGCTCGGCGGAGAGATCGAGGAAGCCGAGGGTGTTGTTGAGAGCGAACGTGCGCACGGCTTCGCTCGCATTGCCTTCCTCGTCGGTCGCGCGCACGACCCAGCGCCAGCGGCCCTCGGGCCTGCCCGCGAGATCCGGCTCGACCGGAAACGTGCCGGCCTCCCTGGGCCCCTCGTCGTGCCAGAGCACGCCCCCTCCCGGACCGACCAGGCGCACGTCGACGGTCGAGGGCCGCACGAGCTTGTAGGCGAGGCGCTGGTCTTCCGCCGCCCCGTCGCCGTTCGGCGAGACGACCTGTGTGCTCGGGATCGGGGCGTAGGCCCCGAAGTACATGACCATCAGCGCGTCCGATACCGATCGCTCCGAGCCGTCGGACGGCACGTTGAGAACGTCGCCGTCGAACGCGAGCGTCGTGCTCCCGCCACCGTCGAGCGCGTAGGCGGTGACGGCGTTCAGCCCGCGCAGCTCGACCGCGAGCTCGCGCATCGTCATCCCGGCACTTTGCGAGCTGCGCCCGTCGACGGCCACGAGCAGGATCCGCCCGTCGGCCCGTTGTCCAATGGCCGTTCGCGGATGCCGCTTCAGAAGCAGGTACGAGCTGAAGCCCTCGCTCGTTGGCAGCGCGATCCGCCCCTCGCGGACGAGCGCCGGGCCTCCACCGATCGCGTCGGCGACCTGCTCCCACCACGGCTTCAGGATGAGCTTCACGACGAGCGGCGCGCCCGGCAGCGCGAGCGCCTGGAGGCCCGCAGCGCGGCCGCCGGTGGCCTGAAGAACCGCCCCGCCCTCGGGAATCGAGGTGCCTCCCCCGCGCCGTACCTCCATGACCTGTCGCGGCGAGGTCGACATTTACGCGGGTCGGCGGCAGCCCCGAGACGACGACGTCCACCGCACCACGCCGCCTGGGTGTCGCGGCGCCCCAGACCGGTGTGAAGAGACCGACCTGCGACCCAACGAGCGGCCGGTTCAGCTGGTTGAGCGCCGTTCGCGGCGCCTCACCGACGCTCCAGGTGCCGAAGAAGCTGATCTGCGCGATGCGCAGCAGCCCGTCGAGCCCTATGCCGAGCGAGGAACGGCTGCTCGTCGGACGACCGTGCAGCGCCCCGTCGCGTACGAAGATGCCGGTGGGGTACGACCACTCCCAGCTGAAGAGGTCGCCATTGACGGCGACGCTGGTCGCGGTGCGCGACAGGCGAGCCTGCATCTGGGTCACCGTCTCGGTGCCGGCGATCGTCCCGTTCGAGAGCACCGGAACGAGGCGATAGAGCGAACCTGGCTTCGGCGCGGTGACGACGTGGACGAGCACCTCCTTCCCGCGCACGATGCGCTCGAGCCGCTCGTACGTCACGCCCGGCATCAGCTCGCTCGCAGCTGCCGCAGGGCCGCAGAACGCGGCCGCCAGGGAGGCAACGAGTGCCGCAACGACCCCGGTGACGGCTCTCGGCTTCCCCTTCACCCCGAAACCACCAAACCAGATGCCTCTACGGGTGACAACCCCGGAATCCTCTTCTTTGCAGACTCTTTACCGCGACCGGCACGCCGGAATCAGGGCCGAGTCGGCAGACGCAGCCGGCTCTCAGCCCGCTTCCAGCGCGGCTCAAGCGGCCTCGACGACCCTCCTCTGCAGGCACTCAAAAAGGGGGAACCATGGAGCCGGCGACCATCGCATACGAGCCACCGCAGGCGGACGTCGAGACGCTCGTCGGTGAGATCGAGCGCTACCTCGACGTCATCGGCGCCTTCCGCGCCGCGGGCTGCGAGCCTCGCTTCGAGGACGACGAGCCTCTCGCCCGGCTGCTCTCCGGTTGCTACCCCGGCACGTGAGCACGCCGGGTCGCGGCCAGACCGCCGGCCACGCCTACTCGCCGACCGGGCCGCTCAGCGTCCACGTGAAGCGGGTCATGCTCTCCCGCGGCGCGATCCCACCGGGGCGCAACCCGCGTCGCACGAGCAGTGTCGGCGGGCGCGAGTCGCGCGCGACTGCGAGCCTCGCCGCCCCCAACCCCTCCTGCCGCCAACGCGCCGACAGACCCACCACGAGCAAGCACGCCTTCGCCGAAGCTTCGATGACGGCTGCATCCCCGGGCGGCACCAGCAGCGGGTCGGTGGCAACTCCCACGACCTGCTGAACCATCAGCGATGCACGGGCGAGGAGCCGGCTCGCATCGCGGCGGCCCGCAGCGGGATCGCCGGTCGTGCCGAGGAGACGCAGCGACGTGTCGAGCGAGCGCGAGATCCAGGCGGCGATCTCGATCGCCGACCAGTCGTGCTCGGCGCCGCCGAAGGGCACCATCACGGGCTTGCCGGTCTCGAAGACGAAGGGCCCGCGGGTGACCAGGAGCCCGACGTCGCACGGCGCCTCCGCGAGGATCGCGGCAAGCTCACCGCCGACAGTGCCGTCGGCGAGAAGCTCGGGTGGCGCGTCGAGCAGGACGAGGTCGGTGGGCTGCTCGGCGGCAAGGAGCACGACGTCAGCTCCGCGATCGCCCGACGTGAACGCCGCCGCCCGCGCCGGGATGCGCCGCTCGAGCAGCTCGTCGCGCCGCTCCTGGACGAGCCTCGTCGCGTCCTCGAGCTCGTCTGCCGATTCGACCAGGCGGGCGAGGATCACCTCGCGTGGCGGTCGCCGAGCGAGCGGCGCGGCGAGGGCGAGCAGGGAGTCGAAAGCGGCGTCGGTTTCGGGCACGACGAGAATCGCCCGCTCGGCCGTAGGCGCCTCGTTCCCCGCTGTTGCTTCCGGCCGGACGGCAGGCGCCGCTCCGGGAGCCTCGACCGCGAGCGCGGGGTCCTGCTTGAGGATCGCCCGCTCGAGCTCCTGCAGGGTCGGGCTCGGGTCGATGCCGAGGCCGTCGACGAGCGCAGCGCGGGCAGCCTGGTATTCCTCGAGCGCTTCGGCCTGGCGCCCCGCTCGGTAGAGCGCCAGCATGCGGTGCGCACGGAGCCGCTCCCGCAGCGGATGCTTCACGATCAGCGCCTCGAGCTCCCCGGCGACCTCCGCGTTGCGGCCCAGCGCGAGGTCGGCTTCGATGCGCCGCTCGAGGGCCACGAGCCGGAGCTCCTCGAGGCGGGCGATCTCGGCCTGGGCGAACGGCTCGTAGGCGAAGTCGGCAAGCGCGGCTCCCCGCCACAGCGCGAGCCCTTCCCGCAGGAGGGTGGCGGCGCGCTCCGGATCACCGCCGGCGAACGCGCGGCGGCCCTCCTCGACGAGCGCCTCGAACCGATGCAGATCGAGCTGGCCTGGCTCCACCTCGACGACGTAGCCCGGATCGCGCGTCGCGATCGCGTCGCGGCCGAGCGCCTTGCGAAGGTGGGAGACGTAGCCCTGCAGAACGTTCGCCGCCGTCTCGGGCGGATCGTCGCCCCAGAGCTCGTCGATCAGCCGGTCGCCGGAGACGACCTCGCCGGCGTGCGTGAGCAGGACGGCCAGAACGGCGCGCTGCCGCGCGCCGCCGAGCGGAATCGACTCGCCGCCCATCCGCGCCTCGAGCGGGCCGAGGATCCCGAACTCCAGGCGTTCACGGGGTTCCGTGGGCAGGACGGTAGCACTCGGGGACTGCTCGTTCCAGCAGCGTCCCAGCGGGCGCCCAGCCGACGTCAAGCGGCCGGCACGAAGCTGCACCTCGTACGGAGAACGAACAAGGCTCAAGGGAGGAGCGACGATGTCTATGTTCTGGAGCTACCGCAGGTGCCTTTCGCTCGGTGCGCTCGTGCTCGCATGCTGCGCCATGCTCGCGCCGGGCGCTTCCGCCATGATCCCCGACCGCCACTACGGCACGACCCAGGAGGGCGCCGCGGCGGCCGTCCTTCCGGGGGACGTGGGCTACTACACCCGTGACGTCGGAGCGACCGCCTCGGACGCCGGTCTCATCGCGACCGACACGTATGGCGCGCTGTACCAGCTCCCGGCCGCCGGCATCGTCGCCGAGAGCGCGCCCGTCCGCCCGGACGACCGCGCGACGCACGGCGTCGGCGCAACCGCCGCTGATGTCATCGCCACAGGGGACGGCCTCATCAGCCGGCCCGCCCCCGCGGACAACAAGCCGGTCGTCGCCGGAGCCGAGCCGGTCTCCGGGACGGGCTTCGACTGGAGCGACGCGGGCGTAGGCATCGTGCTCGGCGTCCTCTGCGCGATGCTCCTCGGCGGACTGCTTCTGCTCTCGCGGCGCCGCGGTACTCTCTCCGGCGCCTAGCCAGGGGTTTCTCCCCCACGCCTCACCCGGGCGGGCCCTTCGAGCCCGCCCGGGTGTTTCAGTGCCTTTCCTACGGACGCAGACACTGGCCTGGTGGCAGGCCCTCGGGTCCGGCACGGCCAGCCGCCGGCGGAGTGGTCGGGGCGTTCGTGCCCAGGCGTCCGTACGCGCCTGCCTGCAGCTCCTGACGCCTCTCGACGCCGGTAGCGGCGAGCGCTCCCTCCGTCGGGCGAAGAACACTCAGCGCCTCGCCAGCGGCCTCCCAGAGCCGGGCCAGCGGCCCGGTCGATGCTCCACCGGTAGGCAAAAGCAAGAGACAAGGGAGGAGCAATGTCGTCTTCGCACCGCATCCACATGAGGCGTATCCGGCGAATCGGGCTCGGCCTCGCCGTCGCCGTGCTGCGCGCTCGCGCCGTCCGCGCTGGCCAGTCTCGATCCGGCCAACATGCCGTGTGCACCGACGTGCCCGTCGTTCGGGGCCCACGCCGGCGTCGAGCTCACGCTGCCCGACGACCGCGCGGTACGGCCCGGCACGATCGTCGTCGACGGGGCCACCCGCCCCGATGACCGCGCCGTCCGGCCGACCATCATCAGCCGGCCGAGCGCCGCTGTCGTGGAGGCGGAGGGCTGGAAGGGCCTCTACCGGCCCAGTGAGCTCCCGCAGCACTCGGTCGACGGCCCGCGCACCGGCCCGGCGACGAACCTGCCGACGTTCTCGATCGACGCTCCGCGCACGGCACCGGACGCAGTCGTTCGGCCGGCAGAGCCGCTGGTGTCGTTCGCGAATCGCGGTGGTCGAGTGCCGGTCGGCCAGCCCGTGGCGACCACGACGGGCGATGGTACCGACATGGCCTGGCCGGAGACCGCGGTGGGCATCGGCATCGGCCTCGCCGCCGCGCTCGCGCTCGCTGCGGCCGCCCTCGGGATGAGCCGCCGGCGCGGCACGCTCCAGGGCGCCTGACCAGACATCCCATCCGGCGATGCGGAGGGGCGGGAGCAATCCCGCCCCTCCGCCATTCCGCAGAGCCAGCCAGATCCAAGACCTGCTCTGGCGACATGGTCGGACTCGAGTATCTTGCTGTGGGCTCCCCTGCGCCCTACGCTGACGTCGTGTCGCGCACGGCCGGCACGGACGCGCTTCTCGGCGAGGAGCTGGCCGGCTACCGGGTCGAGTCCCGGGTCGGCCGCGGCGGCATGGGCGTCGTGTACCGCGCCGAGGATCTGCGGCTCGGGCGTCGGGTGGCGCTCAAGGTTCTCGCGCCGGAGCTCGCCGGCGACGAGCGGTTCCGTGACCGTTTCCTCCGCGAATCGAGACTCGCTGCCTCGCTCGACCACCCGAACGTCGTGCCGATCTTCGAGGCCGGCGAGGCGGGCAGCTCCCTCTTCATCGCGATGCGCTACGTCGAGGGTTCCGACCTCGGCGCCCTGCTGGAGCGGGGCGGCGCGCTCGACCCGGCCCACGCCATCGAGCTGGTCGCACAGGCCGGGGAAGCGCTCGACGCCGCCCACCGCGGCGGGCTCCTGCACCGCGACGTCAAGCCCTCGAACATCCTCGTCGCGGAAGGGGGGCATGCGTACCTGACGGACTTCGGCTTGAGCAGGCTCGCCGGCGCGGCGAGCCTCACCGGCACCGGCCACTTCCTGGGCACGGTCGACTACGTGGCGCCCGAGCTGATCCAGGGCGACGGCGGCGGGCCGCCCGCCGACATCTACGCCCTCGGTGCCGTACTCCTCGAATGCCTGACCGGCATGACGCCGTACCCGCACGACTCGCAGCTCGCCGTGTTGTGGGCACACATCCAGGAAGACCCGCCCTCCGTGTCGGAGCGGCCGTCCCGAGCTCCCGACGGCGCTCGACGCGGTGGTTGCGCGGGCGCTAGCGAAACGGCCGGACGAGCGCTACGGGACCTGCGCCGAGCTCACCGCGGCCGCCTCGACGGCGATGCGTCGCCGCACGCGAGCGGAGCTGCCGGCCGAGCTCGACGCGCTGACCCCCCTGACCGACCGCGAGGAGGAGCTCGCCTGGCTACGTGACGCCTGGAGGCTGGCGCGCTCGGGCAGCGCGACGCTCGTCCTGCTCGCCGGCGCCCGCGGGATGGGGAAGACACGCGTCGCCGCTGAGCTCGCGGCCGAGGTACACGCGCAGGGCGCGACGGTGCGGTACGTGGGCTTCGCCGGTCCGTCGGCGCCGTCAAGCGACGCTGTGGCGCGACTCGCCGACGTGACGGAGGAGACGTTGCTCGTGCTCGACGACCTCGACGCGGCCCACCCATCGGTGATCGACCAGCTCGCCGCGTTCGTCCCCCCGACGAACGGCCGATCGCTGCTCGTGCTTGGCACGTACCGTCCAGGCGCTGACTCTCCCGCGCTCGCCGGGCTCCTGGGCCAGATGTCCAGCGTCGACGTCCGCGAGCTCTTGCCGTTCGATCGGGAAGCGGTGACCCAGATCGCCGCCCTGTACCTCGGCGGGTCGACCGCGGAGCTGTCCGTCGACACCGTGCTCGCGACGACCGGAGGCATTCCCGCCCGCGTCCACGAGGTCGTGAGCGAATGGGCACGCGGCGAGGCCAGCCGCCGGCTCGCCGAGGCGGCGGATCGCGCCGCGATGGGCCACAGCGACCTGCTCACGGCGGCCCTCGCTCTCGAGAGCAACGTCATCGACCTCCAGCGCGTGGAGGAGCGGGCGAGCTTGTACGCGCCGGGAGGCGACGAGCTGGATCACGTGCTGTGCCCGTTCAAGGGCCTCGCGAGCTTCGAGATGGACGACGCACACGTGTTCTTCGGTCGCGAGCGACTCGTCGCCGAGCTCGTCGCCCGGCTCGTCGGCTCGCCGCTGCTCGGCGTTGTCGGGCCCTCCGGAAGCGGCAAGTCGTCGGTCGTGCGAGCAGGTCTCATGCCGGCGCTCGCCGCAGGAATGCTTCCGGGCAGCGAGCGGTGGCGCCGGGTCCTTCTGCGGCCGGGCGACCAGCCCATGTCCGCTCTCAACGAGGCGCTCGAGGCGACCGACGGCGATGAGGACGGGATCGTCACGTGCTCGTCGTCGTGGATCAGTTCGAGGAGACGTTCACGGCCTGCAGGGACGACGCGGAGCGTGCAGCCTTCGTCAGCGCGATCACGGCTGCCGCCCGCAACCCTCACGGCCGGTTCTCGCTAGTACTCGCAATTCGGGCCGCCTTCTACGGCCGCTGCGCTGCCTACCCTGACCTCGCCGACCTGCTCGGCACGAACCATGTGCTCGTCGGGCCGATGCAGCCCGAGGAGCTGCGCCGGGCGATCGAGCTGCCGGCGCGCAGGGCAGGGCTTCGCGTCGAGCCACGGCTCGTCGACGCCCTTGTCGCCGACGTCGGAGACGAGCCGGGTGCGCTCCCGCTTCTGTCGACGGCGCTCCTCGAGCTCTGGCAGGAGCGGGACGGGCGCACGCTGCAGCTGGAACGGTACGAGGCGAGCGGCGGCATCCGCGGCGCGGTGGGCCGGCTGGCCGAGCGCGCCTATGCTCGGCTGAGCGAGCCCCAGCAGAGGATCGCTCGCAGCATGCTGCTGCGGCTTTCCTCCGGCGAGGCGGAGGGGTCGGTGCGACGTCGCGCAGCCCTCTCCGAGTTCGACCTCGACGCGAACGAGGATGCCCGGGTCGTTCTCGCTGAGCTCACGGACAGCCGTCTGCTGACGGTCAGCGAAGGCACGGTCGAGGTCGCCCACGAGGCCCTGCTGCGGGAATGGCCCCGGCTGCGTGGATGGCTCGAGGACGACGTCGCGGGCCGCCGCCTGCACGAGCACCTGATGCGGTCCGCCCGCACCTGGGAAGAGGGGGGCCGTGACCCCGCGGAGCTCTACCGGGGCGCGCGCCTCGCTTCCGCGCTCGACTGGCGCGCCGAGCACCTGGGCGAGATGAACGAGCTCGAGCGGCAATTCCTCGTTGGTAGCCGGGACGCCGAGCGCGACGAGCTCCAGGTCGCGCGCAAACGCACACGCCGGTTGCGGGTGCTGGCGATCATGCTGGCGCTGTTGCTCGTCGCGGCGGTCGTATCGGCGCTGCTCGCCGTCCGGCAGACGAGTCGCGTAGACGACCAGCGCGAGCTCGCTCAGGCTCGCCAACTCGCCAGTCAGGCGGTCTCGAACCTCGACAGCCGGCTCGATCTCGCGCTCCTGCTCGCGCTCGAGGCCTACAGGACGCGGCCCATCGTGGAGGCGCGCAGCGCGCTCGTCACCGCGACGCAGCGAAGCGGACGCGTTCGGGCTGTTCTCAGCGACCAGCGTTCCGAGCCGACCGGTGTCGCGTTCAGCTCCGACGGCCAGACCCTGGCGACGGTCGACCGGGACGGCACGGTCAGATTGTGGGACGGCGCTACCGGCCAGGCGCGCGGGGACGCCCTCGCAGGAACGTCGGTCGCCTTCAGTCCGGACGGCGAAACCCTCGTCCTCGGTGGTGAGGATGGCATGCTCACGTTCCGGAACCTCGCGGACGGTTCGACCGCCGGCGAGACGGACGCCGGTGTCGGTCCGATCGGCTACATAGCGTCGAGCCCCACCGGAGAGACGTTGGCGGTTACCGGGACCGATGAGCCCGAGAGCCCGGGAACCCTGAGGTTCGTGGATACGACCTCTCGACAACCTGTCGGCGAGCCGCTTCCCGGCGCCACCGTTCGTGGTGGCCATGTCGTTCACGCCCGACGGGCGCACGCTCGCAGTCGGAAGCTTCTTCGAGGGAGCCTCCCTGTTGGACGTCCGGACCGGGAGAGAATCGGTGAGCCGTTCGGGGTCAACGTCGAATCGAGCGAGGTCTTGACGGCCATGGCACTGAGCCCCGATGGAACGACTCTGGCGCTGGCGACCCTGTCACCGGCGGGATCGGCGCTCGTGACGCTCTGGGAGCTCGCGAGCCTGACTCCGGTCGGAGAGCCTCTTCGCCCGAGCCACCCCGTCAGCTCGCTCGCCTTCAGCCCCGACAGTGCGAACCTCGCGGTCGGGAGCGAGGACGCTTCGGTGACGGTCTGGGACGCGACCTCGCAGCAACCCCTCTCAGAGTCGATGGCGGGTCACGCCGGCCCGGTGACCGGTCTGGCCTTCGCCCCCGACGGCGTTACGCTCGCCTCGGCGAGCACGGACGTCGCGCTCCTCCGGGACGTATCGGCGCCGCGGCCGCACGCTCAGGCCCTGCTGTGCCCGAGCCGCTTCGTCTCGGATATCGCCTTCAGCCCCGACGGCTCGCTCCTCGCAGCGGCAACCAGCATGCCCGCGGAGTCGCCGATCCGGACGCCCGGCCGACTTCGGCGATTCGGCTCTGGGACGCGGCTTCGGGCGAGCCCGTCGGAGAGGCGCTCTCGGGCAGCGCCGAGGAGCCGGTCGTCGCATTCAGCGATGACGGCCGAATGCTCGCGGGAGCGACCGCGAACGACACGGTCGAGCTGTGGGACCTTGCGTCAGCGCGCACGGCAGGGCCGGCCGCTGCGCGAGGAGGGCACGTACATCAGGGACCTCGACTTCAGCCCCGACGGTTCGCTTCTGGCGGCGGCCCAGCGTCAGCCAGAAGCAGGAGAGGGGCCCCGGGAAGACGCCTCCACTTCGGCGATCCGGAAGTCAGGCTCTGGGCCTCGACAGCTTCGGCCCGGCCGGAGAGCCGTTCGCGAAGGGCGCCGAACGCGTCGTCTTCGCCCCGGAGGGAAGAGGTCTCTTCGTCGCCGACGGGGGCCTTTCCCGCTGGGAGGCCGGCGCTCCCCAACCGGAGCAGGCGGTTGCCGCGCCCGGGGTGAGCGGGTTCGCACTCAGCCGCGACGGAAAGCGGCTGGCGACGTTCGGCGTCGAAGGCGTGATCCTCTGGAACCTCGCGAGCGCCTGGGACCTCGGCAGCGCCAGCCGTCTCGGTGAGCCTATCCAGGCCCACCGGGCTCCCGTCTCGAGCGCGACGTTCGGCCCCGACGGTTCGATTCTGGCCACTTCGGGCGAGGATGGGACGATGAGGCTATGGGACGTCGCGACCCGCCGTCAGCTCGGCGAGCCGATCCCGTACGGGGCTACGAATGTTGCGTTCAGCCCGGACGGACGGACGCTCGTCTCGGCCGGCGATCCGAGCCTCCCGATTCTGCTCTGGGACGACATCCTCTGGGCATCCGACCTCCCGGCTTTCGAGGAGCGTCTTTGCCCCATCGCCGGTCGCAATCTGACGAGAGGCGAATGGGACGAGTTCCTGCCGGATCAGGAATACCGAAAGACCTGCGATCAGTTCCCGCTGGAGCCGGACGCCGCCGCGGGGACCACCCCCGGATAGTCAGTCGCCTGGCTCTAGAAACAGACCCAGCGGTGACCGTTCCAGTAGCAGCGCCGCGGGCTGTTGATCTCCAGGAGGGCTCCGAACACCCTCAGCTCGCCCATATGCTCCGACGGGTCCCCAGCGTTGGGGTCGCGCTCCCCACGCGGAGCTGCGAAGCTACGCGCTCTCAGCTGCCCTTCCGCGTGGCCGACGACGACGACGACCTCCGGGTTCTCTACTCCGATCTCGCTCACGGCTTCGAATAATTTCCGTGTTCGTGGGTCGTCGTTGTCCGATGTGAGCTGTTCCCATTCCATCCCCGGCCTCCTCGTAGCTCCGCGTGGTGACTGCAGCCGCAAGATCCTGAGTCTCCGAGGGCGGCATCAACGCCACTCCGGTGGGTACGCCCCCGAATGGCGGAGCACCGTATCACCGCGCCGCGAGATACGCAATCGGCCGGTTCGGGCATCCAGGCCTGACGGGCAGATCCCGGGCTGAAACACATCTGTAACAGCGGCGCGCTATCACCTAGTCAGTCGCCGTATCGTTCCTCGGAGCGAAAGCGAGGATACGCACATGCACGTGCGCGAGGACTCGAGGGTCGGAACGGAGCTCGCCGGTTACCGGATCGAGTCGCTGCTCGGCCACGGAGGCATGAGCGTGGTCTACCTCGCCGAGGATCGCCGCCTCAAGCGAAGAGTGGCGCTCAAGCTGATGGCCGCCGGCCTGGCCGAGGACGAGACCTTCCGCGAACGCTTCCTGCGCGAGTCCGAGCTGGCCGCCTCGATCGACCATCCGAACATCGTTCCGATCTACGAGGCGGGCGAGAGCGACGAGCTGCTGTTCATCGCCATGCGCTATGTCGAGGGCGCGACCTGAAGGAGCGTCTGCGGCGTGGGCGGCTCGAGCCGGGCGAGGCGATCGCCATTCTCGCGCAGGTCGCCAGCGCGCTCGATGCAGCGCATGCGCGCGGGCTCGTGCACCGGGACGTGAAGCCCTCCAACGTCCTGCTCGACACCGGCGCCAGCCCGGACGGGTCCGACCACGCCTACCTGGCCGACTTCGGGCTCACCAAGCGGCTCACCGAGAAGTCCGGGCTCGGTGACGACGGACAACTGATGGGCACGATCGACTACGTCGCTCCCGAGCAGATCGCCGGCGAGGAGCTCGACGGACGTGCCGACGTCTACTCGCTCGGCTGCGTGCTCTACGAGTGCCTTGTCGGGGAGCCGCCGTTCCGCCGCGACACCGACGTCGCAGTGGTGTTCGCCCACCTGGACGCCGAGCCGCCGGCTGTGAGCGAGCACCGGCCCGAGCTGCCGGCGGAGCTCGACGAGGTGATCGCGCGGGCGCTGGCCAAGGCGCCCGAGCAGCGCTACTCCGAGCTGCCGCGAGCTCGCCCGGGCGGCGCTGGCGGTCACGGTCGACGAGGCGAGCCGGCTGCTCGCGGAGGCCGCCTCCCGTGCCGCCTCCGGCCGCAGCGACCTGAGCGAGGCCGAGGCGGAGCTCGCCGGCAAGGTGATCGGCCTGCAGCTCGCGCGCGAGCAAGCACGTGCGCTCTCGGCCACGCCGACGCCGAGCCGCCTGGCCGCACAGGGTGTCTGCCCGTTCAAGGGCCTGGCCAGCTTCGAGCCCGCGGACGCCGACTACTTCTTCGGCCGCGAGCGGCTGATCGCCGAGCTCGTGGCCCGCCTCGTCGGCGCCAGCTTCCTCGGCATCGTCGGCCCGTCGGGCAGCGGCAAATCGTCGGTACTGCGCGCCGGTCTGCTCCCGGCACTGGCCGGCGGCGTGCTGCCGGGAAGCGAGCGCTGGCGGAGTGTGCTGATCCGCCCGGGCGAGCGGCCGCTCAACGAGCTGCGGCGAATGCTCGCCTCGGGAGCGAAGGACCCCGTCGCGGAAGCGCTCGATGCGCTGACGGCCGACGAGCGGATCCTGATCGCGGTCGACCAGCTCGAGGAGCTGTTCACGGCCTGCACGGACGAGGCTGCAGCGCGCCGCGTTCGTCGACATGCTCGCCCGCGCGGCGGCCGACCCGCAGGGCCGCGCCGTCGTGACGGTCGCGGTCCGAGCAGATTTCTACGGCCGTTTCGCCGCCTTCCCGCAGCTCGCAGAGCTGCTCGGAGCAAACCACGTGCTCGTCGGGCCGATGCAGGCCTCCGAGCTGCGCCGGGCGGTCGAGCTGCCCGCAAGCCGGGTCGGGCTTCGCGTCGAGCCGGAGCTCACGGACGCGCTCGTCGATGACGTGGAGGGTGAGCCGGGCGCGCTGCCGCTGCTCTCCACCGCGCTGCTCGAGCTCTGGCAGAAGCGGCAGGACAACACGCTCACGGCCGGCTGCCTATCGTGAGTCCGGGGGCGTGCACGGCGCCGTCGCCCGCCTGGCCGAAGGCACCTACGCCCGCATCCCGGACGGGGACAAGCCGCTCGTGCGCGCCGATAATGCTGCGCCTGGTCGGCGAGGGCGAGGGAGACGCGGCGGTGCGCCGCCGTGCGCCCCTGACCGAGCTCGACCTGGAGCGCAACCGGGAGGTCGAGACGTCCTCGCCGCACTGGCCGACAGCCGCCTCGTCACCGTCGCGGAGGGCAGCGTCGAGGTAGCCCACGAGGCGCTCCTGCGCGAGTGGCCGCGCCTGCGTGAGTGGATCGAGGAGGACGGCCAGGGCCGGCGCCTGCGCCGCCACATCACCCAGGCCGCCACCGAATGGGACGGTCGGGCGCGACCAGGGCGAGCTCTACCGCGGCGCCCGCCTCGCGGCCGCCCTCGACTGGAGCACGGACCACGCCCTCGAGCTCAACGAGCTCGAACGCGCCTTCGTCGCCGAGAGCCGTGAGGCATCCGAGAAGGAGACCAAGCGCGTCGTCAAGACGAACCGGCGTCTCCGCGGACTGCTCGTCGGCGCCGCGCGTCCTGCTTGCCGCCGCCATCGCCGGCGGCATCTTCGCGGTCGTCCAGCGCGGCGAGGCCCGCGACGCAGCCGACGAGGCGCGGATGCCGAGACCGCCCAGCTCGCCCAGCGCCTCGGCGCGCAGGCGCTCGTCGAGGAGGACCTCGACCGCTCGCTGCTGCTCGCCCGCCAGGCCGTCGCGATCGATGACACGGCGCAGACGCGAAGCACGCTCCTCGCCAGCCTCCGACGCTCGCCGGCCGCGATCGGGATCATCAACGTCGGCGAGGGCGACTACGTCAGGGCAATCGCCGTCAGCCCGGATGGGAGGACGCTCGCTGTGGGAGGGCTCGGCGCCGCCGGGCTGCGCTTCTTCGACGCGACGACGTACGAGCAGCTTGGTGAGCCCGTCCCGGTACCGGTCACCCCCGAGCTCGACCTCGCCCACGTCGAGGGGCTGGCGTACAGCCCCGACGGCGGCACACTCGCTTTCGGCGGGCGGCCAGGGTATCTCCGTCTCGTCGACACGGAGTCGCGCGAGCTGCTTGCCGAGACCGAGCACTAGGCGCAGCCCGCATGGCCTTTACGGCCGACGGGTCGAAGCTGGTCGCCGTCGAGCTCGGAGAGCCGATCACGCTGGCGATCAGGAACGCCAACACGCTCGAGCTGATCGGCGACCCGATCGAGCTCGAGGGCTTCTCGGCCGAGTACATCGGCTCGTTCGTCGCCTCGCCCTTCTTTGCGCTCACCCCCGACGGCCGCTCCGTGGTCACCGCGTCGGACGAGGGCGAGCTCGCCTGGTGGGACCTGCGAGAGCCGTGAGCAGACGCGGAGCACTCGAGATCGAGACCGGCCATCACGCGCTCGCCCTGAGCCCGGACGGCCGCACGGCGGCGGTCGGCGTCGACGGCGGCCTCCAGCTCGTCGACGTGCCCAGCGGCGAGGTCCGCGACCCTCACCGGCGTGCTCGCGACCGCTCCGCAGTGGCTCGCCTTCAGCCCCGACGGCGACGACGGTCGTGTCGACGACCCTCGACGGGACAGTGACGCTGTGGGACGCGACCTCGGCAACGCCACCCGAGACGCTCCGGGGCCATTCTGATGCCGTTCAGCAGCCCGCCTTCAGCCCCGACGGGAAGACGCTCTACACGGCGAGCGGCGACGGAACCGCGATCGCCTGGGACGTCACGGGCGACCGGGGCCTCGGCCGCCCGTTCACGTTCACGCACGACCGCGCAATTCGACCCGAGATATGACCGGCACCCGGGGGAGTTCAGCCCGGACGGCCGGCTGATCGCCGTCGGCCTCAAGGAGCGCGGGATCCAGCTCTACCAGGCGCAGGGGCTCGCGCCGGCCGGCGAGCCGCTCCTCGACACCGGGGGCGAGGTCAAGGTCATCGCGTTCGCGCCGGATGGACGAACGCTGGCAGCCGCGACGACGAGCGGTCAGGTGACCCTCTGGGATGTCGGCTCGCGCTCGCTGCGTCACGGGCCGTTCACCGCCTCCGAGACGTCGATCTGGGGTATCAGCATCAGCGCGGACGGCACGACGCTCGCGACCACCGCCGGGGACCGGCGTCAAGCTGTGGGACGTCGCCACCGGAGCGCCGCTCGGAACGGTCGGCGACGGCTCGGCGGCCGGCGACGTCGCCTTCAGCCCTACGGGATCGCTGGTCGCATTCGCGCGCGAGGGGTCCGACGAGCCCGGAGGAGGTGACGCGGAGATCTGGGATATTTCCGGGCCGTCACCGCGCTCGATCATGCGGCTCGACGGCAGCGGCTTCGGCTACGCGGTCGCGTTCAGCCCGGACGGCGGGACGCTTGCCACCGCCGGCCTCGACCCGCTCGTGCGCCTCTGGGACGTTCGGACCGGTGAGCTCGTCCGCACGCTCGAGACGGGTGGCTCGGGCGTGCTGACCCTCGACTTCGGCCCTGACGGCCGGCTCCTCGCCCTCTCCGGCTTCGAGCCCGTCGCCGCGCTCTGGGACGTCGCCACGGGAACCCAGATCGGCCCGACGCTGACGGCCGGGAACCGAAGGGCGCACATCGACGTGTCGCCCGACGGACGGCGGCTGCTGCAAACGCACGGGAACGGCCAGGGAGCGATGTGGGAGATCGACCCGCAGCTGTGGGAGCGGCGCGCCTGCGCGATCGCGAACCGGACGCTGACGCGCGAGGAGTGGGAGCAGTTCCTCCCCGGCCGGCCCTACGAGCCGGCCTGCGGCGGATAGCGCAGGACCGGGTTAGGGACGGATCGACCACGTGAAGCGCGTGAGGGCGGCGGGCGGAGCGAGACCGCCCGGGCGCAGGCCCTTGCGGACGAGCAGCGTCGGCGGCGGCGCCTCCCTGGCAAGCCGGAGCCGGGCCGCCCCGAGACCCTCACGCTCCCACCTGGTCGAGAGCCCGACGACGAGCAGACCGGCGTCGCGGCTCGCCTCGAGCATGCCCCCCTCGCCGGGCGCAGTCAGCAGTGGCTCGGCGGAAACGCCCAGCACCCGCTGAACGGCGAGCGACGCATGTGAAAGCAGGCGGCTTGCATCGCGCTTGCCCTGCTCCGGCGCGGCCGCGGCACCCGCGAGCCGGAGCGGCACGCCGCCCGCCCGGGCAAGCCAGGCGCCCAGCTCGACGGCGGCCCAGTCGTGCTCCGCCCCCCCGAACGGGACGAGTACCGGCACCCTCCGCCTCGCGCCGCGCGCGCACGAGCAGCGCCACGTCGCACGGCGTCGCGGCCAGCAGGGCTGGCGAGCTGTCTCGTCCGGAACTCCCTCGGCCAGGAGCTCCGTCCGGCGCATCGGCGAGCAGGAGGTCGACGTCGAGCTCGGACGCGAGTCGCGCCAGCTCGTCGCCCGGCGCGGCTCGACGTGAACGAGGCCACGCGCGCGGCGACACCGCGAGCTTCGAGAGCCGAGCGGATGCTCGTCGAGCCAGGCTGATGCCGAGTCCGAGCCCGTCTGCGTCCGCGACGAGTCTGGCCAGGATCATGAGCGGGCCGGCTGCCGCACGAGCGGCTCGGCTACCGCCAGCAGCGTGTCCAGACGCGACTGGTCGAGCACGGCGACGAGAATCGACCGCTCGCCCGGCTCCGCGTGCGCTCTCGGCGCCGCCTCCGGCGCGGCAATGAGAGCCGGGTCCTGGCGGAGAATCCCTCGCTCGAGCGCCTGCAAGGACGGGCTCGGGTCGATCCCCAGCTCGTCGACGAGGACTCGGCGCGCATCCTGATAGGCGTTCAGGGCCTCGGCCTGGCGGCCGGAACGGTAGAGCGCGAGCATGAGGTGCCCTCGCAGACGCTCCCGCAGCGGGTGCTCTGCGACGAGCGCCTCGAGCTCGCCGACGAGCTCTCGATCCTGGCCGAGCGCGAGGTCGGCCTCGATGCGCAGCTCGAGCGCGGCAAGCCTGATCTCCTCGAGCCGGGCGATCGCCGCCTGGGCGAAGCTCTCGTACGAGACATCCGCGAGCGCCGGCCCCCGCCACAGCGCGAGGGCCTCCCGCAGCCGCTCGGAGGCGTCGGCTGGGCCTCCCGTCGGCGAGGCAGCGCCTCGCCTCCTCGACCAGCCGCTCGAACCGGTAGAGGTCGAGCTGATCCGGCCCGAGGCGAATCGTGTAGCCGGGCGACCGGGTGACGAGCGTATCCGGCGGCAAGCGCCTTGCGAAGGCGCGACACGTTGACGCGCAGCGCGGTCGCGGCGTTACCCGGCGAGTCCGCTCCCCAGAGCTCGTCGATCAGGCGCTCGCCGGGAACGACCTCGTTCGCATGGAGGAGGAGGGCGGCGAGGAGGGCGCGCTGCTTGGCTCCGCCGATCTGAAGCTGGCGGCCCGCATCCCAAACCTCGAGCGGTCCGAGGATCCGAAACTCCACCTGACTGCCTCCCGGCCCGGGACGGTACCAGCTGTCACACGCCTGAAGCGGGCCTGAAACACGCAGAGCGCAACCTCCCTGGCAGAGAAACGACCAGCACACGGAAAGGGAGGACGAAGTGAAGATCTCTGCTCACATCAAGGTGTTGACCGCCACGCTTGCTGCAGCGGCCCTCGTCGCCCCGGTGGCGCAGGCCGCAATCACCCAGCCGGTCCCCGCCGACCGAATCGTGGCCCAGAGCGGCAACGCCGACGTCGGCTCGACGGAGGCGTACGGCGAGCTGTACCAGTTCCCGAACGCCGGCCTCGGCTCGACGGAGGCGTACGGCGAGCTGTACCAGTTCCCGAACGCCGGCCTGGATCCGGTCGTCGGCACCGTGCCCGTAGCCGCGCCCGGCTTCGACTACGGCGATGCGGTCATCGGGGCGGCAATCGCGTTCTGCGCGGCCCTGCTCGCCGCGGCCGGCGTGCTCGTACTGCGCCGCAGCCGCCGCTCGGCGACCCTCGCCTGAAGCAGGCAACACCCCACTGAACGATCCGCGCCGTTTTCGGGCGCGGATCGTTCATGTGCTCGGGATGCCACCAGCTGTTACGCGCCTGAAACCTGCCTGTAACAGACAGCGCCGAGCATCGCGCTCGACAAGCAGGAGAGAGGAGGAGTCATGAAGTCCAAACGCATCTGGCTCTCGGCACTCGCCGCGGCCGCGATTCTCGCTGCTGTTCTCGGCGGGCTCTCCGTCTCGGCGAGGGGGCAGCTCGCCGGCGACACGCGGGGGCAGGCCGTGAGCAACGCGGCCGTCGACTGGAACGCGATCGCCACGAGCGCGATCACGGCGCCCGCACCGGCCGGGGCGGGGCAGCCGCCACAGGCGGCCGTGCTCAGCCTGGCCATCGTGCAGGGCGCGGTCTACGACGCTGTCAACGCCATCGACGGCACCTACGAGCCCTACCTGGCCTCGCCGGTGGCCGATCCCGGGGACTCGAAGGAGGCCGCAGCGGCAGCCGCGGCATTCCACGTTCTCGTGGGCCTATTCCCTTCGCAGCAGGCGACGTTGCAGCCGGTCTACGACGCGTTCCTCGCGAACGTGCCCGAGCCGGGGAAGGCGGGCGGAATCGCCGTCGGCGAGGCGTCGGCCGCGGCGATGCTCGCGGCGCGGGCGAACGACGGCCGCGGAGGCTCGTTCACGTTCGTCTTCGGCACCGACCCCGGAGAGTGGCGCCCGACACCGCCCAACTTCGGGCTCGACCCCACCCCGTGGGTCGCGAACGTGCGCCCGTTCCTCGTCCCGAACGTGGAGATGCTTCGCACCAACGGCCCGAACGCGCTCACGAGCAACGCGTACGCGAGGGACTTCAACGAGGTCAAGCGCCTCGGTTCGCTCACGAGCACGACGCGCACCGCGGATCAGACGGCGGCCGCGATCTTCTGGCAGGACAGCGGAGCGGCGATCTGGAACCGCGTCTTCCGCACGCTCGCGACGAGCGAGGAGCTGGACATCGTCGAAAGCGCACGCATGCTCGCGATGACGAACCTCGCGGCGGCCGACGGCTCGATCGGCTGCTGGAATGACAAGTACTACTGGAACTTCTGGCGTCCGATCACCGCGATCCACGAGGCCGCGAACGACGGCAACCCGGCGACCGAGCCCGACCCAGCCTGGCTGCCGCTGTTCAACCCGACCGTCCCCGTCTCCGGACCGCCGCTCGTGACGCCCGGCTTTCCCGACCACCCCTCCGGGCACACCTGCATCAGCGGAGCGATCGCCTACACGCTGAAGGCGTTCTTCGGCACCGACAAGGTCGACTTCACGGTGGTCAGCAACAAATGCTCTCCGGCGCCATGCCCCGACAGGAGCTTCCAGCGCTTCACCGCCGCGCTCGATGAGATCATCGACGCCAGGGTCTGGAGCGGTATCCATTTCCGCACGGCGGACGTGCAAGGAGCCTTCCTTGGTAAGGAGGTCGCCCAATGGCTCCGGAAGCATTACTTCGGGCACGCGCAATGAGGCGCACGTAGCCGCGCACACGTCAGGTCAGCGGACGCGAGTCCGGCCTCATACAGCTTCCGTCGGAACGATCCGCGCCCCCAGGGCGCGGATCGTTCACGCGTAGACCTTGACCTCGCGGTAGAGCGTGTCGCGCTGAACCGGGGTCTTGCCGAGCGCCTTGATCACACGAACGAAGTCGTCCGTCGTCGCGCGGTAGGTGGTGCCGGCGGCGGAGACGACGTTCTCCTCGATCATGATCGAGCCGAGGTCGTCGGCCCCGAACTCGAGCGCCACCTGGCCGATCTTCATCCCCTGCGTGACCCAGCTCGACTGGATGTGGTCCACGTTGTCGAGGTAGATGCGGCTGACCGCCTGGGTCAGCAGATAGTCGAAGGAGGTCGGCATCGTCTCCCGCGGCACCTTCTCGCCGAGGCGGTTGCCGTCGTCCTGGAACGTCCACGAGATGAAGGCGCGGAATCCGCGAAGCTCGTCCTGGAGCTCGCGGATGAGACGCATGTGCTCGACACGCTCCTCCAGGGTCTCGACGTGGCCGTACATCATGGTCGCGGTCGTCGAGATTCCGAGGCGGTGCGCCTCGCGCATGATCCCGAGCCACTCCGCGGAGGTCGTCTTCTTCGGTGAGATGACCTCGCGGACGCGGTCGACGAGGATCTCGGCCCCGCCGCCGGGTATCGAGTCGAGCCCGGCGTCTCGCAGGCGCGTCAGCGTCTCGGGGATCGAGAGCTTGGAGCGGCGGGCGGCGTGCTGCACCTCGGAGGGCGAGAGCGCGTGCAGGTGGACCTTGTAGCGCGACTTGATCGACGAGAAGAGATCCTCGTAGTAGTCCACCCCGAGATCGGGATGGTGGCCGCCCTGCATGAGCAGGCCGGTGCCGCCCAGCGCGAGCGTCTCCTCGATCTTCTTGAAGATCACCGCCTTCGGCAGCAGGTAGCCCTCGCGCCGGTCACCCGGACTGCGGTAGAAGGCGCAGAAGTCGCAGTCCGTGTAGCAGACGTTCGTGTAGTTCAGGTTGCGGTCGATGATGAAGGTGATGCGGCCCGGGTCGGTCCTGCGCGCCCGGCTCTCGTTGGCGACCCTGCCGATCGGGACGAGCTCGCGCGAGCGCAGCAGCGTCAGCGCGTCCTCATCGGAGATCCGCTCGCCGGAGCGCGCCTTCTCGAGGACCTGACGGACCGACCCGTTGCCGTTCGACCGGTTCACGCTCACCCTCTGGCGTCTGTAGGGGCCGGATTATCCGGCCCCTACGCCCGCCTCGGGCGTTGGTGACGGGGACGGCGCAGTGACGAACCGCAACTCGGGTACGTGCTCGAGCTCGCCGGCCTCCCGCGCCAGCTCGAAGAACGACAGCAGCCCCGCGCGCTCGCGTGGGCCGAAGCCGTAGCGGAGCTTCTCGAAGTAGCGGGCGAGGAAGCCCGCCGGGTAGCCGTAGCGCTCGCTCGCCTCGCGGGCGAGCTCCTCCGGCTCGGCCCGGCTGGCGCGGTGCGCCTCGAGCAGCGCCTCCTCGACCGCCAGGACGCCGTCGGGCGCGGGGTCGGGGCACGCGAACACGGCGTAGACCATGGGAAGCCCTGTCCGATCCTGCCAGAGCCGCCCGAGGTCATGGTGGGGCGTCGGGTCCTCGAACGCGCTCTGGAGCGCCGCGTCGCCGATCAGCAGCGTGGCCTCCGCGTCCTCGCCCAGCGGCACGTGCTCGGCATCGGGCAGGAGAATCCTGACGAGGACGACCGACGTCGCGCTCTCGGGTGTGACGGCCACCGAGCGGACACGTGAGAGCGGCACGCGCGAGACGAGCTGGATCGAGTCGACGGCTCCCTCCGAGGAGACGGCTACGCGCGGGAGGATCCGCAGATGGTCTGCGCGCCTCGCGTAGGCGATCGACGAGATTGGAGCGAGATCGATCTCTCCGGCGAGCAGGCGCTGGTTGAGCTCGGTCGGGACGCCGGCCACCTCCTCGACGTCGGCCTCCAGCCGGAAGAAGAGCGGGGCCATGTTGACGTACGAGATGCGTCCCAGCCGGATCACGAGGACACCCACTGCAGCGCCGGGATCGTCCGGCTCAGTCTCACCATCGCCGCAGCTCGTTGTAGAGCGTGTCGCGCTGAACCGGGATGCGCCCGGCCTCCTTGATCGCCCGCACGAGCTCCTCGACCTTCTGCTCGGTGCCGGCGGTCGCGCCCGCGGCCTGGAAGATCTCCTCGCGCACCACCGTCCCCTGGACGTCGTTGGCCCCGAAGTGCAGGGCGACCTGGGCGAGCGGCAGACCCATCATGATCCAGTAGGCCTTGATGTTCGGCACGTTGTCGAGCATCAGCCGAGAGACGGCGAGCACCTTGAGATCGTCGGCGCCGGGCGTGAAGCTGAAGCCCCGCCGCTCGAACACGGTGTTCTCGGGATGGAACGCGAGCGGCACGAACGCCAGGAAGCCGCCGGTCCGGTCCTGCTGCTCGCGCAGGCGGAGAAGGTGGTCGATCCGCTCCTCGTAGGTCTCGACATGGCCGTAGAGCATGGTGCAGTGCGTCGGGATCCCGAGCCGGTGGGCTGCGTCGTGGGTCAGGAACCAGTAGTCGGGATGCTCCTTCCCCGGCGCGACGAGGCGACGAACACGGTCGGCGAAGATCTCCGCGCCACCGCCCGGCAGCGAGCCGAGCCCTGCCGCCTTGAGCTCGCGCAGCACGTCCTCGTGGGAGAGCCCGGAGAGCGTGGTCATGTGGTGGATCTCGCTCGCCGTATAGAGCTTCAGATGGACGTCGGGCATCGCCTCGTGGAGCTTCCGCGTCGTTTCGACGTAGAAGTCGAAGTCGACGTGCGGGCTCTCGCCGTTGACCATGTGGATCTCGGTGAAGCCGGTCAGCTCGCGCTGGCGCAGAGCGTCCTCGACGAGCTCGTCCCCGGTGAGGGTGTAGGCGCCCTCCTGCTTCTGCGTCCTCGCGAACGCGCAGAACTTGCACTTCACGCGGCAGACGTTCGTCTGGTTCAGGTAGAGGTTCTGGACGAAGTAGACCTCGTCGCTGCCGCCGCGCAGGCGGCGCGCGAGATCGGCCAGCTCGCCGAGCCCGAGCAGGTCGTCGGACTCCATGAGGACGAGCCCGTCCTCGAGGTCGAGCCGCTCGCCCGCCTCGACCTTGTCGCGGATGGTGGCGAGGGAGGCCTCGACGACCGCCATCAGGACGTCTTCTCCGGCTTGCGGGCCGCATAAGATGCGGCCCCTACACCGAGAAACCGGGTGGTCTTCCGTAGGAGCCGGATCTCATCCGGCCCGAGTGAATCGCGACGGGTCGCATCCTCATGCCTCCCGGTCCACGACGGCGTAGGTGAGCGCTTCGAGCGCCTCGCGGTCGAGCTCCCCGTCGAGCGCGGCGCGGGCACGCTGCGACCACTCGAGCGCGAGCGCCCGGGAGCATTCGATGGCCGAGGTCTGGGCGACCCGCTCGAGCGCGTCGTCCACGTAATCGCCGGCCAGCGCGGCCCACACGCGTGGATCCTCGCGCGCGGCGAGTATGAGCGGGAGCGTCGGCGTCCCGTCGCGCAGGTCGACGCCGGGCGCCTTGCCCGTCGAGTCGAACTCGCCGGCGCAGTCGAGGATGTCGTCGGCGATCTGGAAGGCGATGCCGAGTGCCAGCCCAAACTCGCCGAGCTCGGGTGGGCCGCCGCCGAGCACGCACGCCGCCTCGAAGAGCTTGCCGGTCTTCAGCGAGCAGCGCTCCAGGTAGTCCTCCACCGTCGTATCGGGCCGGAACGCCTGGCGCCTCTGCAGAGCTTCGCCGCGAGCCAGCGCCAGACACGCGTCAGCCAGGACGCGCACGGCGCCGGTGTCCGCAGCCCCGGCCAGCTCGGCGAACGCCCGCGCGAAGAGATGATCACCGACCGCCTTCGCGGCTCCGGCGCCGTAGATCGCCCAGGCCGTCGGCCGACCGCGGCGCAGGGCCGCGCCGTCGAGCATGTCGTCGTGGACGAGCGTAGCCATGTGGATGAGCTCTACCGCCGACCCGGCCGCCACGATCCCTTCTCCGTCGCGCAAGTCGGGCGGCGACGCGAGGAACGTGAGCACCGGGCGCAGACGCTTGCCGCCCGCGGCCAGCGTCTCTGTTGCCACCTCCGCGACGAGCCCTGGGTGGGATGCGACGGCCTGCTCGAGCCTCAGCTCGAGCCGCTCGAGGTATTCCTCGAGGCCGGGGGCAGACCGTATGGTCGCGATCGCGTTCACGCTGCCTCCGCTGCGGTGGCGGTGTGGAGGGCGACGATGCCCCCGCCCAGCATGGTCCAGCGTATCGTGGTGAAGCCGGCCTGGGCGAGCAGAGCCGCCAGCTCTTTGGGCCCGGGGAACCGGCGGACGCTCGCCGGAAGGTAGGTGTAGGCCTCCCCGCCAGGGAGCACGCGGCCGACGAGTGGCACTACGCCGTCGAACCACGCGCGGAAGAACGGCGACAGCGCCCCCTGGGGTCGCGTGATCTCGAGGCAGGCGACTCGCCCCCCGGGCCGCAGCACGCGGCCCAGCTCTCGAAAGCCGGCCTCGAGGTCGGCGACGTTGCGCACGCCGAACCCGACCGTGGCCGCGTCGAACGAGGCCGGCGGAAAGGGCAGCGCGAGCAGGTCGCCGTGCACCCAGTCGATGGACGGATCCTTGCGGCGCGCCCGCTCGAGCATCGGCTCGGAGAAATCGAGCCCGGTCACCCGACCGCCGGCCCGAGCGCAGGCGAGAGCGAGATCCCCCGTGCCGCAGCACGCGTCGAGGACGACATCGCCCGGACGGACGACCGCATCCGCCGCCTGCCGCCGCCAGCGCTGGTCGAGCCCGACCGTCATGACGCGGTTCATCGGGTCGTAGACCGGGACGATGCGGTCGAACATCTGCCGCACGGCGTCGGGATCGAGACGCCCTTCACGGTGCTCGTCGGTGAGCGGGGTCATTGGCCCCACCGCGTCATGAGCGCATTATCGATCCCGAGCTGGTCGAGACAGCGCGCGACGACGAAGTCCACGAGATCGTCGATCGTCTCCGGGCCGTGGTAGAAGCCTGGCGCGGCGAAGAGGATGGTGGCGCCCGCGTTGCGCAACCGCAGCAGGTTCTCGAGGTGGATCGACGAGAGCGGCGTCTCCCTTGGCACCAGCAGAAGCTTACGCCCCTCCTTGAGCGCGACCGAGGCCGCGCGATGCACGAGGTTCGCCATGGCGCCGGCTGCGATCGACGCGGCGGTCGCCATCGAGCACGGGCAGATCGCGTAGGCGTCGACGCGGGCCGAGCCGCTCGCATAGGGCGACGTATAGTCGTCCTTCCCGTACACGACGACACCGGCGAGACCGGCCGTCAGGCGCGCGACGACCTCGTCGGGAGGGAGCGAGGGATCGCCGTACAGCTCCGTCGCCAGTACCTCGTGTCCCGCGTCCGAGATGCATACGCCGACCTCGCAGCCGGCCTCGGACAGGGCACGGAGCAGGCGTGCCGCGTAGGGAGCGCCGGAGGCGCCCGTAATGCCGAGGAAGACACGCACGGCCGCCCGAAGGCTAGCCGCCGAAGCTAGCCGCCGGCCCCGGACGCCTCGAGGAAGGCCGCCAGGTCCTGGTACTCCTGGTCGGTGAAGTTCGGGAACGGAGGCATCTGGGAGCCTGGCGTCGTCGACTGCGGGTTCATCAGGTGCTGGATCTGGAACTCGACCCCTCGGCCGCGCTGGCCCTCGTTCGTGAGCTCGGGCGCGCCCAGGTTCTGTGACCCGGCGCCGAGGTAGATGTGACAGCTCAGGCAGCCCGAGTCCGCGAAGAGGAGCGCGCCTGGGCCAACCTCTTCGGGGATGTTGCCGGACGCGATCCACTCCTCGACCAGGGCCTCCGAGTCGCCGGCGAGGAACTCCCTGACCGTCGCGCCCTTCCAGGTCAGGACGGCCATCGAGGCGATCACGAGGAGGGCGGAGATCACGGCGATCGGGCGCCGCGAGAGCCTCCGCTCGCGGCGCTTGTCGATGAACGGCACGGCGAGGAGCAGGATGATGGCGATCGTCGGGATGCCGATCGTGCCGAGAATGACCGACTCGGGCCACTTGAAGATCCGCAGCAGGTAGAAGAGGAAGTAGAAGTACCAGTCCGGCCGTGGGACGAACGCGATCGTCTCCGGCTCCGCCTTCTCTGTGTAGCGCGGCCCGAGGATCCCGGAGTCGCCCGGCTCCTCCCCGGACGTGAAGTACCAGATGCACGCGAGCGCGATGATGACCGCGACGACGACCAGCGACATGATCGTGTCGTGGAGCATCGCGTAGGGGTGGAACGGCTTCCCGCGCTTCTTGACGTCCTCCTTGTAGCGCCCGAATTCGGCTCGGCGCTCGTCCACGGCGTTGGTGCGGCCGCCCGGGTTCTTCGGGCGCTCGGGCGTGCTCACGGCGCGCCGTCCTCGTCGTTGACCGAGTTCCCGCGGGGCCGTGGCTCGACGAGCCCCCGCTTGCGGGTGTCGACCTCGGTCGGGCGCTCACGCCCGGCCGCGGTCTTGGACCAGGGAGGCGAGGTGACGCCGAGGCGCACGACGAGATAGAGGTGGAGCCCGATCAGCGCGATCAGCGCGCCCGGGATCAGCAGCATGTGGATCGAGTAGAAGCGGGCCAGCGTGTCCGTGCCGATCTCGGAGCCGCCGCGCAGGATGTTCGAGAGGAACGGCCCGACGAACGGCCCCGTGCCGTTGATGTTGATGCCGACGACGGTCGCCCAGTACGCCGTCTGGTCCCAGGGGAGCAGATAGCCCGTGAAGCCCTCGGTCATGCCGAGCACGAGAAGGAGCACGCCGATCAGCCAGTTGAGCTCGCGCGGGTATTTGTAGGCGCCGAAGAGGAAGACACGGCCCATGTGGAGGAAGAGCAAGATGATGAAGACGCTCGCCCCCCAACGGTGCATGCCGCGCACGAGCCACCCCCACCAGAGGTCGTTCGTGATGTACTGAATCGACTCGTACGCCTCGTTGGGGTCGGGGACGTAGTACATGGCGAGGATCACGCCGGTGATCAACTGAACGAGGAATGCCGTGAGCGTCGCCGAGCCGAGCGTCTGCAGCCAGCTGATGTCCGACGGGATATGGCGGAAGAGGAAGTAGCGGATCCCGCCGACGATGCCCGAGCGCTCCTCGAGCCAGTCGACCGGAGCCAGCAGGACGCCTTCGATCTGCTGCCGTCGCGCAGACTTCTTGGGCGCCGCTACGGCCACGAGGGTCCTAGATCCCCTGCGGGGAGGCGGGATAGAGCCAGGCTTCCCACCCGTCGACGTGCTCGCCGGGATCGAAGCGCGTGTAGGACTCGATCCGCGCCTCCGCGCCCGTTCCCTCCACCTTGCCGACCGAGACGCGCTCGCCGAGCACGATGTTGCCGTCGACGATGGAGTACAGGTAGCGGTCGAGGGCGCGCACGGGCGGGCCCGCTACTCGATTGCCCTCGAGATCGTAGGAGCCGCCGTGGCAGGGGCAGGAGAAGTTCGACGGATTCGTGGGGATGAGCCGGACGGGCGGCTTGCCCTCGAGGGGGATCTCCTGCGTGGCGTCCACGTCGGTCTGCCCGCCGGGCTGCGTCGGGCAGCCGAGGTGGACACAACGGTTGGAGACGATCGTGAAGCTCGGCTGGCCGTCCGCCGTCAGGCCGTTGTTGCGGACGAACGCGGTGCGGTTGGAGACCTGACCCTGCTCGGGGTCGGAGGTGAACTGGGCCACGCGCCACGCCCCCTCCGGAAAGTTCGACATGGGGCCCAGGTCGATGTCCTTGTCCCCCTGGCCGATGAACGTCGGGGCAACCGCGAAGCCGACCACCGGGACGGTGACCGCCGCGCCGATGACCGCTCCGAGGCCGAGCGTCGTACGCTCGAGGAACACGTTGCGCGGATAGCGCTCCGCCTCCTCGACCTCCTCGACCTCAGCGGCGACCGGTTCCTCCGCAACGAGCGTTGCCGGCTCCTCGGAGCGGCGCAGGCGCCGCGTCGACCCGTAGATCCATCCCATCGCGGCGATCGCCGCGACGCCGATGCCGATGCCGAAGACGACCCAGTTGAGTACGACCCCGATGAGGACCAGGGCGATGCCGAGCGCAAAGAGGATCGGCCAGACCGTCGGCCCGGGAGCCCCGCGCTCCTCGCCGCCCGAGCCGTGAGTTGCCTGCTCCTGGTCGGTCTCTGCCACGCTGCTTTCCCCGTCGCCGGACCCGTCCGCCACCTTACTAGCTGATCCTATTGGCTTGACGGGACAACGTGATTCCGTACTCCTCCCAGCGCCGATCGACGAGCTCGCGCACGTCGGATGTCATGACGATGCGCTCGGGCCAGGGCCGCCCGCCTTCCGACTCCCACTTGTGCGTCGCGTCGATCCCCAGCTTGCCGCCGTAGCAGAACGCCGCCGCCGCGTGGTCGAGCTGGTCGAGCGGGCCTTCCGTGAGAACGACGTCGCGCCTCGGGTCGACGTTGGCGCAGACGTGGAAGAAGACCTGCTCATAGTCGTGGACGTCGACGAACTCGTCCACGACGACGACCGACTTCGAGAGGCTGAGCATGCCGAGACCCCAGATCGCATGCATCACCTTTCTGGCCTGGCCCGGGAAGGCCTTGCGAACGGAGACGAGGACGCAGTTGTGGAACGCGCCGGCAACCGGCAGGTCGTAGTCGACGATCTCCGGGACGGTCATCCGGATGGCCGGCAGGAAGATGCGCTCGGTCGCCTTGCCGAGCCAGGCGTCCTCGGCGGGAGGCACGCCGACGACGATCGACGGATAGATCGCGTCCCGACGCATGGTCATGCAGGTCAGATGGAAGATCGGGAAGGGCTCCTGAGGCGAGTAGTAGCCGGTGTGGTCACCGAAGGGGCCCTCCAGGCCGAGCTCGCCCTTCTCGACGTAGCCTTCGAGCACGATCTCGGCCCGCGCCGGAACCTCGAGGTCGACCGTCTTCGCCTTCACGAGCTCGACGGGCTCGCCGCGCAGGAAGCCGGCGAGCATGAGCTCGTCGATGTGCTTCGGGAGCGGAGCGCTCGCCGAGTAGGCCGTGACCGGATCGAGCCCGAGCGCCACGGCCACGTCGAGGCGATCCCCCATCCCGCGCCAGTCGGAGGCGCCGTCCTTGTGGATCTGCCAGTGCATGAACGTCGTGCGCGCGTCGATCTTCTGCAGCCGGTACATCCCCACGTTGCGCCCGCCTGTCCGGGGATCCTTCGTGATGACCGCCGGCAGCGTGATGAACGGAGCCGGGTCACCCGGCCAGCAGTGCTGGATGGGCAGCAGGTCGAGATCCGGCTCCATCACGAGCTCCTGGCAAGGGCCCGAGCGGACGACCTTCGGCACCGAGTCGGCGATGCGCTTGAGCTTGCCCAGGCCCTTCACCTTCTCGACGAGCCCCGAGGGCGGCTGCATCTCGAGCACGTCCTCGAGCCGCCGCGCGACGGCGTCGAGGCTCGGCTCCCCGAAAGCGAGGCACATGCGGCGCTCGGTTCCGAACTGGTTGATCAGGAGCGGGTGGGACGCGCCCTTGACGTTCCGGAAGAGAAGGGCTGGGCCGCTGCCCTTGACGGTGCGGTCGACGATCTCGGTCGCCTCGAGGTACGGATCGACCTCGGCGTCGATCGTGACGAGCTCGCCCTCGCGCTCCAGGAGGGCGATCCAGTCGCGCAGGTCCGCGAAGGCCATCGCGCGATTCTACGAGCGGCCGAGAGCCGTCGGCCGCGGCTGCGCGTCAGGCAGCGCCGGCGCCGTGGGCCCGCGCTAGCGCCGGCGGCGGTGGCTGACGATCTTCGTGAGGCCGCCGATCGCGCAGACGCCGAGGAAGATCAGCCCGACGACGAGCATCGAGAGGACGATGTCGCGGCCCTCTTCGTGAGGGGGCTTCTCTTGCGCGAGCACGATTCCGAGCAGGACGTCCTTCATCGAGTCGCCGCCATCCTACTTCACCCGTCCGGCGTGAGCGCGAAGCGCCCTGCCCACGGGCTCGCGCCCGGCGCTCGCCTGGGCGAGCTCGCGCAAGGGCTCCGGATCGCCGTCGCGACGCAGCGCCACTCGTGCTCGTGAAAGCTGCCCGTCCGAGGTCCCGACCAGCGCCGCGGTGGCCGCCCATGCGGCACCGTCCAGCCCGGCAGCACGGCTCCTCCGCACGGGCCTGGGTGCAGAGCGAGATCAGCTCGGCGAAGTCGGCCACTGCCGTCACGTCGCCGAGCCCGCCGAGCCGGACGAGGCCGTGCGCGTACAGGTAGTCGCCGAGCAGGACCGCCGTGTCGGCGTCCGCCGGCGCGAAGAGCCGGGGTCGGCCGTAGTGCAGGAGATAGCCCTCGTAGATGGATTCGGTCACGAGAGCAAAGCTCTCGTGACCGAGAGGGGAGAAGATCGGGACGAGCTCGCGGTCTTCGGGTCGTCGTAACGCCGCGGCCCAAAGCGGGCTCTCCTCCGCAGCCTCGCCGGGCGATCGTGTCCCAGACGGACGAGGTCACGACCGGAAAAACTCGCGTGCCGCCTCGACCGTCCGGTCGATCTCGGCGTCGCCGTGCGCCGTCGAGACGAACGCGGCCTCGAACTGCGAAGGCGCCAGGTACACGCCGCTCGCCAGCATGTGGCGGAAGTAGGCACCGTAGCGCTGCGTGTCCGCGCCCTGGGCGTCATCGAACGTCCGTACCGGGCCCGCATGGAAGAACGCCGTGAGCATCGAGCCGACCCGCTGGACGCTTACCTCCTCCTCCTCGCGGGCGGCCTCGGCCAGTCCGGACTCGAGCAGCGCGCCCTTCGCCTCGAGCTCCTCGTAGATCGCCGGGTCACGAAGGCGCCGGAGGACTACGAGGGCAGCAGCCGTCGCGAGCGGGTTCCCGGACAGCGTCCCTGCCTGGTACACGGCACCGCTCGGCGCGAGCTGCCCCATCACGTCCTCCCGCCCGCCGAAGGCCGCGAGGGGCAAACCGCCCCCGGCGACCTTCCCGAGGATGGTCAGATCCGGACGCACGCCGAAGCGCGACTGCGCCCCGCCGCGGGCGACGCGGAAGCCGGTGATCACCTCGTCGAACACGAGCAGCGCACCACATGCGTCGCAGAGCCGGCGCAGCGCCTCGAGGAAGCCCGGCACCGGCGGGACGACGCCCATGTTGCCCGCGACCGGCTCCACCAGGATCGCCGCCAACCCTTCGCCGTAGCGCTCGACGGCGGCCGCGGCCGCGTCGATCGAGTTGTACGGGCAGACGACCGTGTCACCGGTGGCACCGCTCGGCACACCCGGCGACGACGGGATCCCGAGCGTCGCGAGCCCGGACCCTGCGCTCGCGAGCAGGGAGTCCGACATGGCCGTGGTAGCAGCCGGCGAACGTGATCACCCGGTCGCGGTGGGTAAAGCCGCGCGCGAGCCGGATCGCGGACATCGCCGCTTCCGTTCCAGACGACACGAGCCTCACCAGCTCGACCGACGGCACGGCATCGACGAGCTCCAGCGCGAGCTCGGACTCGGCCTCGGTCGGCGCCCCGAACGTCGTGCCCGATGCGGCAGCACGCTGGATCGCCTCGACGACTTCGCGATCGGCGTGGCCGAAGATCAGCGGCCCCCACGACATCACCCAGTCGACGTAGCGGTTGCCGTCCACGTCTTCGATCCACGCACCCTCACCGCGGCGCACGAACAGCGGCGCGTCCATCCCGACCGCCCGCATCGCCCGCACCGGCGAGTTCACGCCGCCGGGGATGACGGTCCGGGCCTTGCGGTAGAGGTCGGTGCTGGTCGCGGAGCGGAGCGCGTCGGTCAGAGCCACCGAGCGACGTCCTTCGCCCAGTACGTGAAGATCAGGTCGGCGCCGGCTCGCTTGATCGCGAGCAGCGTCTCGAGCGCCGCCCGGCGCTCGTCCAGCCAGCCTGCCGCGGCGGCGGCCTTCACCATCGCGTACTCCCCGCTGACGTTGTACGCGGCGATGGGGAGGTCGAAGCGGGCCCGGGCCGCGGCGATGACGTCGAGGTACGGGAGCGCCGGCTTCACGATCAGCACGTCGGCGCCCTCGGCCACATCGAGCGCGCATTCGCGCATGGCCTCGCGGACGTTCGGCGGGTCCATCTGGTAGCTGCGCCGGTCACCGAAGGCCGGCGCAGAGTCTGCGACCTCCCGGAACGGGCCGTAGAACGCGGACGCGTACTTCGCCGCATACGAGACGATGGCGACGTTCTCGAAGCCCTCGCCGTCGAGCTGGCTCCGTATGGCGCCGACGCGGCCGTCCATCATGTCGCTCGGCGCCACGACGTGGGCCCCCGCCTCTGCGTGGCTGACTGCCGTACGCGAGAGCAGCTCGAGCGACACGTCGTTCAGCACCTCGCCGTCGCGCACCACGCCGCAGTGGCCGTGAGACGTGTACTCACAGAGGCACACATCCGTCATCAGGACGAGCTCGGGCACGCGGTCGCGCAAGCCGCGCAGCGCCCGCTGGACGATGCCGTCCTCGTCGTAGGCGCCGGAGGCGATCTCGTCCTTCTCCTCCGGGATGCCGAACAGCAGCACCGCCCGGATGCCGAGCCCGTAGAGCTCTTCGGCCTCTTCGCACGTCAGGTCGACCGAGCGGCGCGCGATGCCCGGGAGGCCTTCGAGCGGTGCGTGCACGCCGACGCCGGGGCAGACGAACATCGGGAAGACGAGCTCCGCGACGTCGAGCCGGGTCTCCTGGACGAGTCCACGAGTCGCCGGTGTGCGCCGCAGACGCCGCAACCGCGTCGTCGGGAACGTGCTCACGTCCCCAATCTTCGCACGAGGACGCGTGCCAGCGCGGCGAAGACCAGCGTCAGCCCGACGAGCCAGGCCGCCTCGAGCAGTACCGTGCCGGCCGGGTCCGCGTCGGAAAGGGCTGCGCCGAAGAGATCGACCGCGTGCGCGAACGGAAACGCCTCGCTCACGGCTCCAGCGGCCGGGACGATGCTCGACGGAACCAGGCCGATGAGCACGATGGGCAGCGCGACGAGGAGCGCGATCAGGGTCGCAGCCCTGGCCTCGCGCGCGATCGCGCCGATGACGACACCGAGCGCACCGAAGGCGGCACCGGCCAGGAGGAGCCCGACCGCCACGAGCGGAAGTCGCTGCCAGGGCTCGCCGCCCTCGACCTCGCCCAGCTCGACCACCAGGCCGAACACGATGGCGAGCACGAGGCCGATCGCCGCTCCGACGACGGCCACGAACACGATCTTCTCGGCCACGAGCTCTCCGAGGCGTACGAGCCCACGCGTCAGCCGCCCGAAGACGTTCTCGTCGCGTTCTCCCGCGATCGCCGCCGCGGCCACGAGCAGCGTCACGAAGGCGAGTGTCAGCGCCAGGGCGTAGGCCTGAACGTCCGCGGACAGGAGCAGCGCGCGGCCGCCGCTCTCTTCCTGGACGAGCTCGATCGGGTTCGCGGTCGCCTGCAGCGACTCGTCCGTGGCCGCCAGAGCGAGCTGCGCCTGGCGCACGAAGTTCGCGAGCTCCGCCGCCTCCATACGCACGGCGGGATCGGGCGATTCCGCCAGGGCATCGAGCCGCTCGGCCGCCTCGTTCAGGCCGATCACCTCGAACTCGTCCCCGAAGAAGACGCCGCTTCCCCCCTCGAGCAGGAGATCGACGTACTCGAGGTTCGCGGCGATGTACGCCTGCTGGAGCTCGAGGTTGACCCCGTAGACGAGCGCCTGCACCTTCTCCACGATGCGGTTGGCGAGGCTCGTGCCGGTCGTGCGCAGCACGACGCGCGGCTGCTGCACCATGCCGCGCAGGTCGCTCTCGAACCCCTCCGGGATGACCACGACGCCGAGCACCTCGCCGGTGGCGAGTCGCCGGTCGGCCGTCTCGCGGTCGAGTCTGACGAGCTCGACGTCCTCGGCCGCCTGGCCGAAGATCTGCTCGACGTCGAAGCGCTGGCCGCCGACCTCGAGGACAGCCGGGAGCGCGTCCTCGTCGACGAGCGCGATCCGGGGCCTGTCCCCCGCGTAGCGCACCACGAGGCCGACGATGACCGCGACCACGAGCGGGTAGAGGACGAGCGCGACGAGCACCCAGCCCGAGCGGCGGAGCACGCGCAGGTCCTTGCCGAGCAGCGTGCGAACCGTCTTCATGCGAAGACGTGCGCCTCCGGTGTCGCGTCGTAGGCCTCGTGCGAGCCGTCGAAGACGAGCTCGCCGCCGCGCAGCACGACGACGCGGTCGGCGAAGCGCTCGAGCTCGTCGAGGTTCTGCGTGACGAAGACCACCGCGCCGCCGCGGTCACGCGTTGCCATGGCGATCTCCCAGAGCCGGCTGCGCTGGCTCGGGTCGAGCGCTGCCGTCGGCTCGTCGAGCAGGAGCACGTCCGGGTCGGCGAGGAGCGCGATGCCGAGGTTCAGACGCTGCTGATTGCCGAGTGAGAGCCGAGCGGCAGGCCGATCGTCGTCGGGCAGGCTCACCGTCTCGAGCATGCCGGTCACCACGGCCGCCGGATCCGGAAGGCCCTCCAGCCGCGCGAACAGCTCCAGGTTCTCCCGCGCCGAGAGACGCCCGTACTGCGCCGGCCGCTGGGGCACCCAGCCGACTCGTGGCGGCGGCGACCCATGCTCGACACGGCCGTCGCTCGTCTCGAGAGCGCCCGCGAGAATCGCCACGAGCGTCGACTTGCCGGCGCCGTTGGGACCGATGACCGCGACGAGCTCGCCGGCCCGTATGTCGAGGTCGAGCCGCGCGAGCGCGACGTGGCTGCTGTAGCGCCGTGCGACGCCGCGAGCCGCGAGCAAGGTGTTCTCGGGAAGCTTTTCGGCCACGTTTATGGGATGACTGATCGGGAACTGAACGGAAACCGTGGCACGGCCGGATGGCGGCCGATACCGTCGCCTGGAGCCACACTCGCGCCTCGCACGTATCTCAACCGATACGCACGAGGCATGTTCGCGACCCCAGGCTCGGTCTCGCCCAACCCCGACCGCACCACACTTCCCGATCAGTCATCCGCCAACCTCTCTACGGTGGGAGCGGACGGTCGTACCCACCGAGGCGCCATCCTAGAGATGCGGGGTCTGTGTTGAAAGACGCAAGCTCGTCCGGTACCGTGCCGCGGATGGCCTCGCGGCCGGAGATCACCGGCTTTCCGGCGCGTGCCCAGGTACGCGGGAAAGCGCGCACCCGTGCGACGCGTCTGCGACGGCTCGTACTCGCCGCCGTCTGCCTGGCGATCGCGATCCCGGTCATCGTGCTCGCTTTCGACTACGCGAGCCCGGCGAGCCCCGTCTCGGTGCCGCCTGCCGACCGGCTGCTGCAGGCGCCGCCGACGGTGCGGGTGGTTGCCCTCCAGGGCGATCTGCGCCTCTACCTGCCGATCCAGGAAGGCAGGGTGACGGCGGTCGGCTACCACGCGGTCGGGGACGGCGCGCTTGCGCTAGACCCGGTGGGAACGCAGGCGAACGCGGGCGTCTTCACCCGGCTCCTGCGCCGCCTCTTCGGCGAGGACAAAGGCAGCATCCGCTTCTACCTGATGGGTGGTGGCGCCGGCTCCGAGACAGGGAGCCTCGATATCGGCGCACCGCCTGGAACCGACGTCTACGCACCGGTGAACGGCACCGTGATCGGCATCTCGCCGCGAATGGTCGCCGGGGAGCAGCACGGCGTCCGGATCGACGTCCAGCCCTCCGGCAGCCCCGGCCTCGTGGTCTCGCTCCAGAACCTCGAGCCGGATCCAGCGCTGAGCGTCGGCTCGACCGTTGCGGCAGCTCGAACGAAGATCGGCGCTCTCATCGACCTCTCCGCGGTGGAGAGTCCGGCACTTGCCGAGTTCACGCAGGATCGCGGCACCCACGTGCACATGGAAGTTCGGACAGCCGTCAGCCTCCCGCTGCCGTAAACCTCGGTGAAGCTCCTTTTCGTGGCCGACGTCTTCGGCGTGCCGGGCAGGCGCGCGATCGAGTCGCGGCTGCCTGAGCTCCGTCACGAGCTCGATATCGACTTCTGCATCGTGAACGGCGAGAACGCCGCCGACGGCGCGGGCCTGACGGCCAAGCTGGCGGGCCGCCTGCTCGAGCGTGGCGCCGACGTCGTGACGACCGGGAACCACGTCTGGCGCCAGCGAGACCTCTACCCGCTGCTCGACTCCAGCGAGCGGGTGCTGCGCCCGGCGAACTTCGGTGGGCCTGGGGCTCCTGGACGTGGAGCCTGCGTCGCGCCCGCGCGCGACGGCACGCTTGTCGCGGTGCTCAACCTCATGGGCGGGCTGTTCATGGAGTCGCAGGCGCACCCGTTCTCCGTGGCCGAGCAGCTCGTCGAGGAGCTGCGGCGCGAGACACCGATCGTGGTCGTCGACTTCCACGCCGAAGCGACGAGCGAGAAGATCGCGCTCGCCCGCATGCTCGACGGCAGGGCGACTGCCGTGATCGGAACGCACACGCACGTGCAGACGAACGACGCGCGGGTCCTTTCGGGCGGCACGGCAGCGCTGACCGACGCCGGCATGACAGGGCCACACGACTCCGTGATCGGCGTCCGCGCCGAGCTGGCGATCGAGCGCATGCGAAGCGGCTTGCCGGTGCGATTCCAGCCGGCGGAGGGCGACGTGCGCATCGAGGGGGCGCTGATCGACTGCGGCTCCGACGGGCGGGCGACAGCCTGCGAGACCGTTCGAGTCGAGGTCACGTAGGCGACGGCTCGGCCCGGCTCAGCGCGACCGAAAGCAGCACTACCAGAGCGACGAGGGCGACGTTCCGGGCGACCAGGAGCCAGACCGGTCCCGAGTCCAGCGTGAGCAGGCCGTCGAAGTAGCGCTTCGGAAAGTAGGCGTGCGTCAGGGCCAGGGCGAGCGCGAAGAGCCCCCAGGCGACGGCGCCGAGCCTCCCGAGCACGAGGGCCACGAGCGGGATCAGCCAGATCAGGAACTGGGGCGACAGCACCTTGCCGAAGGCCGCGAAGGCGGCGACCGCCGCCGCGGACGCCGCGAGCAGGTGCGGTGTCCCCCGCGGGCTGATGGCGAAGAGGATCCACACGGCGATGACTGCGACGATCTGCACGGCCGTCTGCAGACCCGCGAGCGTGTCCGGCAGCTGGCCCGAGAGGTTCTGGGAGCCGAAGCTCGAGACGATCGTCGGCTCGTACCCGCCGAGGTCCGCCACCGCGAGGAGGACGGAAGAGCCGAGGCTCTCGATCTGCAGCGGGCGCCGCGCTTGCTCCGTGAACGCGTGCAGGAGCCCGTCCCACGAGAGGACGGCGAACGGGACGAGCACGGCTGCGAGCACAGCGGCGAAGATCCCGAGACCGACGAGGGCCTCCCGCCCACCGCGTCGGCGCGCCACGTAGAGCAGCGCGATCGGAAGGAGCACGGCCGGGTAGATCTTCGCCGAGACAGCGAGCCCGAGCACGCCGAGGCCGAGCCGTTCGCGGCCCCCGGCGAGGGCGGCGAGAGCCCCGGCGCTGAGCAGGGCGGGCCATAGGTCGAACCGCGTCAGGATGACGGTCCCGAGCACCAGCGGCGCGAGGCCGGCGAGGGCGCAACCGGCCAGGAGCCGGCGGCGATCTGCTCCCGCGGCGTCGAGCGTCCGTGCGACGAGCACGACGGCCCCGAGCCCGCACAGCAGCATGAGCACCTCGAAGACCGTGCGGTAGTCATCCTCGGCGGCGAGCGAGGGGAGGATGAAGACCGGTAGGGCGCCCGGCGGGTACTCGATGTCGAAGTCCCGATAGGGGACCTGCCCGTCGACGACGGCATCGCCGAAGCGCTGGTACGTCGGCGTGTCGATGATCTGATTCCGCGAGAGCGGCGGCACGTGGAGCAGCCCCCACGAAAGGAGGAAGAGAGCGCAGCCGAGGAGCGCGGCGAGCACCCAGCCGCGCGGATCGCGCTCGCGCCTGTCAGGCGCGTGCGGCAGCGAGCGTCCGGATCTCGTGATCGCCGGTCTCCTCCGCGGGCTCGCGCGCCGGCTGGGCTGCGGGAGCGAGCAGCGCAAACGCGACGAAGGGAAGGAACCAGGGGATGTACAGGTAGAACCAGTGCGTCAGCACGAGCTCGAAGCCGACGAGGAGGAAGGCCGTCAGAGCGGCGAGCTGAATCGCCGTCTTGCGGCGGGGAAGCACGGCGCAGACCAGAGCCGCGACGACGAGCATGACCTTCAGCACCGTCTGCGGCACCGACAGATCCGGATAGCCCGGATACTCGGCCCAGCCCCAGATGGAGAACGGTGAGTCGCGGCCAAGCTGGAAGTCGAACGTCCGGTCCCAGAACACGCGCGCGGCATGGATCGGATCGGGCTCGAGCAGGAGCACCCAGAAGCCGAGCGCGGTCGCGGCGAGGAAGCCCAACGCGAAGAGCACGACCGCGCGTGGGCGTCGCAGACCGTCGGGATACGAGGCCCAGAGCGGGACCAGGAGCAGCGCGGCGAACTTGGCCCAGGAGGCCAGGCCGACGAACAGGCCTCGCGCGGGCGCGGACGTCACGAGCCAGAAGCCGAACACGAGCAGGCACGGCAGGAGCGCGTCGTTCGCGTTCGAGCTCGACACGTACTGCGTGAACGGGTACGCGGCCCACGCAAACGGCAGCGTGGCAGCGAGCCGGCCGCGGCCGAAGCGCCAGCCGACGAGCGCGAGCCCGATCAGCGTCAGGCTGTCGAAGAGCAGCGCCGAGAAGTGCGCCGCCGGAAGCTCGTCCCACTTTCCGCTCCAGCCGTAGGCGAGGTAGCCCGGGACGTACGCGAGGTAGGTGATCGGGCCGTAGGTATCGCCACGGTCGTTCGCCGACTCGCAGCGCCCGTTCGTCTGCACCCGTTCTCGGACGTTGCCGTTCCCGTCCGGGGGCCCGCACTCCTCGCCCTCGTGCACGGGCATGTGCCCGTAGGGCATCTCACCCTGGTCGATGATCCGCTGCGCGCCGATGACCCCCGCGTAGCCGACGTCGATGACGTTCGAGGCCTCGACGTTGAGCCCGATCCGGAACCCCGCGAGGAAGATCGTCACCGCAGCGAGCACCCAGACGGGCCACAGTGGTCGGTCCGGCTCGCGAGCGCGGCCATGGAACCCGAGCCAGGCCATTCGGGCGAGCAGGTACACAAGCGGCGGGTAAGCGAGCGGCACCGAGGTGAAGATCTCGCCCTCGTTGAAGAACCACCAGGACGCCGAGAACGAAAGCAGCACGAGCAGATCGAGATTGCGCATGGACAGGGGGCGGCGGAAGTTCGCCAGCCCGAGGAAGAAGACCGCCGTCAGCGACCACCAGATCTCGCCGTTGTTGATCTTGCGCCCGAACGACCCCTTCGCCCCGCGCGCCATCGTCCAGGCGACCTGGGGGCCGGTCCACGCCTCGGTCACCCGGCCGGTCGCGTCGTCGACCTTGGCCAGCACGACCTGGCCGGCATCGTCGAGGCTCGACCAGACCTTGACGGTCCAGACGCGCTGACCGTCTTCGAACGTCGCCTGGTCGCTGAGGCCCTCGGCCGGGTACCGGTCGAGCCAGGCGGCGATCCTCGGATCTGCGCGGGCCAGGTCGACCGCCGCGTCCTGCGTGATCCGCGGCTCGACGGGCGCCGGCACGTACGGCGTCTCGATGAGCCGACCCTCCGAGTCGTACACCGGCGAGGTGGCGTTCTGCGCCGAGGCGCCGGCGGCAACGAGTAGCGAGAGCCCGAGCGCCGCCGCCGCCGCCGCTACCAGGTGACGGCGCGACCACGTCGTCACCTGAAAGACCAGAGCTTGTTGCCGAGGAAGCTGAGAGGCGTCACGAGCACGATCGCGACTGCCTGCGCCGGGACCTTGGGCACTCCGAAGGCGACGAGCACCGCCAGCGCTGCGAGGTTCGCGGCCAGCGCGGCCAGCGAGACGACGAGGAACTTCGCACCCTGGAGCGCGACATGGCCGCGCTCTGCCCGGAACGTCCACAGCCGGTTCCAGGTGTAGTTGTTGGTCACGGCGACGACGAACGAGCACACCGCCGCGGCCAGGTAGTGGAGCCCGGCGCCGTGGACGAGGAGGGCGTAGACCCCCAGGTTGACGGCGTAGCCGGTGGCTCCGACGACGCAGAACTTGACGAGCTGGATCCAGTTCGCGGGACGGCGCAGCGCCGCCTGGGCGAGAGCGCGAACCTCCTCGATGCGTACGCTGAGCGCGGTCTCACGAGCCACGACGACGATTGTACGGACCGGCCCTCGGCAGATTGCCCGGTGACAGTCACGTGACCGTCACCGCCGTATCGGGCGCCCTAGAGAACGGAGAAGCCCCGCTCCCCGAGCGGCTCTTCCCACTCGACCGTGACCTCGTCGACGCGGGCTCCCGAGGGGCCGCGGCGACACCAGCCGATCATGCTCTCGACTTGCTCGGCGTCGCCCTCGAACACCGCCTCGACGCTGCCGTCGGCGGCGTTGCGCACCCAGCCCGCCAGGCCGAGCCCGCGCGCGCGGGCGCGAGCATCGGCCCGGAAGTAGACACCCTGGACGTGACCCCGCACCCTCACCCGGGCCCGCCTGACACCCGTCACCCGCGAAAGCCCTCCGCTCCCACCAGTGGGACGAACCGGCACGGCACGGTGCGGACGATCGCCGGTCCCTCCGGGCTCGCCACGATGACCTCGAGCCGCTGGTCCCGACGCCCCCCGACCGGAACGACGAGCCGCCCGTTCGTGACGAGCTGCGAGTACAGCGACGCCGGTGGTTGCGGAGCGGCGGCGGCGACCACGATACGGTCGAACGGTGCGTGCTCGGGCAATCCGAGCGTGCCGTCGCCGACGTGGACGGCGACGCGCTGGCCGTAGCCCGTACGCTCGAGGTTCGCGCGGGCGAACTCGGCGAGCTCGGGAACGCGCTCGACCGCGTGCACCGTGGCGCCGAGCTCGGCGAGGACGGCGGCCTGGTAGCCGGATCCAGCGCCGACGTCGAGGACGCGGTGACCCGGCCGGACGGACGCCTCCTGGCAGATGAGCGCGACCATCAAGGGCTGCGAGATCGTTTGCCCGAACCCGATCGGAAGCGGCTCGTCCTCATAGGCGCGAGCTCGTTCGCCCTCGGGCACGAAGAGCTCGCGCGGAACGCGCGCCATCGCTTCGAGGACCCGGATGTCGGCGATCCCGCGGGAGCCGAGCTGGCGCTCGACCATCCGGCTGCGCTCGTCCTCAGGACGCACGCGTGGCTTCTGCGACACGGGCGCCGGGCTCGACGCCCAGATGGGTAAGCGCGAGCCACTTCAGATCGGTGATGCGGGGCTCCGCCGGGAGAGCCGTGTCCAGGCCACAGGCGAGCACGGGCACGAGCGAGTCACCGGCCAGGAGCGAGCCATGGCTGCCGCCGCCCGCGTGATGGTGTCCGCCAAGGTCGGCGAACTCGAAACCCTCGGCCGCGGACACCAGGACGTCTCCCGACCGGGTGCATGCAAGCGCTGCCCACGCCCGCTCGAGGCCACCCGGATAGAGCGTCGGATCGAGCACCCGGGAGTCGCCCTCGAGCTGGAACCGGTCGGGACCGGGGGCGAAGCGAAGCTCCGCTCGCTCGCGGCGGGCCACAGCGACCCCGTCCTCGCGATACAGCGCGATGTCGACACCCGGCTCGCCGTCGAGGCGCTCCGCAAGCGCTCTCGTGGACAGCGTGCACCCCGGGAGCCTGTAGACCATCGCCGCCCGGTTCGACGCGCAGACGGCCACGTCGGCGCGCTCGGGACGCGGTCGCCGGGGTGCAAGCAGGGCGAGGTCGGCGAAGCGCTCCTCCAGACGGACGATGTGCCTGACTCGCGTCTGCCCGTGGTCGGAGCAGACGACGATCGCGTAGCGGTCGAGGAAGTCGTCGAGGCCGCCGGCAGCCTGCGCGAGCTCGAGCAGAGCCGCGTCGGCGCGCCCGAGGGCACGCTCCGCGTCGTCGGGGCCTGCGGCATGCGACGCGTGGTCGTAGTCGGGCAGGTAGTAGACGAGGAAGTCGAACCCGTCGCGCGTGACCAGCCAGCGGCCGGCGTGAACCGCGTAGCGGTCGACGGATCCGCCCGTGCGGGAGCGAACGGCGAGCGGCGCCCCGGTCTCGTCCGACTCGTAGATGTTGAAGAAGAAGAAGCGGCTCGGGCCGTTGACGGCCTCGTACCAGCGGTTACGCCGCGCGAGCTCAGGAAGCCGGATGCGGTGGCGCGTGCGGCCCCGGTAGCACGTGAAGGTGATGGCACCGGCGACGAGCCCGGCATCCTCGACAGCCTCGAACACCGTCGTCGCCTCGGACGAGAGGTGCGAGGCCGACATGTTGAGGACGGCGTCGCGTACCACTCCCCCGATGCCGGCCGCGAGCACGGCGCCGAGCGACGACCCGTACTCGACGACCCGCTGCTCCTCGGCGTTCCACCAGACGATGTGCGGAATGCCGTGTACGTCCGACCAGCTCCCGGTCGCGATGGAGCTCAGGCAGACAGGGGTAACCGACGGGAACGCGCTCACCCCGCGCGCATACTCGCCCTGCGAAGCGAGGTAGGACAGCACCGGCAGCCGTCCGTTCTCGACCCCTCGCTCCAGCGTGGCCGGCGTGAGCCCGTCGATCACGCAGAGGACGAGCTTCTTGCCCACGAAATCAGTGTAGGGGCCGGATCTCGCCCGGCCGATCCCCTCCGCCCGGCGCGGATGTGCGCCCCACCCCGCGCCTTGCCGCGCCGTTGGACCGCCGACCTGCCACCCTCGTGCGTCACGGCCTGGCGACCGCGACCGGGCCGCATGAGATGCGGCCCCTACACCGAACCACACGTCTCCGGGCGCATCGTAGCGGGCGGATGTTTCCGACCCGGAGACCGTAGGGGCCGGATCTCATCCGGCCCGACGCGCGCCGGGCCCCTACGTAGGGGCCGGATATATCCGGCCCCTACACGAGCACCGTCAGCGCGTCCCGCTCGGCTTCGAGCACGACCTCGGCCACGTCGCCGAGGTCCTCCCCGTCCACCTGCAGAGGCAGCGGACGGTCGCAGCGGATCGCCAGCCTGTCCGCGTCGTGGACGTACACGACGCCTGACGCTCCGGGGTGCGTCGGACGAACCAGCAACCGCCACGCGAGCCACGGGATCCCGGCCGGGTCGAGCCGCTCGAGCGCGACGACGTCGAGCCCGAGCTCGAAGCGAGCACGGGGTGTGGCGCGCACGCTGAAGGGGCCGGCGTACGTGTACGGGTCGCAGTTGGCGGCGACGACGAGGGCGCAGCGCCCATGACCGTCGACCTCGAGCGTGGGCTCGAGCCGTCCGCGTCGCACGGCCAGGATGCGGGCGAGCTCCCAGACGAAGGCGAGATCGCCTGACCGCTTTCCGCTCCGCCGCCCGCGCTTGTCGACCGCGCGCACGAGCTCGGCATCCAGCCCGACGCCGGCAGAGAACGTGAACCGGCGACCGGCCTCGGGCCCACCGGGATAGCGAGCCCGCCCGAGCGAGATGCGCCGGGTCCGCGTGCCCTCCGCCAGCCGCCGTGCCACTGCCACGCAATCGTTCGGGAGGCCGAGCGCTCGCGGCAGGACGTTCGAAGCACCGCCCGGGAGGAACCCGACCGGGACGGTCCCGCGCATGCCGTTGACGGCTTCGTTGAAGCCGCCGTCACCCGCGAGGATGAAGATCGATTCGCAATCGTCGCACGCTTCGCCCACGATCTCGGTCGCCTGTCCGGCCCGTTCGGTCACGATCAGCTCGATCGCACCGCCGGTCGCGAGCGCGGTCATCACGTCCTCGACGCGCCGCTTCGTAACCCCGCTGGCGACCGGGTTGACGATGAGAACGCGCCGCACGCTCCGAATATGACAGAGCGACGTCCGTCGCCGCCCCGGCGTGGTGGTCAGCCGCCGGCGAACACGGTCGCGTGGTCGCGGACGAACTCCTCGAAGCTCCGCGGCGCCCTGCCCGTGACGTCCTGCACGTGCGTCGTCACGAAGTCGCCGCCGCCGGAGCGGAAGATCTCGCCGTACAGCACGCGGATGTCCTCCGCAAGCGGCTCGGGCAGCCCGTATCCGAGGAGCGTCTGCTCGTACTGGTCGGGCGTCACGTCGACATAGCGCACCTCCTTGCCGAGCACCGCCGCGAGCGTCGCAGCCATGTCGGCGTGCGTGAGCGACTCAGGGCCCGTCAAGACGTACGTCTTGCCGGTATGGCCAGGCTCGGTCAGGACCGTTCTTGCCACCGAGGCGATGTCGCGGGTGTCGACCGTGCCGATACGGCCCTCGCCGGTCGTGCCGTAGAGAGCGCCCTCCGTCGCGATCGTGCCGGCGTTGCCGAGCACGTTCTGCATGAACGCGTGTGGCTGCAGCACCGTCCAGTCGAGACCCGACTGCGACAGCTGCCTCTCGGTGCGCGCGCACCCGCGGCCCGTGGCGAACGACGAGTCCTCGCTGGCGCCGACGACGCTCATGCGAACGACGTGCACCCCGCCCGCCCGCTGCGCCGCCGCGATCGCGTTCGCAGCCGGCGTCTCCTGGTCGGGCGTGAACGCGGTCAGCAGAAAGAGCTTGTCGACACCGTCCAGAGCAGAGTCGAGCGATGCCGGATCGAGGAGGTCGCCGGGCACGATCTCGACACCCGGCCCGGCGAGCGCCTCGCCCCTGGCCGGATCGCGCACGAGCGCCCGCACCGGCACACCAGCGGCGGAGACTTGACGCACGACCTCGCTGCCGACAGTTCCCGTCGCCCCTGTGACGAGGATCATTCCCTCTCCTTCCTCGAGTTGCTCAGCGCAGCAAGAACCCCGTCCCCAGCGGATCCTCGGGACGCAGGACGAACTGGTGGTAGCCGGTGAGGTACGCCGATCCTTCGACCTCGGTGACGACGGCGGGCGTGCCCGCCACCTCTGCCGACCCGACGACCCTGGCGCTGAACTCGCTATCCACGATCGACCGGTGTCGCAGCTCGCCGAGGCGCGCGAGCCGTCCGGAGCGATCGAGCAGCGCGAGGCGGGCCGAGGTGCCGCTTCCGCAGGGCGAGCGGTCGACCTCGCCGTCGGCGAAGATCGTCACGTTGCGCTGGACGAGCGGCGGCCCCGGCGCGAGCTCCTCCCAGAAGATCACGCCGTAGACGTCGCGCAGCTCGGGCTCGAGCGGATGCACGACCTCGTGCCCGGCCTCGATCAGCCGCTTCAGCTCGCGGCCGAGCTCGATCAGCCGCGGGAGATGAACCGGCTCGACCGCGAGACCGAGCGCCGCCACGTCGACCGATGCGTAGTACGCCCCTCCGAAGGCGATATCGACCTCGACCGGTCCCGCCGAGGACTCGAGCCGGAGCCCTTCCAGGTGGACGTACGCAGGCACGTTGCGGAAGCGAACCGCCGCGACGCGCCCACCGTCGAGCCTGGCGACCGTCTCGAGCCGGCCGGAGGGAACGTCGACGACCACGCGCGTCTCCGGCTCCTCCTTCACGAGCATCCCGCTGTCGAGGGCCCACGTCACGAGCGCGATCGTCCCGTGCCCACAGGCTGTCGAGTAGCCGGCGTTGTGGAAGAACACGACACCGAGGTCGGCACCCTCGTCCTCGGGCTCCGTCACGAAGCAGCCGTACATGTCGGCATGCCCGCGCGGCTCGTTGACGAGCAGCGCCCGGACGTGGTCCAGCTCCTCGGCGGCGAACCGCCGCTTCTCCAGGATCGTGCGCCCACGCAGCGTCGGGATGCCGCCCCGCACGATCCGAAACGGCTCTCCGCCGGTGTGATAGTCCACGGCGCTGACCGATAACGGCTGAGACACACGCCCTATTTTCCCAACACGGGAACCTCGCTGCAGTTGCCGCTGTCTAAGGTCTCGAGCACGCAAAGGGAGGAAGACGATGCGGAAGGTTCTGGGATCGGCAGCGGTGGCAGCCATCGCGGCGGGAGTCGCGACGGCAGCGGTGGTCGGCGGCACGGCGGCCCCGGCCGCGCGGGCCTCGAGCCTGCCGGCATTCGACTCGTGTGCAGGGCTTGTCGACTACGCGAAGCGCAACGCATTACGACTCGTCGGCCCCTACGGTCTCGCAGGCGGGATGGCGTTCGGCGGCGTAGTCGCCGAGGAGGCAGCAGGCGCGCCCGCAGCCGATGCGGACACTGCCGCGCCGCCCTCGCCATCGCCGACGGGCACGAACGTGCAGGAAGCCGGGGTCGACGAGCCCGACATCGTCAAGACGGCGGGTGGCATCGTCTTCGCAGTCGCCCAGGGCAAGATCCAGGCCGTCGACGTGAGCGGGGGAGCACCCCAGCTCGTCGGGTCGCTCACGCTCCCTGACGGCGCCTGGGGAGGTCAGCTGCTGCTCGAAGGCAACCGGTTGCTGCTCATCGGCGGCGGCTTCGGCCTTGTCGAGCCGCTCCCGGCAACCGACATCATGCCGGCGCCGACAGGCACGACGCTGACCGAGATCGATGTCTCCGACCCGAGGGCCATGCGACTCGTCAAGACCCTCACGGTGGACGGCTGGCTCGTCGGCGCGCGCCTGACGGGCTCGACCGCGCGCGTCGTCGTCGCCTCCCAGCCGACGGGGATCGCCTGGGTCTACCCGGAGACGGACGCCCCCGATGACATCGCCGCCGCGGAGGCCGCGAACAGGGCGCTGATCCGCCGGTCGCAGCTTCGCAACTGGGTCCCGACGTACCGCGTGAAGAACTACGGGACGGGCGTGGAGTCCGAGCCCCAGCGGCTCGTGCGCTGCGGCGAGGTGCGGCACCCGCGTGAGTTCTCCGGCCTCGGCTCGCTCACCGTCCTCACCATCGATCTCGCGCGCGGCATCGACCCGGTCGACACGGACTCCGTCATGGCCGGGGGCGAGACCGTCTACGCCTCGCCCACAGGGCTCTACGTCGCTACACAGCGCTGGGTCGACGCCGTACCGGTGGAAGGCGACGTGCAGGACCCGCCGGCTGTGACGACGCACATCCACAAGTTCGACGTCTCGAGCTCCCAGTCGACCGACTACCGCGCCAGCGGCCAGGTCTCCGGCTACCTCCTCAGCCAGTGGTCGCTGTCCGAGCACGAGGGCAACCTGCGTGTGGTCACCACCGACGAGCCGGCCTGGTGGGGCGGCCCCGAGACCCCGTCGAAGAGCACCGTCTCGGTGCTTGCCGAGAACGGCGGTGGCCTGGCAGTGATCGGCCAGGTCGGCGGCATCGGCCGGGGCGAGCGGGTCTACGCCGTTCGCTTCATCGAGGAGCTCGCCTACGTCGTCACGTTCCGCCAAGTCGACCCGTTGCACGTCATCGACCTGTCGGACCCCGCGCATCCCGTGGTGCGCGGCGAGCTGCACATCCCCGGCTACTCCGCCTACCTGCACCCGATCGGCGACGGACTGCTCATGGGCGTAGGGCAGGACGCGACCGACGACGGGCGCGTGCTGGGAACGCAGGTGTCCGTGTTCGACGTGTCGGATCCGGCCAACCCCGTGCGTCTGCACCACTACAGCCTCGGCCAGGGCTGGTCGCAGGCCGAGTGGGACCACCACGCCTTCCTCTACGACGCGCAGCGAAGCCTCGCGGTGCTGCCGTTCGAAACCTCGACCTGGGACGAGGCGACGGGGATCTCGAGCTACTGGAGCGGCGCCGTCGCGCTCCGGGTCGGCCGGCCCGGCGTCGACCAGCTGCGCACGATCGAGCACCCCGCCGTCGTGTATCCCGTTGAACCGGTGCCGCCGGCGGAGCCGCCGCCCTCCGACGGCGACGGGTCGCCTCCTTCGGCCGGCGAGGAGACTCCCGTCGCACCGCCCGAGGTGTACCCGACTCCGATCCAGCGCTCGCTCGTGCTGGGCAACACGCTCTACACGCTTTCCGAGGCAGGGCTCAAGGCGACGAGCCTCGACACGTTCGAGGACACCGCCTGGGTGGAGTTCCCGATTCCGTGACTCACGCCACGGGCTGGCCGGGCGCCCTTGCCCGGCCGGCCCGAGGCCCGTGACTCACGCCTCAGCTCGCCGAGCTGACGAGCGACTCCTCGAGGATGTCGAGGCCCTGAGCGAGATCCTCGTCGTCGATCACGATCGGGACCAGGATGCGGATGACGTTCGAGTAGAGCCCGCAGGCGAGCAGGACGAGGCCGCGCTCGCGCGCTGCCGCAACCGTTGCCGAGGCGAGAGCGCTCGCAGGAGCCTTGGTCTCGCGGTCCTCGACGAGCTCGAGAGCGAGCATCGAGCCGAGGCCGCGTACCTCGCCGACGGTGTCGACGCGCCCGGCGATCTCGTCGAGGCGCCGGCGGATGCGCGTGCCGAGCTCCTCCGAACGAGCCCTGAACTCGGGGCTCGACACGGTCTCGAGCACCGCCGCCGCGGCTGCGCACGAGACCGGGTTGCCGCCGAAGGTGCCCCCGAGGCCTCCCGGATGCACGGCGTCCATGACCTCCGCGCGCCCGGTGACGCCGCCCAGAGGCAGCCCGCCCCCGATCGACTTCCCGGTCGTCATCAGGTCGGGCTCGACTCCGTAGTGCTCGATCGCGAAGACCGGTCCGGTGCGGCCGATGCCCGACTGCACCTCGTCGTCGACGTAGAGGATCCCGTACCGGTCGCACACCTCCCGTAGCCGACCGGGATAGTCCGCCGGCATCTCGATGAACCCGCCCTCGCCCTGTACCGGCTCGAGCACGACGCAGGCGACGGACTCGGGATCGACATCGCTCTTGAAGAGCGTCTCGAGGCCGCGGATCGCCTCCTCGGTGTCGACGCCGCGGTACGGGTAGGGCCCCGGCGCCCGGTAGACCTCCGGAGCAAACGGCCCCATGCCCTTCTTGTAGACGAGCTTGCTGGTCATCGTCATCGTGAGCAGCGTGCGGCCGTGGAAGGCATGCTCGAACACGACGACGGCCGGGCGGCCGGTGTAGGCGCGCGCGATCTTGACCGCGTTCTCGAGCGCCTCGGCGCCGGAGTTGACGAGCAGCGTCTTCTGCTCCGCGCCACGGCACGGGGAGACCTCGGCGAGGCGGCGGCACACGTCGACGTACGGCTCGTACATGCCGACGATGAAGCACTGGTGGAGGTAGCGGTCCACCTGCTCGTGGATGGCGGCCACGGCGGCCGGCAGACCATGCCCCGTGTTGTGGCATCCGAGGCCCCCGGCGAAGTCGATGTAGCTCTTCCCGTCGACGTCCCAGATGCGGGCGCCTTCGGCCCGGTCGACCACGAGCGGCGGAGCCGAGATCCCGCGGGGGACGTAGCGCTCTTTCTCCTCGAGAAGGCGCTCGCTGGCAGTTCGTTCCTGAAGCGACATGTGCAGACGATATCGCGGCGCGCTCAGAATGTGTATGGCCGCGACGGCGCCCGCCGCGCCCGCCCTTTGGCCATGTCGTCAGGCGAGTGGCAACAGCCGGGTCGCGGTCGCCTTGAACGAGGCTACGACGATCTCGCCCGGCTCAAGACCGAGACGTCCGGCGGAGGCGGCGGTCACCTCCGCGGTGATGGGTCCCACCCGCACGCGCACCCTGTTGCCCGAGGGTACAAGGGAGGAGATCGGCGCCGTGACATGGTTCAGCGCAGAGTCGGCGGGCGCCTCGCGGGCGACCGAGACCTCCCAGGGATGAACGACCGCTCCGACGTGGCCGGCAGCGACATCGGTCGAGTAGACGAGACCGCCGGCCTCCAGCACCACCTCGGTCAGGCCTCCTCTACCGGGGCGCGCCTGGCCCGTCATGAGGTTTCCGCCCGTGAAGCTCGCGACGAACGGGTCGGCGGGCGCCTGAACGAGCTCGGTCGGCGTCCCGAGCTGGACGAGTCGGCCGTGGACGAGCACCCCGACCCGGGCCGCGAGAGCGGCGGCGTCCTCGAAGTCGTGGGTCACCAGCAGCGCCGGAATACCGATCTCATGGAGAAGATCACGCAGCTCGAGGCGGACGGCGACGCGTGTGTGGGCGTCGAGCGCGGCCGTCGGCTCGTCGAGCAGCAGGATCCTCGGCCGGCGGGCAAGCGCCCTCGCGAGCGCGACCCGCTGGCGCTCCCCGCCCGACAGCTCGTACGGGCGGGCGCTGGCCAGGTGGGAGATCCGGAAGCGCTCCAGCAGGGCAGACGCGCCTTGCCGTCCGGCGAAAGCGACGTTCTGGGCGACCGTAAGGTGCGGGAACAACGCGTAGTCCTGGAACACGTAACCGACCGAACGCTCCTCGGGCGGGACGTCGATGCCGCGCTCTGTGTCCAGCCAGACCTCGCTGCCGAGCACCACACGGCCGCGCTCGGGCCGCAGCAATCCGGCGACGGCGCGCAGGATCGACGTCTTTCCGGCGCCCGAGGGCCCGGCCAGCGCGACGGCGTCGCCGTCGACCGCGAGCGTCAGCTCGAGGCGGAACGAGCGAAGCGGGTGGGCGAGGTCGACCGAGAGCCCGTCCACGTGCGGGGTAGCTTGGATACGAGGAGGATGACCAGACTGACGAGCACGAGCAGCGCGCCGACCGCGAGCGCGACGTCGAAGTCGCGGTCGAGCTCCGCGTAGATCATCAGCGGCATGGTCTGCGTCCGGCCCTGGAGCGATCCGGCGAACATGATCGTGGCGCCGAACTCGCCGAGGCCCCGCGCGAACGCGAGCGTCGAGCCCGCTCCGAGCCCGCCGCGCGCGAGCGGCAGCGCGACCCGCCGGAACGTGCCGAACGGGCTCACGCCGAGTGTCCTCGACGCGTCGGTGAACTGAGGATCGACGGCCTCGAAAGCAGCGATCGCCTGACGCAGGTAGAAGGGTGACGCGACGAGGATGACCGCGAGCACGACGGCGGCCTGCGTGAACGAGACGGACAGCCCGAGAGCGTCGAGCGTGCCGCCCAGAAGCCCGCGCTGCCCGAAGGTCGCCAGCAGGGCGAGGCCGGCGACCGCGGGTGGCAGGACGAGCGGCAGCTCCATCAGGGTCAGCACGAGGGAGCGGCCGCGGAAGCGCCGGGTAGCCAGGAAGTAGGCGGCGGGGGTCCCGACGACGAGGATGAACGCATGCGCGATGGCGCTCGTCTTGAGGCTGACGAGCAGCGCGTCGACCGCAGCCTCGTCACGGAGGCTGGCAAGCAGCTCCCCGGGGGACGCGTAGGAAGATGGCGGCCAGCGGCAGTACCAGGAAAGCCACCGTCGTGAGAGCGAGAATCTGAGACCGACGAGGAAGAGGCGCCCCGACCATTGCGAGGCGCCTCGAGATGCTCCCGCGTGCATCGGTCTCCTACCGTGGCACGCCGAACAGGTGCGCCTCAGGATCGTGCGCCCGATAGGCCCGAGCACGCGCCTCATGAACGCTCGCCCGCCGTCTTGTTGTCGCTCGCCGTCACGACGCAGATCTGGTACCACACGGGGGGCTGCGACCAGGTTGGCAGGCTGATGAAGTCGACGTCGTCCGCCACGGGCGTCGCGTCGGTGCGGTAGACGAACCCGGCGTCGGCCTCCCCGAGGACGACCTTGCTCACGACCGACTTCACGTCGGGCTCCTCGCTGACGACGTTGGCGAGCACCTTCTGTGCAATGCCGAGGTTGCGGAGCAGCTGCCGGGTGTAGTCGCCGACCGGCACGCCCGGCTGCGCGATGACGACCTTGACACCCGGCGCTCTGCGCCCGTGAAGCGCATCGACGCGAGCGCGCGGTCGTAGAAGTCGATCGCGAGCAGTTCTGCGGCTGCGCCCATGCGGACGATGGCAAGATCCTCGTCACTCGGCGGCTCCTCGCCGCCCGCAGCAGCGTGAGGCGCGGCAAGAGCGGCCAGCGAGCCGGCGATCCCGAGCGTCAGGCCACTCAGGGCGCCCCGGCGCAAGACGTCGGCCCGCGTCATTCCTCCCATTCCTCCCTCCTCAATTACATAGGCACTGCCTAGTATGAACGGGGCGAGTCTCGCATGAAGCCACCCACTCGTCAACTTGTGACCTGTACCGGGAGAGCGCGATGCTTCGCCGAGCTGCAGCGAGCTCGTGTGGCTCGAACGGACGGCGCCAGCGGCTACCGCTCGATCATCACGGAGGTCGCCTTCACGATCGCGGTCGCGTCCATTCCCGGCTTGAGACGAAGCTCCGCGACAGCCTCCCGGGTGACCACCGCTACGACACGCACCGGCTCGGTGACGGCGATCTCCACCTGAGCGAGCAGGCCTTCGACACGCACCTCCCGGACCACTCCGTGGAAGCGGTTGCGGGCCGACAGCCGCTCTGACGACGCCTTTCCGCGGATCCGCTCGATCTCCGTCGCGGGGACGAGCCGTCGATTGGCGGCGTCGCGCTCGGTCTTGATCCGTCCCTGTCGATCCCAGCGACGCAGCGTGTCGAGGCTGATCCCGAGTGCCCTGGCTGCCTCGGCGGCGGTCAGCATTCTCCTAGGCATTGCCTAGGAAAGTACCAGAGTTCCTGACGTCAGGGCAACCCGAATCCGCCGGCTGCGAGCGCGGCGCGCCCCTCCTCTCCGAGCAGGAGCTCGAGGAACGCCTGTGCGGCCTCGCGGTTCTCGGAGCCGGCGACGATCGCCGCCTGGTACTCGACTGGGGGCTGCGCATCGGCCGGGATCTCGAGCGCCAGCACGTCCTCCTCCACCGGCTTCACGTCGGTCGCATACACGAAGCCCGCGTCGGCCTCGCCGAGCGCGATCTTGCCCATCACGCCCTTGACGTCCTCTTCCTCGCTAACGACGTTGGCGAGCGCGTCGGTGAGGCCGAGGTTCTCGAGCACGATGCGGGTGTAGTCGCCCACAGGCACGCCCTCGGCTGCGATGACGAGCTTGACGCCGTCGCGAGCCACGTCGTCCACCGTGGCGATGCCGGCAGGGTTGTCCTTCGGCACCACGACGACGAGCCGGTTCGTCGCGAAGACCACGGGCTCCTCGACGATGCCCTCGGCGTAGAGCTCCTGGGGGTACTTCGGGCTTGCGGCTGCGTACAGATCCGACGGCGCGCCCTCCCGAATCTGGGTGGCGAGCTCGTCGGAGCCCGCGAAGCTGAACGTCACGTCAGGGTCGAGCGCCTCGAACGTCTCGGTCAGCGAAGCAGCCGCGAACACTGTGACCCTTCGCTCGCCGTCGCCGTCGCTCGAGTCGGACTCATCGGAGCCTCCGCAGCCCGCCGCGACGAGCACCAGGACGAGAGCGAAGGCCAGGCGCCGGGTAACGGCCGGCAGGTCACCGCTCGGTTCTTGCCGGCGCATATCTACGCCTAGACATTTCCTAGGCACGTCCCTCAACGCCGTCGCTGAGGCGTCCAGGCCCGCTGCTAGCGTCGCACCCCGTGTCGCCTACGACGACTGCGGTCCTGTTCGTGTTCGGCGCGGGCATTGCAGCCGCCATTCAGGTGGCGGTCAACGGAAGGCTCGGCGCCCGGATCGGAACGCTCGAGGCGGCGACTTTCCAGTCGCTGATCGCCGTCAGCCTCTTCCTCGTCACCACGCTCGCCGTCCGCGGAGGCCTCGGCGGGGTGTTCTCGGGCTTCAGGGCGCCGGTGTGGATGTGGCTGGGCGGCGCTATGGGCTTCGTCATCGTCAGCGCGATCACGTACGCGCCCAGTCGCATCTCGAACCTCGCCGTCGCAGGAGTCCTGATCGCCGCGCAGCTGCTGATGGCCGCGCTCATCGACGCCTTCGGCCTCTTCGGCTTCGAGCGTCTCGGCCTGCCGTGGGAGCGCCTGGCCGGCATCGCCCTGCTCGCGGCCGGGGCCACGCTCGTCCTCAAGCGTTAGCGAGCCGGCTCGGCAACCGCGACCGCCTCGATCTCGACGACCATGTCGCGGTAGGCGAGGCACGGAAGCGGCACCGTGAGCGAGGCCGCCGACGGGAACGCTTCGGCGAGGGCATGCGCAAGGAGCTCGTCGTCCGCCGGCCGGCGCCGCTCGTAGAACGCTGTAACCCGTACGACGTCGTCCGCGCTTGCGTCGAGCCCGCCGAGGACGCGCTCGATGTTCGCGAGCGAGGTCGACACCTGCTTCGCGAGATCGCCCGGGTCGACCACCTCGCCTGAGCCTCGCAGCGAGACCTGCCCGCCGACGGTGACGAGATTCCCGCAGCGGCAGCCGTGCTTCCAGGGGAGGTGGATCGGCCAGTCCCAGTGACCCTCCGGCCAGTGATGCTCGCGCTGGAGGGGTGGACCGGAGGAGCCACGGACCGCCCAGACCTCGATCGAGGTGAGCGCCACCCTGTCGCCGAGGGTGGGCACGGGAACGCCGGTCGCGGCAGCCGCGGGCTCGCTCACGGCCGCTCCACGGGTGCGCGCCGCGACCTCCCAGTCCGCCGCGGTGCCGGTGCCGACGTAGAAGATGTTGACCTTCACCGCGTCGTCGAGCGCCGCGCCCTCCGCGCCGAGCACCGCGCGCAGGCCCTCGAGGACCGCCTCCGTCTGCCCCACGATGCCGGTGGACGGGTCGGGAGCGGTCACGGCGGACGTCCAGACGAGATCGTCGACCCGAACCGCCGACGCGAACGGCCCATCGGCGGGCGCAGTCGCGGACCGCTCGCCCGCTGCCGCAACCGCCTCGATCCGCACGGCCGGCTCGAGCTCCGTGAGGGCAGGCAGCGGCAGGGCGCCGATCGCCGGCCCCGGCCGCGCCGGCAGGGCCTCGGCGACCCCGGCCAGAACGATGTCCTCGGACGGCCCCTCGGCGGGGTAATAGACGTTCAGCTTGACGAGCTCGCCCAGGCCCAGGCCGTTCCCGGCAAGCGCGACGCCGAGCTCGTGCATGGCGCCGAGAGCATCCGGCCCGACGGCGCACGCGAACGCGAGCTCGCCGCCGCGAGCGGTCGTGGATCCACCGACCGCGCGCCTGCCGGATCTCACGGGACGAACTCGACCCGGACCGGCTCCGGGAACGCACCGATCTCCTCCCCGCGGCGCAGCAGCTCCTCGACTGCCTGCCGACCCTCGACCCCGTAGTCCTGAGTGAGCTCGTTGACGTACATCCCGACGAAGCGATCCGCGAGCCCCTCGTCGAGCCCCCGGCCGTACGCCAGGGCATACTCGAGCGCATCCCCCCGGTTGTCGAGCCCGGCCGCGATCGACGCGCGGAGGACATCGGAGAGCGCGTGGAGCCGCTCGCCGCCGAGATCGCGACGGGCGACGTTGACCCCGAGAGGTAGCGGCAACCCGGTCTCGAGCAGCCACCACTCGCCGAGGTCGATGATCTTCTGCAGCCCGTGCTGCTCGTACGTCAGCTGGCCCTCGTGGATCAGCAGGCCGGCGTCGGCACGACCCTCGACGACCTCGTCCATGATCTGGTCGAACGGCACCGGACGGAACCGGAACTCCTGCCCGAGGCAGAGACGCAGCACGAGGAAGGCGGTCGTCATCACGCCCGGAACGGCGATCTCGACCTGGGTCAGATCCTTGCGCGTCAGCGGCTCCCGTGAGACGACGATCGGCCCGTAGCCCGCCCCCATGCTGGCGCCGTGAGGCAGGAGCACGTAGCCGCTCTGCACGAACGGATACGTGTGCAGGGAGATCGCCGTCACCTCGAGCCGCCCCTCCTGCGCCCACTCGTTCAGCGTCTGGATGTCGCGGAGGACGTGCTCGAACTCGAACTCGCCCGGGTCGACGCGGCCCGAGGCGAGCCCCCAGAACATGAACGCGTCGTCGGGATCGGGACTATGACCGAGGCGGATCAGCACGAGGGCGGGAAGCTAGCACCGCACACTCGTTTTCGGCGGGGGAACCGTCGAGCTCGTGCCTACACTTTGAGACGTGGCGAAAATCGAGCTGTCCGAGGCGATCCAGGACTACCTGAAGGAGATCTACAAGCTTCAGACGACCGGCGGTCGCGCGACCACGACCCAGATCGCCAAGGCGATGGGCGTGGCTCCGTCGTCCGCCACCGCGATGCTGAAGAAGCTCGCGATCCTCGGCCTCGCCGAGCATGCTCGCTACCGCGGCGTCAGGCTCACAGAGGCCGGCGAGCGCGTCGCCCTCGAGGTGATCCGGCACCATCGCCTGCTCGAGCAGTACCTCGCCGAGACGCTCGGCCTCTCGATCGACGCCGTGCACGCAGAGGCGGACAGGCTCGAGCATGCCCTTTCCGAGGAGCTCGAGGCGCTGATCGACAAATCGCTCGGCTACCCGACGCACGATCCCCACGGCGATCCCATCCCGGACGCCGCGCTCAGCGTCGGTCACGACAGGGAGCTGAGGCACCTCACGGACCTCGAGCCCGGCGAGCAGGCCACCGTGCGTCGGGTGCCCGACGGGGACTCCGATCTCCTTCGCTACCTCTCGGGACTGTCGTTGCTCCCCGGGAAGTCCGTCGAGCTCCTTGCCGTCGCGCCCTTCGGCGGCCCCGTGACCGTGATCGTCGCCGGCACCGAGCACGCGATCTCCCAGGAGCTCGCGGGCCTCATCGGCGTCGCGTAGCCCCGCGGCTACGTGCGGGAATCGGCCGTTGGTGGATGGCCGAAGAACCAGCGCTCGAGCGGCTTCAACAGCTCCTCCTCGCTGAACGACCGGACGCGCTCGTGCACGCCCTCCTCGATCGAGACCGCGATGTCGTCGTGGAGCGCGCCGTTCGCGGACTCGAGCGCGTCGACCATCTCGAAGCCGTCGAATATGTAGTCGTCCGGCAGAGGCTCGGCAATGCTTCGGTTGCGGGGATCGATCGCGCGCCCGACCGCCCAGACAGCGCCCGGCCGACGCTCGATCCAGATGACGATCTCCTGACGAACGCCGTTGTCGTCGACCCCATGGAGGATGCGCTCTGCGAATCGCACGGCGCCCGACTTCACCGGCCCAAGGATACAATCGGCGGCGATGGGCGGACTTGGAAAGTTCTTCCGCAACCCGTTTGCGTCGCTGTTCTCGGGCTCGTCCCGTGAGGATCAGCTCGCCGCGTACGTCATCCGCGAGCACGGCGCGGGCCGGACGGTCGAGGACATCATGGACGACCCGTATCTGAAGAACCGCTCCACGCCCGAGCAACGGCGGCGCCTGCTCGAGAGCCCGGATGTGATCCGGGCCATCACCGAGCACACCGGCAAGGCGGCGGGGCCCGGCGAGTAGGCCCGCCGGGCGGGAGCGGCGGGCGTCCGCGTTCGGCAGCTTCCTGCCGGTCGTGGGGCGCCGCTGGCAAGGGAGGCAAGCGAGCGGAGCGAGGACAGTACTCGAGTACGGCCTCGCGACACGAGCGCCGCATCCCGCAGCCAGCGGCGGCAGCCTGTCGCGGAGCCCGGCTTCGCCGGGCGGGAGCGGCAGGCGTCCACGTTCGGCAGGTGCGCCCGAGAGGATTCGAACCTCTGGCCTCAGCCTCCGCAGGGCTGCGCTCTATCCCCTGAGCTACGGGCGCGGACGAGTCATTGTAGCCGGCGACCCCGAGATCGATACGGAGGCCGAATCCGGCACCTCGGTCCGCACGTAGCCGAGGCCGACGACCCCGCCGCGAGCGGCAACGGCGCTCGTGAGGCGACCGACCACCTTCCCGTCGTGCTCGATCTCGGCGTCGTAGGGCGGCGGGTCGCTGGCTGCGATCTGGAAGACCCGGAGCGAGCGATTCGCGTGGCCCCGGTAGCGGAGCCGCGCCACCGGCTCCTGGCCGGGATAGCAGCCCTTGTCGAAGCTGATCGCGCGGCTGTCGAGCCCCGCCTCGGCGGGCAGGATGCGATCGTCGATCTCACGACCGAACCGCGGCGTGCCGGCCTCGATGCGAAGACGCTCGAGCTCCTCGTCTCCGAGGACGATCGCGTCGGGCGGCTCCTCGGCATCGAGGATCTCCCGGCCGGGAACGCCGTAGTCCTCGTTCGGGACGGACAGCACGCCGTCCGGAGCCTCGCTCGTGCCGAGGACGAGGTGCGAGCGATGATCCTCGAGCGCAATCTCGCAGCGCGCTGCGAAGCGCATCCGTTGAAGGTGGTTGGACACCGTCTCGCCGAGCTCGGGCTCGGTCAGGAGCAGGAAGTCGTCCTCGCCGCGACGCAGGACCCGCAAGGTCGCGACGACGCGCGCCTTTGGCGTAAGCAACAGCGCGTCGCAGGAGCCTCCTGCGACGAGGGCGAGGACGTCGTTCGACACCATACGCTGCAGGTAGTCGCCTGACTGCGGGCCCGAGACCCGGACGAACGCCCGCGGGCGCGCGGCGACGGAGACTGGCAGGGCGAGAACGCCGTCCACCCTTCCAGTGTGGCAGACGGGGGCAGGCGCCGAGCCGGGCCGGCTCAGGCCGCGGCGTGAGGCGGAGGGTCGACCGCGTAGAGGCGAGGCAACGTCTGCACCAGGGTGAGAATCGGCCTGCCGGGCTGTGCCTGGGGCTCAGCGGCCGAGTTGCGCATTACCCGCAGCACGTCTCGGCAGGCGGCGCAGCCGAGACCCGCCACGAGCAGCTCACCACATGAGAAGCAGAACACCATCGCCCGCAGCCTCTATCGGCCACCCGCACGACCTGCTCCACCCCCGTATGGGTGAGGCGACACCGGTCCGGTCAGGCGGTCACAATCCGCACCTATGGCGAGAGCTACCCAGATCGGGCGGGCCCTGCCCCAGGGAGGCACGATCGGCGTTCCGGCGCCGGCCTCCCCGTACCACAATCGCTCGGCGATCTTGCGCGGCGTCGAGTGGTGGCAGGCCTCCGGCTACACGGTGAAGCTCGGAGACGGCGTCTTTGCCAGGGATCACTGGGTCGCCGGCGGCGCCGAGGAGCGAGCACGCGACCTGATGGCGATGTTCACCGACTCGGAGGTCGACCTCGTGCAGTGCCTGCAAGGTGGCTACGGCTCGGCCGAGCTCATCCCGCACATCGACTTCGACATCATTGCCGCCACCCCCAAGCCGTTCCTCGGGTACTCGGATATCACCGCGCTCCACGTCGCGCTCCGTCAGCGTGCGGGCCTGGCGACGTTCTACGGCTACGGGCTCCTCGGCGTCGGCGACCCGGAGACGACCGGGTTCACCAGGGAGCGCCTTGCGGCGGTGCTCAGCGGTGCCACCACCGGCCTCGTCCCGAGTAACCCCGACGACGGCTACGTACGGGCGATCCGCGGAGGCCGGGTCACCGCGCCGCTCGTCGGCGGCTGCCTGTGGCTGCTCATGCAGACGATGGGCACGCCCTGGGAGGTCGAGCTCGACGGGTGCATCCTCTTCTTCGAGGACGTCGACTTGCCGACCTGGCACCTCGACGGCTTCCTCGTTCAGCTCCTCCTTGCCGGCAAACTGGAGTCGGTCGCGGGCGTCGTAGTCGGAGAGATGGAGAAGTGCGATTGGCCGCACCACGGCTCGAACGACTTTGCGCGCACGAAGTCAGTCGAGGACGTGCTCGAGGAACGGCTCGAGCCCCTCGGCGTCCCCGTGCTCTATCGGCTCCCGCTCGGCCACGGCAAGCACCAGGCCGTGCTCCCGCTCGGCGTCATGGCCACCCTCGACGCCGATGCAAGGACGCTTACCATCGAGGAGCCGGCGCTTTCGATCTAGACGAGTAGGATCGCTTCCTCGGGGCAGGGGGAGCAGGGGAAAGGAGTCGGGATGAGACCACGGATGCTTCTCGTCGCAGTCATCGCGACGTTCGCGGCCGTTCTTGCCGCCGGTTGTGGAGGCGGAGGCGGCGACGGCGAGGAGGCAGCGCCGGCGCCTCCGAGCGCGACGGATGGCTCGACCGAGCCGGCGACCACGGGTAGCGAGGAAGCTCCGCCGGCGGCGACGACCGACACCGGCGGCGAGATCCAGCCCGGCGGGATCCTCCGCATCGGCTCGACCGACCACATCGATTCGCTCAACCCGTTCGTCGCGTTCAACGCACAGGCGTACGTGGCGTTCGTGATGATCTACCCGGTCCTCGTGCAGTACGCCCCGGGCTTCGAGTTCGAGGGCGACTGGGCCGAGAGCTGGGAGACTTCTCCGGACGGGACGGTCTGGACCTTCAAGGTCAAGCCAGGAGCCTGGTCCGACGGCACGCCCCTCACGGCCGAGGACGGCGCCTGGACCTGCAACATGATCGTGCAGTACAAGGACGGGCCCACCGCCTCGCTCGCGCCCTTCCTGTCGCACGTCTCGGGCTGCGAGGCCCCCGACCCGGAGACGCTCGTGATCACGTACGAGCAGCCGGTGGGCAACGCGCTGCCCAACCTGCAGCAGTTCTTCATCCTCCCGAAGCACGTGTGGGAGCAGTACCTCGGCAACGACGGCAAGGATCTCAAGAAGGTGAAGCCCGAGGACTCGCTGCCGCTCGTAGCCGGAGGCGCGTTCACGATCACGAAGTTCGAGAACAAGGGCACGACGATCTACGAGAAGAACCCCGGCTACTACGGTCAGCAGCCCTACGTCGACGCCGTGGGCTTGCAGATCTTCACGAATGAGGACGCCATGGTCGAGGCCCTGCGCGCCGGCCAGCTCGACAGCATCGACGAGCTTCCGGCCAACGCGGTCGCGTCGTTCGAGGGCGACGACGCCTTCGTCGTGGAACGGATCCCCGGGTTCCAGGTGAACAACTTCATCTTCAACTCCAACCCCGCCAAGCCGAAGAATCGCGAGCTGCTCGACCCGGTCGTCCGCGAGGCGGTCGCGTACGCGATCGACAAGCAGGCGATCGCCGATACGGCGTATGCAGGGTTCGCCAAGCCCTGGGCGAGCATCGTCGCGCCGCCCGCCGGCGACTGGGTGAATCCCGATCTCCAGCCTGAGCCGTTCGACGCCGACCACGCCAACCAGCTGCTCGACGATGCCGGCTACGCCCGTGGGTCCGACGGCATCAGGGTCGACCCGGACGGCGAGAAGATGTCCTACGAGGTCATCACGCCGACGGGAGTCCAGGGCATCAACCGCTCGTTCGAGGTCGTCCGGACAGGGCTCGAGCAGATCGGGATCGAGGTCGTCCAGAGAGCCCTCGACGACACCACCGCCTTCGAGGAGATCGGCGCGCCCGACTGGAAGTACCTCGAGTTCGACATGGCGATGTGGGACTGGGTCGGCTACCTCGACCCGGACTTCGTGCTCTCGGTGGTGGGCTGCGATCAGTACGGCGGCTGGAGCGACACCGCATACTGCAACGCCGAGTACGACGAGCTGTACCAGCAACAGGGCGTGACCGTCGACCAGGCCGCTCGCCGGGAGATCGTCTGGGAGATGCAGGAGATCCTGTACAACGACCGGCCGTACATCCAGCTGGTGAACCTCGATCTGAACGTCGCGCACGCGACGAACTGGGACGGCCTGCACCCCGAGCTGGCCGGCTTCTCCAAGCTGCCGTGGACAGACGCCCATCAGATCGGGTAAGTGGCCGCCCCGCGCAGATCGTCGCTAACGACTATAGGGGCCGGATACATCCGGCCCCTACGACTTCCCGGTGAGAGCGCCCCGGCCGAGCGGGAGTCACGGCGCGACCACCCGTACCCCTCGTGAGAGGAGCGGACTACCTCATCAAGCGCGTCGCGTTCGCGATCCTGACCATCTTCTTCGCCGCGACGCTCAACTTCATCATCTTCCGCGCCGCCCCGGGCGATGTCGCAAGCGCCCTTCGCTGCCGAAACTGCCCGATCGAGTTCAAAGAGGCCCTGCGCGAGGAGTTCGGGCTCGACAAGCCCATGATCGAGCAGTACGGCATCTACCTCAAGGAGCTGCTACAGGGCAACATGGGCAGCTCGTTCGTCTCCCAGCAGCCGGTCTGGGACGAGCTCAAGACGCCGCTTCTGAACACGCTGCCGATGCTCGCTCTCGGCACTGCGTTCTCGATCGTCTTCGGCATCGCCGCGGGGGTGATCGCGGCCTGGCGCCGCGGCACCTGGGCCGAGTGGACCCAGGTCTCGGGCTCGCTTTTCTTCTACGCGATGCCGACGCAGTGGCTCGGGCTCATGCTCATCATCCTCTTCGCCGGAATCCTGCCCATCTCCGGGATCTCCGACCCCTTCCTCGAGTTCTCCGACCCGAGCTTCTGGACGACGTTCGTCGACCGCATGAAGCACATGATCCTTCCAGCCCTGACGCTCGGGCTCGTCCTCTTCGGCGAGTACGCGTTGATCACGCGCTCCGCCCTTCTGCAGACGCTCGGCGAGGACTACATCCTCACGGCGCGTGCGAAAGGCCTGAGCAACCGGGCGATCGTCTTCCGCCACGGTCTGCGAAACGCGCTCCTGCCGATCGTATCGCTCATCGCGCTCTCCGTCGGCTATCTCGTCGGTGGTTCCATCCTCGTCGAGGCCGTCTTCTCCTATCCCGGCATCGGTCTCGAGATCTACGAGGCGGTGTTCCAGCGTGACTTCCCCATGCTCCAGGGCGCGTTCTTGATCCTGACGATCTCCGTCGTCCTCGCAAACCTCGTCGCCGACCTCCTGTATTTCAAGCTCGACCCGAGGGTCGCCCAGTGAGCGAGGTGGTCGTCGCCCAGGCCGAAGCCGGGCCACCGACGTTGCGCCCGCGCGGCGCGCTGGCGGGGGCCATTCGCCAGCCCACCGTCGTCATCGGCCTTGCGGTGCTCGCGACGTTCGCCCTGATCGCGATCTTCGCGCCCCTCATCGCACCCTATGGCGAGCGCGAGAAGGTGGGCGACGCCTTCGAGCCGCCGTCGTGGGCGCATCCGTTCGGGCTCGACGACGGCGGCGTCGACATGCTCTCCCTCATGATCTACGGGTCCCGCGTCTCGCTTATCGTCGGACTCGCGGCCGCGACCGTGGCGATGTTCATCGGAGGGACGGTCGGGCTGCTCGCCGGCTACCTCGGCGGCAAGACGGACACGGGTCTCAACGGGCTCACGAACTACGTCTACGCGATCCCCGACATCCCCCTGATCCTCGTGATCGCGGCGATCTGGGGACGGAGCCTTACGAACATCATCCTGATCATCGGGATCATCTACTGGGCATCCGTCGCGAGGCTCGTGAGAGCCGAGACGAAGAGCCTCCGCGAGCGCGCCTACGTGCAGCGGGCGCGATCATTGGGCGCGGGCCACACCCGCGTGATCGCCCTCCACATCCTGCCCCAGGTCGCTCCGATCCTGATCGCGCTCACCGTGTTGCAGATGGCCTATGCCATCTTCCTCGAGACGTACGTGGCGTTTCTCGGCCTCGGCGACCCGAGCCTCACGTCCTGGGGCAAGCTGGTGCAGAACGCATTCGAGTCGAATGCCATCACGGCGGATGCCTGGTGGGCCATCGTCCCGCCCGGAGTAGCCGTCGTGATCGTCGTGCTCGCCTGCACGCTCGTCGGGCGCGCGTTCGAGGACGCCCTCAACCCGCGCCTGCGCACCGGCCACCTGTCCGTCCGTCGGTTCCGCGTCCGACGACTCCCGGAGAGCACGCCGTGACGGCGCCTGTCCTGCGCGTGGAGGAGCTGCACGTCTGGTTCGAGCTCGAGGGGGGCGGGGAGCTCCACGCGGTCCAGGGCACGAGCTTCGAGCTCGCGGCGGGAGAGCGGCTCGGCCTGGTCGGTGAGTCCGGCTGCGGGAAGACCACCTCGATCCTCGCGCTGATGGGGCTCCTGCCTCCGAACGCAGGCGTCGCCGGGCACGCTCTGCTCGACGGCGAGGACATCCTCGCCCGCGGCGAGGAATCCGTGTCGCCTCACCGCTGGCGCGACATCGCCATGGTCTTCCAGGGCGCCATGAACGCGTTCAACCCGGTGAAGCGCATCGGCGAGCAGATCGTGGAGCCGATGGAGCTCCATGGGATCGCGGAGGGCAAGACCGCGCGCCGCCAGGTCGGCGAGCTGCTCGAGCTCGTCGGCATCGCCCGCGACCGCGCCGACCGCTATCCGCACGAGTTCTCGGGAGGCATGCGCCAGCGCGCGGCTATCGCGATGGCGCTGGCCTGCAAGCCGAAAGTGCTGCTCGCCGACGAGCCGACGACGGCGCTCGACGTGATGGTGCAGGCGCAGGTGCTGGAGCTCCTCGTCAGCCTGTCCATCGACCTCGGCCTCGCGGTCGTGCTCGTCACCCATGACCTGCCCGTCGTGGCGCAGACGTGTACGCGAGCGGCCGTCATGTACGCCGGCGAGATCGTGGAGACGGGCTCCGTCGAGCAGCTCTACCACGACCCCCGCCATCCCTACACGCGTCTGCTCTTCGCGGCCACCCCCGATCTCTATGGACGGGACGCCGTCGCCTCGATTCCCGGCACGCCGCCGCGCCTCGACCAGCAGCTCGTCGGCTGTCCCTTTCACCCGCGCTGCGACCGTGCCTTCGAGCCGTGCCGGACGGTCCACCCGAGCTTCCTCGAGCTCGGCGACGGACGCGCCGCAGCCTGTCACCTGAACGACCCGGCTGCACGGGCGGCCTCGTGACCGGCGGGGACACCGGCAGCACTGCTCCGGTGCCGCTGCTCGAGGTCGACGGTCTCGTGACGCGCTACCCGGTCCCGCGTGGAATCGTCGAGGCCATTGCGCGCCGTCCTCACGAGGTAGTGCACGCGGTCGAAGGCGTCTCCTTCGCGCTCGCCGAAGGCGAGCTGCTCGCCCTCGTCGGGGAGTCGGGCTGCGGCAAGACCACGACGGCCCAGACGGTGATGCGCATGATCGAGCCGGACGCAGGAACGATTCGCTTCCGCGGCCGGGACATCACGAAGCTGTCGGGCGGCGAGCTGCGACCGCTGCGGCGCCGCATGCAGATCGTCTACCAGGACCCGTACGAGTCCCTCGACCCGCGCTTCCGGGTACGCCAGACTGTCGAGGAGCCGCTGGTCGTCCACGACGTGGGGACGAAGGAAGAGCGGCGCGATCGGGTCGCCGAGGCACTCGAGCGTGCCGGTCTGACACCGGTCGAGCTCTTCCTGGAGCGCTTCCCTCACGAGCTCTCGGGCGGCCAGCGCCAGCGCGTGGCCATCGCATCTGCGCTCGTCCTCGGGCCGGAGCTCCTGGTCGCCGACGAGCCCGTCTCGATGCTCGACGTCTCCGTCAGGGCCGGCATCCTCGCCCTCCTGGAAGAGCTTCGGAGCTCGGGCCTCGGGATCCTCATGATCACGCACGACCTCTCTACCGCCGCGCGCTTCGCCGACCGGATCGCCGTGATGTATCTCGGACGGATCGTCGAGGAGGGGCCTGCGCGTGAGGTCGTCTCGAATCCGCGGCATCCGTACACGCAGGCGCTGATCTCCGTGGTGCCGAAGCGCGACCCGCGCGAGCGCATGCGACCGCAGATCCTGGTCGGGGAGACGCCGAACCCGGTGCATGTGCCGCCAGGCTGTCGCTTCCACCCGCGCTGCCCGGCGGTCTTCGAGCGCTGCCCGAAGGAGGATCCCGTGGAGCTGCTCGACGCCGGGGAGAACGGGCACCGGGCGGCGTGCTGGCTAGTCGCCCACTGACGCGGTGGAGCGGGCCGGATGAGATCCGGCCCCTACAAGGGCGAGGCAGTCGAGACGCCGTTCCCCGCCCCGACGGGCCGGATGAGATCCGGCCCCTACGACTGCCCTGGCCCGAAGGCCATGAAAGAAGGGACTGGCCGGCTTGGCCGGCCAGTCCCTTGTGCAAACAGCGCGAGCGAAGCGAGCGCCAGTGGGGGGTTCGTGGGGGGAGCCTGCTCCCCCCACGTGCTCCTAGAAGTCGCCCATCCCGCCGGGCATACCGCCGCCGCCGGGCATACCCGCCTTCTCCCGCTCGGGCGCCTCGGCGACGATCGCCTCGGTCGTGATGATGTTCTTCGCGATCGAGGCCGCGTTCTGCAGCGCCGAGCGCGTGACCATCGTCGGGTCGATGATGCCGCTCTTGACGAGATCCTCGACCTCGCCGGAGTCGACGTTGAGACCCTGACCCTTGGCCGCGTTGCGTACCTTGTCGAGGACGACGGAGCCCTCGAGACCCGCGTTGGTCGCGAGCTGGCGGAGCGGCTCCTCGAGCGCACGGAGGATGATCGACGCACCGGTCTTTTCGTCGCTGTCGAGCCCCTCGGAGTTCTTGCGAACGGCGTCCGCGGCGTTGACGAGCGCGACGCCGCCGCCGGGCACGATGCCCTCCTCGAGGGCCGCCCGGGTGGCCTGCAGCGCGTCCTCGACGCGATGCTTCTTCTCCTTCATCTCCGTCTCGGTCGCGGCGCCGACCTTGACGACGGCAACGCCGCCGGCAAGCTTGGCGAGCCGCTCCTGAAGCTTCTCACGGTCGAAGTCCGAGTCGGTGTTCTCGACCTCGGCCTTCAGCTGCTTGATCCGGGCCTTGATCTGCTCGGGATCGCCGGCGCCGTCGATGATCGTGGTCGAGTCCTTGTCGACGACGATCTTGCGGGCGCGGCCCAGCTGCGACAGCTTCGTGTTCTCGAGCTTGAGACCCATCTCCTCGGTGATCACCTCGCCGCCGACGAGAATCGCGATGTCCTCGAGCATGCGCTTGCGGCGATCACCGAAGCCGGGAGCCTTGACGGCCACGGCGGTGAACGTGCCACGCAGCTTGTTGACGACGATCGTCGCGAGGGACTCGCCCTCGACGTCCTCGGCCACTACGAGCAGCGGTCGGCCGGCCTGGATGACCTGCTCGAGCACCGGCAGGAGGTCCTTCACGGCGCCGATCTTCTGGTTGGCGACCAGGATGAAGGGATCTTCGAGGACAGCCTCCATCCGCTCGGGGTCGGTGATCATGTAGGGCGACAGGTAGCCCTTGTCGAACTGCATGCCCTCGGTGAACTCGAGCTCGAGGCCGAAGGTCTGGCCCTCCTCGACGTTCACCACGCCGTCCTTGCCGACCTTCTCGATCGCGTCCGCGATGACGTCCCCGATCTCGCGCTCGCGGGCCGAGATGGTGGCGACGCGGGCGATGTCCTCCTTGCCGGAGACCTCCTTGGACTGCGACTTGAGGTCGTCGACCACCCAGCCGACGGCCTTCTCGATACCGCGCTTGAGCGCCATCGGATTGGCGCCGGCGGCGACGTTCTTGAGACCCTCGCGGGTGATCGCCTGGGCCAGCACGGTCGCGGTGGTGGTGCCGTCGCCGGCGACATCGTTCGTCGCCGTCGCGACCTCGCGCACGAGCTGCGCGCCCTGGTTCTCGAAGACGTCCTCGACCTCGATCTCACGTGCGATGGTGACGCCGTCGTTCGTGATCGTCGGCGCGCCGAACTTCTTGTCGAGCACCACGTAGCGGCCCTTGGGGCCGAGCGTGACCTTGACTGCGTTCGCGACGATGTTGACGCCACGCTCGAGCGAGCGCCGTGCATCCTCCTCGAACTTCAGCTCCTTGTGAGCCATACCGTTCTCTCCTTTTCTCGACTAGGCGGCAGCGCCGGCCAGCTTCTTGCTCTTTTTCGCGCCGGTCGTGACGACCTTCGCAAGCACGTCCGACTCGCGCAGGATGAGGTACTCGTCCATCCCGAGCTTGATCTCTGTCCCGCCGTACTTCGAGAAGATGATCTCGTCGCCGCTATCGACGTCGAGCGGGGTGCGGTCGCCCTTATCGTTGAGGGCGCCGGGGCCGACGGCGAGCACGCGGCCGCGCTGGGGCTTCTCCTTGGCGGTGTCCGGTAGGACGATGCCGCTCGTGAGAACCTCCTCCTCGTCGAGAACCTCGACGATGAGGCGATCGCCCAGGGGCTGTAGATCCATGAGCGCTCCTCCTTCTGTGCCGTAGGGATCTTCTGGCACTCGAGCGCGGTGAGTGCCAACGCCGACACTCTAGCGGGTCGGGAGCCCTCTGGCAAGCTCGGTGTTGGCACTCTTACAGCCTGAGTGCCAGATGGATACGATTGGGGCGTGAAACGCGAGTTCTCGGCCGGTGGCGTCGTCCTGCGGCGGCTGCGCGGCTCCTGGCATGTCGCGGCGATTCGCCCGGCCGGCAAGGCACGAGTCTGGGCCCTCCCGAAGGGGAACCTCGCTCCCGGCGAGCCCGCGGCCGACGCAGCTGCCCGGGAGGTGCTCGAGGAGACCGGGCTCGACGCTCGACTGGTCAGCAAGCTCGGGGACGTTCGCTACGTCTACACCTGGGATGGCGAGCGCATTTTCAAGGTCGTCAGCTTCTACCTCTTTCGCGCGACCCGCGGCCGGCTCGGTAACGTCGCGGCCGAGCATCGGCACGAGGTGGCCGAGACGCGCTGGGTACCGCTCGCCGACGCGCCGAGCGAGCTTTCCTACGGCGGGGAGCGCGAGATGGCACGCCGGGCTCTCGAGCTCGTTTCCGCAGACGCGGATTCTCTATGATGCGTGCGCCGAGCGGGCGCTCCGCCGCCTCCGATGCAGCCCTTGTACGCGCTCAACTTCTACTCCCCTATCGTCGCCGACCAGCTTCGCAGCCGTCGGAAGACCGCGACCATCCGTCTGGGCGACAAGTCGGGGAAGTACAAGAAGGGCATGATCGTGCGCGTGCTCGCGGGTACGCGCTTCGGCCCGCGGGAGCTGATCTTCGACGCCGTCATCGACAAGGTCGAGGTCAAGCGCCTCGGCGACCTGTCGCCGCGCGAGGTTCAGCACGACAACCCCGAGCTGCGCCGCAACGAGGAGATGGTCCACTTCCTCGGGCAGATCTACAACCGGGACGTGTCCGACGAGGACATCGTCACCGTCATCTACTTCTCCGAGATCGTCGTTCGCTGACCCTCCGGCTCGTCCGCTCGTAGACCTGACCGGCGTCTCAGGCTCGGATGTCGAGAAACGGCTCCCCGAGCACCTCTCGGCGGAGCGTGACACCGAGACCGGCCCCTTCCGGGACCCGCCGGCTGCCGTCCACGATCGCCGGCAGCCCTTCGGCGTTCGATACCGTCACGAACTCGGCGAAGTCGTAGGTGTGCGTCCGCAGCTCCTCGGGGGTCGAGAGCGAGACCTGCACCATCGCCGCCGTGTCGATGTCGCTCCCACCGGTGTCCTCGACGGTGACCGGAATGCGCAGGGCGACGGCGAGGTCGCGGATGAGACGCGCCCGCGTGATTCCGCCGACCCGTGCGAGCTTGATCGTGATCCCGTCGGCGAGCCCGGCCGTATGCGCGCGCAGGAGCGCGCCGACCGAGTCGATGGACTCGTCCAGGACAAGGGGGTGCCGGCAGTGCGGTCGCAGGGCGGCGATCTCCTCGAGCGTCGAGCACGGCTGCTCGAGCATCACGCCCTTCGTCTCGAAGCCCGAGCAGGAAGCGGCGGGCATCCCGCACCGGCCAGCCGCCGTTGGCGTCGGCGATGAGGACGACGTCGGGGCCGACGGCGGCGCGAACAGCCGCGACGCGCTCGAGATCGACGAGCGGATCCTCGCCGACCTTCACCTGGACGCGCCGGTAGCCCTGCGCGACCCGCGCCACGGCCGACCGGGCCATCGACTCCGGCGTGGCGGGCGGAATGGCGCAGTAGAGCGTGACGGCGTCTCCGTAGCGCCCGCCGAGCAGCTCGCTGAGCGGCCGGCCGACGGATTTCCCGGCCGCGTCCCAGCAGGCCATATCGAGAGCCGACTTCGCATACGGGTGGCCCCTCAGGGTGGCATCCAGGCGCCGGTTGACGCCTTCCGCCTGGAGGGGATCCATGCCCAGGAGCGCGGGTGCCAGCTCCGCCAGGCCGGCTCTCGCGCCGCCGGCGAAGGCTGGATCGTAGGTCGCGCCGAGCGACGACATCTCGCCGCAGCCCTCCACCCCCACGTCCGTCTCGACGACGACGACGGTCGAGTCGAACGACGTGGCCGTTCGCCCTCCCGAGACGCCGTATTCGCCCTCTGCGAACGGCAGCTCCAGCCGGTAGGCGGCGACCCGCGTGATCCGCACGGACGGATCCTAGGACTGCTAGGTGCGCTCGCGGCGGATCGGCCCGCCGAAGCCCTGCGGGTCACGCAGCGACGCTCCGCAGTCCTCGCAGGCGACGGCGAACATCGAGGCGATCCGTGCGCCGCAGCCGGGGCAGCCCAGGACGAGGCACGCGCCGCACGTCGGGCACGCCGGCGGAACCTCCGCCTCGCCGCCTTCGAAGTACCGCTGACCGTGACCGCACGAAGGGCAGAGCGCGACCCAGTCGCCGAGAGTCCGGCGTCGCTCTTCCCTCAACCAGTCAGCTGCCTTGCCGATGGTTCACCAGGGTACCGCGGCGGGTATGGCATCCGTGGCGCCCTCATCTACAGTGTGATCGAAGGAGGAATTGCATGTCCGTCGCCCGGGAAGCGGAGCCGGCCGGAACGCTCCACGAGCTGAGGGAAGCGGGTCTCGATCGCGAGGACCTGCTCGGCATGTTTCGCAGCATGCTGCTCACCCGAGGCGTCGAGGAGCGCGGTCACCTGCTCTACAAGCAGGGCAAGATCCCGGGCAGCTTCTACACCGGGCGCGGGAACGAAGGGGCGGCCGTCGCCGTCGCGACGGCCATGCGACCGGAGGACGTGGGCACTCCGGTCCAGCGCGACATGGGGGTCCACATCGTGCGCGGGCTCGAGCCCTGGCGCATCCTGGCCCACTACATGGGTCGCTCCGACAGCCCCTGCCGCGGGCGAGACGGAAACGTCCACGTCGGCGACATTCGGCTCGGGGTGGTGACGATGGTCAGCCACCTCCCGGCCATGCTTCCCGTCGCAGTCGGCTGTGCGCTCGCCTTCCGCATCCGCGGGGAGCGCCGCGTGGCCGTCGGTTGGTTCGGCGAGGGAAGCTCGGCGCGCGGAGACGCCCACGAGGCGATGAACCTCGCCGGCGTGAGGCAACTGCCGGTGGTGTTCGTGTGCGACAACAACCAGTTCGCCTACTCGACGCCGTCGCGCCTCGAGTATCCGGTCGAGCACATCGCCGATCGCGCTGCGGCGTACGGCTTCGAGGGGGTCGTCGTCGACGGCACGGACGTGCCCGCGGTCTACCGCGAGGCCCGGCGCGCGATCGATCGGGCGCGGGAGGGCGGCGGTCCGACGCTGATCGAGTCCGTGACGATGCGAATGGAGGGACACGGCGTCCACGACGACGCCTCGTACGTTCCGCGTGAGCTGCTCGAGGAGTGGTCTGCCCGGGATCCGATCGACCGGTACCGTGCCTGGCTGCGAACGAACGTCGGCTTCGACCAGGACGAGGAGGCGGCCATGAGGGACGAGGTCAAGCGGGTCCTCGGGGACGCCCTCCGGCGTGCCGAGGACAGCCCCCTACCCTCGCCGGACGAGCTGCTCGACGGCGTCTACGCCGACCCGGAAGACGTCGACGCTCCCCACTTCCGCTGATGGCCGTGAAGACGTACCTGCAGGCGATCTCCGACGCGCTGCGCGAGGAGATGCGCCGGGACGAGCGGGTGTTCCTGATCGGTGAGGACATCGGCGCCTACGGCGGCGCCTTCAAGGTGACGCACGGCTTCCAGCAGGAGTTCGGCGAGTGGAGGGTGATCGACGCCCCGCTGGCCGAGACGGCGATCGTCGGCGGTTGCACCGGTGCGGCGCTCATGGGCATGCGGCCGATCGCCGAGATGCAGTTCGCGGACTTCGTCTCCTGCGCCTGGGATCAGCTCGTCACGGTCGCGGCGAAGCAGCACTACCGCGCGGGGACGCCGATCCCGATCGTCGTGCGACTCCCGTCCGGCGGCGGCTTCGCCGGTGGGCCGTTCCACTCCCAGAACCCCGAGTCGAGCTTCGCGCACATCCCGGGTCTCAGGATCGCCTGCCCGGCGACGCCCGCCGACGCCAAGGGGCTACTGCTGAGCGCGATCGACGATCCGAACCCGGTCCTCTACTTCGAGCACAAGCACCTCTACCGGCGCATCAAGGGCGAGGTACCGGACGAGCGCTTCACCGTCCCCTTCGGAGCGGCACGGCTCCATCGCGAAGGCGCCGACGTCTCGGTGATCACCTGGGGAGCGATGGTGCACACGGCAGCCGATGCCGCCGAGCGGCTCGCGAACGAGGACACGCTCTCGGTGGAGATCCTCGACCTGCGGACGATCATCCCCTGGGATCGGGAGGCCGTGCTCGCATCGGTCGCGAAGACGTCGCGCGTGCTCGTGCTGCACGAGGACACGCGCACGGCCGGCTTCGGCGCCGAGATCGCGGCCACGATCGCCGAGGAGGCCTTCGAGCACCTCGACGCGCCGGTCCGCCGGCTCGCGGCGCCCGACACGCCTGTACCGTTCTCGCCTCCGCTCGAGAAGCGGTTCATCCCGCAGGTGGAGGACGTCGTGGAAGGGCTGCGAAATCTCGCGTCGTACTGACGACTGCCAAGGAGGGTAGATGGCCACCGGGACCGCTGTTGACGTCGTGATGCCCCAGATGGGCGTCTCCGTCTCCGAGGGCACGATCACGAAGTGGTTGAAGGCGGAGGGGGAGCCGATCGCCGCCGACGAGCCGCTGCTCGAGATCTCGACGGACAAGGTCGATACCGAGGTGCCGAGCCCCGCCGAGGGCGTGCTCGGACGGATCCTCGCTCAGGAGGGCGAGACGGTGCCCGTCGGAACGGTCATCGCGACGATCTCGCCCGTGGGAGCGCAGATGGAGCCACTCGAGGCAGAGCTGCCGCCCGCCGCTCCAGTCGAGGAGGTGCCCGAGCCGGCGACGCAAGAGGCTGCGGCGGAGGCGAGCGCCGCCTCGAGCGCCGAGCAGATCGCGGCGCCCGCGGCGCCCGAACCGCAGGAGCCCGCACCCTCGGCGCCTGCGCCGCCGGCGCCTGCGCCGGCCAGCCTGTTCCAGCCGCGCCGACCGGCGAGGCCGACGCGGCCGAGGAGGACGTCGACGGACGCGCCTTCGTCTCCCCGGTCGTCGCCCGCATCGCGGCCGAGCACGGCGTCAACGTCTCGGACGTGCCTGGCACCGGACGGGGCGGCAGGGTCACGAAGAAGGACATCCTCGACTTCATCGAGGCCGAACCAGCCAGACAGGCTGCGGTTGTCGAGGATGCCGCCGCGGTTGCCGAGGCCGCGCCGGCGCCTCCATCCGTCGCCGAGCCGGCTGCACCGGTCGAGCCTGCCGTTGCGGAGCCGGCTCCAGCGTCCACGGCGCCCCCGCCCGCTCCGCCCGCTCCCGCTCCTGCCACGGCGGAGCCCGGCGCGGGAGAGGTCTACGAGCCGATGACCGTGATGCGGAAGGCGATCGCCGAGCACATGGTGCGCTCGGTCCAGACGTCCGCGCACGTGACGGCCATCTTCGAGGTCGACATGGCGAAGGTCGTCGCGATCCGCGACCGGCTCAAGGGCGAGTACGAGCAGCGGCACGGCGTCCGCCTCACGTACCTCGCGTTCATCGCGCGGGCCGTGGTGGGCGCGCTCCAGAGCTGGCCGCGCATGAACGCGGAGATCCGGGGCGACCAGATCGTGATCAAGCAGTCCGTCAACCTCGGCATCGCAGTGGCGCTCGACGACGGCAAGGGCCTTATCGTCCCTGTCATCCGCAGCGCCGAAGAGAAGAACCTGCTCGGCATCGCGCGGGCGATCCAGGATCTCGCCGAGCGCGCCCGCACGAAGAAGCTCAGCCCCGACGAGGTTCAGGGCGGGACGTTCACGATCACGAACCCTGGAGGGTTCGGCGCCATCGGCGGGACCCCGATCATCAACCAGCCCCAGGTCGGGATCATCGACGTCGAGGCGATCGTCAAGCGCCCCTGGGTCGTCAGCGACGAGCAGGGGAACGACACGATCGCGGTCCGCCCGATCATGAACCTCTGCATCAGCTACGACCATCGTCTCGTGGACGGCGCCTACGCGGCGCCGTTCATGCGCGACATCAGGACGAGCCTCGAGACCTGGGACGAGTCGTCCTACTGACGCGGACGACCCGAGAGCGCGGTCCGTTCCGCCTCTAGAATCGGTGGCGGTGAGACGCAGCGCCTACCTGTTGGAGCTCGGCGAGACGCCGTACCGTGAGGCATGGGATCTCCAGCGCTCCCTCGCCGCCGCGGTCACGCAGGGCGCCATCCCCGAGACGGTGGTCCTGCTCGAGCACCCGGCGACGGTGACGACCGGCAAGCGGACGACCGCAGAGGAGCTCCACCTGCCGGAGGACGCCGAGGCCGACGTGGTCGAGACCGATCGAGGGGGGCGCTCGACCTACCATGGGCCAGGACAGCTCGTCTGCTATCCGATCCTCGACCTGCGACTTCACGGCAAGGACGTCAGGCGCTACTGCCGTGACCTCGAGGAGGCGGCGATTCAGGCCCTCGCGGGCTTCGAGCTCGAGGCGGCGCGCATCGACGGCCTGACCGGCGTCTGGATAACGGACGAGAGCCCGCGCAAGATCGCCTCCATCGGCGTCCACGTCTCTCGCTGGGTGACCACGCACGGCCTCTCCCTCAACGTCGACCTCGATCCTGCCCCGTTCACCGAGTGGATCACGGCGTGCGGGCTCGACCGGGCGACGTTCACGTCGGTCGCCGGCGAGCTCGGACGGCCGGTCGCCGTCGCGGATGCGCGTCCGCTGCTGACCGCGGCGCTCGAGGAGGCCTTCGAGCTCGACCTCGAGCAACTTCCCTCGGACGCCGGCGCCGGTCTCTGGCCGCAGCCGCTGCACGAGCGCATGGGGGCCCCCGCGTGAAATCGCTCCCCGTCGCCGAGCGGCCGCGCCGCCCCGAGTGGATGCGGGTGCGGGCGCCGAGCGCCGACTCCCGCTTCGCCGAGGTGCGCTCGCTCATCCACGGACAACACCTGCACACGATCTGCGAGGAGGCCCGCTGTCCGAACATCGCCGAGTGCTGGGGCCGCGGCACCGCGACCTTCCAGATCCTGGGCGACACATGCACGCGCGCCTGCCGCTACTGCTATGTCCACTCGGGGAAGCCGGATGGGCCGCCCGATCTTCTCGAGCCGCTGCGTCTGGCCGGGACCGCGAAGCGGATGGGGCTGTCCCACGTCGTCGTCACCTCCGTCGACCGCGACGACCTACCCGATCGAGGCGCCGGTCACTTCGCCGCCACCATCAGAGCGCTCCGAGCCCAGGTTCCCGGGGCCTCGGTCGAGGTGCTGACGCCCGACTTCCTCGAAGTCGAGGAGGAGGCGCTCGACATCGTCCTCGCCGAGCAGCCCGAGGTCTTCAACCACAACATCGAGACGGTGCGCCGCCTCCATCCGCACATGCGCGGCGCCAAGGCGTCGTACGACAAGGCGCTCTGGCTGCTCGAGCGCGCCAAGGAGATCGCGGACTACCCGGTGTTGACGAAGTCCGGGATCATCGTCGGGCTCGGCGAGTCGAACGACGAGGTGATCGCGACGCTGCGCGACCTGCGCGCACACCGGGTCGACGTCGTCACGATCGGCCAGTACCTCCAGCCCTCCCCGAAGCACGCTCCGATCGACCGCTGGGTGCATCCCGACGAGTTCCGGATGCTCCGGGAAGAGGGCGAGCGCATGGGCTTCGGCTCCGTTTTCTCGGGCCCGCTCGTCCGGTCCTCGTACCGTGCCGACGAGCAGCGTCACGCGGCCACGAGCGACTGCTAAGGGACCTGGTGTTGGTGCGTCTCGGCGTGCGGCGTCATGGCACGCTCGTCGCGCTCCCTCGTGCCTCCCTGTAGCTCCATCCCAGTACGGCGAGGGCGCCGAGCACGGGGACGATTGCCCACCAGGTGAGAGAGGCACCGAGAATCGCGCCGGCCGCGATGGTCCTCCTGGACCAGCCTTTGGAGGCACCACGACCGACCATCCCGGCGAGGACGAGGGCCCCAGAGACGGCACAGAGCGCCGCGTAGCCGACCGGAGTTCCGGCCTCCCACCAATCGTTCAGCGGGACCATGACCGCCGAGGCGAGAAACCAGCAACCCAGGGCGCACGTGCCGACGCTCATTCCATGAGCCCGGAAGAGCTTCCCCCTGGCGCGGCTCGCCGCGCGCGCCGCCGCTCGAAATGCCATGCAATATCTGCCGGCGCCCCCGCGAGGACCCGGCGCGCGATCTCGAGCGCGGTTACCGCGGGAGGGCGGCAGTTCAGGCGGCCGTCGTGCGTATGCTCCCAGAGGTCGGAGTCGAGCTCGGCCCGGCGGGCGCCGGCGTCCTCTTCCGGGAGGCCGTGCGTGTAGAGGCGGGCCCAGGCGCGGGCCAGGCGCATCACGTGCCGGTCGATCGTCACGACGTCACGATCCCGGTCTGCGGCCGAACGGCGGGCGCGGGTCGGACGGCGCCGGGGCTGCGAAGCGCGCGCTCGCCGAGGCCGGTGACGCGATACAGCCGCCGCCGTGGCCGGCCCTCCTCGGCCGCGACGAGCGGGTTCTCCCAGTGGCTCTCCAGCAGGCCCGAGCGCTCCATGCGCTCGAGCGCCTTGTACAGCGTCCCGTGCGCGGTGAGGCTGCGGGCGCGCTCCGTGTCACGCAGCTCCTTTGCGATGGCGAAGCCGTGAAACTCCTCGACTCCGCGCTGCCGAAGGAGGACGCCGTTCTCGAGGATGGACACCTCGAGCGGGAGCAGGGCATCGCGCTTCCGCCTCACGTCGTCATAATAGGCAGATATCTTCCTATTAGTCAAGCGGGGGGTCGAACGCACGCGTCCGACGGGCCGCCGAAAGGGATGTGACCGTCAACTCGCCGGCAGCTGGGGCCGCGCCGGCCCACCCTTGCGGCGCAGCGCGATACCGGACAGGGCCTCGGTCACGCAGCGGTGGGCGACGGGGGCCGTGACGCTCGCCGGGTCGTAGGGCGGCGAGACCTCAACGACCTCCATCCCGGCCACGGGGAGCTCGTGGCACAGCCTGCGAACCGCGGTCAGGAGCTCGCGGGGAAGGAGACCGCCCGGTTCGGGAGTTCCCCTGCCGGGCGCCCAGCCCGGGTCGAGCACGTCGACGTCGACGATCAGATACACGATCTCGGGCAGATGCTCGGAGGCCTCGGCGATCACCGTGTCGATCACGGCGCCGATACCGCGCTCCTCGACCTCGTACATCGTGTGCCAGCGCATCCCGACAGAGCGCATCCAATCGAACTCGGCCGCATGTGGCCAGTAGCCCCGAAGCCCCACCTGGATGAAGTGATCCCCCCGGATCCACGCCTCGTCGACGGCCAGCCGCATTGGCGTGCCATGGGATAGGCGAACCCCCCAGACGATGTCGGCCGTATCCGCGTGGGTGTCGAACTGGATGACGCCGACGGCGCCGCCTCCGTGGTGCTTGGCCATCGCCACGAGGTTCGGGTACGCGACCGAATGGTCTCCGCCGAGGACGATCGGAGTGGCGCCGGCTTCCAGGACGTCGAGCACGGCTCGCTCGACGGCGGCATGGCTCTGCTCCAGACCGGCCGGCACGCATTCGGCGTCGCCGTAGTCGACGACTCGAAGCTCGGCGAACGGATCGACCCCGAGCAGCATGTGAGGCCGCGTCGGAGGACTCTCGGCGAAGTTGTCGACGAGACGGATCGCCCGCGGGCCGAACCGTGCGCCCGGACGGTTCGACACGCCCTCATCAAAGGGCGCTCCGACGATCGCCACGTCGGCGCCGGCGAGCTCGGCCGGCGTGAGAGCGAGCTCGACCTTGCAGAACGTGCCAAGACCCGCGTAGCCCGGCTCGCTCGGACGATTGACCTGCACGGAGGCTACGGCGCGGCGACCACTACACCAGGCCGCCGCGCGCCATCGCCCGATAGTCGAGAGCCTTGTCGAGCACGTCGTCGGAGACGCCCTTCTCCCTGGCGACCTCGCGCAGCGACCGATTCGAGGCCGCGGCCTCCTTGACGATCTCGCTCGCGAGGTCGTACCCGATGTACGGGTTGAGCGCGGTGGCGGCCGACAGCGTCAGCTCCGCGTAGCGCTCGCACTGCTCCCGGTTCGCCTCGATCCCGTCGACGCACTTCTCGGCGAGGAGGCGTGCGGCGCTCGCCAGCAGGCTGATCGACTGGAGGAGGTTGCGCGCCATCAGCGGAACGAAGACGTTGAGCTCGAAGTGACCCTGCATGCCACCGATCGCGATCGCCTGGTCGTTGCCGACGACCTGGGCGGCGACCTGGGTGACGACTTCCGGGATGACCGGGTTTACCTTCCCGGGCATGATCGAGCTGCCCTTCTGCAGCTCCGGCAGGAAGATCTCGGCCAGACCCGCTCGCGGGCCCGAGCCCATGAAACGGAGGTCGTTAGCGATCTTCGTCAGCGAGACGGCCACGACCTTGAGCGCCGCGGACTCCTCCACGAGCGCGTCCCGTGCGGCCTGGGCCTCGAACGGGTCGGCGGGTGGATGGATGCCGAGCCCGGAGTCCGTCGCCAGGCGGCTGCGTACCCGCTCCGCGAACTCGGGGTGCGTGTTCAGGCCGGTACCGACGGCAGTCCCGCCCAGCGGGATCTGGCCGAGACGCTCGAGTGTCGCCTCGACGCGCGCGACTCCCTGAGAGACCTGGGCCGCATAGCCGCCAAACTCCTGGCCGAGCGTCACGGGCACCGCGTCCATGAGATGCGTCCGGCCCGACTTGACGACGTCGTCGAACTCCGCGGCCTTGGCTGAGAGCGACTCTGCGAGGCTCCGGAGCGCCGGCAGGAGGTCGTTCACGGTCTCGTCCAGCGCCCCCAGATGCACCGCCGACGGGAAGACGTCGTTCGACGACTGCCCCATATTGACGTGGTCGTTCGGGTGGACGCCCTCGCCCGCGAGGCTCGCGATCACCTCGTTGGCGTTCATGTTCGACGACGTGCCCGAGCCGGTCTGAAAGACATCGATCGGGAACTGGTCGTCGAACTCGCCGGCGGCAACCCGATCGGCCGCGACTGCGATGCGCTCGGCGATGTCGGCGTCGAGCAGGCCGAGCTCGGCGTTCACCCGCGCGGCCGCCGCCTTGATGCGGGCGAGCCACCGCGCGACCGACACCGGGATCGGCTCGCCGGAGACCGGAAAGTTCGCGACCGCTTTCCGTGTCTCCGCACCCCACAGCTCTTGCTGCGTGCCGGATTCCATGCCACCGAGTCTATCGGCGCCCGGGTTCGGCAGGCCGCCCTCCGGAGCTCTGCCTCATGACAACCGGCACGGTTTCGTACCACTTCCGGCACACCTCGGTCTTGACTTGTAGGGGGTCTGACCCCCGGGGTCAGACCCCTGCGAAGTAACGGCACTATCCGGTGGGACTTTCGGCACACCTCGGCCTTGACATGGAGTGGCTCGGAGCCCTAGGCCGGGCTACGAGACTCTCTGCAAAGCCGTCGCCAGCAGCTCGTCCCAGCTGACGAGCTTGTTGCGTGGACGCCCGTGCGGCTCGCCTCGGCTGGACTCCAGCGCGTCGATCGCCTCCCAGCCGTCGTAGGTGACGACGCTCACGCCGCGCTCGGCGAGGAAGGCGTCCACATCGCCGGCGGCGGCCTCGACGCGAGGGAGCACGCCCGTGCGGGCGTCCTCGAGCAGGCGCTCGACCGTCTCGGTCGCGTCTTTCTTGTTCGTGCCGATGATCCCGGTCGGCCCGCGCTTGATCCACCCGGCGCAGTAGAGGCCCCGGACCGGGTCCCCGCTTTCGTCCAGAACGCGCCCGGCGTCATTGCGCATCGTGGCGCGCTCCTCGTCGAACGGCACGCCGGGAACCGGAATGCCCCGGTACCCCACGCTGCGGAAGACGATGCCGCAGGGAATGACCTCGCGCTCGTCGGTCGCCACTGCCCGCACGCGCCCGCCGTCGTCGGCGACGAGCTCGTTGCGCACGATCTCGATCGCCTCGACCTTGCCGTCCCCGAGTATCGCGACGGGCGAGACGCGAAAGCGCAGCACGAGGCGCCGCCGCTTTCCGGCCGGCGGCCGCGCGGCGTACTCCTGCAGCACGGCGAGATTGCGCGCCACGGCGGTCTCCGAGAGGGCCGCCTCGCTCGCGGGCTCGAGCTCGAGCTCGGCCGGGTCCACGACGATGTCGGCGTCGGCGAGCTCGCCGAGCTCCTTGAGCTCCGGCGTCGTGAACGAGGCCTCCGCCGGCCCGCGTCGCCCCAACATCACGATCTCCTCGAGCTCCGAGCCCAGGATGGCGGCAATCGCCGCGTCCGTTGTGTCGGTCGACGCGATCTCCTCCTCGGCCAGCGCGAGCATGCGAGCGACGTCGACGGCGACGTTGCCGTTGCCGATCACGACCGCCCGCTTCACGGAGAGGTCGAAGACGATGTCTTGGAAGTCCGGGTGGCCGTTGTACCAGGCGACGAACTCCGTGGCGGCCCAGGAGCCGGGCAGGTCTTCGCCCGGAATGCCGAGCCGCCGGTCGGTCTGCGCCCCCACCGAGTAGACGACCGCGTCGTACAGCCGTGCGAGATCGACATGCTCGAGATCCCGCCCCACCTCGACGTTGCCGAGAAACCGGAAGCCGGGTTGACGAGCGATCTTCTCGTAGACCTTGGAGACGGCCTTGATGTTGGGATGGTCGGGGGCGACCCCCAGGCGCACGAGCCCCCAGGGCGTCGGCAGACGCTCGATCATGTCCACCTCGGCGGGAAAGTCGGACGCGAGCAGATGGCCGGCTGCGTAGAAACCGGCTGGCCCCGAGCCCACGACAGCGACGCGGAGCGGGCGGTCGGCACTCACGCGACGATGCTACAAAGAGCGTCTACCAGCAAGCAGGCTCACGCCGTGCTGCATGGCGAATGCTCCGCATTCGCTAAGGGAATCCGCAGGATTCCCCGAATCCGCAGGATCCGCCGTCAGTGGCTGCAGCCGGCGCCGCAACCCCCGCCGGCATGCGTCGCGACCGGATCGCCCTCGCCGGTCGCATCGTCCTTCGCCTGGAAGGACGAGCCACAGCCGCAGGCGGCCTCGACGTTCGGGTTGTTGATAGCGAACCCGCCGCCCATGAGCGCCTCGACGAAGTCGATCTCGGAGCCGAGCAGATACGGCGCGCTGAAGGGGTCGACGACGATACGCACGCCGTTCGACTCGAGCTCGTTGTCGCCGTCCTGAGGGCCCCTGTCGAAACCGAGCGCGTACTGGAACCCGGAGCAGCCACCGCCCTGGATCGCCACGCGCAGCACCTCGGCCTCGCCCGCGGGCTCCTGGGAGGCGAGCTCCTTGAACTTGCTCGCAGCATTATCGGTCAGGTTCAGCATGACGATCGTTTCCTCCTGATCGGGATTCTACCAACGTGCCACGGGGTAGCAGTTCGTGACACTCGTGGCACAGCCCAAATACGGCTCTGTGCAGGCATTTCTTAGGTGCCCCCGCCGTCCGCTTGTGCCGCTACAGTGCGGAGGGGCAGATTCGCCCGCCACCGGGAGGGAAGAGCGGTGCTTGTGCCACGAACCGCGAGAGCGACGCGTAGGTAGAGTCCCGGCGGCCTGATGCTCGACAACTACTTCCCTCTGCTCATCTACGGGCTCATGGCCGTCGCGATCCCGGCCTCGATGATCGTCATGTCATTCGTCTTCGCGACGCGGCCGCGGCGCCGGTCCCGGGCCCGCGACATGCCGTTCGAATCGGGCGTCTCCACCGGTCCTCCGCTGCAGCAGCGCTTCACGGTCAGTTTCTACCTCACGGCCATGCTGTTCATCGTCTTCGACATCGAGATCGTGTTTCTTTACCCGGTCGCGGTCGTGCTCGGCAGCGTCGGCTGGTTCGCCGTGGCGGAGTTCGGCTTCTTCATCGGCATTCTGGCGCTCGCGTACGTGTACATCTGGAAGAAGGGGGCACTCGAGTGGCGATGAGTCGCCGCCTTGTCGATCGGGGCATCTCCTCGGAGCGCGTGTTGATGCGCCACAAGCCGCCGGGCGTCTTCGAGCGCGAGGTGGCCGAGCTCGAGGAGCGCCTCATGATGACGACGCTCGACAAGGCGATCGCCTGGGCGCAGTCGAAATCGATGTGGCCGGATACATTCGGTCTCGCCTGCTGCGCTATCGAGATGATGTCGATCGTCTCGGCCCGTTACGACATCGCCCGCTTCGGCATGGAGGCGTTCCGGGCGTCCCCGCGGCAGGCCGATCTGCTGATCGTGTCGGGCCGAGTCGCGCACAAGATGGCCGGGCCGCTCCGCCAGATCTACGACCAGATGCTCGAGCCGAAGTGGGTGATCGCGATGGGAGCCTGCGCGAGCTCGGGCGGGATGTTCAACAACTACGCCGTGCTCCAGGGCGTCGACCGGGTCGTGCCCGTCGACATGCACGTTCCCGGCTGCCCTCCCCGGCCCGAGGCTCTCATGGAGGGCATCGTCCGGCTCCACGAGAAGATCAGAGCGGGCGTGCCGCCCGCGTACGAGATGCGGAAGGTCGCCACCTAGGGTGGGCGCCTACGACGGCACCCCGGGGCTCGTCGAGGAGAGGGAGGCGTACGGCGAGACGACGATCGTCGTCGAGCGCGAGCGCCTGCTCGAGGCCGCTCGCCATCTGCGCGACCACGAGGGCTTCAACTTCCTCTCGGACGTGACGAGCGCTGACTACCTCGGCTGGGGCGACGGGGTCCCGGCCGGGTACTGGGGCAGCGCGCGCGGACGCGACCTGAACGCGCCCGGGACATCCGGGCTGCATCTCTTGCCCGAGCCGAAGGCGAAGCGCTTCGCCGTCTCCTACCACCTCCTGGCTCTCTGCTCGGAGCCGCGGCGGGCGCGGCTGCAGACCTGGCTCGACGAGGGCGAGCCCGTCGCGAGCGTCGTCCCGGTCTGGCCGACGGCCGACTGGCACGAGCGGGAGGTCTACGACCTCATGGGCATCGTCTTCGAGGGCCACCCGAATCTCGTGCGGATCCTGATGCCCGAGGACTGGGAGGGCCATCCGCTGCGCAAGGACTACCCGATCGGCGGCGAGCCGGTCCGCTTCTCGGAGGCGGAGTAGTGTTCCGTCTCGGAAGTTCCTTGATGCTCCGGCGCGCGAAAAGCAAGCCGGGCAAGGACGCAGGGAGCGCCAATACTGGACTTGAAGCATTGGCGCGACCGAGGACGCCGAACGGCGACGCTTTGCAGCCGCCGGAGCGCAAGACGACTTTCGGGACGGAGCACTAGGCGTGGCGACGCACGCGGCGAGCCCATTCGCCACGGACCTCAGCGCCACGCCGCCGCTCTACGAGGGCTCGCGGATCCCGCAGCCGATCCCGACGATCCTGCTCGTCCCACCCGAGCTGGAGGCGTCGGGCGACGTCATGACCGTGAACTTCGGGCCCAACCACCCGTCGACCCACGGCGTGCTCCGCCTCGTCGTGTCGCTCGACGGCGAGACGGTCGTCGGCGTGCGCGCGGTGATCGGCTACCTGCACACGGGCTTCGAGAAGAACATGGAGCAGAAGACGTACTGGAAGGCCATCACGTATCCGGCGCGCATGGACTACCTCAACTTCCAGCAGAACGAGCTCGTCTTCGTGATGGCGATCGAGAAGCTGCTCGGCATCGACGTGCCGCCGAAGGCCGTGTGGATGCGAACCCTGCTGGCGGAGCTGACCCGGCTCCATTCGCATCTCGTCTGGCTGGGGACGACCGGGCTCGAGCTGGGAGCGATCTCGATCTTCTGGTACTGCTTCCGCGAGCGCGACCTCATCCTCGACCTGTTCGAGATGGTGACGGGCGTGCGCATGCACACGCGCTACTTCCAGGCCGGCGGCCTCGCCGAGGACGTCCCGATCGGCTTCGCCGACGAATGCCGCCGCTTCGTCGAAGTGATGCCGAGGCGGGTCGACGAGTACGAGGCCCTCTTCGACAACAACGTCATCTTCCTCGAGCGCACGCGAGGTGTCGGCCTGCTGTCGGCCGAGGATGCGATCGCCATGGGCCAATCCGGCCCGATGCTGCGCGCATCAGGCGTCGACTGGGACCTGCGGAAGCAACAGCCATACCTCGCCTATCCGGAGCTCGACTTCGACGTCCCCGTCTACCCGGAGGGTGACGTCTATGCGCGCTACAAGGTGCACATGGACGAGATGCGCCAGTCGGCGCGCATCGTCCAGCAATGCCTCGACGGAATGCCCGACGGGCCCTGGATCGCGGACGACCGCAAGGTCGTGCTGCCTCCCCGCCACGAGCTGCACACCTCGATGGAGAGTCTCATCCATCACTTCAAGCTCGTAACCGAGGGCTATCGGGTGCCCGAGGGCGAGGTGTACGTCACGATCGAGTCGGCCCGCGGCGAGCTCGGCTGCTACCTCGTCTCCGACGGGGGCCCGAGGCCGTGGCGCGTCCACTTCCGGGCCCCGTCCCTCGTCGCGCTCGAGGTGACCGCCACCTGCCTGAACGACTCGCTGATCGCCGACCTGATCGCGATCGCGGCCTCGCTCGACCCGGTCATGGGGGATGTAGATCGATGATGGCGGATCTCTCACGTTCCTCGCCCGCGGCTGGCAAAGGAGGCAAGCGAGCGACGCGCAGCACAGTACGAGCGGGTACGGGCAGCGGCGCGAGTGCTGCATCCTGCCCGCCAGCGGCGGGAGCCTGGGCGGAACCCAGCTCCGTCGGGTGGGAGCCCGAGTGACCAGGGACGTGAGAGCCGATCTTATGACGAGATCCAGGTCATCGCCGACCAGTACCCCGTGCGGCGGTCGGCCGTGCTGCCCGCCCTGCGCCTCGCGCAGGAACGCTACGGCTGGCTGCCGCCGCAGGCCTTTCGCGAGGTCGCCGAAGCGCTCGAGCTCACCCCGGCCTACTGCCAGGCAGTCGCGAGCTTCTACGACATGTTCCACCTCGAGCCGATCGGGGAGCACCTCGTCGAGATCTGCACGAACATCTCCTGCGCTCTCGTCGGCGCCCAGCAGACGCTCGAGGCGTTCGAGCGCGAGCTCGGCATCGCAGCGGGAGAGACCACGCCGGACGGTGCGATCACGCTGCGCACGCTGGAGTGCGCCGGCGGCTGCTCCTGGGCGCCGGTCGTCGTCGTCGACCACCGCTACCGCGAGCCCGTCACGGCCGACGACGTCCCCGAGATCGTCTCCGAGCTGCGCGGGGTCGAGGAGAACGGCGAAGACAAGGGCGAGGAGATCGGCGATGGCCCTTAGGCAAGTCATCTTCGAGCACGCCGACGGGCATGACCTCACCCGCCTCGCCGAGTACGAGTCGACCGGAGGCTACGCGTCGCTGAAGAAGGCGCTGCGCATGGAGCCGGCGCACGTCATCGACGAGCTCCTCGAGGCGGGCGTACGTGGCCGCGGAGGGGCCGGCTTCCCGATGGGGCGCAAGGCGAGCTTCCTGCCCAAGCCCGACCAGACGACGAAGCCGATCTACCTCGCCGTCAACGCCGACGAGTCCGAGCCCGGCACCTGCAAGGACCGCGAGATCATGCAACGCGTCCCCCACATGGTCATCGAGGGCGTGCTCATCGCGTCCTACGCGATCGGCGCCAAGGCCGCATTCATCTATATCCGGGGTGAGTACCTGGCCGAGTTCGAGATCATGAGGGACGCGCTCGAGGAGGCGCGCCGCCGCGGCCTCGTCGGCGCCAACATCCTCGGCTCGGGCTACTCGGCCACGGTCGTCCTGCATCGCGGCGCGGGCGCCTACATCTGTGGCGAGGAGACCGGCCTGCTCGAGTCGCTCGAGGGCAAGCGCGGCCAACCGCGCTCGAAGCCGCCGTTTCCGGCCATCAGCGGCCTCTACGGAGCCCCGACCCTGATCAACAACGTCGAGACGCTCGCGACCGTGCCGAAGATCCTCGAGCTCGGTGGAAGCCGCTACGCGGAGCTGGGCGTCGAGAACTCGACCGGCACCCGCGTCTTCTCGCTCTCCGGCAACGTCACGCTGCCAGGAAACTACGAGCTCGAGCTGGGGACGAGCCTGCGCGAGCTGATCTTCGACATCGGCGGAGGCATTCCGGACGGCCGCCAGCTCAAGGCGGTGATCCCCGGCGGATCGTCCGTTCCCGTGCTGACGGCCGGCGAGGTTGACGCCGCACTCGACTTCGACTCGATGGCGAAGGCCGGCTCCATGCTCGGCTCGGGCGCCGTCATCGTCATCGACGACCGCTGCTGCATGGTGCAGCTGGGCCTCCGCGTCGCACAGTTCTACCAGCACGAGTCCTGCGGCAAGTGCACGCCATGCCGCGAGGGTGTGCGCTGGATGGCGAACATCCTCGAGCGGCTCGAGAACGGCGACGCCGAGCAGGGCGAGCTCGACCTCCTGCTCTCCGTGTGCGACCGCATCCTCGGCAACTGCCTCTGTCCGCTCGGCGACGCTGCCGCGATGCCCGTCGCGAGCTACGTCGCCAAGTTCCGTGAGGAGTACCAGCGCCACATCGACGAGGCCGGCTGCCCCTTCCACGGGGAGTCGTCGCTCGAGGGCATCGTCGCCCCGGTCATGCAGCACCACCACGACACCCGCGGCCGGATCGAGGTTCCGGCGGGATGAGCGCGACCGAGCTGGTGACCGTCACGATCGACGGCCGCGAGATCCGGGTGGCGAAGGGCTCCGGGATCGTGGAGACGGCCGCCTCGGTGGGCATCGAGATACCCGTCTTCTGCTACGAGCCGCGAGTGGGACCGCCCCTCGGCGCGTGCCGGATGTGCCTGGTCGAGGTCGAGGGTTTGCCGAAGCTGCAGGCGGGCTGCACGCTGACGGCCCAGGACGGCCTTGTCGTCCGCACCGCCGCGACGAGCAAGCAGTCCGCAGAGGGCCAGAACGCCGTCCTCGAGTTCATCCTCCTCAACCACCCGCTCGACTGCCCGGACTGCGACAAGGGCGGCGAGTGCCCACTGCAGGACCTCACGTTCCGCTACGGGCCCGGCGCGACGCGAATGGCCTTTCCCAAGCGGACGTTCGACAAGCCGATCCCCATCTCGCCGCTCATCGCTCTGGACCGGGAGCGCTGCATCCTCTGCTACCGCTGCACGCGCTTCTCCGAGCAGGTGGCCGAGGACGGACAGCTCGTGGCGCTCGAGCGCGGGGCGAACTCCTACATCGCCACCTTCGAGGACGAGCCCTACAGAGCTCACTTCTCGGGTAACGTCGTCGAGCTGTGCCCGGTCGGCGCGCTGACGTCGACCGTGTACCGGTTCCGCGGGAGGCCGTGGGAGATCCAGAACGTGCCGACCGTGTGCGGCCTCTGCCCCGTCGGCTGCAACACGTGGGCGACGACCCGCGAGGGCAAGGTCGCGCGGATCCTCTCGCGCAACCACCCGGAGATCGACGAGGGCTGGATCTGCGACAAGGGGCGCTTCGCTCACGACCACCTCCGGGCTCCAGACCGCCTGACGGCGCCCCTCGTGCGGCTACCGCGACGAGGGCTCTCCGAAGTGTCGTACGAGGTGGCGCTCGACGCCGCCGAGTCGGGGCTGCGCCTCGCCGGGAGCTCCGTCGCCGTCGTCTTCTCCGGCTCGGAGACATGCGAGCAAGCGGAGGCGATCGCCCGGCTCGTGCGCCAGGGCGCCGGCTCCGATCTCGCCGTCCTTCCCGACGACCCGCATCCTGCGCTCGACGGCTACCGGGCCCCGCTGGCCGCAATCGGCTCGGCCGAGATCTGCGTCGTGATCGGCGACCACCCCGTGGTCGAGCGTGCTCCAGTCGTCGATCTCTGGCTCCGCGCAGCTCGTCGCGGGGGTGCCGAGGTCGTCACCATCCATCCGGCCGGCTCGATCGCCGTGGCCCCGCGGTCCGCCGGCTGGGTGTGCTCGGAGCTGCGCGCGGAGAGCCCCTCGAGCGACGAGCTGCGCGAGCTCGGCCGGCGCCTGCGCGGAGCAGACCGAGTCGCCCTCGTCTGGTCGGACGACGACCCGACCGGCGGTGAGCACCTGGCGGCGCTTGCGGCCGCGCTCGGCCTCGGCGAGGGCTCCGGCGCGTACTGGATCCCGCGCACGCCGAACGGGCGCGGCGTCGCCGCGGCGTGGCGGGAGGCCGGCGACGGCCGTGGTGGCGAGCCGACGGACGACACCGAGCTCGGTGCGCTGATCGTGTCCGGGGACGAGGCGCTCGCCGACCCGCGCGCCGTGCCGCTCGCCGAACGGGCACGCTTCGTCATCTCGACGTCGATGTTCATGACCGAGGTGACCGGCCAGTCCCATGTCGTCCTCCCGGGAACGTCGTACCTCGAGCGGGAGGGCACGACGACGAACCTCGAAGGGCGAGTGCAGCGCCAGCGTCGGGCCGTCACCCGGAACGCCCCCGACGAGCTCGAGCTCTTCGCTCTCCTCGCGCAGCGCTTCGGTATCGACGTCACTCCCTGGCCGAACGTGCCCGTGGAGGAGCAGGCGTCGCTCCCGCCTCGAACCGCAGCGACGGCCGCGGCGCCGGTGACACCGCCTGAGCCGGCGAACGGCGGCGGCCTCCGGCTCCTGCCCTATCGGCCGCTCTTCGCCGGCCCGGCGGTCGAGCGCGTCCCGCAGCTCGCGTTCCAGCGACCGCTCGCCGAGATCGAGCTCTCCGCCGCCGACGCGAAGACCCACGGGGTATGGACGGGCGATGCGGTGAGCGTCGGCTCGAACGGCACCGCGCGGACACTGACGGTGAAGGTGAACCGCCGGCTGCTGGACGGCGTCGCCCGAGTCGCGAGCGAGCATGCCGTCGGCCTCGACGAGGCGATCGAAGTGGTGAGGATCGCGTGACGACTGCTGACGCCGCCCTCACCTCCATGGAAACCCGAGCAGAGCGGAGGTTTCCATGGAACTGAATCAGCCGTGGTGGATCGATGTGCCGAAGGTGCTCGTCGTCATCAACGTGCTGCTGCTCGCGGTCGCGTATGTCACCTGGCTCGAGCGCAAGCTCATCGGCCGCATGCAGCTTCGCTACGGCCCCAACCGCGCCGGCCCCTACGGGCTGCTCCAGCCGATCGCCGACCTCGTCAAGATGATCCGCAAGGAGAGCTTCCTGCCCGAGACCGGCGTCGACGTGCTCTTCGTGCTGGCGCCGGTCGTGGCCGTGTTCACGGCGCTGACGACGTTCAGCGTGATCCCCTGGGGGCCGCAATGGGAGATCGGCGGCTACGACGTAACCGGCTGGGTTACGGACGTCCCGATCGCCCTCGTGCTCGTGTTCGCGCTCGGCTCCATCGGCATCTACGGCTTCATCGTCGGGGGCTGGGCGAGCAACTCGAAGTACTCGCTGCTCGGCTCGATGCGAACCTGCGCGCAGCTCGTCTCCTACGAAGTCTCGCTGGCGCTCTCCGTGCTCGGGGTCGTGCTGATGGCAGGCTCGCTGTCGCTCGTCACGATCGCCGAGAAGCAGCAGGAGACGATCTGGTTCGCCGGACCGCAGTTCATCGGCTTCCTCGTGTTCTTCGTGTCCGGCATCGCGGAGACGAACCGTGCGCCCTTCGACCTGCCCGAGGCCGAGTCCGAGCTCGTGGCCGGCTACCACACCGAGTACGGCGGGATGCGCTGGGGCCTCTTCCAGCTCGCCGAGTACGCGAACATGCTGACGCTGTCCGCGCTCGGGATCACGCTGTTCTTCGGCGGCTGGGGCGGCCCCGGATTGCCCGGCCCGATCTGGTTCGTGATCAAGCTCGTCATCGCCATCGCAATCTTCATCTGGATCCGCGCCACGCTTCCCCGCCTCCGCTACGACCAGCTCATGCGCTTCGGCTGGAAGGTTCTGCTCCCCATCGCGACGCTGAACGCGCTCGTGACCGCCATCCTCGTGGTCGCCGTCGACTAGTGATTGACGCATGCCGAACCCGCTGAAGACACCCAAGGGCTTCGCCGTCACCTTCCGCCAGCTGTTCCGGAAGCCGATCACGCAGCAGTACCCCGAGTACAAGCGGCCGATGTACCCGCGCTTCCGCGGCCGCCACCGGCTGCACCGTCACGAGAACGGCCTGGAGAAGTGCGTCGGCTGCTCGCTCTGCGCCGCGGCCTGCCCGGCCGACTGCATCCGCGTCGTCGCCGACGAGAACGACCCGGAAGACCGCGTGTCGCCCGGTGAGCGGTACGCGCGGATCTACGAGATCAACCTGTCGCGCTGCATCTTCTGCGGCTACTGCGAGCTCGCGTGCCCGTTCGACGCGATCACGCTCGGCAACGAGTTCGAGCTCGCGGAGTACTCGCGCGACGACCTCATCTACACGAAGGACATGCTGCTCGAGCCGCCGATCAAGCAGGTTCCGGTCGCCGACCCGGAGCTCTACGACACGCCGGAGCCGGTCTGGAAGGTCGAATCGTGACAAGGACGACCCCATGTAGGGGCCGGATATATCCGGCCCCTACCCACGGAGGACGAGGCGCGTGTCGCTGATCCTCGCGTCCACGGCCGGCGAGGTCCTCGTCTGGATCGTCTGGGTGGTCGCCGCCCTCGCCCTGCTCGGCTCCGGCTTCGCGGTCGTGCTCTTCCAGAACCCGTTCTACAGCGCGCTCGCCCTCATCCTCAACCTCGGCTCGCTTGCCGTGCTCTACCTGTTGCTCTCAGCCGAGTTCGTGGCGGCGGCCCAGGTGCTCGTGTACGCCGGAGCGGTCATGGTGATGTTCCTCTTCGTCATCGCCTACCTCGGCGGCAGGGCGGATGCACCCTTTGCGGGAGGCCGATCGCTCGCCCGTGTCGCGGCGATCGCCGCCGCTGGGGCGATCCTCGTCGAGATCGGCGTCGTGATCGGGCTGGAGGCCGGCGGCGAGCTCTCGACACCGGCGGAGATCACGAGCTCCTTCGGCAGCCCTGGCGAGATCGGCGGGCTCTTCCTGTCCGACTACCTGCTCGCGTTCGAGGTCACGTCCTTCGTCCTGCTGGTCGGGGCTCTCGGCGGCGTCGTGCTCGGCTCCCACGCCCGCCGCCGCGACGCCGAGACGGACGGGGAGGTACAGCTTCCGTCGGGTGAGGCGGTGACCCACTGATGCTCGGGCCCGGCATTGCCACGTACCTGATCGTCTCCGTGATCCTGTTCGCGACGGGCACCGTCGGCGTGCTCGTGCGGCGCAGCCCGTTGATCGTCCTCCTCGCGCTCGAGATCATGCTGAACGCGGGCAACCTGGCCCTGATCGCGTTCGCCCGCCAGACCGGGAACGGCGCCGGCCAGATCTTCGCACTCACCGTGATGATCGTCGCCGCGGCCGAGGTCGTCGTCGGCCTCGGCCTGATCGTGGCGATGTCCCGGCGGAAGGTCGAGCTGGACGTCGACCAGCTCAGCACGCTGAGGGGCTGAACTGGTCGCCGCGGCCTGGATCACGCTCTTCGCTCCGGCGGCCGCCGTCGTGGCGATCGCCCTCGCCGGGAACCGGATCAGCCGCCGCCTGGCCGGTTTGCTGGCGGCCGGCAGCGTCGGCGTGTCGTTCGTGGCCGCGGCCTACGCCTTCGCGGAGCTCCTCACCGAGGATCCGGAGGAGCGCGTCCACGTCTCGACGCTCTGGACCTGGCTCTCGGCCGGCGACCTGAACGTCGGCTTCGACATCGTCATCGACCCGCTGTCCGTCTTCATGATGCTCGTCGTCTCGGGCGTCGGCTTCCTGATCCTCTCGTACGCCGTCGGCTACATGAAGGGTGACGACGAGGAGCGACGCTACCACGCCTACAAGGCGCTCTTCGTGTTCTCCATGCTCCTGCTCGTCCAGGCCGGCAACCTGCTGTTCCTGCTCGCCGGCTGGGGCATGGTCGGCCTCTCCTCCTACCTGCTGATCAACTTCTGGCACCAGCGCACGAGCGCCGTCCGAGCCGGCAAGAAGGCGTTCATCATGAACGCCTTCGGCGACGCAACGTTCGCCATCGCGCTCTTCCTGCTCATCCAGCAGACCGGCCAGGTCGATTTCTTCTGGCTCGGGGCCGAGTCACCGGTCCAGCTCGATCTCTCGCAGACACAGGCGACGATCATCGCGCTCGGCCTTTTGGGGGGAGCCGTCGCGAAGTCCGCCCAGGTGCCGCTCCACACGTGGCTTCCGGATGCAATGGAGGGCCCGACGCCGGTCTCCGCCCTCATCCACGCAGCGACGATGGTGACCGCCGGGGTCTACCTCATCGCGCGCACCGGATTCCTCTTCGAGCTGGCGCCGGACGTGCTGCACACGGCCGCCGTGCTCGGAGGCGTGACCCTGCTCGCCGCGGGCCTCATCGCGCTCGTGCAGACGGATATCAAGCGCGTGATCGCGTACTCCACCATGAGCCAGATCGGCTACATGTTCGTCGCCGCGGGGCTCGGCGCCTACGGCGTCGGGATGTTCCACCTCATGACGCACGCGTTCTTCAAGGCGCTGCTCTTCATGACGGCGGGAGTCGTCATCCACGCGCTCTCGGGCGAGCAGGACATCCGCAGGATGGGCGGGCTCGGCCGCGAGCTGCCCCGCACGGCGCAGGCGTTCCTGATCGGCACGCTGTCGCTCGCCGCGATCCCGCCGTTCGCGGGCTTCTTCTCGAAGGACGCGATCCTCGCGAACGCTCTCGCCGCCGGAACGCTCGGCGTGATCCTCTTCGCGATGGGGATCGCCGGCTCGTTCCTGACGGCTGTCTACTCCTTCCGATTGCTGTTCGTCGTCTTCCGGGGCAAGAAGTCCGACCACGTCCAGCACCACCTGCACAAAGAGCGTTTCGAAGGGCCTCTGGCGATGATGTGGCCCGTCGCCGTGCTCACGGTTCTCTCGGTGATCGGCGGCTGGACCCAGGTGCCCGGCGGCTGGGCGTCGGTGGAGACCTTCCTCGAGCCGGTCGCTCCGCCGCTGGTGGAGCCGGAGGGGTGGATGGAGGTGGTCTCGCCGGTGGTCTCGGTGAGCGTCGCGCTCATCGGGATCCTGATCGCCTGGCGCTACTGGGGTCAGGCGAGCGACGCGCCGGCGCGGCTGCGCGCACGCTTCGCCGGGGTGGCTCGGACGCTCGAGCACAAGCTCTACTTCGACGAGGCCTACGACGCTCTCTTCTACCGGCCGGCGAACCGGCTGGCGCTCTTCCTCGGCCGGGCGGTCGAGGCTCCGATCGTCCTCGGCTCCGCCGGTGGGATCGCCGACGGGGTGCGCGCGCTCGGCCACCGTCTCGCCGCTGTCCAGACGGGCATCCTGCGGTCCTACGCCATCCTCGTGGCGCTTGCAGCGGCCGTCATCGTCCTCGTCTTCATCCTGGTGAGGTAACTAGGGAGATGGCGTGGCGAACTGGCTGATCTTCGTCCCCATCGCCGGCGGCCTGCTCGTCTGGCTCCTGCCCTGGCGAAAACCCGGGCTGTTTGCACTCGGCGTCGCCGTCGGCGAGGTCGGCCTCTGGATCGCGGCCGTCGTCGACTTCGACTACGGAGCGCCGGGGCTCCAGTACGAGACGACCGCGGTCTGGTTCCAGGATCTCGGCGTCTCGTACAAGGTCGGCCTCTACGACTTCTCCCTCTGGCTGGTGGGCCTGACCGTCGGGGTCGGGGCGCTTGCGATCGCCTACGGGCTGCGCGCCGGACGCGAGCACGCCCGGGCCTACTTCGGGCTCATGCTCGTCCTCGTCGGCGCGACGGTCGGGGTCTTCGCCGCTCAGGACCTGCTGCTCTTCTACGTCTTCTTCGAGCTCATGCTGATCCCGCTCTACGTCCTCATCGGGGTCTGGGGAGGCGCGAACTCCCGGGCGGCGACGATCAAGTTCGTCATCTACACGATGGTCGGGTCGCTCCTCATGCTCGTCTCGATCGTCGCGCTCGGGCTGTCGCAGGGCACGTTCGACCTGACGCAGATGGGGACGAGCGGAAGCGTCGCCATGTTCCTCGGCTTCGCGATCGCATTCGGCATCAAAGCGCCCCTGTGGCCTTTCCACGGCTGGCTGCCCGACGCCTACCGCCAAAGCTCCCCGGAGGTCGCCGCGATCCTCTCGGGGGTCATCTCGAAGACCGCGGCCTACGGCTTCCTCCGTATCGCCCTACCGATCTTTCCCGAGCCCGTGGAGACGATGCGCGACACGATTCTCGTGCTCGCCACGATCGGGCTCGTCTACGGCTCGCTGCTCGCCTTCCGGGCCCCCGACTTCCGCGGCGTGATCGCATACTCGAGCCTGGCGCAGATGTGCCTGATCCTGATCGGGCTCTTTGCCGTCAACGACTCCGGCGTTCAGGGCGCGCTGCTCCAGATGATCAACCACGGCCTCATCTCGGCGGGCCTGTTCCTGCTGGCGGGCTACATCGAGCGCCGCACCGCGACCGGCCAGTTTGCGCAGCTCGGCGGCATGGCGCGCGGGAGACCCATCCTGGCGACGATCCTGATCACGCTCGGGGTGATCGCCCTCGCGGTGCCCGGCTCCTCGGCGTTCGCCGCCGAGTTCCTGATCCTCAACGGCATCTTCACGGTTGGCTGGGGCTGGGCCGTCGTCGGCGCGATCGCCATCGTGCTCGCCGCCATGTACATGCTGCGCGCGATCTCGGCGGCGCTGCACGAGGAGAAGGGCCCGGCCGTCCACGATCGCGCCCTCGACCTACGGGCGCACGAGGTCGCCGTGCTCATGCCCGTGGTGGCCGTCCTTCTCTTCCTCAGCTTCTGGCCCGCCGGCATCACCGACCACAGCTTCGGCGGCCAGCCGAGCACGTACATCATCGCCGAGGTCACCGACGCGTCGTCCACGGTCGTTGAGGCATCGCCGTGATCGACACGCCGACCATCGACTGGGCGGGGCTCTCCCCCTACCTCGCCGTTCTCGCCGGAGCCGGGCTGATCATGCTCGTCGCCCCGTTCGCGCCGGAGCGCCTGCGCAACGGAATCGGCGCCGCCTTCGCAACCATCGCGTTCGCCGGGGCGGCGGCGGCGGCAATCGCCCTGTACGTCGCCGACGAGAACGGCCGCGGAATCGTGGCCGACGCGATCCGGCGAGACCGGCTGTCCGACCTCGCCCAGATCCTGATCTTCGGCGCCGGCCTGCTCGCCGTCTTCACGGGATACCGCGAGCGCGACGCGGCCGAGCGGCGGGCCGAGTACTACGTGCTGCTTCTCTCCGCCGCCGGGGGCATGGCTTTCTTCGTCGCCGCGAACGACCTCATCTCGCTCTTCCTCGGCCTCGAGTGGTTCTCGATCTCGCTCTACATCCTCTGTGCGTTGACGCTCACCCGCACGCAGGCGCTGGAGGCCGGCCTCAAGTACCTCATCATCGGAGGCTTCAGCTCGGCCATCCTCCTCTTCGGCAGCGCGCTCGTCTTCGGAGCGACCGGCGAGGTGGGCTTCGAGGCGATCGGCGCGGCCGCCGGCGACGCCGACCGGTTGCTCCTCGTCACCGGCCTCGCGCTGCTCCTCGTCGGCCTGGCGTTCAAGGCCTCCGCCGCACCGTTCCACCAGTGGACGCCCGACGTCTACGAGGGAGCCGCCACCCCCGTGACGGGCTTCATGGCCGCGGCCACGAAGGTGGCGGCGCTCGTGCTCACCCTTCGCTTCCTTACGATCGCCTTCCCCGGCGAGGCGGAGCTCTGGACGATCACGCTCGGCGTCATCGCCACGGTGTCGCTCGTTTGGGGCAACCTCGGCGCGCTCGTGCAGCGCAACGTCAAGCGTCTGCTCGCCTACTCGAGCATTTCACACGCCGGCTTCCTGCTGATGCCGGTGGCGGCCGGCAACGCGCTCGGCGGCCGGGCGCTCGTCTACTACCTGATCCCCTACGCCGCGCTGTCGGTCGGGTCGTTCGCCGTCGTGACGCTGCGCGAGCGCGAGCTCGGCCGGCCGGTCACGATCGAGGGCATGGGAGGGCTCGGTTGGGAGCAACCGTTCCACGGGGCCGCGATGGCGATTTTCATGATCGGCTTCGTCGGCCTGCCGCCGACGGGCCTCTTCGTCGGGAAGTTCTACGCGTTCTCCGCGCTCTACGAACGGGGCTGGATCTGGCTGATGGTGATCGGAGCGGTCTTTACGGCCGTCTCGATCTACTACTACCTCGGAGTCGTGCGCTCGATGTACATGCGCGACCCGCGTCTCGTCGCCGCCCCAGCGGGCGGCTCACCGCCTCGCGACCGGGGAATCGACGCGGTGGTGGTGGCCTCGCTGGTCGTCGGCGTCGGCTCGTTCTTCGCCGTGGACAAGCTCATCGAGCTCGGCCGGAGCGCGACGGAGTTCCTGCCCTTCCCCTTCTAGCCGGATAGGGCACAGCTCGGGCTGGGGTCACGTTTGGCCCAGTGACCACGTGTAGCGGGTCACGCTCTCGCTCGGAGCCAAGCCACCCGGCCGCACGCCGCCACGGACGAGGAGCACGGGTGCTCGCACCGCCCGCGCGACCTCCAGACGACCAGCGCCGATACCCTCCTGGCGCCAGCGATCCGAGAGACCGAGTACGACGAGACCAGCCCCCTCGGCCGCACGGACCACACCCGCGGGTCCCGGCGTAACGATGACCGGATCCGGGGCGATCCCGGAGACCTGCTGGACGGCGAGCGATGCGGCAGCGAGCAGCCGGCTCGCGTCTCGCCGGCCCTTCTCGGGATCGCCGGCCGTTCCGACCAGCTGCAACGGAACGCCGACGGCGCGCGCTATCCAGGCACCGATCTCGGCGGCGGCCCACTCGTGCTCCGCGCCACCGAAGGGAACCTGGACAGCCGCGCCGGGGCCGGGGCCCGGCGCTTCAGGCTTCGCGAGCAGCACGGCCACGTCACACGGCGCGCTGATGAGAACGTCGTCCAGGTCGGGACCGAGACCCTCGTGCGTCACGAGCTCCGCCGGTATCCCCACGAGCAGCAGGTCGATCCTCTGCTCCCCCGCAAGCCGGGCCGCGTCGGAACCCCGCTCCTCGGACGTGAACGCCGCCGAGCGCGACCGCAGGCCCGACCGGACGAGCGCCTCCCGCCGCTCGCCGAGCGTTGCCGTCGCCCGGGGCAGCTCGGCCGGGTCCGCGACGAGAAGCGCCAGGATGACCTCGCGAGGGGGCTGCCTGGCCAGCGGCTCTGCAAGCGTCAGGACGGCATCCAGGCTCGCGGCCTCCTGCGCGACGGCGAGGATCGCCCGCTCGGGCGGCGGCGCCTCGGCGGGAGCTGACGCCGGGGCTTTCGACAGCAGGTCGAGCGCGGGGTCCTGACGGAGAATCGAACGCTCCAGATCCTGCAGCGCCTGGGTCGGCTCGATACCGAGCTCGTGCACGAGAACGCGGCGCGCTTGCTGGTAGGCGCCGAGCGCCTCGGCCTGCCGAGCGGAGCGATAGAGAGCGAGTATGAGCTGCCCGCGGAGCCGCTCGCGCAGCGGATGCTCGGCGACGAGCGCCTCGAGCTCGGCAACGAGCGGTGCGTGCCGGCCGAGCGCAAGGTCGGCCTCGATCCTGTCTTCTAGCGCGGTGAGACGAAGTTCCTCGAGCCGCAGGATCGGCGCCTGTGCGAACGGCTCGTAGGCGAAGTCGACGAGCGCAGGGCCACGCCAGAGCTCGAGCGCCTCGCGAAACCCGGCGGCGGCCCCGCCGAAGTCAGTAGCTTCGGCCGCGGCCCGCGCCCGCGCGAGAAGGCTTTCGAAGCGATGGAGGTCGAGCAGCTCGGCCTCGAACTGGATCGCGTAGCCCGGAGCGCGCGTGACGATCATGCCGGCCCCGAGCGCCTTGCGCAGGCTCGAGATGTAGCCCTGGAGGATCACCTTGACCGTCTCGGGAGCCTCATCGCCCCACAGCTGATCGATGAGTCGGTCGGTTGCGACCACCTGGTTCGCGTGCAGGAGCAGGAACGCGAGCACGGCCCGCTGCTTGGGAGCGCCAAGGGCAAGCATGGTTCCGTCGTCCCGTGCCTCGAGCGGTCCAAGGATCCCGAACTCCATGCCAGCGCCGGACGCTAGCACTGGCTTCCACAGAGCCGTGCCCTTAGCGGCTGTCTAGCGATCGCTTAGCACCGCCGCCGATCCTTCCCTCATGGCAACGGAAGCACTCGAGAGGCAGGAGGACGTCATGAAGGCAAGGACACCAAACCGGTGGATCACGCGGGTCGCAGTCGGACTCGCTGTCGCCTCGGTCGTCGCGCCGGCGGCGCAGGCTCAGGAGCCCTACGGAGAGCTGTACCAGCACAAAGCCGCGTCTTCGTACGGGGAGCTCTTCCAGCACGAGTTCCTGCCAGACGGGACCCCGGTGGCGCCCGTCGAGGTCAACCCGACCGTCACGCCGGCGACGCCGACCCCGGCGCCGTATGGCGAGCTCTATCAGCACACGTCGGCGGGGGTCAGCACACCGCCTACTTCGGGTGCGATCGACTGGACGGACGCCGGCGTCGGTGCCGGGATTGCGCTCGGCGCTCTCCTCCTCGCGTGCGCGGGAGGCCTCGCAGTGCGCCGCCGCGGGCTGGCCCACTCCTGAGCTGGCCCACTCCTAAGAGTCCAGGAGAAATCGCTGCTCAACCTCATGCGGCCGGCGGCATCTCCGCCGGCCGCTCTTGCCACAGATCACGCATGAACCTACTCTGCCACCACCGATGAGCGTCCAGACCGACGCGCTGCTCGGTTCGGATCTGGCCGGCTACCGGCTGGAGTCGGTGCTGGGCCGGGGCGGAATGGGAGTCGTCTACCTGGCCACCGACCTGCGTCTCGATCGCAAGGTCGCGTTGAAGTTGGTGGCACCCGAGCTGGCGGGCGACCCGCGCTTTCGAGAGCGCTTTCTGCGCGAGTCGCGGCTGGCGGCCTCCCTCGACCATTCTCACGTCGTGCCTGTCCATGCAGCCGGCGAGACGGACGGACAGCTGTGGCTGGCCATGCGCTACGTGCAGGGCACCGATCTCGGGACGCAGTTGGAGACCGAGGGGCCCCTCGAGCCCGGCCGCGCCCTCGGTATCTGTTGTCAGGTCGCGGAGGCGCTCGACGCGGCCCATGCCCACGGGCTCGTGCACCGAGACGTCAAGCCGTCCAACGTGCTCATCACCAAGGAGGACGGTGAGGAGCACTGCTACCTGGCCGACTTCGGGCTCGCCCGCAGCCCCGGCGAGGACGTCGCCGCGGCCACCCACCTCTCCGGCACGATCGACTACACCGCCCCCGAGCAGATCGCACGGGAGCCCCTGGACAGGCGCGCCGATGTCTACTCGCTGGCCTGTGTGCTCTGCGAGTGCCTGGTCGGCGAGCCGCCCTTCAGACGACCACGGCCGGTCGCGACCGTGTTCGCGCACTTCGAGGAGCCACCGCCCTCCCTGCACCAGCGCCGACCGGAGCTGCCGGCAGCCATCGACCAGGTGGTCGCCCGCGGGCTCGCGAAAGGGCCCGAGGAGCGCTACGGAAGCTGCCGCGAGCTGTGTGATGCGACCCGAGAAGCTCTCGGTATCGACGCGCCCCGCTTCACGCGCCGCCAGCTCGTCGTCGCAGGCGCGGGCGGCGCGCTCGCTGTGGCCGCGGCCGCGGCCATCCCGGCGATCCTGCTCGGCTCGGACGACGACACCGGAACCGCCGCACCGCCGCTGATTCTTCCCGTCACGGAAGACTCCCTCGTCCGCTTCGATCCCGAGACGGGAGAGGCGGTCGCCGCGATCCCGACCTCGGGGGAGCCCATCGGTGTGGCGGTCGGCGACACAGCCGTGTGGGTGATCGCCACGGGCGATCGAAGCCTCTCCCAGATCGAGCCGCGGACGAATGAGATCGTGAAGACCGTTGAATTCAGCCACTCACCGAGTTGGTTCGCCGTCGGCGAGGAGGCCGTCTGGATCGTTCCGAACTGGGACACGGGAGGTCCGTTCAGGTTTGACCCGCGTACCGGATCGTCTCTGCCGATCGACGTCTTGTTCACGGGCGAGATCGCCGTCGGTCACGGAGGAGTCTGGGTGGTCGGCAGCCCTCCGACTGGAACTGTGACGGTGGCTCTGCTCCGTCTCGACCCTGCGACCGGCGCGGTCGTTGCTTCGTTCCCTGGTGAACAACTGTGGTATGAGGGTAGTGACGCGTTCTCTGACGGCGTGCTCGGGCTGGCGATCAGCCCGGATGGCGTCTGGACGGCGAGCGCGCTCGGTCGCGTTGCACGGATCGATCCCTCGAGCAACACCGTGGCTCTCTCGGTCGACATGGACGACGTCAGCGGCCTCGACGACATCGCGGTCGGCGAGGGGGCCGTCTGGGCGCTGAGCGCCTCCGACGACGTGGTGATTCGAATCGACCCCAGCACCGGTGAGGAGATCAACAGGATCGGGGTCGGGCGTACGTCCACGGCGGTGGCGGCGGGTGCAGGCGCCGTCTGGGTGACGAGCCTGCGCGACGGCACCTTGACGCGGATTGATCCGGACACGGTCAACCTTGTGCCCACGGCCCTCGGCAGCGCCGCCACTTCTGTGGCCGTGGGCCTCGGCGGCGTCTGGGCGACGGTGGACGTGCGGTGAGCGCCGAGACCGAGCAGCTGCTCGGCACGGATCTGGCCGGCTACCGGATCGAGCGCCGCTCGGCGGCGGAAGACCGGCCTACGGGAAGAGTTCGGCGACGCTGATCTCGGCGCCCGGCGCCGCCAGCGGCACGACGATGTCGCCGGCGCGCAGGATTTGGGTGTCGCCATAGGCGTGGCCGTAAGGCGCCGCCCGATCCTCGGCCGGGTTCCGGTAGACCTCGAGCGCGCCGTCGCCCACGTTCACGATCCAGTACTCGGCGATTCCGGCCCTGGCGTAGAGGCTGCCCTTGGAGCGCCGGGCGAAGCCAAGTGTCGTCTCGGCAACCTCGACGATCAGCAGCGCGGAGTCGGGGTGCGCCGCCAGGTAGTCCCGGGGCGTGCCGGCCACGACCGCGAGGTCGGGCTCGGGCTCGGACGCCGGGTCGAGTGCGAACGGCAGCTGCACCCGGACATGCGTGTGTCCGAAGACGACGCAGAGCACGTCCTGGACGAGCCCGATCGTGCCCGCGTGAGGAGTGCCCTGAGGGGTCACCGTGAGAATCTCTCCGTCGATCAGCTCGAGCCGTTCATCGGGCCCGAAGAGGCCGTGCTCGATCATGCGGTCGTACTCCGCTCGGGTCCACCGGCGCTGCTCGATCCCGCTCGCCCGCATCGCCTGCATCAGGAAGCCTCCTGGAGCCGAGTATGGCACAGCATCGCGCCGAGATCTGCGCCGGCTTTGGGCCAAGCCGTGCCGGCTTTGTAACGAGATGGTGCGGCGTTGTCCGCGAGCACCGACGCCTTGCGTCGCTCCGGTCGCTCGTGGGTAACACTTCGCCGTCGTCCCAGACGGAGGTTGCGATGAGTGTCGTCGTGCTCGGAGCCGGCTCGACCGGCGAGGCGTTCGTGGCCGCGCTGCGGCGGCTGGAGGCTGACGTCCCGATCGCCATTGTCGAGCGCAAGCTGGTCGGGGGAGAGTGCTCGTACTACGCCTGCATGCCGACGAAGGCCCTGCTTCGGCCCGGGGAAGCGCTTGCGGCCGCCCGCAACGTTCCCGGCGCCGCCGAAGCCGCCACCGGGTCGCTCGACACGGAGCGCGTCTTCTGGCACCGCGACCAGGTGACGTCCGGCTGGGACGATTCCGGGCAGGAATCCTTCCTCACCGAGCTCGACGTCGAGCTCATCCGCGGCGAGGGCCGGGTCGTCGAGCCGGGCCTCGTCCGCATCGATGATCGCGACCTCCCGTACGAGAAGCTCGTCATTGCCACGGGCTCGGTCGCTGCCATACCGTCGATCCCGGGCCTCGCGGAGTCCGCATGTTGGACGAACCGGGACGTCACGACGACCCGCGAGATCCCGGAGAGCATCGTCGTGCTCGGCGCGGGGCCGGTGGGCTGCGAGCTCGCCCAGTTCTTCCGCCGCCTGGGATCTCGGGTGGCGCTCGTCGACATCGCCGACCACGTGCTGCCACGCGACGATCCCGAGGTGGCCGGGATCCTCCAGGAAGCGCTGGCAGGCGAGGACATAGCGCTTCATCTCGGAGTCAAGATCGAACGCGTCGACGAGCGCGGCTCTGAATCGTCGTTCCGGCTTACCCTCGAAGGCGGCGACGTCGTCAAAGGTGAGCGACTGCTCGTCGCGACCGGTCGCAAGGCGAACGTCGAGGGCTTTGGCTTCGAGCAACTCGGCCTGACCATCGGCAAGACGGGCATCGAGGTCGACGAGCGGCTGCGCGCGGCGACCAACGTCTGGGCAATCGGAGACGTGAACGGCATCGCCATGTTCACGCACGTCGGCAAGTACCAGGCGCGAGTCGCGGCGGCGGACGCCGCGGGGCTCGACGCACGTGCCGACCACTCCGCCGTGCCAGCCGTCACCTTCACCGACCCGCAGGTGGCGTCGGTCGGCCAGACCTCCGGCAAGGGGCTCGTAACCTCGACCTGGAAGGTGAACGCGACCGCCCGCGCCTCGACCTACGAGCGCCCGAAGCGCGACGGGCTGCTGAAGGTCTTCGCCGACCCGGAGCGCGGCGTGCTCGTCGGCGCCGCCGCTGTCGGACCGGAGGCAGGCGAGTGGCTCGGCCAGCTCACGCTCGCCGTGAAGGCCAGGGTTCCCGTGAGCGTGCTGCGCGAGACGATCCAGCCGTACCCGACGTTCTCCGAGGCGGTGTACTTCGCGGTCAGAGACCTGCCGATCTGAGGCGTGGGCCAGGATGAGATCCGGCCCATACAGCAAAGCCGGCGAGCGCGTGGATGAGAGCCGGCGCTACGTCCTCGTTGCCACGGCGAGACGGACGCCGAAGGCCACCAGGACCGTACCGGTCACGCCGTCGATCGCCCGCCTGATCGCTGGACGTTGGAGGACGCCACCCGCTCTGGCAACGACCAGCGCGTAGCCCGCGAGCCAGACGAACGTCAGCAGGTTGAAGAGCAAGCCGAGCGCGAGCAAGCCGGCGAACGACGCGCCGCCGTCTCCGGCGAACTGTGGCAGCAGGCTCGTGAAGAAGACGGCCATCTTCGGGTTGCCGAGATTGCTGAGCACGCCCTGGCGGAATCCCGCTCGCGGCGCGAGCCGAGGTCGTCCGCCGGTGAGCGCCGGGTGGTCGGACGGCAAGCCGGTGAACGCCGTCCTCAGCGCCTGGAGGCCGATGAGCACGAGGTAGGCGGCGCCCGCGAGCTTGACCGCCGTGAACACGGGCTCCGAAGCCGCGAGCAACGCGGCCACGCCGGCTGCGGTCGCGACGGTCCAGACTGCCTGGCCGCAGGTGACACCAGCCGCGGTGGCAAGACCCGTCGACCGACCGCCTACAAGCGTGTTGCGGATCGCGAGGGCCGTGTCCTGGCCGGGCGTGACGATCACGAGGACGGCGATGCCGAGGAACGCGGCGAGGTCGTGCACCACGCTGGTGAGTGTACGGCGCGCGCCAACGAGCCGGATAGGCTGGCGCGATGTTCTACCGGCCCGGCGAGGAGCACGGCCTGCGGGGAAACCCGTTCAACCAGCTCGTGATTCCGCGCCCGATCGGCTGGATCTCGTCGCTTGACGCGGAGGGCCGGGTGAACCTGGCGCCGTTCTCCTTCTTCAACGCGGTCGCGTACGTGCCGCCGCAGGTGATGTTCTCGACCACCGGGCCCCACGCCGAGGGAGGCGCCAAGGACTCCCTTCAGAACGTGCGTGAGACCGGCGAGTTCGTCTTCAACCTGGCGACGTGGCGGCTGCGCGAGGCGGTCAACGTGACGAGCACGCCGGCGCCACGTGGCGTCGACGAGCTCGCGCTGGCCGGCCTCACGCCGGCTCCGGCCCACGTCGTCTCCCCGCCCCGCGTCGCGGAGAGCCCCGTTCACCTCGAGTGCACGCTGGTCGAGATCGTGGAGCTGCGCACGCCCGACCGCGAGGCGCACACGAACACGACCGTGTTCGGCGAGGTCGTCGGGGTCCACATCGCCGACGAGGCGATCGTCGATGGCCGCGTCGACGCGCTGCGCCTCGACCCGATCGCGAGGCTCGGCTACGACGAGTACACCCGCGTCGTCGAGGTCTTCGCGATGACACGTCCCGGCTGGCCGATCTAGCGCTACCCTCCGGCCGACACGACAAGGAGGACGGATGGCAAACGGCACGCTGACCTGGCTCGGGCACGCGTCCTTCCGGATCGACAGCCCCGGGGAGAAGCGGATCTACATCGATCCGTGGCCCAGCGGACCCACCTACCCCGCTGCCGAGAAGGATCCGGAGCGGATCGACGTGATCGTCGTCACGCACGGCCACGGTGATCATGCGGGCGACGCGGCCGAGCTCGGCAAGAAGTCCGGGGCCCGCCTCGTCGCTATCCACGAGCTGGCCGGCTGGCTCGACGGCCAGGGCTATCCGGACGGGGCGAGCGGAGGCATGGGCAAGGGAGGCACGGTCGAGGTCGACGGCCTCAAGTTCACCCTCACGAACGCCTTCCACTCGAGCTCGACGCCCGACGGCAGCTATGCCGGCGAGCCGGCCGGCGTGGTGGTCGAGCTCGAGAACGGCTTCCGGCTCTACCACGCAGGCGACACGTGCGTCTTCGGCGACATGCAGCTGATCGGGCGTATCTACAAGCCCGACCTCGCCATCCTGCCGATCGGAGACCACTACACGATGGGGCCGCGCGAGGCCTCCGTGGCGCTCGAGCTGCTCGGCGTGAAGCGCTGCGTCCCGTGCCACTGGGGTACGTTCCCGCTGCTCACAGGCACTCCGGGCCAGCTGCGTGAGCTCGCGCCGGACGTCGAGATCGTCGACGTCGAGCCGGGCGGCAGCATCGAGCTCTGAGGCTGGCGCGGTGACCTACTCGATCGTCGCCTGCGACCTCGAGCGCCGCGAGTGGGGAGTCGGCGTGCAGTCGAAGTTCCTCGCCGTCGGCTCCCTGGTGCCCTGGGTGGAGGCCGAGGTCGGTGCGGTCGCGACGCAGGCGCACGCGAACGTCCGCTACGGGCCTGACGGGCTGGCGATGCTCCGTCAGGGCTTCGCCGCCGATGAGGTGGTCGCGGCGCTCACGGACGGCGACACGAGCCGCGATCACCGCCAGCTCGGCGTCGTCGACTCCGAGGGTGGAAGCGCTACCTACACGGGCACGGGCTGCCTCGAGTGGGCCGGCGGCGTGACCGGTCCCGGCTATGCGGCGCAGGGCAACATCCTCGTCTCACGAGAGACGGTCGAGGGGCTCGCGCGCGCGTACGAGGAGACCGCCGGCCGGCCTCTGGCCGAAAGGCTCCTGGCCGCGCTGGCGGCCGCCCAGTCGGCCGGCGGCGATCGCCGGGGCCAGCAGTCGGCAGCGCTCCTCGTCGCCCGCCACGGTGGAGGCTACGAGGGCTTCGACGTCGCCGTCGACCTGCGAACCGACGACCATCCCGAGCCGGTCGCCGAGCTCGCGCGCCTCTACGCCCTCAACGATCTGTACTTCGGCGAGACGCCTGCCGACGAGTGGCTCCCCGTCGGCTCCGAGCTCGCGGAGGAGCTGCGCGAGCGGCTCGGCCGGCTGGGCCAGGCAACCGGCGACCTCGCCGGCGACCTGGCGACGTGGGCGGGCATCGAGAACCTGGAGATGCGGGTCCAGGGCGCCGAACGCATCGACCCCGTCGTGCTCCGGGAGCTGCGGGCGCGCTGAACTCGGCCTTGGCGGCGGCTCAGCGAAGCGACTGTAGGGGCGGGCCTTGGCCCGCCCGCAAACCTGACACGATCCAGGCACCCTAGTGAGGGTTCGGGCGGGACAAGTCCCGCCCCTACGATTTCCCGACCGCTCAGCGATCGCCCGGCAGCCGAGCTCCACCCGCCCGCGCCCTGAGCGCGGGCACCGGGTCGGCCTCCGGGCGCGCGACGAGCAGCACTGCCCCGTAGCCGTCGCCCGCCAGCGAGTCGACAAGAGCCTGCAGGCCGAGGGCGAGCGCGAACGCCTTGTGGGCGTGCGCGCCGCCGAAGGGCACGAGATCCGCCTCGGTCGCGCGGCCCGTCAGCACGTCGCCGTGCGTGAACTCGCCCATCGACGCGTCGCACACGAGCGGCCGGCCGTCGGTGCTCGGGATACCGATCGCGAGCGGGTTCGTGCCGGCGAGGGGTGGGCCGCCATCCGGGTGGCCGAGACGAGCCGGGGAGGTCGCCGTCAGCGCGGCGACGAGCCCGCCCATGGCAAGCCGGCGTACCCAGTAGCCGAGCGCTCCGGTCGGGAAGCAGTCCGAGGCTACGACGAGCCGTGCCCGTGCCGGCGGGTCGGCGAGCTGCGCGTCGCAGATCGCGGCGAGGGTCAGGTAGCCGAGCGCGCCCCGTCCCTCCCAGCGTTCGTAGGCCGCCTCCCGCACGACACTGACACCCCGGGCGGCCGTATCGGGGTGCTCGAGCGATTCGAGCCAGTCGACGCGGACGAGCCCGTGCCCGCTCTTCCCTCGCCGTTCGGCGTCGAGGAAGTGGTCGGCGAGCGTCCGTGCATCGGCCTCCGAGTAGCCGAGCGCCCGCAACCGCTCGAAGACTCCCTCCGCGTCGTGCGGGCCGGATATATCCGGCCCCTACGTCGAGACGAGCGGCAGGTGCTTCGTGATGCCGATACCGCGCTCGCGGCCGGTCGCAAGGAGTGCCTCCGCGACGGCGACGATAGCCTGGCTCGACTCGGTGTCGGGATCCCGAAGCACGACAGGGTCGCCGACGTCGGCCGCCTCGCGGAGAGCGGGATCGAGCGGAATGCGGCCGAGCAGCGGCACGCCGATCACCCGCGCCAGCTCCTCGCCGCCTCCCTCGCCGAAGATCGTCTCGCCGGTCCCGACCAGGTAGGACATGTTCTCCACAACGCCGAGCAGGCGCATGTTCGTCTTTCGCGCCATCTCCGCTGCGCGTACCGCCACCTCCTGCGCGGCCCGCTGCGGCGTCGTCACGACGATGACCTCCGCTCGGGGCAGGAGCTGCCCGAGCGAAATCGAGACGTCCCCGGTGCCGGGCGGCATGTCCACGACGAGCCAGTCGAGCTCGCCCCAGTGGACGTCGGAGAGAAACTGCTCGAGCGCGCGATGGAGCATGGGACCGCGCCACATGACGGGCGCGTTGTCGTCGAGGAAGAACCCGATCGACATGACCTTCAGGTCACCGCGCACGGGTGGGACGATCATCTTGTCGACCGCGATCGGGCGCTGGTGGATGCCGAGCATGCCCGGGATCGAGTAGCCATAGACGTCGGCGTCGAGCACGCCCGTGCGCTGGCCCAGAGACGAGAACGCGGCAGCGAGGTTCACAGTGAGCGAGGACTTGCCGACCCCGCCCTTCCCGCTCGCGACCGCCAGCACACGCGTCTTCGCATCCACCGAGATGCCCTGCGACCGCTCGGTTACGCCGCCGCGCAGCTTCTCGGTGAGCGCGGCCTTCTGCTCGGGCGACATGACGTCGAACGAGAGCTCGACGCGCTCGATGCCGGGCAACGCGAGCAGCTCGCGGTCGACCTGCTGCTGGAACTCCGCGCGGAGAGGGCACCCCGGGACCGTGAGGGTGATCGTGAGCGAGATGTCGCGGTCGGAGATGTCGAGGTCCCTGACCATGTCGAGCTCGACGACCGACCGGTGGAGCTCCGGGTCAATGACCCGCGTGAGGGCGGCGAGGACGTCGTCGCGGGACGGGGCCACGAGGTCAGGCTAGCAGCCTCCCTGCGCGCGAACGCAGATCGGTAGAAGCCCGCAGCCACGGTTCAGCGAGCGGTCTGACGCGAGACCAGCGCCTCCCCCGATGACGCGCGCGAGCTTGCGCGCGGAAGCTGTCACTGTCATCCCGGATTGGAGGTTCGATGAGTGGGCTGTTTCGGAATAGAAAGCTTTGGGAGTTCGGCGGCATCGTCGCCGGCGTCGTTCTGATCGCCTTCGGCGCGGTGTCGATCTGGATGGGCAGCGAGCGGGCGTCAACACGGTCCGTGACAACCTCGCACGCGAGCAGATCGAGGGGACGGGCGAGACGAGCCTCGACGGCTACACGGTCGCGGAAGGCGAGCTGGTAGACACGGGCTCCGAGGCCAGGGCGTTCGCCGATCTGATGCGGACGCACGCGCTCGAGGGGAGCGGCGGCCTCGTCTACTGCCGAGATGGGCCGCTTCATGGCGGCTGACGACCCGGAGAATCCGGCCGGCACGAGCGATCCCGCCGCGGCCGTCACCGACGAGCAGGGCAACCCGGTGCCGAACCCGGCGCGCAACACCTGGGTGACCCAGACGGCGCTCGGAACCGCACTCAATCAGGCGTACTTCGGCGAACGCGTCGCGTACTTCGGCGTCGTGGTCGGCATAGCGCTCCTGCTCGCGGGTATCGGCTTCATCGTGCTCACGGTGGCCGGCGCCCTCCGTCACCGAGAGCCCCGTCCCGCAGCGGCTCCCGGTGGAGAGCCCTCGGTGTCCGCCGCCGAGCGAGAGCTGTCCGGCGTCCGCTGACAACGAGTCCCATCCGGGAGGAGAACGGGCCCCTGCGAGGGCCCGTTCTCGTGCTGCAGAGCGGGCCCTGACCGGCCTGCTCTTCCCGCGCCACGCGGGCCGGTCGGGGACCGGCCCCTACGACTGCCCGGACATGACCCGTTCTGGTGACGCGTTGAGCGGCCTTTGAGCGGCTCTTGAGCGCCGCTTCGCACACTCCCCGCAAGCACCGGAGCACAGAGTCGAATGGAGCAGACATGACGTCCCATCGCGTTGCCGGTCGTGCGGCGGCCCGTGAGCGAGCGCAAGTGGTTTTCGGCCCAGCGTGGAAAGGCGAGCCGATGGCGATCCTGGCTCAGAGATCGAGCTCGAGGAAACGTGTTCCCGGCACCGGGTTGACGGTGTAGGGCTCGATCTCGCGGAACCCGAGCGTTCGGTAGAGGTCGATGGCGGCGCCCATGGTCGGCAGGGTGTCGAGCCGGATCCTCGCGTAGCCGAGCTCGCGCGACACCTCGATGGCGGCCAGCGCGAGCCGCCGACCGAGCCCGCCACCACGCCAGGGTGGCCTGACATAGAGCCGCTTCATCTCGCAGGTCGGAGGCTCCAGCGGCCGTACGCCGACGCAGCCGGCGACGAGGTCGGCATCCGTCGCCAGCAGCAGGCGTCCAGCGGGGGGCGCGTAGGCGCCAGGCAGCCCTGCGAGCTCGTCGTCGAAGTGCTGGAACGAGAGGTCGATCCCGAGCGCGTCCGCGTATTCGCGAAAGAGCTCCCGGACGGCCGGCACCTCGTCAATCCGTGCAGCGCGGATCTCCGTGCTCACTCCTCGAGAGCCGCTGCAAGCTGCCGGCAGAGGTCCGGAGTCCGGGCCGCCACGACGCGCGAGCGGGAGGCGACGTCGAGCGGAGCCTCGCCGAACGGGCCGAAGTCCGGAAGCGAGATCGCGAATCCCCGCTCGTGCAGCAGCAGCTGGGCCGCGGCGATATCGACGCTGCGGATCGGCTTGAGGGAGAGGACCGCGTCGATGCGGCCCGCCGCGAGATGGCACAGCGACAGCGCAAGCGAGCCCATGATGCGCAGGCGCTCCGCGAGGCCGCGCAGACGTTCCGCGTAGTCGGCGACGTGGACCGCGCTCGTGCCTTCGAGCGACAGGAGCTCGATGGTCGACCGGGGCCCCTCGGTCTCGAGCGGCGAACCGTCGAGCAGCGCTCCTGCCCCGCGCTTCGCAATCCATTCCTCGCCGGAGCCGAAGTCGTGCACGTATCCGAACACGACGTCGCCCATTCGCGGCCCCTCGGCGACCGCGATCGAGAGGGAGAAGAACGGTATGCCGGACTTCGCGTTGACGCTCCCGTCGATCGGATCGACGACGACGCGACGCATGGGGTCGGTGCCGAATCGCCGCTCCCCGAGCTCCTCCGACACCAGCACGAACTCGGCACCCTCCCGGTGCAGCCCCTCGAGTCGCCTGACGATCGCGTTCTCGGCGGCCAGGTCGATCGCGACCGTCTCGTCGCCACCCTCTCCCGTGCCGACGGGTCGGGACCGCGCCTCGCGGGTGGGCAGCTCCGCGAGCAGCGCGCGGATGTCACCGACCGCGCCTCGACACATGGTCAGCCAGTCGGCGTTCACGACCTCCTCAGGGCGGGTCACTCGTCGAAGGGGGAAAACAGGAGACCGCTCGTCAGCTTGGGGAAGAAGTACGTCGACTTCTGCGGCATCATCTTCCCGAGCCTGGCGATCGCCTGCACCTCGGCCACGGTCGGGGCCCGCACGAGGAACGCGCCGCTGGCCCGGCCGCTCGCCACCGCCTCCTCCGCCTCGCTCGCGGAGGGCGTGAACGTCACATCACCGAGCGCCAAGCGGTCGACCGCGGAGACGTCCAGCCGTTCGAGCGGCTCGTCGGCCGCCGGAAGCTCGGCGAGCACCGCGCCTTCGGGGCGCAGGAGCACGAACGCCGGATGATCGCGCCGCAACTCGCCGAGCCGGGCGAGCGCCTCGCGGGCGCCGCCCTCGACGCCGGTGAGCCGGAACCCGCCGTTCAGCTCTGGCAACGCACCGCTGACAAGGCGGTGCGTCGGGAAGATCGTGAGCCCGTCGTCGTCGCACGAGACCATGACCGCGAGGACGTGCGAGGTCTCCTCCGTACCCCGCTCCTCGTGGTAGCGAAGCGCCGCCTCGTAGCGGTGGTGGCCGTCTGCGATGACGAGCGGGCCCTGGATCGCAGCGACCTCGGCCGCTACCGCCACTGGATCCTCGACGCGCCAGAGCCGGCTGTCGACGCCCTGGAGGGAAGCGGTGGCATCGGGCTCGCGATCGGGTGCCTGCGGCGGTGGCCCGGAGTGCAGGAGGAAGATGGGCGACAGCTTCGCATCGACGGCTCGGAGCAGGCGCAGCCGTGCCTTCATGGGCCCGGAGAACGTCCGCTCGTGGGGCAGGATGGCCCCCTCGCTCCCGGGGTCGAGACGGACACGCGCCGCGAGGCCTCGGCGGGTGCGACGGACCCCGTCCGGGCCGACGAACTCCTCCTCGAGCCGCCAGACGGCTGGACGCTCGTCCCGGACGAGCACGCCTTCGTCGAGCCAGGCCCGATAGCGCTCCGCTGCCAGAGCGGGCTCGTGAGGCCGGATCAGCCGAACGACGTTGTACGGGCTCGAGGAGACGTAGCGCTCGAGCTCGACCGGTGAGATGACGTCGTACGGCGGCGCGACCAGCGTGTCGAGCGGCCCCGCCGTCCCCACGTCGTAGCGCAGGGCGCGAAACGCCTTCACCAGGGCCACGCGGGCGAGCTTAGCATCGGCCGCACAGCCTAGACTCCAGCGCGTGGGGGCCGCCGTGCCGATCGCCGAGCTCGCCGAGGATCGGCTCGTCGACGGCGTCTTCGCCGTGGCGCGGAAGCAGCGTCTGCGCACCCGCGCCGGTGCGTCCTACCTGGCGCTCGAGCTCCTGGACCCGACCGGCCGCATCGATGCTCGCGTCTGGGATGACGTCGAGCTTCTCGACAAGCGCTTCGGAGAAGGGGACGCGATCCGTGTGCTGGGGCGAGTCGAGCGCTTTCGCGACCGGCTCCAGCTCGACGTGCGCTCGCTCGAGAAGGCCGAAGTCGATCCCGGAACGCTCGTGCCCGAGTCCAGGCGCGATCTGGACGAGCTCGACGGGTTCCTCGACTTCCTCGCGGCCGAGGTCTCGCACGCCGGGCTGCGCCGTGCGGTCGCCGCCCTGCTCGGCGATACCGGGTTCAGGGAGCGCCTGCGTCGGCTGCCGGCGACCCCGGACGGCCACCACAGCTACGCCGGCGGCCTGCTCGAGCACACGGTCAACGTCGCCACCCTCTGCCGCGAGACGGCCGGCGTGCATCCGCGTCTGCGCGCCGACCTCGTCCTCGCTGCTGCGCTCCTGCACGACGTCGGGCGAGTGCACGAGCTCGACCGCGGCCCGCTCTTCCTGCCGACGCACGAGGGCCAGCTGCTCGGTCACGTCCATCTCGGGCTCCGGCTGATCGAGGAGCGCACCCCTGACCTGGCCGGCGACGTGCGCGCGGAGCTCCTCCACGCCGTCGCGGTGCACCACGACGTGCGGGCCGCAAAGACGGCGGAGGCGGCGGTGCTCTACCACGCGAACCAGCTCGACGCCGTGGCCGCCACGCGGCCCGTCCAGAACGCGTAGGGCCGGATCTCAAGGGGCCCGGGCCGCTCTCATGCGGCCCCGCCCGCCGGGCTGGTCCGTTCTTTCGGGCCGGCGCCCCCGCGCACCCTTGCGGGTACTGCGAGGGAGGACTCCGAGCACGGGCTGCGAAAGTGACGGTCGCAAATCGCGACCGGGCGACGAGGCGGCGTCCGGCAAATCGATCACACGATGCGGATCCGCCAGCTAACCCTCGCTCTGGCCGCTTTTCTCGCAGCGGCCGCGCCGGCATTCGGCATGGGCAGCCCGCCAGTGGCCGCGCTGCAAGTGGCGCTCCACGCGCGCGGCGTGTACCAGGGCACGATCGACGGGGTGCGCGGGCCGGCGACGACAGCCGCCGTAGTGCGGTTCCAGCAGCGTGCCGGACTCACAGCGGACGGTGTCGTCGGTCCGAGGACGCGCCAGGCTCTCGGGCGACGCGGGCGCCCTGCGTATGGCAGCCGCGTGTTGACGTTCGGCGCCGTCGGCTGGGACGTGGCCGCCCTGCAGTTCACGCTCGCCTGGCACGGCTTTCCCTCCGGGGCGATGGACGGACACTTCGGCCCGCGCACCGATACGTCGTTGCGCCAGTTCCAGGCTCGAGCCGGCCTGGGCGCCGACGGCGTCGCCGGCCGGGCAACCTACCGAGCGCTGAACGGGCCCTTGCCCCACTCGCCGCTAGCGGTCTCGTGGCCGGTGTCGGCACCGGTGAGCGACGGCTTCGGCCCCCGAGGCGACCGGTTTCACGCCGGCCTCGACCTCGCCGCGTCCAGCGGCGTCCCAGTCGGGGCAGCGCGGGCGGGCCTGGTCGTCTACGCCGGGCCGGCCGGGAGCTTCGGCCGGCTGGTCGTCCTCTCGCACGGACGTAGCGTCGAGACCTGGTACGGGCATCTCTCACGGCTCCTCGTCACCACGGGCGAGTATGTCGGACGCGGCCGCCGGATCGGCCTCGTCGGCTCGAGCGGCCGCTCGACCGGGCCTCACCTTCACTTCGAGGTGCGTGTTCGCGAGGCCGCCGTAGATCCGCTGACCGCGCTGCGCTAGGCCACGGTTCCCGATCAACCATCTAGAGTCTCGGCATGAGCCGAGTCGTCCGCGCGGCCTGCCCACACGATTGCCCGGATACCTGCGCGATGCTCGTCACCGTCGACGGCGACCGTGCGATCGACGTGGTGGGCGACCCGGAGCACCCGGTCACGGCAGGGTTCCTGTGCGGCAAGGTTTCGAACTACCTCGAGCGGGTCTACGCGGACGATCGCCTCCTCCACCCGCTCCTGCGTGACGGCCCCAAGGGCGAGGGACGTTTCCGCCGAGCAAGCTGGGCCGAGGCCCTCGACGCGGTCGCCGCCGGCCTCGCGGACGCACTCGAGCGCCACGGGGCCGAGTCGATTCTTCCCTACAGCTACTACGGCACGATGGGCGTCCTCCAGTGCAACTCGACGAGCGCGCGCTTCATGAACGCCGTCGGCGCCACGCGTCTCGGGAGGACCGTGTGCGCGAATGCCGGCCTCGCGGGCACGGCCGCGACCGAGGGGCTCTCGACCGAGGTCGATCCCGAGGAATGGCCACACGCCCGCTATCTGCTCCTCGTCGGCTGGAATCCGATGTCGACCGCGCCGCATCTCTGGAGGCTCCTGCTCGAGGCACGGCGAAACGGGGCGCGCCTCGTCGTCGTCGACCCATACAGAAGCCGGACGGCTCGAGTCGCGGACGAGCACGTGCGCCCGCTTCCCGGGACGGACGGTGCCCTGGCGCTCGGGATGATGCGCTCGCTGGTCGACCAGGGCCTCGCCGACGACGAGTGGTGCCGCGCCCACACGCTCGGCTACGACGAGCTGCTCGAGCGCCTCGACGCCTATCCGGTCGAGCGCTGCGCGGCTCTTTGTGACGTGCCGGCCGAGACGATCGAGCGGCTCGCGCGGGAGCTCGCGACCATCCAGCCCTCACTGCTTCGCCTCGGCGTGGGCGGGCAGCATCACGCGGGCGCGCCGATCGCCTACCGGACGTTCGCATGCCTGCCGGCGCTCGCCGGCTCCTGGAGGCACCGCGGCGGCGGCTTCTCCTTCATCCCCACGGCGACGGCGGGCGCGATCGACTCGTCCCCGTTGCAGGGCGAGGAGCCCACGGGAGTGCGGGAGATCAACATGGCGCACCTTGGTTCGGCGCTCAACGATCCCGACCTCGAGCCGCCCGTGGCTGCGCTCGTGGTCTGGAACGCGAACCCCGCCCAGATCGCGCCCGACCAGACAGCCGTGCTGCGCGGCCTCGCCCGTGAGGATCTCTTCACCGTCGTGCTCGAGCAGTTCCCGACCGACACCGTCCGCTATGCGGACGTCGTCCTGCCGGCCACCAGCCAGCTCGAGCATCTCGATCTCCACTGGTCGTGGGGTCACCACTACGTGACGATCAACGAGCCGGCCATCGCTCCCCGCGGCGAAGCGAAGGCGAACACGGAGATCTTCCGCCTGCTGGCCGCCCGGATGGGGCTCGACGACCCCGGGTTCGCGGCAACGGACGAGGAGATGCTCGAGTCGTTGTTCGCGGGCGGCGACCAGGCGGGAATCGACCTCGCCGAGGTTCGCCGCCGGGGCTGGGTCAAGGTCGACCTCGGGCAGGGGCCGCTGCCGCACGCAAACGGCGGCTTCGCCACGCCGAGCGGGAAGCTCGAGCTCGTCGCGGCGCAGCTCGAGGACCAGGGCCTCGACCCTCTGCCGTACTACGACCCGCCCGCCGAGGTCGCTGACGCCGAGCTCGCCGCGCGCTTCCCGCTCTGTCTCGTCACTCCGAAGACCCATCTCTTCCTCAACTCGACGTTCGCGAACGGGAAACGGCAGAGCTCCGCCCAGCCCGCCCCCTTTGTGTCCCTGCATCCCGACGACGCCGCAGCTCGTGCGATCGAGGACGGCCACGTCGTGCGCGTCTTCAACGACCGCGGCGCCTTCCTCTGCACGGCGAGTGTGTCCGACGACACGAGGCCCGGCGTCGCCGTCGCCCCGATGGGCTGGTGGAGCCGCAGCTTCGAGGGCGGGCTGACCTCCCAGGCCACCACGTCGCAACGGGTCACGGTGCTCGGAGGCCACCCGGGCTACAACGACAACCGCGTCGAGATCGAGCCCCAGTAGGGGCCGGATATATCCGGCCCCTACGACCGGTCCCCGGGCTCAGAGGGCGAAGGGCCGCATGAGATGCGGCCCCTACATGCCACCGGCCGGGTGCGGCAGGGGCCGGTCCCCGACCGGCCCTTTCTGCCGTCACACGTTGAACCTGATGTTGAGGACGTCGCCGTCCGCGACCGGATAGGCCTTGCCCTCGAGCCGCTGGAGGCCCTGCCGGGACGCTTCAGCTGCCGAGCCGCAGCGCACGAGGTCGTCCCAGCGGATGACCTCGCAACGGATGAATCCACGCGCGATGTCCGTGTGGATCGTGGTCGCGGCGTCCAAGGCCGTTTGTCCATCTCGCAGCGTCCAGGCCCGGGTTTCCTTGTCCCCGGCGGTAAAGAACGACAGCAGCCCGAGCGCCTCGAACAGACGTCGCACGACCCGCTCCAGAGCCGAGGCACCCTCCCGGAACTCCGCAGCCTCGGCCGGCTCGAGCTCCGCGAGCTCCGCCTCGAGCTTGGCGTCCATGCCGGCGGGCCCGTTCACGATCTCGATCAGCGGCTTCGTCGTCAGCGGCTCGAGCTCGGCAGGCAGGGCCTCGTCCCACGAGGACAGCGACTGGCCGCCGTCGATATACGCGAGGATTCGCTCCAGCTCGAGCACCTCGGCCTTCTTCTTCGGTTCGCCGGACTTCGCCTCCTTCGCGACCCGCTCCAGCCTCCGCTCCACGTGATCGCGGTCGGCGACCAGCAGCTCGAGCCCGAGCTCTCCGAGGTCGCCAGCCGGGTCGGCGTCGGGCGAGAAGCCGTCGGCGACCGCGAGCAGCGCATCTACCTGACGCAGGTTTCCGAGCAGCGCCGCGCCCGTGCCGGGCACGTCGACCACACGCACGGCGGCGGGCGTCACCTTGCGGGCCTTGACGACGGCGGCGACCTGACCAAGGCGCTCGTCCGCAATCGGGGCCATGCCGACGTTCGGCTTCGCCGCCACCGAGGCGTAGGCCGTGATCTCCGCACCGGCTCTCGTCAGCGCGTTGAACAGTGTCGTCTTGCCCGAGTTCGGAAGCCCGACGATTCCGACCTCCAGCGCCATGACGCGGCTTTCGCGCCCGCTAACCGCCGAAGCCGACGCGACTCTCGCGTCCGTAACGCTTCAGGTAGAGGACGCGCGAGCATACGACGATGCAGGTGCCGTCCTCGATGCCGATCGCGACCGTGCCGTCCCCGCCGGCCTCGAGCTTGCGTTGGAGCGCGTCAGCGTCGGCCAGCGGCACCTGGGCGCCCATGATGGTGCCGCCCTCGAACCCGATCTCGATACGAACCCGCTCTTCAGCCATGTGCGACAACCTCCACGAGGACACCGTGAATGGACTCCGGATGGACGAAGGACACGAGGTGGCCGCCCAACCCTGGCCGGGGCGCCAGGTCGATCACATTCGCGCCCTTGCGGGCCAACTCGCGCACGGCGGCGTCGACGTCCTCGACCTCGAACGCGACGTGATGCATGCCAGGGCCCCTCCTCGCGAGAAACCGGCCGACGGGCGTGTCCTCGGCAAGAGCAGCCATCAGCTCGACCCGACCGCCTCCGAGCTGGAGGTAGACGGCCTCGACCCCCTGGTCTTCCAGCGTGCCGCGGAGCTCGATCTCGGCTCCGAACAGCCGCCGGTACGTCTCGACGGCGACATCGAGATCCTCGACGGCCATGGCCACGTGGTGCAGGGTCCCGACCTCCACTGCGCGATCGTAACGATGCGGCAGCGACTCCAGGACGGCATCTGATCCAACACGTCGGTCTGCAGGGGGCGGATCTGATCCGGCCCGTCGGTCTGAGGCCACCCCGACAACAGCGACCGCGCTCGGGTGCCAGGCCGGCTCGTAGCCGAGCGCCAGCGCGTCCAACATGGTCGGCGGCGTCAGCACCCGGACATCGCCGCGACGGGGCCGGCGGCCCGCGCTGACGTAGCCGCCAGGTGACCAGCGGAGTAGCCTGTCGCCCTGCACGGCGAGGAAGCCGCCGTCGCGAGCGAGCATCGCTCCGTCGGGCAGCGCCGCGAGCGGCCTCTCGTGAAGCCGCTTCGCGCGGCCGTCCAGACGCTCGGCGTGAAGCCGGAGATCGAGCTCCGGGGCGCGGGGTCGCGATCCGCCGCCGTCGGCCCGCGCGACCGCCTCGGCGAATGCGACGGCCTCGCCGCGGCGGCACTCGAAGCACGGTCGGTGGCCGGCCGCGAGGGCCGTCACCTCGTCGAGGAAGAAGAGCTGCGTGTACCCCGGCCCCCACACCGTCTCGCGGCGTCCTTTGAACTCGAGCACGCAGCAGATCCAGGCCCGCGACGAGAAGCGGCGCGACGTGAGCCGGCGCGTGACGGGGTCGTGAATCCTGCCGCCGCGGTTTCCCATGAACAGCCCCCGCTCGGTGTCCGCGGCGATGCTGCCGTCGGGAAAGACGCGGTTCTGCAGCGGTTCGCGGGGCGTCACACTCTCGCGACGCTCTCGAGGAGGCGCTGAGAGGCGAGGGTGATCTCCTCGACAGCTCGTTCGAACGCCTCTTCGTTCCGTCGCGAGGGCACTCTGTACCCGCTGATCTTGCGGACGAACTGGAGCGCCGCCGCCCGTACCTCTTCGTCGCTCGCGTGCTCGCCCGGCTTACGCAGTGTCTTGATGGATCGGCACATGCCGACATCGTACGTGGCTCGCGGCCGCCTACTCGCCGGTCAGCGCTCGGGGCGTCCCGACGGTCTCAGCCGCGTTGGACTCGAGCTCGACGCCGTCGAGCAGCACCTCGAGGTCGGAGCGAGAAAGCGTCTCGCGCTCGAGCAGCCCGGCAGAGATCCTGTCGAGAGCGGCACGGTGCTTTCCGATCAGGCGCTTCGCCTCCTCGTAGGCGGAGTCGGTGAGCCGGCCCTGCTCGTCGTCGCGAACACGCTTCGTCTCCTCCGAGAGCGCGTAGTTGTCGGCGCGCATCGTTCGCGAGGTCACGCCGTCGCCCATGCCGAACTCGAAGATCATCGCCCGAGCAATGTCCGTCGCCCGCTCGAGGTCGTTGGCGGCGCCGTTCGTGATCCGACCGAACACGACCTGCTCGGCCGCACGGCCGGCGAGCAGCACCTTGATGAGGTCGAAGAGCTCCTCCTTCGTGTGCAGGTAGCGATCCTCCTGCGGCGTGTTGAGCGTGTAGCCGAGAGCGCGACCGCGCGAGACGATCGTGACCTTCTGCACCGGCTGGGGATCGCCGACGAGGTGCGACATGAGCGCGTGGCCGGCCTCGTGATACGCGAGGATCCGTTTCTCCTTCTCGGTCACGACGCGGCGCTGCTGGAGCCCCGCGACAACCCGCTCGAGCGCCATGTCGAAGTCGTGCTGGGCGATTGTCGTCGCGTCGCGGCGGCCCGCTGCGATCGCCGCCTCGTTGCAGATGTTCGCCAGGTCGGCGCCGGTGAGCCCGGCGGTGTGCCGCGCCACGGTGGTCAGATCGGCCTCCGGAGCCAGCGGCTTGCCGCGCGTGTGAACGCGCAGGATCTCTTCCCGACCCGCCATGTCCGGCGGCGAGACGAGGATCTGCCGATCGAAGCGGCCCGGCCGCAGCAGGGCCGGGTCGAGGTCCTCGAGCCGGTTCGAGGCCCCGATGATGACGACCTGACCCGCGTCCTCGAAGCCGTCGAGCTCGACGAGAAGCTGGTTGAGGGTCTGGTCGTGCTCGCGGTTGAACGAGTGGCCCGAGCGACGCATCCCGACAGCGTCGAGCTCGTCGATGAACACGATCGCCGGCTGGTTGCGGCGCGCGGTGTCGAAGAGCTTGCGGATCCGCGCGGCACCGAGCCCGGCGAACATCTCGACGAACGCCGACGCGCTCTGGGAGTAGAAGCTCGCACCCGACTCGTGCGCCACGGCCTTGGCGAGCAGCGTCTTCCCCGTACCGGGCGAGCCGTAGAGCAGGATGCCCTTCGGGACGCGCGCGCCGAGCCGCGAGAAGCGCTTCGGGTCGCGCAGGAACTCGACGACCTCCTGGAACTCCTCGCGCACCTCGTCGACGCCGGCGACGTCGTCCCAGGTCACCGACGACTTCGACGAAGGATCCATGGTCTGCGGCTTGACCCTCGGCATGATGGCGAGCGTTCGCCAGACGAGGTACACGAGGAAGCCGAAGAAGACGAGCGGGAGCCAGGTGAGCACCCCCTCCTTGAACGACTCGAAGAAGCTCGCGACGAGCATCCACCCTTCCATCGGCCAGATCCCCGCAAAGCTGTAGGGGTTGGATGTCATCCGACCCGCGGGTACTCACCGCGGCGGCTTCGCGCGCGAGCTAGGCGGAGCTCTGCAGCGCCGCTCGCTCGAGGCGGAGGCACTCGTCGAGCGCCGACTGCGCGACCTCGAGCTGCTCCTCGCTCGGCTCGGCGGTGAGAAAACGCTGCTGGAGCGTGTGACCCGGCCACGAAAGCGCCTTGCTGACCGGATTCTCCGGATTACGCAGCGACCAGCCGAGCAGCTCGCCCGAGACGGCGACGGCTCCGATTCCGGCGACGACGCGGCCGGCCGCCTTCCCGCCCGGCGTGCTAGCGAGCCCACTGGCAACGGCGTTTCCCACGACGGTCGACACGAGGAGCGGGCCGAGCATGTGGGAGCCGCAGCGCTCGTGCTCGCGAGGTCTCGGCTCGTCGTGCTCGTAGCTCCCGATCGAGATGTGCTCGGCGCCGTGGTAGGCGGCGAGCTGCGTGCCACGAAGCGCCAGGGCGACCGGGGAAAGGGCGAGGAGCGCGGAGGTCACCTCTTGCCAGACGGTGCCGAGCCCGCTCGCACGCACAGCCCGTGCCGCCAGGAGGCTGCCTGCCATCGCCACCACGACACGCCCCTGCTTGAAGGGGAGCCCGGCCTCGGGTAGCGCCCGGCGCACCGCCGGCAGTACCGCGAGCGCCTCGCCGACGCGAGCCGGTACCCGCAGCAGGGGCGATTGCACCTCGCTCGAGCGGAACGTCTTCTCCGCGGACGCTACCTTCACCTTGCCGTCGTCGGTTCGGATCGCACATGCCCAGGCGTGCGGCCCGTGCACGAGCACCCCGTTCGCGAGCGCCATGCCGCCGAGCCTGATCTTTTCCTCACCGGTCACGAGCCCGCTCCCGCGGCGCTGCCGGCGATCCACTCCGGAGTCGCAGAACCGCACAGCTCTCTGGCGGCGTGAACGAGGAACCGCGTCCCGAGCTCGAGATCGTCCACAGCGGCACGCTCGTCCGCGGAATGGACGAGCCTCGCGGCGAGATCCGCGTCCATGGCCCGCATCGGGAAGAAGCCGTACGCGATCGTGCCGAACGCGCGGCGCAGGAAGTGGCTGTCGGTGAACCCGGGAAGCAGCACCGGCACGAGCGTTGCCTGCGGGTCCTCCTCGGCGATGAACCGCTCGATGACGTCCCAGAGCGGCGTCTCGAAGGCCGATCGAGTACCGCCCTCCGCCGCCCCGAGCCAGTCGAGCTCGTAGCCGTCGCGACCCAGCTTCTCGTGGATGAGCGCCTCCACTTCCGACTGGCTCTCGCCCGGCAGGATGCGGCAGTCGCAGACGATCTCGCAGACACCCGGGATCACGTTGCGCTTCCCCGAGGCGACGATCTCGGTCGGCGAGATGGTCGTCCGGAGCATCGGCTCCACCATCGCCGCGGCCGCCGGCGAGGCGTCTCGGAGTCGCGCCATGGCGACGGCCGGATCCTCGGCCTCGCCGATCACGGCGGTCAGGAACGCCCTCGTCTCGGGCAGAAACCGCAGCGGCGTGTCCAGCCCGGCAACGCGTTCGAGCAGCGGCGCCGCCTTGACGAGCGCGTTGTCGCCGAGGCTCGGCATCGAGGCATGGCCGCTCTTCCCGTGCACACGTATGCGAAACGGCGAGCTTGCCTTCTCGGAGGTGGCGCAGAGGTAGAGCGCGCGGCCGGCGATGTCGATCCGGTCGCCGCCGCCCTCGTTGATGCACCAGGTCGAGCGCACCGACGCCGGATGCTCCTCGCACAGCCACGAGAGGCCGAAGTGCTCGCCGACCTCCTCGTCGGCCGTAGCCGCGAAGATGAGGTCGCCTTCCGGCTCGAAGCCCGCCCGGGCGAGCGTTGCGATCGCGACGGCGTTCGCAGCCACCTGGCCCTTCATGTCGAGCGCGCCGCGGCCCCACACGTAGCCGTCACGGACCTCGCCCGACCACGGGTCGACCGACCACTCGGCCGGATCGGCGAGCACCGTGTCCGTGTGCGAGAGCAGCAGGAGGCGTGGCGCCTCCGGATCTCGGCCGGGGAGGCGCGCGACGAGGTTCGCCCGGTCGGGGACGCGCGCGAGCAGCGTGCATTCGACACCGTGCGGCTCGAGGTAGGCCCGCAGGTGCTCCGCCGCGATCGTCTCGTTACCGGGCGGATTGACGGTGTTCAGGCGGATGAGCCCCGAGAGGAGCCCCGCCACCTCGTCCCGGATCGCGGCCACGAAACGGAGGATAGCCACGGCCGGCAGGCGCCCGGATGTCGTCACGGCTCGCGAACGCGGCGAGGAGGCTGCCGGCGCTCGCCGGAGCCGAGGAGGGAAGCATACTTCGGACATGAGCGACCTCTTCTCCGACGCCGCCTCGACACGCCTCGCGTCGGCCGCGCCGCTCGCGAGCCGGCTGCGCCCGTCGCGCCTCGAGGACTTCGTCGGGCAGACGAAGGCGGCTGGGCCGCGATCGGCGCTCGCGCTGGCGATCGCGGAGGACCGTGTCGCCTCGTCCATCTTCTACGGCCCGCCCGGCAGCGGCAAGACGACGCTGGCCCGTATCGTCGCGCAGTCGACCGGCGCCGCCTTCGAGGAGCACTCCGCCGTATCCGCCAGCGTCTCCGACGTGCGCGCGGTCATACAGCGAGCCCGCGACCGGCTGGGCGGCAACGGACAGCGGACGATCCTCTTCCTCGACGAGATCCATCGCTTCAACAAAGCCCAGCAGGACGCCCTTCTTCCAGCCGTGGAAGAGGCGCTCGTGACGCTCATCGGCGCGACGACGGAGAACCCGTACTTCGAGGTCAACTCGGCACTGCTCTCGCGCTGCCAGATCTACGAGCTCGAGCCGCTCTCCCTCGACGACCTGGAAACCATCGTGCGACGCGGCGGGGCGGAAGTCGGCGCCGAGCTCTCCGACGAGCTCGTGCTCCTGGTCGCCAAGCGGGCCGGCGGCGACGCACGTGCAGCCCTGAACATCCTCGAGCTCGCCGCGCAGACGGCTCGTGCCGAAGGCGAGGCGGTGGCGGAGCGCCACGTGGAGGACGCTGCTCGGAAGCGCCCGCTTGTCTACGACAAAGGCGGCGACGCGCACTACGACTTCACATCGGCCTTCATCAAGTCCATGCGGGGCTCCGATCCCGACGCGGCCCTCTACTACCTCGCGGCCATGCTCGAAGGCGGCGAGGATCCCCGCTTCGTCGCGCGGAGGATGGTGATCTTCGCCTCGGAGGACGTGGGCAACGCGGATCCACGGGCGCTGCTCGTCGCCGTCGCTGCCGCCCAGGCGCTCGAGCACGTGGGTCTACCCGAGGCGCGGCTCAATCTCGCCCAGGCCGCGATCTACCTGGCTCGCGCCCCGAAGTCGAACGCCGTGATCACCGCGATCGGGGCGGCGCTGCGCGACGTCCGCGAGCTCGGAGCGACCCGGCCGCCCAAGATGCTGCGCGACCCTCATTACCCCGGCGCGAAACGCCTCGGGCACGGCGAGGGCTACCGCTACCCTCACGACGACCCGGGCGGCTTCGAGGTCGACCACCTGCCGGAGGAGCTGCAGGGCCGGGTGTACTACCGACCTTCGGGAAACGGCGAGGAAGGCGAATCGCCATAGAACTGGCGATTCGCTGTGGAGGGCCGGATAAATCCGGCCCTCCCGCTTCCCGCCCCAAGCCCCTTCTCCGACGTAGGGGCCGGATATATCCGGCAGGGCCGCATGAGATGCGGCCCCTACAAGATCCTGGCGCCTAGGGCGCTCGCAACCAGCTCGACGGCGAGCCTGGCCGTTCGGTTGCGCGCGTCGAGGATCGGGTTCACCTCGACGATCTCGAGCGAGCCGAGAATCCCGGCCTCGGCGACGAGCTCCATGGCGAGGTGCGCCTCGCGGTAGGACAGCCCGCCACGCACCGGTGAGCCGACGCCCGGCGCGACCTCGGGATCCACGACGTCGAGGTCGAGCGACACGTGGACGAACGAGCCGCCCCGGACGATGTCGAGCGCGTCACGGACGACAGCCTGGAGCCCGCGCCGGTCGATCTCGCTCATCGTGAACACGGCCAGGCCGAGCTCCGCGATCAGCCGTCGCTCGCCGTCGTCGAGGCTGCGGCATCCCACGAGCGCGACGTGGCGCGGGTCGACGCAGGGGAGCGGCCAGAGCTCGCTCGCGAACCCCTCTCCGCCCCGGCCGAGCGCGGCGGCGAGCGGCATGCCGTGGACGTTGCCGCTCGGCGTCGTCTCCGGCGTGTTCAGGTCGCCGTGGGCGTCGAGCCACAAGACGCCGCCCGGCCCGTGCACGGACGCCATGCCACCCAGCGTGCCGAGCGCGATCGAGTGGTCGCCGCCGAGCACGACCGGCACGAGGCCCTCACGAGCCGCCTCCGCGACACGAACGGCGACGCGCTCGCAGGTGGCCACGATCTCGCCGAGGTAGCGCGCTCGCTCGTCGCCCGGGTCGGCCATCTCACGCAGGGGCGCCTCGACGTTGCCGCGGTCGCCGCACATGTGGCCGAGGCCGTCGATCCGCTCGCCGATGCCCGCGTACCGGATCGCGGAGGGACCCATGTCCACGCCGCGCCGGCTCGCCGCGCCGAGATCGAGCGGGGCGCCGATCACCGCGATGTGGCGCGACTGCACGGGGCAACGATAGGCGCTGACGGCCATGGTCTACACTGACCGGGCTCGGCGAGGTAGCTCAGCTGGTAGAGCACGCGGCTGAAAACCGCGGTGTCGCCGGTTCAAGTCCGGCCCTCGCCATACGCCCGATCTCCCGGGTAGAGCGCACCCAGGCCGAGGCGCCATCGAGGCAGCGGAAGAGCCGAGCGTGCGAGCCGTCGCTGTCCAACCGGCCGCAGGGCTGTTGCGCCCCGTTCTCCGCCCGGCATAGCATCGGCCATTCGCGGCGCGGGATCCGTCATCCGCTCGACCCTGCGAAACCGCGACCTCCGCAGGGTCGCGCTCGCCTACACGCTCTTCAGCCTTACCGAGTTCGCGGTCTGGATCGCAATGCTCGTCTACGCGTACCAGCAGGGAGGCGCGACAGCGGCGGGCGTCGTTGCGCTCGTCCAGCTAGCACCTGCGGCCGTCTTCGCTCCAATCGGAGGCCTGCTCGCGGACACGCGGCTGCCGGAGAGAGTACTCGGCGGCGGGTACGCCGCCCAGGCCGTGGCTATGGCGGCGACTGCGGCCACACTGCTCGGCGGCGGAGCTCCTGTGCTTGGCTACGCGCTCGCGGCCGTGGTGACGACCGCGATCACCGTGCCGCGCCCGGCCCAGGCGGTGCTGACACCCCGCTTGGCGCGGGCGCCGGAGCAGTTGACCGGATTCAACGTCCTCGTTGGCTGGATCGAGAGCATCGCGCTGCTTGTCGCCCCGGCACTCACAGGCGTCATGCTGATTTTCGCCAGCCCCGGCGCCGTCTTCGCCGTTTGCGCCGGTCTCGCTCTCGGAGCCACCCTGCTCGTCCGATCCCTCGGACGTGACCGCCGGCGGCCGGCGGCCGAACCTGTGGCCACGAGCGGATTCGTCGTGGAGATCCTCGCCGGATTCCGTGCGGTCGCGATGAACAGCGGTGTCCGCCTGCTCGTGTTGTTCCTCGTCGCGCAATGCGTCGCTATCGGCGCGATCGACATCATCGCCGTGGTGCTCGCGCTGGATGTTCTCGACATCGGTGAGTCCGGCGTCGGTTATCTGAACGCGGCGCTCGGCGCGGGCGGTCTACTCGGCGCGGCCGCGGCTGTGACGCTGATCGGGCGGCGTCACCTGGTCCCGCCGCTCCTGCTCGGCGCGCTCTGCTTCGGGGGCGCCGTCGCCCTGCTCGGGGTCTATCCGACCGTGGCCGGCGCGTTCGTCCTGCTCGTCGTGGCGGGCAGTGGAAGCGTCGTCCTCGACGTCGCCGGCCGGACGCTGCTCCAGCGCGTCGCGCCGGCAGAACTGCTCGCACGCGTCTTCGCGCTGTATGAGGCGCTGTCGCAAACAGGCTACGCCGTCGGTGCCATTCTCGTTCCGGTGCTGATCGGGGTCGGCGGCGCCAAGGCGGCGCTCGTGGCGGCCGGAGCGCTCATGCCACTCGTCGTTCTGACCCGTTTCGTGGCCCTGCGCTCGATCGATGCGAGCGCGACGGCGCCGATCGTCGAGATATCGCTGCTCCGGTCCCTGCCAATCTTCGCGGCCCTCCCGGCACCGGCGCTCGAGAGCCTTGCGCGAAGCCTCGTGGAGATCCGTGCCGAGGCGGGAACCGAGATCCTGCGGGAGGGAGACGCAGGCGACCGCTTCTACGCGATCGCGGACGGAGAGGTCGAGGTCACGCGGCGCGGCGACCACGTCGTCACACGCGTGAGGGGCGAGGGCTTCGGTGAGATCGCTCTCCTTCACGACGTTCCCCGCACGGCCACAGCCACCGCGGGCACTGACGTAGTCCTCTACGCGCTCGAGCGGGAGCCGTTCGTCCTTGCCGTCACCGGCCACGCAGCAACCACCCGCGCTGCTGAACAGATCGTGCTCGAGCGATCGGCGTGATACTCCGAGCGGTGAATCGCCGCTCCGAAGTCGCGGGCTCGTGCGATCGGGGCCAGATCGAAATGAAGTTCACATGAGCACGTAGCCGGCACGCGTGTACCGGACCCGAACGCCGTGGGGATGGGTTGTGGCCGTCGCGGGCGCAGTCGCGGCGGTCGCGGCCTGAGTTACCGCAATCCCGGGCTCGAGCCGTACTGGACACGATCGAGGCGCATGCACCGGCCGCCGCGCGGACGAAGGGCACGTGGCTCCGCCGCTGACACGGGCGCGAAAAAACGACGTCCGGGCCGGTGCGACCGCGCCGCGAACGTCGTTCGGCAGGATCTTAACGCGGCTCGGGCTTGTGGGCAAGGAACGCCGTTCCCTCGCCGGCGACAAGCTCCTCGAAGTCCCCGAACCCGAGCGGCGCCAGACGCTCGCGCAACTCCTCGGGAGGCACCCAGATTGGCGTGGCAGGTCCCGACTGGAAGGCGAGCACGAGCGTCCCACCGGCCGCCGTCACCCGAGCGAGCTCCTCGAAGAACGGGATCATGTTGAGGAGGACGACCAGGTCGAAGGCCCTGGCCGGGTAGGGCAGCCTGGACGCGTCCGCGACCTCGAAACGCACCCGTCCCTCGAGCTCGGGAGACAGCAGCCGCCTCGCGTTCGTGATCATCTCCGGCGACAGATCGACCCCGACCACCTCCGCGTTCGCGAAACGGGCAGCCACGAGCCTCGCAGCTTTTCCGGTTCCCGTTCCCACGTCGAGCACCCGCTTCGCCGCGTCGACACGCTCGAGCGCGGCGGCAAGCGGGGCGAGTGCCTCCGGCCCCCGCATCTGCTCCCACTGGCCGGCGAGGTAGTCGAACTGCGCGCGCAACGGGCGGCGGAAGAGCGGCCAGAGCGCCGGTCGCGCGACGACTGCGTTCGTCGTCAGGCGCGCGAAGCGGCGGCCGAGCTTGTCGAGCCTCTCGTTCACTCCTGGGGTGCGACCAGTGCGACGCCCTGACCCGTGACCACGGCGAGATGGCGGGCGGCGCTGCCGCGGTTGATGGCCAGCGACATGCTGCGAGACGAGTCGGCGTAGAGGATGAGCTTCCCGAGACCGACGTCGGCGAACGTGCGAGCCACGACGGCAGCGTAGTGACGCCCGTCGACCTCGACTTCGATCGCGTCGCCGAGCTCGATGACCGCCTCGCGGAGATCCTCCGCCGTCACGTTGAGGCGTAGGTTTCCGAAGCGGTCGACGACGACCACGGTCGCGTGCACGCGACCGTCATCGACACGGGCTTCCGGCAGCGTGACACGGACGAGGGCGGCGGGGTCGAGGGTAGGCCCGAGCTTCCCGAGCGGCACGCCGTTCGCGAGGTACGCGGCGGCCGGCGCGAAGATGTCGCGGCCGTGGAAGGTGGCGGACACCGGCTCCAGCATGTAGGCGGCCTCTGTGAGCTCGACCGCCTCGGTCACCCCGCCGAGCCGGTCTGCGGCCACCAGCAGCAGGCCGTTGTCGGGCCCGACATACAGCCGGCCGTCACCGCCACGCAAGGCGAGTGGGCGGCGACTGCCGCCGACTCCCGGGTCGACGACCGAGAGATGCACGCCGACCGGCATGAACGGCAGCGCGTCGGCCAGGACAAGCGCCCCTTGCAACACGTGCTGCGGGAGAATGCCGTGCGTGATGTCGATCACGTCGGCGTCCGGCGCGATCCGCTTGATCACGCCGTGGGCAACGCCGACGAACTCGTCCACGACGCCGTAGTCGGTGAGCAGGGTTACGACAGGCCGGATGCGGCTAGCGTAACCGCCTCGGCGAGCCCGTCGAGGTCGTGCCGCGCCGCCTCGGCGACGATCCGCAGCCCGAGCCCGCTTGCCTCGGCGGTGGTCACGGGCCCGATCGAGACGCAAGGGAGATCGACGGCGAGCCGCGCGAACGCCCTGGCGGCGGAGGCGGAGGCAAGCACGACGAGATCCGCCTCGGGGAAGCACTCGACGGCTTCCTCCTCGGTCCTGTAGAGGACGACCACATCCGCGTCGAGCTCGCGCGCGATCACGTCGCGCGCGCCGGCCGCCCCGGCGAAGAGGACGCGATCGCCGGGCTCGAGGAGAGGGCGAAGCTCCCGTACCAGCCCCTCCTGCGTCGACTCCCGCGCAACGAGTCGGGGCTCGATCTGGTGGGCACGCAGCGCCTCTGCCGTGCCCGGCCCGACAGCCGCAACCGCCGGCAGCCGCCCCGCGACCCGCTCGGCGAGAGTCTCAGCGGCCCGGGCACTCGTGACGACGAGCCATGCGTAGCTCTCGCCGCGTACCGCGGGGCCGGGCACGTCGACCGTACGGACGAGCGGGCACACGATCGGGACCAGGCCCTTCGCCTCGAGCAGCGCGGCGAGCCTCCCGGAAGTCGCGTCAGCGCCGGTCACGACGACACGGCAGGGAGTGGTCACAGGGCAGATCGGGCGGTCGCCGCGGCAAGCAGCTCGTCCGCGACGGCGAGAGGATCGACGCCGCTGCGCCGCTCCACCCACGAGCCGTCCTCGGCGGCCACGAGGGCTTTCAGAGCAATGCCGTCGTGATGAGCTGCGACCGGCGCGAGGCAGCCACCGCCCACTCGCGCGACGCAAGTGCGCTCGGCCTCGACGCGGCGGCGCGTGTCCCGGTCGTCCAGGAGGCTCACGAGGTCGTCCTCGCCCTCCCTGACCTGCAGCGCGACGGCGCCCTGGCCGGCCTCCGGCAGAAGCTCGTCGGGATCGAAGCGGTAACCGATCTCGGTCTCGAGCCCGAGCCGGACGAGGCCGGCGGCGGCGAGCACGATCGCGTCGAGGCCGCGCTCGCCCCGCTTCCGCAAGCGCGTGTCGACGTTCCCGCGAAGCGGCTCGACGCTCAGGCTCGGCTCGAGAGCGAGGAGCAACGCCCGGCGGCGGACCGACGCAGTCCCGATCCGCATGCCGGGCTGGAGCCGCGCAGCACCGCAGAGGGCGTCGCGGGGGTCGTCGCGCTCGAGGTACGCCCCGACCGAGAGGCCGGCGACGGCGGTCGACGTCATGTCCTTGGCGGAGTGGACTGCAACGTCCACGTTGCGGGCGAGGAGTGCCTCCTCGAGCTCCTTCACGAAGACGCCGCGGGCTCCGATCTCACCGAACGGCCTCGTCCGATCGCGATCCCCTGCCGTCGTGATCGGAACGAGCGCGATCTCGAGATCGGGCCTCGCGACTCGCAACGCGTCCGACGCGTGGGTAGCCTGGGTCAGCGCGAGCCGGCTTCCGCGCGAGCCGAGTCTGATCAGCACGACACGGCCGTCAGCTGTCGTCCGGAAGACCGAAAAGCTCCCGCACGGTCTCCGCGTAGGCGGTCCCGGCGGGAGTCGCCGCAGCCTCCTTGAGCCGTACCGTCGGCGCATGGAGGAGCTTCGCCACGATGCCTGCGGTCAGCGACTCGACGGCACGCCGCTCGCTCGGAGACAGCCGCTCGAGGCGCGACCGGGCCCGCGCGAGCTCGGTGCGGCGGATCTCCTCGCCGCGCGACCGAAGCTGGGCGATCGCCGGCACGACCTCCCGTGAGAGCTGCCAGGCGCGGAACTCCTCCGCTTCTGCCTCCGCTATCGCCTCTGCCCGCTGTGCCTCGCCGCGGCGGCCTGCCAGGGACTCCCGGACGACGCGGTCGAGATCGTCGACGTCGTACAGGTAGCACCCGTCGAGATCGTTGATCGCCGGGTCGAGATCGCGCGGCACGGCGATGTCGACGAAGAAGATCGGCCGGCCGCGGCGGGCACGAACGGCGCGCTTCACCGTCTCGGCCGTCAGGACGAACCCCTGCGAGCCCGTGGCCGAGATCACGATGTCGGCCCGCTCGAGCTCCTCCGCGAGGGCGGTGAGCTCAACTGCCGTGGCCCCGAGCCGCTCTGCGAGCTGCGCGGCCCGACCCACCGAGCGATTGGCGACGCAAAGCCGCTCGACGCCGCGGGAACGGAGATTACGCGCGGCCAGCTCGCCCATCTTGCCCGCGCCGACGAGCAGGACCGACCGCTTCTCGAGATCGTCGAAGACGCGGGCGGCGAGCTCGGCCGCCGCGGAGGAGACGGAGGCGGGGTTCTCGCCGATGCTCGTCTCACGACGCACGCGCTTGCCGACGTGCAGCGCCTGACGGAAGAGACGGTGCAGGACGGGACCGGCGCCGCCCGCGTTCTCGGCCGCCTCGTACGCGCTCCTCACCTGGCCGAGGATCTCCGCCTCGCCGGGAACGAGGGAGTCGAGCCCGGCGGCCACCCGGAAGAGGTGGAGTGCAGCCTCCCGATCCTCCTTGACGTACAACGAGCTCTCGAGCTCCGCGCGCGGCAGGCCCGACAGCGCGACGAGCTCGGCGACTGCTTGCTCACGTGCGGGCTCGGAGTCGTCCGAGGCGACGTAGAGGCAGACGCGGTTGCAGGTCGAGAGGGCGACCGCCTCGCCCAGCGAGCCGGCGAGCCGCCCCGCCAGCTCCGTCGCTGCGAGGTCGTCGAGCGCGAGCCGCTCCCGCAACTCGACAGGCGCGTGGCGGTGCGAGGTGCCGACGAGGAGGAGACGCGTCATCAGCTGCTCATACGTGGGTGATGACGGCCGCGCCGAGGCGAACTGCGATTACGAGGGCGAAGCCGGCGAGCGCGAGATACGCGGCCCGGCGGCCATGCCAGCCCGACTCGTGACGAAGGACGAGGAACGCCGCGTACACCACCCACGCAGCAAGGGTCATGGCCATGACCGCGTCGAACGCCCTGGGCTCCGACTCGAGGCGCGTGAAGCCGATGCCGACACCGATGGTCAGCGCCGGCAGGGCGACCGTCACAGTGCGGCCGATGAGGCCGTCGAGCGTGGCGAGGGAGGGGGCACGTACCCGCAACAAGCTCGGCGAGCGGCGCTTCAGCCGTCGGTCCTGCCACAGGTACACGGCGGCCAGGCCGGCGGCGAGCGTGAAGCCGGCAAACGCCGCCAGCACGAGACCGACGTGGAACGCGAGGAAGACGCTCCCGAGGTCGCTCTTCCGGCCTCCTCCGGCGCCGCCCGCCGCCCAGGCGAGGACGAGGAGCACAGCTGCCAGCGGCATGACGGCGAGCCCGAGCAGACGAAACGGTGGACGGCAGCCCCAGATCAGGTAGGCCCCGACACACATCCACACGAACAGGTTGAGCGAGCCGGCCCAGGAGTCCCAGGCGAAGCCATCCGCATGGGCTGCCTGGGCGATCAGGAGCACGGTCTGGGCGAGCCAGCCGAGACGCACGCCCCAGATCGCATAGCGTGCGAGCCGCCCGGGGCGGATCGTCTCCCCGAGGTACGCGACAGCCGCCTCGCCGTACCCGATCAGGGCCGGCCAGATGAGCACGAGGGCAAGCTCGCCCACTACTGAATCACCCGACTCGCTCGGGCTCGGGCTCGACTTCGTGTCCGCGCCGCCGAGTCGCGAGCTCGGCGAGCTCACTCACCTCGCGCTGCAGCCTCGCCATCTTGAACGCGTAGATGACGACGTAAAGCAGCACCGCCCCGAGGACGACGGCGTAGGCCGCCGTGACGTAGGTCTCCTCGGTGGTCACGCGAGCGCCCTTCGGAGCTCCTTCAGGCGAGCGTCCAGCCGCTTGCCGGCGAGCTCCGTCTGGTAGAGGGCGAAACCGAGCGCGAGCATGCCGGCAAAGGCGATCAGGAACACGCCGAGCATCGAGCCGCTCATCTGCGGCCCGCGCGAGTTGATCAGCGGGTTCGGGTGGAGAAAGGTGCCGAGGAGGCGCACGGCCAGGAAGCTCGTCGGGATGAGCGCGGCACCGAAGAGCGCGTACACCGCGGAGATCCGCTCCCGGCGGGGGCCCGGGTCGATCGAGTAGCGCAGCATGAAGTACGCCGAGTAGAAGAGGAAGAGGATCAGGAAGACGACGAGCTGGCGCTCGTCCCAGGTCCACCAGACGTTCCACGAGATCTTCGCCCAGATCGAGCCCGTGGCCAGAGTCAGGAGACCGAAGATGACACCCATGTGGACCGCGGTGTAGCTCTCGAGGTCGTACTTCTCTTCGCCGGTCCAGAGCAGGCGCAAGGCCTTCCAGGCACCCCAACCGAAGCAGGCATAGGCGGTCAGCGCGACCGGGACGTGAATGTAGAAGATCTTCTGGCTGAAGCCCTGATCGGCGTCGATCGGCGCCCACCAGAACGCGAGCGAGACGCCGGCGAGCAGCAGGCAGAACGCGAGGACGGCGAGGGCCGGTCCCGGACTATTCCGTAACGACGTACTCAAAGGCGGCCCACGAGATGATCGCAAAGATGGCGTCGTAGAGGACGAGGAAGCCGACGAAGCGAGCAGGCTCATCGGCGATGGAGGCGCCGACTCCGCCGACGACGATCGGGACTGCGAGCGGGAGGAAGAGCAGAGGCAGGATCAACTCGCCGGTCCGGCTCGCGAGCGCCATCGCCGAGAGCAGCGAGCCCACCGCCGCGATGCCGATATCGGCCAGGAGAACGGCCCCGATCGTGGCCGCGTCGAGGGGCGCGTAGAGCAGCGCGAAGACCGGGAGCGCCACGATCTCCATGAGCACGAGGAACGCGGTGACCGTCACCGTCTTCGAGAGCCAGATCGCGCTCCGGTCGCTCGGCGCGAGCACGAGGCCGTCCAGGACGTCTTGCTCTCGCTCCGCCGCGAAGGCTCGCGCGAGGCCGAGTAGCGCCGTGAACAGGATCGCGATCCAGAGCAGGCCCTTGGCGACGGCCTCCTCGGTCGCCGGCTCCAGGTCACCGGGAACCGCGAAGTGGAAGACGGTCAGAGCCGAGACGACGAACAGCAGCATCGCCGGCACCGTCTCGCGTGCGCGCAGCTCGAGCAGGAGGTCCTTGCGCACGAGCGCGGCGACGTCGCCGACGTACGTCGTGAGCCGCGCGCGAGCAGGCTGGGCGACCGCGCTCACAATTCGAGAGCCGCGGTGGCAAGGGGCGCCAGCCGTTCGGGCTGGTGGGAGCTGACCGCGAGCGTGCGTGTGCCTCGCAGCTCGCCCAGCTCCCGATCGAGCAGCGTGGCCCCCTCGCCGTCGAGGCCGGCGAAGGGCTCGTCGAGGAGAAGCAGCGCCGGGTCGTGCAGGAGCGCCCGGCAGAGCGCGAGGCGCTGCTGCATCCCACGGGAGTACGCAGCGACCCGCTCGTGCCGCACGTCCCAGAGACCGTAGCGCTCGAGCAGCATGCCGATCCGCTCGCGCCGCTCGGGAACACGGTAGAGACGGCCGAAGAGCTCGAGGTTCTCGAGCGCGGTCAGCTCACGGTAGACGAGCGACTCGTGGCCCAGGTAACCGATGGCAGCGCGCTCCGCACGGATCGAGAGCTCCCCTCCCGACGGGCGCAGGAGACCCGCGAACAGGCGCAGCAGCGTGCTCTTGCCCGAGCCGTTGCGACCGGTAACGAGCAAAAAGCCGCCCTCGGGCAGCTCGAGGTCGATACCGCGCAGGACCTGCTTCTCGCCGTAGCGCTTCTCGAGGCTGCGCGCCGAGATCACGTCACGGGCATCCGGTCACACGAGGACGTCGGCGAGCACGAAGGCGAAGAACCCGATGCTGATGACGCCGTTCATCGCGAAGAAGGCGGTGTCGAGCCGGCGCCAGTCGTTCGGGGAGACGAGCGCATGCTCGTAGGCGAGGAGGAAGCCGACGAACGCGACACCGAGCCAGTACAGCGCCCCGACCGGCAGGCCGAGCCCGGCCCCGACGAGGAACGCCACGGTCGCAACGTGCAGCAGGCGGGAGGCGGTGAACGTCGCCCGAACGCCGAAGCGCGCCGGGAAGGACTGCAGCCCCTGCGCACGATCCACGTCGAGGTCGAAGAGTGCGTAGAGCACGTCGAAACCGGCGATCCAGACCGCGACGGCGGCGCCGAGCAGCCAGGCCTGCCACGGCAGCTCGTTCGTCACCGCTGCCCAGGCGCCGACGGGGGCGAGCCCGTCCACGATGCCGAGCCAGAAGTGACAGAGCCAGGTCACACGCTTCAGGTAGGGGTAGAGGACGAAGCCGGCCACCGGAATCGGCCAGAGCCAGCCCACGATCGGCGCCAGCTGGTACACGGCGACGAGGAAGAGCGCGAGCGAGCCCAGGGAGAAGAGAACGACCTGCCAGGGAAGCAGGGCGCCGCGCGGGAGCTCACGCGCGGCCGTGCGGGGATTCCGGGCGTCGATCCTCGCGTCGATCAGCCGGTTCAGCGCCATTGCGAAGCTCCGCGCACCCACCATCGCCAGCGTGATCCAGACGAGCTCGGCCGCGCTCGGTACGCCGTCGAGCGCCAGGAAGGCGCCCACGTACGCGAATGGAAGCGCGAAAACGGTGTGCTCGAGCTTGACGAGCGACGAGAACAGCTTCGCATAGCGAAGCACTACCGAGGGGGCAGGCCCGGATGCGTCCTCCAGAGAGGCCCGCCGCGACTGCCCCTCCATCAGGTCTGCCGGTGCGCCGTCGGCGCGTCGTCGAGCAGCCCGAGCGCGTGCTCGAGAACCGGCTCGAGCACTGCGAACCCGTCCCGGCAGCCACCGGGCGAGCCGGGGAGGTTCACGATCAGCGCCGTGCCCACGATCCCGGCGGTTCCGCGGGAGAGCAGGCCGTGCGGCGTCTTCGCGACGGAGTCGGCGCGCAGCGCCTCCGGGATCCCCGGCACGGCACGCTCGACGACGTCGGCGGTCGCCTCCGGGGTCACGTCCCTCGGCGCCACCCCCGTGCCTCCGGTCGTCAGCAGAAGGCGCGCGAGGACGGCAAGCTCGCGCAGAGCCGCCGCGATCTCGTCACGCTCGTCCGGCACGACGCGCCGCTCGACCTCGTAGCCCGCGCCGGAAAGCAGCTCCGCGAGCAGATCGCCCGAGCGATCCTCCCGCGTGCCCTGGAAGACGCCGTCGGAAACCGTCAAGACCGCTGCTCTCACGCTAAGGCTTGCCTCTCGCGGGCCGGATGTATCACGGCTCCCACACCCCTTGCCGTGGCCGTTGCGTTCACGGCAATGGATCCTTGGTCTTCTCGACGAGGCGAACACCGCTGACCACCATCGCCTTGTCGATCGCCTTGGCCATGTCGTACACCGTGAGCGCGGCGACGCTCGCCGCCACGAGCGCCTCCATCTCGACGCCCGTCTGCGCCGTCGTCTCAGCTATTGTGCGAATCGTCACTTGCCGCTCACCGACGCTCAGCTCGACGTCGACGACACTCAGAGGCAGCGGATGGCAGAGGGGGATCAGCTCGGCGGTGCGCTTGGCCGCCATGATCCCGGCGACCTGCGCGGTCGCGAGTGCGTCACCCTTCGGCAGGGTACGAAGCGCCCGGGCCGTCTCGGGTTGCATGTCGACGAGAGCCTCGGCCACGGCACGGCGACGCGACAGCGGCTTCGACCCCACGTCGACCATCCGTACGGCCCCTGACTCGTCGACGTGGCTCAGGGAGGCGTCGCTCACGCCCCAATCGTACTTCTGCGGGCCCCGACGGCCTCGTCGACGTCGGCGAGCTGCCGCTCGATCCAGCCCTCGATGTCGTGCGCGCGCACCTGCGCCCGGATTCCCTCGACGCGACGGCGTCTTTCCTCCGCCGGCATGGTCAGGGCGTCGTAGATGGCGTCGGCCTGACCGGCGACGTCGAACGGATTGACCGTCAGCGCCCAGGGGGCAAGCTCCTCGTGCACGCCGGCGTTCTCCGACAGCACGAGCACGCCGTCGCGCTCGTTCACGAGCGGGGCCTCCTTGGCGACGAGGTTCATGCCGTCGAAGATCGCGTTCACGAGGAGCACGTCGAACTGCTTGTAGGCCGCTACCGCCTGCGGGAAGTTGTCCCGGATCTGTAGGTCGAGCGGCAGCCAGCCGTTGCGCTGGAAGCGGTCGTTGACGACGCGGGCGGCGCGCTGGATGGCGCCGAGGTACTCCGCGTACTCCGGGATGTCCTGGCGCGACGGGTCGAGCAGCGCCAGCATCGCGACGCGCTCGTGGAGCTCCGGATGCAACTCGAGAAACAGCTCGTAGGCCGCAAAGCCGCGGACGACGTTCTTCGACGGATCCGTACGATCGACGCGGAGCAGCAGGAACTCGCACCGCGAGGACGTAATTGCCTTCTCCTCGGCGAGCACGCGCTCGCTCCGGGCGAGCATCTCGAACTCGAACGGGTCCACGGAGATCGGAGCAACACGAGCACAGATCTCGCGCTCGCCCAGGCGGGCGTTGCCGGTCGAGATGTCGATGACGGCGCCGGCGATGTCCACGCAGGAGCGCAGGAAGTTGCGTCGCCAGCGGTCGGTATGGAAGCCCACGACGTCGTTGGCGAGGATGCCCTCGTGAATCGCACGGCGGATCGGCTCGGGCAGGACGCGCCAGTAGTCCGGCTGCGCCCATGGAACATGGACGAAGTGGGCGAGCGTGGCCTCTGGGCGGCCCTCCCGGACCATGCCCGGCGCCACGTAGAGGTGGTAGTCGTGGAAAAACACGGTCGCGCCCGGCCGGCGGTCGAGCTCGTCGAGCACAGCGTCGGCAAAGCGCTGATTCACCGGCACGTACCCGTCCGTCCAGGCCGTGTGCAGGCCCGGGCCGACGTTCGGCGAGCTCGTGAGGCTCCACAGGTAGTGCTGGACGAACCACAGCATCGGGTTCGAGACGACGTTGTAGAAGCGGTCGTACTCGGTGACGTCGTGGTCGACGAGCCGCAACCGGTACGGCGACCCGTCGGCGGCGCTCTCGTCGAGCGCGTCCGAGCCCGCCTCCAAGGCCACGAGACGATCCTCGTCCGAGATGGCGCTCGCCACCCAGGTCACGTCATGGTGGGTGACGAGGCTTCGCAGCGCGGTCACGAGCCCGCCGCCGCCGCGGCGGGCGACCCTGTTCCCGCTCGCGTCGCGACCGAACGTCACCGGGCCGCGGTTCGAGACGACGATCAATTCTCGCCGGGCGCTCATCGCCCTACCGTACCTCGGTCCCGATGGCGCTACACCGCCTCCCCGACGGTGGCGAGCTGAGCGTCGCCCGTATCCCTGCCGTCGAGACGGTTGAAGAGTGCGAGCCAGTCCCGCAGCAGGCGCGGCATCAGGAAATGGCTGCGAACGTGCTCCTTGCCGCTGAGAGCCATGGCGCGCGCCCGACTCGGTTCCTCGAGGATCTCGAGGCACGCCTTCGCGCATTCCGGGGAAGAGCCGACGAGGAAGCCCGTGCGACCGTGCTCGACCTGCGAAACGATGCCGCCGACCCGCCCTGCCACGACCGGGCGTGCTTTCCAGAGCGCTTCGGAGACGGTGAGCCCGAAGCCCTCGCGGATCGACTTCTGAATCACGGCCGCGGACATCACCTGGAACGCGTTGACCTCGACGGAGCCGACGTTGTTCAGGTTCGAGAGGATATAGATGTCGTCGTCACCGCCGGCGTAGGCGACAGTCTGGTTGTAGAAGTCCCAGCCCTCGGGATCGTCGTGTGCCATTGAGCCGACGAGCGCGAGCTGCACCTCCGGGCGCTTGATGTGGACAGCGCGGTACGCGTCGATGACGCCGAGCGGATCCTTCCAGGGATCGAAGCGGGACACCTGGGTCAGAAGCGGCCGGTCGACGTCGATCCCGAACTGGTCGATGATGTAGCGGGCGTCCTCGAGCGAGAGCGCCATGTTCTTCGGCGCCAGCGGGTCGATGGCCGGTGGCCAGATGAAAGCCGTCGGCAGGCTCGCGTGACCCGGCACGTATTCGCGGCGGTGGAAGATCGTCGCGTCGTACATGCAGAGCCACGGCGTCAGAAAGGCGAGCACGTCACGATTCGGCTGCGAGAGGTCGATGTGGCAGCGCCAGATCCAGTGGCGGGCCGCCCCGCGCGCGTACTCCACCATCGCGCACGGCTGGGGATCGTGGACGATGACGATGTCCCAGGAGTCGTCGAGCGTCTCCGCGTTGCGTCGGTTGTATTCGTCGTAGATCGCCCGCTCGGCCTCGCCGAGACCCTCGGGGCTCCCCTGCAGCGCGTTGTGGATCGTCTTCGTCACCTGGAAGAACTCCTCCTGTCCCCAGATCACGCGCCATTCGGCCTCGAGGCCCGCATCGACCATGAGCGGCAGCAGCGTGTAGTTGATCTCGGCGACCCCTCCTCCGAACGCCGTGGCCGAGAGGTGGAGCACGCGCTTCCCCTGGAGTGGCTCGGCGAGCCGCTGGATCTGGTCCATGAGCCGGCGGCCGGCCAGACTCGAGTAGTCAGCAAGCTTCTTGTGACCGACGTTGATGTGCTGAAGCATCGGCGGCCCAGGATAGCTCGTCGCGGTCGGACCCCTTCGTTCCGGGAGCCCCGTCGCGGGCGCCGCCCTCAGCAGCCCCCGCTGGCCGTGGCCGGACGCTCTCCCAGCTGGACCGGGATCGCCACTTGCTCGCCGTCACGCACGACGGTGAAGCTCGCCGTCTGTCCGGGACGCAGGCCCGTCGCCACGATCCGTCCGAGGTCCTCGCTCGTCGCCACGGCGTCGCCGTCGATGGCGACGACGACGTCGCCGCCGGCCAGGAACGTCAGGCCGTCCACCGTGATCTCCCGATCGCCTGCCCGCAGGCCGGCGGACTCGGCGGGGCTGCCGGGGACGACGCACTCTATGGCGGCGCCACGTTCGACGGCCGTCCCGGCCTCGCCGGCGAGCGACGCGGTGAGCGTCCGCGTGGAGACCCCGATCCAGGCGTAGCGCACCTCGCCGCGTTCGATCAGCTCTTCCATCGCGCGGCGGGCGACGTTGATCGGAATCGCAAAGCCGACGCCTTCGGCGTTTCCCGACTCGCTGCGGATCTGCGCGTTGATACCGATGACCTCACCGAGCCCGTTGAAGAGCGGCCCGCCCGAGTTCCCTCGGTTGATCGGCGCGTCGGTCTGGATGGCGTCGATGACGCTGTAGCCGGAGGTAAGGGACTCGACGGAGCGCCGGGTAGCCGACACGACGCCCACGGCGAGCGAGCCCGCCTGGCCGAACGGGCTTCCGATCGCCGCAACGGGCTCGCCGACGACGACGTCCGCCGAGTCACCGAGCGGCACGGCGACGAGAGCGTGCTCGGCAGGTCTCACCTTGAGGAGCCCGACGTCGTAGAACAGGTCCCAGCCGACGATCTCGGCCCCCACACGGTCGCCGTCCGCGAACTCGACATAGACCTCGGTTGCCGCCTCCACTGCATCGGCTACGACGTCCCCGCCCCCTGCCGTGGTGATCACGTGGGAGTTCGTGAGGATGTACCCGTCCGGCGAGACGACGAACCCCGATCCCTGGCCTTCTGTGTCGACGTCCGTGCCACCGTGATTCGGATAGCGGGCATAGATCGTTACGACACCAGGCGCGCGGTCGCGGTAGAGGGCAGCCGGGTCGAAGGCGCCCTGGGCCTGTGGCGGCTCAGACGCCGATTCGGACTGGGTCTCCGGCGGCGAGGCGACGAGTGCCGCAGGCGCGCCTGGCTGGGGAAGAACTACTGTCTCGCCCGCGCCGACCCAGCCGGCCGCCGCCCCGATCCCGAGAGCCACGGCGCCACCGACGACGGCCGCGAGCGCGGCAAGCGCCACGGTCGGGCCGGTACGCCGCTGTCGCTCGTTGCTCACGGCTCGAGCACCAGGACGTTTTCACGTGGAAACGCTGTGACGGCGGCTCGGGCCAGCGCGAGGGTGAACGTCGTCGAGCCTGGCTCCGAGCGCAGCTCGATCGTCCCACCCATGCGCCGGGCAAGCTCCCGCGCAATCGCCAGGCCGATGCCGCTGCCCTCGGGCGCCGAGCCGTCCCCGCGATAAAAGCGCTCGAACACCCGCTCCTGCTCTGCCGGAGCGATACCGGGGCCGTCGTCGTGCACGGAGAGTTGCGCCCGATCGACCCAGATCGACGCGCGCAGCTCCACCGTCGTACCGGCGGGCGTGTGGCGAAGCGCGTTCTCGACGAGCGCGCGACCGATTCGCAGGATGCGCTCCGCGTCTCCGAGGCCGACGGCAGCCGCGCCGTCCGCGACGTCGAGCTCGTGACCTGTCGCCTCGGCAAGCGGGCCGAACTCCTCCGCGAGCGCCGTGATGGTGGCGACCAGGTCGACCGGCTCCGAGCCGAACTCGCGCTTGTCCGCATCCAGCCTCGAGAGGTCGAGCAGATCGGTTGCGAGTCTCGTGAGGCGGTCCACCTGCCCGCGCGCCGTCTCCAGGAAGTCCCGTCGCGTCGCCTCGTCGAGATCCTCGTCCGCCAGCAGCTCGAGGAAGCCGCCGAGCGCGAACAGCGGCGTCCTGAGCTCGTGCGAGGCATTGCCGATGAACTCCCGGCGCGCCTGGTCGAGGTGCGCGAGCCGAACGCGCATGCGATCGAGGCCCCGGGCCAACTCGGCCACCTCGTCGTTGCCCTCGGCCACGATGGGCGCCTCGAGGTCCCCGGCCGCGATCCGCTCGGCCGCGGACTCGAGCCTGCGGATTCGCCGGGTGTGGCGGCCGGCGGCGAGAGCACCGACGAGCCAGGACGCGGCCAGCGCGATGCCGCCGAAGATCAACAGGTCGCGCCGGACGACGTTGATTGCCGAGAGCCGATCGGCCAGCGGGGCCGCCAGCAGCACGTACGTGCCCGGCCGGTCGGGGGCCGGTGCGGCGAGCACCGCGAACTCGCGGCCATCCCGCTCGGTGCGCCCCCGCACGGGCGAGCCGGTACGGGCCGACTCGAGCAGGATCGGGTCGCCCGCAAGCTCGGCCGGCGCCTCGTAGGAGTCCGCGACGAGCACGAGCGTGTCATCGGTGAGGCGCTCGAAGACGGCGACCCGCGCGTTGAGCCGGTCCTGGAAGAAGTCGGCAACCTGCGGGTACTCGTAACGCGGATTGCTGTTGAGCCCGACCGCAACGGTCGGTACCGATCGCTCCAGGCTGTCGTACGTCGTGTCGACGAGCCGGTGCTCGAGCCGCGGGACGATCGCGAAGTAGACGAGCGCCATGGCTCCGGCGACGATCAGGAAGAGCACGAGCCCGAGCTTGAGGCCGAGGCTTCGCGGCGACCAGAGCGATCTCACCTTCTGACCTTAGCTAGCAAGTCAGCGATCGCGGAACCGGTATCCCACTCCACGAACCGTGAAGATGTACTCCGGCTCGCTCGGGTCACGCTCGATCTTCTCCCGCAGGTGACGGATGTGGACGTCGATCGTGCGTGGATCGCGGTAGTCGGCGCTTCCCCACAGAGCCTCGAGGAGCTGCTGTCTCGAGTAGACGCGCCCCGGGCTTGCCGCGAGCGCCCGCAGGAGCTCGAACTCGACGTACGTGAGCTGCACGGGCGCGCCATGCGCCTCGACGGCGCGCCGGGTCGTATCGATCCTCAGGTTCTCGTGCTCGATCGTCTCGCTGCGCTCGGGACGATCGGAGAGCTGCGCTCGCCGGAGCAGCGCCCGGACGCGGCTCCTGAACTCGCGGATCGAGAACGGCTTGGTGATGTAGTCGTCCGCGCCGATCTCGAGCCCGAGCACCTTGTCGACCTCGTCGTCCCGCGCCGTCAGCATGATGATGGGGACGGCGCTCACGGCGCGCACCCGGCGGCAGACTTCCAACCCGTCGATCCGCGGCAGCATGAGGTCCAGCACGATCAGATCCGGCTGATCGGCATCGAAACGCTCGAGCGCCTCCTCGCCGCTCCGCGCCTGAATGACGCGGTACCCCTCGCGCTCGAGCGGGTAGGTCAGAAGCTTCTGGACGGAGTCCTCGTCGTCGACGAGCAGAATGGTCGCAGCGCCGGTCACTGCACCCGGAAGCTGCGCCGCGACCGGATCATCGAAACTACTATAGCCCTCTCCCCGTCCGGCCCCGCCCAGCCGGCGACCGAGGACGCCGGCATGCGTCGTCTCTCCAGCCAGCACGGGGCGGTTCCTGCAGGGCTCCCGAGATGAGCGAACGACCATGAGCACGACTCCGAGCCCGACCCGGAACAGGCGTGAGCGGCGGCGGCCGCGCCGTGGGTCGCTCGAGCGCCCGGTCAGCGGGCGCATGTACCGCGTCACGTGGGCGCTCGTCGCGCTGCCGCTCCTGGTCGCGGCGTTCACGGTCGGGCACCCGGAGGCGCTCCCGAAGCCGGATCTGCCTCCGTCCTTCGACGCCACGAGCGCGGCACGGGTCGCCCGCGACCTCGCCGAGCGGTTCCCGAGCCGCGTGCCCGGGACGGCTCAGGCCGAGGAAGCGACGGCGTGGGTGCGCGATCGTCTGGCTGAGTACCACCTCGCGGTCGAGGAGGAACGGTTCGAGGCCGAGCTCCCGGGCGGAGGCCGAGCCGAGCTCGTCAACCTCGTGGCCCGGCCGCCGACCGTCGGCCCCCAGCGTTCCCAGCAGACCATCGTCGTCATGGCGGACCGCGACAACCTCGGCATGGCACCGGGTCTCGACCGCAACGCGTCCGGCACGGCCACTCTTATCGAGCTTGCACGGGAGCTCTCGACCCTCACGGTCGGGCACACCATCATCTTCGTCTCCACGGACGGCGGCGCCTGGGGCAACCTGGGAGCGGCGCACCTGGCCGAGGACGCCGCCTTTCGCGAGAACGTGCTCGCCATCGTCAACCTCGACACGGTCGCCGGACCTGGTACTCCCAGGCTGGAGCTGGCCGGCGAGGACGGCCGTAGCCCGGCCAGTGCACTCGTCGCGACGGCGGAGGCCAGCTTCTTCGCCGAGAGCGAGCAGCCGCCCCGCCACGAGAACGCGTTCGTCCAGCTCCTCGATCTCGGCTTCCCGATCAGCTTCTACGACCAGGCCCCGCTGCTGGGAGAGGGCATCTCCTCCATCACGCTGACCGCGGGATCAAGCCGGCCCGTGCCACCCGGGGAGGACGGCGCGGCCTTCGCGCCCGAACGTCTGGGCCAGATCGGACGCGCCGCTCAGGCGCTCGTCCTTTCGGTCGACGCCGCCGCCGAGGTGGCGAGCGGCACCGAGTCCTTCGTGTACCTCGGCGGGCGCGTGCTGCGCGGGTTCGCGATCCAGTTCTTCCTTGTCGTCGCCCTCCTGCCCGTGCTCGTGGCGACGATCGACCTCTGGGCGAGGCTCCGCCGACGCGAGCTCGTGCTGGGAGCCGCCCTGCGCAGCTACCGGAGCAGGCTCGGCGTCTGGCTCTGGGCTGGGGGCCTGGCGGGGCTCTTCGCCGTGGTCGGCCTCTTCCCGAACGGGGACGGACGCCCGCTGCCTCTCGACCTCGACGAGGCGCAGCACTGGCCGTTCGCCGCCCTCGCGGGGCTGGTCGCCCTCGCCGGCGTCGGGTGGCTGGTCGCCCGCTCACGTCTCGTTCCACGCGCTCCGGTCGAGCGCAGCGACGAGCTCGCCGGGCACCTGGCCGCCATGCTCGTCCTCTGCGGCATCGCCGTGGCCGTCGCGGTTACGAACACCTACGCGCTGCTCTTCGTGCTCCCGTCGCTGCACGCCTGGCTCTGGGCGCCACACGTCCGCGACTCGGCGCCCTGGCTGCGGGCAGTGGTCCTCTGCGCCGGTCTGGCCGGCCCGGCGGTGCTCCTCGCCGTCACCGCCGTTCGCTTCGGGCTCGGGCTCGACGCGCCCTGGTACGTCGCGACGCTCTTCACGACGGGCTACGCGTCAATCGCCGAAGCCGTGCTGCTGCTTGCCTGGGGTGCTGTCGCAGGCCAGATCGGAGCGTTCCTCTTCGGCCGCTACGCTCCCTATCCGACCGAGGGTGACCGCCCGGTCCGCGGCGTCGTCCGGGAGACCGTCCGGCAGGCGGTGCTGCTCGCCCGCCGCCTCAGCCCCGGCCGCCACGAGGAGGATCACCGGCCGGGCGCCGAGCCGGTGCGGCCGGTGGAGCACGAGCCTCTGCCCCGTCCGTAACGAAGGGAGCTGACGCTACCGCAGCGGGAGGTAGGGAACCGCCTCGTCGGCGGGGATCTCCTCATCGCCGCGCCGGATGTGCACGAGCGAATCCGCACGAGCAGCGGACGCGATCATGTGCGAATCCTGCCCGGCGACCGGGTGGAGGCGCACCTCGCCTCCCTCATGGGCTTCGCGGCTCGCCCGCACGAACTCGTCGCGAGCCGAGTTGCGCGCCACGGGCGCGCCGAGGACTCCTCGGCTGAAGGCCGGCAGTGGATCGGCAAGGCCGAGTAGCGCGTTGACGGCCGTCCGCACGAGAAGCTCGAAGCAGACGAGCGAGGAGACGGGGTTGCCCGGCAGGTTGAAGAGCAGGTGGTCGCGGCGCACACCGAAGGCGACGGGCTTGCCGGGCTTCATGGCGACGCCCCAGAACACCTCCTCGACCCGCAGCTCAGCCTGCACCTGGCGCACGAGGTCGTGCGGGCCGACCGACGCCCCGCCGGACGTGACGAGCATGTCGAACCCGAGCAGCGCCTTTTCCATCGCGCTACGATGCTCGTCCTCGGTGTCCGGAACGGTGCCGAGCTGGGCCGGCACGGCGCCGGCGGAGAGAAGCTGCGCGGCGAGCATGAGGCCGTTCGACTCGTAGATCTCGCCGGGGCGAAGCGGGTCTCCTGGTTTCACGAGCTCCGAGCCGGTGACGAGAATCCCGACCCGCGGACGCTTCGCGCAGCGGACTTCCCCGATGCCAGCCGCAGCCAGCGCTCCCACCTGCGCCGCGCCGAGCGCGGTGCCCACGTCGAGCAGGAGCGCCCCGGCCGTGACGTCCCCGCCTCGCCCGCGCACGTTCGTGCCCGGCGTGACCGTCTCGGTGATCTCCACCCGACCGTCCACCGTCCTCGCGAGCTCGATCGGGATCACGGCGTCGGCGCCGTCGGGCACGACACCACCGGTCGAGATCGCCATGGCCTCGCCGGATCCGAGCGGTCGCGTCGACGGGGCGCCGGCGGCCACGCTGCCGGCCAACGTCAGGCTGACCGGGGCCGCGGCCGTGTCGGTCGACCGGAGCGCGAATCCGTCCATCGCCGAGCTCGGGAAGGGCGGCAGGTCGACGGCCGCGCCGACCGGCTCGGCGAGGACGCGTCCGTACGCCCGCTCGAGCGGGACGCGCTCCGCGTCCAGGCGCTTCGCCCGTTCGAGAACGAGGCGCTGCGCTTCCTCGACCGAGATCGGCTCCATCCGTCGCAATCTAGCGATCGCTTGTCGAGCGGCGCCATCGCCAGCCGGGCCAGATGAGCTCCGGCCCCTACAACGGCACGGCGTCGCGCAGAAGGTAGGCCGACATGATCAGGGCGAGGCCCCGTGCGAGCCGATCCTCCTCGATCGCCGCGAGAGGGACGGCCCAGACCGCGTACCAGGGGACGAGCCACGGCGTCGCGATCAGCAGGATCCCTGCCGCCAGACCGAGCCGTGCTCGTCCTCGCCAGGCCTCCACGAGCAGCCACACGAAGGCGACCGCGGCAAGGCCTCCGACGAGCAGGGCTGCGGCATGCTCGGAGATCCCGAGCCCCGACAGACGATGCGGGATCGAATAGACGGCCTGCTTCTCGAGGTTGCGAGCGAGGGGCCCGAACGACTCGAGCCAACCCCACCCGTAGCGCCACGACGCGACGGCGATCACCAGCGGCCGCGGCGAGCGCGAAGCCGAGGTGCCGGACCGGTCGACCCGTGGCGCGCGCCTCGAGCGCACGCAGCACGAGGAAGACGGCCGGGATCCACTTGATCGCAATCGACGCCACCCAGGCCACGCCGGCGAGCTGGCGCCGGCCTGTTGCGGCCAGCGCCAGCGCACCGAGCACGAGGGCCATCATGAGCGCGTCGTTGTGCCCGCCGCCGGCGAAGTGAACGGCCAGGAGCGGGTTCCAGCCGACGAACGCCGCAGCGAAGGCGCGGCGGCGGGCGAGGAACGCGGCGAGCACGGTCAGCGCGACCATCGAGGCGGTCGCGATCCCGCGGAAGGCCCAGGATGCTCCGCCGTCCGACTCGCCCGCAGCCAGGGCGACCGCCTCGGACCCGAGTGTGAAGCCTGGCCCGTAGACGGACGTCGTGTCACGCCAGTCGGCGCCCATGCGCTCGTAGGCGGGATCCTCCGGGAAGGCCTCGGGAGCCGTCCGGTACGGGTTCTCGTCGTGCACGGCGGCGACCCTGCCGTACGCCCAGTACGTGTAGACGTCCGTGGAGAGCAACACGGGCCCTGCGAGCGGGGCCGTCTGGATCAGCACCGCCACCACGACGACCGGGACGACGGCAGCGGCGCTTCGCGCGAGCGCAGCCAGGCCGGCAAGGTAGACGGCGAAGGAGGCCGACGCGGCGCCGAGATAGAGCCAGGCCCAGCGGCTGTCGCCGCCGCCGTGATCGGGCGAGAGCGGCGAGCTCCCCGGATGCGCCGCGGCGATTGCGACGGCCAGGAGGACGAACGTGCCGACCCCGGCTGCGAGCGCGGCCGCGGGCACCGTGCCGCTTGACCCGCCGGGCCGCACGAGGCGAGCCGGGGCAGCGTCCGCGGTGGCCATGACGGATTAGGGCGGGGGCGGGGGCGGCTCCGTCGCACCCGAAGGCAGCTCGGTGGGCGGCGGCGGCTCCGTCGCGGGCGGTGGCGGCTCGGCGGGGGCGGTGGCGGTGTCCGGCGGCGGGGACGGCTCCTCCGCGGCCGGCTGCTCCGATATCGAGGGCGCGGTCTCGGTCTCCGTCTCCGTCGTGTCGGTCTCCGTCGTGTCGGTCTCGATCTGCGACGTGTCGCCGCTGAATTGGTACTCGCCGTGCCACGGCCGCCAGACGACCTGTTGCTTCGGCAGCGTCCAGTCCAGCACGGGCGCATTCGCGAGGACACGCGACATGAACAGATTCCAGATCGTCGCCGGAAAGCTGCCGCCGGAGACGGAGATGCCGTGGACGTTCGTCATCTCGATCGTCGCCGACGGATACCCGACCCAGACGGCAGTCGCGAGCTGCGGCGTGTAGCCCACGAACCACGCGTCGGTGTGGTCGTCGGTCGTTCCGGTCTTGCCCGCGGCCGGACGGCCGAAGTACGCGCCCGTACCCGTGCCCGAAAGCATGTTCTGCTCGAGGATGCGCGTCACCTGATAGGCGACGCCGTCGGGTATCACCCGCTTCGGCCTGGGCTTACCCCAACCGGACGACGTGTCTTCGGTGCCTCGCGGGAACACCACGCGGCGGATGGCCATTGGCTCGTGGTAGACGCCCCCGGCCGCCAGGGTTGCGTATCCCGACGCCATGTCGAGCACGGAGACGTCGTTCGAGCCGAGGCCGATCGAGGCCACCGGCTTGAGCGGCGAGCGGACGCCCATCGCGCGCGCGATCTTGACGATGCTCTCCGGGCCGAGATCGAGAGTGAGCTTTGCGTAGACCGAGTTGTCCGAGCGCAGCGTCGATGCAGTCAGGCTCGAGGGGCCGTAGTACGAGCCGTCGTAGGTCTTGGGGCTCCACGGCTCGGTGACCCCCTCCGGCTGCCAGGTGAACGGGGCCGAGAGGTACGTGGTGGAGTCCGGGTTGATGCCGCGGCGAACGGCCTCGACGAGCACGAAGGTCTTGAAGGAGGAGCCCGCCTGACGGCGTCCTTGCGCAGCGATGTTGAACTGCGTGCGCTGCTTGCCCGGCAGCACGGAGACCATGGCGCGGATGGCGCCGTTCCGCGGGTTGATCGACACGATGGCCGAGGCGGGGTCGGCGGGGTCGTTGAACGTCTCCCGGATCGCCTCCTCGGCACGCTTCTGCCAACGCGGGTCGATCGTCGTGTAGATTCGCAGGCCGCCTGCCCGCACCACGGTGGCACCGTACTCGGCGATGAGCTGGTCGCGGACGAACCCGAAGAAGAACGGCTCTTTGATCTCCGTGAACAGCTTGCCGGGGCGAAGGTGGACCTGCGTCACGACAGCCTTGCGATATTCCCGCTCGCTGATCTTCCCGGCGTCTCGCATGGCGGCGAGCACGTCGTTGCGGCGATCGACCGCCTCCTGCGGACGGTTGATCGGATCGAAGAACGACGGGGCTTGCGGGAGCCCGGCGAGGAGCGCCGCCTCCGCGACCGTCAGCTCGCGGGCGGACTTCGAGAAGTACGTCTGCGCAGCGGCCTCGACTCCGTACGCCCGGTGACCGTAGTACACCTGGTTCAGGTACGTCTCGAGGATCCGCTCCTTCTCCCATGCCTGGTCCAGCTTGAGCGCGAGACAGGCCTCCTTGATCTTCCGCTTCAGGGTCTGCTCCGTGCCGACCGGGCGATAGAGGTTTCGGACGAGCTGCTGGGTGATCGTCGAGCCGCCCTGCACGACGTCCTGCGCCTTGAAGTTCGCGAAGGCGGCTCTCGCGATCGACTCGTAGTCGACCCCCGAATGCTCCCAGAAGCGCTGGTCCTCGATCGCCACCGTCGCCTGGATGAGCAGCGGCGAGATCTCGTCGTACTCGAGCGGCTGACGGTTGTTCTCTGCCGGGATGCCTCCGAGTAGGTTCCCGTTCGCGTCGTAGACGAACGAGTTGCGTCCGATCACGACCTCGTCGAGAGACTCGAGCGTGCAGCTCTGCTTGAAGGCCTGCGCCCCTGTGAGGCCGGCAGTCGCCACGCCGACCACGATCGCGATGACGACGAGAATGACGACGAGGAGGCTGACGCGGCGGGCGTTGCGGGAACGGCGCGTGCGCTCGCGGCGTTTCCGGCGTGCACGAGCGCCGGCGTCCATGCGCGAGCGGCGCCCGTGGCCGTTGGCGCCGTTCCCGTTCCTGCCGTTTCCGTTTCCCGTGGCCATTCCTGCAATCGAGGGTACCGCGAACCCCTAGCTCGTACGGCGATCGTCGGTCACGCCACAAGGTTCTTCAGAACGGAAGCGGCTTCCTCCCTGCGTAGCCCTCCTCCATGCCGTGCCAGTAGCCGACCGCCTCTTCACCGACTTTCCAGCACAGCAGCACCGTCTCGCCGCCCCGGTCGGCGGGGAAGTCCACGAGACCCACCTCGATGTCCTTGACCTGAACGCCCAGAGCATCGAGCTCGGCGATGATCTCGGCCACTTCGTGCGCGGGCTCCGCTACTTGCTGCTCGGCCTCGCGCAGGGCAAGGATCTGGGCCGCAGCGCCTCCGTTGCCGGCAACCTTCGCAGCGAGCGAAGCCGAATCCGCCTGGCGGGCACGGAGCAGGCCGGCGAGGACGACGAGTCGCTCGGCGAGTGGACGCACGGCGGAGAGCGCCTCGTTCGCCTCCTCGACGCTGAATAGCCTCATCGTCATCGGACATGGTGACATCTCGTCGGCGGCGAGGACGGCGGTCGAGCGCGCCGCCGTCGACCTCCGCACGCACGAGGCGGCTGCGCAGCCCCGCCGCTTGATTCAATACGGGCCCGTGCGATCGACCATGCCGCTCCTCGCGGCCGCTGCCGCGGCCCTTCTCCTCGCCGCCGGCTGCGGCGAGCGCGAGGAGCCGACCGGCAACCTTTCGGTCGATTACCCGGTGACCGTCCAGGGCGCCGGCGGTGAGCCGCTCCCGCTCAGCGGGCCGCCGGCCCGCATCGTGGCGTTCGACCCTGGCGCAGCCGAGCTCGTCGATGCGCTGGGAGGCGGCGAAGCTCTCGTAGGTGCGCCCGGATCCGCGGCGATCAACGGCGAGCAGCGCGCGGACGTCGTGCCCGAGGTCGGCCGGATCGACGTCGCGAGGGCCGTGTCGCTCGAGCCCGATCTCGTGCTCGCCACGCTGGAGGCAGACTCGGTCGACGTCGCGCAGGTACAGCGCCGCACGGGTGCTCAGGTGTACGTCCTGCCCTCGTCGACTGTCGATGACATCGTCCGAGCCGTGCTCGAGCTCGGCTTCGTGCTCGACCGGCCGGCCGAGGCACGAGCGCTCGCGGCCGGCATACGGGCTGACGTCGACGCGGTCGAGGCGCGGATCGACGGCGAGCAACCGGTGGATGTCTTCGTCGACACGGGGCTGTTCGTCACGATCCGCGAGCGTTCGATCTTCGGCGATCTCCTGCGCCGTGCGAAGGCCGTCAACGTCGCGCCCGACCCGGGACAGGGGCCGATAACCGCCGAGGAGCTCGCCACCCGGGATCCCGACGTCTACGTGGTCACATCCGACTCCGGCGTCACGCTCGAATCGTTGCGGCGTGCCCCCGAGACGAGGGACCTGCGCGCGGTGCGCAACGGTCGGGTCGTCTTCCTGCCGGTCGAGCTCGTCGCGGAGCCGGGCCCCGACGTCGCCGAGGCGCTCCAGACGATCGCGGTCGCTCTTCACCCCGATGCCTTCCGCTGACGCCGCGGACCTCGACGCCGTGACGGTCGACGGCTTCGGCACGCTCCTCCGGCTCGAAGATCCAACCGAGCGGCTTCGCCTCGCCCTCGCGGAACGCGGGGTCGAGCGCCGGGACGAGGAGGTACGAGCCGCTTTTCGCGCCGAAGCCGCCTACTACCGCCCGCGCTCCCTGACGGGCCGAGACGCCGAGAGCCTCGAGACGCTGCGGCGCGAGTGCATCCAGATCTTCCTCGATGCCGCCGGGGCGGAGCTCGACGCCGCCGCGTTCGTCCCCGTGTTCATGGACGCCGTCGTCTTCCAGCTCATCGACGGCGTCGCCGCAGCACTCGACCGCTTGCGTGGTGGCGGGTTGGCGCTCGCATGCGTTGCCAACTGGGACATCGGCCTGCACGAGCATCTCCGCCGGCTCGACGTGCACAGCCTGTTCGCGGCCGTCGTGACATCGGCCGAGGCGGCGGCCGAGAAGCCTGACCCGGCGATCTTCCTCCTAGCGCTCGACGCGATCGGCGTACGTCCGGATCGAGCTCTCCACATCGGCGACGCGGACGTCGACCGCGACGGCGCTCGCGAGGCGGGGCTCGCGTTCGAGCCAACGCCGCTGGCCACGCTGCCCGAGCGGCTCGGACTGTAAGACCGTGTCGGTGACGTCGGAGCCGACGGCCGAGCGGCTGGGGGAGCCCAGGCGGCCGCTGGCGCTTGTCTTCTGGCTCGTCCTGGCCGGGCTCCAGATCGTGGCGACCTTTTCGCTAGCCGACCTCGACCGAGTCGAGGAAGAGCCGCCCATCTACGAGTGGTCGACGGCCGCCAACGCCCTCATCGTGTACGGACTGCTCGTACTGCTCACGTTCGGGATCGCGTCGATGTACCCGGACACTCGGCGAGCGCTGGGCCTGCGCCGCTTCGAGCCGCGCTACCTCTGGCACGCGGCCGGCGTGGTCGTAGTCTCCATCGTGGTCGCGGCCGCGCTCGAGCCGATCCTCCACGCCGGGGAGAAGCAGGGCCTCGCACCACAGGAATGGCGACCGGACGACCTGGCGCCGTTCCTCGTCAACGCCTTGCTGATCGCGACGTGGGGTCCGTTTGCCGAGGAGCTCTTCTATCGCGGACTGGGCGTCACCGCGCTCGGCATGTTCGGCCCGGCGGTCGCCATCACCGGAACCGCCCTCGCGTTCGCGTTCGCGCACGGCCTACTCGTCGCTTTGCCGCCGCTCGTCGTGTTCGGTCTCGGCCTCGCGTGGGTTCGAGTCCGGTCGGGCTCGGTCTGGCCGGGGTTCATCGCGCACGCCGCGTACAACGCGATCGGCATCGCGATCTCCGTGGCTACCTCGATGTGACGGAGGCCGTGATGCGCGCGGCCGGGCACGAGCTATCCTGCTCCGCGTTGAGCGACTGGACCTCCGACCCGGCCGTCGTCGAGCTGCGAGAGCAGATCGCGCAGACCGACCGCGCCATTCTCGAGCGCGTGAACGAGCGGATCGCCCTGGTCGAGGAGCTCCGCCGCTACAAGGAAGAGCGCGGATACCCGTTCCTCGACCCGGCCCGCGAGGGCTGGCTCGTCGCCCACCTCGCCGAGCACAACGCCGGTCCGCTCAGCGAAGACGGGTTGCGAGAGCTCTTCACCACAGTGATCGACGTCGTGAAGCGCGAGGTGAGCGGCGGCCACAGCGCAGCCTGAGCGTAGAAGCCGGTAGCCAGCGGGCCGGATGAGATCCGGCCCCTACGAATCCTTCTGGAAATCCTCCGGCGAGACGTCCTCGAGGAACTTCTTGAACTCCTCGACGATCTCCTCCTCGTTCACGTCCTCGTGCTCGAACTCGATGGCGCTCTCCTCGATCACCGAGTCGGCCGCGAAGATCGGCGCGCCGGAACGGACGGCGAGGGCGATCGCGTCGCTGGGACGGGAGTCGATCTCGACCTCCGTACCGTTGATCGTGAGCGTGATGAGCGCGTAGAAGGTGTTGTCCTTGAGCTCGGTAACGGCGATCTGGACGACCCTCGCGTTCAGCTGGCCGAGGATGTCGGTCAGCAGGTCGTGCGTCATGGGTCGCTGCGTCGCGGCGCCCTGGAGCTTGACCAGGATCGCGGCGGCCTCGGGGTGGCCGATCCAGATCGGCAAAAACTTGTTGCCCTCGGAGGTCTTCAGAAGCACGATTGGCTGCTTGCCCACCATGTCGAAGCTCACTCCGTAGACGACCATCTCCTGCATCGGCAACCCGAGCCGGATGGTAGCAGCGGCCTGCCGTCGCTCCCGCAGCCAGCGGGCGGGTGTGAACGAGCCGCCGTTTTGGGGAGAATGGCAGCATGGATGCGACCGAGGAGACGAGGCGCGAGGTCGCCGAGGCCGAGGCGCAAGAGCCCCCGAAGGAGCGGCTCGAGCGTGAGCACGGCGAGCTGATCGAGGAGCTGCGCGCGCTGATTCCCGGCGCCGAGGTGCTCTTCGGCTTCCTGCTCGCGATCAGGTTCACGAACCAGTTTCGTAACCTCGACGCGGGCGAGCGCTACGCGTACTACGGCACGTTGATCGCCACCGCCATCGCGCTCGTGCTCTTCCTCGCGCCGTCGGCCCACCACCGGCTCCGCTTCCGCGAGGGCGACAAGGACTACATGCTGCGCAAGGGCAACCGCGAGGCGATTGTGGGCACCGTCGCGATGGCCCTCGCGCTGACTGGCGCGGTCTACCTCGTCACGGATCTCGTGTTCGGAACGCTCGCGGCAGGACTGGCGGCGGCTGGGATCTTCGCCCTGACCGCATGGCGTTGGTGGGCGTTTGCGCTGTGGCGGCGCCTCACCGATTCCGACCGGCACGACGACATGGGCGATCCTGGATTCGAACCAGGGACCTCCGCCTTATCAGAGCGGCGCTCTAACCGACTGAGCTAATCGCCCGAACGCGGTGCATTGTACGGCCCGGCGTCGGCCCGGCGTCGGCCGAAACCGGGTGGAGAACCGAGCTCGAGACGCCGTTCGGGCTCAGGACGCAAGCGGCAGCCGGCCCGCGGCGGACTCGAGCGCCTCGCACAGCTCGGCCAGCTCGGTCTCGTCCGCGAAGCGCAGCTCGAGTCGGCCCGGGCCGACTCGGACGTCCGCTCCCGTCAGCCGAGCAAGGGCCTCGCGGGCACGGTCGGTCAGCGCCGGGTCGACGGGTGATCTCGCCGTCCTCGGTCGAGCACGTGCACCGGCCCAGCGCGCCGCGCGCTCGGCCGCCCGTACGGACATGCCGTTGCGGACGATCCTGCGCGCGAGCCGGCGACGTTCCTCGTGGTCGGGCACCGCCAGCACGGCCCGCGCGTGTCCCTCCGTCAGCTGGCCGCGCTCGACGAGCGCGAGGACGTCCTCCGGCAGGTCGAGCAGCCGGAGCCGGTTCGAGACACTGGGCTTGGACCGGCCCACCCGCTCGGCCACCTCCGCGAGCGTCAGCCCGAACTCGTCGAGCAGCGCCGCGTAGGCACGGGCCTCCTCGACCGCCGTGAGGTTCTCGCGGGCGACGTTCTCGACGAGCGCGAGGAGGAGCGTGTCTCTGTCCTCGGCCTCTCGCACGACAGCCGGAATCGTCGGTAGTCCCGCCGCCCGTGCCGCCCGCCAACGACGCTCACCGGCGATGAGCTCGTAGCCCTCCTCGGCCGGCCGGACGAGGATGGGCTGGACGACGCCCTGCACCCGCACCGACTCTGCCAGCTCCGACACGGACTCGGAATCGAGCCGCTTGCGGGGCTGACGGCGATTTGGCCGGATGGCGCCGACGGGAAGCTCGTGGAGCTCCGCGGGGCCGGCCGGCTGCCCGATCAGCACCGCCAGGCCACGGCCGAGCCCTCGCCGCTGGCTGGAGGCGGGCTCCGTCACCGCCGCTCCACCAGCTCGCCGGCGATCCGGAAGTAGGCGTCCGCGCCAACCGAGGCCCGGTCGTAGGCGGTGATCGGCAGCCCGTGGCTGGGCGCCTCGGCGAGCCGCACGCTGCGAGGGACCACCGCGTCGAACACGAGGTCGCCGAACGCACGGCGGACCTCGGCGGCGACGTCCGCCGCCAGGCGCGTGCGGCCGTCGACCATCGTCAGCAGCATCCCGGCGATCGTCAGCCGCGGATTGAGCCGTCCCCGGACGAGCTCGATCGAGTGGAGGAGCTGCGTGAGACCCTCGAGCGCGTAGTACTCGCACTGCACGGGCACGAGCACGCGGCTCGCCGCAGCGAGGGCGTTCACGGTGAGCGGGCCGAGCGACGGCGGGCAGTCGACGAAGACGAACGAGAAGCGCTCCTCCGCACCCTCCAGCGCCCGGCCGAGGTAGGTCTCGCCCTGCTCGGCCTGGGCCAGCTCGACTGCGGCGCCGGCGAGAGTCGGCCTGGACGGCACGAGGTAGAGGTTTACGAACCGTGTCGGCTGCACCGTCTCGTCGAGGGGAGCGCCGTCGAGCAGGTCGTACGAGGAGGCGGTCGGCGCCGCCTCTCCCAGACCCGAGGTGGCATTCGCCTGGGGATCCAGATCGACGACGAGCACGCGCTCTCCGGCCTCGGCGAGGCAGGCCGCCAGGTTCACCGTCGTGGTCGTCTTGCCGACGCCGCCCTTCTGGTTGGCGACAGCGTAGACCCCCCGTGCCATGGGGACGAGTCTACGGAGGGCATCGGCCGGTTCAGGAGCCCGGCGAGGCCGCACCCAGCGCCTCACGCGAGGGGTCGCTTGCGTGCAAGCCCCGGGCGGCGGGGAAAGCGCTCGGGAGTCGCGCCGAGCTTCTCGAACACGAGGAGCGTGCGGCTGTTCGTCTCCGGGACGGGAACGGCCCTGGGTGGGCTCGCGGCAAGCGCCTCGGCGACCCGCTCGAGGCCGGTGGCCGGCTCGCCGGCATAGAGCACGAGCAGGCCGCCCGGGCGCACCAGCGGCAAGCACCACTCGGCTGCGACCGCCTGCGGAGCGAGAGCTCGTGCCAGCACGACCGCATAGGCATCCCGCCCATCCTTCCGCCCCCAGTTCTCGGCACGGGCACGAACGACACGGATGTTCGGAAACGACGGGGCCACGGACTCGAGGAAGTCGCACTTCCTGCGCGCCGGCTCGAGGAGGTCGAAGGCGAGCTCCGGACGGGCTACCGCGAGTGGAAGCCCCGGTGAGCCGCCGCCCGATCCCACGTCGACGACTGGTCCGGTGCGGACGAACGGAAGCCCCGTGAGAGCATCGTCCACGTGCAGCCTCCGTGCCGCGTCATAGGACGCGGCTGACGTAAGGCCCGGGGTCGTGAGGAGGAGGCGCAGCCAGCGGTCGAGCCGCGCGTCGAGAGTCAAGGGTCACTCAGCCGGTCGTATGACCACGTACCGGTTCGGCTCGACGCCACTGCTCTCGGTGACGACGTCGCCGCGATCCTTGAGCCGGATGTGCACGATCTTGCGTTCCGCCGGGCTCATCGGCTCGAGATCGGCGGCCTGCCCGGTGGTGGCCACCCGCGTGGCCGTCCGGTCGGCAAGTGACTCGACCGCGGTACGGCGTCGGTCGCGGTAACCGGCTGCGTCGACGGCGACGTCCAGCCGCGGCTCGTCCACACGGTAGAGAATCGCCCCGGCGAGCTGCTGGATCGCGTCGATCGTCTGCCCGCGCTTGCCGATCGCGAGGCCGAGCTCGCGGCCGTGGAACGTCCCGACGAGGGTCTCGGCGGTCTCCCGGATCGACACGGACGCCTCGATCTCGAGCGCGTCACGAACGAGCTCGAGGTACTGCTTGAGCCGGGTGCCGGCCTCCGAGAGCTCCGCGTCTCCTTCGTCCTCGGGCTCGGCGGGGAGCGAAGCCGCCACAGGAAGCTCGCCGCCGATCCGGGCGATGACACGAGCCGGCACGAACCCCACCCCGAGGAGGCCCCGCTCCCCTTCGGAGAGGACGACGAACTCCACCTTGCCCTTGTCGAGACCCGGGAACCGCCGCTCGAGCTCTCGGAGCGCAGTCCACTTCGCCTCACCGACGGTCTCGCCGGCGGCCTCCGCCTCGCGGTCGGGATCACCGGTTCCGGGCTGGTCCACGTCCGTCTCGCTCATCGCCTCGCCCTGGAGCCCTTCTTCTTGCGTCGCCGCACGGGCCGCTGGCCGGTGCCGCTCCCCGATGGCGGTGACTTCGCCTGAGTCGTCGGTGGCGAGGGCTTCGGCCCCTTCGACTTCGCCGCGCCGTCGCCGTCTTCGTCGCCGCGAGGCGGCGTTCGGCTCGTACGCTTCGGCATCTCGAGAGTCGGTCGCGGGTAGAGACGCCGCGTGACGAGGCCCTGGCCCACGGTCCAGAGGTTCGTGGTCACCCAGTAGATCATGAGCCCGACCGGGAAGTTGATGACGAACGGGATGAACAGGAACGGCAGCGCCATGAAGATGTAGCGCTGGCTCTTCGACTGGACTGCAGTCGTCGAAAGGTAGAAGGAGAGAAGCTGGCTCCCGACGTAGATGACCAGGAGCATCCAGCCCGTCCAGTGCTCGCTGACCTTGTCGGAGATGTCCGGGACGAGCCCGTGCAGGAACGCGAGCGACGAGCCGGGGTAATCCGTCTCGACAACCTCCGCCTCGAAGTCCTTGAGCACGTAGAAGAGCGCGAAGAAGATCGGAATCTGGGGCACGATCGGGAGGCACGAGGCGGCCGGGTTCACCTTGTGCTCCTTGTAGAACTTCATCACCTCTTCGTTCATGCGCTGCTTGTCGTGCTTGTACTTCTGTTGCAGCGCCTTGAGCTGCGGCGCATACATCTGGAGCCGCTGCATGGAGCGGATCTGCTTGATCGTGAGCGGCAGGATCACGATGCGCACGAGAGCCACGAGCACGACGATCGCCCAGGCCCAGGTGAGCCCGATCGACGTATGCAGCCATTCGAGGACATCCGTGAGGAAGTTCTCGATCGGCGTGAGGATGTGGGCGAGCGGGATCACGCGGTGCGGCGGGAGCGGCTCGGCGCAAAGAGACGCCGGTCACGGACGTGGTCGACGCCGCCGTGGCTCCAGGGGTTGCAGCGCACGAGCCGCCAGGCAGCCAGCAGGCTGCCGCGCAGGAGACCGAGCTCTCGAAACGCGTCGATCGCGTACTGCGAGCAGGACGGGTGATACTTGCAGCGACCCTGCGCTAAGGCGCCGAGCGTGTACCGGTATACGTAGACGCAGGCGACGCCGGCGGTCCCGGGGAGACGGGCGAGCCGCCTCACGCCGTACGCGCCTCTTCGCCGGAGCCAGCCGTCCCTGCAACCTCCCGCACCTGGTCGACCAACCACTCGAAGCCCTGGGCCTCGGCGGCCTCGGCGAGGCCCGGTCGCACGACGAGGACGTAGTCGTGTCCGGCCGGGAGCTCGGAGCTCACGCGCTCGAACGCGTCTCGGAGACGGCGCTTCACGCGATTGCGATCCACAGCGCCGCCGACCTTGCGGGACACGGCGAGGCCGAGGCGAGCCTCCGAGCCGATCTCGTCCTCGTCGCCGCGCGGAAACGCGTACAGAACGAGGTAGCGGGTCGACACCGACCGGCCGTGGCGGTACACGGCGTCGAAGTCCCGCGAGCGCGAGAGCCGGCCGCGTCGACTCATGCCGCCCTCAGGCGGACAGCCGCTTGCGGCCTCTCGCCCGGCGGCGCTTGACGATGGCCTGGCCGGCGCGGGTCGACATCCGCGCACGGAAGCCGTGCCTGCGCTTGCGCCGGCGGACGTTTGGCTGGTACGTGCGCTTCATGGACCTTCTCGAGCGGGCCGAAACACGGGTACAAACGGATCCCGGGCCAGTATAGAGCAGCCCTTCGGGAGACCCCTACACCAACTCGTTACCACCGATCAATCCACAACCCGAACGCGGCTCACCGTGCCGCATCAGGGAGGTTATCCACAGGTGTGGAGACCGCTGTGGAGGGTAGGAAAGACCTGCAAATCGCCTGGTTTTGGGAGTCGACGAAGCCCTCTGGAGATAGCGTTCGGCCTCACGGCGACCGGTGCTATGATCGCGCACTCGGTCTCGTCGGGAGGGAGTCGCGGGGTGGAATACGGCGTGCAGCTGAACGCAGCAGACGTATGGACCGAGATAGCCGATCGACTTCGGTCGGCCATCTCCGATCAGACCTATCACACCTGGTTCGGCGAGGTGCGCACGCGAAGCGTCGACGGCGGCGTCGTGGTGCTCGAGACACCGAACGGGTTCAGCCGCAGCTGGATCGAAGGGCACTACCTGGAGCTGCTCAGTGGGGCGGCACGCGACCTTCTCGGCTCGGAGGCACGCGTACGATTGATCGTCCGCGAGCTGCCGCAGGAGGCGCCGGAGCTCGAGGATCGTGGCCCGCGGCGGGTGGAGGGCCTCAATTCGAGGTACTCCTTCGACACGTTCGTGATCGGATCCTCGAACCGCTTCGCCCATGCGGCGGCGCTGGCGGTGGCCGAGGCGCCGGCGCAGGCCTACAACCCACTGTTCGTCTACGGCGGCACCGGGCTCGGCAAGACACACCTCTTGCAGGCGGTGGCGGCGTATGTCTCACAGCACTCGGCGAGGTTCTCGGTCCGCTACGTGACGAGCGAGACGCTGACGAACGACTTCATCAACTCGATCCGGGAGAAGCGAGTCGAGGCCTTCAAGCAGCGCTACCGGGGCTACGACGTCCTGCTCGTGGACGACATTCAGTTTCTCGAGCACAAGGAGCGCATACAGGAGGAGTTCTTCCATACGTTCAACACGCTGTACGAAGCGGGTAGCCAGGTCGTCCTCTCGTCCGATCGCCCGCCTCGCGACATCGCCACGCTCGAGGAGCGGCTTCGCTCGCGCTTCGAGTGGGGTCTCATCGTCGACATCCAGCCGCCCGACCTCGAGACGCGTATCGCCATCCTGCGAAAGAAGGTCGCTACCGACCGGATCAACGTCCCCGACGCCCAGGTGCTGACGTTCATCGCCGGCCGTGTCTCTAGCAACATCAGGGAGCTCGAGGGCGCGCTGACCCGTGTCGTGGCCTTCTCGTCGCTGACTGCCCGGGTCATGTCGGTCGAACTGGCGCAGGAGGTTCTCAAGGACGTCTTTCCACAGGGCGAGGCGCCCGAGATCTCGATCGACCGCATCCAGGAGGTCGTCTCGGAGCGGTTCGCGATCTCGCTACAGGAGCTGGTGGGTCAGCGCCGCTCGCGCTCGGTCGTCTACCCACGCCACGTCGCGATGTACCTGTGTCGGGAGCTGACCGACAGCTCGCTCCCGAAGATCGGTCATCACTTCGGAGGACGCGACCACACAACCGTCATCAACGCGACCTCGAACATCACAAAGCTCATCCGCGAGGACCGTGGCGTCTACAACCTCGTCCAGGAACTCACAGCTCGCATCAAGCAAGCGACGTGAAAACCTGGGGAGAACCGAGTCGCGCCTGCTTCCCTGAGGAGAACCGCATCTTTTCCACACGGCGGCTCCACGCCTCGACCCGCCAGCCGATGCCGTATCAGCGATGTCTTCCCCGTAGTTCACACTCCTACGACTACGACGAGCTTCTTCTAACCTAACCATGGCCATAGACACGCCCATCGCTACTGCTGTGAAGATCACTTGCTCTCGCGACGAGCTCGCCCGCGTTCTCGGGCTCGTTGGGCGTGCCGTCTCTACGCGCGGGTCCGTCCAGATTCTGGGCGGCGTCCTCCTGCGTATCGATGGAGCTCGGCTCGAGGTAGCCGCGACCGACATGGAGATGTCTCTCCGCGCCGATGCGGACACAACCGTCGATGGCGACGGCGCGGTCGTCGTCCCCGGGCGTCTGCTGCTCGAGATCGTGCGCCTGTTGCCTGCGGGCGACGTCGTCCTCGAGCACGACGCCGACGAGTCGACGCTCCAGATTACGTGCGGGTCTGCCTCGTACCGGCTGAACACATACCGGGCCGAGGACTATCCCCGTCTACCCGAGGTCGATGCGGCGACGCTTGTCTCCGTACCTCGTCCGGCACTGCTCGAGACGATCGCGAAGGTGAGCCGTGCAGCCTCTCGCGACGAGTCGCGGCCCGTCCTGACGGGGATACTCGTTCGTCTCGACGGCCAGAGTCTCGTCATGGCCGCGACCGACTCGTACCGGCTCGCGGTCAAGGAGACCCGTCTCGAGCAGGACGTGGGCCGGGAGCTGGAGGCGATCGTGCCGGCTCGCGCGCTCGGGGAGCTTGTAAGGATCGGGCAGGCCTCCGCGGCCGATACCGTCGATGTAGGCGTCCAGGAGAACCAGGTCGTCTTCGTGCTCGACGGGGTCGTGCTGACCGCCCGGCGTATCGACGGACAGTTCCCGAACTTCCGCCAACTGAAGCCCGAGGGCTTCGAGGCGGAGGTCAGGCTCTCCCGCGAGGAGATCCTCGATGCCGTGAAGCGGGTGGGCGTGATGGCCCAGCGAAACGCGCCGCTGAAGCTCCGCTTCGAGGAGGGCGAGTTGACAATCCAGGCGCAGGCCCAGGACGTCGGCGAGGCGCGAGAGTCGCTTCCGATCTCGTACTCGGGCGACGCGCTGGAGATCGGCTTCAACCCGGAGTTCCTGCGGGAGGGCTTCGAGTCGCTCTCGGAGGCCGAGGTGCGCATCAAGCTGATCACACCGCTGCGACCGGGCCTGATCACCGGCGATGGCGACGACTTCTGGTACCTCATCATGCCCATCCGGCTTGCCGGATAGGCCGAGCGGGCCGACTGGTCGTCACACACCTTCGCCTGGCCGACTTCCGCTCGTATGCTCGCCAGGAGCTCGACCTCGTCCCCGGGCTCGTGTTCGTCGCCGGTCCTAACGGCGCCGGAAAGACGAACCTTCTCGAGGCCATCCACGTGGGCACACAGGGCTTCTCGTTTCGGACTCGTCGCGAGACGTCCGCGATCAGGTTTGGCGCTGACGCGGCGCGGATCGCGCTCACCGGCAGGACAGCCCACGTCTCGGACGTCTCCGCCGTTGTGACGCTGACCCGCTCGGGCGAGAAGCAGATGACGCTGAACGGCAGTTCGGTGGCGAGCCAGGATGCGTTGCGCCGCGACCTGCCGACGCTCGCGTTCACGCCCGACCGCCTCGCGGTCGTGAAGGGCCCGCCGGCGATTCGCCGCACGTACCTCGACCGCGCGCTCGGCCGGCTCCTCCCCGCCCGATCCCAGGTCCCGGGCGAGTACGCGCGGGCGGTGGCGCAACGCAACGCCGCGCTCCGCCGGATACGGGCCCGGCTCTCGCCGTCGGACGTCCTTGCTCCGTGGGACGAGGCGGTCGTGGCTCTCGGCCGCGACCTCGACGACGCTCGCACTGCGGTAACCGACGCCCTCGCCCCGCTCTTCGCCGAGCACGCGTCTGCGCTCGGTCTTGTGGAAGCGGAAGTCGCCTACCACAGGGCCGAGCTCACGGCCGACCAACTTGGTGCCAGGCGGGAGCGCGATATCGAGCGGGGCACCACCGGCGCCGGCCCGCACCTGGCGGACCTCGAGCTGACCGCCGCCGGGATCGACCTGCGGATGTTCGGATCTCAGGGCCAGCAACGCCTTGCGCTGCTGGGGCTCCTCCTGGCGGAGGCTCGGGCCATCGCCGCCCGACGCGGTGAGGTCCCCCTCCTGCTGCTCGACGACGTCCTCAGCGAGCTCGACGATCGCCGGCGAGCGGCTCTCCTCGAGGGGATTCCGAAGGGTTGGCAGGTGATCGTCACCGGCACGAGCGATCGTGCGCTGCCGCGCAGCAGTCGCACGCCAGACCAGATGATCGACGTGACCCCTGGGTCGGCCATCGCACGATGAGCCAGCGCTACCGCTTGCCGGAGCGGCTCATCGAGACGGTGACCGCGGAGCTAGAGCGCATGGGTGCGGGCCCGGGCGGGGCAGCTCTCGCGGACATCCTGGCGCGCTGGTCGGAGGCTGTCGGAGAGACGATCGCCAGGAACGCCTGGCCTGCTCGGCGAGCTCGCGACGGCACGGTGCTGGTACACACGAGCTCGAGCGCCTGGGCGCAGGAGCTCACCCACCTCGAAGCGCAGGTGCGGGCAAAGCTCGGCGGGGACGCACCGCCGTTGCGGTTCGTCGTCGGCGCGCTTCCCGCCGGTGGCCAGGAGCCCGTGCCGGAAGCGGAACGACTCGTCCACAGACCGACCCAGGCCGAGGCGACGCAGGCTGCCGATCTCGCCCGCGGCATCAGTACCGACGCCGTGCGGGAGGCCGTCCGAAAGGCCTGCGAGCTCTCTCTTGCGGCACAGAGGGGTGGGCGGACCGACCGCTCCGTCTGATAGACTAGAACGAGACAGTTTTTCCTGCAAATAGCGGGTTTTTTTATGACTGAGATGAGTTATACAGCCAAGGACATCACCGTGCTCGAGGGCCTCGAGCCGGTGCGGCTGCGCCCGGGCATGTACATCGGCTCGACCGGCTCGCGCGGGCTCCATCACCTCGTCTTCGAGGCGGTCGACAACTCGGTGGACGAGGCTCTTGCGGGGCGGTGCGACAACGTCGAGGTGACGCTCCACCCGGACAACTCGGTCACCGTCTCAGACGACGGCTCCGGCATCCCGGTCGACGTCATGCCGGACCAGGGACTGCCGGCCGCCACGGTGGTGCTGACGAAACTGCATGCCGGCGGCAAGTTCGGCGGGGACGGCTACAAGGTGTCGGGCGGTCTGCACGGGGTCGGCATCTCGGTGGTGAACGCGTTGTCGGAATGGCTCGTGTGCGAGGTGAAGCGCGACGGGAAGGTCTGGCGCCAGGAGTTTGCCCGTGGCGCCGCGACAGGCGAGCTCGAGGTGGTGGGCGACGCGGGCGACGAGACGGGCACGACAATCAGCTTCCTTCCCGACGCAGAGGAGATCTTCGACGAGCTCGAGTGGTCGAAGGACATCCTGACGCAGCGCCTGCGAGAGACCGCGTTCCTCACTCGTGGCCTTCGTATCGCGCTCGTCGACGCCCGCGAGGTGGAGGATCGGCAGGAGTTCTATTACGAGGGCGGGATCCGCGACTTCGTCAAGTACGTCAACGAGGCCAAGGACTCGGTCCACAAGCACATCGTCTACTTCGAGGGCGAAGGTGACGACGGCCTCGTCGAGGTGGCGATGCAGTGGAACACCTCCTACGTGGAGTCGGTGTTCTCGTTCGCCAACAACATCAACACCCACGAGGGCGGATCGCACCTCTCCGGATTCCGGAGCGCGCTCACGGGCACGCTCAACAAGTACGCCCGCGACAAGGGCCTGCTCAAGGAGAAAGAGGAGAACCTCGACGGCGAGGACGTCCGCGAGGGTCTCGCGGCGGTCATCTCGGTCAAGCTGCGCGAGCCGCAGTTCGAGGGCCAGACGAAGACGAAGCTCGGTAACCCGCCGGTCGAGGGTCTCGTCCGCCAGATCGTCAACCAGCGGCTTGCGGAGTTTCTCGAGGAGAACCCTCAGGATGCTCGGCAGATCATCACGAAGGCGATCTCCGCTTCGCGGGCCCGCGAGGCGGCTCGGAAGGCGCGCGAGCTGACGCGTCGCAAGAGCGCCCTCGAGAACACGTCGCTACCGGGGAAGCTCGCCGATTGCCAGATCTCCGATCCCGAGGTCACGGAGCTCTACCTGGTCGAGGGCAACTCCGCCGGCGGGTCGGCAAAGGACGCTCGCGACCGGGCCTACCAGGCGATCCTGCCGCTGCGCGGGAAGGTGATCAACGCCGAGAAGAACCGGATCAACAAGGTGCTCTCGAACGAGGAGATCCAGGCGATCGTGACGGCGATCGGCACCGGGATCAGCGACGAGTTCGACATCACCAAGCTTCGCTATCACCGCGTCATCGTCATGACGGACGCCGACGTGGACGGCTCGCACATCCGCACGCTGATCCTGACGTTCCTCTACCGCCAGATGCAGGAGCTCGTCGAGCGCGGCCACGTCTACATCGCGGTGCCGCCGCTCTACCGCGTGAAGCTCGGCGGGAGGCAGCAGTACGTCGAGAAGGAGTCGCAGTTCGAGGACCTCCTCGTGCGCGAGCGGGTCAAGGACATGGAGGTCACCGATCGCGACGACAAGACGACGAAGCTCACCGAGGCGCGCTACGCGAAGTTCGCGCAGCGCCTCCACGCCTTCGACGGCCTCTCCGCGCGCCTGCGCGCCGACCACGGGTCTGGCGCTGCGGGCTTCGTCGTCGCGCACCGGCTCGTCGAGACGCAGGCCGCCACTCCGGACGAGGTGAGCGCGGCGCTCGCCGCGGTCGACGGGAACGGCTACGACGTCACCGTGCTCGACACCGATGCAGACCACGCGCGCGTGCGCATCGTCGAGCGCGCGACGAGCGCCGCGAGCCACGTCAGCGTTCCCGCCGCTCTGCTGGCCTCGCCCTTCTACCGCCAGCTCCGCGACGCCTACGCGCGCCTCGTCGACCTCGTCGGTGCTCCGCCCTTCGACCTCGCGCTCGGGAAGAAGGGCGCGCACGCCGAGACGTTCGACGAGCTCCGCGGTCGGGCTCTCGACCTCGCCAAGGACGGCATCCAGGTCAGCCGTTTCAAGGGCCTCGGGGAGATGGACGCCGACGAGCTCTGGGAGACCACGATGAATCCCGCCAATCGCGTGCTGATCAGGGTCGACGTCGACGACGCGGCAGCCGCCGACCGGGTCTTCTCGATGCTCATGGGAGACCAGGTCGAGCCACGCCGTGAGTTCATCGAGCAGAACGCGAAAGACGTGAAGTTCCTTGACGTCTGACCGTCGCCTGGCGACCGGGTCGCGCAGGACCGGCATCTCGGCAGAGGCAGGCGTAGGGGCGGGCTTCAGCCCGCCCGAAGGCGCGGCCGATGTCTGAGGTCGACACCGGCGCGCTGGGGCCCGGCCGCATCGAGCCGCGCGAGCTCGAGCAGGAGATGCGCTCGAGCTTCCTCGACTACGCGATGAGCGTGATCGTCGCGCGCGCCTTGCCGGACGTCCGCGACGGCCTGAAGCCCGTGCATCGGCGCGTTCTCTATGCGATGAACGAGGCCGGCCTGCAGCCGAACCGACCGCGACTCAAATGTGCGCGCGTGGTCGGCGACGTGATGGGCTCCTACCATCCGCACGGCGACCAGGCGATCTACGACACGCTCGTCCGCCTCGCGCAGCCCTTCTCGCTTCGCTACCCGCTCGTCGACGGCCAGGGCAACTTCGGGAACATCGACGACGACCCGGCAGCCGCCATGAGATACACAGAGTGCCGTCTGGCCCGCATGGCGACCGAGCTACTGCGTGACATCGACGCCGACACGGTCGACTTCCAGCCGAACTACGACGAGTCGCGCCGGGAGCCGACGGTGCTGCCGTCGCGCTTCCCCAACCTGCTCGTCAACGGCTCGGCCGGGATCGCCGTGGGGATGGCGACGAACCTTCCCCCGCACCACCTCGGTGAGGTCGTGGACGGGATCGTGGCGATGATCGACGACCCGACGATCGACGTCGAGCGGCTCGCGAAGATCGTCAAGGGCCCCGACTTCCCGACGGGCGCCATCATCGTCGGCCGCAGCGGGATCCGCGACGCGTACCGCTCCGGCCGCGGCCGCATCGTCATGCGCGCTCGCGCGCACGTCGAGGAGTTGCGCGGCGGCAAGTCGGCGATCGTCGTCTCGGAGCTCCCGTACGGCGTGAAGAAGGGCGGGGACGCCGGCGTCATCAAGAAGATCGCCGACCTCGTCAACGACAAGGTGCTGACCGAGATCTCGGACATCGACGACTACTCCGACAAGTCCGGGATGCGGATCCAGATCGAGCTCAAGCGCGACGCTGTCCCGCAGGTGGTGCTCAACAAGCTCTTCAAGCACACGGCGCTCCAGTCGACGTTCGGCTACAACGCGGTCGCTCTCGTCGAGGGCGTCCCACGGACGCTCTCGTTGCTCGAGCTCGTCCGCTACTACCTCGACTACCAGCGCCAGGTCGTCACGCGCCGCTCGAAGTACCAGCTGCGCCGGGCCGAGGACAGAGCGCACATCCTCGAGGGCTACCTCGTCGCGCTCGACAACCTCGACGCGGTCATCGCGCTCATCCGCGCGTCGCAGGACGTCGAGGAGGCTCGCAACGGCCTGATGACGACGTTCGAGCTCTCGGAGACGCAGGCGCAGGCGATTTTGGACCTGCGGCTGGCGCGACTCACCGCGCTCGAGCGCAAGCAGATCGAGAGCGAGTTCGCAGATCTGCAGGAGCAGATCGCCGAGCTGCGAGCGATTCTGTCGGACGAGGCCCGCATCGACGCGCTGATTCGCGAGGAGCTGCTCGAGCTCAAGGGCATCTACGGCCGCCACGACGATCGCCGGACCGAGATCGTCGCCGCCGAGGAGGACTTCGAGCTCGAGGACCTGATCGCCGAGGAGGACATGGTCATCGCGATCACGCGATCGGGCTACATCAAGCGGCTGCCCGTGACCGCGTACCGGGAGCAGCGACGCGGCGGCATCGGCGTCATGGGCATGGATCTCAAGGACGACGACTACATCGAGCACCTCTTCGTCGCTTCGACCCACGACTTCCTGCTCTTCTTCACCTCGGTCGGCAAGGTCTACCGGCTCAAGGTGCACGAGCTGCCGCTCGGCTCGCGCCAGTCCAAGGGCCGCGCGATTGTCAATCTGCTGCCGTTTCGCCAGGACGAGCAGGTGCGGGCCGTCGTGCAGACGCGAGCGTTCGAGGAGGCGAAATACCTGTTCTTCGCCACGAAGAACGGCGTCGTCAAGAAGACGGAGCTCCGTGCGTACAACACCCCGCTCAGGGCGGATGGCATTATCGCGATCCGCATGCGCGAAGGCGACGAGCTCGTCGGCGTGCGACACTCGAGCGGCGACGACGACATCCTCCTCGTCTCCCGCCACGGCCAGGCGATCAAGTTCTCGGAGAAGGACGTCCGGGCGATGGGCCGAGATGCCTCGGGCGTGCAGGGGATGCGGCTTCGCGGCGACGACGAGGTGATCTCCGTCGGCATCGCCGAGGCCGGCTCCGATCTGCTCGTCGTCACGGAGAACGGCTACGGCAAGCGCACGCGAGTCGAGGAGTACCCGCGGAAGGGCCGCGGCGGCATGGGCGTGAAGACCGTGCAGCTCACGGAGGCCAAGGGCTACCTCGCCGGCTCGCGGATCGTCAAGGACGGCTACCAGGTCATGCTGATCTCGAACGGCGGCACCGTCATCCGGATCCCGGTCGAGGACGTCAAGCGCCTCGGTCGTGCGACGCAGGGCGTCATCGTCATGCGGCTGCGCGGCGACGAGCTGGTCTCGACGTTGGCGCCGGTGGTCGAGACAGACGCGCCGAACGGAAACGGCGATGCGACCGCTGAGGACGGGGAGTCGCCGGGCGAGGCCGCAGTCGCCGTCGAGCCGAGACGAGCCAGACGAGCCAGAGGATCTGTAGGGGCCGGATCTCATCCGGCCCGGTGACGATCATCGTCCCGCTGTGCGTGGTGACGCTGACGCGGACGTCATCGTCGTCGGCGCAGGCCTGGCCGGCCTGTCCTGCGCCCACCATCTCTGCGAGCGTGGCGCCGAGGTCGTCCTCCTCGAGGCTTCTGATGCGGTCGGCGGCCGCGTCCGCACCGACCGCGTGGAAGGGTTCCTGCTCGACCGGGGTTTCCAGGTGCTGCTCACGTCGTACCTGGACGCCGCGCGCTTGCTCGACTACGCGGAGCTCGACCTCCGCGAGCTCTATCCGGGAGCGCTCGTGTGGGCCGATGGACAGCTCTACCGCGTGGCTGACCCGTTCCGCCGCCCGTTCGATGCGTTCCGGTCGGTTCGAGCTCCGGTCGGACGTATGCGCGACTACGTTCCGCTTGCGAAGCTGCGCGCACGCGCCCGAACGGGTAGCGCCGAAGCCGTCCTGTCACGCCGCGAGACGTCGTCGCTCGAGGCGCTGAGGGAGCTCGGTCTCTCGGAACGCCTCGTCGAGCGCTTCTTCCGCCCGTTCCTCGGCGGTGTCTTTCTCGACCCGACGCTCCAGACGTCGAGCCGCATGCTCGATTTCGTCGTCCGCATGTTCTCGCTCGGCGAGGCGGCGCTCCCTCTCGCGGGAATGGAGGCCATCCCGATGCAGCTTGCCGCGATGCTCCCCGAAGGCTCCGTGCGGCTGAACACGGTCGTCACCCGCGTCGACGTGGACGGGGTGGAGCTGGCCTCGGGCGAGCGCCTTGTCGCGCGCGCCGTCGTCGTCGCGACAGACGGGAGCACCGCGTCGATGCTGCTTCCAGCGCTCGACCCGCCGAGCTGGAGGGGGGTTACATGTCTCTACTTCGCCGCGCCGGCGCCACCCGTCGAGGGTCCTGTGCTGGTTCTCGACGGCGAGGGCTCGGGGCCCGTCAACAGCCTCTGCGTCCCGAGCGAGGTGAGCCCTTCGTACGCGCCGTCCGCCGAGGCGCTCGTCTCGGCGAGCGTGCTTGGTGTCCCGCGGGAGGTGGAGCTCGAGCAGCGGGCCCGTGCGCAGCTGCAGGGCTGGTTCGGCGACCAGGTCGACGCCTGGCGGCACCTCCGTACCTACCGGATCGAGCACGCGCTGCCGGCGCTCACTCCGCCCGCCCTCGAGCCGGCGGACCGGCGGGTGAGGCTCAGCTCGGGGCGGTTCGTATGCGGCGACCACCGCGAGACGGCGTCGATACAAGGCGCGCTCGCCTCTGGCCGGCGAGCCGCGCAGGCTGTTGCCGAGGAGCTGCGGACGACGGGATAGGGTTCGGAGCATGTCCGCCGCGACACCGAAGCTCACCGCCGGCGCCTCTGCGGCGCTCACGAGAGCGTCGACGGCCACGCTGACGGCACAGCTCCTCCTCCGCGGCTTCCGCAACACGTTCATCCGTGGGCTCGTGCCGACGCGGCCCGACCTGCGTATGGTCGGATACGCGTACACGCTGCGCTATGTCCCGGCCCGCGAGGACGTCGGCGTCAAGGGCATCCGCCCTGACAACGAGACGAACCTGCAGCGACGAGCGGTCGAGTCGGTCGGGCCTGAGCAGGTCCTCGTGATCGACGCACGCGGTGAATTGGGGGCCGCGGTGCTGGGGGATATCCTCGCAACCAGGATCGCGCGACGCGGTGGCACCGGAATCGTCACGGACGGCTCGTTCCGCGACTCACCTGCGTTCGTGGCGATCGATCTGCCGGCCTACCACCGAGCGCCGAATGCCAGCCTGTCCTGGCTCGCTCACCATCCGGCCGACGTGAACGTGCCGATCGGGTGCGGCGGGGTGCTGGTCCTCCCGGGTGACGTCGTGGTCGGCGACGCCGAAGGGGTCGTCGTGATCCCGGCGCAGATCGCGGAGGAGGTCGCGCACGCGGCGGCCGAGCAGGAGCTCACCGAGGAGTTCGCGCTCGAGCACGTCCGTGGCGGCGAGCCGATCGGAGATCTCTACCCGCTCGCCGAGTCCCGGCGGGCCGAGTACGAGGAATGGAAACGTCTACGAGAAGGAGAGCGATGACGAGCGCGATGCGCGAGACGATGTGGCGGCAACCGGCCGACCTGCGGACGATCCTGGCCGATCGCCGACCCGTCGAGTCCGCAGCAGAACGGCTTCGTGGAAAGCGACTGTTCCTCGTCGGAACGGGTACGAGCTGGCACGCGGCGAACCACTCGGCCTGGTTCCTGCGGGCGGGCGGCGTCGACGCGCGGCCGGTGCAGGGAATGGACGCAGTCCTCTACGGCACAGGAGCCGTCCCCGACGACGGCGTGGTGGTTCTGAGCCACCGGAACACGAAGCGCTTCACGACGGAGCTCGGCCAGGAGGCACGCGCGGCCGGCCTCGAGGTCGTCGTCGTGGGAGGCAAGGGCTCGCCGGACGTCGACGTCGAGACGACGGAGCCGGAGCGCTCGGCTGCCTTCACGGCGAGCCATCTCGGCTGCCTTCTTCGCACGGCGCAGCTTGCGTCCCTCCTGGGCGCCGATCTCGGGGACATCGACGCCGTCCCTGCGGCCGTCGAGGAGGCGCTCGCCGGGCCGGGCCCGCAGGTCGCGGTACCCGAGCGTCTGCTCGAGCTCACGGGGGCGGGCCCGAACCAGTGGACGGCCGCGGAAGGGGCGCTCAAGGTGCGTGAGACGTGCTGGGTCGCGACCCAGGGGCTCTCCGTCGAGCAGTTCCTCCACGGGCCCGCCGTTGCGCTCGACGGGCGAGACGCTCTCGTCTGCCTCGACGGCGGCGGCCCGGGTTCCGAGCGGGTGCAGGCGGTCGCGGATGCAGCCGAGCAGGCCGGCGCGCGCGCGTATCGGATCGAGGCGCAATCGCTCGGTGAGCAACTCTCCGTCTTCCCGCTCACCGTCGCCGTTCAGCGGATCGCGCTCGAGCTGGCGGAGGAGCTCGGCCGCAACCCGGACGATTTCAGGGCGAGCGAGCACCAGGCCTGGCGCGCCGTCGGGCTCTGAGCGGGGCGGTCGGGAAGGAGAGCTCCGTGGTAGAGGAAGCGCGGCTCGAGCAGCTCGAAGCCGGCCTGACGCCGGTTTCCGCCGGCTGGTTCGTCGTCAACGTGCGTGACGGAGCGTGGGTACGGAGCGATGCGTTCGGCGACGCGGGCATTTTCGAAGGAGAGGCGGAGGCACGGTTCGCCGACGTCGGGTTCACGCTCCATGTCCTCCGGCCCGGCCAGCCGAACGGGATGTACCACTCGGAGACGAACCAGGAGGACTTCCTCGTTCTCGCCGGCGAGTGCCTGCTTCTGGTCGAGGGCGAGGAGCGAAGGCTGGGGGCGTGGGACTTCGTGCACTGCCCGCCCGGAACCGATCACATCTTCGTCGGCGCGGGCGACGGCCCGTGCGTCATCTTCATGACAGGCGGCCGAGCCCGGGAGGAGCGGATCGTGTACCCGCGCTCGGAGCTCGCACGCCGCCATGGCGCGGGCGTCGAGAAGGAGACGACAGAACCCGCCGAGGCATACGCCTCGTTTCCGAAGTGGCAGCTCGGCCCGCCGGCCGACTGGGCAGGGCTGCCTTGGGCCTAGGCGCCTACCGCGCAAGGTCGGCGGGGACGGCCGACTGGCCGTCCCCGCTCCGACATCTCCCCTGATCTGCTAGACGGCTCTGCGGATGTTCCCGCACGTGATTCCGGGACCGGCGCCGTCCTCGGAGGAGAGCTCGTGGACGTTGACGTAGAAGCCTCTTCTGATGACCTGGAACGTTGTCGTCGTCGCGATCCTCACGTAGGCGACACCGCTCGCGTCGGCGACGAGGTCGTCGTCGCTCGCCACGGGGTCGCGCTGCGTGCCGGTGCACGAGCCGTTCGGCCCGTGGACGTGCCAGGCGTGCCCGCTCCCTGGAGCAAGGCCCCAGACGACGATCCAGCCCGTCAGCCTCTGGCCTCTCTGCCTGAGGTAGGCGACACCTTGTGGCCCACCGGGCGACGCGGCCGTGAGCTGGACTCCCGCGACGTGGGTCTCCCGCGGCCCGCCGGCGCTGACGCTTCCAGCGGTTACCGCGGTGATCGCGGCCAGGACAAATGCGATGGCGAGAAATCGAGCAGCGCGCATGTGTTACCTCCCGGGTAGTTCGACCTGCCAGTCCGTCATACGTCTGCCGGGGGAACATCGGATTGGCTCTTGCCGCCTCCGCTAGCGAACGGGCGGCGGTTTACGACGGGGATACGCGGCCGGCTGATCTGGGGACAGCCGACAGCTAGATCTCCGCATACACCTCCAGCAGATTCCCGTCCGGATCGCGGAAGAACAGCGTGCGATGCCCGAAGACCTGGTCGGTGGGCGGTGAGAGCAGATCGATACCCCGCCGCACGAGCTCCTCGGCGCATTGATCCACTTCGGGCGCGGAAACCCTGAATGCCAACTGAAGCGACGCGCTGCCCTTCGGTATCGGAGCATCTCCTGCGGTCCGGCTTGGCCTCGCAAGCGTCAGCGTGTTCTCGCCCACCTGGTATTCGATCCAGTCTGGCGAGAGCTCCCGCCGCACGTGAAAACCGAGGATGTCTTCATAGCAGCGACGCATCGCTGCCATGTCACGTACAAAGATCACCGTGTAGTCGATCGCCCGGATGGCCCTGAAAGCCGAACCCGGGCCGGAAGTTCGTTCGTTCACGACCGCTCCCTCACGATGGCCCTCACGCCTTGGCCCGGCGAATGTCCTACGGCCGGCTAACCTCCGCTCAGGACATTAGCGACGGGCGCAAGCACTGCCTCGACGGGCTCGCCTTTCCTTTCGGTCACGAGAACGTGTCGACGTGCACGTGGTCCACGTGATCCCGGTAGGTGGTCTTGGACTGGATCTCGCCCCAGCCGAGGCCCGCCAGCCATAGACCGACCCCTGAGTAGATGACGGTCTCGACGCCAGGCTTGCCGGCCACGGCAAGTGCGAAGCGCCGCATTTGATCGGCGCCGCCTGCGAGGTCGATGGCCCTGGAGGGGAAGTACGAGTGGTCGGAGCGATTGCCGCTGCCCGCGATCGTCGCTCCCGGTCGGTAAGCAGAGATGAGCTCGAGGCCCATCTCGCGTGCAAGGGAGAGGGCCGGCCACAGCCGTGGGTCCGTCCCGCCGATGCCCGCGCCAGCCAGAGCGGCGCGCGTTTGCGGTCCGACGATGCCGTCCGCGGCCAGTCCGGCTCGCTTCTGGAAGGCGCGCACGGCCGCGAGTGTCTGAGGGCCGAAGAGCCCGTCGGCAGGAATGCCAAGGGCGCGCTGAACGACTGCCACCGCGGGGCCCCGGTCGTTCAGCTCGAGCAATCCCTTGCCGCTGCCTACACCGAGAAGGTCGAGCGCGAGTCGGGTCTGCGGGCCGACGATCCCGTCCACAATCAGCCCTGCCCGCTGCTGGAACGACCGTACCGCCTCGAGGGTGCCCGGACCGAAGATCCCGTCAGCGTCGATGCCGAGCGCGCGCTGCACACGTGCGACCGCACGGCCACGATCGCCGAGCTCGAGCAATGCAGCCCCCGAGCTCTGACCCGTCGTGGCCCGCTCCGAACGGGCATGCGCTGAGCCGAGAGAGGGAGCGACGCCGGCGACGGCCGCCGTCACGAGCATCGCCCCGGCGTGCCGCGCCCTCGGAACCCTGGGCGGCTTCCTCGCGATCCTCCGCTTGGACTCCGCCCGGCGCTGAGAGAGCTCCCAGAGACGGCGGGACGCCAGGTCGCGTCCCTCGTAGATCGGTACATCGTGCCACGGAGGTGGCTCGCACCCTCTCTCCGACAGCGGCAACAACACCACGGAACGGCATTGGCGATCTCGCCACAGATACCTCCCGAGCGAAATTGGTGGCTCGGCGTGGCGGCCGCTCCTCGGGTGGCAGAATCGCTCGCCACGTCGGGGTCGTGCTACCCCTCAGCCACCCTGGTCTCCGGAGGCAGACGGGGCAGTCGACTGGGGCTCGGGTGCGCGGGCTATCTCGGCAATGAACTCATCGACCTCGTTGGCGAGGATCAACTCGACGTTTGCCACGAACTGTGGGAATGCTCCGTCGTGATCGGCATGATCCTGGTACTCACCCGAGAGTTGGTAGAACCTCCAGCCCTCTGCCTTGAGCTCTTCCACACGCTTGCGATAGTGACGCCACCGTTCGCCCAGCCTGAAGAAGCCCTCCAGCGCCGCTGCCAGCCCTACCACAATGCTGATCGCGAACGTGATCCAGAGGACGGCCGTCTTGGCCGACCCGATGACGTTCAGGCCGACGAGAGCTGGAAGGATCACCGCGCCGGCGGCCACGATGGAGCGGAGGACGTAGTAGCGCTTGCGCGTACGCTGTGAAGCCTTCTCCATCCAGAGCACGTACTCGAGCCAACGAGAACGGAGAAAGCGCCGTCGCGGCTCGGACAACGAGAGCGAATCGATGATCTCGCTCCAGTCCTGCCGCAGCGACTCCGGATCGAACGGCGTGGCCTTGTCCTGACGGCCCGTGCCCATCGCACCCCCTACGACCGTTAGCCGATCTGCTCCCCTAGCTCGATGATGATTCCCTCCGGGCCGCGGACGTAGCAGAGCCGCCAGCTGTCCTCGTAGCGCTCCAGCTCGCCGACGAGTTCAGCGCCGCGGGCTCGCAGGCCGGCAACGACGGCGTCGATGTCCTCGACGGCGAATGCGACGTGGCGGATACCCGGCGTGTTCGCCGGCGCGTGCCGTTCTTCGCCCTGGATCGACGGCGAGCGGAACTTCACCAGCTCGAGTCGTCCGTTGCCGTCCGGAGTTTGCATCATCGCAAAGTCCGCCCGTACGCCCTCGAGCCCCACAACGCGGTCCACCCAGCGACCTTCGACGGACCCCTGGCCCTGCAGTACGAGTCCGAGCTCGACGAAGAACTCAGTCGCGGCTGCAAGGTCGTCAACCACGATGCCGACGTGCTCCATCCGTTGAATGGTCATGTGCTCGATGGTAATGAACCAGATTCGGGCCGCCGGTACTTTCCGCCCGTAGACTCCGCTCGACCTGTCGGCGTGAAGAGGAGACTGACATGCGCCTCGAGATCGGCAATCGCGTCGGCTGCACCGACGGGGTGTACGGCGAGCTGGCGGACATCGTCATCGACCCGCTCGAGAAGCGCGTGACGCATCTCGTCGTCCGGCCGGAGCAAGGCGAGGGAGAGGCGCGGCTGGTACCCATCCGGCTTGCGAAGGGCAGAGACGACGAGCAGCGCGAGATCGAGCTGGCGTGCACCCTGGACGAGGCGCGGGGTTCGAGTCCGTGCACGAGGCCGCCTACCTCCGGCTCGGAGAGAGCCCCGCCGAGGACCCCGACTGGGACGTCGGCGTCGAGGACGTCCTCGCGATGCCGTACTACTCCGCCGCTCTCGACGTAGGCGGGTATCCGGGCGAGTTCGACTCCGACGTGACCGTGTACTACGACCGCGTGCCGAAGGGCCAGGTCGAGGTCCGGCGGGCGAGCGCCGTCATCTCTGCGGACGACCATTCACTGGGAGAGGTGGACGGCTTCGTGGTCGACGCGGAGGAGCACATCACGCACTTCGTCCTCGAACGCGGCCACCTCTGGGGACGGAAGGAGGTCACTATCCCGATCGGGGCCGTCGCCAGGGTCGAGAGCGACGCGGTGCACATCGCCCTGTCCAAGGACGAGGTCGGGGCCCTCCCCGCCGTTCGCGTCGGTCGTCACGGCTGACGCCCTCGAGCGACCTCGCGAGAAGATTCGTCGTCGCGTCGTCGTCGGTCGTGCTGACCTCGTCGACAGGGGTGGTCGCCATCACGAACGCAGGAGTGCTGCGCGTGGCTATCGACCTGTAGGGTTCGGCGGCATGAGAGCGGCTGCATGACGACAGCTCCCGGCCGCTCACGGCCGCCGTTCACGATCCTCCTGCTGGCGGTTCTCGGCGTTGCGCTCGGAGTGGTCGCCGCTCTCTACGGCATCAGCCTCGTGGTCGACCGCGACGACGCCGGCGTGCGCGATAGCACCGGGCTGACGAGCGGCCAGCTGCTCGTCTACGGGATCGTCGCGATCGCGATCGGCGCTGTGCTCGCGTGGCTCTCGATCTCACTGGCGCGAGGGAGCACCTCGGCGCGCTGGACTTTCGGGCTGCTCACCTTCGTCTTGCTCTGGCACGGCGTCGTGATCGTGTTCGGCTGGTACGACGTTAGCCCGTGGGAGGGAGTGACGAGCATCGCAGTCGCCGCCGCCGCGCTCTACCTCCTGTTCGGAGCGACGACGAAGCCGCGAATACTACGCCCGCGCCGCTACGGAACCCAGCGATCGCCTGACGGCGTGATCATGCTGTCCTGCCGGTGATCGAGCCGGTCAGGAGCAGCGTCTCCGTAGATCGGCGGTAAGGCGGGTGCCGGACGTGCCCGCCGGCCGCTCGAGCCCGGCCGGCGGGCCTAGAGTTCGCCTGGCTCAGGGCACGTTGGCTCCTCGGCTGTAGGCGGCGACGACGTTCTCCCGGAGGATCCGCTTCGAGACCCTCTCGCCGAATCTCGCGTCGAGCATCGGCTTGAACACACGGAAGAGATAGGTGTTCTGGTAGCCGTACTGGCTGCTGTGCGGCTTCGAGAAGATCGTCGAGTCGGTCGAGAGCAGGATCTTCTCGATGAGGTTGGCGTCCAGGAACTGCTGGACCAGGTCGAGCACGGCGGCATCACCGGGTGCTCCGCCGACCGTGACGGCGTCGAACGAGATGTACGCGCCACGTTCCGCGAGAGCGCGGTAGTCCGCGAAGGTGCCGTCGTATTCGGCGTGCGCCCAGATGAACCGGTTCAGGTCGATTCCTTCGCTCTCGAGGATCGTGAGCGCGGCCTGCAGCGCGGATACGAGAGGCGCATGCATGCCGATCGCACAGCCGGTTCGGTTGGCGGCGCGCACGGCGCCGCGGTAGACGGGATCGTCTCCCGGCTTCGGCCCGTCGTCGTCGACCGCGATCTTGATGAACCCGGCCCGGATGCTCGTGCCCTCGACGCCGAGCGTCAGTTCGCGCACGAAGTGGTCGGCGAGCTGATCCGCGTTGAAGTCGCGAAACTCCGGTGGGATCCCGAACGACGCGCGGTAGATCCCGCTCGCGCAGACGATGCTCATCCCCGTCTGGCGCGCGACGTCCCTGATCAGCCGCGCGTTGCGACCGACGCCCGCGGGCGTGTAGTCGACGAAGAGGTTGACGCCCTGCGCGAGGAGCTCGCCCACGCTGTTGACGCAGGCGCCGGTCACGTCGGACCAGTCGACGTCCTGATAGGACGGATCCTTCGCGCCGTCGAAATCGACGAAGAGGTGCTCGTGCTCGAGCGCCCACTGGACGTCCCGGCCTCGGATCGGCCCGGTGACGGTCTCGATCACTGCGTTCGGGTCCGATCTCTCGGCCCCGGGCTGTGGCGCCGCCCGCGTCGCCTCGGCCAGCGAGGCCACTAGCCCAGCCGCGATCACAGCGCCGGCGCCTCCAGCGAGCAGCGTCCGGCGGTCCATGGCTCTGCCCTCGTCATGGACGGCATCAGTCATCGTCGCTCTCCTCTCTGCCGCAGATCGAAGATCGTGCGCCGCGATTACATCCCGATGCCGGCGTCCCTGTCAAGAGCCCGGGCGGTGGCTCGGGTCTATCAGCGTCGTCGCCGACTGCGGTAGACGACCGCTCGGTGTCGGACCGCGCGGAAGGACGACGCCACTCTGCTCGACCGTGTAGAGGACGCGGTAGTTGCCGACGCGGGCCGATCAAGGCCGGCGCCGGCTGGGTGGCCCGACGTCGGGATGAGCGACTACGCGGTCGCCCCGGGAACCCGGGCTCCCGACCCGGGGTTCGCGGTCAAGGGTCCCGATCGTCTCCGATGTGAGGGGCTCGCTAGACGCGAACGTGGCACCTCGGTTGCGCGAGTACGTGGGGGAACCCCGGCCCCCCGACCGGGGTTCGTGTCAACCGTCGAGTGGGAGAGTGCTTCCCAGTTTCCGCTCAACCACACGGGTTTGCGGGCTATCGTCGTCGGCCCTGCTCTCGCTGTCGGCCGGTCCATGACTTCGAGGGGAGGTGGCAGGGCGGCCTCTACCCGCTCGTACGATCGTTGCTCAGCCCTCGCCCGGCCACTCGTCGAGTGACTCCCAGGCGTCGCTGAACGCCGCCCCGGGCACGTTCACGCCCTTGCACCACTCGCCGCCCGTGCCGGGCTCGCCGCAGGCTCCTTCCGGCGACGCCGAGCCTTGTCCGTACGCAAAGGCGATGGCGCTAGCGAGTCTGGCGGTGATGGCGTTGAGCGCCGCCTGGTAGTCGGCCGCGGGCAACTCGAGGCGGTTGAAGGGCTGCCACGAGAAGCCGAGCCGTCCCTCGGGCCCGCCGTGTGTATTGGTGAGCGCGTAGTGGCGGATCGCGTAGACCTGCTCCGACACGAAGCGCTGCATCTGGTCGGGCGGTATCAGCGTCGAGCCGTGGTGGGTGACGTATTCCGACTCGGCTCCGCCGAGTGCCGCCCAGCCGGCGTTCGCGAGCGGCAGGAAGGCGCGCTGGAAGAATGTCGCCGCCGCTTCGGCGGCCGGCGGGCCGGCGTTCGCAAGATCGAGCGTGTGGAAGATGTAGTCGGCGAGCCGCTGCGTGCGCTCGTTGCGCGAAGAGCCCTCGACGCCCCAGAGAAGGCTGTCGGGGTAGGCCTCGCGCATGAGCCACCGCGTCGCACCGTCCACTTTGCTCCAGAAGGCGCCGTCCTCGAGCCAGCTCGCCATCTCCCGCCGATACGTGTCGAGATCGGGAAGGTCCTGATGGCTGAAGTTGATGCCGATCTCGACCGCCCCGGCCGCGACCGGCACGGTTCCGTCGCCCTCGTAGAGGCCGCGCAGGAGCTCCAGCATGTCGGCTCTCCGGTAGGGCAGCACGTCGAGCCCGTTGCGAATCTCGACGTCGGTGCGGGTAACGGCATCAACGCGGGTGCTGCGATCGAACTCGTTCAGGAGCCACGTCTCACCGGCCGCCGGATCCAGACCGGCGGCGGCCATGCGCCGGCGAAACTCGACACCGGCCTCGTACCACGTCGCCCCGGTCTGCTCCACCCACTTCGCCCAGCCGGTCTGGGTCCCGAGTGTTATCTCCGCGACCGGGTGGAACTGCGGCCCGAGCGCACGGATCGCTTCGAAGATCTCGGGTCGCCGAAGCATCGTTTTCGGCGTCGCTCTGGGAGGGATCGAGATCCAGTACTCAGCGCACGGCGATGGGTTCGAGGCGAGCGCGTTCGCGAGTCGCTGCCAGTCCTCGCCCGTCCAGAACACGGCCTCGACGTCCACGCGGCAGCTTGCGCCGCCGTCAGGTTGCCCGCTTTCCTCGGCCGGCCGGGCGAGGGCGGGCTCGGCCGCCGTGCCGATACCCCCGAGCGCGAAGAACAGCGCGATCAGCCCAACGGCCACGGCCGGTGTGGGTCTACGAAACTTCACGATCCTCCTCCCCTCCTAACCATCGTGACGTCATTCCGTCGGAGGCCAAGCTACAACTCGGTCGGGCACGGCGAATCGGGGAGATCCCTACATTTGTCCCTCTCCACCCGGCGCTGACTGGATGCCCGACGTCGGGACGAGCGATTTCAGTCGGGAACCCCGGTCCTCCCGACCAGAGGTCGTGCGAATATCGCGTCGAGGAGGCTCTAGCCGCCTCGCTCGTCAACTCGCTGGCGATCGAGTAGCCTCCTCATCAGGAGGCCAGCAGGTCATGGACGCTTTGCGACGACTCTTCCGTGGTGGAGGCAGGCAAGAGCCGGAATCGCTCCCGGCGAATGCGGGGCGAGTAGGTCAAGAGCCGCGTACGAGCGCTGACGAGCAAGCGCTCGAGCGTTACCGCTATCTGTTGCGGACAGCGCCGCCGGAGACGATCGAGGAGGCGCACGCGGAGGCGTTTGCCCAGCTGACGCCGGAGCAGCGTCGGATGGTGCTCGAGGAACTAACCCGCGAGTTGCCCGAGCACGAGCGGTCGGGCGGCGTTCGCTATGAAGACGACCCGCGCTCGCTGGCGCGACTCGCAACGCGCACTGAGATGCGTCAGCCGGGTGCGCTCGAGCGGTCGTTCGGTGGGATGGGGTCTCGCGGTATCGGTTACGGCGGGTTGATGGCCGGCAACTTCTTGAGCGTCTTCGCAGGCATCCTCGTCGGGAGCGCGATCGCCGAGCAGTTCTTCGGGGATGCGAGCTACGATCAGGGTTCCGCCGAGGGCGACGACGCGGGGCAGGCCGACGCTGGGCAGGCCGACGCCGATGGCGCCGGCGACTTCGGCGGGGATCTTGGCGGGGGCGACTTCGGCGGGGGCTTCTAACCGCCGGGCGTGCGCGGACGCGCACTAGCACCCCTCAAGGGGGACCGGGGTGGCCGAACAGGCTCGAGCCTGCCTGAGCGGGAGACGCCTTGCTGCGGCGGCTGAGGCCGGAGGGACTGTGCCGACTGCTAGCCGGCCGACGCCGTGAGGCTGCGCCACTTCATCTGTGATCGGACGGGGTTCCCACGCGGAAGCTGTCTGGATTCGGCCGTTTGAAGTCGAACGTTCCTGCTCGTCGGGCCTCGGCGATCGTGGCCGCGTAACGGGCCAGTCTCTGACCTTGATAGCGCGCGAGCTCGAGTGAGAGCTCGTCGGGCCCGGTGACGGTATGGCCGCTCACGAAGGAGCTGCCGTAGGGATTGCCGCCGGCGGCGAATACTTCGCGAACGGTGTAGCCGAGCGGAAGGATGAGCATGCCCCAGTGGTAGAGGGTGTTGTTGAGCGCGAGGATGGTGGTCTCCTGGCCGCCGTGTGCCGTTTGCGACGACGTAAAGGCGGTTGCGACCTTGTCAGCAAGCTTGCCCTGCTGCCACAGGACCCCGGCCTGGTCGATGAACTGTTTGAGTTGGGCCGAGACGTTTCCGAAGCGGGTTGGGGTGCCGAAGGCGAGCCCGTCGGCCCACTCGAGATCGTCGAGTGTCGCTACGGGGGCGTCAGCGACCTGGGAGCGGTGCCGCCCCCAGTACTGGTTCTGCGAGATGAGCAGCTCCGAGGCCAGCTCCTCGACATGGCGTAGGCGGACCTCCGCTTTCGCTGCCTCGGCGCCTTCGGCGACTGCGCGGGCGAGGACATGTACGTTGCCGGTGGCGCTGTAGTAGATGACTGCGACGTGGGTACTCACTCTCCACCTCCATCTGGCGGATGTTCGTTGGACGGGCCGGGCGAGGGGGCTTGCTCCCGCTGGCGTGCGGTCTTCACCGCTTGGGTAAGGGTGGCGATGTCGTAGGTGCCGTAGTGGCGGCGGCCGTTGATGAAGAACGTGGGCGTGCCGGCGACGCCGCTGAGGTCGGCGCCGTCGACGTCCTCTGCGACTCGGGCGGTGCCGGCGATGCTCGCGCAGGGCGTTGGTGAAGCGCTCGGGGTCGAGCCCGAGTTGCCGGGCGTAGTCGATCAGGTCGCGCGGGCCGAGGGCGTCTTGGTGCTGGAGCAGGAGGTCGTGCATCTCCCAGAAGGCATCCTGGTCGGCGCCAGCGACTACGGCGATGCCGCTACTGCTGGTAGCGCTCGACCACCTCGGGAGGTCTTGCCGCGGCTGCCTCCGGATCGAGGCCGGCCTCGCGCAGTGCGCGTCGCTGGCGAAGCAGATCCCAGCACTGGTCGAGCGCGACGTTGAGCTCGTCCAGGCGCCGGCGCTCGGTCTTCGCCGGCGTCTCCCGCCGACTCGCGTTGCCACAGCTCGTGCTCTTCCGCGACGAGCTTCTCGATCGTCTGATGGATCCGGGAATCATCCATGAGTCCTCCTCGGCGTGGAAAGTGTCCTGTACCTCGCTGGCATACGTCCACAGCATGCCCTGCGGCGCTCCGGCGATCTCTACGAGCTCAAAGTCGGCGACGAAGCCCGGTAGTCGGCCGGCGGTTGCACCGAGGAGTTAGCGCGCCGCGCCAAGTCGGCCATGCACGAACTGCACCGCCATCGCCCCTTCACCAACCGCTGTAGCGCATCGCTTCGTGGATCCTGAGCGGACATCACCTGCAGCGAAGATGCCGGGCACGCCCGTCTCCAGCAGGTTCTCGGCGTCCGCCGCGGAACCGGTGAGAATGAAGCCGCGCCCGTCGCGACCGACCGCGCCGTCGATCCACTCGGTGCATGGCAGAGCGCCAAGGAAGAGGAACATGAACGAGTAAGCCAGGAGCTCACCGCTCTTGAGCGTGACCGCCGCGAGGCGTCCGTCCTCGCCGTGGAGCGCCGCGATCTCGCTTCTGTCTCGAACGACGACGCCGTACCGCTCGAGCTCGTGGACGAGGTAGTCCGACATCGTCTCGCGCACGTCCGCGCGCCGGTGCAGCAGGGTCACGAGTGCGCCGCCTCGGGCGAGCCAGACGGCGGCCTGGCCAGCGGAGTTGCCACCACCGACGACCGCGACGCGCGAGCCTGCACAGAGCTGGGCCTCGGGTGCCCCGGCGGCGTAGAAGACCGTCAGTCCCTCGAACTCGGCAAGGCGGTCGACCGGTAGCCGCCGGTACTGAGCGCCCGTTGCGAGCAGGACGGCGCGCGCGGCGATCTCCCTGTCGTCCTCGAGACGGACGCGATGCCGGCCATTTCCCGGTTCGAGGGAGAGGGCTCGGTACGGCGTTGCGGTGCGCGCGTTGAACTTGCGCGCCTGGGTGACTGCGCGGCTGGTCAGCTCGGTGCCGCTGATCCCGGCGGGAAAGCCGAGGTAGTTCTCGATCCGGCGGGACGACCCGGCCTGACCGCCGAGCGCGGTGCTCTCGACGACCAGCGTGTCAAGCCCTTCGGAGGCGCCGTAGACCGCGGCCGCGAGCCCGGCCGGGCCGGCGCCCACGATCAGCAGGTCGACCTCCTCGCGAGGTGCGAGTTCTAGCCCGATCCCGAGAGCGCGCAGCACCTGGCCAGTGGTTGGGCCGTGTAGCTCTCCCCCGCCGGGCAGTCGCACCAGCGGCAACGCGCCGACCTCGGGCGGGGCTGTCTCCTGCCACGTATACGGCAGCCGGTTCGCGCGCGCAAACTCGATCATTCGCATCGTCGGCTCTGAACCGTGCGGGCCGACGATCTCCAGGCCGATCCCCTGCACGCTCTGCAAGGCTTCGCGCCGGGAGATGAACGTGGAGAGGAGCAGGTCGCCGAGCGGGCCGTCCTCATTGAGGAGCGAGCGAAGCGCGCCGCGCTCGACCGCGATGTACCGCAGCGGCTCGGTCACGAGCGCGTTGACGAAGACCGTCTGCCCCGACAGGAGGTTCAGCTCCCCGAGGAAGCCCGAGGGGCCTTGCTTGATCAGCTCGTTCCCGACCGCATCGATGATCGCGACCTCTCCTTCGAGGATCGCCACGAACGGGTACGTCCGATCGCCGACCCGGTACAGCAGCTCACCGATAGAAGCCGAGAACTCCTCGCCGATCTCGGCCAGAGCCGCTAGTTGCGACGGGGAGAGCAGTGGGCTCGCGGGTGTTGACACGTTCGTTCCTCCGTTGACGGCGGTTGGCGCCGATGCCGACAAGTCGTGTCGTCTGGGTCAGGCCCCCGGGGTCGACGGTCGCGTCTCGCTCCAGTCGAGGAGGAGCTTCCGCTCGGCGAAGTACCAACTACCGTCAATCTTGGCGAACGTGTCAAGGTATCGGAGCGAGGCGATCATGATCTTGCGGTTGCCGGCTTCGGAAAAGAGGTGGTGGGCGATCGTGTAGCTCTCACCGGTGGCTCGCTTCGAGCTGGCCGCCGACCGGCAGTGTGGAATTGCTTGTCGAGACGGCTTGCCGTTTGCGCGATGCACGAGGCTGGTTGACGCGGCGGTCTGCGCGTACCGAGCTACCGGGCGATTGAGTCCTATCAGGTCAGGGTCGCTGCGTCGATCGGACTTTCTGGCCAGACCGGTGCGGCGTAGCGTAGGTGGCGTCAATCGAGAAGGAGGTATGGCGGTGGCGACCAGCCGTTCCGACAGCAGCCAGATCCCGTTGATGCTGATTCACGGGGCATGGCTCTCCTCGCGCAGCTGGGAGAACTTCGTTGACTACTTCGGGAAGCGCGGCTTCGCCGTTTCTGCTTCGGAGTGGCCTCGAAAGGAGGGCGACGTCGAGCAGCTACGCGAGAATGCCGAGACGCTTGCGGGCCTCGGCCTCACCGAGATCGTCGACCACTACGCAGGCCTTGTCAGCGAGTTGGACCAGCCGCCGGTGCTGATCGGCCACTCGTTCGGTGGCCTGATTGTCGAGCTGCTGCTCGACCGGGGTCTCGGTCGCGCCGGCGTCGCGCTGAGCCCGGCGCCGCCGAAAGGCATCTTGAAGCTGCCCTTCTCGACGCTCAAGGCCGGGGCGCCGGCGCTCGGGCATCCGTCGAAGCGGCACGGTGTCGTGACGCTGACGCCGGAGGAGTTCTCGTACGGGTTCGTCAACACGCTCTCTCCCGAGGATGCTGCCGCTGCGTACGAGCGCTATTCCGTGCCGGAGACCGGACAGATCTTCTACGAGGCCGGTTTCGCCAACGTCCACCTGCATCCGCCCACGCAGCTCGAGTTCAGGAACGGCGAGCGGGCGCCCCTCCTGATCGTCGGAGCCGAGAAAGACCACACGGTGCCGGCATCCGTCTCGCGCGCGCAGTACAAGAAGTACGAGCGATCCCCCGCAAAGACCGACTACCTCGAGTTCGAGGGACGGCCGCACCTCTTCGTCGTCGGCGAGGGCTGGGAAGAGGTGGCGGCGGCAATCGATAGCTGGCTCGGCGAGGTGCTGGACGAGCCTTACGCGGCGACACAACAGGCCTCGACGTAGCTGCCCTCGGAGCCGAGCGATGGACTGCAGCTGCACGACAGAGTGGCGGTCGTGACCGGCGCCAGTAAGGGAATCGGCTTGGCGGTAGTGCATCTTCTCGCCGCCGAGGGGGCGTAGGTTGTCGCCGGGGCGCGTACGATCGACACGCTTTTTGGGCGTCAGTCCCTTGGAGGTGGATCTGGTCGAGCTCGGCGGCTCTGCGCGCCACCAGGTGATCGCCGGCATTCCCACCGGACGCTTCACCATGCCGGAGGAGGTCGCCGCTCTCGTGGTCACGCTCGCCTCACCACGAACAGCCAACGTGACCGACTCCAACTACGTGATCGACGGCGGACTCGTCAAGACGATGTGACCGTCAATCGTCCATCCAGGCTGGTGGTCGGCCACTCAGCAAGAGTCGATGGAGGCGACTGACGTTGGGTAGCCTCGGCACTTCCGGAAACGGCGCGGCCGAACCGGGCGGCTCCGCGAACGATCACGGTGCGCGAAACCTGACGCTGGCGGCGACCGTGGTCGGATCGTCGTTGGCGTTTCTCGACGCGACAGTCGTGATCGTTGCGCTGCCGCAGATCTCGGAGGATCTGAACCTCGGCCTCACAGGCCAGCAGTGGGTCTATCTCGCGTACTCGCTCACCCTTGCCTCGCTGTACCTGGTCGCTGGTGCGGTTGGCGATCGGTGGGGACGCCGCGACACGTTCGTGTACGGGGCGGTCGGCTTCGCGGCCGCCTCGGCCCTCGCCGGCTTCGCGCCCAACGAGGTCGTGCTGATCATCGCGCGGGCGCTCCAAGGGGTTGGGGGTGCGTTCCTTACGACCAACAGCCTGGCCCTGCTGCGCTCCACGTTCGGTTCTGAATCGGGACGGGCAATCGGGCTGTGGACTTCGTTCACGGCTGTTGCGACGATTGCCGGGCCGCCGCTCGGCGGCGCTCTGGTGGAGTGGGTCTCGTGGCGATGGATTTTCTTCATCAACCTCCCGCTCGCTGCGGTGACCGTTCTGCTCGCCCGCGCCGGGCGCTGCCAGGAGCGGGCGCAGGTTCGCGTCGGCCGCCTCGACATCCCCGGTGCTGCCACGGCGGCTCTAGGTCTCGGAATGATCACCTATGCGCTCGTCGAGGGAGCCGACCAGGGCTTCGGCAAGGTCTGGTGGGCCCTGGCGGTAGGAGCACTGTCGCTGGCGGGATTCGTGCTGGTCGAGCGACGCGCGGAGGAGCCTCTGCTGCCTTTCCGCCTCTTTCGACGGCGGAACTTCGCGGCCGCAAACGCCGAGACGTTTCTCGTCTACGGCGCGATCGGGAGCATCTTCGTCTACCTGACGCTCTACCTGCAATTTCTCGGCTTCACGCCGTTCCAGGCGGGCCTGGCTCTCGCGCCTGTCAGCGTGGTGACGATCGTTCTGGCCCCGCGTTTCGGCCGGCTCGCGGATCGCAACGGCCCTCGCCTCTACCTCGCCCTCGGGCCGGCGCTCATCGGCACGGGAGCGCTTCTCTTCGCGTTCATGAAAACGAAGGCGGATGTGTGGAGCCTCGGAGTGCTGGGCCTGGCGCTTTTCTCGCTGGGCCTCTCGGCGCTCGTCGCGCCGATCACAGCAACCGCCCTCTCCTCGGTGCCGCGGGATGTCGCGGGTGTCGCCTCAGGCGTGAACTCGACCATCTCGCGGCTCGGCAACCTCCTCGCGGTGGCCATCATCGGCCTCATCGTGTCGGTCGTCTTCCAGCGAAGCGGCGGGGGCTCCAACGCGGTCCCACTCGAGCCCGAGCAGACGAGCACCGCGATAGAGCAAGCGTCCAGCGATGCCTTTCGCGGGGGCATGATCGTCACGGCCGTGCTTGCGTTCACGGCAGCCGTCGTTGCTGCCCGCTGGATCTCCAACGACGACGCACGAGCAGCAGAGGAGGTGCCCCGCGAGCAGCTCGCTCACGCGGTTGCCGGCCCGAAGACGAGCTGTTGATCCCGGCTGTCAGGAGTCAAACGTGACCATCTCTGAGCGACCCCGTAGACCAGTGAGCTTCCTCGTCCTCTCCGCGGCGTTGCCCGCCGATTCGCTCGACAACCGCCTTGGTCGCCTTGCCGCCCGAGTGATCGAGCAACAAGGGGTAGCGTCGACCACGCCTCCATGCACGACTTCGACGTCCCGTCCTACGACGGAGACGTCGAACTGTCCCAAGGCCTACCGCCAGGCGCTCAGCAGCCGCGGCAGTTGCGCGCGCCCCGTCAGCCAGTCTAAAGGAGGTCATCATGACGCACATATCAACCACCACCGTGGCGGTCGGTACACAATGAACGCCCCTACCTCGATCACCATCACACCAGTCTTCGTTGCCGACCTTTCCGTCCAGGGCGAGCGGATGCCGGTCTACGTGCACGTCATCGACCATCCCGATGCGCGCGTGCTGGTCGACACCGGCATGACGGAGCTGCACCCGGCGATGGCCGACATGGATCCCCGTCTCCGGCCGCTGAGCGAGCGGGACTTCGATCTCGCGGGCATCGACATCGTCGTCAACACACACGTGCACGCCGACCACTGCGGCGGCAATCACCTCTTCGCCGGCAAGCCGATCTATGTCCAGCGTCGGGAGCTCGACGACGCGCGCAGCGAGGACGACTACACCATTCGCGAATGGGTCGAGGCGCCCGGCGTGCGGTACGTGCCGGTCGACGGCGAGCTCGAGCTGCTTCCGGGGCTCCGGCTCGTTCCGGCGCCGGGCCACACACGCGGCATGCAGGTGGTCGTCGTCGAGACTGGCGGGCGTCCGGTCGTCGTCGGCGGCGACGTGGCGGTTTGGTTCGGCGAGCTCGACGAGCCGCACACCGAAGGCCAGCTGCGGGTGCGCGCGCTCGACCCCGAGCTGGTCTGGCTCGCGCACGAGCACGAGCCGTGGCGACCCCGCACCGTCTAAAGCATCACGCCGGCGCTCTCTGGGCGGGGCGGGGAAGTGGCCTGTTTGGAGGGCTTTCTGCCAGGTGGGCCGTGCAGGATTCGAACCTGCGACCTTGGGATTAAGAGTCCGCCTGAGCTAGCTGCAGCGAACTGCCGGTAACGGAAAGGGCCTGCAGATCACCGCTTTCCGCCGTGCAACAGACTGCCACAAAATGCCGCCTGCGGAGACCAGCCCGTACGCGCACGGTACGCGCACTACCAAAGCGGTGAGAGGCCCCTCGGTCCGTAGGGCATGCCTAGGTCTTCCGGCAGCTTCCCGACGTGGTCGGCGGTCGGCGGGTCGGGCTCGGCGGGCTGCCGCGCGCGGGAAGACACCGATCCCGGCCGTGCGCAGGGCCTTCGGCTCCCCGACGGCGACGACCCATACGTCTTCGCCGCGATCTCTCGGCGTTCGGGCCGGGCGCCTCGACTGTCGTCTTCAGCCGCGATTCCGACGGCAAGGTGACGGCCCTGCACGTCGGCCTCACTTCGATGGTCCTTCCAGAAGCGGCCCGCCGTTCGCAACCCGAGACCGTGGGGTCAACGGCACGCGCGTCGCCGGTGCACGCCACTCGCCGTTCGCCGGCCCGGCCGCAGCCGGCCGACGAGGTCAGCGCGGTCGAGGGCGTGCCGGTAATGCTCTTGACGGCGAGACGAAGAAGGGGTGCGCGATGGCGTGGGTGAAGGGTGGTCTGGTGATCAACCGACCGGTCGAGGAGGTCTTCGATTTCGTCGCGGACGAGCGCAACGAGCCGCGCTACAACCCGCGCATGCTTCGCGCCGAGAAGCTGACGCCGGGACCGATCGGTGTAGGAACGCGCTTCAGGGCCGAGATGGCTGCCATGCGGGGTTCCGCTCCGATGACGATCGAGTTCACGGCCTACGAGCGGCCGCGACGGCTGGCATCAACGACGCGCCTGTCCAATATGGATATCGAGGGGATCACTGAGTTTCGACCCCGTCTCGGAAGGAACGCGGATGCGCTGGTCATGGAAGATCGAACCGCGTGGCTTCCTAAGGCTGTTCGGACCGCTCGTCGCCTGCCTGGGACGCGGTCAGGAGCGGATGATCTGGACGGGCCTGAAGCAACTATTGAAAGAGGAGTCAGTTGCTGATGTTCCGGCGCGGCGATCGGGCTGAGGGCAGCCTGTGGTCGGCGCTTATCGGGACAAGGAAAGGCTCGAGACCGCCTCGCCGCTTCCGATCGTGCGTCGTTCGGTGAGAGTTCGCCTCATGAGCTGAGGTGAACGTCGAAGAACGAGACGATGCGCCCCCGCGCGTCGGCCGAGGGCCCGGGGTAGCCACCGCCGCCCGCGAACTTGCTCATGACCACGAACAGGAACGGCACGTCGGCGGGGTCGTGGTCGTTGAGGAAGGCATGCCCGGCGTCGGGGTACTCCTTCACGTCGTGGTCGATCCCGACCGCCGTGAGCACCCGCTCCAGCCGGGTGGCGGTATCGCTGTCGGCGCGATCTTTGGCCCCATAGCTGGCCACGATGGGACAGGCACCGGCCAGGAAGCTCTCGGTATAGGCCTCCTTTGGAACTCCGACGCCGTAGTTAACGCTCGAGGCCGAGAACTCGTGGCCAGGGGGTCGCGGCCGAGCGCCCGCAGACAGGTCATCCTCCTGCCCCAGGAAAAGAGGTCGGGCGCGACGGCCAGGTATCCCTCGCTCGCCACCCAGTCGGTCTGATCTCTCAGATCGCGGCTCATTCCCATGGCGTTGTGGATTACGACGACCCCAGGCCACTCGCCCTCGCCCGCGGCGAGGCCAGATAGGCGGGCAGGTCGCCTCCAGGGGTGGGGATCTTTACCTCGGGCAATGGCTCGCCTGTCCTCGTGGGTGTCTCACGCCCGCGCATTTCGCGTTTTTGCGGCTCGCCGACGCGCCTGCGATCCTGAAACGAGATCGAGCGAGAAAGAGCGGATCGTGCGTCGTCCTGACGTTACCTTGCACGCAACGGGCGGGGAGTCGCCGGAGGTGCGCCTTGGCGGCGCGGAGCGCAGACGCGAGCGTCTGGCGCGCTTTCGTCGACCGTATTGGAACCACGATACGTAGTCGCCCGCAGGCCGGATCAGCACCTCCTCTGATGGCGGCGCGGGGGGCCGCTGCGATCCTTGCGGAATGACTATGCAGAAGTGGGAATATCTCGTCGTTCCTCTTGAGGAGGCCAGGAAGCTGAAGAAGGACTCAGGTGCGCTGCAACCCAGCTACCTCAATGCGCGTGGCGCGGAGGGATGGGAGGCGGTCGGGGTGTCTCTGAAGCAGGGCGATCTGGTGGCGTGGCCGCTTGTTCTACTCAAGCGGCCACTGGCGTAGCGTGAGTTCGCTCCTCGAGCGTGAGGCGGAGATCGCCGCGAGAGGCCAACAGCGTCATCTACGGGCCCTGGTAAAAGGGCGCCGTCGGCATGCGGGCGCGGCGGGCCGCGGCGGGACCACTTCTGGCTTCACCTCGATCTCCCCGGAGTCGACCCGGACGCGATCGAGCTGACTGTGGATCAGAATGTGCTGACAATCAGGGCTGAGCGACGCTTCGAGCCCGAGGAAGGTGACGAACTGCTTATCAGTGAACGGCCGCGGGGCAACTATACGCGTCAGCTCCTGCTCGGCGACAGCCTCGATCCCGCCAGGCTCCAAGCCGACTACGACCAGGGCGTGCTGACGCTAAGGATGTCGGGTTGCTGAGGCAGCGAAGCCGCGCCGCATCGAAATCAGCAGGAGTGGCGCCGAGCAGGCGAGCGAGGGCGAAGAAACCCATAAGCACTGGCGACCCCACCGTTGACCGCTCGACGAGAGGCCTCAGGACTCATCGCGTCGAATCGACTTGTGCCGAGGCGGTCGTTCTGGCCTTATCGTCATGTCTAGCGGCGCGGCTGGGTCAAGCCGAGGCTTCCACTCACGGTGCCCTTCGGCGCCCGCCCGAGCCGTTCGCCCTCCCGGCTAGGCCGCGATACGTAGGACGACCTTGCCGAAGCGTTCGGGCGCGTTGAGCCGTGCCGCTGCGGCGTCGATCTCGGTGAGCGGGTAGACGGAGTCGACGGCCGGACGCCACGATGCTGTCTCGACATGCGTGAGCAGGCGTCGGTACTCGCGCGGACTGCCCATCGAGGTGCCAAGGATGCGCCGCCAGCTCCAGTAGACCTCCGCCGTCTCGTACGTCGTTTCCCATCCGCCAGTGTCCCCGAACGACACCGCCACGCCACCCCAGCGCAGCGTCTTGAGGGCTCCTGCGAGAGAGGGTCCCCCGTAGCTGTCGATGGCTACGTCGAGTGGCCCGCCCGCGAGCTCGCACACGAGGGTGGGCCAGTCCGGGTCGCGGTAGCTGACCCCGCCCAGAGCCCCGAGGCTGAGCGCACGCGCGATCTTCGTCTCGTCTGAGGAGGTGACGAAGACGCGGGCGCCGAGCGCGGCCGCGATCTGGACGACGAAGGTGGAGACACCACTGCCAGCTCCGGTGACGAGCACCGACTTGCCCGCGCCGACCCGGCCGCAGGTGACCGCAGCCCGCCAGGCAGTGAGGCCGGCGAGGTTGAGCGCCGCCGCCTCCTCCCAGCCCAGGCGGGCCGGCTTCGGCGCCACGCTCGCCGCCGAGACGAGTACCCGCTCGGCGAACGTCCCCTCGCTGGGGCCGCCGAGGATGTCGAACTCCGTCGACGGGCATTCCTCGCTATCGCCCCAGTTCAGGGTCGGATCGAAGACAACCGCATCGCCCACGGCAAGCCCCTCGACGCCGCTGCCCAGCACGGCGACCCTACCGGCACCGTCAGAGCCGAGCGTGACAGGCAGCGGACAGTAGTCCGGCTGCGTCCAGATCCACGCGTCCCTGCGATTGAGCGCCGCTGCCTGCAGGTCGATCGCCACCTCGCCCGGCCCCGGCATCGGGTCGGGCACCTCCTGGAGCTCAAAGCCGGGCGGGTCGCCGAAACGAACAAGCCGGGCCGCCCTCACGTGCCGCCCACCCAGCGGCCGCCACAGTCGCTGCTAGCGACGCTCATCGACAAGAACCTCGTGCCACCATTCGCCACGCCGCTCGGCCTCACTCGCATCCATCGCTGCTCGTGTGCGCTGAAAGCCTTCGGTTGCGTGCCATGCCTCCCAATCCGCGCGAGTCTGCCACGTCCCGATTACCACCCGCTCGTTCATCGCACCGAGTGGGATGCACAGCTGCACACCGAGCCAGCCGGGCTGTTCCTTGGCCTCATCCACTCGCTCGCGGAAACCCGCGTCCCATCGCGGTTCCTCGCCTTCCCGAAGCACGACATGGGTCACGACCGTCACCATCCTGACCTCCTCCCAATACGGGGACCTCGAGGCTAGCGACGCTCGCGCCGGCCCTCAAGTCCCGACCGCGAAGCCCGCACCCACGACCGGCGCCGTGCCCGGTCTGTCGTGTGAACTAGAAGTTATCGGGTCGCTCATTGGCGCCGGCCGACGAGAGACCGGCTTGGCCTTCACCCGCGCGCACGTGCCCCCTCGGCGGGGGCCACGGGTCGGCCGAACGGACTCGAACCTCCATGGCGGTGAGAGCTGAGAGCGAATGCGGGCCGGAGTCAAGGGCGCTGTCGGCCGGCGTTTGACCGCTGGTTGTCAAGTCCGGTGGAAAAGTGTCCCTCTGTTTCCGGTCGGAGGGTGACCCGCCTTGGGGTTTTGTTGATCGATAGATCCGGGGGGGGGCGTCGTTCAGTCGCTGGTGGGCGAAGGGCGGGTGCCGAGCTCTTCCCCGGGGTAGATCGCCTCCATGATTGATTGGCGTCTCTGCATTCGGGGCACCTGTGCGTCTCGCCGCGGGCCTCCTCGAGCCGATCGACGCGTCGCTCAAGCCGGGACATTCGACCCCTCCTCGCAGACCGCCGCGCCCTCCGGACCGCCTTCCTGTGCCCGCATCGCACCCAGGAGGTCGCCGTTCGAGTCCGGCTAGCTCCCGTACGGCCTCCACGAGGCCAGCTCGCCAAGATCGCCGAGTGGTACAGGACAGGGAGGCCGCGGAGGGGGAGCTCGCCACGATCGAGAACGATGAGCCGGAGTGGGTGGAGGTGCTCGAGGTTGTGCAGGTTGGCTTCGGCGGTGGCGGCGTTCGGGTCGAATGCGTCTGAGCGGTCGTCTCTTGCGGCCGCGGTGCTCCCTCGCGGGCTGGCACCGCGCGAGTCTCCAGTAGGATCGCGAACGTGGAAATGAGTGCAGGCGGGGTCGGAAACACGCGCTCGATTCCGCTGTCGATCCTTTGGGCGATCCTGACTCTCGGGATCTACACGCTCTTCTGGACGTATTGGACGTTCGATGAGCTGCAGCGCTACCGGGGCGGCCGCGGGCTCGGAGGCACCCTCGGGCTAATCGTTTACATCCTGTGCGTTCTTGCAGGTTGGGTCGCGGTCGCGATCGTCGGCGTCCTTGTTTGGGGCGAGATCAAGGCGCTGTACGAGGAGGACCGGCGCGAGTCGCCGCACACGCCGCTCTGGGGGTTGTGGCTGCTCCTGCCGATCGTGGGAAACTTCGTCTGGTTCATCCCAACGCAGCGGGCGCTCAATGAGTTCTGGCAGTCGAAGGGTGCGGCGGCGCCCTCTTAGCCGGGACGAGTACGCCCACTCGGCCGGCTCATATCGCACACGCGCCCTACTACCCCCTCGACGGGGGACCGGGGTCGGCCGAACAGACTCGAGCTCCATGGCCATGAGCGCCTGAGGGGCGAAGGCGGGGCGGAAGCGTGGCCGCTGACGGCCGGGCGTTTGGCCGCTGGTGGAGGCTGGTGGCCTTTGGTGCACGCGCGCGCGTCCCGAGCTCGGCCGCAAGCGGCGGCTGTGGAGCCGGCCTCCCCCAGCCGACGGTCGGCGCGAGCGCGTTCTTCCGTGCCCCTCCGTGGGTTCGGCGAACCGGCATGGATACAGGGTTGCGGATGGGCGGGATCGCTTCCGAGGCCGAGGGCCTTTCGAGGCCCCTTCCGTGGCCGCTATCCCGCATGAATACAGGGTTTTGCGCCGATTTGGCGCCATTCTCCTTTTACCCACGGAAGACCTCTCGTTCGGCTAGTCGAGTGTGCTCAAGTACTCGTGTACGAGCGCGACCGCCATCGCGCCCTCGCCGACCGCGGAGGCCACGCGTTTGATGGAGCCGTGGCGGACGTCGCCGGCGACGAAAAGACCCGGCTGGCTCGACTCGAGGAAGAGCGGCGCACGGGCGAGCGGCCACGCAGGCTGCCCCTCGCCGCGGAGCAGGTCCGGTCCTGTGACGAGAAATCCGTGTTCGTCGCGGCGCAGCCATCCCTCCACTCCTGAGGTCATCGGCCGGCCGCCGATCATGACGAACAGCGCATCGGCACCGGCCTCCATCTCCCGGCCATGTGCGTCATCGCGGATCACCACAGAGCCGAGCCGCTCGTCGCCGCGCGCCTCGGTCACCCCCGCTCCGGTGCGGATCTCGATCCGGTCGTGCGTCTGGATGCGGTCGACCAGGTAGCGCGACATGCTCTGCTCGAGCGAGTCGGCACGGCAGACGACGGTGACGCTTCGGGCGACGTCCGCGAGCTGCAGTGCCGCTTGCCCGGCCGAGTTGGCGCCGCCGACCACGACGACGTCGCAGTTGCGGCAGAGCGCTGCCTCCGATGGCGAGGAGCCGTAATGCACGCCGGCGCCGATGAGCTCGTCGACCCCGGGCGCTTCGAGCCGCCGGTAGTGGACGCCGTTTGCGGCGATGCCGGTGCGCGCGCGGACGGTGGTGCCGCCGGTCAGCTCGAGCTCTAGCGTTCCGCTCTCGCCCGGCATCGCGCCGACGAGCTCGGCGCCGACGAGGACCTCCGCACCGAGCCGGGTGGCCTGCGCGTGGATGCTGGCGGCAAGCTCGGCACCGCTGATCCCGTCGGGGAAGCCGGGGTAGTTCTCGATCCGGGCGCTCGTCCCCGCCTGGCCGCCCGGAGCCAGCGCCTCGACGACCAGGGTCTGCAGCCCCTCCGAAGCGGCATAGAGCGCGGACGTGAGGCCGGCTGGGCCGGCGCCCAGGATCGCCACGTCGTAGAGCTCGTGCTGCGGCCGCGTCGGAAGACCCACGCGCGTAGCGAGTTCGTGCTTGAAGAGCTTCGTCTCGAGGTACGCCTGCTGATCCTCGGCGGACACCGCGGAAACGGCACCATGCTGTGTCGCCGGGACGAATCTCGTTCGCATGAACCGTCTCGGCCCCTCGAGGATCGAGCCGTCCGGGAAAAGGACGCATGGCAGGCGGACGCTGTCCAGCGCCGCGGCGGAAGCGAGAACGCGCACGAGTGGGTCGTCATCGACGTCGACCCAGCGGAACGAGACGCCGTTCCGCGAGAGGAACTGCCGCGTCTCGGCCGCACCGGGTGTTGCGGCCCGGCCGAGAAGGTAGATCGGCCCGCCGGGCGACTTCAAACCGCGGTGACGGGAGCCACGTCGAAGTTGAGCATCATCCCGCTCTCGCTGGTGCTCGGCGATATGACTGTGGGCATCCACCGACCCGGGTTCGTTACCGTCCAGCAGGGTGCCGACAGTCTCGCCGGCGGAGAGGACAGTGTCCTTCCAGACGAGGTTGGCCTCCGGGAGGCGGTCGCGGGCGAGGAGGACGAAGCGGCCGGCGCCGCGGACGTGCCGGCCAATTCTGGAGCCGGACCTGCGGCACCGCCTCGGGAGGCTCGAAGCGGAAACAGGGCGAAGCTAGCAGACGACGTCCACGAAGCGAGCAGCCCTACGTTCCGACCCGCACGGCAAGCTTCGAGCTCCAGGGGGCCGAATCCCCGAAGTCGAGGCCGAGGCCGTGATGCTCGCAAGCGTGCTCGCTGCGATCAGCGGCCACGATAACGCAAAGCTCGCCGGTGCCGGCACCACTCGAGCGTCGAGCATCGTGTGCTGGACGGCCTCCAGTGGAGGTCTAGCCTCCGAGCGGCGCACTAGTCCGAACGGAGTGAACGACCGCAGCGATCGCTCGACTGCTGACGGCCGCGTAGTGCTCATCCTCGAGGAGCGCTTCGTGCGTCGCGCCCTGCGTCGTCTGATGAGCGCTATTCGTCGAGAGGCGCGAGGAGAATCGGCCAGACCCAGCCCGTCCAGCCCAGCAGCCGGTCGCCCGGCTTGAAGATGATGAGTGCGAAGCCGAGGGCGCCAAGCGCGATGGCTGGGGCGAGAGCCCACGGCTGGGGCTGATCAGTGCGGCGTCCGGCGAGCAGGAAGAGGATCAGCATTCCAGCGCCCAGGGAGACGAGCGCTGCGCCGGTGATCGTTGCCTCCTCGCTGGCACCGAACACACCGAGGACGAGCACGAGCCCGAGAGCCAGACCCGCGAGGATCGAGCCGAGGACGATCAGGCCGATGTGCCCTCTCCGCCCGCGTTCGCCGGTTGGCGGCACCGAGTCGGGGGCGTGAGTCGGCTTGTCAGTGGGAGTGGAGGTTGCCATCCTTTAGCGGTCGAGGGTTGGCTCGCCGTCTGCGGGAGCGACGTTGAAGCTGAACATCATTCCGCTCTCGTGGTGCTCGGCGATGTGGCAGTGCGCCATCCAGCGGCCGGGGTTGGTCACGTCGAGCAGGATGTCGACGGTCTCCCCGGTTCGGACGAGGACGGTGTCCTTCCAGACCAGGTTCCGTTCGGCGACGCCGTCGCGCGCGAGAACCACGAACCGGCCTGCGCCGTGGACGTGGAAGGGGTGGTGCATCGGGTGGTCGGAGTCCATCTCGTTCACGAGCCTCAACTTGACCTGGTCGCCGACCCGGAACTGCCACTCGATCGCGTGGTTCACGGCACCCGTCTCCCGGTCGACGAAGCTCCACTTCATGTTCGCTGGCGTCGTGATCCGGTTGACGTCGACCATGTCGTCTTCCCATTCGATCCCATCGGCCGTCGCCTGCTGGTGGGCGTGGCTGTGGCCGTGGCCGTGGCCGTGGTGCTGGTGGTCGCCTTCGTCGTGCTGCGCGTGGACGTCGCCCTCGTGGTGCCCGGCGTGTTGATCGTGGTCGGTGTGGTGCTCGTGCCCCTGGTGCGCGTGGCCTTCGTGGTGCGCGTGCTCGTGGCCTCCGTTCTCGTGTGCGTGCGTGTCGTGCCCTGATGACTCGGCGACCAGCTCGGCTGGCAGCAGCTTCATGCCGCATTTCGGGCACTTGTCCGCCTTGTCGCTGACGACCTCCGGGTGCATCGGACAGACGTAGCTGGTCGGTGCGGCCGCCGCCAGGAGCTTCATCCCGCACTTCGGGCAGCTGCCGGGCTCGTCGCTGACCACGTCAGGGTGCATCGGACAGGCGTAGACGACCGGCCCCTCGGGGACGCCCATGTCCATCTCCGCGATCAGCGCGAGCGTCTTGGCGGGCTCCGCGTCGAAGTATGGCGCGAGCCGCTCCCGCTCGGCCACCCACTCGGCGTTGTGGCGCAGGACGTCGAACTGCCCGACGAGCGCAGGCACGGCCGCCTCGGTGCTCACGTCGGTCGTTGCGAGTGAATAGGTTCGGTCGGGCGTGCGGTGCTCGAGCGTGAGCTGCCCGGCCTGCTCGAAGAGGACGTCGACGACGGCTCTCTCCGACGGCGCCAGGACGACGGAGTCGACGAACTCCTCGCGCTCGTAGCGGCCGCTGTCACCGCCGACGAGCTTCATCCGCGCGCCGGGAACGGCGACGTTGAACACGCGCGTGTTGGCAGTGTTGGTCAGGTAGAAGCGAACGACCTCCCCGGATTGCGCCCTGAGCGCGAGGTCGGTCTCGCCGCCGACGAGAAGGACGTTGCCGAACCGCCCCATCGCAGCATAGGTCGTCTCAGCGCGGCTGAACGAAGCGATCTTCCCGTCTTCGACGAGGACGTCGTCGAGCGTTAGCAGGAGCTCGCGGTTGGCCGGCGGCCAGTACTCGGGGTCGGCCGGGACGACCAGGATGTTCGCGTACAGGCCCATTTCCTGGCCGTAGTCCTCGCGAATGTGGGGGTGGTACCAGTAGACGCCCGGGTCCGGAAACTCGATCAGGTACGAGAACGTTCCGCCGACCGGGATCGGCGCTTGCGTCTCATGCGTGCCGTCGTAGCGGTTGTCCAGGCGCAATCCGTGCCAGTGAACCGTCGCGTCGAGGTCGCCCTCGTTGGTGACGTTCACGATCAGCTCCGACCCCTCCGAGACTCGCAGCGTCGGGCCTGGAATCGAACCGTTGTAGGCGAGCATCCGCACGGTCGCATCGCCCAGCCGCTTCGTCACCGGAGCGATCCGCAGGTCGAACGTATCTCCATTGGCGAGCTCGACGACCTCGGGGCCGCTCACCTCAGGAAGGCCGGCCGTGTCGGTCGAGAAATAGCCGCTGTCGGCCGGGATGTTGTGCCTTTGTTGTTTCATTGCGGGCTCCTGCTCAAGGGCTCGACGCCACTTCTCCCCCGTAGCTCAGTGGATAGAGCAGCGGATGCATGCATTTCGCAGAGTGACGTCAATGCGACCCAACCGAGGGGCGGTGCCGGCCAGGCTCTGCGCGTCATGGCCTCGCAGCGGGCTCTGGTAGCCTCGCGCGAAGCCGGAGTTGCGGTGGGCGAATGTGTGTCCTTGCGCTGGTGTGTCTTGATGCTTTCCGCCGGAATCAGACATCGGTCGGTCGCTTCGCCGACAGGCCGTCCGAGAACGGCAGCGATGGAGGCGACCGGCCGACCTCGTTCTGGCGTGCCGTGCCAACCCGGAGTCGAAGCTGGTAAGGCGACGCACCTCTAACAGGCTTCAGGAGGTCGAGGTGCAAGCGCTCGACCCGGCCCGGCTCGAGCCGCTCATCGGCCCTGAGCGCATGGCCGGCTTCGAGGCGGTCGTCGAGCGGGCACAGGAGGCATTGGCGGGCCGGATCGTCTGGAACGTGAACTCCACGGGTGTCGGCGGCGGCGTGGCCGAGATGCTGCAGACGCTTCTCGCCTACGCCCGCGGCGGTGGCGTCGACGCGCGATGGCTCGTGATCGAGGGCGACCCGGCGTTCTTCGCGATCACGAAGCGGATCCACAACGGGCTCTATGGCTCACTGGGCGACGGCGGCGACCTCGGCGGCCGTGAGCGGCTCCATTACGAGCGAACGTTGCGCCGCAACGCTGAGGAGATCCGAGCGCTCGTTCGGGAGCGGGATATCGTGCTTCTGCACGACCCCCAGACCGCGGGTCTCGCGGCAACGTTGCGGAGAGCGGGCGCGCTCGTCGTCTGGCGCTGCCACGTGGGTCGCGACGAGCCGAACGAATGGACCGAACGCGCGTGGTCATTTCTGCGTCCCTACCTCGAGGAGATCGATGCCTCCGTCTTCTCGCGTTCCTCGTTCGCGCCGGCCTGGGTCGACCCGGATCGGATGTACGTGATCCCGCCCTCGATCGACCCGTTCTCCGCCAAGAACGAGCCGATGTCGCAACGCAACGTCCAGCGCGCGCTCGCGCTACGTCGGCCTGCTCGACGGCGAGAGGCTGCCGCCCGTCGTGTCCTTCACTCGCCGTGACGGCTCGCCGGGACGCATCAACCGCCACGTGGACGTCGTGCAGAGCGGTCCGGCCGCGCCCGCCGACGCCCCGCTCGTCGTGCAGGTCTCCCGCTGGGATTCGATGAAGGACATGGCCGGCGTGATGATGGGCTTCGCCGAGCACGTCGAGTTCTCGCTCGGCGCTCACCTGATCCTCGCGGGGCCGTCCGTGACCGGCGTCGCCGACGACCCTGAGGCGGCGGAGGTCTACGACGATTGCATCGCGCGCTGGCGGGCGCTTCCGCATGCGGTGCGCGGCCGCGTTCACCTCGCCTGTGTGCCGATGGCAGATCCCGACGAGGCCGCGGCGATCGTCAACGCGCTCCAGCGCCGCGCCGCAGTCGTCGCGCAGAAGAGCCTCGCCGAGGGCTTCGGTCTCACCGTGGCCGAGGCGATGTGGAAGTCACGCCCGGTCGTTGCGAGCGCGGTCGGCGGCATCGTCGACCAGGTGGACAGCGGAACGCACGGCTTGCTGATCGACGATCCGCACGATCTCGCGGCGTTCGGTGCCGCAGTGGAGAGGCTCCTTCAGGACCGCGCCGAGGCCGAACGCCTGGGAGCCAACGCGCGCGCTCGTGCCGTCGCGGAGTTCCTCGGCGACCGTCACCTGAACCAGTACGCAGAGCTCTTCGAGCGCCTCATGCGACCGCCGCAAGAGTCGTGACCCTGGCCGAAAACTGACGAGTCGAGACAGCCACGGGCTCCCTACGTGAGAGCAAGCAAGCGCCCCTGAACCGCTCGGCAACGGAGAGGTTGCAGACCGGCTACCGCTATCCGTACGTACTACGTCCGCGAGTTCATCAGCGGGCTCGAAGCCGCTGGGCTCACCGTCCAGTCGACGCCAGGGCACTACCGCGTGCTGCGTGACGGCGAGCTGCTTCAAAGGCGAATGGGTCGCCCAACGGAGTCATGAGACTCCCGAACGGGGGGCGGCGAGCTGAAGAGGCTCGAGCGGCGCCGGGGGCTATTCCCGAATTCTTCATGGAGCGAGTCAGCCGTTCGTGGAGGCCGAGGGCGAGCCACCGAACATGCCCCAGCGACATGGCGAGCCGCTCGCGTTCTATCTTCGCCCCTAGCTTCCTTGTCTCCGCGTTTCACGACGTCCCGCTGGGGACTCGTCGACGCCTCTCGGCGCAACATACGTGTCTCATGTACAAGACACCATTGACCGTTGCTGAGAACTGTGATCAAATCGGATCGGAGCGGAGGGAAGCCGATGCGGCACCGTACGGCGGAACAGTCCCTATGCAACTCGGGCCGTGTCTGCTGCTCGAAAGTGCGGGCCGTGAGGGCGCCGACGTCACTCTCGCCGCGCCCCCTTGCGGATAGCGGTTCACCGGTCGAGACGAGGAGGCAGCGATGTCTCGGATCACGCGTAGACAATTGCTCAAGTATGGCGCTGCGGGCGGTGCAGTCTTGTTCCTGCCCCTCCGGGTCGGGACGCGGCAGGCGCTCGCGCAGGCTCCGGGCGGGGGTCTTTCGCCGGAGAGCATCCCGAAGTACGTGACGCCGCTCGTGATCCCGCCGGCGATGCCGCCCACCGCCGCGCCTCCGGCGGTGAAGGGCGTCGACTACTACGAGATCGCCGTCCGCCAGTTCCGGCAGTTCATCCTTCCACAGAGCATGGGGCTGGAGCCGACGACGGTCTGGAGCTACGGCTCGGCCGACCAGCCGGGCAGCTTCAACTACCCCGCGTTCACGATCGAGGCCGGTTGGCGTCGACCGGTGCGTGTCAAGTGGATCAACCAGCTCGTGGACGCGAACGGGGACTACCTGCCGCATCTTCTTCCCGTCGACCAGACGCTTCACTGGGCGAACCCTCCCGGAGGTCCCGCGCGGACGGACACGCACGGCACCGATCCCGACCCCGTATACCGGCCCGGTGCCGATCGTCACGCACCTGCATGGCGGGCACTCGTCCGAGGAGAGCGACGGCTACGCCGAGGCCTGGTATCTGCCGGCGGCCAGGAACATCCCGCCGGGATTCGGTCGCGTTGGCTCCTTCTACCAGCGCTTCAGGGCCGAGGCTCAACGGCTGTTCGGGCAGGCGTGGACGCCGGGCAGCGCGGTCTTCCAGTACGACAACGACCAGCGGGCGGCGACGATGTGGTACCACGACCACACGCTCGGGATGACCCGCGCGAACGTCTACGCCGGACCGGCCGGCTTCTACCTGCTGCGCGGCGGACCCGCGGACGCGGTCGGCGGCACGCTCCCCGGCCCTGCCCCGGCGCTCGGCGACCCGCCCGGGTTGCGCTACTACGAGATCCCGATCGCGATCCAGGACCGTTCCTTCAACGCCTGACGGCTCGCTCTTCTACCCGGACAGCCGGGCCTTCTTCGAGGGGCTCGACCCCTCGCAGCTGCAGATCCCCTTCATCCCCGATCCGGCCTGCGACGGTCCGAGCGACATCTCGCCGATCTTCAACCCGGAGTTCTTCGGCAACACGATGGTGGTGAACGGCAAGACCTGGCCGTTCCTCGACGTCGAGCAGCGCCGCTACCGCTTCCGTTTGCTGAACGGTTGCAACTCGCGCTTCCTCGCCCTCAAGTTCGAGCATCCGGACGCCGACGTCTGGCAGATCGGCACCGAGGGCGGCTTCCTGCCCGCGCCGGTAAGGGTCAACGACCTGGACGTCCAGGGGATCGGGCCGGTGATCCTGCTCGGCCCGGCCGAGCGGGCCGACGTGATCGTCGACTTCGCCAACGTGCCGGCGGGAACGGCTTTCCGCTTGCTCAACCTCGCACCCGACGAGCCGTTCGGCGGCTTCCCGCAGGACGATCCGGACGACATCGCGGCGGATCCGGAGACGACTGGACAGGTGATGCAGTTCAGGGTCTTCGCTGCGACCTCGGTCGACTCGACACGCCGCCCAGCGAGCTCCGCTTGCCCGGAATCGAGCCGCTCCCGGCGGTGACGAACACCCGCGAGGTCTCGCTCAACGAGGTCGACTCGGAGACCGTGCGCGTCTCCACGGACATCGACGGGAACGTCGTCCTCGACTGTGACGGCGGCGAGCCGTTCGGCCCGAAGGCAGCGCTACTCGGCACGCTCGCGGGCGGGCAAGGCGTTCCGCGCAGCTGGGACGACCCGATCACCGAGAACCCCGCCGTGGGAGCCACCGAGGTGTGGGAGCTGCACAACTTCACCGAGGACGCGCACCCGATCCACATCCACGAGATCCTGTTCGAGGTCGTCAACCGCGAGGAGATCGAAAGCGGAGCCGTCCGCGACCCGGAGCCCTGGGAGGCGGGATCCCGCAAGGACACCGTCGTCGCCTATCCGGGTGAAATCACCCGCGTGAAAGCGACCTACGACCGGGCCGGCCTCTTCGTCTGGCACTGTCACATCGTCGAGCACGAAGACCACGAGATGATGAGGCCCTACCGAATAGGGCCCTAGCGCCGCTCGACATCATCGCTCGCGCCGCTTCGCCGCGGCGGCCCTGAAGACGCTCCCCGGGGCCGGCAACACCCGCCCGTAGAGCCAGGTTTGGCAAACCGACGGCGGCGATGATCCCCCTTGGCGCCCCTCTTGGGTGGCCTGTGAACCCTCCGGGGCGGACGGCTACCGGTCGCACGGCCGTCCCGTCCGACCCTTCCGACCGTCTGCCGACACGCCGGAACCACATGGTTGCAGGGTTTGCGCCGATTTAGGCACGATCTCCTCTTGGGTCGGAAGACCGTTGGTTCGACTGTCAAGCGGGTGCTCGGTCGGGGATGCTGCGCCCGCTTCTTCGGCCCGGTCCCTTTCCGACGGCTCCCGCTTGGAGGGCCTGGCCCTCAACGGGAACGGGCCCGCGGAGGGGCCGTTCCGTCCCGGATGGGGGTGTTGGTCAGCGGAAGCCGGTCAGCTCCCGGGATGTGCAGGCTCCGGCTCCATGGGGATGGCCCCGGTTTCGGTGGCGAGCAGGGGGGTGGCTCCACGCGTTGGCGCAGGGCGCCGCCGATCGTCAGGACGATGAATCCGATACCCGCCAGCAGCAGGGCGCCGCCGACGACGATGCCGAAGAAGGCGACTCGCTCGCCGAAGTAGGCCTGGTTGAGCGCCGTTCCTAGCGCCGTCTGGGTCACCCACGTGTTCCGTGCGGGGTTCGGCACCGGGTTGCCCTGCTCGTCCAGCACGGCCGCCTGAGGATCGCTCGTGCCCGCCGGGTCCTCCGGGTTGGGGCGGACACGAAGCGGCCCATCTCGGCGTAGACCAGACCCTCGCTGCCCTCGAGCGCGTGCGTGCGCATGAGGTCTGCAAATGCGCGGGCCTCGGAGCCGGTGTTCACCAGCTCGCCCTCGGGCACCGTGTAGCCGTCCAGGCTCGTCTCGCCCGTGCCCTCGATCTGCTCCTGAGCGAGGTTGTCGCGTACCGTGTTCACGCCGCTCGCGCCCATCCAGATCGACACGGCGCCGAACGCGATCAGGACGACGCCCGCGACGATCCCGCCGATCTCCCAAAGCTTTCTGTGTCCCAACGCCTTCTTCATGGCTCCTCCAATCCGGGAACGAATAACCGCAAGGTGTCACGAAGCCAGAAAGGCCACATCGGGGAAGCCGCTGCACCCACATCCGGCCCCACCCTGAACATCGTCGCGGGTTTCTACCGAGAGCCTGCGAAGCGTCCCTGTCTGCGCGAGACGCGGAGCTTTCGGCCGTGCGGATCTTGCGCGAAAACCAAAGCGACCCGGACTGGCACCGATGTACGCCATGAGGTGTGTGTGCGACCGTGGGGGTGGAAGGAGGTGAGCACGATGAGGTTCAGCAGCAGGGATATCTTCGAGGACGTCACCGCCACGATCCTCGCGGCGGGCCACCGTGTTGGGGTTCACAGCGACGCAGAGTACTGGGACGTGTGGCTGATTGGCGACAGCCGGCGCTGGACGGCTGGGCTGCTTGCACTGATTGGTCTCGCGATGTTCGGGCTTGTCGCCCGACACATTGGGAGGATCCTGCTGGCCGTGCTGGGCTGTGCAGCGGTGTGCTTCGCGGTTCTCGCGTTCGTGACGGCTTCGCTCACGCCGCTATCGCTGCTCGCGGCGACCATCATCCTTTCCTGGGCGCTTGCGGTTGGACGCGACATCTTCGAGGTGCCGCGTAAGCCGCTCGAGACGCATTGACTCAGGTCTCACCACGCTCGAGCTGAGGGCGCCACAAGCGCCTTCAGCCTTCGGGGGGACAGAAGGCTGCGACACTCGGCTTTCAGGACCAGATACATGTGCCTGGGCTGGGACGGCGGTGCTCGTGAGACGCGTTGACGCGCCGCAGAAGAGCTTGCGCAAGAGTTTCCGGCGCAAGTCCATGTCTGCCAGGTCCCTCCAATGGGTATATAGGCTGGAAGCTGTCGGTGTTGTCATGGCAGGCCACAAGCGACAGACACACGCTTTGGGCGGCGTCCCGCTCCGCAGCGCTTTGGAGGCTGTACGGGCGTTCGGGATGATGCTTGGAGGCTCGGCGGTGGTCGTGGCCGGGGCGGCGTGGAGTGTGGCGACGTGCGCGCGTGCGGTTCGGGCGGGCAGGCGTCCGGGGTCGCTCGCGCTCGCGGGTACGGGCGCCCTGGTCGGCTACCTGTGTGTCGTGCGGCCGTGGCTGTTGCATTGGGGTGCGACAGCGGAAGAGCAGTCAAAGCGTCTGCCGGGCGATGAGCTGGTGGATCGGCCCGGTATCCAGACGACACCTGCGGTCACCGTTGAGGCACCGATGGAGCAGGTATGGCCGTGGCTGGCGCAGATCGGCCAGGATCGCGGCGGCTTCTACAGCTACGAGTGGTTGGAGAACCTGGC